>NZ_JBSRYH010000001.1:1167500-5967500 GCF_054056435.1 Bradyrhizobium sp. USDA 4369 | reverse complement strand
TTTACGCCTCCCGCCTCGCCAAGGCAGGCGCCACCGCCGGCGTCGGTGACCGTGCGCTTCTCCGCGTCGAGCCGATCAAGGATGCCGAAGGCGTCGCCTATCGCGGCCGCGTGCTCAAGGTGCTCGACCAGGCGCGCAACCGCGTGCTCGGCATCTTCAAGAGCAGTCCCAACGGCGGCGGCCGCCTGATCCCCGTCGACAAGAAGCAGGCGGGACGCGAGCTCGCGATCGCGCCCGGCGACACCAGGGACGCCAAGGACGGCGATCTCATCAGCGTCGACCTGTTGCGCGGCCGCGGCTATGGCCTGCCCGCGGGTCGGGTGAAGGAGCGCTACGGGTCCGTCGCCACCGAGAAGGCCATCAGCCTGATCGCGATCCACGCCCACGAGATCCCGATGGACTTCTCGGCCGCGGCGATCGCCGAGGCCGAAGCCGCGCAGCCGGCCACCCTGAAGGGCCGAGAGGACTGGCGCGAACTGCCGCTGGTCACGATCGATCCCCCCGATGCCAAGGATCATGACGACGCGGTTCATGCCGAGCCGGATCCCGATCCGAGCAACCCTGGCGGCTTCATCCTCCACGTCGCGATCGCCGACGTCGCCTATTATGTGCGGCCGGGATCGGCGCTCGATCGCGACGCGCTGATCCGCGGCAATTCGGTGTACTTCCCCGACCGCGTCGTGCCGATGCTCCCGGAGCGCATCTCCAACAATCTGTGCTCGCTGGTGCCGGGCGAGGCACGCGGCGCGCTCGCCGTGCGGATGGTGATCGGGGCCGATGGCCGCAAGCGCTCGCACTCGTTCCACCGCGTGCTGATGCGCTCGGCTGCAAAACTGTCCTACGCGCAGGCGCAGGCGGCGATCGACGGCAAGCCGGACGACGTCACCGGTCCCCTGCTCGAGCCGATCCTGAAGCCGCTCTACGCGGCCTACGAGATCGCCAAGCGCGGCCGCGACGCGCGCGATCCGCTCGACCTCGACATTCCCGAGCGCAAGATCCTGCTCAAGACAGACGGCACGGTCGACCGCGTCGTCGTGCCCGAGCGCCTCGACGCCCACAGACTGATCGAGGAGTTCATGATCTCGGCCAACGTGGCCGCGGCCGAACTGCTGGAGAAGAAGGCGCTCCCCTTGATCTACCGCGTGCACGACGAGCCGACGGTGGAGAAGATCCATGCGCTGCAGGAATTTCTCAAGACGCTCGACGTGCCCTTTGCCAAGAGCGGAGCGCTCAGGCCGTCACTGTTCAACCGCGTGCTGACGCTCGTCGCGGGCCAGGACTATGAACATCTCGTCAACGAGGTCGTGCTGCGCTCGCAGGCCCAGGCGGAATACTCCACGGACAATTACGGGCATTTCGGCCTCAACCTGCGCCGCTACGCCCACTTCACCTCGCCGATCCGCCGCTACGCCGACCTCGTCGTGCATCGCGGCCTGTTGCGCGCGCTGAACCTCGGCGACGGCGCCCTGCCCGACAGCGAGACGCCGGATCATCTTGCCGAGGTCGCGGCGCAGATCTCGGTGACCGAGCGGCGCGCGATGAAGGCCGAGCGCGAGACCGCCGACCGGCTGATCGCGCACCACCTCGCCGACCGCGTCGGCGCCACCTTCCAGGGCCGCATCTCCGGCGTTACCCGCGCGGGCCTCTTCATCAAGCTCGACGAGACCGGCGCCGACGGCCTGGTTCCGATCCGCACCCTCGGCACGGAATATTTCGACTATGACGAGACCCGGCATGCGCTGATCGGCCAGCGCAGCGGTGCCATGCACCGGCTGGGTGACGTCGTCGACGTGCGTCTGGTAGAAGCTCAACCGGTGGCCGGCGCGCTGCGCTTCGAGCTGCTGACGCAGGCCGACGTGCTGGTCTCGCGCCACCCACGCGGCGCAGGACCCCGGCGCAAGAGTACCGCCAAGGGGAATACCAAGACGAAAGCCAAGGCGACCAAGGCCGACGCTCGTCCGCGGCACAAGGAAAAAGGCCGCAAGAAAAGCCAAAAGGCAGGCGCAAAACGCAAGCCCGGCACATCGAAGAAAGGCAGATCATGGACGTCATGAGTTCAACGCCCCGCGCATTGCCACAGACCTTGCCACAGACTTGGACGCGTGACGCCGGCGCCGCCGAGAAGCGCGACGTCTGGACGGCGATGAAGCGCGGCCTGCGCGGCCGCTGCCCGCGCTGCGGAGAGGGCAGACTGTTCCGTGCGTTCCTCAAAGTTGCAGACAATTGCGATCGCTGCGGCCAGGATTTCTCTGGTCATCGCGCCGACGACCTGCCCGCCTATCTCGTGATCGTCATCGTCGGCCACATCGTCGTGCCGATGGCTCTGTCGATCGAGACCAACTACGCGCCGCCGGTGGCGCTGCAGCTCGCGATCTATCTGCCGGTGACCTTGATCGCCTCGCTCGCGCTGCTGCAACCGGTCAAGGGCGCCGTCGTCGGGCTGCAATGGGCGTTCCGCATGCACGGCTTCGACGACAATCCGGTGGAAGGCATTCCGCCGGTCTGAACGACCAGACGATCAACAAACAAGAAAAAGCGGGGGGACATGAGCGAGACGGCACAGGCGACGGACGCACCGGCGGGTAAGCCCGCCGAGAAGGAAGCGGATCATCATCCCTACACCAAGCCGCGCGATGCGGCGACCTTGATCCTGGTCGATCGCAGCGGCGCGGTGCCCAAGGTGCTGGTCGGCAAGCGCCACGACAAGGTCGTGTTCATGCCCGGCAAGTTCGTCTTCCCCGGCGGCCGCGTCGACAAGACCGATCACCGCATCCCCGTCGCCGCACCCATGCCGGCCGAGCTCGAAGCCAATTTGTTCAAAGGCAAGCCGCAGACGACGGCGTCGCGCGCGAAATCGCTGGCGATTGCCGCGATCCGCGAGGCCTGCGAGGAGACGGGTCTCTGCCTCGGCCGCAAGATCGACGGCCCCGCGCCGAAGCTCGACGGTCAGCTTCAAGGTCCCTGGGCGCCGTTCGCCGAGGCCGGCCTGCTGCCCGATCCCTCCGGCCTCTATCTGATCGCCCGCGCCATCACCCCGCCCGGCCGCATCAAGCGCTTCGACACCCGCTTCTTCACCGCCGACGCCTCCGCCATCGCCCACCGCGTCGACGGCGTGGTGCACGCCGATGCCGAACTGGTCGAGCTGGTCTGGGTCGAGCTCGGCTCCAAGCCGCTCGCCGATTTGCATCCGATGACCAAGAACGTGCTGAACGAGCTCGACCGCCGCCTCGCCACCGGCCCATTGCGCCATGACGCGCCGGTGCCGTTCTTCCACTTCTACGGCGGCAAGATGCAGAAGGACCTGCTGGGCGGCTGAGCGCTGGCTGGCGTCATTGCGAGGAGCGCAGCGACGAAGCAATCCAGAGTCCTCGTGCAGCCCTGGATTGCTTCGCTTCCGCTCGCAATGACGGGGTTTGTTCTCTCAGTCCGGCCCAAATCAGCAAATCGTTCTGGGCATCGTGACTGGCGTGTGGTCGCGCAGTTCCCATCTATTTCTTCCAGCGCAACCACCCGCGGACCCCACTCCATGGCCCCTCGTCAACTCAAGCTCGGCGCCTTCATGCGCCCGGTCTCGATCCACACCGGCGCGTGGCGCTATCCCGGCGCCTGGCCGGACGCCAATTTCAATTTCGCGCATCTGAAGCAGCTGATCCGCAAGCTCGAGGCCGGCAAGTTCGACGCCTTCTTCATGGCCGATCATCTGGCCGTGCTGAACATGCCGATCGATGCGCTGAAGCGCAGCCACACCGTGACCTCGTTCGAGCCGTTCACGCTGCTCTCGGCGTTGTCGGCGGTCACCGAGAATATCGGCCTGATCGCGACGGGGTCGACCACCTTCGACGAGCCCTATCATGTCGCCCGCCGCTTCGCTTCCCTCGACCACATCTCGGGCGGCCGCGCCGGCTGGAACATCGTGACGACGGCGAACCCGGACGCGGCGCTGAATTTCGGTCTCGACGACCACATGGAGCATGCCGAGCGCTACAGACGCGCCCGCGAGTTCTACGACGTCGTCACCGGCCTGTGGGATTCGTTCGCCGACGACGCCTTCGTGCGGGATGTCGAGAGCGGGCTGTTCTTCGATCCAGAGAAGATGCACGTGCTTGACCACAAGGGCAAATATCTGAAAGTCCGCGGCCCGCTGAACATCGCCCGCCCCGTCCAGGGCTGGCCCGTCATCGTCCAGGCCGGCGCCTCGGAGGACGGCAAGCAACTCGCGGCGGAGACCGCGGAAGCCGTCTTTACTGGCGGCGGCAGCCTGGCCGACGGAAAGACGCTCTATGCCGACATCAAGGGCCGGATGGAGAAGATCGGCCGCAACCCCGAGCATCTGAAGATCCTGCCCGGCGCCTTCGTGGTGGTCGGCGACAGCGTCGAGGAAGCCAAGGAGAAGCGCGCGCTGCTCGACAGCAAGGTGCACCACGACAGCGCCATCGCCTCGCTCTCGGTCATCCTGGGCACCGACGCCTCCAGTTTCGATCCCGACGGCCCGCTGCCGCCGATTCCTGAGACCAACGCCTCCAAGAGCGGCCGCCAGCGCCTGGTCGACGTCGCCGCCCGCGACAAGCTCACGGTCCGGCAGCTGGCGCAGCGGGTCGGCGGCTATGGCGGGCTCGCTTTCGTCGGCACCGCGACGACCATCGCCGACCAGATGCAGGAGTGGCTGGAGAGCCGTGGCTCCGACGGCTTCAATATCATGTTCCCGTTCCTTCCCGCAGGGCTCGATGACTTCGTCGACAAGGTGATTCCCGAGCTGCAGCGCCGCGGGATCTTCCGCAGGGAGTATGAGGGGCCGACCTTGCGCGACAATCTGGGCCTGCCACGGCCCAAAAACCGGTTCTTCGCGTCCTGAGGGGACAGAATCTGGTCCGGCAACCTTGACTTTGGGGGCTGGCCGGGTAGGTTGCCGGCCAACGGCGCCCCCTCTTTGGCCGGTGCCCACCCCCATTCGTTTCCAGAGGTTCAAGACATGGCCAAAGCGGTCACCATCAAGGTCAAGCTCGTGTCGACCGCCGACACCGGCTTCTATTACGTTGCCAAGAAGAACTCGCGCACCATGACCGACAAGATGGTCAAGAAGAAGTATGACCCGGTCGCGCGCAAGCATGTCGAATTCCGCGAAGCCAAGATCAAGTAAGATCGCGGTTAGCTACGACTTCGACGGGGCCGTTTCGGCCCCGTTTTTTATTGTCCGCCGCGCCCTCTCCGGTTGTACCCGACCCAGGCTGCAACGGTATTATTTTGGTGGGTGGGCTGGAGTTTCCGGTTCCATTGCAAGGAACCATCAACCAAACCCATGCAGATTGGCAGGCAGAGCCTCCCCCCATCGCCCCCTTGCCCGGCAGATCTCGCATGACCGATTCCCAGAGCCTGCAATCCCGTCTCGACTTCCTCGGCATCGACCAGGCGACCCGGGAGATGCTGCGCGAGCTGCGGCCGCTGATCGGCAGGGTGCTGCCCGGCCTGCTCGACCAGTTCTACGCCCATGTCGGCCGGTTTCCGCATCTCTCCACGATGTTCGCGAGCCCGGCCGCGGTGCGCCACGCCAAGCAGGCCCAGCACGACCATTGGATGTCGCTGGCGACCGCCGCGTTCGACGACTCCTATGTGAAATCGGTAACGCGCATCGGCCAAGCCCACCACCGGATGGGGCTGGAGCCGCGCTGGTACATCGCGGGCTACTCGCTGATCGTGACCGGCCTTCAGAAGGCGATCGAGATCGAACAGTCGGATGGCTGGTTCGGCGGTCAGGCGGCGCGCGAGAAGAAGGCCGCAATGCACGCCGCCATCACCCGCGCGGCCATGCTCGACATGGACCTGGCGATCTCGGTGTATCTCGACGCGGCCAAGAAGGAGCAGTATCTGGCGATGCGCCGCATGGCCGATGAGTTCGAAGCCACGGTCGGCCAGATCATCAACCGGGTCCATGCCGACGCCCAGACGCTGGAGGTCTCGGCCAACACGCTGACCAGGACCGCCGAGCAGAACCAGCAGCTGTCGACCAGCGCTGCGGCCGCGTCGACCCAGGTCTCATCCAACGTTCAGTCGGTCGCCGCCGCCGCCGAGCAGATGGCGTCCTCCGTCAACGAGATCGGCCGCCAGGTCACGGCATCGACCACCATCGCCAAGGAAGCCGTGCGCCAGATCGAGCAGACCGATGTCGGCATCAGCGAACTGTCCCGCACCGCCGAGCGCATCGGTGACGTGCTGAAGCTCATCACCTCGATCGCCGCCCAGACCAATCTGCTGGCGCTCAACGCGACCATCGAGGCGGCACGCGCCGGCGACGCCGGCCGCGGCTTCGCCGTGGTCGCCTCCGAGGTCAAGGCGCTGGCGTCGCAGACCGCCAAGGCCACCGAGGAGATCGGCCAGCAGATCGAAGGCATCCAGGGCGCGACGCAATCCTCCGTCGCCTCGATCAAGCAGATCGGCGGCACCATCCAGCAGATTTCGGAGATCGCCGCCGGCATCGCATCCGCGGTCGAGCAACAGGGCGCGGCGACCGGGCAGATCTCGCGCAACGTCCAGGAGGTCGCCGGCGGCACCGCGCGCGTCGCCAGCAATATCGGCGACGTCAGCAAGGGCGCCAACGCCACCGGCACCGCGTCCTCGCAGGTGCTCGCCTCCGCGCACTCGCTGTCGCGCGAGAGCGATCATCTCAAGGACGAGCTGGAGAAATTCCTGCGTAAGGTCCGCGCGGCATAGACCACCTGTCGTCAGCGTCGCACCGCGCCCAGGATGGGCGCGGCGGCTCACGCGACGCGATCTGCTCTGAAGTCGGCGGGGCGCGCTACATTCCATGGCTCTGGAACACGGCCGAGCAACGCTTGCTCAGCTTCTGCCGGTTCTGGGTCAGGCAATTCTGGACCGCGAAATCGTCGCCGAGCTGACTGCGGCAGAATCGCTTGGCATCGGGCGCGCAGGCCTTTTGCTCCTGCGGCGTTCCCATATGGCCCTGGGCCTGGGTAAAGGACGGCAGACCAACCAGCGACAGCGCAGAGGCAAACATCAGCTTCTTCATCTCGGGGGGGCTCCTCCTTGGGAGGGGACAAACGTCTACCGCGCCGGGCGGTTCCGGTGACGCTCGACATCGAACCACAACGGAGGACGCGCGCTGTACGCCTCCGTCCTGCAAGCCCGGATGCCTCGACAGTCCATGAATATGGTCCGCCGTATCATCGAAATCGATGCAACGACCGATGCTCGCCTGTCCCAGCTGGCGGCCGAACGCGGCCAGGACGTCGCGGCCGTTCTTGCCGAGGCCGTCGCACTGCTCGATTCCGTGGTCGATATCGCAGGCCCCGATGTGGCCGAGGACCGCAGGCGTCTCGATGCATTCAAGCAGACCCGTCTCGGCGTTCCCCTGGACGACGCGAAAGCGTGGGTCGCCAGCTGGGGATCGGCAGACGAGTTGCCGCCCCCGGCCCCGCGCAAGCTCTGATGATCTTTCTCTCGCCCGAGGCGTGTCGGACCTTGAGCGCGTCAGGGCATGTCTCGATCAGCGCATGGCCGTGAGGCGCGCAGTTGACCGCCACAATCCATCACGGATGGGATGATTGCGATCCCGCCACCGCCCGCGCCAGCGCCGCGCGGGCGAGCAGCCTTGTCGAGTCCAAGGTCGGCAAGGGCGAGTTGGTGTCGTCGATGATCAGCGGAATCTCGGTGCAGCCGAGCGCGACCGCGTCGCAGCCTCTCGCCTGCAGCCGCGCGATGATCGCCTGAAACGCTGCGATGGATGGCGGCGCGAAGCGGCCGTAGACGAGCTCATCCATGATGATGCGGTTCGCGGCAATGCGATCGTCCTCGTCCGGGCGCGAGAACCTCAAGCCGCGCGCAGCAAGGCTGTCGGGATAGACATTGCTGTCGACGAGCCATTTCGTGCCGGTGATGCCGACCTGCTCGAAACCTCGCCTCGCGGCCTCCCGGGCGACCTCATCGGCGATGTGCAGCCATGGCAGGGGTGAGCGCGGCAACACGAGCGGCAGCGCCTGATGAATCGTGTTGTCCGGGCAGATGAGAAAATCCGCGCCGGCCGCCGCGAGCTTGCGCGCCGAGACCAGCATCAGTTCGGCAACGCCCGCGAGGTCGCCGCGGTCGAGACAGACCACGTAGTCGGCCAGCGACGGCGTGTGCATCGACACCTCGGGATGGGCGTGCGGGCCGAGGATGTCGGCGCCCTCCTTGCAGATCGTGCGATAGCAAAGCGCCGCCCCCTCGGCCGAGCAGCCGACGATGCCGATATGTTGCGTCATCCGTCTTAGCCTCCTTACACTTCCTCGCGGCTGATGGTCGAGAAATGCACCATCTCTCCTCCGTCCTTGCCTGGCAACGGCTCGCCAGCCAAATACACGGTGCCTCGGGGCATGTTGCGGCATCGCCAGGGCAGATCAAGCCGATCCACCCTGTCGACGACCCGCGCGGCCGGCGCCGTCGTGCGCAGCTACATCACGCCGCGCGATATCATCAGACGCGCCGTGCTGTCCTTGAGATTCTCCAGCGCGCGGTGCGCGGCGATGTGCTCGATATCGCCGCGGTTCAGCCCGATATCGATCAGCTGCGCCTCGCTCAGGTCACGCAGATGCAGTCGCATCATCCGGCGTCGGCGGCTCTCCTGAAACGCGATCCATTGGCGCGCGAGCCAACCGAAAAAGCCCGGCACGGCCGCGCCCGGCGGCCCGGCCGCGTCCTTCTCCGATGCCGCCCCGCGCTGCGCAGGGATCGGCGCATCGGGACGCGGCGCATGCAGAACGCCACGCCCGGCCTTCGCCGCAGCGCTGGGACGATCGAGCCCATGACGTGTGGCGTCGTGCGCGATCTTGAGGTGGGTCTGAGGTGGCATCGGTCGCTCCTGCTGTGTGGTGCCGGCAGGGAGCGTGACCAAACAAAAGGCCCCGTCCGATGCCGGCGGGGCCTGGTGGAATGATCGTGTCGTCGAAAACCTAGCGCACGACTCCTCCCACGGCCCGGCTGCAGCGGGTCGTATGTTTACGGTTGGAGCGGCGCACGACGTTGATCATGATTTGCAATTAGCACGGAGATGGCGCGGAATCAAGGCATGTAGTCAGGCGCGCGCAGATGACCACATCAACCGAGCTTCGAACGCTGCCAACGTCTGCGCGCAATCGACTCCGACACAGCCATGTCCACACGGGACGCCCTGCTTCTCCGCCGTCATTGCGCATGCAGCGAAGCTATCCAGAGTCGCGCGGGACCCTGGATTGCTTCGCTGACGCTCGCAATGATCTCGTGCCGGCCATCGCGTGCAGATGGCCGACATTCTCTGCTGCTGGGGCTGATGAGCGCGAGCAGCATCCGCCCCAGAACGTCATGGATCATGTTCTTCGGGTCCGCGGTTCCGAACTACATCACGCCCCGGCCCTGCCAGGGATTCATCACGTCGTTCCGTCGCGTCTCGAACGCCCGGAAGGCGACGATGTGATCGATGTCGCCGGGTGTGAGCCCGATATCCATCAGCTCCCGTTCGCTCAGGCCGCACAGGCTCGCGCGCAACCGCTCGCGCCGGCGGCTGTCTTGAAACGCGCGCCAGCCTCCCGCGAGCAGGCGAAACAGGCTCCACAGCGGCGTGCCCGGCGGCCCGGCACCGCTGTTCTCCGACGCTGCCTCGTTCGGCGCGGCGATGGATGCATCGCCGGACGGCGGCATCGCCGCGACGCCCATCGCGGTCTGCGACGGCGCGGCGTCGGGGCTGAGCAGCGCGGCGTTGCGCGCGCTCTTGCTGGTGAGATCGATCTGATAAGGTGGCATCGGCTGCTCCTGCTGTTGTGCCGACAGGGAGCGTGGCCAAATGAAAAGGCCCCGTCCGATGCCGGCGGGGCCTGGTGGACAGAGCGCGTCGTTGACGTCCTAGCGCACGAATCCTCCCACGGCCCAGCCGAAGCGGGTCATGTGGTCGAAGTTCATCATGTGCACCGAGTTGCTCATGGCATGTTGATACCATGAGGAACGAAGGATATCAAGCGACATGTCGCGGATGTGCATCCTGAAGGCGAGTTGGCCTTAGCTAACAACAACCCAACTGGCATGACGACCGAACGCCGGCGTCAGCTGTGTTGATCGAAGATCTGATCGACTCTCGTTCATTTTGGCCGAGAACGAAAACAATAGGAAACTAGTCGCGTTCTACTCAACGCGGATCATGGCGACCGTATCGTGTAATATCCGTTGCGATCCAATGGGTATGCCTCGGACGTGAAAGCGATGCATGATCGAACAGCCGATCCATATGATGCGCAGATGCGGACCTATCGCGAGTATCTTCGCGGATTGAACCGCCGCCTCGTGGAGGACTACGTCCGAGATCACAGCGAGCACGTTGAACTGGCCATCGAGGTTGACCTTGCCCCTCAGGCATAATCCAGTTTGAAGTTCGTTCTGGCCCGCAACGAGGACCAGAGCATGAAGCGCAGCCGCTTTACGGAAGAGCAGATCATCGGGATTTTGAAGGAGCACGAGGCTGGCGTTCCGGTCGCCGATCTGTGCCGCAAGCATGGCGTGAGCGATGCCAGCATTTACAAATGGAAGGCCAAGTTTGGTGGAATGGACGTCTCGGAGGCCAAGCGGCTGAAGACGCTGGAGGACGAGAACACGCGGCTGAAGCGGCTGCTGGCAGACGCCATGCTGGACAATGCCGCGCTGAAGGATCTCCTGGGAAAGAAGTGGTGACGCCCGCGGCGAAGCGGAAAGCTGTCGCACATCTCGTGGGCGTTCATGGGATGAGCGAACGGCGGGCGTGTAAAGCCATCGGCTGCTGCCGCATGACGGTCAGATATCAGACGAGCCGGGTCGATGATGCCGGGCTGCGGCAGCGCATGAGGGCGATCGCCCACGAGCGCCGCCGCTTCGGCTATCGTCGCCTGCACGTCCTGCTCAAGCGAGAGGGCTACCTGGTCAATCACAAGAAGCTGTTCCGACTGTACCGGGAGGAGCGGCTCACGGTGCGCCGCAGAGGTGGCCGCAAGCGCGCCCTCGGGACACGAGCGCCGATGACGGCGCCGCTGCTCCTGAATGATCGCTGGTCGCTCGACTTCGTGTCGGATCAGATGACCGATGGCCGGCGCTTCCGCATCCTGACCGTGGTCGACGACTGCACTCGCGAGTGCCTGGCGCTGGTGGCCGACACCTCACTCTCGGGCGCCCGGGTCGCTCGGGAGCTGGACCGGCTGGTCGCCGAGCGCGGCAAGCCCAGGATGGTGGTGAGCGACAACGGCAGCGAGCTCACCAGCAATGCCATCCTGAGATGGACCGATCAGAGCCGTGTCGCCTGGCACTACATCGCGCCAGGCAAACCCATGCAGAACGCCTTCATCGAGAGCTTCAACGGCCGCCTGCGGGATGAACTGCTGAACGAGACGCTCTTCACCTCGCTCGCCCAGGCCCGCGTCGCGCTCCAATGCTGGCGGACCGACTACAATGATGAACGACCGCACTCGCAGCTCGGGTGGAAAACGCCGTCCGAGTTCGCCGCAACCTTCAATCCGCGTCGGGATCTGACGCTGCGCTATGTCGAGAGCTCCGTGCCAGCTCCCGCCGCTACCACCGCCCGAATGGGCACATCCAACCGCCCGAACGAACTCAGACCTGGATAAAACTTGGGGGCAAGCTCAAGGTGTTGGCTCAGGCGGCTCCGGTCACGCTTGCCGTCGTACAGCTCCACAAGGCCATTCGCAGATCGCCCGCGCGCAATTTCTGGCCCTTCATCCGCAAGACAAAGGGCTTGCTGTTCGTCCGGTCAGCCGACACAGGCCGGGACAGCCCGTGGCCGTGGCAGCGAACCAAGACCGGCAATATGCGTTACGCGTTACCTGGCGTTCTGCTGTTTTCGCCATGGCTTCCGAATGTTCGTCGCCATGTGCGAAACTGCACGATCGAGCTTCAGCGCACGCGCGCGCATATCCGGTCAATGGCTGGCCAAGATGATGTTTGGTCCCAGCGCCTTCCCTGGTTCATTTTCTACGAGACTCGACGAGCCCGGTGGCTTCTTGAGGGGGTCAAAGCGCTCCAGGGGATTGCCGGGCCAGAGAGCATCGCGGCGCTGGACCGGTGGTCCGACGATCCGCAGCGGAACTCGAACATCACATTACGAATTTCGCGAAGCACCCTCGTCTATCGCAACGGGCCAGAGCGTTGCGAGATCGATCTCCCCGCCGCACTCACCAAGCCCCTCAGCATCCCCTCCACACCCGACCGGGATTTGGAGCTGCACTTGGTCAGGGCTGGACGACAATCGTATTTTCCGTAGCCGCCGCCCTGCCCTCAGCGGCCGCGGCCGGCGGCCTGCGGCAGGAATTGCGGCTGATGCACCGGGGCGATCGCCACCGCGCGGTTGCGGCCGTCGTTCTTGGCGCGGTAGAGCGCGGTGTCGGCGCGCTTCATCACGTCGGCGACCGGCTCGCCCTTCTGCTCCAGCGTGGAGATGCCGATCGAGGTCGTGACCGCGATGCGCTTCTCGCCCTTGTTCACCGCGAACGGCTCGTTGGCGACCGAACGGCGCAGCCGCTCGGCGACCATGCCGGCGACGTGGAGGTCAGTCTCGGGCATCACGATCACGAACTCCTCGCCGCCATAGCGGCAGGCGAGATCGATGCCGCGGATCGATTTGCGCACGCGCATCGCGAACTCGCGCAGCACGTCGTCGCCGGCATCATGGCCGTAGGTGTCGTTGATGGCCTTGAAGTAATCGATGTCGAGCATCATCAGCGCCAGCGGCTTGCCGCGGCTCGCCGCCTGGTCCGCCAGCGTCGCCAGATGGGTCTCCATGTAGCGGCGATTGTGCAACCCGGTCAGCGCATCGGTGATCGCCATTTCGATCGAGTTCTGCACATTGTCGCGCAGATGATCCGTGTAACGGCGCTTGCGGATCTGGGTGCGTGCGCGCGCCATCAGCTCGTTCTTGTCGACCGGCCGCAGCAGATAGTCGTTGACGCCGATCTCGAGCCCGCGCAGCAGGCGCGTGTTGTTCTCGGCCTCGGCAATGGCCAGGATCGGCACGTGCCGGGTGCGCTCCAGCGAGCGCAGCTGGCTGCACAGCCTCAGCCCGTCGAAATCGTCGAGATCGAGCGAGACGATAACGAGGTCGTAATTGCCTTCGGCGGCGTTGAACACGGCCTCGGACGGATTGGGCTCGACATCGACGGAATGCTCGGCCGCCAGCATCGGCCCGAGCCGCTCATAGGAGGACGGCCGGTCATCGACCAGGAGAATGCGCCCGCCCTTGCCCGTGTCGGCCACCGCGTTGCGCTCCGGCGCCTGCACGCCGATCTCGAGCGAGGTCAGCGCCCGCATCCGCAGCTCGTCGGTCATCATCTTGAGTCGCGTCAGCGAGCGCACGCGCGCGATCAGCACGACATCGGACACCGGCTTGGTCAGGAAATCGTCAGCCCCCGCCTCCAACCCGCGGACGCGGTCGGACGGGCTGTCGAGCGCCGTCACCATCACGACCGGAATGAAATGCGTGGCCGGATTCGACTTCAGCCGGCGGCAGACCTCGAAGCCGTCCATGTCCGGCATCATGACGTCGAGCAGGATGATGTCGCATTCGGCGCGCTGGCAGATCTGCAGCGCTTCGGCGCCGTTGGAGGCGGTCAGCACGTCGAAATACTCGGCCGACAGCCGTGCCTCCAACAGCTTCACGTTGGCCGGGACGTCGTCGACCACAAGAATGCGCGCGGACACTGCAGGAACTCCCTAGCCGATAAAGCGGCGTACCGTTTCAATGAATTTTCCGACCGAAATCGGTTTGGAAAGATAGGCTTCGCAGCCACCCTCGCGGATGCGCTCCTCGTCGCCCTTCATGGCAAAAGCCGTCACCGCCACCACCGGGATGGCGCGCAGATCCGGATCATCCTTGATCCAGCGCGTCACCTCGAGGCCGGAGACCTGGGGCAATTGAATATCCATCAGGATCAGATCGGGACGGGTCCGGCGCACGATGTCGAGCGCCTCCACGCCGCTGGAGGTCCCGGATGTCTGATATCCGTGGGCCTCCAACAGATCGCGGAAGAGCTTCATGTTGAGCTCGTTGTCCTCCACGATCAGGACGGTCTTGCCCATCCGCCCCTCCGAATCACTGACACCGGCATGCCCTCCGGCGGACGCCTGTCCACCGCTACTCATCTAATTCAAACTAGCCCCAGATTCGTTCTAAGCCGTTAAGTCGGTATTCGATCTTTCCCCGAGATGGTTTCCACTTGCTTGAACCCATTCCGAAGACTCGGGCATGATGGGCCCAAAGTAGAGACGACAAGTTAACGGAAAGGCAAATGCTCCGTTGAAAAAGCCAGTTCGAAATCCTCGCGAAGTCGCTGAAATCGTTGCAGTTCAGGCGCTCTCTTTCCTGGCTGGGGATCCCGAACGGATCGGCCGGTTCCTGGCTGAGACCGGGATTGGGCCGGAGACGCTGCGATCCTCGGCGGCCGACCCGAACTTCCTGGCCAGCGTGCTCGATTTCGTGCTGCGCGATGATGAGACGGTAAAGGCTTTTGCCGCCAGCTCCAAGTTACATCCGACCAATATCATGGCAGCAAGGCAGGTATTGGGCGACCGACAGTGGGAGCGCGACGTGCCGTGACAGCGGTTGCGCCAGAGGGAGCGTCGCGCGGGGTCAGCCGTCCGACCTGCTTCTGTCGCGACTGTCTGACGGACCTGGACTTCGGCACGCGCCGCTGCACCGCCTGCGGCTCGCCGCGCCTGGTCCGCCACGACGCCTTGCCCGCGCTGACATTGGCGCATATCGACTGCGATGCGTTCTACGCCACGGTCGAGAAGCGCGACAATCCCGACATCGCCGACCGTCCGGTGATCATCGGTGGCGGCAAGCGCGGGGTGGTGTCGGCAGCCTGCTACATCGCCCGCACCTACGGCGTGCGCTCGGCGATGCCGATGTTCAAGGCGCTGGAGCTGTGCCCCGCGGCGGCCGTCATTCCCCCGGACATGGCGAAATATGTCCGCGTCGGTCGCGAGGTCCGGCAGGCGATGCAGGCGCTGACGCCGCTGGTCGAGCCGCTGTCGATCGACGAGGCCTTCCTGGATCTCGCCGGCACCGAGCGGGTCCACGGCATGATCCCGGCCAAGGTGCTGGCGCGGTTCGCCCGCGAGGTCGAGCAGACGATCGGCATCACGGTCTCGGTCGGACTGTCCTGCAACAAGTTCCTGGCCAAGATCGCCTCCGACCTCGACAAGCCCCGCGGCTTCGCCGCGCTGGACCAGGAACAGGCCTGTCAGATGCTGGCGGACAAGCCGGTCGGCTTCATCTTCGGCGTCGGGCCCGCGACCCAGCAGCGCCTCGCGCAACACGGCTTCCGCAGCATCGCCGAGCTGCAGCGCGCCGACGAGATCGAGCTGATGAAGCAGTTCGGCGGCGAAGGCCGCAGGCTGTGGCGGCTGGCGCGCGGCATCGACGATCGCAAGGTGGTGGCCGATCGCGGCGCCAAGACGATCTCGAGCGAAACCACCTTCGAGACCGACATTCGCGATTATGCGACGCTGGAAAAACGGCTGTGGCGGCTGTCGGAGAAGGTGTCGGCACGGCTGAAGGCGAGCCAACTCGCCGGCTCAACCATCACGCTGAAGCTGAAAACCGCCGATTTCCGCCAGCGCACCCGCTCACAGTCGATCCCGGCCCCCACGCAGCTTGCCGGCAAGATCTTCGCCGTCTGCAAGGAGATGCTGGCGCGCGAGACCGACGGCACGGCGTTCCGGCTGATGGGCGCCGGCGTCAGCGCGCTGCGTCCAGGCTCCGAGGCGTCGGACACCGACATGCTGGACCGTCGCTCGGCCTCGGCCGAGCGCGCGATGGACGCGCTGCGCAAGAAATTCGGCCAGGCCGCGATCATTCGCGGCATCGCCTATGGCGGCCCGGAAACGGCGGACTGAGGCCCCGCGCGTCAGTTGCTGCAGGGCTTAGTGTCCTTGCTGTCCTTGACGTCGAACTTGCCGAGCGCGCCGGCGATGACGAAATCATTGTAGTCGAGCACAAGCGCGCGCGAGACGCCGTTCTCGTATAGTTCGAACGACATCGCATAGACTGGCGTCTGCTCGCCTTCGGTCCGCTTGGCATCGCGATCGTAATAGCTGACCGTGACCGGCCAGCGTGTCAGCGTCTTCAGCTCGTCGCTGGCCGTGGAGGCATCGGGCTTGGCCGCCGCCTTGTCGGCCGACATCGGCGCGCCGATCACGGTGAGCGTATTGTAGACCTTCTCGCCATTATCGGAGCCGTCATAGACCGACAATTCCAGCAGCGACTTGCCTTCGCGGGCCGCGGCGATGATGCGTTTGATCTGCTCGGTCGGGAACACGGTGGCGCCGTCGAGCGTGAAGGTCTTTGCTTCGGGCAGCTTGAGCTTGACGGTGATGTGGTCACCGGTGCGCTCGGCGATGCCGTCGACCGGGCTGGACGGCTGGTCGTTCATGCGCGAGTCGATCTTGAAGCGATAGCTCTTGCCGGCGCCATCCTCCCATGCGGTGGAGCGCAGGTCGCTCAGCGTCACCTTGCCTTCGCCGAGATCAAGTTCGGAGACCTGGCGGAAGTCCGACGTGTAGCCGTTACAGGCATTGCCCGTAAAATTGTAGAGGATGCGGCCGCGGGCGCTGTTGACCGGGCTCGATCCCCGCGACTTGACGAGGCTCAGCTCGTAAAGCGCCTGATGCGGCAGGAACGGCACTCCCGCCCCGGCCTGCGCCGGGCCGAAGGTGATCGCCGCAACAGCCAGCGCTCCCAGCGACAGTCGAAACGAATGAGCCATGCGTTATCCTCGCGGGATGTCTCGTTGAAGCGTCACATTAAAGACCGCTGCAATACGTCGCAACTGCGGCTGGCTCACGGAAACGTGCGATCCCGGCGGCGCTTCAGCGCCTGTGGCCGCGGCTTGCATGTCCCTGGCAACTGCGCCAAACAGGGCCGCGATCCGGCAGGCGATCGGCATCCAGGCGACAGAACGGGGATTTGATATGGCGGGTACGGTTGAACAGAATCTGGCGGCTCAGGGCATCACATTGCCAGCGCCGAAGGCACCGGTGGCCAATTACGTCCCGTTCGTGCGCACCGGCAACCTGCTGTTTGTGTCCGGGCAGGTCTGCCTTGGCGCCGACGGCAAGCTGATCGCGGCCGGCAAGCTTGGCGGCAATCTGTCGATCGAGGAAGGCTACGCGGCGGCCAAGGGCTGCGGCATCAACCTGCTGGCGCAGGTCAAGGCGGCGGTCGGCGACCTCGAAAAGGTCGTCCGCGTGGTGCGTCTCGGCGGCTTCGTCAATTCGGCACCGGACTTCGTCGACGGCCCGAAAGTCCTCAACGGCGCCTCGGACCTGATGGTCGCCGTGTTCGGTGACAAGGGCCGGCACGCCCGGACCACCGTCGGCGTGTCGTCGCTGCCGTCGGACGCGGCCGTCGAGGTCGAAGGCGTTTTCGAGATTGAATAAACAAAGCATTGAATAAACAAAGCATGGACGGGGCGAATGCGCGCACCTGACTGGCTGACGGCCCGCCCCGTCGCCCATCGCGGTCTGCACGATGCGAGCTGCGGCATCATCGAGAACATGCCGGCCGCTGCGCGCGGCGCGGTCGCCGGCCGGTTCGCGATCGAATGCGACATTCAGCTGTCCGCCGACGGCGAGGCGATGGTACATCATGATTACGAGCTTGGACGCCTGACCCAGGGCTCCGGGCTCCTGATCGAGAAGACCGCGTCAGAACTCAAAGCCGTCACATTCAAGCAGACCGACGAGCGGATGATGACGCTCAGCGAGCTCTGCGATCTCATCGCCGGCCGCGTGCCGCTGGTGGTCGAGGTCAAGAGCACGTTCCAGGGCGACCGCCGGCTGGTCCGGCGCATGGCCGAGGTGCTCGCCTCTTACGGCGGCCCTGTGGTGGGCATGTCGTTCGATCCCGACCAGGTGCTCGCATTGCGCGAGATCATGCCGAACCTGACGCGGGGAATCGTCGCCCAGCGCACCTATGACGACGGCTATTGGGCCAAGCTGACCCAGGCGAAGCGCGACAGCATGCTGCATCTCAAGCATGGCTTCAGCACCCAGCCGCACTTCGTCGCCTATTGGGTACAACAGCTGCCGGCCGCCCCGCCCTGGATCGCGCGGAACCTGTTCGGCTGCCCGCTTTTGACCTGGACGGTGCGCACGCCTGAGCAGCGCGCGACCGCGGCCCGCCATGCGGATCAGATGATCTTTGAGGGCTTTACGCCGGAGAGCTGACGCCGGCCTTGAACTCGCTGCTGCGATGCACGATCTTGAAGGGATGGCAATCCGGGCGTCTCGGCTGAGCGTTCCCTGGAACATGATGCGTTTCGACAGGAGTGCATCATGAACTTATCTCTTTGTTCGAGCATGATCTTTTCGGGAAACCGATTTCCGCTTTTTCGGATCACGCCTTCGTCGGCGCTGTTTCAAGGGTTCTATGACCTTACCTGAGATTACGCTCGAAGCCGTCCCCGGGGTCAGCGAGATCCCGTCCGCCGCCTGGGATGCCTGCGCCAATCCCGATGGCCGCGTGCCGCCCGGCTCATCTCCTCCCTGCGGCCGCGCCTATAATCCGTTTGTCTCGCACGCGTTTTTCTCGGCGCTGGAGGCCTCCGGCTCGGCCACCTTGCGCACCGGCTGGGCGCCGCGCCATCTGGTCGCGAAACGAAGCGACGAGATCCTCGGCGTCGTGCCCTGCTATCTGAAGTCCCACTCGCAGGGCGAATACGTGTTCGACCGCGGCTGGGCCGACGCCTATGAGCGCGCCGGCGGGCGCTATTATCCCAAGCTGCAAGTCTCTGTTCCCTTCACGCCGGCCACCGGACCACGGCTCCTGATCCGCGCTGATCAGGATCGCGAGGTCATCGGCAACGCCCTCACCCAGGGGCTCAAGGCGCTGTGCGGGATCAGCGAAGCCTCCTCGGTCCATGTCACCTTCGCCCAGAAGCCGGAATGGGACCTGCTCGCGGCGCAGGGGTTCCTGCAGCGCACCGACCAGCAGTTCCACTGGCACAACCAGGGTTTTTCAACCTTCGACGATTTCCTCGCGACCTTGAACTCGCGTCATCGCAAGGCGATGAAGCGGGAGCGGCGGGACGCCCTCGCGGACGGCATCACCATCCACTGGCTAACCGGCAAGGACATCACCGAGGACGCCTGGGACGCCTTCTTCGATTTCTACATGGAGACCGGCTCGCGCAAATGGGGCCGCCCCTATCTGACCCGCAAGTTCTTCGCGCTGATCGGCGAGAGCATGGCCGAGGACGTGCTGCTGGTGATGGCCAAGCGCGAGGGCCGCTGGATTGCCGGCGCCATCAACTTCATCGGCTCAGACACGCTGTTCGGCCGCAACTGGGGCGCCATCGAGCATCACCCGTTCCTGCATTTCGAGGTCTGCTACTATCAGGCGATCGATTTCGCCATTGCGCACAAGCTCGGGGTTGTCGAGGCCGGCGCGCAGGGCGAGCACAAGATCGCGCGCGGCTACCTGCCGCAGACCACCTACTCGGCGCACTACATTGCCGATCGCGGCCTGCGCCGCGCCGTCGACGACTATCTCAAGCGCGAGCGCGCTTATGTCGAGGAGGTCGGCCGCGAGCTCGCCGAATCCGCGCCGTTCCGCAAGGGCGCCGACGAGCCTTCTTGACCTGCGGCACGCGCCGGTGAAAGTAAGGCGCGACATCAGAGGAACCGCCGAGGGACTGCCCATGACCGCCTACGATCCCAACAACCCGTTCGCGAAGATCCTGCGCGGCGCATTCCCCTGCACCAAGGTCTATGAGAATGACCATGTGCTGGCGTTCCTCGACATCATGCCGCGCGTACCCGGCCATACGCTGGTGATCCCGAAGGCCCCGGCGCGCAACATCCTCGACATCAGCGAGGAGGATTATCTCCATGTCGGCCGCGCCGTGCGCACCATCGCCCGCGCCGCCAAGACCGCGTTTGCCGCCGACGGCATCACCGTGCAGCAGTTCAACGAACATGCCGGCGGGCAGATGGTGTTTCACCTGCATGTTCACGTGATGCCGCGCCACAATGGCGATTCCCTGCTCCCGCCGGCGAGCCGCAAGGAAGACCCGAAGGTGCTGGAAGAGAACGCCGCGAAGCTGATCGCGGCGCTCAAGGGCTGATCACCTCGCGTTTTCATCTCTCGTCGAGCCCGATATCGAGCGCGGCCGCCGAATGCGTGATCCAGCCGACGGAGATCAGGTCGACACCGGCCGCGGCGATGGCGGGGGCCGTCTCCACGGTGATGCGGCCGGAGGCCTCGGTGATGGCCCTGCCGCCGGTCATGGCGACAGCGCGCGCCAGCTCTGCCGGCGTCATGTTGTCGAGCAGCACCGCGTCGACGCCGAGCGCCAGCACCTCCTCGAGCTGGGCCAGGGTGTCGACCTCCACCTCGATCTTGACGAGGTGGCCGGCATGGGCCCTCGCGCTGGTGATCGCAGGCTTGATGCCGCCGGCGATCGCGATGTGATTGTCCTTGATCAGGACCGCATCATCGAGCCCGAAACGGTGATTGCCGCCGCCGCCGGCGCGCACCGCGTATTTCTCCAGCGCGCGCAGTCCTGGCGTGGTCTTGCGCGTGCAGACGATCTGCGCCCGCGTGCCCTTCACCGCCGTGACCAGGGACGCCGTCGCGCTGGCAACGCCGCTGAGATGGCAGAGGAAGTTGAGCGCGACGCGCTCGCCGGTCAGCAGCGCGCGCGCAGGCCCGCTGATCGTCGCGATCACATCGCCGGGCTCGACGACGCCGCCATCGCCGCGGATGATCTCCATACGGACCTCGGGCGAGAGCGTCTGGAAGGCGCAACGCGCGACATCGAGGCCGGCGATCACGCCAGGCTGGCGTGCCCTCAGCTGCAGCGAGGCGCGCCGCTCGGGCGGAACGATCGCATCCGTGGTGATGTCCCCGGCGCGGCCGAGATCCTCGGCCAGGGCCATGCGCACCAGCGGTTCGAACAGCAAGGACGGGAGCGGATTGAGGGTCATGGCAGAGCACTCCTGAAGGACGGCAGCTCGGTCTCGACGACATCGCGTGCGGCAGCGATCGCCTGCGACAGGGTGAAGCGCGATGGCTGCGCGACCGGCAGCGTGTCCGGACAATCGCTGCGGAAATGCGCGCCACGGCTCTCCTGCCGGCCGAACGCTGCGACCGACATCATCAGCCCGACCAGTGCCGGATCGGCCGCTGCACCAGCGGTTTCGGCCAGCGGCAGCAGGCCGCGAATGGCGGAAGCGATCGCGCTGCGATCCCTGAGCACGCCGAGCCCGTGCGACAACAGCGGCCGCACGGCAGCGGGATCGGACGCCGGCGGCGGCGCGGCGCTGTCGCGTTTCATGGCCCTGCCCTGCGCCGTGCCGGCCACGTCCTCGGCCACCCATTGCGCGCAGACGATGGCCTCCATCAGCGAATTGCTGGCGAGCCGGTTGGCGCCGTGCAGGCCAGTGCGGCTGACCTCGCCGCAGGCCCAAAGGCCGTCGACGGTGCTGCGTCCCATCGCATCAACGGCGATGCCGCCCATGTGATAGTGCACGGCCGGCCGCACCGGGATCGGATCCGCGGCCGGATCGATGCCGGCCATGCGGCAGAATGCGCTGATCACCGGATAGCGCGCGGCAAAATCCTGCCCCGGCCTGGCGCGCGCGTCCAGGAACACGCGACGGCCCTGTGCGCGCTGACGCCACACCGCCCGGGCCACGACGTCGCGCGGCGCCAGCTCGGCGCCCGGCTCGTCCGCCATGAACCGCGCCCCGGTGTCATCGATCAGGATGGCGCCATCGCCGCGGATCGCCTCGGTGAGAAGCGGCAGCGGCCGCGACGGCCCGTCGAACGCGGTCGGATGAAACTGCACGAATTCGAGATCGGACAGCACGGCCCCCGCCGATGCCGCCAGCGCCAGCCCCTGGCCGAAGCAGCCCGCCGGGTTGGTGCTGTCGAGAAACAGCCCGCCGATGCCGCCGGTCGCGATCACGACCCGCCGCGTCGCGAGCACAAGCGGTTCGTCGCCGCGCACCGCGACCACGCCCTGGATCGCATGATCTTCGACGATCAAGCGGCGCGCCTCGATGCCCTCCAGCAGCGTCACCGACGGGCAGCGCCTGACCGCGGCGATCAGCGCGCGCATGATCTCGCGCCCGGTGCCGTCGCCGGTCGCGTGCACGATGCGATTGCGCCGGTGCGCGGCCTCGAGGCCCAGGCGCCAGCGCCCGTCCGGGGCCCGGTCGAACGCGACGCCGAGCTGGGCGAGACGCTCGACCGCGGCCGGTGCGGCCTGCACGATCCGCTGCGCCGCAACGGCGTCGCACAGGCCGGCGCCGGCCGCGAGCGTGTCGGCCAGATGCAGCGCCGGATCATCATCCGCACCGACGGCAGCGGCCAGCCCACCCTGGGCCCACATGCTGGAGGCTTCGGCGCCGAGCGGCGACTTCGACAGCAGCACGACGGGTTCGGGCGCAAGCTGCAAGGCAGTCATCAGCCCGGCCGCGCCACCGCCGATGATCACGGGACGGCCGATGAGATCAGACAGATTACTGCTCATAGCGCCAGCATCCTTTCGACCGAGCGCCGCGCGCGATCCGACAGCGCCGGATCAATCGTGACCTCGTGCGCGTTGGTTTCGAGCGCTTGGCGGATGTTCTTGAGCGTGATCCGCTTCATGTGCGGGCACAGATTGCACGGCCGCACGAACTCGATATCCGGATAGAGCACCGCGACATTGTCGCTCATCGAGCATTCCGTCAGCAGCACCACCCGCGACGGTCGCTTGGCGCCGACATAGTCGGACATCGCAGCGGTCGAGCCGGCGAAATCGGCTTCCGCCACCACCTCGGGCGGACATTCGGGATGGGCGAGCACGGTGACGCCAGGATGATTGTCACGCAGGGTCCGGACGTCCTCGGCGCTGAAGCGTTCATGCACTTCGCAGTGCCCCTTCCACGCCGTGATCCGCACCTTGGTCTGGGCGGCGACATTGCGGGCCAGATATTCGTCCGGCAGCATGATGACGTGTTCGACGCCGAGCGACTCCACGACGGCGCGTGCATTGCCGGATGTACAGCAGACGTCCGCCTCTGCTTTCACCGCGACCGACGTGTTCACATAGGCGACCACAGGCACGCCCGGATGGCGGGCGCGCATCAGCCGGACATCGGCAGCGGTGATCGAGTCCGCGAGCGAGCAGCCCGCCCGCAGATCCGGAATCAGCACCGTCTTGTCGGGATTGAGCAGCTTGGCGGTCTCGGCCATGAAGTGGACGCCGGCAAGAACGATCACGTCGGCATCGACCTTGGTGGCCTCGCGGGCGAGCAGAAGGCTGTCGCCGACGATATCTGCGACGCCGTGAAATATCTCGGGCGTCTGATAATTATGCGCGAGAACCACCGCATGGCGCTGGCGCTTGAGCGCCAGAATGGCCGCGATGTCCTCCTCGAAGACCGCCCATTCGGGCGGCGGGATCACCCCCCTCAGACGATCAGGCAGCGATGAATTTGACCCGTTCGCGGGAAAAGATGGGTAGGCCATTTATACTCTCCATGAGCATAAGATGGCTTATACTTATCCTGAGCATAAGTCCTGTCAAGAGCGGGACAGCGGAAGCTTGGTTCCGACCACGGCGCGCTCGGCCAGCACGCCCTTGCGGAAGCGAAACAGCTTGGCCGGGCGGCCGATCGTGTCGGGGGCCATCGTGCCAGTCTCCTCGACGAGCTCCTGCTGCTCGATAAGGCGGCGGAAGTTCTGCTTGTGCACCAGCCGGCCGGCCAGCGCCTCGACCGACCGCTGGAGCTCCAGCAGTGTGAATTGCTCCGGCATCAATTCGAACACCACAGGCCGATATTTGATCTTGGCCCGCAGCCGGGCGATTCCGGTGGCGAGGATGCGCCGATGGTCCGCCACCATCGCGCGGCCGGGCAATGTCGGCTCGCTGCCGCCCTTGTCGCGCACGCTTTCAGGGAGCAATGCCACCTCGTACAGCAGCTCGTAGCGCTGCAAAGCCAGCTCCTCGTTCCACTCACGGCCATCGAGGCCGAACGAGATGGCGGCGCGACGCCACCGCGCTTTCTGCAGCGCCGGATCCTCTGCGGCTCTCGCCCAGTCCTTCAGCCGCGGCATGATGATCTTTGCCAACATGTCCGGCGGACCGTCGCGATGATCCTCCCAGGGGAAGTAGTCGTACCAGGACGACCATTGTGCATCCGTGCCCTCGCGTCCGCCCTCCTCGCGGGTCAGCCCGAGATAGCTGATGGAGATTCGATGCGGCGCGTCGGGATCGCCGGTGCGGCCACGATCGGCGAAGGTGTAGAGCTGCTCGACATAGCCGAGCGGAAGACCAGTCTGCGCTTCGACCCAGGCCCGCAGGCCCATCTGCAACGAGCGGTGCGCGAACTGGAACGGACCGCTCGGCAATGCCTGCGCGTGCTCGATCGTCATGATCTTGGGATACCCGTCGGTCACCGCCACCAGCACGGCGACGAGATCGGCGGTGATCGCATCCAGGGGCGTTGCGGTCTGTTGCGGCCGCTCATTCACATCAGACATCGCGTCTTTCTTATTTTCCGTCATCGTTGTCAGACGCAGCCTCGGGCGTGAACACGCAGCGATCCGGCTTCAAGTCGATCAGCGGCGTCTGGTCGAGACAATCCAGACCGCGCACCAGCACCGTGCTGCCCTCCAGCGCGACGAAACGCACCGTGGAAACGCCGATCGGATTGGGCCGCACCGGCGAGCGCAATGCGAAGGTGCCGCGGGTCTCGCCGTCATGGTGGCGCGGACTCTGGCGGACCAGATCGCGGCGCGCCTGGTTCAGCCAGTACAGCACCTGCAGATGGCTGAAGCCGTCGACGCCCTGCAGCGCCGCGACCCAGGGCTCGAAGATCTCGAGCCGGCACACCGGGCCCTCGAAGCTGCCCTGCCGCGGCGTCTCGAGCCGCGAGGTCCAGGGCGTGCGGATGCGGCCGATGAAATACAGCGACGCATCTCGAGGCAGCGGCGCATCCACCGCGACTTCACCCGGACGGAGATCGGTGTCAGTGCTCATCTCGGATCCCTTGGTTGTGGGCCATCTATTATCCCAACCTTTGCCCGCCGCAATTGCTGTGGCGCAAGTCAACCGAGCCACCATTTGCCGGTTAGCATGACCACCTCGCCGCAGACGACACCGGCGAAGATCGAGCGGCGCGTGGCCAGGAAGGCGGCGAGTCCGGCGACGACGGCCCCGTAGCGCAGGCCCCAGGGCACGCTGGCCAGCGCGCCGGGCGGCTGCACCAGGATCTGGGCGATAACGCCCGCCAGGATCGCGGTCGCCACCGCCTTGACCCACATGAGCAGATCCGAGCCTTCATCGAGCCCGCTGCCGAACCAGAGCCCGAGCAAGCGCCAGATCTGGTTCGGGATGACGCCCGCGACCAGGAGCACAAAGAGAGCATGCCAATCGCCGATGAAGTCGCTCATGCCGCCTCCCGCCGCTCGCGCCATTTGTGGGCGCCGAAGGCGATCGTTCCTGCTACGACCCCGCTGATCAGGATATCGACGCCGCTGTTGAGCTGGGCGGCCACGGGATAGAGCACGAGGCCGAGGCCCAGCGCGAGCACATCGGCGAGTCCCTTGGCGTTGCGCAGCGTCGAGAACAAGAAGGCCAGCGGGGTCAGCAACAGCACGGCGGCGCCGAAGGTCTGCGACAGGTTGGCGGCCAGGAGGTAACCGATGTTGGTCGCGACCAGCGCGACCGCCATCAATCCCGAGCCGAGCCCGTGGACGAAGGCGATGCGTCGCTCGCGCGGCACATGCGGCAGGAAGCGATAGCATTCGACCCACAGGGTCACCGCGGTGAAATGCGCGATCAGCACCAGATGCCGGCGCTTGGTCTTGGGCCCTCGGATCAGCGGCAGCACCGCGACCACCATCGGAAACAGCCGAATCGCGCTCATGGTGACCGCAATGGCCGATTGCAGGATGGTCTGGCCCGAGCCCAGCGTCGAGACCAGGATGATCTGCGCCGGCCCGGCCCAGACCAGCACGGTGCTGAGGATCGCCCACAGCATGCTGAAATGGGTGTCGTGGGCGAGCGCGCCGATGCCGATGAAGGTGACGAACAGCACGACCGACAGGATCGTCGCGGATGTCGCGCGCAGGCCGAAAGCGAACGCCTTGAGCGAGCCGTCCCATTGCGGCGAATCGAGCGGAGGAAGTGTCACGACGCGGGCGGCCCAGCAGAATGAAGCCGCGATAAGGCTGGCTCAGGCCGCTCACGTCAACCGCCAGCACGCGCGCGCGGGTCTGCGTCCGGCGCAACCATCCCCACCCGCGGCGCCGCGGCAGCGCTATCCGGCGCGATTGCGCAGCACGAAACAGGCGCCCCCGGCCTCGCGGATCCGGCTGCAGAGCGCGTCGGCCTCGGACCGTGTCTCGGCGCCGATCCGCACCTGGTAGAAGGCGCGATTGCCGCGCGAGCGTATCACCGACGACAGCAGGCTCGGATCGCGGTCGCCGATGATCGGGCCGAGCCCCTTGATCGCCCGCGAATACATCGCCAGCGCTCTGTTGCGGTCGAAACCCGCAGCCAGCTGGACGCCCCACGGTTTGGCGGCCGACAAGGCCACGTGATGCTCGAGCTCGGACACGAACGGGTTCGGCGCGCGCTTCAACATCGCCATCAGCTGACGACACGAGGTCGGCGGCGGGCTCGGCGGCGTCTTGCCGCCCTTGCCGGCGGCCGCCCACTCATCGATCGTCGCCCCCGTGATCGCCGAGACGTAGTTGCGGGTCTCCCAGGGCATTTGTCCCTTGCCGGCGAGCCAGTCCTGCACCCTGCGCGGCCCCGCACTATAGGCCGCCGCCGCCAGCCCGAGATTGCCGAACTGATCGCGCAGCTCGGCCAGGAATTGCGCCGACTTCGGCAGCGCCTGAACCGGATCGAACGGATCGAGCAGCTCGCGCTCGTTCGCCGTGCCCGGCATGAACTGCGCAATGCCCTGCGCACGCTGGCCGTTGCGCGTCACCGGCCCGACCGCATCGCTCTGGAAGCGGCTCTCTTGCCAGATCACGCGGGCAAAGAACTCGAGCGGCAGGTCGTTGGCCTTGGCCGCTGATTCGATCATCAGGCAGATCGCCTCGCGGGTGCCGCTCTCCTTCGGCTCCTCGGTCTTGTTCTCCGAGCCTTCTGCGGCAGCGTCTCCCGGCTTCGCAGTCTCCTGCGGCGAGTTCTGCTGCGCGCCGTCCTTCCGATCAGCCGGCGCGGCGACGTCACGGGTCGAAGCTTGCTCAGCCGCCATGCCGGACAACGTCATGGTCAGCATCAAGGCAAGGCCGAGACAGGCAATGCGAGCAACGGAAACCATGGAAAGCATCGTGAGCGAGGTGCAATGGAGGGCATTCTGCCGACAGACAAAGCCGAAGACCATGCGGGGTTCCACCGCGCGGCGCCTTGACACAGCGGATGAGCCGGCTAGCAATCGTCAAGTCCTGAAGGGAGCGCGACGGATGACCGCACCGACCGACGACCGACTCGGCTTCGCGCCCGACAGCGATGCGCCATTGTCCTACATGGCGCGCACACGCGACTACTATCTCGCGATCGGCTACGACACGCCCTATCGCTGGGCCCACTACACGTCGGCGCCGTTTCAGCCTTTGCGCAAGCCGCTCGCGCAGTCGCGCGTCACCATCGTCACGACGGCTGCACCTTTCGATCCCGCCAAAGGCGATCAAGGTCCCGGAGCGCCCTATAACGGAAGCGCGAAGTTCTATTCGGTGTATGACGGCGACACGCCGGCGCAACACGATCTGCGCATCTCCCACATCGCCTACGACCGCGTGCATACGACGGCCGAGGATTCCGGCACCTGGTTTCCGCTGCCGCAGCTGATCCGGCTCGCGCGCGAGGGACGCATCGGCGCGGTCGGGCCACGCTTCTTCGGCGCGCCGACCAATCGCAGCCAGCGTGTGACGATCGAGACCGACGCGCCCGAGATCCTGGCGCGCTGCCGCGCCGACGCCATCGATGCCGTCGTGCTGGTGCCGAACTGTCCGGTGTGCCACCAGACGGTGAGCCTGGTGGCGCGGCATCTCGAAGCCAACGGCATTGCCACCGTCGTGATGGGATGTGCCAAGGACATCGTCGAGCACGCGGCCGCGCCGCGTTTCCTGTTTTCGGATTTTCCGCTCGGCAACTCCGCCGGCAAGCCGCACGATCGGTCGTCCCAGGAATTCACGCTCGATCTCGCCCTGCGCGTTCTCGAGAGTTCACCAGCCGCACGCACGACCGTGCAGTCGCCGCTGCAGTGGAGCGAGGATCACAGCTGGAAGCGGGACTACAGCAATCCCGCTTTGCTCCCGCCCGACGAACTCGCACGCCGGCGCGCCGAGTTCGATGCGCAAAAGGCGATTGCGCGGGGCCTGCGCGAACAGCAGGTGTGAAAGACACACCCGACTGAAACTCGGCCGCTGATCTCTTCGGAAAAGGCTGATCAGGCTTGCCCTCCCGCCACAGTTGCGCTTGAGTTCCCCCGGGTTCCAAGGGGGATAGCACCAAATGAGAGTTGTAGCGGTGGCGTTGCTGTGCGCCGTAGTAGGTGGTTGCGCGTCGGTGACGCGGGGGACAACCGAGACGATCAGCGTGGCATCAACCCCGTCGGGAGCTGAAGCAACCATCGCGGGCCTGGAAGCGCCGATGACCTGCACGACGCCCTGCTCGTTCGTCGCCAAGCGCAACGCGGATATCTCCGTCACCGTCGAGAAGCCGGGCTACGAAAGCCAGACCATTCCGCTGACCAAGGACATCCCCGCAGCCGGCGCAGCCGGTTTCGCCGGCAACGTCCTCGCCGGCGGCCTGATCGGCATGGGCGTCGACGCGGCGACCGGCGCCGCGACCGACCACAAGCCCAACCCCGTCATCGTCACCCTGCAGCCGCGCATGGCGGCACCGGCCGGCCGAGCACAGCGTCCGCCGCGCCGTCCGGCGCCGCCCCCGGCGCAGCCCGAAGCCGGGACCTGACGATCAGAGCCCTGCTGTGCGACAGCCGGCGCGTGTCTGCTGAGGCGGCGCGCCGGTCGGTCGCGTCGTATTGGATCGCGTCTTCTCACGGATCTGCCGACGCGCTCAGCTGACGGCAGCGAGCATGCCCGTCTTGGCGTGACAGCCACGATATTCGAAGAACTGTTCGTCTGCAGCCGCCACCGTGACCTCGTGATAGAGCCGAAGCTTGGCGGCGGGGCCGAGCGACGACAGATATTTCATCGCTGCGCCGAAGATCCTGACATGGGTCGGATGCGATTCCGCCCAGCGCTCCAAGGCCGACAGGCTCTGCCACCAGCTCTGGCCGTAAGATTTTTCCGTCAGAGCCCCGTCCGCGCCTCGCAACCGCATATAGCGATTGGCATAGCAGCCGATCGACAGTCCTTGATCGCGCAGGAAATCCATGCCCTCGCGCAGCACCGGCTCGACATCGTCCAGATACATCCGGCGCTCTGCCGCATCTGTGTCGCTCCAGTCCTGGCCGGAGCGGATCATGCACAAATTGTCCTGCGCGATCACACGCAGGCGCGGCCCGTCCTGCACAAGGGTCGGCGTGCCAAGCGATCTCATCTCGCTGGTCTGCGACAGCGGGATTCGATCGCGCATGCCGCCCCAATAAGCGTGCTCCAAGACCTCGCCGCTCATGCCCTCGGCGATCACCGCGATCCCCTCCGGACGCCCCAGCGACGAGAACAACGTCTCGTAACGCTCGACGGCCGGGCGCAGCACCTCGATGAAGCGACCGCCCCCTTCCTCGGCGTCCGCCCCGGTCCAAGCCGCGCGCGCCGGCTCGAACCAGCTGTCGAAGCGCACGACATCGTCCCAATAGGCGACGAAGACATCGTTCGCAAATCCGGCCTGATCGACATGATGCGCGAGGTCCCAATGCGAGGGTCCGTCGGCGCGCGACCCCAGCGTCATGAAGTCGGCTGTCGAGGCCGTGCGGGCCGCCATTTCGGCGCGGTATTGCGCGCCGAAATAGGCCATGACCACCCGACTGACGTCCGGCCCATGACGCGCGACGAACGACGGATAAGGCGGCTTGTAGTCGTCATCGACGCGGCGATGGCGGCAACGCATGGTGGTCAGATGCGGGGGGATGGCCGACTCCATGGCGCCGTCCCTCAGATGGCTTGATCGGGCCGCGCAACGGCGGCCTCGCCGGGTGACGCCACGGCGGCGGCGCTGTCGACCGGCAGCGAGAAATGCTCCACGCGGTTGAGCGGCTTCTTGTTGAGCAGCAGCCGCGTCACGTCCGGACGCGAATAGTGGCCGGCCGGATCGGCAGCATTCTTGGCAATGCCGATCATGCCGAGGTCGATCTCGGCGATCAGCAGACCTTCCTGGTCCGGCGGCAATTGCGCGGCCAGCGCGCTGCCGTCCGGGCCGAAGATCGCGGCATGGCCGCCGCCGGCATGCAGCAGCGCGTGCTTGTCGGGCCGGTCGCACAGCTCGTCGATCATGGCCTGCGAGACCGTCGCGCATGGCGCCAGCACGAAGCACGAGCCTTCCGCGGCATAGACGCGCGATGCGGCGTTGTTGACCTCGGCGCCGAGTGCCGGCGCGAACGGATCATACAGCGAGAAGCTCGGCCAGGCCGCGACATGCACCTGCTCGTTCTGCGCATACATCGCGTATTTCGACAGGGGCTGCAGATGCTCCCAGCAACAAAGCGCGCCGATCCGTCCGATGTCCGGCCGCTCATGAACTGCGAGGTCGCTGCCGTCGCCTTCGCCATAGACGGTGCGCTCGGCATGGGTCGGCCGCAGCTTGCGGCGCTTGGCGATCGTCTCGCCATCCGGTCCGATCAGCCATTGCGCGATATAGAGGCTGCCGCCGTCGCGCTCGGACAGGCCGAGCACGGCCGTCAACTTGGCCTTGCGCACCGCGGCGCGCAGCGCCTCGGCCTGCGGGCTGTCATAGGCCAGCGAATTGTCGAAATAGCGCTGCACAAAGCCGCGTCCGATGCACCAGGCCGGCGAGTCCATCCAGATGTGCCAGGGATAGCCGGGGATGAACACCTCGGGGAATGCGATCAGCTTGGCGCCCTTGTCGGCCGCCTCCTCGATCAGCGCGATCGTCTTCTTGATCGAAGCGTCCAGATCGAGCCAGGCGGGCGCCGCCTGCACCACCGCCACCTTGTATTTCGGATGTGCCAGTCCCATCGCTCGTCTCCCCTGCCTGCCGATTGGCGCCGGCGGCGCCGCTGTCATGGCCGGACTATTGACCTCCGCCGTCATTCGCGCTCGTCTCGGAAGGAACGAAAACTCGACTGCGGCCACGGCGCGGCGTTGGCGGCCCGGAATTTGCTGCGGTGCCGGGCAAGTAATCGAAACAGGTGGGAGGCGGAGCTATGCCGGTCCTGTTCACCACGGATGGAAGCCCGGGCCACCGCCGGCTGGCGCAGTGGCAGGACATAGTTTGCGACGTCTATGTCGGCCTCGACTGCACGTCCGATCTCGGGAGCGCGTTTCGCGGCGCGGTGACGCATACGGCCTTGGGACGAGCCGTCTGCTCCGAGGTCGCGTCCGACCGGCAGCGCGTGCACCGCACGTCGCAGCGCATCGCCCGCGCCGATGCCGACTACGTGCTGATCGCGCTGGGGCGCGAGGGGATCGGCGGCGTGGTTCAGGATGGCCGAGACACGGCGATCCGGCCGGGCGAATTCGCCATCTACGACACGACCCGGCCTTACGAGCTGCAGTTCGACGGCGCGTTCCGGCAGACCGTGTTCAAGCTGCCGCGGGACATGCTGCAGCGCAGGATCGGCGCGACGGAAGCGGTCACAGCGATCAGCTTCGGCACCGATAGCCCGCTGCAGCCGCTTGCCTACGACTTCATCATCAAGCTGTGCGAGCGTGCCGACCACATCGGCACCGAACATGCCGAACGCCTGTCGGATCAGGCCGCCGACCTGATTGCGATGACCCTGGCCGAGCGGCTCCGCACCCAGCCCCTGCCCGCCTCCACCCATCGCGCGGCGTTGCTGTACCGGATCAAGGCGCATGTCCGGACGCGCCTCGCCGATCCCGATCTGTCGCTGGCGACGGCAGCCCGCGAGCTCGGGCTGTCAGCGCGCTACGTCAACGATCTGTTCTCGGACGAGCAGCTGTCCTTCCAGCGTTTCGTGCTTGCCGAGCGGCTCAGGCAGTGCCAGCGCGACCTCGGCATGCCGGCGCTGGCGCATCGTCACATCAGCGAGATCGCGTTGTCCTGGGGCTTCAACGATCTCTCGCATTTCGGCCGCGTGTTCCGGGCGCAGTTCGGTCTGTCACCGCGCGAGTGGCGACGCACCGCCGTGAAGCGCTAAGCTCGCCGGCACGCGGCGGCCCCGATGCATCGGCCGGTCGCGTCCGGATGATGCCATGCGCCGCTTTGCCATGAAGGCTCTGTTTGCCCTGCTGACGTTGAGCCGCGACGACGACGATCCGCCCCGCTGGGACCGGATCATTATGATCGCCTCGACAATCGTGACCATTGGCCTGGTCGCACTTTACGCCTATGGGAAGACGACCGGCCGCTGGTAGCCGGGACTGGAGTGAGCTGTTCCATGAGGATGCAAGCCGGGCTTGGACTGCTGTTGCTCGGTGCGCTGGCGAGCCCAAGCCATGCGCTGGACAGCGAGCAGAGCCGAGGAAAAGCGCTCTTGCAAAGGCTTTGCAGCAGATTGCCATGCGGTAGGTCGGACCGGCGCGAGCCCGCATCCCGACGCGCCGCCATTCAGGACATTTGGTGACAGCAAGCTTTACGACGAAGACTTTGCCCAGCGATTGCAGACCGGCCTCTCGACCATCCACAAGGACATGCCGAGCTTCCGCTTCGATCGGGCCGACGCGGAGGCCGCGGTCAATTATCTCAAGGCGATTCAGGTCCGCCTCAAGCCGAAATGACGCGCGCGCCGCGCTGACGAGCCTGGAACACCGTTTCCTCCGCGCGGTTGCCTGGTCCCGTTCGTTGTCCGCGGCCCGGCTGCGGCCGGAGCCGGGGCAATGACATCGACGTCCACGGTTCTGCACGCCGACGGCCTGCCGCTGCCGCAGCGGACCTGGGCGATCGTGACGATCGCGCTCGGCATCGTGCTGGCCGTGGTCGACGGCGCCATCGCCAATGTCGCGCTGCCGACCATCGCGCGCGACCTCAATGCCAGCCCGGCTTTCTCGATCTGGATCGTCAACGGCTATCAGCTGGCGGTAACGATCTCGCTGCTGCCGCTGGCGTCGCTCGGCGAGATCATCGGCTATCGCCGCGTCTATCTCGCAGGCCTCGTGCTGTTCACCGCGGCGTCTGCGTTCTGTGCGCTCGCCGACAATCTGCCGCTGCTGACACTGGCGCGCATTCTGCAGGGGTTTGGCGCCGCCGGCATTCTCAGCGTCAATTCAGCATTGGTGCGCTTCACCTATCCGCAGGCCCTGCTCGGCCGCGGCATCGGTATCAACGCCATGGTGGTCGCGGTCTCCGCCGCGGTCGGGCCGACCATCGCGGCCGGCATCCTCGCCGTCGGCAGTTGGCCCTGGCTGTTCGCGATCAACGTGCCGCTCGGCATCGTCACCTTCGTGTTCGGCTTCCGCTTCCTGCCGCACACGCCGCGCGCCCCGCACATGTTCGACTGGCAGAGCGCGGCGCTGAGCGCGGCGACGTTCGGCTTCCTCATTGCCGCCGTCGACAGCCTCGGCCATGGCGAGGCATTGGTGAGCTGCGCCATCGAGTTCGCCGTCGCCGTCATCGCCGGGGTGTGGCTGGTGTATCGGCAGACCCACATGGCCTCGCCGCTGCTGCCGCTCGACCTGCTGCGCATTCCGGTGTTCGCACTGTCGATCGCGACCTCGATCTCCTCGTTCTGCGGCCAGATGCTCGCCTTCGTGGCGATCCCGTTCTACCTGGAAAGCCATTTCGGCTACTCGCCCGTGCAGATGGGCCTGCTGATCACGCCCTGGCCGATCGCGGTCGGCCTGACCGCGCCGATTGCCGGCCGGCTGGTGGAGCGCGTTCCGGCCGGTCTGCTCGGCGGCATCGGGCTCGTGATCTTCGCCTGCGGGCTCGGCGCACTCGGGCTGCTGCCGCGGGAGCCTTCAGCCTGGGATGTGGTCTGGCGCATGGCGCTGGCCGGCTGCGGCTTCGGCCTGTTCCAGACGCCGAACAACCGCACCATGATCGCCGCCGCGCCGCGCGAGCGCGCCGGCGGCGCCAGCGGCATGCTCGGCACCGCGCGCCTGCTCGGCCAGACAACTGGCGCCGCGCTGGTGGCGATGTTCCTGGCCATCGACCCGGCGGACGGCACCCGGCTGTCGCTCCTGACCGGCGTCGGCTTCGCCCTGATGGGCGCCTTCCTGAGCATGCTGCGGCTGTCACCTGCCGGGGCGCGCGGCGCCGAGCATGTGCGAATTCACGACGGCCAGCGGCTCAAGGGCGAGTGATGCGCCCGCCGGATTATGGTACCAAGCGCGACAAAACCGTGAGACGCGGGCGACCGGAATGACCGACTGGACAATGCTGGCGCTGTTGGCCCTCGCTGCCTTCGGGTCCGGTATCGTCAACGCCCTGGCTGGCGGCGGCGCATTCCTGACCTTCCCAACGCTGCTCGCGGCCGGCATTCCCGCCATCGACGCCAACGCCTCCAGCACGGTGGCGCTGTGCCCGGGCCAGTTCGTCAGCGCCTTTGCCTCGCGCGAGGTGCTGAAGGACCCCAAGGCGCCGTGGCGCCGCGACCTCGTCCGGCTGTCGGTCATCAGCCTGATCGGCGGCACGCTCGGCGCGGTGCTGCTGCTGGTGACGCCATCGGCAGCGTTCAGCCGGCTGGTGCCGTGGCTGCTGCTGTTCGCCACCGTGGTGTTCGCCTTCGGCATGCGCTTCACGCCCAAGGACGGCAAGCCCTGGTTCGGCCCCCTGACCATCCAGGCGGTGCAGTTCGTCATCGCGATCTATGGCGGCTATTTCGGCGGCGGCATCGGCATTCTGATGCTGGCCGCGCTGGTGTTCTACGGGATGCGCGACATCCGCGCGATGAACGGCATGAAGGTGCTCCTCGCAGCACTGATGAACACGACCGCCTCGGTGATCTTCGCCTTCTCCGGGCGCGTGCACTGGATGGAAACGCTGACGATGATGGCCGCGGCCATGGCTGGCGGCTTCGTCGGCGCCCGGCTCGGCCAGATCATCCCGCCGGCCTATGTGCGGCGCTTCGTCATCGCGGTCGGCTGCGGCCTGACCGTGTACTTCTTCATCAAGCCGGCCTGAGCGCCGCAGGTCCCCGCGGCGGCGTCTCGAGCCAAGAGAAGTCCCGGCAAACAAAAAGGCCGGCACGAGGCCGGCCTTTCACATTCATGGCTATCGTGCTCACGCCTTGACCAAGGGCCCCTTCGGGGCCGGGCCCTTCGAGCCGCCGCCGCCGGATTTCGGCTTGCGCTTGCGCGCCGCCGGCACTTCCGATTTCGGCGTGACCGGCCCCTCGACGAACTCGAAGCCGATCTTCTCGTCGGCGCCGTCCTCGTCCTTGACGAGGACCACACGGACGTGGCCACCCCCCTTCAGCTTGCCGAACAGCACCTCATCGGCCAATGGCTTCTTGATGTGCTCCTGGATCACGCGGCCCATCGGGCGCGCACCCATCTGTTCGTCATAGCCGTGCTGGATCAGCCAGCTCTTGGCCGGTTCGGACAGCTCGATCGTGACGTCGCGATCGGCCAGCTGAGCCTCGAGCTGCAGCACGAACTTCTCGACCACCATGCCGATCACGTCGACCGACAGATGCGCGAAGGAGACGATCGCATCGAGACGGTTGCGGAATTCCGGCGCAAACTGCCGGTTGATCGCCTCGTGATCGTCGCCTTCCCGCTTGGAGCGGTGGAAACCGAAGGCCTGCTTGGCGAGGTCGGCCGCGCCGGCATTCGTCGTCATGATCAGGATGACGTTACGGAAGTTGACCTGCTTGCCATTGTGGTCGGTGAGCCGGCCATGGTCCATGATCTGCAACAGCACATTGTACAGATCCGGATGCGCCTTCTCGATCTCGTCGAGCAGCACCACGCAATGCGGATGCTGGTCGACGCCGTCGGTCAGCAGACCGCCCTGGTCGAAGCCGACATAGCCCGGAGGCGCGCCGATCAGGCGCGACACCGTGTGCCGCTCCATGTACTCCGACATGTCGAAGCGCAGCAGCTCCACACCGAGCGTCGCGGCGAGTTGCTTGGCCACCTCGGTCTTGCCGACGCCGGTCGGGCCCGAGAACAGATAGCAGCCGATCGGCTTCTCCGGCTCGCGCAGGCCAGCCCGCGCCAGCTTGATCGAGGCCGACAACGAGTCGATCGCCTTGTCCTGACCGAACACCACGCGCTTCAGGGTCTGCTCGAGATGCTTGAGCACCTCGGCATCGTCCTTCGACACGCTCTTGGGCGGGATCCGCGCCATGGTCGCGATCGTGGTCTCGATCTCCTTGATGCCGATCGTCTTCTTGCGCTTGTTCTCGGCCAGCAGCATCTGCGCCGCTCCGGATTCGTCGATCACGTCGATCGCCTTGTCCGGCAGCTTGCGGTCATGGATGTAGCGCGACGACAGCTGCACAGCGGCCTCAATGGCCTCGTTGGTGTATTTCAGCCGGTGATAATCCTCGAAATAGGGCTTCAGACCCTTGAGGATCGCGATCGCATCCTCGACCGACGGCTCGTTAACGTCGATCTTCTGGAAGCGCCGCACCAGCGCGCGGTCCTTCTCGAAATGCTGGCGGTACTCCTTGTAGGTCGTGGAGCCCATGCAGCGGATCGAGCCCGAGGCCAGCGCAGGCTTGAGCAGGTTCGACGCGTCCATCGCGCCGCCCGACGTCGCGCCGGCACCGATCACGGTGTGGATCTCGTCGATGAACAGGATCGCGTTCGGATGCGCCTCGAGCTCCTTGAGGACCTGCTTCAAACGCTCCTCGAAGTCGCCGCGATAGCGCGTGCCCGCAAGCAGCGTGCCCATGTCGAGCGAGAACACCGTCGCCGCGGACAGCACCTCCGGCACATCGCTGTCGACGATGCGCTTGGCCAGACCTTCCGCGATCGCGGTCTTGCCGACGCCGGCCTCGCCGACGAACAACGGATTGTTCTTCTGGCGGCGGCACAGCACCTGGATGGCGCGATTGATCTCGGAGTTACGGCCGATCACCGGATCGATTTTGCCGTCGCGAGCTTTCTTGTTGAGATTGACGCAATAGGTTTCCAGCGCCTCGCCCTTTTTCTTCGAGTCCTCGTTGCCCTTGGTCTCGGTCTCCTCGTCGACGCCGCGCACCGGGCGGGCTTCGGAGACTCCAGGGCGTTTGGCGATGCCGTGGCTGATGTAGTTCACGGCGTCGTAGCGCGTCATGTCCTGCTCTTGCAGGAAATAGGCGGCATGGCTCTCGCGCTCGGCGAAGATCGCGATCAGCACGTTGGCGCCGGTTACCTCTTCGCGGCCGGACGACTGGACGTGAATCACGGCGCGCTGGATCACCCGCTGGAAACCCGCGGTCGGCTTGGCGTCATCGCTGCCGTCCGTGACCAGATTCTCGAACTCGGTTTCGAGATAATTCACAAGACTGCCGCGCAGCTTGTCGAGATCGACGCTGCATGCGCGCATCACGGCCGCTGCATCGCTGTCATCGATCAAGGACAGCAGGAGATGCTCCAGCGTCGCGTATTGATGATGACGCTCGTTGGCAATCGCCAGCGCACGATGCAGGGATTGTTCAAGGCTTTGAGAAAAAGTCGGCATGCGCGTCCTCTGTGGCCCCCTGCCATCATGATCGCCGCCGCCCGGTCAGGCAACAACAACCTTTGTCAAATATAGTTATAACCGAGTGCGACAAAAGGCCGGCCGAGCGACTCGATTACGGGTTCACCGGATCGTCAATGCAAAACCCGTTCCGCCCCGGTTACGGCCGCCGATCGGCCCGGAACGGTCACGGCGCAAGATCGGCGCCGGGATCTCGCGACCCGGATCTCGCGACCTGGATCTCGCGACCTGGATCTCGCGACTCGATCGCGCCCGTGATTCTCCGGGCGGACGCCGTCGCGTTCGGTTGGCGGTGCGCAAGACGACCCCGCCAACAGCGCCTGACCAAAACCGCGTGACCAAAACCGCCTGACCAAGAGCGCGCCTGACCAAGAGCGCGCCTGACCAGAGGTCTCAGCGCCGCGGGAACGAGCGGCCTACTTCTTTTCCATCACACATTGCAGCGGATGCTGATGCTTGCGGGCGAAATCCATCACCTGCGTCACCTTGGTCTCGGCGATCTCGTAGGTGAAGACCCCGCACTCGCCGATGCCGTGATGATGGACGTGGAGCATGATCTTGGTCGCGGCCTCGACGTCCTTGTTGAAGAACTTCTCAAGGACGTGAACGACGAACTCCATCGGCGTGTAGTCGTCGTTCAGAATCAGGACGCGATACAGGTTCGGCCGCTTGGTCTTGGGCTTGACCTTGGTGATGACGGAGGTCACCGGGCCGCCGGTTCCGCCTGATTTGTTGTCGTTATTGCTCATCCTAGGCGCGGGTCGGTTCAATCTGGGTGGCTGCGACATTTTACATGCATTAGATATGACTGCGAGGATCCCAACAAAGGGTTTCCCGCATTGTCCCCTCGGGCGTCGTCCGGTCCGGGCTTCCGTCCGTAACACGTCCCTGCCGGGCCGCTTCCGCCGCCCGGTCCTGCTTTCCAGATCGCCTGTCCCAGCCGACCGGTCCGCTCGGACCGACACCAGGAATATGGGTCAGCAGCCGGTGTGCCGCAAGCGTAGCCGCCAATGGAGCGACATGCCGACAGGACCGGACCGATTCCCTCCCCCGGCGCTGAGCGGCAAGGTTAATCAAACCGAGCGCATTTGACAAAGCCGATTCATCGGACATTGACAGGGAACCTCCGCCGCGGCGACAGCCGGGCCGTACGGCGGCAATTGCTCGATTTTTCGGCTTTCGATTCACCCACCCTTGGCGAAAGGGCCTCGATATGGCCACCGGAAAACCATCACCGGTGAGCGACATGACCGTTGTGCCCCTCGTCCGCCTTTGCCGCCAGGTCTCGCGACGTTTTTCCGGCGACAGCAGCGGCAATATCGCCACGCTGTTCGCGATCGCGCTGCTGCCGATTCTCGCCTTCATTGGCGCCGCGATCGACTACAGCCGCGCCAACGCCGCCCGATCAACCATGCAGGGGGCGCTCGACTCGACGGCGCTGATGCTGTCGCGCGACTTGTCGCAGGGGACGATCACCGCCACCGATGTCGCAGCCAAGGCAAGCACCTATTTCAAGGCGCTCTATACCAGCACCGACGCCCAGAGCGTCGCGGTCACGGCGAGCTACACCGCGTCGACCAGTTCCTCGGCCTCCAACATTCAGCTGAACGCGTCGGGGCAGATCGTTACGCAGTTCATGAAGCTCGTGGGCTTCCCGACCATGACCTTCAACACCAAGGCCACCACCACCTGGGGCGACGTCAAGATGCGGGTGGCGCTGGCGCTCGATAATACCGGATCGATGGCCTATAGCGGCAAGATGACGGCGCTGCAGAACGCGGTTGCGGGAAGCGGCGGGCTGATCGACCAGCTCAGCGCGCTCGCCAAATCGCCGGGCGACGTCTATATCTCGCTCATCCCCTTTGCCAAGGTCGTCAACGTCGGCGCCAGCAATTACGCCCAGAGCTGGATCGACTGGACCGATTGGCAGAATCCGCCCACGATCCAGCCCAATAACGGGTCCTATCAGGCCGCAATTCCGAATGCGTCGTTCACGCAGTCGCAGTGGGACATGGTCGGACCGGGGTCGTCGTGTCCCTTTACCTCCGGCAACGGCTTTCCGTATTTCTCCTGCACCAGCGGGCCTGCGACCGCGAGTTCGAGCGCGTCGAAGATCCCCTCGAGCGGGTCGTATAGCGGCTACATCTGCCCAGGCTACGATTCCGCGTCCCACAGCTACTACAATGGCTGCTGGAACAGTGTGCAGAACAGCACCAGGGTGAATTGGTGCACCGGCAGCTATTGCAGCTGCCCCACCACCGGCAGCAATGTTCCCAACAACACCTGCAGTTGTACGGGAAGCGGCTCCAGCACGGTGTGCAAGGTCAACACCTTCACGCACACCTGGATCGCGAACGCCACGAGCACTTGGACGGGCTGCGTGGCCGACCGCACCCAGCCGAACGATGCGAACGCGGTCTCGCCGGCGAGCTCGGACGTCGCCACGCTGTTTCCCGCCAATCAGCACATGGAGAACAACGTCCAATATTGCAGCAGCTCCGCCTCGACGAAACTCGGGCAGATCGTTCCGCTCAGCTACAATTGGACATCCTTGAAGTCGGCCGTGAATGCGATGGAGCCGACCGGCGGCACCAACCAGGCGATTGGAATGGCCTGGGCGGTGCAGTCGCTGATCCCCAACGGCGTGCTCGGCGCGCCGGCCGAAGATGCCAACACGACCTACAACCGTGTGATCATTCTGTTGTCGGACGGATTGAACACCGAGGATCGCTGGCCGGACTATGGCAACGGCTCAACCCAGGCCTCGGGGAACCCGATTGACGCGCGCCAGGCCCTGCTCTGCTCGAACCTGAAGAACACGAAAGATTCGAAGGGCAATGCGATGTACACGATCTATACGATCCAGGTGAACACCAGCTCGCCCGCCGATCCGACCTCGACCGTGCTGCAGAACTGCGCCAGCAGCCCGGACAAGTTCTACATGCTGACGAGTTCGAGCCAGATCGTGACCACCTTCAACTCGATCGGCACTGCTCTGTCGAAATTGCGCGTCGCCAGATAGATCCGTCCACGACAGACGCGCGGTCGAGGCTCCCCATTATCACCAGACACAACGAAAAAGCCCGGCGTCAGCCGGGCTTCGTGCTTCCTGCGCGGGCGCAAACGACTTAGTGAGCGGCCGGCGGGGTGAACTTCGCAGCGATGCCTTCGAGCGGCTTGAACGCCTGCTTAGCGAGATCCGAGTACAGGCCGGCGATCTTCTGCGAGTCGGCGACGAAGGTCTCGTAAGCCGACTTGGCGAACTCGGTCTGGGCCTCGAGCACCTTGTCGAGCGACTTCACGCCCTGCAGCTTCTCGACGAACGACTTGGTGTCTTCGAAGGACTTCTTGGTGTAGTCGCCATAGGCGGTGGCGATCGCATGAAGGCCATTCTGCACCGTGGTCGCGGAATTGACGACGGTCTCGAACTGCTCCTTACCGTAGTTCTGGAAATCTTCGACCTTAAACATTGGCATTCCTTTCCCTGACTTTGAGCGCCCTCAGGGAAGCCCCGGCTCCCTGACGCAATCACAATATAGTGCACCGCACAAATAAATCAAGAATCTTGTGCAATGCACAATTGAGGGCATTGCGCTCCAAATCGGAGCGAATCGCCCGAAATCCTGTAGGTGCGCGCAAGATTTCTTTAATCTTTTGGCAACTCCGCCGTCCTAACCTCTCCGGTGGTCCCGGCCAGCGTCGGCGGGGACCGTAAAGCTGTTCCAAAACAGCGTCTTAACAAAACCTCAGTTCCGGACTTTCGATTGCAGGGCCACGTCAGGCCATGCGCGAGGGGTCGGCAGGTCTGATCACAGGGGCGTTCGGCACAATTTTGCCTTACGTGCCGGTGATCACGTCAGAAATTGGACGGGGATTTCATGCTTCGCAAAAACTTGGCTTCCTCGCGCCTGATGCGGGTCGGCGTTTACGGGCTGCTCACCCTGACGATGGCAGCCGTGGTCACCGTCGACAGCGCGGAGGCGCGCCGGCGCCACCGCCATCATCACGCGCGTCACTCCCCCCACAATGATGAGGGCAGCTACAGCCCGGCCTTCGCGTCGATCGTCGTCGACGGCAATTCGGGCGCTGTCCTGACCGCGACCAATCCCGACGCGCTCCGGCATCCGGCCTCGCTCACCAAGATCATGACGCTTTATCTGCTGTTCGAGCGGCTCGACTCCGGCAAGATGAAGCTAGACACCGAAATGCCGGTCTCGGAGCATGCCTCCGAGCAGTCGCCGACCAAGCTCGGCCTGCGCCCTGGACAGTCCATCCGTGTCGAGGACGCGATCAAGGGCTTGGTGACGCGCTCGGCCAACGATGCGGCCGTCGTGATCGCCGAAGCGATCGGCGGCGACGAGGACGAGTTCGCCAAGATGATGACGCGCAAGGCGCGGGCGCTCGGCATGAGCCGCACCACCTATGTCAACGCGTCCGGCCTTCCCGCCGACGAACAGATCACGACGGCGCGCGACCAGTCGATCCTGGGCCGGGCGATCCAGGACCGCTTCCCGCGCTATTATCGCTATTTCTCGACCGTGGTGTTCAATTATCGCGGCCAGTCGATCCGCAACCACAATCACCTGCTCGGCAATGTCGAGGGCATCGACGGCATCAAGACCGGCTACACCCGCGCCTCCGGCTTCAACATCGTGACCTCGTTGCGCCGCGGCAACCGGCATCTGGTCGGCGTCGTCCTCGGCGGCCGCAGCGGCGGCTCGCGCGACGCCATCATGCGCAACCTGCTCGCTGAAAACCTGGAGAAGGGCGCCACCAGGCGCACCGTGGCAGCGATCGGCGAGCGCGGCGCATCGGATGGCGGCGACACCGGCGACCAGAGCACGGTTCAGATGGCCTCTGCGGCAGCCGACGCCCCGACGCCGAGCCGCGCGGCCAAGATGATCTCGGCGCTCTCCGAGGCCACGGCCGCGCTGCCGCCCTCGCCCCCCAAGGAGACCAAGGTCGAACCCGCGCCGATGACCTCCGGCGTGATTCAGAACCAGCCGATGGCGCTAATCCCTGGCTCCACCGATCCAATGAAGCCGGTGAAGGTCAAGACGGTCCAGGTCAAGGCGGGCACCGTCAAGCTCGCAACAGCCGCGCCGCAGCCCGTCGCGCCGGCCCCCGCGCCCGCCCCGGCTCCGGCCGCCTTCGCTCAGCGCGTCGAAGCGGTCGCGCCCTCGCCTCCGCTGGTCCGCGCCGAAGCGCCGCGGCCCGAGCTGCCGGTCCAGCCGGCCGGCCACGGCACCGGCAACGGCATTCTCGGCGTGCTGCCGGCCTCCAGCCTGCCGCCGGCCTCATCGCAGGCGATGGCCTACGCGCCATCACCGCCACCGGCCCCTGCTCCGACCCAGCTCGCCTCCGCAAGTCCGACGCCCGAACCGATCTCGAAGCCGACAGTCACGCGCAGCGGCTGGATCATCCAGGTCGGTGCGCTCGACACCGAAGCCGAGGCGCAGAAGCGCATCGAGGCGGCCCGCAGCTCGGCGCAGGGTCTCCTGAGCAAGGCAGATCCTTTCACGGAGACGGTTGCGAAAGGCGACAAGAAGCTCATCCGCGCCCGCTTCGCCGGTCTCGATCGCGATCAGGCGGAAGCGGTCTGCAAGAAGCTCAAGCGCGCCGACATCTCCTGCATGACGATGCACAACTAACTCGCCAAGACACTCAGCCGATGCGGCCCGCGCGACACACGCGCGGGCCTTTTTGTTTGGCTCTGCGCGAGCGCAGGCGGGACGGCCGAGCGCAAACCTCTCGTCAAGGATTTGCCGCTAGAACTTCTTCACCATGAAGAACGATCGCGCCGGATAACGGCGCAGACCGCGGAGCACACGATGCCGCGGTGGAAGCGGATGTCGGTCTTGTGGCGTTGGTGGCGTTGCCGGAGTTAGCCGTGATGCGTACGAAGCAGAGTATCCTTGGCCTCGTTCACCCGCGCGGCGAGATACGTCGACCCCCCCTGGTCGGGATGCAGTTTCTTCATGAGCGCACGGTGGGCTCGACCGATCTCGTCGCGCCCCGCGCCCGGCTGCAGGCCAAGGATCTGATAGGCCTCCTCGTCCGTCATTTTGGAGCTCGCCGCCGCGCGGCGCTGCCGCCCTGCCGCGTCGCCCTGCGCGTTCTGACGCCATCCGGGAAACCGGCGGTCCAGATAAGTTTCAAGTAGGACCACGCTGTCCGCGTCGAGGCTCGAAATCGTCGCCGCGAGCTGCGCCAGATCGAATTCGTCCAGCGAGCGGCCGGCATGCGCGCCGGCGACGAAACGTCCCTCCACGCGACCGCTGTCGTGATCGAGCATCATCTCGATGAATTGCGAACGCACCCGCGAGCCTTGACCGCCGGAGCGCTGCGACCCCAGCCCGAACATGTTTCCGAAGCTGCCGAGGCCCGCCGGGCTCCAGCCCAGCAGCCCCGCTCCGAACAGGCCGATGGGAATGGCGACCACCAGCTCGCCCTTGATCCCGGTAAAGGCCGCGGCGGCCAGACAGCCGATGCCACCGGCGACCTTGATCGCGCGCGCCAGCGCGGCCGGGTTGGCGTTCCGGAACATCTGCAGCAACAAATAGAGGGTGACGACGGCGACAACGCCAGCGATCAGTGTCATCACTGGAATATAGGGCTTATCGGGAAAAAAGGCATCGTGCTGCGGACAACTCGGGGCGCCAACGCCCTCTCCGCCGCTGCGCACGCCAGATCGCTTTGCCGCTACCTCATTTGGCCGAGCAGCAGGGCCGCTCCGGATTCGGCCGCGGCCAGCCGACGGAGAGCCTCGCGGCCGCCGGCAGCGTAGGCCGCGGCGGCACGCAACAGATCGCGCAGCTGCGCCGCCGCGCCGGGATCGAACCGGCACCAGGCGCCGCCTGACAACCGCGCCATCTCGCGAAACGCCTGCTCGGCCGCCGGGTCGTTGCCCTCCTGGAACATGAACAGCGGCACCTTCAACAGTCCGAGTTCGCCAGCCCTGGCGCACAGATCGTCGACGCTCTCCTCCATCGCATCGCCGACGAACACCACCGCGCGAATTCCCTCGGCGGTCGCGTTGCGTCGCGCCTCGCCAAGGATCTTGCCGATCTGGGTCTTGCCGCCGCGGCAGTCAATCTTGCCCATCAGCCGCGCCAGCTCGCTGCTGTCGGAAATCCATCCAGTCGCACGGCACTCGCTGAAGCCGCGATAATAGACCAGCCTGATGTCGAGACTGCCGAGCGCCGCGGCCTCGCGAAACATTTCCGCCTGCAGCGCGCAGGCCATGTCCCAGGTCGGTTGCCGGCTCAAGGTCGCATCGAGCGCGAAGACGAGACGGCCCCTGGCGCTCTGGGTCGCGGGCGCCATGGCGCGGACCTGGGCAACGAAAGCGGCAATCGCATCGGCGCCGGACGGCTCGGCCTGCGGCAGCCGTTCGTCGGACGTCCCCTCACGCGGAGACGTTTTGGATCCGAAACGAGGTTTGGAAGGGACGTCGCTCATCACGCACCTGTTCGATGCGCCTGATGTGGGCAGCGACTCCGCGACCTTCAATGCACCGCAAGGACCATCGGCTTGTCATGGCGGCAGTCATGGCCGGCCGCACCGCCCGGCGCAAACTCAGGTCCGCGAGTTCAAGTTCGCAAGTTCAGGTCAATGCGTCAGCGGCTTGGCCGCGGTGGCGGCCTTGCCGACCGGCGCATAGGGCGCGACCGGTCCCGGATCGAGCAACGGCGTCTTGGTCTTGACCGGGGAGATGGCGCTCGAGGTGTCGCTGTCGGCCAGGAACTTGTCGAGCATGGCCTGGATCGACTGCTTGGCGTCGTCGGGGCCGGTGTCGCGCATGTCGTTATGCTGGAAATCGGTGTTGACGACGGTGATACCGGTCTTCTCGCAGATCTCGTCATCCGGAACGACGCCGGGATCTGGCTTGAACACCGGGTCCTTGGAGCGGAACGAGAGGATCTTGAACCGGCCGTCGGTCACGAACGGCACCCGCAGATTGTCGAGCGTGACCACCTTCCGCACATCGTCAGGATACTGCTTGGCGAAATACATCGAGATGTCGCCGCCCATTGAATGGCCGACGATGGTCAGATGATCGTAGTCGGCATTCGGCTGCAGCTGGCGCATCTGCTCAACGGCGAATCTGATGTTGGCAACGCCGCGCTGGATCTGCGGCAGGCGGCCGACATAGAGCTCGCCCGCCTTGGTCACCATCGGCGCGTCGGTCGGCAGGTCATGTTGAATGCTGACAGCCATGTAGCCGCGTGCAGCAAACACGTTGGCCAGGAACGAGTACTCGGTGAACTTGACGGTGTTGCCGTGGTTGAGAACAGCGACCGGCAGCTTGATCATGCCGGCTTCGGCCTGCATCTCCCGGTCGCGACGCACGGCGATATCGACCTCGACCAGCCGGTTACCGCGGGAGGAATCATAGAACCGCACCGTCTCGTGGCGGATCGCCCACTTGCTCGCCGTGAAGTAGCCGACGGTGGCCAGAACGCTGACAGACAGAAGAACGGCAATTCCACGCTTCATGTTCGTCCCTCGGGGTCCGCAACCCAAAGTCGCTTGAAACCTGTAAGACTCTCGCAGCCCGTTCTGTTGAATATATATAACGGCCCTGTGACAGAAAGGCTAAATGTTGTGTATCCGACGCCCGTTCGTTGTGCGGCGCACCTAGTTGCTGTGCAGCATGGGCCCAGCCGCCCTTCCATGAGATTTCAATCGTGAACGTCACGTTCAAATCCGTCAGGAATTTGACGGCAATCTAGCGATTACGCCCGTTTCCGCCTTGACCTGAGACAAATATGGCCAAAAGCCCGGCTGGCCAGTCCCAGGGCTCACGATGCGGAGCGGTCACCAAACACCGTCGCCTCGATTGTGAGCGCAGCGCTGGCACCCGTCCAGGACGCACAATGTCTCAGGCGACGCAGCGTCTCAGACCGGTGCCGGGTCACGCCGCCTCGGCCCGGCTGTGGGGCAAATCAGTCAGGTTCAAATCAGTCAGCGCTGACGGGCTCAGGCGCTGATGATGTCGTGCAGATCAAGCGGCTTGTCGACCTGGGCGAACCATTCGGCGCGATTGGCGGCGCGGCGGCGGCCGCGCTCGTCCAGCGGTAGCTTGAGCTGGCGCAGCAGACTCGTGACCTCCTCCCGGGCCGTGACATGGCCGAGATTGGGGCGGGTGCCGAGCGTCGCCTCGTCGATATCGTCCAGCGCCGTCAGTCCGCGCGGGAAGAATTCGCGATAGACGACGCGCTCGGCGAAGCCGTCGATGGCGCGGAAGCCGAGCCGCAGCGACAGCTCCTTCAGACCGTCGGCTACCAGCTGCTTGTTGCGCGAACCGAGCATCGACAATCGGTTACGGACGACGATCCAATCCGTCATCGCGCCGTCCACCTGGCGGCGCTTGCGCCGGACGTCGCGCACCATTTCGGCATAGTGGCTCTCACCGGTCACTGCATAGGTCGCAGGGTCGACGGTTCCGAGCACGTCGAAGTCGAGAAAGCTGTCATTGATCGGGGTGACCAGGGTGTCGGCCATCGAATGCGCGAGACGCATCAGGTAGCTGTCATTGCCCGGCGTATCGATCACGATGAAATCGAATGCATGCTCGACGGAGCACACCGCTTCCATGAACTGCTGGAATTCGGCTTTTTCATTCTCATCGATCTGCAACGTCTGGCCGAGCTTGATGCAGTAGTGAGTCGGCAGCTCGAGATGCAGTCCCGTCCGCCGCGCCCAGGCGCTGCGGTTGTTGATGTAATGGGTGAAGCTCTGCTGGCGGGAGTCGAGATCGATCGTGGCGACACGCTGACCTGCCTTCAAAAGCGCCACGGCAATGTGCAGAGCGGTCGTCGACTTGCCCGAACCGCCCTTCTCGTTTCCAAGCACAACCACATGGGCCGAGCCCGATTGTCCCTGGCTAGTCTGCAGCATGTTTTCGACCTCTTACGATCATCTTCGAGTCACGGTCGGTTGCGGTCAAGCGAAATACATCATCATCGTAAATCCACGGGGGGGGCGCATCCACCGCTACTACTTGATGTGCGCGTTTACCTACTCCGCATCGGCTGCGCAGACGTGCTAACAGAGGTGTTCAAGTCAGCTGAGCAGCGTCCCGCCTTTGTTAAGGGCGGTTGCCCGAGCGTCAAGGCCGAACGGAAAGACGGCGATTTTTCCCTGGAGACCGAGCAAAAATGTCACGAACACCATGTGTCGCCCGCAGTCTTTCCGCGCTTCGCCGCGAGCTCGACAGCCTGCGCGCGAGAAAGGCCACCGTTGCGCTCGTGCCCACCATGGGGGCCTTGCATGACGGCCACATCTCGCTCGTGCGACAGGCGAAGCGCCGCGCCGACAAGGTCGTCGTCTCGATCTTCGTCAATCCGACTCAATTCGCGCCGACGGAGGATTTCGGTGCCTATCCGCGCACCTGGAAGGAGGATGTTGCCAAGCTCGCGGCCGAGCGCGTCGATCTGATCTGGCACCCTGACGCCAAGGCGATGTATCCGGATGGCTTCACGACCCGGATCGTGCCGGAAGGCCCAGCCTTGGCCGGACTCGAGGATCGCTTTCGCCCTCACTTCTTCGGCGGCGTTGCGACCGTGGTGGCGAAGCTGTTCGCACAATGTCGTCCCGATGTCGCGATCTTCGGCGAGAAGGACTATCAGCAGCTCCGTGTGGTCACGCAGATGGCGCGCGATCTCGACCTCGGCGTTCGCGTCGTCGGGTCGCGTACGGTGCGCGAACGCGACGGGCTCGCGATGTCGTCGCGCAATGTCTATCTCAGTGCAGACGAACGCCGCGTCGCTCCGACACTTCACCGTGCGCTGAAGGAACTCGCGAGCCGGCTGCGCGCCGGCGGCGACATGCAGGACGCCCTTCGTGACGGCGCCGCCACCATCACCCAAGCCGGATTCGACCTGGACTATCTCGAGGTGCGCCACGCCGAGACGCTGGCCCCTGTCACGCAGCACGAGTCCGGGCCGAGGCGCATCCTCGTCGCCGCCCGGATTGGAACGACGCGGCTCATCGACAACATCGCGGTGTAGAGGCTGCGCTACAGCAGCCCGAGATCGCGCAACTCGCGCCGCAGCGGTTCCGGCATGGCTTCGAGCCCCGCGGCGCTGGCCTTGCCGAGATCGGCCGGCGCGTCCTCGGGGGTGAGATAGCGCCAGCCCTGGAACGGCCGCATCGGCCGCGGCGACACCGCGATCACCTTCGGCTGCATGATCAGGCGGCAACGCCCGATGCCGTCGCCATCCCGGAAGGGCTCGATGCCCACGATCTTCTCACGCGCGGCGACCTCGCCGCGGATGACCCAATAGAGCGAGCCGCCGGCGAGGATCTCGTCGACCCGCTTCGGGGTCATACGCGTGACATGGACATGCTGCTGCGGCAGGCCCTTCTTCTTGGCCGCGAGCATGCGCTCCGCGATCCATTCCTTCAGCTCTTTGACCGACTCGCAGCCGACGGCCAGCTTGATCAGATGCAGCGGCATGACGCGGTTCGACCAGCCTTATTCATTGTTCGCGGCGGGCTCTGCAGCCTCCGGCGCAGCCTGCGGAGCGGCAGCGGCGGGCTTCGGCTTGGGTGCTGCCTTCTTGGCCCCGACGGGCGCCTGGGCATGGCTGGCAGCAACGGTCGGCGGCGGTGCCGGTGCAGGAGCAAGCTGGGTGGGTGGCTTCGGAGCCGCCGGCGCGGGCGCAACCGAGCGCGTCGAGGCCGTGGGCTCAGGATTCATGATGCTGACCGCGGGCGTGTTGGCCGAGCTGGGGAACTCCGCGTTGGTCGGCTTGCCGGTCGGCGCCGACGTTGCCATGCCGGCGAAAGTCCCTGCGGCGGCCGATTGGGCGGTCTGGGCGGCCGGCGCATTCCATTGCGAGGCGTAGCGCGTCACCAGCCCTTCATAGGTCCGGCCTTCCATGTTGTTGACGAGTTGCTGGCGATCGCTGACCGCCCGGAACATCACGCAATCGGTCGGCGTGCAGCGGTCGCGCGTCAGCAGCACATAGGCCATCAGGCCATAGCGGTCGCGCTCCACCGCCCGTCGCAGCGCGAGCAGTTCCGCGGTCATCACCTTGTTGGCGCTCGCGAGGTCGCCCGCCTGGGCGAGGCGGCTCAGCATCGCCGCGGCATAGCTGACGGCGGCGGCCGTCATCTCCGGCGATCCGAACAGGTTCTTCTCGCAATTGGACAAGACCAGATCACCGGCGAGATCATCCACGCAAGCGAGGCCCGGCGGCGAAAAGCTGACGGAGGCCGTCGAAGCGGGATCGCTACCGCCCCGCGCGCCCTGATCCTGGCTTCGCATCATCGACGCCACCGCGATGCCGACGGCCAGCAAGGTGATGACCGTGAGCGCGCCATTGGCAACCGACTTCTCGGCCCTGAGCAGGGTGGCCAGCACGATCAGGGCGAAGAAGCCCGCCGCGGCCACGGTGAGCCACATCGGGAAAGCCGGTGAGTTCAAGAGCTGGTCGAACGAGGAAGGCCAGATCGAAGTCATGCGCGCTGATTCCTGCCGCGGGCCGTCGAGAACGGCCCTGATGGCGTCCTGCGATGGGGCGCCCGTGAAACGATCACCATTCCCAAACTATCACCCATCCATCACGGCCCCGCCCCATGATAAGACGATTCCAGGCCCGTTGCGGGCACAGGATGGTGCGCAGCTACCCGCTATCCCCAACGCGATCGCACCGCGGTCGCGTTCAGGCTTGGCAGCGACAGGCTGCGCCGCGGCACTGCCGCCTCTCGATCACCGACCGGCCGCGTCCGCCGACGCCGCCAGCCTCTTCAAGACAAGGCCAATTGGCTCTCTCTGGCAACCCGCTCAAAGGCTTCCGTCGAGCTTTTGATCCGGTACTGGCAGTCGTCGCCTTCTGTCGGAAGTTGCCGGACGATCTCATAGGTGCCGCTGGCCGCCGGGCGCGAGACGTTGCTCGCGGTGAAATAGACCGTCGTCCCGATCGGGAACTTGTGTTTCAACGCCCTCTCCTGCTCGCGTGCCGGCAAGAGCCCCTGGTCCCGCTGCCCGGGCCGGCGTGTCTTTATAACATTGACGTCTATAGCACGCCGGAGCGGGTTTTGACCAGCGGACTCCCGCCCGGCAACGCGGAGATTGCAAGCTTCTTCAACGAGATGGCGCCGTAACCGGTATTCCCGGACTAACAGGCGCGACCGGGAACCGGCCGCCCCCCCGCCGGTCAGACCTTCTCGACCCGCTCGATGATCCATGTCTCCGCCAGCCCGGCCTCGACCCAGGCGACGAAAGCCGGCATCGCCATCATCGTTTCCATATAGGCCCGCGTCTCGGCCACGACCGGAACCGCGAAGGTGTGGAAACGGGTGACCACCGGGGCGAACATGGCATCCGCGGCGCCGAAGCGGCCGAACAGGAACGGGCCCCCGCTGCCGAAACGGTCGCGGCAGTCACGCCAGATGTCCTCGATCCGCGCGATATTCGCCTTCGCATCTGCAGAAAGATCGACCGGGCGCACCGGCCGGTGCAGATTCATCGGGCATTCGTTGCGCAGGGCCTGGAAGCCGGAATGCATTTCCGCGCACACCGAGCGCGCGTGAGCGCGCGCCCCCGCCTCGCTCGGCCACAGTTTCACCTCGGGATAGCGCTCGGCGACATATTCGATGATCGCAAGCGAGTCCCACACCGTGACCGCGCCATCGATCAGGACCGGCACCTTGCCGGCAGGCGAATGCTTGAGGATGCGCGCCTTGTCGGCGGGATCGTCGGTGTAGAGCGGGATCACGATCTCGTCGAAGGCGATGTCGCAGCCGCGCAGCGCTAGCCATGGCCGCATCGACCATGAGGAATAGTTCTTGTTGCCGACCACCAGCTTCAGCGTCATGTCGCCATCTCCGTCCTCGTCCAACATCCAGCCGGCGCGGACTCACACGCGGCACGCGCGCCGACTGCAGCACGCATACAGGCGGGCCTCGACGGCGTCGACGATCAGCCGCCGAAATCCTGCGGCGAAAACGACAATTCGAGCACTTTCCACTCGCGATAGCGCGATGACGGCAGCATCGCATAAGGCTGGCAGGCCGCCAGCGCCTCCATCGCGCTCTGCTTCAGCTGCAGCGCCTTGACCGAGGCGGTGCCGGCGATCAACAACGGCTCGGCCGCAAGTCGCCCATCGGGGGTCATCGCCACCCGCAGCTTCACCATCACATTGTCGGCCGGAGACACCGTGGCGGGCAGACGCGCGCAGGACTTGAGATGGCGGCGAAACACGGCGACCAGATCTTCGGCAAGATTCGTGGTCGCCGTCGGCCCGGCATCGTCGCCCGCCCCATCGCCCGCCGGCGGCAGCGGCGCGAGCGGTGCCGGCAGCCCAAGCATGACGCCATATTTGACCGTGAGATCGGGCTCCGCAGGCACATAACTTGGTGAGGGAGCCGGCACCGGTTTGGTTGCGGATTTGGCGTCGGCGGCTTTCGATTGTGATTTGGCCGGAGGCTTCGTCTCGGCTTTGGAGGACGGCACCGGCGAAGGCTGCTGCTGCGCCTCCGGCGGAATCGGGGGCTTGGGCGTCTCCTTGGCCGTTTCCTTGGCTGCCTCCTTGGCATCCTGCGGCGGCGGGGCGGCCGGCGGCGGAGCAGCGGCCGTGGGCGACGGAGTGGCCGCCGGCTGCGGCAAGGTCAAATCACGCGTGGGCGACGGCGGCGGCAGTTCCGGCGTCTTCTGCGGCTCGTCGGCATCGACGATATCGACCGGCACCTCGTCGGCCTTCGGCAGCTCGTAGGGCCGCACCACGGTCGAGACCACGATCCCGCCAGCGATCAGAAGGTGCGCCAGCAGGGACGCAGCGATGCCCCAACGGATGAACTGCCAACGTTCCATGCTGCTTCACTACATCCGCGCCTGAGCGAACGCGCGCAGCGCGCGATCACCCCGATCATGGACAGGGCCCACGGCGCCAGCCGCCGTGCGGCCCGCCGGCCGCTCCCTGTCACATCGCGCTGTAGCATAAAGACGCGGGCGCCGCCCTCAATCCCATTTGGGCGCGAAGGCGAAGTCGGTCATCCGTCCCCCCGCGCTGCCCATCGCAAAGATGTCGGTCATGTCCTGCTCGGACAGCTCGAAATCGAACACGTCGAGGTTCTCGGACAACCGTTCGATCTTGGACGTCCGCGGGATCGCCACGACGTTCTGCTGCACCAGCCAGCGCAGGCAGATTTGCGCCGGGCTCTTGCCGTGGGCGTGGCCGATCCGGGTCAGGGTTGGATCATTCCTGATCTTGCCCTTTGCGATCGGACTGTAGGCGACCATGGCGAGGCCGTGCCGCGCGCAGGCCTCGCGGATCTTGGTCTGCTCCAGATAAGGGTGATACTCGACCTGGTTGCACACCAGCGGCTCCGGCGAGAGCGCCACAGCCTCGTCGAGCAGAGCGACGGTGAAATTCGACACGCCGATATTTCGCGTCAGCCCAAGCGTCTTGGCATGCGCCAGCGCGCCGAGCGTCTCGGCCAGCGGCACGTGTGAATTCGGCCAGTGCAGCAGCAGCAGATCGACGTCGCTGACGCGCAGCCGGACCAGGCTCTCCTTGGTCGAGCGTTCGAGATCGTTCGGCGCGAAATGCGTCGTCCACACCTTTGTGGTCAGGAACAATTCGCTGCGCCGGACGCGTGAGGCGCGCAGGCCCTCCCCGACCTCCTGCTCGTTCTCATAGACCTGGGCAGTGTCGATGTGACGATAGCCGAGCGTGAGCGCCTGCTCGACGATGCGGGCGCAGGTGCGTCCGCGCAACTCCCAGGTCCCAAGACCCAGGGCTGGAATCCTGGCACCATTGGCCTCGATCATCAGCATGGCCGTGCACTCCAGATACGTGCAACATTATGCATGCCACACGCGAACCGTGCCACGCTCGGCCGGTTTTTAGCTTAAGTCTTAGCTAAGGCCGCGAACACGGTATCGGGGGCATGCGCAATGACCGTGAGCAAAGCGCGGGCGGGTCCGCGCGGCATGCGCTTGCCCTGCTCCCAATTGCGAATCGTCTCGACCGGCACGCCGAGCTTGGCGGCAAATTCCTGCTGGGTCAGGTGCACCCGTCGCCGGAGATCGCGCACTTCGAGTGGCGCGACCGGCGCGGTGGTCGCAGGCGCCAGCGGAAACTCGCCGCCGTCGCGCAGCTCCACGATTCGTCCGTCTGCCTTCAGCCGTAAGCGTTGCATGATCCGACTCCGTCTCGGACGACAGTGTCGCCGAGCCGCGTTAAGGCTGGATTAACGATATAAGTCGTTCGGACAGTGGGCTTATTTCAAACCGAACCAGAGCGTCGCGATACCCAGGAAAGAGAAGAAGCCGACCACGTCGGTGACCGTGGTGACGAAGGTTCCAGAGGCGACGGCCGGATCGGCGCGTACCCGTTCGAGCACCATCGGGATCAGGATGCCGCCAAGCGCGCCGGCCACGAGGTTGGAGATGATGGCGAGCCCGATCACGATGCCGAGACCCGGCGTCTTGAACCAGGCGACCGCGGCGATGCCGGTGATGAGCGCGAAAGCGAGCCCGTTCACGAGGCCGACCAGCGCCTCGCGCATGACCACGCGCATGGCATTGTTCGGTCCGAGCTCGCGGGTGGCGAGCGCCCGCACCGCGACCGTCATGGTCTGGGTCGCGGCATTGCCGCCCTGGCTCGCCACGATCGGGGCCAGCACCGCAAGCGCCACCATCTGCTGCAGCTGGCCTTCGAACAGCCCGAGCACCGAGGAGGCCAGAAAGGCGGTGGCGAGGTTGATCAGCAGCCAGTTGAAGCGGCCCTTAGCGATGGTCCAGAAGCTGTCGGACAGTTCCTCGTCGCGCGACACGCCGCCCAGCGCCTTGAAATCCTCATCGGCCTCCTCCTCGATCACGTCGACGACATCATCGATGGTGATGACGCCGACCAGCCGGTTCTCGGCATCGACCACCGGGGTTGCGACCAGATTGTACTTGCCGAACAGCCGCGCCACCTCGGCGAGATCGTCGGTGACGGTGACGCGGCGGCGATCCTCGTCGATCAGTTCGGCGAGCGGCGCGAGACGCCGGGCGCGCAGCAGCGCGTCGAGCGCAACCGCGCCTTGCCAGTGCCGCGCCTCGTCCACGGCATAGATCTCATAGAAGCGCTCGGGAAGGTCGGGCGTCTCGCGCATGTAGTCGAGCGCCTGGCCGACGGTCCAGGCCGGCGGAACCGCAATGAACTCGCTCTGCATGCGCCGGCCGGCCGAGCCTTCGGGGTAATCCAGGCTGCGTTCGAGGACATCGCGCTCCGAGGGCGGCAGCCGCTCGAGGATCTCCTCCTTGTCCTCTTCGTCGAGGCTCTCCAGCAGTTCGACGGCATCGTCGGACTCGAGCTCGCGAACGCCCTCGGCGACGGTCGCAGGCTCCAGCTCCTCGAGGATCTCCTCGCGGACGGAATCGTCGACCTCGTTCAGTGCCGAGAAGTCGAAATCGGTGCCGGTCAGCTCGACCAGACGGACGCGCTGCTCGGGCGCGAGCGCGGCGATCAGGTCACCGAGATCCGCCTCGTGCAACTCGGCGACTTCCGCGCGCAGGAACGCCTCGTTTTCGGCGACAATCGCCGCCGTGATGGCGTCGATGAACTCAGTGCGAATCTCGCCGGAATCGGTGCGCATCGCGGCGCGATCGGATAGAGTCACACCTGGGGGGGCAACGTCCGATGTCTCGTTCATGACGTGCCTCACGAGCGGAATGCAGAGCAATTGGTCTGATTTGTGCTTTCACGCATTACATAATGGGCAACAGCGAGCGCAACGGGAAAAGATGCCTCGGACGCGACGGATGGTGGGATGGGTAAATGCAGCCGCGATGGCGGCCGCGCTGCTTGCGGGGCACTGCGCCGCGGCTGCGTCCGCCGAAGCCTGTCCGCGCGAAGGCACTCTCGGCACCTCGCGCGTGCTGAGCGTGGACCCCAAGCACTATCCGCGGGTCGGCCTGAAGAGCTTCCCTGACACGCTGCCGCTGCATGACGGCGAAGTGGTCCTCACCTTCGATGACGGCCCCTCGCCGCCTATGACCAACAAGGTGCTCGCAGCACTCGCCCGGGAATGCGTGCGCGCGACATTTTTCCTGGTCGGCAAGCCGGCCTCTGGCCGCGCCGCGCTGGTGCAGCGGATCGCGGCGGAGGGCCATACGATCGGCCATCACAGCTTCACGCATGCGCATTTTGCGCACATCACGCCGGAGCAAGCGGTCGAGGAGATCGATCGCGGCATCGCAGCCGACGAGAAGGCGCTCAACGGCATCGAGACCACCACGCCGTCGACGCCGTTCTTCCGCTTCCCCTATTTCGAATCGACGCCGGCTGCGCTCGATCTCCTGGCCTCCCGCGGCATCGCCGTGTTCGGCGCCGATCTCTGGGCCAGCGACTGGAACCCGATGTCGCCACAGCAGACCCTGAAGCTGCTCACCAGCCGGCTGAACCAGGCCCGCAAGGGCATCATCCTGCTGCACGATCCGCAACCACGCACGGCCGCGATGCTCCCGGCCTTCCTGCGCTATCTCAAGGAACACGGTTATCGCGTGGTCCATGTGGTGCCGGCCAAGGCCGACGCGCAGCCGCAACAGCACAGCGAAACACCGTCCGGTGCGGCCACGCCGCCCCTGGAAGGCGGTTAATCCACCGTTCAGGCGCGCCGGCTAGGCTGGAACGATGTGCGGCGCTTGCAAACCGGCAACAGCCATGCGCAAACCGGAACGCAAGGCGATGTGATGTCGCCGCCACCAATCATCCCTGCTATGCCTTCCTCCTTGTGGCGCGGTGTGATGTCCACGATATATCCGGGACCATCGAAGCGCCTGACCCAGCGGAGTCTGGCCATTACAGAGAATGCGGGCAGCGTGATGCGTGATCGTGCGTGGGCTTGGGTCGGATCGCCATCGTCATGGGTCGCGTTGCTGCTCGGCGCCCTGACCGCTGTCGGCTCAGGCCTGGGATTCCCGGGGGCCGCTGCGGCCGAGTGTCCCGGCCATCCCAATGCGCTCGGCACGTCGCGCGTCCTGGTTGTCGATCCGCATGAGCATCCGCGCATCGGCGCGATGCAGTACAAGGAGACCTTGCCGCTGCGGGACCACGAGGTGGTGCTGACCTTCGACGATGGTCCACTGCCGAAATACAGCAATCAGGTGCTGCAGATCCTCGCCGATGAATGCGTCAAGGCGACGTTCTTCACGATCGGCCGCCAGGCCAAGGCGGATCCCGAAGGTGTGCGCAAGCTCGCGGCGGCCGGCCACACGATCGGCACGCACAGCCAGAACCATCCGCTGAGCTTCAACCGGATGACGCTGGACCAGGTCAAGCCCGAGGTTGATCAGGGCATCGCCTCCACCGCGGCCGCGCTCAGCGATCCCTCGGCGTTGTCGCCGTTCTTCCGCGTGCCCGGCCTGCTGCGCGGCGAGGCGGTCGAGAGCTATGCCGGCGCGCTCGGTCTGCAGATGTGGAGCGCCGACTTCCTTGCCGACGATTGGCGCAGCATTTCGGGCAGCAAGGTCTATGAGCTCGCGATCAAGCGTTTGGAAGCGCGCGGCAAGGGCATTCTGCTGCTGCACGACATTCACGCCCGCACCGTCGCCGCGCTCCCGAAGATCCTGGCCGAGTTGAAGGCCAAGGGCTATCGCATCGTGCATGTGGTGCCGGCGACGCCGGATCGTCCGGCCACGCCCACCGAACCCGATGACTGGCTGGTGCATCGTCCATCCGATGAGACGCCGGTCGCCAAATGGCCTGCGATTACGCCGGTCGATCTCGCTGCTGCCGACACCCGTGCCCGCGCGACATTGGATGATTTCGGCGTGCTCGGTCCATTGCCGGCATCGCGAGCGGCGCCCAAACCGGCATGGCCGCGCCCAGCCTTGGGGTCGCGGATCGCGACTGCACCCGCCTTGCCGGCTCCCTCGGCCGATCTGTTCGTCTGGCCACCCGCAGCGCCGCTGGCATTGCTGACGGCGCAGCGCCGTCAGGTCGCCCGCGTCGAGCGTCCGGCCGTGAAGCCCGCGCCGCGCCCGGTTCGCATGGCCAGCCTGAAGCGGCGCTGAGGCGCGTCTGCAGGATTCGCCCGAGATCGCCTGATGGGGCTCGGGCGTATCGCTGCGGGTGCGTGATCAGTTGGTGACGAGCTTGCTGACGCAGAGGATGACGGCGGCTGCGAGGAAGAACAGGTCCATGTAGGACTTCTTCTCGCCGTCGCGCCGCAGCGAGCCGACATCGTTCATGGTCTGCTTGTTGACGACCTGACTGACCGGACCATCGCCGAGCATGCCGGCGAGGCGGCGAACATCGCCTTCGAGCTTTTCGATCCGCCCGAAGAAGTGGAACGAGCGAACGACCGTGACCGCACGCATGCCGGCATAGAGCAGGATGACCAACGCAAGAACCGCACGGTTCTGATATTTCTCGATGTAGTTGAGGCTCATATAGACGGCCCCGAGAAATACGAAATTGGAAACGAAGCGGTAGGCTAGGCCCGCGAAGTTCATCTGTTTACCCCACATGATGTCTGGATCACTGGCCGACAACAGAACTCACGAACCGCGTTCGCCCCCGCGTTCCGGCCCAACCAGCGCGACCCTAGGAGCGCCGGCTTGCGAATTCGTGAAGTGGGAGATTTTGACAGAACCGACCGGCTCGCTTGGTAAACGACTGGCTGAGCTTTGCAGCCGGCAATTGAAGCCTATTTAGATCACTCCTTTTCGAACATTGCTTCGCAACAACCGTGCGTGGACGCGCCTAGGTGTGGTCTTCCAGGAGGTTGTCCATCCGGTCTGAACCGAGGAAGCTGAGGTTGCGAAGCTTCAGTGTTCCAAGGAGAGACCAGATGGACGTCCACAAGAATGCGCCTATGACACCGAAAGGTCGAGAGGCGATGGTGCGCAGTGTCGTAGACGGTGGGCTGAGCTATGCTGAAGCTGCTTACCAGTACAATACGACGCCGAAGACCGTAGCCAAATGGGTGAGGCGGTTCCGCGAGGAAGGTGTCGAGGGATTGCTCGATCGCTCCTCCAGACCGCACTCATCGCCAGGCCAAACCACTGCTGCCACATGTACCGCTATCGAGGCTCTGCGCCGTCAGCGCCACACCGGCAAGCAGATTGCGGCTGAGGTTAAGGTGTCGCCGGCCACGGTCAGCCGCGTTCTGCGACGGCTGGGGCTGAACCGAATCCGTGATCTGGAGCCGATCGAACCGGTGCGTCGCTATGAGCACGCTGCGCCCGGCGAGATGATCCATATCGATATCAAAAAGCTCGGCCGTTTCGCGCAAAGCGGCCATCGCGTCACCGGTAATCGGAACGGTTATAGTCATTGTCGCGGTCTTGGCTGGGAGTACATGCATGTCTGCATCGATGACCACTCCCGTGTCGCTTTTTCACAGCTCAAGCCGGATCAGACCGCCGAGAGTGCTGTTGCGTTTCTCAAGGCCGCTGTCGCTCACTACAAGAGCTTGGGCGTTACCGTCACCCGCGTCATGACTGACAACGGAGGCTGCTATATCGGCTTCGATTTCGATAAGGCCTGCCGCGATATTGGTCTCAAGCATATCCGCACCAAGCCCTACACGCCCAGAACCAATGGCAAGGCTGAACGCTTTATCCAGACAGCGCTCCGGGAGTGGGCTTATGCACACACCTATCCCACTTCCGATCAGCGCGCCGCGCAACTGCCCATCTGGCTGCACCAGTATAATTGGCACCGGCCTCACGGCGGCATAAACTCCCAGCCGCCTATCAGCAGACTCGGTTTAACCGAGGACAACCTCCTGAGGCTCCACACCTAGGCACCGAAACGCGCCGGCGAGAGAGCATCGACCGCGACGCCGGGCGCTTCGCCGCTCATCAGTTCGGCCAGGAGACGGCCGGTCGCCGGCCCCAGCGTGAAGCCCTGATGACCATGGCCGAAATGCAGCCACAGCCCCTTGTGCCGGGCGGTCTCACCGACCACCGGCAGCATGTCCGGCATGCAGGGCCGCGTGCCCAGCCAGGGCTGCGGCTCGACCGGCTTGCCGAGATCGATCAGCTGCCGTGCCGCAGCTTCGGCTTTGCCGAGTTGCACCGGCGTCAGCTCGGCGTCCGGCGCCGACAGCTCCGCGCCGGTGGTGATGCGCACGCCCTTGGCCATCGGATTCATCAGATAGCCGAACGCCGCATCGCGCAGCGGCAGGTCGAGCGGCGCTCCGCCGCTGTAATGCCGATGATAGCCGCGCTTGCGCACCATCGGGATGTCATAGCCGAAGCGCTGCAGGAATGTCGGCGACCACGGCCCGAGCGACACCACCGCGGCCTCGGCTTCGATCCGCCCCTCATCGCTGATGACGCTCCAGCCGCTGCCCTGCTGGGCCAGCGTGGTCGCATCGCCGCGCAAGAGCTTGCCGCCGCGGCGCACGAACAGCTCGGCATAGGACGTCACCAGGCTGCCGGGATCGGACACGGTCCACGGCTCCTGCCAATGCAGCCCGCCAATGCCGCTGTCGTTGAGGCCGGGCTCGGCCTTGGCGAGCTCGCCTGCGCTGAGCACCTTGAACTTGACGCCGAACGCCTTGCCTACGGCCTCGGCGTCGTTCACTTCCTTGTCGAACTGCGCCTGGTTCCGGTGCAGTACGCGAAAGCCGTCGCGACGCACGAGATTGCCGGCGCCGGCTGCTGTGATCAGCGGCTCATGCTCCGGCGCGGCGCGCGCGATCAGCTGCGCATAGGTGCGTGTCAGCACCTCGTGCCGGGCGGGAAACGAGTTCCACCAATATTGCAGCAGCGGCCGCATGTGATACGGCAGCGCCGTCAGCTGATAATGGACGTCGTTGGTGCGTGCCAGCGCGATGTCGAGGACACCGGCGAGATCATAGGGCATCGCATAGGGCCTGACGGCCTCGCTCTGGATGATCCCGGCATTGCCGTAGCTGGTCTCGCGGCCCGGCTCCTTGCGGTCGACCACGGCGACCGACCAGCCACGGCTCTGCAGATGCAGCGCCGTGCCGACGCCGACCATGCCACCTCCGAGAACGATCGCGCTTCGCATCGTCATCACTCCTGCTCTCAGCTTCGCGCCGCCGCGACGACCGTGATCTCGATCTTCACGTCCGCCATCATCTGTGCCTGCACCGTGGTCCGCACCGGCAGCGGATCCTTGAAATGCTTGCGATAGGCTTCGTTGAACGCCGCGAAATCGGCCTTGTCGGCGAGATGCACCATGCAGGACACGACATCGTCGAGCGACAGGCCGTCGCCTTCGAGCGTCTCGCCGATCAGCTTGAACGTCAGGTCGGTCTGCGCCGCGATTCCTTCCGGGATGGTGCCGTCATCGGCGACCGGCACCTCACCCGAGAGGAACACCAGCCCGCCGGCGCGGCGCATCAGCGAGAACGGCCAGGAGGGTGAATCGGACATCGCTATCTCCAGATAGTGTTGATCATGACGGCGCGCTTCAATCCCACGCCATGAAGCCGGGTGCCTGGGCGAGCGCCGGCAGCGCGGCGAGCCTGGCGAGATCCGGCTGCGGCCGGCACAATTCGGCGTCGTCAGCGAAAGCCCGTTCCAGGGCCGCGGCAATGCCGAGCACCAGCGCATCGCCGCCCCGCGGGCCGACGATCTGCAGACCGAACGGCAAACCGTTCTCGTCGCGGCCGAGCGGCAGGCTCAGCGCGGGATGGCCGGCGAGCGTCACTGCATAGGCCAGCGCCAGCCAATGGAAGTAGGATCTGGTCGGCACGCCGTCGATCTCGGCCGGATAGAGCTCCGACCACGGCCGCGGGCTGAGCGTGATGGTCGGGCTGATCAGCACGTCATGCGCGGCGAAGAAGCTCTGATAGGCGCGGTAGATCCGGGTCTGGTTGGCCGCCGCGCGCGAAAAATCCTCGAGGCTGTAGGACAGCCCCTCCTCGACATTGGCGCGCACATTCGGCCCCAGCATCTCAGGCCGTTCGCGATAGTTCTTGCCATGCTGGGTGAGGAACAGCGAGGCGCGCAGCACCGCGAAGGTCTCGTCGGCGCCGCTGCAATCCGGCGTGGCTTCGCTGGCCTCCGCAAACAGCGGCGCGATGCGCGTCACCCGCGCGCGAAAGGCGCGGCGGATCAGCGCTTCCGTCGGCGCGAAACCGAAATCCTCGGTGAAGGCCAGGCGCAGCCTGCCGAGGTCGACCGTCGGCGGCACGGCCCAGCGCGAGGGCGCGCCGCGCACCGCCTCGCCGGGCAGCGTGTAGGCGAGCGGATCGCGCGCATCGTCGCTCGCCATCACCGACAGCATCAGCGCCGTGTCGGCCACATTGCGCGCCATCGGCCCGTCGGTCGACAGGCACGACCAGCCATGAGCGCGCTTGTCGCTGGCGACGAGCCCGTAGGACGGCCGCATGCCGACGATGCCGCAGAAGCCGGCCGGATTGCGCAGACTGCCGCCGGTGTCGGAGCCCGAGGCCAGCGGCGCCATGCCACAGGCGAGCGCCGCTGCCGAGCCGCCGGAGGAGCCGGCGGCCGAGCGCAGCGGATCGAACGGATTGCCGGTCGCACCGAACACAGGATTACGCGTGTTGCCGCCCGCCGCCCATTCCGGCGTGTTGGTCTTGCCAAAGATGATGGCGCCCGCCGCGCGCAGCCGCGCCACCGACGCCTGGTCGGCCACCGGCACATTGTCGGCCAGGATCGGGCTGCCATAGGTGGAGCGCATCCCCGCGGTGTCCTTGGTGTCCTTGATCAGCACCGGCAGGCCGTGCAGCGGCCCTTTGTCCTCGCCCCTGACGAGCTCGGCCTCGGCGGCCTTGGCCGCCGCCCGGGCCCCCGCCTCGTCCAGGGTCACGACGGCATTGACCGCCGGATTGACCACGGCGATCCGTTCGAGGCACGAATCGAGCAGGTCGACGGGGGAGATCTCCTTTGTTTTCAGCAGCTTGACCAGCTCGCCGGCGGTGTTGTCGCAAATCGATGCCAAGGGACTTCTCTTTCCGTTTCGGAAAACTATTTAGCATATAAGAAATCAAATGCACGATGTGAAAACGCAATGTTCCACCGCTGCTCATGCATGACCGCCGACGGTCGAGGCAGCTGATTGAATTGGCTGGTGTTTCGCGCGAGATTAGCCGTCCGCCTTGCGCAACGAGAAACGCGATCCGCTAACGGATTTTCCGGAGTCCCCTGTGACCGATACCGCTGTCAGCGAGTCCGCCTCCGAAAGCCCTCATTCCCAGCTCGGCCTCTGCCTGAAGGCGGCCCGGCAGGCGCGCGGGCTGACCCTGAAGCAGGTGGCGGAGAAGACGGGCATGGCGCTGTCGACCCTGTCCAAGGTCGAGAACGGTCTGATGTCGCTGACCTATGACAAGCTGCTGCAGCTGACCTCGGGCCTGCAGATGGACATCGCCGAGCTGTTCAGCCCGGCCGCATCACGCTCCGAGCCCGGCCGCCCCGTCACCGCCCGCCGCAGCATCAGCCGCGCCGGCCAGGGCCAGGTGGTGAACACGAGGTTCTACACCTACGTCTATCAGTGCACCGATCTGATCGGGAAACGCATGGTGCCGATGATCGCTGAGGTGCGCGCACGCACGCTTGACGAGTTCGGTCCCCTGCTCCGCCACAGCGGCGAGGAGTACTTCCTGGTGACCCGCGGCACCATCGCCGTGCACACCGAGTTCTACGCCCCCGAGATCCTGCACGAGGGCGACGGCATCTATCTCGACAGCACCATGGGCCACGCCTACCTCAACGCCGGCGAAACGGAGTCCGCGCAGGGCGTGTGCTTGTGCACGAGCGAGCAGGCCGATCTGTTCGAGCAGTTGCACCGGATCGCGAAGAAGGATGCGGTGTAAGCTCGGAATCGAAGCGGCCTCGTCGCTGGCCACATCGGCTGAATCAGTTTGGCCGCGTTTTCAAGACGACGCCTCGCGTGCTGAGCGGCGATAAGCCCCGCGTCCATTCTCGACCTGCTCCACGACAGCGAGATTCCTCGCGCTTCAAGAATGCAGAAGGACGTTTGTTTCTCCAGACGTTTCAGCGACCTACCCACTGTCCAGTCCCGCCAGAGAAAATATTCCGCTTTCGTTTTTCCGAAACTCATGCTTCTCTACCCCCGTCCTGCCTCGGCACGAGGGGCGTATCGCGATCGTCACGGCACGCGGGGTGGGATGCGGTGGGCGCGTGGGTCTCGCAGCATGCTGGGCATGCCGACGAACGGGGCCGGCGCGCCGGCGAAATCGTAGGGTCCTGGCCTCCCGATGCTGAGGCCAAGCTCGCAACAACGCGGTCGCGTTGCGCGGGCGACGGGGGCAAGACAGCCGGTCCCCGGGGAGAGGACGTATAAGCCGCCCAACCATCGTGCGGGGAATGCCGGACGTCTCGGCTGAACCTGTGGTTCCTGCCGCCTGCACTTTTTTCCGCAGGCGGGCCATGGGTGCGGCCAGCGCCCGGCATTCCCCGCGCCCTTGTCATTTCGAGGGCGAGACGACCGGCCCAACTCGGACGCATCTGCGCCGCGAGGCAGCATGGCGACGCGCGGATCACATCATCATCGCTCGGGGGTCATATCGCCGGGCTCATGTCGCGGTCCTGTCGCCAGCCGGCCGGCCAGGGACGACACGATCGCTTCCGACAATTGGCCGAGCCGGAACGGCTTGGCGAGCAGCCTGGTCGTGGCCCGGAAATCCTCGGGGACAAGCGAGGGGTCGGCGAAGCCGGACATGAAGACGATGGGCAGTTCCGGCCATCTGTGGCGCGCCTGGCGTGCGAGGTCGATGCCGTTGACGCCATCCGGCAGGACGATGTCGGTCAGCAGCAAAGCAATCGGCTCCGGCTGCTCCAATTCGGCGATCGCCGCGGCCGCATGGACGACGACGACCGGGCTGTAGCCCATCGACGACAGCATGGTGGAGGCCATCGCGCCGACCAGCGGATTGTCCTCCACCACCAGGATCCGCTCGGCGCGGTCGGGCCGCTTCTGCCGCGTCGTGCCGGCGCGCGCCTCCCCGCTTCCCCCAGGCCCGGCGCTCGGCAGGTACAGCGTGACCTGGGTGCCCTGCCCGACCTGGCTCGCGATCACGGCGGTGCCGCCCGACTGCCGGGCGAAGCCATAGACCATCGAGAGCCCGAGACCGCTGCCCTTGCCGAACTCCTTGGTGGTGAAGAACGGCTCGAAGGCACGGCGCGCGATCTCCGCCGGCATGCCGGTGCCCCTGTCGGCCACCGCGATGGTCACGTACTCGCCGGGGCCGATGCGCTCGTCGCCATCATCGAGCGGCTGATCGAGCACGGCATTTGCGGTCGTGATCGTCAGTCGTCCCTGGCCGGCCATCGCATCCCGCGCATTCAGCGCCAGATTGAGCAGCGCGTTCTGCAATTGCGTCGGATCGATCAGGCACTGCCACAGCTTCGGGTCCTGCGCGACCTCGATCTCGATGGTCTCGCCGAGTGTCCGCTGCAGGATCGTCGTCATCGCGCAGACCAGTTGGTTGACGTCGGTGACCTGCGGCCGCAGCGTCTGCTTGCGCGCGAATGCCAGCAGGCGGCGATTGAGATCGGCGACCCGCTCCGCCGCTTCCGCGGCGCGCTCGGCCAGGCTGCGGGCGGAGACCTCGGCCGGAGGCAGCGTATCGAGCAAGAGATCGAGATTGCCGAGCGTCGCCGCCAGCATGTTGTTGGAGTCATGCGCGATGCCTCCGGCGAGCTGTCCGATCGCCTCCATCTTCTGCGCCTGACGCAACTCATCCTCGATCCGCTTGCGCTCGGTGATGTCGACCGACAGCACGAAATAGCCGCGCACCGTGTCATCCTGGCGGCAATCCGGCACCCTGATGGTCTCGCACCAGCGTTCACGGCCGTCGGGAAACGTCGTCTTCTCCTCGCCGCCCGTGGTTCGGCCGGCCAGCGCGGCCTCGATCTTCGGTCTCGCCTCGCCCAGATGCGAGGGGTCGATGAAATCCTCGATCTTGCGGCCGCAGATGTCCTCGGTGGACGGCGCAGCATACCAGTCGCGTGCGACCCGGTTGGCATAGCGGATGCGGCCATCCGCCTGGACATGGACGATCAAGGCCGGCACGTTCTCCGTGACCAGCTGATGCTGCTCCAGATTGTCCCGCAAGGCCTGCTCCGACGTGGCGCGCAATCGCCATTGCCGCGCCAGGCCGAAGCCGAAGCCGGCGATCAGCAGATTGAGACCGGCCGCGATGACGCTGTAATACAGCGCATTGTTCTTCCAACCCGCCAGAAACTCGACCGGGTCGCGGGCGATCGTCACCACCAGCGGCATGCCTGCGACACGCCGATAGCTGATGCTCCGGGAGGTGCCGTCCGTCATGCCGCTTCCTTCGAAGCTTCCGCTTGGCGCCTGCGGAAGATAATAGGTAAACAGGCGGTTCGCGCGGACGTCGCGCCCGGCAAACTCGTCGGCATTCGGCGTGCGCAGCAGGATCGTGCCATCGTCGCGGTAGAGCGTCACGGTGCCCCGCTGGCCGACGTTCAGCGACAGGAAGAACCGCCGCAGATTCTCATAGTCGATCGGCACGAAGACGATGCCGCCAAAACGCCCCTCCGGCGTCAGGAAGGCTCGGCTGACCGCAAGAACGAGGCTGCCGCGAACGCGGGAGAACACCGGCACATCGATGAACAGGCCACGACCGGGGTCATCCCGCTGCGCCTTGTAGTAGGTTCGATCGGCAAAATTCCGCTCCCGGCCCGGGCCGCCATTGCCGAGGCTGTCGCCCAGCAGGTTTCCATCGGCATCGAGCACGACGATCGCATGGGCGATCGGATAGGGCGCAACCTTCTGCTTGAGTTCGCTGATCAAAGCCGGGTTGCCGGCGGTCAGCAGCGCCGGGTTCTTCGAAAGATCGTTGATCGTCCCGCTCAAGAGAACATCGACGCCCTGGATATTGCGCAGCATGTATTCTTCGAGGGCGCGGGCCAGATCGCCATTCGCGCCCTTGATGGTCCGATACGTCTCCCAATAGTTGACGGAGAGCATGTGCGCGACGAACGCATCGCACAGAACCGCCAGCACAAGGCCGCTCAGGACGATGATCCGCGGCGTCCAGCGCCGGTTCAAGCCAAGCCGAGCCTCTGCTCTCGTCAGGGCGCCGGCGAAGCCCTTGTGCCGCGAAGCGGGCTGATCGCCAGCTTGCGCTTTGGTTTGGTCCAACATGGCGCGAGAATTCAGGAGGCCGTCGAGCGGTTCGATGATCGGTTGAATGATGTGCCAGGGTCAGCTGACGGTTCGGAACGATGCGACATCTCGAAGTTGACGCCGCGCAACATTTCCCGATGTCGTGGTAGCATGTTTTGTCGCGGGATGTCATCTTTGGCGGCCAAGCGCAGACAGCGGTCCGGCGTGACGCCATCGGCACGTGCCGGACGCCTTTCACATGGTCGATGGCCTCAATCCTGGCCCGGAGCGGCCCTGCCTCGTCATTGGCGATGGAGCACGGCTCGCCCCGATTCGGCAATTGCGAATACCGCTCATCATAAACCCGCTTGCAAGCAACGGAGCTCTATGATGAAGCCTGACGGCGTTCATTCGCGCGCCCGGAGTCCGTCCAACAATTCGCCCCGGTGAGGTGGCAGATGAGCAAGACGCTTCGCATCTTTCCGACCGTCCCGCGCAATCTGCCGCCGCGCGATCATGTCGAGCAGTTGCTGCGCCTCGCCCGGTTCAGCGATGACAGCGAGCTGACGGGCATCCTGCTGTTCGCCGGCAACGACACGGTGGTCGAACCGTGGCCGATGGCGCAGCACATCGTGGCGAACACTCAACGGTGCTCGCCGTTGATCGCGGTCAATCCGGCCTATATGCATCCGTTCACCGTCGCGAAATTCGTTTCTTCGCTGGCGCTTCTTCATGGCCGGAAATTGTTTCTGAACATGATCACCGGCGCCGCCATGAGCGACCTGCAAAGCCTCGGCGAGACCCTCTCCCATGACGACCGCTATGCGCGGCTCGGCGAATTCGTGCATGTGGTCCGGCGGCTTCTGACCAGCGCACGGCCCCTGACGTTCAAAGGGCAGTTCTACAGCGTCGAACATCTGCAGCTGCGTCCGTCTCTGCCGCCCGCACTGATGCCGGAGTTCCTGATCGCGGGACAGTCCGACGCTGCGCGCCGGGTCGCGCAGGAGACCGGCTGCCTGATGATGCAGATGCTGCCGCCCGACCTCGATCACGGCATCACCTCCCCCGGCATGAATCTCGGAATTTTCGCGCGGCCAACGCGTGATGAAGCGCGGCACGAGGCGACGCTGCTGTTCCGGGACGATGCCGAAAAGCGCGCCCTGCTCGACTACAGCATGGCGCAGACCGACTCGGTCTGGAAGCGGCGCCTCAGGGATTCGGGCGAGACCGGCGACATTCATGACAACGGCTATTGGCTGCTGCCTTATCTGACCTTCGAGGCCGACTGCCCCTATCTCGTCGGCAGCTATGACGAGATCGGCGCGCGGCTGCGCCAATTCACCGAGCAGAATGTGACGACCATGATCCTCGACGTGGTCGCAAGCGACCACGAGCTTGCACACATCCGTAAAGCGCTTGCGTCTTGTGGGGTAATCTGATGGATTGAGGGCGCGAGATGAAGTCGTCTTCGTCCGCCCATTTTCATGTAGCAAGCGTACCGCCACAGATTTCGAGCGTCCGGGCTGACCGGGCGCTTCCATCGGGCCCTTCATTGTTCGCCCGGACGCGCGCCATGAGCCTCTCCCAGTCATCACGACGGTCTCGGCGCGCGCCATCCTTCACCAAGCGCACGATCAGACGGCGCGCAGGCGAAAGCCTGCATCACTCGGGACAGACATGTCGAACGTTCCAGCCCCATCATCGGTCACCGCGACGCCCAACGTGCAGCCGCAGTTCTGTTCACTGGCGGATGCCCTTACCCATTACGGACGGGTCCAACCGGAGCGCCTCGCCATTCTGGCGCCCGATCGAACCGCACTGACCTATGGCGGGCTGTGGCGGCGGACGACGGAAATCATCGCCGAGTTGCGCGGGTTCGGCATTGGCGCCAGGGATCGTGTGGCCGTGGTGTTGCCGAACGGCGCCGATGCCGCAGTGGCGACGGTCGCCGTCGCCTGCGGTGCCGTCTGCGTGCCGCTCCATGCCGGTTTTTCCTCCGACGAGGTGCGGCGCGCACTGAGCGACCTCGAGATCACCGCACTGCTGACCTGTCCGGGGATCGAGTCGGTCAGCCGCAGCGTGGCCTATGCGACGGCGATCCCGGTCATCGATCTGTCGTTCCGCACCGACGCGGCGATCGGATCCTTCGGTCTCACCTGCTCGGCGCCGCGGCCGGCCGTAACCTGCGACATGCCGCAACCGTCGGACGATGCCTTCGTGCTCCTGACATCCGGCAGCACGGCGCGGCCGAAGCTGGTGCCTCTGACACAGGCCGGCATTTGCCACTCGGCCTATAGCGCGGGCGTTGCTCTGGCGCTCGCGCCGCACGACCGGCTGATCAACGTCCAGCCGCTGGTGCATGCGCACGGCCTGATCTCCGGCCTGCTGACGGCGCTTGCATCCGGATCGAGCGTCGTCTGCCCGACGGAGTTCGACGCCGCGGCGTTCCTGGATTGGCTCACCACTTTCGAGGCCAGCTGGTACACGGCCGTGCCGCCGATCCATCGCGCGTTGATCGCAGCGGCGCGCCGGCGCAAAGACGGCATCAAGACCCACCTGCGGCTGATCCGATCCGCATCCTCTTCGCTGCCCACCAGCGTCCTCGACGAGCTGGAAAGCCTGTTTGGCGTTCCCGTCATCGAGACCTATGGCATGACCGAAGCCGCGAGCCAAATCGCCGCCAATCCCCTGGAACGGCGCAAGGCCGGCTCGGTCGGCAAGCCCGCCGGCGCTGCCATCGCGATCATGGACGACCAGGGCCGCGTGCTCGCGGCCGGGCAACGTGGCGAGGTCGTGCTCCAGGGGCCCGCGATCACCCGCGGCTACTACAAGAACGAGAGCGCGACGCGCGCAGCGTTCCGCGACGGCTGGTTCCGGACTGGCGATCTCGGCTACCTCGATTCCGATGGCTATCTCTTCTTGCTCGGCCGCATCAACAAGGCCGACATCATCAACCGCGGCGGACAGAAGGTCTCGCCGAAGGAGGTGGAGAATGCCTTGATGCGCCACCCCGACGTGGCCGAAGCCGTGGTGTTTCCGATTCCGCATACGCGGCTCGGTGAGGACGTCGCGGCCGCGGTGATCGCGAGGCCGCAGCACAAGATCGACGTCAAGAAGCTCCGACGCTTCGCCAGCGAGCGGCTGGCGCGGTTCAAGGTCCCCGGCCTGATCCGCGTCGTCACTGCTTTCCCGAAAGGCGCCGACGGCAGCGTTGTTCGCGGTGAGCTGGCCGGCCAGCTGTCGATCGCGGCGCCGCGTTCGCACATCCATCGCGGTGGACATCTGGTGCCCGCGCGGTCGGAAACCGAGTGGCAACTCGCCAGCATGTGGGCCGACCTGCTCGGGCTCAATGAAATCGGGGTGAATGAGGACGTCTTTGCGCTCGGCGCGGATTCGCTCACGATCACCCAGCTGATCGCCCGCCTCCGGGCGCGCTATGACGCCGAGATCACGTTCAAGGACATTTTCGACGCACCGACGGTGGCCGCGCTGGCGGAACGTGTCGAGACTCTGCAGGATCATGCAGGTGTGCAGCGCCTGCAACCGGCCGGCGCTCCGGACCAGAGCGGCCCCCTGTCGCTTCAGCAGCAGCGCATCCATCTGCTCGCCGCGATCGATCCCGATCCATCCAGATACCACGTGATCTCGGGACTCATGCTGACCGGCCCGCTCGACATCGGCGCGCTCGACGCCAGCATCGCGTCGATCTGCGACCGCCACGAGACGCTGCGCTCGATCTTTCCCGACCAGCTCGGAGAGGTGCGGCAGACCGTAACGCCCCGACATCCTTCGATCGAGCGGCGCGATCTTCGCGCCGTCCCTCAATCCGGGCAGATGGCGGCCGTCCAGACTCACATGCTCGACGTGCTGCGGTCTCCGTTCGAGATCGAGACCACCCCGCCGGTGCACATCCAGCTTCTGCAGCTCGGCGATCAACAGCACGTCCTTCTGGTCAAGCTGCATCATCTGATCACCGATGGCTGGTCGCACCGGTTGTTCTTCGACGAGCTCGAACGACTCTACAACGGCTACTGCCAGGGGAAGCCGTGCCGCCTCGACGCGCTGTCGCAACAATATCGGCACTTCGTGCAGTGGCAGCGCGCGTGGCTCGCCACGCCGGCGGCCGAGGCGCAATTGAACCACTGGCGCCGCCGGCTGGAGGGCCTGACCGAACTGCCGCTGCGAACCGACCAGGCCCGGCCCGAGCAGTGGACCGGCCGCGGCGCCCGCATCCCGGTTCGTTTGCCGGCAAAGCTGTCGGAGAGGCTGCGCAGCTTCAGCCGCGCCAACCATGTCAGCCTGTTCATGACGCTGCTGGGCACGTTTCAATGCCTGCTGTCGCGCTACACCGACCATCATGACATCGCCGTGGGCTCGCTGATTGCCAATCGCAGTCAGCTGGAAATCGAACGGCTGATCGGCATGTTCGCGAACGCGATCGTGCTGCGAACCGATCTGGCGGGCGATCCGACCTTCCGCGAAGTGCTGAAGCGGGTCCGCGACGTGACGCTGGAGGCCTATCGCCACCAGGAGCTGCCGGTCGAGGAGCTCCTGCGCACGCTGCGTCTGCCGCGCAGCCTGGACCGCAATCCGCTGTTCCGGGTGATGTTCATCCTGCAGAAGGCGGCGAAGCCGCTCGCGCTCGAGAGCCTGTCGGCGCGCGCCATCGATCCCGACCCGGGCATCGCGCGATCCGACCTTGTGTTGGAGCTGATCGACGACGGCGGAGCGCTGGGCGGCTGGCTCGAATATAGCAGCGAATTGTTCGAAGCGGCGACGATCGAGCGGATGGTCGGCCATTTCCGCACCCTGCTGGAGCAGGTCATCGCGGCTCCCGATCTGCCATTCTCGGAGCTGCCCTTGCTGTCACCGGCGGAGCAACGGCACCTCGTCGAGGGCTGGCCCCCCAGCTCGGCAACGCCGGCAAGCTCAGACGATGTCCTCACGCGCTTCGCGCGCCAGGTCGAGTGCGAACCTGAGGCTCCGGCCGTCTCCTGCGGCGAGACGAGGCTCAGCTATGCCGGGCTGGCGCAGCGCGCCGAGGCCATTGCCGGCGGGCTGCAACGCACGCCGATCAGCGACGGCGACATCGTCGTGCTGTTCGCCGAACGCAGCGTCGATTATGTCGCGGCGCTGATCGCCGTGCAGCAGGCCGGGGCGGCGTTCCTGCCGCTCGATCCCAGCTTACCGACGCTCCGGCTGACGAAAATTCTCCGGCACAGCGCAGCGCGGATCGTCCTCGCCACGCAGCGGAGCGCCGCAGCGCTACGAGCCGCACTCGCCGACCTGCCGCGCACGGCGCAGCCCGACGTGCTGCTGCTGGATGACATCGCGACCAACGACATCGCGCCCCCGGAGACGACGCGCGCGGTCCCGGCTTCGCCGCGATCGCCCGCCTCGCTCGCCTGCGTCATCTACACGTCAGGCTCCACCGGCGAACCAAAGGGGGCGATGATCGCGCAGCGGGGCATGGTCAATCATTTGCTGTCCAAGATCGCCGATCTTGGCCTGTCATCCGGCGACGTGGTCGCGCAGACCTCACCGCAGAGCTTCGTCATCGCAATCTGGCAATGTCTCGCACCGCTGATGGTCGGCGCCCAGGTCCGTATCATCGGTGATCACGATGTTCAGGACCAGGCGCGGCTGATGTACGAGATGGCGCGCGAGGGCACAACGGTGCTGGAGATCGTGCCGAGCCAATTGCGCACTTTCCTGCAGCCGGCTCCGGATGCCGCCACGAAGCGCGGACTCGGCCAGCTGCGCGCGCTGATCGCGACCGGCGAGAGCCTGGCGCCGGATCTGTGCGAGGACTGGTTCAGGCACTTCCCGCAGGTGCCTCTCATCAATGCCTACGGCGCCACCGAATGCTCCGACGACGTGGCGACCCATCGCATGATCGCGCCACCGTCCGCATCAAGCACGGTGCCGATCGGCCGTCCTATCGCCCATGTGCGGCTGCACGTCCTCGACCGGCACCTGCAGCCGGTGCCGATCGGGATCGCCGGTGAGCTCTATGTCGGCGGTGTCGCCGTCGGGCTCGGCTATCTCAACGATCCCGGTCAGACACGCAGCCGCTTCCTGCCTGATCCGTTCTCGCCGGACAGCAGCGCGCGCCTGTATCGCACCGGCGACCTCGCACGTTGGCGCGCAGACGGCACGCTGGAGTGCTTCGGCCGGGTCGATCAGCAGGTGAAGGTCCGCGGCTGCCGGGTTGAGCTCGAAGAGATCGAGCATGCATTGGCGCAGCACCCGGCCGTGCGAGCCGCGGCCATCCTGGCGCGCGACACACGCTATGGCGACACGCAGCTGACCGCCTATATCGTTGCTGCAAACGGCCAACTGCCAGCCGCCGATGAACTGAACGGCTTCGCCCGGAGCAGGTTTCCGGCGCATATGATTCCAGCCGGCTATGTCATGGTGGATCAGCTGCCGATGACCACTCACGGCAAGCTCGACCGCACCGCCCTGGCGGCGCTGGGATCGCTCCCGGCAACGACAGGCGGTGACCACGTTGCGCCGCGGACCCCGACCGAGCAACTGCTCGCCGGCATCTGGGCCGACGTGCTCGGATGCGGGGAATGCGGGGTGACCAGCAACTTCTTCGATCTTGGGGGACATTCGCTGCTCGCCGGCCGCGTCCTGGCGCGCGTGGCGAGCACACTCGGCGTCTCTCTGCCAATCCGAACCTTGTTCGAGGCCAGCACCATCGAAGCGCTGGCGCTGCGCGTCGACCAGGCCCGCGCCACGGCCGCACCACAAACGCTGCAGGTGCAATGGCGATCCGATCAGCGTACCGTCATCTCGATCCAGCAGGATCAGATCGTCCGTACCGAGCGCGGCCTGCCGGGCCTGCCGCAATTCAACCTGCCCTATGCCTACCGGCTGCGCGGCCTGCTCGACGCCCGGGCGCTCGAAGCCAGCCTCGTGGACGTCATCCGCAGGCACCCGTCCTTGCGCACCAGCTTCCACTCGGTTGACGCCGCCCCGGAGCCGCAAGTGCTGGACAGCACGGCGATCACGTCGGTGCTCGAGACCGAGACCATCGCGATCCCCGCGCCTCCAGGAGACAAGCGGGCCCGGACGCTCATGCTGAAAAAGGCGGAGCTGCGCATCGCGCAAGAGGCCTGGCGTCCATTCGACCTCGCACGCGCCCCGCTGCTGCGCGCCCGGCTGCTGCGGTTCGGTCCCGACGACCATGTCCTGGTGCTGATCGTGCATCATGTGATCGTGGACGGTTGGTCCATGGGTGTCCTGTTCGAGGAGATCGCCGCGCTGTATGCGGCCCACATAGGCGGTCGTGAGGCATCGTTGCCGAGCCCGGTGGTCTCATTCTCCGAATTCGCCGCCTGGCAGGCCAAATGGTGCATGAGCGCGGCCGCCGCCCGGCAGCTTGCCGATTGGACGCATCGCCTGCGCGGCGCCTCGCCCCTTTTCAACGCGCCCACCGGCCAGGCCGGAGAGCAGCTGAGCGCGCGTGTCGCCACTGCAGCGTTTCATCTGCCGCGGCGATTGATCGACCGGCTGACCAGGCTGAGCCATGGCGACGGCGCAACCATCTTCATGGCGCTGTTGGCGGGCTTCAAGGCGATGCTGATGGCACGCACGGGCCGCGGCGACATCTGCGTCGGCACCACCATGGCCAACCGCGTCGAGCGCTGGACGGAGCGCATCGTAGGCCCCGTCGAGAACACGACGATCGTCCGTACCCAGCTCGAACCCGAGCTGTCGTTCCGCGAGATGCTTCGGCGCGTCCGCGACAGCCTGCTGGACGCGCATGCCCGGCAGGAGCTGCCGTTCGAAACTCTGGTCGCGGAGTTTTCCGGCGCAGCCGAGCTCGACCTAGCCGCGCTCACGCAAGTGTATTTCATCTTCCAGAACGCGATTCCGAAGCCGTTCGAGCTGTCCGGACTCGACGTGCAGCGTTTCGACAGCGCAACGGCCGAGGGCCGGCCCGTGCTGCCCGTCGACAGCGCCTACCTGACCATCATGGTCGAGGAGTTGCCGACCGGGCTCACCGGCGCCTGCATCTACAAGCCGGACCAGCTCAGCGAAAAAACTGTGAAGTCCTGGCTCGATGACTATTTGGCGATCCTGGCAGATGGCGCCGATCGGCCGGACAGCCCGCTTCACCTCCTGCCCATCTCGCGCATGGTCGGCCAAGCCGACCATCACACCAGGCAAAGCCGGGCAGAATAGCGCAGGACGACGCATCGGCGGCTGCGCGACCACGTTGAGAGCCGTGCCGCACGGGTCATGCCCACCGCGCGGCGGCCGTGTGGGTCACATCAGAACCGCATCGCAAGCTCCACGAGCCTGCGGTGTGCCTGCTCGCGTGCCGAATGGATGCGCTCGTTCGGTCCGCTGGTCGGTCCGATCGCGACAAACGTGACGTCGAGAATGCCCATGAAGCGAAGACTCTCGCGGAGGTAGGGCGTTGCGTGATCGGTCCGGCCGCGGCTCATGCCGGTCGAGAAATCGCCGCCGCTCGCCAGGACCACCAGCGTCGGACGATCCTTCAGCAGCGGCAGATAGCCACGGGCGGGCTCGAAGCGGAAGGTGAGGCCCGGCTGATTGATGATGTCGAGCCAGTGCTTGAGCTTATAGGGAATGCCGAAATTCCACATCGGCGTCGAGATCACGACGCGCTCGGCGAGGTCGAGCCGCACCGCCATGCGCTCGGCCACCGCGAACGCCGCGCGCTGGCTGTCGGTGAAAGCGCGCCCGCCCATGCGGGCATATTTGGCCTGCAGGATCTCGCCGTCGAACTCCGGCAACGGCTCGCGCCACAGGTCGACCTCGTCGACCTCCCAGCCAGGACGCGCCTGTCCGAAGCGATCGAGAAAGGCGCGCGCGCCGGCGCTGGACTCGGAGTCCGCGCGTGGCGAGGCGATCAGATGAAACAGCTTCGGCATGTCTCACCCCAGCGCCTTGATCACCGCATCGGCCCGGGTGACCACGGCGACGTTCTGGAGCGCGAAGTTGATCGACGCGCTGTGCCAGTCGGCGTTCATGGTCGAGCAGCAGTCTTCCGGCACCACCATGAAGTAGCCCTTGTCGGCACCGGTGCGCGCGGTGTGCTCGACCGACATGTTGGTCCAGGCCCCGGTGTTGATGAGAATGTCGCGGCCAGTGGCCTTCAGAATGGTTTCGAGCCGGGTGCCCTCCCAGGCGCTCATCCGCATCTTCTCGACCACGAAGTCCCCGCTTCGCGGCTCGAGGCCCGGCACCGGCGCTGCGCCCCAGCTGCCGCGCACCAGCGCCTTGCTATCGACCAGCCCCTCGAACAGCGGCGCGTTCAGGGTCACGCCGGGCGCGCCGGGCTCGACGACGAACCAGACGTGGATGATGACCACGCCGCAGGCGCGGGCGGCCTCGGCGAGCCGCCGGACATTATCGACAACGCGCTGCTGCTTGGCATGACCGGGGGCGCCGGAATCGGCGAAGGCGCCGCCATCCATGATCACGTCATTCTGCAGGTCCTGGATGATCATGGCGCAGCGGCGCGGATCGAGCTGCATGTCGCCGGACGCCAGCAGCGGCGCCGATGGCGCGCCTGCGGAACTCGCGCTCGATGCCGCCGAGCCCGCTGTCGCCGCCCCGCGAGACCGTGCGCTCATATAAGGCTCGTGCCGCGGCCCGACCTTGGTCGCGATCGCATAGAGCGAATGCGTGGCGGTGAGATAGAGCGTGCGAAAATCCGCACCGCCCCAGGCCAGATTGGCGACCAGCTCCGGCACCCGCACCTTGCCGAGCAGCTCGCCTGTGGGGGCATAGACCCAGACGCCGCCGGGCGCGGTCACCCAGACGTTGCCGCGCTGGTCGCATTTCATGCCATCGGGCACGCCCGGCTCCAGTTCCGAGCGAATGCCGCTGGCAAAGACGCGGCCATTCGACAGCCCGCCATCGCTGCCGACGTCGAATACGCGGATCAACGCCTGCACAGTGTCGTTGACATAGAGCAGCCGTTCGTCGGGCGAGAAGCACAACCCGTTCGGCTGATCGAACAGACAACGGTCGACCAGCAGCCGCGGCGCGCCGCCGCCGGGCGGCACGCGATAGACGCCCTGGAAACCAAGCTGGCGCGGCCGCTCGACGCCATAGACCGGCATGCGGCCATACCAGGGATCGGAGAAATAGATCGTGCCGCTGGAATGGACACAGACGTCGTTCGGACTGTTGAGCTCCTGATTCTCGACATGCGACGCCACAATCTCCCGGCGGCCGTCTGGGCGCTCGCGCACCAGGGACGACGTCGCGTGCTCGCAGACGATCAAATTGAGGTCGGCGTCGTAGGTCATGCCGTTGCACTTGTTCGAGGGACGCCGCATCTCGACCACGCCGCGCTTCGCATCCCAGCGGCGGCGAACGTCGGCCGGCATGTCCGAGAACAGCAGGTACTGCTCGATCGGATGCCAGATCGGTCCTTCGGTGAAATCGAAGCCGGTCGCAACCTGCGCCACAGGTGCGTAGGGATCGATCAGGCTCTCAAACTCACTGCGCAAGGTCACGTGGGTCATGGCTGCGCCTCAAGCCTTCACGCCGGAAACCAGTGACGCTGCGGCAGCGACTGCACAACCGGGCCCGGCACCTGGTCGTGCAGTCGCCCCATCACCGTTCCGCCCTCGATCTTCGCTGGCCGATCATGCACCGGCAGCAAATAGCGCGAGCTCGACAGCAGCTTCTTGATCGCGGCTTTCTCGGCGCGCTTGCTGGTGCCGTGATTGCCTGTCGTGCGCGGCTCGCCGTCCTGGATCTCGTTGAACGGCGTCACGATCTGGTCGTTGAAATCGTAAATGACATCGCCACAGATCGTGGCGATGCCGTCAGCGGTGTGGACGTGGATGTTCATCGAGCCCTCGGTGTGGGCGTTGGCCGCCTCGCAATACACGCCGGGCATCAGCTCGACCGCGCCGGTGAGCTCCAGGTCGAGGAAGCGCAGCGCGCTCTTGGTATGCAGCCGGTCGATCAAATGCTTGATGTCGGGCGCCGGATATTGCGGATGCATCAGCCCGGAGACGGAATATTCCAGCTCACGGCGATTCAGCACCACCGTCGTGTTCATCGGAAACAGATCGTCCTTGCCGGCATGATCGATGTGCAGATGGGTGTGGCAGACATAACGGACATCGCCCATGCGCACGCCGTGCCGCGCCAGCTGGTTCTCGATCATGTTCTCGTGGTACTGCAGCCCGCGCATGCCCAAGGTCTCCATGATCTGGTTGGAGCGATAGCCGGTGTCGACCACGACCGGATAGGGTCCGCCCAGGATCAGGAAGCCGAGCGTCAGCACGCGGCGAGTGCGGCCGCAGTCGCGGCCGAGCACGAGGAAGCTCGATTCCAGCTCGATATCACCATAGTCGAGAATCTTGATTTCCAGCGCCATGAGCGTTCCCTGTTGCTTTTGGTGTCGTTGCGCGGGGCGTCATCCGAGTCGATAGATCCGCCGCGCGGTCTCTCCCATCACCTGCGCCCGCGCATGCACATCAAGATCCTGGATGGCTGCCTCGTAGGCAGCCACCAGCGCGCGATAGTCCGTCCAGAGCTTTTCGATCGGGAAGTTCGAGCCGAACAGGCAGCGTTGGGCACCGAACAGGCCGATCGTCTCGCGTACGATGCCTGCAACATAAGCGGGATCGGTGCGGCGGATGAAGGTGCCGAGGCCGGAGAGCTTGCTGACGACGTTGCGGCACGCGGCGAGCCGCTGCATGCCGTCGCGCCAGGCCTCGCGCCCGGCGGGCGACAGGTCCTCCAGCATGCCGGCGTGCTGCAGGATGAAGGTGACCGACGGACAGCTCTCCGCCAGCGCTGCTGCGCCGGCCATTTGCCCGGCGAACACCTGCAGATCGAACGACCAGCCATAGTCGGCCAGTCGCGCAACATTCGCACGGATATGGAGGTCGTTGCACAAATCCGGCGACGCAGCGAAGCGATACAGCGGATTGTCGTGCCAATGCAGCTGCATGCGCACGCCGCGGACCAGCGGATAGCGGGCGAGCCGATCGAATTGCGGCCGCGCGTCATCAACGGCGAGATCGGCATAGGCGACGGTCGCGTGCGGAAAGCCGTGCTCTTCAGCCGTTCGCTGCACCCACGCGGCCTCGTCCTCGAAACCGTCCTTGGCCCAGTTGGTCTGGACATAGACCGATTGCGTCACGCCGCTGCCGGCGATGTCGCCGAGATATTCCGAGATCGTGTAGTCGCGCCGAATGGGCTCATAGGGTCCGAAGATGCGCGGCTGCATCGGCCCGACCAGCCAGGGCAGATCGGCCTGGCGCCAGATGTGATGATGCGCGTCGACGTATCCGGTCATGCCGCCCTCCTCTGGGCCAGCGACAGCACATGGGCAACGATGGCCTCGTCGGAGCCGCCTGGCACGATGTCATCGACGAGCGGCGCGATCGCCTGCAACGCTGCCGTCTGCGGCTTGAAGCCGGGTCCGGTCGCCAGCGGCGTCAGCCAGCTCAGGCGCCAGGCGCGCAGCGACAGCTTCCACACGGCATCGCGGAGCGCCTGATGATCACCGCGCTCCAACCCATCCGAGATCACCAGCACCGCCGCCCCGCGCGCGTAGGTCGAGAAGCGCGGCACGGCGAGGAACGCCCGCAGCGCCTCACCGATGCGTGTGCCGCCATCCCAGTCGCTGACGAGATGCGAGGCCGCGAGCAGCGCCTGCTCGCGCCGCTTCAGCCGCAGCGGACGCGTCACGCGCGTCAGCCGCGTGCCCAAAGTGAACACCTCGACTTGCGGAATGGCCTGCACCAGCACATGGGCGAGCCGCATGTTGTCCTCGGTGCGCGCCTTCATCGAGCCGGACACGTCGATCAGCAGCAGCAGACGGCGCAGCCGCGGTCGCCGCCTCAGCCGGCGCAAGCACAGCACCTCGCCATCGTGCCGCACACTCTCGCGCAAGGTTCGGCGCAGGTCGACGAAGCCGCCTTGTCGCGCGCGCATCCGCCGGTGACCGCGCCGCTTCGGCAGCCTTGCCCGGGCCTGTCGTGCGAGGCGCTGCAAGGCATTGCCACCGGTCGAGGCAGCAAGGCGCCGCGCGACCAGCGCCTCGGCGCGCGTCGCCGCCAACCCCGACTCGTTCTGCTCCTCGGCGAGATCGGGGTCGACGGCGCCGTCGCTTTCCTCCTGCAGCCGCACGACGTCGTCACGCTGGTCGGACTCGCTGAGGGCCGCGGCTTCGCTCACACCGAAATGGATGTCGAACAGCAGATGATAGGTCGCAAGGCGCTCGGGCGGCGGCGCCAGCGTCGCCGCCCCGGCGCGGCGGATGTCGTCGAGGGAGGTCGGTCCCAGCAGCGCGATGGCCTCGAGAAACGAAGTGGTCTGCTCCGGCGCGATCGCGAAGCCGTTCCGCCGCAGCAATGCGGCGAAGGAGATGAAGATCTGGGTAGCATTGGGCAGGCGAGGCTCGCTCATGTCATCGCCTCCGCCAGCAGCGCATCGAGCCGCGGCGCGATGAAGGACAGATCCTCCTCGTCCTTCAGCGCGACACCGATCGAGCGCTTGAACGCATCCGGCCAGCGCGCGCCGGTCTGGTTCAGGAGCGTCGCGGCCTCGGCCCAGTCGACCGCTTCGGCGATCCCGGGTGCCTTGCTTAACGGCTCGCGCCTGAGCTTCGCCACGGCCGCCACGACGGCGCGCGCGGTCGCCTCGGCCACGCTGGAAGCCCGCATCATGACGATGCGCGCTTCGCGCGCCGCGTCGGGATAGTCGATCCAATGGTAGACGCAGCGGCGGCGCAGCGCCTCATGCAGGTCACGGGTACGGTTCGAGGTCAGGACGACGATCGGCCGCTCGGCGGCGCGCACCGTGCCGCGCTCGGGGATGGAAATCTGGAAATCGGACAGGAATTCGAGCAGGAACGCTTCGAACTCCTGGTCGGCCCGGTCGATTTCGTCGATCAGCAGCACCGTCGAGTCGGGCGCGCGCAGGCAGGCCAGCATCGGCCGTTCGATCAGAAAACTCTCGCCATAGATGTCGATGCTCTCCTCGCCAGCCTGGCGGATCGCCAGCATCTGACGCGGATAGTTCCATTCATAGAGCGCCGCCGCGGCGTCGATCCCCTCATAGCATTGCAGCCGGATCAGCTTGCGGCCGAGCACTGCGGCGATGGCCTTCGCCGCCTCGGTCTTGCCGACGCCGGGCGCGCCTTCCAGCAGCAGCGGCTTGCCAAGCGCGAGCGCGAGATAGGCCACGGTCGACAGCCCGTCATCGGCGAGGTAGTACGCCGCGCGCAGCGCCTTCTCCAGCGCCTGCGGCGAGTCGATGCCGACGATGTTGCTGCGGATCACCATCTCGCTCTATCGCCGCGTCTGCGGCCGCGCGCCGCCCTGGGCCCTGATCGCGCGCAGCACTTTTTCCGGCGTGATCGGCAGCTCGTCGATGCGGACGCCCACCGCATTGAAGATCGCATTAGCGATCGCCGGCAGCACCGGGTTGGCGCACATCTCACCCGGCCCCTTGCCGCCGAACGGACCATCCGGCGCCGGCCGCTCCAGCACCGCGATGTCGTGCGGGCAGATGTCGCCGGGGCCGGGCATCAGATAGTCGACGAAGTCGCGCGGCCCCTGCCTCGGATCCGGATAATACGGCTCGGTCGTCTCATACAGCGCGTGGCTCATCCCCATCCAGGCGCCGCCAACCAGCTGCTGCTCGACCAGACGCGGATTGAGCGCGCGTCCCAGCTCGTAGGCAGAGTCCATCCTGACCACGCCGACCTCGCCGGTCTCGTCATCGACCTCGACCTCGGCAACGAGGCAGGCATGTGCGTAGCAGGTGGCAGGAGACATCTCACCGGTCTCCGGATCGACGTCCGACAGCGGCACCAGGAAGATGCCCCGGCCGGAGATCGTCTTGCCCTGCTGGAACTGGGCGGCAATGGCGACATCCTTCACCGAGATCGAGCGATGCGGCGCGCCCTTGACGTGGATGTTGCCGCGGCCATCGGTCTCGAGATCGGCAGCGTTGACCTCGAGCTCTTCGGCCGCCGCCTCCATCATCACGCCGCGCGCCTCCTTGGCCGCCGCCATCACGGCATTGCCGACGCGATGCGTGCCACGCGACGCGAACGAGCCCATGCAATGCGGCCCGGTGTCGGAATCGGCCGTGTCGACATAGACGTCCTCGACGGGCACGCCGAGCGTCTCGGCGCAGATCTGCCGCGTCACCGACTTCATGCCCTGTCCCAGATCGATCGAGGACAGCGCCACCGTGAACTTGCCGCTCGGATTGGAATGCACCAGCGCCTGGCTCGGATCGCCGCCGAGATTCATGCCAATGGGATAGTTGATCGCCGCCATGCCGCGGCCGCGGTGCCTGGTCATGTCAGCGCCTCCTCGTGCCGAACACGGATGAGAACCGCGTCGCGCCATGCGACGATGAAGGCGCCGGGCTCTGCGGCGGCGGTGGCGGCGGCTCGGGCGGTGGAGATGAGAGCCCGCGGTCATAGCTGGTGCGCTGCTGCACCGGCGCAGGCCGCGCGCTGACCGGCTCACGCGACGTGGGGAGAACAACGGCCCGCGCACCGCCGCCATCCTTGCGCGACGACATCCTGCGGAACTCCTCGCGGATGGGCCATTTCGCCTTCTCGGCCGCGACCTGGACGCATTCGATCAGCGCGGTGTTCTTGGCCTCGCGCCGATGCGCCTTCATGTCGCCGTCGCGATAGGCGTTGAGGATGCGGAACTCCATCGGATCCATGCCGATGAGATGCGCGAGCTTGTCCATCTGGCATTCGAGCGCGAAGTCCATGCCGGTGATGCCGAAGCCGCGCATCGCGGTGGCCGGCGTTCGGTTGGTGAAGACGCAGTAGATGTCGCCGTGGACGTTCGGGATCGTATAGGGACCCGGCAGATGCGCGGCGCATTTGACGACGGCGTAGCTCGACAGCCGCGTATAGGCCCCGGAGTCGAAATAGCCGCGGATCTGACGCGCCACGATGCGGCCGTCGCGCATCACGCCGTCCTTGATGAAGATGCGCTCGGCGCCGCGCGGCGGCCCGAACTGCATCTCCTCTTCTCGCCCGAGCACATAGCGTACCGGCCGCCCGCTCAGCATCGCGGCCAGGATGGCGAGCGGCTCGGTCAGGGTATCGACCTTGCCGCCAAAGCCGCCGCCCACGGTGCCGCCGATGAAATGGAAGGTGTTCGACGGCAGATCGAGGATCTTGGCGCAGGTATCGAGCGAGAAGAACAGCGCCTGGGTCGAGGTGTAGACGACGTAGCGCCCATTCGTATCCGGCGCGGCAATGGAGCCGTTGGTCTCGACCGGCGCGTGCTCGATCGGCGACATCTGGTAGCGCTGCTCCAGCACGTGATCGGCCTGGGCAAAACCGCGCTCGACATCGCCGAAGCGCAGCTTCTGGTGGTCGTAGCGCTCGTGATAGGTGAAGGTATTCTTCGGATAGGTCTCGTTGACCGTGGGCGCACCCGGCTTCAACGCCTCCTCGACGTCGAACACGGCGGGCAAGGTCTCGTAATCGATGCGCACCCTGGCCGCCGCCTCGGCCGCTGCACGCGGTGTCTCGGCGACGACAGCGACGATGGGTTCGCCGCGATAGCGCACCTTGTCGACGGCGAGCGTCGGCTCGTCGTCCTTGCCGAAATTGATCAGGCTGAGCAGCGTGTTCAGGTTGCGCGGCACGTCGGCGCCGCGGATGATCCGCCGCACGCCCTCGCTCCGCTCGGCCTCGCTGGTGTCGATCCGGCGCAGCCGTGCATGCGGCTGCGCCGACCTGACGACCCTCAGATGCAGCATGCCCTGCAGCTTGTGATCGTTGAAATAGGTCGAGGTGCCCGTGACGTGGCCGAGCATGTCCTGGCGCTGGGTGCCCTTGCCGACCTCGTTGAGATTGTCGTCGCGCTCGTCGGCGAAGATGTCCTTGCGCAGTTCCAGCATGGCAATTTCCCCCTCACGCGCTCGCGCGACGCGATGCGGCCGCCGCCAGCACCGCGTTGATGATCGGCTCGTAGCCGGTGCAGCGGCAGATGTTGCCGGAGATCGCTTCCACCACCTGCTCGCGGCTCGGCTGCGGAATCCTGTCGAGCAGCGTCTTGGCCGCCATCAGCATGCCCGGCGTGCAATAGCCGCATTGGGCCGCGAACCCTTCGGCGAACGCCTGCTGCAGCGGGTGCAGATTGGGGCCGGTCTTGATACCGTCGAGCGTCTCGACCGCGCGCCCCTCGACGGTCTCGGCGAGCGTCAGGCAGGAGAGATGCGCTTCGCCGTCGATCAGCACGGTGCAGGCACCACAGCCGCCCTGCCCGCAGCCGAATTTGGGCGTGACGTCACCGACCATCTCGCGCAGCACGACGAGAAGATTTGTCCCGCCGTCGACGAACAGCGCGACGTCACGGCCGTTGTGACGGAATTGCAAAGGGGTCTTGGTCACGCTCTAGCTCTCCTGTCCCGACAGAAGCCGCCGCAGATGCACGCCGACGACCTCGCGGCGGTACCACGCGCTGGCCAGTGAATTGTCAGTCGGCGCGGTCCCCTCGCTCGCCGCGGCAGCGGCTGCGTTGATCGTGCTGGCGTCGAGCGGACGGCCTTCGAGCGCGCGCTCGGCGCCCTTGGCGCGGATCGCGGTCGGCGCCATCGAGCCAAGCGCAATGCGCGCGCCGGTAACGCGGCCGCCGCTCTGCGGAACATGCGCCGCGAGCGTGATGACGGATCCGCCCTTCGGCTTGATGCGGGCGATCTTGCGATAATAGAACGCTTCGGCCGACGCGGGCCGGATGCAGGACACGGCAACGACCAGCGCGCCGGCCTGGCGGTCGCGCGATTGCAGGAATTCCTCGAGCGGCATATCGCGCAGGCCGAAGCCGCCCTGCATGGCGACCATGCCGTCGAGTGCGAGCAGCGCGACCGTGAAATCGCCGAATGGCGCAGGCGCAAACAGATTGCCGCCGACGGTGCCCATGTTGCGGACCGCGGGCCCGCCGATCGAGCGCGCGGCCGGATGCAGGAAGGCGAGATCGCGCTCGGCCAGCACGCGCGCAAAGGTCACTCCGGCACCGATGCGGACGCGCGCGCCAGACGCGTCGATGGTCTGCAGTCTCCGATCGGTGGCGCGGACCACGGTCGCGATCGACACGTCACCCTCGTTGAGATCGCGCATCACCAGCGTGCCGCCGCCGAGATAGCGGGCGGCGCGGTCCGACGACAGCGCGGACGCCGCCTCACTCAGGGCCTGGAAGGTCTTCACCGTCACCGGCATCGGTTCACCTCGTGCTCATGCCGCCTGCTTCAGATGCGATCGGATCGCTTCGAAGCCGGCTTGGTAGATGTCTTCCGCGACCATGCGCGCCAGCGTCTCCGCCTGCTCGGGCCGGGCCGTGAAGCGGCTCTCCCAGTGCCAGAACGTGCGATCGCCGTCGGTGACCGGCAGCAGCCGGACATGGGCGACATAGTTGAACATCGGGATCGGCGTATCGAGCAGGCAATAGCTGAAGGTCTGTTCGAGATCCGACAGCGCGAGCAGCTGCTCGCGCAGCTCCGAGCCGTCCTTGAGGCGGAAGCGCCTGACACAGCCGATCTTGTCGGACGTCTGCGAGCGTTCGATCGCCGACGTGGCAACCGCCGGATGCCAGCGATCGTGGCCGTTGAAGTCGCGCAGCACGTCCCACACGACCGCGGTCGGCGCATCGATGATCGTGCTCTTGACCACGTGCGGCACCGTTCTAGCCTCCAAATGCCCGCTTGAGCGCGTCGAAGCCGCCCTGGAACACGCCGCCGCCGATCGAGCCAACCAGATCAGCCTCGCGCTCGGGCGCGCAGTCGAACTCGGCGGTCCATTCCAGGAACGTCTTGTCGCCGTCGGTCACCGGCGTCAGCCGCAGCGTCGCCACGTAGTTCGAGACCCCCATCGGCGATTCCAGAATCGAATAGGTGCAGAACATGTCGTAGTCGGACAGGCCGAGCAGCTTCTCGCGGATGCGGTCGCCATTGCGCAGGCGAAAATCCCTGACGCAGCCGATCTTGTCGGCTGGCTCGCCGCCTTCGATGCGACTCTCGGCGATAGCGGGATGCCAGTTCGGCAGGCCGTTGAAGTCGCGGACGCGCGCCCACACCCGGTCGTTGCGGGCATTGACGACGGTGGAGACGTAGACCCTAGCCATGACGCCTCACCCCTTCTTGCGCGGACCGCGATCGGCCGGCGGCTCGGACGAGCCGCCATCGCCCGCTCCGCCGCCCGTTTCCTTGCGCGCGGCGGTGTCCTTGCGGATGCCCTGCATGTCCCTGGCTTCGCGGATCAGGCCGGGCATCTTGGCGAGGCTGCCGCCTTCGACACCGATGTCGGACAGAATGGAATCGATCAGCGGCGCCTGGACGCGGTAGCGCAGAGCCGAGTCGATCACCTCGTCGGTGGCGCTGCGGCCGCCATTGCCGTTGCCGCCGTTCCCGTTCAGACCATCGACCTGGAGAATGCGGATGCCCTCGATCTTCTCCATCGGCTTGACGCTCTCGCGCACGATGCCCTCGATGCGGTCGAGCAGCTTGCGCCGGAACAGCGAGTAGCGGGCCTGATCGGTCAGCACGTTCTCGGCCTCGTTGAGCAGCCGCTGCGCTTCGGCCTCGACCGCGGCGCGCACGCGCTCGGCTTCCGCGGCGATCCGCGTTTCCTCCGCCTGCTTCTCGGCGATCAGCACCTCGACAGTCTTGCGCCGACGGGCGATCTCGCTCTCGCGCGCGGTGATGACTTTCTCCGTCGCTTCGGTGGCGCGGGTGCGCGCCTCCTCGGCCGCGACCTTGGCCGCGGATTCCTCGAGCGACTTCTGGTACAGCGCGATCGCCTTCTCCATCAGCGCGGTCTCGACGTCCTTCTCGCGGTTGACCTCGAGCTTGCGCAGCTCGCGCTCCCTGCCGATGCGCGCCTCGTCGAGGCCGCGGTCGGAGGCGATACGCGCACGTTCGACCTCCTCGCGCGCCGCGATCTCGGCCTCCTGCAGCGACTGGACGCGGGCGACCTCGAGCTGCTCAATGGCGCGGCGGCGCTCCAGCCGAACAGCCTCCAGCGCCTGCTCGCGGGACACGTCGGCAGTTTCGACCTGCTTGCGCGCGATGATCTCGGCCTCCTTGACCTGCCGGTCGGCATCGATGCGCTCGGCGCGCTTGGCCGCGAGCTCGATCACCCTGACCTCATCCGCGAGCTCGATCGCCTTCTTCTGATCGATGTTGAGCACCTCGCGGGTGCGCGACGAGGCGATGCGCTCGGCCTCCAGCGCCAGCTCGACCTCGATGCGGCGCCGCTCGACCGCCTCGCGCCGCTTGAGATCGGCGGCCTCGACGGCCTCGGTGCGCTCGATCTCCAGGCTCCGCGTCGCCTTCTCCGACTCGATCCGCTTGGCGGCCACAGCCAGCTCCTGGGCAATCCGGGCCGCCTCGATCGCCTCGCGCGAGGCGATGTCGGCCTCCTCGATGGTCCTGATCCGCGCGATCTCCAACGCACGCACCCGCTCCTCCTGCGCGATGCGGCTGGCTTCCGTGGCCTCGCGCGCAACGATGCCGGCGATCTCGATGCCCTGATTGCGCTCGATCTCCAACTTGCGCGTCGCATGCTCGGCGGCGATCCGTTCCGCCGACAACGCCTGTTCGCGCGCGATCCGGGCCGCCTCGACCGCCTTCTGCGCCTCGATCTCCGCCTCCTGGATGGCGCGCACCTGCGCGATCTCGGTGGCGCGCGTGCGCTCGTCAGAGCTGATGCGTTCCAGATTGACGATCATGGTCTGCGCAATCCGCGCCTTCTCGGTCGCCTCGCGCGCGGCGATCTCCGCCTGCTCGATGGCGCGGGTGCGCTCGATCTCGCGGCGGCGCGTCTCCTCGTCATTGGCAATTCGAGCATCGGTGACGACGCGATCCTGCTGGATCCGCGCCTTCTCCACCGCCTCACGCGCAGCGATCTCGGCTTCCTCGATCGTCCTGGTCCGCTCGATGTCGCGCTGGCGCACCTCGCGCTCCGACTCGATGCGCGCGGCATCGATCGCGCGCTGATTTGCGATCCGGGCCTTCTCGATGTCCTCGCGTGCCAAGAGCTCACGCTCCTCGACCGCGCGCGTGCGCTCGATCTCGCGCTGCCTTGTGTCGCGCTCGGCCGCGATCCGCGCTTCCGCAATCGTCAACTCATTGGCGATGCGCGCCTTCTCGATCGTCTCGCGCGCCATGATCTGTGCCTGCTCGGCCTCAGTCTCTCGCAGCGCGCGCTCGCGCGCGACCTCTGTTCGCTGCAGCGCGCGGCGCATCTCGATGTCACGCTCCTGCTCCAGCCGCGCCGTCTCGCTCTCGCGCTCGATCTCCAGAGCCTCGCGCTCGGCTTCGAGATTGCGGGTGCGGATCTTGATCATCGAATCCTGCTCGATGTCGTTGCGCAGCTTGCGCTTGCTCTCGATGTCCTCCATCAGCCGGGTCAGGCCCTCGGCGTCGAACCGGTTCGACGGGTTGAAGAACTCGAGGTCGGTCTGATCCAGATCGGTGATCGCGACCGATTCCAGCTCCAGACCGTTCTGAGCCAGCGCCTCGGAGGCGGCGGCCTTCACGCGGGACACGTAATCGCCGCGCTGCTCGTGCATCTGTTCCATCGTCATCTCGGCGGCGACCGAGCGCAGTGCGGAGATGAACTTGCCGGAGAGCAGCGCGTGCAGTTTTTCCGGTTCCAGGGTACGACGGCCGAGCGTCGCGGCCGCAATCGACACGGCCTCGCGGGTCGGCTGAACACGAACGTAGAAGTCGGCCTCGACGTCGACCCGCATCCGGTCACGCGTGATGACGGCGTCCTGCTTCGCGCGCGTGATGCCCATCGGCAACACGTTCATGTTCACGGGGGTGTAGTCGTGAATGAACGGCATCACGAAGGCGCCGCCATTGATCACGACGCGCTCGCCCATGAAGCCGGTGCGGACGAAGGAGACCTCCTTCGAGGAGCGGTGGTACAGCCAGTTGACGATGTAGACGGCGACCACGATGACGATGATCGCAACGATCAGCCACAGGATCAGCTCACCGATCAGAACCCCGGACATCCGTTTTCCTCCCTCAGTCCTCCGTCCGACGCGCGTGGCGCTAGGCGCCGCTGTCGTCGGATCACGTGTTGTCGCTTCAGACGCGGCGCGGCCGCGAGCTGATCGCCTTGAAATGCCGCACCTGCTCCGTCAGCGCCCGCTCCACCGGCAGCCGTTCCATCGAGGACGCGCCGTAGAAGCCGTGGCAATTCTTGGTATGTTTCATGATGAAGTCGGCATCGGCGGGCTCGGCGATCGGGCCGCCATGCGCCAGGATCAGGATTTCAGGATTGACGCTGAGCGCAGCCGAAGCCCAGCTGTCGATCAGGCCCGGGCAGTCTTCCAGCTTCGGCGCGGTCTGCGCACCGATCGAGCCGCCGGTGGTCAGACCGAGATGACAGACGATGATGTCGGCACCTGCGATCGCCATTCCCGTCGCCTGCGCCTCGTTGAACACGTAGGGCGTCGTCAGCAAATCCTTGTCATGGGCGCGCCCGATCATGTCGATCTCCAGCGCATAGGAAATGCCCGTTTCCTCGAGGTTGGCCCGGAACGTGCCGTCGATCAGGCCGACCGTCGGAAAGTTCTGCACACCTGAGAAGCCGAGCGCCTTGAGCTGATCGAGGAACACATCCATGTCGCGAAACGGATCGGTACCGTTGACGCCGGCGAGCACCGGCGTGCTCTTCACCACCGGCAGCACCTCGCTGGCCATCTCGACGACGATGGCATTGGCATCGCCATAGGCCATCAGCCCGGCGAGCGAGCCGCGGCCGGCCATGCGGTAGCGGCCGGAATTGTAGATCACGATCAGGTCGATCCCGCCGGCTTCTTCGCATTTGGCCGACAGGCCGGTGCCGGCGCCGCCGCCGATGATCGGCACGCCCCTTCGCACCATGTCGCGAAACTTCTTCAGCAGCGGTGCGCGCTCATATCTCGGCATCACCATCACCTCACCTGTCTGCGCCGCGCCGGCAGCCGCCCGAGCATCGGCCTGATGGCGCCGACGATCGTGGCGACGAACTCATGATCGTTGATATGATGCGGCACGCGGATCAGGCGCCGGTTCGAGGTCTGCCGCATGGTCTGCTCCAGACTGCGGAACAGCGCCTCATCCGCATCGTGGTCGAAGAACGGCTGCCCCTGGGCATCGAGTGCCGAGACGCCCTTCTCGGGCAGGAAGAACCTGACGGGCCCACCCATGCGATTGAGCCGCTCACCGATCCAGCGCCCCATCTGCGCGTTCTCCGCAGGCGTCGTGCGCATCAATGTGACCTGCGGATTGTGGACGTGGAACTTGCGGCCGCGGTAGCGCTCGGGAATGGTGTCCGGCGCGCCGAAATTGACCATGTCGAGCGCGCCGACCGAGCCGACATAGGGCACGCGGGTGCGAATGATGGCGCCGAACCGGTCTTCGGTGGCCGGAAACACGCCGCCCATCAGCAGGTCGCAGACCTCGGTGGTGGTGAGGTCGATCACGCCTGCGAGCATGCCGGAGTCGACCAGCTTCTCCATGGCGCGGCCGCCGACGCCGGTGGCGTGGAACACGAGGCACTCATAGTCGTCGCGCAGCTCGGCCGTGATTCTCTGCACGGCGGGCGTGGTGACGCCGAACATCGTGATGCCGATCGCGGGCGTCCGAGGCATGGCGCGATCGACCGTCGCAGCCTGTTGCTGCCGCGCAGCCACCATGCCGGCCAGCGCATGGGCGCCGTTGCTCAGCACCGCGCGCGAGATCGAATTCAGCCCCTGCACGTCGGTGACCGAGTACATCATGGTGATGTCGGCCGGGCCGACATAGGCGCCGACGTCACCCGACGCCACCGACGAGATGATCAGCTTGGGTACGCCCACGGCGAGCTCGCGCATCCCTGGCGCGACCAGCGACGTGCCGCCGGAGCCGCCGGCCGAGATGATCCCAGCGACGTTATCCTGTCGGCGCAGCCAGCGCGCGAACGCCTCGGCCATCGCGGTGACGGACACGCCGCGATCGGCGCCGAACACGGCTGAGCCGCCACGGGGATGATTGAGCGCGATCTCCTGGGCCGAGACGTCGCAGCTTCCCTGCTTGCCGCTGGTGGAGACATCGACCAGCCGGGTGCGCAGGCCATGGCCGGCAATGATGTCGCGGATGAAGCGAAGCTCGTCGCCCTTGGTGTCGAGCGTGCCGACCACGATCACTGCCGGCGGTCCGAATGTGATCGGCCCGGCGCGCTCCCGGCTCGAACGCGCCGCCTCGTCGAGCCGGGTGACGCTGGTCGAGACCGTGCGCACCTTGGCCTCGATCTGCGCGATCGGCACCGGCTGCGACCACCGCGTCGGCAGCACGGGGTTGGAAAGGTAGACTTTGACCGGCGCGGCCTTCGGCGTTGCTGGCGTGACCGGCCGCGCGGCAGCGTCCTGAGCGGCCTGCTCCGTGCCGAGATCCGTGTCATCCCCGGCATGCTGGCCGACGCCGAGCAGGCGCTGCTGCAGCTCGCGATCGGCGGCGAGCCGCGCGGAGTCGATGATGCGGTTGATGCGGCCGTTGACCATGATGGCGACGCGCGGCGAGACCGCCGTGGCGACGCCGATATTCTGCTCGATCACGAGCACCGCGATGTCGCTGTCCTGGCCGAGGCGGATCAGCATCTCCTCGACCTGGGTGACGATGACCGGCGCCAACCCCTCGGTCGGCTCGTCCATGATCAGGAGCTGCGGATTGGTCAGCAGCGCGCGCGAGATCGCCAGCATCTGCTGCTCGCCGCCCGACAATTGTCCGCCACCATTGTTGCGGCGCTCGGCCAGCCGCGGAAAGGTCTCGTAGACGCGGTCGACAGTCCAGGCGCCACGGCGCAACCCGGCCGCGAGCCGCAAATGCTCGTCGACGCTGAGCGAGCGCCACAGACGCCGCCCCTGCGGCACGTAGCCGACGCCGAGCCGGGCGATGCGGGCCGGATTGAGCCCGGTGATGTCCTCCCCGCGCAACCGCACCGATCCGCCGGACGGCCGCAGCAGACCCATGATGGCCTTGCACAGCGTCGTCTTGCCCATGCCGTTGCGGCCGACCAGCGAGAACACGCCGCTCTCCAAGCGAAGGTCGACGCCCTGCAGCGCATGCGAATGGCCGTAGTAGACATCGAGTCCCCGGACGTCGAGCGCGGGCGCGGAGCGGCTGCGATCATTCATGGCCGCCCCCGAGATACAGCTCCTGCACCTCCGGATCGGATTCGATCTCGTGCGGCGCGCCCTCCTTGAAGATGCGGCCATTGTGCATCATCGTCACGCTCTCGACGACACGCAGCGCCACGTCCATGTCGTGCTCGATGATGATGTAGCCGATATGCGCCGGCAGCGCGGTCAGGATCTCCACCAGCTCGCGCCGCTCGGTCGGCGACAGGCCTGCGGCCGGTTCGTCGAACAGGATGAAGCGCGGCGCCCCGGCCAGCGCCAGCGCGATCTCGAGCTGCCGTTGCTGGCCATGGGCGAGCTCGGAGACGAGATGCTCGCGAACCGACGTGAGATGCACGGCTTCGATCAGCCGTTCGGTCGCCTGCATCAGCGCATCATTAGCGCGGGCGCGCAGCATCGAGAAGCGCGCGCGCGACACGCCGCGGCAGGCGAGATAGACATTGTCCCGCACCGACAGGCCGAGGAACAGCGCGGAGATCTGGTAGGTCCGGCGCAGCCCGCGGCGGATCCGCTCGTGGGGCGGAAAGGCCGTGATGTCCTCGCCGAAGAAGCGGATCGTGCCCGAGGTCGGCAGGAAATCGCCGGTGACACAGTTGAACAGCGTCGTCTTGCCGGCGCCGTTCGAGCCCAGCACCGCGCGCCGCTCGCCTGGCCGAACCGTGATGGTGATATCGGTCAGCGCTGCCAGCGCGCCGAACATGCGGGTGACGCCGCGCAGTTCGAGTGCCGCCGTCGAGCCGAGCGCCGAGAGCCGGTCCGCCACTCTATCCATGGCCGTGACCTCCCGGCCGCGCCCGTGTGTCCCTTTGCTGGCTGCGCCGGCGCCAGCGCTCATAGAGACCGATCACGCCGTCCGACGACCAGAATACGATCGCGAGGAAGCCGAGGCCGATCAAGAGCCGGAAGCGGTTGCCGTCAAGCCCGACCTTGACCAGGAAATCGAGCGCGAAGGTGCGCAGCATGACGAAGATGAAGGCGCCGATATAGGCGCCGATCGGCCGGGTGACGCCGCCGACCACGGCGACGATCAGAATGTCGATGCAACGCTCGACGGCGACAGATCCTGGCGAGATCTGCCGGTAATTCCAGACCTGGAGCACGCCGCCGAGGCCGGCGATCAGGGCGGCGAAGGCATAGGCCGCGATGCGATGCGCATTGACGTTGAAGCCGAGCGCGGCCATGCGCCTGGGATTGTCGCGGACGCCCTGCAGCGCCAGGCCGAACGGTGCGCGGGACAGATAGAGCACGACGCCATAGCACGCGACCGCAACCGCCAGCGTCAAATAATAGAAGGCGATGTCGGAGCGCCAGTTGATGCCGAGAAAATGCGGCGTCGCGATCGTGTTGATGCCGGTATGGCCGTTGAAGATGGCCCAGTTCTGATTGGTGAAATAGTAGAACGCCGCGCCGATCGCGAGCGTGATCATGATGGTGTAGATACCCTCGGTCCGCACCGCCAGCGCACCGCCGAGCGTGCCGAACAGCACCGCGAGGACCAGCGCCATCGGCGTCGCCAGCCACCATGGCCAACCCAGGCTGATATTGGCGTTGCCGCTGACACCGAACACGGCGACCATGTAGCCGGCAAAGCCGGCGATCGTCAGCTGCATCAGGCTGACCATGCCACCATAGCCGGCGAGGAACATCAGGCTCAGCGCGATGGTGCCGAGGATCAAGGTCGTGCCAAAGATCTCGATCAGGAAGAAGCCATTGGCGATGAGCGGCATGATCAGCAGCAGCGCCGCCACGGCCCAGGCCCACGGATGCTCGGTGACCGACCACACGGCCGGCTGCGACGCGGCGCCCGGTTGCGCCAGCATGCCCTCTCTCGCCCGCGCCTCCTGGATCAGCGACATCTCACCGCCTCGCCAACAGGCCCTGGGGCCGCAGCGCCAGCACCAGCACCATAATCAGGAAGGTGACGACGATCGCGTAAGTCGGGATGTAGACCGACCCCAACTGCTCGGCGAGCCCGATGATCAGCGCGCCGAGCGCAGCACCGGGAATCGATCCCATACCGCCGACGATGACGACGACGAGCGACGCCAGCAGGAAGCGCGTATCCTCGCCCGGTGAGATCGATTGGAAGGTTCCGCCGACCACCCCGGCGATGCCGGCAAGCCCCGCGCCGAGCGCGAACACCAGGACGAAGACGAGCTGGATCTGCACGCCCGTCGCAGCAAGGATCTCGCGGTCATCGACACCGGCGCGCACGATCATGCCGACCCGCGTGCGGTTCAGCGCCAGCCACATCAGAACACCGATCACCACCGAGCTGCAGAAGATCACCAGGCGCACCAGCGGATATTGCAGGAACACCGCCTCGCCCGATGACTTCATTGCGGTCATCAGCGGCAGCTGGACCGGTCCGATCAGCCATGCCGGCGTCTGGATCTGATAGAAGTCGCCGCCGAACGCCCACAGCATCAGATCGGCGAACACGATCGACAACCCGATCGTCACCATGGTCTGGCGCAGATCCTGGCCCTCCATGCGGCGGAACACCAGGAACTGAAGCAGAATGCCGATGGCGGCGACCACGACGAAAGCGACGATGAAGGCGAGAATCCATGAGCCGGTCGCGGCCGAGATGCCATAGCCGACATATCCGCCGAACAGATAGAGCGAGCCGTGCGCGAGATTGACGTTGCGCATCAGGCCGAAGATCAGGGTGAAGCCGCTCGCCACGAGAAAGTAGAGTCCACCCAGCGTGATCCCGTTGAACACCGCGCTGAGAAACACCTTCTTCCGGCCGATCGCATCCTCCAGCCCGGGCGGCCAGACGGCGAAGATCAACCAGGCGAAAAGCGCGATGGCCAGAAGAATGACCAGCGACCAGATCGGCTGGCGCTCGATGAAGCGGCTCATCGCTCCTCCCTCACGCGCAGGCGGACCGGTCCGTCAGCGGCGCGGCAAGGCGCGTTCAGCCAGAGATCGCCGGGTGTGCCGGCCATCGCTCGTCCTCCCTCGTCGGATCCTTTGGCGGATCACGTTGCTCGCAGTGTAGCGGGGGACCAGCGTTCGTATTTGATCGACAGTCTCTTTTCGCGCGATGCGCAGCAGCACGTCAGGCGCGCAACACTTTTGCAGCGCGGCGATAATCAGTCGGCGCCATGCCGACATTGCCGGCGAAGAAGCGCGTGAAGCCGCTCTGCGAGGAAAAGCCGAGATCGAAGCCGATGTCGGCGATCGGCGACTCGGTCGCGACAAGCGCATCCAACGCCCGCTCCATCAACAGCGTGTTGAGATAGAGGTTCGGTGTCACACCGGTCTGGCTACGGAACAGACGATAGAAATGTGGCCGCGACAACCCGGACTCGCGCGCGATGTCATCGAGCTCGATCTCCGCGCAGGGGCTGTCGGACATCAGCTTGATGCATTTGCGAACACGGAAATCCGTCACCTCGGCACAGCGCCGCTCCGGCATCAGTTCGACGATCCGCCAGCTCTCCTCATAGCAACTGTCGATCAGCTGTCGCAGCTCGCCGTCGAGACAGCCGAGCGATGGCGCGCCACATACCAACGCTGCGGTGCGGCGAATGCAGCGGTCGAGCGCCGTCGTCCGCCGAAAACAGGTCCGGCCGAAGCGGAGGCCCTGCTCGCGCGCGGCCGAGGGCGCAAACCAATCGGCGTTGACATAGAGGACAAAGAAGATCGCGCCATTGTCGACGTCGTTAGGGAGGAAATTATGCGGTTCCCAGGGGTTGACCGCGACGATCCAATCTTCACCGATCTGATAGCGCTGCTCACAGACATCGATGTCGGCCGGCGTGCCGCCAACGTGGAAGATCAGATGCCCTTCACGATGCGCATGCACATTGAACGGCCGATTGAGCTGATAAACCGTTGCGCGACCGAAGCGAGCATGAAAAACGGCGAGAGCCCTACTCATCACTCCCCCACTGACAATGGTTTTCTTGCTTATAGCTCAGCGTCGATCATTGCTCCGTCAAAAGCAAGCGACGCGACGACGCGGCCCGAGCAAGCTCGAGCCGCGACGCTTCTGGAAAGGTCAGTATTTCTTACATTCAGGAACAGTCCGGCTGGGCAGCCCGATCTTGGCGAAGGTCGCGGGATCGTAGCCCAGCGTCTGGTTGACGTCGGGAATGACCTTCACGACCTTGCTGAACAGCGCGCCCTTGCCGTCGTCGACGACCTCGGTCACGAAGTTGGTACCGATCGCCTGGCGATTGGAGTCGAGCTTGATCTTCCCGTTCGGCGCATCGATCTCGATCTTCGCGAGCGCCTCTTTCAGCTTGGCCTGGTTGTTCGACAGATCGCCATTCACCTCCCGCAGCGCCAGGATGAGCGCCATGGTCGATCCGTAGTAGTTGGTCGCAAGCAGGGACGGGCTCGGGAAACGCTTCTCCGGCGGGAACGAGTCCTGATAGGCCTTGACGAATTTCTGCCAGCGCGGATCTTCCCAGGTGTCGGCTTGGCCCGACGCCGCGATGGTCCCGATCAGCGCGTTCTTGGCATTGCCTTTCGACGACAGGATGGTCTGATCTATCATGATCGAGCCGCCCATCAGGTGCGCCTTGCCGCCGGCCTGCTGATACTGATTGAGGAAGTTGACCGCATCGGCGCCGCCGAGGCCGAGATAGATCGCGTCGACATCGTCGGGAAGCGCCGCGATGACTGAGGCGAAATCCTTGGTGCCGAGCGGCACCCATTGCCGGCTCGTGATCTTGCCGCCGAGGCCGCAGAACTCCAGCGCCAGCCCGAACACCTGAGTATAGATGAAGGAGTAATCCTCGCCGACGGTCGCGATCTTGCGGTAGCCCTTGGTCTCATAGGCGTATTTGCCGAGACCGACCTGCCACTGGGCACCGTCCATGTTGTAGCGGAAGAAGTTCGGCGCCGGATCGACATAGGTCGTCTCCTGTGCACCCGACGCGGCATTGACGAAGGTGAGCTCCGGGTGCGTCTTGGCGAAATTCTTGACCGCGATACCTTCGTCGCCGGACAGCGGCGACAGCAGGATCTGCACCTTGTCCTGCTCGATCAGCTTGCGCACGGCACGGACGGCGGAGTCCGGCGTGGCATCCGTCGAGGCCACGACGAATTCGAGCTCCTTGTCACCGATCTTCTTGCCCAGCACGTTGACGGCGGTGACGTGACCGCGCATCCCGTCCTCGCCGAGCACGGTATAGGTCCCCTCAAGGGTGGCGGTGACCCCGACCCTGATCTTCTCCTGGGCAGAGGCCGTGCCTGACAGCAGCAATGCCGTGAGCGCAGCGAACCCCACACGTCGCATGACCATCGAACTCCTCCCTTTGCAAATCGCCGAAGCACTTGGATCGTGCCGGCCAGTCGTTGCTGGCCTCGTCGTGGACTTCGCCGGCACATGCTCGACATGCCGGCGACCCACGATCTGCAGGGAACGCTATCCGATGGGGCGAGAGAGGCGTGCGTGGTCCTCCTCGTCACCTTGACGGGGAGTCTCATTTTCCATGGTGCGGCGCAATCGCACGCGACTGACAGCTGGCGCTCAACCGCGCGTCGAGACGGAAAGCTTCAAGATCGGACGATCAAGACCGCTTCTTCGCGGCCGGACGGCAGGCCGTGCCGTCTGCAGCCGACGCCTCGGTCGCGGCGCGCGCCCCGTTCCACTTGCCTTTCACGACGAGGTTGAGCAGCGTCGTGCGACACAGCGCATGGACGCTCGACACGGCATGGCTGAGCGGCCGGTCCACCGGATGGGCCAGATGAACGGACCGTTTGATTTCGGGCTGGGTGATCGGCCAGGCTAGAAGCCGTTCGTTCTGCACATCACGCGCTATCGAATTATAGGGCAGAACCGAATAGCCGATGCCCTCCTCGACCAGCCCCTTGATGTTGGCGTAGGAGTCGACCTCGATCACCGGATCGAGCGACAGGCCGCGCGCGGAGGCCTCGCGCTCCAGCAGCATGCGCAGGCCGTGGTCGGCGCTCGGCAGGATCAGCGGCAGCTGGGTCACCTTGGCGTAGGCCACGGCGCCCGAGGCGGGCGGCTTGACGCCGGCCGGCATTTTCATGGGTCCGAGCAGCCACAGCTCCTCGCTGATCACCTCCGATGAGTTCAGCGCGTTGTCGCTGACCGGCATATAGAGCACGGCGAGATCGATGCGTCCCTCCCGGATCCATTCGGTGACGAAGCCGCTCATCGCCTCCGCAATGCACAGCTTGATCTTCGGAAAGCGTTTACGCACCTCGATGATCAGCGGCACCGACAGGATCTGACTGATGGTGCCAGGCAGCCCGAGCCGCACCTCGCCGGACGGCTCGGCCTCCTGCCCCTTGATCTCGTGCCGCGCGATCGACAGCTGGTCGATGACGATGCGCGCGTGGCGGATCAGGATCTCACCGGCCTCGGTCGCCACCACGCCCTGGGGACTGCGAAACAACAGCGACGAGCCCAGCTCCGCCTCCATGTTGCGCACATGCAGGCTGAGCGCGGGCTGGGCCACGTTGAGGGTCTCGGCTGCCTTGGAAAACGACCCCTGCTCGACGATCGCAATGAAATAGCGAAGCTGCCGCAGATCCATTTCCGCCCCAACATTCTTCTATGCAGGCCATATCTTTTCTGTATGGCAAGCGCGCAGCCGATCGACGATCGCTATAGATCAACGGCATCATGAGGCTGTCAAGCACAGGGGCTGCGCGCGCTCGGCGCGGCAGCCATACCACTTTGCCGTCAGCTGGCCGCGCCCCAGGCCACGCAAGGGGTCCGCCTCAATCCTGCGGCTTGGGCGCGAATTCGCGGCGCAGCCGCTCGCCATGCGCCCCGAGCGCCGGGATCGGCCCGAACGCAGGCACTTGACCATCGGCCACCGCGCCGGGCGCCATCATCACGACCGGCCCTGTCGGCGTGTCGATCTCGATGTAACGGTTCTGCGGATGCTCGGCGAAATCGGCCAGAGTCGAGACGCGGCCGAAGGCGAGCCGTGCTGCGCTGAGCAACTCGATCGCGCGATCGAGGTCCATGCTGAGCAGGATCGGCCCGATCTCGGCATCGAGGGCCGCGCGGTTCCTGACCCGCTCGCCATTGTTGACAAAGCGCGGATCGCTGGCGAGGCCCGGGCGCTGCAGCACCTCGCGACAGAGAATGACCCATTCACGCTCGTTCTGGATCGCAATCAGGATCGAACGGCCACCGCCGCAGGCGTAGCTGCCATAGGGCGCGATCGTCGGATGATGCAGCCCGACCCGGCCGATCGGCACGCCGCCATAGGCATATTGCAGATACGGCACGTTCATCCAGTCGGCCATGGCATGAAAGAGCGAGACCGCGATGTGCCGCCCCCGCCCGGTGCGCTCGCGGGCATAGAGCGCCTGGAAGATCGCCTGCGTCGCGGTCATGCCGGCGTTGATGTCGCAGACGGAGACACCGACCCGCGCCGCGCCATATTCGTTGCCGGTGATGTTGGCGAGGCCGCTCTCGCCCTGCACCAGGAGATCGTAGGCCTTGGCGTCGCGCAGCGGCCCCTCGTCGCCATAGCCCGAGATGGCGCAAGTGATCAGCCGCTCGTGCCGGGCCCGCAACGCCTGCATCGAGAAGCCGAGCCGGTCGATCGCGCCCGGCGCGAGGTTCTGGATGAACACGTCAGCCTGTTCCAGCATCGCTGCCAGCACGGCTTTGTCGGCGTCATCAGCAAGGTTGAGGCAGATCGATTCCTTGCCGCGATTGAGCCAGACGAAATAGGCGCTCTCGCCATGCACGAAATGATCGTACTCCCGGGAGAAGTCGCCCTCCGGGCGCTCGATCTTGATGACGCGCGCGCCCGCATCGGCCAGCTTGCAGGAGGCATAGGCCGCCGCGACCGCCTGCTCGATCGAAACAACCAGAAGTCCTTCGAAATCGGCAGCCATGGGTCCTCATCGCTTCCGGTAGCGGCACGCGCTTACCGCATCACGAACGGGTTCGGCACGTCCTTGCCATAAGACATCCAGACGCATTTCGTTTCCAGATATTCCATGATCGCGTCCTGTCCGCTTTCCCGTCCGATCCCGGACGCCTTGAAGCCGCCGAAGGGCGCCATGTAGCTGACGGCACGATAGGTATTGGTCCAGACCGTGCCGGCGCGCAGCCGCCTGGCCGCGGTGAAGGCGCGGCGCTGGTCGTTGGTCCAGACGCCGGCCGCAAGGCCATAGGCGGTGTCGTTAGCAACAGCATAGGCCTCATCGTCCTCGCGGAACTTGATGACGGACAGGACCGGCCCGAACACCTCCTCCTGCGCGATCCGCATCGCATTGTTGACGCCGGCAAACACCGTCGGCTCGACGAACCAGCCCCGGCCGCATTCCGGACGATCCGCCGGCTTGCCGCCCATCACACATTCGGCGCCCTCTTCGCGCGCCATCGCGATGCAGGACAGCACGCGCTGATATTGCGGCTGCGTGGTCACCGGCCCGACTTGCGTATCCATGTTCATCGGATCGCCCATGCGCGCCGTCCGCGCCAAGGCGACGAACTTGTCCAGGAACGCATCGTGGATGCTCTCATGCACCAGCAGGCGCGAGCCTGCGATGCAGGTCTGCCCTGTGGCGGCGAAGATGCCGGACACCACGCCCTTGACCGCATCGTCGAGATCCGCGTCCGGGAATACGAGCTGCGCCGATTTGCCGCCAAGCTCCAGCGTGGTCCGCTTGAAGGTTTGGGCGGCGTTGCGCAACACATGGCGGCCGGAATTCTCACCGCCGGTAAAGGCGATCTTGTCGACGCCCTTGTGGCTGGTCAGCGGCTCGCCGACGTCAGTCCCGAACCCGGTGACGACGTTGAGCACGCCGGGCGGAAAGCCCGCTTCCTCCGCCAGCCGCATCAGCTCGAGCGTCGATGCCGAGGTGAATTCGGACGGCTTGATCACGATGGTGCAGCCGGCCGCCAACGCCGGCGCGAGCTTCCAGGTCGCGAGCAGCAGCGGTGAATTCCACGGCGTGATCGCGGCGACCACGCCGATCGGTTCGTGGCGCGTGTAGGTGAACATGTCGGGCTTGTCGATCGGGACCACCGCACCCTCGACCTTGTCGGCGAGCCCGCCGAAATAGTGGAACCATTGCGGGATGTAGCCGACCTGGCCGCGCATCTCCGCATAGAGCTTGCCGTTGTCCTGCACCTCGATGCGGGCCAGATGATCGGCATCGCGCGCGATGAGATCACCGAACCGGCGCAGCAACTGCCCGCGCTGCGACGGATGCATGCTGGCCCACTCACCCTGCTCCAGCGCCTGCCGCGCAGCAGCGACGGCCGCGTCGACGTCGCGTGCATCGCATCTCGGGATCAAGGCCCAGGGCTGGGCGAGGAATGGATCGAAGCTTTCGAAATAGTCGCCGGAGGCCGGCTGCCGCCACTGGCCGCCGATGAAACATTGATAGCGCCGCATCGGCTCGATCCTGCTCATGCAAACCTCTCAGTTGAATTCGACGACCTGGCGGATCGCGCTGCCGTCGGCGAGGCGATCGAAGCCGGCATTGATGTCGTCCAGCCGGATACGGTGGGTCAGCAGCCTGTCCACCGGCAGCCGGCCGCGATGATAGAGGCCCAGGAAGCGCGGAATGTCGCGCGACGGCACGCCGGAGCCGAGATAGCTGCCTTTCAGCGTGCGCTCCTCCGCAACCAAGGACACCGCCGGCAGCGACAGCACCGCCTTGGGATTTGGAAGGCCGGCCGTCACCGTGGTGCCGCCCCGCCGCGTGATGGCGTAGCCCATCTCCAGCGCCTTGACGGAGCCTGCGAATTCCAGCGCCGCATCGACGCCGCCCTTGGTCGCCTCCTTGACCTTCGCAACCAGATCAGGATCCGAGCCGTTGAAGACATGGGTCGCGCCGAGCTCGCGTGCCAGAGCGAGCTTCGGCTCGAACATGTCGATCGCAACCACGGTCTCGGCGCCGATCGCGACCGCGCCCATGACCGCAGCCAGCCCGACGCCGCCGAGCCCGATGATGGCGGCCTTGCCTCCGGGACCGACGTCGCCGCCGTTGAAGACGGCGCCGGTGCCGGTCAGCACGGCGCAACCCATCAGCGCAGCAATGTGCAGCGGCACTTCCTTCTGTACCTTCACCAGCGAACGGCGCGACATCGTCGCGTATTCGGCGAAGCACGACACGCCGCAATGATGATGCACCCTGGCTTCGCCGCGATGCAGCCGGAAACCGCCGCTGAGCAGGTCACCCTTGCCATTGTGCTCGGCGCCCGGCTCGCACAGCGCCGGCCGCCCTTGCGCGCACGGCGCGCAATGGCCGCAGTTCGGCACGAACACGCAGACGACGTGATCGCCGCGCACGAGATCATCGACGCCGGCACCGACCTCCTCGACCACGCCGGAGGCTTCGTGACCCAGCACCATCGGCAGCGGGCGCGGCCGGTCGCCATTGATCACCGAGAGATCGGAATGGCACAGGCCGGCGGCGGCGATGCGCACCAGCACCTCGCCCGGACCGGGGCCGTCGAGCTCGACGTCCTGGATCTTCAGCGGACGCGAGGCGGCATAGGGGCCGGCGGGGCCCATATCCTCGAGAACGGCGGCCCTGATCTTCATGCGGTCATTCCCTCGAAAACTTCGGCGCGTCGCTCAATGGACGGCCGCGTACATGATCTTCTCTTCAGTCGCTTCATCGGCCGAGAATTCCTCGACGACGCGGCCCTGGCGCGACACCAGGATGCGGTCGGCCAGATTGAGGATTTCCGGCAGGTAGGACGAGATCACGACCACCGCAAGCCCGGCATCCGCCAGCTCGTTGATGACGTGATGCAGCTCGGCGATGGCGCCGACGTCGACGCCGCGGGTCGGCTCGTCGAAGATGATGAGCTTGGGCTGCTGCACCAGCGCGCGCGCGATCACCACCTTCTGCTGGTTGCCACCGGACAATTCGACCACGCGCGCCGCATTGCTGATGGCGCGCACGTTGAGCCGCTTGGTCCAGGTCGCCGCCAGCTCCATCATCTCCGAATAGGAAATCACGACGCTCTTGTTGAGATCGGCCGCCAGGAGGTTGAGATAGATGTTCTCGGCGATGGACTTGGTCTCGAAGAAGCCCTCGATCTTGCGGTCTTCGGTGACGTAGACGATGCCGTCGCGCACCGCCTGGCGCGGCACCCGGTAGCGCACCGAGCGGCCCTCCAGCTTGACCTCGCCGCCATGGAAGAAATCACGCTTGACCACGCCGGAGATGATCTTCGCGGTTTCGGTGCGGCCCGAGCCGATCAGCCCGAAGATGCCGGTGATCTGGCCGGCATAGACCGAGAACGAGTTGTTGCGGACCATGCGACCCATCGACAGGTTCTGCACGCTCAGCATCTTGCGCCCGTAGGGCCGCGTCGCATGGCCGTCGCCGGCCTTGCCATAGAGCTCGTCCGACAAGGTGCGGCCGACCATCGCGGTGATGATCTTGTCGCGGTCGAAATTCCTCGCATCGTCCGTCACGACATGCTGGCCGTCGCGCATGATGGTGATGCGGTCGGAGATCGATAGCGCCTCCTCCAGCGCATGCGAGATGAAGATGATCGAGACGCCGTCGCGCTTGAGCCGTTTCACCAGAGCGAAGAAATGGTGCTTCTCTTCCGGAGTCAGCGTCGCCGTCGGCTCGTCGAAGATGATGACGCGCGCCTTGTGGTGCACGGCGCGCGCGATCTCGACCATCTGCTTCTGCGCCGCGCCGAGCTGCGACACATACATCGTCGGATCGACGCCGAAATTCAGCGACTGCAGGAATTGCTGGGCGGCGATGTAGATGCCGCGCAGCCGGTTCAGGAACTTCTCGTTGCCGAGGTAGATGTTCTGCGCGACCGTCAGCGACGGCACCAGGCTGGTCTCCTGGAACACCATCGCGATGCCGCTGCGCAGCGCCTCCGCCGGTGTCTTGAACGACACCTTGGCGCCGTTGACGATCAGTTCGCCGCTGGTAACCTCGTAGACACCCGCCATGATCTTGGTCAGCGTCGACTTTCCGGCGCCGTTCTCGCCGAGCAGCGCATGGACCTCGCCGGGCCTGAGATCGAACGAGATGTTGCGCAACGCCGGAATGCCGTGGAATTCCTTGGTGACGTTCTTGAGCTCGACGACCGGCTGCATCACTTCACCTCCCCCGCCGTGCCATCGATCATGACGATTTCGTCGCCGCCCTTGGCGGTCAGCCATAGCCGTCCATCGATGTCGACCGCCGACGTGATGCCGTGGCGCCTGCCACCGGCACGGCTGTGCAGACTCTGGAGCGGCACGAAGTTGGCGTCCAACGCGACGACGAGGCCGTAGGACAAGGTCGGCGCCCATGGCTTGAGGATGCCCATCTGCTTCAAGGCGCCGCCCTGCATCGGCTCGTGGAACGAGATGCCGCTGCGCAATGCCGGCGCGATCCAATAGGCCGGCGGCACCTCGGCCAGCATCGCGCGGCGGTAATCATCCTCGCGCAGCGCAAACTCGATCAGCGGACTGCGCGGCGCGAACACCGTCAGCCAATAGCCGCCGCGCGCGGATGCCGCGATGCGGCCCGGATAGCCCGGAAGGTCGTCGAGCACGACGGCGAGCTCACGACCGTCCGGCGCGCGGCGCACGAGGCGGACATCCCAGGCCTCGCTGACGATCAACGTTTGATCGGCCGCGGCCACGACGCCGTTGGGGTAGCCGAGCCCTGCGGCCAGCCGCTTGGCCGCGCGCGTCACGAGATCGAGCTTCCACAATTCGCCGGCGCGGCGGTGCTCCATCAGGTCGCGCTGCCAGGCGTCGAGAGCAGTCTCGACCGAGCCGATGCAGACGACGAGGCTCGCCTCGTCGTCGAACGTCATCGCGGTGATGCAGGCGGCCGGCCAGCCGCTGCTGCGGCCGGTATCGGTCACGGTGCCGTCGCGGGCCAGGATCGAGATGCCCTTGCCGTCGCAGGCGACGGCAATCTGCCCGCGCGGCGACACGGCCAGCGCCGAGATGACGCCATCGAGTGTCGCGACCGGCTCCGGCTCGGCTCCGGCGGCGGCACGAAACAGCCTCGCCCCGCTCGACCACAACACCGCGCCGTCGCAAGCCACCAGATTGTCCGGCGCGTCGCTCGCGAGGCCGCGCGGCGCGTCTTCGAGACGATTGTTCGGCTTCAACGCCCCATCCAGCGGCGGCACAGTAACCGCAGCCCGGCCACGGCCGAGGAAACGCTCCAGCCAGCTTCCGACCAAGGCGCTCATGCCCGCTGCTCCCAATAGCTGCGCATGCCGCTCCAATTCGGATCAGCCTTGTCGAGCCTGATGCGGCCGATGCGGTTGTTGGTAATGCCGCCGAGATAGAGATAGCCGCGGTGCTCGCGCATCGAGGTGATCATCGGGTGGTTCTTGGCGCCCTGATCCCACAGCGACTCCAGCACCTCGCCCTTGTCATTGAAGCGGATCACGCAGCCGATGTTGAGGTTCGGGTACAGCCACTGGTCTGGCGCGATGCGGCGCGCCATCCTACGGCGGAAGCCCGGCATGCGCAGCGCGAGGTCGAGCGCCGGCGAGCGCATGCCCATGATCGCGCACCAATAGGAGCCGTCCGAGGCGCGGTTGATGTTGTCGGGATAGCCGGGCAGCGCGTCGAGCACGCGCTCGACCTGCCCTGCCTTCGGCCCGGCGATCCACAGACGGCTGACGCGGCAGGCCCAGCTCTCGGCGAACAGCACCGACTGGCCATAATGGGCGAGACAGACGCCGTTCGGGAAGATCAGGTTGCGCAGCGCCGTATGCGTCTTGCCGCTCTTCGGATCGTAGCAGATGATGCGGCCGTTCCCGCGGCTCTCCAGCGCGTCGACCGGCCAATCATGCATCTCGTAGCGGATCGTGGCCTCGCTGAAATAGATCCGGCCGTCGGGCGCGATGTCGAGATCGTCAGCGAGCCGCAGCCGGGAATCGTCGACCACGGAGAAGGCCGAACGATTGGTCTCGTCGGTGACCTTGCTGACGTTCCGCGCGCGGTCGATCTTGTAGAGGCCCATGCCGCCAACGCAGACATGCAGGTCGCCGGTCCGATCGAAGGCCATGCCGAGCGGCGAGCCGCCGATATGGGCATAGACCTCCCAGCTCGTGTAGTCCGGCGGCGCGAAGCGGACGATGTCGCCGTGGCGCGTGCCGCAATAGAGATAATCGTCGTCATCGAGGATGACGTCCTCGGGCGACTCGACCTCACCGAGGCCGATGATCTCCACTTGGCCGAGTCGGTCGTTGAGCGCGAACGCGCCGCCGGTCTCGGCCGAGGTCGAACGCGGCACCGGCAGCTCGACATAGGTCGGCGACACATAGACCTTCGACAGGAGCTTGTCTCGGTTCTTGAGCCAGCGCACGTCGATGAACACGGCGAGCAGCAGGGTCAGGCCGAGCACCATCGGGCCGGAGCCGCTGTTCAGGCCGATGCGCAGCACGCCATTGGTCATGACCAGCACGATGACGGCGCCGATAAGCGCCTTGGCGACCGAGCCGCGACCGCCACCGAGGCTGTTGCCGCCCAGCACCGCCGCCGTCAGCGCCGAGATTTCCAGGCCCATGCCGGTGTCGGTGCCGGCGCCGCTCAGCCGCGCCGCATAGAGCACGCCGGCGAGACCGCACAGCATCCCGGAGATCGTATAGGCGGCGCAGACCATGCCGCGCACGGAAAGACCAATGTTGTGCGCCGAGCGCCGCGAGCCGCCGATCGCCATCATGCGCCAGCCCGGACGGCTGCGCGTCAGCAGCACGTGGCCGATCAGCGCGACGATCACGAGGATGATGAAGCTCGACGGCACCTCGGCGAGGCCGCCCAGGCCGATCAGGTCCCAGACGTCGGACTGGTAGAAGCTGACCGACATCGCCTGCGCATATTTCAGGAGCAGCATGTCGACGATCGCGCGCACGATGATGAGCGTCACCAGCGTGGTGAGAAAGGCGCGCAGCCGGAGGAAGCCGATCAGGTAGCCGTTGAGCAGGCCGACGCCGCCGCAGATCAGGACGACAGCGGGGATCGCGAGGCCGACCGGCCAGCCGCCGAGATTGAGCAGCGCCAGGGTCATGAAATTGCCGAGCGCGAAATTGGAGCCGACGCTGAGATCGATGCCGCCGACGATGATGACGACCATCATGGCCATGCAGACCAGGCCGAACTCGCCGAGTTCGCGGGCACTGATGGCGAGGTTGGCGCCGGTGAAGAAGTTCGGGATCAGCGAGCCGAAGATCGCGATCACGCACAGCAGCACCAGAAACGGGATCGCGTTGTCGATCCACTTCTTCGAGAGCAGCTCGCCGATGACGTGGTCCGGGATGAAGCGATATCTCAGCTTCGTGAAAGTATGGGTCGACGCCAAGGCAGCCTCTGCACGCGATCGCGGGAAATCATTGTCGAAGAAAGCGCGTGGCCGCCGCAACCGGCGACCACGCCTGGATGAGGCGGATCAGCGCAGCAGCTTGGCGTACTGCTCGGGATCCCAGCAGGTGCCGGCCTTGACGTCGGCCTTGGTCATGACGCGCGTGGGCGAATAGAGCTGGAACTTCATCGTGCCGGCCTTCTGCTTGCCCTGTAGCACCGCGCTGATCGCGGTGAAGGCATCGCGGCCCATGCCCGGCGCGTCATAATTGATCGCGGCCGAGAAGGTGCCGTCGGCAAGCCGGTCGCACATACTCTGCGCGCCGCCGCCCGAGGTCACGAAGTAGACCTGATCCTGCTTGCCGGCCTGCTTGATCGCGGCCCCCGTGCCGACACCCTGGCCATCCCAGACGTCGATGACGCCGCACAGATCCGGGTTTTGTTGCAGCACTGTCTCGGTGATGGCGCGCGCCTTGGAGGCGTCCCAATCGGCCGCCTGGCTCGACACCACCTTGATCTCGGGGTTGGCCTCGAACACCTTCTTGATGCCCTGAACCTGGTAGTAGCTGACGCCGCCGGTGAGCACGCCCTGCACGATCGAGACCTTGTGCGAGGTCTCGGTGCCCTTGCCGCATTTGGCGACGACCATCTTGGCAGCCTGCTCGCCCATGGCGATGAAGTCGGGGCCGACGAAGGCGTCGGTCTGCACCGCGCCCTGCATGTTCATCTGGATCACGACGATGCCGGCGGCATTGGCCTGCTTGAGCAGCCGCGCCAGCGATTGCAGGTCCGGGTTCTGCGTCACGATCACGTCGGGCTTCTCGGCGATCAGCGAGGTCAGGCCCTGCGCCATCGCGCCGGTGTTCCAGTTCGGATCCTGCGACTTGAACTTCATGCCGTAACGCTCGGCCTCGGTCTTGACGACACCGCCCCAGGCCTGCGCCAGGTCGAAGCCGATCGAGATCGGCAGATAGACGATCGACTTGCCCTTGAGCGCGTCGAGCGCCGGCTGCCGATAGGGATCGTTCATGTCGTCGGCGCGGGCGGCGCCGATGGCGGCCGCAGCAATTCCGACGAACGCAGTGGCCGCAAGAGCCAGACGATGCATGGTCTTCAAGATGGTCTCCTCCGAGTTTGTTGATTGAGGCTCGTTGTCGGGGACGTCAGATGTCCCCCTGCTGGCCCGTCTGCTCGTCGCGCGGGTTGAGGATGCTGTCGACGACGATGGCGAGCAGCAGGATCAGGCTCTTGATGACGTTCTGGATCGTGTACTGCACGTCCATGATCGTCATGCCGTTCATCAGCACGCCGATCAGCAGCGCGCCAACGATCACGTTACGGACGTTGCCGCGGCCGCCGGAGAGGCCGACGCCGCCGAGTACCACGACCAGGATGACGTCGTAGATCATGTTGGAGTTGACGACGCGGGTGTTCATCGCCTCCGCCGAGGTCGCGGTCACGAGACCGGCCACGAAGGCGATGCCGCCGGCGATGACATATTGCGCAACGAGAATGGGGCGCACCGGCACGCCACCGATCCGCGCGCTGGCGAGGTTGTCGCCGATCGCATAGATGAAGCGCCCGGGCTTGGTGTAGCGCAGGAACAGATAGGCGATCAGCGCCACGGCGGCCGCGACGACGATCGGCATGGGAATACCGAACAGCGCCCCCTGCCCCAGGCCTGCAAGCAGGCCGATGTTGGGCGGCAGATAGACGACGTCGGTGCCGGTGATCAGATGGGCGCGACCGAAGCCGTAGACGAAGGTCGCCATCGCCAAGGTCGCAAACAGTGACGGGATCTCGGCATAGGCGATCAGGATCCCGGTGACGAGGCTCATGCCGAGGGCGAGCAGCAGGCCGATGCCCATCGCGCTTGCGACCGATAGGCCGCTGGCCGCAAGCTGCAGGCTCCACGCCACCGAGATCGCCATGGTTGCCACCAGCGACAGGTCGATGCCGCGGCCGAGCACCACGACCAGCATGCCGAGTCCGAGAATGCCGAGCACGGCGACGCTGCGAACCAGAGAGAGCAGATTGCTCGGCGCCAGGAATTTCGGCAATGTCAGCGCGAACAGGATCAGCAACAGCACCGTGAGGGCGAAGACGATCCGCTCCTGGTTGAAATAGCGAGTCCAAACGCGCATTCGCCGCCCGTCACCTTGTTCGCTTCATCCCGGCTCGACCCGGCGGCAGACGGCATCAACGCGTCCTCTGCTGATGGCGCAGGACTCGCGGACCGGCTGCGGCGGTCGAGCTATTTGAGGATCGACGCTAGGCGACGACCGCTGGCCCGCGGAAATACGGATTTGAGCTAGCGGCTATATCGTCGCGTTATCAGCGCACGCCGTGATCAAGGCGCAAGTAATGTCACATTCGGCGAGGGCAGCGGATCTTCTTCTCGCGCGCGCGGTCAATCTGCGGCACGGACCAGGCTTTGACATCGGAGCCGCCGCGCGAGCCGCCGTCATCTCCCGACTGGCGCGACGGCCATCACAGATCCGGTTCGACGCCCCATCTCCACCTGGTGCGCCCACTCGTCCGCCCGTGGCTTAACCGCTCAGGCGCCTCCGGACCGCCCCTTCCGGCTCCGCGTATTCTCAATCACGATGTGACCACCCGGCTCTCAGATCTCATCGAGATGTGCCCACGGTCGGATTTTGCCTCGAAGCCCTATTGGTCGAAATAGATGTCGGCGAGGCGCGCATTGATTCCGGTGACGCCGAGCGTGTGGTTCCTGATCGTCTTATTGAACAGCGTCACGCCATCGGGCGCGACCAGATGGATGGCTGCAACGTCGTCATAGATCAGGTTCTGGAACTTGAACCAGAGCGCTCTGCGCTTCTCGGCATCCGGCTCGACGGCGGCATCTTCGAGCAGCTGGTCGACGACCGGATTGGCGTAGTGCGAGGCGTTCGAGAACGGCAGGCCGATCTTGAATTTCTTTGACCAGAATGCGCGCTGGATGCCGGGTGTGGGATCGACGGTATTGGACAGCGATTCGAGCGTGATGTCGAACTCGCGGCCGGTATAGGTCTTGTTGATGTAGGTCGAGAAATCGAAGAACTGAAAATCGACGGCGATGCCGAGCTTCGTCAGCGCCTGCTTGACGAAGTCGCCGGCCGCCTGCAGGTTGAACGGGTTGGCGTAGAGCCGGATCGGGAAACGCGTGCCGTCGGCCTTCTTCGGATAACCGGCCTCATCGAGCAGCCCGTTCGCCTTCGCGAGATCGAGTGCGTAGGGCTTGATCGACGGATCGACAAACTCGGCCAGCTCAGGACTGACCGCCGACGGCGCGACCTTGCCATAGCCAAAATAGACGAAGTCGAGCAACCGGCCATAATCGATCGCGTGGGCGATCGCGAGCCGCACCCGCTTGTCCCTGAGGACCGGGTTGTCATAGTTGAACTAAAGCTGCGTCATGCCGGCATTGTAATCGTAACCGCGCGTCTCTGAGCCGAGATGCGGCAAGGCCTGCAGCCGCGCGAGATCGGAGCGCGGCACCGGCGGCCCGCCGCCGAGGTCGAGCTCGCCGGTCTCGAATGCGACCGAGCGCGCCGCCTGGTCGGCGATGAAGCGCACGATGATGCGGTCGAGATAGGGCTTGCCGGGATCCCAATAATTCGGGTTGCGTACGAGGATGATATGGCTGCCCTTGACCCATTCCTTGAACACGAACGGTCCGGTGCCGATCGGCGCGCTCGCGTTCTTGTTTCCACTTGTAAATGCTGGCGTCGCTCACGCCATGCTTGCGGCACAGATCGGCGACCGGAACGCCAGCCTCGTGCTCCTTCAAAATCCCGATGATCTGCTCTTCCGTAAAGCGGCTGCGCTTCATGCTCTGGTCCTCGTTGCGGGCCAGAACGAACTTCAAGCCGGATTAAGCCTGAGGGGCAAGGTCAACGGAGTCGCGACAGCCGGGCCAACGGGAAATAGGCAAACGACTCAAGTCGCCAGACGCAATCCACAACGATGGTATGCACGGCCACTCGTATTCACGCGAACAGCAAGGCGGGCGACTCCACCGAACACACGTCCGGCCGAGGAGAAGCGACCGATAGCCCTCCTCTTCGTACATGGGACATCGGCCAATATCGTAACGCTCGCGTACTACGTAGCGCGGCGCCGCGATCATCGGAAGTGTGAAGGTCGTGCCGGCCCGGAGTTCCTGTTTCCGCAGCTTCCATGCAGGATCTTCGAGGCCGTTTACCTAAACGCGCTTGCAGCCACCGTCGTCTTCCGCATGCCGCCGAACCTGCTCAGCAGCAGAGCGAAATCTGCCCCCTGGAGGCAGCCGAAAGAATCCCGCTTTCCTCCAGGATCCGTCAGCGCAAGCGTGCTTCGGTCACCGGCAGAGGCAGAAGCATAGTTTGTCGTCCCACATGATCATGATCTGGTAGTCCGGTGGCCATTGATTTTGACTGCATAGGTGCGCGATCTTCGGCTCCAGTTTTTTGCACACCTCGGGCGCGCACGGAGGTACGGGGTCCCCTTGCTCATCCTTGATCGTAGTCATGGTCGCTCTCCTCTTTCCCCATCCGCTCGGGCGGGAGCGGTGAGTTCTTCGACGTACCCACGGCTGCGTCCCTTGCAGCGACAACCTCACGCCGCTCCGCTGTCCGGATCCTGCTTTGGACGTTCGGTTCTCCCCAACGTGTGAGTGCAGGTCGAACAGGATCGGCGTCGGGACAGGACTCTGTGACTCTCCGCGCCTTGCTTGCGGTGAAGCAGCCGCAGAGCGAGCAGATGCTCCCGCTTGCGGCGTTACCGTCGAGTTGCGCGGCAACACCGTAAATGACACGATCCGGCCGCGGCTTATGGTGCGGACATGAGGCACAACCGGAGAGGCGCGCGCGATAGGTCTCCTCACTCACCGCCTCCAGCCCGGCGCGGGACCATACCCATAGTGATCTGGCGGCCTTGGCGAGAAGCTCGACAGCAGGGCCGCATTCTGTGGCGCCGCCCGAATCGGAATCGCGGTATAGCGGGGTATCTAGCAAATGGTTCAGAAACGCTGGCGCGGAACGCGCAGACACGAGATTGCGCGCATAGGTCCAATCCCGCATAGCGCGATCGAACACCTGCTGCGAAACGGGGCCGTCGAGGCCAAGAGTTGCACCCAGTTCGGCACGACCTTCCTCCATCGACGCGAACTCATGGAACGGCCGCAGTTGAAAGCGGTCAGAGACGGCTGGGTTCGCGCCCGCACTCAATAGCGCGGCTCTGTCGCGTTCCTCAGACAGATCTTTGGGCTTGTGCGCGGTTGACGGACGCTGCCGCTTGCTACCTTTAACACGCGCCGCCCGGGCGAGAGAATGCCAAGCGGACTCCCGCTCGAACTTCGCGAAGAACAGCTGCACGGCGAAGTCACCGGACACAATGCCCGCTGTGTTCAAAAGATGCATGTCGAGCCTCGTCGGTTCCTCGTCCAGTGTGGCAATGCGCCAAATATATCCGCGATAATCCGGGTACGGATCGCGCATGACCACGGCCGCGTCGTGGCCATCCGCAAGCAGCACCCTGTCTCCGATGGCAAGTTCGCCAGCTCGGACCAGCCTGCCATCCGGAGCGACGAACGGATGATCGGGCACAACGCTCAGCGTCGTCCCGGACCCCGTCGCCACCTTGATCCGGATCAGCCCGCCGTCATGTTCCGTTATAGCTATTCCAGCGCTGAAGCGTACAATCGCAGGTGACCATGCGAGCGCGGGACCGGCTGCCAGAACCGTCTCGCCGGGATCGAGCGCACTCATCGGCTGCCCACCAGAGGGGGTCGCCACAGACAGAATGCCGTCCTGTGGTCCGCAAGCGCATTCACAGGCTTTCAGCGTACGGCCGTCCACAATCAAAACTCGCTGCCCTGGCAGCAAGCCGCGCTGGACGCACGCCGTGTCGAGCTCTCTTGCGAAGCCGGCGGTAATCTGATGATCACATTCGGAGATCGTGTCTGCGCCATCTACTCGCATCTACTGCCTCTATCCGATGATCCTACAGGAACACTCCTGACGGCCTGCCGCGCCCGTTCGCGACACAATCCGCACACCATCTGGCAGCGGCCGGCCGCAGCGGAACTCTCTTTGCGCGGCACACCGCAATGATCATTGACCGGCCAGATACCAGCTCGCATGTAGACAGGAACGCCGGCTTGAGCAGACCCGTAGTGTGAGGCCTCGACGGCTACCGGCGGCGCCGGACTACAATCGTCCTGAAGATTGACTAAGGCGAATGCCCCCTGCGTCAGGAAGGCGGGTATCCATTGCGACCTTCCACCACCGACATGTCATTTCTCCTTTTTACATAACTGCGCTCGAACGGACGCCGAATTCTGCCTGACATAGCCACGCACCAGATCGCAATGGAGTACCATGTCTATAAACGACGCCCCCTGCAAAGCAGACCATAACGCCACTCTACTTGACATGGAGCACCTCGATGGACGGCACACATCCTATGGTTGGGAAAATAGGATAGTCAGATCGAACCAGATTTCAACTATAAATTGTTATACCAACTCGCCTGCTCGAGCAAGGTCGGTGACCGACAGAGTGAGACAAGAACAGCGTCTCGTTCACCAGTCGTCGCCCATTCGGCCGTTGAAGCTTTGGACGAAAGCATTCTGGATCTGTTTGCCCGTCGTCTTAAAGTAACAGCCAATAGCGCTGTCCTCGCACCAAGCCAGCATTGCATCGCAGGTAAGCTCGCTGCCGTTGTCCGAGACATCGGCCCGGCTTCCCCCGTCGAGCGATAATCGAGGCCGGCTTCCGCTCCGCTACGCCCACGTGGGAGGCTTATTTGCAGTGATATTTTTGCGGACAAGGTACATGGGAGGGGCCTTGCAGAATTTCTGCAATCTTCGATTGTGCACTTGACAAGATGAGTTTTCCCCGTCTATCAATTTTTGATTGCATAACTGTAGTTAGCCGTATCGCTACCTGTACTTCCGCGCACATGTTCCTCAGCAGATACGAGGCGGATCAGCCATGGATTCGTTTCCGACAGCGCACGTCAAGAATGTAACAATCAAGAAATTCCTAGAAGAAACTGCAGGGATAGACCTGCGCTCGTTTGACTTTCACGATCGCTCGGCCCTGGCCGAGCTTGCGGCTAGGCGCGCGCAGCAAGCGAGGCCCGACGCCGACCAACCGGCAAAAACCAAAGCCGGCGAGGACCGCAGACAGGCCGGAGCTAGCGCCGGCCGGCGCCCTAGCAGGGCGGCACTAGAAGCCGCCATTGGTCATGAAACGCTCGAGGCCCTGCGCTCTTTCCAGCGCAGCTACCGACTCACTCGCGACCTGGAGACCGCCGAAGGCCTGATGGAGCTCGGCCTCGATTCCGCTGCCAGGATTGCAGCCATGTCGCCCGCCCGCTTCGTCGAAACGACGAAGGAATTGTTCAAAGGCGACAAGGCGAGAGCGCTCGATGTTTACGGCCGCGCAGGCCATCTCAAGACGGCTGCTTTGCAACTTTATGGCAGCGTCAAGGATCTCGTCGCCTCTCCCTATTACAGCGGCACCAAGTTCAATACCGCGTCCGACGACTTGGTCGACTATTTTATGAACATCCCGAGCTACACGGCGCTGTTCGGCAACATGAACTATTTCGACGCCGATCCTGGCCAGACGATCTTCAGCCCATCAGCCTACTTTTTTGATGCGATGCGCATCATTGACGAATATATCACGTATCCCAATTGCAACCCGGTGCGCACCATACCGCCGGGCTATACTCTGGAAGAGCGCCGCCCGGATATCTTCGCGCTCAAGCTGACACCGACCAACACGTTTACGGAAATTCCCACCCTCACGCTCGTCAATGACGTACTCGCCTTTTCGATCAAGGCACGCAGCGGGCAGGACCCGTATCAGTATCTCGCCAGCGCACCCTATCCGTTCGACCTGCCGTTCACGCAGCCGCTCGTCGCATTGCGCCGGCCGCTCGAGGTGATGAACACGCCGCTATTGGCACTTTATCGCGGCATGGTGGTGCAGGGAGGCAGCGCTAGCAATGTGCTGCCGCTGGACGTGGCGCGCGAGGCGCTCAGGCTGTCCGTCACGGACTTGACACGTTTCACCACGCCCGATCCCAGCATCGCCGGCGTGACCGCCGCCTATGGCTACGATATTCCACGCACGCCCCTGCCCTATGCCGGCGTCGGCGAGGTCGGTACGTTGGTCGGCTCGACGGCGGTAGGCGGCATCGGCACGCGCTTTACCGGAGAAATGGCGGTCGGCGATACCATCAGCGTCGCCGGCGTGCCGCGCAAGGTCACCGCCATCGCCAGCGACACGCAAGCGACGGTGGATGCGGCCTGGGCAACACAAACGGCGCTGAACTACATCGTCGCACCGAACGCCGCACCGCCCAAGCCGCCCTTTACCGGTCAGGGCACGGTGTCGATTGAGCCCGACAACACCATCGTGACGGGTGTGGGCACGGCCTTCATCACCCAGATAGCCGTCGGCGACAAGCTTACCACCGCCGGCCAGACACGCACTGTCGCCTCGATCACCTCGGACACGACGCTGAACGTCGATACTGCTTTCCCTTATATCTCGACCGGCCTCACCTATACGGTGACGCCGGTGGCGCCGCAGCCGGTCCCTCCCTATGCGGGCCCGGGCGGCATCGTATTTGAGAAGAGCGGTACCGCTGTCACCGGCATCGGCACGGCATTCCTCACCGATTATGCCAATGGCGGCTCGATTGCAGTGGGCACGACGACGCTCATCGTCGGCACGGTATTTTCCGATACGGCACTCGCGGTCACGGCCGCATGGCCGTCGACGGGCGGTGTCGACTACATGGTGCAGCCGGCGCCTCGCACCGGCACCATCGTCGACGTGCTGCCGACGGCCGGCACCGGCAAGGTCTCCTGGCAGAAAACCTCGACGCAAGTCGTCGGCACCGGCACCAATTTCGTCAAGGAATTGCGCGTCAGCGACCAGATCACCGTGGGGACGGAAACGAGGACGATCACCGCCGTCCTGTCGACCACGCTGGCCGAGATCGAGATGGCGCCGAGCGCCGATGCCAGCGCGCAAACCTTCACCATTCTGAAGATGGACGGGCTCGATCTTGTCGACATCTTCCAGGCGCGGACCGGGCTGCTCCCCGAAGAGCTGACCGCACTGCTCGACCAGAATTTATCGAAATCTGAACGCGATGCCGGGGGCGCCAACGGGTTCTTCATCAACGATACCGGCGAGCAGCCTGCCGCCATCACCACCTATTTCTGCAACGATCCGGGCAATCCGACGCATCGTCTCGCCGGGCTGACCTTGAAGCGCCTTGATCGGCTGAGCCGCTTCATCCGTCTCGGCAAGCTCTGCGGTTGGTCATCTGCCGACCTGCAATGGGCGATAACGGCAACAGGCGCGACCGAGATCACTGAGGATTACCTGCTTGCGCTCGGCCGCATGGCCGGATTGATCAGTGCGGAAAGCGTCACGGCGCTCGATATCACGGGGCTGTTCTACGCACTCAAGACCACCGGCAAGATCGACGACCGCAACCCGCAGGATCAGTTCGATCTGATTTTCAACGCGCCTGCGATGCTCCAGGGCGCCCATCCGTACCTGCCGACCAGCGCCACGCCCTTCAATCCCTTCCGCACCCCGACGCAGCAATGGACGATCGCGAACACCGCCGGCACCGACGGCATTATTCGCGGTCGGTTGCGGGCGGCCCTGCAGATTGGCGACGCCGACACGACACGGCTAGCCACTTACGTGCAGAGCCTCATCGGCGCGCAGACGCCTGCGGTGATGGACTTGACTCTGGGCAACCTCACCTGGCTATGGCGGCTGGCAACGACGGCCCAGCGCCTCGACTGGAGCATCGATACCTACCTGACCTTCCTCGGGCTGATGTACTACCCGAGCGCACCCAACTATTATCTGCCGCCGAAAGACGCCGTCACCTTCGCGCTCGACACGCTGGCCGACCAGTTCGCCATGGCGCATTGGCTCGCGAACAGCGATTTTTCGGCTGCTGAGATCCAGTACATCACCACCGGCGCTTCGCCCGATTTCCCGACGCCCTACCCGGTTCAAGACGTCCCTTCCTTCCAGGCGGAAACAGCCGTTTCGGCCGCCACCACGCACCTGACGCCTGCAACGCTGGCGGTGCTGCAGCTCAACGGTGAGCAGGCGCAGGCGCTTTTCGACAAACTCGTGGTGCAGACATTCGTCACCGATATTGGCATTTCGCTGCGCTATGCCGCGACCTATACCGATGTCAGCGCCTATCTGCCGGTACGGGTCGGCGAAAGTGCCACCGTTTTCGGTTTTGATGAAGCAAGTTTCGTCGACGCGACGCTCGGCATCGACGCAGCGCAGTCGCAGCAGGTCTATGCCGCACTGCTTGCCGCCAGTCCGCCGGCGCTCGTTGCGGTCACCGCGACGATCGCAGCGGTCGCCCAGGACTTTACCGCTTCGACCGATCTTCCCTATCTGGCGACGATTTTCGCCGCCAATGCCGATCCGACCGCCTGCACGCAAGCGGTACGCACCACGCTATTGACCGCGCGCGCCGGCATCGACGGGCTGATCAAGACGATTGCACAGACCGCCAATCTACAGGTGACCAGCCTGGTGCGGGCCTTGAGCGAGTTTCTGGGCCTCTCGACAGAAAGCGTCGCGGCACTGCTGCCCTTTGCGTCAAGCATCACACCGCTCGCCGATTACCTCGCCGCTTTCCTGACGCCCCTGTCGTCCGGCACGCAGCCACCGTCGACGCTGAACACCTTCATCGGCTGGATCTCGCGTGCCGGCTTGATTGTCGACACCTGCCGGCTCAACGCGGTGGAAACCGCCTATATCACCTCGCTGGAGGGCGCGCCGCATTTCAACATCACTGACTGGAGCAAGATCGACATCGCCGGCATCGCCGCCATCGACGCCTACGCAGAACTGCGCAACGCCGTCGGCGCGCAGCAGAACCAGCTGATCGTCTATTTCCAGACGCCGACAACCGATCCGGTCAAGAAGGTTGCGGCGCTGGCCGCTGCGACCAATTGGTCGGCGAGCGATATCGCCCTGTTGAACGCCTATTTCTGGCCGACGGCGAGCCCGACCGACGCCAACACGATGGCCGGGCTGATCAGATTGTCGACCGTGTTCGATCTGCAGCGGCGCCTCGGCATCGGCACGTCGACCCTGAAGAGGCTCATCGGCACCAGCCATATGCCGGTTGAATCCGCGCCGGGCGTCGTCGATCCAGCAGCCTGGACAGCCTATGAAGACGTGGCACAGACAGCCCTCGGCATCGCCAATGCCAGCTTCACCGGCGATGTGCTGACCGAAGCAAACACCGCCATCACTGCCACCATCAACGGGCTGACGCGCGATGCGCTCGTTGGCAACGTGCTCTGGTGGATGAACGCCCGCAATCCGACGCTGCGCAGCGTCAACGACCTTTACAAATTCCTGTTGCTTGACGTTGAGATGGGCACTTGCGCGACCACCTCGCCGATCGCTCAAGCCATCGCCTCGGTGCAGCTCTATATGCAGCGCTGCCGCATGATGATGGAACCGGGCGTGCTCCAGATCGACATTCCGACGATCTGGTGGTCCTGGATCATGAACTATAGGGTCTGGGAAGCAAACCGGCGAATTTTCGTCTATCCGGAAAACTATGTCGAGCCCTCGCTGCGCCAAGGCGCGACGCCGCAATTTCGCGAACTGGCCGACGATCTGCTGCAGAACGACCCAACCAAGGCGAATGTCGTTCCGCCGTTCGAGGATTTCATCAAACAGCTCGCCGTCCTCGGCAACCTGAGCCCGGTCGGCTCCTATCAGGCCTCCACGAAAGATCAGCGCAGCGGCGAGGTGAAGGACACGCTGTTCATCGTCGGCCGCACGCGCACACAGCCTTACGAATTCTATTTCCGCGCCCTCGACAACGCTGTGGAATGGAACCCCTGGTACAAGATCGACCTGACGATCGGCGGCGACCGGGTGAGTCCCGTCTACGCCTTCGGCCGGATGTTTGTTTTCTGGACCGAATTCGATACGGCGAAGAGCAATTCCATTGCCAATCAAGCCTCGAACACCGAAACGGTCGACAAGGCGACGCTCAAATATTCGTTCTACAACAACGGCGCCTGGTCGAGCGTGCAGACGCTCGACAGTGCGGCGATGATCAACACATATCCGTCGACCTATCCGACGATCAGCAATCCAGGTCCAGTCGCCGACCTGTTGCGCAAGGAAAACAGCTACTGGCAGTTCCCCTACGTCGTTTCAACCGGCGATGGGCTCGTCGGCGCCGGACGGATCTCGATCTCAGCCGGACTCGGCACGGTCGACGGCACACGCACGCAGTTCACTCGCGAGGTACGGCCGGGCGATCGCATCGTCTGTTTCGGCGAGAAACGTGTTGTCGGTGCAGTGGCGAGCGACCTCTCGCTCGTCGTCACCGAACCGTGGACGTCGGCGGCGGACGATGCCGAATACAAGATCATCGCCTTCACGCAGGGCGGCCGCTTCCGCCCCTTCGTCGGCACCGGTACTGCCTCGACCACCACCGGCATGCCGCTGGTCAGCGGTGACGGCACACGCTTCCTCGACGAATTCGTATATGGCGACACCATTGCCATCGACAACGAATCCTACATCGTCATCCTGATCCAGGATCAGGAAAACCTGCTGGTCGATCAGAATTGGATCGGCTCCTACAACGACGCGCAATTCACCGTTGTGCCGGGCAACCAGGGTCAGGAGAATATTCTCGTCGCCTATAGCCCGCCGACCGACACCTCAAAGCCGCTCGCCTACGGCTCGAAGGTGATCACATCGAATCCGACGAAGAACAGTTTCATCACCGCGCAGAACCTCCTCAATACCTCCGTCTACAACGGCTTGTGGCTGGCCTCGCAGTATCAGCCGGAGCAGCAGAACATCCCCGGCGCCGTGCCGATCGTCGATTGCGCCTTCCTTGACGCCGACCTGTCGCGCGGCGCCGCCAAGGTGCTGTTCACGGAATACTTGTATGGCGCGGCGGCCAATCCGCAGCCCTACCGACCTGAGCTGATCCGCCGATATGCGCGCCTCTCGGTCTATCCGAGCAAAAACATCCTGTGGGACAATTACTGGGGCACCAACCTGCCGGGACAGTTCGATTCTGACCGCTTGCCATCGAGCAACCAGGGCATTGATCTGCTGTTCAACGTCGCCAAACAGACCTCGGCGTTGATGCCGGTCGGGAACAAGCCCGGATCCTTCGTATTCGACAATGTCGACGAAGCCTATCTGGCGCGGCCAACGACGCCGAACATCAACCTGATCTCCGAGATGATCCTGCGCACCCAGCGCCCGTGGAAACCCGATCTGCTCAACAGTCAGATCATCGCCACCGGCGCTTACACGGCGCAGCCACAGGCGCTCGCCGACACAAAGTTCTCGTTCGTGCGGCTCAACACCATCGTCATGCCGACGCTGGAGGCGCGGCTGTTCGCCGGGGGCATCGACCGCCTCCTGACGCTGAGTTCGCAATATCTCCCCGAACTCCCGTTCAACCGCTTCTACCCACCACCTGGCACGACGCCGCCGCCGAACGTCATTCCCGTCCCCTCGGCCTTGATGGATTTCGACGGAGCTTTCGGGCTGTATTTCTGGGAAATCTTCTTCCACTCACCGTTCCTGATCGCCGACAGGCTGCAGGGGAACGGGCGATTCGAGGAGGCGCTGTCGTGGCTCAACTACATCTTCAATCCGACGCAGCCGCCGAACGAGGCCGAGGATATCTACGACGCAGATCCGGCCAAGCGCTATTGGCGTTTCCGTCCATTCCGCGACATGGACCAGCCGTCGCTTCGCAAGGTGCTGACCGATCCGCTGCAAATCCGCCGTTACAATTACGACCCATTCGATCCCGACGCGATTGCCGCAGTCCGCCCCGTCGCCTACGCCAAGGCTATCGTGATGCGCTATGTCGACGTCGTGCTTGACTGGGCCGACATGCTCTTCACGCAATATACGCGCGAGACCATCACGCAAGCGACGAATCTCTATGTGCTAGCCGAAGACCTGCTCGGCGACAAGCCGCGCTCGCTCGGTCGCCTACCATTGCCCGAGCCGAAGAGCTTTAACGAGCTCAAAGCTGAATACCCGACCAACCAGATCCCACAATTTCTCATCGATCTCGAGAACACGCCCTATCTCGACCCCGATCACGACAATGAGCGTTACCCGAGTCAACCGGTCAACGATATCATCGCCTATTTCGCTGTTCCCGAGAACGCCAACTTCATGGCCTATTGGGACCGCGCCGAGGATCGCCTGTTCAAGATCCGCCATTGCATGAATATCGACGGCCAGGTGGTGCCGCTGGCGCTGTTCTCGCCGCCGATTGACCCCGCGCTGCTGATCCAGGCGATGGCATCGGGAGCCAGTTCGGCCCTCGCCCAGGCCTTGGCCGAAGACGTACCCTATTACCGCTTTGCCTACCTGATTGATCGTGCCGAAGCGCTGGTCAACCAGCTTGCCGGTCTAAACGCTGCGCTGCTCGCGGCGTTCGAGAAGAAGGATGCCGAGGCGCTCAGTGTGCTCACCAACCGGCAGGAAGCGGTGCTGCTCAAGCTAACGACGACGATCAAGGAACAAGAGATCGCCGACGCGGAGGTGAATGGCGAAGCGCTGCAGCAGAGCCTCGCCAGCGCCCAATATCGGCAGAACTACTATGCTGCGCTGATCAAGACAGGGCTCTCGGTGCGCGAGCAGGCCAGCCTCGACGCGATGCTGGCGGCTCTGGTGTTCAACACCTTGAGCACGGTCACGAAGACGGCCGCTTCGATCGGCTATGCCGTGCCGCAGGTCGGCTCGCCTTTCGCTATGACCTACGGAGGCCAGCAGATCGGTAATTCGCTCAACGCCGCATCAGGCGTCTTCGAAATCGGCGCCGCGGTTTCGACCTTCATCTCGCAGCAATCGCAGACACTGGCGAGCTACGAGCGGCGCGCCGAGGATTGGGGCCTGCAGGAGAAGCTCGCCGGCTATGATGTGGCGCTGTTCGAGGATCAGATCAAATCGAACCAGATCCGCATTGCCATCGCCAAGCAGAACCTCGTCATCCACGAGGAGACGATCAAGCAGAATTCCGAGCGGGCGAAATTTCTCAAGGACAAATTCACCAACACCGCGCTCTACCAGTGGATGGCCAATCAGATTTCGCGCGTGCAGTACCAGACGTACACGCTCGCGTATCAACTGGCATTGACCGCACAGCGCTCCTACCAGTTCGAATACGGCACCAGCCGCAGCTTCCTGAATTTCGACTATTGGGACGCCGCCCATCGCGGCATCACCTCGTCGGACGGGCTGCAGCTGGCGCTGGCGCAAATGCGCGCCAGCACCTTCGATGTGTCGCGCCCGCTTGAAATCGAACGTACCATCGCGCTGAGCGACATCGACCCGACGGCACTGCTCAAGCTGCGTCAGACCGGAGAATGCCTGTTCAGTTTCTCGGAAAGACTGTTCGACTACGATTACCCCGGCCACTACGCCCGCGTAATCAAGACAGTCAGCGTCTCCATCCCCTGTATTGTCGGCCCCTATCAGAATATCAAGGCGACTCTGACGCAGCTCAGCAACCAGGTGGTGCTGACCGCGGGCGATGCCGGTCTCAACGCCATCGCCTTCCTGCTCGGCAGCACCAGCGCCAAGACGCCGCCGGCCACCGCCATGCGCAGCAACTGGCGCAATTATCAGGAAATCACGATGTCCTCCGGCCAGAACGATAGCGGGCTCTTCGCACTCAATCTCGACGACAGCCGCTATCTACCGTTCGAGGGTACCGGCGCAGTCTCGAGCTGGCGCCTGAGCATGCCGAAGGGAACCAACCGCATCCTGTTCGAGACGATTGGCGATGTCATCGTCACGGTGAAGTATACGGCGCGCGATGGCGGCGAGGCGTTTCGCCGCAAGGTCGCAGGCCTTGATGCGCTAAAGCCCTACGCGGGCGTCGACTATGTCGATTGCCGGTCGATGTATTTCGACGCTTGGCAGTTGCTATTCGCCTCGGTCGGACCGGGCGTAACAACCCAGACACTGACCCTTGCCATCCCCGACTTTACGCCCCCGCATGTCGATAAGAGCAAGCTCATTGGCTTCTACATCCTGCTCTCTGCCGACGCGTCCGTGCCGGGCCAATATATCACCGTCAAATTGACCAACACATTGAAAGCCGACGTGACGCTCTCGGCCACCAACGACATGAGCTATTTCTTCGAACAGCAGCATCAGACTGCCCCGACTGTCGCCAAGGTGACGGCAAGCCCGATCGAGGTTCAGTTCGACCTCGGCAAGACGCCAGATTCCCTGAAGAACGCAAGCCAGACAGGGCTTTCGCCGGAAGCGCTGAGAGATATCCAGCTTGTCTTCTACTACACCGGCACGGTCATTCTTTAACGATAGACTTCGAAAGGATCATTCAATGCCGACCCAAAAGTGCCTGGACAACATCAAGTCCGAAGACCCGCCATACAACGTCTCCTGCACAGCCGATTTCTGCTACAAAACCTCGTTCGCGCGCGACGTGCATTGCTCGAAGCGCGGTCTCCCGGTCGATACGCCGGTGCTGACTTGGGACCCCAATCTCAACGGCGGCCAGGCCTGCTATTGCTGTTGCTCCTGCTTTGCGCTCGACACGCCGATCGAGGTTAAAAAGGGGCTCTACACGCTGATCCAGGACATCCAGTCGGGCGATCTCATCATCGCCTGCGGCGTCGATCTGATCTGGAAGCCGCACAAGGTCAAATATCGCACCGGTGATATCGACAAGTCGAATATTCCAAATATGTATTACGTCGAATATTTGATGCCCGGCGAGAAAGCCAATCGCAACCTGCTCGTCACCGCCGACCATCTGTTCCTGATGAACGGCACGAAACATCTCAAGAAGGTGCAGTTCCTCATCCCCGGCGACAAGCTGACCACTGCCGACGGCGCCGTCGCCGTCGTGCAGTTCGTCACGCACGGCACGCACTACACCGCGATACAGACCATCGAGATGAGCGGCCGCATCAATCCGCGCACGCTCGACGGCCACCTGATCAACAGCAACGGTGTGGTAACCGCCGACTACGCGGTTCAGGTTCACTACGAGCTCGGTGACCAGCTTAACGCCCTCCACGCCTCGCCGGACGAAGTCGAGGGTATGGCGGTGGGCAGCGACGCGTACGAGGCCAAGCACGGCAACGCGCAATCGCGCGCCTTCGCGCAAAACCCCGCATCCTGGCCCAAGGGCTTTGTCCCCGATCAATCGACCGAATTGTCGATCCCCAACTATGCGACCAGCTACATCTCGTCGGAGCAGGCTAAATCGGTCCGCAAGAACGGCAAGTTCAATCCCAACAACAACACGACCGGTCGGGCCAACATCCTCTATCTCTTCCAGCAGAGCCAGAAGATGTACCCGGATATCGTCTGCATTCTCGACTGGAACAACCGCACGCCCAATGCTTATGCCTGGGAAGCGTCGGGCCAGAAATACATCGTCTTCTGCGGCGGGTTGATCCGCCTCAAAGGCCTGTATCTCGACGGCCTTTCGCTCATTCTGGCCAGCCTGCAGGCCTCGCTCCAGGCCCAGGCCTGCGTCTGCGAATGGGATTATGCTGCCACCTCTTCCATCCTGCGCACGGCCTGGCCCGACAGCATTCTCGCCAAGCTCGTGCCGACCGGCATCGCACAGGTCCAGGATTACTTCAAGGCAGCACATGATGCGCCACCGCCTGACGGCACGGATCCCTGCAACGCTCCGACACTCGACTGCCGTATCCAGTCCTATTGGGCCGGCTTCAGCTTTGACCGTCTGCCCGAGTGCGCCGGCGTATTCCCCCGGTATCTGATGGTCGGAACGGCGTTCGCTACCATGGACAACCTCACGGTCAGCATCGTCTTCAATGACGAGCTCGATCCTGCAACCGCCACCGACATCGCCAACTACGCCTTCAGCCCGACCGCGACAATCACAGCTGCTGCGCTGAGCCCGACCGATGCGCGCCAGGTCGACCTCTCGGTCTCGGATCTGGACCCGGACAGCTACTATGTGCTGCTGCTGCAGAACCTGCAGTCGGTGCATGGCGCGCCGCTCGGCCCCGATCAGAACAAGGTCATCATAGCCACGCACGTCGTCTGAGCCGGCGACGCCCAACCCATGCGGTGCGCCGGTCTCCCCCGGCGCCCCCTTCTCCAGGGAGATGAGCATGTTGCCCATTTTACGCAACCTCGAAGCCGCTGGCGACACCTATGCCATGCAGGTACAGCTTGGCGTGCTCCTCGGCCTCGAGCAGGCCGTGCCGGTCGAAGTACTGGAGCGCGCGCACGCGGACGATCACTACGCCACCTATCTGTTGCGCAGCCGTGGCCATCCCGAACTTCTCACCATGCTGCTCAGCAGGGCGACCGACAACCGCCAGATGAGCCGAGCTGCGCCGCAAGTCGAATTGTCGAATACCGAATTGCTGCGCAAGGTCGGAAGCGCCACGCTCAAATGGGCGGCGAGCGGCTTCAAGCATATCGAACCTGAGGTGCTCGAGCGGCGTAACGCGGCCTGCAGTGCCTGCCCTTATCTGCAGGCGGCGCCCGACCGCATCCTCTACAAGGTAACCTTGAGCCCGCGGTCCGACCAGCGCGTCTGCAGTGCCTGCGGCTGCACCGCATCGCGCAAGGCCGGTCTGCCAGATGAGTCCTGCCCAATGGAGGATCCCGAACGGCCCGGATTCACGCGTTGGCACGACCCGATCCGTCCCGTGGACGGAAGCGTTCAGGACTAGGCGCGGCCTGAATCGGCTACGGGAGCACGAGTGATGCAGGCGCCGCCGGAAATCCAGGTTCCCAAGATCGACGCCAAGGAAGGCGGCAAGATTTCCGGCAATGGCGAACGCTTCGAGGTCAATCTCGTCAGCGGCTCTGCCAGCTTCGCCATGCCGGTGGTCGCACCGAAACTGCGCGAAACTGCGCCCGACCTGTCACTCAGCTATAGCGGCGGCGTCGGTAACAGTCCTTACGGCCTGGGATTCGATCTGGCGCTACCGGCGATTTCCCGCCTCACCGACAAGGGCATCCCGCGCTACACCAACGACGACCGTTTCGTCTTCGATGGCGGCGAACTGACCGCGCGTTACGATCTCGTCGGCGATGATTGGAGGAAGAGCGAGCGTATCGAGGGTGACTACCTCGTCATCGGCTTCCGGGCGCGCATCGAAGGCTCGGGCACGCTGGTCGAATGGTGGCAGAACCAGACAGACGGCACGTCCTACTGGCGGACCGTGAGCGCCGAGAACGTCACGGCACGCTATGGCGTCACCGCCGACGCCCGCATCGCTGATCCACAATACCCGACCCGCGTCTATTCCTGGCTAATCAGCGACAGCTGCGACGCGCATGGTAATAAGATCATCTATGATTACAAGCGCGAGGACGGCGCCGAGCTACCTGCTGGCGCCAATTGTGCTCAGCGCTACATACGCTCCATCCGTTACGGCAACTATCTCGATAACGCGACAGAGCGCTTCGCCGTCAATATCCTTTTCGATTACGGCGAGTATTCGCTGCCCTCGATCGACCCCGCCAAGCCCTGGCTCCTGCGCAGCGATCCCTTCTCCACCTATCGACCGGGCTTCGAGCTGCGCACGTGGCGACTTTGCCGCAACATCCTGACCGTGCACGACTTTCCCTCGCTGCCGGGAAACGGACGCTGCCTGAGCAATGTGCTGGCGCTCGGCTATGATGAGACGCCGTATTTCTCGATCCCGACCTCGGTGCAGCAGATCGGCTGGAAGACGCTGACCGACGGCTCGCAAGTGAGCGAAGCGAAATCGCCAGTCACCTTGTCTTTCAATCCCTTCAGCGCTGCCAATTCCCAGATGCAAACGCTGCAGGTATCAGGGCTGCCGCCGTTCCAGGGGCCGCCGGGGCGTGGCCAATACCAGTTTGTCGACCTCTATGGCGACGGCATACCCGGCATGTTGTTCAACGACACCAGCACGATCACCTATTGGCGCGCGCTCGGCGAAGGCCGTTATCAGCCACCGGTCGCGCCCGCGCAGTTCCCCATCGACCGGGCGCTCTCCGAGGGACGCTGCGCCCTGATGGATATTGACGGCAACGGCCAGCTCGATCTGGTGGTGCGCGATCCCAGCCGCGCCGGCTTTTACCGCAACAACAATGACGGCAATTGGGAAAGCTTCATACCGTTCTCCAGCGCACCGCCTGAAATCACCATGCCCGGCATGGAATTCGCCGATCTCGACGGTGACGGCAGGCAAGACCTGATGATCGGCGCCGGGAGCGAGCGCATCCGCGTCTATTCCTCGCTCGGCACGAGCGGTTATGCTGCGCCGACCCTGCACGGCATTTCAGAGCTTTTCCCGCTCGCTGCGGGCGAAAGCCCTGTCACCCTCGTCGGCTTCGCCAATGTTCTGGGCGACGGGCTGCAACATCGCATTCGCCTGACCGACGGGCTGCTCACCGTCTGGCCGACGCTCGGTTATGGCGAATTCGGTACGCCGCGGACGATCCGCAATACGCCGCGCTATGGCGCAGGCCTGACAACGGCGCGCATCTTCTTCGCCGATATGACCGGCTCGGGTTACGCCGATCTCATCTACGCCTACGACGATTATCTGGCCATTCATCGCAACGAGAGCGGCAACCGGTTTTCCGATCCGCTGCTGGTGCCGATTCCGCAGGGCATCGACGATCTCGACCAGGTCAACTTCGCCGATATTTTCGGCGACGGCCGCGCCGCCTTCGTGCTGAGCAAGGCGGCGGCACCGGTGTCACATTATGCGTTGCGTTTTCCCGACACCGAGGCGCCGTTCCATCTGAGCAGCATCGATAACGGCTTTGGTGGCACGACCGCCCTCACCTATCGCAGCTCCACGCATTTCCAGCTTGCTGACCGCAAGGCCGGGCGCCCCTGGCCGACGCCGCTTTCTACTGTTGTGCAGCTCGTCGAGCAGACGGTCATCACCGACGCCTCGACCGGACTCGCAAGCACAACGCATTACCAGTACGCCGACGGCTATTACGATCCGATCGAACGCGAGTTCCGCGGCTTTGCCTATGTGCAAACACTCGACCGCCAGGCGATTTCGCCGGTGCTATGGCATTTTCCCACTCCCGGCGGCCCGACCTTCGCGCCTGGTGAACCCTGCCTGAGCCGACGCTGGAACAACACCGGCGCGGCGACGCTGGTGGAGGCGCGTTCGATCCCTCTGCCGCGCTTTCGCGGCCAGCCGCTGGTGCCGGACGATTATCTCGACCCAGATATTTTCGCAGCGGGCGGCGCCACGGTGCGCGAAGCTTATCGTGCGCTGAAAGAGCGCGAGGCGGCGAAAAGCACCACCGGCCTCGATACCAGCGGAGAGGAGCGGCCGGTCGCCTATCAGAGCACGGCGCAAAATTACCGGGTACGCATGGTGCAGCCGCGCATCGGTGTGCATCCCGCCTCGTTTCAGGTAACGCAGCGTCAGAGCCGCACGCTGTCGCAGGAGGATAATCCGGCCGAAGCGCGCGTCGCGGACGCTTTCAATCTGAAGCAGGACGATTTCGGCAACGTCACGCTGATCGCCAATATCGCCTATCCCCGCCCCACCGGTCCCGATGTCGCGCCCCAACAATTGGCGTTGATCGCCACAGCAACGACGCGCGCCTACATCAATCATCCGGCGACGACGGCCGAACCCTATCGCTATGTCGGGCTGCAATGGCAGGAATCCGATCTCGATATTGGGGGATTGACCGCAGGGAGCGGCTTTTTCGACTTCGACACGCTCAATATTGCCTATACGCAGGCGCTGGCCAACACGATCGACTATGGCACGCCGTTCACGCCGGGAAAGATGCAGGCGCGCCCCTATCACTGGACGCGCGATCTCTACTGGAACGCGGCGCAAAGCGCACCGCTGCCCTTCGGCAGCCTCTCGGCGCAGGGCCTGGTCTACGAACAGCAGAAAGCAGTATTTCCGCCGAGCTTCGTCTCCGCCATTTACGGCACGCGCGTCGACGATACGATGCTCGAAGCCTCGGGCGGGCGCGGCGCCGGCTATATCCTCGCCGACGGCTACTGGTGGAACCCCGGCAGCCGGCGCTACTATGCCGATGGCACGCAGTTCTATCTCCCGATCGCGGTCGCAGATCCCTACGGCGCGCGCACGCAATACGGCTACGACGTTTACGCGCTCGAGATGATCTCGAGCACGGACGCGCTCGGCCAAATCACGCAATTCGCCATCGACTACCAGGCGCTGCAGCCCTACCTCGTCACCGACATCAACGGCAATTTCACCGAGACCTTCTACAGTCCGCTTGCTGCGATGCTGGCGTTCTCGCGCTACGGCACGATTGGCGATGTCAGCGTCGGCGACGCGCCGCTGACCAATTACAAGTATATCGCGCCGAAATCCCGCGCCGACATTCTGGCCGATCCGGAAAAATATCTGCAGGGCGCCGGTAGTTATTATTGGGAAGACTATTTCTCGGTGGCACGCGGCGACGGACCGGTCTGCAGCGTGCTGATCGACGCCGACCGGGCGATCAAGCCCGACGATCCGAAATGGGACCCAGGCCCACGGCGCTACGGCGCGACCCTGAGCTATATCGATGCGCAAGCGCGAGATCTCGCCAAACAGATCAAGGTCGAGGCAACGGCGCTCGATGCCGGCGCCAAGGGCGACAGCTGGGTTGTCACTGATCAGCTGGCCTATGACGAGCAGGGCCGCGAGGCGCGCCGCTACGCTCCCTATGTCAGTAGTCTGCCCGTGCTCGATCTTTCCCCGGACGCGCCCTGCACACTGAGTTTTCACGATGCGCTGGGACGCGTCATTCGCAACGATACGCCGCCGGGTTTCTTCTCGAAAACCGTCTACCGCACCTGGGCGCGCATCGTGTGGGACGAGGACGACACCATCATCGAGTCCTCCTACTACCAGGCGAATATCGGCAACCTGGACCCGTCCTTCGCCAATGAGCGCAATGCCTTGCTCAAGGCGGCGCAGTTTTCCGGAACGTTTACGACCATCAGCCTGGATCCTTTGGGGCGCGACTGCGTCGAGGCGAAGCAGATGACCTACGCTCCGGTGGGCACGACGCCGCCGCCACCGGAGTCCTATCAAACCGGCAGCTGGTACGACAGCGCCGGCTCGCTCGCCAAACAGGCAGACCCGCGCTTCTACAAGGGTGCGGGAACGGTGCTGTTCAATGTCGAGCAGACCTATGCGATGACCGGCGAGGTCGTCAGCACTATCTCCACCGATTGCGGCAAAGAGCAGCCCGGCACCGGGCGTGCGCTCACCGACAGTCTCGGCAATCCGCTCGACCGCTGGGACAATGCCGGCCAGCATGTGCGCCATGCTTACGACTCGTTGCGTCGGCCAACAGGGCTCTTCGTCGATCCGGTGATCGGTGCGCCCTATCAGGCCGAAAGCCTCATCTACGGGACGGATCCGAAAACCAACAGCTGCAACCGCATCGTCATCCGCCGCGATCAGGCGGAGGAAGCGCGCATTGCGCTCTACAACCTCACCGGCCAGCCCGCCGCCGAAACCCGCCAGTTTCCGGTCGACTACGGCACGCCGATTGATTGGAGCGATCCCTCGAAGGTCGCGATGCTGCCAAAGATCTGGGATCTCGGCGCGGTGTTCAATCGGCGCTCCTGGCCGCTCGCCCAATTCAACGCCGACGGCACGGTGACGACAACCAGCTATTATGTGAATGGCTGGATCTTGGCGGGCGCACTCGCTGCCGATGCCGGCCAGCCGGCCGCGCCAGTGCTGAGCGTGCGGCGCTATTTCGCGAATGCCCAGCCCACCGACAGCGTTTTCGCCAACGGCACGACGACGAGCCGCGCCTATGACACGCAAACGCAGCGGCTGAACGCCATCCGCACAGTGCGCGCCAGCGACGGCGCGGTGCTGCAGGACGACGATTTCTACTACGACGCCATCGGTAACGTGACGCGCATCGTCCACAAGGCCGAGCCGCCGAATTTCTGGAACAACGGCGTCGCCACGCCCGACAATGATTACACCTACGATTCCATCTACAGATTGCGGTTGGCGACGGGGCGCCAGCAGGCCGACCTGACGGCACCGGAGGCGCGACGCTTCGCTGGCGCGGCCGGCGACCAGCTCGTCTCCTATACGGAGAACTACACGCTCGATCCCTCCAACAACCTGCTGCAAGTCCAGCATGTCGCTGCGGGCAGTGGCGGACAGGGAAGCTGGACATGGGATTTTGCGGTTTCGCCGACCTCCAACCATGCCGTGCCCGCCGACATGGCGACCGGCGGCAAGGTCCCGGACGACTTTTACGACTTCAACGGCAATCTCGCGCAATTGCCCAATCTGCCGGCCATCGCTTTCGACTATCGCAAGCAGATGAGCACGGCGACGCTCGTCATGCGCTCGGACAGCACGGATGATGCGGAATTCTACCGCTATGACCGCGACGGCGCGCGCCGGCGCAAGACGAAACGCTTCATACAGAGTCCCACCGTTACGGTCGTCGAAGACACGTTCTATGTCGGAGCACTCGTCCATACGACGCGTACAAAACTGACCGGAGGTGGCAGCACGCCCGATGGTGACGCCTCCTCGCTCAGCGTCGGCGCAGGTAACGAGCGCCTACTCATCATCGACAGCGACAGCTCACAGCCAACGCCGCAGCAGCGCTATCAGGTCGCCAACAATCAGAGCTCGGTGACAATCGAACTCGACGAGACCGGGCTGCTGATCACGTTCGAGGAATATCTGCCCTATGGCGGCAAGGCTCTGGCCAAGGGCAAGAGCCAGCTCGATCTCGACCGCAAGCGGTACCGCTATGTCGGGCGTGAGCTCGATCCCGCGACCGGGCTCTATTGCATCGGCCTGCGTTATTACATTCCGTCGATGGGACGGTTCCTGACCACAGATCCGGCCGGCTACAAGGACGGACTCAACCTCTATGCCTATACAGGCTGCAATCCGACGACCTTTGTTGACCGAACCGGTACGGTGCGCCTGACCGGACAGAATACGCTCGTCCGACAACGTCAGGCGCGAATGGACGCCGATTTCCATCGGGCTGTCGATATGGTCGATGACGCGATCACTCTGCTCGAAGCGCAGATCGCCACCCGCAACGGCTGGTGGAACAGCACGCTCTGGAGCCGCGGCACGATCAATAACCCCGATCCACTGATTCAGCAATATTTCGGCATCACCGGCACGACGCGAACAGACGCGAACAACCTATTTGAGGTACTCGACAACTTCCGAACGATCCGCGATTATTTTGCCAGACCTCCCGTTCAAAGCCGCCTCTCCTGGCGCTACGTGCAAAGTTTCTTTGTGCATATCCCGCAGTTCAACGTGAGACCCGACCCGCCGAAGAACACAACGATCGCGTTCGTTCAGGGGGGCAGCGTCAGCTGGCCTGACTGGCGTATTCTACCACAATCGATCCGAGCGCGCCCGATGGGGCCCTTCACCGGGATTGGTCTGATTACGCCGCTGGCGAGAGGACTTATTCGCATGACCCCCTATGCGGGCATCAACCTTTACGACCGACTGCATTTCGCTCAATCGAACGGAAATACGCGAGCGTCGACGATCGTGCATGAAGCGACCCATCTGATCTTCTATTCGGAAGACTACGCTTACGGCTGGGATCCGGCGTTTCACAACCTTTCGACCCCACAGCGCATGTATAATGCCGACAGCTACGGGTTGTTCGCCCGAGCCGTCTATGAGCGCGATCACCACTAGGAACGTCATCGATGAGAGGACGCGTGATCTTTTCGGGCATGCTGGCAGCGGCTTCGCAGCTGAGCGAAACGCCTTTGCCGCATGATGAGGCGCGCCTCGAACTGATCCCGGGCAAGAGCACAGTGCTGGTTGCGAAAAAAGTCACACCGCGCCGGTTCTTCACCTACGATACCGGCTCGACGGAGACACTGTTCGTCGATCTCGGGTCGAATTTCGATCCGCAGCGCGAGGCGTTCGTCCTTGAGCAATTTCCGGCCGCCGGTCTGCAAATCGCCAGCATGCATATCCTCTATCGGAGCCAACGCGCCAGCGGCAGAATCGAGTTGCGCAAAGCGCTGAAGAAGCCGTGGTTCGGCAGGGCACACGCCGTGTTCGACGTCAGCGTCAACTTGTTATTCGACGAACCGACGCTCGATCGGCCCGGGTTCGGCGCCGTACCGATCGATTGGCAGCTCTCAATACCGGCCGATCTTCAATATAGCGATTGAAACCACACCGGCGAATACCACAGGGCCCGTTCGAGCCTTGGTGCCACCTTCCGTAACGGGCCTCGCTGCGAGCCACACCGGATCTGGAGGAAGATCAGGGTCACCAGCATCAGCTGGCTGAAACGGTCGACGAGCACGTTCAAATCCCTGAGGCTCTACCAACACTTCCTATCGTGGCCATTTAGCCGCACTAGCTCGGTGCGTTCAGCTTGGAAGGGTTTCGGCGCCTGAATGTTCTTAGGGCCCATTCGGACGGCGACCCGACCATTGGGGTGAGGTCCGGCAAGGCAAAAGCCAGCCGCGAGACCGGTGGGCTTGTCCCCTGGACCGAGGAGGATATGGCCCTCTATCGCGCGAAATGGCCGCTCGGCACCGAGGCGCGGCTGATGTTCGACATCCTCCATTACGCCCTTCTGCGACGAGGAGACGCCCACCGCTTTGGGCCGCCTCACCTGCGTCGGATCGTGCGCAAGATACGCCGCGCAAATCGCCACTGTGCCCGTCCACCCGGAATTCGCCGAAAGCCTCCGGGCGGCTCGCGCTCACGGGCTCATCGGCGCGGAGGTCTTCACCGGCAAATTGGTCAATGGGCGCGTGCTGCCGATGAACAAAAAGGCATGGGCGATGAAGTTCAAAAAGTACGCCGTCCTCGCCGGTGTCAACGAGCCGAAGAAAAGCTGCCCCAGGCTTCGCAAAGCCTGAGCGGAAGTGGCGGCTTATGCGGACTGTACCGAACGCCAGATGATGGCCCTGTTTGGCCGGACCGCCAAGATGCCCGCGCACGACATCGCAAAGGCAAATCGCGAAAAGCTCCGCATCAGCGGAATGGACAAGGTCGTGGCGTTCGATCAGAGCCAATCGCTCGATGACTTCCTCGCGATCCCCGATGGGAACTCCCCGGGAACGACGAGGGAGAACAGAGCAGTAACTTTGCGTAGTAATTTTTGGAAAAAGCGCAGATTTTACAGATGTTTATGTGTGGGCTTGGTGCGCTCGGAGGGACTCGAACCCCCACGGTGTTACCCACTGCCACCTCAAGGCAGCGCGTCTACCAATTCCGCCACGAGCGCTAAGGAGAAGCCGGAACCAGAAGAGAGAGGCACCGGATCAGTGGCGCCCGTGTATCAAATCGATGCCGGGGGGACAAGGGCCGCACAGGCCCTAAATCCGGGATTGTGGACGGTTTTTTGCTCCGCCGGTCCGCTAGCGCGAATGCGCCGTGGGCGACCGCGGCAGCATTTCCTTGACTTCCACCGCAATGCGGTTGCGATCGACCAGCACGACGCCATTGGCGATCGGCAGGTTGTTGGCGAGCACCTTGACGTCGTCGGCCTCGGTGGCGTCCAGCTCGATGATGGCGCCTCGCGACAGGCGCAGAACCTGGTGGATAGGCATAGAACAGGTGCCGAGAACGACCATCAGGTCGACTGTCACTTTGTCGAGGGTTGACACTGCAGGACCACCGAAGTCACGACTAGATTCCGTTACCGAAGACATCACCATGTTGTGGTTAGCCAATGGTTAACAGCCGCGAAACGCTCGATCTGACCACCTTCGCAGGCCCTGCCGGCAATGCCGTGGACTGGCGCATCTCCGATTCGCGGGTGGATTATGCCGCGGCCGTCGCGTTCATGGAGGCGCGGGCGGCCGCGATCGCCGCGGGCGAGGCGCCGGAGCTGGTCTGGCTGCTCGAGCACCCGCCGGTCTACACGTCGGGCACCTCGGGCAAGCCGGAAGACCTGCGCGATCCACGCTTTCCTTTGGTGGCGACCGGGCGCGGCGGCCAGGTCACCTATCACGGTCCTGGACAGCGCGTGGCCTATGTCATGCTCGACCTGAAACGGCGCCGGCCGGATGTGCGCGCCTATGTCGCGGCGCTGGAGGAGATGATCATCCGCACGCTCGACGCCTTCAATGTGCGCGGCGAACGGCGCGAGGACCGCGTCGGCGTCTGGGTCCGGCGGCCGGACAAGGGCGAAGGATATGAGGACAAGATCGCCGCCATCGGCGTGCGGCTGAAGCGCTGGGTCAGCTTCCACGGCATCGCCATCAATGTCGAGCCGGACCTGGCGCATTTCCAGGCGATCGTGCCTTGCGGGGTCACCGACCCGCGTTACGGCGTCACCAGCCTGGTCGATCTCGGCCTGCCGGTCACGCTGACCGATATCGACCTCGCGCTCCGGCAGGCCTTCGAGAGCGTCTTTGGCGCAACCCGCGCCAGCCTGCCGGCGACGGCCTAGCTCAGACCTCGCGCTGATGCGCCGGCACACCGAGCCGGGCCGCGACATAGCGGCGCTCCTGGGTGAGGCCGCCGAAGCCATAGGCATCTCCCCTCACCTCGTCGACATGCAGATAGGTCTCGGGATGCAGCGGGCCGATCAGCGACGCCATGCGGTCGAACGCCGCCGCGAGATAGGCGGCCTTCTCGTCCTTGGTGTTGGTGCCTTCGCTGACGTGGACGTCGATCCAATAGCTGGCAAGCCCCTGCTCGGCCAGCGAGGCGCCGCCGGCGAACCAGTCCGCCGCATCGGCTTCCGAAACGATGACGGCAGTGACCTTGGGATCCTTGCGCAGGATCTCTGCCGTCAGCGCGGTCACGGCATCGGCGATCTCCCGCTTCAGCGAAAGCGAGCGACGCTGGCTGGCATAGACGATGTTGATCAGAGGCATCGGGGTTTCTCCGTTCAGGGCGGCAACGCCGCCACCGCCCTAAGAACCTAGCCCTTCCGCCATCATTTCGGTATGCTATAGCTGATGATATCAATGATAAGAATTTATAATGAAGATCTCGCTCGACATCGGCGCGGTCCGCGCCTTTCTTCTGGTCTCCGACCTGCAGAGTTTCACGCGGACGGCGGAAGCGCTCGGCACCACCCAGGCGGCCGTCAGCCTGAAGCTGCAGCGTCTGGAGGCTACCTTGGAGAAACGTCTCCTGGAGCGTTCGCCGCGCGCGGTCCGGTTGACCGCCGAGGGGGCGGCTTTCGTGGAGAACGCGCGCGCGCTCGTGGCCGCGCATGATCTTGCCGTGGCCGGCCCTGCCCGCATCCGCCCCCGCCTGTCGCTCGGCATCAGCGATCATGCGGCCGGCCCGGAGCTGGTGCCGATGCTGCGACAATTCCAGGCCAGCACGATGGAGCTGGCCCTGTCGGTGAGCATCGGGTTCTCGCGCGACCTGCTCGATCTCTATGATGCGGGCACGCTCGATGCGGTCATCGTGCGGCAGGAGGCCTCGCGGCGCGGCGGCGAGACCTTGGCCGAGGACGAGTTCGGCTGGTATGCGAGCCCGCGCTTCGGCTTTGCGTCGGGAAGTCCCGTGCCGCTGGCGACTCTGGCCGCTCCTTGCGGGGTCCGCGCCATCGCGGTTCGCGCGCTCGACAAAGCGCGGTTGCCCTTTGTCGAGAGCTTTGTCGGCGGCGGTGTCGCTGCTGTGGCCGCCGCCGCACAGGCCGGACTCGCGATCGCGCCCCTGGCGAGGCGAATCGCGCCACCCGGCCTCGTCGATGTCGGGCCAGCCCTCGGCCTGCCCAGGCTAGGGCGATCGAAGGTCATTCTCCACGCCAAGGTCAGCGATGCTGCCAAACGTGCAGCGCTGCGGACGCTGGCTGCGGCATTGCGAAGCGCATCGCACGCGAATTAGTTGACGGCGACCCGCTGTCCTGTAGCATGGGTTAATTCCCGGAGTTCAGGAGCAGCGGCTTGAACCGTCTCTTGACCGCAGCTGCAGCTGACATCGTCAGCGCCGCACCACAGCCGAGCCCGGCGCCGGGCAAATTCGGCCTGGAACCGCTGCACCGCCACGCTCTGATCCGAACCTCCAACGCCGAACTGCTGCGCGATCTCGGCAGCCGTCTGCTTGGCGCCGACCGCATCGATTTCAGAAGCGCCAACCGTTTCGAAGCCGTCGTCAACCTGATCGAGCTCGACAGCATCGGGCTCGCTTTCGGCGCGACGAGCTGCGACATGGTCAGCGACCACCGCGCCGCCGACTTCATCAGGGTGCAGATTGCCATGACAGGCCGCGCGGTCAGTTGCGCCCGCGGCGAGGCGACCGACGTCACCGAGCAGCAGATCGCCGTCGCGCCAGCCGGCGTCCCCTGGCAGATGGCCTGCCAGGGCGGCCATCGCCGTCTCACTCTGCGTCTCGAACCGCAGGCCTTGCGGCAACGGCTGGCGGCGCTGGTCGGCGTGCAGCCGCGCGCCGACTATGCCATCGGCTCCGCGATTCCGGCCAACGACCCGCACGCCCGCAGCCTGCTGCGGCTGCTCGATTTCCTCGGCACCCAGCTCAACGAGCAGGATGCCGCCTTCCCGGCCGCCGTCTACCGAGAATTGGAAGAAGCCGTTCAGGTCGCCTTCCTCTGCGCCAGCCGCCATCGTTTCCGCGACGCGCTGATCGATCCGGCCCCGATGCCGGATTTCGGTCTGGTCAAGCGGCTCGAGGACTATATCGAAGCCAATTGGCGCGAGCCGATCACGATCGAGCGCCTTGTGCGCGAGGCCGGCGTCAGCGCCAGATCGATCTTCCGCGTGTTCGAACGCGTCCGCGGCTATTCGCCGATTGCATTTGCCAAATCCGTCCGTCTGCGCCGCGCGCACGAGATGCTGCGCTCGGGCGATCCCTCCGTCACCGTGGCGGCGGCCGCCGCCGCCTGCAACTTTGCCAATCCCGGACATTTCGCGCGCTATTACCGCGCCACGTTCGGCGAGCTGCCATCGGTGACGATGGCGCGCGCCGAACGCTCCTGACGCTTAGCCGGGTCAAAGATTAGGACGGCTCAAAGGATCGCCTCGAGCGCGCTCCGCAGGCTCTGGTGACGGAACACAAAGCCGGTCGATAGCGCCTTGTTCGGCACCACGCGCTGACCGCCGAGCAACAGCTCGTCAGCGAATTGGCCGCCGATCCGGCGTAGCAGGCCGGCGGGAACGCGCAGCAGCGCCGGACGCCGCAGGCAACGCGCCAGCTCGGTCGTGAAGGCGCCGTTGCGCACCGGCAGCGGCGCCGTTGCGTTGACGGGTCCGGTGATTGCGTCGGTGGCCATGACATGGGCGATCAGCCGGATCAGATCGTCGCGCTCGATCCAGGACATCCATTGCAGCCCGGAACCAAGCGGACCTCCGAGTCCGAACTCGAACGGCGTCAGCATGCGCGACAGAACGCCGCCGTCGCGGCCGACGACGAGACCGATGCGCAGCAGCGCCACGCGCGTCCCATGGGCTTCAGCGCCGCGGGCGGCCTGCTCCCACGCCTCGCAGAGCTCATGGCTGAAGCAGTCATGCGCCTTCGCCGATTCCGTCAGCGGCTGGTCCTGCCACAGGCCGTACCAGCCGATCGCGGAGCCGTTCACCAGCACCTGCGGCTTGCGCGCGAGCCGTGCGATCAGCGCCACGACGGCCTCGGTCGTGGCAAGGCGCGACCGCAGGATCTTCTCGCGCTTCGCTGCCGTCCAGGCCGCGTTGCCGATCGGCTCCCCGGCGAGATTGACGATCGCGTCGATGCGGGTGTCGGACGCGATCTGGTCGAGGCTGGTGATCAGCGTCAATGGCGGCGGCAACGCATTGGCCTTGGCCGGATCGCGCACCAGCGCGATGACGTGATGGCCTGAAGCCGCGAGGCCCGCCACCAGCCGCGTACCGATGAAGCCGGTGGCCCCCGTGACCAGGACCGTCTGCGCCGGCGGCGACGCGGCGAACAGTTCAGCGGCATCAGGCAGCGACATCCGTGCCAGCCGCCGTGCCGCGGCGACGTCGCGCAGCCCGCACAGAGCGGCGCCGATCGCGGCTGCGGCCGCGATCCAGCTCAACAGGCCAGCATAGGCCGGCACGATGGCAGAAGGCTGCATCGTCCAGTCGATCAGCACCGGCACCAGCAGCATCAAGATGGCGCCGTAATTGATCGCGAGCAGCGTGTGATTGATGCGCTCGCTCGGCGGCAGCTTGCGGGTCAGATCCTCTTCGACGAAATCGGTCAAGGTGATCGCGATCTCCGCGACCAGCACCGCGAGCACCAGCGCGGCAAACAGCCCATGCACCTCGCACCAGCCGAGGATGGCGAACAGCAGCGCGTAGAGCAGATTCCGGACGGCGTGCAGCTTGAGCTCGCTCTGCTGGGACGGCCGCCAAGCGAGACGCTCGGTGAACTCGTGATGATAGAAGGTATCGAACACGCCCATCACGATCTGGAGGGCGATCAGGGACCAGAGCAGCGGCGTCATGGCGCGGACTCCCGAAACATTGCGCTCTGGCGGATGATGCGCCCGAAGCGCGGGTGGATGATCTCCAGCGTGAAGCGAAAGGCGCCGGCGCCGAGATCGGCATGTGTCACGGTGAGATCACCGGGCGTCAGCCAGGCTGGCAACTGTAAGCGCCGACCAGCGAATTCGAAGGTAAAGCCGGCGCTCTGGAAGACGAGCGCGCCATCGGTGACGCAGACGCGCAGGCTCATGCTGAGACCCCAGCCGAGATACTCTTCGAGCCCGGTCGGACCGGCGAAGCGCTTGGCCGAATGGATCACCTGCGGAAAGCCGTGAGGACGGCCGCAGATGCGCGTCCAGATCTGGCCGCCGCTCGCCGCATCCTCGGTCACCGCGACGATCATCGGCACGCCGAGATCCGCGCGCGTCGGCAACGGTCCGCCGATCAACCGTGCGAGCTGCGCGAACCAGAAGCCGGCGGAACTGATCTCGGCCTGGTCGATCTCACCGACATAGACCGCCGTCGCCCCCTCGGCGAGGCGCTTGGAAAAGCGGCGCCAGATCGACACCGGAAGGCGACCCCAATCCTCGGGCGACAGCAGCGCGCGAAATCTGTGATCGTCTTGGAGCCTGGCGTTGGAGGGCGCTGCAAGTCCGAGATGTCGTAGGCTCACCATGGCGCCCTCCTCGACTAATCGCTGCCGGACCGGGACCGTCCCGACGGCAGCAGGTTTGCAATCTTCTCGCCGAGCTTGATCAGCGCGACCAGGCGCGGCCGCGGCACCTTCAGCATCTGCACGTACCAGCGGTCGACGAGTTCGGTGAACGCCAGCATGTCCTTCAGCCGCTTGCTTGCGATCGGGCTGATGCCGGGATCGCCGGCGGCCTCCGCCACGCAGGCGCGCAGCGCCGCAATCGCCGGATCGATCTCGCGCTCCTTGCGTCCCGCCGCGATCCGCTGCGCCACCTCCCAGATGTCGGTCTCCGCCTCGAAATGGTCGCGGCGGTCGCCGAGGATCGGCACCCGGCGGATCAGATCCCAGGCGAGCAGCTCCTTTAGCGAGTTGGAGACGTTGGAGCGCGCCATGCCGAGCGTGTCGGCGATGTCCTCGGCCGTCATCGGCTTCTCCGCCAGATACAGCAGGCCGTGGATCTGGCTCACCGAGCGGTTCACGCCCCATTGATCGCCCATGTCGCCCCAATTGAGGATGAAGCGCTCGACGGCGGGAGGAAGTTTCTTTTTGCCTGATATTTCTGTCATAACAGAAATATCAGATTGATGAGCACGGATGTCAAGAGCGGTTCTGCTGTGAACCGCGCGGCTGATTGGCAAGACGGAGAGGAAGGGGCCCCTTTCGCCGGCGGCGATGACCGCCTGATCGCCCCCCGCCCCTTGGAACAGGAGCAAGCCATGACGGCATCCGACAAGGCTTTCACCGGATCGATCCCGCAGATCTACGACGAACTGCTGGTTCCCCTGATCTTCACGCCCTATGCCCAGGACCTCGCGGCGCGGATCGATCGTCGCCAGCCTCGCGACGTGCTGGAGACGGCGGCGGGAACCGGCGCGGTCACCAGGGCTCTGCACGCCGGGCTGCCGCCGGAGGTCAGGATCACCGCGACCGATCTCAACGAGCCGATGCTGATGCAGGCGAAGTCGCATCTTGGCGATGCGGCACGCATCGGATGGCAGCAGGCCGACGCGCTGGCCCTGCCCTTTGCCGATGCGAGCTTCGACGCCGTCGCATGCCAGTTCGGCGTGATGTTCTTCCCCGACCGCATCAAGGGCTACGCCGAGGCACGCCGCGTGCTGCGGCCCGGCGGCCGTTTCATCTTCAATGTCTGGGACCGGATCGAGGACAATGAGTTCGCTCATGTGGTGCATGAGACGCTGCAGCAGATCTTTCCCGACGACCCGCCGCAATTCTTCACCCGGACGCCGCACGGCTATTTCGACCCGGCGCGGATCACGGCCGATCTGAACGAGGCCGGCTTCACCGACGTCGAGATCGACACCGTCACCCATCGCAGCCGCGCGGGCTCGCCGCAGCCCCCCGCCACCGCCTACTGCCAGGGCACGCCGATGCGCGGCGAGATCGAGGCGCGCGGGACACTGGATCTGGCCGCGGCGACGCAGATCGTGGCGGATGCACTTGAACGGCGGTTCGGCAGCGGACCGGTCGAAGGGCGGATTCAGGCGCTGGTGATTTCGGCGGCCTGAGCGGCGGCCTGGTCTCGCCAACTAAAGCGTCGGCAGCACCGAGAAGGCTTCGCCGGGCCGTCGCAGCGCGAGCTCGTCGGCCGTGCCCGGCTCCGCCACCACCGCGTTCACCCGCGCGGCCGGCGGTCCCTTGTGGCAGGCCGCGACCATGGCCGTGACGTCATCGGCGAGGCCGGCAAACACCGCCTCGACACTGCCATCGGAGCGATTGCGCACCCAGCCTTCCAGGTCGTTCAGGATGGCCTGGTCCTCGACCCAGGCGCGATAGCCGACGCCCTGGACCCGGCCGCGGACCGTGACGTGAGCGATCGCATGATTGCTCATGATCCCGGCTCCAGATAGACGCGCAGGCGCCGTTTCACCTCGGCCTCGCGCATCATTTGTGCGGTCAGTTCGGCCGATGGCAGGCCCTTCAGTTGTTTGGGCGCGGCGCCGCCGCGCAGCGCCTTCAGCGTCTCGTACACGGCCTGCGTCGCGGCCGCGATCGGCGCATGGCCTTGCAGCGCAACGCGGACGCGGCGCGCGGCGAGATAGCCGAGATCGGACATATCCTCCGGCGCGCCGCCGAGCACGATCGGCAAGGTCGTGGCAGCGGCGATGGCGTCGAGCTGATCGCGCGCGGTGACGCCGGTGAAGAACAGCCCGTCGACGCCGCAGGCCTCATAGGCCCTGGCGCGCGCGATCGCGTCGTCGAGTGAGGTGATGGAGACAGCGCCGGTCCGCCCGAGAATGACCAGCGCAGGATCACCGCGGCCCTCGAGCGCGGCCTTCACCTTGCCGATGCCCTCGGCCAACGAGATCAGCTGCGGCTTGGCGGCCCCAAACGCCTGCGGCAGCAGCGTGTCCTCGATCGTCAGGCCGGCGGCGCCGGCGGCCTCGAGCTCCTGCACGGTGCGGCGCACGTTCATCGCATTGCCGTAGCCGTGATCGGCATCGACCAGCACCGGCAGCGTCGCGGCACGCGACATCCGCCGCATCTGCTCGGCAAGCTCGGTCAAGGTGATCAGCGCGATGTCGGGATCGCCGAGCACGGCGAGCGACGCGGCCGAGCCGCCGAACATGCCGAGCTCGAAGCCAAGGTCTTCAGCGATCCTGATCGAGATCGCGTCATAGACCGAACCGGGATGGATGCAGCGCTCGCTGGCGAGGATGGCGCGCAAGGCGTCTCGGCGTGAACGGAAGGTCATCCCGGACTCCCCTCTCGTCATTGCGAGGAGCGGAGCGACGAAGCAATCCAGAGTCGCATGCTGAGCCCTGGATTGCGTCGCTTCGCTCGCAATGACTTCGGTTAGACTAACTACGCAAATTCCAGGATCAGCGCGTCGACCGCCAGCGTGGCGCCGGCAGTCGCGTGGATCTTCTTCACGGTGCCGTCCTGCTCGGCGCGCAGCACGTTCTGCATCTTCATCGCCTCGATCACGGCCAGCGTCTCGCCGGCCTTGACCTCCTGCCCTTCGGTCACGGCGATCGAGACGACCAGGCCCGGCATCGGGCACAGCAGCTTCTTGCCGCTGTCGCCGGCGGTGACGACCGGCATCAGCCGCGCCGCGGCGGCTTCGGCCTCGGTATAGACGTAGACCGGCGCTTCGACACCCTGATGCGCAAGCCGCACGCCGTTCGGGATCGGCCGCGTCTGGACCGCGATTTCCGCGCCGTCGATGGTGCCGTGCCAAACCGCATCGCCCGGCTTCCAGTCGGAGGCCAGCTGATGCGGCGCGCCGACCTTGCCGTCGGCGCCGACGAAGCGGACCGTGATCGCGCCGTTGTCCCTGGCAATATCCAGCAGGATCTCGTCACGCCCGAGCCACACCGCGCGGCGGCCCTGACGTTTCACCGGCCGGCCGATCATCTGCTGAGAGATCTGGCGCTTGCGCTCGCCGAGCACGTGATCGATCGCCGCGCCCACCGCCGCGAGCCGGCGCGCAATCTCGCCTTCCGGCGCACGCGCGGCAAAGCCCTTGGGAAACTCTTCGGCGATGAAGCCGGTCGACAGCCGGCCCTCGCGCCAGCGCGGATGGTTCATCAGTGCCGACAGGAACGGAATGTTGTGGCGGATGCCGTCGACATAGAACGCGTCGAGCGCGGTCGACTGCGCCTCGATGGCGGCGGCGCGCGACGGCGCGTGGGTGACCAGCTTGGCGATCATCGGATCGTAATAGATCGAGATCTCGCCACCCTCCTGCACGCCGGTGTCGTTGCGCACGGTGATGCCATCCGCCTTGCTCTCGGCCGGCGGACGATACTTCACGAGGCGGCCGATCGAGGGCAGGAAGTTGCGGAACGGGTCCTCGGCATAGACGCGGGATTCGACAGCCCAGCCGGTCAGCGCGACGTCCTTCTGCGCCAGCGAAAGTTTCTCGCCGGCTGCGACGCGGATCATCTGCTCGACGAGATCGATGCCGGTGACGAGTTCGGTCACGGGATGCTCGACCTGCAAGCGGGTGTTCATCTCCAGGAAGTAGAAGCTCTTGTCCTGGCCGGCGACGAACTCCACGGTACCCGCGGAATCGTAGTTCACCGCCTTGGCGAGTGCGACCGCCTGCTCGCCCATCTTGCGCCGCGTCTCCTCGTCGAGCAGCGGCGACGGCGCCTCCTCGATGACCTTCTGATTACGGCGCTGGATCGAGCATTCGCGCTCGCCAAGATAGATCACGTTGCCATGCTTGTCGCCGAGCACCTGGATTTCGATGTGGCGGGGATCGACGATGAACTTCTCGATGAAGACGCGGTCGTCGCCGAACGAGGCCTTGGCCTCGGCCTTGGCGAGGTTGAAGCCCTCGGCCACCTCGGCGGTCGAATGCGCGATCCGCATGCCCTTGCCGCCGCCGCCAGCGGAGGCCTTGATCATCACGGGGTAGCCGATCTCGTCGGCGATGCGCACGGCGTGCTTGTCGTCCTCGATGACGCCGAGGAAGCCTGGCACGGTCGAGACCTTGGCCTTGGCGGCGGCCTTCTTCGATTCGATCTTGTCGCCCATCGCGGCGATGGCGCCGGGGTTGGGACCGATGAAGACGATGCCATTGTCCTGCAGCGCCCGCGGAAACGCCTCGCGCTCGGACAGGAAGCCATAGCCGGGATGCACCGCCTCGGCGCCGGTCTTCTTGCAGGCGTCGACGATGCGGTCGATCAGGAGATAGCTCTCGGCGGCGGCGGGCGGCCCGATCAGCACGGCATCGTCGGCCATCTCGACATGCAGCGCATCACGATCGGCTTCCGAATAGACCGCAACGGTCCTGATTCCCATACGGCGGGCGGTCTTGATGACCCGGCAAGCGATCTCGCCGCGGTTCGCGATCAGAATGGTCTTGAACATGTTTTTTCTTGATACCTTTGGGCGGGCTCCCCGCTCGCGACGCAGGCGCATGGACCGCGAGCTTGACCGGTTCGTCTATAGCAAAATCGGCCGCGCGCAACCTGCCTGTCATCCCGTGGATGCAGACGGTCAGGCATGCCAGCCCCGCCGCGTCCCGTCACCCGGAATAGCTGTGGAAACGTCCGCGAGCATAGGCGTGCGACACCGCCTTCATCAGCTCGGTGACCTCAGTCTCAAGATAATCATTTGCAACAATCAACGCGCGAATGGTGGCCCTGAGGTCACCACCACAGGCTGCAATCGCCTGATCCATGGCGGCGTCCAGCGCAAGGTCTTCGCTGAGCTCGGTCATGGCATCGGTTTTGGCATGGGATTCAGACGGCATGGCGTGGCGGCAGCCCCTCGCTTCCGGTCAGCCACCATGTTCACTTTATGTTCTCAGGAGTCAAGCCGGATCACGCCGCCCCGATCTCCTCCTGCTGCTGGCCGGCCGGCAGCTTTGGCGCGGCCGCCGCCTTGGCGCGGACACCCTGCCGCACCAGCTCATGGATGAAGCCCAGCTTGGCGATGACCGGCGGTGTCAGGATGAAGGGATAGAGATCGCGGGCGCCCATCGCCCGCGCGACGCTGTTCATGGCAAAGGTGAAGGGCAGCCAGGCGTTGACGATCAGATCGAAATCATCAGCCACATAGGGATCGAAGGTGACGCGCGCGGTGAGCCCGCCGATCTGGTCGGCGGGCGGATCGATCTCGATGCCGAATTCCGAGGCCATCTCCAGCGTATCGACGATGTGCAGATAGTGCGCCCAGGTTTCGGCGAAGTCCTCCCACGGATGGGTGGTCGCATAGGCCGAGACGAAATTGTCCTGCCAGTTGGCCGGCGCGCCGTCGTCGTAATGGCGTTTCAACGCCTCGCCATAGTCCTGCGAGTCATCGCCGAACATCGCACGGCATTCCTCGAGCCTGCCGGCATCGCGCACCAGCACGTCCCAGAAATAGTGGCCGACCTCGTGGCGGAAGTGGCCGAGCAAGGTCCGGTACGGCTCGTCCATTTCAAGCCGGCGCCGTTCGCGCTCGATGTCGTCGGCTTCGGCCAGCGCGATCGTGATCAGACCGTGGTCGTGGCCGGTCATCACCTTCTGCTGGCCGGCGGGGTCATCGGCCAGGAAGTTGAAGATCAGGCCATGCTCGGGATCCTCGATCCGGGTTTTCACCGGCAGTTTCCAGCGGATCAGCGAATAGAACAGCCGGTGCTTGGCCACCTCCAGCTCGCGCCATCCGGCGAGCTGCGCCGGGTCCGACAGGTTGGGAATGGTGCCATTATGCCGGCATGCGCGGCAGAAGCCGGCGGTCTCGCCGATTTCCAGCAGCCAGTTACAGGCGTCGTGCTCCGCATTGGCGCAGAAGAACCTCCCCTCGCCGCCGTCGGCCAAGGTCCGAAAGCCCTCGCCGGCCGGCTCGATCGCCGAGAGCGTCTGGCGCTCCGGCATAAAGGCGAGCCGATGGCCGCAGCGGCCGCAGCTGCGATTTTCGAAATACAGAATATTCTTGCAGGCCTGACAGACGAAGAGCTTCACGGTATGGACCTACGCGTTGCAGTGTCTAGCGCCTGACGACGCATGACAGTAACAGTCCGTTCCGGGGCTGCGGAACTTTTTATCTGCCTCAACGTTTTCGTCCTGCGGGCGTTCGTCCGCCCCAATCGCTGGCCAATCTGCTGTCCCTCAACCCAATGTCGCCACGCTTCCGAACACCTGCGGTGAAATGGTCTGGCGACCGCTTGCCTTCCCGATGCAGGTCAGCATGAACAGCGCGGACGCGCCACGAGACGAAGTCGTCCCCGATATTGCCGGCGCGGCCGAGTTGCGCCAGCATATCGAGGAGATCGCGCGCGATCGCGACCAGGCCTATCGGGCGCTGCAGGAGCGCGAGGCAGAGCTGGCACGCATCCAGCGCATCGCGCGGGTCGGCGGCGTCGAGGTCGATCTCCGGGAAGGCTTTCGCAACCGCCGCTCACCCGAATACCTGATCATTCACGGCCTGCCAGCCGAGGCTGCCAACGAGACCCACGAGGACTGGGTCAACCGGGTCCATCCTGACGATCGCATCAAGGCCGAGCAGGACTTCATCGCCGCGGTCAACAGCAAGCAGGAAGACTACACCACCGAATACCGCATCATCCGGCCGAGCGACGGCGAAATCCGCTGGATCCGCGTCATCGCGCGCATCGAGCGCGACTGGAATGGCCGTGCCATCCGCCTGGTCGGCGCGCATATCGACGTCACCGACCAGATGCTCGCGCAGGCCAAACTGCGCGAGAGCGAGGAGCGTTTCCGGCTGATCGCCGACAGCGCGCCGGTGCCGATCTGGCTGACAAGGCTCGACCGCACCCGCTCCTTCGTCAATCGCGCCTATGTCGATTTCCTCGGCCTGTCTCACGACGAGGCGCTCGCCTTCGACTGGCGCAAGGCGCTGCATCCCGAGGACCTGCCGCGCATTCTTGTCCAGCAGCAGACGGGCGAGTGCTCGCTGAAGCCGTTCTTCCTCGAGGCGCGCTATCGCCGGGCCGACGGGCATTGGCGCTGGCTGCGCTCGGAGTCGCAGCCGCGCTGGGACGCGAACGGCCGGCACATCGGCTTCATCGGCGTCGCCCATGACGTGACCGCCGCCAAGCAAGGCGAGATCGAACTCCGCCGTATCAACGAGACGCTGGAAGAGCGCATCCGGGAGCGGACCGCGCAGCTCGAAGCCAATGAGGCGCGGATGCGCGCCATCTTCGACACCAGCAATCAGTATCAGGCCATCCTCGACACCGAGGGCAGGATCACGCATGTCAACCGCATCGCAGTCGACAGCATGCGCGCCGGCGGCGTCGATGTCATCGGCCATCCGCTGTGGGACGGCCCCTGGTTCGTGCATACGCCGGGCGTGAGCGAGATGCTGCGCAAGGCGTTTGCGCGGGTGCTCGCCGGCGACAGCTTCCGCACCGAGGTGCGGCTCGACTTCGCCAATGGCGACCGCCACTTCGAACTGTCGATGCGGCCGCTGTTCGACCAGCATGATGCGATCATGGGCGCGGTCGCCGAAGCCGTCGACATCACCGAGCGCATCCAGGGCGAGGAGCTGCTGCGGCAATCCCAGAAGATGGAGGCGGTCGGCCAGCTCACCGGCGGCGTCGCGCACGACTTCAACAATCTGCTCACGATCATCCGCTCGGCCACCGACTTCCTGCGCCGCCGCGATCTGCCGGAAGAACGGCGACGGCGCTATGTCGACGCGATCTCGGAGACGGTGGAGCGCGCCTCGAAGCTGACCGGGCAGCTGCTGGCGTTCGCGCGCCGGCAGCCGCTGACGCCGCAGGTGTTCAATGTCGGCGAGCAGGTCGAAAGCGTCGTGCAGCTGATCCGCCCGCTGGTTGGCAGCCGGATCCAGATCGAGCTCGCGGTGACCGAGACCAGCCTGTTCACCTTGGCCGACATCGCGCAATTCCAGACCGCGCTGATCAACCTCGCCGTGAACGCGCGCGACGCCATGAATGGCGAGGGACGCCTCACGATCAGCATGCGCAGCACCGACACGCTGCCGGCGCTGCGCGGGCAGAGCGCGCGTCCTGGCGCCTTCATCGCGATCTCTGTCACCGACACCGGCGCCGGCATTGCGCCCCAGCATCTCAACGCGATCTTCGAGCCGTTCTTCACCACCAAGGAGGTGGGCAAGGGCACCGGCCTCGGCCTCAGCCAGGCCTTCGGCTTCGCCAAGCAGTCGGAAGGCGATATCGCGGTCGAGAGCCGGCTCGGCCAGGGCGCGACCTTCACGATCTATCTGCCGCAGGCGACGGCGCCACAATCCGGTCCGGAGGCCGGACATGCGCGCAGCGAGCCCGCCACCATCGGCCGCGGCTATCGCGTGCTCGTGGTCGAGGACAATGACGAGGTTGGCCAGTTCTCGACCGAACTGCTCGAGGACCTCGGCTATGTCACGCGCCGCGTCGCCAACGCCCATGATGCGCTGGCGATCCTGGAGACCGACGAGTTCGCGGTCGACCTGGTGTTTTCCGACGTCATCATGCCCGGCATCAACGGACTCGAACTCGCCGGCATCATCCGCGACCGCTATCCCGGCCTGCCCGTCGTGCTCACGTCGGGCTACAGCCACGTGCTGGCGGAAAATGCCCATCACGGCTTCGAGCTGATCAAGAAGCCCTATTCGGTCGAGTCGCTGTCACGCATCCTGCGCAAGGCGATGACCGAGAAGGCGCCGCTGCCGCGGTGAGCGCAGCGGAAACCTCTACCTACCCCCTCACCACATTGTGGACCACGATTCGGCTCCGGCGCACGAGGTGGCGCGGAACCAACACCCGTGCAGCGCGGTTTCGATTGATCACGCGCAACGGGGCGGCATGACGGATTCCGAAAGCAGTAAAGAGCTCGCAGGCGCCGGCCACGCACTCGACGCCGCCAATTTCTTCCTGGCAGATGTGCGCGACGGCCTCGGGCCCTATCTCGCGATTTATCTGCTCACCGAGCAGAAATGGGACGAGGCCTCGATCGGCCTCGTGATGTCGCTGGCCACCATCGCCGGCATCGTGGCGCAGACCCCGGCCGGCGCAATGGTGGATGCCACCAGGGCCAAGCGCGTGATCATGATCGCAGCGGCGCTCATCGTCACGGCGGCGTCATTGCTGCTGCCGCTGATGTCGAGCTTCTGGCCGGTGGCGATCTCGCAGAGCATCGCGCATGCCGCAGGCGTGATCTTCGCCCCAGCCATCGCCGCCGTCTCGCTCGGCATCTTCGGTGTCAGCGCGTTCACGGCGCGGATCGGCCGCAACGAGACCTTCAATCACGCCGGCAACGCCGTCGGCGCCGTGATCGCCGGCGCGGCCGCCTACGCACTCGGACCATCGGCCGTGTTCTACCTCATGGCGTTGATGTCGGTCGGCAGCCTCGTCAGCGTGCTTGCCATTCCCGCGCGCGCCATCGACCATGAGGTCGCGCGCGGCCTGTCCCATCACAAAGCGGACGATGCCAAGCAACCAGACGAGCAGCCGTCCGGTCTCAGCATTCTGCTGACCTGCCGGCCTCTGCTGATCTTTGCGATCTGCGTCGCGCTGTTTCATCTCGCCAATGCAGCGATGCTGCCGCTGGTCGGGCAGAAGCTCACACTGCAGGACAAGAATCTCGGCACCAGCCTGATGTCGGCCTGCATCGCCGCGGCGCAGCTCGTGATGGTGCCGATGGCGCTCCTGGTCGGCGCCCGCGCCGACCGCTGGGGCCATAAACGTTTCTTCCTGGCGGCGCTCATGATCCTGCCGCTCCGCGCCGCGCTCTATACTCTGTCGGACGACAAAGCCTGGCTGGTCTGCGTGCAGCTGCTCGACGGCGTCGGCGCCGGCATCTTCGGCGCGATCATGCCGGTGATCGTAGCCGACCTGATGCGCGGCACCGGCCGCTTCAACGTTGCCCAGGGCGCCGTCATCACCGCGCAGAGCATCGGTGCGGCGCTCTCGACGGCGCTGGCCGGACTTGTTGTGGTCCAGGCCGGCTACAGTGCCGCTTTCCTGACGCTCGGAGCGACCGCCGCGCTCGCATGGATCGCGTGCTGGCTGCTGCTGCCGGAGAGCAGCGGAGCCGCCGCATCACAGCCGGGCCCCGTTCCGTCGCCCGCTATCGCCGCCGAATGATTTGCTCTATCCAGCGCTGACCATGTCCCTGCACGATCCCTGGCTCGCTTACGCCATCATCATCCCCGCCACCGCCGGCGTCATCATCCGCCCGTTTCGGCTGCCCGAAGCCGTTTGGGCCGTGGCCGGCGCCATCCTGCTCGTCGCGCTCGGCCTGATCACCACAACGGACGCGCTCGCCGGCATCCGCAAGGGTCTCGACGTCTATTTGTTCCTGATCGGCATGATGCTGATCGCCGAGCTCGCCCGCCGCGAGGGACTGTTCGACTATCTCGCCGCCTATGCGGTGGAGCATGCACGCGGCTCGCCGCAACTGCTGTTCCTGCTGGTCTATGCGGTCGGCACCTTGGTGACAGTGCTGCTCTCGAATGACGCGACCGCGATCGTGCTGACCCCGGCGGTCTATGCCGCAACGCGCGCCGCCGGCGCCTCGCCGCTGCCGTATCTCTTTGTCTGCGCCTTCATCGCCAATGCCGCGAGCTTCGTGCTGCCGATCTCCAACCCGGCCAATCTGGTGGTGTTCGGCGCGCGCATGCCGCACCTGACGGAGTGGCTGCGCCAGTTCACCTTGCCCTCGATCGCGGCCATTGCCCTCACTTATGCCGCGCTGTGGCTAACGCAGCGCCGTGCCTTGCGCGCAGAGAAGCTGCGCACCGATGTCGACAAGCCGCATCTCAGCCGCGAAGGCCGGCTCGCGGCGATGGGCATCCTCGCGATCGCAGCCGTGCTGCTGACCGCCTCGGCGCTCGACATCCAGCTCGGGCTGCCGACCTTCGTCTGCGGGGTGGTCACGGCGGCCGCGATCCTGCTGGCCGGCCGGCAATCGCCATGGCCGGTCGTCAAGGATGTGTCGTGGGGCGTGCTGCCGCTGGTCGCGGGACTCTTCGTGATGGTCGAGGGTTTGAGCCGCGCCGGCGCGATCGGCCAGCTCAGCTCCTGGCTGCACCAGGGTGTTACCGCCTCGCCGGCGGGAACGGCGTGGGCCGCCGGCCTGATCACGGCTGTCGCGGACAATATCGCCAACAATCTGCCGGTCGGTCTGGTCGCAGGCTCGGTCGCCGCCAGCGATCACCTGCCTCACGAGGTCGTCCGGGCCATCCTGATCGGGGTCGATCTCGGCCCGAACATCTCCGTCACCGGATCGCTCGCCACCATCCTGTGGCTGACCGCGTTGCGGCGCGAGAAGATCCAGGTGTCGGCCTGGCAATTCCTGAAGATCGGACTCGTGGCAACGCCGCCGGCGCTGATCGCAGCGCTGGCGGCGGCCATGTGGTGAGACGACGAACGCTTTAAGCAGCAGCCTCGTAATTGACCTCGCTCTCGGCGACCTTGGTCAGCAATTCGTCGGTCTTCTTCTCCTCGCTGAGGGTCTGGTCGAGCAGCTTGACGGCCTGCTTGAGGTCGAGCTTGTTGGCCCAGGACTTCAGGGTGCCGTAGCGCGAGATCTCGTAGTGCTCGACCGCTTGCGCGGCGGCGAGCAGGCCGGCATCCAGCGCCGCCGTACCCTTGTACTCCGTCATGATCTCCTTGCCCTCGTCGATAATGCCCTCGATGGCGTCGCACTTCTTGCCGCGGGCCGGCTTGCCGAGCAGCTCGAAGATCTGCTCGAGACGCTCGATCTGGCCTTCGGTCTCCTCCTGGTGCTTCTCGAACGCCGCCGCCAGCTTCTCCGACTGCGCCGCCTTGGCCATCTTCGGCAAGGTCTTCAGGATCTGCTTCTCGGCGTAATAGATGTCCTTGAGCGTATCGAGGAAGAGCTCGTTGAGGTCTTTGTCTGCAGGCATGGTGTGCTCCCTGGGTTGATGTGAGCCGACAACCGGACAGCCACACCCTGGTTCCTGCCATCCCCGACCGTCGCCATAAAATCCTGGCCGGAGCGGCGTCGGGGGCCCGCAACCCTCTTGTAACGAAACTGTCACCCGGCAAAACTAAAGCTCCTCCCTGCGGCGAGACGCCGCGATTCCGCCGATTGCTTTCAGGAGTTTTCAATGCGCCGCCCGCTCGTGCTGCTGTGCGCCGGACTGACCCTGCTGTCGTCCAGTGCCGCATTTGCGCAGAACGCCACGCCTCATAACCTGATCCTGTTCATTCCCGATGGCCTGCGGGCAGCGAAGGTGACGCCGGACGCGACGCCTGCCATGGCAGCTGTCCGCGACAAGGGCGTCAACTTCAAGAACTCGCACTCGCTGTTTCCGACCTTCACCATGGCCAACGGCTCGGCCATGGCCACCGGCCATTATCTCGGCGACACCGGCACATTCTCGAACACGATCTTCACCGGCTACACTTCGGTGCCCGCCGGTGACACCGTCGTTCCCTTCATCGAGAACGACGCCGTGCTCGGCGACATCGACGAACATTTCAACGGCGACTATCTCAACGAGGACACGATCCTGAAGCTCGCCCGCAAGGCCGGCTATTCGACGGCGGCGATCGGCAAGCTCGGCCCGACCTATCTGTTCGACCACACCGCCTGCCCCTGCAAGCCGGGCGCGACCTCCTCGATCGTGATCGACGATTCCACGGGCGGCAAGAACGGGGTGGCGCTGACCGACGAGGTCAAGGACGCCATCGGCAAGGCCGGGCTGCCGCTGGCGACGCCATCGCGCGGCGACAATGGCAAGGCGGGCGACGCCAAGACCCCCGGTACGACCTCGGCCAACGTTGCGCAGCAGGCCTATATGGTCGACGTCGCCACCAAGGTGGTGCTGCCGATGTTCAAGGCCCGCAACAAGCCGTTCGTGCTGGTGTTCTGGTCACGCGATCCCGACGGCAGCCAGCATAATCATGGCGACAGCCTCAACACCATCACGCCCGGCATCAACGGCCCGACCTCGATGGCCGGCATCAAGAACGCCGACGACAATCTGGCGGCCCTGCGCAAGGCGCTCGACGATCTCGGGCTGGCTGCTTCGACCAACATCATGGTCCAGGCCGACCACGGCTTCTCGACCATCTCCAAGGAAAGCAAGACCTCGCCCTCGGCCAAGGTCAGCTATGACGACACGCCGAAGGACTTCCTGCCGATGGGCTTCCTGGCGCTCGACCTCGCCAAGGCGCTCGATTTGCCGCTGTTCGATCCGAACGACAAGAACGCCGCCGTGCCCACCGGCAAACACCCGAAGGCCGGCAACGGCGTACTCGGCAAGGATCCGACCAAGCCGGATCTCGTCGTCGCCACCAATGGCGGCTCGGACCTGATCTATCTGCCCAACAACGACAAGAAGCTCGCCCGCCGCACCGTCAAGGCGCTGCTGGACCAGGACTACGTCTCCGGCATCTTCGTCGACGACAAGCTCGGCGAGATCCCCGGCACGCTGCCGCTGTCGCAGATCAACCTGCAGGGCAAGGCGGTGACGCCGCATCCGGCGATCGTCGTCAATTTCCGCTCCTATGTCGCACCGGGCTGCGACGTGCCGAGCAACTGCTCGGTCGAGGTCGCCGACACCGTGCTGCGCCAGGGCCAGGGCATGCACGGCTCGTTCAGCCGCGGCGACACGTACAACTTCATGGCGGCGATCGGTCCGGACTTCAAGGCGGGCTTCATCGATCCCCTGCCCGTCAGCAATGCGGATGTCGGCATCACCGCCGCCAGGCTGCTCGACCTCAAGGTCGCGGCGAAGGGCAGACTGATCGGCCGGGTCATGACCGAGGCACTGCCGAACGGCGCCACGCCGAAGGCGGTGTCCGACGTCATCAAGTCGGACCCGGCCTCGGGCGGCCTGCGCACCGTGCTGAAGCTCCAGCGCGTCGGGAGCCAGCGTTATTTCGACGCCGCCGGCTTCCCCGGTCGCACGGTCGGCCTCGACGACGAGGCGCCGAAGCAGAAGGCCGCGGCGAAGTAGTCAGATCACGCGAATGCACATCTCCCCGGGCGAGCGGAAGCGAACCCGGGGACCTCGTCCCACGTGTCTTTTCGCAATGAGAAGTACCGCCCTCTCCACGTCATTGCGAGCGCAGCGAAGCAATCCAGAGTAGCGCGCGCAGCCCTGGATTGCTTCGCTGCTGTTTAGCCCGGGGACATGGCTGACGGGTGTTCGGGGACATGGTTGACACGTCAAAATCGGCTCGATTCGTCAAACAAGGGGGCGAGCGATGCCGTGGCGAGAGGTGTCTGTCATGGATCAGCGACGAGAGTTTGTGATGCTTGCCAAGCAGGAGGGAGTAAACCGGCGGCAGCTGTGTCGGCAGTTCGGCATCAGCCCCCAGACCGGCTACAAGTGGATCCAGCGGGATGATGCTGGCGATACGACGCTGGCGGACCGATCGCGGCGGCCGCATCGGAGTCCGGAGCGCACGGCGGCTGCGACTGAGCAGCAGATTGTCGCGCTGCGCGATGCTCACCCGGCCTGGGGCGCGCGCAAGCTCGCACGTCGTCTCGAGCGCGATGGGCAAGCTGTCCCGGCGATATCCACCGTGCACTCCATCCTGCGCCGTTACGATCGCGTGAGCGAGCCTGCAGGCACGCCCGGGCAGCCCTACACGCGCTTCGAGAAGGATGCGCCCAATCAGCTTTGGCAGATGGACTTCAAGGGGCACAGCGCGCTGGAGAACGGCGTGTCCTGTCATCCGCTGACGGCGTTGGACGACCACTCGCGCTTCTCCTTGTGCCTGGCCGCCTGTGACAACGAACGAGGCTCTACGGTACAAGGCCATTTGGAGACGACGTTCCGCCGCTACGGACTGCCGGATGCGATGTTCGTCGACAATGGCGGCCCCTGGGGCTTCACCCTTGAAGACCCCTGGACCACGCTGACGGTGTGGCTTCTGAAGCTCGGCGTCCGAACGATCCACAGCCGGCCCTACCATCCTCAGAGCCGGGGCAAGAACGAACGCTTCCACCGCACCTTGAAGGCCGAGGTCTTTGCCCTCAAGCGCTATCGCGACCTGATCGACGTCCAGCGGGCGTTCGACGACTGGCGGGCCGTCTACAATCTCGACCGGCCGCACGAGGCGTTGGACTTCGATGTGCCCGCAAGCCGCTATCGACCCAGCCAGCGCACGATGCCGGATCGCCTTCCGACGGTGGAATACGACGATGGCGAGATCGTCCGTTCGGTATCCACCACCAAGGCCTATGTCAGTTTCAAGGGACGGCTCTGGAAAGTCCCGCAAGCCTTTCGCGGTGAGCGGCTCGCTATTCGTCCGCTCAGTTCCGACGGAAAATTCGGAATTTTCTTTGCCGCGCATCAGATCGCAGCGATCGATTTGCGCTGCCCGAAAAGTGTCAACTATGTCTCCGAACAGGTGTAAGCTATGTCCCCGGTCTGAACACTGCGCTCGCAATGACGCCATGGAAACATCCAATTGCTTCACGACCACCTCACCGCGCGACGTCGAGCGTCACCCGGACCTCGATCGTCTTGCCGGCGCGCCGGACCCGCAGCACGACGCGGTCGCCGGGAGTCTTGGTCTCCAGCGCACGTGTCATGTCGTCGGGGGAATCCACCGCCTGCCCGTCGATGGCCAGCAGCACGTCGCCAAGCGCGAAGCCGCCGTCGCGGGTCAGGCGCGCCGGGATCAGCCCCGCCTTCTCCGCCGCCGAATCCGGCTCGACATCGAGCACGAACACGCCCGACATATTGAGACGTGCCGACAGCACCTCATTGGCTTTTGGATCGGTCCGGATCCCGAGACTCGGGCTGACATAGCGGCCGCTCGCGATCAGCCGCGGCACGATGCGATTGACCTTGTCGACCGGCACCGCGAAGCCGATCCCGGCCGACGCGCCCGACGGGCTGTAGATCGCCGTATTGACCCCGATCAGCCGTCCGGCGCTGTCGAGCAGCGGCCCGCCGGAATTGCCGGGATTGATCGCGGCATCGGTCTGGATCAAGCCGTTCAGGGTGCGCTCCTGCGTGACCTGCAGGTTGCGGTTGAGCGCCGAGACGATGCCCGTGGTCAGCGTGCTGCTGAGGCCGAACGGATTGCCGATCGCGAACACCTTCTGCCCGACTTTGAGATCGGCGCTGGTGCCGATCGGCAGCGGCTTCGGCCGGTCGGTGCCGACGCCGATCAGCAGCACCGCGAGATCGTTCTCCGGATTGGCGCCGACCAGCGCCGCGCGGAACGAACGCCCATCGGTGAGACTGACCAGCGCCTCGGTCGCTCCTTCGATGACGTGATAATTGGTGACGACGTGGCCAAGATCGTCCCAGACGAAGCCGGAGCCAGTGCCGGAACGCTCCTGCTGCGCATCGCCGGTCCAGGCATTGACCGATTGTTGAACGGTCGTGATGAAGACCACCGAGCCGCTGCGGCTTTCGAACAGCGCAATCGTGCTCTTTTCGTCGGCGGCGAGGTCGCCGCGCGCCGTGATCTCGCGCGGCTTGGCGCGCCGGCCCAGGATCTCCGCCTGGATCAGCGGGAAAGTCTGCCACGCCATCATGAGCAGCAGCGCCGTCGCCGCGACCGCCAACAGGCGCGCGGCAAAGCTCCATCGGCTCATCTCGACATCTCCGTGCTCCAGGCCAGATCCATGCCGGCCGATCTATTCACCGGCAAGCGGGCTTCATCAAGAGGCCCGGCCCCTCCCGTCGAGCCGATCGCGTCGGAGCAACCGAAAGCCGGCGCAAAAGAAAAGAGCGCGATGAGATCATCGCGCTCTTTGAATGGGGAGTGTTCGACGAGCGCGTCGCGCTCACATGCCGATATCGATCATCGAGGGCAGCTGCGCCAGGGGCAGCACGCTCACGCCGACCAAGGTCGCGACCATCGCCCGCAGCACGCGGTTGGCCTGACGCTTGCCGCGCATGCGCTTGGCGACCCATTCCAGCGCATCGGTGCGCACGCCACGCGCATTGACCGGCGCCCAGCTCTCGATGGCGGTCTCCGCCGCCAGCGCCACGCTGCGCGGCGGCACCGGCAGGCCCGAGGCCGCGGCGGTGTGATGCGCGACCGCCTTGGCGAGCAGATCCTCGAAACGGCCGTCGTCCTTGCGCTCGGTCGCGGCAGCATCGATCTCGAACAGCGCCTCGGCCTCGGCGCGGCTGACCGGCGTGTCGTTCAGCGCCGCAGCCGTCAGGATGCGCGCGCACCAGGCCACGTCATCGGCATCAAGCACGCGGGAAAAATGCACGCGTCCCGCAGTGGTCGGGCCCTCACCGGTGATCACACCGTCGCGCACGATTCCGAGCGCGTCAGCAGCGGTTTCACAGGAGGACGGTTCGAGACCATCGAGGGAACCGATGGTTTTTGGTGCAGAGGCAGACATGTTCTCTTCTCAGTTGCTGTGTTGACCCACCTTGTCGGTCCGCGTCTGAACGAGTGGTTAACGGTTCGAAACGCTGCAGTGGGTTTTTTGTCTCGGTTGCCGATTTGCCGCAGTGACCCGGATCACGGTTCAAAGCGCCCTTCGGCGGGGGCGGCGTGTTGCGACCAAGACGTGGCGAAATCTGGGCAGCCGGTGGTCTTACGGATGTTTCGCCGCAGGCCGGGAACTCAAAACAAGTTGTTGCGCGCGTGAGCTGAGATGGGACGTTTTTCTCTTTTTCGCGGAACGGTTCCCTTGGAGGGCGGTATTTCCTATAGTGCTTAGAAGAATTTATTCCCGTCACCTGCAATGAATTGAGGTCGTCATGGCTCTCCAAATCGGCTCAGTCGCTCCGGACTTCGAGGCGCAAACCACCGAAGGCAAGATCAAATTCCACGACTGGATCGGTGACAGCTGGGCGCTGCTGTTCTCGCACCCGAAGGATTTCACCCCGGTGTGCACCACCGAGCTCGGCGCCCTCGCCCATCTGAAGCCGGAGTTTGACAAGCGTGGCGTCAAGCTGATCGGCCTCTCGGTCGACCCGGTGGACAAGCACTCGCAGTGGGCCGAGGACATCCGCGAGACGCAAGGCGCGGCGCCGAACTATCCCTTGATCGGCGACACCGACTACAACGTCTCCAAGCTCTACGACATGCTGCCCGCGGCGGTCTCCGGCGATCCGTCGAAGCGGACGGCCGCGGACAACCTCACCGTCCGCAACGTCTTCATCATCGGCCCGGACAAGAAGATCAAGCTGATCCTGGTCTATCCGATGACCACGGGCCGCAACTTTCAGGAGATTCTCCGCGTCATCGACTCGCTGCAGCTCACCGCCAAGCATCGCGTCGCCACCCCCGCCGACTGGAAGCAGGGCGAGGACGTGATCATTGCCGGTTCGGTGTCCGACGATGAGGCCAAGACGATCTATCCGAACGGCTGGAAGGCGCCGAAGCCGTATCTGCGCGTGGTGCCGCAGCCGAAGTAACGGCCGAACTCAGCCCTTTATTCGCCCTTCTCATCGGAGAAGGGCGAATGCCGCGGCAGATCCATGCGATCATGGAGGATGTGACCGATCTCGATGATCTGCTCGCCGCCCGCGCGATAAAGCAGCAGATGCCGCCCGGGTCGGCCGTGTCTCGCGACATGAAGCGTTCGCACGCCCGGTGCGATGTCGTCCCCAGCTCTCGAACCTGCCATTTCAGGCCCGTGCGTCTCGATGATCTTGTCCTGATGGTCGGTCAGCACGACGTTTCGGGTCGGCATCGCTACTCCGCGGCGCGACTTCATGCGATTGCCGAGGACTTTACCCGAAATATCCCCGTCGCGCCAAATCGCATGCGGCAGCCGCCTTCTACCCCCGTGGCGTCACCCAGTCCGCGATCAGCAGCCCCACCGTGGCCGACGCCGCGGTGACGAACACGCCCCAGCTGATGTCGACCGCGACCACCGCCCAGGTCCACTGCTTCAGCATCGCCAGCGAGGTCAGCTCGAAGGTCGCGTAGCAGAACAGGCCGAACAGCGCACCATAGAGCAAGGTCGAGCGCCAGGTCGCATCGGCCGTGCCGCTGACGAAGATCAGCACGCCGGCGATATAGAGCAGATAGAACAGCACCGCCGGCACGGGACGAATCTCGCCGAGCATCTCGCCGACCTGCGACTGGAAGAAGCCCTTGGCGACGATGCTGAGGAATGGGATGTCGAAGCCGAGCAGCACGGCCAGCGTCGCAAAATAGAGAACGGCGTAGCGGCTCATGCGGCTCCTCCCGACTTTTCGCGCAACCGGCCCCTCATTTCGACCGGACCGATCAGCCGCGGCGCTTGCCCTTGGGCGCCTTGCCAACCGGCGCCTTCGACCGCGCGCTGTGGGACGGGAACGTCTGTCCGCTGCGGCTGGACTTCTCGCGGTGCGGCTTTTTCTTCGCGAAGGCCGGCTCGTCTCCGAATTTTTTCGAGGGACCGTCGCGATACGGCTTGCCGCGGGGCCTGGCATCATTGCCGCTCCGCGGCTCGTCGCGTCGCAGCGGATGGTACGCGCTCTCCTCGGCCGCGCGGCGCGGCCGCTTGTCCGGGCGCGGCTTGTCCGATGCCCCCTGCCCCGACGGTGCGGCAGCGAGCGGCTCGATGCGGATCGTATCCTCCTTGTCGGGCCGGCGGATGTTGGCCGCGAAGGCGTCGGCCACGCGCGCGGCGATCTCGAACTCGGTCGTCGTGTCGGAGATCTTGATGGCGCCGATGTCCAGCTTCTCGATGCCGCCGCGACGGCAGATCATCGGCAGCAGCCAGCGCGCCTCGGCCTTCTTTTTCCGTCCGACCGCGGCGCGGAACCACACGCTGGGCTCCCCCATGCCGTGGCGCGCCGATGGCTTTCCGGTCTTGGTTCGCGGCGCCGGCGGACGCTCCTCGCCGCGCCCCGGCCGACCGTTGTCGCGATCGCGCTCGTGACGGGCGCGCCCGCGCTCCTCGGCGGGATCGAGAATGTCCTCCGGCGACGGCAGCCGGGCGCGATAGAGCCGCGCCAGCGCGGCGGCGATCTCCTCGGGCGAGCGCTCCGCAAGCAAGGCCTGGGCGAGCGCCTGGTCCTCCGCCGTCGTCTCCTCACTCAACACCGGATCGTGCAGCATGCGCTCGTGATCGAGCCTGCGAATCTCGTCGGCCTGCGGCGCCGTTCCCCACACGGCTTCGATGCCGGCCAGGTTCAGCAGCGTCTCCGCCCGCCGCCGCCGGGCCGGCGGCACCAGGAGCACGCTGACGCCCTTGCGGCCGGCGCGGCCGGTGCGGCCCGAGCGGTGCTGCATCACCTCGGGATCGTTCGGCAGCTCGGCATGGATGACGAGATCGAGATTGGCCAGGTCGATGCCGCGCGCCGCGACATCGGTCGCCACGCAAACGCGCGAGCGGCCGTCGCGCAGCGACTGCAGCGCCAGGGTCCGCTCGTTCTGGGTCAGTTCGCCGGAAAGCGCGACCACCGAGAAACCGCGCTCCAGCAGCGCCGCCTGCAGATGCCGGACGGCCTCGCGGGTGTTGCAGAATACGATCGCGCTCGGCGACTCGTAGAAGCGCAGCAGATTGACCACCGCATGCTCGGCATCGGCAGGCGCGATGCGGACGGCGCGATACTCGATGTCGGCGTGCCCGCCCTCGTCGCCTTCGACCTCGATCCGGAAGGCGTCGTCCTGATACTGCTTGGCCAGCGCCACGATGCCGCGCGGAAAGGTCGCCGAGAACAGCAGGGTCCGGCGCGTCTCCGGCGTGGTCTTGAGGATGAACTCCATATCCTCGCGAAAGCCGAGGTTGAGCATCTCATCGGCCTCGTCGAGCACGACCGCCCTCAAGTCCGAAATGTCGAGACGCCCGCGGCGCAGATGATCGCACAACCGCCCTGGCGTGCCGACGACGATATGCGCCCCCGCCTCCAGCTCTCGCTGCTCACGGCGCGGATCCATGCCGCCGACGCAGGAGACCACCCGCGCGCCGGCATGCTGATACAGCCAGGCCAGCTCGCGCTGGACCTGCAGCGCGAGCTCGCGCGTCGGCGCCACAATCAGCGCCAGCGGCGCCGAGGCCCGCTCGAACCGCTCGGCGTCGCCCAACAGGTTCGTCGCCATCGCGAGCCCATAGGCCACGGTCTTGCCCGAGCCGGTCTGGGCTGAGACCAGCAGGTCGCGGTCGACCGCCTCGTCATCGAGCACGGCGAGCTGAACGGGGGTCGGCTGCTCATAATTGCGCTCGGCGAGCGCGCGGGCGAGCGGCGGAACTGTAGCGGGAAAGGACAATGGGGGAAAACCTCGTTTTGGTCCGGCTGCTTTACGCCATGCCGCTCCGGAACACGAGCGCCGTGAACGCTCGGTCCAGGGGCATGCTAGACTTAAAGAAAATTCCAGGGAGCCTGAGCGGTGTATGTCGCAGGATTCGTAATCCCCGTACCAGAGGACAAGCTGGAGGCCTACTGCGAATGGGCGGCGCGCAGCGCAGCACTGTTACGTGAGTACGGCTGCCTCGAGATCGTCGAATCGTGGGAAGACCACGTGCCGGACGGCACACTCACCGATTTTCGCCGCGCCGTCGCGGCGAAGACCGGCGAGAAGATCGTATTCTCCTGGCAGGTGTGGCCGGACAAGGCGACGCTCGATATCGCCGAGGCGCGCATGCACAGCGACCCGCGCTTCGAAATCTCAGGCGAGATACCGTTCGACCCGAAACGCCTGATCCTCGGCTGCTTCAGACCGGTCCACGTCATGGGACGCGGCTGAGCCCGCGGCGCCGCCTGCCGACGGCTACTCCTCGCTCCACGGCCAGTGCCAATGATGCCAGCCCCAATTGCGCGGACCGCTGGCGTCCATGGCCGCCTTCTGCTTGTCGTCGAGCGAATCGTAGAGCGCCTGGAACGCCGGCCGGACCAGCTTGATCGCCTGCTGCATCGCGTCGAGGCGCTGCTCGGCCAGCGCAAGACGCTCGGTCGCCCTGGCGGGAGGCGTCGTCGGACAGTCCTTGGTGATCAGTTCGGCCGCCTTGGCCGATGCGGCCTTGAGATCGTCGAGCCGCGCGCGCTGCGTCTCGTTCGGCCTGATCGCGCTTTCGATCTGCGACAGGCGCCATTCGGCAAAGCCGGCCATGCGGGGATTGCAGAGAAAGCCGAAACCCCGCCCGCCCATCATCCCCGGGCCCATCATCATGCCCGGGCCCCAGCCCGGCGGTCCGCCTGCACCCGGCTGGGCAACGGACGGTGCAACGGTGGCCATCACGACGGCGGCGGCCAGGATCAACGCACGTGGATCTGCTCTCATGGCGGAACTCCCTTGACGTGGCATCAATGAGTTTGTGCAAACTAAGCGGGCGGCGCGTTCGCGTAGTTGAGCAGGATCAACGGAACCGTGATGCGCTTCGGACGAAATGACGCGATGACAATGACGCGCAGCTATCGCTGGATAGGATCGTCGCTGGTGGCGTCGGGCTGCGGGACGCTGGCGCATATGGGGCTGATGGAGCTCAAGACCGCGCTGCACATCCTGCCGCAGTTCGATCCGTCGTCCGCGCTGCTCGAGACGCTCCCGCCGCTGTTCGCCAATGTCACGCATGTGCAAGCGCCGGTCTGGCTGCTCTCGCAGCTCAACGGCGCCTTCCTCATCGGCCTGCTGTTCGGCTACGTCTTCCACCGCCTGCCCGGGCGGAGCGGCCTCGCCAAGGGCTTTCTGCTCGGACTTGCCGGCTGGCTGCTGCTCGGGATCGTGCTGTTTCCGGCCATCGGTCTCGGGCCGTTCGGCATCTCGCTCGGACTTGGCGCGGGCCCGGGCCTGTTTTCGCTGGCCATGGTCGAGGCCTATAGTCTGGTTCTCGGGGTGGTCTATGCGGCCCTGCAGCGGCCGGCCCACGGAGACTGAACCGCGATCAAGCGCGCCTGGTCCCTGCTTGCGCACCGCCGCCGCGAGAATTTCGACAAAATCGAATTTTGATCTTTCGCTTTCTCGGAAATCATGTATGATCCGCGTCGTCCCGCCCCATGCAGAGCAACTGTGGAGTTTTGGACCTGTAAGCCGGCTTGGTTCAAGGCTGGCGCTGGGCGCGCCACCGCCTTCGGCGGCTTCGGCCTTGAGCCAATCCGTTCACAGGTCCAGTCGACTTACATGCGCTCGGTCGGGAACCGAGCGCGGCAGGAGCGCGCTCGATCAGCTCGCCACGCAACGTGCCGGATCCCATTGCTGGCCGCGTGCGAGCATTGTGTTGAGGATGATGATCAGCTTGCGCATGCAGGCGATGACGGCCACTTTGGGCTTCTTGCCCTTGGCGATCAGTCGACGATAGTAGGCCTTGAGAACAGGGTTGTTGAGCGTTGCCGCGCCGAGGCAGGGCATATAGATGGCGTTGCGGACCCAGCGGCGACCTCCCTCGATATGACGCTCACCGCGGTGCTTGCCACTGTCGTCGTCATAGGGGGCCACACCGATCAAGGCAGCGGCGATCCTGTCACTGACTCGGCCGAGCTCAGGCATTCCGGCGACGAGGTTGGCGGCACTGATCTGACCAAGTCCTGGGACGCTGGCGATGATCTCCGCACGCTCAGCCAAGCTCGGGATGGACCTGACCTTGGCTGATATCTCTGCTTCGAGCTTGGCAATTTCCTTGTCAAAGCTCTCCAGGATGCGCGCCTGCGCCTTTTGGACCGTCCGCGGCGCGGCGTGTTCACTCTGGCACCCAAGGGCTATTCTGGCATTGACCAGTCTCACACGCGCCTTCACCAAGCCCTGCAGTTCCTCAAGATCTGCATCGTAGACCTGACTTGGCCCATCGCTGAATGTCTCGCCAAACCAAGCGATCATCTCCGCGTCGATCGCGTCGTTCTTGGCTAAGCGTCCGGCCGATAATGCGAAGTTGCGAACCCGCTTGGGGTCGACAACCTGCACCTCGGTGCCAGCCTGGCGCAGCAGTTTGGCCCATTCCCGCTCATAGCCTCCACTCGCCTCCATCACGACCTTGGTGACCTTGTGCTTACGCACCCAGGCGACCAACCGGCGTTGTCCTACCGCGGCGCTCAGAAAAGTTGGACGTTCGGCGACTGTCCGAACGCACGCATCCACCTTGTCCTTTGCCACATCGATGCCCGCGACAACGCTGTCAGTTTGTGCCATCTTCGACTCCCTTCCTTGCTCGGTTCGGGCTCAAAGCACTTGCAACTGTTCGGGTTGAGGAAGACACCGGATCTGTCCCTCGCTCTGAAACAAGCTTCATCGCTTTTGGGACGTAACGGGCTCAGATCCAACGACGGGCGGTTGGTCAGAACCGCCCGTTTGCGCATCTTGGCAGAGCTTCTCTACACAAGGGATGTACGCGTCGTCACGAACGTCGGGGTGAGATGCGGTGCCGCAGGTCATGCCGGACGCGCTCGATGCGCAGACGACCGGCATGCCCAGCGGACGTGAAGTCGCAGCGTCCTGACACCCCGAAGCTGGTGTTACGTTCGCAGCGATGCTGACGCATCGCGCGGATCATGGTGGCCAACAAGCCCGGCGCACCAGGGAGGCTGCGTATAAGCGTGAAGACACCGCGCAGGGAATGCCGGATGTTCGGCTGAACCTGTGGTACCTGCCGCCTGCATTTTCTTTCGCAGGCGGGCCATGGGTGAGGCCTTCACCCGGCATTCCCTGCGTCCTCTCGTTTTGTGTGAGGGTGAACTGATCGCAGAACTCGGGCGTGAAGTGCCGCGGGAACGAGAACGCTTGTGTTCGAACTGCTCAGCACGCGCTGCAATCTCCGCTGTCGTCCCGGACAAGCCGCGGCGCGCGCCAGCGCGACGCGGCGCTGATCCGCGACCCATACGCCAGCGGCGGACATGAGGCGAAGATGGCAAACGACCAGCCTGCCCCAAACGACTCCCTGGGGTTATGGGTCCCGGCATTCGCCGGGACGACGGCGGGGCGTAGGGTCGGCAGCGAAGCGCTGCACGCGACGTCGCGTCGACGCACGAGCGAACAACGACATCGTCGATCAGCAAGATTGAGCGCGCTCGCTATCACGACCTCAAGTCCGCACCGCACAAATGCAGAGCAGCAAGACACATCTCCGCTGGCGCAATGGCATAGGACTTGCTCAACTCGTCCATCAATTCGTTGCGGAGATCTATCGTATGCTTGAAGGAGCCGAAGTCCGGCTGGCCGTCGATATCGGTGGCACGTTCACCGATATCGTTCTCGACATCGGCGAGCTTCGCCGCACACGCAAGGTGCTGACGACGCCGACGCAGCCCGAGCAGGCCGTGCTGGATGGCACGCGCCTGATCCTCGCCGATGCGAAGGCGCGCATCTCCGATATCGACGTCTTCATTCACGGCACCACGCTCGCCACCAACGCCATCATCGAGCGCCGCGGCGCCAGGACGGCGCTGATCGCCACATCAGGCTTCCGCGATGTTCTGGATATTGGAACCGAGAGCCGCTACGACCAGTACGATCTCTCGATCGACAAGCCGAAGCCGCTGGTGCCGCGCGCCCTGCGCTTCACCGTGCCCGAGCGCGTCGATGCTCATGGAGATGTCAGACTGCCGCTCGATGAAGCGGCAGTGCGCGCCCTGGTGCCGCAGCTGCGCGCCCTCGACGTCGCCAGCATCGCCATCGCCTTCCTGCACGCCTATGCCAATCCCGCGCACGAGCGCCGCGCGGGCGAGATCCTGGCCGAGGAGATGCCGGGCGTATCGATCACGCTCTCCTCTGCCGTCTGTCCCGAAATCCGGGAATATGAGCGAACCTCGACCGCGGTCGCCAATGCCTATGTGCAGCCGCTGATGGACAGCTATCTCGCGCGCATGGAGCAGGCGCTCAGGATCGAGCAGTTCCGCGGCGCGATCTATCTGGTCACCTCCGGCGGCGGCGTCACCTCGATCGACACCGCACGGCGCTTTCCGGTGCGCCTCGTCGAATCCGGGCCCGCGGGTGGCGCGATCTTCGCCGGCCAGATCGCGGCCCGGCTTGGCGAACGCAAGGTGCTGTCGTTCGACATGGGCGGCACCACCGCCAAGATCTGCCTGATCGAGGACTTCGAGCCGGAGAGCTCGCGCGTGTTCGAGGTCGACCGCGCCGCGCGCTTCCTCAAAGGCTCCGGCCTGCCGGTGCGCATTCCCGTCATCGAGATGGTCGAGATCGGCGCCGGCGGCGGCTCGATCGCACGCATCGATGCGATGAAGCGCGTCACCGTCGGCCCCGAAAGCGCCTCCTCCGAGCCGGGACCGGCCTGCTACGGCCGCGGCGGCCAGCGTCCCGCGGTCACCGATTCCGATGTCGCGCTCGGCATGATCGATCCCGACGCGTTCGCCGGCGGCACCATCAAGCTCGATCCCGAACTGTCGCGACAGGCCCTGCTCCGCGACGTCGGCGCGCCGCTTGGCCTCGATGCCGAGACCGCCGCCTACGCGGTGCACGAAGTGGTGTGCGAGAACATGGCGAGCGCCGCGCGCGTCCACGCCGTCGAGCGCGGCGCCGTGATCGGCCAGCACACGCTGATCGCGTTCGGCGGCGCCGCGCCGCTGCACGCCGCCCGCGTCGCCGAGAAGATCGGCGTCTCCCAGGGTGATCGTGCCGTCCAATGCCGGCGTCGGCTCGGCAGTCGGCTTCCTCGCCGCGCCCATCGCCTATGAGCTGGTACGTAGCCGCCACGCCCGGCTCGATGAGTTCGACACCGCCCTCATCTCCGGCCTGCTGCAGGAGATGGCGGACGAGGCGCGCGCGCTGGTCGAGCCCGGTGCGGCCGGCGCTGCGGTGCGCGAGCACCGTGCCGCCTTCATGCGCTATGTCGGCCAGGGCCACGAGATCAGCGTCGAGCTGCCCAACCGCGCACTCACCGCCGATGATCTGCCCGCACTGCGTAGGACCTTCGAGGCCGGCTACGCCGCGCTGTTCGAACGGGCCATTCCCGGCGCCGCGATCGAGGTGCTGAGCTGGTCGGTGCTTGCGACGACGGACGCGCGCCAGCCGCCGGCCGTCGCCGCGGTGACGCGCAGGCCCGCTGGGCCAGCCGCCGGCCACCGCAAGTTCTTCGACGGCCGCGCCGGACACTTCGTCGAGATCCCGCTGTATCGCCGCGAGCAGATGGCGCCGGGCGCCGTCATCGCGGGACCCGCCGTGATCGCCGAGGACGAGACCTCGACCTTCATCTCCAACAGTTTCGATGCGCATATCGACGGTGCCGGCAGCATCGTCATGGAACGGAAGGCGGCCTGAGATGAGCTCGTCACAAACCAGCCTGATCGACCTGCAGATCATGTGGCACCGGCTGATCGCCGTGGTCGAGGAACAGGCGCAGGTGCTGCTGCGCACCGCCTTCAGCCCGATCGTGCGCGAATGCGGCGACCTCTCCGCTGGCGTGTTCGACCTGAAGGGACGCATGCTGGCGCAGGCCGTCACCGGCACGCCGGGCCATGTCAACTCGATGGCCGAGTCGGTGAAGCACTTCATCGCGCACTTCCCGATTGCCACGATGAAACCGGGCGATGCCTACATCACCAACGATCCGTGGATGGGCACCGGCCATCTCAACGACTTCGTCGTCACCACGCCCTGCTTCAAGGACGGCGAGCCGGTCGCGCTGTTCTCCTGCACCAGCCATCTGATGGACATCGGCGGCATCGGCTTCGGCCCCGATGGCACCGACGTGTTCATGGAGGGGCTGTACATCCCGATGCTGAAGCTGATCGACCAGGGCGTCGTCAACGAGACCCTGATGGCCATGGTCCGCGCCAACACGCGGCTGCCGGTCGACACCGAGGGCGACACCTATTCGCTCGCCGCCTGCAACGACGTCGGATGCCAGCGCCTGGTCGAGATGATGCGGGAGTTCGGCATCGCTTCGCTCGACGAGCTCGGCGATTACGTCTGCGACCGCTCGCGCGAGGCCGTGCTGGCCGAGATCGCCAAGCTGCCCAAGGGCACCTGGCGCAACGAGATGGTGGTCGACGGCTATGATGCGCCGGTCACGTTGAAGGCGGCGCTGACGATCTCGGACGACGGCATCCATGTGGATTTCGACGGCACCTCGCCCGCCTCGAAGTTCGGCATCAACGTGCCGCTGTCCTACACCACGGCCTACACCGTGTTCGGGCTGGGCTGCGTGGTGGCCTCCGAGATCCCCAACAATGCCGGCTCGCTGTCGCCGCTCACGGTCTCCGCGCCATCGGGCGCGATCCTCAATGCGCCAAAACCCGCGCCGGTCGCCTCGCGCCATGTCATCGGCCAGATGCTGCCCGACGTCGTGTTCGGCTGCCTCCGGCAGATCATCCCGGAGCGCGTGCCGGCCGAGGGCACGTCGTGCCTGTGGAATCTCAATGTTCGCGGTCAGACCCGCTCCGGCGCCGGCGGCAATTACGGGTTCTCGATGGCGGTGACGTCGAACGGCGGCACCGGCGCCCGCTTCGACAAGGACGGGCTGTCGGCCACCGCCTACCCCTCCGGCGTGCGTGGCACGCCGGTTGAGATCGCCGAGACGCAGACGCCCTTGATCTTCTGGCGCAAGGAGCTGCGGCCGGATTCCGGCGGTCCTGGCCGCACGCGCGGTGGCCTCGGCCAAATCATCGAGGTCGGCAGCGGCGTCGACGCCCCGTTCGACATCCTCGCCGCCTTCGACCGCATCGATCACCCGCCCCGCGGCCGCGATGGCGGCCACGATGGCGAGGCCGGCTATGTCGGGCTCAAGTCCGGCAAGAAGCTGCGCGGAAAAGGCTTTCAGACCGTGCCGCCGGACGACCGGCTGGTGGTGCTGACCCCGGGTGGTGCCGGCATCGGTGATCCCCGGGAGCGCGCGACGGCGCTCGTGCAGAGCGATGTCGAGAGCGGGCTGGTGTCGGCGGAGAATGCGGCAGCGGTCTACGGGCGGGCACGATGAGGGACGATCGCATGAGATGGCAACTCAGTCGTCGCCCAGCGCGAGGCACCCGTCGCGCCGCCCGAGCGGTGCACGATCACAGCTAACTCACAACAGCGGAGACACCCATGATCACACGACGGACGTTCACCGCAGGTGCAGCGGCGTTGCTCACGGCGAGCCAGGTCTCGACCCGCGCCCGCGCGGCGACGACGAACTGGGACATGTCGACGGTCTGGCCGGAGGGCAACTTCCACACCCAGAACGCGATGGCGTTTGCGGAAGAGGTGAAGAAGCAGACGAACGGTGCCGTCAACATCACGGTGAAGGCCGGCGGTCAGCTCGGCTTCAAGGGCCCCGAGCATCTGCGTGCCGTACGCGATGGCCTGGTGCCGCTCGCCGACGTGCTCAACATTCAGCAGGTGGGCGACGAGCCGTTCATGGGCGTCGAGAGCATCCCGTTCCTCGCGGGCTCCGTCGACGAGGTCAAGGCGCTGCACAAATATGTCCGGCCCGAATACGACAAGATCGCCGCGCGCAACAACCAGAAGATCCTCTACATCGTGCCGTGGCCGACGCAGTATCTTCATCTGAAGGTCAAGACATCAGAGGTCGCCGGGCTGAAGAACATCAAGATCCGCGTACCCGACAAGAACGCGGTCGACATGCTCAACGCCATCGGCATGGCCGCGGTCATGATCCCCTGGGGCGAGACCATTCCGGCGCTGGCCTCTGGCGCGGTCGCGGGCGTCTCGACCTCGTCGGTGTCGGGCGTCGACGGCAAGTTCTGGGAGTTTTTGAAGTACGTCTACCCGACCAACCATGTGTGGTCGTCGCAGATGCTCAACGTCAACCTGGATTCCTGGAAGGCGCTGACGCCGGATCAGCAGAAGATCATCACCGACATCGCCGCCAGGATGGAACCGACCTTCTGGGCCAACTCGGTCAAGGCCGACGTCGACAGCCTCAACCGCCTGAAGGAAGGCGGCATGGAGGTGGTGCCGGTGTCCGAGGCGATGATGACGGAGATCCGCACCAAGACCGCGCCGCTGATGGAGGCGTTCCTGAAGCGCGTGCCCGCTGCCGAGGCGCCGGTGAAGGCCTATCTCGCCGAGATGAAGCGTGGCTGAGGCCATCATGGAGCCATCGCCGGGCGAAACGGCGAGCCTCAACGCGGCGGCGCCCGCACCGCTGCGTATCCTGCTCGATGTCATCGACCGGCTCGGCCGGCTCGATGGCTGGATCGGCGGCGGCTGTCTGCTGACCTTGACGGGCCTGATGCTGGCGGAGGTCACGACGCGGGCGCTGTCGAACGTGCTGCCGTTCTTCCCGCCGACCATCTCGATCGCCTGGGAGTACTCCTCCTATTTGATGGCGGCGTCCTTCACCTTCGGCGCCGCCATGACCCTGCGCGTCGGCGGCCACATCCGGGTGGTGCTGCTGCTGAAGAACGTACCGGCGCCGTTGCAGCGCGCGATGGAGGTGCTGGCCGCGGTGGCCGGCTTCGCCTTCATGGCGTTCCTGACCTGGGCGATGATGAAGTTCGCCTTCAGCTCGTTCATGCGTGGCCAGGTCTCGACCTCGAGCGACACCCCGCTGTGGTTTCCGCAGGCCGTCGTCACCTTCGGCATGCTGCTCCTGACCCTGCAATTCCTCGCTCGCGCCATCCAGGCCGCGCTGGGGTTGCCGGTGGAGGACCACCGGATGAAGGCGTCGCCGGTCGAATGAAAGCTGCGACACAGACCCGGACGAGCTACTCGCTAACTCGGACGCAGGCCGGCATTTGGAGACGTCTCCAGTTGGCTGATCGAGAAGCCCTCGCCCCGTTGAATTACTCCGTCATGCCCGGGCTTGTCCCGGGCATGACGACGTGGAGACGGACGAGCGCGCCGTTCCGATCGCCGTGCGCGATAGCACTGCCGCAGGCAGGAAGAAGGTGAAGCGCGCTCGGGGCGCGATGTGTACGCGTCACGACCAAGCGATCAGAAAGCAGCCGTCCAGCCAACCCTCCTTCCGCCGATTCCCGCCCGCCCCACTCACCGCGGACTGCATCGCCCCATGACCATCGAAGTCATCGCCCTGTTCGTCATCCTGTTCGCGCTGCTGGCCGGTGGCCTGTGGATCGGGCTCACGCTTGCGCTGACCGCCACCCTGCTGCTGGCGATGTTCCGCTCGATCCCGCTCGACAAGCTGCTTCCGCAGTATGCCTGGAACATCCTGACCACCCAGGAGCTGCTGGCGCTGCCGCTGTTCATTCTGATGGGCGAGCTGTTGTTCCGCACCCGGCTGTCGCGCTCGCTGTTCCAGGGCCTGGCGCCATGGGCCGGGCTGCTGCCGGGCCGCCTGCTCCACGTCAACGTCATCGGCTGCACCATCTTCGCCGCGATCTCCGGCTCTTCGGCGGCGACGACGCAGGTGATCGGCCGGATGTCGCTGAACGAGCTGCTGCGCCGCGGCTATTCGCGCGACATCGCGATCGGCTCGCTGGCCGGTGCCGGCACGCTCGGCTTCCTGATCCCGCCGTCGAACATCATGATCATCTATGGCGTGCTTGGCGACGTTTCTATTCTCAAGCTCTTTACTGCCGGCGTGCTGCCGGGACTGCTGCTGGCCGCGACCTTCATGGGCTGGGTGATGCTGCACACCACGCTGAAGCCCGCGATGGTGCCGAAGGCCGAGGCGCAGCTGTCGCTTGTGCCCTGGGCCGAGCGCTTCGCCGCACTGAAGGATCTCGCGCCGGCGCTGTTCCTGATCGCCTGCGTGCTCGGCTCGATGTATGGCGGGCTGGCCACGCCATCGGAAGCCGCCGCCGTCGGCGTGCTCGGCGCGGCGCTGGTGGCGTATTTTCAGGGTGCGATGTCGCAGCAGGTGGTCCGGGATGTGATGATCGGCTCGGTGATCACCTGCTCGATGATCGCGCTGATCGTGCTCGGCGCCTCGATCCTTGGCAACGCCGCAGCGTTCCTCGGCATTCCGCAGGCGGTGGCCGCCTTCGTCAAGGGGCTCGGCCTGTCGCCGTTCATGCTGATCGCCGTGCTGATCGTGTTCTATCTGATCCTCGGCTGCTTCCTCGACGGCTTCTCGATGATCGTGATGACACTGCCGATCGTGCTGCCGATCGTGAAGGGCGCGGGCTTCGACGAGGTCTGGTTCGGTATCTTCCTGGTGCTCGCCGTCGAGATGGCCCAGATCACCCCGCCGGTCGGCTTCAACCTGTTCGTGATCCAGGGCCTGACCGAGGACGGCCTGGGCTATATCGCCCGCGTGACCGCCCCCTATCTGATCATCATGATCGCCTTCGTTCTGCTGCTCACTTTGTTCCCGGGCATCGTGACGATCCTGCCCCGGCTGCTGTATGGGTGAGTCGCCGTGTCAGGCCGCCTGCATGTTGTCGAGGAACTTCTGGACCTCGGCCTTCAGCCGCAGGCTCTCGCCGGAGAGCGCCTGCGCCGAGGTGAACATCCGGTTGGAGCTTTCGCCGGTCTCGCCCGCCCCGCGCGCCGCGCTGCGGATGTTGTTGACGACCTCGGCGGTGCCGCTCGCGGCCGAACGGACGCTCTGGGTGATGTTCTGCGTGGCCGCGCGCTGTTGCTCGACCGCGGCCGAGATCGATGCGGCGATCTCGTTGATGCGCTCGATGGTCGCGCCGATCGCCTTGATGGCGTCGACCGATTCCTGGGTCACGGTCTGCATGTTGGCGATCTGGCTGGAAATCTCTTCGGTCGCGTTGGCGGTCTGCCCGGCGAGCGTCTTGACCTCCTGGGCGACCACCGCGAAGCCGCGGCCGGCGTCGCCGGCGCGGGCGGCTTCGATGGTCGCGTTCAGCGCCAGCAGGTTGGTCTGCTCGGCGATCGAGGTGATCAGCTTGACGACGTCTCCGATCCGGTTGCCGGCGTCCGACAGCTCCTTGATGCGCTGATCGGTGGCGGTGGCCTGGTTGACCGCCTCGGCCGCGATCGCATTGGATTCCTGCACGCGGCGGATGATCTCGGCGATCGAGCCGGACAGTTCGTCGGACGCAGCCGCCGCGGTGTGGACGTGCTCGGACGCGGTCTCGGACGCCCCGGCCGACTGGCCCGACAGGTCGGCGGTGGTGCGCGCGGCCTCGGTCAGCTGGCGGGCCTCGCGTTCGAACTCGCTCGCCGACGTCAGCACGTTTTCGATGATGCCGCCGATGCTAGCCTGGAACGAATTCACGAAGCACTGCAGCTCGGTCTTGCGCTGTTCGACGGCGGCCGCAGCCGCGGCCGCCTGCTCCTCGCGCATCCGGCGCCGCTCGCTGGCGGCGCTACGGAAGAACACGAGGCTGCGGGCGATCTCGCCGATCTCGTCAGTGCGGTCGTCCGACCTGATCTCGATGTCCTCGCGGCCGTCGGCGATCGCGGTCAGGGCTTCCGTCACGGCGGTCAATGGCTTGGTGACGCGCCGCACGGCGAGCATGGTCAGGCCAAGCACCAGCAGAGCGGCGATGCCGGCTGCGACCATCATGGTCTGCATCACCTGCGACAGCATGGCGTCGAGCTCAGCCATGGGCACGCCGACATAGAGAATGCCGAGCACCTTGCCGGCCGGATTCGTCACCGGGAAATAGGCGGTCATGAACGGCTTGCCGAACAGGACAGCCGGGCCCTTATAGGCCTCGCCACGCCGCAGCAGCGGCTGCGCCGGATGGTCGGCGGCAAGCTGGGTGCCCACCGCGCGGTCGCCATTCTCCTTCTTCACATTGGTCGAGCGCCGCACAAATTGTCCGCTGTCATCGACGACGAACAGCGTGGCGCTGCCGCCGACATAGGACGTGGCGCGATCGACGGTCGCGTGGTCCTTGATGTCGGACATCGCAGGGACCTCGATACGGGTGACCGCGCCGTTCTGCACGCTCACCTTGGCGTCCTTGAACGTCTCGGCGAAGGTCAAGGCGAAGGTGCGCAGATTGCCTTCAATGTCCCGCTTGGCACGATCGGCGAAATCGGACGACAGCGACCAATAGGCGGCACCGACCACGAGAGCTGTATTCAAAGCGATCACGACCGCGGCGCCGATCAGCGCCTTGGTGCCGAGCTTCAACTTGAGGGACACGTCAAAAACCTTCTGGGGAACTGCAACTGAATCTCAAACTGCCCGTAGTTGGTTTCCAACAGTTATTTTTCCGGCGTGTAGAATTCGCAAGCCTCCTCGAAAACGGCAGCCAGATACCCAGTGATGTCTTTTTCCCCCATCATAGTATGGTTTCGCGAGAGCCTACGACTCTCTGACCACCCCGCGTTGCATGCAGCTGCCACCTCCGGCGCGCCCGTCTTATGCTGTTACATTTACGATACTGAGAGCCTTGCACTCCGTCCCCTCGGTAGCGCGTCGCGCTGGTGGTTGGCGCAATCACTGCGTGCGCTTCAAGACGAACTCGACCCGCTCGGCGCCAAGCTCGTGATCCGTCGCGGACCTTCGGCGAAGGCGATCAGCGAGCTGGCGCGCGAGGCGAGCACGAGCGCGGTCTATTGGAACGATGTGGCCCAGGCCGGACCGCGCGCGGTGGCCGCAGAGGTCGAGGCGGCGCTCGATGCGATCGGCGTCAAGTCGCGTGTTTTTGCCGACGACCTGCTGATCGATCCGGCCGAACTGCGCGGCAAGGACGGTCGCGGTCCACGTGTGTTCACGCCATTCTGGAAGCGCGTGCTCGCCTTGGGCGACCCGCCGAAGCCGCTGCCCGTTCCGGTCCGGCTGTCGTCGCCATCGGGCGTCGCGAGCCTCACGGTCGACGAACTGGCGCTGGAGCCGACCAGCCCTGACTGGGCCGGCGGTCTGCGCGCGACCTGGCGCGCCGGCGAGCGCGCCGCGCAGGCGCGGCTCGTAAAGTTCCTCGAGACCACCGTGCGCGGCTATGCCGCCGACCGCGACCGGCCGGACATCGAGGCGACCTCGCGCCTGTCGCCACATCTGCGCTTCGGCGAGATCAGCCCGCGTCAGATCTGGCACGCGGCGCGGTTCGCCGCCGAGCAGCAGCCGGCCTTCGCGGGCGGCATCGACAAGTTCCTGAGCGAGCTCGGCTGGCGAGAGTTCAGCCGCCACCTGCTGTTCAACAATCCTGACCTCGCAACCCGCAATCTGCAGCCCTCCTTCGACGCATTTCCGTGGACGCAGGACGATGCGGCGTTGTGGGCGTGGCAGCGCGGGCAGACCGGTTATCCGATCGTGGATGCCGGGATGCGCGAACTCTGGCACACCGGCAGCATGCACAACAGGGTCCGCATGGTCGCAGCCTCGCTTCTGGTGAAGCATCTCCTGATCGACTGGCGGCTCGGCGAACAATGGTTCTGGGACACGCTGGTTGATGCCGATCCCGGCAGCAACCCGGCCAGTTGGCAGTGGGTGGCCGGCTCGGGTGCCGACGCAGCGCCCTATTTTCGCGTCTTCAATCCGGTGTTGCAGGGCGAGAAGTTCGATTCCAGCGGGACCTATGTGCGGCGCTGGGTTCCGGAACTGGCGCGGCTTCCGGCCGCCCTGATCCATCAGCCCTGGGCGGCCAAGCCGCTCGAGCTCGCCGAGGCCGGAATCGTGCTCGGCCGCTCCTACCCGGCGCCGATCGTCGATCACAGGCACGGACGGGAGCGTGCATTGGCCGCCTATGCGAGCCTGCGCACAAGTGATTAGTTGCGGTGCGCTTTGACAGCCGGCAGAATCCAGCTATCGTTGCAGTGTTTCCAACACATCGGGGGACCGATATGGACGACACTCCACTCTCTGACCCTACCGTGACCGAGACCAGCACGCCCGCCGAGCCGCCGAAGGATCCGGTGGTCGCGGCGGCCCCGAAGGCCAGACGCGCGGCCAAGAAGGCAGCCAAGAAGACCTCCAAGAAGGCTGCACCCAAGCGGGCCGCCGCCAAAGCCAAGAAGGTCGCAACCAAGAAGTCGGCCAAAAAGACCGTGAAGAAGGCCGCCAAGAAGACTGCGAAGAAGACGGCGAAAAAGGCCGCCAAGAAGACGAAGAAGGCCAAGCGCTAATCCGCTTGGTCGGACTGAAGCCAGCAGGCGATCGCTTGCACTGCCGGTCTCGGCGAAACAATCCAGTGCCCGGTAGTGGGGACGATCTGGCGCTGGATTGTTTCGTGGATTGCTCAATACGAAGACAGCTGACGGTTTGGCGACAGAGCCGCATTGTGCCTCCCTCTCCGGCCCTTTGACGTTAGACTGAACAGAAGACCTGCTGTCGTCTGCTTCCCTGGAGACACCACATGAGCAAGCTTACAATATTCGTCGCCACCTTGATCCTGGCTGCGGCCACCCTGGTTCCCACGGCCTCGGAGGCCCGCAGTCATCATCGTCATCACCGCCAATATCACGGCCTGCCTTACACGATCAGCTTCCTGCACAATTACGGGCCGGGTCCGCTGCCTGGCACCTTCGCCTTCTATGACGGCCCGTCGACCAATCACTGCTACCAGAGCGCGGCGAGCTATATCGGCCAGGACCGCCGCCGCCATCCCTGCTTCTGATCGGGTTATCGACACCGTTGCGGCAGTCTGCGCATTCGGCCGATCTCGAATGTCGTGCATCCGAGCGCCGCGAAGGCTGGCCTTGCCCCGCCAAGTCTGATATCGAGGACCTCGCGGGATCGGTCCTGCACATTTTGCGCTCGTAGCTCAGCTGGATAGAGCATCGGATTTCGATTCCGAGGGTCGGGAGTTCGAATCTCTCCGAGCGCGCCACTTCGGTACAGAACTGGGCACTCCAAAACCTGCCGTTTTTGCGCTCGATGCGGCGACGAGCGTGCGCAGAAGCACGCTTTTCGACCCCATGATGCGAATCTCTTTCGCGTCGACTTCGACCCGCTGGGCCAGGGCGCGGAGGTGGTCCCGGCGGTAACCGCCCGACTCGGTCCGCATCCGCCTGCGGGCCTGGCTGGCGAAGGTCTTGAGTGCCTGGGGTGTGATGCTCGGCCCAGCCCGATCCAGCGCGCCCTCGGCCCGCTCTGCGTCGGCGCGGGCCTGGTCGCGGATGGACTTCAGCTCGGTGACGCGCTCCTTGAGTAGCGGATCGGAGATGTCAGCGATCCCGTTTTCGATGGCATCGTACAGCCGCTTGAGTTTGGCTTCTGCTTCGGCCGCACGCTTGCGCAATTCGGCGATATGCGTGGTTCGGCGCTCCGCGCGCTCCTTACGGCGATGCAGGACGGCCGATAAGACTTCCTCGAGACGTTTCGGCTGCAAAAGACGGTGCTCGATGTGCTCGGCCACCACGCTGTCGAGCTTTTCCATGGGAACGGTGCGGCCCTTGCAACCGGTCTCGCCCTGCCGGGACTTGGTCGAGCAAGTGTAATACTTGTATCTCCCGCTCTTTCCGGTCCTCAGCGTCATCGCCCCGCCGCAGGCAGCGCAAAAGCAGATCCCGGTAAGGAGAGTTGGGCCGCTGACGATGCGCGGCGCGGTCAGTGCCGGGCAGCGTGTCTTGAGCAGCGTCTGCACCGCCTCGAACTCCGCGGCCTCGATGATCGACGGCACCGCCATCTCGACGATCTCGGCCTCCGGTTTGCGCTCGCGCGTTTTCCAAAATTTGGTGTTGAAGCGATGGCGGCCGATATACGTCGTTCGCGTCAGCACCTTGTGCACGGCATCGACGCCCCAGCGCCCGCCATCACGGGTGCGGATGCCGGATTCGTTCAGATGTTTGGCGATCGATTTGACGCCCATTGATCCCGACGAGCCGTTTCCTTCGCGCGCCAGGCGATAGATCAGTCGCACGGTCTCGGCCTGGATCGGGTCGATCTCCAGCGCCTTCTTCGTGCGGTGGCCGCGCTGCTCGGCGGCTTCCACGACGCGGTAGCCGATCGGCGGCAGCGCTCCATTCCAGAAGCCCTGCCGCGCGTTTTCCTTCATGGCGCGAAGCGTATGCTTGGCGTTCTCCTTGGACTGGTACTCGTCGAACAGAGCCATGATCTGGCGGATCATGTTGCTCATCGGATCGTCGCCGAGCTCCTGCGTGATCGACACCAGACGCACGCCGTTCTTGGCAAGCCGGCGGACATAAAACTCAAGCTGGAACTGGTCGCGGAAGAAGCGGCTGAAGCTGTGGACCAGGATCACATCGAACGCCGGCGGTTTGACCGACGCCGCGTCAACCATGCGCTGGAACTCCGGCCGCCGATCGTCGGTCGCGGACGCGCCCGGCTCGACGTAGTCGGCGACAACCTCCCATCCGCGAGACGCGCAGTAGTTCTTCGCCTGGCGGCGCTGGTCCGGGATGGAGAGATCGCTCTCGGCCTGCCGTCCCGTCGAGACTCGCAAGTACAGCGCCGCCCGAACCGTTGCAGCCATGGTGATGTCCTCTCAGCCTTTCCCAAACAACTCGTCGAACAGATCACCGGACCAGGCTTCGAAGACATCGATCTCGGTTTCGGTCACGGGCACGTCCGTCGGCCAGTCGTCCGTCATGGCCCATGTTATCGAAACGCGCTTCGCTCGTCGTCGGCCACGACGAGCGGGCGCATGCGCGTAGTCATAGAGATCGTCAAGTGGCGCGCGGGTCGGCGGACGCCGTAGCCGGGATTTGTGAGCGGGAGCCATGGCGCCACTGTGGCAAGCCTGGCCAATCCACAGAACGGCCGATGTCTACGCCACGTTACGCTGGGGTGCCACGAAAGAGGCCAGCCGCTCAAAGGCAGGATAAAAGCACGCAAGGTGCGTGCGGTCGGTTGGGGTCGGAGGCACCAGCAAATTCCAGTGACGCGGCAAACATTGCGATATACCGGCACAACCTGCCGTTCTCACCAATGCGCCGCCGTTACAAAGCTTTAGAACACCTTGCGGTACTCGAGATGACTCAGCGGCAAATTTCCACACGGATCGTGGTCGCTCCCTTCGACACCAGCACAGATGCGTTCGCGCTAAGCGAGTAGCCATGATCGCTTGGCGGCAAAGCCGCCGGCTCAGCGTCAGTCCGTCAAGGCCCGCGTTTCTCGCGACCGGCTCCGCTCGGCTTGCGGCCTTGACCGGCTGCCGACGAACCGGCTGAGCTCGCCCCGAGCACGCAGCCCTCGGTCAGTAGTGTCGGGTATTGTCGATAGCGGACCAGTGAGCGGACGCGGCAATCTCGACGCGAATGACCCGAAGCAGTCATCGCTCAAAGTTCATTCAACCATTCGACCGATCGCGTCAGAGCAAGCCTTCCAGCCTCCACATCCAGATCGAACTGATATTCGTGTCCAAGGCGCGGCTCGTAGTCCGGCGGGAAGAATAGTTCTTGGACTTTCACAGCCTTCGCCTTCAGCGCTCCGGCCATGGCGAGAGACTGTGGGCTTAAAGGGTCGGCATTCCCCGCGCTGATGAACGTCGGTGGAAATGCTTTGGTTACGTTGGGTGCGACCGACATCGTCTCGAATCCTTTTGCTTGCCGCCAATCACGCTTGCCGCTGTAGGCCCACGTCGTCGATTGAATGAACCAACTGAGGATACCGCCTCGGCCTCCCATCCCGGTGATGTCATAGACGCCACAGAAGAGAATCGTCCCCACAAGCTGAAATGGCGCCGCCTCCCGGGTGAGACCCACCCTTTGCGCATATTCCGGGTTTGTAATGATCGCTGCGGTCTGTGCCGCAATCTGGGCTCCGGCGCTGTCGCCAGCGATGACAATGCGATCTGGGTCAACACCCAGCCGTCCGCCCTCACGGCCGAGATAGCTAAGGGCCTTGTTCACCTGCCTGATTGGCGTGGGATAGGTCGCTTCCGGAGCGATCGTGTACTCGACATTGACGACGGTGAAACCGTATCCGGCGAGTACTTTCAAGTAGTTTGCGACATCCGAGCGACGGCCGGAAACGAAACCGCCGCCGTGGACCCAAACTACGGTAGGGACTTTGGGCCTTTGCTGCGGCGGCCGGTAGATGTCGAGAAACCCATCCTTATCGGCCGGATCGTAGCTGACAGTGGTCACGCGGACCAATTGAGGTGTATGTTTCTCAAGTTTTGCAGACGCCTCAGCCGCGCCTTTGTCGAAAACTAGCCTAATCAGGTAAACGCTCGGCCAAGGCGACAAGAAAAACGCGGCAACGACGATGCCGACGATGCCGAGCAGCCCAATGAGCCACCAGCGCACTGCGTCCTCCTAGAGCGGGTCGGTTCAATTGTCTTGTCAACAGTAGCGAAAAACGGGCACAGCCACCATCAACACTGTTGCCTGACGTTGTGTCGCCTCATGTGCCCGTCATGTCGATCCCGCGGCTGGTCGAAAGGGCCGCTATCGAAGGGTAACCGGACCACCAGCGAAATCAGGAAGACGGCCGCCCATAAGGCGTAGCGCAAGATCGTAGTCCATCGCTGGTTATTCGGCAGGATCGTCTTGGCGGCCGCAGCATCATAGCGCTACGGCGAAGCAATAGTGCCCATCTTCATCGGCCGTGGCGCGCCAGGGCCACCTTCGCCGCGCTTCACCAGCCATCGCCCGTCATCACCGAATGCTCGATAACGCCTTGTATAATCGGGGATTTTCTGCGCTACCGGTAGTCCTGGCGCATGATCGGCCACACTTTTTACTCGGCGTCGGCAAGCGTCAGGAACCAATGGGCGTTGAGGCATTCCTCCCGGAATGCGGCCGTTGAACGCCTCCATGAACGCGTTGTCGCGTCGGCTCGCCTGGCCTGGAGAAGTCCAGCGTGACGCCGCGCTGATAGGCTCAGACGTCGAGATCGCGCGATACGAACTCGGTGGCTTGATCGACGCGGATCGTCGCCGGGACTCCCACTTCATTGCAGACTCTTTCCAGTATCTCCACGACATCGGTGCCGCGGAAGGTGAACCGCGGTGCCAGCGCCGGCGAGAAGCGGGAGAAGATGTCGACAACCGTGAGCCCCCGAAGCTTGCGTCCCATAGCCAACTGGTCATGGACGAAATCCATTGCCCAGGTCTCGTTCGATCGCGTCGCCGGGCGGCGATCCCGCAGCTTGCCCTTGACCCTGCGTTTCGGCGTCTCGTTGCGCAACTGCAGGCCCAACTCGCGATAAACCCGCCGCGTCTTGTTCTGACCGTGGCGCCATCCCTCGCGACGAAGCACGACGTGAATGCGACGATAGCCGTAGCGAACGCGGACATGACAGATCTCCCTGATCCGTTGTTCGAGGGCAGCCTGGTCGGAGCGACGAGATCTTTAGTGGTCGGTCGACCTGTCGAACTCAAGGGCCTCGCACGCCCTGCGGATCGACACCTGCCATTCGCTGCGTACCTCGTCGACGAGCTTGCGCTTCCGACCAGGCTTCACAGCTTTCGGCGGATCACGTCCTGCAGCATCTCCTTGTCGAGCGACAAATCCGCGACCAGCCTCCTCAGCCTGCCGTCCTTCTCCTCGAGAGCAGCTTCAATCGACGCATCTCGGTCGGCAACAGCCCGTCATACCTTTTCTTCCAATTGAAATAGGTGTCCTGGCTGATCCCGGCCCTGCGGCAAACCTCCGCAAGCGCCGTACCGTCCTCAGCCTGCTTCAGAACAAATGCGATCTGAGCCTCCGAAAACTTCGATGCCTTCATGGAACTCTCCTCTGTCCCGGGTGGGATCATAAGTGGAAAATTCCAGTTCAAACTGGCCTAATTTGGCGGGGGCACGTCAGCGCCTATGTAGAGCAGGTTCTTTTGCCTACCCTTCATCCCGGCGATATCGTGATCTTGGACAATCCCGGCAGCCGCAACCACCGCCTTGCGGTTTCCAGAGCACTTGGCGACCGCCAGTCCCCAGGTCTTGACCTTCTCCCGACGCTTGAAGCGCGTCAGCAGCGCGCTCGCCGCCTCGTAGAAGCGTCGTCCGCCCGCGAACTGATCGGACACGAAGTCGAGCGTCGAGCGCGCATTCGGCTTCGCCTCCATCCGGATCGGCACGCGGACACACCACCACAACCCTTGCGGCGGGTGCCGCGCTTGCGCACCGCGAGCCCTTCCTCCCGGTAGAGCCGATTGATGCGATTGATCCCAGACGGCTCACGGTCCCGCCGCAGCAGGATGAATAGCGGCCGATAGGCCGAGCCTTTGGGTTTCAAAGCACGTTGCGCAGAGACACTGCAGCAATGACAGCCTGATGCCTCAAGCGCAAGCTGAGGATGGCTAACAGCTCGTGCCTTGAGATTAACGCGCCATTGGCGGGCCCATCCTCATCAGAGCGCTGTCCAGGTCTGTCCAGAAATCCGGTCCCTTCCTGACGTGATGGGTTCCGACCCGTTCGCATCTCTGCAGCGTATGCTGATTTTTGCTGCCCGTTATGATGATCACGTTCGCTGGGACGCGATCCGCATCGAGCAGATGCCCGCAAACCGACAGGCCGTCCAATTCAGGCATATTGACATCGATCACCAGCACGTTGGGCTTGCCCCTCGTGACCTTCAAAAAGGCTTGAAGCCCATCGGATGCGGTATCCACACGGAAGCCCAAACGCGCGAAATGGATTGAGAGCAGCCCGAGCACCGCGGCGTCATCATCGGCGACGAGCAGACTGGGCTTGGTGCTAAAAGTCCGCGTCGTTTCTATATTGCTGATTATTTCCTGTACGCCGAAAGCCTCGATCGGCCTCGCAGACCGCTGCATGTTGCCGCTCCTGTCGTTGCTGCCGGATCTGGTCAATCGACCGTCCCGCATGCCTGTCCCCAAGCAGACGGGGTTGAGCCTAAGGCTTCCTTAGCCACCTTCCAGGTAGGAATACGCGGATCCCTCCGACGTTTGACGCTATGCCTGCTGCAAGGACCGTGTGGCAGACTGCATCGAGCACCCGCACCGCTGCATCTCGCTGATAAGACTTTTGAGCGCGCGATCGGTGTCAGCGCCATGTGCTTCGCCACGGATTTCAGCCACGACTGCATCCTCCAGATCTGCAGCAGCCTCGCTCAATGCGGTGAACCCGTAGATGCCGCTGGCGCCCGAGAGGGCGTGGGCCGTCAATCTGATCTGATCCAACAGGTACGATACTCGCCCCTCGTCCTCCAACATCTGCGAATGATTGGAGAGGAGCTCAGCATCTCGCCGGACCCTGAGCAGGAACTCCGCCCGCAATTGCTCAAGCGGATCATGCGAAGGCCTCAGATAGGTCCGGAGCGACGCCGCAAGTGTCAACGGATCGAACGGCTTTTGAATCACGCCTGCAGCCCCCAGAGACCGAAAACGATCCGTCTCCCGTGCCTGGGTTCGGGCCGTCATGAAGACGACGGGCACGTCGGCCGTTGCGGTGCTCTGGCGGAGGCGAACCAGCGTCTCCGGCCCGTCCAGAACCGGCATCATGACATCGAGCAAGATGAGATCCGGCGCCAGTTCAGCTGCCATCGCCACGGCCTCGCGTCCTGAGGCGCAGCTGTGCACTTTGAATTCGGGATCGAGGCCGAGTGACAACTCGACGACGTCTCGGATATCCCGCTCATCATCGACGTGAAGAATGCGAATCTCGGTCATGCGACCTCCCTTACAGACAACGATGTTGAGAGCCCAAGTCGATCGCGCACGATGCGTCCAAGGCGGTCGAGGGAAGATGTCATCTTGGGCAAGGCTGGTTGCGATTGATCATCGTCCGGCCAGACCTGATCCAAGTTGGAGAACATGATCACGGGTATGATCTTGCCGTCTGGATCGCGCAAGTCCGGCAAGAGATCCAAGCCTGACTCTGTACCCAAGCGGGTCCCCACGATCGCGAGATCGATGCGTTCCGTCGCCAATATGCGCCGCGCAACCTCCGCACTGTCGGCAGAGACCATGTCGGCCACGACTTCCAGCGCACGCGCGACGACAGCGAGCGTTTCGTGATCGCCATCGACGTGAAGAATGCGCGGCCTCGCACGACGCGACGGTGGCGTTGCAGCAAGATGGGATACGAGACGCTCGACATCGATCGGGCGCTCCTGCCATTGCAGGTCGCTCGTCTCTCGACGACTGGCATCGGCGTCCCCGCCCCCAGGCGCGTCGGAGCAGACGATGATGTCGGTCTTGTCGTGGTGAGGAATGCTTCGAATCTGCCTCGCCAGATCGATACACTCGTCGTCATCAAGCGGCAGATCGACGACGACCGCCGCGTACCGGCCGGTGCTGGCACGCAAGAGCGCGGCTTGTACCGAATGCGCGAAATCCACCGTCAGGCCGACAGAGGCCAATTTCGTCCGGATCGTCTTCTTGACGACCGGATCGGTTTCGCACAACAGGATCCGCGACGAAGCGCCGGTGACGGTCGTGTCGATCCTGCCGCCGACGGTATCGTCCCACATCGGCAGATCGACATAGAACATCGCACCGCCGCTGTCGGTGTTTTCGAAGCCAGCCTTGCCTCCGAGCCGCTCCGCGATCTGCTTCACGATACTGAGGCCGAGGCCGGTCCCGCCCTTTTGGCGGGCATCCGTGGCATCCGCCTGGGCGAACTTCTCGAAAAGATGCGGTTTGAAGTCCTCGGGTATGCCCGGACCATGATCGCGCACGGCGATCCGCAAGCTGTCTCCGTGATCCTCCACCGTCACCTGTACGACCCCGCCGGACACGGAGAACTTGATTGCATTCGACAGCAGGTTCGCAATCGCTTGCGCCAGTCGATCCGGATCCACATTGGCATGGATCTCCGCGGCGCCGGCCAAGAGTTCGACGCCCACAGAAAAATGGTCTGCGTAGCCGCGATTGTCCTCGATGACCTGACTGACCAGCGACCTTACTTCAACCCTTCTGAGGTTGAAGGCAGTATCGCCCGCCTCGATCTTCTCCATGTCGAGGATGTCGTTGACGAGACGTCCCAGACGTTCGCTGTTCGCGTGGGCGATTTTCACCAGTCGCGCGGCGGACTCTGGGATCTTCTCGATCCAGCATCCCTTGAGTAGCCCCAATGAACCGGCGACCGAGGTCAGCGGCGTCCGTAGTTCGTGGCTGACCGTCGCCACAAACTCGTCCTTCAGACGTTCGACGCGCCTGCGCTCGCTGACGTCGACAACGACGCCGAGAATCATGAGCCCTTGGCCGGCGCGAATCGGATTGAGACCGACCTCGACGGGAAACTCGCTGCCGTCCTTTCGCCGTCCGGAGAGTTCACGGGCGGCGCCCATCTGGCGGCCTTCGGGGTGCGACGCGAAGGTTTGCTGAAACGTTGCGTGCTTCACCTTCGAACGATCGGGGACCAGAATATCCACCGACTGACCGATCAACTCCTCACGGCCGTAACCAAACAGCCTTTCGATCTCGCCGTTGGCCATCGAAATCCTGCCCCGGGGATCGATCATCAACATCCCGTTCGGACAGGCCTCAACCGCCAGGCGGAACATCTCGTCCGCGAGACTTCTCGCCGCAATGGCCATTTTGGCGCTATCGCGCTCCAGCGTGCGCTGCTCCAGCAATTGGCGTGATCGCTCGATCGCAGCAAGCGCATCGTTGATTTCCTTGACGTCGGATTTCGGAGCCGCGGCAGCTTCGCCTGCCGGCAACGCAAGCGCTTCGGGTATCAAGCCCTGCACGGCGCGCGCGATCCGCTTCGATTCATACATCGCCAGGATCAGACCGACGACGAGGACGCCAAAAACACCGGCGCCGCCATACATCAGAACCAGGTTCGGCTTGCGGTACAGATCGGCGATTGGAACTCCGAGCGAGACGGTCCAGTTCGACTGCTCGGACCGACTGAACCCGACGAGTATTGGCGTGCCGTCAACGCGGTGGGTTTCAACCACACTGGGCTGCGACGATTCGATGGCAGCCAGTCTGACCGGCGCACGCATCCCGATCTGTTCGGGGTCTTGGGAGCGCGCAACAATGACACCGTCGGAGTCCGTGACGGAGGCGATCCAACCGGCCGGCAGTTTCTGATTATCGAACAGGCCATTCAGCCTACCCACGTCCAAGGCGACGCCCAGCGTGTATTTCACCTTCCCGTCGCGAAATACCGGGACATCAATGGACAGTGCCGGCTTCTGCGAAACGGCGCCGTTGAAGACATCGGAGACCGAAGGCCTGCCTGTCGCAAATACCTTCTGGTGGTTTACTATCTCTGCGCGTACCGGCAGCGGGGCGCCGAAGGGCAACGAGGTGTTAACGACTTGCTGGCCGGCTGCATCCGCAACCACGACCGCGGAGCCATGCAGGTATCGGAGGCTTCCCAGCGCCTCGACATGAAAGGCGGCCAGATCGTCGGACGCGAGAGCTGACGATTCCGCCAGGATCTGAGCTGCGGACGACGTTCCGGAAAGATCCCGGTCCAGAGCGGAGACGAGCGCACGGACGGTCGCCAACGCGCCCTGCGAAATCTGCTCGCGTTCGTGCCGATACAGCCCAAAGGTCAGCACCGCCAGTCCAATGAAAGCAGGAACTGACAGCATGAGAATGATTCGGAAGAGCCTCGCCTGGATCGACAGAGGCACACCAGGCCGAACCGTGCTCGGACCCCCTAACCACATCAATCGTTGCCGGATGCGGCTCGTCATCGGCCAGTCCCGCCCGCTCGAGCCCGCCTCCATCGAACGAGGCGATACCTCGGCGTCTCTCCGTGAGGTCACGGTCTCGCCCGTCAACTCCCGCATCGCATCTTCCCACGGCGCGCGGACGAGGCCGCCGGCCGCCTGGCAGCCACCAAGAGGTTAGTTTCGGCCGCGTGCTGATCCCGTGCCGCCTTGCGAAGCAGATCCGCGAGGTTCTTGGCCCTGAATTTGCGCATCAGCGCGGCGCGGTGGCCTTCGAAGGTTCGCGGGCTGATTCCCAACCGCGCCGCCCCCTCCTTGTTCGAATACCCTTCCCTGACGAGGCCGAGCACCTCCTCCTCGCGCACGGTCAACGGATGCCGACCTACCGCGCTCGCTGGAGCCGGTCGTGTCTCATCTTTGGCGTTGCCGGCTCTCGCCCACCACCTGATGATTTCACGCCCTTGCGCAAACGCGCTCTGCTCCACGAGCGGCGCCTCGAACGTATGGCCCAGCCGCTGCACGAGGCTGCAAACACATTCGGCCTCGCGCAACGCGCGCTCCGCGACCTCCCTCCACGACACGCCATCCTCGCCTCCCGTTGAAAAGCGGTCGCCGTTCTGGCAAAGGTCCTCGAGATAGAGCAGGAGCGCCGTCAGGGGCCCATTCAATTGGTGAGCGATCGCGGCGCCCACCTCGTTCGCCACGATTGCGCGATCAGTCCCGGAAGATCTCGCAGCCGATCGCTCCGCATCTGCGACGTCGCCGCTTGGCCCTCTCATCGCAGCGTAGCTCCCGTTTGAGCTTCCGACGTCAGGCTTGAGTCTACGGCCTCGATCAACTGGAGCGAGGAGAACGGCTTGCGAATGCAACGGGACGCACCGCGTTGCAGAGCGGTCTGCAGGTAGTCGATCGGCTCGAGCGAACTGCGCAGCCTGAAGCCAGACATGGCGATGATGGGAACGGTTGATCGTTGCCGGATATGCCCGATCGCATCGATGCCGCTCATCCCTGTCATGAAAAGGTCGACCAGAACGAGGTCGAAGCATGATCGCGCAAGCGTCTGAATACCGGCATAGGCGCCGGACGCCAGCTCCGTATGATATCCACGCCGCGCTAGCAGCACCTTGATCGCAGCTCCCACGCTCTCGTCGTCGTCGATGACCAGCACGCGCACGACGGGAGCCGACATAGCGTCCTGTTTGATTCGAACACGGGCGACCTGCCCTGGCGCATACATGGACCACCCCCAGCAGAGGCAAGCACGCAGCGTCGGTCACGCCGCCGTCAGTGCAGACCGCGGTGCTGCGCTACTGAAAAACTATGCGGCCATATCTGACGACGCGTTAATTTCGATGCACGTAAAAATACCTGAAATCCAACCCGCCTCTTCGAGCGACGCTACAGCAATGAATTGGCGCTCGGACTCATGCCGACCTGCTCGCCGGATCGAACGCGTGGACGATCTGACACATTGATGAGGGTGCGATGACTTGAAATTAATTCCTCCTGTAGATCCTGATCGGGTGAAGTAGGAGGATGATTGCATGACCGCCGATCAATTCGAGGCGCGCCTAGCCAAGGTGCGGCACCGCTTCGCCACTGCGCTCGAAAGCAAAATCACGGATACTCTCGTCTTCGCCGATCGCATGTCGCGCGGCGAGGACAGCAGCCTCAAACTCGTTTCCGAGTCTTATCGCCACTTGCACGGAATCTGCGGCATCGGACCGACCGTCGGCTTCGCTGCGACTGGAGAGGCGGCGCGCGCCGCCGAAAGCGCCCTGCTGCGCGCAATGGCCGAAAAACGACGGCCGACCGACAGCGAACTCATGAGGCTCAAGGAGGCGCTTGCTCATCTGCGAACGGCCGCAACATCGGAACTGCGGATGATGTATCAGCGCGGAGGATAGGCAATCCGCAACTGCGCATGGGCAAGTCTCCCGATAAGTCCACGCCCCCCGCATGAGCCACGGCATGGCGACGCTGAGACGTGGTCATGGCTTGAGCCCCGCGCAGCCGGCTCGCGATCGGGACTTTAAGCACGCTGGCGCTCGCGGCGGCAGGATGTCCGCCGACCGCCGCCGCCCCCCTCACTGCAAGCGCCAACGAGCGTCTACCCAAGATGTCTGCCGAGGCAGATCGGCACCATTCATGCCGTGCACACGAGCTGGAGCGGCAAGAAGGACCGGAGAGCGATCACGCAACGCGGGGTTCACGTCCTTAATGAGGAACCAGCCCGTCCTCGTGAACGGCGGCGAACCCGCAATATCTGTGCACGGCTTCCAGCAGCTCCGCGCCGTCAAACGACTTTTTGACGACCCGGACTGCTCCGGGGTGACCTTCAATATCTTGCAGCAGCTTGCGCTTGACCGAGCTGCTGAGGTGTCGCCCAGAATGCACGATGACCGGAATGGCGACGGTCTCGGGAGCACTCCTCAGCTTCGTCAGGAAATATACTGCATCGCCCCTCGGCATGCAGAAATCGGCGACGATGACCGTCGGATGCTCGCGCCGCGCCTTCCAGAATCCTCGCGTCGCATCTTCGGCATGGAGAAGATCAACTCCCAGCTCGTCGAATCTGCGCGCGAACGCCTTCCTGACGCAGACATCGTCGTCGACAAGCAGGACGCGCGGACGACGCTTGACGTCGACCTCTGCAAAACCTCTTGACGCCCTTGCTATCTCGGAGTGTCTCGCGGGATAGATCTCACCGACGCTCTCCGCGAGCTCCTTCCAGAACAAACGGCCCTTCCGTATGCACGTCGCGGCCAGCCCATCACAAAGTTGCAGTGTCGCTTCATCTGTCCGACCTGTCATCACTATGACGTGGGCCGCTCTCTTCGCTGCATTGGACAGGTAGGTGAGGACGCTCAGTCCATCGACCTCTGGCAGATTGACGTCGATGATGAGGAGATCCGGCCGGTTCTCGGCGGCCTTGATCAGAGCCTGCAGCCCCGTAGACGCGGTGATGACAAAAAATCCGATCGACGTACACCACTCGGTCGTCGCTCTCAGAACCAGCGGATCATCGTCAACAATCAGAATCGTCGGAACGGCGCTGCCCGCTTGCCCCGCATCCATCTCACACGCTCCCATCTGGTCCCGTCCCTTGTCTTGACGTGGGCCTGCAGCACCATAGATCCAGCCGAATTGAAGATCGCTTCAGCTTTGTATCCGGCGTTGCTGCTTATCGCGATCCGATCAACGGAGCCTGAATTTGAGGATAACATCAGTCCAGGTAGAATTACCTGGACTTGAACAGACATGCTTCGTAACCCGCGGAAATCGCTCTATATCTCGCATCCGCAATTTCTCAGTGCTGCAATTGAAGCTCGCTGTCGTGTCCAGTTTATCCATATGTAGTTGGACATCGACTTCACAACTTCCGATCGGTTGGATCTGACACATCGTCCATCTTGGCATACGATGGCGTCCCATCAGCGACGGCACCGTCTCTTCAGAGAAGACGTGATTTCGTTTTCGGCAACAGCGTATTTCTACGCGGCACGCCGTACGCTCGAAAGTAACCGAGTCAATTCAGCTTCAAACACGCACGCAAGTTGCGCCTGCACTCTCATGAGAAATTAGGACGACCGTCCATGCACCGCCATGTCGCCAGTCCACCGATACGACCGAACACGACGGCTGCGACGCTGACCGCGCACTGCCGTGCGATCGGATCCGCTGCGCTCAACCGTGGGTCATATTTCTTCTCAATCGACGGGGTAAGTATCGTGTCGTCTTTGTTGCGGTTTGTTCTTACTGCATCCATTTTGGTCCAGGCGTCGACAATCCATGCCCAGCAACGCCGGCCGTCCGCCGCCTCACCGGAGGTGACGCGGCAGACCTCTCCATCCCAGCCCCCCCCACTCATCGCGGCACTCAAGCAGGCGCCGATGGTCGACGCCCCGGCAAGATCGCTGCGCGTCGGCGTTCCAATCGCCGATGCGGGATATCCCGAAGGATTTAGGCTGTCCAATCTGGGCGGCCGCCGCGAACTATATATTCCGGTGCCCCAGGGGGGCGAACTCAGTCTTGCCGAGCTCGTTCTCTCCTACGACGATGTGAGTGCACATGAGGCGCGTCGCAGCCTGGAGCTCCTGGCCAATGATCGTTCCATCGCCTCGCTCGTTCTCGATGGCAAAGGCACCGGTCGCACGGCCCGGATCTCTCTCGCCAGTGCGTCGGCGCGTGAGGGCTTTCTCAAGCTCTCGTTCGTGTATTCCGGGGCGGCGACGCAGGACCGCTGCATCGACGTCCGCTACGTCGGCGACAGTCTCACGATACGTCCAGAGACGACCGTCGACTTTGTCATCGGAATGTCGGGGGTGCCCAACATCGCGGTGACCGCTGCGCTGATGCCGCGAGACGTCGGCATCCTGTTGTCCAGCGATACGCCGCCGCCTGCCGATATTGCGACAGCGTTGACGATTGCACGATCCCTCAAAGCCGGAGGGCGGACCGTGAGCTTCCATCACGGCAGCAACGCCATTCCGGATATGACAGACCAGGACAACAAGGGACGATGGACGCGTGGTCTCATCGTCGTCGGATCCTTGGAAAGAATAGCCGATCGGCTCGATGCCCCGGCGGCAACATTGGCGAGCTACGCCGACGGCATGTACGCCAAAAACGCGCTCGCCGTGGCGCGCATCAACGGCGTTCCGGTCCTGCTTGCAACCGATTCAGGCTCGTCCCAGGTCGGACGGCTGCTCAGCCACCCCTCGCTCATGGCTCTCCGTGATACGCCGACGGCTTCGATCGGATCGATCTCGACCGCGAGAAAGCCGACCGATCGGATCAGCATCGACGAGCTCGGTCTGATACCGCCACGCGTCGATGTCTTCGGCCGCGCTGAGCTTGCCGTATCGATTGCCAGCCAGTCGTTGCCGGGCGGAACCCGCCCCTCGCGCTTGATCCTCGACGTCATGGTTGCTCCCGACGGCGCCGGCGAAAAGGCGGTTGTCAGCGTCTTCGTCAACGAACACCTGCTCGCCAGCACAGTTGCCGCAATTGGTGGACCGACGCGGCTCGATTTTCCTCTCCCCGACGGCCTCGTCGGCGCGGTCGCGAACGTAAGAGCGATCGTGCAGCGCCGCAGTTCGCAGGGCGACTGTCGGTTCGAGCCGCAGGGCTACCCGGCGGAGCTGCTTGGCTCCAGCCAGGTCGTCCTGTCGCCATCGGGATCGGTGGCGCGCGACTTCTCCGATTTGACGAGCTTATGGGCCAACGGCATCCAGATTCTGTTGCCGGCATCGACGGCGGATCGCCCGCTATCCGTCATGACATCGCTGTCCAACGTGGTGAACGCTCTATCGAACAAGACGACGCCGATCGAGGTGACGTATGTCGACGGCAAGGTATCCGCGACGCCACAGGCGCCCTTCGTCCTGGTCGGCAATCTGCCTCCCGACGGAGTCGTTCAACGCGTGCGGTTCGATCGCGGACGCGTGGCCGTCACCGATCGCAACCAGCGTGTTCTACTCGATGTCGGAGGGATGACCACCGGCGCGGTCGCGCAGATCGTCACGGCAAACAAAGTTCCCGGGCTATGGATTCGTCCGCTCAGCAGCGACGGATCGTTGGCTGCGGCACCCGCCTTCAATCTCGACCGCGGCGACGTCGCATTTCTTGATCGGAATGGCGTAGCCCTCGCCCTCTCTACCTATCGCGACACGCTTCTGCGCGTGGCCTATCTCGATCAAACGTCGTGGACGGCCGGTCTCGATCGCGGCTGGCCATGGATCGTCGGGACCACCTGGGTGATTGTGACCCTTGCGCTTCTCGTGCTGGCCCAGCGCACCTACCGTCGCCGAGCTTCAGGCCGTGCCGGAGAATAGGACCTGCGATGCAGTCGCTGTCAGCCTCCGATCGCGCACTCGGCGACATCCTCGTCGCCCGTCGCGTCCTCACGCTCGGCCAACTCGACGAGGCAATCGCCCTCGCCGAGGCTTGGCACGTCAGCCTCGGCAACGCCATTCTGTCGCGGAACTGGGCTGAGCCGGCGGTCTATTACCAAGCCGTCGCATACCACTACGAACTGCCATTCGTCGACCTCATAAGTGACCCACCCGATCCCGAGCTTCTCATCGAGGGAGAAGCGGATATCTACGCCCGCATGCTGATGATGCCGTGGAAGCAGCGTGACGGTCGGATCATTGTTGCGACCGCCGATCCCGGACCTGAGACCCTGCTGTTTGCCAGGAAGCGCTGGGGAGCGAACGTCGCCTTCGTCGTCGTCACCAAGTTCGACATCGTGTGGGCGGTGCAAGCCGTATTCGACGACGCATTGTCGGAGCGCGCCGTCTACGAACTCGCCGACCTCAGCCCCGAATTGTCGGCGCAGCGGGTCTTCACCCCGGGCCAGGTCATCTTCGGCTACGCACTGCTCAGCATGATCCTGCTCGGCCTCGCAGCCTCGCCGGTCACGACACTCATCGCCCTCAACGCAGCCATGAGCGTCTTCTACCTCGGCAATTTTGTCTTCAAGGGCCTCCTCGTGCTGTTCGGTGGCGTACGCACCACCGATGAAACCATCGCGATCGAAGCGCGCGCGCTCACCGACGATGAACTGCCGGTCTTCACAGTGCTGGTGCCGATGTACAAGGAGCCGGCAATGCTGCCGATGCTGGCTCAGGCGCTGCGCGATCTCGACTATCCGCTCGGCAAGCTCGACATCAAGCTGGTGCTGGAGGCCTGCGACCACGAGACGATCGAGGTCGCCAGCAAGCTCGGTCTCGAAGGCATGTTCGAGATCATCCGGGTTCCGCCATCGCTCCCGCAAACCAAACCCAAGGCCTGCAATTTCGCGCTGCAGTTTGCGCGTGGCGAGTTCCTCGTGATCTACGACGCCGAGGACCGGCCGGAACCGGACCAGCTCCGCAAGGTGGTCGCGACGTTCCGGAAGTCGTCGGCCGATACCGTCTGCCTGCAATGCAGCCTGAGCTATTTCAACGCGAGCGAGAACTGGCTGACGCGCATGTTCACGCTGGACTACGGCCTCTGGTTCGACCAGATGCTGCCCGGCCTGGACCGCCTTCGCATTCCCATTCCCCTGGGGGGCACGTCCAATCATTTCAAGATCGACGTGCTGCGCGAGCTCCACGGTTGGGATCCGTTCAACGTCACCGAGGACGCCGATCTCGGCGTACGCCTGACCCAGCAAGGCTACCGCGTCGGCATCGTAGATTCCACGACGTTCGAGGAGGCGAGCTGCCACGCCGGCAACTGGATCAGGCAGCGCTCGCGCTGGATGAAAGGCTATATGCAGACCCTACTGGTACACACCCGGCGCCCGCTTCGTTTCATGGGCAAGATTGGACCGCTGGGCTTTCTCGGCTTTGTCTTCTTCATCGGCGGCACCGTACTGTCCGGTCTCCTAAACCCGGTTTTCTGGTTGCTCTATATCGCCTGGATGATCGCTGCCATAAGCGGATTGGAGGCCATCTTTCCAGAGCCGCTGCTGTTCCTGAGCCTGTTCAACCTTCTCGCGGGCAATGGCGCGTTGATGTTTCTCAACATGCTGGCGCCAATCCGGCGCGGCTGGCTCAATCTCATCCCCTACAGCCTCACCGCGTTCGGCTATTGGGTCATGCTCTCGATCGCGACCTATCGTGGCCTGTGGCAGCTGCTGCGAAATCCGTTCTACTGGGAGAAGACTCACCACGGCGTCTCGAAGCACGTCGCTCGCGAACTGGCGCGGGCACAGGAGGCCGTAGCATGAGCTGCCTGTTGCCGCTCGGGACGCTGATGGCAGTCGTCTGCGCGGCGGTCTTCGCAGCCTCGATGAGTGCCGTGACGACTGGCCTCGTTCCCAATGATGCCGTGACGCTGTGGGCGAGCGCGATGGCCGCGGGCGAAGGACAAATGCCGGTGGGGCGCATTCTTGCCGCCTATCCTACCATTCCCTTCCTGGCCACGACGCTGCTGCAGGTCGTCACCCCGGCCGGGACGCCTACCCCCGTTCTCCTGACCGGGGTCGTTCTCGCGCTGCTCGCCGGCGGCCTGCTGACCACCTTTCACCGTATCGGCGTAGCCGCTGCCGTCGCGCCGTTGATCGTCGTTCTGATCGTGCTGCATCCGGCGATCCTGCGTGCCGCGATTGCCGGACCATCCGAGATGATCTTCACCGCCTTTCTGTTCCTGCTCGGCTGCGCATTGTTCAGGCTACGCGCCCGTACCGGAGCCCCCGAGGTGATGGCCGTCGCCCTGTCGTTGCTCGGCCTGACCTTTTCGCATCCGATGGGCGCGGCAATGACCTGCGCCGCCGTCCCGTTTTTCGTGCTGGTGATCCATCCTGAGCAATTGTCCAGGACGACGTTGAATCTGGTGCTGGCATTGCTGTTTCCAACGGCGTTCTGCGTCGCGGCGTTCTCCTATATGTCCTGGATATTCCCCGGCAGTGGCTGGACCTTCCTGGTAGCGCCCGCCGAAGGAGTCGCCACCTGGGCCACGGGATTCTTCACCCTGTTTGGCCATGGACTATCCGGATCCCTCGCGTTCGACGCCGGCATTGCGACGATAGTGGCGATCCTGATCGGCGCGCCGATCACGGGCTTCGCGATCGTCTCGATATGGCGCCTGCGGCCGTTGCTCGCGCCGACCCTGACGTTCGTGTTGACGGCCGTCGCAGCGGCCGCTCTCGCGGCCACCACCGGCCTGTTCGGCGATCCCGCAGCGCTTGCGGTGATGCCTCCGATCCTGGCCGCGATCGTCGTGATTCACATGCCGCCGGTGCGCAAGCGTTTGGGCATCGTGGCCGTGCTGCTGGTGCTCGGATGGTTCGGCGGCGTCGCCGCTCTGGTGATTGCGGATCCCAGCGGCGCCGTCAGCGTCGCCATAGCCCTGGAAGGCCATCACGCGGACGCGGAGCGGAGCGCTGCGATCGACCTCGGCCACGCCAGCGTCGGACGCGACGGCATTCTCGTCGACACGCTGAACTCCCCCGCAATCGTGCTCGGACGGGGCAGCGCGCGCGGACTGCTGCCGCCATCGGACGAAGCGTTCACGCTCGGGATTCTGTTTTCACGGATCGATGCGCCTTTCGTGGCGGTTCCTGATCCGCAGTTCGGCAGCGGAGCGCAGGACCGCCTGAACAAGGCCTTTCCTCTGCTCTATCGGCGCGGAGCGCCGGGTTATCAGCTTATCTATGACAAGTCCGGCTGGCGGCTGTTCGAACGCACCAAGGCCACCAAGGAACAGGCCACTATTCACGACTGAATCGAGGATTCGGAGTTCAAGGGAGTTCATCATGCGTATTCTCGTTGTCGACGATTCTGAAGACGGGCGGGACCTCACAGAGGCGATGCTCCTTGCAGCGGGATATGAGCACGTCATCACCGCAGCGTCCGCCAACGACGCCTATCGTGCTCTTGGGATCGGTGTGTCGTCGGCAGGGCCGCCGACGGTCGATCTTGTGCTGCTCGACATCGTCATGCCTGACGTCGACGGCATCGAAGCATGCGCGCGCATCCGCAAGGACCCGCGCTGTGGCAGCGTGCCTATCATCATGGTGACGGCGCTCGGTGACACCGACAGCCTGGGCAATGCGTTCGTCGCTGGCGCGACCGACTACATCACCAAGCCGGTGAACCGCGTGGAACTGTTGGCACGCGTTCGGTCCGCGCTCAAACTGAAGGCGGAATTCGACCGCCGCGAAGCACGCGAGGCCGAGTTGACGAGCATCGCATCAAGATCGGGCGATCGTCGCGCATCGAACTGGATCGACGCAAACACCGGCCTGTTCGTCGGCGAGATAGCCGAAGCATACCTGCTCGCTGACGTGACTTTCCCCCCTGGCACCGAGACGTCCATCATCGCGCTCGCCGTCGATCGGCTGAGCGTGCATCTGGAAACCAGTGGAGGCCTCGGGTCCGGCATCATGGCCCGCGTCGCAGCAGCGGTGCGCGCCTCGGCGGCGTCTGTCGGCGTCGTTGCAGCCATCTACCGCGACGGTGTCATGGTCCTGATCCTTCCCGACCAATCTCGCGCGTCCGCCATCAAACTGGCCGAGACGTTGCGCGCCTCGATCGCGGGTCTCAGGATATCCAATCCGGAAGCGATTGCGTCCCATCACGTGACCGCGAGCGTCGCCGTCGTGACAGAACGCGTCAACAGCGCCGGTCGCATCCATCTCCTCACCCGCGCCATCACCGCGGTGTCAGAAATCGCTGCAGCCGGCGGCGACCGTGTCGTGCCGCAATGTGCCTAGCTCGTTCGATGGTCCGAGCGTGTGCGACGAAATTGCCCAGCACGCTGGCCAAGGGCTGGAAGATCCTGTCGATGTTCGCCATGACCTTAGCGGGCTCCGCGAGCCCGGCGTTGGCCGGAGCCTGGACACTCGATGCCGGAACAGGCGCTTTGGTGTTCACCGGTACGGCCATGCAGTCGACCCGCGTTTTTGACAGCAACAGCAGACTGCGCCCCATCCCGCGCTACGGCAAGAACGAAGCCCAGGTCCTGATCGAATATGGCCTGACTGATTGGTTGACCGCCATGGTTCAGCCCTCCCTACAGAACGTCGACATCGCAGCGCCCATCGGCGCGCAGCGCAGCGGCCTCGGCTACACCGACATCGGCGCCAGAGCCAGGATCTGGTCAGATTCCGCCTGGGTCGTTTCTGCGCAGGCCACGGTGCGCATTCCAGGCACATTCGACAGGACCAACCCTGCCGCGACCGGATACACCGATCACGAAATCGAACTTCGAGGCCTCGCCGGCTACAGCTTCGAGGCAGGAACACTTCCGGCCTTTGTCGACCTCCAAGTTGCGCAGCGATATCGCCTGGGGGGCCCGCCCGACGAATTTCGCGCAGACGTCACGTTCGGCGTTCGTCCTGCCGACAAATGGCTATTGCTCACGCAATCGTTCAACGTCGTGTCCGAGGGGGCCGGCAACTGGCGCTTCGGCAGCTTCGCCTATCACAAATTCCAGCTCAGCGCGGTGTATGCGATAACCCCGGCATTGTCGTTGCAGTTGGGCGGCTACACGACCTATTGGGGCCGCAACGCCCTGCAAGAGAACGGCCTGGTGCTCGGGGCATGGTACAAGTTCTAAGTCAGGGTTTGCGACAGACGCCCGTCCATGCGCATGCCAGGACGGCTTCCGCCGGCTTGCCCTGTACGGTGAAGTCAGTGTCGGCGCCCCCGCCGACGGCAGGATCGGTAAACCATCGCCAGACCAGGACGCCAGCAACGGCCGGACGTTTCAGCACTGCGAGCCAGTCTGTGATCACGTCGGCCTGAAGCTGCGCGTCCACGGGCGCGGCCCGCTCCTCGGCGCTTTCCCAGGGCTTGGCGGCAGCACCCTTGGCCGAGCGCAAGCCAATCTCGGCGACCAGCACAGGCTTCCCCCAACGATCCGACAGCGCGTCGAGTCGCTTCGCCACCGCCTCCATCGCTGCGATGCGGCCGGCCCGGTCATCGTCGGCACCAAGTGGCGGATACAACGAGACGCCAATGACATCGAGTAGAGGCCAGAAGCCGACCGTTTCGGCTTCATCCGCGTTGTGCGCAACGTAAAGCAGAGTGCGCGGAAACGCTGACCTCACTGCCGCGATCACACTGTCCCATTCGGGGCGCTGCGTGGTCTTGGCGAGTTCAGTGCCGACCGCGAGAACATCGGCGCCTTCTTCCGCTGAGATCCGGGCGATGCGCTCGAGCTCGGTCCGGTACCTCGCAAACCACGCCTTCCAGTCCTGCTCCGAAACCGGCTCGACAGCGCCGGCCCAGCTTTCCGGCACCCAGACGTGCGGCTTGACGATGACCGTCAGGTCGCTCCCCCGCACCTGCCGAATCGCCAAACGCAGCGTCTCGTCCGACATGTCGCTTCCCCTGACAATGTCCGGCGCCTTTGGGCCGGATTGCCATAGAAACGGGATCACGGCGACCGAAGTGGCACCAAGCCTCTTCGTCATCGACAGAGCACGTTCCGCCGCCGCGCTGCCGAAAGGATGGTTTGGTGTCGCCACGATGTTGAAGCCGTCCAGGCGCCGGCCGAAAGCCGGATTCAGGATGTCGACTGCGAAGGCCGCCCACAGCAGCGACCGAAATACGATTGGGTTGGATAAGACTTGCATTTGATGCGGCCTGCTGCCCATTTGCAAACCAGTCTTCAGGTCGCGGACTACGACGAACCGCCTGCGAGTCGCTCGCGTCACGCGCCACAGTTCAAAAAAAGCTGCCCGTCGATGTCGGCTGCGCATCCGCGATGGTCCGCATGTGGAGGATTGCGCCTGTCGCAACTTGCCGTCAACGCACAAGAATTCAACCGCCTCCCCGCAATACTCCGGATATCCGTCAATCAACTGCTACTTACGCAAGCTGCAATTCGCTATCCAAACTCCCGACTCTAATCTAAGATAAGATCGTCAAGGTATTATTACGCAAAGACCTGTCAACTCAGCATTTAGGCACCGCTGCTATTAGTTATGTCTACTTTTGTGCACATCGTCCGAGTGAGATCGCGCTCATGTCCGCTACTGGATGCCGGTCAATATCGAAATGAATTTTGAGCCTCAGATATCTCCGGTCGAAGTCCTACATGTCGACGACGACGCCGACGCCCGTGAGATCGTCGGGACAGCCATTGAATTCGATCCCATCCTTTGTTTACGTAGTTGCTCCTCAGGAGAGGAGGCACTCGCCACGACTGAAAAATGGTCGCCGGATCTCATCCTGCTCGACCTCAACATGCCCGGAATGGACGGCCCAACGACGCTGGCGCGCCTGAGGGAGCGACCGCAGACGGCCGGCATTCCGGTCATCTATGTTACCGCCGCTGCGACGGCAAAGGATCTTGAAGATCTCCGGGGCCTCGGTGTCGCAGGTGTCATCGCAAAGCCCTTCGATCCAGCTTCCCTCTGCTCGCGGATCAATGGAATCCTCTGCAAGAGCCATCGCGCACTCGAAAGAGCCAGGAGTGAGCTGGAAGAAAAGCTGGCAGTCGCCAATGCTGTCATCGACTCGTCGGAGGACGCCATCGTTGCGAAGGATCTCTCGGGGACCATCCTGTCATGGAACCCGGCGGCCGAGCACCTCTTCCAATTCCGACCGAACGAGGTCATCGGCCGAAGCATCCGCATGCACATCCCGCCAGAGCAGTTTGTCCATGACCAGTATATTCTCGATCAGGTCAGACAAGGCAGAAGCATCGACAGCCTGGAAACGAGGCGCTTGCGCAAGGACGGCACGGCGATCGACGTGTCACTCCGCGCCATACCGATTCGGCGGCGCAACGGGACGATCATCGGCGCCTCGATTGTCGAGCGCGATATCAGCAAGCAGAAGCAGGTCGAGGAGAGTTTCCTGAAGACCAACTCTTCTCTCGAGCAAGAGGTTGCCGCCAGAACTGCAGAACTGAAGACCATCATCGATGCGATCCCGAGCATGATCGCCTATTGGGACCGGGACCTTAGATGCCGTTTCGCAAACTCCGCCTACGTCGAATGGTTCGGCTGGTCGCCTGAGCAGCTCATCGGCAGCCATATCAAGACGCTGCTCGGCGACTCGCTGTTTGCCAAGAATGAACCCTACATTCTGGGAGCCCTGGCAGGTCTGCAACAAAACTTCGAGCGCACGCTGGTCAAGACGGATGGAAGCTCCCGCTACACCTGGGCAAATTATGTTCCGCATCGCAACGAGTGCGGAGACGTGCTCGGCTTTTTCGTACTTGTAACCGACATCACCGAGATGCGCGAAGCGCAACGCCGGATCAAGGAAAGCGAAGATCGGTATCGCATTTTGGCCGATCACAGCTCAGACTTGATCATTCAACTCGATCGCGATCTTCGCCTACGTTACGTCTCCCCCGCCTGTCGCGACATTCTCGGGATGACTGAAAGCGAGCTCCTTGACAAACAGCTTTTCGGTCCAATCCATCCAGAACATGTGGAGCAGCTGCAAACCACCTTGAATTCGCTCCTTGCCGACACCGTCGAGCAGAGTTCGATTTCCATCCGGGCTCACGATCGCGGCGGACGCTGGATCTGGCTCGAGGCCGTGATGAGATCGCTCAGGGATCCAGTTTCGGGAGAGATTTGCGGTATCGTCGGCGCGCTTAGAGACATATCGGCTCGCAAGGCTGCCGAGGAGCGCTTCCGCCTCGTGGTCGAATCCACGCCGACCGCCATGATCATGATCGATCGATCTGGTCGGATTTCACTGGTGAACCGCCAAGCCGAACGGCTGTTCGGCTACGACAGCAACGAACTGCTCCATCAACGAATTGAACTATTGATTCCGGCCCGCGAACAACATCAGCACCAAGCCCATGTCGATCACTATTTCGCCAGTCCCGCACTCCTGGAGTCGTCGCAGCGAGCGATGGGTGCCGGACGCAAGCTTCATGGCCGGCGCAAGGACGGCAGCGAGTTTCCCGTTGAGATCGGACTGACGCCCATCAACACGGACGAGGGCGTCATGGTCCTCGGCGCTGTCGTCGATATCACGCTCAGAGAGCGGGCCGAGGCGGAACACCGTCAGTTCAATAAGAGGCTTGAACAGCAGGTCGCGCAACGTACCGCCGAACTCGAGACCGCAAACAAGTCGCTAGACGACTTCGCCTACGCCGCATCGCACGATCTCAAAGCGCCGCTGCGGGTCATCGATAACGCCTCGAAATGGCTCGAGGAAGATCTCGCACCACACCTGACCGGAGAAAATCGAGAGAACATGCAGCTGTTGCGTGGCCGCGTGAGGCGGCTCGAGAAGCTGCTCGATGATCTCCTGCAGTTCTCACGGATTGGCCGTGAAGCCGCCGGGACTGAGATCATTTCTGGTGCGGAGCTCATGGACAATGTGCTCGCTCTGGTCGATGTTCCGGATCAATTCGAGGTGGTCGTGGGGACAGAATTCGGCGCGATCAGCGTCTATCGCATGCCGTTGCAGCAGATCATGATGAACTTGGTCAGCAATGCCATCAAGCATCATGACAAAACCTCGGGTCGTATCGAGGTCAGCGTCATGGCTTCAGGATCGCAGCACGCGTTTGCCGTCAAGGACGACGGCCCTGGCATTCCCGCCCAGTTCCATGACAGGATCTTCAAGATGTTTCAGACGCTCAGACCTCGCGACCAAGTCGAAGGCAGCGGCATGGGCCTTGCCATCGTGCGCAAGCAGATCGAGCTGTCGGGGGGATCGTACGCCCTCGAATCGAGCGCAGGCAACGGGACGACCTTCCACTTCACACTACCGACTCCGGAAAAGGGGCGCGAGCCGTGACTAGCGACCTTGTCGAAAGGGCCCGAGCCGTCACCATCTTGCTGGTCGACGACGACGACGGCGACGCCAAATCGGTGCAACGCGCGTTCAAGTCTGCCAGGATCATCAATCCACTGTTGAGAGCAAGCGACGGCGTGGACGCGCTCGACATGCTGCGCGGGACGAACGGAAAAACACGGCTGAGTTCCCCGATTGTCCTGCTCGTGGATATCAACATGCCGCGCATGAACGGCATCGAGCTGGTGAAGGAGCTCAGGCTGGATGCGGAATTGCACCGCACCATCGTGTTCATCCTCACCACCTCCAGCCGCGACGAGGACAAGCTCGCCTCCTACGATCTTAATGTGGCGGGGTATATACTCAAGGAGCATGTCGGAGACAGGTTTCATAACCTTGTCGAACTAATGGCAGGGTATTGGCGGATCGTGGAGATCCCATGAGTATCTCCGGAGATCCTGATGACGCCCTGAGAATCCTCATCACCGACGACGATCAGGGAGACCGCAAGCAAGTTCTGCGTGCTCTCAAACTCGCTGGAATACCCTGCGAATGCGTCGAGGCGAGCGACGTCGACGAGGCGCTGGTCGCATGCGAGCGACAGTCCTTCAATGTTGCGGTCGTCGACTACAGGCTGCCGGGATGCGACGGGCTCGACGGCGTGGAAGTCCTCCACCGAAGCGCCCCGGCAATGTTCATCATCATGGCGACGGGCCAGGGCGACGCGACCGTTGCCACCGAGGCTATGAAGCGCGGTGCGTCTGACTATATCGCGAAGGAACACATCAACGAGCGGTCAATCGGTCGCATCCTTCGCTATGCACGCAAAAAGGCAGCGATGCAGCTTGCTATCGATCAGCAACGCGAGGAACTGGAGCGCTTCGCCGACGTGCTCGTCCATGACCTGAAGTCGCCGATTTCGTCGATCCGCGGATTTGCGTCGATCATTAGCCATGCCGTCAAATCAGGCAAAGCTGACCCAGACAAGATCGCCGACTACTGCGGACGTATGGTCCACCTGGGCGAGCGCATGGTCGCATTGGTCGACACCCTCCATGAGTACACCAAATCGGACGCGCATGTGGTCTTCGAGCCGGTCGACCTGAACCTCGTGGTAGAAGACACGCTGTCCAATCTGGGGCAGATGATCAGCAACAGAAAGGCCCAGGTGACACATGACCATCTACCGGTCGTCTTCGGCCACGCACCACTCCTGACGCAGCTGCTGCAGAATCTGATCGGGAACGGCATCAAGTATTGCGAAGCCGCGGTGCCCGCATTGCACGTTTACGCCACATCAGCGGAGCCAGACTACTGGCGGATCGGCGTTCGCGATAATGGCATCGGCATCGCTCCGGAATTCCACCAGCAGATCTTCGAGCCGTTCAAGCGCCTGCATGCGCGGGACAAATTCGAAGGAACCGGCCTCGGTCTCGCAACCTGCCGAAAGATCGTCGAACGCCACAATGGCAAGATATGGTGCGAGTCGAATGTTGAAGGAGGCACGACGTTCAATTTCACTCTTCAGTCACCTAAGATGCTTTTGAGAACGGTTGGCCCAATCATCTTGTGACAAGCCCCACACCCATTCCTCATCGACGTGCCGTGCTTCCTGCAATCCAGCCGTCGCGGTGATCTGCGTTGAGTGGCTGCAAAGGCCTGATCATCGTGGCGGGTTTCCTGACCTGGCCGGTTGGCGCTGCCTCGATCCGACGCCTTCCGGCGGGAAACGAAACCAGCACAGAATTTCCAAATGAGGGGGATGGAGAATTTCCAAATGCGACCGAGAGCACCACGGACGCATGCGATTCAGGCGGTAATATCAGCGGAGTAAGCTGGCGGGGCGGGAGGGATCGAGCGATCCGTCGAGAACGCGGAGGATAGCCTCATGCAGCACGTCGGCCCAGCCGATCCCTCCGGGCCGCCTGCGGCTCCACAATTGCGCCAGAGCCTTCAGCCGCACCAGATCGGTCTCAGACAGAGCCTCGATCGCCGCTGCTGCATCGGCGACGGTGCGACCGACGTTCAAGCCAACTCCAGGGGTGCCAATCGATCGTTCCATGACAGCTATTATGCGGCCGGGCAGATCCGTTGCGGACAGCCCTCGGGAAAAAATTTCGGTCGTGTCCGCGCTACCGATCCGAGATCCGCATCCTCTCCATGCACAAAAGGAGAGAACCGTGGATCACATCGCCAAAGCACGCCGCTGGTATGCTGAGGACCTACGCTGCAAGACGCCAGTTCTGCGCAACCCACACATTGTCGAAGCCTTCGGCGCCGTCCCGCGAAAGGCGTTCGTCGGCCCAGGTCCTTGATCATACCATATCCCTACCGGGAGCCGTTCATCACCCCGGACGACGATCCAAGGTGGCTCTATCACGACGTCCTGGTCGCGATCGACCCGAGCCGGAAGCTCAACAATGGGATGCCGAGCTTTTGGGCCCGCAACTTCGAGCACCTCGATATCGCACGGGGTGAGCGGGTGCTGCAGGTCGGAGCGGGCAGCGACTACTATTCGGCCGTGCTTGCCGAAATCGTCGGACCCTCCGGCCGGGTGACGGCGGTCGAAGTCGATCCAGCTCTCGCCGCTCGAGCCCACATTAGCCTGAAGGGCTGGCCGCAGATCCAGGTGATCTCCGGCGATGGCCGGGATTTCCATGCCGACACGAGCGACCCTGACGTCGTGATCATGTTCGTAGGCTGCACGCATCCCGCCCCGCAATGGATCGATGGCCTCGCCGAAAACGGCCAACTACTGCTCCCGCTGACACGCGAGGAGGCCAGCATCTGACCTAACACACGCAATTACGGGGCCCTGGCTTTTCCTTCCAAGCGAGCCCTGTCAGTCGCGCAACATTTTCCGCAGCCTGTCTGGTGCAAGGATGCAGATACGGCGGTACGATAGCGTCACGTGCCCGTTCGACTCAAGCTTGCGAAGGATGGCGCCGGCCGTGGTTCGGGCAACATTGGCCATATAGGCAATGTCTTCATGATTGAGGTCAACTTCGATCGCCTGTCCGTTTTCCAGATTTGCGATGCGGCAGTCGCCGAGGCGGAGAAGCACAGCGACGAAGCGCTTGACGTGATTGCGGATCATCAAGTCATCCGAGCCCCCCATTGCCAGATCGAGGTGCTCAAGGGTCAAAAGCCCGAGAGACCGCCAAGCAGCAGGGTCACAACCAATAATCTCGTCAACGCTGTGCAGAGGCAGATGTAGCATCGTGGTTGGCCTGGTAGTCGTTAGGCCGACCCGTCGTGGCTGACGGGTAAAGACTGCGCCCTCACCAAACCAAGTGCCGGGCATCGCGAAATGCGCGGTATAAGGTCCAAGCTCCCGGGGCGCAATCGAGATGCCGAGCCCGCCCTCGACCAGCCCAAAGAGACCGCCGGGCTCATCGCCGACCGCATAGACCGGCTTGTTGGCTCCAAAGCGCACGATCAAGCAGTGCTTCAGTACAGCACTCCTAAACGACGGCGTCGTATGACGGAGCCAGCCCTTGCGGCTGACGATTTCACAAGCGTGTTCCCTGCTGAGCATTTTAGCTCCAATAGGTCGCTGGTGATCAATCTTGATCCGGCTTTCTTGATAGCCAGCGTTCCGTACGCCCGATTGATCGAGATCAATCCCGCAACGATTGTTTTTCTGTTCGATACTACCTTCGCCCGCCGCTTCGGCGACAAACGGATGAAACTCAGCCTGCAGCGCAGCAAAACCTACGGGTTCATTTCAATGTGAAGCGAGGAGGTCAGGATCATGCTGAAACGAAAGCGATCAACGCTTCCTGCTTCGATCGCCTTTGCGGTTGCCGGGCTTGCGCTCGCTGCTGCCCTGCCCGAAGCGGCGCAGGCACAATCCGCGACGACCGGCGCTCCCGACGACGTTGCGGCCAAAGGCGCATTCGACCCGGATGACGGCGTTGCCCGCGAATCCAGGCCGGAGACGCCGGCCGCCGTCCAGGCGAAGGAACGCTACTCGCCCTATGCCGGCCGCAAATATCCGACCCGCGTGTTTTTCGGCGACACCCATCACCACACCGCCAATTCCGGCGACGCGTTCATGGGTGGCAACAAGCTGACGCCGGAGCAGGCCTATCGTTTCGCGCGCGGCGAAGAGGTCGTGTCCTCAAGCGGCGTGCCGGCGAAGCTGTCCCGTCCACTCGACTTTCTGGTTGTCTCGGACCACGCAGAGGGGCTCGGCCTCATGTTTCAGGTCGCGAACGGCAACCCAGCGTTCGCTTCGGATTCAACTCTCACGCGTTGGGGCAAGGCGCTGAAGAATGGCGGAAAGGAGCAGCAGGACGCCATGAACGAGCTTGTGTCGGCACAAGCCAACAACAAGCTTCCGCCTCCGATAAAGGACCCCAAAATTGTCGGGCCGATCATGAGGTCTGTCTGGCAGGAATACACGTCGACCGCCGAGAAGTTTAACGAACCTGGGCGCTTCACCGCGATGATCGGCTTCGAATGGACCTCGGTTCCCGGCGGCAACAACCTGCATCGCAATGTCCTGTTCCGCGACAACAAGGACCGGGCCGATCAGATCCTGCCGTTCTCCGCCTGGCAGAGCGAGGACCCGGAAAAACTCTGGGACTGGATGGAGAAGTACGAGCGGAAGACCGGCGGCAAGCTGCTCGCCATCCCGCACAACGCCAACCTGTCCAACGGACGCATGTTCGAACCGGTGGATTTCGCCGGCAAGCCGCTCACCAAGGATTACGCCGAGCGCCGCGCGCGCTGGGAGGTCTTGCAGGAAATGATGCAGACAAAGGGTTCGAGCGAGACACACCCGTCGCTGTCGCCGAACGACGAGTTCGCGGACTTCGGAATTGCGGGTTGGGAGTACGGCAACCTGACGCTCGAAGACAAACCGCTATCCCGCGACATGATGCCGACCAACTATCTCCGCTGGGGATTGCTTCAGGGGCTGATGCAGGAGCAGAAACTCGGCGTCAACCCGTTCAAATTCGGCTTTATCGGCGGCACCGACGTTCATAATTCGCTGACGTCGATCGAGGAGGACAATTTCTACGGCAAGCACGTCAACCAGGAGCCGAGCCCGAAGCGCTGGGAACACGTCTCCAAACAGGGCTTCGGCAAGACGCGATACACGTGGCATTATACGGCGGCCGGCTACGCAGCGGTATGGGCGACCGAGAACACCCGCGAAGCGCTATGGGATGCGATGAAGCGCAAGGAGGTCTACGCGACCTCGGGCACCCGCATGACGGTCCGCCTATTTGCCGGCTGGGATTTCACGGCCGACGACGCCCGCTCGCGCTATGTTGCCGAGACGGGTTACACTAAGGGCGTGCCGATGGGCGCCGACCTGCCAAAGCCGCCGACAGCCGGCAAGGCCCCCTCCTTCCTCGTCGCAGCGATGAAGGACGCCTTGGGCGGCAACCTCGACCGCATACAGATCGTCAAGGGCTGGCTCGATAAGGCCGGTAAACCACAAGAAAAGATCTACAACGCGGTGTGGAGCGACGCGCAGCGCCGCAGGCTGGAAAAGGATGGCAGGCTACCGCCTGTGGGGGACACTGTCGACGTGGCGCACGCCACCTGGACCAACACCATCGGTGCGTCCGAACTCGTCGGCGTCTGGAAGGATCCAGACTTCGATCGATCCGTGCGGACGTTCTACTATGCGCGCGTCATTGAGATCCCGACGCCACGCTGGACCGCCTATGATGCGTTCCGGTTCGGGATCAAGATGCCACCGGAGGTGCCTATGAAGCATCAGGAGCGCGCCTGGACCTCGCCCATTTGGTACACGCCATCGTAAACGGGGGCACGCCCATGATGAGACGCCTCCTCAAAGAGCCTTTGTTGCATTTTCTGGCGCTGGCCGCCGTTGTCTTCGTCAGTTACGGCGTTTTCAATCGCTTTGAGGCTGGCAAACCTGACGAAATCGTCATCACAGAGTCCCGAATTGCCCGACTTGCCGAGCAGTTTGCCGCGATGTGGCAGCGGCCACCGGCATCCGCCGAGTTAAAGAACCTGATCGACGACTACGTCAAGGAGGAGATCCTCGTCCGAGAGGCCCTCGCGCTAGGTCTCGACAAGGACGACGCGATCATTCGTCGTCGTCTGCGTCTCAAGATGGAATTTTTCAACAGTGCCGAAACCGCGATCTTGACGCCGACCGACACCGAACTCGCAGATTATCTGAAGAACAATCCCGAAAAATTCGAGATTGATCCGGCTTACGCTTTCGAGCAGGTATTGCTGAGTCCCGACCGCCACGGCGAAAGGATCAGTCAGGACGCAGCGTCAGTCCTTCAGATCCTGCGCAGCAAATCGTCGATCGATCCGGACGAACTCGGCGACGCCACGCTACTCCCGTACAAGCTCGAACTCACCGGAAAGGCGCCGATCAGCCAGACGTTTGGTCCCGCTTTCGCCGACGCTCTCGACAAGATCGCACCTGGACAATGGAGCGGGCCGGTCGAGTCGGACTTCGGGCTCCATCTGATCCGGATCACGGAGCGACAGGTCGGGCGCGCCCCCGCGCTCGCGGAGGTTCGCGCGCCGGTCGAACGCGAGTGGGCCAATGAGAAACGAAAGGCGATCGAAGAGCAACGGCTCACCGCTCTGTTGACCCGCTATCGGATCACGATGGAGCAGATGCCGAAGGGTGCCGCCCGGCCGGCGGACGCCCCATGACTCGTATGGCCAGCATGATCCTCCTTCTTGCGCAATTGTTTGCGATCAATCTCGCCGTGGCCGATGAGCTCCGGCCCGCCTATCTCGACATCCGGGAGACAGCAGCCGACGAATTCGCGGTCGTCTGGAAGGTGCCGGCGCTCGGCGACTTGCGTCTCGGCATCTATATGCGTATGCCGGCGTCGTGCCGGCCCAAGGCGGAGCCGATTAGAACCATTCAGGCGGGATCGTTTTTTGAACGGTCGAGCGTGGTTTGCGTCGGTGGATTGAAGGGCCGGGAGATTTCCGTTGATGGGCTTCGGTCAGGCGCGACGGACGCACTGGCGCGAATTGAATATCGCGATGGCACCACAGAGGTCGCTCGCATCACCCCAGACGCTCCGACCATTCTCGTCGTGGGCGCCCAACGCAAACTCGATGTCGCCGAGACCTATCTGCTGCTGGGGATTGACCACATTCTCACCGGATTCGATCATCTGCTGTTCGTGCTGGCGCTGATGCTGCTGATCCACGACCTGTGGATGCTGGCCAAGACAATTACTGCCTTCACGATCGCGCACAGCATCACGCTGGCCGGCGCCACCCTCGGCTATTTCAGTCTGCCGCAGAAACCCGTCGAAGCCGCCATCGCACTCAGCATCGCCTTCGTGGCAAGCGAGCTCATCAAGATCAAGGTGGACAGCGAACGGCGTCTCTCGCAAGCCTACCCTTGGGTGGTCGCCTTCGCCTTCGGCCTGCTTCACGGCTTCGGCTTTGCCGGCGCCCTCAAGGAAACCGGATTGCCGCAGCTGGACATCCCGGTGGCGCTCCTCATGTTCAACGTCGGCGTTGAGGCCGGCCAGCTCCTGTTCGTTGCGGCGATACTGATCGCGGTCAGAGCGGCGACCGCTCTCGTCGCATGGCCGGTCGCGCCGGCCCGCCTCGCCGCCGCCTATCTGATCGGCACCATATCGATGGTCTGGTTCGTGACGAGGGTCACCAGTTTCGCAATCTAGAGGCACGATCCGTCGTGAGTATGCTCAAGCGCCTCCTGTAGCGATTACTCATTTTGGGGCTGGGCATTTTTGTCGTTTGGCTGATCGTCTTTGTGGTCTTCAAGGTGGCGGACCGCCGGTTGCCGTGGGTTCTTGCTCTGGGCTTCACCTATGGAGCTGCGGCGTATCTCGTTCTGCCGCGCGCCATCCGCCTCGGCTTGAGAATTCTCCAGCACGATCGTGTGCCGAGCTACAGCATCACGGGCGACGGGCTTCCCGGCGCCCCGTCGACATCGTGCTCGTCGGCACGCTGCAACAGCTTCGTTCCGCCATTGCCGGGATCGGCCGGTCCAAGGCGGATCAGCTCGGTCTGTCCAGTTCATGGGGCCTGGTCCGGGCCTTCGTGCTCAATTCGCCATACCCCACCGCTCCTTTCAGCACCCTCTATCTCTTCGGACGGGCCCAGGACATCGGCTTTCAGAAGGCCATCGATAACAGCCGCGGCACCGCCATCACATACGATCCTAGGGGTTGAGCCAGACGCGGGCTCAGGACACATGGCGATCGGCCGGCTTCTGGTCGAACAACGACCGGCCAACGGAGGACGAACACGTTCTCTGGATTGGCGCCGGGACAAGAGATACCGGTTTGTCCCCGACTCGGCTCTCGTATCAAATCACGTACGCGACGGCTTCGGATACGAACGCCGAGCGTGACTATATCATCGCCGAGTTAGCGAAGGGCAAATCGATCGGGGTGGTCGAGACCTATCGGGACGGCGAGCTGTGACCGACGGAACGCGTCAATCACTACGTTACCGACGGAGACGTCACCCTCGCGCGCCTTGTGGGGAACCACGCGTGATACGCCGCTGTTTGGTGCATGGCGCGACTCCCGCGCACTGCCCGGTAAAGGCTGCTTCATAGGGTAACATTCGCCATCGAATGGGCCGCCCACGATCAATCGCATCCTGGGTTGCGTGCTAGTTAGAGGCTGAAGCGACGCAGATTGACTCACCTCAAGGGTCTCGTCCGCAGGGCGTGCGTCGCTACGGTACCGATCTGCCGCACCATATCGTCGTCTGACGATGACTCCGCAGTCGATAAGCAAGCCGCAAATCAGGCCGCAATTGGCATCACATCACAAACTCTTGAAGGAGAGATCGCCGTGGCCACCAATCTCATCGCCGTTGTAATGCAATTCTTGACCCCTGACATGATCGCAAAGATCGCCTCTGCCTTGGGACTTGACCGGAGCGTAGCTCAAAAGGCGATTGGATGCGCGGTTCCCACACTCCTGTCGAGCTTGACGGACCTGGCTTCTACGCCGAGTGGCGCACGCCAGCTCACCAATACGTTGGCGCAACAAAAGCCGGATTCACTCGAGAGCCTCAAGAGCCTCATCGCGGGCTCAGGTCAGACGGCGCTCGCTGAAACCGGATCGAACATGCTCTCAGGACTCTTCGGTGGTGGAGCAACGGACACCATGGCGCAAACGATCGGCAAGTTCGCAGGCACTGGCGAGGGCTCCGGCAAGTTGCTGATCGGAATGCTTGGCCCCGTTGTCCTCGGCGCGCTTGGTCAACAGCAGCGCAGCGCCGGCCTCGACGCAAACGGGCTGGCGTCTCTTCTCGGCTCGCAAAGAGAGCATATCGCCGCGGCGCTTCCGTCGGGCCTGGCCGATCAGCTGAGCGCGGCCGGGCTTTTCGACAAGGCAGCGGGAACTCTGCGCAGCGGCGCAGCGGCAGTTTCGACCGCCGGAAGCCGAATTGCCGGCGCCTCGGAACGCACGATTTCCAGGGCCAGCCAGGCAGCTTCCGCGACGACCAGCGCGGCATCATCGCAGTGGCCTTATTGGCTGGCCGCTCTGGCGGTTCTGGGCGGCTTTGCCTGGTACGCTTTCGGGCGTCCCGGCAGCGAAACGGTCGCTCAGTTGTCGCCTCCCGCCGCGACGCAGCCTGTGACCGGAACCGTGGGCCTGGCGCCAGCGGCTCTCACGGTCGACGGGGTAAACTTGGCGAACCAGATCAACTCATCGGTAGGCGCCTTGAAGTCCGTGCTTCCGGGCATCACGGACGCCGCCTCAGCTCAAGCCGCGCTGCCAAAAATTCGCGAGGCAACAGCCCAACTGAATACAATCGGAAACCTCGCGGGAAAGCTCAGCCCAGAGGGAAGGAGCGCGCTTGCCAAGCTGACCGCAACGGCAACGCCAAAGGTCAACCAGATGTGCGACAAGGTGCTGGCGACCCCAGGCGTGGGAGGCGTCGCACAGCCGGCAATCGATGAATTTCGTGGAAAACTTGATGCGCTGTCGCGCGGTTGAGCGTCGGCGCTTGCAGCGCAGGTCGGCTCGAGCCGCCGACCGCGCTGCAACACCAAATGCAACCCGCAAAGCACTGTGCGCGAGTGCAAAAGACTGTGTCCCGGCATCCCCTGCGACATTTAACCTTCAATTGATCGCCCGTGATCAATGCCGATTCCATCACGTATGCAAAGTGGATGGGTGGTGCGAGCGGCGGCTCCGATCCGAACCTCGACGGACATCAGCGGCAACTTGAGCAATGTCACTTGGCGTCGCCGGCGACAATGGGCGGGACACACGCGGTCTGCGCCTGGTGGGCGTGCCGATGCCGGAACAAGGCTAGGAGGTCAGAATGCAGTTCACGCTGCAGAGTTTCGGTCCATTCCTGCATTGGCTCACGCTCGGCATTCTCTGCGTGATGTCGGTGGTTATCGCCCTGGTCATCTACAAGCTCGGAAGCCTGCCCGGTGACATCGCCAGAGCGCGCAACCATCCGCAAGCAAGGGCTATCGGAATCTGCGGCTGGATGGGCGTCATCACGCTTGTGCTGTGGCCTGTTGCGATGGTGTGGGCGCATCTCGACCCGCCGACCGCGGCGGACGACGATCCGAGCTCGGCAACAGTTGCCCCGTCGGTCATTGTCAAGCTGCAGCAGGCAACGCAACGACTCGCCGCGATCGAGGCACGCCTGCCCAAAACACCTGCGGAACGCGGAGCCTAGCCATGCTTTGGGCGATCGTGAGCTCCGCCTTCGTAATCTACCTTTACCGCATGCTCAACGCGCCTTCCGGCGCAGAAACCTCCGCCATCGTGACGCCGGCCGATGCGATCGAGGCCGAGCTGACAAGGCTCCTCAACCGAATTGAAGCGATCGAGACTGTCACCGGCGTCACGACGCGGAGAACCACGCCATGATGGCCGCCATCTTCGGTGTCTACATGCTGATCATTTGGCTGATCTTCGCCAAGCTCAAATTGATCCGCCTCAGCCTACCAATCGCGCTTGTACTAGCGGCGGTCGGGCCAGCCTTCGCCTTCTTCATTCTCGTGTCGATGAACAACTATCATCCGTCATCCACTGACGCGCGTGTATTCCAACGCGTCGCTCAGATCGTACCGCACATCACGACGCCAGGACGGATCCAGGACATCCTCGCGCAGCCGAATACGCCGATCAAGAAAGGCGATGTCATCTTCCGGATCGATCCGCAGTCCTTTCAGTTCGAGGTTGACCGACTGCAGGCTTCGCTGGCAGCCGCACAGCAAAGCGTGCCGCAGCTCAAATCCTCGCTCGATCAGGCGTCCGCGGGCGCGGAAAAAGCGACGGCGCAGCTCAACCTGGCAAGGGCAGATCTGGAGCGGCAGCGGGAGCTGTTCGCAAAGCAGGTGGTCGCCCAGGCGACGCTCGATCGCGCCAAGCGCAACGCCGAGACTGCGGAACAGACGCTTGCCGAGGCCAGGGCGGCCGAGGACCGCGCGCGGCTTGCCTACCATTCCAACATTGGCAACGACAACACCGCCGTGGCGCAGGTGCGCCAGCAGTTGGCAGCAGCACAATATAATCTCGACGAAGCGGTCGTTCGCGCGCCCTGCGATGGCTATGCGGTCAACCTGCAGCTTGTGCCTGGTGCCGTCGTGAGCGCTGCCGCAGCCGTGCTGCCATTCGTTTGCGACCGCGACGAAAGCAACCTCGGCATGGTGGTCGCGAGCTTCATGCAGGGCCCTTATCTCCAGATCAGGCCCGGCGACTATGCGGAAGTCGTGTTCCCGATGTATCCCGGTCGCGTGTTTCCCGGAAAAGTGGTCACGACTATCGACGTCGCCAGCGAAGGACAGCTAGCGGCAACCGGTCTGTTTCCCGGCGTCGGCAGCCCCAGCAACGCGCGATTTGCAGTTCGAATCCGACTGGACGACGCGGAGGAACTACGACTACCCGCAGGCGCTCAAGGGGATGCCGCAATCTATAGCGGCAACGTACAGATCGCCGGCGTCATTCGCATGGCGCTGATGCGGATCACGAGTTGGACCAACTACCTGTACTTTACGTCATGAGCCGGAGGGACGTCGTCATGATCAGAAACGGGCTGTACGCGCTAACCGTCGAGTTGCAGGACGGTATTCAAGGCGGAGGAAATGGCGTCCTTGTGCTGCGCGACGGCACCATCCGCGGCGGCGACTCCTTCTTCTACTTCACCGGCAGCTACGTCTGTAGCGGCGGCAAGTGGAAAGGCGAAGTCACTTCGCAAGAGCACAAGCTAGACTTGGCGACGCGTGTTTTCGCGCGAAAGGTCGCCACGATCGGCTTCAGCGGAACCTATACGGATCACAGTGCCGAAAACGCCAACACCGCGTTGCTTGGCAGTCGGAGTATTCCCTTCCGAACGACCCTGCGCCTGCTGCTCGCCGACCGGAACGGTGAAATGCCGGCGCTCGATCGCCGACACGACGAACATCGGCGTTATAAGGAAGTCGGCGCGACTGACCGTGTCGGGCAGCAATAAGAATAATTCATTTGCCCAAGGCTTCGCGATCCAGGGAGATCTATTTGGCGGCTGTGTACCAGATCGGCGAAGTCCAGGCCCGCTCCTGCACCGTGGCCGCCACACCATCGAGCAACGGCAACTTTGCGCGCACGGCGTCATAGGTGCTCCAGCGCGGCGTCGGGATCTGCAACACGCGCGCGTAGTAGAGGGCATGCAGTGAGGGATCAAAGTCGCCATCCACCCAGGTCCCCGTCAATTGCGGACTCCCGACCGAATTGCTGTAAGTTGCCGTCTTCAGATCGACGGTGTTGGCGACAGCAGGCAGCTTGCCGTCGGGCTCGAGCTTTCGATCGCCCGACCACGCGATGTTGATGATCTTCTCCTGCGGCGCGCCGTCGGCGCCGATCCAGCCCTTGATGATCTGGACACGATCGAGATTGGCGTCCTTCGGACCCTTGATCGCCATCACGTTGAAGCGCAAGGGCCGCTTCTCGCCGGGCGCGACCGCCGGCAGGGTTCCACCCATCGGCACGCCGAACCTGTAGCCGTTCTCGACCATGGCTTTCGGATTGGCGTCCGGCCCCGGAAGATCAAAGCCTGCGAACATTCGGACCTTGATGCGGACACCGCTCGTGGCAAACGTTTCTTTCGCCTTCATCGCGTCCCAGATGGCGCCGCGCGTATTGCTCGTCGCCCAGACGCCGGCCAGCGCTCCGGGATTGAGGTCGATCCCGCCGATCCAGCCGCCGACCTCAGCGGTTCGGCGTCGCTCGACCGTGCCGTCGGCGGCGCCATGGCTGCCAACCTTGAAATTGCCTTCGTCGGTATCGCCGGGCGTGCCGTTGTGGCTGTCGGTCCCTCCGACGACGCCATATTTGTAGGGATTGGCGCCCAGGGTGCGCTCGTATTCCAAGCCCTTCACAAGCCCGTAGCGGACGAAATTCTCCTTCTTCGCCACGCGCCCGCTGTAATTGGCCATCGAGTCCGCATTCTCGAAATTCGCGAATTCGTCGGCGGCCCAGAAACTCCGATGAACCTCCGAATTGCCCTTCACCTGCATCATTTCGATCAGTGGCTCGAAATGAGCGCGGGTTTTTGCATAGGCCGCATCGATCGGCTTGCCCTGGGGATCGAGCGGATCGAACATCATGCCCTTGCTGGCGTTCGAATTGTGCGGGATGGCGATGACCGAGGCGCCGATCTTTTCCAAGCCGCCCATCCAGGCCCAAAGCCCTTCCTCACGATTGATCTCGATGTAGCTCATCGGCCTCTCGGGAACACGGATGTCCCGGAAGAACACGTTGCGGTGCAGATTGCCGCCCTTGGGCGCAGCGCTCCATTCAAAGGCGGGAATGGTTGTGAACTTGCCGGGCTGATAGTTCCGCTCGGTGGCCTCGAGCTCGATGACCCAGGCACTCTTCGTGGTCTCCGGACCCGCGAAGAACGGCGGGTGCTGCGGCGTGTCGGAGCGATTGCTCTTCACCACATAGTTCAGAAACCAGGTTTCGCGGTCCTCGATCGAGGTCATCGACCGCAGCTCCTTCAGCTTGTCCTGATTATGCCCCGGCGCACCATCGACCATGGTCGAATACATCTCGCCGAGATACTCGGCGTGATCAGTCACCGCCGCGAAATCGAGCGGCTCGGCGACACGATGCACCTGCCCGTTGACCGTCATCTTCTCCCCCTGGGCAAAGCGATACGCGGTATCGGGCGTGAGCCGCGCTCCGCCGAGATAGGCGTCCAGCGAGTACGCGGTGTGGACGTGCGTTTCGCCGAAATAGGCCTCCCGCAGCGGGTTGGACGGAGCCTTGGCCTCGGCGGCAGCGATCCGCGCCTGCTCCTTCTGTATCGCGGGACTAGCCGCCATGAGCTTCAATTCGTCCGCATGTGCGAGCCGCGCGAACAAGAATGCGGCCAGCACCACGCTGGCGCAGATGGCGTCATGTCCGATTGCGATGAATTCACGAGCGGTCTTCATGGTCGGACCTCGCATTTGTTTGCCAAAATGCCTCGGTCCGGAGAGACGCACACCAGCCGGAACGGGACATCAGATCTGTCTCTTACTACCGCAGGCCGATTGACATTGATCGCCGGCGGTCATTTCGAATTGGCGCCTTGCCGAGTCGCTGCCCCCAGAGTTCCGCCTATCCGACCGGCGCGTTCAGGTCCTTGTAGCGAGTCGTGGCGCGGCGGAACCGATTCCAAATCCCCAATCACGAAGAGATCAGCGCGGGCCCGTCAGTTCTGGAGATGCGAGTGAACCCAGCGACGCAACCTGTCACGCGCATCGAGACCATCTCCAGCCGGGCACCTTCGTTGGTCGATTTGGCGTTGCGGCAACGGACCTGACCTGGATTCTCGTATCGTTGCCATCCGCTGAAATCGTGAGTTGCGAAACCTCGCTATTCAGAAAGGCAAAGGAACGGACGGATTGTTCGCGCATGAACAATCCGAGCCCGAATGATGTGCAAAAAACCATTGCGAGTGATGAATGCTTGCCCTTGGCGCTCACCTGCAGACAACCCGCTGGACCGTTCACGGACAACGCCGGCATCCTCTCATTTTTATGGCGGCAGCTAAAATGGGCATGCAAGGACGTAAACGCGTATCTCACCGAAACGAGGGTACAATTAGATCGCTCTAAGACGCACAACCTGTTGGAGCCACGCGGCGTCAGTATCGCAGAACTTTCGTATCCAGGATCCCAGACGAGACTCAGATTTTGCATCGAGACTTTTACAAATCGGAGAGTGACAATGCAGCGATGCAGGAAAATGGCGGGAATTTTGCTTGGCTTCGGGCTGCTGGCGGGAACAGCCAACCCGGCCGCGGCTTGGCCCGCGTTCACCAGCGGCGTGCTGCTAAATCAGCACCTTCCGGATTCAACCCTGCCGGTTCGCGGCGGCCAGGGGGACGCGAACGTCAATCGCAGCAGAAATATCCACCGCAACGCCAACGTGAACCGCAGCACAAGCGTCAGCAACAGGAGGAATACCAATGTCAACGTCAACAGGACCGCCAACATCAATGTCGACCTGCGTCGTCCCGTTCGCGTCTGGGCTCCACGCCCCTACTATGGGACTATGGTGGGAGGCGTTGCCCTCGGAACGATGATCGTTGTCTCAACCGCAGGCACGGTACCGGTCGCTCCCTCATCGACCCTTTGCTGGTATTGGAGCGATCCGACCATGACGGGGGGATACTGGGACTACTGCAAATAGGCGCGGCGCTCGCGCGGGAGACAACAAGGCCTTGCTTCAACGGCCGCCGACAAAGACGAGCATGCCGTGGTCGGATTAAGAATCTTTCATCTGGATTGCCCGCACCAAGGCCGCAGCAACCGCATGGCCGCAACCGACGCCCGATACCGTCAATCAGTTGGTGTGACGGCATCAATCGAATACAGGTCCAGTCGCCGGGAAAAGACCCATGAAGAAGCCGACAGCAGAATTCACCGGGACATCCATGCTCGTTTTCTTCGGACGCGGCGCGGCGGTCTTCGCGGTAAGGGGACTGGGTAGACGGCCGTCGACGAGCTCGGCATCGAGTTCGCATGCGGATTGGTCACCGTCGCGATGTCCTATGGAATTGGTCCGGTCTCCGGTTGCCACGTCAAGCCGGCTGTGAGTTTTGGCGTGCTCGTTTTCTCAACGGCAACGCTGATGTGACCGTGTTCAGCACGAAGGACCGGTACCGAAGCATCATCAACAGCAGCGCAGAACCGATAGGAATGCCAGTATGCTTCATCGAGCCTTGCCACTTATCCTGTGCCTGCTGTTCAACGGCGCTGCCGTCGCCGCCGGTTCGGGTGTTGGTCCTGATCAGGTTCGGGTCGAAGAAAAACTGATACTTCTCTCAACACCGATTCCTCTGCTCGCCTACGAATTTCGTCCCATCATCGAAGGCCCCCTTCCCCTCGTCATCATGAACCATGGCGAGTCGCTGGATGCCACCGAGCGCAGCTTCTTTCCGCTGGTCGAATTCCGGGATGCCGCTCTGTGGTTCGCGCGGCGACGCAATCTGGTCGTTGTTCCGATCCGGCCTGGCTTCGCGCGCTCCGCGATCGACCTTCCCGAGCGCGGTCTCTACGGGCTGTATTTCGGCGATGTCGGGACATGTTCGGCTGTCAATTTCCGCGACGCGGGGATAGCCGTTGCCACGATCAATCAGTGGGTCATCAACCATATGATCGCTCAAAACGAAGTCTTGCCGAAGGGCATCATCGTCGTCGGTCAATCGGGTGGCGGCTGGGGGGCCATCGCGCTCTCAAGCCTGAAGTCGGACGCGATCCGGGCCATCATCACGTTTGAGGCGGGCCGTGGCGGCCATGTCGACGGCAAGCCCAACAACAATTGCGCGCCTGACAAGCTCGTGGCGGCTGCCGGCGAGTTTGGTCGCACAGCCAGGATCCCGATGCTATCGATCTACGTCCACAACGACACCTATTTCGGACCCGACCTGTCGAAGCAGGTGCTGGATGCCTATCGGGCTGCCGGCGGAAACGCCGAGTATCACCTGCTTCCGGATTTCGGAGACGAAGGGCATTTCTTCCTCCACTCGGCTGACGCCATCCCGATCTGGTCGCCGCTCGTAAGCCGATTCCTCGATCAGCATCCATAACCCTCCCGCGGAGATCAATTATGGTAAGTGGCTCGCGGAACGCCTCCCCGCTATTGGCTCTGGCGATTATCGCCCTCGCGGCGGCGGGAGGACGCGCCAAAGGGCAGGAGCCGAATTCAGCAAACACGGCTGCGGCCGCGAAATCTCCGGAGGCGATGATCGCCGACCGCGGCGAGCGTCAGCTCAAGCCACTCAAGTTCTCCGGCTGGCGCAAACTGTGTTTTCAACCGTCCGAAACCATGAACTGCCGGACCAGCATCAGCGGCGTAACGGAGACGGGCCAGGAGATGCTGCGGGTCGATCTAATCGAAGGAGCAGCCGGCAAGGGCGGGCGACTGCAGATCTTCGTGCCGCCGATGTTGTTCCTGGAGGCCGGCGTCAGAGTTTCCATTGGTCAGGGTAACGTGGTCGGCATCCCCTTTGCCTGGTGTTTCTCCAACACCTGTGTCGCCGCGCGCGCGGTGGATGCGGCCTTCATTCGCCGGATGAAGGCGGGACGGGAAATGACACTAAAAGTGGTGGATTCACGCATATCGACAGTCGTGACCTCACTGCCGCTTGATCAATTTGCGTCGATCAATGGCGGAGCGCCCAGCCTGACGTTCGGTCGAAGCCTTGAGGCTTCATCATCGTCCAGCAAGTGAAGCCGCGTGGTCATCTGCCGCGCTAATGGGCCGCACCAGTTTCGCACCAGAAACGACTTGGTCATAACGGAACAAACGCGATCGAACACGATCAAAGATCGTAGACAAGTCAACGATCCTCATCAATATCCTCCCGATCATAACGGCCAGAGCGTGACGCCGCCTGGGACGGCCTCCGCACAGCGGGATCAACGACCTGTCCACTAAGTTAGCCCTCGAATGAACCTGCTGCGAAATAGTGAAGATATAGCAACATGTTAGATCTTCAGTTCGGATCTCTCCGAGAGCGCCATCCGGTCCTCCGCCCGCTCAATATCCGGCCAAGCCGGTCGCACGTGCCCCTTGGCTCGGCCAGGCGGTCTCTGCATGGGATCGGAAAGCTCAGCGAGGCGGCTATGAATGCCCGCGTTGTCGAGACCGCCAATATCTGAACGGAATGCGTTTCGAGCCGATCGAAGCCCCACAATGGGCGCGAAACCTGGATTGAGGGGCCGGCGTGCCGAAGACCATTCATCCCGCTGTGGACAGCCGCCGCGCGTCGCCACGGAGATCCGCGTGCGCCGAGCTTCGCGCCGCCGATAGAGATGCTGAGACCGCGTGAGATCTGGATTGCCTCCCGCCGTCGCGGTTCCTAAAACGAGACGAACAGACTTTCCTTCCTCTCGACGCAGCCGGATATTCCTCCAGCGTGAATGACCAGCGTTTCATCGGCTCGCTCACCGGCCTGCGGTTCGTCGCGGCCGCGACGGTCGTGGTCGGGCATGGCGCGCCATCATTGGCGCGTGGCGCGCTGCCGGAATTGATCGCCCAGGTCAGCAGCATCGGCATGACGATGTTCTTCGTGCTGAGCGGCTTCGTTCTCTGGTTCAATTATGCGAAGCGCTTCCAGTCACAGCCGCTGCGCTCCGCACTGCGCGAATTCGTGATTGCGCGACTTGCTCGGCTCTACCCCATGTACGTCGTTGTCGTTCTCGGCATCGTGACCTTTCTGATGATCGTCAGGGGCGCGGCCGCACCGTCCCTGGGATTCATTCTGACGATGACGCAAGCGTGGTTTCCCGTGCAGAACGGGACCATGCTGGTGGCGGTCGTTCCGTCGCTGCAGCACCTCTGGTCCATCAGCGTGGAGCTGTTCTTCTACCTCCTCTTCCCGTTCGTCTGCCTGCTGTTCTCCAGCGTCGACAAACTGAGGACGATGATCCGGATCGCCCTCGCGAACATCCTGCTGTTTACCATGATCATCGTTGCCTTCTTCACGTGGGGCGAACGGGTGTTGCAGGTCATCGCTCCGTCCCTCCAGCACGGCGGGATGCAGTGGCTCACTTATTACTCGCCGTTCCTGCACCTGTCGCAATTCGTCGCCGGATGTGTTGCTGCCATGATCTATCAGAACCGCGCCGAGGCAGCGGTCGGCAGCACCGAACGTTGCGGCGTTGCGGTCATGTTTTATCTGGCAACCGCGGGCCTGGTCTGCTCGCCTGCGCTGCTGTTCCTGCAGCCCCGCTTTCCGGATTGGTCATTCTCGATCGAGCTCGCCGTGCGTCTGATCGAGATCGTGGGATTTTCCGTCATCTTCATCGGGACCAGCCGCTACGGCCACGGCCGTTGGCTGTCATCCCGGGCCCTGGTGATCGGTGGGGAATGCAGCTATTCGATCTATCTGCTGCATCCGTTCCTGATCCGGCTCGCGATGCTCGGCAAGTCCGACGACCCCGGCGCGCTCGAATTGGTGCTTCGATTGGGATTGTTCGTCGCCATTGCAACGGCCGTCGCGTGGGTCACCTACGCGCTGATCGAGGCGCCGTCGCGCTCATGGTTGCGCAGAGCGTTCCGCACGCGCCCGCCACGCGAGGTTATCCCGGCCAAGTCCGGCTGAGCTTGGAGAACGCATCCGAGGCGCGTCTATGCCAACACCATGCTACCACCGATTTAATCAGAACATTTTGCACGAACTTAATTCGATTGCGGCCACGCTCGGTCATCCAATCATGGCGAAAGATGCGGTGATGAAGGTTCAGATCAAGGCGATGTGCGAAGCAAACGGCTCCCTCCTTGCCGCCACCAGCTACGACAGTACCAATGACGACGCTCGAACCAATGCGGTGATTGCGCTGCTCGAGCAGGTGCTGGCGCGCGCCGAGAACACCGACCACCAGCGACTGTTCACGTTGGACATCGAAGCTGTGTCGCCTGAAGCGCCCGGCGCCTCGAGCACTTGAACGGAGCAGCGCCGGACGATCGCTGCCGGTGCTGAAACGCGGGGGTGGTCCGCCCTGAGGATCACCTGATCAGACAGGCCTTCGCTCGTCTGCTCCAACTGAGGCTCGATCCGCAGGGAGGTCTCGGCCGGGCGCCAGCAGGGCACTCGTTCCAAACTGCCGCGCCAGTTTCCCAGCCGTTCACCACACATCCCCCATTCGGCGCCACGTGGCAGCCGGGACCGCAGGAGTCGTTCGCCTGGGCGGGCTGAAGCCCCAAAAGCAGCCCCGCGATCGGCAGCACCATCAAAAACATCAATCTCATTTGCGCGACCTCCCGCATCGAATTGCAAAGCGCAACAGAAACAACATCGCCCCTTCGGCGTTCCAGCGGTCGTTGCACTCCGCGTATCCTGTCTCAGCTCACGCGCGAGGGTCACCGCCCATCTCTGTGACGAAAGGCCGCGTTGCGAGCCGCGTCGCGGCCATCTTTTTTGCACGACAGCACCACAACTCGGGCCTCGAATTGGGCTCGGCATCGAGGCTCGAGACGATTCACCATGTGCGGGAAGACCGCTCGGTCTGGCGACCGGGCGCAACGCGACAGTTACAACTTATGGCCCAAACAACAGCAAAGCCGGCACGGCCAAGACCAATGCAGAGAGCGGATTTAGGGTCAGAGCGCGAGCATCATTGCGGTCGAATTGACGACTGCTCGGCCTGAATGCGGCGCGCCTTTCCGGAAGGACAGCCGAGCCGATAAGCATCTGCGGGGGAAAAAGGATTGGCCGACAATGAGGGAGCAACGGTCAACATGATGTCTCGCAAATTCACGGTGCGCGAAGCCATCGCCAGATCTTACCCAACTTGGGACTACGACATGGCCGACCGGCTGATCGCCTGGCTCGATCATTGTGGTTACGAGATCGTGGAAAAGAAGCGGCTCAGTCCTGCCATGCATGCTGCCGAGGACGAAGCTTCAGAGACGATCATCGCATAATGAGGGTACCCTGCGCTGTGCCTCTCCGGCGGCATTGCCAACGCCGGCAGCCGAGCCCTTTTGCACCCGTTCAGCACGAGGCGATCATCAAGGCGGCCAGGGGCAGGAACCATCGCGTCACGCCGGGTTTCAGAAGACAGCCCCCGGACGTTAGATGCGTTGAAGAATTTGCGTGCGATCAGCGAAAGGAATCCCAGATGACTCGCAAGCTCACGCCACGCCAAGTCATTGCCCGCTCCTATCCCACCTGGGATTATGCCATGGCTGACCGCCTCATCGCTTGGCTCGATGAATGTGGTTACGAGATCGTGGAAAGAGGCTCGCAGCATACCGATGCGAGCCTGGTGCCCACCGAGCCGCAGTCCGCGCCGGAGGTCGCGCGGACCATGTAATTTGCGTGCCGAGCTTCTACAGATAGGCAGACAGGTCGCCCGAGCGGCTGGAAGCGAGCGCGCGATCAGGCCAGCAGTTGCTTCTCGATCTCGTAGACCGGGAGCTTCACCAGGTCCTTGTGGATCTCGCCGTGCAGCACCTTACGCACGGCGTCGGAATAATCGGCTCGAATCATCCCAAGCGCGCGCGGTGACGCCACCATCGTCACGGCCTTGGTCTCGCCGCCCTGGACGGCGTGATGCAGACGGTCCGCCAATTGCTTGAGGAAAGCGCGTTCGGATTGGTCATGCCAATCGGTCTGCTCGACCGAGCTCCGCATATGGCCGACGGACTGTTGCACCGATCCCGGAGCATCGGTTCCCTGTGCGCTGGTCCGTTCATTCACATGCTCATGAACTTCCTTGGTATGCAGGTTCGGAAACATGCTGTCTCCGATGTTTTCGAGGATCAGCGCCTTGCGCCCGTCGCACACCACGACCCAGTCACCGGTCCCGACCTTCATCTTGTCCATTGAGCTACTCCATCCTTGCCTCGCGCGTTGCGCGAGCGCTTCGCTTGCTATTCGTCGTCGACACGTGGCCGCAGGCGTGACCAGCCTCCGCATCATCGTGACACGGCGCGTCAAAGGCTTTCTTCGAAATCCTCCAGGGACAAGCCGAATTCGGACAAGGCCTCTTCCAGGTAGTCGCCCAGCATCGGCGTTTCGATCAGATAAGTGGCGGTGCGGTTGTTGTGTGCCTGTGCCGCCTGGGCACGCAGCTCATCCCAATTGTCGAGAGAGCCGTCGCCACGGCCCAGCCACATCAACGCGACCAAATCGATCTGTTCGTCGACATTCAGCCCCCTGATGAAGCTGACGAGTTCAGAGCGATCCGTGGTCGCACCTCGGCCACCGGTGCCGGGCGCGGAATCGTCGTCCGTCAGATCGGCCAGCAGCTCGGGTTCGGCGGCCTCCATCTCATATTGATGGATCTTCGTGACGACGAAGGCGACCTTCTCCGGCGAGATCGAGAGGTTGGGCGGGGTTGCGGTCATGCGGCGTCTCCGTAGGTCCGAGGGCAAACGCGCCTCGTCCTCATTGGAGATGACGCTAGGCGCTCCGAAGGGAGCGCACTTTGCGCAAGATCAAGGCAGTCTGGCGGCGCGTACACGCCCCTGGCGAGCAATCAGCGATTGCGCTTGGCAGCGACCAACTGGCATCGGAAGCAAGTCTTACCAGGTCGAATTGAACAGTCCGAAATGCGGCTGTTGCGCCACCAGAATCATGGGTTTGCCGGGATGCGTCTTCGCAACCTTCCGCTTCTTGGCGTCAGCCGGCCTGGCTGCGGTTTCGGAACTCTTCATCGCTCGCGCCAGCGGCTTCTCGACCGCGGCTGCCGTGGGTGCCTTGGCCTCGGCGACATTCAGCTGCGCATAGGCGTCGCGGACGGCCGTTTTCGCGGGCTGTACAGCGGCCACAGCTGCCGAGGGCTCGACCGTCGCAACCTTGGTTTGGGCCGGCGTCGCGATCGACGTATCGATGACGATCCGCTCCGGCCACTTCCGGGTGGATTGGATACGCACCGGCGGCAGATCCGCTGCGGAGGTCAGGCTGGCAGGGAGAGGCACGCTGGGAAGCACCGCGTCCGCGAGGACCAGCAGCGCGAACAAAGTTCCGCCGACAAACAGAAAATAACGCAAGATAGGCATAATTTACCGCTCCGTCGGCGCGCCCTCGGCCGACTATCCACCTAACGGAGGACCATGGAAGTATGTTCCCGGGCAAACCGAACAGGTTCAAGCACCGCCGGAAACTAGCGCGACATAATTAGATTTTCGTCGCTGCAACCAGCGCGCATTTTGCCGAGCTGACGTTAACGTTGACAAATCCGACATGAACTCCGGCGAAGGTCCTGCGGCCGCCCGGCTTTACCGTGCCCGGGACAACACGCCTTCGCGCGGTGAGCGGTCCGCCGTCATCTCTGCCGAAAGCGCAGTTGATCTCAACATCCTTGATCGCGAATGGGTGGGTATTCCGCAGCGTGAAGGTGACCAGCGCCCGCGATCCCAATCCGCCCCGCCGCCACGACTGGGAGCTGATCCGAACGCCCGACAGGACCAATGAATCCTGCAAGGCGGACAAGCCGGGCTGCGCGGCCGAGGTGAGTCTCGCATTGGCGTCCAAGACGCTGCCGCCTGGGGTGGCCGCTGACGACGGCGGCGAGCCGGAGCCGCCCGCCCCAACCGTCACCGCCAGCGGCAAGCCGTACGATGTCCCTGCCCCGTCCTCATCACCCGCGCCGGCGTTGCTCGCCTGATCCGACGTGAGCGGGGCAAGGCCGACATCGGCGGTCTCAGCGTCATCGAGAGACATCATCAGCCAGCCCGCCGCCACGATCACGCCTACGAGCGCGACGAGGCCGAGCAACGCCGGTCTCCAGGGAACCTGCGATGCAATTTGCCGAGTAAGCACCGGCAAGGTCGCACGTCGCAGCAAAACAGAAAGACCCACGCTCATGTCCGCCCCATGGCTGCCGGTCAGGACTCTGAAACTTTCAATCTGCAAACGTCAGCAGGGTTGCACGCAAAACCGACATTTGGAGGGCTGGCCCCGGCCACCGGTTCGCTGACCGGACCGGACTGGCGCAGCCGAGGTCGAGCCGATAAACATCGGGATTGTTGCCGATGCAGCAGCTACGCTGCTACGTCCGAAGACGTTTCACTTTTTGAGAGATATCGACGATGTTGAATGTCACCTGGGACCATATTCACCTCCGCAGCCCGGACCCCGAAGCCACGGCCAACTGGCTCCATGACGTTCTCGGTGGCGAGATCATTCGCAATCCCGGCCGCATCGATGTCAGGCTGGGCGGCGCCAGCGTGTTCATCGCCAAGGTAGAGCCCGGTGACGGCGTCCATGAGCCCCCGACGACGCCCTATCAGGGCCTCGATCATTTCGGTCTCACCGTAAAGGACATTGACGCCGCCGCCGCGGCGCTCAAGGCCAAGGGCGTCACCTTCACGACCGAACCGACCACGATCCGTCCGGGCGTGCGCATCTGCTTCATCCGCGGCCCTCAGGGTATTTCCATCGAGCTGTTGGAGCGCGACAAGAAATACACCTGAGCCGCGGCACGTCGCTAAGTCATGCTGCCGGGCATGAAGCAGCGGATTGAGAGGCCTTGATAGCCCCGCATCGGCCAGACCATTGTGCGGCCGACACGGTTGGGCTCGGTGATCACAGCCTCGTCGGGCACGTCGAACCATTCGCCTTCGATGCGCACGCGGTAATGGCCGTTTCTGCTTTCCCAATCGACGTCGCTGACGGCGCTGCCGTCAGCATCGGAACAACAGGGACCCTTGCCGCTGCGCAGCCCATCGAACCAGGCCTTCAACTCCGGCGACGAGTTCGCGTATTGACCGCGGTCGCGTGCCAGCCCAGGTGGCGCGGAAAGCGCGATCAGCAGGGCTGCCCCCGTCATCTGGATGGGAGGCGTCCTGCACTTGTCCCTCCATCGCGCGCGACGCGTCGTCCCGGGCTCAATTCGATGCGGCTCATGGCCGCCTGACACGATCCATTTGCTCATTGCCGTCTGGTCCATCTGCTCTGGCACCACTCAAGGGTGCGCAGATTGCAATGCATCAACCGGGCCAGTTTACGATTCGATCGCGGTTTCGTGAGCGTCAATCCGGAGTCTTACCCAGGAGATCGTGGCCGATCTGCCTACTCGGCCGCCTGCTCCAGCGGCGCGACGCGCGGCAGAACGATCTGGATTCGTGTCCCCGCCCCGGGCTCGGACTCGAGATCGAGCCGTCCGCCGAGACGATTGGTGACGATGTTGTAGACGATGTGCAGGCCGAGGCCAGTACCGCCCTGATCGCGCCGCGTCGTGAAGAACGGATCGAATGCGCGGCGGCGGACGTCCAGGCTCATGCCGCAGCCATTGTCGGAGAAGATGATCTCGACATTGTCGCGTCCGGACTCGCGGGCCTGGATCTCGATCGTGCCTCCACGGCCATCCGGAAACGCATGCGCGACGGCGTTGAGGAACAGGTTGGTCAGGACCTGGCCGTAAGGGCCGGGATAGCTGTTCATCAGCAGATCGGGCTGGCAGTCCACGTTCAGCGTCAGGTTCTGCTTGCGCAGGCCCGGCCGCAGACTCAGCATCACCTGCTCGGTGAGATCGGCGAGATCGAACGTCCGCTGGTCCGAATAGTTGCGGTCGGCAGCGACCTGCTTGAACGACTGGATCAGCTCGGCCGCACGATTGAGATTGGCGACCAGTTGCCCGGCCGCGTTGCGACTGGTTTCGATGAACTCGTTGAGGCTCGAGCGGCGCAGTTCACCGCGGCTTACGGCCTCGCTGAATCGCTCGGTCTTGCGCTCGAGCGCGGAGGCCACCGTCAGGCTGATGCCAACGGGATTGTTGACCTCATGCGCGACGCCCGCAACCATCCGCCCGAGAGCGGCGAGTTTCTCGGCTTCGATCAGCGAGGCCTGCGTCTCGCGCAGGTTCCGGAGCGCCGTTTCGGCGGCCTCCTTCGCCTTGCGCATTTCCAGCTCGCTTTTCTTGCGTTCGCCGATGTCCAGCGCCACCGTGACGATCTTGTCGACCTCGCCATCGGCATCCAGCAGCGGCAGCTTGTTGACCAGCCATTGCCGCATCACGCAGCAGGAATCGAGGTACTCCTCCTCGTAGAATCCGAGGCCGGCCTTGGTCGCCAGCACGCGCTTGTCGTTCGAGTCGGTCTTGCTGGCACCGTAGCGCAACATCAACTCGCCGGTGGTGCGGCCGAGCGCATCCTCAGGCTCGACATTGAAGATGCCGGCCATGTAGCGATTCATCAAAACGTAGCGCAGCTCGCGATCCTTGACGTTGATCACCGCCGGCACCGTGTCGATGACCTGCTGCAGCAATCGGCGGCCTTCGGCGATGGCCGTCTCGGCGCGCTTCTGATCGGTGATGTCGCGAACGACGCCTTCGTAGCGCAGCACCTCGCCGCTCTCGTCGCGCACGACGGTGGCGCTGTCCGACAGCCAGCGGATCTCGCCATTGCGGCGCCGCACCTGATACTCGAACTCACGCACCATGCCATCGCGCTGCATCAGCTTCTGATAGCGCTTGCGCGCCAGCGGGTGCACATAGATGGTGTCGGCGATGTCGCTCACGCTCTGGATCAGATCGCTCGCCGAATCGTAACCCATGATCCGCGCCAGCGCCGGATTGGCATTGAGCACGAGCCCGTTCGGCGTGGTCACATAGATGCCGTCGATCGAGGCCTCGAACAGCTTGCGATAACTCTCCTCGGCCAGCCGCTGCTCGGCGAGCGCGCGCACCGCGGCCTCGCGCGCGGCGTCGGCGTCCTGCAAGGTCTGTCGGAACACCTCGGCGGCGCGGGCGATGTCGCCGATCTCGTTCTGCACGTCGGTCTGCGGGATCGCGGTCGACTTCTCGCCTGCGGCCAGCGCCCGGATCGAGCGAGCGATCGAGGCCAGCGGCCGCACCGTGCGGCGAACCACGAAGGACGCGGCGAAAATGCCGATCAGAACGCCGGCCGTTCCGAAAATGATGCTCTGCCATTTTGTCTCCGCCAGGGTACGGGCGAAGTCGCGCGCCAGGACCTTGCCCTGGCTCGCGCTCAGCGCCCGCAGCAACTCAGTGACGCGGCCGATCAGCCGGCCCTCGATACCGAGCACCTCCTTGTCGAGCCGCGCGATCTCGTCCTCGGTACCGGCGATGGCGATGATCGCCTCCGCGTAACGATCCGCCGCCGCGCGCAGCGCCTTGTCCTGGATTGGTGTCGCGCGGATGCTGCGCGCCGCCTGCTCGGCGCCGGCCGGATCGCGCGCCAGCAGAGCGGCGCCGATCTGGTTCTGCACCTTGAACAGCGCCCGCGCGGTATCGCGCTCGGTGACGGCCGCGATCGCCTCCTCGAATCCTTCGCGCGCCGCCGGCAGGCCGGACAGCAGCTCGGCGCGCTGCGCGATCAGCGCGCTGATCCGGTCGATGCCCTCGCGATAATTGCTGAGCCGCTGCGCCACGCCATCGATCGTCGCCTGCTGTTCCGGCGCCAGCTGCAGGCGCGTCTTCTTCAACAAGGCGCTGAGCTCGGTCGCCGCCTCCATGACGCGGTCGGAGCGCGAGCCTGGATCGGTGACGAAATCGCGCGCCGCGAGCCGCAGCTCGTTCATGCGCTGATCGATCTCCTCGGCGAGATCGCCGACGCCCTGCAGGCGCTGCAGCTCGGCAAAGGTGGAATCGATGTGACGAATGGCGATGACGCTCGCCATGCTGGTGGCAGTGATCACGGCGAGCAGCAGCAAAAAGCTGCCAAAAATCATCCGGCCGATCGTCATCGATCGGAGCGAATTGCAGGCGATGCCGAAATCAACTGGTTTACTCATGGGTCCGGTGCTCGGAACCGCAATATATGCGAGCCGCGACGCGGCCAAATGAACATATCAGGAACAGAGCCGATCCACACCCACTCCGCAAGACGAAAAATGGCTTGTGCGGTTAACCGGCCGCACCGAATTCGAAGACCTCCCCATCATAGCCTGCCTCCGGCGGAATGCGCAGCTGCCGGCCGCCATCCGCGGTCTTGGTCATGACCGGCATGACGGTGACGATGTCCATGGCCCGCGCCGCGGCGAGTGCATCCGCCACCGCCGGCTGCTTGCCGAGCCGGATCAGGTTGCGGGTCGTCGGGAACGGCAGCTTGAAACGGCCATCCTCGCCGCCCGCGAGCGCCTCGCGCGGCGAGACCCAGACCGAGTCAGTCGATTCCCTTCCATCATGGGCGCCGAGCTGGTCCGGCGGCGCCGCCGCCAGGAAGAACCAGGTGTCGAAGCGCTTCGGCATCCCCTCTGGGGTGATCCAATGCGCGTAAGGCACCAGCGCATCGAGCGCCAGCACCAGGCCATGGCGCTCGAGCACTTCGAGGAAGCTGACCTTGCCTTCGCAGAGCGGCAGCCGGTGCGCGGCCTCGATCTCGCGTGCCGCGGCGGCATCGATCAGTGCCCCGGAGCCCCTGGCCCGCGCCAGCAAGATGCCGCTTTCCTCGAACGTCTCGCGGATGCCGGCAATCCGGAAGCCGAGCGCCTCGGCCTGAACGGCATCGCCGCCGGCATAGAGTTCGGGCATTCCGGCAATCTCACGGTCGCCCTTGTCGACGCTGCCGCCTGGAAACACCAGCGCGCCCGAGTTGAACTCGATCTGCTGGTGACGCACCATCATGAACACCTCGATCTCGCGGGCGGCTGCGTTGTCGCGCAGCAGCAGCACGGTCGAGGCGGGACGGACGGCGGCAATGTCGGCCATGGTCACTCCGCGGCGCTGGCGTGGGTTTGCAGATTGGCCCGGGCATCGTAGCGCGCGACCCGCGACAGGAGATAGTCGACCTCGGCCCTGGCCGCCGCGCTGATGCCGGAGGCCGGCTTGCGTTGCGCAGCGGAGGCGATGGCACCGCGCTTCTGCAGCACGTATTTGCGCACGGCGAGCCCTGCCCCCGGCTGCTGCTCGTAGCGCACCAGCGGCAGATGCGCATCGAACAGGTCATGCGCGGCATCGCGTTTTCCGGCCTGCGACAGCTTGACGACATCGACCAGCATCTCCGGGAAGGCATAGCCGGTCATGGCGCCGTCGGCGCCGCGCTCCATCTCGAAATCGAGGAACAGGCCGCCATTGCCGCACAGGATCGACAGCGGCTTGAGCGAGCCGTCCTTCTGGAAGCCGCGCAGCGCCGAGATCTTCTCCAGCCCCGGCCAATCCTCGTGCTTGAGCATCACGCAGGAGGGGCTGTCCATGACGATCTTGCGGATCACGGCCGGCGTGAACACGACCTGCTGGGTCAGCGGATAGTCCTGCAGCACCCAGGGAATGTCCTCGCCGATGGCGTCCTGCGCCTGCTTGAAATAGCCGATGATCTGGTCATCGGTGCGCAGGCTGGGCGGCGGGGCGATCATGACGCCGGCAGCGCCCGAATCCATCGTGGCGCGGGCCAGCGCGCGCATCGTCGCAAAGCCCGGCGAGGACACGCCGACGATGATCTGCAGATTTTTCGCGCGCTTGACGAAACGGATCGCCACCTCGGCCGATTCAGCCGCATCGAGCTTCGGTGCCTCGCCCATGATGCCCAGCACGGTGATGCCGTCACAGCCGGCCGCGGCATAGAAGTCGACCAGGCGGTCGATCGAGGCCTCGTCGATGCGGCCGTCATCGTGGAACGGCGTCGGCGCGATCGCGAAGGTGCCCTTGGCGGCGGCGGTGAGTTTCATCGTCTGGTCTCCAACATCTCTGGCCTCAGTCCGGGTTGCGCCAGGCGCAGGCCGGAATGACCATCTGAATACATCAAAACCGCCGGGCGGACTTTTGAATGTCGGCCTCCGAAAAGAATATCTCCTCTGCATGAACAGCGATGTCCTCGGGCCTCCAGGCCGAGGATGGCGGCTTCCAGCCGTCCATTTCCATCATACGCAACTCGCGCACGCCACGCGGGCCGGAGACGCCGAGCACCTTGCCGGTCTGATCGCCGGAGAGGTGGCTGACCATGTAGAGAACCGCCGGCGCGATACCTTCGGGCGTCAGTGCGGCACCCGGATTCTCCTTGTAGCGCGGCAGGTCGGCGGTCATCCGCGTCAGCGCGCCCGGCGCCAGGGTCCACACCCGGATGTTGTACTTGCGGCCCTCGATCGCCAGCACGTTGGACAGGCCCCAGATACCGCCCTTCGCCGCGCCGTAATTGGACTGGCCGAAATTGCCGATCAGCCCGGAGGTCGAGGAGGTATTGACGATGACGCCGCCGCCATTGTCGCGCATCCAGCGGAACACCGGCAAGGTGCAGCAGAAGGTGCCTTTGAGGTGGACCTGGATCACCTTGTCCCAATCGGCCTCGCTGGACTTGGCGAAGGTCTGATCGCGCAGGATGCCGGCATTGTTGACCAGAATGTCGGCGCGGCCGAAATGCCGGATGGCATCGTCGAACACCGACTGCCCGCCCGCCATGGTCGAGATGTCGGCACCATTGGCGACCGCGCGGCCGCCCTCGGCCTTGATCGCGGCCACCACCTGCTCGGCCATCGACAGATCCGAGCCGGACCCGTCACGCGGCCCGCCGCGGTCGTTGACCACCACCGCCGCGCCCTCGCGCGCGAACAGCCTTGCATAGGCCTCGCCGAGCCCACCACCTGCGCCGGTGATCAGCGCCACCTTGCCGTCGAGCAGTCCCATGAGTGCCTCCTCGCGCATCATTGTTGCAGCAACGGTACCGGTTGTTCACCTCTCCCCGCTTGCGGGGAGAGGTCGGATTGCATCGAAGATGCAATCCGGGTGAGGCGAACTCTCCGCGCGCTCATCTGTCAATGACTTCGCGGAGAGTCCCCCTCACCCCACCCTCTCCCCGCAAGCGGGGCGAGGGAGCCCGCGGCCGGTGCCCAACTAACTAACCGAGCACCGTCTTGCCGTTCTTGATCACGGTGACGTTGCGCGACTTCACGCGCGCCTCGAACGACACAACATTGCCGTCCTTCCACAGATCGACCGTCACGGTCTCGCCAGGGAACACCGGCGAGGAGAACCGTGCCGCATGCTGCCTGAACGCCGAGGCATCATAGTCGGCATAGGTCTGCAGCACGGCGCGGCAGGTCAGGCCGTAGGTGCACATGCCGTGCAGGATCGGGCGCGGAAAACCGGCGCGGCGCGCAAACTCGGGGTCCGAATGCAGCGGATTGCGGTCGCCGCACAGGCGGTAGATCAGCGCCTGGTCAGGCCGCGTCGAAATCTCGACGCTGCGGTCCGGCGCGCGGGAGGGCACCGGATGCGGCTCCGGGATGCCGCCCGAGGGACCGCCAAAGCCGCCATCGCCGCGGGGCGAAGCGCGAGGCCACCAGGGTCGCCAGCGGCGCGCCGCTCTCGTCGCGCAGGATGGTCTGGTGGCGGATGACGGCGCCCTTGTCCTTGCCCTTGTCGGACACCGCCAGCACCGAGGAATCAGCGGTGATCTTCGCCGCCACGGCGAGCGGCTGATGGAACGTGATGTCCCGCTCGCCATCGACGACCAGCACGCGGTTGAGCTTCATGTCACCCGGACCCGCGCCCCAGGCGGCGACCGAGGCGAAGGTCGGCACCACCTTCAACGGCCGCGGCTCGGCAGTGGCCTCGTTGACGAAGGCGAGCTCCCTTTCATCCATCGGATCGGCGCCCATGCCGATGCCATAGGCGTACAGCATCACCTCGCGATCGGTGTAGGCATATGGCTGCCCGATCGCCTTCATGGCCATCAGCTCATCGTAGTTGATCGGCATGTCGCCTCCCCGTATCTCGTTGTTTGTAGGGTAGGCAAAGCGAAGCGTGCCCACCGCGTTTGTCTTCATAGGACGGCAGGCACGGCGCTACGCGCCTTTGCCACCCTACGCACCTTCTCCGGCGCCAATTGCTGCGCCCTCTCCCCTTGTGGGAGAGGACTACACACCTATCAGCCTCAGGCTCGCTCCCTCTCCCACAAGGGGAGAGGGGGCACCGTTGGTGTCGCAACGGCCACGATCGTCATTGCGAGCGAAGCGAAGTAATCCAGAGCCGCACGAGAACTCTGGATTGCTTCGTCGCTTCGCTCCTCGCAATGACGCGGGGCTGCATCTGTTCTCCTCACCTACACCGGCGTAAAGAACGGCAGCGGGGCGCCGTCGGTCGGCTTGAACACCACCTTCACCTTCTGGCCGATCTTCAAGCTGTCGAGATCGCAATCGACGAAATTCGTCTGCAGCGACGGCCCTTCCTTCAAGGTGACGTAGCCGATCGCATACGGCCCTGTCGGCGACTTGCGCATGATCGAGAACGTGTAGATCTCGCCCTCGCCCGCGCTCTGCTCCCACACCGTCTGGTCGGAGAAGCAGAACGGGCAGATCGAGCGTGGAAAGTAGTGCGCCTCACCGCAGGCGGTGCAGCGCTTGATCAGGAACTTGCCCTCGGCGGCGGCATCCCAGAACGGCTTGGTCTCGGGATTGGTGATGGGGGCCGGCAGTTTCTTCGCTTCAGACATCACACGCGCTCCAGAATGCAGGTCGAGGCAGCGTGGCGCACGCCCAGCAGTCCACCGGTGCCATGGGCAACAGCGAGATCGCAGTTTGGCACCTGGACCTTGGGATGGGCTTCGCCGCGCAACTGGCGCACGGCCTCGATCACCTTGGTCATGCCGCCGCGGTTGACCGGATGGTTGCTGCACAGACCGCCGCCATCGGTGTTGAACGGCAGCTTGCCGACGCCCGAGATGAGGTTGCCGTCGGCGACGAACTTGCCGCCCTCGCCCTTCTTGCAGAAGCCGAGATCCTCGAGCTGCATCAGCACGGTGATGGTGAAGCTGTCGTAGATCGAGGCGTATTTGATGTCCTTGGGCGTGACGCCCGCTTCCTCGAAGGCGCGCGGGCCGGACCAGACGCCGGCCGAATAGGTCAGGTCGAGATCCTTGCCGCCGCGCGGCCCCTTCATCGCCTCGCCATGGCCGATCAGCCGCACCAGCGGCTTCTTCAGGCTCTTGGCGATCTCAGGCGTAGTCACGATCAGCGCGCCGCCGCCATCGGTGACGACGCAGCAATCCATGCGATGCAAGGGATCGGAGATCATCGGCGAGTTGATGACGTCCTCGACCGTGACGACCTCCTTCAGCATGGCATGCGGATTGTATTGCGCGTGATGCGAGGCGGCGACCTTGATCCAGGCGAGCTGCTCGCTTGTGGTGCCGTAATCGTGCATGTGGCGCATGGCGCACATGCCATAGGCGTTATGCGTGGTGGCGCCATAGGCCAGCTCGAAATCGGCCTCGGCGCCGGCGGCACGCGGCGGCATCGGCCCGGTGCGCGGCTTACCGGCGAGCGTGATCAGCGCGATCGAGCATTTGCCGGCGGCGATCGCCTCGGCGGCATGCCCGACATGGATCAGATAGGAGCAGCCGCCGGTCTCGGTGGAATCGATGTGCCGCACCTTGAGCCCGAGATAGTCGACCATCGGCCAGGCGCCGCCCGGCGCATCGCCGGCGCAGAAATAACCGTCGACATCCTTGGCGCTGAGCCCAGCATCCTCCAGCGCGCCCTTGGCCACTTCGGCATGCAGCTGTGCGGTCGATTTGTCGGGTGCGTGCCGGGTCGGATGCTCATAGATCCCGGCGATGTAGGCCTTGCCCTTGATGGTCAATTCCGTCTCCGCTTCTCGTCGTTTCGTCCCAAGATGGTTGGCGATTTTTTGGACCGTTGCAGGAGGCTTGGCAAGCGCGGAAAATATTCCGCGCGGTGGAGATGGCCCATGACCTGCGCCTTTGACTCCGCTGTCGTCCCCGGGGACGCGGGGACCCATACTCCGCGGCTGCAATTGTAAAATCCGCTGGTCGACCAATGTGCGCTTCCACGCCTCCCTGTGGTTGTGGGTCCCCGCGTTCGCGGGGACGACACCGCTGGTGCCGCGCGATGGTGCACAAATCGAACTACACGTGAGCGCGTCTTCCCGCGACATCTCTGCCCGAGTCATGCTCAGTTCGCTCACCCTCGCAAAGGTCGGAGGGCGCAGGGAACGCCAGGCGCCGGCTGACGCCTGCGGCCCGCCTGCGAAAAAAATGCAGGCGGCAGGTACCACAGGTGCAGCCCAGACCCGGCCTTCCCTGCGCGACGGTCTTCACGCTTATACGCAGTCTGCCTGGTGCGCCGGGCTTTCTGGCCACCATTGCCCGCGCGGCGCGCAAGCGCCGTCACGAACGTAGCACCAGCATCGGGGGGCCAGCACGCTGCGACTTCACGTCCGCGGCCGAGCCGTTCGTCCGCGCATCCGTCGGGATACGCTGCGGCTCCATCGCGGCCATCGCCTCCCCGCCTCGCGTGTCGTGACGATCGCGCGCTACGCCCCTTCCGAGTGAGGCGGGATGACGGGAGTAGAGCACGACTTCTGTTTTTCGTAAAGAAAAATCTGCCCGGCGGGCAGTTTTCGCAGAGCTGAGCTGCGACAGCTGCCGGGCTCGCCAGCTAATGAGCCATGCCGGACCAACCGCGCTCGGTCAGGTCAGGCTGAGCCGTCCTGATCTGCGCCGATGCCGATGACGACCATGGAAAGTGGCCGGCACGATCCGGATAGATCAGTTGCAGACATTCGAAACCGTCTCCGCCATAGAACCAGCGGCTGAATCCCAGATGGTCAGCATAGTGCCGCGACGAAACCGGCAGCAGCATGGCCGGAGCGTTCGTGAAGATATCGGGTGAGGACACATCGACAGGAATACGTCGTCCGGCTTCAAGCTCACGGTACAAATGCCAGAACGTGTCGTGCGCAACCTGATGTGGCAGCGAGAACACGATCAACTCCGGATGACCGAACTTCAACCAGAAGCCGGTCGTATAGGTGAAGCCCGGTCCGTTTTCATCTGCACCGACATGCATCGCGAACCAGCCATGCTCGCGGATTTTCGCGACGAACTTCCGCTCATGTTCATCGAGCCTATCAGGATCAGCGTCGAGGGCCGTACGCATGCCTCCCCCCTTGGCATCTTGCTGAAGATCTCTCCGACACTGTCGGCTGGACGGTGGGCACGCGCCGCCATTGGCGGCGCTTTGCCCTCCCTACTACGCCCTACTCCGCCGCCAACTGGCGTGGCGCCGGCGGTGGGTTGGCGAGGTCGGCCGCCAGTTGCGCGTAGCGGGCCTTGGCGTCCTGCACGGCCTTGTCCTTGACCGGGCCGTAACCGCGGATCTTGTCGGGCAGCGACAGGAATTCCGCCGCGATGTCGGCGTTGGCCGGCGACAGCAGGTTCAGCACCGTCGCGACGTCCTTCTCGTAGCCTGCAATCAGGTCGCGCTCCATCCTGCGCTCGGCAGAATAGCCGAAAATGTCGAGCGGCGTGCCGCGCAGGCTCTTCAGCTTCGCCAGCAGCCGGAACATCTTCATCATGCCCGGGCCGTAGCTCTTCTTCTTCGGGCGGCCCTGCGGGTCGAGGCCGGAATTGAAGATCGGCGGCGCCAGGTTGAAGGAGATCCTGTAATCGCCCTCGAAGGCATCGTGCAGCTGCTTCTCGAAGGTGCCGTCCGAAAACAGCCGGGCCACCTCGTACTCGTCCTTGTAGGCGAGCAGTTTTGCGTAATTGATCGCGACCGCGCGCGGCAGCGCCTCGCCATAGCCGCCCTTGTCGGCGGCGTCGCGGACCTGATCGACCAGCTTGCGGTAGCGCTTGGCGAGCCGGCCGTTCTGGTAGGCGGTGAGATAGGCCATGCGATGGGCGATGATCTCGTCCAGCGTCATCGCATCCAGCGATTTCGGCGGCACCGTCTCGTCCTGGCCGCTCATCATCGTGGCGACGCGCTCGGGATTGACGACCACGAGGCGACCGAGCCGGAACGCCTCGGTGTTCATCTTGACCGCGACACCGTTGATCGCGATGGCCTTCTCGATCGCCTCGGCCGAGAGCGGCAGCAGGCCCTTCTGATAGGCGTAGCCCATCATCATCATGTTGGTGGCGATGGAATCGCCGAGCAGCGCCTCGGCCGGCTTGGTGAAGTCGAAGAAAGTGGAGTCCTTGCGAAGCGCGGTCTCCAGCAGGCTCGTCACCTTGCGGTTCTGGAAGTTGAAGTCGCGGTTGAGCACAAAGTCGGCGGTCGGGATCAGATGGCTGTTGATCACGCCATGGGTGCGCTCGGCATCGCACAGCGTAATCGTCTCCTTGGCGCCGGCCACCACCTCATCGGCGGCGATGACGAGATCGGCGGTGCCGGTGACGATGCGCGAGCAGGTCACGTCGGCGGTGTTCTGCGACAGACGGACGTGGCTGAGCACCGCGCCGCCCTTCTGCGCCAGGCCCGACATGTCGAGGATCATCGAGGCCTTGCCCTCGATATGAGCAGCCATGCCGAGCAGCGCGCCGATGGTCAGCACGCCGGTGCCGCCGACGCCGCCGACCGCGACATTGTAGGGCCGGTCCAGCGACGGCTTGGTCAGCGGCTCAGGCATCTCGCCAATGTCGCCGAGCTCCGCCGGCGCGCGCGAGCGCGGCTTGCCGCCGTCGATGGTGACGAAGGACGGGCAGAAGCCCTTCACGCAGGAATAGTCCTTGTTGCAAGACGACTGATTGATGACGCGCTTGCGGCCGAGCTCGGTCTCCAGCGGCTCGACCGAGATGCAGTTCGACTGTACCGAGCAGTCGCCGCAGCCTTCGCAGACGGCTGGGTTGATGAAGACGCGGCGCTGCGGATCCTCCATCGTGCCGCGCTTGCGGCGGCGGCGCTTCTCGGCCGCGCAGGTCTGCACGAACACGATTGCCGAGGCGCCCTTGGTCTGGCGCAGGGTCTTCATGACGTTGTCGAGTTCGTCACGATGCGCGGTCTTCACGCCCGGCGCGATGCTGTCGGCCGGATAGGCGTCGGGATTTTCCGAGACCAGGTAGATCTCGCGAATGCCCTCGGCATGCAGCTGGAACGTAATCTGCTGCGGCGACAGGTCGCCGTCATGGCGCTGGCCGCCGGTCATCGCGACCGCGTCGTTGTAGAGGATCTTGTAGGTGATGTTGGCCTTGGAGGCGATCGCCTGGCGGATCGCGAGGCTGCCGGAATGGAAATAGGTGCCGTCGCCGAGATTGGCGAAGATGTGGTTCTCGTTCGTGAACGGCGCGATGCCGACCCACGGCACGCCCTCGCCGCCCATATGGGTAAAGGTCTCGGTGTTGCGGTTCATCCACAACGACATGAAGTGACAGCCGATGCCGGCCAGCGCGCGGCTGCCCTCGGGCACCTTGGTCGAGGTGTTGTGCGGACAGCCGGAACAGAAATACGGCGTGCGCGCGACCGGCGACACCAGCTGCATCTGCGACGCGTCGCGACCGTTGAACCAGTCGGCCTTGGCGCGCAGCATGGCCTTGATCTCGGGATTGAGGTCGAGGCGGAGCAGACGCTCAGTCAGCGACGTCGCGAGCGAGGCGACGGACAGCTCGGTGGCGAACGGCAGGAAGCGCTTGTCGTGCTCGTCCATCTTGCCGACGATGCGCGGACGGACGTCGTCGCGCCAGTTGAACAGCTCCTGCTTGACCTGGTTCTCGACGATCTCGCGCCGCTCCTCGACGATGAAGATCTCCTCGAGGCCGACCGCGAACTGTCGCACACCCTCCGGCTCCAGCGGCCAAGGCATGCCGATCTTGTAGAGCCTCAGCCCGATCTTGGCGGCGACCTCCTCGGTGATGCCGAGCTCGCGCAGCGCTTGGCGGATATCCTCATAGCTCTTGCCGGACGCCATGATGCCGTAACGGGCGTTCGGGCTATCCAGCGTGACGCGGTTGACCCTGTTGGCGCGGGCAAAGGCGATCGCGGCAAAGCCCTTGTAGTCCTGCAGCCGGCGGTCCTGGTCGAAGCGGTCGTCGGGCCAGCGCAGATTAAGGCCACCCGGCGGCATCTCGAAATCCGTGGGGATGACGAAGGGCGTCATCTCGTCGTTGAGGTTGATCTCGGCGGTGGTCTCGACCGTCTCGGTGATCACCTTCATGCCGACCCAACAGCCCGAATAGCGCGACATCGCAATGCCGAGCAGGCCCATCTCGATCATCTCATGGATCGACGACGGGTAGAGATAGGGCATCAAGGCCGACATGAAGGCATGATCGGACTGATGCGGCACAGTCGAGGATTTGGCGCCGTGGTCGTCGCCGGCGAGGCACAGCACGCCACCATTCTTGGCGGAGCCGGCGGCGTTGCCATGGCGGAACACGTCGCCGCAGCGGTCGACGCCGGGGCCCTTGCCGTACCAGATGCCGACCACGCCGTCATATTTGCCGCCGGGCGACAGATGCAATTGCTGCGAGCCCCAGATCGCGGTGGCCGCGAGGTCCTCGTTCACGCCGGGCTGGAACTTGATGTTGTACTGCTCGAGATGCTTGCGTGCTGAGAACAGCTGCTGATCGTAGCCGCCGAGCGGCGAGCCGCGATAACCGGAGATGAAGCCCGCGGTGTTGAGCCCGGCGGCGCGGTCGCGCCGGATCTGGGCCATCGGCAGCCGCACCAGGGCCTGGATGCCGGTCAGGAAGATATGGCCGGAGCTTGCCGTGTATTTCTGGTCGAGATTGATCTCGCTCTCGTTGATGCCCATTCCGCCCTCTTGCCGTGCTTTATCGGGGTGCGCGGATGCCGCCGCCGGCGGAAGCGCGCGTTCTGCCAATCATTTATGTCGGCTTTTGCAGAATGCGCATTACAAATCTCGCGGACGCAGGGCAGCCAACCGAAATCGCAATTTCGTGGCGGGCGGTGCCGCGGCTTTTGCGTTTTCTGTCGAAAACCCCGGCCCGGACGAAATGGGATGATGCGCGCCATCGCTTCCCGGACGGTTACCGAACCGTTGCACCATGGTGATTCCTGCGCCGCACCCGTTGTGCAACGCGGGATAGTGGCTGCCGAGCCTCAGCGCGGCTCCTCGCCGGAAAAGACGAAGCGCGGCATGTTCCATTTGTAGCGGATCGCGAGCAGCCGGAACGCCAGCCCGAACGCAAAGCTCAGCGCCGTCAGGATGCCGCCGGCGAGTCCAAGTGACAGCCCGCCCGCGTAAAGCAGTCCCGTCAGCAGCGACACGCTGGCATAGAGCTCCGCGCGAAACAGCAGCGGCACGTCGTTGCACAGGATGTCGCGCAGCACCCCGCCCGCGCAGCCCGTGATCATGCCAGCGACGATGACGATGCCGATCGGCACGTTCATCTGCCAGGCGATGTCGCAGCCGGCAATGGTGAAGACGACCAGGCCGATGGCGTCGAGGACAAGGAAGGCCATCGTCAGCCGATGCACCAGACGCGCCATGGCGATAGTGACGAAGGGGGCCAGCAAGGTCAGCAGCAGCAACGACGGCCGCTCGACCCAGGCGAGCGGATAATGTCCCAGCAACACGTCGCGCAGAGTACCGCCGCCGAGCGCGGTGATCGCGCCGAGCAGACAGACGCCCATCCAGTCCATGCTGCGCCGACCAGCCGCCAGCGCCGCCGTCATCGCCTGCGCCGCCAGCGCCAGCCAGGACAACAGATGCAGCAAGCTATCAGCCGGCGGCAGGTTCCACATCGACAAGCTCCAACACAAGCTCAAAGAATCGCAACGCACGCGCGAGGAACCTTAACGCGCGGCATGCGGGAGGCCAGCAGGGGTTTTCGCAAGGTTTCGCGGAACGGACCCGGGGAGCCGGTGGTTGTCGACGGACATCAAGAGGAGGATCACATGGCCAATGAGCGGCTTCCGAATGAGCGTTATCCTGATGGCATGAATCGCCCGGACATGGCGGGCCGGCCCGCCATGTCCGGAGCGGATATGATTGGAGCCGATATCACCGGCGCCGGCATGGCGGGCTCGGAGTATGAGCGTGCAGCGCGCCTGGACAGCCGGCTTCAGCCGGATCCTGAACTGACCGAAGGCCGGTCCTCGACCGGCCGCATCACGGCCTATGCCCTGGGCATCGCCATCCTGCTGGGCGCGGTGTTCTATGGCCTGAACAACATGTCGGTGCATAACGACCAGGCGAGCACCACGCCGGCATCGCAATCGGCCTCGACCAGCAATGGCGGTGCCTCGAACAGCTCGCCGGGCGTCACGACCGGCGCGGCGGGTGACCGGACGACCCCGCCGCCGGCGCCGGCCGGACAGAACAACAGCGGCAAGTAATCTCGCGGGCGGCCCTCAGCCGCCAGCCAACTGGGCGACGGGTGTCAAGCCACCCGCCGCCCTCTTTTCCATGTCACCCGTTCGGCACGTTGCTTCCGATCCGAACCAACTAAAAGAACAGCTAGCAAGGACGAGGTGGAACGATCGGCCGCCACACCGATTGGCTCTGCGTCACTTGACTGGATTTGAACCGAGGAGGCATGTGATGAAGGCTCTCGCTCTCGCCCGCCGCAGCAGGTACGCTCGTGATGACCGCCGCGTCCGCTGCTCCCATAGCTCCCGACGTATCGATGCTCCCGCAGCGGGAGATCCACAACGTCCGGATGGTCTGCAATGAGGACGGCCATTGCTGGCGCGAGCGCCGCGAACGCCGCGTCATCATTCAGGACGAGGACCGCGATTCCTACGCCTATGCGCCGCGCGAACGCTATATTGAGCGGCGCAGCTATGAGGACCGCGGCGGCATCGGCATTCGCGCCCCCGGCGTGAGCGTCGGTATCGGAACGGACCGCTATTAGCACAACGCAATAGGCGACGAACGGCAGACAGCGGGCGATGCTTCGTCCGCCGTCGTCGTTTCGGTCACGACTTGAACATCGCGTCGAGATCACCCGTGTAGCGGTCGGCGAGCGCAGCGAAGCTGCCCTGCTCCGCCATGTCCTTCGCGGCGCGCATCACGCCCGCCCAGGCCATCCGCGCGAGAGCGCCGCCGATGCTGATGCGGCGAACACCGAGCGCCTCGGCCTGCTGCAGGCTGAGTGCGCCTCCACCGTTCAACAGATTGACCGGCTTCGGGCCCACCGCCTTCACGATCGCAGCAACGTCCTCAGGCGCGGTGATGCCGGGCGCATAGAGGCAATCGGCGCCGGCCTCCGCATAAGCGCGGAGACGATCAATCACCAGCGCCAGATCCTTGCGTCCCCACAGATAGGCCTCGCAGCGCCCGGTCAGCAGCACGTCAGCGCCGGTCGCATCGATGGCCTGCCGCGCCGCACGGATTCGCTCCACCGCAAGCGCGCGCTCATACAGCGGCTGCGACGTATCGCCCGTCGAATCCTCGATGGACAATCCCGCAATCCCGGTCGCGACCGCACGCGTCACATTCGCCGCAACGCCGTCCGGCGCGTCGGCGAAACCGCCTTCGAAATCGGCGTTCACAGGAATGTCGACGGCGGCGCTGAGCGAGGTGAGATGCGCGAGCATCTCCTCCAGCTCGACGCCCGTATCCGGCTTGCCGATCGACCATGCGAAGCCAGCGCTCGTCGAGGCGATCGCCTTGAAACCGAGCTGCTGCAGCATCTTCGCCGTCCCGATGTCGAACGGGTTCGGCAGCATGAAGCATCCCGCCTGATGCAGTCTGCGAAACGCCGCGCGCTTGTCTGCCGTGCTCACCGCCATGTCGTCCTCCCTGCGTCTTCGTTGCACCAGGATAATACCGCACTCATGGCACCGCCACGACATTGCGCAGGAATGTTCGCTCTTCGCCCAGAATGAGCTTGTGCTCCTCGGCCAGCGCGAAATTCGCCCGACCCTCGGCATCGCCGCGAAGCGCTGTCCGATAGCGCTCGTAAGCTGCGAGACTGTCGAAGGAAATCAGCCCGTAGGCGATGTTGTTGGTGCCTTCATGCGGCATGAAATAGCCGATCAGATCGCCGCCGCAGCGCGGGATGATCGACAGCCACTGCTTTGCGTAGATTTCGAAGACATCGCGCTTGAACGGGTCGATGCGATAGCGGATGAAGACGGTGATGGACATGACAACCTCGAGTGTGTTCTGCGCCATCGACACTATCTGCTTGCCCGACGATGATGCTTCGGTTAGCATCGAACTATGAAATCAGGACCTGACATCGCGATGGTGGCTGCGCTGGTCGGCGATCCCGCCCGCGCCAACATGCTGACCGCCCTGCTGTCGGGTCGCGCCCTGACCGCGACCGAGCTCGCGCAGGAGGCCGGCGTCACGCCGCAGACCGCGAGCTCGCACCTCGCCAAGCTCGAGAGCGGCGGCCTGATCGAGCCCGAGAAGCAGGGGCGCCACCGCTATTACCGGCTTGCCGACCCTGATGTCGCCGACGTGCTGGAGAAGCTGGCCGGACTTGCCGCGCGCGCCGGCCACATGCGGGTGCGCACCGGGCCGAAGGAGCCGGAGCTGCGCCGCGCCCGCATCTGCTACGACCATCTCGCGGGCGACCTCGGTGTGCAGATGCTCGACAGCATGGTCAGCCAGAAGCTGGTGCGACGGCGCAAGCAGGAGATCGTGCTGACCGAGGACGGAGAGCAATTCCTGGCGCGCCATTTGCGGATCTCCCCGGAGATGCTGGCCCACCCGCGCCGGCCGGTCTGCAAGGCCTGCCTCGACTGGAGCGCTAGGCGGCATCATCTGGCCGGAACGCTCGGCGCGGCGCTGATGAAGCGCTTCACCGAGTTGAAATGGGCGGCACGCGATCCGACGCCGGGCAGCCGGGTGGTGAATTTCAGCCGCGCCGGAGAAAAGCATTTCGCGACGCTGTTCGGGCCGGCCAACGACTGACGATCACGCCCTGTTTATCGCCAGCGGCCAGCGACGACTTGCGCCTCACGCGAACGCAGGCCACCGCGGGGCGGCTGACCATGCCGTCGCCATCCGTCCTGGAGTCCCCATGTCCCGTTTCGTCGTCGCGCTCTGCGCTGCCCTGCTCGCCTCCTTGCCTGCCATCGCCCCGGCTGCGGAAGGCCCGCGCGAGCCCTATGGCATCAATCTCGAAGGGGTCCCCTATCCCTACCCCGTCAACCTGCTGCCGCTGGTCAATGACGGTGAGCAACTGCGCATGGCCTATATGGATGTCGCCTCCGCGCAGCCGAACGGGCGCACCGCGCTGCTGCTGCACGGTCGCAATTTTCCGTCGAGCTATTGGGCCCCGGTGATCAAGACGCTGGCCGAGCAAGGCTTCCGGGTCGTCGTGCCCGACCAGATCGGGTTCGGGAAATCAACCAAGCCATCCGGCGAGCTGCATTTCGACACGCTGGCGCGCAACACGGCGGCCCTGCTCGATCATCTCGGCATCGCCAAGGTGGATATCGTGGCGCATTCGATGGGCGGGATGCTGGCGGTGCGCATCGCACGCGCCTTTCCCGACCGGGTCGCGCATCTGGTGCTCACGGCGCCGATCGGGCTTGAAGACTACCGCCTCTACGTGCCGCCGATCGCGTCAGAGAAGATCATGGAGACTGAGGACCGCCTCACCGCCGAAGGCTATCGCAAGCAGTTGGAGACCAACTATGCGCTGAAGCTTTCGCCCGAGCAGGTCACGCCCTTCATCGACGCCCGCTTCAACCTCAAGGGCAGCGCCGACTATCCGCGCTGGCTGAAGAGCTTCGTCAGCTCCTATCAGATGATCTACCGCGAGCCCGTCGTGCACGAGATTCCGCTGATCGGACAGCCGACTCTTTTCATCATGGGCGCCGACGATCACAACGCGCCGGGTCGGCCGAACGCGCCGGAAAATCTGCGCGCCCAGATGGGCCAGAACGCCGAATTGGCGAAGAGCCTGGCGGGCCGGATGCGCGACGCGCGCGCCGAGGTGATCGCCAATGCAGGCCATCTCGTCTTTCTGGACACGCCGGACAAATACGATGCGCTGCTCAAGGACTTCCTGAGCCGATAGCTCAGGCCGGGACTGTCTGCGCCAGCACGAAGCTCTCGCGCGTCCTTGTAACGTCCGGCCAATCGCGGTTGAAATCCGCGATCAGCCGCTGCATCTCCGCGCCGCTCACGGCGCGCTCCATCGCGGCGACATCGTCGAACTGATACATCGCCTGGTGCACCGCCGGATCGGACAGGCTCCAGACCCGCCACGCCTTGGCGACGCCGAAGCTCCTGATCGCATCGGGCAGATGCACGTCGCGATACCAGCGATCGAACTCATCGCGCTTGGCAGGATCTGGCACGGTGGCGCGGACGACGAAGATGGCGGAGGGCATCGTTTCCTCTGGATATGATTGGTGTTGTCGCCGAAGCCTGGCCGCAATCAGCTGCTCAACGAAACCCTGCGGCCAGCGAGACCACCTGGCCATCGAGCCCGTTGAAGCCGTGATGCCCGCGGGCCTGGCACGGATCGCCCTCTTCCGCGCCGCCCGACAACCATTTCACCCGGGCGCGGCCGCCGGACCATTTGATGAAGGGATCGACCCCGGCCGGCAAGGTGACCTTGCAGCCGTCGCTGGTGTGGTGGATGACAAGCGTGCGCGGCAGCGCCGATGGCGAGCCGAGGATCGACATCACGTTCGATGAGCTGCCCGATTCCGGGCTGAGAAAGCCGGAGGTCAGCACCAGCGCATCCGGCCGGGCGCCGCGGGAAATCCCCTCCGCCGCGCGCAAGGTGCCGCGGCTGGTACCGATCACCGTCACCGGGCGTTTGATCGCGGCCATATAGTCGACGGCGGCCTTGAGATCCGTGTTGGCGTCCGCAACCATGACGGCGAGGCCGCGCGCCGCATAGGCGTTGCGCGTGCGCACCAGCTGATTGCCGAGCAGGCCATGAATGTCGCCGCGATCGCCGACATTGATGGCGCCGTCGCCGCCGGGCAGCAAGATGACGCTGGCGCGCACCGCCTTCGGCCTGATCAGCGCTACGCGCGAGCCGCCGACCGTCACGGTTTCATCGGCGCGGGCTGCCGCGGCAGTTGCCGCCGACATGACCAGCGTCAGACCGATACGCACAATCACACGACATGATGGGCTTGTCAGCCTGACCATCGCAGCCTCCCATCCGACTCGCGCGGATGGAGAGAGACTAGCAGAAAACAACGAGGCCCGGAGTGCCTAGGAGTCCGGGCCTCGTCACCTCGCGACCTCGCGCGAGCGAAGCCGGTCGGTATTCCTTGAAAGCTAATGCGCCATCACCTGCCCTGCCTTGAGCTAGCTCAAGGCGTCAGTAGCAGCGGGTGATCGTGACGCTGTGATCGCCGCCGTGCCGTCCCGGCACGGTCACGGTCTGCATCGGGCAGCTCGACACATAAGGGCGGTCGGACGGCACGACATTCGGCGGGTAGCGGTGAGCCCAATCCCACGGGACGTCGTAGGTATAAGTGTAACGCACGTCGGCCGATGTGTGCTCGGGGATCTGCTGCGGCGCCGGCCCGCCATCACCGCCATAGGCGAAGGCGCCGGCCGCCGGCAGATAGGCGCGGTAGCCGCGAGGGTGGTGATGACGGACCGCGGGCCCGGGGCCCGGCGCCGGCGGGGTGACCTGGCTCGGCGCAGTGGGGGGCGCGGCGGTTGGTGCGGCCACCGCAGCGCCGGAACGGGCCGATGCGGCCTCGGAGGAGACCATCAGCGCGGCCGCGCAAGCACCGAGGAAAAGAACTCTCACCTTCCGAAACGCCGATGTTTGATCAGCCATGATACGCAAACCCTACTCTTCTGACCCACCAGCGATCCGCCAAGGCTAGTCGCCCAGGCTGGCCAGCAAGCTAGGCCAGCGGCCCAGTTCCCGCAAACACATCGTTAAAGCTTAGTTAAGCCGCAAGCTTAACGCCAGGGCCACCAGAGGCGCCAGATTGCCGCGTCGACCCGCTAGCGGCGCGTCGCGATCGCCGAGCGCGTCAAAAACCAAGCCGTTAAAACAGAGGGCGGCCCGGCCGGGACGCCGGCGGGCCGCCCTCTCCATCATCTCCGACCAGCGCTTACAGCGGCAGATTGTCGTGCTTCTTCGCCGGCATTTCCATCTTCTTGTCCCTGAGCATCGCGAGCGCACGGGCGATGCGGCGGCGGGTGGAGTGCGGCATGATCACGTCGTCGATATAGCCGCGTTCGGCGGCGATGAACGGCGACAGGAAGCGGTCCTCATATTCCTTGGTGCGGGCAGCGATCTTCTCCGGATCGGCCATGTCGGCGCGGAAGATGATCTCGACCGCGCCCTTGGCGCCCATCACCGCGATCTGCGCCGTCGGCCAGGCGTAGTTCATGTCGGCGCCGATCTCCTTGGAGGCCATGACGTCGAAGGCGCCGCCATAGGCCTTGCGGGTGATGACCGTGACCAGCGGCACCGTGCATTGCGAATAGGCGAACAGCAGCTTCGCGCCATGCTTGATCAGGCCGCCATATTCCTGCGCTGTGCCCGGCAGGAAGCCCGGCACGTCGACGAAGGTGACGATCGGGATGCTGAAGGCATCGCAGAAGCGCACGAAGCGCGCGGCCTTGCGCGAGGCGTCCGAGTCGAGCACGCCCGCCAGCACCATCGGCTGGTTGGCGACGAAGCCGACCGTGCGGCCGGCGATGCGGCCGAAACCGGTGACGATGTTCTTGGCGAAGCCCTCGGCAATCTCGAAGAAGTCGCCCTCGTCGACGACCTTCAGGATCAGCTCCTTCATGTCGTAGGGCTTGTTCGGATTGTCGGGGATCAGCGTGTCCAGCGACATGTCGACGCGCTCGATGTCGTCGAAGCTCAGCCATTCCGGCACGCCATCGGTGTTGTTCGACGGCAGGAAATCGATGAGACGGCGCATCTGCAGCAGCGTCTCGACGTCATTGTCGAAGGCGCCGTCGGCGATCGAAGAGCGCGTCGCATGCACCGAGGCACCGCCGAGCTCTTCCGCCGTGACCACCTCGTTGGTGACGGTCTTCACCACGTCGGGCCCGGTGACAAACATATAGCTGGTGTTCTTCACCATGAAGATGAAGTCGGTCATGGCCGGCGAATAGACGTCGCCGCCGGCGCAGGGGCCCATGATGACGGAGATCTGCGGGATCACGCCGGACGCCAGCACGTTGCGGCGGAACACATAGGAATAGCCCGCGAGCGCCGCGACGCCCTCCTGGATGCGGGCGCCGCCGGCATCATAGAGGCCGATGATCGGCGCGCGCGCCTTCATCGCCATGTCCTGCAGCTTGGTGATCTTGAGCGCATGGGTTTCGGACAGCGAGCCGCCGAACACGGTGAAATCCTTGGCAAAGACGAAGGTCTTGCGGCCGTTGACGGTGCCCCAGCCGGTGACGACGCCGTCGCCGGGGACCTTGGTCTTTTCCATGCCGAACTCGGTCGAACGGTGCTCGACGAACATGTCGAACTCCTCGAAGGAGCCCTTGTCGAGCAAGAGCTCGATGCGCTCGCGCGCGGTCAGCTTGCCACGTGCGTGCTGCGCCTCGATGCGCTTCTCGCCGCCGCCCAGCCGCGCGCCCGCGCGCCGCGTTTCGAGGGTGTCCAGGATGTCCTTCATGCGCTTCCCGCCCGTTCCCGATGTCGTGAGTGTTGGCGGCCTTCTAACACGGCTATTTCGGAGGCGAAAAGCGGCTTTCGGCAGCGCCGATGATCCTCCCGCAGTTCGGAATTGGAAGCAGAATCATGGATATGACCATCAATACGGATGCTGTGATTGAGGCTGGTGCCCCGTCCCGGGGCGCCGCCTCGGGCGGCGTCCGCACGCTGCTGCGGCTCGAAGGGCTGGTGCTGGCGGCTGGCGCGACCGCCTTTTATGCCTATCAGGGCGGATCATGGTGGCTGTTCGCCTCCCTCTTCCTGGCGCCCGACATCAGCTTCGCCGCCTATCTCGCCGGACCGCGCGTCGGCGCTGCGGTGTACAATGCCGTCCACAGCACGCTGACCCCCGCCGTCCTGCTTGCCATCGGGCTCTGGGCGGGACCGCCGTTGGTCACCGGCCTTGCCACCATCTGGCTCGCCCATGTCGGCGTCGACCGCCTTGCCGGCTACGGGCTGAAATATGCCGAGGGCTTTGGCTTCACCCATCTCGGCCGGATCGGACGGGCCGGAGCCTGATCGCAGGCCGCGCGGCGGCGGATTCCCATCGGGCTGGTCGGCGACGTTGTCCACCGCCTTGCACGCGCACAGCTCGGCTCGTGGTTTGACACAACAAGGCAGCGCCGTTCTACTCGCATCTAAAGCTGCAAAATAAGCTGCGATGCAGGAGGATGGCCATGGAGCGACGCGTGAGTGGCGCGCCGACGATGTTTGGCATGCGCAGGAATCTCGCTGCCACTTGGGCAGGGTGGCGCGTCAGTCCGCGATCCCGACGCGCGATCGCGGTGGCGGCTGTCGCGGTGCTCGCAGCCCTCGGCCTCACGCTCGCCAACAGCGCGAGCGCCCAAGGCATCACCAAGGACGTGCCGGCGCGGGTCGAGATGTATCCGATCGCCTCGGTAACCTTGTCCGATCGGCAATTCCTCTCCGGCGACGAGGGCGGCACTCCGGTCACCGTGGTCGGCGAACTGCGCGTGGCGCAGGGCAGCGGCCGGCTGCCGGTGGTGGTGCTGATGCATGGGTCCGGCGGCGTCGGCGGCAACATTGCTGCTTGGAGCCGCACCTTCAACGCGATGGGGATCTCGACCTTCGTCATCGACGGCTTCAGCGGGCGCGGCATCACCGCGACCAGCACCAACCAGGCGCAGCTCGGTCGGCTCAACCTGATCATGGACATCTATCACGGGCTCGAGGTGCTCGCGAAACATCCGCGCGTCGATCCCGAGCGCGTCGTACTGATGGGATTCTCGCGCGGCGGACAGGCGGCGCTCTATGCGAGCCTCGAGCGCTTCCACAAGCGCTGGAACAGATCCGGGCTGCAATTCGCGGCCTATATCCCGTTCTATCCCGACTGCTCGACGACCTATCGCGGCGACACCGAACTGGTGGCGCGGCCGATCCGGATCTTCCACGGCGGACCGGACGACTACAATCCAGTGCGGACCTGCAAGGCCTTCGTCGAGCGGCTCAAGGCGGCCGGCCGCGACGTCGAGCTGACAGAATATCCGGACTCGCCGCACGGCTTCGATATCGGCCTGCTCGGCGCCAACATGCTGGCGATCTCGCCCAAGGCGCAGACCGTGCGCAATTGCCGCATCGCCGAAGGCGATGGCGGCCTGCTGATGAATGCCGAGACGCAGCAGCCTTTCACCTATCAGGATGCCTGTGTCGAGCTCGATCCCCATGTCGGCGGCAATCCAGCGACCGCGGAGACGGCGCGCCAGGCCGTGACGGACTTTCTACGCACGCTGTTCAAACTGTCGTGAGTAAAAATAGAACTATTTCGATCAATTTTTGAAGTGACAGATCGAACGTATTGGGTGTTCCTGCGTTGTCGCTCACTTTTCGACGATGAAACGGAGCCCGATGATGCGCGCCTCTCGCCTTGCGATTCCCACTTTGCTGACGGCCCTCGCTTGGGGCGTCGCGGCCCATGCGGCGCCTGCCTCGCCATTCCGGGCACTGGAGGGCTCGTGGAGCGGCGGCGGCGTGATCAGCATGTCCGACGGCAACCAGGAGCGGCTGCGCTGCCGTGCCGCCTACGACGTCGGCGGCGCCGGCGAGCAGCTCAGGCTCAACATCCGCTGCGCCAGCGACAGCTACAATATCGATCTTTCGAGCGACGTCGAATATCGCGGCGGTGAGATTTCCGGACAATGGACCGAGTCGAGCCACAATGCGTCCGGCACGATCGAGGGGCGCGCCGTCGGCAATCGCATCGAGGCCCAGGCGCGCGGCCAGACCTTCTCGGCCGGGCTGGCGCTGAGCACCAGCGGCAAGCGGCAGACGGTGTCGATCCGGCCCGCAGGTGCGCAGATCACCGCGGTGGATATCCAATTGTCGCGGCGCTGAGTCAGCAACGCTCTCCACCATCAAGGCAGTGTGCCCCGCGCCGCTGCCGATGATGGACCGTGCTCACAACGCGCCGATATCCTTCAGGCAGGCCTGGGTCAGCGTCATCCGCGCTTCGACATGGCGTGGCTCGGGGCAATCCATGTTGAGCGCAAACACGGTCGGCTGATCACCCTTCTCGACCCAGCCAACCATCCAGCCGAGCGAGCCCTGATCCTTGCCGAGCAGGCCGGACTTGGCGTGGATGACGGCATCACCGACCTTGGTCACGGGGATGATATCGCGCGTCAGATCCTGGCTGCGCTTGGAGACCGGCAGCGCACCACGCCGCAAGCGGTCGATGAAGTCGACCTGCTCCACCGGATCGATGCGAAGCGCGCCGGTCAGCCAGAACTGATCGATGCCGCCACCGATGTCGTGATTGCCGTAGTCGAGCTCCTCGAGATATTTCTGCATCCGCTCGGCGCCGATGCGCCGCGCGATCTCCTGAAAGACCGGCACGGCCGACACCGCGATCGCGCTGCGCAGCGTATGATCCGTGTTCCAGGCCTCGATCGATCTCGTGACGCCGTCCCATTTGAACACGTCGGTGTCGGGATCGGCGACGACGCCGGTCTCGAGTGCGATCAGCGCGTTCGCGATCTTGAAGGTCGAGGCCGGCAGCTTCGCCGCGCCCGAGCGCTCGGTGTCGCTGGCAATGATCAGATACTCCTCGACCTTATAGGCGAAGAACGTGCCCTGTGTGCCCATGTCGGTGAAGCGTTGAGCGAGCCCGGCGCGGATCTCGTTGCGGGGCGGCGCGACATGGGCTGATGCGCGCGCCGGCACCAGGCTGGCGCCGGCCATCAAAGCGAGCGCATGGCGGCGGCTGATCGGGGGCATGGCAAGTCTCTCCGTCGACAGTCCGCCCCTGCCTATCACAGGGCGTTGACGATCGAAGCAGACCGGAGATCACAATTGTTGCGGCGCGTGAAGGATCAGCGCACCGGCCGCGACAAATTGAGCACGAACACCAGGACCTCGGCGACCGCCTTGTAGAGCTCCTCGGGGATCTCGTCGCCGAGCTCGACATTGGAAAGCGCGCCGGCCAGCACCTCGTTTTCCTCGATCGGAATGTCGTGTGCGCGCGCGACCTCGATGATCTTGGCACCGATCGTGCCCTTGCCCTTGGCGACCACGCGGGGCGCGCCGCCCTGCCCCTTGTCGTAATGCAGCGCGACCGCGAGTTGGGTCTTGGTTTGGATCTTGGTTGCGGACTTCACGTCGATGCTCATAGCGCACGATCCAGGAAATGGCCGGCCTTGGGCGGCATCACCGCCGGCGGCGCGCCGTCCTGCACCACGAGATCGCCCGGGGACAGATCGGCGCGGATCAGCGCCTGGCCCAGATCCGACAGACCGGCGCGCAGCCGCGCGGCGGTGGCCGGACGCTCGGCCCACATCCGCACCGAGGTGCGCTCGGCATTGAACGAGACCAGCGCATGCACCGGACCGGCCGGCTCGACATCGAGCGAGAAGCGCGCGCGCCAGACGCGCTTGGACGTCTCAGGCGCCTGGGTGCCGCCGTCGCGCGAGATCTCGAACTGCGCCATGGCGGTGCCCTGCGGCGTCGCGAACGGGATTTCGAAGTTCCAGCGCGGCAGCGTGGGGTCAGTGCGCGCCGTCGATGCGTCGGGACGGTCGGGCAGCGAGGCGACCTGCAGCAAGGCCTGCCGCGACAGCGCCTGGTCGGTCTCGTCGAGCAGGCGGTGCGCGATCGCCGGCAGCGGCGTATCCGGGCCGAGCGTCGGCGTCGCCACGGCCTGCGGCATCGGAGCACCGCCGCGAAATGGCGGCGGCGGCGTGTTGGTGCGGGCGACGTCGCCATTGGCGTTGCGCCCGGGAACCAGGCCCGCGGCCCGCGGGATCTGTTGCTGGGCTTCCTGCAGCGCGGCCAGCACCGCGCCCGACGTCATCGATTGCGCCTTGGCCTGGCTCAGGGTCTCGATCAGCGCCGAGCCCGTGAAGCCGGCGGCTGCAGCATCTGGCCGCCCCGTTCCAATCACCCAGGGCTGCGGAGGCAGCTCGATCTCGATGTCCGGGACCAATGAGGGCGCGGCGTTCTGCTGCGCGGCCGCGGCACGGCCGGCCTCGGACAGCACCGAGGCGTAGGATGCGCCCGGCGGCGGTGAGGTTGACGCCGTCGTGCCGGGATCGACGGTCTGCAGCACCGTCGCCAGCGTCTGGCGCAGCACGATCAGGGCCGCCTTCAGATCCGACGGAGCCGATGCGGTGCTGCCCTTGGCAAGCGATGCTTCGAGGAACAGGCCGGAATTCTGCACGGCATTGTGGATGTCTTCGCCCGTCAGCCCAGGCGACAGCGCCGTCTGCTGGGCCAGGACCTGCGCCACCGCGGCGCGTAGAGCGGGCGGCAAATTGGGTGAATCGGCGACCGCCTGGAGATCGGCGAATAATTGCCCCTGGCTGCCCTGCCGGGTCGCGGCGTCCTCGCTGGCGATCGACAGCGCGAGACGCTCCAGGCCGGTCAGGGGATCAGCCGGCGGGGCCAGCGCGGGTGCGAGCCGACCGGTGACGTCAACGACGGTGGCAGCCGGCGTGCTGGTGCCGGATGTACCCGCGGCGGCGCCGTTGCCAGGGCCGACGATCGCGAGCTGCAGCCCCTGCCCGGTCTGCGAGACCGCGACCTGCACGGTCTGGCCAGCCTGCAGCGGCAACTCGCTGGCGAGCTCCATCGACAGGTTTCCGATCGCGACCTGGACCAGGTTCTCGGCAAGCACCTGCTGCACCCTGGCGCTGAGCAGCGCACCGGCCTGCAGCGTGGCAGCGGCCTGCGGGGCGCTTCCGACCGGCGAGCTGCCGACGCCACGTACGGCGCTGACGGAAGGCGACGGGGTGATACTCTGGACCATACGCGTACTCGGGTTACGCGCAGAGCCTAGACCTTTGCCCTAAACCCAGCGTTAACCGGCCTCAGCTGGCAATGTCGACGTCCTGGAGGATGCGGACGGCAGCCTGGTAGTCGATCTGCTTGGCGGCGCGGCGGTGCATCGCCTCCTCGTCCGCGCCCCATTGTTCGACATTCCAGTCCTCGTCGACATGGGCTGCCGCCCAGACCTGGTCGGCGTCGCGCACGCGCTGCGCCAGCGCCAGAGCGAGCAGCGCCGAGCCTGTAATGGTTGTCACCACATGCGCGGCCGCCACCGCCCAGGGGCCGGTCGGCAGCGCATTGCGCGCCGCCTGCACCGCGGCGTCGGGCTGGGTCACATGCATGATCCCCTCGGACAGGATGAAATGCGCGCCGAGCGTATCGCGCGCCCAGTCCAGCACCGGGTCCCAATGCATGGCCTCGCGGGTGACCAGCCCTTCGGGATGGCCGGCGCGGTAGAACAACAGGTCCGACTGCAGGTATTTGGCCATGTCCTCGCGGACATCATCGGTGCGGTCGATCACCGACTGCACCACGCTGTTGGCGAAGCGCGTCAGCGGCATCGTGGCGGGATCGATGGTCTCGCCTTGCGCCTGCCACTCCGCGGCCACCGCCTCCGCCAGCGCCTGCACGGGGACGACAACGACGCGGCCCGAGGGCGTACGGATCGGCCGTCCATCGAGCATCACGTGATAGCCGCCATCGGCCGCCGCTGTGCCGGCGTCCTTGTAGAAGCGCTTGCGCTGGGGCGCGCGCATCGCCTGGCGCGCCGCCTCCTGCGGATCGGGCTTCCCCTGGCCGACAACCTCGTCGAACAATTCACGCATCGAATTCCGGTCCTCTCGCGGGATGATCACACAGGATCCGTGGTTGCGCGCTAGATAAGGCCGATCCGCCCGAAATGCGAGCTGCCGATGCGCCTCCTGCTGTCCGTCCTCGCCTTGCTCTGGAGCCCGCTCCCGGCCGCGGCCGGCTTCGGCTCACCGGAATCGCTGGTGCGCAATGTCTATGCGCATTACGGCCAGGGCCAGCCGGACCTCTCCGCAGGCCTGCCGCGGACCGCCGAGGCGGCGCGGCAATTCTTCGACCCGAGCCTGGCCAAGGCGTGGGCGGCGCCGCGGCGCGAACCCTACGACTTCCTGGTGCAGAGCCCGCGCTGGAAGCTCGGTCCGGTCGCGATCTCGATCCTGCGCAAGCAGTTCGACAAGACCTATGTCGCGGCCGTCTTCGACAATCAGGGCCGGCGCGTCACCATGAACTTCATCGTCGTGAAGGGATCGGACGGCTGGGTGATCCTCGACGTCGAGACCCCGCACGATTCGCTGCGGCTGTTCCTGGAGCAGTTCAGGAATTGAGGCTGCGCGTAGCCCGGATGAGCGCAGCGATATCCGGGATCTCACGCGCGGCCTGCCTGAACCCGGATGTCGCTGCGCTCATCCGGGCTACGAGGCCCCCATCACTCCTCCGGCGCGTTCTCGATCGGGTCGAAGCGGTCGTGCTCGAGGCCGAGCAGGTTCCACGATTGCAGCATATGCGGCGGCAGCGGCGCGGTCGCGTCGATGACGCCGCCGCGCGGATGCGGGATGACTATGCGGCGGGCCAGCAGATGCAGCCGGTTCTGCAGGCCGCCGGGCAGCGCCCAGTTCTCGATGTTGAAATATTTGGGGTCGCCGACGATCGGATGGCCGATATGGGCCATATGCGCGCGCAGCTGATGCGTGCGGCCGGTCACCGGCTTCAGCGACACCCAGGCGAGCTTGTTGGCCGAGGCCTCGACGACAGCATAATAGGTCACGGCGTGGCTGGCGCCCTCGTCGCCATGGGCAGCGACGCGCATGATGGTGTCGTCCTCGCCCTCGTCCTTGGCGAGATAGGTCGAGATGCGGCCCTGCTTCGGCTTGGGCACGCCGGCCACCAGCGCCCAATAGATCTTGCGCGCCGAACGGCTACGGAAGGCGCCGGTCAGATGCGTCGCGGCGAAGCGCGTCTTGGCGATGAGGAGACAGCCCGAGGTTTCGCGGTCGATGCGGTGCACGAGACGCGGCTTCTGGCCCTTGGCGTCGCGCATCACCTCCAGCATCTGGTCGATGTGGCGCGTCATGCCGGAGCCGCCCTGCACCGCGAGCCCGACCGGCTTGTTGAGGACGAGCACGTCGTCGTCCTCATACAGCGTCATCGCCTTGAGGCTTTCCAGCGTCTTGCGCTCCGCATCGGAGAGGCCGGCGCGCTCCTTCGGCGCGTCGAGCTTGAGCGGCGGAATGCGGACGGTCTGGCCCTCCTCCAGACGATCCTTGCTATCGGCGCGCTTGCCATCGACGCGCAGCTCGCCTTTGCGGACGATGCGCTGGATGTGAGAGAATGACAGGCCGGGAAAGCGCGCTTCGAGGAAGCGGTCGACGCGCATGTTGTTCTCGTCGGCCGTCACCACGACGGTCTGTACCTTGGTCGGCAGCACCGGCGTCTCGGGCTCGGCCTTCTTCGGCGGCGGTGCGGCGACCGGCTTGCGTTCGGCCCGCTCGGCGCCGAACCGCGCGGGCTTGCCGGCGGCGACGCGCTTGCCACGCGGCTCGAACGTCTCCCGACGATCGTCGCGCTCGGCACGCGGCGGACGAGCCTTGCCGCGCCCGAACTCGCTGCGCGCCGCGGCCTCGCGTTCCCCGGCCAAACGCTCACGCCGCGGACGTTCGCTCTCGGGAGGCCGGGCCAGCCCACGTTTCGCCGCCTCGCGCTTCGCCGGCGCCCCCGCGCTACGGGCAGCATCGGCCTTCGGCCGCTCGCCTTTGCGGCGGTCGGTCGGTCGGTCGGATCGGGTCTGGGTTCGCTTGATGCGGCGGCTCATGCGAGGTGCCTATCGCAAAAGCCCCTGCCAGTCACGGCGAAATCACGATAAATCGGCCCGGCGAGGCGCTGTCCCTCGCGAATCGGAGCTGACCGTATGACGTTGACGAGACTGGCTTTGACGAGACTGTCCTGGATGATCCTGTCGACCGCGCTGGCGCTCGGCACCGCGCAGGCGCAGCAGAGCCCGATGCCCGACGACATCGCCTGGAAGCTGATCGAGATCGGCCGCGCGATCGATCCGCCGAAGACGGCAGCCATCTACGCGCCCTTGCAGGCCAGGGAGCCTTACGCCGGCGTCAAGGTCCAGCGCGATATCCGCTACGGCACGGCCGAGCGCAACCTGCTCGATGTGTTCACACCCGATACGGCGGCCGAGCCGCGCCCGATCCTGATCTTCGTGCATGGCGGCGCCTTCATCGGCGGCAACAAGCGCACCACGCCGGACAGCCCGTTCTACGACAACATCATGCTGTGGGCGGCGAAGAGCGGCTTCGTCGGCGTCAACATCACCTATCGCCTGGCACCGAAATTCCCCTGGCCCGCGGGCGTCGAGGACGTCGCCAGCGCCGTGCAATGGGTCGTCGCCCACGCGGCCGAGAACGGCGGCGATCCCGCGCGCATCTATCTGATGGGCCATTCGGCTGGCGCCGTGCATGTCGCGACCTATGTGGCACATCCCGAATTCCACAAGATCGGCGGCGGCGGCCTCGCCGGCGCGATCATGCTGTCCGGCATCTACGACCTCACCGCGTCGCCGCTCGGCGACCAGGAGATGGCCTATTTCGGCACCGATCCCTCGCGCTTCAAGGAGCGCTCCGCATTATCAGGTCTGCAGGCCTCGGCCCTGCCACTGATGATCGCCTCCGCCGAGCTCGACCCGCCGCGCTTCGTCGAGCAGTTCGACCTGTTGAAGCAGGCCGCCTGCAAACGTCCATCCGGCTGCGCGCGAAGCGTGATGCTGCCGCAGCACAGTCACATGTCGGAAGTGTATTCCATCAACACCGAAGACGACCGATTGACGCGGGAGATTGCGGAGTTCGTGCAGGCGCGCAAGTAGTTTCCATCGCCTTTGAGTTGGGGATGTGCTCTCCCCTCTCGGGCCAGGGTGATCGCGGGCGGCGAGGCGAGGTGCACCGAGCAAGCCGCAGCGCGTTCCGACTACCCGCCCCGCTCCTTCCTGAGCTTGGCCCAATAGTCCAGCCGCTTGCGGATCTCGCGCTCGAAGCCGCGTTCGGGCGGATCGTAGAAGTGCTGGCGTCCCAGGGCTTCGGGGAAGTAGTCCTGGCCGGAGAAGGCGTCCGGCGCGTCGTGGTCGTACTGATAGCCGGTGCCGTAGCCCTCGCTCTGCATCAGCTTGGTCGGGGCATTCAGGATGTGCTTCGGCGGCAGCAGCGAGCCGCCCTCTTTCGCCACGCGTTTGGCGGCGCCGAAGGCCTTGTAGGCGGCGTTGGATTTCGGCGCGGTCGCGACATAGATCACGGCCTGCGCGATCGCGAGTTCGCCCTCGGGCGAGCCGAGGAAATCATAAGCGTCCTTGGCGGCGTTGGCGATGACCAGCGCCTGGGGATCGGCGAGGCCGATGTCCTCGACCGCCATGCGCACGATGCGGCGGGCCAGAAACAGCGGATCCTCGCCGGCATCGAGCATGCGCGCAAAATAGTACAGCGCGGCGTCGGGGTCGGAGCCGCGCACCGATTTGTGCATCGCCGAGATGAGATTGTAGTGGCCATCGGCCGATTTGTCGTAGATCGGCGCGCGGCGCTGCAGGATGTCCTGCAATTGCACCGCGTTGAAGATCTCGTTCTTGCGCGCCGAGCGCCAGACTTCTTCCGCCAGCGTCAGCGCGGCGCGGCCGTCGCCATCGGCCATGCGGATCAGCACCGCGCGCGCCTCGTCATCGAGCGGCAGATTGCGGCCTTCGACGGCTTCGGCGTTGCTGTAGAGCCGCTCGATCGCAGCCGCATCCAGCGAGTGGAACACCAGCACGCGCGAGCGCGACAGCAAAGCGGCGTTGAGCTCGAATGAGGGATTTTCCGTCGTCGCGCCGACCAGCACGACGGTGCCGTCCTCCATCACCGGGAGGAAGGAATCCTGTTGCGCCCGATTGAAGCGATGCACCTCGTCGACGAACAGAAGCGTGCCCTGCCCGGTCTCGCGCCGGGCGCGCGCGGCATCGAACACCTTCTTCAGATCGGCGACGCCGGAGAACACCGCCGAGATCTGCTCGAAATGCAACTCGGTGGCGTCGGCCAACAGCCGCGCCACCGTGGTCTTGCCGGTACCCGGCGGGCCCCAGAAGATCAGGGAGCCGAGCGTGCGCGTCTCCAGCATCCGCGTCAGCGCGCCGTCGGGGCCGAGGATGTGATCCTGGCCGACGACGTCGGAGAGCTTGTGCGGCCGCAGCCGCTCCGGGAGCGGCCGCGGCGCATCGTGCTCCATCCCCGCCGCGGCGAAGAGGCTCGGGCCTCCCTGCTGGGGACGCTTCGGGCTCATCCGCCGAGCGTGACGTTGATCTGCTGGCCGCCGCGCAGCACGGTGATGCGCCAGATCCGGGCCTGCTCGCGCGACGCCTTGTCGAGATCGGCGGTCTTGGCAATCTTCTGGTTGTTGACGGCCATGATCACATCGCCCTTCTGGAAACCGACATTGGCCGCCGTGGTGCCATCGCCCGGCTCGAGCACGACGACGCCTTCGGTGTCGGCGTCGAGATGCAGTTCGTCGGCCACCGCGGGCGAGATGTTGGCCACCTTGGCGCCCTGGAACGGCGAGCGGCCGTTGATGACCATCTCGTTGCGCCCGGTGTCAGGCGCCGTCTCCAGCGCCACCGCGACCTTCACCGGCTTGCCACTCCGCTGCACCTCGATCTGCGCGTTGCCGCCGAGCGGGCGGGTCGCGAACCGATAGTCGAAGGCGTTGGGGTCATCGACGGTCTGGCCGTCGATCGACACGATCAGGTCCGACGATTTGATGCCCGCTTTCGCCGCCGGGCTGTTCGGAACGACGGAGGCGACCAGCGCGCCGGTCGGCGAGCGCAGGCCGAGGCTCTCGGCGATCTCGGGCGTCACCGCCTGCAGCCGCGCGCCGAGCCACGGACGCTTCACCGCCTTGCCGCCACTCTTGGCCGAAGCCACGACGACGCGCACCATGTTGGCGGGAATCGCGAAGCCGATGCCCTGCGAGCCGCCGGACTTGGAATAGATCGCGGTGTTGATACCGACCAGACGTCCGGTCATGTCGACCAGCGCGCCACCGGAATTGCCGGGATTGATCGCGGCATCGGTCTGGATGAAGAACTGATAGTCAGTGATGCCGACCTGGGTGCGCGCCAGCGCCGAGACGATGCCGTGCGTGACGGTCTGGCCGACCCCGAACGGATTGCCGATCGCCAGCACGACGTCGCCGACCAGGAGGTCATCGGAATTGGCGAGGTCGAGCGTCGGGAACGTCTCGCGCGTGCCTTTGAGCCTCAGCACGGCAAGGTCGGTGCGGCTGTCCTTCAGCACGATCTCGGCCTCGAACTCGCGCTTATCCGACAGCGAAACCTTCACCTCATCGGCGCCCTCGATGACGTGCACGTTGGTGACCACCAGGCCCGACGCATCGACCATCACGCCCGAGCCAAGCGAGCGCTGCATCTGCTCCTGCGGCCCGCCCTGCAGGCCGAAGAAGCGGCGGAAGACCGGATCGTCGAGGAACGGATTCCGGTTCTGCACCACCTTAGCGGCGTAGACGTTGACGACCGCCGGCTGCACGCGCTGCACGATCGGCGCATAGGACAGCCGCAGCTCGGCCGGGGATTGCGGCACCCGCCGCTCCTGGGCCGCGAGCGGAGTGGCGGCCAGCAGCGACAGCAGCAGGACCACGGTGGAGCGAATCAACGTCATGCGAACAATCCTGGAAAATGACGCCATGGATATAGGCGGAACGGCAGGTCGGGCCAAGCTCAGGCGGCCTGATGCGGCGTTTTGATGGTGTCTGCAACGGGGCCGCAGGACAGCCGTTCCTGGTGGCGCTCGCCCCAGCTGCGCAGGACATCGATCACCGGCCGGAGGCTCTGGCCGATCTCCGACAGGCTGTAATCCACCCGCGGCGGCACCTCGGCATAGACCTTGCGGATGACCAGCCCGTCATCCTCCAGCGCGCGCAGCTGCTTGGTCAGCATGCGCTGGGTGATGCCGGGCATCAGCCGCCTGAGCTCGCCGAAGCGCTGGCTGCCGCCCTGCAGGTGGTAGAGGATCACGCCCTTCCACTTGCCGTCGATCAGGTCGAGCGTGGCTTCGACCGCGCAGCCCGGGCGGCGGGCGAAATTCTTCCGTTTCATCGGCTTTCGGTCCAATAGTATCCAAACGGGGACTAGTTCCCTGTTTTTACAGTACTTGCGAATATGACGCCAGCAGGACAAGTAGGCCCTATTCGGAAGGCCAGCCAGGAGGTTTGTCATGAAGGCCGTCGGTTACCAGCAGTCGTTGCCCATCACCGAGGAGCGCGCGCTGTTCGATTTCGAGACCACCAAGCCCGAGCCGAAAGGACGCGACATCCGCGTCGCGGTGAAGGCGGTGTCGGTCAATCCGGTCGACACCAAGGTGCGCAAGCGCGCCGCGCCGCCGGCGGGCGAAACGAAGATCCTGGGCTATGACGCCGCCGGCGTGGTCGAGGCGGTCGGCCCCGAGGTGACACTGTTCAAGGCCGGCGACGAGGTGTTCTATGCCGGCTCGATCCTGCGCCAGGGCACCAATGCCGAATTCCATCTCGTCGATGAGCGCATCGTCGGCCGCAAGCCGAAGAGCCTGTCCTTCGCCGAAGCCGCCGCCCTCCCCCTGACGTCGATCACCGCCTGGGAGCTGCTGTTCGACCGGCTCGGCGCCGTGCCCGGCAAGAGCCTCGACGATCGCACCTTGCTGATCACGGGTGCGGCTGGCGGCGTCGGCTCGATCCTGATTCAGCTGGCGCGTCGTCTCACCGGGCTCACGGTGCTCGCCACCGCGACGCGGCCGGAATCGCGCGACTGGTGCCTGTCACTCGGCGCCCATGCCGTCGTCGATCACGGCAAGCCGATGAAGGAGCAGATCGAGGCGCTGAAGCTGCCGCCGGTCGGCCTCGTCGCCAGCCTGACCCACAGCGATCAGCACTACAAGGCCATCATCGAGTTCATGGCGCCGCAGAGCAAGTTCGGCCTGATCGACGATCCCGCCGAGTTCTCGATCGCCCCCTTCAAGGGCAAGGCGATCTCGATCCATTGGGAATCGATGTTCACGCGCTCGATGTTCACCACGCCTGACATCATCGCCCAGCACAATCTGCTCAACGATGTCGCCGACCTGATCGACAAAAGCGTGATCCGCACCACGCTCGGCGATCACTACGGCACCATCAACGCGGCCAACCTCAAGCGCGCGCATGCCTTGATCGAGAGCACCACATCCCGCGGCAAGATCGTGCTCGAGGGATGGGGCTGATAACCGTCTCTCGCAAGTGGACAAAGGCGCAGCCGCGGTCTCTCTACGTCCGGGATCGCGGCGCGCCGTGCTCCCCCCGTGCCGATGCGCGTACCGGCGCATAGGGGGCACGCTGCCGCGAGCTGGCGAAGGTCAGCCGGCGGCAGCCACCGGCCGCGGCTCGCGCGTGCTCGCCTTGTTGGCTTCAGCCTTGGCCACGAAGCCCTTGGCGAGCGCGTGGTAGAGCCCCTCCTCGCAGACCAGCTTCGAGGTCCCATAGGCAATCAGCGAGGCCATCATCAGCGGCACCACCATCGCGTGATTGTCGGTCATCTCCGTGACGATGACGAAGGCGGTGATCGGCGCCTGCACTACGCCCGCGAAATACGCGACCATGCCGAGCAGCATGATCGGCGCCAATGGCGTCTCATGAAACAGGCTTGCGATGTTGGCGCCGATGCCGGCCCCGACCGCGAGCGACGGCGCGAAAATGCCGCCGGGCATGCCGCTGATCGCGGCGAAGGTGGTGGCGAGGAACTTGAGCACGCTGAAATTCTGCGGCAGTGGCGTGCCGGTCTCCAGCGCCGCCTTCACCTGCGCATAGCCGGTCCCGTAGATCGTGTCGCCCGAGGCGAGACCGCACAGCGCGACCGCTAATCCGCAGGCCAGCGCGAACAGCAGCGGCTGCCGCCTGATGGCGCCGCCGACGGCGCCCGGCAGCCCTTGGGCCATTGTGATCAGGATCCGGCTGAACAGTCCGCCGGAGGCGCCGCCGATGATGCCGCAAAGCGGCACTGCCAGCCAATCGGTGCCCTTGCCGAGCGCAATCGGCGTCGTGCCGAAATAGGCGTAGTTGCCCATCAGCGCGAGCGAGGTCAGACCGGCGGCGATGACGGTGGCGATGACGAGGCTGGAGGTGCGCGTCTCGTAGGTGCGGCTCATCTCCTCGATGCCGAACACGATGCCGGCGAGCGGCGTGTTGAAGGCGGCGGCGACGCCAGCTGCGGCGCCGGCCAGGATCAATCCGGGCTGGCGCCGTGGTGACAGCCGGCCCAGCGCAAACATGATCGAGGCGCCGATCTGCACTGTCGGCCCTTCGCGGCCGACCGAGCCGCCGCACAACAGGCCGAGCAAGGTCAGCACGATCTTGCCGATGGCGATGCGGATCGACACCAGCGGACTCCGCGAACGCGGATCCGTCAGGTGACGCGCGGCGATCGCCTGCGGGATGCCGCTGCCCTGGGCGTTGGGGAAGTAGCGCTGGGTCAGATAGACCGACAGCGCGAAGCCGGCCGGCGTGACGATCAGCGACGCATAGCGCGACGTCGACAACAGCCAGTTGAAGGCAAGCTGGGCCTGATCGGCGAGCACCGCCAGCGTCACCGCCGCCGCGCCCACGACCAGCCCGCCGGCAACGAACAGGACCCGCCGCTGCCACCTCGCCGAGGTCAGCTTCAGCCAACGCTTGCGGCGGGGTGTGATTGTCAGCATCGGGGCGCCAGTCCGGTCTTTACGCAGGTGCAACACCCTCGACGAAAATCAGCCGGCGGTCCAGCGCGTTCCAGCGCTCGTTCAAGGCTTCGGCATATTCGGCCGATGCATACCATTCGCGCAGCCGGGCCATCGACGGGAACTCGACGATGATGAGGGTCTTGGCCGGCGGCCCGCCTTCGACCGTGTCGGCCGGCCCGCCGCGCACCAGGTAGCGCCCGCCATAGAGCGCGATCGAGCGCGCCGCACAGTTGCGGTAGCGCTCCATGGAATCGAGGTCGCGCACCTCGACCTCGGAGATGACGTAAGCGGCCATGGCCCGGCCTCAGGCGATGGTGTCGATGATCCCGCCCTCGACGCGCAGCGCGGCTCCATTGGTGGCGGAGGCCTGTGGAGAGGCGACGTAGACAACCATGTTGGCGACCTCGTCGACCGCAGCAAAGCGCTGTAACAGCGAGCCCGGCCGTTGCTGCTTGACGAAGGACGACGCGGCCTCCTGCTCCGACTGGCGGTTCTGGCGGGCCAGATCCTTGACGAAGGTCTCGACGCCTTCCGACAGCGTCGGGCCCGGCAGCACCGCATTGACGGTGACCCCGGTGCCGCGCGTCAGCTTGGCGAGGCCGCGCGAGATGGCCAGCTGAGCGGTCTTGGTCATGCCGTAATGGATCATCTCGGTCGGGATGTTGAGCGCCGATTCCGAAGAGATGAAGACGATGCGTCCCCAATTGCGCTTCAGCATGCCCTGCAGATAGGCGCGCGACATGCGCACGCCGGACATGACATTGATCTCGAAGAAACGGTCCCAATCCTCGTCGTCGATCTCGAAAAAGTCTTTCGCCTCGAAGATCCCGGCATTGTTGACGAGAATGTCGACCTCGGGAAGCGCTCTGACCACGGCGTTACCGCCGTCGATCTGAGCGACATCGCCGGCGATACCGCGCAGCCTGGCTGCAGGAACTGCCTGCTGCAGACGGGTGAGAGCGGCGTCGACACGGTCCTGGGCGCGACCGTTGAGCACGACCTCGGCACCCGAGGCGGCCAATCCCTTGGCGATGGCAAAGCCGATGCCCGCGGTCGATCCGGTGACGAGAGCAGTCTTGCCGGAAAGGTCGATGTTCATGCGAGGGCTCCTTCGTGAGATCCTGGACAGCTCGGCAACGCACGCGGCGGCGGCAAGCTGCCATCACTCAGGCGTGACCGTGACGGCCGCGAGCGGTCGCCTGCCGGCCGCTCGTCATTGCGCCGCACAACCGTTGAGATGTAAAGCTCAAACAATCGCCTATCCAACTGATTAATTTGAAAAATTCGCGCATTCCGGCGGTCGATCCGTCACGAAAGGTTCAAGACGAAAGAGGTAATTACGTAGTCGCGCTGGTGGAGAGGCACTCATGCACGCAGCCTTGCGTGGGATGTCCCCGCCCCGCCGGCCTCGACCGACCTGACAGGAACACAGTAACCGATGTTTGCGCCCATGACCGCCCTCCGCGCCTTGCTTTCGCGGCGGCTGCGTCCACGCCTTGCCACTCAGATCGCAACCTTCGGCACGGCCGGCGTGGTCGTGATCGGCACACTCTGCCTCGGCGGGCTCGATCATGCCGCGCGGGTCCAGCACATCTCCGATGAGGGCATGCGGTTCCGCATGGACATTGCCGTGCTCTCGCAAGGCTTCCTCGAGACGCAACGGCTGGCAACCCGTTTCCTGCGCAGCCACGACGAACGCCTCATCACCCAGCACGCCGATCGCGTCGCGCAGGAGCTGCAGGTGCTCGACGCCGTCGAAGCCTATGCCGCGACCGCGGCGGGTGACGATCCGATCAGGCAGGTCGGGTCGCTGCGCACCGGCATCAACCTCTATGCCACGCGGTTTCAGAACATCGTCGGCGCGCAGCGCGTGCTCGGTCTGCGCGAGGGCGACGGGCTGCAGGGCAGATTGCGCGACGCCGCCCGCGGCTTCGAGAGCGCGGTCACGGCAGCCGGCGAGCCCAGCCTCACGCTGCTGATGCAGGCCATGCGCCGGCTGGAGCACGAGTTCATGCTCCGCGGCGAGGAGAGGATCGGCGACCGGTTCGACGGGACCGAGAGCAGCTTCGAGACGGCGCTCGGCGGCGCGGCGCTGGCAGCTCCGGCCCGATCGGAGCTGTTGTCGCTGGCACGCGCCTACAAACAGGCGTTTGCCGGCGTCGCGGTGTCGCGTCAGGCGCTGGACGAGCAGGTCGAGGACCTTGAGCAGATCTTCGATCGCATCCACCCTGCCCTGGTCCAGGCGGCAGCCGCCGCCCAGTTGCGCGGCGAGGCGGCCGAACGCAGGGCTGCCGAGGTGCGGCGGATGCTGAGCTGGATCACAGGCGCCACCGCGATCGCGCTGGCGCTGGCCGCGGTGCTGTTCGGACGCCGCGTGGCGCGGCTGATCCGAGGCATGAGCACGGCCATGCACGAGCTGTCGGCCGGCAGGTTCGACGTCGTGCTCCCCGGCCTGGGGCGCAAGGATGAGATCGGCGAAATGGCGCAGGCCGTCGAAACCTTCAAGCTCACCGCCAGGCGCCGTGCCGAGGCCGAGCTCGAAAGCCGCCGCGAGGAGGATCGCCGCGCCGCCGAACGCCATCGCGTCGAGCTGGCGCGGCTCGCCGAGTCGTTCGAGGCCACGGCCGGCCACGTCATCATGTCGGTGTCGTCGGCGTCGCAGGAGCTCACCCAGTCGGCGCATGGCCTGACCAAGACCGCCCACCATACCCAAGCGCTGTCGGCGGCAGTAGCCGCAGCCTCCCAGGAAGCCTCGCTGAACGTGCAGCGGGTCGCGGCCGCGACCGACGAGATGATGGCATCGGCTGCGGAGATCGGACGGCAGGTCGACATCTCCGCAGGCATCGCCCGCGACGCCGTCGATCAGGCCAGGCAGACCGACGAACGGATGGCGCTGCTGGCAGCCGCGGCCGACCGCATCGGCAGCGTCATCCAGCTGATCGCCACGATCGCGCAGCAGACCAATCTGCTGGCGCTGAATGCAACCATCGAGGCGGCGCGGGCGGGCGAATCCGGCGCTGGCTTCGCCGTCGTCGCCCAGGAGGTCAAGACGCTCGCCAAGCAGACCGCCGACGCCACCGAGGACATCCGTGAGCAGATCGCCGGCATCCAGACCGCGACGCGGGAATCCGTCGGTGCGATTGGCGCGATCGTCGCCATCATCGGCCGCATCTCTGATATCGCCTCGGGGGTCGCAACCGCCATCGAAGGCCAGGGCCACGCCACGCGTGACATCGCCCGCAACATCCAAAGCGCGTCCGAGCGCACCGCCCAGGTCGCGCACAGCATCGGCGAGGTGACGAACGGCGCCTCCATCACCGGGGTGGCCTCGTCCCAGGTCCTCAATGCCGCCCGGCTGCTGACCGATGGCAATGACCGCCTGCGCCAGGAGCTCGACGATTTCGTCCGCACCATCCGCGCGGGATGAGTGCGCACGCCTGGATCATGGTGCGTTTCCACGGAGGCGCATCATGAACTTTCCTGTCCGTCTGAGCGTGATCTTTTCCGGGCGACCGGACTTTGAAACACAATTGACACCCGAAACGAAAAACGGCGCCCGAAGGCGCCGCTCTGTAACCATGTCTCGGTTGCTCGCTTATGCGGCTTCCGAGGTTTCCTGCACCGGGCCGGAATCCTGGCCCTTGGCATCGACGTCGCGATCGACGAACTCGATCACGGCCATTGCCGCGTTGTCGCCGTAGCGGAAGCCGGCCTTGATGATGCGGGTGTAGCCGCCATTGCGGTCCTTGTAGCGGGGCGCCAGCACGTCGAACAGCTTCTTGACCTGGTCGACGTCGCGCATCTCGGAGATCGCCTGGCGGCGCAGGGCGAGACCGCCCTTCTTGCCGAGCGTGACCAGCTTCTCGACGATCGGCCGGAGTTCCTTGGCCTTCGGCAGCGTGGTGACGATCTGCTCGTGCTTGATCAGCGCAGCGCACATGTTGGCGAACATCGCCTTGCGATGCTCGGCGGTGCGGTTGAGCTTCCGATGAACCTTGCCGTGACGCATTGTCTTAGTCCTTCATTTCAATCTGCCGCGACGGTTCGTCGGACATTTGCTCAGGTGGGCTGCCTGCGTTCGCCCAGAGCGGCGAGTAGCGAATGGCGAGTTGCGAATGGTGTCATCCCATTCGCCAGATCCCCTATTCGCTATTCGCCACTCCCTATTCGCTCAGTAATGATCCTCGAAGCGCTTGGCCAGCTCGTCGATATTCTCCGGCGGCCAACCAGGCACTTCCATGCCGAGATGCAGACCCATCTGGGCCAGCACTTCCTTGATCTCGTTCAGCGACTTGCGGCCGAAGTTGGGGGTGCGCAGCATCTCCGCTTCCGACTTCTGCACGAGGTCGCCGATATAGACGATGTTGTCGTTCTTCAGGCAGTTCGCCGAACGCACCGACAGCTCGAGCTCGTCCACCTTCTTGAGGAAGGCCGGGTTGAAGGCGAGATCCGGAATGATCTCTTGGGCGACTTCCTTGCGCGGCTCTTCGAAGTTGACGAAGACGTTGAGCTGGTCCTGCAGGATGCGGGCTGCGTAGGCCACCGCGTCCTCCGGCGAGATCGCGCCGTTGGTCTCGATCGTCATGGTCAGCTTGTCGTAGTCGAGGATCTGGCCCTCGCGGGTGTTCTCGACCTTGTATGAGACCTTGCGGACCGGCGAGAACAGGCTGTCGATCGGGATGAGGCCGATCGGCGCGTCCTCGGGACGGTTGCGCTCGGCCGGCACATATCCCTTGCCGGTGGCGACCGTGAACTCCATGCGGATCTCGGCGCCCTCGTCCAGGGTGCAGAGCTGCAGGTCGGGATTGAGCACGACGATGTCGCCGACGGTCTGGATATCGCCGGCGGTCACGGCGCCCGGGCCCTGCTTCTTCACGACCATCCGCTTCGGGCCTTCGCCCTGCATCTTGATCGAGATATCCTTGATGTTCAGCACGATATCGGTGACGTCCTCACGGACGCCCGCGATCGAGGAGAACTCGTGCAGCACGCCATCGATGTGCACCGACTGCACCGCGGCGCCCTGCAGCGACGACAGCAGGATGCGGCGGAGCGCATTGCCGAGCGTCTGGCCGAAACCGCGCTCCAGCGGCTCGGCAACCACGGTGGCGAAACGGGTCGCGTCGGAGCCCGGCGTGACCTGGAGCTTGTTCGGCCGAATCAATTCTTGCCAATTCTTCTGGATCGTCACTGTTTCACCCATGGGCCAGTCCGTCGGGTGCGGCTGACTGGCGTTGGAGAACCGCGCATCGGATCGCGGCAATCGAAATGGTTCAAAAGCAAGACGAGGCGGACATGCTGCCCGCCTCCTTCAGATCAGACGCGACGACGCTTGCGCGGACGGCAACCATTGTGCGGGATCGTCGTCACGTCGCGGATCGAGGTGACGGTGAAGCCCGCGGCCTGCAGCGCGCGCAGCGCCGATTCACGTCCGGAGCCCGGACCGGCCACCTCGACCTCGAGGGTGCGCATGCCGTGCTCCTGGGCCTTCTTGGACACGTCCTCCGCCGCGACCTGCGCCGCATAAGGGGTCGACTTGCGCGATCCCTTGAAGCCCATCGTGCCAGCCGACGACCAGGCGATGGTGTTGCCCTGCGCATCGGTGATGGTGATGGTGGTGTTGTTGAACGACGAATTCACATGGGCGACGCCGGAGGCGATGTTCTTGCGCTCACGACGGCGGACACGTGCGGCTTCCTTGGCCATATAAGTACCTTTCTTGAGATCTCAACGCCGCCGTAATGCCAGCGGCTACACCGAAGATGCGAATGGTGAATAGCGAGTAGCGAATAGGGATCGCCCCCTATTCGCCACCCGCTACTCGCAATTCACCAGATTACTTCTTCTTGCCGGCGATCGCCTTGGCAGGACCCTTGCGCGTGCGCGCATTGGTGTGGGTGCGCTGGCCGCGGACCGGCAGGCCACGGCGATGACGCAGGCCACGGTAGCAGCCGAGGTCCATCAGCCGCTTGATGTTGATGCCGGTCTCGCGCCGCAGGTCGCCCTCGACCACATAGTCACGGTCGATGATTTCACGGATCTGCAGGACTTCCTGGTCGCTCAGCTGGTTGACACGGCGATCCTCGGCGATCTTGACCTTTTCGATGATCTCGCTCGCGATCTTCGGGCCAATGCCATGGATGTACTGGAGCGCGATCAGGACGCGCTTGTTGGTCGGGATGTTGACACCGGCAATACGGGCCACGGACTTCTCTCCTGTCGCCGATCCCAGGACGGACCGGCCTTCATTCTCGCTATCTCGGGCAGGTGTCCGCAAACGCGAACAAGACGCCCACCCCTCGATTCGTGGGGCCCGGCATCTTTCGAAAACTATCCGACTTGGATGCGGGCTTATTAATGGATTCACACGGCGGTCGTCAACCGCTCCTAGAAGATTCGGTCACCTCGTTGCGCGCTTTTTTGCGGCTTTCGCCGAGGTTTTTCGGGCCCCCTTGGTGGCCTTGGCTGCTGATCTGCTCGCCTTGGCGGCGGGCTTGCGCGCCTTGGCTGTAGCCCTGCCCCCCTTTTGGGCGGCCTTGGCCGGCGCTTTCCTGGCGGCCTTTTTCACGGACTTGGCAGCCTTTTTGGCGGTTTTGCCGGCCTTTTTGACCGCGGCTGCCGATTTCGCGGCTGTCTTGGCCGATTTCTTGGCCGCTTTCGCGGGGGCCTTGGCGCTGCGCTTGGCGGGGCTGGCCTTCTTGGCCGCCCGACTCGTACCGCCCTTCCCGACCGCAGCCAGGATCCGGCCGATCTCCTCGGTGACCTGCTCGATCGGCATCATGCCGTCGACCGTCGCGAGCATCCGGTGGTCGGAATAATAGTGGATCAGGGGTTCGGTCTGGTCGCGATAGCTGGCCAGCCGCTTGGTCAGGACCTCCGGCGTATCGTCGGCGCGCACCGGCTCGCCCCGCGCACGGGTTTCAGCCGCCCGGCGCTCGACTCGCTCGAGCAGCACACCCTCATTGACCTTGAGTTCGATGACCGCATCCAGCGTCATCTGCTTCTGCTTCAACAGCGCGTCCAGCGCCTCGGCCTGCGGAACCGTGCGCGGAAAGCCGTCGAGGATGAAGCCGTTGGCGGCATCGGGCTGCTCGATCCGGTCGGCGATGATACCGACCACGACCTCGTCCGGCACCAGACCGCCGGCGGCCATGATGTCCTTGGCCTTCAGCCCGATCGGGGTCTGCGCCGCAACGGCTGCACGCAGCATGTCGCCGGTCGACAGCTGCACGATGCCATATTGCTGCACCAGGCGCTGCGCCTGCGTTCCCTTGCCCGAGCCGGGCGGTCCCAGAAGAATGAGTCTCATTGAATGTCCGCCCCCCGGCACACGGTGAGCGATCCTCCCGCGCACCTTGTTCTTGGCTTTTGGCTCCCGGGCCGCGATCCGCCGCTAGCCGCGGCGGCGCCCCCGCAATTTCGACTTCCTGATCAACCCTTCATACTGATGGGCGAGCAGATAACCCTGAACCTGCGCCACGGTATCCATCGTAACGCTGACCACGATCAGAAGCGAAGTGCCACCAAAGTAGAACGGGACGGAAGCGTAGGAAATCAGAATTTCAGGGATCAGACACACGATCGCCAGATAGATGGCGCCGAGCACGGTGATCCGGGACAGCACGTAATCGATATATTCCGCGGTGCGCTCGCCCGGCCGGATGCCCGGGATGAAGCCGCCATGCTTCTTCAGATTGTCCGCTGTCTCGGTCGGGTTGAACACGATGGCGGTGTAGAAGAAGGCGAAGAACAGGATCAGCGCCAGATACAGCACCAGGAACAGCGGCCGGCCGTGGCCGAGCTGGGTGGTGATCCACTGGAACCATTCCGGGCCCTTGCCGGCGTTGAAATTGGCGACGGTGGTCGGCAGCAGCAGCAGCGACGAGGCGAAGATCGGCGGAATCACGCCCGAGGTGTTCAGCTTCAGCGGCAGATGCGAGGACTGGCCCTCGAACATCTTGTTGCCGACCTGGCGCTTCGGATACTGGATCAGGAGCCGGCGTTGAGCGCGCTCCATGAACACGATGAAGGCGATCACGGCGACCGCCATCACGATGACGATCAGGATCAGGCCGGTCGACAGCGCGCCCTGGCGTCCCAGCTCAAGCATGTTGGCGAGCGCCGAGGGCAGCTCCGCCACGATGCCGGACAGGATGATCAGCGAGATGCCGTTGCCGATGCCGCGGGAGGTGATCTGCTCGCCCAGCCACATCAGGAACATGGTGCCGCCGGTCAGGGTGATCGCGGTGGACAGGCGGAAGAACAGGCCGGGATCGGCGACCACATTGCCGGCGCCTTCGAGGCCGACCGCAATACCGTAGGACTGCACGGCGGCCAGGATCACCGTGAGGTAGCGGGTGTATTGGTTCAGCATCTTGCGGCCCGCCTCGCCCTCTTTCTTGAGGGCTTCGAGCTGCGGCGAGACCGTGGTCAGGAGCTGGATGATGATCGATGCCGAGATGTACGGCATGATGTTCAGCGCGAAGATCGCCATGCGGTGAATGCCGCCGCCGGCGAACATGTTGAACATGCCCAGGATGCCGCCAGCCTGGGTACGGAACACCGAATCCCAGATGTTCGGATCGATGCCGGGCAGCGGGATGTAGGTGCCGAGGCGGTAGACCAGCAGCGCGCCGAGGGTGAACCAGATGCGCTTCTTGAGCTCATCGGCCTTCGCAAACGCGCCGAAATTGAGGTTTGCCGCCAGTTGTTCCGCTGCTGAGGCCATATCTGACTTTCTCCCGCCGCCCTTTTGACCACATCAGCCCCGCGAGGGCTCGCGGGGCTTGGGCAGACGTTCGGATATTATCTGGTGCGCCGACGCATTCTGTCCATCGCCCTGCCCCGCCAGGCTGACGCCTGCGGCGGGACGATGACGCAGAAGTTACGCCGCTTCGCCTTCGTCCTTGGCTGGCGCCAGGAGCTTGACGGTGCCGCCGGCCTTCTCGACCGCCGCAATCGCCGACTTCGAGGCGCCGTGCACCTCGATGTTGACCTTAGCGGTGATCTCGCCGCGGCCGAGCAGACGCACGCCGTCCTTGGCGCGACGCAGCGCGCCCGACTTCACCAGCGCCTCGGCGTTGATCACGCTGCCGGCATCCAGCTTCTTGGCATCGATCGCCTGCTGGATCCGGTCAAGATTGATCTCGACGAAATCGAGCGCGAAGATGTTGTTGAAGCCGCGCTTCGGCAGACGGCGATGCATCGGCATCTGACCACCCTCGAAGCCCTTGATGCGCACGCCGGAACGTGCGGTCTGGCCCTTGCCGCCACGGCCGGAGGTCTTGCCCTTGCCGGAGCCGATGCCACGGCCGACGCGCATGCGCTTCTTGCGCGCACCGGCATTGTCGGCGATATCGCTGAGCTTCATCGCCCTTCTCCTTACTTCTCGTCGACGATGCGGACGAGATGATGAACCTTGGTGATCATACCGCGGACCGCCGGCGTATCAGGCAGTTCGGTCACGCGGCCGATCTTGTTGAGCTTCAACCCGATCAGCGTCTCGCGCTGCGAGTGATGCCGGCGGATCGGGCTGCCGATCTGCTCGATCTTGATCGTCTTGGCGTCAGCCATTGTCCTCACTCCGAGATGCGCCAGCCAGAGGCGGCGCGCGTTCGTTAGTCGGCAGCTGCTTCGGCATCGCCACCGACGCGGCGGGCCTGCAGGGTCGACACCTTGATGTTGCGGCGCGCGGCGACCGAGCGCGGGCTATCCTGGTGCTTCAGCGCGTTGAAGGTCGCGCGCACCATGTTGTACGGGTTGGATGACCCGATCGACTTCGCCACCACGTCCTGGATGCCCAGGGTCTCGAACACGGCGCGCATCGGGCCGCCGGCGATGATGCCGGTACCGGCCGGCGCTGCACGCAGATAGACGCGACCCGCACCGTGACGTCCGAAGATGTCGTGGTGCAGGGTCCGGCCCTCGCGCAGCGCGACGCGGGTCAGGTTGCGCTTGGCGGAGTCGGTCGCCTTGCGGATCGCCTCCGGAACCTCGCGCGCCTTGCCGTGGCCGAAGCCGACCCGGCCCTTCTGATCGCCGATCACGACGAGCGCCGCAAAGCCGAAGCGCTTACCGCCCTTCACGACCTTCGCGACTCGGTTGATGTGGACGAGCTTGTCGACGAACTCGCTGTCGCGCTCCTCACGCTCCTTGCGATCGCGACCGCCTCGTTCCCGTTCACCTGCCATGGTGCTATCCAATCTTCTGAGGGGCTCTGACGCCCAAATCCAATGATGTTAGAAGCTCAGCCCGCTCTCGCGCGCCGCGTCGGCCAGAGCCTTGACGCGCCCGTGATAGAGATAGCCGCCGCGATCGAACACGACTTCCTTGATCCCCGCCTTCACCGCACGCTCGGCGAGCAGCTTGCCCACCGCCTTGGCCGCATCGATATCGGCGCCGGTGTTGCCAGACGAGCGCATCTCCTTCTCCATCGACGATGCAGAGGCGAGCGTCTCGCCCTTCTGATCGTCGATGACCTGAGCGTAGATGTGCTTCGACGAGCGGAACACCGACAGGCGCGGACGGCCGCCGGCGGAGCGGCGCAGCGACAGCCTCACGCGCTGCTTGCGCCGGGCATTCGTAACCTTGGCTCTCGACATGTCCGGCTCCGTTACTTCTTCTTGCCTTCCTTGCGGAAGATGAATTCACCCGCGTACTTCACACCCTTGCCCTTATAGGGCTCCGGCGGCCGGTAGGCGCGGATCTCGGCGGCCACCTGGCCGACGCGCTGCGGGTCAATGCCCGTGACGGTGATCTCGGTCGGCTTCGGCACGGCGATCGTGATGCCTTCCGGGATCTGGTAGACGACGTCGTGGCTGTAGCCGAGCGCGAGCTGCAGGTTCTTGCCCTGCATCGCGGCGCGGTAGCCGACGCCGGTGATCTCGAGCTTCTTCTCAAAGCCCTTGGTGACGCCTTCGACCAGATTCGCGATCTGGGCGCGCGCGGTGCCGTACAACGACCGGGCGCGCTTGGTCTCGCTGCGCGGGGCAACCTTGACCTGGCCGTTCTCGAACTTCACGTCCACGTCGTCATGGACGATAAACTGAAGCTGGCCCTTCGGCCCCTTCATCTTGACGGTCTGGCCGTCGACGGTTGCGGTCACACCGGACGGCACCGTCACAGGCTTCTTGCCAATACGTGACATGGCTCAATCCTTCTTAGAACACCGTGAAGAGAACTTCACCGCCGACATTCGCGTCACGCGCGCTATGGTCGGCCATGATTCCCTTCGGCGTCGACAAAACAGAAATTCCGAGCCCGTTGTTCACGCGCGGCAGATTCTTCACCGAGGTGTAGACGCGCCGGCCGGGCTTGGAGACGCGCTCGATCTCGCGGATCACGGGCTCGCCGTCGAAATATTTCAGCTCGATCTCGATCTCGCTGCGGCCGGACGGATGCTCCAGCGTGGCATAGCCACGAATATAGCCTTCCGACTTCAGCACCTCGAGCACGCTGGCGCGCATCTTCGAGCCGGGGGTCGTGACCTTCGACTTCGAGCGCATCTGCGCGTTGCGGATGCGGGTGATCAGATCGCTGATGGGATCGTGCGTTGACATGTTCGACCCTCCTTACCAGCTGGACTTCACGAGGCCCGGAACCAGGCCCTTGGATCCGAGCTCGCGCAGCGCGATGCGGCTCAGCTTGTTCTTGCGATAGTTCGACCGCGGACGGCCCGTCAGCTCGCACCGGTTGCGGATGCGGGTCGCCGACGAGTTGCGCGGCATTTCGGCCAGCTTCAGGGTCGCGGCGAAGCGCTCCTCCATCGGCTTGGTCTTGTCGGCGATGATCGCCTTCAACCGGGCGCGCTTCGGGGCGGCGTTCTTCGACATCCGCTTGCGCCGGTTGTTCTTCTCGATTGAACTCTTCTTTGCCATGCGTGGCTCCTGGGTATCCGCGTTTGAGAAGCTGATCAGCTGCTCACTGCCGGAACGGGAAATTGAATGCGGTCAGAAGGGCACGGGCCTCGTCGTCGGTCGCCGCGGTGGTGCACACCGTGATGTCCATGCCCCAGCTCTCCCCGGCCTTGTCGAAGTCGATCTCGGGGAAAATGATGTGCTCCTTGATGCCGAGCGAGTAGTTGCCGCGGCCGTCGAAGCTCTTCGGGTTCAGGCCGCGGAAGTCGCGGACGCGCGGCAGCGCGACGTTGATCAGGCGGTCGATGAACTCGTACATCTTGGCCTTGCGCAGCGTGACCTTGCAGCCGATCGGCTGGTTCTCGCGCAGCTTGAAGGTCGCGATGGCGACGCGCGAATAGGTCACGACCGCCTTCTGGCCGGCGATCAGCGACAGATCGGCCGCCGCCGTCTCCGCCTTCTTGCGGTCGTTGACGGCCTCGCCGATGCCCATGTTCAGCACGACCTTGTCGAGCCGCGGCACCTGCATGACATTGGCGTAGCCGAACTTCTCGGTCAGCGCGCTCTTGATCTTGCGATCATATTCCGTGCGGAGGCGCGGGGTGTAAGCGGTCTCAGCCATCGATCTCAACTCCCGAGCTCTTGGCAACGCGGACCTTCTTGCCGTCCGCCTGAACTTTGAATCCGATGCGCGTCGGCTTGCCGTCCTTGCCGACATAAGCGACGTTGGACAGGTGGATCGGCGCTTCCTTGGTGATGATGCCGCCCTCCTGGTTCTGCGTCTGCTTCTGGTGACGCTTGACCAGGTTGATGCCGCGCACCAGCGCGGTCCCGGCATCGGGACGCACCTCGAACACCTCGCCGGTGCGACCCTTGTCGCGACCGGTCAGGACGATCACCTTGTCGCCCTTGCGGATCTTGGCAGCCATCACAGCACCTCCGGGGCCAGCGAGATGATCTTCATGTGGTTCTTGGCGCGCAGCTCGCGCGGCACCGGCCCGAAGATACGGGTGCCGACCGGCTCCGACTGGTTGTTGATCAGAACGGCCGCGTTGCGGTCGAAGCGGATCACCGAGCCGTCGGCGCGGCGGATGTCCTTGCGGACGCGCACCACGACGGCCTTCATGACGTCGCCCTTCTTCACCTTGCCACGCGGAATGGCTTCCTTGATCGACACCACGATGATGTCGCCAACGGTGGCATAGCGGCGCTTCGAGCCGCCCAGCACCTTGATACACATGACACGGCGTGCGCCGGAATTATCGGCCACGTCGAGGTTGGTCTGCATCTGAATCATTGATGCACCTCGTCCTCTTCATCTGCTGCGCAGGAAAGCTGCGCCTTGTTTGATCCCGAAAGCGAAACCGGCCCCTTGGAAGGGCCTTGTTCCGCGCCTCAGGCGGTTTTCTTGTGCTCGCCCCGGACCACGGTCCAGCGCTTCAGCTTCGAGATCGGCTTGCTCTCCTCGATCCACACCATGTCGCCCGGCTTGAACTCGTTGCTCTCGTCGTGGGCATGGTAGTTCTTCGACCGGCGGATGGTCTTCTTGTAGATCGGGTGGGTGAAGCGCCGGTCGACGCGCACGACCACGGTCTTGGCCTGCTTGTCGCTGACGACAACGCCCTGGAGGGTCCGTTTCGGCATGTCGAGCCTCTTACTTCGTCTTGGCGCGCTGCTGCGCGGCGATGGTCTTGATACGGGCGATGTCGCGGCGCGCCTCACGCAGGCGGGCGGTGTTTTCCAGCTGCCCCGTGGCACGCTGGAAGCGCAGGTTGAAGCGCTCCTTCTTCAGATTGACGATCGCATCGTCCATCTGGTCGGGGCTCATCGCGCGAATGTCGGCAATCTTCATCTCGGCCATGACCATTACTCCGCAATGCGTTCGACGAAGCGCGTCTTGATCGGCAGCTTGGCCGCCGCCAGCAGCAGCGCCTCGCGCGCGATCTGGTTGTTCACGCCGTCGATCTCGAACATCACCCGGCCCGGCTTGACGCGGGCCACCCACAATTCCGGCGAACCCTTGCCGGAGCCCATGCGGACTTCGGCCGGCTTCTTCGACACCGGAAGGTCTGGGAACACGCGGATCCAGACGCGGCCGGCGCGCTTCATGTGACGGGTCAGGGCACGACGGGCAGCCTCGATCTGGCGTGCGGTGACGCGATCCGGCTCCATCGCCTTCAGCCCGAACTGGCCGAAGGCCAGCGTCGCGCCCGAGGACGCAACGCCGTGAATACGGCCCTTATGCGCCTTTCGGAACTTGGTCTTCTTTGGTTGCATCATGGCTTTGAGCCCTCAAACCTGTCTTGTCGCGGCTGATCGATCAGGCCGCGTCGCGGCGCGACCGCGGCTGCGAGCTCTCGCCGCCGCCTTCGTTCATCCGCTTGTCCTGTGCCATCGGATCGTGCTCGAGGATCTCGCCCTTGAAGATCCAGACCTTCACGCCGCAGGTGCCGAAGGTGGTGAACGCTGTGGCCACACCGTAGTCGATGTCGGCGCGCAGCGTGTGCAGCGGCACCCGGCCCTCACGGTACCATTCCATGCGGGCGATTTCCGCTCCGCCCAGACGACCCGAGCAGTTGATGCGGATGCCCTCGGCGCCCAGACGCATCGCCGACTGCACGGCGCGCTTCATGGCGCGGCGGAACGCGACGCGGCGCTCCAGCTGCTGCGCGATCGACTCGGCGACCAGCGTGGCATCGAGCTCCGGCTTGCGGATCTCGACGATGTTGATGACGACGTCCGACGAAGTGATGTCGGCGACGCGCTTGCGCAGCTTGTCGATGTCGGCGCCCTTCTTGCCGATCACGACACCCGGGCGCGCCGAGTGGATCGTGACGCGGCACTTCTTGTGCGGACGCTCGATCACAATGCGGGCGACCGCCGCCTGCTTGAGCTCCTTGTGCAGGATCTCGCGGATCTTGACGTCTTCATGCAGCAGTTTGCCGTATTCGGCCTTGCCGGCAAACCAGCGCGAATCCCAGGTCCGGTTGATGCCGAGACGCAGACCGATCGGATTGATCTTTTGACCCATCGTATTCTCCCAGCGCCTTAAGCGCTCGCCTCGACCTGACGAACAATGATCGTCAGCTGCGAAAACGGTTTGAAAACCCGGCCCGAACGGCCACGGCCGCGCGGCGAGAAACGCTTCATCACGATTCCCTTGCCGACGAAAGCCTGCGAGACGACGAGATCGTCGACCTCGAGCTCGTGGTTGTTCTCGGCATTGGCGATCGCCGATTCCAGGCACTTCTTGACGTCGACCGCAATCCGCTTGCGCGAGAACTGCAGGTCGGCGAGGGCTGCCGACGCCTTGCGGCCGCGGATCATCTGCGCCACCAGGTTCAGCTTCTGCGGGCTCACCCGAAGCATCCGGGCCACAGCCTTGGCCTCGTTGTCGGGGAGGCTCCGTTCGCGCTTTGGTTTGCTCATCGCTTAATCCTCAAGCCTTCTTGGCTTTCTTATCGCCCGAATGGCCGTGGAAGGTGCGGGTCGGCGAGAACTCGCCGAACTTGTGGCCAACCATTTCCTCGTTGACCGCGACCGGCACGTGCTTCTGGCCGTTGTAGACGCCGAACGTCAGGCCGACGAACTGCGGCAGGATGGTCGAGCGGCGGCTCCAGATCTTGATGACGTCGTGACGGCCGGACGCGCGCGCCGCATCTGCCTTCTTGAGCAGCGACGCCTCGACGAACGGGCCTTTCCAGACTGAACGAACCATGTCCGTCGTTCCTTACTTCTTCCGCTTGTGGCGGCTCAAGAGAATGAATTTGTCGGTCGACTTGTTGGTGCGGGTCTTCTTGCCCTTGGTGGGCTTGCCCCACGGAGTGACCGGGTGACGACCGCCCGAGGTACGGCCTTCGCCGCCGCCGTGCGGATGGTCGATCGGGTTCATCGCGACACCGCGGTTGTGCGGGCGACGGCCCATCCAACGCTTGCGGCCGGCCTTGCCGATCGACGTGTTCATGTGGTCCGGGTTCGACACCGCACCGATGGTGCCGCGGCAGCGGCCATGCACCAGGCGCTGCTCGCCCGAGTTCAAGCGGACGATCACGTAGTCCTGGTCGCGGCCGACGATCTGGGCATAGGTGCCGGCCGAACGGGCTAGCTGACCGCCCTTCCCGATCTTGACCTCGATATTGTGCACGATCGTACCGACCGGCATGTTGCCGAGCGGCATGACATTGCCCGGCTTCACGTCGACATAATTGCCGGCGACGATGGTGTCGCCGACCGCCAGGCGCTGCGGCGCCAGGATGTAGGCGAGCTCGCCGTCCTGATACTTGACCAGGGCGATGAAGGCGGTGCGGTTCGGATCATACTCCAGGCGCTCGACGGTCGCGGGAACGTCGACCTTGTCGCGCTTGAAGTCGACCATCCGGTACGACTGCTTGTGACCGCCGCCGAGGAAGCGAACCGTGATGCGGCCGGTATTGTTGCGACCGCCGCTCGACAGCTTGCCTTCGGTCAGCGCCTTGACCGGCTTGCCCTTGTACAGGGCCGAACGATCGACCATGACCAGCTGGCGCTGGCCCGGCGTCGTGGGGTTGAATGTCTTCAATGCCATGGCAGCTGAGCCTTACAGTCCGGTGGTGACGTCGATCCGGTGGCCCTCTTCGAGGGTCACGATCGCCCGCTTGCTGTCCGATTGCGAACCGAAATGGCCGCGGAACACCTTGGTCTTGCCCTTGCGGACGAGCGTGTTCACGCTCTTGACCTTGACGTCGAACAGCTTCTCGATCGCCTCTTTGATCTGCGGCTTGGTCGCCTTGGCGGCCACCTTGAACAGAACCTTGTTGTGCTCGGAGGCGAACGTCGCCTTCTCGGTCACGACCGGCGCGAGGATGATGTCGTAGTGGCGCGGATCGATGGTCTTCATTTGAAGCGCGCCTCCAGCGCATCGATCGCCGCCTTGGTCAGAACGAGCTTCTGGCGGCGGAGAATGTCATAGACGTTGATGCCCTGGATCGGCAGCACGTCGAGGTTCGGGATGTTCCGGGCCGCAGCGGCAAAGCCGTTGTGCAGCTCGGCGCCATCGATGATCAGCGCGTTGGTCAGGCCGAGACCCGAGAAATGGCCGATCAGCGCCTTGGTCTTCGCCGCCTCGAGGGTGGCGTTCTCCAGTACGACCAGATCACCGTCCTTGGCCTTGGCCGACAGAGCATGCTTCAGCGCCAGCGCGCGCACCTTCTTCGGCAGGTCGGTCGCATGCGAGCGCACGACCGGGCCGAAGGCACGGCCACCGCCGCGGAACTGCGGCACGCGGGCCGAGCCGTGACGGGCACCGCCGGTGCCCTTCTGCTTGTACATCTTCTTGCCGGTACGCCAGATCTCGGCGCGACCCTTGGCCTTGTGCGTGCCGGCCTGACGCTTGTTCAGCTGCCACTGAACACAGCGCTGGATGATGTCGACGCGCGGCTCGAGACCGAAGATGGCGTCGGACAGCTGGACCGAGCCGGCGTCCTTGCCCTCAAGCGTGGTGACTTTCAGTTCCATTTATGCGCCCTCCTGCACGGCCGGCGCTTCGGCAGCCTGCTCACCCGCGACCTTGAACTTGCCGGGCTTCGGCGCTTCCTTCGGCAGCGGCTTCTTCACGGCGTCGCGCACCGAGATCCAGCCACCCTTGGAGCCGGGCACCGCGCCTTCGACCAGGATCAGGCCACGCTCGACATCCGTCTGCACCACCCGCAGGTTCAGCGTGGTGACGCGATCGACGCCCATGTGACCGGGCATCTTCTTGTTCTTCCAGGTCTTGCCGGGGTCCTGACGGCCACCGGTCGAACCGATCGAACGGTGCGAGATCGACACACCGTGCGTGGCGCGCAGACCGCCGAAGTTCCAGCGCTTCATACCGCCGGCGAAGCCCTTACCGACCGTGGTGCCGGTGACGTCGACGAACTGGCCGACGACGAAATGGTCGGCCAGGATCTCGGCGCCGACCGGGATCAGCGAATCCTCGCTGACACGGAACTCGGCGACCTTGCGCTTCGGCTCGACCTTGGCGACCGCGAACTGGCCGCGCTCGGCCTTCGGCATGTAGACCGTCTTGCGGCTGCCGCTGCCGAGCTGCAGCGCGACATAGCCGTTCTTCTCGGTGGTGCGGTGACCGACCACCTGGCAATTGCCGAGCTTCAGCACGGTCACGGGGATATGTTCGCCGGTCTCCGTGAAGACCCGCGTCATCCCGACCTTTTGTGCGATCACTCCGGAGCGCATCGGCGTGCTTCCTGTTCTTCTCTATGTCCGCGATGAAGCGGACGTGAATCCAAAAAACTTAGAGCTTGATCTCGACGTCGACGCCGGCCGCCAGATCGAGCTTCATGAGAGCATCGACGGTCTGCGGGGTCGGATCGACGATGTCGAGCAGGCGCTTGTGGGTGCGCATCTCGAACTGCTCGCGGCTCTTCTTGTCGACGTGCGGCGAACGGTTCACGGTGAACTTCTCGATGCGGGTCGGCAGCGGAATGGGTCCGCGAACCTGCGCGCCCGTCCGTTTCGCCGTGTTGACGATCTCGCGCGTCGACGTATCGAGGATTCGATGGTCGAACGCCTTGAGACGGATGCGGATATTCTGGCCGTTCATTGCCGTATCTTTCTTTGAGTAGTGAGTGGCGAGTAGCGAACGGCGAATGGATATCTCCATTCGCCACCCGCCATTCCCTATTCGCTTTGTTACTCGATGATCGAGGCGACGACGCCGGCGCCGACGGTGCGGCCGCCTTCACGGATGGCGAAGCGCAGCTTCTCTTCCATCGCGATCGGCACGATCAGGTGCACTTCCATCGCGATGTTGTCGCCCGGCATCACCATCTCGGTGCCTTCCGGCAGGTGAACGACGCCAGTCACGTCGGTCGTGCGGAAGTAGAACTGCGGACGGTAGTTGGTGAAGAACGGCGTGTGACGGCCGCCTTCTTCCTTGGTGAGGATGTAGGCCTCAGCCTTGAACTTGGTGTGCGGCTTGACCGAACCCGGCTTGCAGAGCACCTGGCCGCGCTCGACGTCCTCGCGCTTGGTGCCGCGGAGCAGCGCACCGATGTTGTCGCCAGCCTGGCCCTGATCGAGCAGCTTGCGGAACATTTCGACGCCGGTGACGGTGGTCTTCTGGGTCGGGCGGATGCCGACGATCTCGATTTCCTCACCGACCTTGATGATGCCGCGCTCAACACGGCCGGTCACCACGGTGCCGCGGCCCGAGATCGAGAACACGTCTTCGACCGGCATCAGGAAGGGCTGGTCGATCGGACGCTCCGGCTGCGGAATGTATTCGTCGACATTGCGCATCAGCTCGAGGATGGCGTCGTGGCCGAGCTTCTTGTCCGAATCTTCCAGAGCGGCGAGCGCCGAGCCCTTGATGATCGGGATCTTGTCGCCCGGGAATTCGTACTTCGAGAGCAGCTCGCGGACTTCGAGCTCGACCAGCTCGAGCAGCTCCGGATCATCGACCATGTCGCACTTGTTGAGGAACACGACCAGCGCCGGAACGCCGACCTGGCGGGCGAGCAGGATGTGCTCGCGGGTCTGCGGCATCGGGCCGTCAGCAGCCGACACCACCAGGATCGCACCGTCCATCTGGGCAGCGCCGGTGATCATGTTCTTCACGTAGTCGGCGTGGCCGGGGCAGTCGACGTGCGCGTAGTGGCGGTTCTTGGTCTCGTACTCGACGTGGGCGGTCGAGATAGTGATGCCGCGAGCCTTCTCTTCCGGCGCCTTGTCGATCTGATCGTAGGCAGTGAACGTCGCACCGCCGGTCTCGGCCAGGATCTTGGTGATGGCAGCCGTCAGCGACGTCTTGCCATGGTCGACGTGACCGATGGTGCCGATGTTGCAGTGGGGCTTGTTACGTTCAAATTTAGCTTTGGCCATTTGACTCTCCGTTCAGTCGCTAAGCTGAGCTAACGACAATCAGGCAAACTTCTTCTGGACTTCGGCCGACACGTTGGCCGGCGCTTCAGCGTAGTGCGAGAACTGCATCGTGAAGGTTGCGCGGCCCTGGCTCATCGAGCGCAGGTTATTCACGTAACCGAACATATTCATGAGCGGCACCATCGCGTTGATGACGTTGGCATTGCCGCGCATGTCCTGGCCCTGGATCTGGCCACGACGCGAGTTCAGGTCGCCGATGACCGAGCCGGTGTAGTCTTCCGGCGTGACCACTTCGACCTTCATGATCGGCTCGAGCAGAACCGACTTGCCCTTCTGCAGCGCCTCGCGGAAGGCCGCGCGGGAAGCGATTTCGAAGGCCAATGCCGACGAGTCGACGTCGTGATACTTGCCGTCGACCAGCGCGACCTTGACGTCGACCACCGGGAAGCCGGCGACCACGCCAGCGCCGAGCACGCTCTCGATGCCCTTCTCGACGCCGGGGATGTATTCCTTCGGAACCGCACCACCGACGATCTTGGACTCGAACACGTAGCCACCGCCCGGCTCGTTCGGCTCGACCACGAGGCTCACGGCCGCGAACTGGCCGGTGCCGCCGGTCTGCTTCTTGTGGGTGTAGTCCACATTGGCCGGCTTGGTGATGCGCTCACGGAACGCCACCTGCGGCGCGCCGATATTCGCATCGACCTTGTAGGTGCGCTTCAGGATGTCGACCTTGATGTCGAGATGGAGCTCGCCCATGCCCTTGAGGATGGTCTGGCCCGACTCGTGATCGGTCGACACGCGGAAGGACGGATCCTCCGCGGCCAGCTTCGCCAGCGCGACGCCGAGCTTCTCCTGGTCGGCCTTCGACTTCGGCTCGATCGCGATCTCGATGACCGGCTCCGGGAACTCCATCTTTTCCAGGATCACCTGGTTGTTCGGATCGCACAGCGTATCACCGGTGCGGGCTTCCTTGAGGCCTGCGAGAGCGACGATGTCGCCGGCATAGGCTTCCTTGATGTCCTCGCGGTTGTTCGCATGCATCAAGAGCATGCGACCGATGCGCTCCTTCTTCTCGCGGGTCGAGTTCACGACGCCGGTACCCGAGGTCAGGATGCCCGAATAGATGCGGCAGAAGGTGATGGTGCCGACGAACGGGTCGTCCATGATCTTGAACGCCAGCAGCGCCAACGGCTCCTTGTCGTCCGCCTTTCGCACGACCTCGTTGCCGCGGTCATCGGTGCCCTTGATCGCGGGCACGTCGAGCGGCGACGGCAGATAGTCGACGACGGCGTCGAGCAAGGGCTGCACACCCTTGTTCTTGAAGGCCGAGCCGCACAGCACCGGATAGAACGCGCCGGTCAACACGGCCTTGCGGATCAGGCGCTTCAGGGTCGCCTCGTCCGGCTCCTTGCCGTCAAGAAAGGCGGCGAGAGCATCGTCGTCGAGCTCGACGGCAGCTTCGACCAGCTTCTCGCGATATTCGGCAGCCTGGTCGGCCAGATCAGCCGGAATCTCGGTGTAGTCGAACTTGGCGCCGAGGGACTCGTCGTTCCAGACGATCGCCTTCATCGTCACCAGGTCGATACAACCCTTGAAATTGTTCTCAGCGCCGATCGGCAGCTGGATCGCAACCGGCTTCGCACCCAGGCGGTCGACGATGTCGGCCAGGCATTTGAAGAAGTCGGCGCCAGTCTTGTCCATCTTGTTGGCGAAGACGATGCGCGGCACCTTGTACTTGTCGCCCTGGCGCCAGACGGTCTCGGTCTGCGGCTCGACGCCCTGGTTGGAGTCGAGAACGCACACGGCGCCGTCGAGCACGCGCAAGCTGCGCTCGACCTCGATGGTGAAGTCGACGTGACCGGGAGTGTCGATGATGTTCAGGCGCTTGCCGTTCCAGAACGCGGTGGTGGCAGCCGAGGTGATCGTGATGCCACGCTCCTGCTCCTGCTCCATCCAATCCATCGTCGCGGCACCTTCGTGCACTTCGCCGATCTTGTGGCTCTTGCCCGTGTAATACAGGATGCGCTCGGTCGTCGTCGTCTTACCGGCGTCGATATGCGCCATGATGCCGAAGTTGCGATAGTCTTCGATGGCGTGTTGGCGGGGCATGGGTGTGTTCCCTGATTTCCGTTCGGGTCGCCGTTACCAGCGATAGTGCGAGAAGGCGCGGTTGGCTTCCGCCATCCGGTGCACGTCTTCACGCTTCTTCACGGCGTTCCCGCGGTTGTTCGAGGCGTCGAGCAACTCGGCCGACAGTCGCTCGGTCATGGTCTTCTCGTTGCGGTCGCGCGCGGCCGAGATCAGCCAGCGGATGCCCAGCGCCTGACGGCGGGTCGAGCGGACTTCGACCGGCACCTGATAGGTCGCACCGCCGACGCGGCGCGAACGGACCTCGATGGTCGGCATGACGTTCTCGAGCGCCTGCTCGAACACCGTCAGCGGGCTCTGCTTGGTCTTGGCCTCGATGATGCCGAACGCGCCGTAGACGATACCTTCGGCGACCGACTTCTTGCCGGCGTACATCACCGAATTCATGAACTTGGTGACGATGATGTTCCCGAACTTCGGATCCGGAAGCACTTCACGCTTTTCGGCTGAATGGCGACGCGACATTTGATCTGTTCCCGCTTCTCTCGAACGTCTTACTTCGGACGCTTCGCGCCATACTTCGAACGGCGCTGCTTACGGTTCTTGACGCCCTGGGTATCCAGCACGCCGCGGAGGATGTGATAGCGCACGCCCGGCAAGTCCTTGACGCGACCGCCGCGGATCATGACCACCGAGTGCTCCTGCAGGTTATGGCCCTCACCCGGGATGTAGCCGATCACCTCGAAGCCGTTGGTCAGGCGCACCTTGGCGACCTTACGAAGCGCCGAGTTCGGCTTCTTCGGGGTCGTGGTGTAGACGCGCGTGCAAACACCACGCTTCTGCGGCGACTGCTGCAGCGCCGGCACCTTCTTGCGCGACTTCTGCACTTCGCGCGGATTTGCGATCAGCTGGTTGATCGTCGGCATCTTGGCCTTCACCCTTCTCAACGTTCGCACGGAAACCACGATGGATTTCCGTAAATTCTGTTCGAGGTTCCCCGCCTCACCGGTCCGCCCAGCGCGACGAAAATCCGCGCAAAACGAAAGCGCGCCAACCGTTCATCGCTGAACGGAAAGCGCTCGACGCCACAGAGGACCGCGATCACCACCATCAAACTTGCGCTGACGGCGGCCTACCGAGGTCATGCATCCGAAATTGGTCTCAAGAGAACGTGCTCGAGAGATCTAAAATCGTTCTGGCATTGCCTAGCTATGATCGACAGCGTTTGAGCGGCATTCGTCGAGGTTGGTGCCCATTCTGCCCTGTTGAAGGCCGTCCGGGTGATCCGTACCGACGCTGGCGAAGCTCACCGCCTGTCGTTGAGTGCGCGCCTTTTATAAGCGGTAAATATCCAAGTCAAGCAAAACGACGCCGCAGCATGCGCAAACAGGCGTCTCCCAGCGTTGCGCCTCCGCCGGCGCCCAGCTCAGCGGGCCGCAAGGTATCGGGTGACCCGCTTCGCGCCCAGTCAGATCGCCTCGATCGGCTCCGGCAATGATCGGAAACATTGAAGATAAGGCTTTTTTCGGGTTTCAGCGCCAAGGATGGCCCCGACGAGGCGCCAAATGACCCGATACACCGACATTGCGATCATTGGCGGCGGCCTGGCCGGCTCGATTGCCGCTGGAATGCTCGGGAGGGCTGGAATCACCGCGATTCTGGTCGATCCCCACACCGTCTACCCGCCCGACTTCCGAATCGAGAAAATTTCCGGCGCTGAGCAGATCGCGCGATTCCGTCGCACCGGAATGGCGGACAAGGCCCTGCGTCAGGCGACGCTGGCGGCAGAAAACTGGATCGCCCGATTCGGCTACCTCCTGGACCGGGCGCCGGTCCCGCAATACGGCATCATGTACGACGCGCTGGTGGCGGCGGTGCGGGACGAGATTCCCGGTTCCGTGGCGCGAATCGTGGCCAAGGCGGTCGCGATCACCCCAAGCGAGGATCGCCAGTCGGTCACCCTCTCTGACGGGCAGACGATCTCGGCGCGACTGGTCGTGCTCGCCAACGGGCTGAATGTCGGGCTGCGACATATGCTGGGAATCACCCGCAAGATCACCAGCCCCTCCCATTCGATCTCGGTCGGCTTCGATCTCGCGCCAGTCGGGCGCCCCGCCTTTGCCTTTCCCGCGATGACCTATTTCCAGGAGCGGGCCAGCGCGCGCGCTCCCTACATCACATTGTTCCCGATCGGCGAGCGGATGCGGGCCAATCTGTTCGCCTATCGCGAGGCCGATGACCCCTGGGTTCGGGCGATCCGGCGCAACCCGGCTGAGACGCTCGACGCCGCCCTGCCCGGCCTCCGGCGGATCACCGGCGATTACGCTGTCACCGGCGAGGTCAAGGTTCGGCCGGCCGACCTCGTCGTCAACAGCGGCGTCTGCATGCCGGGCGTGGTGCTGATCGGCGATGCCTTCTGCACCACCTGCCCCGTCACCGGCACCGGCTCCGACAAGGTCTTCACCGACGTCGAGCGGCTCTGCAACGTCCACATCCCGCGCTGGCTCGCGACCGACGGCATGAGCGAAGGCAAGATCGCCGCGTTCTATGACGATCCGGTCAAGACGGCCTGCGATGCGTGGTCGCTGCAGAAGGCCTGGCGGTACCGCGACATCTCGACAGGCACCGGCCCCTATTGGCTGGCGCAGCGCTGGGCTCGTTTCGCGGTCTCGCTCGGCCGCGGCGTGCGGCACCGGCTGGTGACGAGCAGCGGGCCGCTTAACGCCTATTCCTCGTCGTCATCATCCTCGTCATCATCATCATCGTCATCGCTGTCGTCGTCGGCCTGATCCTGCCGGCTCGGCTGGTGGCTCTGGTCGTCCCACAGCTTGCGATAGACGCCGTTCTTGGCAAGCAGCTCGGTATGGCTGCCACGTTCGATGGCCCGGCCGCCGGAGATGACGATGATCTCGTCCATCTCGACCACCGAGGTCAGACGGTGGGTCGACCAGATCATGGTGCGGCCCTTGGCGACCTTCAGCAGCGTGCGGTTGATCGCCGCCTCCGTGGTCTGGTCGAGCGCCGAGGTCGCCTCGTCGAGCAGCAGCACCGAGGGGTTGCGGATGATGGCGCGGGCGATCGCGATGCGCTGGCGCTGGCCGCCGGACAGCGTGTCGCCACGCTCGCCGACGATGGTGTCGTATTTCTGCGGCAGGCTCATGATGTAGCGGTGGATCTCGGCCTTCTTGGCCGCCTCCTCCACCTCGGCGTCGGTGGCGCCCTCCTTGCCGAGCCGGATGTTCTCCCGCAGCGACATGTTGAACAGCATGTTCTCCTGGAACACGACCGCCATGCTGCCGCGCAGCGAATCGCGCGTGACCTTGCGGATGTCGACGCCATCGATGGTGACGCGGCCCTCATCGGGCACGTAGAGCCGCAGGATCAGGTTCAGCAGCGTGCTCTTGCCGGAGCCTGACGGGCCGACGATGGCGATCCGCTTGCCGACGTCGAGCTTGAGGCTGAGATTGTCGAGCACCGGCGTCTCGCTGCCCTCATACTGGAAGCTGACGCGCTCGAAGGTGATGTCGTGGCTGATGCGCGGCAGGTCCGGCGCGCCCGGCCGGTCGGCGCCGCGGGTCGGCTCGTCCAGCAGCTCCTGCATGTGGCGGATCGCGGCCGCCGAGGAGATCGACACCGGGAGGAAGTGCATGACGTGGGCGATGTTGTAGGACACCTCCCAGAACGCGCTCTCGAAGGTGACGAAGGTGCCGACCGTGATCTGGCCCTTGGTGGCGAGATAGGCGCCGATCGCGAGTACCACCAGATGCAGCAGCAGCACCGCGATGGTCACGGTGCGCTCGACCATGGTCGAGAGGAACATCGCGTCCGCGATCTTCCGCCTTGCCTCGTCGTTGCGGAAGCTGAACCAGCCGAACACCTTGCGGTGCAGGCTGAACGCCTTGATCACCGCCTGGGCAGCGATGTTCTCCTGGATCACGCCGAGCAGCGAGGCCTCGTTGAGCTTCTGCTCGTAATTGGCCTGCACCGCCTTGGGGGTCAGGATGCGCGGGCCGATCAGCGTGATCGGGAACACCAACAGCGCGATCGCGGCGAGCTGCCAGTTGAGGAACAGCATCAGGATGATGCCGGCGATGAGCTCGAGCAGCGGCAACGCAGCGCTGTTGGCGAAGGTCTTGACCACGCCTTCGAAGGCCGACATGTCGACCGAGAAGCGTGACAGGATCTCGCCGCGCTTGGTGCGCTGGAAATAGGCTGCCGGCAGGTTCTGCACGTGATCGAACAGACGGGTGCGGACATCCGAAATGATGCCGGCCGCCAGCCGCGCATCCCAGCGCTCATAGAGCACGGCGACGATCGAGGTGAAGATCCCGGCGACCGCAAGCACGCCCAGGATGCGATAGAGCGCCTCGAAATCCTCCTCGCCGAGCGCGTCGTCGATCAGGAACTTGAGGCTGAGCGGCATGATGACGTTGAACAGCGTCTCGATCAGGACGCCGATCGTCACGAAGGCCAGCATCTTCTTGTATTTGGCCAGCAGCGGCGAGACGAAGCCGTAGATCGTGGCGAGCGCACCGGCGGCCTCGCGCGCGGTGTAGACGACGAGCTCCTCGTCGTCGTCATCATCGTCGAGCTCGAGGCCGGCCGCATCGCCGTCCTCCTCGTCGTCATCCTCATCCTCGACGAGCGGCGGCTTGTCGCTCGGCAACGTCTTTGCCGTTCCGGCTTTGGGAACCACGGCGACGGCTGCAGCCGTGGCCCCCGGCTTGTCCACAGTGTCGGCCGGATCAGCGGCCGACCTGGATTTCTGATTTTCCGGCGGTGAAGATTTGGGCGCCATTCAACGAACCGATCCTGCACGGCCATATGACCGTAACGGATGAAAGCGGTCCGGCTTTAACATCTGTGTCCGCCGGCCGCCAGCATTCTCGCGACACGGTGCCGCATCGGCGGCCGAACCAGAGGCTGTCACGCACCCAGCGACTGCCGCCGTTCGGAGACAAGGCCCGGAGCCTTACCCCAGGATGACGGGGCGTCCGACGACAAGCCCTAGTCCTCGTCGTCCTCGACCTTGTCGAAGAAGGAGTAGCGCAGGCTGTCAGCGTCCGCGTACCACTGGCCCGGGCCCTTGTTGGCAGCGAGCGTCGCGGCCCACACCTCGTCGGTGCAGTCGCGGCGGTGCATCGCGAGGTCGAAGCCATTGCCGAAGAACAGCTCGGACCATTCCCACCAGGTGCCGAGCTTCTTGACGCCGCGCAGCAGGTCGTAGCGATCGACCAGCGCCGGCGCCATGTCCGAGGTGATCGATCCGAATACCAGGCCGGTCTTGACCACGCGGTTCAGTTCGCGGATCGCCCGCGCCACCTGCTTGTCGCCGAGATGACAGAGGCTGGTCTCGAACACGAAATCGAACTCACCTGCCTTGAACGGCAGGTCGGTAATCGTCCCGAGCTTGTTGTACTTCTTCAGCGCCTTCGGCGTCTTGCCGTGGATATAGCGGTTGTTCTCGATGCCCCAGGCATCGATGCCGCGGTCGCGCAGCGCACTGACCAGCTCGCCGCTGGCAGAGCCGGCGACGAGAAGCTTGTAGCCTTTGCCTTTGCCTTTGTTCCAGACGATCTTGATCAGGCTGGTCAGATAGTCCGGATCGGTGAACTGCGACCAGGCTTCGCTGTACGGCCCCTGCCCGCGGTAATTGTCGAAATAGTCGCGGTCGATCTTGTCCGACAGCGGCTTCTCCGCCTGCGCGCGGGCGCGGCGCAGCCGCATCATCTCGGTCAGGATGATGTCGGTGGCGGCATCCGACGAATCGAGCAGGCCATTGAGCGTCGAATCGAACAGATAGTCGCCGACCACGACGATGCCGGGATGCTCCTTCGGCTCTGGCCGGTGATTCGTCATGACGTCGCGCACCGGCAGGCCGCCCGGCAACGCGTTCACCGACGACAGCCAGCGATGGATCTTGCCTTCCATGAAATGCGCCCGCGCATCGCCGAGCGCCGCCGGCAGCGATTTCAGCGCGGCGTCGATCAGCTCCTGATCGGACAGATTGGCGAAGGCCAGCGCATCGGAGCCGGCGATCAGCCAGTTCAGCACGCCGTGCTTGCCGACGTCGTGGCGCGAGCCTTCATTGTAGATGCAGCAGCCGCCGAACGCCTCGGACATGAACCAGGAGCCCGGGATCTTGTCGCCCCAGAACGGCTTGTCGAACAGGATCGAGACGCGCAGGTAATGCGCGGGACGGTCGAAATAGGCGATGTGCTTGACCATCGACCGGCGCAGCTTCTCGCCCTCCCAGCCGACCGTCGACAGCCAGGAATGCGGCAGGCACACCAGCACGAGATCGAACTCGCGGGTCTCCGGGCCCTTGCCGTTCATCATGTTGAGCCGGTAGCGGCCCTGCTCGGTCTTGCCGATGCGCAGCACACGATGATTGAGCTGGATGTCGGCGTCGACCTCCGAGCGCAGGCACTCGATCAGCTGCTCATTGCCGTTCTGGATGGAATACAGACCGATATAGTCGTCGATATCCATCACGAAGTTCTTGAGCGCGTTGAGGCCGTTGGTGTTGTGGGCCTCGGTTGCGATGTCGGAGCGCGACATCACCTTGAAGAAGCGCTTGGCGGTGGGATCCTCGACCTCCTCGTCGAGCAGCTCCTCGCAGGTCTTGTAGGCCCAGGGGTGCTCGTTGTCGTGCGCGCCGACGCCCTCGTAATACTCGACCGGCGACATCACCTCGGAGCAGCGCTTGCGGAACGCCTCGACGGCGGCTGCCGTCTTCGGCCCGTATTTGCGGCGCAGGCCCGGCACGTCGTCGAGCAGCTCGCCGTCGAGCTGCACCTGAAGCGCGTCCATCGGAATCGTCTGCAGGCCGAAATGCTGGATCAGCTCGCGCAGCGGATCGGGCCCGGTCATCGAGTAGTCGTAGATCTCAGCGACACCCGCTTCATACATCGCCGGCGCCGTATCGAATTTTCGCGTCACGATCTTGCCGCCGAGCCGGTCGGAGGCTTCGAAAATCGTGACCTTGCAGAGATCGCCAAGCTTCCGTCTCAAGTACCAGGCGCTCATCAGGCCGCCCGGACCGCCACCAACAATCGCAAGGTCAAGCATCGAAGTTCCGCCATCTCCGGCTGTCAGCGACATCGCCGGTCGTCCGTATCACGGGTCCCGCCACCCTTGGGGCTCGATCGGCCATAGCGCGCCCGAGCCACCCGGAGTTTGCGCCTGAGCAAATCGGCGCATCGCCACGACGGACAAGGACATCAGCCTAGCGGATCTGATGCTCCCAGAAGCGCCTTTGTGCCTGAAGGATAGATGAACAACCGGGCAGCAGCGCGGCAACAGGAGAAGATAATGTCAAAAAAAGGCCGGCAACCGCCGGCCTTTTCTATCGTCGATGAACGAACGGCAGCACCTGACACCTCAGGTGCTGTCGCTCCGCTCGATTTACTCCGCCGGCGGCAGCGCCAGCGGCTGCGGCTCGGGCTGCGACGGCACGATCGCCGCCTGCTTCTCGCGCTCGTCGAGAATCAGCTTGTCGCGCTTCAGCGCGACCTCGCGGATGCGGGCCATGGAGGCGCCGGTGCCGGCCGGAATCAGGCGGCCAACGATGACGTTCTCCTTGAGACCCTCGAGCGGGTCGATCTTGCCATTGACCGCCGCCTCGGTGAGGACGCGGGTGGTCTCCTGGAACGAGGCCGCCGAGAAGAACGACCGGGTCTGCAGGCTCGCCTTGGTGATGCCGAGCAGAACCGGATTGCCGGTGGCGGGCTTCTTGCCTTCCTCCACGGCCTTCGCGTTCAGCGCGTCGAACTCGATCTTGTCGACCTGCTCGCCGGCGATCATGTCGGTGTCGCCCTGGTCGGTGACCTCGATCTTCTGCAGCATCTGACGGACAATCACCTCGATGTGCTTGTCGTTGATGAGCACGCCCTGCAGCCGGTAGACCTCCTGGATCTCGTTGACCAGATAGGCCGCGAGTTCCTCGATGCCCTTGATCGCCAAGATGTCGTGCGGCGCCGGGTTGCCTTCGACGATGAAGTCACCCTTCTCGACGATGTCGCCATCCTGCAGATGGATGTGCTTGCCCTTCGGGATCAGGTACTCACGCGGCTCCTCGGTCTTGTCGACCGGCTCGATCGAGATGCGACGCTTGTTCTTGTAGTCCCGCCCGAACCGGATGGTGCCGGCGATCTCAGCGATGATCGCGGCATCCTTCGGCTTGCGCGCTTCGAACAGCTCCGCCACCCGCGGCAGACCGCCGGTGATGTCGCGCGTCTTGGCGCTCTCGGTCGAGATACGCGCCAGGATGTCACCCGGCTTCACCGTCGTTCCGACGTCGACTGACAGAATCGCGTCGACCGACAGCATGTAGCGGGCATCGCCACCGCGGGCGAGCTTGAGCACCTTGCCATCCTTGCCCTTGATCACGATCGCCGGACGCAGATCCGCGCCACCGCGCGTTCCACGCCAGTCGATGACCACGCGCTTGGCGATACCGGTGGACTCGTCGAGCGTTTCGGAGATCGACAGACCTTCGGTCAGATCCTCGAACCCGATCGTGCCCTCGGCCTCGGTGAGGATCGGACGGGTGTACGGATCCCACTCGGCGATACGCTGGCCGCGCTTGATCATGTCGCCGTCGTCGACATGCATGCGCGCGCCGTACTGGATGCGGTGCGTCGCACGCTCCGAACCGTCGGGGTCGACGATGGTCACGACCATGTTGCGGACCATCGCGATCAGGTGACCCTCGCTGTTGCGGGCGATCGCCTTGTTCTTGATGACCACTCTGCCTTCGAAGTTCGACTCGACGAAGGACTGCTCGTTCAGCTGCGCCGCGCCGCCGATATGGAAGGTGCGCATCGTCAGCTGGGTACCGGGCTCACCGATCGACTGCGCGGCAATGACGCCGACAGCCTCACCATGGTTGACCGGCGTACCGCGCGCGAGGTCGCGGCCGTAGCACATCTTGCAGATGCCGTTGACCAGCTCGCAGGTCAGCGCCGAGCGGATCTTCACCTCCTGCACGCCAGCCTGCTGGATGGCGTCGATGTGGCTCTCCTCCATCAGCGTGCCGGCCTTGACCAGCACCGCATTGGTCGCGGGATCGCGCACGTCGTCGCAGGGCACGCGGCCCAGGATGCGCGAGCCGAGCGATGCCACCACCGTACCGGCATCGACGATGGCGCGCATCTTGATGCCGAGATGGGTGCCGCAATCGTCCTGCGTGATGATGCAGTCCTGCGCGACGTCGACCAGACGGCGGGTCAGGTAACCCGAGTTCGCGGTCTTCAACGCGGTGTCCGCGAGGCCCTTGCGGGCGCCGTGGGTCGAGTTGAAGTACTCGAGAACCGAGAGACCTTCCTTGAAGTTCGAGATGATCGGCGTCTCGATGATCTCACCCGACGGCTTGGCCATCAGGCCGCGCATGCCGGCGAGCTGACGCATCTGGGCCGGCGAACCGCGGGCACCGGAATGCGACATCATGTAGATCGAGTTGATGTCGGCATCTGCTCCCGTCGCCGTCTTCTTGGTGACGGAGATCTCCTTCATCATCTCCTTGGCGATCTCTTCCGAGGCCTTCGACCAGGCGTCGACGACCTTGTTGTACTTCTCGCCATGGGTGATCAGACCATCATTGTACTGCTGCTCGAAATCCTTCGCCAGAGTACGGGTGGTGTCGACGATCTTCCACTTGCCGGCCGGCACGACCATGTCGTCCTTGCCGAACGAGATGCCCGCCTTGAAGGCGTTGTAGAAGCCGAGCGCCATGATGCGGTCGCAGAATATCACCGTCTCCTTCTGACCGCAGTGACGGTAGACCTGATCGATCACGCCGGAGATTTCGCGCTTGGTCATCAGCTTGTTGATGATCTCGTACGAAATGCGCGGATGACGCGGCAGCACGTTGCCGAGCATGACGCGGCCGGCGGTGGTCTCGATCCAGCGCTTGGAGATCTTGCCGGTCTCGTCCATGCCCTCCCAGCGGTACTTGATCTTGCTGTGGAGATGGATGGCCTTGGCGTGCAGCGCATGCTCAAGCTCGGCCATGTTGCCGAACGTCATGCCCTGGCCGTTCATGCCCTCGCGCATGATCGAGAGATAATACAGGCCGAGCACGATGTCCTGCGACGGCACGATGATCGGCTGACCATTGGCCGGATGCAGGATGTTGTTGGTCGACATCATCAGGACGCGCGCTTCCAGCTGCGCTTCGAGCGACAGCGGAACGTGCACGGCCATCTGGTCGCCGTCGAAGTCGGCATTGAACGCCGAGCAGACCAGCGGATGCAGCTGGATCGCCTTGCCCTCGATCAGCACCGGCTCGAACGCCTGAATGCCGAGACGATGCAGGGTCGGCGCGCGGTTCAGCAGCACCGGATGCTCGCGGATGACCTCGTCCAGAATGTCCCAGACCTCCGGACGCTCCTTCTCGACCAGCTTCTTGGCCTGCTTGACCGTGGTCGACAGACCCTTGGCGTCGAGCCGCGAATAGATGAACGGCTTGAACAGCTCGAGCGCCATCTTCTTCGGCAGACCGCACTGGTGCAGGCGCAGCTCCGGACCAACCACGATGACCGAACGGCCCGAATAGTCGACGCGCTTGCCGAGCAGGTTCTGACGGAAGCGGCCCTGCTTGCCCTTGAGCATGTCGGCGAGCGACTTCAACGGCCGCTTGTTGGCGCCGGTGATGACGCGGCCGCGGCGGCCGTTGTCGAACAGCGCATCCACCGCTTCCTGAAGCATGCGCTTCTCGTTGCGGATGATGATGTCGGGCGCGCGCAGCTCCATCAGCCGCTTCAGGCGGTTGTTGCGGTTGATGACGCGGCGGTAGAGGTCGTTGAGGTCGGAGGTCGCGAAGCGGCCGCCGTCAAGCGGCACCAGCGGCCGCAGATCCGGCGGGATCACCGGCACGACGGTCATGATCATCCATTCCGGCTTGTTGCCGGAGTGGCGGAACGCCTCGACGATCTTCAGGCGCTTGGCGAGCTTCTTGTGCTTGATGTCGGAGTCGGTCTCCTGCATCTCGGCACGCAGCGTCTGCTCGAGCTTCTCCAGCTCGAGGCCGCGCAGCAGCTCACGGATGGCTTCCGCACCGATCATGGCGGTGAAGCTGTCCTGGCCGTACTCGTCCTGCGCCTTGAGGTACTCGTCCTCGGACAGGAGCTGACGGTCCTTGAGCGCGGTCAGACCCGGCTCGAGGACGACGTAATATTCGAAATACAGGATCCGCTCGAGATCCTTCAGCGTCATGTCGAGCAGCAGGCCGATGCGCGACGGCAGCGACTTCAGGAACCAGATGTGCGCGACGGGGGCGGCGAGCTCGATATGGCCCATGCGCTCGCGCCGGACGCGCGACAGGGTCACCTCGACCGAGCACTTCTCGCAGATGATGCCCTTGTACTTCATCCGCTTGTACTTGCCGCACAAGCACTCATAGTCCTTGATCGGCCCGAAGATGCGGGCGCAGAACAGGCCGTCGCGCTCGGGCTTGAAGGTCCGGTAGTTGATCGTTTCCGGCTTCTTGATCTCGCCGTAGGACCAGGACAGAATCTTCTCAGGGCTCGCGATCGAGATCCGGATCTGGTCGAAGACCTGAGCCGGGGTCGTCGGATTGAAGAGATTCATAATTTCTTGGTTCATCGTATTCTCCTCGCGTGCCGATCGGGGGTCGGCCGCAAATTCGAAAATCTCTTGCAGAGGGCGCCCTGTCCTGACCCGTGGGACAAAGGCGCCGGCACCCGGCCGTCAAAGACGGCCAGGCCGGATCTCTTGAACTACTCGGCGGCTTCCGACGTCGGCGCCGGTCCGAGCTTGGAGTTGTGCAGGTCGACGTTCAGGCCGAGCGAGCGCATTTCCTTGACCAGCACGTTGAACGATTCCGGAATACCGGCCTCGAACGTGTCGTCGCCACGCACGATCGCCTCATAGACCTTGGTGCGGCCGGCGACGTCGTCCGACTTCACCGTCAGCATCTCCTGCAGCGTGTAGGCCGCGCCATAGGCTTCGAGCGCCCACACCTCCATTTCGCCGAAGCGCTGGCCGCCGAACTGGGCCTTGCCGCCCAGCGGCTGCTGGGTGACCAGCGAATACGGGCCGATCGAACGCGCATGGATCTTGTCGTCGACCAGATGGTGCAGCTTGAGCATGTAGATGTAGCCCACCGTGACCTTGCGATCGAACGGATCGCCGGTGCGGCCGTCATAGACGGTCGACTGGCCGGACGCGTCCATGCCGGCGAGCTTCAGCATCTCCTCGATGTCGGCCTCCTTGGCACCATCGAACACCGGGGTGGCGATCGGCACGCCGCGGCTCAGATTGTGACCGAGTTCAAGCAGCTCATTGTCGTTGAGCGACTTGATGGTCTCGTCCTCGCCGTAGATCCGCTTCAGCGTTTCCTTCAGCGGCTTGACGTCCTGCTTCGACAGATAGGCATCGACCGTCTGGGCGATGCGCCTGCCGAGGCCGGCGCAGGCCCAGCCGAGATGCGTCTCGAGGATCTGACCAACATTCATGCGCGAGGGCACGCCCAGCGGGTTCAGCACGATGTCCGCATGGGTGCCGTCCTCAAGGAACGGCATGTCCTCGATCGGAACGATCTTGGACACGACGCCCTTGTTGCCGTGACGGCCGGCCATCTTGTCGCCCGGCTGGATCTTGCGCTTCACCGCGACGAAGACCTTGACCATCTTCATCACGCCCGGCGGCAGCTCGTCGCCGCGCTGCAGCTTCTCGACCTTGTCGAGGAAGCGCTGTTCCAGCCCCTTCTTCGACTCGTCGTACTGCTTCCGCATGGCCTCGATCTCGGCCATCAGCTTGTCGTTCGCCGAGGCGAACAGCCACCATTGCGACTTCGGATACTCGTCGAGCACCGCGCGGGTGATCTTGGTGTCCTTCTTGAAGCCCTTCGGACCGGAGATGCCCTGGCGGCCGTCCAGCATGTCGGCAAGACGGCTGTAGACGTTGCGGTCCAGGATCGCCTGCTCGTCGTCGCGGTCCTTGGCCAGACGCTCGATCTCTTCCCGCTCGATCGCCAGCGCACGCTCGTCCTTGTCGACGCCGTGGCGGTTGAACACGCGGACCTCGACGATCGTGCCCTGCACGCCCGGCGGCACCCGCAGCGAGGTATCACGCACATCCGAGGCCTTCTCGCCGAAGATGGCGCGGAGCAGCTTCTCTTCCGGCGTCATCGGGCTCTCGCCCTTCGGCGTGATCTTGCCGACCAGGATGTCGCCGGCGCGCACTTCCGCACCGATATAGACGATGCCGGCTTCGTCGAGATTCTTCAGTGCCTCTTCCGACACGTTCGGAATGTCGCGCGTGATTTCCTCCGGCCCCAGCTTGGTGTCGCGGGCCATCACCTCGAACTCCTCGATGTGGATCGAGGTGAAGACGTCCTCCTTCACGATCCGCTCGGAGAGAAGGATCGAGTCTTCGAAGTTGTAGCCGTTCCACGGCATGAACGCGACCAGCACGTTGCGGCCGAGCGCGAGCTCGCCGAGATCGGTCGACGGACCGTCGGCGATGATGTCGCCCTTCTTGACGATGTCACCGACCTTCACCAGCGGACGCTGGTTGATGCAGGTCGACTGGTTGGAGCGCTGGAACTTCATCAGCCGGTAGATGTCGACGCCCGACTTGGTCGGATCGAGATCCTCGGTGGCGCGGATGACGACGCGGGTGGCGTCGATCTGGTCGACCACGCCCGAGCGGCGCGCCGCGATCGCAGCACCCGAGTCACGCGCGACGACGCCCTCCATGCCGGTGCCGACGAACGGCGCCTCGGCACGCACCAGCGGCACCGCCTGGCGCTGCATGTTCGAGCCCATCAGCGCGCGGTTGGCGTCGTCGTTCTCCAGGAACGGGATCAGCGCGGCGGCGACCGAGACGAGCTGCTTCGGCGACACGTCCATGTAGTCGACCTTGTCCGGCGTCATCGGCACGACTTCGCCGGCATGACGGCAGACCACGAGGTCCTCGGTGAAGCGGCCCTTGGCATCGAGCGGCACGTTGGCCTGCGCGACGCGATAGCGCCCCTCCTCCATGGCCGACAGATAGACCACCTCGTCGGTGACCCGGCCGTCCCTGACCTTGCGGTACGGCGTCTCGACGAAGCCATACTTGTTGACGCGCGCAAACGTCGCCAGCGAGTTGATCAGACCGATGTTCGGACCTTCCGGCGTCTCGATCGGGCAGATGCGGCCGTAATGCGTCGGATGCACGTCGCGCACCTCGAAGCCGGCGCGCTCGCGGGTCAGACCACCCGGTCCGAGCGCCGACAGGCGGCGCTTGTGGGTGATCTCCGACAGCGGGTTGGTCTGGTCCATGAACTGCGACAGCTGCGACGAGCCGAAGAACTCGCGCACCGCGGCCGCGGCCGGCTTGGCGTTGATCAGGTCCTGTGGCATCACGGTGTCGATGTCGACGCTCGACATGCGCTCCTTGATGGCGCGCTCCATGCGGAGCAGACCGATGCGGTACTGGTTCTCCATCAGCTCGCCGACCGAGCGGACGCGGCGGTTGCCGAGATGGTCGATGTCGTCGATCTCGCCCTTGCCGTCGCGCAGGTCGACCAGGGTCTTGATGACCGCGAGGATGTCCTCCTTGCGCAGGGTGCGCTGGGTGTCCGGCGCGTCGAGCTCGAGACGCATGTTCATCTTGACGCGGCCGACCGCGGAGAGGTCGTAGCGTTCGGCATCGAAGAACAGCGACTGGAACATCGCCTGCGCGGAATCCAGCGTCGGCGGCTCGCCCGGACGCATCACGCGATAGATGTCGAACAGCGCGTCCTCACGCGTCATGTTCTTGTCGGCCGACAGCGTGTTGCGGATGTAGGGGCCGACATTGACGTGGTCGATGTCGAGCAGCGGCAGATCCTTGTAGCCCTGCTCGTTCAGCACCTTGAACAGCTTGTCGGTGATCTCCTCGCCGGCCTCGGCGTAGATCTCGCCGGTCTTCGGGTTGACGAGATCCTCGGCGATATAATTGCCGAGCAGCTCCTCGTCCGACATGCGCAGCGCCTTCAGCCCCTTCTCCTGAAGCTGGCGGGCGGTGCGGACGGTGAGCTTCTTGCCGGCCTCGAGCACGACCTTGCCGGTGTCGGCATCGATCAGATCGTTGACCGTCGAATAGCCGCGGAAACGGTTGGCGTCGAACGGAACGCGCCAGCCTTCCTTGATGCGCTTGTAGATCAGCTTCTTGTAGAAGGTCGACAGGATCTGCTCGCCATCCAGGCCGAGCGCGAACATCAGCGACGTCACCGGCAGCTTGCGGCGGCGGTCGATGCGCGCGAACACAATGTCCTTGGCGTCGAACTCGATGTCGAGCCAGGAGCCGCGATAGGGAATGACGCGGGCGGCGAACAGCAGCTTGCCCGACGAATGGGTCTTGCCCTTGTCGTGGTCGAAGAACACGCCCGGCGAGCGGTGCATCTGCGAGACGATGACGCGCTCGGTACCGTTGACGATGAAGGTGCCGTTCATGGTCATGAGCGGAATGTCGCCCATGTACACGTCCTGCTCCTTGATGTCCTTGACCGACTTGGCGCCGGTCTCCTCGTCGATATCGAACACGATGAGGCGCAGCGTCACCTTGAGCGGCGCAGCGAAGGTCATGCCGCGCTGGCGGCATTCGTCCACGTCATATTTCGGCGGCTCGAACTCGTAGCGGACGAATTCCAGCATCGAGGTGCCCGAGAAGTCGGAGATCGGGAACACCGAGCGGAATACCGCCTGCAATCCCTCATCCGGCCGTCCCCCTGTGGGCTCGTCGACCATCAGGAACTGGTCGTAGGACGCCTTCTGAACCTCGATGAGGTTCGGCATTTCCGCGACTTCCTTGATGTGCCCAAAGAACTTGCGAACGCGTTTGCGACCGGTGAATGTCTGCTGCGCCATCGTGGCCTCTCATTTCGTCGCCCGGAGGGGCGAACCTTCCGAAACAGCGGCTGCCACCGCCCTTCCGGGTTGAATTTCGATCCATTTCGAGGATCTGAGCCCAGAGCCCGGAACGGAAACGTCCCAGATCTGTTCTTCAGACCAGCAAAACGCAAAACGACGCGCGAGGCGCGAGGACGCACCCGCTCGTCACAACCATCTCGTCACGGACTGCAAAAGCCCGAAATTGCCTATCTCCCAACGGCTTACGATGGAGACGCTGCTCCACCGCCAAAACCGGCTATTCGTGCTGCCGACCCAATATGGGTTGACAATAGCCGAGATTCGAGAACGAAGCCCCCAAATCTCTACACTTTTCCGTGTTCGGCCTGCAGCGGGCGATTCCGTTGCACGCCTTTTGCAGCGATTCCGGCCGATCCCCGATACCCCCGCAAACGTCCCTGGTCTTATGATGACCGGGTGATATTACCACCCGGTCATCAAAATCGTTCTGAAACGTCCCGCTTGTTGCCGTCAGGCCGCGGGATGCTCCATGGCCAATCGCCGATTACTTGAGCTCGACCTTGGCGCCAGCCTTCTCGAGCTGGGTCTTGATCTTCTCGGCCTCGTCCTTGTTGACGCCTTCCTTGACCGGCTTCGGCGCACCCTCGACGAGGTCCTTGGCTTCCTTCAGGCCCAGGCCGGTGATGGCGCGGACTTCCTTGATGACCTCGATCTTCTTGTCGCCGGCCGAAGCCAGGACAACGGTGAACTCGGTCTTCTCTTCCGCCGGAGCGGCGGCGGCGCCACCAGCGCCCGGAGCAGCGACAGCCACGGCAGCGGCGGCGGACACGCCCCACTTCTCTTCCAGGAGCTTGGCGAGCTCAGCGGCCTCGAGAACGGTGAGGGCCGAGAGGTCGTCGACGATCTTCTGCAGGTCAGCCATTGATGTAGTTCCTTAGATTAGGTTCGGTTCGAAACTAGGTTGTGAGTGTTTGCGAAGGGCGTCAGGCCGCTTCGCCCTTTGAGGCATGAGCCTGAATGACGCGCGCGACCTTGGCCGCGGGAGCGTTGGCGAGCTGGGCCAGCTTGGTCGCCGGAGCCTGGATCAGGCCGACGAGCTTGCCGCGCAGTTCGTCCAGCGACGGCAGCGAGGCCAAAGCCTTCACGCTGTCGACATTCAGGACGGTTGAGCCCATCGAGCCGCCGAGGATGACGAACTTTTCGTTCGCCTTGGCGAATTCGATGGCAACCTTGGGCGCCGCGACAGGATCGTTCGAAGTTGCGATCACGGTCGGCCCCTTCAACAGGGGGCCAATGCCGACGACGTCCGTGCCTTCAAGAGCAATTTTGGCGAGACGGTTCTTCGAGACCTTCACCGACGCACCAGCCTGCTTCATCTGCTTGCGCAGGTTCTGCATCTGGGCCACGGTGAGGCCGGAATAGTGAGCGACGACGGCAACGCCCGTGGTCTTGAAGACCTCGTGCAGCTGCTCGACCGCCTCTTTCTTTGCCGCTCGTTCCACAGCAAGCTCTCTCCGGTTGGCGGCCTTCGCCCAAGACCTTAGCCCAAGGGCGGGACCGCCGGGTTGCACCCGCCGCCCCACCACACCTGACCTCCGGACGGATAACCCCGAGGACACGCAAGGCAAGACGGCGACGATTAGCCTGCCCTTCCGAAAGCCCAGGCAAAGCCCATGAGCTCGCGGAGTGTCGAGGTTCGAACCAAACCTGCATGCCACCGCGATGCGCAGTGAACATGCCGAAATCCGGTCTTCACCCGTCTATGCAGGCCATACGATTAAGCCATTGAGGAAATTGCATTTCCGCGTTGGCGCCTGCAGTCTCGGACAGGATCGGGGTGATCGGCGGACCGACCTCCCCTGCGGCATTTCGAGAGCAGAAAGATCCCTGTTCCTTCCGAGTCATCCTGACGGATATCCTCAAAAGGAATTCTGGTTCTCTCCAAGTCTTTCGGAATGCACGCACAGGCGCGCCAGCAACAGCCGGCCCGCCTAGAAGACGGTTCTTTAACGGGTCGATGGCGACTTGCCAAGACCCCGAGAGCAAATTTCGCACCAGTTTCGTGGGTTCACAGGGGGACTCGGCCTTGCCGCAGCCCTCAGATGCGATCGCGACTGCCCCGCGCCACGTTGATCGCCCGGGGCGGGACCTCACCCGGCCCGCTTACGACTTCACCTGATATGGCAGCTTCTCGCCCGCGAAGAACGCCATGAGATTGGCGACGACGCAGGCCTGCATCGCAACATGCGCCTCGCGGGTGTTACCGCCAATATGAGGTGTCACCACCAGGTTTGGCTGCGCGGTCAGTTCATCCGGCACATGAGGTTCGGTCTCGAACACGTCGAGGCCGGCCCCCGCGATATTGCCGTCCTTGAGCGCCGACAGCAGCGCGGCCTGGTCGATGACCGAGCCGCGCGAGATGTTGACGACATGGCCGTCCGGACCGAGCTTCTTCAGAAGGTCGGCGTTGACCGCATTGGTGGTTTCGGCACCGGCGCGGACCGCGATCATCAGCACGGTGCACCATTCCGCGAGCGCATCGAGGCTTTGGAAATATCGGTACGGCAGGTCGTCGTAACGGGTGCGGCTGAAATAGCCGATGTCGGCCTCGAACGCGGCAACACGGGCGGCGATCTTGCGGCCGATCGCGCCCATGCCATAGACGCCGACCTTGCAGCCGGCAAGGCTCGGCGGCGGCTTCATCAGCGGCGACGGCTTGGCCTCGGCCCAGCTGCCGTCGCGGACATAGCGATCGGCGACCACCAGCCGCCGCATGGTCGCCAGCATCAGCATGACCGCGACGTCGGCGACCGCCGCAGCATTGGCGCCCGGGCTGTGGCCGACCGCGATGTTGCGCGCGGCCGCGGCCTTGAGATCGACCCCGTCATAGCCGGTGCCGTAGCAGATGATGACCCCCAACGACGGCAACCGGTCCATGTCGGCCGCCCCGAGCGGCGTGCCACCGGCCGTGATCAGCGCCCGGATCTGCGCGACCTCTTCAGCCGGAAACACCTCGTGCGCAGGTCGGCCGCCGCTGTCGAGCAGGTCGAAGCGGTCGGCAAAGCGCTGGGTCATTGACTTCGGCAGGCGGGAATAGATCAGGACCTTGTCGGGCATGTCGTCGGGTACCACCAAATGCGAAGGGCGGGACCGATGAACGATCCCGCCCTGCTTATCTGCCAGTGTCCGTCGGCTTACGCCAGTACGGTGCCCGGCTCGACCTTGACGCCCGGGCCCATCGTCGACGACACCGCGACGCGCTGGACATAGGTGCCCTTGGCGCCTGCCGGCTTGGCCTTCACGACCGCGTCCGCCAGCGCCTTGATGTTCTCGACCAGCTTGTCCTCGGCGAACGAGGCCTTGCCGACGCCGGCCTGGATGATACCGGCCTTCTCGACACGGAACTCGACCGAGCCGCCCTTGGCCCCCTTGACGGCGCCGGCGACGTCCATGGTCACGGTACCGATCTTCGGGTTCGGCATCATGCCGCGCGGACCGAGCACCTTACCGAGACGGCCGACCAGCGGCATCATGTCGGGGGTGGCGATGCAGCGGTCGAAATCGATATTGCCGTTCTGCACCTTCTCGACCAGGTCCTCAGCGCCGACCACGTCGGCGCCTGCGGCCTTGGCCTCGTCGGCCTTCGCGCCGCGGGCGAACACGCCGACGCGGAGCGTACGGCCGGTGCCATTCGGCAGCATCACGACGCCACGGACCATCTGGTCAGCGTGACGCGGATCGACGCCGAGATTGATTGCGACCTCGATGGTCTCGTCGAACTTCGAGGTGGCGCGCTCCTTGATGAGCTTGATCGCGTCAGCAAGCGGATACAGCTTGGTGCGGTCGATGCCCTCGCGGGCCTTCTTCAAACGCTTTCCGATCGCCATGGCGCTTACCCCGCAACTTCCAGACCCATCGAGCGGGCAGAGCCCTCGACCATCTTCATGGCCGACTCGATCGAGTCGCAATTCAGGTCCTTCATCTTCTTCTCGGCGATCTCGCGCACCTGCGCCTTGGTCACCTTGCCGGCCTTGTCGCGACCCGGAGCCTTGGAGCCAGACTGGATCTTGGCGGCCTGCTTGAGGAAGTAGGACATCGGCGGGGTCTTCATCTCGAAGGTGAAGGACCGGTCCGCATAAATGGTGATGACCACCGGGATCGGGGTGTTCTTCTCTTCCTTCTGGGTCTGGGCGTTGAACGCCTTGCAGAACTCCATGATGTTGAGACCGCGCTGACCCAGCGCGGGGCCGATCGGCGCGGCGACGGGTTGGCCGCGCCGGCCGGAACCTGAAGCTTCAGGTAACCGGTTACTTTCTTTGCCATTGTGACTCTCCAACGCGTTCGCGATCTTGCCTGATGCGAACGCACCGCCGTCGGGCGACAAAACCCGAAAGCGAGGTTTGGGACCGTGGTCCGGCGCGCTGGATCCGGCTGGCAAAGCCGGTCACGCCTCCCACGAACGAAATCGCCCCCCGTTCGGGGAGCGAAGCGCGCCCGATACACGAGATCGGACGAAAAGGAAAGGGTGTCGAGGGCTGAACTCCCTCCTCCCGTCATTCCGGGGCGCCCCGCAAGGGCGAGCCCGGAATCCATAGCCACAGGGCGTGGTTAGATGCACGCCGGAGATGGCACTTCGCCGTCCAATCGCCGCCTCGGGGTATGGATTCCGGGCTCAGCCCTTCGGGCTGCCCCGGAATGACGACGAGAGCTGATGGCCGGCGTCAGCCGACGATCTTCTCGACCTGGTTGAACTCGAGCTCGACCGGGGTGGCGCGGCCGAAGATCGACACGGCGACCTTGACCCGCGAGCGGGCCTCGTCGATTTCCTCGACCACGCCGGAGAACGAGGCGAACGGGCCGTCGGCGACGCGCACATTCTCGCCGATCTCGAACGACACCGAGGATTTCGGCCGCTCCACGCCTTCCTGCATCTGGTTCAGGATGCGCATCGCCTCGCTCTCGGAGATCGGCATCGGCTTGTTCTCGGCGCCGAGGAAGCCGGTCACCTTGGGCGTGTTCTTGATCAGGTGAAACGCCTCGTCGGTCAGCTTCATCTTCACCAGCACATAGCCGGGGAAGAACTTGCGCTCGGCGTCGATCTTGCGGCCGCGGCGCACTTCGGTGACCTTCTCGAGCGGCACAAGCACCTGCTCGAACAGGTCCTCAAGATTGCGCTGCTTGGCCTGCTCGCGGATCGACTCGGCGACCTTCTTCTCGAAGTTCGAATAGGCGTGGACGATGTACCAGCGCTTGTCGGACGAATGCGTTGCGGTTGCCATCAGTGAATGCCCAGCACGAGGGTGATGAGGTAGCGGATGATCTGATCGGCGGCGAAGAAGAAGATCGAAGCCAGCGCCACCATCACGAACACCATGATCGTGGTGATCGTGACCTCGCGGCGGCTCGGCCAGGTGACCTTGGCGGTCTCCGAGCGCACTTCCTGCAGAAATTTGAACGGGCTGATAGCCATCGTCAGGGGTCCGCGTCCGTCATCAGACGATTGAAGAGTTTACAGGGAAAACCGAACAGCCGTCCTTAGCCCACCCTCTTGTCGGAGAGATGAGCCGATACACGGGCTCGCTTGTTCGGGGAGTGAAAAAGCCGCGCCGGATATCCGCGTTCCACGGGCCGGCTGCAGGTGCACAACATCTACTGTCGGACCGGCCAAAGGTCAAGATATGGGCAGCCCCGGCCTGCACATCCCCTCCATCGCAGACCCCGGCTGTCCCGCCTCACGCCGGTCTTTCGTTTCGTGGGGCGCCATTTCCGCAGGGCGGCAGGTTGAGCAGGTGCCGCGACGAAATGCCCGTGGCGGAGCGGTTCCGGCTCTTGCCGGGCCTGCGCCACCCGCTCATGCTCATCGACACAAGAATAATCAGGAGGAAACAATGACCTTTGCCCCGCGCAAGGGACGGACGCATCTTGCCGCCGTCAGTCTTGCTGTTCTCAGCCTCGCCGCTCTCAACCTTGCCGCGCTTGCCCTCACCGCCGCCCCTGCCCGCGCCCAGGCGCCGCTCAAGATCGGCGTTCTCAGCGACTTCTCATCGGTCTATTCGGACATCGGAGGCCAGGGCAATCTGGAGGCGACCAAGCTCGCCGTCGAGGAGTTCGGCGGCACCATGTTCGGCAAGCCGATCGAGGTGATCAGCGCCGATCCGCAGAACAAGGCCGACATCGCCGCCTCGATCGCGCGCAAATGGTATGAGAACGAAGGCGTCGACATGATCATCGACATGCCGACCTCGGCGACCGCGCTCGCCGGCATGGAAATGTCGAAACAGTTCGAGAAGCTGATGATCGTGACGGACGCCGCAAGCTCCGACATCACCGGCAAATCGTGCTCGCCCTATACCGTGCACTGGACCTACGACACCTACGGCAACGCGCATACGGTCGGCAGCGCCATCGTCAAGACTGGCGGCACCAGCTGGTTCTTCATCACAGCCGACTATCTGTTCGGCCATTCGATCGAGCGTGACACCGGCGATGTCGTGCGCGCGGCCGGCGGCACGGTGGTCGGCAGCGCCCGCCATCCGCTCAACAACCAGGACTTCTCGTCATTCCTGCTGCAGGCGCAGGCCTCCAAGGCCAAGATCATCGGCATGGCCAATGGCGGCGGCGACACCATCAACACCATCAAGCAGGCGGCCGAGTTCGGCATCGTCGCCGGCGGCCAGAACCTCGCCGGCATCGTGATGTTCATCTCCGACATCCACAGCCTCGGCCTGAAGCTGGCGCAGGGCCTGATCATCACCGAGGCCTATTACTGGGATCTCAACGACCGCACCCGCGCGTTCGGCAAGAAGTTCTTCGACAAGATGAAGCGGATGCCGACCATGAATCAGGCGGCGACCTACAGCGCCACCCTGCACTATCTCAACGCCGTCAAGGCCGCCGGCACCCGCGACACCAAGCCGGTGCTCGCCAAGATGCGCGAGACCCCGGTCCGCGACGCCTTCACCGACAACGGTACGTTGCGCGAGGACGGCCGCATGGTGCATTCGATGTTCCTGTTCGAGGTCAAGAAGCCGGAGGAATCGAAAGGCCCGTGGGACTATTACAAAGTGCTGGCCGAGGTCCCCGGCGACCAGGCGTTCCGGCCGCTGAAGGACGGCAACTGTCCCTATGTGAAGAATTAGGTTGGACGTGAAGAATGAGGTTGGCGTGGCCGGGCTGCACCCGTTGCAGGCCGGCCATATCACCGGGCTAAGGTCCCTGGTCTTTCGCTTTGGCCGCCGCAAGCTCTTGCGCGGATGGTGGGACCGCTGACACCGCGACCTTCTCCAGCAATGAGATCAACAGAGCGCGCTCCTGTGCCGTCAAGCGCTCGGCGATGCGCGCTTCGTACTGGCGAGTCTTTTCGTGCATGTCGCGCAGCTCGCGCCGCCCCTGCTCGGTGAGCGCCAGCGAGTAGCTGCGGCGGTCTCCCGGAATCGCGCGCCGCTCCACCAGGCCGAGCCCCTCGAGACTGTCGATCACCTTTACCATGCTCGGGCGGGTGACGCGAAGCTGCTCGGCCAGCGCCGACTGGTTGATGCCCGGCTGCGCGCCAATGATGGACAGAGCCGTCATCCGCGCCGGTGAAATCGCGTCCGGGCCGAGGGTGGCAAACAGCACCTCGTAGGTGCGCACCTGCGCGCGCTTGATGGCATAGCCGAGGGAGTCCTGCCGTAGGTCCAATTCCGCCGGCCCGGCACCGCCGTCGGACATCTCGACCCGTCCGACGGCTTGGAGCGAGCGACGTCGCCCGCGTTCCGTTTGCGCAGGCTGCACCGCGTGCTTGGCTGGTTTCGATTTCACTGAGGCGACTCCGACTCCGGGGCTTGACGTAAAAATTTACCGGCATTAATGTTTACCAGGTAAACAATAATCCAAGCTAACGGTATGGCTGCATCCATGATGGTGGTCAGGAACGCGTCGAAACTAGCGCCCGACTGCCAACTTTTGGCAAGCCGCGCTGCTTTGGCTGACTTGCGCGTGGATGTCAGCTGGTCGCTGATGCCGGGCTCCTATGCAGCGGCTCGGCGTCAGCACGCCGCTCGCTTCGCCGCGACCGGCAGGAGATGCCGGACTTATCCGCCTCCCGTCTGATCCCCAGCCTGCCCCCGAAGACAGTCCGTGCTTGGCGGGAGTTCGATCCGCCTGGCGGTGACCGATCCATTTGCCATGACCGCATCAGGCCGTACCCCCGACCGGAGAATCCAGCCTTGAACGCCTCCACTCCCGACGAGACCCGCTTGGTGACCCTCGATATCGAGGGTCCTGTTGCCACCATCGTGCTCAACCGGCCCGAGAAGCGCAACGCGCTCAGCCTGAGCGTGATCGAGCGTCTGCGCGGTTGCTTTGCCGAACTACCCGCCAGTGTGCGCGTGGCCATTGTTGCCGGAGCTGGTCCGCATTTCAGCGCCGGACTCGACCTGTCGGAATTGTCAGAGGCCGATACGGCCGAGGGCCTGCAACATTCGTTCGCCTGGTACGAGGTGTTCTCGAAGATCCAGTTCGGTCGGGTGCCGGTGATCGGCGTGCTGCAAGGCGCGGTCGTCGGCGGCGGGTTGGAGCTGGCGTCCTGTCTGCATGTGCGCATCGCCGAGGAAAGTGCCTATTTCGCGCTCCCCGAGGGCCAGCGCGGCATCTTCCTCGGCGGCGGCGGCTCGGTGCGCGTCACCAAGCTGATCGGCTTCTCGCGGGTCACCGAGATGATGCTCACGGGCCACGTCGTCGATGCGCATGAAGGCCACGCGATCGGCCTGGCGCACTACGTGGTGCCGCCCGGTGAAGGCATGCGCAAGGCGCGCGAGCTGGCCGACCGCATCGCCGCCAACGCGCCGCTGTCCAATTTCGCCATCCTCAACGCACTGCCGCTGATTGCCGAGCAACCGATGTCGCACGGCCTGCTGACCGAGGCCCTGATGGCGACGGTGACCCAGAGTGCGCCCGAGGCGAAGGAACGCGTCAACGCCTTCCTGAACAAGCGGGCCGCCAAGGTTGGTCCGGCCTGACCCCATCAACACCAAAACACAAGACCCGGGAGGATTTCGCCATGACTGCACACACCCAAGATCCTGCCGCACCCGGTGCATCCCTGCGCCCAAGCCTCGCCGCGATCTTCCGGCCCACATCGGTGGCCATCATCGGCATGTCCGCCAAGCCCGGCTCCGCCGGCCAGGTGGTGCTGGGCAACCTGCTGCAAGGCGGCTACACCGGCGCGGTGCATCTCGTCGGCCGCAGCGGCGGCGAGATCATGGGCTATCCGGTGTTCACCGAGATGTCGGAGCTCCCTGACGGCGTGGACTTGGCCATCCTGATACTGCCGGCCGATGCGGTCCTCGCCGGCATCGAAGCCTGCGTCACGCGACGGGTGCGCGGCGCGATCTGTTTCGCCTCGGGCTTCGCCGAAATGGGCGAGCAGGGTCGGGAGCAGCAGCGCCGCATCGGTGAGGTCGCGCGCGACGGCGGTCTTGCTTTGTTGGGGCCGAACACCGTCGGCTATTTCAACTATGTCGACGCCTTCCACGTCTTCATGGTCGAGCAGAATCTGCCACCAAGGCTGGATCCCGCCGCCGGCCCGGCGGTGGCCGTGGTCGCGCAAAGCGGCGGCATCGGTGCCCATCTCGCAACGTCCTTGCGCATGCGCGGCGTGCCGTTGTCATACATGATGACCACCGGCAATGAGGCCCAGCTCGGTCTTGCCGAGATGATCGACTTCTTCGTCGACGACGCGCACACCGGATCCATCGTGGTCTATGCCGAGCAGATCCGCAGTGCGCCGGACTTTCTGGCCGCGACCCGGCGCGCACGGACGGCGGGCAAGCCGGTGGTGCTACTGCATCCGGGCCGCAGCGAGCGTTCACAGGCCGCGGCGCAGTCTCATACTGGCGCGCTGGCCGGCAATCATGCGGCCATGCAGCTCATGCTCGATCACGTCGGCGTGGTGACGGTCGACAGTCTGGAAGAGGCCATCGACCTCGGCCAATTGCTGCTGCGTTACCCGCATGCACCGACCGGTGGCCTCGGCCTGGTCACCGCCTCCGGCGCACTGTGCGGGATCACGCAGGACTATGTGGAGCCGCTCGCCCTGGACCTGCCCGCGCTATCGGCCCAGCAGGCCGAACAGCTGCGCGAACACCTGCCAGTATACACCCCGCCGCGCAACCCCCTCGACCTCGGCACCTTGGTCGCCTGGAAGCCCGAGCTGATCTCGCTCGGCATCAGCACGCTGCTGGCCGACGCGCAGCTGGGCAGCCTGCTGGTGTCGCTGCCCATGCCTGGATCCGACACCGCTGTGGTCTGGCTCCGGCAATACCTGGAGGGCATCCAAGGCAGCAGCAAGCCTGCCATCCTGGTGATGCAGAACGAGGACGATCCATTGCCGCCTGCCTTCATCGAGGAGGCGCGGCAACGCCGTGCGATCGTGATGCGCTCGCCCGAGCGCGCGCTGCGGGCGCTGGCCCGCGTAACGCGGTTCGGGCGTTGGCGCGCCGCCGCAAGCGAAGCCGATGCCGTCCAGCCTGCACGTATCGAAGGTCCGCTGGGCCTGGGCCGCGGCACGCAGGCCGAATGGGTCGGCAAACAGTTGCTCGCCCGCCTTGGCGTGCGAGTTCCGGCCGGCGCGCTGGCCACCAGCCCGGACGATGCGGTGCGCATCGCCGCCGACATCGGATATCCGGTCGCGCTCAAGGCTCAGGCGGCCACACTGGCGCATAAGAGCGAAGTCGGAGGCGTGTTGCTGAACATCTCCGACGAAGCGGCGCTGCGTGCAGCCTGGCAACGGCTGCTTGACAACGTCGCACGCGCCGAACCGGGCCTGGTGCTGGATGGCGCACTGGTCGAGAAGATGGGCGAGCGGGGCCTGGAGCTGGTCGTCGGCGCGAGCCGCGACGCGCAATGGGGCCCGATCCTGATGGTCGGTCTCGGCGGCATCTGGGTCGAAGCGCTGGGCGACGTGCAGTTGCTCGCGCCCGACCTGCCGCGCGCAGCGATCATCGAACGGCTGCGCCGTCTGAAGGCCGCCAAGCTGCTCGACGGCTTCCGCGGCGCGCCCCCCATCGATCTCGATGCTGTCGCCGAATTGGTCGCGCTGCTCGGCCAGCTCATGCTGCAATATCCTGAGGTGACGGAAGTCGACATCAACCCGCTGGTCGCCTACGGCCGCGGACAGGGCGTGGTCGCGTTGGACGCGCTGATCGTCACGCAGTGAATGCTTCCAGAGGACTCCGATGCCCCATCACAGCACGGCTCTGAGCTGGACGCCGCTCCAGCCCCAGACGCAGCGCCGCCGGCAGACGCAGGGCTGATGACATGTCACTCAAGGGACAGGCCTACATCGTCGGCGCCTATGAACACCCCACGCGCCACGCGGTGGACAAATCACTCGGGCAACTGCACGCCGAGGTCGCAGCAGGCGCGCTGGCAGATGCCGGGCTGTCGTGGCAGGACGTCGACGGCTATTTCTGCGCCGGCGACGTGCCCGGCTGGGAAGGCCAAGGCGCCGGTCCGCTGTCGATGGTCGAGTATCTCGGGCTCCGGCTGCGACACCTGGACACGACGGAGAGCTGGGGATCGGCCTACCTCAATCATGTGGCGCATGCCGTGCAGGCGATCGCCGCCGGCAAATGCCGCGTCGCGCTGATCACCCAGGCCGGACGCCCGCGCGCCGAGAAGTTCTCGCCCGAGGCGAGCCACCGCCAACAGGCGCAGACGGCGGCCGAGGCCCAGTTCGAGGCGCCTTACGGTCCGGTCGTCACCAATGTCTACGGCATGTGCGCGATGCGCCACATGCACCAGCACGGCACCACCGCGGAGCAACTGGCCTGGATCAAGGTGGCCGCCTCGCATCACGCGCAGCACAATCCCCACGCCATGCTGCGCAAGGTCGTGTCCGTGCAGGACGTGCTGGACTCGCCGATCGTCGCCACACCGCTGCACCGGCTGGATTGCTGCGTCATCAGCGACGGCGGAGGCGCGCTGGTGGTGGCGCATCCCGAGATCGCGCGCAGCCTGAAGCGCCCGTTGGTCACGCCGATCGGGACAGGCTTCGCGGTCAAGCACCTGAATGGCGGCTACTTCGACATCCTGGCTTCCGGCGCGGTCCAGACGGGCCGCGAAGCCTTCGCCCAGGCCGGCGTCAGCCCGAGCGACATTCAATACGCTTCGCTGTACGACAGCTTCACCATCACGGTGCTTGTGCAACTGGAGAATCTCGGCTTCTGCGCGGCTGGTGACGGCGGCCGCTTCGTGGCCGATGGCGGCCTGATCAGCAGCGTCGGTCGGCTGCCCGTCAACACCGACGGTGGCGGCCTGTGCAGCAACCACCCGGGCAATCGCGGTGGAATGACCAAAGTCATCGAGGCCGTTCGCCAGTTGCGTGGCGAAGCCCACCCTGCCGTGCAGGTGCGCGACTGCCGCTTGGCGCTGGCGCATGGCACGGGCGGCCAACTCGGCGCGCGCCACGGCAGCGCCACCCTGATCCTGGAACGAGAGGCGTAGAGCATGGACACTCGCATCCCGCCATCGCCACAGGTCTGGCCCGAAACGGCGGAATACTGGGCCGCCGCCAATGACGGCCGCCTGCTGCTGCGCCGCTGCTGCGACACCGGCCGCGCCTATCATTATCCTCGCCTGCACAGTCCCTTCACCGGCAGCTTCAACACCGAGTGGTTCGAGGCCAGCGGCACCGGCACATTGTACGCATTCAGCGTGTTGCCGCGGGCTCAGCCGCCCTACTGCATCGCCTATGTCGAGCTGGCAGAGGGGCCGATCATGCTGACCAACATCCTGACCGACGATTTCGACAGCCTGCGCATAGGACAGCCGGTGCGGGTGCAGTTCGTGCGCAGCGCCGACGGCCAGCGCGTGCCGATGTTCGTGCCCTGCTGAGCCGGGCTCAGCCCGACGCGGTCACGCTGGCTTGCGCGAATGGCTGGCAAGCGCCTGACGGCGTGGGACCAAATGTTTCAGGATATCAGAGGCTTCGCTGGCAGGAGTGGAGAGGCTCGAACTCCCAACCCCCGGTTTTGGAGACCGGTGCTCTACCAATTGAGCTACACTCCTAGCGAGCCGGGACTGCGTCGCCGGTTCGGGCGCTTTCAAGCATAGACCTCCCCTCCAATGCAAGGGTGCAATGGGACAAATCGACTGGTCAGACCACAACTTCCGCGCCAGACTTGATGCAAACCGACAACATTGCCCCAGGGAGAGCCCATGACCCCGTCCACCGCTGCCCCCAGCGTGCCCTTCTCCGCGCTGCGCTCCCTGAGCCCGCCGCTGCCCGATGACCGGCCGGAGGCGCTCGGCCTCTCGGCCGCGCGGCTGCGGCGGGCCTCGGATGCCTTCAAGCGCGAGGTCGACAAGGGAACCCTCCCCGGTGCCACCTTGCTGGTCGGCCGGCGCGGCCGGATCGGCTGGTTCGACGCCATCGGCCGCCAGGCGCCGGACTCGGACACGCCGATGCGCCCGGATTCGATCTTCCGCATCTTCTCGATGACCAAGCCGATCGTTTCGCTCGGGATCATGATGCTGGCCGAGGACGGCGAGCTGCTGCTGTCCGATCCGGTCGCCAAGTTCATCCCGGAATTCGGCGACCAGAAGGTCGGCATCGACAATGCCGGCAAGCTCGAGCTGGCGCCGGTCGTCCAGCCGATGACGGTGCAGGACCTGCTGCGCCACACCTCGGGCCTCGCCTATGAGCACACCGGCACCTCGGCGGTGCACCAGCTCTACCAGCAGTCGCGGGTGCGCAGCCGCAAGATCAGCAATGCCGAGCACGCCGCCATCGTCGCCGGCCTGCCGCTGATCTGCCAGCCCGGCGCCGAGTTCAACTACAGCCGCTCCACCGACATCCTCGGGCGCATCATCGAGGTCGTCTCAGGCCAGTCGCTCGGCGCGTTCCTCGCCGCGCGCATCCTCATCCCCCTCGGCATGAACGAGACCGCCTTCTTCGCCAGCGAGACCAATGCCCACCGGCTGGCCGAGCCGTTCGCCAAGGACCCGTGGACCGGCGAGGCGGTCAACCTGTTCAAGATGACCGAGCAGCCGGTGATGGAATCCGGCGGCGGCGGTCTGGTCGCGACCACCATGGACTACGCCCGCTTCTGCGCGATGCTGCTCAACCATGGCAGCCTCGATGGGACGAGGCTGGTCGGCCGCAAGACGCTGGAGCTGATGGCCTCCGACCATCTCGGTCCCGACGTGAAGACGGTCGGCACCTTGCTGTCGCCCGGTCACGGCTTCGGCCTCGGCTTCGCCGTGCGCCGCGAGTCCGGCATAGCCCCCTTCCCCGGCTCGCCCGGCACCTTCTTCTGGAGCGGCATCGCCGGCACGTTCTTCTGGATTGATCCGAAGGAGGAGCTGTTCTGCGTGTTCATGGCCCAGGCCCCGGGACAGCGGGACTATCTGCGCACGCTGGTGCGCGACGTGGTGTATGCGGCGGTGGAGTGAGACTGGCGCTGCTCGTCGCTTCGTAGCCCGGATGAGCGCAGCGACATCCGGGGTCTCGCGTGCTCCTCGTGTGAACCCGCATGTCGCTGCGCTCATGCAGGCTACGAGCCCGTGCGCTTTTGCCCGGGCGTAACGACAACCACAGTCGTCGTCCCGGCGAACGCCGGGATCCAGACCGCGTGATTTGTCGAGGGACGTCACTGCCAGTGACCTGCCTCATGCCGGCCGGTGGTTATGGGTCCCCGCGTTCGCGGGGACGAAACTGTTGGGTGAGGCCATTGCACCGGCCTTACTGACAGCTCTCCTCAACTGATCGTCGCGCCGCCGTCGATCACCATGGTCTGGCCGGTCATGAAATTGCCGGCGGCCGAGCCGAGGAACACCGCGGCGCCGGCGATCTCGTCGGGGATGCCGATGCGGAGCAGCGGCGAGCGGGCGGTCGAGGCCTTCAGGTTCTCAGGATTGTCCCACAGCGCTTTCGCAAAATCGGTCTTGATCAGGCCGGGCGCGATGCAGTTCACGCGCACATTATGCGGGCCGTATTCGCAGGCGAGATTGCGCGCCAGCTGCATGTCGGCGGCCTTCGAGATCGCATAGGCGCCGAGGATGGTCGAGCCCTTCAGGCCGCCGATCGAGGACACGATGATGATCGAGCCGTCCTTGCGCGCGATCATCTGCGGCACGACCATGCTGATCAGCCAGTTGTTGGCGACGATGTTGTTGTCGAGAATCTTGCGGAACTGATCGTCGGAGATGCCGGCCAGCGGACCATAATAGGGATTCGACGCGGCGTTGCAGACGAGCACGTCGATCTGGCCGTAGACGCGGTTGGCTTCGTCGACGAGGTTCTGCAGGTTCTCCTTGCTGGAGATGTTGGCAGCCACCGCCGTCGCAGTGCCAGCGCCGAAGCGCTCGTTGAGCTCCTTGGCGACGGCCTCGCAGACATCGGCCTTGCGCGACGAGATCACCACCTTGGCGCCGTGCTCGGCCATGCGCTCGGCAATGGCGAGCCCGATGCCGCGGGTGGATCCGGTGATAACGGCGACCTTGCCGGTCATGTCGAACAGGGTCATGGGGGAGTCCTCCTGGGTTGACTTGTTATTAGCAAAAGATGATGGCCGCGAATTCAGTTTGTTCCTTGGCGCCCTCTAACTCCATGAGCTCAAATCACGCAGCTTGCTCGGTGTTCACCTCGCCCCGCTTGCGGGGCGAGGGATCTCACCGTCCGCAAAGCGAGAGCCCGAACTCAACTGCTGACCGTGCGGGCTTCTCACGCCAGCTTGCTCGTCGTCACTTCCGGCCCGGCCGGCCGATGCATCGCGCGGTGCGCGGCATCGGCGATCCAGGGCTGCTGATTGACCATCGGCAGGCGCCATAGGCTGGTCTCGCCGCTCACGATATGATCGAGCCGGGTCACCGAGCAATTGTCGATGTCGAAGGCCAGGCCCTTCTCGACGAGGCCGCCGAGCGCCAATCCCACCGCCGCCTTGATGGTGCCGCCATGGCCGACGGCGATGATGTCGCGGCCGGCCTCGGACAGCGTGATGCGCGCAATCGCGGCGGTGACGCGGGTGTACAAATCCATGTAGCTCTCGCCGCCCGGCGCCGGCTCATCGATGGCGGCGAACCAATGGCTGCCGACGGGACGGCTGGCCAGGAACGCTGCGCGATTCATGCCCTGCCACTGCCCGAGATGCTGCTCGGCAAAGGCGGCCTCCCTGATCATCGTGGCAGGGCGCGGGAAACCCACCTGCCAGATCGCCTCGGCGGTCTGATGCGTGCGCATCAGGTTGCTCGCATACCAGACCGCGCTGCGCGGCAGGATCTTGGCCACCGCCGCGAACACCTCGCGATCTGACGTGTCGCAGGCGATGTCGGACTGGCCGTAGATGTTGCCGCCGTCGCTGCGCACCGGCGCGTGGCGTACCCACCACCAGCGCGTGGTGACCACAGCAGGCTTGCTTCCATCCCCCGTCATCGCTCACCCTTCCCTCTGCTGGCCTCTCGCTGTACGTGAAGGCCCAGATCGTCTCAAGCCGCTTCGCGATCGCGCGCGCGTTTGAAACGGCGTTTGAATTCCGTTGCGCGGCACGCAACTGATCAACAACGAAGCAGGAGGAAACATGGGCCGTCTCGAAGGCAAATCCGTCATCATCACCGGCGCCGGCAGCGGCATCGGCCGCGCCGCATCGCTGCTGTTCACACGCGAAGGCGCACGGCTGATCGCGGTCGACCGCAGCGAGGCCGTCAAGGAGACGGTCGATCTCGTCAAGCAGCAGGGCGGCATAGCCGAAGCCGTGCTCGCCGACGCCGGCTCCGAGGCCGACGTCTCCGGCTTCATCGATCGCGCGGTCGCGACCTTCGGCAAGCTCGACGTGATCTGGGCCAATGCCGGCATCTCCGGCGGGCTGAAGCCGATCGCCGAGCAGACGGTCGAGCACTGGCAGGAGATCCTGCGCATCAACCTGATCGGCCCGTTCCTGGCGGTGAAATACGCGATGCCGCACATGGTGCGCCAGCAGCGCGGCGCCATCGTCTGCACGGCATCGGTGGCCGGCCTGAAGTCCGGTGCCTCGGGCCATCCCTACGCGGCGAGCAAGGCCGGCGTCATCAGCCTGGTGCAGACCACGGCCTACTCGCTGTCCGGCACCGGCGTGCGCATCAACGCCGTCTGTCCGGGTCTGATCGAGACCGGCATGACCAAGCCGATCTTCGACGGCGCCAAGGAGCGCGGCACCGAGGGCAAGATCGGCCAGCTCAATCCGCTGAAGCGCGCCGGCCAGCCGCACGAAATCGCCGCGATGGGCCTGTTCCTCGCCAGCGACGAGGCCTCCTACGTCAACGGCCAGGCCTTCCCGGTCGACGGCGGCCTGACCGCGTCGATGCCGTATGCGGGCAAGCCGATCTAGCGCTTTCGCCTTTTGCTGGCGCCCCGACATGGCCCCTCCTCTCTCATCCGTCATGGCCGGGCCTGTCCCGGCCATCCATGTCGAGCGGCATGCACGGAGAGACGTGGATGCCCGGGACAAGCCCGGGCATGACGAGCTTGAGATTCCGGCCATCGCATCACACGACCCGTTCGCTCTTGAACCGACTAGGCATGATTGATTCTTCCCGCGACGCCTTCGCGCCCGAGTGATCCCGACATTCACCGCCCTCTCGATCAGAGGGCGCAGGGAAGGCCAGGCGTCGGCTGACGCCTGCGGCCCGCCTGCGAAAAAGAATGCAGGCGGCAGGTACCACAGGTGCAGCCGGACACGCCCGGCCTTCCCTGCGCGATGGTCTTCACGCTTATACGCAGTCTGCCTGGTGCACCGGGCTTGTTGGCCACCATTCGCGACAATGCGCTCACGCGCACCACCGCGGGACACCAGCATCGGGGTGTCAGCACGCTGCGACTTCACGTCCGCGAGCTGCCGTTCGTCCACGTAGCCAGGCTACGCTGCGGCATCTCCGCGGCCACCGCTCCCCGCCTCGCGTGTCGTGACGATCGCGCGCAACGCCCCTTCGGTGAGGCGGGATGTCGGCAACAGAGCACGATTTCCGATAAAACGAAAGATATTTCTTTCGGCATGTCAATGTGGCGAGGCTCATATGCTTGAGCCATCGAGCCAAATTCGTTACCGCCCGCGACGGATCGACAGCATTCAGCGCTCTGCCTTCGCCGCACACCGGACGGCACATGTCGGAACCGAGTCGCCCGTCGGGCAAGCGACCCATCGGATGATCCTCCTTAGCCTGCCGGCCACAGGCTCCCTCCCGCCACCGGCGAATAATCGACCGGCGCGAGCAGCCGGTCCTCGATCTGGCCGACCATCAGCCCGTGCTCGGCATGGGTGACGCGCTTGATCTCGGCCCATTCGGAATCCGCCATGAAGGCCGCCCACCCCGCGATCTTGGCCGCCTCGTCGGGCCATTCCAGCACGTAGACGAACTCGGTGCGCTCGCCGGACCTGCTCTCCCACATCGCGACGATCTGGAAATCGTAGCGCGTACGCATGATGCGGGCGGCATGGTCGCGGAAGCGGGCGTGAAACGCCGCCTTGTTGTGCTCGAAGATCTCGTAGATGCGCAGCTGATGGATCATGGCGGCTCCTCGTCATCCGGGGATATGGGAAAAGCCATGCCGATGTGCCAGCCGGAAAGAGCGGCGCGCCGGAGCGGCGCGAGGCGCAGACGATGTCGGGGTTTTAAGAGACTACGTCGCCTTCGCTCATCCGAGTGACGTGCGCCGTGCCTCGCCTACGGTGCTCACAAATTGTGAGCATTCCGGCGCCGCACCGAACGGGGCCGCTATGACAGTGACACCCGGCCAGAGACAGTGCGTAGCCCGGATGAGCGAAGCGACATCCGGGGTCTCACGAGCTGCGCGTGATGCCCCGCATGTCGTTCCCGCCGACGCGCGTTCCGCGCGCCGGCTGTCGCTCATGCGGACTACGGGATGCTAATCCTTCCCGCGCTCTGCCGGCCGACGGATTCCGGGCTTGCGCTCCGGAATAACAGCGATGGTCGGGCGGCGCGGCGGACGCCCTCCTCCGTCATTGCGAGCGCAGCGAAGCAATCCAGGCTGTCTCTGCGGAAAGATTCTGGATTGCTTCGCTTCTGTTTAGCCCGGGGACATGGCTGACGGGTGTTCGGGGACATGGTTGACACGTCAAAATCGGCTCGATTCGTCAAACAAGGGGGCGAGCTGTAGCGCGACGATCAGGATGAGAACTGGGCGTCAATCTGGATGAGAAGATTGGGGCCGGGATCCTGGGATCATTGTCGCGGACGTCCGGCTTGGCAAGTGCTGATTGACGCTGGGCGACAATCAGCGGTGCGGCAGCGTCAATCAGCGGAGCTTTGAACCTCCTTCGGCGTAGCATGGACTGGTGGCCGGCTGGCGCCGCGCTTGCGGCCGAGGGCGGCCTTGCGGCGGTAGCTCTCGACGTTCATCTCGATGATCGTGGCGTGGTGGACGAGGCGGTCGACGGCGGCGAGCGTCATGGCCTGATCGGGGAAGATGCGGCCCCACTCGCCGAACGGCTGGTTGGCGGTGATCAGGAGCGAGCGCCGCTCGTAGCGGGTGGCTATCAGCTCGAACAGCACGCTGGTCTCGGCCTGATCCTTGGAGACGTAGGTGATGTCGTCGAGGATCAGCAGGTCATAGCGATCAAGCTTGGCGATCGCGGATTCCAGAGCCAGTTCACGCCGCGCCACCTGCAGCTGCTGCACGAGGTCCGTCGTGCGCGTGAACAGGACGCGCCAGCCGTTCTCGACGAGGGCAAGCCCGATCGCCGCGCTGAGATGGCTCTTGCCGCCGCCGGGCGGACCGAACAGCAACAGATTGGCCCCGGTCTCGAGCCAGACGTCACCTGCGGCGAGTGCCATCACCTGCGCCTTGGACAGCGTCGGCACGCTCTCGAAGTCGAATGTCGCGAGCGTCTTGCCCGCAGGCAGGCGTGCCTCCGTCATGTGCCGCTCGATGCGGCGACGGCCACGATCGGCCACCTCGTGTTCGGCGAGCGTGGCGAGGAAGCGCGCCGCGGGCCAGCCTTCCTTGTCAGATTGCGCGGCGAGCTTTGGCCAGATCGCCTTGACGCTCGGCAAGCGCAACTCTGTGAGAAGGAGTTCGACACGCGCGGCATCGATGGATGTGGTCGTGCTGGTCATGCTGCATCTCCCGTATTCGAGGTTGCCGGCACGAAGCCGATGGACGCCAGTTCGTCGTAGGCGGCGAGCGGTGCGAGCTCGACGGCGACGTGCGGGATCGCGGCCTGCTCCGGGCGAAAGCGGATGCGCAACGCGGCAAGGTCAGGCAGCCGTCCCGCATCGAGATCTCTGGCGACGATCTCGGCAAGCTCTGCCTCGCAGGCCCGCTCGTGAGCGAGGGCGAGAAGCTCGACCGTCACCTTGCAGGCATGACGATCGTCATATCGTTCCTGCAGAGTCTCGAACGCGCGTCGATAGGCGGCCCGTGGGAACAGCTGATCGCGATAGACGAGATTGGCGAGCGCCATCGGCTTGCGCCGCAGGGCGTGGATGACGTGCCGATAGTCGACGACATGTCCGCCCTTTTTGTCCGACACCGGACGACCACGACGCAGCGTCGCGACCTGCGTGGTGCCTATGAAGCATTCGAGGCGATCATCGTAGATGCGCACGCGCAGACGATGACCGATCAGCTTCGACGGCACCGTGTAGAACACGCGGCGCAGGATGAAGCCGCCCGACGAGGTCACGTGGATCACCTTCTCCTCGAAGTCACTGCTGCGACCTCTCGGCAGTGGCGCCAGCGTCTCCTTCTCGATTGCGATCCGCTTGACGAGATGGGCGTTGCGCCGGCCGACGACCATGTCGACGAAGGCGCGATAGGCATCGAGGTCGGCGAAGTCGCGCGTCCCCCGCAAAAGCAGCGCGTCCTCCAGCGTCTTCTTGAGATGGCCATGTGGGCTCTCGATCGAACCGTTCTCATGCGCGATGCCGGCATTGTTGCGGGTCGCCACCATGCCGTAATGCCGCATCAGTTCGTCGTAGCGTTGCGTGATGTCCTCGCGCGCATCGATCGTGAGGTTGCGGAACGCTGCCGACAGGCTGTCGCTGCGATGCTCTCTGGGGACGCCGCCGAGCGCCCACAGCGCATTCTGCAGGCCTTCGGCCAATGCGACGAAGCTCTCGCCACCGAGCACGACATGGGCGTGCGCGAAGCCGGAGAACGCCAACCGGAAGTGATAGAGCCGGTGGTCGAGCGCCACGCCCGCGATGGTGATACCCAGCACGCCGGCATCGGTGAAGTCCGACAGGCCGAGCCGCCCGGGCTCATGCTCCTGGCGGAAGATGACGTCCTGCTCGGGCCCATTGAAGGCGCGCCAGGCCGTGATGCGCCGCTCCAGCGTGCGGCGGATGTTGGGATTGAGATCGGGATGGCGCCGGCGCAGCTCCTCCAGCACACCGACCGCCCGGATACCCGGTGCGGCCTTCAGGATCGGCTCGATCTCGGCGTCCCAATAGGGCGCCAGCGGATCAGGCCGCCGCCGGCCACGCGGCTCCTGCTTCTGCGACGGCAGCCGCGGATCGGCCTCGATCCGGTAGGCACTCGCCGTCGAAAACCCGGCTTTGGCCGCCGCGGCCTCGGCCGATAACGTCAATCGGTAACTCATGTATAGCCTCATCTGGTGGTCGGTGATGTGGAGGCCAGGCAAGCCGTCGATCCTCTCTTGTCGAGACGAATCAACAGCTTGCGCTAACCACACCCGGCCGCCAGACGGCCTGAAAGGGACGCGCCGCCGGCGGGAGCGGTCCTCCGGTCGGGCTACGCCCTCCCTTCGTCCCGCTCCCGCCGGCACTCTCTCATCCTGATTGTCGCTGGGTTCTCACCTTGATTGTCGTCGCGCAGCGAGCGATGCCGTGGCGAGAGGTGTCTGTCATGGATCAGCGACGAGAGTTTGTGATGCTTGCCAAGCAGGAGGGAGTAAACTGGCGGCAGCTGTGTCGGCAGTTCGGCATCAGCCCCCAGACCGGCTACAAGTGGATCCAGCGGGATGATGCTGGCGATACGACGCTGGCGGACCGATCGCGGCGGCCGCATCGGAGTCCGGAGCGCACGGCGGCTGCGACTGAGCAGCAGATTGTCGCGCTGCGCGATGCTCACCCGGCCTGGGGCGCGCGCAAGCTCGCACGTCGTCTCGAGCGCGATGGGCAAGCTGTCCCGGCGATATCCACCGTGCACTCCATCCTGCGCCGTTACGATCGCGTGAGCGAGCCTGCAGGCACGCCCGGGCAGCCCTACACGCGCTTCGAGAAGGATGCGCCCAATCAGCTTTGGCAGATGGACTTCAAGGGGCACAGCGCGCTGGAGAACGGCGTGTCCTGTCATCCGCTGACGGCGTTGGACGACCACTCGCGCTTCTCCTTGTGCCTGGCCGCCTGTGACAACGAACGAGGCTCTACGGTACAAGGCCATTTGGAGACGACGTTCCGCCGCTACGGACTGCCGGATGCGATGTTCGTCGACAATGGCGGCCCCTGGGGCTTCACCCTTGAAGACCCCTGGACCACGCTGACGGTGTGGCTTCTGAAGCTCGGCGTCCGAACGATCCACAGCCGGCCCTACCATCCTCAGAGCCGGGGCAAGAACGAACGCTTCCACCGCACCTTGAAGGCCGAGGTCTTTGCCCTCAAGCGCTATCGCGACCTGATCGACGTCCAGCGGGCGTTCGACGACTGGCGGGCCGTCTACAATCTCGACCGGCCGCACGAGGCGTTGGACTTCGATGTGCCCGCAAGCCGCTATCGACCCAGCCAGCGCACGATGCCGGATCGCCTTCCGACGGTGGAATACGACGATGGCGAGATCGTCCGTTCGGTATCCACCACCAAGGCCTATGTCAGTTTCAAGGGACGGCTCTGGAAAGTCCCGCAAGCCTTTCGCGGTGAGCGGCTCGCTATTCGTCCGCTCAGTTCCGACGGAAAATTCGGAATTTTCTTTGCCGCGCATCAGATCGCAGCGATCGATTTGCGCTGCCCGAAAAGTGTCAACTATGTCTCCGAACAGGTGTAAGCTATGTCCCCGGTCTGAACACTGCGCTCGCAATGACGCGGTGAGAGCGGGGGCGCGAAGGGCCGCGCGACGCGCAAGGCCCGGTCCGCCCCGGTCGCGGCCCGTCAGGTCGCGCCGGCCTTTTGCGCGTAGGACCAGGCCTGCTTGGTCATCGGCACCATGCGCTTGACGGACTCGATCGCCTTGTCGTTGGCGGCGGTGCCGTCGCGAATGCGGCCGATGATGCCCTGCAGGATGCCGGCGAGGCGGAACAGATTGTAGGCAAAGTACCAGTTGAGGTCGGGCAGCTCCACGCCGGTGACGGCGCAATAGATCGCGGCCGCCTCCTCCATGGTCGGGATGTTCAGCGCTTTCAGGTCGACGCCGTCGAGGCCGGGCATGATCCACTGCATCAAGAGGTAGGTGAAATCGGCCATGGGATCGCCGAGCGTCGACAGCTCCCAGTCGAGCACCGCGATGACGCGCGGCTCGGTCGCGTGGAAGATCATGTTGTCGAGCCGGTAGTCGCCATGCACGATCGAGACGCGCTGCTGCGCCGGCAAGGTGCGCGGCAGCCATTCGATCAGCTTCTCCATCTCCGGCAGATGCTCGGTCTCGGACGCGCGGTACTGCTTGGTCCAGCGGTCGACCTGGCGAGCAAAATAGTTGCCGGGCTTGCCGAAATCGGCGAGGCCGATCGCTGCCGGATCGTAGGTGTGCAGCTTCGCCAGGGTCTCGATCTTGCTGGTGAAGATGGCGCGGCGCTCGGCGGCGTCGACATGCGGCAGGGTTGGATCCCAGAACACCCGGCCCTCCTCCATCGACATGATGTAGAAGGCGGCGCCGATGACGCTGTCGTCGTTGCACAGCGCGTAGGCCTTGGCGACGGGAAAGCCCTGCTTACCGAGCGCGGCAATGACGCGGAATTCGCGGTCGACCGCATGGGCCGACGGCAGCAGCTTGCCGAACGGTTTTCGCCTGAGCACGTAGGAGCGGCCGGGCGTGTTCAGCCGGTAGGTCGGGTTGGACTGGCCGCCCTTGAACTGCTCGACGGTCAGCGGGCCGGCATAGCCCTCGACATGCTGGTCCATCCAGGCCGCGAGCTTGGCCTCGTCGAAGCGATGCCGCTCCTCGACCGGCTTGGTGCCGGAGAATTCTTCGTCCTTCTTGACGCCGTCGGCCACGACGAACTCCCTTGGTGTTACGTCTCATCTTACGAGCGGCGGCCATTGTCGCCGGTCGTTGCTTCCGTCATTGCGAGCGCAGCGAAGCAATCCAGGGTTACGCCGGGACTCTGGAGAGCTTCGCTAAGCTCGCAATGACGGAGTACGTGATTGTGAGCGTCGCGTACAAACCATGGCGGCGAACCCGGAACTGCGGTCTGGGCATGCCTCCATCATCGCGCTTCGCGCGACGATGGAGGTTGCCCACCCCTGCGAGGTCTGCGTCAGTGCCGCGGCTCGTTGGCGTATTTCTTCATCTCGAGCCGGGCGATGGCACGGTTGTGCACCTCATCGGGACCGTCGGCAAGACGCAGCGTACGAATATTGGCGTAGTCCTTTGCAAGGCCCGCATCGTCAGACACGCCGGCACCGCCGAAAGCCTGGATGGCGTCGTCGATGATCTTGAGCGCCATGTTCGGGGCGGCGACCTTGATCATCGCGATCTCGCCCTGGGCGGTCTTGTTGCCGACCTTGTCCATCATGTCGGCGGCCTTGAGACACAACAGCCGGCACATCTCGATGTTGGTGCGGGCCTCGCCGATGCGCTGCTCCCACACCGAATGCTCGATGATCTTCTTGCCGAAGGCGGTGCGCGTCATCAGTCGGCGCACCATCTTCTCCAGCGACTCCTCGGCCTTGCCGATGGTGCGCATGCAGTGATGGATGCGGCCGGGACCGAGGCGGCCCTGCGCGATCTCGAAGCCGCGGCCCTCGCCGAGCAGGATGTTCTCCTTGGGCACCCGGACGTTCTCGAGCAGCACCTGGGCGTGGCCGTGCGGCGCGTCATCGAAGCCGAACACCGGCAGCATCTTCTCGACCTTGATGCCGGGGGTGTCGAGCGGCACCAGGATCTGCGACTGCTGCTGATGCTTGGCGGCCGACGGATCGGTCTTGCCCATCAGGATCGCAATCTTGCAGCGCGGATCGCCGACGCCCGACGACCACCATTTGCGGCCGTTGATGACGTAATGATCGCCGTCACGCACGATCCGGGTCTCGATGTTGGTGGCATCCGACGAGGCCACCGCCGGCTCGGTCATCAGGAAGGCCGAGCGGATCTCGCCGTCCATCAAGGGGCGCAGCCATTTGCGCTTCTGCTCCTTGGTGCCGTAGCGGATGAACACCTCCATGTTGCCAGTGTCCGGCGCCGAGCAGTTGAACACCTCCGACGCCCAGGAGATGCGGCCCATCTCCTCCGACAGCAGCGCGTATTCGAGATTGGTCAGGCCGGCGCCGCGGAACTCGTCGTCCTCATGCGGCGACGGCGGCATGAACATGTTCCACAGACCTTCGGCCTTCGCCTTGGCCTTGAGGTCCTCCAGGATCGGAATCACCTTCCAGCGATCGCCCTCGGCGTCCTGCTGCTTGTAGATCGGCACCGCCGGGCGGACATGCTTGGTCATGAAGCTGCGCACGCGCTCCAGCCATTCCTGCTGCTTCGCCGACATCGTGAAGTCCATGGGACTCTCCTTGAGCGTTTCCTCTGGAATTTTGGCCGCAGTGTCGGCCCGCTTACGGCGTCCGCGCAAGTGCGATCTTGCGCGACACGACCGCGCGAGCCGTCGCTGCAGCGCCGAAATCTCGTCCCGCGGAAGCACCGCGATTGACATTCCGGCCGTCTCAAACAATAGTTTCATACAATTGTTTGAAACGCAACTCCCCGCCCTCATCGTTCGGGAGCACGAGCATGGCGACTGACCAGACCCGGACTGCGATCCTCGCCGCCGCCGAGCGGCTCTATGCCGAGCGCGGCTTTTCCGAGGTGACGCTGCGCGACATCGTGGCCGAGGCCAACGTCAATCTGGCCGCGGTGAACTATCATTTCGGCTCCAAGGACGAATTGATCGCCGAACTGTTCGTGACCCGCTCGATCGCGCTCAACCGCGAGCGCCTGCGCGAGTTGCGCGCGGCCGAGGAGGCCGGCGGCGGCCGCGCCGATATCAGCGACATCCTGCGCGCGCTGGTCGGCCCGATCCTGCGCGGCTGCCTGGGACCGGAGAACCAGCGCTCGCCGGTGGCACAGTTCATGATCCGTGCCTCGATCGAATCGGTGCCACCGATCCGCCGCATCAAGACCAAGGAAATCGACCATTTGCGCAAATTCGCCGCGGCGATGAAGCGCGCGCTGCCCGACGGCTCCGAAGTCGACCTGTTCTGGGGCCTGCATTTCGCGCTTGCCATGGCGCATCACACCATTCGCGAGAGCGAGCGGTTGACCAAGCTGTCCGACGGACAATGCGATCTCGACGATGTCGAGGATGTGATCGCGCGGGTGGTGCGCGGCGCCGTGCTTGGCTTGACCGCGCGCGATCAGGCGGCAAAGTCGCCGCCCAAGGTCGCAGCGCGCGGGGCGCGCTAGGCCTCGTGTCTCGCTGATGAGAATGGAGCCCGCCCGATGACGGACCGTGCGAGATGGATACTGGCGGCCGCGGCGCTCACGCTGTTGACCGCAAGCGAGCCGGTGCTGGCCCGCGGCGCCGCCGCCAACATCATGAACTCACCCGGCTATCAGCGCCGCCTGCAGGAATCGCGGCAACAGCTCGGCGCCCCGGGGCCGGCCCCTTTCGTGGCAGACCCGCGCTACCATTCGCCACGATACAAGGCGAAACGGCACCGTCATCACCACACGCATTGATCACGGGAGCTCGTAGTCTCTCCCCGTCATTGCAAGCGCAGCGGCGCAGCGAAGCAATACAGGGTGGCGGGCGGGACTCTGGATTGCTTCGCTGCGCGCTGTGCTCGCAATGACGGTGGAGAGACCGGACATTGATTGCTGGCATCGTTGTCCGCGCCGCCAGCACAGCGCGGACGGAGGTCTCGACCAATGGCGTCCTACACCACGCCCTGCTGCTTCAGCGCGGCGATCTTCGCGTCGTCATAACCGAGGCTCGACAGCACGTCCTGCGTGTCGGCGCCGAGCAGCGGCGGTGCGCGGTAATCGGTGATCGGCGTGCCCGAAAAGGTCAGCGCGTTGCGGATCAGTGACAGCTGCGGCTCGAACGGGTGGTTGACCTTCACCTCCATGCCGCGCGAGCGCACATGCGGATCGGCGAACACATGGGCGAAATCGTTGACGGGGCCGCAAGGCACGCCCGCCTTCTCCAATTGCTCCAGCCAATGCGCGACCGAATTTTTCAGGAACAGGCCGGCATAGATCGCCATGATCTCCTTGCCGTTGACGACCCGGTCGTTGTTCTTGATGAATTTCGGATCGGTGGCCAGCTCCGGCGCGCCGAGCACGGCGCAGGTGCGCGCGAATTGCGCGTCGTTGCCGACCACCAGCATCAATTCGCCATCGGTGCAGCGGAACACGCCGGCCGGCATGCCGCCATTGCCCCAGGTGCCGCGGCGCGGCGGCGACTTGCCGTTGACCAGGAAGATCTGGGCGTAATGCGACAGCGAGGCGATCACGGTGTCGAACAGGCAGACGTCGATATGTTGGCCGCCGCCGCCATTGACGTCGCGGTGATACAGCGCCGACAGAATGCCGATCGACGTGTTCATCCCGGTCATGTAGTCGACGATCGACGGCCCGACCTTCATCGGCCCCGCCCCCGGCTCGCCGTCCATGTGGCCGGTCACGCTCATCAGCCCGCCCATCGCCTGGAAGATCGCGTCATAGCCGGCGCGCGGCGCATAGGGGCCGGTCTGGCCGAAGCCGGTGACCGAGCAATAAATCACGTCAGGATTGACGGCCTTGATCGCCTCATAGTCGAGGCCGTAGCGCTTGAGATCGCCGACCTTGTAGTTCTCCATGAACACGTCGCAATCCTTCGCCAGGGCGCGGATGATCTCCTGGCCCTCGCTCGAGGCGATGTTGACCGTGACCGACTTCTTGTTGCGGTTGGCGCAGAGATAGAACGAGTTGTTGTTGTTGGCCTTGCCGTCGGGATCCTCGAGGTAAGGCGGCCCGAAGGCGCGCGCATCGTCGCCGGTGCCGGGCCGTTCGATCTTGATCACCTCGGCGCCGAGATCGGCCAGCATCTGGGCCGACAGCGGACCGGCCAGCACGCGCGTGAGGTCGAGAATCTTGATGCCAGACAGCGGCAGGGCCGACATGGATGTTCCTCCGGGAGCATATTCCTTGTCGCGGACATGCCCTGGGAGGCCGCCCGCTCTCTCCTCGCGGATACACCATTTCGCGCGCCCGAGCACTGCGCTGGCGGCATGCCGCCTTGTCAATGCTGCTGCGGGCGGGCGTCATCCATACGCCGCTCCAAATGACGCCGTCATTCCGGGGCGTGCGCAGCACGAGCCCGGAATCCATTGCTCCGCGCGTTCTGCCGCCCGATGGATTCCGGGCTCGCGCGACCGCGCGCCCCGGAATGACACCGCTGGAGGGGCGGCCAGCGATGGCATCAGCTCCAGATCAAAAGCCCTACGCCGCGCGGAGCTGGCTCACGAACTGGTCGACGTCGTGGCGCAGGTCGGCCGACAGTTTCGACAGCGTGCGCACCGACTCCAGCACCCCGCCGGCCGCCTGGCCGGTGGCGGCGGTGGCCTCCGACACGCTGGAAATATTGTCCGGTACCGCGTTGGTTCCCTCCGACGCCTGCTGCACATTGCGCGCGATCTCGCGCGTCGCCGCCCCCTGCTGCTCGACGGCGGCTGCGATCGCCGAGGCGATCTGGTTGACGCGCTGGATGGTCGAGGAGATCGCCTGGATGGCCTCCACCGAGGCCTTGGTCGCGCCCTGGATGCCGGCGACCTGCGAGGTGATCTCCTCGGTCGCCTTGGCGGTCTGGTTGGCCAGCGTCTTGACCTCGGCGGCCACCACCGCGAAGCCCTTGCCGGCCTCACCGGCGCGCCGCCTCGATGGTCGCGTTCAGGGCGAGCAGATTGGTCTGCTCGGCGATGCCGCTGATCAGCGCGACGACATCGCCGATGCGCTGCGCGGCATCCGACAGCGCCCGCACCTCGTCATTGGTCTTCTCGGCCTGCGTCACCACGGCGCTGGCGATCGAGGTCGATTCGGTCACCTGACGGCTGATCTCGGTGATCGAGGCCGACAGCTCCTCCGTCGCCGCCGCCACCATCTGGACGTTGCCGGAGGCGCGGTGCGACACCTCGGCAACGGCGGACGCCTTGGCGCGCCCCTGGTCGGCGATGGTCGACATCGATTGCGCTGTCGCGTTCAGCTCGTTCGAAGCCGAGGTCAAGGTCTGCAGCGACGAGGTGACGGTCGCCTCGAACTGGCGGATCAGCTGGTCGACGGTGCTCTGGCGGCGTTCGCGGCGGCCCTGCTCGGCCTCCTTCTCGCTCGCCAGCCGGTCGCCCGCGATCATGCTGTCCTTGAACACGGCCACCGCGCGCGACATCTCCCCGATCTCGTCGCGGCGGTCGAGCCCGGCGAGCTCGATCGTGTAGTCGCGATCGGCCAGCCGGCGCATCGCCGCGTCCAAAGAGCGGATCGCCGCCGAGATGCGACGCTGCACCACTGCCAGGCCCACCAGCGCAACCGCCAGCGCCAGCACCATCATGACGGCATTGAGGACGAGACTCTCACGCGCCTCGCTGATCCGCCGGCCGGCGACCGCCACCATTTCGGCGAGCGCGGCATTCGCGGCATCGACGCTGTAGGACAGCAGCGCGGTGTTGAGCTTGGACAATTCGGCGAATTTGAACTCGATGGTCTGGTTGTTGCGCAACGCCTTGACCAGGCCGGCCTGCTGCTCGGCCATCGCCGCCGCATCGGGCTGCCTGGAGCGGTTGACCGCATCGACCAGCGCGGCTGGAGCATCGGCCCGAGCCGCGGCGGCGACGACCTGGCTCCAGGCCTGCATCTGCCGGCCGGATTCCTCAGCGCCGCCGACGATGTCCGCCACACTCCACGGCTTGCCGGAGGCTGCGGCATTCTCGATGCGCACGGCAAACTGGCCGCCGAAATTGCGCGCGGCCCAGGCCGATTGCTTGACCTGGACCATCTGGTCGATGACGGGATCGACGAGCTTGATGGTCTCCTCGAGATCGGCGGCGATCACCAGCAGCGCGTCGAGATAGTCCTGCGCAGCCTTGCGGAACGCATCCGCAGCCTGCATGTCGCGCGAGGCCTTGGGCTGATGGATGGCGCGTTCGGCGTCGGGGCGCAAGCCCGCGAGACGGTCATGCGCAGTGACGAGGCTGCTCAACCGGCCGGCGATGCGGGCGTCGGCAAAGCCGGACAACGCGTCCTGGACCTGCTTGTAGGCGGTCTCCGAGATCTGGCGATTGGTCGTAATGCGGGTGTCGGCCGCCGCATCCGCCGTCCCCTCCGCCACCAGCGTCGCCAGGAAGGTGCCGCGCTCCAGCCGGAAGCCCATCAACGTGTTGAACAGCTGCTGGTCCGCTCCCGCCAGCCGGGCGATGCGCTGGGCCGACTGGGTGCGGTTGAAGGCGTCGAGCAGGCCGTTCGCCAGGCTACCGATCAACAACAGGGCCAGGGCTCCGATAATCACCCCGAGCATGGTTCGTATCGTCAGGCCGTTGAAGAGTCGCATCTGTCGAATCCCACCCGTGAACTTGTTGGTCGGAGAATCGGGGGGCTGATTAATTTTCCGTCCTATGTAAGTCCGTTGCTAAGCATAGCGACGTTCCCTCAGGCCATTCCCCTGCATTTCTACGGAGCCCGGTGAACTTTCTTGCTTCGTTTTGTGTGCGACGGGACTCGAGACACATCGGGACATACGCAACAAGGAGCTGTTAAAAATTACCATCGCACCTGGACGCAGGCTTGATGTCTCAACCCCGGAGCATGCCATGACATCGATCTCTGCCTCCTCGATGAGCGGCTACTCGCCGCTCGACCTGCTCAAGCAGGAACTCTCCAAGGAAGTCTCGGCCGGCAAAGTCAGCGCCACCGACCAGACGGCGCTGTCGTCGGCGCTGGACGACATCGATTCCGCACTGCAGAGCGGCAGCAGCAGCTCATCGTCCACGACGAGCTCCAGCACGCCGCCCTCGCCCAAGGAGATGCAGTCGAAGATCGACAATCTCATCCAGAGCGAAGTCGACAGCGGCAAGCTCACTGCCGACCAGGCGAGCGAGCTGAAGAACGTCTTCGCCAATGCCTTCTCGGGCGGCCCGGGCGGCGCCGGCGGCCCGCCGCCGGCCGACGACAGCAGCAGCGACAGCACCTCAAGCACGTCGTCCTCGTCATCGTCGTCCTCCTCGTCGTCAAGCACGTCCTCCGACCTCGAAGAGCTGCTGAAGAAGCTGCTCGAAGCGCTGCAAAGCTCGAACAGCAGCAAGACCTCGTCCTACAGCGCCAACGGCAGCAGCTCGTCGAGCTCCAGCAGCAAATCGCTGGTGGTGGACTTCTCGGCCTGACGGACCGGCAACGCGCCGCGTAGCCGGATGAACGCAGGCCACCGCCCGCCAGGGCGGCGGCGGGAGCGACATCCGGGATCACCGCAACAGTCCGTGAGACCCCGCATGTCGCTGCGCACATGCGGGCTACGGACCGTCACTCCGGCGCGTTGAACGTCCTGGCGAAATACACCGGCGCGGCCGTCTTCTTCAGCCGATAGAGCTGCGCCGGCCGGTTCGGCCCTTTCCGCATCTTGGCGATCGGCTCGATCAGGTCCGCCGACAGCATGCGGGTGCGGAATGCGCTCTTCTCCAAGGGACGATCCAGCACGATCTCATAGGTCTGCTGCAGCTCGGGCAGCGTGAACTCCTCGGGCATCAAATAGGCCGGCAGCGAGGTGTACTCGACCTTGCTGCGCAGCCGCTGCACGGCGGCCTGCAGGATCTCGGCATGATCGAAGGCGAGCTTCGGCATCACGCCTGCGCCGTCGAGCGGAAACCATTGTGCATCGGCTGCGAGCGCCGTCTCCGCTCCTGAGCTGGGGATCAGCGCAAAATAGGCATGCGTGGCCGACCAGCCGCGCGGGTCGCGGTCCGCGCTGCCCCAGCTGCCGAGCTGCTCCAGATACGGGCTCACGACGCCGGTCTTCTCGGCGAGCTTGCGCCGCGCGCAGGCTTCGAGATCGCGATCCCTGGCGATGTCGACGAAGCCGCCCGGCAAGGCGAAGGTGCCCGGGAACGGCTCGCCGGGCCCGCTGCCGCGTCGCACCAGCAGCACCTGCAGCGCCTCCTGCCGGATCGTGAAGATGACGATGTCGACCGTCGTCAATGGCCGCGGGAAATCGAGCCCGGGCGTCTTCGCCCGGCTCCGCCCCTGGTCCCCCGCCGCATCGCCCTGCCCGTGCCGTCCCGCCATACCGCTCGCCCCGCCAAAATGCCGCTTGACACTAGCACACTTAGTTGTACTGTCCAACTTACTTAGTTGTCGTGACACACTTATGTAACAAAACGTCAGGAGGCCGCCATGTTCGGCATTCGCTTCATCAAGGCCCAGCCCACCACCTATCTGCTCAAGTACCGCGCCGGAACGGTGGTCGAGGAAGGCGCCGGGCTCTCCACCTTCTATTACGGGCCCGCGACCTCGCTGGTCGCGATCCCCATCGGCAGCCGCGACGCCGCCTTCATCTTCCAGCAGATCGCCCGCGACTTTCAGACGCTGACGATCCAGGGCCAGGTCACCTACCGCATCGGCGAGCCGAAGAAGGCGGCGGCGATGCTGAACTTCACGCTCAAGCGCGACGGCAAGACGTATGAGTCCGACGATCCCGAGGAGCTGCCGCAGCGCGTGCTCGGCGCGGTCGAGGTGCTGGCGCAGCAGGCGGTCAAGGACATGACCCTGAAGGAAGCGCTGCGGGCGTCCGACCGCATTGCCGAGGCAATCGCGACGGGGCTGCAGCGCCGCGCCGATATCGATGCGCTGGGGCTGGAGATCCTCGGCGTCGCCGTGCGCGCGGTGAAGCCGACGCCAGAGACCGCCAAGGCGCTGGAGGCCGAAGCCCGCGAGGCGATCCTGAAGACGGCGGACGAGGCCATCTTCGCGCGGCGCAATTTCGCGGTCGAGCGCGAGCGCGCCATCCGCGAGAGCGAGCTCGATACCGAGATCGCGGTCGAACAGAAGAAGCGGTCGATCCGCGAGACGCAGATGGATGCGGAGGCCAGCGTCGCGGCGAAGACAAACGAGCTGCGCGAGGCCGGCATGGTCGCCGACATCGCCCTGGAGGCCAGGCGCAAGGATTTCGTCGCGCTGAATGCGGCCAACACCCGCACCCTCGCCGATGCCGAGGCCTATCGCGTCGGCGCGCTGATGAAGATCTTCGAGGGTGTCGACACCCGCGTGATCCAGGCGCTGGCCGCCACCGGCATGCAGCCGGGTCAGCTGATCGCGCAGGCTTTCTCCGGGCTCGCCGAGAAGGCCGAGAAGATCGGGCAGCTGAACGTCTCGCCGGAGCTGCTGAACAGCCTCATGCAGACGCCCGCGGAGGCCGCCCGTGTCCGGCAATGACCGCAAGGTGGTGCTGGTCACCAGGAGAACGCGGCTCGAGGAGCTGATCGCCAAGTTCCTCACCGCGGACCAGGCCCGCTTCTATGTCGAGCATCTCGGCGCCGACTTCTCCGACTATGAACGCGAGCACGCGGCCTACCAGGCCGCGCGCGCCACCGCGACGCAGACGCTGGAGCGCTGGGGCCGCTACCAGATCGTCGACCGCAGCTTCCTGCCGAACTTCCTGTTCGGCCCCGCCGACATCGTCGCGGCGCTCGGGCCCGACGGCCTCGTCGCCAACACCATGAAATATCTCGACGGCCAGCCGCTGCTCGGCCTCAACCCGGATGCGCAGCGCCATGACGGCGTGCTGCTGCCCTTCGCGCCGGAGGATCTTGCGAGCCTCCTGCCGGAGGTCGCCGCCGACAGGCGCGCGGCGAAAGCCGTAACCATGGCGCGCGCGAGCCTCGCCGATGGCCAGGTGCTGCACGCCGTCAACGACCTCTTCGTCGGCGCCCGCACCCATGTCTCGGCCCGCTACGAGATCGCGACGCGCGAGCGCCAGGAGCGGCAGTCCTCCAGCGGGCTGATCGTGACCACCGGCCTCGGCTCGACCGCCTGGTTCAAGAGCATCGTCACCGGCGCGCTCGCCATCGCCGGCAGCTTTGGCAGCCACGGCGATGGCGGCTACACCGCCCTGCCCTGGGACGCCCGCACGCTACGTTTCGCGGTGCGCGAGCCGTTCCCGAGCAAGACCTCGCAGACCTCGCTGGTCTGCGGCGGCCTCGACGGCGCCGAGACCCTGCGCCTGCGCTCGCTGATGCCCGAGAACGGCGTCATCTTCTCCGACGGCATCGAGACGGATCATCTCGATTTCAACGCGGGGACGGAGGCGGTGATCGGGATTGCGGAGCGGCAGGGACGGCTGATCGTGTAGGCTGCTCCTCCATGTCGCGCTGCTCATCGAGTGCCCCGCTCGCAATGACGGTGGAGAGAGCGCGTGTCCACGTCCCGCTCGTCACCCTGCGCATCCAGCGATGACGGCGGAGCGACCGCCGGTAGCCCGGATGAGCGAAGCGACATCCGGGATCATCGCGACGGTCCATGGGACCCCGGATGTCGCTTCGCTCATCCGGGCTACGCGTCCTTCTACCCCCGCGCAAACACCAGCACGCCATTCGCGGGGATCGTCACCATCGCCGAGTTGGGCTGGCCGTGCAGCGCCGGGCCGTTTGCGGTGACGGAGCCGTTGTTGCCGACCACGCCCGGATTGACCCAATTGTCGTAGACGTCGCTGTTGAACACCTCGTGCCACTGCCCAGGCGCCGGGAAGCCGATCGCGTAGTCGCGCCAGGGGGCCTCGCTGAGGCTCGCGATCACAATCACATCATCGCCCTGGCCGTCCCAGCGGTGGAAGGCGAGCACGCGGTTGCCGTCATGGGCGTGGACGATGGCGCAGCCCTCGGCCGTCAGCGCCGGATGGGCGCGGCGGATCGCGATCAGCTCGGCCGTGAAGCGGACGGCGTCGGCGGTGATCTTGTCCTCGCCGTCGAGCAGCGCCCATTGAATCGTGGTGTCCAGGCTCGGCGTGTCGCTCCAGGGCCGGTCCTCGAACAGCTCCTGGCCCATGAACAGCATCGGGATGCCCGGCGCGGTCAGCAGCAGTCCCGTGGCGACGCGGCTGCGGCTGCGCGCATACCAGCAGCGGCTATCGATGGGATCGGCCAGACGCGGAATGCGCGGCTCGCGGCCGGCATAGACGATGTCGTGGTTCTCGATCGAGTTGACCGCGCGCCAGCGCTTGTCGAGGCTGAGATCGGCGATCGCGGCGGCGATCGGCTGCATCGGAACGAGCGCCCCTGCCCCGCCGGCCGCGCTGGCGATCGCGCCGCGCACCGCGAGCCGCAGCCGATCGCTCCAGGTCGCGTCAAAACCGGCGCCGCCTTGCGCGATGTCCTTCACCACCCACGGATTGACCGGCCAGTATTCCGCGATCTGGATCGCATCCGGCTTCTCGGCGCGCAGCGCCTCGGTGAGCTGCTGGCAGGTCGCCCACCCGCCGAAGCGGTCCATCACGCTGACCTCGTCGAAGCGCAGGCCGTCGGCGTGATATTCGCGATAGAACATGATGGCGTTGTCGGCGAGGTACTGCCGCACGTCGGCATTCCAATAGGCGAACACCTGGCCGCCGGCCCAGCCCTGGTCGGTGAAATACAGGCTGCCGTTGGGATCGCCGTAAGGCTGGCGGTCGAAGAACCAGATGCTGGCCTCGTCAAAGCCGCCGCCGGCGTGATTGTAGACGACGTCGAACAGCACGGCGATGCCGTGGACATGGCAGACATCGACCAGCGCGCGCAACTGGTCGTCGCAATGCCTGACAACGTTGACATCGGCGTAAGGCGCCGCGCCGGCCGCCGCGAGGATCGCATTGGTGCGCGCGAAATAGGCCGCGAGATGGGCCTCCTCGCCTTCGCCATACTCGGTTTCCGGGCTGAACAAATCGGTGCCGTTGTAGCCCATGCTGAACATGGTCGGGAATTCCTGCACCGGCAGCAGCTCGATGGCGTTGACGCCAAGCTTGGCCAGATGCGGCACGCGCTCGATCACGTCGAAGAAGCAGCCGTCGGGATTGCCCGCCTTCATGTCGAAGCTGCCGACGTGAAGCTGGTAGATCACGAGCTCATTCCACGGCGGCGGCGTGAATGCCGTGTCGTGCCAGGGAAACGCCTGGGGATTGCGCAGCACGGAATGCGCCTGCGGAAACGGCGGATCGACGGTGAGCAGGCGCGCATGCGGATCGCGCTTGTAGCCCGAGGAGCCCTCGCCCTCGACGAAATACATGTAGGCGTCGCCGTCCTTCAGCCCGGGGATAAAGACCGCCCAATGGCCGTTGCCGATCGGCGCGAGACGGCAGCTCGCATCCTGCGCCCAGTCGTTGAACGGGCCGGAGACGTAGACCGCCTTGGCATGCGGCGCGAACACGCGGAACGTGGCGCCGCCGGTCACCAGGGTGCCGCCCATGGGAGCCTGGAGAAGATGCATCTGCCGCAGCGAAATCCTCAATCCTTCGGGGAATGGCGGCAGCGTAACAGGTTCCAGCAGCATATCCATGGCGGTCACTCTCCCCCGGCGCTCAGAACAGCCGCGCGCCGTTCGGCACGGCCTTGTCGGGCTGGAACAGCACGACATTGCCGGCCTCGTCCGGGAAGCCGAGCGTCAGCACCTCCGACATGAACTTGCCGATCTGACGCGGCGGGAAGTTGACGACGCCGGCGACCTGGCGGCCGACCAGCTTGGCCGGATCATACAGCGTCGCGATCTGGGCGCTGGAGCGTCTGGTGCCGATGCCCGGGCCGAAATCGATCGTGAGCTTCAGCGACGGCTTCTTCGCCTCCGGATAGGGCTCGGCGGCGACGATGGTGCCGATTCGGATGTCGACGGCGAGGAACTGGTCGAAGCTGATCTGATCTGCCGCCGGTGCCGTGGGATCGTGGGAGAGATGCATGGCGGCCTCATCGAACGCGGGACAGGCCGCGCGGAAGGCTTGGTTCCCGTGCGGCGTGGACTTGAGATTCCTCAACGAGACCAATTTCTAGTCGCCGAGGCGGAGGCTGACAATGCACCGCGCTGGGGACGGCGTCCCGCGCCCGCGATTGGCCGGACCGGTGTGGCCGATGGGTCGCAGGCTGGGCCACGCACCGGCTGTGGTGTCGCGGCGTCCCTGCAGAGCCCCGCCGCCACCACAAACTCCGCTGTCGTCCCTGCGCACGCAGGGACCATAACCACCGGCCGAAATCGTCGCGCGAGACGGCTTGCGCAAGCCAACGGCCGCCTCGGAGTATGTGTCCCGGGTCAGCGCCCCGCCGCCGCTTCGCGCCGTCGCGGCTTGCCCGGGACGGCAGCGGAGGTTGGCGGGAGAGCGGCGGCGCTCATACGGACTATGCGCCTGCACCACGATCCACGCGAGGGACAGAGCGTCTCTCCTCCGTCATTGCGAGCGCAGCGAAGCAATCCAGGCTGTCTCTGCGGAAAGATTCTGGATTGCTTCGCTGCGCTCGCAATGACGATGCCGCGGGAGTCTTGGGCATCAAGCTGTCATCGCACTTGGCACGGTGGGCACGTCGCTTCGCGGCTTCGCCGCGTAGCGCCTTTGCCACCCGACACTACGACAACTACACATTCTCCAGATGACACGCCACCCACTGGTCCTCGCCCTTGAGCCGCAACTCGGGCGCTTCGCTCCGGCAGCGGTCGAAGGCGAGCGGACAGCGCGTGTGGAAGCGGCAGCCCTTCGGCGGATTGACCGGGCTTGGCACGTCGCCTTTCAGGATGATCGGCGAGCGCTCGGCGCCTGGTTCGGGGATCGGGACGGCTGACAGCAGCGCCTTGGTGTAGGGATGGCCGGGCGAGGCGAAGATCTGGCGGCGCGGGGCGAGTTCGACGATCTTGCCAAGATACATCACGGCGACGCGGTGCGTCATGTGCTCGACGATGGCGAGGTCGTGGCTGATGAACAGCAGCGCCAAGCCGAATTCGCGCTGCAGGTCCTGCAGGAGATTGACGATCTGCGCCTTGACGGAGACATCGAGCGCGGACACCGCCTCGTCGCAGACGATCAGATCGGGCTTGGCGGCGAGCGCGCGGGCGATGCCGATGCGCTGGCGCTGGCCACCGGAGAATTCGTGCGGGCGGCGATTCACGGCGTCGCGCGGCAGGCGGACGATCTCCATCAACTCGCCGATGCGGGCGTCGAGCTCGGCTGTATCCTTGGCGAGGCCGAAATTGTTGATCGGTTCGGCCAGGATGTCGCGGATCCGCATCCGCGGATTGAGGCTGGAGAACGGATCCTGGAACACCACCTGCACGCGGCGGCGCATCTCGCGCAGCCGATGTGGGCCGAGATCGTCGATGCGCAGGCCGTCGAGCACGATCTGGCCGGCGGTGATGTCGAACAGCCTGAGGATGGCGCGGCCGACGGTCGACTTGCCACAGCCGGACTCGCCGACCAGCGACAACGTTTCGCCGCGCGCGATCTCGAACGATACGCCATCGACCGCGTGCACCTTGCTCTTGGTGCGGCCGAACAGGCCGCCCGAGATCGGGAAATGCTTCTTGAGGTCGTTGACCTGGAGCAGCGGCATGGTCATGCGGCGGCCTGCTCCTTGGCGGCGAAATGACAGGCGGCGATGTGATGCGGTGCCTTCTGCTCGAGGCCCGGCGCATATTGCCGGCAGAGATCGGTGGCGAGCGCGCAGCGGCCAGCGAATACGCAGCCCTCGATGCGCTGCTTGAGATCCGGCACCTGGCCGGAAATCTCGGCGAGGCGCCTGGTCTCGCCCGACAGCGACGAGCCGAGCTTGGGCAATGCGCCCAGGAGGCCTTGCGTATAGGGATGGCGTGGCGAGCGGAACAGCTGCTTCACCGGGGCCTCCTCGACCTTGCGTCCGGCATACATCACCATCACGCGCTCAGCGACCTCGGCGACGACGCCGAGATCATGGGTGATCAGGATGATCGCGGCGCCGACGCGCTGCTTCAACTCCAGCATCAGCTTGAGGATCTGCGCCTGGATGGTGACGTCGAGCGCGGTGGTCGGCTCGTCCGCGATCAGGAGCTTCGGATTGCAGGCCAGCGCCATCGCGATCATCACGCGCTGGCGCATGCCGCCCGACAGCTGATGCGGATATTCGCGCACGCGGCGTGCAGGCTCGGGGATACCGACCAGCGTCAGCATCTCGACCGCACGCGCCTCGGCCTGCGCCTGGTCGAGCCCCTGGTGCAGCCGCAGGGTCTCGCCGATCTGGCGCCCCACCGTCAGCACCGGATTGAGGCTCGTCATCGGCTCCTGGAAAATCATCGAGATGTCGTTGCCGCGCAACGCGCGCATTTCGCGGTCGGACAGCGCGAGGATGTCCCGGCCCTCGAGCTTGATCGAGCCCGCGATCTTGCCGGGCGGCTCCGGGATCAGGCGCATCATCGACATCGAGGTAACGGACTTGCCGCAGCCGGATTCGCCGACGATGGCCAGCGTCTCGCCGGGATCGACATGGAACGACACGCCATCGACAGCGCGGTTGATGCCGGTGGGCGTGCGGAAATGGACCTGCAGATTCTCGACCTCGAGCAGCGGCATCAGTTCAGCTCCTGGCCGCGGTGTGGGGCCTCGTGCGGTAAGATGGGGGCCTCATGGTTCGAGACGCGCCGCGCATGGTGACTGCTCCGCATCATGATCATCTCGGCGCAGCGCTCCTCACCATGAGGATTTGGCGCCGAGTGCGGCGCTGCACATTGGCCATGAGCAGCTTGCTCATGGAGAGGGTTTTGTTCGGAATCCGGTCTGTCCCCCGTCATTGCGAGCGCAGCGAAGCAATCCAGAATCTTTCCTCGGAGGGATCCTGGATTGCTTCGCTGCGCTCGCAATGACGAAGGAAGCAGTCTTGGCACATTGTCGTGCGGTGGGGAGGACGGGTTTGAGGCCTCATGGTTCTCACCATGAGTCGCGTGCGCCAACTGGCGCTGCACACAAACCATGAGGACGCGGCCGGTTACGGCAGCGTCCTCATGGAGAGGGTTTGACGTCGAGTCCAGCGCTGCACATCGGCCATCAGCCGCGCCCTCGCGGAGACGACTCTCACCCCTCACCCTGAGGAGCCCGCCGAAGGCGGGCGTCTCGAAGGGCGAGGCCCCCGTCTTTGACTCTTGCCTCACCACACCACTCATGGGCTCTTCGCCATGCGCGGGTCGAGGGCGTCGCGGAGGCCGTCGCCGACGAGGTTGACGGCGAGCACGGTGACCGACAGGAACGCGGCCGGGAAGAACACGATGTAGGGCTTGACCTGCCACAGCGCGCGGCCCTCGGCCATGATGTTGCCCCAGGACGGAATCGTCGGCGGCGTGCCGGCGCCGATGAAGGACAGGATGGCCTCGGTGATCATGGCGCTGGCGCAGATATAGGTCGCCTGCACCAGCATCGGCGCCATCGTGTTGGGCAGGATGTGCCGCAGGATCACCATCGGCGTGCGCGTGCCCGAGGCCACCGCGCCGTCGACATAAGGCTGTTCGCGCAACGACAGCACCACGCCGCGCACGAGACGCGCGACGCGCGGGATCTCGGCGATGGTGATGGCGAGGATGACGTTGCCGACGCTGCCGCGCGTCAGCGCCATCAGCGCCACCGCCAGCAGAATCGGCGGGATCGACATCAGCCCGTCCATGCAGCGCATCAGGACGCCGTCGGCCCAGCGCACGAAGCCGGCGACGAGGCCGATGGTCAGTCCGATCAAGGAGGCCGCGAGCGCCACCGCCAGCCCCACCGTGAGCGAGACGCGGGTGCCGTAGAGCACCCGCGAATATATGTCACGGCCGAGCGCGTCGGTGCCGAACCAGAAATCCGCCGAGGGCAGCCGCGTGCGCTTGGCCGGCGCGATCGCGGTGGGATCGACGGTGAACAGGAACGGCGCTGATACGCCGATGAAGACGAGCAGCAGCAACAGCGCGCCGCCGATCGCCACCGTCGGATGGTTGCGCAGGAAGCCGATCGTGCCGCGCCGGATCTTGGGCGCGGCCATCAGGTCCGGCAGGCGGGGCGCGACGACGAGGCCCGGCGGCGGCGATGTTGTGGTCGTGGCGGTCAATAGCGGATCCTCGGGTCGACCAATGTGTAGGTCACGTCGATCAGGAGATTGACGAGCACGTAGACGAAGCTGAACAAGAGCACGATGCCCTGGATCACCGGATAGTCACGGCGCAGGATGGCATCGATGGTGAGCCGGCCGAGGCCGGGAATGGCGAACACGCTCTCGGTCACGACGGCGCCGCCGATCAGCAGCGCGATGCCGATGCCAACCACGGTGACGATCGGCACCGCGGCGTTCTTCAGCGCGTGGATGAACAGGATGCCGCCCTGCCCGAGCCCCTTGGCGCGCGCGGTGCGGATATAGTCCTGCTGCAGCACTTCGAGCATCGCGGCGCGGGTGATGCGCGCGATCAGCGCGATGTAAACGCAGCCGAGCGCCACCGCCGGCAGGATCAAATTCTGCAGCCAGGGCCAGACGCCTTGCGACAACGGCGTATAGCCCTGCACCGGCAGCCAATCGAGCTGCAGCGCGAACACGTAAGCAAGGATGTAGCCGACCACGAACACCGGCACCGAGAAGCCGAACACGGCGAACGCCATAATGGTGCGATCGATCCAGGTGCCCGCCTTCCACGCCGCGATGACGCCGAGCGGCACCGCGATGAAGATGGTGAGAACCAGGGTCACCATCATCAGCGACAAGGTCGGCTCGATGCGCTGGGCGATCATCGCGGCCACCGGAAGATTGGTGAAGATCGATGTGCCCAGATCGAAGTGCAGCAGGCGCCACACCCAGCTGCCGAACTGGACCAGGAAGGGCTGGTCCAGTCCGAGATTGGCGCGGATGCGCTCGACGTCGGCCGGGCTCGCCTGGTCGCCTGCAATGACAACGGCCGGATCGCCCGGCGCGATGTACAGCAGGCTGAAGACGAACAGAGCGACGATCGCCATCACCGGCAAGGTCGACAGGACTCGTCGAAGCGCATAAGCGAGCATCAGATGTCTTTCACCTTGCGCATGATCTCCGCGACGGGCGCCACCGGCGCTCGTCGCGAGGACAACCGGTTCCCACTTTTCCGGATCATGCGTTATGCGGTCTTCGACACGCCCCAGAACAACGGGATCGGCCCCTTGGCCACGCCGGAGACGGTCTTGCGCCACGCGGTGTAGCCGAGGAAGAAGCCGGTGGGTGCGAACACCACATCGTCGATCGCGGCCTTGTTGATGCGTGCAGCGACCGCCTTCTCCTCGTCCAGCGACTTGGCGTTGAACCAGTTGGTGATCTCCGTCTCGACCGGCTCGCTGGTCGGCCAGCCGAACCAGGCCTTGTCGCCATTGGCGCGCAGCGCGTTGTAGGCTGCCGGGTTGATGCAGTCTGCGCCGGCATGCCAGGTGTGGAACATGTGCCAGCCGCCTTGCGCGGGCGGCGTCTTCTGGGCGCGGCGGGCGCCGACCGTGCCCCAATCGGTGGCGACGAAGTCGACATTCATGCCGAGCTTCTTGAGGAGATCGGCCGTGACGTCGCCGAAGGCCTTGGTAATCGGCTGGTCCTGCGCCACCACGCAGGTGATCGGCTCACCCTTGTAGCCAGCTTCTTCGAGCAGCTTCTTTGCCGCCGCGAAATCGCGCTTGCCTTTCAGGATCTCGCCGCCGGCCTCGGTGTAGAGCGGCGTGCCCGGCGTGAAGAAGCCCGGCAGCGGCTTCCACAGCGAATTGTCGTCGCCGACCAGCGCGCGCATGTAGTCTTCCTGGCTCATCGCCATCAGGATGGCCTGGCGCGCCTTCACATTGTTGAACGGCGCATGCAAATGATTGATGCGGAACGCGCCGACATTGCCGAGCGGATCACCGATGTCGACGCCGATGTTCTTGTTGCCCTTCAAGACCGGCACGAGATCAGTGATCGGGTTCTCCCACCAATCGACCTCGCCATTCTGCAGCGCGGCAGCAGCGGTCGCGGGATCCGGCATGATCACCCATTCCACGCGATCGACCAGCACCTGCTTGCCGCCGGCGAGCCACACCGGCTTCTCCTGGCGCGGCACGTAGTCGGTGAACTTCTCGAACACGGCCTTCGCGCCCGGCACCCATTCGCCCTTGACGAATTTGAACGGGCCGGAACCGACATATTCGGTCATCTGCTTGAACGGATCGGTCTGCGCGATGCGCTCGGGCATAATGAAGGCGCAGGGCGCATTGCCCTTGCCGAGCGCGAACAGCATCTTCGGATAAGGCTGCTTCAAGACCCATTTGAAGGTCTTGTCGTCGACCGCCGTGAGCTCGTTCTGAATTGCTTTCAGCATCAGGCCCATCGGGTCGCGCGCCGACCAGCGCGTCAGGCTCGCCACGACGTCCTTGGCGAGCACCGGCGAGCCGTCATGGAATTTCAGGCCGGGACGCAGCTTGAAGGTCCAGGTCAGGCCGTCGGAGGAGACCTCCTCCGACTCCACCATCTGGCGCTGCGGCACGAACTGGTCGTCGATGCCGTACAGCGTGTCCCACACCATCGCCGCCGCATTGCGCACGACATATTGCGTGCCCCAGATCGGATCGAAATTGGCGAGATTGGCCTGCGGCACAAAGCGCAGGGTGCGAGCGGCAGCGCCTTGCGCGATCGCCGGCGCCGCGAAGCCACCGGTCAGAGCGAGGCCACCTGCGCCCGCCAATCCCTTCAATACCGTTCTGCGATCCATGTTCTCTCCTGATGCAACATGCCCTGAGTTCAACTGCCGAAAATGTAAGCAAGGCCCATGCCATGCGCCCGGAGTGCATTCATTTGAACGCAAATGAGGCATCGGGCGCAAGGATGTCGTAGCCCGGGCGAGCGCAGCGACCCCGGGTTCTCCGAGACGGCACGTGAGACCCCGGATTCCCAACACGCCGCGTGAGAACCCGGATGTCGCCGCCGCCTTCGCCCTGCGGGCGCAGGCGTCCGCTCATCCGGGCTACGGACCTGCGCAACATCGCACATCACGGCGCCCTCACCGGCGCGCCGTCGGCCATCAGCGCCGTGCCCTTGCGGTCGACGATCATGCGATAGGCCTGCGGCTGGCGATGGACGTCGAAATTGAAGATCGTCTGCTTATAGGAGTTGCACAGATCGAGGTCACAGCGCGCCAGTGCGATCTCGTCGCCCTTGGTGGCGCAAGCGGCCACGATCTCGCCCGAGGGTGCGATGATGCAGCTGCCGGCGATGTGGTCGACGCCTTCCTCGATGCCGCCCTTGGCGACGCCGATCACCCAGGTGCCGTTCTGATAGGCACCGGACTGCATCACGAGGCGATTGTGGAACAGCGAGAGGTCGTCATGCTCCGGCGCGGGCGGATTGTGCACCGGCGTGTTGTAGCCGATCAGCACCATCTCGACGCCCTGCAGCCCCATCACGCGATAGGTCTCCGGCCAGCGGCGGTCGTTGCAGATCGCCATGCCGATCACGCCCCCGAACGCATCGGTGACGCCGAAGGCCTTGCCGGGTTCGAAATAGCGCTTCTCGAGATGCTGGAACTTGCGCCACGGCTCGTGCTCGGCATGTCCCGGCAGGTGCACCTTGCGGTATTTCGCGACGATCTGGCCGGACTTGTCGACGAGAATGGCGGTGTTGTAGCGATGCACGACGCCGTCTTCGACCGTGAGCTCGGCATACCCTAAGCAGAAGCCGATGTGCAGCTCGTTTGCGAGTGCGAACAGCGCCTGCGTCTCCGGCCCCGGCATCTCGCGCTCGAAGTAAGTATCGATCTCGGCCTGATCGGCCATGTACCAGCGCGGGAAGAAGGTCGTGAGCGCGAGCTCGGGATAGACGATAAGATCGCAGCCATTGGCGTGCGCCTGGCGCATCAAGGCCGTCAGCCGCGCGACGACCGCGTGGCGCGGCTCGCTTCTGGCGATGGGGCCGAGCTGGCCGATGGCGACGTTGACGAAGCGCGGCATGATCGGTTCCTCATGTCGGAACTGAGTTGTTGTTCTGGGCGCGCAGCTCTTGCACTGATCATGCCATGGAGCGGCGCCCGCGCAAGCGATCTCATTCGCGCAGGCCCGGCGCGTAGCCGAACGCCACCGCCGGTTCGGCCGCGGTCTCGACCCATACGCTCTTCACCTGCGTATATTCATACAACGCCTCGACGCCGGAGGAGCGGCCGTGACCGCTGTGATGATAGCCACCGAAGGGTGAGGCGACGTTGATCGTCTTGTAGGAGTTGATCCAGAACGTGCCGGCCTTGACCTGCGCGGCCACGCGATGCGCGCGCGCGACATCCCTCGTCCACACCGCGCCGGCGAGGCCGAACTCGCTGTCATTGGCGATGGCGATCGCCTCCTCTTCGGTCTCGAAGCGGATCGCGGCGACGACGGGACCGAACACTTCCTTGCGGGCGATGCCCATCGCGTTGGTGACGTTCTTGAGCACGGTCGGCTTGACGTAGTAGCCGCCGGGCGTGCTCTCGCCGTTGCTGCCGGCGACGATCGCTGCGCCCTCGTCCGCGCCCTCGCGGATCAGCGACAGCACGTGATCATATTGCCTGACGTTGTTGATGGGACCGATCTCGGTCTCGGCCGACAGCGGATCGCCGCATTTGATCTTGGCCGCGCCCTGCGCGACCAGATCGACGAAGCGGTCATAGACCGCGCTCTGCACCAGCAGCCGGGAGCCCGCGACGCAGCTCTGCCCGGCGCCGCCGAAGATCGCCGCCTGCGCGCCGATGGCGGCGCGTTCGAGATCGGCATCGGCGAACACGATATTGGCCGACTTGCCGCCGAGCTCGAGCACCGACGGCAACAGCCGCCGCGCCGCAGCCTCGCCGATCAGCCGCCCGGTCGGCACCGAGCCGACGAACACCACCTTCTTGACCGCAGGCTGCGCCAGCGCCGCCTGCCCCGTGCTGTGGCCGAAGCCGGCGAGCACGTTGACGACGCCTTTCGGCAGGCCGGCGCGCTCGGCAATCAGCGCCAGCGCCAGCGAGGTCAGCGGCGTCAGTTCAGAGGGCTTGAGGATGACCGCATTGCCCATGCTGATCGCAGGCGCGATCTGCCAGCCGGCGGTGAAGATGGGCGCATTCCAGGGCGTGATCTGCAGCACCACGCCCATGGGCTCGCGGCGGGTGTAGTTGAGATGGCTCGAGGGCACCGGGATGACCTCGCCGTGGAATTTGTCGGCCCAGCCGGCATAATATTCGAACATCTCCGCGACCTTGGCGACCTCGCCTCGGGTGTCGCGGATCGGCTTGCCGGCCGACAAGGATTCCAGCTGCGCCAACGGCTCGGCGGAGGCGAGGATCGCGCGGGCGATCGCCTGCATCACGCGGCCGCGGCCGGCCGCCGTGAGGCGCGCCCATTCGGCCTGCCCCGCCACGGCCGCCGCCACGGCCTTGGCCGCCACGTCGGCGCCGGCATCCGCATAGCTGAACAGCAACTGGCCGGTGGCGGGATCATTGACGGAGATCGTCGCGCCACTGCCGATGACGAGATCACCGGCGACATGCGAGCCGATGCTCGCGACGCCAGGCCAGAACGGCCGCGCGGCGTCGCGCAAGCGGGGATCGATGAAATGAGTCATGGCTGCTCTCATGGCTTCGCAATCGGACCGAGCTGCAGCTCGACGATGCGGTTGAAATCCTCGGGATCGCCGATGCTGGCGGCGCTCTCCGCCCAGATGCGCGCGGTGTCGGCAGCCATGGGCAGAGCCAGGCCCAGCTCGCCGATGAACTGCGCCGCGAGCCGGACATCCTTGCGCATCAGCTGCATGGTGAAGCCGGAATCGAAGGCGCCGTTGAGAATCCAGTTGGACACATTGACCAGCGTCACGCCTGATCGCCCCGAGCCGGCATTGAGCCCTTCGAGCAGCCGCCCAGCATCGACGCCGGCGGCCTTGGCGATGCGCAACGCCTCCGCGGCGGTGAGCAGATGCGCCGCGCACAGCAGGTTGTTGACGATCTTGGCGACGTTGCCCGCGCCGACACCGCCGACATGCACGCGCTTGGCGCTCATGCGCTCCAGCACCGGCAGTACACAAGTGAGATCGGCGTCGTCGGCGCCGATCACCATGGTCATGGTGCCCGTCGCGGCGCCCTTCGGTCCGCCGCTGACGGGCGCATCGACGAAGCCCATACCGCACGCCTTGAGCAGGGTCGCCAGCCGGCGCGAGGTGTCGGGATGCGAGGTCGAGGTGTCGACGATGACGACACCGGCCCGCGCATGCGCAAGAATGCCGCCGGCGCCTTCCACCACGCGCTCGACGATCTCGGCGGTCGGCAGCGAGAGGATCACGATATCCGCCGCGGCGACCACCGCGCCGATACCGTCGGCGATCGCGATGCCCTCGGCCGCCAGCGTCTCCCGCGTCGCCGCGGCTGCGTCATAGCCGCTCACGGGAAAGCCCGCGCCCTTGAGCGTCAGCGCCATGCCCCGCCCCATATTGCCTAGTCCGATGATGCCGACTGCGGTCACGACGCCTCCTGCCGAGATTGCCTGCGAAGCGTAGCCGCCTCGATTTGCGGCAGACATCAGCGGCGCGCCGCGCTAGTGTTGACTGCAGGTCAACACTCTCGACGCATCATGTCCGCTGTCCTGCTCGACCATCATCGTCTGCAATATCTCCATGAAGCGGTGCGGCTGGGCTCGGTACGCGCCGCCGCGGAAGCGCTCGACATCAACGCCTCGGTGGTCAGCCGGCAGATCGCGCTGTTGGAGAAGGAGCTGGGGCTCAGCCTGATCGAGCGCCTCAGTCGCGGCATTCGCGCCACCGAAGCCGGCGCGCTGCTGGTCGAGCGTTTCCGGACATGGCAGGCCGACCAGGCCGACACGGTTGCAAAATTGCGCGAGTTGCAGGGGCTCAGACGCGGCCATGTCGACATCGTGCTCGGCGAAGGCTTTGTCAGCGACCTGATGTCGGGCCCGCTCGGCCGCTTCTGGCAGCGCCATCCGGACCTGACCATGGCGTTCGATCTCGCCGGCACCAATGAGGTCGTCAACGCCGTGGCGGAGGACCGCTATCACATCGGCCTGGTGTTCAACCCGAGCGCCGATCCGCGCATCCGCGTCGCCACCGCAAGCCGGCAGCCGCTCTGCGCCATCCTGCCGCCCGGCCACGCGCTGGCCGGCCTGAACCGTCCCTTGCGGCTGCGCGAGCTCGCCGACCACCCGCTCGGCCTGATGCATCCGAGCTATGGCACGCGGCAGATCGTGGCCATGGCGGAAGCGGCCGAACGGATCGCCCTCTCACCCAAGCTCACCACCAGCTCCATCAATGTGCTCCGCCATTTCGTTAAGAGCGGCCTCGGCCTGACGCTGCTGCCGGCGTTCTCGATCGCCGCCGATCTCGCCGACGGCTCGCTTGCAGCGATCCCGATCGACAACCGCCTGCTGTCATCGAGCGAAGCCTGCGTCATCACCCGCCGCGGGCGCGAGCTGCCGCATGCCGCGGGTCAGCTGCTGCGCTTCCTGAGCGGACAGATGCGGGCCTTCCAGGCCGGCGAGCCGGCCGCCAAGATGAAGCCGCGCACCCGCCGCCGCTGACAGCGGCTGCCGACCGTTTTTCTGTTGCGCGCTCGCCGAGGTTGCGTTTTGATGCCGCAATCCAAGGAAATTCCTCGATGCGCCATGTTCTCGCGATCGCCGTCAGCCTGTCGATGACAACCGCGGTCATGGCGGAGAATTGCCAGCTGCTCGGCCATCAGATCATTTGCGACAACGGCGTTTCCGGACAGCGGATCGGCAACAACACCTATTGGAGCGACGGCTCATCGTCGCGGGAGATCGGGCCATACACCTACAACAGCGATGGCTCCAGCTCGCAGCAGATCGGCAATCACACTTATTACAGCGATGGCGTGTCATCCCAAACGATCGGGAATACGACCTATTTCAGCGACGGCCGGACCTGCCGGCGGATCGGCAACAACATCTATTGCGATTAGCCGGCCGAATGGCGGACTCGTAGCCGAATGCCCCTCCGACGACGGAAGGGGATGGAGCGGGTGAAGGGAATCGAACCCTCGTATTCAGCTTGGAAGTCGGAAAATTTCCGGAATGTTTTCAAGAACCCTTCCGACATTTCGCAGCTTTCTGGGCGATTGAGATCGCTACGGAATTTCTCTTTGTCGGAATGGTGGTTGCGAACCCCATAAACGTCCATTTCAAGCCATTTGTCGGAGGCTACAAGCTGATCAAGAGTCAATTTGGGATCGATCAAGAATCAATCGGGCGGACTCGATTCCCGAATAATTACAAGCATTGAACTTTCGCCACCTCGCCGCCGCGCAGAACTTATAGCTGGCATCGATGACTAGCCTTTGCTTTGAGAGCGTCCGTCGTAAACCCAGTCAACCTCATCGAGAGGTTTTACCCTTTGTCATGGCAGACATCTCATGAATCGCCCCAGCAACTCAGTCTGTCCCGCAGCGGTCTCGGGGCCTTGCTGAACCACCCGACCTCCCTGGTGAGCGAGCTGCAAAAATGGAGTCATGGCCGACTTGGTTACGACGTCTGCGACGAGCGCGTCGGCCCGGATTGTCGCGATCGCTAGCGCCGGGATTGGCAATTCCTCTACTCCTTCCATGCCTATCGGAGATGCATTGGCGACGAGGTCGAAGCGACTGAGATTGTCATCGGCCGCAGCAGTGACAGCAACACGCGGAAATGCCGCCCTAGAACGCTTGCCAACCAGGCGGCACGTTCAGGATCAACATCCGTAACCGTCAGGTGCCGGATACCGTTGTCGCAGAGGATCCATTGGCCGCGCTCGATCCGCGCTGGACGGTGGACGACTTGCTGGAAGAGCCGCTGCGTGTCCATCGGATCGGCACGCGCGCCGAGCGGCGGGCGCGGGTCGCCGATCTGCTCGACAAGGTCGGTCTGTCGCAGGACGCCGCTCGGCGCCATACGCACGAACTCTCCGGCGGCCAGCGTCAGCGTGTTGGCATCGCCCGCGCCCTCATGCTCGGCCCAAAACTCGTGGTACTCGACGAGCCGGTGTCGGCGCTCGACGCCTCCGTGCAGGCGCAGATCCTGAACCTGCTGGTCGATCTGCAGACCACATTCGACATCGCATTCCTGTTCATCAGCCACGACCTGTCGGTGGTCGAATACGTCTCGCACCGGGTCGCGGTGATGTATCTCGGTCGCATTGTCGAGATCGCGGATCGACGGACGCTGTTCCAGGCGCCGGCGCACCCGTACACCCGCGCCTGCTTGATTATGTACAAGCCTCCCACATCCACATAGCGGTCGTGCGGCTCTGAGAATAATTAGGCAGCTTGATCGACGTCGGCGCGAGAAAAAATCTGTCAACGTAACCCGTTAATTCTGGGATGGTACGCGGTCTCTGACATTTTCGCTCTATAGAGGCTCTACAGCGTCATTCTCAATTCCGCGGCTTCACTCCTGAAGCGAGTGATCGACAATTCCATCAATTCCTGGGTTCGCGGATCATTGTTGACGCTGTGGGAATACAGGATCGAGGCCCCGCGGGACACCCGCAGCATCTTGCAATCAATGCTTGTCGCGCGATCGGCCCCAACGAAGGTCTCAAGCCGTTGAGGACTGACACCGAACTTCTCGCGCATCCATTCATGGACAGACGTTCCGCTGAAGCCCTCCATCAGCCACTGCGCATCAAGCCCGAATAGCAAATGCCGGATCCAGCAAACGGGCTCGTCATCCACATACCGAACGGTGGTGATCTCGCCGGTCGCGTCCCTTTGCAGCACGCGGCGGCAGATCTGGAGTGAGGTGCGGGACGGAAGATCCGTTGCCGAAATCAACTCAGTCCTTGGAGTAACGCCTGCTGCCAGTGCGGACGCGGTGAAGCTCGTATTGAAGGTGATACGATGATTGAGCCGCTTCTTCGTCACGACACTTCGGGCGCCCCAGGTCGTCGAGATCGTGCCAGCCCTGTTCAGCGCTTCGATCGCCCGCCGGATCGTGTTCCGGTGCACCTTGAACTCAAGCGCCAGGGCGCGCTCTGACGGCAATCGGTCGCCCGCATTGTAGGAGGTGCGGATTTGCTGCTGGAGCTGCCTAACGATGTGAAGATACACACTGCGGTCTTCATGATCTGACCGTCGTCGGATCTCTTGCTGTTCGCTCATGTTGATGCCATGTGCCGGCTGACAACGCTGGGAGCCCGGCTCCTGTCGCGCTGGAAAGGATTCGAAATTCCCGAGAGGACGGACTGTTGGGCTTGCCTACCGTAACTGAATATTTTGTGCCCGGCATTTGTCCCGCCGCCAAGGCATTTTGCAACTAGCGACATCAGCTCGAAATTGCAACTGGTCTAAGCCAATCGCGCCGCAACGGATCCACTTGCATCGAATCTTTCGGCGCAAGAGCGATTGTCTTTTGCTTGTAACAAACAGTACACATGCCTGTCACCGCATCGGACTAACACCGCCAAAACCTCAATCAGGTGACGGCGTGTCGCAACTCAACATCGTTCAACTCACGAAATCGTTCGGCCCGACGCAGGTTCTGCGTGCGGTCGATTTGAGAGTGGAGCGCGGGGAATTTATCACCCTGCTCGGCCCCTCCGGCTGTGGCAAGACAACGCTGTTACGCATTATCGCCGGACTGGAATCGCCCGATCAGGGCGATGTGCTGGCGGATGACATTTCGATCCTTGGTACGGACGCCAAGGACCGAAATCTTGCCATGGTTTTCCAGAACTACGCGCTCTATCCGCATTTGACCGTCGCTCAGAATATCGGCCTGCCGCTAACGATGCGGCGGCTCACGCGGTTGCAGCGGATGGCCGGACGCTTCGGCATCAGCAGGACTGCGAGAGAGGTGCGAAGGCAGATCGGCGCCGACGTCGGGCGGGTGGCCGACAGCCTCCAGATCGGCAGCTTGCTGAACCGCCTTCCTTCGCAATTGTCGGGCGGTCAGCGCCAGCGGGTCGCGCTCGGCCGCGCGATGGTGAGAAACCCCCGGATCCTGCTGCTGGACGAACCTCTTTCCAATCTCGATGCGCAGCTTCGCGTCCATATGCGGATGGAGCTGACGGCCCTTCACAGACAATCCGGCGCGACCTTCATCTTCGTCACCCACGACCAGTCGGAGGCCATGACGATGTCCGACCGGATCGCCGTCATCCTCAACGGCAGGGTGGCCCAGGTCGCTACGCCCGGAGAGCTCTACGACAATCCGGCGTCGCTGGACGTCGCACAATTCGTCGGCACTCCGAAAATCAACAGCATCGATACTCACATCGGACCGGATGGCTGGCTCCTGTTCAAGAACCAGCCGCTTTGTCCCTTGAATGGCGCTCTTGCCTATGCCGGCCAGCCGGTGACTGCAGCCATTCGCCCGGAACACATCGTGTTGACACGCGGCATCCACGGCAACGTTCCTGTCGGCGAGGTTGTCGCTGTCGAGAATCTGGGGCCCGAAAGTCTTGTACACGTTCAGCTCAAGGGGCTTGGCCACCCTCTCATCGCCCGGATGAACGGCGAGCAAAGCCACCTGCCTTACCGCGGCGACAGTGTGGGCCTCAAACTGGATCCCCAGAAAGTATTGCTCTTCGATGACACGGGAGACCGCCTGACGTTGCATCACGGCCGCCAGCCGGTCCCCTCCTATGCATAGCCTCGCGATCGCCGCACCCACGCGCACTCGCGCGGTCAGCCGCGCAAAACGCGATCGGCGGTGGGCAGCCGTGTCGATGGTCTTGCCGGCGTCGATCTTGCTGGTATGCCTGATCATCGTGCCGCTGATCGCGGTTGTGGTGATCGCCTTCACCAACTGGCAAATGGGATCTTCACGGATAGCCTTTGTCGGTTTGAGTAATTTCATCGAATTGCTCTCGGACCGCCAATTCCAGACCGCGCTTCTCAATACGCTGATCTATGTCGCCACCGTTGCACCGCTGACGGTCGGGATCGGGCTGGCCGTGGCGCTGTTGATCGCCGGCAGCCGGATCGGTCAGAACTTCTACCGCACCATCTACTTTCTGCCGACCATAGCGACCCTGGCTGCCGCGGCCGTGGCCTGGCAAATGCTGCTGCATCCCACCAGCGGTCTGTTCAACCAGATGCTCCGCGCCATCGATGTCTCCGGCCCGAACTGGCTCAAGGACTCCAACTGGGCGCTGCCAACCCTGGCAATGATCGGTGTGTGGGAGCGCATCGGCTTCAACACTATCTTCTATATGGCTGCCCTTCGGGATGTCCCTCAGAGCCTGATGGATGCAGCCAAGATCGATGGCGCCGGCGGCTCATGGGATCGATTCTGGCTTGTCGTGTGGCCCCAGCTTGGTCCGATGACGTTGTTTCTCGTGATCACCGCCGGCATCCACGCGTTTCAGGCCTTCGAAACGGTGGCGATCCTGACTCAGGGCGGCCCCCAAAAGGCGACCCAGCTGCTGCTCTATACAATCTACCAGGAAGGCTTCGTGTTCTTCCGCACCAGCTATGCGGCAACGGTGACCGTCGCCTTTCTGCTGATACTGATGGTCTTTAGCGCCACGCAGTTCAGATATGTCAGCCGCCGGGTGCATTACACATGAAGATCCGTGCAGCCTTCACCGAACTACTGCGCCATCTGGTGCTCTGCGCCGGTGCGCTTCTGATCCTGGCGCCGTTTGTCTGGGCGATTGCGGTATCGGTTCGTGCGCCCGAGGAGATATTCACCAAGGACCTGCATCTGTTGCCCCAGACATGGGCTGCGGCCCGGAACTACGGATTGGCGCTGACCCAGATGCCGCTGATGCTGTTTCTGTGGAACGGTCTGATCGTCTGCACCGCCATCCTGCTCTGTCAGCTGGTTATCCTGGTCCCGTGCTCCTATGCCCTGGCCAAGCTGTCTTTTCCGGGCCGCACGACGCTTTTCGCGCTGGTCATCATCGGGATGATGGTTCCGTCGACCGTGCTGTCATTGCCGCTTTTCCTGATGGTCAGCAGCGCCGGGCTGATCGACAGCTACACCGCACTCGTGCTGCCTTGGACAGTCTCGGTCCTCGGCATCTTTCTGGTTCGCCAGGTCTTCATGAAAGTGCCCGATGAGATCATCGAGGCGGCGCGGCTGGACGGACTAGGCGAAGGTGAGATCCTTCTCCGTATCATGCTGCCGATGGCGCTACCGGCAATCGGCGCCTTCAGCATCTTCTCGTTCGTTCGTCACTGGAACGATCTGCTGTGGCCGTCCGTGGTTGTGCGCTCGGTCAGCATGGCTACGCCACCCTATGGCGTGATGCTCTTTCAGAGCGAAGAAGCCGGCTCCGACTACGGGGCGCTGATGGCCGGAGCGGTCGTCATCGCCATTCCCATGATCATCGCATTCTTCATCGCCCAGAAGCGCTTCCTGCAAGGCGTGTCACTGGGCGCGGCCGGGTAACAGCAAAGGACACAATCATGCGCAGACTTCTCCTCGGTGCCTCCCTGGCGATGCTGGTCGGCTGCGGCGCCGCAGCCGCCACGGAGATCAATGTTCTGTACGGACTTCCCTGGCTGTTCAAGGAAACCCAGGAAACGATTGCCCGGGAGTTCATGGAAGCCAATCCCGGCATCAAGGTAAACTTGCTCGCGCCGGCAAAATCCTACGAAGAAGTGACAACCGCCGTCATGCGCGGCGCGATGGCGGGTTCAATCCCGGACGTCGCCTTCTGCGGCACCAATCTGATGGGTGTGATGGTCGACCGCGGGCTTGCGGAGCCGCTCGACCGATTCATCAAGGATGAAAAAGACTGGAGCAGCAACGGCTATATTCCCGGAATGCTCGCGACCAGCCAGGTCGACGGCAAGCAATACGGTATGCCATTCGCGCTTTCGACGCCGATCGCCTACTACAACATCGACATTATCAAGCGCGCCGGCGGCGACCCAAATAACCTGCCGAAGAATTGGGAAGACATCTTTGCGTTGAGCGACAAGATCAACAAGCTCGGTGACAACACCAAGAGCTTGTTCATCCACTGGCAGACCACAGGAAACTATCTGTGGCAGGCGATGCTCTTTACCCACGGCGGCAAGCTTCTGACCGACGACAAAAAGAGAGCGGCCTTTAACTCTCCCGAAGGCATGCAAACCCTGACGTTGCTGCACGATTTCACTGCCCGCGCAAAAATGCCCAACTACACCCGCGAGCAGGGGCGCCAGGACTTTACGGCCGGACTGCTGGGCATGCAGTTTTCATCGTCTGCCGAGCTCGCCCTGGTCACCAAACAGATAGGTTCGAAATTTGAGCTGCGCACTGCGCCGTTCCCCACACCTCGGCTGGACACCAAGATCGTGTCGGGCGGTGCCACCGCCATGATGTTCGCCAAGGACCCGGAAAAACAGAAGGCCGCGTGGGCCTACATGAAATACATCAGCGGGGCAAAAGCCCAGGCCCTCATGGCGCGCCTGACCGGCTACATTCCCAGCAATCAGATTGCGATCGATACGCCGGCGATGCTCGGCGACTATTACGCAAACTCCCCCAATGCGCGCACCAGCCTGCAGCAATTGCCGCGGGCCACTGCCTGGGTCGGATTCCCCGGCGACAACAGTATCAAGATTGTCGACGTCATCACCGACAATCTCGAATCCGTGGTCGCGCTGCGGGCCGAGCCGAAGGACGCGATGGCTCGAATGGAAACCGAAGTCAACGCACTGCTGCCGAAGTAACAAGAACCTCAAACAGCGAAGGATATCTAATGTTGGACGTAATTGAAAAAGCAGGAAAGACCGAATACGCCCCTGGGCCGGTGGGCGGCTCCGTTTGCCTGGAAGTCAGCCGACCTGCAGAAGGACGAGCGCTGGATTCATCGGCTGAACGACGAAGACATCGCCGAAATTGAGGAAGCGGCCGCGGTCTCGCGCCAACGCGGGTTGGATATCATCGACATAACGAGGGATGATTTTCCCCTCCCCAATCTGACTGCCAAGATCCAGCTGATGCGCAAGGATATCTTGGAGCATATCGGCTTTGCCTATCTCCGTGGTCTGCCCGTTCGCAAATACGACCGCGAAACCTTGACCCGTATCTACTGGGGTTTGTCGCGGCATGTCGGAGATCCGGTTGTGCAGAATCGCAACGGCCATATGCTGGGGCATGTTATCGATATCGGAACCTCGGTTAATGACTACAATAAGCGAATCACTCAGACCTCGGCCGAGCTGCAGTTCCATTCCGATGCCTGCGATGTAGTCGGCCTGGTGTGCATCAATACGGCGATGGAAGGCGGCGAAAGCACGCTGGTCAGCGCCGCTGCGGTCCACGACGAGATGTACCGGCGCCGTCCGGAATTGTGCCATGCGCTTTACCATCCGCTGACCATCGACCGCCGAGGTGAAATCCCGGCTGGAAAGCACCCCTGGATGAGCGTCCCGGTATTCAATTGGCACAAGGACTCGTTGATCGGGTACGCGCCGCTCAAGACCTATGTCGAGTCGGCGGAGCGTTTCGAGGATGCTCCCAAGTTGACTGAGGAGCAGCGCGAGGCTTTTCGGCTGTTCCTCGAGATCTGCAACGACCCGGAATTTTCACTGCGGATCCCATTTGAACCGGGTGACTTCCAGTACCTTCATAATCACGTGGTCTTCCATTCCCGAACCGCCTTCAAGGACTGGCCGAATGCACCGGAAAAGAAACGCCACCTGATGCGTATCTGGCTGTCACTTACCGACGGTTTCGATCTGCCTGAGGCGATTGCCGACCGCTGGATCAATATCGAACTCGGGACTGTACGGGGCGGCGTAAATATCCCAAATCGCAAGAATTTAACGATCGCGCTGGAGCCAGAAACTCCCGCTTTCGACTGAGTGCTCAGGCCCCCTCGCGATCAAGCGTGGGGGCCTTGCCTGTTCTTGCATCAGACCAGATTCGCGTTGGCTCGCACGCTCTGAAGCAGCGCATCGCTCAGCGAACGGTATTTTACTGCGAAGATATCGAGTAAGTCTCGCAGGGCCTGCTCGGAACAACAGCTCCGGACATTGTCGATAAACGCGGACTCTTCGGTCTTGGAAAAGATGGAGAAGCCGTCGATTCTTAGGTTATTCCGAACGAGCGTTTCAAAAGCCGCTTTCTGGTCGGCCAACAACGTCTGACCAGACGTTGTCGTCCAGAGGGTACTGTAAGAGTCATCGCTCGGCGTCCCGGAGAGTTCCGGGGGATGGGAGGCTTCTGGCTGATTATCGGTAGACCGATGCATGCCTTGCAGGAGCGAACGAAAAGCCTGGAACTCCGCGGACCTCTCTACGGATTTGGCATTGAAGCCAAGTCCTCGCCGGCAAAGTTCTGCAACGAATTCGAGCATCGCGAAAATAGCCACTGTCACTTATGTGAAAACGATATCAAGGAAATACTTCGCGGCGATGACAAAACGACAGTTCGCGGATTCTGATAAATTTGGTAAAGATATCTCCATTCCACGCAAGTGAGTGCGTCCATGACTAATATCGAATTCCGTCTCGCTGCTCTCGGCCTGGTTCTGTTGTCAACCCTTTGTCTATTGGCGTGCTTATTCATAGATCGGTACCAAACGTTGGATTCCGCTCTTCTTCTGAGCTATGAAGCGAACGCATTGTTTTAGATCGAGTAAGGTTATCTTCGCCCGTCACTCGGATTAGAATGCGTTGCGTGTACTGCTCTCTTCACTCGCTGAACAAGATGCTCGTCGTTCGACCCGATCTGGTAGAAGCCTGCAATACATGACGAAGCAACGCTATGCCCCGCTTGAGGGAAATCTTAGTGCGCAGCGAATGCTGCGTGCGTCGAGAATAGTGGGTCTACATTCGGTCTGACCTCGGAAGACAGGTATTGGGTAAGAAACGGGTCGTTGCCAACTCCGAAGGAGTGCCCGCTATCTAGAGACTAGCTAGTAGCTCAGCCAATCTGGTTATGATGGCGCTGCCGACACCGCCCAGCGCGCCCGCTACGAGAACTGTCCTCATCGTGAAATCCTTCTCCGGGAGTTAACCTATTTTGCGAGAAGCGCATTCGATTGGCTCACAGCCAGTGACAGCGCCTTGGGCGGGTCGAGTTTTTTTTCGAAACCACTCCCTCAAGGGCGTAGATGGCATCGACGATCTTGATTCCATTGTCGCCCGGGAAAGCCTTGCCACTGTGTTGCACAGGGGAGCTGGGCGAGGTTCGTCCTCGCATTTGCGTTGCGCCGATAGAAATCGGCGAGTGTTGCTGGGCAATAGCGCGTCAGGTCAGACCGTCCCTCGCCTGGTAGTCCGCGCCTGCGGGGCGCACGGCAATCGGGTACACTTTTGTTCCGACCTGCCGATGCTAAATCACTCCGCCGTTCGAGTGCGGGCGGAAGGTGGGCGAACACCCGCGGCATGTTGCCGAATGGACCGCACCCCGCCTGCGCGCGCTGATAGATCGTGCGCGCCTGGCCGGAGAGGTCCGTCGCTTCGAGGTCGGTCATACGCGCCAAATTATCCTCGCTGCTGGTGAAACGTGGTGCCGTCGTCCGCAACGACGGTTTCAGCCAGATGGCAGCTGGCCTGGTGGCCGTCGGCAAGGGTCCGCAGCCGCGGCTCCTCATTGCGGCACCGAGCGATCGTCAGCGGGCACCTGGTATGGAACCGACAGCCAGGCGGTGGCGCATAGGGGCTCGGCAGGTCGCCGGTAAGCACGCCACAGCGCTTCGCCAACTTTCTATCGATCCGCGGCACAGCATCAAGCAATGCGCGGGTGTACGGGTGCGCCGGCGTCCGGAACAGCGTCCGCCGATCGGCGATCTCGACGACGCGACCGAGGTACATCACCGCGACCCGGTGTGAGACGTATTCGACCACCGACAGGTCGTGGCTGATGAACAGGAATGCGATGTCGAATGTGGTCTGCAGATCGACCAGCAGGTTCAGGATCTGCGCCTGGACGGAGGCGTCGAGCGCCGACACCGGCTCGTCGAGTACCACGAGTTTTGGGCCGAGCGTCAGGGCGCGAGCGATGCCAATACGCTGGCGCTGGCCGCCAGAGAGTTCGTGCGGATGGCGCCGAGCGGCGTCCTGCGGCAGGCCGACCTTGTCGAGGAGATCGGCGACCCGCGCCCGCCGCTCGGCGCGCGTGCCGATGCGATGGACATGCAGTGGCTCTTCCAGCAAGTCGTGCACCGTCCAGCGCGGATCGAGCGAGGCCAACGGATCCTGGAACACCATCTGCACCTTCCGCCGGTCGGCGCGCAGTCTCGCCCGCGAACGGCCGGTTAATTCGACGCCGTCGAGTACCACCGAACCGTTCGATGGCTCGACTAGGCGGACGATGGCGCGGCCGAGGGTCGACTTGCCGCAGCCGGATTCGCCAACGATGCTGAGGGTCTCGCCGGGAGCGACCGCGAGGGTGACACCATCGACGGCCTTCACGGTGCCCCGAAAGGTTGCGAAGCGCACCGTGAGGTTCTCGACAGCGAGGATCGGGTCACGTCCCGGTAACGGTCTAGGCGGGCTCTGATGGAACACGGAGATCTCCGATGCGAAGACAGGCGGCATGGCCGCCCGAGCCGAATGGCAACAGCGGCGGCGGCTCCAGCCGGCAGACATCGACAGCGAAGCTGCAGCGCGGCGCGAAGGCGCAACCGGCCGGTATGGCTCGCAGCGACGGCACCACGCCCGGGATCTCGGCGAGCCGCTGACGCCCTTCGGCGGTCGCCTCGAGCCGCGAACGCGCAGCGATCAGTCCACGTGTGTAAGGATGCAGCGGCTCGGCGAACAGCGCGTCGACTGGACGCTCCTCGACCTTGCGGCCAGCATACATCACCAGCACCCTGTCGGCATGCTCGGCGACGACGCCGAGGTCGTGGGTGATAAGCACGACGGCGGTGCCGCTGTCGCGCTTCAGCTCGTCGATCAATTCCAGGATCTGCGCCTGGATGGTGACGTCGAGTGCGGTCGTCGGCTCATCGGCGACCAGCACGGCGGGCTCGCAGGCGATCGCCATGGCGATCATCACCCGCTGCCGCATGCCGCCCGAGAGCCGATGCGGGTAATCGGAAAACCGGCGGACCGGATCCGGAATTTGCACCCGCTCCAGCAGCGAGAGCGCTCGCTTCCGCGCGGCGCGGGCGCCGATCGGCTCGTGTGCGAGGATGGCCTCCCCGACCTGCTCGCCGACCGTCAGCACCGGATTGAGCGCCGTCATCGGCTCCTGGAAGATCATTGCGATGCGGTTGCCCCGCAGCCGGCGCAACTCTTCGCCCGCCAGCCGCAGGATATTCCGCCCCTCCAGCCGGATGGCGCGGCCATCGACCCGGCCGGGCGGCGGGCACCAGGCCGAGCAGCGAAAGGGCGGTCAGCGACTTGCCGCAGCCGGATTCCCCGACGATGGCCAACGTCTCGCCGGCCGCCACTTCGAACGAGAGATCGCGCACCGCATGCAGGCCTTCGCCGCGCGCGACGAAGCGAACGTTCAGGCCCTCGACCGAGAGGACGGGGTCACGTACCATCAGCGTGCTCTCTGCTTGGGGTCGAGCACGTCGTTCAGCGCATCGCCAAGGAGATTGAGCGCGAGTACGGCAGCGACGATCGCGAGACCAGGGCTCGTGGCGATGTGCCAGTCGGTCCTGACCACCTCGCGGCCCGCTCCGACCATGCCGCCCCAGCTAACGACGTTGGGATCGCCGAGGCCGAGAAAGGCGATGCTCGATTCGGTCAGGATGGCGCTTGCCACCATGATCGACGCCGAGACGATGACCGGCGCCAGCGAGTTCGGCAGAATGTGCAGCAGGATGATGCGGGCATCGGATGCCCCGATGGCGATCGAGGCCTGGACGAGTTCACCGTGGCGCAGCCGCAGTACCTCCGCCCGCACCAGCCGGGCGAGGGCCGGCCAGGCCGTAATGCCAATGGCAACAACGATCGTAGCGATCGACGGCTGCAGGATCGCGACGATGGCGAGCGCAAACAGGAACGGGGGAATGGTCTGGAACAGCTCGGTGACGCGCATCACGGCGTCGTCGATCCAACCGCCGTAATAGCCGGCGACCGCGCCGATGGTCACGCCGATCAGGATCGAGACCAGCGTCGCAACCGCCCCGATCAGCAGCGACACTCGCGCACCGTAAAATATGCCAGCCGCGAGATCGCGGCCCAGCATATCGGTACCGAGTGGGAATGCCGGGTCCTGCCCCGGCCACACGAACGGCTGACCGACCATGTCGAGCGGATCCGCCGGAAACAGAACAGGGGCCAGCACCGCCATGGAGATGATCGCCAACAGCAAGGTCGCGCCGGCGATCGCCGATGGCCGGCGCAACAGTCGCACCAGCAGGTGTCCGCGGCCGGGTGCGGACAGGGCTAGAGACGTCGGCGAGATGTTGAGCAGAGCCATGGTCAGGACAACTCGATGCGCGGATCAATCCAGGTGTAGATCAGATCGACGGCGAGATTGACCACAACCACCACCACCGACGAACACAGCAGAATGCCGAGAAGCAGGTTGAGATCGCGTTGGCACAACGCCTCGAAAGCGAGTCGCCCAAGACCCGGCCAAGCGAAGACCGTCTCGACCAGAATCGCCCCGCCGAGTACCGAGCCCATCTGTACGCCCAGCATGGTGACGACCGGCAGCAGCGCGTTGCGGAAGATGTGCCGGATCGCGATCCGGCGTGGTCGTACGCCCTTCGCCTGAGCCGTGCGGACAAAGTCCTGGCCGGAAGCCTCCAGCATTGCCGCCCGCATTAGCCTTGTATAGATCGCGAGGTAGAACAGACCGAGCGTTACCGTCGGCAGCACCAGATGGCGAGCGACGTCACCGATCAGGGCGAGACCCTGATGCCCGGCCTCGATGCTTGCCATGCCCCCGACGGGGAACCAGTCGAGCCACACCGAGAATACGACGATCAGCATGACGCCGATCCAGAATACCGGCGTGGCGTAGAACAGGAGCGCAGCTGCCGACACGGCGGCGTCGATAATCCGCCCTGCCTCCCGCGCAGCAATGAACCCCAGGAGACATCCGAACCCGACCGCGAGGCTGATGCTGGCACCCATCAGCAGCAGCGTCGGCAAGAGCCTTTGCCCGATCAGCGCTGCCACCGACATGCCGTACCGGAACGACCAACCCAGGTCGAGCGTCAGGACGTTCTTCAGGTAGGCGAGGAATTGCACCAGCAGCGGCTGATCCAAGCCGAACTGCTTGCGCAGCGCGGCCATATACTCAGGCGTCGCCGAACCTGACTCGCCGGCGATGACCTGGGCGGCATCACCCGGTGCCAGATGCAATAGGAAGAAGTTCACGATCGCAATGCCTAGCACCACGAAGGCGATCTGCCCCAGCCGGCGGCGCCAGAACCGGAAGTTGCTCGCCAGAGCGCTCAATTCTGCTCCGCCTTCGCTATCCAATAGTCGCGGAACGAGCCGAAGACCTGATCGCCGTGTGGCCGCGGATGCTTCAGGCTAGCGGCCTCGACGGTGAAGAACTTGAGCTCGACCAGCGGCAGCGACGGCAGATCGGTCATCGCGATCTTCTGGAAGGTCTTGAAGATCTCGATCCGCTTCTTGGAATCAGGCTCGCCCTGGGCGTCCGCGATCAATTTATCGACCTCCGGATTGCGGTAGCCCGAGCCGTTGGTCCAGGGCACATTCTTTCCTATCAACCCCGACCAATAGGCCCGGGTAACGCCGATCTGCGGATCGGAAAGAGCCGTGAACCACGTGATCGAGATATCGAAGTCGCGATCGCCGTAGATCCGCTTGGTGAAGGCCGCAGTGTCTTGGCTCCGGATATTGACCTCGACACCGATACGCTTCAGCGCCTGCTTGATGTACTCGCCGGTGCGCTTGTAGTCATCGCCATAGGGAAGGTAGTCGAGGTCGAGGGCAAACCGCACACCGTCGGCGCCACGTTTGAAGCCGGCATCGTCGAGCAGCGCCTCAGCCTGCTTTGGGTCGAAATCGTATTTCGGAACGTCCTTGTCGTGGAACTGGGCAACCGAAGACGGCACCGGACTTGTCGCCGGCGTGGCGAAGCCGAGCCAAACGACATTGGCGATCGCATTGCGGTCGATTGCATGCGCGAGCGCCCGGCGGACCCGCACGTCCTTCAAATACGGACGCTCAACGTTGAAATCCGCGAATAGCCAGGGCGAGAGCCACTCGTAACCCTGGGTGTGGACCCGTACGTTCGGCAGCTTGCCAAGCCGCTCGGCTTCCTTCAGTGGCACCGGGCTTAAGACGCCATATTGCACCTCACCCTTCTCGAATGCTGCGGAACGCGCCCCGGCGTCCGGGATCACCTTGAAGATGACACGGTCGAGATAGGGCTTACCCTTGTCCCAGTAGTTCGGGTTGCGCTCCAGCACGATGTAGTTGCCCTTGCTCCATTCCTTGAAGACAAAGGGACCGGTGCCGACCGGCTTGTTGTTGTAGGGATTGCTCAGGATGTCAGTGCCCTCATAGAGGTGCTTTGGCAGCACCTGGGCGCCGTTGGAATTGACCGAGCTCAGGATCGCGATCGACGGCTCGCTGAGCCGTAAGATCACGGTGTGATCGTCCGGCGTGTCAACGGCCGTGACCTTGGCGAAGGTCGCCTGGTTGCGTGGATGAAGCTTCTTCCACACGTTTTCCAGGGTCCACTTGACGTCGGCGGCCGTGAACGGCTTGCCGTCGTGCCAGCTGACGTTCTTGCGCAGATGGAACGTGATGGTCAGGCCATCCGGCGCCGTCTCCCAGCGCTCGGCGAGCGCGGGAATCGGTTTGAGATCGCCATCGTAGTCGATGAGGCCGTCGAATATGTTGCCCGTGACCGTGCCGGTCGGCGCTGCCGTATTCAGCGCGGACGTCAGGATCACCGGCTCGGGCTGGATAATGGCGGTCAGCGTGCCGCCGCGCTGTGGTGTCTCGGCAAAGGCTGAGCCGCAGGCGAACGCCGTAAGCGCGAGCGCATTGGCGACGAGTGATACGAGCTTCATGGCAACAAGGCTCCATGTTGGGGATCTGAATGTTGGGGATCTGAAAGGTAGTCGAGGTCGAGGGCTAACCGCGCACCTTCGGTGTCACGCTTCAACCCGGCCTCGCCGTGCATCGCCTCGGCCTTCTTCAGGGCGAGTTCGTATTGTCGCTGGTGGTTCATACCGCCGCCCAGCCTCCGTCGATGCTGAACATCGAACCAGTAATTGAGGATGCACGTTCCGACGCCAGGAAGGCGGCCATTTCGGCGATCTCTTCGAGCGGGATCATGCGACCATTGGGTTGCTTCTCCTCAACCAGCGCGCGCTTGGCATCGCCCAGCGAACCGCCGGTCGACTTTGCCTTATCGGCGAACTCGCCCTTGATGTTCATATTCGTGTCGACCCAACCGGGACAAATGGCGTTCACTGTCACGCCGGTCTCAGCCACGTCGAGAGCGACCGCCTTGGTGAAGCCCACCAATGCGTGCTTGCTCGTCACGTATCCAGAGCGGTTTTTCGAGCCCACGAGCCCGACGACCGAGGAAATGTTGACGATACGCCCCCAGTCGTTCTTGAGCATTCCGCCGACGACGCCCTTCGTCAGCAGATAAGGCGCGGTCGCATTGACCATCATCTGTTCATCCCAATCATCATCGTGGTGATCGAGGATGTGGGCGCGATGTATCAAGCCCGCATTGTTGACCAGGATATCGACCGACGAATATCTGCCGAGGATGATCGCCATCAGATCGATGACATCCTTGCGGTTCCGCAGGTCGCATGGGATGTATTCCTTGATGGTCTCCGGCTGGAAGGACGTGGCAATGACGCTTTCGGCCTGTTCGGCAGGAACCCTGTCGGTCGCGATGACTGTGTTGCCGAGCTCCGCCAATCTGGCGATGATGGCGTTTCCGATGCCGCCCAGCGCGCCCGTTACGAGAACTGTCCTCATTGTGAATCTCCTCTCCAGGATGGATCTATTTCGCGAGAAGCGCGTTCGACTGGCTCACCGCCTGCGATAGCGCTTTGGATGGGTCGAGTTTTTTCGAAACCACTATGGCCATCACGGCAAGCACGTCGATGCTCGGAAGGAACGCATCTGCACTCGCAGTTTCGCGTCCAGACTCTATCCTCGGCGTCGGTATCAAGGATGGAAACGTCATCCGCCAGCATGTCGCCCTGATCGGAAGATTCCAGCCCGGCGATAATGCGCAACAAGGTTGTCTTGCCGCAGCCGGAGGGGCCGCGCAGCGTGATAAATTCCCCGCGTTCAACCCTCAGATCGACCGCACGCAGGACCTGTGTTGCGTCGAACGATTTCGAGAGCTGAACGATGCTGAGCTGAGACACACGCCAGAACCTTATTTTTTCCGGTTTCGACGGTGTTAGTCCGGCGCGGTGACAAGCGCGTGTATTGTTTGTTTCAAAGATAAGACAAGCACTCTAGCGTCTAAAAAATAGGATGAATTTGAAGCGTTGTTGCACGACTGGCTTAGACCAGTTGCATTTTTGTCAGAGTTTGTTGGCGGTTTCGCTCGAAGCGGCGCACGAGGCGCGATGCATGGGCATGACCGTGACGATGATAAACGTCGTTTGTGGAGGATCGCCGAGTGGAAATCTGCATGCATTGAAGCGATCAAGGCGGGCGTACTCAACGCCCTTTGCGCCGATTACTACATACCGTCTTTGATCACCGCTGTTTTTCGCCTCGTGCGCTGGACCGAAGGCGCCTTGATTGGCAAGGCTGGAGGACCCCGGAAAATTCCAGCATCAGCTGGCCTAGTTTTGGGGAGCACTTCAAGCTGCGGATTTACTTGCGCAAAGCGCGGGGTGGTCACGTGGAGGCGCTCCAATTCTACCGCTCAGCGCTGACTTTTTACGAAGGGGCACCCAACGGCGAGTCCGATCGTCACGCGACGCTGTATCTGATAGCAAAGTTGGAAAGATATGACCCACCGGCCCAGTCCCCGTGAATACGGAGGATACTAGATCTCACTGTTTTTCGAGGATTGCATCGATGTTGCCCCGCTCTAATTAAAGGCTTCTATGAAGGGCTTGGTCCAATGCATGGCACGCAGACCGCCGTAAAGCATTGAAATGCTTAAGAATACCTTCGGCGGGGGTTGGAGGATTCCTTATTGACATCATGAAACCGTCCCAGACTACGAATCTGGGAGGCAGGAGTTCGAATCTCTTCGGGCGCATGCAATTGGAATTGCCGTATAATTCCGAAAGCAAATTTGGGCTCGATTCTGTAAGGATCGGGTTTTGCGTCACAGTTGGGCAGTCAGGGCCCCGCAGTTGCACCTACGCATCCCCAATGCATATAAACCGTCGCTGATCCAGGAAGACACCGGCGGCCGCCCGTTCAATCTGGGTGAGATGTTTGTTTCCGAGGCTCACATGCGGGTCTCAGGCGAGCCTGCCCAACATGATGACGTGGCAATGTCAATGACATGTTGATTGCGATCCTCAGCTTGGCCCGACCGTCTTGCGGCAGGCCGCATTCTCGGGTTTGATGACTTTCCTACCTTTCGTCATCTCCGGCGCCTCGACGACGGCAGATGAGCCCGAAGGTTAGAGCGGCCTGGGAAATGACACTGACAACAGCCTCTCGCGCTACCTCGCTCGCGAACAGTCATCGCTGGCAGGACATCAAACAGAAGCTAGAAGAAGCGATCGTTTCAGGCGAGATCGTTGAGGGCGATCGCCTGCCGAACGAGCACGCGCTTGCGGCATCGTTCACTGTGCACCGTCACACCATCCGGCGCGCGCTGGCGGAGCTTGCCGCCGACGGCCTTGTGCGGATCGAGAAAGGTCGCGGCACCTTCATCGAGACCGAACAGCTTGAATATCGCATTGGGCGGCGGACCCGATTTAGCGAAAATGTGTTGCGGTCCGGCTTGGAGCAGCACGCACAATTGCTGAACTCAGCGCAGGAGAAGGCAACGGCTGAAATTGCCGGGGCTCTCGGCCTCAGGCGCGGTCAGCAGGTGATCGTGCTGCATACGCTGCGCCATGTGAACGGTCGCCCCACGAGCTACGCTTCTCACTACGTTGCGCGCGATCGCTTCGAGGGCATGCGGGAAAGATTCCTGATGACGGGATCGATTTCCCTCGCGCTTAAGGAGTTTGGGATCGAGGATTACCTCCGAAAGACGAGCCGCGTAACCTCACGTCTACCCTCCGGGGACGAAGCGCGGATATTGAGCCAACCGCGCAGCCAACCGATCTTGGTGATCAACAGTATCAACGTGGTCCCTCAGGGGGCGCCCATTCTTTTCAGCATTGCGCGGATGTCGGCGTTGAGAGTTCAATTGATATTCGATATTGACGATCGCTGATTATTGTGCCGCAGCTCAGGAGGGGCACCACAGAGGTGATGCCATCTTGTCGGTGATCGCCTCGAAGAGAGGTCTGCAGATTGGCCTCGAGCACATCACACCAACAACGGCTCACCGCGGAATAAACACCTCATTCTTCGAGTTTTCAGCGGGCCGCTTGTGGTCTCCCGACGCCGATCCGCGCACCTTCGATCTCAAAAGGTGACCTCCATTCCATCCTCCGCGGCTTCGGCTCCATCCACCGGCAGGCGATCGAGCATGTCGCGCGACATGTGGGTGAGAATCGTTCGCCGGGCACCGACCAACGGTAGTTTCCGCTTGAGCGTCCACCAATTGAGATGATTGGGGATCTCGCGATCGAATGTATAAGCTTCCGCAATAAACAAGTCGGCCGAGCGTGCTGCATCGATCAGCGCATCGACCCATCCAGTGTCGCCGGAATAGCAGAAGATCCTGTCGTCAACCTCGATCCGAAGTGCAAGCGCGGGAGCGCCGCTCGGGTGCTGGACTTCATGTCCGGTGACTTTCACGCCAGCCAGCGGTGTCGTCTCATGGCCCGGAATGAGTTCGATCACCTCGACGTCGAACTTCCTCTGGACCTTCGAAGAGCCGGGAAACATGCTTTCCATGGCATCACGCAGGCGTCCGCCGAGAGACGGAGGCCCGACGATGACGAGCGGCTTCACACGAGCGCTGATCACCTGCGCATCCAAAATGTAGATTGGCAGTCCGCCGAAGTGATCGCCGTGAAGGTGTGAAATCAGGATTGCATCGATGCTGTTGGGGTCGATGTCGAACCGGCGCATGGAAACGAGCGCGGTCGCACCGCAATCGATGAGCAGATTGGAACCCCCGTCTCGGCCGAGCATAAAGCAGGTATTGAGCCGTCCGCCACTACCGAACGCATCGCCGCAACCGAGTACTTTCAATTTCATCGAGACTTCTCCCTGTCCGGCTGGTGTCGGCACTTCATACGGCTGCCCAGCCCCCATCGATGCTGAAGATCGAACCGGTGATCGAGGACGCGCGTTCCGACGCCAGGAACGCAACCATCTCGGCAACCTCTTCGGCGGGGATCATGCGACCATTGGGCTGCTTCTCCCCGAGGAGAGCGCGCTTGGCATCGTGCAGCGAGCCGCCGATTGCTTTGGCCTTGTCGGCGAACTCGCCCTCGACGTTGAAATTGGTATCGACCCAGCCCGGACAGATGGCGTTGGCCGTCACCCCGGTCTCGGCCACGTCCGCGGCGACTGCCTTGGTGAAGCCCACCAGAGCATGTTTGCTGGCCACGTATCCGGAACGGTTCTTCGAGCCGACGACGCCGATGACGGAGGAGATATTGACGACGCGCCCCCAATCGTTCTTCAGCATCCCGCCGACGATGCCCTTCGTCAGCAGATAAGGCGCGGTCGCATTGACCGTCATCAGTTCATCCCAATCGTCGTCCTGGTGATCGAGGATATGGGCGACGTGCTTCACGCCTGCATTGTTGACCAGAACATCGATCGACGAATACCTGTCGAGGACGATTGCCACCAGATCGAGAATTTCCTTGCGGTTCCGCAGGTCGCACCGGATGTATTCTCTGATGGTACCGGGCTGGAAGGATCTGGCGATGGCGCTTTCGGCCTGCTCAGCAGGAACCCTGTCAGTTGCAATGACTGTGTGACCGAGTTCCGCCAGCCTGGCGATGATGGCATTGCCTATGCCTCCCAGCGCACCCGTCACGAGAACTGTCCTCATGGTAAAACTCCGCAGCTTGTGTTCGCCGTTCTATACCGTCGTGACGCGCACTCAAAATACGACGACCGAGCGCCGTACATCTATTTTCACCTGGGGACCCTGCGTCAGGGTCGCTTGAGCAAGCCAAGCGCGACGCCTGCCTCCTCAATGAGAGCGAAGTCGCTGTCCTTGGTGGGCGCGAATCCGGTGTAGTGTTCCGGCATGAGCGCCTTGGCTTGCTCCTCGCTCAGATCGAGCAGGAGCTGCCGCACGGTATCCACGATCGAAGGATCGAGATCAGCCCGCGCGGCGATCAAGGAGTTCGGGATCGGATCCGACCGCCAGACAATGTTCGAGGCCTCCGGCTTCAATATGCCCTTCTCAATCATCAATTGCCGGTTGCGATCATTGTCGGTGGCGACATCCACCTGGCCATTGGCGACGGCTGTCTCGTTGGCGGCGTGCGTTGCTCCGTCCCGGTATTGGAAATAACTCTTGGGATCGATGCCGCGTTGCTTGAACCAATAAGCGGGAATCAACCAACCGGATGTCGACGCCATGTCGGCGAAAGAGATCCGCAGCCCTTTTGCGTCTTCTGGCCATTTGGTTATGGACAACCCTGGTCGCGCCACGACGATCGCGTGATAATAGGTAAGTCCATCCAATTTCAGCATTGCCAGCGGGATGGCACCGCCCTCGCGCTTGGCAAGCACGTAGCCCCACGGGCCGACGAAGGAAATATCGACCTGTCCGCTGGCCAGGGCCACAGCAGTCCCGGCCCAGTCGGTGGTAGCGGCAAGCGTGTAGGGCCGGCCAAGCTTTTCTGCGATCTTCTTGAACAAGGGGTCCCAAGCGCGCCGCGAGTCGTCCGGTGTGGGTAGCGTGGGACCTACGGCAAATCGAATCGGCTCGCGCGACGACGCGGCCCGGGCTCGCGCCGTCAGCAGCGATCCGGCCGTCGCGAGGAGTCCGAGATGAACGGCGCGCCGGGAGATCGCCGTGCGTTTGGAACATGATTGGCGCACGGGGACGAACCTGATCGCGTCATGCGGATTGTCCGCGCCGCTGTGGCCGCGGGTTTCGGCGGGAGCGTTGCTCGGAAGGGACATCTGCTTCATCGCTTTCTCCATGCGTCGCATTCAATGAGAGGTGGCCAGGATGGCTTGTCCGAATTTCGGACGCGGTGCCGATCGCGAGGATGGTTGGCGGACAGGCTTGCCGTAGATTGCATCAAGCCAGCCGGCGTTCACGTCGCAAACGGGAGCATCGATGACGACACGTCCTTCGCGCAGGCCGATGACGCGATCGGCATGGTCCAGCGCGAGGTCGGTCTGATGCAAGCTGCACAGCACCGCCAGCCCGCGGTCGTGGGCCACGGCACGAAGCGTCTCAAGCACATTACGGGCCGATTCCGGATCAAGGCTTGCGACAGGTTCGTCGGCGAGGATGAAGCGGCACTCCTGGGCCAGCGCCCGCGCGATCGCGACGCGCTGTTGCTGCCCTCCGCTGAGGCAATCGACACGTTGATGACGAAAGTCGGCAAGACCGACCTCATCGAGCGCCGCTTCGGCGCGGGCGATGTCTTCCGGCAGGAAGTGCCGCAACAGCACGCGCCAGGTGGATGTATAACCCAATCTCCCGACGAGAACATTTTGCAGGGCGGTCATACGTTTGATCAGGTTGAACTGCTGAAAGATGAAGCCGATCTCGCGCCGCACCTCGCGCAGCGCGCGGCCCTCCAGCTCGTCGAGGCGCGCCGCGCCTGCAAAAGTGAGCTGCCCGGCGTCCGGCGGCACAAGGCGGGTGATCACCTTGAACAAGGTCGTCTTGCCGGAACCGCTCGGACCGAGGAGCACAACCAGTTCACCGGCTCCGATGGAGAAACTCAGATCCTCGATAACTCGCCTTTCGCCATAGCGTTTCGAAAGGTTTTCCACCTGGAGGATCGGCGCCCCCATGGTCGTGGCAGTTGCGGCTCTCATAACATCCTCCGGCGGATCCAGGCGCTCAGTTGATCGACGACCGTGACCATGGCGAGGATGATCACGAGGATCGTCAAAATGCGGGGGAAGAAGAGGAGATCGACGCTGTTCTTCAGCTCCTGACCGATCCCGCCGGCGCCAACGAGACCCAATACCGTTGACGACCGGATATTGAATTCGAGGGCATAGAGGGCAACCGACGTGAGGCTCGGCATGATGTCCGGCAAGAGCGCGTAGGACATGACCTTGACGCGGGTGGCGCCGGAGAGAGCGGCGGCGTCCAACGGTCCCTGTTCGACGCCCTCGATCGCCTCGGACCACAGCTTTGCGATGACGCCGGCGGTATGGATACTAACGCCAAGCACACCGGCGAATGGGCCGAGGCCGACCGCGACGACGAACAGAATTGCGAAAATGAAGGAGTCGATCCCGCGCAACGCATTCAGGAGCCACCGTGCAGCGAGATAGAGCCATGCGAGCGGGTTGAGGTTGCGCGATGCCATGATGCAGAGCGGAGCGGCAATGACCACGCCCATGGTCGTGCCCACCAGGGCCATCGCCGCTGTCTCGGCGGCGCGCAACAACAAGAGGTCAAGACCCTTGAGGTCGGGAGGCCACGCCCTTCCCACCCAGGACAGCATTCGCGGAATGCCTTGGGCGAGCCTCGGCAAATCAAAATCGACGAGGTCGAAACTGGCCCAATAGAGCGCGACGATGCCGACGCCGATCGCAAGCCGGCTCAGACCGCCACGAAAGCGGCTGCGGTAGCTCGAGGATGGACGGAGCGCCAGTGATGCGGACTCGTCAGACATGGTGATGGCTCGCATGCGACAGGGAAACGGCAGGCAGTGCGCCCCTTCGTCGGGCAGCCTTGTCCGCGGCACAAACTTGATGAGATGAACGACCCATGCGCTCAGGCCGGAATCGGCGGCGTGCCTTTGGTTGTGATTCTATACATCCGTCGAACCTCCGTGCCCGGCAGCTGGTCGGTCGTCGCGCGATGGTTGGTGCAGCGGTTGTCCCAGACAACCACGTCGAACGGCTTCCACACATGCCGATAGACGTATTTCGGACTGATGATGTGCTCACCGAGTTCTTCGATGAGCGCCAACCCCTCGCTTTCGTCCATGCCCTCGACGCCCTTCAGGCCCGCGAGCAGGCAGGGCGCGATGAACAGGGACTCGGCGCCAGTCTCGGGATGCCGCCGCACCAGCGGGTGGAGCACTTCGGGCGTGGCCTGTTGCTCGGACTCCGTCAAAACGTTCCAGCGCGCGCCCGGATGCGTGCGATCAGGCATCCATCGATGCTGGTGGCACACCCGGAAACGTCGCAACTCGGCTTTGCGCGTCTCGGGAAGATCGGCAAATGCCGCCGTCGCGTCCGCAAACAGCGTGTCGCCGCCATGGCTCGGCACCTCTACGCCGAGGAGGAGCGTCGCAGCCGCAGGAATCGCCTTGTATGAATAATCCGAGTGCCAGCCGGAGCCGAGTGTCTTCAACTGCGGATTGCGGCCGATCTCATCCTGGTTCGATACGATGGTGAGTTCAGGCTGGTCCGGATGACGCATGGCGACGATATGATGCGGATCTGCCTCCCCGAAGATTGCGCCCAAGGCTGCGAACTCGGCCGTCGTCATGCGCTGATCGCGCAAGACGACCACTCTGTGTTCGAGATAGGCCCGATAGACGGCGTCGCGGTACTTAGCAACCGACGCCTCGGAGATCCGGAAATTCTCAATCTCGCCGAAGAAGGTCCGGCCGAGACGGCGAACCGGGAGAGCACTGATAACGTCTGGCAAGGAGCACCTCTTGCTTGCGGGTGGGAGTCGTCCAGACAGCACCATCGCTGATAACATGTCTGTACATCTACCCGAGACCTTAGTGGGCTGCGGTGAAGCTTTAATGACATAACTATAACTGGCGTTATGATACGCCCTTCAGCGCCGCCAAGTCCACTTTGCGGGAGCTTTCCTTCCATTTACCGCGATGATGTCTAGACACCATGACGCAGCCTCCGGCTCACTCGGGATCAAAAATGTTGACGCTAGCTGACATCGATAGCGAATCGATGATTGCTGATCGTCGCAGCCGAATAACCTCTCGGATTGCATCTGCATCATTCGCTTACCGGAACGATCGGCATTCAAAATTCCTGCCGATTCAGAAGTTGCGGCTGAAGGTCAAGGCTGCACTGATGTACGATGGCTGTGTCGCCGGCGACAAATTGCGGATAGTCATGCCCTTAATCATGCGATGGTACAGAGGGCTTATCGAGGCCATCTAGAACACCCCTGTCTAAGAGTGGCTGAAAACGCCAGCATTCTCTCGGCCAAGAAGCCGTCTATGGACCTCGCCGTTCACGACACGACAGTGGCCTCGTTCAATCCCCTAGCTGTGAACAAGCCCTAGACTAGTTGCGTCTTCATCTTGATTTCCGCAGCCATCTTGGAACCCGCTTCTTCAGAGAAACTGCCGTCCCACGACCCAAATGTTGCGGATCACGGGCACACCTTCGATGACACGCACGCGGAGAAGGTCGGCGCGCAGGCCCGCAGCGATCCGGCCGCGATCAACAAAGCCGAGCAGATTGGCCGGGTTGGCCGTTACCATAGCGACGGTCCGTGCAAGGTCGAAGCCTCTTTCCGCAAGAGCGAAGGCGGCATGCAGGAGGCTGCCGGGGACATAGTCCGACGTCAGGATGTCGAGAAGTCCCTCTTCGGCAAGCTCCAAAGCGCTGACATTTCCGGAATGAGAGCGCCCTAGAATGACGTTCGGCGACCCCATGGCGATCTTCATCCCGAGCTGACGCGCGCGGCGTGCGGCTGCAACGGTGGTCGGAAACTCGCTGATGGTGATGCCGTGAGCGTGGGATTCATCGACATCGGCGACCGTGGTGTCGTCATGGCTTGCGGTGGGAATACAACGCTCCTGGCAGAGCTGGCCAATTCTAGTCCGGCTTGGCGGAACGTGCCGGCGCTGACGATCACGGCGTTCGGCGAGGTAAAGCGAGAATTCATCATCCGTCCAAACTCTGGCATTCCTCTTGCGCCGGAACTCGCGAAAGAGCTTCAGGTCGTGCCATTGGCGCTGACCGGGCGTGTGGTCCATCAGGCTGACCAGCCGCAAGCCCGGATTGTTCATGTGGCGCTCGACGATAGGGAGCAACACCGGGTCTGATAATTCGCAACGCAAGTGGAGATAATGATCCGCCTTGAGAAGCCCTTCCGAACGTGCGTGGCTCAAGCCGTCGATCGCGGCGTCAAGCATTGCCGTGCGTACTCCGCCGCTGTCGGCATCGCCGAGCGAGAGTGCATCCAGCACGGTGGTAATGCCACTGCCCAGCAATTGCCAGTCATGAGCTAGCACTGCAGCGAGCATCGACGGCCACCTGACACCTGGGCGCGGCTGAACGTAGTGCTCGACATCGTCCGTATGTACGTCGATGAGACCTGGAACGAGAAAGTCGCCCTCGCAGTCCAGTACGTGGGTCGCGACATCTGGGGCTTCGCCGACGTCTTTGATCACGCTTCCCAAGATGGTCAAATCGCCTTCGACGACGCGGTCTTCGCGAACAATCCGCGCATTGACAAGACGTGTGCTCATTTGCCTTCCACGTTCGGCAGACCCATCGTTCCCAGCTTCCTGCTCTCTTCGTGGCTGAGCAGGAGCACCGCGACGTCCGCCTTTTCCAGCCTGCGCGGAAACATTCTTCACCGTCGATTAATTTGCCATTGATCAAAGCGCAGATCGGGTGCCTGTGCGCGCGAGATCGTCACCCCCAAGATTGGGGAGCAACTCGCTAGCGGCGGTTATATTGGCCACCTCGCTCGTCCGGAGCGCGATATCCCGGTCGATGAGTGCCGTGACGTCGGCGGGGTGGTGAAAGACGCCGAGCATCGCGACGCCTTCGGCTTTCAACTGCTCAAGACGGCGCACAAGCGCGCGGCGCGCAGTTGTGTCGAGCGAGGCGGTCGGCTCATCGAGAAGCAGAAGGCGGCGCGGCATTATAAGCTCGCGGGCGAGGTTCACCTTCTGCTGCTCTCCGCCTGAAAACGTAACCGGATAGGCCGCCCATAGTTCAGGTTTCACGCCGAAATCAGCCAGCCTCCGTCGCGCCTCATCGCGCGCCTCCGCGGCCAAGCGTCCGGCCCGGCGCAGCGGCTCGGCCACCAGGTCTTCAGCGGAGACCCGCGGCCGGGCGGAAAGGAACTGCGTCACGAAGCCGATGTCGCGGTTACGAAGCCGCGCGATGTCCACATCCGCGGCGGTCGCGAGGTCGATGTCGCCAAAGGAAGATCGGAACCGCGCCGTGCCGCCGAGCGGCCGGTAGGTTCGGTAGATCGTTCTGAGCAGCGTGGACTTGCCCACACCATTTGGACCGGTCAGCAACAGGAATTCCCCTGCAGAAAGGTCGAAGTCGATGCCGGCAAACGCATCGATCCAGCTGCCGAGATGATGGACCGCAAAGCCCTTGACGAGGCCGCGGACCGAGAGGAGCGTTGAGTTGTTCATTTCTTGATCAGAGCTTGGCGAAGACGAGTTGCTGGGAATAGGGGTGCTGTGGGTCCTGAAAGACCTGGTCGGTGAGGCCGCGCTCGACCACCCGACCGTTTCGCATGACCATGACCCGATCGGCGAGCGTCCGGATGACGCCGAGATCGTGGCTGACGACGACCATGGTAATGTTCCTTTCCTGCTGAAGCCGCTTCAGAGTATCAAGCACGAGAGCCTGCACTGAGACGTCGAGCCCGGTCGTCGGCTCGTCGAGCAGGAGAAGGGCCGGCTCCAACGCAATTGCCTTGGCAAGCTGGACGCGCTGCTGCATGCCGCCCGACAGCTCCATTGGCGGCGCATCGATCCGGTCGAGCGGAAACTCCGATGCAGCAAGCGCTTCCCGGGCCCTTCCGCGCAGCACCGCAAACCTCCGCTCGCCGGCGACAACGAGGCGTTCGGCCACGTTGCCGCTGCTTGAATGGCGCATCAGGAGTCCCTGGTGCGGGTTCTGATACACTATGCCGATATGCCTGGCGCGAAGCATGCGGCGGGCGAAGCGGTCGAGCGCGAAGAGGTTACCATCGTCGCGACCGGTCAACCGCATCCGGTAGTCGCCCGTATCCGGCAATTCCTCGAGGTTGAGCAGGCGCATCAGCGTGGACTTGCCCGAGCCGCTCTCCCCGACGATCCCCATCACCTCGCCGGGATAAACGTCGAAGTCTACGTCCGCGAGTGCGCTCACCCGCCCGAACGTCTTCGAGACGCTCCGGACGGTGAGAAGCGGTGGCTCCGTGGTCAGAACCGGTTGATCGAGCGGCATAGCTTCGCGTGTCAAGGTTCGAGCCTCCCATTCTTGTACCAGGTGTCCCCGATCGTGACCGGATGGCCGTCGCGTGCGTTGATGCGCTTCACCGCATAGTCGGAATCGGAGAGCTCGTGCGCCGAACTCCCGTCGTCGAGTGGTATTTCGTTCATGAAGAACCCGGAGACACCCGACCGGTGGCAGACGAGGCCGGCATGGTCCTCGACTTCGTAGGGCACATCATCGAACACCAAGGGCTCGACACGGGTGAAGGGCGGCACGGCATAGATCCGCTTCTCCCGGCCCGCGGAGAGGAAGGTTAGATTGTGCGCCATGTTGAGTTTCTGCACGTCCCAGCGGGGGATTGGCGAGGGGCTGATGATGTGGCGCCCGTTTACGAGCGAAGGGTAGGACGCGCCTTGAGTAATCCGGCCGGAGAGGACGATTTGCTCGTAGAGCCTCAACCACATGCGACCGTAGTCCGCGTCCCCGTGCATGATCCGGGCAGTCGAGATGTCGGGCTCGACACGGCGCAGCGGTTCGGGGTCCGGCACCTGGAGGACCAGCACCTGGCCGGCGGCGAGCCGCTCCTCCGGGATACGGTGGCGCGACTGGATGATGTCGGCCAACAACGCATCGGTCGTCTCCGCGACCGACGCGACGCGCGCAACGAACCTGCGAAGGTTTACCGCGTTCACGCTGTCGTCGGCGCCCTGGTCGATGACCTTGAGGGCAAGATCGGGCCGGACCAACGTCAGCGTGACCTGCAGCCCGCCCGTGCCCCAACCGCGGGCGATCGGAACCTCGCGGCTCGCATATGGGACCTGATAGCCGGGAATTGCGATAGCCTTGAGGAGCGCGCGACGGATCTCGCGCTTAGCGCTCTCGTCGAGAAAGCCGTAGGAGACGGCGACCCAGGGTTGGACAAGGTTTGCGAGGCTCATCTGGATTCCTTCTCCGCGCGAGCGGTGCGGACGGCAGCTTCCCGGGCCACGTCATCCGCGGTCAGCCGACCAGTCTCGGTGTCCGGGCGGACGATGCCGCGCAGGGCATCGAGACTCGACTGGAACGTCACGTAGTGAGGCAGCTTCAGGTGGATGCAGAACCCTGAACTCTCCACCGGCTCCGTGTGATAAAGTACGAATTCTTGCCGCTCGGCCGGCTGCTCGCCCCCGAACTGTGAATTGAGGTCGAGTGTGGAACCGGCGATGACCTTGACCTCGTTCCAGCCGAGCGTCGCCGCGAACCCGAGGTGCAGTGCCTCATCAGCTCCGTCCTTAGTGACCGATTTGGCTATCATCTCACAGGTCGACACTCGTACCCGACCGATCGAGAACTCGGTGCCGCAGGGATGGGCGACGCGAACCTCCGCCTCGCCGAGCCGAAGCTCGTTCACCGTCGGGTGCGCGGATCCATATCCGCGCAGGAGAGAGTAGCCCAGGGCGAGAAGCCCGCCGGTGTCGGCCCTCGCGATGCTCTGGAGCCAATGCGCCCGCGAGGCTGGAAACAGCAACGGCTCGCGCGTGATGTCAGGAATGTCGTCGAGTGCAACCTCTTCGGGTGGAGGAGACGGCACCAGACCTACAGTCTTCTGCCACGCGGCCAGCGAAGGAAGGGTGGGAGCCACCACGTCCTCGGTGATAGCGACAGTCGCCGGCGCAACTATCACAGTGAGCGCCTCCGTCTGAAGCATCCGATGCGAATAATCGAGCGTCGCGCCAAGGATCTGGCCACCGGGGATGTCCTTGAAGGCGGCCGAAATGCGCCGATGGGTCCGGATTACGTCCGGCGCCAGTGGGCGGGCAGTGTGAAGACGCGGCTGGGTCGTGCGCCAGGCGCGAAGCAGAAGCACCGCCTCGTAGAGATCTCCCCCTGACTGCGCCAGCGCGAGAGCGGCAAGCTCGGGCGAATGGAGCGAGCCTTCGCCGATCACGCGATCGATAAGATACGGCATCGTCGTCTGTATCGTGGTAATCCGCTCCGGGTCGAGCGGCGGCAGTCCGTCGCGATAGAGGCGCTCTGCCTGCTCGATCGCATGCTCGCCTCCACGGGTTGCTACATAAGCCATCAGATCACGTTCACCTTGGTGGATCGGGGAAGGGCAAGCACGACATCGTCGTCGACGAGCACGATATCGAATCCCAGCGGATAGGCGATGCGCTCTCTTCTAGCTGCCCAGACGGCAGGATTTACGCCACCAAAGGTGACTTCGCGCATTCCGTCGATCCCGGGTCCGGTGAGCCGCAGCCGCGCTCCCTGCTTGCCGATCCGTGCTGGCGCGAACAGCGTCGCGCCCGTGTCGGGATAGGCCAAATCGCCGATCGAAATCCGCGCGATCAGCCGATCGGAATCGACCGCCCCGAGGTCGGCGAAAACAAATCCGGCGGTCTCGACCGGCAACGGCCGCGCGCCAAGGGCGAGGAGCCGGCGGCTCATGTCGGCGTCGTCGGCGTGGACCGTACATCCGCGGTCGACCAGGGCCTCGGCGACCACGAGGACACCCGGCGCGGGAAGGCAGCGGGTCTCGCCCGGATGAGCGAAGGCCCACATCGTCGCGTCGAAGGCGGCGGCCGTGCGGGATTCCGCAGCCGTCGGCAATATCACCCTCTCCATCAGAACGTCTCCATCGCAACACGCGTCGCCGCAACCTTGCGCATAGCCTCGCGGTCAGCCTTGGTCTGCTCGGCCTTCTCCGCCTCCAAAAATACAGCTATCTGCTCCGATCTAACCTCGAGTGCGCCAGCGAGATCGACGACTGCCATCGCCATGGCGTGTTCGAGATCGCGGCCGATCACCAAGCCGTATCCCTCGAACTCATCTCGCGCCCCGGCACGACGGATCCGCGCCTCGGCGACGAGCACCTCGCCAAGGTGAAAATCCGTCCCGCGCACCGTATCGGTCATCGGCAGCAGAACGAGGCCCGTACGGCTTTCGAGGACATCGAGGGGCTCGAGTTCAAGCAGCACTGCCTCGGCAAGCACGGCGAGACGGTCGGGGCGTGCCCGGGCGACGATGCTGAGCGCCGCACCATGTTCCCAGCCAGCAATGGTGCGCGGTCTCGTCATGAAGGCGCCCCTCGGAAGTCGTCCGGTTGCCGGGCAGACAGCTGCTGCTCCTTCTGTCGCATTCCTGGATCCCCTTTTCATTTTAGCGCAGTAAGCGAGCCGCGCGAGGCGAGTCGGACGTCTTCCGGACGAACCCCGACGCGCAGCTTGGTGTCAACGGTTTGAACTTCCACGCCGGTTGGACACGGTCCGATAAAGACCCGTGATCGATTGTCTCTTTCCGCTGCGAGTAGATTAATCTGCGGGGCCCCGACGAAGCCGGCATGTCGGCGGTCTCTGGATCGCGGTAGATATCGCGTGGTGGCGCGATTTGCGCAATTTCTCCCTCGATCATCACCGCGACCCGATCCGACATCGTCATCGCTTCGACCTGGTCGTGGGTGACATAGACAAAGGCCGTCCCTGGCCGGCGGTGGAGGGCGACGATCTCGGAGCGCATCTGCACCCGCAATTTCGCGTCCAGATTCGAAAGCAGTTCGTCCATCAGGAACAGGCGCGGCTCGCGGATCATGGCGCGAGCGAGCGCGACACGCTGGCGTTGACTACCGGAAAGTTCATGTGGTCGTCGATCAAGCAGCGACCCGATCGCTAGGATGTCGGCCACGGCTTTGACTTCACGAGCAATATCCAAGCAAATTCGCCGCGCACGAGAAGTGAGGCGGAGCGGTGGGAACGCTCGCGCCAGCCGCGTTAGGCGGCGCACTCGCAAGGGCATCGCAATATCCTGAGCGACCGTCAGGTGCGGATTGAGAGCATAGGATTGAAACACCATGGCAATGTTTCGTCCGGCTGGACCGATGTCGCCCGCAATCCCTCCGTCGATCAGGACTGAACCGGAATCGGGTCGCTCAAGCCCGACAGCGGTGCTCAGCAAAGTGGATTTACCGCATCCTGAGGGGCCACGAATCGTCAGAAACTCTCCGTGTCGAACATCCAAAGAAATATCCTTGGGCACCTCTGTCTGGCCAAAGCGCTTGCTGACGGAACGAAATTCGAGACTGTGCATCGTGCCCGCCGCTCTTCTAGATATCGAACACGGTAAGAGAAATGGCAATCAATGCGCCCCTTCGTCAGGTGGCTTTGCTCGCGTTCTCACACAAACTTTGCTAAAATTGATAGTTTGTACGCTAGGCCGGAATCGGTGGCGCGCCTTTGGTCGTGATCCGGTACATCCGACGCACTTCCGTGCTCGGCAGTTGATCGGTCGTCGCGCAATGATTGGTGCAACGATTGTCCCAAACCACCACGTCGAACGGCTTCCACACATGCCGATAGACATACTTCGGACTGATGATGTGAGCGCCGAGTTCTTCGATGAGTGCCAAACCCTGGCTCTCGTTCATGCCTTCGATGCCCTTCAAGCCCGAGATCAGACTGGGCGCGATGAACAGGGACTCGGCACCAGTTTCGGGATGTCGTCGCACGAGCGGATGGGTTACCTCTGGTGTGGCCCGCTGCTCGGATTCCGTCAAAACGTTCCAGCGCGCGCCGCGATGCGAGCGATCCGGCATCCACCTATGTTCGTGGCGCACTCGGAAGCGCCGCAACTCGGCTTTGCGCGCTTCAGGAAGATCGGCGAACGCCGCCGTCGTATCCGCAAACAGCGTGTCGCCACCATGGCTCGGCACTTCTGTGCCGAGGAGAAGCGTCGCAGCCGAGGGAATCGCCTTGTATGAATAATCCGAGTGCCAGCCGGCGCCGAAAGCCTTCATCTGAGGATTGCGGCCGATCTCATCCTGATTCGACAGGACAGTGAGCTCAGGCTGATCCGGATGACGCATGGCGACGACATGATGCGGATCCGGCTCTCCGAAGATTGCGCCGAAGGTTGCGAACGTGGCTGGCGTTATGCGCTGATCGCGCAACACGATCACTTTGTGATCGAGATAGGCCCGATAGATGGCGTCACGGTGCTCAGCAACCGACGCCTCGGAAATCTGGAAATTCTCAATCTCGCCGATGAACGTCGGGCCAAGACGACGAACCGGGAGAGCACTGTTAGCGTCTGGCAAGGCGCACCTCTTGCTTTTGGATAAGAATCGTCCAGACAGCGCCATCACTGTTAACTTGTCTGTACATCTTGGCGGGACGTTAGTGGTTCGTCATGAAGCTTTTATGACACAACAATAACTAGTATTGTAAGACGCCATTTAACGCCATCTGATTCCACTTTTCGGTGGACCTTTCTTCACCTTATCGTAATGATGTCTAGACATCTTTACACAGTCTCCAGCTCGCTCGGGATCAGAAATGCTGACGCCAATTGACGCCGACAGCGAGTCGATGATTGCTAAACAGCGCGGGGGCGAGCAGTGAAGGATAATGCCTGCAAGTCGAAATATGCCTCTCTCCCCAACAGAGCATCTTCCGTCGATCTGCAGCATCTTCGATACGCTGTGGCGGCAGCGGATTGCGGTAGCTTTCGACGAGCGGCGGAGGCTTTGCTGCTCCGGCAATCCACACTCAGCCGTTGTATTCGTCAGCTCGAACACTCGATTGGTATGACTGTCTTCGAGCGATCAAGGAGCGGTGTTCAAGCGACCCCGTTCGGTCGCGACTTCCTTCGGGCGGCCCGGTCGATTCTCGATCAACTGGAGACGCTGGTGACCAATTCACACAACGCCGGTCGCGGAGAAGCCGGCCGTCTGGTGATCGGGTTCTATACATCGCTTTCGGCCGGGAATCTGCGTGCCACGCTTATCGAGTACGTGCAAAGATTCCCGCAAATAGTCATCGACATGATCGAGAGCGCTCGAGTGCGTCTAGTCACAGAACTCCGGAACGGAGCAGTAGACCTCGCGATCGTCACAGGAGAAGCGCCCCTTCTTGACAACAAATCTATGCCACTCTGGAGCGAGCGCGTCTTGATCACATTACCTGAAGGCCATCGACTGGCTGCCAGCGAGACCATCTATTGGACTGATCTGAAAGGCGAAACGTTGTTGTTGAGCCGGCTTGATCCGGGGCCAGAAATTCAAGACCTCTTGGTTGCTAAGCTCGCATCGCCCGAAGACCGGCCGAAAGTCGTGACTCATGATGTAAGCAGAGAGAGCATCAGAAGTCTCGTTGGAGCTCGCTTCGGCATTGGCCTCACAATCGAAGCATCTCTCGGTGCCAATCTCGCCGGCGTGACATATCGAGAGGTACGGGACGGTACCGGACCGAGCCGGATCGGCTATTCGGCGCTTTGGAGAGCCGACAATGACAATCCAGCTCTTGCAAGCTTCCTGAAGCTTCTGGGAGAGCGCTATCCCTTGCCTGCAGCTTGATCCATGCAGCGAGCCTTTCTGAAGGCGCGATCAGTCGCCATGAACCGCGCCAGCATCGGCGCGATGAGTTTCGAGGGCTCAGATATCGGCTGCCCGGTTTCCCGTGCGAGCACCTCGCATAAGAAATCAAATCACGATGCACGCCTATGGGAAGCTCGACAGTCAGCTCCACCAGCTATAGCTCCAAGCTTCAGCTTTGCGATGAGCGGCCCTAACCTTTGTAAGGCTCCAGCACCAGATCGCGATTGACGACGACCCGCACCGGAAATCCCGGACGGATCGTCAGCGTCGGCTGGATGTTGAGATTGCGTTGAACGACTTTCTGTCCGGTCTGATTCAAGCTTTCGCTGGATCCATGACGGAGCGCCCGGAGAACATCGCTATTGCTTCCAGTACCGGTCGTGGATCCGAGTTCACTACCGACCCCAAGCAGGGTCGATAGAGCTGCCGCCTTGAACAGGGGGCCCCAGTGGTTATCGACCTCGTCCTGAAGGCCGGCATAACCTGATGTATCGGCGCCGGTCTGACGCTCCAGCACGATGGAACGACCGTTCGGCATGATCAGGCGCGTCCAGACCAGCAGCACACGCGATTGCCCGAACGCAACCTGGCTATCGTAGACGCCCATGAGTCTTGACCCTTGGGGAACAAGCAGGAAGCGCCCGGTTGGGCTGTCAAAAACGCCCTCTGTTACCTGCGCCGTAATTTGCCCGGGCAAATCTGACCGGATACCTGTTATCAGCGCCGCCGGAATGATGTTGCCGGCCTGCACGACGTAAGGCGATGCCGGTGCCGCGACGCGATCGGGATTCGTGGTGCGGCGATCGACCGAGGCGTTGACGAAGGCAAGTTTGCGGTCCTGACGGTTCTGAACGAAGGTATCGTCGGGTGCCAGCAGCACTGGCTCGTTCGCCAAGTTTGGCGCGCTCGAGGAGGCACCAACAGGAACAGCCTGCGCAATCGAAGACGCCGCCTCCCGAATACCAGTCGATGCAAACAACCGGCTCAAGTGAGCTGCTTCGGCTTCCTGCCCGAGACGTTGCTGCTCGGAACCAACTACGGCTACACCTATCGATGAGGCGTTTTGCGCGTTCAGTATCGGACGTCCGAGATCGCCTGGCAGCGCCGGTCCAAGCGGCGGCACCTGTCGAGGCACACCCGCATAGTCGCGCGGCAGGCCGGCCAAGCCGTCGGCCACATTGCGATGGTCGGTCGTGTAGAGTTCGGCGGGGGCTGTCGATCGCGACCGGTCGTTCTGCAGCGCCCACAGCACTGCACCCGATATCGCGACCAATCCAATCGCCGCCCCGCCCGCCAGTACCTTGCGCGACAACCTCGTTACACGCGGCCGCTCCGCGCGCAAACGCATCGATGCCACCCGGTCTGGTACATCGTCGCGCCCCGGGCGAATGTCGGGTTCTGGCTCCATGCTCACCGCGCTCTCCCATCGGTGCGGTTGATCCGAACAGTCTGCTGGTGCTCGCCACCCATGCGCAGTTCGGCCGCGGCAAACAGGCGGTCGACGATGTAATAATTCTGCCGCACGCGATAATTGACGAGCTGGCCGTCGCCTTCGGGGCCGATGACGAACAGCGGAGGCGCCTCACCCTGCGCGATACCACCGGGCATTTCGATGTAGACCTTGGAACCGTCATCGAACGCGGAGACTGGCCGCCATGGCGGATTGTCGCCTTCAATCGCATAGCGGAAACGCAACCGTGAGATATCGACACCGGTGACGATAGGGGTTGCGGCCTCCGCGCTCGTATTCTGCCGGCGCAACGCAATCAATTGATCTTCTGGATACTGCCAAGAAACGGAAGCCATATAGGTCTTCTCCGCGGAGCGAAGTTCGAGTAGATAAGTCCGGCGGTCCGTATTGATCACGAGGTTTGAAACGAGTTCAGGTCGTGTCGGCTTGACGAGGATGTGGATACGCTTGCTTGAGCCTGTTCCGCTTTCGGTGTCGCCGATAATCCAACGCACGGTATCCCCGGCGGCAACCGGTCCGGAGCCCACGAGTTGCTCGCCTTCCTGCAAGGCCACGTCGGTCACCTGCCCCGGCGCGGCATAGACCTGATAGAGTGCCCCCGGCGCAAACGGATAGACCTGAACGGCATTGATGTAGCCATGGCGGCTAGGCTGTATGCGGGCCGCAGCGTTGGCTTTCTCAACGCGTTTGCGCGGATCTGCGGATTCCGGCTTAGATTTTGCTTCCCGCAGCGGCTTGAGCTGACCGGGAAGCGGCAACAGTTTTGGCATTTCGACGACTTCGACCGGCTTTGGCGGATCGGCAAGCAGTACGGCGGGCTGCGCCTCATCGTCATAGGAAATCTGCGGCGGCGGCTTTAGCGGAATGGCGCACCCGGCAATCGTGGAAACAAAGAGCAGCAGAACCGACATGGCGGCTTTGCGGTTGCACGACGGCTTCATTGTCCCAACTCCCTGGACCAGTTGATGGCGTTGACGTAGACCCCAAGGGGATTTTTGCGCAGGCGGTCAGCATCGCGCGGGGTGTCGATCACGACGGTAAGGATTGCCGTCCATCGTTCGGTCGCGCTCAGGCTGCCGTTCTCATAGGCCCGCTGAATCCAGGCGACGCGGAACGATGTCGGCGAAGCCCGGATGACGCTGGAGACCTCGACCGAAATCTGCTGCTTGCCTAGATTGGCGAAGGGATCATTGGTGCGCGCATAATCGTTGAGTGCCGCGGCACCTCGATCCGTGGTGAAATCATAGGCACGCAGCCAGTTCTGCCGCAGCACGATCCCGTCGGCCGACAATCCCCTGACATCCTCGATGAAGCGCGCGAGATGGAATGCAATCTGCGGATCGGTCGGCTGATAACTACTGTCAGCAGGTGCCACGGCCTGGGCCTGACCGACGTGATCGACCTGCACCACCCAGGGCGTCACCGTGCCCCGGACAGACTGCCAAACGAGACCAGAGGCGAGACCACCAGATAACAGCAGGCAGCCGAACGCCATCAGCCGCCAATTGCTGGCTTGAACGCGGGCCGAACCGATCCGCTCGTCCCAGACTTGCGATGCTTTTTGATAGGGAGTTTCGGGTTCGGGGGTGCGACCGTAGCGCACGGATGACCTCTTGAACATCAGCGTTCACCCTCGGAGAGATCGACGGAGGCGCCGCCGCCGCCATGATCGGCGGAACGGACCGCATGGGTTGCCACGGAGGCCCCATGGCTTGCGGTTTGCGAACGCTTCATGCGCGCCGCCCATGCCGGTGGTTCGGCGGCGGATGACGAACCGGGTGAAGCCGCGCCCTGCCCGGCATTCGCAGCATTCGATGCCGCAGCACCAGCGGACCGACGGAGCGAACCCGCGATGGCAGAACCTCCGGCTTGCGCAACACCCGCAATCCCACCTCCGCGGTAAGCGGCAGAGGCACCGGCGGCAACCGAAGCGCCACCTCGGGCTGCACCGGCGAGTGCGCCGGTCGCGGCCCCTACCCCCATGCCGGCGCCGCCCGCACCGGCGGCGACAATGCCGCCCGCCGCAAGACCAGTCCCAACGGCGGCGCCGGCGCCGAGTTGGGGACCGCCGGATACAATGCCGTTGGCGATGCCGGGGCCGAAGATGCCGAGACCCAATAGCGATAGCGCACCCAGCACCAAGGCCATGGCGTCTTCGATAGTCGGCTGGTTGCCGCCGAAGCCGGCCGTGAATTGTGCAAACAAGGTCGAACCGATACCGACAACCACGGCCAGCACCATCACCTTGACGCCAGAAGAAATGACGTTGCCGAGCACACGTTCGGCGGCAAACGCCGTCTTGCCGAAGAGGCCGAACGGAATCAGCACGAAGCCCGCAAGCGTTGTCAGCTTGAACTCGATCAGCGTCACGAACAGCTGGATCGCCAGGATGAAGAAAGCGAGCAGCACCACGATCCAGGCGAACAGCAGGATGGCGATCTGAACGAAGTTCTCGAAAAAGCTGATGTAGCCCATCAGCGCCGCGATCGAGTTCAGGATTGGGCGTCCGGCATCGATGCCGACCTGAGCGACGCGGCCGGGACGCAGGAGATCGGCTGTGGACATGCCGGTGCCGGAAGCTTTCAGGCCAAGGCCTGCAAAACTCTCAAAGACGATGCGAGCGAGATTGTTCCAGTTACCGATCAGATAAGCGAAGACGCCGACAAACAAGGCCTTTTTGGCGAGCCGGGCAATGATGTCCTCGTCAGCCGCCCAACTCCAGAAGATGGCTGCGAGGGTAATGTCGATAGCGGCGAGCGTGGTGGCGAGGTAGGCGACCTCTCCGCCGAGCAGGCCGAAGCCCGAGTCGATGTAGCCCGTAAACACCTCGAGGAAGCGGTCGATGACCCCGGTGCCGCCCATCAGCGCACCCTGGGTTGGCCGACGTCAAGCGACGGGACACCATACCGCGCCGCCCCCGGTCCGAGGGGAACATAGGGGGCCGGCGCCGCTGGTGACGAAGGCGATTTCGTCGATCGGAAGAAGTGCAGACGATTATCGGCCCATATGTGGCGGCAGAACTCGAGTAACCCGAAATCATCGGGCAAAATCGTCCGGCAACGCGCAAGTCCGCGCTCAAGCACATCTGCCTTGCCAGTCTCCGTGGGCATGAGGCCGGCCGCGTCCCCGCCGCGCCGGCTCCGCAGCACGGCCACAGCGATGGCCAATACGACAAGGGCCGTCGCCGCGGCCCGTGCGAATTGTCGAGGAGTAAGGTATGACTTCATCAGTGAAACATCCGAACGCTTGCGGGCTGATAACCGGTTCCAGGTGTCAGGAAACGCCGAAGCTGCTCCCTGCCCTGGTCTTGCGCGGTGGTACGTTGGGCTGCTTCCAGACTCCGAGCGCGACCCTCCGCAGCAACCGTTGCTGTCAAGTCAGCGAGTTGCTGGGCCTGCAGCGCGATGAGCTGATTGCCAGCTTGCGTCGCCTGCAGCGCCCCTGTTGCCGATTGGCTTGACGTCACCAGCATCGACGTTTGGATACGATTGGTATCGAGATTGCCGACCACGCCGGCCTGTACCCTCAAGGTATCCTGCAGCGCCGCGACGGAGGTCTGCCAGCGCGCCTGCGCATTCGCGATCAGCGCCTGGTCCGTTGTTCCTGCGGATGCCGGGGCATAGTTCGTCGAGAACGCGCGGTCGATCTGCTGCACGTCGTACGCGATGCGCTGGGCCTGGCCGAGAGCCTGCTGGGTACGCTGGATCGAGGCTTGTAACTGCTGCAGCGACGAATATGGCAGGCTCGCGAGATTCCGGGCCTGATTGGTCAACATCTGCGCCTGATTCTGTAGCGAGGTGATCTGGTTATTGATCTGCTGCAGCGCGCGAGCGGCGGTCAGGACGTTCTGCGCATAGTTGTTGGGATCGAACACGACGAGCTGTGCCTGACATGGCGCCGGGAAGCCGATCAAGACGGCGACCGCACTCGCGGCCGCGAAGCGACGGATAGCGTTCATGACTTCTCTTTCTTGGCGGGAAGATCGGGAATGATGTCGGCGGCCCAGGCGAGGCCGCGATGCCTCAGCCAGGCGGCGACAAACCCCTCGCGACCACACGCAGCAAGAACTTCGGCAATCGCCGATTGGTCCGATTTCGAGGATGCCGCCGTAAAGGCGAGCGCGACGTCGCCGAGACCGAGTTCGAACAGCCGGTTGCCGCGCCGCGATTGGCAGTAATAGTCGCGTTTTGGGGTCGCGCGGGCGAGGATCTCGATCTGGCGATCGTTGAGGCCGAAGCGCCGGTAGATCGCCATGATCTGCGGCTCGATCGCGCGCTCGTTTGGCAGGAACAGCCGGGTCGGACAGCTCTCGATGATAGCGGGCGCAATCGCCGAGCCATCGATGTCGGACAGCGACTGGGTCGCGAAGATCACCGACGCGTTCTTCTTGCGGAGTGTCTTCAACCATTCCCGCAATTGGCTCGCAAAACCCTGGTCATCGAGCGCAAGCCAGCCCTCATCGACGATCAGCAATGTCGGCCGGCCATCGAGCCGGCCTTCAATGCGATGAAAGAGATAGGCCAGCACCGCAGGCGCAGCGGAGGTGCCGATCAGGCCTTCGGTCTCAAAAGCTCCGACTTCCGCCGCTCCCAAGCGCTCGGCTTCGGCATCGAGCAGACGGCCGTAGGGTCCGCCAAGACAATAGGGTTGCAGCGAACGCTTCAGCGTCTGCGATTGCAACAGCACCGACAGACCGGTCAGGGTCCGCTCAACTGGGGGTGCCGATGCAAGCGAAGTCAAAGCCGACCAGAGATGATCCTTAGCCTCGGGGGTGATGACGATGGTTTCGCGGGCCAGGATATTGGCGATCCATTCCGCCGCCCAGGCGCGTTCCGCGGCATCGTCAATTCCGGCAAGTGGCTGCAGCGCGACCGGCTCGGCCGCATCATCCGACAAGGCGCCACCGAGATCGTGCCAGTCGCCGCCCATGGCAAGTGCCGCCGCGCGGATAGAGCCACCAAAATCGAAGGCAAGGACCTGCGCACCCGGATAACGGCGGAACTGCAGCGCCATCAGCGCCAAAAGCACTGATTTGCCAGCGCCGGTCGGCCCCACCACCAGGGTATGGCCTACGTCTCCGACATGCAGCGAAAAGCGAAACGGTGTCGCTCCTTCCGTCCGCGCAAAGAATAATGCCGGCGCGCCCAGATGTTCGTCCCGCGCGGGGCCTGCCCAGACCGCGGACAGCGGGATCATATGGGCGATATTGAGGGTGGAGACTGGCGGTTGCCGTACATTGGCGTAGACATGGCCGGGCAGCGATCCGAGCCAGGCCTCCACCGCATTGACGCTTTCCACCATGCAGGTGAAGTCGCGTCCCTGGATGATCTTTTCGACCAGCCGCAGCTTCTCATCGGCAACTATGGGATTTTCATCCCATACGGTCACGGTGGCCGTGACAAATGCTTGCCCGATCGCGTCCGACCCGAGTTCTTGCAAGGCGGCGTCGGCATCGATGGCCTTGTTGTGGGCGTCGGTGTCGAGCAGCGATGACGCCTCATTGGTCATCACCTCCTTCAGGATGGCTGCCACCGATTTGCGCTTGGCGAACCATTGCCGCCGGATTTTTGTCAGCAGCCTCGTCGCATCCGTCTTGTCCAGCATGATCGCGCGGGTCGACCAGCGATAGGACATGGGAAGCCTGTTGAGCTCGTCCAGGATCCCCGGCGTGGTCGCCGTCGGAAAGCCGACGACGGTCAGCGCCCGCAGATGGGAATTTCCCAGCATCGGCTCGAGGCCGCCGATCAGGGGTTGATCCGCCAGCACGGCGTCGAGGTACATGGGAATCTCGGGAACACGGACGCGCTGACGCCTGGTCGAGACGGTAGAATGCAGATAGGTCAGGGTTTCCTCATCATTGAGCCATCTGAGCTCGGGCATAAAGCCTTCAAGCAATCCCAGCACGCGGTCGGTGCGGTCGACGAATCCGCGCTGGATTTCGTGGGCATCGGTATCTCCGCTGCGGTCGCGTCCTTCGTAAAGAAGCCGCTCGGCTCGCCCCACTTCTTCCGATGGCGGCAAATAGAGAAAGGTCAGGAAATAGCAGGACTCGTAGTGCGCGCCCTCCTGTTCGAACTGGGCGCGACGCTCGACATCGACCAGGGCTGAGGCCACATCCGGAAAATGTCCTTCCGGATATTGGTTGGCCTGATACCGCTGTGCCTCGACAAAGACGGCCCAACCGGAACCCAGCCGCCGCAACGCGTTGTTCAATCTCCCGGCCACGCCAACGAGTTCGGCCGGCACCGCCGAATCCAGATCCGGCCCCCGAAACCTTGCCGTCCGCTGAAACGAGCCATCCTTATTGAGGACGATGCCCTCATCGACCAGCGCCGCCCATGGCAAGAAATCCCCAAGCTGCGTATTCGAGCGGCGGTATTCCCTGAGATTCATCATCGCTTCAAACTCCGAGATAGCTTTGGATGCGCAGATGCCGGCGCACGACCTCGACGAATTGAGGGTCACGCTTGGCGGCCCATACCGCGGCGGCCTGGCCGAGAATTCCGAGCAGGAGACCGGCAAGCCATAGCCGTAAGCCAAGGCCGAGCGCCGCGGCCAGGGTACCGTTGAGGATCGCGATTGCCCGTGGGGCACCACCCAACAAAATCGGCTCGGTCAGCGCGCGATGCACGGGAACGGAGAAGCCGGGGATGGAATCAATATCTTCCATCACACCACCACCCCGCCGCCGAAGGAGAAGAACGACAGGAAGAAGGAGCTGGCCGCGAACGCGATCGACAGGCCGAATACGATCTGGATCAGCCGGCGGAATCCGCCTGAGGTGTCGCCGAAGGCGAGCGTCAATCCCGTCGTGATGATGATGATCACAGCCAGAATCTTGGCGACGGGACCCTCGACCGATTGCAGGATCTGATTGAGCGGCTGCTCCCAGGGCATGTTGGAGCCGGCAGCCCGAGCGGGGCCGGAGACGAGCACCTGAACGCCCACAGCGACGGCCAGAACGACGTCCCGCCGAAAGAGGAATCCCAGTCTTGTCATGGCCGATCTCCGGTCGCGCGAAGAACATAGTTGCCTTGGGAATCAAGCCCCTCGACACAGGCGAGCTCAGCGAGCCGCCGATCGGAACCTCGGCCTGCCAGGACCGCAATGAACTGGATGGTCTCGGCGATCAGGGCACGCGGTACCGTGACGACGGCTTCCTGGATCAACTGCTCCATCCGGCGGAGCGCGCCGAGTGCCGAGCCTGCATGGATGGTGCCGATGCCGCCGGGATGGCCAGTGCCCCAGGCCTTCAGGAGATCGAGCGCTTCGGCGCCCCGGACTTCACCGATCGGAATGCGATCCGGCCGCAGCCGCAGCGCGGAGCGAACGAGATCGGAGAGCGAGGCGACGCCGTCCTTGGTGCGAAGTGCGACCAGATTGGGTGCCTTGCACTGGAGCTCGCGCGTATCTTCGATCAGAACAACGCGATCGGTAGTTTTGGCCACTTCCGCCAGCAGCGCATTGGTCAGCGTGGTCTTGCCGGTCGAGGTGCCGCCGGCGACCAGGATATTGCGGCAGTCGGCAACGGCCGCGCGCAGCGTTTCGGCCTGAGAGGAGTTCATGATCCCAGCGGCGACGTAGTCGTCCAGGGTAAATACGGCGACCGCAGGTTTGCGGATCGCGAAGGCTGGCGCTGCCACGACTGGCGGCAGCAAACCCTCAAAACGCTCCCCGGTCTCGGGCAATTCAGCCGATACCCGCGGCGAACCCGAATGCACGTCCGCGCCGACGTGATGCGCGACAAGCCGCACAATGCGCTCGCCATCGCTGGGCGACAAACGCTCGCCGGTATTGATGAGACCGCCTGCCAGCCGATCGATCCAGAGCCGGCCATCGGGGTTGAGCATGACCTCCACGACGGAGGAATCTTCCAGCCAAAGCGCTATTGCGGGCCCCAACGCAGTACGCAGCATGCGTGCACCGCGCGACGTAGCCTCTTGATTGAGGTGATGGATCGCCACTTTCGTCCCCCAGCGCGACGACTGCTAATTGCGGTCGTGATGTCGGGGATCAGTAGAAAAGGCAGGATGTCCGACCACGCAACAAGATCAGATCAGGCGTAGCGCTCCGGCGTAGAAAGACCGGCAAGCGGCGAAGCCGTTCATGAAGAGCCGTCGATCTGATCAGATGTCCCGTCCTTGGGAATCACGTCCCGGGAAATCTCCTGAGCCAGGCTTTGTCCTTTCGCCAGACGCCGCCCCAAGGCCTCGAGAAATCCGTCGTAACGCTCCCTTCCCTTGGCTTGAGCGGCGGGTTGCGCGGTATCGGGTAGCACCGGGGTGACCGTAAGCCAGAAGCGGACAAATAATGCGAGCGCTTCGTTCGATATCGTGACGTGGCGTTCCAGCCGTTCGACCTGTCGCGTCAGCCGGTCGAGCCGGCGTCCAAGTGCAGCTTCCATTCGTTCCGAATTATCCGGCGACAGGAACGATGACAGCGCGGTCTCGACCACCAACGCCTGAGGCACGCGCTTGCGACCGGCGTAATCGGCGAGTTGTCCGGCAAGGTCGGGCGGCAGGCGAAAGGTGTGCTTGGTCCGCATCGGCTACTCCCCGAGTTTCATGCCATCGCCAGGATCCATCGCCACCTGACGAACGAGACTGCGGCCTTGTTGTCGCAGTGCTCGGGCACGTATGGCATCGTCGTCGGGGTCTTCCTCTCCGAAAATAAATTCCGGCGTGACCTTCGCCTGCTCCGGAACGATTTCCTCATGTCGGGGCAATTCCGGCTCCCGGCGAATGCCGCCGTTCGCGGGATCGCCGATCCGCGGGCTGCCGGGCACATTCTGTTTTCCGTTTCGATCAACAGCGACGGGGGCAAGCACGGTGGGAGCAGGCAATTGGCTCCAATCATCCGATGATGCGGGCTTGGGATGATGAGCGATCGGTTGGGCTGGCGGCAGTATCCGCTCCGCCAGCCTGATATCTTCGTAATATCGCGCCTTCCTGGCCCGGATCGGCGGGACACCGGAAACAAGCACCAATTCATCCGCGGGCGGCAGCTGCATTACTTCGCCCGGCGTGAGCAACGGCCGCGCTGTCTCCTGGCGCGAGACCATGAGGTGGCCGAGCCAGGGGCTGAGCCTGTGGCCGGCATAGTTCTTCATGGCGCGCATCTCGGTGGCGGTGCCGAGCGCATCCGAGACGCGCTTGGCGGTCCGCTCGTCATTGGTGGCAAAGGACACGCGGACATGGCAATTGTCGAGGATGGAATTATTGGCGCCATAGGCCTTTTCGATTTGATTGAGGGATTGCGCGATCAGAAAACTCTTCAGGCCATAGCCGGCCATGAACGCGAGTGCCGATTCGAAGAAATCGAGCCGGCCAAGTGCCGGAAATTCGTCGAGCATCAGCAACAGACGATGCCGACGTCCCTTCGCGTGCAGGTCTTCCGTCAGACGCCGGCCGATCTGGTTAAGGATCAACCGCACCAATGGCTTGGTCCGGCTGATGTCGGAGGGCGGCACGACCAGATAGAGTGTCGCGGGCCGCTCGCCTTCGACGAGATCGCGGATACGCCAGTCACAATGATGGGTCACCTTCGCGACCACGGGGTCGCGATAGAGCCCGAGATACGACATCGCGGTGGAGAGCACGCCGGAGCGCTCATTCTCACTCTTGTTGAGCAATTCTCGTGCAGCGGAGGCGATGACCGGATGCGGCCCGGCTTCCCCAAGATGCGCTGAGGTCATCATGGCGCGAAGCGTCACCTCGATCGGACGTCTTGGGTCCGATAGGAAACTTGCAACACCGGCGAGTGTTTTGTCCCGCTCGGCATAGAGAACATGGAGGATAGCGCCGACCAGCAGCGCATGGCTGGTCTTCTCCCAGTGATTGCGGCGTTCCAGCGACCCTTCCGGGTCTACCAGCACATCCGCGACATTCTGCACGTCGCGCACCTCCCATTCGCCGCGGCGAACTTCCAGGAGAGGATTGTAGGCTGCTGAGCCCGCATTGGTCGGATCGAACAGCAACACGCGGCCGTGTCGGGAGCGGAATCCTGACGTCAGGGTCCAGTTCTCACCCTTGATGTCGTGGACGATGCAGCTGCCCGGCCAGGTCAGAAGGGTCGGCACCACAAGCCCGACACCTTTGCCGGAGCGGGTCGGCGCGAAACAGAGCACATGTTCGGGCCCATCATGCCGCAAATAATCTCGCTCGAATCTGCCGAGCACGACGCCGTCAGGCGAGGTCAGACCGGCGGCGCGAATTTCCTTTGCCGAAGCCCAGCGGGCTGAACCATACGTCGCCGCTATCTTGGCTTCGCGTGCCCGCCAAACCGACATGCCGATGGCAACCGCAATGGAAAGAAATCCACCTGACGCAGCGATGTAAGCGCCCTCGACGAAGACATGCGGCGCATAGGCGTCGTAGGCGTACCACCACCAGAAAAACGACGGTGGCAGATAAATGGGAACCCCAGAGCCCAGCTCGAACCATGGCCGCCCAAGCTGCGGTTGGAAACCCAGCTTCCAGGCCACCCATTGGGTCGCCGCCCACATGGTGATGAGCACGACCATGAAGACAACGACGATCTGGCCCCAGTTTATTTTGGTCGCGGACATCGAGTTGGAGCATCAGGTGGTATCAGCCCCGAGCGCAAGCGCACTCCTATGCCAGGCGTACATACGGCGGCGGCCGGCCAGGAATCGGACGGAGGTGGGCGGCTTTTCCTCGATGAAGGAACCCTCGTGGCATCACAAACCATATCCACGCGGCGATTTGGAATATCAGGTTGACGGCAAAGGCGGTCTGATAGGCAATTGCAGGATAATGCCCCGCTTCAAGCGTCCATTGATGGACCACGACGCCGGTCCCGTATTGCACGGCGAAAGCCATGCCGATGTGGAATAGATTCAAGGCTCCGTTGGCACGCCCGGCCAGCTCCCTTGGAAAATAATCGGCCAAAATCGCAAAACTGAGCACGGTTGCAGCTCCCACCGCGGCCACCACCGTCCACGGAAAGAACGATGGCACGGGCACACGGAGGATCAGCGCCAGTTGAGCTGCAATAAAGACTATCGCGACAAGTCCCAGCAACATCTCCGGTCCAACACCGCGCTTGCGCAACCGACTGGCAATCGTCCCGAGCAGGATCGCACCGAGGCCAAGCGCAACCGCCATGGCAAACAGATGCTGGACCACCCCTTCCCTTGCGAAGCCATCGACGCCGGTCCCGTATTGCACGGCGAAAGCCATGCCGATGTGGAATAGATTCAAGGCTCCGTTGGCACGCCCGGCCAGCTCCCTTGGAAAATAATCGGCCAAAATCGCAAAACTGAGCACGGTTGCAGCTCCCACCGCGGCCACCACCGTCCACGGAAAGAACGATGGCACGGGCACACGGAGGATCAGCGCCAGTTGAGCTGCAATAAAGACTATCGCGACAAGTCCCAGCAACATCTCCGGTCCAACACCGCGCTTGCGCAACCGACTGGCAATCGTCCCGAGCAGGATCGCACCGAGGCCAAGCGCAACCGCCATGGCAAACAGATGCTGGACCACCCCTTCCCTTGCGAAGCCATCTGGAATAGATTCAAGGCTCCGTTGGCACGCCCGGCCAGCTCCCTTGGAAAATAATCGGCCAAAATCGCAAAACTGAGCACGGTTGCAGCTCCCACCGCGGCCACCACCGTCCACGGAAAGAACGATGGCACGGGCACACGGAGGATCAGCGCCAGTTGAGCTGCAATAAAGACTATCGCGACAAGTCCCAGCAACATCTCCGGTCCAACACCGCGCTTGCGCAACCGACTGGCAATCGTCCCGAGCAGGATCGCACCGAGGCCAAGCGCAACCGCCATGGCAAACAGATGCTGGACCACCCCTTCCCTTGCGAAGCCATCGACGTCGGCAAGCCATTGCGCCGCCCAAAGTCCCTGAAGCGCCCAGGCCGTTCCGATGCAGGCAGCCGATAGCGGCGCCACACGCCAGAAGCGCGGATCGGCGTAAACCTTCCTTAAGCCGTCCGGAATCGCGCCACTTGTCATCCTCTCCTTCTCGGGCACGACCATATAGACCAGTACCGCGGCGGCGACACTTAGCGCCGCAAACAAGCCAAACAGCTCTCGCCAGCCGATCGAGGCAAGTAACATGTCCGCCGGCAATGTCGCGGTTACCGCACCCAGCGCACCGAGCATGACCATCAGTCCGTTGAGGAGCGGCACGCGTTCGCCGGGAAACCAGAGGACGAGCGCCTTCAATCCCGCGGTCAAGGCAGAGGCGACCCCGAGACCGATCAACGCCCGGCCGGCCAGAAGCAGCCAGAATTGCTCCGATATCGCGAACAGCGCAGAACCGAGCGCCGCCACCAACAATAGCGCACTCTGAATCCGCCGCGGACCATATCGATCGAGTAGAATTCCGATCGGTATCTGGGCTGCCGCAAAGGTCAGGAAGTAGACGGATGTGAGCAAACCAAGGTCGTCGGCACCCAGTCCCAATTCCGCGGCCAGTGGCGCGGCCATGACCGCATTGATGGTCCGGAAGAGGTAGGCGATGTAATAGCCGGCGACGAACGGCAGGAAGACGCGCAGGATCAAGGATCGGCGTTCAACCTGCTCTTCTATCCGCTGTCTCGGTGCCGTAAGCCAGGACGGCACAGGTCGTCGCGAGGTTTCCGCCGCCTCGCCTTTCTCCTCAATGGAGTGCGCCGCCGGTCCGTTCGGGAAAGCCACTGCTGCTGCCGTCCTCCCGGACGGCAGCAATATGCGTGGATGCTTCGTCAACCGACATCGATGAGCGGACATCTCGTTCGCGAGGGGGAGATCCGGGGCTTGACGGATCGCCATCCGCGGGATCGCTAGCCAGAGCATCCGCCCTTCTCGCGTCGACCCTCTCGATCGTCTCCTCGACAAGAGAGACCCCGAGGTCGACGCGCCGTCCGACCTGCGCGGCAAATTCTTCAAACCGCTCTGCTCCGAGTTCGCATGCGGCGCCTTGCGTGGCGGCCGGCAATATCGGGGTTATTGCCAGATGAAACCGCGCATGAAGTGCTGCTGTCTCATTGGCAATCCTGAGATTGCGGTCGAGTTGCTCGATCTGGCGGCTCAATCCGGCGAGGTGGTGTACGACCGTAGCCTCATCCCCGACATCATCGTCGGAGCCAAGGAAGCGATCGAGGGCTGCCTCGACGAGCGCCGATTTTGTCGCACCGGGACGCCTCGCCGCCTCCGCCAGCCGTGCGGCCATGGCTTCACTGAGATAAATGCCAACTCGGGGTTTCATGGTGGCAACTCGTTTGAAATCGTTATTCGCGAGAACGATTGGTGGTCTCAGCCGTGTCGCACTTGAAGTTCCTGATCCTGATCCTGATCGAGCCTGTCGGCTGAACTATCCTTACAGGAGGACCGTTGCCTAACGGATTCAGGAGCGCCTCGGCCCGGCAGATATCGCCGGCGCCAGCTTCCGCGCTCGACGGCATTGAGAAAGCTTGCGACCTGGGCGTTGAAAGTCGCGGGCTCTTCCAGATTGATCGCATGGCCGGTGTTTTGGCTGATCCAGAGTCCGGCATTGGGGAGCGTGGAATTTGAGGAGCAGGTTGGGCTCCAGGCAGCGGGCATCCTCATCGCCCACGGCGAGCAAGACCGGAATTGTCATCTTTGAAAGCTGGTTGCACATTTCATCGAGTGAAGGCCGTAACGCCTGACAGCGCGCCATGGTGTTCGACATTCCCTGTGGCGAATACCGACGCAAACGCTCGATAAATTCCTGCCAGCCTCTCGGGTCCTTGTACCTGAGCTGGATGCGGGCCGGACCTCGCGCCATCCGCTCGGCCAGGGAGGCCATTCCATGCTCGCTGAAGAGGCGTGCGAGAACGGACGTCTCCTTCAACCAGGCGTCGCGGTGGGAGAGATGCGAGCCGGACCCGACGGAGGCAGCGACAATCGCGTTCACCTTGTCCGGATGGCGCAACCCGAACTGCAGGGCGGTATAGCCGCCCATGCTCAGGCCAACCAGATGGGGGCGCTCGATTTCAAGCCCCCGCATCAGGGCCGCGACATCGTCGACCGCAATTTCCCAACCATAGGATAAGAGATTTTCGGGCACATCGCTCGGCGGATATCCCCTCGCATTGAAGGCGATGCAGCGGTAACCCCGGCAAAAGCGGCTGACCTGGGCATCCCATCCGCGCATGTCGGATGCGAATTCATGGATGAAAATGATAGGATAGCCGTAACCGCTTTCTTCAAAATAAAGCCTTGCGCCGCTTGCTTCGATATACGGCATCGCTTCTCGCCTCCATCCTCGATTGTGCGTGTCCGTGTGCAGAGACAGAAAAGCTAATTCCGTTGCAACCGCTCAATCCCCGGCCTCGTGTGCAGGCGTAGTGTGGCGTGGAATCACCGATGCCCACCGAGATCATCCTGCCGATAGAGCTCTGTCACCAGATGTCAGAGCTCGAGCCCACGCTTTCGACCAAAACTCCAGTCGACCCCGCCGCTCGGCAACATGACGCCGGAGACGTGACGGCTAAGCTGCTGTTCGAGTGCCGGGCGCCAGGGTACGAGTTGAAAGCCGAGGCCGTCATCGATCATGGCGAACCGGCCGGAACTCAAGGTGACCCGCTGCCGGAAGATGCCGGCGACGTGTTCCCCTTCCGCCGACGCCCGATAGACAAGCCCGGTCTCGGTGGCGATCTTGCCGGCTGCATCGTTCAGTTCGCGCCTCCGCAGGGTATCGAGCAGATCGCGCACGAAGATAGTCCGCTGGCCCTGCCGGCGCGCAAGCCCCTCACCGGCGAGATGTTCCACGCGACGGTCCATGGCTTCCCGAACCTCCGCGCCAAAGCCGCTGCCCGTCGCGACAGGCTCACGCGCAAGAAGCTGACGGTCCAGCCACGTTGCACCTGGAGCTGCGATCTGCTGCTGCAGGGAAAGGTCCGACCGGATCGCGAGCGAGAGCCGCTTCCGGCCCTGCGCATCCTCATAGGCGCGCGCCTCGACGATCGCACCTGGCGCGGCATCGCCTGTCAGCTCAAGATCCGAGAACTTCAGATGATGCGTCCTGCCGTCGACCCCTCCGACAATGGCATAGGCGGACCCCGTCAACTCATCATGCAGACCACGCTGTACCAGGCGGCCGAGCACGGGGTCTGCGGGGTCGTCGCCGTGAAGGGCAAAACCGGAAATATCCGGCTCGCGCCCAGCTCCGGTCATGGCCCGGTGCATCGTCTTGATGATGTCGCCGCGATTCTCGAGTTCGCGAAGCGTTTGTTCGAGGCCAGGCGTCAGGGCGAAGCAGGCCGGTGCCACCCGTTCGGCCAGGCCAAGGCGCTCGAGTTTAGCGGCTCGACCGAGCATGAGGCGGCGCAACTCGGCATCCGTGTCGGGCGAGCCAGGACGTAGATCGGCAATGCCGGCGCCTTCGTCCGCCATGTGGCGCAATGCACGGTCAAGGCCGGTCCAGCGTTCGGCTTCGACCTCCTTCTCCATGGCGGACTGGATCTCATGCTCGCTGCGCGGCCCGAGCTCAAGGGTGGCGCGCTCCTCGGCGCGGGCTCGGAAACCCCGGCTGATGTAGTCACGGCTGATGACGAGATCCCGGCCGTCGTCGGCGCGTCCACGAACCAGCACGTGAATATGTGGATTGTCGGTATTCCAATGATCGACCGCCACCCAGTCGAGTTTGGTGCCGAGGTCGCGCTCGGCATCGACCATCAGCTCACGGGCAAAGGCGCGAAGGTCTGCCATCTCGGCCGCATCCTCCGGCGAAACGATAAAGCGGAAATGGTGGCGATCCTCCTCGCATCGCTCAGCGAAGGCGCGTTCATCGACGGCGTCGGACCCTGTATCGAACATCCGGGCGTTCACGCCATCGCGGGTGACGCCGTCCCGCTTCAAATAGGCGACGTGCTTGGAAAGTGGCGCCGGGCGGAATTTAGTTCCCCGATGCCGAACCACGCGCGCCTTGATCACAACCCGGCGGGACGGCGAGCGGAACGACAGCGCCAAGGCCGCGGACCGGCCCCTGCCGAAGCTGGAACCGCTACCTCGCTTTTCCCGACCAAAGCCCTGGCCCGAATATCCGGCCTTCCTCGCAGCCCGCATGACCTCGCCAACGAAGGACTTTGGCTTCGCAGCACCCCGTCCCCTGTCGCGGATACGACCCGGACGTATCCGCAGTTCATCATCGCGCGGCTTCATCGTGGTCTCCATCGACTTGAAACGAGGGATGGCGCTGGCAGTGTTGATTTGCTTGCTATTCTTGAGAAAATGTCGGCTACCGATTTGTTGAAAAGCCCTACTTCTCTCACTGCCCCAGCCATATCAGCGCGACGGCAGTCGGCGCTTTTATCTCGCCATCCGTGTCTGATATCTCTCTGCACCGACTGCCTCACACCAAAACATGCGACACGCCGCGACGCAGTGCGATGAAGCGCGATCTCGATCATTGCGATCTGATTCCTCTGGTGAGACGCACGAACAGGTTGCCCGACTGCGGCACGAGGGCCGATAAATCGACAACGGCGTGGGTGCGCGGTGAAGGGTTCTGACGCATGTCAGCGGATGATTTACTATCGGTTAAGGTGCCCGCGCTGCGCGCCGCGAATAATGATGAGTTGACCCAGGCAAACGAACTTTCGACGGCAGCAATCTGCACCTCGGTCCGCGTGCTCTTAATCATCGGCGCGAGTGTCGCAACATAGGCCTGCGTCTCAGCCGGCAGCGGTCGACCTGTCGCCAGATGACGTTCGTAGCGTCCTGGTCCGGCATTGTAGGCGGCAAGGAACCCCGGCGCGCCGTAACGATCATAGAGTCCCCTGATGTAGGCAGCGCCGGCCAGAATATTGTCGTGGGGGTCGTAGGGATCGGCGCCGAGACCGTAGCGAGCACGCAATTCGGCCCAGGTTTTCGGCATGATCTGCATCAGGCCCGTGGCGCCCTTTCGCGACCGTGCTCGTGGTTTTTCACCACTCTCGACGCGCATCACCGCGCGTATCCAATGTTCTGGGACCGCGAAACGCCTGGATGCTTCGGTGACAAACTCTGCAAAGGGATGGAACGATTTACCGCTCGCTCGATGCGTCGCCGGCGATGCTTGGCCGGCATGCGCCGCTCCGCTCGACAGCACAAATGCTGCCATGATCGCGAAGATCCACAGCATCTTCCCGAGAGATCGCAACGCTGCCATCGTGCTCGCGGCCGTCAAGGGTGAAGCGCTGGCGCGCCGGTCTGATGGCCGCCCTGGACCGCCGCCGCGCGCGATGGCGATGCGAACATCAGCCGGGACGGAGGAATGGTCCGCGTTTTGACCGAACAAAGGAATGGCAGAACGCTTACAGTTTTGCGTCACGATCATTCCTCCTCGCCAGTCCAGAGAGGCTCCGCCCGTCCGATGATCGCGCTTGTCGGAAGCACCCCGAAATATCGCCCGTCGAGGGAATCCGCCGACTGCCAGTTCATGAGGAACACTTCGCCATCGGCGATTTCGCGACAGCCCTGCCAGATGGGAAGCGGGCGACCGCGGCTGTCACGCTCGCGCGCCACCCCCATCTCGATCTTGTCGATGGTGATCCTGACTTCCTCCCTGCACACGGTCTGCCCAGGAAGCGCCAGCACGCGCTTCAGCATGGGAATGCCGCGCGGCAAATAATGGCCATCGGCCAGGAATGTCGTTGTCGGTTCGGGCGGCAGGACCGCGACGAGTTCGGTGACGAACAATCGGCCGGTCGGCTGCATCAGGTAGAGGCCGATGGGCACGCTTTCGGAAGCGTTCCATAGAAACCGGGGAACCGGTCTCGCCGCGATCGATGACAGCACAGCGGCTGCAGCCACCAGCGTTGTCAGGAGCGTCATCACGCGGCCCGTCAAAGCGCGATCCTCCGACGATGCAGCCAGGCCTGATGGCGCGAGCGCGTGTAAGCGCGAGGCACTTCATTAACGGATACACGGTTGTGGACGTGGTGCCAGTAATCCGGGGCCACGTCGGCCGGGTCGATGCCGAGCGCCTCGATGGCGTCGACAATCTGCAACACGCGTTCGACCTTGGGCCAACCTGACAGGCGCAACAGCGGTTCGCCGCCAGGTCGGACATAAGGCACGGTCGCGCAGCGCTGGCCGGGTGCGACAGCCCGCAAGATATCGACGCGTGAGATAACGGTGCCGAAGTCGTTGGAGGCCCAGCGCACGAACGCAAAACTGCTGCCGGGCGCAAACGAAAGGATTCGCCGCCGCTTATCGAGAATCTGTTCCTCGGCAGCATGGCCGAAGCGAATCCAGTTCTCGATGCGCTTCTCCAGCCAAAGGAGTTCGACATGAGTGAGGTCGCTCATGGTGCTTCTCCCTGGTGAGAGAAGTGTCGAGCCGGGGCGTCTGTAAAGTGCTGCGAAAGAGCAGCGTTATTGCCCACTCCCCCTTTACAATGTCGGGCAGCGATCGTCGTGCCGGGGAAGGATGCTGGACACGACTCTGGAAATGAAAAGCTCAGAGGCGTATGTTTTTTGTTGGGCCTGCTCGTGATTCGGCTGCTGGAAAGTGAATCCGGCTCGAGAATCCTAGAGCCGCTTCGCGAAACCTCGCAGCCGTTCCCGAAATTTCGCCGGCTGACCGCTGTGGAAAACGCGTGGTCCGTTAGAAAGAATCCGCAGGATTCAGGGTTAGTAAAGTTACGAGCGCGAAAAGTATTTGAGCGCCAGAACGTTACGTTCGGTTTCGGTCCCCGAAAACACGAGGATCGGGTCCCCGATGGCACGCGAGTTCTCGTCCCCGATAGCACGAAATGATTCACAGCTTGTCCACCGATGCGGTTGCGAGCCCGCGACGGCGCCGAGCGGCCGTGAGCGGATCGACAGGAATGGGTGTGAAGTTGAGGCGTTCAGCGCCGCGAAGACTGCGATCGATGACGAGTCGATAGCCAGGCAAGGTCTGGCGGCGGACGATCTCCCGGAGATCGTAGGCAAAATGCTTCAGCGGCGAGAGGCTGCCAGACTTGGCGTGCAGATGAACGAAATCAAAACTCCAGCCGCCGGTCTGGCGTCCGCCGTGCTTGCGCACGAGGCGATAGAGCCAGCGCTCCAGGCCACCGGTCAGGTCGAAATACGCTCGGTCGATGGTGAGGACGAGCGCTTCGTCCAGCACACCGGCGTAAAACCAGTCAGCCAGGATCAGCTCCAATCCGCGTGGTCGGCCGTGTGCATCGGCCGTCTCTTTCCATTCGTTGATCCAGGAAAAGCGGTGCCGCCGGCGCTCCGTCGGCTGGCGGATCGACGTCATGACGGTGGTCGATTGCAACCGATCGAGCGCAGCTTTGAGCCGGTCGTAGTCGCGGGCGCTGGTGCCGCGGCCGACGAAGGTCAGGATTTCGTATGGCGTCGCGGCCATCAGCCGCGATGTCTTCAAACCGGCGTCGCGGGCCTCGACGATCTGGGAAGCCGCCCAGATCAGAACGTCCGCATCCCAGATGGTCGCCATGCCGTGCTCCGGCACGGCCTCGACGCGAATGGCGATCTTGCCGGCGCGAAAGTCGATCGGAACGATGCGCCTGGATTTGGCCAGCGAGAAGAAGGGATAGGCCATGTGATCCTGGGCATCGCGGGCTGCGAGATCGCCGGGAAGCGCACGGAACAGGTCGAGCTGCTCGCGTTCTGAATGGGGTCTGCGTCGCATCGTCACTACGCTCCCGTGGCGATCAGCGGCGCGTCTGGCCGGCATAGGGGCGCAAAGCCGCGGGATGGCGTTTGGCGGGCAACACGGTCCCGGCGCCGGAATCGGAGGTTGATTCGCGGATCCCGCGTTTGGCCCAGGCTTCCAGATCGGCGATCGCATAGACGACGCGACCGCCAAGCTTTCGATAAGTGGGACCGGTGCCGTAGGTCCGGTGCTTTTCCAGTGTGCGGCCGGAGAGGCTGAGGAATCGCGCGGCTTCGGGCGTGCGCAGGTATCGCGGCGGCAAGCCGGCGTTTGGATCGGACATCTGGAAAACTCCGTGAACTCATGGAGCGCCCGCGAGGTTCGCGGCGCATCAGGGGTCACGATGGCGGAGATGACGTGCAAAGGGGGATGCCGATGATGGGGTGACGAATTTCGGCACCCCCTCCACACAGACATCATCCGCTATTTCTTGCGCCGGCTCGGACGGAGCAGTTCGCGATAGCCGCCGCGCATCAGCGCAAGCCCGGTTTGTACCAGGCGGATGGTGCGGTTCCGCAGATCGTGGGTTTTCCATGCCCGTTCGGAGATATCCTTGGCGCCGAACAATCCCTCGGCGATGGCGCGGTAGGTGTTATCTTCACCCCAGGCGTCGAGCGCACGCAACGCAAGCGCCAGCCTCTGTCGCCGCTGTAGGGACAGTTCTTGAAATGTGGGACCGGCAGGGTACCCACTGAGCGCGCGCCAGAGACGGCCCGCCGCATGGGCGCGCGACTCGAAATCTTCATCAAACGGCAATTCGGCGGCGTAGGGCACGCCAATTACCGGAGGCTCCCTCAGCCACAGCCGATGTTCGACGCCGTTCAGACGCAGCAGCAGATGCCAGCCGTCCGCGGCCTGCCGGCATTCCGCTGTCGACAGCTCGACGAGGCCGAGGCCATGGGTACTGAAGGCAGCTGTGCTTCGAACAACCGGAACGATGTCCGGCAAAACTTCCGGAGCCCAGAAGATGACTTGATCCTGCGACGACCCCGCCGGGTCAGTCACAAAAGCAAAGGCCCCATCTCCTTCTAAACGCTGTGGTCACAGAAGCATCAGGTTTCGAATGCGCGAGCGCACGACAATCGCGGCGATAGGCCGGATTGCGGCGAACGTATTCCCAGGCAAAGCCGGGGCGATCATACGCCGCAGTTGATCGCCAATCAGAATGAGACATCGCATCGTTTCCCCTGTCACGTGCGCCGGTCAGGAAGAACGCGATATCATCTTCACAATCGAAGGTTGTTGATAGACCCATTATCCGCATCACGCGATGCGCATACGCGGTCACGAGAATCCGAAAGAACATTCGCTCTGCGAGGGCCCTAGATTGAAGTAAGTTATTTCATTTACGGGTTGCCGGCACGCAGCAGATGCCGGTAGCCATGCTCCGTCATCCATTTGGCGCGGGCCAGATGACTATCCAACGCATGCCGCGCGCGATCCGGCTCACGCTCGGCATCGAGATGCAACACGATCCGCGCGACTTCACGCCAGTCGGCACCTTCCGAATCGGCATCGAGCAACCGCAAATAGGTCACTAGATGCTCCATGTCATAGTCCGTCAGTGTGGGGACAGATGGCGCCATGTCTGCCACATCGGGATCGAGTGGGGGTTTTTGAAGTGTCATCCTGGTGCTCAACGGGTGACGTCAAAGGTATAACGTATGCCTCCAAAGACAGGCTACGCCATTGTTTTGCCCTACTCCAGATGGCAGAACCGAATAGCCGCGAATACACATTATAAGGGATAAACCTGATAATGTGTAAAGACGCAATTTGCGCATATGGATATGCGCAAGCTCGTGGGCCGGAATTTCGGGAAGCTACGGAGGGAGAAAGGCTTCACCCAGGAGCAATTCGCCGAGATCTCGGGCTTCACCCAGCAATATGTAAGTGATCTCGAACGAGGGCGACGCAATCCGACGGTCGTGACCCTCTTCCATCTCGCTGCTGCCCTTGGCATCAGCCACATCGATCTCGTGCAGCCGGACGATGAAGCGCGTGGTGAACGAACGAAAGCGCCAAAACGAAAAGGCTGAAGCCTGCGTTTCGGCCGATGCGTATCCGCGAAAATGTGAAGCCGCGATGGCGCGGAGCGCGGGGATCGCAGGACGCTAGCTGGCGCCGCCATCAAGCAGATGGCGAAACGCCCCGCTCGGATGAGCGGGGCGTTGGCTCGCTGACCTGGTTCAGTCGCCGTTCTTGCGCGACCGCGACCAGATCAGGGTGAAGGTCTCGGCGTCTTCGTCGTCGAAGAGGTTGGCGTAGATCGGAGCGTTGAAGCTCGGATCGTCCAGCTTGACCGAGAGATAATCGCGACCCTCGGTGGAACGCTTCGGCCAGGCGGCCCCTATCTCGGCTTTATGCGGTGCACCGCATAAAGCCGATTATGCATAGCGCGGGATTATGCGGAGCGGTGTTGTCTGAGTGCAGGTTTTCCGCGGGTTTCGGGATCGCCGCGCTCCACATAATCCCGAGGGAAGAGCCGCGACGGCTCGGCGGGCGAGCCGTCGCGGCAGCGGTCGGTCAGCGCGACCAGACCAGGGTGTAGTCGGTCTCGCCCTTGAAGAGGTTGGCGTAGATCGGCGCCGGGAAGGAGGGATCGTCGAGCTTGACCGAGTGATACTCGGTGTTCTCCTTCGAGGTGCGGTGCCACGCGGCCCCTATCTCGACGTTGCCCACCAGCACCCGCAGGTCGGGGGCCTTGTCGTTGGTGGATGCATCGGCGGGGACGAGGCGCGCCTTGATGTTGAGCGAGAGCGTCTTGATGGTGCCGGCGAACACGCCGTCTTCGCTGCGGGTGAAGGTACCGATCTGGGCCATGATAATCTCCGTTTGCTGTTTCAAGCCCGCGACCATCGCGGCCTTGATGGCGATCCGAAGCACCGGGACGGCCGACCCGCAGCCTTAAGGCCCGCAGCGCAGCGCAGGACGGCTGAAGGCAACTTGTTTGTCGCGCGAGGAAGCTGCGCAGCAGCGGGGAAAGAAGTTGCTGCAAGCCGTTGCGGGGATCAGGCCGGGGAGCGAAGCGACCGCATCCTGGGGCGTGATCCGACATCAAAAAGGCCCGCGATGTTCGCAGGCTGGACAGCATGAAGGAGATGCCGGCTCAGAGCACCGCCGCGGCGATGACGACATGTCACCGGCACCAGACCGCTCTGCGAGGCACAAGCGCATCATCGAGCGATTCACGACCGAACCGTGAGGATCTGGACTGCCTGGGCAACTCATGCGAACGAGGGGCTGCACCGAGAGAACCTCGACGGATCGCGACCACTCGGTGCAGCTCGGCTTTTTCACGCCGGCGGCGGCGATGTGTCCGCTAACAGAGAGGCGATCAACGCATCCGGAGCTTTGAACCGCCCGCGCCGCAGCTCCGGCGGAATGACCGCTTCAACCGCCTCCAGCTTTTCGGAGGGATCCATCCGCAGGTAGACCTCCGTCGTGCGGATATCGGCGTGCCCCAGCCAAAGCGCCACTTTTCGAATGTCGTGCGTGGCCTGCAACATGATCACCGCGCAACTGTGCCTCAGCTGATGAGGCGATATCGAACGGTCGCGTAACGACGGACACGTCTCGGCCGCCGCTTGAGCATGCTTCGCCAGCACATATTCGAAGCCGGCTCGCGTCATCGGCGCTCCCTCGGCATTGACGAAGAGCTCGGGCACACGAACGGATCCCCGCAGCGTCAGCCACGCCCGCAGATCGGCCGCGGTTTCTTTCCAGAGTGGAAGACATCGCTCCTTACGCCCCTTGCCCAAGACCATAAGGCTCGGCGGACTCTGCAGAGATAAATTAGCCATCATGGCTCCCACCAGTTCTGAGACACGCAGTCCGGCCGCGAAGCAAAGATGCATCATCGCCCGATCGCGTACGCCCAGACGTGTCGTGAGGTCCGGCGCATTCAGGATCGCGCGCACCTCCACCATGACCAGGTGACGGATAAGCTTCTGATCGTGGCGCTTGACGGGGATGGCGTGGATCTGACCGATCTGCTCCAGAGCCGAAGGTACCTGGTATTCGACGTAGCGCATGAACGTCTTGATCGCGGCAAGGCGCAGATTGCGGGTGGCGACACCATTGCCACGCTCGCGCTCGATGTGACCAAGAAAGTCCAGGATCAAAGGCGCGTCCAGCTGTTCGATAAGAAGCTGCGACGGTCTTGTCCCGATGCGCTTAGCCGCGAAGGCAAACAAGAGCCGGAAGCTGTAGGCATAGGCTTCGCAGCTATGCGAGCTATAGCCCCGCTGTCGGGGCATGTAGTCGCGTAGGAAGCCGGTGATCAGAGGAGCAAGGAGGGTCATATGGGCTCCCCCATGATCAACGTTTCGGCTGCGGCGGCGATGTCGATCATCAGCTCCGGTGTCGCCTGTAGATACCAGTAAGTGTGCTTGATATCGACGTGGCCCAGATAGGTCGCCAGCGCGACGAAGTGTCGGGCGACCGCGTCGCGCTCGGTATTGCATTGCTCCAGAACATGCGTCGCGAAGCTATGGCGAAGGTCATGAATGCGCGGCCGCCGGGGCCGCTCCGGAGCAATATTCGCAAACCGCAGGACACAGCGGAATGTATAGTTCACCGTGCTGGAGGCGAGTCTCTTGCCCTTCGCCGAGGGGAACAGGTGATCGTCCGATCCCGCGACAAGGCGGCGCCTGTCGAGATAGCAGGCGAGAGCCTCCACCACGGTCGGGTGCAACGGCACCAGCCGGCTTTTGCCGAACTTGGTGTCGCGGATATGCAAGACTCCGTCGGCCAGTACGTCGTCGAACCGAAGGTCGAGCGCCTCGGATACGCGCAGCCCCGTGGCGGCGATCAATCCGAACAGCATCACATAGAGCTGCTGACGTAAGGGGTTGGGTTTTTGCCGGCGGAGTTGGCCGGCGCCCTCAAGGATCCGAGTCAATTCATCCGGCGTGTAGATATACGGAACAGGCCGCGATGCGCGTTCGGCGAAGAGAATGACCGGCACTTCATGAGCGGCATTCTCGGCCCGCAAAAAGCGCGCGAACCGCACCACGTCACCGAGGCGGCGATGCCGGGTGCACCGAGTTGGCGCCATCGTCGCCCATTCCAACGCTGTGGCGGCGCTGACATAACTCTCGCCCTTTTCCGTCGCAAAGCGCGCAAAGGATTGAAGGTGTCGCGACGGCTTTCGGAGCTTGAAGCCAAGCGTCCGGCGAAGCTCGATGTAACGTTCCGCGTCGTCGCTCAGCATGGCAGCCTCCCGATCCAGGGCTGCGCGATCTCCGACAAGAGGGCGAAGTCCACCTTGGCGTAGTGCATCGTCATTGCCAGCGATCGGTGACGCAGGACTGCGCCGACGCCTGTCAAACTGACGCCGTGCCGAAGCATCGTCGTGGCTGCGGAATGGCGCAGCACATGGGCTCCTTGATGGGCACTTTTGATCCCGGCTCGGAGCAGCGTGCGACGCACGATGCATTTGATGGCGATACGGGTCAGCGGTCGAACCGGGGCGGCTTCGGTGATGAACAAACGGGGCGTCGACAACGGTGGCCTGACTCGCTCGATGTAGGCAATCATCGCATCGCCGACCTCTTGGGTCAGCGGAAGCCACTCCTCGCGTCTGGATTTTCCGGCGACGGTAATGCGCCCATTCCGCCAATCGACGTCGGCCAATTTCAGGTTGGCCACTTCACTGGCCCGCAGCCCAAGACGGGCAAGGAGCAAGATAATCGCCTTGTCGCGCAACCGGCCTTCGCCCTCGCAAGCGGCGATGGTGCGGTCGATATCATCGGCACCAAGGAACCTCGGGGTCGATGCCAATTGCCAGTTGGCGAAGCCGGGAACGGCGTAATCCCGTCCTACCGGGCATCGTCCGGTCGCCACCAGGAATCGCAGGAACGCGCGCGTCGCAACTGCAATCGATTGGGCGCGCCCACGGCTGTGCGGCCTGGCCCGTTCAAGGACAAAGGCCCGGATTGCATGGGCGGTAAAGGCTGCCGGGTTGTCGCCGAGCGCTTCGAGAAGATCGACCAAGGTCGACTGATAGGTATCGAGCGTCGAGTTGGCGACACCCCGTTGGTCACGCATCCAGCGCCGGAATGCCGCAAGCAGTGGCCAGATCTCTGTCGGCAATGGCGGTGGTGCCGATCTGGGAAGGGTTTCTCGATCTTGAAGATAGCGGATGAACAGCCGACCTGCGCCGGCGTATGCGCGGATGCTCTTCTTCCCTTTGAAGACCGCCGCGGACGCAGTGAGCCCGTCCAAAGCATCGTCAAGCGTAAAACCTGCCGCATGCATCCAGTTGGTCCAGCCTGCGAGTAGCCGCACCTTCTCTTCAATGGTGCTCGGCGTGTATCCATGATCTTGAAGCCAGTTCTCGAAGCCATCGACGTACGGTTTTGCAAAGTGCAGCCGACTCTCTACGCTGTTCCAATGCCTGCGTTTCTGCTTCAGCATGATTGCCTCCTTTATTTGCTTGGAGGCCACAGCATGAGGTGTCTCACGTCCTGCGGATCGCGGGATACCGAGACAAATTCGTCTGTCCACAGAAGATCGGTGCCATTTTGGATTCAGTGCGCATCTCGCTCAGTGTTCCCTCGGTCGCTTCCGAGCGCGCTTCGCGATTGCCCCGGGCACGGATGCGGCCGGACCTTCTCGTTCGCTCGGGTGCCGGATGGGTGCGCTTGTGCCTCGCAGAGCGGTCTGGTGCCGGTGACATGTCGTCATCGCCGCGGCGGTGCTCTGAGCCGGCATCTCCTTCATGCTGTCCAGCCTGCGAACATCGCGGGCCTTTTTGATGTCGGATCACGCCCCAGGATGCGGTCGCTTCGCTCCCCGGCCTGATCCCCGCAACGGCTTGCAGTAACTTCTTTCCCCGCTGCTGCGCAGCTTCCTCGCGCGACAAACAAGTTGCCTTCAGCCGTCCTGCGCTGCGCTGCGGGCCTTAAGGCTGCGGGTCGGCCGTCCCGGTGCTTCGGATCGCCATCAAGGCCGCGATGGTCGCGGGCTTGAAACAGCAAACGGAGATTATCATGGCCCAGATCGGTACCTTCACCCGCAGCGAAGACGGCGTGTTCGCCGGCACCATCAAGACGCTCTCGCTCAACATCAAGGCGCGCCTCGTCCCCGCCGATGCATCCACCAACGACAAGGCCCCCGACCTGCGGGTGCTGGTGGGCAACGTCGAGATAGGGGCCGCGTGGCACCGCACCTCGAAGGAGAACACCGAGTATCACTCGGTCAAGCTCGACGATCCCTCCTTCCCGGCGCCGATCTACGCCAACCTCTTCAAGGGCGAGACCGACTACACCCTGGTCTGGTCGCGCTGACCGACCGCTGCCGCGACGGCTCGCCCGCCGAGCCGTCGCGGCTCTTCCCTCGGGATTATCACACCGAGCACAGTAGCGTAGCGCAGGTAGCTGCTTGGACGTTATCTTCTCGATCGGCTATTCGATCGCATAGCCGAGCGCTCTGTATCCGGTTCGCCGCTTTGCAGCCATGCGAGCCAGAACCGGCACAGCGCTATCGACGTAGTCGACAACGAGAACGTCTGTTTTCCCGTCATGTTGACGATGGAGCCGGCCAACGTACTGGGCCAATGTTCCTTTCCAGGAGATAGGCATGGTCAGGAACAACGTATCGAGCCTGCCGTCATCGAACCCTTCCCCAATATACCGGCCTGTGGCTAGTATCAGGCGCTCCTGATCGTCAGATACACGCAAAGCCGCTTTGGCGATTTTGCGCTCGGCAGCCGACATGCCGCCACGCAGAACGACGAGATTCTTTACAAACGGTGAGAACCGATTCCGAAGGTATTCGAGGTGATCCTTCCGCTCGGTCAGAACAACCGGCGAACGCTTTGCCTCCAGCGATTTCAGGACATCATCGAAGATGAGATCGTTTCTCCGGCTGTCCTGAGCCAAAGCGGCGTAAATCGCTGGCATAGACGGCCGTTCCGCCGACGCCAGCAATGCCGGCAATTCAAATTTCGTCGAGCGATCCCGCGCGCGGTGATGAATGCCACGTTCGAAAGCCTGCTGCCTGGCATCAACTCGATGACGGACAGGGCCGCATTGCATGAAGATGATCGGATGATGCCCATCCTTGCGCGCGACGGTCGCAGAAAGACCCAGAACAAATCGTGCTTTTGATCGACGTGCCACCAGTTCGAAGCTCGCGGCAGACAGATGGTGACATTCATCAACAACGAGGTGACCGTAATCGGCTACGAGATCCGAGACTTCACGGTTTCGGACAAGGCTCTGGATCAGCGCGACATCGATGACCCCGGTCGGCTTCCGCCGCCCGCCGCCGATAATTCCAATCTGTTTCAGATCAATGTTCAGGAAGGATCGCAGCCGTTCGACCCACTGATCGAGCAATTCGCGCCGGTGAACAAGGACAAGCGTATTTCGGGCGCGTCGAGCGATGAGCGCCGCAGCCACAACGGTTTTTCCAAATGCGGTCGTGGCAGCCAGCACGCCATGATCATGAGGAACAAGTGCGTCGAAGGCTTTCAACTGTGGCCGTCGCAATTCTCCCTGGAAGGACAGTTCCATAGGCAGCGGCTTGCCGATTTCACGATGATCTTCCAAAATGCCGGCGGCGCGGTGGATTTTGAGGAGCTCGATTGCTTCATCGAGGCAACCCCGAGGCAGCGCCACGTGCCGCGGATGAAGCTCCGCACATGAGATGATCCGCGGCTTGCCGAAGGTCGGCAAGCGCATGGCCTGGGCACGATAAAATTCGGGATTCTGGAACGCTGCCAGGCGAATGAACTGTGCAGTCAGGGCCGGCGGAAGCTCGGCTCTGTCAATGTACACCTGATCCGCGACCACGACTTTGATACTCTCCGGTATCGCAGCCTCTATCCGGCGGGGTTCGCTGCGACGGGACGGCGTCATTCGCCAGGGCTCGTCAGCATGCTCGTCTTCCACGGGCATCCGGACCCCGAGAAGCCGACCCGACCGTTCCGCCTCGCCGGCGATCCTGAACGCCGCATCAGCCGAGAGCCTGGGCAAGGATGACAGAAATGCCCACTGGTCGTCATACGGCAGTAAATTCCCGTCGACGAAGACGCTATTGCCATTTTCCCGCGCCCTTCTTTGCAGGGGAAGAGCAATCAGATTGCCGAAGCCGCCGATCGGCATCGTATCCTGATTGGGAAACAAACGATCATAAGAGGTGAAGCCGATCTCCGGACGATTTTCCATCGTTTCCGTGATCAGGGCGGCGCCGAGTTGACGTGCGGTCTTTGCCGGAACGGGTTCGGAGAAGAATATCCAAACGTGGCCCCCGTTGCCTGATCTCGATCGTTCGAGAGCGGCAGGAATTCCCTTTGCAAGACAGGTATCAAGCATCGCCCTGGCATCTTCCGTCCAGCTTTCCTTGTCGAAATCGGCCGCCAGAAACCAGCATGTTTCATCCTGCAGCAAGGGATATACCCCAGCGACGAAGTCGCCCTCACGCAGATTGCCGCCACCGCGAAGGTGTTTTTCGATAATGTCATCCGAAGTCGGAATGAACGCCTGATGAGGACATTCCCCGCATTTTACCTTCGGCTTGCCGCATATTCCCTTCGCCCATTCGTTGGCGCAAGCAGGAGAATATCCTGCGCGGCCCGCCTTTCTGTTTTCCCATCGAACCGGGAAAACGTTGGGGCGCCCGGCGAACAGATTGCGGAACAACGCGACCTTGTCCGCCGACGGCGAATTATTGGTGACCGGCGCATCCACAAAAAGCGACGGTTCATCGGAAAGCCTGACAGACGCCAGCTTTTGCTCAAGCGTGGCGAGCGCACTTTCAAGCTCAGCCCGCTCAGCATCCAGGGCTGTCAGGCGCTGACGAATACGAGCGATTTCTTGTTCAGCTTCTTTCTCGTCTACCAAAATCAAAGTCCATGCCGGCGGCGAACGCGTCACCGGTCAGCATAGCCCAAAGAACCTTCAAGCTTAAGGTGGCGAGCACGGAACTTGGGCCGTTCCGCAGGTCAACAGGTTGGGATTATGCAGAGCAATGAGGCACAAAACGCCCGGAATCCAACGCTGATTTACCCAGAACTCCGCATAATACCTCACTCCGCATAATCGGCTCGGCCGACGTAGACCCGGTGGCTCGGCGCGTTGTCGTTGGTCCGGTCTGTCTCGGGGACGATGCGGACGCCCCTGGTCTGAAGGCTCAGGGTGACGATCTCGCCCTGGAATTCCTGGCCGGACTTCTTGAATGAGCCGATGTTAGCCATGTCACTTCTCCTTGCTGTTTTCGAGCTCCGCGACCACCGCGGCCTCGATGGCGATCTGAAAGCCGAAGGCGATCGACGCCGCACCCGCTTGGGCCGAAGCGCAGCGGAGGATGGCGGCGGTGAGACTTTCTTGTCTCGCGAGGAATGGGCGCTAGCCCAGGGGAAGAAAGTCTCACCGCCGCCGTTGCGGTTCAGGCGATCGAGGCGCAGCCGGCCTTCGGCTAGATCAAGCCAATGAGAGGTGAGGTGCTCGCGTGCGCTGAACAGCATTTTGGAGAGGTGCCAGCTATCGATCGGCCCACGCAAGAAGCCCCACATTCCCGGCGAAGGAAAAGAAAACCTGGCGTACAGAAGGGCGACCCCGTTGTCGCCGGGCAGACAGAAGACAACGCAGACGGCGCGAGACACTCGATCGTAGTCGGCTAAAGAGATCGACCGGCTCCATCGAAGTGTCAGAGAGGGCTACGATGTCTCGGTCATGCCTGACGGCCGGATATCCGCGCCGATCCCAACCGACAGCGATAGACCCGCAGGCGTCACCGGCCCGCGGTCGCCGCTCCATTCGGTGACTGATTAGGGCTGAGTGCAACCCCCGGTCCGAGAGCGGGGTCGGTCTGCATCGACATGCGCGCCCAGGCGGTGCTCCCGATAGCGACGGCGCCAAGCATGGCGACCGGCTCCTGCCACCATTCCGAGGGAATGCCGACATGCGCAAGGGCAAGGGCCACATGATATCCGGCACACGCAGCCGGAGCCGCGAACAGTAGCCCGATGAGAAGGCGGACAACGGGACCGCGAGCGATAGAGAAAGCGTACCGCCCGACCGCGAGTATGCAACAGGCTACGATGAAGCCAATGACGATGGCCCCAAACGAACCCATCGCGGCCTGAAATGAATGGATCCCTGCGGTCATGCCGACGAAAAGCGGGAACGCATGGATAGCAAGCGTGAACAGCGCCCAACATAGGACACCTATTCCGACGACGTTGAGCAGAATGCCGATAATGAGCATGGTGATGGCTCCCGTGACAGGGTTTCAGGGATCGCGCCTTCCACCACCACCACGGCGCTATCTCCTAGGGTAGCCGATCCCGCGGGCACCTGGAATCCCCTGCGGTGCTGATGGTGAGAAAAATTCCGGCATGGATGCGACGTGACGAGCGTGCCCCACTGGGATCGCCGTTGGGCGTAGAGCGGAAAAATCGGTGCCGCTCTATTGGTGATGATTTGCGTCCGGTTGAAGCAGTGGTAGCGGCGCTCACGCGCCGCCGTTGCCGAATTTCCAGACGGGGATACCGAGCTTCCGTGCCTTGTCGGCCAGGTTTTCCTGAATGCCGGTGCCGGGGAAGACGATGACACCGATCGGCAGCACGTCGAGCATCTGATCGTTGCGCTTGAAGGGGGCTGCCTTGGCGTGTTTGGTCCAATCTGGTTTGAAGGCGATTTGCGGAACTTTGCGGTGATCGGCCCAGCGGGCGGCGATACGTTCGGCGCCCTTCGGTGAACCGCCGTGCAGCAGCACCATGTCGGGATGCTTGGCATGGACCCGATCGAGCTTGTTCCAGATCAGGCTGACATCGTTGAAGTCGAGGCCGCCCGTGAAGGCGATCTTCGGACCGGGAGGCAGCATGACTTCGGTGTCGGTCCGGCGCCTGGCGGCGAGGAAGTCGCGGCTGTCGATGACGGCGGAAGTCAGGGCGCGGTGGTTGACCTTCGAACCGCTACGCGGGTGCCAGTGCGACCCGGTCTGGCGGGCGAAGTGTTCGGCGGCGTGGTCGCGGAAGAGTTCCATGACATCGCGGCGTTCGATCAAACTCATGCCCTCGGCGGTGAGACGCTCCAGTTCGACCGAGCGGATCTCGGAGCCATCCTGGTCCCGCTGGCTGCGCTTCTGCGCCTGTTCGTTGTCGTCGAGCTCACGTTCGACCCGCTCGTTGGCACGGTGGAAGAGATTGACGGTCGACCACAGGAGGTCCTCGAGGTCGGGTTCGAGGCGGGTTTCGCTTAAGGTCGCGGTGAGTGCGTCGAAGATGTCGGCGACCGCACTGGTGACGGTACGGACTTCCGGCAGCGGTCTGGGGTCGGGCTCATCCTGGAAGGGTCGATAGCCGTGGAGCTGGAGCTCGGTGAGGATGTGATCGGTCGGGGATGTCGCCTGCGGCGGCTCATAGGCCTGTTCGTCGTGGTCGATCGTCATGGTGGCGTCCTTTTGTCGGATCGGCCGCGCCCATCGCGGCCTTCATGGCGACGAAAGGCGGCGGGCGGACCGGACCTGCACCGCCGAGCGAAGCGACAGCGGCCGTAGCGCAGCGGAGGATGGCGGGAGCCGGCTATTTTGTTTCGCGATGTAAAGCGGCCCCCCGGGGTCCCCATCGCGCTCGCGCGATGGGGTGGGCCTTGGGACGCGACGGAAAATAGTCGGCGGACGCCATTGCGTGGCCGGACCGCTTGCCGCAGGGTCGCCCTCTCAAGAAGGCCGTGGGCGCGGTCCTCTCCGCCAACAAGGAAGCGCGCAAGTCGATTGCACCTCGTCAGCGCGCAGCACCCGCCTCATCCCCTGTTCCCGTCTAAACTCCCGTGCTCAAAAACCGGCCAACGTCCTCCGGGCTGAGCTGGATCCGCAACGCTGCCCGTAGCGCGTCCACGTCAAAATTCCGCAGATCCTCGTTGAAGTCTCCACCCTGCGGCGACAGCACCATCGCCTCGATCCCGGCCGACTGCGCCCTGTCGAACAGTCCTGCCACCGCACCATCGCCCGCCGGATCGTTGTCGCGGACGATATAGAGACGGCGTAGCGTTGCCGGGAACAGGATGGCTCCGAGATGCGCGGCCGAGAGTGCTGCGACCATCGCCATATCAGGCATGACGCAACGAGGCGACAGCATGGTCTCAATGCCCTCGCCGGCCGCCATCACGTCGCTTGCCGGACCGAAACGAACCGCGTGCCCGAGAAGGTGACCCATCGCGCGGCGTGGGGTATCGACTGGCGCCTTGTCGCGGCCTGACGGATCGAGCCAGGTGCGGTGCGCGCCGGTGATGTGGCCTCGCAAATCGGTCACAGCCGCGATCATTGCGGGCCAGATTTCGGTCGGCGCGTCTGCGTCGGGACGATAGTAGCAGCGCGGATGGAATCGCAAGCTGTCGATGCCATGCAGGTCAGTGATGCCGCGTCCCCGCAGATAGGTTTCCACGACCGTCCCGGCAATCGATTTCGACATGCCGAACAGACGCCGTGACGATTCCGGTGAGCCGGTCGGTACTGGAGACCAGCGCGGCCGATAGTCCGACTCCGGCTCGGATCGCGGCAGGCTCAGGAAGCGTCGTGCCTCCTCCATGACATCGCGGAAATCGACCAGACCGCAACTCTCGCGGATGATATCGAGGAGATCGCCATGTTCGGCCGAGGCGGCATCAGTCCATTTTCCGGCCAGGCGCCGACCACCGTCCCTGCTTTCTAGGCGGACGAACATCGATCGGCCCGCCGTGTTCTTGACGTCGCCGACCTGCCAGTAATTGCCGACGCGACGGCCGTTGGAGAGATAGTGACGGCACACCGCCTCGGCCTCGCGCGCGAGGCGATACGCCAGTTCTGCCGCATTGCGCGGCATGTCACGCTACCGCCCGATCGGCGATGCGCGCAATCGGATAGCACTCCAGCACCTTGGCGAGGATCGCAGGCCCCGTCGCATCGACCGGGACAAAGAAACGCAGCTTCCAGGAGATGATCTCGCCGAACAGGCCGTAGGCGCGCAGCCGATCCCGCATCGGTTCGGTGAAGCCGGTCAATTCGACCCGGTTCGCACCCATCACGCGGACGCGCCTGACCTGAAGACCCTCGGTGAGATCAAGGATGGTCTTGCCATCGATCAGCACGGCGAAGGCGACGTCCGGCGAAAGATTGGACGTCCCGGCTTCCAGCGCACCGGCGACCCACGCGGGCGACACCTTGCGGCCGATGATGCGCTCACCGGTGTCGGTCTGGAGCCGATACACCCGTGTCGATTCGTTCGGCAGGCGCTTCCAGATCGGCAGCAGTAAACCAGCGACAATGTGGATCTCGCTGTCGGTGAACTCCGGAATCTCGGCGACTTCGGCCTCCCAGGCGCGGGCGAAGCTGTCGCGGTCGACTTCCCGCCAAAGGGTCTGCGGCATCATTGCCAGCGGGATGGTCGGATGTTCCATCGGACGGATCAGGCGAACCCGGCGTTCGACTTCGCCGTCGTCGAGCATCAGACTTCGGGCCGGAACCTGCACGGCGGCGCGGCCCGACTGGCTGTTGACCAGAGGAACCGCGCGCGGATCGGAGAGACGCGCCAGCGCCTCATCTGATGTGACCGGCCGGTTGCGCTCGCGCTGGGTAATGATCAGCAGCCTTGTCTCTGCAGACGTGCCGGGGTGGGTGTAGATCGTCTGCCGGCCGGCGACCACAAAACTCTCGGCCGTCAGCGTTTCCAGTCCAACATCATATGTGCCGGACGCGATGGCGCCCTCGATCCGCGCCGTCAGCAACTGCTCGAACGCGGTGAACAGAATATTCTGAAGATCGATGGTCAGCGCCAGAAGACGATTGAGAAATGTCGTGATCGGCGGCAGCTCATCCCGAATGCCGTTGGAGTCCATCAGCTTCAGCCCGGTCGCGTCCTCGAACGCACCCAGCGAACATCCCTCGATCTTGCCCATCACCAGCAAGAGATAGAGTTGGCGCAACGCATCGCGCGCGTAATGACTTTCGAGATTGTCTTCAGGCCGGAACAGGCCCTGCCCGCCGGTCTGGCGCTGCCCCTTGGTGATGGCGCCGAGCGTGTCGAGACGACGCGCGATGGTCGAGAGGAAACGCTTCTCGGCTTTCACGTTGGTCGCGATCGGCCTGAACAGCGGCGGTTGCGCCTGGTTGGTGCGGTTGGTGCGGCCCAATCCCTGGATCGCGGCATCGGCCTTCCATCCGGCTTCCAGGAGATAATGGACTCTGAGCCTTCGGTTCTTTGCCGCGAGGTCAGCGTGATAGGAACGCCCGGTGCCTCCAGCGTCGGAGAAGACGAGGATGCGTTTCGTGTCATCCATAAATGCCTGGGTCTCGCCAAGATTGGCGGAGCCGGCGCGGTTCTCGACAACCAAGCGATCGATTCCGTCCGCCCCTCGCTTGCGGACGATCCGCCGCGAACGTCCAGTGACTTCCGCCACCATGTCGGTGCCGAAACGCTGCACGATCTGATCGAGCGCGCCGTGCACCGGTGTCAACGACGCCAGTTTCTCAATCAACCGATCGCGCCGCGCGACGGCGTCCCGGCATTGCACGGGTTGGCCGTCACGATAGACCGGACGCGACGACAGGTTGTCTTCGCTATCGGTAAACGGCTCGTAAAGCTGGGTCGGAAAGCCGTGTGCCAAATAATCCAACACATATTCGCGCGGCGTAATGTCGACCTGGACGTCGCCCCATTCCTCCGTCGGGATTTCGGCAAGGCGGCGCTCCATCAACGCCTCGCCGGTGGAGACGATCTGGATCACGGCGGCATGACCGTCCCCGAGATCGCGATCGACGGATGCGATCAGCGACGGCGTCTTCATCGCCGTGATGAGATGGTTGAAGAAGCGCTGTTTTGCCGATTCGAACGCGGACCTGGCCGCGGATTTTGCCTGCGCGTTGAGCGTGCCCGTTGCGCCCGTGATGTTCGCCGCCTGCATGGCCGCTTCGAGATTGTTATGGATGATCGAGAAGGCGCCAGCATAGGCATCGTAGACGCGGATCTGTTCGTCGGTCAGACGGTGCTCGACCAATTCGTAGGCGACACCCTCATAGGAAAGGGAGCGGGCCGCATAGAGGCCAAGCGCCTTCATATCGCGGGCGAGCACTTCCATTGCCGCGACACCGCCAGCCTCGATCGCCTCGACGAATTCCGCGCGTGTCGCGAACGGAAAGTCCTCGCCGCCCCACAAACCGAGGCGCTGGGCGTAGGCGAGGTTATGCACCGTGGTGGCGCCGGTCGCCGAGACATAGACGATGCGCGCGTTGGGCAAAGCATGCTGCAGGCGAAGCCCGGCGCGGCCCTGCTGCGAGGCCGCCTGGTCGCCGCGTTCGCCCTTGCCGCCTGCGGCGTTCTGCATCGCATGAGACTCGTCGAAAACGATCACGCCGTTGAAATCGGCGCCCAGCCATTCCACGATCTGTTTGACCCGCGAAACCTTCTCGTCACGCGCGTCGGAGCGCAGCGTGGCGTAGGTGGTGAAGAGGACGCCCTGCTCCAGACGGATCGGCGTGCCCTGTCGGAATCGCGACAACGGTGTGACCAGCAACCGTTCCGGACCAAGCGCCGACCAGTCGCGCTGGGCGTCCTCGATCAGCTTGTCGGACTTGCTGACCCACACCGCACGGCGACGGCCCTTTAGCCAGTTGTCGAGCAGGATGCCGGCGACCTGACGGCCCTTTCCCGCGCCAGTGCCATCTCCCAAAAACCAGCCGCGCCGGAAACGCACGGCATTGTCTGCGTCCTCGCGCGCCGCGCAGACGAGGTCATAGGTCTCGTCAACAGTCCAGGATCCCGCAAGGAACTGAGAATGCGCCTCGCCGGCATAAATGACGGACTCAAGCTGCGCGTCCGACAGCAGGCCGTTGGTGATGACATCAGTCGGAAGGTGCGGCCGATAGGAAGGGAACGGCGGCGCCACCGACGCCATCGCGGCTGACTGTACCAGCTTGGTGGGATGTGGCTGAGCGCCGGGAATACGGATCGACTGAAGTGCGTATTCTTCATAAAGCGCTTCGGTGATCTGGCCACCCTCAACTGGAGTCCATACGACGGTCTCATAGGTGAGTTCAACGGCCGCAGGATCCGACGTGGGAGCCACGATACCGGAGGGACGCATGACGTAGGCGCGGACTGTTCGCGGAATGGCCGGACGCACGATCGACGGAGCGGCAACAGCCCTCGCGATCGGCAACCGTGCTGGAACGTGCTGCGTGACCCAACCAAGCAGCGTGGCTACGCCCGGCGCCACGCCAAGCGGCGGCGGAAATGCCGTCGCATCGCCCGCGGGCAACCGGTCGATCACCGTTAGGCGGGTCTCGATGGTGGTACCGTGCTTCGCGAACACCGCGCCGGCGATGGCTGCGCTGAAGACGACGCGCCCGCGCTCCCCTAACCGGATAAAGGCATCGCGCCAGACCGGATTGTCCGGGGAACAACTGGCCCCGGTGATGGCGACCAACCGCCCGCCCTCGGGGAGCCGCGCCAGGGCCGACGCCATATGTCGCAACGCGGCGTCGGCCATGCGGCGATCGACGTTGGCGATGACCGAGAATGGCGGGTTCATCAGCACGACGCTTGGCGTGACGCCAGTGTCAAGATGATCGTCGATATGAGCGGCGTCGAAACGGGTGACGGCGACGCCGGGAAAGAGAAGCGAGAGAAGCTCCGCGCGGGTCTCTGCAAGCTCGTTGAGAACGAGCGGCGCGCCCGACAGCTCGGCCAGGATGGCGAGCAGACCCGTACCGGCCGAAGGCTCCAGCACAATGTCATCAGGCGTGATCGCAGCCGCGGCGCTCGCCACAAGCCCAAGCATAATGGGCGTGCTAAACTGCTGAAGCGCCTCGCTCTCTTCGGAACGACGGGTGTGGGTGGGAAGCAGGCCGGCGATCTTCGCCAGCATCGGCAGCATCGCGGCCGGGGACGCAGCACGCGTGCGCATGGCCGGCCCGAACTTGCGAACGAACAGAACGGTCGCTGCCTCACAAGCGTCGTAGGCCGTCTTCCAGTCCCACCCGCCATCGGCATCGGAGGTCCCAAAGGCGTTTTCCATCGCCATGCGCAGGACCGACGCATCGACGCGCTGACCGCGCTCAAGATGCAGAAGTAGATGTTGCGCGGCCCTGGCGATCGCGCCGGCCTTGTTCAGAGAACCGGAGGCAGCGGAAAGCGGCGCGGCCGCGACAGCGGCCACGGAGACGGAAGTCGATGTCATGGGAAGAACCTCGAAAGAGCTGGGGAAGGATCAAGCCGCGGGGCGCTCTCTCGACCGCGCCGGCTCAAACCCATCCCGGCCAAGCTCTTCCTCTCAAAGCCCGGGGTTACGGACGGTGTCACGTCCGAATTGAGTTCGGCGCCCGGCCTAACCGCACCTCCATGCCCGATGGCCGGTTTGACCGCGCCACCACGCGATCCTGTCTTCGCGGGATGCGTTGGCGAGCCACAGCAAGAGATCGCCATGGCATGCGAGCGGTGCGCAGAAGCAGACGAGGTTGTGCCCGCGCAGCTCGTCGAGCGCGCGTAGCAGATGATGCTGATCGCCCAGCCAGCGATCATGCCTAGCGATGACGCTCGCGCGGTCGCCGTCAGGGCCTATCCTGAACGGATTGCCCCATTTGCTGCCGCGGCCGATGTAGATGGCACCTGCGGGAATGCCCGACTTGCGCTTGTTGAGAACCCTGCACATCGCTATCGCCTCCTGATCTTCCCGTTGCGGTGAAGAGGTCGGAAGACGCGGTTCAGGCTTCGCATGTCACGCAACGCCGAAGGCGAAGCGGAAACGGCTTGCCCGTTGACATGCGAGCCGCCGCGGCCAGACCCGGTTCACTGCAACGGGATCAGGTCGGCGATTGTCCCGGCAGGGTTTCGGCAGGCGGCAGATAGGCGTCGTAGGGATTGCCGTCGACGAGATGGCCAAACGGCGTAAAGACGTAATCCGTGCCGTCACGCCCGATAGCGCAGATGACATATCGGGCTTCACCAGTGACCGCGTCGATGCATTCCATCAGCGCAAGATTGCCGTCGGATGCAGCGTGCAGCAGGCTGTCGAAATTCTTGCTGATATAGTCGGGGATACTCATGGCGGGACTCCAAATAAAAGCGCCCGGCGGAGGGCCGGGCGACGATGCCAAAAAGTGAGGAAGGGATGGTCAGGCAGGGTTCGCCTGCCGCCGTTCGGCTTCGCGTATCGCGGCCATGGCGGCTCGGTAGACCGCCGAGCCCCGCTCTTCTCTGAGATCGGTCTGCTCCACCACGAGGAGGCAGCCGGCGCGGATGTCGGCGTCCGTGACGGCACCGGCGGCGATCGTTGTCAGTGTCTCATCGGCTTCGATTATTCGACCGATCTCCGGGCGGACATGCTCTTCACTGAGGCACAACAGGACATGGTTGCCGAAGCCCGGGGCGGCTGCAGCCACGCCGTGCGTGGCCTCGTCCATGAAATCGGAGAGAATATCCTCGGTGCTTTTACCCCTGATGGCGTCGGCGGTAATGAGAATAGCCATACCACCGAAGCCATCAGGCCGCATCCTGGTGCAGGTGAACGCGGAGACTACACTGACATGGTCCAGCGTCGTCGATCGTTTGACGATGTCCTGGAAGATGAAGTCCCATGACGTCATGCTGAGATCGAACTCTACATCGGAGTCATCCTCCCCGATGTTCTTTATGTGGTCGAAGACGAAGGTAGCGGTCTCGCTCGCAACGCCGTCCGACTCCGCGAGCGCGTTGCGGAGGGTTTCGATCGGCAATTCGATCTGTTCGGCCGGCATTATCTCCGCGAAGAAATAGAGCCCGTCGCCGTCAGGTTCACTCTCGAAGATCTGCATCAGCAGCAACCGTTCGAGCGGTGTCATGTCGGCGTTCGGAATGGTGGGTTGAACGACTGTGGGGGAGAAGTAGTCGGCCATATCGGATCTCCGGAAATGCGAAAGCCCGACACGAAGCCGGGCTGATCGGGTGAAGGGTGAGAAGGTGGTCAGGTGACGGACGCAAAAGGATCGACCTGCCGGTGGATCGGCTGGGCCCGGCCCATCCAGGGTTCGGGGCGGATGCAGCGCACCCAGTCGGCGAAACCAGGGATGAACCCGAGGTCCTCGATAACGTGCTGCTCGCCAATCAATCTGACCGGAACGACACAGCCGGTCGATATCGTAATCGTCGCGCCGAAGAAGCGCTCCAGCATGAAGATTCCTTCGGCGTGATGACGCAACGCGCGATGACGGAAGTCGGCGGTGATCGCCTTCGACTCGTCGAACCATTGATGCAGCGGTAGATAGTCGTCGGCCTCCCCGCCCCATTTGCGCAGCGAGGACAGCGCATGGTGATAAGGATGTCCCATTGTCGCCTCCTCAAAATTCGTTGGTGAAGTGTTCGGATGACGTGTATCGCTCGTTGTAGTCGAGCTTGATCGTCCGCTCGGCGACGTCGAAGGTGAATGCGCCATAGGCGCCGTCGTCGATCTCCCAACCGGAGTGAACCTGTCGGAGGAAATCATAGACCAGCGTTTCGATGGCCTCGCGAACGGTCAGGGTCTGGCGCTCGATCTCGGGGCTTTCCCAGATCGTACGCGCAATCTCGATCCGGTCGGAGGGCAGCAGAATGGTTCCTTCCCCGGGCTCGACGTCAATGCGTTCGATCTGGCCGCTGTCGCCGTAGCCGTCGAACAAGACGGTGACGGTCTCGATTCCAGCGGCAGCGAGCGAATCGAACAAGACGGCCTTGTTGGCAGATCGAGTTTCCTCGGCGCGGTACACGTATTCGCGCTGCTTCTGGTCGAAAGCAGCGCCGTCAGCGGCTGGCTCGGGTGTCGATTGCAGGTCGGTCATAGTGGTTCTCCTGATACGGAAAAAGCCTGGCACGGTGGCGGGCTCGTCAGTGAAAATGGGAATTGCGGGGCGGCCGAAGCCACCCCGCAGGCGTGGACTATTCGGCAGCGACGACGTGCGGCTGTTCATCGTCGGCGTCGGCGGCAGCCTCATCGTCATCGGCGAGGAATTCAGGCAAGGCCTCGACTTCACCGTCGGCGTTCTGCTCCACGGCACCCACCTCCATGAGACGGAGCGGCTCGGGTAGCCAGCCCGTACCATCGAGCAGCCGTTCGGCCTCCCGGGCCATGTCGCCTTTCTTGAGGTGGTCGATGAGCTGCACGGATTGCTCGCCTTTGGCCTCGCGCACGGCTTCGAGGATGCGAGGCTTGGTGACTCGGCCGAGATAGTTGTCGACGTTGGGCTTCCAACCCGCCGCCACCATGTCGAGTCTGACGGCACGAGCCAGGACATCGGCCTGATCGAGTCGGCGGCGGACACTATGCGCGGAGACGTGACCTCCATTATAGCGATTGGCCGGCTCATGGAGTGCGTTGACCGCGGACGATGCGCAATGTGCGAACAGCGCGGCTTGCTCCTTGCCGTCAAACGCCGCCAGGACGTCCCACAAGTCGCCTTCGCCCTTGGGCAGCCGGGCTTTCCATCCATCGTGCCTGATATCGATGGCTTCTGCCGCTGCGCTCTCCTTCAGACCCGGCGCTTGTGCCGGGAATGTGGGCATCCGGATCGAGATCTCCAGGCAGCCGCTCATTGAGGCGAAGCGATAGAACGTCGCCAGCACGAAATTGTGCAGCACCGCCTGGAAGGCGACGGCCGGATCGTTTGCCAGTGCATTGCGCAGTGCCAAAGTCCGATGTGCGGTCAGCTCGATGACGAGCCGATCCGGCAGCGGCCTGATGGTGTCGTCGTCCTCCTCGTCCTCGACAGGTTCGGCGGGTGCACCGCCAACGGTGATGACTGCACGCTGGACCGAACCATTGGTCCTTGGTCCGGCGCTAGTCTCGCCATCGCCCGATGGCTCGCTCTCGGGATCGACGACGGTGGGTGCCTCATCCTCCGGCCGCACGTAGCCGCGGTCGATCGACAGCAGCCCTTCGGCATCGATGCTGACGAAGACGCCGGCGCGGGCGACCTCGGCCGGATCGTAGACGAGCGATCTGGCTTCGAAGATGGACCGCGCCGCTTCGATTTCTCCGAGACGCTGATCGATTGCGTCAGGGAATTCGTCGGCATCCTGATAGTCCGCCTCGATCTTGGCATACTCGGCGTTGAGGGCGTCAAGCGTCGCCCGCTCGTCCTCCGTCAGATCGACCGGCTCGCCGCCAAGCTCCCGCAGGCCGCTGGTGTGACCGAAGGGGAAGTTGAGGGCCAGCGATATCCACTTCCAGCCTTCGGCCGCGATCGTCTCAGCCTCCGCCTTCAGTTTCTCCGTGACCAGACGTTCGAGGAGCGGCACGTCCTGGAGCCAGCCGCCATCGTCATGCTCGAACAGATCCCGCATAACGGTGCCGCCGGACTGCTCATAGGCATCGAGCCCGATGAATTGAGCGCGGCGGTCCGAGGCGCGGACGGTGTTCTCCGTCAGCATCCGCCGGATCTGGTACGGCTCATCAAGCTGAGAGCGGTTTACATTGTCCCAAATCTGCTCCTGTCGCGCCTGATCGGCGGTCACGGAGAAGGCCATGAGCTGCTCGAGGGTCATGCCGTCGTCGGCGTAAACCTCATGCAGCTTCGGGGACACTGACGCGAGGCGCAGGCGCTGCTTGACGATCGCCGGCGTCACAAAGTGTCGAGCAGCAATCTCTTCCTCACTCATGCCGCCGTCGCGCAAACTCTGAAACGCGCGGAACTGATCGAGCGGATGCAGGCCGACCCGCTCGTCATTCTCGGCGAGGGAATCGTCCTCGGCGATGCCACCGTCCCGGACCACGCACGGCACGGGCTGGGTCTTTGCCATACGCTTCTGCTTCACCAGCTGTTCGAGCGCGCGATACCGCCGCCCGCCCGCCGGCACCTCGAACATGCCGGTTTCCTGGCCGTCGGCATCGACGACCGCACGAACGCTCAGGCTTTGTAGCAGCGTGCGCTGAGCGATGCTCTCTGCCAGTTGATCGATCGAGACGCCGGCCTTCACACGGCGGACGTTGGACTGGCTGAGCACCAGCTTGTTGAAGGGAATATCGCGGGAAGGACTGAGCTTGATCTTCGAAACGGCGCTTGCCATGTCGGATTCTCCATGACGGGCGGCCGGGAGACTCTCTCTCGACCTCCAACCCGTCACGAATTCTCCGCGCCCCTCTCACTCTCCGAGCGCAGAAGACCGAGCAAGCGCAAGGGCTCAGGCGGGCGCCAGGAGGGCCGAAGGCCCTTGGCTTTCGATGAAAAGAGGGCGTCTGTGCCGCAGCGAAGCGAAGGCCAGTCGGCAGTCGCGAGACCGGTTAAAAAGGCACCCGAGCTCGGGGCAGTGATAGCGACGCCGGAATGAAATGACGGCGGGACCCGAGAGCGAGTGCCTCCGGCGAGCGACACAATATCGCGCGAGGGATCGTCACCCGAAGGGCCGAGACAGACGTTCCGCGCCTTCGCGGCAACCGGCTGGCTCGGTGAGCGGCAAGCGAATAGAGCCCGGTCGGCAAGGCCGACGCGCCAAATATCATATTGAAAAACAGACGAATTTTGTCCGTTTTTGCTTATGACGCTTTGCATTCCAGAGTTTCATATCCTCACCAGTCGACGGCCCACTCTATTTCGCCCATTATTTTGGACTTCGCGTAATGAACCTTATGCGAACCTGCTCGATGCGGAAGATCTCGGGCTCCTTGCTGTAGCGGTCGGTGAATTTCCTGTAGTCCGTGAGGAGGATTCCTGCATTGGGCTCAACCCCCGTCAAGTAACCTTCCTTCCAACTCGCGGGATCGGCGGTGCCGGGCGTGCGGCCGGCCGCGGCCGGAGAAGCGTCTAGGACAGCAAACGGTCGATCTCGGCGACCCTCTGCCTTTTAGTTTCTGTCGTGGAGCCAGTCAGGCTGTCACGCACCCGTTTCAGGTACTTCGGCCCGCGCCAAAGGTCAGCAACCCTAACCGCCAGTTCTCGCCAAAGAGCCGGATCATCGACCACGGTGCCGAACTCCAGCGGATCCAAATCGCGCTCGACAAATCGCTCAGCCACAACCTGTCGAACCCTCCAGCACCGATCCCATTCGCGCCAAGGCGCCACCCAAGGCAGCCTTTGGTACAAAAGCCTCCAGCCTGCAGCGGGCATCCGACCGTCGGCCAAGGCTCTGTGCACCGTTTCCAAGGAGCACTTCATCAAAGCGGCTGAGGCTTCGGATTGCCAGCCCAGTGCGCGCGTCAGCAGGAAGGCTCGCAGATAGTCCTCATCCTCGGGGCCAACTCTGCCCGTCGCGCGCCTAACTGCCTCAACCCACGGATCAATCCCGCCATCGTTTCCTGCGGCGTCCGGATAGGTTGCGCGCGCGAGAGTAACCAGAAGCGGCATGAAAGTCAGCTCTCGGGACAGCAGGGCCTGGGTCAGGTCGCTCTTCTGGTTGCTCAAAGCGCGTAGCCATGAACCGAGCTTTTCCTGCTCGAGCCCCGGCCCTATTTTCTCTAGGGCCTTGATCAGTGGACGGGCACCAAACTTCTTGAGCGCTGGATCAGCCTGGACGACCCCACAGGCCATCATGCTGGCTACGATGTCGTCAGCGCGGTCCGCCGCTGATGAAGCCAACACTTTCTCGACGTCTAGTCCCGAAATCGCCCAGAAACGCTCGGACCGGAATAGATCCTGACGCCGCATTGTGATCTCGGCCGCGACGGAAGGCTGTTTTTCAATGCCGGCCAAAAGAGCGCTCTCATCCAGCGAGGCGAGCGTGGCTTCCATAGTGTCGGCCAATGGGTCATTTTCTGAAATTGCATCCACGAATGAGGCAGGCTGCCGACGCCAAAGTTCCGCGCCTATTCTCTCGGCGATCGACTTATCAATGCCCGCATCTGAGCGAGCACTGCTCAGCACCAACTGAAAGCTTCGGTCGTCAATGTTCTCGATTTCCTGCGCCAACCTACCCACAATCAACTGCCGGGCTGTCACGGCTTGAGACGGCCCGATCTCTTCCAGCGCGGCGATGGCGCGTGGAACCTCGGCCACCGACGATTGCCGATGCACGAAAGCGAAAATTCTGCTGAGAGGACGCATCGCGCTTCGGCCTCCGGCGACTTCCCCTCCACTCTCCCGCAGAAAACGGCGGAGACCGAGGACATCCGGATTCAGTAGATCATCGACGACGGGATCGAGGTCGGCTTCTAGGGACTCTGATGTAGGCACTTCGACATCAACGATCCTCATGCGCGGAATCCGATCGGCGCTCGGGACGAGTTGGACGTCGAAGGTTTCGGTAGGAGTCGAGCGATCGCTCGACGTAAATGTGCAGAACCTGAAACTTCTGCGAAGTCTTGGCCATTGCTGCATCCAAAGCTGAATGACCAAATTTTCGTCGAACCCGGAGTCGAGCCCCCCCACAATCTTCCGTTTTGGATGGCCATAAACGGCGCCCGCAAGTTCGCCTGCAGCTATTGCATCCGAGACACTCGGATCGACTGACGTCGAGTCGGTGACACGCAAATCCTTGTCGTAAGGTCCCCGCGTTTTCGATTCCGGTCGCTTGAATAACGACAAGATCGGCGATGCGGAGCGCAGCGCTGCGAGATCTGAAAAGTCTATGAGGATCGAATGGGTCCATACGCAGCCGGGACGAGACATCTCCGGCGCCGGCCAAGTCCGCGCGACCACATACTTGGCGGATTCGGACAACGGATATCCTGTGAGGTATCCGTCGATCGGAAGTTTGGTTCCCCCGCCGGAGGAATCGCTGAGAATCAACATCGTTCTGACGTCGCGGGCTGGCAACGACGCCGACCCTGCAAGAAGTCGATGTCCTTCCCCGTAGCCGTGCAAAGTCTGCTGAAACGTGAAGGCGGACGCTAGTTCATCAGCCATTCGAGGGGCTCTGTCAGATCGTGGGTTTCGGAGCCGGCGAAAAGCAAGCGGATTCGTTTCGACGCCAGGTCGATTTCCCTCAGACGCTCCGTGTCCTGGCGCGGCTTCGCAGACGGATTGTTCTCATCGTTCTCGTCATAGTCCCCACCTTGAGCACTTAGGCCATATGTGCGGAACTTCCAGCCGTCACGGCCACTTTTGAGATATTGGTCGAACATCGGCAGCTTAGCGGCCTGAAAATCGACTGGCGAGAGGTTCTCTCCCTCAACTTTATCCCAGGCGCCGATCATGACAGCGACACGGCGCGGGCCCCGGTCGAGCGGCGTTCGCATGAAGTGTTGCAGCAAGTCGATCAATTGGACCTGGGTCGGAGCATGCTTGGGCCTCCATTCAGTCGGCTCCTCCTCCACCGGCTTGTCTCCAATTTTTTCCTTCAAGGCCGCCCGTTCCGTGATCCAGGCAGGCGCACGGATCTTGTCACCATTCAGCAAAAGCATGATGTTTCCGGAACTCAAATTGTGGGCCAGGCCCTCGTCTAGTTTTCGTTCTTCCCACATCCGCCGGTATTCCTCGCCCGGAACGTCGGGGAACGCCACGCTGATATTGCGGGGTTGGCCGTCCAGCAGATTCATGCTGACCGACTTCATCCCTGCGATCTGCGTCCGGCCCTGCTCCTTGGCGTTCCGCCATAGCTTTACGATCTTGTTGAGATAAGCGTAGTCCTGATTACTCATCGAGCCATAGCGCAGCCTTGTTTCCATTTCTCCGCTCTGGATGAGATGCCAGAGGGCCGCAAGGAAAGTGGTCTTGCCGGATCCCGGCAAGCCGACAATCGAAACGCCAGGCCCATTATCCGGAGTATTCATTATTCTTCCCTCGCCGTCAGTTCCGAGAAGACGCGACCGTCCGGCGCCGGACGCTGCGGGAAAGGTTCCGGTTGTGACGCCTGTAGCCAGAAACTGAGCAGTTGCGCCAGTCCATCACCCCGCTTCACCGTCATGTTCTTTGGTGAAGCCGTCGTGATGAACTCCCGGATTTCGCGAAAATCACCCGCGAACTTCTGCTTCAGGGAAGCGACGAGCCTCTCGAAGTCAGAGGCCGCAACCGCCGCCTTGTCCGAGCTGCAAACGGCGTCGTTTTTCGTCAGGACGATCGCCATCTGGGGGCGACGAACGAACGTACCCGCTTCCCGCAGCGCCTGGACGATCGGCGCGACGGCGCCCAGCACATCATGCCTGGTCTTTGGGTCGCAAAGTCGGCTTCCATCGACCAGGACTGTCACGGTGTCGGCGCGACGCAGTTCGAACATCGGTAGCGCATTGGATATTTCATCGGCGACCTCTTCGTACTCCTCGCCTGATCGGTCGGCGAGCAGCAGCGCGACGGAATCGTCATTGCCGGGCATCTTGACGTCGAGGTGATAAAAAGCCACCTCCCCTCGCTCTGTGCGGGGAGAATGGGCGACACCGCGCTTCGAAGCCACCCTCGAGTCGTGACAGACTTGTTCGAAGCCGTGCAGCGTAGACGAACCGGCAAATGAAACGCCCGCGACCAGTCCTTCCTGAAACAAGTCGTAGATGCCTGCCAACATGCTGGTTTTGCCGCAGTCGAAGCCACCGATGATTGCAATGACGCGGGAGTGGGTCAGCCGCAGCACGCTGGAGGCTTGAACTGCATTTAGTGTCGCGCCTGTTTCCAAATCGATGCCGGCCTTCGCCGGCGAGGCCGCTTGCGTTTCTTCGCTGGAAGCCGACTGGGCTTGAGGCTGTTTGCCGTAAAACTGGCACTTGTCAAAGGCGAGACCTTCGACGCATTTCTTGTCTACGGAAATCCGACAATCTGGATTGGAACACGTTAATTCCACCGTGCTCATCGTCGGACTCGCCTCATTCGTAGGTCAGAAAAAGGCGTTCGCGATAAAACAGTTCACCGAGCAATAACGGCGACACGCCCTCGTCCTCGCTCAACCCGGTTACCGCCGACCAACTCTTTGCCCAAGCGTCACGATCACCGGTCTCCACCCGCTTGTCCAAAGCAAAGTGGATGGGGGAAGTGACGGGCGACGCTGAAATTGGACTAATCGTTGACGCGGCCCATTCGTCTGAGACGGCGTTGGCGGCGGCAACAACGGACAATTTGCCGCGGGACTTCAGGCCCGCCCGCGACATTAGCGCTCCGATGGCCAACGGACCGGGACTTGCTACCGTTCGCCCAATCAGTTCTCGGGCAAAAACGAGCGGCTGGATTGTATGATCGACCTTATCGAACGGAAGATTCAGATCGATACTGCGTTCACCCAGAAGCCACCACAGCATCTGCAACTCTTCATCCGCCACGCGCATGTAGCTGCCCATCTTGTCAATCGACGAGTTGAACCCAACGACCGTGGTTCTCAGGGCGAGGTCGGCAGCATCCTTTAGGGTCGTAAACAGCGGTTCGAACGATGGAGGATTGTTAGGCTGTGCGGCGGTCAAGTCCGGCTTATAGGCGATTTCAGCAATGGCAACTTTCAAGGCCGCGAGGTCCGGCCGTGCGCGGCGAGCGGCGCCCAAATCCTTGATCGCCTGCTCTGCCAATCCCACCAAGTCCATCGGAAGCTGGGGCTTGCGAGCGCCGCCGAAGGCTGTGGTTGTGACCGCGAGTTGCGCGAGTGAGTAAGACTTGAACAGTTGGACGAGAGTGCACGCAGCAAGAACCTGGTTTTCCCGTCCCGCTCCGGGATCATAATTATCATCGGCCTTCTTAAACGCGTTGTGGAACGCCTGGAGCTTTTCGGCCAGTTTTGGGTCCTTGTGCCCGGCAGCCGATGCCTTGGTGTCGAAGGCGAGTCTAACCAAGACCTCGATGGTCGCCCTGGTGGGCGATGCGGCAATCTGGTCGATCCCAGTCCATCGCGCTTCTGTTGATCCTTCGACCAGCGAAACCTCGCCATACCAGCGGGCAAAGTCTGGATGCATATCAGCGACCTTACGTTCGGCCATTATCTACCCTCCCTCTCGGCAACCAATTCGGCCAGTCGTTCCAAAAGGTCGCGTTCCTTTGCCCGTATCAGCGCTTTGCCATATCTCTCCGGCTCCGGGAGAGAAATCTCGGCCGTGCTGATAAGCCCTAAATCGAGCGCAATGCGCCGTCTGTCGCTGGAATCCAGATCCCAGAAGCGACTGACGATGTTGCGATTGACCTCGTTTCCCATCGCGGCCTCCGCATCTGTTGGAGTAGAAATCGCCGGTATCGGTTGAACGCCGGCCTGCCCGCCCGATGTCGCAAGACCAAACGTTGCAACTGCATCTTCAGGGAAAGCAATGGTGTGCCGGAAGACGTCTTCGTTACCCGAGGTCTTGATGGGGCGGAACCCTTCCGGATTTGACTGGTACGTGAACTGGTGCGTTTCAATCGACAGCTTCCTGTCTTTAGCGGCGCCCAGGACGTCGATGCGGACCAGATTGTAACCCGGCTCGTACTGTTTCTCATGCCTGGATGGATTAACGGCGCCTGCGCCCCATCTCACGAAGTCGGTGTCTTGATGCACGCGCTGGCGGTGCTTGTGGCCAAACACCTGGAACGTGGCCCGCCGGTTCAATGCGTCCTCAACCTCATCACCATCAATCAACCAGTCGCAAGGGTGGTGACACATGATCATGTTGACGACGTTCGGAACGGGATCCAGAGCCGTCTGCAAGGGACTGACGTACAGCGAAGGTCTATCGTCGTCGTTGCCGTCCCGGCCAGACAATATGGTCGACGTCAAACCGTGGATCCGAAGCTTGACCGTGGGGGAGAGATCGAGATCCTGCTTCCAATAGAGACGCCCGGGATAGATCTGGCATTGCATCGGCGCGGCGAAGTCATTGTAGGCGGCGTGGCCATGCAGAAGCGCCGCGGCAGTTTGAGCATCAGCCAGTTGCGCTGAAAGAGCGCTCTCACGCCAGTCCGGCTTCTCATCCGCAATGGCCCGCTGGGCATTCCGGGTGCTCATCGCCCGTGAGATCGCGACACGATCGATATCGTGATTGCCAGGTATGACCAAAATCGGGCCGGTGACACATCCGCCGTCGTTGGCCAACTTGAGCAGCCACTTCTTTGCCTCTCCATATTCCGCGGGGTCGCCCTTAAAGGCCACGTCACCACCAACCAGTATGGCATCGACCATTCCGAGCAACGCAACCTGAGACGCCAAATGTCGCTCGAGACGCGTCCGGACGCCCCTATCAGGATCCATATCTGGATTCAGGCATTGCGGAGCTTGAAAATGGATGTCTGAAATATGCAACAAAAGCATTTTCTTACAATTCCTGAGGCGCTTACCCAATTGTTGAAACAAACCTGATGAAGTAGGGCAAGCCTCCCAAATTCGGGCAGCCGACGTTCGCACAACTCACTGGGATTCATCACAAAATTTGGATCTTGACCGTGATGGCCGTGTAGAAAGGGGCCGCCAGCGAACATATGTTCCACTACGGAACATACAAGATCTGGATCAATACCTCAGGTTGTTTAGCGTCCTATCCCGTCTTTCCACAACCGCGAACAGTCGACGCTTCAACCAAGCGGGCCGGAGCCGTGGGCTTGCGTTTCCATACCCGGCGGCACGACACCGCAACGGGGCCCTAACGCCCTCGGACACGGTCGCGGCGGGTGAACACCCGCACCTTGCCCCGATCGACGTGCACCTACACCCGGTAGCCGTCGAACTAGATCTCATGGGCCCACCTGTCGCTGGCCGGGGCCTTGGCCTTCAGGGTCGGGAGCAGGGGCTTGATGAATCTCGGCATCTCGGCGGCAGGCGTCGCGCTCGGCACCAATGCGGGCCGAAAACCGGGTACTCGTCCTGCGCTTACGCAACGCCATCTGGGACTCAGATTCATTCGGGCCCGGTCGGTTCCGGCCCGAGGTGCTAAGATGGCATGGTTTCCTCAAGGATTCGTATGCTGCAGACCGTACTCGACCACCTGGACAAGATCGTGCGCCCGGCCATCCGCGACTACGTGGCGGCGGAGAAGGCGCTGGACGTCGCGCACGCCTCGAAGGACCAGTCGGCCATTGCCGTCACCCGGGACAACGTGATGCGCCTGGCCAGAACGGCGGCGATCGAGACCCACCACCTGCAAGACGTCATCCTTTCCAACCTCAGGCCGCAGTACGCCAGGATCGAGGACGTCAGGAACGCCGCGCGGTCCGTATGCGTTTTCGCCCGCGGCACGATCGCCGTCACCGACACCGATTTGCTGAAGGACACGGCCGACGCCATCAAGCATTTCGAGATGAGCCGGATTAGCTCGGATGTCGCCCGCGCCGATGACGTGCTGTCGATGAGCAACGGCTACGGCGAAATGCGCTACGGCGAGCAAAAGTTCGGCGGCAAAGAGCAAGTGAGCATCAAGACCAAGGACGGCCATAAATACTCGCTGCTGTGGGTCATCCACAACAGCTACGACGCCTACATGAAGATCCTCGGCCAGCCGGAAAAGCCGCTCGGCCAGTTTTAGAAGAAGTCGAAGAAATGACGGAGACCGACGAGGCCCCGCTCCCGTCGCCCGACGACCTGGAAGCCGAACTCGAGACCTTCCGGATCGACGAGGAGACCGCGCAGCAGTTTTTCTTCGCCTACCTGGGCGTCAGGGATCTGACCGCCAGGCGGCCCGACGTGCTGGCGGCAGTGAACCGCAACCCGATGTTCTGGAAGACAACGCACTACTCCATGTTCGTCTCGACCTTCATCTGGCTGGGCCGGATGTTTGACCAGCAGTCGGCGCACAACGTGAATCTTCTGCTCCGCATGGTCGAGCGCAACCTGCCGACGCTGAATCGCGACGCTCTACGCGACCGCAAGGCCAAGGTCATCACGCCTGAACAGGCGGCCGAATACGTTGCCTCGAAGCACGAGATGACGATCGACGATGTTCGAGCCCTCCGGAAAGAGGTCGCCGAGTGGCGCAGGATCTACGAACCTGTCTACCGGCACATCCGGGATCACCTGGCCCACAACAAAAAGGGCATCTCTGACCTGGATGCTTTGCTGGCCATGACCAACATCCAGGAGATGAAGCGAATGTTTGGGTTCTTCCACGCGCTGCACGAAGGGCTGGTCGAGCTCTATCTGAACGGCCGCAATCCACTGCCGCTGCCGGATGTCACCTTCGTCCTGCCGCCGGACCCCAAGCCGCAGCGACAGTATCACCCCGGTGAGAAAGCCTTCCGCGAGGCACAAGACGCACTGCTGTCGATGCTGCCGCAGGCCGGCTAGACCGCCGCGCTTCGCGTCGCGATCTCGGTGACCATAGCCTGGATCTCGTCGATCTGCGTCCGGTCCGTCTTGGTGCCCCAGAAGTGGTCAGCCCAGTCTGCTTGCGCTTTCAGATATGAGAGCATCATCTGGTAGTCGAGGAGCGTCTTTTCCTCGAAAAAGCGGAACTGCGCGCCGGCCTGCATCATGATCTTCGCGAGCTCCGACAGCACGGCGTCGAGGGACTTTAGCTCGAAGAACGGCCCCACGATGCCGAGGTCACTGCCGGCGGCCGTCAGCAACTGGAATCCCTTGTAGGTCGGATGCGACCCGAGCTCGCACAGCAGCCGGTAGGCCGCCTCGCGCTTGCCCTCGGTGAACCCGTCGCGCTCGTCGAGGGCCGTGCGCACCTTCCAGGCGCCGAACATGTTGTTGCGCTTGCGCTCGTCGCATTTGCGCCAGACGGCGATCTGCGACCGGTTGGAGTGGAAGTAATCCAGCAGGAACGTGGTCTCGAGGATGTCGCGCATTACCATAACAGTCGACTGGTAGTAGCCGGACATGAGCAGCTTCATGGCGGACGATCCGGAGTTGAAGAGCCGGATCCCGAGAAACTGGATGGTGAGCTCGTCCTGGTTGGTGTGGACGTGCCGCTTGACCAGATAGTTCAACATCGTCATCGACTGCTCGATCATGGTCGCGTGCCGCGACAGGTCCTCGAACGCACATATCGAGGCCTTGCTCATGCCTCGGATCGCGTTCTCGCCGACCAGCAGGTCGTCGAAGTTCTCTAGAAACGTGGGATTCACTGCGGTAGCTCCGTTGCCGCACGGCATTTTGCACCCGCCGAATGAAGCCGGACAGCAAAAAGCCGCCTCACCCCTTGGCGCTGCGGCTTTCCCCTCTTTAGAGGGTGGTTGCTATCAGATACGCAATGGCCAGGACGACCTGCGGATCAACGGTTAGTTCGAACTTCAAGCGAAGCTCCTTTCTATCTGGAAGCTTGCAAGCTAATTGCGATTGGCATCGCGCGATGCCGGCTATTTTCGGTGACTTGCGGCCACAACTCGTCTGAAACGGTGCGTTGTCCAGCAAACGCGCTTTGCGGCGTTGATCAGCGCCTGCGCTCCAGAGTTCATGCCCTCTGGTCGTCGGTGAAATTACGCAAAGATTCCGGCGGATCGAAGGCGTGTCTCAAGCTGCCATCACTACCTGAAGTCCGGCCAGCAGCCGTCGTCCTCATGGCTTCCCGTTCGGACCTGACATCCGCTGTCGAGCAGCCGGTTCGCGACATCTTTCCAGGCGGCGTGCGACCCCAAGAGCTTGACCGCGTCGAGCCGCTGGATCTCGATTGTCCGGAAACGCCAGAGGCATTCGCCCCTGAGAAGTTCACGCGGGAATTCGCTCAGGCGCATCTGACCAATGGATAGCGGTGGCTTCCCGGCGGCGCACGGATCTCGGAGAAGGGCGTCTCCAGAGGAGGGATCGTCGATTCTGGGACCCGCAGTCAAACAACCGGAGCAGTCGCCCCGCCCATCGGGTAGCGAAAACCCGCGTAGACAAACGCCTTGCTGATCGTGTGGCAGTCCTGCTCCGAAAGGCCCTCGCGGCGTGCCACCTCGTACCATGTACCGCGCACCTTCGCTTCCATATCGGCTACGATTTTCTCCGCTTCGCCTTTCTCAAGCAGAAAGCGCAGGCTTTGAGAAACAATGTTTTCGGCATTGGCGTAACGCCCAGCGTCCCCGCAGATCATCGCAAGGTCGCGGCGCTCCTCACTAACAAGCGGTGTGGGCGTGAGATCGTATGCCGGCGAGAGCTTCCAATCCACGTTCATAGCCATGAGGGCGTGATTTCGCGGATGATCGTCGGTGTTCGAAATCAGCGCGTTAAAGCACATTCTCCGGAACAGCTCGGCAGCGTCGGCACGGGGAACGGCGGAGACCCGCCGCAGATCCTCGGCCAGAAGCACATATGACCATCGATCGCGCGTGTCATGCCCCTCTTCTGCCCGCAGAAGGGTCAACCCACTCAGCATGCGCGCCCGCAGATATCCGGCGTCAGTGCGCTCGCGATCAAAGCGCTTGACCATCAGTACGTCGCGGTCGCCAACCTTGACCACCTTGCTTTCCGCGGTCGTGATGCCGCAGGCGCGCGCGAGCACGAGCATCGCATGCTCAGCTCGTGCACTATTCCACTTGTCATCGTTCCGGTTGAATTTGGCGATCCACAATCCTTCCTTATCTTCGACTACAGCCTTGGGACGCGCTCCGCCCATTGAGGTACCGACCAGCATCAGTTCCTCGATCTGCGCCGCGTCTGCGTCGTTCTGCACGTCTTCCTTGGCGACAATGGCATCCGCAGCTTCCTGAAGGCGAGCCAGTTGAAGCGTTTTGTTGAAGTCGCGCTTGGGCGCGGGCGGTTGCTGGTTCAACCCGAAGCCCAGCGCGCCGGCCCGGTCGTCGGGTGAATGCAGGAGGTAATCCATTTCGTTCAACTGCGCTGCGCCGACATGTCGCTCAATAACTCGGCGGCCCCAGTAGTCGGGGCTGGCATCGCGTAACGCACCGAATATGCCCTTCATCCCGGTTGTCTCGTAGGTCCGATCTGACAGCTTCAATTCGATTGGATCGATGGGGACTGCGTCGGCGCGTGCGAGATACGTACGGCCGTACACGAGGCGGCCGGTTGCGATACCGCGTCGGTCCGCAGTCAGCTCAAAGCGGGCTGCGGTTACCGGCGTGGTCTGCCCGGGCAGCGTGATGTAGACGAAGCATTCGGTCGGCGTGGGTTTAGAAATCATTGTCCAACCCTTTCTGACGGCGGGCATGAACGCGGTCGCGCGTCAACGCAAGGCGCTGGCCTTCCTGATCGAGAGTTGGATCTGCCAGTTCGCCGAGGCGATCGACGAGACCTAAAGCCCACAGCAATCCTGCATAGACTGCGATCTGGGTCGTGACCTTGCCTTTCTCAGCATCCGCGACGGCGCGCCGGCCGGTGCCGATCTTGGCGGCGATCGCATCGACGGTCAGGTTTCGGCGCAAGCGAGCGGTCCGCAAATCGGCCCCGAGCTTCTTCACGGCCTGTTCGACTTCGTAGGGTGTCGCCTGGACAAGGGGGTTCTTGGCGGTCATATGCTCTTAAGGGCTCCAAATCCCGGTTTTTGTGCTCTTGAAAGCATATAGAGGCAAGTTTCTTGAGAACAAGTTAAATTGCGCTCTTAAGGGCACAGAAAGTCGGCTTATATGCTCTTAAGAGCATAAATAGCGCATTTTTCCCCGGAGACCCCAAGCTCCGGATCATGATCGTGCCGCGACGAACTCAACCGCCATGATCGGCATCATCGTCGACTACGCAACACCACCAACATGTTGATCATCGCTACCGGCATCATCAACGCCGGCGGCGGCGGCGGCGGCGCCGTCGGCATGATCGTCGACGTCGATCATGATCATGATCGGCATGATCGGCGCCGACGACAGCTTCGCAGGTGAGCCTCCCGACGAAAAACGCAATGCGGGATTGGTAGAATTACCCGCACTCGTTCCGCCCTATTTCTCCGCCAGGACCGCCAAATTCCGAATGTTTGTGAAACACCTCTTCCACAAATCGGGATCTGCGGCTTTGCTGGCGAAAAGCTCGCTCGACCCGCGAGCGATATCGTGGGCATGGATGAACTTTCGCAATGAACGCCGTACTCCTTCACATGGCGCGGTACCGCAGCGCGCAGCGGCGCCTCGACCGGGTCGAACACCCACGGAGACCGCGCGCGGATCAGATCCGCCATCGAGCCAACCTCGATTGGAGGCGACCCTCACCTGATCAGGCATTCCGCCACATGCGCGGAACCGGCTGGCGAGGCCGCTGATGCGTCGCCACGCCGGACGCCCAAAAAGGGGGCCGCCTGACTCGCCCCGCCGCTTCAGGCGTCTGGAAGCGTTCTCACGGGCATCACTGGGCGGGCAAGCCACTCGCGGGCCCTGGATTTCCAGACGAGGGTTGGCAAGCCGCACTTCGGTCGTGGCTAGAAAAACGACTGAAGAGCGAAACTCACCAACTCCAAGTACTGCGTGGCAATCATGTCGAAGGCCAAGTTCACGGAGGCTGACGTTAAGCGTGCCGTCAAGGGCGTCATCGACGGCGGTGGCACCGTCGCGAGCGTCGATATTTGGCCCGACGGGCGCATATCTGTCACAGTCAAGGAGGACAAACATCCCTCGATAGACCCGGAAGATGATCCGGAGGTGTCGCGGAGGCTTCTATGAAAATTGGCCGATCCACCCTGCCCTTGCCGCGCTACACAAGGCGCAAACGCCTCAAGAAGGGCGGTTTCGGATATTTTTTCGACGTGCCGACGTGGGCACGTAAGAGAGGTTGCCCAGTCAAGAATGAACCGCTCGATACCAATTACGACCTGGCGGTGCAGCGCGCCGAAAAGATATTACTGCCTGCGTTCGATAGCTGGCTGAGCGGCGGCGAGGATGCAAATCCGATCAGGATCGGCGTGGTGATCGGAACGCTGGACTGGATGTTTCACGAATATCGCCGAACGTGGAAACAGAAAACTGCGAAGCGCTTGCAGCCGTTGAGCCCCGGACAATGCCGCGTGCATGAGACCGGCATCAAGATGATCTGCGAATATCTGTTGCAGGACGGCAGGCGTCTAGGCACGCGCCGGGTGTCGAGCATCGACACGGCGTTTGCGGACGATCTGTTTGAGAAGCTGCTCCACAAAGATGTCAACGGCGAGAAAATCGAACGCCGCACTACCGTCAACCACGCCATGAAAACCGCACGCGGCGCATGGAACACGATCTCACGGGCCCACCCTCTCATGTTTCCGCCGAAAAACCCGTTCGAAAAAATGGGCCTGCAATCGACATCGCGCGAAACGCCGCATGCGAATTTTGCCGAGTTGGCGGCGTTCCGCGCCACAGCCATCGAGATGGGCTATCCGTCACTGGCAACGGGCGTTCTGATCGGCTGGGAATGGCTCCAGCGCAAGGCTCATATCTTCATCCGGTTCATGGCCGAGCACTACCGTCCAGACAGCCGTCCAAACCACGTCTATGTCATCAACTACAAGACCAGCACTGGCTCATGGGAGCCGCTGTTCGATAAGAAGGGCAAGCCGCTCTATCCCCTGCTGATGGCTGAACTAGATGCCATGAAGGCGCTGCGGCCAACGGGCGGCCTGATGCTGCGCCGTGACGGCAGTGGCCTGCCGTGGGGCGGCAAGGGTGAGATGCTGACGCAGGTCGAGCGCATTTCGAAGAAGATCATCATCGCGGCGGGCCTGCGGCCTGAGCTCACGTTCACTTCGTTTGGTCGGCATGGCGGGACCACCGAAGCGAGCACGTCTGGCCTAACGGAAACGCAGTTGATGAAGAAGGGCCAATGGTCATCGACTAAAGCGATGGCGCACTACCTACACCATGACGATGAGGCCAAACAGGACGCGCAGATAAAGCGCATCAAGCGGCGTCAGAAAGCGACCAGAAAGTGAACGTTTGTCGGAATGAAACAGCCCGACTTGTCGGAATGGAAATTAACGAATCCGATAAGTGCCTGAAAACACTGGAGCGGGTGAAGGGAATCGAACCCTCGTATTCAGCTTGGAAGGCTGCTGCTCTACCATTGAGCTACACCCGCATCGGGGCGTTCCCTAACATGGTCCGCGCCGGGTCTCAACCTCTTCGGGGCAGGTTGGCAAACGGATCCGCTCGGATCCAGTGTCCGCAATGGACGGCCGAATCAGCGGTCGCGCCGACCAGCAAACCGCAACGCAGCACGGAGGGGGAGGGGCGGTCATCGGGTTCCGTAATCGTCCCCCCTACCCAGGCGGCCGGGAGCGCCCTATACTGACTTCATCGTCAACAACGAAAGGAGGTGATCCAGTGTCTTTCACCAAGCGCTGTCACCTCGCTGGGATCGCCCGCTGAGCAGCGGCTCTCGATGAGCAGTGTGCGATGAGCGCGTGATTCGTCAGCGTCGCGGCGCCATCGCGGCTCGGCAACGGGGCGGTCTCAGCCCTGGACCAGCGAGTTCAAGATCGGAAGCGCGGCGGGTCCACGGCCCGCCGCGTTTTTTAATGAGGCGTTTTCTCGGCCGGCTTTGCCGGCGCCGGGCGCACCCAGCGCCGGGCGAGGAACCCGCCGAAGCCGAGCATCCAGAAATACTGCACATAATCGGGCGAGAACGCCGCGATCACGATCCCGGGCACGAACACGATGACGGGGAAGACGGCGCCGACGATCTCGGCGGAGCGGGCGCCCGGAAGAGCAAGCCACCACAGCGCGGCGTTCAGAGCCGCGATGATGGTCAGGTGAGCACCGTAGAGCACGGCCACCGCGCTCGAGAGACGGTAGCTGCCATAGAGGCCGTTGGTCACCGGCAGCAGCACGATCGACAGCAGGAAGAAAAGATTGAGGATCACGATGAATCGGCTGCCGAACGGCTGCCGCGCCAGCCTGCGGTGATGGCTGATCCAGAACACACCAGCGATGATGAAGCTCAGGACCAGCCCGGCCAGCCGGCCCGAATAGGTGTGCGCCAGCTCCGTCCAGCCGGGCAGCTGGGCGAAATTCGGCTTCGGCAGGTCGTAGGCCAGCAGCGTCATCGCCACACCGAAAATGGTGTTGGACAGCGATTCCAGCCGGCGCATCTCGAACAGGTCGGATTGAGGATCGGTCATGTCAGGTCGGCAGACGCACGCAGGAGGCAATCGGTTCCGGTCTATAGCACGTCCGGCGCCTGCTTGCCGACCAGCAGTGCGCCGATGCCCAAGCAGCATTCCCCTTAACGCAGGGCGATCGCATATGACGGTGCAGCAGTTCGGGGCCTCATGGTTCGAGGCGCGCCGAAGAGGCGCTCCTCACCATGAGGGGCCAATTTCGTGCCGTAAAACAAGCCCTCATCCTGAGGGACCACCGGAGGCGGGTGTCTCGAAGGATGGCCGCCGGAGACGATGTCGGTTGTCTAAATGCAATCGCCCTGCCCTTTAACGGGCCCGCTGGAGGAGCCGCGGCCTAGCCGCCGGTTTCACTTGCACTCATAGACATGGCCGTCGAAGCCGCGATAGCTCCGCGTCGTCGGATTATAGCTGCGGAACTGGACACAGGCCGGCATGCCGGCGGTGCGCAGCCTTGGCGTCTCCTCCGCTTGGCGGCGCCCCGCCACCGCCGTGGTGGCGGCGACGGGTTTGGCCATCACGATCATCGGCTTCTTGTCGGACGCTGTTGTGCGCTTGCTCGCCTCCTTGCCCTCGCTCGCGGCCCCCTTCGGCGTGGCGGGCTGGCCGCCCTTGACCGACAGGTCCTTGATCGCAGCGGCCGTCTTGCCGGATGCAGCCCTGCCCGGCTGCATGTTGCTCGGCGTCGAGTGGCTCGCCCCCGCATTGTCCGGCATCGTCTTGCCGGACGCAGCCTTGCTCGCGGCAGTCTTGCTCGTGGCCGCCTTGCCCGTCCCAGGCTTCGCCCCTGCGACGGAATCGGCAGCGGCCTTCTGGGCCGGCCCGGCCCTGTCGGACGTCTCCGGCGGCTTCGATTCGGAGGGCGTCGCGGGGGCCTGCGCGGTTGCCTCGCCTGCAGGCTTCGTCTCGGCAGTCGCCGGCGTGTCGGCCACGCCAGCTTGGCTCGGCAGATTCGGTTTAGCATCCGTGGACGCCGCCGTCTTATCGTCCCCCGGCGGCTTGTCCTCGGCCACCGGCGCCGCGGCCGGCTTCTTGATCGCCTTCTTGCAGTCGAGCGGAAACACCAGTTCGCCTGAGGCGGTCATGCCGATCGGCTCGCAGCCACCGAATGGGCCACTGTCCTTGAGCGCATCCGTCGTCGTCGCGTCCCTGGCGACCTCACCCACGGGGGCGGCGGCTGCGCCTCCACCGGGTTCCGCGCCCTGCGCTTGGACGGCCGCGAAAGCAACCTGAAATAGAACAACGCCGCATAACAAGCCGGCATAACCGGCCGTCCGCCCCAATGTACGCATGACACGCTCGCTCGACGCACAAACTGCAACGAGGCCACCACGCCATTGAGGCAAGTCTGTGAAGGCAAGCTGCAGAGGCCCGCCACCCCGTCAATTCATCGGCATTGTGGCTTGATTGCACGATCCGGGAGGCCGAGGGACATCTCGCATTGCGGTTGTGATCGGCGCGTGCCAGGGTCCGCCGGCCTGCGGCAACCAGTTCGAACAAATAGCCGCGGCTCGTGGATAGGATTTTGAGTTCGACCGACTATCGTCCCGACATCGACTGCCTGCGCGCGTTTGCCGTGTCGTCGGTAATCGCATTCCATTACGACATCTCGCCGTTCCGGAGCGGCTATGTCGGTGTGGACGTCTTCTTCGTGATCTCGGGCTTTCTGATCACCCGGATCATCCACGCGGAGACCCGTGCCTACACGTTTTCGATCGCGGCCTTCTATCGGCGTCGCGCCCGCCGCATCTTGCCGGCCGCCTTCGCGATGCTGTGCGCCACCTTGCTGGCAGCGGGCGTCATCCTGCTGCCGCAGCAGACCTTGTCCGCGGCGCAGCAGGCGCTTTCCGTCCTGACGTTCAGCTCGAACATCCTGTTCTGGTCCCAGCAGGGCTATTTCGACGCGGCCGCCATCACCAAGCCGCTGCTGCACACCTGGTCGCTCGGCGTCGAGGAGCAGTATTACTTCATCTTCCCCGCGCTCGCGCTGGCCATCTTCGCACGACGGCGATCGCTGATGCTGGCAAGCCTGGTTGCGATCTGTGTCGCCTCGTTCCTGCTCTGCGTGGTGCAGACCCGGATCCAGCCGGCGGCCGCCTTCTATCTGCTGCCGGCGCGCGCCTGGCAGCTCGCGCTCGGCTCGCTGCTCGCGGTCGAGATCGTGCCGCCACTCCGAAGCCAGCGACTCCGGATTGGCGCGGCGACCCTGGGATGGATCGCGCTCGGCGCCTCCGTCAATGTGTTCTCGCCGCGCACGCCCTACCCTGGCGTCGCCGCGCTGCTGCCCTGCCTCGGCACGGCCGCGGTGATCTGGGCCCAGCCGACCCCGAACAAGATCGTCCTTGCGGTCACGCGCCCGATGATCGCGGTCGGCCTGTGGTCCTACTCGCTCTATCTCTGGCACTGGCCGGTCGTCTCGTTTGCAACCGCCATCTGGGGTCCACCGAGCTCGGCGATGGACAAGCTCGGTCTGCTCGCCGCCTGCACCGCGCTGGCGCTGGCGAGCTTCTATCTGGTCGAGCAGCCCGCACGCCGCGCCGAATGGCCGGTCACGGCGCGCCGGCTCGCGGCAAGCGGCGCCGCTGCGCTGCTGATTGCGGTCATCACGATCTGGTCCGCCGGCTTTCCCGGCCGCTTCTCGCCGCAACAGCAGGCTTTGGCGGATTTCATCAACTACGACCACAGACGGCGTCTATGAGGAAGGCACCTGCTTCCTGAGCCCGGGTCAGACGTTTGAAGCGTTGCAGCCGGCGTGTCTGGCGCGCGGACCGGGCGCCGACGTCCTGCTGTGGGGCGACAGCCATGCCGCGCACCTCGTTGACGGGCTGAAGCGGGCCATGCCGCAGGCGACGTTGCGTCGCGCCACGATGGCGCAGTGCGTGCCCTATCTGGAGCGCGGCCAGTCGGCGGCGTGCGGCGAATTCAACCGCCGCCTGCCTGAGCTGCTGCGCGACAACGCGCCTGAGGTCGTGATCCTCTCCGGCAATTGGACGCGCAGCGTAATGGCGCCGGCCGCACGCGCGGATCTGCTTGCCACGATCGCCGCGGCGACCGCAGCCGGCAGCCGCGTCGTGGTGATCGGGCCGAGCCCGCAATTCGACCGGCCGTTGCCTCATCTGTTGATCGCGGCATCGCGCTTCGGCGTCGACAACGACGGCCGTGTGCCGGCCATGTTCTTCGCGGTCGACACGTTCCTTCGCGACCTGCTGAAGAGCGTGCCGCAGACGGACTACGTGTCGCTGCTCGATCTGCTTTGCCCCGACAAGCACTGCGTGCTGCAGACGGCGGACGGCGCTCCCCTCGCCTGGGACGACGGCCATTTCACCGCGCAGGGATCGGAGCTTGCGGCCACACGCATCGTCGCGGCGTCGCCGGCGCTGAGCTCGGCCGGCCCCATGTCGCGCATCGGCGAACAAGACGCCGCGCAACAGCGCTAGTCGTCTGCCAGGAACCGCGCAAAGATCGGGGCGGCGCGCTCGCCCATGCGCTGCGCTCCTGCCACGGTGAAGTGACCGGCATCCTGAAACAGCCACACTCCGTCCTGCACGACCGGACAATCCTGGTCGCAATAGACCTCGGACGGCCTGAGCAGCGCCACCTTGGCCAATGGCCTGATCGCCTGTGACAGCACGGCATCGATGGTGCGATTGGCGTTGACAGCTTCGGCCTTCGGCACGGGATCACAGGGCTTGGCCGGCGCATGCCAGCGCGGTCCCGGCAGCATGCGCAGCTGATCGAAGCCGCAATTCACCGGCCTGACCTGGCCGCCGATGACGAGGAAATGCCGGCCCGGCCGGTCGAGCAGACGAATCGTCTCGACCAGATCGGCCGCGACCTCGGCGTTGCGGGCCTCGGCCACCGGGCCGTCACCGAGATCCAGATAGTTCTGCCAGGCCTGGCCGATCACGACGTAATCGGCTTGCGATTGCTGGACCCGCGGCAGCTCGCTGTCGCGCAGCTCCGCGCAGACCCGTGCGCGCGCTCCCTCGGCGCTCAGACCCGACAGAACCGGACAGCCACTCATCGTCGAGACATGTCCGATCATGCCGCGGGTCTTGAGGGTCGTATCGAGTGCGGCGACATATTGCTGCACATAGGAATCGCCCAACAGCTCGACGCCCCGCGTGCCCGCGAGGTCGCCAAATACGCAGATGCGATCGACCGCGCGGCCACATTTGTTGAGACCGAAGCCCTGCAATTGGAACAGCGCAAGCTGATCCGCCGGCAGCCGCGAGACGACGCCATGGGCGCGGAACGTCAGATGGGTGACCGCAGTGACGACGATCAGAACGGACGCGAAGCCGGCCACCTGCTTCCAGCGCGGCCAGCGCAGCCGGCGCATCGGCTGCTCGACCGCAACGAACATGAGCGCCGCCAGTGCCGCCATCAGCGCGAGCTGGGCGACAAGTCCCGCGAATGTCTGCGCGGCGTCGCCGAAGATGAAGCCGGCGAAAAAGATCACCGGCCAATGCACGAGATAGAGCGAGTAGGACGCCGCGCCGATGGCCCGGACCGGACCAGCCATCATCAGCGATGTCGGCGCGTTGGCTGCGATGATGACCATGGCCGCGAGGCACGGCAGGATCGCGGCCACGCCTGCATAGGCCTGATAGCGCCCGATCACCGCGAGGCTGCCGAGCAGGACGACATCGCCGCAGGCCGCGGCGACGGCGCGCGCCCGCGGTACGGATGCGAGACGCGCCTCCAGCGGAATGGCGAGCGCCCCGAGCGCGAATTCGAACACCCGGAATGGCGTCAGGAAGAACACGGCGTCGGAATCATAAGGCAAGTACAGGATCGCCAGGACAAAGGACGCCAATCCGATAGCGGCGATGGCGCGAAACACCGCCCGGCCATGGCCGATCCACATCAGGAGCAGCGGCGCCAACGCATAGAACTGCACTTCCAGCGACAGCGACCACAGATGCAACAGCGGCAGCTGGTCCGCATTCGGCGCGAAATAGGCGCTCGCCTCGCGCCAATATTGAACGTTGGCGATCGACAGCAGCCCATGCGTCGCCTCCTTCGCCAGCTGGCGCAGGGCTTCGGGCGACAGGAACAGCCAGCCGACCGCAAAGCTCGCGGCAATCGTTGTGATCAGCGCCGGCAGGATGCGCCGCGCCCGCCGCAGATAGAACTCCGGCAGCGCGAAGCGCCCGGCGCCGAGATCGCGCAGGATCTGGCCGGTGATGAGATAGCCGGAGATGACGAAGAAGATGTCGACGCCGGCGAAGCCAGCCTCGAAGCCCGTGATTCTCAGATGGAAGAGAATGACGATGACGACGGCGATGGCCCTGAGGCCATCGATGTCAGCACGATGATTGCGTTGCAATGTGGTCCACCCCGCGCATCCTTCGAGGCGGACGAGATGCGCAGACACGAATGGCAACAGCAGGAAACAGTCATGACGCGATCGGACCAATGTGGTGTCGGACAACAGGCGGGTCTGGGGCAGAGCCGCCGCGCATAAGAGCGGCCTTGGACACCAGAAAGGCTGTGGCGATCGGCGGCCGCAGCTCCGCGCGATGGCCGGCGATCGTCAGCTAGGGTTGCGACACGCCGGACAAGACATGGGAGATCTGGGCGGCCGCCCGTTGGCCCATCAGCTGCGCGCCCGCCACGGTGAAGTGGCCGGCATCGAGGAACAGCCACACGCCATCATCACGGACGATGGGGCAGCTCTGGTCGCAATAGATCTCGGCCGGCCGCAGCAGCTCGGCATTGCTGCGTTGCTCGAGCGCCGCCGCCAGCACGGCATCGATGTCGCGGCTGTCCGCACGCGCGCTGGCTGATGCCAACGGCCGACATGGCGCCGGCGGCGCGTGCCACAACGGGCCGGGCAGCATGCGCATCGAGTCGAAGCTGCAGGCCGTTGGCCGCACCTGGCCGCCGATGATCAGGAAGCGCCGCCCCGGCCGATCGAGCAGGCGCAGCAGCGCCTGCAGGCCGTCGCGAATCTCTGCGGCCTTTCGTTCCTTGTCGGCGCCGTCCAGATACAGGTGCCAAGCCTGCCCGACGACGACGACATTGGCGGACGACGCCCTGACGCGCGCCAGTTCGCGGTCGCGCAGCGCCACGCATTCGGCGACACGGGGCGGAAGCGGAGCGAGGCCGGGAAGCATCGGACAGCCGCCGACGGTCGAGGTCGTGCCGCGGATGGCATGCAGCTTGAGTGCGTCGTCCAACGCGGCCACGTAGTGATGAACGTAGGAATCGCCCAGCAGCTCCAGCCGGCGCGCCCCTGCGGGATCGCCGAACTGGCAGAAGTCGCTTGTCCGCGTACACGGGCTCATGCCGAAGCGTTGCAGCTCGAGCCGGGCGCGCTGCTCCGCGGGCAAGCGCCAGACCACGCCATCGGCCTTGAACGTCGCATGGGTGGCCGCAGCGCACATCACGATCACCGCCGCGAAGGCGCTGGCCTGCTTCCACGGCGCGCTCCGCATCTGCCGAACCGGCCGTTCGACGGCAAAGAACATCGCGGCCGTGAGCGCCGCCATGACCAGCAATTGCGTCACCACGCCGAGACCGCTGCCGGCTGGCTCGCCAAAAATGAAGTGGGCGAAATAGATCACCGGCCAATGCACCAGATAGAGCGAGTAGGACGAGCGCCCGACGGCCAGAACCGCGCGATTGGCGAACAGCCGCGTCGGCCGGTTGGCGGCGATGATGACCGCGGTCGCGAGGCTCGGCGGCAAGGCGCCGAGCCCGGCCTCGCGCTGGAACCGCTCGATGACCAGGAGGCTTCCGCCGAGCACGGCATAGCCCAGCCATGCGGCGACGGTCCGGGCGGTCGGCCAGGTCGCGATCCGCCGCTCCAACACGATCGCCAGCGCGCCGAGCACGAATTCGAACGCGCGGAACGGCGTCAGGAAGAACACGGCCTCGGGATCTCTGGGCAGCCACAGGATCGCCGCCGCGAGCGACACCGCTCCCGCCAGCGCGATGCCCGCAAACACGTGCCGGGTCCGGTGCAACAGCACCAGCATCAGGGGGCTGACGAGATAGAACTGCTCCTCGGCCGACAGCGACCACAGATGCAGCAGACCGAGCTGGTCCGAAGTCGGAGCGAAATACTGATTGGCCTCGCGCCAATATTGGATGTTGGCGATCGACACCAGGCCGTGCGTCGCCTCCTTGGCAAGCTGACGCAACGCGTCCGGCGGCAGCCACAGCCAGCCGATCGCGATCGTGAGCATGATGGTGGCGATGAGGGCCGGCAGAATGCGCCGCGCGCGGCGCGTGTAGAATGCGGCAAAGGAGAAGCTGCCGCGTGCGAGGTCACGCAGGATGTGTCCGGTGATCAGATATCCGGAGATGACGAAGAAGATGTCGACCCCGGCGAATCCGCCACCGAAGCCGCTCACTTTGAGGTGAAACAGGACGACGACGGCGACGGCGATGGCGCGCAGACCGTCAATATCGGCGCGATACGCGCCAGAGCTCTTTACGGCCATATCAGCATCGATCGAACAGCCGCGCCCCCAGCGCTGGCTGAGCCTTCAGGCCGCCGGGCAGCGCGACATCGACCAGATCGGCCCGCATCATTGGTGTCGCGTGGCAGGACATTGATCGGGCGGTGCTGACAAGATGGCGGGAACGGCTATGTGTGGCCCAACGTCCAGACGTCATGGGGCCGGCCGCGGCCGCGGGATGGGTGAAGCAGGACTTGAACCCGCAACGCCATGAGGGCGGATTCCACGACGACGGATTTCATGAAGGCGGATTGGCCGTCGGTCCATGTCCCAATTCTCAGCATCCTGATGCACGGTCCTCGGAAGCTGAATGCGTTGAGCTTCTCCCGGAATTTCGGCCATCTACCACGGTTTCGGCGGATTGAGGAGGCCGGAAAACCAGTCCCCGGCCGATGCGCGCCGAGGCGCCTGCCGCTTGCGCCGGGGCGACGCGGACCCGCAGTCGACTAGGCTGTGCGTGCAGCGTCCTCCAGGATCACCTCTGCACAATCGCGCGCGATGCGCACGGCCCCGCCATCCTGATAGATCAGGATCTGAGCGAGCGCGCCATCATACAGCAGATTGAGCCGCGCAGAGACCTTGTCACGATGCGACCAGGTGACCGGAAGAAGATCAGAGAAGATCGCCCGTACCGCGTCCTTGTGCTCGCGCGCGATCTTGCGCACCGTCTCCGAGCCACCGCTCTCCGCCGTGGCGATCATGAATGCGCAGCCGCGGAACGTGTCGGATCGCGCCTTGACCGCGAGCAGGTCGAAGATCGTGAGGACCTTGTCGATCCCCTTCGCGCGCGAGCGACGCAACCCGTCCTGGAGGGCCGCGACGACGGCCGCATGGCGGCGGGTCAGGCAGGCCGCGATCAGATCGTCCTTGCTCTCGAAATGGCGGTACATCGTGGCCTTGGCCACATCCGCTTCGCGGATGATGCGATCGATGCCGACGGCGTTGATGCCTTCGCGATAGAATAGGCCGCCGGCGACGTCGATGATGTGCTCGGCGATCGGAGGCAAAATGTCTCGGGGCATGAGCGGGTCCAATGGTGACGAAGCTAGCCTCTCAGGACGGGTTCAGGCGCGGACGCCAGCAAGGTCCGCGTATACGCCACCCGCGGCGCATCGAGAACCTCGCTTGCCGTTCCGGATTCCACGATCGTTCCCTGATGCATGACGGCAATCCGGTCAGCAAGGTAGGACACAACCGAGATGTCGTGGGTGATGAACAGAATGGCGAGGCCGCGGCGCAGCAGCAGCTCGGCGAGGAGGTTCAGGATCTGCGCCTGCACCGACAAATCGAGCGCGGAGACCGCCTCATCGCAGATCAGGACCTCGGGATTGCCCGCGAGTGCGCGGGCGATCCCGACGCGCTGGCGCTGACCGCCGGAGAGTTCATGCGGACGCCGCCCCAGCAATGCGCCGGACAGACCGACCGCGTCGAGCAGTTCCTCGGCCGCGCCCTTGCCCGCGTCGCCGCCGAGCAACCGGATCGGTTCGTTGAGGATCCGTGCCACCGAGAACCGTGGATTGAAGGCGGCACCGCTATCCTGAAACACCATGCCCAGCTTGCGACGCTGAGCCCTGCTGCGCGCGGTGACCGCGAGCGGCACCACCTCGCCGTCCAGCCGCAACGTCCCGCTGTGCGGCGGGGTCAGCCCGAGAATGGCGCGGGCCAGCGTCGACTTGCCGGATCCGGACTCCCCAATCACGGCCAGAACCTCGCCGCGGTGCACCGCGAGCGACACGCCGCGGACGGCCTCGACGCGCCGCCCGGCCGTGGCAAACGTGACCGACAGATCGTCCGCCTGCAGCAGCGGCTCGCTTCGCGCCAACGCCAGGGTCATGGCAGGGCAACCTCCCGGCTCGGTGCAAACGGATGGTGGCAGGCGACACCGGCATCGCCGAGGCACTGCATCTCCGGCGCTTGCCGGCGGCACAAGGCGGTCATGGCGGCGCAACGGTCCGCGAAGGCGCAGCCGCTGATCGCCTCTCCGGGAAGCGGCACGCGGCCGGTGATCTCCGCAAGACGGGGTCGCGGACCACGCAGCGGACGGCGGCGCGGCCGGGCCGCCAGCAGCGCGCGGGTGTAGGGATGCGCGGCGTCGGCAAGCGTCGCGGCCGACCGGGTTTCCACGGCGCGGCCGGCATACATCACCGCGACCCGATCGGCCCAGCGCGAGACAAGGCCGAGATCATGGGTGATCAGGACCAATGCCATGCCGCTGTCGCGTCGCAATTCGTCGAGCAGCGCCAGAATCTCGGCCTGGACGGCGGCGTCGAGCGCTGTGGTCGGTTCGTCGGCGATCAGCACGTCAGGCCGGTTGGCGATCGCGATCGCGATCAGGATCCGCTGTCGCATCCCGCCCGACAGCTGATGCGGAAAGGCCTGCAACAATTGCGCGCCCTCGCGGAGCCGCACCCTCGCGAGCAGGCTCTCCGCCTCGCTCCGCGCCTGCGCGCGCGAGACGCTGCGATGCGCACGGATCGCCTCGACGATCTGTTCGCCAATGGTCAGCACCGGATTGAGCGCCGCCATAGGATCCTGAAACACCATGCCGACGCGCTGCCCGCGCAGACGGCGAAGCTGCCGCTCCGGCAGCGCTTCGATGCTGACGCCGCCGAGCACGATCGTGCCGGACCTGATCCGCGCACCGTCAGGCAGCAGGCCTGCGAGCGCGAGCGCCGTCAACGATTTGCCGCAGCCGGACTCGCCGACCAGCGCCAGCGTCTCGCCGCGGACGACGTCGAGATCGAGACCACGCACAGCGTCGACCTCGCCGCGGGCGCCGCGCACGCCGACCTTCAGATCGCGCACGCTGAGAACCGGAGCCGCGTTCACGCGCCGTCTCCGCGGCGCAGCAGCGTGGTCAAGCCGTCGCCGATCAGGCTGAGCGCCATGACGGTCACGACGATGGCGAGCCCCGGAATCAGTGTCATATAGGGTGCCGTCAGCAGCGCGTCGCGCGACGCGCCGATCATCCCCCCCCCAACTGATGTGATTGCTGTCGCTGAGACCGAAGAACGCAAGTCCGGCCTCGGTCAGCACGGCGAGCGCCGTGAGGATGGAGGCCGCCACGATGATCGGCGGCAGCACGTTGGGCAAAATATGCGTGAGCATCACGCGCACCGGGCCGCCGCCCATCGCCACGCAGATGCGGACATAGTCGAGTTCGCGAAGCGCCAGCGTCTCCGCCCGCACCAGCCGCGCCACCATCGACCAGCTCGTCAGGCCGATCGCCAGAACGATGAATTCGATCCGCGCCCCGAGGATCGCGACCAGGATGATCGCGAGCAGAAAATGCGGGATCACCTGGAAAAGCTCCGTCACGCGCATCAGGACATGATCCACCCAGCCGCCGAGATAGCCGGACAGCAGCCCGACGGTCGTTCCGACCGTCACCGCCAGCGCCGTGGCGGAAAAGCCGACGATCAGCGAGATCCGCGCCCCGTGCACCAGCCCCGCGGCAATGTCGCGCCCGAGAATGTCGGTGCCGAGCGGAAACTGCGGATCGTCGCCCGGCGCAAGGAACGGCGCACCGGCTAGATCGAACGGGTCGCCGGGATAGAGCCAATTCGCCAGCACGGCGATGACGACCTCGGCGGCGAGAATGACGAGGCCTGAACGCAACGCGCACGGCAGCCGCCGTAACGTATCGAGGCGCAGCAGCGTCCGTCGCGCAGCGATGTCGGAGATCAGCGTCATCGCAGCCGCACACGAGGATCGAGCGTTGCGTACAGCAGATCGACGATCAAGTTCGTGATCACGACCAGTGCGCCGGTGCACAGGACGAGACCGGACAGCAAGTTATAGTCGCGCTGCTGCACAGCCTCGAACGCCAGACGTCCCAGACCGGGCCAGGCGAACACGGTCTCCACCACGATCGCGCCGCTGAGCAGCGAGCCCGCCTGCAGCCCAATGATCGTCACCAACGGCAACAGCGCATTGCGCACGCCGTGCCGCCACGCGATGCGGGCGGGACCGAGGCCTTTTGCGCGCGCGGTCCGGATGTAGTCCTGGGCATAGATCTCGATCATCGCGCTGCGGGTGAACCGGCTGTAGATCGCCGCATACAGCATCCCGAGCGTGACCACGGGGAGCACCAAATGGCGCGCCACGCTACCCGCATGGGTCCATCCCTCCGCAGCTCCGTTCGCGTCGGCATAGCCGCCGGTCGGCAGCCACAACAGCACCACGCCGAACAGGATCATCAGGCCGATGCCGAGCAGGAAGCCGGGCGTCGCATAGAGCAGCAAGGCGACCGCTCCGATCAGCCTGTCGGCCAGCCGGCCCCGCGTCAGCGCCGCGGTGACGCCGCCGGCGACGCCGAGCAGGACGGCGACCAACAATGCGAGCCCGGTCAGCAGCAGCGTCGGCACAATTCGCGCGACGATCAGCTCGGCCACGGGCATGTTGTTGCGGAGCGAGAACCCCAATTCGCCCGAGAGCACATTGCGCGCGTACAACAGGAGCTGAACCGCGATCGGCTGGTCGAGCCCGAAGCGCTGGCGCAGGGCGTCGAGATAGGCAGCATCGCCGCCGCCGCTGTCTCCCGCCAGCACCTGAGCCGCATCGCCCGGCGCGAGCTTGAGCAACAGGAAAGCCGTGACCAGAATCAGCAGCAATGTCGGCACCATCTGCAGCAGACGCAGGCCGACATAGCGGCCGGTCGAATGCGGCCGCACCGATGGTCCCGCCGCGACCGGCGCTCCGGATGTCATGGCGCCAGCCACGTGTTCTTGAGCGAATCATAGATGCCGATCACCCCGGTATCCAGGTCTCGGACCCGGGCCGACGCGATGGTGTACTGCCGGTTTTCCGCCAGCGTGAACCGCGGGAGGTCAAGCTGGGCCTGCGCCTGCACCTGCTTGTAGAGCGCGACGCGCTGGTCTTCCGTCGCGGCGATGTGCGCGGCCTCGATCAGCCGGTCCATGGCCGGGCTGGCATAGCCCGATCCGTTCGACCACGGCACGTCCTTCAGGATCGCCTTCGACCAGAACACGCGATCGAGCCCGATCTGCGGATCCCCGAAACCGGAATGGTGCGTGACGATGAAATCGAAGTCGTTGAGCGAATAGACCCTGCGGAAGAACTGCGGCAGATCCTGGCTGCGCAAGGTCGCCTCGATGCCCACCGCCTTCAGCGACTGCTTCAGGAACTCGCCGAAGCGCTGGAAGCTTTCGCCGAACGGCAGCCAGTCGAGCGTGATCTCCAGGCGCTTGCCGTCGGCCTTGCGCGGATACCCGGCTTCGTCCAGCAGCGCCTCGGCCTTGGCGCGGTCGAACGGATAGCTCGCAAGGCCGCTCTCGACGAAGAATCTGGTTTGCGACGACAGCACGGGCGACGTACCCGGCTTGCCGATGCCACGCATGGTCACGCGCGAGAAGGCCTGCAGATCGATCGCGTGCACCACGGCCCGGCGGACCCTGACATCGTCGAACGGCGGACGGCGCACGTTGAACTCGCCGACGATCGACGAACCCAGCCATTCATAGCCGCGAAACTCGACGCGCAGCGCCGGGTTCTTCTCGGCCCGCGCCAGATCGTTGATCGAGATCGGCGAATGCACTCCGAGATGCACCGCCCCGGATTCGAACGCGGCATAGCGCGCGGTCGCGTCCGGAATCATGCGATAGACGACACGATCGAGATAGGGCTTGCCGGTGTCCCAATAATCGGGGTTGCGCTCCAGCACGATGCGTTCGCCGCGCACCCATTCGACGAACCGGAACGGGCCGGTGCCGACCGGTTTGACGTTGTACGGATTGGTGAGAATGTCGGTGCCTTCGTAGAGATGCTTCGGCAGCACCGTGGATTCGGTGCTGTTGAGCGCACTGAGGATCACGCCTGAGGGATTGCGGAGCTTGAACACCACGGTCAGCGGATCGGGCGTTTCGACCGCTTCGACCGCGGCAAAGGTCGCGCGTGCACGCGGATGGACCTTCATCCACACCTGCTCGAAGCTGAACTTCACATCGGCCGACGTGAACGGAGCGCCGTCGTGCCAACGCACGTTCGGCCGCAACGTGAAGCGGATTTCCTTGCCGTCGGCGCTGGTCACCCAGGCGGTCGCGAGTTCGGGTTCGAGTGCGAAGTTCTCGCCGTAGCGGAGCAGCCCGTCGAAGATCTTCGAGGACACCGCGAGGACCGCTCCCGCCTGGCCAACGCCGGTGGTCAGGACATTCGGCTCGCCGGGATTCGACACCGCGACAAGGGTGCCGCCCTTGACGGGAGTCTCCGCTCGCGCCAAGGCGGGCGCGAGCGCGACGCCGATCAGCATCGCACACACGGTTCGCCGATCCGTCCACGCACGAAAGCAGGCAGTCAAGGCCATGATGGGACTCTCTGGAGATGAAGCGGAATGTCAGGCCGCCAAGGCGGCGCGTCCGGCATTGGTGAGGATGGAATCGGATTGCGGCGCATGCACGCGCCCGCACAACGCGTCGCGGTAGTGCCGCTCCAGCGGATTGGCGCGGTCGAGGCCGTGATTGCCGGTGATGCTGAGCGCGAGTTCGAGCGCGCGCACGGCATTGTTGGTGACCACATGCTTGACCAGCTGCGCGCGAAGCTGATCGGGCGCCGATGCGGCCTCCGCGCGCAGGATGGCGTCGTCGATCAGCGAGCGATTGATCAGCAGCAGCGACTCGATCTCTCCAACCACCCCCTGCAGGCGCGGCACGGTGGCGAGCGGCTGGCCGAGATTGCTGGGAACACGCGAATGCAGGAAGTGCAGCAGCCAGTCCCGCCCCGCCTTCGCGATGCCGTCGTACAAGGCCGCCGTGAGCAGACAGAACCATTCGTCGACCAGCGCGCGACCGGCGATCTGTTCCGGCGAACCGACCGGCAACAGCGCCTGATCGGCGCCCGCGGGCAGGACCACATTGTCGAACCGAAGTTCATGGCTGGCGGTTGCGCGCAGGCCGGCGTGATTCCAGCTCGGCACCACGCTGATGCCTGGCGAATCCGCGGGCACGATGACGGTACCCACGCGCGGCGTATCCTCGTCGGTGCGCACCAATGTCAGCCACCATCCGACGATCGGACTGCCGGTCGCGTAGGATTTGCGGCCGTTGATCCGCCACGTCCCGTCGGCGGATCGCGACGCAACGGTACCTGGCAGTCCGCCGCGAACCACCGAGCCGAGGTCCGGCTCGGCCTGAAGCGCGTTGACCGTGCCGGTGCCCGCGACAGCCGCGCGCGCGATCGCGTCGTAGCCGGGCGGCTGACGCTGCCCGAGCAGATAATGCATCATGCAGTTCATCTGCAGCACGAGCCCTGTGGAGGCCTCGCCGGCCCCGACCGCGGCGACCAAACGCGCGGCTTCGGAGATTCCGCCGCCGAGCCCGCCGAAGCTCTTGGGAACGGTCAGCGCCAGCAGCCCGGCCTCGGCCAGCCTCTTGAAATTGGCGAACGGAAAACTTCCGTCCGCGTCGTGCTTGGCGGCGGTCGCGGCAAACTCCTGACGCAGTTCGGAGAGCAACTGATCGGTCAGGATCGGTTCGGACGACGTGCCGGATAGTGACAGCATAGGTGTATTCTTTCGGAACTGAACTGAAGACATCAAATCGTCAGGCCGCCGGGACTTGAGCGACGCGATCGCCGAGCGACGGGTAGTCGATGTAGCCTTCGGGGCCGTTGGTGTAGTAGGTCGCCGTGTCGGGCTCGGCGAGCGGCGCGTTCAGCCGAAAGCGCTCCGGAAGGTCGGGATTGGAGATGTAGAGGCGGCCGAACGAAATCGCGTCCGCGGCGCCACTGTGCACGGCCTGCTCCGCGCTGTCGCGCGTATAGCCGCTGTTCAGGATCAGCGCCCCCCGGAACAATGGCCGCAGGATCGGCGCCAGAAACGGCTCGCCGCTGCGCGGCCCTGCCCCGCCGCCGGCCGACGGCTTCTTCACCAGACGCTGATACAACGGAATATCGCCGGAATTATCGTAGCCGCTGCCTTCCAGCAGATGGATGTAGGCGATGCCGCGCCGGTCCAGCTCCGACACGACATAGGAGAACGTGCCTACGGGATCGGAGTCGTCGATATGATCCGCGCGGAAATGCGGTGACAGGCGGACGCCGATGCGGTCGGCGCCGATCTCGGCGATCGCCGCATCCACCACTTCGAGCAGGAAGCGGGCGCGGTTCTCTTTCGAACCGCCATAGCCGTCGGTGCGCTTGTTGGTGGAGTCGCGCAAGAACTGATCGATCAGGAAGCCATTGCCCGCGAGGATTTCCACGCCATCAAATCCCGCCTCACCGGCGCGGCGCACCGCGCGGCGATGGTCGTCGACGATCGGCGCAATCTCATGCAGCGCGAGCGCACGCGGCACGGGAAACTCTTCGAGGCCATCCTCCTTCATGATCCCGCCGTAAGCAGCGATCGCCGATGGCGCCACGGGCTGCTGCCCATTGGGCATTCCGGACAACAGTGATTTGCGGCCGACGTGATAGATCTGCTGGAAGATGACCCCTCCCGCCGCATGCACGGCGTCCACCACCTGCGTCCAGGCTAGCGTCTGATGGGCGTCGTGGTTCGCGGTGGCGCGCGCACGGGTGGCGCTCGTCGGCGAGACATGACAGGCCTCGGTGACGATCAGCCCGGCGGTCGCCCGCTGACTGTAATACGTGCCGACGATGTCTTTCGGCGCGCGATGCTCGTCTCCCCGCGCACGGGCGAGCGGCGCCATCACGATACGGTTTTTCAGCAGATGCCGGCCGATCCGGACGGATTCAAGCAGCTTCACGATGCCCTCCAAAAGTAGACAGACCATTCTTTCTCTTTCGGACGGCTTCTGAAAGTGGAGGAGGATTTTTATTTGCGAGACGCCTGCAGAAGATATGACCTCCGAGACCCGGCTCGTACGACGAATTCTCTCTCCATGCATGCGAGCCCGACGAGCCACGGCTCTCGCATATGAGGACACAAGCTGTGAGGAGCCGTCGTTTCGCGGCCATCCTTCGAGACGGCCGCCCGAGGCGCCCCCTCAGGATGAGGGTCCCTTTCGCAGCCCAGTCCAATCTTGATGTGAGCAGGGCCGCTGTTCGGCGCGGTCGGGCGATGCGCTTGCATCGCCCTGAGAACCACGTGGCCCTGGGTGGCTCCGCCGCGAGAAGGCCATTTGCGATGGCGCTGCCCGGTCGGAGCAGCCGAACGGCCTGACCCTGCGATTCACCTCGGGTCTGTCCGATGAGTTCCGAACGACGACACCACGGCCTAGTGCCAGACGAGAACGACCGGCAGGTCGGACGCACTCACTGAGTCGTTGAGACCGCCCGCCAAGCATGAAGGCGATGCGGCTTCGGGGACACTCACCACCGACGCGACTGCTGTGTCCGCGCGGATCGCTAGCCTGCCCCCACGCCGCCCCTGAAAAGCCCTGCCTGGGAGAAGGTCTCGCTGAGAAGGCGCCTCCTGGACGGCGCTCGGTGCATGTATCGAGGCGCCACGCCACCAACGCATTCGCGGGCGGCGTGGAGCAGCGCGTGTCGACCGGCGGGAGGCCTCGCGCGCTATGCCGCCAGCCGAAGGATCTCGACGACGTCGTCCGGTCCCTTGATCGCGCGCGGGTTGGCGCGCGTGAAGACGGAGAGCATCGCATTGTTTCCGATCAGGCCGAAGCGATCCTCGGTGACACCGACATCGGCCAGGCGCGTCGGCAATCCGAGGCGGGCGATGAAGCGTGCGAACACCTCGCTGGCGTCGGCCTCCGGTTCGTGCCACGCCTCCGCAAGCAGCTTCTGCGCGGCGCCGGTCGCCGGCTTGTTGTATTTCAGCACGCTCGGCATCATCACCGCCGTGCACAGATAATGCGGCACGTCGCAGGTGCCGCCGAGGACGTGCCCGATCGCGTGGCTGGCGCCCATCGGCACACGGCATTGCAGCCCGAAGGCCGACAGCCACGATCCGAGCTGGCACATCTGGCGGGCATCGAGACTGTCCGCGTTGTCGGCATAGGCCAGCAGACCATCATAGAGGTAGCGGAGACCGCGCAGGCAGACGCTCTCGACCAGCGGATTGCCGCCGGGTGAGCAGACCGCCTCGATGCCGTGGTCCATCGCACGCGTGCCCGAGCCGAGCCAAAGGGTTCTCGGCGTGTGCACCGTGATGGCCGGATCCAGGATGATCGAGATCGGCATCATCAGCGGATGCACGAAGATCTGCTTGAGCTTGCGACGCGTGTCGGTCACCAGCGTGCCGGCATTGTACTCTCCGCCCGACAGCGTGCTGGGGATGGCGATCATCCTCACCTTGGGATTGCGGAATGGCCCGGGACGCGGCCCTTGGGGGGTCGAGACCAATTCGAAACCATCCAGCCCGGACGCATCCGTGATGTTGTGCTCGAGGCACATCAGCACGATCTTGGCGGCGTCGACGACCGAGCCGCCGCCGATCGCCACAACGAGGTCGGCCTTCGCCTGCGCGGCATGGCCGGCGGCCTCGACCACCGAATCCCGCGTAGTGTGTTGCGGCACCTGATCGAACGTGCCCGCATAGCGCTCGCCGAGCGCCGACCTGATCTTGTCAATCTCGTCCGTCGTCGTGTTCAGCGTTCGGCTTGCGATCAGGAAGACGCGCTGCGCGCCCTTCCGCTCGGCCTCCTCGCGCAACGCGAGGCCCGCCGGCTTGCCGAAAATGACCTGCTCCATCGGAGGATATTGATGCAGTCCCACCTTGGTCATGGACGTTTCCTTGTTCGTTATCGTTTGTAGGAGCGAACGTGCTCCGTCGCTTCCGGCGGACCCTCGCCCGTCTGTCGGCCAAGCGACAGTCGCCGTCATGGCCTGCGACGAATTCCGGCACACCGCGTTCCAGCGGGACCGACATCGACGTGCCGATATTTAAAGTTCTTTTTTTGAACTCGTCAAGCAAGCAACATTCGAATGCTGGTCGACCTGCCGGGCGTGACGCGATGGCACCGCAGCTCCCCGCTGCAATGATGAGTATTTGGCTACACTATGATGGCGGTGGGTTCTGCATCCGGAAGCATAAGGATCCTTCGCGTAGCTGCAATCGACGCTTGAAGCTCAAGACATTTCACCAGCGCGTTGCACGGGCAATCAATAACATTCCAAAAAAGAACCATTGACGGAGGTGCTTGCATCAGCAAACCTTCGACGCGGGCCGTGGGCATCTTCCGTGCAGCCTCAAGGCGGCTCCGCAAGCGGTTCCTCGCGCTCGACCGGCTGCGGACGGAGGTCCTTGGACAACAAGGAAATCAATAAGGAAACAGACCCGATGAACGACCGCCCAGCGCCCACGCTGCTCTCACTCGGAGTCTTCACCGGGGTACCACAACACGAGAATTTCTGTCGGCTGAAGGATCTGCTGCCGAGCAGGCGGATGGCGGCCGCAACGACACCACGTCCGTTCGCGGCGGGCGAGCCGATCACGTTGCCGCCGTCCTACACCTTCGACGGGACAGCCAGACCGACCGCGGATTTCCTGGCCGCGACGGATACGGCCGCGCTGCTGGTGCTTAAGGACGGGCAAATCCGGCTCGAGCAGTACGCACTGACCGGCGGTCCGGACGTGCCATGGATGTCGTGGTCGGTGAGCAAGAGTTTTGTTTCCGCTCTGGTCGGGATCGCGATCGATGAAGGACTGATCGGCGGAATCGACCAGCCGCTCAGCGATTACGTTCCCGTCAAGCCCGGCTCGGCGTATGACGGTGTCAGGATCAAGGACGTGTTGCAGATGTCGTCCGGCGGCCGTTGGAGCGAGGTCTACAGCGATCCCAATTCCGATATCTTTCGGCTGGGCGCGGCGATGGCAGGTGCCATCACGCTGGACGAATTCGTTGCGACCACCGTTCCGGAATCTCCGCCCGGCACCGTCTGCCGTTACAGCTCGGCCGACACGCAGGCGCTCGGCACCCTCTTGGTGAAGGCCACCGGCCGCTCGCTGACCGACTACATGCGCGAGAAGATCTGCGATCCCCTCGGCTTCGAATCCGACAGCTACTGGCTGATCGACCCGTCGGGCCGCGAGATGGCGTTCGCCGGCCTCAATCTCACTGCGCGCGATGCCGCGAAGCTCGGCGAACTCTACCGCAACCACGGCCGCAGCCACGGCCGCCAGATCGTGCCGGAGGCATGGGCGAGAGCCTCTGTCCGGGCGGACGCGCCGCATCTGCAACCGGGGCGCACAATGATCGGCACCCAGGCGACATCGGTCGGTTATGGATATCAGTGGTGGCTGCTCGACGGCGATCGCAGCGAGTTCGCGGGAATGGGCGTGTACAATCAACTGATCTATGTCGATCCATCCCGCGGCGTCGTGATCGTCAAGCTCTCAGCCAACCGCAGCTACGGCACCTCGACGGAGGAGTCGGCCAACCGCAACGCAGAGAATTTCACCTTGCTTCGCGCCATCAGCGCCAGTCTCGGCGATTAGACCATGAAGCGGCCAGCGGCGGCCGCAACTTAGAGGGCGCGCCGGGCCGCACGGTCGGGCACGGCATGTCCGACGGCGAGACCCCGCTCGCTGAACATACCACCTCGATCTCCACCCCGCTCTCAGGAGAAGCGACATGAACGCACCGTTCCATCGCCGCACCGACATCGTGGTCATCGGCGCCGGAGCCGCCGGTCTTTACGCGGCGCGGGAGTTGAAGCGCGCAGGCAAACGCGTCCTCCTGCTCGAGGCCCGCGACCGCGTCGGCGGCCGCACCTTGAGCGAGACGATCGGCGGCGTCACCATCGACCTCGGCGGCCAGTGGGTCGGGCCAACTCAATCACGCGTCCACCAGCTCATTGCCGAATACGGCCTTTCGACCTTTCCGACGTTCTGCGAAGGCGACTCCGTTCTCTGGATGAAGGGCGAGCGGGCCGTCCACTCCGCGATGTTTCCCAGCCCAAATCCCGAGATCGGCGCCGAACTCGAAGCCGCGTTCGCGACGATCGACGCGGTCGGCGCGACCATCCCGCTGGAGACGCCATGGATGACCCCCGGGGCCGCGGAGCTCGACGGCAAGAGCTTCTACACCTGGGTGCGCGAAACCGTTCAAAGCGAGTTCGCGCGCTTTGTGTTCGACAGTCTTGCGGCGACGCTGTTCTCGTCCGATCCGCGCGATCTCTCGTTCCTCCACGTCGCCGCCTACATCGCTGCCGCGGGAGGCTTCGAGACGATCACTCAGACGGCAGGCGGCGCCCAGGACCGACGGTTCGTGACGGGCTTCCAGGATGTCAGCAAGCGGATGGCCGCGGAACTCGAGGCCGAACTGATCCTATCGAGTCCGGTGTTCAGGATTCAGCATGACGCCAAGGGGGCCGTCGTCCATGCGGAGAAGGCCACGATCCGCTGCGAGCATGTCATCGCCACGCTTCCACCGGCGCTTGCGTCCCGGATTGCCTATGATCCACCGCTGCCGGCGCTGCGCGATCAGCTCACGCAGCGGATGCCGATGGGCACCGCGGTCAAGCTCATGTTGTTCTACGAGCGGCCATTCTGGCGCGACGAAGGTCTCAGCGGCCTGGCCTTCTCCGATCTTCCCGTCGGCCTTACCTATGACAACTCTCCCGCGGATACTTCTTGCGGTATCCTTGTCGGCTTCATCGAAGGGAGCTACGGGCGTTTGTGGGGCGCGAAGTCTCCCGGGGAACGCCAGGCGGAGGCCCGTCGCAGCTTCGAACTTTACTTCGGAGCCGAGGCCGGTCGCCCGACCGGCTATGTCGAGAAGTATTGGGCAGACGACGAATGGTCGCGCGGTTGCTACGCCGGAATCATGCCGCCGGGCGGCTGGACCGGATTTGGTCCAGCGCTGCGGCAGCCGGTCGGCCGCATCCATTGGGCCGGCACCGAGACCGCGACCGAATGGATGGGATATGTCGAAGGCGCGCTGCAATCCGGCGAGCGCGCCGCGCGGGAGGTCCTCGCAGCGTGAACGTCATACCGGATGCGTTGCTCCGAACAAAGCTATCCGAGCAAGGCAAAACTAGGTGATCGGCGCACCGAAGACCGGACGCGCTGATCCCGCGCAATCAGCGCGTCGCCTTGCGGCCAGCCGCTATGATCAGTTCGCGGTTATGCGGATCACGACGATTTGGCACGGGGGCGGTGTTCGCCAGCAGATTTCGGCGGCTCAATCAGACACTGCTGCGTCTCGGTCGCAAGCAGTTCGCGCCGGAGATCGCTCGACGCCGGCATGGCGCGGGCCAGCATCAACGCCCCGACCATGCGGCAGATCAAGTCCACCGCCTCCTCGCGCGCCATGGGCGTCGCTGACGACGCGTTCTGCACCCAGTCGATCATGCGTTCGATGCCTTCGGCAAAGACCTCCTTGATGGCGTCCGGCTGCCGCGCAATATCGCCAGCCAGCGACGCGGCCGGGCACGTCGTGCCGGGCGCGTCGCGAGCCGCGTCCGACAGATAGGATTTCACAAAGGCCTCGCGCCCCGGCGTGGTCTCGCGGACACGCTCCATCTCGTGGAACGCATGCGCGAGCGCCTCGCCGGCCAGCGCGCTCTTGGACTCGAAATGATTGTAGAAGCCGCCATGGGTGAAGCCGGCGGCCTTCATCAGCGCCCCCACCGAAATATTCTCGAAACCGCGCTCTCGAAACAGCCGGGCCGCCTTCGCGACCACCTTCTGCCTGTTCTTCAGCGTCTGACTCTCGGTAATCCGCACCGATCATCCCTCCAATTACCATTCCCATAACAATGATAGACGTCATCAATGGAGATTGACAACCGCTGAAACAATGATGATGATTGTCATCATAGAGAGGCCGCCACGGGCCATGAGGGAGGTTTCATGCCGTTCTGGAAGATCTATCATCCGGTGGGAGCGTTCACCGCCGAGGATAAGCGCGCGCTGTCGGAGCGCATCACCGGCTGCTATCGCGGGCTGCCGAAGTTCTACGTCATCGTCCTGTTTCAGGAGGTGGCGCCGGACTCGTTCTACAAGGGCGGCGAAGAGGCGAGCAATTTCGTGCGGATCTGGGTCGACCATATCGCCCGGTCCTTCCCGCCTGATGCCAAGGAGCGGAAAGCCAAATGGCTGAGCTGGGCCGAAGCCGCTCTCGCGCCCTACATCAAGGACAGGGGATTCGATTGGGAAATCCACATCGACGAAACCCCGTTCGATCTCTGGCAGATCCAGGGCATCGCGCCGCCGCCGCCGCATTCCGACCACGAGAAGCTGTGGGTTCAGGAGAACAAGCCGGTGCCCTACCCCATCCAAGACCCGGCTCCAGCCGCTCAATCGGAGACTTGATCAATGAGTGATCACCAGCGTTTCGCAGTTGTCACCGGCGCGTCGTCGGGGATAGGCGTCGCCTATGCGGAGCGCCTCGCCGCCCGCGGCTATCATCTGATCCTCGTCGCGCGCCGCCGCGAGCGTCTCGAAGAGACCGCTCGCAACATTCGCGCCAGGACGAATGTCACGGTCGAAATCGTGACGGCCGACCTCGGCGACAGCAACGACCTGTCCCGCGTCGCCACGCTGATCGAGGGGCGCGAGGACATCGATATGCTCGTCAACAATGCCGGACTCGGCGCGCTCGGCCTGACCGCACAGGTCTCCGCGTCGGCACTCGACAATCTGATCAAGATCAACGTGCAGGCGCTGACGCGCCTGACCCAGGCGGCGCTGCCTGGTTTCCTGCGCCGCGACCACGGCACGATCATCAACATCGCCTCGATCATCGCGCTGATGCCGACCCCGACCGGCGCCGGCTATTCGGGTTCGAAGGCGTATGTGCTGAACTTCACCCGCTCGCTCCAGAGTGAGCTGGCGAACACCAAGGTGAAAGTCCAGGCCGTCCTTCCCGGCCCGGTCCGCACCGAGTTTTTCGAAGCCTCCGGCCTGAAGCAGGCGCCATTCCCCGACGAATTGTTCATGACGGCGGAGGAGCTGGTCGACACCGCGCTCACGGCGCTGGATCAGGACGAACTCATCTGCCTTCCCGCGCTGCAGGACCTGTCGGCGTGGACAGCCTACGAAGCCGCTCGCGGCGAGCTGATCCGCGCGCTGACCCAGTCCGGCCGGCCGGCGACGCGCTACGCCAAGCAGGCCGGCTGATACAGCGAGCCCATGCAGTCTGCAACGTCTCGGCGCCAGCCACGCGACCGGCGCCGAGGCTACGATGTCGTCGGGCAGCGAGTTCGCGATGGTTCCCGCGCGCCGGCAGGCCGCAGTGCTGCCGAGCGCCGGATCAAGCGTGTTGAACCTGCACTGCGGGATGGGGGCTCCAGACATCACGAGACGCGCGCCGCGAAGCTCGCTAAACATCTGACGATGACGGACACCGAACATGCGAACGCCCCGCCGGGGTTACCTCGGCGGGGCGTCTTCGGCATGTCCTGATGAGCTCGGCGCTTACGCGACTTTCCGCGCGCCCGAGATATCACCGTCCAGGAAGCCGGTCAGCCGGCTGCGGATCAGGCTCTCGGCCTCCGCCATGATCCGGTCGATCAGCTCCTTGACGGTCGGGATGTCGTGGATCAGGCCGACCACCAGCCCGCAGCTCCAGGCGCCCGCGTCCATGTCACCGTCGACCATCACCTTCGGGTAGACTCCGGCGACTTCGTCATGAATGTCCTGGATGGTGAGGTTCTTGCCCTTCTCGCGTTCGATCTCGATCAGACGCTCGACACCCTTGTTGGTCAGCACGCGTTCGGTGTTGCGCAGCGCCCGCATGACCAGCCTGGTATCGAGTTCGGTGGCTTTCAGCAGCGCGTCCTTGACGTTCTGGTGCACCGGCGCCTCCTTGGTCGCGATGAAGCGCGTGCCCATGTTGACGCCGGCCGCGCCGAGCGCGAGCGCGGCCACCAGGCTGCGTCCGTCAGCCATACCGCCGGACGCGATGAACGGAATCGCCAGCTCGTCGGCGGCGCGCGGCAGCAGGATCATGTTCGGCATGTCATCCTCGCCGGGATGACCGCCGCACTCGAAACCATCGACGCTCACCGCATCGCAGCCGATCTGCTGGGCCTTCAGCGAGTGTCGCACCGAGGTGCACTTATGGATGACCTTGATGCCTGCCGCCTTCAGCGCCGGCATGTACTGCTCCGGACTGCGGCCCGCCGTCTCGACGACGCGGACGCCGCCTTCCTTGATGGCGGCGATGTATTCCGGATAAGGCGGCGCGGTGAACGTCGGCAGGAACGTCAGATTGACGCCGAACGGCTTGTCGGTCATGTCGCGGCAGCGCGCGATTTCCTTGGCGAGCAGTTCGGGCGTGCGCTGCGTCAGGCCGGTGATGACGCCGAGGCCGCCGGCATTCGACACCGCGGCGGCGAGTTCGGCGAATCCGACATAGTGCATTCCGCCCTGGACGATCGGATGTTCGATCCCAAGCATTTCGGTGATGGCTGTCTTCACGCGCGTTTCTCCAATGTCTCTTGTTGTCGATGAGCCCTAGCGTTGGCCCTTAGTGCACGATTTCGAGCAGGCCCGCGGCGCCCATGCCACCGCCGACGCACATCGTCACGACGGCGTATTTCGCCTTGCGCCGCCGTCCCTCGATCAGCGCGTGGCCCACGAGCCGCGCCCCGGTCATGCCGTAGGGATGGCCGAGCGCGATCGAGCCGCCATTCACGTTCAGCCTCTCCGGGTCGATGCCGAGCTTGTCCCGACAATACACCACCTGCACCGCAAAGGCTTCGTTGAGCTCCCACAGATCGATGTCGTCGACCTTCAGCCCGTGGCGCGCCAGCAGCCGCGGCACGGCGAGCACCGGGCCGATTCCCATCTCATTCGGCTCGCAGCCCGCTGAGACGAAGCCGCGGAAGATGCCCAGTGGTTTCAGGCCCTTTTGCGCGGCCAGGGTGTCGCTCATGATCACGGCCGCGCTGGCGCCGTCGGACAATTGGCTGGCGTTGCCGGCAGACACGGTGAAGCCGGGTCCCTTGGCCGGCTTGAGTCCGGCGAGCCCCGCAGCCGTCGTGTCCGGACGCGGCCCCTCATCGGTCGACAGCGTCACCGGCTGATAAGAGGTGGTGCCGGTCGCCTTGTCGGTGACCGCCATGGTGGTGCTGATCGGCGCGAGTTCGTCATTGAAGCGACCCGCCTGCTGCGCCGCCGCGGTGCGCCGCTGGCTCTCGAGGCTATATTCATCCTGCCGCTCCCGCGAGATGCCATAGCGCTCGGCGACCACCTCCGCGGTGTCCAGCATCGCGATATAGGCGTCGGGCTTCATCGCGTGAAGCTCCGGATCGACCGCATGGAACGCGTTCATCTTGTCGTTCTGAACCAGGCTGATCGATTCACCGCCGCCGGCGATCGCCACCGTGACGCCGTCGAACAGGACGGAACGCGCCGCCAGCGCGATCGCCTGCAGGCCGGAGGCGCATTGGCGATCGATCGTCGTCGCAGCGACGCTCACCGGCAGGCCAGCCCGCAGCAGAGCCTTGCGGGCGATGTTGGAGCCCGTCGTCCCCTGCTGCATCGCGCAGCCCATCACCACATCCTCGACCTCGGCGCCGTCAACCCCCGAGCGGGACAGCGCCGCCGAGATCGCGTGGCCGAGCAACGTCGCGCCTCCGGTGTGGTTGAGTGCTCCCTTATAGGCCTTCCCGATCGGGGTGCGGGCCGTCGAAACGATCACAGCTTCGGTCACTTGTAGTCCTCCGGTTGAGGCCAGGCCTTGGGGGCGATGAGGCAAGCTCAGCTCTGCTGGGCGTAGCGCATCAGATGAAATGTGGGATCGCCGAACTGGATGTTGATCGCGCTGATCCGCTTGAAGTAATGGCCGACATTGAGCTCGTCGCTCATGCCCATGCCGCCATGCAGTTGGACGGACTGATCGGCGACGAAGCGCGCGGCTGTTCCGACCTTGGACTTGGCTCCCGACGCCAACCGCGAGAGGTGCGGTTCGTTGGACGCGAGACTGAGGTTCAGGTGCTGGGTGAGCGAAATCGACTCCTCGAGCGCGATGAACGTGTCCACCATCCGGTGCTGCAGCACCTGAAACGTTCCGAGCGTCACGCCGAACTGCTTGCGGGTCTTGCTGTACGCCAAGGTCGCGGCATTCAGCTCGGTCATCGCGCCGACAGCCTCGGCGCATTGGGCGGCGATCGCGCGGTCGCGGCAGGCTTCGAGCGCGGCCGCCCCCTCGCCCTCGGCGCCCAGCATGTCCTCCGCCGGAACCCTGACCTCCATCAGCACGAGTTCGGCGGCGCGCCGTCCGTCGATTGTCCGAAAGCTCTGCAGATGCAGATTGGCGGCATGACGGTCGACCACGAACAGGCTGAGCCCGCTGTTGCCGTCACCCGCGGTCCGCGCCGAGACGATCAGCCTGTCGGCCCAGGGCGCGGCTGTCACGCCGACCTTCTTGCCGCTCAGAACGTAATGCTCACCGTCGCGCCGGGCGGTGGTTTCGACCTTGTCGACATCGTAGCGCGACGGCCGCTCGGCCCAGGCCAGCGCCCAGATCGTGCTGCCGTCCATGATCTTCGGCAAGTAGTCGGCGCGCTGCGCGGCGCTCCCGATGGCGGCGATCAGGCCTCCGGCGAGCACCACCGTTTCGAAATAGGGCTCGACCACCAGATGGCGGCCGAACTCCTGCATCACGATCATGGTGGCGAGCGCGCCGCCGCCCAGACCGCCGACGCTCTCATCGAATGGCGCGGCGCAGAGCCCGAGGTCCGCGAGCGCCGTCCAATGCCTGCGACTGAAGCCTTCGTCGCTCGCCACGATCTTGCGGCGCGCATCGAAGGTGTACTGATCGTGCAGCAGCCGCTGGATGCTGGCACGCAGCAGCTCTTGTTCTTCGGTGAATTGAATGTCCATCGGTGCCTCGTGCGAACCGGTCAGAGACCGAGGACCGCTTTCGCGATGATGTTGTGCTGGATCTCGTTCGATCCGCCGTAGATGCTGAGCTTGCGCGCGTTGAGATATTTCTCGGCCGCGGTGTGGCCGTAGTCGGGCCCGGGCATGAAGCGATTGGCGCTGAACGGCTGCTCGCGCAGCGCCAGCCCGTCATTGCCGATCGCCTGATGCGTCAATTCGGTGATGCGCTGGAAAATCTCGGTGCCCCGGATCTTGAACAGCGACGCCGCAGGTCCAGGATCGATGCCGCGCGCCATCTGCGCGACGATGCGCAGCTCGGTCGCCTCCAGCGCGAGCAGATCGAGTTCGACCCGCGCGATCTCCCTGATGAACTCGCGATATGTCGAATCGTCTTCGGCGATCTCGGTTTTGACGATCTGCTTCAGCCGCTGCAGATAGCGGGTGGAGCGGCCGATGCCGGCCATGCTGGTGCGCTCATTGCCCAGCAGGAATTTGGCGTAGGTCCAGCCCTTGTTTTCCTCGCCGATCAGGTTCTCCACGGGAACGCGGACATCCTCGAGAAAGACGTCGTTGATCTCGTGCGAACCGTCGATGGTGATGATCGGACGGACCGTGACGCCGGGCGTCTTCATGTCGATCAGCAGAAACGAAATGCCCGCCTGCGGCTTGGCGGAGGGATCAGTCCGCACCAGGCAGAAGATCCAGTCGGCATGCTGGGCCAGCGTGGTCCAGGTCTTGTGCCCGTTGACGACGTAATGATCGCCGTCGCGCACCGCCCTGGTGCGCACCGCGGCGAGGTCGGAGCCGGCCCCCGGCTCCGAATACCCCTGGCACCACCAGTCGTCGCCAGAAAGAATGCGCGGCAGAAACCTGGCCTTCTGCGCCGCATTGCCGAAGGTGTAGATCACCGGTCCGACCATGGTGACGCTGAAGGCGAGCGGCGGCAGCGTGCCGGCGCGCGAGGTCTCCTGCTCGAAGATGAAGCGCTGCGTAATCGACCAGCCCGGGCCGCCATATTCCTTCGGCCAGAGCGGCGCAATCCAGCCCTTGCGATACAGGATGCGATGCCACAGCAGCGACTGCTCCTTGGTGAGATCCGTCTCCGGATTCGGCACGCGCATCTCGGCCGGATAATTGTCGGCGATGAAGGCGCGAACCTCATCGCGGAACGCCGCGTCTTCCTTCGACAGCTTCAGCTCCATCGCTGCGGCTCCCCCGTCACCATTTCTCGCCGAACGGGCGGATTTCCAGCTCGAAGGTCCAGGCACTGCGCGGCTGCTGATAGAGCTGCCAGTACGAACTGGCGACCGACGATGGCGGCATCAAGAGATCGGGATTGTCGAGCGCGGCCGGGCCGAGCGCCTCGAGCCGGCGCTGCCGCACCCATTCGGTGTCGACGCCGGAATCGATGATGAGATGCGCGACGTGAATGTTCTTCGGCCCGAGCTCGCGAGCCATCGCCTGCGCCACGGCGCGCAGGCCGAACTTGGCACTGGCGAACGCCGCATAGCCCGAGCCGCCGCGCAGGCTCGCGGTCGCACCGGTGAAGAAGATGTTGCCCTGCCCGCGCGGCACCATCAGGCGCGCCGCCTCGCGTCCGACCAGGAAGCCCGAATAGCACGCCATCTCCCAGACTTTGCGGAAGACGCGCTCGGTGGTGTCGAGGATCGGAAAATTGACGTTCGCGCCGATGTTGAAAATACAGACATCGAGCGGAGCGTGCTTGTCGGCGTCCTGCAGAAAGGCGACGACCTCCTCTTCCTTGCGGGCGTCGAGCGACCGCGCGTGGATTTCGCCGCCGGCCTGCTCGATCTCCTTGACGAGAGGCTCGAGCTTGGCGCCGTTGCGGCGCCCGGCGAACACCGTAAACCCTTCCGCGGCGAACTTCTTGGCGATCTCGCCGCCGATGTAGTCGCCGGCGCCGATCACGGCGACGGTTGCGTTCCTCTTCTGCAAGGGTCTTCTCCCGCTGGGTTGATTGGATGGCAAAGGCAATGCGCCGCACTCAGCCGGCGCGGCGCCGGACACCGCATCGGATCATCGGAACGGCCGCGACCCGCGCTGCGGCTGAAGCTTCCGGCATGGCGACCTCCCGATCGATGGGCGCCGGCTTCGTGGCGAGCGCACCAGGCGTTACAGTTCTTTTTTGGAATGAACTGGTCGTGAGCGTCATCACCGGATCCTCGCTGTTCGCGCAGCGGCAGGCTGCGAGACGCCGCTCGCGGCTACTCCTCAGCCTGTCTGCGACGCCGGCCGCCGGGTCTGCTCGACGATCGATTCCTCGACGTCGCGGAGCTGATCCTTGCCGAAGAACATTTCGTCGCCGACGAAAAAGGTCGGCGAACCGAACGCGCCACGACGGACCGCGTTTTCGGTGAGCTCGATCAACCTCTTCTTGACATCGTCCTGCTGCGCCCGGGCAGCGAGCCTGTCGATGTCGACCCCTGATGACAGAAACGCGCTGCGGAAGATCGCGGGATCGTCCATCTTCTTGGGCTCTTCCCACATGTGGTGATAGGCGGCGCGGAAATACGGCTCGAACAGGCCTTCGAACTGCGCCGCGACGGCGCCTCGCATGAGCATCAGGGTATTGACCGGAAAAAACGGATTGGAACGGAACTTGGCGATGCCGTGCCGGCGGATGAAGCGCTGGGTCTCGAGCGCCTGATACTCCGGCTTGTTCTTGATGCCGCGAAGCGAGTCGAATGGCGACATGTTGCCGGTCGCCTTGTAGATGCCGCCGAGCAGCACCGGCACGTAGTCGAACTTCACGCCGGTGCGCTGCTCGATACCCGGGATGGCGACCTCCGCCAGATAGGCATTGGGGCTGCCGAAATCGAACAGGAACTCAACCTTCACAGTCATGACCGCCTTCTCCCCGACCGCGTTTCTGGCCCGGCGCAGAGGCCCGACCGATTATCTGGCTGCCATTCTTATGGTTCTAAATTAGAACTGTCAAACGCATTGTAACTGGATTTTTCACGCCTCCGCGATCAGGCGGCGGAGATCTTCTCTGGCTTTGCTCGCGCCGCGCTTTCCGCGCGACGTCAAGACAAGCCGTCGCCGCGCCTGACAGCGCCGGGGTTGTTCGGGGCTCAGTACCGATCTAGAATGGATATTCCGGGGGAGCCGATGCGGCTCGGCCCCTCCGGCGGGGCGGGCTGGAGACGTGCATGAAGTGGAAGGAACTTGAGGAAGAACCGTGCTCGATGGCACGGACGATCGCGGTGATCGGTGATCGCTGGACTCTGCTGATCCTGCGCGAGTGCTTTCTCCGCAAGCGGCGCTTCGAGGCGTTTCAATCCTCGCTCGGCATCACCCGCCACCTGCTCGCCGAACGGCTAAAGAAGCTGGTGCGCCAGGGCATTCTGCGCCGCGTCCCCTATCAGGAGTCGCCGAAGCGCCACGAATACATCCTGACGCAGAAGGGCCTCGATCTGTACCCGATCATGATGGCGATCGTGCATTGGGGCGACACCCATATGGTCGACGAACGTGGCCGGCCCGTGCTGCACGAGCACAAGAAGTGCGGCAAGCACTTCGACCCGGTGATGGTCTGCTCGGAATGCGGCGAACCGCTGCTGGCCAAGGAAGTCCACACACATCCGGGACCGGGTGGGTGGGCCGGTTCGGCACCCCTGCCGCCCGATTCACCGCCCGAGCCAACCACCGGCCCCAAAGCAGACCGCGCCAAGGCAAAGTCGCGCGCCCGGGCGGCCTGAGCCGGCCCGGGGCACTCTCCGGCCTAGCGCCAGCCTAGCCTCACAAACGGACCACCTCGGAATATGGCTCGGCGGCGTACAGCCGTTCGACATGCTCGCCGCGGTGCTTGAGCACCGCGCGCTGGTTGACATAGGCCTTGTCGGTGATCTCCCCCGCGGCCATCGACGCGGGCTCCTTCAAGAGCAGGAACGCGCCCACCCGCTCGCTGCTGCCGACCGTGGCGTTGTACTCGCTGAGCCTCTCCTTGAGGAAAGCGGCCACGCCGGGGTCGGCGGTCAGGTCGGAGTCGGGATCCGCCGCCACGCGCTTGGCTTCTGCCGGATTGAGCCAGCCCAGCAGGGTGCAGGAGTCGCGGTTCTCTCCGGCGATGACGATGTCCAGCAACACGCCGCGGGTCGCCGCCAGGATCGAGGCGCGCATCGCGCCGATCGAGACCCAGGTGCCGTTCGCCAGCTTGAAGTTCTCCGAGATGCGCCCGGTGAAGCGCAGCCCGCGCTCCGGCCGGTCCGGATCGATGAACGAGACCGTATCACCGATGCGGTAGAACCCCTCCTCGTCGAACGCCATCGCGGTCAGATCAGGCCGGCCGAGATAGCCCGGCGTGACGTTCGGCCCCTTCACCCGCACCTCATAAGTATCGGACACCGGGATCAGCTTCAGTTGCAGCCCTGGCGCCGGCAGGCCGATTTCGCCCGGCTGATCGGTCGCCCAATGCGTCGTGCTGATCGTCGGCGCGGTCTCGGTCGTGCCATAGCCCGACATCACCGGAATTTGGCGGCCGGTGATCGACGACGTCAGCCGATACAGCTTCTCCAGCGTCCCCTCGGAGATGGCGGCTCCGGCGTAGCTCAGCCGATCCATGCGTTTGAACACCCGCGCACCGATGTCCGCATCCCGCTCGATCGCCTCGCACAGCAGATTGTAGCCGGCGGGCACGTTGAACATCGCCGTCGGCGAGATCTCGGTGAGATTGGCGATCGTCTTGTGGAAGAGTTGCGGCAAGGGCCGGCCATCATCGATATAGAGCGTCCCGCCATTCTTGAGAGTGCCGTGAAGAATGACGTTGCCGCCCATGGTATGATGCCAGGGCAGCCATTCGACCTGGATCGGATGCGGCGACGGCGACACCAGCAGGATGCCCATCTGCAGCGCGCTGGCCATCATGCGGTGGGTATTCAGGACGCCCTTCGGCAGGCCGGTCGAGCCCGAGGTGAACAGGACCTTGGCGACGGCGTCGCAGGGCAGTGCTGCGGCAGCCTGGGCGAACCCGTCTCCGGGCGCCTTGGCGGCGAGTGAGCGGAACGGAATCGTCTCGGGCGCACCGTCGACACTGATCCAGGTCGCTGCGGCCAATTCCGGAATGGCGCGCCCTGGGGAGAATTGCGGGCCGCTCTGCACGAACACGAAGCGCGGCTGCAGCACCTCGGCAATGTCCTTCAAGCGCGCCAGCCCGCCCGGCATCATCGAGTAGTTCGGCGACACCGGCGCCACGATCACGCCGATCGACATCGCAGCGAACGCCACGATCGCATGCTCGATCGAGTTGCCGGAGAGAATCGCCAGCCGGTCGCCCGTCGTGGCGCCCAGGTCGAGCAGGCTCTGGCCGACCGCCTGAACCTGCAGCCAGGCTTCGCCATAGCTGATCTCGTCCCATCCGCCGGCCTGGTTGCGCTGCGCGAGAAAGACGCGGTCCGGAGCCGCCCCGGCCCAGTGCGGAAGAAAATCAGTGATCCGCCATTCGCACGGACTCCATGCGATCGGCGAGCGCAGAATCAGCGTTCCATCAGCCCGGGCGTCGATCGACAGCTCCCTCGGCGCAAATGTCAGCGTATGTGTCGACATTGAGATCTCCCACCCGGATTGCAGCAAGAACCAAAGATGACGGCCCGGCATGGCGCCGGCCGCAAGCAGGGACGCACACCGCCGCAATCAGGCGGTACACCTCACCGGGTACGGATGCCGCCGCGGCGGCACCCGACTGGCGCGAAGGATCAGTCAGACTGTGTCAGTCAGACTTATCAGTCCGATTTGGCGTCCAGAACGTCGCCGAAGGCGTCCCAGGCCGAACCGGTCCAGCGTTGCAGACGCATCTGGGTCCAGATCATGTTCTCGGTCTCGCTGGTATTGACCTTGATGCCCGGAAGCGCCGTCGGCACGACGACGTCGCGCAGATTCTTGGCCTGGGCGAGGATGTTCTTGCGCGACAGGTCGTCGCCGCATTGCTTGAGAATCTGCTCCAGCACCAAGCCCTGCTGATAGCCGGTCAGATAACTGCCGTTGGACAGGTCGGCGCCCTGCAGATACTTGTCGAAGAAAGCCCGATAGGCCTGCACGCCCGGATCGCTCTTCCACGACTCGTCGAGCACATCCTTGTTGGTGCTGCCGACGATCACCCCGACCGACTTGTCGAGCCCCGCCGGCGCCAGCGTCCCGCCGACCGATCCGGAAGGAAAATTGACGATCACCGTGGCTTTCCAGCCGATCACATAAGCCTGCCGGATCGCCTGCGCGGCGAATTTCGGCGTGCCGGCGATCACCAGCGCCTCGGCACCCGAGCTCTTCAGATTGGTGACCTGCGAATCGATCGTCGGCTCGCTGACCTCATAGGAGGCGCTGACGACCTTCCTGTCGAAGTCCTTGCCGAGATAGGACCTGAAGGCGTTGAGGTAGTCTTTTCCGAGATCATCGTTCTGATAAAGAATGGCGTATTTGGCGTTCGGCAGCGCCTTCGTCAGGTACTTCGCGTAGATCTTTCCTTCGGTATCGTAGCTGACGAGCCCGGTGGTGATCAGCGGATAGTCCGCGACATTCGTGAACTTCGACGAGCCGCTGATGATGGCGATGCTGGGCACCCCCTTCGTCCGCAGATACTTCGCGGTCGCCGAGATTCCTGGCGTCCCGAGCTGGCCATACATGAAGGCGACCTCGTCGCTCTCGACCAGCTTGCGGACGTGCTCCACCGTCTTGGGCGGGCTGTAGCCGTCATCATAGGCGATGTAGTTGATCTTGCGCCCGTTGATGCCGCCGCGGTCGTTGAGCGACTGGATGTAGGCAATCAGCCCGCGGCCGACGAGCCCGAGCGACGAGGCTGGCCCGCTGAACGGGAACACGCCGCCGATCTTGATTTCCGTCGACGTAACGCCGGGCATGTCTGCGGCGACGGCCGCTTGGCCGGCGACAAGCGACAGCGCCGCAGCAATAATCCACTGTGTCTTCATTCGTTGTCCTCCCCAACCCGCACCTTTTGGCGCGTGGCACACGATTGTTCTCTGCGTGCTGGCGTCTCCCCGCGAGGGAGCGCGCACAGCGAAGCAGCATGGCCATCGCGTTCGGCACGGACGAGAGCCTACAGTTCTATTTTTGAACTCGTCAAGGGACAATCGGTCTCAGGCCTGTGCCGCAAACAGGATGTCGCTATCGCTCATTCGGGCTACATGCGCCGCTTCGCGTGACTCGTACGACGTCGTCAAGATCTGCCTCGACGCAAGCGGCCGCCATCGTTTCGGATGTTCGTTCTGATTTCGAACCGAATGCGCATTGGGTCGCGGCAGGCTGCGGCTTATGACGATTTCGTCGATGATGCTGGTGAGGCCTCGCAAGGGCGGTCCGGCCGCCATGGTCTGCGCACTCCATCGTGGAGCTACGGGCCGTTGTCGCGAGTTGGGGATATCGTCGCCGCCGGAAGCTCACGGCGGATACCGTCAGATCACGTCCGAGCCCCCGATGCGATCCAGTCGACACGCTGCCGGCCCTCGGCGGCCTGTCGATGACTCGAGGTGTCACGAGGTGATTGGATGGTGGGGGAGGCAGGACTCGAACCTGCGAAGCCATGAGGCGGCTGATTTACAGTCAGCTCCCTTTGCCACTCGGGACACTCCCCCGTGTCGATGGCAGTTGAAGGCCGGCCGCGGAACAGCGGTTGGGGACCATCAGCGCCATGGAGACGGTAAGACCGCGGAGCCCAAATGAGGGGCGTGCGCGGCCGGGGCCCTTATGATCGAACCGCCCCCTCAAAGTCAACCAAGGACGACGATTTTTCCCGCCTCGGCGGTGCCAAATTGCCAGAATCCGTTCGCCGTGACAGAAGCTCTGGCATGAGCGACCGCGACCGAAAGCCCCCGTTTCCCCGCCAAGGCGGCAAATCTTCCAGCAAATTCGCCGGCAAGCCGCGCAAATTCGAGCGTCCGCAGCCGTGGCGGGACCGCGACCAGGGGTCAGATGGCCCTGTCATCCTCTACGGCTGGCACACCGTGACGCTGGCGCTCGGCAATCCGAAGCGCAGGATTCGCAAGCTGTATCTGACCGAAAATGCCGCGCACCGGCTCGCCGACGAGCGGATCGAGACCAGAGTGACGCCCGAGATCGTGCGTCCGAGCCAGATCGACCAGCGGCTCGGCCCGGACGCCGTGCATCAGGGCCTGCTCGCCGAAGCCGATCCCCTGCCCTCGCCCGACATCGACACGCTGGCGGCCGAGGGCATGATCCTGGTGCTCGACCAGATCACAGATCCGCACAATGTCGGCGCCATCCTGCGGTCGGCGGCGGCGTTCGACGTCAGGGCGATCGTGACCACCGCGCGCCACAGCCCGGAGGCCACCGGCGTGCTGGCGAAGTCCGCGTCCGGGGCGCTGGAGCTGGTGCCGATCATCACGGTGCAGAACCTCGCCCGCGCACTGAGCCGGCTCGACGAGCGCGGCTTCCAGACGGTCGGCCTCGACAGCGCCGGTCCGACCGACATCGCCGCGGTGGCGCTGCGCGAGCCGCTGGCGCTGGTGCTCGGGGCCGAGGGCAAGGGCCTGCGGCAGCTGACGCGCGAGACCTGCAGCGTTGTCGCCCGGCTCGACATGCCCGGCGCGATCAAGAGTCTCAACGTCTCCAATGCCGCCGTGCTCGCGCTCTATATCGGCGCGAGCCGGCTTGGATTGATGCCCAAATGACGAAACGCCCGCGCGCCGGAGCGCACGGGCGTTTGCGATCAGCTCAGCCGAAGGCTCAGTAGTAGCGGCGCAGCACGCGGTGGCCGCGATAATAGGACGAGGCGCCCCAGCGATAGGCGCTGCGGGGATGGCCATACACCATGGGAGGGGCGACGCGGGTCTCCTCATAGGCGTGGTGGCGATGGTGATAGCGATACACCGGGATCGCGCTCTCCTGGTAGACGGGATAAGGCGCGAACGCGCCCGGACCAGTGTAGGTCGGCCCCTGGTTGACGTAGTAATATTGATGCGTCGGCTCGGCGAGACGCTCGTAACGCACGCCGCAGCTGCCGCAGCCCGCCGCGCCATAGGCATAGCCGTAATGATAGCTGTAGGCCGGCTGATAGGCGACGCTCGGCGCGCACGGGCTCGCATAGCCGCACGGCGCACATGAGGAATAGCCGCAGGCCATCGCGGGCGCGCTGCCCGCAAGAGCGAGGCCGGCAATGCCGATAAGTCCTGAAATCACGCGACGCATTATCTTCTCCTGGATCTGCTTTTTTGTTTCGAACTACGTCAACTCAACCGGCGCATCAGGCTGCCGCTAACGTCGATAGGGCCGCGGTGGCGTATCGTAGCCGCGCGGCCCGCCCCGCTCCGGCGCAAGGATGACGGCGGGCGGATACATCGGCACCTGCGGTTCAGCCGGCTGCATCATGGATTCGGCGCCCCATGAGCGGGAATAGCTCTCGGCCGGCTTCGGCAGCTTGCGCTCGGCCGGCGGCTCGATTTCCATCCGGCCATAGCCCGGCTTCGATCCGAGACTCGGATAGTAATGGCCGACATGCGGCTCGGGCTCGACCGGCCGGCCGCCATAGATCGTGGGCTGCATGTAGTTGCCTCTGCCGAGACCGTACTGGCCTTCGACCACGGCGTAGGAGGCGTCGATGCCGTTGATGACGACGGGTACGCCGGGGCGCTGCGGAATCACGATCTCGAAGCCTTCGCTGGCGAGGGCGAGCGGCGCGGTGCCGATCAGAATCGCAATAGCTGCTGCAAAACGCATGAATTCCCGCCCCGGTTGCCCTACCAGAATTACCGCAGCGCGCGCTCCGATGGGTTAAGAGCACGGCTCAATCTGACGGTAAGCCTAACGCATCGGCCATTCATCCGAGTTAAAGCGTAAGGCGGCTTCACGACGGACGGTTAACGACTCATCATCATGCGAACGTGGTGGTGAACACCGTGCGCAAGCCGATCGCGCGCGTGGCCAAGCAAAAACATTGGGGGGCGGCGGAACATCACAACGATCACGTGCTTAGGAGTCGGGGCGCAACGACGGAGTTACAAATGATCAGATCGGCAATTCTCGGCGCTTCCCTTGTCGCGACGGCCTTGGCCGGCCCGGCGATGGCACGCGACATGCACCACCGTCACATGGCCCGCCACGACGCCGCGATGATGCAGCAGCGCGACGATGCGGGAATGATGCAACGGCGCGGCGATGCAGGGATGATGCAGCGCCGCGGCGATGCGGGCTGGAACAATGCCGGCTGGAACAACAACGGCTGGAATAATGACTGGAACCGCCGCAGCACGGGATTCTGGCCGGCCGACGTCGCGGCTGGCGCCGTTGGCACCGCTGCCGGCGTGGCTGGCGCGGCGATCGGAACCGCTGGCGCCATCGCCACAGCGCCGTTCCGCACCCCTGACGCCTATGCCTACGATGCCGGTCCCAATCGATTTGGCCAGCCGACCTATGACCGCGGTCCGAACGGCTATTACGGCGACTGGAACAGCTACGCCACCCGCAACGGCCTGGTCTGCCGTCCCGGCACCATGTTCAAGGGTAGCGACGGCGCGATGCACATCTGCCAATAACGTCCACCGCGGACAGCGTCGTAAAGGGCGGCCTCACGGCCGCCCTTTTTATGACCTGCAAGCGACCGCCAAGACGGTGTGACGGCAGTAGCCTCGATCGAACAACTCTGGTAGGAACACCGCGCTTCGAGGCTCGCGCCCGCGATTTGAGCGCGAGACCTCCGCGCCACTCGCGTCGCCTCTCATGGTGCGATTCCTGGCGCCATTCGCCGGCTTAGCTCAGCGGTAGAGCAGCGGTTTTGTAAACCGAAGGTCGGGGGTTCAATCCCCTCAGCCGGCACCATCGACCAGCGCCGCCGGATCAGGGCTCGGCCCGCAGCTCGCGCTCAATTTGCCTTCATCTTGATCGGTGCTGCTGCCGGGGGCTTGACGGCCGGAAGCGCCTTTGGCGCGGCCCATTCTGGATCGGCCACCGGTCCCCCGCCCTCGCCGGTGGTGGCGACGAGTTGACCCGGCACCAGATCCGTCGTCAGCACCCAGCCCTGGGTGGCGCAGAACAGGCCGAGCAGGCAGCCTTTGACGGCGAGCATCTTCGGGCCCTCGCGCCAGATCGAGACGCTGTAGGTCTTGCCGTCCTCGGCGTTATAGACCTCGCCGGCATGGCGGCCATCTGCGCTCAACTTCAGGCCCAGCAGCATCTGATGGCCGAGCAATGGCCGGCTGCGCCGCGCCGGATCAGGGTTCAGCCGGTCGCGGAATGGCTGCCCCTTGGCGTCGACCGTCTCCTTCATCCAGACCACGTAGCCGCAAATGCGATCGATCATCGCGCCACAGCGTTCGATCCGGATCCGGGCGCGGCCGTCCTCCGTCAGCCAGGTGCCAAGCGGATCGCTGACGGGCGCGGCATGACCGCGGCCCTCCGCCATGGACAGGAGCAGGCTGACGACGATGCGCAGACCGACGCGCAAGACGAATCTCAATGTCATGTCCAGGACCCTCATTGTCTCCACCGCCTCGAGCCAGGCACTCGGGCGGCGCTTGCGATATTGCGGCCGGGGTGCCGCCCTGCAGCCCGGCTGATCGTCTGTCGCGATGCCGCGCGACCTCATCGCGATGCCGGTGCCTTCGATTCCAAGCCCTGCCCGAAGCCCTGCGCCCCCAGGCGCGGCACGACGCGGCAGGCACTGACATGCGCGCGCCGGCGCCCGGCGGCCGCTCACTGCAGCTGGGCGACCAGGGCATCGGCGCCCTTGTCGATCCCGGCTTCGGCGGCCGCGAGCGCGCCGACACTGGCCTTGATGTCGTAGGGGGTGGGATATTGCTTGCTGACGAAGGCGTTCAGTAGCCGGCCATCGGCGGCATCGAAGATCTCCGCGGCGTAGAACACCGATCCGGTGAGCAGGCCCTCGCCATCGCGCGCACTCTGCACGCCGTTGTAGACGGCGCCGGCGAGATCGAAGCGCGAGGCCGTGCCGAGCACCGGCGTGTTGGCGACCGCGCCCGTCAAAGTGAGCCGCACCCGCAGCGTGTTCGGGCCGCGCCGATGGACCGGCCGGAAGCGCGCCGACAGGCTGTCCAGGAAGCGCATCCGCATGTAGCCGGCGAGCCTCGCTTTGTCCGCCTCTGACATGTCGCCGAACTGGTGGTCCCTGCCGCGATAGATCACGACGGGATCGAGCATCACCTTGTCGTAGCTGCGCCAGTCGGCAGGCGCGCTGTAACGATAAGGCATCCGCCCCGAGGCATCGGCGGCGTTCGGCGCGAGATAGCGCGCCGATGCCACCTCGGAATAGGCTACCGGCGTCACCGTATTGCAGCCGGCGCAAAGCCCGGCCACGGCGACCGCCACAATACGGGACGCGCGGACTCGAACCGTCATCATCATCTCCCTTGCATGCTCCGGATGTTGCAAGCACAACCATCGCCATCAATAAAACCGACTAGACGGTTTGTAAAGAGCAACGATCTCCTCGAGAGAATCCCCCCGTTCCTGCCCTCTTCCTGCAAGGCGTGCTGGGCGGCTGCATGCCGGTGAAAGACCGGGCAGCTCCCGGCCGAGCGCCGGGGCTCAGCGCTGAGGATCGGCCTGCGCGAATCCGGCCCATTGCCGGTCATCGAGCAGCCGGGCGAATAGCCGATCCAGCTCCGCCTGCTCCAACGGCGAGACCCGCAGCATCGCCATCAACGCCAGCCCCCGCGCCGCCGCCCAGCGGAGCACGGCGAGATCGGCGTCTTCAGCCTCACCGCGGATCTCGGCCACCCTCTCGCCATCCTTGGTGCGGGCGTCGGCGAGCAGACCGGGCTCCTGAGCGAGCGCGCCCAGCATGGCCTGCGCCACCGAATATTGCTGGGCGATCAGTTCGCGCGAAATCGCGATCTGCGTGGCCAGTTCAGGCTGGTTTGTCGCTGGTCCTGCTTCAGCCCTGAACTTGCGGGCGAATTCGTCGAAATGCGCGAATTGCTGTTCAAGCAGAGCCTTAAGCACAGCCTCCTTGTTGGGAAACTGGTGCATCAGCCCCCCCTTGCTCAGCCCGCTCTCGCGCGCGATCGCGTCGAGCGTCAGCCGCCCCGGCCCATCGCGAGCGATGATGGTGAGAGCGGCGGTGAGCGCGGCCTTGCGCGACCGCTCGGAGCGCGACGGGTTGTCCATTGGGAAATTGCGGGGTGCGCCGGAGGCGTCCAGGTTGCGAGCTGCAGGCGTCCCGACGTCCGGGCTGCCCTGGCACGTCATGACGAGAGCCACCCTGCTCTGTCAAGCCGAGCAGAAAAAGCCTATATGCACGGGAACCATCTCAACGCGCTTTGCGTTGAGCGTACCGCTTTGGGTAGACGGCCTCCATGGCCGCCTCAAGTGTGGCGATATTGTTGCCACATCTCATAGCCGGCTCTCATTTGTCCCCAGAAGCTGCTGGTAGGTCAGCTTGATTTGAATCTCGGGCTTTGCTGCAATTGTGGCAGCGACGGGGGATGAGCGTGATGACCTGGAAGGAAGATCGCGACGCCTTGATCGCGCAGACGATGGCGTTTGTGCAGGCGGTCACCGGCAAGCCGGCTGATTTCTCGCAGTTCGAATTGCCGTCTGCGACGACGAAAGCACCGATCTCACCACAACCGCCCGTCACCGCACTCCCCGTCAGCGCACTGTCCGTCACACCGTTGCCTGATACGGCGCGCACCGCGTCGACGACGGCCGCACTGGCGTCCTTGGCTCCCGCTCCGGAGTGGCGCGAGCCGCCGCGTGACGTCCCCGAGCGATCGGGCCAGGCTGAGCCGTCCGATCTCAACCTCACAGCGGACGCCGAGACGCGTCGCCTCGATCTGACGCGGGCAGATCGGCCGCTGCGGGAGGCCTTCACCAGCATCGCCTCACAGCTTGATCTGCAGCGCGACATGCAGGCGGAAATTCGCGCCCGGGTCGCCCGTTTCCGGGCTCACCAGGAGCGCTTCAATCGTGAGCGCCAGGAATATTTCAGCGCGACGCTGGAACGGCTGAAGGCCTCGGCCGCCGGGACCGTGATCCCCGAGGATTGAGGCGGCCCGCAGCGCCGCCTGTCTTGAACCACCACGCCGCCATGACGATCGAAATGAAGCCGGACATCGACGTGCTTGCGCTACAGCCAGGCGCACAGCAGCGCCACATTGGCGACAAAGGCGAGCAACAGCCCAAAGGCGAGCGTGAGCTGGATCCGCCCGCAAAAGATGTGGAGATCGGTTCCCATGGCTTAACCATCTGGCGATTCTAGCCCGGGAGTCCCACGCTTTATTTTTCCAAAAATTTAGGACTCGTTTACGACTCGGACGAACCGAAAAGGCCGCTTTCCGGCCCAGAACACGCCTGTCTCTTGCTGCAACCGCCATTCATCCTCGGTTCATCCTTCGCCTCTTTGGAGCTGTTTGGAATGCCCTATGCCCTGTTCTGTAACGAAGCCAAGTTGAGCAAGGCCTATCCAACCGAGGGGGATGTCTGGAGATTAGCGCGGCAGAGCGGGCTTGTGGTTGACGTGACGATCAGCGCCCGCCGATCATCGGTGCATCTGCAGCTCGACAATGATTACGAGATCCGGGCCTGCGCCCCGGAGCCGGAGGAAGATCCCTGGCAGAACCGCGCCGAAGCCGAGCAGGAGTTCAACATCCCATTCGCGTCCTGACGCGCAGGTGATCGCGCGCCGAACACTTGTCGTTCAGACGCGCGAAGCATGCCCGGAACGACCGGTCGCTTCGCGCTTGGCGTCGGTGAGACCGCGCGCGATACAGCAGCCAATAGCGGGATGCAGCCTGTATCGGGATAAAGCGAATCGCCGGGCAGCCCTGGGAGCAGCCCGCCGGATAGTCGCCATGAAGGCAGACCCTTACGACGCAGACCTTACGGCGTCGCAGTTGCCAGCGAAGCGGTTTCGGCCGGGAGGGCGACACAGGAGCGCTTGCGGCTGACGCCGCGGATCGCCCCGGTCACCTTCAGCACCTTCCCTGACGGGCAGGATGCGGCTTGCACCAGCGCGACCTCGTAAGGCGCCAGCATCAACGGTTCGGACTTCAAGACGGTCTGGGCGGAGCACGGCAAAGCAGCCGCGGACAACAACAGCACGGACACCAAGATACGCATTTGGGATGATCCATCAAACCGGCGGACTCATAATAACAACTCGTGTCGAAAGTTTCACGACGGTGTGAAATTTTTTTTGCAGTGCGTGAGCGTCTTCGAAACCACCGCCCCCGCGCCCCGCCGGACAGCAAAACGCCCGCGGCTTGCGCGGGCGTTTCCAAATCCTTGACGTCCATATCGCCGGCCCCTGGGGGCCCGCGACGCGGTCAGTACTTGCTGGTCGGGCCACTCCACCCAAAGCGATAGTTCACACCGACCTTGACGGTATGCTCGTCGCTGTTGAAGCGGCTCCCCACCACCGGGGCTGGACCTCCCGTAAAGGTGGTATTGCCAAAATTATAGTACTGATACTCGGCTTTGGCTGACCAGTTCGGCGCAAACATGTATTCCAGGCCGCCGCCAACGGTATAGCCATCCTTGGTGTTGCCGCTGGTGGTGAACCCGGCGGGCACGCCGGCGACGTTCACGCCGAGCGCATTGCCGTCACGCCAAGCATAACCGCCCTTTGCATAGAGCAGCGCCGGTCCCCAGGTGTAGCCCAGCCGGCCGGTGACCGAGCCGAGCTGATTGGCCCCGGTCGAGCTCACCACCGTGGCCCCCGGGAAGCCGAAATTGGTCGTGTTGCGATCCATCCAGCTGTACTGGGCCTCGATACCCAGCACCCAATTCGGCGCGAACTGGTAATCGAACCCGCCCTGGACGCCCCCGAGGAAACGGCCGTTATTGCCCTCCAGGCTGTTGTTGCCCGCGAAGGCGCCGCCGAGATGACCGCCGATATAGAAGCCGGTCCAATTATAGATCGCCTGTGGCGGGGTGTAGACCGGCGCCTTGGTGTAGGTGCGGGCCGGCATGTCCGCGGCGAATGCCGGCGCAGCCAAAGCAGTCAAAGCCACTGCACTCAAAAAAACGCGTTTCATGGGACGTCCCCGTTCTTCATTTGCGACATCTATCGAACATCATGGCCGCATTTGGGTTGCCCGATGGCGGTGACGCAGCTGTGATTGGTCCGCGCATGTCACCAGCGAGCAACAAAGGCCTTTTGTTCCATAGGCTTCCCGAATATTTCGTGAAGCTGCACGCCACCCCCGATATTTGGTCGAGATGAGGCGGCAAAGCGTTTGAACCCGTCTCGCAGTTGTGATCGCCAAGCCGCCCCGACAAGCCCCTGCGACGACGTGGCAGAGATGCAAAGCTGCAGGGAGCGAGCAGCCCGCCAAGCCTGCCCGCGGCCCCCGTCTGTTGCTTCCGCCAGTGCCGATCGGCGCCCGCTCATCCGGGCAACGGCGGCGATGTGACGGGCGCTACCGGGTAAGGCTGGCCAGTTCGGGAAACGCAACATAGGTCGATCCGGCACAGAGCTCACCGGCCTCCTCGATCAGGCGATCGAAACGGCCGTCCACGAACACCGCCGCGCGCTCTCGCGGCGAACGGTAGCTCCCGTCGGACTCGCGCGCCGCAAAGCGCAGACAGCTGACATAGCGCAGGCGCCCGCCGACGGTCCTTTGCACAGGCTCTGCCATCACGCCGTCGCGCACACCGACCGGATTGTTCAGATAGGTTTTGAGATAGGCCAGGATTTCACTGCGGTAGTTCGGCGGAAAAGGCTGGGTGCCGACGCCGCGATCGCCCGTGTAGGAGATGCCGCGGCTATCCTCGCTCATGAACGCCGCGGGACCGCCGCTCGCACATCCCATCAGCAGCAGCGCCAGCAACGCCGGCCACCAGCTCGTTTTCCCTATGCCCAAAGCGCCCGACCCTGAAGACCTCTCCGCGGGTGCTTCTAGCCCAAAGCAGGCCGCGAGCCTATCCGTCACGCCTCACACTGGCGTCAGCCGGCTGCCGCCGGCCGCGCCCAGGGCGCTCCGGCGGCAGACTCCACTCTATCCGTGGCCAGGGATCGCCGCTCACCCGCGGCGGGTCGCCTGGGTCACGCGCTTGAGGCTCAGCTTGGCGTGGGCCGACTTCTTCACGGCGGCGTGCGAGACCTTCACGTTGTGGTGATGGCGCAGGTGAGCAACATGGCGATGCTTGTGACGGAGCAGCGACGCATGAGGCTTGCCCTTCGCCTTGTCGACGGCCGGCTTCATCTCGTTGCTCTTGTCGCCGGCCTGCGTTCCGCCGGCAGGCTTGGAGGCATCGGTCTTCGTCGCCTCGGGCTTCGTTGCATCGCTCTTGGCCGTGCCCGTGGTCTGGGTGGACTTCGCCGACGTATCGGTTTTTGCAGGACCAGCGGCGAAGGCAGGCGCAGCCAGGATGGAAGCGGCGAGCAGCGCAACGGACATTTTCTTCAGCATGGTCGTCTCCGTGATGTGAAGATCTGGAGGCACCATCCCGTCTGGATGGGCTCGTGATCATGGAAACGACGATAAGGAACCGGCACTGAACCCACCCTGAAGTAAAGCGGGGATTTCGGTTCATCGACATGAAGGGATGGTCATCGAGATGACTAGCCTGTCACCAAGTGGCCAGTATAATGCACCGATCGCGGCGCAAAATCCGCGCAAATGGCCGGGAATATTTCGCAGCTGCGGAAGTTCTTCTCCGCATGCAGTCACCTGTTGGATCGACAACTCGGGAGATACGAATGAAAAAGTCTGCGATCAGGATCGCCACGCTGGCGCTGTTCTCGATGGCCGTGGCCTCCGGGCCGCTGCTTCTGTCGAAGGCCTATGCCGCGGGCAGCGACACCCCGTCGTCGCCGCCGGCCTCGGATTCGTCCAAGAAGAAGAAGGACAAGAGCTCGAGCATCGAAGATCCCAAGTTCCTCGCAGCCTATCGCACGGCCTACACCTCGATCTACGACCGCGGCGACTACACCACCGCGATCGAACAGCTCAAGGCGCTGAACCGTGAGGACGTCGCCGACGTCGCCAACCTCATCGGCTATTCCTACCGCAAGCTCGGCAACTACCAGGCCTCCAAGCAGTATTACGAGCAGGCGCTGGCGGATGATCCGAACCATGTGCGCACCTGGCAGTATTACGGCCTGTGGCAGCTCGAACAGGGCAACCGCGAGCAGGCCAAGTACCACCTCGACAAGGTGGCGCAGCTCGCCGGCACCAACAGCGCCGAATATCGCTCGCTGGCCGACGCGCTAGCGAAGCAGCCGGGCACCGGCCTCGTCTACTGAGACGCGATCGGCCAGAGCCGATCTCGACAGTGGCGCAACCCGAAAGGGTTGCGCCATTTTCGTTTGTCCATCGCCGCTTGTCGGCTAAGGAGGAGCGATGGCTGCAGGCCATTTTCATTTCGTCTTTTGAACGGGAGATTGCCTCGTGGAGCCCTGGCTCGGTGCCGCCCTCGGTTACATCAAGGATTGGCTGGCGTTCCAGGTCGAGGTCTCCGACCAGCCGGGCTGCATCCTCGCGATCGCTCATCGCGGCGAGATCGTCCTGGAGGCAGCCTTTGGCTACGCCAATCTCGACAGCGGCGAGAAGCTGACGCCGCGGCATCGCTTCCGGATCGCCTCGCATACCAAGGCGTTCACGGCCGCCGGCATCATGCGGCTGCGCGAGCAGAAGCGGCTGAAGCTGGATGATCCGGTCGGCGACTACGTCAAGGATCTGCATCCGGACGTCGCCACGGCCACGCTCAGCCAATTGCTGTCGCATACAGCGGGCCTGATGCGGGACGGCGCCGATTCCGGGCAGTTCACCAATGGGCGGCCTTACCTCGACAAGGACGAACTGCTGACCGAGCTGAGGCTCGCGCCGGCGATCGAGCCAAACAGCCGCTTCAAATATTCCAACCATGGCTATGGCCTGCTCGGTCTCGTGATCGAACAGATCACCGGCGAGCCCTACCCGGCCTGGCTGCAGCGCGAGATCATGACGCCGCTGGGCTTGCGCGAAAGCGCACCCGACATGACGCTGCTTGGGAAGAGCGTCCCGTTCGCCCGCGGACATTCGCGCACCGTACCGGTGGGCCGCCGCGTGGTCATTCCCGGCGACAACCCGACCCATGCCATCATGGCCGCCGCCGGTGTGGTCGCCACCGCCGCCGACACCGCGCGCTTCTTCGCCCAGCTCGCGCCCAACGCGAAAAAGAGCCTGCTGTCGGTCGCAAGCCGCCGCGAGATGATCCGCCGGCAATGGCGCGTCCCGCAGGATGTCGAGGAAGCCTATTACGGCCTGGCGCTGATGAGCGGCACCACCGCGGGCTTCGACTGGTTCGGCCATGGCGGTGGCTTCCAGGGCTACATTTCGCGGACCTCGGTGATCCCCGCGCGGGAGATCGCGATCACCGTGCTGACCAACGCCATCGATGGCTGGGCGCCCGGCTGGGCCAACGGCGTCAAGTTCATCCTGCAGGCCTTCGCCACCCATGGCGCGCCCTCGCGCACCACCCGTGACTGGACCGGACGTTGGTGGACGCTCTGGGGCGCCGTCGATCTCGTGCCTTTCAACACGCAGGTGATGGTCGCCAATCCGGTGTTCATCAACCCATTCCTGGATGCCGCCCGCATCGAGGTCACCGGCCGCGACACCGGCCGCATCGTGCAGGCCTCCGGCTATGCCAGCCATGGCGAAGCGGTGAGACGTGTCCGCACCAAATCCGGCGTCAGCGAGATCTGGCTCGCCGGTGCGCGGGTCCGCCCCGAACGCGTGCTCCGGGCGGAAATGGAACGCAAATACCCGAAGGGCCGCCGCACGAAGGGGACCTAGCTGCGATAGTCCGGATGAGCGTAGCGACGTCCGGGGTCAAGCCATGCGCGACGCTCCCTCCAGCGTCATTGCGAGCGCAGCGAAACCCTCCCGCATTGGCGACTGGCCTGCCCTACTTCATCAGCGCCTCGGCCTCGGCGCGGAACGCCTGCCGTGCGTCGTCGCGCGAATAGAACATGTGGCCGCCCGGATAGACCACGAGCTTCACCCGCGGTGGCCGCGCGAAGGCGGGCAATTGGTCGAGCAGGATCTTGGAGCCGTAATACGGCGTCGCGAGGTCGAACAGACCATGGCCGACCAGGAGCTTGAGCTTGGGATCGAGCGCGAGGATCTGCCGAAGTTCGCTGGTCGACTCCGGCGGGCTGATGCCGCGGCCGAAATCCCAGGAGCGGTTCACCGCCGCGCTCAGAAGTTCGTAGGATCCGTCGGGCCGCCAGTTCAGCTTGCGAGTCGTCAATTCGACGGCCGCGCTGGTGAGCGGCGCCGTCAGCACATCGCCGGAGGGATCGGCGCTCCGTGATCGGCTCGAATCCGGATAGGGATCGATGCCCAGCACCGAGCCGTCATAGCGGCCGGCGATGCGGCTGTTCTTGCGATCGAACTCGCGGCGAAACTCGGAGACGTCGAAGCGCCCGGCCAGCCTGCGACTGACCGCCGGGTCGATCCCGGTCAGGCTCGCCACTTTGTCGGCGAGCCGGTTGGTCGCATCCATATCGGCCTCGCCCTTGACGAGATCGAGCAGGAAATCGCCGCTGGCGTAACGCTCGACATCGGCAAGATCAGCGCGGGTCACCGGTCCCTTGAGCTGCTTCGCCACGGCGGCATAGCTTGGCAGGCTGGCGACATATTGCATCAGGCTCGAGCCGGAATAGTCGCGGAAATCCATCAGCGGCGACAGCAGGATCAGGCCATTGATGCCGATGCCCTGATCGTGCTGCAGGTTGTTCACGATCTTCGGACCGCGGATGCCGCCATAACTCTCGGCCGCGATGAATTTCGGCGAGGCCAGCCGGTCGTGCTTCTCCAGCCAGCGGCGCATCACCAGCGCCAGCGAGCGCACATCGCCATCGACCGAAAAGAAGCGCTTGCGGACCTCGTCGCCGGACGCGACGAAGCGGCTGTAGCCGGTGCCGACCGGATCGATGAAGACAAGATCGGTGAAATCGAGCCAGGTGTCGGCATTGGGCATCAGATCAGGCTTCGATGAGGGCGTGATGCTGGCCGCATCGATCGAGATCCGCCACGGACCGGCGTTTCCGAGCTGCAGATAGGCCGAGGGACGCGCCGGGCCCGCCATTGAAGAAGAACGTGACCGGGCGGCTGGCGCGCGCGGTGCCTTCGAGCTGATATGAGGTGTAAGCGACGTCGGCCTGCGGCTCGCTCTTGTCGTCGAACAGGCGGATCGATCCCGCCGTCGCGCTGAAGGAGAGCGTGCGGCCGGGCAGTTCGATCGTCTGGCTGGTCGTGGAATCCGCCGGCAGCTTGTGCTGATCGGCGGTCGACGGCGAGGCCGGCGCGTTCGCGGCGCGGTTGCCGGCGGAACCGCTGCGCGGGCCGCTGCCGGACGCCGCGTGCTCCTGCGCCGCTGCTGGCGCATCCTGGGCATGCAGGGCCGGGCCGGCAACCATGAGCGCCAGGGCCAACACCGCCAGACCCGAGACCACCAGACCCGGCCGCACGACCACCGACTTCAAACCCGCCATCAACTCACTCCCTCAGCTGCGCATCAACGCGGTCGCGATCTCATGCAACGCATCAACCGCGGCTTGGGACCAACCTCAACCAACTCTTCCGTGATCCAGGTCACATCGGGGCGATGCCTGTTGCCCCTGGGTATGCTATGCGCTCGAACCTCTCGATCCCCTCCGACGTCCCACCACTGGGACAGCTGCGGTTGGGGACAAGGCGCCGCCGGTTGCGATCACGGAGCTCATCATGAAATTACCGACGTTCATCGTCGCAGCCCTGGCCGGGCTCGCCGCACTGGCTCCTGCCGGGCCGCAGGCCGCTTGGGCCGGGCCCGCCGCCGCCCTGGTCGAGGACGTCCAGGGTGAGGTCGCCGGCGCCGAGCTGATGGATTACGTCGCGCCCGGACAGGTCATCAAGCTCGGCCCCGATGGCGCGGTGGTCATGAGCTATCTCAAATCCTGCCGCCGCGAGAGCGTCAGCGGCGCCGGCAGCGTCACGGTCGGCCCCTCCGAGAGCAAGGTCGACGGCGCGACGCTCAAGAGCGACATCGTCAATTGCGACGCCAGCCACGCGCAGGCGACCTCCCGCGAGACCAGCGAAGTCGCGGCGACGATCGTACGCAGCGTCGGGCCGGACAGCGCGCCGGTGGCACAGGCGGTCATCTACGGCGCGTCGCCGATCTTTGAAGCCAAGGGCCGCGGCACCCTGATCGTCGAGCGCATCGACCAGCCCGGCGAGCGCCAGCAGGTCGAGCTCTCCGGCCGGCAATTCAAAGGCCGCTTCTACGATTTTGCCGGCACCAGCCACCCTCTGACTCCGGGTGGCATCTATGCCGCGAGCTTCGGCCCGTCCCGGATCGTCTTCAAGGTCGACGCACAGGCCAAAGCGGGCCCCGGCCCTGCGGTCGGGCGGTTGATCCGGCTCAACTGAGACTGAACGCAGGTGGCGGTGGCGATCGGACGCCGGACGCGCGACGCGCTCGCCGTGATCGCCATCGCGCTGGCCTGCGCGGCGTTGTTTGCGTCGCCCGCCTTCGACCGCGCCCGCGGCCTGTCGCTGGATGCGCTGACATGGCTGCGCTTCGAGGCCTTCGGCAACCGGCACGACGCCGCAACAAGTCCGGCGGTGGTGGTCGCCATCGACGAGGAGAGCTACCAGGCGGCGCCGTTCAAGGGCGCCCCGCTGCTGACCTGGACCGGCGAGATCGGCCGCGTCCTGACCGCGCTGCTCGACGGCGGCGCCAAGGTGGTCGGCTTCGACATGGTGTTCCAGACCTCGATCGAGCAGTCCGAAATTCCGCTCGGGGACGCCACGCTCGGCGAGAAGACCCGCGGCTTCGACCGCGATTTCCTGCGCGCGCTGGCGGCTGCCGCCGGCGGCGGCAAGGTCGTGCTCGGCGAGATCTTCGGCGAGCCGCCGATCCTGCCCGCTCCCGGCCAGCGCATCGCGGTGCGCCAGCAGCAAAATCTGCGACCGCTCAACACCTACACCGACAGCGACGATGTCGTCCGCCGGCACCCGCTGACGCTGTCGGCCGAAGGCAAGGCTGTGCCGAGCATGGCGCTGGAACTGGCGGCGCGCAGCCTCGGGCTCGCGCCGCGCATCGCGCCCGATGGCGTGACGCTCGGCGACTACACGGTCCCCGGCAGCGTGGCGGGCACCATGACGCTGAATTTCGCCGGCGGCGCGCAGGATATCCCGACCTATTCCTTCGCCGATCTGCGGAGCTGCGCGCTGAAAGGTGACAAGGACTATTTCCGCCGCGAGTTTGCCGGCAAGGTCGTCCTGATCGGCACCGTCGGCATCGAGGATCGCCGGCTGACCTCCAAGCGGTTCGCGACCCGGGCGGAGGGGGCGCGGCGGCCCCGCTGCGTGCTGGGCGAGCGCGCGGTGCCCCAGAGCTTCGCGCGCAGCACGATTGCCGGCGTCTACATCCACGCGACCGCGGTAAACAACCTGGTGAGGCAGGATGCCGCGGTCGAGCTGAAGCGGCCCGCGGTGGTCGCGATCGCCGCCGCGCTGGCGCTGTTGGCCGCGGCGCTCGCCCGCGTGCTGCGGCCGGCCTCTGCCGCCGCGATCCTGGCGCTGCTGGCCGTTCTCTACACCGCGCTGGCCACCGCCCTCTTCAATCACGCTTATGCGCTGCCGCTTGCGGAGCCGCTCGCAGCCGGCGTGCTCGCGCTGGCAGCCACCACCGGCTATCGCTTCATGGTCACCGACAAGGACCGCAGGCTGCTGCAGAAGAGCTTCGCGTATTATCTGGCGCCGCGCGAGATCGAGCGCATGCTGGCCTCGCGCCGCCTGCCGCAGCTCGGTGGGGAGACCCGCGAGGTCACCGTGTTCTTTTCGGACATTGAGGGCTTCTCGCGCATCGCCGAGCAGATGTCGCCGGAACAGCTGATGGCGTTGACCAACCAATATCTGTCGGCGATCACGGACGTGATCGAAAGCCATGACGGCTATGTCGACAAATATATCGGCGACTCCGTGGTCGCAATGTTCGGTGCACCGCTCGATGACCCCGACCATGCGCGAAGCGCCGCGCGGGCCGCGCTCGACTGCCGGGCCAGGCTCGCCGAGCTGAACCGCACATCGACGGCGTTCCAGGGCATCAAGGTGGCGCAGCGCATCGGCATCAACAGCGGCGCCGCGCTGGTCGGCAATTTCGGCTCGCAACGGCGTTTCAACTATTCGGTCATGAGCGATGCCGTGAACGTGGCATCGCGGCTCGAAGGCGCCAACAAGTTCTACGGCACCACAATCATCGCCTCCGACAGCACCGTGAAGCTCGCGGGCGACGAATTCGCCTGGCGCGAGCTCGACACGATCCGCGTCAAGGGACGTGAGCAGTCGCTGAGCATCTACGAGCTGCATGGCCGCGCCGACGCGCTGACGCCTCAGGACCGCCGCCTGCTCGACGGTTACGCCGCCGGTCTTGCACATTGGCGCGCCGGAGAGCTTGCGCAGGCTGCGGAGTGCTTTGCTGCTGCCGCGCCGGTCGACACGCCCAGCGCGTTGTTCGCCGCCCGCGTCACCGCCGCCTGTCAGGTCGGCCCCGCCGCCTGGGACCCGGTGCGCGCGCTGCAGGAGAAATGAGAGGTTTTTGGAATGACAGGCTTACGAAATGACAGGCCGATGACACGCTCTTGGCCGAAATGAGCGACAGCTGGCGCGCAACGCGCGGGCGTCGGCGTCGTCATTCGGCCACGCCGACGTTCCCCCGCCGCATTGCCGCCCTACCGCTCCCGATGGACAAGGACCGCCAAGGTCGGCTAGACGACACGGCGCCTTACCGGCAACCGACCAGCGAGCCCTGCGACGCATGACCACGCCCAAGCGATATGAGCGGATCGCCTTCGTCGCGAGCCCGAGTGCCGAGGCCCAGGCCGCGCTAACGCAGCTCACCGCCCTCTATGGCAATGCCGATCCGGATCTCGCCGAGGTGGTGGTCGCGCTTGGCGGCGACGGCCTGATGCTGCAGACGCTGCACGACCATATGCGCTCGGGGAAGCCGATCTACGGCATGCATCGCGGCACGGTCGGCTTCCTGATGAACGAGTTCAGCACGCACGACCTGCATGGGCGGCTGGCGGCGGCGCAGGAATCGGTGATCCACCCGCTTTTGATGCGGGCCACCGATGCCAGCGGCGTGGTCCACATTCATCACGCCATCAACGAGGTCTATCTGTTCCGCCAGACCGCGCAGACCGCGCGGCTGCGCATTCTGATCGACGAACGCGAGCGCATGCCGGAGCTGATCGCCGACGGCGTGCTGGTGGCGACGCCGGCCGGCTCCACGGCCTATAATCTGTCGGTGCAGGGTCCGATCCTGCCGATCAATGCAGCGCTGCTGGCGCTGACCCCGATCAGCGCCTTCCGGCCGCGGCGCTGGCGCGGCGCCCTGCTCCCGAACACCGCCTATGTGATCATCGAGGTGCTCGAAGGCGACAAGCGCCCGGTGGCGGCGGTGGCCGACCATGACGAGGTCCGCAACGTCCTGCGCGTCGAGGTGCTCTCCGACAAGACGATCTCGATGCGCATGCTGTTCGACGCCGGTCACAGCCTGGAAGAACGGATCCTGAGCGAACAGTTCGGGTATTAGCGGCAAGCCCGTCGCCCCTGGCACGGATGGCCGACAGCCGATGCCCGCAGGACGCGGGCGATCGCGAGATCCGGGCCGACGTCTCGTACCAGGCGACATCCCTCCACGCGTCATTGCGAGCGCAGCGAAGCAATGCAGAGTCCCGCCCACGACTCTGGATTGCTTCGCTGCGCTCGCAATGACGGAGAGAGAGAGTCGTGAGAAGCTGGCGAGCGTGGTGCGTGCCGTCGCCGCGCGCCCGAAACAGGCCGCGCCGCAACGCTTTGTTAACCCGGCACTCCGTATGGTTAATGCGCGTTGAGCACCGTCACCGGTGATGCCTTCAGGCCGACCAAATGTATCGCATCGACTTCAACAAGCTGCGCTTCCTCGTCTGCGACGACAACCCGCATATGCGCCGTATCCTGCGCACGCTGTTGCACTCCTTCGGCGCCCGCGAGGTCAATGAAGCCGAGGACGGCGCCACCGCGCTCGAAATGTACACCCATTTCTCGCCCGATATCGTGATCACCGATTGGGCGATGCCGATCTTCGACGGCCTGGAACTGGCGCAGATGATTCGCCAGCCGGAAGCGAAGGGCAATCCTTATGCCCCGATCATCATGCTGACAGGGCATTCGGAGAAGCGCCGCGTGACCGTGGCGCGCGATGCCGGCGTGACCGAGTTTCTGGCCAAACCGATCTCGGCCAAGGGCCTCTACCAGCGCATTCTCAACGTGGTCGCCAATCCCCGGCCCTTCATCAAGACCAAGACCTATTTTGGACCGGACCGGCGCCGCAACACCAACACCGCCTATATCGGCCCCGAGCGCCGCGTCGGCGGCGAGGCGGAGATCTTCCAGCAGCCGTCACTTCTGGATAAAGCGCGCTCCGCAGTTTGAAGCCGCGGCAGTGAGCCTCTGTTAACGGCGTCCGGGAATCGCGGACCAGCGCGCCCGCATCCTCGGCTATTGTTCACGTCACTCAGAGTGCGCTGGTCGGCATACGCAGGACATCGAGATGGCGAAAGACAAAGCCCCGGCGATCCAGGTCAAGAGCTATCCCACGCATCATGTGATCACCCAGCCCAATCCGCTGAAGAAGGTGCTGAGCCGCGCGGAGGAGAAGGATCTCGATGATCCCGTCGCGCGCGCCGAAGCCGCGCTCGCCGGATTGTCCGGCGAGTTCAAATCATGGATGGACACCGAAGCCGAGCGCCTGACGAAAGCCTACACGGCCGTGCTCAAGACCGGCTTTGACGACGACGCCTGCGAGGAGATGTTCCGCGCCGCCCACGACATCAAGGGCGATGCTGCGACCTTCGGCTATCCCGCCGCTGCCGAGGTCGCCGACAGCCTGTGCCGGATCATCGAGCATGCGCCCGATCTCGACAAGGTCCCCGCCGAACTGTTCGAGCATCACGTCAACGCCGTCCAGGCGATCGTGCATGATCACACCAGATATCACAGCCCCACTGTCGCCGCCGAGCTGAGCCGGCGGCTCCGCCGCGTCGCCGACGACTATCTGATCCAGGTGAATCGCAACCGCCCGGAGCATCTGGAAGCGATCCTGGCCCCGAGCCTCGTGCCGAGTGATCTGCCATAGGCTGACGAGCAGAGCATCGGCGCCGAAAATTCTGAACCTTCGCTGCGTTTACAATGACGATGGGCAGACTGCGAAGCCCCGGATGAGCGCAGCGACGGTCTCACGCGCTCCTCGTGAGGTCCCGGATGTCGCTCCCGCCTGCGCCCCTTTAAGGCGCAGCCGTCCGCTCATCCAGGCTACAACACGACGGCACGGAGCCAGGTTTCAGGCCGCGATCAGGCCGAACTCCAGTCCGGCGACGAAATCCTCCGCGATCACCTCGTCGCAGAATTCGCGGGCCTCGTCGCGGGCGGATTCGGTGGCGAAGCGGCGCAGCAGGATCAGAAGCGGCTCGGCGGCGTCGCGATCGGTCGCGCAATGCGTCAGCACGCGTTCGACCATCTTACGGCGCAGGATGGCCGCGCCGCTCAACGTATCGGCAAACCCATTCTCGCGGCAGACATCCAGCGCGATGGCGAAGGCCTCGAAGGTGGTGTCGGGAATCCCGGCCTTGCGCAACAGCCCCTGCAGACTGGCGCGGCCGCGATCGTTGAGCAGCGACGACACCCGCGCGCGCGGCATGTCGGCGAGCTCCGACAGCGCGGTCTCGAACAATTCGACATTGCCCGACAGCAGCGCGCGCAGGATGAGGCCGGCGGTCAGTTGCGCCGTCGCCCGCAGATGCTGGACGAGGCCACGCAGCTCCTCGCCTCCCGACCGCGCGGCAATCGTGATCGTCGAGCGGTCGCGCGCCTCGCTGGTGATGCGCCCTGCCCTGTCGGCGCTGAGCCAGTTCCGGGCGACCACGAACTGCGCCAGAGTCTCGGAGAGCTTGTCGACCAGCGCCGCACGGGTCGCGGCGGGCAGATCGTCCAGCACCAGCATGGCTTCGCGGATCGCGGCGAGATGGCCGTGGCGCTCGACGATGCGGTCCCAGGAGAACGGCGGCAGTTCGGCATAGGCGTTCTCGATCAGTTCGAGCGCGGCCGCCGCGCTGCCGACTTCGGCGATGGCGGCACAGACCGGCGCCGGCAGGCCGATCCGCCGCGCCACCGCGCATTGGGTCTCAGAATTGCCGGTCGCGACGATGTCGACGAGGTCGGCATCGATCAATAGCGGCGAATGTTCGAGGATGATGGCCGCGACGGACGGCTGGTCGGTGGCGAGCGCCTGAACGATGGCGGCCGGTGCATCCGCCGAGCGGGCGAACACGTCCGCCATGGCCTGGCGCACCAGCGGCGACGGATCGTCGAGGAGCATCAAGAGCGCGCCTTCGGCGGCACCCCGATCCTCATCAGAGAGATCCGACAGCAACCACGCGCGGGCCAGAGCCCGGGTGGCCTCTGCCCGCTCACCGGCGGGCGCGGTTCTGACCCAACTGAGAAACTGCCGAACGATCATGGTCTTTCCGGCTTACGCAACTTGCAAAACAAGGCCACGAGGGCCTCAACAGCACCGAAAATAAACCACGACGCTTAACAAAGCGTTCACCATAAGTAGCTGGTTTTGTTGATGTTTTGTTAAGACCGGGCATAAAATCCGCCTTATGATACCGTTCGACGTACCGTTTTGCCGTAATTGGACGGGGAAAATGCGGCTGCAAGCGGCGGCGCAGAGCGCAACCGAGCGGCAAACACGCATCTGTTGATCAAGTGGGCCTGTCGCCGCACGGCGTTCGGCCAGCGCCCCCGCCGCGCCCGGCGGCCAGGAGGATGCGCCGTCAGTCAGCCAAACAACGATCGTCCCGCCATGACCAGGACATCACTCCCCCCGGGCGATCCAGTGCGGACCGGAACGAGGTCGCTTTGGCTCTCGCGCGGGCTCAGCCAAGCCCCCGGCCTCTAGCCTTCGCCCGAGAAAGTCCCGCTGGGATCGCTGAACAGATCGAGCCGGCGCGACGCGCTGGTATTGGTATTGCTGCCCTCACCCGCGGCATTGGCCGCGGTGGACCCCGACGAGCGGCCCCACAATTCGCGCACGGTCGCGGAGACCGCTTGGTTCGACTGGCCGTCGACCTGGAACAGCGAACGAAATGTCGGATCCGCCGGCCGGTTCGCGCTCGATGCGTCGGCGGTGACGGCCGCACCGGACCCCCGCGCGTCCGGGAACATCGACAGGAAGGTCGCGGTGTCCGTGGTCGGCAGCGCGCCGCCGCCCGCCGCATTGGCGGACGTCCCGCCGCCATAGAGCGCCAGCGCGCCGCGGGTTGTCGAGGAGTTGGCCGCACCGGCATAGCGCGTGTTCAGGACCGAATAGACCTGGCCGACGCTGCGCGCCTGGCCGTCGCGATCATAGAAGATGGACCGGTTCGCCGCAGCGGCACTGGGAAAGAGTTGGGCCGCTGACGCGTTTGGCGTTTCCTGAGCGCTGGTGATCAGCTTCGCGGCCCCGCCGACCCCCATGAAATGCGCCATATAGAGTTCGGCATCGGTCGGCCGCCGGCCGATCTTGGCCGTCAGCTGGAAGCTGTTGGATTGCGTCAGCGCGGCCGCCATGGCCGACGACGCCTGCGGATCGTCGCGCAGCTTCATGATCGCCTGTCGCATCGCCGGATCGCTGACCGTGTAGTCGCCGGACGAGGTCTTGGTGATCGCGTCGGCATATTGGCCATAGCCGAGATCGGGGCCGGCTTCCTTGACGGTGCCGAGCCAGGTCTGGTCGATGAACTGGTAGAGCCCGCGCGCCGAAGACGTTGATGCCCCTGCGGTCGGGTTGAAATCCGACTCCATCTTGGCGGTCGACAGCAGATATTCGAAGCTGGCGCCGACGCTGTCGGCCGCCTGCTTGATCGCGCCGGCAACCCGCGCGCGGACGCCGTCGAGAATCCCGGTTGGCGATGAGTTGGAGGCGTCGACCGACATGAGATGACCCGCTGTTTGGCAGACGAACGCGCCGGAAACATCAGGCAAAATGCGGCCGTTATGGTTAATGCTCGGTTAACCCGGCGGCCGGATCAGGCCAATGGACGAGCCGTGCGCCACCGCAGGCAGGTCTCTGACCTACTTGCGATAGACCGCATCGGGATCGAACAGCCTGTCGGCATCGACGAAGACGAGACGAGCCCCGCCATCCGCTTCGGTCCGCTCGACCCGGCGATAGAAGCAGGAGCGACGCCCGGTGTGGCAGGCCGCCCCGGTCTGCTCGACACGCAGCCAGACCGCGTCCTGGTCGCAATCGGTCCGCATCTCGATCACGCGCTGGGTCTGCCCCGAACTCTCGCCCTTCCGCCACAAGGCGTTGCGCGAGCGGCTGAAATACCAGGCCTCGCCGGTCGCGACCGTGCGGCGCAGGGCCTCGTCGTTCATATGGGCGACCATCAGCACGTCGCCGGTCGCAGCATCGGTGGTGACGCAGGTGACGAGGCCGCCCGCGTCGAATTTCGGCAGGAAGGCCAGGCCCTCCTCGCGCTCGGCTGAGGATGAAGACAAGGGACTCTCGCTTGAAATCCTGGGGCAGCTCACCGTTGCGGCGAGCGCACCATCGACAGGAAACGGCTCTGCTCGGCCGGATTATCGCGGAACATGCCGGTGAAGCGGCTGGTGAAGGTCACCGCGCCATGCTTGGCAACGCCACGCACCGACATGCAGGTGTGCTCGGCCTCGATCATCACGGCAACGCCGCGCGGCTTCAGCACCTCGTCGATGGCCGCCGCGATCTGCGCCGTGAGATGCTCCTGCGTCTGCAGGCGGCGGGCGAAGATATCGGTCAGGCGCGCCAGCTTGGACAGGCCCACCACCCGCTCGACGGGCGTGTAGGCGATATGCGCCTTGCCGTAGAAGGGCATCATGTGATGCTCGCATTGCGACGTGAACTCGATGTCGCGAATCAGCACGAAATCGTCATAGCCGGCAGTTTCGCCGAAGGTGCGGTCGAGCACCTCGGCCGGGCATTGGTGATAGCCCTGGTACAGCTCGTCATAGGCTTCGACGACGCGGCGCGGCGTATCGACCAAGCCCTCGCGGGTCGGATCCTCGCCGATATAATTGAGCAGGGTATAGACCGCGGCCTCAGCCTCGGCGCGCGACGGCCGGGGGCGATCAGCCCGCACAGCGGCGGCCAGGAACTCGGCCGGGTCGAGCTCCGCAGCTCGGGCGTTGGCCTCGGACGGCTTGGTCTCCGGCTTGTTCGCGCGCAGCGTCTTGATCAAAGTGTCCATCTCATCTCCGTTCGACCGGCCGGAGATCCGACCGGAGTGTCACCGGCAGAGCGTCACCTTGAGGGCGTCACCTGCAGAGGTGTGACCCGCAGGCTTGGCGCTTATCGCGCCGGACGCCTGTGGATGTGGCTGGAATTCCTGCCAATCGTTTCCATATAGTCGCAATATAGGGCGATGAAACCCGGCCGCCAAGGCCGACCGCCGGTAATTCCGGGGACGTCAGGCACATGCTGAACGACATCTACAATAAGCGGATCATCGAACTTGCCGGCAATATTCCGCGGCTCGGGCGGCTCGACCACCCCGATGCGACCGCAACCGCCCATTCCAAGCTGTGCGGTTCGACCGTCAAGGTCGACCTCAAGATGGACGGCCCGGTGGTGACCGACTTCGCCCATGACGTGAAGGCCTGTGCATTGGGCCAGGCGTCCTCCTCGATCATGGCCCGCCACGTGGTCGGTTCCAACGCGGCCGAGCTGCGCGAATTGCGCGAGACCGTCCGCCGGATGCTCAAGGAGAATGGCGCGCCCCCGGAGGGCAAATGGGCCGATATCGCCCTGCTCGAGCCGGTGCGGGACTATAAGGCCCGCCACGCCTCGACCCTGCTGACGTTCGACGCGGTCGTGGATGCCATCAACCAGATTGAGGCCAAGGCGGAGGTCAAGGCGGAAGCCGCGCCGGGCTGAGCCCCACAAGCCCGCCATGCCGAGACCCGTAGCCCGGATGAGCGAAGGCATGCGCTCGAAAGGGCGAAGGCTGGAGCGACATCCGGGTTCGCCGAGACGGCGCGAGAGAACCCGGATATCGCTATCGCCTGCGCGCGTGCCGCGCACAGGCTGATGCTCATCCCGGCTACTGGACTGTACCGCGGACCGAAAGAACCGGGGCGCCGCTTATTGTTGCGGGGTCGCCGCGATCGTGGCTGGCGGCAAGGCTTCCGCCGTGCGCGACAGCTGTGCCTTGTCGCGATCGGTCGCCACCGGGAAGCGGTCCTGCTGCTTGTCCTTGACCTTTTCGGGCGCTTTCGGCGCGAGCTCGGCCACCGGCACCGTTCCCTTGGACGGCAGCACGTCGGCAATCATGTCGGTGGTGACGAGATTGGTCAGCCGCAGCTCGGCGCGCGACAGCTCGTGGAGATCCTCCCACGGCGGCACGTTCAGCGCCAGCGACAGCAGATCCCCCGCCCCGCCCATGTCGAACGTGTATTTGGCAAGACGGCCGATGTCGCGCTCGACGATCATGAGGTCCTGCGCGGTGTAGCTCGCGGCCTTGGCGTCGTCGGCGCGGTCGCCCATCCAGATCTGGTGAACGCGGACATGAGCCGCGTCGGGGACGTAGCGCGTGGTGCCAGCCAGCAGCAGGAACACGCACATCGACTCGCAATAGGCATCCGATGCTACCCGCGGCCGCTCATTGGTCCGGCTCGGCCGCAACGTCGTGCCGACCGTGGTACGCAGTTTCAGAGCGCGGAACCGCCGTCCCAAAGTGATCGCGTCGTTGACCGAGCCGCCGCTGGAATCGAGCACGAGGCTCGCCCCGCTCAAATCTCGATCCCTGGCAAATTCCTCGAAATCCTTGGGCGTGTCACCGGTGACGATGCCAACCGCGCTGACCCAGCCGCAATTGGGCTCACAGGCCACCCACTCGAACCGCATCGGCAGCTTGCGCTCTTCGAGCGCGCCCCCGGCGCGCGCCGTATTGGACATGACGGTGATCGCCCCACCGAGCACCGTCCCAAGCGCAGCGACACCGAGAAGTATCCAGCGCATTTCACGCGACCGCAGCAATTTCACGCCCAATCCGCCCCCCTCGCAAAGCTCGGTACGCAGTTCATCGTTTCCTTCGCGGCAAGACCTGACAGACTGGCCTCAAATCCGTTATTAGTCTGTCACATCCTTGTCGAGAAACGTATCCGGGCAATCCCCGACCGTCCAGCTGCGGTGTGCTGCAGCGCCGCTGAAAACCTGTCATTGTTGCATCACGTCACCACAAAAGCGCGCGAGCTGTGGTTCCTTGCCCGGGAACCGATCAAACGTTCGCTCAACGATCCGGCACGGCGCTCATGAAGCCCTCATCTTCTCATCCCGACGACCATCCGCTGCAACCGTCACCGGCCTTGCTGGCCCGACTCCCGCGACGCGCCGCGCGCGGGCTGATCTGGCTGTATCGCCACAGCCTGTCGCCGCTGGTCGGCTACAACTGCCGGCATCTGCCGACCTGCTCGGTCTATGCCGATCAGGCCATCGAAGCGTACGGGCTCTGGGCCGGCGGCTGGATGACACTCGCCCGTCTGTTGCGCTGCCAGCCGTTCGGCACCTCCGGCATCGACAACGTCCCGGCCGAAATCCCTCCCCGCGCCCGCTGGTACCTGCCCTGGCGCTATGCGCGCTGGCGCGGAGTCAACGGACCGACCTGATGTGCATCGCAACAGGCGGCCTCTGCGTCTCTTGATCTGCAGCAAGTCAGTTGAGCAAAACGTCGCGCTATGATGATGGTGATGAGATGAGGGGCGGCGCCGCCAAGAGGAACGCCGCCATTCGGTTCTGCATTGATGTGACACTTCCTGTCGGGAGGAAACAACGATGCGCTGGACAATCAGCCCTGGACCTGGCCGGTCCGACAAGAGCCCAGGCCATGACGGAACGGAGCACGACCCGCGCCAGCTGGACATGCTCTGCATCATCGCCCTTGTGATCGTCATCATCGGCGCCTGGCGCTATCTGGCCGACAGCAGCACCCTGCCCCCGACCACGACATCCTACATCGTTCCGAGTCAGAGCGTGCATTGGTGAGGCGTGCATGACGAGCCGCAACGCCCTCACCAGCGCGGCCAGAACATGAAGTCGTCGCGGCGCGGCGGCGGCGGATACATGGGAATGAACTCCGGCGGACGCGGCGTGCGGCGCGCACGCGGCGGCTGATAGCTTGTTTCCGCAGGGCCGGTCGCCTCGGCCGAGATCGTGGTGTCGCTCGACGGCGTTCTGACCGACAGCAGCAGGTTCGATTCCCGGGTCCGCCAGCGATAGCCGATCCCGAAATCCAAAGGCGGCGCGTGCTCAAACAGCGCGGCATAGCCCGGTTGATATTTGTCGGGAAACTTGTCGATCGGCCCGAGATAGCGGCCGAACGGAAAGAACCGCCAGGCCCTCGGATCGTAGCTCGCAAGCGGAATGCCGGAATCATCCTGGATGATCGTGGCGCTGTTCTTCAATAGCCAGCTGCGAACCTGCGAGAAGCTGCGCTCGTGCAGCAGATAGGAGGCGCTCTTTCAGCGGAGTCTCAGCAGGCTGTTGGCTGGCGCCAGCGGCTCGCAGAACTTGAGAAAGCCGCTCGCTTTCACCCCGGAGTCCGACAGGTCGGTGGAAAAGTAATCGAGTGTCTTTTCCACGCCGTCGGCGCCGGCGAATTTGATGCGGGCGCCCCTGGTCGCGTTGCGTGTCGCCGGCTCGTTGCCGGCATGCAATCCCCCGTTCTCATCCAGCCAGATCAAGCTCGCACTTCGGATGGTCTTGCCGGTGCGCGCCAGGAAGACATAGAGGATCGGCAGCGTCCCCTCGATCTCGCCGTCGCGCAGATCCGATTTCATATTCTTGGTGATGAAGAACGAGAAGCTCAGGATCGACTGCAAGGAGCGCTCGACATAGGACAGCGCGGGTCCGATGCTGCCGGGCGGCAATCTCGTGAGGTCCGGCACCGGACCCGGCGGTTCGAGCGCAGCCATCACATAGGTCGTGGCCTTCGAATGGAAAGCATCGGCGTAGAGAAAATCCGGACCTGAGAAGAAATAGAACATGGCCGGGCGCGGTGCCGCGAGATTGAGATCGGCCCAGCCCCGGATTCGCGACAATTGCCGCTGATCGAGCAGGTTGAAGGCATTGTCGAGGAAGGCCGCGTGGCGCCGCCACGCCGGGTCCTGCGTCACGGCGGCCAGCGGCGATCCCGCCGACGGCGCCATGCCCGCGAGCACGCGCGCGGTGTCGTCGGCTGTGACGGTTTGCGCCCGCGCCGGACCGCTCATCGAGATGAGCAGACAGGCGAGGACCAGCCAGGCTTTCGTCAGCACGCCCATGCTCACTCCGATCCCGACACGGCTGCGGCGTCGGCCCGGCCCGGCCGCGCGTGAGCGAACCAATAGATCAGCAATCCCGAGACCATGGCCAGCGCGCCGAGACCCGCCTGCCAGGGCCGCGCTGTGACGAGGTAGTAGATCATGAAGCCGGTGACGCCGAGGAAGACCAACGGCGTGATCGGATAGCCCCAGGCCCGGTACGGGCGCGCGAGATCCGGCTTGGTGACGCGCAACGTGATCAGGCCGAGCACCGTCAGGAACGAACAGCACAACAGCGAGAACTGGACGAGATCGAGAACCGCCTCGAAGCTCTCGGTGAACAGCATCAGGGTGGCCACGGTGAGCTGAAACAGGACCGCGTAAGTCGGCGCCCCGCCGCGCGAGCGGCGCGCAAAGACGGCCAACGCCGGAACGTCCTCGCCCATGGTCATCAGCACGCGCGGACCAATCCACATCATCGCGGCGATCGAGGGAATGAGCCCGACGCAGATCATCGCGGCCACGAACCGCCCACCCGTCTCGCCAAAGATGTGAGCGCCGGCAATGCTGGCCACCTGAAGTTGGCCGGCGAGATCCTGCATCGGAACAGCGCGGAGGAACGCCGCGTTCAGCGCCATATAGAGCACCAGCACAACCGCCGTCCCGACCAGCAGCGCGCGTGGCAAGGTCCGCTCCGGCGCGTGCAGCTCACCGATGATGTAGGTGGCCGCGTTCCAGCCCGAGAACGCGTACATCACGAATACCAGGCCGGTCGCGAACGCGGCACTGGTGACATAGCCGATATCAGCCGCCGCGGGCCGGAACGAGACCGGTTGCGGGACCGTGATGACGTAGCCCGCGATCAGGAAGGCCGCGATCAGGCCGAGCTTCAACACCGTGGACAGCAGCTGGAAATGGCCGGACCGGCGGATGCCGCCGAGCTGCACGGCTGTCACGAGCCACACCGCGCCGACCGCGAGCATGAGCGGGGACATGCCCGGCAGCACGGCGCGGCCATATTCGCCGAAGGCCATCGCCGCGAGCGCGACCGGCGCTGCGAAGCCGACGGTCGACGACACCCAGCCCGCCATGAAGCCGACCGCCGGGTGAAATGCCCGCGTCAGGAAATTGTACTCGCCGCTAGACCGCGGAAACATCGTGCCGAGCTCGGCGTAGGACAGCGCGCCGCACACGGAGACGAGGCCGCCGACGGCCCACAGCACCAGAATGGCAAATCCGGAGGGGATGTCCTTGACCTGAAAGCCGAGGCTGGTGAAGACGCCGACGCCGATCATGTCCGCGATCACGACGGCGGTCGCGACCGGCCATGACACGGACGCCACGACGGAACTGCCTGACCGGCCCGCCCAGGTCGCCTGATCCATCTCGGATGCAGCCATCTCGATCAGGGACGCCAAGCGCCCCTTTCCCCTGCTTTCGGGCCCATGTTCCGGCTGAAGCATTCAAGCATAGTTAACGCGCGTTAAATATGGCGGGCTTCGTTCGTTGAATGGTCATGGCGAACCGATGGCGCTCGCCGGGCGCTGCGCCCTGCATCGGGCGATGCCTCCCACAATCGCGACACAATCGCGTGGTGTGTCGTCGGTGCTGCGCCAGGGTATCCTTAACGCGACGTCAATTACGCCGGCGCAAATTGAGCGAAACCGTTGTCTGCGGGCCGCGATCCGGCTCGTTTCCTGGGGACGCATGATCGGGACCGGTCCGAGATCGTCGGGATGTCAGCAGCAGCGCGCCGCAGCGCGGCCGCGTCTGCGTGCCCCCCGCTCGGCCCATCCCTCTCGACGCGCAACCCTTGGCGCCGCTGCTGGCGCGCTCGGCCTGGGCCTGACACTTGGCCTATCCTTGACACAAGGCAGCCAGGCGCCCGAGCCCGCAGCGCTGGCCGCCAATGCCGCGCCAGCCAGCGAGTTCACCTTCGAACAGCGCTTCCCGCCCCCCGAATTTCGCGATCGCTTTCCAACGGCGAGCGAAAGCCTCGCGCTTCACACACAATCTGAATTTGCGCCCAAGCCGCCGCCCACTCAGCTCGTATCGCTCGAACCGCAGGCGCCGGCGTCTCCCCAGCGCGACAACGTCACCACGCTCGTCAGCATGGCGTCGTCAGCCTTTCCCTATTTCGGCAACAATCCGGCGTCCGACGCCCCCTTCCTCAACGTGTCGAGCGGCGACCGCCGCGGCCACCGCAGCTTTTCGGGACGGGTCTACTGGCAGGACCAGACCTACAATGACAGCCGCGTGCTGGTGCATGTCCCCGAACGATTCGACGCCCGCAAGCCCGGCGTGATCGTGGTGTTCTTCCACGGCAATGGGGCCACGCTGGAGCGCGACGTGCGCGACCGGCAGATGGTGCCGCAGCAGATCACCGACTCCGGCGTCAATGCGGTGCTGCTCGCCCCGCAAATGGCCGTCGATGCCGCCGATTCGAGCGCTGGCAAATTTTGGCAGCCCGGCGGCTTCAAGCGCTTCATGGATGAGGCCGCGGTGCATCTCGCCCGCCTGACCGGAGATCCGGCAAACGCCAAGACCTTCGCCGGCATGCCGATCGTGATCGTCGGCTATAGCGGCGGCTTCCTGCCGACGGCCTGGAGCCTCGAGGTCGGCGGCATCAGCGACCGTGTGCGCGGCGTCGTGCTGCTCGACGCGGTGTACGGCCAGCTCGATAAATTCGCCAATTGGATCGAGCGCCATCGCTCAGGATTCTTTATCAGCTCCTACACTCGCTATACCGCGCACCACGATCAAGAATTGATGGCCATGCTGCGCAGCCGCGGCATCGACCTTCTCGAAGGCGACGTTCTCAAGGGCCAGGATCGGCCACTGCGTCCGGGCAGCGTCGTCTTTGTCGAGACCGATGAAGCCATGACGCATCGGGATTATGTCACGCAGGCGTGGACGCGACTTCCGATCAAGGACGTACTGACGAGAATGGCGGCGGCGCAGCCACCCATCCGGATTGCCGCGAGCACGCCTGAGACGCGCGACAGATGACGACGCGCGATAGATGACCCGCACAGACGCTCAAGCATGAGCTGAGATCGCTGACACAGGCTGCGGGCATCGAAGAGAGACAAAGACATCTCTCAAAAGAAGTCACCGAACACCGAGCAAGGATCGCCGCCACGCACAGATCGGCACCGAGAGGCAATTCACGCCATATAGCCGCCATATAGCGCGTGCACGCAATGTGGCGCGGTTTAGAGTTGCGTGCAAATTCCACAAGCGGAACGCGGCAGGCCAGACCTTGCCGCGTTCCCTTACTTCAATCCAGCGTCGGAACGACTTGTCCGCGCTACTGTACGTGCACGCTTACTACATCGTGCACGCTACTGCATCGTGAAGGTGCCGGAGGCCGCGTTGGTGCCCGTCGTTCCATTTCCGCTGCAGTTCGGACGACCACCGGTCCCCTTATAGGCGGAGACCGACACAAGGGCGACCGGGAAGGGTCCGAATGGACCCTGGGACTGATACTGCAAATCGAACCGGCAGCCATTCGCACCGTTCTGATAGCTGACCGAACATTGCAGATCGCTCGAAGCTGCCGATGCGCTGAACGTCACCGTGGCGCCGCTGGCGATGCTTGCCGGCGGGGAGAAGGTGGTGCTCGGCGTGCAGCTCGACGTATCCAGAGTAATAACCGCCCCAAACGAATTCGTCACCGTGTAGTTGACGCTCACCGTCTGCGCCGATTGTGACGACGCGCTGCCAGCACCGGCAACTGCGATCGCAGCCGCCAGAACCGCAACGCACGCCCGTCTCGATCCATACTTGTTCATTTAAAACTCCTAAGGTTCACCCTTGCGCTGATCTCATGTCGATATCCGACCTCGGAGAAAACGCCATTCCATGAACTGCCACCCGGCGCTTCGCCGATCTGATCGGCTCGATTGGCCGACGCGGGCAGAAAGAGAATGAGACCAACACCAAGACCTTCAAATCGACGCGGCGAATAGACACGCCGGGCTCACCTAACTCAATCTTAGGTTTTATCAACTTGACACTCAAACGGCACCATGGAACGCGATTCCTCTGCAAAGCTGAACAGTTCAATACACGCATTCAGCGCTTGTGATTCCGACGTCGACCTCATCTTGTATGCCAACGCGTTCGTTCGCCTATCGCAACGCCCTTGTATCCGCATCAAAATCGCACTCGGCACAGCTCGAAAAATAATCAACCGATGGTTGAGGTAACTGCGTTCGCGACTCCGATCGATTGCAGTCTAACGCAGAAGTCATCACCGTTCGATCTTGTCACCGCAAAGCTTCATCTACTAACATTGCATTCAGCAGCGCGAGCCACATCTACGCTTGAGAACGATGCGCTTACAGGCAGGAAAACGATGAGTTGCAAATGCGAATCGGCATGTGAACGAATTGCGCGGACCACCTCTTTGAGCGAGCTCTCGAACGTGCTGTCAGAAACCCGTCACGAATATGAGCTCGCACATCTCGTCTACAATGCGCGACATTTGCCCCGGACGGAGGAACCGAATCCGCTCTTGCTGCTCACCTATGACGCCGAATGGGTTCAACGCTACAAGACTCAGGACTACTTCCAGATCGATCCCGTGATCAAACACGGCCTGACGAACCTGCTTCCACTCGACTGGAGCAACCTCGAGAGCGGCGAGGCCGACGTACGCGCGTTCTTCCGTGAAGCCCGATCGTTCGGCGTCGGCCGCAACGGCATGACCATTCCGATCCGCGGTCCTCATGGAGAGCGCGCGTTGTTTTCGCTGACGAGCAATCATTCCGCTGGCCAATGGCAGACCACGCGTCTCGCGATGATGCGTGACTTCATGATCATCGCGTATTTCTTTCACGATCAGGCCGTGCGGCTCAGCGGCATGCGCGATCTTCCCGGGATGGGGCGCCCGCTGTCGCGCCGCGAACGCGAGACGCTTCAGTTGGCGGCTCGCGGCTTCGCACCGAAGCAGATTGCCGCCGATCTGCGCGTATCGACGACAGCTGTCCGGCTCTATCTGCAGACCGCGCGGACCAAGCTCGAATGCACCACGCTGACGCAGGGGATTGCCAAGGCCATCAGCCTCGATCTCATCCGCGCCTGATCCGCTGCGACTGCGCGACAAGCAGACCTCAGACGCGTGATGTGTCGACCGTTGCCGAAACGAACCGATTCAATCGATTGCTCTTGGTCCGATCCGGCAACGCGACCCCATCCATCGCCTGGACTTAGTCACGCCTGGACTTAGTCACGACAGGACTTGGTCACGACAGGACTTGGTCAGTATCTGATGATCGAGATTCTCACGAGAGCAGATGAGCCGCGCGCTCCCGCCTGGTTCGACCAGATGTTTTGCGGCCGCGCCAAAGTGTTCCATGAACGCCTCCGATGGCGGGTGGTCGTCAGAGACGGCCGAGAAATGGACCGCTATGATGAGCACGAGCGGACCATCTATCTCATGGCCATCGACAGCGCCGGACAGGTGGTCGGCTCATTGCGCCTGCTTCGCGCTGTCGGCGAAACGATGCTGGACAACGAATTTCGCGATTTCTTCTCACCTCCCATTGTCATTCGGAGCGCGGAGATCCTGGAATGCACCCGGTTTTGCGTTCACGGCGACCAGACGTCCTCGAAGCCAAATGCAGTCTCCTCAGAGCTCATGATCGGGCTCTGTGAATTCGCGCTTGCCAACGGCATTCGCGAGATCATCGGGCTCTACACTTCCGGGATGACCCGCATTTATCGCCGTGTCGGCTGGGAGCCCCGTGAGATCGCCGTTGCCAAGCCGGAATTCGGGCGTCTCATGCTGGGCACCTGGGCCGTATCGACAGCCGCGCTGCAGACCATGACATTGCGAGCGGGCTCTTCTCGCGAGCGGGCTCCCTCCGCGCAATGAGCTGGTTGCCTGCCTCACTCGACCGCCACGACATCTCCCTCCTCTAGCCCGGAGAGAATCTGCACCGATGTCGGCGTCGTCACCCCAAGCCGGACTGAACGCTCCTGCGATTGTCCTGACGTCAAATCGATCAGCTTCACGGTTGTTGCGCCGGATGGGCCGCGCCGGACGGCCCCGATCGGAACGAACAGCGCTCCCGGCCGAGCATCCAGCTCGATGGTCATGCGCGCGGACATTCCGATCCGGATGCCCTCCTTCTTCGTGTCGTCGATCAGGACACGAACATTGAACATCGCGGTTTGATTGGCGCTGTCCTGGGCTGCTTCGGAGCTGACGCCCACAACATGTCCGCGCAGGGGAAGACCAGGAAATGCGTCGCTGGAAATGGCGACAGATTGGCCGATGCGGATTTGATTGACGTCGATTTCGTCGACCTTGCCGTCCACGATCAGGCTCGACAGGTCGGCGACCGAGAACAGGGTTTGGCCCCGCTGGACGCGTGCGCCGGCTTCGACGGTCTGCGGCACCGCTCCGCTCGCATTAACCGCTGGCGGCTTCACGATCACGCCGGCAACCGGCGCACGGACAATCGTGCCGTCCGCCTGACGCTGAACGTCCGCCAATCTCGCCTTCGCATTTTCAAGCTCGAGCTCGGCGAGACGCCGGGAATCGGCCCCGCCCCGCGCCAGGGTCGCGGTCAGGTCCTGCTCCGCCGTCGCAACGGTGAATGCTTGATTGTCGCGCTCCTGCTCGGCCGCCTCGAACTCGACCCGCGACACGATCCCGCGGTCGTAGAGTTGCCTGGTGTCGTTCACCTTGCGCTCGAGCCGGGCGAGCACGGTCCGGGCAGCCTCCACGCCTCGCCTGGCGCGCGTCACCTCGGGTCCGGCCTCCCAATGCGTCAACGCGTCCAGCGCAATGGCAGCCTTCAAGGTCGCCGACCTGGCTTCCCGCCCCCGGCTCTGGATGTCCTCAGCGTTCATGACAATCAGAACGTCCCGTTCGGCGACAGTGTCACCGAGCGCGACCTTCTTCTCAGCGATCGAACCGTCATAGGGCGCCGTAACCGCAACGCTCCGCGCAGGCGCCACGGTGCCCATCGCCACGAGCTGTCGGGCCGCCGTTCCGGCCGAGACCCGGACCGACCGCAGCGCCGGGGATGGCGGTGCGGCGCTGCCAGCCTTGTTGCCCCAGGGCGTTCCCAGCCATGCGGCAGCGGCGATCAGGATGAGCAGCGCAGCGCCGGCCGTGATCAGGCCGTGCCGGCCCCGAGGTGAGCTCGCGCTTGCGGCGAATGGCCCGGCGCGGGTCCGCGGATCAGTGTCGTGCAGCAGCGGAACAGGTCCGGCGATTGGGTCGCGGACTTCTAATCCGCGAGATCGATGTGCCATGTCTTCAGCGTGGTTCCGAGGGCCATGTCGAGCGTGGTCAGAGCGTTGAGGTAAGCGATGGCGGAGTTCAGCTGCTGCTGCTCGGCATCGCGAAGATCGGCCTCCAACGAGCGGATCTGAAACGCCGACGACCGGCCGGCCCGGAGCTTTTCGTTCTCGATGGCGAGCGCGCGTTCAGCCAGAGTGCGTGCCTTTCTTGCCACTTCGAGCTGACTCCAGGACATCTCGATATCGGTCACCGCGGAGCGCACCTGAAGCTCGACACCCTGCCGGATCGCGGCCAGTTGCAGCTCGGAGGTTCGCAGCGCGGTCGAGGCCTGTACGGCCGGCTGCTCGCGCTGCAGTCCGGTCAGCGGCATGTTGAACTGCACGCCGACGACGCCATCGGCGATGCGCTGGCTGTCTTTGGCCGCAGCGGTGGTGACTGTTCTGCCGCCGAAGCTGCCGCTGGCGAACACCGAGAGGTCCCACAGCTTCTGGTTCTCAGCGACTGTGAGGCCGAGCTTGTTCTGCTCCACCACACAGAGCTGCCCGAGGAAGTCAGGTCGCTCCGACAACGCGATCCGCATGACGTTGCGCAGATCGGGGCGGAGGCGCTCAGGGCTGGTGCTCTCTCCCGCGATGACTGCAGTCCCCAGATCGATCGACAGCAATTGCAGCAGATTCAACCGCGCGATCTCGATGCTCCTGGCCGCGGCGAGCACGCGGATCTGCTGGTTCTCGACATTGGCCTCGCTCTGGACGATCTCGACCGCCGCCATGCGGCCGGCCTGGATCAGCGACCGATTCACGTCGACGAGCTCGCGGGCGCGCTTCAGCGAATTCTGCGCCAACTGCCAGCTTTCCTGCGCCTGCAGCAGACTGCGGTAAGCGAGAATGACCTGCCCGATCGTGTTCGAGACCGTCCGCTTGAGATTGAGCCGATTGATCCGTTCGGTCAGGCGCGCAATTCCGAGCGGCGCCATGGTGACCTCGGTGCCTCCGCCGCGCAGCAGAGGCTGGCTGATCGTCACGTCGGCAGTCGATCGTCGCGTCTGGGTCCCCGCGACGTCGGTGAAGGAAGTGTTCCATGCGAAGCCGAGAGTCGCGCCGGTCGGCAGCAAGATACTGGCCCCAGGCGAGACTTGAACGGTGCTGGTACCGATCGCGCCGATCGACTGGCGCACGGCCGATCCGGACACGCCCAACTGCGGTGAGAAACGATCCTCAGCGACGCGAAGATCGAATTTCTGCGCGATCCTGTCGATATAGGCGCTCCTGATGGCGCGGTTGTCGCGCAGTCCGAGAAATACGGCGTCGGCGAGCGTCAGCGTGGAGCCCTTGATCGGACTGTCCTGCTCATCGGCGGCGCGCTTTTGCGGCATCGGAGATGGACGGCTGGACCGTTGCGCCTGGGCTCCCGCCCCCTCGGCCGGCGCCGCCTGACACCAGGCGCTGACGGTCACGCCCAGAACCAGCGCGCGGAATCCAGGCCCGCCAAAGCCATGCTGCGCGCGCCGGCTGCGGGGATGGCGGAACGGCGCGGATGGCAACCTGAGCACCATGTCATTCCGCTCGCAACGCATCGATCGGATTGAGGTTGGCGGCTCTGACGGCCGGATAAAGACCGAAGAACAGCCCGACACAGACGCTCATCCCGACGCCGAGAGGCAGGGCGGCCCATGCCGGGCTGAATGTCCAGCCGCTGATCTTTGCGAAGGCAAATCCGACGGCCGAGCCGATGATCGTCCCCACGACAGCGCCGATCGCCGACAACAACATCGACTCGGTCAGGAACATCACCACGATGTCCTGCTGCCTGGCGCCGATCGCGATCCTGACGCCGATTTCGCGCCGCCGCTCCATGACACTCATCAGCATCACGTTCATGACTCCGACGCCTCCGACGACCAAAGAGACGGCGCCAATCGCAAGCAGCAGCAGACTGTAGATCCGCACCTGTTCGTCGACACTGGCAATCAGTTGCCGTGCGGTCTGGATCTGCAGCGCGCCGCCCTGCGGCACTTGCTGCCGAAAGGCCGCAGCGATCGCCGAAGTCGCGACAGCACTGTCGACCCCTGCCGAAAACTTCGCAGCAATGCGCGAGATCGAAACGGCCGACGCCGGCACCAACCGCCGCGCAGCCATCAGCGGAATGACGACGGACCGGCTCAAATCGAGGTTGAGGACGAAGTTCTGTTCCGTCGGCTGAAGAACACCGACGACCGTCATGATCTGATCCTGAATCCTGATCTGATCTCCCGGACCGGGCTCCTGCCCTGTCGCCGCCCGCACCTCCCGGGCAATACCAGCTCCAAGAACCACGAACGGCGCAAATCCATCGAGGTCCGAGATCGCACGCCCGCGCGCAAAGTCCGCCTTGGCCAGTTCGAACAACTGATCATTGGATGCGATGAGGGTCGCACCAATGCGTTGGCGCCCGGCATGAAGCGTCGTCCCGGCGCTGATGATCGGGGCTGCGCTTGCGATTCCGAGAGACGGCTGCAACAGCATGTGGACGAAGCTCTCCGGAATGGCCGGGAGCCGGGTTGCCGTCCCCACCGCGACGATACTCAAGCGGTCGATTCCCAAGGATTGGAAACGACGCATCGATTCGACGCGTGCCGTGTGCCCGATGTGAAGCATCGCAATCACCGCAGCGGTCCCGATTGCGATTCCAATCAGTGCCAGCAGCGCGCGGCCTCTGAGGAGATGCACTTCGGCGATCGCCTCTCTGATGAGCTCCAGCAGCAGCGGAGAGGTCGATATCTCGGTCCCCTCAACAGGGTCCGGCATCGCGCAGCTCATCGCGATTGTCGTCGACGACGCGACCGTCACTCACGACGATCCGACGCGGACAGCGCGCCGCCACCGTCGGATCGTGCGTCACCAGAATGATCGTGGTCCCGTGATTCCTGTTGAGATCGAGAAACAGATTCATGATGCTCTCGGATGTCGCCGTATCCAGGCTCCCGGTCGGCTCATCGGCCAAAATGACGGCCGGTTGCCCAGCCAACGCGCGCGCGATGGCGACGCGCTGACATTGTCCTCCGGACATCTGGTTCGGGCGGTGGTCGATCCGGTCTTGGAGACCCACCCGCGCCAAAGCGGATCTCGCAATGTCCCGGCGCGCAGGTCGTGACACGCCGCGGTACAGCAGAGGGAGCGCAACATTTTCAAGCGCCGAAAGCCCCGGGAGCAAATTGAACGATTGGAAGACGAAGCCGATCAGCCGATTGCGCAGCCTGGCCTGCTCGTCCGCACCAAGGCGGTCCACCCTCAGGCCGGTGATTTCGATCCGACCCGCGTCCGGTCGATCCAGTAGCCCGATCATACTCATCAAGGTGCTCTTGCCGGAGCCGGACGCCCCCTTGATCGCGCACAATTCAGATCGGCCGACCACCAGGGAGACGTCCTGAAGAACCGGCAGCGCACCATGCCTGCTCGGATAGGTCTTCGAGACGCCGAAGACGGCAAGTACAGGCCGCTCTATCACGGGGCAGCCTCCGAACCCTCGTCGTTACGGGAGGCCATATCACCGGCGTGCGCGCGTCCGCACAATCTTGCGTTTTCTTAGCTTGACAAGTAGTTCGGCTCGCCCCGCGCGCCTCACAATGCAGCCAACTTTTTGCCGGGGAGGCCTCGCCCTCCCCGGACCTGGCATCACGTCTTGGGCAGCTTCGGCATGTTCTCGACGAAACCATTGAAGCAGGCGAGCCGCTCGTCCTCCTCCTTGGTGAACTTGCAGTCGGCCACCGCCTTCGCCTTCATCGCCTTCGGCTTGGCGGCGGGCGGGATCACGGCGTCATAGCAGTTCAACCGCTCTTTGGTTCCGTCGTCGATCTCCAGGCACGCCTGGAGCTTCACTGCGGCCGATTGCGGCTTGGCTGGCGCGGCGGCCGCGGTCTTCGCACCTTTCGGCTTCACCTGTACCAGCGGGCGATCACCGACCATCGGCGCGTTCTGGGCCAGCGCAGAAGTGCAAAACAGCGCTGCGGCAAGGCTCAATATCGTCTTTTTCATGCCATGTCTCTTTCATCCAAACCGTGGGCGCGCGAGATCGACCCGGTCGAGATGATCCGCCTCCTCTGGCGCCATCTCCGCCCCACAGCCTCCCACCACAGCGGCTTTAATCCGGTCCGACCGGTTTTGCCAAGCGCCAAGCCGCTGATCGCGGGGGACTTCAGGCCAGGACGGCGACGGGCAGCCGCGGCCGGCTGGCCAGGATGGCGAGCAGCGCCAGCATCGCGAAGCCCATCGCGGCATAGCCGGTGGCATCGAGCCAACCGTGCGCGAACAGGCTGCCGCCGAGCGCTGAACCGATCGCCTGGCCGATATAGAGCACGGAGGTGTTGAGCGAGACAGAGGCTGACGCCAGCGGCGGGGCCGCCGCCACGAGGCGGACCTGCTGCATGGAATTGGTGGACGCAAAGCCCAGGCCCCAGATCGCCACGGCAACCGCCATCAGGGAATAGGATCCCGCGCCGAGGGTCCAGACCGCGATTCCTGCGAACAGGAGGCAACTGAACAGGAGCGACGTCCGATAGGCTCCCCAGCCGTCGACGATCCGGGTGGCAATGACGACACCGAAGAAGCCGCAGGCCCCGTAGATCGCGAACACCAGCCCGACCTGGTTGGCATCGGCACCGGTCAGCCTGTTCAATAGCGGTCCCATGAAGGTGAAGATGACGAACTGCCCTGACATCTGCAGCGTCGTGATCAGAAGCAGCAGCACGACCATGCGGTTGCGGGCGAGCTCGGTCCAGGTCTTGAGCGCGACGGGCGCGCCCTTCAAGCCCGATGGCAGGCGCCATGTCAGCAGCAGCAGGCTGATCGCGCCGGCCGCCCCCACCGCGAGATAGGCCGCCCGCCAGCCGGAATGGCTGCCGATGAAGGTGATCAGCGGCAGTCCGACGGCGGCCGCCAGCGACCAGCCGAGAAACACATAAGCAATGGTGCTGCCGCGTGTCTCCACCGGGCTGATCAAGGCTGCGGTGCCCGCGGCCTGCGGCGTATACAGCGCACCGACCGCCAGCATCAGCAACCGCAGTGCGAGCAGACCTGCATAGTCCGGCACGAACGCAGACCCGAGATTGCCCAGGGTCAGCACGAGCAGGGTCGCCGCCAGCAGCAGGCGGCGATCGAAACGGCTGGTGAGCCACGCGGTCAAAGGCGAACAGATACAGAGCACCACCGCCCCGAAGGTGATCAGCAGGCCCGCGGTGTGAATGCCGATCCCGAGACCGGCGGCGAGTTCGGGCAACATGCCGGCGGGCGCGAGCACCGAACAGCCGGTGACAATGTTGCCGAGCATCAGTGCCGTCGGGGCGAAGCGGGGTGGAGTTTGATGGGACGTCATCGCCCTTCAATAGCAGAAAATTTAATGCACTTGCATGAAAATGTCTCATGGCGCCCATGACATTCTCGTCGATCGCACTCAGGGCGCTGGCTGAGCCGCCGCCTGTGGGGACGAGCCTTGCGTCCGGGAAACCGCCGCTCCGGGCGGTTGAGCGACCACTCTTGACGGCGGACAGGTATCCGCCAGCCGCTTCAGCGCGCTCTGCAGCCCGTCGCTCGCAACAGGGAACGGCCCGAGCTTGGGACGCGCAGCATTCGCTCCGGCATCGCCGAACTCGACCAGCGGCGCCGCGGCCAACGCCCTGATCTGACCAGCGTTCAGGAAGACGCCCCAGGTTTCGCGGTCGCCGGACCGTCGCGGCGGCCACAGGAAGTTGAGCTTGGCATTGCCGCTCGCTAAGACTAGGCCGGCACCGCCCAGTCTGGTGGGCGCGTTGCGCTCGACATCCAGCTCGAAGCGATCCTGGTCGAAGCAGACCAGCTGCAGCCGCATGGTCCGGAACGAGGTCTCGCCATCCTGGCGCGAAAGAACGGTCTTGTAGACAATGCCCCGGGCAGCGGCCTCGAACATCCAGGAGCTTTCCACACGGTCGCGGCGATCGAGCGCAAACCGCGCGATCTCCCTCCCGGGTCAGGATGCGCATGCCCTCGAACGGCACCGATCGCGCCACCGTCAGCAGACCCGGGTCCGCGCCGAGCCGAGCCATGTACCCGAGCACCATCTTGTCCGAGCGCTCCATTGCCCGCTGCATGGCCTGCGCCCTGAGCTCGCGGCTCGGCACCCCGCCGGTGAAGTTCAGGATGACCCGCGGCGAATGCACCGCGAGCGTGACGTCTGGAGCAATCTCACGCGAGGACGCGCCGAGGATGAGGTAGGGACAGGCCGAGTTGCAAATCGCGCCGCGGGTCCAGACATCGCCGTGCAGCTCGCGCCCGGATTGCTTGAGCCTGGTGCAGGCCTCGCCCTCCTGGGGCTCGAAGCCACACTCTTGCAGGGTGGTGCGACCCACCCGGACGGTGGCCTTCTTCTCACGCAGGATGTTGCCGATCGCGAGCGCCTGCTCGAGATTACCGCCGGGTGAGTTGAAGTAGATCGGCAGCTTGCGGCTGCCGATCTGCTTCATGAATTTGCGAAAGCGCGCCGCGGCGCTGTTGTCGATCTTGCCTTCGGCCGCGATCCAGCTGTCGCAGCCCGGTCCGCAGGCGTCAGGCGCGCCTTTGACGAGGGCAAAGGAAATGGCCGCGGCCCCATCCACGCTCCGCCGCGCGGCCGCCGCCGGTCGAGACGCCGGCTTGACCGGCATTGCCGGCTTGGCCTGATCGGCCGGCTTCGCCTGGGACGCTGGTCTGACCTGGATGGCTGACCTGGCCGGCGCTGCGGGTTTGCCCGTCGGCGCGACCGCCGCCTGCAGCGATGCACCCGGCGCGATGAGCGCGATGAGCGCGGCTGCAACCCGAATGCGGCCCCGCCGGAAGAAAACAGACAGCGGCGCCTCCCTTGCAGACACCATCGCCAACGCGTCCCCATATCCCAAACACTTGAAGTTGTATCATACCAGCCCGCCGCGACAATCTCCGCAGCGGCCTACCGGGTCGGATCGACCGGTTTTCCCGCCCTGCGCCGCCGGTTGCAGCCTCCGAATCCCCTGCTATACCGCTTTCTCCCGCTTACCTGCGCTCGTTCGCAGGAGTGAGCTCAAGGAGAGAGACAATGCCTGACTCGAAATCCCCCGATTCGAAATCCGACCATTCCAAATCCGGCTTCCAGTACAGCCTCAGCAATCTGAAGCCCGCCGCCCCGGTCGAGAAGATCACGATCGCCTTCCCCGACGGGGCCAAGCGCGAATATCCGCGGGGCACCACCGGCCTCGATATTGCCAAGGGCATCTCGCCCTCGCTCGCCAAGCGCACCGTCGCGATGGCGCTGAACGGCGACGTCGCCGACCTCAACGATCCCATCACCGAGGATGCCAAGCTCGAACTCGTCGACCGCGACGATCCGCGCGCGCTGGAATTGATCCGGCACGATTGCGCGCATGTGCTCGCCGAGGCTGTGCAGTCGCTGTGGCCGGGAACCCAGGTGACGATCGGCCCTGTCATCGAGAACGGATTCTATTACGACTTCTTCCGCAACGAGCCGTTCACCCCCGAGGATTTCGCCGCGATCGAGAAAAAGATGCGCGAGATCATCGGCCGCGACAAGCCCTTCACCAAGGAGGTGTGGGATCGCGAGAAGACCAAGCAGGTGTTCCGCGACAAAGGCGAGGCATTCAAGGTCGAGCTGGTCGACGCCATTCCGGGCGACGAGCCGATCAAGATCTACTACCAGGGCGACTGGTTCGATCTGTGCCGTGGCCCGCACATGACCTCGACGGGGAAGATCGGCAACGCCTTCAAGCTGATGAAGGTGGCGGGCGCGTATTGGCGCGGTGATTCCAACAATCCGATGCTGACCCGCATCTATGGCACCGCCTTCGCCAGGCAGGAGCAGCTCGACGCCTACCTCAAGCAGATCGAGGAGGCCGAGAAGCGCGACCACCGCAAGCTCGGCCGCGAGCTCGATCTGTTCCACTTCCAGGAGGAAGGTCCGGGCGTCGTGTTCTGGCACCCCAAGGGCTGGAGCATCTTCCAGGCGCTGATCGCCTATATGCGGCGGCGCCTCGCCGGCGAGTATGACGAGGTGAATGCGCCGCAGATTCTCGACAAGTCGCTGTGGGAGACCTCCGGTCACTGGAACTGGTACCGCGAGAACATGTTCGCGGCGCAGTCCGCCGGCGACGAGGCCGAGGACAAGCGCTGGTTTGCGTTGAAGCCGATGAACTGCCCAGGTCACGTGCAGATCTTCAAGCATGGGCTGAAGAGCTATCGCGATCTGCCGCTGCGGCTCGCCGAATTCGGCGTCGTGCATCGCTACGAGGCCTCCGGCGCGATGCACGGATTAATGCGCGTGCGCGGCTTCACCCAGGACGACGCGCACATCTTCTGCACCGAGGATCAGCTCGCCGAGGAATGCCTGAAGATCAACGATCTCATTCTCTCGACCTATTCCGATTTCGGCTTCGAGGGCGAGTTGACGGTGAAGCTGTCGACCCGGCCGGAGAAGCGCGTCGGCACCGACGAGATGTGGGACCATGCCGAGCGCGTGATGGCCACCGTGCTGAACGAGATCAAGGCGCAGCGCAACAACATCCGCACCGAGATCAATCCGGGCGAAGGCGCGTTCTACGGGCCGAAGTTCGAATATGTGCTGCGCGACGCCATCGGCCGCGACTGGCAGTGCGGCACCACGCAGGTCGACTTCAACCTGCCCGAACGGTTCGGCGCGTTCTATATCGACGCCGACGGCGCCAAGAAGGCGCCGGTCATGGTGCATCGCGCGATCTGCGGCTCGATGGAGCGCTTCATCGGCATCCTGATCGAGCACTATGCCGGCAGTTTTCCGCTGTGGCTCGCGCCGACCCAGGTCGTCGTCACCACCATCACCTCGGAAGGCGACGAATACGCCAAGCAGGTGCTGGCGGCGCTGCGCCGGGCGGGTCTGCGGGCGGAGATCGACCTGCGCAACGAGAAGATCAACTACAAGGTCCGCGAGCACTCGCTGCAGAAGATCCCGGCTCTGCTCGTCGTCGGCAAGAAGGAGGCCGAGACGCATTCCGTCTCCGTCCGCCGGCTCGGCCGCGACGGCCAGACCGTGATGCCGACCGCCGACGCCATCGCCGCCTTGGTCGACGAGGCGACGCCGCCGGACGTCCAGCGCCGCCAGCGCGAGGCGGCGTGAGGCCTGAATGGCCGCACGAGGCGTATAGCCCGCATGAGCGCCCGCCGAAGCCCAACGGGCTTCGGCGCAAGCGACATGCGGGTTCTCGGCCAGGGCACGAGAGACCCCTGCGGCTGGGTGACACCTGCGCTACGCCGACAGGCTGGCCGCAGCATCCGCCCCACGCCCTTCCCTCCCCGCCGCCTGCAGCGCGATCTCGGCGCATTCGGCCATGTAGAGAAACATCGTTGCCATCATGTGCGCGAGCGCCTCGCGTCCGCGCGGCAGGATGGTGATGGCGTCCATCGCGGCGCCGCCACGTCTGAGAAGTCCATTGGCCTCGGCTTCGCGCAGCAACGTCAGCACGTGCTTGCGCGACACCGAAAACTGCTTCGCGAGGGCGTTGATGGACAGCGGCACGGCGTCCACAGGCGGAAACGGCCGGTCCGCGGCGCCGGCCAACGCCAGGCTGAACAGAATGACCATGCCGGCCGTGCGCTCGGCAAACGGCTCCAGTTCTGGCGCGCCGTCGAGCACGCGAAGCCCGGCGATGAAGCGTTGGCCGAGCTCGCGCACGAAGGCCCTGACGAAGCTGGAATCGCGCAAGGCCGCCCGATAGGCGACAGCCGTCGGGATGACGGCGCTCATGGCGTCGAACTGCCCGCCCCAGCGCTCGCGATGCAGCGCCATCAGCCGCTCGGTCGGCACCAGCGGCCGCCGCCGTCGATCCTGACGCGGGGCCGCCGCCACGAGACCGACGGCACGCATCAGCGCCAGCATCGCCTCGCAGCGGCCGGGACTGCACAGATCGAGCCGCACGCACATGTCCTTCATGGCGCCGACCGTGAGTCCGCGCTCGCCCTCACACGGCCCAGCATAGTGCAGGTACAGCACGACATGGGGAAACAGCGCCCGCGCCCGGTCGCTCAACAGCGCATTGAGGATACGATCGCCGCGGTACAGGTAGACAGCCGCGGCGGCCGAGGCCCGCATCGCATCGGGAAAGCCAGGCTGGCTGCAAAGACGGAGCACGGCGTCAGGTGACAGTGTCAGCGGGGTCATTCCTACGGCAGATCCGGACTCTTGCCGGCCAGGGCCGGACGGTGTCGTCATCGTTTTACCGATCAGCCCGAGGGTCCACAATCGCGGCGGGGTTGGCTCGCGCGGACGGTTGGCCGCCAACCGGCAGTGCCGGCGCAAAGCCGAGAACCGATCAAAACGCCGTGCCACGGTCTCGTTGCCGGCCCTGGCCCATGCTATCTCTGCCCCGAAACGCAACAGAGACCCTGCCCAGTGCCCGACGCCCTTGAACTCCTGAAGACCCGCCGCTCCGTGAAGCCACGCGAGATGAGCGGTCCAGGCCCCTCGCCCGCCGAGCTCGACACCATCCTGACCATCGGCGCCCGCGTGCCCGACCATGGCAAGCTTGCGCCCTGGCGCTTCATCGTATTCGAGGGCGACGGCCGCCGCCGCGCCGGCGAGGTGATCGCATCGGTCTTCGCCAAGACGCACCCGCAGGCGACCCCCGCCGAGCTCGAGGTCGAGAGGAACCGCTTCATGGAGGCGCCGCTGGTGGTCGGCCTCGTCAGCTTCACCAGGCCGCATCCGAAGGTGCCGGCCTATGAGCAGGAACTCTCGGCCGGCGCCAGCGCGATGAACATCCTGACCGCCGCAACCGCGCTCGGCTATGGCGGCTGCTGGCTGTCCGGCTGGTTCATGTTTGACCGCGACGTGCTCGACGGCTTCGGCCTGAAGCCGGAGGAGAAGCTCGCCGGCCTCATTCATATCGGCAAGCCGACCAAGCCGAGCGAGGACCGCCCGCGCCCGGCACTCGCGGACATCGTGACGCGGTTTTGATGAGGGAGCGAGTGGCGAATAGCGCGTAGGGAGTGGCGTCCACTGCGCTCGCCTCTCGTCATTACGAGCGCAGCGAAGCAATCCAGACTGTCTCCGCGGATGGATTCCTGGATTGCTTCGCTGCGCTCGCAGTGACGTGGAGAGAGCGGAGCACCCTACTCGCCATTCCCTATTCGCTACTCCCCATTCGTCATTCGCTCCCCGGCTCACGCCGCCTTCGACGATCGTGCGCCGAACCGCGCCAACAGGCCTGCAATCTCCGAGGCGGGCCTGGCAGCGCTGAACAGATAGCCCTGCACCTGGTTGCAGCCTTCGGTGCGCAGCCAGTCGAGCTGGTCCGATGTCTCGACCCCTTCGGCCGTGGTGATGATGTTCAGGCTGCGGCCAAGGCCGGAAATGGCGCGGACGATCGCCAGGCAGTCGGAGCGTTGCGCCAGATCCTTCACGAAGGAGCGGTCGATCTTGATCTTGTCGAACGGGAAGCTTCTGAGATAGCTGAGGCTGCAATAGCCGGTGCCGAAATCGTCCATCGATATGCGGACGCCGAGCTGGCGCAGCTGATGCAAGGTCGCCAGGTTGGCATCGGTCTCGGCGAGCAGGATCGACTCCGTGATCTCCAGCTCGAGCCGCTCCGGGGCGAGGCCGGATTGCGCCAGCGCCTGCATCACGACCTGCACCAGGTTGCGGCTGCGGAACTGCACGGCCGACAGGTTCACCGCGACCTTGATGCCATCGGGCCAGCGCGATGCTTCGTGGCAGGCCTCGCGCAACACCCATTCGCCGAGCGGCACGATCAGCCCGATGTCCTCGGCAACAGGGATGAACTCTGCCGGCGAGATCATGCCCTTGTCCGGATGACGCCAGCGCAGCAGACATTCGAATCCGCTGATGATGTTGCTGGCGACATCGATGAGCGGCTGGTAGTGCAGCTCGAACTCGGCCTGCGCAAAGGCGCGGCGCAGATCGTGCTCCATGTCGCGCCGCTTCTGCGCCTGCAGATCCATCTCCCGCTCGAAAAAGCGGTGCACGCGGCCGCCGTGCTGCTTGGCGCGGTACAGCGCCATGTCGGCATTCTTCATCAGCTCTTCGCAGCTCGTGCCGTCCAGCGGGGACAACGCGATGCCGATCGAGGCGCCGATGACGAGCTCGTTGCCGTCGATGTCATAGGGCGCGCTGAGCACCGAGATCAGGCGGGCCGCGAACTCGCCCGGCTCATCAGCGTCGCCCTGACTGACGATCGCGGCAAACTCGTCGCCGCCGAGCCGCGCCGCCAGATTGCCGCCGTGCATCTGCTGCTTGAGGCGGCCGGCGACGGCCTGCAGCAGACGATCGCCCATCGGATGGCCGAACGAATCGTTGACGGTCTTGAACAGGTCGAGGTCGATGCACATCACGGCGAGCGGCCTCGCCCCTGACGCGGCTTCATCGAGCTCCTGCGCCAGGCGCTGCTGGAAAAACTCCCGATTCGGCAGGCCGGTGAGACCGTCGTGATGCGCCATATAGACAATCCGCGCCTCGGCGCGACGGCGCTCGGTAATATCGACGATGGCCATCAGCACGCCGTCGCGGCCGTCGTAACTGATCTCCCGTCCGTAGGTCAGGACCTCGATCTCGCTTCCATCGGCTTTGCAGTGGCGGCAGTCGCGGTGAAACAGATCGCCATCGGCCAGCCGCGTCAATGCATCGTCGACCGTGCCCCACTCGCCCGGCGGCCACAGATCCCACACGTTCATGCACAGGAGATCCGCGCGGCTGTAACCATAATGCCGGAGCATCGCATCGTTGACGTTGAGGATCTGCGCAGTCTTCCCGCCGAAGATGCACATCGGCATCGGATTGGCGTCGAACAGCAGCCGGAACGAGGCCTCACGCCGTTTGAGCGCGGTCACGTCGGCAATGGTCATCGAGACAATGTCACCGAACGCATGGACGCCGAGCCGGAGGTTGCGGTCGTCGCTATCGAGCTCGAACTGGTCGCTTCCTCCATGGGCCACGACCTCGAACAGCCGCGCCATCACGTCCGGGCCGCACAGCACGTGGCCGCCCTGCTTCAGGCGGTGCCATTGCAGGTCGCGCGACGGCAGCCTGAGCAGCTCGGCCGCCGCGCGATTGTGATGCACAACCTGGAAATCGCGCGGCGCTCCGGCGCTGTCGCGGATGGTTGCAAGCGAGATCACCCCGTCGTCCGTCGTCGAGAAGATCGCATCGAGCAGATTATATTGCGCGGCGCGCTCGTTGATATAGGTCCCCACCAGCGTGCTGCCCCAGCGCGAGCTGGTCGGCAGCGCCAGCACATCATAGGTGCGAACCATGCCATCGCGCACGCAATGCGCCGTCGCCGCATGCGGCTGCCGGCTCGACAGCGCGGAGCTCGCCGCCTCCGTCAGCACCGTGGCGCAATCCGGCGACACGGCTGCGACGGCGATGTCCCATCGCTCGTCCTGCAGCCATTGCTGGACATAACGGCCGCTGCGCGAGATCTCCAGCACGCCGCCGTCATTCTTCAACACCGCGATATGGTCGGCGAGACGACCGAGGCTGCCGAGCATCACGTCCTCATAGCGCGGCAATATCTGGCCCGGCTTCAACGCCGCCTGCCATTTGCGCTTGAGCACCGGGATATCGTCGAAGAGATCGTTGCTGATCTTTTCTAACGTCGTCTTGGCGGCACTCATTGCATTCCTCACGTCTTCAGTACGATCCGCCCTGCAGACGGTTCCTGCGTACCCATGCGTCGAGTGCGTCTAATGAGTTGTAAAGGCCGCGTGCGTTCTGCAGGCCACGCGCAACTATGACAGTTTTAAGTGTTTCCATGGTTAGTGCGCGTTAGCGACTATGACAGCGCGGCGCCGCTCTGAACGCATCACCATGACAGCGCGATCCCGCAGCGGAGATCCGCCCGGGTGGCAGATCGTTGAGTCCCTCAACGAAGGGCACAGGAAGGACCGGACCTCGACTGAGGCCCGTGGCCCGCCTGCGAAAAAGAATGCAGGCGGCAGGTACCACAGGTTCAGCCGGACAGACCCGGCCCTTCCTGCGCGATGGCTTTAGCGGCTGCTTCGCGTTCTCCCTGGTGCACCGGGCTTTCTGGCCACCATATCGCGACAATGCGCTTGCGCGCATTGCGCGGGACATCAGCATCGGGATGTCAGGACCGCGCGACTTGACCGTGCGCAGCAGATTGTTCGTCGGCGCGGGCAACCCGCGCTGCAATCCACCACGCCCACCGCTCCCCGCCCCGCGTGCCGTGACGACCGCGATACGCCCCTTGTCTCGGGACGGGAGGCGCGGAAAGATCGATCTGATTTGCCCGACGATGCAACGAAGAAGAAGTGCGACAAAGTAACCCGACGGGCCGTTTGCGCAGCGCTGAGATGCGATCAACGCTGACCAGGTGGGACGTGCCGATTTCAGATCCGCAAAGAACCTTGCGACGCGTCGTCGCTCCGTTGTTCAGATCCTGCGCCGCGGCCCGCCCTCCGCGATCCGCTTCGCATGCATGACATGCGGTCCTGCCTCCGGTACGCCCTCCGCGTCCAGCGCACCGAGATAGCGGCCGGTGATGGTGGCAAGGCCGAAATCATCCATCTCGTCAAAGCCGCATTTGCGCAGCGCGTCGGCCATATCGGAAGGATCGAAATAGCTCAGCCAGGGCTCGCCGATCGCGGCGGTGCGCGCCGCCAGCGCCGCGACATTGGCGCGGCGCTCCGGGGCGTAGTTGTGGAGCGGCTCGGTGTAGTCGAACACGACCTCGGCGCCGGGGACGCTGGCCATGAATGTCAGCACGGCCAGGATCGCCTCCCGCCTGAGATAGGGCACGACCCCGAGCCAATGAAAGAAAGCGGGCTGGTCCGGCCGAAAGCCGGCCACAGCGAGCGCCTCGCCGAGATGCTGCCGCTCGAAATCGACCGGCACAAAGGTGAGCGAGGCGGGCAGATCATGCCCGGCTGCGGCGATGCGCTCCCGTTTCCAGGCCTGCGTGGCTGCATGATCGGCCTCGAACACGCGCAGCCCGCTCGCTTCGTGGGGATTGCGCAGCGCGAATGAGTCGAGGCCCGCGCCGACGATCACGACCTGACGGACGCCGCGTGCCACGGCTGCGGCCAGCGCATCCTCAGCGAAGCGGCTGCGCGCGGCCATGAACAACCGCAGCTGCCGCTTGGTCTGGTCGGCCGAAGCGGCCGCGATAAGCGCGTCAGCCTCGTCACCAAGGAGCGCGCGGGCCAGCGGATCGACAAAGATGCAGGCGCCGTCGACAGTCTGATGCGCCGCGCGGAGAATTGCCGCTCCGAAGGCGGTCCGGCTGGGCTGTCCGATCTGCATGGTGATCTTCTCTCCTCGCGCACGGCGCCCCCTGTTGCGCAGTGTGATCTGATAACGCATAATTCTAACACTGTAAAGATTGAGCTGGGGGGCGTGGCGCATGGCCAAGCCGGCGAAGAAGCCGCGCAAGACCTATCATCATGGCGATTTGCGCAACGCGCTGCTGACGGCGGCGCGCCAGGTGCTGGAGGAGCGCGGCCCGTCGTTCCTCGGCCTGCGCGAGATCTCGCGCAGGGTCGGCGTGTCCGCGCCGTCCGCCTATCATCATTTTCCGAGCCGCGACGCCATCGCGCTCGGCCTCGCCGAGCAGGGCGCCGCGGAGCTCGCCGCCTGTCTCGCCGCCGCGCCCCCGAACTCAGGCGGCTCCCTCCTGACCTATGGCGAGGCCTATGTCGGGTTCGTGCAGGCCAATCCCGCACTCTACCGGCTGATGTTCGGCGAGGGCTTCCCGGCCGTCTCGCAGCACAGCCCGGCGATCCGAGCGCTGCGGACGCGCAGCTACGAAATCATGAAGGCGAGCCTCGCATCCCGGCTGCCCGCCGCCGAGCTGCCGATTGCGGGATTGTTTCTGTGGGCGCTCGTGCACGGCCTGGGATTGCTTCTCGTTGACGGCCAGATCGTGCGCGACGACAATCTGAATGACGTCATCCGCCAGGTTCTGACGCTGGCAGGAACGGGCCTCATGCAGGGCCAAGGACGTACCGATGGACCTCCAGCCCGCCCACCGTCACGACGGAGACCGCGTTCCGCATAGGCGCGGGGATCGGACGCGATGTGAGCGGGGCCTTTCCCTCCCCGTGCTTGCGAGCGCAGCGAAGCAATCCATCATCCCTCAACGAAGAGCGTGCGGCCGGCTCGTGCTCCGGGATATTTCCGTTTGGCAAGGTACGGCCGGCGGTGTTAGCCTGATGATTGTGACGGCCATGTTGCACATCTGTTTTCATGTCACGACTTTTCATGTCACGAAGACCATTATTGTGAGCGGTCCAGGTGGATACAGGTCCGGCGGACGGCAGGCTCATTGCAATTGTCGAATCGATCTATGATGCGGCATCGGATCCGCTGCGTTGGCCACAGGCGCTGAAAGCGATCGCCGACCAGTTCGGCGATGCCGGCGCCCTGCTGATGTGGCGCCGAGCCGACAATTCCTACGCTACAATCGTGTCGCCTGATCTCGTCGAGGCTCAGCGGGACTACGAAGCCAATGGCTGGATGATGCGCGACACGGGCGCGTTGCGGGCCACCGAGCGCGGCTATTTCTTCAGCGGGCATCCCTATGCCACCCGACACCTTTGCTCGGAGCAGGAAATCGACACCGATTCGTTCTTCGTGCAGTTCAGGATCAGGCATGGTCTCGGACCCTTTGCCGGCGTGGCGGTGTCGCCCGATGCCGAGATCGGCGTGCTGCTCAGCCTGCAGGGCAAGGTGGGCCGGCGCGACTATTCGGATGCGGAGCTCGATTTGCTCAGCCGCATCGGACGGCATGTCGAGAAATCACTTCGCCTCACCATCCGGCTCATCGATGCGGAGCTTGCCAAGTTCGGGCTCGGCGACGCGCTGGCACGGCTCGGCATCGGCGTGTTCGTGCTCGATTCCCTTGGCCGCGTCGTGTTCTGCAATCCCGCCGGACAGGCTCTGCTGGGGGGCGACCTGCAGATCGCGCGCGATCGGCTGCGCATCCGCACCGGGGCGACAGGCGCGGCAATCGACGACATGATCGCCCTTGCGTCGCGCGACGATCACCGTCATGTCGTCGCCGACCCCAAGCCGATCCTCGTCAGCTCCGGCACGACGAGCCGGCTCGTCGTGTATCTGTTGCCTATCTCGCCGCAAGCGAGCCCGGCCCAGATGTTGTTCTCCGATGCACGGACCATCGTGCTCGCGATCCAGCAGAAGCTCGATGAGCCGGCGGATCCGGCCGTCGTCCGCGACGTGCTCGGATTGACGTTGGGCGAGGCCCGGGTCGCGGCCCTGGTCGGCGCCGGACTACCGCCAAAGGATGCCGCCAGCCGGCTGGGCATCGCCGAAGACACGGCGCGCAACGTGCTCAAGCGGGTGTTCCAGAAGGTCGGCATTTCCCGGCAGAGCGAGCTGGTGGGCCTGCTGGCAAGGCTGGTGCTGCGCTAGAGCATGGCACGAAGTTCGTGCCCGAAGGCAGATCATGCCAGAGGGTCGAGAGCGACCTCGACGAGCAGCGTCAGCCCGGTGGCATCGCGCGCGATCCGCAGCCCGCACAGGTCGAAGCCGGCTTCTGCGACGAGCCTGGTGATGTCGGCCTCGGACCGGTGGATCAGGTGCCAGTTCGCAATCGCCTCCATCCAGACCCGGAACGGGTTGCCTTCGGCGATATTGGTGAACAGGACCGATCCCCTGAAGGTGAGGAGGCGTTCCCGGATGTCCTTGAGCAGGACGATGATCATGCGATCGTCCAGATAGTCGAACAGCCCGCCGCACACGACGCGTTCGAAAGGGCCGTCGTCCTGAGCCTTGCGCAGCCCTCTGCGGAGGTCTGCGCAGATGGTGCGGACGTCGCAATATCGCCTGAGCCGATCCTCGGCGAGCAGCAATGCGTCCTGATCCAGGTCGAGGAGCACGATGTGCGACCGTTCGAAACGATCCGGGCCAAGGTTGAAATCAGCGCCACCCCCGCATCCCAGCGCAAGAATATGCGCCGGCGTGACGGCGCTCATCCGCTGATATTGCCACCAGATCTTGTTGCGGTGCTGTTGGCCGATCGCCGTGTTGAGCGCGTACCAGTCGATCCAGCTGCGGGGGTCTGAGCTGGTGGGAAGCCCGGCTCCTTGAACCAGGAGCTCTATGGTCTCGAAATCGCCAGGATAGCCCCGCGGCCATTCGCGCAGACGGCGCAAGAAAGGCGATGCGGCGTGCAGCCTGATCGCAGCCTGGAGCACGTCCTGGATGTCGCGCGATCGCCACAGCTCCCGCGGATGCCGCGCCAGCGCGGCGCAGAGCGCGTGCATGTGTGACACGGTGCCGTGCATCGCCTCAGCCGGATTCGTCGGCATCGACGCGAAGAACCGGCAGAACGCGGCAACCTCGCGCTCCAGATCCGAAAGGTCCAGCCTGTCCAAGATATCGCTCTTCCCAGCCCACCGACGAGCTTGAGCTGTGCCACCGCCGGCGTGATCCGGCATGACCCAAATGGGCTAAGAGCGCGACCGGTTGAGCGGCTCTGCGGGCTACGGCACCTGCGCGCTCAGCGCGCCAGCACCTCAACTTCGCCGTCGACGCCGTTGACGACGCTGAAGGAGCGCTCGAACACCTTGCCTTCGTTCTTGGCGATGGCGCGGTAGTCGCCTTCGGACAGCACGACCTTCGGGAAGGCGCCGATCGATTCCTTGATCACGTCGCCGCCGGGGTTGATGACCGACCAGGCGGTGTTGGCGAGCGCCTCGCCGCCTTTGTCGGAGACGAGCTTCAAGGTGATCACGGCGGCGCGGTGGGTGACGGTGACGTCCGTCAGCTTGCTGGCCTGCACGCGAATGTCGGAGCGCACCACCGAATTGGCGTCGCCATAGTTGGAGACGATGTAATAGGTGCCCTCGGGCAGCATCAGCACGTCGCCGGCCGCGACGTTGGGAACGATCGGCGCCCGCTCGCGGCCGTCGAACTGGCTGCCCTTGTAGATGGCGAAGGAGATCTGGTTCGGCGGGATCTTGCTGGTTCCCACCCGCCCTTCGAGCCGCAATCCGCCGGCCGGCAGCACGAACGACTCGCGATCGGTCTCCGCCTTCAGGTTCACGGCCTTGACGGCGCTGACGAGACCGAGGGCGACATGAACGACGTAATTGCCGGGCGGCAGCACGATGTTGGGCGTCGCGCCACGATCCTCGCGCAGCATCTTGAAGGCGCCGCTCTCGTCCGGCCGGTCGGCGAAGACGCGCCAGATGAGACCGCCATTGATGTTCGGCAGATCCTTGCCGTAGCGCGCCGACAGCGACAAGACGCCCTGGTTGGGCGCCGCCGGCGGCGGAGCTGCGACCGGCGGCGGTCCAGCCGGCGCGCCCGGTGGAATCGCGGCGACCGGCGGCCCCGGCAAGGCCTGCGGCACGGCTGGTGGAGGCGAGACAGGACCGGCGCCGGGGCCAGAAGGCGGCGCCAGGTTGATCGCCGGGCCAGGATCGGGCACCGACGCCGGCGGAACCGGGGGCGGCCGATCACTGAACAGCTGGGCTGCGGCTGGCGATATCGCGAGGCCGGTGAGCGGGCACGACAAAGCGAGCACCAGCCAAAGCCGCCCGCTGCGCCGGAATCTGGAGAACCCGCGACCTGTCGTCATCATCCTGCTTTTGACCGAAAACGCGGCAAATTCAAGCCTCTACTGAGCGCACCCGGAGAACCCCCGCCGCGCATCCCCGCTCGCGCCTGTTGTCAGCTCGCGCGGCCGCTCATTGCGGCAACATCAAATCGGCGGCATCTCATAGCGCCGTCAACCGGTATAAAACGTGCTTCTGGTAGGATTGGCTTGAGACTCGGTGACGATGTGCCGCGGGCCGGTTCCTCGTCCCCGAATGGCGTATGCGTGGAGATGACCGTGCTGGACATGTTGATGGGACGCCGCCAGAGCGGAGCAGAGGGAAACAATGTCGGTCTTGGCACGATTCGCAAGCCGGTGATCGGCCTCGCCCTTGGCGGCGGCGCAGCCCGCGGCTTCGCCCATATCGGGGTGATCCGAACCCTGATGGCGCATGGCATCGTGCCCGATGTCGTCGTCGGAACCTCGATCGGTGCCGTGGTCGGGGGGGCCTATGCGGCCGGCCAGCTCGACACGCTCGAGGAATGGGCGCGCAGCCTGCAGATGCGCAACGTGCTCGGCTATCTCGACATCCGTCTCAACGGCTCCGGCCTGATCGGCGGCGAGAAGCTCGCCGCCCAGCTCGAGGCGTCGCTCGGGCGGGTCGCCATCGAGGAGCTGCCCATGAAGGTCGCCACGGTCGCGACCGAGATTCGCACCGGACACGAGATCTGGCTGACCCATGGCAGCCTGGTGGACGCGATGCGCGCCTCCTATGCCCTGCCCGGCATCTTTGCGCCGGTGCTGATCGGCGACCGCTGGCTGGTCGACGGCGCCATGGTCAATCCGGTGCCGGTGTCGGCCGCGCGCGCGCTCGGCGCCGAGATCGTGATCGCCGCCAACCTGTCGAGCGACGTGTTCACGCATTCGACCACGATCTATTCGCACGGCCAGCCGGTCGAGGTGCCGGAGACGGTGATGGAGAGCGCGCCGCCGCGGCGGCGATTCGGCAAGCTGTTCTCGCCCGAGCGCGCGGTGAAGCGGCAGTTCTTCGGCGGCGGCGGCCGGCCGGGCATCTCCTCGGTGATGGTGGACGCCTTCAACATCATGCAGGACCGCATCACCCGTGCCCGCCTCGCGGGCGACCCGCCGGACCTGTTGATCTCGCCACGCGTCGGCCAGATCGGCTGGTTCGATTTCCATCGTGCAGCCGATCTGATCGCGTTCGGCACCAGGGCGGCCGAACGTGCGCTGGATTCGATCCAGGAGGCGATCGGCCAGCCGACCGGAGCCGCGGCGCCGACCAGCAGCGGGGCTACGCCGTCTTGATGTACTGACGCAGCGCTTCCTGCTCGGCCTCGTATTCCTGGACGCGCCATTTCACGACGTCGCCGATCGAGATCAGCCCGACCACCAGTCCGCCGTCGATGACCGGCAGATGACGGAACTTGCCGGTGGTCATCGTCTCCATGATCGACGCAACCGTGTCGGCCGGCCGGCAGCTGACGACGCGGCGCGTCATCACGCCGGATACGGGCTCGGTGAGAACCGAGGCGCCGCGCTCGCCGAGCGAGCGCACAATGTCGCGCTCGGAGAGGATGCCCTCCATCCGCGAGCCCGACATCACCAGCACCGCGCCGATCTTGCGGTCGGCGAGCAGCTTGGCGGCGTCGGCAAGTGTGGTCTGGGGCTCGACGCTCTCGACCTGATGGCCCTTGATGTCGAGGATCGCACGTACTGTCATTGCTCGTCTCCTTGGAAGGCCGGTGCGCCCTTCTCATCGAGGCGTCGTGACGGCCGATGCTTGCAGCAGATTTCAGTCAGCGAGTCTTGAGGTAGTGAGTCTTAGGAGCAGTGAGTCTTAGGATCAGTTGGTCGACGCCGTGGACGCGAGCAGCACCATACGTCTCGGAGCCCATCTCACGCAGCGTCTATCGAGAGCCAGCGTCCACGAGTCTGACAATGCACCAGTCGCGTTCTGGTTGCACTGCACTGACAGGCCGCATCATGATCTCATGAAAACAGCCTGCTTTGTTCGCCCGGAGTCGTGCCCCGGTTGCACCTGTTCCAAATGATGAATGAAATCGGCACCGCTCGCAAGCGCAGGATTTCGGCAACTAACGATCGATCACATCCGACGGCAGCGCAGGTGCAGCATCATCACGCACATGCGGGATCGGATCGAACAGCGCGAACAGGATGAGGCCGGCGACAAAGCCGCCGATATGGGCCTGCCACGCCACATTGCCGCCCTCGGCGCCGATCGACAGGCCGCCTGCGCCGAACACGATGTTGACGCCGAACCAGATCGCCAGGAACGCCAGCACCCGCGGATTGCGCAGCGCACGCGACAGCGACAGTGCCGGCACTCTCGCTGCCGCATCCGCATCGCCGCGGCTGAAGGACAGGAAGCTGCCCTTCACGAACGCAAAGCGCATCGCGGCCGCCATCGTCCCGGACACCGAGGCTGAGGCGCCGATCATCGGGGCCAGCGCGTGCTCATGGGTGAGCAGATGCGCCAGCGCGCCGGCGGCCGCCGTGACCGCCATGAACAGATAGAACCTGAATGCGCCGAAGCGGCGCGCCAGCGCGCTGCCGAACGGCAGCAGCCACAGCACGTTGAAGCCGATATGCGCCAGATTGGCGTGCAGCAGCGAATAGGTGACGAACGTCCAGACCTTGGCCGGCGTCCCGCCGGGAAACGCCCCATCCATCAGCGTGGGGTCGTATCGTTTCGGGACGAAGGCGAACAGGTCGATGACCAAGGTGTCCCAATCCTCCGGCAGCAGAACGCGCAGATGGATGGCCGCGATCAGGACGATGTAGGCGGTCAGCGCCCCCGGCAGGTTCAGGATCGGTTCCCGCGGCGTAGCCAGCGGCGGATCTTGCGGGAGGTCTGACGGGGAATCCAAAACGAACGCCTTCCACGGGAGGAACAGACCCGTCAGATAGGCGGCTTCCGCCGATCTGCGCAAGCGCGCACATGCAGAGTTGAAGACGAGCGCGGCGGGCGGCGCGAGCCGCGACCCAAGCGACTGAAACAATGGACTAAAAGAACGGAACCAAATCAAAGCGACCAAATGAAAGAGGGAGGGTTCTGAGAAAACCCTCCCTCGATATCCGCCAGCCTTTCCATCGCGGGAAGCCCGGGGGTCGTTCCCCACCCCTCCCCGTCGCGGTGACCGGACTGTTTGACGCCGCCTCGTGTCTTCACCCGATCCGCGGCAGACCTTCCACCTTCCGCCGCGATTTGGTGAACGCGATCTTAACGGTCGCGGCGCCGTCGCCAAGCACATCGTTAATTTAACCTTAACGCGCGGAAGCCAAGGAGAAGGCCGGCACGATCGCACCATCGGCATGGACGCTGCACAGCCCCTCCTGCACAACAAACCAGGGAGGCGCCTGGACGAAAACGAGACAGCGATGTTTCGGGGAGCGTCGACGGCGCGAGGGGTCATCCAGATGAAACATCCGTCCAATCGCGAGTTCTTCGCCTATTGGAACGATCGGCGCGGCCATGCCAAGGCGCCGGAGCGCGGCGACTTCGAACCCGCCGCTGTGCGCGAACTGCTCGGCGACAGCTTTGTCCTGTCCTGCGATGCCGACAGCGGCTTTCCGTTCCGCATGGCCGGCACCCGGCTGTGCGCCCTGCTCGGCGGCGATGTGAAGGACAAGAGCTTTCCGGCACATTTCTCACCGGCGAGCCGCCGCGAGATCGAGGAGATCACGACCGTCGTCTGCGAGGAGACACTGCCCGCCATTGCGGGCGTGACCGCACAGGCCCCCGATCGCACGACAGCCCATTTCGAACTGCTGCTGCTGCCGTTCGCCACTCGGGCGCATGAACCGATCAGCCTGACCGGCCTGCTCGCGCCGTTCGAAACGCCGCAAGGCGCGCTCGGACCGCTGGAGATCGCGTCCTGGCGTTACCTCCATGTGCCGACCGAGCCGATCGTGCCGCGCGCGCTGCGCAAGCTCGCCCTCGCCCGCGGCCTGATGGTCTATGAAGGGCTGCGCTGAGGGCCGTCGTCGCCCGAAGCGCCCCTGACGGATGCGGGCCCGCGCTCACCTTGGCTTACGTAGTTCCCGTAAAACGCGAACCACATGCATGAGCGCGGTGCTGCGATAACGCTGAATTAACCCTGCAGCATTTAGTTTCGTTGCTGGATCGTCCGGCCCTGTTAAGAGCCGGCTTTGAGTGGCGAAACATGGCGTTGCCGAACAAAAAACTGTCTCTGCCGGCCGCCGAGGAGCGTCGCCGTTTCCAGCGGGTCAAGGTCCACCTGCTCGGCCGCTACATGCTGCCGGATCGCCGTGAGTTTCCCTGCCAGGTGATCAACATGTCGCCCGGCGGCTTGGCGCTGCTGGCGCCCGGCATCGGCAATGTCGGCGACCGCGTGATCGCCTATCTCGACCATATCGGCCGCGTCGAGGGCAAGATCACCCGCATCATCGACAACGGCTTTGCGATGACGATCGGCGCGACCGCGCGCAAGCGAGACAAGCTCGCCGCCCAGCTCACCTGGCTCGCCAATCGCGACATTCTCAATCTGCCGGAAGATCGCCGCCACGACCGCATCATTCCGCGCAACCCGATCGCGGTGCTGACGCTCGAGGACGGCACCAAGATGACCTGCCGCATCATCGACATGTCGCTGTCGGGCGCGGCCATCGCCGCCGAGACCCGGCCGCCGATGAAATCACAGGTGATGCTCGGCCGCGTGCAGGCGCGCGTGGTGCGAAATCTCGAAGGCGGCTTCGCCATCGAGTTTGTCCATCCGCAGCTTGCCGAAACGCTCGAAGAGAGCGTTACCGCGCGGTAAAGCCGCAAGTTCCGCAAATCCCGCAACTCCACGGAGCACACGGCGCCCGCCATCGCGGGCGCCGTGTCGCGTTCGGCCACCGCCCAAGCCGTCCATCGCAGTTAATGAGCGAGGCTGAGCGTGCGCGCAATGCTGCAATTACAGCCCTCCGCGGCTTAATGCAGCGCATTTGAACTAACTGCGATCGATTCAAATTTTAGGCTTATTCGATTCAACAGGGATTCGAATTATCCCTTTGTTTTATTTGGATTTACGTCAAATCCATCGTGGCGATTTAGCGGCAGCGAAAAATCTTTGTGAGACACATGGTCCCAACAAAACGGGGGCCAAAATGGTCAAGCGGACGGGACAGGCGAAAGGGTGGGCGGTGATCGCCATCCTGATGGCGATGGGGGCAGCTGCACATGCCGGTGATGACCGGGTGCTGTATGCGAGCCTCGGCGACACCACGCGGGCCCCGATCGGCTGGATCGAGTTCTGCACCGAGGCCCCCGAGGAGTGCCGCGGCGGCGCGTCACAGCCCCGCGACATCGTGCTGTCCCAGACGGCGTGGCGCGACCTGATAAAGGTCAATCGCTGGGTGAACGAGAACGTCAAGCCCATCACCGACATGGACCATTGGGGCGTGGTCGAGAAATGGTCGCTGCCGACCGATGGTTACGGCGACTGCGAGGATTACGTGCTGTTGAAGCGCAAGCTGCTGATCGATGCCGGCTGGCCCCGCGAGGCGCTGCTGATCACGGTGGTGCGCGACAAGAAGGGTGAGGGCCACGCGGTCCTCACCGTGAAGACCGACAAGGGCGAATACGTTCTCGACAATCAGAACGAGAACGTCGTCGCCTGGACCGAGACCGGCTACCGCTTCGTCAAGCGGCAGTCGCAGAGCGACCCGAATGTCTGGGTTTCGCTCGGCGACGGTCGCCCGGCCGTGGCAACCGCCAGCGCGAAGGAGCGCTGATCAGAAAGGCTTCGAGACCACATCATTCGAGTTACGCGACCCGGTCACATCCCCACCCCTCCCCGTCCCAGACCGGTTCGCGCGCGGCCAGGCCTCCCCCAAGGCCTGGCCGCAACTTTTTTCAAGCCTTGCTTGGCCCGGAGGTCAGGCCGCAGCGCGCTTGCTCCGACCGGCAGACATCGACCAACGCGATGGCGACATCTGGGGGCCGCCAATGGACGTGGCGGTCGATGCGTTGGATCGCGACGAGGGATATCGGCGTGGCAAGCAGCATTTGTTAGCTTCGCATGGCTGGCTCGAACGCCACGCAGCGCGCGACCGAAGGCAGGCAGTCCTGTCCGAGCACCGCTGCAAACGTTGGCCGCAACTTTTTTCGGCCTTGCTTCGCGTGTAAGTTCAGGTCGTGGCCGACTCGGCCAACCAAACTTCTTTCCCGGAACTGTCGGGGTCAGGTTATTGGCATGATGATCATCCTGCGAAGCGCGACGCTGCTGGCCGCGGCCCTGACGCTGGCGAATTGCTGCATGTCGGGAACCGTCTGCACCGGTCCGCTGGCCTCGGCCGACGTTCCCGCGGCCGCCCCAGCAATGGCGGCTGCGCCGACCGGCGCCGGCCCGCAGACGGCCATCGCTGCGGCCGATCTGGACGGCCGTCTCGCCTCCTCAGATACCGATCCGGTCATGGAGCCGGATATCAGCTCGCCGCGCAAAGGCGGCAAGCGCAGCAGAGGCGACTCGCGGGTCGACGTGATGTCCTCGCAATCGGGCTCGGCCTCCCGCGGCCGGATGAGCTGGGAGGAAGAACAGGCCGCAGACCTCGCCGACGAGGCCCGCTTGAAGCAGAAGCTCACGATCTGCCGGAACTGCAATTCCCCCCAATAGACAATAGCCTTCCGACGTTGCTGGCGCTGACGGCCTGAAGCGGCGCCGGCCCCGGCACCGACCGCGACATATCGGGACGATCCGGCCGTGCGGTTGCCCCGCCGCGTCCAACTCCGCCCGAGTTCGCGACCGCAGGGCGCGGGCGCACAGCACGGGCGCCGTTTTTTGGACGCACGAGCCTCTCTTTTGTCGGATTCCCCGATCAAACCCTCAGGACTTGGTTCGTCCGTTAGGCGCCAATGATCCGGGCTGAGCGGACAACATCCTTTGCTCGAGCTTTCCGCCTCTCCCGCATTTCGGGAGTGAATCCGAGAACCTGTTTTCGATTAGGGTGGTTTCGTGATGAACCCGGTGACGCGCGACACCAGACTGTATCTCGACAAATCCAGCACCAGCCCCGCGGGGAGCTCACAGCCGATCGCGCTCGCGGCCGCCACCTTGGCAGTGCTGATCGCCGGCATCGGCGGTATCATGCTATGGCGCGCCTATGGCGGCAGCCCACCCGAGACCGAACGCGCCGTCGCACTGACCAAGCAGATACAGGCCCGGACGGTGCAGGCGTCCGAGCAACTCGTGGAGAAGACCAAGGGCCTCGAAGCGAGCCAGCAGGAATCGATCGATCAGCTGCAGAGCATGCAGGAGGAGCTGCAGAGCATGCGCCGTCTGCTGGCCGCCCAGCAGGCCGATACCAAGCGCCTGACCGACCAGGTCTCGACCTTGAAAGACACGGTCGACGGGCTGCGGCAATCCTTCGCCAGCACCCAGGCGTCGGAGCAGGCCTCACCCGCGCCCCGGAATCGCAACATCCGAAGCCGCGCCCATGCCAGCCGCAGCGGTCACCGGCATCGCCGCAGCCGATCCTGACACCAAACGGTAGAATTGCTGCCGAATTTTTCCGGGGTCGTGTGAAGTGTTTCACAAAACCCCGCCACGAGTTGGGCCATCTTCGGCTTACCGGATGGCGAGCCAATTTCAGGATGGCGCAGGGCCAATTTCAATATCCGGGGCTGGCAAGGTCGTTGGCGTCATACTGCGCCGACGGCCTTGTTTTTTTGAGCTCCCTTTGCGGTGCAACAGGAATCTCGCAGTGCAGCAGGGATCTGATTGAGGGCGGCCGTCTCGCCGGCTGGTGACTTGCTTTTCACCGGTCATTCTCTGCTCAATACCACCCCCATGCAGAGGAGCTCCCCATGTCCGTCGAACCTGCCCCGACGTCCGATGTCATCGGACTGACCAAAGCCGCTCCCTTCTCGCGCCGTGGTTTCATGACGGCCTCCGCGGCCGTCACCGCGGGCTACACGCTGGCCGCCGGTCCGGTCAGGGCGGAGGTCATCACCACCGATACCAACGGCCTCAACGCTGGCGACGCCAAGATCAAGGTCGCCGACGGCGAGATGCCGGCCTATTTCGCAAGGCCCGCCAGCGCCAGCAATCCTCCAGTCATCCTGGTCGCGATGGAGATCTTCGGCCTGCACCAATACATCAAGGACGTCACTCGCCGCCTAGCCAAGCTCGGCGCGCTCGCGGTCGCACCCGACTATTATTTCCGCAAGGGCACCGACCTGACCAAGATCGCCGAGATCAAGGACCTGCTGCCGATCGTAAATGCAAAACCGGATGCGGAGTTGCTGACGGATCTCGACGCGACGGTGACCTGGGCGAAGTCACAGGGCGGCGACACCTCGCGGCTCGGTATCGTCGGCTTCTGCCGCGGCGGCCGGAATGTCTGGGAATATGCAGCCCACAATGCCGGGCTGAGGGCCGCCGTCGCGTTCTACGGTCCGCTGACCGATGCGCCCAACCCGCTTTGGCCGAAGAACCCGACGCAGCTCGCGCCCGAGATGAAGGCCCCCGTGCTCGGTCTTTACGGCGAAGCCGACACCGGCATTCCCGTCGCCAGCGTGGAGGCGATGAAGGCGGCGCTTGCGGAGAACAAGAAGACCGCCGAGTTCAAGATCTATCCCGCCGCGCCGCATGGCTTCCATGCCGACTATCGCCCGAGCTATCGCAAGGACGCCGCCGAGGATGCCTGGGCTCAGATGCAGGCCTGGTTCAGGAAATACGGCGTGCTGAGCTGAGCACGCCTGCCGACCACACGCTCGCCATCAAGATTTCGCTCCGGTACAGCAGCACCGGGCGCATCCCGCTTCGTACGGCGGCGAACCAGTGGGCTTGGCAATCAGCGGCCTTGGCAATCAGCCGATCCGGGGCGGGTCGCGGCGGATCTTCGCCGGCTGCCGCGCGCCCTGCTCCAGCTCATAGACCATCCAGACCAGCGCAGTGCCGAGGCTGAGGACGACGCCTATGAAAAGCATCGTAAGTTCGGGGGATGTGAGTGAGTTCATCATGCCTGTGTCCCATGCAAGGGTTTCGTTCGATGCAAGCAGTGCGCCAGCTCTGTCCCGATCGCCGCTCAATCCAGCGGAGCGGCGATCAAGGAAGACGGATCGTGACTAACGTCGGGTGATCGCCCAACGCGTCCCCCCGCGCTCGGGTTCACTCGCAAACTTCGACGCGGCGATAGCGCCAGCCGTGCGCTGTTCGCACGCGCTTGCGCGCGACATAACAGCCGCCCAGATCCTCGTATGTGTAGGGGTAGTAGTAGGTAGGGCCGTAGTAAAAGGGCGAACCGAAGCCGAACCCGAGTGCGAAGCCGGGACCGAAGCCGTGATAGAATCCGCCGTGATGAAAGTGGTGAAAGCCGCCCGGCCCGTGCGCCGAAGCCGTCCCCGGTGCAAGCATCATCGCCAGCACGCCGCCGGCCAGCAATCCCATTAATCTCATGCGCATCGATGCGTCTCCAAATCCAACCCACGCAATGACAGCATCATTGCGTCACCGCATCGTTTAAGCCGGATTTGGAACACGACGCAGGCAGGCCCGCTCACATCTGCGCGATCTTGGTATCTCGATATAGCCGCCGCCGCAGCGGGCAATCTTCAGCAACCGCGGCAGATGCTCTTGACCTTCCGATCGACGGTGCTGTTCTCCTGCTGGATCGCCGCATCGGTCGAATCCCCGGCACGGTGGGGTCCCGTGGCCGCCGTGCCTCCTGCGCCACGTCCAGCGCCGGTCGTAACACCCGCATTGGAGCCCGATCCGCTCGCGCCCGAGCCGGAGGGCGCCGTGCCGAGACTGTTGGTGCCATTGGTGCCGGGCGCGCCGGGTTGCGACAGCGCCGCGCCATTGCTGGCGCCGTTCGTGCCAATGCCGCTCGCCCCAATGCCGGTTGTTGCTGCATTGGCACCGCCGGCGGTGCCCGCCGCGCTCCCCGCTCGTTGTGCTGCCGGATGCCGCTCCGCCGCCACCAGATGCTGCCCCGCCGGCGCTGGCACCACCACCTGCTCCGCCGCCACCACCACCGCCGCCTTGCGCGAACACAGCGGTCGCCGTGGTGAGACCTGCAATCACGATCAAGGTGCCCAATGGAAATCTGGCCATAGGATGCTCTCCCTTTCCCCCTTCAACCCGACCGCGCAGGCCGCGTTCCGGAACGAAATCGGATCCAAGAGGATTGATGGGATGAGGATAGTAGAGGCGCTGCGCAGGCAGGGCCTGAAACATGCCTGCGCAAGAGCGCTGCTGATCGCGGCGCGTTGGCGGGCAAAGCGGGCCGCCAACCGACGACGAGGAGCCAAGTATCCGCATGAGCACCGACCCCGATCCGTTCGAACAGGGTGAGCGCGCCGCGCGTGAGAACATTCCAGCCGAGGCCAATCCCTATCAGGACGGCAGCGAGCAGCATGCGCTGTGGGCGAGTGGCCATGAGCGCGTTGCCAGCGCGCGCGAGGCGAATGAGTCCGAGGGGACGTGAAGCGAGCCCACCGCGCAACGCGCGGCAGGCCTCAGCCGATCTTCTTCAGGCCCTTGGTGTAGCGTGGCCCCTTGGCAATATAGGCCTTCGCGGCAATTCCCATCCGTTCGACCTGCTCGGGCTCCAGCGTGCGAACGACGCGCGCGGGCGCGCCGATGATCAGCGAATATTCCGGAAAGTCCTTGCCTTCGGTGATGATCGCGCCAGCCCCGACGACGCTGCCGCGGCGAATATGCGCGCCATTCATGATGATCGAGCCCATGCCGATCAGCGCGTCGTCCTCGACGGTGCAGCCATGCAGGATCACATTGTGGCCGACGGTGCAATTCCTGCCGACGCGCAGCGGGAAGCCCGGGTCGACATGGCAGGTGGCGTTGTCCTGGATGTTGGAGCCCTCGCCGATCTCGATCCAGTCATTGTCGCCGCGAATGACCGCGCCGAACCAGACGGTCACCTCCTTGGCGAGACGAACACGGCCAATCACGGTCGCGTTGTCGGCGATGTAGTAATGTCCGTCCGCCGGCAGCTCGGGCGCCTGCCCGTCGAGTTCGTAAATGGCCATCAAGGTCTCCCGTTCGCGGCGGACCTTCGCACAGCCTTGACGCGATGATCAAGCAACCGCGGAGCTGACAACAACGCCGGGAACTAGGTCAGCACCCCCGCGGCACGGAGTGTCATCACGACGAAGGTGCCGGACATCATGCTCCAGAAGCCGGCGATCACGGTGGCCAGCATCACGAACTCGAAGCGGCGGCGCTCGATGCGGGCGCCTCGCAGCGTGTTGCGCATGATGATGAAGGGAGCGGCAAATACCAGGAACGGCACGGCGGCGAAGCTGTGCGGCGTGACCCCCTGCTGCAGCAACTCGAAGCCGGCGGGGCGCTCGGAATAGGCCTGATAGCCGCTCGCCAAGGCGCCGGCCAGGGCGAAACCGATCAGAAGCGAGAACAGGGAATTGAACGCCTCGGCCGACATCGAACGCACCCTCACACTGCAGAACTTGCCGAGACAGGTTGGCAAAATCCCAGCCCGCCCGCCACATTAGCCTTAAGGAAGGGTTAATTCGGCCCGCGCGAGGCGCGCGGCCACCTGACGGCATGGGTCTGCAGAAACCGCATCGCCGTGGCATAGTCCGGACTGATTCGGTCCAGAGATCCCCTGCCCGCCATGACGATGTTTTCGGTCCGCAGTGCCCGTCCTTCGAACGGCTATGGTCATGCCGTGCCGATCATCGCCGGCGCCGTGCTGGCAACGCTGGCGGCGGCCTTGGTTGCCTATCTGTTGTGGCCGACATGGCGCGCCAGCGCGTTCAAGGGACCGGAGCGCCTGCCGGTCAGCATAGGCGGCACCGTGTTCAACGCGCCCGCGGCAGCCATTCGGGTGAAGATCCAGCGTCACACCGGCCCGCAGGAGCGCGTCGATCTCGGCTTCGACTATCCGTCGCTGACGCCACCGGAGGCACCGCATCACGTCAGCGCCGACCAGATCGATCAGGCACCGCACCCGATCGATCGCATCTTCGTGTCGATCGCAGCGCATCACGATGCGCTGTCGCCGGAAGCGCGGCTGAAGACGATCTATCCGCGCTATCTCAACCCGAATGTCGTGTCGGTGCAGGACGGGTTGAGCATGCGCAACTTCCGCTCCGGCACGCCTTACGATGTGGAGGATCTGTTCCTCGCAGAGCAGCCGATGCTGGTGGCGCGATGCACGCGTGATGCAGCGACGCCGGGCATGTGCTTGAGTGAACGCCGGGTCGAGGGAGCGGATCTCATCTTCCGCTTTCCACGCAGCTGGCTGTCGCAATGGCAAGACGTCGCGGCCGCGATGGATCGGCTGACCGCGCAGATGCACCCGACCAGGTAGTTCGCGCTGCAGAGTTGCCTGGCGACGCCTGGAATGTCGACAGGGTCGACATCCGCGATCTCATGCACTGTCCCGGTGACCCCCGCATGTCGCTTGCGCCGAAGCCCGCCGGGCTCCGGCTCACGCTCATGCAGGCGACGCCATCGCCCGGACGGACGCAGAATCCCTTGAGCGCGCGCGTCCTACTCGACGAGATCGTCTTCCAGGATGGCCATCTGGAATTGGAACGAACGATCATCGTCCTCGTCGTCGACGAACAACACGCCGATGAACTCTTCGCCGATATACACCTCGGCGGAGTCTTCCTTCTTCGGCCGCGGCACAACACGGATCTTCGGATTGCCGAACACGCGCTTCAAATACGCGTCGAGCTTCCTGACTTCCTGAACGTCCACGGGTGAATCTCCAATTGCAGCGAGGTTTGCGTGTTGTCTGAAGGACGTGACGGAGCGACACGCCCGTGTCCTTGAGCTCGATCATCCAGCCCGTTGATCTTGGCGAGGCAGCGCAAGCGTTATCGAACCAAGCGTTGTCGCACCAAGCGTTATCGAACGAAGCTGAAGGAGACGCCGTGGATCTCACATTCATTCCGCCGAGACAATGACGGATCGTCAGATCCACGGACGGTCCGTGTGTTCGCACGAAATTCCGCGGTTGAAAAGCTCTTGACTTCGAGATTGACGCAGCTGCCTTCCAGCTCAGATCCCGATCGCGTTGATCATCTGGTCCATGGTGCGCGACGGCTCCGCGCAGCCCGCCTCACCCACGATCTTGGCCGGCACACCTGCAACCGTGACGTTGTTCGGGACCGGCTTCACGACGACGGATCCAGCAGCGATACGCGCGCAATGACCGACCTCGATGTTGCCGAGCACCTTGGCACCTGCGCCGATCAGCACGCCATGGCGAATCTTCGGGTGGCGATCCTCATTCTCCTTGCCGGTGCCTCCGAGGGTCACGCCGTGCAGGATCGAGACGTTGTCCTCGATGATGGCGGTCTCGCCGCAGACGAAGCCGGTGGCGTGATCGAGGAAGATGCCACGGCCGATCCGGGCCGCCGGATTGATGTCGGTCTGGAAGACGGCTGAGGAGCGGCTCTGCAGATAGAACGCGAAATCCTTGCGGTTCTTGCGATGCAGCCAGTGCGCCAGACGGTGCGTCTGCAGCGCATGGAAGCCCTTGAAGTAGAGCAACGGATCGATGAAGCGCGCGGTGGCCGGATCGCGATCATAGACCGCGACGAGATCGGCGCGAAAGGCGTGGCCGAGGTCCGGCTCGTCGCGCAGCGCGTCGTCGAAGGTCTGGCGGATCAGGTCGCCCGACAACGCGGAATGATCGAGCCGGTCGGCCACACGATGCACGACCGAATCTTCCAGCCTGCTGTGATGCAGCACGGTCGAATAGATGAAGGTCGCGAGCTCTGGCTCGCGGCGGACGATCTCTTCGGCCTCGTGGCGGATCCGATCCCAGATCGGATCGAGCGCAGCAAGCTTTCCGCCCTGTGGGTTGGTCTGATGCATGGCCATGGCAGCTTCTCGCATATTCAATCGGCAGGGATTATAGCACAGCGCGTGAAACGGTGTCCTCCGCGAGCTGCTCGGGGTGACCGATCCATTCCAGCCTGCCTCGCCCCCAGAGAACACGGGATTGAGACAATTCCGTTACTTGCCGGCTATACCGCGGCGTCCGGCGGCCCCGCGTCGGCTCAAATTGGTCGGTCGGAACCGGAAATCAAGGCGAGGCACGCCCTCGCGGTGGCGGGTTCCGCCTGGTTCAGAGGCTTGACGTCAGGGTTGGCGTCAGCCTGGTGTCAGCTTGGTGCGAGACAAGTCCAGGCCTCGACCCGTCCGTTGCGGCAAAAAGGAACCACGGCAGCACAGATGACTGGCCGTCCCCCGCTGGAACACGGGGTCGGCTTTACCATCCATCATGCTGCGTCTATTGATGAATACCGCAAGGGCCATGTTTTGGCCATGGTGCTCCGAACCGGGGGACACAGGCATCAGCAACACTCAGATCCTGGACGAACGCGCGAGTGAGGCCGGATCGGCCTGGCTCCCCCTCATCGTCATTCCGCTCTTCCTGGTGGCGCCCGCGCTGTGGAACGGTTATCCGCTGCTGCAGTGGGACACCGGCGGCTATCTCGCGCGCTGGTATGAAGGCTATCTGGTGCCGAGCCGCTCGACCGTGTTCGGGCTCTATTTGCACTGGGGCGAAGGGTCCAGCTTCTGGCTCAATCTCGGCCTGCAGGCGCTGGCGACGCTGTGGATCCTGCAGCTGACCTTGCGTGTGCTCGGGCTCGCCCAGCCGCTGCGCCTGCTCTGGATCGGCCTGCTGCTGATCCTGACCACCGCATTGCCCTGGCTCGCCAGCATGCTGCTGACCGACATCTTTGCCGGACTGTCGGTGCTCGCGCTGTTCATCCTGGTCACGCAGGCGCGCCGCATCTCGCCGCTCGAAAAATGTGCGCTGTTCGGCTTCGTCGCGTTCGCCTCCGCCACCCATAGCGCCACGCTCGGCGTGCTGTTCGGGCTGTGCTGCGCCGGTTGGATCGGCTATCCGTGGCTGCGTCGGCAGATCGCGCTCTCCGGCCTTGTGCAGGCCAGCCTGACCATCGTTGCCGGAGCCGCGATGCTGCTCGCGGCCAACTTCGCCTTGTCGGGCCAGCTGGCATGGACGCCGGGCGGCACCGGCGTCGCCTTTGGCCGCATGCTCCAGGACGGCATCGTCACGCAGTACCTGAAAGACCATTGCGCGCGCGAGAAGCTCAAGCTCTGCCCCTATCGCAACGAGCTGCCGCCCACGGCGGATGACTTCCTGTGGGGCAACAGCATGTTCAACAAGCTCGGCCGCTTCGAGGGCATGAACGACGAGATGGGGTTCATCGTGAAGCAGTCGCTCACGGCCTATCCGCTGTGGCAGGCCAAGGCGGCGGCGGTCGCCACGGTCGAGCAGCTGCTGCATGTGGCGACCGGCGAAGGCACCAATGGCTGGGTGCCGCACACCTATGGCATCATCGAGCGCTACATTCCGTCCCAGACGAAGCAGATGCGCGCGGCGCATCAGCAGCACTGGGAGATCAATTTCGCGGTCGTGAACTGGCTCCACGTACCGGTCGCGCTCGGATCCATGCTGGCCGTGGCTGCCATCGCCGCCCATGCGATCTGGCGCCGGCGCCGCGATGACGTCGCCCTCCTGGCCGTCACCGTGACGCTCGCTTTGCTCGGCAACGCCGTGATCTGCGGCGTGATCTCAGGTCCCCACGACCGCTACGGCGCCCGCCTGGTCTGGATCGCCAGCTTCACCGCTTTGATCGCCGCTGCACGCTGGTTCGGCGGCGAACGCGTCGACGCAGCGCCGTAGAGCGTGGGCACCGCGGCCGCCTCCGCTGCATTGTTTGGTGGGTACAATCTCTCTCCACGTCGTTGCGAGCGAAGCGAAGCAATCCAGAGTCCCGCCCGAGCCCCTGGATTGCTTCGCTCGCAATGACGGAGGAGAGAGCGAGCGCGGATCTGGATCTACGACCGGGCCGTGACACAACGCCGAGCGCCGTGGCCGGCTGTTGGCCCATCAGCTCGCGCGTGGATCGACCGTCAGCGCCGTGAGAGGAAATCGATCACGCCGGCCTTGTAGACCTTGTCGCCGACGGCGCGCATGTGATCGCGGTTGGGAATGTCGAGCACCTCCGCGCCGGGAATGAGCGCGCCGAGCGCCGGCCCGGAGCCTGCGACCTCGTCGGCGGTGCCGACGGCGACCAGGACGGGCACGGCGATGCGGCCGACCTGTTCGCGCGAGATCAATCCGCGCGAGCCGCGCATGCAGGCGGCCAGGGCCAGCCGGTCGGAGCGGGTCTGGTCCGCAAAGGCGCGGAAGGTGCGTCCGACGGGATCGGTCACCTCGTCGATCGACGGCGCCTCCAGCGCCGCAGCGACGTTCTCGCCCGGCCCGCCGCCCTCGATCATCGCCATGCCGATGCCGCCGAAGATCGCCGAACGCAGGCGCTCGGGCGTGGCGAGGGCGATATAGGCGGCGATGCGACCGCCCAGCGAGTAGCCCATGACATCGGCGCTTGCGAGCCCGAGATGGTCCATCAGCGCGGTGACATCACTGGCCATCTCCGCGATCGCGTAGCTCGCGGGATCGTAGAGCTTGGCCGAGTCGCCATGGCCGCGATTGTCGAGCGCGATGACGCGGCGGCCGTCCTTGCGCAACTCGGACACCCAGGCCGGATAGACCCAGTTGACGTTCTTGGTCGACGCGAAGCCGTGGACGAGCACGATCGGATCGCCCTCCCCCTCATCGATGAAGGCGATTTCGACGGCGCCGTTGTGAAAGCTCGGCATCGGCCTGAGTCCTGGAATCGAGAATGAAAATGCTGCGACGGAGTTTAGCCGCAGGAGGCGGCGGCGACCAGTTCGGGTCTGGCCGCGGCGGCCTGCACCTGCCGCAATCGCCGCCGCTTGCCGCGATCGATCACAGCCTGCGTGGCGCGCTCCGCCATCGATTTGAGCGAGCCGAGCACCCCGAACAGCGTCATCAGGGCACCGAACAGCCAGAGTGCGAGGTTGAACGCACCCGCCGTCAGCAGCAGCGCGCCACGGCCGAGCAGTTTCAGGATCGCGCGCGTCTGGCCGCCCTTGGCCTCGGCCAGACGGGCCGCGCGGGCGACGTCCTTCGGCCCCTCCGCGAGCTTGAGCGAATCGAGCGCGCCGCGCGTTCCGGCCTTCTCGGTGATGCGGCCGACATCCTTGCCGAGCCGCACCAGGGCACCGGCCTTCTCGGCCCGGAACGCCGCCCTTATCGCAGTCGCGGTCTCTCCGGGACGCAGCACCGAGCCCGAGGCAACCGCCTGCTGCAGCATCGGCGCATCGACCACCTCGCGCGCGGACCGTCCGGCCCAGGCCGCCAGTCCCTCGCCGAGCCGGCCGACCTTGCGGGCATCCTTCACCAGGGTCAGACCGGCGCGCACCGGCGCCGCGGTGCCGGCAGAGACATAGGTCGCGGCGGTCACGGCAAGGCCGGCCGCGGCAAGACCCAGCACGAGGCGGTCGGTCTCCTCGCCCATCACCAGATGCTTGCCTTCGCGCACGGCGTCGCGGATGTCACCGAACACGAACAGATCGCCGGCGACAGTGCCGGAGAGGCTGGCGACATCATCGGCCTGGCCGGTAACGAGCCCGGTCGCAAAGCGCTTCGCCACGCTCGCCGGCGCCTTCTCCGCGGCCAAGGCATCAGTCACCCGCTGCACCTGGCTCTCATCGAGTGCGAGATGATGCGCGTTTGCGAGTGCGACGAAGCTGTCCGCGAGATCCGGATCGCCGGCGGCAAGCGCCTCGTCGATCCCGGTGGAGATGCGCACCGGATCGCTTTGCAACAGCGGCGCGATCTGCAGCTCCGAAAGCCGCGCCGGATCGTCTGCCGCGTCGAGCACGGCTCCGGCATGATAGGCATGCGGATACAGCGCCGCGCCGATGGCGATGCTGATGGCAAGGCCCGCCAATGCCAGACCGATACCGCGATTGATTCGATTTGAGATCACGCCGTGTTCACGTTTTCGCGTGGATATTCAGTTGAAAACATAGGATGTCCGGCCCGGGACACAACGGCCCCGACGAAAGAAGGGCTTCTCGGGCGCATCTGGTTTGTGTCGAATCCACAAGCGCAAAAATAACGGCGTGCGTCACACCCAACGCAGGTTCCCAATCCTAGGAATTGGCCTTATGGCTCAGTATGGTGCGCCGCCGTTTCGCGACGGCACGGCGTATCGTTCCTGTCCCGTCGGCCGATTCCCCGTGCTGATCCGCTCTGCTCTTCTTGCCACTCGAGGTGAAACCGATGGCCGATAACATCGTCCCGCATTTCCACAACGACGCCGGTGTGCCCGTCATCGAGATCGGCTCGCGTGAGTTCATGTGCGTGGGAGCGAACCCGCCGTTCGATCATCCGCACGTGTTCCTCGATCTCGGCAACGACAAGGAAATCATCTGTCCCTACTGCTCGACGCTGTACCGCTACGCGCCTGACCTCGCCGCCGGCGAGGCGCGGCCGCCGGAATGCGTGCTCAAGGACGTGGCCTGATCGGCCGATCGTGGCATCGCGTACCATCTTCGTTGCAGGCGCCGGGATCGGCGGCCTGACAGCAGCGCTCGCACTGGCCACCAAGGGCTTTCGTGTCGTCGTGCTGGAAAAGGCCGAGCGGCTCGAAGAGGTCGGCGCCGGGCTGCAGCTGTCCCCGAATGCCAGTCGCATTCTGATTGATCTCGGATTGGGGCCGCGGCTTGCCGCCCGCGTGGTGATGCCGGAGGCCGTCAGCATCCTCAGTGCCCGGGCCGGCGGTGAAATCGCGCGGCTGCCGCTCGGCGCGGCGGCGAGCGAGGCTGCCGGCGCGCCCTATTGGGTCGTACATCGCGCCGATCTGCAGGCGGCCTTGGCGGCCGAGGCGATGGCGCATCCGGACATCGAGCTGCGCCTGGGCTGCCAGTTCGAGGACGTGGCGGCCCACGCCAAGGGGCTCACCGTGGTGCATCGCCGCGGCGATGAGCGCCGGCAGGACGTGGCGCTGGCGCTGATCGGCGCCGACGGCGTCTGGTCGGCAGTACGGCATCATCTGTTTCCACAGGTCCGCGCCGAATTCTCCGGCCTGATCGCGTGGCGCGGCACGCTCGACGCCCGGCAATTGCCACGCGACCATGCCAGCGCGCGGGTGCAGCTCTGGATGGGACCCGGTGCTCATCTGGTCGCCTACCCGATCTCGGCCGGGCGGCAGGTCAACGTCGTCGCGGTGGTGCCCGGCACCTGGAACCGGCCGGGCTGGAGCGCCGAGGGCGATCCAGCGGAGCTGAAGGCGGCGTTCGGCCCGCCACGCTGGCCGGCCACGGCCCGCTTGCTGCTCAATGCGGTTGATGGCTGGCGCAAATGGGCGTTGTTCGGGGTTCCCGAGGGCATCGCGTGGACCGCAGGCAATGTCGCGCTGCTGGGCGACGCGGCCCATGCGATGCTGCCGTTTGCGGCGCAGGGCGCGGGCATGGCGATCGAGGACGCAGCCGTGCTCGCCAAGACCCTGAGCGAAGCGCGCCCGGATGGCCCTGGCGCCATCGAGGGGGCATTGCAGCGCTACGCCAGGCTGCGCCGCCCCCGCGTCGGCCGGGTACAGCGCACGGCGCGCCAGCAAGGGCGCGTCTACCACATGACGGGTCCGCTGGCGCTGGCGCGCGACCTCAGCATCAAGGCGCTCGGCCCGCAACGGCTATCGGCGCGGCAAAGCTGGATCTACGATTGGCGGCTGTAGCCCATGAATGCGTTGCCACGGAAACGCATCATGATCTGATGTTGCGGCCTCAATAGACCGAACCGTCCCGCGGCAGGGTCGAAGGACCGGCCGAACCGGTGGCGGCCATCGGCCGCGCCGGACGCGCCGGTTTGGCCGGCTTGCCACCCTTGGCGGCCGCAGGCGCCGGCGGTGGGCTTTCCTGGCACTTGTTGCGGCGCCACGCCTCTTCGGCGAATTGCGACTGGCCGCGGATCGCCACGTAATCGTTGCGATAAGCGAGCTCCGCCACCACGGCGCCGCCGGTCCCGGTCTCCGCCTTGGCCATCAGGCCCTGCAACTCGGCGGTGCGCGCAGCTAACGACTTGCGCTCGGTTTCGAGCTGCTTGCAGTCGTACAGATCGTATTTGGCCGGATCGGCGAAAGCCGTCGACATGTTGTCGCTCATGCCGGCACAACCGGACAGCAGCGATCCCAAAGCGATCAACCCCGCGGCGAGCGCAAGGCGCCGATGGCTTGGGCGGTGGCAGTCAGTGGTCATGCAGCCTCGTTAAAGCAGCCGTCTTAAAACATCGTCTCGCCCCGAAGGGAAGCGCATCGGGCTTGGCCTCGCCGACCGCACGATCCGCAGCATCGACAGTGCCCGCCCCGTCCGGATCCGGTTCACCCGCCCCGCCAGCTGGATCTGCCGAGCGCCCGATTTCAGAAAGACATCCGCATCTTGCAAGTGCCCTTTGGCGCAGCTGTTGAATGACGCGGCTCGCTTGCTTCAGATCAGATGCCATCTCAAAGCAGCTGGTGACGGCCGGATTGAGGCTTTACCAAGGCGACCGCCTTGGCTTAAGCAGAGGATGAGCCTCAGGGCACCGAAAGCTTCATTCCTTCTGCACGAAGGCTGGGCTAGGTCTCTGATCCCAAACGCGGACGTGGCGGAATTGGTAGACGCAAGGGACTTAAAATCCCTCGATGGCAACGTCGTGTGGGTTCGAGTCCCACCGCCCGCACCAGGCCCTCGCCGTTTCATCCTCTGCATGATGCGAGATTGCTGCAGCGTCAACGGCTGCACGGCGCGCGCCGGCCGGTCGTCTGATGAGACGATGAAGTCATCCGGCCGGCTCGTCCGTCATACCGGCTAATAGCCGGGCGGAGCCTGGAAGGGGCCGAGCTCGCGTTCGACCAGACGGGCAAAACGCAAGGTGGTGCGGTCGCCCAGGAACGGTCCGATGATCTGGACGCCTGCCGGCACCGGACCGACCAGCGCGCCGGTGGGCATCGCAGTCGCCGGCAGATGGGCGACCGTAGCGAGGCCCGGCCATGCCAGATTGTCGAGATAGGGGATCCGGCGGTCGCCTACCGCCACGGTGCGGACGAACTGGGCCGCAAAATCCGACCGCTCGAAGTCATGCGGGAACGCCACGGTCGGCGTCACCGGGCAGATCAGGACGTCGTAGTCGGCAAAGAAATCGCTCCACGCCTGGCGGAGCCGATGGCGCTCCTCCCGGATCGCGAGATAGCGCTGCAAAGGCTGCCGAATGGCATCGGCCACCTGCCGCGGATAGCTGCCGGCTTCCGCCGCATCCCCTTCCGCGAGCAGGGCCTCCTGGTCCAAGCGCGGAAGGCCAGCCCCGATGATCCCGAACAGAGTCTGAATGTAGGCGCGGTGGCTGGCCGCGGCGTCGATGGCCGGGCGGGCCGCTTCATCGACCTGGACTCCGCAACGCCTGAGACAACCGACAAGATGATCAATCGCCGCAGCATAGCCGGGATCGAGCGGAAAGGCGTCGGTCCACACCCCGACCCTGAAACTTTGCAATTCGTCGCGACGCGGGGCCGGCAATCGGAGCTCGGCTCCCGCGCGCTCGATCTCGGCAGGTCCGAGCAGGATGTCGAACAGCATTTCCAGATCCTCGGCGCTGCGCGCGAGAGGTCCGACGACAGAAAGCCCGGACGGCGCAATCTGTCCGGGCGGAGGCGGAACATGTCCTGCGATATCGACCAGACCGTAGCTCGGCTTGTGTCCGTAGACGCCGCAGAAATGCGACGGGACGCGGATCGATCCGCCGATGTCGCTGCCGAGCTCCAGCGGGGTCAAGCCCGCAGCCAGTGCTGCAGCCGAGCCGCCGGACGAGCCGCCCACGGTGCGCGTCAGATCCCACGGATTGCGGCTCAATCCGAACAGCGTGTTGTAGGATTGATGGTCCTTTGCCGCGGCCGGGACGTTGGTCTTGCCGAAGATGACCGCTCCGCTCGCCCGGATCCGCGCCACCGCCGCAGCGTCCCGCTGCGGACGGTAGTCACGCAGTTCCTCCATGCCGCAGGTCACCGCCATTCCCGTCACAGCGAACGAGTCCTTGATGGTCATCGGCAGACCAAGCAGGCGTCCCGCACACGGGTTTCGGACGATGGCCTCGTCGGCGGCGCGCGCGCTCCGCCGCGCCCCCTCCTCATCGAGAGCAATCACCGCGTTGCACTCCGGATTGAGCCGCTGCACGCGATCCAGATGCAGGTCCAGCAGCTCGGTCGCACTGATGCGCCGCTCCGCCAGCATTTTCAACTGCGCCGTCGCGCTGAGATAATGCGTGTTCGTCATGGTCTGAGAGTCCCTGGGCTATCGTTGTTCGGTTCGTCCTGCAGCAGAAGGCGCGGCGCTTTGCGTTGGACGCTCATGAAACGCAGGCCCCAGCGCGCACTCAGCGCCGGCCACAGCCCGCGCGGCGACCACAGCATCGTCGCCACCGCCGCGCTCCCCAGGGCGACGAGATACCAGCCGGCCGACAGTCCAAGCTGGCCGGTGACGATCTCGCGCAGAGCGAAGAACAGCAGCGTACCGATGATCGGCCCCTCCAACGTTCCAATGCCGCCGATCACGACGATGAACATCATGTCGACGACCCAGCTGACGTCGAACGCCGAAGCCGGGCTGAGATAGAGATTGCTGAGGAAGTTGACGGCGCCCGCCGTGCCACATCCGGCAGCGGAGACGACAAAGACGATGAGCCGATTGCGCTGGACATCGACGCCGACGCTCATGGCCGCAACGTCGTTGTCGCGCACGCTCATGATCCCGAGACCGAGTTCAGATCGCATCAACAGCAAGAGCCCCGCCGTCGCTGCCAGCGCCATCGCGCTCGCAAGCCAGAACAGCGTCGGCTCGAACCAGTCGAGATCGATCAGCCTGCCGGTCTTGAGCGGCACGCCGGCCGTCGCGCCGGTCAGGGATGATTTCGTGACGAGGGTCGCGACGATCTCGGAAAACACCCAAATGCCGATCGAGAAATAGGCCTCGCGCAACCGAAACAGCGGCAGCGCGATCAGCGCTGCCAGGCCCGCGGCCGCCAGCGGAGCCAAGGGCAACACCAAATAAGGCGAGACGTCCAACGCTTCCGCTGCGAGGAACAGCGCGTAAGCGCCGGCTGCCACGAACACCTGATGCCCGAGCGAGACGAGACCCGCATAGCCCGCGAGCTGGTTCCACATCTGCGCCATCGTGAGAATGAGCAGAGCCTCCGTCCATAAGCGCAGCGCGCCGTCGCCGAGCACGAAAGGCGCGACGGCGCTGAGCAGGATCGACAGGACGAGACCGGACACCAGACGGCGATGCATCGTCAGCTCCGGCTCGCCACCAGCCCCGACGGGCGGAGCAGGATCATGACGAAGAACAGCAAGTGACAATAAAGCAGGCCGGCGTTGGGATCCCATTTCAGGCCGACGAGTTGCGTGACGCCCAGCGCGAGACCGCCGATCAACGGTCCCCAGAACGAGCCGATGCCGCCCAGCACCACGACCTCGAACGCGATGAGCAGGCGCTCGACGCCGGAAAACGGCGTGAAGCTCGCGCGCACCGCGAGAAGAAAGCCGGCGATGGCGCTGAGCGACAGGGACATCGCCATGACACACGCGTACACCCGGTCGGGCTTCACGCCGAACAACCGAACGATATCGCGACGATCCGCCGTTGCGCGAATGATCCGACCGAATGACGTCCGCTTCAGCATCCATTGCAGCAGCAGAAACAGCACGACAGAGGTGACGAGCGTCAGCAGTGGCACGACACCGATGCTGATATCGAAGATCGCGATGCTGGCGCGCGACAGCGATCCGAGTTGCAGCCCACGCAGATCTGCGCCGAATAGCTCCACCATGACGTTGCGCAGGATGATCGACACCCCGAAGGTGAGGAGCAGCGGCGCGAGGGGGTCCGCAGACTGCATGGCTCGGTTGACGATCCAGCTCTGATACACATAACCGAGGCAGAAGGAGAATAGGATGGTGAGAGCGAGAATGATCAGTGGGTGGAGATCCGGTGCAGCTGCCACGACGATCACCGCGAAGAAAGCAGACAGCACCATGAACTCGCCTTGGGCGACGTTGACCACCCGCATGACTCCGAAGACGAGGGCAAGCCCGATTCCGATCAGGCCGTAGAGGCCTCCCAACAACAGGCCGTTCACCACGGTTTCGATCCACGCCATACTCACCCCTGCCCCGCTCTCAAGCGCCGAAATAGGCGCGCGTCAGATCCTCGACCCTCACGGCACCTGCGGCGGTCTCCAGTGAAATCCTTCCCTTGAGCAGGCAATAAAGCCTGTCCGCGGCAGCGGAGGCGCGCTTCACGTCCTGCTCGACCAGCACCAGGGCCGTGCCCTGCCTGCCGATCTGCGCGAATGCGGCATACATCTGCTCGACCATGAGCGGTGCCAGCCCGAGCGAGATCTCGTCACACAGCAGCAGTCGCGGGTTGCAGATCAACGCCCTGCCAATCGCGACCATCTGTTGCTGGCCGCCCGAGAGCTGACGCGGCATCGCGCTGCGCCGCTCGGCCAGGATCGGAAACAGATCGAAGACCCGCTTCAAGGTCCAATAGCCGCGGCGCCCGAGCACCTGCCCCATCATCAGATTTTCCACGACCGTGAGGCTGTCGAACAACATGCGGCCTTCGGGCACCATGCAAAGCCCTGCGCGAGCGATGTCCTCCGCGGATGCCGCGGAAATCTCGGCATCATCGAAGCGGACCCCCCCCTGCTTGCTGGCAATCAGGCCGACAAGCGCGCGCATCATCGTTGTCTTGCCGGCGCCATTCGCGCCGACGAGCGCAACCACCTCACCTTCGCCAACGCGAAGGTCGAGATCGAAGATCGCCTGGAGATCACCGTGAAAGACGTTCAGCCCGGACACATCAAGCAACGTCATCAGCAAGCCCCATATAGATCCGTCTGACCGCAGGACTTTCCATGACCTCGCGCGGCGCGCCTTCGAGCACCTTGCGGCCAAAATCGAGCACGAGAATGCGGTCCGCGGCTGCGCGCAGCGCATGCGGGATGTGCTCGATCCAGATCATGGCGTAACCGGCCTTGACGCTGCCGATTACCTCGGTGAGGCGCGCGACCTCCGGCTCCGTCAAGCCGGCCGCGATTTCGTCGAGCAGGATCAGCCGCGGCCGGGACGCCAACGCCTTGGCGAATTCCAGCCGCTTGCGATCGATCAATGGCAGCCCGCCGGCCAGCAGCTCCGCCTTGGCGGACAGCCCGGTCAATTGCAGCACCTCGATGGCCGCTTCCGCAGCAGCAGCGTCATGCATGCCACCGGCAAAGGTGGCTGCTGCGAGGACGTTTTCGTAGACGGTCAGATGCGGGAAAGGCTGCGGAATCTGAAAAGCGCGGCCGATGCCGCGACGCGCCCGGAGATGCGGCCGCAGCCCGGTGATGTCGCTTCCGTCGAGGATGATGCGGCCTGAGTCGGGCCGTATCAAACCCACGATCAGATTCAGAAGCGTGCTCTTTCCAGCTCCGTTCGGACCGATCACGCCGAGACATTCCCCCAGTTCGAGCCGGAAACTGAGATCGTCTGCGACCTTGATGGCACCGAAGCTCTTGCTCAGAGACCTGACGTTCAACACTTCGACCATGCGTCGCGCTCTGCCGCCGGCCTGCTCACGAGAGCTTGGACAGCAGAACGAGATCCGACTGCCTGGGAATAAAGGGCGCTGTCCCGTTATGGACGATCAACAATTCATATGGCGCCTTGCCCGCTTTCGCCTTGCGCCACTGCCCGCCGGACAGCGAGGTCACGGCAACATTCTTGATCGGACTGTCCTTGAATTTGACAGGACCAACCACGGTCTGCAGGTCGAGGCCGGCGATCGCATCGCACAGAGAAGTCCTGTCCTTGGGATCACTGTTGCGAAGCGCGGCGAGGCCGACCTCCCAGAGCGCATGTGCGTAGCCGATCGGCTGCGTCCACTGCCGTCCGGTCGTCTTCTCCCAATCGGCAGCGAGCTCGGCCGCGCTCTGCCCGGTCAAGGACGACTTGAACGGATAGGCCGGCGTCCACCAGACCTCGGTCGACATTCCGTCGCCACGTTCGCCCAGCGCATTGACCGCGCTGGGGAACAGAAACGCCGCAGCGACCGTACAGATCTGCGGCTTGAAACCAGCCTGCGCCGCCTGATTCCACAGCGTCACCCAATGCGGTCCATAGGCAAATCCGGATACGATATCGACGCCTTCATTCTTGAGCGCCGAAATCTGATTGGAGAAATCATCTGTCGTCACCTGGTAGCGACCGGCCGGAACTTCACGATATCCCGCTTGCGCGAGTCCTGCCGGAAGACCCTGTCTTGGATCTGCAAAGGCCACACCGGCCGCATTGTCGATGTACAGGGTTCCGACCTTCCTGTTGGACTCCACGGACTGCCACATGCCGATGAAGTTCTTCACGACATCATCGGCGCCCCAGAAGAAGTGGAACGTGTAGGGAAAGCCCTTGTCGGGCGTCGACTTGCGGGGAAACATCCAGGCCTGCCAGGGCAACATCGTGGAGATGGTCGGAACACCCCGCGCGTCGGCGAGTTCTCCGACCGGAATTTGCGCCTCGCCATCCTGGACGAGAATGAGATCGCACTTCTCTCTGAGCACGAGCTCGCTCGCCACCGTCGCAGATCGGTTCGGATCCGACTGATTGTCCTTGATAACGAGCTCGACATTGAAGGTCTTGCCACCAATCTTCAGGCCGTCCTTGAGATAGGCCTTCATGCGCTCATGGATCCAGGGATCCGGCTCCGCAAAGGGCGCACGAATGCCTGACAAGGAGCCCACCCAGCCGATCTTGATCGTGTTCGAGGCGGCCTTGGCAATGTTGGCAAGCGCGACGCTGCCCGAGCCGGCCAGCCCGAGCGCACCCGCCGCCTTGAGCAGCTGCCGACGGCTGATGCGGCGGCTCACCTTGGTCAAAGACTTGATCCTGTCACCCACGGATGTTCTCCCCAGAGGTCTGGTCGAATGAAAGCGCGACGGCGACGGCGCGCCGCTCGCAAGCGGCCTCACCACGAAGACCGCCGCGCGACGGCTCGACGAAGAGCTATTTCGTCACGAGCGGGCGCCGAGGGGCTGGCTGATCCGGCGCCCAGAGACGAAAGCTCACATTTGCGTAGACCGAGTAGCCCTTGGTGATGGATGCCGTATCGACACCCGGCCGCCCGGCCGTGCCGCCCGAAGCGGACGCAGCAAACTCATGCGTGGCCCATACGTTCAACTGCACCGGCCCGAAATCGTAGCCGACGAGCGCTCCCGCGGCCCAAAGCGAGTATCTGTTGTTCCTGATGGCTCCGCCATAGAACGCACTGGACTTGTCGTCGCTCACCTGGCCCGCATAGTAGGCAACCGGCCCGACCGTCCAGTTGCCGATCGCCTTGGTCGCCGTGAACTCGGCATGCAGCACGTTGCCGCTCCGATATTGCGTCCGCGGGTTCGTCGTATTGAACTCGGCAAAGATGTTGGCCGTGAGATTCCAGCCATCCTTTAAATAGGATACGATGAACTCCGGCTCGAACGTCCACCAGGGAACACCGACGCTGTCGAGCCCTGTCACTCCCTTGATCGTGCCGGTCGGCGCGTAGATTCCCAGCCCGGTCTTGACGAAGAAGCCGCTGTCACCGAGTTTCCAGCTCAATTCGGCCGGAACGATATAGGTATTGATCATCCCTGCCGGCGTTACGTTTATCGGACTTCCGACATCCGCCATCACCCATGGCTGCACGACGACTGCGTCATAGGTCGCACCGAAGATCGTCCATCCGGGGACCCATAGCAGTCCCGACGCTTCACCTGCCGCCCGCGACGGTGTCGCACCGCCTCCAGCATTCGGCGCTCCGGAGCCGACGATCCCGCTCTGATAGGTGAAGACCTGATTGAAGCTGTACAGACCGGGCGGCGGCGCTCCGGCCGTTCCTCCCCCCAGGGTGAGGCCGGGCTTCTGTGCCCACCCCACTGAGCCGAACTCGAACGCGAGCGCAGGTGTCGCGGTCGCCGCCATCCAGCCGCAGGCCATCGCGCCCGCGATGAACTTCAATGTCATCCTCTCCCCCTCTTATCGTTTTGACAGACGCGCATTCCAGGCCGCGGCTCGCCCCCCGGCGGCCACGCCATACGCATGCTCTCAAGAGGGAAGGTTATGAACGGACCGCATCGGCGCGTTATCCGAAATCGGCAACGGAGCGCTGCATCATCGAAAAATCATTCGGAGGCCGATCGAAGCGGCAACGACCGGGCGGGGAGAAACACACAGGACCGCGGTCAGTCACCGCAGCAGGGATCAACGCCGGGCCGCGCACATCATCTTTGCCTGTGCGAAACGACGATTAGTCCGCCCTCGCCCGCGCTCCAAACCGCCGAAACGTCTCGGAAGGGAGTTCGCCGAACAACCCGCGATAGTAGGACGTAAAGCGACTCCAATGCCAAAACCCCCACCGCGCCGCAATATCTCCGATCGAGGGCGGCACGCTGTTGCCGGCCGATGCCATCAGGTCACGGCGAACGGCGTTGAGTCGAACAACACGCAGGAATTGCGTCGGGGCCAGCCCGAACGCCCCCTGAAAGCCATCCTGTAAGCTCCGGCGGCTGACGCCGAGTTGCCGGCAAAGATCGGAAATGGTCGGCGGCTCATCTGGACTCGCCAGAACGAGCTCCCAGGCGCGATCCGCCAGGCGGCGTTGCAAGGTCACGCTCGTCAACGTCCGTCGTCGCGTCACACGCATCGACTGCATCAAAGCATGCAACAAATCGTCCTCGATGGCGCGCCGGCTTTGTTCGAAACCCAACACCCGCTCAGTGATGCCGCTGCTCCCGCAGAGCTGGAGACTCACATCCTTGACGACCGGCAGACTCGTCGGCTCGACCTGCAGACAAGTGAGTTGGCGCTTGCTGATCATCATGTCGGCCAATTCGGATTCGCCGAGCTCGGTCAACCATCGCAGGAGGTGGGCCTTGTCGACCACCAAGGTCGCGACATCGAGATATTGCGGAGTCCGAATGGACGGGAGGGCTCCGCCACCGAGCAGACAAGGGTCTGGATAGCCGATCATGTGGCCATTCACGTAGCCCGGCCCGGACGCCTGCAGAGGCTGCGAGAAGACGATCTGATCGTCGCCTGTCTCCACGTCCTTCAGCAGCGCCTGGGTCGTCCGCTCACGAACGAATTGAATGTTGTCGAGATGCAACCCGATGACTTCGGCTCTCAGCCGGCCCGCCGAGAGCTGCTGCAGGCGAATCTTCCATCCGCCAAGACCCTTGACGTGATCGAGGACATCGTCCGATTGCCGCACAACCAACCGTGGCCCAAACGTCTGCAGAGACTGTGTTTCAGGCGGCACTAACAGTCCCCTCCGGTCGCAGGGCGCTTCTCCGCAATGTCGTGCGAGTTGCACGCTCAACTCTCCGGGGGATCAGCACCGCGCCCCCCCCGACGCAAATGCAGATCCTGAAGTCCGGATGCCGATCGCAAACGCTAGCCTTGATGCCAGCAATAATCAACAAGCCGAACGATGCCGGTCGGGGCTGGCGCAGGGGGCGAGGAGCGCACGAACCGCGCGAGGGGCGAGGCGGCAACGCACCCCTCTTCGTGTGCGCCTGCAACTGCAGGGATCAGTCCGCACCGGCTCGGCTCATCAACAGTCCCGCCGCCGCGGCCGGATCGTTCTCATCAGCACGGCCGCGGCGTGCTGATCTCAGGCCGTGCTCGCGCCGGCCATCAAGCGCGCCATGGTGGTGGCCTGGAAGCTCGGCCGGGCCTCCAGCCGTTCGATCCAGGCGACGAGATTGGAATAAGCGGCGGTCAAGCTCGTCCATTCCGGCGTCAACGACAGGAAGCTCGCCTGCGGCGCGACCTGGACGTCGGCGAGCGACAGCTCGTCGCCGGCCATGAAGGGCTGGTCTGCGAGCAGCCGCGACAGCTCCGCGAAGACGGTCCGGGCCTGCGGCATGGCACGCTCGATCACGGCTTCATCCGGCGTGGTGCCGAAGAACTGCGGGCCGACAATGCGCTGAAAGGCGATGACGCTGCAGACGCCTTGAAACAGATACCAGTCGCTGATGTTCATCACCTGATCCATCCGCGCTGCCAGCCTCAAATCGGCGGGCGTCAGGGCCGGCTCGGGACACACGCGATCGAGATAACGCAGGATGGCCTGGGTCTCGTAGAGCACGAAGCCGTCATGATCGAGCACCGGCACGCGACCGAACGGATGTCGCGCGAGATGAGCCGGCGCCTTGGACTCGCCCGGCGCCAGCGCCGCAAGACGATACCGCGCGCCTTTCTCTTCCAGCGCAATCAGCACGCTGCGCCCGAACGGGCTTCCCGGCACGGAGTGAACGACGAACTCGGACATCACGATCTCCACGTTGATGGTGAGTTGCTCAAGACGGCGCGGCTTGGCGTTCCGCCTCTGCCACGAAGCGCTGCAGCAGGCCGGGCCAGCCGCCATCCACATCCCTGCGCATCGATGCGCCGGCCGCCTCGCCCATCGTTTCGAATCTGTGGTGCAGCAGTTCGACCCGCGTCGTCTCGGCGGTTTCGGCGAAGAAGCGCACATCGACCTCCGAACGCATCGCCGCATCCGGCTGCCATTGCGCATCGACCTGCCACAGCATGACGAAGCGATGCGGCGGCTCCCAGAGCGTAATGGTCGCGACCGCCGTCTCGGTGCCGTCCTCGGCGATCTCCAGCCAACGGCCGCCAAGCCTGGGCTCAAGCAGCACCTTGGTGATCGGCTTGCGGCCGACGCCATGCGTATGCGGCCACCATTGCGTCAGACCGCTGGTGAAGACCGCGAAGGCATGGTCGATCGGCGCCGTGACACGGACCTGCTTCTGCACCGGCGCGATCATCGCTCGCTCATTCATCCGTCTTCCCTTTCAACTGCCGGTGCGATCGCTCCGCTTCGATCTTGAACGCCAGCAGGGCATCGTCCCAGAAGCCGTCGAGCCACTCACGCAGCTCGGCGAGCCCTTCCCTTCGCAGCGCATAGATGCGACGGGCGCCTTCGCTGTGCTCCTCGACCAGCCCGGCGTCCTTCAACACCTTCAGATGCTGCGACACCGCGGGCCGCGACACCGGCAATCCGGCCGCAATGGCGTTGACCGGCCGAGGGCCGTCGCGGAGGCGCTCGAACACCTGCCGCCGCGTCGGATCTGCAAGCACTGTCAATGCTAATCCGTAAGCCATAGCTTACCGTAAGTCACGACTTACACCATGTCAAGCGCGCCGCCATACGCAAGGCCGAGCAGATCTCACCACCGGCAGTTGCAGCGGGAAACCATTTGGTAACCAAACTGCAAGCAAGTTGGAGCCGAGGGTCGCCGCCAGCCGAGTCGACGGCATGCAACGTGTGCAGCGGTCATCGCTGGAGAGGACACATGCTGGGTTTCCGCAGCCGCAAGAACGACCAACCGGATGCTCCCGCCCTGTTGGACGCAGCCGCGCTCGGGGCCTTCCAGGACACCTTGGCGCTGTGCCTCGACGATTGGGCCGCGGGCGAGCTCAACCGCGAGGTCGCCGACCTCGACGCGGCAGCGCTGCGCGCCAAGATCAAGCCTGAACTCATCGAGGCGATCCATCGCCTGGGCACTGCGCTTGCCGCACGCGCCTCCCAGGACCTGGATTCCATCGTCGATCTCTGCATCAACAGCAACGAGGCCTCAATCAGCGCCGCGCGCCTGATCGGCGCCTCGAACAATCAATCGGAGCGCTGCCAGAGTCTCGCCTCCGCGTCGGTCGAGCTGCAGGCCTCGGTCCAGACCATCAGCGCGACAACGACCGTAGCAGCCAATGAGGCGGCTGCGACCCGGCGGGCGGTGGAGGACAGCGTGACGGCGGTGCGTCACACGCTGCAGACCATGAACGGAATTGCGAGCTCGGTGCGGGACACCTCGTCCAAGATCGCCGATCTTAGCGCAGCCTCGGCAGAGATCGGCTCGATCGTCGGCACCATCGATGCGATCGCCAATCAGACCAATCTGCTGGCGCTGAACGCCACCATTGAAGCGGCGCGCGCGGGCGAGTTCGGCAGGGGGTTTGCCGTCGTCGCGGCCGAGGTGAAGAACCTGTCACAGCAGACCACGAAGGCCACCGAGGACATCAAGGGCCGCATCGAACGGCTGCAGGCGGAAATGAGCGGCATCGTCGAGGCGATGGCCGGCGGAGCCAAGGCCGTCGAGATCGGCATGACCGAGATGACCAATCTGGCGCAGACCATCGACGAGGCCGGGACCCGCACCGCCGTGGTCAGCTCCAAGATGGACGAGATCTCCGGCATTCTCACCGAGCAGAACGCGGCCACCGACGAGGTGGCGCAGGGCATCACCCTCCTCGCGGATCTGGCCACGGCCAATGCGAACGAGGTGATGTCGCTGGCCGACACGATGGGCAAGACCGATGCGAAGGTCGGCAAGATGCTGGCCGAGATCGCCAAGCTCTCGCTCGACAATCAGGTGGTGCGGCTCGCCAAGGCCGACCACGTGATCTGGAAGAAGCGGCTGGTCGACATGTCCGTCGGCCGGCTGCAGCTCAGGACCGACGAACTCAGTGACCATCACAATTGCCGTCTCGGCAAATGGTACTATGGCGAGGCCGGCCAGCGCCTCGCCGGTGACACCGCATTCCGCCGCCTCGAACGCCCGCATGAAGCGGTGCACCGCCACGGCAAGGAGGCCGCGCGGCTGTTCAGCGCGGGCCACATCGACGAGGCGCTCAACGAGATCGGCAAGGTCGAGATCGCCTCGACCGAGGTGCTGGCGGCGCTCGACGATATCAGGGCCTCATAGCGTAGCCCGGATGAGCGACAGCCGGCGCCCGAAGGGCGCGGGCGACAGCGACATCCGGGGTCTCACGCGCTGTGGAGGAGACCCCGGATGTCGCTACGCTCATCCGGGCTACAGGCGCCGCGGGCCGCGGCCGACATCACGTCACTCGCTCTTGTCGACGTTCCAGAACACGGGCACCGCCTGCCCTTCCAACATGCCGGTGATTGATTTCCGCCAGGCGCTCGGTGCGAACCACTGGCCTAGCGGGACATAGATCACCTGATCATAGATCTCCTGCTGAATATCGGCGGCGATCTTCTTCTGCTCGGCAAGGCCGGGAGCGCGGGCAAAGGCGTCGCGCAGCTCCTCGATCTTCGGATCGTTCGGCCAGCCGAACGGACTCTTCTGGCCGCGGGCGCTGACGAAGGTGCTGCCGATCGGATTGCCGGAATCGGCGATTACCGAATTGGTGAAGAACATGTTCCAGCCGCCTTCCTTCGGCGGCTTCTGGCTGGCGCGGCGCGTCACCACGGTCTGCCAGTCGGTGGTCTGAAGATCGACCTTGAAGCCGGCGGCGCGCAACAGCTGCGCGGCGACGACCGGCTGGGCCTTCAAGGTGATCGCGTCGCCCGGCGCCAGGATGACCACCGGCGTGCCGTCGTAGCCGGCCTCGGCGAGCAGCTTCTTGGCCTGCTCGACGCCATTGCCCTTGACCAGGGTCTCTGAGCCGACATCGGTCTCGAGCGGCGTGCCGCAGCCGAACACCGCGCCGCAGATGCGGTAGAATTTCGGCGTGCCGACCAGCGCATCGAGCACGTCCTTCTGGTTCAGCGCCAGGAAGGCGGCGCGGCGCAGCTTCACATTGTCGAATGGCGGAAACAGGAAGTTCATCCGGCCCAGCGTCTGATAGCCGAACTTGTTGAGCACATTCATGGTGAGGTCGGGATTGGCGGCCAGCACCGGCTCCAGATCCATCGGCGGAAATTCCATGAAGTCGATGTCGCCGGCCTGCAGCGCATTCACCGCCGTCTGCGCATCGGGCATCGAGATCCATTCGACGCGGTCGACCTTCACCACCTTGCCGCCGGCCGTCCAGCTCGGCGGCTCCTTGCGCGGCACGTAGTCGGTGTTCTTCTCATAGACCGCCTTCACGCCGGGCTGGAATTCCGTCTTGACGAATTTGAACGGGCCGGAACCGATCTGCTCGGCGATCTGCTGATTGGCCGGCGTCTCGGCCAGACGCTTCGGCATCATGAACGGCACGTAGGAAGACGGCTTGCCGATCGATTCCAGAACCAGACCGTAAGGCTGCTTCAGCTTCAGCGTGATCGTCTTGGCATCGGTGGCCTCGAGCGAGGCCGCCGCCTCCATCAGCTTCTGGCCCATGCTGTCATTGACGCTCCAGCGCTTCAACGAGGCGATGCAGTCCTCCGCGGTGACCGGCGTGCCGTCGTGCCATTTCAGGCCGTCGCGCAGAGTGAAGGTGTAAGTGAGCTTGTCGTCCGAGACCTTCCATTCCGCCATCTGCGGCTGCACCTGGAAATTGGCGTCGGTGCCGAGCAAGGTGTCGTAGACCATATAGCCGTGATCGCGGGTGATGTAGGCCGGCGTGAACACCGGATCGATCACGCGCAGATCGGAATGCATCACCGCCGTGATCGTCTTCTTGCCGGCCGCGAGTGCCGCCGGCGCAAGCCCTGCCGAGGACAGCGCCATGACCGAGGCGACGAGCCATGAAACGAGCGCGGAGGACGGCCGGCGCGGAGAATGTGACATGCGATCTCTCTTGACGTGAAGCTTTCATCGAACCGCTTGGCGCAGGCGCAAGCCGTCCTTCATCGTCGAGACTTGCAGCAGTTCCCCCGCGCGTCAATCGCCAGAGACGCATGGGCGGCGACGACCAACCATGCACGGGATGCCGGCGTGACGATCACGTCCCGCGTTCTGGAACTCGGCGGCTGCTCGCTCGTTTTCCAGCCAACGCAAGGAGCTCTTGATGCCCAACCAAGCCGACGCCCCCGAGCGCAATCGTCCGACACCGCCGCCCCCTCGGCCGCCGTCCCAGGATCAGGTCACGCCGCCCCTGATCGTCGACGGCGTGGAAGCCGTCCGCGATCCGTATTGTTGATGAGGACCCGGTCGCTCACGGGCACAGCGTGCGAGCGCGCGTGGGCGTAGCGATTACGGGCTCTCGCCCGCTCTCCGCCGTGATTGCGAGCGCGGCATCGCTGCGCTCGCAATGAATTGGGGAACGATCTTGGCTCCAAGCAAGACTCGTCGCTCAAGTCAGGTCGGCCTCCGCATGAGCAACAGCCTGCGCCATCACCGGCGAAGACCGCTGCTGATCGGGATCATGACGCCCGCCTACTGCTTCTTCTCGATGTTCCAGAACACCGGCGTCGCCGGACCGTCCAGCACGCCGGTCAAGGATTTGCGCCAGACGCTCGGCTGGAGATACTGGCCGAGCGGGATATAGATCACGCGCTCATAGTTCAGCTTCTGGATCTCGGCGGCGATCTTCTTCTGCTCGTCGAGCGAAGACGCGCGCGCATAGCCGTCGCGCAGCTTCTCGATCTCGGCATCCTCGGCCCAGCCGAACCAGCCGCCCTTGGTGCCCCGGCCGCCGACAGAGACATTGACGACGGGATTGGCGACGTCGGCGCCAACCCAGTTGGTGAAGAACATGTTCCAGCCGCCGTCCTTGACCGGCTTCTGGCTGGCGCGGCGCGTCACCACGGTCTGCCAGTCCGTCGCCTGCAGGTCGACCTTGAAGCCGGCCTCACGCAGCAGCTGCGCCGCCACGATCGGCTGCGGCTTCAGCGCACCGACATCGCCTGGCGCCATGATCGCGATCGGCGTGCCGTCATAGCCGGATTCGGCCAGCGCCTTCTTGGCCTCGGCCATGCCGTTGCCCTTGATCAGCGTCTCCGCACCGACATCGGTCTCCAGCGGCGTGCCGCAGACGAACACCGCGCCGCAGATCTTCTGATATTTGGCATTGCCGACCAGCGCGTCGAGCACGTCCTTCTGGTTCAGCGCCAGGAACGCCGCGCGGCGCACCTTCACATTGTCGAACGGCGGATTGAGGAAGTTCATCCGTCCCAATGTCTGAAAGCCGAACTTGTTCAGTACATCGATCTTCAAATCCGGGTTCGCTTCCAGCACGGGCAGAAGATCATAGGGCGGCGCCTCCATAAGATCGATATCGCCCGACTGCAGCGCGTTCACAGCGGTCTGCGCATCGGCCATGGTGATCCATTCGACGCGGTCGACCTTCACCACCTTGCCGCCGGAGGTCCAGCTCGCCGGCTCCTTGCGCGGCACATAGTCGATGTTCTTCTCGTAGACCGCCTTCACGCCCGGCTGAAATTCCGCCTTGACGAATTTGAACGGGCCGGAGCCGATCTGCTCCGGAATCTGCTGGCCCTGCGGCGTCTCGGCGAGGCGCTTCGGCATCATGAACGGCACCAGCGACGACGGCTTGCCGATCGACTCCAGCACCAGGCCATAAGGCTCCTTCAGCTTCAGCACGATGGTCTTGGCGTCCGCAGCTTCCAGGCTCGCGGTGAAGTCCATCAGCTTCTGGCCCATGCCGTCATTGCGGCCCCAGCGCTTCAGCGAGGCGACGCAATCTTCCGCCGTCACCGGCGTGCCGTCATGCCATTTCAAGCCATCGCGCAGGGTGAAGGTGTAGGTCAGCTTGTCGTCCGAGACCTTCCAGTCCGCCATCTGTGGCTGGATCTTGAAGTTCGAATCGGTGGCGAGCAGCGTGTCATAGACCATGTAGCCATGGTCGCGGGTGATGTAGGCAGTGGTGAAGCCGGGATCGATCACCCGCAGGTCGGAATGCATCACGGCGGCGATGGTTGTCTTGCCGGCGGCAAGCGCCTGCGGCGCAAGGCAGGGTGATAGCAGGACGGCGGACGCAACAAGCCAGGATGCGAGCACGGAATGAGCCCGGCGCGGATGAGGTGACATGCGATCTCTCTTGACGTGACGGGGTGAACGACTGCCTCGGAACTAAGCGAGACACGGCGATCCGCCGAGCGTCGCGGCCGCGTTCTGCGATCCTCGGCTCAGCGTTCATTCCGCGGTCGAAGAGTTGCAACAGTTCTGGTGCCCGTCAATCGGCTTTGCTGGCGCAGGCCGCACGGCCAGCGCCCCCGCCGCTCCCGCAAGATGGGCATTGGTACAGACATGCCATTTGAACGAGCGCCATGCGGGGCGGCGGCCCCGTCGTCGGCCTACCCCAGGCGACCTGCGGGTCTCCCCGTACCATCCGGACCGATGCGCTGGCTCCGTTGTCATTGCAAGCGCAGCGCGCGCTGCAATGTGGACGGCCTCAGCGGAGGAGTTCTGCGGTGCGTCGCTGCGTTCGCAATGGTGCAGGCCATCTTGCGATTGCAGCGAGGGGCGCGCATCGCAGCCGCGTTGTCTACTCTCACAGTCCCCGAAAACAAATGCGGCGGAGTTGCCTCCGCCGCAGGGTCGTATGCTGATGGCAGAGCCGTGGTGGCGCCCTACTCGCTCTTGTCGATGTTCCAGAAGATCGGCGTCGCCGGACCGTCCAGCACGCCGGTCAGCGATTTGCGCCAGCCGCTCGGCAGAAGATACTGGCCGAGCGGGATGTAGATCACGCGCTCATAGTTCAGCTTCTGGATCTCGGCGGCGATCTTCTTCTGCTCGTCCGGCGAAGACGCGCGCGCATAGTCGTCGCGCAGCTTCTCGATCTCGGCATCCTCGGCCCAGCCGAACCAGCCGCCCTTGGTGCCGCGACCACCGACCGACACGTTCACAACGGGATTGGCGACGTCGGCGCCGACCCAATTGGTGAAGAACATGTTCCAGCCGCCTTCCTTGACGGGCTTCTGGCTGGCGCGGCGCGTCACCACGGTCTGCCAGTCCGTCGCCTGCAGGTCGACCTTGAAGCCGGCCTCACGCAGCAGCTGCGCGGCCACGATCGGCTGCGCCTTCAACGTCGTGACGTCGCCGGGCGCCATGATCGCGATCGGGGTGCCGTCATAGCCGGATTCGGCCAGCGCCTTCTTGGCCTCGGCCATGCCGTTGCCCTTGATCAGCGTCTCCGCACCGACATCGGTCTCCAGCGGCGTGCCGCAGACGAACACCGCGCCGCAGATCTTCTGATATTTGGCATTGCCGACCAGCGCGTCGAGCACGTCCTTCTGGTTCAGCGCCAGGAACGCCGCGCGGCGCACCTTCACATTGTCGAACGGCGGATTGAGGAAGTTCATCCGTCCCAGCGTCTGGTAGCCGAACTTGTTCAGCACATCGATCTTCAGATCCGGGTTCGCTTCCAGCACCGGCATCATGTCGTAGGGAAGGTTCTCCATGAAGTCGATGTCGCCCGACTGCAGCGCGTTCACTGCGGTCTGCGCATCCGGCATCGTGATCCATTCGACGCGGTCGACCTTCACCACCTTGCCGCCGGAGGTCCAGCTCGCCGGCTCCTTGCGCGGCACATAGTCGGTGTTCTTCTCGTAGACCGCCTTCACGCCCGGCTGAAATTCCGCCTTGACGAATTTGAACGGGCCGGAGCCGATCTGCTCCGGAATCTGCTGGCCCTGCGGCGTCTCGGCGAGGCGCTTCGGCATCATGAACGGCACCATGGAGGACGGCTTGCCGATCGACTCCAGCACCAGGCCATAAGGCTCCTTCAGCTTCAGCACGATGGTCTTGGCGTCCGCAGCTTCCAGGCTCGCGGTGAAGTCCATCAGCTTCTGGCCCATGCCGTCATTGCGGCCCCAGCGCTTCAGCGAGGCGACGCAATCTTCCGCCGTCACCGGCGTGCCGTCATGCCATTTCAAGCCATCGCGCAGGGTGAAGGTGTAGGTCAGCTTGTCGTCCGAGACCTTCCAGTCCGCCATCTGTGGCTGGATCTTGAAGTTCGAATCGACCGCCAGCAACGTGTCGTAGACCATGTAGCCATGATCGCGGGTGATATAGGCGGTGGTGAAGCCGGGATCGATCACGCGCAGGTCGGAATGCATCACCGCCGTGATGGTCTTCTTGGCGGCGGCAAGCGCCTGGGTGCTCAGCGCCGTGGACAGCGAAAGCACGGAAACGGCCAGGCTCGTGGCGAGCGTAAGACCTTTCCAGCGCGGGATGTGGAACATTACGGAGTCTCCTGACGGGGATATTTTGATGCCAAACTGATCAGAGCCAGATCATTCGTTGAGCGGAGCGGTCAATCCTTGTGCGAACTAACAGACGCAAGCCGCTGAGATTCAACACTTGCACTGGCTGCCCTGCACGTCAATCCGCATTCGCTGCATGGCAACAATGGCCGGCAACGCCGTTAACGACTGCATAGCTTTCGCTTTACAAAGCTCGCGCGACTCCATCTCGTGTGAGCCGATCGTGACCAAACCTTGAAGAGACCAAGATGAATCCAGCCAATCTCCCGTTCGATACCGAGGCCATGCTGCAGGGTTTGCGCGGCTGGGTGGAGTGCGAAAGTCCGACCTGGGATGCGGCCGCCGTCGAACGGATGCTCGACCTCGCCGCGCGCGACATGGCGATCATGGGTGCGACGATCGAACGCATCGCCGGACGCCAGGGATTCGCCGGCTGCGTCCGCGCCCGCTTCCCGCATCCGAACCAGGGGCAGCCGGGCATCCTGATCGCCGGCCACATGGACACGGTTCACCCCGTCGGCACCCTCGCCAAGCTGTCCTTTCGCCGCGAGGGCAACAAATGCTACGGTCCCGGCATCTGCGACATGAAGGGCGGCAACTACCTCACGCTGGAGGCCATCCGCCAGCTGATCAAGGCGTCGGTGACGACGCCGCTGCCGATCACGGTGCTGTTCACGCCCGACGAAGAGGTCGGCACGCCGTCGACGCGGGACATCGTCGAGGCCGAGGCGCAGCGCAACAAATACGTCCTGGTGCCCGAGCCCGGCCGCCCCGACAATGGCGTGGTAACCGGCCGCTATGCGATTGCACGATTCAATCTCGAAGCGGTCGGCCGGCCGAGCCACGCCGGCGCCCGGCTCGGCGCCGGCCGTTCCGCCATCCGGGAAATGGCCCGCCAGATCCTCGCGATCGACGCCATGACCGGCGAGGACTGCACCTTCTCGGTCGGCATCGTGCATGGCGGCCAATGGGTCAATTGCGTCGCCACCACCTGCACCGGCGAGGCGCTGAGCATGGCGAAACGACAGGCCGATCTCGATCGCGGCGTCGAACGCATGCTGGCGCTGTCCGGCACCCATGACGATGTCAGCTTCACGGTCACCCGCGGCGTCACACGTCCGGTATGGGAGCCGGATTCCGGAACCACGGCGCTGTATGAACACGCGCGCGGCATCGCCGAGCAGCTCGGCCTGTCACTGCCGCATGGCTCGGCGGGCGGCGGCTCGGACGGCAATTTCACCGGCGCGTTGGGCATCCCGACGCTTGACGGCCTGGGCGTGCGCGGCGCCGACATGCACACGCTCAACGAGCACATCGAGGTCAACAGCCTTGCCGAGCGCGGCCGCCTGATGGCCGGCCTGCTCGCTACGCTCGCCTAGATGGTGACGAGATCATGACGCCGGACGCGCCGCATCAGCCCTGCAGCTGTGCATGGATGAGGCGGCGCGCTCATCCTCTCGCCAACGCTGATTTACGCGCGGCCGCCCACGCGGCCATGCCAAACGGCACCACGCAACTCCGGGCGCTGCTGCGCAGCAGTTTAGTTTCATTTTACGGGACGGCGACAGCGCCGGTGGACATTCCCGCGTCGGCGCGCAAGTAATGGCATGGGCCTTGCAAAGTTTGCGCGAGCTCCTTCGCACATGCGATGAAGCGCTATGATCGCGAGATGTCGCATCCGTCGGCCGGACAGCGGAGACCTTGAAAGCGATGGACATCAGTGACATGCAGACTCGGTCGCGCAATCTGCCTTCCCCAGGGATCATGAACACGGTTCTCTCACGATGATCGGTTATCTGCTTCGCCGCATTCTCGCATCCATCCCGGTGATGGGCGTGGTGGCGCTGTTCGTCTTTCTGCTGCTGCGCCTGACACCCGGCGATCCCGCAGCGATTCTCGCCGGCGACAATGCAACGCCCGAGCAGCTCGAGCGCATCCGCACCACGCTCGGCCTGAACGAGCCGCTCTACGTCCAGTTCCTCACCTGGATCAATCAGCTGCTGCATGGCGATCTCGGCGTGTCGCTGATCTCCAAGGTGCCGGTGCTGCAGATGATTGGCCAGCGCGTCGAGCCGTCGATCTCGGTTGCGATCTCGACCATCATCCTGTCGATCCTGGTCGCGGTCCCGCTCGGCGTCATCGCCGCATGGAAGCACGGCACCTGGATCGACCGCTTCGTGATGGGCCTGTCGGTGCTCGGATTCTCGGTGCCGGTCTTCGTGATCGGCTACATCCTGATCCAGATGTTTGCGATCAATCTGCGCTGGGTCCCGGTCCAGGGCTTCCGCAGCATCACGGTCGGCTTCGGCCCGTTCTTCGAGCGCATCATCCTGCCGACCTGCGCGCTGTCCTTCATCTACGTCGCGCTGATCGCACGCATGACGCGCGCCGCGATGCTCGACGTGCTTGGCGAGGATTTCGTGCGCACCGCGCGCGCCAAGGGCGTCAGCGAGGTCGCCGTGCTGCTGCGCCACGCGCTGCGCAACGCCGCGGTGCCCGTCATCACCGTGATCGGCTCCGGCTTCGCGCTGCTGATCTCCGGCGTCGTCGTCACCGAGAGCGTGTTCAATCTGCCGGGCATCGGCCGGCTCACGGTCGATGCCGTGCTGGCGCGCGACTATCCGGTCATTCAGGGCATGATCCTGCTGACCTCCTTCATCTATCTCGCGGTCAATCTGCTGATCGACCTTGCATACACGCTGCTCGACCCCCGCATCCGCTACTGAGGCCTTGTTCCGATGGCAATCGTCACCACTCCTGAGCCGTCGATTCCGGTCACCACGCGACTGGGGCCCAAATTCGGCTTTCTCACCTCGACCCCGATCATCGCCGTGGCCACGGTCTGCCTGTCGCTGATCGTGCTGGTCTCGATCCTGGCACCGCTGCTGGCGCCCCATGATCCGGTGCTGCTGGCGCCGGCGCAGCGGCTGAAGCCGTCGAGCGCGCAATACCTGCTCGGCACCGACGCCTATGGCCGCGACCTGTTGTCGCGCACCATCTATGGCGGCCGCATCTCGCTCCTGGTCGGCGTCGGCGCCGCCGTCATCTCGATCGCGATCGGGCTGGTGATCGGCCTCGTCTCCGGCTTCTTCCGCTGGGTCGACGCCATCATGATGCGGGTGATGGACGGCCTGATGGCGATCCCGAGCATCCTGCTCGCGATCGCCGTGGTGTCGCTGTCGGGCGCCAGCGTCGCCACCGTGATGATCGCGATCACCATCGTCGAGATTCCGCGCGTCGCGCGCCTGGTCCGCTCGGTCGTGCTGACCGCGCGCGAGGAGCCCTATGTCGAAGCGGCGATCTCATTGGGCACCTCGATGCCCAAGATCATGTGGCGGCATCTGATGCCGAACACGATCGCGCCGCTGATCGTCCAGGGCACCTATATCTGCGCCGCCGCGATCCTGACCGAGGCGATCCTGTCGTTCCTCGGCGCCGGCATCAGCCCGGAAACGCCGACCTGGGGCAACATCATGGCCGAGGGCCGCTCCTACTTCCAGATCAAGCCGTCGCTGATCTTCTGGCCGGGCCTGCTGCTGTCGATCGCCATTCTCTCGATCAATCTGATCGGCGACGCCGCTCGCGACGCACTCGACCCGCGCATGAAGCAGCGCGAGGCGAAATGACCATCTCACTTTTCGTCGTTGCGAGCGAAGCGACGCAATCCAGGGCCGCGCCTGGGACTCTGGATTGCGTCGTCGCTTCGCTCCTCGCAATGACTGCGGAGATTTAGCAAGATGACCGACACCATCCTCGACATCGACAATCTCGTCGTCACCGTCGGCAAGACGAAGAACCCGAATGGGCCGCGCATCATCGACGGCGTGTCGATCAAGGTCGCCAAGGGCGAGACGCTGTGCGTCGTCGGCGAGAGCGGCTCGGGCAAGTCCGTGACCTCGCTGACCACGATGGGCCTGTTGCCGAAGAACGCGCTGCATGCCGTCGGCGGCAGCGTCAAGCTGGTCGGCGAGGAACTGCTCACCGCCAGCGATCGCCGGCTGCGCGAACTGCGCGCCACACGGATGGCGATGATCTTCCAGGAGCCGATGACCGCGCTCAATCCGGTCGTTCCGGTCGGCCGCCAGATCGACGAGGTGTTGCGCGCGCATACGTCGCTCGACACAAGGGCGCGCCGCAAGCGCATCCTCGACATGATGGAGCAGGTCCACCTGCCCGACGTCGAGCGCATCTTCGCCTCCTACCCGCACCGCCTGTCCGGCGGCCAGCGCCAGCGCATCATGATCGCGATGGCTTTGGTGCTGGAGCCGAAGCTCCTGATCGCCGACGAGCCGACCACTGCCCTCGACGTCACCACGCAGAAGCAGATCCTCTCGCTGATCCGCGAACTGCAGCGCGATCACGGCACGGCGGTGCTGTTCATCACCCACGACATGGGCGTCGTCGCCGAGATCGCCGATCGCGTATCCGTCATGCGCCAGGGCCGACTGGTCGAGACCGGCCCGCTCGACAGGATCCTGCGCAGCCCGGAAATGGACTACACGCGCAACCTGCTCGCCGCGGTGCCGAGCCTGATCCCGCGGCCGCCGCGGCCCGAGACGAGCGAGCCGGTGGTGCTGGAGACCAACGAGCTCGGCAAGGTCTATCGCGAGCGCTCGTTCATCGGCAAAGCGCGCGAGGTCGTCGCCGCGCAGAACGTCACCCTCACCTTGCGCAAGGGCCGAACGCTCGGCATCGTCGGCGAGAGCGGCTCCGGCAAGTCGACGGTGGCGCGCTGCATCGTGCGCCTGATCGATCCGACTTCGGGTGGCGTCCGCCTGGCGGGCAACGAGATCTCGATCCTGACGCGCCGGCTGCTGCAGCCGCACCGCAAGCGCATCCAGATCGTGTTCCAGGATCCCTACCGCTCGCTCAACCCGCGGCTGACGGTCGGCGAGAGCATCGCCGAGGGCCCGGTCAATTACGGCACCCCGCACGACAAGGCGATGGCGCGGGCGCGCGAGCTGCTCGAGCTGGTCGGCCTGCCCGCGGACGCGATCTCGCGCTACCCGCACCAGTTCTCCGGCGGCCAGCGCCAGCGCATCGCGATCGCTCGCGCGCTCGCGCTCGATCCGGACGTGCTGGTGGCCGACGAAGCGGTCTCCGCGCTCGACGTCTCGGTGCAGGCACAGGTGCTGGAGCTGCTCGACGAGATCCAGCGCCGGCTCGGCATCGCGATCCTGTTCATCACCCACGATCTGCGCGTCGCCGCCCAGATCTGCGACGACGTCGTGGTGATGCAGAAGGGCCGCATCGTCGAACAGGGTCCGGCCGGCGAGATCTTGACCCATCCGAAGGAAGCCTACACCAGGTCCCTGCTCGAAGCCGCACCCGGCCGCCACTGGGATTTCGCCAACTTCCGTCCGGTATCGGAGGCCGTGGCGTAGCAGCGGCAGACACTGCTGTCATTCCGGGGCGTGCGCAGCACGAGCCCGGAATCCCTACGCTCGGACGGATGCGGTGGCCTCCGCTGGTCTATACGCGTGCCTCCCAACACCGGCCTGTGGTTATGGATTCCGGGCTCATCGCGACGCGATGCCCCGGAATGACAGGCGGAGAAAGTCTACCGTCTCAGCACGCGCGTCGGGCGCTGCCGCCGCATGCAAAACGGCATCGCTCCTTCGCTTGCCTGCGCCGCGAGCGACGGTCTAACGTCACGCCCAAATCAACGGCCTGAGGTTAAGGGATGGCGCGCGTCGCGATTGGCGGCTTCCTGCACGAGACCAATACATTTGCACCGACCAAGGCTGATTACGACGCCTTCATGCATGGCGGCGGCCGTGCCTCGATCGACGATGCAGCCAGCGTGCTCACGACCATGCGCGGCATCAATGCCGGCCAGGCCGGTTTCATCGCGGTCGCGGACGCCAATGGCTGGGACATCGTTCCCACCATCGCCTGCGCGGCCAGCCCCTCGGCGCATGTCACCGAGGAGGCGTTCGAGCGCATCACCGCAACGATGGTCGACCGCATCAAGGCCGCCGGCCCGCTCGACGGCGTCTATCTCGATTTGCACGGCGCCATGGTGAGCGAGCATCTCGATGATGGCGAGGGCGAAATCCTCGCCCGCGTGCGCCGGGTGATCGGTCCCGACGTGCCGGCTGGTCGCGAGCCTCGATCTGCACGCCAATGTCACGCCCGAGATGATGGCGCAGGCCGATGCGCTGATCGCCTATCGCAAATATCCGCACACCGACATGTCCGACACCGGCCGCGCCTGCGCCGAGCACCTCGCACTGCTGCTGCGGGCGCGCGCACCGCTGGCGAAGGCTTTCCGGCAACTGCCCTTCCTGATCCCGATCAGCTGGCAGTGCACCAACGACCAGCCGACCAAGGGCATCTATGAGAAGCTCGCGGCGCTGCAGAGCGATGTGGTGCCGACGCTGTCCTTCGCCCCGGGCTTTCCCGCCGCCGACTTTGCCCATTGCGGCCCCAGCGTGTTCGCCTATGGCCTGACACAGGCGGACGCGGACTCGGCGGCGGATGCGATCGCGGCGATCGTCACCGGCCACGAGAATGATTTCGACGGCCGCATCTACACCCCGGATGAGGGCGTGCGCCATGCGATGATGCTGGCCAAGACAGCGCGCCGCCCGATCGTGATCGCCGACACCCAGGACAATCCCGGCGCCGGCGGCGATTCCGATACGACGGGCATGCTGCGCGCACTGGTGCGCAACCGCGCCAGCCGCGCCGCGATCGGCATGATCTATGATCCGCAAGCGGCGCTGGCTGCGCATGCCGCCGGCGAAGGCGCGACGGTGACGCTGTCGCTCGGCGGCAAGAGCGGCATTCCCGGCGATGCGCCGTTCGAGGAGAGCTTCATCGTCGAGGCCATCTCCGACGGCCGCTTCATCGCGCCCGGTCCCTTCTATGGCGGCCGCAAGATGGAGATGGGCCCGTCGGCCGCTTTGCGCATCGGCGATGTCAGGGTTGTCGTAGCCTCGCACAAGTCGCAGCTCGCGGACCAGGAGATGTACCGCTTCGTCGGCATCGAGCCGACCGAACAGGCGATCCTCGTCAACAAGAGTTCGGTGCATTTCCGCGCCGATTTCGAACCGATCGCGGAAGCCCTGCTGATCTGCGCCGCGCCCGGCGCGATGCCCGCCGACCCCTCCACTTTGCCCTGGACCCACTTGCGTCCGGGCATCCGCCTCAGGCCGAACGGCCCGGCGTTCAAAGCTTAAACCTTTCCAAGGGAAACACACATCATGCCCACCATCGACCGCATCCAGGCCTACGCTGACGAGCTCACCGCCATCCGCCGCGACCTGCACGCCCATCCCGAGATCGGCTTCGAGGAGACGCGGACCTCCGGCATCGTTGCCGAGAAGCTGTCGCAATGGGGCATCGAGGTGCATCGCGGCCTCGGCGGCACCGGCGTGATCGGCGTGCTCAAGGGCAAGGGCGACAGCAGCAAGCGCATCGGCCTGCGCGCCGACATGGACGCGCTGCCGATGGAGGAGAACACCAACCTGCCCTGGCGTTCGACCATCCCCGGCCGCTTCCACGGCTGCGGCCATGACGGCCACACCACGATGCTGCTCGGCACCGCGCGCTATCTCGCCGAGACCCGCAATTTCGACGGCACGGTGCATTTCATCTTCCAGCCGGCCGAGGAAGGCCTCGGCGGCGCGCGCGCGATGATCAAGGACGGCCTGTTCCAGAAATTCCCCTGCGACGAGCTCTACGGCCTGCACAATGCGCCTGATCTTGCGCATGGCGAGATCGCCATCCTGCCCGGCCCCGCAATGGCCGGCGCCGACTTCTTCGACATCAAGATCTCCGGCTATGGCGCCCATGGCGCGATGCCCGAACGTTCCAAGGACGCGGTGGTGATCGCCACCAGCGTCGCGCAGGCGATCCAGACCATCGTGAGCCGCAATGTCGAGCCGCTGCAGGCCGCCGTCGTCTCGATCACCCAGATCCATGCCGGCTCGGCCTACAACGTCATTCCGGGCGATGCCTGGCTGTGCGGGACGGTGCGTGCGTTCTCCGATAGCGTGCGCGCACTGGTGCGCGAGCGCATGCGCGCGATCTGCGCCGGCATGGCCGCGGCCTTCAACTGCGAGATCGACGTCGACATCCGCGACACGTTCAGCGTCCTGGTGAACCAGGAGGAGCAGTCCAAGGTCGTCGAGGAGGTCGCACGCACCGTGGTCGAACCGTCCAAGGTGCTGACGCGCTCGACGCCGAAGATGGGCAGCGAGGATTTCGCCGACATGCTGCAGACGATCCCGGGCGCCTATTTCTGGGTCGGCCATGACGGCTCGGTGCCGGTGCATAATCCCGGCTACGTGCTCGACGACAAGATCCTGCCGATCGGCGCCAGCATGTTCGCCCGCATCATCGAAACCCGTATGCCGGCAGCTTAGCTTGATCTGACATGCGTCAATGAGCGGGTGTCGATCTCATACGAAGTTCGGTAACGGAGTCTCAGCATGCACAAGCCCGCCTCGGACGATGTCACCTCGCTGCACGACCTTTCCGCCGTCGATCTGATCGCCGGCTACCGCGCGCGCCAGTTCTCACCGTCCGAGGTGATGGACGATGTGCTGGCGCATGTCGCGGCCTGGGAGCCGCACATCAAGGCGCTGTACCTGCTCGACGTCGACGCCGCGCGCGCCGCCGCCAAACTCTCGACCGAGCGCTGGGCCAATGACGAGCCGACGGGCGTGCTCGACGGCGTGCCGGCGACAGTGAAGGACAACATCGCCACCAAAGGCCAGCCGATGCCGCTCGGCGCGGCAAGCGTCACGCGCACGCCGCTCGCGGCCGACGCGCCGCCGGCGGCGCGGCTGCGCGAGGCCGGCGCGATCATCTTCGCCAAGACGACGATGCCCGATTACGGCATGCTGTCGTCGGGTCTGTCGAGTTTCCATCCGCTGACGCGCAATCCGTGGGATCTCCGGATGAACCCTGGCGGCTCCAGCGCCGGCGCGGGCGCGGCCGCCGCGGCGGGCTATGGCCCGCTGCATGTCGGCACCGATATCGGCGGCTCGATCCGGCTGCCGGCGTCGTGGTGCGGCCTGGTCGGGCTGAAACCGAGCTTCGGACGGGTGCCGCTCGATCCGCCCTATGTCGGTCGCGTCGCCGGCCCGATGACCCGCATCGTCGATGACGCCGCGCTGATGATGAGCGTGCTGGCGAAGCCGGACCGCCGCGACGGCACCAGCCTGCCGCCATCCGACCTGCACTGGAAGATCGCGGAGAAGCCGGTGCGCAAGCTGCGCATCGGCCTGATGCTCGATCTCGGCGGCGTCGGCCAAGCGCTGGAAGAGCCGGTGCGGGCCACAACGCTCGCCGCGGCAAAGGCCTTCGCGGACGCCGGCGCCGTGGTCAGCGAGGTCAAGGGCTTCCTGACGCGGGAGATGCTCGACGGCCTCGACAATTTCTGGCGCGCGCGGCTGTGGGACGACCTGGCCCGGCTCGCCCCCGAGGTCCGCGCCAAGACCCTGCCCTACATCCTGCAATGGGCCGAGCGCGGCGCGACACTGTCCGGCGTCGAGGTGATCAGGGGCTTCAACGTGACGATGGTGCTGCGCGCGGCGGCGGCCAGATTGTTCACCGAATACGACTACATCATCTCGCCAGTCTCGCCCGGCGTGAAGTTTCCGGCCGAGTTCGCGTCCCCCGTCAACGATCCGCAGGCGCCGTTCGAACACATCACCTACACCGTGCCGTGGAACATGTCGGAGAACCCGGCGATCTCGCTCAATGCCGGTTACGACGCCGACGGCTTCCCGATCGGCCTCCAGATCGTCGGCCGCCGCTTCGACGATGTCGGCGTGCTGGGGTTGGCGAAGACGTTCGAAGGATTGCGCGGCGAGCAGCTTCCGTGGCCTGTGCCGCCGGCGCAGTAGCCCGGATGAGCGCAGCGACATACGGGTTCACCGACGCAGCCCGTGAGACGCCGCCTGTCGCGACGCTCATGCGGGCACCAGGCTTTTTGTCTGAGAGGGAGATGTTTCCACGCGTCATCGCGAGCGCAGCGAAGCAATCCAGGACGGGGAGAGAGCATGGGGCGTCGCTCGCATAAGTACAGGATAGCACCGTTCTTTTCGGTGCGTCTTGCGTGCAGCGGATGGGCACACCGTCGCGCGCCGTTCCATGCTACGGAATGATTTCGCAGGACCTTGCCGTGGCGTAACGCTGAACTATTGTATTCATGTCGCGGGTCTTGGTTGCGTCGTCATTCCGGGGCGTGCGAAGCACGAGCCCGGAATCCATACTCACGATCGTGATTATGGATTCCGGGCTCACGCCCCACGGGCGTGCCCCGGAATGACAGCGGCATTTCTGGCTCGCCTAACTAAGAACAACAACGGATCAGGAAACCCCCATGGCCTACCAGACCATCCTCTATGACGTCGCCGACAAGATCCTCACCATCACGCTGAACCGCCCAGAGAAGCTCAACGCCTTCACCGCGACGATGCAGCAGGAGCTGATCGACGCATTCGATCGCGCCGACAAGGACGACGACATCAGGGCGGTCATAGTCACCGGATCGGGTCGCGCGTTCTGCGCGGGCGCCGACCTCTCCTCCGGCGCCGACACGTTCGATCGCGATGCCAAGCGGGGGCCGGTGAAGCGCCATGCCGATGGCCGCGTCGACTACTCCGATCCGCAGGTGCGCGACGGCGGCGGCCAGGTGACGCTGCGGATCTTCAAATCGCTCAAGCCGGTCATCGCCGCAGTCAACGGCCCGGCCGTCGGCATCGGCGTCACGATGCAGCTCGCGATGGACATCCGCATTGCGTCGGACGCGGCGCGGTTCGGCTTCGTGTTCTCCCAGCGCGGCATCGTGCCGGAAGCCGCGTCGAGCTGGTTCCTGCCGCGCATCGTCGGCATCTCGCAGGCGCTGGAATGGTGCTACACCGGCCGCGTCTTTCCGGCGCAAGAGGCGCTCGCCGGCCGTCTCGTCAGCAAGGTCGTGCCACCGGACGAGTTGTTGCCGACTGCGCGTGCCCTGGCGCGCGAGATCGCCGAAAAGACCGCGCCGGTGTCGATCGCACTGATCCGCCAGATGATGTGGCGCATGATGGGCGCCGACGATCCGATGGAGGCGCACAAGATCGACAGCCGCGGCATCTACGCGCGCGGCCGCTCCGATGACGTCAAGGAAGGCGTGGTGTCATTCCTGGAGAAGCGCCCGGCCCAGTTCAAGAACACCGTCACCGCCGACATGCCCGACTATTTTCCATGGTGGGACGAACGGGAGTACAAATAGTCGCTGACCGTCATTGCGAGGAGCGGCGCAGCTTGTAGCCCGGATGAGCGCAGCGACATCCGGGTTCATCGACGCAGCTCGTGAGCCCTCGCATGTCGTTACGCTCATGCGGGCTACACGCTGTCATTGCGAGGAGCACTTGCGGCGAAGCAATCAAGACTCTTTCCGAAGCCCCTGGATTGCTTCGCGCTCGCAATGACGGCACCAAACAGGAGCTGTCGTCCCGGACAAGAGCGCAGCACGAGCGCGCCGTGCCTCAATCCATCACCAGCGCCACCCGGCCGATCGCCTTGCGATCGATCAGCAGCCGCATCGCGCGCGCATAGTCCTCGAACGGCACGCGATGTGAGACATTGGGACGCAGTCTGCCCTGCTCTGCCCAGGCGAGCAGCGCGGCCATGCGGCGCTCGCCGAGCGCGGGATCCTGGCGCACGGCCTCGCCCGCGCGGACGCCGAGCACGCTGGCGCCCTTCATCAGGATCAGATTGGTGCGGGCGAGCCCGATGCCGCCGGTGAAGCCGATCACCAGCATCCGCGCGCCCCAGGCGATGCAGCGGACGCTGTTCTCGAACACCTCGCCGCCGACTGGATCGAACACGACGTCGACGCCGCGGCCGTCGGTGATGCGCTTGACGGCATCGCGAAACGGCTCGCGCGCATACAGCACCAGATGATCGGCGCCGCGCGCGCGGGCGACCGCGAGCTTCTCCTCGGACGACGCAGCAGCGATCACCGTCGCGCCGAGGAGCTTGCCGAGCTCCACGGCAGCGAGCCCGACGCCGCCGCCGGCGCCGTGCACCAGCAGCATCTCGCCGGGCCTGAGCTGGCCGCGATCGACCAGCGCATGATGCGCGGTGCCGTGGCCGGCGAGATAGGTCGCGCCTTCGGCGTAGTCGAAGGTCGAGGGCAGCGGAGTGAGCTGGCTCGCGGCCACCACCGCCTCCTCGGCATAGGCGCCGAAGCGCATGCGCACGATGACGCGGTCGCCGGCCGCGTAACCGCTGACGCCGGCGCCCAGCTCGATCACTTCGCCAGCCGCCTCCACACCAGGCGTGAACGGCAGCTCGGGCTTGAGCTGATACCCACCTGCGGCCATCAAAATGTCCGGAAAGTTGATGCCGGCGGCGCGGATCTTCACCCGCACCTTTCCTTCCCGTAGTGGGCGCTGCGGCAGCTCTTCGAACCGCAACGACTCCGGCGGCCCGAGCTCGCGACAGACGATCGCCCGCGGCATCAGGCGGTCCGCCGCTTCGCCAGCGCCTCGCGGATCAGCGGCAGCCGGTCATTGCCGAAATACATGTCGATCACATCGACGAAGATGGTTGGCGAACCGAAGCCGCCGCGCTTCACCACCTCCTCGGTGTTGATGCGCAACTGGTCCTTGATGCCCTGCTGGGCGATGCCGTCGAAGAACGCCTTCGGATCGATGCCGACGCGCCGGCACACCTCGGTCAGCACCGCATCCTGCGAAATGTCCTGGTCCTCGCCCCAGTAGATCTCGAACACGGTCTGCGCGAACGGCACCATGTCCTGCCCCAGCCAGATGCAGCCGCGCATCGCCTTAACGCTGTTCACCGGGAACACCGATGGCGGCATCTTGATTTTGAGCCCGGCCGAGCGCGCCCAGTCGCCGAGGTCCTTCAGCATGTAGGCCGCCTTGGCCGGCACCGGCTTTTCGCGCTGGGCGTAGACGCTGGGATTAACCGTGTTGAAGATGCCGCCGACCAGAATCGGCCGCCAGACGATGTCGACGCCGAATTCTTTCGCGAGCGGCTGGATGTTGTGGAAGGCGAGATAGGTCCAGGGGCTGGAGCAGTCGAAGAAGAATTCGATCATGTGTGTTTCCTCAAGGTCTTGATGAGTCCGTCATTGCAGGCGCAGCGCGGTCATTGAGATCATTCTTGTGGCCCCTGGATTGCTTCGCTGCGTTCGCAATGACGGCGGAGAGAGTTGGCGTGAACGGTTATCTCCGTCATTGCGAGGAGCGGAGCGACGAAGCAATCCAGGGGCTGCAACGCACAGTCTGGATGGCTTGGCGCCACACCGCTCGCGCTTTTGCGAAGCCGCTCACGACCTCCCCATCATCTCCTTCGCCTGTCCGCCGAACATGACGTGACGCGACTGCTCATTGAACGGCTCTTTGACGAACTTGCCGATCGCAAGCCCGGCCTGCAGCTTCGGCCGGGCCCGCAAGGTCGCGTACCAGCGCTTGATGTTGGAGAAGTCGTCGAGCGTGAACCCCTGCGCCTTGTGCGTCATCATCCAGGGAAAGCAGGCGATGTCGGCGATCGAGTAGTCGTCTCCTGCGACATAAGCGCCGGTCCTGCCGAGCTGCACATCGAGCACGTGGAACAAACGCGCGACCTCGTCACGATAGCGCTGGATCGCGTAAGGGATCTTCTCCGCGGCGTAGAGCGCGAAATGTCCATGCTGGCCCATCATCGGCCCCAGCCCAGCCATCTGCCACATCACCCATTGGATCACGCGCGAGCGCGCCCGCATCTCCTGCGGCAGGAATGTCCCGGTCTTGTCGGCGAGGTAGATCAGGATCGCGCCGGTCTCGAACACCGAGAAGGGTGCCCCGCCATCAGCCGGCGCATGATCGACGATCGCGGGAATGCGGTTGTTCGGGCTGACGGCCAGGAAATCCGGCTTGAACTGGTCGCCGGCGCGGATGTCGACCGGAGTGACGGTGTAAGGCAGCCCGAGCTCCTCGAGCATGATCGAGATCTTCCAGCCGTTCGGCGTCGGCGCATAATAGAGGTCGATCATGCTTCCACGTTTCCCTGTCCCCTTGTCCTGCCCGGACGGTTATGCCGCGCCGCGGAACGCAAGCGGCGGCTTCGTTCTTCTGTACCTGAAGGGTAAGCCATGGCAGACAGGCGCTCAAGCCTGACTGCCCCCTCAGCCGGAGAGTCCGACCATGCTGTTTCCATCGACCATTGCGGGATCGCTGCCGAAGCCGGAATGGCTCGCCGAGCCGAACGTGCTGTGGGCCCCGTGGAAGGCGAAGGGCGAAGAGCTGGCCCGCGCCAAGCGCGATGCCACCATCCTGGCGCTGAAGCTGCAGGAGGATTCCGGCATCGACATCCTCACCGAAGGCGAGCAGTCGCGGCAGCATTTCGTGCACGGCTTCCTCGAGCGCGTCGAAGGCATCGATTTCGCCCACAAGGTCGAGATGGGCATCCGCAAGGACCGCTACAAGGCGATGGTGCCGCAAGTGGTGGCGCCGCTGTCGCTGAAGGGCCGCGTCCATGGCGACGAGGCGCGGATCACGCGCACGCATACGACGCGCGCCGTGAAGTTCACCCTGCCCGGCCCAATGACGATCATCGACACCATCGCTGACAACTATTATGGCGACCGTGTCAAGATGGCGTTCGCCTTCGCCGAGCTGTTGAACCAGGAGGCCAAGGCGCTGCACAACGACGGCATCGACATTATCCAGTTCGACGAGCCCGCCTTCAACGTCTACATGGACGAGGTGCGCGACTGGGGCATCAAGGCGCTGGAGCGCGCCGCCGAAGGCCTGACCTGCCCGACCGCGGTCCACATCTGCTACGGCTATGGCATCAAGGCCAACACCGACTGGAAAGAGACTCTGGGCAGCGAGTGGCGGCAGTATGAGGAGACCTTCCCGGTCATCGACGCCAGTTCGATCCAGCAGGTCGCGGTCGAATGCCGCAATTCGAAGGTGCCGATCGAGCTGCTCGGCCTGTTGAAGACCAAGATCGTACAGGCCGGCGTCATCGACGTCGCCAGCGATGAGATCGAGACCGCCGAGGACGTCTGCAAGACTCTCGAGGAGGTCATGAAAGTGGTGCCGAAGGAGAACATCATCGCCACCACCAATTGCGGCATGGCCCCGATGCGGCGCGAGGTCGCCGAAGCCAAGCTGATGGCGCTCGGCACCGGCGCGAAGCTGGCGCGGCAAAGGTTTGCCTGATCGGCTGTGAGCGGCAAACGCAAGCGCTCGGCCCGCCAGCACCCGCTGCCCACTCCTCACCCATGACGTGCGGCGAATTGCAGCACGCCATTGCAGCAGGTCTTGGCTGCACAGCCCAAATTGTCTCACACGAATCGCTGCACGGATGCGCAGCGTGCGAGGTGCGATCTCGCAAGACCCCGTAACTCAACGGATGAAGTCACGCGCGCGACATCGAGCGTCCTCACCAACGGTGGCTCCTGTGCATCCTTCCGTTCATTGAGAAGCTCGGACCCAGCACGAAGCGCGTCCGTCGTGCTGGCAAATTTGCCGCGATTAGTAACTTGATACCCAGCGTACAGTTTTGGAGACGCGCTGTGTCTCCGCTGCGCTTGACAATTGATGTACTGGCATTTCATTTCATTGCTACTGTTAGATGTAGTCGCAGCGAAGCCCGCTGCGCGAAACAGCTTCTGATTTCACTTGCCTTCATTGTTGGGGATGGGGATGGCTTGCTTTGCGAGAACGGTCTTTGCTGTGCCGAATTCAAAGCCGCGGCGCTGGCTCGCACTATCCTTCCTCCTTGCAGGCACGTTCCTAAGCACACAGGCCATGGCGATTGACGTCGCCAACCAGGCCGACTGGAATACGGCGGTGGCGGCAGTCGCAGCCGCTGGCGCCAATTCGACCGTGACGATCAACATCACCAGTGGATTCACGTTGTCGAGCTCGCTTGCGCAGTTGCAGGCCGCCAACAGCAACGTCACGGTGAACATCACCGGTAACGGCCAGACGATCAATGGCGCCTCCTCGTTTCAGGGCATCGTCGTCAACGGCACGAACGCCCCGACCGTCAACATCTCGAGCCTCGCGATCACCAACACGGCCGCCATCGGCGGCAATGGCACCAACGGTCAGGCCGGCTACTACAGCGCCGGTCTGGCCTACGGCTCGGGCGGCGGCGGTGGCGGCGGTCTCGGCGCCGGCGGCGGATTGTTCGTCGGCAGCGGCGCCAACGTCACGCTGGCATCGGTGACCTTCACCGGCACCACGGCGACGGGCGGCACCGGTGGCACCGGCGGCAGCGCGCAGAACACCGCGGCTGATCCGGTCAATGGCGGCAATGGCGGCACCGGCGGTGCTGCCAACAATGGCGGTGCCAGCGGCGGCGGCGGCTCCGGCGGCACCGGCGGACATGCCGGCGGACAGGGCACCGCCGGCACGGCGGGTGCATCGTTCGGCGACGGCGGTGGCGGCGGCGGCGGCTCCGGCACGACCAGCAGCACCTCCTACACGACCAACAACCCCGGCGGCGCCGGCAATGCCAATGGCGGCACCGGCGGCTCCGGTGGCGACGGCGTCACCAACAACAACGGCAGCCAGGGGCCTGGCTCGGATGGCGGCTTCGGCGGCGCCGGTGGCGCCGCCAATGGCGGCGCGATCTACGTTGCCACCGGCGGCACGCTGACCATCCTCGATTCGGGCATCTCGGGCGCCGCCGTCGTCGGCGGCGCCGGCGGCAGCTCCGGCATCGGCGCGGGCCCGAGCTCGTTCAACGGCACGGCGGGCGCGACGGGCACGGCTGCTGGCGCGGCGCTGTTTCTCGGCGGCGTCACCGCCAATATCGGCGTGTCCAGCGGCAACGTCACCTACGCCAACAGCATCGGCGGCACCGGCTTCACCACCGGCGGCGTCAACACTGCGCTCAACAAGACCGGCATCGGCACGCTGACGCTGTCCGGCACCAACACCTTCACCGGCAACCTCAATATCACGGCCGGCACGCTCTCGATCGCCGCCACCTCCAATCTCGGCAACGTCGCCAACGACGTGATCATGTCGGATGGCACAACGCTGGCCATCACCGGCACGACGACGCTGGCCAACGGCCGCGACTTCAAGATCACCGGCCTGTCGACGCTCGACATTGCCAGCGCCACCACGACTACCTTGCAGGGCATCGTCGCGAACGGCGCCTCGGCCGGCACCCTGGTCAAGACCGGCGGCGGCATCCTGGTGCTCGCCGGCACGAACACCTACACCGGCGCGACCCACGTCAATGGCGGCACGCTGCGCGCAGGCACGGCCAACGCATTCGGCGCCAGCACGGACTTCAGCGTGCTGTCCGGCGGCACGCTGGATCTCAACGGCTTCAACAAGACATTCGGGACGCTGAGCGGCGACGGCGCCGTGACCGGCGCCAATGTGACGATCGCCGGCACGTTCACGCCCGGCAATGGCAACCCGGCCTCGTCCATGGCAATCACCGGAAACCTCGCATTCCAGTCGGGGGCGATCTATCTGGTGCAGCTCAACCCGACTACCGCCTCACTTGCCCAGGTCACCGGCACCGCCAATCTTACCGGCGCCGCGGTCACTGCGAACTACGCCAACGGCACCTACATCTCCAAGAAGTATACCATTCTCACCGCGACCGGCGGCGTCAGCGGCACCTTCAGCGGCGTGACCAACACCAACCTGCCGGCGGGCTTCTCCTCAACGCTGAGCTATGACAGCAACAATGCGTTCATCGACCTCACGATGAACACGGCGTCGGGCAGCATCAACCAGCAGAACGTCAGCAACGCGCTCACCAACTATTTCAACAGGAACGGCAGCATTCCGGTCGTATTCACCGGCTTGACACCGACGGGGCTGACACAGATTTCGGGCGAGACCTCGACCGGCTCGCAGCAGACGACCTTCACTGCGATGACGCAGTTCATGGGCATCATGACCGATCCGTTCGTCGGCGGCCGCGGCGACCAGGGCTCTGCGCCCTCGGGCGCAATCGGCTATGCCGAGGAAACGCTCGCTTATGCGACCAAGCGCAATCCGAACGACGCCCTGGCGGCGATCTATACCAAGGCGCCGGCCGCGCCGGTGGCAAGGTCGAGCTGGAGCGTGTGGGCGGCCGGCTTCGGCGGCTCGCAGAGCACCGACGGCAACACCGCGCTCGGCTCCAACAACACGACCAGCAACATCTACGGCACGGCCGTCGGCGCCGACTATCGCTTCTCGCCTTTCACGATCGCCGGCTTTTCGCTGGCCGGCGGCGGCACCACGTTCAGCGTCGCCAATGGCGGCAGCGGGCGGTCCGACCTGTTCCAGGCCGGCGCCTTCGTCAGGCACACGATCGGCGCAGGCTATGTTTCAGGGGCACTGGCCTATGGTTGGCAGAACGTCACCACCAACCGCACGGTGACGGTGGCCGGCGTCGATCAGCTGCGAGCCAATTTCGATGCCAACACCTTCGCCGGCCGGCTCGAAGGCGGTTATCGCTTCATCTCGCCATGGATGGGTTTCGGCATCACGCCCTATGCCGCCGCGCAGTTCACCACCTTCAACCTGCCGGGCTATGCCGAGAGCGCGGTCGCCGGCGCCAACACTTTCGCGCTCCGTTTCGGATCACAGAGCTTGACCGATACGAGGTCGGAGCTGGGTGTTCGCACCGACAAGGCCTATGCGCTGACGGACGGCGTGTTCACGCTGCGCAGCCGCTTCGCCTGGGCCTATGACTTCAATCCCGGCCGTTCGGTCGGAGCCACGTTCCAGACCCTCCCCGGCGCGTCCTTCGTCGTCAACGGCGCGCGGCAGGCGCAGAACTCGGCGTTGACGACCGTCGCCGCGGAAATGAGGTGGAGAAACGGCTGGTCAGCCGCAGCAAGCTTCGAAGGCGAGTTCTCGGACGTGACCCGCAGCTACGCCGGCAAGGGCGTCGTGCGCTATAGCTGGTGAGGCGCAGGCGCGACAGTCGTCGTCCGTGGCCCCTCTCGTAGCCCGCATGAGCGACAGCCGGCGCGCGGCACACGCGGCGGCGATAGCGACATGCGGGGTCTCACGCGCTGTCTGGGAGAACCCGGATGTCGCGGCCGCCTTCGCCCTGCGGGCGCAGGCCTCCGCGCATCCGGGCTACGCGTTCGCGCTCGGGTGGAGGACGGGGCGATAGCCCGCCTGCAGGGCGCGCAGCGTGGACGGAGGCGTCAGCAAGCGCGCGGCCGCAGCGTCGTCGCGAGGTTCGCCGTAGCCATAGAAGGACCAGGGCCGGTAGAGGCCCGCGACGATCAGCAGACACGCCTCGCCGGCCTGCACCATGGTGCCGTCTGGCAGATTCGCCGCCGGCACCGTCAGCGCATGCAGTCGCTTTCGGCCATGGTCGAGCCGCTCGCGATGCAGGACGGTATCGATCTCGGAAGCGCGCACACCGCTGACGCCGTTGCCCTCCTCCCATGCCGCACGAAACCGGTTGGCGTCGTCGCGGCGGCAATAGAAGCATGGCCGATGTCCGCCGGCCAGGGCTGTGGCCTCGTCGAGGAAGAACAGTTCGGTCCAGCTCTGCGTGGCCATCACCTCGCGGCGGCGGCCGCGGAAGTCGCACAGGCAGACCAGCCATGCTCGGCTCGACCAGCGCTTCCGCAACAACGTCCTCGTCGCGGGATCATGGATGATGCCGCGATTGCCGGTAAACAAGCCGCGGTGCGGGGTGGCGACAATCTCGCCTGTCGGCGTGACGCGGTTCTGCAGAGGCATCGCGATGCCTTCGGCTGGCGAGGAGCGAATGGGGAGTCGCGAATGGTGAGTAGCGAATAGCGAACGACTCGCCCACCCGGATTCCCATTCGCTACTCCTTATTCGCCATTCGCCCTCTCTCACGCCGCCCCGTCGCGCAGCGGCGGCGCGAAGGACAGCGCGGTGTCCCAGGGGAAGAAGATCCAGGTGTCCTGCGAGACCTCGGTGATGAAGGTGTCGACCAGCGGCCGGCCCTTGGGCTTGGCGTAGACGGTGGCAAAATGGGCGTCAGGCAGCATCTCACGCACCAGCTGCGCGGTCTTGCCGGTGTCGACGAGGTCGTCGACGATCAGCAGCCCCTTGCCGGTGCCGCTGCCGAGCTTGAGCGTATCCTCGGAGATCGCCTTCAGGATATTGAGCTCGCCCTGGCGGGTGTGGTCGTAGCTGGCGATGCCCACCGTGTCGATCACGCGGATGCCGAGTTCGCGCGCGACGATCGCCGCAGGCACCAGCCCGCCGCGGGTGATCGCGATGATCGCGGCGAACGGGCCGGCATCGTTCAGCCGCCAGGTCAGCGCGCGGCAATCGCGGTGGAACTGGTCCCAGGACACCGGGAAGGCACGCCCCGCCCGCTCCTCTGCCGTCAACGTCTTATCCGCCATCTCGTCTCGTCCGTCTGTTCTCGAAGCCGCCTTCTGCTTAGCGCGTCACGTTGAGCCCGGCGAGCATCTCCTTCACCGCCGCCATCGCCGCCGACAGCTTGTCCTGGTCGCGCGAGCGCACCACCAGATGCGTGTTCGGCTTCTGGTCCTCGTCGATGAAAGGATAGCTGCCGATGATGGTGTCGGGATGCGCCTTGGCGATCTCGCGCAGGGGCCCGCCGATATCGCCCTCGCGGGCATTGGCGCGCACGGTCTCCGACAGCATGCGCACGCCCGATTTCAGCTTCGGCGCCACGATGTCCATCATCGCCTGCATGATCGAGGGCACGCCGGCCATGACGATGACATTGCCGAGCTTGAAGCCCGGGGCCAGGATGGTCGCGCTCTGGATCAGCTCGGCGCCATCGGGGATGCGCGCCATGCGCAGCCTTGCCTCGTTGAGGTCCTGCTCGCTCCATCGCTCACGGAACCGCGCCACGACCTCGGGATGATGGTCGATGCCGACGCCGAATGCCTTGGCGATCGCGTCGGCGGTGATGTCGTCATGGGTCGGGCCGATGCCGCCGGTGGTGAACACATAGGTGTAGCGGTGCCGCAGCGCATCGAGGGCCGCGATGATCTCCGGCTCCTCGTCGGCGACCACCCGCACCTCCTTCAGGTCGATGCCGAGATTGGTCAGGTATTCGGCGATGAAGCCGATATTCTTGTCCTTGGTCCGGCCGGACAGGATTTCGTCGCCGATGACCAGCAACCCCGCGGTGACGATCTCGCTCATGGTTTCTCCTCGCATCTGACGTCTCTTTTGGCCCGCGCCGAAGCCAATGTCATCCGTAACGTCGCAGCTTATGCCGCGGATTTGAGCATCATGCAGCCGGTTTTTAAGGCAGACCTCCCGGCGCCCCACGAAATGCCGCAGGAGAATGCATATCGCGCTGGCCCGGCCCTTGCTACCATCATGCAGAGTCATGCAGTGTATGACGAGGCTGGGACACACGGGCATCTATGGCAGTTGCGTTCGACGAAATGAACGAGCCGGGCGGCGACGTCCGTCAGGCCTATCAGGAGCTGTCGCGGTGGCTGAAGGAAACGCCACCGGAGGCGCTGGAATATCGCCGCCATGAAGCGGAGCTGTTGTTCCGCCGAATCGGCATCACCTTCGCCGTCTATGGCGAAGCGGAGGCGCAGGAGCGGCTGATCCCGTTCGACGTCATCCCGCGAATCCTCTCCGGCAAGGAATGGGCGCTGCTGGAGAAGGGGCTAAAGCAGCGCGTCAAGGCGCTGAACATGTTCCTGCGCGATATCTATCACGGCCGCGACATCCTGCGCGCCAATGTCGTGCCGGACGACCTGATCTTCCAGAACCCGGTGTTCCGTCCGGAGATGAACGGCCAGGACGTGCCGCACGACGTCTATGTCCACATCGCCGGCATCGATATCGTCCGCGTCGACGCCAACGACTTCATCGTTCTGGAAGACAATGCGCGCACGCCCTCGGGCGTGTCCTACATGCTGGAAAACCGCGAGATCATGATGCGGCTGTTTCCGGATCTGTTCGCGCGCCACCGCGTCGCGCCGGTCGAGCGCTATCCGGACGAATTGCTGTCGGCGCTGCGCTCGGTGGCGCCGCTCAGCGCCTCGGCCGAGCCGACGGTCGCGCTGATGACGCCCGGCATCTATAATTCCGCCTATTACGAGCACTCGTTCCTGGCCGACAAGCTCGGCATCGAGCTGGTCGAGGGCCGCGACCTCATCGTCAAGAACGAGGAGGTGTTCATGCGGACGACGGAGGGCCTGAAGCGGGTCGACGTGATCTATCGCCGCGTCGACGACGACTTCCTCGATCCCCTCACCTTCCGGCCGGATTCGGCGCTGGGCGTGCCCGGCCTGATGTCGGCCTATGCCGCCGGCAACGTCACGCTCGCCAATGCAGTCGGCACCGGCATCGCCGACGACAAGGCGATCTATTCCTACATGCCGGATATCGTGAAGTTCTACCTGGACGAGGAGCCGATCCTGAAGAACGTCCAGACTTGGCGCTGCCGCGAGCCGCAGGATCTGTCCTACGTGCTCGACCATCTCGGCGAGCTCGTCGTCAAGGAGGTGCACGGCTCCGGCGGCTACGGCATGCTGATCGGACCGGCCGCCACCAAGGCCACGATCGAGGCGTTCCGCGACAAGCTGAAGCGCGAGCCGGAGGGCTTCATCGCCCAGCCGACGCTCGCATTGTCCACCTGCCCGACCTGCGTCACCTCGGGACTTGCGCCGCGGCATGTCGATTTGCGCCCGTTCGTTCTGACCGGACGCGACCGCACCACCATCGTTCCCGGCGGCCTGACCCGCGTGGCGCTGAAGGAGGGATCGCTGGTGGTGAATTCCAGCCAGGGCGGCGGCACCAAGGACACATGGGTGCTGGATGAGTGAGTGTCGGTTTGCGCGCGTCGAGCCGCCAGCTCGCTCTCACCTCTTCCGGCCCGCGGCGGAGAACACGCATCAGGGCCTCATGGTTCGGGACGCGCCGCAAGCGGCGCTCCTCACCATGAGGGCCTCGGGTCTCGCCTCGCATGCAGCCATCGCCCCGAGGAGCACGCCGCAGGCGTGCGTCGCGAAGGACGGCCGCAGGCGCGTTCGTCGCAAACGCTCGACCCCACGATTCCCCGGATCCGCGCCTGCCTTCCCCGTCGCCGGGGCAGCTTCACTCCGCACCTTGTAGATTGCCCATGCTCTCGCGCACCGCCGAAAACCTGTACTGGCTGGCCCGCTATGTCGAGCGCGCCGAGTATCTCGCCCGCACCATCGACGCCACCTTGCGCGTCACCGCCCTTCCCGCGGCCTATATCGGCAAGACCAATGAGTGGGAATCGGCGCTGATGACCGCCGGCGTCAATGTCAGCTTCTACGAGGTCTATGCCGAGGCCAACGAGCAGAACGTCATCGAATATCTCTCCTTCAACCAGTCCAACCCGTCCTCGATCAAGAACTGCATCGAGGCTGCGCGCCTCAATGCCCGCTCGGTGCGCACCGCGCTCACCTCCGAGATGTGGGACACCCTCAACGGCTCCTGGATCGAGCTGCAGGAGGTGTGGAGCAAGGGCACCAAGACGCGCGAGGAGCTGGCGCGCTTCCTGCGCTTCGTGCAGGAGACCTCGCTGCGCTTCGACGGCTCGGCCTACCGCACCATGCTGCGCAACGACGCCTATTGGTTCTCGCGGCTCGGCCTGCATCTGGAGCGCGCCGACAACACCGCGCGCATTCTCGACGTGAAATATCACGTGTTGCTGCCCGAGGAGGAGCATGTCGGCGGCCCGCTGGACTATTACCAGTGGACCTCGATCCTGCGCTCGGTCTCGGCGCTCACCGCCTATCATTGGGTGTATCGCGAGACGCTGAAACCCTGGCTGATCGCGGACCTCCTGATCCTCAACGACACGCTGCCGCGCTCGCTCGCCAGCTGCTACGGCAACCTCGTGCGCAACCTCGACCAGATCGGCGTCGCCTATGGCCGCCAGGGGGCGGCACAGCGCCATGCCCGCGGCGTCCGCAACCGGCTGGAGCATTCCAACATGGACGACATCTTCCAGCGCGGCGTCCACGAGTTCATCCAGGAGTTCATCGGCGACAATTCGCGGCTGGGGGAGATCATCACCAAGCAGTATCTGATCTGAGCCGCTGTGCGGCCGAGCCCTGGGCTCTGCCGCCAGAAAGACGAAAAGGCGTGCTGCCGAGCTGTGTCCGCAAGACCACGGCCCCAGGCTTGGCGCCAATCCCTCCGCTTGAGGGCCCTTCTCCCCCTTTCAGGGAGAGTTGAAACGAGCTACCGCGGACAGCACACTGACGAAAACCGGTCGACCGCCATGCGCCTGCGTATCTCCCATTCCACCACCTACCGCTATGAGCCGGCGGCGACTGGCGCCATCCAGATCATCCGCATGACGCCCGGCAGCCATGACGGCCAATATGTGGCGGAGTGGCAGATCGATGTGTCGACCGATTCCCGGCTCGATATGCACGAGGACGCATTCGGCAACGTGACCCATGTGATCACCCATGGCGCACTGCAGGACCTCACGATCACCGCCGAAGGCCTGGTCGAGACGCACGACACCGGCGGTGTGCTCAAAGGCGCGGATGAGCGGTTTCCGCCCGGCTTCTTCCTGCGCACAACCCCGCTGACGGCGGCCAATGCCGCCATGGCTGCCGTGGTGCGCGACCTGCGCGCGGAATCCGAGAGCGACGTGCTCGGCTTCCTGCACACCCTGTTGACGCAGGTCTATGAGCACATGACCTTCGACGAAGACCCGACCCACAGCGGCACTTCGGCAGCCGAGGCTTTTGCCTTGAAGCGGGGCGTCTGCCAGGATTACGCCCACATCTTCATTGCCAGCGCACGCGCCGCGGGCATCCCGGCCCGCTTCGTGTCAGGCCACTTCCTGCGCTCCGATGGTGCAGTGCATCAGGAAGCTGGCCACGCCTGGGCCGAAGCCTATGTGCCGAATCTCGGCTGGGTCGGTTTCGACGCCGCGAACTGCATCTGCACGACGGATGCCCATGTTCGGGTGGCGATCGGACTGGATTATCTCGGCGCAGCGCCAGTGCGCGGCACCCGTTACGGCGGCGGGACGGAGACGCTGACCGTAAAGGTGAAGGTCGAGCAGGTCGGCCGCGGCAGCCAGTCACAATCGCAGTCGCAGCGGCAGTCCTGAAATTCGGGACGCGCACTCCACCATCGGTGTCATTCCGGGGCGCGCGTTAGCGCGAGTCCGGACTCCATAGGGCGGCGGAACGTGCGGAAAAGTGGATTCCGGGCTCGTCGCTTCGCGCCGCCCCGGAATAACGACCTCTTTTGGAGCGGCCGCTCGCCTGGGCGACATCAATCTCGTCGGGGTTGGAAGGGCGGCCGAATTTCGCTACTAATTCGCGCTCTGGCTCGGGGGACTGACGATGACCTATTGCTGCGGAATTCTGGTGCGTGACGGGCTCGTCATGATCGCGGACACCCGAACCAATGCCGGTCTCGACAATGTCTCGACCTTCCGCAAGCTGCACATCTTCTCCAATCCAGGCGAGCGCATCGTGGCGGTCGCCAGCGCCGGCAATCTCGCCATCAGCCAGTCCGTGCTGTCGACCCTGACCGAAGGCATGGAAGATCCTGAAACGGGCGAGGTCGAGACGCTGATGAACGCGCCGACCATGTTCCAGGCCGCGCAGCGCATTGGCAAGGCGATCCGCATGGTGCACGCGACCGAGGGCCCGGCCCTCAAGGCCGAGGACATCTCGTTCGATGTCTCCTTCCTATTCGGCGGCCAGATCAAGGGCTCGCGGATGCGGCTGTTCATGGTCTACACCGCCGGCAATTTCATCGAATGCACCACTGACACGCCGTATTTACAGATCGGCGAGCACAAATACGGCAAGCCCGTGCTTGACCGCGCTATGCATTACGATGTCGAGCTCTACGAGGCTCTGAAGACCGGTCTGATCTCGATGGATTCGACGATGCGCTCCAATCTCGGCGTCGGCCTGCCGATCGACGTGCTTGTGGTGCGCGCCGACGCCTGCGAGGCCGACCTCAACCATCGCATCGAGGCCGGTGAGCCCTATTTCCACGATCTCCGCTCGCGCTGGTCGGCGGCCCTGCGCGCTGCACATAACAACATTCCGCGGCCGCCCTATAAGACTCAGAGCGAAGTGAAACATTGACGCGGCACAACGCTCAAAACTGCAAAACGTGAAAACTGAAGGTGAGGACACATGGCTGAGGCAAAGAAGATCGCGCTGGTGACGGGCGCAGGCACCGGTGTCGGCCGCGCCGCATCGCTGGCGCTGATGAATTCCGGCTTCACCGTGGTGCTCGCCGGCCGCCGCAAGGAGATGCTGGAGGAGACCGCCAAGCTCGGCCCGGCCGGCATGAGCCTGCCCGTACCAGCCGACATGATGGACCCCGCCTCGATCGCGGCGCTGTTCGACACCGTGAAGTCGACCTATGGCCGGCTCGACGTGCTGTTCAACAATGCCGGCATGGGCGCGCCGCCGGTGCCGTTCGAGGACCTCACGATGGAACAGTGGCAGTCGGTGGTCGCCACCAACCTCACCGCGCCGTTCCTGTGCACGCAGCACGCCTTCCGCATCATGAAGGACCAGACGCCGCGCGGCGGCCGCATCATCAACAACGGCTCGATCTCGGCGCATGCGCCGCGGCCGTTCTCCTCGCCCTACACCTCGACCAAGCACGCCATCACCGGCCTGACGAAAGCGTCGAATCTCGATGGCCGCGCCTATGACATCGCGGTCGGCCAGATCGACATCGGCAATGCCGAGACGCCGATGACCGAACGCATGGTCGGCGGCGTGATGCAGCCGGACGGCCGCATGATGCCGGAGCCGCGCATGGACGTGAAGGCCGTCGCCGATGCCGTCGCCTACATGGCCGGCCTGCCGCTCAGCGCCAACGTTCTGTTCATCACGGTGATGGCCACCAAGATGCCGTTCGTCGGCCGGGGCTGACTGTCTCGTAGATGGCGTGAGTCTTGTAGCCCGGATGAGTGGATAGCTCCGCCCGAGGGGCGGAGGCGTCCGCGATATCCGGGGACACACGAACTGCGTGTGTGAACCCGGATATCGCTGCGCTCATCCGGGCTACGGCATCGAGATCGGTTCACCAAAATCCGCTCCATCGTCCTTCGCGTCCCCGGCCCAATCCTCCGGCAATACACCGTCGCGGACATAGTGATGAAACGACGAATGTGGCCAGTCGAGCACCCGCCGCGTTAGGCCGTGCTTGACCGGATTAAAATGAACATAGTCGACGTGCCGCTCGAAATCGTCGTCATCACGGATGGTATGCTCCCAGAACCGTCGCTGCCACAGCGCGAGTTCACCATTGCGTCGGCGCGGAACAACAAATCCGGCGTTCAATAAGGCGCTGCTGAAGGCCCCTTTGATCATGCGCCAGCGGCCTGGAAAGTCTGCATCTCCGGCCGGCAACGTCATCACAACATGCAAATGCTCGGGCAAAATCACGATGGCATCAATCTCGAACGGTCGCTTTACGCGCGCAGTTCGAAAGGCATCTTTCAACAGTTGGATGTGTTCAACGAGAGCGCACGAGCGACGATCAGCCAACGTGACCGTGAAAAAATAGGCGCCCCCCGACATGCGATGACGTCGATAGCGAACCATCGTGGCCCCGGGGAGGCGACCTTAACTTGATGAGATCAGAGGCGGCCGAACAGTATTCGTTCTTGGCCCGGGCGGATGTCAACATGCGAGTGCGTAGCCCGGATGAGCGCAGCGACATCCGGGACCTCACGAATTGCACATGTGAACCCGGATATCGCTGCGCTCATCCGGGCTACAAAGATGCGCCTATTCCAGCCGCTCGACCTTGCGCAGCGTTGGAAACAGCTTCATCCAGAGCAGCGCGATCGCGATGGTGCCGAGGCCGCCGAGCACGGCGGCGGGCATGGCGCCGAACAGCGCGGCGGTGACGCCGCTCTCGAACTGGCCGAGCTGGTTGGAGGCGTTGATGAACAGGAAGTTCACCGCGCCGACGCGGCCGCGCATCTCGTTCGGCGTGGCGAGTTGCACCAGAGAGAAGCGGATGACGACGCTGATCGTGTCGGCGGCGCCGAGAATGGCGAGTGCAAGGACCGACACCCACATCACATGCGACACGGCGAACACCACCGTGGCGGCACCGAACACGATCACGGCCTGGAACATGCGCAGCCCGACACGCCGCCTGATCGTATAGCGCGCCAGCACGGCGGTCATCGCCAGCGCGCCGACGGCAGGCGCCGCGCGCAGCACGCCGAGGCCGAACGGCCCGGTGTCGAGAATGTCCCGCGCATAGATCGGCAGCAGCGCCGTGACGCCGCCGAGCAGCACCGCGAACAAATCGAGCGAGATGGTGCCCAGGATCGCCGGATTGGCCCGGATGAAGCGGACGCCGGCGAACAGGTCGTCCTTGCTGCCGTCGAGGCGCTCGGCCGGCACGTCGGCCGGCACCCGCATCAGGCCGGTCAGCGCCATGCCGGCGAGCCAGAACAGCATCATGACGCCATAGGGCAGTCCAGGCGCGACCGCATAGGCGAAGCCACCGATGGCAGGGCCGGCGATGGTCGCCAGCTGCGCTGCCCCGCTCGACAGCGCGCTCGCGCGCTGCAAGGTGCCTTCCGGCGCGATCAGCGGCAGCAGCGCGGCCGTCGCCGGGCTCTCGAACGCCCCGGCGATGCCGAGCACGAAGGTGGCTGCGAACAGCTGGATTTCGCCGAGCTGGCCGGCGTAGGCGCCCCAGCACAGATAAAGCGCGGTGAGCGCCTCGGCGAGCTGGCAGAGCTGGACCACGCGCTTGCGCTGAAAACGATCGGCGGCGCTGCCGGCGACGAAAACCAGCAATGCCGTGGGCAGGAATTGGATCAGCCCGACCATGCCGAGATCGAAGGCGCGTCCCGTCAGATCGTAGATCTGCCAGCCGATCGCTACCGCCGCGATCTGGCTCGCGAAGCGCGACAGGCTGCGGGACGACAGGAAGAACAGGAACGCGCTTTGCTTCAACAGATCGCGCGCGCCGATCGGGACGGTGGTCGACATGATGGGGCCTGCGTGACGCAGGCCCAGATGCTTGTCAATCGCAAGTCCCGCATAGCGGCATGGCGTTGCGCGGGGCGGTTCCCTGCGCTCATAATCCACCGGTTGGTTTGGGGGATTTGATGCTTCAGCTGCAATCGGCGTTCGGAATCGTCGCGCTGCTCGCGATCGCCTGGGCGCTCGGAGAGAACCGGCGCGCGGTGTCGCTGAGGCAGGCCGCGTTGGGACTGGTGGTGACGCTCCTCACCGCGGTCGTGCTGCTCAAGGTCCCCGCCGTCGCCCGCGCCTTCGGCGCCATCAACGACGCGGTCGGCGCGATCTCGCAGGCCTCGCGCGCCGGCACCTCCTTCGTGTTCGGCTATGTCGGCGGTGGCGCCCTGCCGTTCGATCTGAAAGCGCCCGGCGCCGATTTCGTCCTCGCCTTCCAGGCGCTGCCGATCGTGCTGGTGATGAGCGTGCTGACCACCCTGCTGTTCTACTGGCGGGTGCTGCCGCCGCTGGTGCGCGGCATGGCCTGGCTGCTGGAGCGGACGCTCGGCGTCGGCGGCGCCGTCGGCCTCTCCACGGCCGCGAACGTCTTTCTCGGCATGGTCGAGGCGCCGCTGTTCATCCGCCCCTATCTGGCGCAGATGACGCGCAGCGAGTTATTTCTGGTCATGACCGGCGGCATGGCCGGCATCGCCGGCACTGTGCTGGTCCTCTATGCGACCTTGCTTGCTCCGCTCATTCCGGACGCAGCCGCGCATTTCGTCATCGCCTCGGTGCTCGGCGCGCCGGCCTCGATCCTGATCAGCCTGATCATGGTGCCGGAAACCTCGAAGCAGCTGACCGGGGGCGCGCTCGGCGATCCCGACATGCTGGCCTCCTCGACCATGGACGCCATCGTCAAGGGCACCAGCGCCGGGCTCGAGCTGCTGATGAACATCATCGCGCTGCTGCTGGTGCTGGTGGCGCTGGTGCATCTCGCCAACGCCATCCTGTCGCTCTTGCCCGCGATCGGCGGCGCCGCCATCTCACTGCAGCGGCTGCTCGGCCTGGCGATGGCGCCGGTGTGCTGGCTGATGGGCCTGCCGTGGCCGCAGGCGGTCACGGCCGGGAGCCTGATGGGCACCAAGACGGTGCTCAACGAGCTGATCGCCTATGTCGAGCTGTCCAGGCTCGACACCGCCGTGCTCGATCCCCGCGCGCGGCTGATCATGCTCTATGCGATGTGCGGCTTCGCCAACTTCGCCAGCCTCGGCATCATGATCGGCGGCCTCGGCACCATGGCGCCGACGCGCCGCGACGAAATCAACGCGCTCGGCCTGAAATCGATCGTCTCAGGCACGCTGACGACATGCTTGATGGGGGCGATCGTGGGGGTGTTGACGTAGCAACGCACCTCTTCGCCCGCGATGGCATGCGCGGCCGCGTGTCCGTCAGGGACGGACGAGCGACAGCGGGCGCAATTCAGAGAGGCATCTGCGACAAACAAGGCTGCTCCGGATCACCATGCGTTTCCACGAAAACGCATCCACATCTTATCTCTTTGTTGGAGCATGATCGTTTCGGAAAGCCGGCTCCCACCTTTGCGGATCATGCTCGAAAGCTCCACCGTCCGGTCAAGCGCACAGCTTGGTTTTCTTCAGGATCTGACGCATGTCGCCGAGCTGGGCACGGCACGACTCCGCTGCCAGAGCCTTCGCCTCCTTGTCCCGTCCCTGCGCGTACAGTGCCAGTGCCATCAGGGCCGACGCCCCGGAGCGCACCGGCCCGCCCGCCACGTCTGACGCCGAGATCGATATCGCGGCGCGCGCTGCCGTCTCGGCGGATGCGAAGCTGCCCTTGTCCATGAAGTAGATCGCACGGAACAAATGACTCCGCGGGTCCTTCGGATAGCGGGTGACGAGATCGAGAGACCGCCTGGTGATCTCGCTGCCATTCGCCGGCAGCTCCGACGCGCGGATGTAATTCTGGGCATCGGCCATATAGAACGAATAATGCGCAGCGGCGAAGCCGGCGCACACCAGACAGACAACGCATCCGGCGAGCAGGGTCATGCTGCAGCGCCGCGGCAGGCTGTCATAGGACCAGAAGACGAGCCACGGCATGATGGCAAGTGCGCCGCCGGCCAACGCCCCACCCGCATGGGCAAAATAGTCGACATTGCCGGAGGCGCCAAAGGCCAGCGGCAACAAGGCTGGAACGCCGAAGAACAGCGACGTCTTCAGTCTCGACATCGTCTGATCGGCGTCCGCTTCGGGATCGAAGCTCGCGACGAACAGCGCGGCGATGAGCCCGGAGATGGCGCCGGACGCGCCGACGCTGACGATGCCGGGAGCATTGCCCGAGAGCGAGCCCACCGTCCCGGCCAACGCGCTGGCCACAAAGATCAGCGAAAACCAGCCCCGGCCGATCAGCGACTCCAGCCTGACGCCGACGATGAACAGCGCGACGCAATTGCCGATCAGGTGCCCCTCGCTGCCATGCAGAAGCGGCGCAAGGCCGATCCGCCACCACTCTCCCCGTCCAACGATCAAGTCGTAGCTGGACGCGCCATACGCAATCAGCGAGCGGACATCGAGCGAACCGTCCGGCGCAACGTCGATCGCCAGACGGCGTTGCAGCGCGAAGATCAGGAGCAGAAAGACAATCAGGCCGATGGTGACGAAGGGAATATCGGCCAGAAGCCTGTTGCCGCGAAAAAGCGTTTCCTCATCGGATGAATCGCGATCGGTCACGGCGGCTGGAGCAATCGGCGCGGCGACGGGCTGAAACGCGGCTCTTGGGGGCGATGCCACGACACCGCGTCGGCCAAACGTGTTTGTCGCCATGAAAGCTTCCCCGCATTCTGACAGGATTGACCTAGCGCGGAATACTTTCGCAAAATTGGTGTCGTGCCCTGTGACAGCGGTTGAAATTATCCGATTGGTAACCGCCCGGTTGCACGGATATCGCGTTTTGTCGCGATCGATGCGTGACACTCAAGCACGATGGCGCCAGCGCCAACGATGTTTTCGCCTTCCAATTCAATCGTCTCGGGTTCCGTCACCACCTGCCTGATCGGAGCGCTCGCGGGCCTGCTCACGTGAGCTGAAGTCGGTCGTATCAGGCAACAGGCGTGGCGCCACCGCAGCCATCACATGCTCCGAGCCCTCGGCCGTCAGATGCGCATGGTCGAAGGACAGTGGGACATTGCTGGCCGTGAGCGGACAGCGCCGGTCCTCGCAGATGGCTGACAGGATCGACACGTAGGATAGTCCCTCTCGCGGCGGCAACGCCGCCTGCATCGCCGCGTCCAGCGCGAAGATGTCCGAGCGGACGAACGCCGCGGGCTCCGGTGTCACGCCGCGCAAGGTGGCGCGCGCCAGCATCGATGGCAGCCGCGCCCGGAACTGCAGCGAGGGGCCGAACAGAACCACCGGAATGCCGGCGTCGCGCAGACGCCCGATGGTTCGCCGGAGGTCCCGCACCATGCCCGCGAAGCGCGGCGGCCGGGCATTCTCGAGCCAATCCGCCGACATCACGACCAGGTCAGGTCGTGCCTGGGCGAAGTATTCTCCCATCTGAACCGCGAACGCCCGGCACACCCCGACGCCCTGGGTCTCGGCGCTGAAGGTCGGCATGCAGGTGGGCTGGCTCGCCTGCATGATATGGACCGTCTTCGGATCAAGGTGAGCCCTGAGGCCGTGAAAATAATGCGCAGCGAAGCTGTCGCCCCAAAGCAGAATGTTGGTCTTGCCCGAGACCGGACGCAGGCAGTCCTCGGCAACCCGCCCATCCGACGTCGTGAAGCACGCGCCATAGCGATAGACCGGCTTCATGTCGTAGCTGTTATAGGCATCGAAGCGCTGCGCGGCGCGGTCGGCCTCCGATACGGCGCCGCCGCGCAACAGCCCCACGCCGCTGCCTGCCAGCAGCAGCAGGCTCGCCAGCATAGCAAGGCTGAAGGCGGCGCGCGGCGTGGCTGCGATCTGACGAGATCGGAACGGCTGCTCGACGTAGCGCCAGGACAGCGCGGCCACGGCGACTGTCAGCGCGAACAGGCCCGCCCGCTCCCAGCCGTCGAGCGCGAGGCCCGGCTTGGCGAAGCGCGCAAACGCAAACAGCGGCCAGTGCCAGAGATACAGCGAGTAAGAGATGCGGCCGACGAACGCCGCCCATTTGAGCGGTGACATCCGATGGCGCGGCACGTTGGCCACGCCAGTCCCGCTCCACAGAAACAGCACCGCGCCGAGGCAGGGCGCGAGCGCGTTGAGGCCGGGAGAGCCTGGCCCGGGACGCAACGCCAGAATCGGGATCGCCATCAGGATGAGCGACAGCCCGCGCGCCGCGCGCTGCAGGCCGCCTGGCGGTGGCGCAGGCAGGCGCGACACGGCCAGCAGGCTGCCGAGCAGGAATTCCCACGCCCGCGGCGGGCTGAGAAAGAAAGCGCTCGCAAAGGCGCCGTTGCGCAACAAGAGCAAGCCGAGCGCAAAAGACCCCGCGGCGAACAGCGCCAGGACCCCAGGCAGCACCAGCCTGCGCCCCTGCGCCAGCAGCTGTGCACCCCAAACGACGACGGGAAGCACCAGATAGAACTGCTCCTCGACCGCGAGCGACCAGGTGTGCAGCAGCGGCTTCTCGACCGCCGCATGGTCGAAATAGCCGGACTGCAGCCAGAAGAAGACGTTCGAGGTGAAGGTGACGACGGCGGCGGCAGACTCGAAGAACTCCGCGCGTTCGGAGCTGAGCAGGTCGTGCGACGCCGGAATCGCAGCACAGGCGACCATCACATAGAGCGCGGGCAGCAGCCGCCGTGCGCGGCGCTCGTAGAAGCGGGCGAACGAGAATTGGCCGGTTGCGATCTCGGCCGCGATGATCCCCGTGATCAGATAGCCGGAAATGACGAAGAAGATGTCGACGCCGACGAAGCCGCCGAAGATCGCCGGCGCCTCGAAATGAAAGCCGACCACGGCGAGCACCGCGATCGCGCGCAGCCAGTCGATATCCTCACGGTGGCCCAAGCCCGTGCTGGCGCCCGCGACGCGGGCAGGCCCCGGCCGGCCCGACGCCGAGCTGAAAATCGCAGCCTGACGAAATCTGGAAACAAGCGGCGGCAACGGAATGGACATGCCCTGGGCAAGCCCACAGGCGAATGCGGCATGCGCGCGCATCTGCCCTGAGCCCATCCCGCCCGGTCGAGCGGGACGTCAACACACGTGCGATGCGACCGCCGTCCATCGCGCGTGAATTGTTTCCATCCGTTTCTGTCGGCTTTACGTCGTAAGTTCGACCGTTTTGAAGTCGGCCGGCAGGATGACCTCCAGCAGCTCAACGTCGTCGGAATAATCGAGGATCATGTGCCGGATCTTCGGCGGCTGCGTCCAGCAGCTGCCCTCCTTCATCAGCGTCTCGCCAACGCCTTCAAGATAACTCTTCACCCATCCCTTGAGCACGTAGACCATCTGGAAGTCGACGGCATGGGTGTGCAGCTTCGAAACCTCCTGCGGGTTGCACGGCGGCAGCATGCGGATGACATGCGCCCGCGCCAGACCATGGGTGGCCGCCGCAATGCCGAGATCGCGGTAATGCGCATAGGCGCGCAGGCCGTCGGCCTTGAAGTCCGCCTCGTTGAAATGGCTGATCGCGACCTTCTGTTTCGGCCGCCGCGCTGCGGGTGCTGGCCGGCTTTGGCTGGCGAGCGCCTTGCGCGCGGACGTCGCCGCCCGGCCCGGCTTGGCGGGCATTTTGGCTGCGGCTTTTGCGGTCGGCTTGGTCTTTGCGGTCTTGCGCGGCGCGGCCTTCGCGGCGGCGCGTGATGCTGACTTGGTGGTGCGGCTCTTCTTGGCCATGGCGCTCTCCCCTGCGAGTCCTCCAGGCAAGGTTAGCACACATTGGAGAAGCTCAGCAGCGCCTCCATATGAGGTCGTCATTCCGGGGCTTGCGCAGCACGAACCCGGAATCCATTTTTCAGCACGTTTCGAGGCCCGATGGATTCCGGGCTCGCGCTGCGCGCGCCCCGGAATGACAGCGGTGGTGTGGCTGTCAGCTCAATGCAGCACGAACACGCCGTCGACGGCGCGCAGCTCGGCAGGCTTGATCAGCTTGGAATGCGCCACCGTCACCGAGTACAGCGGGCCCTCGATCTTCTCCTGCCAGAACGCCAGAAAGTCCTGCAGCGCCGGGAATTTCGGAAACAGGTCGTAGTTCTGCCAGACATAGGTCTGCAGCAGCGAGCGATGGTCCGGCATCCGATACAGGATCTGCGCGGTCGTCAGCCCGTAACCCAAGACCTGTTTCCGAAAGTCCTCGGAAACCTCAACCCTCGACACCATGCCAACCTCCGTTTCTGGAGCGCATGTCCGTGTGGCCAACCGGGATGGAGCCACCCGGCAAAGATGCGCTCACTGCTTCGAAATGTGACGCATGTTCTCAACCCATCTCAAGCTTAAATGTTTAACGGCATGTTGAAAAATGCTGCATTAGCAGCGACTTAGCCCGGGTGCTAATACGGGGTTTCACGATCTGTTCCGGCTCTGTTAACGCTATCGGAACACTTTGGCAGAGCGCGCAGTTGACTGCTAATTTTTCTGCTACACACCCTTGCCCGGCCCCCAACTCTCCCCTAAATCCAGCCGGCGTGCTGGCACTCGCCGGCAGCGACTGCCAAAATTCCAGAAACTGACAATCGCCTCAATAGCTTAGGAGGACTGTATGGCTTTCCGTCCGCTTCACGACCGCGTCGTGGTCAAGCGCATCGACGCCGAAGAGAAGACCGCTGGCGGCATCATCATCCCCGACTCGGCCAAGGAAAAGCCCTCGCAGGGCGAAGTGATCGCGGTGGGCCCGGGCGCACGCGACGAGAGCGGCAAGCTGGTCCCGCTCGACGTCCAGGTCGGTGATCGCGTGCTGTTCGGCAAGTGGTCGGGCACCGAGGTCAAGATCGACGGCCAGGAGCTGCTCATCATGAAGGAAAGCGACATCATGGGCGTGCTCACCGACACCGCGTCGAAGAAGAAGGCCGCCTAAGCGCTGTTGCCCCTCATCCTGAGGAGCCGGCGCAGCCGGCGTCTCGAAGGATGAGGCCTCGACCACCTCCTCATCTCGTCCTTCGAGACGCCCGCCCAAGGTTCAATCGACCATGACGGGCTCCTCAGGACGAGGAGCAACGTTCAACCCAGGGAAACCCAATATGTCAGCGAAAGACGTAAAGTTCGGCGTCGAAGCCCGCGACCGCATGCTGCGCGGCGTGGACATCCTCGCCAATGCCGTGAAGGTCACGCTCGGTCCGAAGGGCCGCAACGTCGTCCTCGACAAGTCGTTCGGCGCTCCGCGCATCACCAAGGACGGCGTCACCGTCGCCAAGGAGATCGAGCTCGACGACAAGTTCGAGAACATGGGCGCGCAGATGGTGCGCGAAGTCGCCTCGAAGTCCGCTGATGCGGCCGGCGACGGCACCACCACCGCGACCGTGCTGGCCCAGGCCATCGTGCGCGAAGGCGCCAAGGCGGTTGCCGCCGGCATGAACCCGATGGATCTGAAGCGCGGCATCGACCTCGCGGTCGAGGCCGTCGTGGCGGATCTCGTCAAGAACTCCAAGAAGGTGACGTCGAACGACGAGATCGCCCAGGTCGGCACCATCTCCGCCAACGGCGACGCCGAGATCGGCAAGTTCCTCGCCGACGCGATGAAGAAGGTCGGCAACGAGGGTGTCATCACCGTCGAGGAAGCCAAGTCGCTGGAGACCGAGCTCGACGTCGTCGAGGGCATGCAGTTCGACCGCGGCTACATCTCGCCCTACTTCGTCACCAACGCCGACAAGATGCGCGTCGAGATGGACGACGCCTACATCCTGATCAACGAGAAGAAGCTGTCGTCGCTGAACGAGCTGCTGCCGCTGCTCGAGGCCGTGGTGCAGACCGGCAAGCCGCTGGTCATCGTCGCCGAGGACGTCGAGGGCGAGGCGCTCGCCACCCTGGTCGTCAACCGCCTGCGTGGCGGCCTGAAGGTCGCGGCCGTCAAGGCTCCGGGCTTCGGCGATCGCCGCAAGGCCATGCTGCAGGACATCGCGATCCTGACCGGTGGCCAGGCGATCTCGGAAGACCTCGGCATCAAGCTCGAGAACGTCAACCTCTCCATGCTCGGCCGCGCCAAGAAGGTGATGATCGACAAGGAGAACACCACGATCGTCAACGGCGCCGGCAAGAAGGCCGACATCGAGGCGCGCGTGCAGCAGATCAAGGCGCAGATCGAGGAGACCACCTCGGACTACGACCGTGAGAAGCTGCAGGAGCGTCTGGCCAAGCTCGCCGGCGGCGTCGCGGTGATCCGCGTCGGCGGCGCGACCGAGGTCGAGGTCAAGGAGCGCAAGGATCGCGTGGATGACGCGATGCATGCGACCCGCGCGGCTGTCGAGGAAGGTATCCTGCCGGGCGGCGGCGTCGCCCTGCTCCGTGCTTCCGAGCAGCTCAAGGGCCTGCGCACCAAGAACGACGACCAGAAGACCGGCATCGAGATCGTCCGCAAGGCGCTCTCCGCTCCGGCCCGCCAGATCGCGATCAACGCAGGCGAGGACGGCTCGGTCATCGTCGGCAAGATCCTCGAGAAGGAGCAGTACGCCTACGGCTTCGACAGCCAGACCGGCGAGTACGTGAACATGGTGTCCAAGGGCATCATCGACCCGACCAAGGTCGTGCGTGCGGCGATCCAGAACGCAGCGTCGGTGGCCGGCCTGCTGATCACCACCGAGGCGATGGTCGCCGAGCTGCCGAAGAAGAACGCCGGCGGCCCCGCGATGCCTCCGGGCGGCGGCATGGGCGGCATGGACTTCTAGGGTCCGGCTACTCTCGCGAAATACGAAGGGCGCAGCGCAAGCTGCGCCCTTTTCGTTTGGGCGCCGGCTCGTTGACTGCGATGCGCCACGTAACACATCATGGGCGAGGATCCGAGGTTTCGCTGCGCAAAGGAGAGGATGATGGCTCGTCGACGCCCTCATTCGGCGACACACGACGCGCTCTCTCCATCGTCATTGCGAGCGCAGCGAAGCAATCCAGAACCACGCAAGGACTCTGGATTGCTTCGCTGCGCTCGCAATGACGGGACAAGCTGAAGGAGCGGAGGACGTCAGCGACAGCGCTGCTCGTAGCCGGGATGAGCGACAGCGTGCGCTGCACGCGCGCAGGGCGATAGCATCCGGGGTCTCACGCGCTCTGTCTGAGAACCCGGATGTCACTGCGGCCTCCGCCCTGCGGGCGCAGGACTCCGCTCATCCCGGCTACAGCACTGACTACCTTGCGCGGGACTCAATCCCGCGTCTGATACGCCGCAAAACACTCGCGCAGCCAGCCGATCACGATCCGCGCGGCTGCGTCGCGCTTCAGATGGGTCTGCACCAGCAGCCAGACATCGCGCCGGCGCGGCAGCTGTGTCACGCGCAATGATTGATCGGCGAGCAGATCGCGGCAGGCATGTTCGGGCAGCACGGCCGCGGCCTGGCCGCTCCGCAGCAGCTCCGACATCACGCGCACATTGTCGGTGACGCAGCGGGCCGCAGCGAACAGCCCGCGCTGCTTCAGGACCTGCTGCTCCGGGATGCCGTCAAGATCGTCCGGATAGGCGCAGACGAAGCTCGGCGCGGCGCCGGCAGGCTCGATCAGAAAGAGCGCGATGGTGCCGAGCCGGGTGATGGTGAAATCGCCCTTCTCCGGCTTGCGCAGCCGGATCGCGAAATCCGCCTGCCAGCGCGAGAAGCTGACATTCTGGCTGGCGGTCAGAAGATGCAGCAGCAGACCGGGATGAGCCGCAAGCAGCGCTGCCAGGCGCGGCGCCAGCACGTTCTCTGCGACCGCTGCGGTCGTGGCAATCCGGAACCGGCCGCTCGGTCCCGACTGATCCGCCGCACTCCGCGCGATCGCCGCGGCATGGCCGGCCATCGCATCGACATGCGCCAGCACCGTCGCGCAGGCCGCGGTCGGGCGCCGTGCGCCGTCGGCGGCCTCGAACAGGCGCACGCCAAGCGCGGTCTCGATCCGCGCCAGCCGCCGGCCGACCGTCGTCTCGTCGATGCGCAGCCGGGCGCCGGCGCCGGAATAGCTGCCGGCGTCGCGCACCGCCGCGATGATGCGCAGATCGTCCCAGTTCATCCGGGAGCCGTAACACGCCGTGCGGCCCGCCTGCAAATCCGCAGCCATTGGCTGCAGCATCCTGCGTTGCTGCAGGCGCTGCTCGGCCTAGGATGATGCCCACCGCTCCACCGAGACGATATCCATGACCGCCCCCAAGACCCTGCTCGAGCTTGCCGGCGCCGACCTCCGCCTGCCGTCCCTCGCCAAGTCCAGCCTCGTGCTGATCGATATCCAGAACGAGTACCGCGACGGGCCGATCGCCCTGCCCGGCGCCGAGCCTGCGATCGCCTGCGCGGCGCGGCTGCTGGCCCGCGCAAGGTCCGCTGGCGCACAGGTGTTTCACATCGCCCATCGCGGCCGCGAGGGCGGCCTGTTCGACCGCACCGCACCGCGCGGCGCGATCGTCGATGCGCTGGCGCCGCGCGCCGACGAACCGGTCATCGAGAAGACGCTGCCGAATGCGTTTGCCGGCACCGACCTGTCGGCCCGGCTGTCCGCCTCGGGCCGCAAGAACCTGGTGCTCGCCGGCTTCATGACGCATATCTGCGTGTCGTCGACCGCGCGCGCCGCGCTCGATCTCGGCTACCGCGTCACCATCGACGCCGACAGCTGCGCGACGCGGGATCTACCCGACGGCCGCGGCGGCGTACTTGCGGCCGCCCTGGTGCACGACGTCGCGCTGGCCGAGCTCTCCGACCGCTTTGCCATCATCGCCCGCGACAGCACGGCTCTGGCGTAGCGCTGCCGGCAGAGGCCGACACCTACTTCACCAGCCACCGACGATACGCTTGATGCAGTCGGTCTCGCCGCCCCTGTGCCTGAACACGACGACATCGCGGCGCGCGCAACGGCGATGGGCGACCGGCGCCCGCAGTCAGCGCTTCTTCCGCCAGGGCGCGTCGTCCTCCCAATCGCCGGCCATGATCGAGCCATAAGGGATCACCTCATCGACGACCTCGCCGAGCCCGAAGCGGGCGATCTGCGCCCGCACCGCAGCCGCGTTCTTGTAGGCCTGCGGCAGTTCCGAGAGGTCGGGCTTGCCGCAATAGAAGCGCGCGTCGATGCCCTCGGGCAGCTCCGGGCGATGCGCGCGCAAAAATGCCTTGCGGCCGAGATTGCGGCCGGCGCCGTGCGGCGCGAAGCCTAGCGCGTCCTTGTTGTCGCGATGCTTGAGGATCAGCACCGGCTCGGCCATGTTGAGCGGCACGATGGTTCGACCGTCATCATCGGCCGAGAAGCCCGCCCAGTTCGGCGTTGCGCCCTTGCCGTGGTAGTACAGGCCATCGCTTTTCCGGAAAACGAAATTGTGCTCGTTCCAGAACCGGTCGGCGACGGCGTTGCCGAGCTTTGCCGCGGCGAGATCGTGGATCGCGTGATGATTGGCCCTGGTCCAGAGCCGCGCCACCTGCAATGCCTCCCAATAGGCGCGGCCGTCGTCGCTCGACGCCTTGATCCAGGCGCTGTGCTCCGGGACCTTCGGCGCATGGATCGCGGCGTGCTTGCGCGCTGCCGCCATGCCGCGCTTGTAGAGCTGCGCGCCGAAGCCGCGCGAGCCGTGATGCGTCACCAGCGCCGGCTGTCCGGACGATTTCAGGTGACCCACGTAGGCAAAGTGATTGCCGTCGCCCTGGGTTGCGAAGTGACCAACGGCGAAGCGCTCCAGGCCCTTCAGAAAAGGATTGCCCTCGAAACCTTTCATCACCTCGTCCGGCGGCATGTGCATGCGATCACGGCCGCCAGGGCCGAAATGGGTCACGGCGTGAACGGCGTCGAGGATGCGCTTCGGATCGTCCTTGCGGGCGAACACGGTCACTGCAACCGAGCAGCAGATGTCCGAGGAGTGGAAGCCCGGATGAATCGCGTCCTCGCAGGCGACGACGCCGCCGACGGGAATGCTGCCGAGCGCCGTCCCGGACGGGCAGGCGTCCGGCATCACCGCGCCAGCCACGATGGTCGGCACCCGCATCAGGACATCCATGTGCTGCGCCACCGCCGCGACGTTGGCACGCTCCAGTTCGTTCTCGGCCTCGATCAGCATCGCGAACGGCACGCCGTTGGTGCGCATCAGCGCCTCGGCCGGCTGTAACGCCTGCAGCGCGGCGAAGATCGCGTCGTCATCGGCGCCACCAGCGCGCATCGCATTCGCTGTCGCCAGCCCGTCCTTGAACCAGCGGCCGGGCTTGAAGCCCCAGGCAATCAAAATGTTTCCGTCGATCATGGCGGGTCTCGTGTTCAGGTCAGATGAGTTTGTTGCAGCGGGCGGTGAGTGCGTTCATTCCAGCGCGAGCCTGTTCAAGCGTTCGACCGCGCTCCCTCCCCGCCGTCATTCCGGGGCGCGCGCAGCGCGAGCCCGGAATCCATAACCACCAGCCGATCCGTGGTGCGAGATGTCCGTGGCCCTTGCCTTCAACCAAGTCTCGCTCGTGGTTATGGATTCCGGGCTCAGCCGCGACGCGGCTGCCCCGGAATGACGAGGAGAACGCACGCCCCTCACGTCGAGCGCCGATACATCACGTCGGTCCGCAGCACGTATTTGCGGCCCTTCGTCACCCGATCACCACGATGCATGATGGGGTGATGGAACAGCAGCGCCATCCCCTTCTGCGGGGTCACCCGCAGCGGGCCGTCCGGCATCTGGCCCGTATCGTCGCAGAACGACGTCGCGCCGCCTTCGAAATCATCATTGAGATAGATCAGGAAGGTGAACTGACTGCGCTCGCCATTGTCGCGCGCGAAATGGCCATCGCGGTGCCAGTCGAACTTCTGTCCGACATCGTAGCGATAGATCCGCAGCCGCTCGTTCAGCCCGACGGGCTGCCAGCGATGCTGGAAGGACGGTGCGAGATGGCCCGCGAGCCGCTGGTAGAGCGCCTGCGCGCGCTCGCGATCGTCGACCATGACCCGCTCGTTGTTGCGCACGTCCTTCGCCATGACCATGCCCATCGTGGTCGAGATCGGCGCGTCCTTGAAGCCGATGGCCTCGCCCCAGCTCACATAGTCGTCGCACTCTGCGGCCGAGAGGAAATTCGCAATCGTCTCGATGTTGTCGGCTCTCCAGGTCATCTCGGTCATGATCTCTCCTCCGTTGGCGGCGAGAGGCCGCCCTTGGGCGCCCCCTCTGTTTGGTCAAGCCGCATCCGGCATCTTCAGCCGGACGAGCCGCGTCAGCAGCGCATCGAGGCCTGCGCCGTCGCCGGCATGCAGATCGAGGCGGCCGACGACGACGCTCAATCCTTGAACGGATCGAACTCGCCCTCGCCGGCCATCACCACGGCGAACGGCCGCAGGGTGTGCACGACCTTCACCGAGCCGGCGTGCTCGGCCAGCACTTCGGGCAGACGGCGATAGGCCATCGGGCTCTCGTCGAGGTCGGCGCCGATCAAGGTGACGACGCGGCCCTGCAGCCAGGCGTCCATCTCCTCACGCGTGAAGCGGCGCTTGGCCTCACGTCGTCCGAACAGCCGCCCCGCGCCGTGCACCGTGGAGTACAGCGAGGCCTTCGCCTCCTCCGACTCCACGCCCTCGATGATGACGGCGTCGTCGCCCATCGAGCCGCCGACGAAACCGCGCTGGCCCGGAAAGGACGGCGTGGCGCCCTTGCGCACCACCCACAGATCACGCCCGTCATGGGTCTCCCGCCAGGCGTAGTTGTGGTGGTTGTGCACGCTGTCGGTGACCGCGCCGCCGATGATCTGGCGCACGCGCTCCACCACCCACTCGCGGCCCGCATAGGCATAGCGCCCGGCGAGCTGCATCGCGGCGATGTAGCGCTGCCCGATCTCCGACTCCTCGTCGACGACGGCGGGCGGCACGTTCATGCCGTCCTTGCCGCCGGCCGCCTTGAGGTAGCGCGTCGCCGAAGTGTGGCCGAGACCACGGCTGCCGAAATGCACGCCGATCCAGACGAAGCCGGCCTCGTCGCGCATCAGATCGACATAGTGGTTGCCCGAGCCGACCGTGCCGAGCTGCCCCACCGCCTTCTGCCGATACGTTTCCATGTCGGACGCGCGCCACGCATCGGCATCGTCGAACAATTCGTGCTCGACGCGCTCCGCGTTCTTGCGGCCGACTCCGAACGAGATCACGGTCGCGACATCCTTGATGATCGCACCGACCTTGTCCTCGATCGCGCTGAACGGCGTGTCGAGCCGCACCGCCATGTTACCGCAGCCGATGTCGAAGCCGACCCCGGAGATGCTGATCTGCTTCTCATAGGCGATGACGCCGCCGACCGGCTGGGCATAGCCGAGATGGCCGTCGGCGCAGATCACGCCGGCCACAGCGTTGCCGACCGCCATGCAGTTGCGCATCTGGGCGATGGTCGCGTCCTCATGCGTTCCGAACACCTTCAACGGGCTGTTCTGATACTGCGCCGCCTGCGGCCGGCTCGCCACGGTATCGGCGAGCGCCTCCGCCTCGCGCGCCAGCTGCTCCTTGCGCGCAGCGTCACGGAAGGTGCACCACAACGGCATCGAGCGCTGACCGGGCCGCTCGACCCGCGCGTCCGGATCGAGCCCGGCCTCGATCGCCAGCTCTCGCGCGCGTTCTTTGTAGGGATCGGCCCGCATCGGATCCTCCTGTCTCGCTCATGCATGACACGACGACGCCAACAGGCGCCGCCGTGATCGACGTCACCCGACCCCGGGCCGGATGACCAATTGTGCCGAGAGATGACTCTGAGGATGCTGTCCCGCGAAGGGAGGTCGCCCGGTGGATCGTCTCTCTGGCCTCGAAGGCAGAGGGACGGTCCGCTGCCTCAATTATGCTGCTGGTTGATTGGTGCGTAGCAGCGCGGCGCTTGCGGAGACCGCCGGCACGCGCACGAACAGATCACGGCGGCCGCAATGCGGCAGCGCGATGGTCTGTATCAGTCCTGCGTTCAGGTTCGGCATGGCACTCTCGCTGCGGATATCCGCTGACGAATATTGGCGCGTGCTCTTACAGGAATTATTGAGTTTGTAAAGTGAGATGCGCGTAGCCGACATGAAATCGTGCCGATGTGGCGCCGTTAGCGCACATCACGGGTGATCGTGGTTATGGACTCCGGGGCTCGCGCTGCGCGCGCCGCGGAATCCATACTCATTATGGCAATTTGAGGCACACACTTAGCGACAATTTCCCGGATACAGATCATCCCAATTCGGATTCCGCTCCTCGATCAGCCTGACCTTCCAGTCGCGCCGCCATTTCTTCAGCTCCTTTTCGCGGGCGATGGCCGTGACCGGATCGTCGTAGATCTCGAACCAGACCAGCTTGCCGATGTCATAGCGCGACGTGAAACCCGACGTCGCCTTGCTTCGGTGTTCGTAGACGCGCCGAACGAGATCATTCTTGACACCCAGATAGAGCGTGCCGTGCTTCTTGCTGGCGAGTAGATAGACGTAATACGCCATGAGACAGTCGTGGCTATGGATTCCGGGCTCAGCCGCTACGCGGCTACCCCGGAATGACGCGTGGAGAGAGCGAACTCACTCTCTCCTTCCGTCATTCCGGGGCTCGCGCAGCGAGAGCCCGGAATCCATACTCAAGACATTCAACTCGTCGTTCAACTGTCTCCTGCGCCTCTCCAAACGAAAGGCCGCCCGTAGGCAGCCTTTCTCATTAGTCCCTCCGCGGCCCTAAGCCGTGTCTGACGCCTTCAGCCGCACGAGCTTGGTGAGCAGCGCATCGAGGCCGGCGCCGTCGCCGGCGTGCAGGTCGATGCGGCCGACCTTTTCGACCAGGCGCTCCAGCGACTCCAGCTCCTTGAGCCGCAGCAGCAGCGGGTTGTCCTCCATCAGCTTGGCGGTGTTCAGGAGCGAGCGCGTTGCCGCGGTCTCCTCCTGGCGGCGGATCAAATTAGCCTTGGCCAGCCGCTCCGCCTCCACCACCTTGTTGACGAGGTCGCGGATCTCGCCGGGCAGGATCACGTCCTTGACGCCGAGCTCCGTCACCTCCACACCCGAACCACTGAGCCGCGCGCGCACATAGTCGCGCAGCTCGGCATCGAGCGTCGCCTTGGCCGCCAGCACCTCGTCGAGCGTGCGTGACGCCACCGCCTCGCGGATCGCGAACTGCACCAGGCGGTACAGCCACGCATCCACGTCGGGCGTGGTCGCGACCGCCGCCTCCGCATCGACGATCCGCCGGAACGCCGTCAAGGTCACCCGCAGCGCGATGCGATCCTTGGTCAGCATCTCCTGCGCGGTGATCTCGAGCGCGGTGGGCCTGAGATCGAGGCGCTTGACCTCGATCTTGCGGCCGACCGACCAGAACGCGTGCCGGCCCGGCGCCAGCCGCTCGCTCAGCCGGCCGTCGACATGCAGCAGGCCGGCCTCGTGGTTCTCGACCACGATTTCGGTCACGATGCTCGGACGGTTGCGCTCGATCATCGCCAGATGCCGCGCGCTCACGCGCACGTCGTCGGCAATGTCGATGCGCTCGACCTCGACCGTGGTCGCGACCTTCCAGAACACGCGGGTCTGCCACGGCGTCAGCAGATGCGCCGGCCGGCCATCGAGGCTGACGATCGCGATCTCGTTCACACCGGTCTCGACCGCTTCGAACAGCTCGGCGGCGAGATCGGGCCGCGCGGCCTTCAGCACCGCGTAGCGCTCGGCGGCGTACTCGGTGCGGACCACGTCGAACAGCTGCACCTTCAGCCGGTGCAGCGGATCGAGCAGCGTATGACGGCCGGGGCCGAGCACGCGCAGGAGCTGGCCGCTGCGCCACACCAGCGCCCGCTCGCCATCCGCCACCGTCTGCGTCTTCATCACCACATGCCAGCTCATGAGACTCTCCTGTCACGCAAGGTCCGGCCGTGTGCCGGGCGCTGCTTTGTTGGCTGCCGGCCCTCGTCGACAGCCGTTGAAATCCAAAGGACGTGAGGACCGGACGGCACTTCCTGCCTGAACCGAGCGGACCGCGGCTTGAGCGTCGCATGCTGCCGGGTGCACGCGCACATCACGCCCGCTGGTGCGGACGTGATAATGCGCAGCCTCCCCGGCCGCACGCGACGCGGTATCCACCGCGGCACAGAGCCGGCTCTGCAGTGTCCTGATCAGGTCGATGAGCCTTGCGGCAGACCAACCGGACCGCGACTGAAGCGCACGTCCGGTCCTCGTCAGAGGTGATTAGCTTTTCAGGCTAAACCGTCGCGCTGGAGCGGGAGTCGAACCCGCGACCCGATGATTTCTGGTCATCTGCTCTACCCAACTGAGCTATCCTTTGTGCAGCAGGGCCGGCCCAGAGGGAACGGCGACCTGCATCTTCTTCTCTTCAGCGGAATACGCCGCCGGAGACAGGAACGCACCAGTCGGGATCTCAGCGAGCCCGAACCCGTGGCCGAAGCGAAGGACCGTGCTCCTACACATGTTCCGTCTCCACAGCAAGAGACATCGAGAAAAAGTTATATCAGATTCACTGCGTGACTAATTAGTTTTACTCGTCTCTTCAAAAAAGCTTGTAGCCAGCATGAGCACGGCGACATGCGGGTTCACACGCCGCACCGCATGAGACCCCGGATGTCGCCACGCCGCCGCCCCGCGGGCGGCGACGTGGGCTCATCCAGGCCACGCATCTGCTACGCAGCTGCGACCATTTGATCATCGCTCCAGTTCCGCGTCCCAGTACAGATAATCCTGCCACGTCACGTGCAGGAATCGCGGCGGAAACAGGCGCTGCGCCGCCATCAGCTCGTGCCGCGTCGGCTCGAACGGCGGCCGCCGCGGCTTGAGGTGACGCCGGTCCTTGCGCGCGTTGCAGGGACTGCAGGCGGCGACGATGTTGGTCCACGACGTCTCGCCGCCATCGGCGCGCGGCACCACGTGATCGAACGTCAGCTCGCCATGGAGACAACGGCCGCCGCAATATTGGCACGTGAAGCGATCGCGCAGGAAGACGTTGAAGCGCGTGAACGGCACGCGCATCGCCGGCCTGACATAATCGCGCAGCGCGATCACTGACGGCAGCCGCATCGTGACGCTCGGACTGCGAACGACGCGGTCGTATTCCGCGACGACGACGTGAGATTCGCTGACGACAGCCTTGATCGCGTCTTCCCAGCTGAACACCGAGAGGGGGAAGTAGCTGAGCGGCTGGAAGTCGGCGTTGAGAACGAGAGCTGGATGAGGCGCTGACATCGTCGACCTCCTTTGCATTGAGCCGTAGCGAGATTCGTTGGCGCGCGGATGACGGTCCGGAGGCGAGCGATCAGTCGCGCGCCGACGGCGCGCCGGCGGACCCGACCCGGTTGATGTAGTCGAGATAGATCTGCCGGGCGCGAGCCTCGGTGACGCCGCGGCACGACATCACGATGCGCACGAAGGCTGTCGCCACCGGCGAAGCCAGCACGCGCGCAATGTCGCAAGTGTCGATGTTTTCGCTGCTTGTCCGGGTCATCGGACCCTCCGCTTGATGGTGCGGAGGGTAAGGTCCCGCCGCTGTTATGCTCTTGCTGGAATCCGGGGTCCCGACCAGGTCAGGACCGTCGACAGACCTTTCGGACCTTGACAGGCGACACGCATGCCCGACCAATCGCCCGACCGATTAAACGGTCGTTCGTTGGTGGCGGCGTTCGCGAGATGTGAGCGCAGGCTCAACACGGTCGTGGTCCTCAAGAGCGCGCCGACAATGTCGGCGGTCATTTCGATGGGGCAGAGCTATGCGCAGATTTCTTTGAAGCCGTCAAGCTGCAGGGGGAATCACAACGCCGCCGCGACATCCGTCCGGCGCCGACACTTCCCTCCCCAGCACTGTTCCTGATAAGCGTTGCCGACGCGACTGGGGTCGCGTCAAAGTCCCACGACCCGTCGAGAGCCCGCGCGCGCATTGGCCCGTCACGGAATGCCGACCGAAGGACGCGTGGGCGCTCAGTCGATGCGGGCGAGGACGGCGAGCTTGCGGATGCCCTTGTTCTTGTAGGCATCGAGGAAGGCGTAGTAGTCCCGGAACGACACGCAGCCGTTGGAATCGCCGTTCGGTCCGAGCATGAAGGTATGCGCCAGCAGACCGTTGCGGCCATGGATGGCGTCCTCGCCGCCGATCGGGTTCAACCGCAGCGCCGGCACGCCATGGAACAGCGCCTCGCGCGGCTTCAGCTCATAGATGTGCGGCGGCGTCACGCCGCGCATCTTGATCTTCTCCGAGCGCGGATTGTCGAGGTTGTCGCCGAGACCCGAATGCGCCTCGAGCTTGGTGCCGTCCGGCAGGTACACCGCCTTGGCCGAGATGTCGTAGACTGCGGTGCTCAGATCATAAGGCGGACGGCCGCCTCTGGTGGGGTCCTTGGCCATCGTCGCGGTGATGTTGGAATCAGCCGAGGCATAGGCCAGCAGACCGCCATCCTGGTTCTCCGGCTTGCCCCAGAGCTTCTCCTGGATCGAATGCCGCTCGCCGGCGATCGACAGCACCGCGGCCTTCGCGCGCTCGGTCATCGCGCGCAGCGAGAAGCCGTCCTTCGGCCCATTGGCCTCGGCCGCCTGAGCTGGCGTGGCGGTCTGCGGCTGGGCCGTCGGCTTGGCATTGGTGTTGGCGAGCGCCAGCCGCATCGGCGGGCGGGCGTCCTTCTTCGGGGCCTCGGCGGCGACCTTGGCGGGCTCGGCCGGCTTCGTCTCCGCCTGCTTGGCCTCCGCTTGCTTGGTCTCCGCTTGCTTGGTCTCCGCAGGCTTTGTCTCAGGCTGACGCGGGGCAGCCTCGGCGAACTTCGGCAGCGGCGGCGCGCCGGCTGCTGCATTGGAGGCGACGCCCTGTGGCACGGCCGCGCCGAAGCGGTCGTTGAACATCTGCGGAGTGATCGCTGCGACGCTGGTCACCGGCGCCGATTCCGGGAAGGCGGAGAACGCGTCGCTGACGGCATCCGACGCGCTGCGCGTGGCCAGCCGCGGCGCCGGACGCACGACCGGCTCATCCTGCTCGATGCTCCCCAGGGTCGGATAGGCATCGGCCGCGATGATCTTGGTGTAGACCGTCACAGCGCAGCCCCCGATCAGGCATGCGATTGCCGCGCCACCGATCAATTTGTGAGAGAACGCTGTCAGGGAGGACTTCCTGCGGTTTCGTGCGGCCAACGCAGCTCGACTGTTACTCATCACTCACGCCCGAACGAAGACTTCACTATTCGGCTCGATGCGTCGCGGGTTACCACTTGCATCTCGCAGAAGCACAGAGCTTCATTAAGGCGACTTTTAGTTAAATGCTGATTAAGTTTTGGCGAATTAGGGGCGAGTTAACCATGAAGGGCTGTTTTGCCGGAAAACAGGGCAGAAACAGGGCAAAACGACCGTGTGCCCCCAGAAAACAGCCCGGACAATTGCGGAGTCGCCGCTGATTTCTGTCCCAGAGCATTCATCAAAAGCCGCCGGTCTCGTTAACCAATGAGCCAGCGCGGCGGACACCAGCGATCGGCTCTCGACAAGCGGCGACAGTCGCGGAGCCATGGGGACGACGGCCGCGCAGGGGACCATCCGTAACAATCCGGAGTCCCAGAGCTGCGACCAGCCGCGGCAATATGGTAGTGAACGATTCCCAACAACATTCCGTCGGCAATCGTATTGCGTCCGCCCCTGCCGCGACCATTGAAGAGGCCCTCATGCAGACTGCCGACCGCAAGCTTGCCTTTGTGCTCGCCGCCACCAATCACGGCACCATGATCGTCAACCGGCTCGACTATCGCATGGTCGACGCCAACCGAGGCTACGGCGTCGGCTATCAGATGCTCGAGACCGGCGCATTCGATCCCGCCGAGATCCAGCTCGCGGTCCGCATGCTCGGCGTGCGTCGTCGTCACTATGGTGATGGCGCGGTCGCGATCGACTGTGGCGCCAATATCGGCGTCCACACCGTCGAATGGGCGAAGGCAATGACCGGCTGGGGATCGGTGCTCTCGATCGAGGCACAGGAGCGCATCTACTACGCGCTCGCCGGCAACATCGCGATCAACAACTGCTTCAACGCGATCGCCATCCACGCCGCAGTGTCCTCGGAGGGCGGCGTGCTCGACATCCCCAGCCCGAACTATCTGACGCCGTCGAGCTTCGGCAGCCTCGAGCTCCGCCAGCGTCCCAATACCGAGTTCATCGGCCAGGCCATCGACTACGCCAACGACACCGTGCAGGTGCGCAGGCTTCCGCTCGACGATTTCAACCTGCCGCGCTGCGACCTGATCAAGCTCGATGTCGAGGGCATGGAGCTCGAGGCGCTCGAAGGTGCTGCGGCGACGATCGAGCGCTGCGCGCCGATCATGCTGATCGAGAAGATCAAGAGCGATGCGGAGGCGCTGCGGCAATGGCTCGATCGCCGCGGCTACAGAATCGTCGACGCCGGCATCAACATGGTTGCGATCCATGGGCAGGACAAGGCGCTGCCCGACATCATTCCGCAGCAGGCGTGAGGCAGGTCAGCGCTGCAGCTCCGGCGGCGGCGTGCGGTCAAGGACCTCGCGCTGCGGACGGCTGACCGCGTAAAATGCGTAGGTCTCGATCGTCAGCGGGCCGCGCCGGCGTTCGGCTTCGCCGACCTTGGCAATCCCGGCGAAGGTCTCGGTGACGTAGAATCGCAGGCCGATCTGCGCCTCATCGACAAACAATTGCGTGCCTGAAAGCTGTCGCGGATCGGGCTCCGGAAAATTCACCCAGCGGATGCGCTGGATCGGCTGCAGCACGCAGGTGCCCTTCGGGAGATAGAACGACAGCCACGCCGTGGTGCCGTAATCCATCGCCAGCACGCAGGACGCGCCGGCGCGCTTACGCGCGTCCTCGACCGCAGCGGCCAGCGGCTGCCAGCCGACGCCGACGCTGCGCACCGTCGCATCGCGCCGGTAGCCTGACAGCCAGCCGGTGTTGGCCTGCACGATCAGCGCGACGAACATCACGATGCCGGCGGGCGCGGCCCAGCGCAGGCAGAATGCCACGGTGCGCTGCTCACGCGGCCGCCAGACGACGAGATGGGCGGCGGCCGCCGCCGCCACGACGAATGCCGGATAGATCGGCGCGAACCAGTTCGCCTCGACCCTGGCATGCAGCGAATGCCAGCCGAAATAGGCCGCGATGAGCCAGACCATGGCTTCGACCAGCACGCGCGCAGGCGCCTCGCCCGCCCGGCGCCGCGCGAGTCCGTACAGCCCCATGACGCCGAGGATGAAGACCAGCGGCGTTGCGAAGGCGAACTGGGTCGGGATCAGCTCGGCGATGTAGACGGGACGGAAGTCCTCGATCCGGGCGCGGCCGAGTTGCTTGATGAACGACACCCATTGATGATCGGCATTCCACAGCATGACCGGCGAGAAAATTGCAAACGCCAGGAGGCCGCCGAGATAGGGCCAGGGCGACGCCAGCCAGGTCCGCAGCTTCGGCACGACCACGAGCCAGATCAGGATGGCCGCGCCGAAGAACATCGCGGTGTATTTCGACAGCAGCGCCGCGCCGACCGCCGCACCGACGGCGAGCCACCAGACGCCCCTGCCCGTCTCCAGCAGCTTGGCGCAGAAGAACAGCACGAAGCTCGAGGCCACCAGCAGCGGCGCATCGGGCGTCACGATCAGGGTGCCGACCGCCGCCATCAAGGTGATGTTGAGCAGCAGCGCCGCAGTCGCGGCAGCCCGCACGCTACCAAACAGGATCTCAGCACTGCGATAGACCGCGTAGGTCATCGGCAGACCGAGCAGGACCGAGACCAGGCGCACGCCAAGCTCACGGTCGCCGGCGATCAGCGTGCCGAGCCGGATCACCCATGCGACCATCGGCGGGTGGTCGTAATAGCCGCCCGCCAGATGCTTCGACCACATCCAGTAATAGGCTTCGTCGAAGGTGATTGGCGTGACCGCTGCGGCGATCAGCCGGAGCACGACGAGGCCCGCAACGGTCAGCCAGACATTACGGACGAAGCGGGCGTCGTCGGCGCCTGCCGCAGGGGTCATCGCTTGCGCCAGACGAACAGTCCGGAGATGGCGTAATTCCAGACCACGCCCATCAGCGCGCCGGCTGCGCCCGCCAGCCACCAGATCGGCTCCTGGTCATAGACCGAGAAGGCGACACCGACATTGGCGAGCAGGCCGACCGAACAGACCAGATAGAACATCAGCAGGCCACGCAGGATGGCGAGGCCCTTCAGCCGCTGGTCCCGATAGGTGAGGAAGTTGTTGAGGATGAAGTTCGAGGTCATCGCGACGAAAGCACCGAGCGCCTGCGCTTCCGCGAACGGCAGGTCGAACAGATTGAGACCGAGAAACAGCGTGGCGAGATGCACGACCAGGCCGGTGCCGCCGACCATCGCGAACAGCAGGAAGCGCAGCGACACCACATCGTTGGTCATCTTGGCCAGGACGAGGCCGAGGAAGTCGAGCGCGACCATGGAATCGAGCTTGCTCTCGCCATGCAGGCGCGAGCCGAACGTATAGGGCACCTCGACGGTGCGCAGGCCACCCTCGGCGCTGGCGATGATGTCGAGAAGGATCTTGAACCCTTGCGTCGACAGCTTCGGCGCGATCTCCTCGAAGCGATCGCGGCGGATCATGAAGAAGCCGCTCATCGGATCGTTGACTTCGACCTTGAGCGCGCGCCGCGCGATCTCGGTGGCGAAGGCGCTGGCCCCGGCCCGCTTGCTGTCGAAGCTCGCGGCACTGCCGCCCTCGATATAGCGGCTGCCGACGACCAGTTCGGCCGCGCCGCTCTGGAGCAGCGCCAGCATCGTCGGCAGTTGGGTCTCGTCATGCTGCAGGTCGGCGTCGATCACCGCCGCGAACGGCGCGCTGGCGGCAAGAATGCCCTCGATGCAGGCGCCGGACAGGCCGCGGCGGCCGATGCGGCGGATACAGCGCACGCGGGGGTCATTGCGCGACAAGTCACGCACCACCTGCCAGGTCCCGTCCGGGGAATTGTCGTCGACGAACACGACCTCCCAGGGAACATCCTTGAACGCCGTCTCCAACCGCCGGTACAGCGTGGTGACATTGTCGCGCTCATTGAAGGTCGGGACGACCACCGAAACGATCGGAATATCAGCGGGTTGCAGCGACACAGGCGGGGCCGGTCTGAGGGCTTCGTTCATGGTGCGGATGCGTATATCCGCCGCATCCCACACTGCCAAGCGCAACAGCCTGCGGGAGGTGCAAAAGACCGGCCTGTGGTGCCGCCTTGCACCGCCCCAATGCGGGCGCCACACATGCCAACGACCACAAACAAAGGGCGCGCGTACATCCGGCGCAACCGCTCTGCCGTGGTCGTCTCGGTGCCGGAGCCCCAAAGCTCGACGACACCGTCCTGACTTAGATGGGGTACCCCGGCCGGATTGCAAGGGGCCGAAACGGCCTAGTTCGGAACTTCGCGGACGACAGGTCCGCGCGGCGCCGGCGCCACCGGGACCGTCTGCACCTGCGTCGGCGGCACCTCGACCCTGGCGGGCTGGACCGGCCGCGCCATCGGCCCGACGGGAACATAATAGAACGCGGCCGCAAGCACGGCGGCTGCAACAATCGCGCCCAGGGCGCCACCAACCGATTCTGCTCTCATGTGCTGATCTCCTCGCCCGGCCCTGTTCCCTGGATACACGAGCCTTCCGGCGGCTGGAAGAGTGCCAGGAGGCGGCGTCGAACTGGCCAGAACCGATCGGCTTGACTAGTGTCGCAGTCGTCCCCTTCGCATCAGCATTGGAACCGGTCGTGAGCAAAGCTCCTGCACGCGCAGCGCATCCCAAAAGCCACATCTATATCGGCATCGGCGGCTGGACCTTCGCGCCCTGGCGCGGCGTGTTCTATCCGGACAGGCTGCCGCAATCGAAGGAGCTGGAATATGCGGCGTCGCAACTGACATCGATCGAGATCAACGGCACCTATTACGGCTCGCAGAAGCCGGAGAGCTTTCGCAAATGGGCGCGCGAGGTGCCCGACGGCTTCATTTTCTCGCTCAAGGGGCCGCGCTTCGCCACCAACCGCCGCGTGCTCGCCGAGGCCGGCGATTCCGTGAAGCGCTTCTACGACACCGGCGTGCTCGAACTCGGCGACCGGCTCGGCCCGGTGTTGTGGCAGTTCGCGCCGACCAAGAAGTTCGACGAGGCCGATTTCGGCAAGTTTCTGGAGATCCTGCCGCGTGAGCTCGACGGCCGTCAGCTGCGCCATGTCGTCGAGGTCCGGCACGACAGTTTCTGCGTGCCCGGCTTCGTGAAATTGTTGCGCGAGTTTGCAACGCCGGTCGTGTTCGCCGAGCACGGCAAATATCCGGCGATCGCCGATGTCGCCGGGGACTTCGTCTATGTCAGGCTGCAGAAGGGCAATGACGAGCTGAAGACGTGCTACCCGCCGAAGCAGCTCGATGCCTGGGCCAAGCGCCTGCAGATGTGGGCCGAGGGCGGCGAGCCGGACGATCTGCCGCGGATCGATGACACGCCAATGAAGAAGACGCCGCGCGATGTCTTCGCCTATGTCATTCACGAAGGAAAGGTGCGCGCGCCGGCCGGCGCGATGGAATTGATCGAACGTGTCAGCTGAGGTGTAGCATGATGACCAAGGCCAAGGCTGCGGCCAGGACGGCGACCAAGAGCGCGGCCAAGACGCTCTTCACGATCGGCTATGAGCATACCCCCGCCAAGGCCGTGCTCGACGAGTTGCAGGCGGCCGGCGTCAAGCTGCTGGTCGATGTGCGCGCAGTTGCGGCGTCGCGCCGGCCGGGCTTCTCCAAGAGCCAGCTTGCTGCCGGGCTCGACGAGCGCGGCATCGCCTATGTCCATCTGCGCGGGCTCGGCACGCCGAAGGAAGGCCGCGAGGCCGCCCGCAGCGGCCAATACGACACGCTGCACCGGATCTACAGCGCACATCTAAAGACGTCACAGGCCAGGGAGCAGATGGATGAGCTGGCCGCGCTTGTGAAGAGCGCGGGCCCGGTGTGCCTGCTGTGCTATGAGCGCGACCATGCCCATTGCCACCGGCAATGGATTGCGGAAATCATCGAGGACCGCGACCAGGTCCGAGTCGAGAACCTGGTCGCGCCGCAGACCTGACGCGTCGCCCGCCCTACTCCGCGGCGCAGGTGAAGGACGACGCCTGCTCGACCTCACCGCCCGTATATTTGGCGAATTTCGGCCATGGGCACAGTGGCCGCGTCCGCTGCGGGCTCCAGCCCGAAGGCAGCTCCTTGTTGGCTGCATTGACCGAAGCCGTGATCGCCTCCGGCGCCTTGCCCTTCTCGACCCAGTCCATCAGCGCGCCCAGCGCATCGAACTTTTCCAAGGTGACGCCGCCACCACAATGCGTCTCGCCCGGCAACGCAAACAAGCGGGCGAATCCGTCGGCCTTGCCCGCCACATTGGCGTTCAGCTTCTCATACCAGCGAATCGTGTCGTTGACCGAGAATACCGGGTCGGCCTGGCCGTGATAGATCAGCATCTTGCGCGCACCGCCCTGGAACGCCGGCAGGGTCGGATTGTCCACCGCAGGCGGCGCCATGAACTCCATCGCCGACTCCGTGAACGGCCCTTCCTTCGCGTAGATCTTCGGCGCATCCTTGTCGAAGTCGTAGCTCTGCAGCTTCTCGACGAGCTTGTCGGGCGAGCCTTCGACCTCGACCGGCGGCGTCGAAAAGATGTAGTTGAGCGAGGCCCCGCCCATGGTGGCGATGATCGGCAGATTATTCCAAGGCGCGACCGGGCTCTCGACCTTCCAGGCGCGCCAATTGCCGGTGCCGACGCCGCCATCGACCGGCCAATCCGAATAGAGCGCCTCGCCCTTCGAATTTTGCGGGCCGGCGAAAACCTTCTTCAGGGCGTCGACCTTGGCGGACGGAAGGCACGCTTCGGTGCTGCCGGTCGCACAGCGCAAGCTGTCGAAGCTGAACGTCTTCTGGCACGCTTTCAGGTTTGCCGTGAGTCCGTCCCTGGCGCCGTCGAGCCCGTCGCAGGCCTCGATGATCTTGGACGAGATGAGCTTGGCATCCTCGCGGGTGATCGATTTGCGGATGTCGGCATCGGCCTTGGTCAGCGCCTGCACGTCCCAGGCGTGCTGCACGGCCGCGCGCGGCAGGTTGAAGCCGGGGTTGCCGACCAGGAAGCCGTCATATTGTTCGGGCATGCGCTCGGCCGCCACCATCGTGTGACGCCCGCCATTGGAGCATCCCGCGATGTAGGAATAATCGGGCTTCTTGCCGTAATGCGCGGCGATGATCGCCTTGGCGATCGGGGCAAGGGTCACGTCGGCGGCATAGCCATAGTCGCGCCGCGCCTGCGGATCGAGCCCGAAGGCCGAGCCGGCCGCGAGCCCGCGCGGCTTGTTGGCGGGATCGTTGCCGGAATGACCGCTGTCGGAGGACAGCACGGCGAAGCCGCGGGCGAGCGGCGTCACGCCACCGCTCACCAAGCCGTCCGCCTTGTCGCCGAGAGCCGGCAGCACGACGCCGTCATTGCCGCCATTGACCTGATGCAGGAAGCGACCGTTCCAGCTTTCGGGCAGGCGGATCTCGAACTGGATCGCATAAGCGTGGCCGTCGAGACCGGTGCGCTCGTTGACCTTGCCGGAGAGGATGCAGTGCCGCGGCAGGCCGTCGCCCGCCTCCTGCAGCTTCGATCCGGTCAAGGTCAGGCCGGGCATGTTGAGCGCTTCCGCAGTCACCTTGCTGCAGCCGCCCTCCTCTGCCCGCGCCGTCGTCGCAGCGCCGACCAGGCTCAATCCCGCCAACACCAACGCCCCGGTTCGGATCATGCCGTTTCCCCTGTCCTTCCTGTTCGTTGCCGCCAATTAAGCCCGCCGCCGCGACGATGTAAATCGGCGATCAGGCGTGAGGCGTATCCACCCGGATCCGAGGCACACCGCGGACAAATCATCGTAATGTTTTGCAACAACCGATCTCCGCCTGGCCGCATCGCGGTCGTTCGGCCGCGGGCTCTGTTGCTCGATGTTTCCAGGCTTCGATGTGGTCATTGCAATTGCCAGACCTCGAACCTGCGGTCGTAGCCGCGCACCGCCACCTCCCCGTGGAAGACCGCATCGCGCGCGCCGTCGCCGGCCGCGTCCCGCACCTCGCGCGAGATCAGGAGATGCGAGCCGAACTCCTTGTTGAGCGCTTCCAGCCGGGAGGCGAAGTTCACGGTGTCGCCGATCACTGTGTATTCCTTGCGCCGCGGCGAGCCGACGCTGCCGGCCACCACCTCGCCGACATGAATGCCGATCCCGATCCGCAGCGGCCAGGACGATGTGACGTTCACGCGGTTCATGGCCTCGACCATCTCACGCGCAGCGGCGACCGCCTGCGACGCCGCATCGCGGGTCTCGAACGGTGCACCGAACAGGGCCAGGAACCCGTCGCCGAGAAACTTGTTTACGATGCCGCCATGGCGCTCGAGGATTTCGACCAGCACGGCGAAGGCGCCGTCGAGCCGCTCGACGATCTCCTGCGGCGTCTTCGAGCGCGAGGCCGCGGTAAAGCCGCGAAAATCGACGAACATGACCGCGACCTCGCGGATGTCGCGCGCTTCCGCGGTCCCCTCCTTCATCAGTCGTTCGACGACCTGGGGCGAGACGTGCTGACCGAACAGATCAGTCACGCGATCGCGCGCCGAGGCGGCCGCGATGCTCGCCGCGAACTGGCGCCGCAGCTGCACGCCGACGGCCCCCGCCAGGATGCCACCCAGGAAAATGATGAAGCTGCGCTCGCCATGATAATAGATCTCGGGATTCTGGCTGACATCGATCGACGGCCGGTCCACCAGCGCCACCGTCAGCAATTCCGCCGCCGCGACGAACCCAGTGAAACTCGACAGCCAGAAATCCAGGCGAAGCGTCGAAAGAATGATGAAGATGAAGTAGACCAGCGGCGCGCCAAATCCGAGCGCCTTGTCCGGTCCGATCCCCTCGATCTGCATCATCAGGACCAGGGTCGGCAGCGACGTCTCGACCAGCACGCTGACATAGCGCCAGACGATCGGCACGTCGCGACCATGACGAATGTCGGATTTGATCCTGAACAGGACGAGCGTCTCGAACGCGACGAACGCCGCAATGATCCCGTAAACGGCGAGCACGCCGACGGTGCTCGGCCAGATCCATTGCACGATCCGCGGCTCGAAGACGTCCGTAACGCCTGATATCACCAGGAAGATCAGCGCCGTCGCGATCAGGGCCTTCACCCGCAACAGCTCGGTGTTCAACGTCTGGCGCATCAGCGCAGCGTTGAACTCGGCCGACGGGTCCGCTGGCGCTGCGGCCTCTGCCATTCCCTGGATCCGAATCATGCCACCGCCGCCCCCGCTCCCTCCGGGGCATAGTGCCTCAATCGAGGGTGCGGCGGAAGCGCAGGACGGCCACGGTCATGGCGAACAGCATGAGGCCGAACAGGGCGATCGTATCGTGCTGCAGGTTCGCCAAGGTCGAGCCCTTCAGCATGATGGCGCGGACGATGCGCAAATAGTGCGTCAGCGGCAGGCATTCACCGACGATCTGCGCCCATTGCGGCATGCCCAGAAACGGGAACATGAAGCCGGACAAAAGAATGCTCGGCAGGAAGAACATCATCGACAGTTGCATCGCCTGCAGCTGGTTCTGCGCCAAGGTGGAGAACGTATAGCCGATCGAGAGATTGGTCGCGATGAACAGCGTGGACAGCAGTGCGAGCAGCAGCAGACTGCCCATCACCGGCACGCCGAACAGGAACACGCCGATGCCGATGATGATCGAGGCCTGCAGGAAGCCGACCAGCACGTAGGGGATGATCTTGCCCAGCATCACCTCGACCGGCGTGATCGGCATCGACAGCAGACTCTCCATCGTGCCGCGCTCGATCTCCCGCGTCACCGAGAGCGCGGTGAAGATCAGCATGGTCATGGTCAGGATGGTGCCGACCAGGCCCGGCACGATGTTGAGCCGCGACGACGCGGCCGGGTTGTAGCGGGCATGGGCCCTGATCTCGAACGGCGCCGAAACCGGGTCCCCCGTGTAGAGATCATGCGCCAGCGCGGTCTGCACGATCATGCCGAGCGAGGACAGCGCCGAGGATGCGGCGACGGGATCGGTGGCATCGGCCGCGACCAGCAGCGCCGGACGATCGCCGCGGCGGACCGCGCGCTCGAAGCCGCGCGGGATCTCGACACCGAACAGCACCTTGCCCGACAGCAGCAGATCGTCGAACTCGGCGACGTCATGCACCTCGCGGGTGAAGCGGAAATAGGCGGTGTTCTCCATGGCCTTGAGGATCGAGCGGCCGAGATCGCTGTCCTCCTGCAGCAGCACCGCCGCGGGGAGATGGTGCGGCGTGGTGTTGATCGCATAGCCGAACAGCATCAGCTGCATCACCGGCAGCATCACGATCATGGCGAACGACACCCGGTCGCGCCTGAGCTGGATGAATTCTTTGACCAGCATCGCATAGGTCCGGCGCCAGAAGCCGAAGCGCGGCTCGGAGAAGCGATGCTGGACGGACGCGCCGTTCATTGGAAATTGTCCCGCGAGCGGTTCATCAGATCGATGAAGACGTCTTCGAGCGACGGCGCGGCCGACTGCCAGTGCAACCCCGGCTTCTCGCGCCAGGGCGCGATCGAGGCTTCCAACGCCGAATGGTCGCGCCCGGAGACATGCAGGCTGGTGCCGAACGGCGCCACCATGTCGATGCCCGGCTTGCCGGCGAGATCGGCCGCGAGCTCGCGCAGGTCATCGCCGCTGACCGTGTATGTCGCCAGCGCCGATTGCGCGATCACCTCGGGGACCGTGCCATGCGCCAACAGATGACCATAGGCGATGTAGGCGATCTCGTGACAGCGTTCGGCCTCGTCCATGTAGTGGGTCGAGACCAGCACGGTCAGCCCCTCGCCCGCCAGCGCATGGATCTCGTTCCAGAAGTCGCGCCGCGCCTTGGGATCGACGCCGGCGGTGGGCTCGTCCAGCAGCAGCAATTGCGGGTTCGGCAGGGTGCAGGCGCCGAGCGCGAGCCGCTGCTTCCAGCCGCCCGACAATTCGCCGGCGAGCTGCCGCTCGCGTCCGCCGAGGCCAAGCCGCTGCACCATGTCGCGCGCCACCCGATGCGGATTCGGCATTCCGTAGAGACGCGCGACGAATTCGAGATTCTCGCGCACCGAGAGATCCTGGTAGAGGCTAAAGCGTTGCGTCATGTAGCCGACGCGGCGCTTGATCTTGTCAGCATCGCGGCGGATGTCGAAGCCGAGACAGGTGCCCTCGCCGCCATCGGGAGTCAGCAGCCCGCACAGCATCCGGATCGTCGTCGTCTTGCCCGAGCCGTTCGGACCGAGGAAGCCATAGATCGATCCCCGCTTCACCTGCATCGACAGATCATGCACGACCTCGCGGCCGTCGAAGGACTTGCTCAGTCCCTTGACGTCGATCGCGATCTCGGTCGCCGCTTCGGTCATCGCTGGTCCGCCACCGGGGTCTTCGGGTTGGGATAGATGCTGACCGGCTGGCCGACGCGCAGCGCATCCGGCCGCGACGGCCGGGCCTGGATCAGATAGACGAGCTTGTTGCGCTCATCGAGGCTGTAGATGACCGGCGGCGTATACTCCGCCGTCGTCGCCAGGAAATAGACCCGCGCGGTGAGATCGGCGGCGCAATTGTCGCAGGTGACGCGGACCTCGTCACCAATGGCGAATTTCGGCAGCTCCGTCTCCGGCACGTAGAAGCGCAGCTTCATGTTGCCGGGCGGCATGATCGACAGCACCGGGCGTTGCGCCGCGACCATCTCGCCTTCGCGGAAATAGATCTGCTGGATGGTCCCGGCGACGGGCGCAACGCCCTTGCGCCGCGCCAATCGCGTCTGCGAGGTGACGACGTGGGCCTCGGCCACGCGCAGCGCCGAGACCGCGGAATCCAGCGTGGCCTGCGTGCCGGCTCCCGTCTTGCTCAAGGCGGCGGCGCGATCATAGGTCTGCTGCGCGTTGGCGAGCGTGGCCTTGGTCTGGTTAAGATCGGCCTGCTGCAGATCATCGTCGACCGCATACAGCGGATCGCCGACCTTGACCTCGTCGCCCTCGCGGACGTTCAGCCTGGTCACGCGCCCTGCCTCGTCAGGACTGACGAAGATCATGTCAGCCTCGACCCAGCCCTGATAACCAGGATCGCGCGTCTCCTTGCAGCCGTTGAAGGTGAAGGCCGTGACTAGCACGGCGAGGCAGTGCAGCAGGCTCATTGCGGCCTCCTTGCGCCAAAGATCAGATCGAGATGGGTCTGCAGCATCGCTTCCGCATCGAGCGGCGCATGGCGCTCGAACAGACTCTTCCAGAGCACCGCGACCATCATCGGCGCGATCATCAATTGCGGATACGCGACGAGGTTCGGCTCGCGGATTTCACCGCGCGTGATCGCGAGTTGGATCAGCGCGCGCATCGCGGCGAGACCGCGTGAGACAACCTCGCGATAGTAGAAATCGGCAATCGCCGGGAAGCGCGGTCCCTCCGCGATGATCAGCCGGACGAGATCGCCGCGCCGCGTGCCCGCGACCTCCTGAAGGAACATCTTCGCCAGCGCCTCGACCATGTCGCGCACCGAGCCCCCCGGCGCCGGCGGTGCCGTGAGACGGCTGACGAAAGGCACGATCGCGGTCCGGATCAATTCCTCGAACATCGATTCCTTGTCCTTGAAGTGCAGGTAGATCGTGCCCTTGGCGACGCCGGCGCGCCTGGCGATGTCGTCGAGCCGGGTCGCCGCAAAGCCGCGGACGATGAACTCGTCCATGGCCGCCTCGACGATCGCCGCGCGTCGCTCGGCCGCGCGATCGGCGCGCGAGGCGGCGGAACCACCCGCAGCCCTCCCCCGCTGCTTGATTGATGGTGAGGAGTCCGACATGCAACGAATATGACTGACTAGTCAGTCATTGTCAAGGAGAGCGCGCCTGGGCCGTGGGACGACGGCCACCCGGCGGTGCGCGCCCACGACCCGACCTGGCTCCGGACGCCATTGCGCGTGCGCCGCCCACATCCGGCCCGACGACGATCGCCGCGAAGCGACGCACGGAGAGAGATCGTCGCTCAGGATGGTGTCTGCCACGGTGAGCCCGGATCTCGCTTCCGCCTTCGCAGGCGTCCGCTCATCCGGGCCACGCACCTCGTCTCAGGTGAAATCCAGCACCACGCGGCCGTCGATCTTGCCGGCCTTCATGCGATCGAAGATGGTGTTGATCTCCGAGAGCGGCGCTGTCGTGATTTCAGCCTTCACTTTGCCTTCTGCGGCGAAGGCCACGGCCTCATCGAGATCGCGTCGCGTGCCGACGATCGAGCCACGCACGGTGATGCGCTTGAGCACGACATCGAAGATCGGCGTCGGGAACTCACCCGGTGGCAGCCCCACCAAACTGACCGTGCCCTTGCGACGGACCATCTTCAGTGCCTGCGCGAAAGCGGGCGTCGACACCGCCGTCACCAGCACGCCATGGGCCCCGCCGCCGGTGAGGGCGATGACCCGCTCGACCGCATCCTTGTCCAGCGCGTTGACGGCGTGATCGGCGCCTGCCTCCAGTGCCAGCTTCAGCTTGTCCTCGGCGATGTCGAGACCGATCGCCTTCAGCCCCATCGCCTTCGCATATTGGATCGCGACGTGACCAAGACCGCCGACGCCGGAAATGACCACCCATTCGCCAGGACGGGTATCCGTCTCCTTGAGGCCCTTGTAGGTCGTGACGCCGGCGCAGAGGATCGGCGCGATCTTGGCGAAGTTCACGTTCGCCGGAAGGCGCGCCGCGAAGGCCGCCGAGGCGATGACATATTCCGCAAAGCCGCCATTCACGCTGTAGCCGGTGTTGTGCTGATGCTCGCACAGCGTTTCCCAGCCGGTCTCGCAATATTCGCAGCGCAGGCAGGCATCGTGCAGCCAGGCCACGCCGACGGCGTCGCCGATCTTGAAATCAGTCACGCCCGGTCCGAGCGCGGCCACCAGGCCGGCGGCCTCATGTCCAGGAATGAACGGCGGCACCGGCTTGACCGGCCAATCGCCGGACGCCGCGTGAAGGTCGGTATGACACACACCGCAGGCTTTCAGTTTCACCAGCAATTCACCCGGCCCCGGCACCGGAACGGGGACGTCCTCGATGACGAGCGGCTTGCCAAAGGCTTTGACGACGGCGGCTTTCATGGTCTGCATCTGTCTGCTCCTCATGTTGAGGCGCAAACTATCCAAGCCGACCTGTCGCGGTCTTGATCGGTATCAAAAGACGGTGCTGCTTTGATGCGCAGCATGTAACAATCTCATGATAGCGCCATCGTGCGGCCGGCGATCTCAGGCGTGAAATTTCAGCCCGTCGACGATCTTGTCCGCCACCTTGCGCTCGGCGCGGAACGCCAGTCCCACCAGGTTGAGATCCATGCGCGGCACCGTCTTCACGGCCGCCCGATTGGCCTCATCATGCGTGGTCGTGAACATGTCCTCGGTATAGAGCGCCGGCTCCACCTCGCGCGCCAATGCGCGATCCAGAGCACGCGCCAACGCCGCGCGATAAGGCGCGCCATAGATGAGAATCGGCTGTCCGATCAGCGCGTGATAGTTCGTCGCCGAGCCATCTTCATAAGGCGCGCCGATACAGTCGGGAAAGGCAGCGGCGATGCCGCTGGCGAGGAACGCAGCCACGTTCAGCTTCTGCCAGGCGGCGAGATCGTTGCGGATGATGAGTGCGATCTTGGTATCGAATTGCATGTCGCTTCCAAGAGTTCGATATGCGCGAGCGCCCAGAATAGCCGAGCCATCCCAGGCGTGAAGCATCGACAATGCAAGCGATGGAAGTGGAACTTGCGATGATCCCGACTTGGCGACGATCGCTGGCGGTCAGCGCCTGGATCAGCCCTTGGCGTCGCAGACCCAGGCGCGGATGACGCATTCCTTGCCACCATATTTGTAGCATTCGCGCGTCGCGTCGTTGAGCGAGGCCGAGATCTTCGGCCGGACCGCATAGCCGTGCGGACCGCAGGGATTGGTGAGGTCGACGGCGAACGCCGCACAGGCCTTCTTCATCGTCACAGCGGTGCATTCGCCCTTGCATTGCTTGAGCGCCGCAGCCTTGGCGAGATGCTCGGCCGGATAGTCGAAGGCCTGGCCAAACGCGGCGCAGCGGCCGATGGCAAAGGCGCCGGCGGCATGCGCCGGGCTGATGGCGGCGTCGCTCACAATGCGTGCAGCGCCGACCATGACGGTCAATCCAAATGCAAACAGCGCGAAACGTCGCGCGGCCGTCGAAACGATCACTCTCTCCTCCCCCGAGGCCCAATGTCGGCAAATCTAGCCGGGGGTCGTTGAGACTTGGTGAATGAGAGGTTGAGGGCGAGCGGGCGTCTCGGTGACGATGGCGGGCGTGCGCCGTGCGTAGCCTGGATGTGCGAGAGCGATATCCGGGGTCTCACGAGCAGCGCGTATGAACCGGGATGATCGCTCTCGCTCATTCGGGCGACAGGCGTCAGCCGCGCCGCGCGGCTTCCAGCGCCTGCGGCGTATCGATGTCGAGGAAGGCGCTCTCGCCGTCGACGGGCACCTCGGCGACGGCCTCCGTGTGCTTGGCGATCAGATGCCGCGCGCCGACATCGCCGTCGAGGGTCTTAAGTTCCGCGAAGAAGCGGCGCGACCACAATACGGGATTGCCGCGACGCCCCTCGGAGACAGGCACGACGATCAAATTGCCGCGATCCGGTGCAAAGGCGGCGATCAGGCGGTCGAGCAGGCCCGACGACACCATCGGCATGTCGCCGAGACAGACCACCGCACCATCGACCGTATCGGGCACCGCGGCAATGCCGGCTTTCACCGAGCTGGCAAGGCCGCCGGCAAAATCGGGATTGCGGACAAAGCGGACGTCGAGATCCGACAGCGCCTGCTCGACCAGCTCGGCCTGATGGCCGGTGACGACGATGACCTCGCTGGCCTTCGAGGCCAGCGCCTGCTCGGTGACGATCCGCACCAGCTTCTTGCCGTCGAGCTCGGCCAGAAGCTTGTTCGGTCCGCCCATCCGGGTCGAGCGCCCGGCCGCGAGAACGATGGCTGCGACCTTGCGCTCACCCTCGACCTCCGGCTTGGCGCGCGGCTGCGGCCGCGTCACGATCTCCATCAGCAGGCCGCCGACGCCCATCGCCGTCAGCTCCGCCCGCGTCACCTTGATCCCGGCGAGCAGCCGCATCAGCACCCAATCGAAGCCGTTCTCGGCCGGCGAGCGGGCGCAGCCGGGCGCGCCCAGCACCGGCACGCCGGCGGCGCTGCCGATCAGCAGCAGATTACCGGGATCGACCGGCATGCCGAAATGCGCGATGGCCCCCCCGATGCCGGTGATGGCCGCCGGGATCACGTCGCGGCGGTCGGCGATCGCAGAGGCGCCGAACACGATGACGAGTTCGGCGCCAAGGCCGAGCAGGTCCTTGATGGCAGCGGCCAGTGGAGCCTGCTCATGCGCCACGCGGCGCTCGGCGATAATGGCCGCGCCCGCCGGCGCCAGGCGCTCAGCGGTGACCCGCAGCGTCTTGTCGATGACCTTCGGAGCCAGCCCGGGCAAAATGGTCGACACGACGCCGACGCGCTTGACGACATAGGGCGCGACCCTGAGCGCGCCCTTTCCGGCTGCCGCCACGGCGGCATCGCGCAGGCGGCCCTCGACGCCGAATGGAATGAGCTTGACGGTGCCGACCATCTCGCCTTCGACCACCGGCTTGAACGCTGGCAGGGTCGCGAAGGTGATCGCCTCATCGACCTCGTTGATGCGCTCGACCGCGGCGCGATCGATCACCAGCACACCGGCCTGCGCCGCAAACAGATTGGCGCGCCCCGTGAACGCGCGATCGACATGAATGCCCTCGCCCGCCACCACTTTGGCGACGTCAGCCGCGGCCTCGTCCTCGGAGACGTCGCCGGCCTCGAGCCTCACGACGACGATCTCCTTGACGCCTTCCCTGACCAGCGCCGCGACCTCGGTGGGGCCGATCAAGGTGCCCTTCTTGAGCACCAATGATCCCTTGCGCAGGGTGTGCACGGTCACCCCGCCGATCGCCTCAGCCGGACTGGCAGGACCGAATTTCATGCCGCCTGCTCTTTTTGCTTGGCCGGCAACCGCAAGGTGGCGGTGATCTCGGCCATGATCGACACCGCGATCTCCGACGGCGACACTGCGCCGATGGCCAGCCCGATCGGCGCATGGATGCGGGCGATGTCGGCATCGCTGACGCCCTGCGACCGCAGCCGTTCGCCGCGCTTGGCATGGGTCTTCCGCGAGCCCAGCGCGCCGATATAGAAGCAGTCGCGCGAGAAGGCATGCAGCAGCGCCGGATCGTCGATCTTCGGATCATGCGTCAGCGCTACGAACGCCGTGTAATGATCGACATTGAGCGGCGGTAGCGCCACATCGGGCCATTCGGCAATCAGCGGCACGTCGGGAAAGCGCTCGGGACTGGCGAAGGCCGTGCGCGGATCGACGACCGTGACGTCATAGCCGAGCGATTTGGCGATCGGCGCCAAGGCCTGGCTGATGTGGACGGCGCCGATGATGACGAGCCGCGCGATCGGCGCGTAGACGTTGAGGAACAGCCTCTTGCCGCCGGCTTCCACCATGCCGCTCTTGCCCATGCGCAGATGCGTCTCCAGCTCGTTGCGCAGCGGGTCAGTGGCGATGTCGACGGCCTTGACCAGGCGCTGCTCGCCGGAGGCGACGTCGGTGACGAGGATGGCCGGACGGCGCGCGGCGCGCTCGGCATTGAGCTCGGCCAGTGTTCCCAATTGCATCGTGTCAGCCCACCTTCTCGACGAACACGCGGATGGTGCCGCCGCAGGACAGACCGACATTCCAGGCGGTCTCGTCGGCGACGCCGAACTCCAGCATCTTGGGCTGGCCGCTGGAGATGACGTCGAGCGCCTCGGTGACCACAGCGCCCTCGACGCAGCCGCCGGACACCGAGCCCAGGAACGTGCCGTCATCATTGATCACGAGATTGGAGCCGACCGGCCGCGGCGCCGAGCCCCAGGTCTCGACCACGGTGGCCAGCGCCACGCCATGGCCGGATTTGTGCCAGTCCTCGGCGGCCTTCAGGATGTCTTCGTCGCGGTTGAGCATGGCAATCTCCTTCTCGGACGGGTCTCAGGCGGCGGGCCGGATCACGCGGCTGATGTGCGGCGGGAGCGGCGATGACAGCGCCGAGATCAGCGTCTCGATCGAGGTCAAGTTATGTACCGGGCGGAATTCGTCAACGTGGGGCAGCATGGTTTTGATGCCCTGCGCCTTGGCCTCGAAGCCGGAGTAACGCAGCAGCGGATTGAGCCAGATCAGGCGGCGGCAGGAGCGGTGCAGCCGGTCCATCTCGAAGGCGAGCTTGCTGTCGGCCTCGCGCTCCAGCCCATCGGAGATCAGGAGCACGATTGCCCCCTGCCCGAGCACGCGCCGCGCCCATTGCTTATTGAAGGTCTGCAGCGAGGTGGCGATCCTGGTGCCGCCGGCCCAATCCTCGACATTGGCTGAACAACTCGCCAGCGCCTCGTCCGGATCGCGTTGCCGGAGCGCCCGCGTCACGTTGGTCAGCCTAGTGCCGAACAGGAACACCGAGACGCGCTTGCGGGCGTCGGTGATGGCATGCAGGAAATGCAGGAACAGACGGGTGTATTCGCTCATCGAGCCGGAGATATCGAGCAGCGCCACGATCGGCGCCGGCTTCTCGATCCGTCCCAGGCGATGGAAATTGATGATCTCGCCCTCGGTGCGCAGCGCCTGCCGCAAGGTCTTGCGCATGTCGATGCGACGGCCGCGCGGATCGGCGGTGTGGCGGCGCGTCTTCAGCTCGGCCTGCGGCAGCCGCATCTTGGCGATCGCGCGCGCGACCTCGGCGATCTCGGCCGCGCTCATCTGGGCGAAATCCTTCTTCTGCAACACCTCGCGGTCGGACACCGACAGCCGCAGATCCTGCTCCTGCGTCTGCGGCTCCTCATGCATCTGCGGCTGGGCCATCGCCTCCTGCACCCGGCGCGACGCCGGCGGCGGCTTCTTCTTGGCGTGATCCGGCAGCGGCACGGAATCGAGCATCGACTTCCACTCCTCGGCGGGGCGGAAGAACAGGTCGAAGGCCTGGGCGAAGATCAGCGCGTGCTCGTGGCGCTTGACGAAGATCGATTCCAGCGTGGTGAAGACGTCCGCGCGCTTGCCGATATCGATGACCTCGAGCGCGGTCATGGCGTCGATCACGGCACCGGGTCCGACCGGAAGACCCGCCGCGCGCAGCGCCCGCGCAAAACCGGCAATGTTGTCGGCGATGCCGCCGGTGGGTGGTGCGAGGTGATTGATGCTGGTGGGCACGGCTCTATCCCCTCGTCATTCCGGGACATGCGAAGCATGGGCCCGGCATCCATAACCACGATCGTGAGCATGGATTCCGGCCTCGCCCTCCGGGCGCCCCGGAATGACGACCTTTGTTGTAGGCACCAGCGTGACCTACGTCTCGCTGGTCGCGTCCTTGATCACCTTCTGCAACGCATCGCCCTGCATGCGCGCAATGTCGTCCTGATACTTCAGCAATGCGCCCAGCGTGTCGCCGACCACCTCGGCATTCAGCGAGCGCGCGTCGAGCTCGGTCAGCGCGGTGGCCCAGTCGAGCGTCTCGGCGACACCCGGCGACTTGTAGAAGTCCTGGCTGCGCAGCGCCTGGACGAAGCGCACGATCTGCTGCGAGAGCCGCTGCGAGATGCCGGGCAACCGCGTCTTCACGATGGCGAGCTCGCGCTCGGCCGATGGGTAGTCGACCCAGTGATACAGACAGCGCCGCTTCAGCGCGTCGTGAATCTCGCGGGTGCGGTTCGAGGTGATGATAACGATCGGCGGATGCGGCGCCTTGACGGTACCGAACTCGGGAATCGTGACCTGGAAGTCGGAGAGGATTTCGAGCAGATAGGCCTCGAACGCCTCATCGGCGCGGTCGAGCTCGTCGATCAGCAGCACCGGGGCGCCCGCGACATCCGGTTCCAGCGCCTGCAGCAGCGGACGCTTGATCAAATAGCGGTCGGCGAAAATGTCCGACGACAATTGGTCGCGGTCGACGTCGCCGCCGGCTTCGGCCAGCCGGATCGCGATCATCTGCGCCGCCGAGTTCCACTCATAGACCGCAGAGGCGACGTCGAGCCCCTCATAGCATTGCAGCCGGATCAGCTTGCGGCCGAGCGCCGCCGACAGCACTTTGGCGATCTCGGTCTTGCCGACGCCGGCCTCGCCTTCGAGAAACAGCGGCCGGCCCATCCGCAGCGACAGATAGGTCACCGTCGCCAGCGATCGCTCGGCCAGATAGCCGCGCGACGATAGCAATTCGAGCATCGCATCGACCGATGCCGGCAGCGCTGCAGCACTCATGAGCGAGACCGCCTTCCCTGACCGCCCTCGCCCGTCACGACGCCGGAGCCTCGGGCGCAGCCGAATCGGATTCGGCGGCGTCCGATCCGGTCGAGGCCTTGGCTTCGGCATTGGCCGCATCGACCGCGCGACGCGCGAGCACGCCGATCAGATGGGCGCGATATTCGGCGCTGCCGTGAATGTCGCTGTTGAGACCTTCCGGCGAGACGTGGACGCCTTCCAGCACCTTCGGCGAGAAGCGCTTCTGCAGCGCCTCCTCGAAGGCGGTGACGCGGAACACGCCATTGCCGCCGGCGCCGGTCACGGCGACACGCACATCCGACGGACGGCGCGCCACGAACACGCCGACCAGCGCGTAGCGCGAGGCCTGGTTGCGGAACTTCACATAGGCCGCCTTCTTCGCCAGCGGGAAGCTGACCTTGGTGATGATCTCGTCCGGCTCCAGCGCAGTGGTGAACAGGCCGAGAAAGAACTCCTCGGCTTTCAGCTTGCGCTTGTTGGTGACGATGGTGGCACCGAGCGCGAGGCAGGCCGCCGGATAGTCCGCCGTCGGATCATTGTTGGCGATCGAGCCGCCGATCGTGCCGCGATGGCGCACGGCAGGATCGCCGATCAGCCCAGCCAGATGCGCGAGCGCGGGAATCGCCTCACCGACGGTGGCGGAGTTCGCCACATCGGCGTGACGCGCCATCGCGCCGATCACCAGGTTGCGGCCCTTCAGCTCGATCGTATCGAGCCCCTCGATGTGAGACAGGTCGACCAGATGCGGCGGGCTGGCGAGCCGCTGCTTCATGACCGGCACCAGCGTGTGGCCGCCCGCGACCAGCTTGGCATCCTCGTTCTTGGTCAGGAGATTGGCGGCCTGGCGCACGGTGGCCGGCCGGTGATATTTGAATTCGTACATGGGGATGTCCTGTGCGCGGCGGGCGGCTTAGGCGAGGTCCGACTTCGCCATGGCCTTGGCGCCGGCGGCGATCGATTGCACGATGTTCTGATATCCGGTGCAGCGGCAGAGATTACCCTCGAGCTCCTCGCGGATGACCTCTTCGCTGAGATCGTGGCCCTTGCGGTGAACGAGGTCGACCGCCGTCATGATCATGCCCGGCGTGCAGAAACCGCATTGCAGGCCGTGGTGCTCGCGGAAGGCCTCCTGCATCGGATGCAGCGGCGCGCCGTCGGCTGCCAGCCCTTCGATGGTCCTGACCTCATGACCGTCGGCCATCACCGCGAGGGTGGTGCAGGACTTCACCGCCTTGCCGTCGAGATGCACGACACAGGCGCCGCATTGCGACGTGTCGCAGCCGACATGCGTGCCGGTGAGGCGCAGATTCTCGCGCAAGAACTGCACGAGCAGCGTCCGCGGATCGACATTCGCCGTGACGGGATTACCGTTCACAATCATGGAAATCTTGGCCATTCAGGACTCTCTATTATCCGCGCCACAGCGTTGCACTACAGCGCAGCCCAGCAAAATCATTCGAAAACCATCATATGGGCGCTTCCGGCAGCCGGCAACCTGGCCACCGGACGCGCCTGAGGTCTGCGGTCAGCCCTGGACGGCTTTGGCGAAGTTCGCAAAGAACTCGTCGGCGAGCTTTTTGGCGGTGCCGTTGATCAGGCGCTGGCCGAGCTGCGCGAGCTTGCCGCCGATCTGGGCCTCGACATTGTATGTCAGAAGCGTGCCGCCGTCCTTCTCCGCCAGCGCGACGACTGCGCCGCCCTTGGCGAATCCGGCCACGCCGCCCTCGCCCTCTCCGGAGATCTTGTAGCCGTTCGGCGGATCGAGATCGCTCAAGGTGACCTTGCCCTTGAAGCGCGCGGACACCGGTCCGACCTTCATCTTGGCGACGGCGCGGAAGCCTCCGTCTTCGGTCTTTTCCAGTTCCTCGCAGCCGGGAATGCAGGCCTTGAGCACCTCCGGGTCGTTCAGCTTGGCCCAGACCGACTCTCGCGGAGCCGCCAGCTGGACCTCGCCCGTCATCGTCATTGCCATGTGCATCTCCCCCCGATTGGCGCGGTTAGAGGCATTCAAGTAAAGCACCAGGGGCCCAAAAGGAAGGGCAAGCAGCGCCAGGAAGCGTTGCAGATTCGCAGGAGCACCGCAGCATTGCGGGTCCGTCGCCCCAGGGTTTTGATTGGCAGACGGCTGCGGCAGTGGTTAGTTCGCCCTCAAATCTGCACGATTCCTCCGGCGGCGCGGCCGCCTGCGACGAAGGATCACGCCCATGCCGATGATCGATGCCGACGGTTGCCTGCTGAATGTCACCGTCGAGGGCCGCGACGGCGGGCCGACCCTGATGCTGTCGAACTCACTCGGCTCGACGCTGCAGATGTGGGAGCCGCAGATGCGCGCCTTCACCCAGGTGTTTCGCGTCATCCGCTATGACCGGCGCGGCCATGGCAAATCGCAGGTGCCGCCCGGCCCCTACTCCATCGAACGATTCGGCCGCGATGCGCTGGCCATTCTGGACGATCTCAACATCGAGAAGGTGCATTGGTGCGGCGTCTCGATGGGCGGCATGGTCGGGCAATGGCTCGCGGCCCATGCCCCCGGGCGGATCGGCAAGCTCGTGCTGGCCAACACCACCTGCTACTACCCGGATCCGGCGATCTGGGATGCGCGCATCAAGGCGGTTCAGGAGACAGGGCTCGCCGGCATCGCCGACACGGTGATCGCGGGCTGGCTGACGCAGGAGTTCCGCGATCGCCATCCGGACGTCGCCGATCGCATGAAAGCGACGCTGGTCGCGACCCCGGTGGAGGGTTACCTCGCCTGCTGCGACGCGTTGCGGGCGCTCGATCTGCGGGAGGACCTGCCGGGGATCAAGAGCCCGACGCTCGTCGTCGCCGGCCGCTACGACAAATCGACGCCGATCGCGATGGCCGAAGCGATTCGCAGTCGGATCCCCGGCGCCAGCATGACCATCGTCGACGCCGCGCACATTTCCAATGTCGAGGCGGCAGGCCCGTTCAACGACGCCGTGCTGGGCTTTCTGACGCAGCGCTGAGCGCTGCCGGGATCAGCACTTGGCGCCTGCGGTGCCGTGCGCCGCGCTCGGCTGCAGCGGCTTCGCGGGGACGATTGCGGAGGCCCGCACGGACTGGCTGACCGGCTTCTCCACCAAGAGGACGATGGCCGTGCCCAGCAGCATCAGGAGCTCGGTGGCATGCAGGCGCAACGCCTGTGCTTCACCGATCTGTGCCGCCATGATCATGCTGAAGAAGCTCAGCGCGCTGCCCAGACCAAGCCCGATCGACAGCGCCTCGACATAGCCAGCCACCCTTCGCACCTGCGGCACAAGGATCAGAACCAGGAACATCGCGAAGAAGCCTGCGACCGTCAGCCGCGCCAGCGCCAGCAGCCAGGCGGCACGGACCGTGTCGATGGCCGACAGATGCAGGTGATCGCTGATGAACAATGCGACCGCGATGTTGGGCCGCTCGAACAATCCCTGGACCGGCGCGACCATGATGTGGAAGGCAATAATGGTCCAGACCGGAATGAAATAGAGCGCCAGCAGCACGCCGTTGACGCAGCTCAGCCGCCAGTTCCTGATCGCGTCCATCTTGATCATGTCACGCCCCGCGTCACGCTCCCGCCCCTCGGGCCGGTTCCAGACGAGCTAACGCGCGGCAAACGCACCGGGCAATTTAAACCCTTTGTTTACCTTAATGGACGGCCCTAGCGCACCGGTGGTCCCGTAGCCGCAGCCCGTAGCCCGCATGAGCGACAGCCCCACCCCGAAGGGGTGAAGGCGACCGCAACATGCGGGGTCTCATGCCCCGCGATTCTTGTCCGTGAGGCTGCCCATGCGCGGCTCCCTGGGTGATCGCAATCACAACCAATGCGGGAACAGGGTCCGATGTTGCAGGGCGTTGCACGCTCGGCCCGGATTCGCACGCGGTCGTCCGCCTCAATCATGGCAACGGAACCACGCCATCAAAGCAGGCGGGATAAGCCCGCAATTGTGGCACTGCACGCTGTTGCGGCACCCGGTTCCTAGCTGTTAGTACTGCAAGGCGCGTCGCCTCCCGTCGCGGGTGTATGGCCAGCCAGCACTCGACCGGAAGGCCCCCGCCGCGTTGCGAACCAGTCTCGGACGTTCCAGCTCTCAGTCACGGCAGTTCATGGATTATTTCGCCCAGCAGCTCATCAACGGCCTCGTCCTCGGCTCGATCTACGGCCTGATCGCCATCGGCTACACCATGGTCTACGGCATCGTCGGAATGATCAATTTCGCCCATGGCGACGTGTTCATGATCGGCGGCTTCATCGCGCTGATCTCGTTCCTGGTCCTGGTGTCGGTCGGGCTCACCGCAGTGCCGGTCATTCTGCTGATCGTGCTGCTGGTCTCTATGGCGATCACCGCGCTCTATGGCTGGACCATCGAACGCATCGCCTACCGTCCGCTGCGCCACTCCTTCCGGCTGGCACCGATGCTGTCGGCGATCGGCATGTCGTTCGTGCTGACGAATTTCTCGCAGGTATCGCAGGGCGCGCGCGTCAAGCCGGTCCCGCCGATCGTCACCGGCGGCTACACGCTGCACGAGGGCGAGAGCGGCTTTGTCGTCCAGCTCTCCAACATCCAGATCGTCGTGGTGATCACCACGATCGTGCTACTCGGCTTGTTTACCTGGCTGGTGTCGCGCACCCGGCTCGGCCGCGACATGCGCGCCTGCGAGCAGGACCAGACGATGGCGGCGCTGCTCGGCGTCGACGTCGACCGCACCATCTCGATGACCTTCGTGATCGGTGCGGCGCTCGCCGCCGTCGCCGGCATGATGTACCTGTTGTATTATGGCCTGGTCGATTTCTTCATGGGCTTCGTCGCCGGCATCAAGGCCTTCACGGCCGCCGTGCTCGGCGGCATCGGCTCGCTGCCCGGCGCGATGCTCGGTGGTCTCGCGATCGGCCTGATCGAGACGTTCTGGTCGGCCTATTTCTCGGTCGAGTACAAGGACGTGGCGGCGTTCTCGATCCTCATCGTGGTGCTGATCTTCCTGCCGACCGGCCTCTTGGGCCGTCCCGAAGTCGAAAAAGTCTGACGACGGAGCCCGTGTGAGCGCGTCCCTTCCAGCCTCTTCGCCCCTCGCCTCGGATGGCTCCAAACCGGTCGGAGCCGGCTTCATCCTCAAAAAGGCCGTCCTCAGCGCGCTGGTCGCGCTCGGCCTGTTCTCGCTGATGGTCGGCGTCCGCACCGAGGCCGGCCAGAGCGGACAGCTCGAATATTGGACCCGCTTCGGCGAGCTCGCGAGCCTGGTCGGCGTTGTCTTCGTCGGCTCGATCGTGGTCGAGCTGCTGCGGCTGTGGCTCGGCCCGCGCGGCGGCCTCGGCAGTTTTGTGCCCGCCTCCGTGCAGAGCGGCCTGTCGGTCGCCGGCCGCTACGTCGCGCCCGCGCTGCTGATCTTCACCTTGCTGGTACCGGTGATCTTCTACAATCAGCGCTACATTCTCGACCTTGGCATCCTCGTCCTGACCTATGTGATGCTGGGCTGGGGTCTCAATGTCGTGGTCGGCCTCGCCGGCCTGCTCGACCTCGGCTATGTCGCATTCTACGCCGTCGGCGCCTATTCCTACGGGCTGCTCTCGACCACGTTCGGCCTGTCGTTCTGGATCTGCCTGCCGCTCGCCGGCATCCTCGCCGCATTCTGGGGCGTGCTGCTCGGCTTCCCGGTGCTGCGCCTGCGCGGTGACTATCTGGCGATCGTCACCCTCGCATTCGGCGAAATCATCCGCCTGGTGCTGATCAACTGGCAGGACGTCACCGGCGGTCCCAACGGCATCTCCGGCATTCCGCGCCCGAGCCTGTTCGGCATTCCGCTGACGCCCGGCCCCGACGGACTTGCCGCGATGCTCGGCATTCCGTTCTCGCCGACCCATCGCATCGTGTTCCTGTTCTATCTGATCCTGGCGCTGGCGCTGCTCACCAACTGGGTCACGATCCGGCTGCGCCGGCTGCCGATCGGCCGCGCCTGGGAAGCGCTGCGCGAGGACGAGGTTGCCTGCCGCGCGCTCGGCATCAACATCACCACCACCAAGCTGACGGCGTTCGCCACCGGCGCGATGTTCGGCGGCTTCGCCGGCGCCTTCTTCGCCACCCGCCAGGGCTTCATCAGTCCCGAGTCCTTCACCTTCCAGGAATCAGCGCTCGTGCTGGCGATCGTCGTGCTCGGCGGCATGGGGTCGCAGCTCGGCGTGGCGCTGGCGGCGCTCGCCATGATCGGCGGCTTCGAGCTGTTCCGAAGCCTCGAGGTCTACCGCATGCTGGTGTTCGGCCTCGCCATGGTGCTGGTGATGATCTGGCGTCCGCGCGGCATCGTTGGCCACCGCTCGCCGACCGTGTTCCTCGAAAAATCGAAGAGCATCTCTTCGGATCTCGTCAAGGAAGGCCACGGATGAGCTCCGCTCCCATTCTCGCGCTCGAGAACCTCACCATGCGCTTCGGCGGCATCGTCGCCGTCAATGCGCTGTCGTTTTCCGCCCAGCGCAAGCAGATCACGGCGTTGATCGGCCCCAACGGCGCCGGCAAGACCACCGTGTTCAACTGCATCACCGGCTTCTACAAGCCGACCTCGGGTGTGATCCGCCTGACGCATGATGACGGCACGCAATACGAGATGCAGAAGCTGAAGGACTTCAACATCTCCAAGCAGGCCAAGGTGGCGCGCACCTTCCAGAACATCCGGCTGTTTCCCGGCATGACGGCGCTGGAGAACCTGATGGTGGCGCAGCACAACGCGTTGATGCGCGCTTCCGGCCTGACGCTGCTCGGACTGCTCGGCGTCCCCTCGTGGCGCACGGCCGAGCAGAGCGCGATCGACAATGCGGTGTTCTGGCTGAAGCGCGTCGGCCTGCTCGACCGCGCCGACGATGCTGCCGGCAATCTTGCTTACGGCGATCAGCGGCGGCTGGAGATCGCGCGCGCGATGTGCACCGGGCCCGCCCTGCTCTGCCTCGACGAGCCCGCCGCCGGTCTGAACGCGCGCGAGAGCGCCGCGCTGAGCGAGCTGCTGCTGTCGATCCGTAGCGATCACGGCACGTCGATCCTCCTGATCGAGCATGACATGAGCGTCGTGATGGAAATCTCCGACCGCATCGTGGTGATGGATTACGGCGTCAAGATCGCTGAAGGCACGCCGCGCGAGATCCGCGACGATCCCAAGGTCATCGCCGCCTATCTCGGCACTGACGAGGAAGAGGCCGCAGCCGTCCTGGAGGCCGAGGCGTGAGCGCGTCCCTGCTCCAGATTCGCAATCTGCGTGCCTCCTACGGCAAGATCGAAGCGCTCAAGGGCGTCGATCTCGACATCAAGGCCGGGGAAATCGTCGCGCTGATCGGCGCCAACGGCGCCGGCAAATCGACCTTGATGATGTCGATCTTCGGCCGGCCGCGCGCCAGCTCCGGACACATCGTCTATGATGGCAGCGACATCACGCAGGTGCCGACGCATCAGATCGCCCGGCTCAGAATCGCGCAATCGCCGGAGGGCCGCCGCATCTTCCCGCGCATGAGTGTTGCGGAAAATCTGCAGATGGGCGCGGACGCCGGCGCCACCACCGAAGCGCAGCGCGCCGAGACGCTGGAGCGCGTGTTCGCGCTGTTCCCGCGGTTGAAGGAGCGTTTCGAGCAGCGTGGCGGCACGCTGTCCGGCGGCGAGCAGCAGATGCTGGCGATCGGGCGGGCCCTGATGAGCCGGCCGCGGCTCCTGCTGCTCGACGAGCCCTCGCTCGGGCTGGCACCGCTGATCGCACGACAGATTTTTGACGCCATTCGGACGCTCAATCGGCAGGATGGATTGACGGTGCTGATCGTCGAACAGAACGCCAATCACGCGCTGAAGCTCGCCCATCGCGGCTATGTGCTGGTCAACGGACTGATCACGCTGTCGGGCAGCGGCGCCGAGCTGTTGCAGCGCCCGGAGATCCGCGCCGCCTATCTCGAGGGCGGCCGCCACTGAGGCGGGCCCTCGCATTCCGGCCGAAATGGCCTTAGCCCTTCGTCGATCTGCCCGAAAAATGCCGGTGACTTCGGCGGAAAATCAGCCACAATGCGCGCGGTCTGCGGCCCGCCGTTCGGGCCGCTCCGTGTCGACCTACCCCCGCGAGGATTTCTCATGAAACCACTCAAACTCATTGGTCTGGCGCTGGGCGCGTCGCTTGCGCTCTCGACCGCCGCCTACGCCGAAGACATCACCATCGCCGTGGCCGGCCCGATGACCGGCGGCGAGTCGGCCTTCGGCCGCCAGATGCAGAACGGCGCCGAGATGGCGATCGCCGATCTCAATGCTGCAGGCGGCGTGCTCGGCAAGAAGCTCGCTTTGCAGGTGGGTGACGATGCCTGCGATCCGAAGCAGGCCCGCTCGGTCGCCGAGAAGCTCGCCGGCTCCGGCATTCCGTTCGTCGCCGGCCATTTCTGCTCGTCGTCGTCGATCCCGGCCTCCGAGGCCTATGCCGACAGCAACGTGCTGCAGATCACCCCGGCTTCGACCAACCCGCTGTTCACCGAGCGCAAGCTGTGGAATGTGGCGCGTGTCTGCGGCCGTGATGATCAGCAGGGCCTCGTCGCCGCCAACTACATCGCGAAGAACTTCAAGGGCAAGAACATCGCGATCCTCAACGACAAGACCACCTACGGCAAGGGTCTCGCCGACGAGACCAAGAAGGCGCTCAACAAGGCCGGCGTCACCGAGAAGATGTTCGAGTCGTACAACAAGGGCGACAAGGACTTCAACGCGATCGTGTCGCGCCTGAAGCGTGAGAACATCGACCTCGTCTATGTCGGCGGCTATCATCAGGAAGCCGGCTTGATCCTGCGCCAGATGCGTGATCAGGGCCTCAAGACCATCCTGATGGCGGGCGATGCGATGAACGACAAGGAATTCGCGTCGATCACCGGTCCGGCCGCTGAAGGCACGCTGTTCACCTTCGGCCCGGAGCCGCGCAACAAGCCGACCGCGAAGGCGATCGTCGACAAGTTCAAGGCCAAGAACATCGACCCCGAGGGCTACACGCTCTACACCTACGCCGCGATCCAGGTCTGGTCGCAGGCCGTGAAGAAAGCCAACACCACCGACGCCAAGAAGGTGATGGACACCATCAAGGCCGGCGAGTGGGACACGGTGCTCGGCAAGCTCGGCTTCGACGCCAAGGGCGACATCAAGCAGATCGACTATGTCGTCTACAAGTGGGACGCCAAGGGCAGCTACGCCGAGCTCGGCAGCAAGGGCTCCTGATCCTCATCGTTGCTCTTTAACCCAAGCAAATGCGAACGCCCAGGTCATGGACCGGGGCGTTCTGCCGAGATGAGTTGGATCGCGATCGCCTGCTTGGCGCCAGCGTGATCAGCCTGCGCAGGCAGCGAGCGTCGCTGCAGGCCTGTCCCGCACCGCTGTGCGCGCCGTCTCGACGGCGCGCATCAGTTCGTTCGGCCGGAATGGCTTCTGCAGATAGACCACGCGGGTCAGCTCCTCCGACATCGCCGCCCCGTCGAATGCACTCATGCCTGAGACGGCCACGACCGGCACATCGGGAACCAGCGCCCGCATCCCGCTGACCAGATCGAGGCCATTCGAATCATCGAGGTAGATGTCGACGATCACGGCATCGAAGGCCTGGTCGCGGAACAGCTGCAATCCTGCCGTCGCGGTTCCCGCCTCGACCACCTCGAACTGATTGACGCGGAGCACCATGCTGATCATGGCCCGCACGTCCTTCTGATCGTCGACCACCAGAATCCGCGACATCAACTTCTCCAAGACTTTTTCGTTGGACAGCCTACAACATAAAAAGAAATCAGCTACAACTACCGGTATATTTATCCCTTTTGCAGTAAAGGTACAGTTACTTCAGTTTTCGAGTCGGACCACCGCGGTTCCATGCGGGGTATTATGCAACCTCTATTTGAATAATCTTTTTTCGCGCAAGCGCTGCGTCAGAGCTACGGCTCGCACGTTGATGCCTGTTGCGCAGGGCCCTGTCGATGCAGAACGTCGAAGATACGCGGGAGATTTTTCTATCAGCAAGCCCTGCGACGCGCCGTGACCAATTAGTTGCCCTCGCCGCTGTTGCGATTTCCGCCAGTCTGTTCATTGCCGCCGCCCCCTTCGCCAAGGTGCAGCTCACGGCGATGCCTGCATTCGTAGCGAGCTATCAATCGGCGCTGGCGCTGAACGATCTGATCACGGCGTTCCTGCTGTTCTCTCAATTCGTCATGCTGCGCTCGCGGGCCCTTCTCTGGCTCGCCAGCGGCTATCTGTTCACCGCACCGGCTGCGTTTCTGCACACGCTGGCATTTCCCGGGCTGTTTTCGCCGACCGGCCTGATGGGCTCCGGACCGCAGACGGCGGTGTGGATCTACATGATCTGGCACGGCGGCTTTCCCCTGTTCGTCGCCGCCTATGCGCTGCACAGCCGCCGCTCGGTCCAAGGCTCGGTCCAAGGCTCGTTCCAAGTCGCGTCGGTGTCGCGATCGCTGCTGCTCGCGATCGTCGGGGTGTCGATCGTGCTGACGACCCTGGTCTGGTTCGTGATCACCGATGAGGCCGCGCTTCCCGCGCTCATCAGCGGCGGAACCGCCACCTTTGCCTTGAAGGTCGTGGTCGGCGCGATCTGGTGCGTGACCCTGGCCGCGCTGCTGCTGCTCGCTCAGCGACGGCCCTACACCATCCTCGATCTCTGGGTGATGGTCGTGCTCTGCGCCTGGCTGTTCAATCTCGCGCTGTCCTCGCTGCTCAACGCCGCGCGGTTCGATCTCGGCTACTATGCCGGCCGGCTCTACGGGCTCTTGGCAGCGAGCTTCGTGCTCGGCGTTCTGCTCGCCGACAATGTCGGACTGCAGGCGAAGCTCACCCGCCTCCTGCAGCAGCAGCGCCGACAAAGCCAGAGCGAGCGGGCGCACTTCATCGCCCGCGAAAGGCTGCTCAGCGCCGTCGTCGAATCGTCCAACGACGCGATCATCACGCTGACCCTGCACGGCAAGATCACGTCGTGGAACCGCGCCGCCGAGCAGTTGTTCGGATATGACAGCAGCGAAGCGCTGGGCAGCGACATCGGGCTGATCGTGCCGGCCGAGCGGCGCGGCGAGATCGATCGAATCATCGAGCGCATCGGCCGGGGCGAGAAGATCGCGCATCACGAGACCATCCGCCGTCACAAGGACGGCCACGACCTCGATGTGTCGTTGAGCGTCTCCCCTATTCTCGACGCACGCGGCGCCGTGATCGGCGCCTCCAAGGTTGCGCATGACATCACCGAGAGCAAGCGGACTCGCCACGCGCTGAGCCGTGAAACCGAGGAACGACGGCGCATCTTCGAAACGTCGCAGGACCTCATCCTGATCGCCGATTCGCAAGGCATATTGATCCAAGTGAGCCCAAGCGCGAGCGCCATCCTGGGTTATCGGCCCGAGGAGATGGTCGGTCGCAACGCCGGCGACTTCGTCTATCCGCCCGAATTGGAGTCGTTTCGCAGCCAGATGCTTGCCTGCCGGCGCGGACGCGACATCCACAATTTCGAGGCCCAGTTCCTGCACAAGGAAGGCCGTGCGGTCATCCTGAATTGGATGGCGAGCTGGTCCGAGCCGGTGCAGCGCCATTTCTTCATCGGGCGCGACCTCACGGAGAAGCGGGCCGCCGAAGCGCAGTTTCGCCAGGCCCAGAAGATGGAAGCGGTGGGTCAACTCACCGGCGGCGTCGCGCACGACTTCAACAACATCCTGACCGTGATCACCGGCAGCATCGGCATCCTTGCCGAGTCCGTCGCCGATCGCCCGGAGCTGGCGTCACTGGCGAAGTTGATCGACGACTCCGCCGACCGCGGCGCCCGCCTCACGCAGCAATTGCTGGCCTTCGCACGCAAGCAGCCGCTGCAGCCGGCGGATATCGACGTGAATGCGCTTCTGGTCGAGACGGCCGATTTGCTGCGACCGACACTCGGCGAGCAGATCGAGATCGAACGCATCCTTGCGGCCGATCCGTGCACGGCGCTGGCCGATCCGGACCAGCTCGCCACGGCGATCGTCAATCTTGCGCTCAATGCCCGCGACGCGATGCCGCAAGGCGGCAAGCTCACCCTGGAGACCGCCAATGTCGCGCTCGATCAGGACTACGCCGATGCCAATAGCGAGGTCGCGATCGGCGACTATGTCATGATCGCGGTCAGCGACACCGGCTGCGGCATTCCGCCGGCCTATCTCGACAAGGTGTTCGATCCGTTCTTCTCGACCAAGGGCGTCGGCAAGGGCACCGGGCTCGGCCTCAGCATGGTGTTCGGCTTCGTCAAGCAATCCGGCGGCCATATCAAGATCTACAGCGAGGTCGGCAACGGTACGTCGATCAAGCTCTATCTGCCGCGCTCGGCCGCGTCCTCGACGGCCGCCACTGCACGTCATGAGACGCCGGATTATCGCGGCGGCGACGAAACGGTCCTGGTGGTCGAGGATGACCCGCTGGTCCGGCAACACGTCATCGCCCAGGTCACGAGCCTCGGCTACCGCACCCTGGCGGCAGGCAACGCGGCCGAGGCGCTCGACGTGCTGGAGCGCCATCCGGAGATCGACCTGTTGTTCACCGACGTCATCATGCCCGGCGCCATGAACGGGCGGCAGCTCGCCGAGGCGGCCCTGAAGAAGCGGCGCAGCCTGAAGACACTGTTCACGTCCGGCTATACCGAGAATGCGATCGTGCATCACGGCCGCCTCGATGCCGGCGTGCTGCTGCTCGCCAAGCCCTACCGCAAGCCGGAACTCGCTCGCATGATCCGCATCGCCCTGGACGCGTGAGGCCGCAGGGGCGGCGGAGGCTCGCGCGGCACTCCCCACAGCTGCACCAGGCTGGCCATCGCGTGCGCGCGGCATTGAGACGCTGCGCCGGCCGCGCTATCCATTCGGCATCATCATTTGCTGCCGAGGTCGACCGTGCAGAACCTCCTCACCGATATTGCAGGCGTCCGCGTCGGCCACGCCGATGATACCGCGCTTGCCTCCGGCGTGACCGCCATCCTGTTCGATCAGCCGGCGGTGGCCGCGATCGACATTCGCGGTGGCGGGCCGGGCGTGCGCGAGGATGCCCTGCTCGATCCCGCCAACACGGTGGAGCGGATCGACGCGATTGCGCTGTCGGGCGGCTCGGCGTTCGGGCTGGAGGCCGCCAGCGGCATCCAGGCCTGGCTTGCCGAGCAGGGCCGCGGCTTTGCGGTGCGCGATGCGCTGATCCCGATCGTGCCCGGCGCGATCGTGTTCGACCTGCTCAATGGCGGCAACAAGGCCTGGGGCCGCTATGCACCCTATCGCGAGCTCGGCTATCAGGCGGCGGCCGCCGCCGGCCCCAGCTTCGCGCTGGGCAGCGCCGGCGCCGGGCTCGGCGCCACCACCGCCAACCTGCAGGGCGGCCTCGGCTCGGCATCGGCCACGACCACCAAAGGCGTCAAGGTCGCGGCGATCGCCGTGGTCAATGCGGTCGGCAGCGTCACCGTCGGCGATGGTCCGTGGTTCTGGGCCGCCCCCTATGAGGTGGATGGCGAGTTCGGTGGCCGCGGCCTGCCGGCGGCGTTCACGCCGGACATGCTGGCGATGCGCATCAAGGGCGGTCCGTCCGCATCGAGCGCGGAGAATACGACGATCAGCCTGGTCGTAACCGATGCCGTCCTGACCAAGGCTCAGGCCAAGCGGCTCGCCATGATGGCGCAGACCGGCATGGCACGCGCGATCTATCCGGTCCACCTGCCGCTCGACGGCGATATTGTGTTCGCTGCTGCGACCTGCACCAAGCCGATCGAGCCGCTGGTCGAGCTGAGCGAGCTCGGCATGATGGCGGCCAACGTACTGGCGCGGGCGATCGCGCGCGGCGTCTATCACGCCAGGCGGCTGCCGTTCGCAGGCGCCCTGCCCTCCTGGCAGGACCGCTTCGGCGGCTGAGCGTTACGCGGTCACCGACGTCGTCGATGTGGTGGAGCCCTGCAGCTTGGGCTGCCGCTGCATCAGCTGCTCGATCATGTTGTACGACGAGATCGCGGCATTCGACCCGGTGGTTGCCGCAGGCGTGATCAGCGTCATCTTTGACCCATCGGCATAGGTGATGATGGTGGTCGTCGAGCCGTCGCTGTTGGTGGACGACGAGCTTGATGCGCCCGAGAGCGCTTGCATCAGCGCATCGGCGCCCGCACTGCTGGACCCGCCCACGGCCGAGCTCGCGCCGGTACCCATGCCACCCGCATTGCCCGCCTGGTGACGGCGGCCATGATGGCCGCCCTTCAGCGCCGACCCCAGCTCGTTGAAGCTGACATTGCCGTCGCCGTCGCTGTCCAGCTTTCCGAACACCTTGTCGGCATTGGCCAGGTTGGTGCCGCCGGCGCCGAGCGCGGACTCGAATTCGGACTTGGTGATCTTGCCATCACCATCTCCGTCGATCAGCGAAAACAGATCCTGCAGCGGATCAGCCGCGCCTGCGCTGGATGACGTACCGGACTGGCTCTGCGCCGCGAGCAGCGCATTCATCGTCTCCGGCGCAATCTGTCCGGAACCGCTGCTTGACGAGCTCGACCACGGAGTGACCAGGCCCGAGCTGCCGGAGCCGCCGGCATTCAGGCCGAACAGGCCTCCGCCGTTTCCCGACTTGCCGGATCCCGACTTGGTCGATCCCAACGACTGCAGGCCATCCAGGACCGACGAGGCGGCCCCCAGCGCAAACCACATGGCGAAACTCCTGCAATGCCGCAACTTGCACGGCAAACCTTCTCCCCACGACGCTCGCAATCGCCGTGCCAGCACCAACGTGCTGATATGTCCGGATATTTCGCGATGTTGCGGTCGCAAGAGCCAGGCAATTCATGCCGCGCCCGGCAGATTTTTCCCGCTCGCGTTGCCGCAGCCGGCCCTGCATGATAGGGCGACAGACCCGATCGCACTGGAACAGCTTGCCCATGACCCAGTCCTTCACGCCGCGTCCGCTCGTCATCGCGCCATCGATCCTGGCGTCCGACTTCTCCAAGCTCGGCGAGGAGGTGCGCGCCGTCGATGCCGCCGGCGCCGACTGGATCCATCTTGACGTGATGGACGGCCATTTCGTGCCGAACATTTCCTACGGCCCCGACGTGATCAAGGCGCTGCGCCCGCACACCACGAAGATCTTCGACGCGCATCTGATGATCACGCCGTGCGATCCCTACCTCGAAGCCTTCGCCAAGGCCGGCTGCGACCACATCACGGTGCATGCCGAGGCCGGCCCGCATCTGCATCGCTCGCTGCAGGCGATCCGCGCGCTCGGCAAGAAGGCCGGCGTGTCGCTCAACCCGTCGACGCCGCTCAATGTGATCGAATATGTACTCGACCTGGTCGATCTCGTGCTGATCATGTCGGTCAATCCCGGCTTCGGCGGCCAGGCCTTCATCCCGTCCGCGATCGGCAAGATCCAGGATCTGCGCGCGATGACCGCAGGCCGGCCGATCGATATCGAGGTCGATGGCGGCGTCGGCCGCGACAATGCCGGCGCGCTCGCTGCCGCCGGCGCTAATGCCTTCGTCGCCGGCTCCGCCGTGTTCAAGGGCGGCACGATGGAGGCCTATCGCGGCAACATCTCCGCCATCCGCAGCGCCGCGGCGTCCGCCCGCGGCGAAGCGATCTGAGACGCGCGACGACGCATGCCCTCCCTGACGCCGCAACCGCTGACGAAGGCAGCCTTCGCTGCCTTCGGCGACGTTGTCGAAACCGACGGCGCCGCGCCGATCGAGATCAACCAGGGCTTTGCCCGCCGCTGCAACGGCCTCGCCAATATCGACGTGACCTCGGGCGGCGCCGCCGTGAACATCAGCCTCTTCGAGGCGAAGCCCCGCCCGCTGCCGATCGAGATCAAGCTGATGGAGCGGCACCCGCTCGGCAGCCAGCTGTTCATGCCGCTGCAGGACCGGCCCTGGCTGGTGCTCGTCTGCCACGATCCGCGCGATGCCGCGAGCTATCAGGCTTTCACAGCCACCGGGCGACAGGGCGTGAACTACGCCCGTAACGTCTGGCACCATCCGCTGCTGGTGTTCGACGACGGCGCCCGTTTCATGGTCGTCGATCGCATGGGCCCCGACAATCTCGAGGAAGTGTGGCTCGATCGACCGCTGTTCTTGAGCATCCCCTGACCAATGACGGCGCGCCCGATCTGACGATTCGCGCGCGCTTTGGAGAGACGATGATGGACAAGCCGAACTACTTCGTGCCGCAGGGCGGCCATCCGCCGCAGACCGACCTGCTCACCGGGCGCGCTGTGTTCACCGAAGCCTATGCCGTCATTCCCAAGGGCGTGATGCGCGACATCGTAACGTCGCCGCTGCCGTTCTGGGACAAGACCCGGACCTGGGTGATCGCGCGTCCCTTGTCGGGATTCGCCGAGACGTTTTCGCAATACATCGTCGAGGTCTCGCCCGGCGGCGGCAGCACCCAGCCCGAGCCCGATCCGGAGGCCGAGGGCGTGCTGTTCGTCGTCGGCGGCGAGATCGCGCTGACCATCGCCGGCACCGAGCATCGCCTGGCCAAGGGCGGCTACGCCTTCCTGCCGCCGGCCTGCAAATGGACCTTGCGCAACGACAGCACCGCGCCCGCGACCTTCCACTGGATCCGCAAGGCCTATGAGGCCGTCCCCGGCATCCCCGCGCCGGACGCCTTCGTCACCAACGAGGCGGCGATCGCTCCTGTCGGGATGCCCGGCACCGATGGCCGCTGGGCCACCACCCGCTTCGTCGATCCGCTCGACGTCCGCCACGACATGCACGTCAACATCGTCACCTTCGAGCCGGGCGCTGTCATCCCGTTCCTGGAGACGCATGTCATGGAGCACGGCCTCTACGTGCTCGAAGGCAAGGCGGTCTACAAGCTCAACCGCGACTGGGTCGAGGTCGAGGCCGGCGACTTCATGTGGCTGCGCGCCTTCTGCCCGCAGGCCTGCTACGCCGGCGGCCCCGGCCGCTTCCGCTACCTGCTCTACAAGGACTCCAACCGCCACATGAAGCTGCGGCCGTTCCGGTGAGATGAGAAGCGGAGCGGTCCTGTTGCTCCGTCATTGCGAGGAGCGTAGCGACGACGCAATCCAGAGTCGTCGGCGTAGCTCTGGATTGCTTCCGCTTCGCTCGCAATGACGCGTGGAGCAATCACGCCCCCTGATACTCCACCTCTTCCGCCGTGCCGCGGTCGAGCACGGCCTTGGCCTTGGCGAGGTCGAGATCGTCCTCCCATGCCGCGACCACGACGGTGGCGACGCAGTTGCCGATCAGATTGCCGACGGCGCGTGCGATGCCGACGAACCAGTCGACCGACAACACGAGCACGAGTCCGATCGCGGGGATCGCCGGCACCGCGCCGAGCGTGGCGGCGAGGATGACGATCGCCGAGCCCGGCACGCCATGCGCGCCCTTCGACGTCACCAGCGACACACCGAGCACCAGCAGCAGGTCGCTGACCGACAGCGGCGTGTTGGTGGCCTGGGCGATGAACACCACCGCTAGCGTCAGATAGATCGAGAACGCATCGAGGTTGAAGGAATAGCCGGTCGGAATCACCAGGCCGACGACCTCCTGCTTGACGCCCATCGCCTCGAGCTTGCGCATGATCTGCGGCAGCACGGAATCGGACGACGCCGTCGCCAGCACGATCAGCAGCTCCTCCTTCAGGTAGCGCAGGAACTTGAACAGGCTGAGGCCGGCCAGACGCATGACGATCCCGAGCGCGATGACCACGAACAGCGCCACTGAAACGTAGAACAGCACGACCAGCGCCAAGAGCTGCTTGAGCGAGCCGACGCCGTATTTGCCGACGGTGAAGCCGATGGCCCCGAGCACGCCGAGCGGCGCGACGCGCACGATCAGCCCCATCGCCTTGAACAGCACCTTGGCGATGGACTCGATCAGGTCGACCACGGGCTTGCCGGGCTCGCCGACCAGCGCAAGGCTGACGCCGAAGATCACCGCGAAGAACAGCACCTGCAGCACGTCGTTGCGGGCGAAGGCGTCGAACGCCGTCGGCGGAATGATGTTGAGGATGAAACCGCCGAAGCCGCCGCCCTGCAGCTTGTGGGCGTTGTCGGCGAAGCTCGCGAGCTGCTTGGCGTCGAGCTTGGAGACGTCGATGTTCATGCCGTGGCCGGGGCCGAAGACCAGCGCCAGCACGAGGCCGAAGGCCAGCGCGATCGTGGTCATGCCCTCGAAATAGACCAGCGACTTGACGCCGACGCGGCCGACCTTCCTGAGATCGCCGGCGCTCGCAATGCCGTGCACGACGACGCAAAACACGATCGGTGCGACCACCATGGCGATCAGGCGCAGGAAAGCGTCGCTGAAGAATTTGAGCCCCTGGGCGGTCTCGGGTGCCAAGACGCCGATCAGGATGCCGAGCACGAGCGCAGCCACGACCTGGAAGAACAGCGAGCCGAACAGGCCTCGCTTCGGCGCAGCTGTCCCCGCCATGCTCACATCCGTTGCCGCCATCGATCTCCCCCTCGTCAAACAGAAACGGCGCGCCCGACGCGCGTCACAATGTCACTGTGGCGGCGGAACTTGCGAAAGGCAATCGCAGCTGCGCCTCAAATTCATGCGGGAGATGCCGCTTCGGAGGTCATGGTTGAAAGGTGAAAGAATCCATCCGATGAAGGCGGGCGTCTCGAAAGGCGAAGCCAGGATCGGCCTCATGGTTCGAGACACGCCAGCGGCGCTCCTCACCATGAGGACAAGTCGTCTCCTTCATTCGCCCGACACGACCTTCGCCGGCACGTCATAATCGTCGCCTTCCGCCTCGCGCGCCACGTGGCGCGTGCGCACCACGGTCACCGTGCAGCCGGCTTCGGCGGCCACCTTTGCCGACACGCTGCCGAGCAGCGAGCGCAGCACCGAGTCACGGCGGGCGCCGATGATGATATGATCGATCTGGTTGACCTCGGCGAATTCGATGATGGCGGCGGCCGGATCGACGGCTTCGAGCACGTGCACCGTCAGCCGGCCGGCGTCGAGCTTGAGCGGCGTCGCCCAGTGCTTCAGCGCCACCATGCGGTCGATGTGCTTGTTGTTGCCCTCCTCGTCCAGGGTGCGGTCGATGGTCAGGCGGCCGAGCTTCAGCACATTGACACAGGCGAGCCGGGCCGCGGGGAGCGTGGCGAGAATGCGCTGCGCGGTCAGACGCAGCGCGCCGTTGAGCTCCTCACCGCCTTCAGAGGTGTCGATCGCGACCGCCACGATCGGGCTCGAGGCGATCTGCAGTGCGACGTCGGATGTCTTCTGCTCGGGCTGCACCAGGCCTCGATTGAAGCGGCGGCGCCAGACGGTCGTGATCGGATCACGCTTGACCTTCTCGGCGCGCGCGGTGAGCTTGACCTGGTCGGGATGGCCGAGATCGAAGGCGAGCTGCGCCGCGGTCGGATAGCGCCAGACCGGCTCGATCTCCAGGCAGCGCAGCACGATCTCCTGCAGCCAAGGCGGATAGTCCGGCTTCAGCTGGCGCGGCGGATAGGGATCGCGCCAGAGACGCCGGCGCATGCCGCGCAGGGTCTCGGTCTCGCCGAACGGCCGCACGCCGGTCGTGAAGAAGTACAAGAGCACGCCGAGTGAAAACAGATCGCTGCGCGGATCGCTGCGCGTGCCCATCATGCGCTCCGGCGCCATATAGGGCGCGGTGCCGTAAGGCAGGCGGAATTCCTCCTGCAGCAGGTCCGGCAGATGTTTGTGGCAGGACAGCCCGTAGTCGATCAGCACCGCCTCGCCTGTGGGACGAAACATGATGCTCGACGGCTTGATGTCGTGGTGGATGACATGCTGCCGGTGAATGTCGGCGAGCGCGGTGGCGATCTTCGCGACCAGCCCCCGCGCCTCCTCATAACCCAGCGGCAGCTCGGGCAGCCGCTTGTACAGCGTCTCGCCCGGAATCTGCTCGATCACGACATAGGCTTGCGTGACGAAATCGCCGGTGCCGAAACAGGCCGGCACATGCGGGCCGGACAGTTTTGGCAGGATCATCTGCTCCATCTCGAAGCTGACGATCGCCGCGGGATCCTCGCCCTCGGAGACGCGCGGCACCTTCATCAGGACGGGGCGGTCGATGTCCGGCCGGGTGACGCTCCACAACGTCGCCATGCCGCCGGAATGGACGCATTCGCCGACCGTGAAACCGTCGATGACAACGCCCGGCTGGAGCTTTGATCTCGGCATGCGCTAGCGCCCCATCGACAGCCGCTGCGCCAGCCAGGGCGGCAGGCCGTTGTCGCGGATGCGCTGCGCCGCCGCCTCGACGTCATAGGGCACGCGGCAATAGGTCAGCTCGCGGCTTTTCGTGTCGAACGTCACGAAGGACGCCGCCGGATCGCCGTCGCGCGGCTGGCCGACCGAACCGACCACGGCCAGCCATTGCCGGCCGCGCAAGAGCTGGATCGGCATGTTGGCCGTCGGCGTGAAGCTCGTCATCTTGGCGGTGGCAGACATCGAGTACAGCGCGGGACGGTGAATATGGCCGCAGAACGTCACCTGCGCCTCGGTCGCGATCATGCTGCGCGCGGCATCGGCCGAGCTCTGCACATAGCGCCAGCGCGGCGGGCTCGACGCCTCCGCGTGCACGAACAGCCGGTCGTCGTCACCGATGCTCATCGGCAGCTCGGCGAGAAAGCGCCGCTGCTCCGCGCTGAGCCGGCCGCGCGTCCACTCCATCGCCGCCTGTGCCTCGGCATTCATGGTCTCGCTCGCGGTGGAGACGGCGTTGTCGTGGTTGCCGCGCACGGCGAGCCCGCCAGCGGCGACCATCTCCATCACGGTGTCCACCGACCATTCCGGATCGGCGCCATAGCCGACGATATCCCCGAGGCAGATCAGGCGGTCGGCGCCCCGGGCGCGCGCCGCCTCCAGGCAGGCCGCAAAGGCCTGCCGGTTGGCATGGATGTCGGTGAATATCGCCAGCAGCACCCGTGTTCCTCCGACCGCACCGTACAAGCGGGCTTCGCATGGAATTTGAGCAACATCAAACCGGACGTCCGTGGGCAAGAGGATTCTGAGCAAGCGCTTCCCCTCGGCGAGATGCCGACCGGCGACATGGCGAGGCGTTCCCGCGGCGGATCACGCCCGAGCCATGCGATCGGTGTGCCCTCGAAAAAGCGCGAGGGCGCGGGGAATGCCGGGTGAAGGCCTCACCCATGGCCCGCCTGCAGAAAAAAAGCAGGCGGCAGTCACCACAGGTTCAGCCGAGCATCCGGCATTCCCCGCGCGACGGTTTTAACGCTTATATCGTGCTCTCCCCGGTGCGCCGGCTTTCTGGCCACCGTCGCCGCTCGGATCATCACCCGAGCAACTTGACACCAGCGTCGGGGTGTCAGGACCACACGACTTTGCGTCCGCAGGCTCAGCGTTCGTCTCACGCCAGCCCAACGTCCATCGCATCCCCGCCCCACGTGTCGTGACGATCGCGCGCTACGCCCCTTGCTCGGGACGGGATGGCGGTAGATAGCATGATTTCTGAAAAAAGGAAATAGAGAAATTCAATCGAGCGACTGCGGGCGCCGATCCCGGCCGTCGTTCGGTCGGACAGGGAGAAGATCCATCGGAGCTGCCGCAGGCTCGCGACCGAACAGCTCATCGCTGGCCATCACCCGCTCAGGTCGCATGCAGGCGCGATGCAACATCATGGGACAGTTCGATTGCCGCATCCCGTCCCATGTGCTGTAATCCGCAGCAGAGCAACATCATGCGCCATCGGTCTCGAACAGCCATCAACTCGGATTGATCAGGACCCTTTTGATCACTCCTGTGACGCAACGCGAGCATCGTACTGCAGGCCCCTTCCGAAACACCGATGAACAGCCTCGCCGCCGCATCGAACCTGGCCGCCATCACTCCCGAGCTCGACGCCCTCGCGGCAGAGGCGATGGACGAGTGGAAGGTCCCTGCCGCCACGATTGCAGTGGTGCAGAATGGCGAGACCGCCATTCTCAGGGCCTATGGTCAGCGCAACTGCGACTTCGGCCTGCCGGCCACACCGCAGACCCAGTTTACGATCTGCTCGATCACCAAGACGATCACGGCGACCGGTCTTGCGATGCTGGTCGGCGACGGCCGGCTCGACTGGACGAAGCCGGTTCGCGACTACATTCCGGAGTTTCGCCTGCATGATCCGGTCGCAACCGAGCGGGTCACGGTCCGTGACCTCTTGTCTCATCACAGCGGCCTGCCCCGGCACGACTGGATCTGGATGCCGGGCGGATTGTCGCGCGCGGAGATGCTGGCCGCCATGCGCCACATCGAACCGAGCCGCGACATCCGTACCAACTGGCAATACAGCAATCTCGGCTACAACGTTGCCGGCCTCGTCGCCGAGCGGATCAGCGGCCAGAGCTGGGAGGATTTCATCCGCAGCCGCATCACCGATCCGCTGCAAATGACGGTATCGATGACCGTCGACGATCTGGCGAAGGCGGAGGATGCCGCCACGCCCTATGTCGTCCATCGCGACGAACGGAAGCCGACGAAGCTCTGGCCACTTCACGCGACGGCCGCCGGCGGCATCAATACGTCGGTCGCGGCCATCGCCAATTGGATGACATTCCTGCTCGCCGAAGGCGAATTCGCGGGCCACCGGCTGCTCGATGCAACGCTGATCCATGAAATGCAGGCCCCGCGCGTGCCGTCGTCCGGGCCCGATCGCGAGTTCGGCCATTTTCACTATGGGCTCGGCTTCAGCACGACCACCTATCGCGGCGAGCGGATCGTCGGACATTCCGGCGGCTGGCTCGGCTGGAGCACGCTGATGCGGCTCATCCCCGAGAGAAAGATCGGCGTCGCCGTGTTCTGCAACGTCTCCGCTGCTCCCGTTCCCGCCATCCTGATCAACCGCGTGATGGACCGCGTCTGCGGCAAGGAGCCCGTGCCGTGGCTCGAACGGCTGCGCGATCTTCGCCGCAAGGCGCTGGCGCAGGCCGAGACCGACGAGCAGACCCGCATGGCGGCGCGCAGGCCCAACGCCCCGCCGGCCCATCCGTTGTCGGACTATGCCGGCAGCTATCAGCATCCCGGCTACGGCCGGATCACGATCACAGCGGCGAACGACGCGCTGCACTGGGCCTATCGGAGTTTTCAAGGCCCGCTCGAACATCGCCACTTCGAGACCTTCGAGACCCCGCAACTGCCCTATGACCTTAACCCCGACCGTCTCGCGCTCTCTTTCCACACCGACCGAGACGGCAACGTCGCCAGCCTCTCGGCGCAGTTCGAGCCGATGGTCGCCGACATCGTGTTTCAGCGCGCGCCGGGCGGCGACTGCATGGACCCCGCCTTTCGCGCCGCCTGCGCCGGCCGCTGGCAGCACGGTGCAACGACGCATGTCGTCACGTTGCAGGATGACGGCGAACTGACGCTGAAGTCCGACTTTCAGCCGCTGCATCACCTTCGGCCCTACCAAGGCGGCATCTTCAGCATCGTGGAGCTCGAAGGATTCCGTTTGGAGTTTCGCCGCGGCGCGACCGGCGCGGTCGACGAACTGGTATTTCATCAGCCCAACGGCGCGTTCGTCGCCGAACGGATGGAATCCGATCCCGCGGCGGCTTCGGCAGGATCATATCGTCCATCTCGAAGCTGACGACCGCGCGCGACGTCATCCGGATCTGCTGCAGTCTCTCCCCGTCATTGCGAGCGCAACGACGCAGCGTAGCAATGACGGAGTCTGGCGGACGAGCGGAGGACATGCCCGCCTACCGCAGCAACGCCTCGAGCAGATTGGCCAGCCTTGCGGCCGCGAGCGCGGCCTGTTTGCGGGCGGTGTCGCGGGCGTTGGTCTCGTAGTCGCGGGTCAGCTCGGCCGGCTGCTTGTCGGCGCGCACAGGCGGGGCGTAGGCGACGGTCTTGGCGAGCTCGAAGCTCTCCTGCGCCCATGTCGCGGGATCGACGATCTGGGCCTTTCCGGCATCCGGTACGACAGCGGACAGGCCGCCGTCCTGGTCGGCGTCACGGATCGCGCCGAACACTGTGGAATAGCCGCCGAAGATCCTGTCCCAATAGAAGTGCAGCGGCAGCTTCTCGCCATCGGCGGCGACGACCTGCACTTCGTTGCCGCCGCGGTCGCCGCCCTTGTCCGGCAAGGCGGCCGAATAGCGGGCGACGGCGTGCAGCGGCTGGTGCAGATCCCCGACCAGGTGGATCATCCAGCTGATGCCGTAGGAGCGCAGGGGCTCCGAGGCGTCGCTGTTCGCGGGCAGCTTGGCGATCATCAGCTTGAGCTGCGACACGGCGTCGACCGGATCCGGGCGCGGCAGCGGCGTCTCGTCCGCCGACAACAGCGTATCCTTGTAGTGCCAATAAGCGTGCTTGAGGTGGCCATAGGGAACGAGCTGCTTGGCCGTCGAATCCGTCACCTGATCGTCATAATAGTCCGTCTTCATCTTGATGTCGTCGGGCCAAGTCGCGGCGTGGATGAAGGCGTACAGCTTCTCCTGACCCGCGGGCGCGCCGGCGATCCAACTCGAATAGTCAGGGTTGAGCTTAAGCAGCGCATCCGCCCTGTCCCGCGCCGCGGGCGTCAGCTTCTTGTAGGCCACATAGGCAATCTGCATATGGCCTTCGTCCCACCAGGCGAGCGCCTGTCCGGCCGGCCACAGCAACGCAGCGGCCAATGCGATCGTCAGCGTGCGCATCGCAATGCTCCCTCAATATCCAATCAATCGAAAACGAATTCATGCGATCAGCAACTGATCCGCAGGCTAACGCGAATGGAGGCCGTTGGCAATTTCACCGAGCGAGAGGCTGAACGTGGCGACCGGGTCACATGCAGCGTCGCGCCTGCTCCTGCCGACAGCGACGCCGCGCGCGTGCGCATCCCCTGCTGCGCGAGCGCGCCGCGAGATGCAGGTGACGACGCACCTGCCCTTCCCCTCGATCGGCCGCGCCGCCGCCGATGGCGGCGTCTTCCGCTGGGTACCGGCGTTCCGGGATTATCGACAACTCCGCGGACCAGCCGCAACAGGGCGTCGACACCTGACCGTCATGGGTCGACGCCCTGGCGACGGCCGGTCATTTGCCATCGAGAAAGGCGCGAACCTTCTCCACGGTCTGCGCCGGTTGTTCTTCCATGATCCAGTGCCCTGAGCCGGTGATGATGCCGCCCTGGACGTTGCTCGCCACCTCGCGAAGGACCGCCGCCTGCTGATCGCCGAACGATTTCTCGGCGCCGAGGGCCAGGACCGGCATGGTCAGCTTCTGTTCGGCAAAAACCTTGTCGTCCTTGGCATCCTGGTTGAACGCAGCAAACTGCTCAAATGCGTAGTGCATGTTACCTGGCCGAGCATAGAGCTTTGCATAATGCTCGCGCGTGGCCTCGTCGATCTTCTTCGGATCCGCCGACAGCTCATTGTAGAAGCGATCGAGATAGATCCGTTCACGGCCCTTCACGAGCCGGTCGACATCGGGCCCGCGGAAATTGAAATGCCACAGCAGCGGGCTCTTCAGGATGTCGTCCCACGGCCCGATGCCGGGCAGCGGCGCATCGATGACGACCCATTTGGTGATACGATCGGGATATTGCGCAGCGAGTGCGTAGCCGACCATGTTGCCGATGTCGTGCGTCACGAGATCGGCCTTCTGGACGTTGAGCTTGTCCATCACCATGGCGATGTCGACGCCTTGCGTCTTCTTGTCGTAGCCGCCGGCCGGCTGCGACGACAGACCCATCCCGCGCAGGTCGGGAACAATGACGGTGTGGTCCTTGTAGAGCGCCCTGGCGAGCGGCGCCCACATATCGCCGGTGTCGGCGAAGCCGTGCAGCAGCACCACCGCCGGTCCCTTGCCGCCGACGCGGACATGCAGCGCGGCGCCGTTCACCGCGATGCTCTGGATCTTGAACTCCGCCGGAAACGGCTCGATGGCCAATACCGGCGACACGCCGAGCATCGCCACGAGGCAAGCCATCAGGACCTGGACCCATCCGACGGCCCAGTGGCGGGTCGCGGATATGCTAACAACGCTCATGCTCGACCCTCGCTGACTTCCATATCGATCGGTATATTAGTCTCCGCAATGGACGAGCCAAGTCAAGCTGAATATCGATGAGGAACTCTACCCATGCCGATCGGACGGCCGCGCGAATTCGACACTGAGAGGGCCCTGGACCTGGCGACCTCGCTGTTCTGGCGGAAGGGCTTTGAGGGAACATCGCTCTCCGACCTGACCGAGACACTGGGCATCACGCGGCCGAGCCTCTACGCCGCATTCGGCAACAAGGAAGCGTTGTTCCGGCTGGTGCTGGACCGCTACGAGGCGAAGGCGGGCGCCTATCGCACCAAGGCGCTCAAGGCGCCGACAGCCCTTGGGGTCGCGCGGCAGCTCCTGGAAGGCGCAGCGGAGCTCCACGGCGACAAGGCCAATCCGGTCGGTTGCCTCGGCGTGCATGGCGCGCTCGCGTGCAGCGATGAGGCCGACATGATCCGCCGGGACATGAGCGCGCATCGCATCGCCGGCGAGGCGGCCATCCGCCGGCGTCTGAAGCGGGCAAAGGCCGAGGGCGACCTGCCACCCGATGCGAGCCCGTCAGATCTTGCGCGCTACCTCTCGGTGGTGATCTACGGAATGGCGGTGCAATCGGTCGGCGGCGCAAGCCGCGCGGAGTTGCGCCGCGTCGCGGCGATCGCGCTCAGCCAATGGCCCAAACACGCGCGTTGACCTCGCCTGGATAGCGCCTTGGCGGCGTTCGCGCCGAGCGAATTGACATTCGCGGGCGCGCGAGACGATCAAGCCGGCCCCATTACTGCTCGTCCTTCGGCGGCATGCGCGGCGGCAGCAATGGCGTGAAGGACACGCCGTCGCCGGCCTTCAGCGCGGCCTTGAACTCGCCGGTCGAGGGATCGCCGCCGGCGGTCTCGACGATGGTCTTGGGCAGGATGTATTCACGCGCGGCATCGATGACGCCGCCGTCGCCGGTGCCGAAATCGGCGGCACGGCCGCCTTGCGGATGGCCGGCGGCGATCTGGTCGGCGGCGTGCTGGGCCTTCTCCGCAAGCGCGTCGCTGTAGGGAATCCGGTAGGCGCGCGGCACGCCGCTTGGCCGGTTGTCGGCGTCGAGCGTCTCGACCCACAGATAGACCGCGCCGGGATCGCCATCGAGTGTGTGCGGATCGACGATGCGCACCTGCAGCACCTTGAAAGTCTTCGGCAGCCGGTCGACGCTGGCCCAGCCGAGCAGGCCGCGGGCGCCGACGAAGCTGCCGACATAGAACGCGCTGGTGACGATCACCGCGGCCGCCTTGGCCTGCCAGGGCAGCCGCGCGTAGACCAGGACCAGCAGCAGCAGCGCGCCGATCAGGGCATAGCACACGGAGAGCGTGACGATGACGGTCTGCAGATGGCTCATCATCGGCTGATCATCCGGACGCCGGTCTTGGGATCGATATCGGCGCCATTGGCGCGGACATTGCGGAACGTCTCCAGCAGCGATTTCGGCCGGCGCTGCACGTCGATCACCTTGCCGGTCGCATCGAGCTTGAAGCGCAGCGCCGTCTTCTCGTCGCCCGAATGATCGAGCACGACCTTGTCGTCGAAGATCACCTGCGCGGTCGGGTTAAGCTTCTGCACCTTCACCTTGGCCTCGACCGGCGCGCCGCTGACATTCTGGAAATGCGAGATGTTGACGGTGTATTCGCCGGCGACGATGCCGCGGATCGTCACGATCTCCTCGCGGATCGGCGACGGGATCTTGAGGCCGTTGACCAGGATGAAGTCGTTGGCGCCGCCGCGATCGTCGCGGTCGAGGGTAAGAAAGCCGGCCTCGCGATGCCTGTACCAGGCGATGTTGCCGACGGGGTCCTGCACAAACAGATCGAGATCGTCAGGATGGTTGTCCGGCCAGTCCATCGTGATGAGGAACTCGGCCTTCGAATCGACCTTGCCATCCTTGGCGTCCGGCGAGATCGCGAGCACCGCGATGAAGAAGAAGAACGCGACGATCTGCAGCGCCTTGAACAGCATCACGCTGAACGGATCGAACTGCTCCTCGCGCGGAAAGAGGCCGAAATCATCCATCATGCGCCCTGCTCCGCGGCGCGGTCCATCGCACGCTCGAGCCGCGGCGTCACCCGCGTTTCCGTCAGCATCACGGCATCGGAGAACACCCGGCCGGTGGCCGCGTCCAGCATGTAGTACTGGATGCGCACCAGGATCGAGCCGACGAGGCCTGCAAGCGTTGTGTACATCGCCACCGCCATGCCGTCGCTCATCAGCCCCATCGACGATTTCATCGCCAGCTTGTCGTTGACGTCGAGGCCGGCGATCGGCGCCAACATGATGATGAAGCCGATGATGGTGCCGAGCAGGCCGAGCTTCATCAAAGTATCCGAGGCGAAGCCGCCGAAGCCGTTGGAGCCGCGCAGCCGGTCGGCCAGCGTGCGCAGCAGCAGCGTCTGGTCGAGCCGCCCTGCCCCTTGCGTCCGCGCCTTGGTGACCAGGCTGTGGATGTGGTTGGTGACGAGCCCTCTGGGCAGCAATTGCGCATCCGGTTCGAGCGCGCGCTCGGCATCGGCCCCGATCAGGACCGCACGGCAGCGCCGCGCCGCATCCGCCTCGCGGGCGATCGCCCTCGTCCGCCAGAAGCAGTGACAGCAGGTCACGAGATAGAGCACCGCCACGACGCTGGAGATGTAGGTGCGGTCGGAGGCGACCATCAGATGGAAATAGCCGTAGCGCGCCAGCACCACCGCGGCGAAGACGGTGAGCCCGGTAAAGATCATCCAGAGCAGCAGCGGACCGCGCTCGGCTGCGTCCCGCGCAGGTTCCACTCTGTCGGCACTGCTGACCACGCTCATGCATGAACTCCCCGGTGACACGCCGTGACGGCCGGCGCCTTGACAGCGAAGTTAAGCAGAGCGGCGGAACAGCGTCCAAAGACATCTGCCTCGCTGCCCTTGGGAAAATTTCCCAAGCTTGCGCTTGCTGCAGTGCATTTGCTTGGCGGCGCAGCGGCGCGTTGTTACGCTGCGGCAGAAGCCGTGGAGAGATCACATGCGTCTCGTGCTCCAGCTCATCGCCCGCCTGGCGCTGATCGTTATGCTCTGCCTGGCGGCCGCAGCCATCTGGGTCACCGTCGACGCCTATCGCAGCGTCGATCGCGCCACCACGGCCTCCGCCGACCGCGTCTCACAGGCGCTGGAGGCGCTGTATTGGCGCGAGCTGCTGCTGCGCAGCAACCGGACGCGCGATCATCTGCTGCCGGTGCCGGACTGGCGCACGACCGAGACGATGAAGCTGATCGCGCCCGGCATCTGCGTGCAGTTCAAGCCGGAAGCAGCCTTCGAAAAGCCGCTGTGTGGCCAGAGCAAAGGCCTCGGCGCGGCGCCGCCACGCTGGTTCTCAGGGCTGGTCGAGACAATCCTCGGCGATCACGCAGCGGTGGCGCAATCGATCAGCGCACGGGCGACGACGGCGGGAACCGTGTCGGCGGTGGCCGATCCCGATGCCGCAATCCAGCTCGCCTGGCTGCGCATCCAGGACAGTTTCGGCGTGGCGCTGGCGATGGCGGTCGCCATCGGCGTGCTCGCGTCGCTGGCGATTGCGCACGCGCTGGCGCCGGCGCGCAGCATCGTGCAGGCGCTGCAACGGCTGGCCGAGGGCGAGCACCGCCCGGCGCTGCCGCGCTTCCGCTCGATGGAGCTCGCGATGATCGGCCGCGCGGTCTCTGAGCTCGGCGACCGGCTGGCGCAGGCCAATGAGCAGCGCGCCGCGCTGACCGAGCGCCTGCTCGACATCCGCGACGAGGAGCGGCGCGCCCTCGCCCGCGAGCTGCATGACGAGTTCGGCCAGAACCTCACCGCGATCCTCGCTTTCGCCTCGACGATCGAGAGCGCCGGCAAGGACCGCAACGACCAGGTGGCGCAGGATGCGCGCATGATCACGCAGTCCGTCACCCATTTAATGGCCTGCCTGCGCGGCACCCTGAGCCGGCTGCGCCGGCCGCTCACCGAGGAGCTCGGCCTCGAAGCCGGCCTGGTGGCGCTGACGCAGAACTATCAGCACGCGGCACGTCCCGCGATCCGGCTCGACCTGCATGGCGATCTCGCCGACATCCAGGGCCCGGTCGCGGTGACCGCCTATCGCATGGCGCAGGAATGCCTGACCAACGCCTTGCGTCACACCGATGCCAGCGAGGTGTCGCTGCGGGTCGAGCGTCGCCCCGGTCCCGACAGCGCGCTGCTGATCTCGATCGAGGATGATGGCGGCGGCGACGCCTTGCAGCTGGCGCAATCCTCCGGCTTCGGCCTCACCGGCATTCGCGAGCGCATCGCCGCCGTCGGCGGCTCGCTGTCGATCGCGCCGGCCGCGCGCGGGCTCAGCGTGTCGGCGACCATTCCGCTCGCGGCCTGAGGGGCGCGGAATGGCCGAGCCGACAGCAATTTCGATTCTGCTGGTCGACGACCATCCGGTGGTGCGCCAAGGCTATCGCCGCGTGCTGGAAAGTCAGGCCGGTTTTCGCGTGATCGCCGAGGCCGACAGCGCCGCCGCCGCCTATGCCGCGTTCAAGGCGCATGCGCCGGATGTCGTGGTGCTCGACATCTCGATGAAGGGCGCCAGCGGGCTGGAGGCGATCCGCAACATCCGCGCGCGCGACAACCGCGCCTGCATCCTGGTGTTCTCGATGCATGGCGAGGCGCCGCTGGTGAAGGCGGCGTTTGCGGCCGGCGCGAGCGGCTTCGTGACCAAGAGCAGCGAACCTTCGGCCCTGGTCCGCGCCATCCGCATGGTGATCAGCGGCGAGCGCGCGCTCAGCGACGACGTCGCTCATGTGCTGGCAGCCGACAGCCTTGATCCGGTGCAGACGGTTCTCGATCGTCTGGGTGAGCGCGAGATCGAGATCCTGCGCCAGCTCGCCTCCGGGCTGACCACCGACCAGATCGCCACCAATCTGCACCTCAGCGTCAAGACGGTGCAGAACTATCATTATCTGGTGAAGGCCAAGACCGGGCTGCAGACCGACGCGCAGCTGGTGCGGCTCGCGGTCACCAGCGGACTGACCGATCTATAGCGGAGCTTACTCCCCGCACGCCGCTCGTTGGCAGGCGAGCTTTCTCAACCCGTCCTCGCGAGCGCAGCGAAGCAATCCAAAGTCCCACCCAAATCCTGGATTGCGTCGCTCGCAATGACGTGGTGGGAGAGTGTCGCCACACGGCCATCGACGCCTGCAGCTCATTTAGCGCTCACCGACAGGCCTCGTGCCCGTCGCCTACCGCGCCTGCAGTCCGCGCAACAACAAGGTCAGAACGGCATCGACCCGGGCCGAACAGGTGCAGTCGCCCCACTCCTCGGCGTGAGCCGGATGATGGAAGCTTCTGGTCGCGTCGAAGATCGCAGCGGCCGCGGTTTTCGGATCAGCGACCTCGAACGCGCCCTGGGCGACGCCTTCGGCGATGATGCCCTCGACCTGGGCGATCAGATCCTGCTTGTGCGCCTTGACCACCGAACACGCCTCGCGCGCCAGGGTCAGATAGGTCGCAAACATCTCGGGGTCTTCGCAGACCCGCTTGTGCTTGGCGTCGAACAGCTCGCGCAGCCAGCGCTCCAGCTTGGCCGGGGCCGGCCCCGGCTCGGCGGCGATCTGCGCCAGCGGCTTGCTGACGCGCTCGAGCCAGCGTTTCGCCACCGCTTCACGCAGCGACGCCTTGCTCGGAAAATGACGGTAGACGGAGCCGTGGCTGACATCGAGCGCCCTTGCGACGTCGACGACCGTCGCTTTGGCGAGCCCGTAACGGCGCAACACGTCCTCGGTGACCTCGAGGATGCGCTCGGATGTCAGAACCACGGCCTCATTCATGCGTGCACCATATCGGCATCGGCCGAATGCGCTTTGATCTGGATCGGCTCCGCCGTCGCGGTGGCTGGATCGGCCCCCAACCGGGCCGCCTGGGCCTCCAGATGACGGGCGATCTGCTGATTCAACCAGTCCTGGAATTGGGCGTGCAATAGTCTCTTTTCAATCTTCATCGAAGCGGTCCTTCGCAGTTCAAACCGCTGAACCCATGGTCAGACAGTAATCCTTCGCTGAAATCAACATACACCGTCTCGCTGACAGATTTCAATATCTGTCATCACGATTCTCAAGAATTGGTATCACAATCCCGTTTTCAGCCGCCCCATCCGACCGTCAGCCGCCGTTTGTGTCGCGAACATCCCTCTGCTAAGGCACGGCGTAAAACGCTGCCGGGGCCGCTTTGGCCGCTTCCGGCCTGCCTTCCCTCCCGCCTGGAGCGCCGTCGATGATCCCCCGCTATACCCGCCCCGAAATGGCCTCGATCTGGGAGCCGCAGACCCGGTTCAAGATCTGGTTCGAGATCGAGGCGCATGCGGCGGACGCGCTGGCCGAGCTCGGCGTGATCCCGAAGGACGCCGCCAAGACGATCTGGGCCAAGGCAAAGGACGCCACTTTCGACGTCGCCCGCATCGACGAGATCGAGCGCGAGACCAAGCACGACGTCATCGCCTTCCTCACTCATCTCGCCGAGATCGTCGGCCCCGAAGCGCGCTTCGTGCACCAGGGCATGACGTCGTCGGACGTGCTCGACACCTGCCTGAACGTGCAGCTGACGCGCGCCGCCGACCTGCTGCTGGCCGATCTCGACCGCGTGCTAGCCGCTTTGAAAAAGCGCGCCTTCGAGCACAAGATGACGCCGACCATCGGCCGCTCGCACGGCATCCATGCCGAGCCGGTGACGTTCGGCCTGAAGCTCGCTTATGCCTATGCCGAGTTCAGCCGCGCCCGCGAGCGCCTGGTCGCGGCCCGCAAGGAGGTCGCGACCTGCGCCATTTCAGGCGCGGTCGGCACCTTCGCCCAGATCGATCCGCGCGTCGAGGAGCACGTCGCCAAGGCGATGGGCCTCAGCCCCGAGCCGATCTCGACGCAGGTCATCCCGCGCGACCGCCACGCGATGTTCTTCGCCACGCTCGGCGTCATCGCCTCCTCGGTCGAGCGCTTCGCCACCGAGGTCCGGCACCTGCAGCGCACGGAAGTGCTGGAAGCCGAGGAGTTCTTCTCCGAGGGCCAGAAGGGCTCCTCCGCGATGCCGCACAAGCGCAACCCGGTGCTGTCGGAGAATCTCACCGGCCTCGCCCGCATGGTGCGCGCCTATGTGACGCCGGCGATGGAGAACGTCGTGCTCTGGCACGAGCGCGACATCTCGCATTCCTCGGTCGAGCGCATGATCGGCCCTGACGCCACGGTGACGCTCGATTTCGCGCTGGTGCGCCTTGCCGGCCTGGTCGAGAAGCTCCTGGTCTATCCCGCCAACATGGAAAAGAATCTCGACAGACTCGGCGGCCTGGTCCACTCGCAGCGCCTGCTGATCGCGCTGACGCAAAAGGGCGCTAGTCGCGAGGATTCCTACAAACTGGTCCAGCGCAACGCGATGCCGGTGTGGCGCGGCGAAGGTGACTTCAAGACCTTGCTGAAGGCCGATGCCGACGTGAAGAAATATCTCACGGACGCCGAGATCGACGAGCAGTTCGACCTCGGCTACCACCTCAAGCACGTCGACACGATCTTCCGCCGCGTGTTCGGCGAAGGCTGAAGAGCCTATTGCTCGGTCGCCTTCCGGCGCAGCGACACCGTAGCGCTGCCGTGGTTGTTGTCGTAGAACACGTGCCAGAACCACGGCAGGAAGATCGAGGTGTCGTTGACATAGACGAACACCTCGCCGTTACTGCGGGCGATGAACTCGGCGGTCCAGCGACTGGCGTTCGCCGGATCGTGCTTGAATTCGGGCAGATGCTCCTCCAGCCCGGTGCCGCCGACCCGGACGATCGGCGCGAACCAGTTCGACCAGATCAGCCGCTTGAACGGGATGCCCGGCACCTGGGCCAGCGTCCCGTATCCGAAGCCTGCGGGTGACGCCGGAATCTCGGCATCCGACCACGGCGTTGTGACATCCAGCGTGATCACATAAGTCTCGTCCTGGGCAACGCTCAGTCCGGTCGCGTAGCAGAGCTGGCTGGTCTCGAAGCCATTCTTGTAGCGCACGCTCTTCCTGGCCTCGATCGGCGTATCACCGACCTCGATGCCCTCGCCTGTCCCCTTGCAGAACAGGCCGAGCGTGTTGGCGGTGCCGAATGCGAGCCACCAGAACAGCCACCACATGATCGCAGTTGGAAAGATCCAATGCGTGAGCACGTAGAAGAACGCCTTGTAGATGCCGAGCCGTCGCAGGCGATAGACCGCGCTGTGCCAGCCGCTGAGCGCTGGAAAAGTGTGAGGCTCGTGCCAGGCGATGCGCGCGACGTCGCGCAGCGATTGCTGCAACCGCGTGCCCCACAGGCTCAGCACGGCGAGCACGATGACACCGATCAGAACGAATCCCGTGCCGTCGCGGAACGCCGCGAACCAGGGATCAAGCAGCTTCGGCAGGAACGACGCCGCGGCATTGACGATCGGATTCACATAGGGACCGAACGTGTCGTGGCCGAAGCGTGGCGCATAGATCACGAACAGGGGAATCGCCGCCACGAACAGTAGCGCGAACATGGTCGAGAAATAGACCACGCGCCTTAGCCAGACCCAGTTCCAGACGTCGTCCTGCACCATCGATCGCGCGGCGCCCGGGTCCGCCGGGTGCAATGCATCGACCGGCGTGTCGGTCGCGTCGGTGACGCGGTAGGTCTTCGGCACCACCACCGGAACGTAGCGATCGGTGCCCGATGCGATGCGTTCGAACACGGTGCGATGGATCGTCGCCTTTGGCGGCGGCAGCACCGTCTGCGGCATGCTCGGATGCAGATCGGCGAGAATCTCGACCTGCGGATCGGGCTGTTTCCTGATCAGGCGCCAGACGCGGTTGACGTCGGCACGAAACGACAATTTGTACGGCGGCGCCGCATAGATCTCCAGAAGATTGCGCGGCTTATAGCGGTAATAGGCCGCGAGCCCCGCGCGCGAATTGTTGAGCTTGTCGTTGGCGTCGATCTCGGGGTCGTAGAGCACCCGGCGACGTTCGTCGAGATAGATCAGGCCATACGCCTTGGCGCGGTCGAGCATCCAGTCGAGCGTCACATAGGACAGTCCATCCTGCGGATAGCCCCCGCCGATGTCGGAATGCACGCCGGTGAACCAGACCTGGCTGATGCGCTCGCGGTCACGCGGCGGCAAATCGGTGCGCAGCCGCGGCGCCGGCTCGGCGAGCTTCGCCGCCGCGCTGCGCGGGTCATGGTCGATGTCGAACAGCCAGTCGGTCTTGTCGGGCCTGTCGTCGACGACGGCCCGGGCGCGCACATAGCGCTCGTCCCAGATCACCGGCCGGAACGCGTCACGCTCCTCCTCCAATGCGAGCGCATGGCAGGCCCGATGGATCTTGGCGCTCATGAACCGGTCGGGCATCGAGAGCGGCCAGACCCAGTAGTCGATCGCCCGGATCATTTCCTCGATCGGTCCGCCATAGGCATCGACCGTGTCCCAGATGCCGACGAAGTGCACACTCTCCACCTCGATCGGCGGCGGCTCGGGCAACAGACCGCGCCAGCTGCGGAGCTCCCGGATGCCCCAGTCGCGAATGCCACGCAGATCGAGTCCGATCTTGCCGAGATATTTGAGGATGCCGCTGTTGTAGCGCTGACGGTAGCGGCGATAGGCATCGCCGGCAAAGCGCGCCAGATCGGCCTCGTTGTTGTTGTAGTCGACGAGCCCCTGCCCCGCGATCATCGCCGCCACGATGCGGATGGTGAAGGCGCCGCGGCTGAAGCCGAAGCAGTAGATGCGATCGCCGGGACGGTAGTTGCGGCAGCAGAAGCTGTAGAGCGCGATCACGTTGCGCTTCAGGCCGAAGCCGAAGATGCCGCCAAGCGCCGCGAACAGCTTGAACGACGACGTACCGACGCCGTCATCATAGAATGCAATCTGCCGGCCCGGATCACGCAGGTCCAGGAGCTGGAACAGCCGCCAGACATTGGTCTTGAACACAGCCTTGGCGCTGTTGCCGGTCCCATCCGACAGCAGCACGATATTTCTCGGCGCAGCGTTGGACATAAGGCCCCCCGACCAGAATGTCGTGTCGAGCTTGGCCCCCAATTGCAGGAAAAGCAAGACGCAATCATTGAGCGAGGGGCGCCGCCGTGAGCGGCCATCGCCGGCGTGCCTCCCAAGCTCGCCCAGCAAAGGCGGATCATGCGAGCCCTCTGCCGAGACGGCCGATGCCAGGCGCATCACCCAAAAATGATCGCAAGACCTACTCATCCAGTTGCCGCGCTGCGCGCCGTCGACCTCTGGTCCTTCGACATCGTGGACGCATCGCTCTATCCAGGCGCCTGCTTTGTCCAGGCGAGATGCAATCGTGACTGAAACGAATAAAGCCTATCATCCCCTGCTACGATGGATCCATTGGGTCACAGCCGTGCTGTTCATCGTGGCCATGCTGATCGGGCTGTATTGCGGCCTGCAGCCCGCGGGAACGTCGCCGCGGCGCGAATTGCTGGAGATCCACAAATCGCTCGGCATCACGCTGTTTCTGCTGGCGCTGCTTCGCGTTGTCGTGCGGTCGAGAAGCACGGCGCCGCCAGCGCCTGCCACCTTCGGTCCGCTCGTCCGCGCGCTGTCCCAGCTCAATCATTGGGCGCTCTATGCGCTGCTGCTGATCATGCCGGTGACCGGCTACATGTTCTCGTCGGCAGGCGGCTATTCGCTGCGCTATTTCTGGACCTTCAGCTGGCCGCGCTTGTTCGCCGGGGACAAGGCGATCGCCCATGCCGGCGAGATCGCGCATGATACGTTGGCCTATCTGGTCTATCTCGTGGTCGGCCTACATATTGCGGCGACGCTCTGGCACGCGTTCATCGTCAAGGACGAGACACTGGCCCGGATGTGGCCGCGGCGGTGAGAGGAGCTGCTGTAGCCCGGATAAGCGCAGCAACATCCGGGGTCATCGCAACACCGCGTGAGACCCTGCATGTCGCTCTCGCCGACGCCCTCCGGGCGTCGGCTATCGCTCATGCAGGCTACGAACCTAGATCGGCTTGGCAGCCGCGACGAGGTCGCCAGCGCGCTGGTCCTGCTTCAGGAGCGCGGCGAGCTCGCTTTCGTCGAGCGTCTCCTTGACGAGCAGGCGACGGGCGGCGCGCTCGAGCACGTCGCGCTTGTCCTGCAGCAGCTTGCGGGTGCGCTCCAGCGCCGATGTCACGATCGCGCGCACCTCGGCGTCGATCGCGTCGCCGGCGGCCTCGCCATAATCGGCGCTGCGCGAGGTGCCGGGCGCCAGGAACGACTGGTTGTCGCGCTCATAGGCCACCGAGCCGAGTTGCTCCGACATGCCGTAGCGCGTCACCATCGAGCGGGCGATGTCGGTGACGCGGCGCAGGTCGTCGGCCGCGCCGGTCGAGAGGTGACCATAGACCACGAGCTCCGCGGCGCGGCCGCCGAGCAGCACCGCCATCTTGTTCTCCAGCTCCTCCCGCGTCATCAGGAAGCGATCCTCGGTCGGCCGCTGGATCGTGTAGCCGAGCGCGCCGACGCCGCGCGGAATGATCGAGACCTTGTGCACGGGATCGGTGCCCGGCAGGCTCATCGCGACGATGGCATGCCCCATCTCGTGATAGGCGACGATCTCGCGCTCCTTCGGATTGAGCAGCCGGTTGCGCTTCTCAAGGCCGGCCACGATGCGCTCGATCGCATTGTTGAAGTCGTCGAGCGTCACCTCGTCGGCGCCGCGCCGCGTTGCCAGCAAGGTCGCCTCATTGACGAGGTTGGCGAGATCGGCGCCGGTGAAGCCCGGCGTCAGCGCCGCCACCTTCTCCGGATCGACATCGGCCGCGAGCTTGGCCTTCTTCAGATGCACGGCGAGGATCTGGATGCGGCCCGGCTTGTCCGGACGGTCGACCAGCACCTGGCGATCGAAGCGGCCGGCGCGCAGCAGCGCCGGATCGAGAATCTCCGGGCGGTTGGTCGCCGCCAGCAGCACGAGGCCGACCGAGGAATCGAAGCCGTCGAGCTCGACCAGCAGCTGGTTGAGCGTCTGCTCCTTCTCGTCATGGCCGCCGGCGAACGGACCCATGCCGCGGGCGCGCCCCAACGCATCGAGCTCATCGATGAAGATGATCGCGGGCGCCTTGGCGCGCGCCTGCTCGAACAGGTCACGCACGCGCGCCGCGCCGACGCCGACGAACATCTCGACGAACTCCGAGCCCGAGATCGAGAAGAACGGCACGCCGGCCTCGCCCGCGACCGCCTTGGCGAGCAACGTCTTGCCGGTGCCGGGCGGGCCGACCAGCAGCACACCCTTCGGCATCCGGCCGCCGAGACGGCCATAGGATTTCGGATCCTTCAGGAAGGCGACGATCTCGCGCAACTCGTCCTTGGCCTCGTCGACGCCGGCGACATCCTCGAAGCGCACACCGGTATTGGCCTCGACATAGACCTTGGCCTTGCTCTTGCCGATCTGCATCAGGCCGCCGCCGAGTCCACCGGCGCCACCCATCATCCGCCGCGACAGCCAGTACCAGACGCCGAAGAACAGCGCGATCGGCATCACCAGCGAGAGAATGTCGCCGAGAATGTTGCTCTCGACCCGGCCGGTGAAGGTGACATTGGCCTTGGCGAGCTCCTTGGCGAACTCCTGGTCCACGCGCGTCGTCGCAAAGCGCGTCTGCCCGCCGGGCAGCGGCTCCTTCAGCGTCCCTTCGAGATAGTTCTCGGACACGCCGACCTCCTTCACCTTGCCGGCGGCCAAGAGGTCCTGGAACTGGCTATAGGGAATGACAGCGACCTGGCGATAGCTCGTCCACACATTGTGGATCATCATCGCGACGAAGATCGCGACGATCGCATACCAGAGATTGAAGCGGGTCTGCTTGGTCATGGGTCTCTCAACGGGTGAATGAGTAAGTAACGCGTGACCGCAGGCTGCGGATTGGCCGGCGATCAGCTGCGGTCCTGGGATGGCGTCGCGGGCACGAACACGGTGACCGCGCGCGGCAGCACGTTGAAGCGCGCCGGGGTGAAGGTGACGAGTTCGCCATCGGCATTGATCGGACGCGGCCGGCGGGTGCGGATCTCGAACGAAGTGTCACGCGAGGCCCGCACCTCCTGCCACAGCCCGTGGCGGCCCTTGCGGAAGTCATAGGCCATGGCCAGCAGCTTCCAGACGCGGCCGATCTCCAGCGAATAGAGATCGAGATGAGAATCGTCGATCTCCGCGCTGTGCTCGACGGCCATGCCGCCGCCGTAGTAACGGCCGTTGCCGACCGCGATCTGCAACGTCTTCACGCGCACCGCGCCGTCCGAGGACACGATCATGGCGCGGAACGGCCGCGCATTGGTAAGCACCTTGAGCGCCGTGATCGCGTAGCCGAGCCGTCCGAACCGGCGCTTGGTCTCCTTGGTCAGCTGGCGTGCGAGATCGGCGCTGAGGCCGAGGCTCGCGACGTTGAAAAACGGGTGCCCGTTGACGTCGCCGAGATCGATCTGGCGGCGATGGCCGGTTGCGATCACGTCGGCCGCCGCTTCCATGTCCTCGGGCAGGCCGAGCGTGCGCGCGAGATCATTGGCGGTGCCGGCGGGAATGATGCCGAGCGGCAGCCCGGTCTTCACCAGCGCGGGCGCGGCGGCGTTGAGGCTGCCATCACCGCCGGCGACGACGACGGCTTGCGCACCGTCGGCATGGGCTTCGATCCACGGCGCGACCTCGCGCGGACTATGCGGCGCCGAGATCACGAGATCGTAGCCGGCGCCGCTCAGCCGCGACACGGCCACTCCGGCCGCCGTGCCGCCGGAGCGGCTGCCGCGGTTGATGATCATCAGCAGTCGGCGCGTTGCGACTGGCGGTCGCGATGGCGGCGCCGTCGCAACCAACACGTTCTCATCCCCGGCCGTCACGACCTGCTCCCGTACACCACATACCAGCCCGCCCGGACATCCAGGCGCGATTGCCTCACAAAGCGGCGAGCAGCCATTCGGGTTCCATCACGATCGGCGTTGGTGCCCCGATCCGGCGACGGTCGTGAGACGTTACAAGATGCGTTGATCAAAGCATACGGAGAGCAGGAGCAGCAAAGGTCCATGGTCACAAGCGACACGTGTGGCCGCATCTCATCAAACTCCCATTTGCGCTCCGAAGAGCGAAATACCGTCATTGGTATTTGTTACGAAAGAGAGTCCGACATCATAGCCGTGCAGACTATCAGAGGGGCCCGGATCTCCGGTTCATCACACCTAGTTCGGGTTTTCAGCGCCGCAAGACGCATGACACTCTGTCGCATTCGGTGAGGTCGCACCCGGTGGCATCACATTCAGCGGCGCGGCCTCGCGTCCTCTTGAATTCGCGCGGCAGGCGAATACATGGTGTGGCGACCCTGGTCCGGGCCCCTCTGGTGAAGCTGCCGGTGCTTTCACGATGTCGGACCTGACGACATCGATCACACTGGCTCAAAGAGGACCCGTCGTGGATTTCCTGTTCATCGCGTTTGCCGGCAAGCCTGTCTGGATGTGGCTTGCCTTTCTCGCAATCGTGCTCGCCCTGCTCGTTTTCGACCTCGGCATCGTTCATCGCAAGACGCGCGAAATATCGGTGCGCGAGAGCCTCGTCATGAGCGCGATCTACATCATGCTCGGCCTCGGCTTCGGCGGCTGGGTGTGGTGGCAGCTCGGCTCCGAGGCCGGCACCGCCTATCTGACCGCGTTCACGATCGAGAAGGCGCTGGCGATGGACAATGTCTTCGTCATCGCGATGATCTTCAGCTATTTCGCGATCCCCCGCGCCTATCAGCATCGCGTACTGTTCTGGGGCATCGTCGGCGTTATCGTGCTGCGCGCGATCATGATCGGTCTTGGCGCCGCGATCGTCGCCCAGGCCAGCTGGGTGCTCTATGTGTTCGCGCTCTTCCTGGTCGCAACCGGCGTCAAGATGCTCGTGTTCAAGGACAAGCCGCATGACGTCGGCGCCAACCCGGCGCTGGCCTGGATGCGGCGCCGCTTCGACGTGACGGATCGCCTGCATGAGGAGCGCTTCTTCGTGCGTCAGCCCAACGCCAGCGGCAAGATGACCTGGTTCATGACGCCGCTGTTCCTGGCGCTGATCCTGATCGAGTTCGCCGACGTCATCTTCGCCGTCGACTCGGTGCCCGCGATCTTCGCGATCTCGACCGACCCGTTCGTGGTCTACACCTCGAACATCTTCGCGATCCTGGGTCTGCGTGCGCTCTATTTCGCGCTGGCCGCGATGGTCGATCGCTTCCAGTATCTCAAGCTGGCGCTTGCGGCCGTGCTGATCTTCATTGGCTCGAAGATCTTCCTCGCCGACCTGCTCGGGCTGGAGAAGTTTCCGCCGGCGCTGTCGCTCGGCATCACGTTCGGCCTGCTCGGCGCTGGCATCGGCTATTCGTTGTGGAAGACGCGGCCCGCGGTCGAGCAGTTGAAGTAAGGACACGCAGAGGACACGAGGTCACGGCGTGGCGATGAACGATGGCGCATCCAACGATGAGGTCTCGTCGGCGCCACGCCGGCACAACGGCCCGATCAGCCGGCGGCTGCTCGCGATCGCGCGCACGGTGCGATCGGAGGAGCCGTCGGTCGGCGAGTTGTTCGACCGCCTGGAGTCGGAAGGTCTCGGCCTCACTTTGCTGCTGCTGACGATCCCGGCGCTGATCCCGCTGCCCGGCCCGTTCGGCATGGTGTTCGGCACCTTCGTCGCGCTGGTGGCGCTGCAGATCCTGTTCGGCGCCGAGCGGCTGTGGTTGCCGGAGACGGTACGGCGCCGGCCGGTCCCGCAGCGGCTGCTGCGCAAGGTCATCCGCGCCGGGCTCGACTGGGCCGGCTTTGCCGAGCGCGCCCTGCGCGAGGACCGTCTGGTCTGGCTGACCGGTCGCACCGCACGCATGGTCCTGGCGCTGCCGCTGCTGTTGATGGCGGTCACCATCATTCTTCCCATCCCGATGGGCAATGTGATGCCGGCGCTGGCGCTGATCGCCGCCTCGATCGGCTTCATGGCCGGCGACGGCCTGGCCGTGCTGGTGTCGATGCTGATCGCGATGGCCGCCGTGGTCTGGACGGCGGTGCTGCTCTACACCGGCGCGGCCGCGGCCGATTACGCGGCCACGCTGCTGACGCATCTGGGCCTCCATCTGCGCAGCATGATGCAGAGCCTGGGCGTCGATCTCGGCTTCGCTGCCGGCGTTGCGACCGTATTTGCGATCGCGACCGGGCTCACCGCGCTGGCTTTCTGGGTTCAGGCGGCGCGTCACCGGCGCGGCCGGCGCAGCCCGTTCGATCCGGCGGATGACCCGCGGGAGCGCTCGCGCGCGATGGCGCGGCGCGGGCGTAGCCTGGTCGCGGCCGCGAGCATTGCCACAGCCGCGGCGGCGATCTTGATCGCCACGCGCTTGATGCTGACGGGCTGGATTTGACCGATCCCCCGGCAGACGCGACGTCCCGCCGCACCAGTTCTCGCCGCCGACAACATTTTTTCGTGAGGCGCGTCGCGGCGGGGCCGCAGGGCGTCGGCATTGATCGGACGACGGAAAATCAGCTTGATGTCATATGGCATGCCAATGCCCGTCATCACGCTGAACAATTCGTGCTGTCTCATCCTGCTAATTTCGGGTAGCTTTTGGGGCAACAGTCATCAAACCGTTAAAGAATCAACACATGCCGGATTCGAACCCCGCGTCGATCCACGGCAGCGATCGCGCTATGCCTGGATCAAGCGTACAAGATACGACGAGCAGCAGCGCGGACTGCACGGCGGACCCTCTAAGCGGGATTGCCCCTTCCAGTCGGATCGACGCCGCTGGCGAGCCGGCCTCCTTGGCTGCAGATGCGGGCGCGGCGCCTCTCGATCCCGCGCCACCCGCGTTGCCCGATCCCGCAATCTCCGGCGAAGAGATCGAGCTGAAGCTGCTCGTCGCCCCCGAGCAGCTCGCCGATTTCAACAATGCGCCGATCGTCATCGCACACGCGCGCAACAAGGGGACGCGCAAGCATCTGACATCTGTGTATTATGATACGCCGCGGCGGCAGCTGTGGAAGAACGGCTTCACGCTGCGGGTGCGCCAGAGTGGCTCGCGTTTCGTGCAGACCGTGAAGTCGCAAGCCAGCGACGACCCGCTGAAGCGCGGCGAGTGGGAAGCGAGCGTCACCTCGCTCGCGCCGGACACGGCGTTGGCGGCGGCACTGCTGCCCGAGGAGCTGCGCGCAGCAGTGACCGACTCGCCGCTCGAGCCGGTGTTCACGGCAGACGTGCATCGTCATGCGCGGCTGCTCGATCTGCCCAACGCAACCATCGAGATCGCCTTTGACAGCGGCGTGATCAAGGCGGGTGAGCACAGCGAGACGGTCAGCGAGATTGAGCTGGAGCTCAAGAGCGGCAACCCGGCGACGATCTATGAAGCGGCGCTACGGCTCGCCGAGCACGGTCCGATCCGACCGACGATCCGCAGCAAGTCGGCGCGCGGCTTCGATCTCGCCGCAGGCGTAGCGCCGGGCGCCGAGAAACCGCAGAAGCTTCATCTCGATCCCGCGGTCTCGCTGGACGAGGCCTTTGCGGTGATCCTGCGCGGCAGCTTCCATCATCTGCTGCAGGCGCTGCCGGCAGCCGAGGACGGCCGCGATCCGGAAGGCGTGCATCAGATGCGGGTGGCGCTGCGGCGGCTGCGCGCCGCGCTGCATCTGATGCGGCCGCTCGGGGCTTCGGCGACGCTGGAGAGCCTCGAGACCGATGCACGCTGGCTCGCACAGAATCTGTCCGCGGCGCGCGATCTAGACGTCTTCCTGACCGAGACATTGCCTGAGATTGCCGAAGCCTGTCCGACAGTCGCCGGCTTCGACACGCTGCAGAGCCTAGCCGAGCGGCAGCGCGCGCTTGCTTATCGCAAGCTGCGCATCGCGGTCGCCGATCGCCGCTGCGCCGCCTTCGTGCTCGGGCTCGGCGCGTTGATTGCGACGCGTGGCTGGCGTAACGATGTCTCTCCGGACGAACTTGGGCGGCTCGCGGGGCCGGCGCTCGATTTTGCCGGACACGTGCTGGCCGAGCGGCATCAGACAGTGCTCAAGCGCGGCCGGCGCTTCAAGAAGCTACCGGCCGAGCGCCGCCATCGGGTGCGGCTGGCGCTGAAGAAGCTGCGCTACAGCATCGACTTCCTGCTGCCGCTCTATGGCGCAAGCAAGCCGGCGAAGAAATATGCCAGGACGCTCGCCGAACTCCAGGAACAGCTCGGCTACTACAACGACATGGCGGTGACCGCCGGCGTTATCGCGGATCTCGGCACGACCTCGACCGATGCGGCGATCGCCGCCGCCGCGATCACCGGCTGGCACGCCCATGCGATGGCCGGCGTCGAGCAACCGCTACGCGAGGCGTGGCGTGCATTCGCGAAAGCGCCGACGCCCTGGGGCTCCGAGGAGGCGTAGCGCCAGGGGCTGCCGACATAGTCATCATTGTGATCGCATTGATCTGCTTCAAGACGCATGATCGCGATGTGTGTCAGTGTGAACCTATGAAGATATCCAGCGTGACCTGCCCGCATTGCCATGCGGCCTACGAGATCGCCGAATCGACATCCGCCGTGGGCAGCCCCGGTCAAGCCGATTGCGGCGTTTGTGGAACGCTGCTGGTCGCGTGGGAGGAGCCGAGCCTGCGCGCCTTCCGGCTGGTGGTACCTCCCGAGCACAAATATCCGCGCGTGCCGACCCCGTCCTGCTTCGCCTGACGGCTTCGTTCCGGAATCCGGAACGCGCGATGCGGCGTGGCCGCGCATCGCTGCATGGCGCCATGGCGGGCGGCAGCTTGCCGGGCTTTTTAGACCGCGTCATAGTCGTCCGATCGCGCGGAGAGCCCCGCGCGGCCGACCCTGGCCGCGTGGACCGCAGCGTCCCAAATCCACATCGCGAGCAGTTCCTTCCTCATGCCCATTCTCAACAGCATCGCCGCATTGTCAGACGAAATGGCCGCCTGGCGGCACGATTTTCACGAGCATCCCGAACTGCTCTATGAGGTGCACCGCACCGCCGGCATCGTCGCTGACCGCCTGCGCGAATTCGGCTGCGACGAGGTCGTGACCGGGATCGGCCTCACCGGCGTAGTCGGCGTGATCCGGGGCCGCAAGTCGGCCTCCGGCAAGACCATCGGCCTGCGCGCCGACATGGACGCGCTGCCGATCGAGGAGACGTCGGGCGTTCCCTACGCCTCCAAGACGCCCGGCCTGATGCATGCCTGCGGCCATGACGGCCATACCGCGATGCTGCTCGGCGCTGCAAAATATCTCGCCGAGACGCGCAATTTCGACGGCACCGCGGTCGTCATCTTCCAGCCTGCGGAAGAAGGCGGCGCCGGCGGCAAGGCGATGGTCGATGACGGGCTGATGACGCGCTGGGGCATCCAGGAGGTCTATGGCATGCACAACATGCCCGGCATTCCCGAAGGCCATTTCGAAATTTCGCCCGGCGCGATGCTGGCGTCGGCGGACGCGATCCACATCAAGGTCACCGGCAAGGGCGGCCATGGCGGCGCCGGTCCGCACCGGGCAGTCGACAGCATCCTGATCGCCTCGCAGATCGTCAACGCGCTGCAGTCGATCGTCGCCCGCAATGTCGACCCGCTGAAATCGGCGGTGATCTCGGTCTGCTCGATCCATGGCGGCACCACCTTCAACGTCATCCCCGAGACGGTCGAGATGCTCGGCACCGTGCGTACGCTCGATCCGGAGATCCGCGATCTCGTCGAGAAGCGCATCATCGAGGTCACCGAGGCCACCGCCCGGGCCTATGGCGGCTCGGCCGAGGCGATCTATGAGCGCAAATATCCTGTCACGATGAACCATGCCGCGCAGGCTGCCTTCGCCGCCGACGTGGCCCGCGACGTCGCTGGCAATGAGCGCGTCAACGACCGCGCCACGCCCTTGATGGGCGGCGAGGATTTCGCCTTCATGCTGGAAGCGCGCCCCGGCGCATTCGTGTTCATTGGCATGGGTCCGGGCAACGAATGCCATCACCCGGCCTACCGCTTCAACGACAACATCCTCAGCGCCGGCGCCTCTTATTGGGTGAAGCTGGTCGAGAAGAGCATGCCGGCCAACTGATCGGAACGAGCGCGCACCACATTGCGAGGAACCGCAGACGACGAAGCAATCCAGATCGTCAGGGGATCGGCAGCCTGGATTGCTTCGCTGCGCTCGCAATGACGGGCGTGGCGGGCACCGGAATCCCTGCAAGCACCGTCATCGCGAGCGCAAGCGAAGCGATCCAGGGGCACAGCGCACGATCCGGAATGGCCGGGACTTCATTCCGGGCCAGAACAGTTCGTTCCCTATCGAAACATCGAGCGCGGCCGCGCGGCTAGGAGAAGGCGTCCCTCTCCCCGACCGCGAGGCCACATGCAGACCCGCTCCGATCTCACCCGCGAGCTCGCCCTCCTGCTCGTGCTGTCCACCTTTTGGGGCGCCTCCTACACCTTCATCAAGATCGGCGTCGAGACCATCCCGCCGCTGACCCTGATCGCTGCACGGACCTTGATCGCAGGACTGCTGCTCGCCGCGATCATCCGCAGCAGCGGCGTCGCCTGGCCGCGCGAGCGCGCGGTCTGGCGCCGTTTCGTCATCCAGGCTGGCCTCAACAGCGTCGTGCCGTTCACGCTGATCGCATGGGCCGAGCGCAGCGTCGAGGCCGGCCTCGCCACGATCCTGAACGCGACCTCGCCGATCTTCGCCTTCCTGCTGACCGCGCTGGTGACGCGCCACGAGCCCGTCACGCGGCGCAAGCTGGTCGGCGTCGCCGCCGGCCTCGTCGGCACCTTTCTCATCGTGGGCGTCGAGGCGCTCCACGGGCTCGGCCGCGAATGGTTGGCGCAGCTGGCGATCGTCGCCGCGACGATCTGCTATGCCGGCGCTGCGATCATGGGCAAGACGTTCAGGGGGCTCGACCCGATGCTGCCAGCGGCCGGCTCGCTGCTGTCGGGCGCCGTGATCCTGATGCCGCTCGCGCTCATCGTCGACCATCCCTGGACGCTGCAGCCGTCGCTGCGCTCGGCGCTGGCTCTGGTCGCGCTGGCGACCGTCTCGACCGCCGCCGCGATGGTGATCTATTTCCGCCTGGTGCAGACCCTCGGCTCGATCGGCGCGACCGCGCAATCCTATCTGCGGGTACCGATCGGCGTTGCGATCGCCGTGACCGCCCTCGGCGAGCACCTCGCGCCAACCGCCTGGATCGGCCTGGCCTGCATCGTCATCGGCGTGGTCGCGATGACGCTGCCGGCGCGCAAGGCGGCGAGGAACGAGCGAGCCAAAGGTTGACCGCGGACGTCTGCGCCACTTAGAATCGGACGGTAATGCTGGATCGCGCTATGCAATGCATCTTCGTCATGGCTCTCGTCGCGCTGGCGGCCGCGATCGCTCCTGCTGCCGCATCGGCCGATATTCCCTACGCGATGTCGGAGCATCCATCGCAGGATGGGCGCTGCAAAGGCGATCCCGGCAAGGCTGATCTCGATCGTGATGAGCAGGCGTGCCTCGATCAGCTCAAGGATGTCGTCAGGCGCCACGGCAAGGCGCTGGAGGTCACGTTCAGAGACGGCTTCACCCGCAGCTACGTGACACGGCTGCCGGACGATCTGCCGGGCCACGAGGGCAACTCGGTCGAGTACAAGCTCGTCGGCTATTTTCCGGAGCATGGACTGCTGCTGATCGAGATCGGCTATTGGGAAGGCGTCGAATGGATGCTGCTACGGCTCGACCGCGGCACGGAGACCAAGATCCATTCACCGCCGCATTATTCGCCCAGCCATCGCTGGCTGTTTTCGGTCTGCTCCAGCGACGGCCCGTCCGGCTGCGGCAACGGCATGGACATCGTCGCCGCGCCGTTCGATCTCAAGATGCATGGCTGGAACTATCTCGTTCCCGACGACGATTACACGCTTTATGAGTTCGCCGGTTGGGACGGTGACGACCGGGTCAAGCTCGTCGCAACCTTCAAGGTCGGCGCAGAGATGAAGCCCTTCCCCGCCTCGATCGAACGGGTCAACGGCGCCTGGCAGCTCAAGCTGCCCAAGCAGCACCGGCCACCACCGCGCCGCTAGCCTGATGCGACGGAAAGCACGTCGAGCGCACAAGCGCAGCGACGTGCGGAGATGGTCTCCCCGGGGTCGTCTCGCTCGCCCGGGCGACGCGAGCCGACCGAACAAGTCTCACCCGATCGCGATCGCCACCTTGCCGAGATGCGCGCCGCTCGACATGTAGTGGAACGCCGCGCGCGCCTCGCTGAACGGAAACACACGATCGACCACCGGCTTGACCTGGTGCAGCGCCAGCGCGTTCGCCAGCGCCTGCAGATCCTCGACGGAGCCGACGGTGACACCCTGCAGGCGCTGCTGCTGCATCACCATCAGCGGCAGGCGCAACTCGGCGGCCGGCGCGCCGGCGAGCACGCCGATGAAAGCGATGGTGCCGCCGATTTTCGTTGCGCGGATGGATTCGTTGAGCGTGCCGACGCCGCCGACCTCGACGACGAGATCGACGCCCTGCCCGGTGATCTCCCGCGCTCTCTTGCCCCAATCCGGCGTGGTCTTGTAGTTCAGCGTGATGTCGGCCCCGAGCGCCTGCAGCCGCGCGAGCTTGCCCTCGCTCGACGATGTCGCGATCACGCGGGCCCCGGCCATCTTGGCGATCTGCAGTGCAAAGATCGACACGCCGCCCGTGCCTTGCGTCAGCACGGTCTGGCCCGGCCGGATGCCGCCGAGCTTGACCACCGCGCTCCAGGCCGTGACGCCGGCGCAGGGCAAGGTCGCCGCCTCGATATCGCTGAGATGCGCCGGCGTCCTCACCAGCGCATGCGCCGGAAAGATGCGATATTCGCTCAAGGTGCCGTCGACCGCGCCACCGAGCGCGGCCCGCATCTTCGCTTCACTCGGCTCGCCAGCCGTCCAGCTCTCGAAGAAGCTGCCGATCACGCGCTCGCCGGCTGCGAACCCCGCCACGCCGGCACCGACCGCCTCGACCACGCCAGCGCCGTCGGACAGCGGCACCAGCAGAAATTTCTGCCGCGCGCCATAGCCGCCCTTCACCGTCAGCAGGTCGCGGTAGTTGATGCTCGCGGCCGATAGCCGGACCAGCACCTCGCCTTGGCCCGGCGCGGGCACGGGCTTGTCGACCAGCGCCAGCGCCTCGATGCCGCCCGGTCCCTGCAGCTCATAGCATTTCATCCGACGTCTCCTGCCCGCGGCGCGCTTCGCGTTTCGTCGCGGGATGGTGGAGCGTTTCGCGCCGGCGATCAAGCCGCGCCGCGTTCCGCGCGGCAGACAAACATGCGGCAAGCGCAGTGCGCGACGGCGGTCGATCGCGCATCGCCTCGTCACAATGCCGGCAGGTCGTGGCCAGGCTGCCGATCCTCGATCAGCGGGATCAGCAGCAGCGCGGCCAGCAGCAACATGTCGCGTCGATCCATTGAAGAACTACGCGGCAGCGGTACGGCCGTTTCAGGTCGGCCGCATCTGTTGCAGCGTCAACCATTGGAACCCGCGCCTGCTGCTCTCGAAAGGCTTACTGGATGATCCGCGGGCGACATCGCTGCTCGCATTCAAGGTCCGCGACATCCGTCGCAACTGATCGCAGCCCGCGCCTCACGCGCCCGCTTCGAACCTGATCCGGCAAACGAACCCATCGGCACGAAAATCCTGTTCGACGCTGCCGCCGATCGCGGCAAGGCTTGCCCGGATCATGCGCGTGCCAAATCCCTCGCGCAGCGGCGGCTCGATCGCATGCGCGCACAGCTCGCGCCAGGTCACGACCGTGCGGCCGCCCTCTTGCGCCAGTTGCACATCGAGCCGGCCGCCGTCGCTGCGTAGCGCACCATATTTGACAGCATTGGTCGCGAGTTCGTGGAACACCAGCGCAAGATTGCGCACCGCGTCCGGCCCCAATTGCACATCGGCTCCCTCCACCGCGATCACGCCCGGCACCCGATAGGGCTGCAGCTCCATCTCGATCAGCATGCGCAGCGTCATGATGCGGTGATCGGACCAGGCGAGCGTGTTGGCACGCGCCACGGCCTCGAGCCTGAGCGAGATTGCCTCGCCCTTGTCGTGATCCTCGCCCGACAGGCTCGACCGGACGATCGACTGAAACACCGCGAGCTGGTTGTTCACGCGATGGCGGAGCTCGCCAAGCAGCAATTCGCGCGCATGCTCGCTGCGCTTGAGCTCGAGCAGCGCGTTCCGGCAGAGATTGGCCAGCCAGATCACCAGCGCAGCCGTGCCGAGGAAGGCGACGAGATTGACGGCTTCTCCATGTCCCGGCCGGTCGGTGAAAGCGACCAGCACCACCGTCGCCGACAACCACGTGGCAAAAATCGCCGAGGGGATGCCACCGAACAACGCCGAAAACACGACCGCGGGATAGAAGGTGGCGTAAGGCAGGCTCGCACCGACCAGATCTAACGCAACACGCGCGGCGGTCGATAGAGCGACAGCAAGAAGTGTCAGCAGAAACGTGGTCGCTGACCACGGCCTGCGTCTCAACACCCAATCTGACAAACTCCGACCCGCGCGCACGTTCGACACCGCATTCACGTCTATCGTCCCGCGCCGAGGGGAACAAGCTGAAGGAACTGCCGATGCGCGAGAAAAACTTTGGAACTTTTCCTAAGTAGTTGCGTTACGACGCGCCGGTCGCACCATGGAACTTGCGGCCGCGGCCTGCAGCCGCGCAAGGCATCTCACCGGCCGCTCATGTTGCAAAATGAGACGCCGCGCGTGCGGCCCGCAGTGACGATCGTGACCGCCGATCATTAAGAATGTCACTCCCCTTCGCGCGCAGCCCGCGCTGCGATCCGATGCGCGGCGGCAATGAGTGCGGTATCATGACGCTCCCCTGTGGATGAGCTTGTAGTCCCACGGGTCCTGCAGCCCCAAACCTAGCGGCTTGCTGCGCGACGCCGCGGGATCGATCATGGCGCTCATGACCACCAGATCGCGCGAGAGACTCTACGGCGCCGGCATCAGGATTGCGCAGGAGCAGGCCGCCCGCGCGCGCAAGGAAGCGGACCGCCTCGCCTGCGCGGCCTGGAACAAGCGGATGCTCGGCTACAAGGGGCCGGCGCAACCCTCGCCGCTGCTCGGCGACGCCCTCAATGCCGGCTACTTCTATCTCGAAGTGCGCTGCCTCGGCTGCGACACCAATCAGACCGTCGCGCTCGACATCATCAGGCGGCCCAAGACGACGCCGATCCACGAGCTGGAGCGCTACATGCGGTGCCAGGATTGCTCGCGGCTGCGCGGTCATCCCTACAAGCGCAGCGCGTTGGTAGCGTTGCGCGAGACCAAGATCTCGGCCGCGCATCCCGCCTCGACATGGTGGCCCGGAGAGCGATAGCTGCGCGACGGTATTCAGATCCCATGACAAGTCAGGGCGAAATTCTTTCTCAGCCCCCGGAACAATCTCGCCTGCTCGTCGTTTCGACATTTCGCCAGCGCGGCAGGGAAGCGAATTATGTCAGAGTTGATGACCGAGCCCGACAAGCTGCGGGCCGACGCGGCGGAATGCGCCATCATTCGTGACCTCGCCACCGACCGCGACAAGCGCGAGCTGTTCGCGCGCCTCGCCGCGCATCTGAGCGCGCTGGCCGCCGACGTGGAGCATGCCGCGCGGAGCAGCAGGCCGGCGCGCTGATCCCAACGGCGATGGGGCATCACGGCCGCATGTCGCATCTCCGGTCGCGCCCCTGGCCCATGACGTCCGCACCGCGAACGCGCGCGATGTCGGCGCATCTCGTGATCTCGCTTTGCAGCCATAGGATCGCGCTGCTCGGGATCGCGCTGCTCGGCTTCGCTATAAGACCTCATGAGCCGCGTCTGATTCGCCGCTCGGCGAATTGACGACCCATCGTTCACGGTGCCGATCTTGCGATATTCTCTCCTCTCGTTCTGCGCGGCTCTGCTGCTGGCTGCCGCGCCTTCTGCCGTCGCGCGCGACCTTGTCGGCCGCGGCAGCATCGTCGATGGTGATACGCTGGATCTTCACGATCAGCGCATTCGTTTGTGGGGCATCGACGCGCCGGAGAGCGCGCAATTATGCCGCGGCCGCGACCGCAAGCCCTATCGCTGCGGCGCGCTCGCCGCCAACACGCTCGACGCGTTCACGCGCGGCAAGACCATCCGCTGCATGCCCGTGGATGGCGACCGTTATGGCCGCATCGTCGCGCGCTGCGCGGCCGGCGGCGTCGATCTCGGGCAGTTCATGGTGTCGCGCGGGCTCGCGGTGGAGGAGCCGCAATATTCCCACGGTCATTACGCGGCCGATCAGGTCGCAGCCCGCCGTGCCGGGCGCGGCGTGTGGTCCGGCCGCTTCGTCGAGCCGTCGCTCTATCGCAGCTGCATGCACGCTGCCGGCACGCGGTCGGTCTGCTCCGAAGGCGCGACCGGCTGGCGGTGAGTGCAGGGCGAGACGTCGCCATCAGAGCGATACGACTCTGCATCATCCGTCATTGCGAGCGCGGATCTCGTCGCGGCAATTGCCACGCTCGGGTCAGCCGCGATACGCTGCAGCGCAGAGTCTGAAGCTGGTAGGAAGGAAGTCATGGCACACAACACGACGCGCGTGGCGATCCTGTTCGGCGGGCGCTCGGCCGAGCATGACGTGTCCCGCGCCTCGGCCGCCAACATCTTCCGGTCGCTCGATGCGAGCCGATACGCCGTCACCTTGATCGGCATCACGCCGGAGGGACGCTGGGTGCAGGCGGATGCCGTCAACGACAGGACAGCCCAGGCTTTGACCGTGCCGCCGGACGGGCCGCAGATCGTGTTGCTGCCGGCCGGCCGGGGCCGCGCGCTCGTGCTCGGCGACGGCGCCGCCGCACCGCGCGAGCTCACCTTCGATGTCATCTTCCCGGTGCTGCATGGTCCCAATGGCGAGGACGGCACCATGCAGGGGGCACTGGAGCTTGCCGATGTCGCTTATGTCGGCGCGCGGGTGATGGGATCGGCTGCGGCGATGGACAAGGACGTCGCCAAGCGCCTGCTGCGCGATGCCGGCCTGCCGATCGTGCCGTTCGTCACGATGACGGCAGCGGCACCGGTGAGCTACGAGGACGCCGTCCGCGCTGTCGGCTCCTCCGAGCTGTTCATCAAGCCGGCCAATCTCGGCTCGTCGGTCGGCATCTCCAAGGCGCGCGATCCGCAGGAGTTCGCCGCCGCCTGCGACCTCGCATTGCGCTTCGACCGGAAGATCCTGATCGAGCGCTGCATCTCGCCGGTGCGCGAGATCGAATGCGCCGTGCTGGAGCACGCCGACGGCGAGGTCAAAGCCTCCGAGCTCGGCGAGATCGTACCCGCGGGCAGCCACGGCTTCTATTCCTACGCGGCGAAATACACCGACGCGTCGGGTGCCTCGCTGCACGCCCCGGCGCAGGTCGCGCCCGGCCTAGCGCAGCGCATCCGCAACATGGCGACCGAGGTGTTCGGCGTGCTCTGCTGCGAGAGCCTCGCGCGCGTCGACTTTTTCGTCCACGGCGACGAGGTCTACGTCAATGAGGTGAACACCCTGCCCGGCTTCACCAATATCAGCATGTATCCGAAGATGTGGGAGGCCACCGGCCTGCCCCAGCCGGCGCTGATGGACGCCCTGATCGCGCACGCATTGGCGCGGCATGCGCGGCTGCGGCAGCTGGCGTCACAGCGGTGAGGACGCTTCTGCGCGGAGTCACACGTCAGCGCGGCGCGACCTTTACGCCATCCGCCACCCGGTCGCCGGGATAGATGATCACGACATCGCCGCTGGACACGCCCTCGGCCACCGCCGCGAACCGGCCCGAGCGGCGGATGATCCGCAACTTGCGCAACGCGGCGCGGCCGTCCTCGAGCACGAACACCGACCAATCGTCGCCACGCTTGAACAGCGCGCCGGTCGGAACGATGATCGCATCGTCCTGGGTGAAGACGGCGATCTGGGCATCGAGCTGATAGGCGTCGCCCAGCCGCTGCCATTGTTCGGCCGGCGAGACGATGTCGATCAGCACGTTGACGCGCTGCTCCTCGACGCCGAGCGTGGAGATCTTGGTGAAGGCCGCCGGCTCGACGCGGCGAACCCGCCCCGACAGGCGGCCCGCGCCGCCCCAACGGTCGATCGTGACGTCAGCGCCGGCAGCGATCTCGACCGCATCGGTGCTCAGCACGTCGACGACCACTTCGAGATCATGGGGGTCGCCGAGATCGAGCAGCGCCGTGCCCGGCTGCACCATGGTCTCGCTTTCCTGGGTCACCTTCAGCACCAGCCCGCCGACCGGCGCCGTCACGTTCCAGCTGTCCGCTGGCACGTCGGCATCGGTGTTGCTGCCGTAGCGCGCCAGCATCGCCCGGAGCTGTCCGAGTTCGTGCTGGGCGGCGTGGTCGACATATTCGGCGGCGCGCAGGTCGCGTTCGGCGACGCGCATCGTGAGCTCGGCGCGCTCCTTCGCCTGTATCGTCGCAGCCCCGCTTGCGGCCAGGGCCATGGTGCGCGCGAGATCGGCCGTCGCCTGTGCGCTTTGCGCCTGCGCCCGTGCCACCACCGCCTTGGCGCGTTCGACATTGGCCTCGGCCGCCCCGAGCCGCTCTTCGACCTCGCGGCGGGCGCGCGGATCAAGCAGCGGTGCCGGCGCCGGCGTGATGGTGGCGACCACGTCGTCGGCCTTGACCTGATCGCCAGCCTTGAAGCGGAGACGGCCGAGCCGTCCGGCGAGCGGCGCGGCCACGACATAGCGTTGGCGCACCCGCGTCTTGCCGTCGTCCTCGACGGTCGCAACGAACCGCCCTTTGGTCACCACAGCCGTCTCCACCGGAATGGGACCAGGCATCACCATCCAGCCGACGACGGCAGCGACCGCCAGAGCGATCGACGCGATGACGACACGGCGCAACACAGGACGCATGCTCATTCCCTGGTCTTGAGGGCGGCGACCAGATCGAGCCGATCGACCCTCCTGCGCACGATGATGGCGCTGATCGCGGCGCTGGCCAAGACCACCGCTGTCGCGATCAGGTACGTCCGCGGCGCGATCACACCGGGAATCTGGAAGCTCTCGCTCGAATGCAGCCGCGCGATCAGCGCGATGATGCCGCGCGACAGCAACAGACCGAGCGGAATCCCCAGCGCGATCTCGAGCGCGAATTCACCGAACAGGATGCCGGCGACCTCGCCGCGGGTGAAGCCGAGCACGCGCAGGCTCGCGAGCTCCCAGGCCCGCTCCTGCAGGCTGATGCGGGCGCTGTTGTAGACCACGCCCACGGTGATGATCGCGGCGAAGCCGGTGAGGATCCCCGCGGTGACGAACACGAGGCCCGCGATCTTGTCGATGAAGGATGCAACGGCATAGGCCTTCATCGAGACGGATTCGATCATCGGCAGGCTCTTGAACCGCGCGCCGAGCGCGGGCAGCGTCGCCGGGTCGACATGCAGGCTGGCGGCCGAGATGACCGCGCCTTCGCCGGTGAAGCGGTTCAGCGTGTCAATGTCCACGTAGGACGCCATCCCGATCGCCTCGTCGACGATGGCGCTCACCGGCACATCGCGGCGGCGCCGGCGGCCCTCCATGGCCTCCACGGTGACGAGATCGCCCGCGTTCAACGCCAGCCGCTCGGCGAGCCGCCGCGTCAGCGTGATGCCGTCGGGCGCCGCCACGATCGGACGGCGGGCGGCATCATGCGGACGGCGCAGCTCGTCCGCCGCCGCCAGCCCGATCACCGAGGTCAGGTAGCTGCGCTGGCCGGCGCGCAGCCGCACCGGCACGATGCGCTGACCTTCGGCCAGGAGCACGCCCGGCTGTCGCGCCAGGTCGCGCAACACCGCGCGATCCACCGGATGCGGGAAGGTGATGGAGGCGTTGCCGCGCTCGACCAGGTTGAACTGCAGCTCGATCATCTCGCCGATCGCATCGCGCCAGAAGATTCCGAGCACCATCATCGGCACCGCGAAGGCGATGCCGACGACGGTGAACAGCGAGCGGAACGGACGCCCCGCGACGTTGCGCAGCATCATCATCCGCCGAGCGCGGCGCGCCCCGCCGGGCATGATCCGCTCGATCCAGGAGCGGCGAAACCCCATCGGGACGGCCGGCCGCATCGCTTCCGCAGGCGCAAGTCCGACGACCGCCTGCAGCGCCGTGATGACACCGAGCGACCCAGCCGCGGTGCTGATCGCAACGCCGGCAAGGATCGACCACGGCGCAAGCCGGAACGGCAGCTCCGGCAGGCGAAAGAAGCCGTGGTAGCTCGTGATCATGGCCTGGCCGAAGCCGAAGCCGCCAGCGATGCCGAGCGCCGATCCGATCAGCACGATGACCAGCATCAGCGCGAGGTAATGCAGGGTCAAAGCCGAGGTCGGAAAGCCGAGCGCTTTCAGGGCTGCGATCTGCTCGCGCTGCGCGGCGACCAGCCGCCCGAGCGCGCTGTTGAGCAGGAAGGCGGCGACGCCGAAGGAAAATGATCGGAATGGTGATCGACATCACCTTCTGCTGGTTCAGCTCGTCCTCGAGAAACCGGTTCGACGGCTGGTCGCGCCGCGTGATCGCGCCAATCGACCCATAGGGCTCGAGCAGCCGGTCGAGCTCCTCGATGACGGGCTGTGCATCGGCCCCCGGTGCCAGCGCGACCACCGCGTCGTTGAACGCGCCCTTCATGTCGAAGGCGGCCTCGGCCGCGCTGCGGTCGACCCACAGGATCGCATAGAGGCGATCGTCCGGAATCGGCAATCCCGGACGCACCGCATAGACATATTCCGGCGAGAGCGCGATGCCGGAGACCCGGAACGCCTGCAGCCGGCCGTTGAGCAGCACGCGGATCTCGTCGCCCGGCTTGACGCCATTGGCATCCGCAAAGGCCTCGTTGACCGCGGCGCTGCGCGCGTCGCCAGGCGCGGGCGCCGTGCCGCGGCGCAGATGCAGCCGCGCCAGCGGCTCGTCACCGGCGCGGCTGAGCGAGACGAGGCGCGCCGACACCGGCTGCGCCGCGGCGGGCGCGTCGACGATGACCTCGCGCACGATCCGCGGCTCAGCCGCCAGAACGCCGGCGACGGCGTTGAGGCGGGCGACCAGCGTCAGCGGCGCGCGCTTCAAGGTGACGAAGACCTGCGGAAACCGCGCCTCTGCATAGAACTGCTCGCAGCCAGCGCGCAGCGATTGATAGGTGGAGACCGAGCCGACGAACACGGCGACACCCGCCGCAACCAGCAGGGCGATGGTGATCACCTGCCCGCGCATGGCGCCGATATCGCGCCAGAGCTTGCGGTTGAGCAGGCTCACCACGTCACCTCTTCGGCCGAGAGCCGCCGGGGATTGCGCGTCTCGCCGACGATGCGGCCGCCGCCGAGCCGCAGCACGCGGTCGGCCATGCCGGCGATCGCCGCATTGTGGGTGATGATGATGGTGGTGGTGCCGAGCCGCTCGTTGGCGCGCGCGATCGCGGCCAACACCACCTTGCCGGTCTCGTAGTCGAGCGCACCGGTCGGCTCGTCACACAGCAGCACGTCGGGCGCCTTCACGATGGCACGGGCCACCGCGACCCGCTGCTGCTCGCCACCGGACAGTTGCGAGGGAAAATGGTCGATCCGCCGCTCGAGGCCGACGAGCTTCAACACCTCCAGCGGATCGAGCGGCCGGTCGGCGATCTCGGTGACCAGCTGGACATTTTCGAGCACGGTCAGGCTGGGGATCAGGTTGTAGAACTGGAACACGAAGCCGACATGCTCGCGCCGGTAGCGCGTCAGCTCCGCATCGCCGGCGCCGACCAGCTGATGATCACGCCATTGCGCGTCGCCCGACGTCGGACTGTCGAGCCCGCCGAGGATATTCAGCAGCGTCGACTTGCCTGAACCCGAGGGCCCGAGCAGCACCACGAATTCGCCCTCGGTGATGTCGAGATCGACGTCGCGCAACGCATGCACCTCGACCTCGCCCATGCGGTAGGTCTTGGAGAGCTTGCGAGCGCGAAACACCGGCGAGACACCTCGCCCCTCGGAGCGCGCGGCAGCGTTCATGTCGTTGATGATCGAGGGACTCATCAAACTGTGGTTCCTGCCGCGAGGCACGCGTCGAACGTCCCAAGCATGTTCCCGTGACACTGGACGACATCGCCAAGCATCGGCCAGCAGGCGCCAATGTCCGTTGATGCAGGTCAAGCGGTCGGCATTCCCGGCGCCGAGGCTTGAACTCACGCCTCCCTATGCCCATTCGACGGTTGCGATCACATAGACCAGCAAACCCGCGCCGAGGCAGCGTCGCCACGGATTGACGCCGCGAAAGAGCTCGTCGACGGCCCACACGACAAGGCTGGCCTTGACCAGGCCATCCAGATTGAGACCCATCCGCCCTGGCGGATGCCAGACCCAGCTCACGACGCTTCCCACCAGCACGATCCACAGCGCGGGGTTTGGCATCTGTGCGATCGTGATCTCGCCGGTCTGGCGATTTCGGAAGAACCAATCCAGCAATCGGCGCATCGCACCACCGCGTTCGATGTGAATGACCTGCTTGTTGGCGGGCGCAAGTCAGTACGGCATCACCGTCATGCGCCCGCCCTCATCTATTCGGCTATTCGGCCTCGCGCGCACGCGTGAGGAAGAAGCGCAGCATCTCGCGCGTGGCGTCCGGGCCCTTCGGATCGGTGTAGGAGCCGGCCGGGCTGCCGCCAGACCAGGCATGAGCGGCGCCATGGATGGTCCAGTGCTCCGACGTCACCTGGCCGCGGTCGGTCAGAACCGTCCGCGTATAGGCATGGCCGCCGGGCACGCGGCCGCGTACCATCGACGTGGTCCCGCGCTCGCCGGCGGATCGCGCAATCCGGTCGCCATTGGCCGGATGCACGGTCGTGTCGCGGTCGCCATGAAAGACGATGGTCGGCACGAGCGCGCTGCGCGCGGGCGCGGCGCCGCCCTGACGCATGGCCATCAGCGCCGACGGCAGATCGCGCGCGGCGCCGCAGGCGAGGCCCGAATGGATGCCGGCGGCCGCATACAGGTCGGGATAGGTCGCGGCCATGATGGCAGCCGCAGCACCGCCGGCCGACAGGCCGGCGACGTAGACGCGGCTGCGATCGACCGCGTGGTCCTGCATCACCTGGCGGGTGATGCCCGCGATCAGCGACGGCTCGCCGCCGTCGCGCTGCTGATCGCTGGTACGAAACCAGTTCCAGCATTTCGATGGATTGGCGCCGCTCGGCTGCTCAGGATAGACCACGAAGCAGCCCTGCTCCTCGGCCGCGAAATTCATCCGCGTGCCCGCGGCGAAATCGTCAGGGGATTGCGTGCAGCCATGCAGCATGACGATGAGCGGCAGCGGATGTTCGTGAGTCCTGCTCGGGATCAGCAGCTTGTAGGACCTGTGCCCGGCCGCATTGCTGAAGCTCTGTTCGATGAAGCGCGCGCCCTCCGGCGCGATCTCATGCGCGGCCGGCATCCGCAGGCCGCGACCTCGCAAGCCGATCCCAGCGAGGTCGCGAAGGCCGTCACGACGGACGAAGCGCTTGCGCGCCAAAGCGGACGCGCCTCGCAATGGTATGGCTTGCGTTGGGGAGGCTTGTGTTGCGGAGGCTTGTGTTGAGCTGTGTTGCGCCGAGGGCGGCTGCTCGGCCGCGGACGATGCCGCCGCCGGAGCACCGTCGCCGCGCAGCATCCGCTGCAGCAGCGCCGTGGCCTCGACGAGCTGGCCTGCCCGCGTCAATCGCGTCGCCTCGCGCATGATATCCTGATCGAGCATGGCGCTACCTCATTCTGTCGGCGAGAGCGACCTTGACCGCGGGGGTGGCATGGAGCGCGCCCAGCACCGAGATCGAGGCGATGGTGGCGCGGGCGAGCTCGGGCGTGACGTCGGCGGCGATGGTGGCGAGCCCCAGCACGTTGATCTGCAGCATCTGGCCGGCGCGCTGCGCCGCTTCGAGATCGGCGCGGCTGAAGTTGCGCAGGCCGAGGTCCAGGCTGTGGCGCAGCGTGGACTGCTTGACCACGTCGGCATGCCGGTCGAGCTGGTTGCGGATCGCGGTGCGGATGAAATCGGTGCGGTTGGAATAGAACCCCTCCTGCACCATCAGGTCGATCTGGCCGAGATCGACATAGCCGAGATTGACCGTGATCTTCTCGGTGTCGGGCGCTTTGGCACGGAGCGGGTGGACATTGTCGGGCATCGCGGCGGCATCCCTTCTGCCATCCCATTGGATGGCCTATGGATGGTATATGGATGTCCTTCAGAGTCGTTCAAGGCGCGGGCGGGTCATTGAACGCGGGCACCGCCAAAACGTCACCCGCGATCAGCGCCCCCCGGCAGCCGCCCTGCGCTGCTGGAGACGCGCGACGCTGCGGGAGATCAATGGCCGGACGGGAAGAAACAGCCGGTAACCCAGCTCCAGCACCGCCAGCACGCCCGGCAACGACGCCAGCCGCGCCGCCCAGCGCCATCGCGGCAGCCGCCGCCAGACCTCGACGAAGGCCGCAGCCCCCGAGAGCAGCCGCCCGTCGCCGGCACGCACATGGAACCGCTGCATGGCCTCTTGCTGAGAGAGCCCGTCCGGAGCTGCGGCATCTGCCTTGGAGACGTCGACGAAGCACAGCGCGCCGGCCTCGTCGGTGCGGCTGTAGTAACCGATCTCCGCCCGGCACAGCGGACAGGAGCCGTCATAATAGACGGTCGATTTTGCTTGCTCTGGCGCCACGCGGATCTCCTTAGGGAGAGGACCGATCTCAGCCCTTGCTTCCCAAACGTCTGCGCGAGCGGTTTGGGTCAGCGGCTCCCCGGAATCGTGATCACCTCGGCCCTGACAAGTTCGATTGCCGCCGTCGTCCCGGGCAAGCCGTGACAACGCGGCAGCGTTGGCGCGGCGCCGACCCGGGACCCATACTCCGCGGCGGATGTGCGAGGCACGCTGAAAATGCTCAGCTTGCACGTCAATGTCCGCCGGTGGTGATGGATCCCGGCGTTCTGACGGCGGAGTAACGGTGACAGTGCATAAAACTCAGCATGCCATTACGGAGGCCATTACGGTGACAGTGCATAAAACCGTACCGCCTCCCCGCAACGTCCACCCCCCCCACTCAATCCTCCTCCACCGGCTTCGGCCCGCGTTTGGCAGGCTTGAGCACGCGGCCGGTCTGCTTCTCGAGTCGCGCGAGGAAGCGGTCGCTGCCGATCGGGCGGCCGATGCTCTCGGCTGCGCGCAGGCGAGCGAACAACGCCGCCTCGTCCTCGGGCGCGCCGCCCAGGAGCCCGGCCATGTCGGGGAACATCGCCTTCACCGGCTCACGCGCCGTGACGCCGTCGTCGCGCCCGCGCAGATGCGCGCGCGTGCTCGACCACGCCCAGTCCTGGGCGCGCGCCACCAGCCGGGCCCGCACCGGGTTGAGGCTGACATAGCGCAGCGCAGCCGCCAGATGCGCCTCGTCCATCGCCACCGCGCCGAACCGCCCCTGCCAGAAATGCCCGCTGCGCTTGCGCCGCGCCTGGATGATTCCGGCATAGATGCGATGCACCCGCGACAGCGCCCGGCGCAGGCCATCGGCATCCGACGGCACCAGGATCAGATGCACGTGGTTCGGCATCAGGCACCACGCCCACACCGCGACGTCGGCCGCCTCGCAATGGGTCGCGAGCAGATCGCGGTAGAGCGCGTAGTCGTCGTCACCGAAAAAGGTTCGCGCGCGGCCGTTGCCGCGCTGGGTGACGTGATGCGGCAGACCGGGAATGACGACGCGGGCAAGACGGGCCATGCGCCATCCTGCGCCTGCGGACGACGAATGTCAAATTAAATGCACTGTCACCGTAATACAGGCGCGCATGGGTCGCCTCATGCACGATGGTCGAAGCGATCTGCTCGATGGTCGTGGTGTCCGGCGAGAGATAGCGGCGATCGATGACGCAAGCCTCCAGGGCTTGGTCGTAATGCGCTCGCCCGCTCGCGATGACATCGATCCAGATGCGCTTCAGCTGGCGCGTGATCCGGGCATGGTTGATCGGATCGCGCTCGCGGATCAGTTGCAGCGCCTGGACGACACGAGCGCGGCCAGGGTGAGGCTCGTCTTCCGTACTGCCGACCCATACACCGTCGACGGTTTCACTGACGGACATGCGGAGGAGCAGCCTCGTGCCGATATCCGGCTTCGGCAGCGCTCGTCCGGGATCAGATCCGGCCCTGGCCTGCGTCCGACCCACCCCAGATCTCTCCTGCAAGCTCTGACGCTCCATTGGGCCTCAGGTCATATCTCCTTCGAACCTAATCGGATCCTGTGACCTGCGCCAGTCGTCCTGAGACGACATCCCGGCCGAGCAACTGGCGTGCTGGGTCGAGCTGCCAAAGGATTCGTATCGCCCGAATTTTGTTCTTTCGTTTTTGCAGAAAAATGCTATGCTCCGCCGCATCCCGTCCCACTTGAGGGGCGCATCGCGATCGTCACGAGCGTTGGGTGCGGGATGCGGTGGGCGTGTCGGGTTGCAGCGTGAGCGATCATGCCGACGAACGATCCGATGCGCACGGCGAAATCGTGTGGTCCTGGCATCCCGGTGCTGATGCCAAGCTCGCGCTGCCAAGTTCGACGAGCGCGCGGGGGACGGGGGCAAGACAGCCGATCCCCGGGGAGAGTACGTATAAGCCGTCAGACCATCGCGCGGGGAAGGCCGGATGATCCGGCCTGTACCTGTGGTGACTGCCGCCTGCTTTTTTTGCTGCAGGCGGGCCATGGGTGCGACGGGCACCCGGCCTTCCCCGCGCCCTCATTGTGGAGAGGGCGATCAGACGAGCAACACTCGGACGCGAGATGCGGGCGCGAGGAGGAGAGCGTATGTCTCGGCGCCGCTCATGTCTCACCGTCATTGCGAGGAGCAACGCGACGAAGCAATCCAGAGTCGTCGCGGGATTCTGGATTGCTTCCGCCATCGCCCTTCGGGCTATCGCGGACAAGTCGCTTCGCTCGCGACGACGCTTTCATCTCCGCTGTCGTCCCGGGCAAGCTGCGACAACGCGGCAGCATTGGCGCGGCGCCGACCCGGGACCCATACGCCGCGGCGGCCGTGCGAGGCACGCTGGAAGCGTCGACCTTGCGCGACAATATCCGCCGGTGGTTATGGATCCCGGCGTTCGCCAGGATGACACTGTTTTTTGACGTCTGCCGTGGCCCCCATGCGGATCTTTGAACCTTCCCTCTTCCCACCGGAACACACCCAAGTGCCTCACTCCCGCCCAGACTCGCGGAAAAACCGACTGAATCGCTCCGCTCCTTCCGGTACACTCGCCGCGTGACCCACTCCCCCACGATTCTCATCTTCGACTCCGGCCTCGGCGGCCTCTCCGTGCAGCGCGAGGTGGTGCGCGCCCGCCCGGATGCGCATTACGTCTATGTCGCCGACGACGCGTTCTTTCCCTACGGCCATCACAGCGAAGCGGCGCTGATCGCCCGCGTGGTGCCGCTGATGGGCGAGTTGATATCAGCGCATCGGCCGGATCTGATCGTGATCGCCTGCAACACCGCCTCGGTGCAGACGCTGGCGCCGCTGCGGGCCGCCTATGCCGTGCCGTTCGTCGGCACGGTGCCGGCGATCAAGCCGGCCTGTGCGCAGTCGCGGACCAAACACGTGTCGGTGCTCGGCACCAAGGCGACCGTGCAGCGCGAATACACCCACGCCCTCATCCGAGACTTTGCACAAGGCTGCGCCGTGACCCTGGTCGGCTCGCCGGAGTTGGCCTCGCTGGCCGAAGCCGCGCTCAGCGGTGGCAGCGTCAGCGACGCGGCCATCGCCGCCGAGATCGCCCCCTGCTTCACCGGCGATGCCGACGACGCCAGCGCCCGCACCGATACCGTCGTGCTCGCCTGCACCCATTATCCGCTGCTGCTCGACCGCCTCGAACGGCTGGCGCCATGGCCGGTCGCCTGGATCGACCCGGCGCCGGCGATCGCGCGCCGTGTCGTGGATCTGCTCGGCCCGTCAACAGCAAGCGCCGGCGATGGCGGCGCCACCATGATCCTCACCTCGCAAAAGCCGCATCAACTCAGCCAGGCGCTCACGCCCTATTTCGGCGGCCGCGTGCCGGCCTGACGGAGGCCTCAGGATGTCTGCAACGCCCAAACCGCTCAACCGCCTCAAACAGGCCTGGCGCGACAAGCGGCCGACCTTCGGCGCGATCGCCACCATCCCGAGCATCCAGACCGTGCGCATCATGGCGCAGCAGCTCGACTGGATCATCGTCGATCTCGAGCACGGGCCGATTGATCTCTCCAATGCGCATGCGATGATCACGGCCACATCCGGCACGCCCTGCGTGCCCCTGGTCCGGATCGCCGCCAACGAACCGCATCTCGCCAAGGCGCCGATGGATCTCGGCGCGCTCGGCATCAACTTCCCGATGATCTCCAGCCGCGCTGATGCCGAGAAGGCCGTGCGCAGCGTCCGCTATCCGCCCCGCGGCGACCGGCTCTGGGGGCCGTTCCACGCGCCGTTCCATTGGAACGTGTCGATGGCCGAGTACATGGCGACCGCCGATGACGACATGGTCTGCATGGTCACGATCGAGCACGTCGAGGCGGTCGAGCGCATCGACGAGATCATGGCCACGCCCGGCATCGACATCGCGGTGATCGGCCCGGGGGACCTCGCCACCTCGATCAACAAGCGCGGCCAGCTCGATGATCCCGAGGTGAAATCTCTCATCGCCCGCGCCGAAGCCGGCATCCTCAGATCGGGCGTGCCGATCGGCGGCGCCGCCCGCTCGGCCGAGCAGGCCAATGCAATGATCGAACGCGGCTACGTGGCGCTGGCGCTGGGTTTCGACTGGTCCTTGTTCCAGCGCGGCATTGCCGCAAGCTTCGAGGGCATCAGGCGCTGATTCGGCGCCCGCTGCGGCGCGCCTCAACTTTCAAACGAACAACAATATCGGGGGACAACATCATGATGAAAAAGACGATTTTTGGCCTGTCGCTGGCCGTGCTCGGACTTGGTGCGGCGCTGGCGCAGCAGCCGGCGATCAAGCGCACCCTGCTGCAGAAGACCGATTTTCCGGACGGTTATACCATCGTCCAGGCGATCGCCGAAGTCGCGGCCGGCGGCGCCGCGGGCCGGCATACCCATCCGGGCGTCGAGACCGCCTATATCCTGGAGGGCGAGGCGGATCTGATCGTCGAAGGCCAGCCGGACCGGCGCCTGAAACCGGGTGATTCGTTCCAAATTCCCGCGGGCGTGGTCCATGACGCCAAGGTTCATGGCGACAAGGGTCTGAAAGTGCTCGGTGTTTACGTCGTCGACAAGACCAGGCCGCTCGCCTCGCCCGCGCCATAGGCGAGGGCTTTCGTTGCCCCGTCGCTCGGTGCTAACAGCAGCCGCCGCCGGGGCGACGGACAGGCCACAAAACACGGATCGGGAGTGACGGGTTCAGGATGCGCGGAACAACCAGGCCGATTTCCCTGCACCGCCGTCTGATCATCGATCTGATGCGTGCCTCGCGCGACGTGCCGTTCGTGTCGCTGGCCCGCTCGATTGCGATCGGCCCGCTGCTGGAGGCGCGGGCCGCGGCCGCCTGCCCGCCCGGTTTCGCCGCGCTGTTCGTCAAGGCCTTCGCGCTCGTCGCCCGCGACGAGCCGGTGCTGCGCACGCTCTACGTCAAATGGCCGTGGCCCTGCTTCTACGAGCTGCCGCGCAGCGTGGCGACCGTGACCATCGCCCGGGTCGAGAATGGCGAGGATTGCGTGCTGCCGCAGCGCATCGCCGGACCGGAAAACATGACCCTGGCCGAGATCGACGCCATGATCCGGCAGGGCAAGGAGGCGCCGCTCGGCGACGTCCCGATGTTCCGTAAGATCATGCGGGCGACCCGGTTACCGCTGCCGCTGCGCCGCTTCGCCTGGTGGGTGGGGCTCAGTTTCGGCCGGCAACGGGCCAATTGGTTCGGCAATTTCTCCGTGACCAGCGTCGCCGCCTGCGGCGGCGGTGAGTTGCTGGCGCTGAGCCCGGGGCCGTTCATCATCAATTTCGACGTGGTCCAGCCAGACCAGACGATCCGCCTCCTGATCCGCTGGGACCACCGCGTCACCGATGGGGCCATGATCGCCAGGACGGCCATCCGGCTCGCCCAGGTGCTGAACGGCGAGATCGCGGCCGAGCTGAGGGCCGGACGGTCGTCCGGCCGCGGAGCGGCGGAGGCGGGCCGGGATTGCACCGCTGCACTGGAGAAAATCGCCGTCCCGCAGGAGCCGGAGCGGTGATTTACCGGCGGACGCGGCGGTTAAGGTTTGACAAGTCAGCGGTTTCTCCCTTAAGAACCGCCCTGCTCGCGGGCCGCTTTCGGCCCGCGTTGCGTTTCGCGACCCGTGGCCTCGTCCCCTACGCTTTGGGGATCGGCCTGTCGGTGGACCGGGTTTCCCGGACACACAGGAGGGCGCGTTTCCTCAAACCCGAACGCAAGACTTGAAGAGGACGCGATGACTAAGCGCAGTGAGGCGAAGTACAAGATCGATCGCCGCATGGGCCAGAATATCTGGGGCCGCCCGAAGAGCCCCGTGAACCGCCGCGAATACGGCCCCGGCCAGCACGGCCAGCGCCGCAAGGGCAAGCTCTCCGATTTCGGCGTGCAGCTGCGCGCCAAGCAGAAGCTGAAGGGCTATTACGCCAACATCTCCGAGCGCCAGTTCCACGGCATCTATGTCGAGGCCGGCCGCTTGAAGGGTGACACCGGCGAGAACCTGATCGGCATTCTGGAGCGCCGTCTCGACACCGTGGTGTTCCGCGCCAAGTTCGTCTCGACCATGTTCGCCGCACGCCAGTTCATCAACCACGGCCACATCAAGGTGAACGGCCGCAAGGTCAACATCGCGAGCTACCAGGTCAAGCCGGGCGACGTGATCGAGGTCAAGGAAGCCTCGAAGCAGCTCGCCGTGGTGCTCGAAGCCACCCAGCTCGCCGAGCGTGACGTGCCCGACTACATCGAGGCCGATCACTCCAAGATGACCGCGAAGTTCATCCGCATCCCGGCGCTGTCGGACGTGCCGTTCGCGGTGCAGATGGAGCCGCATCTGATCGTCGAGTTCTACTCGCGCTGATCTTGACCGGACGCAGGTCCGATCACATCTGATGTTCCGAAGGCCCTGGCACGCGCCGGGGCCTTCTTTTTTGGAACTTCGGATGCGGCGAATCGATTCCCGAATGCCACACTTGCCACGAATTCGCCTCACCCTGGGCTGACAGGTCCGCCGTCCCGTGATTCACTGTCGCCAGTTGTAAAGGTGCGGGGCGTTCGTCATGGAGTTCAACAGGCGCACTATCATCTTCGGTGCATTGCCGACCGATGCGGTCGGCGCTCCGCAGCTTCCGCCGTTGCGTTCGCCACCGTTACGCGCACGGCCGTCGGGGATCCGCTACCGGTTCAACGACGGCCTCTATCCTTCGACCGTCTTCGACATTCTTGAACGCTCCTGCTGGCACGTTCAGTCCGATGCGACAGCCCATGTGATCCGCCATCTCGGCACCGGGCTCACCTTTGCCGATGCGCAACTCGGCTATGATCCGTTCGCGCTCGAGCTTCTCCATTGTTTCGATGAGGCCCACGACCAGGCCGACAACTGGCAGACCATGCTGGTCGGCTGGGCCGCGGTGAACATGGGCTGGAACATCAAGCGGCAGCGGCCGGGCGCCGCTTTGCTTCTTTCGCCGTCACGACGCAGCCCGCTGGAGTCCTGGGTGTTCGATTGCGCGAAGGCGCCGCTGCTGGTGACCAAGCCCATCGATATCTCCAGGCCGCTGCGGCCGGATATCTGGCTCGCAGCATGACCGGGATGGCGGCGCGTTTTGCCGGGAGGGCACGAGTTGGGTAAGGTCGCAGCCTGAAAGCCGAACGAGGACTGCCGATGTACTACACCCCGCCCCCGCGTGATCCCAAGGCGCCGCCCGTGCGCGTCAATCTGCTGTCCGACACGCAGACCCGCCCTACCGCCGCGATGCGCGAGGCGATGGCGCGGGCCGAGGTCGGCGACGAGCAGATCGGCGACGATCCGACGGTGCATGAACTCACCGCCCGCGTCGCCGCGCTGCTCGGCAAGGAGGCCGCAGTGCTGATGCCGTCGGGCACAATGTGCAACGTCGCCGCGACGCTGGTGCATTGCCGGCCGGGCGACGAAATCCTCGCGCATGAGACCGCTCATATCATCTCGCGCGAGGGCGGCGCGCACGCCGCGCTCGGCGGCTTCCAGGTGACGCAGCTGAAAGGGCCCGACGGCCAGTTCACGCCGGAGACATTGCGCGCCGCGCTGCATCCGCGCTCGCGCTATCAGCCGCCGCAGACCGTGGTCAGCGTCGAGCAGACCGCCAATATCGGCGGCGGGACGATCTGGAAAAAGGCCGCACTCGACGAGGTCGTGCAGATCGCCAAGGCGAATGGCATGGCGACGCATATGGATGGCGCACGGCTGCTCAATGCGGCCGTCGCCACCGGCATTCCGGCCGCCGAGATGACCGCAGGCTGGGATTCGGCCTGGATCGATTTCTCCAAGGGTTTGGGCGCCCCCATCGGCGGCGTCCTCGCCGGCAGCGCCGCCTTCATCGACGAGGTCTGGCGCTGGAAGCAGCGGCTCGGCGGCGCGATGCGCCAGGCCGGCGTGATCGCAGCCGCCTGCATCCACGCGCTCGATCATCACGTTGATCGACTGGCCGAGGATCACGCCAATGCGCGCGCGCTGGCGCGCGGGCTGGCGCAGATCCAGGGCATCGAAGTGCAGGAGCCCGAGACCAATCTCGTGTTCTTCAAGCCCGACGGCGCCGGCGTGTCCGGCGACAAGATGGTGAGTGAATTGCGCCAGCGGGGCTTGCTACTCGCGATGATGGACGGCCGCATTCGCGCCTGCACCCATCTCGACGTCTCAGCCGCCATGATCGAGGAAACGATTGGCCATGTGAGGGAGATCGTGCGCGCGGCATGAAGGAGCCCGGGGGGCGCTCCGCTCGCGCGGGCTATGTCAGAGCCTCGTAGACCAGCTGCCGCACCTCTTTGGCGATGCGGCCCCGCTGTGACGGCGCCTGCATCATGACGATGACGAACAGATCGTCGGCGGGATAGATGAAGAAGAACGTCCCGCCGACGCCGTCCCAGCCATATTCGCCCGATGGCAGCGGGAGTCTGTCGGCAAGGCGCACCGAGAAGCCGAGGCCGAAACCGCTCTCCGCGCCCGGAAAGTAGAGATCATCGCGACGAATTCCCGCCGCCACGACATGGTCCTGGGTCATCAACGCGACGGTCTCGGGCTTCAGATAGAGCTTGCCGTCGAGCGAGCCGCCATTCAGCAGCATCTGCGCCAGCTGCGCATAGTCGGAGATGGTGCCGATCATGCCCGCTCCGCCCGACTCCCAGCGCTTTCGCCGGAGCGGATCGTCGAGGCCGGCAATGGGCCGATCGAACCAGTCGCGCGGCGAGGGCTCGGCAACGCGGCTGCGCTGGCTCGGGTCCGCGAGGAAAAACGCGGTCTCCCGCATGCCGAGCGGCCCGAGCAGCCGCTCGGTCTCGAACTGAAACAGCGAGCGGCCGGATACGATTTCGATCACCCGCCCGAGCACGTCGGTCGAGTGGCCGTAGTCCCACAACGTGCCGGGCTGTTCGGCGAGCGGCAGCCTGGCGAGGCGCGCAACGAAGGTGGCGTTGTCGATATCGCCATCGAACAGATGCGCATTCGCATAGAGCCGGCGTACCGCCGTCTCGCCATAGAAGCCGTAGGTGATGCCGGAGGAGTGACGCAGCAGATCGAGAATGGTGATCGGACGCGCCAGCGGCGCCCCCTCGACCGTCGTCGTCTCGGCAAAGGCAGGGATGAACTTCGACAGCGGGTCATCCAGGCTGAGCCTGCCGTCATCGACCAACATCATCGCCGCCACCGACGTGACCGGCTTGGTCATCGAGTAGATGCGAAAGATCGCATCCGCCGTCATCGGCGCGCGGCTCGCGGGATCGCGCAAGCCGAAGCTCTGCAGCAACGCCGGAGTGGCGTGCTGCTGCACAAGAACAACGGCGCCGGGAATGTTGCCGGAGGAAACCTCGTTACGGAAGTAGTCGGAAACGCGATCGAGCCGCGCCCGATCGAGCTGACGCGAGGCCCCGCCCGCCTGGGCAAGCACCGGCAGCATCGGCGCCGCGACGAGCCCGCCGAGCAACGCGCGGCGCGAGAGCAGCCGGATCTTGCGAGCGGGTTCGTCTGCGATCGCCCGCATTCACGTCGCGTAGCCGCGGTTGATGATGGCCTCGCTCAGCGCCTGCTCGTGCAGCTCAGCACTCTGTTCGGAGAAGCAGCAGAACACGATCTGCGACAGCGACGTCTCCTCGCGGATCGCCTCGATCGCCGCCAATACCGCGATCGAGGCAGCGAGATCGGCGGGGAAGCGGAAGATCCCGGTCGAGATCGCGGGAAACGCGACGGAGTCCAGCAAATGCCTGTGACACAGCTCGATCGAACGACGATAGCACGACGCCAGCAATTCCGGCTCGCCGCGCTCGCCGCCCTGCCATACCGGACCCACCGTATGGATCACGTGGCGGGCCGGCAACCGGTAGCCCCGGGTGATCTTGGCCTCGCCGGTCTTGCAGCCATGGAGCATGCGGCACTCCATCACGAGATCCGGCCCCGCCGCGCGGTGAATGGCGCCATCGACGCCGCCACCGCCGAGCAACGACGAGTTTGCGGCGTTGACGATGGCGTCAACGCCGAGCTTGGTGATGTCGGCTGTGATGACCTCGAACTGGGTCGCGCCGATCTTGCGGACTGGATAGCTCAGGCCGAAGCTGCCGTGCCGACCGGAATGCCCTTGTCGGTGAACAGCTGCTGCAGCTCGCCGCTCTGGAACATCTCGCGCACGATGTCGCAACCGCCGACGAATTCACCCTTCACATAGAGCTGGGGGATGGTCGGCCAGTTGGAAAACGTCTTGATGCCGTTGCGGAGCTCGGCGGATTCCAGGACGTTCAGGCCCTTATAGCCGACGCCGACATGGTCGAGAATCTGGACGACCTGACCGGAAAATCCGCACTGCGGAAATTGCGGCGTCCCCTTCATGAACAGGACGACGTCGTTCGACTTCACTTCGTTGTCAATGAATTGCTCGATGCTCATCTTCGCTTCCTCTAGGGCGCCTCAAGGAACGCCTGGGGCTCGGTGCCGTCCTCCACCAGGGACGCATTCCGTCCCGGCTGACAGGCCACTTCCCTATATGTAGCGCAAACCGTTGTTCAGCCATAGTAAAATGCCGAGGATCAGCCGCCCCAAGGCCAGCCCCCGCCCCGCCATAGGCTGACGGCAGCAATATTATAGCCGCCGCGAGGGTTTTATCCCGCAACCAAGCCCCCATTTAGGACGAACTGTCCGGAGGAACTTGTTCCTTCGAACAACGTTCTCTCCACCCAAACGGAGACCCGCGTGACCAGTTCAGCCTCCGCCACGGCCTCGTCCCCCGCCACAGCCACCTTGCAGACATCGGTCCACGGCTCCGTGGCCGGGAGCCTGATCGACGCTTTTCTGGCGGTCCGTGGCGAAACCGAGCGACGGGCCGCTCCGCTCAGCCCCGAGGATCAGGTCATCCAGTCGATGCCGGACGCCAGCCCGGCGAAATGGCACCGAGCCCATACGACCTGGTTCTTCGAGCAATTCGTGCTCGGCGGGCATTGCCGTGGCTATGCCCCTTTCCACCCGGATTATGCCTTCCTGTTCAATTCCTATTACGTCAGTGCCGGCCCGCGGCACACCCGCGGCGAGCGCGGACTGATCACCCGCCCCGGCGTGGCCGACATCGCCGCCTATCGCCGGCATGTCGATGCCGCGATGGTCGACTTCCTGGGCCGTGCTGATGCGGCAACCTTGCAGGCGGTCGCGCCGCTCGTGGAGGTCGGCCTCAATCATGAGCAGCAGCATCAGGAGCTGATGCTGACCGATATCCTGCACGCATTCGCACAGAACCCGACGGCACCGGCCTATGATCTGGCATGGCGCTTTCCGGTCAGGACAATCACCGGCGAGGCGTGGGTTGACCTCCCGGAGGGCATTCACACCGTCGGCCATGCTGGCGAGGGCTATCATTTCGACAATGAGGGTCCAGCGCATCGGGCGCTGGTCGGGCCGGTCAAACTCGCGCGCAACCTCGTCACCAATGCCGAATGGCTCGCCTTCATGAACGCCGGCGGCTACGAAACGGCGACGCTGTGGTTGACGGACGGCTTCGCCACTGCCACGCGCGAACGCTGGCAGGCGCCCGGCCACTGGTACAAGGTCGAGGGCGAATGGCGCATCATGACGCTCGGCGGCCTCCAGCCGGTCGATCCCGACGCACCGGTCTGCCACGTCAGCTATTATGAAGCGGACGCCTTCGCCCGCTGGCGCGGCAAGCATCTGCCGACAGAGATGGAGTGGGAAGTGGCCGCGCGCGGCCATCACCTCAACGATGCCTTTGGCACGGTCTGGCAATGGACCCGCAGCGCCTACAGCCCCTACCCCGGTTATCGGGCTATTGAAGGGGCGCTCGGCGAATATAACGGCAAGTTCATGGTCAATCAGCTGGTGCTACGCGGCTCATCGCTTGCGACGCCAGCAGGCCACAGCCGCGTCACTTACCGCAACTTCTTTTATCCGCAACATCGCTGGCAATTCACGGGGCTGAGACTCGCCGATTACGGCTAGCCGTCAGTGTCAATGCCCGACAACCGCGCCCGTGCGCGTCCTGGAGAGTATCATGAACGTCCACGTCAATGCTCTGGCCAATGCCCATCTCCCGGACGCCAAGACATCGGCCTTCGCGTCAGATGTGATGGCGGGGCTGACGCAGCAGCCCAAGCAATTGTCACCGAAATATTTCTACGACGCCGCCGGATCGGATCTGTTCGAGCAGATCACGCGGTTGCCGGAATATTATCCGACGCGCACCGAGCTTGGCATTCTCAGAGATCGGGGTGCAGAGATTGCCGCGATCATCCCCGAGGATGCGGCCCTGATCGAGTTCGGCGCCGGCGCGACCACCAAGGTACGGCTGCTGCTCGAAAACTGCAGCTTTGCGGCCTACGTCCCCGTCGATATTTCCGGCGACTTCCTGACCGCGCAGGCCGAGAGCTTGCGGCACGATTTCCCCGATTTGGCGGTCCACCCCGTCATCGCCGACTTCACCACGGCCTTCAATCTGCCCCACGCGATCGACGGCAAGCCCAAGGTCGGTTTCTTTCCGGGATCGACGATCGGCAATTTCGAGCCCCATGAAGCCTGCCGTTTCCTGCGCTCCGCGCGGGAGATTCTCGGCACCGGCGCCCTGATGATCGTGGGCGTGGACCTGGAAAAGGACGAGCGGGTCCTGCATGCCGCGTACAACGATGCAGCCGGCGTGACCGCCCGCTTCAATCTCAATCTGCTGCTGCGGATCAACCGCGAGCTCGGCGGCAATTTCGACCTGTCCGCCTTCGTCCACCGTGCCATCTACAATCGCGAGCAGCACCGCATCGAGATGCATCTGGTCGCGCGCAAGCCGCAGACCGTGCGCCTGCTCGGCACAACGATCGCGTTCCGGGCCGGCGAGAGCATTCACACCGAGAACAGCTACAAATACAGCATCGCGCGGTTTGGCGCGCTGGCGCGCGGCTCGGGCTGGAGCGTGCAGACCGTGTGGACGGATGCCAGCGAGATGTTCTCGGTTCAGGCGCTGGTCGCCGAGGCGTGAGGCTCCGGCTTCGCGCGCAACGACAGCGTCTCCCATAGCGCGACGATCGCGAGCAGCGCGCTCGTCAGCGCCGAGAGCAGCAGCGGCGACAGCGCGGTCGCGAACCAGCCGAGTCCGACCAGCGCAAGCAGGCCTGCGCCGTGAGACAGCTGGAGGAATCCGCGCGCTTCGCGCTTGAACAGGATGGTCCCGACGAGAAAGACGAATGGCCCTCCGATCGTGACGGCGACGGTCTTGAAGTCGCTATGTCCGAGGGGATGCTTGAGGACAATCTCGTCAGCCACGGCCGACACGATGATGCCGGCGACGATCGGCATATGCAGATAGGTGTAGGCCGATCGGGCAACGAGCCCGGACTGGGTCGATCGCGAGATCATCTCGGAGCCCGCCTCGGCACCGCGATTGAAATACACCGCCCACATCGCGACCGTACCGATGAAGGCGCTGGCAAAGGCGGCGATGTTGGCGCCGGACCAGTCGAGCTCCGCGAAGGTGGCACCGGTGACGACGATCGATTCTCCTAGCGCGATGATGATGAACAGCGCGCAGCGCTCCGCCATATGGCCGCCCTCGACCATCCAGTCTTCCACGGTCGAGCCGCCGAGACCCGGAACCCAGAAGCGAACGGCCGGCGAGATGTATTCCAGCGTGAGCGCAGCGCCCCAGAGCGCCATCCGCGACGCGCCCTCGGCCAGACCGCCGAGCAGCCAAAGCACGGCGGATGCGCTGAGCCAGGCCAGAATGCGGGCGGCGTTGCGGCGGACGGCCGATCGCTGTGGCGGCGTCGCGGTCAGCCAGAAGGCGGTGCGGCCGACCTGCATCGCGGCATAGGCGATCGCGAACCACAGGCCGCGATCCTCGAACGCCCGCGGGATCGACATCGACAGCACGAGGCCGGCCAGCATCAGCGCAAACAGCAGGCCGCGAACGAGCGCCTTTTCAGGATCGAGCCAGTTGGTCACCCAGGCGGTGTAGACCCAGACCCACCAGACCGCGAGGAACAGCATCGCTGTCTGCGCCGCGCCGAGCGGCGTGAAATGGCCGATCAGATAGTGCGAGATCTGCGTCACCGCGTAGACGAAGACGAGATCGAAGAACAGTTCGACGAACGTCACACGGCTGTGCTGGTTCGGCTCCAGAACCCGGAACAGCGCACCTCGCGGATTCTCCACTCCCACCTCCCCAAGGTGCGCGCCGCAGCGTCAGCGCTGATCTGGGACCCCTGTCTGCAGAGCGAGGGCGTGCAGCACATCTCCCATCTGGCCACGCAGCGATTGATAGACGAGCTGATGCTGCTGCACGCGGGACTTGCCGCGGAAGGCCTCCGAGATCACCGTGGCGGCGTAATGATCGCCATCGCCTGCGAGATCACGAATTGTCACCTGGGCATCAGGGATGGCGGCCTTGATCATCTGCTCGATATCGTGGGCATCCATGGGCATCCGATCAATCTCCTTCTATGCTCGGTCAGAGGCACCTTGGCTGATACAGCGCCCGACCTTGGAGTGGGCCGTCGAATGCAGCGAATCAAGGCACTCTCGCGCGACCGTGATGGCCGAAATTAGCCCGAACTGCTTTCGAGGTCACGTCCGGACCCACTATATAGCTGCATGCAGAAAAATGGCAGGACCGGGTGCCGCACCCGGTCGGGCAAGACGAGGATGCCTAACATGAAGCTTCCCGGTCCGGACCACCCGATCACCATCACCCCCAATCCGAAGCGCGTGCGCGTGCTTGCCGGCCAGGCCGTGATTGCCGACACCACCCGCGCTCTGACGCTGAAAGAGGCGAGCTACCCGGCTGTTCAATATGTGCCGCGGGCCGACGCCAACATGGCGGCCCTCCAGAAGACGGATCGCGTCACCCACTGTCCGTATAAGGGGGATGCCAGCTATTTCAGCATCATCGCCAATGGCACGACGCTGCACAATGCGATCTGGAGCTACGAGGCACCTTTCCCTGCGATGACCGAGATTGCGGGTCATCTCGCTTTTTACCCGGACAAGGTGCGAATCGAGGAAGTGCCTGATTGATCATCATACGCCGCGCGGCCGGCGCAAGGCCGAACCGCGCGCGGTGTCGTTTGACGTCATGGTGCCTGGACCATGAGTGTCTAGACCCTGAAGATCGTCAATCCGAGGATCAGGAGCACGAGGAAGATCACCAGAAAGATGTAGAACAGGATCCGCGCAATGTCGGCGGAAGCTGCTGAAATGCCGGTGAAGCCGAGAATACCGGCAACCACCGAGATCACGAAGAACAGCAGCGCCCATTTGAGAATCGTCACGGTATGGTCCTCCAGTCGAGCGCCGTGCCGGCGCGTTCGCCTCTCTAACGACGGTGCCTGGAACCGGTTCCTGGAGCGATCGCGCCTCAGACAGAAGAATTCGCAACCGCGAGACCTCCGGCCCGTAACTTTGAGCGCCGCTCGTCGTAATGATCGATGACGAGAAATGTTCAACTGTGTGAGAAATCGGCTTGCGGGTCGCCGCGCTTGCTGATTTGCAGCATCGGCGATCGGATCGGGTGTCCCGGCGCAGTCATCCGCTATTCGGGGTGGTGCTGCGAATGTTGCACGCGTTCTTTAATTCTCGCTCGCGGGGGTTGGACCGACCTTGCCGACCGCCTTGCGATGAGGGCGGATGCAATCGTCCGGCGAGGTCGGCGAGCTGACGCATGGGGCAGTTGGGGGGTATATGGTCATATCGGTTACGCAATCGGCGGCGGCCGCGAAGGTCGAGCTTCAAACCAAGCCTCGGGCCCGGGCGCGCAATGCAGCGCTCGACCATGCAAGGACATTCCTGACGCTGGTAGTGTTGCTGCATCACGCCGTGATTCCCTACACCTATTTCGGGCACACCGATCCGACCTCGTTCATCGGCTTCGACGGCATCGTGTTGGCCACCGACAGCTTCTTCATGGCCATGTTCTTCTTCCTGTCGGGCCTGTTCGTGTGGTCCGGCCTTGCCCACAAATCGACCTTGCAGCACTTGCGCGACCGGCTGTTGCGGCTCGGCCTGCCCTTCGTGATCGCTGCCCTGACCGTCATTCCGCTCGCTTATTATGCGATCGAACTGCGCGCCAATCCCGAGGCCTCATTCGCCGCATTCTGGTGGAAGACCGTCACCGTCGGCCGCTGGCCGAGCGGGCCGATCTGGTTCATCTGGGTGCTCCTGGCGTTCGATCTTGCGGCCGCGCTGCTCTACCGCGTCTCGCCGCACCTGCTCGATCCGATCAACCGGCTGTCGCTGCGCGCCTTCACCCATCCGCGCGATTTTTTCTTCGTCTTCCTGCTGATCACCGGCGTGCTCTACATACCGGCGCGGCTGTATTTTGGACCGACGCTTTGGTTCGAACTCGGTCCGCTCTCGGTCCAGGCCAGCCGCGTGCTGCTCTACGCCTCCTACTTCTTCGTCGGCGCCGGGATCGGCTCGGCCAATTTCGAGCGCGGCCTGCTGGCTGCCGAGGGGCAGATGTCGCAGCGCGGGCTCGGCGCATGGATCGTGGTCACGATCGTGCCTTACGCGCTGCTCTGGGTGCTGATCACGATCAAGCGTCAGGTGCTCGGCAATCCGCCCGAGCTGCCGCATTGGTACGAGGCGGCCTACGGCTTCTTCTTCGTGATCTTCAGCGCCGCGATGATGTTCGCAATCCTGTCCTACTTCCTCAACAACCGCCGTTCGGAATTCTCCGTGCTCGACCGGCTTCAGGCCGATGCCTATGGCATGTTCCTGGTGCACTATCCGATCGTGCTGTGGATCCAGTATTGGCTGTTCGACCTCAGCCTGCCGGCCATCGTCAAGGCGACGATCGCCTTTGTCGGCAGCGTGTTGTTGAGCTGGGGCGCGACCTGGGTGCTGCGGCAGATTCCGGGCGCGAAGAGCGTATTGTAGGATGGGCTGCTTCTGCCGTCATTGCGAGGAGCAAAGCGACGAAACGGTCCAGACTACACCCGACGATGGGGTCTGGATTGCTTCGCGTCGTCGCGATGACGCTGAACGATGCCACGGTGTCACGACAAACCCCGGTGTCGTCCCTGCGAAAGCAGGGACCCATAACCACACGGCGTCATTGTTGAACGCAGTCAACGACCAGCGTGCCTGACGACCGCGGCCGCGGAGTATGGGTCCCGGATCGGCGCCCCGTCGGCGCGTTGCGCCGCCGTGGCTTGTCCGGGACGACAGTGGTGATCAGGCGGCGGCGCCGCCCATGTAGCTCGGCAGCCAGCTCTCGAACCGGGTCTTGAGCACCGCGACCTCGACCGACGCCTCGCCGGCGATGGCAAGCGCCGTGCCGCCGGTGGTGCCGATGCGCGTGCATGACACGCCCGCGCCGCGCATCTTGGCGAGCACGCGGCCGGCCTCGGTCTCCGGCACCGTCACCAGATAGCGGGCCTGGTCCTCGCCGAACCAATAAGCGTGCGGCACGATCGAAGCGGGTGCGGCCAGCAGCCGGGCGCCGATGCCGGACGCCATGGCCATCTCGGCCAGCGCCACCAACAGGCCGCCATCGGAGAGATCGTGCGCAGCTGTCGCCGTGCCCGCATGGATCATGCCGCGGACGACGTCGCCGATACGCTTCTCGGCAGCGAGGTCGACCGGCGGCGGAGCGCCCTCCTCGCGGCCGCAGACGTCGCGCAGATAGACCGACTGGCCGAGCCAGCCATGGGTCTCGCCGATCAAGAGGATCGCCTCGCCTTCGGCCTTGAAGGCGATGCTGGCCGATTTGGTAAAATCGTCGAGCAGGCCGACGCCGCCGATCGAGGGCGTCGGCAGGATCGCGCGGCCGTTGGTCTCGTTGTAGAGCGAGACGTTGCCGGACACGACCGGGAAGTCGAGCGCGCGGCAGGCTTCCGAGATGCCCTTCAGGCAGCCGACGAACTGGCCCATGATCTCGGGCCGCTCCGGATTGCCGAAATTGAGATTGTCGGTGATGGCGAGCGGCCGGCCGCCGACCGCGGTGATGTTGCGCCAAGCCTCCGCTACCGCCTGCTTGCCGCCCTCGAACGGATCGGCTTCGCAATAGCGCGGCGTCACGTCGACGGTCAGCGCCAGGCCCTTCGGCCCGTCCTGCACGCGCACGACGGCGGCATCGCCGCCCGGACGCTGCACGGTGTTGCCGAGAATGACGTGATCGTACTGCTCCCAGATCCAGCGCTTGGAGCACAGATCCGGCGTCGCGATCAGCTTCTCCAGCGCCGGGATGATGTCCAGGGGCGCCTTGACCTCGCGGGCATGGATCACCTGCAGCGCGGGTGAAGCCACGTGCGGGCGGTCATACAGCGGCGCCTCGTCGCCGAGTTCCTTGATCGGCAGGTCGGCCATCACGTCGCCGCCATGCTTGACGACAAAGCGCTTGCTCGGCGTGGTGTAGCCGACGACGGCGAAGTCGAGCCCCCATTTGCGGAAGATCGCCTCGGCTTCCTTCTCCTTCTCCGGCTTCAGCACCATGAGCATGCGCTCCTGGCTTTCGGAGAGCATCATCTCATAGGCGCTCATGCCGGTCTCGCGGGTCGGCACCGCGTCGAGGTCGAGGTCGACGCCGAGATCGCCCTTGGCGCCCATCTCGACCGCCGAGCAGGTCAGGCCCGCCGCGCCCATGTCCTGAATCGCGATCACGCAGTCGGCGGCCATGATCTCGAGGCACGCTTCCAGCAGCAGCTTCTCAGCGAAGGGATCGCCGACCTGCACCGTCGGGCGCTTCTCTTCGGAGCTATCGTCGAACTCGGCGGAGGCCATCGAGGCGCCGTGGATGCCGTCGCGGCCGGTCTTGGAGCCCAGATAGACGATCGGCATGTTCACGCCGGAGGCCGCCGCATAGAAGATCTTGTCGGCATCGGCGAGGCCGACCGCCATGGCGTTGACCAGGATGTTGCCGTCATAGCGGGTGTGGAAACGGGTCTGGCCGCCCACCGTCGGCACGCCGAACGAGTTGCCGTAACCGCCGATGCCGGCGACGACGCCGGATACCAGGTGGCGGGTCTTGGGATGCTCCGGCGCGCCGAATGACAGCGCGTTCAGGCAGGCGATCGGACGGGCGCCCATCGTGAAGACGTCGCGCAGGATGCCGCCGACACCGGTGGTGGCCCCCTGATACGGCTCGATATAGCTCGGGTGGTTGTGGCTCTCCATCTTGAACACGACGGCCTGACCGTCGCCAATGTCGATCACGCCGGCGTTCTCGCCCGGGCCCTGGATCACCCAGGGCGCCTTGGTCGGCAGGCCCCGCAGATGGATCCGCGACGATTTGTACGAGCAGTGCTCGTTCCACATCGCCGAGAAGATGCCAAGCTCGGTGAAGGTCGGCACCCGCCCGATCAGCTTCAGGATGCGCTCATATTCGTCGGGCTTCAGGCCATGGGCGGCGACGAGCTCGGGGGTGATCTGCGGTTCATTGCGCATGGAGGAATGCCTTTGCCCCGTGGGCCGCTGGTCCCTTAAACCCTGCTTCATAAATACAGAGTCAGAAGCGGAAAAGGCCTTTTACGGCCCTATTCCGCCCTGTCCAGAGCTTTGGCCCGCCCCGCCAGGCGGGATATTTGCAGATTGGCGGCCAATCGGATTTAAGACGGTAAATCAACAATTAAAGGCCCTGACACGTGCACGACCTGTCCCGTTCCGCCTTCGAGAACCGCCCCGGCATCCACATCGCGACCGACGGCGAGTTCGCCGGCTGGCGCACCTGGCTGCGCGACAGCTACGAATCCCATACCGGCCCGTTCTGGCACCGGATGGAGGAGGATGGCTCGATCCGCTGCGCCTTCCGGGTCGAGAAGAAGCATCTCAATGGCGGCGGCAACGTCCATGGCGGCTGCCTGATGACCTTCGCCGATTATTGCCTGTTCGCCTTCGCCGCGCCGATCCTGCAGGGGTCGGGCGTGACCGTGTCGTTCTCGTCGGAATTCCTCGATGCGGCGCGCGAGGGCGAGCTGATCGAGGCCACCGGCGAGGTCACCCGCGCCGGCGCCTCGCTGATCTTCCTCCGCGGCATGCTACATTCCGGCCCCCGGCCGCTGTTCTCGTTTTCCGGCACGATCAAGCGGGTGAAGCGGCGGACGCCGGACGCGGCGAATTCGCCGTAGCGGAGCGCTTGCACCGAGAGGGCTGATCGTCAGCACCAAGGAAAGGACAAGGCGGAAGCGCCTTGCGCTTCCACCTCTCCATTTGGTCAGCGCAGCCCGCTTATTGCTGCTGGTCGATCACCTGCACCACCTTCTGGTCGCGCGGGTCGACCAGCACGACCTGATCGCCGATCGCCAGATACTGGTAGTTGGCGAGCTCTGGATTGGCGCGGGCGAGTTCGTCCGGCACGCGACGCAGGCTCAGGCAGCTCGCGCCGGACGAGGACGACGACGAGGTCGTCGAGCCCACCGTGCCGGTCTCGGTGGCGGCACGGCGCAGGATCTGGCGCTGGTCGTCCGACAGCACGATACGGGTCGAGCCCACACCGTAGCCGCCGCGATCGTAGCCACGATCGGCGCGCATGCCGTTCTGCGGGATGACATCGACGATCTCGCGGCTGCGCGGATCGACGATCGCGATCTCGTCATGCACGACGGTGTACTCGTAGCCGCGATATTCCGGCACGATCGTCACGATGTCCGACGGCAGCGGACGTGGCCGGACGCGTTCCGGCAGGCGCTCGCCGACATTGATGCGGATGTCGACATTGGTCCGCGCCTGGTCGAAATCGTGATCGCGCCTGAGCTGATCGACCACGCGGGTCTTCTGCTGCTCGTTGACGGAGACCTGCGTGCTGGAGCGGTTGGCGCCGGGAAGGGCCGGATTGTTGGCCTGTCCGGTCGCATTCTGCTGACGCGTATCGGACGTGGTCGAGCCCGGCTGCTGGTTCTGCTGCGCGTTGGAGGCCTTGTCCGCGCCCGGCGGCTGATTGGCCTGCTTGTTGCGATCGGGGGCCTGCTTGTCGTTCGCCTGCTTGTCGGCGGCCTGGTCGGACGTACCGGGCTTGCGCTCGTCCAGGCTCTGCCGGTTCTTGTCGGCACCGTTGCGGTCGTTGCGATCGGCTTCGCGATCCGACTTGCGCTCCGTCGCACCCGATTTGCTGTCGGCGGCGCGGTCCTCGCCCTTGCGCTGATCCTCGGCGCGTCCCTGCTGAGGCTTGGACTCGGCCCTGCTCTTGCTGTCCGACTGTTTGTCAGCCTGCTTGCTGTCGGTTGCCGACTTCGTCTCGGCGCCGTCCTTGGCGTCGCGGCCGTGCTCGGCGGCAGCCGGCCCGCGCTCGCCCTTGCTCTCGGCGCTCTGCCTGGCGTCATGCGCCGGCCGTTCCGAGGACCGTTCCTGGGCCTGCTCGCGGCCCGCCGCGGACGACGGCTCGCCCCGGCGCGGCTCCTGCGCGCTCTGCCGCGTCTCGGACGCGCCGCGCTCAGCGGCCGCTGCGCCGCCCTTGACCTCGCCCTTGGCTTCGCTTCCGGGCCGGGTCGCCTCGCGCGCCGTGGGAGCGGCAGCACCGCCCTCGCGCGTCGTTTCCGACTGCGCCGATGCAGCACCTGATGCCGTGCCGATCGCCAGGATGATCGCGGCCGTTCCAAGCCAATGTTTCGTCGTCATAAGAGAACCTCCTTGGTTCCCTGCCCCACTCGCGGGCGGACAACGCGAACAGCCGCCCGGCGTTGCCGGGCGGCGCGAGAAAAAACTGCGGAACGATTTTGATGAACGGCGTCTTCATCGACCGCCGAGAACCGCCTGCGGCAAGACGCGAGCGGTCGTCCCATGGAGCGGCAGCGTTCGCAGGCTTTACCGCGACGACGGGCCTATCAGAGCCATCACGGGAACGGCAAACTGCGCAAAGTTGGCGTTGCTGGCCGCTTCGCTGCTCGCCGTGCTGATCAGACTTGCGCTGCCCTTCGCGCCGAACAGGACGCCGCTGACCTGATATTCCTTGGTCCCATCCGGCGCCACCTTCAGACGGCGCACCCGGAACACCCGCGGCACGCCGGTGCCGTTGTCACCCTCCACGCGCAGAATTGTCGTCTTTTGGCCGGGCACGCGCTGGTCCAGCAGCTTGACCGTCTGTTCCTGTGACGCGCGAAATTGCTCGATCGTCAAGGTCGTGTTGGGCGCATAGAGCCGATAGCTCACTTTCGAGCCTGGGCCGCATTTGGCATCCTCGCACAGGAAGAAGGTCACGTCGGTGCCGTTCGGCCGCTGAGGTGTCCAGCCGCTCACAGCGATCGGCGGCCTCGGCGCGGCAGGTAGCGGGGTTTCAGCCCGCACGGCATCGAGGCCCGTGACGGCCAAGAGCAACATCACAACGAAAGGCCAGCGCAGGGTGCGCCGGGTAGCAGGCAGCGTCGACATCAAGGCACCGTCGGGATCAAGGCAGGGGCGGAGGTCATGGACGATCCGAAGTTGGAGGAACGTCCCTCATCCCTCCGCCGCCAATCGATCGTTTGTTGGTCCGGCCGCCGAGCGTCCGGACCCGGACGTGACGGGCGCTGCTGCTGAGAGGGGATCAGGCCGCGCGGTCGAGATGGGCGACGAGGCCGGCGAACAGGCCGCGGCCGTCGGTGCAGCCCATGATGTCCTCGACGTGATTCTCGGGATGCGGCATCATGCCGAGCACGTTGCCGCTCTCGTTGACGATGCCGGCGATCGAATGCGCCGCGCCATTGATGTTGCTGAGGTCGCCGACCTCGCCGTCGGCCGAGCAGTAGCGATACAGCACGCGCCCGTCGCCATTGAGCCGCTTCAACGTCTCTTCATCGGCCGCGTAATTGCCCTCGCCATGGGCGACCGGCACGCGGATGACCTGCCCGGCATTGTAGCCGCGGGTGAACGGCGAATCCGACCGCTCGACCCGAAGATGCACGTCCTTGCAGATGAATTTGAGCTTGTCGTTGCGCATCAGCACGCCCGGCAGCAGGCCCGACTCGCACAGGATCTGGAAGCCGTTGCAGACGCCGAGCACGAGGCCACCTTGGGCGGCGTGAGCGCGTACCGCATCCATGACCGGCGCCCGCGCCGCGATCGCGCCACAGCGCAGATAATCGCCATAGGAGAAGCCGCCGGGCACCACGACGAGATCGGTGCCCTTGGGCAACGCCGTTTCGGCGTGCCAGACCATGGCCGGCTCATGGCCGGAGATCATGCGCAGCGCGCGCGCCATATCGCGTTCGCGGTTGATGCCTGGGAAGACGAGGACGGCGGATTTCATGCTTCTACGTGATTGCTCGAGAATGATCCCCTCGCAGAGTCGCGAGGGTGTGTGAGTCTGACGAGAGCTCCCGGTTCAACGCTCGCACACCAGCAAGCAGGTCATCGACGGAAGCTTCGACACGGACCAGATCACGCGAGACCTCAAGCAACAGCTTGTAGGTCTCGCGGTCGGTCACAGCCATCGCCTACCCCAACAGCTCCACCCGGTAATTCTCGATCACCGTGTTGGCGAGCAGCTTGTCGGCGGCGGCTTTCAGCGCCGCCTCCGCCTTGGCCTTGTCGTCGCCCGCGAGCTCGATGTCGAACACCTTGCCCTGGCGCACGCTGGCGACGCCGTCGACGCCGAGCGACTTGAGGGCGCCCTCGATCGCCTTTCCCTGGGGATCGAGGATGCCGGATTTCAGCGTCACCGTGACACGCGCTTTCACGTCTTTTATTCCCTCAGCTCTTGACCAGGACCGGGCCTGAGCCCGCCGGACGCTCGTTCTCCATGAGGATGCCGAGCCGCTTGGCGACCTCGGTATAGGCCTCCAGAAGGCCGCCAAGATCACGACGGAAGCGGTCCTTGTCGAGCTTCTCGTTCGACTTGATGTCCCACAACCGGCAGGAATCGGGGGAAATCTCGTCGGCGACGATGATCCGCATCATCTCGTTCTCGAACAGCCGGCCGCATTCCATCTTGAAATCGACCAGACGGATGCCGATGCCGAGGAAGAGACCGGTCAGGAAGTCGTTGACGCGGATGGCGAGCGCCATGATGTCGTCGATCTCCTGGGGGGTGGCCCAGCCGAACGCCGTGATGTGCTCCTCCGACACCATGGGGTCATTGAGCTGGTCGTTCTTGTAATAGAATTCGATGATCGAACGCGGCAGCTGGGTGCCCTCCTCGATGCCGAGGCGCTGCGACAGCGAGCCCGCCGCCACGTTGCGCACCACGACCTCGAGCGGCACGATCTCGACCTCGCGAATCAACTGCTCGCGCATGTTGAGCCGGCGGATGAAGTGGGTCGGCACCCCGATGTCGTTGAGGTGCTGAAACAGGTACTCCGAGATGCGGTTGTTGAGGACGCCCTTGCCTTCGATCACCTGGTGCTTCTTGGCATTGAAGGCGGTGGCGTCGTCCTTGAAGTGCTGGATCAGGGTGCCGGGCTCGGGACCTTCGTAAAGGACCTTGGCCTTGCCTTCATAAATGCGACGCCGACGGCTCATTGGGATGTACCGTGTTTTGTTGAAATCCATGAAATGGTGGGCTCCGGATGACTTTGGACAGGACCACGACGGAGCTGCCGCGAGGGCCTGGATTCTGACGGAAACAGAACAGGAACCGGGCCTGTGGGAAACCTATCCCATTGGTGTCCCGAGCACAATCGATCCAGACCACGGAAGCGGAGTTTTACCGCCCTTCCCTGCGGCCTCGTGCCCGTTGTATTGACAAGGTGTTCCAATTATTTAGGCGTGCGGCCACCGCCCCGCAACCGCCTGCGCGGTTAACCCTTTTCGGCAACACTGGAAGTTCCGGCTATGACCACGTTCGACAAGCGCGAGGACGCGTTCGAGAAGCAATTCGCTCATGACGAGGAATTGAAATTCAAGGCGGAAGCCCGCCGCAACAAGCTCCTCGGCCTCTGGGCCGCCGAAAAGCTCGGCAAGAGCGGCGCTGACGCCGATGCCTATGCCAAGGAGGTCGTCGCGGCCGATTTCGAGGAAGCGGGCGACGCCGACGTGCTGCGCAAGGTGCTCGGCGATCTCTCCGCCAAGGGCGTCACCGAGCAGGAGATCCGCGCCAAGATGAGCGAGCTGCTGACGGCGGCGATCGCGCAGATCAAGGCCGGATAGTTGGTGAGAGGCGAATAGCGAGTGGCGAGTAGCGAATTGGGGAGATCCCCATTCGCTACTCCCTATTCGCTATTCGCTTACTCTTCCTTGAAGCCGTATTCCGGCACGTTGCCGCTGGCGCCGTAATATTTGTACGGCAGGAACTTGCCCGACATCGTGATCTTGACCCGATCGCCCTTGGCATTGGGCAGGCGCTCCATCACCATGTCGAAATCGATCGCCGACATGATCCCGTCGCCGAACTCCTCCTGGATCAGCTCCTTCCAGGCCGGGCCGTTGATCATCACGAGCTCGTAGAAGCGGTAGATCAAAGGATCGGTCGGCGGCATCTGCACGCCCTCGCCGCGCATCGGCGTCTCGTTCAGCATCGCGATCTCGGTCTTCGACAGGCCGAACAGCTCGCCGGCATTGGCGGCCTGCGGCTTCGTCAGCTTCATCTGGCCGAGAATGGCGCCGACGATCAGCACCTCGGAATAGCCGCCGATCTTTTCGCAGATGTACTTCCAGCTCCAGCCCTTCTCACGCTTGATGTCGAGCAGCTTCTCGGTGAGGTCGGATCGCTTCATGCTTGGTCTCCCTTCTCATCGTCATGCCCGGGCTTGTCCCGGCCATCCACGTCTTGTTTGCCTTGCTCAAGACATCGTGGATGGCCGGGCCAAGCCCGGCCATGACACCTGTCTTGTGTCTTCCGCCTGAGAGTCACCGCCAGAGGTGACCGTGAGTTCAGGTTTTCCAATCTTCACCACCGGCACCTTGCGCGGATCATGATCCGGCGTCTCGGCGGTGAAAATCTTGCTGCGGCTGACCAGGAAGTCGATGATGTGGTTGCGCAGCGCGTAATACAGCGGGTGGCGATGCAGATCGCCGCGCAGCCGGTCCTTCGGCAGCGGATTCTCGACGATCTCGGCCAGAACCGCGCCGGGACCATTGGTCATCAGCACGATCTTGTCGGCGAGATAGATCGCCTCGTCGACATCGTGGGTGATCATGAACACGGTCTGGCCGGTCTCGACGCAGATGCGCCGGACCTCGTCCTGTAAGGTGCCGCGCGTCAGGGCGTCCAGCGCCGAGAACGGCTCGTCCATCAGCATGATCTTCGGCGTGATCGACAGCGCGCGGGCAATGCCGACGCGCTGCTTCATGCCGCCGGACAGCTCCGACGGCCGCTTGTGCTCGGAGCCGGCCAGGCCGACCAGCTCGATATATTTCAGCGCATGCGCCTTGACCTTGGCGCGATCCCATTTGCGCCATTTCGACGAGACCGCATAGGCGACATTGCCGAGCACGGTCCGCCACGGCAACAGCGCATGGCTCTGGAAGATCACGGCGCGGTCGAGGCTCGGTCCCTCGATGGCCTGGCCGTCGACGATCACAGCGCCTTCACTCGGCACATCGAGCCCGGCCAGGATGTTGAGCACGGTCGTCTTGCCGCAGCCGGAATGCCCGATCACGCAGACGAACTCGCCGCGGGCCATGCCGAGCCACAGATTCTCGAAGATCGTCGTGCTCCGCGTGCCGTCATAGCGCTTGGCGATGCCCTCAATGGAAATGAATTTGTCTGAGGTCATCGAGCAGCCTCCCCGAGCCCCAGCCAATTCGTTACGTCGTCATGCCCGGGCTCGTCCCGGGCATCCACGTCGTTCCCAGGATGCCGAACCACGTGGATGCCCGGGACGAGCCCGGGCATGACGGCCTGGAGAGGCCCGGGCGTATAACTCCGATCGTCGCATGCGGTTGCCCTGGCGCAGGCGGGGAGAGGTAAGAATGCGACGGCGTTTTTGGTCACCATCACCGCCCTACTCCGGAAAGGTCACGAGCCGCGACACGCGGGCGAGGATCTGGTCCAGCGCCATGCCGACGACGCCGATCAGCAGGATCGCGATGATCACATTGGTGATCGAGAGATTGTTCCACTCGTTCCAGACGAAGTAGCCGATGCCGGTGCCGCCGACCAGCATCTCGGCGGCGACGATGACGAGCCAGGCGATGCCGATCGAGATTCGCATGCCCGTGAGGATCGTCGGCGCCGCCGCCGGCAGGATGACGGTGAAGGCACGGCGGATATTGCCGACCTCGAGCGTGCGCGCGACGTTGATCCACTCCTTGCGCACACTGGCGACGCCGAAGGCGGTGTTGATCAGCATCGGCCACACCGAGCAGATGAAGATCACGAAGATCGCCGACAGGCTTGAATCCTTGATCGTGTAGAGCGCCAGCGGCATCCAGGCGAGCGGCGAGATCGGCTTCATGATCTGGATGAACGGATCGAGCGCCTTGCTCATCAATGGCGACATGCCGATCAGGAAACCGAGCGGCATCGCGATCGCGACCGCGATCAGATAGCCGAGCATCACCCGCCCGAGCGAGAAGGCGAGCTGGATGCCGAGTCCCTTGTCGTTCGGCCCGTTATCATAGAACGGCCGCTTCAGATGCTCCCACAGCTTGGCGCCGACATCGAGCGGCCCGGGCATCGCCGACTTGCCCTGCGTGGCGGTCATGCCCATCAGCTTGGCGTATTCGGGGCTCATATTGGCTGCCGTCCCCGTGCTGCGCGTGGCGAGATGCCAGGCACCGAGGAAGACGGCCAGCAGCACGATCGAGACGACGGCGGCGCGCAGACGGAGTGAGGCGGTCATCGGCCACCACACCCACAAACGTCGTCCCTGCGAACGCAGGGACCCATAGCCACCGTCGGCAGTTGGTGGAAAAGATCGTCGCGACCGCTCCTGCCCCACGACAGGTCACGGCGTATGGGTCCCCGCTTTCGCGGGGACGACACCGTTGGTTTGGTCGGCGGTGTTCCGTCCATCACCAGAGGGCTTGTCAGCTGCATCGCGCCCATCGCCCCCATCACGAGGCCTTCTTGATCTTGAAGCTGGCCACGTAATCATCCGGTTTGGTCGGATCGAACGGCTTGCCCATCACCGAGAACGATTTGTAGGAGTCCTTCGGCGGCGTCAGGCCCATCTCGGTCATGACCTTGCGGGTGTCGGTGGCCAGATAGATCTGCTCGGCGACCGCCTTGTAGTCGACGTCGCCCTTGATCTGGCCCCAGCGCTTCATCTGGGTCAGCATCCACACCGCGAAGGACTGCCACGGGAACGGATCGAAATCGACGCGCTTCGGGTCGGTCTTCACACCGCCGAGGCCGTCGGCATAGGTGCCGGTCAGCACCTGCTCCAGCACCGTCACCGGCGCGTTGATGTAGTTGGCCGGCGCGATCGCCTCCGCGATCTGCTTGCGGTTCTCCGCCTTCGACGCGTAGGCCGTGGCATCGACGATGGCGCGGGTCAGCGCCGCGAAACTGTTCGGCGCCGCGGTGATGAATTCGCGGCTGGCGGCGAAGCTGCAGCAGGGATGGCCGTCCCAGATCTCCTTGGACAGAATATGCAGGAAGCCAACGCCGTCATAGATCGCGCGCTGGCAGATGTTGTCGGGCGCAAGGAAGCCGTCAATGTTGTCGGCCCTGAGGTTGGCGACCATCTCCGGCGGCGGCACGGAGCGCAGCTGCACGTCGGTATCGGGATCGATGCCGTGCTCGGCGAGATAATAGCGCAGAAGATAATTGTGCATCGAATAGTCGAAGGGAATCGCGAATTTGAGACCCTTCCAATCCTTCGGATCGCGCTTGTCCTTGTGCTTCATCGCGAGCACGATGCCCTGCCCGTTGATGTTCTCGATCGCGGGCACGGTGAAGGGGATCGGCTGCGCGCCGAGCCCCAGCGAGATCGCGATCGGCATCGGCGCCAGCATGTGCGAGGCGTCGTATTCCTTGTTGATGGTCTTGTCGCGGATCACGGCCCAGCCCGCGGTCTTCACCACCTCCACGTTCAGGCCGGCCTTCCCATAGAAACCGAGCGGCGCGGCCATGATGATCGGCGTGGCGCAGGTGATCGGGATGAAGCCGACCTTGAGATCCTTCTTCTCCGGTGTCCCCGCTTCGGCGAAGGCTTCGGTCGCGGTCTTCAGCGGGAAGAATTGCGACACCGCGGCCAGCGCGGTGGCCGCGCCGACCGATTTCAGGAACGCGCGGCGCGTGGCGGCTTCGGGGAAGACGGCTCGCAGCACGGCCGAGGCGACGACGTTCTCGTAGCGCTTCTCCGCGGACTCCACCACCGGTTCACAGCGCAACGCGCGCAGGGCGTGCTCATGTTCGGCCGGACTGCGGTGCTGGCCGCAAATACAACCGGCATTCACCCGTGAATCGGCATCGAACGGATCATCGAAAATCGACATGTGCTGCGCCCCTTTGTCACACCCGCGCTATCAGCGCCTTCGAACAGCTCATCCGGCCGCATTTTTCAGCGGCCGGACGTGCATAACATGCAGCTTCTATGCCGCTTTGCTGGTCATCGCCGGCATCGGCAGGCCTTCCTCGATCGGCAGCGACGGGTCACGCGACCACTCGTTCCACGAGCCGAAATACATCCGCACATCCTTCACGCCGGCGTTCTTCAGCGCGAGGAACGTGTTCGACGCCCGCGCGCCCTTGAAGCAGTAGAGATAGACCGGCGTATCAACGGTGATGCCGACCGTGGCGCATTCGGCCAGGATCTCGTCCTTGGACTTGAAGCGCGGGCCTTCGCCGGTCGGCTTCATCATGCGGTACCATTCGAGCCACACAGCGCCGGGGATGCGGCCCTTGCGCGGGCAGAAATCCTTACCGTAGGGCGAGGATGAATCGCCGATCCACTCATCGACGTCGCGGACGTCGAGGATCGCGATCGCAGGACTGCCGACCGCGGCCAGCATGGCCTTGGCATCGATCAGGATGCTGCCCGCCTCCGGCACGATCTTGAACGAGGCCTTCGCCGGCGCCGACACATCGGTCGTGACCGGCAAGCCGGCCGCAACCCACGCATCGTAGCCGCCATGCAGCACCTTCACCTTGGGATAGCCGAGCATCGTCAGCAGGAAATAGCCGCGGCAGGACTGGCCGAAGCCGGAGTTCATCGATTGCTCGTAGACCACGGCCGTCTCGGCGCCCGACAGGCCGGCCGCACCGAACGCGTCGGCGAACTTCGTCTTCAGCTCTTCGATGCCCTCCGGCGTCGACGTCGCAAGATAGGTGAAGATCTCATGGACGTTGACGGCGCCGGGAAGATGTCCCGCACCATAGGCATCGGGATTGCGGGTGTCGATCACGACACACGGCTCGGTCTTGATGAGTTCAGCGAGTTCGCCGGCAGTAATCAGAACGTCCGTCATGGCAGGCCTCTCCTGGTGGATGTGTTGGTTTGCCGTTCTCGCCGGCGTCAGCCGTCGGCGAGCATCTTGCGGAGCTGCTTGGTCGCGGGGGTGACGATCGCGACGAAATAGGCCTCGCGCAGGCGACGTTCGGCGCGATTGCCCTTGATGTAGCCGCGCGCCCCGCAATGGAGCATCGCGGCGTGAGCCGCAGCAACGCTGGCCTCGCCGGCCCGCAGGCGCAGCGCGACCACCTTGCGCCAGTAGGTCTCGTCCGTGTTGTAGGGATCACTGGCAAGGATGGCCGTCTCCTTGGAAAGCTCATCGGCGAGCGCGCTGAAGTCGACCGGCTGTTGCGGCAGATAGCGGTTGACATGGCCGAGCGGCGCCTCGACCTCCTGCATGATCTTGATGCAGTCCTTGATCAGGCCGAGCGCCATGCCGGCCTGCAGCAGAATGAAGCCGGCGCGGATCTTCTTGACGAAGGGCCCCGCGGGATCGGCGAGGATCAGTTCGTCCGGCACGAACAGGTCGCGGAACTGGATGCCATAGGTGCCGGTGCCGTCCATCGCCAGGAACGGCTGGCAGGGCTGCAAGGTCACCGCCGGATCGGCGCAATCGGCGACGAACATCACGATCTCGCCGGGCGCATCCTCGCGCTCGAAGATCGTGCCGAACATGTGGTCGGGCCCGAGATTGGAGACCCAGGGCAGCGCGCCGCGCACGACATAGCCGCCCTCGACCTTCCGCCCCTTCAGCTTGAGCTTCTCGATGCCGAAAAAGCTCTTCATCGGGTTGGAGAGCCCGGTGCCGCCGAGCAGCCGGCCGCTGGCCGCATCGTCGAGCAGACGATCGACCAGCGCCCGGTTGCTCGAATTCGCGATGTACCAGACCAGCGTGTTCTGGCACCACGCCATGAAGGCCGAGGCGCCGCAGACCTCGCCGATCGCCGCGATCGCGGCGATCGCGCTGTTCAGATCAGCCTCGCCATTGTCAGGCACATGACTGCTCCAGGCGCCGACCTCGCCGAAGCGGCGGAGCACCTCGGCCGGATACACCGTCCCGGCGTCGATGCCAGCAGCCAGCGGCGCGAGCTCATTGCGCGCGATCGCCGCCACCTGCTCGACGGTCGACGGCATGGGCAATACGCCCGCCCCATCGACCGCCAGATGCTGTCCGAGTGAACCCATGACGCGTCCTCCGCTGCTTCAGGCCGTCAGCCCAACTCAGATTCCGACTTCGAGATTGACCGGACGCGTGAAGGTGTTGGCGACCGGCGACCACTTCTTGACGTGATCGATCAGCGCCTGGACCTCTTCCTTGGAAATGCCTTCGCACTCCATGTCGACCTTGACCCGCACATCGGTGAAGCCGACCGGCTTCTCGCTGACGTCGCCCGTGCCCCAGACCGCGGTGATGTTGAGATCGCCCTCGAGCTCCAGCTCGAGCTTGTTGACGATCCAGCCGCGATGCACGGCGTTGGCGTGCAGGCCGACCGCGAGGCAGGAGCCGAGCGCGGCCAGCGAGGCCTCGGACGGATTCGGCGCGGTGTCATCGCCGAGCAGCCCCGGCGGCTCGTCGACGATATAGGGCGCGAGGTTGCGGATGTAGTTGGCGTGACGGAACTTGCCCTCCGCGACGGTCTTGCACTTCAGGGTCTTGATGACCTTGGGGTTGGCCTTGCCGTTGGCGATGAGCTGTTCGAGCCCGCCTTTATCGATCGGTGCGAGGCAGCCCGTGAGGGCCGTCTTCTGAACAACAGCGGTCATCTGATTTCTCTCCCTGGGATCGAGGATACCGAACGGTCTGTTTCCTGCACGAAGCGTGCCAGGGAGACTGGAAATCAAAAGGCGGAATGATCCTCGCGGCTTACGACAAGATGGCAGAACGTGGCCCCGACCTTGTCTGCCCAAGCGCGATGCACAATGCTGCGCGTCACGATGAAATTGAGCGCAAGTCTGCCTGTTGGCCGCGAGCGCACTTGCCTGCTCACGCGCACAGCGATTAAGCTCGCGCGCATGGGCAAGTCAGCTGCGGGCAAACAGACAGGCAAGAAGCCGGCGATCGTGCGGACGATTGCGGCGGTTGATGAGGACTCGGCGCGTGGCCGCTTGCTCGGCGCGGCGACGCGGCTGTTCTGCAAGAACGGCATCAACGCCACCGGCATCGACGCCATCATCAGCGAGGCCGGGACGGCGAAGACCACGCTCTACAAATTGTTCGGATCGAAGACCGCGCTCGTCACCGCCGTGCTGGAGAGCGAGGGCAAGCAATGGCGGGAATGGTTCATCGGCGCGATCGAGGCCGGCGGCGGCGATGCCGAGACCAAGCTGGCGCGGATCTTTCCGGCGTTGAAGAGCTGGTTCGGCGAGGAGCGCTTCTATGGCTGCCCCTTCATCAACGCGGTCGGCGAGCACGACAAGGACCAGAAACAGTTCCGCACCATCGCGATGCGCCACAAGAAGGTGGTGCTCGCCCATATCGAAAAACTGGCGCGTGAGATGGGGGCTCAGGATCCCGAGAGCTTCGCGCATCAGCTGGCGCTGTTGATCGACGGCGCGATCGTCGCCGCCATGGTGTCTCGCAATCCCGAGGTTGCCGACACCGCGGGCCTGGCCGCGAGCGCCCTGTTCGAGCCGGTCAGGCTGAAGGCCGGAAAGCGCAGCAGGCCGGATGCTCAGCTCGCCGCGGTGTAGCCGCCGCGACGGCCGCCCTCAACGGAAATAATCGCCGACAAGGTCGAGGTCGCGCGGCTGAGGCTTTGCCCCGTTCAGGCCCGCGTCGATGACCCGCCGGCAGGCCGCCACCGCATCCTCATCCCCGAGCTCGTTGGCGGCTTCGAGCACGAGCCAGGCGGCCTCCGCCACGCTGCGGTCGGCCGCCGGCTCGCGGCGGAGTGGTCGTGCGGAGCCGTGAAGATCCATGCTGTTCATGACACTGTCCTTCGATGACGATTTCAGTGGGCGAGAGCATGCGGCTCGCGTCCGGTCTTGGCGGGATTCTTCCGTGACTGATAGAAATCGATGACACTGCGCGAGGCCTGCATGTCGAGGCGGGCATAGTCGCGCTCCAGATCCTGCAGCTCACCGGCGGTGATTCGATGCTCGCGGGCACCGAGAAACGCCAGCGCCATGGTCGTGTCCCAGCTGAAGTGCAGTGCCTTGGCCAGCATCAGCAGCATCTCGCGATTGCGGTCGAACAGCGCCCGCTCGACGACATCGGCCGGCAGGCCGGACAACAGCGCCAGGCCGATCATCACCTCCTCGACCTTATGGGCGACGGCGTAGCCGGCAATGGTGCTTTCGTGCAGATTGCCGAGGCGATGCTGGATCGAGACGGTGCGCTTGGCGACAAAGTAGTTGCGCGAGCCCGGGCCGAACTTGGATTGCAGATCGCCGGCGATATTGGCGACCGAGCTGTGGATCTCGCCGACGAGCTCCGGCCGCTCCTCCGCCAGCCGCTTGCCGACGTCGTCGGAGGCCTTGGCGATCAATTGCTGGAACAGATGACGCGGGATGTCGAGGCGCCGGCCGAGATGCTCGGCCAGGATCGAGTCGTTCTCGGCACGCTGCACCATGTGCAGGAAGCCCGAGCCGGAGAACTGTGCGCCCTGATTGCGCGCCACCGCATTGGCGACGGCGCTGTTGCCGCGCGAGGCCAGCACGTCGGTCACGGCAGGACTCAAGCTCTTGCGCTCGGCGATCGCGAGCAAATGCGCCTGGCTCTTGGTGCGGGCATTCTCCAGCAGCGTGACATCGTCGAGCCGTTCGGACTGGCGCAGCACCGGGCCGGCGACCTCGATCGCGTCGTCGAAAGCGAGCTTGCGAACGACGCTGGCCGGCGAATATTCGATCCTCGCCAACCGATGCGCCAGCTTGGCGCGCGCTTCCGTCTCGATCTCGTCGGCGAGCCGGCCGATCACCTCGCCGAACGTGGCGATCTCCTCTTCGCAATAACGTCCCGCGATCAGAAGATCGGTCGCATGCCACAGCGCGCGCTCGCGGCTGTCAGCCGTCCCCCGCGCGATCGCATCCTCAAGATCCTGCAATATCGAATGTGTTTCGTTCATGATCAAAGCCGCCAGCCACAGCGAAAAAAATGTAGTACGGCACTCATACCGCCGGAACGCGAGTGTTCCGTAACGGGGCGCGTGACGATTTGATCGTGGTTTTTCGTTCAAATGCGCAAGCGCGCGTTAAGCATGCCCTGCGGCCGGGCCGTTGCTCAGCGCTCGCGCATCGCGTCGTGGAGGTGCTCCCGCAACGGCGCCAGCAGGAAATCGATGATGCGCCGCTTGCCGGTGAGGATCTCGGCCTTCACCGACATGCCCGGCACCAGTGCAGCCGTGCGGCCATCCACGTCCAGCGTGCCGCGGTCGAGCGCGATATGCACCATGTAGCGCAGCCGCTCGCTGGCCTCGACGCGGTCGGTCTGGTCGGCCTGGCGCTCGGCGCCCTGGACGCCATTGGGATTGACCGGCGCGGCCTCGGCGTCGCGATCCACCGAGGTCACCTGGCCGCCGAGCAGGCCGTAGCGGGTGAACGGAAAGGCGTCGACCTTGAGCTCGACGCGCTGGCCGGCCTCGACGAAGCCGACATCGCGATTCTCGACCACGGCCTCGACCTCGATCCTGTCGTCATCGGGAACGACCGACAGCAGCTGCTGCGCCGGCGTCACCACGGCGCCCGCGGCGGCGCCGTGCATCTGCTGCACCGTGCCGTCGATCGGCGCGCGCAGGGTCTGCAGCTCGGCGCGGCGCGTCGCCTTGGCCAAGGCCTCGCCGGCGGCGCGGGCGCGCTCGCGCGCGGTGGCAAGATCGCGCATCGCCTTGTCGCGGATCTCGGCCTCGGTCGCGGCGATCTTCTGATCGAGCCCGGCGATCGTGGCGTCGAGCGCGATGATCTTGGCCTTGTTGATCGCGAGCTCGGCGCGGGTCTCGGCCAGCAGCTGCTGGCTTTCCAGGCGGGCGATGATCGAGGCATTGCCGATCTCGCTCGCCTTGGTGCGGATCTCGGCGCGCTCGGCGACCATCGGCAGGGTCTGCTCATATTTGGCGACCGTCTGCTGCAGCGCCTCGCGCTCGGCGATGTGCTGGGCGCGCTCCTGCGCGAGCGCCGCCAGCTGGCTGGCGCGCATCGCCAGCTGTGCCGTGAGCTGGGCCTGGGCGCGGGCGCGGTCGAGCGGATCGACGCCGACCACGAGGTCGAATGGCCCGGCCGTCACTCCGTCGAGGAACGCCGCCAGCCGCACCTCGTCGAGCAGACTCGCGATCAGGTCGCTGCGGGCACGATCGGCCTCGGCGCTCACCGACGTCTTGTCGAGCTCGATCAGCGCGTCGCCGGCGCGCACGCGCTGCCCCGGCTGCACCAGCACCGCCTTGACGCTCGCCGTCTCGAACGGCTGCACCACCTGCGTCCGGGTGTGCGAGATCACCTTGCCGCTGGCGACCGCGACGATATCGACCTTGCCGAGGAACGCCCAGCCGAGCGCCGCAAAGGTCACGGTGCACAGCGCCAGCGCCGTGAGACGCCCCAACGGATTGGGCGGCGTCTCCGTGATCTCCAAGGCGGCGGGCAGGAACTCGCGTTCCGAGGTCTTGCCGCCGAATGAGAAGCCGCGCCGCAGGCTCGTAGGTGTCGCCATCGTCATCTCCTCAGCGCCCCGCGGACTGGATCCGGTGCAGGGTCGCGTAGCGCCCGCCGCCGGCCACCAGTTGATCGTGGGTGCCGTCCTCGATGATCACGCCATTCTCGATCGTCAGGATGCGGTCGGCGCTGCGCACCGTCGACAGCCGGTGCGCGATGATCAGCACGGTGCGGCCGCGCACGATGTCGCGCATATTAGCCTGGATGATGCTCTCGGACTCGTAGTCGAGCGCCGAGGTCGCCTCGTCGAAGATCAGGATGCGGGGATCGCCGACCAGCGCACGCGCGATCGCGATGCGCTGGCGTTGGCCACCGGACAGCGACACGCCCCGCTCGCCGATGACCGTGTCATAGCCCTGCGGCATCCGGCAGATGAACTCATGCGCGCCGGCGAGCTTGGCCGCCTCGACGACCTTCTCCATCGGCAGCGCCGGATCAGCGAGCGCGATGTTCTCGCGCACCGAGCGGTTGAACAGCACATTCTCCTGCAGCACCACGCCGATCTGGCGGCGCAGCCAGGATGGATCGAGCACCGCGGTGTCGACGCCGTCGACCAGCACCCGACCTGCTTCCGGCTGGTACAGCCGCTGCGCCAGCTTGGCGATCGTGCTCTTGCCGGAGCCCGAGGGACCGACGATGCCGACCACCTGTCCTGCCCCGATCTTCAAGGCGACATCGCGCAGCACCGGCTGGGTGTTGAGGCCGTAACGGAAGGTCACGCGCTCGAACTCGATCGCGCCCTGCAGCGGCGGCAGGTTCTGCTCGGCACCGCCGCTATGCGCCTCGACCGGCGTGTTGAGGATGTCGCCGAGCCGCTCGACCGACAGCCGCACTTGGTGGAAATCCTGCCAGACCTGCACCAGCCGCAGCACCGGGCCGGAGACCTGGTTGGCCAGCATGTTGAAGGCGACGAGCTCGCCGACCGTCATCCGGTTGGCGATCACGAGGCCGGCGCCGACGAACAGCGTCAGCGCGCCGACGCCCTTATTGAGCAGGCTCGCAGCCTGGCTCGCCCAATTGCCGATCTGCGACGCCGAAAACGAGGCGCCGACATAGCTGGCGAGCTGCTCCTCCCAGCGTCGCTGCATCAACGGCTCGACCGCCATCGCCTTGATGGTCTCGACGCCGGTGACGCTCTCGACCAGGAACGCCTGGTTCTCGGCGCCGCGACGGAACTTCTCGTCGAGCCGGGTGCGGAACGCGGGCGTGGTGGCGAGCGACAGCAGCGCATAGACCGGCAGGGTCGCGCAGACGATCCAGGCGAGCGTAGAGCTGTACAGGAACATCACGCCGATGAAGACAGCGGCAAAGGCGAGATCGAGCACCAACGTGATCGAGGACGAAGTGATGAACTGGCGGATCGTCTCCAGCTCGCGCACCCGCGCGACGCTGTCGCCGACCCGGCGGCTCTCGAAATAGGCCAGCGGCAGCCGCATCAGATGCCGGAACAGCCGCGCGCCGAGCTCGACATCGATGCGGTTGGACGTATGGGTGAACAGATAGGTGCGCAGGCCCGACAGCACCGCCTCGAACAGCGCGATCAGCGCGAGGCCCGCGACCATCACCTCGAGCGTCGACAGTCCGCGATGCACCAGCACCTTGTCGATGACGACCTGGAAGATCATCGGCGTCGCGAGGCCAAACAGCTGGATCACGAACGACGCCAGCAGTACCTCGATCAGGATGCGGCGATATTTGCTGATCGCTGAAACGAACCAGCCGAGATTGAAGCGGCGCGCGGTGTCCGACAGCTCCGCGCGCTTGGCGATCAGGATCAGCTGGCCGGACCACAGCGATTCGAACTCGGCAAAGGCCAGCAGACGCGGCCCCGCATCATTGAGCCCTTGGATCAGAATATTGGTGTCAGTCACCTTGCCGATCACGGCAAAGCCGCCATCCTTGAGCACGGCGAGCGTCGGCAGCGGCGTCGTCTTCAGGCGTGCGATCTTCGATGTGACCAGCCTCGCCTTGACCGGAAAGCGCGCGGCGGCGCGCAGGAGATCATCGGCCGAGAGCGCGTCGCTGCGACCGGCCTCGTGCTGGATGCGGCCGGGATCGGCGACGATGCCGAGCAGATGCAGCGACAGCGCCAACGCCCATGCGCCCTGATCCGTACACGCCTGCATCGAATAATCCCGCCTCGTGGTTCGACATCCCCGCGACACCCTCCGCGGCCCGCGTTGGCGCGGCGTTAAGGCGGATGCTTAACGGGTGACGTAGGCACGTCCGTATGGCGACGGGCCCGCACGAACAGCTGGGCCTCATGGTTCGAGACGCCCGCCTTCGGCGGGCTCCTCACCATGAGGGTCCAGGGTCCATCCGCGAACGCTCCCTCATCCTGAGGAGCCCGCCGAAGGCGGGCGTCTCGAAGGATGAATGGTAACAACGGATGCCGCTGCGCAGGCGTCACGCCGCCATCGGCATTGCCAGCGTGTGCTGCTGCGAGGCCAGGCCTTGCGTGAACGCGACGTTCGACGCGCCGCCATCGGTGAGCGAGGCGATCGCCTGGACGAAGCCGGATGCGGCTCCCGAGAGATCGCTGACGTCGGAGACGAGCTTCAGCCCCGAGGATGACGTGGTGGTGCTCGCCGCCAGCTTCTTGGCGTCGCCGACATTGTCGATGGTGATGGTGTCGCCGGCGGCCAGCAGGGTCGCGAGGCTGACCTCGAAGGTGGTCTGCCAATATTGGCCGGCCGCCGAGCCCCAGGGATTGCGGACCTGCAGCATGCCGTTGGCGCTGTTATAGCCGTAGATCGACATCGCGTGGCTGGCCACGAGCGTGGTCTTGCCGGTCGAATCCTTGGCATTGGTGTAGGATGACAGGATGACGTCGTCGCCCGCGGCGAGGCTGGCGGCAATGGTTGCCAGCACGCTGGATGTCGAATTGCCGGTCGTATAGCCGGTCACGCCGAAGGACGAGTTGTAGACCACCTTGCCCCAGGAGCCGCCCATGGCGCGAAAATCGGTGATCTGGGTGGCGCCGGTGATCGCCTCGAGGGCGATCTGGGGGGCGCCGCCATTGCCGATCGTGGTGTAGGAATTGCCATAATTGATCGAGTTGCCGGTGTAGACGCCACTGGCCTGCAGCTCGGCATAGGCCTTCTCGGCGAGGCTCGCCCAGATCGCGGTTCCGCCATTGTTGAAGATGTTGCCGCCATTGGCGAGCGCGCTGTTGACGGTGACGTAACGCGCGGCGCCGTTGACGTAAAAGCGCACGCCATAGGTGCCATTGCCATTGGCCGTGAACATCGACGAGATGACCGACTGCTCCTTGTAGGCGACCTCGGCGAGGCCGGCGAGCAGATAGCAATCGCCCAGATAGCCCTGGTTGATGTCGTTCATGCTGGCGCCGGCGGCCGAGAACAGCGGCTTGGTCGAGTTCGAATAGGACACCGAGAACTGGGTGCTGCCGAGGATCACCTTCGACGACGGCAGGTCGGTGCCGAGGAACCACTTGCCGATCAGCTCGGCGAATTGCAGCTCGGTCGCGCCGGCGGCGAGATTGCCGAGGGCGACCGCGCTGGCGGCTCCGCCAGTCCAGGTCGCGTTCGCGGCGTTGCCGTTGACGAAGGCCTGGGCGATGTAGGTCAGATAGCTCGACGTCGAAACGCCATTGTTGAGATTGGCGACGATCGTCTTCAGATCGGCGAATTGGCTGGCGCTCAGCTTGCTCTTCGTCGCGGCCAGCGAGGCATCGATGTCGGTGAAGACCTTGAGCAGGCCGGCATACGTCACCGTGCCATTGGTGATCGCGGCCGTCATGTCGGCCTTGATCGCAGCATTGGTCAGGGTGTTGACCCAGGCCGGCACCGTCGTCTTGATGGTGGAGGTGGCGGCGACCGTCGAGATGGTGGTTTTCGCGGTGACGCTCGAGGTCGTGCTCGACGTCGAGGTCAAGGTCGCCGCGACGCTGCAGAAATTACCATAGATCGCGATGGCCGCCGACGGATCGGCGCTCGACGTTGCCGTCGGCGCTGCCGCCGCGGCCCGGGTGGCCAGCCATAGTGGCGTCAGATCGGTTGTCAGCCAGCTGTCGGTCTCGAACATTCCGGTCTGGTCGCTGGTCTGGTCGGTCTGCGGCTTGCGTAGGCCCTGCGGCTGGATCGGCATTGGTCGAGGCTCTCCGTGAACGATGTGATCTTTGGGCGATCGGCATTGCGATCGGCCCGCCATCGTTCGCATCGGCCCTTGCGACAAAGCTGCGCGATCCGTTCGAATTTTAGAGATTTGTCGCGATCAGCTGTATCTCACGACCGTTCGATCGGTGGGATCTTACAGATCGGCCGCAAATGGTACGGAGACCGTAGTCGTACGGTGCCGTCACGGCTTCGATCCGCTCGCGTCGAGCCTCCGCAACTCGACATGTGCCGCCGTCCACTCCACGAAGTGTCGAGGACATCTGTCCGCGGAAACCTGCAAGAGCCTTCTCGCTTCCGTCATATCGTTGCTGAGAATGGCCAGTTCTCCGGCAAAAAAATGTGCCTCGCACAGCTGGGCCCTGCGCTTGAAACGATCTGAATTCTCAGCGGTCTCCAGCAGCGCATCGGGGGTTATCTCGCCAAGAAAGAGCCGAACGACCGGTGCCGGCCACTTGGCCATATCGAGCTGTGTCACGCGCTCAGCGAGTTCACCCAGTTGGCCGTTGCGTCGGCGTGCAAGTTCGAGCCAGAGCTGCGCAAAGGCATCCTTCGGCCTGATCTCGCTCGCTTTGCTGATGTCGTCGATGGCCTCTTGTGATTTTCCACTCTGAAAACGAGCAATGCCGCGAGCTTGATACAGGGCGCCGTTGTCCGGGTGGCTGCGAGTGACCTCGTCGAGCACACTCAGTGCCATGTCCGTGTCGCCGGGGCGACGATACGCGGCGGCCAGCTCCACCTGAGCGCGCAGGTTCGCCGGATTGAGCTCGATGGCACGCTTGAGATCGCGGATCGCCTGATCGCTCTCATCCTTGTCGCGATGAGCCGCCGCCCGACAGAGATAGCCGTGTTCCCGCTCCGGGCTTGTCCGGATGGCCCTGTCGCAATCGGCGATTACCAGCTCCGTTTCGTCCTTTGCAAGGTAAGCCCTACTACGGCCGATATAGGCTTGGACATTTTCGGGATGGATCTTCAGGACGCGGTCGTAGCTCGCAATCGCGCCGTCGACGTCGTCATTGGCCAGATAATCCCAAGCTCGCCCCAACAGAGCTTCAACATTATTTGGATCGAGCTCGAGGACCTTGGCGTAGTCGCTCAGAGCTGCATCGATCTCACCTTTTCTTGACAAGGCAGCAGCTCTGCAGATGTAGGCTCTGGTACTCGAAGGCTCATGGGCAATGAGCAGATCATAGTCCTCGATCGCGCGATCCGGGTCGCCCTTCTGGAGGTTGAGCCAAGCTCGCCGAAAACGCGCCAGCAACACCATCTGTGTTGCAGTGTTGGCACCTTCAATGATGGCTGTACAACCCGCGATGCGATCCTCCACGCTGAAATTGCCCGAGGCATGACATTGCACCGCTCCGGAGGATTGCGCGCCACTCTCCCGCATCGCCAGCGGCATGACGTTCACCCACACGAGCGAAATCACCGCCATCACGCGCCAGCCCCACCGCATCGCGCACCCCCGCAATATCCCCGACCAGAGTACCAGGAGGGTTCCAGCGCGACAACGTCATGTGGTGCGCGAAGACGGCGCCTACTTCGTCTCCGCGATCAGCGCCTGCAGCCGCTTCAGCTCCGCTTCGAGATCGCCCTCGACATCCACGGTCTTCACCTCGGTCACGCGGTAGTCGCGGCTTTCGAGCCAGGCCCGTCGTTGGGCGCGATCCGCGACCACGCCCTCGCTCTCGTCGTTGCCGACCAGCTCGATCGCCAGACGGTGGATGAAGGAGACGAAGTCTGGGATGTGGCGGCCCACCGGGGTCTGGCGCTTGAACTGGCCGGCGAAGCGGCGGTCGCGCGACAGTGCGTGCCAGAGGATGCGCTCGGCATCGGTCGGGTTGCGGCGGAGCAGCCGCGCCAGCCCGCGCAGCGAGCCGCGCGAATCCGGCAGGCTGGCCACCGTGCCCTGCTCGGCGATCAGCGCCCGCAACCGCGTCGCCTGCGTGCTGTCCAGCACCCCACCCTTGGCCGGTCCCTTGCGGCCCTCGGCGATCGCCATGACCACCCCGTGCAGGGTGTGGATGTCCTGCTTCGTCGGCTCCATGCGGAAGAAGATATTGCGCAGATTGACCAGCATGGTCTCGCGCTTCTCGGCCGGCCGCAGGAATTCGACCCGGTCGAGCTCGCGCACCAGATTCTCGAAGAACGCCTCCAGCTGCTCCTGGGTCGCGCGCTCGGAGCGTTCGGGCATGGCGAAGGGCAGCGCGCCGGAGGTCACCAGCTTGAACCATTCATAGCCCATCAGCAGCACGGCCTGGGCGAGGTTGAGCGAGGCAAAGCCTGGATTGACCGGATAGGTGATGGTGCGGTTGGCGCGCGCGACCTCCTCATTGGTCAGACCTGCGCGCTCGCGGCCGAACAGGATGCCGGCCCGGCCGCCGGCGGCGATCTGGCCCTGCATCTCGCGGGCGGCGGCCTCCGGCCCCATCACCGGTTTGGCTTGGTCGTGAGAGCGGGCGGTGGTCGCGAAGACGAGGTCGAGATCGGCGATCGCCTCCGGCAGGGTCGCAAACAGCCGGACGTGGTCGATGATGTGGTCGGCGCCGGCCGCCGCCCGCGTGGCCGCGATGTTCGGCCAGCCGTCGCGCGGATTGACCAGGCGCAGCTCGGTGAGCGCGAAATTGCCCATCGCGCGGGCGGCCATGCCGATGTTCTCGCCGAGCTGCGGCTCGACCAGGATCACCACCGGGCCTGCGATCTCGATTCCTGCCTTGGTCTTGTCGGTGCCCGACACGGTCGATCCTCAACTTCCACATCATGGTCAAGCGCCGGCGCGGCGCTCGATCCGCTCCGTTGGCCCGGCTGGAGAGAATTCTCAAGCAAAATAATCGGCTTAGGCCGGAATTTTGCGGTTTGCCCGAAACTGCAGGCGGCACGCTCCGGCGGCACGGCCCAGGGCATGAGAGGGCTGCGAAAATCAGCACCGGGCGCATACCGGGTGCGCTTCCGCCCGCGGTGCAGCAGTGCTATGACGCGCTTGATTTCACAAGCGCTTTCCATTCCTGGCGCGCTGTTCCCAAGAAGGCCCCATCGATCATGGCAAAAATCAAGGTGACCAACCCGGTCGTCGAGCTCGACGGCGACGAGATGACCCGGATCATCTGGCAGTACATCAAGGACAAGCTGATCAACCCGTTCCTTGACATCGACCTGCAATATTACGACCTGGGGATGGAGAGCCGCGACAAGACCAACGACCAGATCACGATCGATGCCGCCAACGCCATCAAGAAGGTCGGCGTCGGCGTGAAGTGCGCCACCATCACCCCCGACGAGGCCCGGGTGAAGGAGTTTGGCCTGAAGGAGATGTGGAAGTCGCCCAACGGCACCATCCGCAACATCCTCGGCGGCGTCGTGTTCCGCGAGCCGATCATCTGCAAGAACGTGCCGCGCCTCGTCCCCGGCTGGACCAAGCCGATCATCATCGGCCGCCACGCCTATGGCGACCAGTACCGCGCCACCGACTTCAAGTTCCCCGGCAAGGGCGTCCTGACGATGAAGTTCGTCGGCGACGACGGCACGGTGATCGAGAAGGAGGTCTTCAAGGCGCCGGGCCCGGGTATCGCGATGGAGATGTATAATCTCGACGAGTCGATCTACGACTTCGCCCGCGCCTCGCTCAACATGGGCCTCGCCAAGAACTACTCGGTCTACCTCTCGACCAAGAACACCATCCTCAAGGTCTATGACGGCCGCTTCAAGGACATCTTCCAGGAGGTGTACGACAAGGAGTTCAAGGACAAGTTCGAGGCCAAGAAGATCACCTATGAGCACCGCCTGATCGACGACATGGTCGCCGCGGCGCTGAAATGGTCGGGCGGCTATGTCTGGGCCTGTAAGAACTATGACGGCGACGTGCAGTCCGACACCGTGGCGCAGGGCTACGGCTCGCTCGGCCTGATGACCTCGGTGCTGATGACGCCGGACGGCCAGACCGTCGAAGCCGAGGCCGCCCACGGCACGGTGACCCGCCATTTCCGCGAACACCAGAAGGGCAAGGAGACCTCGACCAACTCGATCGCGTCGATCTTCGCCTGGACCCGCGGCCTGTCGCACCGCGCCAAGCTCGACAACAATGCCGAGCTCGCCAAGTTCGCCGCCACCCTGGAGAAGGTCTGCGTCGACACTGTCGAGGCCGGCTACATGACCAAGGACCTCGCGCTGCTGGTCGGCGCCGACCAGCGTTGGCTCTCGACCACCGGGTTCCTCGACAAGATCGCCGAGAACCTGACCAAGGCGATGGCGGCGTAAGTCTCCCCACTTTCGCCTTCTGGTTTGGTCACCTATCAACGGGCCGCGCCGCAAGCGCGGCCCGTTTCCGTTTCCGCTGTTATCGAGGACTTGACCATGCGCGTGATCCCGACGCTGTCGCTGCTGCTGCTGGGAGCCCTGACCGTCCACGTCGATGCCGCCGAGACCGCGATTCCCGATGCCCTCGTCGCCGCCGGCGAGAAGCCGGTGGTGACGCTGCATGCCGAGGGCGCGCAGGTCTATGAATGCAAGACCGATAAGGAGGGCAAGCTCGCCTGGACGTTCCGCGAGCCGGTCGCCACGCTGGTCGCGGACGGCAAGACGGTCGGCCGCCACTATGCCGGGCCGAGCTGGGAGCATCAGGACGGCTCGATCGTCAGCGGCCGGGTACAGGGCACCGCGATCGGCACCACCGACAACGACATTCCCTGGCTGAAGCTCGCCGTCGTCTCGCATCGCGGCGGCCAGGGCGTGTTCTCCGACATCACCACGGTGCAGCGGACCAACACCGTTGGCGGCAGGCTGGAAGGCGCCTGCGAGACCGCGGGGCAGTTCCGCAGCGTGGCCTATTCTGCGGACTACGTCTTCCTCCGCAAGGAGTGAGCGGATGCACCGCGGCGCGGGCGACCAGGCCGAAGCCAAGCCAGCCATGCGCGACACATGGCCGGCACGATGTCAGGAGCATCGCGCATGACGCCATTGCTCGCCGAGTGGCCGCGAACTCACTATGCGCCGGGCGGCAACGACCCGTTCCTGATCTACATCGTCTATGGCTGGGTGGATCTCGATCGGCCGCTGTCGAGGAGCGCCTATCGGTCGAGCGGCGTGCCTGACGGCATCGACCTGCTGTCCTACGGTCCGACCGAGCATCCCGACGTCGTGACGCGCTTTCGCACCGGCCATCCCTGGACCCGGCTCATCGCCGAAGATCCCGATCTGGCGGCGATCGTGGCCGCGCAGGACTGCTGCCTGGTGGTGAAAGGCGACATCGCCGATCCGCCGACGCTGAGCTATTTCCGCGACGTGATCGGCCTCCTGGCCTTCTGCCTGGATGTGGGCGGCGTCGCGATCTACGACCCGCAGATGCTGAAATGGTGGAGTCCGACCGAATGGCGCACGCGTGCCTTCAATGTCGGGCATTGCGCGCCGCGGCATCACGTCGTGACCCTGATCTCTCGGGACGGAGACGGCACGGAATGGATCCACACCCGCGGCATGCGCAAGTTCGGCCGTCCCGACATCAGCGTCCACCGGGTCCGCACCGAGCATCGCGAGGCCATTCTCGACCTCGTCAACCGCTTCATCGACCTGCTCGCCTTCGGCGCGCGGGTGCCGGACGGCCAGCCGATCCGGCTGGCTAGGCTGCCGGCCGGCATGACCTGCTGGCGGCGCGGCGACGAGAACGACCCCGACTTCAACAACGAGCATATCGAGATCGTATGGCCCGATCATGAGGCTGGCACGGGCGCGGCCGCCCGGTCGCCTCACGCCTCGCGATAATCGAGCAGGATCAGCCCGACCAGCACGAAGGCGACCGGCCAGACCCAGGCGGCGGCGCGGCTGATCCGCCCGTCCATGCGCAATTCCAGCCAGCGCGCCCAGCCGGCGGTGATGCCGCACAGCGCCAGCGGCGTGTGGCTCATCTCGATCAAGAGCTGATCCTTGATGTTGGCGATGGCGTGCGAATGCGTCAGCAGCAGCGCGCCGCCGGCGGCAACCGTCAGCGGAAACACCAGCGCCGCGCGCCCGGCTTGTTGCCCGCGCAGCCGCACTCGCCATTCGAACAGGCCGAACAGGATGATCAGCACCACAAACAGCCGGTGCTGCGCCACTTCGGGATCGCGCCACGAGGCCCAGAAGCCGATCGGGCCGAGCGGCCAGGCCATCTCGTCGGCGCGGAAGAACAGGAACGCCGCCATCACCAGGAACAGCAGCGGCCAATGCCGCGCCCACCGGCCCCAGGAGAAGCGCTCGATCAGCGCGAGCACGCCGATCAGCGCGACGAAGATGCCGGCCCAATGGTGGTTGTATTCCGACCAGGCAATGTCGGCGGCGCTGCGCGGCAGGATCACGCCCTCGCCCGGCACATAGGCCTGCGGCGCGGTCACGCGCTGGGCGTCGGCGGCGTCGATTTTGGCCTGCAGCTGGGAGATCGTCAGCTGGTCCACCGAGGGGCTGGAGAGCCGCGGCCATTGCGGCGTGGCGCGCTCGACGATCTCGCTCCAGCTCAGCCGGTCCTGGCTAAGGTCGATGCCCGGCGGCAGCGAGGTCAGCGATCCCGCGGTGAGCAGCACCGTGAGCCCGATGCCGAGCTCGACCTCGACGAATCGCTTCATCCGCAGCAGCGGTGCTGCGGGATCGCGGCGGCGCAGGCGCTCGACGGCGAGGAAATTGCCGGCGCCGAGCGCCAGCAGCATCAGCAGCATGGCCACCTTGGCCGAGGTCATCACGCCATAGGCGGTGCCATAGATCGCCGCGAACGAGCCGAGATAGGCGATCGCCATGATGGTGCCGCCGAGCACGATGGCGGCGACCGAGGCCATCGACATCAGCGAGTAGCGCCGCCCGATCCGGCGCTGGTCGTCATCAGACCTGCAACCGTTCAGCGCCAGCAGGAAATACGGCAGGCCGCCGATCCAGATCCCGGCGCCGAGCATGTGGAGGAAGTCGGCGGCGAGCAGCGGCCAGCGCACGTCGAGCCGGCTCGCCGCATGGGTGAGATTGAGCTGCATCGCGAGCGCGAGACCAGCGAGCGCGACCAGCATCATCGCGCGCGCTCTCCCCCAATGGCCGGTCCGAGCAAGCAGCGCGATGCCGAGCGCACAGGCCGCGACGGCGAAACCGGAGCGCGCGAAATCGGCGCCTGCGGCCTCGCCCAGCGAGAGCTCCAGCGTGCCGGTGAGCGCCGCCATGTTGACCGCAAGCGCGGCCAGCACGATGGCGAACCACCCGAACGCACTGAGGCGCAGCAGCCGCTGGCCGCGCTTGCCGACGACGAGCGCCTCGGCGGAGAGCTTGGCCTGCAGCGGCCGCATCAGCAGGAGCTGGAACGCGAGACCGCCGATGGTGAAGGATTGCGCCAGCAGCGTCAGCCCGCGCAGCACCACCGAGAGATAGCCGAAAATGTCGAGGAACAGCGCCATGGCGCGCTCAGCGCACGTTGAACGGGATGTCGCCGCGGGTGATGTGGCCGTCGACGCTCAGCACCTGCCATTGCAGGTGCCAGGCGCCGGGGCGGAGCGCCCGGGCCTCGGCATCGATCTCGTCGGCCGGCGCGTCCGCGGCCGGAATCAGCGCCTGCTCCGCGCCGTCGGGCGCGCGCAGCTTGAGCCGCGACCGGGCGTGATCGATGCGGCTGTTGAAGCGCAGCCGGATCGCGACCGCGTCCTTGTCGATGGTCGCGCCCGATGCGGGCTGCGAGGTGACGATGATGGCGTGCGCGGACGCCGTGCCGGGACAGGCCAGCAGCAGTGCGGCCATAACGGGCAGATGAAGGGATCGGATGATGCACGACATGGGATCAAGCGACTGGGCTCAAACGGGTGGTTTCAAGAGGCTGGAGTCAAACGACCGAGGCTGATGGCGGAGCTGTCCGGCTTTCCCGGCCAGGAACAGAACCGCTCCGTTCTAATGTACGGTGTGCGCGCGTTCCACAAATAGGCACAAAGTTGTGACCACGCCGCCAGCCTGTGGACGGCCGCCGCCGGACAGGCGGGCAGCGGGCCACCCGCCCTGCCCGCCCGGCATCCCCGATGCGGCGAAATTTAGGGTCGAATCGTCAAGGACTTCGCTGTATGCCTCGCGGCGTCCTTGGCCGGACGGCGGCCGTGGCCTGCTGCCCGCCTGTCCGGACCAACATTGCCTGTTCTCGAGGAACGCCTGAGGAAACCGTCATGCCCGCCTATCGCTCCCGCACCTCCACCCATGGCCGCAACATGGCCGGCGCCCGCGGCCTGTGGCGCGCCACCGGCATGACCAATGAGGATTTCGGCAAGCCGATCATCGCCGTCGTCAACTCCTTCACGCAGTTCGTGCCCGGCCACGTGCATCTGAAAGATCTCGGCCAGCTGGTCGCCCGCGAGATCGAGAAGGCCGGCGGCGTCGCCAAGGAGTTCAACACGATCGCGGTCGATGACGGCATCGCGATGGGCCATGACGGCATGCTCTACAGCCTGCCGTCGCGCGAACTGATCGCCGACAGCACCGAATACATGGTCAACGCGCATTGCGCCGACGCCATGGTCTGCATCTCCAATTGCGACAAGATCACGCCTGGCATGCTGATGGCCGCGATGCGGCTCAACATCCCCGCGGTGTTCGTCTCGGGCGGGCCGATGGAGGCCGGCAAGGTCAACATCCAGGGCAAGCTGCGCAAGGTCGACCTGATCGACGCGATGATCGTGGCCGCCGACGACAAGGTCTCGGACGCCGATGTCGAGGTGATGGAGCGCTCGGCCTGCCCGACCTGCGGCTCCTGCTCGGGCATGTTCACCGCCAACTCGATGAACTGCCTGACCGAGGCGCTCGGCCTGTCGCTGCCCGGCAACGGCTCGGTGCTGGCGACGCATGCCGACCGCCGCGGCCTGTTCGTCGAGGCCGGTCATCTGATCGTCGATCTCGCCCGCCGCTATTACGAGCAGGACGATGCGAGCGTGCTGCCGCGCAACATCGCCAACTTCAAGGCGTTCGAGAACGCGATGAGCATGGACATCGCGATGGGCGGCTCGACCAACACCGTGCTGCATCTGCTCGCCGCCGCGCATGAGGGCGAAATCCCCTTCACCATGACCGACATCGATCGCCTCTCGCGCAAGGTCCCCTGCCTGTGCAAGGTCGCGCCCGCTGTCGCCGACGTGCATATGGAGGACGTGCATCGCGCCGGCGGCGTGATGGGCATCCTCGGCGAGCTCGCCCGCGCCGGCCTGCTGCACACCGAATTGCCGAGCGTGCATGCGACCTCGCTGGAGGCTGCGCTGGAGCGCTGGGACATCCGCCGCACGGCCAGCGACAGCGTCAAGAATTTCTACATGGCCGCCCCCGGCGGCGTGCCCACGCAAGTCGCCTTCAGCCAGGACCGCCGTTACCAGGAGCTCGATCTCGACCGCGAGACAGGCTGCATCCGCGACCTCGCGCATGCCTATTCGAAGGACGGCGGCCTCGCGGTGCTGACCGGCAACATCGCGCGCGACGGCTGCATCGTGAAGACCGCGGGCGTCGATGCCTCGATCCTGAAATTCGCCGGTCCGGCGCGCGTCATGGAGAGCCAGGACGCCGCGGTGGAGGCGATCCTCACCAACAAGGTCAAGGAAGGCGACGTGGTCGTCATCATCTATGAAGGCCCGCGCGGCGGCCCCGGCATGCAGGAGATGCTGTATCCGACCAGCTATCTGAAATCGAAGGGCCTGGGCAAAGCCTGCGCGCTGATCACCGACGGCCGCTTCTCCGGCGGCACCTCGGGTCTGTCGATCGGCCACGTCTCGCCCGAAGCCGCCGAAGGCGGCCTGATCGGGCTGGTGCAGGACGGCGACCGCATCGAGATCGACATTCCCAACCGCACCATCCATCTCGCGGTGCCGGATGAGGAGCTGGCCAGGCGCCGCGCCGCGATGGAGGCCAAAGGCGACCAGGCCTGGAAGCCGAAGACGCGCGCCCGCAAGGTCTCGACCGCGCTCAAGGCCTATGCGGCCTTCGCCTCCAGCGCCGCCAAGGGCGCCGTGCGCATCGTCAAGGACTGACACGCGACTGCGTTCCGTTGCGCGCGATCTCAGTGGGGAGATGGCTCAGGCCATCTCCCCACAGGGGCCGGACGACAGTGAGAGGACGACGCCGCGCGCCTGCAGCCCGGCTTGGTCGAACAGTGAGACAACCGGCGCGATCTGGCATCACCGCCGAAACCCGCTCACAATGCGCCCCACCCAGAGGGAGGCGCGCATGCTGTTCATGGTCATCGAACGTTTCAAGGACCGCGATCCGATCCCGGTCTATCGCCGGGTGCGCGATCCCGGAATCAAATTTCCCGACGGGCTGAAATATCTCGGCAGTTGGATCGAGCCGAATTTCGACCGCTGCTTCCAGCTGATGGAATGCGACGACGCGCGGCTGTTGCAGCAATGGATTCTCGCCAATGCCCGCGACACCGGCATGACCTTCGAGATCGTGCCGGTGGTCACCAGCGCCGAGACCCGCGAGGTGGTGGCGCCGTATCTGGATGAGAGTTGAGGGCGAGCTGAGCATGCGCGATTTTCGTTAGTTGAACCCGGATGTCGCTGCGCTCATCCGGGCTACGCGCATCCCTACCCCTCATACGAAAACAGCTCGATCGGCTCGCTGAAGCCGCGCACCGGGTATTCGCCGACGCGCTCCAGCGCGAACTCGCCCTCAAGATGCTCGGCGAAGGCGCGCGACAGCAGCACGTTGCGGCCGACCTGCTTGGTCAGCGCCTCCATGCGCGAGGCCATGTTCACCGCGGGGCCGATGACCGTGAAATCGAGCCGGCTGAGCGAGCCGATATTGCCGTACATGACGTCGCCGAGATGCACGCCGATGCCGTAGTTCAGCGGCGCGCGGCCGATCTCGGCATTGCGCGCGTTCAGCGCCGCCATCGCCTTGCGCGCATCGGTCACCGCATAGAGCAGCTTGGCACAGGCCTGCGGGTCGCTGAGCGGGAAGATCGCGAGCAGGCCGTCGCCGATGAATTTCAGGATCTCGCCGCCATGCTGGGTGATCGGCTCCACCATCGCATCGAAATAGCTGTTGAGGAGATCGATGACGTCGTCGCGCGGCCAATTGTCGGAGATCCTGGTGAAGTCGCGCAGATCGCAGATCATGATCGCGGCGCGCACCGTGGTGCCGCTGCCGCGCCGCGTGGCGCCGGCGAGCACCATCTCGCCGGCATGCGGCCCGACATAGGTTTCGAGCAGGGTGCGCGCCAGCCGGTTCTTGATGCGGATCTCGCTGACCAGCGCCAGCACCGGCAGCAGCCGCTTCAACGCATCGATGTCGGCATCATCGAAACCGCCGCGGCGGTCGGTCGCGAAGGTGACGCAGTGCCGCTTGCCGAGCGTGTGGAAGATCGGCCAGGCGACATAGTCGGTCAGCCCCTGCGCCCGCATGTCGTCATAGACCGCATGCTGGCGGCCGAGCACGCGGTCGCGCGTCAGGTTCTCGCGGATCTCGTCGGCCCCGTGATAGATCTCGCTCACCGGGCTGCCGATGAATTCGGACCGCGCGCCGACGTCGTAGTCGATGCGGACGATCTCGGAGCCCTCCATGCCGTCGCTCCACAGCATGCGTGCGCCGAGCCAGAGCGGATGATTGATCTGGACGTGCAGCGAGGCGCGCTTCACCGGAATGCCGCTGCGCTGCAGCCGGATGCACATCTGGGCGAAGATATTGTCGATGAAGCGCTCGTCGCGGGTGCCGTTGGTGAGCCAGTCCACGACCTCGTCACCCCGGCGTTGGTCGGGAACCAGTTGACCGGGAACGAGATGGGCGTCTGAAACGGTCATGCGCTCTCCTGGGACTTGCGCTCGGCGGTCCAGGAGATGTCGTGCCGCAGTGCGGAAGAGTCAATCGGCGTCCGCGCATCGCGCCCCTGCCCGGATGGGCAGCCCGTCGCGGGCTGACGCCGCGGGGCAAGGGAACGCTCCAGCGCCGCTGAGGGGCGGATATGGCCATCCGCCCCTCGATCGAGCATCAGATCAGAAGTGGACCACGGTGCGCAGGCCGAGCACCACGGCATTGTTGGTCTTCACGCCGGCGCCGTTGAAGCCGCGACCGCCGGGATTGATGACATATTGCGCGTCGAACTTGATGTTCATCCAGCCGGTCGCCTGCCAGCCATACCAGGCTTCGAGCGGGATCTCGTTGCCGCCGGCATTCGGCGTCAGCGCCGCCGAGTTCACATGCGTCGTGCCCACCGCGAAGCCGACCTCGTCCTCGGGACGGAACGAGAAGGTGCCGGTGTGCTTGATGCCCCAGGCGATCTGGTAGTCCTGGTACGAGGTGCGGTGATCGGCGACGCTGGTGTTGAGGAAGGTGTACCAGCCCTGTGCCTTGGGCCCATCGACCGTCAGGCGCTGCAGGATCGATTCGTAGAAGCCGTAGCGGCCGCGCTGGCTGCTGAGGTTCTGGTCGCCGACGCCGGGGCCTCCGCGGACAACGCCGATGATGCCGGGCAGGCCACCGTCGATCGACGAGGCGCTGTCATACCAGCCGCCGAAGCGCCAGGTGCCGTTCAGCGGACCGCTCGGCTCCCACACCACTTCGACCGGCACCAGCACGCCCGCGGCCGGGTTCGAGCGCGGAATGCCCGGCGCCAGGTAGACGCCCGCATCGGACGTCGTCAGATAGTTCGGATTGGCGTCGTAGACGCCGACCGACAGCTTCCACTCCTTGGTGAAGTTGTAGTGCACGACGCCGGCCCATTGGCTGACCGGCCAGTTGTAGATGTAGCCGCCCTGGATGTTGCCGGGCTGGCCGCCGCAGAAGGTCAGGTTGATGAACTCGCACTGGCCGAAAAAGAAGTCCGAGCCGACCGGCAGCCGGCCGCGCCTTCAATTCGAGGCGATCGCCGAGCAGCTTCTGAGAGTAGTAGAACTCGGTCAGGCGCAGGATGTTGCCGCGGCCGAACACCTCGTTGGTCAGTTGCAGCGCCGGGATGCCGGCCTCGCTGTTGAGGTTCTTGCCGAAGCGGTCGACCAGCGTGATGCCGATCGTTCCGCCGGGGATGCCGGCGAGCTTGGCCATGTCGAACTTGGCCTGGAACCACAATTGCCCGGCATTGGCCGAGGTGTTGCGCGAGCCGCCGGAGAGATTGGTGACAGCTTCGTCGCCGAGGGTGAGCGCGAGCGAGATGCCCTGCTCCTTCAATTTGGTCCGGCCGAGATCGCCGAACAGATATGGCCGCGTCCAGAAATCATCGACACCGGCGTAGGGAATCGGCGCCTTGGCCGGCATATCCGCCGCATACGCCCCACACCCCACCAGAGACAAGGCAACACCCACGCCGCACATGCGTGCGGACGTCACAAACCCATTCATCTTTTCTGCTCCTCGCAGCGCCCCAGGCTCTGGTTGTTTTTATGTCGCGCCCCGGCCCCAAAGCCTTCGTCCCGGTTCGCGCTTCCCCTCGGCTCAATCCCGGCGTCGCTCATTAGCTGAGCAGATTCATCAACCTGAGATTGGACCGCGACCCTAGCAAGCGCCGAGATGCCTTTGAATAGTCATATTATATTTGGGAGTCGGTATAAAAGTAACTGTGACATCGGTGTCACATGCTGCGATGCGGAATATTTGGCAGTCAGATCCAGCGACGGGAGCATCTCCGGCCGTATGTCGCTGCACTCGTGCGCGCCACGTACGTCTCGCTTGGAAGCCCGGTGTTTCCGCGCGTCATTGCGAGCGAAGCGAAGCAATCCAGACTGCCTCTCCCGATCGACTCTGGATTGCATCGCTTCGCTCGCAATGACGCGGAGAGAGCACGTCGCCCACGTGAGTCCGACTGCGTTGAGATGCAATAGATCTGCTTGCCATCGACGACGATCTCATCGGTCGCGACACGCGCGATCAGCCAAGACATCGATCTGTCCGTCGAAATTGCGGTTGGAGTTCATCTCATCAGCTCCAATCATCAGCTCCAAGCTCCCTCACCGGCGCCGCAACCCGTCCCGCATGCGTCACGACTGCACCGCGCTGCGGAAGGCGGCCACCAGGGCATCGAGCGCCGCGCGCGCCCGGCCGTCCCGCACCCGTGTGTGCAGCAGGACCGGCAGCCGGGGCAGTTCCGGCAGTCCGAGCCTTGCGCCGACATCGACCGCGCCCGATGGCAGCATGCGTGGCGCGAGTGCGGCGACGCCGAGCCCGGCCGTAACGGCGGCCACGACCGCCGCAACGCCGCCGCCGACGAAGATTTCGGTCCAGGACATGCCGGCGGCGTCGAGATGCTGTGCGGCCATCGCACGCACGCCGCAGGGCTCCGCCATGGTCGCAACCGGCAACGGCTCGCCCGCGCGCGGCTGCCAGTCCGGGTCGGCGAACCAGCCGAACTTTTCCTCGGCCACGAGGTCGCCATCGCTGCGCCCGGCATGCAGGCGGACGATCACCGCCTCGAGCTCGCGCCGGTCGTAGCCCTGCAGCAGGTCGTCCGACGATCCGATGCGGATCTCGACCACGAGATGCGGATCAAGGTCGTTCATGCGCGCGATCAGCGCCGGCAGCTCGGGCCCGGCGACATGGTCGCTGATGCCGATGATCAGGCGCTGCCGCACGCCGGCAAACGCCGCGAGCGCGTGGTCGTGGGCTGCCAGCAGCTGACGGGCCGGATCGAGAAAGACCCTGCCCCGCTCCGACAGCTGCACATGCCGCGGCGTGCGCTCGATCAGCCGGCACCCCAGCCGGTTCTCGAGCCGCCGCAGCTTCAGGCTGATCGCGGCCTGGGTCGTCTGCATCGCCTCGGCGGCGCGGGTGAAGCTGCCGAGCTCGGCGATGCGGACGAAGGCCTGGACCTCGTCCAGGTCGAGCGGGTGTTCGGTCATTTCCAGCCATTATGACTGATATCTCGATCCCCAGCATACCCGAACCGCACGGCCGCATCTAACCTCTCAGCCGACATCACGGATGAAAGGACCAGGGATGCCGCTGCTTCACATCTCGCTGCGTGCGGGCAAGCCGGAGGCCTACCGGCAGGCGGTCTTCGATAGCCTCTACCGGGCGATGCGCGAGGCGCTCGACGTGCCGGAGGACGATCAGTTCATGACCATCACCGAGCACGATCCCTCCAACTTCCGCTATGGCAACGCCTTCGGCGTCAACCGCAGCGACGATCTCGTCTACATCCAGATCACCGTCTTCAACACCCGCACGCGAGAGCAGAAGAAAGCGCTGTTCCGGCGCATCGCCGAGCTGCTCGGGGAGAGCCCCGGCATCCGGCCCGAGGACGTGTTCATGACCATCCTCGACGCCGCCAAGGAGAACTGGTCGGTCGGCCACGGCCTCGCGCAGTTCGCATGAGGCGACGGATCACGGGCGGCTTGCCTGGAAGGACGATGTCTCCGCGCGTCATTGCGAGCGCATGCGAAGCAATCCAGAATCCCTCAGGAGAGACGGTCTGGGCTGCCTCGCTGCTGCGCTCGCGATGACAAGGAGAGCGCGTCGTTGGAACGGCGGCATGCTGGGTAAATCCTCTGGAGTCAGGGACAGCTAATTCAGTCTCCATTGAAGATGAGGAGCGGTCTTGGACTGAGGCGTCGTCCTAGCGAGGCTGCGCATCCTGAACGATGGCATTCCACTCATCGCGGACGGCGCCCCGAAGCAGACCAGGAGGAATCGCGCCGATATTTTCTGGCGCAAGATCACTGGGCGGTGGGCCGTATGTCGCGATGAAGATGCTCACGGCGTACTTCCGCTGCGGACCGAGAGGCCCGAGATGGATCAAAGCGCCCTTGGTCTCCGGGTGTGAAGCCCGCGTTTGCGACGTCCGCAGCGGATCAACAACAGAAATCGTCCAACCGCGACGCCATTGTTGCGCTCAAAAGCTGGGCCCCGCGACCCGCTGAACTCGCGACCACACGTCGTCGGCAATATCATTTTTCCGGACAGCGCCTAGCATTTTCCGGAATTGCGCGTCAGTCCTCGCCAATCGCTCAACTTCATCGAAGTACCGATGGCCATGATCGACAAGCATGTCTTCCAATGGCCCTGCTGCAAGATTCGCCAAAATCGGATCTGATGAGTCTGCTTGCCTGATCGCATGTATCAGTTCCCAACATTCGTCCGGCGACGTTCTCCGCAAACTCTCGAATTTCTCATAGGCCCAGAAGTTCGCGTCACGCGTCGCCGAGTCCCCGCTCGCGAGGCAAAGAGCAATCCACGAGGCCACGAGTCCACGCTTTTCGACTTCCCCCATTCTCGTGTGCCGCAACTCGTCCAACCATCGCTGGGCCAATTTCGGTTCGCCGGGACTGTTTGAGCCATGGCACGACCTCATCTTCAGGAGGCGCTCATGGAGTTGGAAAGGCTCAAGTCCGAACCGAGCACGCAAGCCCTCAATTTTCGAGCCCAGAGCAAGAAGCTCCTGCACGGCCGGGTCAAGGAGACGCGAGCGCAGCACCGGGCTTAGTTGCGTCGATGCGGGTTCATTGTGGGCGAACAAGCCCCAATGACCGGCGACGCATTTCTGCAATGCCGACAGGAGAAGCTCCCGATAGTCGGTTTCCAGCGTTTCGAGCTGCCGCGTTTTAGAGGCTCTCATGGGCCAGGAATACCACTCGCATTCAACCTCAGCCACAGTGACGTGATCGCGCCATTGCCTCCCTGTCTCGACTCCCCCTTTCGCAACTCGATCAGTCGGCGCGACGCAAAGCTGCTTGGCGCTCACTGCTCGCATGGCGCGTCCGAATGTCATGCAACACAATGCTCATTTCATGATTTGTCTCAAATACATCGTCCGTTTCAAGAGCCTCGCGCAAAAATAAACAATTTCCGAAAATCAGCAAGTCATGTCTATTCTTCCCACGTTCCGGTCCGGATGAGCAACTGTGGAGTTTTGGACCTGTAAGCCGGCTTGGTTCAAGGCTGGCGCTGGGCGCGCCACCGCCTTCGGCGGCTTCGGCCTTGAGCCAATCCGTTCACAGGTCCAGTCGACTTACATGCGCTCGGTCGGGAACCGAGCGCGGCAGGAGCGCGCTCGATCAGCTCGCCACGCAACGTGCCGGATCCCATTGCTGGCCGCGTGCGAGCATTGTGTTGAGGATGATGATCAGCTTGCGCATGCAGGCGATGACGGCCACTTTGGGCTTCTTGCCCTTGGCGATCAGTCGACGATAGTAGGCCTTGAGAACAGGGTTGTTGAGCGTTGCCGCGCCGAGGCAGGGCATATAGATGGCGTTGCGGACCCAGCGGCGACCTCCCTCGATATGACGCTCACCGCGGTGCTTGCCACTGTCGTCGTCATAGGGGGGCACACCGATCAAGGCAGCGGCGATCCTGTCACTGACTCGGCCGAGCTCCGGCATTCCGGCGACGAGGTTGGCGGCACTGATCTGACCAAGTCCTGGGACGCTGGCGATGATCTCCGCACGCTCAGCCAAGCTCGGGATGGACCTGACCTTGGCTGATATCTCTGCTTCGAGCTTGGCAATTTCCTTGTCAAAGCTCTCCAGGATGCGCGCCTGCGCCTTTTGGACCGTCCGCGGCGCGGCGTGTTCACTCTGGCACCCAAGGGCTATTCTGGCATTGACCAGTCTCACACGCGCCTTCACCAAGCCCTGCAGTTCCTCAAGATCTGCATCGTAGACCTGACTTGGCCCATCGCTGAATGTCTCGCCAAACCAAGCGATCATCTCCGCGTCGATCGCGTCGTTCTTGGCTAAGCGTCCGGCCGATAATGCGAAGTTGCGAACCCGCTTGGGGTCGACAACCTGCACCTCGGTGCCAGCCTGGCGCAGCAGTTTGGCCCATTCCCGCTCATAGCCTCCACTCGCCTCCATCACGACCTTGGTGACCTTGTGCTTACGCACCCAGGCGACCAACCGGCGTTGTCCTACCGCGGCGCTCAGAAAAGTTGGACGTTCGGCGACTGTCCGAACGCACGCATCCACCTTGTCCTTTGCCACATCGATGCCCGCGACAACGCTGTCAGTTTGTGCCATCTTCGACTCCCTTCCTTGCTCGGTTTGGGCTCAAAGCCCTTGCAACTGTTCGGGTTGAGGAAGACACCGGATCTGTCCCTCGCTCTGAAACAAGCTTCATCGCTTTTGGGACGTAACGGGCTCAGATCCAGCGACGGGCGGTTGGTCAGAACCGCCCGTTTGCGCATCTTGGCAGAGCTTCTCCACACAAGGGACGTACGCGTCGTCACGACACGTTGGGCCGGCAATGCGGTGGACGTGAGGGCATCAGCGCGCTTTCGGGCGCGGACGAATGATGCGCTTGCGGACGTGAAGTCGCGTGGTCCTGACACCCCGATGCCGGTGTCCCGCGATGGCGTGCGTGACGCGCGCTGTCGCTACGGTGGCCAACAAGCCGGCGCACCGAGGAGATCGCGTATAAGCGTTAAAACTGCCGCGCAGGGAATGCCGGATGTTCGGCTGAACCAGTGGTACCTGCCGCCTGCATTTTTGTTCGCAGGCGGGCCATGGGCGAGGCCTTCGCCCGGCATTCCCTGCGCCCTCATCATTGTCGAGGGCGGACGAAGCTGCATCTCCCGGACGCAACGCGCCGCGGGATCGCGCGTGCAGCCGGCTGTTTGACTGGTTGGAAGATGGGATGAGTTCGCCTGTTCCGGCGCCGCCTTGGGCTCGCGTCGAAACGCGTATCTATCCCACGGGGCGATCTGTGTCGTTTCGCGATCCAGCCGCCAAGGAGTCATGCCCGGGCTTATGTCCCGGGCATCCACGTCGCTCTCAGGACGCCGAACGACATGGATGGCCGGGACGGAGCCCGGCCATGACGGTGTGGAGGCAGCCGAACTCAAATTCGGACTCGCGCGAGCGGGGTGGGGTGAAGCCACGGACGCCGATGCGCGTGGAGAGATCACCCCCCGGCTCCCATGCGCTGCGCTCATGCGAGCCGCCACTCCCCCTCCAGGGCAGGGCGATCGCACATGACTGTGCAGCGGTTCGGGGCCTCATGGTTCGAGACGCGCCGAAGAGGCGCTCCTCACCATGAGGGTCCGGCTCCGAAGCCGGCGCTGCACATTGACCATGAGCAGCGCGCTCATGGAGAGCGGGCTCATTTCTTGTCGCAAAACAAGCCCTCATCCTGAGGGCCCGCCGGAGGCGGGTGTCTCGAAGGATGGCCGCAGAGACGATGTCAATCTGCCATATGCGATAGCCCTGTCCTCCAGGGGAGGGTCGCAGCGGACGCGTCGCGTCCCCTACCCGCCCGGCTGGTCGTCGTGCTCGACCTGCGACAGTTCGGCGATGGCGAGGTCGCCGGAATCGGCCATACGGGCTTTCGCCGTGGTGGTGACGTGGGCGGCGAGTGCCGGCATGCGCGCGATCAGCGCGTGGAAATCCTGCGCATCGAGCACCAGCAGCCGCGTCTTGCGCGTGGCCTTGACGGTGCCGGAGCGCTTGGTCCGATGCAAGAGCGCGATCTCGCCAAAGAACGTCCCGTCGGCGAGCCGCACGCATTGCGTCGGCAGCTCGATCTCGACCTCGCCCGCGGTGATGAAATACATCGACGAGGCGACATCGCCGCGGCGGACGAGGATCTCGCCGGCCTCGATGGTGCGCGCGCGCAACAGCCGCATGATGTCGGCGATCTCGGCGGCGGCGAGATGCGAGAACAGCGGCACCCGCGCCAACATGCCCCAGGTGACGACGAAGTCGCGCCGCTTCACCTCGTCAGCAAAGGCGCTGGAGATGATGGCGACCGGCAACGCGATCATGGCGAGGCCGCCGACGATGGTGAACACCGAGATCGCCTTGCCGAGCGGGGTCACCGGCACCACGTCGCCATAGCCGACGGTGCCGAGCGTCACGATCGCCCACCACATCGCGTCGGGGATGGTGCCGAACTTGTCGGGCTGCACGTTGCGCTCGACCGCGTAGAGCAGCGAGGCGAACAACAGCACGGCGCCGGCGAGGATCGCGATGCAGCCGACCAGGGTGCGGCGCTCGGCCTGGATCGCGGCCAGCAGCGATCGCATCGCCGGCGAATAGCGCACCAGCTTGAGGAAAGGCAGCACGACCAGCACCGCAAGCGTGGCGTGATCGCCGAAGGCGAGCACGAGGGCAGCCGGCAGGAAGGCGCAGAGATCGATGAGGCCGAGCACGGAAAAGGCGTATTGGAGACGGTCGCGCAACGGCGACACATGCAGCGGCGTATGGCCGGCGACGCTCCAGAGACGGGCGACATATTCGACGCCGAACACCAGCACGGCCATGACGTTCACCGTGGTGAAGGTCGGGCCGAAGCGAGCGTCGAGATGCGGCACCGAGGCCAGGACCGTCGCCAGGACGTCGGCGAAGATCACGATGACGACCGCCCGCACCAAGCGCGAGCCGACCGACAGCGGCAGATGGTCGTGCTCGAGCAGCTCGTAGAGCCGGTCCCGCAGGTCGGGATCGCGAATGCTCTGTCCCGGCCCGAGCGGCGGCACCCTCAGCCCACCCTGCCGATCGCGCTCTCGATCGCGGCCAGCGCGGCCTCCGCCTTGGCTCCATCGGGGCCGCCGGCCTGGGCCATGTCGGGACGGCCGCCGCCGCCCTTGCCGCCCAGCGCCTCGGACGCCGCGCGAACCAGCTCGACCGCGTTGAAGCGCGCGGTGAGATCGGCGGTGACACCGACGACCACGCCGGCCTTGCCGTCCTCGGCGCGGCCGACGATGGCAACGATTCCAGAGCCGAGCTGCTTCTTGGCCTCGTCGACCAGCGACTTGAGATCCTTCATCTCGACGCCCTCGACCGCACGGGCCATCAGCTTGACGCCGGCGACCTCGCGGAGGCCGGAAGCGGACCCGCCGGCCGCGGCGCCGCCGCCCATCGCGAGCTTCTTGCGCGCATCCGACAGCTCGCGATCGAGCTTCTTGCGCTCCTCCATCAGCGCCGCGATGCGCGCCGGCACCTCGTCGACGGTGGTGCGCAGCTCGGCCGCGGCGGCCTTGGCGAGCGAGAGGTTGTGGTTGGCATGGGCGCGGGCGCCGCGCGCCGTCAGCGCCTCGATGCGGCGGACGCCAGAGGACACCGCGCTCTCCGAGGTCACCGCGATCAGGCCGATATCGCCGGTGCGCTTGACGTGGGTGCCGCCGCACAGCTCGACCGACCACCCCATCGCGTTCGAGGCTTGCGCATTGGAGCCCTGGTCGCGCGCGGCGTTGCCCATCGAGACGACGCGGACCTCGTCGCCATATTTCTCGCCGAACAGCGCCCGCGCGCCCGCCTCGCGGGCGTCGTCGAGCGCCATCAGCCGGGTCGTGACCTCGGCGTTCTCCAGCACGACGTCGTTGGCGATGTCCTCGACGCGGGCGAGCTCCTCCGCCGAGATCGGCTTCGGATGGGCGAAGTCGAAGCGCAGCCGGTCGGGCGAGACCAGCGAGCCGCGCTGGGCGATGTGGTCGCCGAGCACCTGGCGCAGCGCCTCGTGCAGGATGTGGGTCGCCGAATGATTGGCGCGGATCGCGGAGCGGCGGCCATGATCGACGTCGAGCTGCAGCGCCGCGCCGAGCTTGAGCGTGCCTTGCTCTACCGTGCCGATATGCACGAACAAGTCGCCGGCCTTCTTCTGGGTGTCGGTGATACGAACGCGAACGCCGTCGCCGCTCAGCACGCCGGTGTCGCCGACCTGACCGCCGGACTCGCCATAGAACGGCGTCTGGTTCAGCACGATCGCGCCGCTGTCGCCGGCCTTGAGGCTGTCGACCTCGGCACCGTCCTTGACCAGCGCGGTGACGGCGCCCTCCGCAGTCTCGGTCTCATAGCCGAGGAACTCGGTGGCGCCGAGCTTCTCGCGCAGCGGGAACCAGACAGTCTCGGTCGCCGCCTCGCCGCTTCCGGCCCAGGCCGCGCGCGCCTTGGCGCGCTGGCGCTCCATGGCGTCAGTGAAGGAGGCCTGGTCGACGCTGATGCCGCGCGACTTCAGCGCGTCCTGGGTGAGGTCGAGCGGGAAGCCATAGGTATCATACAGGGTGAAGGCGACGTCGCCGTCGAACATGTCGCCCTTCGTGAGGGTGGCCGACTTCTCGTCGAGGATCGCAAGTCCGCGCTCCAAGGTCTTGCGGAAGCGGGTCTCCTCGAGCCGGAGCGTCTCCTTGATCAGCGCCTCGGCGCGGATCAGCTCCGGATAGGCCTGGCCCATCTCGCGGGTCAGCGCGCCGACGAGCTTATGCATCAACGGCTCGCGGGCGCCGAGCAGCTGGGCGTGGCGCATCGCGCGGCGCATGATCCGGCGCAGCACATAGCCGCGGCCCTCGTTCGATGGCAGCACGCCGTCCGAGATCAGGAACGACGAGGCGCGCAGGTGGTCGGCGATGACGCGCAGGCTGGCCTTCTGCGGCCCCTGCGGATCCGCATTGGTGAGATCGGCGATGGCGCGGATCAGCGCGACGAACAGGTCGATGTCGTAATTGTCGTGCTTGCCCTGCAGCACCGCGGCGACGCGCTCCAGCCCGGCGCCGGTGTCGATCGACGGCTTCGGCAGCGGATTGCGGGCCCCGCCCTCGAGCTGCTCGTACTGCATGAACACGAGGTTCCAGATCTCGATGAAGCGGTCGCCGTCGGCCTCCGGCGAGCCCGGGGGGCCGCCCCAGATCTTGTCGCCATGGTCGTAGAAGATCTCGGAGCACGGGCCGCACGGGCCGGTGTCGCCCATCTGCCAGAAATTGTCCGACCCGGCGATGCGGATGATGCGCGACTCGGGAAGGCCCGCGATCTTCTTCCAGAGGCCGAACGCCTCGTCGTCGTCGATGTAGACGGTCGCGGTCAGCTTGTCCTTCGGGAGACCGAACTCCTTGGTAACGAGCTTCCAGGCGAGCTCGATGGCGTTCTCCTTGAAGTAGTCGCCGAACGAGAAGTTGCCGAGCATCTCGAAGAAGGTGTGATGCCGGGCGGTGTAGCCGACATTGTCGAGGTCGTTGTGCTTGCCGCCGGCGCGGACGCATTTCTGCGAGGTGGTGGCGCGGTGATAGGGCCGCTTCTCGACGCCGGTGAAGACGTTCTTGAACTGCACCATGCCGGCGTTCGTGAACATCAAGGTCGGGTCGTTGCGCGGCACGAGCGGCGAGGACGGCACGATCTCGTGGCCGTTCGCGGCGAAGAAGTTAAGGAAGGTCGACCTGATCTCGTTGACGCCGCTCATAACAATCCAATCGAAGAAGTCCGGGAATTCGACGGCATTGCTTTTAGACAAGCGAACTTCGCCTGTCCAGAAAGTGTGCAGAAACATCATGGGCTTGCCGCACGGCTCCTAAAGCTGGTTGAAAGCCAGCGTGACGCGTTGACAGCTCCGATGAGCTGGTGTTTTGTCACCAGCACTGACGACAGTCGCGTCGGGAGAGACCGCTCTGTTGAGGTTCTGCTTGAACTTCAAGGATCGGCGCCGAAGGAGCAACCGCCCCGGAAACTCTCAGGCAAAAGGACCCTCGCGACTGCTACTGCATCTGGAAAGAGACGCTGGCCGGGCGTGATCCCGGGAAGCGTCCGCCGACGGGATAATACTCTCAGGCACAGCGACAGATGGGGCTTCGGTGGCGTTTTTCGGGACTGGTCCCGAGGAACCGCGCGAGGACCCCTGATCCATGGCTGAACCCGTTGCTACTCCTGCCTCTCCTCTCAAGCGAACGCCGCTTTATGCGCTGCATGTCAGCCTCGGCGGCAAGATGGTGCCATTCGCGGGCTATGAGATGCCCGTGCAATACGCGCCCGGTGTACTCAAGGAGCACCTCCATACCCGCGCCGCGGCTGGACTTTTCGACGTGTCCCACATGGGTCAGGTCGCTTTGGTGCCGAAATCCGGCACCGTCGCCGACGCCGCAGCTGCGCTGGAACGGCTGGTGCCGCAGGACATCATCGGCATCCCGCCCGGCCGGCAGCGTTACGCCCAGTTCACCAATGCCGAGGGCGGCATTCTCGATGACCTAATGGTGGCGAATTTCGGCGAGCATCTGGTGCTGGTCGTCAACGCCGCCTGCAAGGACGCCGACATCCAGCTGCTGCGCGACGGACTTTCGGACGTCTGCGACGTGCAGCCGCTCGCCGACCGGGCGCTGCTGGCGTTGCAAGGCCCGAAGGCGGCGTCCGTGCTGGCGAAATTCTTTGCAGACGCCGAGGCCATGCGGTTCATGGATGCGGGACCGCGCAACGTCGACGGGCTCACCTGCTACGTTTCGCGCTCCGGCTATACCGGCGAGGACGGCTACGAAATTTCGGTCCCGGCCGACAAGGCCGAGCAACTCGCCGAAGCGCTGCTGTCCGACAAGGACGTGCTGCCGATCGGGCTCGGAGCCCGCGACAGCCTGCGGCTCGAAGCCGGGCTCTGTCTCTATGGACATGACATCGACACAGCGACGACGCCCGTGGAGGCGGCGCTGGAATGGTCGGTGCAGAAGGTCCGCCGCAGCGGCGGCGCCCGTGCGGGTGGCTTCCCGGGCGCGGGCAAGATCCTGGCGCAGTTCGACAGTGGTGCGGCCTGCCGCCGCGTGGGTCTGAAGCCCGAAGGCCGCGCGCCGGTCCGCGAGGGCGCGACGTTGTTCGCGACGGCCGATTCGGCTGAGCCGATCGGCAAGGTGACCTCCGGCGGTTTCGGTCCGACGCTGAATGCACCGGTCGCGATGGGCTATGTGCCAACCGCTCTCGCCACGCTCGACACCCAGCTGTTCGCCGACGTGCGTGGCCAGCGGCTGCCGCTGCGCGTCGCCGCCACGCCGTTCGTTCCCAACACCTACAAACGTTGACCCCTGCAAAGCGCTGAAGGACGTCCATGACCACGCTCTACACTTCCGACCATGAATGGCTCAGCATCGAGGGCGATGTCGCCACCATCGGCATCACCGATTTCGCGCAGGCCCAGCTCGGCGATGTCGTCTTCGTGGAGCTGCCGCAGGTCGGTCGCGCGCTGAAGAAGACGGAAGCCGCCGCCGTGGTCGAATCGGTCAAGGCCGCCTCCGACGTCTACGCGCCGATCACCGGCGAGGTCGTCGAGGTCAACCAGGCCATCGTCGACGAGCCCGCTTTGGTCAACACCGATGCCGGCGGCAAGGCCTGGTTCTTCAAGCTCAAGATCGCCGACAGAAGCGAGCTCGGCGGCCTGATGGATGAGGCCGCCTACAAGGCGCATACGGCGTGAGACCCCTGCGGGCCACCACACCCGCCGTCATGCCCCGCGCAGGCGGGGCATCCAGTACTCACCAGCGGCAGCGGTCGACCAGAGACGCCTCGGCGTACTGGATCGTCCGCTGCAGCCTGTCCTCGGGCTCGCCGCAGGCGAGACCCGAGGACGGACGATGACACCAACTTTGGATCTTCCAGCGAGGCCCTCATGACCACGCCGCTCAAGCCGCTCGATGATGCCACCACGAGCTTCGCCCGCCGCCATATCGGTCCATCGCCCCGTGATGTCGCGGCGATGCTGGAGACCGTCGGCGTCAGGAGCGTCGCCGAGCTGATGGCGCAGACCCTGCCCGGCACGATTCGCCAGGCCACGCCGCTCACGCTCGAACCGGCGCAGAGCGAGGTCGAGGCGATCGGCCACATGCGGGCGCTGGCCGCACAGAACCAGGTGTTCACCTCGCTGATCGGCCAAGGCTATTCGGGCACCATCATGCCGGCGGTGATCCAGCGCAACATCCTGGAGAACCCGGCCTGGTACACGGCCTATACGCCGTATCAGCCCGAGATCAGCCAGGGCCGGCTGGAGGCGCTGTTCAACTTCCAGACCATGATCTGCGACCTCACCGGGCTCGACGTCGCCAACGCATCGCTGCTCGATGAGGGCACCGCGGCGGCCGAGGCGATGGCGCTCGCCGAGCGTTCGGCGCGGGCCAAGACCAAGGCATTCTTCGTCGACAAGAACGTGCATCCGCAGACGCTGGCCGTGCTGCGCACCCGCGCCGAGCCGCTGGGCTGGCAGCTGATCGTCGGCGATCCGGCCAAGGATCTGGACGGCGTCGAGGTGTTCGGCGGCCTGCTGCAATATCCGGACACGACAGGCGCGCTGCGCGATCCGCGCGCTGCGATCGCCAGGCTGCAGGACAAGGGTGCGCTGGCGATTCTCGCCGCCGACCTGCTGGCGCTGACGGTGATCGCCTCGCCCGGCGAGCTCGGCGCCGACATCGCGATCGGCTCGGCACAGCGCTTCGGCGTGCCGATGGGCTATGGCGGACCGCATGCCGCCTATATGGCAGTGCGCGACGCGCTGAAGCGGTCGCTGCCCGGCCGCATCGTCGGCCTCTCGGTCGATTCGCGCGGTGCGCCCGCCTATCGCCTGGCGCTGCAGACCCGCGAGCAGCACATCCGGCGCGAGAAGGCGACCTCGAACATCTGCACCGCGCAGGTGCTGCTCGCGGTGATCGCCGCGATGTACGCGGTCTATCATGGTCCCGACGGGCTCAAATCGATCGCCCGGACCGTGCATCGCCGAGCTGCGGTGCTGGCAGCCGGGCTACGCAAGCTCGGCCTCGCACCGGCGAGCGACAGCTTCTTCGATACGGTCCTCGTCGAGACCGGCGCCAACTGCGATGAGATCATCGCGCGTGCGGAAAGCCGGCGAATCAATCTCGGACGCGACGGCAGCCGGCTGCGGATCGCGCTCGACGAGACCACGACGGCCGATGTCGTCGAAGCCGTCTGGCGCGCCTTTGGCGGCGAGCTCTCCTACGCGGCCATCGAAGCCGAGGCGCGCGACGCTGTCCCGTCCGAGCTGAAACGGCAGCGGCCGTTCCTGACTCATCCGGTGTTCCACGCGCATCGCTCCGAAACCGAGATGCTGCGCTATCTGCGCAAGCTCGCCGACCGCGACCTCGCGCTCGACCGCGCGATGATTCCGCTCGGTTCCTGCACGATGAAGCTGAATGCGACCACCGAGATGATTCCGCTGACCTGGCCGGAATTCTCCAGCCTGCATCCGTTCGTGCCGCGCGCACAGGCAGCCGGCTATCACACGATGTTCGCCGATCTGCAGGACTGGCTGTGCCGGATCTCCGGCTATGATGCGGTGTCGCTGCAGCCGAATTCGGGCGCGCAGGGCGAATATGCCGGGCTGCTCGCGATCCGCGGCTATCACGCCGCACGCGGCGAGGGTCATCGCACGATCTGCCTGATCCCCTCCTCCGCCCACGGCACCAACCCGGCCTCTGCGCACATGGTCGGCATGGAGGTCGTCGTCGTCGGCTGTGACACCGACGGCAATGTCGATCTTGCCGATCTCAAGGCCAAGGCCGTGCTGCACAGCGCCAAGCTCGCGGCGATCATGATCACCTATCCGTCGACGCACGGCGTGTTCGAGGAGCACATCCGCGACATCTGCGACATCGTCCATGCCCATGGCGGACAGGTCTATCTTGACGGAGCCAACCTGAACGCGCAGGTCGGCCTCTCCAGGCCGGGCGATTACGGCGCCGATGTCAGCCATTTCAACCTGCACAAGACGTTCTGCATTCCGCATGGCGGCGGCGGCCCGGGCATGGGCCCGATCGGCGTCAAGGCGCATCTGGCGCCGTTCCTGCCGGGTCACCCCGCGACCGACAGCGCGACGGCGTCTACCGTCGGACCGGTCTCGGCCGCGCCCTACGGCTCGGCCTCGATCCTGACCATCTCCTACATCTACATGCTGCTGATGGGCGGCGAGGGCCTCACCCGCGCCACCGAAATCGCGATCCTCAACGCCAATTACGTGGCGGCGCGCCTCGATGCGCATTTCCCGGTGCTCTACCGCAACGAACGCGGCCGCGTCGCGCATGAATGCATCATCGATCCGCGCCCGCTCAAGCAGACCTGCGGCGTCACCGTCGACGACATCGCCAAGCGCCTGATCGATTATGGCTTCCATGCGCCGACGATGAGCTTCCCGGTGGCGGGCACCTTGATGATCGAGCCGACCGAGTCGGAATCGAAAGCCGAGCTCGACCGCTTCTGCGATGCCATGATCGCGATCCGCAAGGAGATCGCCGAGGTCGAACAGGGCCGCTTCACCATCGAGGCCTCGCCGCTGCGCCACGCGCCGCACACGGTGCACGACATCGCCGATGACGATTGGAACCGCGCTTATCGCCGCAGCGAGGGCTGCTTCCCCGAGGGCACCTCGCGCACCGACAAATATTGGTGCCCCGTCGGACGCGTCGACAATGTCTATGGCGATCGCAATCTGGTCTGCTCGTGCCCACCGATTGGCGACTACGCACAGGCCGCGGAGTAAGCCTCCTCACGCATGTTCCAAGAGATCGGGCGCCACGGCTCGCGACAATCAATGAGGTCAGGCATGCCAGGATCCGGAGCGACGAGCACCGCATGCCAACGCCAGAGATTGGCGTTGGTTAATTCGGTGCCGCCCCACCAGCGTCGGATCGGATTATGGCTGCTGAAATCGTCCTCGCCGGCGAGGATTGCCTTGCCGAGCGGTGTCAGCGACAGGGTGCTGGCCTTGTAGCGCTCGAGGCTTTCACGGCGGTCGTGTATCTCGACCGAGAATGGCCATTCGGCAAGGCCGGCAATTGCAGGCACCCGTGCCAGTGCCAGACCGTCGAGCAACGTGCCTCCTTCCCAATAGTCATAGACGCGGCGTTGAAAGCGATCCCGATGATGCGGCAACAGATCGAACGGGTGCTGATAGCCGGCTGACAGCAATTCGAGGAGTCTCAGCTCCGATGCTCCAAGGCCCGTCGCAACACCGGGAAGCTCATCGAGCATCTCCTGCACGCAGCGGCGAAGCTGCGGCAACGCACTGAGATCCTGCTTCAACAGATCGGACCAGGCTTGCGGCGTCGGCGCACGAAACGCCTGCCATGCCAGATGACCCAGGTCGAGATGCTCACGTGCAAGCTCGACCCCGGCCATCGTCCGACCAGCGCGTCGCCCGGCCGGGGCATCGAATAGCGGGACATCGACATGCCGCAATACGATCTTCGTCGCGATCTCCGTGTGATCGCGCAGATAGTCCAGGAGCCAGATCAGCACCAACTGGTCGTTCGGACGGGTCCCCATCCACAGCTCGACGCTATCGCAACGGTCGACAAGTTCGAGAAAACTGTGACTTCGGCCGCCGACCGCCATGAAGTCGCCACGCGAGGCGAAATCCAACCAATGCCCCCGCTTCCGTCGCGCGGTGCGCTGGGCGAGATAGGCCGACAAATCGGCGTCGGATGGCAACGGTCCCCACACGAAACGATGGAGAATTGGTACCACCAGATCGGCAAAGCCGCTCCTCCGAAGCGCTCCGGCGCTGGGATCATCAGCCGCTAGAAACAAACGCGTCATGCTGTTGGCTCCGGGACGACCTGATTGGCTCAAGGCGCGAGCAACACGTTCGCGATCGACTCCCGACGCACAGGATTGGCGTCGGAAATCCTGGTGCCGCCGCGCGGATCCGGTCCGCCCGCGCGCACTTTAAGTTAGTCGCGTTGAAGATCTTATCCGGCGCTCAGAAACGGATACTCGCTGCATTCGGGAATGCAGCAGCCGCAGTTTTCGATAGAGCACCACACATCTGCAAACGGGCGCCGGGACGTCGGCAACTCACGTCCACGGCCCCCGCAGCCGTCGTCCCCCTACTCCTCCGCCGGCTCCTCGCCGTCGGCATCGCGCTCGGCGTTGCCGGCCAGGATCTGCTCGGCGATCAGACCGGAGTTCTGGCGGATCGCAGCCTCGATCTTCGCCGTCATATCGGGGTTGGCCTTGAGGAAGGACTTTGAATTCTCGCGCCCCTGCCCGAGCCGCTGGCTGTCATAGGAGAACCAGGCGCCAGACTTCTCGACGATGCCGGCCTTGACGCCGAGATCGAGGATCTCCCCCATCTTCGACACGCCCTCGCCATACATGATGTCGAATTCGACCTGCTTGAACGGCGGCGCCAGCTTGTTCTTGACCACCTTGACGCGGGTGGTGTTGCCGATCACCTCGTCGCGCTCCTTGATCGCGCCGATGCGGCGGATGTCGAGGCGGATCGAGGCGTAGAATTTGAGCGCGTTGCCGCCCGTGGTGGTCTCCGGCGAGCCGTACATCACACCGATCTTCATGCGGATCTGGTTGATGAAGATCACCATGGTGTGGGACTTATTGATCGAGGCCGTGAGCTTGCGCAGCGCCTGGCTCATCAAGCGGGCCTGCAGGCCCGGCAGCGACTCGCCCATCTCGCCCTCGAGCTCGGCCTTCGGCACCAGCGCCGCCACCGAGTCGACCACCAGCACGTCGACCGCCCCCGAGCGCACCAGAGTGTCGCAGATCTCGAGCGCCTGCTCACCCGTATCGGGCTGCGAGATCAGCAGCTCGTCGATGTTGACACCCAGCTTGCGCGCATAGACCGGGTCGAGCGCGTGCTCGGCATCGATGAAGGCGCAGATGCCGCCCTTCTTCTGGGCCTCGGCCACGGTGTGCAATGCCAGGGTCGTCTTGCCCGACGATTCCGGCCCGTAGATCTCGATCACCCGCCCCTTCGGCAGACCGCCGATGCCGAGCGCAATGTCCAGCCCGAGCGAGCCGGTCGACACCGTCTCGACATCCATCGAGCGGTCGTTTTTGCCCAGCTTCATCACCGAGCCCTTGCCGAACTGACGCTCGATCTGGGACAGCGCAGCGGAGAGCGCCTTACTCTTATCCATTGAGGAACCTTCGACGATACGCAGGGCGGTGGCAGACATTGGCGCTCCTTATGGCGGGGATTCGCGGGATGGACAAATGGTTAACGAGACCGGGCAACAATCTTGAGGTGAATGTACCCGATCTGTTCTTTGTTCGCAATATGTTCTTTCTCGCGTTCGGGGGGGCATTCGCAGCTTCGGCTCATAGCGCCCCCCAGAGCCAGGTGCCTGGTCGCTGGACATCCCGTGCCTGAGCCAGACCGCGCGCGCTCGCGCCCAGCAGAACGCACCGGTCCCCGGCGCTAGTAGCGCGCCGCCCGCTGAGGCACAGCCGCCGCGCGGGGGCACGATCGGTGGGTGCTGATCAGGACAAGCCACAGGCTCGGTCCAACATCTCCCCACCGAAGCAGATCCAACGACAATCACAGATTGAGACAGTGGCGGGGAAGCTTGCAGGAGCCGTCCAGTTCTGCTTGGACGGAGACCAGATCACCCGGCCTCCCTTGAAACCACATGACCATCGCCAACCCGACGATCACACTATGGCGCCCGGTGGGCCCGAAGGAACTCGCACTTGTCGAGGCGTCGGGCATGCGTGCGTTTCCGCCGCGGCTGCCGGAGCAGCCGATCTTCTATCCCGTGCTGACCGAGGCCTACGCGGTGAAGATCGCGCGCGACTGGAACGTGCCGGCCAGCGGCAGCGGTATGTCCTGCGCTTCGAGGTGCTGCGCGCTTTCATCGATCGCTACGAGGTGCAAGAGGCCGGCGGACGCGATCATCTCGAGTACTGGATTCCGAGCGAGCACCTTGCTGAGTTCAATGCGGCCATCGTCGGCCCGATCGTGCTCGTCAAAACTTTTCCTTGAAACAACCAACTTCTGCGCGCGTGCGCTGACCGCACCTCCGTGGTTCTCCTGAGAAGAACGAAGTTCCAACCGCTCTTCTGCTTTTGTTCGGCTCGCAACGCGTGCGACAGCTTATTTCTCGTGCAATCCGATCCGTTTCTGCCTGAGCTTCATCGGTCATCCGGTCCATGCGATGCACCCAGCGCCACCGTCAGCTTGTTCCATGGCCGTGATATGATGGTCAGCAGATAAAGCGCCGCAGACCGCAAGGAGCGATCTCTTCCACGCCAGCCGAAAGGATCGCCCCGGGGCGGAACCGCGCGCTGCGCATCACTGACCCGCAAGTAGCTCTGGAGTGGACCGGACAACAAGCATTGTCATAAACTCTTGGTTGCGCTATATGGGTTCGGTTGTCGGACACGAACAGATTTTTGATCAGCCCCGAATTTGTTTGTTGCGATAATAGCTGGCCGATATCAGCACATGATGTACGGTCGCGCTTTGTCACCTCTAGGCGCACGGCCCTGAAACCATCCGCGCCAAAGGGCGAGAGAAAGCCCCGGACCCCGTCCGGGGCTTTCGACGTTTTGGATCGTCCGCCGCCGCGCACGGTGTTGTCATACAGCCGGGCGCAATCCGCGCGGAACTGATCATGCCGTTCGTGCATCATCAGAGAATGAAACGGGATGATGTCATGTGCCTCTGCTGCAGAGCCGGCTTGCAGCGCATCGAACTGCGTTCATACGCGTGCCCACCGGGTGACGTTCGCTGCCCTCTATGCGACGCGCTGCTCGAAACGCTGGATGGTTCGACCGCCGTCGCGTACCGTCTGGCGGTCGCGCCGGAGCGGATCATCGATCGCTGAGACCGGTTGATGGCCCTGAGTGTTTCGGGAAAACGCCTTGGCGGGTGTGATGTCGATCCCCTCTGCGACGAGCGTTGACCTGTCGCAAAGCATGCGCGCACGCCCTGTCATATAGGTGTAACTGTCATTGCCGAACTGCCCCGTCGGGAAGCTACGACGTTGACGCGGAGCCTCGGACCGCGGCGGTCCGAGGCTCACTTGTTTCAGTTCACAGGCCGCCCAAGATCACAGCAGATCTGGGGTGAGGCTCCACCGCGGACACGTCTCCGCTGTGCCGGCGCGGTCGTCATCGACCGTATTTTACCGGAATTGATCCGATTGGGTTTTCCGCATCCATTTACCCTGCGTTCATCAAACCCAGCGGCCTGGGGCGGTCAGGGGTCAACGGTTTTGGCAATGCCGCTCTATTTCTTTCGTATCCGTAACGGCCACTTCTCCGGCGCGTGCGCGACGACAATCAAGGTGAGAACCCAGCGACAATCAGGATGAGAGAGTGCCGGCGGGAGCGGGACGAAGGGAGGGCGTAGCCCGACCGGAGGACCGCTCCCGCCGGCGGCGCGTCCCTTTCAGGCCGTCTGGCGGCCGGGTGTGGTTAGCGCAAGCTGTTGATTCGTCTCGACAAGAGAGGATCGACGGCTTGCCTGGCCTCCACATCACCGACCACCAGATGAGGCTATACATGAGTTACCGATTGACGTTATCGGCCGAGGCCGCGGCGGCCAAAGCCGGGTTTTCGACGGCGAGTGCCTACCGGATCGAGGCCGATCCGCGGCTGCCGTCGCAGAAGCAGGAGCCGCGTGGCCGGCGGCGGCCTGATCCGCTGGCGCCCTATTGGGACGCCGAGATCGAGCCGATCCTGAAGGCCGCACCGGGTATCCGGGCGGTCGGTGTGCTGGAGGAGCTGCGCCGGCGCCATCCCGATCTCAATCCCAACATCCGCCGCACGCTGGAGCGGCGCATCACGGCCTGGCGCGCCTTCAATGGGCCCGAGCAGGACGTCATCTTCCGCCAGGAGCATGAGCCCGGGCGGCTCGGCCTGTCGGACTTCACCGATGCCGGCGTGCTGGGTATCACCATCGCGGGCGTGGCGCTCGACCACCGGCTCTATCACTTCCGGTTGGCGTTCTCCGGCTTCGCGCACGCCCATGTCGTGCTCGGTGGCGAGAGCTTCGTCGCATTGGCCGAAGGCCTGCAGAATGCGCTGTGGGCGCTCGGCGGCGTCCCCAGAGAGCATCGCAGCGACAGCCTGTCGGCAGCGTTCCGCAACCTCACGATCGATGCGCGCGAGGACATCACGCAACGCTACGACGAACTGATGCGGCATTACGGCATGGTGGCGACCCGCAACAATGCCGGCATCGCGCATGAGAACGGTTCGATCGAGAGCCCACATGGCCATCTCAAGAAGACGCTGGAGGACGCGCTGCTTTTGCGGGGGACGCGCGACTTCGCCGACCTCGATGCCTATCGCGCCTTCGTCGACATGGTCGTCGGCCGGCGCAACGCCCATCTCGTCAAGCGGATCGCAATCGAGAAGGAGACGCTGGCGCCACTGCCGAGAGGTCGCAGCAGTGACTTCGAGGAGAAGGTGATCCACGTGACCTCGTCGGGCGGCTTCATCCTGCGCCGCGTGTTCTACACGGTGCCGTCGAAGCTGATCGGTCATCGTCTGCGCGTGCGCATCTACGATGATCGCCTCGAATGCTTCATAGGCACCACGCAGGTCGCGACGCTGCGTCGTGGTCGTCCGGTGTCGGACAAAAAGGGCGGACATGTCGTCGACTATCGGCACGTCATCCACGCCCTGCGGCGCAAGCCGATGGCGCTCGCCAATCTCGTCTATCGCGATCAGCTGTTCCCACGGGCCGCCTATCGACGCGCGTTCGAGACTCTGCAGGAACGATATGACGATCGTCATGCCTGCAAGGTGACGGTCGAGCTTCTCGCCCTCGCTCACGAGCGGGCCTGCGAGGCAGAGCTTGCCGAGATCGTCGCCAGAGATCTCGATGCGGGACGGCTGCCTGACCTTGCCGCGTTGCGCATCCGCTTTCGCCCGGAGCAGGCCGCGATCCCGCACGTCGCCGTCGAGCTCGCACCGCTCGCCGCCTACGACGAACTGGCGTCCATCGGCTTCGTGCCGGCAACCTCGAATACGGGAGATGCAGCATGACCAGCACGACCACATCCATCGATGCCGCGCGTGTCGAACTCCTTCTCACAGAGTTGCGCTTGCCGAGCGTCAAGGCGATCTGGCCAAAGCTCGCCGCGCAATCTGACAAGGAAGGCTGGCCCGCGGCGCGCTTCCTCGCCACGCTCGCCGAACACGAGGTGGCCGATCGTGGCCGTCGCCGCATCGAGCGGCACATGACGGAGGCACGCCTGCCTGCGGGCAAGACGCTCGCGACATTCGACTTCGAGAGCGTGCCGACGCTGTCCAAGGCGCAGGTGATGGCACTCGCCGCAGGTGACGTCTGGCTCGAGACCGGGGCCAATCTGTTGCTGTTCGGTCCGCCCGGCGGCGGCAAGAGCCATCTCAGCGCGGCGATCGGGCTTGCCCTCGTCGAGAACGGCTGGCGCGTCCTGTTCACGCGCACGACGGACCTCGTGCAGCAGCTGCAGGTGGCGCGGCGTGAACTGGCTCTGGAATCCGCGATCGCCAAGCTTGATCGCTATGACCTGCTGATCCTCGACGACATCACCTACGTCTCCAAGGATCAGGCCGAGACCAGCGTGCTGTTCGAGCTGATAGCCACCCGCTACGAGCGGCGCTCGCTCCTGATCACCGCCAACCAGCCGTTCGGCGAGTGGGGCCGCATCTTCCCCGATCAGGCCATGACGCTCGCCGCCGTCGACCGCCTCGTCCACCACGCCACGATCATCGAGATGAACGTCGAGAGCTACCGCCGCAAGGCCGCCCTCGGCCGCAAGCGCGGCGCCAGCCGGCCACCAGTCCATGCTACGCCGAAGGAGGTTCAAAGCTCCGCTGATTGACGCTGCCGCACCGCTGATTGTCGCCCAGCGTCAATCAGCACTTGCCAAGCCGGACGTCCGCGACAATGATCCCAGGATCCCGGCCCCAATCTTCTCATCCAGATTGACGCCCAGTTCTCATCCTGATCGTCGCGCTACAGGCGCGTCCGAGTATGGCACCGAATGTGCCGATCGTAATGCAGCCTGGAAAGAGATGACCACTGTCTGCGCCGACATGGCGAGCAGCATCTCGCGAAAACTTGCCGAAAACTCCGAATGGCAGATGGAGCTGCTCGACGAAGCGAGGCAGCCCGTGTTCCGGATCAGGATCGTCGCGGAATCCCTCGATCAGGCGTGACGGCGGTCATTCACATCTCAAAGGTAGAAACAGCAATATAGATTCAATCATTGCCTGCCGTGAACGTACGACGACCGGCCATTTCTTCGTGAGACTTTGATTCAGATCAAAATGTCTGTTCCCGTCCTGGCAGACATTTAAATTTGTATGGGTAATCTGATCTTCAAATGTCCGCGAACCGGGATGAACGTGCAGCATTGGCTGGAAGAGCCGAAGCCGGGCGACCCGGCCTGCGCGTATGAAACGGTGGTCTGCAAGGCCTGTACCCGGCTTCACTTCATCAATCGCGACACGCGCAAACTGCTGGGCGAAAAGGAATGATCGCCTCCAGCGGCTCAGTCCGCGCTCGGCAGGCGCCGCATCGTAAACTCGATGGCCCCGTCGGGCAGCTCGCGCCAGCTTTCGACGGCGCTCATATAGCCCGCCTTCGGATATCGGGTGAGATAGTCGCGAGCCTTGGCGCGTGCTTCCTCGCGCGGCAACTTGAACGTGTCACGGACATAGCCGTCGCCCTTACGGCGCCGGGCCGCCATCCGGCTGGCAATGTCACGCGGACGCAATCCCATCGACGAACTCCAGCGCGTTGCCCCCCGTCAATATAGACGAGGCCGCGCGGAATCCGAGTCCAGCATGCTGCCACCCGAGCCTATCGCCGATCTTGCCTGGACGGCACGGGCGGCCGGGTGCCGGCAGCGCTCAGTTGGTCGTGGGGTTCGCCTTGGGCTTCTTGGCAGCCGTGGTCTTCACGGCCGGCGCCGCTTTCGGCTGTTCCACGGCGCGAACATTGCCCCATGGGTCAGCGGAGGTCTTGGCGTCGGGGATCTTGCGCATCGTGTCCTTGTAGGCCTTCTCGCGCGCCGCCTCAGCTTCCTTCTCCTCAGGGGTCTTGGAGGGACCGTCAGCGAGAAGATTGATGTTCGGCATCTGCGCCATGGCCGGGACAGCCCAGCCAGCAGCCACGGCGAGCGCCATCGTCACGATCAGCTTCTTCATTGGTTACTCCCGATAGTGGCGGGCCTTATACCATCGCTTCGCCATGCGCCAAGTCTTTCGCCCTGCGCCAAGTCCAAGGGCCGAGTCCAAGGACCAAGTCCAAGGGCCAACTCCATGCATCACGACATTGGCTCGCTCATCAATTGCCACGCCGCCACGCCGCCGCCGGGCATCCACTGCCGGCTGTCATCGGCCCGCCATCCATCATAGGATTCGAACTCCGGCCTTTTCAAGCCGCCAGCCTGCGGCAATCGGTCGGCCGCCCGCCCGATCAAGGCTGGCGAAATGACACGACATGGGAGGCTCCGTACGTGCCGACTGACGCCCTGAACTTCACCCTCGATGAGGCGCGCCAAATCCTGGGCGACGTGTTCGCGCCCTGGATCAAGGATCTTGCCTTGACCGTGGAGGACATTGCGCCGACGCCGCAGGGCGAGCCCGGCGCCATTCTGCGCATGCCGTTCTCGTCACGTCTGTGCCGGGACAATGGCGTCGTCTGCGGACAGGCGCTGATGGCCTTCGCCGACACTGCGATGGTGATCGCAATGGTCACGGCGAATAGCGGCTACCGGCCGATGACCACGGTCGACCAGACAACGCATTTCATGCGCGCAGTCGCCTCCTCCGATGTGCTCGCCGATGCACGCGTTGTCCGGCTCGGCCGCACCATGAGCTTCGGCCGTGTCACGCTGACGAGCGCCACTGACGGCAAACCTGTCGCGATGGTGTCGAGCGCATTCGCGATGCTCTGATCCGGGAAGCTACGGGCGTTAACGAAAGATGAAGACGGCACCCCGGTCTTCGCAACCCGCATTTATCTCGATGAAACCCGGCCCTGGTTTATTTTACGCGCATTTGAAGCGAAAGGCGGCGCCAAGCGGCATCGGGTTACGGCCATGAGCGACACAGACGAGAAACGGATCGCACCCCGGCATCGGGTGCTGAAACAAGGCAGGCTGGCATTCGACGGCGGCGGCGCCGTCGATTGCATGGTCCGCAACATGTCGGATACAGGCGCACGCGTCGAGGTCGTCAATCCGGTCGGCCTGCCAGGAGCGTTCACCCTGGTGATCCCAGTCGATAAGTTCACGCGGCGCTGCCACGCGGTGTGGAGCCACGACAAGCGGATCGGCGTCGCATTCGACTGATCGCGCGCGGCGAAGCTGGACTTCGATCATGATGTGTTCGGAGAACCGGTTTCCATCTTTCCGGATCATGCTCGAGCTAGGTGCGCCGGCGACGTCCATGCCAATGCCACCATGCCGGCAGCAGCGCAGCCAGGACGAAGCCCGCCATCATCGCGCTGCCGATCAGCCTCCCGCCCGGCCTGTCGATGGTGCGAGACCATAATGAGGGCGACTCGCCGGCCCGCGCCAGCCGAAACGCCACGACGCCGTCGCCGAGCGTCGTGCCCGCCTCGGAATGGCCGCCGGCAGCAATCACCACATATTGTTCTCCGTTCCACTGGTAGGTCATTGGATTGGCGACCCCAGGGGCCGGCAGCCGCCCCTGCCACAGCTCCTCGCCCGAGCCCGCGTCGAAGGCGCGCAGATACGCATCCATAGCGCCCGTGAAGACGAGCCCCCCGGCGGTGACGACGAGGCCGTTCACCAGCGGCGTGCCCCACCTGAAGGCCAGCCCGAGTGGCGCGCGGTCTTCCGTGGTGCCGACCGTCGATCGCCAAAGCACCTTGCCCGCCCTGAGGTCGAGCGCGACCATCTCCCCCCAGGGCGGCCGGTTGCACAACACGCCGAGCTTGGACATCGCGATCGCCCGCGTCACTGCGAATGGCGCGCCGCGCTGCAGACCCAGTTCGATCCCCGGCTGTGATCGCATGCGGTCGGCCTGGTCACGCGGGATCAGCCTGACGATGTGAATGGCCCGACTGACATTGGCGTAAAGGATCTGGCGGACGGGATCGAACGCCGCGCCACCCCAATTCACGCCGCCGCCGGTCATCGGATAGATCAACGTGCCTTGCGTGGTTGGCGGCGTGTAGAGGCCATCATTCCGTAACGGCGCGAGCTGATCCTCGCAGGAGGAATCGACGAAGCGCGGCACTACCCGGAAGATGTCCTCCGATGTGAAACGCTGCTCGAGGAGCGGCGGCAGATGGGTCGGGAATGGCTGCGTCGGCGACAGCCGTTCGCCATCGACAGCGACCTGCGGCACCGCACGCTCTTCCACCGGCCAGATCGGTGCCCCCGTGTCGCGATCGAGCACGAACACAAAACCCTGCTTGGTGGGCTGCATCACGACGTCGCGCGCGCCCTGCCCGGTCTCGAGTCTCGCCAGCGTCGGTTGCGCCGGCAAATCGTAGTCCCAGACGTCGTGATGCGTGGTCTGAAAGGACCAGACGAGCGCGCCGGTGTCGATCCGCAGCGCGACGACGGAGTCGGAGTGGTGATTGTCGCCGGGACGCGCACCACCGAAGAAATCCGGGCTTGGCGAGGACGTCGGCAGGAACACGAGGCCCCGTTCGTCATCGACCGACATCGGCGCCCACACATTGGCGTGCCCGGCCGCGATGCCGTCATGGATCAACGGATCGAAGCTCCATCGCAACGCGCCGGTGCGCGCATCGAAGCCACGCACCGTGCCCGCGGGCGCCGCGACCCGCTGATTGTCGGCGATCGACGAGCCGACCACGACCATATTGCGGCCGACCACCGGCGCCGAGGTGATCTGATGCTCGCCCGGCCAGAGCAGGTCCGTCCCAAGGTCGATGCGCACCTCTCCGCCGACGCCGAAGCCCGCGCAGGGCCGCCCCGTCCGGGCGTCCAGCGCAATCAGCCGCGCGTCGACCGTGCCCATGAACAGCCTGCTGCGGCAGACCGCGTCAGCCGGCGCCTGCGCATCGACCCAGTGAGCGACGCCTCGGCAGGCATATCGATTGGCCGGCCTGAGATCATTCGCGAGCTTCGGATCGAAGCGCCATTTCTCCACGCCCGTGCCAGGATCGAGCGCGATCACCTCGTTGAACGGCGAGCAGAACACCAGGCTGTCGTCAATCAGCAGCGGCGTCGCCTCGAATTTGGTGCGCAGGGCCGCTGCAGGCGGCCGGACCGTGCTGTCGCCGGTGTGGTAGTCCCAGGCCCGCACCAGATTGTCGACATTGGCCGGCGTGATCTGCGCCAGCGGCGAGAACCGCGTGCCGCCAGCATCGCCGCCCCATTGCGGCCACGCACCCGTGGAGGCAACCGCCGCCTGCGCCAAAAGGCCCTGCGCCACGATGACAACAATTGTGATCGCATCCCGACGTAACGCCATGTCTTTTCCCTTGTCGCGTCTTTTCCCTTGTCGAGAACAACGCCTCGAGCGGCGCGCAGCACGATGATGCTGGCGGCAAGCCGGGCGTCCACGCCAATGGGACGGGTGGCGGAGCCTGCGGGACGAGCGGAATCATTGCGGGATGGCTGGCAGATCCACCGGGATCGCTGGACGAGGCGTCTGTTGAGCCGCGCGAAAATGGCCGGCCCTTCGGACGGCCACCGCGACGGCACAGATGTCAGCTGGCATCAATATCCGTAGCCGCGCTGAGTCGGGGAGGTCACGGGACCCCGCCCGTAGCCACCGCCGCCATAGCCCCCACCGATTCCGATGCCAATGCTGATGCCGGCGGGCGGCACCACCCGCACCGGAGGTGGATAATAGTCCCGCGGCGGCGGCGCGTAGACCACGACATCATCGCCGGGATCGCGGTAGCGCGGGGCGCGGCCGGCGCGCTTGTTGGACGGATCCTCGACACGCTTCTTCGCCGGCCTCTCCTCCGCCCGCTTGGGCGTATCCAATTTGCGTGGTGACGGAGAGCAGGGACAGGTCGGCCCGAGGGCGGCATTGGTCGGCACGACCGGCGGGCTCACGGGGATGGCCGCATTGGCCGCGGCGGCGACCGGCGTCACCACCGGACGGTTGCGCAGCCGTTCAATCAGCTTGCGTGCGGTCGGCGTCAGGTCGCTGTCGGGATAACGGTCGAGAAACGTCTGATATGACGCAACCGTATTGATCAGCACCGCCTCGTTCCAGGCCGCCATCCGGTTGTGAAGGTCCAGCCATTGCCGTGCCTGCGGGCCAAAAGGCGGCGCGGTGTAGAGCGTGACGAAGGCTTCGTAAGCCTCGACGCTGCCGTCGCCGACGATCATCTCGTTCGCGGCCTCGATCGGCTTGCCCTGCAGGTTGCGCTTCCATTCGTCGACGCTGCGCTTGGCGACCACCGGCCGCGGCCCGGCATTGGCCGCGCTGGCGTCGGTTGCACCGACAAAACGAAAATCCTCGGTCAGCGACGAGGAATCCCACGGCGTCTGCCGGCCTTCGGTCGCCTTGTTGACGGCGACGCGCACCCGCTTGAAGGCCTCCTCGATCGGCAAGCCCGGTTCGCGCGCGGCCTGGAGCACGGCCGTGGTGTAAGGGCTGTTGGCGCCATTGCCGTCCTCGGCCTCTGCGCCCGGTGATGTCGAATAGGACAGAAACGTGCCGGGTGCTCCGCTCTTCGTGTCGAGCAACGCGAGACCGCGGCCGGCGCTCTGGCTGATCGACGGGAACGGATTGTTGCGGCAGGCATCGAGCAGCAGGATGCGCATCCGGCTCGGCACTGAATTGAGCGTGTTGAGAACATCGTTGAGACGCACGGCCTGCAAAGGAATGTCGGCTTCGCGCCGCGGATCGACGTCGACGGGAACCAAGTAGTTCTCGCCATCGATCTGCAGCCCATGGCCGGCATAGAAGACCAGCGCCACCGTCTCGGGCCCCTTGGTCGCGATCTTGGCCGCGAAATCACCGACCTCGCGGTTGAGATCCTTCTGCGAGAGATCGACGACGATCGTCACATCGAAACCGGCCTCTCCCAGCATCTTGGCCATGGCATTGGCGTCATTCGCCGGGTTCGGCAATGGCATCACGGACCGATACGCCGACTGTCCGATCACCAGCGCGAGCCGGCTGCTTTCGGCCAAAGCCGGCGTCAGCCCGGCAAGCAGACTGCCCGCAAGCAAGGCGGCCGCGAGAGCGTGGCGGAACATGGCGATCTCCAATCTGGGCACGATATGTCCGTTGGTCGACGTCGCTTGCGGCCCGGTTCATTGCGGCGAGCAACTCCGCCGCTTCGCCGCCGCGACATTAGACGCAAAGCGCAATGGTTCAGACGTGTTCAGACACGAGATCCCCCCATCCTTGCCGTGATCGCCGATTAGATCGCCCCGGTGATGCGGGGCGGGTTGAAAGTGAGGCGGATCACATCGCGATTGGCGCTTCTGGCTGCCCTGCTGCTCGCAGGCTGCGCCGCGGACAGCCATTCCAGTCTTCCGGCGTTCATGCGCGCCAAGGAGGCCGCCCCGTCGCCGCCCGAGAGTCCCCCCGACGTTCCGCTCCTGGTCCGCAAGAACCTCGACATGATTTTCGTCGCGACAACGCAGCCCCGCGACCTGGAAGCTTCCATAGCCCGGCGGGCCGACGAGAGTGACGCATGGACGGCCTGTGTGCGCGCCCAGATCATCTCCGCGAGCGGAGCTCCCCTCCGCCGCCAGACGTATCGGCTCACGATCAAGCAGAACGAGATCATCGACCGCCGACGCGCTGGCTCCGGCGACGACTGCATGTCGCAAAAATACAACGCCGTCCTCGCGAGCAAATAATACAACTTACAGACGAAATGCGCCAAAGACGCTCACCTGAACTGATCAGCAGCAGCGGCACGGCGGAACCAGCTACCGCTCAAAGAGAATAGTGTTAGTTCTTAGCTAACGTAAACCCGTAGCCGGAGACCGAACGAATGGCTCAAATTTAACGATTCTCGCGGAACATCAGGTCCCATTAAAGTGCAGAACGATCACTGGACCTGTTCTACATGAACGTTCACCTCGTTGGCGACGATACAGCCAAGCTCGCATTGCTTCGCGGCATGCTGGCCGAACGCTGCTCGCTCACATCTGAATTGATTGGTGACGCCGATATACGCGGCGGCGACATCGACGCGATCGTCGTATCCGCAGATTTGCGCGATGTCGACAACATCACGGCGTTGAAAGAAATTTCCGACCGGCTGGCGCGCATTCCGCGCCGCATCTTCCTGACCAACCACAAATCACGCCTGTCGACCGTGCAGGCCTATGCGCTCGGTGCCACGAGCGTCTTGTCGAGTACGCCGACCCGCAATCAGCTGCTCGGAAAACTGCTCGATGCCCGCCCGCAATCCAATGCGAAAAGCGTTGCGGCCGACGATCGCCAGGCCGCCTTTGCAGGCGCCTCATGCATCGCCTCGATGTTCGCGGCGGTGCTCGGCGGCGCCGCGATCGACGTCGACGAGACCCGACGTGCAGGCAAGCGGATCGCCGACTGCATCGCCGAGAACGGCTTGTCGGACTGGCTTGCGACGGTGCGCCGACATCATGAAGGCACCTATCAGCATTGTCTGCTGGTCACCGGCATTACCGTCGATTTTGGCCTGAGCCTTGGCGTTCATAGTACGGATCTGGAGCGGCTCTACATGGCCGCGATGTTTCACGACATCGGCAAGGCGAAGATCCCGCTGGCGATTCTCGACAAGCCGGGCCGCCTCGATACCAAGGAACGCGCGCTGGTCGAGACTCATCCGGCGGCAGGTTATGACGCCCTGAAAGGCACCCCGGCAATCACGACGGAGGTGCTCGATGCGGTCCGTCACCACCACGAGTTTCTCGATGGCAGCGGCTATCCCGATGGGCTGATGGCCGACAACATCCCGGACCTCACCCGCATTCTCACCATCTCCGACATCTTCTCGGCGCTGATCGAATATCGCAGCTACAAGCCGGTCATGGCCCGCGAGAAGGCCTATGAGATCCTGCAGAGCATGGAAGGCAAGCTCGAGAAGCCGCTGATCGGCGCGTTCCGCGACGTGGCGCTGATCCGCTGATCGCGGCTGCGCTGCGTGGTGAATGCACGGTGAAGTCGGCCGCGCAAATTCGAGCTGATCGGCAAGGCCTATCTTGGCAGCTTCGCAATTACCATTCGACCGAGCTGCGCGATGTGCGTGCAGCGAGGGGACCAGCGGGACGTGACCGAGATCATCGATCGTACGATTGCCCATGCGCCTTCGGCAGCGGAGGACCGTCGCATGGATCGCGAACGGCGCGCGCGAATCGCGCGGCCGCTTCCGCTCGACGGCGTAGCGCCGCAGGCTTGGCGGGATCTGGCCGCGCGCGCCCTGGAGCCCAACGGCTACTATCTTCCCGGTTGGGAGCTCGCGGTCAACGCCTCTGCCCGCGGCCGCACCGGCACCTCGGCGCTCTGCGCCCCCGACGAGGCTCAGCCTTCTTCTCTCGCCGGTCTTATGCCGGTCACCTCGCTATGGAATGCCTGCAAGCTGCCCCTGCCCGCCCTCGCCAGCGGCCATCCCTACGGCACATTGTGCACGCCGGTGCTCGATCGCGAGCATGCGGAACCGGCCGCTGCCCGACTGCTCGACGAGGCACGACGCATTGGCGCACGCGCGATCCTGCTCCGTGACATGTCGATCGCGGGGCCCGTGATGCAGGCGTTCACGACGGTTCTTCGTCGTGACGGCCTGTCGCCGCGCATCCTGCAATCCTATGAGCGGGCGTGCCTGGATGCGACCAGCGATGGCGAGAAGGTGCTCCAGGACGCTCTCGGCCCCAAGAAGCTGAAGGAGCTGCGCCGCCAGCGGCATCGACTGGCCGAGCACGGTCCCGTGCGGTTCGAGGTCGCGCGGTCGGCTGGCGAGGTTGCTCCTGCGCTCGAGACGTTTCTGAGGCTGGAGGCGAGCGGCTGGAAGGGACGCCGTGGCACGGCGCTTGTTCAGCACGATGGCGACGCGGCCTTCATCCGGCGCGCGGCATCAGCATTGGCTCAGGACGGCGATTGCGAGATCATCAGCCTCGTGGCCGGGGACACGACGGTGGCCGCCGGCATCGTGCTGCGCCACGCGCAGCGCGCCTTCTTCTTCAAGCTCGGCGTCGACGAGCATTTCGCGAGATATTCCCCAGGCGTGCAGCTGACGCTCGATCTGACACGGCACCTCTGCAGTGACCCGGCTATCAGCTCTGCCGATTCCACCGCCGGTCCCGACCATCCGATGATCAATCCGATCTGGCGCGGACGCCTGGCCATCGGCGACGTGCTGATTCCGCTCTACAGGCGCGATCCCGTGGCCGAGATCATCCATGCGGCGCTGGTGCTTCGCCGCGACGGCCTGGCCGCTGCACGCCGCGCTGTGCATGCGCTGCGCGGCAGCCGAAAGAACCGGGCCGCTACTCCGCAGCCGCAGCGTTGACCTCGGCGGACACCTGGCGAATCGCCCGTGCGAGCATCTGCGGATCCTGTGCGCCGGAAACCGCGTATTTCTGCGCGAACACATAGGTCGGCACGCCCGAGATACCTTTCTCTGCAGCTTCCTGGGCCTGCGCCGAGACCAGCTCCACGTCCTGGTCGGTGGCAAGCATCTTGCGGACGACGTCGGCATCCAGCCCGCAATCCGCCGCGGCCTGCACCAGGACGTTCACATCGGTGAGATCGCCGCCGTCGCGGAAATACAATTCCATCAGCCGCTGCTTCATCTCAGGCGCCTTGCCGATGTCGCCGGCCCAGCGGATCAGGCGATGACAATCGATCGTGTTGGGCTGACGGGCGACGAGATCGGGATGATAGCTCAGCCCTTCCTGCGCGGCGGCCGCGACCACCCGGCCGGCGATCCCCTTGTAGGCCTCGACCGAGCCGAACTTGGTCGTCAGATACTGCTCGCGGCTGATGCCCTCGCGCGGGACCCAGGGATTGAGGAAGAACGGGCGGAAGTTCACCTCGACCGGCACGTCCGGCACCAGCTTCAGCGCCTCTTCGATCCGCCGCTTGCCGATGTAGCACCAGGGACAGACGACGTCGGACACGACATCGATGGTCAGCGGCTTCAAGGGGCTCATGCGCGTCGCTCCGGGTTTGGCTTGCCTTCGCCCAAGATAAACCCGTGCCCCGCCAGCACAAGCCGGGTCACAGCAAGGTAACCATCTCCTTGAGCTTGCCCGCCGTGAGATCATCGGCCGGGAAGAAGGTTTCCAGGGCCAGCTCCGACAGGGTGATGTCCACGGGCGTGCCGAACACCATGGTCGTCGAGAAGAAGCTCAGCACATCATTGCCGACCCTGAGCCGCAGCGGGATCGCGATGCTGTCGGCCGCGAGCGGCCCGGATCGCGCCGGGAACGGATAGGATCGCAGTTCCTGATAGAGCGTCAGCAGATCGGCATCGGCCGTGGCTTCGCATTGCCGGTGCAGCCGCTCCAGCAGATGTCCGCTCCACTCGGCCAGGTTCACCGTCCGCGCCGCCAGGCCCTACGGATGAAGCGCCACCCGCAGCACGTTGAGCGGCGCCGCCAGCAGGTGCTCTGGGATGCCGGCGAGGAGCGGCGGGATCATGCGGTTCGCCGCGACCAGGTTCCAATGCCGATCGACCGCGAGCGCGGGATTGGGCTCGTGCGCCGTCAGCACCAGGTTCATCGCCTCGCGCGCCGGCTTCAGCGCCGGATCGTGCAGCGGGCGCTGCTGAAAGGCGGGCGCATAGCCCGCCGCGACCAGCAACACATTGCGCTCACGCAGGGGCACGTCCAACCGCTCCGCCAGTTTGAGGACCATGTCGCGCGACGGCGCCGCCCGGCCGGTCTCCACGAAGCTCAGATGCCGGGCTGAAATTTCCGCATCGAGCGCGAGATCGAGCTGGCTGAGATGCCGCCGCTGCCGCCATTGCCGCAGGTGCTCGCCGACATGAACGGGTTTGGCGCGGTCGGCGCGCGCCGAAGCGAGCTGGTTCATCATGAGCGGAGATCTATCACGCAGACGTCAGCGCCACCATGACGTGCGAGGTAATCGAAAAGCCTCCCGCGACCGATCATCGTCATGCTCACAGGAGCAGACCATGAGCAGGCAGCAAGATCCCGAGAGCACTCCATTCACGGCACACAGCAGCTGGCTGGCGGGCCTCGCGACGTTTCTGCTGGCACGTTCGCTGAACATGCCGGAGCCGCTGCTGCACGCCACGGGCAGCCTCGTCTTCGCACAGGTCCACGCCATCGAGACGCGGGCGGCCCGCTCGCTATGCCCGAGGCGCCTGCGCCGTCAGCTCCTCGCCTGGTTCCGTTGAACCATGCCGTTCCCCCAACCGAAGGAGATAAGACATGATCACCTCGTCCCCCCTGCTCCGCCGCGCCTTGCTCGCCGATGCCATCTTCAGCGGCGTTGCGGGCCTTGCCCTCACGCTCGACGCTGATCCCCTCGCGACGCTCATGCAATTGCCTGACGCGCTGCTGCGGGAGACCGGCCTGTTCCTGATCGCCTACACGATCCTCGTCGGCTGGCTCGCTTCGCGCGCAATGGCGCCCAGGCCGCTGGTGCTGCTCGTCATCGCCGGCAACGCGGCGTGGACGGTCGGCAGCATCGGCCTCCTGTTCTCGGGCCTCTTGGCCCCGAACGTGCTCGGCGAGATCTTCGTCGCAGCCCAGGCGGTGGGCACCGGCGTGTTCACCGAGTTGCAGTATATGGGCTTGCGCCGCAGTGCGGGTCCGGTCACGGCGTGAGGCAAACGCAGACGGGCGCCGGCCATGGCGATCGGATGGCCGGCGTTCCTACCCGGTTGACGGCTCCACATGGGCGGCGAAACTGTCTCCTGCAGGATCGAAAACGTAAGGGGGAGCGCAGCGATGCAGCCGCATGTGAGCGGAACGGAAGGTTACGCCGCCGAGGCCGACACTCTCCTGATCCGTTATGAAAGCATACCCGCGGAGCAGGTCCATGCGGCCGTGCGTCATCTGCTTCCGAAGACTCCTGCGCGCGTGCTCGACATCGGCGCGGGCACGGGGCGTGACGCCGCCTGGTTTGCAGGACTGGGACATCAGGTGGTTGCCGTCGAGCCGACTCGTGAGCTGCGCATCCGCGCAATTGAGCTGCATGCTTCGCCTGCCATCACCTGGATCGACGACAGCCTTCCAGACCTTGCAGGTCTAGCGGCTCGCGGTGAGCGGTTTGATGTCGTGATGTTGACCGCCGTCTTGATGCATCTCGACGACGCGCAGCGGCGACAAGCGCTTCCCAACCTCGCGGCGCGGATCGCTCCCGGCGGCCTGCTGATCATGACCTTGCGGCACGGGCCGGTGCCTCCGGGGCGCCGCATGTTCGATATCGATGCCGAGGCGATCATCGAGCCTGCGCGGAAACTCGGGATGAGCCTCGTGTTCAACCATGACGGCGCGTCGCGCGGCGCCGAGAACCGCGCTGCAGGCATCACCTGGACGACGCTGGCTTTCAGTAGCCCGCGTGACGAGGCCCCGATCGCAGGCTGACCGGCTCAGGCCGCCTTGGCGCGGCTGGTCAGCGTCTTGACGGTGGACTTGGTCTTTACGCGCTTACCGACGGTCGGCACCGGCCGCCGGCTCTTGGCCTTGCCGCGCGCCTTGGCATCGTCTCCGGCCTTGGCCTTAGCTTTGGCCCGCTGCTTGACCTTGTCCTTCGCCGTGTCCTCGGTGAGCTTCTCGGCCTTCTTCTTGGCCTTGCGCTCGTCCTTCGCTTTTTGAAGAGCGCGATCGGCCCGCGCCTCGGCCTTCTTCTTTGCCCGCTTCTTCTCGCAGGCCTCGCATTTGCAGCCGATCGGCTTCAGATAGGCTTTGAAATAGTCGGTGCCGTAATCGTAGTTGATCTCGTCGCCCGGCTCGATGTCCTTGATGGCGCGGATGAAGATCTTCTTCTTGCGCGGCTTGACGTCGGATTCGGCGTTCGGCTTGCAGGAATGATTGATATAGCGCGCGACGTTCTCGCGAATCGATCCGTCGATAGTCCAGCGCTTGTCGAGCTCGAACAGATATTTGTTCTCGATCGCGTCCTCCTCCGCCTTCTTCGAATCCAGCAGCGGACCGAAATAGCGGATGATCTTGGTGCCCTTCTTGATCGGCTTGGTGGCGAACAGGCCGAGCCCCGTCTTGGAGCGGCCGATGCGATAGGGTTTGGTCGGCGGGATGGCAGGCATGACCGAGAGCTGATAAGTGGATGGTACAAGGCGGTCGTTCTAGGACAAATTCATGGTGCTGTCAGGTGTTTCAAGCCGTCGCGCCGATCCTTCCCCAGCTTGCGCAGGCCTAACGGCGAGTTCCTGATGTCTCCTGCCCAACGACTGAGCGCCATCTCCGCGTCACAGGTCCTGGCCTTGATCGGCACAGCGCTCATGCTCACCGGTGCGTGGGGCAGCCAGGCCACAGCCGAGACGATCGGAAGCATCTACAGTTCGGCCGCCGCCAAGGATTGCCGTACCATCAGCGGCAAGCAGGACGGTGACAGTTCGACGCAGACCTGCCCCGGCAAGAACGGGCTGATCCTGCTCGTCAACGAGGGCGATCTTCGCCAGACGGTCTCGGTGGGACGTAGTGCGCGCGCCGCCGCGAGGGAGCCCGCAGCCGAAACCTGGTTCGGTCCGTTCAATTCCGCCGGCAACACCGTCGAATGGCGCGTGGCCGACGGCAGGCCGTTCGCGATCATCCAGCGCTGGCAGATCGCCGACAATAACGACCAGGGCAAGAGCGGGCCGAAGGACAAGCCGATGCTGGTGGTAACGCGGCTGCCGCCAGGGCCGGTGTGCCACGTTGCCTATGTCGATGCGACCGCCAACACGAACGCCAATGAACTGGCGCGGCAGGCCGCCGATGAGACCGCCCGGAGCTTCATCTGCGGCAAGGGCAAAGTGAGGATCGTCGGCACGCGCGGCCACGCTATCGACCTGGCGCTGCCCTAGCGCGGACAGAGGCCATCGCCTTTTCAGCGGGGGTAAGGTGCGTCGAAGCCTTGCGGGCGCGCTTGCGCGGATTGGCCTCTATCCAGGGAGCGCGCGGTGTTCGTGCGATATCCCACCAACGCGCAATCCGCCGCCCGGTTTCCGCTGCGTCGAACTACGCGCCCGGCGGCAGCTTCGGCACCGTGGCGCGCAGCATCGCCTCCAGCAGCGATTCGGCATTGGTGCCCGGCGGTGAACGGCGCAGGATGTCGGCGAGACGGCCGTCGAGCAGCAGCATCGTGTAGCCGTGTACCAACGACCAGGCGCGGGCGATCGCCGCGGCCTGATCGATCGTCAGCTCCTCATTGCCGACCTGGTCTCCGCTGCGTGCGGCCACCGAACCAGCCAGACCGGCGAAGGACGCCTCGGCCGCCTCATGCAGCGAGGGTCGCGAATAGTCGAGCCGCTCGGTGCGGAACATCAATCCATACATGCCGGGATTGGCCTGCGCATAGGTGACATAGGCATGCGCCCGCGCCATCGCGCGCTCGACCGGTGTGCCCGGCCCCTCGCCCGCCGCCTTCATTGCGGCATTGAAGCGCGTAAAGCCGATCGCGGCGAGCTCACTCACCAGACCGGTGAGATCCTTGAAATGATGCGTCGGCGCCGCGTGCGACACGCCGGCCTCCCGCGCCACGGCCCGCAATGTGAGCCCCGCCAGACCGTCACGCTCCAGCACGCGCTCGGCCGCTTCGAGCAGCGCATCGCGCAGCGCGCCGTGATGATAGGGTGCGACCGCATCGCCGGCGGTGCCGGCCCCGCGGCGCGCCCTACCGCGTGCCGTTGATGCTGCCGGGCGTCGTGTGCGCGTCCGCCCCTGTTCCGGTTTGATCGTCATGGACTCCTTATACCCGCGATTTTGACATCGTAAAGATTGAACTTGACCAGCTCAGCGAGTCTCGCTAAGCGTATCTTTACATTGTAAAGATGAACTCAAGGAAACGGCCATGACTGCCCTGACGCAGACAACTGCCACGCCCTGGACGGAACGCAGCAACCTCGCGCCAATCCCGTTCGAATGTGATGCGCCGTTCCTTGAGGTCAGCGGCGAGCTGCCGCGCGAGCTCAACGGCACGCTGTATCGCAACGGTCCGAACCCGCAATTTCCGTCGTCGGGCGCACATTGGTTCGTCGGTGACGGCATGCTGCACGCGTTCCATCTCGAAAACGGCCGCGCCTCCTATCGCAACCGTTGGGTCCGGACACCGAAATTCGAGGCCGAACGCCGCGCGGGACGCGCGCTGTTCGGGGGCTTCGGCCGCAAACTCCCGGACGCGCCGCCCGACGTCACGGATGGCGGCGTCGCCAACACCAACATCATCGCCCATGCCGGCCGCCTGCTTGCACTGGAGGAGGCGCATCTGCCGACCGAGATCGAACCGGGCACCTTGGCAACATCAGGCTATCACGATTTTGGCGGCCGTCTGCGCGGCGCCTTCACCGCGCATCCGAAGACCGATCCGGTCAGCGGCGAACTGCTGTTCTTCGGCTACAACGCCGCCGGTCCGCTGACGCCCGCATTGTCCTACGGCACCGTCGATGCCTCCGGCCGGCTGACGCGCCTCAATCGCTTCGAGGCCCCCTATGCCAGTATGGTGCATGATTTCGTTGTCACCGCTGATCATGTGCTGTTTCCGATCCTGCCGCTCACCGGCAGCCTGGAGCGCGCAATGTCCGGCAGCCCGCCTTATGCCTGGGAGCCCGACAAGGGCGCCTATGTCGGCGTCATGAAGCGCCGCGGCGACGTCAAGGACATCGTCTGGTATCGCGGCGAGGCTTGCTACGTCTTTCATGTCATGAACGCCTGGGAGGACGGCCACCACATCATTGCCGACGTGATGCAGTTCGACGAGCCGCCGCTGTTTCCGCACCCCGACGGCCGGCCGACCGATCCGGCCAAGTCGCGCGCGCGGCTCTGCCGCTGGAGCTTCGACCTCGCCGGCACCAGCGAACGCTTCACACAGACCTATCTCGACGATCTCACCGGCGAATTCCCCCGCATCGACGACCGCCGCGCCGGGCTTCCGAGCCGCCACGGCTGGTACGCCTGCGCCAATCCGGACGGCCCGCTGTTCGGCGCCCTCTCCGGCCTTGCGCAGGTCGACGGCGCCGCGGGCACGCGGCGTGCGACCTACCTGCCGCCGGATGGCGACAGCCTGTCGGAGCCGGTGTTCGTGCCGCGCCGCGCCGATGCGGCGGAAGGTGACGGCTGGCTGCTCACGGTGGTGTGGCGCGCTGCGACCAACACCTCCGACCTCGCGGTCTTGAACGCCACCGACATCGCCAGCGGACCGGTGGCGCTGGTCCATCTCGGCCATCGCGTCCCCGACGGCTTTCACGGCAATTGGGTCGGCGCCTGACGACAAGTCATTGACTGTCCACCATTAACCTGCGCCGTCACGATATTTTGACACTGTCAAGATTTGGCTTGACCGGAAGCCGTGCCGCCTCTATTCATCTTGTCGGTGTAAAGATTGGCTCGGGAGCAGCCGTCAATGACGCTTTTACTCATTCTCGCGCCCTACGGCGTCTACGCCGCGTTGCTGACGATGGTCTCTGCGACCCTCAGCCTGGCTGTGGCTACCGGGCTGTGCCTAGCCGTGGTTGCGCTCGACATGATCAACGGGCGTTCCGTCAAGATCCTTGGCCTCGGCTCGGCGATCGTGTTCGCCGGTGTAGCGGCGTACCTCAATCTCATCGACCCGAGCATGAGCGCCTCCGGGGTGCGTCTTGCGGTCGACTGCGGCATTTTCACGCTGTCGCTCGGGTCGATGCTGCTGCGCGTGCCATTCACCCTGCAATATGCGCTGGAGAAGGTCCCACCGGAAATTGCCGCCATTCCCGGTTTTATGCGCGCAAATTACGTGATCACCGGCGCCTGGACGCTGGCGGCCCTGCTGATGATGATCGGCAATCTGATGACGCTCTACGTTCCCGGACTGCCCTATTGGACTGGCCTCGCCATTGCTTTTGCCGCTCGCAACAGTGCACTTTACTTCACACGTTGGTATCCTGATTACCGTAGGACCAAGGACATGGCGGTGCAGAGTGCTGCCGCAATGTCCAGCCAAGGTTCCTGACGATTCTGCCCCAGGGGGACGTGCGTGAAAGACGTGTTTGCGAAGCTGACGGCCGACTTCCTGTCTGCCGCGGTGTTCTTCATCCTGTACATCGCAACCGACGACGTCGTGCTGGCGACAGCCGCCGCGGTCGCCGTCGCTGTGGTCCAGGTGGTCTATGCCCGCGTCCGGGGCGTCAGCCTGAGTTTCATGGCCTATGCCAGCGTCGGCCTGGTGATCGTTCTCGGCGGCGTCACGCTGCTCACCAACGATCCACGCTTCATGTTCGCTAAGCCTGCGATCGGCCATTTCGCGATCGGTCTGATCATGCTCAAGCGCGGCTGGATGCTGCGCTACGTGCCGCCGATCGTTTCCGAGACCATCCCGGAATATGTCACGGCCGCCGGCTATGCCTGGGCAGCGCTGATGTTCGCGCTCGGCCTCGGCACCGTCGCCATGGCGATGCACGGCGACATCAAGCTCTGGGTGATCTACATCACCGTGATCGCCGGCGGCGCCAAGGTCGCGGCCTTCGCGCTGCAGTTCATCGCCTTCCGCTTTGTGGTGGCCAATCGCCTGCGCGCGGCCCGCGCCTGAGGCGTCACGATCGTCGTATTGGGCTTACGCGCAAAGATGCGCTATAGGGGCGCCGCAAGGTCCCCTCGAACGCCCCCTCGATGGCGGCCTCGGGACTCGGGATGGCAACGCCAGGAGAACGATCGATGGCAGTGGACGGCAACTGGAATCTGACCTTGAACACGCCGATGGGCGAGCGCAGCGCGACCCTGAGCTTGAAGAGCTCCGGCACGGCGCTGACCGGCACCCAGGCCGCAGAGGGCGATTCCGCCGAGATTTTCGATGGCACCGTGAACGGCGACGACGTCGCGTGGAAGGTCTCCATCACCAGCCCGATGCCGCTGACCCTCGACTTCAAGGGCAAGGTGGCCGGCGACACCATCTCCGGCGAGATGGGCATCGGTTTCATGGGCAGCTTCCCGTTCACCGGCGCGCGAGGCTGAGCCCTCTTCTGCAGGGTGGGTCAAGGCGCGCCCCGCCGTCGCGGTCACGTGACGGCCGCTCGCGCGCCGTGGCCACCATTGGTCGAGCCCCGCCGACAGACGGTGGGCACGCAACCGGCCTGCGGCGGCAGCAGCAGCGCGGCTCTCAAAACCAGATCTGCATCGGCAGGCCATGCGCGTCGCATGTCGGATCCCCCTCCGGCACGCAACCGGCACAGTCGCGGGCGGCGAGTGCCACGGCACAGGCGTCGAGCACGTCGTCCGCCTTGGCGCCGGTGCCGATGCGGGCACGGCTGACCCACTCGTCGATGTCGTGGAAACCATCCGCAAACAACAGGTCGCGCCGCAGCCTGGCGCCCTCGTCCGTCTTCTTCGCCGGCAGCGGCGCGCCGTAGAGGCGCAGGAACACCAGTTCGGGATGCGCCTCGCGGATGTCGAGTTCGCGATGCCCACGCACGAAGGCGTCGACCTCCATGATCTTCCGGCCGAGATGCCAGAGCTGGCGCGAGGCGCGCGCCTGCCCGCGCCGCGAGGCCTCGGCATTGGCCTGATCAGGATCGGTGTAGTCCTCCCACAACCAGCGCCGCGCCCCGGTGAAGACGCGGGACCGATGCGGCGCGAGCCTGTTGCGCGCGAGCAGGTCGCAGGCGCGCGCGCCGTCGTCACTCATGCCGATGGGAATATCGATGGCCGCGCGCACGAAGGGCGCGGCCAATGCACCCGCGACGTCAGGACAGAATTCGATCGCCCGACGCTCGCCGTCGATCCGGACAGCGACCCAGCCGTTGCGGAAACCATCAAGCCCGAGAAACATTCTGTCTCGATGCAGCAAACGCTCCGCCGGGGCGCCGGTCAGGCCGGACGCCGCGGTACGATCGCGATCGGATTGAAGGTGTCGACGGCCTCGCCGTGCTGATTATAGGCCGTCCATCGGATGCGCGCGACGCCCTGCGGCTTGCTTTGCGAGGGCACGAGATCGACCACCTCGCCCTCGAGATGAAGCGTATCGCCGGGCCGCACCGGCTTCAGCCAGCGCAGCTCGTCGACCCCGGCACCAAACAGAGGATGCGGCCCAAATGGGCGGGCTTCCGCCGCGAGCCGCATCGCGATCGCCGCGGTGTGCCATCCGGACGCGGCCAGCCCCTTGAGAATGGTCTTCTCCGCCGCCTCCTCGTCCATATGAAACGGCTGCGGATCGAATTCGGCGGCAAAGCGCTTGATGTCCTCGCGCGACACCACCGCTTCGCCGCTCTTGAACGTCATCCCGATCGTGAGGTCATCGAACCATTCGACCATGCGGTCCTCGCATCCGTCTCGGAGAACCTCAACCCAGGTTCAGCTCCTTGAAGAAGTCGTTGCCCTTGTCATCGATGATGATGAAGGCGGGGAAATCCACGACCTCGATGCGCCAGATCGCTTCCATCCCGAGCTCGGGATATTCCACCACCTCGACCTTCTTGATGCAGTGCTCGGCGAGGTTCGCCGCGGCGCCGCCGATCGAGCCGAGGTAGAAGCCGCCGTGCTTCTTGCAGGCCTCGCGCACCGCCGGCGCGCGGTTGCCCTTGGCAACCATCACCATCGAGCCACCGGCGGCCTGGAACTGATCGACGAAGGAATCCATGCGGCCCGCGGTGGTCGGACCGAACGCGCCGGAGGCGTAGCCGTCCGGCGTCTTGGCGGGACCGGCGTAGTAGACCGGATGGTTCTTGAAGTAGTCCGGCAGCGGCTCGCCGCGATCGAGCCGCTCGCGCAGCTTGGCATGCGCGGCGTCGCGCGCCACGATCATGGTGCCGGTCAGCGACAGCCGGGTCTTGATCGGGTTCTTCGACAACGTGGCGAGGATGTCCGTCATCGGCTGGTTCAAGTCGATCTTGACGACCTCGCCGCCGAGCGCCTGCTCGACCTCCGGCAGATATTGCGCCGGATGATGCTCGAGCTCCTCGAGATAGACGCCGTCCTTGGTGATCTTGCCGAGCACCTGGCGGTCGGCCGAGCAAGACACGCCGAGGCCGATCGGCAGCGACGCGCCATGGCGCGGCATGCGGATGACGCGCACGTCGTGGCAGAAATACTTGCCGCCGAACTGGGCCCCGACGCCCAGGCTCTGCGTCATCTTATGGATTTCCTGCTCCATCTCCAGGTCGCGGAACGCATTGCCATCGGCCGAGCCTTGGGTCGGCAGCGCATCGAGATAGCGCGCAGACGCCAGCTTCACCGTCTTCATGCACAATTCGGCCGAAGTGCCGCCGATCACGATCGCCAAATGATAAGGCGGGCACGCCGCCGTGCCGAGCGTCAGGACCTTTTCCTTGAGAAAGGCCAGCAGGCGATCCTTGGTGAGCACCGAGGGTGTCGCCTGAAACAGGAAGCTTTTATTGGCCGAGCCGCCGCCCTTGGCCATGAACATGAATTTGTAGGCGTCCTCACCCTCAGCGTAGATCTCGGTCTGCGCCGGCATGTTGTTGGCGGTGTTCTTCTCCTCATACATCGACAGCGGCGCGACCTGCGAGTAGCGCAGATTGCGGCGCAGATAGGCGTCGCGGGCGCCTTCGCTCAACGCCGCCTCGTCGTCACCATCGGTGATGACGTTGCAGCCCTTCTTGCCCATGATGATCGCGGTACCGGTATCCTGGCACATCGGCAGCACGCCGCCGGCGGAGATGTTGGCGTTCTTCAGGAAGTCGAGCGCGACGAACTTGTCGTTCGGGCTGGCCTCCGGATCCTCCAGGATGCTGCGCAGCTGCTTCAGATGACCGGGACGCAGGAAGTGGTTGATCTCGCCGAAGGCCGCCTCGGACAAGATCCGCAGCGCGTCGCGCGACACCACCAGCATGTCGCGGCCCAGCACCTTTTCGACCCGCACGCCCTCGCTCGTGATCTTCTTGTAGGGCGTCGTATCCGGACCCAACGGAAACAGCGGCGTGTGCTTGTAGGGCGGGACGGGCTTGGACTGGTCAGGGAAAGCGGTGGGCGCGTTCATGGCGAGCTCGTGGGGTTCTAAAAAGGGCCGCCCAAAGCGGTCTTGACAGGTCTGATATCGACCATCTTCCAGGCGCGCAACCTATGTATCGGCATGGCGGCACCGGGGCCGAACCATGCCTACTTTGGTCTGAATTGCCGACCGCCCTGCCCGCTCAGATCACCACGTCGGCAAAGCTGCCGATCGACACCACCGGGCTGTGCGCGCCCTCCATCAGGCTCTCCTGGCGGACATCGCCCATGCGGTCGTAGCTCTGAATGTTGCCGAAATCGAGCTGGGTACGCGCGGCGAGATCGGCGATACGGAGCTGGAACGGACGGTAGGGCCCGACCACGAATTCCTCGGCCGGAAGATTGCGGATCAGGCTCTCCTGGCTCAGCACGAAGGCGACCGCGCCGGGCCTGCCATCGGCGCGCGTGAACACGATCAGCTTCCAGAACTCGCGCGGCAGTAGGATGCCGCGATAAAGCTGGTCGGTGGCGCGGAACACCGGGCCGTTGAAGATCGACAGTCGCGGCGTGTCCTTCTTCGCCTGCGCCGTCACATACATTTCGAGGTTGCCCCACAGCAGCACGCCATTGTGGCTGGCCAGGCTGCTCTGGTTGAACACCGAATGCTGCGGCGAGCAGTTGGTCAGATGGAAGGTGTCGCTGTTGGCGGCGTTGGCTTCGTCCTCGTCGGCGCCCCAGGCCGCGTCCTGGCGCCGCGTCAAATGGCCGAAGTCGAGCGGGTTGTCGGCGTAGAGCTCGGGGCCCGCCTGCGCCTCGCGCGGGATGCGGCTGTCATAGTACCATTTGTCCTTGCCGTCGCGCTTGACCTGGAATTTCGCCTTTGTGTCGAGATTGACCGCGGAGACGAAGGCGAGCCTGCGCTGGGCATTCATGATGACGCTGTAGTGGAAGTAGGTCAGCTCGATGCCGCCATTGGCGAGCTTCGCCACCGCTGCAGCTGCGGGCGGCGTGAGCTTGGGCAATGGCGCATCGAAGCCGAGGAACTTCGTATCGAACCCTGACCGCGGCGTCGAGAACGGCTCAGGCCGCGCCTGCTCCAGCAGATCCGAGCCGGCCGGCGCCGCGAGTCCTCCCGCCGGCGCGGCGGTGGTGGCGGCGCCAACCGCAGTGCCAAGGCTGATCGTGATGTTCAGCGGCACCGTGAGCGAGACCGTGCCGGCCGGCGACGCCGCCACGGGCTGTGGCGCAGGAGCCGGCAGCGGCGGTGGCGGTGGCTCGGGCGTCACGGACACGACCTCCACCCGCGGGTTGGAAGTGGGCCGAACCTGCCCGGCGCTGATGTTGACGAACTCGTCCTTGAGCTCCTTGCCACGCGCCACGCCCGCATTGGCGATGAACTTGACCAGACGCGAGGTGCGGATGCCTTCATTGGCGATCCATTCGACGCGGGTCTGGTCGCCGTCGGACGGCACCACCTTGTTGCTGGCGTCGAGCGCCTGACCGCTGCGGTTGGTCTTGGGCACGCCCGAATGATGCAGGGCGATGACCTCCCACTGATCGTTGAAGACCGGCGAGCCCGACGAGCCCGGCTCGGTGTCGGCTTCGTAATACGCATATTGATCCACCGCCGAGCCGTTCTCCGGCAGGTCGATCAGCTGGTTCTCGCGCACGACCACCTGTTTCAACCCGCCGCTCGGATGCTGCACGATGTTGACCGGCTGGCCGGTGATGATCTTGCCTTCGGCACCGATCAGCGGACAGAAGCCGAAATGCTCGAGCGGCGTGCCCTTGGCCGAGCTCGGGGCCACCGCGACCAGCGCGAAATCGAGCCCTTCGTCATTGAGGAAGAAGACGTCGGGCGCGAACGCGAAGGTCTCGACCGCGAGCGTCTCGTCGCCCCCGAGCTGATAGTTGAATTCGGCCCGGCTGCGCCGCGTCACCTCGTCATCGGTGAACACATGATGATTGGTGATCAGCAGCCGCGGTGTGACCAGGAAACCGGTGCCGAAGGCTTCGCCCTCCGGAAACGTCGTGACGATCCGGCACACCGCGCGGCTCGCCCGCGCGCCACGATCGAAGAACTGCACCGCGAGGAAGTCGCGCGTCTTGCCGATCACGCGCTCCACAAAGCGATCGTTGATGTCACTCGCCGTGACCTGGCCCGGCGACGGCAGGCCCTTCAGCGTCGGCGCCTCGCGCCGCAACGTCTCCTGCGCGCTCGCCGGATCCGGCGCGGCGGTCGAACTCGCCAGCTCGCTCAGCAGCCTGTTGACGTGATTGACCAGCCGCTCCTTGGATTCGACCTTAGTGTATTCGCCCTTGTTGGCGGCGCTCATGCGCTTGCGGCGCGGCTCGTTGCGCGACTTGAACCGCTTGGCCGCTTCAGCGGCGATCGCCGGTTCATAATGGAGCCTGATGAGGGGAGCAGCCATGTCGCAACTCCGCTGACAAATCTGTAGATGCAAACGATCTAATGAATACTTCCAGTAGAACATGCCTCGCCGGGAGTGACAAGGCCGACGAAGCTACCGGGTCAGAACGTCGCGCGCCGGTGGGCCGGCGACTTCACGCGTCATGACGGCGCGTCGCGCCACGTGATCGGCTGCGCTGCAAGCACGGCCGGTTTGCCACACCCGGCGGTTTGCTGCCGCAGCGCTCCGCCCGAACGCTTGCATGCCGGACCCGCGCACGCTTCAATGGCGCGGGGGTATTTGGAATGCATTCATATCATTGGGCATTTGGCCGGACTGCGGGTTTCGCCACGCTCGTTGCGCTGAGCATGGCGCTGACGTCGCAGCCGGCCCGCGCGGACCGTTGCGACGATCTCGCCAAGGAATTGAAGAACGCCATCGAGGGCATCAGGATCGGCCAGACGGCGGCCGGCACGGTCTATCTGGCGCATCCCAAAGCGCGCGAGATCACGCTCGGCTGCTCATCGAAGAATTTCAGCAACCAGCTGTTCGGCAAATCCGACCGCAAGCCGACGCCGGCCTTCGTCGAGCTGATGGCGAGCGCGGCGGCGATCGTGTTCACCTTGCCCAAGGACGACATGCAGCGCGGCGTCACCCGCTGCTACCGCCGGCTCGGGATCTTCCGCGGCGACGATGTCGCAAGCCGCTACCGGCGGCTCGACATGCGTTGCGCCAGGACCAAGACGGAGTCGTCGATCACCATCACACGCAGCAAGGATCAATAGGCCGGGATACGCTGATACCGCAGCCTTTCTTTACGCGTGTCAGCGCCCCGTTCACTATCGTGGCCGCCCTCCACGGTTGCAGACAAGTCGAACGATCCAATTGACGAAGTTTTCGTGCCCCATGCTCACGCTTGACCCAACACCAAGCGAGGAGCTGGACCATGTCCGTTTCGAGCGTTTCGACGTCATCACCGCCGCCCTCACCGCCGCCGGTCTCGACCGAGACGAACAAGCCGCAGACCCAACAGACGCAGAGCCAAGAGACTCAGTCCTTCAAGACCGAGAAGACCGGCGACGAAGCCGCTGCCGAGAAGCAGGCCTCTCGTCCGCCGCTTCCGCCCGGCCAGGGCACGCGCGTCGACATTCTCGCCTGACGACCCCACTCCATCAGGCCAACTTCGTATAGCGGCGGCGCGTCAAGCGTCCGCCGCTATACGTGTGGGCTTAGCGCGCCTGGCTGTCGGAATCTCTTCGATACGGGCGGCCACCTTCATCCTTGGCTCGATGAGTGCCGCGCGCCCGGCTTCACGCGTCCAGCGCCTTGTAATGGCGGAAGATGCCGTCTTCGTTGAAGGGGATGCGGCGCTCGCTGGCGAGATAGGCTGAGATGTTCGGTCGCGCCGCGACGCGGTCATGCAGCGCGACCAGGCCCGGGATGGTGCGCTCGAAGGCTGCCATCCGATTTGGGAACGCATAGCGCAGGCCGGCGATGATCTGGAACAGCGACAGGTCGACATAGGTCAGGCGACGACCGGTGACGTAGGCGCCACCGCTGTTGGCCAGGATCTGCTCGAGATAACCGAGGAATTTCGGCACCCGCTCGTTCCAGAACGCGGCGGTGCGCTTCTTGGCCGGCGCGCGCTGGTCCTCGTAGTACAAGGTCGGCCCGAGCGGGTGATGGGTGTCGTGGATCTCGACGACGAAATCGGTCACCGTCAGCTGCAGCTGGTGCACCCAGAGCTGCCCTGCCTCGGCTTTCGGCGCAAGACCATGGCGGCTGCCAAGGAAAAACAGGATGTTGGCGGTCTGGCCGATGACGCGGCGGCCGGCCTTGAGGAACGGCGGCGCGAAGGGCGGCGTGTCGCTGTCCGCCTCCAGCATCGCCGTCATCGCGGCGATGCCCTCCTCGCGCGCGACGTCGCGATAGGCTGCGCCGGCCTCCTCCAGCGCGAGCCGCACATATTCGCCGCGGCCCTGGATCATCGGCCAGTAATACAGCTCGTAGCGCATGGGCCATCCTCGATCTGATGCGCCCATACGTGTTGCGACGGAGAGGACGCGGGTTGTTAGTTCGCCGCGAAGCAGTATAGCAGCCCGTCGCCGCCGGTGCTCTTCAGATCGGCCTGAGAACAGCCGCCATCGGGGCCGCGCGAGGGATGCGACGCGTTCCAGGACTTCGACGGCTCGTCGTCGCGCAGCCCGATGCGATCGGAATGGCCGACCATGGCCGCACCGGTTGTCGCGCTGGTCCAGTTGCGGCAGGTGCGGTCCTCGCCGGGACCGAAGGCGGTTCCATCGGCCTGCGAGCCGGTCAGCACATCGTGGCGGTTCGGCGTATCGCCGCGGCCGTTGATGACCTCGCCCTTCTCGCTCAGAGCGGTCTGCTTGGTGAGATTGTTCGACCCGCTATGCAGATCGGCGACGTCCTTGGCGATGACGACACCCTTGGCGTTCTGCCACGGGCCTTTGCCGATGCGGTCGCGCGCGTTCACCGCCGGCTGGCCGTCGGCGGCCTGCGTCGACAGATAAGCGCGCCAGGTCTTGGCACCTGCGCCAGCCGCCTGGGCCAGGGTCTGGCAGTGCCTGTCGGCACCGGCAAGGCCGCCGAGATTGCCGCCTTGGCCGGGGCCGTTGCTTGTCAGGAAGAAGCTGATATCCGCACCGTCAGCCGACGCGGTCGCGATCAGGCCGGGCGCGACGGCGAGCAGCGCGCTGCCGATCAGGATGCTGCGGATCGATGTCATGGTGTCCTCCCTGGTGGACGTGATGCCGGCGCATCGCTTGGGCGCGATGTCGTTCGCGTTGACAGGAACCCATGGCACGCTGGAATATTCCGCGCCGGGCTCAACGCAAAAGCGCCGCGGATCGCTCCGCGGCGCTTGATGATGATCGTCCGACCGTTCGGCTCAGCTGACCTGCTGGATCGCCGACAGCTGCCAGTCGGCGCCGGGATGGCGCAGGAAGGTCCAGATCTCCGTGACCTCCTGCGGCTGGTCGGAGCCCTCGACCACGCGGCCCGAGGCGCGCTCGGTGGTCTTGTCGGCCAGGGTGAAGCGCATCGCGACCGTCGCATAGTCGGCGCCGTTCTCGCGCCAAGCCTCGGCGAGGTCGCCCTGCAGCAGCTTGACGCCAGAGACCTTGTTGACCACGCCGCGGGCCTGGTTCTGCTCGAGATCGCGCTCGAAATACGAGGCCATCTCGGGCGTCGACAACAGCCGCAGGCGGCCGACATCCTCATTCGACCAAGCCTGCTGGATCTCGCCGAGCAGGCGCTCGAACGCCTCATAATCGGCCGGCTGGATCTGCAGCGGCGGCTGGTTGCTGCCACCGCCGAAGCCACCAAAGCCGCCGAGACCTCCGCCAAGTCCACCGCCAAGGCCGCTCAGGCCTGACCGGAAGCCCTGCTGGCCGTCGGCCGGCGACGGGCCGGCGGCGTAAGCCGGCTGGTTACGGCGCTGCCACCAGGCCATCGCCATCCGCACCAGGAACACCACCAGCACGATCTGCAGGATCAGGCCGAGGATCGAGGCGAAGCCGCCGAGCCCCGAGAACAGGCCGCCGCCGAACAGCATGCCGAACAGGCCGGCGCCGAGGAAGCCCGCGGCGAGACCGCCGAGCATGCCGCCGAATCGACCGCCGAACAGGCCGCCACGCGCGGGCGCAGCGGTGTTGATGCCGCCCGGCTGACCCGGCTGGGTGATGGTGCGATTGAATTGTGACGCCGATCCGGGCGCCGTCGTGGTCGGAGGCGGCGCGGAAAAGGTACGCGTGCCGCGGGAGCCCGAGCTGGAGCCGCCGCCGATCCGGGCGTCAGCTGCCGAGACGGCGAGCACCGTCGGCAGCGCGAGTGAAAGGGCCACGGCCATCGCCTTGAGGAGGCCGCTTTTGCGCTGCATGAAGCTCATCTTTGTTTCCCATGACTCCCCGGAATGGGGATGCCCGTAAGATGGGCACTGCGGGCCAAAAAGAAAGGCGGCACGAGGCCGCGCGGCTGCGGCGCTGGGTCGCGGCTTGAATGCCCTCGACCGCCTTGTCCGGCCCTTCCCCTAACCTATTGCGGTGCCATCGTTTCCTTCACGGCCGCGACCAGTTGGCTGAGCGTGAAGGGCTTCGGCAGGAACGCGAATTGCTGGTTCTCCGGCAGGCTCTTCTCGAACGCGTCCTCGGCATAGCCCGAGACGAAGATGATCTTGATGTCGGGATTCTTCTCGCGCATCACCTTCAGCAGCGTCGGCCCATCCATCTCCGGCATCACGACGTCGGACACCACGAGATCGAGCGCGCCGTTGCATTCCTCCAGCGCCTCCATCGCCTCGATGCCGTTGGAGGCCTCGATGACGCTGTAGCCACGCGAGCGCAGGCCGCGCGCATTCAGCGCCCTCAGGCCCTCCTCGTCCTCGACCAGCAGGATCGTGCCCTGCCCGGTCAGATCGGTCCGTGGCTTCGGCGCCTCGGCGGCGGGCGCTTCCTTGGCGGCGCCATTGCTGGCCTGCGGCTCGGCCGGGACCTCCGCCACCACGTGATGGCGCGGCAGGAAGATCTGGAACGTGGTGCCTTTGCCGACCTCGCTGTCGACATAGATGAAGCCGCCGGTCTGCTTGATGATGCCGTAGACAGTCGACAGGCCGAGACCGGTTCCCTTGCCGACCTCCTTGGTCGAGAAGAACGGTTCGAAGATCTTCTCGCGGATCTCGGCCGGAATGCCGGTGCCGGTATCGCTGATCTCGATGCGGACATAGTCGGCGACCGGCATGCCTTTGTAGGCGCCCTGCGCCGCCTCGTCCGCCGACACATTGGCGGTGCGAACCGAGAGCTTGCCGCCGTCCGGCATGGCGTCGCGGGCATTGACCGCGAGGTTCACGACCACCTGCTCGAACTGCGAGACGTCGACCTTGACCGGCCACAGATCGCGGCCATGCACCAGGTCGAGCTTGACCTTCTCGCCGATCAGCCGGCGCAACAGCATCGTCAGATCGGACAGCGCGTCGCCGAGATCCAGCACCTGCGGCCGCAAGGTCTGGCGGCGGGAGAAAGCGAGCAGCTGCCGCACCAGGGTGGCGGCACGGGTCGCATTCTGCTTGATCTGCATAATGTCCTGGAACGACGGGTCGGTCGGCTTATGCGCGTTCAGCAGGAAGTCGTTGGCCATCATGATGGCCGAGAGCACGTTGTTGAAGTCGTGGGCGATGCCGCCGGCGAGCTGGCCGACCATCTCCATCTTCTGCGACTGGTTGATCTGGTTCTCCAGCGCGCGGCGCTCGGTGGTCTCGAGCATGTAGACGATCGCGGCTTCGGTCTCGCGCTCGTCCTCCTCGACGGCGGTGACGAAGAACTGGCCGAACCGCTCCTTGGCGCCGTCGAGCATCACCTCGACCGGCGGAATATCGGCCTGCCCTTCCGCCGCCTGGTTTATCGCGGCGATCAACAGGTGCCGGTCGCGCTGGCTGACGGTGCGGAAGATCGACTTCGCCGCCGCCGCATCGCCGCTCACGCTCTGCGCCAGCTTGGCGTAGCGCGCATTGGCCCTGACGACCGCGCCGCCGCGATCGACGGTCGCGATGGCCATCGGCGTGTGGTCGAAGAAGCGCATGAAGCGCACCTCGGCGGCGCGCTCCGGATCGGAACGCTCGTCGCGGGCGCGGCTGATGACCAGGGTGCGCGAGGCGCCCGGCTTGCCGTCGGCGCCGAAGGCGAGCTTGTGATAGAGCCGCGCCGGCATGGTCTTGCCGCTGCGCATCTTCAGGTCGATGTCGAATACCTCGGTCCGAACCTCGCCCGGCACCGCCACGATCGATGTCAGCAATGACGCGCCGTCACCGGAGACCACGTCCGACAGCTTCAGGCCCCCCGACGCGATCTCGGCAAGGTCATAATCGAGCCAGTTGGCGAGGGTCGCGTTGACATAGACGAGGCTGCCCTCCGGACTGACGGAGAAGAAGCCGCAGGGCGCATGGTCGAGATATTCGATCGCATGCTGCAGCTCCTGAAAGACGTCCTCCTGGCGCTCGCGATCCCGGGTGATGTCGGCGATCGACCACACCGCATATCGCGCATAGCGCTTGGTCTGGCCCAGCGGCCGGACGCGCATCCGCAGCCAGCGGGCCTGGCCGCCCTCGGCGGCGGTGATGCGCACCTCTTCCTGCTGCCGCTTGCCCTCGCGCGCGGCCTTGAGCAGGCGGAACACGGCCTCGGAGACGTCGGGATTGCCGATGAACACGCGCTCGACCGGACGCGCCTCCTGCGCGCTCGCCGCCCCGGTCATCGCGAGATAGGCGGCATTGGCATAGACCACATGGCCGCGCGGATCGGTGACCGCCAGCCCGTCAAAGGCGTGGTCGGCGATCGCGCCCATCACCGGATCGTCGGTCGTCTTGTCGGCGAAGCGGACGATGCCCGCGGCGAAGGCGAACAGATTGAACAGGCCGACGGTGGCCAGCAGCGACAGCAGACCGAGGATATAGGGCTGCGCCTGGGCGCGGCCGATCGTCATCAGCGCGATCGCCACGGCGACCAGGCCGAACGCGACAAGCAGGATCAAGAGAATGCTGCCGCTGCGGCGCGGCCGCTCCGGCAGGTTCACCTGGTCCTGTAACGCATCGTTGTCTGGTTCGGCGCTCATGGCAAAAGGACGCGACCTGTCGGCTGGGAGCCTCGGTCGATCCGGGCGGCCCCCGCTTCCACCTGCCTGAATCGACGGGTCAAGCGCAAGCCCGTCAAGCCGATATTCCATGATTTATCCGTATTTTGCGGCTGGATCTCGAACCGAATCGACGGTCATCGCGGATGCCCCGAGAGCGTGCGCCGCAGTCCCATCACATAACTGATGATCTCCGCGACCGCGTGATAATGTTCCACCGGGATCTCGGCATCGATCTCGACGGTGGCATACAGCGCGCGCGCCAGCGGAACATTCTCGACGATCGGGATGTCGTGCGCCTTGGCGATCTCCCGGATCTTGAAGGCGATGTTGTCGACGCCCTTGGCGACGCAGACCGGCGCCGACATGCCGCGCTCATAGGCCAGCGCGACCGAATAGTGGGTCGGGTTGGTGATAATGACGGAGGCCTTGGGAACCGCGGCCATCATGCGCTTCTTCATGCGCTGCTGGCGAATCTGGCGGATGCGCCCCTTGACGTGCGGATCGCCTTCCGACTGCTTGAACTCCTCCTTCATCTCCTGCACCGACATCTTCTGGCGCTCGTACCATTGCCGGTACTGGAACAGGTAGTCGCCGATCGCGACCAGCGCGAGCAGCGCGACCACCGAGCCCATCAGATGCTTGGTCAGCGAGATGGTGACGCCGAGCAATTCGCTGACGTCCATATGCAGCAGCGATTCGAGGCGCAGCCGCTCCGGCCACAGGATCATGACCATGACCGTGCCGAGCAGGACAAGCTTGAAGATGCCTTTGGCGAAATTGGCCGCGGCCTGCTTGCCGAACAGCCGCTTGGCCCCGGCCAGCGGCGAGATCTTGCTGAAGGACGGCTTCAGCGGCTCGCCGGACCAGACCAGGCGATGCTGCATCATGTTGCCCGCGATCGCCGCCAGCATCACCATCAGGATCGGCACGCCGATGGCCGCGATCACCGCAAAGGACAGGCTGCGCGCCAGCGCCAGCAGGCCCGCGCCGTCGGTATGGATCATCCATGAATTGGCGATGAGGTTTCGCATCGGCACCAGCACCGCGGTGCCGATCGAGCCGGAGAAGGTCGACATCACCAAGGTCGCGGCGGCGATCACGAACCAGGTGTTCAGCTCCTGGCTCTTGACGACATCGCCGCGCTCGAGCGCCTGGTCGAGGCGTTTTTGCGTCGGGTCTTCTGTTTTGTCCTCGGAATCGTCCTCATCGGCCATCGGTCAGGCACTCCTCACCGCGGCATCATCTCGTGAATGACGCCTTCGAAATAGCCGAGAAACGTGCCCATCATCGCGGCCAGAACCAGCCCGAAGATGAGGAATCCGATCAGAATCGAGAGTGGCGCGCCGACGAAATAGACCTGCATCTGCGGCATCAGCCGCGCCAGTACGCCGAGCCCGATATTGAAGACGAGGCCGAACACCAGGAACGGGGCCGACAGCTGCAGCCCGATCTTGAAGGCGGCGGCGAACGCCCGGGTCGCCAGTGAGGCGACGTCGCCGCTCGGGATGACCTCCCCCGGCGCGAAGATCTTGTAGCTGTCGCTGAGCGCCGCGATCACCAGATGATGGCTGTCGGTCGAGAACAGCAGCGTCACGCCCAGCATGGTGAGGAAGTTGCCGATCAGCACGCCCTGCTGCCCCTGCGTCGGATCGACCGCGGTGACGAAGCCCAGCCCCATCTGCTGCGCGATGACGGAGCCGGCGACCTGCAGCGCCGATAGCGTCACGCGAGCGGTCGCGCCGAGCACGATACCGATCACGATCTCGTGCACCATCATCACCAGCAGCGGTGAGAGGGCCTGCAGGTCGACCTGATAGGCTTGGCGGTGCAGCGGCAGCACGATCATCGTGAGCAGCAGCGCGGTCGCCAGCTTGATGCGGACCGGGATGTTGACCTCGCCCAGCCCCGGCAGCAGCATCACCATCGCGCCGATGCGCGCAAAGGCGAGCATGAACACGGCCGCCAGGGTCGGAAGAAACGAGATGTCGATACGCATCGTCGGCCGCCCCGGCCCGGACCGCCGCAGGCTGCTGCGGCTCGCCGGTCTGCGAAGAAATCGCCTGCGACGAGGCGACCAAAGAGGCGCCGAGCACAACGGCCGCTCGCGCCCGATCGAAAGCAGCAGCGCCCCCCGCGCCGCGCTTCACGACCGGTCGCAGCGCCCTTGCAAAGGACAGCTCTGCCGCGCCGCACATTGCCTCATCCGCCGATGATTCGCGACGAGATCCGCATCATGTGCGAATGCAGCGCATCGGCCATGAACGGCAGGGCCAGCAGCAGCGTCACGAAGATCGCAATGATCTTCGGCACGAACACCAGCGTCTGCTCCTGGATCTGCGTCAGCGCCTGGAACAGCGATACGACCACGCCCACGACGAGTCCGACCACCATCAGCGGCGACGACACCAGCACGATGGTCCAGATCGCATCGCGCGCCACGTCGAGCGTTTCAGCCCCGGTCATGTCCCAACCGCCCCTTCATCGTCAGCGGGCGCTTGAGCGCCCTCGGGTTGCGTGGGGCTCCGGCACATCCGGCCCCTCCGTGTCATGTCAACTGATAGAACGCGTGACGCGCCCCCTCGCGCGTCATCGGCCTGCACGATCCGAGCGAGCTCAGATCGTCATCTTCATCACGTCTTCATAGGCCTGGATCACGCGGTCGCGCACCGAGACCAGCGTCGACACCGCAACGTCGGTCTCGGCGACCGCCGTGACGACATCCATCACATTCGCCTTGCCCGCCGCCATCGCGACGGCCTGGCTGTCGGACTTGCGGCCGGTTTCCATGACGCCGCCGATCGCATCCTTCAGCACCGCGCTGAACGACGGACCGCCCTTGTCGGCGCCATTGCCATTGCCCAGCACATCGCGCACGCGCGCAAGGCTGCCGAAAGCATTGCTCGAACCGCCGGTATCCAGCACGCGGGCGGAATTTGCATAGGCGTTCGCTGCGGAAATTGGGGAGGCCATGACGTTCGTTCCTATCCTAGGTCTTGAGAATGTCGAGCGTGCGTTGGATCATCCGGCGCGTGGCGCCGATGATGTTCAAATTCGCCTCATAGGACCGCTGTGCATCGCGCATGTCGGTCATTTCAACGAGCGGATTGACGTTCGGGTACTTGACATTACCGGACGCATCCGCGGCCGGGTTACTCGGATCGTATTTGACGCGGAACGAAGACTGATCAGGGACGACCTTGCCAAGGGTCACCACCTTGGCATCCAGCGCCCGGTCGAGCGCCGAAGAGAATGTCGGGACCTTGCGGCGATACGGGTCGCCGCCGGCTTTGGCGGCTGTCGAATCGGCATTGGCGATGTTTTCGGAAATCACGCGCATCCTTCCCGCCTGCGCGCGCAGGCCGGAGGTTGCGATGCTCATCGAGCGTACAAAGTCGCTGGTGTCATTGGCCATGCGAGTCGGTCTCCATCCTCAATCTGGCTCAGGCCTTGCCGATCGCCGTCTTCAGCAGACGCAGGCTCTTGCCGTAGAGCGAGGTCGCGGCGGCATAGTCCATCTGGTTGGCGGAGACCTTCAGCATCTCCTCTTCGAGGCTGACCGCATTGCCGGCCGGCCGCGTCAGGAATCCGACCTTGCGGTTCTGGTCGAAGCTCGCGCTCTCGCCCGACGCCGGCGCGATATGCGCGGCGCTGGTGCGCGCCAGCGAGAGCGGCGCAAAGCCGCCGACGGCCTGCCCGGTTGCATCGAATTTCGGTTCAACCAGATCCTTCGGCTTGAAGTTCGGCGTATCGGAATTCGAGACGTTCTCGGCCAGCACGCGCTGGCGCTCCTGGTGCCACTGCATCTTTGTACGCAACGCCGACAGCACGGGCAGATCGTTGATGGACATGGCGCTGCTCAGTTCTGTCCGACTATCGGACGGATTCGGTAGGTAGAAATTGCCGTGCATATGGTTAACGAACGGTTAAAAAGCGGTGCGCTGCACCCCAGGAGAATCCCGGGTTTTTGACGCTTTCTTAGGAATCTGCAGGGCTCGCCGCCGAGCTATGCATCAAATCGGGACGGCAGCCCCGGCCAAGAAGTCGTTTTGGCCCCGCCGATTCATGGGCTATTAAGATGTCGGGCGGCAGTTCCTGCCGTCATGCGTTAACAGGTGGTTCCGGTTCTGAAGCTCCGTTCGCTGCCGGCGATGCGTTGGACAGACGAGAGACTTCGAAAGGACGCGGTATTTGCCGGGGACAGAGATGCAGGCGCTGACGTTCTTTTTTGCATTCGTAGCCGTGCTGGCGCTGATCGGCCTGGCCGCTTGGCTGGTTCGTCGATTCGCCGGGAATCGCCTGGGAACCAACCCGAATCGCGGCCGGATGCCCCGTCTCGCCGTGATCGATGCCGCCGCTGTGGATGGCCGCCGCCGCCTGGTGCTGGTGCGCCGTGATAACATAGAGCATCTTCTGATGATCGGCGGGCCGACCGACATCGTGGTCGAATCGAACATCGTGCGCGCGATGCCGGCGCGGGAGCAGCTGCCGCAGCGCCCTGGCCTCAGTGCCGAGCCGCAGGCCGCGCGGATCGCTCCGCTGCCGGAGCCCGCTCCCTGGCCCGATGCTGAGCCGAAGAGCGAGCCGGTCGAGTTGCCCGAGCCGCAAATGCCGGAGCTGCCGCCGCGCCCGGCCCGGCCATCCTTCATCGACGAGGTCCGCCGCACCGCCCCGGCCGCGGCCGAACGGCGCGAGCCGGCGGCGTTTGCGCCGGAGCCGCCGCCACTCGCCCGTCGCGGCGAGCCGCGGGCGGAGCCACGCCCGGAGCCTCGTTCGGAGGAGACACGCGGTGAGCCGCGTCCCGAGCGTCTGCCGCGCAGCGAGGCGCCGCGTGAGCCGTTGATCCCGCGTCCACTGCGGCCGGCCGAGGCGCCGCAGCAGAGCGAAGCAGCACGTCAGCCGGAGGCACCGGCGAAGCTGCCGCCCCTTCGGCGTCCGATGCGGCCCGAGCCGCCCGCAGCCCCGCCGGCCCCGGCTCCCGCCCCGGTCGCCCAGATGCCCGCCGCGCCTCCGCCAGCGCCGCCACCGTCGCAGCAGAGCGCCGAAGCCAACCTCGCGGAGATGGCACAACGTCTCGAGGCCGCTTTGCGGCGTCCCTCCGCCGATGCACCGGCCGCGCCAGCCGAAGGCACGCCGCTGCGCCAGGCGGTCCGTAACGAGCCGGCGCCGACACCGCCGGCCAAGACGAGCTTTGAAAATCTGGAAGACGAGATGGCCTCGCTGCTCGGCCGTCCGAAGTCGTCTCAGTGAGAGGCGGCTTCGCCCCGCGTAGAGTTCTTTTCATTGCTGTCCTGATGGCCGCCGGCGCACTGGCGGGGAGCGCGGCTGCGCAGGACATCAGCATCAATCTTGGGCCAGGCAATGGCGGCGTGACCGAGCGCGCGGTCCAGCTGATCGCGCTGCTCACGGTGCTGTCGATCGCACCGTCGATCCTGATCATGATGACGTCGTTCACGCGCATCGTCGTGGTGCTGTCGCTGCTGCGCACCGCGATGGGAACCGCGACGGCGCCGCCGAACGCGGTGATCATCGCGCTCGCGATGTTCCTGACCGCCTTCGTCATGGGGCCAGTGCTGCAGAAATCCTATGACGACGGCGTCCGGCCGCTGATCGAGAACCAGATCGGCGTCGAGGACGCGCTGCAGCGCGCCTCGGTGCCGCTGCGCGGCTTCATGCAGAAGAACGTGCGCGAGAAGGATCTCAAGCTGTTCATGGACCTCTCGGGCGAAGCGCCGCCGGCGACGCCCGACGAACTGTCGCTGCGCATCCTGGTGCCGGCCTTCATGATCTCGGAGCTCAAACGCGCCTTCGAGATCGGCTTCCTGTTATTCCTGCCGTTCCTGATCATCGACCTCGTGGTCGCCTCCGTGCTGATGTCGATGGGCATGATGATGCTGCCGCCGGTGGTGGTGTCACTGCCGTTCAAGCTGATCTTCTTCGTGCTGGTGGACGGTTGGTCGCTGGTGGCCGGGAGCCTGGTGCAGAGCTACGGCGGGTAGGCCGCGGCGCGCCGCTATCGTCGAAGCTCAGGATCGCTTAGCCTATCCCGACACCTCCGGGAAGCTTATATGCGCGTGCTCGTCAATGGCGTCAGGCTGTACTTCGACGTCGAGGGGACAGCGCTCGTCCCCGACGGTCCGGCGATGCGGCAGAAGCCGACCGTGCTGCTGCTGCATGGCGGCCCCGGATTCGACCATACCAGCTACAAGCCCGCCTACTCCGCGCTCGCCGACATCGCCCAGCTCGTCTATCTCGACCACCGCGGCAACGGCCGCAGCGAGGACGGGCCGCAGAAGCTCTGGACACTCGCCCAATGGGGCGACGACGTCAAAGCGTTCTGCGACACCGTCGGCATCGTCGATCCGATCGTGCTCGGCGTCTTGTTCGGCGGCTTCGTCGCGATGTCCCATGCGACGCGGCATCCGGAGCACCCGGCCAAGCTGATCCTGATGTCGACCGAGGCCAAGGGCCAGTCCTACCTCGAACAGCGCGTGGCGCTGTTCGAGAGTTTGGGCGGACCGGAGGTCGGCGCGCTGGCGCGGCGCCGCTTCCTCGAAACGGGCGGACACAACGATCAGGCGTCGGTCGAGGCGTGGCAGCGCCTCGCGCTGCCGCTTTACACCCGCAAGGGGCACGATCCCGACATGATGGCCCGCGCCCTGCGCCGGCCCGCGGTACTGCAATGGTTCACCCGGCCGGTCGGCTAGGTGACGTCGTTCGACCTCGTGCCCGATCTTCATCGCATCAACTGCCCAACGCTGGTAATGGGCGGTGAGGACGATCCGATGACGCCGATCGCGTGCCAGGTCGACATCGCCGCCGCGCTGCGTCCCGACCTCGTGCGCTTCGAACGCTTCGCCGATTGCGGACATGGCGTCGTGTCCGATCAGCCGGAGCGCGCATTCGCCGTGATCCGCGATTTCATCCTGGGCGCTCACGGCTGAGCGGCCCCGGTCGAGACCGACGCGCCGCGCCTCTATTTTTGCGTCACAATCACCCGCGGTCAGCACGCCTTCATTGAATCAGCAGCGCGTCGCATCGCTGAACGTGAGAGCTCGGCATTCCCCTCACAAAAGAAAAAGTCTCCGGACCGGGAGGCCGGAGACGAAGGTGAGTGGTTCGGAAAGATGATACGAAGACACTAGCTGCTCGCAAGGCGATCGTGAAGCCAGAAATTGGAGACGAAAACGGCGGAGTTAGTACACCTCATGATCGGGAATTTTTCCTAACAATTCAGGGAGACTCGGACATGACGTGCGTCTTCCGCAACTACACGATCAACAAACAGTTTCAGCGCGCAACTTCAGCCTTCCATTGGGCGTGTCGTTCTTGACGCAGACTTTGATCGCCCTCTACGATCATCGCAGGATCCGCGAGAGATCCACGGAGGAACGATATGGAAGTGACGAAGTGCCCGCGTCCGGCCTGGATTCATGCTGCCTGGAGCACGGCAGCTGCCTTGTGTGTCGCCGTCACGATACCGGCAGACCACGCGACTGCGGATGAGTTGTCAGTCGATCGCATCAAGGCAGCGATCTCCGCCGTCGACAGCACCATGATCAAGGCCAATACCGCGACATCGAAGGACTGGCCGACGATCGGCCTCGATTATGCCGAGACGCGCTTCAGCAGGCTCGACAAGATCAACACCGACAACGTCAAGGATCTCGGGCTCGCGTGGAGCTACAATCTCGACTCCGAGCGCGGCGTCGAAGCCACGCCGGTCGTCGTCGACGGCATCATGTATCAAACCGCCTCGTGGAGTGTCGTCCATGCGATCGACGCCCGGACCGGCAAGAAGATCTGGACCTTCGATCCCGGCGTGAAACGCGAGCTGGGCTACAAAGGATGCTGCGACGTCGTCAATCGCGGTGTCGCGGTCTACAAGGGCAAAGTGTTCGTCGGCGCCTATGACGGCCGTCTGATCGCGCTTGATGCTGCGAGCGGTCAGAAGGTCTGGGAGAAGGACACGCTGATCGACCACGAGCATTCCTACACCATCACCGGCGCGCCGCGCGCCTTCAACGGCAAGATCGTGATCGGCCAGGGCGGCGCGGAATATGGCGCGCGGGGCTACATCACCGCCTACGACTCCGAGACCGGCAATCAGCTATGGCGCTGGTTCACCATCCCCGGCGATCCGTCGAAGCCGTTCGAGGACGAGTCGATGGCGGCGGCCGCCAAGACCTGGGATCCGTCGACCAAATATTGGATCAATGGCGGCGGCGGCACGCCGTGGGACACGATCACCTACGATCCCGACCTCAACATGGTCTATCTCGGCACCGGCAATGGCGCGCCGTGGAATCGCAAGATCCGCAGCCCATCCGGCGGCGACAATCTCTACCTCGCCTCGATCGTCGCGCTGAATGCCGACACCGGCAAATATGTCTGGCACTATCAGGAGACGCCCGGCGATCACTGGGACTACACCTCGACCCAGCCGATGATCCTCGCCGACATCACCATCGACAGCACCCCGCGCAAGGTGATCCTGCACGCGCCGAAGAACGGCTTCTTCTTCGTGATCGACCGCACCAATGGCAAGTTCATCTCGGCCAAGAACTTCGTCGATGTGAACTGGGCCACAAGCTATGACGCCAATGGCCGTCCGATCGAGGTGCCCGCAGCGCGCGGCGATGATCCCTACGACTCCGTTCCCGGCCCCTACGGGGCCCACAACTGGCACCCGATGTCGTTCAATCCGCAGACGGGGCTGGTGTATCTCCCGGCGCAGAACATTCCGGTCAACCTCACACCGGAGAAGAGCTTCGTGAACAATGCCCCGACGCCGGGCAAGTTCGGCGGGGTCACGGCGTGGAATCTCGGCTTCATGCTGAACGCGACGCCGCCGAAGGCACCGGCGTTCGGACGCCTGCTGGCCTGGGATCCGGTCCAGCAGAAGGAAGTCTGGCGCATCGAGCACGTCTCGCCTTGGAATGGCGGCACGTTGACGACGGCTGGCAACCTGGTTTTCCAGGGCACCGCCGATGGCCGGTTCGTGGCCTATGATGCGCGGAACGGCAAAATGCTGTGGGAGACGCCCACCGGCACCGGCGTCGTCGCGGCGCCATCGACCTACATGATCGACGGGGTGCAATATGTTTCGATCGCCGTCGGCTGGGGCGGTGTCTACGGGCTGGCGCAGCGCGCCACCGAACTGCGGACTCCGGGCACGGTCTATACCTTTGCCGTCGGCGCCAAGGCCAAGCTGCCGGAGTTCGTGAAGTACCAGACCGAGGGACTGCTGCAGGGCGTGAAATATGATCCCAAGGACGTGCCGGAGGGCACCGCGCTTTACATCGCCGCCTGCGCCACCTGCCACGGCGTGCCCGGCGTGGACAAGGGCGGCAACATCCGCAATCTCGGCTACGTGCCGGCCGAAGAGATCACCAAACTGAGGGACATCGTCTTCAACGGACCGTTCCGCGAGCGCGGCATGCCCGACTTTACCAGCAAGCTCAAGGAGGAGGACGTGGTGAAGATCCAGGCCTTCATCCAGGCCACGGCCGACGCCATCCGGCCGAAGAAGTAGCTCTCCGCGCCTGGCCTGGTCCACCGCACCGGGGCGTCCGCGCCCTGGTCATGCGGCCCCCGGCCCAGGCTGCGAGCAGCTGCTTCGCCTCAGCCTGCGACGTCGTACTGCTTGCTCAGCTGATCGCCGATCTTCACCAGCATCGCGACGCTCTCGGGATAGCCCGGCAGCGTCGCCGTGCCCGGGTCGGCCTTGGCGCGGAACTCCCATTTGGTGCCCCAGCGCAGCACCGAGATCGCCATGCCGGCGGGACAATCGACCCGCGCCTTGAGCTCCTCCTTGGCCATCGCGATGAGCTCGGCTTCGGTCTTGGTCGGCTTGGTCATCTGATCCTGTCCTCCCGCCCGCGCACCATGCGTCGACCTCAACGGCCGACGATCGCCTGCTTGACGCCCTTGATGCGCGGCAGGCTCCCGGTGGTCTCCGGCTCGACCTTGGCGGCATCCTTGCCGCCTTCCGGCGACGACTTGCCGGTCGCGTCGGGGAAGCGCGCCTTCATGTCGCGCAGGAAGCCGTCGAGCGTATCGACGCTCGCCGCCATCTTGGCGATCTGGGCGAACTCGGCGCTGGATCCGCTCGCCGGCTTGCTGGCGACGTCGAAGGCGAGCTTGTCGGCCTCGCCGGTCATCAGCGGCGCATATTTCTCGCGGAAGCGAGCCAGGCCGATGGCGTCGTCAGCCAGCGCATAGCCGACGACGGCGCGCAGGATGTCGCCGCGCTCGGCCGGATTGAGCGGGCGGAAATCGCGCCAGCGGTCGCCGTAATAGAGCTCGATCTGCTCGGAGGCCTCGCGCCAGCGCCGCGACGCCCAGTAGATGTCGGAGCGCAGCCGGATCGCCTCGCGGCCGATCACGTTGGTGATGATGTCGAGGGCGAGATCATGACGGCCGATGTCGCTGTTGGCGCGTGCCTCCAGCAGCAGCCGCTGCTGGCGCAGTTCGCCCGAGAGATCGGCAATGCGGGTCGTGCGCAGCGCCTCGATGGCGCGATCCGGCTTGCGGTTGGTCAGATAGACCATGGCGAGGCGCGCCGCCACCTGGGCCCGCGCCGCGCCTTCGAGACGGCGATCGACCTGGTACTGCAGCAGCTCGGCGGCCTGATCGAGCAGATCGATGCCGACCAGGCGATCGGCCAGCTTGCGGATCATCTCGTCGCCGCGCCGGCCGATCGGGGTCAGCTCGCGAAAGCCGTAGAAGATGCTGAGCGCGTCGACCGGCGGCAGGTCATCGGCCTTGCCGCTGAGGAACAGCTGCGAGAACAGCCGTGATGCATTGTCCTGGGCCTGGCGCGCCATGTCCGAATTCGGCATCAGGCGGGTCGCCATGCGCGCGGCTTCGAGCGAGTCGGCATAGCGGCCGGCCTCCTCATAGAGCTGCGACATCATCTGCAAGGCCTGCACCTCGACCACGTCGCCGCGCCAGATCGCCTGCAGCGTCTCCAGCTCCTTCAGCGCATCGGCCGGCTTGATCTCACCGCGCTTCTGCAGCAGCTTGATCTCCAGGAGCTTGGCTTCGGCCGCGGCCATCCGGTCGCTGGAATTGATCGCGGCGCGATACTCGTCGAGCGCATCCTTCTCCTGCGCCATGGCCTCGGCCAGCCGGCCGCGCAGCACGGCCACGTCCGGCTTCATGTCGGGCGACACGCCGGTCACGTCGAGCTCGGCCCGCCGCTTGGCAGCACCGGCGAAATCCTTGATCTCGAGCGCCGACTTCATCGCATCCGCGATCACGATGCGCTGCAGGTCGAGCGGCAGCGAGGCGATGGCGAACTCGACATTCTTCAGCTTCTCGCGGGCGTCGGCAAACTTGCCCTGCCGCGCATAAGCGAGGCCCTTCCACATCTGCGAGTCGAAATTGTTGCCGATCGAGGACGTCGCGAGATCCTTCAGGCCCTGATCGGGCCGCCCCATCAGGATGCTGGCGACCGCATGGATCATCAGCATCGCGGTCTCGTCGGTGCGCGGATCACCGTCCGAGATCATCAGGTTGGTGACGCCGCGCGCCTCCGGATACATCGCCCGCGCCATGTAGAAGCGCGCCAGCGCCAGCCGCGCCTGGGCACGCCGCTCCGGCTCCGCATCGGCGGCGGCCTTGATCAGCGCGTCCTGGCGCGCCAGGAAGGGCTGGTTCTGGTTGCGCTGCCATTCGTCGATGTCGAACATCGGCCGGACAGCGGTCGGCGCGCGCTCCGGCGAGAAGCCGATCGAGGACAGCGTCAGGCCGCCGGGACGGCCAAGGATCACCTTGTCGGGCGCGATCTCGACAGCGACATCCTCCGAATTCGGGCGCACCGCGATGCCGTGAATAGAATCGAGCAGCGACAGGTCGACGAAATCCTGGCGCTTGATGAAGCCGCGGATCGGCGGTGGCGCGGTCACCACCAGCAGCGTGTCGCCGGCATCGGGATCGGTCAGCCGGTGCAGCAACCCTGCCCCGGGATTGGCGAGCGGCACCATGACATTGGCCAGCGCGGGATCGGTGACATTGCGCATCACCATCAGCGGCTGCTGGTTGCTCTGGCCCTTGTCGGCAAAGGACAGCGTCCAGCTGCGGCCGCCATCGTCGCTCGACAGCGAATGCATCTGCGGCCGGTTGAGCCTGATCCGGATCGCCTGCCCCTTGTCGAGCGGCATCCGGTTGGCCTCGCCGACGATGGCGCCGCCCTTGGCCTTGATCGGCTCGACATCGACGGGCTTGGTCGAATCGAACACCATCCACACCGTGTCGCCGCGGCGGAACAGCGCCGCCGGCGTGACCTGGCCGAAGCCGAAGGTGAGCCGCAGGCCATCGCTGTCGCGCAGCGCCTCGAGCGTGGCGGCGCCGTTCGCGGTCGTCTCCACGGGCTTCTCGGCCATCTTCTCGACCGGCTTGACGGGTTCGGCCTTGGCGATGTCGGGCTTCGCTGCCTCGGACTTTGCCGTCTCGGACTTCGTAGTCTCGGGCTTCGTAGTCTCGGGCTTGGCAGCCTCCTGCTTCGGCTCGGCCCCGGCGGCTTCGGCCTGCGGCGGCTCTGATTTGGCAGCTTCGGGCCTGGCGGGCTCGGCCTTCTCGGCCATGGCCGGCGCGGCGGCGGCCTCGGTCGCTGGCGCGGCCATGGCGGGCGCGGGCTTGGCCTCGGCTTTCATCTCTTTCGCGATCGTCTCGGAGGTCGGCGGCACGATCTCCGGCAGGGTGGCCTGCTTCGGCTTCTCGCCATTCGGCTTGTCACCATTGGGCTTCTCGGCGGCGGCGGCCGCATTGGCGCCCGGCAGCATATCGGAGGAAACCGCGGCCACCTTCTTGTCCGGCTGCACATAGGCCACGTCGATATTGTAGTTCTTCTCGTCGCGGAAGGCGTGGACATCGACCTCGCCGATCATGCCGATCTCGACCACGGTCCTGGTGCCGTCGATGCGCTGATTGATCGCAGCGACGTTCGGCGGCGCCACGATCTTGGCGTCGGCGAGGTCGAACGACAGCGGCGCGGTGAAGAACAGCGACAGCTTCTGGTCGTTAAGCACCGAGGAGATGCCGACGCCGTCGGGGATCTCGAACACGAAGCGCACGAAGGTCGGCTGCACCAGCGCGCGCACCCGGATCGGCGGGCGCTTCTTGGATTCCGCCTCTGCGCGCTGCAGCCGCAGCGCACGTTCGGCGGCGCGGGCACGCTCGGCGAGCTCGCGCACCACCTCGGCCGGCAGCGGCGGCGGCGGGCCGGTCCAGCTGTCCGGCAGCAGATCGATGAAGACGCGCTCGCCTGCGGTCATGGTGTTGACGCGCACCTTGCGCGACAGCGACAGCCGCAACGCCGAGCCGTCCGGGTCGCCACGCGCCGAGGAGATGTAGTCCGGCGCCGCATCCGTCCAGCGATCGATCGGGATATTGGCGGGCCGATCGAACCTGATCAGCAGGATCGATCCGGCAGTGGTCACCTCGGCGCCGACATCCTCGGTGAATTTCAGCACCAGGCGCGCATAGCCGTTCTGAGCCGACAGGCTCGCCTCGCCGGGCACCGGCGCAGCCCCGGCCGCAACCGTCGACAGCAGCATTCCGATGATGATGGCCGACGCCAACGCAATGCCGGAGCGCATGCGCGCGCGGACCTGCGACCGCAATCCGATGGGAGTCATGCGCACCATGGTCACAAGCTTCCAGTTCGTCATCCGTAACGCGACGGATACGCCTGCCCCGCCACGCCGGAAGTCTAGGAGCCGGCGTTTAAGGGCGCATTAAACATGCGGTTCAATTGGTCCTGACCGGCACGATCTTGCCTTCGATCTTCGGCAACTCGGCGCTGGTGTCGGGCTTGTCGGCGCCCGCCCGGCGCGCCAGCTCCACCGTGAGCCGCTCGGCCGCCTCCGGCGTCATCAGGCCGAGAATGTCGGACATCTTGCGCGGGGCGATCTGGGACGCGATCTCGATCAGCACCGACATGTCGAGCCGGTCGAACACCTTGGCGGCGTCTTTCGGCTTCATGCCCTCATACATCGTGACGATGCTCTTGAAGCGGGCATTGTCGGCCTCGGTCTTGGCGGCCTGCGCTCCGGAAATCCGGCTCTCGATCGCCTTCATCTCGTCGGTCTTGGACTGGATGCGCTGCTCGGCGGCGCGCAACAGGCTCTCGCGAATGTCGATCTCGCGTTGGCGCGCTTCGAGCTCCTGGCGGCGCGACTGCAGCCGCTCGAGGATCGCCTTCTCGGCCGGCGATACCTGCTGCTGGTTCTCCTCGGGCTTGATCACGACGCCGTCGGGCTTGGTGTCCGGAGCGGCCGGCTTGGGCGCCTCCTCCTTCTTCTTCGGCTCGCCATGGGTCGAGCCGGTGACGATGTCATTGTCCTCGCGGCCCGGATAGCCCAGGTTTTCCTGGGCCCAGGACCGCTTGGTCGCCTGCGGATTGTACTCGAAGACGTAGCCGCCATCGATCACGAGGCCGGCCACCTTCAGGACCGCGAGGCAGGCCACCGCAATCAGGACGACGGGAATGACTCGGATGTTACGAAACGCATTCATGCAGCGAGGCCACCGGTCCTTCGACGTTCAGAGAATGCCTGAGCCGCGGCGGCGACCGCCTTGGCGCTGGAGACGCGGACAGGCTCGGCAGTGATCGCCGGCACCGGCGCGGGCGCGGGCTCCGACGCAGCTTCAGGCGCGGTGATCGGGCGCGCGGCGCTGGCGATGCGCGACAGCCGGCGCACGACGCCGTCGCTCTCGGCGAGTTGCTTGCGCAACTGATCCGACATCTGCGTCGCGGCCGCGAGCTGGTTGCCGAGATTTTCGTTGACGTCCCGTACCGCAAGCTTGAGGCCGCCGATCGCCCGCTCGGCGATCTCGGTCGCGGTGATCAGCTCGGCGATGACCGCCTTGAGCGAATGTTCGTCGGCCTTCAGCCGCTTGAGTCTGGAGTTCAGCAGCATGCAATAGCCGATGGTCAGCACCAGAAGGACCGCCACCAGGCTTTCGATGATCAATCCGAGCGAGTGGTTCATTGGGCCTCCATCAATTTGTTCTGGCCTTCGGCGCCTTCAAACATTGCGAGTGTAGTATTGGGCTTGCGCAAATTCTTGGTGACACGGATAGCGACGCGGTCGCCGACCCGGCCCATGCGTCCCTCCGTCAGCATCGTGCTGCCGCAACGGACCGCGACCAGCGCATCCGGGCGGATGTCGAGCGGCAGGGTGTCGCCGACCTTGAGCCGCATCAATTGCTTCAAGGGCACGTCGGCCTCGTAGAGCACCGCGTCGACGGCGACCTCGGCCTGGGCGATCTCGGTGGCGAAATGGCCTTCCCAGACCGGGTCGCGGCCGAATTTCTCGCCCATGAACATCTGCAACAGCACCGGCCGGATCGGCTCGATCGTCGCATAGGGCAGCAGGAGTTCGATATTGCCGCCGCGATCCTCCATGTCGATCCGCAGCTTTACCAGGATCGCGGCATTGGCGGGCCGGCTGATCGCGGCGAAACGCGGATTAGTCTCCAGCCGGTCGATCGTGAAGCGCACCGGCGAGAGCGGGCGGAACGCCTGCTCGGCGTCGCTCAGCACCACCTCGATCAGGCGCTTGACCAGATTGGTCTCGATCGTGGTGTAGGGCCGGCCCTCGACGCGCAGCTGGGTATTGCCGCGGCGGCCGCCCAGCAGCACGTCGATGATCGAATAGATCAGGGTCGAGTCGACGGTCGCGAGCCCGAAATTCTCCCACTCCTCCGCCTTGAACACCGACAGCACGGCCGGCAGCGGGATCGAGTTCATGTAGTCGCCGAAGCGCACCGAGGTGATGCGGTCGAGCGAGACCTCGACGTTGTCGGAGGTGAAGTTGCGCAAGGACGTCGTCATCAGCCGCACCAGGCGGTCGAAGACGATTTCGAGCATCGGCAGACGCTCGTAGGAGACCATCGCCGAATCGATGATCGCGCGAATGCCGGAGTGGTCGTCGAGATTGACCTCGCCTGCGGTGAAGCCGAGGAGATTGTCGATCTCCTCCTGCGACAGCACCCGCTCGCCGCCATTCTTGGTGGCGCCGAAATCGCGGCTGCCGTCCTCAACCATCGCGGCCCATTGCAGGGCCATCGATTCGGTGAGTTCGTTAGCTGCTGCGGCTTCCGCGGCCTCTGCGGGATCCTCCGAATCGAGCGAGGCTTCCCATTGCGCGGCTATCGCATCTTGGTCGACTGGATCGTTGCCTGCCATGATCTTGCGCTTCCGTGCCTTACTGGACCACGATTTCCTTGAACAACACCGCGTTGACCTGGTTGGGCGCCAGCGCGACGTTGACCCGCTTGGTGAGCTCCTCCTTCAGCCGGAACAGGCCCGCCGAGCCGTTGAGATCGCTTGGACGGAGCTCGCGCAGATAGGTCTGGAAGATGTCGGTGACGCGCGGCAGCGTCGGCTTGATATGCTCGACCTGCTTCTCCTCCTTCACCTCGAGCACGATCTTCACTTTCAGGTATTGGACGCGGTCGCCGGGATTGCCGACGAGGTTGACCAGCAGATCCGGTACCTCGACGAAGGCCGGCGGCTTCGGCGCCGGCGCCGCCTCGGCGTGATGCTCGTCGTTCTTGTGGCTGAAAAAGAAGAAATACGCCGCGCCGCCGATGCCGAGCAGCGCCAGGACACCGACGATCATGATGATCAGCTTGAGCTTGCTCTTCGGCGCGCCGGCTTGCTCTTCGCCTTCGCCTGCTCCGCCTTCATTCTCAGCCATGGCCTTCGGGATCCCCAAGGAAAATCACGGGAAGTCGAACCGATGCCGCCAGAAAGCACAATGACGCGAAACCAACGCTCCCAGCGCATCTGCGCTTCGTTGAGGGAACGCTACGGTAACAATGGTTAACGGAAGCTTTCTTTTGTTGAGGCGGTGGGAAAATCTTGCCGGGCAATTATGGTTGATAAGCCGTTATTGCCGGGTGTTTCGGGCGCGGCAAGAAAATCAAATCATTGAAACCACTCGATTTTTAGAGTTGGCACGACATTCGCTGTACTCCTCTCGAACCCGCCGGCTTGGGAGAGCTGAACGGTTCAGGAAGACCCGCTGAAGGCGGCCTTGGGAGAGGCACCGAAAGCGGTATTCGTTAAAAGGGGAGATCGACCGGTGGAGAATGCGCTTCTCATCGGATTGTCGCGGCAGATGGTGCTGGAGCGACAACTCGACGTCGTTGCCAACAACGTCGCCAACGTCAACACCAACGGCTTCAAGGCCGATCAGCAGCTCTTCGAGGAGTATCTCTCCTCCAAGGCTCACGAGGACAATTTTCCGGGCGCGAGCCGCAAGGTGTCCTATGTCCAGGACCGCGGCACCTATCGCGACTTTTCGCAGGGCTCGGCGCAGCACACCGGCAACGCGCTCGACGTCGCCATTTCGGGCAACGGCTTCCTGACGGTGCAGACCGCCGCCGGCGAGCGCTACACCCGCGACGGCAATCTGCACATGAACAATCTCGGCCAGCTCGTCACCGCCGCGGGCGATCTCGTGCTCGGCACCGGCGGCCCGATCGTGCTGCAGCCGACCGACCACGACATCAACATTTCCCCCGACGGCACCGTCACGGTGGTCGAGGGCGTCAACCGCACCGATTCGATCCGCGGCAAGCTGAAGCTGGTCAGCTTCGCCGACCCGCAACAGGCGCAGAAGCAAGGCAACAACCTCTATTCCGCCGCCGGCGGCGTGACGCCGCAGCCGGATACGAGGTCCACCGTCCAGCAGGGCTACATCGAAAAGTCGAACGTGAGCGCGGTCGGCGAGATGAGCAGGATGGTCGAAGTGATGCGCAGCTACACCCAGGTCGCCAACATGCTGCAGGTCCAGAGCGACATGCGCAAGAATGCGATCGAAAAACTCGCCGACGTTCCGGCCTGACCGCGACAGATTTGAAGGAGACGTGACATGCAGGCGCTTCACACCGCGGCAACCGGAATGGCGGCACAGGAACTCAATGTTCAGGTGATCTCCAACAACATCGCCAACCTCCGCACCACCGGCTTCAAGAAGCAGACGGCGGCGTTCCAGGACCTGATCTACGACCATGTGCGCCGCGTCGGCGCGCAGTCCTCCGACCAGGGCACGATCCTGCCCGTCGGCATCGACATCGGCGGCGGCGTCAAGACCGTCGGCACGCCGCGCTCGATGACGCAAGGCACGCTGTCGCAGACCGGCAACAGCCTCGACCTCGCGATCTCAGGCGAAGGCTTCTTCAAGATCCTGATGCCCGACGGTACCTTCCAATACACCCGCGACGGCACGTTCCAGATGGACAATCAGGGCCGCATCGTCACGGCCCAGGGCAACCCGGTGCAGCCGACGATCAGCATCCCGCAGAACGCGTCGGGCATCACGGTCAATGCGCAGGGCCAGGTGTCGGTGACGCTGCCGGGGTCGACAACCTCCAACATCGTCGGCCAGCTCCAGCTGACGCGCTTCATCAACAAGGCCGGGCCTGCAGCCGGTCGGCAACAACCAGTTCACCGACACACCCTCCTCCGGCGCGCCGCAGGACGGCGTCGCCAACCAGGATGGTCTCGGCAGCATCACCCAGGGCAGCCTCGAACAGGCCAATGTCGACGTCGTGAGCGAGATGAGCGAGCTGATCGCCGCCCAGCGCGCCTACGAGATGAACGCCAAGGTCATCTCCGCCGCCGACCAGATGATGCAGTCCACCACCGCGCTGTTCCGCTGAGGCCTGAAGGGAGATCGCCATGATGACCCGAACCGCCCACTCGCTCGTCCTCGCCGCCGCCCTGCTCGCCTCGACTGCGATGTCTGCGCTCGCCGGCGATGCCGACACACAGATCAAGGCTCCCGTCCTGCGCGCCACCGTCAACGTCACCGGCGACATCGTCCGCGTCGGCGATCTGATCGAGAATGCCGGGGCAGCGGCCGGCATCGCCGTCTATCGCGCCCCTGATCTCGGCACCACCGGCCTGCTGCCGACGGCCCAGGTGATCGCAGCCTTGCGCAATCACCAGGTCATCGGCGTCGATGTCCGCGACATCAAGGAAGTCGCGGTCAGCCGGCTGGCCCGTGCGATCGATGCCAAGGAGGTCAGCGCCGCCGTGGCCCAGGCGCTCGAGCACCGCAACGGACTGGGCGACGCGGCCAGCCTCAGCGTCAGCTTCGACCAGCCGGTGCAGGACCTGAAATTCGATGCCTCGGCCAGCGGCACGCTGGCGCCGACGAGCGTGCGCTTCGATCCGCGCAGCGGCCGGTTCGACGTCAATTTCGAGCTCGCCAATGGCAACGGCGCGACCCCGATCAAGCTGCGCTACACCGGCGTCGCGGTCGAGACGGTCGAGACGGTCGTGCTGATCCGCAATGTCGATCGCAACGAGATGATCCGCTCCTCCGACCTGCAGATCGAGCGGCGGCCCCGCGCCGAGCTCGCCGGCGGCGAGCCGGCCTCGCGGGAGCTCGCGGTCGGCATGCAGATGCGCCGGGCGGTCCGCGCCGGCCAGGCGCTGAAGACGACCGACCTCGCCAAGCCGGACCTGGTGCAGCGCGACCAGACCGTCACCCTGATCTACCAGACCGCGGGCATCTACCTCACCACCCGCGGCAAGGCGCTGGAAGCCGGCACCGATGGCGACGTCGTCAGCGTGCTCAATCTGCAGTCCAAACGCACGGTGACCGGCCGCGTCACCGGCCGCGGCCAGGTTTCGGTCGACATCGCCGTCGCGAAGCCCGCGCAGATGTCGGAAGCCGTGATGCCGGCGCCCGTCGCCGTCGCCAGCCGCCTTCCCGCCTCCGCCACCCCGAAAGCCGAGTAACTTCCATGTCCATGTTCAAGTTTGTTGCGCACAACTCTTCCGGCTTGCGGCGGGTCGCGCTGGTTTCCGTGTCCTTCGCGGTGCTGAGCTTCGCCGGCGGCTGCTCCTCGATCGACCGCATCTCGCAGATCGGCGAGCGGCCGAAGCTGACCGAGATCGACAATCCGACGACGCAGCCGGGCTACAAGCCGGTGCAGATGCCGATGCCGAAGCCGGAGGTGGTGTCCTACGCGCCGAACTCGCTGTGGCGCAACGGCTCGCGCGCCTTCTTCAAGGATCAGCGCGCCCGCCAGGTCGGCGACCTCCTGACGGTCACGGTGAGCATCTCCGACAAGGCCAACATCGCCAACGAGACGCAGCGCAGCCGCACCAACAAAGAAGACTCGGGGATCACCGATTTCGTCGGCTCGAAGACGCTCGGCGCCACCGGCAAGAACATTCTGCCCGGCCGCATCCTGACCGCCGACGGCACCTCGTCCTCCGACGGCAAGGGCACCATCCAGCGCTCGGAATCGCTGACCACCAGCGTCGCCGCGGTCGTGACCCAGGTGCTGCCGAACGGCAATCTGGTCGTCGAAGGCAAGCAGGAGATCCGGGTCAATTACGAGATCCGCGAGCTGATCGTGGCCGGCATCGTGCGCCCGGAAGACATCCAGAGCGACAACACGATCGACTCCACCAAGATTGCCCAGGCGCGCATCTCCTATGGCGGCCGCGGCCAGATCACGGACGTGCAGCAGCCGCGCTACGGCCAGCAGGTGATGGATATCCTGCTGCCGTTCTGAGGCAGAGATCATGAGCGGACGACCGGGCGGATGCACCACGCCCGGTCGCATGAAGACACCGCCGAGCTGATCCGATCTGCGGTCGGTCGCCGGGACAACAACGAAGGACCCGCATGAAAATCCCTCCCCCTGCGGGAGGGTCAGGCAAGGAACGGCCGAGCGCGACACGGATCATCCCCCGCAGCCGCCGCCCTTCTCCTGAGCACGAGCTCCCACATTGTCCAACGCGAACCTAGGCGCAGCGGGCAATGTATACGCGGCCTCCGGTAGCTCCCCTGCCGGAGGCCGTGTTCGTTTGCGCGCATCACGGATCGAAGGCGCTGCCGAGCGGACACCGGCTTGCGACGTCCCCTTCACACGAAGGCGGCCTCGACCACACCGAGCCCGTCCAGCTCCATGCGCACCCGGTCGCCAGCCTTCAGCCAGACCGTCTTCACCAGGCTCCCGGTCAGCACCAGTTCGCCGGCCTTCAGCCCCTGCCCGGTCGCGGCAAGATGGTTGGCGAGCCAAGCAAGCGCATGGAAGGGATGGCCCAGCACATCGGCTCCGGTGCCCTCGCCCGCCAGTTCATCATTGATCATGGCGCGTCCCCTCACGGTGAGCAGATCCGGCAGAGCGGAGTGTGCAACCGCGGCGCCGAGCACGCAGCCGGCGGCGAAGAAATCATCCGCGATCAGGGTCGGTGCCCCCAGCGTTTCCCATGTGACGTAGCGATCGTCCACGATCTCGATGGCCGGGTGACAGGCGCCGACGGCGGCCGCAACACGCTCCGCAGTGAACGGCGCCGCCTCTGGCGGCAGGTCCCGCGCGAGCCGGGTCGCGATCTCGCATTCGACACCGACCCGGACGTAGCCGGCCGCCGGCAGGCTCACGCCGCTGCCATGCACGCCGGTGGCGAACACGCCGCCGGCACATGGGTGCGGGATCTGCAGATAGTCCTGCATCACCTTGCTGGTGCAGCCGATCTTGTAACCGACGCGGGCGCCCTGGCGGATCGCAACCTGCTCATGCAGAGCGCGCTGCACGGCGTAACCTGCGGCTTCATCTTCAGGCTGAAGCTCAGGGGGCAAGGCTCCGAGCGGTGTCAATGCGGCCCTGGCGCGGGCGATCATCGCGGCGGCGACCGCCGCGGCATCAGCTTCCATGGACGTTCAACTCCGCTTGCCGACAGCTCCAACCGGCGTTGCAGGATTTATGGTGAAGAGTTTGTTTATAAACGGGATTTTCAATCCCGTCTCAGCTTCATCTGCAGCCTGAAGCGGCGACGGCACAACCGGCGTGTCAACGCAGGTCATCGCGTCAGCTGCCTGATCAAGCTCTCCGCGGTGGCCATGATCGCTTCCTCGTTGGACCGCGGGCTCCACCCCAGCAGCCGCTTCGCCTTGTCTGCGCTGGCCTCACAATAGCGCCCCACGAGCGGCAGCACAGCGCGCAGCTGCGGGACCGCCAGGGCCAGCGCGCGCACCAGCCAGTCTGGCAGCTCGTGGCGCGGCGCCCGTCGCCCTGACGCCCCCATCCGCGCCCGGAGCACCTCGGCGATCTGACGCAGCGACATCGCGGGGCCGGCGATGGCCAGGAAGCGCTCCCCCTTGGCGGCCGGTGCCGTCATCGCCCGCAGATGCAGATCGGCGACGTCGCGGACGTCGACCAGGCCGAAGCTGATGCGGGGCACGGCCGGGACCCGTCCGGCCAGGAGCGCCTGCACCATGGCGATCGAAGTCGAGACGTCCGGCCCCAGCACCGGACCGAGCACGGCCACCGGATTGACGGTCGCCAGTTCCAGACCGCCGCCTTCCTGCGCAATGAAGTGCCAGGCGGCGCGCTCCGCCAAGGTCTTCGACTTCGGATAAGGCTGCACGCCCGGACCATCGAGCTTGCTCCAATCGGTCTCGTCGAACGGATGGCGACGCCCCACGTGCCCGTAGCCGATCGCGGCGAAAGACGAGGTCACGACAGCCCGCTTCACGCCGGCCTCGCGCGCAGCTCGCAGCACGCGCAAGGTGCCGTCGCGCGCCGGCACGATCAGCTCATTTTCGTCCTTCGGCACATAGGCCAGCAGCGGCGAGGCGACGTGAAGCACGTAGTCGCAGCCGGTTGCGGCCGCGGCCCAGCCATCATCACGCGTGAGGTCGGCCGCGTAAAACGACAGCGGGCCGGTGTCCGTCGCCCCGCCGCGCTGAAGCATCGCCAGCACCTCGCTCTGCTGAGCGGGCGTGCGCAAGGTGGCGCGGACGCGATGGCCGGCGGCCAGAAGCTGCAGGATCACATGCGTCCCGATGAAGCCCGAGCCGCCGGTAACCAGAACCTCGCTCATTGCGCCTGCCCCTCACCTGTCCTCCTGCGAGGTCCATGTTGTGTCAGAACGCGATGGCACCTCCATGTCAGAGCCGTCGCCCGGCCATCCACAGCTGCGCGGGCCGTCAGGTCGCCTCGCCAACGGCCGCGGCCGGGCTCTGGCCGAGCGTTTCCAGCCAGGGCATGTCGAACTGGCAGGTCAGCCCGGTCTCGCCAAAGCTGCGCTGCAGATGCCTGACGGTACGCGTCAGCAACCGGCTGCCGAAGCCGACCACCGGCGGTTCACGCGCCGGCGGGCCGCCGCTTTCCTGCCAGCGGACGTGCAGAACGTCGGCACCGAGCGACCAACTGACGTTGACGTGGCCGTCCGGGGTGGAGAGCGCGCCATATTTGCTGGCGTTGCAGGCCATCTCATGAACGACCAGCGCCAGCTGGGTCGTCAGCTCGACGGGGACCAGGATGGTTGGACCGTGGATCACGAGCTGATCGGGCGTGCTGGCGAAAGGCGCGACCTGGCTTTGAATCAGCGCCGCGAGATCGGCGCCCTGCCAGTCGTTCTCGGCGAGGCTGGTGTGCACCGTGGCCAGCGCATGCAGGCGCGAGATGAAATCGCGGACCTTGACGTCCTGGCGCGGCAGCAATTGATGCGCCAGCGACTGGACTACAGCGAGGCTGTTCTTGACGCGGTGCGCCAGCTCGTGAACCAGCAGCTCGCGCCTCCGGTCGGCCTCCTTCGCCGCGGTCACATCGATATTGACACCGATCATCTGCAGATCGCTGCTGCCCTCCTCGGACAGCATGCGGGCGCGCGCCTCGATCCAGCGCACCGAACCGTCCGGCAGCGGCACCCGCCATTCCGAATCGAGCTCGCCGCTGATCAGGGCCTGCTTGTTGTCCCGGTCGGCGCGGGCTCGGTCTTCGGGGTGCACGAGCGCCAGCCAGTCGTCATAGGTGCCGTGGAAGGTCCCCGGAGCCAGACCGTAGAGCTCCTCGATCTCCGCAGACCAATGGCTGGTGTTGGACTTGCCGTCCCAGATGAACGTCCCGAGCCGGCCATATTTGGCTGCAAGCCGAAGTTGCCCTGCGCTGCGCGATGCATCGTCTCTGGCCTTGGCCAGCATCCTGAAGTTCTCCTGGAGGATGCGCGCGCTCTCCGCCTGCGCCCGCTCGGCTGCGGCAAGACGTGCGTTCAGCGCCCGTACCTCCGGCGGATCGGACGCCGCGGCCTCGCCGGGAATGGAGCTCCTGACCGCGATGCTGCCGAGCGGTCTGGCGATGCTGGCGGCGATCGCGGCCGCGAGCAGCAGCGCGAGCCCGCAAATGGTCGTTGCCGCAATCGTGGCGGTCTTGACGGTCGACGAGATCGCCTGCGTGAACGCGCCCTGCTTGATGCCGACCCCGACCGTCCAGCCGCTCAGCTGCGGGTGCGCATTGGCGTTGATGACGCGATCCCCCTCGATCGAGGTAAACTCCGCGATGCCGTCGACCGACGCATGCGCCCGCCAGCCGGCCGATGCGAGCTGGCCCGTGCTGGTGGCGTTCTTCGGGATGCGGGTGATGTAGCGGCCGCTTTCGTCCATGATGCCGACCAGCCAATCGGCCGGCAGCTGCTGCTGGGCCAGCAGCCGAGTATAATTCGACTCGGGCATGGCAATCGACAGGCAGCGGAACGGCTTGCCGTCCTTGAAGACGGGAATGTCGACGGTTGCGACCCACGCGCCGGAGTTCGGCCCCGTGAAGATGTCCGAGATCGACGGCCGTCCCGATCGGAAGGCGCGGTCCTGGGAGCGGCGGCCCTCCGGCGTGCGCTCTCCGAGCGGCTTGCCCGGCGCGGACACCGTGTTGAGCAGGAGGCGGCCATCCACATCCGAAACGATGATCCAGCCGTCCCCGCTGACGACACCGACGCGGCGCGCCTCCGCCTCGAATTCGGTGAGATCCGCTGCGCTGAGCTCGGGCGACTTCGCAAGCACCTCCGCCAGCGCGATATAGCGGCGCAACTCCGCATCGACGGCGCCGGAGATCGTCTGGGCTGCATAAGAAAGGCCGCGCCGGATCGATTCGTCCGCCGACTGCGCCAGCGAGGCGATGACATAGGCGATCAGGCCGACGCAGGGCAGGAACAGAATGCCCGCCAGCAACAGCAGCCGTCCCTTGATGCTCATCCCGCCATAGGAACGCTGCAGCATCGGGAGTAAGCGCCCGAGCAAGCGCCTTGGCATTTCCGGCTCGCGCATGATCCCCCGCGACGTGTTCCCAGATGGAACCGCCACCAACTCGGGAATAGCCGAAAGGTTCCTTGCAAAGTGGGGAAAGGCTGAACCAAAGGGAACGGCGGGGACGCCCCCTGCGGGGCTTCGCTCGATTCAGCCCACGAAAATACCGTCAGACCCAGAGCATGGCGATACGGCCGCACCCGGCGGGCGGCCGCAATCCCCGCTTGCTCTCACCGGCCTCGCGACTTACTCGTCGCGATAGACCTTTTCGCGCTTCTCGTGGCGCTCCTGCGCCTCGACCGACAGCGTTGCGATGGGCCGGGCTTCGAGTCGCTTGAGCGAAATCGGCTCGCCGGTTTCCTCGCAATAGCCGTAGGTATTGTCTTCGATGCGCTGAAGCGCAGCGTCGATCTTGGAGATCAGCTTGCGCTGGCGATCACGGGCGCGAAGCTCGATCGCCCGATCCGTCTCCGACGACGCACGATCGGCGAGGTCGGGATGGTTCACGTTCTCCTCCTGCAGAGCCTGCAGGGTGAGCTTCGATTCGCGCAGGATCTCCTCCTTCCATGCCAGCAGCTTGGCGCGAAAGTACTCGCGCTGGCGTTCGTTCATGAAAGGCTCTTTTTCGGAAGGTTTGTAGTTCTTCAACTTTTCCAAGGTCAGCCCATCTGTACGTGCTGGCGCCGGTCTCGGCACCGGCGGACGGAATACGCCCGTTCGCGGCCGCGTTATATAGCGGCCTCATGTGACAGACAATATTTCCATCGAGACGGGCACCCCGCCGTTGCACAGGCAAATTCGCGGCCTGCCGGCGGGGGCTTGGGGGCGACCTCAATAACCGACCGTGAAACGGGCCCGCCGGTGCGCCGGACGCTCGATTTCGTCGGCCATGGCCACGGCAAAGTCCTCGAACGAGATGAAGCTCTTGCCCTCGGCATCGACCAACAGCTGGTCCGTTCCGAGACGGAACTTGCCGGTCCGGCTGCCGAAATCGATCATTGCGGACGGCGACAGGAAGGTCCAGTCGAGCTCCTTCTCCTGGCGGAGCCGGTCGAGGAACGCCGCGCCCTTCTCGGCCTCGGCCTTATAGGCCGCCGGAAAGCCCGGCGTCGTCACCAGCCGCACGCCCGGCGCGACCTCCAGCGAGCCGGCGCCGCCGACCACAAGGTAACGCGATACGCCGGAGTCCTTTGCCGCCCCGATCAGGGTTTCGGCATCGCTGGCCGAGAAATGGATCGAGCTGATCGCGACGTCGTGGCCCGCCCAGAGCCGCGCCAGCTCGGCGCGGTCATTGGCGTCGCCCTTGACTGCCGTGACATTGGGATGCGCCAGGATCTTGTCGGGGTTTCGGGCGATGCCCGTGACCTGATGGCTACGGCCGGCGAGCTCGGCAGTGATGCGGGATCCGGCACGGCCGGACGCGCCGGCGACGGCGATCTTCATCTTGCAACTCCTTGGGTTCGGTCTGGTTCGCTCGGAGCGGAGCCCTGGACGGGCTTCCCCGGTATCCGATAGGAACTAGATAGCTGAACGATTGCTGGTGTTAAGAGCGCACTTCAAGATCACCTGGTCACGCTGGAGTAACCGATGAGAGCCGCGAACGTCTATTCAGCCGCCTGCCCGACCCGCCAGATCCTCGACCGGGTTGGCGACAAATGGGCGGTGCTGATCCTGATCCTGCTTCGCAACCAGCCCTTGCGCTTCAACCAGTTGCGCCGAACAATCGAAGGCATTTCGCAGAAGATGCTGTCGCAGGTGCTGAAGAGCCTGGAGCGTGACGGGCTGGTGCGGCGGCGCGCGATCGCGACGGTGCCGGTGACGGTGGAATATTCGATCACGCCGCTCGGCCTGACCTTGGCCGCCGCGGTCGATCCGTTGCGCGACTGGGCGGAGCGGCATCTGAAGGACGTCAGCGCCGCGCAACGGCGCTACGACGCGCAGCAGACCTCGAAGGCGGCGTAAGCACGTCTCGACCTCAGCCCTGCCCGGCCTTGGCGAGTTCAACCTCGACGCGCAGCTCGATCTCGGAGAGGATGGTGTCGAGCCGCGGATCGCCCGAGGATTGCTTGAGGTCGGCCGCAGCATCGCGCAGCCGCAGCGCCATCCGCGTGTCGAGCTTGCCGGACAACAACGCCAGCTTGAGATCGTCGAGCACGTCGAGCGCGCGCTTGCCGCGCTGGACCGAGCGCTTGCGCCGCTCCGCCGGATCCTCCTCGATGCCCTGCAGCGCCAGCAGCGCGTCGATATTCGCGGTCTGCTTCGGCGCCAGCGTCGCGCGCGTCTCCTGCGTCGTGCCGGCATCCGGCAGCTTGAACCCGCCCGACGAGGTCTTACGCGTGGAGCTCGTAGACGTGCCCAGCGTCGTGCCGTTCGGACCGTAGATGCGCATCGATGGCTCCCCGCAAGCTTTGCGTGTCGGCGCGGAGATTGGCTGCGCCGTGGTTAATGCGGCGTAAACGGCCCGGCAAATTCTGCCGGGGCGGCAGCTTCGTTCCCCCGGAGTAACCCTGGATCGCGACAAAGCCTGCGATTGATTTCACACTCTTTCAATGAGTTAGCCAGGAGCATCCGCCTGGCACAACCCTCGCATAGTTAACTCCGATCATGCGGTCATGGGAGTGGCCAAGTGATCTCTTGAAGAGCTCGAGGGGAGCATAGGATGCGCCGCGTCCATACTACGCGCCTGTTTCAGGTCGCCTGCGCCGCTATTGTGGCGTTGGCATCGTCTGCCATGTCCGCGCATGCGACCTCGCGGATCAAGGATCTCGCCAATATCGAAGGCGTGCGCCAGAACCAGTTGATCGGTTACGGCCTGGTGGTCGGCCTCAACGGCACCGGCGACACGCTGAACAACATTCCATTCACCAAGCAGTCGCTGCAGGCGATGCTCGAACGCATGGGCGTCAATATCCGCGGCGCCACCATCCGCACCGGCAACGTCGCGGCGGTCATGGTGACCGGCAACCTGCCGCCATTCGCCACCCAGGGCACGCGCATGGACGTCACGGTGTCGGCGCTCGGCGACGCCAAGAATCTGCAGGGCGGCACCCTGCTCGTGACGCCGCTGCTCGGCGCCGACGGCAATGTCTATGCGGTGGCGCAGGGCTCGCTCGCGATCTCAGGTTTCCAGGCCGAGGGCGAGGCCGCCAAGATCGTGCGTGGCGTGCCAACGGTCGGGCGCATCGCCAACGGCGCCATCATCGAGCGCGAGATCGAGTTCGCGCTGAACCGGCTACCGAACGTGCGGCTGGCACTGCGCAACGCCGACTTCACCACCGCCAAGCGCATCGCCGCCGCCATCAACGATTTTCTCGGCGTCAAGACCGCCGAACCGATTGATCCGTCGACGGTGCAGCTGAGCATTCCGCCGGAATTCAAAGGTAACGTCGTCGCCTTCCTGACCGAGATCGAGCAATTGCAGGTCGATCCCGATCTGGCCGCCAAGATCGTCATCGACGAACGCTCCGGCATCATCGTGATGGGCCGCGACGTCCGTGTGGCAACCGTCGCCGTGGCGCAGGGCAATCTGACCGTCACGATTTCCGAGAGTCCGCAGGTGAGCCAGCCCAACCCGTTGTCGCAGGGCCGCACGGTGGTCACGCCGCGCACCAGCGTCGGCGTCACCGAGGACGGCAAGAAGTTCGCGGTCGTCAAGGACGGCGTGTCGCTGCAGCAATTGGTCGACGGCCTCAATGGTCTCGGCATCGGACCGCGCGACCTGATCAGCATCCTGCAGGCGATCAAGGCGGCCGGCGCCATCGAAGCCGACATCGAGGTGATGTAATGGCCACCTCCTTCGTCGATTCCTACGGCGGTCGCGTTCCGCTGAGCATGCCGAGCGCCGCGGCCATGACCAAGCCGCACGCCGATCTCGATCTCGCCGACGCCCTGACCAAAGTATCGCCAAAAGCGCAGGCCAAAGCCAAGGCGACCGCGACCGATTTCGAGGCCATGTTCCTCAACTCGATGTTCGCGCAGATGACGAGCGGCGTGAAGGGTGACGGCCCGTTCGGCGACACCCCCAGCACCGGCGTCTGGCGTTCGATGCTGATGGAGCAATATTCGAAGAACTTCGCCAAAGCCGGCGGCGTCGGCCTTTCCAACGACGTCTTCCGCACCCTGATCCTGCAGCAGGCCAAGAGCAGCGGTTCGGGCGCCGACAATGGCAAAGCGTAGACGTAGGCGTTCACATCGCGGGAGTCAGAGCCGACTCGCGCCGACAGGAGTTACGAGATGACCGCACCGGCCCAGGCGAAGCCAACCACCTATGCAGCTGCCGCCAGCGCCGCCGAGGCGCGCGCGCTCGCCGACGAGATGATCGGCGTGATGAGCGAACTGCTCACCGTGATCGAACAGGAGACCGAGCTGGTCCGCGCCGGCAAGCTACGTGAGGGCATGGCGTTCGGGCCGAGAAAGACCGAGCTGTCGCGTCATTACGTCACCACGGTGGGCCGCCTGAAGGCCAGCCAACTATTCATGAAGCAGACGACACCCGAGCTGCTGGGAACCCTGCACCGCCACCACGATACCTTCCGCGCGATGCTCCAGGTGAACCTGACCGTGCTGGCCACCGCGCACGCGATCTCCGAAAAGGTCGTTCGCGGCGTCAACGCGGAGATCCAGCGGCGCAACGTCCCCAACACCTATACGGCCGGCGGCCGGCGCGCCGCCCCCGGTGCGCGGCACCTCACTCCGCTCGCGGTGAGCCGGACGCTCTGATCCCTGTTACGCCCTCCCGGCTTCGACGTTCGACAGCCGCGCCGCCGCCAAGGCCGCGCGGCTGTTGCCGTTGAATGGTCGGATAAGCTTAAAAGCCCGGCAGGTGTCGCAACGCTACATTCATTCTATTTCCTAACATAACGTTGATTGGTCACGTGCATAGTTGCACTCGGGATGGGTTGGGAATTGACTCGATGGCCATGAGGAGGCTGCCATGAGTTCCGACTTCAGCGTGAGACCGGTAGGAGCGGCTTCACCTGCTCCGATACTCCAGCCGTCGAGCCAGGCGGTGGTGAACGCTGTTCCGACGGATCTTCCTCCGAGCCAGACCGTGACCGCGGCCGAGGGCAGCACTCCTGTGCGCAACGACGTGCCGACCAACGTTGCCAGCGACCTCTCGGTTTCGCACCAGGCCTATTATGATCGTGCCGCTGCCGCGTTGGTGTTCCAGGTCGTCAACCGCAAGACCGATCAAGTCGTGGCCCAATATCCCGACGAGGCCGTTCTGAGACGCCGCGCCTACTTCAACACGCTGGACATGCAGAAGGACTTGCAGAAGGAAGATCTGCCGCGGGTGATGCCCACCGACCGAACCGCCTGAGCCGCCATTGGTCATCGCCCACCGCAACAAAAACGCCGCCCCAATGGGCGGCGTCTGCGTTCTGGCACGGCAGCAATGCCGGGCGAATCAACTGCCCTGGGTGGCGTAGGCGGTGTCGAGATAGGTCTGGCCGGAGGCCGCGTCCGTCACCACGTTCTTGATCTGGGCCTTTCCCTTGGCCGTCAAGGTGAACTTGGTATCGCCGACCCTGAACGCGTTGTCCTTGATCAGAACTTCCTGATATTTGCTCACGCCCTCGCTCTGATAGCGAACCTTGGCGCGAAAGCCATCGACATTGGAGATCGACACCGTGAACGACTTGCCGTTGGCGTATTTGCCGCTCCAGCTGCCTTGATACAGGCTCGGATCGACCGCGACATATTTGCTGCTGCCGTGCGCGGTATTGAGCACGCTCGATTTGTAGGATGCGGACAGGATGCCGGTGATATCAGCCATGGCTATGCCTCTCCTCTGCCCGCTCCCGATCGATCAGCTGCGTCCGGACAGGCCCGCGGCGATATGGCAGTTGATGTCGATGAGCGATTTCAGCTTCGCCGGATCGGGATCCATCTGCATTTCGATCGTCTGCTTCATGACGAACACGCCGATATTGGCGATGTTCTGACGAATCTCGATCGAATTCGGATTATCGTTCATTTCCACTGCGCTCATGAAGATCGTCCAGAGACGACGATTGAACAGCAGTGCCTTGTACATGTTGCGGTCAGGACCATTCCAATTGGCCTGCACGTCCTGCAGCTGCCGCGCCGCCTTCAACAATGCCTGAGCTTCGATCTCCCGTGGTGATGCCGTCGTCTGCGACGTGCGTGCATAGGCTTGAGCGGCATATGACATCAAATACTCCGGACTGACGCGGGGACACGACCAAACTGCTCAGGTTTTGTACGTTGGCTGCCTTTAAAATATGGTTAGCAGCTGTTAGCGCATTTCACATCCAACCGTTGCAGGACACCGCGAAATCATCGGCCCTGCTGGACGTCTTAATTTGTTGCGAACGCCGTGAGACAAAATCTCACGAATAGGACGCCGTGCCGCGCGGCCTGACCACCTTCAGCCACGCGAATTTCGTCGCGAATTGCGCTGCTCGCGCGCTGCTCGCGTCAGCGCCGCGCCAGCTCCATGAGCGTCGCAGACAAAACAAAAGCGGCGGGCCATGCCCGCCGCTTCGAAGAATGAGATCGAGACGATCAGCGCAGCAGCTGCAGGACGCTGGCCTGCGACTGATTGGCCAACGCCAGTGCTGACACCGCGATCGACTGGCGGGTCGACAGCGCCTGGCTGTTGGCCGCTTCCTCGTTGGTGTCGGCCAACGTCAGATTCGACGAGCCGGTCTGCAGCACGTTGATCAGGTTCTTGTTGAAGTCCTGACGGATCTGCACGATCGAGAGGTTCGAACCGAGCGACGACGCTTCCGATCGGATCGCGGTCGAAGCGCTGTTCAAGGTACTCAGGACCTTGTTGGCCGAATTGCTGTCGAGGAAGTCGGTGCCGACGACCAGCGCCGACAGGCCGAGGCCGGTGCTGTTGAACGTCACGCCGGTGATGTTCAGTGTCGAGCGGCCGGTCTCGTTGAAGACCAGTTTCAACGTATCGCCGTTGAGCAGGTTGATGCCGTTGAACGAAGCGTCCTGCGCGGTCGTATTGATCTGCGCGAGCACGTTGTTGTACTGCGCGATCAAGCCGGCTCGCGTGGTCTGCGAGTTGGTGTCGGCCACCGGGGTCGATGCAGTCACGCCGTTGAAGGCCATGCTGGAAGCGGTCGACGAGCCGGCAACCGCGCCGATCGTCGACGAGGCCGCCTCGTTGGTCGTCAGGATCGTGAGCTGACCGGTTGTGCTCAGGCTGGCCTGCAGGTTGTTCGAGGCAAGCGCGGTGTTGAGCTGCGCCAGGGTTGATATCTGCGACGCACCGGTGCCGAAGGTGATGTTCGTCGCGACACCGCCTCCTGTCGAGGCTATTGTCAGTGTCTGTCCTGACAATGCAGGTGGATTGCGTGTCGTGGTTGCGGCCGTCAATCCGAGCTTGGCCAAGGCCGTGCCCGAGACCGTCAGATCCTGCGCTGTGCCTGTCGCCAGCGCGATCTTGCCGCCGGCCACGTTGGAAGGGGTCGCCGTCGCGCCGGTCACCGAGTCGATCGCGGCCAGCAGGTTGCTGACGGTGTCGCCGACGCCGATATTGGTGCCGGCCGACACGGAACCGGCAACGAAGGTGAACACCACGCCGTTGACCACGAGCGTGTCGCCGGTCGTGATGCTGGAGGCCAGGTCGTTCGACGTCGAACTCGCGGTGCCGGACAACCGCGTCGAACCGGTGATCGCCACGGCGGAGCTCAGATTGTCATTGTTGACGGCGCTGCCGGTCACGAAGTTGTTCGACGAGCTGCCGAGCAGGTTGTTGGCCGTCGCCCCGGGGATGACGGCTGACGTGATGCTCGACTTTGTGGTGTAGCCCGTGGGGGCCTGGAGGACCTGGCTCGCGATCGACTTGGCGCTGTCGACCAGCTTCTGGAGCGAGGTCAGGCCGGTATTCGCGGCTTGCAGAACCTGGACACCGTTACCGATGCTATCGAGCAGGTTCGCGATATCGCTCGCGCGATTGTTGAGTGATTGCGCAGTAAAGAATTCGGTGGGATTGTCGAGCGCAGTGTTGACCTTGTTGCCGGTGGCCAGGTTGTTTTGTGTCGTGGCCAGCAGCGATGCCGTATTTTGCAAGGCCAGCAGGTTTTGGCGAACCGAAGCCGAAAGAACAATACCGGACATGTGTGTGAAACCTTCCTAGTTATTCACCAGGAGGTTCTAATCCACCCACTTTTAAAACATGGTTAATGGCGCTTTAAATTTGTTGCTTAACGAATGGTTACCATTCTCCCTGCTGCCCGCGCTTCGTCGTCGAACCAGTATTGATACGGGCCAGCGCCCCGGATCAGGCGCAAAAAAGCGGCGGGGTTTCCCCCGCCGCTTTCGATTTTGAGATGATGCGACTGGACCTCAGCGCAGCAACTGCAGCACGCTCGCCTGCGACTGGTTGGCGAGCGACAGCGCGGACACCGCGATCGACTGGCGGGTCGACAGCGCCTGGCTGTTGGCCGCTTCCTCGTTGGTGTCGGCCAAGGTCAGGTTCGACGAACCGGTCTGCAGCACGTTGATCAGGTTCTTGTTGAAGTCCTGACGGATCTGCACCACCGACAGGTTCGAACCCAAGGTCGACGCCTCCGACCGCAGCGAGGAGCTAGCCGTGTTGAGCACGTTCAGCACCTTGTTCGCCGAATTGTTGTCGAGGAAGTCGGTCCCCGCGGTCAGGTTCGACAGGCCGAGACCTGCGATGTTGAAGGTCACGCCGGTGATCGACAGCGAGGACTTGCCGGTCTCGTTGAAGGTGAGCTTCAGCGTGTCGCCGTTGAGCAGGTTCACGCCGTTGAACGAGGCGTCGGCCGCCGTGGTGTTGATCTGCTGCAGCACGTTGTTGTACTGCGCGACCAAGCTTGATCGCTGCGACTGCGCGGTCGCATCAGCCACCGGAGCCGCCGCCGTCAGGCCGTTGAAGGACTGGCTCGCCGCCGCCGCCGTACCGCCGATCGCGCCGATCGTGGCCGAGGCCGCATCGTTGGTCGTGGTGATCGATACCTTGCCGGTCAATGTGTCGAACGAGGCCTGCAGGTTGTTGGCCGCAAGCTTCGCATTCAGGTCGTTCAACGAGTTGACCTGCCCTGTTCCCAGACCGAACGTGACACTGGTCGCCGTGCCACCTCCTGTGGCGCCGATCGTCAACGTCTGCCCAGACAGCGAATTGCCGACAGCACTGAGGCCGAGCTTGGCCAGTGACGTACCGGACAATGTCAGGCCTGCCGCCGGAGGCGTCAGCGTGATCGCACCAGCCGTGATCGACGAGGTCACGCCGGTCGCGCTCTGGATGGTCGACAGCAGGTTCGTAACGCTGTCACCGATACCGATATTGGTGCCCGACGAGGAAGTGCCGGCGACAAAGGTAAAGGTGGTGCCGTTGACGACCAGCGTGTCGGCCGTGGTGATGCCGGTGGCCAGGTTGTTCGACGCGGTACCTGCCGTACCCGACAGCTTGGTCGAGCCGGTGATCGCCACCGCCGTCGAGGTGTTGTCGTTCAGCACGGCGGTGCCGGTGACGGCGGTGGTGCTGGCGCCGATCAGGCTGTTGGCATTTGCACCGGTCAGCGCAGCGGAGGTCACGTTCGACTTGGTGGAGTATCCGACCGAGCTCTGCAGCACCTGGTTGGCGATCGACTTGGCGCTGTCGACGAGCTTCTGCAGCGAGGTGATGCCGGTGTTGGCGGCCTGCAGGACCTGCACGCCGTTGCCGATACCATCGAGCAGATTGGAGATGTCGGAAGCGCGGTTGTCGAGGCCCTGGGCGGTGAAGTAGTTGGTCGGGTTGTCGAGCGCCGAGTTGACCTTCTTGCCGGTGGCGAGGTTGTTCTGGGTGGTGGCGAGGAGCTGAGCGGTCGACTGGAGCGAGAGCAGATTCTGGCGCACCGACGCCGAGAGAACAATACCTGACATTTTCATACCCTTCTGGTGTGAAACAAACTGCCCGATCCCTTCAGGATCAAGGCGACGCCCGCGATCGTCTGCGCGATCGGGCGACGTCCGTTAAGGTAAACAGGGGTAGCTAACAAAGGGTGAAACCCGACCCTCAGGCAGGCCGTTCCGGGTGCGGGTGCAAAGCCGCGCAACTCGGCGGCATGCAACCAATCATCTCTAAAATCAGCGATTTTTGCCGGCCAACGCCACTGTTTACCGATCATTAACCATGTTCAGAAAGGATTGCTGCGCGCCGACTGATCGCGCCGCAGGCTCTTCGCACATTCTGCACCGGCCGCCGAATGGCTGTCGGCTTCGAAGAAGCAGGTTGGGCGCCGCACCGATCGCGGCAACGGAGAACGAGAATGGCCTTGAAAGTCGAACTGAAGCCGCATGAACGCATCATCATCGGCTCCTGCGTGATCACCAACACCGATCAGCGCGCGCGGCTCCTGATCGATGGCGACAACATTCCGATTCTGCGCGAGAAGGATATTCTGACGCCCGAGACCGCCGATACGCCAGCCAAGCTGGTCTATTTGGCCGTCCAGCTGATGTACATTTCCCCCGGGGCGGACACCAATCACGGCACCTATTTCAATCTGCTGCGCGACATCATCACGACGGTCCCGAGCGCGTGGCCGATCATCGAGGCCATCAACGGTCATATCCTCAACGGCGACCTCTATCAGGCGCTGAAGGAGGCCAAGAAGCTCGTCGCCTATGAGAAGAAGCTGATCGAACAGGCCGAAGCCGAACAGCAGGCCGAAGCCGAGGCGCAGAACAAGCCCGTAAGCTCTGCGGCCTGAGCCGCCTCTCCCGATTGCAAGGGCCCGGCTCACGACGGGAACTGGCTCCTTCGTCTACGGCGAGCGCATGAAAAAAGCGGCGGGGTTTCCCCCGCCGCTTTCGATTTTGAGATGATGCGACTGGACCTCAGCGCAGCAGCTGCAGCACGCTCGCCTGCGACTGGTTGGCGAGCGACAGCGCGGACACCGCGATCGACTGGCGGGTCGACAGCGCCTGGCTATTGGCCGCTTCCTCGTTGGTGTCGGCCAAGGTCAGGTTCGACGAGCCGGTCTGCAGCACGTTGATCAGGTTCTTGTTGAAGTCCTGACGGATCTGCACCACCGACAGGTTCGAACCCAAGGTCGACGCTTCATTGCGCAGCGTGGAGCTCGCCGTGTTGAGCACGCCGATCACCTTGTTCGCCGAGTTGTTGTCGAGGAAGTCGGTGCCCGAGGTCAGGGTCGACAGACCCAGGCCGCCGGTGTTGAAGGTCACGCCGGTGATCGACAGCGTCGACTTGCCGTTCTCGTTGAAGGTGAGCTTCAGCGTGTCGCCGTTGAGCAGGTTGACGCCGTTGAACGAGGCATCGGCTGCGGTCGTGTTGATCTGCGCCAGCACGTTGTTGTACTGCGCGACCAGGCTCGACCGCTGCGACTGCGCGGTCGCATCAGCCACCGGAGCCGCCGCCGTCAGGCCGTTGAAGGACTGGCTCGCCGCCGCCGCCGTACCGCCGATGGCACCGATCGTCGCCGAGGCCGCATCATTGGTGGTCGAGATCGTGATCTTGCTGGTGGCCGTGTCGAACGAGGCCTGCAGGTTGTTGGCCGCAAGCTTCGCATTCAGGTCGTTCAACGAGTTGACCTGCCCTGTTCCCAGACCGAACGTGACACTGGTCGCCGTGCCACCTCCTGTGGCGCCGATCGTCAGCGTCTGCCCAGACAGCGAATTGCCGACAGCACTGAGACCGAGCTTGGCCAGCGACGAGCCGGACAATGTCAGGCCTGCCGCCGGCGGCGTCAGCGTGATCGCACCAGCCGTGATCGACGAGGTGACGCCGGTCGCGCTCTGGATGGTCGACAGCAGGTTCGTAACGCTGTCACCGATACCGATATTGGTGCCCGACGAGGAAGTGCCGGCGACAAAGGTAAAGGTGGTGCCGTTGACGACCAGCGTGTCGGCCGTGGTGATGCCGGTGGCCAGGTTGTTCGACGCAGTGCCTGCCGTACCCGACAGTTTGGTCGAGCCGGTGATCGCCACCGCGGACGAGGTGTTGTCGTTCAGCACGGCGGAGCCGGTGACGGCGGTGGTGCTGGCGCCGATCAGGCTGGTGGTGGTCGCGCCGGTCAGCGCAGCCGACGTCACGTTCGACTTGGTGGAGTAGCCGACGGCGCTCTGCAGCACCTGGTTGGCGATCGACTTGGCGCTGTCGACGAGCTTCTGCAGCGAGGTGATGCCGGTGTTGGCGGCCTGCAAGACCTGCACGCCGTTGCCGATACCATCGAGCAGATTGGAGATGTCGGAAGCGCGGTTGTCGAGCCCCTGCGCGGTGAAGAAGTTGGTCGGGTTGTCGAGCGCCGAGTTGACCTTCTTGCCCGTGGAGAGGTTGTTCTGGGTGGTGGCGAGGAGCTGAGCTGTCGACTGGAGCGACAGCAGGTTCTGGCGCACCGACGCCGAGAGAACGATACCTGACATTTTCATACCCTTCTGGTGTGAAACAAATTGCCCGATCCCTTCGAGATCGAGCGTCGTTGCGGGCCGAGTGTTTCGACCTTGGCGACGGGCGTCACGGTGAACGGCAGTGGCTAACAAACGCTGAAGCGGTTGCAGCGACTTTCCGTTTCAATTCCACCGACAGGTAGTTAGTGCGGTCAGGCGTATCCGCGCCGGCCGCGGAGGCCCGTTGAAAAGGCTCACGGATTTACCAAGCCGGTCGGTTCTTCACACCCCGTAAACCACTTTTGAAAGGTTTCGAGCGCTCCCGCGCCAAGCACCGTTCACGGCGAGATGCGCGACGCGATCACAATGCCAGCGGCGGCGACTCGATCTGCAACAGCGGCGTGACGCCGGCGGCGCGCTGCCGTCCGAAGCTCAGCACCGCGGCGACCAGCCGCGCAATGTCGGCGCGCTGCGTCCGATGATTCACGATCGCCGCACGAATTGCGAGCCGCCCATCCAGCATCGTCGTCGACGGCGCAGCAATGCCGGACTCGTGGATGTCTGCGACGATCTCTCGATTGAGCATGTCGGCATCGTCGGCGCGGTAGCGGAAGCAGACGATGTTGAGATTGACCGGCGCAAGCAGCTCCAGCTCGGACTCGGCCAGAACGAGTGCCTCGAGCTCGCGTGCAAGCGCACAGCTGTTTGCGATCATCGCGCCGAGCGCATCGCCCCCGAAGGTCCGCAGCGTGAACCAGGTCTTCAATGCCCGGAAACCGCGCGACAGATCCGGCCCGAGATCGCAGGGCCATTCGGCGCCCGCCGCGAGACCGCGCGTTTCGCGCCGCAGATAGGCCGCCGGCGACGCGAACGTCTCCCGATGCCGCTCACCATCACGCACGAGCAGGAATCCTGCGTCGTAGGGTACCTGCCCCCATTTATGAAAATCGAGCGCAATGGAATCCGCCTGCGCGATCCCGGCAAGCTTCGGTGCGAGCTCAGGCGACAGCATCGCGAGCGCACCGAAGGCGCCGTCAACGTGAAACCACAGGCCCGCGCTGCGGCAGAGCTCAGCCACCGCCGCCAGATCATCGATGGCGCCGATATCGACCGTGCCCGCCGAAGCGACCACGAGAAACGGATGCAGCCCGGCGTTGCGGTCCTGCGCGATCGCGGTCCGGAGCGCCGAAATGTCGATGCGATGCGCGGCGTCGGTCCGGATGCAACCGAGGGCATCGCTGCCGAGCCCGGCAATGTCCAGCGCCTTGGCGATGCAACCATGCGCGGCGGTCGAGGTGTAGGCGCGCAGCCTCCTGCCCGTCTCGCCGAGCCCGTTCTGGCGAACGGCGGCGCCGAGTGCCGCGCGGCGCGCCACCAGCACGGCCATCAGGTTGGCCATCGAGGTCCCGGTGACGAAAAGGCCGCTGGCGCCCGGTGGAAACCCGAACAGCTGCCGCGTCCAATCGACGACCTGCCGCTCGATCTCGATCGGCGCATGGTCGCGGCCGCCCAGATTGGCGTTCAATCCGGCCGCCAGCATCTCGGCAAGCATGCCGACCACCGTGCCGCCGCCATGCACCCAGCCCATGAAGCCGGGATGGACGTTGCCGGTGGCGTGGGGAACGACGAGTTCGCTGAAGTCGCGATAGACATCGGCGAGATCAGTCGGAGCGCGCGGCAGTTCGCTGCGAAAACGCCCCCGTGTCGCCTCGGACATCGGTTGCCAGACCGGACGTTCACGGATGCCGGCGACGTAATCGATCATGTCGTCGAGCATGCGATGCCCCTGCGCGCGCAGCTCGTCCCAGTCCTGCGGGTCCAGCGTCGCCGCCGGCCGCGACAGATGATCGATGCGCGCGGCGGTGCTCACGCGGCCCGCTCGGCCGCCGCTGCGGCGCGCCTGGCGATCATGGCGGCGAACGCCGCGAAGATCTTCTGCATCTGCGGCGGCTTGTACGGAAAGACGTCCGGCGGATCCATGTTGTGGACCACCGCCGTGTTGTCGGCCTCGAACACCAGCAGCGACCCGTCCTTGGTCTCCGCGCAATCGATGATGAAATAATCGAGGCCGATACGCTCGGCGATGGCCGCGAGCACAGAGCGGTGACGGCGGCCGAAGCCGATGTCGAACGTCTGCATGAACGCGGCCTCTTCGAGGCGCTTGGCCTCGCTGGCGGCCATGCCGGCGTTGAGGTACCAGATGTCCCAGCGCCGCGCGATCGCCATGTGGCAGGCGTAAGCCACGCCATCGACGAAGACGACGCGATATTTGCGGAACAGGCCGTCCTCGCTCGCATAATCGATGAAGCGCGACACGAAGAACTCCTGCTCCTCGCGCTCGTCGAGATAAAGCGAGAGCTCGATCGGCTCATCGACCTTCTCCAGGCCGACGCCGGCATGCGAGCCGCGCGGACGGACGATGATCGGAAAGCCGAGCGCGGCAGCAACGTCCCCGATCAGCTCGCGCTCCTCCGCGACCTCGTTCAACCGCTCGCGGTTGATCGGAATGGTGGCCGGGATCGAAAGACCGTCGATGCCTTCGAGCAGCGCATGCAGCTTGTCGCGATCGAGATGCCAGATGCGCTGCGGCGGATTGAGCAGCGGGCGCGGCCAGCGCGCCGCGACGGCGTCGACCTCGCGCAGCGTGTGCTGGCAGTCGTCCGAATCCGAGGCGATGACGATGGCGACGTCGTGGGCCGGCAGCGGCGACGGCAGCTCCGCGCCTGGAACGATGTAGAGCAACATCAGCTCGATATCGCTGTCTTCGAGCAGGAACTCGATCGGCGTGTTGCTGCCCATGTCGGTGGCGGCCGCGAGCGCCAGCACGCGCAGCCGCGGCGTCGCACTGCCGCCGGCCACACGATAGAGCTGATGCGATTGCAGCACATCGTGCTGGATCGCCAGTCCGGACGCCTTGTCGCCGCGCAGCTGAGCCATCAGCGCGAGGTCGAGCCCCTCCCCCGGCGCGGCGTTGCCGCCAAGCAGCTTGGCCAGCAATGCGGTCCATTGCGGCTCGAGGTCCTGGCCGTCGAACGCGGCCTTGGCGATCTTGGCCATGCCGATCCGGTCGGCACACCCTGCGCATGCCGAGTCTGCGAGCGCGAGCAAATCAATTGGCATTGCAGATATCCCTGAGATCCTGGCTGCTCACATCCGACACGAGCAGCTCTGTTTTGGCGACGACGTCGACGATATGGTCGATCTCGGCTTCGAGATTGATGCGGCAGCCGGTGATGTCGTCACACCACGCCTCCGTCACCTGGCGGGCGCCGATGCACAGCCGCAGCGCGGCGATCGGCGCTTCGCAGGGACGTTCGATGCGGACCGGCTGGCCGACGAGACATTGACGGGCCGCGACATCGGCCAGGCGCCCGCTGAAGCGGCTGCTCAAATCCAGCTGCAGCGCGCGATAGACGGCCTGAGTTTCGCCGACGCCGAGCAGCTGCCCGTGCCGCTGCAGCGCGAACGGGAAGATGGTGGCAAAGCCGAACTCGCCATTGTCGTCGTCCGCAGCCAGCTCTCGGCGCGCGATCGGGCGCAGCACGGGTGACAGCACCAGCAGGCTGTCGATCGCCTCGCCGAGCTGCCTGATCGCCATACGGCGAAACGCGACGGGTACACGGTGATAGGCCGCGATCTCCTCGAGGGCCGCCTCCCAGCGCAGCCATTGACCGATATTGGCGCGCGGCACCGAGCGCGCCCGCAGATCGGTCCAGTCCACCGGCCAGTCAGAACGATTGACGTAGTCGAACACGCCGGACGCCACCGGACCGCCGTCGCGCAACGCCGACGACACGGTGCGCGGCACCAGCAGTGCTCCGCTGAAGGCCGGACCGCCGAAGAATTTGGAGCCCGAGATCAGCACCAGATGGCCGCGCGCGAGATGGTCGCGCAGCCGCGGCCTGCCAAGCCGCATCTGGCACGCATCGACCACGACCTGAACGCGGCCGGGCCAGCGCTGTGCCACCTCGTCGAGGCATTCACGCCCCGGCGCATGCCAGCCGAGCTTCGAGGCGTCCATGACCTGCAGCAGCACGTGGCGTCCATCGCGAACCAGGGCATCGACGGCGCCGAGCACGGCCGCATCGATGTCGCTACGCGGCTGCAACGCGTTGCCATCCAACAGCGGCAGCGGCACGGCCTGACCGGACAGGCCCGCGATCGGCGCCTCCCTGGTCACAGCCACGCCATTCGCCGTCCGCGTGCTGAAATGGCTGCCGCGCATGCTGGCCGCCGTCCCGCTGCCGGTCTGGTCGGACGCCACGACCACGCTGGTCACGGCATCACCGAGCAACGCCCGCGTCAGCGCCAGCGCGTGCAGCTGCGAATCCGTTCCGGATGGCGAGAAGACGATGTCGACATCATCCGGCAGGCCGAGATGCTGCCGCAGCTCGCAGCGCATCTCCTCGGTGCGCCGGTCGAGCGCCGCCTCCAGGCCGAGCGAGATCGCCGCATGCATCAGCTGCTCGCGTGCGCGCTCCACATGGGCATAGGCGCGCTCGGAAATCGGCGAAGCCGTGCTCGATGCAAAGCACAGCAGGTCGGGCATGGGCGCCGGCCCGCAGCCATAGGCGCTGCGGCCCCAGGGCCGGTCCAAAGCAAGGCGGGTGTCGCCGCCATCGATCAGGAGATCGCCGAGCAAGGCGAACAGGTCGCGCAGCCCACCCCCGGCGCGTTGCGGCGGCCGATCGGCCTCCGACGAGTCCCTGATTTCCGACCGGGTCGCAGCGGAATTCATCGCGCGATCATCAGGCCGCATCGACTTCAGCAGCGGTCGGGACCGCCACTGCCGACGCGAATTGCGAGGCGACATTGCCATGGAAGACCGCCGGACCGACATGATCGAGCCGGCTGTCGAGATCGGCCCATATCTCGCCGCCGAGATCGGTCCAGCGCCTGCAGAACGCGAAATCCTCGCTGAGATAGGTGCCGGTCTCCGGCTCGATCATGCATTCGAACAGCGCGAAACGGTTGGGGCTGCCGGCCAGCGCATCCTGCGAATGCTCGCGGAAGAACCGCAGCGGCGCATAGCCCGGATGGGCGATCATCGCCTCGATCGCGCGGCGGCGGATCATCAGGAAGCCGGTGCCGGCGTAGCGCACCCGGGTGAAACCATTGACCACCGCGACGTGATCCGGATTGTCGATCTCAAGAACGTAATCCAGCGCCGCCGCCGGCACGTCCATACGGTTGTCGCTGATGGCCCGGCGCGCCTTGGTCCAGTTGACCTTCTTGATCGGATAGACACCGGCGACCATGTCGCCGCCGGATTCGATCAGCCGAAACACCTGCCGGGGCGTGAAGCCGATGTCGGCATCGATGAACAGCAGATGCGTGGCGGCCGGATCATTGAGAAACAGCGTGACCAGATTGGCCCTGGCCCGCGTGATCAACGCGTCGCCGTCGCGCATGTGGACGGTGAGGTCGACATTGGACGTGGTCCGCAGTTCCCGCTGCAGGGCGAACAACGAGCTCGCATAGATGCTCGACACCTGGCCGCCGAAGCACGGGGTCGCGATCACCAGGTGAATCCGCTCGTCGGTCACGTTGCTCACGTCAGCCTCCAGATGAAGAGGCTCCCGCCCCAGATCTGAATAAAAGCTAAAGAGACGTGGTTAACGAAAGCCTAACCGACGCCTCCCGCAATTCTACAGGAACTTCACCAGCGACAGCTGCGCCAGCATCGCCGTCGTCTGGTAGGAGGCCTGGAGGTTGGTCTGCAGCTGCAGGATCTGGCTCGCGACCTCCGATTGGGTGATGCCCTCCGTCTGATCGACCAGGCTCTGCATCGCCGCTTTCGCCTGGGTCTGGCGCGCGGTGGCATCCTTCATCGTGGTCTGGGCGTTGGCGAAGTCGGTCTGGATATCCGAGATCGACTGCTGGCCGAGTTGCGGCGTCAGGTTGGCGGCGATCCGCTGGCTGAGCGCAGCAATCTGCGGACCGGCATTGGTGGCGGCCGGCGGCGTGTTCACCGCGGCGTAGACTGCGGTCTGCTGCACGAGATTGCGGATGGCGAATTCGTTGGCCTGGGCGCCGAACTGAATGCTCTGCGCAGTGTCAATCCGGATGGTCGAGCTCGACCGCGCCGTGCCCGGCCCGCTATTGCCGGTGTACCAGTTGACCGTGTTGGCGGAGCCGTTGACGAGGCTGGTCGCCGATCCCAGCGGCGTGCCGGAGACACGCAAGGGCGGCGTCGGCGCCGTCACCGTGCCGGAGAGCCCCAGCGCCGCGAAGGCACCCGCATTGGAGCTGGAAACCGAGAAACTCGCGGCATTGTCGGTGCGCAGGGTGATCACCCCGCCGCTCACCGTCGAAGGCTTGGAGGTGCCGCTGAGCCCATCGATCTTCGACAGCAGCGTCTGCACGCTGTCGGTGACGTTGATCTGGTTGTTGCCGTTCGCTCCCGAGGCGACGAAGGTGAGCGTCTGGCCGTTGACGGTGATGGTGTCGCCGGCGGTGAAATTGGTGGCGATCGAGTCGGTGCTGGCTGCACCGGACAGCAGCGTCGCGCCGGTGATCGGCGCCGGCGTCGCGGCCTTGTTGTTGACGGCGGTGCCGAACACCGAGCTTGCCGTATTGAAGAAGTTGTCGCCGGCCGTCACCGCGGAGGCTGCAACCAGCGAGGTGCCCGCCAGGGTCGACAGCGCCGTGTTCAGCGCCGCGTTCAGATTGGCCGAGGTCGCCGCCGGCGTCGCGCCGATCGCGAATGTGTTGGCCGGCGCGGGCGTCGTGGTCGAGGCAGTCAGCTTGATCGACTCGGACGTTCCATCCGGCAGCTTGAAGGTGAAGCTGATCTGGTCGCCGGCATTGGGATTGCCGGCGGTGAGATCGACGGAGATGCCGGCCGGCGAGCCGGAGGGGCCGGTCACGGTGGCATTGGTCAGCGACGAGGTCACCGAGCTGAGCTTGAAGCCAAAGGGCGAGCCCGCGACATCTTCCGACAGAGTGATCGGCATGGTGGCGGATGCCGACAGGTTGAGGCGGCCGAGACCGTTCAACCCGAGATCGGCCTGCCGCCGTTCCGCGATCACCTGCTTCAGGCCGGCCTGGGTATTGGTGCCGTTCAGAATATCGTCGGCCGAAGCCAGCGCCGGCCGGTCGGTGGCGCTGCCGGAGAAGATGAAGCGGTCGCCGACCTGGGTATTGAGGATGCCGACGATGGCCGACAGGTTCGACGATGCGGTCTGCTGCCCCGTGGTCTGTCCGCTGCTGGTCAGGTTCTGCGGCGTGGCCGAAGCTCCACTCTGCACCTGGCCACCGATCTTGGACAACGACTGCAGCGAGGTGTTGACTGCACCGATGACCGTGTTGACATGCGTCATGGTCAGCGAGAACGCCGAGATGTTCGACAGCTGCGCCCGCGCCGCGATCGCAAAGCCCTCGTCAGGCCCCATGCCGGCATAGTTGTTCGCCTTGGTGCCGCTCGACAGCTGGGTCGAAAGGTCCGCGAGCTGGCTCGTGATGTTCCGCACGGACAGGCCGAGCAGAGAGCTTCCGTAATTGATACTGCTGATCGACATCTTACACGCGCCTTACTGGTAGGCCTGGAGCAGGCTCTGCATCATGCTTTGCACGACCGACATGATATGGGCGTTGGCCGAGTAGGTGTTCTGGACCTGGATGAGGTTGGACATTTCGCTGTCCATGTTGACCCCGGCCGTCGAGTTGAACTTCTCCTTCAGCGTGCTGACGACCACGCTCTGCCCCTGGCTGAGCTGGGTCGCGAGCGTCGACGCACTGCCCTGCTGGCTGACGACCTGTTGCAGATAGCCGGACACCGTGCCCTGGAACGGCTGAGCAGCGGAGCCGAGGCCGGTCTTGGGCGAATAGCTGAAGGTGGCCGAGGTCAGCTGTGCGAACAGGAAATCGGGCCGCGTCGAATCCCCGGCCGCGGTCTGCGGCGAGGTCGAATAGGTCGACAGCTTGGTCGGGTCGTTGAGCAGCGCCGGATTGACGTTGAGCCGCCCAGCGAGTCCGGTCATCTGCGAGCCGGACGCGGTGATCGCGCCGGTGTAGAGCGCCCCGCCATCGGTAAACACCGGCAGCTGCGCGCTGCCACTCGCGAGCGTCTGCACCGTGGTGGTCGCCGAGGCAGATTTGACGGTCGCCTGGCTGGTGCCGTCATCGGTGATGCGCAGCGTGGCTCCCGACGGGTTCGAGAACTGCAAATGCGCGCCGCCGAGCGCGCTGTTCAGCTGCGACACCACCGAGGCCATGCCAAGCGAGAAATCGACGCCGACATAGCTGGGATTGGCATTGGTGGCATTCTGCAGCGGCAGCGCCGCGGGATCGTTGACGTTGACGATCTTGACCTGGCGCTGGACGTTGCTCGAATCCGTGTAGGTCAGGTTGATGGTGTTGCCCGCGAGCAGACCCGTCGTCGACACGTCGAAGCCGGCCGGAGGACCCGCGACTGCCGTACCGGCCGTGGTCTTGTCGGACAGCGCCGATGCCATGGTGGCTGCGAGCTGGTCGACCTGGGTCTGCGCCTGAACCAGGGTCTGGTCGCGCAGCTTGAGATCGGCGGCGATCTGGCCGGAGTTCAAGAGATTGTTGGACACGACGTCAAGCGAGACGCCGTTTGAAAGCTTGATGTTGAGCTGCCCGACGCCGCTCTTGGTCGGATTGCTGTTGTACTGCGACGTGGCGTCGAGCGTGCCCGGCGAGGAGAAGGTGAATTGCGAGCTGAGGCCCGCCCCGACCAGTTGGACGCCCGAATTGGTGAACACGCTGACGCCGTTGCTGCCGTCCGATACGACGCGGATGTCGACATATTTCGACAGCGTATTGATGGCGTTGTCGCGCTGGTCCTGCAGCGTCGCCGACAGCGGATCGGAGCTGTTGAGGCCCTGCAACTGCGTGTTCAGAGTGGCGATCTGGGAGATCGCCGCATTGGCCTGCGTCACCGAGTTGCCGATGTCCTGCTCGACATTGCTGCGCAGGGTCTGGATGCCCTTGGTGGTCGCATTGAGCTGCTGCGCCAGGCCTTGCGCGGCGGACAAGGCCACCGATTGCGCCGACTGGTTGCTCGGATTGTTCGACAGCGATTGCAGCGCTGTCGTGAAGTTGTTGAGCGACGTCTCCAACGTGCCGCTGCCGCCGGGCGTGCCGTAGACGCTTTGCAGCTGCTTCAGAATGTTGGCGATCTGATCGGCATAGGCTCCGCCCGAGGTCTCGGTGCGGAGCTGGTTCTGAACGAACAAGTCGAGCTGACGGTTGACGCCGGTCGTCATCACCGTCGAGCCGAAGCCGCCGCTGGCGACCTCGATCTGGTTCGGGTTCTGCGCGACGTAGCCGGGCGTGTTCGCGTTGGCGACGTTCGACGAGATGATCGACAACGCCGCCTGCGTCGAGCGCAGGCCGGACATCGCGGTCGAGAGGGCTGAACTCAAACCCATGTTCGTTTGCCTTATGTCAATTCAACTGCCACGTGCCGCGGTTAGCGCAGCACGTTCAGAAGATCCTGCACCATCGAATTGGCCGTCGTGATCACCTTGGTGTTGGCCGAATAGGCCTGCTGGGTCACGATCAGCTTGGTGAACTCGTCGGCGATGTCCGTATTCGACCCTTCCAGCGAACCGCCGGAGATCTTGCCGGACGCGCCGATGATGGCCTGGCCGGACTGGTCGGTCGCCTCATAGGCGCCACCGTCGAGCGCCTTCAGGTAGTTGGTGCCGTTGAAGTGCGACAGCGTCACCTGGGCGAGGTTGATGGTCTGGCCGTTGGAGAAGGTGCCGGTGACGATGCCGCTGTTGTTGACGGCGACCGACTGCAGCTGGCCGGCGGCGAAGCCGTTCTGCGTGATGTTGTTGATGGTCGCCGAGCCGATCGTGCTGGCATATTGCGTCAGCGCGCCGGAGGAGATGTTGAGGCTGACGGTGCCGAGCGTGGTACCGTCGACCACGATGTTGGGGATCGAGATCGACGACGTTGTCGGCGAGGTGAGCGAGCCGTCGGAGGCGAAGGTGAAATTGGTACCGACATTCTGCCAGGCCACCGTCGAGCCGGTCGCGCTCGAATTGGTCTGATAGAACAGGTTCCAGACATCCTTGTGGCCGGTGCCGAGCGTCGAGCTGTCGACCTTGCCCCAGCGCAACTGCACGTTCACGGGCGTACCCGCGGAGTTGTAGGCGGTGACCGCGCCGCCCGAGATCGTCTCGTTGTTGAAATTGGTGAGATCGTTGCCGATCACGATCCCGGTGCCGGCGCTCGCCGTGCGGTTCAGCGCCACCGGCGATGTGAAGCCGAGCGCGGTGAAGCCAGCCGAGGCGCTGCTCAGGCTCCAATTCTCGCCGCTGCCGGAATGCAGCGTGATCTTGCCGGCGGTGATCGTCGGCTGCACGCCGGTCACCGCGGCGATCTTCGCCAGCAGCGTGCCGACGGAGTCGCCGACATTGATCTGGGTGCCCGAAGCGCCGGAGGCGACGAAGGTGAAGGTGACGACGTCACCGGCACTGCCGGTCAGGGTGATGGTGTCGCCGGCGGTGAAGTTGGTCGTGATCGAGTCGGTGGCCGCCGCGCCCGACAGCAAGGTCGAGGTGGTGATGTTCGCCGCATTCTTGTTGACGGCGGTGCCGCCGGTGACGGTGGCGTCGGCGTAGAAATTGGTGCCGACCGGCAGCGGCACGTTGGAGAGGTCGGCCGAGTTGAGGCCGCCGGCCGCGACCAGCGTGCCCGTGGCCGCATTGCCGCTGGCGCCGGTCTTCGGCTGCGTCGGCAGGTTGGCAGCATATTGGATCGCGGTGGTCGCCTGCGCCGGTACGAAATTGTTGGCGAACTGCAGCACGGTCGGAACGTTGCCGGTGGCGTTGCCGGTCTTCGGATCGACCGCGACGCCCATCAGGTAGTAGCCGGCGCCGTTGATCAGGTTGCCGTTGGCATTGAGCTGGAAGTCGCCGCGGCGGGTGTAGTTGGTGACGCCGGTGAAGACCGGCACGTTGTCGACCACCGACGAGGCCTTCTGGACGTTGAAGAAGCCGTCGCCATTGATCGCCATGTTGGTGGCGACTGACGACGTCGAGACGGTGCCCTGGGTGGTGATGGTCGCCTTGGCGAAAGCGGTCACGCCGCCAGCATTCTGCCGGGTCGGGTTGGTGGCGTTGGGGATCAGGTCCTCGAAGCTGGTGCCGATGCCCTTGTAGCCGACGGTCGACGCGTTCGCGATGTTACCGGAAATGTTCTGCAGCGCGAATGACTGAGCGGACAGACCGCTCACCGAGGTGTTCATCGCGTCGAAGATACCCATACCATTCTCTCCACATTGACCCGGCCGCCGGTCCGCCCCTGGCCGCGTTTTCGTGGAGAGTGTCGCAATCGCCGTGCCAAATATGAATTCGCTGCGAAATCAGCGACTTGCGAAATGACAACGGCAAAAAACCAGTATCAAAAGTGGTGAACAATTGCCGAGCCGGCAGTTCTTGCCGGGCCAGACGCGCGCAATCGCGCCCCGGCTCAGCTGCATGTTGCACGCCCCGGCGCGTCGTCAGACCCGCATGTCCAGGCTTGAACGGACGCGCCGGCGAATCCGGGCGCAGATTCGTCAGGTCGAGGATGGATTGGCCGGATGGAACACCAGCGACAGGCCGTCCATGCAGTAGCGCAAGCCGGTCGGCTTGGGGCCGTCATCGAACACATGGCCGAGATGGCCGCCACAGCGCCGACAATGCACCTCGGTGCGCACCATGCCGTAGGTCTTGTCCTGGCGGGTGCCCACCGCATTGTCGAGCGGCTTGAAGAAGCTTGGCCAGCCGGTGCCGCTGTCGAACTTGGTCTCCGAGGAGAACAGCGGCAGATCGCAGCCGGCGCAGGCGAAGATGCCCTTGCGGTGCTCCTTGAGCAGCGGGCTGGTCCAGGGCCGCTCGGTGCCCTCCTCGCGCAGGATCTCGTATTGCTGCGGGGTCAGCTGGGCGCGCCACTCGGCCTCGGTCTTCTCGATCTCGAACTTCTCGGCGGCGCGGGCGGGCGCGGAGCCGCCGAACCAGCGCAAGGCGGCGAAACCGAACAGTCCGGCAGCAGTGGTGAGCATCAGGCGGCGGTCGATCATGGCGGTCTCCGTGCGGCGGGGGGTTGCCGGAGTTACGGATGGGATGCCGCGAAGTTACGTCAGGCGCCGGTCCAGCGCCTCACTTTCTTGCGAGGTCTCAGCCCTCCCCGGCATCGGGACGACGGGTGAGGTCAGATGGCTGCGGCCGCAGCGGCAGCCGCGCGCCCGGGCGCTGGGCCGCCTGGCGACGGGCCTCGGCCGCCCTGAGCTCGCGGGCCCGCTCCTGCGCCCGCGCCCGCTCGCGCTGCCGCGCCAGCGTCCCGGCCGCCGCCGCGCGGCCGCGGACCCAGAGATTGACGACATGACCCGCCACCCGGCCGCTGACGCCGCCGGCCCAGACCAGCTCGAACGGCGAGAACAGCTTCCAGCGGTCGTCCCCGCCGAGGATTCCCTGCGCGATCAGCTGCCCCGCCATGGCCGAGCTGTTCATCCCCTGCCGCCCGAAGCCGCTCGCGACCCACAGGCCTTTGCGCAACTGCCCGACCTGCGGCATGCCGTGCACGGTCTGGCCGGTGACGCCGCCGAAGGTGTCGGCGATCTCGACATTGCCGAGCTGCGGAAACACGGTGCGGATGCGGCGCTGCAGCGCCGAGGCGAAGCCGCTCGGCCGCGCGTTCCAGGTGGTCTCGGGGCTCGCCCATATCAGCCGGTCGCCATCGACGACGCGGAAATGGTCGACGCCGTCGGCATCACTGACCGAGCCCTTGAAGGCAATGGCCTCCGCCAGGCGCTCACCGAGCGGCGCGGTCACGCCGCCATAGCGCCACACCGGCAGCAGCGTATCCGACAATCGTTGCAGCGGCGCGCCGAGATGGACGTTGCCGGCCAGCACGATGTGCGAGGCGCGCATCCGCGCCGACGGCGTGACGATGCGCTTGCGCACGCCTGACGGGTCGATGCTGACCACCGGCGTGTCCTCGAAGATCCGTGCGCCCGCCTTGCGGGCGAGCCGCGCCAGAGCGTGGACATATTCGCGGCCGTCGAGCTGAAAGGCCTTGGGGTAGTACACGCCATGGAAATAGCGATCGGTCTTGAGCTCGGTCCTGACCCGCTCGACCTGCCAGCCTTCGACGTCGGTGTCGAAATCCTCGTGCAGCATCTGCAGCCGTCGGATCAGGGCATCGCCGGCATCGACATTGGAGACTTCGAGCGCGCCCTCGCTGAGCCCGATGCCCGGCATCGACGCTTCGCTGGCCTGGGCGCGGATGAATTCGCAGCCCGCCCAGGACAACGCCCACAGCGCGCGGGCATGCGCCAGCCCGATGCGCTCGATCAGATCGGGCAGCGGCAGGTCGAATCCGGGCAGGACGGTGCCGACCATGTGGCCGGATGCGTTCCAGCCGACATGGCGGCCTTCCAGCACCGCGACGCTGGCCCCCTGCCGGGCCGCGCACAGCGCCGTGGTCAAACCGGCCAGTCCCGCCCCGACCACGCAGACATCGACGTCGAGGTCGAAATTCAGCCTGATGCGGCCGATCGCGCCTGCGGCATCCGCGTCATCGTTCGCGCTTGTGAAAGTCTCGCTCATGGCGTTTTCTTAGCCAACCCTGCGCCGGACGTCATGACGCTTTTAGTGGCGATAAAGAGACGTGGTACAGCCTGACATAGCCTAAACGATTCGAGACCGGATTCCATGCGCCGATTGATGCTGCTGCGCCACGCCAAGACCGAGACTGACGCGCCGACCGGCCGCGACCAGGACCGCCGTCTCGACGAACGCGGGCACCAGGATGCCGCCATGATCGGCGATTTCATCGCGAGCCACCCGCCCATGCCGGAGCTCGTGCTGGTCTCGCCCGCGGTCAGGGCGCAGCAGACCTGGGAACTCGCCTGGGCGGCGATGAACGGGCGTGTCGCCGCTCCGCAGGTGGAGACGGTGCCCGAGCTCTATGGCGCCGAGCCGATGCAGATCCTGCATCACATCCGGCTCGCGGCCGCGCTCGATCCGAAGCAATTGCTGGTCGTCGGCCACAATCCGGGCATGCACGAGCTCGCGCTGGCGCTCACCGGCCAGGGTGACCCGGAGGGCCGGCACGAGCTGATGCGCAACATGCCGACGGCGGGGCTCGCCGTGCTCGATTTCGACACCGAGGATTGGGGCGATGTGAGCTTCACGCGCGGCAATCTCCTGATGTTCGTCACCCCCAAGCTCCTCAAGCAGGGCTCCGATTGACAGGCCGGCCTCCCGGGGCGCGTAATGTCGCGGCAGTGAGGAGGCCTCGCGATGTTCAAATCGATTCTGGTTCCCATCGATCTGGCCGACACCGACCTTGCCAAGCCCGCGATCGCGACCGCTGCCACCTTGGCGGAGACATGGGCGGGCACGGTGCATCTGCTGAACGTCATGCCGATGACGCCGGTGATGCTGGCCGAATATGTCCCGGCCGATTTCGACGCGCAGCAGCGCGAGACCGCCGAGGAAGCGCTGTCGATCGTGGCGCGCGAATCCGGCATCCCCGCCGAGCGCGTCAGCTACGCGGTCCGCCAGGGCGGCATCTATCACGAGATCCTCGAGGAAGCGGCCAAGGTCAAGGCCGACCTGATCGTGATGACCTCTCACCGCCCGGCGATGCGCACCTACTTCCTCGGCAGCAACGCGGGGCATGTGGTGCGCTACGCGAAATGCTCGGTGCTGGTGGTGCGGCCGTAAGGGGCGCGGCTTCGTCGGCCCCAGGGATCAGCAAATCGCGGCTGTCGCGCGAAATACTCCGAGCTCCACGGCGTCATTGCGAGCGCAGCGGCGCAGCGAAGCAATCCGGGGCCGCACGCGACTCCCTGGATTGCTTCGTCGCTTCGCTCCTCGCAATGACGGAGATTTTTGCTGCCGTTCACGCTTCGCCGCTGAGATCACGGCCAATCCGCAATGAAACCCTTCGCCTTGTACGGCGCGATCTTGTCCCATTCGCTGAGCACGCGGCGGCGGAATTCGGGATGGGTGTGCCACAGATGGCGCGGCACGCCGAATCTATCCACCGTCAAGAGCATCTTCTCGACCTCCGGCCAGTGCCGCTGCAAAGTCATCGCATAGCGCCGCGCGGTCCAGCTGTTGCCGAGGCAGATCACGGTGCGGACGTTGGCGAGGCCGAGCGCGGCCTCGATCACCGGCAGCGAGAACAGCACGTTCTCGCCGGTGTTCATGGCGCGATGCTCTTCGAGAATGCGGTCGGCGGGAACGCCGCGCCGGACCATTTCATCCTTGATCAAGGCACATTCGGAGACTTCGGCCCCCGGCGTGACCCCGCCGCTGACGATGGCGTGGCGGAAATAGCCCTGCTCCCATAGCCGCGCGGCCGTGGCCGCGCGCAGCTCTTCCTCGACCCGCGTGCCGAACACGAACAGGAGGTCGGCGGGACGCAGCGGCGTGTCGGCGAAGTGCTGGGTCGAGATCGCCGCGATCTCCGATTCGTCAGGCATCCGCAGCGTGCGATCAGCCATCATTGTCCTCTTTGTCCTCCGAGACGACTGCTCATTCTCGCATAGCGCGACGGCGTCGCGCGGTCACATTCGATGACCCGGGATGACGCGGCGTGATCAGGGCAGCAGCGCCGGCGGAATGTCGGCGAACGTGTAGCTGCGCGGCACATTACGGGTGAGGAAGCCGCCGACATACCAGGCGAACATGGCGGCGAAGCCGACCAGGAACAGCGCGCCCGGCCACTCGCCGATCAGCAGCGCGCGGACCAGAAGCCCGACCATCGCGAGAGCGAACAGCGCGATCGCGGCAAGCGCCGCGCCGTAGGCGAAGCGGCCGAGGCCCGCCGTGAGCCGCGCGGTGCTGCCGCTTGCGGCGAGCCGCGCATGCAGGCCGGCGACGAAGGCCCGATAGGCCTCGCTTTGCGGCGCCATCAATGCCGCGGTCTGCCAGGACGTCGAGATGATGCTGAGGCGGCGGCCATCGCGGTTGGTGACATCGGCGCGAAACCGTTTCGCCTGCATCGACACCGGGCGGTAGGACAGGCGGATGGCGGTGATATCGGCATAGGGCCACAGACCCGTGCGGCCGGCGAACCGCCACGACAGGCCCTGCTCCGTCAGCTCGAACTGCTGCGCGACGCCGATCAGCGACGCCTTGTAGGCGTAGCGGATCAATTGGCCGTCGGCTGTGGTGGTGTCCCCGGAAATGGCTCGGTCCTGTTGCGTGGCCCGCGCGCCTTATCCTACAAACGAGCCATGAGCGAAACGGTCTATTTCCCCCGCCATCTGATCCTGGCCGGCGCCATGGCGGCCGGCGTGCTGCTGGCGCTCGCCGTGCACATGCTCGGCGCCCGCTACGGGCTCGATCTCGGCGGCTTGTGGCAGACCGAGGACGGCGCCTTCATGCCGGCCGGGTCGGCGATCGCCTGGTGGCTGATCGCCACCGTCGGCTTCTCGTCGGGCTATTTCATCGCCAACATCATGCACAGTGCGGTGTCGGGCGAGATTCCGCAGCGCATGCGCAATTTCCTGGTCGTGGTCGGCGTCTTGATGCTCGCCGGCATCGGCCAGGCGATCTCCGGGCCGAGCCCGGTGCCGTCGGCGGCCGGCGTGCTGGCCGGCCTCGCCGCGCTCGGCCTCGGCGCGCTGATGGCGTTCTGCGGCGCCAATTTCGCGCTCCGCAAGACCTGAGACTTAAGACCTGAAGCTCAAGACCTGAGGCTTCATTGCGGCGGGCGCGTCGACGCACCCCAGCGGATCACGCGGCGGCCGTGAGCATCAGCGTACCGGAGATGACCAGCGACAGCCGCAGGCCATGGACCCCGAGGGCGCCGCGGCGCGGGCGCCGCCGCCATGCGGGCCGTCGTCGCGGTTGACGCTCGTCTCATGCCGGACCTCCTGCTGGCGCCGAAGACGGCCTCAATCGACCTCACATGCGACAAGGATACTTCGATATCGATCGAATGATGGAAGCTCTCCTGCCGGTCACGACCAATGCGGCGCAAAAACGCCGCGCAAAGGCGCGGCGTTTTGTCTCATGAGCTGTCGTGACGCGATCAGGTGATCAGCTGGCCGCGCGCAGATTGACGGTGGTCTCGGCAAGCTTGGTCAGCTTCATGTCGGTCGCCTTCTCCTCGTCCAGGGTCTTCTGAAGAACGGCGGCGCAATCGCTGCGTCCGAGCTGCTTGGCCCAGGCGATCAAGCTGCCATAGCGGGTGATCTCGTAATGCTCGGCGGCCTGGCCGGCATTGATCAGGGCAGCGTCGAGCACCGTCTTGTCCGCGACCTCTCCCGCGACCTCCTCGGCCTCCTCGATGATGCCGTCGATGGCCGGGCAATCGACCGCCTTGGGAGCGATGCCCTGCATCTGAAACACCTGCTCGAGCCGCTGCACGTGCGTCCTGGTCTCGTCGAGATGGGTCAGAAATCCCTGCTTGAGCTGCTGATCAGTGGCCTTCTCGGCCATTTTCGGCAGCGCTTTGACCAGCTGGTTCTCGGCGTAATAGATGTCCTGCAGCTGATGCACGAACAGGTCATTCATTGTCTTGATGTCTTTGGTGAACAGTCCCATTTTCCTCACGTCCTCTCGGTTCGGAACATGGCGGTCCCTCCCCGACCCGTCGCGACCATGTTCGCTGTAGGTCTCGCCTGCGGCTAACCGGTTGAGGACCCGGTTGTTCCGGCTCTGCGCCCCCGGGGCTGGGCGGAACTCGTGCCGACGGCGGGACGTTTGCGACTGAACCGCGCGGGTAACCTTTGAGACCGAACTAAGGCGGTCGCAGCTATGTGACTGGAGTGTGACGGACCCGCAGGACGAAGTCGGAGCTGCGCTGTGTCAAGGACTGCACAAGACGCACGTTTTAGCTTAAGGAACAGGCTGTCACGGATTGCCCGCCCTCATCGATCAATGATCTCGTCTCTCTTCCAAGACCTAGTGCCGCCCCGCCGGGAGGATGAATGCAGCGCCTGCTGACCACGCTCTCGCGTGGCTTCAAGAAATGGATCGGCTGGAAGCGGCTGGGGATTGCAGCGAGCCTTGCGATCATCGCCTTCGCGGTCACGACGCTCGTCCGCACGCTGAAGGGCGTTGACGGCAGCGTGATCCTGACCGCCCTGACCGAAATCCCGCCCGGTCACATCGCGCTCGCGGCATTGTGTGTGATCGGCGCATTCTGCACGCTCACCTTCTACGACTATTTTGCACTGCGAACGATTGGCAAAAAACATGTGCCCTATCGCATCGCGGCGATGAGCGCCTTCACCAGCTATTCGATCGGCCACAACATCGGAGCCACCGTGTTCACCGGCGGCGCGATCCGGTTCCGCATCTATTCGGATTACGGGCTCTCGGCGATCGACGTCGCCAAGATCTGCTTCCTGTCGGGGCTGACCTTCTGGCTCGGCAATCTGTTCGTGCTCGGCATCGGCATGACCTTGCATCCGGCCGCCGCCTCGTCGATGGACCAGCTGCCCCCGGCCGTGAACCAGCTGATCGCGATCGGCATCCTGGGTGCGATCTTCGCCTATCTCGGCTGGCTCGCCGCCGGCAAGAACCGCCGCCAGCTCGGCCAGAACGGCTGGAAGGTTGTGCTGCCCTCGGCGCAGCTGACACTGGTGCAGATCCTGATCGGCGTGGTCGATCTCGGCTTCTGCGCGCTGGCGATGTACCTGCTCGTGCCGTCCAATCCGCCGATCGACTTCCTGTCGCTGTCGGTGGTGTTCATCCTTGCCACCCTGCTCGGTTTCGCCAGCCATGCGCCGGGCAGCATCGGCGTCTTCGATGCGGCGATGCTCGTGGCGCTGCCGCAATTCGGCCGCGAGCAGCTGCTCGCCACCCTGCTCGTGTTCCGCGTGCTGTATTTCGTCATTCCGTTTGCGACGGCGATCTCGATCATGGGCGTGCGCGAGCTTTGGCTCAACGTCGTGAAGCCTTGGCAGGAGCGGCGCCGGCTGCAATCCGCCTGCGACGACGAGGTCGCCGCCAAGCGCGCGGCTGCGACAGCTGCGGCGGCCGTTCCCCATCGCATCAAGCGACGGCACTCCCAGGGGTGAGCGACGCCCGCGCGCATGATCTGAGGACGTGGAAACAGGTTTCCGCAGCGATCATGCTCAAACAAAGGGCTGAGAGCCTTATGCGATCCCGTGATATCGCATCATGCCCGCAGCGAGAGGACATAGGCGCAGTTGACGTTGCGCGCTGGCCTCTTATTTCCGCCCCATCGCTGACGTGAATCCTCGCGTATGACCCGAATGTCCCTTCGTCCGATGCTCGCGGCCGGCGTGCTGGCCGGCCTGCTCGTCCCTTTCGCGGCCACCCAGGCGGCTGCGCAGTTCGGTGCCCCGCCGCTGCAGATCAGCTGGGAGGTGCGCAATCGCTTCCGCCTGTTCCGCGAGGAGCGCGACTTTCTGCTCCATGCCGAGAGCACGCGCGATCGCTCGATTCTCGCCGCCGAGCAGGGCCTGGGGGTGCAGAGCGACGGCCGCGGCTGGGCGCGCAACGTCGTCAACCGGCTGTGCATCGACCTGGCCGGCCACGTCAACGAGCCGTGCACGCGCGACAACGTCAAGGAAAGCTATCTCACGCCGATCGACCATCCCGTCACGGTGCGCCTGACCGGGCCGGTGCCGGTCGGCGCCACCTGCGCCTGGTCGTTCGACGACGGCGATGGGCCGCAGACATCGACTTTCGACTGCGCCGAGCCGGTCAATTTGCGCGTCCGCTACGGCCGCCAGACCGTGGCCAGCGTGGATGTGACCAGCGCCGAGGGCACGCGGCAGGTTTCGACCGGCATCCAGGTCCGCGACGTCTTGATCGCCGGGCTCGGCGACAGCATCGCCTCGGGTGAAGGCAATCCCGACCGCCCGATCGCGCTCGCCGACGAAGGCTTCTGCTTCCGCTCCTATCTCGGCGGGCCCACCGCGCAATATTATCGGCCGAGCCGCGCCGGCTTCAAAGGCGGCCGCGCCTGTGAGGCGCCGGACACGCTGCAGAACTGGCAGAAGTACAGTGCAGTGTGGTTCAACGCCGCCTGCCACCGCTCGCTGTACAGCTACCAGACCCGCACGGCGCTGGCGCTCGCGGTGCGTTATCCGCATGTCGCCGTCACCTATCTGCCGCTCGCCTGCACCGGCGCGACCATTGCCGACGGCCTGTTCGGCAGCCAGCGCGCGCGCGAATGCACACCTGGCCGCTCGATGGCCACTTGCGCCGGCGGCGTCAACGGCCAGATCGGCGAGTTGCGCGAGGCGCTCACCGCGGCCAAGCGTCGCCAGCCGGACCGGCGACTCGATCTGGTGCTGCTGTCGATCGGCGCCAACGACATCAACTTCTCCGGCCTCGTCGCCGACGTCATCGTCGATACGCCCACCGAACGCACCCTGTTCAAGCGCTCGGGCGTCATCGGCTCGGTGGAGGAGTCGCGCAGCGAGCTGGCGCGCGACCTGCCGCAGGGCTTCGCCAAGCTGCGCGAGGCGCTGAAGCCGCTGGTCGGCGACCTCTCGCACGTCATCTACACCGCTTACGGCAATCCGGCGCTGAGCGGGCCTGGGGTTCCCTGCCCCGGCGGTCCGGCCGGCTTCGAGGTCCATCCCTCGTTCAATGCCAATCCGCAGCGGCTCGCCAAGGTCGCGGGGTTCGTCGAGAACGAGTTCCTGCCGTCGCTGCGCGGGCTCGCGCAATGCACCGCGGGTGTGCTGTGCCGCGATCCCGGCACCGATCGCATGACGTTCGTCGATGCGCATCAGGCGGCTTTCGCCCAGCACGGCTTCTGCGCGCGCTCGCCCCAGGACCCGCCCTTCGACCGCGAATGCTTCTCGCCGTCCGGCGAAAGCTTCGATCCGAACATCGTCAGCGCCGCCAACGAGCCGCTGCTGTGCGGTCGCGGCGCCAGCGAGTATCGCCCCTATCTGCCCCGCGCGCGCTGGATCCGCGACGCCAATGACAGCTACTTCTCGGCCATGACCTATCCGCAGGGCCTGCCCGCGGCGATGCAGCCGGCCGACATTCACGATGCGAGCTGGGGCGTGTTGTCGGCGGTCTATGGCGGCGCCGTGCATCCGAGCGCCGAAGGCCATGCCGCAATGGCCGACGCGGCGTTTCCGGCGGCGGCAGAAGTGCTCGACCTCGATGCGCCGGAGCCCAAGATTACCAGCCAACCGCTGCCTCCCGCCGGCGGGGTGCGGCAGTAACGCCGGCTGACGTTGATTTGCCCGTCGGCGGCCGTTCGCGCGCTCGGGGAATGCCGAGCGCTCCGAACACGACGCGCGTCGTGGGTGCCGATGCACGAAATTCGGCAACCTCGTCAAACGGATCACCCTCTCCGCCGGTGCCGGGCCGAATTTTGCGCTTTCGTTTTTACAGAAATCATGCTCTGCTCGCATATCCCGTGCTCACAGAGGGACGCGTCGCGATCGTCACGAACGTGGAGCGCGGGATGCGGTGGGCGCCACCGGTCGCAGCGTGATCCGATCATGCCGACGAACGATCGGCGGCGCACGGTGAAATCGTATGGTCCTGGTCTCCCGATGCTGAGGCCAAGCCGGCGGTGATGATGATCCGCCTGTAACGGGGGCAATAAAGCCGGTCCCCGGGGAGAGTCCGTATAAGCCGTCAAACCATCGCGCGGGGAATGCCGGTGATCGGCTGAACCTGTGGTGACTGCCGCCTGCTTATCTTGTTGCAGGCGGGCCATGGGTGAGGCCTTCACCCGGCATTCCCCGCACCCTCGTCTTTCAGAGGGTGAAAGTGCTGCAAGGCTCGGACGCCATGCGCCGCGAGATCGCGACACCATGCTCATCAGCAACCGCCGAGCCGCGGCCCGGCAGCGGACTACTTCGCAGGCGCCGGCTTCTTCATCATCGGCGGGGCTGCCTGCTTCGCCGCCGGAATCGCGGGGGCCGCGGGAGGCGGCAGATATTTGGCGATGACCGCCGGATCGATCTGCGCCATGGCCGTATCAGGCAGGCGCACCCAGGTCTCGTCCCTGCCGAGCAGCGAGAAACCGATATAGCCGCGCAGCGTCAACGACTGGCCGTCGGGGCTCAAGGTCATCTTGGCGCTGTAGATCTTGCCGTCGCGGGGATCGAGCACATTGCCGTCTTCGTACTTCAGGCCGTCGCGCTTCATGTCGCGGATGAAGGAGAGACCGAGCCAGGGCGCATTCTTGCGGTCGTCGGTGCATTTGTCGCAGACCCGGTTCGGCGGATCGGTCGGCTTGGGAAACAGCTTTGCCATCACGCCTTCGAAGACCCCGTTGTGGTCGACGACGAGCACGTAGAGCACCGGCTGACCGTTCTCGACCTTCTGCCACAGTCCCGCCGCGGACGGCTCCGCTGCGAGCGCAGGCCGCGTCAGCAGCGCACCGGCAACGACAAGCGCGCCGATCGCGAGCTTCGCCACGCCAGATGCCAACCGAAGCCGGGAAAACGCATTCAGCATCATCACCTCACCTTGACCAATCCACCAATCGAATGGCCCGCCAGTCCGGGCCTTTCGAGCGTCGCTCCAGCCCATAACAGGTCTTGCGCGCCGGTGAAACCGGCGCACAAAGGAAACATTTCTTCACATTTGAGTTGGATGGACGGCTACGGGTTCCACCTCACCAACGAATTAGTTGACGCCGAGCTTCTTCTGCAGGCTCGACGACGAGGTCGTGTACTGGAACACCAGCCGCTTCTCCGGATACACGTAGCGGTGCGCTTTCTGCGCCATCAACGCGCCCTCGTGGAATCCGCACAGGATCAGCTTGATCTTGCCCGGATAGGTATTGATGTCGCCGATCGCAAAGATGCCGGGCACGCTGGTCTCGAACGCCGAGGTCTCGACCGGAATGAGATTGTTCTCGAGCGCAATGCCCCAATCGGCGACGGGACCGAGCTTCATCGTCAATCCGAAGAACGGCAGCATCATATCGCAGGCGACGGTCTCGACCGAATTGTCGTTGCCCTTGATGGAAGCGGCGGAGAGCACGCCGTTGGCGCCTTCGAGCGCACTGACCTGGCCGATCCGCAGATCCATCTTGTCGCTTGCGACGAGCGCGCGCATCTGCTCGACGCTATGCGGCGCAGCGCGGAAATCGTCGCGACGATGCACAAGGGTGATGCGCTTGGCCAGGGGATGCAGATTGAGCGTCCAGTCGAGCGCGGAATCGCCGCCGCCGACGATGACGACATTCTTGTCGCGGAACTGCTCCATCTTGCGCACGGCGTAGAACACCGAGGTGCCTTCATAAGCCTCGATGCCCGGCACCGGCGGCCGCTTCGGCTGAAACGAGCCGCCGCCTGCGGCGATCACCACGACCTTGCACTCGAACACCTTGCCGGCGTCGGTGGTGACGCGAAAGCCGGGATCGCCGATCTTCTCGACCTTCTCGACCATCTCGCCGAGATGAAAGGTCGGGCTGAACGGCTTGATCTGCTCCATCAGCTGATCGGTCAGCCCCTGCCCCGTCACCATCGGCACGCCCGGAATGTCGTAGATCGGCTTTTCCGGATAGAGCTCGGCGCACTGGCCGCCGACCTTGTCGAGGATGTCGATCAGATGCGCCTTGATGTCGAGCAGCCCCAGTTCAAACACGGCAAACAGTCCGCAAGGGCCCGCGCCAATGATCAGCACGTCGGTCTTGATCGCTTCGCTCATGTCGCTCTTCTCGTTGAGAGGCGCCGCTCGGTGGTGGCGGCAGGTGGCGGTCCCGAATTTGTAGCCAACGGGCCAGTGTCAGGGAAGGCACAAAAGCCCCCCTCGCCGGCCGCCGCTTGCAGCGCCGAGCGTAGCGGGGTTTGAAGGAGAGGTGAAATGATGGAGATCAATCGGTGACAGAGACGGCCCGCCGCGACCAGACGCCCCGCCTTGAGGACTTCCCGTACCGTCTCACGGACAATGTGCGGTTTGGCGATCTCGACCCCAACCAGCACGTCAACAACGCGGTCTATGCGACCTATTTCGAGACCGGCCGCGTGACGCTGATGAAGGACCCGCGCCATGGCCTCCTGCAGGAGGGGCTGGCCTGGATCATGGTACGGCTCGACATGCATTTCCGCGCCGAGCTGCGCTGGCCGGGGACGATCGAGCTCGGGCTGGGCGTGGTCAGATTGGGGCGCACCTCGGTGACCTGCGAGCAGGTCGTGTTCTCGGAGGGGCGCTGCGTGGCCTCGGCCACCGCGGTGATGGTGCTGATCGACGAGGTGACACGCAAGCCGGCGCCGCTGACAATGCAAGTGGTCCAGGCGCTACAGCCTTGGGCCCGGCGGGGCGTAACGCTGACGCCGCCGGCATGAGCGCGGGAGCGAGGCTCAGGACAGGCCGTCCCGGCGGACGGCCCCCGGACGGGTCAGGCCTGACGCTCGGGCGTCGCGACCACGAGGCCGTCGAGCTCGTCGGACACCTTGATCTGGCAGGACAGACGCGAATTCGGCCGCACTTCATAGCCGAAATCGAGCATGTCCTCTTCCATCGGGGTCGGCGGACCCACCTTCTCGCGCCAGGCTTCGTCGACATAGACATGGCAGGTTGCGCAGGCGCAGGCGCCGCCGCATTCGGCCTCGATACCGGGAATGGCATTGCGGATCGCCGCTTCCATGACGGTCGCGCCGTTCTCGATCTCAACGGTTCGGGATTCGCCGGTATGGTCGACAAAGGTGATCTTGGCCATGTGCGCTCATGCTGCGGAGGAAATGAAGTCGGGCTGTCCTATAACGGACCGCTCCGCTCCGCGCTAGTGCTGCGGCCGGCGGCTCAGGCAACGCCGAGCATGTCGGCAATGGCCGCGCGCGCCTGTGCGACCGCGGTGCCGAGCCAGGCCAGCGCGTCGGCCGGATCGCCGTCGCGCAGCGCCACTTCCAGGCCCTCGGCGGCGTCGGCGACATCGAGTGCGCCGATGGCGCGGGCCGAGCCCTTCAAGGTGTGGGCCACAGCGGCGGCGTCTTCGGGCATCACCTGCAGCCGCTCCAACAGGCGAACCGCCTGGCTGGAGAACATGCCGAGGACCTCCCGCTCAAGGTCGGCGTCCCCCAGCGTCATGCGCCGCAACAGGTCCAGGCTGATCGGCCCATCATCGGGCACCAGCGGAGGGGAAGGCATCCATTCGATCCGTTGCAGGTCGGGAATCATGGCGGCGGTCCGGTGCGGCGGCGCCGATGGCGCCTCTGTCCGCAAGCCAAGCACGACAATGGTTAACGCTTCGTTAGCGCCCCAATTGCCGCGGGTTTGCCGCGATTTCGACCTCGCTCCGCCCCAATCGCGGCTGAAACGAGAATTCGCAGGACTTCTAAAGTGTTAACGACAGCTGCTGTTAACGATGATTAAGAATCTCTTAACCACGCCCATTTCTTTCAAATGGCGCAGCCAATAGGATGCTCCTTCGGATGGAATGGGCCACCTGGCGGAATTTGCCACCTCAGGTTGCCCTGTAGAGGGATGACGTCCGGTTTGAGCCATTCGAGGGGGCACTCGTGTGCGGCTCGCCGGATCGAAATTAAGACGAGGGCTCGGACTCAACATGGCGAACACCCCTAAAAAGGTCAAAGACCCGACTGAAGTTGCGCTGTCCGCCATTCAGGAGGCTTTGAACATCAGCGACACGTCCGCGCCCCTGGAGCAGCAGGGCCCGGTCCAAGCTGACGGGGCCGCGTCCGGGAAGTCGGCCGGCGCCTCGTCCTATGATTCGTTCGACAACCGTCCGGGCGCCGATCGCGGGACGCTGGACGACATCGAACCACCGCCTTTGGCGGTGCGCCGACCGGCCAATGACGACCGCGAAACCATCGGCCAGCTTCTTCAGGCCATCCAGAAGGGCCGTCCGACGCGCAGCGTCTACACGCTGGCCACCGCGTTCGCCGGCATCTGGATCGTCGGCTGTGCCCTGATCACGATCGGCTTCCTGCCGTCGCTGCAGGCGCTGCTGGGACAGAGCGGCGGCGTGCTCGTGCTCGCCGGTCTCTCCGCTGTGTTCTTTGCGCCGGTGCTGCTGTTCTATTTCCTCGCCAGCCTCGCCTGGCGGGGCCAGGAGCTGCGCATGATCGCGCAGTCGATGGCGCAGGTAGCGATCCGCTTCTCGGAGCCGGAAGGGGCCGCCAGCGATTCGATCGTCACCGTCGGCCAGGCGATCCGCCGCGAGGTCGCGGCGATGGGCGACGGTGTCGAGCGCGCGATCGCGCGCGCCGGCGAGCTGGAAACGCTGGTCGCCAACGAGGTCGCCGCGCTCGAGCGCGCCTATAGCGACAACGAGGTTCGCATCCGCGCCCTGCTCCAGGACATCGCCCATCAGCGCGACAATCTCGTCGGCCAGGCGGAACAGGTGCGCAGCGCCATCTCGGGCGTGCAGATCGACCTGCGCCACGACATCGCGCTGATCTCGGACGCGATCGCCTCGCGCGTCGACGAGGTCGCCAAGAGCATCACCGGCGCGCTGGAAGAACGTGGCGCCCACATCACGGCCGCCCTCGGCAATGCCGGCGACAACATGATCCTCGCGCTCGGCGAGCGCGGCGGCGATCTGTTGGACCGGCTCGAAGAGGCGAGCGCGGAAACCACCCGCGCCGTGCTCGACGCGTCCGAGCGGCTGACGACCAGCCTCAATTTCAAGACCGGCCACGTCCACGACGAGTTTGCCGACCTGTCCGACCGCGTCCACGAGATGCTCAACGAGCGCATCGACCGCATCACCAGCGAATTCGAGCAGCGCACGGCGGCCATCGTCGACGGCATCTCGGTGCGCACCGAACAGGTTCACGATTCGCTCAAGGCCTCCGGCGACTCGCTGCTGCTCGAGCTTGAGCTGCGCGGCGGCGACCTCGTCAGCAAGATCGACGAGGCGAGCCAGCGCCTGTCCAGCCAGATCCTGGCGAGCGGTGAGAAGGCGAGCGAGTCGCTCGATGCCACCGTGACCACGCTGGTGGCAAAGGTGGTGAGCCAGACCGAGAGCACGCATGACACGCTCTCGACGCAGATCAGTGCCTTCGATGAGCTGGTGAAGAACCAGGGCACCGAGCTCGCCGAGCGCTTCGCACGCGACAGCTCGACACTCGGCGCGCTGATCACCCGGCACATCACCGAATTCGACCGCACCGTAAAGACCTATGGCGGCGAGATCGTCGAGCGCATGGGCCAGCGCACCCAGGAGATCTCCGAGAATCTCAAGACCTATGTCGATACGTTCGATACGAGGCTGTCGACCAACAGCGGGGAGATCACGGCGACGCTGGACCAGCGGCTGAGCCAGTTCGAGACCAACCTGCAGACCAGCATCACCAGCTTCGATTCCTCGCTCGATTCGAAGATCAAGACCTTCGACGATACCGTCGGGGGACGCCTGAAGACGCTCGAGGAAAGCTTCGACAACCGCGCCACCTCGGTGACCGCGACGATCGAAGGACGCCTCGGCACCCTCTCCAACTCGCTGACCGATGGCGCGGCCCAGGTGCTGAGCGCGATCGACTCGCGGCTGACCGTGCTGACCACCTCGCTGACCGACGGCTCGGCCCAGGCGATCCAGTCGATCGATTCCCGCCTCAATGTCCTCACCTCGTCGCTGGCCGACGGCACCGAGAAGGCGCTCGAGGCGATCGATGGACGCATCGTCAGCCTGTCCAACATCATCGACGGCCGCAGCTCCGAGCTGACCGAGACCGTGACCGCACGGTTCCAGGACATTCATCAGAGCATCGAGACCCGGGTCGGCTCGATCGCGCGGGACATCGACCAGCGCGTGTCGCAATTCGAGGACCTGCTGGGGTCGCGCGTCGAGGCGGTGGCCGGCCGCATCGAAAGCAGCGGCCGCCAGGCCAGCGACGAGCTGATGACCCGCGCGGAGCTGCTCTCCGCCAGCATCAGGTCGCATGTCGAGGACGCTGAGCGCGCTCTCACCGACCTGGTGGTCAACACGAGTGAGACGATCCAGACCGGCGCGCGCAATGCGCAACAGGCCCTGCTCAACGTCTCGACCGATGTCGGTTCGCAGCTGAAGACGACCTCGACCGAGGTGGAACGCGCCCTTGCCGGCGCCGGCAGCAACGCGGCCGATGCGATCCTGTCGAGCGCACGCGAGGCCCAGGCGACCCTGCTGACGGCCTCCGGCGAGACGGCGACCCAGATCAAGTCGCTGACGGCCGACGTCGAACGCACGCTGACCGCGGCGGGCTCGGCCACCGCAGCCTCGATCCTCGCCGGCGCGCGCGAAGTCCAGAGCACGCTGGTGTCGGCCTCCTCGGACGCCGCCGACCATGTCAAATCGCTCGCGTCGGACGTGCAGCACTCGCTCACCGGCGTCGGAACCGCGACGGCCGAAGCCATCACCGCTGGCGCCCGCGAAGCCCAGTCCACCCTGCTCGCCGCCTCCCAGGAGGCCGCCACCCAGGTCAAGGCGCTCACCGTCGATGTGCAGCGCTCGCTCTCGATCGCGGGCACCACGACGGCCGAAACCATCACCAGCGGCGCGCGCGAAGCCCAGATGACGCTGATCAGTGCCTCCTCGGACGCAGCCAATCACGTCAAGTCGCTGGCGGCCGATGTCGAGCGGACGCTCGCTTCTGTCGGCACCAGCACCGCTGCGACGATCGTCGACAGCGCGCGCGACGTGCAGTCGAAGCTGGTAGCGGCCTCGACCGAGGCGGCCGATCACGTCAAGTCGCTGGCCATCGATGTCGAGCGGACGCTGGCGACGGTGGGCACCACCACGGCCACCGTGATCATCGACAGCGCCCGCGACGTCCAGTCCAAGCTGATCTCGGCCTCGACCGAGGCGGCGGAGCACGTCAAATCGCTCGCCGTCGACGTCGAGCGGACGCTGTCCTCGGTGGGCGCCGACACGGCCAGCTCGATCCTCAACAGCGCACGTCAGGCCCAGATGTCGCTGACGACAACCTCGGCCGACACGGCGGCGACCTTGGTCGGCAGCGCGCGCGAGGCGCAGACCATCCTGACCACGACCACGACCGAGACCGTTTCGGTGATCGTGAGCGGCGCCCGCGAGGCGCAGGACATGCTGACCGCGACCTCGACGGACACCGCAGGCCAGCTCAAGGCGATCTCCTCGGAGATCGAGCGCTCGATCAACAGCGTCGCGGCGAACACGACGGATGCGATCCAGAACAGTGCGTTGAACGCGCAGAGCGCGCTCGTCGCCGCCTCGAACGAGGTCTCCACGCGCGTGAAATCGACCTCGACCGAAATCGAGCGCTCGGTGCTCGCAGCCAGCAACTCGTTCGGCTCGGCGATGACCGGCAAGACCGACGAGATCGTCACCTATGTGCAGCAGCAGACCGAGCGTCTGTCGCAGATCCTCGATGGCAAGCGCGGCACTCTGGTCGAGACGCTGAGTTCGAAGACCAACCAGCTGACGATCGAGGTCGATCGTGTCACGGCGGACGCGCTGAAGTCGATCGAGGCGCGCGGCCAGGCCTTCGCTCAGGCGGTCAGCGGCAACGGTTCGGACGTGGCCCGCAACATCACCTCGGCCGGCGAACTCGCGACCACGGCGATCACCAAGTCGCTGCGGGAGCTGGAGCAGGCTTCGCGCGCGGCGATCGAGCAGTCCCGCCAGGTCTCGGTTGCGGCCGTCACCGAAATGCAGGAAACGAGCAAGATCCTGCGCACCGACACCGTCGCTCTGTTCGAGCGTCTGCGCGAGGGCAACATCCTGCTGCAGGAAGTCCTCACCGGCGCCCACGACAACCTCAACTCGCTCGAACGGGCGCTGGTGACGCGCGTCGCCGACTTCGTCACCGCCATGAACGACGTGACCTCGCGGAACGGCACCGCGACGCAGAACCTCGAGGATCAGCTCAACGTCTTCAACTTGAAGACGACGCGGGCGCTGGAAGACCTCAACTCGCTGTCGAGCCAGTTCGACGCCCATGGCAAGGCCTTGATCGAGGCGGCCGCGGTGGTCGAACAGAGCAACCGCGATGCGACGGTCTCGATCTCGGAGCGCAAGTCGACGCTGGAATCGCTGATCACCACCATCGATCTGCGCACCGCGGACCTCGATCAGCGCCTGTCGCGCTTCACCACCCTGCTCGACGAGTCGCTGGCCGCGGCCGAGGAGCGGGCGCGCGACATCGCGCGCGTGGTGGCGGAGACCGCCGGCGCCGGCTCGACCGCGATCAGCCGTCAGTTCGAAGCCATCCGCGCCAATGCGGAAGAGGAACGCCGCCTGACCACTTCCTCGATGCAGGAGATCTACCAGCAGAGCACGCAGGAAGCCGAAGCGATGTTCAAGCAGTCGGCGGAGAAGTTCGCTGCGCTGGTCTCGAGCATGAAGCAGATGACGGCCGAGATGCACCGCGAGCTCGAAGCCACCCGCGGCGAGCTTCGCCGTGGCGTGCTCGAAATGCCTCAGGAAGCGGCCGAGAGCACCGCGCAGATGCGCAAGGTCATCGTCGACCAGATCGAGGCGCTGGCGGAACTGAACCGAATCGTCGCGCATCACGGCCGCGGCCTGGATGTCGTCAGCACGGCGCGCCCCGCTGCCGTCGCAGTCGCGCCCGCTGCCGTCGTCCGCCAGGAGGAGCCGATCGTGGCGGCAGCCGCCGTCGGCGCACGGCCCGAGATGCGGCTGCGCGAGTCGAGCTCGACCAGCGTCACCAACCTGCCTCCGCCGGATCTCGGCATGCAGCCGCCGGCGCCGCCTCCGCCGCCCCAGCCGCGTCGGGTCGAGGCGCCGCCGATGGGTCCGGTCGCCGATCAGGGGCGCGACAATTGGCTGTCCGACCTGCTCAACCGCGCCGACAACAGCACCGCCGGACAGACGGCGCCGCGCGGCCGCGGATCGGCGACGGCCCAGCCGGGCAATCCGCTGGAATCGCTGTCGCTCGACATTGCGCGGCTGATGGACCGCAATCTCGCAGCCGAGATGTGGGACCGCTATCAGCGCGGGGAGACCAAGGCGTTCTCCAAGCGCCTGTACACGCCGGCCGGTCAGAAGGCGTTCGACGAGGTCGCCCGCAAATATCGCGCTGACCGCACCTTCAAGCAGACGGTCGACCGCTACATCACCGAGTTCGAGCGGCTGCTCGATGACGTCGCACGCGACGATCGCAATCCGCAGGCTCTGCGCGGCCAGCTGACCTCGGAGACGGGCCTCGTCTACACCCTGCTTGCCCATGCCGCCGGCCGGCTGGCGTGAGAAGGCGGCGAATGGCGAGTAGCGAATGGCGAGTAGCACGCCGCGCAACGACACCAAACGGAGGCCGCAAGGCCTCCGTTTCGCTTTGGGGACTGCAATAGAAGCTTCTTCGGCCTCGCCCGTCACGCCCCTGCTTCAGCAGCATCGCAAGTGCAGGCCGGGAGCCGGTCGGGAGCCATCGAGGTCGGCGCAGCGCGCCCCTATTCGCCAGGCCTCATCGCCTGCCGCTGGCCGGCGGCGCGGGCGCCGGTGCCGGCTGCGAGGCCTGGGCATTGCTCGGGCTCGAATTGCTGGCGCCGAACAGCACGCGAGTCGGGTTGCGGTCGAAATTGTTCACGGCCCGGCTGATGTCGGACAAGGTCCGCCGCCCGTCGGCCATCAGCGCGCCGGAGCGTTTGTCGAAATCTTCGGCGAGCTCGCGGATCGACTTCACCGTCAGGAACAACTCGCCGCCATCCTTGCCGCCGGCCAGCGAATTGAGCCCGAGCATCAGCGTATCGGCCTTGCCCATGATGCCGTCGACCCGGCTCATGACGCCGTCGATGCGTTCGGAGTTGCGCGCCAGCGACTGGGTGAAGACCTCGAGATTCTTGATCGAGTTCTTCACGGCGTCCTGGTTGTCAGCCACCACCTTGTTGATGTTCTGCAGCGTGGCCCGGATCGCTTCGGTCACATCCTGCAGCCGGGTCGGGTCGGCGCGCAGCACCGGCACACCGTCTTCATCCAGGGGCGGCGGCGGTGCCGCCTCCTCCCCACCCTTGAGCGCGATCGCGGCGACCCCGGTCAGGCCCTGGAACTCAAGCCCGACGAGCGTGTCCTTGCGGATGGGCGCATTGTTCTCAACCATCGCCAGCGCCACCACGCGACGCGGATTGTCGAGCTTGACCGAGATCACCTCGCCGACCCGGATACCGTTGAAATTGACGCTACCGCCATTGCGCAGGCCGGCGGCCGGCCCTTCGAACACCACCCGCAAGGGACTGCGCTGCTTGGTCGTATGCAGGCTCTGGAACCAGAGGACGAACCCGACCGCCGCAGCGATCACCGCCAGCGTGAATGAACCGATCAGGACGTAATTCGCCCGCGTTTCCATTATCAACTCCGGTACCGGCATATCGCGGCGACGATCATGCCCCGCGCTGCCGTGCCTTTCGGTCGGCGCCGGGTTCGGCACCTGCCCCATCTGCTTTGTCGCGGGAGTCCCCTCTCCCGCTCACAAATTAACGAACCGCAGCCGCGGCACTCTCCCCCACCACCGCGCGGGCGCGCTTGCCGTGAAAATACTGCCGGAGCCATGGATGCTCCGAGGCCTGCATGTCGGCCATCGATCCCGCGGCAATGATCTTGCCGTTGCCCAGCACGGCGATGCGGTCGCAAGCCGTGTAGAGGCTATCGAGATCATGCGTTACCATGAAAACGGTCAGTCCCAAAGTGCGCTGCAGAGTGCGTACCAGTTCGTCGAAATCGCCGGCGCCGATCGGGTCGAGCCCCGAGGTCGGCTCATCGAGGAACACGAGTTCCGGATCGAGCGCCAAAGCGCGTGCCAGCGCCACGCGCTTGATCATGCCTCCGGACAGCTCACTCGGGAAACGATCAGCAACATCGGGACGTAATCCGACCATCACCAGCTTGGCGACCATGATCTCGTCCAGCAGGCGCTGCGAGACCCTCAGATACTCCCGCACCGGAAACTGGATGTTCTGCCGCACCGTCAACGAGGAGAACAATGCGCCCTGCTGAAACAGCACGCCCCAGCGCCGCTCGACGGCGCGGCGGCTGGCGCGGTCCGCGGCATCGAGATCGACGCCGAACACCTCGATGCGCCCGGCCAGCTTCGGCACCAGGCCGATGATGGTGCGGGTCAGCACCGACTTGCCCGCCCCCGATGGACCGACGAAGCCGAGGATCTCACCGCGCTTCACGTCGAGATCGAGCTCGTCGAGCACGCGCGTCGCGCCGAACTGCACGGTGACGCCGCGGACGCGGATGATCGGATCTGTCACGTCCTGCGTCATGTCACATCCCGACCGTCGCAAAGAAGATCGCGAACACGCCGTCCATCACGATGACGAAGAAGATTCCCTTGACCACCGAGGACGTGGTGTGGCGCCCCAAGGACTCCGCACTGCCCTGCACCGCGAGCCCCTCGACGCAGGCAACGATCCCGATCACCGCCGCCATCACCGGCGCCTTGAGCAGGCCCACGGTGAAATGGTCGATCGAGATCGCTTCGCGCAGGCGCAACAGGAACGCCTCGGGATCGACCCCGCCATAGAACCATGCCACCAGCCCGCCGCCATAGAGCGCAGCGATGTCGCCCAGGAAGGACAGGATCGGCAGCGCGATCACCAGCGCCAGCATGCGCGGCAGGATCAGCACCTCGATCGGATCGAAGCCCATGGTCCTGAGCGCATCGATCTCCTCGCGCATCTTCATCGAGCCGAGTTCGGCCGTGTAGGCGCTGCCCGACCGGCCCGCGATCATGATCGCCACCAGCAACACCCCGATCTCGCGCAGCACCAGCACGCCGAGCATGTCGACAACGAAGATGTCGGCGCCGAACCTGCGGAAATGAAAGATGCCCTGTTGGGCGATGATGCAGCCGATCAAGAAGGTGATGAGCACGATGATCGGAACGGCGCGCCAGCACACCTGCTCGAGATGATGGATTGTCGAGGTCAGGCGGAAGCTGCGCGGATGGATGAACACCCGGCCGCTGGCGACGATCACGGCGCCGAGCATGTCGATCAGGGCGGCCACGGTGCCGAAGATGCCGGCGACGCTGCGGCCGATCTGGCCGAGCATGCCGGTAATGGTCACCGCCGTCGCATCGTCGTCGGGCGCGGCGCTGACGCGGCGGACCTCGTCGACCAGACTGGCATAGTTCGCCGACAGGCCATCGATCCTGGCTTCGGCGGTTCCCGTCGTGAAGCTGCGGCGCAGCCGCTCGATCAGCCAGGCGCCGAACGTATCGAGCCTGGAGACCTCCGACACATCGATGGACACATCGATCTTCTTGCCGGCGAGCTTCTCGGCATCGGCGACGAGCCGCTCGAGCGACGGCGCAAACGGCGCGGTCCAGGCGCCCGTCGCGCGCAGCGACAGCGCACTGCCCTCGCCACTGCGTTGCAGATCAGGGTCGCCCGTCACGACGACCATCCTCGGAGCCCAGGACGTTCGCTCCTTGACGAGAGAAATCCCACCGCGTCGCCACCACCTTGCCGGAGACCCCCATCAACAGCCATAGTCGCTCCGCTCGCGCAAGTCCCCAGCGCCTCATCCCGGTTCACAAATCGCCAGATTTCCAGATGACTTCCAACGGTTTCCCAATACTGGACGCACGTCTCGGCCACTGGCCGATCGCCGGCAGCTTCACGATCAGCCGCGGCGCCAAGATCGAAGCCGTCACCATCATGGCCGAGATCCGGGTAGGCGCGCTCACAGGCCGTGGCGAATGTGTACCCTATTCGCGTTATGGCGAGACGCCCGAGACATCGTTGAGCGCCCTGCTGGCCATGCGCGACGCCGTCAGCTCCGGCCTCGATCGCAACGCGTTGCAGTCGGCCATGCCACCCGGCGCCGCACGCAACGCGCTCGATTGCGCGCTGCTTGATCTCGAGGCCAAGCGCAGCGGCCGGCGAATCTGGGACTTGCTTGGACGTCCAGCGCCCGAGCCTTGCGTGACGGCCTACACGATCTCGCTTGGCGCCCCCGAGGTCATGGCCAAGGCAGCGGCCAAGGCCGCGCACCGGCCGCTGCTGAAGATCAAGCTCGGCGGAGATGGTGATCCGGCGCGGATCGCCGCGGTTCGTGCGGCGGCACCGCAGTCGCAACTGATCGTCGACGCCAACGAGTCCTGGAACGAGGCGAACCTGGAGGCCAATCTCGCCGCCTGCGTCGCCGCTGGCGTCACGCTGGTCGAGCAGCCGCTGCCGGCAGGACGAGACGATGCCCTCGCCCAGATGACGCGCCCGCTCACGATCTGCGCCGACGAGAGTGTTCATGCGAGCAGCTCGCTCGAAGCGTTGCGCGGTCGCTACGACGCCGTCAATATCAAGCTGGACAAGACCGGCGGCTTGACCGAGGCGCTCGCAATGGCCGATGCGGCGCGTGCGCTGGGCTTTGAAATCATGGTCGGCTGCATGGTGGCCACGTCGCTGTCGATGGCCCCGGCCATGCTGCTGACCCCGCTCGCGCGTTTTGTCGATCTGGATGGGCCGCTGCTGCTGGCCGAGGATTGCGAGCACGGGCTGTACTATCAGGACAGCCTCGTCTACCCGCCCGATGCAGCGCTGTGGGGCTGATGCGCCAAGCAATGGCGCGCGACCCAGACCAGAAGGCCGCCGGATCCGGCCATCGCCGCCATGAGGAAATAGACGCCGGGCCCGTATTGCGCGTAGACCGGCCCCGACACCATTGAAGCGGCCGAGCCGACGATGCCGCTGGCAGCTGCGTAATAGCCCTGGCCGCGGGCGGTCACATGCGCGGGCACCTGGCGCATCAGCAGCCCCATGGTCCCGACCAGGGTCAGTCCGAAGGTGAAGCCGTGGCTGAGCTGGACCGCGGTGAGCCCGATGGCGTGCGGCTCCATGGCGGTGAGCGTCCAACGCAGCACGGCCGCGACAGCTCCGATCATCACCAGGCTCGCAGGCGCCAGCGTGAATCGCGGCGACAGAGCAAACACCACGATCTCGGCGAGCACGCCCATGGTCCAAAGCCAGGCGATCATGAGCCCGCTGAGCCCCTGTGCTTTCCATTCGATCGCGGAGAACGTGTAATAGGCCGCGTGGCTGCCTTGGATCAGGGCCGACGCGATGATGATGCACAGGAAGGCGGGATCGCTCAGCAGATGCCGTCCCTCCTGCGCCGGGCCACTGCCGCGCGGCAACGGGGGCAGCCGCTCGAGCAGCAGGCCGCTCGCGACCCCGACCAGCGCCATCGAGACGATGATCCAGATCAGGTCCGGCGGCGCAATGACGTCAGCCAGCGCGCCGCAGAGCAGCGTTCCAACGATGAAAGCGACGGAGCCCCACAGCCGCAGCCGTCCATAGTTCAAGCCGTAGCTCATCACGCCGCACAGCGCATACGCATCGGTCAGCGGAACGACGGGTGTCCATAGGCTGCAGGTGGCCACATAGACCAGGAAGACCAGCCAGGGATCGTGCTGAAAGCCGAGCACGGCAAAGCCTGACGCCGTTGCGAAAGTGGTCAGCCGCATGGCGCCGCGCAGCGCCTGGCGGCGCTCGGACAATGTGGTGATCAATGGCAGGACGGTGAACCGGGTCAGCGCGGGGACGGCGATGACGATGCCGATCCACGCGGCATCCAGCCCGATCGCCCGTAGCCACACGGGAAAAAACGGCAGGTGCGTTCCCGACAACGCAAACACCGCGCCGTAAAACAGTCCCAGGCGGCCGGCGAATCGCCGTGCCACTGCCGGCGATGTGGTGGAGATTTGTCGGGATAGTGGCATCAATTCAATTGCGATTCGGTCAATATCATGGTGATCGTTATGCCAACGCGCAGCAATTTGCGCGATGGGTTTGCCATGGTCGATGAAGTCTTCGCCCTCTCGCCTATCTCCGCCCGCGCGGCACAGCCGAACGAGGCCGACTACGAGGCGATCCGGGACGCCTTCATGGAGACCTCGCGCGGCCGCTGGTTCCTCGGCGAGTACGCCAAGCGCAACCGCAATGCCGACACCAGCATGGTGCTCGACGCGGTCGCACGCATCGAACATGCCCTGGCCTCGCAACGTCAGCAGCAGCAGGAGTTCGAACGCACCGACGACAAAGCGCTGCCGGAGGCACTGGCCGCGATCCGCGCGGCGGTCGAGGATGCCGCGCTTGCGGCTGCGTCGGCGGTCGACAGCCTGGCTCTTGAGCAGAACCTCGCGCCCGTGCGCAAGGGAACCCGCATCATCAAGGAGATCTCCTGGCGTTGGCGCGAGATCGGCGCGGACTCGCGGATCTGCGATCTGATCGATTCGCAGGTGACGTCGATCGAGGCGGCCTGCGAGCAGCTGGCCAGCACTGACCCGAAGGTTGCATTGCTGGCAGCCTTCGAGATCATCAAGTCCCGCCTCGCGGAGCTGGATCGCGGCGACGGGCCGATCGCGCCCGCGGGCAATGAGAGCGCATCCCCCAATACGGATGCCGCCCGGACAGCCGAGACGACCGCCCCAACGGCGACCGCCGCCATGGCACCAGCACCTCCGGCCGAGGAGGCCACCCAGCCGGTCACGCAACCGGAGGCCGCGCAGAAGGTCCAGGCCGCCATGTCCCAGCTCGTCGCGGCGGTCGCGGCGATCGAACAGGCCGACACTCCGCCCGCAGCGTCTGGTGCCATGCCGGCCGCCCCTGCCGAGCCGGCCCCGGCGCCCGCATCGAACGACGGCGATGTCGCACGGCGCGAGGCTGCCAAGACGATCCCGGTGATCGAGCCTGAGTTGGAGCCGATGCCCGCTGAAGCTCTCGACGAGGCCGCGGCAGCCGAGGCGCAGGATCAGGCGATCCTGGAACTGGTCGCCGCCGAAATGGGCGCGCCCGATCCGTTCGAGGACGAGGAGTTCAGCCGCGCGCGGACCTTGGGCTTTGACATCGAGGAACCCACCGCCATCGATGACGACATCGTCGCGAGCTTCAGCGAGCCGGCCGCATTGACGCCTGCTCCGGTGACGTCTGCTCCAATGACTGATGCGCCGGTGACACCTGCCCCGACGACGCAAGCCCCGATGACGCCGGCGCCCTTGGCAGCGGCCCCCTTGATGGCGGCCCCATTGGCGCCCGAACCCATGGGGCCCGGACCAATGGCGCCGGAGCCCGCGCTTGCACCGGCAGAGGTCGCCGCAGCGAAGACTCCTATCGAAGCGCCCGCTCCGGCCGTTACGTCGATGTCGGCACCGAGCACGCCAGCGACCCGGGTCGAACTGTCGACCTTTGAAGTATCAGTCGCGATCGACACGGAAATCAGCGTCGCAGTCGCCCCAGCCGCGGAGCGCACGCCCGCGCCGCCGCCCTCGAATGCGGCGCTCGACCGCGAAGCGCTCGCGACGATCGTCAGGTCCACCGCGCAGGCGATGCCCAAGCCGGCCTATGAACCATCGCTGGGCTCGACCCTGCTGTCGAACGGCCTGCTGCAGCGCCAACAACCGTCCGGCAACGATCCGCTGACGCCGATCCGCCGCATGAGCCAGCCGGAGAAGATCGCGTTCTTCTCCTGAGATCCGCCCGGCTGTCATTGACCGGGGCAGAACCGCCGATATCCACTCGGTGACATCGGTCACGTACGCCTCCGTCCGAGCCACGTAGCGTACTTCTCGCGCCATTTCGCGCTGCTTGAGGAGAACGCCGTGTCCGCTCCGCTGTCCCGCTTTCGCTTGCCGGGTTGGACCTCCCTGCTCGTCATCGGGCTGGTGAGCCTGATCGCCTGCTTCGGCCCGAGCTTGGCTCGCGCCGCCAATGACATCGACAGCCTGCAAACGCCGCCGCGTGCCCTGCTCACCCCCACGTCGGGGACAGCGGACACCACGAAGCTGGACACCGGCCAGGCTGTCGAACCGCGCGTCGCCCTCGTGATCGGCAATGCGAACTATCAAAATGCACCGCCACTTGCGAATCCCGACAACGACGCCCATGCGGTCGCCAGGCTGTTGAACTCGGCCGGCTTCGAGGTCATCACCGCAACCGACCTGACGCAGAGCGAGATGCTGAAGGTCGTGCAGGATTTTTCAAGCCGCGTCTCCGCGCATGGGCCGAACGCGGTGGCCATGGTGTACTATGCTGGCCACGGCATTCAGCTCGCGGGCGAGAACTATCTGATTCCGATCGATGCCCGCATCTCCGCGCCCTCCGATCTGACGACGAGCACGATCCGACTGGTCGATCTCATGGCCACGCTCGATGCCATTCCGAGCCGCATGCGGATCGTGGTGCTTGACGCCTGCCGCAACAACCCGTTCCCGACCGTCAGCGATGCCGGGCGCGGACTCGCCATCGTCGACGCGCCCAACGGCTCGATCGTCGGCTACTCCACCTCGCCCGGGGAAGAGGCGCTCGATGGACGTGGCGAGCACAGCCCCTATACGCAGGCTTTCCTGAATCTGGCACGACAGCCGAACCTGCCGATCGAGCAATTGTTCAAGCGCATTCGTCTGCAGGTGAACCAGGTGACGGATGGACGGCAGACGCCGTGGGAGAGTTCGTCGCTCACCAGCGATTTCACATTCTTTGGCGACACGCTGGTCGCCGCGGCGCGTCCGGCCGACAACGCGCCGGTGGTCCAGATGGCAGCCAACCTGCCCAGCCGGTCCGTGCGGCAGGCCTACGACTACGTCCTGTCCGAGAACCGCCCGCAATATTATCGCGAGTTCATCGAGATGTACCCGCGCGATCCGCTTGCCGACCGCATCCGCGCCCTGCTCACCGGCCTCGTGCAAGCCGCAGCGTGGCACCGGACAGTGCTTGCCAATTCACCCGAGGCCTACAAGAGCTTCAGCGAGACCTATGCCGACAGTCCGTATGCGCCGGTCGCGCTGCGGCTGCGGGTTGAGCCGCGTCCGATCCCGGTGCTGCAGCCGAGCCGCCTGATGATGCCGCCGCAGATGGGGTCGGTGACGCGTCCCTTCACCCCCGGCGCTCAGATACAGGCGCGTCCCGGCCCGTTGCCGCAATTGCCGAACAACAATCCGCCGGCCAACACTCTGCCGCCGCGCCAGACGCCGCCGCCCACCGTCATCACCAACGGCAAGCCTATCGCCACCCCCGCTGCCGGCAAGATCATCGACTCGCGGCCGGTCGGCCCGAGCAAGACCGGCGACAAGACCATGCCGACGCCGATCCCACCTGCGGTTGCGAAGATCCAGCGCGACCCGCTGAAGCGCGCGCCCGGCCGTCCGTTCGACACCCGTGACGTCCGGCGTCCCTTCCCTGGCGATTCCGGGCCATTCAAGCCGGGCTTCACCGCGCGACGTCCCGCGCTGGCACGCGGCCCGATGCGCGGCCCCAGCACGCCGCAGTTCGCACAGACCGGACCGCGTCCAGGTGGAGGAGGATTTGCGCGGGGTGGCCTCAGCTTCCGCTGAGGTCATCATTTGTCCTCAGGCGATCAGACGGGCGTAGAGATCGGCATCGACATTACCGCCGGACAAGACGATCACCACCGTCTTGCCGGCGACGTCGAGCCGGCCGGCCAGCAGCGCCGCAAGCCCGACCGAGCCGCCGGGCTCGACGACGAGCTTCAATTCACGGAAGGCGAAACCGACCGCGCGCCCGACCTCCTCATCGGAGGCCTCGACCGCCGCTGACAACAGCCGGCTGTTGATGGCGAAGGTGATCTCACCGGGAATCGCCGCCATCAACGCATCGCAGATCGTGCGCCCCTTGGCCTCATGCGCCTCGCGGTGACCGGCCCGCAGCGAGCGGGCATGGTCGTCGAATCCCTTGGGCTCGGCCACGATCATCTGCGTCGCTGGAAAGCGTGCCTTCACCGCCGTCGACACACCGGCGAGCAATCCACCGCCAGAGGCCGGCACGAGCACCACGTCGGGCGACAGGCCGAGCCCAGCGAGATCCTCGGCGATCTCGCGCCCCACCGTGCCCTGCCCGGCAATGACGTAGGGATCGTCATAGGGCGGCACCATTGTCGAGCCGCGCTTGCCGGCGATGTCACGGGCGATCGCCTCGCGATCGTCGCGGTCGCGGTCGTACAGCACGACGTCGGCGCCGAACGCCTTAGTGCGCTGGCGCTTGGCCACCGGAGCATCCGATGGCATCACGATCGTCGCGTGCATGCCGAGCAGCGTCGCGGCATGAGCGACGCCCTGCGCATGATTGCCGGAGGAGAATGCGACGACGCCGTTGGCGCGCTCTGCCTGCGGGATCGACGCCAGCTTGTTGTACGCGCCGCGAAACTTGAAGGAGCCGGTCCGCTGCAGCACCTCCGGCTTCACGAAGACATTCGCCTGGAACTGCGCGCTGAGCACAGGAGCCGGCAACAGCGGCGTCCGCACCGCCACGGGTGCCAGCGTGGCCGCCGCGGCATCGATGTCGGCGGCGGTCACGGGCAGGATCGGGGAATGGGCTGTCATCCCCCATTTTACCGCGCCCCATCCCCGGGAGGCAAGGGAAGGCTCAGATCAAGGGAAGGCTCAGATCGCCTCAGGCGGCGCGGGCCGCCAGTTGTGGAACCGGGGCTGGCTGCTTCAACGGATCGGTCCAGGTCAGAATCTCGAAGCTGCCATCCTCGTGCTCGACAAGCGCCGTGCAACTCTCGACCCAGTCGCCGCAATTCATGTAGCGGATCCCGTCCTGGTCGCGGATCACGGCACAGTGGATATGGCCGCAGATCACGCCATCGGCGCCGTGCCGCCGCGCCTCGGCCGCCAGCGCGGTCTCGAACGCGCCGATATAGTTCACGGCGTTCTTGACCTTCTGCTTGGCCCATTGCGACAGCGACCAATAGGGCACGCCGAACATGCGACGGAAGAAGTTCACCAGGCGATTCATCTGGATCGCGAAGTCGTAGGCCTTGTCGCCGAGATGGGCGAGCCAGCGGGCGTTCTGGACCACGAGATCGAAGATGTCGCCGTGAATGACGAGATAGCGCTTCCCATCCTTGCCGGTATGCACGATGTTCTCGACGACATCGATGCCACCGAAATGGGTGCCGTAATAGCCGCGCAGGAACTCGTCGTGATTGCCCGGCACGTAGACGATCTTCGCCCCCTTGCGCGCCTTGCGGAGCATCTTCTGGACGAGATCGTTGTGTGACTGTGGCCAATGCCAGCTCGATTTCAGCGCCCAGCCGTCAATGATGTCGCCGACCAGATAGATGGTGTCGGCGTCGTGATGGCGCAGGAAATCGACGAGCAGATTGGCCTGCGATCCGCGGGCTCCGAGATGAACATCGGAGATGAAGAGCGTACGAAAGCGCCGGGTCGGGCTTTCTTCACCAGCAGTCTCAAATCCCATGCGCGCCCACCTAACAGTCCCTGATGACACTGCGATGACGACCGGCCGCATCACAGAGCTGACCCTTTCGGACTGCTGCTGACGCCGCTCGTATGACGACTCGCGATGTCCTCGTCACATTCCCGCGATACCAGCGCGGTGCGACAAACAGGCGACAGGCGGCCCGCACGCACGGGATTTTCACTGCCTCCTATCTGGGCACGGTTACGACACGCAGATTGTTGGTGGTGCCAGCCTGTGCGAACGGGATGCCGGCGACGACAACCAGCAGGTCGCCTGCCTGGGCGAACTCTTCCTGGACCGCGAAGAACGTCGCGCGCTCGACCATCTCCTCATAGCTCTGCACGTCCTGCGACAGGACGCTGTGCGCACCCCACAGCAGGCACATGCGGCGCGACGTATCCTCGTTCGGCGTGATCGCGAGAATCGGCAGGCTCGGCCGCTTGCGCGCGACGCGTGACGCCGAGGTGCCGCTCGACGTATAGGCCACGATCGCCTTGGCGTGGATCGCCGAGGCGAGATCGGCCGCGGCCGTCGCAACAGCGTGCGGTGGCGTCTGCTCCTCGCCCGGCTGCGTCGCCTCGACGATCGAGCGATACATCTTGTGACCTTCGGTCGCCTTGATGATGCTGTCCATCATCGCCACCGCCTCGCGCGGATATTGGCCGCTGGCCGATTCCGCGGACAGCATCACCGCATCGGCCCCGTCATAGATCGCGGTCGCCACGTCGGACACTTCGGCGCGCGTCGGCGTCGGCGTCGCCACCATCGAATCCAGCATCTGCGTCGCGACGATCACCGGCTTCACCGCCAGCCGGCACGCGCGCACCAGCTCCTTCTGCCTGCCCGGCACGTCCTCATTGGGAATCTCGACACCGAGATCGCCGCGCGCGACCATGATCGCGTCCGACAGCTGGATGATGTCGTCGATGCGGTCGAGCGCCGCCGGCTTCTCGATCTTGGACATGATTCCGGCGCGGCCGTTGATCAGGCCCCTCGCCTCCAGCACGTCCGACGGCTTCTGGACGAACGACAGCGCCACCCAGTCGACGCCGAGCTCGAGGCCGAAAGCGAGATCGGAACGATCCTTCGGTGTCAGCGGCGACAGTTCGAGGATGGTGCCAGGCAGATTGATGCCCTTGTGGTTGGAGATCGTCCCGCTGACGATCACCTTGGCCTCGATCCAGTCGTCGCCGAGGCCGGTGACGCGCACGCGCACGCGGCCATCATCGATCAGAAGATCGTGACCGGGCGCGACCGCCGCAAAGATCTCCGGATGCGGCAACGGAATCGAGGTCTTGTCGCCCTCGGTGCCGTTCAATACGAAGCGGATGGTCTCGCCGGATTCGACCTGGATCTTCTTGTCGCGCAGGGTGCCGACACGAATCTTCGGCCCCTGCAGATCCATCAGGATGCCGATCGGCCGCCGCACGTCCTTCTCCAGCGCGCGGATCGCGGCGTGCACCTTGGCGTGGTCGGCCTGCGTGCCATGGCTGAAATTGAGACGGAAAGTGTCCACACCGGCGAGGAACAGCGCCTTCAGCATCTCCGGAGAATTGCTGGCGGGACCAACTGTTGCGACGATCTTGGCTCGACGGTGACGACGCATGATGTGTCCTTTCTCCCCCGCTTCGTTTGTCGCGTCTGTATGACGTGCATGTGATTGGCATGCGCGGACGCAGCGGAAGCGCTGATATACGCCCCGCAGCGTCCATTGCAAGCGCAACCCCGAACACGCCGAGATTGTACGGGAGACCGGCTCGCCTCAGACGTTGGAGCCGTGAATCGCGTCGATGACAGCGTCGGTCACCTCCTTGGTGTTCGCCTTGCCGCCCACATCCGGCGTCAGAATGCCGGCCGCACACACTTTCTCGACCGCCGCCATCAGCCGTGTCGCGGCCTCCTTCTCGCCGAGATGTTCGAGCATCTGCGCGCCAGTCCAGAATGTCGCAACGGGATTGGCGATGCCCTTGCCGGTGATGTCGAAGGCCGAGCCATGGATCGGCTCGAACATCGACGGGAAGCGGCGCTCCGGATCGATGTTGCCGGTCGGCGCCACGCCGAGGCTGCCGGCGAGCGCGCCGGCCAGATCCGACAAAATGTCGGCGTGCAGGTTGGTCGCAACGATGGTGTCGAGGCTCTTCGGCTGCAGGGTCATGCGCACGGTCATGGCGTCGACCAGCATCTTGTCCCAGGTCACGTCGGGGAATTCGCGCGCCACTTCCGCGGCGATCTCGTCCCACATCACCATGCCGTGGCGCTGCGCGTTCGACTTGGTGACGACGGTGAGGAATTTGCGCGGCCGCGACTGCGCGAGCTTGAAGGCAAAGCGCATGATGCGGGTGACGCCGATGCGCGTGAAGACGGCGACCTCGGTGCCCACCTCCTCCGGCAGACCGCGATGCGCACGTCCGCCCATGCCGGCATATTCGCCTTCGGAGTTCTCGCGCACGATCACCCAATCGAGATCGCCGACGCCGACATTGCGCAGCGGCGAGGAGACGCCGGGCAGAATCTTGGTCGGGCGCACATTGGCATATTGATCGAAGCCCTGGCAGATCGGCAGCCGCAGGCCCCACAGCGTGATGTGATCCGGCACGTCAGGCGCGCCGACCGCACCGAAATAGATCGCGTCGAATTTCTTCAGCTCGGCGAGGCCGTCGGCCGGCATCATCACGCCGTGCTTCTTGTAGTAGTCCGAGCCCCAATCGAAGGTCTTGACGTTGAAGCTGATGTCGCCCGAGCGCTTGGCGAGCGCCTCCAGGACTCGGACGCCGGCCGAGATCACTTCGGGGCCGATGCCGTCGGCGGGAATGGCGGCGATGGAATGAGTGCGCATGAAAAGGGCTCCGTGTGAGAGTCAGGACTGCGTGGCCGCTTGCTCGGCCTTCGCGCTTTGTGATCGCGCCAGCAACAGGGTCAGCACTGCCGATACCACCAGCAGGCCGGCGACGAAATAGAGGCCGCCGTTGAAGCTGCCGGTCTGGTCCTTGATCCAGCCGATCATGGCCGGACCGACGAAACCGCCGAGATTGCCGATCGAGTTGATGGTCGCGATGCCGGCCGCGGCAGCCGAACCGGACAGGAACATGGTCGGCATGCTCCACAGCGGCGGCTTCGACGAGGAGATGCCGACATTGACCAAAGTGAGCGCTGCGAGCACCGCGGCGACGCTGGTCGACAATCCGGCCAGCCAGAGGCCGACGGCCGCGACGACGCAGGCCAGCACGACATGCCAGGTGCGCTCGGCGGTGCGGTCGGAATGCCGCGCCCACAGGATCATGACGACGACCGCGATGGTCGGCGGCACGGCATTGAGGAAGCCGACCGCAAATGACGACAGGCCGAACTGCTTGATGATCTGCGGCGCCCAGACGCCGAGCGTGTAGAGGCCGGCAGAGGTACCGAAATAGACCAACGCCAAAGCCAGCACACGGATGTCGGCGAGGCCACGCCAGATGCTGTGGCTGGCGGTCGCGGCCTTGCTCGCGAGTTCCGCGTTCATCGTGCGCACCAGCCAGTCGCGCTCCTCGTCGGCCAGCCAGCGGGCCTGCTCCGGACGGTCGGTCATGTAGCCGAGCACGACGAAGCCGAGCAGCACCGCCGGCAGCGCCTCGATCAGAAACAGCCACTGCCAGCCTTTGAAGCCGAGAATGCCGTCCATTTCCAACAGCGCTCCCGACACCGGCGATCCAAGCACCGTCGACAGCGGCGCGGCCGCCATGAACAGCGCGGTGACGGCGGCGCGCTGCCGCGCCGGAAACCAGTAGGAGAGATACAGGATGATGCCGGGGAAGAATCCAGCCTCGGCAGCGCCGAGCAGGAAGCGCAGCACGTAGAAGCTCATCGGGCCCTGCACGAACGCCATCGCGCCGGAAACGAGGCCCCAGGTGATCATCACCCGCGCGATCCAGATCCGTGCGCCGAACTTGTCGAGCGCGAGGTTGGAGGGAACCTCGAACAGGAAATAACCCCAGAAGAAGATGCCAGCGCCGAAGCCGTAGGCGGAGGCCGACAGACCGATATCCTTGTTCATGGTCAGCGCGGCAAAACCGACATTCACGCGGTCGATAAAGGCCACGAAGTAAAGCAGCATGATGAAAGGAACGATGCGCAACGTGATCTTGCGCAGCACGCGCGTCTCCAGCTCTCCGGCCACCGTCACCTCCCTCGTCCGTCTTGTCGTTGATCGAGGGACCGTAGGCGGTAAAAGGGACTGGCTTCAATGGCGGCGGCATTATACAAAAAAATGATATAATCGTCGTTGCCCGGGATCGCTCCTGATGGAATTGCACCAACTCCGCTGCTTCATCGCTGCTGCCGAGGAGCTGCATTTCGGCAAGGCCGCGCAGCGGCTGCAGATGCTGCCCTCGGCGCTCGGACGGCAGATCAAGCTGCTGGAGGAGGATCTGGCGACGCCGCTGTTCGCGCGCACGACGCGGGCGGTGTCCCTGACCGAACACGGCACGCTGCTGGTGCGCGACGCCCGCAGCATTCTGGCGAAGGTCGAGGCGGTCGAGACCTCCTTCCGCCGCCGCGCCCGCAGCACCAAGGCACTAAGGCTGCGGGTCGGCGCCATCGACAGCGCCGCCGCCGGATTATTGCCGCAGCTGCTGCATGATTTCCGCGAGGCCCATCCGGACATCGCGGTGCAGCTGATGGAGGAGAAGACCATCCGGCTGCTGCCCAAGATCCTCTCGGGCGCACTCGATTTGGCCTTCGTGCGGCCGCCCGAACGCACCGACCCCCGGCTGGAATTCCGTGCGCTGCTCAGCGAGAGCGCCGTGGTGGCTCTGCCGCAGCGGCATCGGCTAGCCGCGCGCGCCTCGGTGTCGCTGGCCGACATCGCCGACCAGCCGCTGATCGTGCCGGACCGGAGATCGCGCCCGCATAGCCACGACCTCACGATGAAGCTGTTCGCCCAGGCCGGATTGTCGCCCGACGTCGCGCAATTCGCCGACGAGAAACAGACCATCGTGCATCTCGTCGCGGCCCGGCTCGGCATCGCCATCGTGCCGCGCTGGACCTCGCGGCTCGCGGTGTCGGGCGTGCGCTTCGTGCCGCTGCGGCTGCAGCGCGGGGGCACCGCGGGACGGCTGCCGCTGGCCGCGGCATGGCTGCGCGGCTCGCGCGATCCGGCGCGGGAGGCCATGCTCGGCGTGCTGGAGGCGCGGCTTGCGAAATACGCGCGTGGGGCGTGAGGCACGTTCCGCGGCGAGCGGCTGACGCTGCGGCGGCGTGGCCTGATGGTTCGAGACGCGCGCCAAGCGTTCTGGGCCTCCACTTCCTTTAACCGCGATCCCGGCGAAGACCCCTACCCCGGCAGCGGCGCCTCCGCGATGTCGAGGAGAGCGCCGAGGCCGTGACGCAGACTGCGCATCGGCTGCTGCTCGGACGACAGGCCGAGCGCCAGCATCGACCGTCCCGTCACCGCATAGACGTGGCCGAAGGGAAACGACTGCAGCTGCGCATCAGGCTGGTTGGTGTCGATCAGCGCCAGCCAATTGTGTCCTTCGGGCACCGCGGGCAGCGTGAAGTTCACCACGTCGAAATGCGCGTTGTAGATCAAAAGCAGCGTCGCGTCTGAGCCGCGGCGCTTGACACCGGTCTCCTGGGCGCGGCCGTCGAGCAGCATGCCGAAACAGCGCGCGTTGTCGTCGGTCCACTGCTCGGTCGTCATCTCCTCGCCCGAGGGAGCGAGCCAGGTCACGTCCTTGACGCCCAGGTCTTCATTGTGCGAGCCGACCAGGAAACGGCTGCGGTAGAGGATCGGAAACGCCTTGCGCATCGCGATCAGCTTGCGTGTGAACTCGCGCAGAGCCCGCCCCTGCGGCGCGATGCCCATCCAGTCGAGCCAGGTGATCTCGTTGTCCTGGGCATAGGCGTTGTTGCTGCCGCCCTGCGAGTGGCCGAACTCGTCGCCGGCGAGCAGCATCGGCGTGCCGTGCGACAGCAGCATCGTGGCGAGCAGGTTGCGCTTCTGCCGCTCGCGCAAGCCGATGATCTCGGGATCATCCGTCGGTCCCTCGACGCCGCAGTTCCAGGAATGGTTGTTGCTATGCCCGTCGCGATTGTCCTCGCCGTTCGCCTCATTGTGCTTGTCGTTGTAGGAGACGAGGTCGTTGAGATTGAAGGCATCATGGGCGGTGATGAAGTTCACGCTCGCCCAGGGCCGGCGGCCACGCTTGTTGAACAGGTCGCCCGAGCCGGAGATGCGCTTGGCGAAATCGGCGAGCGTGCCGCCATCGCCCTTCCAGAACGCCCGTGCGGTGTCGCGAAACTTGTCGTTCCACTCCGCCCAGCCCGGCGGAAACTGGCCGACCTGGTAGCCGCCGGGACCGATGTCCCAGGGCTCCGCGACCAGCTTGACACTCGACAGCACCGGGTCCTGACGGCAGGCGTCAAGGAAGCTGCCGCCCTCGTCGAAGCCATAAGGCTCGCGTGCCAGGATGGTGGCGAGGTCGAAGCGGAAACCGTCAACCCGCATCTCCGTCGCCCAATAGCGCAGCGAATCCGCTACCAGCTGCAGCACGCGCTGGTGCGACAGGTTCACCGTGTTGCCGGTGCCAGTGTCGTTGATGTAGTAGCGCTTCTGCTCCGGCATCAGCCGGTAGTAGCTGGCGTTGTCGATGCCCTTGAACGACAAGGTCGGGCCGAGCTCGTTGCCTTCGGCGGTGTGGTTGTAGACCACGTCGAGGATCACCTCGATGCCGTTGGCGTGGAACTGGTTGACCATGGTCTTGAATTCGGTTGCGAACGGCGTCTTCAGATAGCGCGGTTCCGGCGCGAAGAAACCGATCGAATTATAGCCCCAATAGTTGCGCAGCCCCTTCTCGATCAGATAGCTGTCGTCGATGAAGGCATGGATCGGCAGCAGCTCGGCCGAGGTGATGCCGAGCGAGCGCAAATAGGCTGGAATGTCGTGATGCGCGAGGCCGGCGAAGGTGCCGCGGTCGGCCTCCGGCACCAGCGGATGCAGCTTGGTAAAGCCCCTTGACATGCATCTCATAGAAGATGGTCCGCTCCCACGGAATCTCCGGCTTGCGTGAGGTGCCCCAGGTGAAGGCCGGATCGATCACCCGGCATTTCAGCATCAGGGGCGCGCTGTCGCGATCATCGAAGGAGAGATCCTTGTCGGCATGGTCGAGCTGGTAGCCGAACAGCTCGGGGCCCCAGCGCAGATTGCCGATCAGCTGCTTGGCATAGGGATCGATCACCAGCTTGTTGGGATTGAAGCGGTGGCCGGCATCCGGCTCATAAGGTCCATGCACGCGATAGCCATAGACCGTGCCCGGGCGCGCCGTCGGCAAATAGCCGTGCCAGACCTCGTCGGTGTATTCGGGCAGCTCGATGCGCTCGAGCTCGGTGTCGCCGGTCTCGTCGAACAGGCAGAGCTCGACCTTGGTCGCGTGCGCGGAAAAGATCGCAAAATTGACGCCGAGACCGTCCCAAGTGGCGCCCAGCGGAAACGGCCGCCCTTCGCTGATCTTGGCCTTGCGGAGGTTGAATGCTGCCAGCGTCAACGCGTCACCCCGATCGGTGCGCTGATCCATCGTCTGCCCCTTGTTCAAAGCCCGAATGCGAAGTCAGGTGTCGATTCAGAATTGCCGGTTGTCAGGTGGCCGCTGGCGTGTCGTCCGGCATGATCACTTCCGCCTTCGTCTCGGTCACGGTCACCGAGGCGATCACGGCGCCGGCCGGCGCTCCCAGCTTCGCGGCGCGCTGCTGCGTGACCTCCTTGTTGATCGCGGTGATGGAGTTGCCGATGCGCCCGACCATCTCGGCCAGCTCGGCGGGCGACATCTTGAGCCGCTTGGTCACGACGCGGACCTGGGCCTCGTCGGTCATGTCGAGCTTGTTGCGGGTCGGCTTGATCTTGGTGCGGCGCATGGGAGTCCTCCTGCATGCCAGCTAACCGTGGCTGCGGAGTTTGGTTCCCGGCAGCCATGGGCTGCGGCCTCGAACCGGGGGCTGGCCGTCCCCGCCTACCCGAACAGATGCGCCAGCCAGAATGCGGCGCCGGCGGCGAGGCCGCCGACGAGCGCGGTCTGCAAGGCCGACTTGATCTTGCTGACGCCGGTGAAGTGGCCCTTGATGGCGCCGAAGATCAGCAACGCCGCGCCGGTCGCGACCACGGAGATGCGCAGCGCGCCCGAGATGTCGTGGACCAGCATGTAGGGGATCAGCGGGATCAGCCCTCCGATCACGTAGGAGCCGCCGATCGTCACCGCGCTGACCGGCGCGCGCTTGGGATCGGGACGTTCGAGGCCGAGCTCGAAGCGCATCATGAAGTCGACCCATCGCCTGCGGTCGGCCGCAATGGCGTCGACCACCGTCGTCAGGGCCTCACCCTTGAGCCCGTAGTCTCTGAAGATCGCCGCCACCTCTTCGATTTCCCGACCACGGAGGCGGTCGATCTCGTCATTTTCCCGCTTCTCCTCGGCCGCATAATGTTCGGCGTCGGTCCGGGCCGCGAGATAGCCGCCCAGCCCCATCGCGATCGCACCCGCGACGACCTCGGCGAGGCCGGCCGTCACGATCACGCCGGTCGAGGTGACGGCGGCCGACAAACCGGCCGCCAGCGCAAACGGAACGGTCAGCCCATCCGCCATCCCGATCACCACGTCACGAACGGCTTCTGTGGCGGTGAAGTGCTTTTCGAGATGCGGCGTCGCAGGCATGCAGCCCTCCGGTTCGGTCCTCGACCGAAGCTTCTAGCCTGTCTGTATGACAGAAAGCGTCACCGCAGTCCCGGTACCATCCGCTTCAAGGTCCGATCGTGCAACCAGTAATGATGCAGCAGGGCCGCGCCGGCATGCAGGCCGATCAGGATCATCAGGCCGTTGGCCAAGGCCTCGTGCATCTCCTTCATGTCGTGGGCGAAGCCGCGATCACCGACCCAGGGCGAGGCGATCTCGAACAGGCCGAACACCGGCAGCCCGTAGCCGCGCGCGAACTGGGTGAGTATCCCCAGGATCGGAATTGCGAACATGATGCCGTAGATCAAGAGATGCACGATCTCGCCGGCATGAACGGTCCACGGTCCGAGTTTGGTTGCTTCCGGCGTCGGCGGCGGATCGGCCAGCCGCCACGCCAGGCGCGCCAGCGCGAAGCCGAGCATCGCGAGTCCGAGCGAGACGTGCATGAACAGGCCCATATCGTGCGCCCCCCGCGGCAGCATGTCGCCGAGATGACCGGATATCCAGGCGGCGGGCACCAGCACTGCGACAATCCAGTGCAGTCCGATCGCGACAGACCCGTAGGTTTTGGCAGAGTTTCGTAGGCGCATGAGACAGATCCTTCGTCGATGCGTGGAGCACCTCCGTGCTGGCGAGCCGAGGCGCGGGGTGGCATGTCCGAGGGATAAAGGAGCGCGGGCGTCGCGGCGCTGACGCGAGATGTCAGCCTGCTGTCAGGATGGACCGCACCTCCTTCCGCTCCCGGCTCGGCGCGGGCCGGCCCGCAGCCGCTGACGTCAGCGCCGGCGCGATGGTGATCTTGGCTCCGCCAAGTTCGGAGCGGCCGATCTGCAACCGCCAGCCATAGGCTTCCAAGACGTCCTGCACGATCGCGAGCCCTAATCCGCTCCCGGGCCCCTGCTCGTCGAGCCTGCCGCCGCGCTCGAGCACGCGGCCGATCTGCGCATCCGGAATTCCTGGTCCGTCGTCCTCGACGGACACGAACAGCGGGCTCACACTGGCGAGAATGCGAACCGTGCTCACCGCATGTCGCGCGGCGTTCTCCAGCAGATTGCCGAGCACCTCGGCGAGATCGGTGCGATCTATCGCCAGACGCATGCCGGGGGGCACCGCACCGTCGAAGCTGACATGAGCGGCGGCCGGCGTGCGGCCGAGCGTGCCCAGCAGAGCGTCGACAAGCGGCGCCAGCTCCGTCGCAGCCTCCGGCCCGCCGCGCACCTTGCCGCGCAGCCGCGCCAGCGCCAGTTCACGATCGACCTGCCGGCTCATCGCGTCGGCAACATCCTCGACATTGCGCGCGAGTTCCAGCTGACCGAGCTCCCTCAGTCGGGCGGCGTCCGCCGCCAGCGCCGCAAGCGGTGTCTTGAAGCCATGCGCAAGATCGGCGGCGCGGCTGCGCGACCGCGTGATCTCGCGCTGCTGGGCGTCGAGCAGCGCGTTGACCTCCTCGACCAGCGGCGCGACCTCGGTCGGCACCTCGACCGGAAGATGCCGGCGTTTGCCGCTGCGGATCTCGGCAACGCCCCGGCGCAGCACCGCGAGCGGACGCAGACCGAGACTGACCTGAACCGAGGTGCCCACGGCCAGGATGAACGCGAGGACGGCGAGCGCAATCGAGAGATCCTTGGCGAAGGTGCGCACCGCGCTGGTGGCGCCATCGAGATCGTAGGCCACGGCCGCCCGCACCCGGCTCTGGCGCTCCGGATTCATCAGGATGCCGCGCTCGGCAACCAGCACGCGCGCGCCGTCCGGGCCGGCCAGTTCATGCTGGTGCACGTCGGTCGGCCCCGGCTCGTCGATCGGCAGCGGCAGGATCGCGTCCCATAACGAGCGCGAGCGCAGCAGCTGGCCGCGATCGTCCGAGATCTGCCAGTACAGCCCCGACAGCGGCACCGTGAAACGTGGATCCGCCGGCGGGCGGGACACCATGATCCGTCCCTCCGCATCGAGCTCGAGACCGTTCAACAGCTGCCGCAAGTGGATGTCGAGGTCGGCGGCGAGCGTCCGCGCGACGTGGCGCTTGAACAGCACGACCATGCCGAAGCCGGCGACGCCGAGCGCGACCAGAAGGGCGATGGTGCCCGCCGCCACCAGCCGCAGCCGCAGCGAGCCCCACCTCATTCAGCCGTCTCCGGGATCATGTAGCCGAAGCCTCGCCGGGTCTCGATGATCTCGGCGCCGAGCTTCTTGCGCACGCGCCGGATCAGCACCTCCAGCGCGTTGGAGTCGTGGTCATGGCCGAGGCCATAGACATTCTCCTCCAGCTCATGCTGCGGCACGACCCGGCCGCTCTGCCGCAGTAGGTAGGCTATCAGACGATATTCCAGCTGAGATAGCGGAACCGGCACGCCGGCCAAGCTGACCTTCATCTGGCGCTCGTCGAGGGTGAGATCGCCGGACGAGAGCACCGGAGCGGCATGGCCGGCGGAGCGCCGCACGATCGCCCGCAGCCGCGCGAGCAGCTCCTCGTTGCGAAACGGCTTCGGCAGATAATCGTCGGCGCCGGCATCGATGCCGTCGACCCGCTCGGCCCAGCTTGCACGCGCCGTCAGGATCAGCACCGGCATGTGCCGACCGGCCGTGCGCCAGCGCTTCAGGACGGAGAGGCCGTCCATGCCCGGCAGGCCCAGATCGAGCACCACGGCACCGTAATCCTCGGTATCGCCGAGAAACCAGGCCTGCTCGCCATTATCGGATGTCTCGACCAGGTAGCCTGCCGCCTGCAGCGTCCGCGACAGGTCGGACGACAGCCGCGGATCATCCTCGACCAGCAGCACACGCATCTACTTTTCCTCGATCCGCTCGATCTCGCCGCTGCGCGCATCGACATAGACATCGCGCACGCGGCCATCCCGGCCGATGATGCGAAACTCATAGCGCCAGCGACCTCGCTGGCGCTCGACGTCGACGCCGGTCACATCCCCGGCAATCCGGCTGCGCAGCTTGGGGAGAATCTGCGACAGCGGCATGGCATCGCCGGATTCGACCGCGCGACGCATCGCGTCGCGACGCTCGCGATCGTCCTCGCGCGCGACCGTCGCCGCCGATGCCGCCGTCGAGATCAACATCGCCAGCATCATGATGCGCATGAACTGTCCAATTTGAGGCAAATGCATGGACTTCCTGGGACGTAGCGCCTTGGTTATCGAAGTTATCGAAACGGTCATGGCCTGCACCGCTCCCGGTTGCCGAACTCGGATCGCGGCGCATTTGCAAATGCTAGGGAGCTGGTACGGATATTAGTTTGATTTTCCGATGTCGGAATTGAGCTCAACCAATGCAGGCGGCGAAATGTCGTCCACAGCGGCATCCTGCCCCAGGGAAGCTTACAATTCGCTGACGCCGCGCGACAGGCTACGGTAAGGGTCGGTGCGACACAATCCTACCGGCGCAGATATCGACGGCTGTATCGATGCCTGCCCTGGTCATGAGGAGGGTAGTCGTGCGGGATATTTTGACACTCGCCGCGCTGGTGGCGGGACTTGGCGGCATGCTGGCCTTTACCTTGGCTGCAGCAGATGGCTCCCCCAATCTCGTGCCCGTGGCCCGCATCGATCCAGCTGGACCGGCCTACTTGCAATTGGCGGCGCTGCACACCAACCTGGAGGACCCCGACCTGCGCTACGAGCCCAGCAAGCGAGATCACGAAGGCGACGATGATGACGAGGATGAGCCGCGCCGCTGAGGCGGCCCGCTGGGTCGCTCGGGTTCGATGATGATGCGTTTCCAAAGAAGCGCATCTGATCATATTTTTGTTAGAGCATGATCGTCTCGGAACACCGATGTCCGCTTTTCCGGATCATGCGCCAGGTGAGAGGTCGCTACGCCGCCTGCCCCGCTTCGTACCAGCCTCGGCTCGCCTTGACGATGCGCACGACCGACAGCATCACGGGGACCTCGACCAGAACCCCGACGACCGTCGCCAGAGCGGCACCAGAATCGAGCCCGAACAGGCTGATCGCAGCCGCGACCGCCAGCTCGAAGAAATTGCTGGCGCCGATCAAGGCGGCCGGCGCGGCGACGCACCAGGCAACCCCGAGGCGACGGCTCAACCAATAGGCAATGCCCGCATTGAGATAGACCTGAATCAGGATCGGCACGGCCAGGATCGCGATGACCACGGGTTGCCTGAGAATCTGCTGGCCCTGGAAGCCGAACAGCAGCACCAGCGTCGCCAACAACGCGACCAGCGAGACCGGCTGCAAAACCTGCAAGGTGCGCTCTAACGCGCCGTGTTTCGTCCGCAGCAAGGCCGCTCGCCAAAGCTGAGCGACGATGACCGGCACCACGATGTAGAGCAGCACCGACAGCAATAGCGTGGTCCAGGGCACCGTGATCGAGGCGACGCCGAGCAGCAGGCCGACCAGTGGCGCGAACAGAAACACCATGATGACGTCGTTCAGCGCGACCTGGCTCAGCGTGTAATGCGGCTCGCCCTCGCAGAGGTTCGACCAGACGAACACCATGGCCGTGCATGGCGCGGCGGCCAGCAGGATGAGACCGGCGATGTAGGACGACAATTGCCCGGGCGGCAACATCGGCGCGAAGACATGGCCGATAAAGATGCTGCCGAGCAGCGCCATCGAAAACGGCTTGATGGCCCAGTTCACCAGCAAGGTGACGCCGATGCCGCGCCAATGCGCCTTGACGCCGCCGAGCGCGGCAAAATCGATCTTCAGAAGCATCGGGATGATCATCAGCCAGATCAGGGCCGCCACCGGCATGTTGACCCGGGCGATTTCCGCCGCCGCCACCGCAGCGAAGACGTCCGGCATCAGATGGCCGAAGCCGATGCCCGCAACGATGCAGAGCAGGACCCAGATCGTCAGATAGCGCTCGAACAGGGTCATCGGATCACGCGACGTCGGAGCGCGAGGATCTAGCCCCTTCGCTCGTCCCGATCTCGCGCAGCCGCGTCCCCAGCGCGAGCCTGTCGATGCGATCGAGCGGCAGATGGATGAAGGCGCCGATGCGGTTGTTCAGATAGCGGAAGGCGGTGGTGAACGCGGCGAGCCGCTCCAGCTCCGTACTTTCGGCCGCCGCCGGATCCTCGATGCCCCAATGCGCCGTCATCGGTTGCCCCGGCCAGATCGGGCAGGCCTCGCCGGCCGCGGCGTCGCAGACGGTGAAGACGAAATCCATCACCGGCGCGCCGGGCACGGCGAACTCGCTCCAGCTTTTGGAGCGGAGGTCATCGGTCGGATAATCCATCCGCGCGAGCAGTTCGAGCGCCAGCGGATGCACCGCGCCCTTCGGCGTGCTGCCAGCCGAAAACGCGCGAAAGCGGCCGGCACCCTGCTTGCGTAGGATCGATTCCGCCAGAATCGAGCGCGCCGAATTTCCGGTGCAGAGAAACAGCACATTGTAGATGGGATCAGGCATGGCTCTTGTCCTTGCGTTTGGGCGGACAGCATGGGGTGAGGCTTTCGATCACGGGAGCGCAGATTTCCGGCCGGCCGCCGCAACAATCCTGCAGGAGGAACAATGTGACGGCTTGGAGCTCGGTGAGATCGGCGCGGTACACAATCGAGCGGCTGTGCCGCTGTGAACGGACGAGCCCGGCACGGGCGAGCACCGCCAGATGCGCCGACAGCGTGTTCTGCGGCACCTCGAGCAGGCGTGCGAGCTCGCCCGCCGGCAACCCCTGCGGCTCGTTATGCACCAGCACGCGGAAAGCCTGCAGCCGCGTCGGCTGCGCCAGCGCGGCCAGGGCAAGAACGGCTTGTTCATTTTCCATATATCCAGAACTATCGATATAATGGCCGAAGGTCAAACCTCCCGGCCCGGCACTCTCACCTCTATTTCGAATATTCTAGAAATACCGTTGACTCCCGCCGGCCGCGTGCGGCAAGCTTGGGATCATGAAGCTCGACGATGCCGCCGCCCGCCTGGAAGCCCTCGGCAACACCACGCGCCTGAAGATCTACCGGGCACTGGTGCGCGCCGGTCATGCCGGCATGCCGGTCGGTCGATTGCAGGAGCGGCTGAAGATCCCCGCGTCCACCCTGTCGCATCACGTCAAGACGCTGGTAGCAGTCGGGCTGATTTCGCAACTGCGCGAGGGCACCACCCTGGTCTGCCATGCCGAGTACGACATGATGCGCTCACTGGTCGGATTTCTGGTCTCGGAATGCTGCGTGGACGAAAGCGCCTGTGGCTCGGCCAGACCGGCGGCGTGATCATTTGCCTCATTATTCGATAATTCTAGAAATACGAAAGGACAAGCCATGACGGAGGCGAAGACGATCGCGATCATCGGCGCCGGCCCGGTCGGGCTCGCGGCTGCGGCGCATGCGCTCGCGCGCGGCCTGTTACCTGTGGTGCTCGAAGCGGGTCCGGAGGCGGCCCACGCGGTCCGGCAATGGCAGCATGTGCAGCTGTTCTCGCCGTGGAAATACAACATCGATACGGCGGCGGCGCGGCTGCTCGCCGCGACCGGATGGACTCCGCCCGCTCCGGAGGTCTATCCGACCGGGCGCGAGCTGATCGAGGCGTATCTTGCGCCACTGGCGACCCGCACTGCGCTGCGCGAGGTCGTTCATACCTCTCATCGCGTCACCGCGATCAGCCGCATCGGCTTCGACAAGGCCAAGTCGAAAGGACGCGCGGCGGCGCCGTTCGATGTCCGCTATCGTAACGGCAACGGCGAGGCGGCCATGCAGGCCGATGCCGTGATCGACGTGTCCGGGACTTGGTTCTCGCCCAATCCGGCCGGCGGCAATGGCCTGCCCGCGCGCGGCGAGATCGAGCAGCGCGACCACATCGCCTATGCGATGCCCGACGTGTTGAATGCGCAGCGCGGACGCTATGCCGGCAGGACCGTCGCGGTGCTCGGCAGCGGCCATTCGGCGATCGGCACGCTGATGGAGCTCGCCACCCTCGCCGAGGAGGCGCCGGGAACGCAGGCGATCTGGCTGCTGCGCAGCGACGATCCGACGCGCGCTTTTGGCGGCGGCAGTGCCGACCAGCTCGCCGCACGCGGCGAGCTGGGCATGGCGTTCGCGGCGCTGGTGCGTTCAGGACGTATCCGGCTCGAGGCCGGATTTCATGTGACGCAGATCGCCGAGCAGGACGGCCAGTTGCAGGTCGTCGCGAGCAGCGGCCAAAGCATCGGTACGGACGAGTTGATCGTGGCCACCGGCTTCCGCCCCGACCTGTCGCTGCTGTCGGAGTTGCGCGTCCGGCTCGATCCGGCCATCGAGGCTCCGGTGGCGCTGGCTCCGCTGATCGATCCGAACGAGCATTCCTGCGGCACCGTGCGGCCGCACGGCGCGCGCGAGCTCGCGCAAGCCGACGAGCCCGATCTCTACCTCGCCGGAATGAAGAGCTATGGCCGGGCGCCGACATTCCTGATGATGACCGGCTATGAGCAGGTCCGCTCGATCACCGCCGATATCGCCGGCGACAAGACGGCGGCGGCACGCGTCGAACTGCAACTGCCCGAGACCGGTGTCTGCACCCGCAGCGGACTGGAGAGCATTGCTGCCTTGTCCGACTGCTGTGGCGGCCCTGCTCCGTCGCGCGTAGACAGTTGTTGCGCAGACGACGCCAGGGCCAAGGCGGCGGGGCGCGCAGGCTGCGGCTGCTCGTAACGCAAACTGGCGAAAGATCTGACAATGCAGGCACGACGGCTGGGCGTGGTCATCGCTCTCGGCACCGCCCAGACCCTGGCCTGGGGATCGAGCTATTATCTGCCGGCGATCCTGGCCGATCCGATCGCCCGCGATCTCGGCCTGTCCAACAACTGGTTCTTCGCCGCATTCTCCGCCTCGCTGATCATCTCCGGCCTGTTAGGCCCGCGGATCGGCCGCCAGATCGATCGCGTCGGTGGCCGGCAGGTGCTGTGTGCCTCCAACATCGTGCTCGCGATCGGGCTCACGCTGCTCGGCCTGTCGCATTCGCTCTGGGTGATGGCGGTGGCGTGGCTGTGGCTCGGCGTCGGCATGGGCCTCGGCCTCTATGACGCCGCGTTCGGCACGCTTGGGCGCATCTATGGCAAGGACGCCCGCGGCGCGATCACCGGCATCACCCTGATCGCCGGCTTCGCCTCGACGGTCGGCTGGCCGCTGAGCACCTGGGGGCTGGCGACGATCGGCTGGCGCGAGACCTGCTTTGCCTGGGCCATCGCGCATCTCGTCATCGGCCTGCCGCTCAATCTCTCGCTGCCGCGCGCGACGCAGATGGCGGCGGGCGAGGAGCAGACCACCAAGCCGAAGATCCCGCTCGACCGCCCGATGGTCCTGATCGCCTTCGCGATGGCCGCGGCCTGGACGATGACGGCGGCGATGGCCGTACATCTGCCGCGGCTGATGCAGGCGTTCGGCGCGACGCCGGCGCAGGCTTTGTTTGCGGGCATGATGATCGGGCCGGCACAGGTCGCCGCGCGCGTGGTCGAGGCCGGCTTTCTCAGCCGCTTTCATCCGCTCACCTCGGCGCGGCTGGCCTGCATCACCCATCCGATCGGCGCCCTGACCATCGCGCTGTTCGGCGGCGGGGCGGCGGCGGCGTTCGCGCTGCTGCACGGCTCCGGCAACGGCATCCTGACCATCGCCCGCGGCACGCTGCCGCTCGCGATCTTCGGCCCGGCCAACTACGCCTACCGGCTCGGCCTGATCGGTGCACCATCGCGGATCTGCCAGGCCTTTGCGCCGCTGGTGTTCGGCCTGCTGATCGACGCGCTCGGCCGAATTGTGCTGCTCGTCTCAGCGAGCCTCAGTCTGTCGGCGCTGGCCGCCCTGATGCTGCTCTCGGCAGAGCGCGCAGACACACCGATGCCGAGCCCTGCGCCTGACAAGGCGGCTTGAACGTTGGCGGATGCAGGGGTCCCCAGTCGTATTCAGCGGTCTGGCGGGCGAGGACGCCCAGGAAGGGCGATGCAAGGCGATACTGGCCAAAGCCCGCGCCGCAGCAGCGCCCTTGATTGATCAATCCCGGCTGGTGTGCCAAAGAGGGCTGAAATCTCAACGAGCTCGATAGAAAGCGATGGCAGATCGGATGGCAGCTCCCAAGACGGCGCGTGGCAAGGTCGGGCGGCCGCCGCTCGAACGGGCTGGCGAGGTCGAGGAGCGCATTCTCGATGCCGCCAAGACGGTGTTCCTGGCCCATGGCTTCGAAGGGGCGAGCGTCGACGTCATCGCGCAGACCGCGCGCGCCGGCAAGCCCACGATCTATGCGCGCTTTCCCAGCAAGGCGGCGCTGTTCGCGGCGGTGATCGGCCGTCAGGCCGCGAACAACACGCAATATGAAAATCTGGTGCCGCAGGGCCGCACCTTCCGCGCGCGGCTCGTCAACATCGCTGTCACGCTGATCGAACGCGCCTTTGCGGACGAGACGATCGGCCTGATGCGCACGGCCATTGCCGAGAGTCCGCGCTTTCCCGACCTGACACTGGAAGTCCAGGACTCGGCGCGCGAGAGCGCGACGCGCAATGTCGGCCATGTCATCGGCGAATTGGCCCGGGCGGAGGGGCTGTACGGCAAGGGCGCCTTCGCGGCGGAGCGGATCGAGGAGACCGCAAAGATCTTCATCGACCTCGTGATCTTCTCGATGCTGTTTCGCGCCCTGCTCGGTGAAGACATGCAGATGCTGAAAAAGGAAGCGCAGGCGTATGTGGAAAAGCGCGTCGACTTCTTCCTGACCGCAGCAACGTGAGTAACTACTTACCTTCCCCAGCGCCGCGGTCGCGCAGCTCCGGAAAGATGGTCTCATCCTGAAGGATGACATCCGCGGTACGTTGGTAGTGCGCCGTCAACAGCTGCACCGCGCGCTCGATATCCCCGTTCAGCACAGCCTCGACGATCGAAGCGTGCTCATCGCCGACCGCGCGTGACGGAAACGCCTTGCGGATCGACAGCCGCCGGTAGCGGTAGAGCTGGTCGGCGAGCTGGCCGCAGAAGCCGATCAGGGATTGCGAACCGCAGTTCGAAATCAGGACGCGGTGATAGATGCGGTGCAGCCGCTCCCACTCCGGATTGTCCTCGAACGCGGTGGCATTGAGCGAGCGCGGCGCCCGGCTGAGGCGATGCTGCGCCAGCACCAGCTGCTCCTCCCATTGCGGCGTCGCCGCCGCCATCGACTCGCGCAACGCCAGTGCCTCGACCCAGCAGCGCGTCTTGGTCAGCTCCGCGAGCTCGGCGCGGCTGATGTCCTTGACGTAGAAGCCGCGCTGCTCGCGCACCTCGACCAAGCCGTCAGCTGTCAGCCGGTTGAGCGCCTCGCGCAGCGGTGTCTGCCCGGTCTGATAGGTCTCGGTCAGGAAACGCATCTGCAGCTTGCGCGACGGTGCGAGCCGCCCGGACAGCAGGTCCTCGCGCAGCCGGTCATAGACATGGCTTGCCTGGGTCGCCGGGACCTGCCCCTCGACAGCTACCGCTGCGTCCACGTTCGATCTCCTCTGAATCGCGCAACATATATAGAGCCCGATCCGAGAACGTAAAATTTATAAATTCTTGTTGATTCAGATTTTTTATGTAATAAAACGCTCCAGCCGGCTCGCTGGCCCACGGCATAAGAAACATGGCGCGTCGCCTGAGGTGATTGCGCGGGAGGACACGCTCATGACCCGGTTTCCGGTCACGGCTCTGCGCAGCGTCGATCTCGGCACGCCCGATCTCGCACGCTCGGAAGCGTTCTATCGGGAGGTCTGGGGGCTGGAGCGCGTCGGGACGGCAGATGGCGTCGTCTATCTACGCGCAACGGGACGCGATCATCACGTCGTCGTGCTGCATCGGAGCGCGCGCACCGAGCTGAGAGCGGTGACCTTCCGCGTTGCCGACGCCGATGACTTCGAGGCGATCTCTCGCAATGCCATTGAACAAGGCGCGACGCTGATCGCCGCGCCGGCGGCGAATATGGCGCCCGACGGCGGGACGATTATGACGCTCCGCAGCCCCGAGGGCGGCCTGCTGCGCTTTGTCCATGGCGATATCAGGCACGATGCCAGGCCGTCACGGCCTGAGCTCCCCGAGCGGCTGGCCCACGTCAATCTCAACAGCACCGATGTCGATCGCACCGCCGCATTCTACGCGCGGGCGCTCGGCTTCAAACTGACCGACCGCTCGGCGGCGATGGCATTCGTCCGCTGCAATTCCGACCACCACGCTGTCGTGATCGCCGCGGCCAAGGTCAGCGGGCTCAACCACGTCGCCTTCCTGATGCCGACCTGGGAGGGCGTGATGCGCGGATCGGGCCGCATGATCGATGCCGGCTATCCGATCGCCTGGGGCGTCGGCCGCCATGGCCCGGGCGACAATGTGTTTGCCTATTTCATCGACCCAGTCGGCACCGTCATCGAATACACCGCCGAGGTGCTGCAGGTCGACGACGACTATGTCGTGCGCGGGCCCGAGCATTGGGTCTGGCCGCCCGGCCGCACCGATCAATGGGGCATCGCGCCGCCCAAGGCCGAGCACGTCAAGGCCGCGCAGCTCGCGGTCGGCTTCGCCGCCTGATCCTTTTTCCAGCCGAGAGCGCCGACAATCATGTCTTCCACGTCAGACGCAGAGCATTATCAGGTCGTCATCATCGGCTTCGGTCCGACCGGCGCCATCGCGGCGAGCCTGCTCGGCCGCGACGGCATCACGACGCTCGCGATCGATCGCGCCCGCGAGATCTACGACAAGCCGCGCGCGATCGCGCTCGATCATGAGATCATGCGGCTGTTCGACAATCTCGGCATCGCCGAGCAGGTCAGCCGCTACGTCGCGCCGTTTCCGGCGTCGGAGCATTTCGGTGCCCAGGGCCAGTTGATCCGGCGCATCGACATGGTCGGTGAGCCCTACCCGCTCGGCTACACGCCGAGCATGGTGTTCACGCAGCCGCCGGTCGAGCAGGTGATGCGCGAGCGTGTCGCCGGCTTTCCGTCCGTGACGGTGGAGCTCGGCGCGACCCTGGTCGACATCCGCCAGGACGCGAACGCCGCCACTGTCGTGTTGACGCGTGAGAACGGCGTCACGCGCGAGGTCACGGCCGACTACGTCATCGCCTGCGACGGCGCTTCCAGCACCGTGCGCCAGAAGCTCGGCATCAGCTTCGACGATCTCGACTTCGACGAGCCCTGGCTGGTCATCGACCTCAGGGTCAACGACAGCGGAGAGCGCAAGCTGCCGGCAACCGCGGCCCAGTTCTGCAATCCGGCGCGTCCGACCACCTACATTATCGGCCCCGGCAACCATCGGCGCTTCGAGATCATGTTGCGGCCGGGCGAAGACCGCCATGCGATGGAGCAGCCGGAGCACGTCTGGCAGCTGCTTTCGCCCTGGCTCGCGCCGCAAGATGGCCAACTCTGGCGCGCGGCGAGTTACCGCTTCCATGCGCTGGTCGCAAGCCGCTGGCGCCAGGGCCGCGTGCTGCTCGCGGGCGACGCCGCGCATCAGCAGCCGCCCTTTATCGGCCAGGGCATGTGTCAGGGGCTGCGCGACGCGGCCAACCTCAGCTGGAAGCTCAGCCGCGTGCTGCGCGGACAGTCGGGCGAAGCGCTGCTCGACAGCTATGAAGCCGAGCGCAGCACCCATGTGCGCGAGCTCACCACCCGCATCAAGGCGATCGGCCGCGTGATCTGCGAGCAGGATCCGGACGCCGCCGCGGCCCGCGATGCGCGCATCCTCGCCGAGGGCGGCGGCGTGCCGCGCACGATCACCCGTCAGGAGATCGTGCCGCCATTGACCACCGGCCTGCTGACAACCAGGCCGAACGCGGCCAACGGCACGCTGTTTCCACAGCCCTGGATTCTGCGCGAAGGGGAACGGGCCCTGCTCGATCAGTTGGCCGGCGCCGGATGGCGGCTGATCCTCGACGGACGCAGCGAGCTCCGCGCGAGCGATGCTGCGACCCGCGCCGCCGGCATCCATGCGATCAGTATCGGCGGCAGCGGCCTGTCCGAAGAGAGCGGCGTGGTCGCACGCTGGTTCGAGCGCCACGGCTGCAGCGCCGCGCTGGTGCGGCCCGACCATTATGTTTACGGCGTCGCCAAGGACACGCCGGAGCTCGCGGCACTGCTGAGCGAGCTGACGGAACGACTGAACTAATCACAACAAGAACATCAAACGGGGAAGCGCAATGACGACATCAACCGAGGCCGGAAGCGGACTGATGGGAGGACGCGCGATCGCCGTCCTCATCATGCTCTTCCTGTTCCAGACGCTCAACTTCTTCGACAAGCTGGTGTTCGGCCTGTCGGCCGTGCCGATGATGAAGGAACTGGGCTTGAGCCCTAAGGATTTCGGCCTGATCGGCAGCAGCTTCTTCCTGTTGTTCTCGCTGTCCGGCATGGCGGTCGGCATGTTCGTCGTCGGACGTTTTCCGGTGAAGTGGCTGCTCTTGATCATGGCGGGCGTGTGGTCGGCGACGCAGCTCCCGATCTTCTTCTCGAGCTCGATCGCCGTGCTGGTGGTCTGCCGCATCATCCTCGGTGCCGGCGAAGGCCCTGGCCTGCCGACGGCGCTGCATACCTGCTACAACTGGTTTCCGGCCGACAGACGCAGCGTGCCGAGCGCCGTGGTGTTGCAGGGCATCAGCGTCGGTCTGCTGGCCGGCGGCCCGATCCTGACCTATGTCATCGTGAATTACGGCTGGCGCACCGGCTTCCTGTTCTGCGGCCTGCTCGGCCTGGCCTGGATGGCCGGCTGGTTCTTCATCGGCGGCGAAGGCCCCTATTCGGCTGCGCATGCTCCTGAAGCCACGGCCGCCAAGGACAAGGCGCTGCCCGCGCGGGTGTTGTGGGGCGATGCGACCGTGATCGGCGTCATCATCATGTCCACCGCGTCGTACTGGATCGTCGGCATGTCCGCGACCTGGCTGCCGCCCTTTCTGCAGCTCGGGCTCGGCTACAAGCAGGTCGAAGTCGGCTGGATCATCTCGGGCATCTATCTATTCCAGTCGCCGCTGCTGCTCGGCGGCTCCTGGTTGACGCAATATCTGCAGCGCAAGGGTTTCAGCCTGCGCGCCTGCCTCGGCCACGCCTCGGGCCTGGCGCTGCTCGCCGCCGGATGCGCGCTGCTGCTCAGCATCGTCACGACAGGCCCGCTGCAGCTCGCCTGCGTCGCGATCGCGTTCGCTGCGCCCAGCCTCACCACGATCTTCGGCCCGGTCGCGCTCGGCGCGATCGCGCCCGCCGTGCAGCGCGGCCGGCTGATCGTCGTGATCTACTCCGGCAATGCTGCCTCGGCGCTGGTCTCCAACGCGCTCACCGGCTGGATCGTCGGCGAGGCCGGCAGCAACGCGCCGCTCGGCTATGCCCATGCCATGACCTTCACCGCCGGCGTGCTGATCACCGGCGCCATCTCGGCCTTTGCACTGATCTTCCCGGAGCGCACGATTGCGCGCTTCGCGAGGACGACGCGGGAACCCTCCTCCGCCGTCGCGGCGGTCTCGACCTGACCAAAGGACATCAGATGAAATTTGCGAGCTTCACGATTCACGACACGCCGTCCTGGGGACTGGTCGAAGGTGACGAGATCGCCGATCTCGGCGCCCTCCTGCGCGACCGCTTCCCCGACCTGAAATCGGCGATCGCGGCCAACGCGCTGACGGAGGCGGCGGCTGCGGCAGCCAAGGCCACGCGGCATGCGCTCTCAGCGATCACCTTCCAGCCGGTGATCCCGAACCCGGACAAGATCCTGTGCATCGGCTTGAACTACGAGACCCACCGCAAGGAGACCGGCCGCTCGGAGGTCGAGAACCCTACGGTGTTCGGCCGTTTCGCCAACAGCCAGACCGGGCATCTCGGCAACATCATTCGCCCGCGCGTCTCGACCGATCTCGATTTCGAGGGCGAGCTCGCCGTGATCATCGGCAAGCCCGGCCGCTACATTCCGCGCAGCGAGGCCTTCCAGCTCATCGCCGGCTATGCCTGCTACAATGAGGGCAGCGTGCGTGACTTCCAGCGCCACACCCATCAGTTCACGCCGGGCAAGAACTTCCCCGACACCGGCGCCTTCGGACCCTGGCTGGTCACAGCAGACGAGATCGACGATCTCGGCCCGCTCAAGCTGCAGACGCGGCTCAATGGCGAGGTGGTGCAGGAGGCGACGATCAGCCAGATGATCTTCGATATCCCGCGCCAGATCGAATATTGCTCGTCCTTCACCCGGCTCGAGCCGGGCGACGTCATCGCCACCGGCACGCCCGGCGGCGTCGGCTCCCGCCGCACGCCCCCGCTGTGGATGAAGCCCGGCGATGTGGTCGAGGTCGAGATCGACCGCATCGGCCTGTTGCGGAACGGGATCGCGGACGAACAGGCCTGAGCGCGACCTGCGTCGTGCAGAGATCGTCCTCGGTCTCTCCTCCGTCATTCCGGGACGCGCGTAGCGCGAGCCCGGAATCCATAACCACGACCGCCAATCGAGTCCGGGCAGTCTGCCCACTGCGCCCGTTGTCCGACAATCGCGGCCTGCGGGTATGGATTCCGGGCTCATTCGCGCTGCTTCAAAATGGCTTCGCCATTTTGCGCGCGAATGAGCCCGGAATGACAGTGGAGCGAGCGAGGGCCGCCGCTACTGCACGAGAAGAGTCAAGGCATTTCGCTTAATGCGCCATCGCCGGTCCGCCGCCGAGCTTGACCTTGCGCAAGGTGAGCGCCAGCGGAATCGCTGACAGCGAGATCAGCATCAAGGCCCAGTAGACGTCGACATAAGCGAGTAGCGACGACTGCATCTGCATGGTCTGGCCGATCCACGCGATCGCCTGCTGCTGCGCCAGGACGAGCGGGCTGCCATGAGCGGTGAAGTAGTTCGTCACCTGGTGCAGCGTGTCCTGATAGGCCGGGTTGGAGGGAATCGCGTTCTCGACCAGCCGGCTCTGGTGAAACTGCGCCCGGTGCGACAGGATGTTGGCGGCGAGCGAGACGCCGATCGAGCCGCCGGTGTTGCGCGCGGCGTTGATCAGCGCCGATGCCTGGTCGGTCTTCTCGGGCGGGATGCCGTTGTAGGACGCCGTGGTGATCGAGAGGAAGATCAGCGGCAGGCCGATGCCGATCAGCATGCGCGAATCGGCGAAGAACCAGAAACCGACATCGGCATAGACACGGGTGAGATCATACATTGCGAGCGCGACAATCGTGGCGCCGGCCATGATCATGTATTTCGGTTGCACCTTGCCCGACAGGCGCCCGACGACGAACATCATCACCATGGTGACGAGGCCGCCCGGCGACAGCACGAGGCCGGCCCAGGTCGCGGTGTAGCCGAAATCCTGCTGCACCATCTGCGGCAGCATCTGGGTGGTGCCGAGCAGGATCGCGCCGGTCGCCAGCATCACCAGGAAGCTCGCGCCGAACTGGCGCGACGCCAGCATGCGCACGTCGACAGTCGGGTTCTTCTGATTCATCTCCCAGGGGATCATGGCGATGAAGGCGGCCGCGCAGATCGCGGCGGTGACCACGATGAAGCGGGAGTCGAACCAATCATCCTCCAGGCCGCGGTCGAGCATCAATTCCAGCGCGCCGAGGAAGGTCGCGACCAGCAGGAATCCGACGACGTCAAAGCCGTGCGCCTGTTTGCGGCGCTCGGCCGTCACTGCGGCCGGCTCCTGCAGGATCAGGCCGATCAGCAGCATCGCGGCAACGCCGACCGGGCCGTTGATCAGGAAGCACCAGTGCCAGGAGACGTTGTCGGAGAGATAGCCGCCCAACGTCGGACCGACCACGGGCGCCACCACGACAGCCACGCCGAACAGCGCGAAGGCCTGGCCGCGCTTGGCCGGCGGAAACGAGTCGGCAAGGATCGATTGCGCGACGGGTACCATGCCGCCACCACCTAGCCCCTGCAGGATGCGGAACAACAGCAGCGCTTGCAGGTTCCAGGCGAAGCCGCACAGCACCGAGCTCAAGGTGAACAACCCGAGGCACAGCAGAAAGAAGGTCTTGCGGCCGAAGCGCTTCGCCAGATAGCTCGACGCGGTCAGGATGATCGCGTTGGAGACAAGATAGGTCGTCACCACCCAGGAGGATTCGTCCTGGCTGACGCCCATGCCACCGGCAATGTAAGGCAGCGCGACATTGGCGATGGTGGTGTCGAGCACCTCCATGAAGGTCGCCAGCGCGACGAGCACCGCGATCAGCCACGGATTGGTGGCGGATCGCGGCTGAGACAGAGCAACAACCTCGCTCATAGCGCGGCCCTCAGCCGCTCATACAGCGACGGCTTGGGATTGACGCGCACGGTGGGGACGACCGACATGCCCGGCCCGAGCGCGACGTCCGCCGGCGGGTCGTCCATCTCGATCTTGACCGGGACGCGCTGGACGATCTTGACGTAATTACCGGTCGCGTTCTGCGGCGGCAGCAGCGAGAAGGCTGGGCCCGAGCCGGACTGGACGCTGGCAACATGGCCGCGGATCTCGCGCTCCGGATAGGCGTCGATCTGCAACGTCACCGGTTGGCCAGGACGCATATGGTCGAGCTGTGTCTCCTTGAAATTGGCGGTGACCCAGACGTCATCGGGCACGAACATGGTCAGCGCCGTGCCTTGGGCGGCGAACTGGCCGTCGGCGGCGCTGAGGTTGACGACGCGGCCCGGCTGTGCCGCTGTCACCGTCGTGTAGGACAGATTGAGCCGCGCCTGATCGCGCTGCGCCTCGGCTTGCGCGAGATTGGCCTCGGCGCTCTCGCGCTGCGCCTTCAGGGATTCGAGCTGGCGCTGCGCGACCTGCAGATTGGCCTGCGCCGAGGTCAGCGCGGCGCGCTGCTGGCGGAGCTGCGAGGTGTATTGCTGCTCGCTCTGCACGGTTCCGGAGCCGGTGCGGGCGAGATCCTGGTAGCGCTGCGCCTGCTGCTCGGCGAAGGTGAGCCCGGCCTGGGCCTGCTCGACCTGGGCCTGGCCCGCCGTGATCTGCGCCTGCTGCACGTCGATCTGCGCATCGATGTTGCGGATCGCGGCCTGCGCGGACTTCACCTGCGCCTCGGCCTGCGCCAGCGCCGTCCTGTAGTCGCGATCATCGATCCGCGCGATCACGTCGCCGGCCTTGACATGCTGGTTGTCGGTGACCGGAACGGCGGTGATGTAGCCGGAGATCTTCGGCGCGATCGAGAACTGGCGCGCGGCGATGAAGGCGTCATCCGTGCTCTCGTAGCGGCCGGCGGCGTCGTAATAGACATAGCCGCCGGCACCGGCAGCGAGCATCAGCAGCACACCGAGCGCCGCGCCGCGCTGATGCCACCGCAACAGGCTGCGACGCGGCGTATCCGCCGCCTCGCTCTCGCCTTTGGCGGGCTGGTCGGCCTGACGCGCGGTTTCCCCGGCTTCGCGACGCAGTTCCGCCGCGGCATCGCCGCGCCATTGCTTCAGCGCGCGCTCGCGGGCCGACACGGTCGGATCGGCTGGCCCAGAGGATGGCAGGGAGTCGAGGGTGGAAGGCAGTTGGACGGCCATGCCGCTCTCCTGAAGAACGAAACTGTATCGTTCTAAAAATAGATCGCAGCTGGTAGGAGGCAAGCCGGCGGAGGGGCGGCGGAAGCTAAACTTTCTGTCATCTTCGCCGAGGCGCGATTTCACACCTGCCGGCGAAAGCCGCTGGGTCAGCGCGCCGGGTCCGGGCCCGCAAGGCGCGCGGTGAGCGCCACAGCGGCAATGACCGGCGGCACGGCGAAGCACCAGCTGCCGAGACGGACGAACAGCAGCGCGGCCGCGCCGCAGCCGAGGGCAAAGGCCAGCACATTCACCGCCATCTGCACGAGCCGCGCTGGCGGCGCCGCCGGACCCTTGTCACCGACATAGATCCGGTCGGCGAGATCGATCATCACTTGGGTCGTGGTTCCGGTCATCAAGGTCGAGGGCGGCGCGCTCGGCAGGTGAATCCGGTGCACCGCGTTCTGGATCGCCATCGCCGCCACCAGCACCATGCCGGTGGTGATCGCCTCGCGGCTGTCGCCCTCATGGAACGGACCGAAATGGATCGCGAGCGCGGCGCCGAGCAGCAGCAGCACCAGCTTGACGCCGAGCAGGATCTCAAAAGCCCGCGGCCATTTGCGCGACAGCAGCGTACCGGTCAGGCGGGTCGCGATCACCACCGCGCAGAACACCGGCAGCGCCAGCAGCTTGGCCACCGCGCCTGAGGTGCCCAAGGCGAGCGCCGCGCCGAGCGTGACGAAATTGCCTGTGACATGCGCCGTAAACAGACCCTGCAACGCCAGAAAGCCCGCAGTGTCGACATAGCCGGCATTGACGCTGAGCAATAACGGCACGATGCGGGATTCAGTCGCAGCCATGGGATGCCTCCGTGTTCACAGCGCGTATTTCAGTTCGATGCCGATGTAGTCGCTGTCGTGGCCGCCGGCGCGGCGCAGCGTATCGCCGATCTTGTAATGAACGGCTTCGAGCGCGCCGGTCAGATTGGCGTTGAAGCGATAATCCGCGCGCAATTGCGCGTAGACGCCGGACCAGGGGCTGCCCTGCCCGGCCGTGCCGGCGACCGCGACGTTGGGCTGGACATAGATCGCGTCCGCCGTCGTTGCGCGCCATTGCAGGCCCATCGCCGCCATGACCGACAGATCGGCCATCGGCTTCACCGTCAGGGACGGCTTGACATGGATCAGGTTGGTGTATCCGGTGAAGCCGGCGAGCGTGAAGTAATAGCCGTTCGGAAACAGCGGATTGAACGTCTCGATCCGGCCGTCGCCGGGGTGGCGGTCGCCGGAGGCACCGTCGACCTGCAGGCCGATGCGCGGCTGCCAGGCGACATCGGCAAAGGTATAGCCGGCACGCGCGCCGGCACCCCAGGCGCGAATCTGCTTCGGCCCGACCGAACCCGCCTGCCCCATCGCTTCGAGATCCCAGTCGAAGCCCGCGAGCTTGCCGGCGAAGCGGATGTCGAGCACGTGGCGTTGCTCGGTACCCACTGCATCGAGGAAGCGCGCATTGTCGCGCTGATAATAGGAATAATAAGATGACAGCTCGTTGCTGCCGAGCACCTGGCGCTCGACGCGGAAGGTGTGGAACAGGACGCGTCCGTTCGAGATGTCGTCGAACGGACGACCCGGATTGTACTGCAACGGCTGGCTGACGAAGCCGATGAAGCGCCAGGGCCCCGTCTCCCAATCGCCCCAGATCGCATCGAAGGATTGGCGGACATTCGGGCCGTCGCGCGACGACACGAAGCGCTGCAGGTCGAAGTCGAAATCCTGCCGCCCGATACGCGCCTTGAAGGTCCCCTGCTCCGTCGCGTTGACGTAGGCCAGGAAGGCAAGCCGGAGATCGAGCGGGTCCTGGTCGACTGCGGTGACCGTGGCCTTGCCGAAGGCGCGGTCGTCCTCGAGCTGCACGAACAGCTGCCAATGCGCGTCGAGATGCGCGTCGGCATGGATCTGCAGCCGCTGCAGGAGATGCGAATCCGGCCTTGTCCCGCCGATGCCAAAGCTCGCCGCATCCAGGCTCTCGAAGCGCTCGCGCAGGGTCATGCCGAACGAGACGTAGCTCTGCGGTGCACCCGGCTGCAGCGGGATGTACTTGATCGGATCGAATGCCGCGGTGCGCAGCGCCGGATTGGCCAGGGCGGACCAGTCCTCCTGCCAGCGGTTGGTGCGGATCGCGGGACGTGTGGCGGCGTCCTCGGCGAGAGACGCGCCGGCAGAACCGAGCGCCGCCAGCAGCGCAGCCGCGGCCACCGTCCTCGTCAATGCCCGCCCCATCCGCACGCGCGCCGCCATTCGCCGACCGGCCTACTTTAGCAGCGCGTGGATTTCCGCGACATAGCCACCTGGAAACTGCACCAGCGCCTGCTCACGCCTGTCGGAGGTGAACGGCTCGACCAGCACGGTCACACCGGCGCCCTTGGCCTTATCGAGCGTTGCCTTGAGATCCGCGACCTCATAGCCAGTCATCTCGCGGCCGAACGGATATGGCAGATGGCCGTCGGTGACGAGCACCGTCATGCGGCCGAACACCGATTCGATGCGGATGCGGCGATAGTGATCGCTGGGCCGGCCGATCTCGACACCCGGCGCCTTGGCCTCGTCGGAGACGACCTTGCCCTTGGCAAAGCGCAGGAAAGCGCGCGCGAAGGCTTCGGCGCGATCGGGCGAGACATAGACGCGATTGTCCGGCACGGTCTGGAAGGCCGCATAAGACGGCTTGGTCGTGTGCCAATACAGCTGCATGTTGACGCCACCGGGCCATTGGATGACCGTGTCCCGGCCGATCGGATCGGGGAACGGCGCGACCACGACGTCAGCGCCGGCGGCCTTGGCCGCCTTGATCGCCGCATCCATGTCGGTGACGAGATAGCCGGTGCGTTCGGCGCCGAACGGATAGGGGATCGGCGTCTTGAAGCCGAACAGCGACACCGTGCCGACCGGCGTCTGCACGAGCTGCGAGGTCGTGCTGCTCGGCGTCGGCGTCACCGTCGCGACCACTTGTTTCGTGCTCTGGCCGCCGAACGTGGCGAGGAAGCTGGCGACGAACTTGTCGACGTCATCGGGCGCGACATACACATGCGTCGTGTCATATTGCGCGCCGACCCCGATCAGCGGTGCCGCATCCTTGGCGAGCGCGGGCGCGGCGAGCAGCGTGGTGGCGACGACGGCGCCGAGCAGATGGCGGGAATTGATCATGACGACCTCGGTCAGATGAAGCGGATCAAGCGCGGCGCGCGCGCCAGGAGAGGACGGAAACGAGCACGAGGCCGGCGATCAGGCCAAGATGCTCGAAGAAGGCATTGAGCGCCATGAAGCGGTCGCGGCCGTCCATGTGCCAGAAGTCGTTGGCGGCGAGCATGGCGACTGATGTCAGCACGCCGAGCGCGCCGGCGCCGAGCCAGACGAACCGATTCACCACGACGAGCATTGCGCCGATCAGTTCGACGACGATCGCCATGACGGCCCACAGCCAGGCCGGCTGCAGACCGAAATGGGCCTGCTCGGCGATCGCGCCGGAAAAGTCCGTAAGCTTCTGGACCCCACCGATCAGATAGGCCGAGACCAGCGCAAGCCGGGCCAGCGGCCACAGCCACCGCCAATCCAGCACCGCAGCGATCGGCCGCGGCGTGTCGGATCTGGCCGTCATGTCAGACCGCCCAGCAGGCGCAGCCCAGCGCGCCCCAGAAGCTCTTGAGATCGGCAACCGGCAGCTTGCTCGACCATGACCGTGCGTGGTCGTGACCGTGCACCCCACATGCGTTGGCGCAGCCGCACATCTGCATCGCCTGGGCGCGGACCGCGCCATCATCGCCCTTCGCGAGCCATGCGCCGTAGCCGCCGAAGCGGCGCACCGGCGACCAATCCGGCATTGCCGGCGGCGGCACGGCGGCGTCGAGCGCCTTGAAATCGGAAGCCGCATAGACGATGCGGCCGCCGACCATGGTGAGATCGCTGCTGGTCTCGGCGATCTCGGACTCCGGACACGCGAAGTAGTCGCGATCCGGCACGATCAGATCGGCGAGCTGCCCGACTTCGATGCGGCCCTTCCGGCCTTCCTCGTTGGAGAACCAGGTGACGTTCTCCGTCCACATCCGCAACGCCGTCTCGCGGTCGAGGCAGTTGCGCTGCGGATACAGCCGCAGACCGCCGACGGTGCGGCCGGTGACCAGCCAGGACAGCGAGACCCAGGGATTGTAGGAGGCGACACGGGTCGCATCGGTGCCGGCGGAGACATTGACGCCCTTCTCCAGGATCGTCTTCACCGGCGGCGTCGCCTCCGCTGCGCCGAAGCCGTAGCGCTCGACGAAATATTCGCCCTGATAGGCCATGCGGTGCTGCACGGCGATGCCGCCACCGAGCGCGGCGATCCGGTCGATCGAATGGTCGGAGATGGTCTCGGCATGGTCGAAGAACCAATGCAGGCCGCCGAGCGGCGTATCCTGGTTGACCTTCTCGAACACGTCGAGGGCGCGCGAGATGGTCTCGTCATAGGTCGCGTGCAGCCGCCACGGCCATTTGTTCTGCACCAGGATGCGCACGACCTCCTCGAGCTCGCCTTCCATCTCGGCCGGCATGTCCGGCCGCGGCACGCGGAAATCCTCGAAATCGGCGGCCGAGAACACCAGCATCTCGCCGGCGCCGTTGTGACGGAAATAATCATTGCCCTGCTTGTAGGACGAGCTCTGCGTCCAGCGCAGGAAATCGTCCTTCTCGCCCTTCGGCTTCTGGGTGAACAGATTATAGGCGAGCCGGATGGTGAGCTGGCCATCATCGGCGAGCTTCTGGATGACGGCATAGTCGTCCGGATAGTTCTGGAAGCCGCCGCCGGCATCGATCGCGCCGGTGACGCCGAGCCGGTTCAGCTCGCGCATGAAGTGCCGCGTCGAATTCAGCTGATAGTCGAACGGCAGCTTCGGCCCGTTGGCGAGCGTCGCATAGAGGATCGCGGCGTTGGGCCTGGCGAGCAGCAATCCGGTGGGATTGCCGTTCGCATCGCGCACGATCTCACCGCCCGGCGGCTGCGGCGTATCCTTGTCATAACCGACGGCGCGCAAGGCGGCGCCGTTCAGGATGGCGCGGTCATACAGATGCAGCAGGAACACCGGCGTATCGGGCGCAACGGCGTTCAGCTCGTCGATGGTCGGCAGCCGCTTCTCGGCAAACTGATGCTCGGTGAAGCCGCCGACCACGCGCACCCATTGCGGCGGCGGGGTAATCGCGACCTGCGCCTTCAGCATCGCCATCGCGTCGGCGAGCGAGCGGACGCCGTCCCAGCGCAGCTCCATGTTGAAATTGAGCCCGCCCCGGATGATGTGCAGGTGATTGTCGATGAGCCCGGGCAGAACCCGCCGCCCCTTCAGATCGATCAGCTTCGTGTCGGGACCGGCGAATTTCATGACGTCCTGCGCGTGCCCGACTGCGACGAATACACCGTCCTTGATCGCCACCGCGCTCGCGGTGGGATTGGAACGGTCGAGCGTCGTGAACAGGCCGCGATGCAGGATGAGATCGGGATGATCGCTCATGAGGCCTTCTCATCTTGAGCAGGAGTGTCGGTCGTCGCTGCCCGGCCGTGATGGCCGGGCAGCAGGCCGAAGATATGCGTGGCGCAGGCGGCCTTCTGCCAGGCCGTCGCGAGGCTCGTGCCGTTCAGGAGCTGGCGGCCGACGGGGATCACCTGCTCTCCCACGAGGATGCCGAGCAGGCCGACCAGCGCCACCAGCGGCGGCGCCGGCGAGCGGACCTGAAGCAGGCTGTAGATCACGCCGACCAGCAGCCCTGCCCCGAGCGAGAACAGATAGATCTTCATGACGTGCCTCAGGCCACCTTGGCGCCGCCCTCGGAGGCGTGTTCGCCGAGCGCCCATTTCGAGAAGCGGATCTGGATGCCGTAGGGCGAATGCGCCTTCAGGATCTCCATCATGCCGTCATAGGTCTCGGCGCGCGCCCAATCCTGCTGCAGTTCGAAGGCGAACTGACACGAGGTGATCGGCACCGCGCCGGCCTGCACCGCGCGATCCATCGCGCGGTTATGCGCCTCGAGCGACAGATCGCCGCAGGCATCGGCCGGGATGTAGATCTCGTAGCCCTCGCGCAGCATGTCCAGCGTCGGGAACAGCACGCAGGCCTCGGTCCAGAGTCCCGCGATGATGAACTTCTTGCGGCCGGTCGCCGCGACCTGCTTGCGGAAGCCGGCATCGAGCCACGAGTTCATTGCCGTGCGATCGACGATATCGTGATCGGGAAACAGCTCGGTCACCTCCGGCATGAACGGGCCGGAGAACGAGTCCTTGGCGACGGTGGTGAGCACGGTCGGAATCTTGAACAGCTTGGCCGCCTTGGCGACGATCTGGATGTTGTTGAACACGCCCAGACGGTCGTGCGACTGGACGCCTTGATACATGGCCGGCTGGTAGTCGATCAGAGCGACCGCACAGTTCTGCGGCGTGAGCATTTCGAGCTTCGACATGGGATCTCCGTGACAGCTATGGGATGCGGGCGTCAGCCCTTGATGAAGGCCAGCAGGTCGGCGTTGATGGTGGCGGCTTCCGTGGTCGGCATGCCGTGCGGAAAACCCTTGTAGGTCTTCAACGTGCCGTTCTTGAGCAGCTTGGCCGCCAGCGGCGCGGAATCGGCATAAGGCACGATCTGATCGTCCTCGCTGTGCATGACCAGCACCGGCAACGAGATCTTCTTCAGATCCTCGGTGAAGTCGGTCTGCGAGAAGGCGACGACGCCGTCATAATGCGCCTTCGCGCTGCCCATCATGCCCTGCCGCCACCAGTTCTGGATCACGGCTTCCGACGGCTTGGCACCGGGCTTGTTGAAGCCGTAGAACGGACCGGCTGCGACGTCGCGATAGAATTCCGCGCGGCGGGTGGCGACCTGGGTCTGGAAGTCATCGAACACCGATTTCGGCAGGCCGCCCGGATTGGCGGCTGTCTGCACCATCAGAGGCGGCACCGCGGCGATGATCGCGGCCTTGGCCGCCCTGCTCTCGCCATGACGCGCGAGATAGTGCACGACCTCGCCGCCACCGGTGGAATGACCGACGTGAACCGCACCCTTGAGATCGAGATGCGCCGTCAGCGCCGCAAGGTCGTCAGCATAATGGTCCATGTCATGGCCATCAGACACCTGGCTGGAGCGGCCATGGCCGCGGCGGTCATGGGCGATAACGCGAAAACCGTGATTGAGGAAGAACAGCATCTGCGCATCCCAATCGTCCGATGACAGCGGCCAGCCATGGCTGAACACGATCGGCTGACCGGAGCCCCAATCCTTGTAGTAAATCTCCGTGCCGTCATTGGTTTTCAGAACAGGCATGATCTTCTCCCGAGCGCCAGCCGCGCGACCGCTTCGACAAATTTCGTATCGCAGTCGCCAATCCCAGGTGCTATGCCGTCTCATGTGCACCTGCACAATGGTCCGAGGGTGCCAAAGCACTGGCTTCAGAAGGCCAAGGGATGGCGCAGCAGATCCGAACCACATCGTCGTCCTGGATGCGTGGCGTGGCGAGCACGCTGAAGGAGCAAGGTCTCGATGCGGCCATGCTGTTTGCGGAAGTCGGCCTGTCGATCGAGGATCTCGACGATGGCGATCGGCGCTGGCCGACCGAGGCGCTGAGCCGGTTGTGGGTACTGGCGGCGGAACGGTCAGGCAATCCGGATATCGGGCTGGCAAATGTCAACGCGCCGCGGCCCGATCACTACGGCGTCGCAGGCTACGCCATGATGTCGAGCCCCGATCTCCTGACCGGGCTGACGCGCCTGATCCGCTACATGTGCCTGGTGAGCGACGCCGTGACCATCACGCTCGAGCAAGGCCATGGCGGACGCTGGGTGCGGACCGAGGTGTTCGGCGGCCAATGTCCGATCCCGCGACAGCGCTACGACTACGGCGTCGTCAATCTGCTCAATCTTTGCCGGTGGATGCTGGACCGTCCGCTGACGCCACTCGCCACCCGCTTCTCGCACGCGGTGCCGCTCTCGATTGCCGCCTACAACAACGCCTTCCAATCGCCGCTGGAATTCGATGCGCCGTTCAACGGTTTTCTGTTGTCCGAGCAGGATCTCGCTTGCAGGCTGACGACATCGGCCCCCGAGCTGACCGCGATCCACGATCGCATCGCCGACGAGGCGCTGGAGCGGCTGGTCAAAACCGATACGGCTTACCGCGCGCGGGCCGCGATCGCGAGGCTGCTGCCCGATGGCAGCCCGCTGCGCTCGGCGATTGCGGCCGCACTCGGCCTGAGCGATCGCACGTTCCAGCGCCGCCTTGCCGACGAGGGCCTGTCCTTCAGCGATCTCGTCGACGACACCAGGCGCGAGCTCGCGCAGCGTCATCTCGCCGACCCGCGCCTGACGCTGACCGACATCGGCTATCTGCTCGGCTATTCCGACCAGAGCACGTTCTTCCGGGCGTCCAACCGATGGTTCGGGGAGTCGCCGGGCGAATACCGCGCGCGCGTGATGAACGGCCACCGCCAGGACAAAGCGCTCGCGCGCGGCGCATAGCTTGCGTCCGCGGGACGCATCAGCAGGCCGGCTTCAGAACATTCCGTTGGAATTGGCCGACTGCTCCGGAATCGGCTGCACCGAATCCCAATGCTCTTCGATCTTGCCATCCTTGAGACGGAAGATGTCGACGATGGCGTTGCCGCGGGTGCCAGGCTCGCGGATGGCATGCACGCGCAGGATGACGAAATCGCCGTCGACCAGGACCTTGGTGATCTCGCTGTGAGATTGAGGATACTTCGCCTTCAGAAACTCGATGAATTTGCGAAAGCCTTCAGGACCGTCCTCGGCACTCGGATTGTGCTGGATGTAGGTGCCGAGATGTTTCGAGGCGGCCGCAAAGTCTTTGCGGTTGAGGCCCTGGTCGTAGAAGTCGAGCACGATCGCCTTGTTGCGCTCTTCTTCGGGGGTGTAGGCGCGCTGGGCCATGGCCGGCGCAGACATCGCTGCCACAGCTGCCAGCGTCATCGCGATCAGGAGTTGCCGCATCGTTGTCAGATCCTTTGCTGAGTGACGGAGATCGCAGCATTCCGGCCAAGTCAGCCCTGCGATCAATAGAACCGATAGAGGTGATGCACCGGCCCATGGCCGTGTCCCACGGTGAAGCGATCGGCGGCAGCGATGGCGCCCGAGATGAAATCCTTCGCATGGCGGACCGCCGTCTCGAGGCTCTCGCCCTTGGCCAGCCCCGCGGCCACCGCTGACGAAAGCGAGCAGCCGGTGCCATGGGTGTTCCTGGTCGCGACGCGCGGCGCCGGCAGCGCGATGCTGGTGCCTGAGGTGATCAGGTAATCGGTGCTCTCCGCGCCCTGCCCGTGCCCGCCCTTGATCAAGACGGCCGGACAGCCGAGCGCGAGCAGCCGGCGGCCCTGCTCTGCGATCCCCTGCTCCGAGGTCGCGATCGGCTCGCCGAGCAGCGCAGCCGCCTCCGGCAGATTCGGCGTGATCAGCGACGCCTGCGGGATCAGCCGGCTCCGCAGCGCCTCGATCGCCTCCTCGGGCAGCAGCCGGGCGCCCGATGTCGCGACCATCACCGGGTCGAGCACCACATGCGCCGGTCGCCAGCGCGTCAGGCTGGCATGGATCGCCTCGGCGATCGGCGCCTGTGCCACCATGCCGATCTTGACCGCGCCGACGGCGAGATCGTCGAACACGGCGTCGATCTGAGCGCTGACGAAATCCGGCGGCACCAGGTGCACCGCGGTCACCCCCTTGGTGTTCTGGGCGGTCAGCGCCGTCAGCACCGAGGCACCGTAGACCGACAAGGCTGCAAAGGTCTTCAGATCGGCCTGGATGCCGGCTCCTGCCGAGGAGTCCGACCCTGCAATGGTGAGGGCAATCGGGGTGCTCATGCCGCCTTCCTAGCGCGCGTCGGTCGTTCCCGACAAGCCGGCCGGCCGTCGAGAAAGCGTATCGACTTCGGCCGAAAAGGTTATATTGAGGCCCGAAACGTCGTCCGGAGACAATCCGCAATGGTTCCCTTCTTCGTCCAGATCAAGTGCAAGCTCGGCCAGTCCTACGTCGTGGCCAATGCGCTGGCAGAGGCTGAGATCGCGTCCGAGATCTACTCCACCGCCGGGAATTACGACCTGCTGGTCAAATTCTACGTCGACAAGGATACCGATATCGGCCACTTCGTGAACGAGAAGGTCCAGGTGCTGCCCGGCATCCAGGACACCCACACCATCATCACCTTCAAGGCGTTCGGCGCGGTCTAACCCCGGACGCCCAGCCAAACTGGACCCGCCCGGCAGACAAAAGCGCCCGTCGTTGCCGACGGGCGCGGAGGTCTTTGAAATCGGACAAGCATGGTTTCGTCATGAAAGGCGATGGCCGAGCGAAAACCCACGCCGGGCGTCCCGATGGCTGCGGCCGATCGTTCGATGTCGGGCCGTCTCTGAATATCCCCCGCCACGTTTCGCTGGCGCGGCTGATGCGCTGGGAAAGCCGGCCCCTTCGATCGTGAGGGGCATAGAGGACAGTCGAAGCGTCCGGCCTTCGTTTTCAGCAACTTGGCGATACGGCTCTCTTGACGGTGCTGGCGAACCGGGTCAATGCGGTTGAGCCGATCGAGACGATCGGACAAGAAGTTGAGACGAAAGCTCAAGACGAGCCGGCGGCGCGTAGCGTGAACAGCGACATTCAACCCGTTTCGTCTTTGTTGCCGAGCTATGGCTTCTCGGCCAGCCAGATGGACCCCGAGGCCAATCTCGCTGCCTGGCGCGAGGCCACCTCGACGTTCTTCGACATCGACGAGCTCGCCGCAGGCGAGGTCGCACCCTTTCGCGCCGACGTGCTGTCCTATGCACTCGGCGCGGTCCTGCTCGGTTCGGCGCGGGCCAGCGGCCAGCGTTTCCGACGGACGGCCGAGACGATCGCACGCAGCGGCGTCGATCACATCATTCTGCAGCTCTATATGGCCGGCGGCTATCGCGGCGTCGCAGGGTCCCATCCGATCCGGGTGGACGCGGGCGATCTCTGCGTGCTCGATCTGGCGCAGACGCTGGAAACCCGCGCCACGCCGTTCGAAGCCATCACGCTGGTCGTCCCGCGACCGATGTTCGACGCGCGCCTGCCGCAGGTGGAGGATCTGCATGGCCTGGTGCTGCCGCGCGACGGCGCGCTGGCGCCGTTGCTGGCGCGGCACTTGAGCGCATTGTTCGAATTTGCCCCACGGATGAGCCTGGACGAATGCCAGGCCGCCATCGACGGCACGATCTCGCTGATCGCGGCCTGCCTGCGTGGCGAGCTCGAACGCCGCGCCGCCGACCGCAGCGTCACCGCGGATGCCTCGCTGCTGCGCATCCGCCAATATATCGAGGCGCAACTGGCCAGCCCCGAGCTCAGCGCCGACGCCGTGGCCTCGCATTTCGGCCTGTCGCGGGCCTCGCTCTATCGGCTGTTCGCGCCGCTCGGCGGCATCGCCGACTATATCCGCAGCCGTCGCCTGCACCGTGCGTTTTTCGATCTCGCCGCGACCGGATCCCGCAATGTGCGCATCAGCGAGGTGGCACGGCGGTGGCAGCTCGGCACCGACGCGCATTTCACCCGGCTGTTCAAGGCCGCCTATGGCATCACGCCGCGGGCCGCACGCGAGGCGGCGACGCTCGGGCTACGGCATCCGCCCGTCCGCGGGCAAGACGACGTCGCCTCGCCGATCAGCCGTTGGATGCGAGGGATAGCGGCGCCCCGGACCGGGGAATGAGCGCGACGACTTCGGCAGAATGCGCATCGGCCTCCTCCGAAGCTTCGCCGACCAGCTCGTCGGCTTCGGGCGCAGCGCGCGTGATCTCCAGATGCTGCTCGAGCTGCTCCACCGGCATCGGCCGCCCCAGCAGATAGCCTTGCGCGAAATTGACCCCCAGCGTGCAAAGGTGCTGAAGCTGCTCCTCGGTCTCGACGCCTTCAGCCGTGATCTGAATGCCGAGCCCGCGCGCCAGCGTCACGACCGAGGAGATGACAGCCGCGCTTTCGTCGCGCACGCTCAGATTGGCGATGAAGGATTTGTCGATCTTGATCTTGTTGAACGGGAATGCGGTCAGCGAGCGCAACGACGAATAGCCGGTGCCGAAATCGTCGAGCGCCAGCGAAATGCCGAGCCCCTTGAGCTTGTCGATGAAGCTTTCGTTCTCCGCCGCCCGCTCCAGCAGCACCGACTCGGTGATCTCGATCTCCAGCCGCTTCGGATCGAGCCCGGAGCGCGCCAGCGCCGATTGGATGACGTCGAACAGTTCCGCCTGCTTGAACTGAACGGGCGACAGATTGACCGCCACCTTGATGTCGTCGGGCCATGACGTCGCGTCGTCACAGGCCCGGCCGATGATCCACTCGCCGAGCGGCACGATGAGGCCGGTGGCTTCCGCCAGCGGGATGAACTTGTCGGGCGGCACCAGCCCCTTGACCGGGTGGCGCCAGCGCACCAGCGCCTCGACGCCGCGCCGCTGGCGCGTCTCGGCGTCGTAGAAGGGCTGGTAGTGAACCTCGAACTGACACTGCGCGATGGCGTCACGCAGATCGCCCTCGAGCGTGTTGCGCGCCTCGAGCTCCGCCGACATGACGTCGTCATACATCGTGTAACAGCTGCGCCCCGCGGATTTCGAGCGATACAGCGCGAGATCGGCTTTCTTGAGCAGATGCTCCTGGTCGCGGCCGTGCTGCGGCGCGAGCGAGATGCCGATGCTGGTGCCGATCTCGACGCGCTGGCCACTGATCTGGAACGGTTCCGCGATCAGCCGCGTGATCCGCTGCGCCAGCTCGGTCGCGGACGCTCGCTGATCCGAGAACCCGGCCTGGATCAACGCGAATTCGTCGCCCCCGAGCCGGGCCAGCACGTCCTCCTCGCGCAGCTGCGATCTCAGACGCTGGGCGACCTGCACCAGCAGTTCGTCTCCCGCTCCATGCCCGAGCGAGTCGTTGACGTTCTTGAAGCGATCGAGGTCGAGCAGGAAGACGGTGAAGCGGCCGTTCTTCTCGTCATTGATGCGCTCCATCTCCTCCAGAAAGAAGGCACGGTTCGCGAGCCCGGTCAGCGCATCGGTCTGCGCCAGCTCGAGCACGCGGCGATTGGCGAGCGCCAGCTGCTGCGCGTTGCGGCTGGACAGCGCAAGATAGACGGCGAGGAAGAGCGTAGTCGCGATGCTCGCGGCATAGAAGGCAAGCGCTCGATTATGCGCGGTCATCAGCGCGCCACCGGCAGGCGCGGCCTGAAACACCCAATCGGCATCGCCGATCCGCAAGGTCGTCGACCAGATATTGGGATCGGCCGGCCAGCGCTGCGGATCCACGCCGGAGGCGTTGATGACCCGCTCTGGCGGAAGCAGGTTGATCGCCAACGCCGGACTGCTGGGATTGTTGGTCCGCACGGATTGCAGCAGCATCGGCAGATCGAACACGCCGATGATGAAACCGGTGAGGTTGCGGCGTCGATCGGCGACCGTGGTGCGCGAGGTGCCCTTGGCGTAGACCGGGATGCCGATCATCACGGCGTTGGGACGCTCGTTCTGATTGATGAGGTTTTGCCGCGTCCGCAACGCGCCGATCATGTCGTAGTCACGCGACTGCTCGAGCACGGCCCGATGGTCCGGGATGCTCCAATAGTCGAGACCATAGACCGGGGAGGTCTTCGCCTCCGTCGAAAAGTAGACCGGATAATATTCGTCGCTCTCCGGTGCCACCGTCCCGTCGGGAAAGGATTTGATGCGGAAGGCCGGAACGCCGTCGGTGATCGCGGCCGCTTCGTATTCGCCGCGCTCCTTGCGCTTGATCCGCGGCAGCCACGCCAGACGCAGCATGCCGCGATGCGCCTCGAACAGCCGCGCGCTGAAGGTCTGATACTCGCTGCGGGTAATATCCTCATTGGCCGACTCGAAGCGCGTGCGCAGCGCGGTCAGCCGGCTGACATACTCATTGACGCCGTTCTGAACCAGGATCGCCTGGGCTTCGGCCACGGCTTCAAAATCGGCGCGCGCAAGCCGGTTTTCCCAGCGTCCGACCGCAACCGTTCCGACCACCGACAGCACCACGCCGACGCATGCAGCGATGACCGCAGGACGATAGAGGCGGTAGCGTGATAAGGACGAAAGCAACTTCTCGCGGCCGCTGCCGACGCGAGTATCGCTCCTCTCAGTCAGGGTTGACGCGCTGTACTCTTCAACCTGCAATATGGCCCCCGCCAAACGGCTGCCCCTCATTCCGATCCAACGGATGAGACATCTTCGAAGTTAAGGACGGTCAAAGAACATCACGCGTTCGGGAGCGGTGCCGCGGCTTGGTTAACACCTCACTGTTGAGCGCCGCCGAAAACGCGATCAAGGCCGCAATGCGCCTTTAGCGAGGTATTCATTGAAAGCGGTTAGGTTGCGGCATGGTCAGTCTGTCCCGTGCGTGTTGAACATCGCTATGAAGTGGCTCTCGGAGTTCCGTAGTTCCCTCACCCTCGTGCTGTTGGCCAGCGCACTGCATGCTGGCGCCGTGCGTGCCGACGAGCTCGGCGTCACCAACGATTCAATCCTGTTCGGCCAGGTGGCCGCGCTGGAGGGGCCGTCGGCGGCGTTGGGCCAGGCGGCGCGGCAGGGCCTGCTGGCCGCCTTCAACGAGCTCAACGCAAAAGGCGGCGTTTATGGCAGACGGCTCAAGCTGGCCAGCCGCAACGACGGCTACGATCCCGATCGATCGGTGGTCGAGACCATCAAGTTGATCTACGAGGACAAGGTATTCGCGCTGATCGGCGCCGTGGGCACACCGACCTCGATCGCGACAGCGCCGATCGCCGCTTCCAACGACGTGCCCTTCATCGGCCCGGTCTCCGGCGCGGAGTTCCTGCGGACACCGGACTTCCAGAACATCGTGAACATCCGCGCCAGCTACGCCGCGGAGGCCGAAGCCTCGATCAAGCATCTCACGGAAGAGCTCCGCCTGACGCGGATCGCGATCTTCTATCAGGATGACGCGTTCGGGCGCGACGTGCTGGCGGGCGTGAAGACCCATCTCGACCGCCGGGGCCTGGAGCTTGCGGCCGAAGGCACCTTCGAGCGCAACACGCGCGCCGTCGGCGCGGCCTTGAAGGTGATCCGTCGCGCCGAGCCTGAGGCGGTGATCCTCGTCGGCACCTACGGGCCGTGCGCCGAGTTCATCAAGATGTCGCATCGCAGTGGCTTCAATCCGACCTTCACGGCGGTCTCCTTTGTCGGCGCCAATGCGCTTGCCAAGGAGCTCGGCGCCGAGGGCCGCGGCGTCATCGTGTCCGAGGTCGTGCCGTTCCCGTGGGACACCGACCGTCGCGTCGTCTCCGATTATCAAGCCGCGATGAAATCCCTGGATCCGAGCCAGACGCCCGACTTCATCGGGCTGGAGGGCTACATCACCGGCCGTCTGGTCGCGCGAGCGCTGGCGATGACCGGACCCAACCCGACCCGCGCCGATCTGCTCCGGATCATCAACGAGGTCGGGCAGTTCGATATTGGCGGCCTGGTCGTCAACTTCGGCAGCGCGCGCAAAGACAATCCGCCGCAGGTCACGCTGACGGTGATCCAGAGCGACGGCAGTTTCAAGCCGATCTAGGACCTGCTCCTCACAGTCGGGACGCGCGCACTGGCTCGATTAGTTCGCCGGCTTCTTCGGCTTCGGCGGACCTTCGACCGGCGGCAGTGATTTCAGATAGACCGCCATCGCCTTGCGATCGTCGGGCGTCAGCTGGGACGTGTTGCGGATGACGCGCGCCATCGATCCGCCGGCGCTGTCGCCGTCAGGCAGCTGGCCGGTCTCCAGGAAATAGCTGATGTCGCTTTCGCTCCAGTCGGACAGGCCCTTCTGGGTGATGTTCGGCACGAAGCCCTGCCCCTCCGGGTCGGGGCCGCCGGCCAAGCGCTGCGCGGTGACGATGCCGCCGAGCGGATTGCGCTGACTGTGGCATTCGGCGCAATGGCCGAACGTATTCACCAGATAGGCGCCGCGATTCCATTCCGCCGAGCGCGCACTGTCCGCCACAAACGGCTTGTCGGCAAAGAACAACAGCTTCCAGACGCCGACGGTGCGGCGGATGTTGAACGGGAACGGCAGATCGTGCGGGCGCGACGGGCCAGCGACCGGCGGCAGCGTCTTCATGTAGGCGAAGAGATCGCGGACATCGTCGACCTTGGCGCCGGCATAGGAGGTATAGGGAAACGCCGGATAATAGTGGCTGCCGCCGGGCGAGACGCCCTTCAGCACCGCATTGACGAAATCGGCTTCGCTCCAGCGCCCGATCCCGTGTTTGGGGTCCGGCGAGATGTTGGGCGCATAGAATGTGCCGAACGGCGATGCCAGCGGCAGCCCGCCCCCCAGCTTCAGACGATCCTGCTGGTTCGGCACCGCGTGGCAGGACGCGCAGCCGCCGATGTTGAAGATCTCCTGCCCGTTGGCGAGATCCGGCGCACGCGTCGCCGCCGCGAGCGTGACGGTCGTCGGCCGGGTCAACCACCAGAACGTCGCAAGTCCTGCGGCACCGAGCACACAGAGGGCAAGCAGGAGGCGTCGTCGCATGGGGGCTCCGTCACGACCAAAGGACGTCGTCAGCGCAATCGTGCATCGTCCCGGACCTTGGATCACGATCTGTTCGGAAGACCGGCTTTCACGTCCGGATCATGCGGCAGCCATGAGCATAGGATGCCCGAGACACCCAAACAAACGGGGCGAACGCGCTATTGCGTTCGCCCCGGTCGATGTCATGTCGGATCAGCTGTTCTTGACCCGGAAGGTCTCGTGGCAGCCGCCGCATTCCTTGCCGATCGCCGGCGCGGTCGCCTTGAGGCTGTCGAGATCCTTGATCTTGGCCTTGGCCTCGGTCACGACCTTGGCGAAGCTGTCGATCTTGGCCTTGAAGCCGGCCTGGTCTTCCCAGATCTTCGGCGACGGGCCGTAATCGCCCTCGAACTTCGCGGCCTTCAGGCTGGCCGGATACATCGTCGGCAGCTTCTTGGCGGTCTCGTCGAGCTGCGCCAGAGCGGCATTGACGGCGGCCTGGTCATAGGGCTTCTCGCCCTTCACCATGGCGATCAGGACCCCGCCGAGATTCTTGGCGTTCGCCTTCATGGTGTCCTGGCTCTGCTTGACCAGATCCTGCTGTGCCATCACGGCGCCGGCCCCGAGCAGCAACGCTGCTGCTGCCACGACAGTCCGCTTCATCAATTCGCTCCTTTGTTGTCACAATCCATCCAGCCCACCTGAACGGATCGTTCGGTTCGGTCAACCCCTCAACCCGCGGGTTATTCCGGAATTGAGGCGGATATCGGAGAGGCTACGGAGGAAGGGTACTCAGAGACTGTGACGGCGATGCTGCTCCCGGATCGCGATCCAGACCCGCTCCGGCGTCGCAGGCATGTCGATGTGATCGATCTTGTACTCGCGCCAGAGCCCTTCGACGATGGCATTGACCACGGCCGGGCATGAGCCGATGGCGCCCGCTTCGCCCGCGCCCTTGACGCCCATCGGGTTGGTCTTGCAGGGCACGTTATGGGTCTCGAAGGTAAAGGACGGCGCATCCGCGGCGCGCGGCAGCGCATAGTCCATGAAGCTGCCGGTGACCAGCTGGGCGTCGGAGTTGCTGTAGACCACCTGCTCCATCAGCGCTTGGCCGATCCCCTGCACCGCGCCGCCATGCACCTGGCCGGCCAGGAGAAGCGGATTCAGCGTGACGCCGAAATCGTCGACGATGACGTAGTTGACGATTCTGATGATGCCGGTGGCGGGATCGATCTCGACTTCTGCCACATGGGTGCCGTTCGGATAGGTGCCGTCGGCGCTTGCGAAAGTGGCGCTGCCATTGAGCTTGGCGGGATCAGCGCCAGCGCGCTTGGCCAGATCGGCGAACGAGATCGCGCGGTCGGTGCCGGCGACGCGGATCACGCCGTCGGCGATCTCGAGATCGCCGAGCCCGGCCTCGAGCGCCTCGGCGGCGATCTGCTTTAGCTTGTCTCCTAGCTCATGGGTGGCGCGCTGCACGCTGACGCCGCCCGATGGAATCGAGGCCGAGCCGCCGGTGCCGAGGCCGGTCGCGATCTCCTCGGTGTCGCCCTGATGGATGTGAATGCGCTCCGGCGGCAGGCCGAACTGCTCGGCGACGATCTGGGCATAGGCGGTCTGATGGCCCTGCCCGCTCGACTGCGTGCCGATCAGGATGGTCACGTCGCCATTCGGGTCGAGCCGCACATTGGCGGTCTCCTCGCCCATGGTGCCACAGACCTCGACATAGCTCGCAAGACCGATGCCGCGGATCAGCCCGTGCTTCTTGGCCGCTTTGGCGCGCTTGGGAAATTCCTTCCACTCGGCGATCTCCATCGCGCGCTTGAGATGCGCGCCGAAATCGCCGGAGTCATAGACCTTGCCGGTCGCGGTCTTGTAGGGCAGCGCGCGCGGCGGAATGAAGTTCTTGCGCCTGACGGCATCGACCGTCATGTCGAGTTTGCGCGCGCAGGCGTCAACCAGCCGCTCGATCACATAGGCCGCCTCGGGGCGACCGGCGCCGCGATACGCATCGACCGGCACGGTATGCGTGAAGATCGTACGCACGCGGCAGTGGAAGGCCTGGATGTCGTACAGGCCCGGCAGCATGCCGGCGCCGCCATGCGGGATGTAGGGCGCGAAGGTCGAAAGATAGGCGCCCATGTCGCCCATCAGATCGACGTCCATCGCCAGGAACTTGCCGTCCTCGGCGAGCGCCATCCTGGCGGTGGTGACATTGTCGCGGCCCTGCGCATCGCCCATGAAATGCTCGGAGCGATCGGCGGCCCAGCGCACCGATTTGCGCAGCTGCCGCGCGGCCACCGCGAGCAGCGCGTATTCCCGATAGGGGAACAGTTTCGTGCCGAAGCCGCCGCCGACATCCGGACAGATGACGCGCATCTTCTCGGTCGGCATTTTCAGGACGTTCTGGCAGAGAATGTCGCGCAGCCGGTGACTGCCCTGGCTGCCGGCCGTCAGGGTCAGATGGTCGCGCTTGGCATCGTACTCGCAGACCGCAGCGCGCGTCTCCATGAAGCTCGCCACGACGCGCGGATTGACGATACGAATCTCGGCGACGGCGTGCGCCTTGGCGAAGGCCGCGTCCACCGCCGCCTTGTCACCGATCGAGACGTCGAACAGCACATTGCCCTTGTGCTCGGCCCACACCTGCGGCGCATCCGGCTTGATCGCGTTGACGACGCCGGTGACGGCCGGCAAGGTCGTCCACTCGACCTTGATCGCCTCGATGGCGTCGCGCGCGTGGTCGAGCGAATCGGCGACGACGAAGGCGACGGCATCGCCGACGTGACGCACCTCGTCCTTGGCCAAAATGGGATAAGGCGGCGCGGTGAACGGATCGGTTTCGAGGTTGAACAGACACGGCAATCCGCCGAGTTCGGCGGTGTCCTCGGCGGTCAGGATCAACGCCACGCCGGGCAGCAGCCGCGCCGCGGCGACATCGATGGTGAACTTGGCATGCGCATGCGGCGAGCGCAGCACCAGCGCATGCAACGCGGCAGACGGCGCGAGATCGTCGGTGTAGCGGCCCTTGCCGCGGATGAGCGCATCATCCTCCTTGCGGAGAACGCTTTGTCCGACACCGAACTTGATTGGAGCTGCCATCTGGTTTCGCTTCCCGCTTCGTATTGGCGATGTTGACGCCATATTGCAGCGGATTGCCAGCCCGCGCAAACGTCATTCGCCGCCGCAGCGGTCAACTCTCGGCCAGCGCCATGTTGCGCTGCGGCCGGAGCTCCGGGCCGATTCGACATGGCCCGGAGCCCCGCCATCAGCACTCAATGCTGCGCATGTTCCGCCTTGCCGGCCATGCCCTGCTGACCAGCCGGTCCCTGCGCGCCGACCGCGAGCACGTCGAGCAGCACGGCCATCTTGCCGGCCCGCTCGAATTGCAGCGTCACGGCCACCGTGTTGCCCTCGACGAGCGGCGTCTTGAGGCCGGTGAGCATCAGATGCATGCCGCCCGACGTCAACGCGACAGTCTGTCCCGCGGGAATCGTCAGCCCTTGATCGAGCGGTCGCATCACCATGACGCCGTCGCGCGTCGACATCTCGTGAATCTCGACCGTCTCGGCCACATCGCTGCTGGCCGCGACCAGGCGGTCCGGCTCACGCCCGGCATTGGTCATGGCGAAATAGCCGGCGCCGACCTTGGCGCCCGCCGGCGTGGCACGGCTCCAGCCGGAGGACACGGTGATGTCACCCTTTGACACGCCGCGCGGCGCATCGGCCGCGGTCAGACGCAGCAACGGCGCCGGATATTTGAGCGTATGCGGGTCCTGTCCGGCGGCAGCCGTCTCGACCCATTTCGCCACGCCTGTCTGGCACTCCTGCACCACGGGAAAGGCCATGATATCGCCGGGCTTGAACGCATCGGCGATATAGCCGGTGAAGGTGAACTCGTCATAGAATCCATCATCGAGGCGGCCGCTCCAGCTGATCTCCTTGACGCCTTCGCTGAGCTGCGCGCCATGCATGAAATTGTAGGCGCGCGCATACGCGCCCTTCTTGATGTCGATGGACCAGCCCGGCTTCGGCATCGGCTTCACCGCAATCATGCCCTCCGGCACCTGCACGGTCAGACGCACCGACGCGGACCCGTCACAACCATGAGGGACGGCCAGAACCGCCTTGAACGACTTGCCGATCCGCGCCTCCGATTTGTCGATCACGACATGGGCCTGCGCCGCGGCTCCGCACACGGCAGCCGACAAGGCCATGAGACCAACCAGCATCGCTTTCACGACGGATGTCCTTTCAGTTGTCAGATGAGATTCGTCATTGCGCATCGCGCGCCCCTCACAGTTTGTAGCGGATGCCGGCATAGACGCCGCGGCCGTTGCCGGGATTGAACAGAGTGGACGTCGCCGTCGCGCGATCGATGATGCTCGTGGTGGCGATGTAGGCCTTGTTGGCGAGGTTGCGGCCCTCGATATAGGCCGAAAAATGCTTGCCATCGTCATAGGTCGCCTTCAGGCCCCACAACAGATAGGGCTCCGTCTTCAGCGTGTTGGCGCTGTCGACAAAATAGGACTCCGGCACCCATTCGACATTCGGGCCGACGGCGAAGCCGGCCGGATGCTTGTAGAGCAGCTCGGCGCGCAGGAAGTGCGGCGGCGCGCCCGGCAGGCGGTTATTGCCCCAGGTCGCATCGTTGCTGTAGCGGAAATCGCTGTAGGTGTAGGCGACATTCAGCCAGACCCGGTCGGGCGTGTCGCTCTTGACTGCAAGCCCCTTCAGCAGGCTGACGCCGAGGCCGGCCTCGACGCCCTGGTGCATGGTCTTGTCGGCATTGGTGACGTTGCAGGTGCCGAAGGTCGAGAAGAAGCACTGCAGCTCGTTCTTGATATCGGCGTGATAGAGCGCGAGGTCCCAGGTGACGTCGGGACGCCGGCCGCGCGTGCCGATCTCGTAGGTCGTCGCGGTCTGCGCCTTGATGTTGTAGAATGGAACGGCGGTGCCGTTGCCCTCACCAAAGCTCGGCGCCTCGCCGCTGCGCGAGACGTTGGCGAACACCTGCCAGCCTGGATCGACATCCCACAGCACGCCGACCTTCGGGCTGAACAGGTCGAAGGTGCTGGTGCCGGACTTCGTCGCCGGATTGGTGGTGAAATCGACCTGCTGCTCGCGCACGGCATGCAGATATTGCGCCCCCGTGATCAGGGACACGGCAGGCGTGACGTACCATGCATTCTCTGCATAGAGCGTGTAGTTCTCGGGACGCTGCACGGCCGCGAGCGTCTGCGAGCCCTTGTTGGCGCCGATGTTGACGTACTGATTCGCATCGGTCGTACCGTTCTGGATGTTGAGCCCGACCGTGAAGCGGTTGCGATGGCCGCCGATCTCGCGGTCGTCGACGGCGCGCACGAAGCCGCCATAGTCGTGATAGCGGTAGTCGAGCCATTGGAAGATCGGATGCATCAAGTGCCGGTCGACCGCGAACACGCCGAACTCGATATCGGTGTTGTCGAGCCGGAGGGTGGATTTGTTGGCGACCCGGACCGTGTCGATGTTGCGCTGCCAGTCGTTGAGCACATTGTTGGCCGCGGCGGTCTGCGGCGAGTTGAGCGCGCTGGTCTTGGTCACCTCGCCCGGGATGCGCTGCCGCACCGAATTGGCATTGAGGTAGAAACGGGTCTCGAAATCCGGCGAGACCTGGTAGCCGACATTGGCGCTGCCGCGCTCGGCCGTGCCCCAGCTATGGTCGCGATAGCCATCCGTGCGCGAGGCCGAGCCGGTGACGAAGTAGTCGAGCGGGCCGCTGACGCCGCCGGTCGAGGCCTGCCCGCGCAGATAGCCGAAGGCGCCGCCGTCGAGCCGGCTGTCGAACGCGGATGCGTCGCGCCCCGTGGGCGTTACGAAGTTGACCGCGCCGCCGAGCGAATTGGCGCCGTAGCGCAGCGCATTGGCGCCCTTGTAGACCTCGACATAGCGGTAGGCGGTCGGATCGATCTCCTGGAAGTCGCCATAGCCGTCGGCGGTGTTGATCGGAATGCCGTCGAGATAGAGTTGGGTGCCGCGCAGATGGAAGTTGCGCGACAGGCCGGAGCCGCGAATCGACAGCCTGGTGTCGTCGCCCCATTTCGGCTGCGCGAACACGCCGGGCACGTAGTCGAGCACGTCCTTGATGGTCTGCGCGGGCGCATTCCTGAAGGCGCTGTCGGCCACGACGGCCACCGCCCCCGGCGTCTGCTGGATGCGCTGCGTCGCGGTTTGCGTGTTCGGCGCGGTCAGGCTCGGCGCCGGACCGGTGGGGCCAGCAGCAGCAGCAGCAGCAGCAGCCGCGGTCTGCGGCGCGGCCCCCACCCGCGGCACGCGTGTGCCGGGCGCGGATCGATCGGTGGCGGGTCTGGCGGGGCGCGCCGCGGTGCGCTTGGCCGGATCGACGGTGACGGTCGGAAGCGTCGGGGCCTGCTGGGCCTGGGCGAAACATGGAGAAGACAACGTGACGAGGCACGTCGCCGCGCACAGCGCGGTTACGGAACGGGACATGATGAACCTCTGGACGAACGAAACCTGATGGAAAATTCAATCAGGCGTTCGCGGGAGGTCCTTGCGACAGTCGCGGTTCACGGAGGCGGGAGTCGCGCGCGGCCCAGGCCACGAAGGTGGCGAGCCGCAATTCGGCGGCGCTGCGGGCCAGCGTTTCCGCGGCCGCCGTCGGCACCGGCGCCGCATGGGCAGCAAAGGCACAGACGGCGCAGAAGTCCTTGTGGAGAACGGCTGAGGCCGGCGCGCTTGTATCATGCGTCGTGCCGCCTTGCGCATCAGTACAGATGACGCCGAGATCGCCGGAGGCCGCCGCGGCCATTTGCGCCGACATCGCGCCGGCGAGCACCATCTGCAGCGCGATCAGATAGGCGGCCATGATGCTGACCGCCCTCCTCGCCCACGCTACATTGTGTCGCCGTCGTCTCACACCGATCTCCCCAGCGGGGACCATATTCGGCGCGCTGCGCACGCGCAAGCCGGCAACAACGACGCGCGTCGTTTCTGATGAGTTCGCGCGGCGGCTACCATCGGCGCCGCACGACGCCGTCTGATCAGCGCCGCACCAGCGCCTTGAGCCAGCGCGGACCGAACAATGCGAGGATCGCTCCGGCATAGATGACGGCGCCGGCCGCGATCAGCAGGCCGAGCACGGCCTCATCCTGCAGGCGGCCCAGAAATGTGAGATGAGGCGCCGCGAAGAAGGCCGTCGACCACAGGGCCGCGGCGAGCACGAGGCCGGTCGCGGCGAATTTCAGCAGCGACGAGATGAGCCGCCGGTCGAACCGCAGATAGCCCTTGTGCACCGCGAATCCGAGCACCAACAGCAGATTGATCCAGGCGCCGACCGCCGTCGCCAGGGCCAGCCCGACCTGGGCCAAGGTCCCCATCAGCAGCACCTTGAGCAGCACGTTGACGGTGAGCCCGGTCAGCGACGCCTTGACTGGCGTCGCGGTGTCCTTGCGGGCATAAAAGGTCGAGACGGCGCTGCGGATCATCACGAAGGGAATGAGGCCGACGGCATAGGCGGCGAGCGTCGCCCCGGCCGCCGCGGCATCGCCCTTGGTGAAGGCGCCACGCGCGAACATCGCGCGGGTGATGACATCGGGCACGGCGAGGAAGGCGGCGACGAACGGCACCGAGAACAACAGCGTGAACTCGAAGGCGCGGCGCTGCTGCTCCATGGCGCCTTCGTGGTCATTGGCCGTCAGCCGCCGCGACATTTCCGGCAGCAGCACCGTGCCGATGGCAATGCCGATCACGCCGATCGGCAGTTGGTTGAGACGGTCGGCATAATACAGCGCCGAGATCGCGCCGGCGGGGAGGAACGTCGCGATGATGGTGTCGGCGAACATCGCGACCTGCGTGCCCATCGAGCCCAACGTGGCCGGTCCCAGCGCGCGGAAGAAAGCGCGGATGTCGTCGTCGAGCTTGAGCGACGCAAAGCGCGGCAGGCCGCCATGTCGGGCGAGATCGCCGGCCAGCAGAAAATACTGCAGGAAGCCCGAGATCAGCACGCCCCAGGCCGCGGCATGGCCGACGCCGGGGAAGAACGCCGCCAGCGCCAGGGTCGCCATCATCGCGAGGTTGAGGAAGATCGACGCCGCCGCGGCGCTGGCGAAGCGCTGCATCACGTTGAGCATGCCGCCATAGAGCGTCACCAGCGTGATCAAGAGCAGATAGGGGAAAGTGATGCGAGTGAGCGTGATGGCGAGCTCGCGCTGCGCCGGATCGTCGGTGAAGCCGGGCGCCAGGATCGTCATCGCCTGCGGCATGAAGGCCCAGGCCAGGATCAGCAGCACCACCTGCGACGCCAGCAACAGGGTGAAGATGCGGTCGGCAAACAGCCCCGCCGAGGCCGGCCCCTTCTCGCCATGGACATGCGCATAGGCCGGCACGAAGGCGGCGTTGAACGCACCCTCGGCAAAGATTGCCCTAAAATGGTTCGGCAGCCGGAACGCAATGAAAAACGCGTCCGCCACCGGCCCGGCGCCAAGAATCGCCGCCAGCATGATGTCGCGGGCAAAGCCGGTGAGCCGCGACAGCAGCGTATAGCCACCAACCGTGAAGATCCGTCCGAGCATGGGGGGCTTCTAGAGCATCGGGGCGCTGGTTTGAAGCAGAGAACGTGGGCTGTTCCCGCTTGCGGCGAGAGTGTGGCAACGAGCCCGCGGCTCCCGCTGGCGGCTTCAGCTGACGAGGCCCCCCATTCGGAGCATGGTCCGCGCCTATGTCAGCTTCGGGGAACGCAATATCGAGCTCTACCGACTGATGTTTGCGTCGCCGCTCGTTCCCAATGCGAGCCCTCAAACCGAGCAGGGAAAGGCTGCTGACGGGCTTCCTCAACCCGCAGGGCCAAGGCGAAGGCAATCCCTGGTCGCGCTCGCGGCCGACGACGACCGTCCGTGGCCGCGCTCGACCGCGTCCGAGAGACCGGAGAACCGGGACCCGCCAATTCGGAGCGAGCCAGCGATCTTCTATGCAAAATAGAAGTCGCTCTGATGCGCGAACAATTGCGCGGTCGTGACATGCTGCAGCGTGATCGTATCGTGCGCGGCGTCTGTTATCACGGCGTTGCCGAGTGCATCATCATGTGTTGCTGCCAGCAGTGCGGTGACGTCCGAAAATACGGTTTTGCTGAATTGAAGAGTATCCGTCGCGGGCGCAAAGTTCGCGAGGATGACCTGGCCGAAATTCGGTGCGAAAACGAACGTGTCGTGCGCGGTCGAGTTGGCGACCTGGCTGGCAGCTCCGGTCTGCCCAGGAGATGGCGCGACAGAGATCAACGTTCCGCCGTTGCCGTCACTCGCGAAATAGAAGCTGTCCTGCGAATACTGGCCGAGGACATGGAGAGACGCCGTGGTCAAGCCGTCGGTCACGGAAAGCGTACCGGAGGAATTGTCGAAGGTGGAGTGAGCCTTACTAAAGTCGAGGCCGCGAAGCTCGATCTGATCGGCCCCCGCGGTGCCGTTTCCGACGATAGCAGCGCTCAACGCAGACGGCGTAACCGGAGGGTTCGTTCCTTCGATCGTCACGTCCGCTGATGACCCTGCAACAGGCATGAAGGTAGCCGAGCTTGCGACGCTAGAACTGCTCGGCACGCCAATCACGCCGTCGCCGTTGAGGTCCTGGTGGAAGATCGTCTCGAATTGTTCGGCGACGGCGCTCGTCCCGGACACGAGGTCCGTCAAATTGCCGGTATAGTTGCCGTTACTATCCGTCGACCAGAACGTGAACTCGTTGGTGCCTGGGATCTTCCAGGCGATGTCGTACCCGGTCGTGGTCTGAATCGCTCCAACGGGCGCAATACTGCCGAACTCGCCGACAACCACGGGAGCGCCGGAATATTTCAACTCGGGCCCCGATCCGTTGATGTACATGTAATAGTTGTCGGCGATCGCCAGCAGGCTGGTCGTTACGTCGGTCTGAATCACCGATGACGTGACACCAATGCTGCCGTCGCCATTCAGGTCTCGGCCGAAGGCAGCTTCCGCCGACTCGACCAGAAAGGCGGTCCCCTGCACCAAGCCAGTGATGTTTCCGACGTAGTTGCCGTTCGTGTCGATTGTCCAGAATGTGAACTCTGTGGTGCCGGGAATCTGCCAGACGATCTCATAGCCGTTGGAGGTCGCGATCGCCCCAATGGGATTGATATTGCCGAACTCGCCGGCAACCACCGGAGCACCGCCGTAGTTCAGTTCAGGCCCCGAGCCATGGGTGTAGATATAGTAATTGTCCGCGATCGCCAGCAGGCTGGTCGACCCGGCGGTCTGGATCAGCGATGACGTAACGCCGACTGTGCCATCGCCGTTCAGGTCCTGACCGAAGACGGTCTCAAACTGCTCGACTGCGAAACTGTTGCCCGACACCAAGCCCGAAAGGTTCGAGGTGTAGTTGCCGTTAATATCCGTCGACCAGAACGTGAACTCGTTGGTGCCAGGAATCTTCCAGGCGATGTCGTAGCCGTTCGCGGTCTGAACCGCACCGATCGGACTGATGCTGCCGAACTGGCCCGCGGTGACTAGCGCGCCACCGTACATGAGCCCGGACTCGGCCCCGGTGCTGCCGCTAATCAGCAGGTAGTGGTTCCCACCTTGAGCAAGGCTCGTTGATCCATCGGTCTGAAGGATCGCAGGCGTCGTGTTGAAGCCGATCGCATCGAGCACTTCCCTATCCACCGCAGTGAGCGACTGGATTGTTTTCGAATTGCCGAACTCGTTGAAGGGATCGTTCGGTCCCTGAACGCCACTATTCAGAAAATCGCTTGAATCCGAGGTCTGACCGAAATCGGCCAGCTTCGTGTTCCCGCCATCGATCGAGAAATAGGCCGGGACCGCCGTGCCGTCTGTCGAATACAGGTGGTTGCCCGCACTCGTGTAACGTACAAAATCAAAAGTGCCGGCGGCAATTGCGGCGCCGGAACCAGAGACGCCGGAACTGGGCTCCCGTCCCATCGCATGGGTCAACTCGTGCAGAGCGGCGCCGACCAGCAGATTGGTCGGAATCGAGGGGTCAAAGCCAACGGCTCCGTCTATCACGGAGGCCGTTGGCGACATCAGAGCCAAAGCTTTCGCAACCGCGGGGCTTACGCCAAACGCATAATGATTATCGATGGTCGATGTGTTCGGCAATGAGTTCACGACCGACTGGTCGAGCACCGAGGTCTCGTGGGCTGCGAGCGCGGACCTCAGATCCGAATAATTAACGAAAAGGTCGTTCAAAGATCCGCCGAGCGCTTGTCCCTTTTTGGTTGTGAACGCACCGTTGTTCCAATCGCCGTACCCGACAAGAATTGTAACTGTGATGTTGTCGAGGATTTCTGCGTCCAAAATATTGGCCGCGGTCTGCATCGCGTCCCTGAAGCTCTGCGGAGCCGCAAGAGCGGAATTTTCATAATCGAGGACAATATTCATTCGTGCGCCTAGCGTCTGGCTTCTGCCGGTCCGGGACTATTGTGAATGGAGCAATTTTTGTAAATAACGACCATTGGTTGCGTTAGGGAATTGGGTTCCGAAGCAAGCTATTGTGTACGCTTGTTTCTTTTTGTTGCCACGCAACTTGCGCGTGAACCCACGGCTGCATGATTACGATGCGGCCGTAAATCAAGACGCAACTTCGCATGTTGAAATGGGGGCTCAGTTGATGCCGATCGTCCTTGCCGACGAGGCACACGAGAGCGGCTCCCAGACGACGCTGTCACCCGGGGCAACTCTGCCGGCGCAACGCGTCGATCCGGGGCTCATACTCCCGGAGTTCGGTGATGCGCGGAACGGCCGCCTGCCCTTTCCCGACATCACGCGATATGGGTCCCTGCGTTCGCAGGGACGACATTGGAATTTTGGGCTGCCGGCCGGGAAGATCACCAGCACACGCCGCTGCCGGCGGCGCGACAAGCAGGGCCCGGCGACGATGCGTAACGTCTCAAGCCGCCAGCGCGCCGCGGACGACGTCGATGATGCGGGCCTGGGTCGGCTCGTCGAGATAGGCGTGCATCGGCAGGCTGATGACGTCGCTGGAGAGCTGCTCGCTGACCGGCAGGCCGCCATCGGCGCTCGGGAAGATCCGGTAGGCGGTCTGCTGATGCATCGACTTCGGATAATAGATCGCGGTCGGAATGCCCTGCGCCTTGAGCGCACCGGCGAAGGTGTCGCGGTCGACGCCCTTGGGCAGGCGGATGGTGTATTGCGCCCACACCGAGGTGCAGCCCTCGGTGAGGAGCGGCACCTTCACGACGTCCGCCAGCGCGGCCGTGTAGCGCTCCGCGACCCTGTTGCGGGCGACGATCTCGTCGTCGAAAATCTTGAGCTTCTCGATCAGGACCGCGGCCTGGATGGTGTCGAGCCGCGCGGTGAGGCCGAGACGGACATTGTCGTATTTGTCGCTGCCGCCGCCATGGGCGCGGACGCTGCGCAGGCGCTCCAGCAGGCCGGCATCGTCGGTGAGGATGGCGCCGCCGTCGCCGAAGCAGCCGAGCGGCTTGGCGGGATAGAAGCTGGTGGCCGTGGCGAGCCCGAAGGTGCCGATGCGGCGGCCCTTGTAGCTGGCGCCAAAACCCTGCGCGGCGTCGTCGAGCACGAACAGGCCCTCGTCACCAGCGATCGCCGCCACCGCATCATGATCAGCGCTCTGGCCGAACAGATCGACCGGGATCACCGCCTTGGGCTTCAGCCCGAGCCGCTTCGCGGTGACGATGCCACGCCGCAGCGAGGCCGGATCGATGTTGAAGGTCTCTTCCAGCACGTCGACGAAGACAGGCGTGGCGCCGGTCAGCGCGACCGCTTCGCCGGTCGCGCAGAAGGTGAAGGACGGGCACAGCACCGCGTCGCCGGGGCCGATGCCCTGGGCCATCAGCACCATCAGCAGCGCGTCGGTGCCGCTGGAGCAGCTCACGGCATATTTGGCGCCACAATAGGCCGCCAGCTCGGCTTCGAGCTGGGTGATCTCGGGGCCACCCAGAAACTGGCAATGCGCCAGGACGCGGGCGACGGCCTCATCAAGGGATTTGCCGAGTCGCTGACGCTGCGCGGCGGTGTCGATGAACGGAATGGGCTGATGACGCAGGTGCTGGTTCATGGGGTCTGACAAAGTTTCGCAAACGAAAAAATGGGTGAAGCGGCAGCCGGGTCGATCAGCCGGCGGCGCGACGCTTGGTGGCGGCGGCTTCGGCCGGCCGATGGCTGGACGTCTCCAGGCACTGCGTGGCGATGGCGAGGCTCGCGACGCCCTCGTCGCCGGTGACGGCCGGAGAGGTGCCCGAGCGCACCGCGTGCAGGAACGCGATCAGCTCGGCGCGCAGCGGCTCGTCATGCCCGACCGGCAGATGCCGCATCGAGTAGCTGCCGTCCGGCTTGAAGCCAAAGCACTCGGTGACCTGGCGGGTCAGGAGATCGCCCATGATGTATTTGCCGCGCGTCGCCACCGTGACATTGCGCGCCTTGAACGGCGTCAGCCAGTTGGTGTTGATGTGGGCGAGCACGCCGGAGGCGGTGCGGAACTGCAGGAGCGCGATGTCCTCGCGCTCGGCCACCGCGCTCGACAGCTGCGGCTGCACCTCGACAATGTCGGATTCGGTGAACCAGCGGATCAGGTCGATGTCGTGCACGGCGAGATCGATGACGACGCCGACATTCGACATGCGCGGCGGGAACGGGCCGACGCGGGTGATCGCGATCGACAGGAGGTCTTCGCCGGCGATCGCCTTCTTGATCGCGGCGACCGCCGGATTGAAGCGCTCGACATGGCCGATCATCAAGGTGACGCCGGCGCGATGGGCGGCCGTGACGATCTCCTTGCCCTCCTCCACGGTGGAGGCGATCGGCTTCTCAACCATCAAGTGCACTTTATGCGCAATGCAATCGAGCGCGAGTTCGTGGTGCAGATGGGTCGGAGCTGCCACGGTGACGGCGTCGACGCCCTCCGCGACCAGCTGGTCGAGGGTCTCGAATGTGGGGCAGTTCGCGAGCTCGGTGACACGGCTGCGATGGGCAGGAAGCGGATCGACCACGCCGACGAGATGCACATCGGGCAGCCCGGCAAGCACGCGGGCATGATTGCTGCCCATCACGCCGGCTCCGATGACGCCGACCCGCAGCGCCTGCCTCAGATCGGCCTTGTGGCCTGCCCCCTTGGAACTCATGTCGACGACCCCATCGGTATTCCGGAATTGCGATGCCACGGACTGGCCATAACAGTTAACGAACTGCAAATCAGCCGGGCGCATTTCTGATAGCATGCCGCCTCAAGCGAGGCGAATGCGGAAACCTCTTTCAGGACACGATTTGATTCAGAAAGTTACATTCGACACCGGGAAAAAACGGTGTGTTTTGAACAAGCTGCGAGGTGGACTTCGCGTTGGGCAAGCCGCTCCTCACGCAGCAATGAAGGCAGCCGCGACAAGGCATGAGCCGTTGTCACGCCTGCGTGTAGCTCGCGTGAGGAGGTAACACGATGGCGCGGCGAGCGAAGGAGCTGAGACCCTATCGCTGGAGAACGCCCATGGTCCGTAGCCTCGTCTCGTTCCGCCACATCGCTCGCTTCGCCGTGCTGCTGGCGGCTTTTGCCCCTTGGGCGCCCTCGGCCGCAGCCGTGGACCGGCCCGTTGTGATCGAACTCTTCACCTCGCAAGGCTGCTCCTCCTGCCCGCCGGCGAATGCCTATCTTAACGAGATGGTGAGGCAGCGACGCGACGTGTTGCCGCTCGCCTTTCACGTCACCTATTGGGATCGGCTCGGCTGGAAGGATCCATTCTCGCTGTCGGCCGCCACCGATCGCCAGGCCCGCTATGGCAGCCGTTTCGGCGACGGCTCCTACACGCCGGAGATCGTCGTCGACGGCCTCACCAGCCATGTCGGCTCCAACCGGACCGAGATCGGACCGGCGATCGACCGCGCACGCGGCCAAGCGTCCACCGCGGCCACCGTCAAGCTCGTGCGCAGCGGCGAAACGCTCACGGTGGAGGTCGGCGGCGGAGAAGGACGCGGGCGCGTCTTGCTTGTCGGCTTCGATCACCGGCATGAGACGGCGATCCGGCGCGGCGAGAATGGCGGCCGCACGCTTGAGGAGCTGAACGTGGTCCGTTCGGTCCGCGCCCTCGGCGAGTGGACCGGCGCCGCGCTGCGTCTCGTCGCGCCGATGCCGGAGGGCGAGGATGCGGCCGTGATTCTCGAAGCCACGGACGGACGCATCGTCGGAGCCGCGCGGCTGTGACGATGCTCGCCTGTTCAGCCGGAGGCGCAGTAGCGGCGCCAGAACAGGCGATAGCCCTCCTCGACGCGGCGGGTGTAGGTCTCGACATTGCCGGCAGCGGAGCTCGCGACCATGGACGGGAGCTCCGCGCGCAGCTGCGCCAATTCATCCGGCCGGCCCGCATGCGCCAATGCGATCGCGATGTAGCCGTCATCGTCCGCGGCCACCCAATCATGCAACCCGACCGCCGTGATGATGCCGGCAGCCGCCCGCCCCGCCGCGCTGCGCCCGAGCTTGGCGACCACGGGCACGCCGGCCTGCAGCGATTCCCAGGTGCTGACGCCACCATTCTGCGGAAACGGGTCGAGCGACATGTCGATCGCGGCGAACTGCGCGATGTGCTGGTCGCGCGTCGACAGGCCGAGGCAGGTGATCCGATCCTGCGCGATGCCATGCGCCACGAAGCGGGCGACCAAGCCATCGCGCAGCAAGGGGTCCTGCAGCGCTCCGTTCTTGATGACGATGCGCGCGTCCGGCAACGCGGCCATCAGCCGCGACCAGAGCGCGAGCGCAGGCTCCGAGATCTTGTCGATGCGGTTGAAGACACCGAACGTGACATGGCCGTTGCGCAGCATCGGCAGCGATGTCGGCTGCCATCCCAGCAGCGGATCGGTGGTGATCACGGCCGGCAGATCGTAGACCTGCTCGGCGAACAGCGGGCGCGCCGCCTCGGGCACTGTCACCGGATCGGCGAAGAAATAGTCCATGGTCGGCAGGCCGGTGCCGGTGCCGCTGCCCCAGGCCGTGACCTGGACCGGCGCCGGCTTGCGCGCGAACACCGGCAGGCGGTTGCCGGCGGAATGGCCCGAGAGGTCGACGAGGATGTCGACGCCGTCTGCTTCGATGCGGTCGGCCAGCTCCTCGTCGGACATCTGCCAGGCATCGACCCACAGATCGGCGGCTGCGCGGCATTGCGCCGTCATCACGTCCTGCAGCGGCGAGCAGGAATAGCAGGCGATCCTGAACGCCTGATGATCGTGATGGCGCAACACCGGCAGGAACACCAAGGCGGCCGAATGCGTCCTGAAATCCGCCGAGACATAGCCGATGGTCAGCCGCCGTTCGGGATCGCGGTCAAGCAGCGGCGGCGGCCGGCGCTCGATCTGGGCACCGATCCGGCTCCACCATTCCCGCCTCACGGCCTGATGCTGGACGAAATCGGTCTCCGGCATGAAGTCGAGCAGGAAAATCTTGGCAGTGATCGCATCGCCAAAGTCAGGCTTGAGCTCGAGCGCGCGCTCGAAATGCTGCAAGGCCGTCGTGAGGTCGCCCTGCTTGGCAAAGCATTCGCCGAGCCAGGTCCAGGCGACTTCGGAGGCCGGATTTTGCTCCAACACCTTGCGGCAAGCGTCCATCGCCGGCGCGACATTGTCCCTGATCACACTGAGCTGGGCAAAGCCGAGCAGCGCCACCTCCTGGCGGGGATCGATCGACAGCGCCGCCTGGAAATCGGCCATCGCCGGATCGAACCGCCCGGCCTGCTGGTGCAGCCGGCCGCGCTGCGCGAGCACCTGCGCGGCGCCTGGCCTGATCGCCAGCGCGGCATCGAAGGCTGCCAGCGCATCGTCGAAATGACGCAGAATGATGCTGGCCAGCCCCTTGCCGAACATCGCCTCCATGTGGCGCGGATTGAGCGACAGGGCGCGATCGAAATTCTGATTGGCCTCGGCATTGCGATTGAGCGGAAGTAGCGCCATGCCGCGATTGCAATAGGCGTCGGCATAGTCCGGCTTCAGGGCGATCGCCCGATCATGCGCAACGATGGCCTCCTCCGGCCGTCCCAGGCGCATCAGCGTGTTGCCGAGGCCGGTGAGCGCGACCACGAGATTTGGCTTCAGCGCGACCGCCATCTCCTGGCATTTGCGCGCCTCCTCGTAGCGCTTGCGGTTGAACAGCGCGAGGCCGAGATTGGAGAGCGCCTCGGCATGGCGCGGCTCAGCCTCGACCGCCTTGGTCAGAGCCTGCTCGGCAATATCGAGCTGGCCGCTGTCGAGGGCCACGACGCCGAGCAGATGCAGCGCATCGAAATGCTCGGGCAGCAGCGCGAGGATCTGTCCGCAGATCGCCTGCGCCTCGGCCGGACGGCCGGCGCGATAAGCCGCGACGGCCCGCGGCAGCAGCTCATCGACCTGCTTGCGATGCTTCTTCTGCAGCCGCGCGTTCTGAAACGCGCGAGACCCGACATTGCTGGCCAAATGATGACCTCCCGGCGTGACGTCAAGAACTGGATACGCGAACCAACTCGTCGCCGGCACCGCACCGTGCCGGGCAGACCACCTTCATCCTGCGGCCGCGCAGAACCGACGCCAGAACAGGCGATAGCCCTCCTCGACCTTGCGCGCATAGGTCTCGACATGGCCGGCCGCCGAATTGGCAACCATCCCCGGCAGCTCGGCGCGCAGCCTCGCCAGCGCATCGGGCCGGCTCGCATGCTTGATGGCCATCGCGACGTAAGTGTCTTCGTCCTCCGCAATCCAGTCCTCAAGCCCGACCGCCGTGACGATCGCCGCGGCGGCCCGCGAGGCGGCGCTGCGCCCGAGCAAGGCGATCACCGGCACACCGGCCTGCAAGGATTCCCAGGTGCTGACGCCGCCGTTCTGCGGGAACGGATCGAGCGAAATGTCGACCTGGGCGAATTGCGCGATCTGCTGCTCGCGCGTCGACCAGCCGAGACAGGTTATGCGATCCTGGCTGACACCATGAGCGGCGAAGCGCGCCAGCAACCGATCGCGCAACAACGGATCGTCCAGCGAGCCGCTCTTGATCACGATCCGGGAGTCCGGCAGCTGCCGCATCAGGCGGGTCCAGACCAGGAGCACCGGATCGGAGATCTTGTCCAGGCGATTGAATACGCCGAAGGTCACATGCCCGTTCTGCAGCATCGGCAGCGGCGTCGGCGCGATACAAGGCAGCGCCTCGGTGGTAATCACGGCAGGCAGGTCGTGGACCTGCTCCGCGAACAAGGGCCGCGCAGCCATGGGTACCGTGACCGGATCGGCGAAGAAATAGTCGATCGTCGGCAGGCCGGTGCCGGTGCCGCTGCCCCAGGCGGTGACCTGAACCGGTGCGGGCTTGCGCGCAAACAACGGCAGCCGATTGCCCGCGGAATGGCCGGAGAGATCGACGAGGATATCGACCGCATCCGTCTCGATCCGATCGGCGAGCTCGTCGTCGGACATCTGCGAGGCATCCACCCAGACATCGGCGCTGGCGCGGAACTGCGCCGTCACCGCGTCCTGCACCGGCGAGCAGGCGTAGCAGCAGATCCGGACATCCTGGCGGTTGGCATGCTTCAGCACCGGCAGGAAGGTCAGCGCCGCGGAATGATTGCGGAAATCCGACGAGACATAGCCGATGGTGAGACGCCGCTCCGGATCGAGGTCGCGCGGCGGCAAGGCCCGCCGCGGGATGCGGCTGCCGATCCGCTGCCACCACTCGCGCCTGACGGCCTGATGCAGTTCGAAATCGGCATCGGGCATGAATTCGAGAGTGAAGATCTTGGCGGTCATCGCCTCGGCGAAATCGGGCCGGATCTCGAGCGCGCGATCGAAATGCGCGACGGCGGCAGCGACCTCGCCCTGCTTGCCGCAGCAGACGCCGAGCCACAGCCAGGCATCCTCGGACAACGGGTTCTGCTCCAGCACCTTGCGGCAGGCATCGATCGACTGCGCGATATTACTGAAGTGGCCGAGCTGCGCCGAGCCGAGCAGCGCCATTTCCAGCATCGGATCATGGGCCAGCGCGGCCGCGAAATCCGCCCGCGCTTGATCGAAACGTCCCGCGGTCTGATGCAGCCGGCCGCGCTGCGCCAGCACCTGCGCGGCATTGGGATTCATGGCCAGGGCGGCATCGAAGGCGGTGAGCGCGTCGGCAAAGTGGCGCAGGTTGACGCTTGCGAGGCCCTTGCCGAACATCGCCTCCATATGGCGCGGATTGAGCGACAGCGCGCGGTCGAAGCTCTGATTGGCCTCGGCATTGCGGTTGAGCGTGAGCAACGCCATGCCGCGATTGCAATAGGCGTCCGCGTAGTCCGGCTTCAGCGCAATCGCGCGGTCGTGCGCCGCGACGGCTTCATCGGGACGGCCGAGACGCATCAGCGTGTTGCCGAGGCCGGTCTGCGCGACCACGAGGTTGGGCTTCAGCGTGACCGCCCGCTCCTGGCACTTCCGCGCGTCCTCGAAGCGCTTGCGGCTGAACAGGACGAGGCCGAGATTGGAAAGCGCCTCGGCGTGACGCGGATCGACCTCCACCGCCTTCGCCAGCGCCTGTTCGGCCAGATCCAGCTGGCCGCCATCGAGCGCCGCGACGCCGAGGAGATGCAGCGCATCGAAATGATCCGGAAGCAATGCGAGAATTTGTCCGCAGATCGCCTGGGCCTCGGCGCGGCGACCGCTGCGATAGGCGGAGACAGCCTGCGGCATGAGCGCATCGGCCTGCTTGCGGTGCTTCTTCTGCAGCCTCGCATTCTGGAACGCACGCGAACCGACGTCGCTTGCCAAAGGCGGTCTCCCGAGGTGACGCGTAGATCTACGCAGCAGAGTGGTGCATTTGCGGATCGCCTGATGCCGGCCGAGACCGCGCTAGCCGGCGGAGCAATATCGGCGCCAGAACTGACGATAGCCCTCCTCGACCTTGCGCGTGTAGGTCTTGACATTGCCGGCCGGCGAATTCGCGACGCGCGCCGGGAGCTCGGCACGCAGCTTGGCCAGTTCAGCCGGCTGGCCGGCATATCTCAAGGCAATCGCGACATAACCCTCATCGTCCTCAGCGACCCAATCATCGAGCCCGATCGCCTTGACGATCGCGCCGCCGGCGCGGGAGGCCGAGCTGTTGCCCAGCTTGGCCACCACGGGCACCCCGGCCTGCAGCGACTCCCAGGTGCTCACACCGCCATTCTGCGGGAACGGGTCCATCGACATGTCGATGTCGGCAAAGGCCGCAATGTGCTCCTGGCGCATCGACGAGCCTAGGCACGTCAGCCGACTCTCGTCGATGCCATGCGCCACAAAGCGCGCGATCAACCCGTCGCGCAGGAAGGCATCGTCGAGCGCACCGTTCTTGATCACGATACGTGCAGACGGAAGCGCTTGCAGCAGCGTTGCCCAGACCTTGAGGACCTGGGCCGAAATCTTGTCGATCCGATTGAAGACGCCGAAGGTCACATGGCCATTGCGAAGCATCGGCAGCGGCGTCGGTTCGGCGCCGGGCAGCGGATCGGTCGTGATCAGCGCCGGCAGATCATAGACCTCTTCGGCAAACAGCGGCCGAACGGCTTGCGGCACGGTGACCGGATCGGCGAAGAAGTAGTCCATGGTCGGCAGGCCGGTCCCGGTCGCGTTCCCCCAGGCCGTGACCTGGATCGGCGCCGGCTTGCGCGCGAACACGGTGAGGCGGTTGCCGGCCGAATGCCCGGAGAGGTCGACGAGAATATCGACCTGATCCGCCTGAATGTGATCGGCGAGTTCATCATCCGACAACTGCCAAGCGTCGACCCAACCATCGGCCGCGGCCCTGCACTGCTCCGTCACGGAATCCACCAGCGGGGAGCAGGAATAGCAAATGACCCTGAAGGCTGTGTGATCGTGATGCCGGAGCACAGGCAGGAAGGTCAGTGCAGCCGAATGGCTGCGAAAATCCGACGACACATAACCGACCGTGATGCGACGATTGGCATCGCGGTCGATGGCAGCGAACTGACGTCGCGGAATATGCGCGCCGATGCGTTCCCACCATTCACGCCTGGCGGCCTGGTGGATGGCGACATCGGCCTCGGGGTAGAAATCGAGCGCAAAGATCTTCTTGAGGATCGCATCCTCGAAATCCGGCTTGATCTCGAGCGCACGGTCGAAATGCTGAATGGCCGCGGCCGTATCGCCCTGCTTGGCGAAGCAGGCGCCGAGCCAGGCGAACGCGATCTCCGAGGCTGGATTATGCTCCAGCACCCGTTTGCACGCCGCCATGGCCGGCGCGATCCGGTCGGTGAGCACGCACACATGCGCCTTGCCGAGCAGCGCGGCCTCCAGCATCGGCTCGGCGGTCAGGGCCGTGTCGAAATCTATTTCGGCCTCCTTGAACCGTCCCATCTGGACGTAGAGGCGCCCTCGCTGGGCGATCACGGCCGCAGCCCCCGGCCTCAGCGCAAGTGCCGCGTTGAACGCCATGAGCGCCTGATCGAAATGGCGCAGGTTGACGCTGACGAGCCCCTTTCCGAAAGTCGCCTGCATATGCCGCGGCGCCAGCGCCAAAGCGCGCTCGAAGCTCTGGCGGGCTTCCTCGTTTCGGAGCAACAGAAGTTGTGCCATGCCGCGATTGCAATAGGCATCGGCAAAATCGGGCTTGAGCGCGATGGCGCGGTCGTGCGCCTCGATCGCCTGCGCGAACAGCCGCATGTTCATCAGGGTGTTGCCGAGGCCGGTCAGCGCGGTGGCGAAATTCGGCTTGAGCGCGATGGCGCGCTCCTGGGCGGCGCGCGCCTCCTCGTAACGTTTCAGGCTGGAGAGTACGAGGCCGAGATTCGCCTGGGCCTCGGCATTGCGCGGCTCGGCGGCGACGGCCCGGGTCAGAGCCTGCTCAGCCAGATCCAGCCGACCATTGTCGAGCGCCGAGGCGCCGAGGAGGTGCAGGGCGTCGAAATGATCCGGAACCAGGGCCAGGATCTGCCCGCAGACCGCCTGCGCGTCCGCATGCCGGCCGGCGCGGTAGGCTGCGACCGCCTGCGGCAGCAGGCCGTCGGCCTGCTTACGGTTCTTCTTCTGCATGCGCGCGTTCTGGAACGCGCGCGATCCGATCGTGCTTTGCAAGGAAGCTCTCCGGCGGACGACGTCGGGGAGCTATCTAGCACGGCTCGCGTGATTCGAGGCGATCTGCGCCCTATTCGCGGCGGTAATCGTCCTCGAGGCGGATGATGTCGTCCTCGCCGAGATAGGAGCCGGTCTGGACCTCGATCAGCTCCAGCAGGATCTTGCCCGGATTTTCCAGGCGGTGCACCGCGCCCATCGGGATGTAGATCGATTCGTTTTCGTGAACGGTCTTGACCGTCTCGTTGACCGTGACCCGGGCAGCTCCACGCACCACGATCCAGTGCTCCGAGCGGTGATAATGCTTCTGCAGCGACAGCCGCTGGCCGGGCTTGACGACGATGCGCTTCACCTGGTGCCGTTCGCCATTGTCGACCGACTGATAGCTGCCCCAGGGGCGGTGCACCTTGATGTGCGCCTCGGTCACCTCGGGCGCCACCGTCTTCAGCTTCGCGACCAGCCGCTTCAGCCCGTTGGCATCGCGCTGGCGCGAGACCAGGACCGCGTCCTGCGCCGCCACCACGACGAGATCGTCCACGCCTTCGAGCGCGACCAGCGCCTTGTCGGTGACCACGTTGCAGTTGCGGGAATCCTCGAACACGGCGGCCCCCCGCGCGGCATTGCCCTGCGCGTCCTTGTCGGACAGCTCCCACACCGCGTGCCAGGAGCCGACATCCGACCAGCCGCAGGAGACCGGCGCCACGGCCGCCCGTTCGGTCTTCTCCATCACGGCGTAGTCGATCGAGATCGGCTTGGCCGCGGCAAAGGCATCGGACTCCAGGATGATGAAGCTGAGATCGCGGCCGGCCTTGGTCACGGAATCGGTGACCGTCTGCACGCTGCCCGCATCGGATTTCCGGTACTCATCGAGCAGGACCCCGGCCCGGAACATGAAGTTGCCGCTGTTCCAGAGATACCCCTCGCGGATGTAGCGCTCGGCGGTCGGCTGATCCGGCTTCTCGACGAACTTCGCGACCGCCCGCACCTCGCCTGCGACCGGCGCACCCGGGCTGATATAGCCGTATTCGGTGGCGGCGCGTTCGGGATTGATGCCGAAGGTCACGATGAGGCCGGTCTCGGCCGCAGCCAGCCCGGCGCGGCAGGCTGCGAGGAAGGCCGCGGTGTCACGGACGACGTGATCGGCCGCCAGCGCCAGCACCACCGCGTCCTGATCACGCGTCTGCGCGAAGGCAGCCCCGGCGACGATGGCGGGTCCGGAGTCGCGGCGCATCGGCTCCAGCAGCACGTCGGCTTCGATTCCGATCTCGGCCAGTTGCTCCAGCACCATGAAGCGATAGGCCGCATTGGTGATGATGATCGGGCGGGCAAACAGATCCGCATCCGATACGCGCAGCAGCGTGTCCTGGAAGGTCGACCGGGTGCCGAACAGCGGCAGGAACTGCTTGGGCCGCACTTCCCGCGAGGCCGGCCAAAGCCGGGTTCCGGCGCCGCCGCACATGATGAGAGGAATGATGCGTCTGGTCATGAAATGATGCCCTCAAATCTGATGATACTCGCGATACCAACGCGCGAACCGCGCGATGCCGTCGGCAATCGGGGTTGCCGGCCGGAAGTCGATATCGCGCTCGAGATCGCTCACGTCCGCATAGGTCGCTTCGACGTCCCCGGGCTGCATCGGCAGCATCTCCTTGATCGCCGGCCGCCCAAACTCCTTCTCCAGCAGCGTTATCACGTCCATCAGCTGTTCGGGGTGATTGTTGCCGATATTGTAAATTCGCCAGGGCGCCCGGCTGCTGGAGGGGTCGGGCCGGGTTCCGTCCCAGTCCGGATTGCCCTGCGGAGGGCGGCCGATCAGGCGATGAATCGCCTGCACAATGTCGTCAATATAGGTAAAATCCCGCCGCATCTGGCCGTGATTGAACAGTCTGACCGGCTGGCCCGCCAGGATGGCCTTGGCGAAGATGAACATCGCCATGTCCGGTCGCCCCCAGGGCCCGTAGACGGTGAAGAAGCGCAGGCCCGTCGCCGGCAGCCGATAGAGATGGCTGTAGGAATGCGCCATCAGCTCGTTGGCCTTCTTGCTCGCCGCATAGAGGCTGATCGGATGGTCGACATTGTCCTTCACCGAGAACGGTAGCTTGGTGTTGGCGCCATAGACCGACGATGACGAGGCGAACAACAGGTGCGCGCAGCCGTGATGCCGGCAGCCTTCAAGGATATTGATGAAGCCTTCGAGATTGGCATCCACATAAGCGTGCGGATTGTCCAGCGAGTAGCGCACGCCCGCCTGGGCGGCGAGATGCACAACCGCCGGAAAATGGTGGGCTGCGAACAATGCCTTGACGCCGGCACGATCGACCAGATCGAGCTTGTGGAAAATGAAGCCGGGCTGGGCGGCCAGACGATCGAGGCGCGCCTGCTTCAGCTTCGGGTCGTAATAGGCGTTGATGTTATCGATGCCGATCACCTGCCGCCCCTCGGCGAGCAGCCGTTGCGCCAAGTGGAAGCCGATGAATCCGGCGGCGCCGGTCACAAGGATAGGATCGTCTGCCATATCGCTCTCTCAGGGCCGCCACAGCTCGATGGCGCCGGGTTTGCTCGCGCGGTCGAGCTTCATCTTGACGTCGAGCACAAGGCCATCGCCTTCGCGCAGGAGAGCCTGAACCAACGACCAGCCGCCAGCCAGAAACTGATCGTGGGACACCGCGAGCACGACCGCATCGGCAGGACGCAGCGCCGCGAACGCGGTGAGGTCGATGCCGTACTCCTCGTGCACCGCCGCTGCATCGGCGAGAGGGTCGGCGACCTGCACTTCGACACCGAACGACTGCAGTTCGCGGACAATGTCGATCACACGCGAATTGCGGATGTCCGGTACGTTCTCCTTGAACGTCATGCCGAGAATGGTGACGACGCCGCTTCGCCCCCTGCGCTTCAGCAGCCCACGGATGCATTCCCGCGCGATGCGACGGCCCATCTCGTCATTGATGCGACGTCCGGCGAGGATGACTTCGGGATGATAGCCGGCCTTTTCGGCGCGGTACGTCAGGTAATAGGGATCGACGCCGATGCAGTGCCCACCCACCAGTCCGGGCGAGAACGGCAGGAAGTTCCATTTGGTGCCGGCCGCCGCGAGGACGTCGCCGGTATCGATCTCCAAGGCCTGGAAGATCAGCGACAGTTCGTTCATGAAGGCGATGTTGAGATCGCGCTGCGTGTTCTCGATGACCTTGGCCGCCTCCGCCACCTTGATCGAGGGGGCCCGATGAATCCCGGCGGTGACGACCGATCCGTAGACCTCCGCTACGATCTGCAGGGTGTGCGGGTTCTGCGCCGACACCACCTTGGTGATCGTCTCGAAGCGATGGGTCTTGTCACCAGGATTGATGCGCTCCGGCGAATAGCCGACATTGAAATCGGTCCCGGCCCCGAGCGCAGAGCCGCTTTCCAGCAGCGGCACGCAGTCTTCCTCGACGGCACCTGGATAGACGGTCGATTCATAGACCACGATGTCGCCCCGCTTCAGTACGGCGGCCACGCTTCGGGTGGCGGCGAGCATGGCGCCGAGATCCGGCCGCCGCGCGCTGTCGATCGGGGTCGGAACCGTGACGATGAAGAAATCGGCAGAGCCGAGATCTGCCGGATCGCTGGTGAAGCGCAGCCCCGGGTGGCGGAGATCGGCGGCATCGACCTCACAGGTCCGGTCCTGCCCATCCCTCAGTTCGGCGACCCGCTTGGCATCGATGTCAAACCCGAGGACGGGGCCGCCTGCGCGTGCAAACGCTGCGGCAACCGGCAGGCCGACGTAACCAAGGCCTATCACCGCGATCTTCCGGCCATGAGACATAAATTGATATTCCGGTCGTTTCGGAGGCCATTGACGCCACCCCTGCGACTGTTTAGCCACCGGGGCTCATGGACCGCAAGGGGGCGCCGCCGTCACGGCTCGGCTCCTCACCGAGGTCCGGTCACCTTGCCAGGACGGGGAGTTGCGCGTCTCGCACTCGGCTTGGGCCGTTTTCAAACCAGACAGCGAAGCCGAGCCGGCATGCGTGCGATTCTCATTCTCCTCCTCCGGATCGTGGTGTCGCTCGCCCTGCTCTATCTCGCGCTGCGCGGGATCAACTTCGCGGCGATCGGTGAGCGGCTCAGCCAGATCAACATCGGCTGGATCGTGCTGGCGGTCGGCATCACGCTGTTCCAGATCTTCATCGGCGCGCTGCGATGGCGGGAGATTTCGGCGCTGTGCGGCGCGCCGCTGACGGATCTGCAGGCATTCCGCTACAACATGATCGGGGCATTCTTCAATCAGACCCTGCCCTCCTCCATCGGCGGCGATGCCGTGCGCCTGTGGCTGATCGGCCGGACCGGTGCCGGCTGGCGCGCCGCCAGCTACTCGATCCTGACCGATCGCGCGGTCGGCTTCATCGCGCTGGCCCTCATCATCGTGGCGAGCCTGCCGTGGAGCTATGGAATGATCGCCGACGACAAGGGACGATTGGCCCTGGTGCTGGTCGATGCGGCCGCGCTGGCTGCCGGCGTCGGCTTTCTCACGATCGGCTATCTGCCAGCCGCGTGGATGAAGGCGTGGTGGCCGACCCGGCACGTCTATGCCTGCTCGGTGATCGCAAGGAAGGTGATCCTGGGCAGGACGACGGCCGCCAAGATCGCAGTCCTGTCACTCTCGATCCATGTGCTCGCCGTCGTGATCGCATGGTGCGCCGTGCGCTCGATCGCAGCCCCGGCTGCCTTCGAACAACTATTCCTGCTGACGCCACCGATCATGCTGATCACCATGCTGCCGATCTCGATCGCCGGCTGGGGCGTGCGCGAGGCGACCATGATGGTGGCCTTCGGCTATGCCGGCCTGGCGCCGGCCGACGGCACGGTGGTCTCGATCCTGTTCGGCGCGGTCTATTTCATCGTCGGCGGCATGGGCGGCCGGCCTGGTGTGGATTCTCAGCGCCGAAAAAGGTGCGGGCAGCCTGACCGTTCCGGCGACCGTCGAAGAGTAAGGCTATCCGGCGCGGCCCCATTCGTCGTACCAAGCCTCGGCCATCAGCACGTTCCAAAGCCAGTACGCATGATTGTGACGGCGGCTGATATGCTCCTCGAACATGCGCGTTACGCGCGTGGGAGCGAACAGGCCCTGCCGCTTCAGTCGTGCGGGTGACAACAAATCGCCGGCCCATGATTTCAGCGGCCCGCGCAGCCAGGCATCGAGCGGAATGCTGAAACCGGTCTTCGGCCGGTCGATCATGTCAGCAGGAACATGGCGATACAGGACCTGTCGGACGAGCCATTTGCCACGGCCGTCGCGGACCTTCATGCTCGCGGGCACCCGGGTCGAGAATTCGACGACGTCCCTGTCGAGGAAGGGCACGCGCGTCTCCAATGCCACGGCCATCGCGGCACGATCCACCTTCTGCAGGATGTCGTCGCTCAGATAGCTCAGGGAATCCGCCAGCGTCATGCGGTCGAGCGGGCTTATCTGCCCCGTCAGCTGCTTCATCTCGCGCGCAGCCCAGCTCGCCCGCTCTTCGCCCGCGACGACCGTCGCGCGCGGATCCTGGTCGATCGAGCACAGCGTCCGATACAGGCCATCGAAGCCGTCGGCGGCGACGATGCGTCCGAGCTTGGCGACCTGATCACCAGCATGCCGGACCCTGAGCCGGGCGGGCAACACCGGCTGCAACATATTGAGCAGCGTATCGGCCGGCTCCGGAGCGATGGCGCCGAGCGCGGCTCCGATCGCCCGCCGCAACGGCATCGGCACGCGACCGAGACGCTCCTGCAGCGCACCGCCCCAGACATGCCTGTTGTAGCCGCCGAACAGCTCGTCACCCGCATCGCCCGACAGCGCGACGGTGACGTGCCGGCGCGCCAGCTGCGCCACAAGATGGGTCGGGATCTGCGAGGAATCGGCGAACGGCTCGTCGTAAATCCGCGGCAGCTTCGGCACCACCTCCATCGCGGTCCGCGCATCGACATAAAGCTCGGTATGATCGGTGCCGAGATGCTGCGCCACTTTGCGCGCGTCCTCGGCCTCGTTGTAACCGCCCTCGGCAAAGCCGATGCTGAAGGTGCGAACGGGCTGGCTCGCCTGCGCCTGCATCAGCGCCACGATGGTCGAGGAATCGACGCCGCCGGACAGGAAGGCGCCAAGCGGCACATCCGACAGGCACTGCCGCTTCACCGCCGTCGACAGCAGCTGCTCCAGCCGCGCGATCGCCTCGCTTTCACTGCTGATCTGATGACCTTGGGCGGCGACGACGGAATCACGCAGCGACCAATAGGATTGCGCGGCAGGCGACGTCCCTGGTCCAGCGTCGGCGAAGAAGGCAACGAAAGAAGCGGGTGGCAATTTGCGCACGCCGCGCCAGATGGTGGCCGGCGCCGGCACGTAAGAATAGCGCATGAAATCGGTGAGCGCAGCCCGATCCAGCGACGGTGCCCATCCGGGATGGGCCGCGAGCGCCTTGAGCTCGGAGCCGAACACCAGGTCGGCGCCGCTCCAGCCATAGAACAGCGGCTTCTCGCCGAACCGATCCCGCGCCAGGATCAGCTGCCTCGTTTCAGCGTCCCACAGCGCGAAGGCAAACATTCCGATCAGGCGCTGCAGCGCCGGGGCGAGGCCCCATTGTCTGATGGCGGCGAGCAGCGTTTCGGTGTCGGAATGGCCACGCCAGTTCGGCGCGGCGGCGGCGTCCTCGAGCTCGGCCCGCAGATCGAGATGATTGTAGATTTCACCGTTGAAGGTGATCGTATAGCGGCCGCAAGCACTGTGCATCGGCTGCGCGCCGGCCTCCGACAGATCGAGAATCGCAAGGCGCCGCTGCCCCAACGCAATGCCCTGCCGGCCGCTGACCCAGCTGCCGGACGCATCCGGACCGCGATGCGCCAGCGCGGCTGTCATCCGCCCGACAATCCCGGCCAGCGCGCTCTCGTCCGCCCCCGCCGGTCTGAACAGGCCGGCTATGCCGCACATGATGCGCCCTCAGATGCGCCGCCGTTCAGTGGCATCGCTCACCCGCCCTCGGTCACTTCGGGAAGGAAGTGCTTTTCGTGCCTGGCGAGGAACGCAAGGCTGGGGCGGCTCGGGCCATAGAAATAGGGCAGCGCAAGCGCCCGCTTCCAACGCGCCAGAAGCCTCTCGGTATCATAACCGGCCTCGAATTCCGCCGACCGCCCCTCGGCCAGCGCCAGGACTTCGTCTACGGCCAGACAGATCTCGTCGGCCGAGTTGTTCTCAGGGTGAGCGGCGCTGCGGCCCAGCACCGCGGCATCGAACACCCGCCATCGCCACGGCTCCGTCGTCAGCTGCCCTTGCGTAAGCATGGTTCCGTCAGCCAATTTGACTGGCTTGAGCGCGAAGCGAACATTCGCGTTCCACAACTGCGCATCGGTGGTGATCGCATTGACGATGGCACAGGGAATGCCGAAGCTGACCGCCACATTCGTCAAGCCCGACGTGGTGCCGATGAAGGCACGGGCATGGCGGATCAGGTGAATGTCCATCCGCTCGGAGCGGAATTCGCTGAGCGCATAATCGATGGTCCGCGCCAGCGGCGGCAGTTTGGGAGAGTTCGGACCTCCGAGCTTGATGACCCATCCCCCGCGTGAGGTGATCAGGCGAATCGCGTCCAGAGATGCTTCGATCGGCGCGTTACGATGCGTCTGCCCGGTTCCAATGAACTCGAAATAATGGGCAGCGTCGCGCGTGTGAAGACAAACATACCAGTCGTCGGCCTTCATGCCGTACCTGGCGCAGAGCTGAATAAACCGCTCGGCGGCAACATCCGAAATGGATGCATCGTAGACGTCGCGCAGCGGATGCGATCGTCCTTCCCGCTCCCATTGTTCGAGCGCGATCGCGCCCGCATCCTGCCAAGGCACGGCTCGGCCGTCCGGCAGCCGGAAGGCATTGAAGCTCAGACCGCACCAGCGCTGAAGCGACAACAACTCCTCAGCCACACGCTCGGAGATCGTCTCACCGATGACAAGGACCCGGCCGAACCCCTTGAACAGCTCGAAGAACGCGGCGTTGGCGATCAATCCCGGACGTACGACGATCACCGCCTTGCCCGACCACCAGCCGAGCTCGCGCATCCGGAATAGAATGTCGAGCATCCCGAGATGGCCGATCTGGGTGGCCCATTCCTCGGGAACCAGCCGCAACTCGTCGAAGCTGACATCAAGCCGCTCGAACAGCAGCGTCAACTCCGCCGACAGCCGCGGAGGCGATTTGCGGAGACGCTGCTGTGCCTCCAGAGCACGTTCGAACAGCCGGATTCCGAGCTCTCCGCGACCGACATGGGTCACCCGCTGTCCCGTGAAATTGCACAAATCGAACAAGCGGCCCTCCGACCCGCACAGCACATCGAAGCTGTTGGGACGGTAGAGCATAGAACCTCGCGCAGCGATGTTCTGATGCGGGCGGAAAAAGTGCAGGCTGCTCCTGCACGCCCAGAACATCGCGTCCAACGCGCTTTGCTCGTCTCCGCAGATCATGTCGACCATCGCCTTATGGTAGGCGAGATCGGTCATCGAGCACAGGTCATCATTCGTCGCGCCGGACGCGGCGTCCCGCGCGGCCTCGAACTCACCGAGCTCGAACAGCGACCGGACGAGTGCATAGCGGACGCTCGTTTCATCCCGCGGCAGCGTCTCGCGGCGGACCACGTCGACGACCTCCCGATAGGCGCCAACCCTATGCAGAACATGAACGCACGCAAAATAGAAGCGACGGCTCAAAGCCGTCGAAAAGCGAAAACCCGGCTCATCTGCCAGATGAGAGGTGGCATAGGGAAAATAGGCTTGATACATGCGCTCGCGAAGCGGAACTCTCACGACTTCAGCGACGACAAGGCCAAGGAATACGGCACGCCTCGGCAGCAGATTGAGCGTCGTGCCGAACATCACGAATACAAGATAGACGAACCGGCGATAGCGAGCGCGCTTAAATATCTGAAGCGATTTCATCCAACAAAGTCCCAACAGAGCCAAGGCTCTTCATTAGCGTCCGAAGCGAGACCGAGATTGGAAGACCTACCCAGCGCGTTGCGGAGCAAGGTCCTGCTCGAAATCACTATCGATGTTGAGATAATGAACGCGCATAGTCCAAGCGAAAGCGTCTTTGCCGAGATGATCGGCTTGGCGGGGGGTGATCAAGAGCTGCATCGATCGTGCCAGCGGAACTATAGCAGAGCGGGTCCTGCCAAGCCAAGCCGGACCTACGGATCAGAACCAATCCGTTTTGCATGCTGCACAATCCACAAGGGCCGTTCCCGCGGTCCCCATCGAGCGACCGTCCTGTACCGCTGTTGACAACGCAAGGCACGGACCTTTGAGCGAGGTGGGGGCGGAGATCCTGGACGGCTGGGGACGCGCTGGATGGCTTCAGCCACTGGTCTTCGCCTCCCCCTTGGCGACAAGACGCCTGAGCATCGGCTCGCCCTCACCAGTCGAATTCTGAAACATCATTCATCTGGGCGACTGCCCGCCCAGGGCATTTGCCGACTCCATCAAGGCGGCCCCTTCCCCGCATTCCGCTAACGGCCATCCTGGACAGACCCGCAAGGGAACACCATTGTCGACGAAATTAGCTCGGCACACGGGCTTCATCACGCCGGAGCTAGCCTCTCAAGCAGATCCGACGCAAGCCCGAATCGCTTGTTCCGAAGCCGCAATCGACTTAGGATCGCTACTCTGAATCTATCCAACGTTTGTTGACCTCTTTCTTGACGTCGACAACGACGCGACAGATGCCGATATCGGCAATGCCATCTTCCGCCGCCTCAATTGCGTGGCCTTGATCGAGACGAGAAGCCTACATGCGCCGCGCGAATTGCTACCTGGTGGTTATACTGGCGCTTACTTCAATCGCAGGAGCAGTTCTGTTTTTCGCCGCAAGACCGTTCGGCTCGAGCAGTTCCGATGCGATCTTTCTGCCGTTCGATCTCCGATACAATGGTGCTTACAAGCTGCACAGCCTGCCGTCGCAGCGTCTGGATATCCTTTGGATCGGGTCGTCGCGCGCCGCCACCTTCCGTTCGAATGCGTTCCAGCCGTACAGCTTCTACAACATGTCGTTCACTGCGTGGACGACCGACCAGATCGCGGATGTCTTCGAACGCGCGACGCGGGACACCAAGCCTCGCGTCGTGATCATCTCTCTCGACTATTTTCTTTTCACCGACGCCTGGGAGCAGGCGAATGCCGGCTCCAGGACAATGATCTACGGACAGATATGGACCTATCTGCGGTCGAGCATCGCGGATTTCCTCCAAACCGCACTCAAGCACCCGCGAATTCTGCAGAAGGCGTTGTTTGAAGCGGGGCCGTTTGTCGGCACGCAGGCGCTTCTGCAGGAAGAAGGTTTTCGCTGGGACGGCTCGTATCAGTTCTCCGCGTCCCATATCGACGAGGCACGCCAACGCCATCAGACCGCGGAAACGTTGGTACAGGCGATCCCGGGGGGCACTGAAATGTCAGAGCGCCAGATGGCGGCGATCGGCCGGATCGCTGAGATGGCGAAGCAGCGCGGCATCACGCTCGTCGGCGTGCAGTTGCCATTCATTCGCGCCGGAATCGATTATCTTGATCACAATGAATCCTACCGGGACTACGCGGGCGTGTGGCGCGAGTTCGAAAGCGATCGAAATCGCAACCGGCTCGAGACACTCGGCATTCGGTTTTTCGACCTCGCTCGCTCGCCGATCAACGATGACAAGGCGAATTTCGTCGACTCCTATCATGTCAGCGAGCTCGGAGCGCTGCGCGTCATCCAACGACTGCTCGACCTTCCCGGATTTCGCGCGATCTTTCCGGACATCGACCCGGTCAGGACCGAGCAGCATATTCGAGAAGTCACCTCAGAAAACCGACCGGCTTTGCGGATCGGTTCACCCTAGACTACCAGCCTGATTCGACCGGATCGCTCCCGGTCGGGATCGCCGCACTGACAGCCTGAGCCGCCCTGCCCGTGGGACTACCGGACAAGGGCGCCCTGGCTCCTCAGGAAGTCACTTGGTCGCGCTGAACCTATTTGGAAACGCCTGCTTGAACGCCTCGGTCTTGACGATCTCACGGACGAGGAAGCTGGTGTACCGTTCCGCACCATTCCGGTCGAGATGGCCACCACCATCGATCGTGGTCATTCCATCAAACGGCGGCGCAACCAACTCCAGGTTCAGGGCCTTGGCCAGTTCATCCGCCTGCTGCACGCAGGACTGGCTATGCGGAACCACGGTCAGCACGACGCTGCCGCCGATCTCCTTCAAGAGTGTCCTTGCGTAATCGATGATGGCTTGAGTGGTGTGACAGTTGGGATCGCGCGCGGACAACATCGGCTTGTTGCCCTGGGCGACGTAGGATGGGTTGGCATCCAGCCCCATGTCACCGTTAGCGATGTTGCGGTACAGACCGGTCTGCGTGAACTGCCCGCTCTTGAATGCCGCCACCAGATCTTCGATCCGCCAGTGCAGATTGCGCCCAACCACGGTCAAGTAACCGCGCAGTCGACTGCGCTCGACCGCAACGATTGGCATCTTCTGCGGGCCAAGGGTCACATTCAGATCATTGCTGAAGAAATGGACGAACTGATCATCCGCATTGATCACCCAAAGCGGCGGATGAATCTTCCAGCGGTTGATCACCCGGCGCGAAAACTCGCCGCCCCGCAGACCGACGAACGCCATATTGTAGATCTTCAGCTGATCGAACTGAGGGGCTGCCTCGAGAGTTCGCCGGTCGAGCGCATAACTGACGAAGGACGGACCTAGGAAGATGATGTCTGCACTCTTGGCCGCGGCCACCGAAGACCCGACATTGCTGTAGAATATGTCCTGATCTTGGATTTGCGGGACGCTGCGCCCGCCGAAGTTGCGATACCATTCCGCGTTGCCATCGCGAGGAATCTGCGAAAAGTAGTCGCCGAACATCCAGCCGTCATGCGAGAGCAACGACAGGCTGGCGGAGAAGATGAAGAGCAGAGCAAGTCCGCAAACACCGACGACGGCCAGATAGCGCCCGGCCGCGAGCGTTCCCGACGTTGCCTTCAGGCCCGCCCCGGTGACTGTCGACATCGCAAGATCTCGCTTAGACTGACTTTGGACCCACAAAGGAACACTTTCCACGGCCTCGAATACAGCGGCAGCCCAGTCAACTCAAGCCAAGGCTCCAGATGCCTGTGGGTGCGTCACCGATGGAAGGCTGAAGGACAGCGCGGAAGAGTGCTGGCAAGGCATCGTACCGGATATGAAGAAGCACCGCCCCATCCGGAGCAACGCGCCAGGGTGCATGAACCCGAACGGCAAATCGATTTGCCCGTAATCCTGGGGCAGCTTCGCATGTTGAGCCGAAAAACGGCCAAATGCGACCTCAGTGTCTTTTAGTGGGCGCAACAGTCTGCGGCGATGACACAATCCCACAGACTTTCCTGGCTTGATCCCAGGACCAACTTGGCAGCGTCGGTAATCATTGGTAAAGCAACGCGACGCGCCGCAACATCAAGAAACTTGTTATGCTCTTCACGCAGTTTGAGTTTCTGTTCCTGTTCCTTCCGGTGACCTTCGCCGGATACTTCCTGCTTGCGCGCTTTTTCGTGTCGCCGGTCGCGCGGCTGAGCTGGCTCGCAGCGGCGTCGCTGACCTTCTACGGCTATTGGGACATCCATTTTGTCCCGATCATCCTGGTCTCCATCGTGTTCAATTACACGATGGGCCTGTTGATCGCGGGACAGAGCGGTAAGGCGCGCAACGGATTGTTTGCGGCTGCGATCGCGCTCAACCTAGGAGCGCTCGCATTCTACAAATACACGAATTTCGGCATTCAGATCCTCAATGCGCTCACGGCATCGAAGTACCCTTCGCTTGCCATCGTGCTGCCCTTGGGCATCTCGTTCTTCACCTTTACCCAGATCGCCTACCTTGCCGACGTTTATGGCGGCTACGCCAGCGAGCGGAGCTTCGTCAAATACGGTCTTTTCGTCACCTATTTTCCGCATCTGGTTGCGGGACCGATCCTCCATCATCGCGAGATGATGCCGCAGTTCGGCTCCGAGGATAGCAGAAGGATCTCCATCGAGAACGTGGCAATCGGCCTGACGATCCTGACGATCGGCCTGTTCAAGAAGTCATTCATCGCCGACGGATTCGGGCTGGTCGCGAATCCGGTCTTCCAGGCCGCCAATTCAAGCCATCTCCATCTTATGGACGCCTGGGGCGGCGCGCTCGCCTATTCGCTTCAGATCTATTTCGACTTTTCCGGATACTCGGACATGGCGATCGGCATCTCGATCATGTTCGGCATCAAGCTGCCCTTCAATTTCGATTCGCCCTACAAGTCGCAAAGCATCGTGGAATTCTGGCGCAGGTGGCACATCTCGCTATCGCGCTTCCTGCGCGACTATCTTTACATTCCGCTCGGCGGCAACCGTCATGGCCAGCACAGGCGCAACGTCAATCTCTTCATGACGATGCTGCTCGGCGGCCTTTGGCACGGCGCCGGCGTCACCTTCATCATCTGGGGAGCGCTGCACGGCCTCTTCCTCATTGTGAACCATCGCTGGAGCAAGTTCGTGGAGAGGCGGCCGGCGCTTGCCCGCTGGTCAGGAACTCTCTCTTACGCCGCGGCGGCGCTGGTTCTGACCCAGATCATGGTCGTGCTGGCCTGGGTTTTCTTCCGCGCCGACAATCCGAATGCGGCCGTCAGGCTGATCAAGGGCATGATTGGCCTGTCGAACCCGGAGAAGATCACGATGACGAACCTGGTCGATGGCCGGGTGATGATCGCGATCCTGCTGGGCTACGTTGCATGTCTTGCGCTGCCCAACGTCAACGGAATGTTCGAACGCTGGAAGGTCGGGCTCGAGACCTATCACAATCCGCGGCCCTGGAGCATCCTGAGCCTGAATTGGCGGCCGTCCCTGCCATGGGCGGTGGGAACGTCGGTGGCGCTGGTTGCCGCGGTGCTCATGAACATCATCGCGGGGGATACGTCCCAGTTTCTGTATTTTCAGTTCTAATTCGCGAACTGCCGCAAACCGCGGAACCAAGGCGCGATCACGACCAGCAACGGTGCAAGCGACCGCCGCATGATCGATCCGCCAGGCTCAACCGATGCCCTGCCAGCTGCCGGTCTGACACGGCGATATCTCATGGGTGTTCTGGCCGCCTCGGCCGTTGTGGGCTATCTGCCGCCGGTTTGCCTATTTCAGGCTGCACGTCCGTTCGGTGCAGCGGCCAGCTTGCAGGACCTGGCGGACTCGCAACGAAATCATCCGGAGCAGATCGTCCTGCCTTACGATCTCCGCTACAACGCGGCATTCAAGCTGGCGAGGATGGCGCAGGAACGCCCCGAGGTTGTCTGGATCAGCACCTCGCGCGCAGGAACATTTCGCTCGGACCTGTTTGCCCCTTACAGCTTCTACAACCTGTCCTTCACGGCCTGGACCACGGGCCAGACGGCCGAACTGTTCGAGCGCGCCACCAGGCTGCACCGGCCACGGGTTGCGATTCTCTCGCTGGACCATTTCCTGTTTGCCGACCGTTGGGAAGAGTGGTTCGCGATCAAGCGACAGATGCAATACGATCATCCCCTCACCTATCTGAGGGGAAGCCTGCTGGATTTCGCCCGCACCGCGACGCGTCATCCCGGGACGTTCAGAGATTATCTGAGCGCGCCGAGCGCCTTCGTCGGGACCCAGTCCATCTTTCACCAGGAGGGGTTCCGCAATGACGGCTCTTACGTCTATTCGCCCGGCCACCTCGCCGATGCCCGATCGCGCTATATGAACGCCGAAACGCTCGCGGAGACCCTGCCGCGCGCACCAGGCCTGTCATCCTGGCTCAAGCAGCCGATCGTTCGAATGGCCGAGATCGCGCGGGAGCGCGGGGTGAGGCTCGTGGGCGTCCAGCTGCCATTCATCCACTCAGGGGTCGCGTTGCTGGATCGCGAGCAGAATGCTGCCAACGGCTTCGGAGCCTGGCGTGAATTCGCGGCTGAGGAAACCCGCGCCTGGCTACACAGCCTGGGAGTTCCGCTGTTCGATCTGGCTCGACTCACGATGGCCGACGAGACCTCCAGCTTCGTCGACGCTTACCACCTCGCCGAAGAGGGTGCAGCCAGGGTCATGCTTCATCTGCTCAAGAATCCGGATTTTCGAACGTTGTTTCCCAGGATCGATCCGGATCGAGTTGCGTTCTAACCTGATCGAACGCCGCGCAGCTCGGTAGCCATCTGCGTGAACCGGCGCTCCCGAACTCGTAACTGCCGCCACAATCAAGCCCGGAGAAACACGGATTGCGGGCCTAATTGTCCGCAATTAGAAGCGAACGATACCGGCAAATTGGACGTCTGTTGTGGCGCGATATGTTGCGATCGTCATTGCACTTTTCGTCGCCGTATTCATTCCGCTGCTGGTGGTCTTGGAGTGGGCGGGCTGGCGGTTGGGCGCAACGATCCCGTTGTCGACGATCGCCTCCGAGCAGTCGCAAACTGAACGGGTCGTCTGGCTCGGCTCGTTCAAGGATTATGCTCCCTACAAGCTCGAACGCATCAAGCAGGTCCAGCCTGAGGTGCTGCTGGTCGGAAGCTCGCGCTGCGGTCAGGCTCGTGCGCAGATGTTCCGTCCTTATGTCGCCTACAACGCCTGCCTTACGGCGTGGCCACTCACGCATGTCGTCGATTTCATTGACCGCGCAACCCGGCTCGCGAAGCCCCGAATCGTCATCGTCGCTCTGGATTACTTCCTGTTCGGCGACTTTCTCGCCGAAGCCTGGCAGAAAGAGCGGACGATGGATTTCAGTCAGGGCCTCGACTCTCATCGGCGGAAGCTGCACGACGTCGCCGACTTCGTGATCCGGAACAACGGAGATCGCGACGCGATCCTGGCGGCTGTCACGGCGCCGCAGACCGAGCCGGTGGATGGAAACAGGCTGGTTGGAACAGAGGCGATCCGCGGCAAGTTCGGCTTCCGACAGGACGGCTCTGTGATGGTTGCTCCACCCTATCGGCGGATAGCGGAGGAGACATTGTCACGCGGCCCCCAATATGTGACGTCCTCGTTTCCTGGAGCCCCGCAGCTCAGCGAACGGCAGTTCGGCGAGATCGAGCGTCTGTCACGCCTCGCGCATGAACGCCAGTTCCAGGTCATCGCGATCCAATATCCGTTTCTTGAAAGCGCCGCAGCCTTCCTCGATACAAACGAGTCCTATTGGCCCTATTCAGGGATCTGGCGCGACCTCAAGAGTGAGCAGACGGCAAACAGGTTCGCCAAGCTCGGCATTTCGTTCTTCGATATGAGTCGTACACAGACGTCGCAGGACCCCAATAATTTCTTTGATCCCGCGCATCCCTCCGAACGGGGCATGTTGAAGACGTATCTCGCTTTGCTGGAAAAGCCCGACTTCGCCAAACACTTCCCGCGGATTGACCGCAGCTTGGCGGCAGACCTCGACCACGGGCAGAACGAGCAGTTCGACCTGTACCACTGAGTTGCGCGGGCGCGGCTCGCCCTGCGAATCAGCTGATTCGTCGCCGCCACGAGGGCCCTCGTCCAAGTCCGGCCCGCGGCGGAACAAGACTGAATAAAGCTGCCGCAAAACGGTGCCGAGATAGACACCGGCGCCCGGCCTCAGTCGATCCGTCACAAGCAAGCCCGCGGCAGCTGCGGCCTCAAGGTGCCATATCCCTTAGCAAAACCACATTTTCCTTGGCGACTGCCGCAGCGTGCCGAATGTCATGTTCGCGTAAGCAGGTGAAGCAACCATCCGTTGCAGTAGCAGTCCGAATCCCATTCGGTTGCACCCCGCGGGGTTTGTGTTGCTGCGCACACCTGTTAAAGAGTTGGGCTGAAAAACCTGGATGCCGCCGGTTCATTGCTTTAGATCATGAGAATGCTTCGACTTTTTACAATGAAATCAACGTCCGCGAGCAGCCACGCGCTTGATGGAACGGCGTGTCCCGACGCCGGGACGCCAAGCCGGTCATGCCTTTCACGTCAGCGATTCGGTCATCCCGCTCGCGTGCGACCTGCAATGTCATCTCAGTTGTCGCAGCGCGGCTGAGCCGGAGACGAATCTTGGATCAGGTGATCGATATGACCCAGACGGATCTGGCCTGTCAGACTATTCGCGCGTCCTGTGAGCCTGGGCAAACGATTGCCTTCGTATCGGGCAATTTCAACGTCGTGCACCCTGGACATCTGCGACTGCTGAAATTCGCGGCTGAACAGGCAGATGTGCTCGTCGTCGGGGTCAACCCCGATTCCACACCGGGCGTAACTTTGGCGCAGGACATGCGCCTGGAAAATGTACGCTCCATCGCCTTTGTGCACCATGCCGTGCGGCTGGAAACGTCCGCGTCCGAGTTCATCTCGCACCTGAAGCCGACCGTCGTCGTCAAGGGCAAGGAGTTCGAGGACCGCGCCAATCCCGAACAGGAGGCAGTCGACTCCTATGGCGGCCGGCTGATCTTCTCATCCGGTGAATTGCGTTTCGCCTCTTTGTCCCTTTTGGAACGGGACGCAAACGTCGATATCTCAACCGTCCGCAAGCCTTTGGAATTCCCCAAGCGCCACGGTTTCGAGATCGGGACGCTGAAGGATCTGCTCGGCAAGCTCGCCGGCATGCGGGTGGCCGTCATCGGCGACCTGATCGTGGACGAGTACGTCACCTGCGACGCCGTCGGCATGTCCCAGGAGGATCCGACCATCGTCGTGACGCCGCTGATGACCCGCACCTTTGTCGGCGGCGCCGGCGCGGTGGCAGCGCATGCCCATGGTCTCGGCGCCGACGTGCAGTTCTTCACGCTGGTCGGTGACGACGAGGCGGCGCGCTTCGCCCGTCACACGCTTGAGCAGCATGGCGTGAGTTTCAACGCTTTCACCGACCAGACACGCCCGACCACGCGAAAGCAGCGTTTCCGCGCGCTGAATAAGACGTTGCTGCGGGTCAATCATCTGCGTCAGCACGCCTCCGACGCGGATCTGCAGCGGCAGATGCTGACCTCGGTTGAGCGCGCCCTGAAGACCTGTGATCTGCTGCTGTTCTCCTGCTTCAACTACGGCTGCCTGCCGCAGGATCTGGTCGACGCGGTGGCGGATCGCGCCCGCTCCAAGGGTGTGATGATGGCGGCTGACAGTCAGGTGTCGTCGCAGACCGGCGACGTCTCCCGTTTCAAGGGCATGACCCTGCTGACGCCGACCGAGCGCGAGGCACGCGTTGCGTTGAACGACTTCATCTCGGGCCTTGCCGTCATCAGCGAACGGCTGGTCGAACGGGCCCGCACCAAGAACCTTGTGATCACGCTGGGCGCCGAAGGCGCGCTGATCAACACCATGGCGGAGGGTATCTTCACCTCCGACCGCCTGCCCGCGTTCAATCCGTCGCCGAAGGACGTGTCCGGCGCGGGCGACAGTTTTTTCATGGCCTGCTCGATGGGCCTGCGCGCGGGAGCCGATATCTGGGAGGCCTCCTATCTCGGCTCACTTGCCGCGGCTCTCCAGGTCTCCCGGGTCGGCAACCTGCCGCTGACGACCGCGGAACTGGTCAAGGAAATCGACGAAACCGGCTTCAGCCACGAGTAGGATGCCGTCATGCGTGCCCTTCTGCTCGCCGCCGGCATCGGAAGCCGGCTGCGCCCGCTGACCAACACGACGCCGAAATGCCTGGTCCGTGTGCACGACCGGCCGCTTTTGGACTATTGGCTCGACCTCGTTTTTGAGGGCGGCGTCGAGCGGGCGCTCCTGAATACCCACTGGCTCGCAGACCAGGTGCAAGCTCATGTCGCCCAGTCGCCGTGGCGCGACCGGATCGACCTCGTTCACGAAGATGAACTGCTCGGCACGGGTGGCACCGTGCTCGCCAACCGGGCCTGGTTCGCCGACCAGCCATTTCTCGTGGCCCATGCCGACAATCTCACGGATTTCGACGTCGAGGGGCTGCTCGCGGCGCATCACAACCGGCCGTCCGGCTGTATTATGACGATGCTCGCATTCCGAACTGACGATCCGAGTTCATGCGGCATCCTTGAGCTAGATCAGCAGAACAGGGTGCTCGCCTTCCACGAGAAGGTCAAAAATCCGCCTGGGAACCTCGCCAATGGCGCGGTCTATGTGTTCGAGCCTGCTGTCATCGACGACATCGCGGCGCTGGGAAAGAGCGTCGTCGATCTCTCGACCGAGGTCATCCCCAACTATCTGGGACGCATTTTATGCGTGGAAACGAGCGGTTATCATCGGGATATCGGTAACCCGGAAAGCTTGCGCCGGGCCCATTTGGAGTTTAATCACAAACCGCGCCGTGGCGAGGACGCTTGACGGGCGGCTTTGGCCGCTGGGTTGGTCGCCCACCTCTGCCAATTTGTATAAGGGTGCGCACGACGCACCAGCCGGCGAGACGACAGGCGAGCCACGGGGATTCTGCAGATGAAAATATTCGTGACGCGGAGCGTGCGGCTACAAGGGCAGCGTGCTGGTGCCGAAGCTCTTGAAGGCCGGCCACAAGGTCGTCGCTTTCGACATCATGTGGTTCGGCAACTTCCTGGAGCCACACCCCGACCTGACGGTCGTCCAGGGCGACGTCCGCAATCCGGACGCGATCGACCTGACCGGCGTCGACGCGATCATTCATCTGTCCAGCGTCGCCAACGACCCTTGCGGCGATCTCGATCCGAAGCTCACCTGGGAGATCTCCTGCCTCGCCACGATGCAGCTTGCTGATCGCGCCTATCGGCACGGGATCAAGCGCTTCATCTACGCCTCCTCCGGCAGCGTCTATGGCGTCAAGGAAGAGGAGCAGGTGACTGAGGATCTCGAGCTGCTGCCGATCTCCGAATACAACAAGACCAAGATGTGCGGCGAGCGCATCGTGCTGTCCTACAAGGACGACATGGTGGTGCAGATCGTCCGTCCTGCCACCGTGTGCGGCTATTCTCCGCGCCAGCGCCTCGACGTGTCGGTGAACATGCTGACGATGCAGGCATTGATGAATGGCCGAATCACCGTGTTCGGCGGCGACCAGACCCGGCCGAACATTCACATCGACGACATCACCGACCTTTATCTGTTCCTGCTCGATCATCCTGAGCACACCGGCGTGTACAATGCCGGCTTCGAGAATATCTCGATCCTCGACATCGCCAAGCTCGTCACCAAGCACGTGCCGGCCGAGGTCATCGTGACGCCCTCGAACGATCCGCGCAGCTACCGCGTCAATTCCGATCGCCTGCTCGCGACCGGTTTCCGCCCGAAGAAGACGGTGGAGGACGCGATCAAGGAAATCATCGGCATGTATTCGCAGGGCCAGCTGAAGAATGACGACCGCTGGTACAATCTGAAATGGATGGAGAAGGAGGTCGTGAAATGAACGCCCTCACCTTCAAGACCCCTGGCAGCCTGTTCGCCGACTACACCAGCCGCTTCAGCACCGTGCTGAAGGATTTTGACTGGGCTCCCGTCGAGAAGCTCGCCTATGATCTGCGCGACTGCTGGCAGACCGGCCGTCAGGTGTTCTTCTGCGGCAATGGTGGCAGCGGCGGCAACGCCAACCACCTCGCCAACGACTTCCTCTACGCGCTGTCGAAGACGCCGGGCTCGGGCCTGCGCGTGCATTCGCTGTCGTCGAACCCGTCCGTAATCACCTGCCTCGCCAATGACGAAGGCTACGACCAGGTGTTCTCGCTGCAGCTCGCGGTGCTCGCGCGCAAGGGCGACGTGCTGATCACCTTCTCCGGCTCCGGCAACTCGCCGAACATCCTGAAGGCGCTCGAAGAGGCCAAGACGGTCGGCATGACCAGCTATGCCGTGCTCGGCTTCTCCGGCGGCAAGGCCAAGGCGCTGGCCGACGTGCCGATCCACTTCGCGGTCAACGACATGCAGATCGCCGAGGATGCGCAGATGGTGATCGGCCACATGATCATGCAGTGGCTGTACGCCCAGCGCGGCGAGATCATCACGACGCGCGAGGTCTGACGGGCAAAGACGATGGCTGCGAACGAAAAGTACCTGATCCTCGGCTCGAACTCGTTTTCGGGCGCAACCTTCGTCGATTTCCTGGCTGCGGCCGGTCACGACGTCATCGCGACCAGCCGCTCGGACGAGCCGCATGAGGCGTTCCTGCCCTACAAGTGGCAGAAGCGTCCCGGCAATGTCCGCTTCAAGCGCGTCGATCTCAACCACGATCTCGATGCGTTGAAGGCACTGCTGGCGGCCGAGCGGCCGACCCATGTCGTCAACTTCGCAGCCCAAAGCATGGTCGGCGAGAGCTGGCTGTATCCGGACCACTGGATGATGACCAACGTCGTCTCGGCCGTCCGCCTGCACGACATCCTGCGCAACTATGACGGCCTCGACCGCTACGTCCACGTCACGACGCCGGAAGTGTACGGTTCGACGGAGGGCTGGGTGCGCGAGGACGCGCCGTTCAATCCGTCGACGCCCTACGCGGTATCGCGCGCAGCCGGCGACCTGAGCCTGCGCACCTATTTCGCCAACTACCAATTCCCCGTGGTCTTCACCCGTGCGGCCAATGTCTATGGCCCGGGACAGCAGCTCTACCGCATCGTGCCGCGCACCATCGTTGCCGCGATGACCGGGCAGAAGCTGCGGCTCGACGGCGGCGGCAAGTCGGTGCGCGTGTTCATCCACATGACCGACGTCTCGGATGCAACGGTGAAGATCGGCCGCAGCGGTAAGCTCGGCGAGACCTACCACATCTCCGGCTATGAGCTGGTTTCGATCCGCACGCTGGTCGAGATGATCCTGGCCCGGCTCGGCAAGTCGTTCGAAGACTGCGTCGAGATCGGCCCGGAGCGGCCGGGCAAGGATACCGCCTATACGCTCGACAGCTTCAAGCTGCGCACCGAGCTCGGCTGGCGCGACACCTACTCGCTGGAACAGGGCATCGACGACGTCATCGCCTGGGCGCGACGCTTCGAGAATGTCATGGCCAAGCTGCCGACCAAGTACGAACATAAACCCTGATCGACACCCTGATCGACCCCTGCGCTTCCTGATGGGAAGCGCGACTGGAGAGCACGATGAACGTTGCAGTCCGGAGCACCGCGGCCAAGCCCGACGTCGCCGCCCTGAAGGCGCAGGCCGCCAGGCTGCGCGGCAAGATCATCGAGATGTCGCACAAGGCCCAGGCCGCGCATCTGGCCTCGTCGCTGTCCTGCGCCGATGCGATGACTGCCGCCTATTGGCACGTGCTGAACATCGACCCGAAAAACCCCACCGATCCGCTGCGCGACCGGTTCATCCTGTCCAAGGGCCATGCCGCCGCGGCGCTGTTCGCGACCTTGGCGATGAAGGGCTACTTCCCGATCGAGGAGCTCGACACCTATTGCCAGGACGGCGGCCGGCTCGCCGAGCATCCGCCGGCGAACCTTCTGCCCGGCGTCGAGGCCGCCACCGGCTCGCTCGGCCACGGCCTGCCGCTCGGCTGCGGCATGGCGCTGGCCGGCCGTATCAAGGGCGAGAATTACCGCGTGTTCGCCCTGCTCTCGGACGGTGAGAACAATGAGGGCTCGGTGTGGGAGGCCGCGATGTTCGCCGCCGCCCAGAAGCTCGAGAACGTCTGCGTCGTCGTCGACTACAACAAGTGGCAGGCCACCGCGCGCTCCAACGAGACCCTGATGCTGGCGCCGCTGCGCGACAAATGGGCCGCCTTCGGCTGGGACGCGCATGAGATCGACGGCCATGACGTCGGCGCACTGGCCGAGGCCATGCAGAACATTCCGAACGGGTCGGGCAAGCCGGTGGCGCTGATCGCCCACACCGTCAAGGGCAAAGGCGTGTCGTTCATGGAGGACGACAACAACTGGCATTACCGCGCCCCCACCGCTGAGGAAGTCGTCAAGTCGTTCAAGGAGCTCGGCCTGTCATGAGAAACGCATTCGCGGACGAACTGACCAAGCTCGGCAACGAGGACAGCCGCGTCGTCATGCTGTCGGGTGACATCGGCAACCGGCTGTTCGACAAGTTCAAGGACAAGCATCCCAGCCGCTTCTTCAACTGCGGCGTCGCCGAAGCCAACATGATGGGCGTTGCCGCCGGCATGGCCATGAACGGCCTGCGCCCAGTCGCCTACACCATCACCCCCTTCGTGACGACGCGCTGCCTGGAGCAGATCCGCACCGACGTCTGCTATCACGAGGCGCCAGTCACGATCGTCGCGGTCGGCGCCGGCCTCGCCTATTCCGGTCTCGGCCCGACCCATCACGCCTGCGAGGACATCTCGTTCCTGCGCTCGATCCCGAACATGGTCGTGATCTGCCCCGGCGACGCCTTCGAGGTGCGCGGCGCGCTGCGCGCGGCGATGCAGCAGGACCGTCCGGTCTACATCCGCATGGGCAAGAAGGGCGAGCCTGTCGTTCACAAGGGCCCCATCACGGATTTCAAGATCGGCAAGGCGATCACGATCGAGGAAGGCAGCGATGTGTGCCTGCTCTCGACCGGCAACATGCTGCCGGAAGTCATTGAGGCCGCACACAAGTTGAAGGAGAAGGGCAGCTCCGCCGAGGTCGTCAGCTTCCACACCGTGAAGCCGCTGGATGAGGACAAGCTCAAGCAGGCCTTCAGCCGCTTCAAGCTGGTCGCGACCATCGAGGAGCATTCGCTGATCGGCGGCTTTGGCTCGGCCGTGTCCGAATGGCTTGCCGATACCGAGACGAAACACCAGAAGTTCCTGCGCTTCGGCACGCCGGATGCCTTCTTCAAGAAATCAGGCGAACAGGAATATGCCCGCGAGGTGCTGGGACTGACCGGCCACCAGATCGCGGACAAGATCATCCACGCGTTGAGCTGAGACATCACATGAAGACCCAAGCTGCCCTCCTGGTCCAGACCGGCCAGCCGCTCGTCCTGGCCGAGATCGAGACGCCGGCCCTGAAGCCGGGGCAGGTCCTGGTCGAGATTGCTTATTCCGGCGCCTGCGGCACGCAGGTGATGGAGTGGCGCGGCGACAAGGGCGAGGACAAATGGGTGCCGCATTGCCTGGGCCATGAAGGCACCGGCACGGTCATCGAGGCCGGCAGCGCGGTCACCAAGGTCAAGGTCGGCGACAAGGTCGTGCTGTCCTGGATCAAGGGCACGGGCATCGAGGCCGGCGGCGCCGTCTATGACTGGGACGGCAAGAAGGTCAACGCCGGCGGCGTCACCACCTTCCAGCGCCATGCTGTGGTCAGCGAGAACCGCCTGACCCTGCTGCCGCCGGACCTGCCGATGGATGTCGCCGTGCTGCTCGGCTGCGCCGCTCCGACTGGCATGGGCGCGGTCTACAACGTGCTGAAGGTCCAGCCCGGCGATGCCGTCGCCGTGTTCGGCACCGGTGGCATCGGCCTCAACGCGCTGATGGCCGCAGCACTCGCCGGCGCCATGCCGGTGATCGGCATCGACCCCAACCCGACGCGTCGCGCGCTCGCTCAGATCTACGGCGCGACCCATGTGATCGACGCCTCCGGCGACGTGCTGGCGGAGATCAAGAAGATCGTGCCGCAGGGCGTTGATCTCGCGGTCGAATCCTCCGGCATTCCGGCCGTGATGGAGCAGGCTATCAACGCCACCCGTCAGCAGGGCGGCCGAGCGGTGGTCATCGGCAATGCCAAGCATGGCGCGGTGCTGCCGCTCAATCCGGGCGTCTTCAACCAGGGCAAGAGCCTGCTCGGCACCTGGGGCGGCGACAGCGTGCCGGATCGCGACTACGGGCGCTACGGGCGGCTGTTGAACTCCGGTCGTTTCCCGGTGCGGGACCTCCTGTCGAAGCCCTACAGCCTCGCCCAGGCCGACCAGGCGCTGCAGGATCTCGCCGCCGGCAAGGTCGGCCGCCCGCTGATCGACATGTCGCTGCGTTAAGTCCAGGCCATGCGGATCGGGATCGACTTCGATAACACGATCGCCTGCTATGACGGCGTGTTTCATGCGGCAGCCCTCGAGCGCGGCCTGATCCCGGCCGATCTCGGCCGCGACAAGAACAGCGTCCGCGACCATCTCAATGGTAGCTGTCGCAAGGACGATTTCACCGAGCTGCAGGGCTATGTCTACGGCGCCCGCATGGACCTGGTGTCGCCCTACCCCGGCTTCGCCGAGTTCGTCGCCGCGGCGCGGGCTGCCGGCCATGACCTGTTCATCGTCAGCCACAAGACCAAGCACCCCATTCTGGGCCCGAAGCACGACATGCATGCCGCGGCGCGCGGCTTCCTGACCGACCGCGGCCTGATGGGCGAAGCGCCCGGCCAGATCGCACCCGACAGGGTGTTCTTCGAACTGACCAAGGACGAGAAGGTCGCCCGCGCCCATGCGCTGGCCTGCGAGCTGTTCGTCGACGACCTCCCGGAGATCCTGGCGATGAGCGGATTTCCGGACGGGATGCGCAAGGTGCTGTTCGATCCGGAAAACCAGTTCGCAGCCAAGCCCGTGCCTTACGAGCGTCGCGCCTCCTGGGTCGAGATCGCGGCGGATGTCGTCCGTGACCGCGGCTGAGGCCGGCGCGGACACCGATGCGGCCCTGCTGGCGCTGGCGCAGCGCCTCGCTGCGCAGGCCGGCAAGGCCAGCCCCACGGCGTTGACGCGGCTGGCCGGTGGCCGCAACAATCAGGTCTTTCGCGTCGATACCGAGGCGGGCCCCCTCGTCCTCAAGCGTTACTTCACCGACGCCCGCGACAGCCGTGACCGGCTGGGCGCCGAGTGGAGCTTCATCAGCCATGCCTGGTCGCGCGGTGTTCGCGTCGTGCCCGAGCCGATGGCCTGCGACCGCGCCGCGCAGGCCGGGCTCTACAGCTTCGTCGAAGGACGCAAGCTGACCGCCGCCGAGCTGGCGCCGGCTCATGTGGATGCCGCGATTGACTTCGTGCTCGCGGTGAATGCCCCGCCGCGCCCCACTCTGGCCCCGGGATCGGAAGCCTGCTTCTCGCTCGCCGAGCACATCGCGACCGTCGAGCGCCGCGTGGCCCGGCTCGCGACGCTCGATGCCGACGTGCCGCATGTGTCCGAGGCCAGGCAGTTCGTTGCGACGCGGCTGCAGCCGGCCTGGGCAGAGGTGAAGGCAACCATTCTGCGCAGTGCCGCGGCCGAAGGTCTTGCCCTGGATGCAGCCAGTCCGGCCGATCAGGTCTGCCTGTCGCCATCCGACTTCGGCTTCCACAACGCGCTGATCGACGAGGCCGGTAAGCTGACCTTCCTGGATTTCGAATATGCCGGCCGCGACGACCCGGCCAAGCTGGTGTCGGACTTCTTCTGCCAGCCGGAGGTGCCGGTGCCGCTCGCCGCGCACGAGCATTTCATCGACCGGCTGGCCGACGGCCTCGGACTCGACGCGGCCAGCGTCGCGCGCTGCCGCCTGCTGCTCGACGCCTACCAGGTCAAGTGGACCTGCATCATCCTGAACGACTTCCTGCCGCTCGGCGCCGTCAGACGCGCCTTTGCCGACACCGGCGCCTGGGCGCAACGCTGCGCCGTGCAGCTCGCCAAGGCCGAAGCGCAGCTCGGCCTGATCGGCGCCACATCCGACTAACCGATATCGTAACGGAGATCTTCATGGCCTATCGCGAGTTCGTCAGTCTCGTCCACAAATCGACCAAGCGCGACTATCTCGCGCGCGTCACCCAGCGCGACAAGGCCGATGTCGCGGAGATGGCGATCAAGTACGACTACGACTACTGGGATGGCAGCCGCGAGACCGGCTATGGCGGCTACAAATATGACGGCCGCTGGCGCAAGGTCGCCGACGCGATGATCGAGACCTACGGCATCAAGCCCGGCATGCGCGTGCTCGACGTCGGTTCCGGCAAGGGTTTCATCCTGCACGATTTCCGCGAGGCCATTCCGGATCTCGAGGTCGCCGGCATCGACATCTCCTCCTATGGCGTCGAGCACACGATGGAGAGCGTGAAGCCGTTCTGCCAGGTCGGCAGCGCGGCCAAGCTGCCCTACCCCGACAAGCACTTCGATCTCGTCATCTCGATCAACACGCTGCACAACCTCTACAACTACGATCTCGATGCCGCCCTGCGCGAGATGGAGCGCGTCAGCCGCGGCGCCAAGTATCTCTGCGTCGAGGGCTACCGCAACGAGCGCGAGAAGGTGAACCTGATGTACTGGCAGCTCACCTGCCGCATCTTCCACACCCCCGAGGAATGGGCGTTCGAGTTCAAGCGCTCGGGCTACACCGGCGACCACGAATTCATTTTCTTCGAATGAGCTGGAACGACGGGCGGCGGCACTTCCACCGCCGCCCGACAAGCTGACCGCCGCCCTCTCAACGGGGGACCCGAGGGCGGCACAGGGCTCATCGCGCTGACGACCCGGCGAATTCCGGTCGACCGAGCTTAGTCCATCTCGTGAAGGCCGCGCGGCAGGAGTCGGCGGAGCGAAAGCCGCCCCACATCGTATGGAGACGACGGCGCTTTTGCGATCTTTGCAGAATGTCTCTATAAATGTGCTTCCAGAGGCAAGAGCACGGGACGGGGCTGCCAATGACGAAGTCATTGAAGGTTGCGATTGCTGAAGGACTGCCACCTCAAACGCTCTTCAAGCTGCGCTCGATCAAGCGCGCCCTGATGGGGCAGCCGCCGCCGGAGCGTCCGCAAGCGGCCGAAGCGCCTGCATCCGAAGCCGCCTCCGCACCCACCGGTGAGGTGCAACCGGCTGCGCATGAACCGCGAACGAGACAGACCGAGGCGCTGGAACGGCTAGACGCCCACAAGATCAGCGCGCCGTATCTGTTCTTCGACGTCGACGACGTGCTGATCCTGCCGGCCAAGGAGATCGCGCGCACGCTGACCCTGAGCGTGATGTACATCAACAGCGCCGACGTGAAGGGCGATATCGTCGAGTTCGGCACCATGGGCGGCTTTACTGCGCGCACGCTGGCCAACGCGATGGTGTTCGATCCGCGCTACCAGCCGAACCATCCGCTGCGCACCTTGCGCTTGTTCGACAGTTTCGAGGGGCTGCCGGAGATCACCGACAAAGTCGACCTCGAGTCGCAGCATGTGAAGTCCGGAACCTGGTCAAAAGGCGGTTGCCGGATCCTCAGTGCAAACGAACTGCGGACCATGGTCGAGGCGATCATTCCACCGAGCCGGGTCCGGATCTACGAAGGATGGTTCTCTGATACCGTCAAGCAGCTGCCTGACGATACGCGCCTCGCCCTGATCCATTTCGACGGCGATCTCTATTCGTCGACCATGGATGCGCTCGTCCCGTGTTTCGAACGCGGCCTCATCTCCAAGGGAGCCGTGATCTGCTTCGACGACTGGAACTGCAACGAAGCTGACCCCGACGCCGGCGAGCGCAAGGCCTGGGCCGATCTCGTGAGCCGCTTCGAGATCGTCGCCAGCCACTCCGGCGACTACGCGATCCAGAGCACGAAGTTCATCATCCATTCCTACCGCGGCATGAAGCCGCGGATGGATTGACGCGGCGTCGACCATTCAGGGATCACGAATAGGGCTTGATCATCAGGCCCTGTCCGGTCGGCAGCGCCAGGATGGCGACGCCCCGCTCCGCCGCAAACTTGTCGAACGCTTCCTTCTGGGCCTCGTAGCGCACGAACCCGTAGTCATCGAGCAGGATCGGCGCGCCCGGCAACAGCTTGTCCCAGAAATAGGTCGCCGCGGCGATCTCGGGGGCAGCATTGTTCATGTCGATCGAGAGGTAGGCGACCTTGCCGATGTCGACGCTGGTCAGCGTCTCCGGAACGCTGCCGCGGGTGATCACGACGTCCTTGAATTCCGCAAAGTTCCTGACGACGTGGTCGTAGATGTCCTCACCATATCCGATGCGGAAATGCGGAATGTTGATCAGCTCCTCGTCCGCCAATTGAGTCTCGTCGACGCCCCGGAACGTGTCGAACAGGAAGAACTTCCTGCCCACCTTGTTCCAATCGTAATAGGAGGCAATGGCGGTGCTCAGGAGTCCCTTCCACACGCCGCATTCGACGAAGTCGCCGTCCAGCCGCAGCGCCAGGCTCGCACACCACAGCGCGACGTGGACGCGCCAGTAATAGCGATGGTCGATGACGGTCGCCTGGACGGCCCGCTTGTAGGCGGCGACGAAGCGCGGATCCCGCATGAAGTCGTGGTTGTGAACAATGTAGGGATCGTTGCGCAACCCGTCGAAATCGTAGACCGGAACGTAGATGCCGTCTCCCGCCGGACGCTCGACCTCGACCGAGGGCGAAGATGGCGACTGCGCGGACCCTCCTCCGGCCGACAAGAGTTCGACCGTACGGCGCAGGCGAACCAGTTCGTCGCCCTGGGCACGGAGCGCCGCCGATTCACGCTGCAACGTCGTGAGATAGGCCCGGCTGACGGTCTCTGCGGGTTCGCCATCCCGCGGAGTCATGCGGAACTTGTTGGCCTCGACGCTGCTCTGAAACGCGATCTCCACCTGTTGAGCAACGGAGTCCACCACGACAGGTGCCGCAGGGGTGACCTCGGCTGCAGCCGGCGGCGGCGATTTTGGCACCGGGACTCGTCCGACCGCTGAGAGCCGGTCGATCGTCTCGGCTCGGACCAACTGCAGACCAAACGAGCGCAACACCTGGTTAGTGGCATTTTTTCCAGCTGCGATCAGTCCCATTGCCCCTCCCGCTCGCCGTGCCTGCCGATTAGGTAGTTGTGGCAGGTCTCCTGAGCATTGTCCAATGCCCGGACGTGTCAAGCCCAACGCACCTCACGAAGCGGACTCGATCAACGCCACAACGCACCCGTCTTGCCTGCAACAAGAAGCGGACCAAGGTACTCAGCTGCAAGACCCCCGACTGACCTTATCCCTTGCAGAGCCCTCGCAGGGCCGTTAAGCGAGATGGCAAGGCCGCAGCTTGCGTATGAGCCGCTTGTTGTAAGGTCGCGTGGCTATTGGCTTGGACCGCATCGGAGATGTGTCAATGCTTACCGCGTTGAAGAATGGGCTTGCCAATGCGCTTCCACCGCCGGCGCTCTATTGGTTGCGGTCGGTCAAGCGCGCCATCATGTTCGAGCCGCCGCTGCCCTGGCCATATGGTCCGGATGAGGCGAGCGGGTCCGCCACCACGCCGGCCATCGCGATCGCTGCTCCCGTTTTTCACGGCAGCGACGACGGACGGCTGATCCAGGACATTGCGCTCGAGAAATACAAGGCCAAGCAGCTTCCCTCGCCTGCGTCATATTACGGCTATGAGGACGTGCTGATCCTGCCTGCCAAGGAGATCGCCAAGGCGCTCACGCTCAGCGTTCAATATATCAACAGCGCGCATGTGAACGGCGACGTCGCGGAATTCGGCACGATGGGCGGCTTCAGCGCTGCGACGCTGGCGATGTCGATGGTATTCGATCTTCAGCGGCAGCCGCTTGCCAAGAGCGCCTCGGGCGAAAACCCGTTTCGCGTCTTGCGGCTGTTCGACAGCTTCGAGGGACTGCCCGAGATCACCTCCCCGATCGATCAGGTCGCGCCGCATGTGATTTCCGGCGCCTGGGCCAAGGGCGGCTGCAAGGTGCTGGCGGCGCCCGAGCTGCGCGAGCGCATCGGCAAGATCCTGCCGCCGCACCGCTTCGAACTTTATGAGGGCTGGTTCGCCGATACCGTGAAGACGCTGCCGCCGGAGACGCGCTTTGCGATGATCCATTTCGACGGCGACCTGTATCAGTCGACCATGGATGCGCTGGTCCCGTTGTTCGAGCGCGGCATGATCTCGATCGGCGCCGTCATCTGCTTCGACGATTGGAACGCCAATCGCGCGATCCCGACCACCGGCGAGCGGCAGGCCTGGAAGGAGCTGGTCGAGATGTTCGCGATCGAGGCCTCCAACAGCGGCGACTACTCGGTCGGCGGCACGCGCTTCCTGATCCATTCCTATCGTGGCATTCCGGCCGATCCGATCTGACCCGGCTTACGGCGACGGCCGCCGGGCGGGACCTAAGAGGTCGCCGATCACGTGGCCCGCCAAGAAGATGGCACCTGGCACCCGTGAGGTGCCCGGGATCGAACGCCGTCAATTGCGAGGCGCCGGGACCGATGCGGCTGAGACAGCCCTCGTCGTTGCAGAACACGTCGCGCACCGAAATGTAGTCGATGCCGAGCTCACGGGTGAGCTCGCGGAACAGGGCGTCGCGGCCGCGCGTCCATTCGTCGTTGGAGCGGAACACGGTCCGCTCCGGCAGCAGCTGTCCGGTTTGCCGGTAGTAGTCCAGCACATTGGGAGACAGGCCGCCGCCCAGCCAGCTCGGCGGCGGGCCCATCAGCACGATCCTGGCAATGCCGTTTGCCCTGAGCGCGGCAACCGTACGCGGCAGATCCTCGCGCAGCACCGCCTCGGCATGGCCCCAGGTGGCGTCGAGAATGACGACATCGGGTTTCAGGCGCCCGATCCGCAGCACGACGTCGTCGTTGATGCTCTTGCAAAACGGCCGTGCGTCCAGCGTGTAGCCGATCAGCGGCGGACAGGCGGACGCGGTGTACTGCGCGACGTCATAGCCGCGCTCCACTGAGACATGGAGCAAGCCTGGATAGAGCGCCGCGCCATAGGAATCGCCCCAGATCAGCAGCAGCGGCCGGCCTCCCTGCCCGGCGCACTCGGCGCCGAAAGCCGAGGCCGGCTGCAGAACGAGCAGACAGCGGCCGCGACGCCAGTGCGACCACGTCTCGCTGCCGGACAGCATGAAGCCCCTGATCTCAGGTGCATACCGGACCGGCAGGCCGCGCGTGCTCGTCGCAACGATTCCGACAGCTCCCGTGGCCGTCATGGCGGCCAGCAACGGCCACACCCGCCAGGACATGGGCGCCGCTCCGAACCTGATCGGCAGCTCGATGAAGCGGTAGGTGAGCCATGCCAGCACGGCGCTCAGCCCGAGCATCATCAGCAGCATCCAAGCCGGGGCGGCTCCACCGACGTGAAGCTTCAGGATGGCGATCAGCGGATAATGCCAGAGATAGAGCGGGTAGCTGATGAGGCCGACGAAGACCACCGGACGCTGGGCCAGCATGCGATGCATGGATGTGCCGCCGGTCGCGATCAGCGCCATCGTCGCCGCCACGGGGAGGATGGTGCGAACGCCGGGCCAGGGCGAACTGCCGCTGACGAGGAAGAATGCGACCAGGAGTCCGGCCGCGCCGAAGCCGGCGAGCAGGTTGCGGGGCATCTCAACTGCGTGACGACGCGGCCGCGGCGATAGCCAGACCGCCAGAAGCGAGCCGGCCAGCAGTTCCCACCCGCGCGTGGTCGGGGAGTAGAACGCCCAGGCCGCATCTTGCGCCGGTGTCGCGAGACAGAGCACCAAGGAGCCGAGCCCCAAGGCAGCAATGATGGCCACCTTGTGCGAGGGCCATCGGGCAATCAGCACGTAGGCCGCCGGCCAGATGATGTAGTATTGCTCCTCGATGCCCAGCGACCACAGGTGCAGCAGCGGAAGGCGTTCGGCGCCAGGATCGAAATAGCCGACGATCTGCTCGTGCAGCATGAAGTTCTCGACGAACGCTGCAGCGCCCTTGATGTTGGTCCCGAGCGCTTCCATCTCGGCCACCGGCAGCACGAACCACGCGATCAGGAATGTCGCCAGCACGACGGCGATCAAAGCCGGAAAGATCCGCAGGATGCGGCGGGCGTAGAATCTCGCGAAGCTGAAGCTCTTCTCGGCGCATTGACGATCGATGATCCCGGTAATCAGATAGCCCGAGATCACGAAGAAGACGTCCACGCCGGCAAAGCCGCCCGGCAGCAGCTGCGGAAAGGCGTGGTAGATGAGCACCGCGATCACCGCGACCGCGCGCAGCCCGTCGATGTCGGGCCGATAGGTCAACGCCTGCGCCGTGCGGAGCTGCGACGACGAGTCGGAGCCCGCGGCTCGGAGCTCAACGCTGCTGGCGATCGTCATTCTCGCGAATCCGCTGAAACGCGCTCGTCTTCTCCAGCGCGCTGACGAGATCAAGGGTGAAGTCGGCGGCGCCCCTGCGGTCGAGATGGCCTCCGCCGTCCCAGCTCGAATAGTCGGTGCGTGCCGGCATCGCCATCTCGACACCAATCGCGTCCGCGACCTCGCGAACCTGAGTTCTGCAGCCGTGGAAGTTCGGCACCAAGGTCATCACGACGGGCGCTCCGAGCGACCGCACGAACTCGCGCGCATTGGCAATCACGTCCGGCGTGGTATGGCAGTCAGGATCGCGCGTCATCTTCACCCCGGGATTGCCGTCGGCGAGAAAGCGCGGGAACGCGCGCATGTCAGCGGCCCCAGTCCGGTCGTCGCGTTCGAAAGGCGGAATCGCGCCGGCTCTCGGCGCCGCGAACGAGCGACGAACATCCCGCGTCGCGTCTTCCAGCCGCCATCGCAGATTGCGCCTTAACACCTCATAATACGCCCCGAAGCGACTGAGCTTGATGCTCGGGATCTGGCGGGCGTCGGCACCGAAGGACCGCATCAGGTTCCGGTGGAAGAAGTTGCCGCCGCCTCCGCCGTCGTCCGCATTCACGATCCACAGCCGCGGACGGATGTGATGCTTGCGCGCGATCTGCCGCACGAACTCGCCGCTGGCGACGCCGACGAACGCCATGTTGTAGAATTTCAGCCCGTAGCGCTGTTCGATACGCTCGCGCATGATGGCCTGATCGACAGCGAACGACACCAGGGATGATCCGAGGATGATGACGTCGGCCTGACGCGCATGGTCGATCGAACGGCCGATGTGATGATAGAACAGATCCTGGTCTTGGATCTCGGTGACGCTGTCGCCACCGAAATTGCGATACCATGCCGGGTCGTCCGGCCTGCTGATCGCACTGAAATGGTCGCCGCCCTGCGACGCCAGCCAGACGCCGAGGCCGCCCAGCATCGCCGCAGTCAGTCCGAGCAGACAGCCGAGATAGCGTCGTCCAGCCGGACCGAGGCCTCCGGCCCTGGCCCTCTCGCCGGCGCGACCGGTCAGCTCCATCGGATCATCCATGGCGGCCCCAGGCGCTCGGACGGCGGCTTATTTATCGAAGCCAGGCAACGCCTCCAGCGTCTGCCTGGCAATGAAGACCGAGCCTGGATTGGTCAGATGGCCGGAATCATAGGCCGTCAGGTCGGATCCATCAGCGCCGATCCGCGCAAGACATCCGTCATCGTTGCACATCATCCGGCGCGCGGAGATGTATTGGATACCCACGCGCTGCGCCTGCGCCTCCAGAAATTCATCCAGCGCCCGCGTCCAATTGTCGTTCGAGCGGAACTTGGTGCGCGCCGGCAGCAGGGCGTGCGTCCGGAAATAATAATCAAGAATATTCGCCGGCAGGCTTTCGCCGAGCCAGGTTGCCGGCGGTCCGAGCAGGACGATCCGCGGCACATTGAGCTCCTTCAATGCCGAAACCGTTCTGTCGAGTCCGTTGCGAAGGGCGTCAGGGCTATAGCTCCAGGTCGAATAGAACAGCACCAGATCCGGCTTGAGCTCCGCCACCTTCTGGATGACGAAATCATTAGCACCCTTGCAGAACCGCCGCTCCGGATGGACGAAACCGAGCAGCGGCGGACAGGCCGAAGCCGTGAACTCCGCGACCTCGAATCCGCGCTCGGCACCGAAATGGGCAAGTCCCGGATAGAGCGATGCCGCATAGGAATCACCCCACACCAGGATGAGGGGATGCCGGCCGGTGCCTGCGCAGTCCGGTGAAAACTCGGACGCGCTCTGATCCGGCTTCAGCAGACACTTTTCCGACCGCCAGAAGCGCGCAGTTTCGCTGCCGTCGAGCATGAAGCCGCGGAGCTCGGCCGGAATCCGGACCGGCAAACCATTGGTCTGGTCAGCCACGACGCCGACGATGCCCAGGGCGGCCATGGCTCCGAGCAGGCCCCCGACCTTGAGCGGCACAAGCTGGCAACCGAAGCGGATCGGCCGCTCGATGAAGCGGTAGGTCGCCCAGGCCAGCGCCAGGCTGGCTGCGATGATTGCGATCATGACCCACGCCGGCACCGCATCGACGAACTGGATGCGGGCATAGGCAATCAGCGGATAGTGCCAGAGATAGAGCGGATAGCTGATCAGGCCGACGAAGACGGCGGGCATCGAGGAGAGAATGGAACGATGCACCAGTGTGCCGCGAGTCGCAATCAGGCTGGCGGCGCCGAGCACCGGCAGCAGCGTGTGAACGCCCGGATGCGGCGTCGGGCGACCGTAGCGCCAGAACGCGACCACGATCGCGAGCAACGCGGCCCATGCGATGAGCTCGCGCACGAGCCGGTGGTCGATCAGCCGCTGCGAGCGAGCCTCCGCACCGCGTCCATCCAGCCAGAGTGCCAGGCCGGAGCCGACCAGCAGCTCCCACGCCCGCGTCACCGGCAAATAGAACGCGTAATCGGGCGCGCGAGGCTGCACGATCAGGCAGGCAATGAACGACGCCGCCGCCAGCGCAAGCGTGACCGCCAGGCTTCTGCGGCGCCAGCTCCCGATCAACAACAACAGGATCGGCCAGACGATGTAGTATTGCTCCTCGATCGCGAGCGACCAGAGATGCAGCAACGGCTTCTTTTCGGCGGCGAGATCGAAATAACCGACCTGCCCGAGCAGGATGAAGTTCTGGATGAAGACGGCGCCGCCTGCGATGTTGGTGCCGAGCGATTTCAGCTCGCGCGGCGGCAGCACAAACCATGCGATCAGAAACGTGACCAGCACCACCGTGATCAAGGCCGGAAAGATGCGGCGGACCCGGCGGGCATAGAAATCCGCGATGCTGAACGAGCCCGACAGCATCTGCTTGTGGATGATTCCGGTGATCAGATAGCCGGAGATGACGAAGAAGATGTCGACCCCGTAGAAGCCACCCGGGACTGCGGTGGGAAATGCGTGGTAAATGAGAACCGGCAGCACGGCGATCGCGCGCAGGCCGTCAATATCCTTGCGATAGCCGAGCGGCGTCGCGCGGGCCTCGTCAAAGGCAAGGTTCGGCTGAGCAAAGTTCATCGGTTCGGGTCGCTCCAGGACAACTTCGGGAGAACAGTCGATTGCGTCCAAAGGACGCAGCGCGACGGCCGCCGGCTGCTGACAAATTCGGAGATATTCACACGCTTTTCCAGGAACTCATCGACCGTCCTGGTGGCAATCAGCGCTGCTAACAGCAGGCACGGCCGGCGGTCTGTAGATCCGTAGGCATATACGTCAGGATGCCCTCGTCCTCTTTGGCCGACCGGCGTCGCACGAGTGACAGCCTCTTGATTGCGAGGCGACTTCCGCAAAGGCTGGCGGCCGACCACAACTCATGAAACGCCGGCAAAAGCTAGCTGTCGGCCGGTTCCTTGACAAGCATGACGACACCGAAGGAACCGCCATCACCACATGGCGACAGTCAAGACTGATCTACATGCCGTCCACCTTTTTTCGCTGCGCCGAGCCCCGCTGTCCCGCGGCTTGCGGTCAGCTGAATAGCTCTATATTCAAAAACGAGTATACTTATGAATTATGCAACTGTCGCGCTCATGTATGGGGCTCCAAAATGTCCTTCGTGTCCGCTCATTCAATTCCGGCCGGCCAGCCTCCGCCAAGCCGGACGGGTGTGATCCGATCATGGAAGGGGAGCCTGACCGCACGTGTCGTGAAAGCGATCAGCTGGTACCTCAATGCAGCCGGACACCGTGCCGAACCCTTCAAGGACCTGTTTTTTGCGCTGCTGACGTTCCGACAGGCCTTCATGGTCGCCCTGATCTTTCGCCGCCATGCGCATCGCAACGAGTTCGACCGGCAGTTTCGTTATTTCTGCGGCCCCCATCTGGAAAAGGAAATGCAATGGGTGCTCTCCAAGCCGCGCTCGGATCAGTATTGCAACGAGCTGATCCTGTTTCTGCTGATCTGCGAGAAGGAAAAGCGCGTTCTTGAGCTGTTTCCCAACATCGACTGGGAGCGGGTCGACGACGAGTTCATGGAGTCGATCGGCCAGCTGATCAAGAAGCTGATGTCGGGCTATTTCATGGAGCTGCTCGCGCAGGCCCACACGATCAATTGGACCGCGCTCCGCCCGCAGCACCTGCGCCGCTTTGCCGAGATGATCAAAGTTATGCTCGAGCACCGGAGTTTCCGGTTCGAGCAGAAGAGTTTCGAGGGGCGACAGGCCGACGCCCGCAGAGACGGCGACCCCGAGCTGTTCGAAGCCCCTCTGGACCGCTACGTACCGGAATACTTCTGCGACAAGGAATTGATCGAGACGCTGGTCAATCAGCTCGACCTGCCCAGGCACGACGACATCCTTGCCGCACGTGAGGACAGCGGCCAGTACTGGGAGCGGTTTCCTGCCGACCATCCCCAGCGGGAGGTCCTGGCGGAGATCAACCTGTTCTACGCCTATCGCAACCTGCTGCTGACGACCTATCACAGCGGCGAGGGCTTTCATGTCCCCCAGGTTTACATCAAGCTGACCGATACCCAGCAGCGGCTGCGCCGCCATCTGCCGGCTCCCAGCGCCGAGCTCAAGGTCCTTCTCAAGAAGCTCGAGACCGATCTGCCCGACGTCAAACTGCTCTCTCCGGACTGGAGCGCGCTCATCGGCCACAATGGCCATCTCAACGTGCACCTGATGATGCGGGAGATGGGCTGGTGGCAAGGTCAGCCCCTGCTGCTCGCCAACAAGGACCGGATCGCCAACAAGCCATTCCTATCGCTGTTCTCCGACATCTGCCCGACGCTCACATTAGGCGAGAACGCCAGTCCGGGCGTCTGGCACGAGCTCGCCAGCTTGACGCCCTTCCTCGGCGATTCGCACCAGGCCTTCCGCTTCGAGGATGGACGCGCCGTGTACTGGAACGATGCGGGATCACTGGCGCTCAAGCAGTGGGAAAGCCGGCAACGCACCTTTCCGCTGCGCGACATCTACGACCGCCGCTTGCTCGCCGACCCTCGCATCGAGCAAACCTACCAGGACTACCGACGACGATGGGGCATGGCTGACGGCGACTGGTTCGTCTGCCTCCATGTGCGGGATGCCCAGACGCGCAACGATACCGAGGGCGTCGGCGAATCCATCCGCAACGCCTCGCTCGCAACCTATATCGAGGCGGTCCGCCACATCACCGAATGCGGCGGCTGGGTGGTGCGGATGGGCGGTCGCAAGGTCCCCCCGTTTCCGAAGATGGCGCGGGTGATCGACTATGCCCGCAGCGATGACCAGTTTCCGGCGATGGATATCCATCTGATGCGCCGCGCCCGCATGTTCATTGGAACCACCTCCGGCTTTGCCTATGTGGCAACTAGCTTCGGCATCCCGACGGCCATGGTGAACGCCTTGAGCTCGATCGGCCTGTTGTGGTCAACGGACACCCGCTTCGCGCTCAAGCCGGTGCACAGGACGGACGGTCGCATGCTGTCCCTCAGCGAGTGGACGTCAGAGCAGTATCGCTGGGCCTACCCGACATATGAGTCCGTGGCGCGCGCCGAGCTCGTCGTCAGCGAGAGCAGCTCGGACGAGATCCTGGAGACCGTACGCGAGGTCCTCGACATCTCGGATCTCCAGCGCATAGGCCCTCCCCCCGACGTGGACGTCGGCTGGGAGCGCCACGTTCAGGTGCCAGGTTTCTTCGGCAGCTCCCGGCCGAGCAAATATTTCCTGGAGAAGCACGCCCGAAACCTGCTGAGAGACCCCTGAGCAGATCGATCCCTCCGCGGCGGCTACAGGAGAGCGCCTTCATACTTGCTGAGATAGTAGGCGCTGATTCTGCTGGTGCCGTAATAGTGGGGTGTGGGCAGCCGTTCCTGCCAGCGCGCCAAGAGACGTTGCGAGCCGCCATTCACGTGACGCCCCGAGGCCAGATCGACCACCTCTTCGGCTACAGCGCGAATTTCGTCCGCGGTGTTGTTCTGCGGATGCGCACCGTTGCGATGGAGAACACCGGCATCGAACAGGCGCCACCGCCATGGGGCCGTTGTCAGCTGCGCCTGCGTCAGCATCGTGCCGTCCGCCAGGCGCACCGGCTTTAGCGCAAATCGAACGTCGCGGTTCCATAACTGCGGATCTGTCGTGATGCAGTTGACGAGCGCACTCGGAATACCGAAGCTGATCGCAACATTCGTCAATCCAGAGGTCGTGCCAATGAACGCCCTGGCGTTTCGGATCAGGCAGATGTCCATCAATTCGGAGCGGAAGTCGCTCAATGCATAGTCAATCGTGCGATCGAGGGACGGCAGCCTGGGCGAATTCGGACCACCGAGCTTGATCACCCAGCCTCCCTTGTCGGTGACCGCGCGGATCGCATCAAGGTAGGTCTCGATCGGCGAGTTGCGATGGGTCTGACCGGTCCCATCGACCTCGGCATAGTGAGACGCGTCGCGGGTATGTAGACACACATACCAATCATCCGGCTTCATGCCCCAGGCTTCGCGCATCCGTCGAAACTCGTCCTGAACCTGCGGCGTCGCTCCGAAAATCCGGTCATATGCGTCGCGCAAAACGTGGCCCCGCCCTTCCGTCTCCCATTGCATGATGGCAAGAGCGCCGGCTTCCTGCCACGGCACGGCCTCGCCATTCGGCAGCCGAAACACGTTGAAGTTCATGCCGTACCATCGTTGCAGTGACAGCAGCTCCTCACCGACCGCGTGCGAGACGGTCTCTCCGATCACCACGACGTCGGCCAATCCTTCAAACAGCCGAAAGAACGTCCTGTTCGCGACGAGGTTCGAACGCACGACGATCAGCGGCCTCCCCGACCACCATCCCAGGTCACGCATCCGGAACAGGATGTCGAGCATCCCGAGGTGACCGATTTGCGTCGTCCATTCCTCCGGAATGACCCGCAATTCGTCCAGTGGAATGGACAGCCTTCTCAACACGTAGCTGGTTTCCGCCGACAAGGGCGGCACGATCTTGCTGCGCAACTCTGATTGCGCCGCGAGCGCCCTTGCAAACAGGTCGATGCCGAGTTCGCCTCGGCCGACATGAGTGACGCGCTGGCCTACGAAGTTGCAGAGATCGAACAATCTGCCCAAAGAGCCGCAGGCAAAGTCGAGCGGATTGGGATGGTAGTTTCGCGCTGGCCGCGATGCCATGTTCTGATGAGGACGCATGTAGCTGGGAAGGCTTTGACAGGCGCTGGTCATGCTTTCGATCGCGCAGGTCTCGTCGCCGGCTATGATTTCCAGCATGGCCTTGAGAAAAGTCAGATGGGCCACCAGCTCAGGCCCCGCGAGCAGAGGAAGCTGCGAGGCCACCCGATGCGCCTTTTCGAACTCTGCGAGCTCGATCAGCGAACGAATCATCGTGTTTGCCAAGTCCAGCGAGCGAGCCGCGAGCTGATCCTGCACGATGAGGTCATACGCCTCGCGATCGGCTCCGAGCCGCAACAGGATCTCCGCCGACTGGACCGGGAAGTACCGCCTCACCCCCCCCGAAAAGGTCAGGTCAGGCTTCTGCGCCAGCATCGAGGCGACGTGCACCCGATAAGCCCCTTCGAGCAGATGTCGGCCCCGAAGCTGCTCGATCTCGAGCACGACGAGGATCAGGAAAGCCAGACGAGGTGGCAGAAGGCCGAGAAATCTGGCGGCCCAGGCGCTCAACATGCGTCCCCATTGCGGCGACTGCGGCGAGAACAGTTCTCTCGAACGCGCAAGTCCGGCCGGCAACACAACGATCGCAGGTGACCGCTCAGTGAGGCTGCGGCTGCGCTTTGGGCTCAGAAAATCGAAGCTCGCCCTTAAGAGCTGCATCGGATACTCCAACTCTGTCTCCAGCTGGCGGCCTGGCCTGTATCTCAAAAATCCAGTCGGTCCCCGCGAAGGACCAGGACTGGAACCCCATCAAGGCGTTTGTGCGGGTTCGAGAGCCAAGCCGGCATCGAAAATGGCGCCTCTAAACAGCAAGCGTGAATGTGGCCGATCTCTCGATTGCGCCATCAAGTCAACGTACGATCGATTATTGCAACTATCCGATGAAACCACGCGGCAATCGGCAAGAGGCCAGCCCTGTCGACAATGAGCAGGATGGTGGACCATAGAACCAGCCGCTCGAGCACTCTGCGGCCGAGTCCGACTGAAATGAAGATGAACGTCGTGAGCCCCGCCAGGACGGCGTTCAAGAATCCCGCCCCGAGCGCCAGGAAGACGGAAAAGCAGGCCATGCTCACGCAGAGCATCCGTAGAATTGTCCGTAGGACAAGGACCGTCTCTTTCAAGCAGTTGCCCCCCTTTTGCCACCGCAGAATCATGTAACGGAAGACAGCTGCCAAAGCTGGCAACTCCCTTGTAGAATCTCTCAACGAGGCGAACGTGCAAGATCATCTCGGAATGCGTGTACAGGTGTCAGCCCTCGGCCGAGATCGTGTCGAACATCGTTGCTCTGCCCTCTGGCCGTCACTCGAGCATATTTCGAAACGATTACTTCGGCGCGGCAGCCCGATCAACAGCGATCCCGGTCGGGGCGCCAGACAATGTACGAAATTTGCGCGGGGAGCTGATGAATTGCCTTTCCGGCGAGGACATCGTAAAGAGCCTTCCTGCGGCTTTCTCCCGCGTGGGGGATTGATATTGATAGGGAAACACGACACCACGGCGGCACCTTCTTGCTGAGCTCTGCGAGATGACACCGACTGTCGAAGCTACGGGCGCTGCAATGTCTTTCCGATGCCGCATGTGTAGCACCTCCACCGCTGTCCCTGCCCTGGCTCTCGGCCGCCTTCCCGTATGCAACGCGTTTGGCCAGGACGGCCGCGTCCAGCGGCAAGTGGACCTTGATATCGTCGAATGCGAGAGCTGCGGATTGATTCAGCTCGCTGCCGCGCCTGGCCCTGAAAGCCTGATGCCGGAGGTGCCCTGGATTCGCTACCGCGAACCGGAGGGCCATCTCGACGCGCTCGTCGACGAGTTGATCCGATTACGGCCGGAGGCAACGACGGCGTTCGGCGCTGGCCCGTTCGAACAGCCCTTGCTGACAAGGTTGCAGACGCGTCACTTCACCACCGACATGCTGCCCTTCGACGGCGCCTCCCCGCCCGGCCGCTATCCCTATCTCGAGACCTGGCAGGCCAGGCTCGATGCGGCGCAGCTGTCGGCGGCGCGGCCTGGACCGTTCGACATCGTCTCGTGCCGCTACCTGATCGAGCATACGCCGGACCCGGTACGCGCGCTCCAGGCCCTGAAACCTCTGGTCAAGCCCGACGGGCTGCTGCTGATCGAGGTTCCCGACAGCAGCAAGTTCTTGGCTGCTCGCGACTACTGCTTCCTGTGGGAGGAACACAGCAGCTATTTTGTCGAGGACACATTGCGTCGTCTGGCCGAGGTCAGCGGCTGTCGCGTGCTGGCTCTGCTGCGCTACCCGGGAGCCTTGGAAGACGCTTTGGTTGCAGTCCTGACCACTGCGGAAGGCCTGCCGCCGCTGGTCGCGCCCCAGGGACCTTCGCACCTGTTCCAGACCTATCGTGACGAATTTGCCGGCATCCGCGCTGGGGTGCGCAGCAAGCTGACAGCCTTGGCTGGTCCAGATCGCGACCGCATCGCGCTGTTCGGCGTCGGCCACCACGCCATCATGTTCGTCAACGCCTTCGGCCTTTCGGACCTGATCGCGCTCGCCGTGGATGATGACGCGGACAAAAGCGGCTTTTTCCCGCCGGGCTGGCGCGTCCCTGTGGTAGGATCGCAGGTGCTGCTAGCGGATGAGCGGATCAGGCTGTGCCTGTTCGCCGTGGCGCCTCATATCGAAGGCAAGGTGCGCGACAAGCTCGCAGCTCTTGCGGCGCGCGGCGTGGCATTCCGATCGATCTATGCAGCGCTCGACAATTCCATCATGAAGGACCCTGCCCCATGAGCCTCGTCCAGAAATCTCCGGAGGTGTTCCTGGCCGAAGGACCGATCGCAGCCGTCGGGCCGGCCGAAATCGAGACCCTCAAGGCGGCGGTCGAGGCCAGCCCCAAGCGGCGCGCCCGCATCAACGCCCATCCCGACGGCGATGATTCGCTACACGAGATGATCATCGCGATCGATGCCAGCTCCTACATCCGGCCACACAAACATCCCGGCAAGAGCGAGGCCTTCCACATCGTCGAGGGCGAGGTCGATATCGTCGTGTTCAAGGATGACGGCGAGATCGACCGGATCGTCGAGCTGGGACCGCCCGGCGGCCGCCGCCCATTCTATTATCGGATGTCGAATGCCTTTTTCCACACGCTGATCATCCGCAGCGATCTGTTGATCGTGCACGAGATCACCAACGGCCCGTTCCGCCCGTCCGCCACCGTGTTCGCAGATTTCGCGCCGGAGGACCGCGACGCCGACAAGGCTGAAGCCTATCAGGCCGAGTTGGTCCAGCGTGTCGCCGCGCTGCAGGGCGCCAGCGCATGACTGTGCATGCCGTCGTCATCGGGGGCACCCGGGGTCTTGGCCGCGCGGTGGTCGAGCGCCTGCTGGCCCGCGGCTGCGCGGTCAGCGTCGTCTCGCGCCAGCGCCCGGCCGACTTTCCCGACCAGCCCGGCCTGCGCCATTTCCCGGCGGATCTGGAGCACAGCGAAGGCTATGCCGGATTGTGGACCCGGATCGCCGAGGCCGGCGGCCCCATCCGCTATCTCGTGCTGAGCCAGCGCTTCCGCGGCCAGGGCGATCCCTGGGCGGGCGAGATCCAGGTCGGCCTGACCGCCTCTCGCGACATGATCGAGGGGTTTTCCGGGCATTTTGCCCCGTCCGGTGACCGCGCGATCGGCGTCGTCAGCTCCGTCTATGCCGAATTCGTCGGCAGCTCCCAGCCCGTCGGCTACCATGTCGTGAAGGGCGGCCTGAATGCCATGGTGCGTCATTACGCGGCAACCCTCGGCCGCCAGGGCATTCGCGTCAACGCGATCATGCCGCTGACATATCTAAAGCGCGAATCGCGCGTCTTCTACGAGCAGAATGAGCGGCTGATGGACACCTACCGCCGGCTGGTCCCGCTTGGCCGGCTCGGCACGGCGGAAGAATGCGCCGACGCGCTCGATTTCCTGTGCAGTGAGCGCGCGTCCTTCATCAACGGGCAGAGCCTGTTCCTGGATGGGGGCGTGTCCACAGTCTGGCAAGAAGAGGTCGCCAAGAGCTTCGCGGGCCTGTAAAACGCGCCGCGAATCTCGTTTCGGCCACCTTCCCCCGCGGGGATCGCCAACCAAGGATCGCCTATTCATGCAGCACGTGAAGCACAAGACCGATTGCCGCCTGTGCGGTTCGACCTCGCTCGAGCATGTCCTGCCGATCCGGGCCTCCGCAATCGGCGATGCCTTCGTGACGGCGGACCGGCTGAGCGAGAAGCAGGACCTCTATCCGCTCGATTGCTATCTGTGCCTGACCTGCGGTCACCTGCAGAACCTCGACGTCGTCGATCCGGACGTGCTGTTCCGTGACTATACCTATCGGACGTCCGTGTCGCTCGGACTCGTCGAGCACTTCAAGCGCTACGCTCAATCCGTCGTCTCGTCACTCGCCATTCCCAAGGGAAGCCTGGTCGTCGAGATGGGGAGCAATGACGGATCGCTGCTCAAGGCCTTCAAGAATGAAGGCATGCGCGTGCAGGGCATCGACCCGGCGCGAGACATCGCCGCGACCGCCACCAGCGAGGGCATTCCGACCATCCCGGACTTCTTCACCAGCGCGCTGGCGGCCAAGATCAAATCGGAACAGGGCGAAGCCAAGCTGTTCTGCGCCAACAACGTGTTCGCCCATATCGACAACATGTCGGATGTGGTGAAGGGCATCCGGCTGCTGCTCGCCGACGACGGCGCCTTCGTGTTCGAAGTGTCCTACATCGTCGACATGATCGACAACATGGTGTTCGACACCATCTACCACGAGCATGTCTCGCATCACGCGCTGATCCCGCTGGAGACCTTCCTGAACCGGCACGACATGACGCTCTTCCATGTCGCGCGCACCGGCACGAAAGGCGGATCCATCCGGGCCTTCGCCCAGCCGAAATCGACCGCCAAACGCCCGCGCTCGGCGGAGCTGTCGCAGCTGATCGCCGAGGAGGAACGCCGCGGCGTCACCAAGCCTCAGATCTACCGCGACTGGTTTGCCGCAATCGAACAGTGCAAGCACAAGGTGCTCGCTTATCTCGACAAGGCCGCCAGCGAGGGCAAGCTGATCGCCGCCTACGGCGCATCGACAACGACCACCACCCTGCTCTACCACTTCGAGTTGGAGAATCGGGTCAAGTTCATCGTCGACGATAATCAGCTCAAGCACGGCCGCTTCAGCCCCGGCGCACACATTCCGGTGCTGCCCTCGAGCGAGCTTGCAGCCAGGAAACCTGACGTCGTGGTGATCCTGGCCTGGATCTATGCGGAGCCGATCCTCAAGCGCAACCAGGCCTATCTCGACGCCGGCGGCCGCTTCCTGGTGCCGCTTCCGGAGCCGCGCATCGTCGACGCGTCGGGGACGCGTGCGATCTGAGCAGGCCGGACGGGCCTCGGCTGGCCCATGCCAAGCTGACAGGTTGACAGCCTGTCCATAACATGGTCCAGCAAACCCTGATAATCGGCCGCCGGCATGCCGGGGGCGAACGATTTTCGGCTGGTGAAACAGACGCTTACGGCACTCGCGAGGTAGCAGGATGACCACCCTGACCGATGGACAGGTCGAGCGGCTCGTGGTTGCGGAGCAGCGCCGCTTTTCCTGGGCGCGCTGCCGCAGCGACATCGCCCCGTTCGTCACCCGTCACGTCACTTGGCGCGCACTCGCCGCCGGCGATATCCGTTCGAAATACCGCCGCACGCTGCTCGGCCCGTGGTGGATCACGGCCACGAACGCGATCACGGCGCTGATCATGGGCACCGTGGCCGGCCGGTTCCTAGGCGCCGACATGAAGACCTATCTGCCGCACTTCATGGTCAGCATGACGATCTGGAGCTTCATTTCCTCGTCGCTCAGCGAATCCTGCTTCACGATGATCAATGCGGGCGGCATGATCAAAGCGGTGGATATGCCGATCCTGATCCATGTCATGCGCATGGTTCAGCGCAATCTGATCATCTTTCTGCACAACATCGCCGTCATTCCTTTCATCTGGCTCGTCTACCCCTGGTCGGTCGGATACGGTGCCGTGCTCGCGATTGCCGGCTTGATGATCGTCTACGTCTTCGTCGTCAGCGCGTCGGTGATCGTATCGATGATCTGCGTGCGCTATCGCGACGTGCCGCCGGTGATGGCAGCCGTGCTGCAGCTGTTGTTCTTCATCTCTCCGATCATCTGGGAGCCGTCGAAGATCCAGGGAGGCGAGTTGATCGTTGCACTCAATCCGATCGCCTATCTGCTGTCAGTCACGCGTGGCCCGCTGATGGGAGACGTCCCCAACCTCGCGACCTGGGCCGGTGCCATTGGATCGGTGGCCGTCTTGACGGCTGCGATGATCTATATCTACACGCGCTATCGTTCGCGCGTCGTGTACTGGGCCTGATCCCTTGTCCCGTTTTTGTTTCGCAGCCCGCTTTGCGGCACTTCCGATCGGCAACGGAACGACGTCACGCCGGAGCGGCCAAGTTCTCTGGATTCACCTCTCATGCCTTTGATTGAAGCCAAGCAGATCGGCATCGAATTTCCTGTCGCGCCACCGAATGCGCGCTCCTTCCGGCATCTGGCGATCAAGGCCGCGGCGCGCGTCGGTGGCCGGGTTTCGAAGGGCGAGGGTTCGTTCCAGTTCGTGCAGGCTCTCGACGAGATCAGCTTCAGCCTGAAGCAGGGAGATCGGCTCGGCCTCGTCGGCCACAATGGCGCCGGAAAGACCACGCTGATCCGCGTGCTGGCCGGCATCTACGAGCCGACACGAGGTTCATTGCGCGTCGTCGGCCGGAACGTCCCGATGTTCGACATCGGCCTCGGCATGGATGAGGAAGCGTCGGGCTACGAGAACATCCGAACCCGCGGCCTCATTCTCGGCCTCAGTCCCGAAGAGATCGAGGAGCGTGTGCCGGAGATCGCCGAGTTCGCCGAGCTCGGTGACTATCTGGAGCTACCGATCCGAACCTATTCCTCGGGCATGCTGCTGCGCCTGGTGTTCTCGATCGCAGCCTCGATCCACGGCGACATCATCCTGATGGACGAGTGGATCGCGGTCGGCGATGCGCAATTCCGCAAGAAGACGCACGACCGGCTGCAGCAGATCACGCAACGTTCGGGCATCGTCGTGCTGGCGTCCCACGATTTCGGGCTGCTCCGCGAAACTTGCAATCTCGGCCTATATCTGGATGGCGGGCGCGTGCGGGCGTTCGGAGCGCTGGACGATGTTCTGAAGGAACTGCCGCCGGCCTGAGCAGCCGAACCGACCATGTTGCGGCAGGATGTTCGCTGAGCCATGACCATGACGACCAGCCCTGCCGCCTCGCCGACCGCGACCCTGGTCGTTCCGAACTTCAATCATGCCCATTACCTGCCAGAATCGCTCGGCAGCATCGTCCGGCAGACCCGGGCGCCGGACCGCGTCATCATCATCGATGACTGCTCGACCGATCACAGCATCGAGGTGATTTCCCGGTTTCTCGCGGACCGACCGAGTTGGCAACTGATCCGCCATGAAAAGAACCAGGGCGTCGTGCGTGGCCAGAACGAAGCGCTGGCGATCGCGGATACCGATTGGATCGGCTTTCTCGGTGCCGACGACGCCTTGCACCCGCGCTATCTCGAAAGGGCCATGGCACACGCGGCGGATCACCCCGATGCAGGGCTGATCGTCGCCTGCTGCGAGATCATCGGACCGAACGGCGCTTCCGGAAGACGGATGTTGCGACCGATGATGCTCCCCGCCGCCCTATCGACCATGCTGACGCCTGCGGACGTCAGACGAATCCTGCGCGTCGGCGACAACTACTTCTCCGGCACCACGTCGCTCTATCGGCGCGGCGCATTGCAGGCGCTCGGCGGCTTCGACGTCAAGCTCGGCTCGTTCTCGGACGCATTTCTCGCGCGACGCCTCGCGCTGACTTTTGGCTGCTACTTCATCGCCGAAATCCTGGGCTACTGGCGCATCCACGGCCAGAACTATTCGACGGCCACGGCGACCGACCCGAGATCGCTCGATGCCAAGCTCAAGGAGATCGGCGCGCTCATCACCGACAGCGGGCTATTCCCGGACAACTATGCCGCCTTGTTCGCGCGGCGCAACCGCTTCGGCGCGGTGCGGATGGTGCTAGGCAGCGAGACAACTCCCTCGGCCAAAGCCGAGCACGCCGCAGCGCTGCTCGATGGCACATCGTTCGACAAGCATCTGCTGCAGTCGCTCCTGCGTCTGGGCGCCGGCGGCCGGCTTGCTGCGCTGGCATGGGTCACCCTGCGGACACGGCCCATGTCGCTGACGCGCCTGGTTGCGCAGCGGCGCGCGCGGCGCGCGATCGTGTCGGCAACGCCGGGCTACAGCGCCCCATGACGCCCGCTGCTCCCTTCGGCTCTCTCCGGCATCGGCTGCGCAAGCCGCGGAAGACTGCGGCCACAGACCGTCCGGCCGTCCCCACCGCGGGTCCGACACAGGCTGGCGCGCGCCGCAGATCGCCCCTGAAGGCCTGGCTGACGGGCTCCGCGTTCCGCCTCTATGCTTTTCTGAGCGCTCGGCGCCGCCAATTGCTGCCGCTCACCACGCGCGCCGCCAACATCGTCGACCGCACGCTCATCGTCGCGCCTGCGGGCACGAGACTGCTCCGTCTCATGGACCGGCAGCTTGCGCGCGGAACGCTGCTCGGCCGGCTGCTGGCGCGTTTGACCTTGACGACGCTCGCCGCGTCAGCCCAGCTTCATCTCGCCGCCAGCCGCAAGCCGAGCGCGTTGCGCGCAGTCCGCATTCTGAACCTGATCTTTCGCAGCGACGTGCAGTCGCGGACGGGGATGGGTGCACAGGCCTATTTCGCCACCCTCGCTCTCTGCAGCGCCTATGACCGGATCGTCCGCGACGTTCCGCAAGCCGAGTCGATCGGCAGCTTCGCGATCAATTTCGCGGTCGGTGTTGCCCACATGTATCGCGGCAACCTTCCCGTTGCCGCGCATTTCCTGCAGGTGGCATCGGCGTCCGGCGACAGCAACGCGCTGCGCAAGCTCGGCGCGGTCCACGCCCTGGCGGGGGAGCTTGCGCAGGCCGCAGCCTGCTTCAAGGCTTCCGTCGCCCGCGATCCGCGCTCGGTGATGGCGCACCAGAACTATGCCGGCGGCTACGATCCCTCGACGTACAGTCCGGGTGCGTGGGAGCTGGAGAATGCCGGCGAGCTCCTGATCTACGACAATCTGATCCAGCTCGGCGAGAACTTCTATCACCAGGGCCGCTACGAGGATACGTTCCGCTGCTATCAAGCCGCGCTCGATCATCAGGACGCGCTGGCGGACAAATGGTCGATCCCCGATGCGCTGATCCAGCGCATCGCCGCCGTCAGCGGCCATTTCAAGGCTGACCTGCCGGTGCGGCTGCTCGGCTATGAATGGGTCACGCTGATCGGCCATATCGGCTTCATCGATTGCCACCTGCGCATGGCCGCACTGGGCATGCTGCCGCGCGCCAATTACGTCCTGCTCGCACCGGCGGACAAAGTGGTCAACCAGCCTTTTCTCAGGCTGTTCGCACCGCATGTGACGATCGTCGAGGACCCCGTTCTGGTCGACGATCTCCTGCCCTATCAGCGGCTGGTCGGCGATCAGTTCATCGCCGTCCGGGGCAAGGAAGGCCTGGCCGAACCGTGGGCTCACGCCGCCTCCCGCGCGCAAATCGCCTGGGCCGCACAAAGGCGCGGCCCTATCGTGAAGGTTCCGTCGAACCTGATGGAGGCCGGCGCAGCAAGGCTGCGCGCGGCCGGCGTCACCGCTGACTGGTTTGTCGCGATGCACATCCGCGAGGGCGGCTATCATGGTGACGGTCCAGGCACGACGCGCCAGCACCGCTCAGCCAATGTCGGCGACTACATGGACGCGATCGCCGCCATTACCGCGCGCGGCGGCGGCGTCGTCCGCCTCGGCGATCGCAGCATGACGCCGCTCAGTGGCGTCACCGGCGTATTCGACTACGCTCACAGCGACATCAAATCAGCGGAGATGGACCTCTATCTTTGTGCCGCCGCACGCTTCTTCGTCGGCACGACATCGGGGCTGACAACGGCGGTGCAGGCGCTGGGAACGCCGATGCTGCTGGTCAACTGCATCTCCAACGACTGCCAGTTCTGGCACGAGCGCACCGACTTCACCGTACGTCCGGTCTATGACCGCCGCGCCCGGCGCTATCTGTCGCTGCGGGAAACCTATCGCCAGCCGCTGCAGGCGTTGTTGATCGACACCGCGGTGCTCGGCCGTCACGGGCTCGAGATTCATCCCAACACCCGGCAGGACATCACGGAAGCGGTTCGCTACAAGCTCGATTGCCTCGACGAGGCCTGCCAGCCGTTGCGGAATGGCGGCAGCCTGCTCGACCGTTACCGCACCGCCCTCGCCGACAATCCCTACAATTTCGGTGCCGCGCTACCGGTTCCGGCATTCTTCGACCGGCTGCCCGAGCTGCTGCACTGAACGCAGCGCCGAGTCCCGGTTCGATCTGCGCCCGGACCAGGCAAATGCCGGTCGTTCCTCTGGAACCCGCGATACTCATTAACCGGCAGGCAAGACAGCTGATCTCATAACTAGGCCGGTACGGTCGCAATCGGCTCGGCAGCCAGTCGAACCCGGTCCCCCTGCACCGTTCGCGCGGATGGCTGGAGCTGTGGTATGAGTCAGGCGACCAACTCGCAAGTGTCCCCGCCCGATGTGGCGTATTCGCCCCCAATAGAACTGCCTCCGACCGACCCCGTTGAGCTGCCCGAAGAAGCGGTCGAAGCCCAGCTGGCGCAAGGCGATTTCGCCGGGATCGGCGCCGTGACCGCCGTCAGTTCCGGCGGACTGACGATCAACCTGCTGTTCGATACGGCGGCGATGAATGCCCCCGCGAGCTTTCGGGCCGGCATCCAGCAGGCCGCCGCGATCCTCACCTCGATGATCTCCGATCGGATCACGGTCAACCTCAAGATCGACTATAGCGGAACGGGCGGCGGCGCCGCAGCCGGTCCCGACGGCGGACAGTGGATGAGCTACTCCACCGTCCGGAGCAATCTGATCAACAATGCCATCCCTGGCGATACGACGTTCAATGCGCTGCCGGCCGGCTCCAGCATCCAGGGCCAGTCCTACGTTGCGGTGTGGAATTCGCAGCTGAAGCTGTGGGGCGGTCTCGGCGCCAACGATGCGACAACCGACGATGGCGCAGCCACCTTTGCAACAGACATCAATCCGAACCTGCTGGTCGGCGTCGCACTGCACGAGCTGACCCACGCCTTCGGCCGCGTCCCCTACGGGCCTCAGCCCGACATCTTCGATCTGTTCCGCTTCTCGAGCCCAGGCAACCGGCTGATGACCGGCGGCGCCACGGCGTCGACCGCCTATTTTTCGGTCGATGGCGGCAACACCAAGCTCGGGGATTACGGCCAGTCTTCCGACCCGAGCGACTTCCTGAACAGCGGCGTTCAGGGTGGCAACGACCCGTTCAACGAGTTCTACACCGGCAGCACGATCCAGACGCTGACATCCGTCGACCTCAAGCAGCTCGTCGCACTCGGCTTTCATCTGGTCGGCCCCTCGGGAACGGTGATCCAAACCAATGGTGATACGAGCCTGACGCTGGTCGGAAGCTCCTATTACCTGAACAGCGTTTCCGGCGGCACTGGACCAACTCTGAAGTATGGCGGCACGGCCGTCGCCTCAGGGCAGTTCGGCAGCATCGCGCCGATCGGAGCGATCAAGACCGGCTCCGGATATGACGTCGCGTGGCAGATCCCGGGCACCAATCAGTTCACGTTCTGGATGACGGACAGCAACGGCAACTTCAAATCCAACATTTCCGGGCTCGTTTCCGGCAACAGCCTGACCTCGGAGTTGCTGGAAACCACGTTCGGCCAGGATTTCAATCACGACGGCACGGTCGGCGTCACCGCATCGCTTGTGCATTCCAATGGCGCGACCAGTCTGCTGCAGATTGCTGACGGCTACTACATGTATGTGAACGGATCCGGCCCGCAATTGATGTATGGCGGAGGTCAGTTCACGGTCGGCCAGTTCGGCACGATCTCGCCCATCGCAGCTGTCCAGGTCGGCAGCACATTCGACGTCGCCTGGAAAAACTCGGCGACCAATCAGTTCACCTTCTGGACCACCGACAAGAACGGCAACTATACCGGCAACCTCGTGGGGCTGGTGTCCGGCGGCAGCTTCGCGACCGAATCGATGGAGACGACCTTCGGTCAGGATTTCAACGGCGATGGCACGATCGGCGTAACCGCGTCGCTGGTGCAGACAAACGATACGACGAATCTGCTCCATATTGCAGATAACTACTACATGTACGTCAACGGAACCGGCCCGCAGCTCAACTATGGCGGCGCAGCGGTGACCGTCGGTCAGTTTGGATCGATCGCCCCGATCGGCGCAATCAAGACAGCCACCGGTTTTGACGTTGCCTGGAAGATTCCAGGCACCACTCAGTTCACGTTCTGGGCCACCGATGCCAACGGCAACTACAGCGGGAATTTGACCGGTCTCGTCGACGGGGCGACGGCGACCGTCAAATCCTTCGAGACGATCTTCCATCAAGATCTGAACGGCGATGGCGTCATCGGATCGCCAAGTTCGGCGAGCCCGGCTGCCGCGCAATCCGCCACCCAGCCCGCGGCCTCCGGCAATGCGCTCGTCATATCGTCCGGCTTCAGCGGCGAGCTGATCGGCTTCGGGAGCACGGCTGACCAGATCGATGTGAAGGACGTGACCTTTGCCTCCCTGCGGCCGCAGTTCGGCGTCCCCGACGGGGTCTTGTCTTTGACCGATGGCACCCACAGCATCTCCCTGCACTTCATCGGCCAGCTGTCACAGGATAGCTTCCACTTCGCGGCAGACAGCCAGGGCGGCACCCTGATCTCCGGCGCCGGGATCCAGACCTCGGCAAGCGGCACGACTCCGCAGTCCGTTGTGCTGCAGGGGCATGACGCCTTCGTCTTCGCCGAGCATTTCGGACAGGCGAGCCTCTCCGGCTTCACCCCCGGAACCGACACGATCATGATCAGCCACAACTTGTTTGCCGACCAGTCTGCGCTCGTGGCTGCGATCCACGACGACGCCTCCGGCAACGCCGTCATCACCGATGCGGCACAGGACACCATCACCGTCCAGCATGTGTCCACGGCCGAATTGTTGTCGCATCAGTCGAGCTTCCACCTGGTCTGACCGGTCGAGCTGCATTCGGGAAGACGATCGGCAGCCGCAGGCAGCATCCCGAGGGGCCGCCGGCTGGTGCTTCGCGGGGGCAGGCAGATAACGGCTCGCGCAACGCTCGCTCTTGGCCTATACGGCGGTCCGACCGTCCAAGACCGTGAGTTTGATGCCCTCGCCCCGCTCCGCTTCGCCGCGACGCCTGCTTTACGTCGCCAACGAAGATTACGCCTTCCTGATGCATCGCCTGCCGATGGCGCGTGCCGCGCGTGACGCCGGCTACGAGGTGCATGTGGCGACCAATGTGAATGCGGGCGCTGCCGCGATACGGGCCGAGGGCTTCACCCTGCACCCGATTCCATTCCGGCGCGGCGGCCTGTCCCCCTCGTCCGCGCTGCCCACGATCCGCGCCATCCGCGCCGTCGAGGCGGCCATCAGTCCGGACGTGGTGCACCATTCCGGACTGCAATCCAGCGTGCTCGGCTCACTGGCCGCGCTCGGACGCGCCACACCGGTCGTCAACGCCATGACCGGCCTGGGCTACATCTTCACCTCGGCCAGCTGGCGCTCGCGCCTTCTCAAGCAGGGCATGCTGTGGCTGATGCCTTGGCTCATGAACCGGGCGCCATGCCGTGTGCTGGTGCAGAACCCCGATGACCGCGAGGCACTGAAGGTCATGGGCGTCCGGGGCGACAAGATCACGCTGATTCCGGGCTCCGGTGTGGACACCGACCGCTTCCGGCCGCTGCCCGAACCGAGCGGACCGATCACCTTCGGCTTTGCCGGGCGGCTCCTGACCGACAAGGGCATCCGCGCCCTGGTCGCCGCACACCGGATGCTGCGCCAGCAGGGCCGCGACGATCAGCTGCTGATCGCAGGCTCCCCTGACCCGGCCAACCCGGCCTCGGTTTCCCCCGAGGAGATCGAGGCTTGGCGGCACGAGCCGGGCATCGTCCTGCTCGGCCACGTCAAGGACATCGCCGAGCTCTGGCGACAGAGCCATATCGCCGTGCTGCCGTCGCATCGTGAAGGGCTTCCTGTGAGCCTGCTGGAAGCGGCCGCCTGCGGCCGCCCTCTGATCTCGACCGACGCGCCCGGCTGCCGGGAGATCGCGATCCACGGTCAGACCGGCCTGTCGGTGCCGATCGAGGATGCGGCCGCGCTGGCGCAGGCGATGACGCAGCTTGCGACCTCGCCGGAGTTGCGCGCCCGCTATGGCAAAGCCGCGCGGCAGCTCGTCGAGGACAAGCTCTCTGCGACGATCATCGGGCGCTCCGTGGTCGCACTCTATGACGGCCTCGCAACCGCATCGGGTGGGCATCGATGATCGCCAACCCCACCGCCATCGCCCTTGCCGTCACACTGATCGCGGCTGCGATCTGCGCGGTGCTGATCGTGCTGCTGCGGCCGGTGCTGCAGCGCTATGCGCTGGCGCGGCCGAACGCCCGCTCCTCGCACAAGATCCCGACGCCACAAGGCGCCGGGATTGCCGTGATCGGCGCAACCCTCGTTGTCGGCGGCGCTTTTGCGTCGGTCAACGGTTTCGCGCCGCTGACGTCCCTGTTCGTCGCGGTGCCCCTGCTGGCGCTCGTCGGCCTGGTCGACGACATCAGGCCGATCCCGGTGCTGCCGCGGTTCATCCTGCAAGGGCTGGCCGTCAGCCTGGTCGTCTTCACCGCGCCGGATGATCTCAGGCTGCTGCCGATCCCGTTGGCGATCGAGCGCACATTGCTGCTGATCGCCGGTCTCTGGTTCGTCAACCTCGTCAACTTCATGGACGGGCTGGATTTGATGACCGTGGCCGAAGCGGTGCCGGTCACCGCGATGCTCGTGCTGTTCGGCATCTTCGGCCTGCTGCCATGGCCGGTGACGGCGATCGCCGCGGCGCTCGGCGGCGCCATGCTGGGCTTCGCCCCGTTCAACCGGCCGGTGGCCAAGGTCTTTCTCGGCGACGTCGGCAGCCTGCCGATCGGGCTTCTGCTCGGCTGGTCGCTACTGCAGCTGGCTTGGCAGGTATCCATCGTGGCAGCGCTGCTGCTGCCGCTGTATTATCTGGTCGATGCCACCTTCACCCTGCTGCGGCGCATGGCGCGGCGCGAGCCGTTCTGGGCGGCGCACCGCACGCACTTCTATCAGCGTGCCACCGACAACGGCTTCACCGTGGCCGGTGTCGTCGGCGATGTGTTCGTGCTCAACATCGGCCTCGCAGTGCTGGCCGGCGCGTCGGTCGCATTGCGCTCGGTTGCCACTGACGTCATCCTGATCGTCCTCGGCCTCGGCGCGGTGGCCTTCGTGCTGCGTCGCTTCTCAGCGCCGCGCGTCCGGCCGTCAGGCGGCGCTTGAACCGAACTCAGGCACCGCGTCCTTCAGCACCGCCTTGATCGTCACCGGATCATTTCGCGCAATCGCCTGATCCAGCGCCGCGATCCATCCCTTCAGGGTCTGCATCGGCGGCTCGTTCGGCTTGGCGGCCATGATGCCGGCGACGCCGATCTCGACCGGCGGCTCTTCGCTCGCGAACAGGATCTCGTTCAGGCGCTCGCCTGGGCGAATGCCGGTGAACACGATCTCGATGTCATAGCCCGGCTGCAGTCCGGAGAGGCGGATCATGCGCTCCGCCAGCTCGACGATGCGGACCGGCTGGCCCATGTTCAGCACGTACACCGAGACCCCCGGCCGCTCCGGTGCCAGCGCATGCGAGGCCGCGGTGATCACGAGGTCACAGGCCTCGCGGATGGTCATGAAGTAGCGCACCATGTCCGGATGGGTCACCGTGACCGGACCGCCCGCCTCAATCTGGGCCTTGAACTTCGGCACCACCGAGCCGTTCGACGCCAGCACATTGCCGAAGCGCACGGAGATCAGCCGCATCGGCGGCCGGCCGATCGGGCGCTCCGCGAGCTGGCGGTCGAGCGCCTGACAATACATCTCGGCGAAACGTTTGGTGAGTCCGAGCATCGACACCGGCTCGATCGCCTTGTCCGTCGAGATCATCACCATCGCCTCTGCGCCCGACGCCACCGCGGCATCGGCGACGTTGATCGAGCCGAAGATGTTGGTCTTGACGCCCTCGCTCCAATCACGCTCCAGGATCGGCACGTGCTTCAGGGCGGCCGCGTGAAACACGAGACCCGGCTTGAACTCGCCGATCAGCGCGAACACCCGGTCGCGATCGCGAATATCGGCGATCCGTCCCTCGACGGCCACCTTGGCCTCGGGGGCGGCCGCGAGCACCTCGGTGATCGCATAGAGCGCCGGCTCGGAATTCTCCAGGATGAGCAGTCGCGCCGCGCCGAACGCCACCACGCGCTGGCAGATCTCGGCGCCGATCGAGCCGCCGCCGCCGGTCACGACGACCGCCTTGCCTTTCACCAGCGCCTCGAGCCGTCCGTAATCGATCTTCTCGCTCGGCCGCAGCAGCAAGTCCTCGACCGCCACCGGCGCCAGTCGCGGCGCATCGCCGCTCTCCAGCGACGGCAGCCGGCTGATGATCAGGCGCAGCCGTCGTGCGCGCATCAGGAAGGTCTCCGGATGGCAGTCCGGCTCGAACGCCGTCGGCATCATCAGCGCGCGCGCGATCGGCTTGCCCCTGCGGGCAAAGTCCGTGGCGACGTCCTCGATGTCATCGATGCCGCCCAGCACCGGCACGCCGCGGATCAACTGACCGCGGTCGGCCATCGAGGGCGACAGGATGCCGATCGGCCAGATCCGCTTGACCGCGCCGCTTTCGATGCCGCGCAAGACCACTTCCGCGTCTGCCGTGCGGCCGATCAGCAGCGCCGGCGCGGCATCCTCGGATCTCGCGTGGTGGCGGACCCTCGTGTAGCGGAAATACCGATAGGCAAACCTCAGCGTGCTCAGCGCGAAGATCTCCAGGAACCAGTACAGGATGATCGTGAGCTTGCCGAAGAAGAAGGTGCCGCGGACGTTCGGAGCGACGATGATGTAGTCGAGCACCAGCAGGGCCAGCGTCAGCACCGTCGCGACGCGCACGATGTTGAGCGCGTCCGGCAGCGAGATGAAGCGCCATTTCGTCGTCAGCAGGTTGGAGAAATAGAAGACCACGAAGCTGAAGGCGAGGAAATAAGGCAGGAGCTGCAGGAGCAGCGGGACCCGCTCCCAGAAGCTGCTGGCGCCTTCGAAACGGATATAGAACGCGGCAAACAGCGCGACGACGCTGACGAGCAGGTCGTGGATGGCGATCAGCAGGTTGCGGGAGGTCAGTTGGGACAGGCGCGTCATGTCACGGCCGGTCCCTGGGCCTCATCGGGCTGCGGCTTCGATCGCAGCAGCATGCCGCCGGCGACACCGACACCGATCACATACATCCATCCCTCGTGGAAATCGAAAATATGGGAGTTGAACAACGAGGTGAAGATGTTCTGCACGACGACGAGAAGCCCGATCCAGGGCACGAGGCCATCGCCCCGGAACAGCAGCAGATGCACCGCCCACATGGCGTAAAGGATGATGACCCCAAGCGTCCCCCACTGTACGGCGACGTTGAGCGTCTGGTTGTGGGGATTGCCGACCACCGTTCCGGCGGCGAGGTCCGAGCGCTCGCTGGCCGCCAGCTCGAACAGATGGCGGGTCGAGCCTGAGCCGTGTCCGATGAGCGGGGCATCGGCGAAGAAGCGCAGCGATTTGCGCCAGAACTCCAGCCGTTCGCCGATCGAGGTGACGCCGCGGTCGTTCCTGTAGTCCTGATATTGGCTCGTGAAGGTCGCAACCTTGGCCTGCAGTTGCGGCGACACCGACCACGCCGCCAGACCCAACGCGAGAGCGCTGACCGCAATCAGCAGATTGGCCCGCCATTTCAGGTGGATCAGGCCGAACACGGCAAGCAGGATCGGGATCGTCACCAACGCGGTGCGCGAGACGACGATGAAGATCATGTTGGCCAGGAACGCGACCATGATCGCGGTCAGCACGGCGGCCGGCACGAACCGGCGGGCGCGCAGCAGCTGCGCGATCGGATAGGCCAGCGCCACCGCACAGAGCGAGAATTCCTGGCCCTGGTCGATATAGTTCTTCACGAAGATGCCGCGATCCGCATTGGCCTTGAGCGCCAGCGCCGGATTGAACGCCACGGCCGTCGACATCCCGACCATCAGCACGCAGGAGGCCAGAAATGCGGTGAACACCCAGAGGCCGCGTTCGGACCGCTCGAAATGGTAGAACAAGCCGGGAAGCACCAGAAGCTTGGCTGCAGGCCCGACGGCATAGAGCCGCGCTCCCCACGCCGCATCCGACCACAGCGTTCCGACCAGGGCGAGCAGGAACAGAGCGATCGGTGCCAGCGAGATCGGACGCTTCAGAATCTGCAGCAGACGTTCCAGGTCGAGGAACGGCAGCATCGTGATCAACATGACGACGCCGAGGATCGAGACCAGCGATGTCGACCATGGCAGCGAGGCCGCCAGCAGGACGGCGACGACATCGACGGTGGTTCGCCACGCCGCGGGATCGCGCCAACGGCGCGCCAGCAGCGTCGGAGCGGGATGACCGGCCAAGGCGCTCATCGGCCGTCGCTCCGTGCCCGATCGACCAGCGCCGTCGTGCTGTGCCCCTTCAGGATGTCAATCAGGATCACCTCACCGCCGCCCGCCTCCACGACCTCGTGTCCGACCACCTGCTCCCGCGTGTAATCACCGCCCTTGACCAGCACGCTCGGGCGAACCAGCTCGATCAGGCGAAGCGGCGTATCCTCCGTGAAGATGGCGACAAGATCCACCGCCTCAAGCGCGGCCAGCACCTCGGCGCGGGCACGCTCGTCCTGAACGGGACGGCTCTCGCCCTTCAACCGCTTGACCGACGCATCGCTGTTCAGCCCGACCACCAGCCGGTCGCAGGCGGCGCGGGCAGCCGTGAGCACCTTGACATGGCCTGGATGCAGAATGTCGAAGCACCCATTGGTGAAACCGACGCGCAGCCCCTCGCTCCGCCACCACTCGACCCGAGCCAGGATTTCGCCGTCGCTCGCGATGATCTTCTCCTCGGCTGCGCGATAGGCATGAGGAAGAATCTTCCGGCGCAGTTCGGCCGATGTCACGCTGGCCGTTCCCTGCTTGCTGACCGCCACGGCCGCTGCTGCGCTCGCCATGCGCAAGGCCTCCTCCCAGCCCGCACCGGCGGCGAGCGTCGCGGCGAGGACGGCAACCACGGTATCGCCCGCGCCAGAGACGTCGCGCACCTTCACCGGATAGGCCGGGACGTGGATCGGATCGCCCTGGCGCGGCACCAAGGTCATGCCGCGCTCGCTCTGCGTCACCAGAATGGCCTCGCAATCGGCGAGATAGATCGCATCCTGCGCCGCCGCAGCGATCTCCTGCTCGGTCTCGGCACGGCTGCGGGTTGCTTCGGAAAACTCCTTGCGGTTCGGCGTCAACACACTCGCTCCGCGGTAGATCGCAAGATTCGCACTCTTGGGATCGACGATCACGCGCTTGCCGGCCCGGCGCGCGGCATCGATCACGTTGCGCAGCACACGTGCCGTCAGCACGCCCTTGGCATAGTCGGACAACAGCACGATATCCGCCCTTGCCAGCAGTGGCACGATCGCATCGATCAGCCTCTGCTCGATCTCGCCAGACGCGGGCGCGGCGCGCTCCCAATCGGCGCGCAGCATGTGGGTGGAGAAATGCTCGGACACAAAGCGAACCTTGCGCGTCGTCGGCCGCGACGCATCGCGCACCAGCACGGTCTCGATGCCTGGCTCCCTGGCCAGTTCCGCCTCGAGCTGGGCAGCCGCCGCGTCATCGCCGACGAGGCCGACGAAGATGCAGCGTGCGCCAAGCGCTGCGATGTTGCGTGCGACGTTGCCGGCACCGCCGATATTGATCTCGCTGCGCTGAACGGCAATCACCGGTGCCGGCGCTTCGGGAGAGATCCGCGACACCTCGCCATAGACGAACTCATCCAGCATGAGGTCGCCGACGCACAGCACCGTCTGGCGGGCGATCGCTTGCGAGAGATCGTCAAAGTCGAACATCAGCGGCAGTCTCGATGCAAATGGGACCAATCAGGACTCGTCTATCGGAAGCGGTCGGCAGAATCGAGATAGCCCCTGATATAGTGGGCGACCGCGTCCTCAAGCGGCGTGAAGCCGCCATTGTATCCGGCGGCCAGCAGACGGTCGATCTCGGCCTGCGTGAAGTACTGGTAGCTGCCGCGAATCGCTTCGGGCATGTCGATATACTCGATCCGGGGTGTCGCTCCGAGCGTGGCATAGGCCGCGAGCATCATCTCCTTGAAGCTGCGGGCTTGGCCCGTGCCGACGTTGAACAGGCCGGACACCGACGGCGAGGCCAACAGCCACATCATGACGCGCACGACGTCGTCGACATAGATGAAGTCGCGGCGCTGGTCGCCGTCAGCGATGCCGTCGCGGTGCGACTTGAACAGCTGAAGCGTGTGCCCGGCCTTGATGTCGTCGAATCGACGGGTAAGCACGCTCATCATCGATCCCTTGTGGTACTCATTGGGACCGAACACGTTGAAGAACTTCAAGCCGGCATATTGCGGCGGCAGCATCTCGCCCCGTTCGGCACGCGCGGCGATCGCGGTGTCGAACAGCTGCTTGCTCCAGCCATAGAGATTCAGCGGCCGCAGCGTCTTGAGCGCAGCGAGCGACGGATCGTCCTGGAAGCCTTGGCGACCGTCGCCATAGGTCGCGGCCGATGACGCATAGATGAACGGCGTGGAACTCGCAGTGCACCAGTCGAGCAGCCGAAGCGAGCTGCGAAAATTGCGCTCCATCACGAGATCCCCGTCGGTCACCGTCGTGGCGGAGATCGCGCCCATGTGCAGGACCGCGTCCAGCCGACGGCCCTTCAGCCAGGCGTCGAGCTCGGTTGGCGGCACCACATCGGCCAGCTGACGCTTGGCGAGATTGCGCCACTTGCCTTCGCTGCCGAGCGTGTCGCACACGACGACGTCGGTGCGGCCGGCATCGTTCAGCGCCGCAACCAGATTCGATCCGATAAAGCCGGCGCCGCCGGTCACCAGCAACATTCCGTAACCAGTCCCTGATCCCGAAAAACCCGGCCCTCGCGTAGCGCATGCGGCGGCAAAGTGTAAGCGCTTTGGTGACGGGGCGCCGGGCCCACTTTACCTGCGGCGGCCGAGCGGCTACCAGCGGCCCGAAGCTAGGCAATCAAAGAATGAATTCCAATTCGCCCAAAATCGAGGTGGACGAGACGGACACCAGCCCGATCCTGATCATTCCCTATATGTGGATCGGGGATTTCGTGCGCGGCCACACCGTGGTGCGGGTGCTCAAGGAACGCTGGCCGAACCGTCCCGTGGACCTGCTCGTGACCTCGCTCTGCGCCCCGCTGGTCGATTACATGCCCGGCGTCCGCTCCGGCATCGTCTGGGACCTGCCGCGCAGCCGACTGGCACTCGCCAAACAGTGGCAGCTCGCCAGTCTGTTGCGCCAGCGCCACTATCGGACCGCCCTGGTGATGCCGCGGACCTGGAAGGCTGCGCTTGCGCCGGCGCTGGCCGGCATCCCCGAGCGGGTGGGCTTCGTCGGCGAGGCCCGGTTCGGGCTGCTCAACCAGTGGCGCTGGGGCGAGAAGGCCCTGCCCCGCTTCATCGACAAGAATGCCGCGCTGGCCCTGCCTGACGGTGCGGCGCTGCCGCCGGAATGGCCGGTCCCGCAGCTGCGGGTGCCTCCGGAGCAGGTCGCACGCTGGCGCGAGGCCCAGGGGCTGGGCAGCCGGCCGGCGGTGGCGCTGGCGCCCGGTTCGGTCGGCGCGGCCAAGCGTTGGCCGTTCTATGGCGAGGCTGCGCGGCTGCTGCGCGACGCCGGCTTGGACGTCTGGGTGGTCGGCGGCCCCAGCGAGAAGCCGCTCGCCGCCGAGATCGTCGCCGCCGGCGGACCTGCCGTCCGTGATCTGACCGGGACCGACCTGCGCAACGGCATTCTCGCCATGGCCGCGGCCAGTGTGGCGATTTCCAACGATTCGGGCCTGATGCACATCGCCGCCGCGCTGGGCACGCCGACCATGGGCATCTTCGGTCCCACCAGCCCGTACCATTGGGCGCCGCTGAACGGCCTTGCGGCGACCGTCCAGACCAAGACGCAGGTCCCCTGCCAGCCCTGCCACCGCCCGGTCTGCCGAATGAACGACCATCGCTGCATGCGCGACATTCCCGCCGTCGATGTCGCGGCCATTGCCCGGCAAGTGCTGGCGGACGCGGCGGCGCGCGTCGCGCATTAGCTTGCGAAGCGGCCGCCCGCCCAATACACCGGCCTCACCGCAGCCCGAGCCGCCATCGTGAACCGCGCAACCGACGATCTCATTGCCCGCCATCTCGCCCGCTCTCACGCGGCGATGGCGCGCGCTGCGCAGGATGCGGCGCTGCTGGCCAGCGCCGGGCGGATCGCGGCCAAGATCGTTGCGGCCCTGCGCAGCGGCCGCAAGCTCCTGATCGTCGGCAATGGCGGCAGCGCGGCGGATGCACAGCACATCGCCGCCGAGATCGTCGGCCGCTACAAACAGGAGCGACCGGCCTTTGCCGCGATCGCGCTCACCACCGACACCTCGGCGCTGACCGCGATCGGCAATGATTACGGCTTCGATCACGTCTTCGCCCGCCAGGTCGAGGGACTTGGCGCTAGCGGCGACGTGCTGCTGGCAATCTCGACCTCCGGGCGCTCGCCGAGCATCCTCAACGCGCTGCGCAAGGCGCGCGAGCGCGGGCTGACCACCATCGGCTTCACCGGCGCAAACGGCCTCGCGATGGGCGAACTGTGCGACGAATTGCTCGTGGCGCCGAGCGACGACACACCGCTGATCCAGCAGATCCATCTGGCGACAGCGCACGGCATCTGCGAGACGATCGAGGCGGCGCTGATGCAGGATCTGAACTGACATGACCAAAGCCCAGCTCAAGCCGGCGGCATTCCTGGACCGCGATGGCGTCATCAATCATGACGACAACTACATCGGCAGCCCTGAGCGGATCCGCTGGATGCCGAATGTGGCCCCTGCGATTCGGCGCCTCAATGAAACCGGCTACCACGTCTTTCTGTTCACCAACCAGTCCGGCGTCGCCCGCGGCCTGTTCAGCGAGGAGGACGTCCAGACGCTGCATGCGTGGATGCTCGCCGAGCTTGCCACCCAGGGCGCCGTGATCGACGACATCCGCTACTGCCCCTATCACACCGAGGGCTCGGTCGCGCAATATCTGCGCGAGCATCCCTGGCGCAAGCCGGCGCCGGGCATGATCATCGATCTGATGCAGCACTGGCCGGTGAGGCACGAGGGCAGCTTCGTGATCGGCGACCGTGCCTCCGACATCGCGGCCGCCGAGGCCGCCGGCCTGCCCGGTTTCCTGTTCGCCGGCGGCGACCTCGATGCCTTCGTCGCCGACATCATCGCTCAGACCAGCCGGCGGTAGACCGCGGCGATCTTGTCGGCCTCGGCCTCGAGGCTGAACCTCTCGATGACGCGTGTCCGCGCTCGCTCTCCCATCGCGCGCGCCGCAGCCGGATCGCGCATCAGCGGTTCGAGCGCCGCAACCAGCGCCTCGACATCGCCGGGCGGCACCAGCACGCCAGTGCCCCCCTCCTCGACCACGATCTCGGCGGCACCGGCGCGCGCCGCCACCAGCGCCGCGCCGGCAGCCATCGCCTCGATCAAGGTCAGGCCAAAGCCTTCATTGCGCGAGGTGAAGGCGTAGATCGTCAGCCGCTGATACCAACGCTGCACCTCGGCGATGTCGAGCTCGCCGGTGATGACGATGCGCTGCTCAAGGCCATCAGCGGCGATCTGCTTGCGCAACTCGCTCGCGAACGGCAGCTGCTCCGGCGTGACGGCGCCGACCAGCACGGCCGAAAAATCCGGATAGCGCGGCAACAGCCGGCACATCGCGGCGACGAACACGTCGCTGCCCTTCTGCGCACGCACGCGACCGAAGCAGCCGATCGCGTATCGTCCCGGCAGTCCGCTCTCGGCGAAGGCGGCGGCGCGATCCGGAGGCGGCGCGTAGATGTCGGTATCGACACCATGCGTCACCACCGTCGCCTCGCGCTTCAGATAGGACGCCGAGATGTCGCTGGTCGCGATGATCGCGTCCATGCGGCGGATCAGCCAGCGCGTGATCCAGCTGTGATGACGCTGCGCCGCCGAGGTGAACACCAGCTTCAGCGGCCAGCCGAGCGCGCGCAGGATCACACCGGCGATCATCTCGTTGTTGCGGCGCGCGTGCCAGATCAGCGGACGGCGGCGGCGCCACAGCGTGACGAGACCGCTCGCGCGCATGCGTACAATCCCGTCCGGCGCGTAGGTGCCGAGCCAGGCCGCACGCACACGGCGCGCGAGCTTCGGCGCCACCATGCGGTTTGTCGCCGTCACGCCGGAATAGCGCCGGTGCAGGTTCGGCACGATCACGTCGAGATCGGCGGCAGAAAACGGCTCGGCAGGCACAACTCACTCCAATTGTAACGTTTCCCTATACGCAAGATTAGGCACCCCCGCCAGTTCACATCCCGCTCAACCCGTCCTTCATCTCGCTGGCGCTAGTGTGCCGGAAAACAAACCAGGGATCGCGTCAAACAATGACCGTGCTCGTGACGGGTGGCGCCGGCTATATCGGCAGTCACATGGTGCTTGCGCTGGCGGAAGCCGGCGAAAACGTGGTGGTGATCGACAATCTTTCGACCGGCTTCTCCGCCTTCGTGCCGGAGAATGTGCCGTTGTTCATCGGCGATGCCGGCGACGAACATCTCGTCGATGGCGTCATCAGCCAGCACGGTGTCGACAGCATCATTCATTTCGCGGGCTCGGTCGTGGTGCCGGAATCGGTGCGCGATCCGCTGCTGTATTACCGCAACAACACCATGACCACCCGCAGCCTGCTCAACGCCGCGGTCAAGCGCGGCGTCAGCCGCTTCATCTTCTCCTCGACCGCGGCCGTGTACGGCAATCCCGAACAGGTTCCGGTCACCGAAACCGCACCGACGCGGCCGACCTCGCCCTACGGCACCTCGAAGCTGATGGCCGAGATCATGCTGCATGACGTTGCCACGGCGCATGAGCTCAACTACGTCGTGCTGCGCTATTTCAACGTCGCCGGCGCCGATCCGCAGGGCCGTGTCGGGCTTGCCACCGTCGGCGCCACCCATCTGATGAAGATCGCGATGGAGGTCGCCACCGGCCAGCGCGCCAAGATCGACGTCTACGGCACCGATTATCCGACCCCCGACGGCACCTGCATCCGCGACTTCATCCATGTCAGCGACCTCGCCCAGGCGCATCGCGCGGCGCTGGCCTATTTGCGCACCGGCGGCTCCTCGGTCACGCTGAATTGCGGCTATGGCCGCGGCTATTCCGTGCTGGAAACGATCGAGGCGGTCCGCCGCGTCTCCGGCCGCGCCATCCCCACCCAATACGCGCCGCGCCGTCCCGGCGACATCATGACCATGGTCGCCGATACCACGCGTCTCAAGGCGCTGCTGGACTGGACCCCGGCCTATGACAATCTGGAAACAATCGCCGACCACGCGCTGGCCTGGGAGGAGAAACTGTTCCTGGAACGCCACAGCGGCGCGCTGCAGCGGGCCACGGCCTAGAATCAACGACTTAGCCGGACACCGGGGGGCTTGAAAAAGCCGCCCCGAGCGGGCAAGCACACTTGGCCGCCCGGCGATTTGTCCCGGCGGCCAGGGACCAGAATGGCCGACTTTCCAAAGAAGATCACCGACGATCCCTATGGCGCCGCGATCCTGATCCGCCGCCTCGTGATGGAACAGGGCATCCTCTACTGGCGCCGCTATCTCACCGCCTTCGCGCTGATGGCGGTCTCGGCCGGCGCCAGCGCCGGTGCGGCGTACATCCTCGGCCAGGTCATCAACAAGGCCTATGTCGACAAGAGCATCCCGGGCATCGCCGTGCTCTCCGGCGTCACCGTGCTGCTGCTGTTCGTCAAGGGCATCTCGACCTACGGCTATGCGGTGATCCTGTCGAAGATCTCCAACGCGATCCTCGCCAACAATCAGCGCCAGCTGTTCGCCAAGCTGATGAGCGAGAGCATCAGCTTCTTCTCCGAGCGCCATTCGTCGGAGTTCCTGGCCCGCCTCACCGCCGGAGCCAAGTCGATCACCGACGTCCTGACCATGCTGATCAACGCGATCGGCCGCGACCTCCTGCTGCTCATCAGCATGATCGCCGTGATGGTCGCGCAGGACCCCTGGATGTCGCTGCTCGGCCTCGTCGTCGTGCCGCCGGCGATGCTGGTGCTGCGCAAGCTGGTCAAGCGCATCAAGGGCCTCGCGCACAGCCAGTTCACCGGCAATGCCGACATCCTCGAGACCATGCAGGAATCGCTGCAGGGTATCCGCACCGTCAAGGCGTTCACGCTCGAGGACGCGATGCGCGCGCGCATCGACGAGAATATCGCCGTGGTCGAGCGCAACGCCAACAAGATGGCCCGCGTGTCGAACCGCTCCAACCCGCTGATGGAGATGCTCGGCGGCTTCGCGGTGGCCGGCTGCCTGATGTATGGCGGCTATGCCGTGGTCGCGCTCAACGCCACGCCCGGCCAATTCTTCTCCTTCATGACCGCCTTCCTGATGGCGACCGAACCGGCCAAGCGGCTGGCGCGGCTCAACATCGACCTCAACAGCCAGTTGGTCGGCGCCCGCATGCTGCTCGAAGTGGTCGACAGCCCGGCGAGCGAGCAGCCCGACGACGACAAGCCGGCGCTGAAGCTGACCGAGGCCAGAATCGAGCTGCGCGACGTCTCCTTCGCCTATCGCGACAACGAGCCGGTGCTCAACCGCATGAGCTTTGTCGCCGAGCCCGGCAAGGTCACCGCGCTGGTCGGGCCGTCCGGCGGCGGCAAGTCGACGGTGCTGGCGCTGCTGCTGCGGTTCTACGAGGCGACCGCGGGCGACATCCTGATCGACGGCCAGTCGGTCTCGCAGGTCTCGCGCCGGTCCCTGCGCGAACAGGCCGCCTATGTCGGCCAGGATGTCTATCTGTTCCGCGACTCGATCCGCGCCAACATCGCCTTCGGCAAGCCGGGCGCGACCGAGGCCGAGATCATCGACGCGGCGAAGGCCGCCTGCGCGCACGACTTCATCATGAGCTTCCCGCTCGGCTATGACACGCCGGTCGGCGAGCACGGCACCCAGCTCTCCGGCGGCCAGCGCCAGCGCATCGCGGTCGCCCGCGCGCTGATCCGCAACGCCCCGATCATCCTGCTCGACGAAGCCACCGCCGCGCTGGATTCCGAATCCGAGCGCCAAGTGCAGGAGGCGATCGAGCATCTCTGCCAGAACCGCACCACCCTCGTCATCGCGCATCGCCTGCACACCATCATGAACGCCGACGCCATCCTGGTGGTCGAGGCCGGCGAGATCGTCGAGCGCGGCCGGCATGACGATCTGTTGCGCCGGGGCGGCCGCTATGCTTCGTTCTTCCGCCTGCAACAGCGCGACATGGGGCCGAACGTCATCCCCATGACTGCGACATCGTGACCGCGACCTCCTGACCCGCTTATTTCACCGCACCCGAGATCCATTTCATGAGCGCCTCCACCGTCATTCCGGCCTTCCCGCAGCCTTCTCTTCCCGTCGTCGGCGAAGCCGGTGTCTTCCCGGTCCGCCGCATCTGGTGCGTCGGCCGCAACTATCTCGAGCACATCCGCGAGATGGGCAATGACGAGCGCGATCCGCCGTTCTTCTTCGCCAAGCATGCCGACATGCTGGCGCCCGAGGGCGCCGTGATCCCCTACCCGCCGCTGACTCAGGACCTGCATCACGAGGTTGAGCTGGTGGTGGCGCTGAAGAGCGGCGGCCTGAATATCCCGACCGACAAGGCGCTCGACCACGTCTACGGCTACGCCGTCGGCATCGACCTCACCCGCCGCGACCTGCAGCTCGCCTCCCGCAAGATGCAGCGCCCCTGGGAGGTCGGCAAGTCGTTCGACCATTCGGCGCCCTGCTCCGCCATCCAGCCGGCGTCCAAGATCGGCCATCCGGCGAAGGGCAAGATCTGGCTGTCGGTCAACGGCACCGAGAGGCAGACCGGCGATCTCTCCGAGCTGATCTGGAACGTGCCGGAGATCATCTGGAAGCTCTCCCAGCAGGTCGAGCTCGCCGCCGGCGACATCATCATGACCGGCACCCCCGCCGGCGTCGCAGCGATCGTCCCCGGCGACAAGATCGAATGCGGCGTCGACGGCGTCGGCACGCTGAAGGTCTCGATCGGGCCAGCGGCGGCGTAGGCGGCGGCTGCCAAAGCAGCGGCCTGACCACCACCAACCTCGCTTCAAAAAAAGGCCGCGCCCCGCGCGGCCTTTTCCGTTGCCGTCATGCCTGACGGCGGGCACGCCGTCCGCACGGCAAGATCCACCCTCCCCTGGAGGGGGAGGGTCGCCTCGCGGAGAGCGAAGTGAACCGTGAGGCGGGGTGGGGTGATCTCTCCTCTGGCACCGCGGCCGCGGAGAGATCACCCCACCCCGCTCGCCCGCTTCGCGCGCGATCGACCCTCCCCCTCCAGGGGAGGGTGAGCACCGCGCAAGCGGCATCATCATCTCCACAATCTCAAACAGCATCGCGTTGTTCCGGGAACGAGCATCCACCGCCTCGCGACGCATCCCGCGCCCGAGCTATGCTCGAAGTTCCGCCCTCTTCAGAATGGAGGGCGCGAGGAAGGCCGGACCTCGGCTGAGGCCCGTGGCCCGCCTGCTAGACAAAAAAGCAGGCGGCAGTCACCACAGGTACAGCCGGACAGACCCGGCCTTCCCCGCGCGATGGTTTTAACAGGCTATAGCACGCTCTTCCTGGTGCACCGGCTTTCTGGCCACCATGTCGCGCCATGCGCTGATCGCGCATGACGCTGGATACTAGCATCGGAGTATCAGAACCACGCGCCTTCACCGTCCGCGAACCGAGCGTTCGTCCGTGCTAACAGCACGCCGCCGCCCCGCGTCCACCGCATCCCGCTGCCAACGTCCATGACGACCGCGAACCGTCCCCTACCGTGCAACGAGATGGACGGGACAGTAATGCTGATTTGGGCAGCGCGAAAAGCGATTTATGTTTTTCAGAAGAACTTGACAGGATTTGCATGACGGGTGTGATTTGCCCGACGATAAGGTCAGCGGGCGACGTTGCAAATCGGTGGTAGCCGGCATCAACCAACCCACAACACCCACTCCCTGCAACAGTCATTGGCCGCCGATCGCTGAACTTCAGAACAAGTGAGCGCCCTTGGAAAACGAATGGCGAAAGCACGCGCAGGGCGGCTTAGCCGAAGGCGTAATCCGCCGCGCTTCTGCGAGCACAGGATGGCGGATTACGCTTCGCTAATCCGCCCTACTCTTCCCGACATCACCGAAACGCCGACACCACGATCGCGCCGACGATCGCGACCGTCAGCGTGTACTTCGCGGCGTAATACACCGTCCTGTTCCACGCCTTCACCTTGCGCGTGGCCAGATGAAACTCGTACAGCTTGCCGAACACCTTGTTCAGCACGCCGACATGCTCGCCTTCGACGTTCTGCGTCGCCGAGGCCTTGACGATGTGGTGGCTGACCCAGCGGTTGAGGGCGGTGAAGACGCCGTATTTCATAGGGCGCTCGACGTCGCAGAACAGGATGATGCGGTTGACGTCGGTGGCGTTTTCGGCGCTGTGGATGAAGGTCTCGTCGAACATGAAGGCCTCGCCGTCGCGCCAGACGCAGGGCACGCCGTCGACCAGGATGCGGCATTTGTCGGAGTTCGGGGTGACCAGCCCCAAGTGATAGCGCAGCGAGCCGGCGAACGGATCGCGATGGGCGCCGAGCTTGCCGCCGGGCGGCAGCATCGCGAACATCGCGCCGTGCACATTCGGGATCGAATTGAGCAGCTCGACGGTCTTCGGGCACAGCGTGCGCGCCGACGGCAGGAAGTCGTCATACCATTTCAGATAAAAGCGCTTCCAGCCGCTCTTGAAGAACGAGTAGAAGCCCCAGTCATTGTTGGCGGCGGCGGCGCGGATGAAGCCCTCGTCGAACAGGCGCACCGCTTCCTCGCGTATGTCCTGCCAATTGTCCGTCAGCTTCTTGAGCTCCGGAAACTGCTCGACCGGAATGACCGGCGTGTTCGGCACCGCCGAACCGGCATACATCAGCACATTATAGGGCGCGAGATAGGTGGAGTGATCGCCGAGCTGCCGGGCGAAGCGGAGCCGCTGCTTGCCGCGGAAATGGACGTAGATGGTTGCCCCGATCAGGATGTACAGCCCCACGAGCTGGGGCGCAAAAAGCTGTCTCAGCATATCCGGTTCCCATGACCCGGCCGCTCAGAGCGTAGCGCGCAGAACCACGTCGCCATCCCGGACGACGATTGAAACGGTACCTGATGCAGCCGCAAGACCACAGCATAGCGGGAAGCCCGGCGGGCTGCATCCCTCGGATGCAAGTTGTGAACAGAACGATCCGGTAAATTTGTTTGGGCGTGCCCTGGTTGCAACAGCCCTGGGTGGTCGTGACGCCGGACCTCGCCAGATCTAGCCCCTGGCCAGCTCCTGCAGCCCCTTGAAGGTCAGGCGCTTGGGGTCGCGGACCCCGGCCTGATACATGCGCCTGATGCAGGCGGCCACGGCGTCGCGATCGCAACCGGTCAGGACGACGATGGCGTCCACTGCGGTCTTCTGGGCCTCCATGGGACTCAATCCTCCTGGCGTGCGAACCCGGCCCTGCAAGCGTCCACGGTCGGGCTTAACACCGCGTTAACCGTGCGCAGGGCTCCGCGTTCCATGCCGCGATTCCCGCCCGTCCCCAATACGCGAAACCGCGGATGCCGGACCGACCGCATGACGAAGGCGGCACGAGGCCGCCGCAATCACACCACGAAAAACTCGTCAGCGGATTCGACGATGTCATCGGCATGGGCGGCGAGCCGCTGCCGCGTCGGCCGCGTCGGCTGCGTGACCACGCGCCGCTCAAGCTCGGTCATGCTCGCCAGCGGGTCGACGAAGCGGACGGCGAACCCGTCGTGAAAATGCCTGACCACGCGGCCGACACAGCTGCCCACCGCCAGGGGCGTGCCGATCTCCGGCTGCAGCTCCGAGGAGACGGCGACGCCGGACACCGAGGCATCGATCACCAGGCAGGGAATGCTGCTGCCATCGGCCAGCATCAGCGCCGAATGCGGACTGTCCGGCACGTAGCGCGCATCGCGGCGCGCGTCGCGGATGGTCGGATCGCGCTGTCTCTTCTCCAGCCAGACCAGCTTCTCCGCAAGCTTGGCGCGCTCGGCGCGCGTCATCTCCAGCTCGAGCAGAAAGCCGCCATGAACCGTGTCGCTGATCTGGCCCTCGAAACTTGCCGAACTCGCGGAAATAGCTGGTGAGGCGGTCGCCGATCTTGCCGACGACAGGCACGTCCAGCAAGGCGCGAAACGGCGACACGCGCGTGGTCCGACACGCGAATGACCGCAGCTTTCCTTCCGGATCGTACCAGTTCGGCAGCGTATACGATCCAACCGTCTGAATCCTGACCGCGCGCTGTTTCAGGAATCGGGCAACCGACATCCCACGCCTCCCCATGAACCAACCGAAAATGTTATGGGGCCATCGCGTGTAGTGCGTCGGCAGGCGCAATCGGCTGCCGGCCTCATGGTTGTCAGGGCGATGCAAGCGCACCGCCTCACCGCGCCGTGCGCGGCGCTCCCGACCATCAGCCTCCTGGATCTCGTCGCAACATCTGCCCGCGTCCTCGGGCGCCCGCCAAAGGCGGGCGGCCCGAAGAGCAGAAGCGAGGTCCAGCCAACCCGCGCTGCTCTCAACATGCGATCGCCCTGCATGTCCTCCGGCTGGAGCTTGCCCCGCTTTCGCAGCAGTGCGACACGCATATTACAATCTTTGCGTGTATTTTTGAACACACCACCATGAGTAGAAAGATACCAGCCATCATGCGCGGAACCTGCGCGCACAATTGCTAAGAAAGTCTGTTTTTTTAGGTGAGATTCCCGGCCAACGGAATCGTATGTCCGACCCGTTTCCGGCTGCTGAAGATGCGATCCCGTCCGACTACGGTGGTCAGAGGATCGCGCGTCTGTACCAACAAGCTTAACGAGGCATCGCGCCGTCGCGCCGCTCGTCACGCTCGGCAACCCTTGGTTTGCCGGAGCACCGGAACCAACTACTTCCCCGCGCAGACGGCACCAGCGTTAATCATCTAACATGCTCGACAAATTGTACGAATAGCCTGCTAACGCCGGATTCACCACTTGCGCAATCGGTGCTTTGGCCGGCCCCTGCGCCCTGCCTTGTGCAAGTTCGCTTATACCATTGCCGCTTAGTCATGAAGGACGGCACGCGCTGTTAGCTGATGATCGGCTGCTCCGGCGCATGAGTTGAAAGTAGTAACGCGTATGATGACCGCACGCATCGTGGTGTTGACCATCGCTCTCGGCGCAGGCGGCGTCGCGGCCTATCTCGTCAGCACCTCAGAAAGCCAGCAGCCTGTTGCCGTCGCGCCGGTCGCGCAGCTGCCGACGGTCGAAGTGCTGGTCGCAAAGAACGACATCGGCCTTGGACAGGCGATCAAGCCCGGCGACCTCGTCTGGCAGACCTGGCCGGAAGCGGCGAGCAACATCTTCATCCGCCGCGGCGATCGCCCGGAGGCCGCCAACCAGCTGGTCGGCACCATCGCGCGCGCGCCGTTCGTGATCGGCGAGCCGATCCGCGAGCAGAAGCTGGTGAAGTCCGATGGATCGGGCTTCATGGCGGCGATCCTGCCTGCGGGCATGCGCGCGATCTCCACCGAGATATCGCCCGAAACCGGCGCCGGCGGCTTCATCCTGCCGAACGACCGCGTCGACGTCATCCTGTCGAAGCGAGACAAGAACCCGGACAAGCCTGGCGGGCCGGACTACGTCAGCTCCGAAATCATTCTCTCCAATGTGCGCGTGCTCGCGATCGACCAGGCGCCGAAGGAGAAGGAAGGCCAGAACACGGTGGTCGGTAAGACGGTCACGCTCGAGCTCAAGCCCGAGCAGGCCGAGACGCTGGCGCGCGCGCGACAGTCCGGCTCGCTGGCGCTGGCCTTGCGCAGCATCGCCGACGTGAACGCGGCCGACAGCAACAAGAACGAGACGCAGATGGCGCGACGGGGCAACGCCATCGAGATCATTCGCTACGGGATCACGAGCTCGCTCACGGCGCAGAAGTGATCGAAAGGACGGGGACCATGAGGGGTGGGTATCAGCATCGTGTGAGGACGGCGACCTGGCTCGTCCGCGCACTCTCGACCGCGGCCGCGATCGGCCTCGCGATCAATCCGGCGCTGGCGCCGGTCCACGCGGCCGAGGACCGGGACACGCCGGTCGTCTCGGTCGGCTCGTCCAAGGTGCATTATCTGTCGCTCGGCATCGGCAAGTCCGTCGTCGTCGACTTTCCGCAGGACGTGAAGGACGTCCTCGTCGCCGATCCCAAGATCGCCAACGCCGTGGTGCGCTCGGCACGGCGCGCCTACATCATCGGCGCCGCGGTCGGCCAGACCAATGTCGTGTTCTTCGACGGCGAGGGACAGCAGGTCGCAGCCTATGACATCGCGATCAAGCGCGATCTCAACGGCGTGCGCCAGGCGCTGAGCCAGAGCATTCCGGGCGTCAAGATCGATGGCGTCGGCGACGGCGTCATCCTGACCGGCTCGGTGTCGAGCCCCGTCGAGGCGCAGCAGGCCGGCGAGATCGCCAGCAGGCTGGTCGGCGGCTCCGACAAGGTCGTCAACTCCATCGTCGTGCGCGGCCGCGACCAGGTGATGCTGAAGGTCAACGTGTCCGAAGTGCGGCGCGAGATCGTCAAGCAGCTCGGCATCGATCTCAGCGCCAGCATGACCTACGGCACCGCCGTGGTGAACTTCAACAACACCAATCCGTTCACGGCCTATGGCAAGTCGCTGGTCAATGGCAACGCCCTGAACGTTTCCGGCGGCGGATTGTCGTCGGTCTCGGCGACGATGCGCGCGATGGAGACGGCGGGCGTCACCAAGACGCTGGCCGAACCGAATCTGACCGCGATATCCGGCGAATCCGCGACCTTCATCGCCGGCGGCGAATTCCCGGTTCCCGGCGGCTATAATTGCGATCCGACCACGCGGGTCTGCACCACCTCGATCACCTACAAGAAGTTCGGCATCTCGCTCAACTTCACGCCGGTCGTGCTCAGCGAAGGCCGCATCAGCCTGCGCGTCATGACCGAAGTCTCGGAACTGTCGAACGACAACGCGATCACCGTGTCCTACGCGCTGACGTCGACGTCGAGCTCGTCGGTCACGATCCCCGCGATCCGGACCCGTCGCGCCGAAACCACGCTGGAGATTCCGTCCGGCGGCTCGATGGCGATGGCCGGCCTGATCCAGAACCAGACCAAGCAGGCGATCAACGGCCTGCCCGGCGTCGACCAGCTGCCGGTGCTCGGCCAGCTGTTCCGCAGCAAGGACTACGTCAACAACGAGACCGAGCTGATGGTGCTGGTGACGCCCTATGTCGTGCGCGCCGTGGCGCAGAAGGAGCTGGCGCGTCCGGATGACGGCTTCGCGCCGGCGACGGATTCGGAATCGGCGCTGCTCGGCCGCATGAACCGGCTCTACGGCATCGCCGCCAAGGTCGACACGGCCACGGGCGAGCCGGCCGGCTTCGGCTTCATCATCGACTGAGACGGCGGGATCACGGGGACCGGGAGAACGATCATGTCGAACAAAAAAGCAGAGAATGGCCGCCGCGCAATGCGCCGATGTGGTGCCGTCATCGGTCTCGCGCTGACGCTGGGCGCCTGCAACGCGACGACCGGCGAGGTGGTGGCGACCATTCCGGACGACTACAAGATCCGGCATCCGATCGCCGTCGAGGAGGGCCGGCAAGCGATCGTCGTGTTCGTCGGCAGCGGACGTGGCGGCCTGACCTATCAGCAGCGCGCCGATGTGGCCGGGCTCGCGCGCTCCTGGCAGCGCGAGGGCACGGGCGCCATCGTCGCCGAAGTGCCTGCGGCCACGCCGAACGCCCGCGCCGCCGCCGATACCTATCGCGAGATCCATGCAATGCTGACGAGCGGTGGCGTGCCGTCGCGGTCGATCACGCTGCGGCATTATACGCCGGACGATCCCCGCCTGCTCGCGGCGGTGCGGCTGAGCTATCCGAAGATCGCGGCCGTCGCCGGTCCCTGCGGACTGTGGCCCGATGATCTCGGACCCAACATCGACAATCCCAGCTACAGCAACAATCAGCACTATCACAATTTCGGCTGCGCCACGCAACGCAACCTGGCTGCGATGATCGACAATCCCGCCGATCTGGAGCAGCCGCGCGCCGAGGTGGCGGCCTATACGCCGCGCCGCTCCGCGCTGTTCGAGAAATACCGCAAGGGCGAATCGACGGCCGTGACCTATCCGGAAGCCGAGAAGGCCAAGCTCAGCGATACAGGCAAATGATCAACGCGTCCCGTCAGAGCCAGGAGGAGACCGCCGGCCCCAGCGGCGCGGCGCTCAACGACCATATCGCGCCGGTGCCGCGCGTCTCGGTGCAGGCATTCTGCGAAACCGATCAGACCTCCGCGGCGATCCTCGCCGCCAGCCAGGACCGCCGGCTCGGCAAGGCGCATATCACGATCAAGGCGGGCGGCATGCCGCGCGCCATCGAGACCTACCATTCGCAGCCCACGCCCAACGTGATCGTGCTGGAGACGAAGCCCGGCGGCGACATCCTGGGCGGGCTCGACGATCTCGCCAGCGTCTGCGATCCCGGCACCCGCGTGGTGCTGATCGGCAACCCGGCCGACGGCGTCGCCTATCGCGAGCTGGTGCGGCGCGGCGTCAACGATTATGTGGTCGGACCGGTCGAGACCATCGACGTGATCCGCTCGATCTGCAGCCTGTTCTCGGCCTCGGAAGCGGTGATCACCGGCCGCATCATCGCCGTGATCGGCGCCAAGGGCGGCGTCGGCGCGTCCACCGTCGCGCATAACGTCGCCTGGAGCATGGCGCGCGATCTGACGCTGGACTCGGTCGTCATCGACCTCGACATGGCGTTCGGCACTGCCGGGCTCGACTACAATCAGGATCCGATGCAGGGCATCGCCAATGCCGTGTTCCAGCCCGACCGGCCGGACACGGCGCTGATGGATCGCCTGCTCGCCAAATGCACCGAGCATCTCAATCTGCTCGCCGCGCCGGCGACGCTCGAGCGCGTGTATGATTTCGGCGCCGATGCGTTCGATGCGATCTTCGACACCTTACGCATGACCCAGCAATGCATCGTGCTCGACGTGCCGCATCAATGGTCGGCATGGACCCGGCATGCGCTGATCAATGCCGACGACATCCTGGTCGTCGCCGAGCCCGACCTCGCCAATCTGCGCAACGCCAAGAACCTGCTCGGCGTGCTCAAGGCCTCGCGGCCGAACGACCGGCCGCCACTGTATTGCCTGAACCAGGTCGGCATGCCCCGCCGGCCGGAGATCGACCTGAAGCGCTTCGCCAAGACCGTCGAGGCCGAGCCGGTCGCGGTGATTCCGTTCGACTGCAAGCTGTTCGGCACCGCCGCCAATAACGGCCAGATGATCGCGGAGATCGCAGCGCTCAACCGCACGCCGAAGCTGTTCCTGGAGATCGCAAACCGGCTCACCGGCCGCGTCGACCCGAAGCCGCAGCGCAGCTCGCTGCTGGCGCCGATCGCCAGGCTGCTCGGAGCGAAATAGACTCAGTCGTCGGCGCGGCTGAGCGCGCGCGCCAGTGCCTTGTCGGTCTGGCCCGCGGCGGGGCGATCGCGCCGCGTCGCCAGCTCGCGCTGGGCCACCTGCCGGCGCTCGAGAATGCGCTTCACATAAGCGACATTGGCGTTGGCCTGCTCCGGCGGCAGGCCCGACCGCGCGATGCTCTCGGCCTCGCCCATGCGGCCCTGCAGGCCAACGATGACGGCGAGATTGGTCCTGACCCGCGGGCTCGCATCCGGATTCGCAGTGGCCCTGCGCAGCTGCTCCTCGGCCTTGGGCAGTTCGTTCGAAAGCGCGTAGGACAGACCGAGATTGGACAGCACCGAGGGATCGTCGGGCGCGATCTTCAGCGCCGTCGCGTAATACTGCCGGGCCTCGTCATGGCGGCCGAGCTGGTCGAGCGTGGCGCCCTGCGCCGACAGGATGCGCCAGTCGGGGTCCTCGGGCGAATGCGCCCGGCTCAGCACGTCGAACGCCTGCTGGAAATTGCCGTTGTCGGCCAGCGCGCGGCCATACGCCGCCAGCAGCGCCTTGTTGCTGGGATTGGCGATCGTCGCCTGCTCCAGAACGGCGACCGCCTGCGACCGCTGGCCGGTGCCGCGCAGCGCGGTGCCGTAGCGCAGCGCCACATCGGGATCGTTCGGGGTGGCACGAAAGCGCTCGCGCAGCTGGTCGAGCTCGGCGCGCGGATCGCCGCCCGGCGCGCGCGTCTTGTCCGCGCCGCCGCCGAGCGCCCCCGTGACCTCTTGCAGATCGGTGGTCTGGCAGGCGCCGAGGGCGAGCAGCACGACGGCAAAGGACAGCGCGAACGCCGCCGGCCGCAACACAGGAGAACAACGAGAGGGCCGCGCACGCATGCAACTGAACTACTTCGGGACCAGATGCGGTGCAGGCTGGCAGTTTAACCCTAAGGTCCCGTTAAGCGGCCCGTCGTTGGCGCCTCAATCGATGAATTCGGCGCCGAACTCACAGCCGATCCGCCACCGCAACCTGCACTTGCGCTGGTGATCCGGTGCAAAAATGATCGTGAATTCGGGAGGAATCTCGACGAATTCCGCGACCACCTTGACGCCGCCGTCCGAAATATCGGTGATCGTGCAGTCCCGCGGCAAGGTGCCGGTGCCCCAATAGATCTTCGCAAGCCTCCGGCACAGCCGACGTTCGCTCTTGCGACGGTTCGCCAACATTAACATCTCGAGGTCTCACCCACTCAGTCGTCCATCCGGAGACATCGTTTCTAACGGGCAAAGATTTGGAACTGGCTAGCGTGAGGCCCGGGAATCCGGCGGAGCGATTTGCAATTCATTTACCGTCTCCGCGCGCGCCTCAACGCATCGGCCGCATGAAGCCGGCAAAATACGCGGCCAGCCGTCGTACATCGTCGAGCGGCAGCACGTCGGCGACGTATTGATCCGGACGCACGATCACCAGGCACCCCGCGGCACGGTCGATGCCGCGCATCGCGAAGATGTCATGGCCGCCCTTGAGATCGGGGCAGAACATCTTTTCGTAGTCAATGAGGCCGTGACGCCCTTTTCGCGGCAGCAGCAGCTCCGGCATCGCCTCGATGGCTAGATCGCGATGTCCCTGCTGGAACACCGCACGCAGATCGATGACGGAATCGATGTCGGCGCCATCAGGCGTGTAGCGCCGCAATGGCGATTCCGGATCGTCGCTCAGAAATTGGCACAGACGGCGGATGGCCGCGTTCGGCGCCGTCGGATTGTCGGCACCCGCGAAGGCGAACAGGCGGAAGCGGCCGTCCGCCTGCACGACATGCCCGAGCTGCAGCGGCTTGGCATCGCCCAGCCGGATCACCGGAGCCGAATGGAAGCGCTTGCCGATGACGAAGCCGGTGGCGAGCTGCTGGAACGTGGCGTCGCCGGTGAGGACGGACGGACGATAATGCGTCGCGGTTCCCGCGGTGTAGCGGCCGTGACGAACGAAATAATCCTGCGTCTTGGCGGCGTCGGCACCGCCCTGCTTGGCGGCCGACGCCAGGATCGCGGCCCATTCGCGATCGAAATCGATCAGCTCCTGCGCGATCGCCTGGCGCTCGGCCGAGTAGCTGTGCAGGAGCTCGGGCGCGCAGCGTTGGCCCAGCACGGCTGCGAGCTTCCAGCCGAGATTGAACGTGTCCTGCATCGACACGTTCATGCCCTGCCCGGCCTTGGGGCTGTGGGTGTGGCAGGCATCGCCGGCGATGAACACGCGCGGCAACCGCGTCGCGACCTCGGCCGCCGGCACGTCGTCGAACTTGTCGGTGATGCGCTGGCCGATCTCATAGACCGACCACCACGCGACCTCCTTCACCTGCAACGTATAGGGCGCGAGAATGCGTTGCGCCTTGGCGATTACCTCCTCGACCGTGATGTTGCGTCCCGCGACGCGCTCGCCGACCTCGAGCTTGGCAAGCTCGACATAGAGCCTGACGAGATAGCCGCCCTCGCGCGGGATCACCAGCAGGCTGCCGTCATGGGCGGACTGAATGAGCGACTTGAAGCGGATGTCGGGAAAGTCGGTGACGGCGAGCACGTCCATCACGCCCCAGGCATGATTGGCGGAATCGCCGTGCAGCTCACGGCCAATCGCCCTGCGCACCGTGCTGCGGGCGCCGTCGCAGCCGACGACGTAGCGCGCACGCACGGTCTCGACCTCGCCCTCATGCTCCGGATCGATGCGGTCGAAGCTGACGGTGACGCCGTGATCGCCCGCGCCCTTGGCCGGATCGATCACGAGATCACGCAGCCGCCGCGCATAATGCGGCTCGAGCTTCGCCGCCGAACGGCGCATGACATCGAGGAAGAAGTCGTGCACGCGGGCCTGGTTGAGCACGACGTGCGGCATTTCGGACAGGCCGTCCTCGACGTCCTGCACGCGGCCGCTGCGGGCGATGTGCGCGCTGTTGGCATCGTCCGGCTTCCAGAACGTGGTCTCGTTGATCCAGCAGGCTTCCTTCAGCACGCGGTCGGCGAAGCCATAGGCCTGGAACATCTCCATCGTCCGGCAGGCGATGCCGTCGGCCTGGCCCAGCAGCAGCCGGCTTGGCTTCTGCTCGACGATGCAGGTCTTGATGTCCGGGAAGGCGGAGAGCTGGGCGGCGAGATTGAGACCGGCGGGACCGCAGCCGACGATCAGGACGTCGACCTCCCCCGGCAAAGCGCCGGTCGCGCCCTGGCTGGCGACGCGCTCGGCCGCATCGAAGATCTCGGGATCGCCCGGCTGGAAGCCATTGAGATGAAACTGCATCTGATCACCCTCCCTTGCATTCATTATTGATCAGTATACTGATTATCAGTATACTTGTCAAATTAGCGGCGGGAGGATCGGATTGAGCGAGATGAAGGACATGCCGGGCCATCTGGCGCGCCGGTTTCAGCAGATCGCGGTGGCGGTGTTCCTGGCGGAGGTCGAGGCGGCCGGCTTCGACCTGACGCCGGTGCAATACGCAGCCCTGGCGGCGATCGCCGCCAACCCGTCGATCGACCAGATCACGTTGGCCGGCCTGATCGCCTATGACCGCACCACGATCACCGGGGTGATCGATCGGCTGGCGCAGAAGGGCCTGGTCGTCCGCCAGGCGAGCGCGCGCGACCGCCGCTCGCGCGAGCTCTTGATCACCGACGACGGGCGGCGGACGCTGGAAGCGATCACGCCGGCGGTCGAGGCGGCGCAGCGGCTGATGGTGCGCGGCCTCAGCGATGCGGAGGCGCGCGAGCTGGTCCGCCTGATGCAGAAGGCGATCGCCGCCGCCAACGAACTCAGCCGCGCGCCGCTGCGCGAGGGGATGCCGGAGCGCTGACGAAGATCTCTGCTCTCGGTGAGCTGCGGCCGCTTGCCAAGTCGCTCCAAGAATTGCCTATCAGTTATTCGTCATGCCCGGGCCTGTCCCGGGCATCCACGTTCTTCCAAGCCCGACGACGTGGATGGCCGGGACAAGCCCGGCCATGACGATGTGGAGAGGTCCGCCCTCAAACAAGCATCATCGGGGTGGGCGCGTCTCGAACCATGAGGCCGAGGTGAGACGGGCCTCGTCCTTCGAGACGTCCGCCTTCCGGTGGGCTCCTCAGGATGAGGGTGGAGAGGTCAGGGAGCCGAGAGACACAGATTCGACATCAGTACTCCTGCCCCCTGCCCTCACGAATAGCGCATCACCCCGTCGTCGACCTTGCCGAAGCGCAGCGAGACGATGTCGAGCGCGTAGTTCTGGTACAGCCGCCACGGCCGCTTCGAGCCTTGTTTCGGCAGGTCGGCGACCGCGCGCTGCACATAGCCGGAGCTGAAGCTCAGCGACGGCAGCGGCGTGACCGAGGCGTCGTCATTATGCGGCACGCATTGGCGATAGCCGTGCCGGTCCATGTAATTGAGCAGACGGCAGACATATTCGCAGGTCAGGTCGCATTTCAGCGTCCAGGACGCGTTGGTGTAGCCGAGCGTGGCCGCGAGATTCGGCACGTCGGAGTACATCATGCCCTTGTAGTTGAGCGTCTTGGCGAAATCGACCTTGCGGCCGTCGACCATCACCTCGATCCCGCCGAGCACCTGCAGCACCAGACCGGTCGCGGTCACGATCACGTCGGCCTCGAGCTCGCGGCCATCCGACAGGCGCAGGCCGCGCGCGGTGAAGCTCTCGATCCCGGCCGTCACCACCGACGCGCGCTGCTCGCGGATGGTCTTGAACAGGTCGCCGTCCGGCACCAGACAGAGCCGCTGGTCCCACGGATTGTAGCTTGGCGTGAAATGGGTGGCGACGTCGTAGTCGGGGCCGAGCTCGGCGCGCACGCCGCCCAGGATCAGCTGCTTGACACGCTGCGGCTTGCGCCGGCTGAGCTGGAAGAAATACATCCCGAACAGCACGTTGCGCCAGCGGATCAGGTGATAGGCCAGGCTGGCCGGCAGATGCCGGCGCAATTTGTTGGCGAGCGCGTCCTGCGCCGGGCGCGACACCACATAGGTCGGCGAGCGCTGCAGCATCGTCACATGCGCCGCGGTCCTGGCCATCGCCGGCACCAGGGTCACGGCCGTGGCGCCGGAGCCGATCACGACGACGCGCTTGCCGGCATAATCGAGATCCTCGGGCCAGGCCTGCGGATGCACGATGCGGCCCTTGAAATCGGCCATGCCCTTGAAGTCCGGCAGATAGCCCGCCTCGTAGCGGTAATAGCCGGAGCACATGAACAGGAAGCCGCAGGTGATCAGCACCGTCTCCTTCATCCCCTCCTCCGTCCGGCGCTCGGCCTCCACCGTCCAGCGCGCGTCCGCGCTCGACCACGCGGTGCGGCGCACGCGATGATGAAAGCGGATGTGGCGATCGATGCCGTTCTCGGTCGCGGTGTCCCTGACATAGTTCAGGATCTGCGTCCCGTCGGCGATCGCCTTCGGATCCGTCCACGGCTTGAACGAATAGCCCAGCGTGTACATGTCGCTGTCGGAGCGGATGCCGGGATAGCGGAACAGGTCCCAGGTGCCGCCGATCGCACCGCGGCCTTCCAGGATGGCGAAGCGCTTGCCCGGACATTTGTGCTGCAGATGATAGGCAGCGGCGATGCCGGACAGTCCGGCGCCGACGATCAGCACGTCGACATGCTCTGTTGACATGAGGCGGTCCTGGCGTTCCCTGGTCCAGCGTCTTGCGCCGGTGGCGGACAGTCGCAACCCTGCCTGTCCCTGTCAAATCGTGCGCGCGTTCGCATTCGATCAACCCTCCTGCTCTATCAACAGGACCATCCTCAAACGGACCTCGTGATGAACGACCCCGCCCCGCAGCACGAAACGCCCGGCAACGACGTCAGCCGGGACCGCGGGAGCGCACAGGCGCAGCGCATCGCCCTGGGGTTCACCCTCGCCGCGATCGGGCTCACGGGCTGGTCGCTCTTCCCCAGCTTTCCGGCCGGGCAGCTGATCGCGGTCGTGACCGTCATTCCGCTGCTGGCGCTGATCCTCACGCTGCGCTTTCCCGGCCGGTTCCGCATCGGTCTCGGCGCGGGCTACGCGGCGGCCAATCTCGGCACCGGCTGCATCGTGGCCGCCGGCACGCTCGCCGCACGCACGCTGTCGGACATCAACCTCGTCAGCTGGCTGCCGCTCACGGCCTTCGCGATCGCGGTCGCGATCATCTTTCTCATTGTCGCCGCGCGGTTCGAAACCCAGCTGCGCCGGCGCGGCTGGCGGCTGCTGCTCGCGGCGCTGTTCGTCGGCGCCTATGCGTTCGGCGCGCTCGGCCAGTTCAACACCGCGCTCGACCGCTCGGCGCCGGCGCTGCTGCGCAGCCGCGTGCTGGCCAAGCATCTCGGCCACAGCCGTCTTGCGACCCATCAGGTGACGCTGGAGGCCTGGGGGCCGTTCGCCAGGCCCTCGGAGGCCCATGTGCCGCAGGCGCTGTACGATCAGCTGCAGTCCGGCGACAGCCTGTGCCTACGGCTACGGGATGGCGCATTCGGCATGGCCTGGTTCACGGCGGCGGCCTGCCGGTGAGGTGCGGCGCTGCAACGATTGGGGCGAGCAAGTTGCGCGATTGAGGGATGCTGCGTATGTCTGGTCAAGGATCGTAGCCCGCATGAGCGCAGCGACATGCGGGACCTCACGCAGGGTCTCGATCACCCGGATCTCGCTGCGCTCGTCCGGTTACGGCCCCAGCCTCAGCTTTCCAGCCGATGGACGACGACATCGAATCCTTCCTCGGGCGTGGGCGCCACGAAGTAGGACGTGAACAGATCGAACTCCTCGTCGGTCACCGTGAACGCATGCCGGCCCGCGTCGTTGCGCGCGCGCAGCCGCGCCTTGCAGATCTCGTCGGGCACGTCGAGGTGATGCAGCTGGTGCGGCACGCCGGCCGCCTCGAACAGGCCGCGCATCCAGGCGCGGCTCGCCCGCGTATTGGCGGGAAAGTCGAGGACCACCGAGATGCCCGCGCGCAGCAGCGCCACCACATGCGGACCCATCGCCGTACGCAGCCGTGACGAATTGCGCACATAGTCGGCGAGGCTGGTCTGCTCACCCGGATAGAGCTGTGCCAACCAATCGTCCTCGGCCACCACGACGGTGGCCGGACGACGGCCGAGCTCTGCCGTGAGCGTCGATTTGCCGGCAGCAATCTTGCCGCACACGAGTTGCAGCGTGGATAAACTTGGAGACACGGAAAAGACCTCGCGCAGGCACCGCCGCGGGCACCATCGATGTGTTCACAGGGAATGTCACAGGCAACCGCGCCCGGCCCGACGGATCAGGCCGGGTCGATAATTCGGCCGCAAATGGCGGCGCCTGCGACGTGAATGCGGAAGGTCATGAGGATGTATTTGACAGTTATTAGCGACGGCGTCCAGACTCGGCCTCATCCGTCGCCCGATACCACATCGCGATTGAGTTTGACTCGCAGGACACGGGCGCCAGCATTTCGCTCACTGCAGCTCACGACTGGGTTGAAGTCACTTCCCTGTGGCCGAATTGATCCACCGTGACAGGAGTGGACGATGCCGTACATACTCCATTGCCAATGCGATATCCGCTCCTGTAGGTCATTCCAAGGGACGGGAGCGTTAGCCGGTGGCTCATCAGCGGCGTCAACGAAAAGGCATCGTATCAGGACGACGTGAGGCGCGCATGCACTCAGCGTGGTGGCGCGCTGCGCTGTCGCGGCTCGGCAGCGCTCTCGTCTGGTTCGCGGCATGGGCCCTGATCTTCCAGTCCGCGCTGGCGTTCTCCGCGATGAGCACTGCGGCTGCGACTCCCGACACCGCCGCCATCTGTCAGAGCTCCGCCGACGGTCCGTCGCTGGACGACATCGGCACGGCGGCCAAACAATGCGCGAGCTGTCCGTTCTGCGCGCTCGGGCGCGGCGTCACCGTCCCGCACGTACCCGCCGTGGCGCGGCCGATGCCGGTGGTCGTGGCGATCCTGATCGGGCGGATCGACCTCGTTGCGGCACCCCGGCCTGCGCTCGAAATGCCGGTCGCTCGCGGACCACCGGCGGCCGTCTAGGACGATCACTGCAGACATTTCATCCCGTCACGATGCGGCCGGTCTCGTCCGCACGCGTTGTGTGCTGCCGTCCAGCGGCCGCCGCAGCCGCCTCGTCGCGACATGTTCACAAGGCCACGGCGCGCTCGCCGCCAGGCGCCTCTCCCATTTCGACTCCGAGATCCGATCATGGACCATTGTTCGACTTCCATCCGGCGGCGGTTGCTCCGCTCAACCACCGTGCTGACATCGCCCGCGCTGCTGGCATTCGCCCTTTCGAGTCCCGCGCTCGCGCAGGACTCATCGCAAGCTCGCTCTGCCGCCACGCTGCCGCAGGTGACGGTCACTGTCCCGAAGCCCCGCCAGGCCGCCCGAACGGCAGTCCGCCGCAGGGGCGTACGTGGGGCGACGACCAATGCGGCAGTTGCTCCACCGCCGCAGGCGGCCTCACCCGACAGCGTCGCCGCGCCTCCCGGCGCCACATCGGTTGCGCCGGGTGACATCTTGGCGAAGCGCACCGCCACGAACGACACCGCTGCGTTATTCGCCGATCTGCCCGGCGTCAGCCTCTATTCGGCCGGCGGGGTCTCGAGCCTGCCGGCGATCCATGGCCTGGCCGACGACCGCCTGCGCATCAAGGTCGACGGGATGGACACCATCGCCTCATGTCCCAATCACATGAACCCGGCGCTGTCCTACATCGATCCGGCCCAGGTCGCCGCAGCCAAGGTCTGGGCGGGCATCACTCCCGTGAGCGTCGGCGGCGACTCGATCGGCGGCACCGTCACCGTCACCTCGCCGGCGGCCCTGTTCGCGGCGCCGGGGCAGAGCCTGCTGACCAAAGGTAGCATCGGCACGTTCTACCGCAGCAACGGCAACGTGCGCGGCGTGAACCTGTCGGCCACCATGGCCACCGAAAACTACAGCGTCAGCTACAGCGGCGCTGCCGTCAAGGCAGACAACTATACGGCCGGCGGCAACTTCAAGAACTTCACCCTGAGGAGCTCCATCACGCCGGTGCTTCCCCTCGACCAGGTCGGGTCATCCGCCTACGAGACCAGGAACCACATGATGGGCATCGCCTGGAGCAAGGACGGCCAGCTTATCGAGCTGAAGGCGGGTGTGCAGGAGGTCCCCTATCAGCTCTACCCGAACCAGCGCATGGACATGCTGGGCAACGATGCCTACAGCCTCAACCTGCACCATCTCGGCCGGTTCGACTGGGGCGATCTGGACACCCGCCTCTATCACCAGTCCGTCGATCACTACATGAACTTCGGCGACGATCGGCTGTTCTCGTATGGCACGCTGAGCCCGCCGAACACGACGGGTGCTCGCTATCCGGTCAATGGCATGCCGATGTATACACGCACCAAGACCAACGGCTTGACTTCCAAGGCCGACATCACGTTGTCACCCCGCGACGTGGTCCGCGTCGGCGTCGACCTGCAGACCTATCGTCTCGACGACTGGTGGCCGCCGGCCCCCGATTGCGGCGTCGGCAACTGCATCGGCGGCATGGCGCCGCTGACGTTCTGGAACATCAACGGCGGCAAGCGCGACCGGGCCGGTGTGTTCAGCGAGTGGGAAGCGAAGTGGAGCCCGTCCTGGCTGTCGCTGCTGGGGGTGCGGTTCGAGCGCGTCGAGGCCGACACCGGACCGGTCGTCGGCTACAACACCAGCACCACGCCGCTGACATCGGGGTTCATGTCCGGCATGTATGAGACGAGCTCGGTCGGCTCCCGCGCCACATTCAACGCGATGGATCGCTCACGAAAAGACAACAATGTCGATCTGACGGCGCTGTTCCGGAACACGCCGAGCGCCCATCTCACCTTCGAGTTCGGCGCGATGCAGAAGACCCGGTCGCCAAATCTGTACGAACGCTATTCCTGGTCGCGCAACACCATGGCGCTGGAGATGAACAACTTCGTCGGCGACGACAACGGCTATCTCGGAAACCCCAATCTGAGACCCGAGATCGCCCATACCGTGAGCTTCACCGGCGCCTGGCACAGCGCCGACCATGAGGCCGAGATACGGCTCACACCTTATTATACCCATGTGCGCGACTACATCGATGCTGTGCAGTGGAAGGCAGCCACCAACACCGCCGCGGTTCCTGCGGTGGCCAACCAGTTCGTGATCATGAAGTACATGAACCAGCAGGCACGGCTGTACGGCTTCGATCTGTCCGGCAGGGTGCCGCTGGGCAGGACGCCGATCGGCGATTTCGGCCTGAAGGGAGTCCTGAGCTACACTAACGGCCGGAATCTCGACACTGGAAGCGGCCTCTACAACATCATGCCGATCAACGGCAAGCTGACGCTCACGCACCGGCTCGACGGCTGGGACAGCGGCCTCGAGCTGGTGATGGTAGGCCGCAAGTCCGACGTCTCCATCGCGCGCAACGAGCTCAAGACCCCGGGCTACAGCCTGGTCAACCTGCGCAGCAACTACACCTGGCAGAAGCTGCGCATCAGCTTCGGCGTCGAGAACCTGTTCAACAAGCTCTACTACCTGCCGCTCGGTGGCGCCTACCTCGGCGAGGGCGCCTCGATGTCGTTCAACAAGGAGGCCGGGACCGTCGCCGCGGCGGGCGGCGGCGTATCGGGCACCTCGACGATGTGGGGCACCGCCGTTCCCGGTCCCGGACGCTCGTTCTATCTGGGTGCGAACCTGGAATTCTGACGCCGGCATTCGCACCACCACCCTGTCCCACCGCGCGGGACAGGGTGAGAGCGGACACCAGACGAACACATTGTCACGATGAGCGGCGCGAGCGAGACGTAACGTCGCACACCACCCCGTCCGCGATTCTCGGCTGAAATCGCAGCCCTCATAAACTTGGAAAAGCTCTAAGAGTGATTCCAGCGGCCGCTCCGTTGACACATTCGGCCGGTTGCCGTCTCCACTGATCCCACGATGCATCGTGTTTGAATTTGCTCATTGGAGGGATTGATGAGACTGACCACCGCCGCCGTGCTCGGCGCCGCACTCGCCGGATTCGCCTTCTCGCCGGCCCTGGCCGACGGCTACAAGGACTGCACCAAGCTCGACAAGGCATCATGGAAGCCGGCCGCCGAGGCGGAGGCCAAGGCGAAGGCGCTTGGCTATGAAGTGCGCCGCTCCAAGATTGAGGGCAGCTGCTACGAGGTCTACGGCGTCAAGGAAGGCAAGCTGTACGAGCTGTTCTACAGCCCGGAGGATCTCAGCCTGAAGCACACCATCGCCAAGTAAGCGTCCAGATCCTCGGCAGACGGCGTGCAGCACCGCTGCACGCCGTGATGCAACGGCCATGCACGGCACAGCTCCGAGATCCAGCGTGAAAGACCCGGACCCGGCCGAGACCGTGCTGGTCTGGGATCTTCCGTTGCGCCTGTGGCATTGGCTGCTGGCCGTACTGGTGCTCGTCGCCTGGGTGACGCCGAACGTCCATGACGAGCTGCATCGGCTGGCCGGCTATGCGATCCTCGGGCTGCTCGCCTTCCGCCTGATCTGGGGCCTGATCGGCACGCGCCATTCACGCTTTCGCAGCCTCCGTGCCCGGCTGCGCGCCACGCCGGCCTATCTGTGGAATCTGCGGCGCGGCAGGACCGGCCGCTATCTCGGCCTCAACCCGGCCGGCACGGCCATGCAGCTTGCGCTGCTGCTGCTCCTCATCGTCTCGGCCGTATCAGGCGCGATGCAGGTCACCGTGCGCTTCTTCGGCATCTGGTGGGTCGAGGACACCCACGAGGTGACGTCATATCTGCTGATCCCGCTGGTGGTGCTGCACGTCGCCGGCGTCGTGCTGGTCAGCCGGCTGCAGCGTGAGAATCTCGCGCGCGCGATGCTCACGGGACGCAAGCTGCTGCGGCGGAGCGCTCGCGCAGCACCTCCGTCCCCCGAGCGCTGAGGCTCAGCCGCGCACGGCGTAGGGCGTTTGCGCCAGACGGTCGGCGCCGATGGCGAGATTGCGCTGCGCGTCCGCCAGCGCCTGCCGCTCGCGCTTCTCCTCGGGCAGCGACCAGATCGAATCGTCGCGCGCGTAGTCCCGGATCAACCTGGTGCGACCGACGACGATCTCGATGGTGCTCATGGCATCAGCTCCACGACCAAGTCCGCGCAGACTACGCCGCGCTCGCGGCGGCGGCAACCGAGTGGCGCGATGTCGCGACGACGGCAGCGCGCTGCCGAACGGCTGTTCGAGGCGCCGTGCGCGGAACTCCGCATCGTTGCACACAAGCCACAGTTCCCGCAAAAGCTGCTAACGACACGCGCTGCGTTATTGCGCCCCGCCGCCAAGCGCCGAACAATCGCAGGTATCGGATGCCTGACCGCGCCTGTTCGCAGGGGCCTGGATTTTAGGAGACCGGATGATGAGCTCGCCGTCGGTTGTCACGCGTGCGTTGTATCGGTCCGTTGTCCTTGCGGCTTCCATCGCGGCGTGGCCCGCTGGGGCCGCCGAGATCGAGGCAGCGACGCCGCCCGTCGTCACCGAGCCGGTGGCAAGCTCGGCGCAGCCGCCGGCCGCAGACGCCGCGCTCACGACGGCCTCCATCACGCCCTCGGCCAATCTGCCTGCCGACGAGCTGGCGGCCCTGCCAAAGGCGGCTGATGATGCGCCGAAGCCCACCGTGGCCAGCGCCGACCGCATCGAGATCCTCGACGAATGCCTCGACATCGACGCCTGTATCGATCGCTATTTGTGGGCGCTGTATGAGCGCGCGCCCAAGCTCGACAAGATCAAGGAGACCGAGCGGCGCGTCGTCACGGTCAAGCGCAAGGGCCGCATGGTCAAGGTGACGCGCAGCTTCACCAGGCTGGTCGACAATGATTTCACCTGGAAGGATCCGAAAGCCGCCGACCGCATCGGGCTCAGCATGAAGGACTACGTGATCGGCGGCATGGACCGCGGCTTCAAGCTGAAGCTGTTTCATACCTTGCATGCCGCCGAGGCTGCGGGGCTGGCACCGGGCATCACCAGCGCGTTCCGCGACGATTACCGCCAGGAGATCGCCAGCGGGCTGAAAGCCGCCACCAACCGCTCCTATCACGGCGGTAGCCTGCGCGGCGGCTATGGCCATGGGCTCGCAGCCGACATCGTGAGCGTCAATGGCGCAACGCGCGCACAGCGCTGGGTGGCGACGGAACAGCTGTGGAAATGGGTCGATGCCAACGGCAAGAGCTTCGGCGTCGGCCGCCCCTATCTCGACCGCGACCCGCCGCATGTCGGGCCTGTCGACGGCCAGGAATATGCCAAGCACCGCGCGCCGGCCGTAAAGGTGGCGGCGGCGGAGACCAAGAAGCACAAGCGGATCGCCGCGCGGCCGGAGCATCACGCCGCCAAGCGCAACAAGGCCGTGCGCGCCTCGGCGCTGGCGTCGCGTCGGACGGGGTGATCGTTTCATCACCGCGGGTGGCGACGCCCGTGTGATGTCGTAGAGCGCGCCACAATCTCCGTCATTGCGAGGAGCGAAGCGACGAAGCAATCCAGAGTCCCGCCCACCACTCTGGATTGCTTCGCGGAGCCTGTCATCGGGCCGCGCGTCCGCGCGGACCCGGTGGCTCGCAATGACGGCGCCTCATTGTCGGAGCGTCAGTGACGCAAACAAATAATGAAGGCCGGGGCAATGCCCCGGCCTTCGTCGTCTCCGCCGCGCGTGGTGCCGGATCTCAGTAGCGGTAGTGGTCCGACTTGAACGGGCCTTCCTGCTTGACGCCGATATAGGCGGCCTGGTCGGGGCGCAACTCGGTGAGCTTGACGCCGATCTTGGCGAGGTGCAGCCGCGCGACCTTCTCGTCGAGCGACTTCGGCAGCACGTAGACTTCCTTCTTGTACTTGCCGTCCTTGTTGTTGGCGTAGAGCTCGATCTGCGCCAAGGTCTGGTTGGTGAAGGACGCCGACATCACGAAGGACGGGTGGCCCATCGCATTGCCGAGATTCACGAGGCGGCCTTCCGACAACAGGATCATGCGCTTGCCGTCGGGGAAGGTGATCTCGTCGACCTGCGGCTTGATGTTGGTCCACTTCAGGTTCTTGAGCGAGGCGACCTGGATCTCGTTGTCGAAATGGCCGATGTTGCAGACAATGGCGCGATCCTTCATCGCGCGCATGTGCTCGATGGTGATGATGTCCTTGTTGCCGGTGGCGGTCACGAAGATGTCGGCGCGCGGCGCGGCGTCCTCCATCGTCACCACCTCATAGCCCTCCATCGCCGCCTGCAGCGCGCAGATCGGATCGATCTCGGAGACCATGACGCGGCAGCCGGCCTGGCGCAGCGAGGCGGCCGAGCCCTTGCCGACGTCGCCGAAGCCGGCGACCATCGCGACCTTGCCCGACATCATCACGTCGGTGCCGCGACGGATACCGTCGACCAGCGACTCGCGGCAGCCATAGAGGTTGTCGAACTTCGATTTGGTGACGCTGTCGTTCACGTTGATCGCGGGCCACAGCAGGGTGCCGGCCTTCTGCATGTCGTAGAGACGGTGCACGCCGGTGGTGGTCTCTTCGGACACTCCCTTGATCGAGGCTGCGATCGCCGCGAAATAGCCCTTCGGCTTCTCCTTGAGCTGCTTCTTCAGCAGCGCGAAGAACACTTCCTCTTCCTCGGAGGCGGGCTTGTCGAGGAATGCCGTGTCGCCGTTCTCGGCGCGCAGGCCGAGATGGACGTACATGGTGGCATCGCCGCCGTCATCGAGGATCATGTTGGGATGCAAGGCTTCACCGGGTTTTGCGCCATGCCAGTCGAACAGCTTGGCGGTGTAGTCCCAATAATCGGCCAGGGTCTCGCCCTTGACGGCGAACACCGGAATGCCGGCGGCGGCGATCGCCGCGGCAGCATGGTCCTGGGTCGAGTAGATGTTGCAGGACACCCAGCGGATGTCGGCGCCAAGGGCTGCGAGCGTCTCGATCAGCACGGCGGTCTGGATGGTCATGTGCAGCGAGCCCGCGATGCGCGCGCCCTTCAGCGGCTGCTTCGGGCCATACTCCTCGCGCGTTGCCATCAGGCCGGGCATCTCGGTCTCGGCGAGCGAGATCTCCTTGCGGCCGAACTCGGCGAGCGAAATGTCCTTGACGATGTAGTCGTTGAAACCTGGCTTGGCGGTCATGAGATCATCCTCTGTCTTCGCGCGAACGCGACATTGAGCAAATCGAACAGCAATTGTTCGTCATGCCCGGCCTTGTGCCGGGCATCCACGTCGTCAGTCGTATCCGTCACCTCAGCTCAAGACGTGGATGGCCGGGACAAGCCCGGCCATAACGCCTCAAACATCCAGGCGCGACGCGGCGCCTGCAGTGCTTACACCGCGCGCTTGAACGCTTCGGCGAGGTCGGTCTTCTCCCAGGAGAAGCCGCCTTCATTGTCGGGCGTGCGGCCGAAATGGCCGTAGGCCGCGGTGCGCGCGTAGATCGGACGGTTGAGGTCGAGATGCGAGCGGATGCCGCGCGGGGTGAGGTTCATCACCTCGGCCGCCGCCTTCTCGAGCTTGTCCTCCGAGACCTTCCCGGTGCCGTGGGTGTCGATATAGATCGACAGCGGCCGCGCCACGCCGATGGCGTAAGCGAGCTGCAGGGTGCAGCGGTCGGCGAGGCCGGCGGCGACGATGTTCTTGGCGAGGTAGCGCGCGGCATAAGCGGCCGAGCGGTCGACCTTGGTCGGGTCCTTGCCCGAGAACGCGCCGCCGCCATGCGGGGCCGCGCCACCATAGGTGTCGACGATGATCTTGCGGCCGGTCAGGCCGGTGTCGCCGTCGGGGCCGCCGATGAAGAACTTGCCGGTCGGGTTGATGTGCCAGATCGTGTCCTTGGTGATCCAGTCTTTCGGCAGCGCTTCGCGCACATAGGGCTCGACCCGCTCGCGGACCTGCGCCGAGGTCATGTCCTCGACCAGGTGCTGATGCGAGACGACGATCTCGCGCACGCCGACCGGCTTGCCATTCTCGTAGCGCACGGTGACCTGGCTCTTGGAATCCGGGCCCAGCACCTTCTCGACGCCCGAGTGGCGAGCTTCGGCGATCAGGCGCAGGATCTTGTGGGCGTAGAAGATCGGCGCCGGCATCAGATCAGGCGTCTCGTTGCAGGCGTAACCGAACATGATGCCCTGGTCGCCGGCGCCCTCTTCCTTCACTTCACCCGGCTGCAGCGCGTCGACGCCCTGCGCGATGTCGGCCGACTGCGGATGCAGCAGGATCTCGATGTCGCAGGTCTTCCAGTGGAAGCCTTCCTGCTCGTAGCCGATGTCCTTGATGGCCTCGCGGACGACGTGCTCGATATGCTCGTTGGTCACCGAGGCCGGGCCGCGGGTCTCGCCGGCGATCACGACCTTGTTGGTGGTGGCGAGCGTCTCGCAGGCGGCGCGGATCTGCCAGGGGTCGATGCCGGCCTTCGGCCCTTCGCGGTAGAACAGGTCGACGATCTCGTCGGAAATCCGGTCGCAGACCTTGTCCGGATGGCCCTCGGACACCGACTCCGAGGTGAACAGATATGACGCGCGCATCAAGCAACCCCTTCTTCGCCGCCCACGGCGGTCGTTGTATTGATCCCAAGTGACTTCGAGCGATCCCAAGGATGTCAGTCGCGACGCCGCGAGATGACGTAGGATTCGTCGTAGAACCACAGCCCGTTGTGCTTTCGCAGAACCTCTCTGGCGGCGTCGAGCGCACGAGACGAGTGGGCCACCTCGGTCAGGCGGTCTTCCTCGATCTGCGCGACATACACCGCCGCGTTCCAGGCTGCAAAGGCCGTCGAGGTTCCGATCGCACCGGTGACCTCGTTGGGCAGAGCCTCCATCTCATACCTGAAAATCGAGCGATTGTCCGCATAGGCGTTAAAATTTAGGTCTCGCCCACTGGAGCCCAGCTCGTATTTCACGGCGCGCAATAGCTCATGACGGCTGACCGAGAAAGGATTTTCTCCGGGCCAGACCGCCTGGATGATATCCAACCCCGGATCATGGCCGTGGGAGTGGATTCCGATCAGCCGGCCGCCCGGCTTCAGAGCCCGTGCCAGCGGCGCGATAATGCGCTTGGCGCGGAAATTGACCGACGAACGGGCGCGGTAGGGCTGTGACGCGATGATCAGGTCGAAATTGGCCTCGACCCGGCCGGCGCGCGGGATGATGCCGTCGAGCAGGAAGCGGTGGTCCTCGCGGTAGAGCACCAGCGCCACCGGGCGCTCATAGACCGGCATGCCGGTCCGCGGCGAGACATTGGCGCGCCAATTCTGCTCCAGGAACGGCTTCAACGCGGTGATCTGGGCCTCGAAATCCCCCGACGAATCGCCCTGCAGCACGACCTCGTGCCAGATCATCGAGGCGGCGACCGATGGCGAGGCCGGCGTCAGCCAGGGCGCCTCGGCATAGTTCATGTTGGTGATCACGAACACCGAGGCCGGATGCTCGAACAGCCGGTCCGGCACCTTTTCCAGGGTCAGCCGCACATCCTCCAGGCTCAGCTCCTTGCCGGCGACATAGAACGGAATGTGTGGAAAACGACCGTGCATGGTGCGCAGCACTTTCGACAGCACGGTGCCGTCGCCGACGCCAGCGTCGAACAGCCGCAGCGCCGGCGGCCTGGGATGGATGCTGGCGAGCTCGAGGCCGACGCGCTCGGCCACCACCCGCTTCTCGCTGCAGGTGTGCACGAACAGGAGATATTTCTGGCGGTTTTCGAAGAAGCGGAAATTGCTCTTGGGATCGCGCTTTTCGGGAACGACGTCGAGCCGCGGCGGCGGCAGGGTACCGGTCGAGGCCGCAATATAGGCCTGGATGCGATCGAGCGTATCGATGGTGATGCGCTTGCCCTCGCGCAGCCGGTGCACGAGTTTGCCGTCGTTGACCGCGCGGCGGCCAAACGTCGATTCCGCCATGTCCGATTGGCGGCAGAACTCCGTGATCTGAGCAAGCAGCTGGTCGTTCTTCATCCGGCCAAGACGGTGGGAAATGTGGGTGGGCCGGAGCCCGTTCGCCCAACGTCCTAGCACCTTCTGCCCACCGACGGGAAGGGCCTGCCCCCGGGCCTCTCCGGACGCAACACACCGGAGAGACCCCCGGGGCGCTCCGGAACCGAAACCCGCGCGCAGAGCCGGTCGCCGCGCCGTCATCGCCCGGAACGACCGAATCCTGTTATCCCTGACCGCCACATGGAAGACGACGCCAGCGACGTCGGCATGCCGCTCCGCCGACATGATCCGCCGGCAAAGTGGGCGTCGCGGACATTGCAGGGAGGCTCGCATGATCGGTCGGTTGATCCTTAGGCTAGGTCTCGGCGCGGGTGTCTTGCTCGCGCTGGCCTCAGGCCCGGCACACGCCGACGACGTCACCGGCGTCTGGCTGCGCGAGAGCGGCGCCTCGAAGGTGAAGTTCGCGCCCTGCGGCGGCGCCATCTGCGGCACGCTGGTCTGGATCAAGGAGGGCACGGACACGCCGGCCAAGGTCGGCCAGCGGCTGTTCTCCGACATGAAGTCGACCGGCCCCAACGCCTGGGCGGGCAGCTACAACAATCCCGATGACGGCAAGACCTATGATGCCAAGATGACGCTGTCGGGCGGCACGCTGACGACTGCGGGCTGCGCCTTCGGCGGCGTGATCTGCCGGTCCTCGACCTGGACGCGCGCGAACTAGCGGCAAACGGCTTCCCGAAAGGATCATGCTCAAGCAAGATCAGGAAGCGCTTCTGCAGCCACGCGGCACGATCCAGACGCAAAAAAAGGCCGGACCAGGCGGCGCCCGATCCGGCCTCATCATCCCTCACCTGGCGTGAGATTTACTTACCCCAGATCTCCTCGGCGAGTTCGACGCAGAGGCGCAGCTTGGCCCACTGCTCTTCCTCGCTCAGGATATTGCCTTCCTCGGTCGAGGCGAAGCCGCATTGCGGCGACAGCGCGAGCTGGTCGAGCGGGGCGAACTTCGACGCCTCTTCCAGGCGGCGCTTGATGTCGTCCTTCTTCTCGAGCTCGCCGACCTTCGAGGTGACGAGGCCGACGACGACGACCTTGTTGCCCTTCGGCAGGAAGCGCAGCGGCTCGAAACCGCCGGCACGCTCGCTGTCATATTCCAGGAAGTAGCCATCGTAGTTGGTGTTGGCGAGCATGGTCTCGGCGACCGGCTCGTAGCCGCCCGAGGAGATCCAGGTCGAGCGGAAATTGCCGCGGCAGACATGGGTGGTGATCGTCATGTCGGCCGGCCGCTCGGCGATCGCATAGTTGATGATGCGCGAATAGATCTGCTGCAGGCCATCCGGATTGTCGCCGCGCTCCCGTGCCTTCTTCAGCTCATCCTGCGAGCACAGATAGGCCCAGACGGTGTCGTCGAACTGCAGATAGCGGCAACCGGCGTCGTAGAATGCCTTCACGGCCTTGCGGTAGGTCTTGCCGAGATCCTCGTAGAAGGCGTCGAGATCGGGATAGACGTCCTTCGAGATCGATTTGCGGCCGCCACGGAAATGCAGCACCGCCGGCGACGGGATGGTCATCTTCGCCGTCACATGCGCCGTGTCGGCGTGCTTCTTGAGGAAGCGGAAGTGATCGAGCATTGGATGATCGTCCGGGAAGTCGAGCTTGCCGATCACGCGCACCGCGTCGTGGCGGGTCTGCACGCCGGTGAACTGGATGCCGGTGTCCGGATGAAACAGCTCGCAGCCGGTCAGCTTGGCCAGGAAGTCGAAATGCCACCAGGAGCGGCGGAACTCGCCGTCGGTCGCAAGCTTCAGGCCGGTCGAGGCCTGGCGGTGCACGACCTTCTCGATCTCCATGTCCTCGATCTTGCGGAGATCGTCGGCCGAGATTTCGCCCTTCTCCAGCTTGGCGCGGGCCTCTTTGATCTTCTGCGGGCGCAGCAGGCTGCCGACTTCATCGGCGCGGAAAGGGGGCTTGGTGCGTTGCATCTCTTCACTCCTTGGAAGTGTCGACGTCTTGGATGTGGTTGTTGGATCGGTTTAACCTAGACGAGCTGCTCCCTGGCCGGTGCCTGCGCGTCCTCAAGGCCACGGCCAGCCCTACCGCGTATCCGACCAGTATACAATTCCGTTCCGATCAGGATTGTGCACGCTGGGGTCGGTCCGCACAGGACAGCGGCTTGCATCCCGCTGCTGCTGTTCATTCTGCGGTCCAAGTTCCGATGATGCGCACAGCGGGCGATCATCCCGAACTCCGTATCGGTATACAGAATATCCCTCGCCTGCGACAGCCCTGCCCCGGTAGCCGCTGGACCACCCGAGGCGCCTGAGCGTCAGTGCGCCGCCGCGCTCGCAACCCCCAGATGCCGCTCCAGCGGCGCGGGGTCGGCCTTCAGCGCGCTGGAGGGCGCGTCGTGAACGATGGTGCCGCGCTCCAGGATCACGACGCGATCGGCCAGCGTGAGCAGCTTCTGCGCATGCTGCTCGACGATGATCGAGCACAGCCCGCCGGCGCGGCTGATGGTGCCGATCGCGGCCAGCAGTTCCTCGACAATGATCGGCGCCAGCCCCTCGGTCGGTTCGTCCAACAGCAGCACCTTGGGGTTCAAGGTCAGCGCGCGGCCGATCGCCAGCATCTGCTGCTCGCCGCCGGAGAGCTGGTTGCCGAAATTGTTGCGGCGCTCCTTGAGACGCGGAAACATCTCGTAGACGCGCTCCACCGTCCATGGTCCCGGCTGCGCCACCGCAGTCATGTTCTCCTCCACCGTGAGCGAGCGGAAGATGTTGCGCTCCTGCGGCACCCAGCCGATGCCGGCGCGGGCGCGCTGGTCGGCGCGCAGGCCGGAGATGTCGGTGCCGGCAAGCGCGATCTTGCCGGAAAAGCGCCGGGTCACGCCGACGATGGAATTGATCAGCGTGGTCTTGCCGGTGCCGTTGCGGCCGAGCAGCGCCAGCACCTGGCCTTCCGGGAGCTTCAGCGACATGTTCGGCAGCACGACCGCCTGGCCGTAGCCGGCACGCAGGTTCTCGATGGCGAGCAGATCGGTCATCACGCGGCCTCGCCGAGATAGACGGCCTTGACCTGCGGGTCGCGCGCGACCTCATCGGGCGCGCCCTCGACCAGCAGCGCACCGGAGACGAGAACCGAGATGCGGTCGGCAAAGGAGAAGACGAGGTCCATGTCGTGCTCGATCAAGAGCACCGTCACGTCACGCGGCAGCGCGGCTACGGCGGCGAGAATGTCCTTGCGCTCGCCCTCGGGCACGCCGGCAGCGGGCTCGTCGAGCAGCAGCACGCGCGGCTTGGCCGCGATCGCGACCGCGATCTCCAGCAGGCGCTGCTTGCCATAGGGCAAGGTCGAGGTGCGATCGTTCATCACGTCGAGCAGCCGGAAGCGCTCCAGGGTCTCGGCGATCTCGGCATTGATGTCGTCGCGCGTCCCCATGCGCCGCCACCAATTGCCGCCGCCGCCAAGCCGCTCGGAAACAGCGAGCCCGATCGTCTCCAACGGAGTCAGGTCCGGGTAGAGCTGGTTGATCTGGAAGGTGCGCGACAGGCCGCGCAGCACCCGCTTGTGCACCGGCAGATCGGTGATGTCCTGCCCTTCCAGCAGGATACGCCCTGCACTTGGCTCCAGCACGCCGGTTAGTTGATTGATCACGGTGGTCTTGCCCGCGCCGTTCGGGCCGATCAGCGCGTGCCGCGCGCCGGGCGCAATCTTGAGCGACAGATCGCGGGTGACGTGGAGGCCGCCGAAATGCTTGTCGAGGCCGCGCGTTTCCAAGGCGTAGGTCATGGCGCCTCGTTATCGGTGAGAGCCACCGCGGCCTTGCGGCCGGCGATCTGCCGGAGGACGAGATTGGGTAACCATAGCGCATAAGCGTGAATGCGATGGCGGCCGACGAGCACGATGACGACGAGCACCAGGCCGATCCAGAACATCCAGTATTGCGGCGTGATCCACTGGAACAGCTCCTGCAGCATCCGGAATACGGCAGCGCCGATCAACCCGCCATAGAGATAGCCGGAGCCGCCGATGACCAGCATCAGCACCAGATCGGCGGACCGCTCAAAGGAGAACACGTCGAGCGAGGCGAGCGCCGTGGTCTGGGTGAACAGCGCGCCGGCGATGCCGGCATAGAACGCCGCGACGGTGTAGATCGCGATCAGGCGCTTGTTGACGGGAATGCCGATCGCAGCCGCCCGCAACGGATTGTTCTTGATCGCGCGCAGCGACAGGCCGAACGGCGAATGCACGATCATCCGCGCCAGCAAGAACAGCACGAACAGCACTGCGAGCGCATAGAAGAAGCCGGTCTTGCCGAACATGTCGAAGGCGAACACGCCGAAGATCGGCTGGATGTCGATCCCTTGCAGACCGTCGGTGCCGCCGGTGATGTTGGAGAAGCGCTCCGCCAGCGCTTCCATGAGCAGTGCGATGCCGAGCGTGACCATCAGCCGCGTCAGGTCGGCGCCGCGGATCACAAGGAAGCTGGTGGCGAAGCCGAGCACCGTGGCGGCCAAGCCGGCCACGATCAACGCCAGTACCGGCTCGTTGATGAGGCCGTGCACCGACAGCAGGCCGGCGCAATAGGCGCCGACGCCGAAGAAGGCGGCGTGGCCCAGCGAGACAATGCCGGCATAGCCGAGGATCAGGTCGAGCGACAGCGCGAACAGCGCCAACCGCAGGATCTCGGTCATGATCAGATAGCGCGACGGGAATGCCAGTCCGACCGCCAGCACGACGATCCAGAAGGCGAACTCGCTCCAGTGCCAGCGGCCGTGCTGCCTGGCGTGAAAACCGACCTCGGTTTGTGCGTTCGTGGTCATGTGATCCTCACCGCGTCGCCGTGCGACCGAACAAGCCGTTCGGGCGCCAGATCAGGATCACGATCATGATGGTGTAGATGACGAACGGGCCGAGCTTCGGCACGTAGTATTTCCCGGCAACGTCGGCGACGCCAAGCAGCAGCGAAGCCAGGAACGGCCCGGTGATCGAGGACGAGCCGCCGACAGTGACCACGATCAGGAAGTAGATCATGAACTTCAGCGGGAAATATGGATCGAGGCCGAGGATTTCCGCGCTGAGTGCGCCGCCGAGGCCGGCGAGCCCGCAGCCGAACGCGAAGGTGAAGGCAAAGACCTGCGGCACGTTGATGCCGAGGCCGCTGGCGGCGCGCGGGTCATCGACCGCGGCGCGCAGCCGGCTGCCGAACCGGGTCTTGGACAGCACCAGCTGCAGCCCCACCGTGAGCAGGCCGCAGATCACGATGATCATCAGCCGATAGCGGCCGATGCCGACGCCGAAGATGTCGAACTGGCCCTGCAGAACCTCGGGCAGTTTGATGAAGATGCGCGACGAGCCCATGATGTAGTCGACCGAGGCGACCGTCATGAACACCAGCCCGATCGAGAACAAGACCTGGTCGAGATGGCTGCGCGCATAGAGATGCTGATAGAGCGTCCGCTCCAGCAGCGCCCCGATCATGGCGCTCGCGACGAAAGCCAGCGGCAGCGCGGCGAAGAACGGCCAGCCGACCCGGTTGACCAGCACGGCGCAGACATAGCCGCCGGCCATGGCGAAGGCGCCATGCGCCAGATTGACGAAGTTCATCAGGCCGAGCGTCACGGCCAGCCCGCAGGCCAGCACGAACAGCAGCATGCCATAGGCGACGCCGTCGAACAGATTGGTGAGGATGGAGGTCATTGAGTGTGCGCCGGTCCCCGGTCTCATCCCTTCGCCAGAAGGGCACGCGTGTCACGCCTTGCTCGGTCTGCGCCTCCCCCGCTTGCGGGGGAGGTCGGATCGCATCGACAGATGCGATACGGGTGGGGGAAATCTCTCCTCACGAACAACGCGCCGTGTGGCGTCCCCACCCCAGCCCTCCGCCGCAAGCGGGAGAGGGAGCGCACCGTCCGTGGTGCGCCCGACGCCGCTCACGCAGGCGTCACTTCTTCGCCTTGCCCGGATCCTTGACGGCGTCGAAGGTCTGGAACTCGACATTATAGAGCTCGCCGTCGACCTTCTCGACCTTGCGGATATAGACGTTCTGGACGATGTCCCGCGTTTCCGGATCGATCGAGATCGGGCCGCGCGGGCTCTCCCAGGCCATGCCCTTCATCGCCGCGAGCAGGGAGTCGCCATCGGTCTTGCCGCCGCTCTTCTTCAGGGCCTCATAGATCAGGTGAATGCCGTCATAGCCGCCAACCGCCATGAAGCCCGGGCGGCTGTTGAACGCCTTCTTATAGGCCGCGACGAACTCCTTGTTCTTCGCCGACGGATGCGCCGCCGAATAGATGTGCGCGGTGACCGCGCCGAGCACGGCGTCGCCCATGTCGTTGAGCAGGTCGTCGTCGGTGACGTCGCCCGGCCCGATCACCTTGATGCCGCTTTTGTCGAGACCGCGCTCGGCATATTGCTTCATGAAGTTGCCGCCCTGCCCGGCCGGCACGAACACGAACATCGCATCCGGCTTGGCGTCCTTCATGCGCTGCAGGAACGGCGCAAAGTCCGGGTTCTGGAGCGGAACCTTGACTTCCTCGACGATCTCGCCGCCACCGGCGGTGAAACGCTCCTTGAACGAGGCCAGCGCGTCATTGCCCGGCGCGTAGTCCGAGGTCAGGGTCGCGACCTTCTTGATGCCGTTCTTCACAGCCCAGTCGCCGATGATGGTGGAAGACTGCGGCAGCGTGAAGCTGGTGCGAACGATATAAGGCGACTTTTCGGTGATGATCGAAGTCCCCGCGGCCATCACGACCTCCGGGATCTTGCCCTGGGTGGCGAGCGGCGCGGCAGCGAACGCCGCCGGGGTCACGCCGAAGCCGGCAATGACGTTGACCTTGTCGTTGACGATCAACTCCTGCGCCAGCCGCTTGGTATTGTCGGGCAGCGCAGCGTCGTCCTTGAGGATGACCTGGATCTTCTTGCCGGCGACGGTGTCGCCGTTCTGCTGCATGTAAAGCTTGATCGCGTTGTCGATCTGCTTGCCGGTCGACGCCTGGCCGCCGGTCATCGGCACGATCAGGCCGATTTTGAACACGTCCTCGGCCCGCGCCGCACCGGACGCGAGCGCAGCCGCGGCCAATGCCGCACTGGCGAGCGTCAGTGTCTTGTTTCGCACGAACATTGAAACTACCTCCCTGGTCGGATCAGGACCGCAGCCCCCGGCCATTGTTGTCTCACCTGTGCGATCTCGTTCACGATATCGCGCGCGCATCGCTGCGGACTCGGCACGTTCTTGTCAATGGCGATCATGGGAGGCTTCGTGGACGATCGGTTTCTGAAACCGACCAGCGGCGGCACAAGAGGTACAATGATACTCAAACCATGGATCGGCCAAATTTTACCATTTGATGGCAAGCCGTTAGGGTCCGGGCCGCGGGGTGCCCGCGCATGAGAGGTCATCTGTCGATGCCGGCCAGCCGTCGATCCGCAACAAGACTGCCTGTGGCCATGATGGTGCTGACCACCCTCGTCCCGGCGTTATCCGGCTGCTCGTCAATCAATGCGACGGTCGGCGCGGGCATGGGCGACCTGATGCCGCAATGGGCGGGCGGCCTGCCGGCTGGCGCCCCACCCCGCCCCGGCACCGCCGAATACGACCGCTTCATGCAGGAGCGCGAGCGGCAACGGCAGCTGCCAGCCGCCGAGCGCGACAAGGGGACGCAGTCCGACACCAACGCCCAGGCGGCCGGCTCCGGCCGCTGACGGCTGCGTCAATCCATGAACACGACGGTCTTGCGGCCGTTGAGAATGACGCGGTCCTCAAGGTGGTAGCGGATCGCCCGCGCCAGCACCCGACGCTCGATGTCGCGCCCCTTGCGGACGAGATCATCCGGCGTATCGCGATGGCTGATGCGCTCGACATCCTGGTCGATGATCGGGCCTTCGTCGAGATCGCGGGTCACGTAATGGGCCGTCGCGCCGATCAGTTTGACACCGCGCTCATAGGCCTGGTGGTAGGGCTTGGCGCCCTTAAAGCCCGGCAGGAACGAATGGTGGATGTTGATGCAGCGGCCCGACAGGCTTGCTGACATCTCATCGGAGAGAATCTGCATGTAGCGCGCGAGCACGACGAGATCGGTCTTGGTCTCCTCGACCAACTTCAGGATCGCCTGCTCCTGGTCGCGCTTGGTCTCCTTGGTGACCGGCATGTGGTGAAACGGAATGTCGCCGAAATCGAGCCCGGCATAGGTCTCGCGCGGATGGTTGGAAACGATCGCGGTCGGGATCATCGACAGGTCACCGGTGCGCCAGCGATACAGGATATCGACCAGGCAATGGTCGAACTTCGAGACCAGCAGCATCACCCGGCGCTGCGCGGCGCGGTCGCGCATCTGCCAGTCCATCGAAAAGCGCTCGGCGATCGCCGCGAATCCGGTCTGCAGCGCCGGCAAGTTGACGGCGAGATCGGCGGCCGTGAACACCACCCGCATGAAGAAGTGATCCGTCTCGAAGTCGCCGAACTGCTGGGCGTCGAGAATGTTCTGACCGTTGTGGGCAAGGAAGGTCGAAACGGCCGAAACGATCCCGGGACGATCCGGGCAGGACAGGGTCAGGACATATTGGTGGTCGGACATGGCGATGACGTCACCGGACGGATGAGCTGAACATGAATGAGCGCCGGGCTTGGCGCCCGTTCGGGCCCTGCTCTATCACCCTCTGCACGCTTGCGCCAACGCTCGGCGCGGGGGCAGGATGAACAAAAGATCACTCCTCAAGCTTTGAGCATGGCCATGGCAGACAGGCTGACCGGCAACCGCATCCTGATCCTGGAAACCCGCGAGGAGGCGCAGTTCTCCCGGCTGCTCGCCGAGCAAGGCGCCGACGTGCTGCAATGTCCGATGTTCACGATCCAGGACGCGCCGGACCCGGCTCCGGTCGAGGCCTGGATCCATCGCTGCATCGAACGGCCTTTTGACGACCTGGTGTTGATGACCGGCGAGGGGTTGCGGCGGCTGATGACGGTGGTGCGCCGAATCGGGGTCGAGCCCGAATTCGTCGCGGCGCTGGGCAAGGCCCGCAAATTCACCCGCGGGCCGAAGCCGGGGCGCGCCTTGCGCGAGCTCGGGCTCGAGTCCCAGGTCACGACCGAGAAACCGACGTCGGAAGGCGTCGTCGAACTGCTGGCGCGATACGATCTGAAAGGCCATCGCCTCGGCTTGCAGCTCTATCCCGACAAGGATCATTCGGCGCTGATCGGCGCCATCCGGGCGGCGGGGGCCGACGTCGATCCGGTGCTGCCCTACGTCTATGACGCCAAGGCGGCGGACGCGAACATCCTGACCGCGATCGACGAGATGACCGCCGGCAAGGTCGATGCGATCGCGCTGACCAGCTCCGGCCAGCCGCGTCGGCTGTTCGACGTCGCCAAGGCGCATGGCGTCGAGGACCGGCTGCGACAGGGTCTGGCCCGCACACAGATTGCTTCCGTAGGGCCCGTGGTGACGGAGGAGCTCGCCGCGCACGGCCTTGCGCCATCGATCGTGCCGGCGGGAGAGGCCTATTTCATGAAGCCGCTGATCTCGGCGATGGCGACGGCGCTGGGCGTGAAGGCGCAGCGGACCGCGCCGAACTAACGGCGTCGTCCCGGCGCAAGGCCGGGACGAGACCGGCGTGTTAGGCGGCAGCCTGCCCCGTCTCACGCAGGAACGCCTGGTAGGCGAGCCTGATCCCCTCCTCCAGGGGCGTCGTCGCGCGCCAGCCGAGCGCGGCGAGGCGCGAGACGTCGAGCAGCTTGCGCGGCGTGCCATCCGGCCGTGACGGATCGAAGCTGATGCGGCCCCGGTAGCCCACCGCGGCCGCGACCACACGGGCGAAATCGGCAATGGTGATGTCCTCGCCGGTGCCGATATTGACCAGTTCGGGCGCCGAATAGGTCTTCATGAGGTGCAGGCAGGCATCGGCCATGTCGTCGACATAGAGAAATTCGCGCCGCGGCGTGCCGGTGCCCCACACCACGACCTCGGCAGCATCAGCGCGCTTCGCCTCGTGGAAGCGCCGGATCAGCGCCGCGACGACATGGCTGTATTCGGGATGATAATTGTCGCCCGGGCCATACAGATTGGTCGGCATCACATTGATGAAGTCGGCGCCATATTGGCTGCGATAGGCCTCGACCATCTTGATGCCGGCGATCTTGGCGATCGCATAGGGCTCGTTGGTCGGCTCCAATGCTCCGGTGAGCATCGCGTCCTCGCGCAAGGGCTGCGCGGCGAGCTTCGGATAGATGCAGGAGGACCCGAGAAACATCAGCTTCTCGACGCCATTCATATGCGCGGCGTGAATGACATTGGTCGCAATCGCGAGATTGTCATAGATGAACTCGGCCCGCAGCGTGTTGTTGGCGACGATTCCGCCGACCTTTGCCGCAGCCAGGAACACCACTTGCGGCTTGGCGTGGGCAAACCATGCGAACACGGCGGCCTGGTCACGCAGATCGACCTCGCTGCGCGGCACCGTCATGAGCGCGACGTTCTCGCGCGCCAGACGCCGCACCAGCGCGCTGCCGACCATGCCGCGATGACCGGCGACGAAGACGCGTTTTCCCGTGAGCTCAAAGCGTGTTGCTGCCACGAGCCGCCTCCCGCCGCGCCGCGACGAGGTCGCTCGCAACCATTTCCTTGACCAGTTGCGCGAAGCTGGTCTTCGGCGTCCAGCCGAGCTTGTCACGCGCCTTACTGCAATCGCCGATCAGGAGATCGACCTCGGTCGGCCGGAAATAATTCGGATCGATACGCACCACCGCCTTGCCGGACCGGCAGTCGATGCCCGTCTCCTCGACACCCTCACCGCGCCATTCGATCCGGCGATCGACCTCGGCGAAGGCAAGCTCGACCAACTCGCGCACCGAATGCGCCTCGCCGGTCGCCAGCACAAAATCATCCGGCACATCCGCCTGCAGGATCCGGTGCATGCCCTCGACATAGTCGCGGGCATGGCCCCAGTCACGCTTGGCCTCGAGATTGCCGAGATAGATGGCCTCCTCCAGACCGGCCTCGATGCGGGCGACGCCGCGGGTGATCTTGCGCGTCACGAAGGTCTCGCCGCGGATCGGGCTCTCATGATTGAACAAGATGCCGTTGCAGGCGAACATCCCGTAAGCCTCGCGGTAATTCACGGTGATCCAGTAGCCGTAGAGCTTGGCACAGCCATAGGGCGAGCGCGGATAGAATGGCGTCGTCTCCCGCTGCGGAATCTCTTGGACCAGCCCATAGAGCTCGGACGTCGACGCCTGATAGAACCGGGTCTGTTTCTCCATGCCGAGAATGCGAATGGCTTCCAACAGGCGAAGAACACCGAGCGCGTCGGCGTTGGCGGTGTATTCCGGGCTCTCGAAGCTGACGCCGACATGGCTCTGTGCGGCGAGATTGTAGATCTCGTCGGGGCGGATCTGCTGCACCAGCCGGATCAAATTGGTCGAGTCGGTCATGTCGCCATGATGCAGCAGAAACGGCACATTGCCTTCATGCGGGTCCTGGTAGAGATGATCGACCCGTCCGGTGTTGAACGACGACGATCGCCGCTTGATGCCATGCACGGTATAGCCGAGCCCGAGCAGGTACTCGGCGAGGTAAGCGCCGTCCTGCCCGGTCACGCCGGTGATCAGCGCCACCCGGCCGCTGCAATCCTTGCCCGCCATAACCACTCCAACATCGTCGCCGCCCTGCGGGCCAAGTTCCCGACGAGCAGTCCATAGCTGCCGCCGCCGGTCAAGCTCAATGGAAAACATACGTCAGATCAATGGCGTAGAAATAGGATGCAAAGGTCGGTCTAATCCCCGTAGCAGCGCAGACGGTCGAGATCGAGCACGGTCACCCCGCCATATTCCACCCGCAGCAGGCCGTCGCGCTCCAAGGTCTTGAGGCATTGATTGGCGTTCTGCCGCGACAGGCCCGAGAGTGCCCCGATCTCCTCCTGGGTGATTTCAAGGTGACGGGTCGTGTTGGGGTAGAGGATCGGGTTGAAGAGCGCGGCAATGCTGCGGGCCAGCCGCGCCGTCGCATCCAGCGTGCGGCCGACCTCGACGAGGCCAATGAACTGGCCGAGCCGCTCGTTGAGCTGGGTGACAAGAAAGCGGTTGAAGCCGACGCTGTTCTCGAACAGCCACATGAAGGTCTGCCGCTCCATCAGCGCCGCACGGGTATCGCGCAGCGCGACCACGTCGTAGCGGCGCGGCTCGTTCTTGAGCACGCTGCCCTCGCCGAACCAGGCGCCGGCCGACATGCCCGCAAACGTCGTCGCCTTGCCACCCCGCGATACCGTGCTCATCATGCGGGCCAGGCCCGAGACGATGCCGGCCCAATAATCGAACTGGTCGCCCCGCAAAAAGATGTGCTCGTTGGCGGCAAAGGAGCGCTCGACGATGCCGGCCGAGGCAACGTCGATCTCCTCGGGCCTGAGATGGCGCGACCAGGGCGCGATGCGCAGCAGGGTAGCGGAGGAGATCAAGCCATCGTCTCGTTACTTCGAATCTCGCCGCGACCGTATTGCATCGCAACAATCACGTCTTGAATTTTGCCCGGGAATTGTCAGGCGCAAGACAGTTCCTAATAGCGCTTTCCCTTATCCAGGACCACCGCATTCGACTCGGGCCTCTCCGGTTCATCCCCAGCATGGATGACGCGAAAGGCCCGGCATGCGGCAAAATGCACCCGCCGGGCCCGCCCCTCATTCGTCGGATGGCGCGGAATAGGCGGGCGGGATAGAGTTCGACGACAGCGGCGAGACTACGTCGCGACACCAGGCCTGAAGAGCGCGACAAGCGCCGGCAAGGACTTCGGGAGGACGACTTGGACTATACGTTGGAAGCGCGCGGGGTGTCGCTGCGTTTCGGTGGGGTGAAAGCCCTGACCGACGTCAGCTTCGGCGTGCGTGAGGGCGAGCTGTTCTCGATCATCGGCCCGAACGGCGCCGGCAAGACCTCGATCGTCAACTGCATCTCCGGGCGCTACAAGCCGACCGAAGGCCGCCTGTTCCATCGCGGCCACGACATCACCGGCCTGCCGCCGAATGCGCGCGCCAAGATCGGCATCGGCCGCACCTTCCAGAACCTCGCTTTGTTCCACCATATGAGCGTGCTCGACAACATCATGGTCGGGCGGCATCATTTATTGAAGAACAACTTCCTCACCGGCTCGCTCTATTGGCTCACTGGCGCGCGGCGCGAGGAGCTGAAGCACCGCGAGAAGGTCGAAGAGATCATCGACTTCCTCGACCTTCAGTCGGTGCGCAAGGCGCCGGCGGGCACCCTCTCCTACGGCCTGCGCAAGCGCGTCGAGCTCGCCCGCGCCATGGCGCTCGAGCCGCATCTCATCCTCCTCGACGAGCCGATGGCCGGCATGAACTTCGAGGAGAAGGAGGATATGGCGCGCTACATCGTCGACCTCAATGAGGAATACGGCATGACCGTCGTGATGATCGAGCACGACATGGGCGTCGTCATGGACATCTCCCACCGCGTCATGGTGCTCGATTTCGGCCGCAAGATCGCCGAGGGCGACCCGGCCGCCGTGCTCGCCGATCCCCACGTCAAGCGCGCCTATCTCGGCGAGGAGGACGAGCTGCTGGTCGATCCCGACGAGGCGCCCTCCATTGCGGAGGACGCGGCATGATGGACTATGCAGGTCGCGTCAGACAGGCCGACACCTATCCGAAGCTGCTGCGGCTGAATGCCAGGGAGCACGGCCCGGAGATCGCGCTGCGCGAGAAGGATCTCGGTCTCTGGCGCACCTTCACCTGGGCGGATTACCAGGCTCGCGTCCGCGATTTCGCGCTCGGCATGGTCGCGCTCGGGCTCGGCAAGGACGACGTCATTGGCATCATCGGCGACAACCGGCCGGACTGGGTTGCAGCCGAAATCGCCACCCATGCGATCAGGGCGTTCAGCCTCGGCCTCTATCGCGACGTGCTCGACGACGAGGCCGCCTATCTCCTGAACTATGGCGAGGCGCGGCTGGTGTTCGCCGAGGACGAGGAGCAGGTCGACAAGCTCTTGAACCTCGCCGATCGCGTGCCGGCGCTGAAGCACATCGTGTATTCCGATCCGCGTGGCATGCGCAAATATGACGATCCCAGGCTGATGCCGGCCGACAAGCTCGCCGAGCTCGGCCGCAACCTGGCCGCCCGCGAGCCGGATCTTTATGACCGCATGGTCGACGCCACCCAGGGCGACGACGTCGCGATCCTCTGCACCACGTCGGGCACGACCTCGCATCCGAAGCTCGCGATGCTCTCGGCCGCGCGCGTGCTCAAGCATTGCGCGACCTATCTCGCCTTCGACCCCAAGGGTCCCGAGGACGAATATGTCTCGGTGCTGCCGCTGCCCTGGATCATGGAACAGGTCTATGTGCTCGGCAAAGGTCTGCTCTGCCGGATGAAGGTCAACTTCGTCGAAGAGCCCGATACGATGATGAACGACTTCCGCGAGATTGCGCCGACCTTCGTGCTGTTCGCGCCAAGGGTCTGGGAGCAGATCGCGGCCGACGTCCGCGCCGCCGTCATGGACGCCTCGCCGCTGAAGCAGCGGCTATATCATCTGGGCATGTCGACCGGTCTCGCGGCGCTGGAGAAGGGGCAGCATTCAGCCTTGGCCAACATGCTGCTGTTCCGCGCGCTGCGCGACCGTCTCGGCTTCACCCGGCTGCGCTCGGCCGCCACCGGCGGCGCCGCGCTCGGGCCTGACACGTTCAAGTTCTTCCGCGCCATGGGCGTGCCGCTGCGCACGCTCTACGGCCAGACCGAACTGCTGGGGGCCTACACGCTGCATCCCGCCGACAAGGTCGATCCCGACACGACCGGCGTACCGATGTCGGAGGACATCGAGATCAGGATCGACCAGCCCGACAGCCAGGGCATCGGCGAGATCCTGGTGCGCCATCCCAACATGTTCTTGGGCTACTACAAAGCCCCTGAAGCCTCGGCCGCCGACGTCAAGAATGGCTGGATGCATTCCGGCGATGCCGGCTATTTCAACGACCACAAGCAGCTGGTGGTCATCGACCGCATCAAGGATCTTGCCGAGACCGCGCGTGGCGAGCGCTTCTCGCCGCAATATATCGAGAACAAGCTGAAGTTCTCGCCCTACATCGCCGAAGCGGTCGTGCTCGGCGCCGGCCGCGAGCATCTCGCGGCAATGATCTGCATCCGCTACTCCATCATCTCGAAATGGGCGGAGAAGAACCGCATCGCGTTCACCACCTATTCCGATCTCGCCTCGCGCAACGAGGTCTATGCGCTGCTGCAGAAGGAGGTCGAGACCGTCAACGCGCATCTGCCGGCTGCGCAGCGCATCGCCCGCTTCCTGCTGCTCTACAAGGAGCTCGACGCCGACGACGGCGAACTGACCCGCACCCGCAAAGTCCGCCGCAGCGTCATCAACGAGAAATACGCCGACATTATCGACGGCATCTATGGCGGCAAGCCGGCTATCCCCGTCGACACCGTCATCCGCTTCCAGGACGGCACCACCCAGCGCATCCGCACGACGTTGAGGGTGGTGGATCTCGGCGGCCACGGACCCATGGCGGAGGCGGCGGAGTGATGCGCTTTTCGTCACATGAGACCGTCATGCGCGGGCTTGACCCGCGCATCCATCCCGTTCCGAAAACGCTGGATCGCCGGGTCAAGCCCGGCGACGACGAGCGAGGTCTCGAGCAGCAGCAAACGCGACTGCACATTGATGCGCCCTCTCCTCTTGTGGGAGAGGGCAGCTCCGCTGGTCGACGAAAGCGCGGTGCGGTGAGGGATCCGTCTCCCCTTGCTCGCCCGCGGAGAGACCCCCTCACCCGGCTGCGCAGTGCGCAGCCACCCTCTCCCACAAAAGGACAGGGCTACATTGTGCCTGCACGCCCATGAACACCTCCTTCCTTATCCAGCTCCTCGTCAACGGCCTCGTGGTCGGCACGCTCTATGGCGTGGTCGCGATGTCGTTCGTACTGATCTACAAGGCGACGCAGGTCGTCAATTTTGCCCAAGGCGAGCTGCTCTTGATCGGCGCCTGGGTGTGCTGGCTGCTGCTGACGAAATATCAAGTCCCGTTCTGGGTCGGCATGCCGCTGACGCTCGTCTTCATGTTCGCGTTCGGCATCGCCGTGCAGGTCGTGATCCTCCGTCCCATGATCGGCGAGCCCATCATTTCCGTCATCATGGTGACGATCGGCCTGTCGACGGTGTTCCAGGCGGCGCTGAAATGGATGTTCGGCGTCAATCCGCAGCCGTTCCCGCCGGTGTTCGCGAGCAAGGCAGTCGATCTGTTCGGGCTACAGATCCAGACCGTCTATGTCATGAGCCTTGTGGTCTCGGTCGCGATGATGCTCGGAATGGCCTGGTTCTTCAAGGCATCGAAATACGGCCTCGCGATGCGCGCCACCGCCTTCAACCAGCAGGTCGCGCAATCGCTCGGCATCTCCGTCAAAAACGTGTTCGCGATGGCCTGGGCGATCTCGGCAACCGTCTCCGCCGTGGCCGGCGTCGTCGTCGCCGTCGTCAACGGCGTGTCGTCGGGACTGTCCGCCTATGGCATCAAGGTGTTTCCCGCGGCGATCCTCGGCGGCCTCGACTCGGTCGGCGGCGCCGTTCTGGGCGGCATCATCATCGGCCTGCTCGAAAACATCGCGCAATATGTCGACAGCCAATATCTGCACTGGGGTAATCTCTACGAGATCGCGCCGTTCTACGTGCTGATCCTCATCCTGATGATCAAGCCCTACGGCCTGTTCGGCACCAAAGACATCGAGCGGATATGAGCATGATCGCCGAAAAGTGGAGACCGGTTTTCGGTAACGATCATGCTCAAACCAAAGCGAAGGGCGAGCCAATGACGCAACCCAAGCTCCAGGCGAGATAGGCCCACCATGGTTGCACGCTCCACGATCCCCGCCGGTGACTTCCGCACCTCCTATGCGGCCGACACCACGATCTTCCCGACCAAGACCAGCCGCAATTTCGCGATCGCCGGCGTGATCCTGCTGTGCTTCGCGCCGCTTGTGTTCTCCGAATACTGGCTGTCGGTTTCGATCCAGATCGGCATCTTCGCAATCGCGGCGCTTGGGCTGAACATTCTGGTCGGCTTCACCGGTCAGATCTCGATCGGCCAGGCCGGCTTCTTCCTGCTCGGCGCCTTCACATCGGCCTATATCAACAACACCTATGCCATTCCGGTGTTCTTCGCGATCCCGCTGGCCGGGGTGATCACGGCGCTGGTCGGGCTCGTGTTCGGCCTTCCCGCGGCGCGGCTGAAGGGCCTCTATCTCGTCATCGCCACGCTCGCCGCGCAATACATCCTGCTCGACTTCTTCTCCCGCGCCGAATGGTTCTCCGGCGGCTCGGTGCCGGCCTCGGCCAATCCGTTCTCGATCTTCGGCTATACGCTGCGCGGCGACCGGCAATATTTCTACGTCGTGCTGGCCTATGTGGTGGTCTGCTATTTGCTCGTCACCAATTTGATGCGTACCCGCGACGGCCGCGCGCTCATCGCGATCCGCGACCATTATCTCTCGGCCGAGATCATGGGCATCAACCTGACCAAGTACCGCACGCTGTCGTTCGGCCTGGCCGCGTTCTTCGCCGGCATCGCCGGCGCGCTCTACGCGCATTATCAGCTGGTGATCTCGCAGGAGGGCTTCGGCATCGAGCGATCGATCCTGTTCCTGGCGATGATCATCATCGGCGGCACCGGCTCGATCATGGGCACCTTGATGGGGACCGCCTTCGTCGTTCTGCTGCCAGAATCGATGGAGTGGCTGAGCCATCATCTGAAGGGCGGCGCGATCGACAAGACGCTCGCGCTGAACAACAACATCACATTCCTGCGCGAGATCGCGATCGGCCTGATCATCATCGCCTTCCTGATGTTCGAGCCTGACGGGCTCGCGCATCGCTGGCGGCAGATCAAGACATACTGGAAGCTCTACCCGTTCTCACATTGATTCCAACCAACAGGGACCGGCGACAATCCGGCCCGGATGCACCACAGGAGGAAGCACTATGACGATCAAATCATGGCTCGGCTCGGCGGCGCTCGCGCTGCTCGCAGGCACCTTCGCCGCATCGGCGAACGCGCAGCAGATCGCGATCGGCCATCTGCAGGATCTGTCGGGCGGCACGTCCGACGTCGGCACGCCCTATGGCCAGGGCGTCGTCGACACCTTCGCCTGGGTCAACAAGAACGGCGGCATCGGCGGCAAGCAGCTCGCCGTCGACAGCAACGACTATGGCTACCAGGTGCCGCGCGCGATCGCGCTGTACAAGAAGTGGTCGGCGCCGGACAACAAGGTCGCTGCAATCATGGGCTGGGGCACCGCCGATACCGAGGCGCTGACCGGATTCCTCGCCAATGACAAGATCCCGGATTTGTCCGGCTCCTACGCCGCGGCGCTGACCGATCCCGAAGGCACCAGCGGCAAGGCCAAGCCTGCGCCGTATAATTTCTTCTACGGCCCGAGCTACTCGGACGCGCTGCGCGCCGAGCTGACCTGGGCAGCCGAGGACTGGAAGGCCAAGGGCAAGCCCGGCAAGCCCAAGTTCGTGCACATGGGCGCCAACCATCCCTACCCCAACGCACCGAAGGCCGCGGGCGAAGCGCTCGCCACCGAGCTCGGCTTCGAGGTGCTGCCGCCGCTGGTGTTCGCGCTGGCCCCCGGCGACTACAGTGCGCAATGCCTGAGCCTGAAGAGCTCCGGCGCCAACTACGCCTATCTCGGCAACACTGCGGCCTCCAACATTTCGGTGATGAAGGCCTGCAAGAACGCCGGCGTCGATGTGCAGTTCCTGTCCAATGTCTGGGGCATGGATGAGAACGCCGCCAAGACCGCGGGCGATGCCGCCGATGGCGTGATCTTCCCGCTGCGCACCTCGGTCGGCTGGGGCGGCGATGCACCGGGCATGAAGACGGTGCAGGAGATCGCCAAGATGTCCGACCCCACCGGCAAGGTCTATCGGCCGGTGCACTACGTCGCCGCGGTCTGCTCCTCGCTCTACATGAAGGAAGCAATCGAATGGGCGGTGAAGAATGGCGGCCCGACCGGCGAGAACGTCGCCAAGGGCTTCCACCAGAAGAAGGATTGGGTGCCGGCCGGGATGGATGGCGTCTGCAGCCCTTCGACCTGGACCGAGAAGGATCACCGCGGCACGATGAAGGTCGACCTTTATCGCGCGCGCGTGACGGGTCCGACCGATGGTGACCTCAACGACTTGATGGCGAAAGGCGTGATCAAGCTCGAAAAGGTGAAGACCGTCGAGCTGCCGCGCAAGGCCGAATGGGCGGGTTGGTAAGCTAATGAGATGCTGAAGAGTACGCGCGTCAGCATCTCCACACACGATCGTCATCCCCGCGAAAGCGGGGATCCAGTACGCTGCGGCTTCTCGATCGAGCATCGGCGTCTCTGCAATACTGGGTCCCCCGCCTTCGCGGGGGACGACAGTGAGGTGAACGGACATGGTTGAGACCCTCGACAAGCCGAATGCCAATGCGACCGCGAGCGCCGCCCCCCTGCTCTCCGTTCGCAACATCGAGGTCGTCTATGACGACGTCATCCTGGTGCTGCGCGGGCTCAGCCTCGATGTCCCGAAGGGCGCCATCGTCGCGCTGCTTGGCGCCAATGGTGCCGGCAAATCGACGACGTTGAAGGCGATCTCCGGCCTGCTGAAGACCGAGGATGGCGAGGTCACGCGCGGCGAGATCATGTTCGACGGCGCGCGCATCGACGGCATCGATCCGGAGAAGATCGTCCGCCGCGGCATCTTCCAGGTCATGGAGGGCCGGCGCATCGTGGCCGACATGACCTCGCTCGAAAACCTCAAGCTCGGCGCATTCACCCGCAGCGACCGCGAGGTCAACAGCGACATCGAGATGGTGTTCAACTATTTCCCGCGGCTGAAGGAGCGGACCGGCCTGGCCGGCTATCTCTCCGGCGGCGAGCAGCAGATGCTGGCGATCGGGCGCGCGCTGATGGCCCGGCCGAAGATGATCCTGATGGACGAGCCGTCGATGGGCCTGTCGCCGTTGCTCGTAAAGGAGGTGTTCGCGATCATCAAGGAGATCAACCGCGATCTCGGCGTCACCATCCTCCTGGTCGAGCAGAACGCGCGCGCGGCGCTGTCGGTCGCCAGCCACGGCTACATCATGGAACAGGGCAAAGTCGTGCTCGACGGCACCGCAGACAGCTTACGCGACAACGAGGACGTCAAGGAATTCTACCTCGGCGGCGCCGGCGACCAGCGCAAGAGCTTCAAGAACCTGAAGAGCTTCAAGCGGCGGAAGCGGTGGCTGTAGCCGAAATCTCTCCCCTCGTCATGGCCGGGCTTGCCCCGACCATCCACGCGCGAGCCGCAAAGACGAACCACGTGGATGCCCGGGACGACAATGCGAAGACGCGCTTCGCGCTTTTGCCCGGACATGACGGCACAAGACCGAAGGACTGGGCATGAATACCCATTACGACGCCCTCGAAACCCGTGATCCCGCCGTCCGCGAGCAGGATCTGTTCGGCCGCCTGCCGGACGTTCTCCGCGCGGCGATGAAGGCGCCGGCCTATGCCGCGCTGCTTCAGGGCATCGATCCCGTCGACGTCACCACCCGCGCCGCGCTCGCCCAACTCCCCGTGCTGCGCAAGTCCGAGCTCCCGGCCCTGCACAAGGCGGCGCCGCCATTCGGCGGCTTTGTCGCGCAGTCCCCCGGCGCGTTCTCCCGTCTGTTCACGTCGCCTGGCCCGATCTTCGAGCCGGAGGCGGCGCATAGCGATCCCTGGCGCGGCGCGCGCGCGCTGTTCGCGGCCGGCTTCCGCCGCAGTGACGTCGTGCTCAACACCTTCAGCTATCATTTGACGCCCGGCGGCTTCATCTTCGACGCCTCGGCGCGCGCACTCGGCTGCGCGGTGATCCCGGCCGGACCGGGGAACACCGAGGCGCAGTTCGAGCTGATCGAGGCCTATCGGCCGGTCGGCTACAGCGGTACGCCCGATTTCCTGAAGATCCTGCTCGATGGCGCGGCGAGCGCCGACCGCGACGTCTCCTCGATCAAGCGCGCACTGGTGTCGGGCGCGGCCTTTCCGCCGTCCTTGCAGGCCGAGATCAAGGCGCGCGGCATTGATGCCTACCAGGCCTTTGGCACCGCCGATCTCGGCATCATCGCCTATGAGACCTTGGCGCGCGAGGGCATGGTGGTCAATGAGGATCTCATTTTCGAGATCGTCCGCCCCGGCACCGGTGATCCCGTGGCCGAGGGCGACGTCGGCGAGATCGTCGTCACCTCGCTCGATCCTGCCCATCCCTGGATTCGCCTCGCACTCGGCGATCTCACCGCCGCCCTGCCCGGCGTCAGCCGCTGCGGCCGCACCAACATGCGCATCAAGGGCTGGATGGGCCGCGCCGACCAGACCACCAAGATCAAGGGCATGTTCGTTCGCCCTGAGCAGGTCGCCGAGATCGGCAGGCGCCATCCGGAGCTCGGCCGCCTCCGGCTTGTCGTCACCCGCGCCGGGGAAACCGACGCGATGACGTTGAAGGCCGAATGCGCCGCACCGTCAGACGGCCTGCAGGACGCGCTCGCCGCGAGCCTGCGCAGCGTCGCCAAGCTCGGCGGCCAGGTCGAACTGGTCGCGCCGGGAACGCTGCCCAACGACGGCAAGGTGATCGCAGACGAGCGCTGAGCCAGGTTCCTGCGCGAGGGCGCAGCCCTGCAGCGGCGGCATGAGCGGCGCGGCGCGCACGGCCGTTGCGCAATTGTCGCCTCCCGCGGCCTCTCCTATACAGCCATGTCAGTTTTTCGGAGTTCATCCGCATGGCCTTCCCGCGCGCGTCCAAAGCCCTGTCCCGCTTCACTGTGCTCGATTTGACGCGCGTGCGCGCCGGCCCGACCTGCGCGCGGCAGTTTGCCGATTGGGGCGCCAACGTCATCAAGATCGATGCCATGATGGAGGATGGCGGCGAGGCGCTGGGTGGCCCGCGCCGGGGTGCCGACTTCCAGAACCTGCATCGCAACAAGCGCGCGATGACGCTCAATCTGAAGGATCCCAAGGGCGTCGACGTGTTCATGCGGCTGGCCAAGCAGGCCGACGTCGTGATCGAGAACTATCGGCCCGATGTGAAGACCAAGCTCGGCATCGATTACGAGGCCGTCCGCAAGGTCAATCCGCGCATCGTCTATGGCAGCATCTCCGGCTTCGGCCAGGACGGCCCCTATGCCAAGCGGCCGGGCTTCGATCAGATCGCGCAGGGCATGGGCGGGCTGATGTCGATCACCGGGGCGCCCGGAGAAGGCCCGATGCGTGCCGGCATCCCGATCGCCGATCTCTCCGCGGGCCTGTCCTGCGCCATGGGCATCCTCACCGCGCTGCTTGAGCGCGAGGTCTCCGGCGAGGGCCAGTGGGTGCAGACCTCGCTGCTGCAGGCGCAGATCTTCATGCTCGACTTCCAGGCCGCGCGCTGGCTGATGGAGAAAGACGTCGCGCCGCAGGCGGGAAACAATCATCCGACCAGCATCCCGACCGGCGTGTTCAAGACCGCCGACGGCTACATCAACATCGCCGCGACCGGCGGCCGGATCTGGGAGCGGCTATGCCAGACGCTGGGCGCCCCGGAATGGATCGATCATCCCGACTACGCCACCGCACCAGCACGCTCGAAGAACCGCGATGGGTTGAACGCCGAGATCAACCAGCGCACGGCGGCGAAGACCAGCGAACAATGGGTCGCCGAGCTCAACGCTGCCGGAGTCCCCTGCGGCCCGATCTACGCGATCGATCAGATGTTCGAGGACCCGCAGGTCAAGCATCTCGGCATGGCGCAGCAGGTGCCGAGCGACGACGGCCGCGACATCACGCTGGTGGCCCAGCCCTTCACATTGTCGCGCACGCCAAGCCGCATGGCGGCGCGGCCGCCGGAGTTCGGCGAGCAGACCGAGGAGATTCTCTCCGAATTCGGCTTCACCGACGGCGAAATCGCCGATCTCCGCCTGAATCGCGTCGTGTGAGCAGGTGCAATATGACCAAGCTGCGGCATCCCGCCGCTGTGGCCAAGATGTCACCACGTTGGAACTTCCAACTTGGCCGGATTGAGGCCAAGGCAAGACCGCGTTAATCTCTTCGCATCAGTTGATCGCGGACCTCACGGGGCCCGCGCGCGTGAGGAGTAGCGGATCATGAGCGCGACCGAGTTGAACGAATTCCTGACGGCGATGGACATCGTACGCGACGTCAACGCGGCCGCTCTGAACCACGGTGCTGGGCTTCCTTTCGACGAGACGATGCTCGACAACGAGTCCGACTGGTACCACATGCCCGTCGCGGAGAAGGTGAACTGAGGCTGAGCGCTGCCTGAGTTCAACGCTCTCGTCTGATATCAACGCTTCCCGAGGCCCTCGTTCGGACAATCCGGACGGAGGCTTTTTTCATTCGGGACCCCAGGATGAGGGAGAGCGCGAACAGGCATCCTTGTCAGAAAACGCCGAACGCAAAAAAAGCCCGACGCAAGCGCCGGGCAAGGGATCGTCTCGGGAGGAAACATCAGGACGCGATGACCAGAGATCAGGCACCGCGCGTGAGCAGCACAACGTCTGCCCATGAATGAAGCCTACCACCGCCCTGCCTAAAAAGCTGTCATCGCAAAGACACAACCTCTGGAGAAGCGCGGAAAGGATTCGAACAACGGTCCGTCGCCGCGAAGCCAGCCTCCTCCCTGATGTGGCAACGGTGCCACGGTCCAGTTCGATCCACGCCAAGGCCCAATCGAGCCAATGGTCGCAATCTCACGCGAGTTCTAGCCTGTTTGTTGTGGCGGCCTGCCATTCCAGCGGCGGCGCTCCGCCTCAGCACAGAACGCGTGGTCCGCGCGGCTCATCCCGCCTGCGGCCGTCCTTCGAGACGCCCGCCTGCGGCGGGCTCCTCCGGACGAGGCCTGAATGCGCAGCACGATCTCCCCTTCATGGTCAGGAGCGCCGCGCCTCAACAGGTAGTGGACTCCACCAACTGTTGCGCGCGGCGCGTCTCGAACCATGAGGCCCTGAACGTCGCGGCTTGCGGTCCGCCGCCTACGCCTCGGCCTTCGCCGCCGGCGCGCTCGACTTGCTGACGCTCGCGACCAGCCGATCGATCAGCGGCCAGAACAACAGCAGGATCGCGAGCGTCGTGATCGTGCCGACGAGACCGTTCGCCCAGAACACCTTCATGTTGCCGCCGGAGATGATCATCGACTGCCGGAACGCGTCCTCGGCACGGCTGCCGAGGACCAGCGCCAAGGTGAACGGCGCCAGCGGAATCTTGATCTTCTTGAAGACGTAGCCGACGACGCCGAAGCCGAGCATCAGCCAGACGTCAAACATCGCGTTCTGGATCGCATAGGCGCCGATGGCGCAGGACACCACGATCATCGGCGCGACGGCCGCAAACGGCACCCGCAGGATCGAGGCGAAGATCGGCACGGTGGAGAGCACCAGCACGAGGCCGACGACGTTGCCGAGATACATCGAGGCGATCAGGCCCCAGACGAAGTCCTTGTGCTCGACGAACAGCAGCGGTCCGGGATTGAGACCCCACACCATCAGGCCGCCGAGCAGGATCGCCGCGGTGCCGGAGCCGGGAATGCCGAGCGCCAGCATCGGCAGCAGCGCCGCGGTGCCCGAGGCATGCGCGGCGGTCTCAGGCGCGAACACGCCCTCGATGCGGCCCTTGCCGAAACTGTCCGGGTCCTTCGAGAAGCGCTTGGCGAGGTTGTAGCCCATGAAGGACGCCGCGATCGCGCCGCCCGGCGTGATGCCGAGCCAGCAGCCGATCACCGAGGAGCGCAGCAGGGTCATCCAGTATTTCGGCAGGTCCTTCCACACGGCAAGCACCGTGCGCAGCGAGATCGCGGCGGCGTGCCCCCGCAGCGCCAAGCGCTCCTCCATCGTCAGCAGGATCTCGCTGATGCCGAACAGGCCGATCACGGCAACCAAGAAGTTGATACCGCGGAGCAGATCCGTCGAGCCGAAGGTCATGCGCAGCTGGCCCGATACCGTGTCCATGCCGACACCGGCAAGCAGCAGCCCGAGCGCCATCGCGATGACGGTCTTGTGCTTGTCCTCACGTCCCAGCCCGACGAACGAGCAGAAGGTGAGCAGATAGACGGCGAAGAACTCGGGCGGACCGAACTTCAGCGCGAAGGACGAGATCCACGGCGCCAGGAAGGTGATCAGCAGCACGGCGACCAGCGAGCCGATGAAGGACGAGGTGAAAGCCGCCGTCAGCGCCTCGGCCGCCTTGCCCTGCTGCGCCATCGGATAGCCGTCGAAGGTGGTCGCCACCGACCAGGCCTCGCCGGGAATGTTGAACAGGATCGAGGTGATGGCGCCGCCGAACAGCGCGCCCCAATAGATGCAGGACAGCATCACGATGGCCGAGGTCGGATCCATCGAGAAGGTCAGCGGCAGCAGGATCGCGACGCCGTTGGGGCCACCGAGCCCCGGCAGCACGCCGACGAACACGCCGAGCACGAGCCCGACCATCATCAGCGCCAGCGTCTTCCACGTCAGAAGGACCGCAAACCCGTGCAGCAGGAGACCCAAGGCTTCCATGATTTCATTCCAACTGTTTCCTCGTCATTGCGAGCGCAGCGAAGCAATCCAGAGTCGCGTGTGAAGCCCTGGATTGCTTCGTCGCGATGCTCCTCGCAATGACGGAGGGAGAGACCAGTGTCAGTACCCGAACGCCGCTTCGAGCGGCCCCTTGGGCATCAGCACGTCGAACACGATATCGAAGGTCACGAACATCACGGCGCTGAACAAGAACGCCGTGAGCAGAGATTTCCAGATCGCGATTCTGCCGACGATACGCATGAAGCCGGCGATCAGCAGGAAGCTCGCGACATAGATGCCGAGAAACTGCATGGCGATGCAGAACAGAAGAGTCGGCACGAACACCGCCATCACACGGCGCAGCTGCGCCCGCGTGACGAAGGTCTCGACCGCCTCCTTGCGCGACAGGAACGCCGCGCCGATGCCGTAGAGGCTGGCGCCACCGAGAATCACCGACAGATAGAACGGGAAGTAGCCCGGCTCGGGACCGGTGGAGTCCCAGGACGCCCCGGTCCGCCAATTGTCCCAGGCGAGCACGACGGCGAGCGTGAGCAGCAGCAGCGACACGGCGACGTCGACGGTCCGGTTGGATGTGACGGCCGGAGAATTCTCCTCCGGCGCGGTCGGATCGTCGACCGCGATCTCGATCTCAGCGTTGGACATCGATCCTCCTCATCCCCTCGCCCCGCCCGGCCTCACTTGGCGACGAAGCCAGCTTCCGTCATCAGCTGCTTGTTCAGCGAGCCGTCCTCTTCGAGGAACTGCACCATGTCCTTGCCGGTGAGGAAGATCGGCTTGAGCGCCTGCTTCTCCATGTAGTCCTTGTATTCCGGCGTCTGCACCAGCTTGCTGAACAGGTCGACATAGAACTCCTGCTGCTCCTGGTTGACCTTGCCTGGCAGGAACATCGCGCGCAGCATCAGGTACTGCACGTCCAGGCCCTGCTCCTTGCAGGTCGGAATGTCATTCCAGGACTGCGTCTCCGTGACCTTGGCGGTGTAGGAGATGCGCTCCTTGTCGAACACGCAAAGCGGACGCACCTGGCCGGCGCGCCAGACTTCCAGGTTCTCGGAGGGATTGTTGACGTTCGCCTCGGTATGGCCGCCGACCAACTGCGTCGCAGCCTCGCCGCCCGACTTGTAAGGCAGATAGGAGAATTTGGCGCCGGTCTTCTTCTCCAGGAACACGGTGAGCACGTGATCCTCGCGCTTCGAGCCGGTGCCGCCTAGCTTGAACGGCGAGCTCGATGCCTTGGCGGCCTCGATGAACTCCTTCACCGTCTTCGGACCGTTGACATTGTCCCACAACACGAACTGGTCGAGCGCGATCACCGCGACCGGCGACAGCTCATGCCAGTCGAACGGCAGCTTGGCCGACAGCGGCAGCATATAGATCAGCGAATAGGCGATCAGGACCTTGTTGGCGTCAGCATCGCTGGACTTCATGTACATCAGCGCCTCGGCTCCGGACGCCCCGCCCTTCAGCGACACGACGACCGGTTGCTTCAGCAGATTGTTCTTCTGGATCGCCGCCTGCATCATGCGGGCCATCTGGTCGGATGCGCCACCGGCGCCCGCAGCCACGACGATTTCGACCGGCTTGGTCGGCTCCCAGCCGGCAAAGGCCGGCGCACTTCCGAAAAGAACCGCCGTTGCGGCCGCAATTTTGATCAGGTTGCGCACGTGTTTTCTTCCCCGTTCGAAGCGCCTGCTTGCATCCTACCAGGATACTGCTGGCTTATTGTGATGAGTTCAAGATGACAAGGAAAATGCCGCGTCGCGATGTCCGCATAAGGTCGCAGCCGCGGCATGCGCTACTTGCCCTTCCAGTTCGGTGGACGCTTGTTGAGGAACGCGTCCATGCCCTCGCGGAAATCCTCGCTCATATAGGCCCGCAGGATCAGGTCCTCGCCCTCGTCGCGCGTCAACGTGCGACGGATGCGGCGGACCGCCTCCTTGGTCACTTCGAGCGTGATCGGCGCATGCGACGCGACAAGCTTCGCCGTCTCCAGCGCGCGCGTCTGCAGGGTTTCGACGTCGGGCACGATCTCGTTCAGCAGGCCGAGCGCGAGCGCCTCCGGGGCCTCGACCAGCCGGGCCTTGAAGATCATGTCCTTGGTGCGCGCCGGTCCGATCAGGGAGACCACGCGCGAAACGTTCGACATCGACAGGCAGTTGCCGAGCGTGCGCGCGATCGGAAAGCCGATGCGGGTGGTCTCGGTGCCGATGCGGATGTCGCAGCAGGCGGCGATGCCGGCGCCGCCGCCGGTGCAGGCGCCGGCGATCGCCGCGATCACCGGCACACGGCACAGTTCGAGCGTGCCGAGCACGCGATCGATCCGCGCCTCATAGTCGAGCGCGTCCTGCGCGGTCTTGAAGGCACGGAACTGGGAGATGTCGGTCCCGGAGGCGAAGGCCTTGTCGCCGGCGCCGGTCAGGATCAGCGCCTTGATCGAGCGGTCGGCATTGATGGCCTCGCAGATCGAGGCCATCTGGTCGTACATCGCGAATGTCATCGCGTTGCGCGCCTGCGGCCGGTTGAAGGTGATCCTCGCGATGCCGTCGTCGACGGCATAGATGAGATCGTCGGATCCGGTCGCAGGTGCGTTCATCAGGCCACCTTCGAAATCGGCGCGGCCTCGCGCGCCTTCAGGACGTCCATCGCCGCGAGCACGCCACCGGCGCGATGCGGCACATTGGCGAGCGCAAGGCCCATCTCGACGCCGGCGAGCGTGCCCATCAGCATCAGGTCGTTGAAGTGACCGATATGGCCGATGCGGAACACCTTGCCCTTGATCTTGTTCAGGCCGGTGCCGAGCGACATGTCGAAATTCTCGAGCACGAGCTTGCGGAACTGATCGGCATCATGGCCCTCGGGCATCACGACGCCGGTCAGCGCCGGAGAATGCGCCTGCGGATCCTGACACTGCGTATCGAGACCCCACGCCTTCACGGCGGCGCGCGTCGCGAGGCTGTGGCGGCGGTGGCGGGCGAACACGTTCTCGTGGCCCTCCTCCTCCAGCATTTTCAGTGCCTCGTTGAGGCCCATCAAGAGATTGCAGGCTGGCGTGTAGGGGAAGGTGCCGAGCCTGTTGAAATTGATGATCTCCTGCCAATCCCAATACGAGCGCATGCCCGGATTGGACTTGGCGGCGGCGAGCGCCTTCTCCGAGACGGCATTGAAGCCGAGGCCCGGCGGCAGCATCAGGCCCTTCTGGGAGCCCGCGACCGAGACGTCGATGCCCCAGGCGTCGTGCTCGTACTCCATCGAGCCGAGACCGGAGATGGTGTCGACCATCAGCAGCGCCGGGTGGCCTGCGCGATCGAGCGCCTTGCGCACATCGAGCGGCGGCGTCAGGCAGCCGGTCGAGGTCTCGTTGTGCACGATGCAGACGGCCTTGATCTTGTGCGCCTTGTCCTCGACGAGGCGCTGTTCGATGGCCGCGATGTCGGCGCCATGACGCCAGTCGCCGGAGATGAAGTCGACGTCGAGCTTGAACTTGTCGGCGATGCCACGCCACAGCACCGCGAACTGGCCGGTCTCGGCCATCAGCACCTTGTCGCCGGGCGCGAGCGTGTTGACGATCGCCGCTTCCCAGGCGCCGGTGCCGGACGACGGATAAATGATCACCGGCTGCTTGGTGCGGAAGATCCGCTGGCTGGCCGCCAGCACGGCAAAACCGAGCTCGGCGAACTCGGGACCACGATGATCCAGCGTCGGCATGTCCATCGCGCGCAGCACGCGGTCGGGCACGTTGGTCGGCCCCGGAATTTGAAGAAAATGCCGTCCTGTGTGCACAGTCATTGGCGTCCATCCCCGGTCGTTTGGTTGGTGCGCGGACGTGGCATGCCACGCGCTCGCCGCGCTTTTCTCCCGCCAGACCGCTGGCGTCAACAAAGAAGACGCAAGCACCGATCGCTTCGGGCTGACATCCCTCAGATGCACACGGGCTTCCTTCTGCTGTGCAATGCGGCACGGGCGGATTTGACCCGCAGCCGCACGCGATTTCGCCTCAATTCACAACTGCGAGATGCCGCGGCGCATTGCCGGGCATTGGCTGCTCCAGAAGTGCCATCGCAGCATCGACACCACCGGCACGATGCGGCACGCCGGCGACACGCAGCCCCATCTCAACACCACTGAGCGCGGCCATCAGGGTCAACTCGTTGCACTCGCCGAGATGGCCGATGCGGAACACCTTGCCGGCGACCTTGGAGAGGCCCGAGCCGAGCGACATGTTGTAATTGTCCAGCACGACCTGGCGGAACTGATCGGCATCATGGCCCGGCGGCATCAGCACGGCGGTCAGGACCGGCGAATAGTCCTTCGGCTCCTGGCAGAGCACCTCCAGTCCCCAATGCTGGACCGCGGCACGAGTGGCCGCCGCCAGTCGTTGATGGCGCGCGAACACCTCGTCGAGGCCTTCCTCGAGCAACATCGCGATCGCTTCACGCAAGCCGTAAAGCAGGTTCGTCGCAGGCGTGTAGGGGAAGAAGCCAGTCGCGTTCAGCTTCAGCATGTCTTCCCAATCCCAGAACGAGCGCGGCATCCTGTTGGTCTTGGCAACCGCCCGCGCCTTGTCCGAGACCGCATTGAAACCGAGCCCCGGCGGCAGCATGAACCCCTTCTGCGAGCAGGACACAGCGACATCGACCCTCCACTCGTCGAAGCGGAAGTCGGCCGAGGCGAGGCCCGAGATGGTATCGACCATCAGCAACGCCGGATGCTTGGCGCGATCCATCGCTGCCCTGACCTCGCCGATCCGGCTGGTCGCGCCGGTCGAGGTCTCATTGTGCACGACCATCACGGCCTTGAGCTGATGCGCCGTGTCGGCCGCGAGCTTCTCTTCGATCATTGCGGGGTCGACACCGCGCCGCCAGTCGCCCGGAATGAAATCGACCTCGATCCCCCAGCGCGACGCCATCTGCCGCCACAGCGTGGCGAAATGGCCGGTCTCAACCATCAGCACCTTGTCGCCGGGCGACAGCGTGTTGACGATCGCAGCCTCCCAGGCGCCGGTGCCGGAGGACGGATAGATGATAACCGGGCTCGCGGTCTTGAAGATCTTCTGCGACCCGCTGAGGACGGCTTTGCCGAGCTCGCCGAATTCGGCGCTGCGGTGGTCGATCACCGGCATGTCCATCGCCCGCAGCACCCGCTCGGGCACCGGACTCGGTCCCGGAATATGCAGGAAATGGCGGCCTTGGTGACGGGTCAAAGGAAAACTCCAAACGACAGCGGCATTGCAGCACCTATGATTGCATGCAATTTTCGCCTACGCAAGGCATATAACGAATTCATATATGAGATCGACCCAATCTGTAATCACCGCTACAATGTTGCGGCATGAGCTCCATGATTCCTGACATCGAAATGCCCCCCTCTGCCGAGCCAGGCAGCCGCACGACATCAGCGCGGGACGAGACCTCGCTGCATGACGAGATCCTGGCCAGGCTGCGCGACCACATTGTCGAGGGCCATGTCCCCGACGGCGGGCGGCTGTCCGAGCGGCAGCTCTGCGAGATGTTGGGGGTATCCCGCACGCCCTTGCGTGAAGCCCTGAAGGTGCTCGCGGCGGAAGGGCTGGTCGAACTGCTGCCCAATCGCGGTGCGCGGGTGCGCCCCTTGAGCGCCGCAGACATTCGCGAATTGTTCGACCTGATGGGTGGCCTGGAGGGTCTTGCTGGACGCCTCGCCTGCGAGAAAATGTCGGATGAAGACATCAAAAATATCGAGCAACTTCATCACGATATGTATGGCTTTTACATGCGGCAGGACATGCATGGTTACTTCCATATGAACCAGCTCATCCACCGCGCGATCGTGGATGCCGCCGCCAATGCAACCCTTCACGCGACCTATGAGAGCCTCGCCGGACGCATCCGCCGGGTCCGCTTCTCAGCCAATTTCGCGCGCAAGCGCGAACGCTGGAGCGAGGCCATGCGCGAGCATGAGCAGATCCTCGACGCGCTGCGCCGCCGAGCGGGCAGCGAACTATCCGACATCCTCTTCCAGCATTTGCGCAACAAGGGGGCGGCCGCGATCGCCTACTTTGCCGAGGGGCAGGCCGTCATCTCACCAACCGCCGGCGGAAAGTCCGTCGGAGTAGACTAAGGTCGAGAAAGGCCTTCTCAAATTGCATGCAATCTGGTTGACGGTACGCCGCAAATGATTGACACCGGGCCGAGGCCTGGGGAACCGCGACCAGACCAGGGCCGACCAGGGACCATCATGCCGAACGCCAAAGCCGGTCCGTCCAGGCTGGAACAGAAGCTCCGCGCCGAGATCACCGGCGACGTCTTTTTCGATCGCTTCAATCGTGGCCGCTACGCCACGGACGCCTCTTTTTATCAGGTCATCCCGGCCGGCGTGGTCGTGCCACGCACGATGGACGAGGCTTTACGGGCGCTGGCCATCGCCCGCGATGACGGCCGCATCGTCACCCCCCGCGGCGGCGGCACCTCGCAATGCGGCCAGACAGTCAACGAGGGAATCGTCGTCGACTTTTCCAAGCACCTCAACCGCATCGTCTCGCTCGATGTCCAGGGCCGGACCTGCGTGGTCGAGCCGGGCATCGTGCTCGACGACCTCAACCGCCAGCTGAAGACGCACGGCCTGTGGTTTCCCGTGGATGTCTCCACGGCGTCGCGCGCCACGATCGGCGGCATGGCAGGCAACAATTCCTGCGGCGGCCGCTCGCTGCGCTATGGCACGATGCGCGACAACACCATTGCCATCGACGCGGCGCTGGCCGACGGCACGATGACGCGCTTCGGCGAGGTGCCGCGCGACCTCGCCGACGTGAACGTACCAGATAGCGCCCGCGCGCTGTTCCGCGACATGCTGGCGCTCGGCGAGCGCGAGGCCGCCGAGATCGCCGACAGATTTCCCAAGGTGCAGCGCCGCGTCGGCGGCTACAATCTCGACGCGCTGACGCCGCGCAACGCCGCCACCAATCTCGCCCATCTCCTTGTCGGCTCCGAAGGTACGTTGGCCTTCTCCACCCGGATCGAGCTGAAGCTGTGGCCGCTGATCCGGAACAAGGTGCTCGGCGTCTGTCATTTCGGCAGCTTCTATGAGGCGATGGACGCGGCCCAGCATCTGGTCAAGCTGAAGCCGATCGCGGTCGAGCTGGTCGACCGCACCATGATCGGGCTCGGACGCGACATCGCAATGTTCCAGCCGGTGATCGCGGCGGCCGTGCGCGGCGATCCCGATGCGATCCTGGTGGTGGAGTTCGCCGAGGAGACTGCCGACGCGAACCTCGCCAAGCTGAAGCAGCTCTCCGAGCTGATGGGCGATCTCGGCTTCTCCTGGACCAACGAGCCGCGCAAATGGGGCGGCGTGGTTGAGATATCAGAGCCAGCGCTGCAGACCGCCGTCGCCGACTTCCGCGCCGCCGGCCTCAACGTCATGATGTCGATGAAAGAGGCCGGCAAGCCGGTGTCCTTCGTCGAGGATTGTGCCGTGCCGCTGCCGCATCTCGCCGACTACACCGCGCGCCTCAATGAGGTCTTCGCCAAGCACGGCACCCGCGGCACGATGTACGCGCATGCCTCCGAAGGCTGCCTGCACGTCCGCCCCGTGCTGAATTTGAAGCTGGAGAAGGACGTCAAGGCGATGCGGGCCATTGCGGAGGAAGCCTTCGCCATGGTGCGCGAGTACAAGGGCTCGCATTCCGGCGAGCATGGCGACGGCATCGTGCGCTCGGAATTCCACGAACAGATGTTCGGCAGCCGTATCGTCGCCGACTTCAAGGAAATAAAGCAGCGCTTCGACCCGGCGAACGTGCTCAACCCCGGCCGCATCGTCGATCCGCCCAGAATGGACGACCGCTCGCTGTTCCGCTATCCGCCGGATTATCGCGTCGACGACATCAAGACCGTGCTCGATTGGTCGGCCTATCCCGGCGCTGCCGGCGGCTTCCAGGGCGCGGTCGAGATGTGCAACAACAACGGCGCCTGCCGCAAGCTCGACGGCGGCGTGATGTGCCCGTCCTATCGCGCCACTCGCGACGAGAAGGATGTCACGCGCGGCCGCGCCAACACGCTGCGGCTCGCGATCTCCGGCCAGCTCGGTCCGGGCGCGCTGTCATCCGACGAGATGATGGAGACGCTCAAATTGTGCGTCTCCTGCAAGGCCTGCCGCCGCGAATGCCCGACCGGCGTCGACATGGCCAAGATGAAGATCGAGGTGCTGGCGGCACGGGCCAGGAGCCATGGCCTCACCTTGCGTGACCGGATCGTCGCTTATCTGCCGCGCTATGCTGATCTGGCGGCTCGCTTCGCGCCGCTCGCGAACCTGCGCAATCACAGCGCGCCGCTGCGCGCGCTCATGGAGCGCGTCGCCGGCATCAGCGCCAAGCGCAAGCTCCCGGCGTTCCGGAGCGACACGTTCCGCGTCGACGCCGAGGCGTTCGGTCCCGAGAACGGCCGCGAAGTCGTGCTGTTCGGCGATACCTTCAACCGCGTCTATGAGCGTGAGAATCTCGAGGCCGCGCTGCGCGTGCTGATCGCCGGGGGGTACCGCGTTTACGTGCCAAGACCTGCCGATGGCGGCCGTGCGCTATGCTGCGGCCGCACCTTCCTGTCCGCCGGGCTCGTCGACGAAGCCAAGTCAGAGCTGAAGCGGCTGGTCGAAACCTACGCTCCGTTCGCCGCCCGCGGCGTGCCGATCATCGGCCTGGAGCCGAGCTGCCTTCTCACGCTGCGCGACGAACTGCTGTCGCTGCGCAACGACGCCGCCGCGAAGACGATCAGCGCGCATGCCTTGCTGCTGGAGGAATTCCTCGCGCGCGAGGCCGAGAGCGGGCGTCTCGCGCTGCCGCTCGGCCCCCTGCCCGGCAAGGCGCTGCTGCACGGGCATTGCCACCAGAAATCCTTCGCCGCCTTCAAGCCGGTCGAACAGGTGCTGCGGCTGATCCCCGAGCTTGAGGTCGAGACGATCGAATCCTCCTGTTGTGGCATGGCGGGCGCGTTCGGCTATGGCGCGGAGACCTACGAGGTGTCGCAGCAGATGGCGGAAGCCTCATTGCTGCCGGCTGTTCGCAATGCGGATGCTTCGACCTTCATCGTCGCTGACGGCACCTCCTGCCGCCATCAGATCCAGCATGGCGCCGCCCGCGGCGCCATGCACGCTGCGCAGCTCCTGGCGATGAGCCTGGAGCGAGCGCACCCGAGCGCGTAGTTCGCGCGCTGCCAACCGCGGAGCGCGACGTCAATGTTCGTCAGTGCGAGGAGCGAAGCGACGACTTGTCCGCCATAACCCGGAGGGCGACGGCGGAAGCAGTCCAGACCCTTTCTTTCGCCCTGGATTGCTTCGCTTCGCTCGCAATGACGGATGATAGAGCCGACTATTCATCACAAATCACAAAGGACACCGACATGACCGATCTCACGCTCGACACCGCCCGCAAGATCCTCGACGCGACGCTCGCGAAGGGGATCGAGAAGAAGCTGAAGCCGCTCGCCGTGATGGTGCTCGACGCCCGCGGCTGCCTGAAGGCCGCCGCCGCGCAGGATGGCACCAGCCTGATGCGGGCCGAGGTCGCGCATGGCAAGGCCTATGGCGCGCTGGCGCTCGGCCTCGGCTCGCGCGCGCTGTTCCAGCGTGCCCAGGAGCAGGCCTATTTCATCGATGCCGTGAACACGCTGGCGCAGGGCCGCATGGTGCCGGTGCCCGGCGGCGTGCTGATCATGGACGGCGCTACTTTGCTCGGCGCCGTCGGCGTCTCCGGCGACACCAGCGACAATGACGAGATCTGCGCCATCGCCGGCATCGAGGCCGCCGGCCTCAAGCCGAATGCGGGCTGAGCGCGCAACCTGGACTCCATGCGCCCCACGATGGATGGAGCGCATGGATGCGCCGGATCAGGGGCACCTGCCCTTGCGCCCCCTCCCGCGATCTGCGCTTCTCTGCACTGCGGCTTCCATTCCGGCACGGAGAGCCACCATGACCATCGAGAGCATCAGCGCGATCACCATCGCCACCCACGACATGGCCCGCGCGGTCGCCTTCTATCGGGCGCTCGGGTTCGACGATATCCCGTATGGCGGCGCCGACGCTCCATTCACGACCTTCCGCGTCGGCGCGGGCTATCTCAACCTGATCGCTACCCCCGAAGACAAGCAATGGAGCTGGTGGGGCCGCATCATCTTCCACGTTGCGGATGTCGATGCCGTCTACGCCAAGGCCCTGGCTGCCGGCTTCGCGCCCTCGACCACACCGCGTGACGCCGAATGGGGCGAGCGCTACTTCCACCTCACCGATCCCGACGGCCATGAGTTGAGCTTCGCGCGGCCGCTCGGACGCTGAGCTAGCCGAGCTCGAATGTGGTGATGCCGAATACGCGCTCGATCCGCAGCGGCGGAATCGAGCCGGTATACATGCGCGCGGTCTCGAACACCGGCTTGAGGCCGAGGCTCTCGGCGAGCGCCACCGCGTCCAGATTGATTGTGGGCACGTCGAGGAACAGCTCGGCTTCGCCGATTGTGCTCAGCAGCGCCGCGACCACGGCCTCAGCATCCTCGCGCCTCTCGGCCACCAGCGGACCGATCTTGGAGCCGGCGCGGCACGGGCGGATCACGCCCCAGGCGGCCAGCGCGCCATCGCGGATCAGCGCCCGGCCGACATGACCGGGCGTGCCGATCCAGGCCCGCAGGAATGCGCGGCGCGGGGCGGGAAACACGGTCGCATCCGACGCGTCGATGTCGGCCAACGGCACATCGCTCAGGGCGACGATCCCTGATGAACTCCCTGGTGGCGGCAGGGCGGCAGGTCGCCCACCATAGCGGATATTTGCATATGCATAGCTGAAGCCGGATTTCCGGTAATTGTCCTGCTGCGCGACCACGCCATCGAGCCCGACGATGCGCGATCCCGCATGCGCCATCGCCGCCCGCCAGAGCCGCAAGCCGTAGCCCTGCCCGCGCAGCCCAGGACGGACGATGTAGAAGCCGAGAAAGGCGAAGCGGTCGTCGTAATTGACGCAGGACACCGTCGCGACCGGCACGCCGTCGCGCTCGGCAACGAGGAAGCCATCGGGATCGACCACCGCGAAGCAGGCCGCATCAGACAAACCAGGATTCCACCCCTCGGCCGCCGCCCAGTCGACGGCGAGAGAAATCTCGTCGGCGCGCGTCGGCCGAATGGTGAGACCATCGGTTGAATGGGGACGGGAAGATGTCATGCGTCCATCCTAAGTCCGTCAGCGCACATCGACAACGGCGCCTTGACGGAGATGATCGTGGCTGCTCCATATCAGCCGCCGGCCCGGAATCCCTGACTGCGCCGGCGAGACACTGTACCCGCGAGGTCGAATTGACGGCTCCCACAGATCCGGAAAGCGCCCAAGGGCAGCCCCTCGCCATCGCGACCACCGACCGTCTTATCAACCTCGACATCCTGCGTGGCCTCGCCCTTTTCGGCGTTATGGCCATCAATGTCGTGTTCGAATTCCGGGTCTCGATCTTCCGGCAGTTCCTGCCCGTGCTCGCAGCGCCGCAGGACGGAACGATGTTCGTCGATACGGCCAGCGTCTCTCCGAAGCTGCTGGCCCTCCTCTTCTCCCTGTTCGGCGACTCGCCATTCAACCGCGCGCTGGAGGAATTTCTCGATCGCGCTGTCTCCATGAAGGCCTTCGCTCTATTCTCGCTGATGTTCGGCATCGGGCTCGCCATGCAGTTCGACCGGATCGCGCCGCACCGCCGTCTCTCCCTGCTGCTCCGGGCGTCTGATGATCCTGCTGGTGATCGGCCTGCTGCACCTGACGCTGCTGTGGAACGGCGACATCCTGACCGAATATGCGCTCGCCGGAATGATCGTGCTGCCATTCCTGTTTGCGCCGAGGTGGGTCGTGATAGCTAGCAGCCTCGCGCTGCTCGGCATCTATTTCACCGGCTTGCTCATCCGCCTGGTGCCCCTGCCCAGCTCAGCGTGGATGATGCAGCATGTGACCGATGCCAGCCTCGTCTAAGCCCGCGGTAGCTTCTCTCAAGTCCTCGCCTTTCGGCTGCTCGAGATCGGCGCAATCGCTCCGCTGCACGTGTGGGTGCTTCCGCGTACGCTCGGGCTTTTTCTCGCCGGCATCATCATCTGGCGCTCTGGCGTTCTGTCCGACGCATTCCGTCATCGCGCCATGTTGCTGCTGACGGCCCTGGCTGCACTCGCTGTGAGCATCGACGCGGGCTCATCGCTTGCGACCGTCAGTCTGGCGATGGCCTATGGCGCGCTGGTGCTCTCGGTTGCGAGCAGCGCATGGGGCCTACGGCTGCTCCGCTGGGCGGCTCCCGTTGGGCGGATGGCGTTCACAAACTATCTCATGCAGTCCGTCATCTTCGGCGTCGTGTTCTACGGCTACGGCCTTGGCCTGTTCGGCCGGCTCAGCGTCTCACTAGCACTCGGCATCGGCGTCACCGTTTATGGTCTTCAGGTGCTCGTGAGCTGGTACTGGCTGAAAGTGTTTCAGTTCGGCCCGGTCGAATGGCTATGGCGTAGCATGATGTACAATCGGCGCCAGCCGATGCGACATGGCTTGCGGTTCTGATCAGACATTGCCCGTCGTGTTACAATGTCTTCGCCTGCGCAGGCGGGCGATCCAGTATGCCCGAGGCCGCGGTCATCGAACCCGTAACCGTCCAACGACGGCGCGCTACTTCCCCGGCCACACCGGCTTGCGCTTCTCGGCAAACGCCTTCAGCCCTTCCTTCGCGTCTTCGGTCATCGCGAGCAGCGCGATCTGGCTCTCAAGATAGGCGATGGACTCGTCGAACGACATCGAGGCGATCGCGCGCATCGCATATTTGCCGCGGCGGATGGCGGTCGGCGACTTGTCGACGAGGCGGCCGATCAGCCAGTCGATCTTGGCGTCGAGCTCGGCGGCCGGCACGACATGGTTGAGCAGCCCTGCGGCCTGCGCCGCCTTGGCGTCGAAAGGCTCGCCCGTCAGCGCCCATTCATTGACGAGCCGCGGCGGGGCGATGCTTTGCAACAGGCTCAGCACCTGCATCGGGAACACGCCGACCTTCACCTCCGGCAGGCCGAAGATGACGTGGTCCGCCGCGACGGCCATGTCGGTCATGCACAAGAGCCCCATGCCGCCGGCCATGCAGACGCCACTGAGGCGCGCGATCGCGGGCTTGGTGGCGTTCTGCGACAACCTGAGCAGATCGGCGTAGTCGACATTCGGACGAGAGAAATCCATCGCGAAGGCCGCGCCGGAGTTCTGCAGGTCGGCGCCGGCGCAGAACGCCTTGTCCCCTGCCCCCGTCAGCACGATCACGCGCACGTCCGGATCGTCATGCGCCTGGCGGTAGCCATGCGAGATCCCGGCGATGACGTCGCCATTGAGGGCGTTGCGCTTCTCGGGCCGGTTGATGGTGATCCAGAGAGCCTGGCCGCGCTTGTCGAGAATCACGCTGTCATCGGTCATCGCCTTGCCTGTCGCTTGCTGTCGGATGCGAGATTGGCGCGGGATAGCTGGGAGCGGCAAGGAAAACTTGCGTCAAGAGGCCGCGCGGCGGCCGATCTCGGCGATGACGCCACGCAGCAGCGGACGCGCCGGCTCGAACTGGCCATTGCGCAGGAACGCGATCGTCTGCCGGATCGAGGTCGGATGCACCAGGAGGCCCATATGCGAGGCCTTCACCGTCGTGTAGTCCGTCATCTCCGCCAGCTTGCAGCTTTCGACCGACACGCGGCCATCGTTGGGCCAAGGCAGCACGAACAAAGCGGCGATCGGGTCGAGGAAGCGGTTCCCGGCAATGACGCCGATCTCGTAGTCGGGCGGCGGCAGCGATGTGAGCGTGACGTGCTTAGTGGTCACCAGCTGGAGGCCGGCAGGACCAAAATAGGCGCGATAGAGCCCTACATTCTGCAGCCGGTCCGCGAGCTCACTGCCGCCATTGGGCGTGCCCAGCATGACGACGCGACCAAGCCGCGACGGCCGATGATGGGCGATCGTGACCCGCGCCAGCAGACCGCCCATCGAATGGGTCACGAAGTGGATCGGGCCGTCGATTCCTGCCGCAAAGTCGGCGATAGCCGGATGGATATCCTCGGCGAGGTGCTCCAGCGGCTTCTTGCGGCTTTCATAGTCGAGGTTCAGCGTCGCAAACCCGGCGCGCTGCAGCCGCCTCTCCAGCGGGCGCAGCATCAATGAGCGGCCGGCGATGCCATGCAGCAGGATGACCCCCGCGTCGCGGGGGCCATGCTGTTGGCGAGATCGGCGCAGCGATGCCATCACGCCACTTCCCGCTCCTCCGCCTCGCGCTCCGGAGCGGCGGCCTGAGCCGTCTCCTTGGCAGCCTCCTCGGCAAGCGTCTTGGCACCGACATAGTCAGTCTTGCCGGAGCCGAGCAACGGGATCTTGTCGACAACCATCACGACCGCCGGCACCGCGAGCTCCGGCGCGCCCTGCGCCTTGGCCTGGCGCTGCATCGCCGCGCGCTCGGCATCCTTCTGCGTCGTGATCAGCACGATGCGCTCGCCCTTGCGCTGATCGGGAATCGACACCGCGACGGACGCGGCCTGCGGCCACAACGTCGCAGCGATCTGCTCGACCACCGTCAGCGAGACCATCTCGCCGGCGATCTTGGCGAAGCGCTTGGCGCGCCCCTTGATCGTGATGAAGCCCTGCGCGTCGATCGTGACGATGTCGCCGGTGTCGTGCCAGCCTTCCGGCAGCGCCTCGAGCACGCCGGGGTTCTCGGCCCTGACATAGCCGAGCATCACGTTGGGCCCGCGGACGGAGAGCCGGCCGCCCTCCTCGATGCCCGGCACCTTGTCGAGCCGATACTCCATCAGCGGCGACAGGCGGCCGACAGTGCCGACACGGTTGGCCATCGGCGTGTTCATCGCCAGCACAGGCGCGGTCTCGGTGACGCCATAGCCTTCGAGCACGCGGATGCCATAGCGCTCCATGTAGATCTGCCGTGTCCGGTCCTTGACCGGCTCGGCGCCGGCGATGACCAGCCGAAGCGTGCGGAAATCATAGGCATGGGCCGAACGCGCATAGCCGGTGAGGAATGTGTCTGTGCCGAACAAAATGGTGGCGCCGGTCTGGTAGATCAACTCCGGCACGATCCGGTAGTGCAGCGGCGACGGATACATATAGATCGGGATACCCGCCAACATGGGCATCATCATGCCGCCCGTGAGGCCAAAGGAGTGGAACACCGGCAAAACGTTGAACACGAGATCGTTGGCATTGGCGTCGACCCGGGCCAGCGCCTGAGCGGCATTGGCCAGGATGTTGCGGTGGGACAGCACGACACCCTTGGGCGTGCCTTCCGAGCCCGAGGTGAACAGGATCACGGCCGGGTGATCGGCGTTGCGAGGCACGCGCGGCTTGGTGCCATCGAAAATACCCTTGATCTTGTCGACGGCAGTGACGGCGGCCTTGACGTCCTCCAGGTAAACAAGGCGAGCCTGCCCCTCGATCGCCGCAATCAGCTTGTCGAGCTTGCCCTTTTCGATGAAGGCCCGCGAGGTCAGCACCATCGTGACCTGTGCCGCCTTCATCGCCGCCAGCACGTTCACCGGACCGGCGGAGAAGTTCAGCATCGCCGGCACACGGCCGATCGACTGAAGCGCCATGAAGACGACGGCGACGCCGGCCGAGTTCGGCAGCAACACGCCGATGTTGTCGCCAATCATCGTGCCTTGCTCCAGCTTGCGCGACAGCACCTGCGCGCCGAGCAGCAGCTTGCGATAGGTCAACCTGGTCCCGAGCGGATCCTCGATCATCACCTTGCCGGTGTCGTGGTCGCGATGGGCATGGGCCAGCGCCTCGAACAGCGTGCGGTCGAGCATGGCGTTCTTGACCATCGCCTCGATCATCACGTCCTGCAGCGCCGCTCCAGCCGCGTTGCGGCGGGTCTTGCCTTTGAGCGCCGCGTCAATGGTGAGCTTGACCGGCGGCAGGATGGTCACCGTCACCTTGGGGAACCACGAGCGCTTGATCTGACCGTCCTTGAGGTAGCTGAGATGCGAGCGCTGCGCGCCCTCGATGCGAACGGGCACGACCACGGCATCGGCCTTGTCGGCGATCATCGCGGTGCCGTCATACACCTTCATCAGCGAGCCGGACACCGTGATGCGGCCTTCCGGGAAGATCACCACCGGCTCCTGGCTGGCGACCAGCTTGATGAGGTCGCGCGCGCCGAGCGGCTTGGTCGGATCGATCGTGATGTGGCGGACCAGCTTGAGGAAGACCTTCGCCCACCAGGCCTTTGGAGATGCCGGTGTCGACGGCGAAGGTCGCGTCGATCGGCAGCACCGCATGCAGCAGCGGGCCATCGATCAGGCTGACATGGTTCGGCGCGATCAGCATGCGGGTGCCGGCCGACGGCAGGTTTTCCAGGCCGCGCACTTCGGTGCGGAACAGCGCGCGGAACAGCATGGCGCCGAAGTCCCGCACGCCTTCCTTGCCCCACTTGTTGAGCACGAACCAGACCGCCCCGAAGCTCGCCAGCGCTAGGCCGAAGAAGATCCAGGCGATCGAGACGCCTGCGGCCTGCAAGCCGGCCACACCCAGCGAACCGACCACCATGAAGGCAGCCTGCAGCACATTGCCGGCGGCGATGATACGGGCTCGCTCATTGGGCTCCGACCAGGCCTGCACGGCCGCGAAGGCCGGAACAACGAATAGGCCGCCGCCGAAGGCGAACAAGGCAAAATCGATCAGCATTCGCGCGCCAGCCCAGGAGCCGATGAAGCCAAGCGGTGTGAGGCCCTTCGCGGTCTCTGTCGTGGCGATGGCCCAGGAGAGATCCAGTCCGAGCACGCCCATGAGGATGGCGCCGATCGGCACCAGTGCGAGGTTCGGCCTGACATGGCTAAGATGGGCAGCGAACAGCGAGCCGATCGCGATACCGATCGCAAAGATGGCGAGGCACAAGGTGACAACCCCCTCGGTCCCGCCGACGACATCCTTGACCAGCGCCGGCAGCAGCGACAGCACGACGGCGCCGACCAGCCAGAACCACGACACGATCACCATGCCGTCCCACAGCCGCGGCGCGGCATAGAGCGACTTCAAGAGGTGCGACGTCGAGGTCCACGGATTGGCCGTGATCCGGAGATCCGGCGCCGAGGGCGCGGTGTGCGGAATGCGCGAGGCCGACGCCCAGGAGATCACGGCAAGACCAATGACCGCGAGAGCGACCCACCCCATGTGGGAGGAGCCAGAGACGAGCTGGCCGCCGGCGATCGTGCCGATCAGAATGGCCATGAAGGTCGCGCCTTCGACCAACGCATTGCCGGTGGCGAGTTCGCCGACCGTCAGCTGATCCGGCAGCATGGCGTATTTCACCGGGCCGAACAGTGCCGCGATGACGCCGAACATGCCCAGCGCGACAAACAGCAGCGGGATCGAATGCAGGAAGAAGCCAAGCGCGGCGAACCCGGCGGCGAAGATCTCTGCGAACTTCAGCCTGCGCGCCACGACTCCCTTGACGTATCTGTCAGCCAACTGGCCGCCGAGCCCGGACAGGATGAAGAATGGGAAGATGAAGACGGCTCCGGCCACCGTCACCAGCGCATCCCCATGCGCTGCGACGGCGCCGTAGAGCAGCATGATGACCAGCGCGTTCTTCAGGACGTTGTCGTTCAGCGCCGAGGCGAACTGCGCCCAGAACAGCGGAGCAAACCGGCGCGACGACATTAGCTGCTTGATCATGGTCGTTTCCTGTGTGCTGCGGACGCTTTGCCGCAAGGATCGCGAAAACTGTTGAATCTTGGTGCTGAAATAGAGGCTCGCCCGGAACGAGTGCCGCCTCACGCGCGGCGCCTTTCCGGTCTGCGTCGTCGACCGCCACGCACCGAGCCTCGCGACAGCAGCGCCATCGTGTCGGCCAGCGTGAAGGACGACCACAAGAGCGCCACAAGCCCTGCTGCGAAGCCCCCGCGCAGCTGCCAATCGAGCGGCAACGCAACGATGCCGCCGCCGACCAGCACCAACGATATCGCGAAGGTCATGTGCAAAAGGCTTATCCGGATGAAGGTCAGCTGCACGGAGGAAACCGGACGTAAGGACATGGTGACCGCATCGTTGCGCATGAGCCGCAGATTTGAGCTGTGATCAGCTCAGTTCGCTCAGGTAGTTGAAGCAGCCGAACCGGCCGCCGCGGCGAAGCCAGCCCCGTCCGCGCCCGGCGGCACGAAAGAGCTGATAACCCGCCAGTCGCCGCGCTCGTCGCGCCGCCAGCAGACCGGCGACGTCGCAGGCATTGGCGATGCGTTCGACGCGAGACGCTACGAGGTGAGACGCGGCTCGGGCTAAACCGTTCAGCACAGCCTGAGATGGAATGAAAAAAAGTCGCGGACCGCGGAAGCTGAGGACCAGCATGGGATGACCTCTCTTTTTTGAGCGACGCTCAAAACCTACACGAGATATGAGCAACGCTCAAGAGACTTTTGTAGGACGCCGCATTTTGGTAAAGAAGATGCTCGCGGCAGCTGCACAGCACACCAACCACGAACGTAAGTTACTGATTTTCTAAAAGATTTTGAGATATCGCCGGAAGACCGCGTTCACCCGGTCGATTTTCGCAGCCAGACCTTGTTGTCGTGGAAGGCGGCGCCGCCGATCGGCGCGACGGTGTCTGCTCCCGTGAGCGAGTTTATGCCGCGACCACCGGGATGAGCCCGATTGGGATGAATCGATTCGGCGATGAGCACCCCGCGCCGGACGCCCTCGAACAGCCGGGCTGTCAGCGACGTCTGGCCGCGCGCATTACCGAGTGTGACGAGATCGCCATCCGCAATGCCAAGCGGGGCGGCATCGAGCGGATGGATCATCACCGACGGCGCCCCTTCCCTCGCTTGCGAGGAAGGCGTCTCGTTGAAAGAGGTGTTGAGGAACGAGCGCGCGGGACTCGTTGCGAGTCGGAATGGATGTTGCTGATCGACGTCCTCGGTGACCGCCCAATGATCCGGCAGCGAGGGCATGCGATCAGGATTGCCCATGACGCGCCCGAACGGCGGATGAACCCAATCGGCCTTGAAGTGGAATTTGCCGTCCTTGTGCGCAAATCCGTCGAGATAATGCGACGTGCGGAAGTCAGGCTGCAGGTCGCGCCAGAGATCAGCCTCGAGAGCGGCGATGTCGCCGTGGCCACTCTTCTTCAACGTGGCATCGATCAATTCGCGCGGCGTCATCTCGAAGCCGGGATGAATCGCCCCCAATCGACGCGCCAAGGACTGCAGCACTTCGTGATTGGAGCGACATTCGCCGGGCGGATCAATCAGCTTCGGTCCGACCGAAATATGCTGGTGGCCTCCGCCATAATACAGATCGTCATGCTCCATGAACATCGTTGCGGGCAGCACGATGTCGGCCATCTGCGCAGTTTCAGTCATGAACTGCTCATGCACCGCGACAAACAGATCCGCGCGCGCAAAACCCTGACGAACCAGGTCCTGTTCCGGAGCAACCGTCATGGGATTGGTATTCTGAATCAGCATCGCCTTGACAGGCGGGCCATCACATAATGCCTCCTGATCTCCGACCAGGATGCGCCCGATCTGCGATTGGTCGAGAAGGCGGGTGGCGTGATCGACGGCGTCATGGCCCTCGATGATCGACTCGTCGAAACGCCACAGCGCAGCGTTGTTAAAGAACGCTCCGCCCCCCTCATATTGCCAGGCACCCGTCACAGCCGGGATACAGGAGGCCGCATGCATCTGCGTTGCACCGTTCCTGCTGCGGGTGAAGCCATAGCCAAGCCGGAAAAAAGTCCGCTTGGTCTCACCGACAAGCTTCGCGAAGGCCTCGATCTCGGCCACCGGAACACCGCAAATTTGCGACGCCCATTCCGGCGTCCGCGCCTTCAGATGCGACTCGAGATCGTCCGGACAATCAGTGTATTTCGCCATATAGGCGCGATCGGCATGCCCGTCGCGAAACAGCACATGCATCACGCCACAGGCGAATGCACCATCAGTGCCGGGACGCAGGATGATCTTGACGTCAGCCTGCTTCATCGTCTCGTTGTCGTAGATGTCGACCGCGGCAATCTTGGCGCCCCGCTCCTTTCGGGCGCGCGCGGCGTGAGTCATGACATTGACCTGGGTGTTGACGGGATTCGTTCCCCAGATCACGACGAGATCCGAGAGAGCCATCTCGCGGGGATCGACGCCGGCAATCTTGCCGGTGCCGATCGCGAAGCCGACACGGGCCACATTGGCGCAGATCGTCGAGTAGAACCTCGAGTATTTTTTCACATGCGTGAGACGGTTGAGGCCGTCGCGCATCACGAGACCCATCGTACCCGCGTAGTAATAGGGCCAGACCGACTGCGAGCCGAATTCGCGCTCGGCCTGCAGAAACTTCTCGGCGATCTCGCCGAGTGCCTCGTCCCAGCCAATGCGGGCGAACTTGCCAGCGCCTTTCGGTCCAACCCGTCGCATCGGGTGAAGCAGACGATCCGAATGATGAATGCGCTCGGCATATCGTGCGACCTTCGCGCAAACCACGCCGGCCGTGTAGGTCTGGCGTTTTGAACCCCGAACGCGTCCGATGGTTTTGCCGTCGATGACCTCGACGTCAAGCGCACAGGCTGACGGACAATCGTGCGGACAGGTGGAGTGGCGGATATCGATGCGCGTCTGCTGGTTCATCCTCGACTCGTAACATCAAACGAGCCGACCGCCGAGAGCATTCGCGTCGCATTCTCAACAGTAAAATCAAGACACCCGAATTCTGCAGAGCAAGGAACCGGGTGAGTTCCTCCGATTGATCAACGAACACAGCTGTACGACCGCGAGCGTCACCGGAACTCGGTCACGGTCCGCGGAGTGCCGTGATTATCGGAACGACGGGAGCGACGGGAGCGACGGATTACGCCAATCCCGCATCGCACCATAACGAAGCTTCGGGTAACCGGCATTTGCTGTTGCCAAAGCAAGTTCATATACTAATATATCAGTTGAGGAAACGTAGATGCCCAGCCGTGCTCCAAGGAAATTGGCTCCCGCGCCACGTCCAGTCGTTGCTCGCATGCGCCGCAATGGTCGGCCGCGGGGCGCAACAGCCGCTTCGCGCATCTATGCCGATCTGAGGGCCGAGCTCGTGTCGCTGGTCCGTCGACCAGGTGAGCCGATATCGGAGGCGCAGATCGCGACCGCCTACGGCGTCAGCAGAACGCCAGTGCGTGAAGCCATCCTGAAGCTCTCGGATGAGGGGCTGGTGGACATATTTCCTCAGTCGGGCATTTTCGTTTCGCGCATTCCTGTCGCAGCGCTTCCCGAAACCATCATCATCCGCAAGTCCCTTGAGGAAACCACGGCCCGGATGGCCGCCGAGCACGCGACCTCCAGCCAGTTGCTGAACCTGCACGCGACGCTCGAACGCCAGCGCGAGGCGTGCGCTGCGAAGGATCGAGAAGCCTTTCATCAAGCGGACGAGATGTTTCATGCGGGGATCGCTGAGGTGGCGGGCTATCCTGGAATATGGAAGCTGATCCTGCAAGTGAAGGTTCATGTCGATCGATATCGCCGCCTGACCCTGCCTCAGATCGGACGGATGGCAGAGGTCATCGCCGAACATGAGCCTATTCTGGAGGGGATCGAGCGGGGCGATCCGGAACGAGCCCGCGCCGCCATGGCCAGCCATCTGGAACGACTGCTCGACGATATCTCTGAAATTCAGAACCTCAATCCAGATTATTTCGATCAGCCAACCCAATGATACGCCGCGACATCCAACTGCGGCTTTAGCGATCAGGCCAAAGTCCGTGGGAGGGACGCCATGAAAAGACGCGATTTCATAAAACTAACAGCCGGCCTGGCCGGAACAGCGGCGCTGCCGCCGTTCTCAGCCGCGCACGCCCAGTCGAAAGCGGTGTTCAAGGCTTCCGACGTTCAGCCCCCCGGCTATCCGACGGTTGCCGCCACCGAAAACCTCGGCAAGAAGCTCGCAGCCGCCACCAATGGACGGCTGACAATTCAGATGTACCCCTCCGCGCAACTCGGCGGCGAGAAGGAGACCATCGAACAGACCCAGATCGGCGCAATTCAGATGCTGCGCGTCAGCGCCGGCGCGCTGGGGCCGATCGTCGATGATGTCAACGTCGTCAACATGCCGTTCTTGTTCAAGTCCATCGAACACTCAGAGAAAATGATGGACGGCCAGATCGGGCAGGATCTGCTCGACCGCATCAGCGCCAATCCGAGCGCAAATCTGGTTGCGCTCTGTTGGATGAACTCCGGTGCGCGCAGCATCTACAACACAAAGAAGCCGATCAGAACGGTCGAGGACATCAAAGGTCTGAAGATCCGCGTGATCGGAAATCCGATCTTCATCGACATGATGAATGCGCTGGGCGGCAACGGAGTTGCAATGGGCTATGATCAGGTCTTCAGCGCATTGCAGACTGGCGTGATCGACGGTGCCGAGAACAATCCTCCGAGTTACGTCTTCAGCAACCACTATACCGCGGCCAAATACTACTCCTTGACCCAACATCTGGTCATCCCAGAGGTGCTCGTGTTCTCGAAACGAGCCTGGACGAACCTTTCGACCGACGACCAGGCCCTAATCAGGAAGTTCGCGCGCGAGGCCCAACTGGAGGAGCGCGAGCTTTGGAAGGCCTATGAGCGCGAGGCCATGGAGAAGGCCAAGGCGGCCGGCAGCGAGATCATCGAGATCGCCGACAAGACGCCGTTCCAGAAGGCCGTCAAACCGGTGTGGGACAAATATGGTCCCAAGTATCAAGACATGATCAAGCGCATTCAAGAGATCGCGTAACGCACGGAGCAATCGGTTCGGACAATCAGGGGGTTACCATGGCCGGGCTCTATCGCCGTGCGATGGATGCGCTGTATCTCGCCTGCGTGATCGTAGGCGTCACCGCGCTCGTGCTGATCTCAGCCGTCATTCCCTGGGCGGTTTTCACCCGCTACGTGCTGAACAGCGCCGCCTCCTGGCCCGAACCGATGGCCGTTCTGCTGACGATTCTCTTGACATTCATTGGCGCGGCGGCTGGGTACCGGCTCAATCTTCACATGAACCTGGCCTACTTTGCCAATCAGACGCCGCCCCCTGTGCGACGAGCACTCGACGTACTCGTGCAATTGCTCATGGCCGTCATCGCGATCTTCATGATCGGCTGGGGCGCGAGGCTGGTCGAGGTCACATGGAACAACACGATCGGGGATTTCCCCTTCCTCTCGGTCGGTGTCACCTACCTGCCCATCCCGGTCGGTGGCTGCTGCTTGCTCCTGTTCATCATCGAACGGCTGTTCATCGGCGCACCGCCCGACCCCATTCCTCATCACGACACCGAATCGTTCGAGTAAGCCCGGCAGCCGAGTCAGACCGATGGACATCTTCATTCTGCTTGCCACAATGCTGGTGTGCTTCCTGATCGGGATGCCCATCGCTTATTCGCTGGCGATGGCCGCAATCGCTGGCGCTCTCTCCGTCGGCATTCCGCTCGAAGCGGTGATGCTCAAGATTTCGGATGGAGTGAGCAAGGTCGCGATGCTGACCATTCCGTTCTTCGTGCTGGCGGGCGCCATCATGGCGGAGGGCGGGATGGCTAAACGGCTGGTGGCGTTCGCTGACGTCCTGGTCGGTCTCACTCGCCTGCGCGGCGGTCTATCGATCGTGAATGTGCTGGCAACGACTTTTCTGAGTGGCATCTCCGGCTCGGCGGTCGCCGACACCTCGGCGATCGGCTCGGTCATGATCCCGCAGATGGAGGCCAACGGCTATCCACGCGTGTTCGCAACGAATCTGACCATCAGCTCTTCCGTTCAGGCGCTGCTTGTTCCGCCGAGCCACAACGCCGTGCTGTATTCCCTGGCGACCGGCGGCACGATTTCCATCAGCGCCTTGTTCATGGCCGGTGTATTCCCCGGCCTATTGCTCGGCTTTTCGCTCATCATGCTTTGTATCGTCATCGCCTATCGCGAACGTCATCCGCAAGGCCAGACGGTACCTGCCAAGGATGCAGTCAAGATCACCATCGATGCAGCGTGGGGCCTCATTACGCTCGTGATCATTCTCGGCGGGATACTCGGCGGCATCTTCACCGCGATCGAAGCCGGCGCCGTCGCCTGCATCTGGGCGTTCTTCGTCACGATGTTCATCTACCGCGACTATCGCTGGCGCGACCTGCCCGCGCTGCTACACCGGACGTTCCGCACCGTAGCAATGGTGATGACCTTGATCGCGTGCGCATCTGCAGTCGGCTATATCATGGCGCTGACGCAGATGCCCGCGAAGATGACGCAGTTCTTCCTGTCGATATCGAGCAACAAATACGTCATCCTGCTGCTGATCAACGTGCTGTTGCTGCTGCTCGGAACGCTGGTCGATATGGCGCCGTCGATCCTTATCGCGACGCCGATCCTTCTTCCCGTGATGCAGAATTTTGGCGTCGATCCGGTTCATTTCGGCATGATCATGCTGCTGAATCTCGGCATCGGCCTGTGCCATCCGCCGGTTGGTGCGATCCTTTTCGTCGGCTGTGCGGTCGGCAAGGTGTCGATCGAGCAGGTCATGCGCAAGATCTGGCCGTTTTATGCGGTCATGTTCGGCGTGCTGATGGCGGTGACTTACATTCCTGAAATCTCGCTATGGCTGCCACGACATATCCTGCGCTGACGCTCTCGCGACCCGCCGCGGCGCCCGCGACGATCAAGAACCAGCCGGAGCACCGGGCGATGAGGCTGCCGTAGAGATGGCTGACCAGCGAGGGACCTATTGGTCGTCATCCTGACCGGCCTCGGCTAGTCCTCGCAGCGGCTCGGGATTGAGAAGCACGATCGCACCATGCTCCAGTCGGACCCAATCCCGCGCGGCCCACGCACGCAACTGCTTGTTGATGCTCTCGCGGGTCATGCCGACCATCTCGCTGATTTCTTGCTGAGTGATTGCAATGGTGCGGCTGGACGGATCCAACTTTCGCTTCTCTGTCAGGCCGAGCAGAGCGCTGGCGAGGCGCCTGGGAAGATCCTGCAGGATGACCTGCTCCACCTGATCGCTCGTCCAGCGCAACCGGTCGCAAAGCAGTTCGATGAACTTCATTGCGAGCACCGGCTGCTGCTTGACGAACGGCAGGAATTCACGGCGATCGATCACCAGGATTTCGCAATTGGTGCTCGCGGTTGCGTCCGCGGTTCGTTCCCTGCCGTCGAGCACTGCGACTTCGCCGAAGATCTCACCCGCGCTGATCAAATTCAGGATCGCATTGCGCCCATCCGGGGACGACACGCTGATTTTGACGGTGCCGCTGATCACAGCGTACAGGCTCGATCCGGGATCACCTTTCGAGAAAATGGTCGCGCCACGCTTGAGCGAGGTTGGCTTGGCGTAGCGGCAGAGCTGGTCGAGCGCATCGGGCTCAAGTTCGCGAAAGATCGGATGCTGTCGCAGGACCGACAACTTGCCGCCGCCGGCTGCTCGACCGCTCGCCTTTTTCTCCTCAGTCACACCGCATCTCCCAGGCGTCCCATCCGGCTGACCAAAGGAGATGTCGAAAGCCGCCGACCGCGCCCTTTGACGTCAAAGGACCACGGACGCGCCCAGCAAAGACAATCCCTCGGCCTCGCGACCGCCCATCTCTCAATTCCGCTCCGTTTCGGAATACGGCAGATCGGGACTTTGTCCAAGAGAATGCGTCAAAGATCAATGCGGGGCCTGAACGCCAAGAGCCCCGGAGCATTTCGGCTGACCGAGGGCTCAGCAGAGATTATATTGCATCGCAGCAAATCTCGTCGCCCGCGGTCCAGCCAAAGGTCTGAACGGGCAGCTTGGAGGATCTGCGATGTCGGCCTCAGGCTCGGGTTCGAGTCTGCGAGTCAGCCCAGAGCAAGACGCCCGCAAACGCGACGAAAACCGCCACCACCGCAAAGCTCACCATCATGGCATCGAACGGCATGTCTCTCCCCCTTTTTGAGTTTGAGACATTGTTTCTCAATCGCACCCCGGCAGTCTTTGACTCAGATCAATGCAAAGCCGATCACCCGCGGAGCGACAAAGATGTCAGGCAGCCGCTAGCGCCTCGGCACGCGCCGAATCCCGGAGCGATACGCCTCCGGGTAGTATGGTGATGATTCCATCCCGCTCGAGCTTGGTGAACGTCCGGCTGACTGTTTCGATCGTAAGCCCAAGATAGTCGGCAATGTCTTGCCGACTCATCGGTAGCGGCACGATGTTGGAGGGCCCTCGGAGGTCGACCAGCCGGTCCCGCCAGCTCACAAGGAAGGTGGCAACCTTTTCCTCAGCGGAACGGCGACCCAGCAAGACCATGTGGTCCCGCGCCTGGTTGAGCTCCTGCACAGCCAGTTCGTTCATCCGGCGGAGAAGGTTTGGCTTGTCGTGCGCAAAGCGACCAAACGGCAACTTGGCGAACTGACAGACCGTAACCGGACCGATGGCATCGGCTGAAAACCCATGTCGCTCCTCGGTCGTCATGCCCACGAAATCGCCAGGCAGTACAAACCCAACGATCTGTCTCCGACCGTCAGGCAGAAGCTTATAGAGCCTCATGACTCCGTCGAGCAGGTTGTAGAAGCAAGACGTAATATCCTCTTGCGAGAAAACAGTCTCGCACGACGCGAAGTGGGAACGCCGACTGAGCTGTTCGAACTCGCGCATCTCGAACTGATCCAGCGATGCGCACACGCTAAATCCGCGTACAGCACATTCAGAGCAGCCCTGCCCGTGGAAATCGACTGCAACCAGAGACGTCTTCATACGGGGCTCCGCTGGGCCAAGCGCAAGGACAATTGCCGCATTCTAACGGATGCTCATAGTTCCGATTGATTCAAATCAAATGACGGGAGGATCCCGACCCTATCGTGGCGGAAAATGCCTGATGCCATGGACGTGATGCATGCGGTGGTTTGTTCTCTGCGCTTTACTTCTGCCTCTCTCGTGGACATATCCGTCGAACGCAGCGTCCAAGCCGGAACAGCGGGGACGGGCTTACGCCAAGGCCCATTGCGCGCGGTGCCATGCCATCGGCGCGACCGGAGAAAGTCCATTCGAGCCGGCGCCTCCGTTCCGAACGCTGCACCTGCGTTATCCAATCGAAACGCTCGGCGAGGCTCTCGCCGAAGGCATCGTTACCGGGCACCCCGCGATGCCACAATTCGAACTTGCACCGACCCAGATCAACGATCTGCTGTCGTATCTGAAGACGCTGGAATAGGTTCTTAGCCAGAGGCGAGATCTACAGCGCCTGGACGGTCCACGTCAGGAGCGACTTGGCAACTCGGCCAAATGCCTGGTCGAAGGCAGTGACTGCAATCGCAGGATCGAGGCGATCAACAGGTTGGCTTTCGTCAAACAGGCGCGAAGCGATGATTTTTCCGCTCTTGTCGACAAGACGAGCCGACAGCCCGATCTCCACGATAGCTGTGGGATCCGTATTGATCCGGAAGCGGCGGACGTCCACAAGCAATTGGACGTCAGGCTGTCCGAGATCCGCTGTCCGCAGCGGAGCGTGGGCGATGTCATAATTCTCAAACGCGTCGATCAGGCGAGCCTGCAGCAGTTTCGGGATGCTGTCCGCCCATAGGGCGTCACCAAATCCCGGATAATCCTTCGCCGGCGAGAACAATATCCGCTGCGTCTGCAGCATCGCTACGGCCGTCGGCTCAGGGATGGCGAGTTGTCCCTTCAAGGTCTTGTTGATCGGGCCGAAATCGCGCGGCGCCCGAAGGTCATATGTCACCTTCTGTGCCGGAGCGCCACCACCGGTCATCTTCTCGAGTCCAGACACGATACTGTCCAACTTGCCGGTGTTCCGCGCCAGCCCGTCTGAAAATGTCCTAAGATTGGCAATCGTGTCCTTGAGCGGTCCGGCATTCTCGGCAAGGACAGCGTCGACGCGCCGCAAGGCGTCACGCGCCGCCTGCGTCATGCTTTGTCCGGCGCCGGGCTCTGCGATCAAAGTCGATACGGACCCTGATGTCGCAGTTGACGAGCCACCTTCCAGTGCGATGACCGGTACCCCCGTCAGCCCCTGGAATTCCAGACCCACCTTGGTGTCGGACCGCACCGGCACGCTCGTCGCAACCGAAATCGTCGCATTGACCCGACGTGGATTGTCCGGCGCCAGGACCAGGTCGGTCACCTCGCCAACACGAATTCCGTTGAAAAGAACGGCAGCCCCGACCAGAAGACCGGGAACTGAACCCTCGAACTGCACGTGATAGCTTGTGCGTGGCCCAAGACCTCCCGTGTTGTTGAGCCAGTACACAAAACCAAAGATCGCGACGATCGCCGCCAGCACGAAGCCGCCGATTACAGCGAATGGCGCACGCGTTTCCATCTTCAACTCACTTTCGGTTGCAGCATCTGGGATCGCTTACCGTGGAAGTAGGCCTTAACCCAGGGATGTTCTGATCGAAGCAGATCGCTCATCGGACCGATCGCAACGATCTTGCCGTCCGCCAGGGCCGCGACACGGTCGCAGACAGAATTGAGGCTGGCCAGATCATGCGTCACCATGAACACGGTCAGCCCCAGCGTCTGCTGGAGAGTCTTGATCAGCGCATCGAAATCGCCAGCTGAGATCGGATCGAGTCCAGAGGTCGGCTCATCGAGAAACACGATCGCAGGGTCGAGTGCGAGAGCCCGCGCCAGTGCGGCCCGCTTGGTCATTCCGCCCGACAGCTCAGCGGGAAACTTGTCGCCGTCCTCGGCGCGAAGGCCGACCATCTCGAGCTTGGCGATCGCGATCTCATCCATCAGAGTCTGCGACATCTGCAGGTTTTCGCGCAGCGGAAACTGAACATTCTGCTTGACCGTCAGCGATGAAAACAGCGCGCCCTGCTGAAACAGGATTCCCCACCGCGTCGCCGCATTCTGTGTGGCGCGCTCTGCCGCGCCGCCGAGCGGCACCCCCATCACCTCGATGCTGCCGCTGCGCCGTGGAATGAGGCCAATGATCGTGCGCATCAGGACCGATTTCCCGCCGCCCGACGCCCCGACGAGCCCCAGAATTTCACCGCGGCGAACATTCAAGGACAATTCGTTCAGAACGATTTGTCGACCGAACCCGACGACAAGATTGGTGACGCGGATCGCGCTCGTCTCTTGCAGATGATCCATTGCTACAATCCAATGGACGCAAAGAACACGGCGAACAATCCATCGAGGACGATGACCAGAAATATGGATTTCACCACGGATGTCGTGGTTTGTTGACCTAGCGATTCGGCACTGCCCTTGACTCGCAGGCCCTCGCTGCAGGCGACAATGCCGATGACGAGAGCCATGAACGGCGCCTTCCACATCCCGACCTCGAAATGCGTGACGGAGACCGCGTCATGCAAGCGAGCGATGAAGATGGCCGGTCCCATGCCACCGTAAAGCTGGGCGACCAAGCCTCCGCCATAGAGCGCAGCCATCGAGCCAATGAAGGCCAGGATGGGCAGGGTCAAAATCAATGCCACGATACGCGGCAGGATCAGGACCTCCACCGGATCAAGCCCCATCGTCACCAGAGCATCGATCTCCTCGCGCATCTTCATCGATCCGAGTTCTGCTGTGTAAGCACTACCTGATCGCCCCGCCACCATGATGGCCACGATCAGGACGCCGAGTTCACGCAGCACGAGAATTCCAACCATGTCGACGACATAGGATTCTGCGCCGAAGCGACGAAAATGAAAGATCCCCTGCTGTGCAATGATGGCGCCGATCAGAAAGGTGATCAGCACCACGATCGGAATGGCCTGCCAGCCGATACGGTACATCTGATAGACAAGCGAGGTCACGCGCAGCGACCGCGGCCGCGCCAACGTCCGGACCAAAGCCAATGACAACGCCGCCAGCATGTCGAGGAACACCGTGATGTCCCGCGCAGCCCCGAGCGTCGAACGACCGAGATCCGTGAGCTTGGCCACTATCGGGTTCTGCCGCGGAGGCGGCGCAATATCGCGCCGGTTGACCTGCCGGACCTCCTCAACGAGACCTACGTAATTCTCGGCAACCCCGGTCATCTCGACACGGCGGCCACCGGCGGCAGCACTCCGGCTGAGCTTTTCCAGCAGCCAGACGCCGACTGTATCGATCTCGCTGACGGCGCCAAGATCGAGCTTCACGGCCTTGGCGTTGCCGACTTTGCCGCTCGCAGACCTCGTCAGGTTCTCGAGCTCGGTCACGTTGAGGGACACCCAGGATCCGCTGGGACGAAGCTCAAGCAGTTCTCCGGTCGCCTCGGCGGCCAATCCTGGATGGGCGCGCAACTCGATATCTCCTTCACTCGGCAGGCCCGGGGTACCCCCGTTCCTTAGATCTCACCAATCAGCCGCGTTTGATCTGCGTCAACCCCGTCTGACGGCATCGATTGAGCGAAATCAAGCCCCATGCCGCCTCCCGTTTTACAGTCAATCCAACCATAGGACAAAGCATGGCTGACGCATCCACCAGACATGAGCTGGCTGCATTGACCCGCGAACTTCGCGAGCTATTGAGCCAGATCGAGAACAAGGACTCCGGCCAGTCCCGGGGCGCCTCGATGATGGCGCCGATCGCTGCAATGAGCGCCGCTCTGGGCAGAGATCTTGGCGATGCGGAGCTTCGTGTCGAACAGCTGATCCGCAGCCGTCCCGTCACGGCCGCCGTGTCGGCCTTCGCGATCGGCATCGCTGTCGGCCTGCTATTGAGGAGAACCTAAGTGGATACAGAGAATGTCGCCAAACACCTTCGTCTTCTCTGGCGCACCGACCGGGTGATCGCCGATATCAGGCTGCGACACCTGCTCGTCGGCTTCGGGCTGCGGGCCCTCGCAGCACTGATTGCCTGCTTCGGCCTCTTGATGTTCGAATTGGCGGCTTATCTTGCATTGGTCCAGATCACGTCTGCGGTCGTCGCAGCCGCGGTTCTCGGCACCTCCAACGTCGTTCTTGCAGCACTCCTGCTGATGCTGGCCGGCCGAGAGCCCGCGGGCCACGAATTGGAGCTCGCCAACGAGATGCATGCCTCGTCGATGGACGCGCTGCAAGCGGAAGCGAGATCGCTGCAATCCTACCTGTCGGGCCTCATCAACCACCCGCTCAACAGCTTGGTTCCGCTGCTCATCATCCCCTTGGCCACGATGATCATCAAGACACTCCGCTCGCACGACGTCTCCGAGACCGAAGCCACGAGCCCATCCGCCGGCACGCCTCCCGGCTGAAGCCGCCTTCGCGGCAAGAGTTCATGTCTACAGCCTGAGCTTGACGTTGCAGAGATCGCGCTCGGTCGGGTCCGTCTTGACCTCGAACCCGAGATTGCGACACATTTCCAGCATGACGATATTCTCCTGCAGGACATCGCCAGAGATCATCTTGAGACCTTCCGCCTTGGCATATTCGATGATCAGCTGCATCAAGGCCCAGCCGAGTCCTCTGCCCTTGAGATCCGAACGCAACAGAATGGCATACTCACCGCTTTCGTAGATCGAATCGGAATGAATTCTCACCACACCGACGAGCTCATTGGTCGTTTCGTCCAGAGCAACAAAGGCCATTGCCCGTGAGTAGTCGAGCTGCGTCAAACGCGCGATGAACTCATGGGTGAACTCCTTCATCGGCGCGAAGAAGCGAAGGCGGAGATCCTCCGCGGTGACATGCTTGAGGAATTCATGAATGGTCGGCTCGTCCTCGGGTCTGATCGGACGCGCAAAGATGCGCCAGCCGTCTTTCACCTGGAGATGCCGCTCCCACTGACTCGGGTATGGACGAACGGCAAAGTTCGACGGCCCTGAGCCCTTGAATTTCGGCGGCACCCGTCCGACAGCAACGCGCGCGTCGACCGCCAGGACCCCGCTCTCGTCTGCCAACAACGGGTTGATATCAAGTTCGCGAATCTCGGGAACATCCGCCGCGAGCTGCGCCAGCTTGACGAGGACCAGCGCGACGGCGTCCGGCTTGACAGCCGGAACATCGCGATAAGCGCGCAGCAATCGCGAGACGCGCGTGCGCTCGATCAAGTTGCGGGCAAGATGGAGATCCAGCGGAGGAAGACCGAGCGCCTTGTCGTTGATGATCTCGACTGCAGTGCCGCCCCGGCCAAACACGATCACGGTCCCGAAGGTCGGATCGTCGGCGATGCCCATGATCAGCTCCCGCGCCTTGGCACGCACGACCATGGCTTGTACGATCACTCCGGAAATGCGTGCATCTGGGCGAACGGCCTTCGCACGGACCATGATCTCATGTGCCGCGTTACGGACCGCCTCCGCGGTGGTCAGATTGAGGACGACACCTCCGACATCAGATTTGTGGACGATGTCGCGCGACAGAATCTTGAGCACGACAGTCGCGCCCTGCGCAAATAGCTGGTTGGCATAGGCGACCGCTTCGTCAACCGTCGACGCCGCATAGGTCGGCACCATCGCGATGTCATAGGCTTCCAGAAGTCGGCTGATTTCCACGGGATCAAGCCAGGTCCGCCCATCGACGAGGGCTGTCTCGACAATGTTGCGGGCGGCCTCGACATTGGGCGAAAAAGAGCTCGGCATCGCCGGGGGCACTGCGGCCAGCGACTCGACCACCTCCCGATGGCGCACAAGGTGCATGAAGCCCCGAACGGCGTCGTCCTCCGTGGGATAGTTCGGAATTCCTGCACCGCTCAAGGTCTCGATGACTTGCTGCTCCGCGCCGACCCAGGCGGCAAGGACCGGTTTGGCCCAACGCCTGTGCTGCTTACGGTAGGCATTGACGAATTCCGTGACGGCAATTGCAATGTCGCTTGCTGACGCAATCGCCGTCTGAACGTTCATCACAAGGACCGCGTCATTGGCCTGGTCCGCGAGCAGCGCCTCAAGCGAGGTCGTATAACGGGCCGCGTCTGCATCTCCGACAATGTCGACCGGATTCGACGCAGACCAGGTTGGCGGAAGGACGGCCTGCAGCCTGTCACGAACCGCTGGCGACAGGGTTGCTGGAACTCCTCCGAGCTCGACCAGCCGATCCACCGCGAGCACACCAATTCCGCCACCATTAGTGAGAATTGCGAGCCTTTTACCCGTCGGCGGCTCGACCCGCCCCAACGTTTCCGCGCAGTCGAACAGTTCACGGAGATCCGACACACGCAACACGCCGGCGCGGCGAAACGCCGCGTCATAGACCGCATCGGCCCCCGCCAGCGCTCCCGTATGCGTTGCGGCAGCTCTCGCGCCAACCGCACCACGGCCGGACTTCACGACGACAACCGGCTTGACCCGGGCCGCCCCGCGCGCCGCCGACATGAACTTCCGAGCATCCTTGACAGCTTCGATGTAGAGCAGGATCGCGCGGGTTCCACCGTCAAGCGCGAAATGATCGAGAAGATCGGCGAGATCGACGTCCAACTGGTCGCCGATCGAGACAATTCCCGAAAATCCGACGCCGCGCTGCGCAGCCCAATCCACCATTCCTGCGGCAATCGCGCCGGATTGGGAAATCAGGGCCAAGCTGCCCGCCACCGGCATATGCGCCGAGAAGCTGGCGTTGAGCTTGATTGCGGGCATCATGATGCCGAGGCAGTTCGGTCCGATCAGGCGCATGCCGTAGCGCTGTGCGGCCTTTTCGGCCTGGTCGGCGAGCGAGCCCGGACCATGACCAAGCCCCGACGTGATGATCAGCGCGCCAGCCGCTCCCAGTGCGCCGGCACCGTCGATCAGGTCGGGAATCGACGGGGGCGGCGTTGTGATCACCACAAGTTCAGGAACGAATGGCAGCTCGCCAAGACTGCCGACGGACCCGATCCCGGCGATGTCACGGTATCGGGAATTGACCAGACCGAGCTTGCCCTCGAACCCTGCCTTGATGATGTTGTCGAGAATAGCCCTTCCGACAGAGTTCGGCCGCGGGCTTCCGCCCACCAGAGCGATGGAGCGTGGCAACAGCAGGTTCCGCAGGCGATAGGTCGACATTTCGATATCCAATAAGGAGGCGACGAGAGCCGTTCGTAGCCAGGTCCGTCTCACCAATCGGCATCTTAGTTTCAATCCGCCGCCGGTCTAGCGTGACTTATGATCCCAGACGGGGAATGAGCGTGACGCTGCTCAAGCCCCATGCTCGACGGCGACTTGATAAGCTACCCAAGCCGCTTAGAACCTTGACGGACATCAAGCCGTGGCGAGTTGTCTTGGCTTATGGGTTGAAGGCAATTGGTCCAGGAGGCGCAAGGTGCACGCGATGGTGCTGCAATCGCCTGGAGCCCCTCTCCGGCATGAATGTCTGTCGGATCCCGAGCCGGGTCTCGGAGAAATTCGCGTCCGTATCAGCGCCTGCGGAGTCTGCCGAACCGACCTGCATCTCTGCGATGGCGAGCTCCCCAGCATTCCTTATCCGATCATTCCCGGCCACGAGATAGTTGGTCGCGTTGACCGAATCGGTCGTGGGGTGACAACCCACCGGTTGGGCGAGCGGGTCGGAATTCCGTGGCTGGGGCATACTTGCGGCCGCTGCCCGTTCTGCAGCCGCGGAATGGAAAACCTCTGCGACGAGCCTGCTTTCACCGGCTATACGCGCAATGGCGGCTATGCGACCCACGCCATCGCCGACGCAAATTATGCCTTTCCGCTCGATGGACTGAGCGATGACGTCGCGACCGCGCCGCTGCTCTGCGCCGGTCTCATCGGCTGGCGGTCACTGGTCATGGCAGGTGACGCAGAACGGCTTGGAATTTACGGGTTTGGCGCTGCGGGTCACATCATTGCCCAGGTCGCCCGCTGGCAGGGCCGCCAGATCTATGCCTTCACCCGCGAACATGACCGGCCCGCACAAGATCTGGCCCGCCAACTTGGCGCAGTATGGGCTGCAGGTGCGGACCAGCGTCCAGACGTCGATCTGGACGCGGCCATCATCTACGCCCCTGCCGGCGAGCTTGTTCCGGCCGCTTTGCGGGCTGTCCGCAAAGGCGGCCGGGTTGTCTGCGCCGGCATTCATATGAGCGACATTCCGAGCTTTCCTTATTCGCTTCTGTGGGGAGAACGCTTGGTGATGTCCGTCGCCAATCTGACGCGGCAGGATGGTGTCGATTTTCTGCGGGTGGCCAAGGAGGCTGACATCCGCACGCATACGACGGCCTACTCCTTGTCCGAAGCAAACACTGTTCTCGCCCGCTTGAGGCAGGGCGACATCGTGGGCGCGGCCGTCCTCGTCCCGGACTTTTGAATCGAACTCCATCGGTAACGGCCCATGACCTCATCATCCGATCAGGACCACGTGCTCACATTCCTGGGCGATCCACGGCGACATCCAGAGGTCCGCCGCATCGATACGCATGCCGCGTCCGTCTTTCTGTTCGGGCAGCGCGCCCTGAAGATCAAGCGCGCGATCCGGCTGCCGTTTCTCGACTATTCGACTCTTGCACAACGCAAGGCGGCTTGTGTGAAGGAGCTGGAGATCAATCGGCCGTTTGCGCCGGACATCTACCTGCGCGTGGTCGCCATCACCACGGCGCCGGATGGATCGCTCGAACTCGATGGATCCGGCACACCGATCGAGTATGCCGTGGAGATGCGTCGCTTCGATGACAGCCAGACGCTTGATCATCTTGCCGCCCGACGTCATCTGGATCACGATCTCGCCCGACTCCTGGCCATGACGATCGGCAAATCCCACGCCGTCGCGCCCCAGGTCACATCGAGCGGATGGGTGGAGCAGCTCCCGCATTGGATCGACGCGTTCATCACCAGCTTTCGAGCCAGCAAGCGATTTGATGAGCTTGACGTCGAGGAACTCAGAACCCGTTGCCAATCGGCCTTCTCGCGTCTGCGGCCATTGCTCGAGCAGCGAGCAGCGACCGGTCACGTTCGACGCTGCCACGGCGATCTTCATCTGGCCAACATCGTCCTGATCGACGGCAAGCCGGTGCTGTTCGACGCCATCGAATTCGACGATCGGATCGCGACGATCGACGTGCTCTACGATCTCGCTTTCCCGCTGATGGACCTGCTGCACTTCGCTCAACCGGTCGCGGCCAATCAGCTCCTGAACCACTATTTATCGACCGCGGCGCGCGAGCGGGCCGGGGGCTTGGCCGCGTTGCCGCTCTTCATGAGCATCCGGGCAGCGATCCGCGCCCAAGTCTTTCTGGCAAAACTCGATCGTGACGATGCTGATAACACCGACCATGATCGATCGAACACGTTGGAGACCGCGAAAAGCTACTTCAAGCTGGCCAGCCGGCTGATACAGCCGGCGCCAGCAATGATGATCGCCGTCGGCGGACTTTCCGGCACCGGGAAATCCGCGCTGGCGCGGGCGCTCGCCCCTCGCCTGCCCCCTCCACCGGGTGCAATCGTCCTCCGCAGCGACCTGCTGCGCAAACGGCTGTTCGGTGTCGAGGAGACAGATCGGCTCCCCGGAGACGCCTACACGCCTGATGCCAGCTCACGCGTCTATCAAGAGCTGGCACGGCAGGCCCATCAGATGCTCGCACAGGGCCTCACCGTGATCGTCGACGCCGTGTTTGCACGCTTGCATGAACGCCAGGAAATCGAGACTCTTGCACAGCGATCAAACGTGCCTTTCGTCGGGCTCTTCCTTGTCGCAGACCTCCCTATCCGACTGGAGCGGATTCGCGCGCGGGTCGGCGATGCGTCCGACGCGACGGCCAGCGTCGCCCGAGAGCAGGAAAGCTATGATCTGGGTACCCTGGAATGGCTGCAGGTGGATGCGTCAGGCACGCTGGAGACGACACTCGAGCGAGCGCTGTCGATGCTGCAGCCCTACATTCCGAGTTCAAACTGAATCTTCGATGCGATGGCCGTGATTGCCGACAGCGCATGCCAATCCAATTGTCATGAGAGGCATGATCTTGCGAGAACTATGTCGCCTGTCAGCCGTGCCACGCTCGGCTGGCGGCTTTTGAGCCGACCACAGACGCCTCTCTTCTCAGGTATGCACGTAATCACCCGGTGCGTCGGGAAGATCGCTCGAGCCTTCAATGCCGAACTGCGGCGGCTCGCGCAGTGTCCCTGACTGTTGCTTCAGCCATTCGATCCAGGTTGGCCACCACGATCCTTCGACCCGCGGAGCAATGCTCAGCCACTCGTCCGGTCCGAGATAAGGGGCATCGGCAGCCTTGGTTCGCACTTGATGCGAGTGCCCCTGCTCATCCGGCGGCGCCACGATCCCGGCATTGTGCCCGCCGCTTGCAAGCACAAAAGTCACGTCGGCATCGACCTCGTAGTGGATCTTGTATGTCGACTTCCATGGCGCCACGTGGTCACGCAAGGTTCCGACAACGAACATCGGCTTATGGATGTCCGACAACGAGACCGGCTTTCCATCGACCCGATAGCGCCCCTCTGCGAGATCGTTATTCAGGAACAGCCTGCGCAAATATTCGGAGTGCATCCGATAGGGCAGCCGCGTCGCATCGGCGTTCCACGCCATCAGGTCGCTCGGACTGGCCCGCTCACCGAGCAGGTAATCGCGCGAGACCCGCGACCAGATCAGATCGTTGGACCGCAACAGCTGAAAGGCCCCCGCCATCTGGGTCGTGTCGAGATACCCACGCTCCCACATCATGTCTTCGAGGAACGCGACCTGGCTTTCATTGATGAAGAGCGTCAACTCTCCCGCTTCGGTAAAGTCGGTCTGGGCCGCAAACAATGTGATCGTCTTCAGACGATCATCGCCATCCCGGGCCATGGCCGCTGCCGTGATCGAGAGCAGCGTTCCGCCAAGACAATAGCCTGTGGCATGAACCTGCGTATTCGGCACGATCCTTCCGATCGTGTCCAGGGCGGACATCACGCCCAGGGATCGGTAATCGTCGAAGGCAAGGTCGCGGTCCGCTGCCCCCGGATTTCGCCAGGAGATCATGAATACGGTGAAGCCCTGGTCCGTCAGATATCTGACCAGCGAATTTTGCGCTGACAGATCCAGGATATAATATTTCATGATCCAGGCTGGCACGACCAGGACCGGCTCCGGCCGGACCTTCTCGGTGGTCGGCGCGTACTGGATCAGCTCCATCAAGCGATTGCGAAGCACCACCTTGCCCGGCCGGGTCGCGACGGTCCTGCCGACGACGAACTCGGCATTGCCGGGTGGTCGCCCCGGGTGTAGCACCTGCATGAGATCGGCGAGCCAATTCTGCCAGCCGAACACCAGGTTTTCTCCGCCGCTCTGGAATGTCTTCTCGAGGACCTCGGGATTGGTCGCCGCGAAGTTCGAGGGTGCGAACATGTCCAGCAGCTGACGCAGCGAGAAATCAACGACGGCTTCGTTGGCAGGATCCACGCCGCGAATGCCGGTCGTCGCTTTATGCCACCAATCCTCTCCCAGCAGGAAGCTCTGGGCCAGCAGGTTGAACGGCTGCATCGCCCATTGCGGCTTGGAAAAGCGATGATCGTTGGGCTGAGGCTTGATCAGGTCCCAAGGAGAGCGGTTGGGGTCGGCAAAATGCAGCGACCGCTCGGCGAGCTGCCTCGCCATTTGCCAAGCATTGTGAACATTCTCCATCTGGCGCTGCGGCGCGGCGGCCAGATGGCATGCCCAATCCAGGTAGGCCATCGACAGGGCGGCGGGAGAGATTCCGGCGGTCACCCGCGCCAGAACGGCGCTGAACGCCTTGTCCAGCTCATGATCCTCGCGGCGAAACGCGTCGGAATCCTCGTCCTCTTGTTTGAGCGGTGGTTTTCCGCCCTTTACAGCAAGCGCCGCTGCCGATTCTGACGGCGCTGTGGCGGTCACGGCAGCGGCCAGATCGCCATCGGTGTTTCCTTCTCGTCGCCGCAGATCAGGACGCGACGCACCCGCAGTCTTCAATTTCTTCGCCACCGTTGCCCCACGAGATTCACACTGGCATCAATCAGGCGCTGCCCGTGCTTGAAGAGCCGGTCGCAGTCCCTCCTGACAAAATCGACCTGATGCCGGCCACATTCCTGCACCATCGTCTGGATTCCCTTGACGGAATGCACGCCGGCGAGTTTCGATACGAATTCAGCGAACAGGTGCGTTTCTGTCCGCGCGCGATCCAGCGCCTCATTGCTGGCGAAGAGAATCTCTTCCAACATGATCTGCTGAGAGCCGATGAGCAGCTCGAGAGCATGCTTATTGGACAGCGCGACGCGTTCGGACAATTGGGCCGTTTCGTCGGCCATAGCATTCACGCCGGGGAGTTCAGACATCGGCCGTCTCCTCTCGCTGGATCAGTGGATCTTCATAGCCCAGGTCCAGGTTGAGGCCTTGAGCTGCATCAATGAATTCGCGACCTCCGCCTTTGACCTGGGTCAACTCAGGGATCTGACAGCGGACTACCCTCCATCAGCTTTTGACATCGGAGTCCGCCATGCGCGCCCATCAGATCATGACCCGTCCGGTCATCACCGTCACGCCTGACACCCCAATCGTTGATGCCGCCAACATCATGCTTCAGCGCCATGTCAGCGGCCTGCCGGTGGTCGATGCCGGCGGCAAGCTCGTCGGTGTCGTCTCTGAAGGCGACTTCATCCGCCGAACGGAAATCGGCACCGGACGGAAACGCGGGCGCTGGTTGCGCTTCATTCTCGGACCCGGAAAATCGGCCGCCGATTTCGTCCACGAACATGGACGCAAGGTGTCGGAGGTGATGACCAAGTCACCTTTGACCATTACGGAAGACGCCGCATTGGCCGAAATCGTGGAGATCATGGAAAAGAACCATGTGAAACGGCTCCCCGTGGTCAAGGGCGACCAGGTGGTCGGCATCGTGTCACGGGCAAATCTGCTGCAGGCCGTCGCAACGCTTGGGCGCCAGGTCCCGGACCCGACGGCGGATGACGATCACATCCGCAACCGCGTCATCGACAACCTCGAAAAGAACGATTGGTGCCCGTTCGGCCTGTCGGTCATCGTCAAGGACGGCATCGTTCATCTGAGTGGTGTCATCACCGAGGAACGCTCGCGGCAGGCGGCAATCGTGGCCACTGAGAACGTCGCGGGCGTCAAGAAGGTTCACGATCATCTGTGCTGGGTCGATACCATGTCGGGCATGTACCTCAACTCGCCGGAAGACGAGGAGATGGCCAAGGCCAGCTGATCGATCTGACCGGCCTCGGCCAACTCGACAGGCCATCACCGCGATTGAACCATCAGAGCGCGCGTTAGGCTTGTGGAATGGGAGGGATCGGGCCGAAGGCGCCAGCTTGCCGCAGACGCTCGATATCCTGCTCCGAATGCCCCAGAGTGTCGCGTAAGACCGCGGCGGTGTGCTCGCCGAGCCGGGGGGCCGCGCGGGGTTCGACGGTGGGCGTCAGTTGCATCGAAATGGGCGGCTCGATATTCGGGATCGAGCTGGCCGTCGGGTGGGGAATGTGACAGACGCGGTCACGCTCCCGCACCTCGGGAGCATGAAGGGCTTGCTCGACGGTGCGGACGCGACCGACCGGAACTCCGGCTTGGTTCATCCGCGAGATCCAGACGTCCATCTCTGTTGTCGCCATAATGTCAGCGATAATGCCGCGCAGTTGAGTGCGGTTGATCCATCTCGCCCGTCGCGTGGCAAAACGCGGATCGCTCAGGAGATCCGGACGACCAAGAACCTCCGTCACCAGCCGCCGGTAGAGCCGATCATTGGCGCAGGCCACGTAGAGCGGACCATCTGATGCCTCGAAGACGCCAACTGTTGGAGAGTCGTTCGGCGAGTTTCCGGTACGGCTCGGGTTCACACCGTTCATCAGATAGGCCATCCCGAAGAAACCGGTCATGGCGAGGGCAACGTCGAACAGAGCCACCTCGACGTGCTGACCGCGACCGAGCCGCTGCCTGGCGGCGAGCGCCAACAGAATGGCATTGCAGGCCGACATGCCGGTCGCCAGATCGATGATCGGGGGGCCGGTCCGCACCGGAGGACCATCGGCAAAACCGTTCAGCGACATGAAGCCGCTCTCGGCCTGAGTGATCGGATCGAAGCCCGATCGCCAAGCAAGAGGACCGCGGCGTCCATAGGCAGAGATCGAGCAATAGATCAGACCTGGATTGGTGCCGGAGACAGCCGGATAGTCCAGGCCGAACTTCTTCATGACCGAAGAAGAGAAGTTCTCAACCACGACGTCGGCCTTGGCGATCAGCGCACGGGCGACCTCCTGGCCTTGCGGGACCGTGAGATCCAGCACGACGCCCCGCTTGTTACGATTGAGACTGAGGAACGCTGCGCTTTCACCGCCGAGCTCCGCATGCTCATAGGCGCGGGTATCGTCGCCGGTGACCGGTTGCTCGATCTTGATGACCTCGGCCCCGAAGTCGCCCAGGGTTTGCGTACACGCCGGCCCGGCAACGACACGGGTGAAGTCAATCACCAACAGACCCGCCAAGGCGGCCGGCGCGTCAGTCGGCCGCGGCGCACGATCTGGCAGGGCGACCTGAGCCGGCATTCCAATCCTCCCCGCTTGCGTCGATCGTCTCACGCGATCTGTGCGGCGTTGTTCGGCGACGAGCCCACAACGACTGGAAGACCATGGTTAGCCCAATCACTGGCGCAAAGAAAGTCGCCCCCGCCCCCTCTCTCTCCCTCCTCTGCTGCAGCGCAGCGCCGCATGCGCGCACCGTTGGAGAAGCATCAGGACCCGATCACCTTGCGCCAGTAAAGCGAGTTCCGCCAGGCCCAGGGCTGCTCGGGCTGGAACAACGCATACCCGCAGCGGATGAAATTGTTGGCGGAGATGATGTTGCCGGTCGTGTCCGAAACGATGCAAGACACGCCGGATCGTCGCGCGCGTTGCTCGATCGTACGCATCAATCGCCGCTGGAGACCATGTCCGCAGCACTCTCGAATGACACCGACCCTGGAGAGATAGCCGATGCCCCGGCCGAGCGATGAAGGGATCATGCCGGCAAACGCGACGGGTCGTCCACGCTCGCTCGAAACCCACCACTGTCCGATCTCGAAATCGGGGAGAGGCGCGCAATCGAGGAAGGTTCGCACATGGAGATCGTTCAGCGTATCGAGGACATCGGGCTCGCCCGCGTCGACCTCCCGGATAACGAAGCGGCATGTCAGCCGCAGATTGTTTGCCGGCACGGCATCACCTTCCGAGGACCACTTTGATGCCGAGCCAGATCGCGCCAAGCAGACCGGTCGCGATCACCGTGATGACGGCCTTGAACGTATAGCTTTGGGCCTGTTCCACGCTCTTGCGCCAGCGGCGCAAGTGCTGAAAGTCCGCTCTCAACTCCTTCCGATCCTCCTCCTCGATGCCGAAAGAGGTGAGAATGGTCGCGATCGCCCTCATCACGACAGCGTCGATCTCGTCACGCTGAAGCTGGCTTTGCTTCATCAGCGTCTCCGCAACCACAGCCCTGATCTCGTCATGCGTCATGGTCACCGCCTGATGATTCTCGCCACGTTTTCGAAGCCGCGCTTGGCAAAGTAGAAGGAGATGACGAGGTTTGCGGTTGTCGATGCAAACCCGGCCAACGGATCGGTGGAGCCGAGCCCAAGCACCTTGTCCCACACCAACAGCTTGGCGAAATAGATCGAGACGCAGTAGCCGATCAGCTTGTCGGGCTCGTACCAGCAGCCGATCTCAGCCGCACGAAGCCGTAGCAGAGCGTCAGTCTCGGAGACCTGCGCCGCGATCTCCGTTGCGGCGAGATCGGCCGCAATCTTGGCGTCGGTGTTGCCGGCCTTGAGCTTCGCCTGATAGGCGTCGATCAGCCCCTTGATCACGGGCCCACCGAGAAAGCCGAGAAGGCTCATCCACATGTCACGAAGCCCTCCTGAGCGAGCGCAGTCGCGCGATGATCGTGACCAGCGAGATCAGCAAGAGAATCCGGCCGACGGTCCGCGTATCGCCGAACGCGGCACTGATCTGGTCCTTCAGCCCAGGATCCCCCAGAGCGTCGCTGATCGTGTCGATGATCGACAGCAGCCCCCCGATGAACGCCAGCACGTAGCCCCAGGCGATCGTCAACGAATGACGACACGCGGCCTTGATTCTTGCCCACATGACCAAGCCCTTTCGAAGAAGAGAAGCGCCGCGCCTCGACCAAGGCGCGCAAGCGCAATGCGGTTGTTGTCGTTCACCTCGTTCCCTGCGACCTCCATGCCGCAGGGAACGTCAGAATTCAGCCGCCGACGCCACCTTGCCGGCGACTGAAAATGCGCTTCACCAGCGCAGCAAAAAGGGCTCCGATGGAACCCTTTTGCGGATGACTGATCGATGCCGGCGATGACGTCGGAGGGCCTGTTGGCGGCCGAGGCTCCAACTTCTCCTCCCCGTCGCTCACGAAGCTGATGCTCGGATCGATCGCCATCATGGCCTTGAGCAGGCCGGCACACCCCGGCTGCCGGTCGACCGCCAGGGGATCGTAGATCCCATCCCGAACGTATTTCCCGGACCGATACTGATCCGTGCCAGCCCAAATATAGGGCGACGGCACACCGCGACGCGCATAGCCCAGGCCATTATATTGTTCGAGGAGCGTCAAGGCGCCGCCGATCGTCCAGTCGCGCCAGCGCGCCGCATACGGCGGGCAATTGACCAGCGCATCGACCGCCGCCTCCTCCCAGGAGGCGAACGGTCCCCGGCCAGCGGGAACGTGGACCGAGACCCGGTCCCATCGATCCCCCTGCGCCAACGAGGCGGACCAACTCTGGGACGATTCGCGCTCATGGATCACCGCAATGACAGCCCAGGGAACAGCGGTGCGCTTCGCGACGAGTTCATATTGACCTTGCCCCCAAGTTTTATCCAGGTCTGAGTTCGTTCGGGCGGTTGGATGAAGTGCTCCCCGAAACTAGGCCAACTGAGGCTGGAATTTTCCGGGGTTATGAAGTGCTCCCCGAAACTAGGCCAACTGAGGGCTGGAATTTTCCGGGGTTAGGCTCATGCCGGCGGGGGCGCCGATGAGCCATTCAACAGCGAAATCGGCGCCTTGTTGCCGATCGCGCTATGTGGCCGGACCTCATTGTAGTCTCTACGCCAATCCTCCATTTTCTGCCGGGCATCGTCAAGGCTCAGGAACCAGTGCGTGTTCAGGCACTCGTTTCGGAACTTGCCATTGAAGGATTCGATGAAGCTGTTGTCGGTCGGCTTGCCTGGCCTGGAGAAGTCGAGAATGACATTCTTCTGGTAAGCCCAGATGTCGAGATCGCGGGAGATGAACTCCGACCCCTGATCGACGCGAATAGTCTTGGGGTAGCCGACGGCCTTGCAGACGCGTTCCAAAGTCAGCACGACATCCTCGCCTCGATAGCTGAAGCGCGGATCGACGGCTGGTGAGAAGCGACTGAAGGTATCGACGATCGTAAGAACCCGGATCTTGCGGCCGGTAGCGAGCTGATCGTGAACGAAATCCATCGCCCAAGTCTCATTGATCTGAGATGCGTCGGTACGATCCTCGCGCAGCTTGGCCTTGACGCGACGTCTCGGCGTTTTATTGCGCAATTGCAGGCCTAATTCCCTGTAGAGACGATAGACGCGCTTAACGTTGACGGCCCAACCGTCACGTTGCAGCAGGACATGGACCCGGCGATATCCGTATCTCACCCGCGTCTGGCAGACGTCCTTGATCCGATTTTTAAGGGCGGCCTGGTCGCCGCGCTTCGACTTGTAGACGTACAGTGCGCGATCGATCCGAAGCGTCGAACAGGCCCGCCTGATCGAGACCTTCCAGTCGCTCCGCACCTTGTCGACAAGCTCCCGCTTGCGGCCAGGCTTCAGAGCTTTTTTGAGAGCACATCCTGCAGCATGGCCTTGTCGAGCGACAAGTCCGCAACGATCCGCTTGAGCTTGGCGTTCTCCTCCTCGAGTTGGCGCAGCCGCTTCATCTCCGATGGCATCAGACCGGCATACTTCTTCTTCCAATTGAAATACGTCGCCTGGCTGATCCCGGCCTTGCGGCAAACCTCCGCAACCGCCGTACCGTCCTCAGCCTGCTTCAGAACAAATGCGATCTGAGCCTCCGAAAACTTCGATGCCTTCATGGAACTCTCCTCTGTCCCGGGTGGGATCATAAGTGGAAAATTCCAGTTCAAACTGGCCTAATTTGGCGGGGGCACGTCACATCCGACATAGCCCCCAACTTCACCTTGGGAAGACCTGACCGCCAGGGGCGGAAGCCATGAGCCTGGCCAGCAGATCGAACAGACCGCCGCGCCCGGTCTGGTCTCCGGGCCCCGGCGCCTGCGGCAGAGAGCCGAGACCGAACAGAACGGCTGGGCCCGCAGGTCGCGAGGCCAGTGCATCCTGCCCGCGTCCGACTGCGCCGTTTGCCACCGACGAATGACCAAGCGCAGCAACGGCCGGTAGCAGGGCCGATGACGAAGCAGGCCCGGCCCGTCGATCGGAGACTGCTCCCGGCAGCGACGACTGCGGAGCTGGCAACAGCGGCATCTGATTCCGATAGTTCGGCATCCACGGCGAATTTTCGGGATTGTCGCGGGCCGGGTCGTCACCTGGGAGATAGAGGGGCGCCCGGTTTCGAGCGAGATCTTCGACATTTGGGACGGTCCACTGCTGGCGATATCCTCGAAGCTCGCCAGCAAAATCGGGATTGGGTACAGAATGCAATGGTGCGCTATCTCTCATGTGGTCACTCCTGAAAATGCTCGAGCGTTAATGACGCGCTTGCCGATCATGGATCATAGATCACGTCACGCGCGCCGTAGCGGTTGGCCAACGCGGTCGCTTCTTCCTGCGACTGCGGGTAGGCCTCGTAGATGATCTCGGCCGTGAACAGGCGCTTGAGCGATGTCGGACTCAGCATCCATCCAATGCCTGGAAATCGCCCTGTCTGATCGTAGAGCCGCTTCAAGCGCTTTCGGACATACTCGCTGTCGGGCAGCGGCTGGAAATGATCTCGATCGACGACCCTGTCCTGATAAAAGCGCCCGAACTCCGGATAATCGCTCGCAAAGGTGAGACGCCATGAATCACCTTTCGGACACTCCGCCCGCCAAAGCTTTGGGACGCTGGAATCGCGCAGCGCGCGGAACGTGACCTGGCAATCTTCCAAGCTATGCTGCCAGAGCACGATCGTATTCTTCACGACGTAGGTTCTCGCCGACGCTACGATGTAATACGATGAACAATGGTGAATGCAGACGTCGAACACTACGACGGTGACGTCGCGGCTGCGCAAAAGGTCGGAGACACGCATCGCCGTCTCGGCCTTGCCACCATTGCCGCGCACGACGAAGAGGCCGTTCTGGGCGATCTGGCTGACCAAGGACACGTCGACATCGACGCCGGTCTGCTCGCTGAAGCAGACGATCATCCGGTCAGGGCTGATCGCCGTGGGTTGCGGCACGTCGCCACGACAATAGTCGACCGCGCGATGATAGGCCTCGGGATCCGGCTGCTTCTGGTTGGCTGCGAGACCATCGGAGCCCAGAAGCAGACAGACCAGGGCGGCCCATGAGAGCGCGCTGCGAATAACTCTCCAGCTTCCCGCACTTCTCGTCGTCGCCCTTTTTGTCATCGCACGGTCGCTCCTCGGAGTGCTAACGAATTCTGTCGTGACAGCGAAACTACGACTGGACGCCGTCTCGGAGCGATCCACCTCGTCATGCGCGGCTTGCGCATTCATGCCCCTTCGCGACCAGTCGTCTTGTTTCGAGGCGCGAGCTTCGCGCTTCACGGATAGCAGGAGCGAGCCAAGACCGAGGGACGAGCGGCATTCCCGAGGGCGCCGGAGGCTCGCCGGATCTCCGTCGATCCTGCAACCGGCGCGCATCAGCCATCGATACTGACTTTTCTGACTTGGGGCCCTTAGCGGCAATTTCTTGCTTCAGTACTGAGCAACGCGGCTTATCAGCCGCCTTACCGGATACGCTTCATCAGATATCTGCTTCGGTTCTCGCTCGACCAGATCGCCGGGTCTTGAGAAGATTCCGAGCATCCCCAGCAGACTCATGCTCTCTGCTCCGGAAAGCGAGGCAGGCAGGATTCGCAGGCTTGCGGCTTGCGGAGAAGCCGGCGAATTGTCTGAGCTATCCCATAATGAAGGCGCCACCTGAATGCCGAGATCAAACGGCTCCATCGCATCACTTCTTCGCGGATCTCTCACAGCTACGAGTGGCGGCAAAGATGGTGGTACGACCGGCTGCGGCCCACCTGGGCCGCCGACTGACGTGGATCCTTCTGCGCCAGGAATTGGCATACCTGGCCGCAATGAGAGCGCCGGCGGAACTCCAGATGGCGAGATGATCATCTGGCCGGTCGCCGGCAGCGATTGACGAGGATCGTTGCTTGGCTCCGACCGCGCCGACGACCGGTCCGGCCGTTCGTAGGGAAACGACGGATGGTTGATGTCAAACGTATCCGGATCGGCTCTGTGTTTGATCTGGCTTGAATAGAGTCCAAGACCACCAGTCTCCTTGAGCCGAACGTTTCCGGAAATGATCTCTCGGTGAAGGTGAGGGCCGGTGGAGAGCCCGCTCATCGACTGCACATACTCCTTGCTTCCGATGACAGCGCCGAGGATCGGCTTCCCTGCAACGACATCGGTACCTGGGATCGGCAAGTCTCCTGGACCCAAATGGCCATATAGGGCGTAGAACGTCGTCCCGTCGGGCGCTACCGACCGAACGATGACCGAACGACCGTAGCCGGCGATCGTGCCGCTTCTGAATATCTTGCCGGTATATTCGGAATACACGGGTGTACCCGCGGCGGCAGGATTATCGGATCCCCCATGATACCCTCCTACAGTACCTGGACGCTTGGTCAACCAATCGTCGCCTCTTGGTCCATACCCTGGGTAATTATATCGCGGCATTGTCGCTTCTCATCAGCTGCATTCCGGCGCCTGGACGGCCAGAAGATGTGTGTTTCCCGACACCTCGCCCCCCGACCACGTTCCCTGGAGCAGCAGGTAGCAGCCGTCTTTGCTGAAGGAGAGGTTATCGTTGGAAACGACGAATTCAGGATAGGGTAACGAGAACGTTCGCACCCCGGTGCGGTCGATGCGCGCTATTCCGAGCGTCGTGCTCCAGCGCCGATGATCCAGCAGCGGAAATGCGCAGATGCCGTAATCACCGTTGATCAGGAACGGCACGTTATATCTTCGAAACAACTTTCGGACACCGATATGAGCCAACCAGTCCTGCGCGCCCGAACCGTCCCCCAACGCCATGTAGCGCGACGTCTCGACACCGACCAGAGACGCGACTTCGCGGTCACCACAGCGCACGATCTCTGTCGAACTGAAATCCTTGGGCAACTTGGTCTCATGCCCTTCCTTGGTCCACCCGTCATCGGCTGGGACAAATCTCTGGATGACGCTCGCATCGTCGACATAAACATGCCGCTCCATGAAAAAGACGTTGTGCCGCTCGTGCGGAAACACGGCGATATCCGCCAGGAGATCCGGGCCGCTGACCAGGATTGGCTTCTCCGGAAGCGTGATATTTCGCCCATCCGGAGACAAGAACGAGTACCGCCCCACCCTCGTGAACGAATGAAAGCGTGATAGCCTGTAGCGCGACGATCAGGATGAGAACTGGGCGTCAATCTGGATGAGAAGATTGGGGCCGGGATCCTGGGATCATTGTCGCGGACGTCCGGCTTGGCAAGTGCTGATTGACGCTGGGCGACAATCAGCGGTGCGGCAGCGTCAATCAGCGGAGCTTTGAACCTCCTTCGGCGTAGCATGGACTGGTGGCCGGCTGGCGCCGCGCTTGCGGCCGAGGGCGGCCTTGCGGCGGTAGCTCTCGACGTTCATCTCGATGATCGTGGCGTGGTGGACGAGGCGGTCGACGGCGGCGAGCGTCATGGCCTGATCGGGGAAGATGCGGCCCCACTCGCCGAACGGCTGGTTGGCGGTGATCAGGAGCGAGCGCCGCTCGTAGCGGGTGGCTATCAGCTCGAACAGCACGCTGGTCTCGGCCTGATCCTTGGAGACGTAGGTGATGTCGTCGAGGATCAGCAGGTCATAGCGATCAAGCTTGGCGATCGCGGATTCCAGAGCCAGTTCACGCCGCGCCACCTGCAGCTGCTGCACGAGGTCCGTCGTGCGCGTGAACAGGACGCGCCAGCCGTTCTCGACGAGGGCAAGCCCGATCGCCGCGCTGAGATGGCTCTTGCCGCCGCCGGGCGGACCGAACAGCAACAGATTGGCCCCGGTCTCGAGCCAGACGTCACCTGCGGCGAGTGCCATCACCTGCGCCTTGGACAGCGTCGGCACGCTCTCGAAGTCGAATGTCGCGAGCGTCTTGCCCGCAGGCAGGCGTGCCTCCGTCATGTGCCGCTCGATGCGGCGACGGCCACGATCGGCCACCTCGTGTTCGGCGAGCGTGGCGAGGAAGCGCGCCGCGGGCCAGCCTTCCTTGTCAGATTGCGCGGCGAGCTTTGGCCAGATCGCCTTGACGCTCGGCAAGCGCAACTCTGTGAGAAGGAGTTCGACACGCGCGGCATCGATGGATGTGGTCGTGCTGGTCATGCTGCATCTCCCGTATTCGAGGTTGCCGGCACGAAGCCGATGGACGCCAGTTCGTCGTAGGCGGCGAGCGGTGCGAGCTCGACGGCGACGTGCGGGATCGCGGCCTGCTCCGGGCGAAAGCGGATGCGCAACGCGGCAAGGTCAGGCAGCCGTCCCGCATCGAGATCTCTGGCGACGATCTCGGCAAGCTCTGCCTCGCAGGCCCGCTCGTGAGCGAGGGCGAGAAGCTCGACCGTCACCTTGCAGGCATGACGATCGTCATATCGTTCCTGCAGAGTCTCGAACGCGCGTCGATAGGCGGCCCGTGGGAACAGCTGATCGCGATAGACGAGATTGGCGAGCGCCATCGGCTTGCGCCGCAGGGCGTGGATGACGTGCCGATAGTCGACGACATGTCCGCCCTTTTTGTCCGACACCGGACGACCACGACGCAGCGTCGCGACCTGCGTGGTGCCTATGAAGCATTCGAGGCGATCATCGTAGATGCGCACGCGCAGACGATGACCGATCAGCTTCGACGGCACCGTGTAGAACACGCGGCGCAGGATGAAGCCGCCCGACGAGGTCACGTGGATCACCTTCTCCTCGAAGTCACTGCTGCGACCTCTCGGCAGTGGCGCCAGCGTCTCCTTCTCGATTGCGATCCGCTTGACGAGATGGGCGTTGCGCCGGCCGACGACCATGTCGACGAAGGCGCGATAGGCATCGAGGTCGGCGAAGTCGCGCGTCCCCCGCAAAAGCAGCGCGTCCTCCAGCGTCTTCTTGAGATGGCCATGTGGGCTCTCGATCGAACCGTTCTCATGCGCGATGCCGGCATTGTTGCGGGTCGCCACCATGCCGTAATGCCGCATCAGTTCGTCGTAGCGTTGCGTGATGTCCTCGCGCGCATCGATCGTGAGGTTGCGGAACGCTGCCGACAGGCTGTCGCTGCGATGCTCTCTGGGGACGCCGCCGAGCGCCCACAGCGCATTCTGCAGGCCTTCGGCCAATGCGACGAAGCTCTCGCCACCGAGCACGACATGGGCGTGCGCGAAGCCGGAGAACGCCAACCGGAAGTGATAGAGCCGGTGGTCGAGCGCCACGCCCGCGATGGTGATACCCAGCACGCCGGCATCGGTGAAGTCCGACAGGCCGAGCCGCCCGGGCTCATGCTCCTGGCGGAAGATGACGTCCTGCTCGGGCCCATTGAAGGCGCGCCAGGCCGTGATGCGCCGCTCCAGCGTGCGGCGGATGTTGGGATTGAGATCGGGATGGCGCCGGCGCAGCTCCTCCAGCACACCGACCGCCCGGATACCCGGTGCGGCCTTCAGGATCGGCTCGATCTCGGCGTCCCAATAGGGCGCCAGCGGATCAGGCCGCCGCCGGCCACGCGGCTCCTGCTTCTGCGACGGCAGCCGCGGATCGGCCTCGATCCGGTAGGCACTCGCCGTCGAAAACCCGGCTTTGGCCGCCGCGGCCTCGGCCGATAACGTCAATCGGTAACTCATGTATAGCCTCATCTGGTGGTCGGTGATGTGGAGGCCAGGCAAGCCGTCGATCCTCTCTTGTCGAGACGAATCAACAGCTTGCGCTAACCACACCCGGCCGCCAGACGGCCTGAAAGGGACGCGCCGCCGGCGGGAGCGGTCCTCCGGTCGGGCTACGCCCTCCCTTCGTCCCGCTCCCGCCGGCACTCTCTCATCCTGATTGTCGCTGGGTTCTCACCTTGATTGTCGTCGCGCAATAGCCGATACGTCGCAAGTTTCGTGTCTCGCAACACGAAGAGCATCTGCTGAAATGAATCGTAGGCGACGACCGTCCGCCCATCCTGTGAGCAAGACAACGACCTCACATCGGCATTGCCCGAGACGGTCGCGAGCAGATGCTCCTCGCCGTTCAAATAGCCTTTGAAGATCGAGGTGGTTTTTCGCTGCGCATCATATTCCATATAGATGATTGCAGGTTCGGAATCGTAACAGAATTGCGGAATACCGGGGAGATCTGAGCTCCACAGAAGGCGCAGCCCGGTCTGTGCAGAAGCCGTCGCAAGAGCGAGGCTGGACATGCATCCGAGGCTCAAGATGCAAGCGGTGCTGATCAAACGCCACAAGATTCCAGCATGCTTGCCTGCGCCTGAAACGATCGGAATCTGGCGCAAACCTCTAGACATCCGACCCCATCCTCCCAATCAGGACGGCATTCCATTCCTGCGTCCTCCGTGGCCGCGGAGATCGAGCATCCTCATCACTTGCCACGCTGAACTTCGCGATCGAGATCATCAAACCAACTCCACGAGACGGTCGGCACAGAGGTCCCTCAACTCTCCGGAACGCTAGAACAAACAAGGAACACGTCAACACATCTTTTGGTTGTGCCACGGGTGACTACAGCAGTCCGAACCGCTTCCGCCGCTCCGCGGTCAGCGCGAGCTCCTTCAGCTCCGTTTGTGCCAGCTTGCCATTGGCGAGGATTGCGCCGAGATGGTCGCGCACCTTGCCGACGATGTTGATGGCCAGAAACAGCTTCTCGCGGCCAGCGACGTCGTCGATCGACGTCTGCCGCCAGGCCGAACTGTAGCTCGCCTCGAGCGCATCGAACGCGCTTGCGAGCAGGTCGTCCTCGAGCAGCGCCTTGGCGCGGATGCCGCGCGCGGCGGCTTGTTGCAGCATGCTTTCGTCAGTCATCGCGCCGCTCCGTCGTGTGGTGTGCGTGGCCCCCGCTCCCGGCCCGGGCCGATGCCGCGGCGAGACCGAGCGCCGTTTCCGCGATCTTCATCTCGTGAGCCGCCTGTGCCTGCTCTCGCTGCTGCGCCTCTCCGAGCGCCTTGAGATGCGCATCGAGCAGCGCAATCTTGGCGTCCAATCCCGCCTTGATCTTCGCCAACTCGATCTCTGCCTGCATCTTCACCTGCTGGTGGATCAGATCGTTGTGGGCCTGCTGCTGCGCGAGCTGCGCCTTGTGCGCGGCGATCGCCTGCTCGGTCTGCACCCGCGCCTGCGCTGCAATCAGCTTCGGATCCGGCGGCGGCTGCGGCGGCGCCGGCGGCGGATGCAGCAGCCTGCCGCTCTGCGGATCCACCGCGGCCGGGTCATTGAAGAAGCGCCCCGGGTTCTTGTGCCCCATGATCCGCGTCAGCTCGGCGGCTGTATTGTAGAGCTCGCGATCGCCGACCAGATTGACCTTTCCGGCCATCACCAGCTCCTTTTGCACATTGGCGATCGCCATGGTCTGGGCGAATTGCTGGGCCTTGCCGCCGGAGCCGAGGCCGACCTCGATCGTCATGTCGTCGCGCGTCTTCCAGTCGCGCGGATCGACCTGGACCCAGGCATTGCGCAACCGCACCGTCTGGCGTTGCTGGCCATGCTTGCGGATCGTGGCATGCAGCAGCCCGAACATGTCGCGGACGCCTTCGGCCATGATCCGCGCGATCAGCTTGATCCGCATCTGCGACGCCGAGAACACCTGCGCCACCGCCGTGGCGGACTGGTTCTGCAGCGCATTGGCATCGATGCCCTGCGCCTGCTTCGACAGCCCCGACCGGCTCTCGAGCTCGGCATCGATATATTGCAGCATCGGATAGATCGAGCTGGTGATGTCCGGCACCACCTGCCAGTTCAGGCCGCCCGCGGTCTTGGTGCGGACAACGCCGCCCGGCCGCGACACCAGGAGATCGTCCAGCGTGTTCGGGCCAGCATTGGCTTCGGCGACCTCGACGCGCGGGTTGTTGTGCAGATAGAGGTTGTCGAGCGCTCCGCGCTTCAGGGCCGTCTTCTCCCGCTGCAGCGGCATCACGAGATCGGCGATGGAGCGGCCGAAGAAGCGGTGCGTCATCGGCACCGGCGTGGTGGCCGCGAAAGGAATCGCATCGAACGGCGTGATGCAGTCCTGACCGTCCTTGCGCAGGATCTCGCCTTGATCGCCGCCGGTGATGATCTGGTACAGGCACGGCCTGCCCTCGCCTTCATAGTCCATCCGCACATAGTGCTCGGTGACGCGAACGAGCCTGGTGCCCGAATTGGCCGCGCTCGCCGACGCCCGCGACTGCTCGTCGACCGTATCGCGGGCCAAGGTCTCGACCCGGTTGGTCCCGGTATAGTCGCCGAGCGATCTGATCTGCGCCGCATCAAAACCCTCGGCGATCAGCTGCGCCTCGGTCTTGGTGACGATCTCGTGAAAGCAGTAATTGCAGTCGCGGATCGAGCGCGCGCCGCGCTCGATCCCGAACTCTTCGGGCGGCACCCCCATCACCCGGGCCTGCGCGAATTTTCGCGTGGTGACGATGGTGACGTCGTGCGTGGTGGTAAGTGCTGGCGCCGGTTGCGACAGTGCCGACGGCATGGAGAGGGTCATCACAATGGTCTCGCTTGGAATGGCGAAGAGGACGAGAGGGTCGGAGCCGAAGCGCAGTCACATCCGGTTTGGATCATAGTCGTCACGTCGGCTGGCGCGGAGGTTTACCATCCCGCGCGGTCGCCCCGACTGCGGAGATAATCTTGAATCAACCCGAGCAGGCCGCCTGCCCGCCGCTCACTGTTGTTAGCGGCCGGACCGGTCAAACCACCTACATTCGCGAAAGGAACAGGCGCGCGGCCCGCGCCAAATGCGCTCGCTTCTTCAAAGCGATCTGACGCTCCGCCGGTCGCTGTCGGCCCTGATCGCCCGTTCCGCTCCGCCGCGGTACGATCCGGAGGATCAGGGAAGCCATATTCCCAAACGTTTTGTCGACTTGGCACGCCTGCTCTCGCCGCGGAATCCCGCACGATTGCTTTAGTCCAAGGGCGCGAGAAGTCCTTCGACATGTCGAATGGACCATAGCCGTTGGTCACGCCGACTCCCGGCGTTCCTATTCCGAAGCCGGATGCGCTGCCGCTCCATCCACCGTTGAGACGGACTGGTCCCCTGCCAAAGCTTCCGGAAATGGAAGGCCCGGTGAGCAGACCTTCGAGATCATCGGTATAGCCCCCCGAAATGCCGAAGCCCGGCTCACCGCTGTAAAGCTGCGGATAGAGCCGCCCATGACTGTCGATATACAGGCCGCCGCCAAGACCTTTCATACGACGAAACCCAAAAACGCCGCCGGCGTAGCTGCCCTTCGTCATGCTGTCTTCTCCTCGTTTATTGAACGCACGCAAGCGCATGTCGCCGAGCTTGCGAGCCAGATATCTCGACCGCCCGGCGCTCGGAACGTGAACTGCTGCAGAATTAGCTCCGAACGACTCCGCGGCATGTGGCCTACCGCGCAGGAACACGTTCGGTGACTTGAACGATCCGGCCACAGCGACGTTGCCACGTCTGCTGAGACTGTGGCCTATTCGGCGGCAGGCTGTCGACTTTGCTCGCGTGATCCCGATCCGGACAGCATTGCTGTCATCAGGCCTCAGCGCCGTCGATCAGATATCTTCGCTTGCACGCTGCGCCCGCTCGCGATTCGACTTGTACGTCTTCCAATCCGCGAGCGCGCCATAGCCGGTCCATGTGAATGCGATCAACGCGAGAGATCCGAACACCGCCTGATCCGCCGCAAAGAGGCCGGCCGAAATCGACAAGCAAGCTGCGCAGGCGAGGCCCTCGGACCTGACATAATCGGCCTGGACATCCAGTGGCGTCGTCGGCTCCAAGGCATAGACGGAGACGGCGTACCGCGCCTTCTCGTACTCCTGGAATTGCGGAGGCAGCGTCTCGACGATGGCACGCTGGACGGAATAGGTCCGGATCGCGGAAACGAACAAGAGAAATCCACCGAGCACAAAAAACGCGATATGCATTGTCTCATCCCCGAGGATTTTAATCGCTTGCCGCTCGAACGTTGACGGCTGAGCCGTGTCGGACAAATGATACCACGCGCGATCTCATCTCACTCATATCGCCACGCCCCCTCACTCGATCTTGAGTTGCATTGCACGCAGGACGTGTTGGACCTCCGGCTTTCCAACCTTTCGCCAGGCATTGGGATGCCCAGGGGCAAGGACAGATTCATGATGATGGACTCGTCTGAAACAGGTCAGGAACGCCATGGCAGGTCAGTCAGGGAACGACGAGACTCGACTCTGTCCGCGCCCCTCGCACTCGATGATCACTGACAGGTCATCGGGGGACCGAGCCGCCCGGCGACCAACGTCCACCGCGTTGCACGGCCTCGGTCGTCAGATAGTCCTGAATCATACCGAGCAGACCGCCAGCTCGAGAATCGAATCCGCTCTCGCCCCCGGCGCCGTCTGCGGCTGCCGGCGCGACCACGCCGGCATAGCTCACAGGCGGTCCCGAGGTCGGCATGAACGGGATTGCCGAGGTCCCCGTCGAGAAGGCGCGATCCGTGTCTGCGCCGGAATAGGTCGGAGCTGGCGTAGCGTAGCGGCCATCGATGTAGCCCGAGCTCCACGGCGCCGTCCCGGCGCCGAACGGCCCCGATGGCGGCCGAACATAGGGGATCGGATCTTCGGTCACGGGACCAAGCCTCGCAAATCCGCTCTGAAGGCTTCGTTGGAACGGTGACAACTCGTCGTCTGGACCCATCGCAGGCTGGATGAATCGGTTTTTCTTCAGGAACTCGACGATCTGCTGCGGAGTCACCGTGTACGTCGTCGCCCGTGAGGCGCCCACCGAGCCGCTCAAGCCGACCTCGATCGAAGACACTTTGTTCTTGGTCGGCTGGGGAATGCCGTCACGGTCGGGCATGCTGGTGTTGACGGAGACGGAGGGAATGACCGTAGAGACATTCGAGTTCGTGCCCCACCCGAGTGAATCGGCCGATGACATGCCTCGCCGCCTGAAGACCAGACCGGCGTTGAAACTTGCCTGCGGAGGTCCGATCTTCCAGACATCCTTTCCCTTGCCCCACGAACCTGTGAACGTCGCGCGTGGTGCGTCAGCCGCTCCGGGATTCCAGTACCAAGTCCCACCGATGCCGATCTGGCCGACACGCGGGAACGACGGCGTCCAAGACAAATAAGCGCCGTCCGGGCGCAGCCTTCCGTGATCGTTGACAGACACAATGCCTCCATGATTGAAACTGCTCGAAATAGAAAGTCGCATCTCGGCCGATTGAAGTTTGATCAGCGGCCTTGGACGGTTGCGATTTCACGGCGCTCGCCCTGCCCTATTACTTTCCCGGGCATGATCACGAGGTGGTTCAAGATGCCGACGTCTGCGTATGTGGTCATCGCACTTTGGACCGGCGGGCTTCTTTATCTTGCCGGGCGTACGTTGAATTTCCTGCGGCTCGTTCTCAATAACTTAAGGCCCGGACAAGCCTATCACGGCGCGGGCTTCATCGGTCCGCTCGCGACGCGCTTCACTATGAATGCCGCCGCGGTTGAACCCGAGAAGCTCAACGAACTTGGAAAACGCTATCAGAAGAAGGCCATTCTGAATCATAGCCTGATGTTTGGGTGGCTGTTGCTTGGCTTTGTCTTGTTATACGTCTACTCGTCTTCTCTGCCGGTTGCGCAGGACGCCCCCACACACGACCAGCGCGTGATGCAGGACCGAAGCACGACGACAACGGCTTCGCCCGCCCTGGCCGACATCGAGAGATCACCGGCTGTCGCTCCCAAGTACCTCATTGGTGGAGTCGTCTGCATCTGGCTGCTCGGCATTCTTGTTCTGGCCAGCCGGGCACGCTCGCAGGTTCGGCTTGCCATAGAGCGGCGGGCACCGGACGCAAACCGATCCGAAACGCACCACTACGGATTCCGCAAATTCGCGCGTTACATCGATCCGAACGCGTTAACCGCGGAAGGCCAGGCGCTGCTCCGAGACGCAAGCCGGACTGAGACCCTTTTTCTGCTCTGGACGTTCGATGGCCTGTTCTTCGTGGTCGTTCCCTTGGCAGGGCTTTGGTCTCAGAGTCATTGATTGCCGCGACGAAAAAGCGTTCTCGGCAAGATCCGCAAAATCCCCTCGCTGTTCATACGGCGATCTGGGCCAGTGCGACAGTTTAGTTCACCCCCCTCCATCGCGTCTCGCTCATATTGCCATGCTGCCCGCTCAATTGCGAATTGCATGGCACTCGGCATTACGCCCGCACGCACCCAGCCGCCGGCGGTGCCGTCCTCGGGTCAGCAGCCGTCCCCAGCATCGTATGCGCCACGATCCGCATGCCTCCCTCAGACTCCATGACCGACTGCGCGAGAAGCGCGAACTGTTCCTCGGTCAGATCGTAGTAGGTCTCGCGGCTCTCCTCCTCGCGTTCTTCCCACCAAACCTTGACGACACCGACCTTCGAGAGGAGCGCATCCTTGATGAAGGAATACAGGATCATGAAGCCGGGATTCTGCTGCATGAAGACGTGATTGACATAGTCGGTCTCCTGCGCCGCAGCGGCCTCATCCTCGGGGCCGACCGGCTCGAAGCGCACGACCTCGTCGGATCCCGCAAAGATGTCCATCAGATGCGGCATCAGGCCCTCCACCGTGTCGGCGACATCGGTCGAGACGGCACGGGAGCGCCCTTCCTGCGCGGGCATGTCCTTCTTCATGTTGCCGAGATAGTAGTCCATGGCGTCGGCGCGTTCTTCCGCCAGGCGCGCGGCCGAGATGGCGGCCAGCGCGTCGGCCTTCTCGGCTGCGAGCATCGTCTTGAGGTCGGAGTTGGACATTTTCGGCATGATCAGAACCGTATCGTTGGCAAGATGTAAGCGATGACATGGGCCGACTGGTGCCGGCCCTGAAGAGCGGCAGCAGCGGGCGGGCGCAGGACACGATCGGCGCGAGGCCTGCTCGCAGCCGCGCCGCAATCAGCGCGCCGGGCCCCAGGGCGAGCGCCGACGCCGAGACTCAGCCCGATCCTCCAAGCCAGCCCCGGCGTCTCCAAACGCCGGATTCTGGAAGAGATAATCTGGCATTGCATTTCCGGGGAACACGCCGACCGGACCTGCAGACTCAGGCAACGACCAGACCGGCTGATCCGGCGCAGTCCCAGGCGGTCTGCCGATTGCCGTGGGCGGCAATTGGTCAGCACGGCGGGAGCGCAGGATGCGGATGGGAGACCTGACCGGATCGGGACTGCCCCCACCCGCGGCAAGGTCGGCGGGGTTCGGCGGCTCTTGTGCGCCTTGCGGAAACAAGAGAGACAGCGAAGGCGACCCTGGCTGAAACGGCGGAGCGCCAGCCGCGTCCGCATTCCTGCGTCGCGCGAGCTCACGCAGGAGCGGTGATTGCGACACCTCGGCGGCTCCGATCGCAGGAGAGGGTTGGCCAACGGGCTCGTTGTTGCGCGGCCCCACCTGTCCGACCTCCGCTGGATCATCGGCCCAGTCCGGCGCCGCCCACTCGTCTTTCTCCCAAGCCTTGTCCTCGAATGCACGTTTGGCGTAGTAAGGCGTCGACTTGATCTGCTTGTTCACATATGTTCGATCGTGCGACAGACCGTTGTAGAGCGAGTAGATGTTTTCGACGCTGGGATCGTCCAGCCGCTTTGCGATCCCCGCCAGCAGCTTCGCGGTCAGCTCGATATTGTCTCGCGGGTTGTGAACGTCAGAGCCGGGAATGAGCTTCTGCCAACTGGCATCGATGTTGCCTGGCAGGATCGTACGGGCAATCACGTCGTGGTCGAGTCGAAACAGCGACCTCACCGCCCGGCCCACAGCCTCCCCCGGATAACCGTATTCGCCACCTCTCGTGACCTCCGTGTAGATCACGGCTCTCACAAGATCGGGATTCACTCCATAGCGCCTGGCGGCCTCCTCGATCAACGCATTGTTCGTCTTGACTTGCTCAGCACCCCACTTGTGATGCTGCAAAAGCGTATTGACGGCAGGTCGCTGATCCTTGGGAATGTCGGAGAACTTCTGGCTTTGAAATTCGAACCTGGTGTCCGGCGTGTCTTCCAGAAGCGCCCGCTTTCTATCTTCCGCAGTTCGCAAATAACTTGTCATTCAATTCCCCTGGGAACGTCCTGGCAGGACCTTGACTCCGATGGAAACGGCAGCGGTGCGCGTCTCGCGTGAATGCTCCGGGACGCTGGCTCGCCTGTTGCTCGTGGGCCGTCAGAACATTGAACGAGGCAGCCGCATCATTTGCCCCAGTTGGGCGGCTTGCGCCGAAGGGCGGCCCAGTCTTCAAAGCCCGGCATGCTCCCGCCCGCATCCGGCGGCGCAAATGGATAGTCGGGTGCAGGTGGTCCAGCAACGATGCCCAGGGGGCGCTCCGATCGCGGTGGTGGAACGAACCGTCGGTCGGGAGTGATCGGAGCACTCGCTCCGCCCTCGGAGGTCCATCCGCCAAAGCGATCGGCAAAGGATGGAGCGTCATCGGGCGACACCAACGCATTCGGCATGGTCGCCGGCGCATTGACCTCCCGGTCAATTGCGCGACGCGAACGCAGAATGCGCACCGGGCTCGTCGGTGGGGATGACGATGCCGACGCGTCGGCGTTCGATCGAGAGGTCTCGGCCGGTTGCGCGCCGTAGCGAGCTCCGACATCGGGAATGTTGCCGAAGGCGTTGTCGACGGTCGTGTCACGCTGACGCTCATACCGACGCTGCTGCTCCAGGTAAGGAGCCTGATAGGGATCTGGATCGATGGGGCCTTGCGCGGTCCAGTAGTCGACAGGATTGACCGTTCGTCCGTGACGATCCTTGATCTGGTAGTGCAGATGGAAGTCCCCGCTCTCGATTCCAGGCGTCTTGACGCCGGTGTTTCCCATCGTCCCGACCAGCTCGCCGGCCATGACTGAATCGCCAACGCGCACGTGCTGGGAATGCGTATGAAGAAGCTGATGCGAGAGGCCATCCTTGTCCTGGATGGCGATCGTTCCGTAGCCTCCCCCTCCTCCTGCCATGGTGACGACGCCCGTCACCGGTGACCGAAGTCCGGGATAGCTTCTGTTCAATCGCAGCGCCTGGCCGCCCTCGTAGTTGGCGTCTGCTCCCTTGTGATCCTGCCACTTGCCCCAGCTCTCTCGCCACCTCCACCCAGGAGGGCTCGTCATGTCGGAGTAATGAGTGACGTTCGATCCGTCCGTGATCGGCTGAAGCATGCGCCGCACGGCTTGTTTCCATGACATCCCTGCTTCCTTTCATGATGTTGCGCCCCGCCGCGCGGAAGACGCCGAAGCGACCCGCGAACGCCGCCACGGCATCGTGGCTGGAGAACCCAGCCGGGCGCCGTGGAGAAACGCGATCGGCGGGATTCAAGGCGCGATTGTTCGGCGTCCGTTGCGCGCGGACACAGCGCGTCGCGAGTTAACAAGACATTCGCTCATGAGACCGGCTCGGGACGCGGCGCATCCTCCCGGTCGATGCGGTCCAGACGGCGAGCCCATGCCGTGCCGAGACTGAGGCCCAACACGGAGAGCGACGAGCCCGGCTCAGCCCTTGAGCCCGGCTCAGCTGTGGTCGAACGATGACAGACCCGATCGGCAGCAATGCCGTTGGCATGGCGGGATTCAGTCAGCACACCACGATGTCAAGCGTTGGCGCGTGGCCACGACTGAGCCATGGCCGAGCCGCCGACCCTGCGTCGGGTGACGAGTTCATGCCGACGGCACGGGACCACCGGCAGGAGCAGCGCCGCGTCGATGTCACCTCTGGAACTTGCTGGACTCCAGAGGCGCGTAGTTCTTGTGAACGAGATCGATGTTGGACCTGAACTTGATCGCAGGAAGGGTGCATTGGCGCTGTGCCTCCAGCGAATCGATCTCGTCAGTTTTCTCCTTTGCAGACATGCGACGATCTGCCTTCGTGCGAGCGACGCGGACTCTGATCAATTGCTCCCGACCGACATATCGCTTGGTCACCCGGTCATAGCCCGAAAACACCTGGATGACGTTGGCACGTATCGTCTTGAACTCGAGATATCCGCTCAGGCCGTGCTTCCTGGCGACCGCATCCAATTTGGCCATCGTCTCAGTACCTATCTCGTAGAAGCCACCGTGGCTGTTCTCTCGGACTTGGTCGATCTCGTCGGCCGCGGCCAGGAGCCCGCCAATCTGGCTCTCCGTGAGCTTGATCTGGTCGAACTCCATGCACGGACCCATGGATCCCGCAGGCCGCTTCTCAACCTTGTCTGGCGTGTCGTCGACCTGAGACTGATCAGCGAAAGCCACATTCAGAGTCAAAACGCTAAACGCCAGTGCAGCCACAGCTGCTTGCAAGTATGGGATCATGAGCCTTCGATCCGGTCTTCTGGTCCAACAAACTCGCAAACCTGTACATGATTTGTTCCGACCCGCGCAATCGCTTTCTGGTTGTAAATCTGCAAAATCAGGCGCGGCGCAATGTCAGCTTCTTCGCTTGACTTTGCGCGATCATGCTGACGAGCCTTGCTATGAGTTGTTCCGCAGCCATGACGATCTCTCCTGCCTTCCTGTTCACGTTGGGTCTCACGATCAGCGGACACACATGATGCCGGACGATAGCGCGCAGTCGGCTGCATACGGTTGCATGAAGTCTTTGCTGGTCTATGTGCTACTTTTCGTCTTCCTGTGCAGCGCCTGGTATGTCGCGTTTGACGATTGGGGACTCCTTCTCGGCATTTCAGCATTCCTCGCGATCCCCTTTGGCCGGTTCTTCGAGAAGGTCTTCGGTCATCCGCCAAAGGTCCCGTCTCTTCGCGAGCCGGACAGTGATCGGACGGATCGATCCGGCCTGATCGGGCTTGGCGAGCCAGTCCCGCAAGCGAAGGCTGCGAGCGGTCGCGTCGCGCATCAGAGTGTACCTGATAGGACAAGCACGGATCGGCGATGATCCTTCAATGCTGCGGCGACACCGCGACGAATTCAGAGCGGTGCGAGGCGTCCCGTCCGGCCGATGTCACCGCCACCCTGCTTCCTGGTATCGGATGGGCCGGTTGAAGCTCGCGGTTCGCCCGGGTGCCTCGTAGCAGACGGCCATCAGGCCGAGCGCGTCGGCGGCGTGCGATGACCAATCGTGCTCGGGGCCGAGCCCGACATTGCGCGTCTCGTCCTTGCGCTCGTGATAGAAGCCGAGCGCCTCGCGTCCGGCCTCGGTGGTCTCGGCATTGAACCATAGCTGCGGGCCGAGCCGTCGGAGCGCCTCGATGCGCATCATCGCCGCTCCCCTGCCCTGGTTCTTGACCGGCGGTTCCACGGCAAAGCCGGCGTCGCGCAGATGATCGGCGTAGCGCTTGCCGGTCACCGCATTCGTCGCGAGGCCGTCATGCGGAAGGTAGAGAATGGCGTTCTGATAGCCGCGCGCGCGCAGCCAGTTGACGTGGAAGGCCAGCACCTGCCCGACCGCCTCATAATAGTCGAGCACGCGCACTTCATTGCCGACCCACTGCACGATCCAGATCGTGAAGGCGTCGGCACTCGCGCCGGCGCCGCCGATATCGATGAAGGCGCGCAGCGGCAGCAGCGGATCGGCCGCGACCTTGCCGATCCGTCCCTCGCGTCTCACCTGCGCCAGCAAATCGGCAAAATAGGCTCCTTCGAACGCACGCACGTAGTCGCCCTCCCAGATGTGCTCGTAACGATCGGGATAGAGCGCGAGGTCGAGCCGGCGCTCTTCGTCCAGCACCGCCGGAAGCCACGGGTTGTCGCGCCAATTCGCCTTGACCACGACCGCCCCCTCGGGCTTGCGGCTGCGCATGAAATCATCGACGGCATCCGACTTGCGGCGCGGATTCCAGCTCGCCCACAATTCGGAACGTGGCGCGCGGATCGTCGGCCGCAGCAGCGACAGCGAGCGCGCGCTCAAGGTCTGTGCCTCGTCGATCCAGGCGATGCGAAATCCCTCCAGCGACTTGATCGATTCCGCAGTGTGATCCTGCATGCCGCGGAAGATGATGAGGCCGTCGCCCGGCGTCACGATGCGATCGCTGAACGGACGGAAGCCCTGGCCGAGGCCAAGCGCTGCGATCTTGCCCTCGATCAACCGCTTGGACGATTGCGCCAGCGTGCGCTGCGCCTCGCGGATGCAGACCGCGAGCGTACCGCGCTCGGCCTGGCAGGTCTCGACCAATAGCTCGCCGAAGAAGTGCGACTTGCCCGAGCCGCGGCCGCCGAACGCGCCCTTGTAGCGCGCCGGCGCCAGCAGCGGCTCGAATACTTTCGCAGTGGGGATCTTGAGGGTGGACAATGATCACCTGCTCCTGCCAGCCGGCTGCGCGGTCCACGGGACCGACAGGAACGGCACGGACGGAGCCCCAGCGTCGAATGCGGATTGATCCGTCGGAATCGCCTGCCGCGATCGAAGACGGCGTAAGGGCTGCCCCTTTTCCTGGTTGGTGAAGCCCGACTCGGCCTGCCCTCGCAGGGCAGCTCCAGCGTTTGGATTGGTCCAGCCTCCAAACCGCTCATCGAAGGGTGCGACGGGGACGGACTTCTCGCCGCTGTTTGATCGACCGGGAAGACGTCCCAATCGCTCGGAGGGAGTGTCTGCCCCGCCGCCGACATAGGCGTAGTCCCTCTGAATCCCACGGAGGGCATCAGGGACAGGCAATCCCGTTCGCGCCAATCGCTGCGCTTTTGGATCTTTCGCCAGCGTGTCGGCTATGTCGGACAGATACTCATAATTGGCTTGCGGTATCGGATAGAGGTGCTTTCCGAGACCTGCAGCTTCGGTGATCCGATTCACGATCGACGTACAGATGCTGGGGTCCTGCGAAAAACGGGCAAGATCCCAGCCGTTGTAAAAAAGAGGCTCGGCACTGAGCTTCGCGATCTCCACACGGGCGAGATCCGCCTGTTGTTCGGTGACCGGAACCGTGAACGTTGCGTACAGGCCGGCATCTGCGACGCTGGAAAAGTCGTTCGGTGGCGCCTTCCCATTCTGCATCGAATGAGCGTCGAATTTGCCCTTGTCCGAAATCGAACCATGATGCTCTGGACCGAAGCCCGCATACACCTGCCCGGTCGGATCATTGACGACGACGGCGGCGTGCCCCGGCAGGCCGGGATTGACCTGAAATGTGAGCGAGTGTCGAGCGGCCATCATCGGCTCCATGTGTGTTGAGAGAGATTGTTGAATGAACGCTGCCAGCTCACCGCATCGCAGTGGACGCGACCTGGCGGCGCCACTCTCCATGCGAACGATGCGGGCGGCTCCGCTTCGGACTCAACTGCGACTGCGCAAGGTGGGAACGGGCGGCTCATCACACGCGCCGCTATGTGGGCCGGCGTTCGCCGCCGCAATGGCGTCGCGTCGTGCGACTAATTCCGATGGAGTCGTTTGATCAAACGGGCATCGATCCGGTCCAAGCCAGGACCGATGCGTCTGACGACCAGACGCCAGAGACTATGAATCATCCATCCGAACAGGTAGGATATGAGCAGGCTTACGGGGAAATAGAACAGATAGCTGTTCATCCAACTATCGGTATCGAAGGGCGGATCGTGAAGGCCAAAAGCTGACCACACCCAACCGAGGATCATCCCGGCCGGAAGAACGGCCATTTCAGCCAGCAACACGCTGGACTTCAGGCTGGCGAAATAAGATAGGCAGCTGAACACCACAAAGTGCACGACGTAGAGGGCCGAGGCGATCAGCCCACCTTTGTTAATTCGCATGATCACCCCTTCCTACTCATGGCCCGCTGAACGATTTCCCCGGGCGCGTTTGCGAAATTTCAAGATGAATGGTGCCAATCATTGAAACCAGGAATAATCGTTCATCACGAAGTCATCGCGGCTTGATCGCTTGCGCCGATAGATCGCAAAGTGCATCGGACCGGGGTTGATCCTCGACTGGAATTTTTGTTCGGCATCGCGCGTGTAGCAGCAATCGGGCCCGCCTCGAACGATCATGTCTAGCGTGGCAAAAGTTGTCGTGCTTGGACGGACAACGATGTCAACGTCCAGATCAGTAGCGCGGGAGCGACAAACACTGTCATAGCCGCAGCTATCGAGCTTGCCGCTGCCCGTCTTCCCCTCTGCGTCCACCGCATAGTTGATAACGACATCGCTCGCTGCGGCCGGACTGCACAGAACGACGAGCAGGACCAGACGGACAGCGGGAAGTCGCGCCACGGAGTGAGCGGATCGATCCTGTCCAAGCCGCACTGCTGCGCCCATGTGACCTGCCCACATCTCGACCGCACGATTAACAAGGGACCGACACCTAAGAACAAAAATAGAACAAACAGCCAAATCCGTCAACGGCGACTGAGCGACGACGCTGTTATTCCACGGCGGTTTCCCCCTCCTGCTCGTGATCCACGTCGCCGGGATGCACGATCACGCGCTCGATGCGGTGAATCAGTTCGAGCGCGCCATCCTCGCTGTTTTCCAGGGCTTGCGGCGGCTTGCCCCAGCCGCGATCGAGAATGGCATTGGCGGCAGAGACACGCGCCGCGTGCGTCGCCTTGGGCGACCGCATCACACCGACCAGCGTGTTGATCGCCGTCTTGGTGTGGCTGCGCGCCATCGAGCGGATTTCAGTGATCGTTTTCGACATGATCGCTTCCGGACGTGGTGAAGTGTCAGATCAGGCGGCGCCATCACGACAGCGCAACCGCAGCCGCAATGGGAACGAGATCGAGCAAGGAGAACGACGTCGGATCGGCGTCTCGTACTCTCCCGTGGACTGAACGATAGGCGCGGCGGATCGCGGACGACGCGATCGCTTCGGGCGCGAACCCCATCCCTCGAGCAAGGGACCGCAGCGGGCGCGACGACGGTCGTCACGTCCGCGGACCGCCCCCTTCGCGCGGGACGGTCAATATTCAGAAGGTTGTCAGCAGCCAGCCCTGGCTCAGCTTTGACGCATGAGCAGGTCAAGTGTTCGAGCAGCGGGCCCGAGCTTTTGGCCCCGATCGGATCGCCAGCGGCGGCCGACGAAGCCAATTTCGAAAATTCCGACAACGCCATCATGCCGGTGATTTGCCCGACATGTCAAATTTGATCGAAATGCGGTCGCCGTGCTTTGCAGTTTCGATACCGCCACGCGAAGTCCTGCGCGACCAAACAAAAAGCCCGCTGCCGATCTCCCGGCGCGGGCTCTATGATTTTTTCGATAGTGGCAAAATGCGCCTGATTTGCCCGACGTGTCAAGCGCAATGGCCGACGGCGATCAGCAGCACGGCCTGCGCGCCCATCGGCTGAACCGGAGAAGGAGGTCTCATCATGTATGTCGTCGCAGTCGTCCTGGCCGTCTTGTCCGCGCTGTTCTATGCAGCCGGGCAGCATCAGCTCGGATCGGTCGGCGCCGATGTCTGCAGCTACGGGGGCCTGTTCTGCGACAAGCCGCACTACATGATGACAAGCGCGTTGCTCGCCGGCCTTTGGGGCAAGTTCGTCAGCATGCGCTGACGGCGCGGCGGTGAGCATCCGGGAGCAGAGGCTCGACATGCGTCCCTACTCCGACGGAGCCCGCTCCGGGCTCGTTGGCCGCCCGGCCATCACCTGGCGCAGCACGCGCGACAATTCGTCGACCGAATAGGGCTTGTGAATCAGGCTGAAGCCGTGACGACCGCCATCGGCGAGAACATCGCTATAGCCGCTGTTGAGCACGATCGGAATGCTCGGAAGCCGACGCCGAATCTCCTGGCCGAGCGTGACCCCGTCCATTCCGGGCATCACGACGTCGCTGAGCACGAGGTCGAAGCGTTCAGGATTGTCGTCGAGCATGCGCAACGCGTCGATCCCGCTTCGGGCCAGGACGGTTCGGTAGCCGAGATCTTCGAGCAGTTGCGTCGAGAATTCGCCGATCTCGGGGTTGTCCTCGACCACCAGCACATTCCAGCGCGCAGTGAGCAGCTCAGGGGCACGCTCATACCGCTGATGCGTCTCGAGCGGCTTCTCGGTCAGCGGCAGCAGCAGGGTCAGCGTGGTTCCTCTGCCGACCTCGCTGTCGGTCAACACCCGGCCGCCAGACTGGTGCACGAAGCCATAGACCTGCGACAGGCCGAGGCCCGTGCCGCGGCCGACGCCCTTGGTCGTGAAGAACGGCTCGAAAATGCGATCGAGCTGCTCGGGCGGAATGCCGCATCCGGTGTCGCTGACCGCGATCGAGACGAACGGCTCTGGCGCGCCCGTTCCGCCATGATGGACCCGTTCACCACGGATGGTCAGCACGCCGCGGCCATCCATCGCATCCCGCGCATTGGCGACGAGATTCACAAGTGCAGTGTCGAACTGATTGATGTCGACATCGACCGGCAATGGCCGGGCGCGAAGATCGAGCGCGATCACGGCCGGCGCGCCCAGCACGGTCTGCAGCATCTCCGCGATCTGCTCGATATGGCGCGCCGCGTCGAAAACCTGGCGCTCCATCGGCGTACGCCGCGCGAAGGCGAGCAACTGGCCGGTCAGCTTGGCCGCGCGATCTGCGGTGTCGGAAATCGCGTCCACGTAGCGTCGCATCCGCTCGGGCGGCAATTGGCGCCGGCGCAGCAGATCGGCCGATGACCTGATTACGGTCAGGAGGTTGTTGAAGTCGTGCGCGACGCCGCCGGTCAGCTGGCCGATCGCCTCCATTTTCTGGGCCTGCCGGAACGCTTCCTCGGCCTGGCGACGCTCCGTCAACTCAACGGCCTCGGGGACGATCGCCGCGAGCTGTCCCGCCTCGTCGCGCACCGGCCGCATCTGGAAATCGAACCACCGCCGGCCCCCGACCGGAAGATCGAGCTGAATCTCCCGGCGCGCGACCTCGCCATGGATGACGATGTCGACGAGCGACTTGATCATCTCAGGCATGCCGGGCGTGCCCGTGAACCATGGTGTGTCCCAGAACGGCAGCCCCGCGACCTTGTCCAACGGCGCCGCAATCGCGTCCAGCGAGGTGACATTGGCGTCGAGCAGCGTCCCCTCGCGGGACAACAGGGCCTGGAACGTATAGCTCGCTTCGAAGATCGTTCGCAGCCGCGCCTCCTTCGCCTGCAGTTCGGCCGTTCGCTCGGAGACCTGGGCCTCCAGTCGCTCGTTCAGCTCGCGCAACGTGGTCTCGGCCTCGCGCCTCACCCGAGCCAGATCGATGTTCACCCGGACACGCGCCAGCAACTCGCGCGCGCTGAACGGCTTGCTGAGATAGTCGCTGGCACCCGCGTCGAGGCCTTCGACCTTCGCCTCCTCGCCTGCGCGTGCGGACAGCATGACCACCGGAATGTCGCGCAGCCGCGGGTCGCTGCGCATCGCCTGCAGCAGACCGAACCCGTCCATCCCGGGCATCATCACGTCGGTCAGAACAAGATCGGGCCGGCGGCGTCGCATGGCCTCCAGTGCGGCGCCGCTATCGCCGACGGCTTCGACGTCATAGTCCTGCCCGAGCAGACGACGCACATAGTCACGCATGTCCGGATTGTCGTCAGCCAGCACGACACGGTCTCGCCCGGCCACCGCCGCAGCGGGAAGTCCCAGATCGTCCGGTGATGACGGATGCGGCAGTTCGGCAGGCCCATCGCCGCTCGGCCAGCCCAACGCCTCGTCGATATAGGCCCGCGCCCGTATATGGGTCGTGACCTGCGCACGTGCGGACGGGAGCTGGGCGGGCGGCAAATGCGACGCGCCGAACGGGAGCCGGACAGTGAAGACGGAGCCACGGCCGAGCTCGCTGTCGGCCGTGATGTCGCCGCCATGCAGCTTGACAATCTCCTGGACCAGCGCAAGACCGATCCCACTCCCCTCGTAGGAGCGGCCTCGCGCCCCCGCGACGCGGCGAAAGCGCTCGAACAGATGCGGCAGCTCGTCCGGCAGAATGCCCGTGCCGGTGTCATGGACCGCGAATTCCGCATGTCGCATGTCGGGTGCGATGCCGATCGTGACGGAGATTCCGCCATCGAAGGTGAACTTGAAGGCGTTGGACAGGAGATTGAGAACGATCTTCTCCCACAGGTCGCGATCGACATAGACAGGCTGTGGAAGAGGCGCAGCCTCGATCACGAGGCGCAGGCCGGCGCGGTCTGTCGCCGACCGGAAATTCGACACGAGTTCGGAAGTCAGGGCCGCCAGATCCACCGGCTCGAAGCTCGCGGTCATGCGACCGGCCTCGATCCTGGAAAAGTCGAGCAGCGTGTTCACCAGCTTCAGCAGCCGGATCCCATTGCGGTGAATCAGGTTCAGCACCGCCAGCTGTTCGGCGCCAAGCCCCGCATCCGTGCGCGCGAGCATGTCTTCGAGCGGGCTCAACATCAGCGTCAGCGGGGTGCGAAACTCATGGCTGATATTGGAGAAGAACGTCGTCTTGGCGCGGTCGATTTCCGCCAGCGCCTCGGCCCGCCGGCGTTCTGCCTCATAGGCCAGGCCATTTCCGGCAGCAGCGGCGATTTGGCCGGAGACGAGGTTCACGAACCGGGCATAGCTTTCATCGTAGAGACGAAACGGATTGAGCCCGGCGATGACGAAGCCGCTCTCACCGATTTCGCCGGACGCGAGGATGGGAAGCACCACCGCCTGTTTGGGCGGCTGTCGCCAGCCACCGCTGGGAAAATCGACGCCGAACGATCGCCGCAGATCGCGCACCAGAACCGGCGACTGCCGTCGCAGCGCCTCGGCGAGCGGCCACATGCTGTCGCGCCCGATCGACAGGCTTTGCTGAACCGCGGGATGAGTTGAATCGATCCCGGTGAACGCCGCAAGCCGGGCTTTCTTGCCGCTCTCCTCCATCATGTAAATCATCACGAAGGGGAGATCGCGCGGCTCCTGCGCCAAGGCGCGCGCGCAACTCGTACAGGCCTGGTCGACGCTGCGAGCTTCCGCCGCAGCGTTGGCGAGTTCGCGCAGCAGGGAAAGCTGCCGCTCACTGATCGCGCGCTGCGTATCGTCGGTGTTGGCGCAGAAGATGCCGCCGGGCGACCCGTCGTCGTCAGGAATCGGACTGTAGGAGAACGTGTAGTAGGTCTCCTCGGGAAAGCCGTTGCGCTCCATGATCAGGAGCTGTGCCTCGACATAGGTGCCTCGATCGCCGCCGCTCGCTTTGGCAAGCAGCGGACCGATATCCTCCCAGATCTCGTGCCACACGACCGACGTTGGACGTCCGAGCGCCCAGGGATGTTTGCCGCCGATGATGGCCTTGTAGGCGTCGTTGTAGAGATAGATGAGCTGCTTTCCCCACCCGATCCAGATCGGCTGTTGAGAGGTGAGCATGATTCTGACGGCGGTCTTCAGGCTTTGCGGCCATTGCTCCGGCGGGCCGATCGAGGTGCTGCCCCAGTCGAATTGCAGCATCAGCCCGGCGAGCTCGCTGCCCCCCGAAAACAGCCTGTCCCGCTCCGCCGAGCGGAGGTCCTGAGCCTGCCCTGGCTGCCGCTGATCCGGCAAACGTGCCCCCATTCGCAATACACCCCGACTCTAACGCCGGCCCCCCTCTCCGGTTCCCGCAACTGGAACAAAAAGGGGACGAATGACTTCGACAACATACACTATCCCGCGCGGCGGAGTTCTGCCGTGGCCATCATCTTTGCATCAGAGCCCAACAAGCCGAAGCGATCGGCCAGGAGCTTGTTCCGGCTGCTGGTCTGGTGACCGGCGTCGCCGGCTGGCGGGATCGGCCGCCTATGGCGTGGCCGAGGTCTTCGGCTGGCATGCGACATTGGAAGCCAAGCCCGACGAGGCGGCCGGCTTCTACAGCATCATTGCCGCGGCCACGCTGATCGGCTTCACCGGCATCGATTCGATCCACATGCTGGTCTGGAGCGCAGTGCCCAACGGCATCGTCGCGGTGCCGATCAGAACGCAGTTGCACAACGTCATTGGTGCAACGCGGCGCGGAATCTGTGTTAACAGACCGATCCCGCCATGCTGTCTCGATTGATGCCGGTCAACGCCGACCGGCTCCAGCAGCGCGAGGCTCGAAAAGGACTCGGAGACTCCGCCTTGACCCAACCGCAACGTATGACCGCACCGACGCTACCCACCTACTCCCCTCGCGGGCTTGCGCTGCTGCGTGATCCCCTGCTCAACAAGGGGACAGGATTTACCGAGCAGGAGCGCGACGCGCTTGGGCTGCGCGGCTTCCTTCCTGCGGGTGTCCTGTCGATGCAGGCGCAAGCCGAGCGCATTCTGGTCAACCTCCGCAGCCTGCCCAGTGATCTGGAGAAATATGTCGCGCTCAATGCGCTGCACGATCGCAACGAGGCGCTGTTCTTCCGGGTGGTCTGCGACAACATCGACGAGATCCAGCCGCTGATCTACACGCCGACGGTCGGCCTCGCCTGTCAGAAATACGGGCTGATCTTCCAGCGGCCGCGCGGACTGTTCATCTCTGCCAATGATCGCGGGCGGATCGCCGAGATCCTCGCCAACTGGCCCTACCGGGCCAAGCTCATCGTCGTCACCGACGGCGAGCGCATTCTCGGCCTCGGCGACCTCGGCGCCAACGGCATGGGCATTCCCGTCGGCAAGCTCTCGCTCTACTCGGCCTGCGCCGGCATTCATCCCGAAGAATGCCTTCCGGTCATGCTGGACGTCGGCACCAACAATGAGGAGTTCCTCAAGGACCCCTATTATATCGGCCTCCGTCAGAAGCGCATCACCGGCGCAGCCTATGACGAGTTCGTCGACGAGTTCATGAACGCCGCGCGCGCGGCCTTCCCGGGCGTGCTGATCCAGTTCGAGGATTTCGCCAACCACGCGGCTTTCAAGCTGCTGCACAAATATCGCGACGACGCCTGCGTCTTCAACGACGACATCCAGGGAACGGCGGCTGTCGCGCTGGCCGGTCTGTTTTCCGCGCTGCGCATTACCGGCGGCCGCCTTCGCGATCAGCGCGTGCTGTTCCTGGGCGCCGGCGAGGCTGCCACGGGAATTGCCGATCTCGTCGTCTCGGCCATGATGGCGGAAGGCCTGTCCGAAGCCGAGGCGCTGCAACGCAACTGGCTCACGGACTCACGCGGGCTCGTGGTAAAGGGACGTGAGAACCTGCACGGTCACAAATTGCGCTACGCTCATGAGCAGGCACCGATCGGTGACTTCCTGACCTCGATCAGGACGCTGAAGCCGACGGCGATCATTGGCGTTGCCGCGGTCGGCGGCGCCTTCACGCCGGAAGTGCTGCAAGCGATGGCGGAGCTGAACGAGCGGCCGATCATCTTTGCGCTGTCGAACCCGACCTCGAAGGCGGAATGCTCGGCGGAGGCGGCCTATCGTTACACCCAGGGCCGCGCATTGTTTGCCTGCGGAAGCCCCTACGATCCGGTCAAGCTCGATGGCAAGACCTTCGTGCCCCGGCAGGGCAACAACTCCTACATCTTCCCCGGTGTGGGCCTCGGCGCGATCGCCAGCGGGGCGCGGCTGGTGACGGACGAAATGTTCATGGCTGCCGCACACACACTCGCGAACTGCGTGACCGGCGCTGATCTCGAACAAGGAAGCCTTTATCCGGCGCTGCCGCGGATCCGCGAAGTATCCGCCCTGATCGGTGCGGCGGTGGCGGGCGTGGCCTATCAGAACGGGCTCGCCTCCGGACCGGCGCCGAACGACCTGCTCGGTTTCGTCGAGCAGAAGATGTACGACCCGCGCTACTGACGCCGCCAAAGCGGATGCCGTGCTGAAGCTCGCACGGCATCCGCTTCAGCCCATCCGTCAGCAGACCCGGCAACGCCGCGTCCGGCACGTGTCATAGATCCGGGACGATCGCGTTGGTCGGTGTCGGCCGGTCGGTGATCTGCTGGCCAAACAGACTGCCAATCAGCTCGACCGCAACCCGGGCCGTCTTGCCACGCTCGTCGAGGAAGGGGTTGAGCTCGACGATGTCGACCGACCGCACCAGGCCGGAATCATGCAGCAGCTCCATGATGAGATGCGCCTCACGATAGGTCGCTCCGCCAGGGACTGTCGTGCCGACCCCCGGCGCTACCTCCGGATCGAGAAAGTCGACGTCGAAGCTGACATGCAGAACGCCATTGCGGGCGCGGACCTTGTCGAGGATCCTGCGCGTCAGGACGCCGACGCCAAACTCGTCGATGGCGCGCATGTCGGCGACGCTGATGCGACGCATGCGCAGCAGCTCCTTCTCCGCCTTGTCGATCGAGCGGATGCCGAACAGTTCGAGGTGCTGGGTGGGGATGGTGGCGCGGACGTCGCCACCGAGCAAGCCATCAAGGCCCGGCTCTCCACACAGGAAGGCCGCGGACATGCCATGCATGTTGGCGGTGATCGTGGTCTCCGGCGTGTTGTAGTCGGCATGCGCATCGAGCCAGAGCACGAACAACTCCTGACCGACATCGCGGTAGTGACGCGCGACGCCGTTCACCGATCCCATCGACAGCGAGTGATCTCCTCCTAAGAACACCGGGATCGCCCCGGTCTGCGCCAGTTCATGGCTTCGGCGTGCCAGCACCCGCGACCAGCGTTGGATCTGGCGATAATGCTTCGCCTTCGCAGGAGGCTCATCGCGGAGTTCGGTCATATCGGCGATCCCGACGTCGCCATAATCCGTCACATCGAGACCGAGGCTTTCCAGCAGCGGCACGAGCCCGGCGGTTCGAAGCGCAGCCGGCCCCATCAGCGTGCCGCGCACAGATGCGCCGAGATCGATCGGGGCCCCCAGCACGGCGAGGCGGCCCGGGGAGGCTTTGTCAACGTGGGTCAAAACCAGATCCTTCCACTTGCATGATGAACATAACCCCTCCCCGATGTTGCAGGGATGTCGTTTCCACGGCGTTCCACCGGATTCACCTGAAGCAACCTGGGCGCCGCCGGAACCAATCGCGTCAGCCCGCATTTCCTGGAACGCCAAGCCCGCTTGCGACCGCGATCGGATCGAGCCGGGCGATCATCAACCGAGCCGATGAACATCGAGAAGGCAACGATAGTGAGCAGCGAAACGTTCGAAACACCTCCGCAGCCGGGCGTCGCAGAACGCGCGCTCGACACGGCCACGGACATGTCCCGCTCTCTCGGCGAGATCGTGGGCACCCTCAGTGCGGCCGTCGACCGCCTGAGCGCCGTTGCAAAGGACGCGCGCCGCCCCGGGACGGCGCTGTCGACCTTGAGCGCCATCACCCGCGAAGCTCCGCTGGCCAGCCTGTTCGTCGCGTTTCTGTGTGGTGTGGCGGTGGCGCGCCGGCGCTGACCGCACCGGCGGCCGTCAAAACAGCCTTGGTCCGCGCCGATCGAGCTGCGTTTCCCAGGTCAGCAGCGTGGCGGCGATGACCATCACGGCAATTCCCGCGATGCTGATCAGCAGCTGCATGGCAAAACCGCTGGAGACATCAGTCAACACGACCTGCCCGATAAACGCCAGCAGCACCCCTATGCAATAGATGGAAAGCGAGTTTTCCCCGCAGCGGATGATCGCCATCATCAGCGGGCGGGCCGGGCCGTTCCATTGCGGCGGTGTCAGCCGCGATACGACGAGAGCCAGCGAGAGAAAGTGGAGCAGCCGCACCGGCGCCAGATGGCTCTTGTAGATCGGATAGATCAGGCCGGTGACGGCCGACGGGATCAATGCCTCCAGGCTCTTGAACTCCCAGCTCAGAGCCATGAAGAGGCTGAAGGCAAGGTAGGCAAGCGCGACGATCAGGAGCGTGCGCGAGTCCAGGATCGGCCGCAGACTTGCGGAGCCGACATAGGCATACCAAGCGCCGATGACGAACAGGAACTGCCAGGCGAACGGATTGAAGTAGAGTTCGCCGCTCGGCCAAGCCGGCACCTGCCAGCTGAACAGTTGGACCATCATGTAAAGCAGGAACGATATCACCAGCGTGAAGGTCGGGCTGGTCATCATCATCCACAGGACGGCGGGGAAGCAGATGTGCAGGATCGCGAAGGTCAGCAGGATATCGGTGTTGACGGGTGCAAACTGCAGCAGCGCGACATGCACGAGCGTGGGCCCGGGATCGCGGAAGAAAAAGCCCGTATTCGTCTCGTCGACGAAGCGCTCCCCATTACCGACGACCCAGACCAGCGCCGCATAGGCGAGCAGCAGCACGAGGAAGGCCGCATAGATCTCCCACGCTCGCCGCAGCGCACGCACCACCGTCGTCGCCCAACCTTGCGCCGGCAATGCTCCGCCATAAGCCAGCATGCAAGTGTAGCCGGAGACGAAAACGAACACCTCAGACGTGTCGCTGAAGCCATAATTCCGCGGCGTCAGCCAGGACAGCGAGTTGTCCGGCACGTGATCGACAAAAATGAACCAGAGCGCGAGACCTCGGCAGGCGTCGAGGCGCAGATCGCGGCAATCACGTGCCGCGTCAACCGCGCCCGCCGTCGCGCAAACCAGACCACGATCATTGAGGTCCAAGGCGTCCCCCGTCTGATGTCCCGGATCGGCATCTCCGATGTGGGCTTCCCAGCCACAGCGATCTCGACGCAGCAGCCGCCGTCGGGGCTGCGGACGTTCGCGTCAAATAGACGCACGCCCGACGGAGCTCCAGAGCCGGGAAACTTGCAACCATTGATCCCAGCAGCGTCGCTCCAACCACTGACGATTTTTTCCAGACCAAAGATCGCAGTCCCGCGCCCGCCACAGATATCCGCGCATTCTTACAGGGTTCCGTTGGCCGATTGGCAACCCGGCCGGCCTCGCTGGCTCCGAAGCAACATCGGGACTCGCGCGGGAACATCGCGGACTTCTCGGTGTTAACTATTTTGCCTCGCGTAGCTGGCAAAAGTTCCACTCCCGTATTTGCCCGGATTGATTGTAGATGGGTTAGACGTTGACTTGGAGTGGAAGAGTTAAAGGGGGGTTCCGTGATCCACCGAGGTGTCCAATATACGGTCGTGCCGACTGCTGAACCGGACATTTGGGAATGGCGGTATGAGTTCGGCGACCAGGTCAAGTCTGGACGAACTCAGACCCGGCTGGCCGCGCTTGCCGCGCGGCGCGTCAAATCGAAAATTGACGCGGCGCTTCGGGCAGCGCAAACGGCCTCCGTGCCCACCGCCAATGTTGCCGAGCGCATGGGTCTCGCGAAGGCGACGTCGCACGGCCTGACCTGACCCGCTCTTTTTCTCCGCGCCGGTACGCTCTCGGACGGAGCTTCGTTGCCTGTTGAGACAGATCAAGGCCATGAGGGCCCTGATCTGGCATGCTTCGAGGATGGAAACTCTCGTTTTTCGCTGCTCCCAGACGGGATCCGACGTGCAGGTCGGTGTGGTCGGGCCGCTGGTCTCCGACGACACCGATTTGTACGAAGCCGTCGCATGTCCGGCCTGCGGTCGCCTGCACCTCGTCAACAAGGGGACAGGAAAGATGCTTGGCGACAGAGGGGGGCCCACATGTCCTATGCTGCCCAGGAACTAGCGGCCACTAAGGCGCCCCGCCCTTCCCTCCTGAGCCGCCTGGGCGCCCTCTTCAGGCGGATCATCAGCCGGATCGACCTGTCACATTTCCCAAAGTCCTGCTGCAACTGAAGCGGGTCTATGAGACGATCGGTCCGACGCGTCGAGCGCGGACGCAAGCGTCCGTCCCTCCCCGACAATAGATCCACATGGCACGGATTGGCGAGCCGCTTTTTCTTGCTGCCACACGAGCGGACAAGCTCGACGAAAAACCGATGAGACGGAGTTCCTGATGCGCGTGTTCGTGACGACAATTCTGACCATTGCAGCCGCAGCGACGGCGAGCACTTCATGGGCCGCCGATGCCGATCACGGTGCGGATCTTGCCAAGCGCTGGTGCGCCTCGTGTCACCTGGTCGAGGGAACGCAGAAGCAGGCCAGCGCGGATGTCCCGTCTTTCGCGCAGATCGCCCAGAAGGCAGACTTCACTCCGGAGAAGGTCGCCTTCTTCCTGCTCGATCCGCACCCCAAAATGCCGAGCTTTCCGCTCAACCGCCTCGAGGCGGCCGACATCGCGGCCTATATCGCTTCGCTGCGGAAATAAGTTTCGACCATCGGCGGCTCAGCAGCCGCCGATGCCCGCTTCATGCGGTCACATGCGCTGCCCTAGGTCTTGGGCTCGGTCGCTTTGCTTGCTGCGGCCATAATGCCCGCGGTGATGGTCTTCATGTGCTCGCCGGCATTGGTGAACTGGCTGCGCAGGAATTCGGACTGGATCCGCATGGCCTCTTCAAGCTCGGTCGCATGGACAAGCTTACGCGCATGTTCGAAGGCCGTCTTGATGTTCTGCTCGGTGAGCGAGAGGGCCTGCTTGGACATCTCGGCCGCAGGCCCGGGAACCGTCGTGATCGATTTTCCGGCAGCATCGAAGAACATTTCGAAGGCTCTTTCGGCCTGCGCGATCGTCTTCTCCGCAAGGTCGCGCAGTTCAGCCGGCACTTCCAATTTTGTTTGGGTCATTGTTGGCGTCCTCCACGCGGACCCAACTACCACATTTGTCAGCCTGCGTCGCCGTCGATTTGCAGCTGCCGATGCGGAGATAGCAGTCGTGCGATATCGACGATCTCAGAATGAGAAGGCACGTTCCCGTGCAATCTGGAGCGAGAGTTCGATCGAGGCGAGATGCCGGTCATAGATCCACCGCTCGTCGTCGTTTGCGACCATGCTGCGGAGCTCGCGCGCATGCTGCAAAGCAAGATCGAGCAGGATGATCGTCTTCCTGACCTCGTCCTGGCTGCTGCGCCCGGAGGAACGGATGGGCTCGAGCCGGGCGGCCCCCACTGCTGCGACACCAACTTCACCCTCGGCCTCCAGGTGCGACGGAGACCGCGTTGTCCTTGAACGAAAGGGCAGGATGTTCGTCATGGCCTCTCTCCCCGCGACTACAAACATCGAAGCGGAAGTGAATCAACTTTTCCATTCAATACACGCAGCATTTTACTGAAGCCTTAGGCCGATCTTCGACGGCACGGCCACTCTGGCCCCAACTCGGCAGGTCGAATTAACTCGAACGCAAGCCGCAAGCCTTGCGCGAGGAGAAAATACGACCGCCTGACGCAATCGCAATCAGCTTAGCCCGAGAAGCGGCGGCGGTACTCCGAAGGCGAGACGCCGAGGTGCCTCAGGAACGCGCGGCGCATGCGCTCGTCATCGCCGAAGCCGGCCCTTTGCGCGACCTCGACCACGCTGCCCACCTGGCGACTTTCGAGCAGGAGTCGCGCCGTCTCGACCCTGAGCGCCTCCACGCCCTGCGCAGGCGTCATGCCCGTTCGGCTGACATAGGTGCGGGCGAATGTGCGCGGCGACATGCCGGCCTTTGCAGCCAGCGTCTCGACGCGCAGATCGCTCGCGATGTTCTCGATGATCCAGGCATGCAGCGCGCTGAATCGTCCCTCGACGTCGGAGGCCTGCGCGGCCAACACGGTGGAGAACTGGCTTTGGCCGCCGGGACGCTTGAGGAAAACGACCAGCCGCCGAGCCACGTCGAGCGCAATCGTATGGCCGAAATCCTCCTCGATCATGGCCAGCGCGAGATCGATCCCGGCGCTGACGCCCGCTGAGGACCAGACGCGCCCATCCTGGACGAAGATCGCGTCCGGCTCGACCTTCACATTGGGAAAGCTGTCCTGCAGTCGCGGACAATAGCGCCAATGGGTCGCAGCGCGTTTGCCCTCGAGCGCTCCCGCCCATGCCAGCGCGAACGCGCCAAGGCACACCGAGGCGATCCGCCGCGCATCAGGCAACGCCTGACCAATCCATCGCATCAGCGCCTCGTCCTGGCGCAACTTCCAGATGCCCGGCCCGCCCGGAATTAGCAGCGTGTCGACCTCACGCGGATCGATGGCCGTCATCGGCGCGGTATCGATCATCAGCCCGACGTCTGTTGGCACCAGACCGCCGTGCCTCGAGACGTAGCTCAGTGCATAGCCTGGGCGCGGCAGTTCGATGTCGGCGAGCTCGGCGAACACCTGGGCCGGCCCGGACACGTCGAGCAGCGTCACGCCTGGAAAGGCGACGATGACCAACCGTCTTTCGGTGGCGTCTGGAGGCAGAACTGCGCGCCGGGACTTGGCAGAATTCGAGGGCATATTGTCCTTTAAGCCATCGGACGGCCGCCTGTATAGCCTGCACTGCAGAGTGGGAGTCCGTGCAATGGCGTTCAAGCTGGATGGCCGATACCCGACCATCGCCTCTCCCTGGGGCGACTATGCCGTCTACAGCTTTCCTGACGCGTCCGAGATCGGCTGCTCGGATCGTCAGCCGATCATGGATGCGATGAATTCGATCATTGCGATTAACTGGAAAGCAATCGAACCGCATTGGACCGCCTCCTCGTCGCCCTTCGACAGCAAATACAGCCTCATTCTGGTCTACGATCGCGTCGAACTCATCGCCTTCTCGGTCTATCGCGTCATGACCATTGCGCAACGGATGGCCATCTATCGCAGTGGGACCGAAGTGCTTCCGGCGTATCAGGGACGTGGCCTGTACGGCTTCTTCACATCGCAAATTCTCAAACATCCCTGCGCAGCTTCGCACAGCGAGCGGCTTCTCTACGGCTGGCGCACGCGCAATCCCATCGTGTGGGCCGCCAACGCGAAGATCTGCGAAATGGTTGCACCGTCGCTGCTCGCTGACGCCGCTGACGCCGATCTGCAGGCTGCCTGTATCGAAATGTGCGCGATGCTTTATCCGGGCAAGCCGCTCGAGGTGCCGGGCATGATCATGCGCGGCGCCTATGGACACATCGAGCACATTCGACAGGACTATCGCGGCACGGCCTCTCTCGTCGAGGCCGCCATGTCGCGGATCATCCCGAATTCAGCCGACGCGCTGTTCTCGGTCGGCTACGCGAGGGTGTGATGGCAGTGCTCGGACAACACGCCGTATCCTCATCCTCGTCGCCGATCAGGCTGCTCGATCGTACCTATGTTGCGTGGGGAACGGTCGCATTCGCCTATGCGATCGCATTTCTGCAGCGGATGTCGCCGCAGGCCGTCGGCCTGAGCTTCATGCGCGATTTCGGCACCGACGCTTCGGGTGTCGCGATGCTCGCCTCCAGCTATTTCTGGGGCTACACGTTGATGCAGATTCCGGCTGGTCTGCTGGTCGATCGCTACGGCGTCAAACGCGTCGTGCTGTGCAGCATGGCGGCATCGGTGATCGGCAGTCTGGCATTCGCGCTCTCGCCCACCCTGTTCGACGTCTTCATAGCCCGCGTGATTGTGGCCTGCGGCGACGCGCTCGTATTCACCGCGTTGCTGAAGCTGGTCGCGCAGAGCTTTACAGACGAGCGTTTCGGCCTGATGTCCGGGATCTCCCAGGTGTCTGGTTATGCCGGTGGCGTCATCGCAACCACTCCGCTCGCAGCCGCCGTCAGCGGCTTCGGCTGGCGTGCTTGCTTCTTCTTCATCGCCTGTGTCGGGATCGCCAACCTGGCATGCGCCGCGGTGGCGCTGAAGGCCGCGCCATCGAACAACAATGGAAGGACGCTGAAGAGCGTCCTGCTGGCGAGTTGGCAGTCGCTCGGATCAGCCGCGAATTGGGGCTGCGCGATGAGCTTCGCGTCGCATTTCGCGGTGGTCACGACCCTGGCTGGCGTGTGGGGCATTCCGATGGTGTCGCATTATTTCGGCATTTCACCGTCGGCCGCCGGCGCTCCCCTGCTCGCCTTCATGGTCGGAAATGCGATCGGATCCATCTTTCTCGGCCATGCTGCCGACCGGACGCGGTCGCTGGACTCGGCCTTGATACGCATCAGCCTGCTTCGCATGCTGCTTGTCGCGATGCTGTGGCCGGCTCTCGCTCATGCATTTGGCCTTGTCTATGTCGGCGTGGTGTTTGCCGTGCTGGGCCTTGTCGCAGGCGGCACGGTTCCCCTGATCCTGAAATGCACGAAGCATCTCTACACGGTGGAACGTATCGGCGTTGGGGCCTCGATCAACACAACCTCGGCGGGCGTGTTCGCAGGACTTGCGCAGCCCGTCATCGCCTTCGCCATGATGGCCGCAAGCGGACTTGGTGCCGGTGACGGCTCAAGCCTGCACGCCGTCGCAAACGACGCCGGCTACGCGACCCTGCTGGCAGCTCTTCTGCTGATGTCCCTACCGGGCATTTTCGGACCACTGATGATGAGGCCCAGACTGACACCGAATACTTAAGCATAACAGAGAGGGTGAGTATGTCGCGTTTGTTTTTAAGGAAGGACGAGGTTCGAGCCAGCTATCGCGTCAGCAGCTGGCAGAGCGTCCTGTTTTCGGAGTTCGAAGCTCAAATGAGCAGCGATGCTCGCCCTTTTCCCTGCATCTTTGGCGTCGCCGGCTATCGGCAGGATCAGCTTCGCTATCTGTTTCTCGATCCTCTCGACACGGACGCTCTCGGCAAGCAGCTCGCACTGTTCGTATCGGAATCTCGTTCGCACGGACCCAACACCTCGCTCGTTCTGTTCACGCGGCCTCGACCGGTTCAAACGCTCGACGCCTACTACAAGAAGTTCTGGCGTATCCTCGATCAACTCGCGCGCATCGACAAACAACCGTGGCCGGCACACATCCCGCAAACCATCGACGATCCGATGTGGGAGTTCTCGTTCGCCGGGGAGCCGATCTTCGTCGTCTGCAGCACGCCGGCGCATGTGATGCGGCAGAGCCGGCGCTCGAGCGCCTTCATGCTCACGTTCCAGCCACGCTGGGTGTTCGAAAAGATCCTCGGCACCGATCGGGCTGCAGCGAAGGCTTTCGGCGAAGTGCGCAAGCGGCTCGCGCCGTTCGACACGACGACGGCGTCACCGCTGCTGGGGCGCTACGGCGATCCGGAAGGCCGGGAATACAAGCAGTACTTCCTCTACGACGAAAACGAACCGCCGCCAGCCTGCCCCTTCCACAGGCTCGCGCAAACCAAGCTGCCTTCGGTCGAAGACAAGGAGCAGGCCGCATGACCCAGATCATCGCTGGAACGAAGACGGAATTCGCGATTGATCCCGACATCCTCGCGCTGTTGCCCAGGCAGGGCTGCATCGAGTTGCAGCATGACGCGGCAGGCAAGGTCCATCACTTCCACACCCACCCGGTCGACGAGATCCTCGTGGTGATCCGAGGCCGGTTGACCTTCCGATGGGAGGGCGGCGAACGCATCTGCACTGCTGGCGACAAGATCCTGCTGCCGGCCGGGACGCTCCACGAATCGGAAGCCCTTGACGACGCAGTCTACGCGATTGCGACGCAGCCGCCCGCAGCTGACGCGAGCAATTAGGGAAGGTGAGGTCAGGACAGGGGACGATCGGTTTCCGAGTTGTGCTCCGAGGTGAGCCGCTCGACCAGTTCGACGACTTCGATGCGCTGGCCCGGAGCCAGCTTCAGGAACGCCTTCAACAATCGAAGGCTTTCCACGGCATCGCTCGATGGGGCTCCGAGCTTCGCGTGCAGCTCCGCGATGAGAGTGGGATTCTTCATCTCGCACCTATAACAGGAAACAACTATGGCAGTCCTAAGCAAACGAGAAGGCCTTGCACGCAAGGTAGATACTGCAGCAATCGAAGCTGAAAGTCTTGGTCTGACGACAGCGACCCTAATCCTCAGAATGGCCCGCCTGGAAATCGACCGCGCGGAACCCGACGAGGTTGAAACTATGCCAGCGAACAACTCCTGCAGCAAGCCGAACTGACCAGATGGTCGATTTCGGCGGCACAATTTGAGCTTTTTGGCAGTTTCTGATCGCCGATGCCAGCGAAAATGGTCGATTACCGAACCAGGAAGGGGAAATCCGGCGGAGGTAAGCTTGTCCTCCACATTAGAGGTCTTCTATAGTTTACGCGCGAAGACAATGGGTTGCGGATCCTCCGCTGCGTTCCACAGCCTGATTTCTCGCGGACAAGGCGGCAGGAAGACCATGCAAACATATTATTTTGACATGAAGGACGGCATTCCGACCCGAGACCGAACCGGCCTCGAGTTTGCCACGCGAGCGGGAGCCATCGAACACAGCCGGGATCTGGCCCGGCGGCTACGCCACGATCCCCGCATCACGGATCGGCGGTTGTCGATTGTTGTTGTTGATGAATCCGGCGCCGAAATCCACCGAGAGCCGGTCTATCCCGCTGTCGCCAAGGCCAGCCTCTCCTGATTTCAGCCGGACGCCGGAGACGTCCGCCCCTGCGGAGCAGCATTCTACTTTCGATCTACGCAACGCATTATCCACAATTTTTAAGCGCAGAAGCTGCGTGGCCCCGCTTCGTCCATACGCCGCCTGCGCCGATCTCGTGCGAACCGGCCGCTCGTAATCAATCGCCGCCCGCTCATTGCTGCTTCTCCCAGAATGAGAGCAATCCCTGGGAGGCGGAGCCGCCGATCACGCAGGGAATTCCGACCGCCACCTGTCCGAGCGCGGCTGCAGAGACGCAGCCCAGCGCCAGAGCCCCTACCCCCAGCTGGCCCCAGAAGTCCATGTTGCGGCGCGCATCCGACCCTTTGGTCTTGAGCTCCTCGACCGCAGCCACGGCATCCTTGCGAACAGCACCGAGCTGAACCGTATCGGCCGCTTCGACGACTTCGGCCAGGGGCGCCTTGATCGGCGCCGATTGTCGCCCCAGCTCGCCGCGCAGATAGTCCCGCAAGGCTGCATCCCGCACCGAGTAGCTGGCGAGCGTATAACGCGCCATGCTGCCGATCGTGAGCTTGTCGACGGTGTCGCGGCTCTTCGACCACGGCAGCATCTGCACGATGCGCTGAATCGGCACGTACGAGCCGGTGGCAAAGTAGTAGCCCCAGAGAATATCGAGCAGATCCTGGTGGGTCGCGTAGCTCAACCTGGTATCGAGCTTGCGCTCCTCCTTCTTGAACGGATTCTGCGTGATCGCCCCCCGCAGCTTGTCCATCATACCTGGCTTGGCTTCCTCGAGCGGAATCTCCAGCAAGGTCTGCTGCGCGCCGCTGAGATAGCCTTCGATCATGACGCGGCGCCCCGGCATCTTCGGCGCGACCTTGCGCATGAGATTGCGCCAATCCGGCAGACCGGAATAGGCGATCGCCCGAACGATCACCCACTCGTCCTCGGGAGGAACGGGGAAGAAACTGTTGACGAGCTGCTCGGCCTTGGCGGGATTGGACCCGATGGCACCGGCGATGAAGCCGAGATAGATGCCTGCGTTCTCAGGTTCCTTGAACGTCTGGGAATGAAACATCACACGGACGGCAGCCGGCACGTGAGCGTAATCCGGCTTGGTCCGATAATTGTAGATCCATTGCTGGACGACGGCGAGCGACGTCTGCGGATCGATCTCCGGTGCAGCCGCAGCGGCAAGAGCCGATTGCATGAAGCTACAAAGGATAAGGGCCAGCGCGATCACTCGCATTGTCTGCTCCCGATGTCTGCTCACAATGACATGCGCCACAATCAGCATCTGCAGATCCGGACGCATGAGCAAAGCAGCAATCCTGTGGATCGACTCTGCGTCCTTTCTGCGACGTCCAGAGCTTCACATTCGCGCGAACCGTCGCTCGCCGGACTACAGACCAACAACTCACCACGGCCGCGACATGATTTCGCCCTGCGCCCGCACTTGCATCCGGGCGATGGACGAGCACGCAGCGATGACAGCGGACAACTCCGGACGCACCAGGCGGCGCGGCCTCGACGCAGTTCGTAAGCACCTGCTCCCCGTCGCGGTATTGGTCCTGATATCGGCCATCTCGGCACATGCGGCTACGGAGACGCTTGCCGTGCTGGGCAACCGCCGGATCGATGCCGATACGGTGCGCGCCTACTTCCATGCCGATGCCAACGGTCACTACGACGCCTCCGCGCTGGATTCCGGTCTGAAAGGCCTGGTCGCAACCGGCCTGTTCGAGGACGTGTGGATCGACCGCGCCGACGGGCGTGTCGTAGTGCGCGTCTCGGAGGCAAAGGTGCTTGATCGCGTCGCCTTCGAGGGTAACAAGAAGGTGAAAGACGCCGAGCTCTCGGCTGCAGTTCAGTCAAAGCCGCGAACTGGACTGCAGCGCGCAACCGTGCAGGGCGACGTGGCCCGCATCATCGAAGCCTATCACCGTGTCGGACGCAACGACGTCCGCGTCGTCCCCGAGATCATCGATCGCGGCAATGAACGCGTCGACTTGGTGTTCACGATCACGGAGGGCAAGAAAACGCCTGTCCGAAGCGTCAGTTTTGTCGGCAATCATGCCTATGGCGCGCGACAATTGCAGGCCGTCATCAAGACATCGGCGACGCACCTGTTGAGCTTTGTCACCGGCGGCGACGTCTATGACCCCGACCGGATCAATGCGGATCGCGAACAGCTGCGGCAATATTATCGAAACCACGGCTATGCCGATGCCGAGGTAACGAGCGTCAACGTCGATTATGACCGAGCGACCAGCGGCTTCGATGTGACATTCGCCATCGCGGAAGGTCCCCCCTATCGGTTCGGCGCCATCGAGTTGTCGTGCAACGTCCCGGAGCTGGACTGCAAACGCTTGCGTTCCCTGCTGCTGGCGCAGAAGGGTGACGTTTTCGACGACGGCAAGCTCGTCAAAACGACGGAAGCGACGACGGCGGAGCTCGGCAGGATCGGCTTTCCCTTTGCGCAGGTCGAGCCGGTCATTTTGCGCGATCCTGCCGCCCATCTCGCCGGCGTCCGCTTTCAGGTCGACCAGGGACGGCGCACCTATGTCGAGCGGATCGAGATTCATGGCAATTCGCGCACACGCGACGACGTCGTGCGGCGCGAGTTCGATTTCAGCGAGGGCGACGCCTACAACAAGACGCTCATCGACCGGGCCGAGCGGCGCTTGAGGAACCTGAACTACTTCAAGACCGTCAAGATCTCCTCGACGCAGGGTTCGTCCCGTGATCGCGTCGTCCTGGACGTCGAAGTGGTCGACCAGGCGACAGGCGACTTCAACGTGTCCGGCGGCTATTCCAACACCGATGGCCTGCTCGCGGAAGTCAAGATCGGCGATCGCAACGTGCTTGGAACGGGCAACACGGCGCAGGCGGCGTTCACCTATGGCCAATTCGCGCGCGGCGCCAATCTGTCATTCACCTCTCCCTATGCTCTGGGACGCACGACGCCCGGGATCGAACTGTTCGCGCGGCAAAGCGCAGCCACCACGTTTCAAGCCTTCGGCAGCAATACCTATGGCGGCGCGCTGACGCTTGGCATGCCGGTGAGCGAGCAAACCGCCATCCTCTGGCGCTATTCGCTATACGACCAGAACGTCGTCCTCTCCCCTGGCACAAACCCGGCCGCGGTGTCGCCGGCCGTCCGACAGGCCACCTCGGCTGGGCGGCAGCTGGTGTCGCAACTCGGGCATTCCGTCACCTACAGCACGCTCGACAACAACAAGATCCCGACCAACGGCATCCGCTCGCAACTGAGCCAGGATCTCGCCGGCCTCGGCGGCGACGTGCGCTTTCTGCGGACCACCGAAGACGTCCGCTACTATCGATCGATCAACAACGACCTGACCGGCATGGTGCGCGCCCAAGGGGGTTATATCACCGGCTGGGGCGGTCGGCAGGCGCCCCTTCTCAACAGCTTCTTCGGCGGCCCGACCATGGTGCGCGGCTTCGCGCCTGGCGGCTTCGGCCCCCGTGATCTCACCGCAGGCTCGACGCGGGACAATGTCGGCGGCAGCGTCTATTGGGCGACCACCGCGGAGCTGCAAAGCAACATTCCGGGGCTGCCGCAGGAGTACGGCCTGCGCGCATCGGCCTTCGTCGACGCCGGAACCGTATTCGGCTATCGCGGCCCGACCCAGAACCTGCAGGTCGCAAACAAGAACGTCATTCGCTCATCGGTCGGTGTCGGGATGACCTGGGCGTCCCCGTTCGGGCCGCTGACGGTCGACTACGCGGTGCCGCTAAGCAAGGCCGCCTACGACGTCGTCCAGCCGCTGCGCTTCAGCGCCGGCGGCTTCTGAAGCCAGGCCGCTCCCTACCCCGATCATGCCGACGAGCGCCGACGCGAAGCGCGCGGCCGGACGAAGCTCAGTACGGTTGATAGTAGTGGACGCGCGGCCCGTAATAAGGATGGCCGTAATAGGGATGGCCATAATAAGGACGGGGCGCGTAGTAGACCGGTGGAGGCCCGTAATAGCCCGGTCCCGCATAATATCCCGGCCCGCCGTAGTAGTAATCGTCATCATGCTGATGCGCAGCGATTGCACCGATCGTTCCGATCATCGCGCCCATGATGGCGAGGCCGGCTGCGGGATTGCCATGGTAGTGGCGACGATAACGCCGGCGCGCGCTGAAATCGGTCGCATCGCTCGACGTCGCATGCGTGAGCACCAGCTTGCTGGCCGATCCCGACGATCGCGCGAGCACGGTCGTCGGCTCGACCGTCGTCGCGATCAGCATCGCCATGGCCGCGAGTGCGATCCTTTGCCCAGCAGGCCTCAACCGAAATTGTCCGTTGACCATGTGATCCCCCGTCTCTTCCTTCTCCCAATCAAACAAGGCGGAGAGCCTAGCGTCAACCAGGGTTTTCGAGTCGGTGGTCAAGCAAGTGCCTTAGGGCGTGATTTTTTCATAGACCCACAAGAGTGCTTAGACGCCGCAGCACGCATTCGGTTCATTGTTGGAGCGCAGCAATTTTTCACGAACCAACTGCGCCGCATCGGAAACCAATGCTTGCACGCTCAAGCCCCTATCCGATGAGGCACTGCCGACAGGAGACGCGATGACTTCACGACTGCAAAGCTTGATATTCGCCGCCCTCGCCATGCTGACCGTTCCCGCGGCAACGGCGATCGCTGACGAGAGCAAGATCTCGCTGTTCAAAGTGGTGACCGTCAAGGACGAGATCGTCATCGGGCTCAGCTCCGAGGAGATGAGAACGATTGGCGGAAGCGACGCCGGCGCGATCGCACACGCATTGGCGCAGAAAGGCGACCTCACGGCTTGGCAATACAACGTGCACCGCGGGCCCAATGGTGAGCTGCAGATGACCCCCTCTGCCAAGATCGCGCTGCTCGCTCATGCGTCGCTCCGGATCGAGCCCTACAGCACCACCTACATCGCGGCACCGCACCCTTGACCCGAGAAGGACGGCCAGCGCTCGCGGCCTGGATCATGCCGCGAGCGTTTGCCGGCTGCTGCTAAGACGGCGGGTCGGCGTGATGCCTCGATTGCAGCGGGTGACCGTTCGCCCTGGAAATGCGTTCATTGGACATTCCATAGAGCACGGCCAGCCGATCGAGACATTCCTTGAACCGGCGCGCGAAATAGTCGTTCCAGCGCTGGCTGGACAGCCCCCGCTTGTGCCCGACCTGCTCCATCGTAAGGCCATGCACCAGGATGTCATGGACGATCGCCGCCCCATCCGCGCCGAGTTCGCGCTCGGCCCGGTTCAGCCGGACCATCGCCTGACGCTGGCCTTCGGTCACGAGTTCGCGGCCCTGCGCGCCGTCGACATGATCACGCGAGGGGTCAATGGCCTGAGGTCCCCGCTCCGCCCGCTCCCAATCGTTCTGGAAGGCGCGTCCCGACCGATATTGCGCTTCGTCCAGCTGCTTGTGCGCGTGCAGGCGGCCGAGCGGATCATTGCGGACCGATCGGAGCGCAACGATTTTCTCCCCTGGCTCGCGCGCAAAGGGATCGTCGATCTCGACCGCGACCACCTCCGCATTCCTGGGCAGGTCAAGCGCGCGACGGTCGTGGCTCTTCGAGATGCGAATCGACTTGCTGCGTTTCGGACGCGCCATATTCCTTCTCCGTCATGCTGGTTGAAATCAGGTCTGGTCAGCTGCGCGCGTGATCACGCCGCCGCCACGAGCCGCAGCACCAAAGGGCGCGTCGGACGCTCTGCAGTGACCTCCGGGTTGCGGGTGAGATGAAAATGCGGGGTGCAGTAGCTTGCGCCGGGCTGCCGCGGATGACCGCAGAACGTGATGGGGTCGTCGTCCCGGTCGCCGCCATAGGGATAGCGGCAGTCGCCTGCCTCGAGTTGCTCGAACGAGAGCAACCTGGGACTGATGCCGACGCAGCGAAGCCGGACTGGCGCCGGCGCTGCCGCGGGCCTGACAATCTGATCTCTGGTTGCAGTCTCCCGCCCGCCGGTTCCCGCGGCGACAGATCGCGGTCTGGGTTCGGGACCGCGGGCCGCTTGCCGGACCACCGGCGCGAGCCCCATTCGCTTGCCCCGGCCCAGCGTCGCATTGCGCGTATAGGTGGTACCGAATTGCGCATTCAGGGCCCGCGCAATCTCGGCATAGGACAGTCCTTTGGCGTGAAGGTCACGCAACACCATTGAATGTTGATCGGGCCAATCGGTGGACTGCATTTTCGCCTCTTCGTCTGCGTGGGGAGGCCCGGGGCGGTATCGCCACTGCGCCTTCGCCCCGGACCGGCTCAATTTCCGATATTCCGAACGAAAAGTCAAGCTTGAGTTCTGATTATCGGAAACATATGATGCGCCATCAGATTCGCAACGGAGGTTTGGAGCCATGTTGGACGTCGCCATGATCGAGCGTGCCCTGGAGAAGCCGGGGAAGACGAAGGGGGGCCTAGCCCGCGCCATGGGCGTGCGCCCCGGGGCGGTCTCCGAGATTCTCGGGGGACAACGGCTGATCAAGGCCGCCGAGATTCCCCTGATCACGGAGTACCTGGAACTGAACTCCGTTCCGATCATGGGACGGGTGGGCGCCGGCTCCGTCATCGAGCCGGAATATGAACAGGTGCCGGCGGAGGGACTCGGCGAGGTGGCCCTGCCCTTCCCGATTTCGGAAGAGACCATCGCGTTCGAAGTGTCCGGCGATTCGATGCTGCCGAAATATGAGAACGGCGACGTGATCGTGGTGTATCGTGAGCAGCGGCACCCGCTGTCGAGCTTCTACGGCGAGGAGGCCGTGGTGCGGCTCAAGACCGGCGAACGCTATCTGAAGACGATCGAGCGCGGCAAATCGTCAACCCTGGTCAATCTCAAGAGCTTCAACGCCAAGCCGATCCTGGGCGTCAAGCTGGACTGGATCGGCGAAATCTTCGTGACCCTGCCCCGCGGCCAGATCCAGCGGATGCGGAGCAAATCGGCCGCCCGCGCCAGGGCAGCGCGGTCGTCCAGCAAGTGATGGCGGATTGACGCCGATAGCGAGGGCTTGAGCGCCGCCGAGGAACGCCATTGACATTTTTCTGTTTATCAGAAATAATGTCGCTCCAGGATATGGCAGTCTCCGAGGCGGCGCTGCATGCAATATTTCGTCGTGATGATCGACTACGGCCGTCGTGGACGGGAGGCCGTGGTCGATCCTGAGATGACCCGGCGCGAGATGATTGCACGCGTCGCGTCGGGAGAATTTGCGAATATCAGTTTCATTCACGAGATCCGCGACCACGCGGTCGAGGACATCACTGCGGACGTGATGGCGCAGGCTGCCGTTCCCGAACTCGACGAAGCAACGATCGACATGCAGGCCGCGCAGTTCGATCACCGCCGCGACCTGCGCAAGCACGAGCAGGTCTGAGCGGGTATGCCGCTCTCGTGTTTCGGCCGGAGGTGACGGCGGGTCCGCCAGAGCTGCTGGCCGACCCACAATCTGAACGCCCTCGTCGACCCCGGGTCAGACCAGGAACACCGTCGATCCCGTAGTCTTGCGAGCGGCGAGGTCGGCGTGAGCCTTGGCGGCGTCCTTGAGCGGATAGGTCTGGTTCACTTCGATCTTCACCGCACCGGACTTGACGACATCGAACAGCTCGTTCGCCATGGCCACCAGGTTCTCGCGCTTGGCCGCGTAGGTGAACAGGGTCGGCCGGGTCACGAACAGCGAGCCCTTCTGGGCAAGAAGGCCGAGATTCAGCGGATCGACCGTGCCGGATGACTGGCCGAACGACACGGCGTAGCCGAGCGGCGCGAGGCAGTCGAGCGACTTCAGGAAGGTATCCTTGCCGACGGAATCATAGACCACCGGCACCTTCCTGCCTGCCGTGATCTCGTCGACGCGCGCGACGAAATCCTCGCGCGAATAGACGATGGTGTGATCGCAGCCATGGGCCCTGGCCTGCTCGGCCTTCAGGTCGCTGGAGACAGTGCCGATCACCGAGGCGCCGAGATGCTTGGCCCACTGGCTCAGAATGAGGCCGACACCGCCCGCTGCGGCGTGGAGCAGAATCGTCTCGCCAGCCTTGACCCGGTAGGTCTGACGGATCAGGTATTGGACCGTCAGGCCCTTGAGCATCATGGCGGCGGCGGTCTTGTCGTCGATGCCATCGGGCAGCTTGAGCAGTTGCGCTGCCGGAATGAGCCGCGCCTCGGAATAGGCGCCGAGGGGCGACGAACCATAGGCGACGCGATCGCCGACCTTGAGGTCGGTGACCCCCTCCCCCAGTTCCTCGATGACGCCGGCGCCTTCGCTGCCAAGTCCGCTCGGCAGTTGGACGGGATAGAGGCCGGAGCGGTTGTAAATATCGACGAAATTGAGCCCGACCGCGGTGTGACGGATGCGGGCTTCGCCGGGCCCGGGCTTGCCGACGGTGACGTCCTCCCAGACCAGAACCTCGGGACCGCCGGTCTTGTGGAAGCGAATGGCGTTTGTCATGATTGTTTGTCCTCCCTGTTGGACCATGCCGCCCCGTTCGGCGGCATCATGGCCGTTCCTGAACGGTGTCGCGCTCGCGCGCGACCGAGACAGCGCTCTGTCGTAGCCGCTCGCGCCGCGGTTTGGCAATCAGCTTTGCCGCAGACCGTCCCTCGACCGGGCGTGGCAGGAACCGCCGATACAGTCGCGCGTTCACAGGCGAAAGCGGAGGACACGTCCCATGCCGCCCAAGAAGCGTCGCGAACTGATCAGGCCGGCGATCCTGCTCGAGCTTGCTTGTCATACGTTGATGGGCACCACGCTCGGCCTCGGCTTCGCCTTCGCACTGACAGAGCTCGATGCGTTCGGAATCGCGAGCCTGATCACGCACAGTGTCGAGCCGATGATGACGGTCGCGATCTTCGTGAGCGTCATGACGCTGTCCTTTGCCGTCGGCGCGACGCTGACGGGCTTTGTCCTCACGATGATGGAAGAGAGATAGGTCTAGCAGCGGCGTCACCGCCCGCCATCACACAGCCGGTCTTGATTACCGCTTGAGGCGTCGGATCTCTGAACGTCAGCTCCGTGGCCAAGGGCCGTAGCGCCTGTCATATGCGCGTCGCGCAAACGAGGCAGATGGACTGCAGGTTCGACCGGCGCGGAGATGACGGAATGGCCGGACTTTGTCGGGCGATTGTCCCACAGCTTCGACAGACAGGCGGCACTGCCGGTGCCGCCGCGCGTTCAGGCTCGCCGCAATGATGAATGGCTGGCTCGCTCTGTTGACCGCCGGCCTGCTCGAGATCATCTGGGCGCTGGGCCTGAAGCATTCCGACGGCCTCACGCGCTTCTGGCCGAGCATCGGAACGGTCATCGCGATCCTTCTCAGCTTCGCGATGATGTCGCTGGCGCTGAGATCATTGCCGTTCGGCACCGCCTATGCGGTATGGACCGGCATTGGCGCGGCCGGGAGCATCATTGTCGGCATCGCCATCTACAGCGAGCCCGCCGACCCGATGCGGCTGTTCTGCCTGACGCTGATCATTGCCGGCATGGTCGGACTGAAGTTGAACTCTCCCGTTTGATCCAATGACCGGCCTTCGCCAGGAGCGCGCCAGCTCGACGCCGCCGAACACGCCGAGCGCAAGCACGAACGGCAGCAGGTGATAAAGGCAGCGAAAGATCAGCAGCGCCGCGAGCAGCGGCTCCTGATCATCACCGCCCAGACCCAGCAGGATGGTCGCGTCGAACAGCCCGATACCGGCCGGCGCGTGGCTGGCGAAGCCGAGTAGCGTGGCGGCGATGAACACCGCCATCATCCGCGAGACCTCGATGCCGAGTTCAGCGGGAATGAGGACGTACATCGCCAGCGCCGCCATGGTGAGATCGAACAATCCGACGACGATCTGCAGCAGCACGGCCGGGCCGGACGGCAGACGGACCGGCCAGCGCGTGCTCCGCCGCCCTGGCCAGCTCCATACGACGAAGGCGACGACGCCGCAAAGCAGTGCTGCCGCGATGAGCCGATTCAAGGTCGGCGGCCAATACGCGACCCAGCCGAAAGCATCGGGATCGATCAGCAGGCTCAAGCCAAGCGCGGTGAGATTGCCGAGCCAGAATGTCAGCCCGGTGAGGAAGCTCATATTGGCGATGTCGATCGCGCCGAGCCGATACGGCGCATAGATCCGATACCGCACCAGTGGCGAGATCAACGCAACCGCGCCAATTCCGTGCGCGATGGGGTAACTCGTGAAGCTGCCGAGCGCGGCCGCGCGATAGGGAATGTCGGGACGACGGATTGTCCGCAGCGCGAACAGATCGTACAGCGTCAGCCCGGCATAAGAGAGCGCGATAAGAACCAATGCGATCGCGATGAGATGCTTGTCCGTAGCCTGTGCGATCGCAAGCACATGACCGACATCGAGCTTCTTGATGGCATGTGTGAGGACATACACCGCCACCGCCGCGATCGAGAGGCTCAGGATCAGCCCGCCCAGGCTGCGCCACCAGTTTTTGCGGTTCACAGGCAGCAGCTCATCATTCATGTCAACCATCAGCGCGCGTTCCGAATCAAAGGTGCGCACCAGCCGGTTCGAGCGCGAAGACGGCGCCGTTTGACACACCGATGTGACAGCGGCGTTACGCCCGCGGCGAATGATCTGCCTTAATTTTCTCTTAACAACACGCGACGATTCACGATTTCCAACAGGGTTGGCTGCAATGCAGAACCCTGTCGAGATCATTCAAATTTGAATTAATTTACGCGCGGTTCGGGCGTAATGAGGCGGCCGTATCACTACGGTTGCTGGAAGGTCGCATCTTCGTCACGCGGCTTCCCTAAGACGAATGCGGGACGTCAACATTCGAGGCAGCATGAACGCGGAATTCGAACAGGAACTCACGCCGGATCAATGGGAGACGCTGAAGGCGCTCCGCATTCCCGCGCGCGACCGCCGCCGGCTGAATGGCATGATTGTCGAACAGCTCGTTGCGCTTGGACTCGCAGCCATCGACAACGGCGCTGCGAAGCTCACTCTTGCCGGGCGCAAGGTCCTCGTCAGGGGATCCTCGCGCCTGCTCGACCTCGCGGCCTGATCGTCGCGCCGGATAGCAACTGTGTCTTCGAGCCGCGCCGAAATCACCACATCGATTTCCGCGCGCGCTCGGGCCACTCACGGTCATATGCCGCACCGTCGATATCGGCGGTCATGGCGGCCAGGATCTGGCCCGGCGTCGGCAGCTCTCGCGGATCGACGCGCTTCTCCGGGTTCCAGAGATCGGCACGAACAATCGCCCGCGCGCATTGAAAGTAGATCTCCTCCACCGTCATGACGAGCACTGTGCGCGGCAACTTGCCTTCCATGCGGAACGATTCCAGCAGGTCCGGCGCCGTCGACAGATGACCATGCCCATTGACGCGCAGCGTGTTGCCCGATCCCGGAATCAGGAACAGCAGGGCGATACGCGGATCGCGCACGATGTTGCGCAGGGAATCGACCCGATTGTTGCCGCGGCGATCGGGCATCATCAGCGTCTTCTCATCGTGAATTCGGATGAAGCCCGGAAGATCGCCGCGCGGCGAGCAATCGAGGCCTTCGGGGCCGCAGGTCGCGAGCGCTGCGAAGGGTGATTTCTCGATCATCACGCGATAGTGCGGTGTCACACGATCGGCCACCTTGGCCGTCGAAGCCAGCCCGGTCTCGCCATAGATCGCTTCGAGCTGCTCAATCGTGGTGATGATCGACATGGCTGCCTCCTTCCGTGGCTCCGACCGGCGTTGCCTCACGCGGCCCCCCTGATTATCTGCGCCAGCCTGTGGCCGTGCGCCTCGGGATCACCGACATTGATGATCGTCACGTCCGCCGCGACGGCGTCGTCGCTCACCGCGCGCTGGAGGCGCTCGCTGATATCGCCGTCGCTTGGGCGATGCCGCTTGCCGAGACGCTCGGCGAGAACGTCTGCCGGCGCCGTGATCGTGACGACGATGACATGGGCGTAGCTGCGCCGTGCGGCTGCGACGACGGTGCGCGAGACATTCACGGCGACGGTGCGCCCCGCCAGGATGTCGTCATTGATCGACCGAGGCACACCGTAGCCGTGCCCATGCGCATCCCAATGCAGCGCGAACTGACCGGCGTCGAGCGCCTCGCGAAAGCCGGCTGCGCTCATTTCCAGATTGTCCTCGAAGGCGGAGGCCGCGCGGGTGACGATCCGCTGCGGAAACACGACACGGTCATCCCCGGCGCAGTCGCGGCGCGCGACGTTGAGCAACGTATCCTTGCCCGCGCCGCTTGGCCCGACCACCAGCACCAGACGCCCCGGTCCGAGCTTCTCGCGCAGATTCAGCCCTACGGCCGCCGCGTCGCTCATGCCACCCGCAATCCTTCCCGCCAGACGCTGCGCACCACTGGCAACTGGCCCGCGACACGGACGCGGATCAGGTCGGCACGTTTGCCCGCGGCGATCTCGCCGCGATCATGCAGGCCGACAGCGTCGGCCGGAGCCTTGGTCACCGTGCGCACGGCGGCTGCGAGGTCGATGGCCGGCACCCGCTGCGGCAGCTGCAGCGCGCCCATCAGCAGGCTCGACGGCACGTAGTCCGACGACAGGATGTCCAGCAGACCTTCGCGGGCGAGGTCGACCGCCGCGATATTGCCGGAATGCGAGCCGCCGCGAACGACGTTCGGCGCCCCCATCAGAATGCTGATGCCCGCCTCGTGCAGGCCACGCGCCGCCTCCATCGTGGTCGGAAATTCGGCGACCGCGATGCCGTCCTTGATCGCATCCGCAACGTTCTCCTCGGTGGTGTCGTCGTGGCTGGCCAAGGGCACGTCGTGGGTCTTGGCCAGCGCAACGATGTCCCGCATGTTCGGCGCAGCATAGGCCTGCTGATACGCAAACCGTCGCGCGAACATCACGTCGAGCTCCGCGTCCGTCTTGCCGCCGCTCTTGCCGCGGTAGTAGTCGCGCAGCTTGCCCTCGTCGCGGAACTGCCGCTGGCCCGGCGTGTGGTCCATCAGCGACATCAGCCGCACGTCCGGGCGCCCCGCCAGCTGCCGCGCCTCTTCGACCACCGTAGGCATCGGAACCTCGCAACGCAGATGCAGGAAGTGGTCGGAGCGCAGCAATCCGCCGTTGCGGGCCGTCGCGATCGCCTCGGCCAGGACATTGGCCTGACCATCGACGCCCTCGGCGCCCTCCTCGGTCCACACGCGTAAGGAGTCGAGAACCGTGGTGATGCCGGCGGTCGCGAGCTGCGCGTCATAAGACACGACCGCCGCAACGGGATCCCAATGCACCTTCGGGCGCGGCACGACGTGAGCCTCGAGGTGATCGGTATGCAGTTCGACGAGGCCCGGCATCAGCAGATCGCCGTCGACATCAAGACTGCCGGCCGGCGCATCGCCTTCGCCAAACTCGACGATCCTGCCACCGGCAACGGCCACCCAGCCCTGCTCGATCACCCGATCCGCGAGGACCAGCCTGGCATTGCCTATTACCGTGTCGGACATGTTCGCGCTCATCTGCAATCTTGCCTCTATGCCGCCGCTGCGAAGGTCGTCACATCGACCGTGCGATCAGCAATATGTTCACGGATCTCATCGTCATGCACGATCGCGAGCATCGCCACGCCGTCCCGCTTCTTCGCCGCGATGAGGTCGACGACGACGGCGCGGTTGGCAGCGTCCAACGAAGCCGTCGGCTCGTCCAGCAACAGGATCGGAACGTCCGAGATGAAGCCGCGCGCGATGTTGACACGCTGCTGCTCGCCGCCGGAGAAGGTCGACGGCGGCAGGGACCATAACCGCTCCGGAATGTTCAGGCGGCCGAGCAAAGCGCCGGCGCGAGCACGGGCCGCGTCGCGCCCCAGGCCCGCCGCAAGCAGCGGCTCGGCCACGACATCCAGCGCCGGCACGCGCGGCACCGCGCGCAGGAACTGGCTGACATAGCCGATCGTCTGCCGCCTTGCATTCAGGACCAGTCGCGGTTCCGCGCCGGCAAGGTTAGTCATCTCGCCCTGGTGCCGAACGGCGATCCGGCCGCCGTCGCAGCGATAATTGCCGAAGATCATCTTCAGGATCGACGACTTGCCGGCGCCCGAGGGCCCGGACAACACGACGCACTCCCCGGCCTTGACCTGAAACGACACGCCGCACACCACCGGCAGCGAAATGCCGCCCTGCAGATGCATGGTGAAGGTCTTACGGGCATCCTCAATATCGATCATCACGGTCATTGCGGTCGGGCTCATGGCGGCAGGATCGAGGAGACGAGAAGCTGTGTGTATGGCTCGCGCGGATCGTCGAGCACCTGGTCGGTCAGGCCGGTCTCGATCACCCGCCCCTCCTTCATGACCATCACACGATGGGACAACAGCCGAGCAACCGCAAGATCATGCGTGACCACGATCGCCGCGAGGCCGAGCTCGTTCACGAGGCTGCGCATCATGTCGAGCAGGCGAGCCTGAACCGACACGTCGAGTCCGCCGGTCGGCTCGTCCATGAACACCAGCCGCGGCTCGGTGACGAGATTGCGCGCGATCTGCAGCCGCTGCCGCATGCCGCCCGAATAGGTGCGCGGCGCATCGTCGATGCGGGCCACATCGATCTCGACCCGCTCCAGCCAGGACGATGCCGTCTGCCTGATCCGGCCGTAATGATTCCAGCCGACCGCCATCAGCCGCTCGCCGACATTGGCGCCGGCCGACACCGCCATGCGCAGCCCCTGCGCCGGGTCCTGATGCACATAGCCCCAATCGGTGCGGAACAGGAAGCGGCGCTCGGCCTCGCCGAGATCCGCGAGATCGCGCAGCACGCCGTCGCGCATGCGGTAGGACACACGGCCCGCGCTCGGCGCAAGCTGCGCCGACAGCATCTGCAGCAGCGTCGACTTGCCCGAACCGGACTCCCCGACGATGGCGAGCACCTCGCCGGGATAGAGCACGAACGAGACGTCGCGGCACGCCGCGAGGCGGCCATAGCTCTTCGAGAGCTCTTCGGCGACCAGCAGCGGCTGATCGGACGAGCGGATGACCTCAGACATGAGCGCCCTCCTTGTGCGGCGCGGCGTTTTGCGTACCGCGATGCCCGGCGGCCTGGCGCCCCTCGCAATAGTCGGTGTCGGAGCACACGAACATGCGGCTGCCCTTGTCGTCGGTAACGATCTCGTCGAGGTAAGAATCCTCGGCACCGCAGAGCGCGCAGGGTGCGTCGAACTTGTAGCGCGTGAACGGATGATCCTCGAAATCGAGCGACACCACCGACGTATAGGGCGGGATGGCATAGATCCGCTTCTCGCGCCCTGCCCCGAACAGTTGCAGCGCCGGACAGTTGTCCATCTTCGGATTGTCGAATTTCGGCGTCGGCGACGGATCCATCACGTAGCGCGCATTGACCTTGACCGGATAGGCATAGGACGTCGCGATGTGCCCGAAGCGCGCAATGTCCTCGTACAGCTTGACATGCATCAGGCCATATTCCGCCAGCGCGTGCATACGGCGCGTCTCGGTCTCGCGCGGCTCGAGGAAGCGCAGCGGCTCCGGAATCGGCACCTGATAGACCAGCACCTGCCCCTCTTGCAGCGGCGCCTCGGGAATGCGGTGACGGGTCTGGATCACGGTCGCCGCTTCTGTCGAGGTCGTCGTGGCCACGCCCGCGGTCTTGGCGAAGAACTTGCGGATCGAGATCGCGTTGGTGGTGTCGTCGGAGCCCTGGTCGATGACCTTGAGCACGTCGGCCGGGCCGAGAATGGCCGCCGTGACCTGCACGCCGCCGGTGCCCCAGCCATAGGGCATCGGCATCTCGCGGCTGGCGAACGGCACCTGATAGCCGGGAATGGCGATCGCCTTCAGGATCGCGCGACGGATCATCCGCTTGGTCTGCTCGTCGAGATAGGCGAAGTTGTAGGTCGGCGCGTTCATTCCGCGGCCTCCTTCATAGCAGGCTCGGCATTGGCCTCGGCGAATTCCCGGCGCAGCTTGCGCAACAGGCCGAGCTCGGACTGGAAGTCGACGTAGTGCGGCAGCTTCAGATGCTCGACGAAGCCCGTCGCCTGCACATTGTCGGAATGCGACAGCACGAACTCCTCGTCCTGCGCGGGCGCGACCAGATCTTCGCCGAGCTCGCGCGCGCGCAGCGCGCGATCGACCAGCGCCATCGACATCGTCTTGCGCTCGCTCTGGCCGAAAGCGAGGCCATAGCCGCGCGTGAAGCACGGCGGCTCGGTCGCCGAGCCCTTGAACTGATTGACCATCTGGCATTCCGTCAGCTCGATCGAGCCGAGCGGCACGGCAAAGCCGATCTCTTCGGCGAAGAATTCGACCTCGACCTCGCCGAACCGGATCTCGCCGGCGAAAGGATGGTTGCGGCCGTAGCCGCGCTGGGTCGAATAGCCGAGCGCCAGCAGAAAGCCTTCGTCGCCGCGCGCCAGATTCTGCAGGCGCAGGTCGCGGCCGGCTGGAAAACCGAGGGGGTCGCGCGTCAGGTCGCCGACCGGCGCACCTTCCTCGGTCTGCGGCGACGGCTCGATCAGCCCGTCCTGGCCGAGGATATCGGTCACGCGCGGCGTCGGCGCATTCGACGCCTCGGCGAGCGCCGGTGCATCCGGATCGGTGGCCGCTGCAAGCTGCGGATCGAGCAGCCGATGCGTGTAGTCGAAGGTCGGCCCCAGCACCTGCCCGCCGGGAATGTCCTTGAAGGTCGACGACACCCGCCGCTGCACCCGCATCGCGCCGGTCTCGACCGGCTCAGTCGCGCCGAAGCGCGGCAGGGTCGCGCGGAACGCCCGCACCAGGAAGATCGCCTCGATCAGATCGCCACGGGCCTGCTTGATCGCAAGTGCCGCCAGCTCCCGATCATACAGCGAGCCCTCGCTCATGACGCGATCGACCGCGAGCCCGAGCTGCTCTGAGATCTGCGCAAGGGACAGCTCCGGCACGTTCCGGTCGCCCCGGCGCTCATGCGCCAGCAGCCGGTGCGCATTCTCGATGGCGCGCTCGCCACCCTTGACGGCGACATACATGCCTCAACCTCCTGCAGCGGCGAGCCGCGTCGTGCGCGGGATCGCGACCAGCGAGCGACCGTCGACCAGGATCACGTCGATGCCGCGTGGAAACAGAGCTTCGTTGATGGACAACCTTGCAAACAGATCGGCGGGCGCGATCGATGCGCGAAGCGACACCGTGCCGTCGATCCCCGGCCCTCGCAGCTGACATATCGGCCCGGCGGAGAGACTCGCCACCTGCAACACCAGTGTCGTCGAGCGATCGGGATAGTCCGCACTGCCAAGTGCGAAGCTGCGCAGATCCGGAAGCTGCGCGGGCGCCGCAAACAAGGCGAAACTTGCAAGGGCGGGATCGGCGACGATCGGAGCCCCGGTGTGAAACTTGAGCCACGCATTGACCTCCGGCGCACCTGACAAGAGGGCGTCGAGCCAGATCGGCGTCTCCTGATCGAACAGCGTCAGGGCGATGGCGGCAACACCGGCCATCATCGACAGCGGCCGGCCGACGCCGTCCTCGACCTGCATCACCCGCCCCGGACGCGCCATGGCTTCCATCACCGTACGGAAGGTCGCCTGCGCCGACAGTACCTTGTCGGCGAAGCCGGGCTGCAGCGCGTGATCCAAGCTCTGCATCATCCTTCTCCGCGAACCATGGTGTAGAAATCGACGCGCGTGGCCGCCGCCTGCGCGGCCGTCCGACCCCGCGCCGCGCACATCTCGGCCCGCAAGGGCGTTACGACCTTGGCCTCGATCGCGGCGGCATGATCAGGTGATTGGATCAACGCGTCACACAGCGCGATCAGGCGCGCCTTCTCGCCGTCACGGCCGAGCGCATAACCGAAGCCGACCTCGCCGCTGTGAAGACGGATGGCCGCGCGCGACACCGTGGCCTCGCCGAGATTGAATGGCGCACCATCGCCGCCGATGCGGCCGCGCACCATGACGAGACCGTTCTCCGGCGCACGCAGCTGCTGATAGGGCGGCAGAGGCAGCTCTGCCACGCGCCGCGCGATGTCGGCTGCCGGTGCGTGCGACAGCACTTGCATCGCCCCCTGGCGTCTCTCCTGCAACGTATTGCCGCTCATGTTGCCTCTGATGGCCACTCTCGATCTTGCCCGGCTTAAGTTGTCTATGATAATAGACAACTTGATAAGAGAGCGCCATGACTGTTTGATGACATGGACGTGATTTTCACCAGCGCAGGCGGGACATCCGAATGAGCATGCCGGACGCCGATTCAGGCGTGGCCCTATGGCGACGGGTCGCCGACGGCATCGAGCGCGACATCGCCGGCGGGCGGTTCGCGGCCGGTACGCGCCTGCCCGGGGAAACCGAGATCGCCGAGACCTATCGCGTCAACCGCCATACGGTGCGGCGTGCGCTGGCGATGCTGGCCGAACGTGGTTTGGTGCGAGCCGAGCGCGGCAGCGGCACCTATGTGGAAGCGCCCCGCCTGTCCTACCCGCTGCGCTCGCGTACGCGTTTTTCCGAGATCGTCGGCGCCGGCGGGCGTGAGCCGCGCGGACAGCTGATCGCGAGTTCGGAGGAGCCAGCAACGCGCGAACTCGCCCGCGGTCTGGCCTTGAAGACCGGCACGCCGCTGATCCGCATCGAGGCGTTGCGCTTCGCCGACAAGACGCCGATTTGCGTCAGCACCTCCTGGCTCTCGGCCGAGCGCTTTCCGGATGCCGCGCGGATCTTCGCGACAACCCGCTCGATGACGGCGCTGCTCGCGCATTACGGTATTCGCGACTACCGCCGTGGCAAAACGCGTATCACTGCGGCGATCGCAGACGCCAGCGATGCCGCGCGCCTGGACCTTGCGTTGGGCCGCCCGGTCCTGGTCGTCGATAGCACGGACATCGACGCGGACGGGACGCCGCTCGTCAGCAAGCGCTCGCGCTTCGCCGCCGAGCGCGTCACCTTCGAGGTGGAAGCCTAGCGCAAGGTTCTGCGACCGCGACCGGGCGGTCAGTCGATCAGCGTGCCGTCCGCGTTGAAGAACGGATGCGGCCCACCGAAATCGCCGATCGGAATCTGATGCGTGACCAGCATGCCGAACGCCGCACCGGGAAACCAGGCATGCAGATGGAAGGCCGGCGGCTCGATTTTGAACGACGGCGGCTGGCGCGCCGCGAGGTCGAGATCGACGGCGTGGTTCGGCGCTGGACAGATCGTACAGGGGACGCCGGCAAACCTGGTCAGCGTCGCCCGATGAACATGGCCGCACCCGATCAGTTGGACGCGCGGATGCCGTGCGACGATCTCGGCCAGAGCGTCGGCATTGCGCAGATTCTGCCGGTCCATGTGCCAGATGCCCGCGGCAAAGGGCGGATGATGCAGGAACAACAGCGCCGGCCTGTTCGCGCGAGCCGATAATTCGGCGTCCAGCCAGCGCAGCGTCTCGTCGTCGAGCTCGCCATGCGGCTGACCGGGAACGCTGGAGTCGAGAAGAAGCAGATCCAGATCGGCGAGCTCGACGCGCCGGTTCAGCGCGCCAGACGGCGTCGCGAAACAATGATCCGGAAAGGCGGCGCGCATCAGCGCGCGGGAATCGTGGTTGCCGGGAACGGCGACGAAGGGAATGCCGAGACCTGCCAGCAGGCTCTTGAGATGATCATACTCCGCCGTCGACGGCGTGTCGGCGAGATCGCCGGAGATCACCACCAGATCGACCCGGGGGACGAACCTGTTCAGCTCATCGACGCAGCGGCTCAGTGCCAGCGCCGTATCGACCCGGCGATAGGCCAGATGTCCGGGCGCCTTGACGTGGAGGTCCGAGATCTGGGCGATGATGATGGGGCTCTTCGTCATGTGTCAGCCTTCCGCGGGGAGCAGGCGAATCGAGCCCGCCGCAATGGAGAGGCCGATCCGCTCGCCCGCGCGCACATTGATCGTGTGCGGCGCATCCAGCGCAAGCGGAATCGCGGCCGCGTCGCGCACGATGATGCGCTGACGGTCGCCGGCAAAACGAATGCTGTCGACGATGCCGGTGAGGCTCGCTTTGTCCGCATCGACGATCCCGATCGTCTCGGGGCGGACCATCGCCACAGCCTTGGCGCGAGAGTCTGTCGACCCGACCGGCTGACGACCGCCGGGCAGGATCAAATCGCCGCTCTCGATCGGGGCCTCGATGATATTGGCGGCGCCGACGAACTCCGCAACGAAGCGGTCGGCAGGCGTGAAGTAGATCTCGCGCGGCGTTCCGACCTGGGCGATCGCGCCCTTGCGCATCACCACGATGCGGTCGCCGAGCTCCATCGCCTCGGCCTGGTCATGGGTGACATAGATCGCCGTGATGCCCAGCGTGCGCAGAAGGCCGTTCAATTCGCCACGCAGGCGCTCGCGCAAGGCGGCATCGAGCGCCGTGAGCGGCTCGTCGAGGAGCAGCACGCTCGGCCTGATGGCGACGGCGCGCGCCAGGGCGACGCGCTGCCGCTGACCACCGGAGAGCTGATCGATGCGGCGATGTTCAAGTCCACCCAGATTGGTTAACGTGATCAGCTCGGCGACACGCGCCGCGCGTTCCGACCTGGAGACGCCGCGGATCTTGAGCCCGTAGCCGATATTCTCCGCCACGGTCATGTTGGGAAACAGCGCGTAGGATTGGAACACCATCCCGACATTGCGCTTCTCGATCGGCTGCCGCGTCAGATCCTTGCCGTCGAACAGCACGCGGCCGCCCGCATCGGGCATCTCCAGCCCGGCGACGATCCGCAGCAGCGTGGTCTTACCGCAGCCGGAGGGGCCAAGCAGCACCAGCGTCTCGCTCTGCGCAATGTCCAGCGTGGCGCGCGCGAGCGCGCAGGTCCCGTCGGCAAAGGTCTTGCCGCAATTCTCGACCTTCAGCGCCGCGCCATGGCGGATCATCATCGTCACTTCGCACTCCCCCTCTCGCCGATCCATTGCATCGCCACCAGCAGCGGAATGATCATGACGAAGAAGATCAACGTATAGGCCGAGGCCACCTCGAGCCGCATCGACGCGTAGCTGTCGGCGAGCCCGACCGGCAGGGTCTTGGTCAAGGGCGTGTGCAACATCCATGTCAGGTTGAACTCGCCGAGCGACAGCGTCACCACCATGAGGCTGCCGGCCAGGATCCCCGGCGCCGCATTAGGCACGATGACATCGACGAAACGGCGCCAAGGCGCGGCGCCGAGCGATGCGGCGCCTTCATCCAGCGACTTGACGTCGATGCTGGCGAAGATGGCCATGACGGAGCGCACCATGAACGGCATCGTGAAGATCACATGGCCGGCAAGAATGAACAGCCACGAGCGGCGAAAGCTGCCGAAGCCGCCATAGGTCAACAGCAGCCCGAGCGCCAGCGCAAGGCCAGGAATCGCGACCGGCAGGGTGATGGCCTCCTCGACCAAGCGAGCCAGCCGGCCGCCGCGGACATAGAGCGCGTAGGCCGCGGGGACGCCGACGACGAGCGTGACCAACAGCGTCCCCAGCGCGATCGAGATAGATGCCATGATCGTGCCGGCATAGAGATCGAAGACCTGGGCGACCCATTGCAGCGTGACGCCGGACTGGATGCCGCGGAAGTAGTTGACGGTCACGCCCGCCGCGATCGAAAGCGCGGCAGGCACGGCGAGAAACGCCGCGACGATCAAGGTGAACAGAAGTTGCAGGGCGAAGATGATCCGGTCGCGCACGCGTCTATCCCGCCGCCGCAACGGAGTTGCCGGTAAAGGAGCGCGCCAGCGCCAGGATGAGCCAGGTCATCACGCCGAGCCCGACCGATAGCGCCGCCGACGTCGCGAGATTTCCGGCCAAAGTGAACTCCGTGTAGATCAGCATCGGCAGCACATCGATATTGGTGGCCAGAGTGAAGGCCGTTCCGAACGCACCCATGGCCGTGGCAAAGGCGATGGCACCTGAGGCCACCAGAGCCGGCGCGAGCGCCGGCAGGATCACGTCGCGCAGCACGGCGAAGGGCCCGGCGCCGAGCGAGCGCGCCGCCTCCGCAAGCCCCGGATCGAGCTTCTGCGCCGCGGCCATGATGGTGAGGATGACGCGCGGGATCGAAAAATAGAGGTAGCCGAGGAACAGGCCATAGATCGAATAGGCGAAGACGAGCTTGTCTCCGGTCAGGCGCGCGGAGACGTCGCCGATCAGCCCCTGGCGGCCGGCCAGCAGGATGATCATGAAGCCGATGACGACGCCGGGAAACGCCAGCGGGAATGTCAGGATCGCCACCAGAACCGCACGCCCGGGGAAGCGGTGACGCTGCAGGAACAGGCCGGCGATGGTTGCGATGATCAGCGTCGCGACGGTGGTCGCCGCCGCCAGCAGCACCGTGTTCAGGAGCGTGGCGCGGTAGCGCGGCTCGACGAGAATCGCGAGATATTCGGCCAGCCCGCGTGGTCCTTCCGCACCGGTGACGAGCAGCCGCGCCATCGGCAGCAGAAAGAAGGCGGCCGTCACGGCCGCCAAAGGCAACAGGCAGATCCAGACGAAGGATTTGTGCGACATGAGATCACGGACGTCCCGCCGGTCAGGGCCGGCGGGACCAGGTCCTCCTTAGCGGACCTCGGACAGATAACGGTCGACGAACGCCTTCTGCGCCGTTTCCATGTCGCCCCAATTGACGCTCTTGGCACGGGCGTAGTCGCTGTCCGGCAGGAACTTGGTCTTGACGGCCTCGGGCAGCTCGATCGGACGTGCCGGACGCAGATAGGCATTCGTCCAGATCGCCTGGCCCTTGTCGGAGAGCAGGTAGTCGATGACCTTCTTCGCCTTGTCCTTGTCGGGCGCATTCTTCACTAGGCCGACGACGTAAGGGAACACCACCGAACCCTCGCAGGGAATCACAAACTCGAAATTGCCCTTCTCGGTGTATTTTGCGCGGTAGGCGTTGAAGTCGTAGTCGAACAGAATCGGGATCTCGCCCGAGACCACGCGCGCATAGGACGTCTGCTTCGGCACGATCGGATCGTTCTTGCGCAGGTCCTTGAAGAAGCTCAGAGCCGGATCGAAATTGGACTGCGAGCCGCCAAGCGCAAGATTGACCGCGACAGCGCCGACATAGCCGACAGCCGCCGAGCTCGGATCGAGATAGCCCACCATGCCCTTGTAGTCGGGCTTCAGCAGATCCTTCCAGCAGGCCGGGACCGGCTTCCCGCCGAGCGCGTCCTTGTTCACGAACAGGCCGAGCGTGCCGGAATGGATGGTGGTCCAATAGCCGTCGGCGTCCTTCAGACCGGCCGGGACCTGGTCCCAATTGGCCGGCTTATAGGCTTCCAGCGCATCCTGCGCCTTCGCCTTCATGCCGAAGGTGACGCCGAAATAGCCGATGTCGCCGACGGGATTGCTCTTCTCGGCGAGAATCTGGGCCAGCGCCTGGCCGGAGTTCTTGTTGTCGTGCGGGATGTCATAGCCGAGATCGGTCTTGATGGCCTTGAGCATCGAGGCCCAATCAGCCCATTCCGGCGGGCAATTGTAGCAGATGACGTCAGCGGCTTTGGCTTGCTGCGACGGCGCCAGGACGACCAGCGCGAGCAGCGCAAGAACGAGGCGGGTGACCTTCATGACGTTGAAAACTCCGTATGTCTGGCACGGCGGCCAGCTCCCGAGCTTCCCCTAAAGGCGGCGCATGAAGGATTTGCGACAGCGCGTGCGGCGCACACAAGCGAGGCCGCACGCTCATCGTTTGCCTACGAACGACCTCTACCTTCAGCTGCCGACATGATCAGGCGACGGCGCGGCGGCCGATGATGGCGAAGCGCAGCTTGCCCGAGATCCAGTCGATCGCCGCGACCGCCACCAGGATCATCAGGATCAGGAACGACACCCGCTGCCATTCCAGCACGCGGATCTGCTCGGCCAGCTGCAGCCCGATGCCGCCCGCACCGACGATGCCGATGATCGTCGCCGAACGGGTATTGGATTCGATGAAGTACAACACCTGGCCGGCGATCACGGGAAGAACCTGCGGCAGGAGGCCGAAGCGGATCTCGTGCAGCGCGCTGCCGCCCGAGGCGCGCACGCCTTCGACCTGTTTCCTGTCCGCGCTTTCCATCGCTTCCGAGAACAGCTTGCCGAGCGCGCCGAAATCCGAAACGGCAATCGCGAGCACGCCGGCAAACGGGCCGAGACCGACGACATTGATCCAGACCAGCGCCCAGATCAGCGTGTCGACGCCTCGGATGGTGTCGAACAGCCGGCGCACCGGAAAACGGAAGATCGTCGAGGGAATGATGTTGCGCGCTGCGAGCAGGCTGACCGGCAGCGCAAAACATGCGGCCAGCGTCGTGCCCAGCACGGCGATGGACAGCGTCTCGCCGAGGGCCTTCAGATAGATCGGCAGCGAGGCGCCGGGATCCGGCGGCAGCATCAAGAGCGCGATCCAGCCGAGCTGGCTGAGGCCCGACAGCATGCGCGACGGCGAGAATTCGAGATCGACAAGGCCGAAGACGAAGATCGCCAGTGCGAGCACCAGCACCAGCGGCGTCGCCAGCCGGGCGGACAGCGGCCGGTCGAAGATCTCGGGATAGCGCTCCCGGATCTGTTGCGAGTCGGGCGCCTGCTGACGGCTCATGAGCGGGCCTCCGCGCCAAACAACCGTCCGCGCAGCCAGCCGGTGCTGATATCGATCAGGAACACCGTCAGCACGATCATGACGAGGATGGCGCTGACATCCGAGTAGTAAAATTTGCGGATCGCGACCACGAGTTCCTGCCCGATGCCGCCGGCGCCGACGAAGCCCATCACCGAGGCTTCGCGCACGTTGATTTCGAAGCGCAGCAGCGTGTAGCTGGAAAATCCGGCGATCACCTGCGGCAGCACCGCGAAGCGCATGCAGGACAGCCAGCTTGCGCCGGTCGCGCGAATGCCCTCGACCGGCTTCATGTCGGCGTTTTCGACCACCTCGGAGAACAGCTTGCCCAGCGCGCCGCTGGAATGCACAGCGATCGCGAGCACGCCGGGGATCGGGCCAAGACCGAAGGCGATGACGAAAATCAGCGCGAACACGATGCCCGGCACGGTACGGGCGAATTCGAGCAGGCGCCGTACCACGAAGCGGATCCAGGGCGCCGGCGAGGTGTTCTCCGCGGCGAGGAAGTTGAGGCAGAATGCCACGACCATGCCCGCGATGGTGCCGACATAGCTGATCAGCAGCGTCTCGCCGAGCAGTTTGAGCCACTTCTTGAGGCCCCAGAACCATTCGGGAATGTTGGTCCAGACCCGCTGGCCGTCATCGAGCGTGAAGATGCGATCGAAATAGCTGATGAAATTGCCGAAGTAGGTGTAGAGCGTCCGCAGATTGACCTCGGCGCCGACCGCCGCCACCAGCAGCACGGCGATGAACACCACCGCCGAGAGCGCAAAACGCAGGCGGCGGCGGAACACCGCCCGGCGATAGACGCCGTTCAGCGCCGCAAGCTGCTGGCTCGGCAGGATCGAAACGGCTACCGCCATCGGAGTTGTGCTGCTTCCGGTTCGGATGTGTCAGACGTTGGTTGACAAACCTTGCTCGACCAACCTTGCGCAAGACAAGAGCCGGGTCTGTCCGACCCGGCTCTTGCTGGCATGATTTGTCGATCAGGAGGCCTTCTTGCGCAGGCTGTCGACGAACTTGATCAGGTCGATGGTGCCGTCCCAATCCTTGGTCGTGGCGGGATGGAAGCCCTTCTTCTGGCCGTCGGACAGACGGTCGAACGCCGCCTTGTCCTTGGTCGGGGCTTCAAAGAAGGCCTTGGCGATCGCCTGCTTGGCCTCTTCCGGCAGATCGGCATTGTAGGCGTAGGGCCCGTTGATGATCGGCGCCGATTTGTGGATGATGCGGAAATCATCCTTCTTCATCGGCGAACCGTCGGCGTTCTTCAGCATGCCCTTGGTCAGCATCTGCGCCAGCGTCGAGTCGTTATCGCTGGTCCACTGATTCGCCGCGACGTCGACGGTGCCCTGCGCCAGCGCCAGGATCGCATTCTCATGGCTGCCGGTGAACACGACCTTGCTGAAATAGCCGTCGGCATTGGTGATGCCCATCTTGTTCAGCTCGAAACGCGGCACGTTGTTGCCTGAGGTCGAGTTCGGATCGACCAGGCCGAGATTCTTGCCCTTGAGGTCCTCGACCTTCTGATACGGGCTGTTCGCCTTGACGAAGAACACCGAGTAATAGCCCGTGCTGCCGTCGGCGTTGATGTCGTTGGCGAAGGCGTCGATCTTGACACCAGTCAGCCGGGCGCGGGCGAACGAGGCCGAGCCATAGCTTGCGATGTGGATATTGCCGGCGCGCTGTCCCTCGATCACGGCTGCATAGTCGTTGGCGATGCGCAGCGTGACCTTGGTACCGAGTTCCTTGGACAGATAGTTCACGAACGGCGTCCACCGCTCGGTCACACCGGACGCATTCTCCGCCGGAATGACAGCAAAAGTCAGCTCCGGATACTTCGCCCTCCAATCTTCAGCGGAAGCAGAAGCGGTGAACGCCAGCGCGGCGACGCCCGCGAGAATGATGCGACGATTGATCATGAATTGCCCTCTTGTTGCAGTAAGTAACAGACCTCGTCCTGAGCACCTGCGGAGATCCGAGGTCGCAGAAAATTCCCGTCGTCAGGCCACGGCCGCTTCGCCGAGCGCCGGCACGGTTGCCGCCGGCGCCGGATGAGCCGCTCCCATCACCTCGTCAGCCTCGAGGTCGTAGAGTTCGCGCGCAATCTGCGCCGTCAGGGCCGCGGGCACGTCGTCGAACACGACCCGCCCCGTGGCCATGCCGATCAGGCGATCGCAATAGCTCCGCGCCAGATCCAGCGAATGCAGGTTACAGATCACGGTGATGCCGAAATGCTTGTTGATGCGCAGCAGCGCGTCCATCACGATCTTGGTGTTGCGCGGATCGAGCGAGGCGATCGGCTCGTCGGCGAGAATGATCTCGGGATTCTGCACCAAAGCGCGCGCGATCGCGACACGCTGCTGCTGGCCACCGGACAATTGATCGGCGCGCTGAGCGGCCAGCGGGGCCATGTCGAACTGCTCGAGCGCCGACAGTGCCATGGCGACGTCCTCCGCCGGCCAGAGCTGCGCCAGCGAGCGCCACGACGGAATCTCGGCCAGCCGCCCCATCAGAACGTTGGTCAGCACGTCGAGCCGTCCGACGAGATTGAACTGCTGAAAGATCATGGCGGAGCGGGCGCGCCACTGCCGCAACTCGCGACCGCGCAGCGCGGTCACGTCGAGGTCCTTGAAGAGCACGCGCCCGGAGGTCACCGGGCTCAGGCGATTGATCGAGCGCAGCAGCGTCGACTTGCCGGCCCCGGATCGGCCAATCACACCGACGAAACTGCCAGGAGAAATAGAGAATGATGCGTTGTCGACCGCGGCTTTCGTGCCGAAGCGGCACGTCAGGCCATCCACCACCAGCATAGAATTCTCCAGACGCCTCGCTTTGTCGCTATCGCTAGCGTCCGGATTCTACAGATATGTGACAGTCGCGCTGCGCTGCGACGATCATCCACACATCGGGCGTCATTCAGACGTCACGCACCCGTCATAATGAAGCGTCCTCCACCGCAAGGTACCGCAGACAGAGTGCGAGATGGCCGGCAAATCACTTTCGACCGAACCAACCGTTGATCCCTCGGCCAAGCTCCAGGACGTGAAGCTCGGCATCTATTGCGAGGTCGGCGCCCGCACCATCCTGCAGGAGGTGACGATGGGCGACTATTCCTACGTCGTGAACGACTCCCAGATCACCTACACGACGGTCGGCAAGTTCTGCTCGATCGCGGCGATGACCCGGATCAATCCCGGCAATCACCCGATGCACCGCGCGACTCAGGCTCACTTCACCTATCGCGCCAGCGCGTATTTTCCCGGCGAAGCCGACGATGCGGAGTTCTTTGCCTGGCGCAGGGAGCATCACGTCGAGATCGGCCACGACGTCTGGATCGGGCATGGTGCGATCGTGCTGCCCGGGCGCAACATCGGCACCGGGGCCGTGGTCGCCGCAGGAGCCGTGGTCACCAAGGATGTGCCGGCCTATACGATCGTTGCTGGCAACCCGGCCCGGCCGATCAGGCGTCGTTTTCCGCTCGAGATCGAGCAGCGTCTGATGGATCTCGCCTGGTGGGATTGGGACCACGAGGCGCTGCGTCGGGCGCTGCCTGATTTCCGGCGGCTCGAGATCAGCGCCTTCCTGGACAAATACGAAGCCGCTCTCGACGGCGGCCGCGCGCTGCGGCAGAGTGCCACCCCATGACCGACATCTCGATTTCCAACGGCCGTTGCCTGATCGGCTCCGACCTCGTCGAAGCATCGCTGATCGTCGCCAATGGCGAGATCGCCGCGATCGAGACCCGCCGCCCGCCATCGGGCATGGCAATCGACGCGCGCGGATTGACCGTGCTGCCCGGCATTGTCGACATCCATGGCGATGCCTTCGAGCGGCAGATGATGCCGCGCGCCGGCGTCGATTTTCCGATCGACGTGGCCCTGATCGACAGCGACCGGCAGGCTGTCAGCAACGGCATCACGACGGTGTTTCATGCCACGACGTGGTCGTGGGAGCCGGGCCTGCGCAGCGCCGGAAATGCGCGTCGCCTGCTCGAAGCGATCGAAAGCCTGCGGCCGCGGCTTGCCGCGGACACCCGCTTCCATTTGCGCCACGAGACCTACAATCTCGACGATGAGGACGAGATCCGCCAGCTGCTCGCGGCGCGGCGCATCGACCTGTTCGCCTTCAACGACCACATGGACTCGACGGTCGCGAGCCTCGAAAAGCCGCATAAGCGTCAGCGCATGATCGACCGCACCGGCCTGTCCGGCGATGATTTCGACCGCCTCGTCGTGCGCATCGCCTCGCGCGGCGACGCCGTTCCGACGTCCATTGCCCGGCTGGCGGAAGCCGCGCGCGCGGCCGGCGTGCGGATGTTGTCGCATGACGACGACAGCCCGGAGATGCGCAAGGCGTTTCGCTGCCAGGGCGTGACCATCGCCGAATTTCCGGTCAATGAGGAGACGGCGCGCGAGGCCGCCGGCGGCGGCGATGCGATCGTCTTCGGCGCGCCCAATGTGGTCCGCGGCGGCAGCCATACCGGCTGGACCAAGGCGAGCGACATGATCGCCAAGGGCCTGTGCTCGGTGCTGGCGTCGGACTATTACTATCCGGCGCCCCTGCTCGCCGCGTATCGCCTCGCGGCCGACGGTATCCTTCCGCTGTCGCGCGCCTGGGACCTGATCTCGGCCGGCCCCGCCCGAGCGGCCGGCTTGTCCGATCGCGGATCCCTGACGGAAGGCTTGCGCGCGGATATCATCCTCGTTGACGACAGCGACGCCTTGCGTCCGCGCATCGTGGCCGTGGTGGCGGCGGGACGCCTGGTCTACCTGACCGACGCCGCTCGTCTCCACACCGTCGCCGCGCCGCGCGCAGTCGCGGCGGAATGAGACGCCGATGACAGGCTTCCCACGCTACGCGATCTACTACACGCCACCGGCCGACACGGCACTGAGTGCGTTCGGTGCCGACCTGCTCGGCTACGACGCCTGGACCGGCCACGAACGGCCTTGTCCGGACGATGTCGTCAACGCCGTCCCCGATTGGGCCGAGCTCGCCGCCGACGCGCGCAAATACGGCTTTCACGCAACGCTGAAGGCGCCGTTCAGCCTGGCCGAGACACGCAGCGAGCGCGAATTGTGCGACGCCTGCGCCGGCTTCGCGGCGGCTCCCAGAACGGCTCCCCTGATCCGGCCGGTGTTGGACGCGATCAGCGGCTTCATTGCGGTCATTCCGGGCGAAGTCTCGCCGGCCCTGCAGGATTTCGCCGCTGAATGCGTGCGCGCCTTCGAGCCGTTTCGTGCGGCCATGACCGCGGAGGATCGCGCTCGTCGCAAGCCGGAGCTGCTCACGCCGCAGCAGCGCGCGCATCTCGATCGTTGGGGTTATCCCTACGTCATGGAGGATTTTCGGTTTCACATGACGCTGACGTGCCGCCTGTCCGACGAACGGCGCCGGCCGATCCTGGGCATGCTGCAAGCGCGCTTTGCAGCGCTCGGCATCACCTCGCTGGCGATCGACAGGATTGCGCTATTCCGTCAGCCGACCTCGAGCAGCCGTTTCAGCATTATTGCAAGCTGGCCGATCGCGGACCGATGATTTGCGGTCAACCCGGTGCGCCCGTGACGTGCGGGGGCGACTGCGGATCGAACAACGACAGCGGCGGCGAGATGTCGGCGCACCGGACAGCTCCTGCGTGAGTGCCTGCATCCGTGCCTCTCCCTTGCGTATCAAGGGCTCTCAACTCTTGAGATCGGATGGGGACTCGGACGTCAGCCGCAGTGCAGCATTCTTCCGCTGCATGGCTGGAGGGTTGCAAAGCGGGAGCCGTGAGGGAGCGAAAGCTTACACGGCCTTGGTCAGGGCCCCATCGACGATGAGGTTGGTTCCCGAGATCCGGCTCGCCAACGGACTGGCCAACATCACCACGCCGAAAGCCACCTCCTCCGCGGTTCCCATGCGACCGGTCGGGTTCAGGCCCATCGCCGTCTTGAACAGATCAGGCGAGCCGTTCTCGATGTTCTGCCAGATGCCGCCTTCGAAGTAGGTGTTGCCGGGCGACACGGCATTGACCCGAATGCCCTTGCCGACGAGCTGATGTGCGAGCCCCTTCGCGTAATGCAGCAACGCGCCCTTGATCGCGCCATAGGACCCTGCGGCGAAATCGACTTCAAATCCGGAGACGCTGGAGATGATGATGATCGAGGCCGACGGCGACTTCTCCAAATAGGGGACGGCCGCCGCGACGGCATTGACCGTATGCATCATGTCGGTGCGGAAGGATTTCTCCCAGGTCTCCGGCGTATCACCGACGGCGAGCGCGCTCACATTGCAGACCAGGCAATCGATGCCCTCGAACGCCTCGGCGGCACCATCGACCCAGCCCTTGAGCGCGACGGGATCGGCGACATCGATGCCCTGCCCCCAGGCCTTACCACCCCCGGCCGCGAGCTTCGTCACCACCGCGCCGACCGCCTCCGCATCGCGCCCGCAGATGGCGACGTGCGCGCCCTCGGCGACAAACAGCTCCGCGATCGCGCGCCCGATGCCCTTGCTGCCACCGGTCACCAGCACGCTTTTGCCGGTCAGCCTGAGATCCATGATGCTCTCCCCTTACGGCTTCACGCCAGTCTGCGAGTTCGATCATGATGGCCGGCGCGCACGACGCGGATGAAAAACGGGGCGCAGCGCGCTTCGGTGACCAAGCGACATGATGACCAAGCGAAAACCTGCGAGGAGGTTACGGCCCGGTCGTGCCGCAGCAAGGCGAAATAACAGACGCGACCTGCTGAAAAAGCTGACGCCGACGAGAATGTACGTCTGTGCCGGCTTCGCGCTGCCCAGGCGATGTCGTCTTGCTGCCGCTTGGCGAACCGCTTTGCCCACGCGTGCATCGCCCACCGCGCTCCTCGCACGAATCGGCTGACCAACGCCGCACAAAGAAAATGCAGCAGCGCCGCGGCGACAGCGCACCGCTTTCAAGGCCCGGCGTGTCAAGCCCGACGGCCTTTCCCGCTCGCTTGCGTCAATTCTTGTTTGTAGCTCGGCTCACCCACGCGCTCCAGATGCGCGGCGCATCTTCATCCCGATGTCACGAATCGAACGCTGCTGACGGTCTCGATCAGCACCGACATTCGCAATTGCAGCATCAGCAATGCGGAGTGTCGACTTTACGACAACGCATTGATGTTGATAGCTAATGGCATATCGCTTGCAATGCACAATGCGCCTCGCTATTGCAGCGCAGAAATTTCTTTGGAGTGCCACATGCTCGGAATTGGAAGTAAGCTGCCTTCGTTCGAAATCGTCGGCGTGAAGCCCGGCTTTCAGCTTCATGAGGAGAAGGGCGAAAGCGCCTTCGAGACCCTGACCGAAACCAGCTTTCCTGGAAAGTGGAAGGTCATCTTCTTCTACCCGAAGGACTTCACCTTCGTCTGCCCGACGGAGATCGCCGAGTTCGCCCGGCTGGCAAAGGACTTCGAGGACCGCGACGCCGTCGTGCTCGGCGGCTCCACGGACAACGAATTCTGCAAGCTGGCCTGGCGCCGTGACCACAAGGACCTTCACAAGCTGCCGATCTGGCAGTTTGCCGACACCAAGGGTTCGCTCGTCGACGGTCTCGGCGTGCGCTCGCCCGACGGCGTGGCCTACCGCTATACATTCGTGGTCGATCCCGACAACACCATTCAGCATGTCTATGCGACCAACCTGAACGTGGGCCGCGCGCCGAAGGACACGCTGCGGGTGCTCGACGCGTTGCAGACCGACGAGCTCTGCCCCTGCAATCGCGAGGTCGGCGGCGCCACTCTGAAGGTCGCCTGACCGTGTCCATCGAGCAGCTCAAGGAGCAGATTCCGGATTTCGCCAAGGACGTCAGGCTGAACCTGTCGTCGATGGCGTCGGACGAGAGCCTGTCCCCGCAGGCCAAATACGGTCTGTTCGTTGCCTGCGCGATCGCCACTCGCAACCCGGCCGTGACAGCGGCGCTGGAAGCGGTGGCGGCGGCACATCTGTCGGCGGCGGCGTTGACCGCCGCCAAGACGGCTGCCGCGCTGATGGCCATGAACAACGTGTATTACCGGTTTGTGCATCTCGCCACGAACAAGGAATACGCGACGATGCCGGCGCGGCTGCGCATGAATGCGATCGCCAATCCGGGCGTCGACAAGGCCGATTTCGAGCTCTGGTCGCTGGCGGTGTCGGCGATCAACGGCTGCGGCACCTGCATCGATGCCCATGAAAGGGTTCTGAAGGAGGCCGGCGTCAGCGCGGCGTCGATTCAGACCGCGGTTCGCTTCGCGGCCATCATTCAGTCGGTCGCCGTCGCAATCGAGGCGGCGGCTGTCACCGTGCCGTTAGCGGCGGAATAGAAAACGATCGACATGTGATTGCGGCCGGCATTGTTCGGCCGCATTTGCTTTGGACAACTCGCTCAATAGTTGTTGCGTAAATTCATTCCGTGGTGCGGTTGGCGCCCATACGAACCGCCAGTGGTCCTGCCAGAACCCGCATCGCGGCGGCACCATGATACTGCAGGCACCGCTCTCGCCTCGGGTAGGCATCAACAGAAATTCGCGCACAGCGTGTATTTCGACGAAGGGGCTGGCCGGGAAATTTCCACGGAATAGCCTTACCCGCTCACCCTTCCCGCCAAGAACATTGATCAGCTTAGGGGTCAAGCAACCCCGATTGTGACCAGCGCGCGCAAAATGGGTGGCGCGCATCGCGGAAGGAAACTGATCTGCCAGTCCCGGCAGAAGCGTTGGCGATATCGCGGCTCGCCTGGTGATGCTAGCTTCGGTTGGATCACGCGCGCCTGACGCCCTGAAGATCTCTTCCGCGACGCGGGTCGTGGGAGACAGGAGGCCTAGTAATGAGTGCTCCAGTTCAGAACGAACCGGCCAAGCCGACTCCGCCTTGGGCCAACGAGGAGCTCCGGAAATACGCTCCGCGGCGACATCAGAGCGATGGGGGACTGCCTGTCCAGGACGCGCGCCCCTTCAGCCCGCTGCCGTCCCATCTGGTCGCACGGCAGAACGCCCTGACCGCGACACCCAGCGTGACAGACCTTGTCGACGAGGAATTCCGCCGTGGTCTGCTGAGCGCAAAGCTCGATCCCGTCGTCATGCCCCTCCCTCCGGTGGACTCGGACCGGACGTCTCGTCTGGGCACCATCGTCAGGATCGGCGCCGCCGTCGGCATCGCGGCGTCGGTGGCCATGATGGTCGCGAACGTGGTGACGCTGGACGACGGCGGATCGGAGCGGAGCCGCAAGGCCCCGATCATGCCGGCGGCTGTGCTGGAAAGTCTTGCCCAGATCGACCCCGCCGAAGCGAAGATGGCCCAGGAGGATCCGCCCGCGACTGCCGCCATCATCGCGTCGGCCAGCCCAGACGCTGGCGCGCGTCCGTGGCCCCCGACATCGTCGGCAGCAGCGGCGACCGCCGCTCCCGCCCCTGCTGCCGTGGCCGTCTCCAATCCCGTACCTGCGGCCTCGGCCGTCCCGCCGCGCCCGACCATGCCGTTGCCGCGCGACGAGGTCGAGTCGCTGATGAAGCGAGGGCGTGATCTGCTGTCCGTGGGGGACGTGGCCAGCGCGCGCCTGATCCTCACCCGACTCTCCGATGCGGGACATGCCGACGCCTCTTTCCTGCTCGCACGCACCTATGATCCGATCGAGTTGACCAAGCTGAGGCTGCTCGGAGCCGTGCCCGACCCGGCCAGGGCAAGGACTTGGTATCTCAAGGCCGCCGAACAGGGCTCTCCGGAAGCCAGTCGTCGCGTCCAGCAATCAGCCGTGCGATAGGACCAGCGCGCGACGCAGCCGACGAAAATATCGGGCTGCGTGCCGCCCTGGTCAGAATACAGCGCCGCTGACAGGCTCTCGGGGTCATGGCGCGGGGCGCCCCCGACGAAAGTGCCACGCTGGCCAGCCTCAGCGACAGACACGTCTTCAAGCTGCGGCAGGTGCCGGTGTGATGCGGACCTGCACGTCGCATGGCCGCGCCAGATAGGGCGCCGAGGTGACCAGCAGGTCGGCGCCCGCCGCCGCATAGGCGGCTGCATTCTGCGCATTGACCCCGCCGGCGGCGGCGATGATCGGCCGTATCTGCAAGGCGGCCATCGCGCCGACGCGCCTGACCACCGCCTCGATATCGGCGGCCGGAAATTTCTCGGCCTGGATGACATCGAAGCCGGCCACGGCCGCGGCGACCGCCTGCTCGATCGAGGTGACCTCGATGACGAGCCGCTTCTCCGGCGCGGAGCGCCGCAATCGCTCAGCGACGGCGGCGAGCGGCGTGTCGCCCAGAAAGGCCCGATGCTCGGGAAACACTAGGATCGTCTCGGACAGGCCGAGCCGATGCATGATCGCCCCGCCCGCCTTGACCGCCGCCACCGCGAACTGCTTCGCACCCGGAACGTTCTTGCGCGTACAGGCGACGGCGATGTCCGGGCTCACCGTGCGCGCCGCACGCACGATCGCCTGGGCTTCCGTCGCCACGCCGGACCAGATCTCGATCAGGGTCTGCGCCACCTTCCAACTGCGCAGCAAGCCGGCAGCCGCGCCCTCCGCGCGCAGGATCGGACTGCCTTTCTCCAGCATCGCTCCGCTCGCGGCACGTAGCTCGACCTTGCAGCCAGTGAGCGCGATCAATGCAGCGGCCTCTTCGGCCAGCGCCAGCACCATCCGGTCGCGCGCGACGAACTGCATCTGGCCGGGCGCGGCGCCGATCCCGAGCGCCTCGGTCGTCAGGTCGCCATAGGGAACGTCGTCACGCAGCAGGGTCTCCAGATCATGACGCGGAATGCTGGTCGGCACGAACGACACTCCTCTTTGTGTCAGGTCTTTGTCTCAGGGCTACAACCTCGATATAGTCGCATCCGGCTGCTCGCCGCAGATCGCCGGGCCATGGGGGCTGGGATCGCCGAACGAGTTCGCAGCAGTCACCCGAGGTTACCCGTGATGCCACGCGATAGTCTGCCCGCTGAACTCGATCCTCCCCGCCTCGCCGCCATCCTCTACGGGCCGGGCGACGATGCCGATGTTCTGCTGGACGATTTCGCCCAGGGTCTCCTGCAGCGCGGCGTGCGGGTCGGCGGCATCGTCCAGCGCAATACGCGAAACGAGGTCGGCCGGAAGAGCGGGATGGACGTGATCGACCTGGGCAATGGCGACACGATCTCGATCTGCCAGGATCTCGGCAGCGGATCGACGGCCTGCAAGCTGGACGCCGCAGGGCTTGCCGAAGCCGGCATGGCCGTTCACCGTGCCATCGCCGCGCATGCCGACCTCATCGTGATCAACAAATTCTCCAAGCAGGAGGCGTCCGGAAGCGGTCTGCGCGGCGAGCTCGCCGAGGCGATCACCTCCGGCATTCCGGTTCTGACCGCCGTGCCGCAGAAATGCATCGAGGATTGGCGGAGCTTTGCCGGCGGGTTCGGCACGCTGCTGCCGCCATCCCGATCCGCGATGGATGAATGGTGGCTCATGCTGAGCTCGAAGGCGGGCAGCGTTGGCTGAACGCCGTCACGGCCACCCCACGCATCTCCGCCAGCCTCATCCTATTTGCCGATCATCACGTCCGATGACTTGATCACAGCCGACACGCTGTCACCGACGGCAAGCCCGAGTTCCTCCACCGCCTCATTGGTGATGGCGGAGAAGACCGTCAATCCGGGGGCCAGCTCGACCTTGACATGGGCCGTCGTGGCTCCCTTGGCGACAGAGATGACTTTCCCCGGCAAGACGTTTCGTGCGCTCAGCTTCACGTGCTGCTCTCCTCATCGTCGGCAGCACCTTTGCTGCAGCCGAATGTCAGCACAGAGACGGCCCGGACTCAATGACCTATATCAACTTCGATACAGCATTCATCGAGTGCGCATTGCGGAGAGCATCTGCCCGGTCCGGCCCGCTCTCAGCCGAACTTGAACAGCACGCCATAGCCGCCGCGCGGATAGCTCCATTCGATATCGCCGCTGGCCTCGCCGATCACGCGGCAGGTGCCGCATTCGATGCAGCCATCGACCGTGATCTCGACCTGACCCGAATCGTTCAGCTCATAGCAGCGCGCCGGACAGGCCTTGAGCAGCGCCTTCAGCTGCGGGCTCGGCGTGGTATGCGGACGGACCTTGATATGGGCCCGGCCGGGATCGACCTGATAGCGATTATAGAACAGCTTGTCTTCGACCCTGACAGCGACATCCGTGCTCATCTCTGATCTCCCTTGGCCCAGTCGTTTCGTTCACTTCAGTTATCAGCGCCACGCCCGCGCGAAGCGGAACGCGTCTCCGAACAGGCCCGTCCAGGACCTCGCGCTCACGAACGAACGCAGGGTGCTGCTCTCCTTCTCCTTCTTCGGCGTGCCGTCGACACGCACGAAGTTCTGCATCGCCTTCGAGACCAGCTGCGGATAGGTCAGGAAGAAGTTCTGCGACTGGTTGTGCAGCAGCGCTGGCATGTCCTTATACTTCTTCAGATCCTTGATGACGAAGGACTCCTCGAGCATCTTCTTGTAGAGCGCGAGGTTTTGCTTAGTCATCGGATCGCGGCGCGACTTCACCTGGAAGATCGCCTCGGCCGCGATGCGGCCCGAGGTCATTGCGAGGTTCGAGCCCTCGCGGTGGATGGCGTTGTTGAGCTGGGCGGCATCGCCGACCACGACCCAGCCATCGCCGCACAGCTCCGGGATGGCGTTGTAGCCTCCCTCGGGGATCAGATGCGCCGAATACTCCTTGACCTCGGAGCCCTCGATCAGCGGCGCCACCGACGGGTGCTTCTTGAAGTTCTCGAGCAGTCCGTAGGGCGTCTCGCCGGTCTTCTGGAAGTCGGAGACGAGACAGCCGATGCCGAGCGAGATGCACTCCTTATTGGAGTAGATGAAGCCCATGCCGGTCATGCCGCGGGAGATCGTGCCCGCCGCTTCGATGACAGCGCCTTCGTCACCCTTGAGGTTGAAGCGCGCCTCGATCGTCTCGCGCGGCAGGAAGTGCATCTCCTTGACCGCCAGCGCAACATTCTCCGGCTTCGGCCGCTCCCGCAGCCCCGCGCGGGTGCCGAGCAGGCCGTTGACGCCCTCGGCCAGCACGACGACATCGGCGTGGATCTCGCCGTCGCGCCGGTCGGTCTTGACGCCGATAACCTTGCCATAGGCGTCCTGCGCCAGCTCGGTCACCGTGGTCTCGCAGAGTACGATCGCGCCCGCTTCCTTGACCTTCGACGAGAACCATTTGTCGAACTGCGCCCGGATGATGGTGTAGCGGTTCGGCTTCTCCTCGTTGAAGTCGTCCGACTTGTAATGCAGGCCGACATGCGACTTGTCGTCGAGCATCCAGAACCGCTGCTCGACCAGATGCCGCTCCAAGGGCGCCTCCTCGCGGAAGTCCGGGATCAGCTTCTCCAGCATGTCGGCGTAGAGGATCGCGCCCTGCACGTTCTTCGAGCCGGAATATTCGCCGCGCTCCAGCTGCAGCACTTTCATGCCGCGCTGGGCCATGGTCAGCGCAGCCGCATTGCCGGCCATGCCGGCGCCCACGACGATCGCGTCGAAACGTTCCTCGATCATTGCCCTGCTCCCTCTCTGCCTAGCTTGCGATGCGGTCGCGCGAATGCGGCGACAGTCGTGCGCGGAATGCCTCGGTGAGCGCCGGCAGCAGCCGGATCGCGTCGGTGACGATGCCGATATGCGCGAAGTCGAAGATCGGCGCGTTCTTGTCGGTGTTGATGGCGACGATCAGGTCGGCCCCCTCTACACCCACGCGATGCTGGATCGCCCCGGAAATGCCGGCGGCGATGTAGAGCTTGGGTCGGATGGTCTTTCCGGTCTGGCCGATCTGGCGATCCGACGTGACCCAGCCCTTCTGCACCAAAGGCCGCGAACAGCCGAACTCGGCGCCAAGCACGGAAGCAAGGCCCTTGACGAGCTGGAAGTTCTCCGGCGAACCAAGCCCGAGGCCGCCAGCGACGACGATGTCGGCATAAGCGAGATTGGACTTGGCGGAGTCGCGGTCCGGAATGAAGGACAGCACCTTGGTGACGATATCCTCCTCGACCAAACCGAGCTTGTGCTCGATGATGCGGCTGGCCGGCTTCTCGATACGCTCCGGCATCGGCATCACGCGCGGGCGCACGGTCGCCATCTGCGGCCGGTAGTTCAGCGTATAGATCGTGCAGAGCAGCGACCCGCCGAAGGTCGGCCGCGTCGCCGCCAGCGAACCGTCGGCGTCAACGTCCAGCTCGGTGCAGTCGGCGGTCAGACCCGTGAGCAGCGTGGTCGCCACCGAGCCTGCGAGGTCGCGGCCGAGCGTGGTGGCGCCGAGCAGCAGGATCTCCGGCTTGAAGGTGTTGACAGTGTCCGTCAGCGCCTTGGTGTAGGCCTCGTTGCGATAATCGGTGAGGACGTCGTCGGCAACGATATAAGCGAGATCAGCGCCGTAGCAGAACGACTCGGCCGCGGCGTGCTGCACGGCTTCGCCCGGCGGCCCGATCACGACGGCTGCAAGGTCAACCTTCAGCTTGTCCGCGAGCTTGCGGCCGGCGCCCATCAGTTCCCAGGACACGGGGTGAACCTGTCCGCGCTCCTGCTCGATGAATACCCAGACGTGCTTGTAGGCTTTGAAATGCTCCGGCAGCTCCTTCTTGGTCGCGGCGCGACCGGCTGCGGCAGGCGGTGCTTTGGTGGGTTCGCTCATGGTCGTCGTCCCGTTGAAGCTCGATGTCGGAAACCGAAGTCAGATGGCGAAGTCAGAAGCCGTGCGCCGACGAAATCAGCTCGGCCTCAAGCTTCGGCTGGCGCTTGAACAGCTCTTCGATCAGCGCCTCCGCCGGCGGTCGATTGGCGAAATCGACGATGGTCGCCTTCTCGGCCCGTGCCGACGGCGCGAACACGCGCTTCACGATGGTCGGCGAGCCCTTCAGGCCGCACTTCGAAATGTCCTCGACCCCCGCGTCCTTGGCGCTCCAGGTCACGATCTGCGCGCGCGCGGCGCGCAACGCATCGGCCATGGCGCCGCGGCGGATCTCATTGGTCGCCTCAAGCATCGTCACCAGGCATGGCAACTTGGTCTTGAGCACCTGGACGCCGCCTTCCGAACGACGCTCGGCCTCGATGGTCCGCGCGACCGGGTCGACCTCGTTGATCTTCGCCACATAGGTCAGCTGCAGCAGGCCGAGCCGCTTGGCAATGCCTGGACCGACCTGGGCGGTGTCGCCGTCGATGGTCTGCTTGCCGGTGAAAACGATGTCCGGCGCGCCGAAGGTCTCGCTGATCTTGCGAATGGCGGTCGCCAGCGCGTAGGTCGTCGCCAGCGTGTCGGCACCCGCGAAGAAGCGATCGGTGAGCAGCACCGCGCGATCGGCCCCGTAGGTCAGCGCCCGCCGTAGCGAGTCCTCGGCCGATGGCGGTCCCATGGTCAGCACCGTCACTTCGCCGCCGAACTTGTCACGCAGCTGCAGCGCCGCTTCGAGCGCAAACAGGTCGTAGGGATTGATGATGGTCGGCACACCCTGGCGCATGATGGTGTTCGTCACGGGATGAACACGGATCTGCGCGGAGTCCGGGACCTGCTTGATGCAGACGACGATATGCATGCGATCACTCCGGTATGTGGGCCTGCGATAAGGACAGCAATTGTCGTACCAGTTTTCGCCACAGCGAATATCGAGCCAGATTCAACACCTTGGCGCACAGGCCTGAGGTGTTGCTCAGAATTGGCGCTAAGGTCCGACACGTCGCAAGCAACACGCGTCGGGAATGCGACAGGAGCTGAACAGCATGTCGATTGCCGTCAAAGCAGAGGCGCCGCCAGTTGGACTGGCGGCGCCTCTGGATGCCATGATGAGTTCGTCTGTTACTTGAGCGTGGTCAGCGACACGAAAGGCTTGGGCGCCGGCTTCGGCGGCGCGACAGCTTCCTTGAGCACCTTGAAGACACGCTGATCGAGTGGCGACGAGACGACGAAGTCCTGATAGGCCTGCTCCAGGAACGATTTGCAGCGCGAGGCAATCTCCTCGTTGGAGACGTCCGAGAAGTCCTCACTGACGAGATACTGGCCCATCCGCCTGAGAATGTGCAGCCGGCAGACGTTCAGCACCTTGGGATCATAGTCGACGTTCAGCAGCTTGAAGAACTCTTCCGCTGCCGAGGTCTTCTTCAGCTCGTCGAGAACGTTCGGTGTTGCCGCGGTCATCGTTTTGCTCCTTGGGTCAGAATCGGGTCAACCTCGCATCCATTGATCGGCGCCGGCGGCGGCGGCCCCTGGCGCACCTTTTGCCGGACATGCGCGAGCTGCGCCTCGAGGAATTCGATCCGGTCCAGCATCACCGACAGCGCCTCGCCGACCGGATCGGGCATCAGATGGTGATCGAGATCGATGCGGCCGACGGTGCGGCGGTGGGTGAACTCGGGACGCACCACCTTGGCCGGGATGCCGACCACGGTGACATCCGGCGGCGTGCTCTGGATGACGACGGAATTGGCGCCGACGCGGGTGCGCGGTCCGATCGTGATCGGTCCGAGGATCTTGGCGCCGGCCCCGACGACGACGCCGTTCTCCAATGTCGGATGCCGCTTGCCCGGCGACCACGAGGTGCCGCCCAATGTCACCCCATGATAGAGCGTGACGTCGTCGCCGACCTCCGCCGTCTCGCCGATCACGACGCAGGCGCCGTGGTCGATGAAGAAGCGGCGGCCGATCTCTGCGCCCGGGTGAATGTCGACATTGGAGAGGAAGCGTCCGAGCCAGGACAACAGACGCGCCGGGAAGCGCCAGCCATGGATCCACAGCCGGTGCGCGAGACGATGCCAGATCAGCGCGTGGATGCCGGGATAGGTCAGCAAGGTCTCGATCTCGCTGCGCGCCGCGGGATCGCGCGAGCGGACGCAGCCGATGTCCTCACGGATCAATTGGAGCAGCGACGGCGGGCGCGTGTCGGCTGCGACGGGCTTGGCAATCGGCGTGTCGACGATATCGCTCATGATCAGGCAAAGCTCGCTAGCGGGTGATCGCAGACTTCGCGCCAGATGGCGGCCACGGCCTCCTTCGGCACCGGCCCCTTGTGGGCAACCGCATGCTTGCGCACGCGCGCCAGGATGCGCTGGGCCTGGTCGGCGCTCGCCGGCAGACGCAGATCCGACAGCAGCGAGGTGATCGCCGACAGGCCGGAATGCTTGCCGATCACGATTCGGTTCGAGCGGCCGAACAGCACCGGATCGAGCGCCTGGTAGGTCCGCTGATCCTTCAGGAGGCCATCGACATGGATGCCGGATTCGTGCGTAAAGACGTGCTCGCCGACGATCGCCTTGTTGAGCGGAATGGCGCGCGCCGCGGCGGCTGCGACGACATTGGCGACATGATCGAGCTCGGCCAGCACGATCCCCGTCTCGCGCCGGTAGAGCTGGCGCAGCGCGACGGCGACTTCCTCGAGCGGCGCGTTCCCGGCCCGCTCGCCGAGACCGATCACGGTGACCGATGCATGCGTCGCGCCGGCCTTGACCGCGGCCAGCGTGTTGGCGGTGGCAAGACCGAGATCGTCATGACCGTGAAACTCGATCTCCAGATCCGTAGTCGCGCGCAGGGCATTGACCAGTGCAAACGTCGCGTCGGGATCGAGCACGCTCAGCGTATCGGCGACACGGAAGCGCCGCGCGCCGAGCGATTTCGCCGCGGCGATGACCTCGGCCAGGAAGCCGATATCCGCGCGCGACGAGTCCTCGCCGCCGACCGCGACATCCAGTCCGCGGCTCCGGGCATAGCCGACCACGCGCTTGAGCAACTCCAGCGCAGCACTGCGGCCACCACCGAGCTTGGCTGCGATCTGCACGTCCGATGTCGGAATGGAGACATTCACCATCGAGACGCCGGCCGCGATCGCGGCATCGACATCCGCCTCGCGCATCCGGCACCAGCCGATGATCGTCGCGGGCAGCCCGGCCTCGACGATGGCGCGGATGGCGGCGATCTCGTCCGCCCCCATGGCCGGCGTCCCGGCCTCGATCTCCGGCACGCCCGCACGCGCCAGGGCGCGGGCGATGCCCAGCTTCTCTCCCAGAGCAAAGGCGACACCCGGCGCCTGCTCGCCGTCGCGCAGCGTGGTGTCGTTCAGGATCACCCGCGGCATCGGGCTGCAAGATGATCCGCCCCTGAGGGCAGAGCCGGCATCTTGGGCATTCCTGGGCCCGCGCGATCCGAAGACGTCAGGCATTCACTTGCTCCGTCGCAACCTGTGACGGCCGCCAAAAGCGTGACGCTCGATCGCGGCCCACAGGCTCCTCAGCAACGGCCATGCCACCGCCAGACCTGGCCGTAATCAATTGAATATGAGGCATTTTTCGTTAACGACCCGGATTGTCGGATTTGCAACAGGGTCGGAAATCCAACGTCGGGATGGCGGGCGGTGCGCGCAGCATCGGAGCTGCCGCGTCCGACCGGTGCGTCAGGCGTGGCGCTTGCGGCGCAGATGGATGACGACGTCGATCCGCTCCATGGCGTAGCCCGGCAGCGGCTCGGGCAGCTGATCGAACACGACGTGCTCGGGCACGTCGACGAGCTCGCCCTCGTCCTCATAGAAGAAATGCGGATGCACGGTCGTGTTGGTATCGAAGAACGACTTCGATCCATCGACCCCGATCTGCCGCAACAATCCGAGCTCGACGAACTGATTGAGCGTGTTGTAGATGGTCGCCTGCGAGATCTTCATGCCGCTCGCCACCGCGGCGGCATAGAGCGCGTCCGCGGTGATGTGACGGTCACCGTTACCGAACAGGATGCGGCTCAATTGCTGGCGCTGGTGGGTTGGACGGAGCCCGGCCTCGCGCAGCGCGTCCGCGCAGCGGCGCATGAGCGTCTCGCCCGCCTCGCAGGTGTCAGCCGCGGGGCACAGGCCGCCGTCACCATTGCACGGGGATCCAAGCTGGGCATCCAACAACATCGTCGCAATCCTCGAACTCACATGGCCGCGCTTGCGGCCGCCTCCTGCAGCGCGACCTCGCGGCGCCGCTCCGCCATCCGGCTCTCGCCGCTCTCCTCGCCGAAGCAGAGCTGGAAATCGTTGCACTGGGTGCAGACCGGCGTCGTGCACATCACGAAGCCGTCGTCCTCGCACAGCATGCGGTAGAAGAAGCGCTTCCAGCGCATGTTTCGGGTGTTGCGGCTGGCCAGCGGCGCGAAATGACGCATCAACAGCCGCGACAGTTCGGAACGCTCACGCAGGCCGAGATCTTCCCACAGGTGGTTCGGCTCCATCGCGCGCCGCGCGACCATTGCCGCGAGCCAGCGGCTGATGTCGCCTGGGGTCGAACGCTGGGCGGCGAGCAGATCGCGCACCATCGTGATCTCGTCGTCGTCAGGCGCGGCGGCGGCGCCGTTGATCGGCAGCCAGGAGGAATCGATCGATGCCGCGGGAAACAGCTGCGCCAGCAGCGTGATCAGCTCGATCGTGGACAGCCCTGCCCGTTCCGCCAGCGTGCCGTGCTCCATCGCAGCGACGGCGAGGATGGACGCGATCACGTGACGGTCGAAGCCGGCATCGTCGTCGATGCGGGCGTCATCGGGATCGACACCTGTCAGCAAGTGGTAGATCTGGCGACCGTGATGCTGACCGCTGCATCCGAGGCCGCCATCATCCGGCGACGACGGCAGGGCAGAAACCGAGCGCGAGACGTCCACGATGGCGATGGTCATAACGTGATCCCCTGCGGCGTGCGACGGGACTTGCGAAGAGATACCGGCCTTCCGACGGGAGGAAGGCCGGTACCAAGACTGCTTAAGCCGTTGCGGCGAGTTCGGCGGCAGTCTTTCCGATCTGGCTCTCGTCCACCGCCTTCATGATGCCGTGCTCCATCAGCATGTCCTCGAGCTCGTCCATCGTGATCGGGGTCGGGATGATGCCCTTGCCGGCGTTGCCGTGGATCTTTGTCGCCAGGTTGCGGTAGTGGTTGGCCTGAACCGACTCCGGCGCATATTCCAGAACCGTCATGCGGCGCAGCTCGGCGTGCTGCACGATGTTGTCGCGCGGCACGAAGTAGATCAGCTGGGTTCCGAGCTTCTTGGCGAGCGCTTCAGCCAGCTCGAGCTCCTTGTCGGTCTGGCGCTCATTGCAGACCAGGCCGCCGAGGCGCACGCCGCCGGAATTGGCATATTTCAGAATGCCCTTGGAGATGTTGTTGGCGGCATACATCGCCATCATCTCGCCGGACATCACGATGTAGATCTCCTGCGCCTTGTTCTCGCGGATCGGCATCGCGAAGCCGCCGCAGACCACGTCGCCGAGCACGTCGTAGGACACGTAGTCGATGTCCTCATAGGCGCCGTTCTCTTCCAGGAAGTTGATCGAGGTGATGACGCCACGGCCAGCGCAGCCGACGCCCGGCTCCGGACCGCCGGACTCGACGCAACGGATGTCGCGATAGCCGACCTTCATGACCTCTTCGATCTCCAGGTCCTCGACGCTGCCCGCGGCAGCGGCCAGGCTGAGGATGGTGTCCTGCGCCTTGGCGTGCAGGATCAGGCGGGTCGAATCCGCCTTGGGGTCGCAGCCGACGATCAGGATCCGATGACCCATCTCGGCCAGCGCGGCCAGGGTGTTTTGCGACGTCGTCGATTTGCCGATGCCGCCTTTGCCGTAGAATGCGATTTGTCGCAGCGATGCCATTCTGCTCTCCATCAACCGATTGCCAATGTCGCGCCCGCTCATCCGCAGGGCGTGACCGCGTCCTCTCATGTGTCCGAACCGGCAGACGGGTTATCGGGAAGGAGAGCATCGCTCGTCCGAAGCGTCGGCGTGCACTCAGCCCTCAACCATTGCCTGACCAGAGTTTTGCAACGGCTGTGCCAGTGCCTGCCGCGAGCCAAAACAACCGTGTTTATAAGGAGATGAAGAGCAGTCCGCCGATCGATGCGAGTTGTTGCAAACCCGACATCGGAACGCTTCGCAAGATCCGGTTCAGCCTCGCGCTGTCCGAAACGACACATCGGCGGCGGCTTTGCAACGCGCCAGGGCCCGGAACGAGATTTGCTAGGTCCGCCATCGCAGCCTTGCGGCAGACGCGCTGAGATCGTTGAGGAGGATGCAATGCAGATCGGAGTTGAAACGGCAAAAGCAGTGGACCAGAGACGCGTGTTCGTGATCGATGACGATGAGATCACGCGCGCCGCCCTGCAGTTCATGCTGCACGACGAAATCGAGACCCATGAGCTGGCGACCCCCGAGGAAGCCTATGAGAAGGGAGTCGACTGGCTGACGCCGAACGTGGTGCTGCTCGGCGTCTCCTTCCTGAAGCAGCGGGGGCCCGAGCTGGTGCGCGAGATCGCCGCCAGGTTCAAGGGCGTGCGGATCCTGATCGTGACCGCCAAGGCCGACGAGGCGATCGCCATCGAGGGGCTGAAGGCCGGCGCGCATGGCGCGGTGGTCAAGCCGCTCACGATCGAGTCGGTGCGCAAGAAGGTCGACACCATTCTCGGCCGCGCCGGCGGCGCCCAGCTGGTGCAGATCGGCGGCCTCTGACATGACGACCGTGGTGTTCTACGAGAAGCCGGGCTGCGGCACCAATGCCCGGCAGAAGCTGATGCTGGCGCGCGCCGGTCACGAGGTCGTCGCGAGAAACCTCCTGACCGAACCTTGGACCGGCGAGCGGTTGCGCGCCTATTTCGCTCGCACGCCGGTCTGGTCGTGGTTCAACCCGGCCTCGCCGCGCGTCAAATCCGGCGAGATCGAGCCGGAGGGTATCGAGGCCGTCGCGGCGATCGATCTGATGCTGGAAGATCCGCTGCTGATCCGGCGTCCGCTGATCGAGGCCGACGGCCAATTCTGCGCCGGCTTCGACCGCGAGCCGGTGCTGTCGCTGCTGCAGCGGGACAAGGATCTGGACGATGTCCAGGGCTGTACGCGCCCCGACGCGGCGACACCCTGTCCGGAGCCGCGCTGAGCGGCTCCGGCTGAGACTTCAGCGCTTCAAGACCATCACCAGACGGTCGACGCGCTTGCCCTGCTTGAAGTGGGACTCGACGATCTCGTCGATATCCTCCGGCTTGGTCGGCCGATACCAGATGCCGTCGGGATAGACCACCATCATCGGGCCGGCGCTGCAGAAGCCGAAGCAGCCGGCGGCGGTGACACCGATATCCGTCAGCCGCTGCGCCTCGATGGTCTTGGTGAGCCGGTCCCACAATGGCGGCACGCCGAGCGCGCCGCAGCTGCCGCGCGGATGTCCCGGCGGACGCTGGGTGAGGCAGACGAAGGCGTGATATTTGTAGAGCTGCGGAATTTCGAAAGCGTCATCCGCCTCGGCAACATCGGTCTCGCTCATGATGCGGCGGCCTTGATGCCCTTGTCCGCCAGCAGGGTCGCGAGCTCGCCGGCCTGGAACATTTCGCGCACGATGTCGCAGCCGCCGACGAATTCGCCCTTCACGTAAAGCTGCGGAATGGTCGGCCAGTTGGAGAATTCCTTGATGCCCTCGCGGATGAAGGGATCGGCCAGCACGTTGACGCTTTCGTAAGCGACGTCGAGCTTGGCCAGGATCTGCGCCACCGCGGCGGAGAAGCCACATTGCGGCGCCGCCGGCACGCCCTTCATGAAGAGAACGATATCATTGCTGTCTATCAGCTTCTGAATGCGTTCGGATGTCGACATTGACTTGATCCTTTCTCGTGGATGCGACCGATCAGCTCGGTGAGCCCGCTCATTTCGGCAATGATGTCTCGAGCGCCAGCGCGTGCAGAACGCCGCCCATCTGGCCCTTGAGGGCCGAATAGACCATCTGATGCTGCTGCACCCGGCTCTTCCCGGCGAAAGCTTGTGAGATGACGCGCGCCGAATAATGGTCGCCGTCCCCGGCCAGATCCTCGATCACGACGACCGCATCCGGGAACGCCTCCTTGATCAGACGCTCGATATCAGTTGCTGCCATCGCCATCGCCGTCACTCCCGCTCGATTGATGGAGGCATCATGCAAGCTCTGAACCAGCGCTTTGTCCGGCCGCAATCTCCGGCTCGTCGTCGTTCGACGGCCCGTCGGCGCCAAACCACTGCTGCGACACGTCGCCTTTGCGACATCAATGACAATGCGAGGCAACGGCCGCGTTGAAAACGCAACATCGGTCGGCCCTCACGGCCCGCGTCACGCTCGGAGAAGCGCCAATAGCCCCGGCCGCCCAAACGGTCCGCGTCTTGCAATGATTTGATCGAGGTCAATGCAAATGCTCGAACTCGTCAGCGAACCCGAGACGATCAACTTCGGCGATCTTCCCGAGGAGATCGACGCGCTGTTGCAGCAGGGCGTGGCGGCGTACCGATGCGACCACGCGCGGGCGGACCGGCTGTTTCGCCAGGCGCTGGCCGCCGCTCCTCACGAGCTACCGACCTATTTCTGTCTCTATAAGATTCAGACCTATCAGGGCCATCTCGACGAGGCCAAGGCAGTGGCCGAGCTCGGCCTCGCAGAGGCCGCGCGCCAGGCCGGCTGGCCCGCGGATTGGCGATGCTGGGTGCCGTTCGATCCGCTGCCAGACGGTGCCGGCCGCTTCGCGCTCTACACGCTGAAGGCGCTGGCCTTCATTCATCTACGCAAGAACGATTCCGACAGCGCGGCCGAGATGCTCGCAGCGCTGCGCCGGCTCGATCCATCCGGCGCGGTCGGATGGCCTGTCGTCGCAGCGCTCGCCGACGGCCTCGGGTCGGAGTGAGGGCCAGCCCAATATGGACATCAATTTGAACCAGCATTCCCCGGTGCGAAACAGGACCATGAGAGGACCCCACGGATGATGAGCATGCACGCCGCGCCCCCTCCCTCCCCAGCTCCGACCGCCGTCGCAACGGGCTCCCAGGATGCCGCCGAGAGCGTCATCGCCGCCTTGCGGACCGTCTATGACCCGGAGATTCCGGTCAATGTCTACGACCTCGGGCTGGTCTATCGGATCGCGCATGAGGGTGGCGGCGCGGTCGAGATCGACATGACGTTGACGGCGCCTGGCTGCCCGGTCGCGAGCGAGATCGTCCGCATGGTGGAAGACGCCGTGCAGGCTGTCGACGGTGTCGCGTCGGTGAAGGTCACGCTGGTGTTCGAGCCGCCCTGGGACAAGTCGCGGATGTCGGAAGAGACCGCCTTGGAGCTGGGTTTGCTGTAACGCGCCGGGCGCGCAGTCAGAAGCAGGAGCATCTTATGCCCACAGAGAGCACCATCAAGCTCACCGCCGGCGACGGCCATACGTTTCAGGCGTTTCGCGCCGACCCGGCCGAGACTCCGAAAGGCGCGATCGTCGTGCTGTCCGACAACAATGAAGGGCCGGGCCGGCTCCGCAAGGTCGCCGATGCCTTCACGGCCAGCGGATATGTCGTGATCACGCCGGAACTGTCACCGGCCATGGCCGAGCCTGTTCCCGACAGCGAATCCTCGGCGGCCGTGCCGGATCCGGCTGCGCGGCTGCTCGCCGAGATCCAGTCGACGGTGGACAGCGTCAAGGACTGCGGCAAGGTTGCCGTCATCGGCTACGGCGCCGGCGGCGGGCTTGCCTATGACGCCGCGAACCGCGTGTCCGGGCTAGCCTGCGCCGTCAGCTACTACGCGACCGGCGTGGTCGAGGCAGCCTGGGCCAAACGCAAGGTGCCGACGCTGCTGCACTTCGGCGAAGCCGATGCGGTCGTGCCGTTCCCCGCGGTCAGCATGTTCCGCGCCCATCATCCCGAGGTCAGCGCTTTCTCCTATCCCAATGCCGCGCACGACTTCGATGGCGACGGCGACGCTTACGACGAAGCCGCGGCGACACTTGCCCAGCATCGAACGCTCGCCTGGATCTCGCAATATGTCATCGGCCAGCCGCCGATCGCGCTGAAGAACGCTGGCGCCTATGCGCTCGCCAAGGTCGACAAGAAAAAGAAGAAGAAGGCCGACGACGACATGGGACCACCGATGGAGTGAGAGCGCCGCAGATGCTGCCAACCACCATTCTGATCGACGAGCAGCCACGCTGCGTGGTGCGGCCCAACGACACCAAGGACCTCAACCGCTTCATTCGCAACGGCAGGATTTATCTACTGGCCGAACGGCCGGACGGCAAGATCACCCATCGCAACGCCAGCGACGCCGAGAGAATACAATGGCAGAACGCGTTGGCCCTGCACCGCGCCTGGGGCGGCGACGACGAGACCTTCTTCGGCGTGCCGTTGTATTAGTGTTCGAGTTGGTTGACGCGTCGGTTGGGCGTTGATGCGTAGGTGGGCAAAGGCGCCACCGACGGTCTTGAGCTGCACCGCCGGAAGCTCGCCGTGCCCATCACTCCGATCCACGTTGCAGGCGAGACCGCCAGTGGGCACGCTTCGCTTTACCCACCCTCCACGACACCCCCTCCGTCATTGCGAGCGCAGCGAAGCAATCCAGGGCGACGCGGCGACTCTGGATTGCTTCGTCGCCTTCGGCTCCTCGCAATGACGCTGCGGCTGGCTCACGGCCGCGCCGCGCGGGCGTCGTGCGGATTGCCGGCCTGGTTGCGCATCCAGTCGGCGAGCTTGGTCATGGCGGCGTCGACATCCTGTCGCGCCTGGACATCCGCGACGGTTTCCTCCAGCGCGCCGCGCATGCACAGCAGCCAGGCGTCGCGTTCGGCATTGCCGATGGGAAAGCCCAGGTGGCGCTGTCGCAGCCGCGGATGGCCCTTCTCCGGCGAATAGAGTTTTGGGCCGCCGAGCCATTCCGAGAGATAGCGCTTCAGGATCACCTTGATCGGCCCCAGATGGGTGCCGTGCATGTCGCGGATGTGCTTGGCCGCCGGCAGCGTATCCATCCGTTGGTAGAACGACTCGACCAGGCGATCGACCACCACGGCGCCGCCGATCCGCTCATAGGGCGTGACGACCGGCCCTGCGGCCGAAGCTCCGGTCTCTGAAGTCCCAGCCTCTGAAGTCCCAGCGTCCGCCATGCGGCAATTCCCGTCTCTATTCGTCCAAGCTTCTATTCGTCCAAGCTCGGCTGCAGGATGACCTCCGCCGGTGCACCCGGCCCCTGCTCGTCCACGAGCTCCAGCGCATCCACCCGCGACAATCCGGCGCCGCTGTCCATCAGCACGATAGCGTCCCTGGGCATACTGGCAAGAGCCTCGATCAGCTTGGCGACGGTCACGGTTCCTCCTTCACGCAGCATCCTGCCCGGCGACGGGTGCGCCGGCCTCATCGAAATTCAGGGTCACCGGATCTTCATCCTGCATGACGATTTCGGCACGGCTCAACACGCCGTTGGCGTGATAGCTGTAGCGATGCGTCAGCTCGATCTCGCCATAGACCACCTTCTCAAATCCGGTCAGCGCGCCCGCGGCATCGAAATAGCCCCGGATGAAGGTATTGCGGTTGGACAGCTGCTCCGGTGCGATCGCGGTCACCAGCCGCAGCGGCAGCTTGACGCCCGTATACGAGACGAAGAACCTGCAGTCCTGTCCTGTATCCGACATCGCGCTGCCGCCTGAGGCCTGATGCACCGATTCTACCGTCACGCGACGGCCGCGGCCTTCAAGGCTTCGACCTGGTCGCGTGCGACCTTGAACATGCCGCGGCCACCGGCGAAGGTTTGATAAGCCTTCATGCCGATCGCCTCGCTCAATTTGTTGAACCATTGCTGCGGCGTCAGCGCGGCCGGCCGCTCGCTGATCTCGGCAACGGTCCCGTCCGGCGCAAAGCGAACATGAAGCGTGATATTCTCCATCGGTCTCTCCTGTTACAGACCCGAGCCGAAGCCCAGAAGCTCAATCTTGACGTTCTCGGTGCCAAGGATGGTCGCCTGACACGCCAAGCGGGATTTCGAGCCGACGCCGACGATGGTGTCGAGCTTCTCGTTCTCCAGCTTGGTGACCTTCGACACGCCCTTGCGTCCTTCCTGCAGGAAGATGTGGCAGGAGCCGCACTTGGCCTGGCCCTCGCATTTGTGCGGGATCTCGACCTCAGCGCCGAGCAGCGCCGCCAGAATGGTGGTGCCCTCGCCCACCTCGATCGTCTTGCCCGAAGGCATTACCGTCAATGTCGCCACTTGGATTCTCCTTTTGCAGTTTGAGATCAGAACTCGTCAGTAGATCGCCGCGCCCGCTCCGACATTGACCGAGGCGTCCTTCATGGTCGCGACGATGAAGGCGATCTGGTCCGTGGTCAGATGGACGTGGAACGGCAGGGCGACCACGCGATCGGCGACCTTCTCGGTGACGAGATAGTCGCCGCGGCGGTAACCCATGTCGAAATAGTGCCGCTGCAAATGCAGCGGATTCGAATAGGCGACCGCCTCGACCTGCTCGACCCTGAGATCCTCGACGATGGAATCGCGGCTCGACTTCGAGAACCGCGTGCCGAGATGAACCTGGTACAGGAACCAGTTCACCTCGGTGACGTCAGGGCCGACATAGGGATCCTTGATGCCCTCGAACGATTGAACCTGGCTGTAATAGATCTGCTCGACCAACCGGCGGCGCTCCAGGATCTCGTCGATCCGCTTGAGCTGCGCCAACCCGAGCGCCGCCGTGACGTCGCTGATGATCGCGTTATGCGACGGGGTGCTGCTGACGACCACCGACGCGCGCTCATCGAGCCGATGCAGACGGTGACGGCGCACCGCGACCGCGATGTCGACATCGTCGGTGACGATCATGCCGCCCTCGCCGCAGGTCAGCGCGAATGGCTGCGAGAAGTCGAACACCGAGGTGGCCCCGAAGGTGCCGACCAGCGCGCCCTGATATTTCGAGCCGATCGCCTCGGTCGAATCCTCGATGACAGGCAGATTGTGAGCCTTTGCGATCGCCTGCAGCTCCGACCATTTGGCCGGGTGGCCGTTGGTGTTGCCGGCCAGGATCGCCTTCGTCTTCCCGGTGATGCGCGCCGCAACTTTGCTTGGCGCCAGCGTTCCCGAATAGTAGTCGATATCGGCAAACACCGGCTTGGCGCCGACGATGCTGATCGCATGCGCGATCTCGCGGAACGAATAGGACGATGCGATCACCTCGTCCCCGGGCCCGATCCCCAGCGCCTTCAGAACGAGCAGCAGGCCCAGGGTCCCGCTCGGAACGGCGATGGCATATTTGCGCCCGAGATAGGCGGCGAACGCCGCCTCGAACTCCTCGACCAGCGGACCGCAGGACAGCCGCGGCGAGCGCAAGGCCGCGTCGACGGCGGCGATCTCCGCGGTCGTGATGTCGGGATCGGACAGCGGAATGAAACCGGAGTCGACCGGGGTGAGATCGGCTTCGTCCTGCTCCTGTCGATCGGCGTCGTGCACCAGATAAGGCTTGGTCATGCTCAGCTCCGCTTCGCCAGGATCAGACCGGTGGCCTTCGCCGGATCGTCGGTCACCAGGGCGCAATGGTCGCTGGCGTCGAGCAGATGCAGGTCGAAGGCCGCATAGCTGCGGAACGGCTGTTCGGTCACGTCGGAGGCGTCACAGCGCGTCAAGGCCAGCTTCGGGAAGCGGCGGCGCAGCTCGCCGAACGCCATGCTGCCGGCGTCGGGTCGCTCGAGGACCTGCGCGATCTCATTCAGTTCCTGCTCGACCAATGCCATGTCGCCCGTCCTCCTCTACTGCCAAAAGATCCGCTCGGGATCGGCATTCAGCTCGTCAACCGCCGCGGTCAACCGCTGATGCACGCTGTGCAGCTCCCAGATCCCCTGCGCGTGGTCTCTCCAGAACAGCTTCCACATTGCATTCGCGGGGTCGTGACGCAGCAGCGCCACGTCGATCACCCCGCCTTCCTTGTCGATGTTGCGCGAGCAGCACGGACTCTGGACGTGATAACCATCATCGACCGGCGACACCGTCGGCTCGACATAACGATAGCGCTTGCGCGACTTCAGCGCGCGCTCGATCCGCTTGCGATCCAGTTCGTTCGGATGCGCAGGCAGGACGAGACTGAGCTGACGCGCGGTTGCGGCCATGGCTGATCATCGCCCCTCAACCGGGACGATCTCCTCCTCGAGACAGCCCACGACGAGCTGCTCGCCAAACTCGACCAGATAGATCGGCACATTGGCTTCGGTGTGCGTCCCGACCTGCACGATCTCGCCCAGATCGCCGACGCCGACGAGCTTGGCCTCAGCCGGCGCATTGGGGAACGAGCCGTCATTGACGAGGTCGATCAGCGCCTTGACGCGCTGACCCCACTGATATTTCGGCAGACGCGGCTCGATCATGACTGATAGGCTCCCGGCAGCGGCAGCTCATCGTCGACCTCCCCGCGGGGAACGGTCGATTCGAGCTCCTTGCGTTTCATGCCGACGCGATTTCCGCTTTCGAGAAACTCGACGCCGTAGATGTAGAACTGCTGCAGGAACGTACCGATCGAGACGACGTAGCCGATCTCGCCCTTCTTCGCGAGGATCTCGCCGATCTCCTTGCCCGCATAGGTGCCGTCGTTGCGGATGGTGCGCTTCGCCTTCACCTTCTCGCCGAAGGTGAAGTATGGCGGCGCAGACAGTTCCACCACCTCGCTGTCACGAACGATGTTGCTCATGCCGGTTTCTCCATCGCTGCTCCAGAACGGTTATCGAGTCGGCCCCGAGCCATCTCCCTCACCAGCGGATCCTCGTCTCCCGCCAGTTCGCGGAGCTCGCTGAGCGCGATCCGGCTCGCGACCTCATGGCGGACCCGCCAATCGGAGTCCTTGCGCATCGCGGTGAGCAGATCGGGCGCCAGGCGCTCTGCGATCTCCAGCCGCACCCGGGCATCGGGATCGCTGATCATGCCGAGCAGCCAGTCGTTTGGGATGCGCCGGGCGACGACGCGGCGGACCTCGGCCTCGGGGTCGCCCATCATGCGGCCGAGCACCGACGGCACGATCCGGCGCGCGACGACGAGACGGACGTAATAATCCTCGTCCATCATCATCGGCATCAGGTCTTCCGGATCGAGCACGGTGGCGATACGGATGCGGACCTCGCGATGCGGATCGTGGCGCAGCCGTAGCACGAGCCGCTTCGGCAGCCGCCGCGCCGCATTCCAGCGCACGGTCTCCTCGGGATCGTCGAGCAGCGGCGGCAGATAGAACGGACTGGCGTGCTTGGCGGCGATCGCGCGGACCTCGAAATGCGGATGCTTGACGTAATCGTTGGCAAGCGCCGGATTCCAGTTGAAGAAGCGGTCGATGCGCCGGGCATAGCGGTCATGCACGCAGGCGTGCCGGAGCCGGCAGCCGCCGGCGGCGCTGAGTTGCTCGTGGGCGCAGCCGGCGCAGCTGATCTCGCGGCCCTGCCAGTCGATGGCCTCGTCGATGTCGTCACTCATCATCGAGCTCCACCCGGTCGACGACCTCGAGCAGCACCCGCGCGCCGATCTTGTCGCTGGGATCGAGGTCGAGCAGCTTCTGCACCGCGAGCCGCCCCTCCACGAGATTGCCGAGCCGCATCTGCAAATACGCGTAGCCCTTCAGCGTGAACATGAAGAAACGCGGCAGCATGTGATCGAAGCTGCCGAACTCGGCATGGTCGGGGCGGACGTCGCGCCAGTGCGGCGGCAGATGGTTCTCGACCGCGGCCTTGGCCAGGCAGCGCTTGGCGATCCGCAGCGCGTCGGTCAGCCGCCCCTTGTAGAAGTAGAAGCGGTAGAAGCCGATCAGGACCGCCGCATGGTCGGGCGCCAGCGCCTCGGCCTGCTTCAGATGCGTCTCCGCAACCTCATCGACATGATAGCTCTGTCCAGCCAGCCAGAGATGATGCTCGGCCTCCTCGGGCAGGCCACCACCGAGCAGCGCATCCGCAAGCAGCGCGTCCTCGATGGCAGTCTGGGAGCTGGGCCGGGCATCGGTGGGCATGGTTCGCTGTCCTAGTCCTGCAGCGCCTTCAGCGCGTGGCTGGAGCACGACACCTGCTTGGGATCGTGGAACACCAGGCCGGTCTGGGTCGCGGTATCGGCGAAGTCGATGGTCACGCCGTCGAGCAGCAGCCGGCTCTCGACCGGCAGGAACAGCTTGACGCCGTCACGCTCGACCACCGCATCACCGGGCTGCGGGGTCGCGAGCACGCTGATGTCAGCGGCCAGACCCGAACAGCCGCCGGGCGACACGGCGAGGCGGAAGCCCGATCCCGCGGTGCCGTCGGCCCGCAGCATCATGCGCATGAACTTCTGCGCGGCTGGCGTGAGAGTGAAGTTCATCGGGATCTCCTCAGGCCGGCGGCTGATAGCGCGGGAACGAGTTGTCGATCACGCAGGTGTTGTCGACCGGGCAGACGGCGGCGCATTGCGGTTCGTCGAAATGGCCGATGCACTCGGTGCACTTCTTGGGGTCGATCACGAAGGTGCCGTTCTTCTCGGAGATCGCCACGTTCGGACATTCGGGCTCGCAGGCCGAGCAGCTCGTGCATTGCGAGGCAATGATCTTCAACGTCATGAATTGCTCCTGTCGAAAGGGACCGGCGGCGACAGCGCGCCGCCGGATTCGCGTGTTACGCTGCCGAGATCAGGGCCCCCTGGCGGATCTCGGCGTCGCCGCGCACGACGTGCTGGATCTCGCCGCTGTTGACCTTGTCGAGATAGCTCTTGAACCAGGCGATCGCCGATTTCTCGATGAACTCATGGGCGAACTGATCGACCGGCTCGATGCCGGCGGCCTGCAGGTCGCTCTTCGGGCAGCCGCCGATCTTGGCCACGAACACCGCATGGCAGTCGTTGATGGCGCGGATCACGGTCTCCAGGCTGTCCTCGTCGCCATAGCCGCCCTGGCAGTACAGGTCGACGCGGCGGTGACCGACGAACTTCGCACCGGCGGTGGAGAGTTCGTAGACCTGGAACTCCTTGGCGTGGCCGAAATGCTCGTTGATCAGGCCCGAGCCCTTGGTCGCGACCGCGACCAGGAGCTTGACGTCGCTGGACTGGCCGGCGAGCGAGGCCAGCTCCTCCTGGCGGGCGACGACCTTGGCGACGCGCTCGCTCTCGACCGCCTCCTGATAGGCCTTGCGGCTGTCGATGTCGTAGTTCACCTCCATCGCCATGATCTTGTCGGTGGTGAACTCGGCGGAGCGATCCTCGCCGAGCAGGCCGACGGCGTCGGCGCGGCACTGGCGGCAATGCCGCATCATGTTCATCTCGCCTTCGCACTCGTCCTGCAGCGCCTTGAGCTCCTGCGCGGTCGGGCCGCGCTGGCCGGTCAGGCCGAACACGGTGCCGTGCTCCGGCGAGGAGATCAGCGGCATGATGTTGTGCAGGAAGGCGCCGCGCGACTTCACCGCTCGGTTGACCTCGACCAGGTGCTTGTCGTTGACGCCTGGGATCATCACCGAGTTGACCTTGCAGAGGATGCCGCGCTCGGTCAGCATCTCCAGACCCTGCAGCTGGCGGTCGGTGAGCAGCTTGGCCGCCTCGACGCCGGTGTAGCGCTTGTGCTTCCAGAACACCCAGGGATAGATCTTGGCGCCGATCTCGGGATCGACCATGTTGATGGTGATCGTGACGTGGTCGACATTGAAGCCGGCGATGGTGTCGACATGGTCGGGCAGCGCGAGACCGTTGGTCGAGAGACACAGCTTGATGTCGGGCGCGGTGCGCGCGATCAGCTCGAAGGTCTTAAAGGTCTTCTCGGGGTTGGCGAGCGGATCGCCCGGGCCGGCAATGCCGAGCACGGTCATCTGCGGAATGGTCGAGGCGACGGCGAGCACTTTCTTGGCGGCCTGCTCGGGCGTCAGCTTCTCGCTGACGACGCCCGGACGCGACTCGTTGGCGCAATCATATTTGCGGTTGCAGTAATTGCACTGGATGTTGCAGGCCGGCGCCACGGCGACATGCATACGCGCATAGTGATGATGCGCCTCCTCGCTGTAGCAGGGATGGTTCTTCACCTTTTCCCAGATCTCCGGCGGCAGGTCGTTCTCGCCGGCACCTGAGCCGCAGCTCGCCTTGCCGCTACCGCCCGAGGTGCCGCAGCCCTTGTGCTCTGCGATGGTCTGCATCACCGAGCTCAGCTTGTCGCCGTCCGGTATCGTCGCCTGTTCGTGCTGCACTGACGCGTCCATGTCCGCTCCTTAACGTTGCTGGCGAGCCGCAAACCGCCTTGGTCTTGGGTTCAGCAACTCGCGTGCCACGCCGCGGACAAGATCATTTCTCCGAACTATCAACGCCTTAGCAAAATCATCGCGGCTGTCGCCTTGCCAACATGCGAAAGCCTCTCGTTTGATGCGTTGTTAGAAACGTTACAGACTCTGATGCGGACCCGGAACGCACAGCAGAACAGCGCGGCTTGTGGCCGCGCTGTTCGTAATGGTGAGGGACCGCGTTCAGCCGCCGATGATGATCTCGGTCGCCCGCGCGAGTGGAATTGCGATCGGCGTCAGCCGTTCGGCGATGAAGAATTTCAGCTCGTTCTTCGACAGCGAGTCCGGCTCGACCAGGACGTAATGCTCAGTGCCGGAGCGCTTGATGACCTGGCGCCCATAGGTGCGCAGCAGCTGGTCGTTGAAGCGGCAGCCGATGAACAGGAAGCCGCGATCGGTGCGGCGATCCTTCACGGTATCCGGAATCGGCGTCTGGATGTCGATATCGGTCAGGACCTCGACATAGTCGGCATCGGTGATCAGGAAGTTCTTGGCCGGCGTGATGCCGCCATGCGGCTTGTAGAGCAGCGTGGTCCAGCCGCCAGCCTTCTCACGGTCGGCCTCGGCACCGGACGCATCGTAGAAGCGATACCAGCGGTCCTCGCCGATGCCGGCACGGGTGATGCCCTGCACCTCGCCCCAATCGCTGCGCCCGGCCAGCGCCGTCCGCATGGCGCCGTCATACCAGCTGTCGACGATCATCGGCAGCGGCAGCATTGCCAGGTGCTTCTGCAACGGCGTCGGCGCGACGGGGGCTGCGAACGCTTCGGCCATCAGCGCCGTCACCGTGGAGCGGTGGCGCGTGCTCTCGATGTGCTGCGCCGAGGCCCAGGCATTGCCCTTGGCCCGGCGCGGCAGCGCCACCTTGGTGCCGAAGAACGCCGCCAGCGCTTCCGGATTCATCGGCACCGGAGCACCGGACTGTTCCGAGACCGCAGGGCCGAGGAACGGGACGACCTTGCCGGCCTTCAGCCGGGCGACGACGTCCTTCAGCAGCGCCTCGGCGTCGGCCTGCTTGAGAATGTCGATATGAGGAAGCGGCGCATTCATCACTCGTCCCCTTCTCCACCGCGCTTGCGCGCATTGATCGTGATCGGCAGCCGCGTGTCGGCGGCCATCTGCGGCAGCTCGAGCACCCAGCCATTGGCGATGCGGATCCAGCCGCCCCACAAGGTCTCGTGCTCGGTCTCGACGATCGGCTCCTCCAGGTCCTTTTTCGGGACGTAGATCGAGAGGCCGGTTTCCGGCGAGCGGCGGATCATGACTTTCATTGCGTGAGCTCCGTGGGGCGAAGGACGTCCGCCGATGGCGTGGGATGGTGCTGCAGCCAGGCCGGCGAGCTCTCGCGCAGCCGGCCGACGATGTCGGGCAGGACCTGCAGCACGCGCGTGATGTCGTCGTCCGTGGTCTCACGCGACAGCGAGAAACGAACGGCGCCGCGCAAAAAATCCGGCGGCACGTTCATGGCGCGCAGCACATGCGACGGCTCCATCGAGCCGGACGCGCAGGCAGAGCCGAGCGAGGCCGCGATGCCGGCCTGGTTCAGGCGCAAGACGATGGGCTCGCCTTCAAGATGCTGGAAGGCGATGTTCGCCGTGTTCGGCAGCCGCTGCGCGGGATCGCCGAGCACGGCGCAATGGCCGACGCCCTGGATGATGCCCTGCTCCAGCCGGTCGCGCAGCGCGCGCACGCGGCCCTGCTCGTCGGCGAGATGATGTGCGGCCAGCTCGGCCGCCTTGCCGAGACCGATGATCGCGGGCACGTTCTCGGTGCCGCCGCGGCGGCGGCGCTCCTGCGGGCCACCGCGCACGAGCGGCGCGAACGGCGTGCCCTTCCTGACATAGAGCGCACCGATGCCCTTGGGCCCGTGCAACTTGTGGCCGGACAGCGACAGCATGTCGACGCCGGCCGATTTCAGATCGATCGCGATCTTGCCGACAGCCTGGACGGCGTCGGTATGAAACAGCGCCCCCGCGTCATGCGCGAGCTTGGCCAGCTCCGGAATGGGAAACAGCGTCCCGGTCTCGTTATTGGCCCACATCACCGAAGCGATCGCGGTGCGCGGCCCGAGCGCGCGCTTGTAGGCGTCGAGATCGAGGCGGCCGGCGGCGTCGACGCCGATCAGATGCACCGTCACGTCACGTCTGTCCCTGAGCTGATCGACCAGCGACAGGATCGCGGGATGCTCGACCGCCGTGGTGACGATCTCGTCCCGGCCGTCCTGCGTCTCCAGCGCCGACAGCAACGCGGTGTTGTCGGATTCCGTCCCGCCCGAGGTGAAGACGATCTCGTGATCGAAGGCGGCGCCCAGCAGCGCCTGCAGACTCTTGCGCGCCTGGCGGACGGCGCCCGCTACCTCGCTGCCGAAGGCATGCGAGGACGAGGCATTGCCGAACTGGTCCGAGAAGAACGGCAACATCGCCGCGACGACGGCGGGGTCGACACGTGTCGTCGCGTTGTTGTCGAGATAGACCGGACGCAAGGCCGCTCCTTAATGCCGCGCCTTAGGAGCGCCGGCCACGGGAACGAGACGGACGAACTCGCCGAGCTTCTCGATCATGCGGGCCTGGATGCCCTCCAGGGTCGCGCTGGCGAGCTTGCAGAAGATGCAGGCGCCGGCGAGCTTGACCATGATCTTGTTGCCGTCGATCTCGACGAGCTCGCAATCACCGCCGTCGCGCTTGAGGTTCGGACGGACCTCCTCGATCACGGCCCGGATGATCCGCTCACGCTCGCTCATCTGAGCCGGCGCTTCGACGATGCCCTGGGTTTCAACCAGCATGATGTCACTTCTCTCGAATGTTGCGGGGATCAGGCGAACGACTTGCCGCAGCCGCAGCTGGACTTGGCGTTCGGGTTCTCGAAGGTGAAGCCGGAGCCTTCGAGCGCGACGACGAAGTCGATCGTCGTGCCTTCGAGATATTCGAGGCTCTTGTGATCGACGAGTACGCGCACGCCCTCACGCTCGATCACGGTGTCCTCCGGCTCGCTGCCGCTGACGAGGCCCATATTGTATTTGAGCCCGGCGCAGCCGCCGGCTTCGACCATGATCCTGAGGCCGTCGACCGGCTTGTCGGAGGTGGTGATCGCGTTGCGCACCGCATTGATGGCGCTGTCGGTCAGATTGATCATCATCGTCTCGCCTTTCCCGTTCGGCTGTTGCGGGTGGGATTGGCAAGTCTCGTGCCATGCAGCAATGAGCTGAAAGCACTTGGCTTTTTGCAGTGTCGCTGTGGCGTTTCCGACGCGTGTCGACTTTCCGACAGGGGCGCTTCGCGTCGTGTCCCCCCGGACTGTCGGCGGGCGGTCCTGGCGCAAATCCGACAATCCGCGCGCCTTGCGGGCGAAACACCAGACAAATCAAGCCGCGAGATAGGTCGGCAGACAATTTGCATCACGCCGTTTTTGACCGCGCCGTGCGGCGAACGGCTCACCAGACCATGCGAGGGGATTGCTGATGACGACATTGGAGAAGACGGTTGCGATCGAGACCACCGCGCTCGCGCAGCTCGACAAAGAGGGGCGGTTGCTCAACGCCGTCCTGAAGGCACCGACCACCAAGCCCGGACGGTTCGGCTTCCGCGGCGACATCGCCTTGAAATTCCAGACCCAGGTCGCCGACGAGAAGCGCCCGCCGGATTTCTCGATCGAGCAGGTGCTGACGATCGTCCATGACGGCGAGGCGACAATTCCGGTGCTCGTCGGCTACATCCATTCGCTGGCCTATCTCGAGACGGCCGCCGAGATCCTCAAGGGTCTGCTGCGGCCCGACGGCAGCTACTTCATGTTCTGCAACAACATCGACCTGTTGGCGAAGTACCGCATCAAGATGGGCGACGTCACGTTCTATGTCCTGCCGTGCGATGAATCGACGGTCTGGAAAGAGATGATGGATCTGCTTTCGATCGACAAGAACGACATCAAGAAGCTCGACACCGCCGGCAAGCTCGATTACGTGCTCGACGCCGCCAAGCAGTTCAGCGAGGCCTATGAGGTCATTCCTTACGCGGACGCGCTCGCGAAGATGGAGCCGGTCAAGAACCGCAACGAGAACCGGCCGGTGTGAGGCCGCTCTGATCTTCAGATGCAGGGTGAACTCGACGAGCGTTTCGTTAGGACCAGCCATTGTTTCGGGGTTGAGTTCGCGCCCTCCCACCTGCTGTCATGCTCCGCGAAGGCGGAGCATCCAGTACTCCGCGGCAGAAGTTATTGAACCGAGGTGTCACAGCGTACTGGATTGTCCGCCTTCGCGAGGGCTTTGCATAAGTCCAGCCAGATGCTTCTCTTCTGATGGAGATTCGCGGGAGAAGATCATGGCGGAGCGGCAGATCGGCCAATTGAGCTTTACCGATGACCGGGTCAGAGATGCTGTGCGCGCGAATGCCGGATTGCAGCGCGTAGCGGAGTTGGTCGATTGGAGTGCTGTCGAGGCGCTGCTGAGTGTCTTGCGCAGCGGGTCCATGGGCGCGCCAGCGTATCCTTCGCTGGCGCTCCTGAAGGCGCTGTTGCTGCAGCAATGGTATGGCCTGTCTGATCCGGGCCTTGAGGAAGCCTTGGTCGATCGGCTGTCGTTCAGGCGCTTCCTGGGGCTGTCCCTGTCCGATCGGGTACCAGATCATTCCACGCTGTGGCGTTTCCGCGAGCAACTGGCCAAGAGCGGATTGGCCGAGCGCGTCTTTGCCTTAATCACGGCGCAAATCGAGGCGTCCGGCTTTGTTCTGAAGCGCGGCACCCTAATCGACGCCTCGCTGGTCAAGTCGGCCGTCAATGCGCCCGAACCGCCGGATACTCCTTCACCTCCAGACGCCGACGGCAGACCCGCGAGCAAGCTGATCAGAAGCCCCCTCGATCCGGAAGCCGCCTGGACGAAGAAGGAAGGTAAATATTTCTTCGGCTACAAGGCGCATGTCGCAATGGATCAAGGCAGCCGCATCATTCGGCGGGCGACCTTCACGCCTGCCAATATCAACGATTCCGTACCTGCCAACGCATTGATCTGCGGAGACGAGAAGACCGTCTATGCTGACAAGGCCTATGACAGCAATGCTCGTCGCGAGAAGTTAAAGGCTCTCGGTATCCGCGATGGAATCGCACGCCGAGCCAACCGTTGGCACCCGATGCGCCCATGGATGACCCGCCGGAATGAGTTGATTTCCTATCTCCGGGCGCCGGTCGAGCCGCTGTTTGCGCTCTTGAAGAAAACCTATCGCTTTTCGCGGGCACGACACCGCGGCCTCGCCCGGAATTCGGCGGCCTTCTACCTCGCAATTACAGCCATGAACCTCAAGCGGTGGATCACCCTGCACCCTGTCTAACCCAGGTGCCGGGCCCATCGGCCCTGCATCGTCTTCGATGCTTCGAGAGCTAATCTACTCGAATAAGACATGGCCGCCCCTAGACCTTGTCGGCCCAACTTCTGCAAAGCCCTCGCGAAAGCGGACGATGACAGCCGGGTCTAAACGATCAATATGCCAGGACTTTGGAAGCGGTCGTCTCGTGCAACCTGAAGTCCCGGCCCTCGTGCCGGGACTTCGTGCAAAATCTCAGCCTTCCTCGCATTGCAGGCCGGTCTCGGCGTCCTCCTCGTCGTCTTCGACCAGCGTCACGCCGGTCACGCAGATGTCGCCATCCAAGACCGTCAGCGTCACCGGCGTCAGGCTTTCGCCCTTGCAGGGGCCGTCGACGCAGAGCCCGGTGCCGATCTCGAACAGCGAGCCGTGCTTGCCGCAAAGGATGCGCAGGCCGTTGCCGTCCAGGAACTGATTGCGCTCCCAGTCGAGATTGACCTTGTCGTGCGGGCACATGTTCAGATAGCCGAACACCTGCTTGCCCCAGCGGATGACGAAGATCGGCCAGGGCCGTTGGCTGCCGTCCTCGGCCACGATCATGAGCTGGAAGCCCACCGCGCGGCGGCTCGGTATGTCGTTGAAGCTGCAGATGGCGTAAGCGACCTCGGTCGTCATGTCAGGCCTCATCGATGTCTGGCGCATGTCCGACATCGCCGCTTTCAGCACCGCGAGAGCGACGGTCGGCTCGCTGAGGGGCCACATTGCAAGATTCGCGCAACTCCGCCGCCCGACCTGTCTTTCTCGCTTTTGCGAGAGACTGGCACAGAACTTGAAAATTTCTCCCGCAAAGGCGCTTCTTTGTAAGGAGATCGACATGAACGTGACACTGGACTTCGTCGAAAGCTCGCTCGACGACATCAAGGCGGCCCTGGATGGCGGCACCTTGACGGTCTACTCGGTGGCGCGGCCGACCACGGCCGACAAGGCGGTCGATCGCAGCGGCGTGCTGGCGACCTTCACCTTCGCCTCGCCCGCCTTCGGCCCGGCCAAGGACGGCCTGGAGCAGCCGAACTTCGTCGCGGCCTCGGTGCCGGCGGCCACCGTCGGCACGCCCGGCTTCGCGCGGGCGCGCAAGGCCGACGGGACGACGGTCGCCGATTTCTCCGCCGGCCCCGGCGACCGCGAGATCAAGTTCACCGAAGTGTCGTGCTCGCCCGGCGCACCGGTCACCGTCGCCACCTTCAAGATCATCGCCGATGGCGGCTGGCCGGAGCGCCCGGAATATTACGACACCCGTCCGCGCCCGGGCTACCCGATGCCGAAGACGCTCTGACGCGTTGCCGCGTCAGCCTTCCCTTGGCTCTTCAAATCGCGAGCGCATATATGAGCACAGACACATCGAGCGCCCTGGTCAGCTCCGAATGGCTGACGCAGCACCTGACCGACCCCGCCGTCAAGATCCTCGACTGCACCTGGCATCATCCGAGCACCAATCTCGACGGCCGCACCCAATATCGCGGCCGGCATCTGCCGGGCTCGGTGCATTTCGACATCGACCAGGTCGCCGACAAATCCAACCCGCTGCCGCACATGCTGCCGACGGTCGAGGACTTCGCGCACAAGGTTGGACTGCTCGGCATCGGCAATTCCGATCGCGTCGTCGTCTATGACCGCCATTATGGCGGCTCGGCGGCCGCGCGCGTGTGGTGGATGTTCCGCGTGTTCGGACATGACAATGTCGCGCTGCTCGATGGCGGCTTCGGCAAGTGGACCAAGGAGAAGCGGCCCGCGGAAATGACGCCGGTGCGTCCCGCGCCGGCGAGCTTCACGGCGAATTTCCAGCCCGGCCTGGTCGCGACGCTGGCGGACGTGCAGCGGCTGGCGCAGAGCGGCGCACAGCTGGTCGATGCCCGCGGCCCAGGCAAGTTCGACGGTACACAAGCGGACGTCTTCGCCTTCAAGCGCCAGGGCCACATTCCCGGAGCGATCAACCTGCCCTGGGCCGATCTGGTCAACCCCGACACCGGCGTGCTGCTGGCCCCGGACGCGCTCGCTGCACGCGTCACGGCCGCCGGCATCGATCTCGGCAAGCCGATCGTCACCAGCTGCGCCTCCGGCATCACCTCCTGCATGCTGGCGCTGGCGCTGTACCGGCTGGGCGTTCCGACCACCGCCGTCCATGACGGCTCCTGGGCGGAATGGAGCCAGCTCGACGATACGGCCGCAGCGGCGTGATCCAGCTGATAGCAATGACGGGAGTACGAGCATGGCAAAGACCCTGGTCAAGACCACGCAGGACGGCCGCAAGGTCGAGGTGATTGGGCTCGCGATCTGTCTCGAGGGCGAGCTCGAGGCGTTCGAGCTGGTCGAGGTCAAGCTGCATCCGAACCGGCGCAAGATCTGGGAGGCCGCGCCCGACGCCACCCACATGGCCGGCCGCATCACCTTGACGAAGGACGAAGCGGCCATCGTCGAGGGCGCCTTCGCCGCCGCCCAGGCCGAGATCCTCGCCACCCCCGCCGCCATCAACGAGCGCTTCCGGATCGCGGCGATGTGGAAGGCTAGGGAACAGGGGATCGAGTAGGTCCGGCCTGGCAACGGCGTCTTCCTATCTCTCCGCCGTCATTCCGGGGCATCGCGTAGCGATGAGCCCGGAATCCATAACCACGAACGGGTGTTGTTTTCGAAGATGAGCGCCACATACATCTCGCGCCTCATCGTCGGTCGTGGCTATGGATTCCGGGCTCGCGCTGCGCGCGCCCCGGAATGACGGCGGAAAGAGAACGCTCAACATCTGGCTGCGTGAATATATCGGCGATGTCGGTCCACGGTGCGTCGTCATCGCGAGCACAGCGACGCAATCCAGAGCTACGCTGGGACTCTGGATTGCTTCGTCGCCTGCGGCGCCTCGCAATGACGTCTGGGAGACTTGTGAACGGCCACTGAAATGATCGACTACTGAAAAATCCGCCCGCGATAGTGGTAGCTGCCGTCGTCGTCGACATCGAACAGCTCGCCGATATCGGGATGCTTGACCGGCTCGCCGGAGGCGTCCGGCAGCAGGTTCTGCTCGGGCACATAGGCAATGTAGCTGCTGTCGCCGCTCTCGGCGAGCAGGTAATAGAACGGCTGCTCCTTGTCGAGCCTGGCGTCCATGGTGATGGCGCGCCAGCCTTCGTCCTCGGAGAACGACAGGTCGACGTCGAACACGACGCCGCGCAGATCGTAGACGCGGTGCCGGGTCACCTGACCGATCGTGAACTTTGCCTCCATCCGCACCATGGCCGCACGTCCGGTTGCTACGCCGCCGGCGAATGGGTCTGGCAATTGGTCGGACAGACCCGGGCGCAGGCGCCGCAGCCGATGCAGGCGCCGGTGTCGTGCATGACCATGATCTTTTTCTCGACCTCGTCATCCTCGTCATCGTCGAGCTCGACGAACTCACCCTCGTCGTTGATGCCCTTCAAGGTCATGACCTCGCGGCCACAGACCTTGTAGCAGCGGCCGCAGCCGATGCATTTGGCGGCATCGATGGCGACCAGATAATCCGGCCGCCAGTCGCGGCCGTCGCGGGTTGAATTGGACATGGTGACGGGTCCTTGAAAAGGGTCACGCGGTCTCGAGCTTCTTCAGCTCGGCCCGCTTCTTCTCCAGCTCGGCGAACGCTTCGTGCGCCTTCTGCGCGGTCGGCAGGATCTGGTCCCAGTTGATGGGCAGCTCCTCCGACAGATCGTGCAGGTTCATCTTGGCATCCATGGCGCGGGCCGACAGCTTCTTGATCTCGGCCTTCAGGGTATCCAAATCGCTCATCGTCTCATCCTCGCCGTTAGTATTTCGCGACGTCCTTGAACTTCTCGATCATCTCGACGCCGGCCTTGACGAATTTGTCGCCCTCGTCGGCCAGCTTGCCAAGATTATCGAAGCCGAAGCGGTGCACGTCGCGGAGCTGCTTGTTGACCACGATCAGCCGGCCGCCGATCAGCACCATGCGGCCGAACCCCTCATGGCTCATCTTCAGCATCGGCGAGATCATCACGCCGGTGGCCTTCTCGATCGACAGTGCGATCGCGTTGAAGAACAGCTCCAGGCGCCAGATCGTCTCGGGATCTGGATCGCCGATGATCGGCAGCGCCCGCCGCTTCTCCTTGTCCAGGATGTAGGGCTCGAGCAAGTCAACGTCCTTCTTGCCCTCCCAGGCGCCATGGGTGTCCTGGGCGCGCCAGACCTTGATCAGTTCCTTGACGAAGGGCCGCTGCTCGGCCGGGACGACTTCTGCGACGACTGCGGTATCAGACATGTTGGTTTCCTCATTCCTCGAAATCGAGCGCGCGTTCCTGACCCTTGGCCAGCGCCTTGCGCAGCCATGGCGGCGGCGTCCCCCTCAGCACGGCCTGCAGCTTGCCGAGGAGATCCGTGATCTCCTCAGGCTGGGTGACCTTCATCGGATGGATGTTGTTGGCGACGACGCGCGCCGCGCCGGAGCCGCCGATCGCGGCGACATAGAGGATCGCGCAATCCTTGATCGCCTCGATCTTCGGCGCCAGCTTGTCCTCGTTGCCGTCCTCCTTGAGATCGCCGTCGAACTCGACCGTCTCGACGAAGCGATAGCCCTCGGGATCGAGATCGTAGATCGCGATGTTCTTGGCCCAGCCGAAATGGGCGTCGACGCGTTTCAGATCCTGGGTAGCGAATGCGACTTTCATGTCGTCGGTCCTTTCTCCTGAAGCGTCAATGCAGCGGCGCCACGACGGCGGAGTCGATCGGCGCCTGATGGTCGGCCCATGGGTCGAGCCAGGTGTCGGGCGTCGGCTGATGGTTGTCCTCGCGATCGGCAATGATCAGATTGGCCAGCGCAAAGATCAGATCGCGGGTGCCCCGATAGCCGACCGTCAAGAGATGCCCTGCCCCGAGCCGGTCAAACATCGGGAAACCGATCCGGTAGAACGGGATCTTCAACCGCGCGGCGGCCTGGCGGCCATGCGAATGCGTCATCATCAGGCCGCAGTCGCGCGCTTTGGCCAGCGTCTCCAGATCTTCGAGATCGCCGATCAGCACCTCCTCGCACGGCATGCGCTCGAGCACCGGCGACTGCGTCGTGGTGATGGCGACCGCGATATCAGCGCCCATGTCGTGCAGCATGCTGGCGACGTCGAACAGCAGGTCCGGCTCGGCACCGATGGCGAGCTTGCAGCCGCCGATGTGGAAATGCGCATCCAGCATCGCGTCCGCGAGCTGGCCGCGCTGCCGGCGATATTTCGCCGGCACCGGACGTCCCGAGATCTCGCTGAGGAAAGACATGAACTCGTCGTTCGGCAGCAGGCCGCAGAGACGCTCGAACAGCCGGTACGGCACGCCGGTCCTGGCCTGCATCGCCTCGGCCGCGCGCTTCATCTGCGCACCGATCGCGATCGTCCAGTTCGCGCTGCCCATGACAGCGATTTCCTCCAGCCCGATGCCGCCGATCGTGGTCGGGGTAAACTCGTCGGGGATATGGCCGTCGAGCGAGCCGCCGATATCCGGCAGGAACGACGGCTCCAGGCCGAAATCCTCGAAGATGGTGCGCAGCTCCTCGATGTCACCCGGCGTCAGATGGCAGCCCGGCAGCACGTTGACGCGGGCCGGATCGCGCCGGGTCGAGGTCGGCTTGTCGACCAGCACCTCCACCATCTTGGCCACGGTCTTGTCCCAGCCGTCCTGAAAGGCGTCCTTGAAGTCCGGCGTCGAGACGTAGACCAGCGGATAATTGGCGAGCTCCGGGTGCTTCTCGCGGATCAGTCTGATGTAGCCGTCGACATCATCGCCCTTGGTCTCGGTGACCCCGGTCGAGCAGATGCCAATGATCTCCGGCTTCTGCTTCTTGTAGATGTTGAGGATCGCCTGCTCGACATTCTCATAGCCGCCGAGCACGGTGGCGACCTCGCTCATCGCCGTGGTCTGCATCGGCACCGCTTCCTTGAAGTGGCGCACGAACAGCGTCAGGCCGAACGAGGTGCAGCCCTGCGAGCCGTGCAGCAGCGGCATTGCCCCGCGCAGGCCGAGGAACGCGAACGAGCCGCCGATCGGCTGGCTCATCTTCAGCGGATTGACCGCGCAGGCCTTCTTTCCAATGGTGACCTTGGCCATGTGCGCCGCCCTACTCCGCCGCCTGCAACAGCTCGGCCGGCGCGCTGACGCGGGCCAGGATGTCCTCGACCCGGCCGGCGCAGGCTCCGCAGCCACCCGAGGCATTGGTGTGGGTGCGGACGCCGGCGACGTCGGTCAGGGCATGCGCCTTGATCGCATCCTCGATGGTGCCGAGATCGACCGCCTTGCAGTGGCAGATCTTCTTGGCGCGCCGCGCGGCTTCCGCAGCGACGGGATCAGCGGCGAGCGCTGCCGCTTCGGCATTGGCCTGCGCGATCGCCCTGGCCTGCCAGGTGTTGCTGGCGGTCTCCCACGGCGCCCGCTTGCGCAGCTGCTCCCACATCGGGTTGTAGATCGCCTTGTCGATCTCGGCGACCAGCTTCACCATGCCGATATAGCCCATATAGGCGTGGGAGCGCTCCTGGTTGATGTCGAGCCAGGGCATCGCCGCCTTCAGCGCGACGAATTGCGACTTGCCGCCCGACAGCATGATGTCGGCCTTGGCGTCCTTCAGCATCTTGTACATTTCGCGCGGCGCCATGTCGTCGATCATGTGCGCGTCCTGGCCCATCAGCTCCTTGATGCGCTCCTTGTCCTCCTTGGTGGACTTCTTGACCGAGGTGCCGACCAGCTCCATGCCGGCCTCCTGCAGCGCCGCCACCACCGACCACGACTTCACGCCGCCGGTGATCAAGAGCACCTTCTTGCCGGTGAGCCGCTTCTTAAACGGCTCGATCGCCGCCCAGGCCTTGGCTTCCTCGCGCGCGATCACCGCCTCGGTGCGGTCGAGCAGGTCGGCCGGCGCGCCGCGCTCGACCAGGAGACGCGCGATCTCGCGCAGCGAGTCCGAGGAGTCCTGGATGCCGTAGAACGAGCCCTCGAAGAACGGAATGCCGTAGCGCTCCTCCATCTTGCGGGCGACGTTGATCATCGCCTTGGAGCACACCATCATCGCGGCGCGGGCGCGGTGCGACGACGCCACATCCTTGTAGCGGCCGTCGCCGGAGATGCACGCGGAGATGCGGATGCCGAGTTCGTCGAACAGCGGCTTCACCTGCCACAGCTCGCCGGACAGATTGTATTCGCCGATGATGTTGAGGTCGTAGGGCGTCGTCACCTCCGGCTCGACCGTGCCGATGACATGGTCGAGCAGCGCCTCGCCGGCGAGCTTGTTGCCGAGGTTCTTCGGACCGACGAAACCGGGCGAATTGACGGGAATGCAGGGCTTGCCGAACTTCGCCGAGGCCGCCTTGCACACTGCATTGATATCGTCGCCGGTCATGGCGGGCACGCAGGTCTGGTAGACGAACACCGCCGGCGGATCGTATTTCTCGATGATTTCCTTGATCGCCTTGTACAGGCGCTTCTCGCCGCCGAACACGACGTCGGTCTCGTTGATGTCGGTGGTGAAACCGGTGCGCCAGATCTGCGAGCCTGACGACGCGGCACCACGGTTGTCCCAGGAATTCCCTTCGCAGGCGATCGGTCCGTGCACGAGATGCGCGACGTCGGTCAGCGGCTGCAATGCGACCTTGGCGCCGTCGAAGGCACAGCCACCGGCCGCGCCGCCTGGCTGCAGCTGCTTGGTGCAGCCCTTCTTGCGCTCGGCCTCGGACTTGTTGGCGTTCTTGCCGCAACCCGGCTCGTTGAAGACGTTCTGGATCGTGGCAGACAGCGAGCTCATGGGCTTCTCCTGTTGGCGGACCGTGTGCGCGTCTTGCGAGAGACTAAGCCCAGGCACATCGCGCCTCCCCTTGAGCCTCGTCGACCCCTTACGAAGCGCGGCGGCCCTTGGGGAGCCGCCGCGCGCCGTCCTTAGCGAATGATGTCGAAGCTGTAGTCCGACTTGGCCGGCACATTGGTGTTGCGGTCGATCTCGTCGAAGATCTTGTCGAGGATCGTGACCAGCACGTTGAGGCCGCCCTGATAGCCCCACACCGGGTAACGGTGCTTGTGGTGGCGATCGAAGATCGGGAAGCCGATGCGGATCAGCGGCGTGCCGGTGTCGCGCTCCAGATATTTGCCGTAGGTGTTGCCGATCAGGAAGTCGACCGGCTCGGTGAACAGCAGCGAGCGCATGTGCCAGAGATCCTTGCCGGGATACACATGGCAGTTCTTGCCGAACGGCGAGCTATCGAACACCGCCTGCACCCGCTCGGCCCATTCCTTGTTGCCGTTGGTGGCGAGCACGTGGGTCGGCTCGGCGCCGAGCTCCAGCAGGAACGACGCGAGGCCGAGGCAGAGGTCCGGATCGCCGTAGATCGCGAACTTCTTGCCGTGGATATGGGCGCTGGAGTCGGCGATGGCGTCGACCAGCCGGCCGCGCTCGAGCGCGAGCGATTCCGGGATCTCCTTGCCCGAGATGCGCGACAGCGCCATCACGAACGCGTCGGTGCCGGACACGCCGACCGGATGGTGGAACGAGACCACTTCCTGGCCGTGGTTCTTGATGAACGGCAGCGTCTTCTCGGTGCAATAATGCTGCATCGAGATGGTCGCCTTGGCGTGAACGGCGTTGGCGGCATCCTCCAGGGTGGTGCCGCCCTCATACATGCGGAACTCGCCGTCCGTCGGCGTGTCGAACACGTTCGAATTGTCGCCGAGGATGGTGTAGGCGATCCCCATCTCCTCGAAGATGTGCTTCACTTCGCGCAGATTGCCGACGGTGTAGCCGTCGAAGCCGCCGATGAAGTTGATCTTCTCGTTGGCCACGCGCTCGATCTTCGGCGCGGTGCCGGCCTTGCCGTCCCAGAAGTGCTCCAGGATGCCCTTCATGGCATTGTCGTAGCCGGTGACGTGGCTGCCGACGAAGGCAGGCGTATGAGCGAAGGGAACGTCGAACTCGGCCGGAACCGAGCCCTTCTCCTTGGACGTCTTGATGAAGGCGTTGAGGTCGTCACCGATGACTTCCGCCATGCAGGTGGTCGACACCGCGATCATCTTCGGCTTGTACATGTTGTAGGCGTTGGCGAGGCCGTCGATCATGTTGTTGAGGCCGCCGAACACGGCCGCGTCCTCGGTCATCGACGACGACACGCAGGAGCTCGGCTCCTTGAAGTGGCGCGACAGATGGCTGCGATAATAGGCCACGCAGCCCTGCGAGCCGTGCACGAACGGCAACGTGCTTTCGAAGCCGACGGCGACGAACACCGCGCCGAGCGGCTGGCAGGCCTTGGCCGGATTGACCGTCAGCGCCTCGCGGGCGAAGTTCTTCTCGCGATATTCGGGCGTCTTGGCCCATTCACGGATGCGCTCGACCTCGGCGGGGTCGCGCGGGTTCTCGAACATCTTCTTCTTGTTCGCCAGCATCTGCTGGTATTCGGGACCACGGAAAAGCTCGAAGTGATCGAGCACATGTTCGGCAGACTGCGTCATGGGAGTACCCTCTCTATGTTCCTGTGTCGATCAGGGAGCGCTGGCTCTCCGCCGAAGGAGAGCCAGGCCGTGGGTGGTGGTGATTACTCGGCCGCCTGGAGCAAGGGCTTGGGCGCCTGCTTCCAGGGCGCCTTGGTCATCTTCCAGACCGGCGAGTTGATGGCCATGTCCATGTCGCGGGCGAAGATCGCGAACCCGTCATAGCCATGGTAGGGACCGGAGTAGTCCCAGGAGTGCATCTGGCGGAACGGCACGCCCATCTTCTGGAAGACGTACTTTTCCTTGATGCCCGAGCCGACGAGGTCCGGCTGGACCTTTTCGACGAACTTCTCGAACTCGTAGCCGGTCACGTCGTCATAGATCAGCGTGCCGTCCTTGACGTAGTGCTGAGCGGTGCGCTGATAGTCGTCATTGTGGGCGAACTCGTAGCCGGTGCCGACGACCTCCATGCCGAGGTCCTCATAGGCGCCGATCACGTGGCGCGGACGTAGGCCGCCGACGAACAGCATCACGGTCTTGCCTTCGAGGCGCGGCCGGTACTTGGCGATCACGGCGTCCATCAGCGGCTGGTACTTGGCGATGACGCGCTCGGCACCTTCCTTGATCTTGTCGTCGAAATAGCTGGCGATCTTGCGCAGGGATTCGGCGATCTTGCTCGGTCCGAAGAAATTGTATTCGCACCACGGAATACCGAACTTCTCTTCCATATGCCGCGAGATGTAGTTCATCGAACGGTAACAGTGCAGCACGTTGAGCTTCGCCTTCGGCGTCGCCTCGAGCTCTGCCAGCGATCCGTCGCCCGACCACTGGGCGATCACGCGCAGGCCCATCTCCTCGAGCAGGATGCGCGACGACCAGGCATCGCCGCCGATATTGTAGTCGCCGATGATCGCGACATCGTAATCGGACGGCTCGAACCGCGGCGCGGCGTCGGCCGGCAGCTTGTCGAACACCCAGTCCCGGATCGCGTCGTTGGCAATGTGGTGCCCCAGCGACTGGGAGACACCGCGGAAGCCTTCGCAACGGACAGGAACGATGGTCTTGCCGTCATATTCCTTCGACTTGACCTTGGAGACCGCCTCGATGTCGTCGCCGATCAGGCCGATCGGGCATTCCGACTGCACGGTGATGCCGTTGTTCAGCGGGAACAGCTCCTGGATCTCGTCCATAATCTTGGCGAGTTTCTTGTCGCCGCCGAAGACGATGTCCTTTTCCTGGAAGTCGGAGGTGAACTGCATCGTCACGAAGGTGTCGATGCCGGTCGTGCCGATATAGTAGTTGCGGCGCGCCGCCCAGGAGTACTGGCCGCAGCCGACCGGGCCGTGGCTGATGTGGATCATGTCCTTGATCGGGCCCCACACCACGCCCTTCGAGCCGGCATAGGCGCAGCCGCGGATGGTCATGACGCCGGGGATCGACTTGATGTTCGACTTGACGCCGCAGTCCGACTTGCCGGACTCGTGGACGTTGAGATGCTTGGCGCGACGCTTGGCGGTCTTCTCGGGATAGACCTTGAGGACCTCGGCGATCAATTCCTTGTTGCGCGCCTTGATCTCGGCCACGCTTTGTTTCTCGGTAACGCTCATCTGGCTTTCCTCGATGATCGGTTGCGGGGACCGCCCGGCCCTTCCGAAAGGACCGGGTGGCCGGTGGCGGTTACGCCGTTGCGGCGAGTTCGGCGGCAGTCTTTCCGATCTGGCTCTCGTCCACCGCCTTCATGATGCCGTGCTCCATCAGCATGTCCTCGAGCTCGTCCATCGTGATCGGCGTCGGGATGATGCCCTTGCCGGCATTGCCGTGGATCTTGGTCGCCAGGTTACGGTAGTGGTTGGCCTGCACCGACTCCGGCGCATATTCCAGAACCGTCATGCGGCGCAGCTCGGCGTGCTGCACGATGTTGTCGCGCGGCACGAAGTAGATCAGCTGGGTGCCGAGCTTCTTGGCGAGCGCTTCCGCCAGCTCGAGCTCCTTGTCGGTCTGGCGCTCGTTGCAGACCAGGCCGCCCAGGCGCACGCCGCCGGAATTGGCATATTTCAGAATGCCCTTGGAGATGTTGTTGGCGGCATACATCGCCATCATCTCGCCGGACATCACGATGTAGATCTCCTGCGCCTTGTTCTCGCGGATCGGCATCGCGAAGCCGCCGCAGACCACGTCGCCGAGCACGTCGTAGGACACGTAGTCGATGTCCTCATAGGCGCCGTTCTCTTCCAGGAAGTTGATCGAGGTGATGACGCCGCGGCCGGCGCAGCCGACGCCCGGCTCCGGACCGCCGGACTCGACGCAACGGATGTCGCGATAGCCGACCTTCATGACCTCTTCGATCTCGAGATCCTCGACGCTGCCCGCGGCAGCGGCCAGGCTGAGGATGGTGTCCTGCGCCTTGGCGTGCAGGATCAGGCGGGTCGAATCCGCCTTGGGGTCGCAGCCAACGATCAGGATCCGGTGACCCATCTCCGCCAGCGCCGCGAGCGTGTTCTGCGACGTCGTCGATTTGCCGATGCCGCCTTTGCCGTAGAATGCGATTTGTCGAAGTGATGACATTCTGCTCTCCATCAACCGATTGCCAATGTCCCGCATGCGCCTTGCATGACGAGAACGCGTCCTCTCTCCAGAACCGGCAGACGGGTTATTGGGAAGGAGAGCATCGCTCGTCCGAAGCGTCGGCGTGCACTCAGCCCTCAACCATTGCCTGATCAGAGTTTTGCAACGGCTGTGCCAGAGCTTTGGAATCGTTAAAAAGGCCGTCTTTTGAAAGAGATGCGGCCAACGTCGAGGCTAGGATGGAGTTGTTGCAAACCCGACATCGGGGTTTTTCACCCGACGCTCCCGGGCCGTGCTGTTCGAAACGACACATGGCATCGCAGCTGTGGCTCCGCAGCGCTGGCTTCGCAGCCGCAAAGCCGAGCTCCGGTCATCGCCGGTCGCTGCTGTCTGAGCTAACAGGCCAAGGGGCGCGGTACGGAGTTTGCTTGATGTAGATCAAACCCGTTTCCGAACGGGCAGCAGGAGTATTTTGATGTCGGACAAGGCATGCGTCTTCGTCATCGAAGCAGATCAGGTGATCCGGTCGGCGCTCGGCTATATCCTCAGTGAGCGCCACGAGACCTTCACATTCGCAGAGACCGCGGATGCGCTGAGCAAGGCGGCGCGGGCCACGCCCGACGCGGTGCTCGTCGGCAGCAGCATCCTGGAGGATGGCGGCGCCGAGATGGTCGGCGTGCTCGCCAGGAAGCTGCATCAAGCCGGCATCATCGTCGTTGCCGGATCGACCAGGTCGCCGCTGGCGCTGGCCGGGCTGCGCCAGGGCGCCGAGGCCATTATAGCGAAGCCGATCACCTTCGACGGCGTGACCCATGCCGTCGATACGGTGCTGGCGCGGCGCGGGACGGAGCCCAGCCTGGCGACATCGTCGTGATGTCCAAGGCCTCCAGCAAATGACCAGGAGAAGATCATGTTGCAGCTGACCCAGACCGCCGCGCCGGGAACTCCCGACATTGCCGACATCGTCGAGAACTTCGCCGTCCTGGACGATTGGGATGACCGCTACCGCTATGTCATTGAGCTCGGACGCGGCCTTGCACCGCTGCCGGACGCCGATCGCACTGACGCCAACAAGGTGCAGGGCTGCACCAGCCAGGTCTGGGTCGCCACGTCGGTGCGTCACGGCGCCGCACCAGTGCTCGATTTCATTGGCGACAGCGACGCCCATATCGTGCGCGGCCTGGTGGCGATCCTGCTGGCAATGGTTTCGGGGCGCACAGCATCCGAGATCCTCGCTGCCGATCCAATCGCCCTGTTCGAGACGCTCGGACTGCGCGAGCATTTGACGCCGCAGCGTTCCAACGGCTTCCGCTCGATGGTCAGCCGCATCAAGGCGGATGCGAAGGCGGCGCTGGCGGCGGCGGCGTAGGTTTGATTGTTCGATTGCTGATTTAATTAGTCGCGCATGTCGCACCGAACTCGGTGCACCCTCTCCCCTTGTGGGAGAGGGTGGCAGCCGAAGGCTACCGGGTGAGGGGTTCTGTCGGCAAATTCAGACGGTCGTGTGCGGACACCACCACTCACCCGAGGGAGTCTGAAGCTGACAACGGTGCCGCCCTCTCCCACAAGGGGAGGGGGCGCATTCATGGGCAGCGCTTCTTGGTGATCAGTAAGAGCGGCGCAAGCCGCTACGAGAAGAACTCCTGCGCCCTCTTCAGCGCGCGCACCAGCGCATCGACCTCCTCCCGCGTATTGTACATCGCGAAGGAGGCGCGGCAGGTGGCGGTGACGCCGAAGCGTTCCAGCAGCGGCATCGCGCAATGGGTGCCGGCGCGTACCGCGACGCCGGAGCGGTCGATGACGGTGGCGAAGTCGTGGGCGTGGGCGCCCTGCATCTCGAACGAGACGATGGCGCCCTTGTCGGCGGCGTTGCCGATGATGCGCAGCGAATTGATCTCGCGCAGTTGCTCGGTGGCGTAAACCACCAGATCATGCTCATGCGCGGCGATGCGCTGCTTGCCGATCGAGGCGACGTAGTCGATCGCCGCCCCCAGCCCGGCCGCTTCCACGATCGGCGGCGTGCCGGCCTCGAAGCGGTGCGGCGGATCGCCATAGGTGACCCAGTCCCGCGACACCTCGCGGATCATTTCGCCGCCGCCATTGAATGGCGGCATCGATGCCAGGAGTTCGCGCTTGCCGTAGAGCGCGCCGATCCCGGTCGGGCCGTAGATCTTGTGCCCCGTAATGCAGTAGAAATCCGCGTCGAGATCGCGGACATCGACCTCCATATGCACGGCCGCCTGAGAACCGTCGATCAGCACGGGGATACCGCGCGCATGCGCGATGCGGATGACGTCCTTCACCGGAACGACCGTGCCGAGCACGTTCGACATCTGCGTCATCGCCACCATCTTGGTGCGCGGCGTCAGCAGCTTCTCGAACTCGTCGAGCAGGAAGTTGCCGGCGTCGTCGACGGGGGCCCATTTGATCACGGCGCCCTGGCGCTCCCGGAGGAAATGCCAGGGGATGATATTGGCGTGGTGCTCCATGATCGAGAGCACGATCTCGTCGCCCGGCCCGATCCGCTCGCGGCCGAAGGTCTGCGCCACCAGGTTCACGGCTTCCGTGGCGCCGCGGGTGAAGATGATCTGCTCGGGGCTTTCGGCGTTGAGGAATCTCGCGACCTTGGCGCGTGCGCCCTCATAGGCCTCGGTCGCCGCATTGGCGAGATAATGCAGCCCGCGATGCACATTGGCGTATTCGAAGGTGTAGACCTGGTTCATCCGATCGAGCACGGCCTGGGGCTTCTGCGCCGAGGCGGCGTTGTCGAGATACACCAGTGGCTTGCCGTGCACCTGCATGCCGAGGATGGGGAAATCCGCGCGGATGCGGCCCACGTCGTAGCCGCTTCCCTGCACCGCTGCATGCATCATCTACTCCCGTCGTCCGAGCCAGCCCAGCATCGCCTCCGTCAGCGCCGCCCGCACGCTCTCATCGGCCGCGCCCTCGATGATCTCGCCGACGAACGCCTGGATCAGCAGCGCCTTGGCCTCATTGGGCGGAATGCCGCGCGCCATCAGGTAGAACAAGAGCTCATCATCGATCGCGCCGGTCGTGGTGCCGTGGCCGCACTGCACGTCGTCGGCGAAGATCTCGAGCTCCGGCTTGCTGTCGGCCTCGGCCTCGTCGGAGAGCAGCAGCGCGCGCGACATCATCTTGGCGTCGGTCTTCTGCGCGCCCGGGCTGACCGTGATCTTGCCCTGGAACACCGCCCGCGCGGTGTCGCCGACCACGGCCTTGAAGGTCTCGCGGCTCTGGCAGTTCTCGGCGGCATGCTCGATCGCGAGCGTGGTGTCGGCATGCTGGGCGCCCGACAGCAGCGAGCCGCCGCGGATGTCGACCACGGTGCCCTCCCCCGCGATGTGCACAAACAGCTGGTTGCGCACCAGGCTGCCGCCGGCGACGAAGCCGAGCTGGTTGAAGGTCGCGCGTGCGCCGATATTGGCGAGCAGCGAGGAGATGTGCAGCGCGCTGTTGCCCTCGATCACGACCTTGACGTGGTCGATCCGCGCCTCGTCGCCGACGATGAGCTGCATCGCGGTGTTGACCTGATATTCGGTGCCGTCGGGCCCCTGATGCGACTCGACGATGGTGGCGCTGGCGCCCGCGCCGATGTTGACCTGCGAGCGCGTGAACATCGAGGTCGCGACCCAATTGGTCGTGACGAAGGCGACATGGATCGGCCGGCTCACCGCGGTGCCCGGCGCGACCAGGATCACGACGCCATTGGCGGCCAGCGCGGTGTTGAGCGCCAGTGCCGGATCGTCGTCCGGCACCACGGGGCCGAGGCGCTGCAACAGCAGCGGCTTGTCGGCCGCCAGCGCATCGGCCATCGGCTGGATCGTCAGGCCCGGCTCGAGACCCGCGAGATCGGACAGCTCTGGCACGAAGGCGCCGTCGACGATGACAAGCTTGCGGAAGCCGGCGCCCGCGAACAGATCGCTCGCTTCGCGCGCTTTCGTCTTGGCGGCATCGTCGGGCAGCGAGGCGAGTCGCTTGGCCTCCTTCATCTGCGTGCGCAGATCAGTGTAGCGCCAGGCCTCGACGCGCCGGTGCGGGAGGCCGACCGCGTCGAAGCGGTCGAAGGCTGCGGCACGCACCGCCGTGATCTCCTCACCGCCCGGCAGATAGCGGCGGGCGCCCTGATACAGATCGGCCAGTCCGAGCTCGGCCTTGGTCTTGCGGATCGCGACGCCCATCCTGCTGCTCCCCACGCCTTAGGCTGCTTCGCTCTGATACTGGGCGTAGCCGGTCGCCTCGAGCTCGCGCGCGAGGTCTGCAGCCCCGGTACGGACGATGCGGCCGGCCGCGAACACGTGGACGATGTCCGGCACGATATAGTCGAGCAGCCGCTGATAGTGGGTGATGACGATCATGCCGCGCTCCACCGAGCGCAGCGCATTGACGCCGTTGGCGACGACCTTCAGCGCGTCGATGTCAAGGCCGGAGTCCGTCTCGTCGAGCACGCAGAGCGACGGCTGCAGCAGCGCCATCTGCAGGGTCTCGTTGCGCTTCTTCTCGCCGCCAGAGAAGCCGACATTGAGCGGCCGTTTCAGCATCTCGGCGTCGATGTTCAAGGTCTTGGCGATCTCGCGCACGCGCTTGATCAGCTCCGGCGAGGACAGCTCCTCCTCGCCGCGCGCCTTGCGCTGGGCGTTGAAGGCGGCGCGCAGGAACGTCAGGGTCGCGACGCCCGGGATCTCCAGCGGGTATTGGAAGGCGAGGAACACACCCTTGGCGGCGCGCTCGTTGGCTTCCATCGCCAGCAGGTCCTCGCCATTGAGATAGACCTCGCCGGCGGTGATCTCATAGCCGGGCTTGCCGGCAAGCACGTAAGAGAGCGTCGACTTGCCGGCGCCGTTCGGCCCCATGATGGCGTGGATCTCACCTTTGTTGACGGTCAGGTCCAGCCCCTGGATGATCTTCCGTCCGCCGGCGATCTCGGCATGGAGCCCCTTGATTTCGAGCAAGGCCGTCATCGAACCCTCCTTCTGATGTTGTCGCCGCGCGGCACCGTCATCCCACCGAACCTTCGAGCGAGATCGAGATCAGCTTCTGCGCCTCGACCGCGAACTCCATCGGCAGCTGCTGCAGCACGTCCTTGACGAAGCCGTTGACGACAAGCCCGACCGCTTCCTCCTGCGAAAGACCGCGCTGGATGCAGTAGAACAGTACGTCCTCGGAGATCTTCGACGTTGTCGCCTCGTGCTCGAACACCGCCGACGAGTTCTTGGCCTCGATATAGGGCACGGTGTGGGCGCCGCATTTGTCGCCGATCAGCAGCGAGTCGCAGGCGGTGAAATTGCGCGCGCCCGAGGCCTTGCGATGCGCGCTGACGAGACCGCGATAGGTGTTCTGCGACTTGCCGGCGGCAATGCCCTTGGAGATAATCCGGCTCGACGTGTTCTTGCCGAGATGGATCATCTTGGTGCCGCTATCGACCTGCTGGAAGCCGTTGGAGATCGCGATCGAGTAGAATTCGCCGCTGGAATTGTCGCCGCGCAGAATGCAGCTCGGATATTTCCACGTGATCGCCGACCCCGTCTCGACCTGGGTCCAGGAGATCTTTGAATTGGCGCCGCGACAGTCGCCGCGCTTGGTGACGAAATTATAGATGCCGCCGACGCCCTCTGAATTGCCGGGGTACCAGTTCTGCACCGTCGAATATTTGATCTCGGCATCGTCCAGCGCGACCAGCTCGACCACGGCGGCGTGCAGCTGGTTCTCGTCGCGCTGCGGCGCCGTGCAGCCTTCGAGATAAGAGACGTAGGCGCCCTTGTCGGCGATGATCAGGGTGCGCTCGAACTGACCGGTGTTGCGCTCGTTGATGCGGAAATAGGTCGACAGCTCCATCGGGCAGCGCACGCCCGGCGGTACGTAGACGAACGAGCCGTCGGAGAACACCGCCGAGTTGAGCGTCGCGAAATAATTGTCGGTGGTCGGCACCACCGTGCCGAGATATTTCTCCACCAGGTCCGGATGCTCGCGCAGCGCTTCGGAGATCGGCATGAAGATGACGCCGGCCTTCTTCAGCTCCTCCTTGAAGGTGGTCGCCACCGAGACCGAATCGAACACCGCGTCGACCGCGATCCTGCTGCGCGGCGCCGCGGTCTCGCCGTCGGCGTCGGTTTCCACCGTCGCAGCCGGCCGCTCGACGCCTTCGAGGATCTCGACCTCGCGCAAGGGAATGCCGAGCTTCTCATAGGTCTTGAGAATTTCCGGGTCGATCTCGTCGAGCGAAGCCACCTTCTTCTTCGGCTTCGGCGCCGCGTAGTAATAAAGGTCCTGATAGTCGATCTTGGGATAGCCGACGCGGGCCCAACTCGGCTCGGTCATGGTCAGCCAGCGGCGATAGGCCTCGAGACGCCATTCCAGCATCCAGGCCGGCTCGTTCTTCTTGGCCGAGATGAAGCGGATGGTATCCTCGGACAGCCCCTTCGGCGCCTTCTCGGATTCGATGACGGTCTCGAACCCGTAGCGATATTGATCGACATCAATGCCCTTGACCCGATCAATCGTCTCCTGAACCGCTGCCATCTCTCACTCCGCTTGCAATGATGCCGTCCGCGCCCGCGTCAGGCGGGCACGCAGGTGTCCGGAACCGGACAGACGGCAGCGCATTGCGGCGCGTCGAAATGGCCTTCGCACTCGGTGCACTTCTTCGGATCGATGATGTACATGTCGTTCTTGAGCCGGATGGCCGCGTTCGGACATTCGAACTCGCAGGCCCCGCACACCGTGCATTGTGAGGCGATGATCTTGTAGGCCATGTGCTGCTCCCCGCGCTTTCCGCGACATCGGGCGATGTCATTCACGCGATATCTTTCAAGCGCCGTGCCAGAGAGCACTTGGTTGATTTCTAAGGAAGATTCTAAACTTCGCCGCGCCGACCAGCTGTCGCTCTCCCGACAGCATGTCGCAAGTGCGACAGGACGGGAGGGATGCGTGCAGCGTTGCTCTGCGCGGAGGCCCACGACCAGTTGGACTCAATCACTCACCCCCAACGGCAGTGCGCTCCCCTCCCCCTTGCGGGGAGGGGGCGGGGGTGGGGTCCACGAAGCGCGCTGTCTCTGATGAGCCCCCGTATATGATCGAGAGCGCAGCGATTAATCATGCACGGCAATCGCTACAGTCAACGCGCCCGCTGTGGCTCCCCTCAACTGAGCAAGGCCGTCGTGCATCGTCTCGCGTTCTCGCAACAATGATGTGATGCATGCGTCGACGGTGCACGCCACGAAGGTTGTCGCCCGGGGACCCCTACCCCTGACCCCTACCCGCAAGGGGGAGGGGAGCCGACCGCCGCCCGGGTGAGAGCTCTAATCCAACCGCGAGCAGCGGCAGACACGATCCACCAAGAGGCAAAAGGGCGCGCTGCCAGCGCGCCCTGCGACGAGCCTCAGGCCAAGCCGCTCAGAATCGCTTGACCTCGATATTATACTTCTTCAGCGCGTAGCCGATCTGGCGCGGGGTCAGGCCAAGCAGGCGCGCGGCCTTGGCCTGGACCCAGCCGGAGCGCTCCATCGCCTGGACGATACGGTCGCGCTCGGGCACGGCACCGCCATCCATCGCCTCGTTGAACTCCCCATCATCGATTTCGGCAACCGGCGACTCGGCCGGCGTTTCGATCGGCGCCGATGAGCGCGGCAGGATCGGCAAGGGCACGATCGGCTGGCCGCGCGGTGGCGGCGGGGTCACCGTGTTGCCCTTCCACAGGATCGCCGACATGCACTCGTTACGGCTGCAGGCGAAGTCGTGCTGGCCGATCGCCGATCCAGCCGCGAGCGTCGCCGTCCGCTGTACGCAGTTCTCCAGCTCACGCACATTGCCGGGGAAGCCGCAATGCATCAGCACCTCGATGGCGCTGACGTCGAAGGTGAGGTCGCGCTCATTCTCGCAATTGAAGCGGCGCAGGAACTCGTGCGCCAATTGCGGAATGTCGCTGCGCCGCTCGCGCAACGGCGGCAGCTTGATCGGAACCACGCTGATCCGATAATAGAGGTCGGCGCGGAACTCGTTGCGCGACACGGCCTCCTCCAGATTGCGGTTGGTGGCGGTGACGATGCGGACATCGACCTTGATGGTCTGGTTGCCGCCGACGCGCTCGAACTCCTGCTCTTGCAGCACGCGCAGCAGCTTGGCCTGGAACGCCGGCGAGATCTCGCCGATCTCGTCGAGGAACAAGGTGCCTTTGTCGGCGAGTTCGAAGCGGCCTTTGCGCGAATTGATGGCGCCGGTGAAGGCGCCCTTCTCATGGCCGAACAGCTCGGACTCCAGCACCGTCTCAGGCAGTGCCGCGCAGTTGATCTTGATGAAGGGGCGCTTGGCGCGGTTCGACAATTCGTGGATCGCTTTCGCGACCAGCTCCTTGCCGGTGCCGGATTCGCCGCGCAGCAGCACCGGCGCGTTCGACTTCGCCACCACATTGATCTTGTCGAGCAACGCGCGCAGCGCCGGGCTGTCGCCGACGATGCCGTCGACCAGCACCTTCTTGCGATTGGCCGACGCCGGCTTCAGCTCCGACAGCTCCTTCTGCAGCCGATGGCTCTCCGCCATCAGCCGCTCGCGATCGCGCGCCACGACACGATGCAGCTTGATGGTCTGGCCGATCAGGTTGGCCACCATCGTCAGGAAGCGGACATCGGAGTCGAGCCGGAACACGGCGCGGCCATCCCAGACCCGGTCGATCGTGAGCGTGCCGACCACGCGCTGATCGATCCGGATCGGCACGCCAAGGAACGACACGCGGGTGTCCGCACCGGCACCGAGCGTCACCGCGTCGGCGGGACTGAAGGCCGGGTGATCGGCGACGTTCTCGGCAATCAACGGCACGGCGGTCGCGACGATCTGGTCGATCGCCTTCTGCGGCAGGCGCTCGCGGTAGCGCTGGTCACTGCCTTCGCTCCACCCGGCCCCGACGGCGAGATCGGGAATGCCGTCGTCGGCGAGCAGCGACACCACGCCATGGCGCATCTGCATGAAGGACTGCAGCAGGTTGACAACGTTGGCGAGCGTAATTTCCAGCCGCGTCGGCGCGGCGAGGATTTTCGAGATTTCGAAAATTCCGGTCAGCGCGATCTCGCTGAGCGGTATCGGGGCTGCGTTGGACCTGACGTCCTGAGCTTCGACCTGACGTGTTTCCGTTTGGACCATGGTCGCTTCTCTGGTGGTCACGGACGTTCCTGACAAGGCCGCCGTGATTGTAGGCGTTCTAACATCCTCCCCGAACTGCAGATGATTGTCGTGCCTAACTTTGCTGCATTGCCGCAGAAGTAGTGGGCAGCGAAGAGAATAGAAAAGCTGCAGGACTTCATGATCTTAACAAATTAGTTTGCATCCGGCAGAAAGCGTGCGCTGCGGCCGCGAGGCGCCGCCGCATCGCGAGACGATCCGACAAAGACGTGGTGTTTCCGACACCTAATACCGCCGCATCGGGCCCCTTGCTGCGCGCGGATCGCAAACAGAGGAACTGATCATCAGGTTTCCACCCTCGCCTGGCACTCGCGAGGCCCTCCTGCTAGCGGCGCTCATCGCTCGCTTCACATCCGCGTGTAGACAGCCGTGAACAGACTTGGCTGCGCTACGTCGACCCGTCCATCAATCAGAGGTGTTGCCCCCCATTGATCTGGATCTCCTCCCCGGTCACGTAGCTCGCAGCGTCCGAGCAGAGGAAGAACAACACCTTTGCGACCTCCTCCGGCGCGCCGATCCGGCGCATCGGGATCAGCGGCGAGAAGCGCGCCTCGGTCTCCGGCGACACCATCTCGGTCTTGATCTCTCCCGGCGCGATGGCGTTGACGCGAATCCCGTGCGGGGCGAAGTCGTGCGCCATCTCACGGGTGAGACAGGCCAGCGCCGCCTTGGACGTCGCATAGGCGGTGCCGGCAAAGGGATGCACGCGGGTGCCGACGATCGACGTCACGTTCACGACGGCGCCCTGCCCGCGCTTGAGCTCCTCGAACAGACCCCGCGCCAGCAGGATCGGCCCGAGGAAATTGACGTGGAAGACGGTCATCCAGGTCTCGACCGAGGTCGAGAGCGAGTCGAGCCGGCCACCATCGGTGGCCTTGGGAGAGATTGCGGCGTTGTTGATCAGGGCATGCAGTGGAGCGCCGTCGAGCTTGGCCTTGATCTCGGCGATCGCGCGCGGGATCGCCTGGCGGTCGCTCAGATCGACCTGGACGTGATTGGCAGCACCGGCGTCCCAGGGGCAGCGCCCGCCATCGAACGGCTGGCGTGAGCAGGTCAGGATGCGCCAACCGGCATCGGAGAACAGTTTGGCCGTCGCGTGGCCGATGCCCCGCGACCCGCCGGTCAGCACCAGCGTCTTCTGCTCGGTCCGGCCGGGACGCTCGGCTGCGGCGAGGTCCTGATGAAATGGACACGACGCCACCGTCGCGACCGCTTCGCCGGCCGGCTCCCGCACATCCTGGTCGAGATCGAGACTCACCTCATACCGTCCTGACGCCGTCCTGATGATTTGGCGATCGACTACAGGGCCGCCGCGCCCACGGATCGCGCGTCGGCCCGCGGTATCGTCATGCGGCTGTTTTGCAGTTTCCGGGCCAACGAAAACCGCGCGCAAACCGGCTGGCCCGTGTCGCATTCCCGACAGATTGGCCGGTTCGGAACACCGCGAGCGTCGGCTTTCCTCCCATTGCCTTGGGGCTGGATCGGCAAGACCTTCAGGCGGCGGACCTTTTCCTGATGCCGCGGGGATGGTCCGACTCTTGCTGACAAGGCTGATGGCTGGACTGGAAGCCGTCTTTCCAGGCGCAAGGGACTGCCGGCCGCAGGACGCCGGCCGCAGGACATCGACGCCGTATGGACCGAGACATGGGGACGAATGCAGTGCGCTTCGCCGTTGTCCTCGGCACCAACGAGATTGCATCGGCAATCGGCGTGCATCTGCATCGCGAAGGCTTCTGCGTCGTGCTCTCTCGCACGATCCCAATCCGCCGGTGATGCGCCGCAAGATGGCGTTCCACGACGCGTTGTTTGGCGACACCCCGCGCGTCGAGAACGTCATTGGCGAGCGCATCGAGAGCACGATGGATGTGTTCAAGGCGCTCAGCGACCCGCAGCACGTGCTCGTCACCTGGCTCGGCCTCTCGGATCTGCTGCCGGTCCGCAGCATCGACGTGCTGATCGATGCCCGGATGCAGACCCGCGAGGTGACGCCGAACCTGCGCGGCATGACACGCCTGTCGATCGGTCTGGGTCCGGGCTTCTCGCCATCGGCGAATTGCGACGTCGCGATCGAGACCCGCCAGGACCGGCTTGGCCAGATCGTACGCGAGGGCTGGACATCGGCGCACATCGATGCCGGCGAGCTCGGCGGCGTCGGAAACGAGCGCCTGGTTCATTCGCCCCATGAAGGGCGCTGGCATACGCCGGTCGAGATCGGCACACGCATCTATAAGGGGTTCGTAGTCGGTCACCTCTCCGGCATCCCCGTCACCGCGCCCTATGACGGCATCCTGCGCGGCATCGTCCGCGACGGCTGCGACGTCGCCGCCGGCGTCGCCCTCGCCGAGATCGATCCACGCGGCCGTCACGCGCAGTGGACCGGCATCGACGCGCAAGGACAGGCGCTCGCACAGGCGACGCTCGCGTCGATCCGGCTGCATGCCGCCGACCGCATCAGCACGAGCGCGGCCAGCACGCCTTGATCTGCCATTTCGAACGATTCTGATGAGGCCGCATCCGCGGCCTGAACCTTGGCATCGCGGTTGCTTATCGGTCGCAGGAGCGAGCAACAGCCATGATCATTTGTTCCTGCAACGTCATCAGCGACACCGCCATCCGCGACATCGTCACGGCGGCCGACATCACCTTCGGCTCACCGGCGCAGATCTACGATTGTCTCGGTTGTTCGGTTCAATGCGGGCTCTGCTCGCGCTCCGTGAAGCGGATCCTGGACGAGCGGCAGGGCGAAACTGCCGCCGCTTCAGTCTGGCCGGTGCATCCCGAGCCCGCGCCCTGCGCGCTGATGTCGGTCGCGTGAGGCGATAGCGGCATGCGACATGTCGGATCGCATGCTGTCGGATGTCGGACAAATCGGACAAGCGCGCGACGGGAGCGTGACTTTATCAATCGAGTTGGACGGCGTCGGCGGGTTCGTTCCTACTTGCCGAACTCACGCCGCGTCGGCCGGCACCATCGCCTCGATGGTGACGCCGGTGCCGGTCGAGGCCACCGTCAAGGTGCCGCCGAGCGCCAGCAGCCGCTCGCGCATGCCGGTGAGACCGAAGCCGAGCTTGTGCTCGGGCGCGAGCCCGCGGCCGTCATCGCGGACGCAGACCCGCGTATAGGTGCGCCGCTGTCCCGCCGCCACCTGCTGCTGCGGCTCGATGGTGACATCGACCGAACTCGCCTCGGCATGGCGGAACACATTGGTAAGCGCCTCCTGGACCACGCGATAGACCGTCAGCTCGGCAGTCTCGTTGCTGCGGATGCCGGGGTCGGTGAATCTGGTCTCGATCGCGACCTCCGGCCGGGATTCCCGCCACAGCCGCACCAGGGCGCCGAGCGCCTCGCGCAGGCCGAGTTCGGCAAGCCCGACCGGACGCAGCCGCTCCAGGATGCGGCGGTTGAACTGCTGCACGGCGTTGACCTGGTCGAGGATCGCCTGGCCGTGCCGGCGCATGGCGGCGACGTCGAGCGTCCCGCTCTCCGGCAGCCGCATCAAGGCACTGGCATGCGCGCGCAGTGCGAACAGATGTGGCCCGAACTCGTCATGCAATTCGCGCGCGATCTCCTTGCGCTCAAGATCCTGCAGCGACACGGTCCGCTCCGCCAGCCGGCGCTTCTCCTCGACGGCTTCGCCGAGCGCGCCGGCGAGGTGGTTGAGCTTGGCGCAGAGCGCCGCGAGCTCCGGCGCACCGCCCGGCTTCACCCGCGCATCATAGGCGCCCGCCTCGATCCGGCTCATCGCCTCCGACAGATCTGCCAGCGGTGCCAAAGCGCGGCCGACCACCAGCATCGTGATGCCGAAGATCGCCACCGCGATCGCCGAGCCGACCACCAGCTGGGTCGTGATGCCGTCCCAGATCTCGGCGATCTCGTCGTCCGGATGCGACGTGATCACCAGCGTCTCGGCCCGGCCCGCCACCAGGACGGGCATGCTGACCGAGGTCTTGTCCGGATGCACGAGCGCGATGAACCAGCTCGGCGCCGCGCGGGCTGGCTCTCCGGGAGGCGGTGACTGGCCGGGCATCGCCTGCCGCCGCACGCTCACATGGCGCAACTGACCGAGATCGCCGACGATCCGGTCAAGCCGGGCACCCGGGTCCGGCGCCTCATTGACCTCGTCCATGATGGTCTCGACGAAGGCGCGGGTCAGGCGGATCACGCTCTGATCCTCCGCCAGCACGCGCGGTGCCGCCTCCAGCACGAGACGGCCGATGTTGATGGCGAGCCCCAAGGTCAGCACCAGCGCGAGCAGTACGTTGATACGGGTCCGCAACGACCAATTCTGCCACATTATCTCCGCCCCGCCGCCATCCAGTTCATACGCACTCACATTGACAGACAATTCCGTCGGCGATCTAATTGCAACATGTTGCAACATCGCGCAGCATGCATCCATGATGCATCGCAACAATGACGCGAGGCGGAAAGTCCGGGACCCCAAGGCCATGCGCGTACTGATCGTGGACGATCATCCCATTGTTGCGTCGGGGTGCCGTGCCCTGTTGTCGACCGATCCGGATCTTGAGCTGCTGGAAGCTTCGGATGCCGAGAGCGGCGAGGCGAGCTTCGTTGCGCGGCGGCCGGATGTCAGCGTCATCGACATCAACCTGCCGACCGTGTCGGGTTTCGAACTGGCGCGGCGCATCCTGGCGCATGAGGCCAGCGCCCGGCTCATCATGTTCAGCATGAACGACGACCCGGTGTTCGCGGCGCGCGCCATCGATATCGGCGCCAAGGGCTATGTCTCCAAGAGCGGCGATCCGAACGATCTTGCCGAGGCGATCCGCGAGGTCGCACGTGGCGGCAGCTATCTGCCACCGGCGATTGCGCGCAGTATCGCGTTTGCAGGCGCGACGGTGGCGCAGAGCCCGCTGGCGAAGCTGACGCCGCGCGAACTCGAAATTCTCCGCCTGCTCAGCGCCGGCAAGAGCCTGTCCGAGATTGCCTGGCTGATCCACTCATCCTACAAGACCGTTGCCAACACCTCCTCGATCATCCGCCAGAAGCTCGGCGTGAGAACGTCCGGCGAGCTGGTGCGCCTGGCCATCGAGAACGGCGTGGCCTGAGTTGCGTCGATCGAACAATTTGACAAAGGTTGGCGACATGCTGCGCCAGCCGCCCTGACATCATCGCTCAACAGGATGCTTCCATGACGCTCACGACCGTCTCCCAGAACAAGGCCCATGGTGGCGTCCAGGGTGTGTACCGGCATGCCAGCCAGGAGACCAAGACCGAGATGACGTTCTCGGTATTCGTGCCGGCGCATGATGCCGGCGCCAAGCTGCCGGTGGTCTGGTATCTCTCCGGCCTGACCTGCACGCATGCCAATGTCACCGAGAAAGGCGAGTTCCGCGCCGCCTGCGCCGAGCTCGGCCTGATCTTCGTCGCGCCCGACACATCGCCGCGCGGCGACGGCGTGCCCGGCGATCCCAACAATGCCTATGATTTCGGCCTCGGCGCCGGCTTCTATGTCGATGCGACGCAGGAGCCGTTCGCGAAGAACTATCGCATGTGGAGCTACGTCACCGAGGAACTGCCGAGCGTGGTCGCGGCCAATTTCCCGATCGACCCGCGCCGGCAGTCGATCATGGGCCACTCGATGGGCGGCCATGGCGCGCTCACCGTGGCGTTGCGCAACCCGGACCGCTACCGGGCGGCCAGCGCGTTCGCGCCGATCGTCGCGCCCTCCCAGGTGCCGTGGGGCGAGAAGGCCCTGGGCGGCTATCTCGGCGCGGACAAGGCGGCCTGGCGCAAGCACGATGCCGTGGCGCTGATCGAGGACGGCGCCCGCCTCTCCGACCTGCTGGTCGATGTCGGCGATGCCGACCAGTTCCTGGCGCCACAGCTGCGACCCGAGCTCCTGAAGGCCGCCTGTGAGAAGGCCAACATCCCGCTGCTGCTGCGCAAGCAGGACGGCTACGACCACAGCTACTACTTCATCTCCACCTTCATGGGCGACCATCTGCGCTGGCACGCGGCCCGGCTCGGGCGCTGACACCAGCGCGCACCTGATTTGCCCGGCGGGCGCGATGACGCGCGCGCCGATCGCGTTCGTGGTCGCCGCCGGCTTGGTCTCAACTGCGCGCAAACCGCAATTTCGGCAGGCCCCACAACGCGATCAGCCCTGTCCAGTCGGCCGATGAAAAAGATTCCGCTTTCGGTTTTTTTTCAAAAGACATGATTGTGTAGCCCTATCCCGCCTCGTCGAGAGGGCGTATCGCGGTCGTCACGAACGTGGAGGTGGGGTGCGGTGGACGCCGGCGGCGCGCAGCATGGTCAGGGCATAGTATGCCCATGGGCATGCGGACGAACGCGTCACGGCGTACGGCCAAGTCGCGTGGTCCTGGCATCCCGAAGCCGATGCCCCCGCGGCGGCGCGCGATCAGCGTGTCGTCGCGCACGGTGACCAGAAAGCCCGGCGCACCGGGGAGAACGCGAAGCAACCGTGAAAACCATCGCGCAGGGAGGGCCGGGATGTTCCCAGCCGAACCTGTGGTACCTGCCGCCTGCATTCTTCTCCGCAGGCGGGCCATGGGGGCGGCAGGCTCCCGGCCTTCCCTGCGCCTCTCTGCTTTCCGAGGGGCGATCGATACGCACAGCTCGGGCTGCAGCGGCCGCGAGGATGCAGCGTCATGTCTGACAATGCCATGGAAAATCAGATCGACGCAGCATCGGGGCCTCATGGTTCGAGACGCGCCGCCAACGCGCGATGCCCTCGCCGCCTATTGCGCCTGCGGCGCGCCGTAGTTCGGCGCCAGCAGGCGATTGCGGACCAGCCAGGCCATCGTGCGCGTCCAGGACTCGTCGGTATTGCCGCGCATGTCGGCGGTCATGGCCGCGACCGGCTGGCCGGTGTGAGCGTCGCGCAAATAGATGTTCATGTTGAGGATCAGATTGGACACTTTCTGCACCGTCCCGGTCATCGCGAGATCAGCCCCGAGATCGGCAGCGAGCTTGACGTCGCAGCCGCCGCAGGCCTGCAGATTGCTATGGTGCGCCGCATCGTTAACAGGGCCGATGTCGAGCACGCGAAACTGTCCGGAGTCCCGGAGCGCGGCGCGGAGTTGCTCGCCCGCCTGGGCCAACCGCCGCTGCTCGTCCTGGCGCGGCCCCTGCACCTCGCCTTGCAGGCTGCTGTCGATCAGCTCGAAGTCGAAGACGGCCACCTTGGGCGGCTCGGCATGGACGGATGCCGCTGAGATCAGGAGCAGCGACGCGAGGATGAAGGCGAGTTTCAAGGTCGTGATCCGAAATGATGCAACAGCGGCCAAAAGCGGGGTTGAAAGCTAGGCCAATTCGGTCATCTTGCAACATGAAACCTCGCCAAGACAGGACGGGGAACAATGGGAGGACATGTGGTCCTGGGAGTTCTGGCCCGATGCCTGATCGGCGCGATCGGCCTCTTTGCGACCGCGGCGCACGCCGCGGAGCCCGTCGACATCAAGCCCGTCGACATTGCAATCGGCTATCTCGGTCGCGCGAGCGCGCCTCAGACCTTGTCGCCGCTCGACCAGCCGGCGCCCGATGACGGCGTGGCCGGCGCGCGGCTCGCCATCGAGGACAACAACACCACCGGCAAGTTCCTCAACCAGCGCTTCACGCTGATCGATCGTCGCGTGAAGGACGACGAGGATGCCGCACAGGCCGCCAATGAGCTGGCCGGCAAGACCGGCTTCATCCTCGCCGACCTGCCGGCCGATACGCTGCTCAAGGTTGCTGATGCCTTGCGCGGACGCGGTACCACCCTGCTCAATGTCGGTTCAACCGACGATCGGCTGCGCGAGCAGGATTGCCGGGCCAACGTCATCCATGTCTCGCCGACGCGCTCGATGCTGGCCGACGGCCTGGCGCAATATCTGGTCTGGAAGCAGTGGAAGCGCTGGCTGCTCGTCACCGGCTCGCACGACAATGACAAACTGTTCGCCGACGCGCTGCGCCGCGCCGCCACCCGCTTCGGCGCCAAGATCGTCGAGGAGCGCAGCTTCGAGGACACGGGCGGCGCCCGCCGCACCGATTCCGGCGTGACCTTGATCCAGCGCCAGATGCCGGTGTTCACGCAGAAGGCGCCGGCCTATGACGTCCTCGTCGCCGCCGATGAGAGCGAGGTATTCGCCAATTATCTGCCCTACCGCACCTGGGATCCGCGCCCGGTCGCCGGCTCCGCCGGACTGCGGCCCACCAGCTGGGACCCGGCGCAGGACCAATGGGGCGCGACGCAGCTGCAGAACCGCTTCATGAAGCTGGCCTCGCGCCGCATGGACGCCCTGGACATGCAGGCCTGGATGGCCGTGCGCATGGTCGGCGAGGCGGCCTCGCGGACCAATTCCGGCGACGCCAAGGCGATGGCCGACTACCTCAAGGGCCCGAACTTCACCATCGCCGCCTTCAAGGGCACGCGGCTCTCCCTGCGCGACTGGAACCTGCAGTTGCGCCAACCGATCCTGTTGGCCGATGGCCGCATGATCGTCTCGGTCTCGCCGCAGGAAGGCTTCCTGCACCAGGTCTCCGAGCTGGACACGCTCGGCGTCGACCGCCCCGAAACCAAGTGCAAGCTGCAATGATGTCCTATTGGATGATGTTGATGAAGTTGCTTTACGGCGCGATATCTCCCCTCACCCTGAGGAGCCCGCTGAAAGCGGGCGTCTCGAAGGGCGAGGCCCGGCAGGGGCCTCATGGTTCGAGACGCGCCTGCGGCGCTCCTCACCATGAGGGTCTCCAGCGTGCCGGTCTCGGCAAAGAGAAGCCTTACCGCCGCTCGTTCTGTCCTCGTCCTGAGGAGCCCGCCGAGGGCGGGCGTCTCGAAGGACGGCCAGGGCTTCGCAGGTGCTTCGGCGTAGCAGCCTGCCTGCTCACCGCCGCGCTGTCCCTGACCTCCATCAACCCCGCCTCAGCCTACGTCGCCTTCGTCTCCAACGAGAAGGGCAACACCGTCTCCGTCATCGACACCGACACCTGGACCGTGACCAAGACCATCAAGGTTGGCCAGCGGCCGCGCGGCATCGCGTTCACCCGTGACGGCAAGTTCGTGATGGTGGCGGTCGGCGATGACGACACGATCCAGGTGATCGATGCCAAGAAGATGGAGGTGGTGGACACCCTGCCCTCCGGCCCCGATCCCGAGCTGTTCGCACAGGATGCGGCCGGCAAGACACTCTATGTCGCAAACGAGAACGACAACACCGTCACGGTGCTCGACCTCGAGAAGCGCGTCCGCATCGGCGACGTCCAGGTCGGAGTCGAGCCGGAAGGCATGATGCTCAGTCCGGACGGCAAGATCCTGATCTGCACCTCCGAGACCACCAACATGGCGCATTTCATCGACACGGCGACGCGCAAGATCGTCGCCAACGTGCTGGTCGATGCGCGGCCGCGCTATGCCGAGTTCAAGAGCGACGGATCGGAGCTGTGGGTCTCGGCCGAGATCGGCGGCACGGTCTCGATCATCGATCCGGCCAAGCGCGAGGTCACCGGCAAGATCAAGTTCGCCGTGCCGGGCCTGCGCAGCGAGGCGATCCAGCCGGTCGGCATCGGCCTGACGAAGGATGGCAAGACCGGCTTCGTCGCGCTCGGCCCGGCCAACCGCGTCGCTGTCGTCGACGGCTCCACGCATGAGGTGAAGAAATATCTCCTGGTCGGCCAGCGCGTCTGGCACATGGAGTTCACACCCGACGAGAAATATCTTGTTGTCACCAACGGCGTCTCCAACGACGTGTCGGTGATCGACGTCGCCGCGCAGAAGGTGATCAAGACCATCCAGGTCGGCGAGCTGCCCTGGGGCATCACGATTGCACAGCCATGACGCTCAACGCGCCCGCTCTCGACTCCACAGCCTCGGCACCACAGCCGGCGTCCAATCAGGTGCCAGCGCTGTCGGTCGCCGGCGTCAGCCATTCCTACGGCGCCCGCAAGGCGCTCAACGATGTCAGCTTCGCAGTGCGGCCGGCCAGCTTCACCGCCCTGCTCGGCCTCAACGGCGCCGGCAAGAGCACGCTGTTCTCGCTGATCACCCGCCTGTTCGCGGTGCAGACCGGGCATATCGGCATTTTCGGCCATGACATCGGCCGCACGCCGGGCGAGGCGCTGCGGCTGCTCGGCGTCGTGTTCCAGCCGCGCACGCTCGATCTCGACCTGTCGCTGACCCAGAATCTGCTCTATCACGCCGCGCTGCATGGCATCGCGCGCCGCGAAGCCCGCGCGCGCAGCGCGGAGCTGCTGTCGCGGATCGGCCTCGCCGACCGCGCCGGCAACAAGGTGCGCGATCTCTCCGGCGGCCAGATGCGCCGGCTGGAGATCGCCCGCGCGCTGCTGCACCGGCCACGGCTGTTGCTGCTCGACGAGGCCACGGTCGGGCTCGACGTCAAGGCCCGCGCCGATATCGTCGGTCATGTCCGTCAGCTCGTCACCGAACAGGGCATCGGCGTGCTCTGGGCGACGCATTTGTTCGACGAGATCGCCTCGACGGACGACCTCGTGGTGCTGCATCAGGGCCGCGTGCTGGCGCGCGGGCCGGTGCCGCAGGTGATCGCCGAGGCTGGCGCGGCCGATGTCAACGCGGCGTTCGCGCGGCTGACGACCCTGGCCAGTCCGTCCAGTGTCAATCCGGCGCGGAGTGCGGACACATGACCATCACCACCGTTCACTCCGCAACACCGCCCCGCAGCGGCTTTTCCGCCGGCGAGTACATCACCTGCCTCATCGGCATCGTCTGGCGCGAGGGCCTGCGCTTCCTGCATCAGCGCGAGCGCTTCGTCTCGGCGCTGGTGCGGCCGCTGGTCTGGCTGTTCATCTTCGCCGCCGGCTTCCGCCAGGTGCTGGGCATCTCGATCATCCCGCCCTACGAGACCTACATTCTCTATGAGGTCTATATCGCGCCCGGCCTGATGGCGATGATCCAGCTGTTCAACGGCATGCAATCGTCGCTGTCGATGGTCTACGACCGCGAGATGGGCAACATGCGCACCCTGCTGGTGAGCCCGCTGCCGCGCGGCTATCTGCTGTTCTGCAAGCTGCTCGCCGGCACCGCTGTATCGGTGCTCCAGGTCTACGCCTTCCTGATCATCGCCTGGTTCTGGGACATCACGCCACCGCCGATGGGCTATCTCACGGTGCTGCCGGCGCTGATCCTGTCCGGCCTGATGCTCGGCGCGCTGGGCATGCTGATCTCCTCCGGCATCAAGCAGCTGGAGAATTTTGCCGGCGTCATGAACTTCGTCATCTTCCCGATGTTCTTCGCCTCCTCGGCGCTCTACCCGCTGTGGCGCGTCGAGGAGGGCAGCCCCTGGCTCGCTTATCTCTGCGAAGCCAATCCATTCACCCATGCGGTCGAGCTCATTCGCTTCGCCCTCTACGGCAAGTTGAACTGGGTCTCTCTGGCCGTGGTTGGCGGCTGTACAGCCGTGTTCATGATCGGCGCGATCCTGGCCTACGATCCGTCGCGTGGTTTTGTCAGGCGTGGTCCCGGAGGCGAGGCATGAGATCGAGAGCTGTGTTGGCGGGGATCGTGCTCATGGCGGCGTCGGCCGCGCCCGCCCTGGGCGCCGATCCGCGCTATCCCGACTGGCCCTGCCCGCAGGCCAAGGTGCCGGAGATCTCGATCGCCGCCGTCTGGTCGGGCCAAGCGATCGATGACGTCGGCGCGAGCTGGAAGGACGACGCCAAGATCGCGGACCTTGTCGCCAAGCTCGCCGCGCGCCGCATCCCGCTGGAACAGGCGCAGAAGGACATTTCCGATTTTCTCACCGGCACAGCGGAAGAGAAGACCCGCAAGGGCAAGCTGCTGTTCGCAGGCCTGTTCGATACGCTGAACGCACAACGGACCTCGGTCATGAACGGCCTGGAGCGCGTCATGCGCAAGCAGCGCGAGGCGGTCGAAAAGGTCCGCGGCGACACCATTGCGCTGCAGGAGATGCAAAGCAGCGCGACGCGCGACGAGGCTAAGATCGAGGAGTTGGGCAATCAGCTCAACTGGGAGACGCGCATCTTCGAGGACCGCCGTCGCGTGATGAAATTCGTCTGCGAGGTCCCGACCGCCATCGACCAGCGCCTGTTCGCGCTCGCCCGCGAGATCCAGCAGGACATGGAGTAGCTGCGGTGTCGTCGCTCGCCACACCAAGGGACCATGTCGAGCGACTGCACCGCCCCCTCCACGTCGTCATGTGCAGACCTGCCCCGCGCATCCACGTCTTTCCGCGTGGCACGACGTCGATGGCCGGGACCAGCCCGGCCAGGACGAGGAAGACAACTGACGACGTGACGCGCGGTCATGCGCCGGGGCGCTCACTCCTCCGGCCGTGGCTCGGGCTGCGTCTGCTGCAACGGCAGGTCGGCACGGGCCCAGCCGTCGGTGCCGTCGGGATACCAGGCGACGGCACGATAGCCATAGGTCAGCGCCCGCTTGGCGGCGTTCCAGGACATCCAGCAGTCCTCAAGACAGTAGAATACGAGCATGCGGCCGAGATCGCCGCCCGACGCCTGAGCCAGGCCGCGCTTCAAATAGTCCTCGGTGGCCGGTGCCAGAACGCCATAGCCGGTGTCCGGCAGCCAGATGCTGCCGGGAATGTCGAGACGCGGCTGCTCGCGCCAAACCGTTCCGACGGGCAGGCTTTTCGGCTTCGGCGGCCGCGGCAGGACATCGACAAAGGCCGCGGACTTCGTCCGCCAGATCGCTTCGGTCTCCGGCGTGGACAGCACCCGCGCGCCGTTGAGCGTCGTCGGCACCGGCGCGCGGTAGTTCTCGGTGCGATAGCTGGGCGGCTCCGCCACGAGATCGTCAGCCCACGCGGCCACCGCGATCAGCAGCAGCGCGGCCGCCAGGACAATCGCGGTGAGCCGAACGATCATGGCTTCGCCGCAGCTTCGGCGGTGATCAGATGATTACTCTCATCGAGCAGCGGCACGCCGAAATCCAGCAGGATCTTGTTGATCTCGCCCTGGTTCTCCTGGATCAGCTTGTTGAGCTGCCGCCGCCAGTTCTGGTCGGCGCCGCGCACGCCCATGGCGATGCGGTAGATCAGCTTCGGGCCGGACGTCTCCTTGACCAGCGGTGTGACGTGCAATTGCGGGTTTGCCTGCTTGGCATAGTAGCCGGCCATCGGGCCCCACAGCACGCCGGCATCGATTTCACCGGATTTCAGGTCGTTGATCATCGCCTCGGCCGACGAATCCACCCGGGTATCGATCATCAACGGATAGGGCTTTGCCGTCGGCATCAGCCCGGCAAGGGCCATGTTGGTCGCCGGCGGCGTGCCCGCCACGATGCCGATATGCTTGCCCTTGAGCTTGGGGTCTTCCAGCGTGGTGACATCGGCAAGATCGGAGCCCGGCTTGGTCACGATCGCATAGGCCGTCCGGTAATAGGGGCTCGTGCTCTGCACCAGATCATCCCCTTGCGGAAAGCCCATGATCACGTCGCAGCGATGCGAGCCGAGCGTCATGCGCACGAAGCCCGTCGCCTGCGGGAAGAACGTGTAATCGACCTTCTTCTGCAGCTTGACGGCGAGCAACTCCGCAAGCTTGTTCTCGAAGCCTTCGCCCTTCTCGTTCGAGAACGGCAGGTTGCGCGGGTCGGCGCAGACCCGGAGCACCTTCGGATCGACCAACTCGATCGACAGGTCCAGCCCGTCATTGCTCTGCGCGTGAGACGCAACTGGTCCGAGCAGCGAGAGCCCCGCGGCCACAGCCAACGAGCACGCGAGTTTGCGACGTTTTGTCATTGTTACTTCCATCCCTATGGACCGCATCGAGGTATTTTTGGAAATGCTAGGCTGCCGGCCTCGCGCACGCAACAGCCCCCGTCATCGCGAAGAGTTGACCCCGTGCTGCACCGCAACGTCTGCAAGGACAAGAAGACAATGTCTCACGCGAGCAAGGCGAACCGATGGTGACGCAATGGATCATCGCCATCCTGGCTTGGGGCGCCCTTGCGCTCGGCGACGTCGCGCATGCCGAGACACGGGAGCTTCCTGTTGAGGAGATCGCGTCCGGGGTGTTCGTCCATATCGGCCAGACCGCGTTGATGACCGCAGAGAACGAAGGTGCCATCGCGAATGTCGGCTTTGTCATCGGCAGCGATGCCGTTGCGGTGATCGATACCGGCGGCAGCGTCCGCGAGGGACGCGCATTGCTGGCCGCGATCCGCGCCCGCAGCAGCAAGCCGATCCGCTACGTCATCAACACCCACGCTCATCCCGACCATATCTTCGGCAATGCCGCATTCCAGGTGGACGACGCCCGCTTCGTCGGCGCGAAGAACCTGTCCCGGGCGATCGCCGTGCGCGGGCCGCATTACATCGAAGCCTTCCGCCGCTTGATGGGCGCCGAACTGATCGACGAGGTCCGCCTGGTGCCGCCGTCGTTCGTCGTCGAGGATCACCTGTCGCTCGACCTGGGCGGGCGGACTCTGACGCTGAAGGCCTGGAGTACCGCTCATAGCGACTGCGACCTGACCGTCACCGACGACCAGAGCGCGACCTTGTTTGCTGGCGACCTCGTTTTCCTGCGTCACATCCCCGTGATGGACGGCAGTCTGCGCGGCTGGATCGCGGATATCGCGGCCCTGGTGACCATCACCGCCGCGCGCGTGGTACCCGGCCACGGGCCGGTCAGCCCATGGCCGCTGGCGCTCACCGACGAACGCCGCTACCTCGACACATTGGCCCATGACGTTCGCGGGCTGATCAAGGCGGGCAAGCCAATCGCCGACGCCGCAGGCGCCGCCGGATCGGAACGCGGCAAATGGGAACTGTTCGACGACTACAATGCCCGCAATGCCACCGCGGCGTTCTCGGAAATGGAATGGGAATGAGGCCGAGGACGCGTTATGATCATTAGCTCAGCAGACCACTCTCGGAGGATTGTGCCATGATCGGGCTACGCCTGCCGTCCCTATCGTTTCTCAGCGCCGGGCTTCTTGGCGCAAGTCTCGCGTTCGCCTTCGCACCTGCGAAGGCCGCTGAGGGATACGATCCCTGGCCGGGGCTGGTCCAGGACGTCTTCAACAACAAGCCGATGCAGGACGGCGCCAATGTGCTGTCAATCGAGATGCCGGCCCGCGCCGAGGATGCCTCGGTGGTGCCGGTGACCCTTCGCAGCAAGCTGTCGCCTGCCGATGAGCGCCGCATCAAGACCATCACGCTGGTGATCGACCAGAACCCGGCACCGATGGCAGCCAAGTTCACCCTCGGCGCGGATGCCAATGTGACGGCGATCTCGACCCGCGTGCGCGTCAACAACTACACGGATGTGCATGCTGTGGCAGAGCTGACCGACGGCCAGCTCTATGTCGTCAAGACCTTCGTGAAGGCCTCCGGCGGCTGCTCGGCGCCGGCCGCGAAAAACCCGGACGAGGCCAAAGCCCGCATCGGGCAGATGCGCTACCGGCAGTTCACGCAAGCAGGCGACGGCGCCACGAGCGGCATCCGCGAAGCACAGATCATGGTCGGGCATCCCAACAATTCCGGGCTGCAGATGGACCAGCTGACGCAGCTCTACATCCCCGCCTTCTTCGTCGATCAGCTGACCCTGTCGCAGGATGGCAGCCTGGTGCTGTCGGTGGAGGGCGGCATCTCGATCTCGGAGGATCCCAACATCCGCTTCACCTATGTGTCGAACGGCGCCAAGCACTTCCGCGCCGAGGCCAGGGACACCCAAGGCCATGTGTTCGAGCATGAATGGCCGGCGGAGGGCTCAGGCACCTGATGGCATCGCATGGCCGCAAGGCGTCAGAAGCACCTCACCTCGGCTTCGGCCTGGGCACGGCGGAGATCGTTGAGCGCGTTGGCTGCCTGCTCAGAGGTGCGGAACTGGGTGCCAAGAGTGCTGTGCACCTGGGACATGCTGAGAACGGTCTCCGCGGTGACATAGCGCTCATAGGGAATGATCGACGCGATCACGTCGATAGAACAGGAGCACTGCGTGATCGATTGGCGGGATTCGCCATTGGCCTTCATGCAGCCGAACACATATTCGGCGCGCGCGGAGGTCGGATAGTCGTTGAGCTCGTCGGCGCGCGCCGGCCCGCTCACGCCAATCCACGCAAGACAAACGGCGACAATCGGTCCTACCTGAACAGCATAACGCATCACAGTCCTCCGCAGCATGGCAACCAAAGCTATGCTAAGGAAACCAGACTGAAAAGAACACATCTCGAGGAAATGCAGACGGGCTCATGAGGCGGATCAATCAATTGCGGATCAGTCATTTGTTGATCGCATTACTTGCCTGCGTCGGGCTGCAGGTCTCCGCAGGCTGCGCCACCGAGACCGTCAAGGTTGCAGTGCAAAAGACCGGAACCTTTGCCTGGGAGCTGGCCGTCATCCGAGCCCATCAACTGGACAAGCAGGCCGACATTTCGATCGATGCCGTGGAGCTTGCAAGTCCCGAAGCCGGCAAGATCGCGTTACGCGCCGGCAATGCCGACATCATGGTATCGGACTGGTTATGGGTGTCACGCGAGCGCGCACTCGGCGCGAAGCTGACCTTCACGCCCTATTCGAGTGCGCTCGGCGCCGTGATGGTACCGGCGAACTCGCCGATCAAGAATTTGTCCGATCTCAAGGGGCGCAAGCTGGCGGTGGCCGGCGGTCCGCTCGACAAGAGCTGGCTGTTGCTGCAGGCCACTCTCAAACGTGATGGCATCGATCTGAAGTCGCAGACCACGATCAGCTATGGCGCACCACCGCTGCTGGCCGCCAAACTGGCAGACGGCGAGATGGATGCGGGCTTGAACTACTGGAATTTCTGCGCCGCGCTGGAAGCCAAGGGCTTCCGCCGTCTGACCGGCGTCGAGGATCTCCTGGCTCCGTTCGGCGCCAAGGGCCGCACGGCCATGATCGGCTACGTCTTTGACGAGGACTGGGCCGGCAAGCATCGCGATCTCGTGGCCCGCTTCCTCTCCGTCACCACCAAGGCCAAGGAGATCCTGGCGGCGTCCGATGCCGACTGGCAGACGATCGCGCCGCTGACCGGCGCGCCTGATGAGACCACCTTGCGCGTCTATCGCGACCGCTACCGCGAAGGCATTCCACGCCGCCCCGTGGCCGACGAAGAGGCCGATGCCCGCATCCTCTATGGGGTGCTCGCCTCGATCGGCGGACGCGACCTGGTCGGCCCTTCTCCCGAGCTTAGTCCCGGCACCTATTACAGGGCGGATGCGAGGGATTAGTGCTGCGGCTGTTGTCTTTTGCGCTTCTGCTGGCCACCTGGTGGATCGCCGCCGCCATAGCAGGCAGCGTCAAGCTGCCATCGCCATCGGCCGTGCTGGCGGTCGCGATCGCAGAAGCGCAGTCCGGCGCCTTGTTGCTGCATCTCGGCGCCACGCTGGCCCGCGTCACCCTCGCCTTCACGCTGTCGATGGCGATCGGATCGGCGATCGGCTACTGGATGGGGCGCAGCCGGCTCGCCAACCGGCTCGGCGATCCCTGGCTGATCCTGCTGCTCAACCTGCCCGCCCTGGTGGTCATCGTGCTCGCTTACATTTGGGCGGGGCTGACCGAGGTCGCCGCCATCGCGGCGATCGCGATCAACAAGCTGCCGACCGCCGTGGTGACCTTGCGCGAGGGCGCCCGCGCGCTCGATCCAGCGCTCGATGAAATGGCCAAGGTCTTCGCCTTTCCGCGCGGCCGCATTCTGCGCCATGTCCTGCTGCCGCAGCTCGCCCCCTACATCGCGGCGGCGGCGCGCTCCGGCCTGTCGCTGGTGTGGAAGATCGTGCTGGTTGCCGAGCTGCTCGGACGGCCCAATGGCATCGGCTTCGAGATCGGCGTCGCGTTCCAGCTGTTCGACATTCCGCTGCTGCTCGCCTACTCCCTGAGCTTTGCCGCTGTAGTGCTGGTGATCGAAGCTGTCATTGTCCAGCCGTTTGAGCGGCGCGCATCAAGGTGGCGGCTCCGTGCAGCTTGATGTCGATATCAGCGCGAAGAGCTACACCAGCGCCAATGGCAAACGGCAGCAGGTGATCGCCGGAATGACGTTCACGCTGCGACGCGGCGAGGTCGGGGTCGTGGTCGGCCCATCCGGCTGCGGCAAGAGCACGATGCTGCGGATCCTCGCGGGCCTCGATTCCGATTATCAGGGCAAGGTATCGCAACCCGCCGGTGCGCGGCTCGCGATGGTGTTCCAGGAGCCTCGGCTGCTGCCGTGGCGATCGGTGGAGGACAATATCCGGCTGGCGGCGCCTGACGTTGCGGAGGACAGGCTGTCTGCCATCTTCGCAGTGCTCGAACTCGAGGGGCATCGCAGCCATTTTCCCGGCGAGCTGTCGCTCGGCCTCGCACGCCGGGCCGCGCTGGCACGGGCGTTCGCGGTCGAGCCGGATTTCCTGATTCTCGATGAGCCGCTGGCCTCGCTTGACGATGCCCTCGCCGCGCGGCTGCGCGAGGAAATTGCGACATTGGTGGCCTCGCGGCCGATGATCACGCTGCTGGTCACGCACAGCATGGATGATGCGGTACGGCTTGGGGATCGAATCTTCCTGCTGTCCTCACGACCGGCCCGGCTGCTCCACACGGTCCCGATCGCCGTGCCACGTGCGCAGCGCAGCAACGAACTCATTGCCGCGATCAAGGCCGATCTGGCGCGATTGGATTTTTCCGTGTCATAGTCATGGCAATGATCGCCATCGACCAGGGAAAACGCCATGAGAGCCGCAACTGCCGTCACGGCAATCACCATTCTGTCGAGCCTGCCGGTCGCGGTGCTCGCGCAGAGCAAGGGCATCCGGCTGTGGAATCTGACGACAGCAACGATGACCGGCTTCCAGCTTTCACCCGCGGGCGAGAACAAGTGGGGGCCGAATCAGACGCTGAACGACAAGGACAAGGAACTCGATCACGACGAGCGGCTGAAGCTGACCGGGGTCGAGCCGGGCCGCTATGATGCCAAGGTCAGCTATGCCGGCGACCGCCAATGCATCGTACGCGGCCTCGACATCAAAGCCGAAGCCGTGATCTCGGTGGCCGACAAGGACTTGAAGGAGTGCACGAAGTAGGCAGGCAACGCGCGAGCCGGCGTCAGGCCTTGTCGTTGCTGTGCGGGTACTCGCAGCGCCAGCGCACCGCGGTCCATTTCGGGTGTTCGCCGATCCATTGCGCGATATAGGGCGGCGCCTTCATCGCACATTGCTGCAGGGATGCGCCGCCGTCGGCGAAATGGAGATGTTGCTCTTCGCATGTCGTCGGCGAGAGCACCGCGCAGACGGTAATCACGAGATCTATCGGGCTCATGGCTCGGTCCTTCGATAAGCCTGATGCACACTACCTCAAAATACGACATCCGGCCGCATCGGTTTCTCTTTGCGCCACAATTTGTCGAGGGAACCGCGGCAGAAGCGACCTTCAAGCGGCGGATCCGGTCCCGGCGCTTGATCCGGGCGTGCGGATCGGCTGCAATGGCGACGGTCGATCGACCTCAAGAAACGATTTTGGAGGAAGCAGATGCCCAAGGTTCTCGTGCTCTACAAGACCCCGAAGAGCGCCGAAGCATTCGACAAGCACTACATGAATGTCCACGTACCGCTGGCGAAAAAGATTCCTGGCCTCAAGACCTACGACATCAGCCGCGGCCCGGTGAATGGACCGGCGGGAGCCACCAACATTCACCTCGTGGCGACGCTGACATTCGATTCGATGCAGGCGTTGCAGGCGGGCATGGGCTCCGCCGAGGGAAAGGCTGCCGCGGGAGATCTGCCTAATTTCGCCGATGGCGGCGTCGACCTTTACATCTTCGACACCCAAGACGTTTAGGCGAACCGAACAGGACATTTGGGCGAACGGAGATCGTCTGGGCGCTGGGCCGTTGATTGTTCTTCGGTCCAGATGCCCGTCCCAGCGGACCGGAGGAGGAGTTCAAAACTGCTGGGCCGGTCTCATGAACAGTCCCAGACCGCTGAGAGAGCTACAAGCCTGAGCAAACACAGGCCGAGTCCTTCACAAATTAAAGCAACAACAAACCAAGCCAATAACAGACCAAGGAAATCACGGATCCGCCAAGCCAGTCCGAAAGGGATACCACGTCCGGTGGCTTGGCGGGTCGCTAATCGTTACTTGCGCGCCGCGCAAGCATACATGTTGATCTCCATGCCAACGGGCACTTCGACGATCTTCGGGGTCTTCCAGGCCATTTCAAACTCCCAAGTTCAGACTGTCATTGACTGGCGCCTTGCTCGCGCCGGCGATTAAGCTAGGGTCGGGCCTGTCGGAACGCAAGGCGCCTGCAATCACAAGTCCTGAGCATATAAATCGACAGGCATCTTACTCGCCTCGTAGTTGTCTCGACATTGCCGGACAGCCGACATCGTGCCGGATTGTGGGCCGAAACGTGGTCGTACACGTCAAACATCGCAGTCACGCACAGCCATTCCGGGTTTCTACCGCCTGCGCGCGATATGCATTTCAGGGATCGAGCGGCGCCCCGGTTCAAGGCGCCGATCCCACGCTTGCTTCACCTGCCGCAGACGGCGGACCCCTCTCCTCCTCTCATGCCCCTCCTGGCTGCACGTAACAGAACACGTAACGATTGCGACTGAGGAAGATGATGCCGTGACCGGTCGGATTGCCCTTATCCCACTTCAATTTGTGGGCAGGGACTTCGATTTCGGTCCCGATATCGATGTGCGGTCGACCACGCGGCTCATCCGGACGGTCATCGGTGATGGTCACGTAGGTCTTGCCGTCACGCACATGGATCTCATCGGCGAAGTAGGCATCGGCTTCGCCACAACACGAGGCTGTCGGCACATCCGGTTGCATCAAAGCCTCGTACCACTGACGTAACGCGGGATCGACGGCTCCCCATTGGCCGAGATCACGTGCACTCGCACTCACCCAAAGGCACCAAAGCATTCCGAGCCAAAGGATGGTTCGTCTCATCCGCCTACTCCTCTGTTGCCCCGGCAGCGGTCAAGAAGCAATGTTCATGCCGCAGCGCAGCATCAGAGAGGTGCCAAGATGCAGCAATGTATTTGGTTGGACAAACAGCGGGTTACCTACGTCTTCCGGAGAGGATGAGGAGTGTTTCCCGATCTCTCGATGGCTACTGCCCACCTTTTCATATTGACGCTTCCCGATTTCGAGGGGAGTGTTGTTCCCGCAGCGTCAGAATAGGCGCGCATCAAAAATCTTGGAGGAAATGAATGAAGCGGATCGCGCTGGCCGCAGGCCTCGCCATCTTTGCATCACATGGTGCAAGCGCGCAGAGTGCCGATCAGTTGGTCAAGGGTGCCACTGATACGGCAAATGTCCTGAACTACGGGATGGGTTACAATCTGCAGCGGTTCAGCCCGCTCACGCAGATCAACAAAGACAACGCGAAGAACCTGGTTCCGGTGTGGAATTACAGCTTCGCCGATGACCGCAGCGAGGAGTCGCAGCCGCTCGTTTATCAGGGCGTGCTCTACGTCACGACTCACAACGCCACGATGGCCGTCGACGCCAAGACCGGCAAGCAGATCTGGAAGAGCAAGATCGATTATCCCGCCGAGACGCCGCGCGTCGTGTGCTGCGGCATCATCAACCGCGGTGCCGCCCTTTTCGACGGCAAGATCTTCCGCACAACGCTCGATGCCAATGTGATCGCGCTCGATGCCAAGACCGGCAAGGAGCTGTGGCGCCAGAAGGCCGCCGACATCAAGGAAGGCTATTCGATGACCGTGGCGCCGCTGGTGGCGGACGGCGTCGTGATCACGGGTATCTCCGGTGCCGAGTTCGGGACCCGCGGCTTCATCGATGGCTGGGATCCCGCCACGGGCAAGCATTTGTGGCGCACCCACACCGTTCCTACTCCGGACGAGCCCGGCGGCGACACCTGGAAGGGCGACACCTGGAAACTGGGCGGCGGCTCAACCTGGATCACCGGCTCATACGATCCCGAGCAGAACACCGTGTTCTGGGGCGTCGGCAACCCCGGCCCGTTCAACGCGGCGGTGCGGCCCGGCGACAATCTCTACACCTGCTCGGTGCTCGCGCTCGACCCCAAGACCGGGAAGATGAAGTGGCACTTCCAGTTCTCGCCGAACAATCCGTTCGATTATGACGCGGTCGCGGAGATGGTGCTCGCCGACATGAACGTCGAGGGCAAGCCGACCAAGGTACTGATGAATGCCAACCGCAACGGCTTCTTCTACGTGCTTGATCGCTCCAACGGCAAGCTGCTGGCTGCCAACCCCTATGTGAAAGTCAACTGGGCCTCCAGCATCGACCTGAAGACCGGCAAGCCGGTCGAGACCGATGTCACGCGTGATGCGCGCGAGGGCAAGAAGGTCACGGTCTATCCGTCGATCCTTGGCGGCAAGAACTGGCAGCCGATGTCGTTCAATCCGCAGACCGGATTGGCTTACGCCAACACCCTCGTCTTCGGCGGCCACTACAAGACCGAGCCTGCCACCTACAAGGCCGGCGAGTGGTATCTCGGCATGGATCTGACCGATCTTTGGGATTGGCCGGAAGGTCCGCGCGGCCAGCTCAAGGCCATCGATCCCATGACCGGCAAGACCAAATGGGAGCAGCCGAGCGACATTCCGCGCTTCTCGGGCGTGCTGTCGACGGCAGGCGGGGTCGTGTTCTCGGGCAAGCTGACGGGCGAGTTCGAGGCCTTTGATGCCGACAGCGGCAAGAAGCTGTGGCAGTTCCAAACCGGTTCGGGCATCGAGGGGCAGCCTGTCACCTGGCAGCAGGATGGCGTTCAGTACGTCGCCGTCACCTCCGGCTATGGCGGTGTCTATTCCCTGTTCTCCGGCGACGAGCGACTGGCCAATGTGCCGGCGGGCGGCTCGCTGTGGGTTTTCGCGGTCAAGAACTGAGTTTGGACGCCCGTGAGACAGAACATGTTCATGAGAACGGCGGCGACCTTCGCCGCCGTCGTGGCGACCTCGACCATCCTCTCGACCGCCGCCCTCGCCCAACAGGATGACAATGCTGCACACGGCCAAGTGGACCTCGGCAAGACGACATTCGCGCAGAAATGTTCGCATTGCCATGGCCCGAACATGGTGAACTCCGGCACGGTCACACCGGACTTGCGCCGGTTTCCTGACGACCAGCCGCGCTTCGTGACCACCGTGAAGCAAGGCAAGAACGGCCGCATGCCGCCATGGGGTGACATTCTCAGCGATGATGAGATCACCGCTTTGTGGGCCTATGTTTCGAGCCGGAGAGCGCAATGAAGCGCCGTCTCGCTTGTTGGGTTGCCGCCTGCATGATTTCAACAATGTCGACAGCGGCTTCGGCCGTTGACGACGTGCTGCGCATCTGTCTGGACGAAAATCTTCCACCGCTCTCGGCGCATCATCGCGGTCAGCCAGGCCGCGGTTTCGACATTCTCCTGGGGCAGAAGATCGCTGAACGTCTCGGCAAGAAGCTCGAGATCCAATGGTTCGAAAGCAAGCTCGACGAGGATTCCAGTCCGGCTCTGGAAGCCAATGCACTGCTTTCGGACGGCAGATGCGCGCTGCTCGGCAGCTATGCTTTCACCCAGGATGGGCTGGTCCAACCCGGCGTCAAAACGGCCAAGCTGCCGGATTTCGATGGTGCGACGCGTGACGATCGCCGGCGCCGCATCCCGCTGGGCGCCTTGATACCGAGCAAGCCCTATCTATTCTCCACACTGACGGTCGTTCTCGGACCTGCGGCAGCACAGCGCCGAATCAACGACATTGGAGATCTCGCTGGGCTGCGCCTCGGAATCGAGAGCGGCACATTGGCTGACGCGATCCTGATGACGTTCGACAAAGGACGGTTGATCGAGGACATCACCCATCTGATTCCGACGCGGGATGATTTGTTGGGGGCACTTGAACAGGGCAAGTTCGACGCAACGCTGATCGACAGTCGGCGCTTCGATGCCCATCGGGCCGCTCATCCCGAGACGAAGCTCGCCGGATCCGGCTACAACTATCCAATCGGCGTCAACCGCGGCTATGTCGCGCTGTCCGGTTCGTCAGATCTGCTGACAGCTGTAAACAAAGTATTGTCGGACCTCGAAGCCGCCGGAACTCTGGCCGATCTCGGTCGGTCAGCAGGATTGACCTACCTGCCCGCGCGCGAGCCGATCGTTCTCGGCGATACATTCCAAAAAATCATCCGGAGCGGGGCGCGCTGAAGCGCGTCGCGCCTGGACGCTCAACGCGCTGCCGTCTTGTGAACCGATGACGGCACGACGCCGAAATATTTGCGGAACACGCGGCTGAAATGGGACGAGCTCGAAAAGCCCCATGAGAACGCAACATCAGTGATGGTCTTGCCGCTCTGCGTTTCCAGCTCCTGCCGGCAATGTTGCAGCCGGGCTCGCCAGATGTAATCGCTGACCGTCATGCCGCGATCGCTGAAGACCATATGAAGGTAACGCTTGGTACAACCAAGAGCTGCTGAAATCTGGTCGATGCAAAGATCCGGATCGCGCAGATGCTCGCGAATGAAGGCTTGCGCCCGGATGTAAACGGCCTCGGGCCCCGCACGGTCCAACATCCGATCGGCTTCCCGCAACGGCAACAACAACAGATCGATGAGCGATTCAGCGACGCTGGCCGCCGAGTTGGGCGACAGCCGAGTCGCCTCGTCAAAAGCGGCATGCGTCACGTCATGCGCGATCCGGCCCGTTCCGCTGCGCGCCGACAATTTGTACGCGGGCATCTTTTCAGACCGGAAGCCGCGCTCCTGCAGCAACTCCTTCGGCACGATGACGACATCGTGGCGCGTCAGCGCGGGGCTGACGATCGTGTGCGGCGACGAGACATCATAGGCAAGACAGTCGCCCGGTCCGATCTCGATCTGCCGGCCATCCTGCTCGAAATAGGAGACGCCATAGGTCTGGAACAGGATCTTGATGTAGGGATGTGCCGTATCTCGCGCTCGCGCATAGGTATGTGCGATGCGGTGCTGGCTGGCCTCGATCTGACAGAGTTTCAGGCGCGAGACGGTGGTGAAATTGATGCGGCCTTCGAATGACGCCCCCTCCAACGGGTCGATATCGAAACGTCCGCAAAGATCGGTCAGTGCATCTGACCAACGTTGGATCTGGCTCTTCGGCGAGAACCCCGAAGTACTAAGCGAGCGGATCGTATCGGACATATTCATCCACCGATTCATGAGCGAAACGCAACGGGTCCGCCGCAGGACGGCAGACGAGATTGCAGCCAGATTACTCCCATTTTAAGGCCGCGCGAGCGTGCGCGGCAAATCGGTTCCAAAGATGTCCCCGGTGATCCTCCGCCTTCGTGTCTGCAAGGTCAAGGGAAACATCAACCCTCGGTGGAACAACGGTGCTGCAAATTGATGCTACGCAACAAGAATGGGCCTCATGTTGCGGGCCAGCAAAGCAAAATCTCCTTCAAAATCTTCTGTTGGCTTCACTCTTGAGCAAGCGCTTTTCTCTATTGGGCAAGTTTCCCGATCCGGAAGGGGATAATCAATGATGCCGAAAACGAATACTGGGCCGCGCAATGCGGAACCTCAGTTGAACCCGGGAGGAAAGACGATGCGAAAGGTACTACTCGCAACTTGTCTGACGTCAGTCGCGGCGCTTGCCGCGGGTGGCGCATGGGCCAGCGAAGAGCTGGTCAAGATGTCGGCCAACCCGAAGGACTGGGTGATGCCGGCAGGAGACTACGCCAATACGCGTTACTCCAAGCTCAACCAGATCACCGCCCAGAACGTCGGCAAGCTGCAGGTCGCGTGGACCTTCTCCACCGGCGTGCTGCGTGGCCACGAAGGCGGCCCGCTCATCGTGGGCAACATGATGTATGTGCATACGCCCGTTCCCGAACAAGGTGTATGCCATCGATCTGGCGCAGGACAACAAGATCGTCTGGCGGTACGAGCCGAAGCAGGATCCGAACGTCATTCCGGTGATGTGCTGCGATACGGTCAATCGCGGCGTCGCCTATGGTGACGGCAAGATCTTCCTGCACCAGGCCGACGACAAGCTGGTGGCGATCGACGCCAAGACCGGCCAGCACGTCTGGACCGCCATCAACGGCGATCCGAGCAAGGGCCAGACCGGCACCTCCGCGCCGCTCGTCGTCAAGGACAAGGTCCTGGTCGGCACCTCCGGCGGTGAGTTCGGCGTCCAGTGCAGCATGACCGCTTACGACATCAAGAGCGGCAAGCAGGTCTGGAAAGCCTACTCCGAAGGTCCGGATGACCAGATCCTGTTCGATGCCAACACCACCGCGCTCGGCAAGCCGGTGGGCAAGGACTCGAGCCTGAAGACCTGGCAGGGCGATCAGTGGAAGACCGGCGGCGGCTGCACCTGGGGCTGGATCTCCTATGATCCGCAGCTCGACATGGTGTATTACGGCTCGGGCAACCCGTCGACCTGGAATCCGAAGCAGCGTCCCGGTGACAACAAGTGGTCGATGACGATCTTCGCGCGTGCGGCCGATACCGGCGTGGCGAAGTGGGTCTATCAGATGACGCCCCACGATGAGTGGGACTATGACGGCGTCAACGAGATGATCCTGTCGGACCAGGCGATCAACGGCCAGCCGCGCAAGCTCCTGACCCACTTCGATCGTAACGGCCTCGCCTACACCCTCGATCGCACCAATGGCGAGTTGCTGGTCGCCGAGAAGTACGACCCGAAGGTGAACTGGACCACCGGCGTCGACATGGACAAGAACTCTGCGACCTACGGACGTCCGAAGGTGGTCGATCAATACTCGACCGACAAGCAGGGCGAAGACGTCAACACCAAGGGCATCTGCCCCGCCGCGCTCGGCACCAAGGACGAACAGCCCGCCGCCTACTCTCCGGACACGCAGCTGTTCTATGTGCCGACCAACCACGTCTGCATGGACTACGAGCCCTTCAAGGTGAGCTACACCGCAGGTCAGCCCTATGTCGGCGCGACGCTGTCGATGTATCCGCCTCCGGGTGAGAGCCATATGGGCAACTTCATCGCCTGGGACGGCAAGACCGGCAAGATCGCCTGGTCGAACAAGGAGCCGTTCTCGGTCTGGTCGGGTGCGCTCGCAACCGCTGGCGGCGTGGTGTTCTACGGAACGCTGGAAGGCTACCTCAAGGCTGTCGATGCCAAGACGGGCAAGGAACTCTACAAGTTCAAGACTCCGTCCGGCATCATCGGCAACGTCACGACCTATGAGAACGGCGGCAAGCAGTATGTCGCCGTGCTCTCGGGTGTCGGTGGCTGGGCCGGCATCGGTCTTGCGGCGGGCCTGACGGATCCGACCGCCGGTCTCGGTGCGGTCGGTGGCTACGCAGCGCTGAGCAACTACACCGCGCTCGGCGGCACGCTCACCGTGTTCTCGCTCCCGCAACAGTGAGCTGACGGTCTGCTTCCGGCGCATGGACATGTCCATGCGCCGGTTCGCTACCCCCAAAATTAAGGGAAGACGCCCTTGCGTAAGATCTGGTTTGCGGCCGCCACGGCTTTGAGCCTGGCAGCCGGCGGAATGACTGTCGTCGAAAAAGCCTGGGCGGAAGCCCCGGGCGACGCGACGGCCGTGAAGTCCGAAGATGGGAAGTATTTCGATAAGGATGGGAATCCGACCTACAAGGTGACCGCCGACGGATCGGTCGATTGGTACACCTACTCCGGATACCGCCGCTACCACTCCGAATGCCACGTCTGTCACGGGCCCGACGGCATGGGATCGACTTATGCGCCTGCGCTGAAGGATTCGGTCAAGAACATGAGTTATGGCGATTTCCTTGGCGTCGTCGCGAGCGGCCGCAAGAACATCAGCACGGCCCAGGAGAACGTCATGCCCGCGTTCGGCGACAACCCGAACGTGGCCTGCTACATGGACGATCTCTACATCTACCTGCGCGCCCGCAGCAATGACGCGGTGGGTCGCGTTCGCCCGGCCAAGCACGAGGACAAGCCGCCAGCCTATACGGAAGCGGAAAACTCCTGCATGGGCAAGAAATGACTGACGACGGGGTCCGCGAGCTGGGCAGCATCGCGGGCTCAAGAGAATGAAACAGGAGTTTAAGACATGAAGACGCGCGCCGCGGTCGCTTTCGAAGCCAAGAAACCGCTGGAGATCGTCGAGGTTGACCTCGAAGGACCGAAGGCCGGTGAAGTGCTGGTCGAAATCAAGGCGACCGGCATCTGCCACACGGATGCCTATACGCTGGATGGTTTCGACAGCGAAGGCATCTTCCCGTCGATCCTCGGCCATGAGGGCGCCGGCATCGTGCGCGAGGTCGGTCCCGGCGTGACCTCGGTCAAGCCTGGCGATCATGTCATTCCGCTGTACACACCGGAGTGCCGCCAGTGCAAGAGCTGCCTCAGCCGCAAGACCAATCTCTGCACCGCAATTCGCGCGACGCAGGGCAAGGGCTTGATGCCGGACGGCACCTCGCGCTTCAGCTACAAGGGTCAGACCATCTACCATTACATGGGCTGCTCGACCTTCTCCAACTTCACGGTGCTGCCGGAGATTGCGGTGGCGAAGATCCGCGAGGACGCGCCGTTCGACAAGAGCTGCTATATCGGCTGCGGCGTCACCACCGGTGTCGGTGCGGTCGTCAACACGGCGAAGGTGGAGCCGGGCTCGAACGTGATCGTGTTCGGTCTCGGTGGCATCGGCCTCAACGTCATCCAGGGCGCGAAGATGGCGGGTGCCGACAAGATCATCGGCGTCGACCTCAATGACGGCAAGGAAGAATGGGGCCGTCGCTTCGGCATGACCCACTTCGTCAACCCGAAGAAGGTCACCGGCGACATTGTTCAGCATCTGGTCGCGCTCACCGATGGCGGCGCCGACTACACCTTCGACTGCACCGGCAACACCACCGTGATGCGCCAAGCGCTCGAAGCCTGCCACCGCGGCTGGGGCGAATCGATCATCATCGGCGTCGCCGAGGCTGGCAAGGAAATCTCCACCCGCCCATTCCAGCTCGTCACCGGGCGCGTCTGGAAGGGCACTGCGTTCGGCGGCGCGCGTGGGCGCACCGACGTCCCCAAGATCGTCGACTGGTACATGAACGGGAAGATCGAAATCGACCCGATGATCACCCACACGCTCAAGCTCGAAGAGATCAATAAAGGCTTCGACCTGATGCATGAGGGCAAATCGATCCGTTCCGTCGTCGTGTTCTGACCCCAAGCACGCAAACATGAGGAGGATTACGCCATGACTGTCCACATCCATCCATCCGTTGATAACGGCGTCAAACAGGGAAGCGGCCACTTCGCCGGCGGCACGCTGGTCTGCAAGTGCCACGACCGGCCGGTGAAGGTCGCCGTTAAGGGCGACGTCGCCCACAACCACGCCTGCGGCTGCACCAAGTGCTGGAAGCCTTCGGGCGCAACCTTCTCCGTCGTCGCTGTCGTGCCTCGGCAGAACGTCACGGTTCTGGAGAACGGCGACAAGCTCAAGATCGTCGATCCCTCCGCCGTCATCCAGCGCTATGCCTGCACCGGCTGCGGCACGCACATGTACGGGCGGATCGAGAATACGGGTCATCCGTTCTACGGCCTCGACTTCATCCATCCCGAACTGTTCCAGGAGCAGGGTTCGGCAGCGCCGGGCTTTGCCGCCTTCGTCTCGTCGGTGATCGAGTCGGGCGTGAAGCCGGAGCAGATGGGCGAGATTCGGGCTCGGCTGAAGGAACTGGGGCTGGAGCCCTATGACTGCCTGTCGCCGGCTCTCATGGATGCGATTGCCACCCATGTGGCGAAAGCAAAGGCGGCCTGACGGCCGCAACAGACCAAGCGTATGAACTGAAGCGTTCCTTCCTGAAGACTTGGTGCCTCGCCTGCCCCACGCCGGCGAGGCATTTTTTTCTGCCGTCGTTTTGAACCCGCGACCGCGCCTTGCGGCGATACATCGCTTGATGTTCCACGTTTGCATTGCAGCGCGCTGCACACCCTGCCGCCGCCTGCTCTGATAACACACGCGCCTGTGTAGACCGACGCCCATCCCGGTCTGCTATCATGAGTCGTTCTCCGACAATTCTCAATCAAACCGGCGCGCGCAGCAGGGACATGTGGTCCCGCGCGCGTCCACCAGAGATCAGAACTGACGACCATTGGTCCGACAGAGCGAGGGCGAACATGATCAAGGTGAAAATCAATGGGCAGGAGCAGAGCTGGGATGGCGATCCGAGCCTGCCGCTGCTGTGGTATCTGCGCGATGAGCTGGGCCTGACCGGCAGCAAATATGGCTGCGGCCAGGCGCTGTGCGGTGCCTGCACCGTGATGGTCGACAAGGAAGCTGCGCGCGCCTGCATCACTGCGATTTCGGACGTGGCGGGGCGCGAGGTCACGACCATCGAAGGCCTGCATCCGACCGGCGACCATCCGGTGCAGAAGGCGTGGCGACAGGTCAACGTGCCGCAATGCGGCTTCTGCCAGGCCGGGCAGATCATGCAGGCGGCCGCGCTGCTCAACCAGAATCCGAAGCCGTCGCATGACCAGATCAGGGACGCGATGTCCGGCAACATCTGTCGCTGCGGCTGCTATCAGCGCATCGAAAACGCGGTTCATCTTGCCTCGACGGGAGTGTGATCATGACCATCATCGCAAATCCCGACAGCGCAACATCCGCCTCGCGCCGCGGCTTCGAGCGGCATCTGAAGGTCGAGAACGTTTCCCGCCGCGCCATCCTGCAGACGCTGGGCCTGGCCGGCGGCTTCGTGCTCGCCGCCCCCCTGCTGTCGCGGCCGGCCTTCGCCGCCTATGAGACCGGCGCCGGCAAGATGCCGCATGGCACGGTGGTCGATCCCAAGATCTTCGTGTCGATCGCGCCTGACGGCATCGTCTCCATCCTCGCACATCGCTCCGAGATGGGCACCGGCGTGCGCACCAGCCTGCCGCTGATCGTGGCGGAGGAAATGGAGGCCGACTGGACGAAAGTGCGCGTCGTGCAGGCGCCCGGCGACGAAGTGAAGTTCGGCAACCAGGACACCGACGGCTCGCGCAGCACGCGGCATTACCTGCTACCGATGCGCCAGATCGGCGCCATGGCGCGCGCGATGCTCGAAGCCGCCGCCGCCAAGCGGCTCGGCGTGCCCGCAAGCGAGGTGAAGGCCGTCAACCACGAGGTCGTGCACAGCGGCAGCGGCAAGCGCCTCGGCTTCGGAGAACTTGCAGCCGACGCGGCCAATCAGCCGGTCCCCGCCGTCGACAGCGTGCAGCTGAAGTCGCCGAAGGACTTTCGCTATCTCGGCAAGGGTCAGGTCAGCATCGTCGATCTGCACGACATCACCGTCGGCAAGGCGCGTTACGGCGCCGATGTCCGCCTGCCTGGCATGAAATACGCCGTCATCGCCCGGCCGCCGGTGACCGGCGGCAAGGTGAAGTCGTTCGACTCGGCCGATGCCTTGAAGGTCCCTGGCGTCGAACAGGTCCTCGAGGTCAAGGGCTGGCCGTGGCCGTCGAAGTTCCAGCCGCTCGGCGGCGTCGCTGTGATCGCGCGCAACACCGGGGCTGCGATCAAGGGCCGCGACGCGCTCAAAGTGGAGTGGGACGACGGCCCCAATGCGGCCTACGATTCAGTCGCCTATCGCGCCGAGCTTGAATCCGCCGCGCGCCAGCCGGGTCTCGTCGTGCGCCAGGAGGGTGATGTCGAGGCCGCGCTGAAGTCGGCCGACAAAGTCATCACCGGCGAGTACTACCTGCCGCACTTCGCCCATGCCAGCATGGAGCCACCGGTGGCGGTGGCCGACGTCAAGGGCGACAAGGCCGAGATCTGGGCGCCAGTGCAGAGCCCCGGCGGCACCCGCGAGGACGTCGCCAAGACGCTGCAGATTCCGCCGGAGAACGTGACCGTCAACGTCACCTTGCTCGGCGGCGGGTTCGGGCGCAAATCGAAATGCGACTTCGCGCTCGAAGCGGCCCTGCTCTCCAAGACTTTGGGCGTGCCGGTCAAGGTGCAGTGGACGCGTGACGACGACATCCAGCACGACTTCCTGCACACGGTCTCGGTCGAGCGGATCGAGGCCGGGCTCGACAAGAGCGGCAAGGTCGTCGCCTGGCGTCATCGCAGCGTCGCGCCGACGATCCTGTCGACCTTCGCCGCCGGGGCCGACCACGCCGCGCCGTTCGAGCTCGGCATGGGCCTTGTCGACATGCCGTTCGAGATCGCCAACATTCAATGCGAGAACCCGGCCGCCAAGGCGATGACCCGCATCGGCTGGTTCCGCTCGGTCTCGAACATCCCGCGGGCCTTCGCCGTGCAGTCGATGGTCGGCGAGCTCGCGCACGCCACCGGCCGCGACCAGAAGGACATGCTGCTGGAGCTGATCGGCACGCCGCGGGTCGTCAAACTCGCCTCGGTGAAGGATCTCTGGAATTACGGCGAGCCCTATGAGAGCTATCCGATCGATACCGGGCGGCTGCGCCGCGTCGTCGAGTTCGTCGCCGAGAAGGGCAATTGGGGCCGCTCGCTTCCCAAGGGCCATGGCCTCGGCATCGCCGCGCATCGCAGCTTCGTCAGCTACATCGCCACCATCGTGGAGGTGTCGGTCGACGATAAGGGCAAGCTGACGGTGCACCAGGTCGACAGCGCCATCGACTGCGGTACCTTCGTCAATCCCGAGCGCATCCAGTCGCAGCTCGAGGGGGCGGCAATCATGGGGCTCAGCCTCGCCAAATATGGCGAGGTCAGCTTCAAGAACGGCCGGGTGCAGCAGCGCAATTTCGACGACCATCCGGTGGTCCGGATCGACGAGGCGCCGGTGGTCACCAACGTGCACATCGTGCCCGCCGATGCCGACACGCCGCCGAGCGGCGTCGGCGAGCCGGGCGTGCCGCCGTTCGCGCCGGCGCTCGCCAACGCGATCTTTGCCGCCACCGGCAAGCGTCTGCGCGCGCTGCCGATCGGCAATCAGCTCGCCACGTGAGCTGATCGACCTCACAATCTCATCGGCCGGAGCGATCCGGCCGATAATCCCAGCAGTAGAGCCACGAAAGATCAGCGCCCGTAGCGCACCGAGGCATAGCGGCCAATGACGGCGCCGCGCGCCTGTCCCGGCGCACCGGCCACGCCGTGAGGCGTACTGCCGCAATCCTGGCGCAGCGGCCGCGGGGCAGGGTTGTCGGCGCGTGCCGAGGTCGGCCGGGCGTCGACGAGCTTGGTCACCAGCGCGCGCAGTCGCTGGTTCTCGATCTCCAGCTCCTTCAAACGACGCAGGGCAGGACTGCTGAGGCGGCCATAGCGCTGGCGCCAGCGATAGAAGGTGCGCAGCGAGACGCCCGCCGTGCTGCAAATTTCGGCAATCGGCACGCCCGACTCCGCCTCGCCCAGCAGAACCAGAATCTCGTGCGCGGTGTGCTGACAACGTCGCATGCTCAGGCCCCCCTGCGCTGCCGTTGGCGGCATTCTCGCATGGATTCCATGAGCTTGATAGGCGCCCCGCGCATCCGCCTCGCGACCGCCCGACGTGTCCGCGCGTCGCGACGGCGACGAGGCGGGACAGCATGAGCTCGTCGCGCCCCGACAGCGGCTCCATGACCATTGGCAAAATTGACACGAGCGAAGGGAACCGAGCTGATCTGCCGGGACGCTGAGCAAGGCTGAACAGTTTTTGGCATTGCCGGCCGCGACATCCTGCCTTGAAATCGCAGCGCAGACCCGCGCCCCACGGAGGCAGCCCATGTCCAGACGCCACGAAATTCCCGCCACGCATGAGAGCATGGTGTGGGGCTATTTCGACAGCACGACGCCACCGGTGCTCGAAATCGCCTCCGGCGACACCGTGACGCTGCACTCCTTTCCGGCCGGTGGCAAGGAGACCCTTCCCGAGGACCGCAGCATCGTTCCCCCCGCCTATCTCACCGCGCTCGACACCCTGATCCAGGGGCCGGGCCCGCATTTCATCACCGGCCCCGTCCATGTGAAGGGTGCGCAGCCCGGTGATACGCTCCAGGTCGACATCCTCGACGTCAAGGTCAGCCAGGACTGGGGCTTCGTCTCGATTCTGCCTTTGCTCGGCACCCTGCCCGACGAGTTCACCGACTACGAGACGATCCACCCGAAGGTCGATCACGCGCGCCAGGTCTGCATCATGCCCTGGGGCACCGAGATCGCGCTCGATCCGTTCTTCGGCATCATCGCGACCGCGCCGCCGTCGGCCTGGGGGCGATGCGGCTCGCCGGTGCCGCGCAGCTTCGGCGGCAACATGGACAACAAGGAGCTGCGGCCAGGCACGACGCTGTATCTGCCGGTGTTCAACGAGGGCGCATTGTTCTTCGCCGGCGACGGCCATGGCGTGCAGGGCGACGGCGAGGTCTGCATCACCGCGCTCGAGACCGGCGTCACCGGCACCTTCCGGCTCACCGTGCGCAAGGACATGGACATCACCTGGCCCTTCGCCGAGAACGCGACGCACCTAATGTCGATCGGCCTCGACGAGGATCTCGACGACGCCGCCAAGCAGGCGGTGCGCGAGATGGTCAAGCATGTCTGCGCCCGCACCAACCTGTCGCGCAATCAGGCCTATATGCTGTGCTCGCTGGCCGGCAATCTGCGCGTGACCCAACTGGTCGACGGCAACAAGGGCATCCACATGCTGCTGCCGAAGGCCTATCTCTAGTCCCTCCTCTACCGGTCGATGAAGCGGTCGTGCGCGGTCAGCACGACCTGCCCGTTGGCATCGACCGCCTCGAAGGTGACGTCGACCTCGCGCGGCTCGGGCATGGTCAGCGTCACGCGCAGGGTCTCGGAGCCGTCAGGCTCGACCGTGATCGCATCCGCCGTCGCGTGTCCGACAATCGCGAGCGTCGCATCGACACCGCTGATGCCGAGCGTGAAACTCTGCACGGCCACCGACTTGTTGAGCAGCTTGACCGTGTAGGCGTTGCGCACCGACCCATCCGACAGCCGCACCGACATCGGATCGCGATCGTGCTGCACCGAGAGCACGGCGGTGGTCTTGGTCACGAACGACACCGCGATGATGCCGGCCAGCGCGACGCAGGCGAGCGCGAGCCCGACCGTCTTCGGCCGCAGCAGCCGCGACACACGCGGCTGGCCCGCGCGGCCGCGCTCGATATTGTCCCAGCTTTCGTAGTCGATCAGGCCGCGCGGACGGTCGAGCCTTGCCATCACGCCATCGCAGGCATCGACGCAGAGGCCGCAATTGATGCAGGCGAAATTCGGCCCCTGGCGAATGTCGATGCCGATCGGGCAGACCGCGACGCAGGCGCCGCAATCGACGCAGTCGCCGGCCGGCAGCCCCTGCGAGCGGGCCTCGGCGGCCTTCTTCACCGACATCCGGGTCTCGCCGCGATAGTCGCGGTAATTCACGGTGAAGGCTTCGGGATCCCAGATCGCGCCCTGCAGGCGCGGCCACGGGCACATGAAGGTGCAGACCTGCTCGCGCGCAAAGCCGGCCAGGCCATAGGTCGTGCCGGCGAACACCAGCGTCCAGGTCAGCGCGGTCGGCGACATCTCGCCATGGATGACATCGCGCACCAGCTCCGGCGCGTCGGTGAAGTAGAAGATCAAGGTGCCGCCGGTGCCGAGCGCGATCGCGATCCACAAGGCGTGCTTGGTGGCGATCTGCACGACCCGCTTCGCGCTGAACGGCGCGCCGATATTCTTCAGCCGCTGCCGGCGATCGCCTTCGACCAGCCGCTCGACCAGCAGGAACAGATCGGTCCACACCGTCTGCGGGCAGGCGAAGCCGCACCACAGGCGGCCGGCCAGCGCATTCACCAGGACGAGGATCAACGTCGCCAGCAGCATCGCCGCCGTGATGAGATAGAGATCCTGCGGCCAGATCTCGGCGGGGCCGAGATAGAGCCGGCCATGCGCGAAGTCGAGCAGCACGGCCTGATCCGGCGCATTCGGCCCACGGTTCCAGCGCAGGAACGGCGTGACGTAGTAAACCCCGAGCGTGAGCGCGAGGATCAGCCATTTCAGGCGGCGGATCGGTCCCTTGACGCCCTGCGGAACCACGGGACCGCCCGCCATGCGCGGCGATCGCTGGGGAATACGCGCCTGCGCCTTGGCCCTGCCCTGGACTTGGTCCCGAACCTGGCCTTGGATCTGCCCCTGCGCGGCGCGGCGCGCCCTGGCGTGATCGATCTCGATGGTGATGGCCACGTCTGCCCTCGTTCGCTTGCCTGTTGCAGGCGACGATAGGCGGCGGTGTCCGAAGGCTCTTTGTCGGGCCACAACTTTGCGAACATGTGGCAGCGGCTGTTTGCGCGGGAACAACGATGGCCGGCACGCAACAGGCGATGAGGGGCACGGCACCGCGAGTGCCACGGCGGCAGGCGCACCATCCGGCGGGATGATCGTGCCTGCCGCCCTCTCAGGTAGCCTCGAAGCGCTCGCATGCTGCCGCGCCGGAACCTCTGGCCATCCTTCGAGACGCGCGCCTTCGGCGCGCTCCTCAGGATGAAGGCGGAATGTGCTGCGAATCTTTCTCTCCTCATGGTGAGGAGCGCCGCTTGCGGTGCGTTCAGGCGATGCTTTCGCATCGCCGTGAGAACCATGAGGCTCGTATCGAACGGTGGCGGAGTGCATCCACATCGCCCCGCCTTTGGCGCCCCGCCCTCAGACGATCTTGATCGACATGTCGGGCAAGCCCTCCAGCTTGCAAAAGAGCACGTCGCCCTTGACGACCGGGCCGACATTCTCCGGCGTGCCGGAATAGATGATGTCGCCCGCCTTGAGCTCGAACGCCTCGGAGAGTTTCGCGATCTGCTCGGCGACGCTCCAGATCATCTTGGTAAGATCGGAGTTCTGCCGGACGGTGCCGTTGACCGCGAGCGAGATCGCGCCCTTGGTAAAATGACCGACCTTGGTTACCGGATGGATCGGACCGATCACGGCGGCATGGTCGAAACTCTTGCCGATCTCCCACGGCTTCTTCTCCGCGGCCATGCCGTTCTGCAGGTCGCGCCGGGTCATGTCGAGGCCGAGCGCGTAGCCATAGACGTGGTCGAGTGCAGACTCGACCGGGATGTTGGTGCCGCCCGATTTCAGCGCCGCGACCAGTTCGACCTCGTGGTGATAGTTCCTGGTCAGCGACGGATAGGGATGATCGGCAACCTCGCCGATCGCGACATTCTGGATCGCATCGGTCGGCTTCTGGAAGAAGAACGGCGGCTCGCGGCTGGGGTCGGAGCCGCGCTCGATCGCATGCGCCGCATAGTTGCGGCCGATGCAGTAGATGCGGCGGACCGGGAACACGCTTTGCCCGCCGACAATCGGAATGGTCACGGCCGGCACCGTGAAGATCGGCTTCGGCCCGGCCTGTGCGGCGGCAGGACGCGTGTCCGCCATCAGCGCAGCCGCAGCAACCGCGCTGCCGGCGCCGACGAGAAGATGGCGGCGTGAGGTGTCAGTCATGGGGGTTCCTCCTGAGTCAGCCGTTGCATCGGCGGCCTGTTTGTCGTCAGCGCCGCGTTCGGCGCTCTCGACTGCTAAGCATATCCATTATGCCAGCACCACCGATCGCGCACGCGCCGTCGCTCTCGCGGCGCAGCATGCGCCCGAAGCGATGATCGCCCCCCCTCGGCTCGCGGCGCGAGGGCGCAGGGAAGACCGGACCTCGACTGAGGCCCGTGGCCCGCCTGCGGAAAAAAATGCAGGCGGCAGGTACCACAGGTTCAGCCGGACAGACCCGGCCTTCCCTGCGCGATGGTCTTCACGGCTGCTCCGAGCTCTCCCCGGGGACCGGCTTTCTTGCCCCCGTCACCTGAGCGACACGTCATGTCCCTCAGGCTTGGCGCCAGCATCGGGGCGCCAGGACCACACGGCTTGACCGTCCGCGAATTGCCAGTCGTCTTGCGCAACAGCGCCTGACAGACCCGCGGCCACCGCTCCCCGCCGCTCCGTATCGTGACGACGCGCACGTCCCTCTGCATGAGGCGGGATGGAGGAAGCAGAGCATCATTTCTGTAAATACGAAATCGCGAAATTTTCGCGCTGGCATCTGGACAGGGGTGATCGTGCTGAGCGCGCTGCGGAATTATCGCTTTCGGCGCATTCACTGATGCGCGCTTCCAAGAGCCTGCGACGGCGGCTCGGCGGTGCAGTTGGTCTTCGCGGCTCGACTGAGTCGCCCGTCGGGTCGGTCACCGCAAGCAGCAAGCGAACACGGAGCCCATAGATATGTTGCGCGCGAATTGCAGCCTTTGCCGCGACACCCTGGCCTCATGGTTCGAGACGCGCGGCCGTATCGACCGCTCGATGAGCTTGACCAGCTGCGCGGCGCTCCTCACCATGAGGAGCAGCGTGGAGCAATCACGTTCGACCCGCCGCAACAGAATCGGACCTCATGCTGAGGAGCCCGCCGCAGACGGGCGTCTCGAAGGGCGGAAGCGGGCGACGCACTCACCACCTGATCCGCGGGACCTCCCGCCTCGTTTCCTCGTTGACACCCAACCGAACGGCGCAACGCCATGACCGAGCCGACACCACCAAGGAGACGCCGCATGCTGATCTGGCTGGCCGGCCTTGCCGTGCTCGTGATCGCCGGCGCCGCCATTGCCGCGGGGCCGCTGATGAGCCAAGTCGAACATCCCAAATACGACACCGTCAGCCGCGACGGCGAGTTCGAGATCCGCGCTTATGCGCCGATGATCATTGCGGAGGCCGAGGTGCAGGGCGCACGCAAGCCGGCCATCGAGGAGGGCTTTCGCATCATCGGCGGCTACATCTTCGGTGCCAATCAGGGCAAGATGAAGATCGCAATGACCGCGCCGGTGCAGCAACAGGCTGCGGCGTCGCCGGCACCGGGGGACGAGACCGGCAGCGATCGCTGGAAGGTCAGCTTCGTGATGCCGTCGAGCTGGTCGCTCGACACCCTGCCGCCGCCGGCCGACACGCGCATCAAGCTGAGCTCGCTGCCGGCACAGCGCATGGTCGCGATCACATTCTCGGGCTCCTACTCCGACGGCATCATCGCCGAGAAGACCCGCGAGCTGCGCGGCTATGCGCAGCGCAAGGGCCTGACCGTCACCGGATCGCCACTGCTCGCGTTCTACAACCCGCCCTGGACGTTGCCGATGCTGCGGCGGAACGAGGTGATGCTGGCGTGCGGTTGTTAGGACGTTCCGAACGACTCAAATTTCAGTCAGCATTTTAGCTGTTCGGTCTCTCTTTGCGTGTTCACGCGGCCGCGATGAGCAACCCTGCCAGTCTGTTTCTCTGTCATGCCCGGGCTTGTCCCGGCCATGACGACGTTGAGACAGAGGAGCGAAAGCTCGGACGGTCAAATACGATCGCCGGGGCGCAAGCGGAGAAGCGCTCGCAATGCGCTCCTCATCAAACACGCTGGCGGTCCGCGTCACTCAGGTCGCCTGCTCACGCATCGATGATCGCCACCGCCCGCGTCCAGCCGGCCGACGCCCGCTCGATCTTCACCGGGAAGCACGACACGGTGAAGCCGGTCGATGGCAGCTGCTCCAGATTATGCAGCTTCTCCAGGTGGCAATAGCCGATGTGGCGGCCGGCTTTGTGGCCTTCCCAGATGATGCTGGCGTCATGGGTCTCGGCATAGGTCTTGGCAGTGAACACGAACGGCGCATCCCAGCTCCAGCCGTCGGTGCCGGTGAGGCGGACGCCGCGCTCGAGCAGATACATCGTCGCCTCATAGCCCATGCCGCAGCCTGAATTGACGTAATTGGCCTGGCCGAAGCGGGCACCGGCGGCGGTGTTGACGACGACGATTTCGAGCGGCGACAGCGTGTGCCCAATCCGCTTCAACTCCTCCTCGACATCCTTCGCGGTCACCACATAGCCGTCGGGGAAGTGCCGGAAGTCGAGCTTCACGCCGGGCTGCAGGCACCATTCCAGCGGCACCTCGTCGATGGTCCAGGCGCGCTCGCCGCGATTCATCGTCGGATGAAAGTGCCAGGGGGCATCGAGATGCGTGCCGTTATGGGTCGAGAGGTTGACCTGCTCGACCGCCCATCCCTGCCCGTCCGGCAGATCCTCGGCCTTCAACCCGTCGAAGAATTGCAGCATGCGCGGCAGTCCCTGCTGGTGGTCGATATAGGTGATGGTCGGATGGTTGCCCGGCGGGTCGGCCGGCACGTCGTTCTGCAAGGGCACGGAAATGTCGATCAGCTTGCGGGCCATGGGCGGTCCTCTCCCGTTGTTGTTGTCGTGATCGGCTCGACGGCGTCGTGATAGCAGGGTCAGACGTCCTGCCGCTCGACCCTGTTCTTCAGCACACCTATTTTCTCGACCTCGAGCTCGATCTCGTCGCCATGCTCGAGATACCAGCCGAGCTCGAGGCCACAACCATTGCCGACGGTGCCCGAACCGATGAACTCGCCCGGCATCAACGTCTCGTCCTTGCTGATATAGGCGATCAGCTCCTCGAACGAGAACAGCATGCCCTCGCTGACGCCGCGCGAGCGCACCTCGCCATTGACGCGCGCCTCCATCTTGAGGCGGTAGGGATCGCCGATCTCGTCCGGCGTCACGATCCACGGTCCCATGACGTTGCCACCATCGAAGCTTTTGCCCTTGGAAGGGCCGAGCCGCCCCTCCATCTCGACCCGCTGGGTGTCGCGTGCGGAGAAATCGTTGAAGATCGTGAAGCCGAAGATGTGGTCGCGCGCCTTCGCCGCCGGAATGTCCTTGCCCCGCCCCTTGGTGATGATGCCGAACTCCAGCTCATAGTCCATCACCTTGCTGTAGCGCGGCCATTTCACGGTCGTATTGGGTCCGCGCACGCTGAAGCGGTTGGTGATGTAGAAGATCGGCACCTTTCGATAGACGTCCGGCAACTCTCCCAGCGGCTCCGCATCGATGCGCGCGAGTTCGTCCGCATCGCCGCGCTGGCGCGCCGCAAGCTTCAACTGGCCGCGCGGCGCCTGCAGGATGTGCAGCGGGAACGACATGCCGTCGCGCATCTGCCGCGGCTCCGACACCGGCGCGAGAAGCTCGGTGCTGGCGACGTCGCGCGACAGGCCCTCATCATTGCCATACCGCTCGACCAGCGCGCGTGCGGCATCGAGCCCGCCCTCACCGGCATCGATCAGCGACAGCATCGAAGCGAAGGCCGGATTGGCCGTTCCGGTCCGCCCGGCGGCCGCGGCGAGATCAAAGAGCTTGGTATCGCCGGCATGGACCACGCCGATCCGCTCCCCGCCCTCGGTTCGAAATGTCGCAAGTTTCACGCCGGCCTCCCCTTGTGTTCTATCTAAAAATATACAAACATAGAAAATATCGATAAACAAGAGGCGTTCGAATGGACGCCCGGGGAGGAGTCAACAATGCGTCATCGGCTCACGGGTGCTGTTGTCGGCTCGGTGCTGACCGCGTTCGCACTGACATCAGCGGCACTTGCCGAGAAGATCCAGATCGGCTGCACGGCCACTTCGGACTGCGCATCGGCGATGATCGCGGTCGACGAGGGCATCTTCAAGAAGCATGGGCTCGACGCCGAGATGGTGCTGATCGGGATCAATTCGAACATCCCCGCTGCCATCCTGTCCAACTCGATCCAGATCGGCGGGCCGACCTCCACGGTCTTCCTGCAGGCCGCCGATGGCGGGCTCGACCTCGTCGCGGTGTCCGGCGCGTCGATCATGAACAAGACCTCCAACGACGCCATCGCCGCCTTCGTGCGCAACGGCATCACCATCAACAGCCCGCAGGACTTCAAGGGCAGGAAAGTCGGCGCGCCCGGCATCGGCGCCTTCCTGCACGTGCTGTTCGTGAAATGGCTGGTGGAGAAAGGCGTCGACCCCAAGAGCGTCAACTTCGTCGAGGTCACATTCCCGACCATGGCCGACACAATCAAGTCGGGCGGTGTCGACGCCGTGCTGACCGCCGAACCGTTCGTGATGCGCATGAGCAACGCCAATCTCGGCACCGTCGGCACGCGTTACGCGGCCGAGCTTGCCCGCACCGAGCCGATCATCTTCTACGCAGCGTCGCGCGAATGGGCCGAGAAGAACCCGGAGACGGTGAAGAAATTCCGCGCGGCCATCGCCGAGGCGGCCCCGATCGTCAACAATGATCGTGATAAAGCCTCGGCCGCAATCGCCAAGTTCACCAAGCAGCCGCTCGATCTGGTCAAGCTGACGACGCCCAATCAGTCCGAGCCGGTGCTGAAGCCCGAGCAACTCGCTTGGTGGATCGACGTGATGTCCGCGCAGAAGATGCTGCAGAGCAAGCTCGACCTCAAGAAGCTGATCCTCGACTGATGACGGCCTCGCTTCCGATCCCGCAGACCGAGTCGGCGAGCGGCGACACGCTCAGCGAGCGCGCCGCCGCGCTGATCGAGCGCGATATCGTCGCCGGACTGCTCGCACCGGGCTCGCGGCTCGGCATCGTCGAACTCGCCAAGCGCTACGAGATCGGGCCGACGCCGCTGCGCGAGGGACTGTCGCGGCTGGTGTCGCGCGGCCTGATCGTCGGCATCGGGCAGCGCGGCTTTCGCGTCGCCGAGGTCAGCCGTGATGATCTCGTCGACATCACACGGATGCGCACGGTGGTCGAGAAGGAGGCGCTGCGGCTGGCGATGCTGAATGGCGGCGACCCGTGGGAGGCCAGCATCGTCGCCGCACTACATCAGATGCGCCGCTACATCCAGCGCATGCAAAGCGAGTTCAGCGAAGGTACGCCGGAGTTCGACCGGTTACATAAGGCCTTTCACACCGCGCTGCTGTCCGCCTGCGGCTCGCGCCGTCTGCTCGCGGCCCATTCCGATCTCTACGACCAGGCCTACCGCTATCGTCGCGTCATGATGCGCAGCTTCGACGATGGCCGCGGCTTCATCCGGGAGCACGAGGCGCTGGCCGACCTCGTCCTCGCACGCGATGCCCCCGCCGCGCAAGCGCGGCTCGAGGCCCATCTGCGCTCCACTGTCGCCATCGTCTATCCAGAACCGCAGCAGAGAACTGGCATATGATGACAAAAGGCCGGCAACGCTGGGACATCTGCCAATTGGTTGCTCGTCATGCCCGGGCTCCATCCCGGACATCCACGCCGACCCAGGACTTCGAAAGACGTGGATGGCCGGGACGAAGCCCGGCCATGACGGCGCGGGGCGTGTCGGCCACAGGTTGCCGTCCTCCCATGCGCTCGCCCCATCAACCGAAGGGAGCCTGAGATGGCAGAGCCTGCCCTCGCCTTGGTGCAATCGTCTCCCGCGCCTGCGCGCGCGCAGATCACGTTCGACAAGGTCGCGCTGGTGCTCGGCGGCAAGGCGATCATCGACACCATCAGCCTGGAGGTCACGGCCGGCGAGATCCTGTGCGTGGTCGGCGCTTCCGGCTGCGGCAAGACGACGGCCCTGCGGCTCGCCGCCGGCCTCTATCAGCCGACCGGCGGCGCAGTGCGCTTCGAGGGCGAGGTCATGCGCGCTCCCCCGGCGCGAGATCGCCGTCGTGTTCCAGGATTACGGCAAGGCGCTGCTGCCGTGGCGCACGGCGGCCGGCAACGTCTCGCTGGCGCTGGAGACGATCGGCATGCCCTCGGCGCAGCGCGCGGCGCGCATCGCCGAGCTGCTGGCCAAGGTGGGGCTCGCCGGCCATGCGGCGAAGTATCCGACGGAGATGTCCGGCGGCATGCAGCAGCGGCTGCAGATCGCGCGCTGCCTCGCGCAAGACCCCAAGGCGCTGCTGATGGACGAGCCGTTCGGCGCGCTGGATGCGATGACACGGCAAGGACTGCAGGACGAACTGCTGGCGCTGGTCGCGTCGACCGGCGCCACGGTCGTCTTCGTGACGCATGATCTCGAAGAGGCGATCTATCTCGGCGACCGGGTCGTGGGGCTGTTGCCGCATCCTGGCCGCGTCGGCCTGGAGCTGACAATCGACCTGCCGCGGCCGCGCGATCAATTGGCGACGCGGGAGCATCCGGAATTCCTGCGGCTGCGGCGTGCGCTGTTCGACTTCATCAAGGCGAGCGAATGAGCATGCGGGAGCGCATCAAGCCCCTGCTGTTGCCGATCGCGGCGCTGCTGGTCTTCGAGGCCTGGATGCGGCTCGCCGCCGTGCAAAGCGACTCGCTGGCGCCACCGAGCGCGATCGCGCTCGCGCTGGCGGGCGCGCTGGCCGACGGCTCGCTGCTCGCGGCGACGCGTGACACGCTGGCCTCGGCCTTCGCCGGTCTCGCGATCGGGGGCGCCATCGGCCTTGTGCTGGGCGTCGTGCTGGGGCTCTCGCACGTTCTCAGCCGGCTGATGGAAGTGACGATCGAAGCCATCCGGCCGATCCCGTCGGTGGCGCTGCTGCCGATCGCCCTGATCGCGCTCGGCTTCGGCTATCGCATGGAGATCGCGATCGTGGCTTTTGCCTGCGTCTGGCCGGTGCTGATCGTGACGCGTGCCGCGGTCGGCAGCATCGAGCCGCGGCTGATCGAGGTGGCGCGCGTGCTGCGGCTGACGCAGCTCGATCGCATCAGGAAAATCGTGCTTCCCGCCGCCCTGCCCCGAATCGTCCTGGCGTTTCGGCTCGCCGCCGGCATCGCGCTGATCGTCGCGGTCACGGTGGAGATCGCGATCAACCCGCTCGGCCTCGGCGCCGGCATCATGACGGCGCAGCAGGCGCTGCGGCCGGACCTGATGCTGGCCTATCTGGTGTGGATCGGCGTCACCGGATTCGCGCTCAATGCCGCTTTGACGGCTGCGCAGCAGACTCTCTTCGGCCGCGCCGCATTGACGGATGACAACGCATGAGATGGTCCGTGATTGCCTGGCGTTGCGCCAGCTTCGTGGTCGCCGCCAGCGTCATCGCGCTGTGGCAGCTCGCGGCCGATCAACGCCTGATCTCGCCGGTGTTCCTGCCCGGTCCCGACCGCGCCTCGGCGTCGCTGCTGCGCGGCTTCACGAACGGCGATCTCCTGACCAAGCTCACGGGCACGCTGACACACATGGCCTATGGCTGGCTGCTCGCGTCGATCGCCGGCATCGCGCTCGGCGCGATGATCGGCTCATCGAAGGCGATGCGCATCTATGTCGCGCCGACGCTCGAGCTGCTGCGGCCGCTGCCGGTGTCGGCGATCATTCCGGTCGCGATCGCGGCGTTCGGCCTGAACCAGAGCATGGCGCTGTTCGTGATCGCGTTCGGCTCGCTGTGGCCGATGCTGCTCGGAACCATCCACGGCTTCGCCGCGGTCGAGCCGCGGCTCTATGAGGTCGCGCGGGTACTGCACATGTCGCGGCTCGCGGTGATCCTCAAGATCGCGCTGCCGTCGGCGGCCCCCGACATTCTCGCCGGCATGCGGCTCAGCCTGACCGTCGCGCTGATCCTCGCCGTCGTCTGCGAGATGCTCGCCGGCCTCGACGGCCTCGGCCAATGGGTGCTGCTCTCGGCGCGCGCCTTCCGCTCGGCCGATTTGTTCGCCGGCGTGATGCTGCTCGGTATCATCGGCTATATCACCGCGCTCGCGATGGGCGCCGCGGAGAGCCGGCTGCTGCGCTGGCAGGCCGCGCGACGGTGACTGAGCTCAGCGCGCCAGCCCGGCGACGCGGCCAAGCGCGACAGCGGTGAGCAGGCCGTTGCCGGAGAGATAGCCCGAGGCGTCGGCGCCGGAGACGCCACAGGCGGCGCCGCCGGCGGCAAACAGGTTGTCGATGACGCCGCCGTCCCTGCGCACGACGCGCGCACGATCGTCGATGACGAGGCCGCCTTGGGTATGGAACAGCGCGCCGGTGACTTTCACCGCGCGATAGGGCGGCGCGAGCTGCGGGACGCCGGCGAAGCTGCGGCCGAAGCGATCGGCCCGCGCCTGCGACTTGGCCGCGGCGACCTCGTCGCAGGTCGCGGCGAGCGCCTCGGCCGGCACGCGCATGGCGACCGCGAGATCAGCGATGTCCGCCGCCTCCAGCACCGCACCATGCGCGAGCGCGTTGCGAAAATCCTCGAACTGCGCGGCGATGCCGGCGATGCGCGCATCGAAGATGGTCCAGGCGACGCCGTCAGGCTGCGCCAGAACATTCGACGCCTGCTCGGAATAGCCGGAGGCCTCGTTGGAGAAGCGCTCTCCCCTCGCATTCACCTGGAAGCCGCCTTCGGTGATGGTCGCCCAGCTGATGAGGATACCCGCGGGATGCGCCACGGAGCCGTGGCCCTGATGGCCGCCGAGATCGCGCGTCGCCGCGCCGAGCTGCCCGCCCCACACCAGCGCATCGCCCTGGTTGCCGACATGACCGAAATAGGCGGCCGAAGCCATCTCCGGGATGTGCCGCGCGACCAGCGCCGGATTGCCGCCATAGCCGCTGCAGGCGAGGATCAGGCGGCGGCAACCGATCTCGTCCGTTGTACCGTCGGGCCGCGTGCAACGCACGCCGATGATCCGTTGCGTGGGATCAACCAGCAGCGTCGTCGCATGCGCCTCGCAGAGAATATCGATGCCGGCCGCTTCGGCGGCCGTGCGCAGCCTGTCGATGAGTTCGCGTCCCGCGCGGCTCGGCAGGCCGTGCATGCGCAACGCGGAATGTCCGGGATAGGTGAAATTGTCGACCAGCGAGAACGGCAATTGATGGCCGTCGGCGAGCCATTCCAGCGTCGGTCCGATCGTGGTGGTGACCAGCTTCACCAGCGCAGGGTCCGGCTCATCATGCGCCTTACGGAGGATGTCGGCGGTGAACAATGCAGGGCTGTCGTCGATCCCCAGCGCGGCCTGCCAGCGCGTGCCGGCCGCCGGGATCAGTCCCGCGGACAGCGCCGTCGAGCCCTGCGGAACGCTGTCGCGCTCCAGCACCAGCACGCTCTCCCCGCTCTCGACCGCCGACAGCGCCGCGACGAGGCCGGCCGCGCCCGCGCCGATGATCAGGCAGTCGACCTGAACCTCCGGAATGCTTTCGACGACTTCGATGGTGCTCATGACCAACTCTCACCGCGCCCGCGCGCCGTCCTTCGAGACGCTCGCCTGCGGCGAGCTCCTCAGGACGAGGATCTTTGTTGTGGCCCAGCTCTCTCCCCTCATGGCGAGGAGCGCCGCGCGCGGCGCGTTCCGGCGATGCTCTCGCATCGCCTTGAGAACCATGAGGCGCCAAAGGACTGCGCGCGCCCTCATGAGGCCGCCAGCTCCGTCATCGCTTCCGCGATCGACACCACACGGCACACCGGCTTCAGCGCCGCAATCGCGGTGGCGTGCGTCTCCGCGGTGAACGCCGCGCAGCCGTCGTCCAGCACCACCGTCTCGAAGTCACGGATATGCGCATCACGCACCGTCGAGGCGACGCCGCCATTGGTGACGATGCCGGCGACGTAGAGCTTTTCGATGCGGCACTTGCGCAGCACCCATTCCAGCCGCGTCATATAGAACGCCGAATAGGCGATCTTCTCGATCGTGAGATCGGCCGGCTGCAGCGTGTCGACCAGCTGATGGCCCCAGGCGCCCGGCAGGAAATCGCCCTTGGCGAGAAACGGCCGCAGCTGCTTCAGATGCGGCGATATCAGGGGCTCGCCGTCCTTGCCCGGCACCAGGGTGAACTGCGTCGAGATGATGAAGCCGCCTTTGCTCCGCATCAGATCGGCGAACGGCTTGATCCGTGGCGGCAGCGCAGCGATATCAGCCGCCGTCTGTCCGGCGCGGCCATAGGCGCCCTTCGGATCAAGGAAGTCGTTCTGCAGATCGACGATCAAGAGCGCACTCTGCGCCGCCGGGATGGGGTGATCGCTCATATCAGCTCCACGATGACGTTACCGAACGCATCCACCCGCGCCTTGAAGCCGGGCGCGATCACCGTCGTCGCATCCGGCTGCTCCAGGATCGCGGGTCCAGCGATGTCGCTGCCGACCGGCAGATCGAGCCGCGCATAGATTGCCGTGCTCCACCATTTGCCGTCGAACCAGACCTCGCGGCTGCCGCGATCAGCCTTGGCGAGATCGGCGCTGTGATCCGGCGCGAGCGCCGAAAGATCGAAACGCGGTCGCACGCCGATCGCCGCGGTGCGCAGGTTGACGATCTTGATCGGCACGCCCGGCAACAGCCGGCTGAAGCTCTTCTGATAGGCGGTCTCGAACGCCTTGCGCACATCGTCGACGGTCAGCGCGATGGCACCGTCACTGATATCGGCCGGCAGAGTGGCGCGGATGGTGTGGGTCTGGCCGACATAATGCATGTCGAGCTCGAACATGACGTCGATGCGCTCGACCGCGAGCCGCGCGTCCTTCACCACGGCCTGTGCATGCTCGGCTTCGGACAGCATCCAGCCCGTCAGCGCCGCGATGTCGAGGCCGTCGACGAACAGATTGAGCGTCTGCACTTGGTCGTGACGGATGTCGGCGATGACGCAGCCGAGCGCCGAGGTGACGCCGGGATAGCGCGGCACCAGCGCCGCCTTCAGCCCGACATCCTTGATCAGCGCCGAGACGTGCAGCGCGCCGCCACCGCCGAACGGCACCGCCGCGAAGCGCGCCGGATCATGGCCGCGCTCGATCGACATCAGCCGGATCGCGCCCGCCATCTTGCTGTCGGCGATGCGCACGATCGCCTCCGCCGCTTCCATCACGCCGAGACCCAAGGGCTCGCCGACATGGCGCGCGATGGCGCGCTTGGCCGCCTCGACGTCGAGCGCCTTCAGCTTGCCGCCGATCGGCCTCTCCGCATTGATGCGGCCGAGCACGACATTGGCATCGGTCAGCGTCGGCCGCTCATTGCCGCCGCCATAGCACACCGGGCCGGGTCGCGAGCCCGCGCTCTCCGGGCCGACCTGCAGCAGGCCGCCGGCATCCACATGCGCGATCGAGCCGCCACCGGCGCCGATCGTGGTGATCTCGATCATCGGCGTGCGCACGACCAAGCCAAAATCGATCGTGGTCTGCGCCGCCAGCGAGGTCGCGCCATCCACCACCAGCGACACGTCGAACGAGGTGCCGCCGAGATCGCCGGTGATGACGTTCGGGAAGCCGGCGGCCTTGGCGATCTCGGCCGCGGCGATCACGCCGGCCGCCGGGCCCGACAGCGCGGTGCGGATCGGGAAGCGCCGCGCCGCATCCGTCGACATCACGCCGCCATTGGACTGCACGATGTGGAAACGGCCATCGAACGCCTCGCCCGCCAGCGCGTTCTGCAGCTTCTGCAGATACGAGCCGACCACCGGCTGCAGATAAGCGTTGAGCGCGGTCGTCGATGTCCGCTCGAACTCGCGAATCTCAGGCAGGATCTGGCTCGAGCAGGCGACATTGTCGTTCGGCCAGATCGCCTGCACGGCCTCCAGTGCGCGGCGCTCATTCTCGGGATTGGCGAAGGCGTTGATGAACACGATGGCCAGCGCCTGTGCCCCCCTTGCGAGCAGCGCGCGTGCGGTCGCCTCGACTTGCGCGACATCGACGGCGGTACGAATGGAGCCGTCGGACAGCACGCGCTCGTCGACCTCGACGCGCATGTCGCGCTCGACCACGGGGACGAAATCGCCCCACAGGCCCCAGGTGTTGCGGCGGTCGCGCCGGCGCATCTCCAGCACGTCGCGGAAGCCACGCGTGGTGATCAGGCCGATGCGCGCGCCCTTGCGCTCCAGCAGCGCATTGGTCCCGACGGTGGTGCCATGCACGATCGAGGTGAGATGCGAGACCGCGCCGAACCCTTGCAGGCCTTCGAGGAAGCCTGTCGCCTCGTCACCGCGGTTCGACGGCACCTTGTTGGTGCGGAAGGTCCGCTTGGCCTCGTCGAAATAAAAGAGATCGGTGAAGGTGCCGCCGACATCGACGCCGACGATGCTGCCGAGCTTGCTCATGCCGCACCTCCCGCGCGCAGCGTGCGCGTGGCAGCTTCATCGACCACGCCATCAGCTGCTACCGCGACCTTGTAGACCTCGCGCGCCTGCGCCGGCGAGACGAAGCCGAGCGCGACGTCGTGGGCGACCGCCGATGCGGGCCGGATGTCCGGCGGCCCCCAACCGCCACCTCCGGGCGTCTCCAGCCGCAAGCGCTTGCCCGCCTTGAGATGCAGATCGGTGATCTTGGAGACCATCGGCGGGCTCGCCTCGCCATCATCCGTCTGCCAGGTGAAGCGATTGAGCGCGGCGCTGCCGCCACCGGCAACGCCGAACGGCGCCGCCTTGCCGCGCTCGCCGAGCAGCGCCACATCGGCATCGGCCAGCAGCTCGACTTCGTAGATCGCGCCGACGCCGCCGCGATGGGTGCCGGCGCCGGCGGAGTCCGGGCGCAGCGCCCATTGCGTGAACATCACAGGATAGGCCGCTTCAAGAATTTCGACCGGAGGAATGGTCGCCGTGGAGATCGGATTGTTGGCATGGTTGAGGCCATCGGTCGCCGGATTGCCGCCGAGGCCGCCGCCGAAGAACGAGAACATCACAAAGCGGCTGTTGTCCCTGCGATGACCGGCGATCGACAATGCGTTGATGGTGCCGAACGGCGCGGCCGTGGCGCGCGCCGGGTCGGCCTTGGCGAGCGCGCCGAGCACGACGCCGATCAGGCGCAGGATGGTCTCGGTATAGCCCGCGACCGGCTTCGGCGGCCCGGCCGCCAGCAGCGAGCCGTCGGTGATCTCGAACGCGATCGGCCGGAGGCAGCCGGCATTGGCGGGCACTTCGGTGAACACATGCTTCAGCGCGACATAGCAGGCCGCGATCGTGGTCGAGCGCGAGATGTTGATCGGGCCCTTGCAGGCGCCGGACGAACGGGTGAAGTCGAGCGTCATCGTGTCGCCGGCAATGGTGACGTCGAGCGCCACCGTCAGCGGTTCGTCGATGATGCCGTCATTGTCGAGCACGTCCTCGAACGAATAGGCGCCGTCGGGCAGCGAGGCGATGGCTGCGCGCATCAATGTCTCGGCGCGGTCGGAGAACGCCTCGAAGGCGTCGGCCACGGTCGTATCGCCATAATCGTCGAGCAATGCGCGCAATCTGCTCTCGCCGAGATCGAGCGCGTTGAGCTGGCCGTTGAGGTCGCCCCAGTTCGACATCGGCACCCGTGAATTGGCTTCGATGATGCTGATAATGTCATGGTTCATGCGCCCCGCCGCGATCAGCTTCACCGGCGGAATGCGCATGCCTTCCTGAAAGCTCTCGACCGCCTTCGGATTATACCCGCCGGCGACGTTGCCGCCGATGTCGAGCCAGTGGCCAACCGAGGCGATCCAGCAAAAGACCTTGCCGTTGCGGAACACCGGACGCACCAGACGAAAGTCGTTGAGATGCGTGCCGCCGTCATAGGGGTCGTTGAAGATGAAGGTGTCGCCTTCCTCCAAGCCGCCCTCCTTTTCGACCTTGGCGATGACGGCGCGCACGGCGAAGGCCATCGCGCCGACGAAGATCGGCAGGCCGCCCTGCCCCTGCACCAAGGTGTCGCCGGTGGTCGCATGGTAGATGCCGTGGCAGGCATCACGCGCTTCCGCGATGGTCGGGTTGAAGGCCGAGCGATAGAGCGTCGCGTCCATCTCGTCGGCGATCTGCTCCAGCCGGCCCTTGAGCACCGCAAGCGTGATTGGATCCAAGGTCGTCATGCCCGTGCCTCCTCGTCATCAGCCGCGTAGCGCGCACCGTTGGCCAGGATGTCCGCGGTGCCGAGCATCGCGTTGAGGCCGGCGAAGTCGAGCATGCGATCGGCGAACGGCTTGGTCGTGCCGGCCTGCGCCAGCGACTGGTAGTAGGCGCGCGCGGCAAAAGCGAGCGCGCGCACGATGCCGCCGGGGAAGATCACGAGCTTGAAGCCGAGCGCGCCGAGTTCGGACGCCGCATGGATCGGCGTCGAGCCGCCTTCGACCATGTTGGCGAGCAGCGGCCGCTTCGACGCCAACCGGCCGGCGATCGCCGACAGCTGCTCGCTGCTCTTCGGCGCCTCGACGAACAGCACGTCGGCGCCCGCCTCGGCATAGCGCTCGGCGCGCGCGATCGCCGCCTCCATGCCCTCGATCGCCAGCGCGTCGGTGCGCGCGACGATCAAGGTGTCGGCAGATTGCCGCGCGTCGAGCGCCGCCTTGATCTTGCCGACCATCTCGCCGGCGCTGATGACCGTCTTGTCGGTGAGATGACCACAGCGCTTCGGCGTGGTCTGATCCTCGAGCTGGATTGCCGAGGCGCCCATGCGCTCGAACAGCCGCACAGTGCGCTGCACGTTCAGCGCATTGCCGAAGCCGGTATCGGCGTCGACGACAACAGGCAGATCGACCCGGTCGCGGATCATGGCGATGGCGTCGGCGACCTCCATCATCGACACCAGCCCGATATCGGGACGCCCGAGCTTGGTATAGGCGATGCCGGCGCCGGTGAGATACAGCGCCTTGAAGCCGGCCTCGGCGGCGATGCTCGCGGTCAGCGCGTCATAGACGCCGGGCGCGATCGTCGTCTCGGCTGATGCCAGAGTGGATCTCAGGCTCATTGTGGTTTCCTTGTTCTACTCAGTTCTGCCGACGCGACGATCTCTAGAGACCGAGATAAGCGCGCTTCAGCTCGGTATTGGATTTCAACTCGGCAGCCTGGCCGGAGAGCGTGATGATCCCGTTCTCCATGATGTAGGCCCGGCCGGCCAATTCGAGCGACTGCACGACGTTCTGCTCGACCAGCATGATGGCAAGGCCTGACGCGGCGAGCCGCGCGATCAGCGCGAACATCTCCTCCACCATCAGCGGCGACAGGCCGAGCGATGGCTCGTCGAGGATCAGGAGCTTCGGCTCACCCATCAGGCCGCGGCCGATCGCCAGCATTTGCTGCTCGCCGCCGGACAGCGTGCCGGCATATTGCCGCGCGCGCTGCGTCAGCTTCGGAAAAATCTCATAGACCTGATCGAGCTTTGCGGCGCGGCCGCGCCGCGGCCGGCAATAGGCGCCGAGCTCGAGATTTTCGCGCACCGACAGATTGGGGAAGATCTTGCGCCCCTCGGGCACATGGATCAGTCCGGCGGTGACGATCTCGGGCGCAGCGGCGTGCTCCAGCGCCGCACCATTGAAACGGATCGTGCCTGATGTCGCCGGCACCACGCCCGACAGCACCTTGTTCAAGGTGGTCTTGCCGACGCCGTTGGAGCCGAGCACGGCGACGACCTCGCCGGCGTTGACGTCGAGACTGACGCCGCGCAGTACTTCCGTTCCGCCATAGCCGGCGCGGAGATCGCGGATCTCAAGCATGGGCCTGCTCCGCGCGCAGCCGCTCGGCGGCGCCATGGCCGAGATAGGCCTCGATCACCTGCGGATCCTCGCACACCGTCTTGGGCTCGCCCTGCGCGATCATCCGTCCTTGCGACAGCACGTAGACGGTGTCGCAGAGATTCATCACCGCCTGCATGATGTGCTCGATCATCAGGATGGTGACGCCCTGGTCGCGGATGTCGCGCACCAGCGGCAGCACGTCGCGGATCTCCGAGGGGTTGAGGCCGGCCAGCACCTCGTCGAGCAGCAGCAGCTTCGGCTTGGTCGCCAGCGCGCGCGCCACTTCGAGCCGCTTGCGGCCGGCGACGGTGAGATCGGACGAGGCCTTGGTGAGATCAGCCCCAAGGCCGACGCGCTTGGCGATATCAGCCGCCTGCCGCATCGCCTCATTGGCATCATGCGTGTGCAGATAGGCGCCGACGGCGATGTTCTCCTGCACGTTCAGGCCTTCGAACGGCTGCACGATCTGGAAGGTGCGCGCGATGCCCGCGCGCGCGCGTACGTGCGGCGCAAGCCGCGTGATGTCGCGTCCGTCATAGCTGACGCTGCCGCCGTCGGGCTGCAGGAAGCCCGCGATCATCGCAAACAGCGTGGTCTTGCCGGCGCCGTTTGGCCCGATCAGGCCGGTGATCGAGCCCTTGGCGACCGACAGCGACGCCTGGTCGACCGCGACGAGACCGGAAAAGCGCTTGGTGAGGGACTTGACCTCGAGCATCACGCCTCCTTCGTTCGTGCAGGCGCACGCAGGCCGAGGCTCTTCATCAGCATGACCAGGCCATTCGGCGAGAACGCGACCGACAGCACGAGGATGACGCCAAACACGAGCAGGTCCATGCCGGGAATGCCTCCCGACACGCTCTTGGTGAGTTCGCCGAGACCGAGCAGCACGATCGCGCCGAGCAACGGACCGAGCACCGTGCCGGAGCCGCCGACGATGGCCGCGAACAGCGCCTCGATCGAGATCCACGACCCGAAGGCGACATTGGCATCGATGAACAGATAGTTCTGCGCGTAGAGGCAGCCGGCCGCTGCGGTGAGCGTACCGGAGATCGCGATCGCCTTCATCTTGACCGCGAACACGTCGACGCCGAGCGCCTGCGCCGCCTGCTCGTTCTCGCGCAGCGCCACGAGATAGGCGCCGAAGCGCGAATGCTCCAGCCACCAGCTGACGACGAGCCCGATGGCGACGAAGCCGATGGTGATCAGCAGGAAATAGCGCCGGTCGGCGAATTGCAGGTAAGGCAGGCCGGTCTGCAGCTTCAGCAGGATGCCGGCGGCGCCGCCGGTGAAGTTCCAGCTGTTGGCGAGGATGCGCGCGACCTCGGCAAATGCCAGCGTGATCAGCGCGAAGTACGAGCCTTTCAGGCCGGAGCGGAAGCTGAGGAAGCCGATGAACGCCCCGACCAGCGCACCGAGTGCAATGCCGATCACCAGCGCGATCCAGGCGTTGACGCCGAAGCGGGTCTGCAGCACCGCCATCGCATAGGCGCCGGCGCCGAAGAAGGCGGCGTGGCCGAACGACGACAGCCCGGCATAGCCGCCGAGGATGTTCCAGCCCTGCGCCGCGAGCGCAATGATCATCATGAAGATCATCAGGTTCAACAGCGCGCCGGACAGGCCGGCAAAGGCGATCGCGACGAGCGCGGCGACGATGATCGCGAGCGTCGCCAGGCGGGGCTTGGTCATGCGCGCGCTCCGAACAGGCCGGTCGGGCGCACCAGCAGGGTCACGATGAAGATCAGGAAGATGCCGATCTGGCCGAGGCTGTCGCCGAGAAAGAGACTCGAGGCAGCTTCGACGACGCCGATCAGCAGGCCGCCGATCAGCGCGCCGGGGATCGAGCCCATGCCGCCGAGCACGACGATGGTGAAGGCGACCAGCACGAAGGCCGCGCCGGTCTTCGGGCTGACATAGAAGGACGGCATCAGCAGGCCTGCGGCCACAGCGAGACAGGCGCAGCCGATCGCGAAGGTCATCGCATAGACATGCGGCACGCTGATGCCGACCAGGCTGGCGCCGAGCTTCTCTTTGGCGACCGCGCGGATCGCCTTGCCGATGTCGGTCTGGTGCAGCACCAGCCAGAGCAGAATTGTGGTCGCGATGGTGACGCCGAAGCCGACCACCCGCGGGAACGACAGCAGCAGCGGCCCGAGCTCGACCACGCGGAACGAATAGTCGGTGGTGATGGTGCGGGTGTCCGATTGGAACACGGCGAGCAGCGCGTTCTCGATGATGATGGACAGACCGAGCGTGACCAGCAGGATGCCATTGTCCTTGCCGTGGCTGGCCGGGCCGATGATGAAGCGCTGCAGGCCATAGCCGAACGCGAACATCAGCGGCGCGACAAACAGGATCGCGAGATAGGGATCGAGCCCGTAGCGCGCGCAGGCGAGCCACACCATGAACATCGCCACCGTCAGCAGCGCGCCGTGGGCGAAATTCACGATGTGCAGCACGCCATAGATCAAGGTGAGGCCAAGCGCGATCAATGCATAGATCGCGCCCAGCATCAGCCCGTTCAACAGCGCCTCCACGACGATCTGGGGCGAGTACATGACATCCTCAATTTCAGCAGATGCGAAATGCGGTCTGCCTGGTACGCGACCCTATTCGCCGCTTGCTCTCTGTTCGCCTCTCCCCGCTTGCGGGGAGAGGCCGGATTGCATCGTCAGATGCAATCCGGGTGAGGGGGACTCTCCACGCGCACCTTGCTTGCGGAGAGTCCCCCTCACCCCAACCCTCTCCCCGCAAGCGGGGCGAGGGGGCGCACCGCACCTGGTGCGCATGCTCGAATCCAACGTGCGAAACACCGGGCCTCAGTGCCTCGACCTCGCCCCATCCGTGCAATGCACCCGATCAGCCGTTGATCGGGAACACCGGCTTGGCCTCGGCGTATTCGGCCGGGTAGATCACCTTGATGTCCTTGCCCTGCACCTGCGTGTTCAGCGGCAAGGCGCTCGCATTCTGGCCCTTGGCGTCGAACTTGGTCTTGCCGTAGGGCATGATGCCGCTGTCGAACTCGTTCGCTGCCAGCGCCTCGATGATCTTGGCGCGATCGGCGCTGCCGGCCTTCTCGACGGCCTGGGCGAACACCTTCACCAGCGAGTAGTTGATCGGCGTGTTGTAGGCGTAGAACTTGCCGGCCGCGGTCACGGTCTCGCGCAGCTTCGCGGTGATCGGGCTCTTCGGATCACCCCAATGGTTGCAGTCCATCACGCCCTGGGCGGCCTCGGGGAACTCGTTGACGAAGCGATAGCTGGAGGCAGCGCCGCCGAACACCGCGTAGATGCCTTTCGGACGCACACGCTGCTGCTGCAGGGTGCGGGCCATCAGCACGAACTCGTTGAAATAATGCGACGGCACGATCAGGTCGGGATTGAGCGCGCGCAGCCGCAGCACGACGTTGGTCATGTCGCGCGCCGGCGTTGGATGGGCGATGGTCTCGACGATCTGGAAGCCGAGTGGCGGCAGCTTCTCCTGCATGATCTTGGCAAGGCCGGAGCCGAACAGGCCGTCCTCATGCACGATCGCCACCGTCTTGATCGGCTTGCCGGCGTCGTCATTGAGCTTGACGAGGTTCTTCAGCGCGACCGCGGTGGCCATGCTGAAATTCGGGTTGAAGCGGAAGGTGTTCTTCAGGCCGCGCTCGGTGATCGTATCGGCCACGGCGCAATCGACCACGAACGGCAGATCGTAGCGCGCGGCGGTCTGCGTCGCGGTCAGCGCTATGCCTGAGGCAAAGCCGCCGAGCACGGCAGCGACGCCGGCCGATTGCAGCTCCTCGGTCGCCTGCGCGCCGGCCTCGGCATTGGAGCGGCTGTCACCGACGACCAGTTCGAGCTTGGCGCCGCCCAGCGCCTTGATGCCGCCGGCGTCGTTGATCTCCTTGATCGCGAACTCGGCGCCGATCTTGGCAAGATCGCCGTCGAGCGCGAAGGCGCCGGAGATCGGCTGCAGCAGACCGACCTTCACCGGCGCCGGCTCGGCGCGGAGCAAACCGGGCGCCGCCAGCATCGAGGTGAGCGCGACGCCGCTCTTGAGCACGGTGCGCCGTGACATGGACTTCGATATGCGCGTCATGACTTCCCCACTTTCCTGACTGGCGGCCGCCGGCGCGGGCGCTCCCTGCGGTACACCTCGGCAGTCGGGCTCCAGTGCCGGTGCCCTTCGTCACCCGTCCGTTCGAGGTTCATCTGCAATGTGTAGCGATCCGGCCGATAGAGCGCCTGCAAATGCTCCATCGGCTGGCCGTCCTTGCCGTAAACCGTGCGACGCAAGGCGACCAGCGGCATGCCGACATCGATGTCGAGCGCCTCGGCCACGTCAGGCCCCGACAGCACGGCGCTGATCTCCTGGCGCGCCGACGCGCTGGTCAGCCCTGAGCGCTCGATCAACTCCAACAGCGGCACGCGCGCAAGATCCTCGCGTGAATAGAGGCGGCCGATGCGCTCCGGGACATGCGCGATAAGATAGGAGAACGGCACGCCATCGACCAGGCGGACGCGCACCGAGCGCTGCGACCGCTCGTCGGATGCGAGTTGCAGCGCCTCGCGGATCTGGTCGGGCGGCGCGACATAGTCGAACGACAGCAGCTGCACGTCGGTGGTGCGGCCCATCTCGATCAGATGCGCGAATATGTTGGCGACGTCGGCGAGCACCGTGCGCACCTTCGAGGCCGGACGATGCACGAAGGTGCCGAGCCCGCTCTTCTTCTGGATCAGGTCCTCTGACGCGAGCAAATCGAGCGCCTGGCGGATGGTGACGCGGGAGACATTGTGCTCCTCGGCCAGCGCGAACTCGCCGGGCAGCCGCTCGCCGTCCGCAAGCTCGCCGGATGCGATCTTGTCCTTCAGCAGCAGGTAGATCCGTCGTGCCTTCAGTGGCTCGGACGCGGCGCGCAAGGCAGGGGCCCCAGTGATTTCGAGCTATCTTGCTTTCAATACATGAGGTGTATAGAAAATACGACAGCTTAGGTCAACTGGCTCGGCCGGCGCGATCGAAGCAAGGATCGAGCCATCCATCGAGCCATGGATTGAGCGCGGGGAGGATCACGCGATTTGTCGCAGCATCAGCCATTTGCACAGGCGCTGAGCCCGCTCGACGTCGGCCCCCTGCGCTTCCGCAACCGCATCTTCGTTCCCGCACACACGACGAATTTCGGTGAGCACCATCTGCCGAGCGCGCAGCACCTCGCCTATCACCGCGCCCGCGCGCGCGGCGGCGTCGGTGCGAATATCTTCGAATCCATCCGCGTGCACGCCAATTCGCTCGGCCGGCCGCAGGCGGTGTGCGGCTTCGACCCTGCCTGCATCGATCCGTTCCGCCGCATCACCGATGCGGTGAAGGCGGAGGGCGCGGTGATGCTCGGCCAGATCATCCATCTCGGACGGCAGGTCGAAGGCGATTTCGAGCGCACCGTGGCATGGGGCGCCTCGCCGATCCCGTGGTCGATCTCGGCGCTGCCGCCACGTCCCATGGACGAATTTGACATGGAGGAAGTGATCGAGGGTCACCTCGTGACGGCGCGCAACCTGGTCGCGGCCGGCTTCGACGGCATCGAGCTGCAGATGGCGCATGGTCATCTGCTACAGCAGTTCCTGTCGCCGCTCTCCAACAAACGAAATGATGAGTATGGCGGCGCGCTGGAGAACCGGCTGCGCTTTCCGGCCCGCGTGCTGGCGGCGCTGCGCGCCGAGCTCGGGGCCGGCTTCTGCCTCGGCATCCGCATCAGCGGCGAGGAATATGCCGAGGGCGGGCTCGGCATCGACGAGGCCGAGCGGATCGTGCCGATTCTGGCGCGGCAGACGAGGATCGACTTCGTCAACGTCTCGCACTCGGCCTATATCGCGAGCTATTCGCTGGCGACGCAGATGGCCGACATGGCGTTCGACCCGGCGCCGTTCCGCAGCCTGCCCGCGCGCATCCGCGCCCAGCTACGGACACAGGGGTTTGACACGCCGGTCTTTGCCGTGTGCCGATTTACGGGACTCGACGAGGCCGATGCCATGATCGCGGCCGGCCACGCAGACGCCGTCGGCATGGCGCGCGCGCATCTCGCCGAGCCGGCGATCGTGCGGAAATCGGTCGAGGGCCGCCTCGACGAGATCCGCCGCTGCATCGGCTGCAACCAGGGCTGCGCCGGCATGCTGGAGCGGAACCTGCCGATCCGTTGCCTGATCAATCCGATCGCCGGGCTCGAAGTCAGCTTCGACGAGCCCGAAGCGCTGCCGCGTAGCGCGCGCAAACAGTTCCTCGTCGTCGGCGGCGGCCCGGCGGGCCTCGAAGCCGCGCGCGTCGCGGCTGCGCTCGGGCATGATGTCACGCTGTGGGAGCGCAGCGATCAGCTCGGCGGCCAGTTGCGCACGGCCTGGCTGATGCCGAAGCGCGCGAATTTCGAGTCGTTCGTCGCGTTCCAGATTGCGGCACTCGCGCGGCTCGGCGTCACCACGATCTTCAACAAGGAGGCCAGCGCAGCCGAGATCGCGGCATTTGGCGCCGATCGCATCATCCTGGCGACCGGCTCGACGACGACGCCAATGCCGGTCCCCGGCAACGGGCCGGTCTTCACCCTGGCCGACGCGCTGCGTGCGCCGGACAGGCTCGGCGCATCGGTGGCGGTGTTCGACCGCACCGGCGAATGGGGCACGTTGGCGGCGCTGGAGCATTTCGCCGACCTCGGCAAGACCGTGACCTTGTTCGTTCCGGCCACGAGCTACGCCTGGCGCACCACGATCTATTCGACGCTCGCCAACGGCCGCCGCCTGCGCGAGCGCAAGGTGAGGATCGCGACCTTGCGCGCGGTCCGCTCGTACGATGGCGAGACCCTGGAGGTCGAGGATCTCTCCACCGGCGACATCGAACGGATGACAGGGTTCTCGGCACTGATTGCCGTCGATCACAACAGCGCCGACCAGACGCTCTATCTAGCGCTGCGCCGGGCCGGGCTTCCGGTGATGCAGGCCGGCGACAACAATGCGCCGCGCACGGCGCTGGAGGCGACGTATCAGGGCCACATGGCGGCACGGGCCCCCTTCCCTGCAGCCTCGGGACTCACGACATGAGGGTAGAGCGTTGATATCGACTGAGGACGTTCAGGGATGACGGATGTAGCGCGGCGGCCGCGAACGCTGTTCGACAAAGTCTGGGATGCCCATGCGGTGACGCGCCGCGAAGACGGCGCGGATCTCCTGTTCATCGACCGCCACCTCGTGCATGAGGGATCTTTCCACGCCTTCAACAAGCTGAAGGAGAGGCGCGCGCAGGTGCGCAGGCCCGATCTCACCATCGGCGTCGCCGATCACTACGTACCGACGCGGACCCGCACGCTCAGCGAGATCGCGCCTGATATCGCGGGCATGATCCGTCAGCTCGACGACAATTGCCGCGCCAATGATATCCGCCTGTTCGGCTTCGACGATCCTCGCCAGGGCATCGTTCATGTGATCGGGCCCGAACAGGGCCTCACTCTGCCTGGTCTCACGATGGTGTGTGGCGACAGTCACACCTCGACGCATGGGGCGTTCGGCGCACTCGCCTTCGGCATCGGCGCCTCGGAGGTTGCGCATGTGCTGCTGACGCAATGCCTGTGGCAGAAGAGGCCGAAGCAGATGCGCATCACGATCGACGGTGCCCTTGCATCAGGGATCACCGCCAAGGATATCGCTCTCGCGATCATCGCCAGGATCGGCGCCGATGGCGCCCGCGGCCATGCCATCGAATATGCCGGAACCGCCATCGGCGCGCTGTCGATGGAGGGACGGTTGACGCTCTGCAATCTCGCGATCGAGAGCGGCGCGCGTTGCGGGATGATCGCGCCCGACGAGACAACCTTCGCCTATGTGACGGGGCGGCCGTTCGCGCCCAAGGGCGATCTCCTCGATCGCGCCATCGCGAATTGGCGCGAGCTCGCGACCGACGCCGATGCCGCGTTTGATCGCGAGATCAGGCTCGATGGCACGCAGGTCGCGCCGACGGTCACCTGGGGCATCAGTCCGGAGGACGCGCTGCCGATCAGCGCGGACGTGCCCGATCCGGCCGCCCTCGATGACCCTGCGCAAGCGAGCCATGTGCGCGAGGCGCTCGACTATATGGGGCTCAAGGCGGGCCAGGCGCTCGACAGCATCAAGATCGACCGCGTCTTCATCGGCTCCTGCACCAACAGCCGCATCGAGGATCTGCGCGCGGCCGCCGCCATCCTCGCCGGCCGCACCGCCCGGGTGCCAGGGCTGGTGTCGCCAGGCTCGCACCTCGTCAAGCAGCAGGCCGAGCAGGAAGGCCTCGACCGGATCTTCCGCGCCGCAGGCCTCGACTGGGTCGGTTCCGGCTGCTCGATGTGCGTCGGCATGAATGGCGACCTCGTGCCGGCCGGCGAGCGCTGCGCGTCGACCACCAACCGCAACTTCAAGGGCCGGCAAGGTCCCGGCGCGCGCACGCATCTGATGTCGCCGGCGATGGTGGCGGCCGCAGCCGTGACCGGCCAGCTGACCGACGTGCGGAACTTTCTGAGGGGCGATCGATGAGACCGTTCGACATCATCACGACGACCGCCTGCGCGCTGCCGCTTGCTAGCATCGACACCGATCAGTTGATCCCGGCGCGTTTCATGAAGCGCTCTCGCGCCGACGGTTACGGTCAATACCTGCTCCACGACATGCGCTTCGACGAGGCGGGTCAGGCCAGAGCCGATTTCCCGCTCAACGCCGCCAGCGCTGTCGGAGCCGAGGTGCTGGTGACACGGCGCAATTTCGGCGCCGGCTCCTCGCGCGAAGCCGCGGTCTATGCGCTGGTCGATTTCGGCTTCCGCTGCGTGATCGCGCCGAGCTTCGGCGACATCTTCGCCTCGAACGCCGTCAACAACGGCCTGCTGCCGGCGACGGTCAGCGAGACCGACGCGGAGGAGATCCTGTCCCTGCTGCCATCGACGGGAGCGGCGATCACGATTGATCTCAGAGATGGTCTCATCCGGCTCGGCAATCGCACGTTCTCGTTCAGCGTCGATCCGATCTGGCGCACCAAGCTGCTGAACGGCTGGGACGACCTCGATCTCACGGTCTCCCTGTCTGACGATATCACCGGCTTCGAAGCGCGCGACGTTCGTCAACGGCCCTGGGCCGCTCTTGGAACCCGGCGCGACTGACGCGGACTGACAGAGGCCAGACTGAGAAAGAAAGAAGCCGCCTGCACAGGAAGCACAGGCGGCCCAAGTCCAGGGAGGAAACGCCCCAAGAAGGGCTAAATCTTGTTTATCCGATTTTGTGAGTCGTGGGTATCCGGATGTTACCGGAGGTTGCCGCGACGGATTCTCACCCTTCCGGCCGGTACCGGACTGCCATCAGGCCGCCTGGCGCTCCTAGTGCTGGACGAATTGCAGCGTGACCTTCTCAACATTGGCGTCGACCCACTCGGCCATGCGCATCTCCTCCTGCAGCGATTGTTCGAGCAGCCCGCGGGCTTCGCTGGCGCTGGCCGCACCACACAGCGCCAGCAGCGACTTGTAGGCGGCGATCTCGAAATTCTCGAACGCATTGTTGGCAAAGGTGTTCTTCAGGATCTCGTCGCCTGACATCGCATGTCCCGAGGGATCGCGCGAGACGATCGAGAGGCAAGCAGCAGGAGCAGAGGACATCGCGGCGCATCGCCGATCCCGTCGCGGCGCCAAAGGATGGGACCTCCTCGCCGGCGCCAAACACGACCGCCGCGGCCAAGATCAACGCGATATCAGATCAACGCCACATCGTCGGCGTGACGAGATGTCGTTTCTGGATCGCATCGCGGCGGTCGGCAGCGTCGGCGGCAAGCCCCGTGCCGGCTTCGGGTTCGATCGTGGGGGCTTTGTCGAGCCGGATCACGGCAGGTCCGGCGATACGCCCGGCCCCGTTCGGCTCACCGCCCGCGGCGCGCGCGCCAAGGGAACCGGTATGATCGTTCAGCTTGTCAACGGGGTCGTGCATCTGGCAGCTCCGAGCCCTGAAGCGACGTTACTAATCCTCTCGGCAGATTAGGCGATATCAACTGCGTTAATCCATGCGCGATGTCGCCGCGCTTAACCGATTCGACCGCGCCGCAGCAGAGCATGCGGCTCCATGCCATCGCTTCGTGGCTGCCTGATGACGACGCGCCGCGATCACCAGACCGTGTCTGCGACGTGCTTGCCTGTTCGCCGCTCATGCCTCTCACGCCCCCGGATCACTCCAGGCGCGAGGCGCAACGCGCTGCTCCTATATCATCCGATCGACATCAGGCTGGCATTGCCGCCAGCGGCAGCCGTGTTGGTCGACACGCACACTTCTCTGACGAGTCTGTCGAGCTCATAGTCTCCATCCACCGCACGCTTGATGATCACCGGGATAATAGGCCCGGGCCGCTCGGCCAGCTCTCTGGTCAGCGCGAGCAGTTCCGGGGTCGCGCCGTCGAACAGGACGGCTTGGATGTCGCCGACGTCGCGCCAGGACTCCACAAGCCGAATCCGCGCAAGGTGCGACGGCCCGAGCCCGCCGATCATCGCGCGCACAGATCTTGACGCCTCGGCGACGACCTGATTGCCCGTCGCCAGAATGGCACCGCATTGAAGCAGCAGCGCCTCCTCGCTCTGCGCCAGCGCAAGCACGGCCCCGCGCGGTACGAGGCGATACATGTTGTGTTCACCCACCGGTCCCGGCAGCTCGATCGCCGCGCCGGCGAGCGAGCGCGACAGATGGGCCTCGCAGCGGGCCGCCAATTCGGCGCGCCCCTGGCTGCGCAGCCATGCGACATAGGCCTGCGCGGCCCCGTCAGGGCGGCCGGCCATGCCACGGACCGGATCAGCCGGTGCGGCCGACAGCCCCCGCAGGTACAAGGGGCCGCCCGCTTTCGGGCCGGTGCCCGACAGGCCGGCGCCGCCGAACGGCTGAACGCCGACCACCGCGCCGATGATATTGCGATTGACGTAGATGTTCCCGGCGCGGATGCCAGCGGACAATTGCGCGATCGTCTCCGCGATGCGCGAATGGATGCCGAATGTCAGACCATAGCCGGTGGCATTGATCGCTCCGACGAGATCAGCGAGCTCCTCGCGCCGATAGCGCAGCACGTGGAGAACGGGACCGAACACTTCGCGCTCGACCTCGGCAATCTCGTCGATCTCGATGAGGGTTGGCGCGACGAACGTCCCGGTCGCCGTGCCCGGCGGCAAGATCAGTTCATCCACCACATGACCACGATCGCGCATCATCGCCACGTGGGCGGCAATATTGTCCCGCGCCTCTGTGCTGATGACGGGCCCGATATCGGTCGACAGCAGCGCCGGATTGCCGACCTCGAGTTCGCGCATGGCGCCGCGCAGCATGGCAAGGACGCGATCCGCAACGTCCTCCTGCAGGCAGAGGATGCGCAAGGCGGAGCAGCGCTGACCGGCCGAATCAAAGGCGGATGCGATGACGTCGCCGACGACCTGCTCCGCAAGTGCGGAGGAGTCCGCGATCAGCACGTTCTGCCCGCCGGTCTCGGCGATCAGCGGAACGGGCTGGCCGTCAACGGTGACGCGCGTGGCCAATTGCGTCTGGATCAGACGTGCGACGTCGGTCGAGCCGGTGAAGATGACGCCCTGCACGCGCGGGTCTGCGACCAGCGCCGCGCCGACCTGTCCATCACCGGGCAGCAATTGCAGGACGCCCGGCGGCAGGCCGGCCTCGCACAGGATGCGCACGGCTTCGGCGGCGATCAGCGGCGTCTCCTCGGCCGGCTTCGCCAGCACCGGATTGCCGGCCGCGAGCGCAGCCGCGACCTGGCCGGTGAAGATCGCGAGCGGAAAGTTCCACGGGCTGATGCAGACCACGGGCCCGAGCGCCGGGCGCGCGCGCGCATCGCTTGGCGTTTCGATATCGTCGGAATAATAGCGCAGGAAATCGACCGCCTCGCGCACCTCCGCAACGGCATTTGCATAGGATTTGCCGGCTTCGCGCACGATGAGACCGATCAGAATGCGCCGCTGCGCCTCCATCACGGCCGCCGCTGCGCGCAAAGAGATGGCGCGCTCCCGCGCGCTGGTCGCAGCCCATCCCGGCGCCGCCGCCACCGCATTGGACAGAGCCGCCTCGATCTCGCGCGCCGTCGCATCCCGGACAGCACCGACGACGTCACGATGATCCGCGGGATTGCGGATGGAGCGTGCGCATTCCTCGCTTGTTGCCGTCGACGGCAACGCCCGCCATGGCGCGCCGGCGCTGCGCGTCAGGTCTGCGCCAAGCCGCGCGAGCTCGCTTTCGTCGGCGAGATCGAGCCCGGCGGAGTTCGGCCGCTGCGAGCCGAACAAATCCCGCGGCGCGCGAATCCTCTCATGGGCTGCGCCCGGACGCGACGCGGATCGCACCAGTTGCACGGGATCCGCGATCAAGTCCTCGATCGCCACCGAGGGATCGGCGATGCGGTTGACGAAGGAGGTGTTCGCACCGTTCTCGAGCAGGCGGCGAACAAGATAGGCCAGCAATGTCTCATGCGAGCCGACCGGAGCATAGATCCGGCAGGGCCGCGCCAGCTTTCCGGGACCGACGATTTCCTCGTAAAGCGGCTCGCCCATGCCGTGAAGGCACTGGAACTCATACTGGCCCTGATAGAAGTTTGGTCCGGCCATTTCGATGACCGAGGCCAATGTGCGCGCGTTGTGGGTGGCGAATTGCGGAAACACCGCGTCGGGCGCGCGCAGCAGCTTCCGGGCGCAGGCCAAGTAGGACACGTCGGTATGGGCCTTGCGCGTGAACACCGGAAAGTCCTCGAGGCCATCGACCTGCGCGCGCTTGATCTCGCTGTCCCAATAGGCGCCCTTGACCAGCCGCACCATCAGCCGCCGTTGCGAGCGGCGCGCCAGATCGATGATCCAATCGACGACAAAGGCGCAGCGTTTCTGATAGGCCTGGACGACGAAGCCGATGCCGTTCCAGCCGGCAAGATCCGGGTCGAAACAGAGCGCCTCGAGCAGGTCGAGCGACAGATCGAGGCGATCGGCCTCTTCGGCGTCGATGTTGAGCCCGATGTCGTGCTGCCGGGCCAGCAACACCAGCTGCTTGAGACACGGCAGCAACTCGCCCAGCACGCGGTCCCGCTTCATCCGGCTGTAGCGCGGGTGAAGCGCCGACAGCTTGATCGAGATTCCCGGCCCCTCATAGATGCCCCGCCCGGCCGAATGGCGTCCGATGGCCTGGATCGCGGTCTGGTAAGCGGCGAAGTAGCGGGCCGCATCGGCCGCAGTGGTCGCAGCCTCTCCAAGCATATCGTAGGAGTAGCGGAACCCCCGCGCCTCCCAGCGCTGGCCGTTCGAGAGCGCGTCCTCAATGGTTTGCCCCGCCACGAACTGCTCGCCCAACAGCCGCATTGCAAGCGTGACGCCCTGGCGGATGATCGGCTCACCGCCGCGCGCGATCAGCCGCGTGAGCGCCGAGGCAAGGCTGTCCTCGCTGGCGGCAGCCGTGAGCTTGCCGGTGACGATCAAGCCCCAGGTCGCGGCGTTCACGAGCAGAGACGGACTATGTCCGATGTGCGCGCGCCAATCGCCGGTCGCGATCTTGTCGCGGATCAGCGCATCGCGCGTCGCCGTATCCGGAATCCGCAGCAGCGCCTCGGCCAGACACATCAGCGCGACGCCCTCCTGGCTGGAGAGCGCATATTCATGGATCAGGCCCTCGACCCCGCCCGATGGCGCCTTGCTTCGCAAGCGAACGACGAGATCCCGCGCCAGGGCGGCCGCTCGCTCCAACGCCGCTCCGGACAACGCCGCGAGATCGAGCAGCGGCCGCACGCAATCCGGCTCGTTCCGGCGATGGGCCGAACTGATCGCAGCCCGCAGCTCGCTGTGGGTGCGAAGATCAGCGTTGAATGCGGCAAACGGCGGCGGCACAGGGCCAGGGCCAGCGGCGGTTTCCGCGAGCGGCATGGCGCGTTCTCCCGGTGAATGCAGATGCCGATGATAACAGCAAACGCCTGACCGCGCTGCTGGCCTCGAAGACGGCCGAAACAAGGTCCGTCAGCGGGCCTCGCCGCTGGGGGCGGTCGCGCGCAAACCGATCGTGATGGCCCATCAGGCCATCACGAAAGGCAGATCTTCCCTGCGATCACCCGCCCCGACCTCTTCCCCGGTACACGCCGCCCGATCAAACGCCGCCGGACTGCGTGGATTTGGCGGTAAGCCGCACGTCTGCGGCATCAGACATCGCTGTCTTGGGCGAGACCAGGCGCAGCACGACGACGAAGAACACCGGCACCCAGAAAACCGCCAGGACGGTCGCGGTGATCATGCCCCCGAGCACCCCGGTGCCGAGCGCCTGCTGACTGGCTGCGCTCGCTCCGCTGGCGATGACCAGCGGCACCACGCCGAGAATGAAAGCGAGCGACGTCATGACGATCGGCCTGAAGCGCAGTTCGCATGCGGTGATGGTGGCTTCGACCAGAGGCACCCCGCGCGCCAGCAGATCCTTGGCGAACTCGATGATGAGAATGGCGTTCTTTGCGGACAGACCAATGATGGTGATGATGCCGACCGTAAAGTAGACGTCGTTCGGCAGCCCACGCGACCAGGCCGCGGCCACCGAGCCAATGAGCCCGAGCGGCACCGCCAACATCACTGCGAACGGGATCGACCAGCTTTCATACAGCGCCGCAAGACACAGAAACACGAACAGGATCGACAGGCCGAGCAGGAATACGGCCTGAGAGCCCGCCAGCTTCTCCTGCAGCGACTGCCCGGTCCAGGCATGACCGAATCCTTTTGGCAGCGTCTGCATCAGCCGCTCCATTTCGGCGATCGCATCGCCCGACGTATAACCCGGTGCCGGATTTCCGGTAATTCGCACCGAAGGATAACCGTCGAAGCCGACGACCTGGGTCGGCCCCACGTCCCAGACGACTTTCGCGAAAGACGAGAACGGGACCATCTCGCCTGCGGAGTTCCGAACGCTGTAGGTCAGGAGATCCTCAGGCTTCAGACGCTTGCCGTCCTCGACCTGCACGATCACCCGCTGCATCCGGCCGCGGTTCAGGAAGTCGTTGATGTAGTTCGAGCCCAGGCTGGTCGACAAGGTCGCGTTCATCGAGGCAAAAGTGACCCCCAACGCCGCGGCCTTGACGCGATCGATCTCGAGACGGACCAGCGGCGCGGGCGGCAGACCCTCGACGCTGAGCGGGCCGAGCACGGGTGATGAGGCAGCCGCCTTGAACAGCGTATCCTTGGCCGCCATCAGGGCGTCGTAGCCACGCTGCGATCGGTCCTGCAGGCGGAAGCTGAAGCCGCTGGTGTTGCCGAGATTGTCGACAGGTGGCGGCGCGAGCACCGACACCTGGGCATCGCGGATTTTCGCAAGTTCGGGGTTCAAACGGGCGATCAGGGCATCTGCGCTCTCGTTTCGGCCGCGCTCGGACCAGTCCCTGAGCGTCACGAAGGCCTGCGCGGTGTTGGCGCCCTGACCAAAGAAGCTGAAGCCGGTGATAAAGGAGACCTTGTCGATGCCAGGAGTCGCCGTGAGCTTCTCGCTGGCGGCGTGGACCGCATCCAGCGTGCGGTTCGCGCTGGCGTCTGCCGGCGTCAGGACGTCAACCATCACGAAGCCCTGGTCATCGACGGGGAGGAATCCGCCCGGCAAGCGCCAGAACGCATAGCCCAGGCCGGCCAACAACAGCAGATACAACAGCATGAACCGGCCGCCGCGGACGACGACCCAGCGCGTCGCAGTGGAGTATTGGCTGGTCACCCGCGCAAACCACCGATTGAACCAACCGAAGAAGCCACGGGTCGCGTGTCCATGCCCCTTCTCGATCGGCTTGAGCAGGGTCGCACACAGCGCCGGCGTCAACGACAGCGCCAGGAATGACGAGAAGCCGATCGATATGACCATCGCCGCCGAGAACTGCTGGTACATGATGCCGACAGATCCGGGAAAGAAGGCCATCGGCACGAACACCGCCATCAGCACGAGCGTGATGCCGATGACCGCGCCGGTGATCTGCTCCATCGCCTTGTCCGTCGCGGCCCGCGGGTGCAGCCCCTCCTCGGCCATGATGCGTTCGACGTTTTCGACCACGACGATGGCATCGTCGACCAGAATGCCGATGGCCAGCACCATGCCGAACATGGTCAGCACGTTGATCGAGAAGCCGAGCCCGAGCAGCACGGCGCAGGTTCCGAGCAACGCGATCGGGACCACGATCGTCGGGATCAGCGTGTAGCGAATGTTCTGCAGAAACAGGAACATCACCAGAAAGACCAGCGCCACGGCCTCAGCCAGAGTGAGCAGCACCTTCTTCACCGAGGCGGCGATCACCGGCGTCACGTCGTAGGACACTTCGTATTTGACTCCCGGCGGGAAGAACGCAGCGAGCTCCTCCATACGGGCCTTGACGGCCGCCGCGGTCGCGAGTGCATTGCCCGACGGCGCCAGTTGCACCGCGACGGCAGCCGCCGGACGTCCATTGAGCCAGGATGAGAAGGCATAGGAGAGACCTGCCACCTCGATGCGGGCAACATCGGACAGGCGCACGGTCGAGCCGTTCAGATTGGCTCGCAGCACAATCTCACCGAACTCCTCGGGGGATTCGAGCTGCCCCTTCACGAGCACCATATTCTGCAAGCGCTGCTGTGTCGGCGCCGGCGGGGCTCCGAGGGCTCCGGACGCAACCTGCGCGTTCTGTGCGGCGATCGCGGCATCGACGTCCGCGGGCGTCAGACCGAGCCCGAGCAGCTTGTCTGGATCGAGCCATATGCGCATCGCGCGCTCGGTTGCGAACAGGCGCGCGCGGCCGACGCCGGGCAGTCGGCGCAGCTCTGGCAGCACATAGCGGGTGGCGATGTCGCCCAGGCCGATCTCGTCGAGGCTACCGTCGCTCGAGGTCAGGGTGACGAACTGGAGGATGGCGCTGCTCGCTTCGAGAATGGCGATGCCTTGCTTTCGAACCGCCTCGGGCAGGCGTGGCTCGACCCGCTTGATACGATTCTGGACGTCGACCGACGCCTGCTCGATGTCTGTGCCCGGCTTGAACGATGCAAAGATCTCGACGTCACCCGTGGTGTCACTGGTGGACTCGTAATTCAGGATCCCCGCCGCTCCGTTCAGTTCCTCCTCGATCAGCCGGGTCACGCTGTAATAGAGGTTCTCGGTCGACGCGCCGGGATAGGTCGTGGAGATCGAGATCGATGGCGGGGCAATGATCGGGTATTGCGCAACCGGCAGGAACGGGATTGCGAGCACACCGCCAAGGCAAATGAAGATCGCCACGACCCACGCGAAAATCGGGCGGGCAATAAAGAAACGCGACATCGGATACGGTCTCCGGAGCCTGTTGCGGCCGTCAATTGGATGAGTTCGGAGCGGCGATCCGCCAGGCGACCGGCTTCACCATTTCACCTGGAGAGAACTTCTGAAAGCCGTCGACCACGATGCGCCATCCAGGCTTCAGACCGTCCTCGATCATGACGCCCGCATCGACAGAGCGGCCAACCCGCACCGGCTGGAGTGTCGCCCTCTGCTGATCGTTGATCACGAACACCGCGCTCCCACCGGCCGGCGTACGCTGGATCGCCTGCGACGGAACAACGATGCCATTGGCGTCGATCGCCTCCTCGATCTGAACCCGCACATACATTCCGGGCAGCAGGTCCGCGTCCGGATTCGGGAATTCCCCGCGCAAATTGACCTTCGACGTGCTGGGATCGACGCTCACGTCGGAAAATAACAGGCGCCCACTATGCTTATAGACCGATCCATCATCAAGAACGAGCCGCACGCGCGCGGCTTCGGACGACACCTTTTTCAATCTGCCATCAGCAAGGTCGCGCTTGAGCTGAGCAAGCTCGCCGGCAGACTGCGTGAAGTCCGCATAGATCGGATCAAGCTGCTGAACCGTTGCCAGATGCGCCGCATCCGTTGGACTGACAAGCGCCCCTTCGGTCACCAATGCACGTCCGATCCGCCCCTTGATCGGGGCTCTGACCGTCGCCCATTCAAGATTGAGCTGGGCTTGTTCCACGACGGCTTTCTGTGCCGCCACTTCAGCCTCCGCCTGGCGCTCGGCTGCCAGCGCGAGCTCATATTGAGCCTGCGACGTCGACTGGCTCGTCAATAGCGACTTGAGCCGGTCTTCCTGTCGTTCGGCCTGATAAAGCACGGCTTCAGCCTTTGCCAATGCGGCCCGGGCCTTGTCGAGCTCGACTTGGAACGGGGCCGGATCAATCCGATAGAGTACCGTCCCCGCCTCGACGACACTGCCCTGCTGGAAGCCCCGCTCTGTCACGATACCACTGATGCGAGGCCGCACCTCCGCGATCCTCATCGGCGTAATTCGCCCCGGCAGGATCTTGGTGAGCGTCACCGGCGACGCCTGGACCGTGATGAACCCGACGGCAGGCGCATCCGCCGCCTTGGCTGCCGACGCCCCCTCCTGCTCCTTGCACCCCACGACACTGATCGTCGCAACCAGGAGAAGCATACACCGCGTCGCGTGCTTCGACACACAACCCGATAGGCGTAAGCTCAAGTTCAAGGCCATCGCAACGATCCCCTAGGAAAGGCGTCCATCACCAACCGCATGTCCGCCGGACACGCAACTAAGCAGCGCGATCCGAACAATCAACCCTTCGCGCGCATTGCTATCCTATCGATCGACTGCGACCACGAAATTTCAACTGCCATAAACGTTCGGGAGGAGCAATTGGATCAGTTGGTCGCAGACATTTACGCCCTATCAATCATGCGGGCCGCCGAACTACCGCTACGCATTCATTATACCAGCGCAGCTGCGCCCGGGAGCGACGGCCGTGCGCCAACTCGACGCGGGTCGAGACCGGCCAGCCGCACGCCGCTCCGGACATCAGATGCAGAAGCGGATTGACATACCGATCGCGGCTCGCCACGACGCGGGCCAAGCTTCCGGATTGCGCGTGAGGGTCAAGCGACGTGTACGTGCGGCATAGGCCGCGGAACTCAGTCGAGGGATCGCAGCCACGCCAGTCGCGCGATCGCCCGCGACGCAAGTCGCTGCAACCGGTCGAGCTGCTCGGGATCGGTCGCGCGCTCGGCATGGTCCAGATAGGCGTCCACCAGCGCCTCCGCGATCACCGTCGACTCTGCCTGAACGAGAGCGGCCGGCAATTGCACCAGACCGGCGATCTCCGCCGACATTCTGGAGGCGTCCTGCGCAAGCTCATGGAGACGCTCGGCCGGGCGGCTCGCCGAGCGAGTGGCCATGGCCTCGAGCAACTGCGCAAGCCGCGCCTCCAGCTGACGCGCATCGACGGGCTCTCCGTCGGATGTCGTAACCCCGCCTTCGTTCGCCGTGTGATAGGCGCGCCGCCGCTCCTTGCGTAGCGTCGCGACGTGGCCGAGCTCCTCGCGCGCCATGGCCTCGGACGCTGTCTTGACGTCCGCATTGTCAGTGAACGCGGCGACGTAAGACCAGAACGCGAAGGCACGCTCCTCATTGCGCACCGCCATGGCCAGCGCGCGATACGGCGTCATCAGGCGCGAGCCGTGAATTTCGCTCGCCGCCTCCGGCTCGAACGTCTCGGGCGCGCGCCATCGCACCAGCGCGGCATCGGGAGCGCGTCCCGTGCGCGCTGTCGACCACCGCGCCACGCTGTCGACGTGCTCTCGTTCCGCCGCAGCCAAGCGGGCAAAGACCTCGGCCAGATCGCGACGTCCCTGGCGCTGCATCTCTTCGCTCAACGCCGTGTAGCGATCAGCCGCCTCCTGCTCCATCGCATTCGCGAGCGCAAAAAGCTCGTCAAGCGAGGCAAGGTTCCCGGCGGGTTCCGACTTCAGCAAGAGGGTTCGTGACAACAACATGACGTCAGCCTGCTTTGACGACCTTGCCCGAGACGAGCTCTGAGACGCCGTTGTTTGAGATGACAACGTCTGAATGCCGTGGCGTGTTTGATCCAGCGCAACGTTCGTGAGATTGCAACCCACTAGACAGGGCGCACGATCAGGAGTCAATTTAGGTTGGCTCGATTTGCGCCGAGGATGTCAACGACGACGATCCTCCCTTCCCAACACGACAACTGATTGGAATGCGCGTCCTTCGCGGGGCGAGGGTTCCGCTTGAGGTGATCATGGTTGCGAGTGATGTCGCCACCAATCGAGGACCTATGGCTGCAATGACCCTGGCGGTCCTGATCGCGCTCTGCACGCTGGCAGCGCCGTGGCCAGCGCATGCGGCCGGAGATCTCGCCACCTATCTTTCAAAGATCACGCCAAGCGAGTTCTTTCCCGGCGCGGATCGTTTCGGCGCACCGCAAGGCGAACCGCCGATCGTGCCCGTCTATCGCGGCGATCAGCTCCAAGGCCATGTCTACCTCAATTCCGATTTCGCCAATGCCGTCGGCTATTCCGGCAAGCCGATCCATATTCTCGTCGGCATCGCGCCCAAGGGCGTTATCACCGGGCTGAAGCTGGTCGACCACAAGGAGCCGATCGTGTTGATCGGCATTCCCGAGCCGCGCATCGTTGCCGCGCTCAACGGCCTGCTCGGCAAGGACATGACGCCGATCGCGCAAGGCGCTGAGCATGCGCCGCAAGCCGACATCATCTCCGGCGCCACCGTGACCGTGCTGGTGATGCACGACAGCATCGTGCGCGCGGCGATGCGCCTGATCCGCAGCGGGCGGATTGGCGGGAGCAACCCAGCAGGCGCGGTAACCACACCGCCGAGCGTGATCAAGACGGTCGATCCCGACAAGAGCGAGATCCGCGACTGGACGAGCCTGCTCGGCGACGGCTCGGTGCGGCGGCTGCATCTCAGCATCGGCGACGTCAACGACGCGTTCGCCAAATCAGGCAATACGGCAGCCGCGCAGAATGCGGAGCCCGGCAATTCGGACGACACGTTCATCGACCTCTATGTCGCGCTGGCCAGCGTGCCGTCGATCGGCCGCAGCCTGCTCGGCGAGGAGGGCTATCAGCGGCTGAAAGACCGGCTGCAGCCGGGCCAGCAGGCCATCCTCGTCGCAGGCGACGGCGCCTATTCGTTCAAGGGCTCGGCCTATGTCCGCGGCGGCATCTTCGATCGCATCGAAGTGCTGCAGGACGGCGCCAGCACGCGATTCCGCGACAAGAATCATATGCGGCTGGGCGCGCTGGAAGCCAGCGGTGCGCCGGCATTGCGCGAGATCGGACTGTTCGTCACGCCGCCCGAGTTCACGCTCGACCCGGCCGAGCCATGGCAGCTTCAACTCCTGGTCCAGCGGACCACCGGCAGCCGTGACAAGGCGTTCCTCTCGTTCGACGTCAATTACACGCTGTCCGACGCCTATTTGAAGCGACAGGCGCAGGTTGCTCCGCCGGCCGCGAATGCGCCTGCGACACAGCCTGCCCCGAGCATGGCACAACAGTCGGCAGAGGACGCTGAAGAGCCGCTGTGGATGCGCATCTGGCGCTCGCAAACCGTGTCGGTCGGCATCACTGCACTGGCACTGGCCGTGCTCACCGGCATCTTCTTCTTCCAAAACGTGCTGGTGCGTCGCCCCCTGCTCTTCACATGGGTGCGGCGAGCCTACCTCCTGTTCGTGCTGGTCTGGCTCGGCTGGTACGCCAATGCCCAGCTCTCGGTGGTCAACATCCTCACCTTCACCAATGCGCTGCTGAGCGGTTTCCATTGGGAGTTCTTTCTCGCCGCTCCCCTGATCTTCATCCTGTGGGCCGCGACCGCCGCGGGCCTGCTATTCTGGGGCCGCGGTCCGTTCTGCGGCTGGCTGTGTCCGTTTGGCGCGCTCCAGGAACTGACCAACACCCTGGCGAAATGGCTCAAAGTGCCGCAGATCACGCTGCCCTGGGGCCTGCATGAGCGTCTCTGGCCGATCAAATACATCATCTTCCTCGGCCTGTTCGGTTTGTCCCTGTACTCGGTCGCGCTCGCCGAGCAGGTCGCCGAGGTCGAGCCGTTCAAGACCGCGATCATCCTGAAATTCGCGCGCAGCTGGCCGTTCGTGCTGTATGCGGCGGCGCTGCTCGGCACCGGCCTGTTCATCGAACGGTTTTTCTGCCGCTACCTATGCCCACTCGGCGCCGCACTCGCCATTCCCGGACGTATCCGCACCTTCGAATGGCTGCGCCGCTGGAAGGAATGCGGCTCGCCCTGCCAGCGCTGCGCCAAGGAATGCCCGGTGCAGTCGATCCATCCCGAGGGGCACATCAACGTCAATGAGTGCATCTACTGCATGCATTGCCAGCAGCTCTATTACGACGACCAGCGCTGCCCGCACATGATCCAGGTCCGGCTCAAGCGGGAGAAATTCGAGGCGATGTCATCGCCGTCGATGCGCAAGTCCAGCCCAAAGACACTGATCACGCATGCCGGCCAGCCGCTGACGGCCCCGGTCCAGCCCCCCGATCTCACCCGTCCAACATAAGGAGACCACGATGGCGCACGACGACGACCAGACCAAACTCAGCCGCCGGCAGATCGTCGGCACGGCCGCACTCGGTGCGGCCGGCGTGGCCGGCGGCATCGGCCTGACCAAGACGATCGAGACCACGCCGGCCGCAGCGCAGCCGCGGCCAGCCCCAGGCAAGGCGGAGGTCGCGCCGGGCCAGCTTGACGATTACTACGTGTTCTTCTCCTCAGGCCAAACCGGCGAGCTCCGCATCGTCGGCATGCCGTCGATGCGCGAGCTGATGCGCGTTCCCGTCTTCAACCGCTGCAGCGCCACCGGCTGGGGCCAGACCAATGAGAGCCGCAAGATCATGACCGAGGGGCTGCTGCCGGAGACGCGCGAGCGGCTCAAGGACAGGCTCGGCATCTGGATGAATGGTGATTGCCACCATCCACACATGTCGTTCACCAACGGCACCTATGACGGGCGTTACGTCTTCATCAATGACAAGGCCAACACCCGCCTCGCCCGCATTCGCACCGACGTCATGAAGTGCGACAAGATCATCGAGCTGCCGAACCAATACACGATACATGGCATGCGGCCGCAGAAGTTCCCGCGCACCGGCTATCTGTTCTGCAACGGCGAATATGAGGTGCCGCTGCCGAACGACGGCAAGGTGCTCGACGACAAATCGAAATACTGGTCGATCTTCTCGGCCGTCGACGGCGACACCATGAAGGTCGCCTGGCAGGTGATCGTCGATGGCAATCTCGACAACACCGATTGCGACTACCAGGGCAAATATGCGTTCGCGACCTGCTACAATTCCGAAAAGGGGGTGACGCTCGCCGAGATGACGGCCAGCGAGCAGGACTGGGTGACGATCTTCAACATCAAGCGCATCGAGGACGCCGTCAAGAAGGGCGACTTCAAGGAGATGAACGGCGTACCCGTCATCGACGGCCGCAAGGGTTCGCCCTACACCCGCTACGTGCCAATCTCGAACAGCCCGCATGGTCTCAACACCGCGCCCGACGGCATCCACGTCATCGCCAATGGCAAGCTGGCGCCGACGGTCACGGTGATGGACGTTCGCCTGATCGACGGCCTGTTCGACGACAAGATCAAGCCGCGCGACATCGTGGTGGCCGAGCCCGAGCTCGGCCTCGGGCCGCTGCACACCGCCTTCGACGGCCGTGGCAACGCCTACACGACGCTGTTCCTGGACAGCCAGGTCTGCAAATGGAGCCTCGATCTCGCCAAGCGCGCATTCAAGGGCGAGAAGGTCAACCCGATCATCCAGAAGCTCGACGTCCATTATCAGCCCGGCCACAACCACGCCTCGATGGGCGAAACGCGGGAAGCCGACGGCAAATGGCTGCTGTCCCTGAACAAGTTCTCCAAGGATCGCTTCCTGAATGTCGGTCCGCTGAAGCCGGAGAATGACCAGCTGATCGACATCTCCGGCGACAAGATGGAGCTGGTGCATGACGGCCCGAGCTTCGCCGAGCCGCACGACGCCGTGATCGTGCACCGCTCCAAGCTCGAGGGTCGCGTGACCTCGATCTGGAAGCGCGACGACCCGTTCTTCGCCGATGCGCGCAAGCAGGCCGCCGCCGACGGCGTCACCCTGGAAAGCGATGCCAAGGTGATCCGCGACGGCAACAAGGTGCGCGTCTACATGTGGTCGAGCGCTCCCGCCTATGCGCTCGAGAAATTCGAGGTCAAGCAGGGGGACGAGGTGACGGTCTATGTCACCAATATCGACGACGTCGAGGACCTCGTGCACGGCTTCTGCATCGTCAACTACGGCGTCAACATGGAAATCGACCCGCAGCAGACCTCGTCGGTGACCTTCATCGCCGACAAGCCCGGCGTGTACTGGTATTTCTGCACATGGTTCTGCCACGCCATGCACATGGAAATGCGCGGACGCATGCTGGTCTCGCCGCGGAACGCGTGAGACGATGCGGCGCAGGCGCCATATCGTGACATTGGGGCTGGCGGCGCTCGTCGCCGCCAGCCCCCCCTGCCGCGCGCCCGCAGCGACGCTGCGGGTCGCAGCCGGCACCCCTGACCTTCAGGCCGTTCTCGATGGCACCGCTGACGGCGACGAGATCATGCTGGCGCCCGGCACCTATCGCGGGCCGCTGCGGGTCCCCCACCGCCTGACGCTGAGCGGCGCGGCCGGTTCGGTGATCACTGGTGAAGGCCAGGGCAGCGTCATCACCGTCACCGCACCGGGCACCGTGATACGCGGCCTCGCCATCGGCGGCTCCGGCCGCTCGCTGGAGCAGATGGACTCCGGCATCTTCGTCGCGCAGTCCGCGCACGATACGCTGATCGAGCAGAACAAGCTCGAGGACAATCTGTTCGGCGTCTATCTGCACGGCGCGGCCAACGCCATGGTGCGACACAACAGCATCGTCGGACGGCGCAGCACGCAGCCTGGCGGCGCCGGCAACGGCGTGTCGGTGTGGAACGCGCCCGGCGCCCAGGTGACCGACAATGACATCCGCTACGGCCGCGACGGCGTGTTCGTGATCACGAGCCGCAACAACCTGTTCAGCCGAAATCGCTTCAGCGACCTGCGCTTCGCGGTCCACGACATGTACGCCAATGACAGCGAGATCTCCGACAACATCTCGACCCGCAACATCATCGGCTATGCGATGATGTTCTCGAAGAACCTGGTGGTGAAGGGCAACGTCTCTGACCATGATCGCGATCGCGGCCTGCTGTTCAACGCAACCAACGGCTCGCAGATTTCCGGCAACAGCGTGATTGGTGGCCTGCAGCCAGCCGACCGCTGGGCCACCGCGGAGAACCGCGGCTCCGATGAAGGCGTGCCGCAGACCGAGACGAGCGCGTTCGGCGCGGGCTCCGGCGTCCGGCCGGGTCCCGAGAAATGCGTGTTCATCTACAATACCAACAACAACCGCATCTTCGACAATTGGCTGGAGGGCTGCGAGATCGGCGTCCATTTCACCGCCGGCTCCGAGGGCAACGACATCCGCGGCAACGCCTTCGTCGGCAATGCCAGCCAGATCAAATATGTCGGCAGCCGTCATCTCGACTGGTCGAAGAACGGCCGCGGCAATTACTGGAGCGACAACCCCGGCTTCGACCTCAATGGCGACGGCGTCGCCGACACCGCCTATCGTCCGAACGATCTCATCGACCGTGTGCTGTGGACGGCGCCGGCCGCCAAGGTCCTGATCAACAGCCCGGCGGTGCAGGTGATCCGCTGGGCGCAGGCGCAGTTCCCCGCGATCCTGCCTGGCGGCGTCGTCGACAGCCATCCGCTGATGGCGCCGCCGGCGCGCCGCACCGCTCCGGAGAGCCACGCCCGATGACCGCGACCATCCATATCGCCGACGTGATCAAGCGTTACCGCAAGGTCGAGGCCGTGAAGGGCGTGTCGTTCGACCTCGCCGCGGGCGAGATGGTCGCTCTGATCGGCCACAACGGCGCCGGCAAGACGACGCTGATGAAGATGATGCTCGGCCTGATCCGTCCCACCGGCGGCACCATCGCCGTGCTCGGGGAGAATCCAGCCGCCGGCGAATTTTCTTCCCGTCGGCAGCTCGGCTATCTGCCGGAGAACGTCGCCTTCGACGCCGCCCTCACCGGCCGCGAGACGCAGTCCTTCTACGCCCGGCTCAAGCGTGAGCCGGTGCAGGAGGCGCTGGCGCTGCTCGACATCGTCGGTCTCGGCGACGCGGCAAAGCGCCGCGTCAACACCTACTCCAAGGGCATGCGCCAGCGCCTCGGCCTGGCGCAGGCGCTGATCGGCCGCCCGCGCGTGCTGCTGCTCGACGAGCCGACCACCGGCCTCGACCCGGAGCTGCGCCAGACCTTCTACGACGTGGTCCAGAAGCTCGCCGCTGAAGGCACCACCGTGCTGTTGTCGTCGCATGCGCTGACCGAACTGGAGGAACGCGCCGGCCGCGTGATCATCATGAACCGCGGCTTCAAGGTCGCCGATGGCACGCTGGACGAACTGCGGCGGCTGGCGCGATTGCCGACGCGCATCCGGGTCAGAGTCGCCAACCTGCCGCCAGCGGGCCGGCCAGCCTGGCTGCCCGCGACCGCCTCGTATCGCCGGATCAATGGCCACATCGTCGAGATCGACGCGGCGCCGAACGAGAAGATCGAGCTCCTGCGCCGCGCGACCGCCGACGGCAACGCCGTGCAGGATCTCGAACTCATTCCGCCCAATCTCGACGAGCTCTATGCGCATTTCCTGCGCCATGCGGAGCGTCCGCAATGAACAGCGTGATCACCATCGCCGCCAAGGAAATCCAGCAGGCGATTCGCAATCGCTGGGTGCTGGCGGCGACCCTGCTGCTCGCCGGCCTCGCGCTGTCGCTGACCTTCCTCGGCAGCGCGCCGACCGGCACGGTCGGTGCCCGCGCCCTCGATGTCGTCATCGTCAGCCTGTCGAGCCTGACGATCTTCCTGATCCCGCTGATCGCGCTGCTGATCGCGCATGACGCCATCGTCGGCGACATGGAGCGCGGCACCATGCTGCTGCTGCTGAGCTATCCGGTGGCGCGGTGGCAGGTGCTGCTCGGCAAGTTCCTCGGCCATCTCGCCGTGCTCGCTTTCGCGACCTGCCTCGGCTACGGCGCAGCAGCCGCGGCGCTGCCGCTCACCGGCAGCAGCTTCGACAGCGAGGGGTTTGCTGCCTTCGCCGCGATGATCGGCTCCTCCATCCTGCTCGGTGCGGTGTTTGTCGCGATCGGCTATCTCGTCAGCGCCGTGGTGCGCGACCGCGGCACCGCCGCGGGGCTGTGCATCGGGCTGTGGCTGGCACTGGTGCTGATTTACGACATGGCGCTGCTTGGCCTGCTGGTGCTCGACCAGGGCCGCAACATCTCCGGCGGCGTGCTCAACGCGCTGCTGCTGCTCAACCCGACCGACGCTTACCGGCTGTTCAACCTGACCGGCTTCGCCAATGTCAGCCTGTTCTCCGGAATGGCCGGGCTCGCCGGCAGCAGCACGCTGTCGGTGCAGGCGCTGCTCACCGCGCTCGTGTTGTGGATTCTGGTCCCGCTCGCCGGCGCCACGCTGGCCTTTTCCCGGAGGGAGCTATGAAGCGCCTTGCTCGCGCCTGCGCCGTTGGCGTCGCCCTCGTGCTCGCCGGCTGCAACGACAAACAGGCCGCCGCCCCGCCGCCCCCGATCAAGCTGAGCGCGGAGGCAGTCGGCCACTATTGCGGCATGAACCTGCTCGAGCATTCCGGGCCCAAGGGACAGATCTTCGCCGCCAGCCTGATCGAGCCGGTGTGGTTCTCCTCCGCGCGCGACGCCATCGCCTTCACGATGCTGCCGGACGAGCCCAAGGACATCCAGGCCATCTACGTCTCCGACATGGCAAAGGCGGTGAGCTGGGACAATCCCGGCGCCGACAATTGGGTCGAAGCGCGCAAGGCGGTATTCGTGATCGGCAGCCGGCTCAAGAGCGGCATGGGGAGCGACGAGGCGGTGCCGTTCTCCGCTCGGAGCGCCGCCGAGCGCTTCGTCGCCGAGCATGGCGGCCGCATCGTCGGCTTTGCCGAGGTGCCGCGCGACTATGTGCTGAGCTCGGCGGATGATCGCGACGGCGCAACCGGGCCGGGCTCCAAAGACAGCAATTGAGCAGACGCTGATGACCCATCACCTCTCGCGACGACGCTTCATCCGTATCAGTGCTGCGATGGCGGGACTTGCGCTGGCTCCACGCGCCACCGATGCCGCCCAGGACATGAGCGGCCTGGTCGAATGGCGCGGCACCCTGCTCGGCGCCGTCGCCACCATGAAGCTGCACCACCCGGATCGCGCGGAGGCCGAACGGCTGATCGCGCGATCGGTCGCCGAAGCACGCCGGCTGGAACGGCTGTTCAGCCTCTATCTCCCGGACTCTACCCTGGTCACGCTGAACCGCACCGGCGTGCTCGTCGAGCCGGCACCCGAGCTCGTCGACATTCTCACGCTGTCGCAGCGCTATGCTGTCCTGACCGACGGCCGCTTCGATCCAACGGTTCAGCCGCTGTGGACGCTTTACGCCGATCACTTCGCGCGCCCCGATGCGGATCCCGAGGGCCCGAAGCCGGCGGCGATCCGCGAGGCGCTGGCACGGGTCGGCTATGACCGGCTCACTGTGAGCCGAGATCGAATCGTCATGCCGCGTGGCACGGCGATCACCCTGAACGGCATCGCGCAAGGCTATGTCACCGACCGGATCGTTGATCTGCTGCGCAGCCAGGGGGTGCGGCAGAGCCTCGTCGACATGGGCGAGGCGCGGACCATCGGCACACGGCCGGACGGACGCCCCTGGGACGTCGCGATCGAGGATCCGGACGTCGCCGGTCGCACGGCCGCGATGCTGGCCGTCATCGACCGGGCCGTATCGACATCCGGCGCCTACGGCTTCCGTTTCGACCCTCAGGGCCGCTTCAACCATCTGTTCGATCCGCAGAGCGGCGGCTGCGCACATTCCTATCGCAGCGTGGCGACCGTGGCCGGCGATGCCACGGCTGCGGACGCGCTCTCCACCGCATTCAGCATCATGCCGGAATCCGACATCCGCGCGCTGATGCCGCGCGCCGAGATCGATCGCGTTCACCTGACCGACGTGAACGGGATGGCCGTCGATCTCCTTGCCTGACCGCCGTCGCGGCGCGCGGCAGCAAGTTCATCCGCAAGCAAGTCGGACGGACGGCCGTACGGATCGAGCAACGGAGCGATATGGACGGATCGAAGCCGCCCGGCCCCACGGTCCCTAGCGCGTTCTCGCCGGCGCCCTGAATCAAGCCGTGACTAGGATGATGCTGTTGGGGTCAAGGCCGGCAAGCGCAGCTCATGAGACAGGAGTTGGACCAGCTTGGCATGGCTTGGAACGCCCAGCTTGGTTCTGATGCTGCGCAACTGATGGTCGACGGTGTGAACCGAGCGCCGCAGGTCGCGCGCGATTTCCTTGTAGCCCATTCCCTTTGCGGCGAGACGCGCGACACGGATCTCCGCTTCCGTCAGTTGCAAGGACATGCTGGTCAAGGCGACCGACTGCGGAGCGTCGTCGTCCTGCAACGACTTCGAAGCCGCAAGAATCGGCGAAACGACCTCTTGCAGCACCGCCCTGAACAGATCGACCAAGGCGATCTCCCATGCGCGGTTGGCGCGCGTGAGCCGGTCAACGGACATCAGACCGAACGGCCGACCATCGTTCCCCCTCATGGGCATGACAATCTTCGTCTTGGTGCCGGTGGCCAGGAGCGCGGCACGCAAGGAACGACTCAGTCCCGCCGCGCTCGCGACCACCTCCAGCACGAGAGGAGCGTCGGCGTTCCAAAGCTGCCGCATCCCGGGATCGGAATTATCGAGCGTCGCCCCTTTTGCGCTCCGTGTGTCGCAGCCCGCCAACGCGCTCTCCCAGCGCCCGCAGACGTAGACGGCATCGGACGGACGGCCGATATTGCCGTCGACGCGCTCGCCCTGCACCCGCTCCAGCAACCATTGCGCGGCAATATTGCCCGCCAAGGTCATATCATCGATCGCCAGCAACATATGTGCAGCGAGGTCCCGCGCCGGCGCCAAAGAGATTGCGCCGCGGACGTCGAGCAAGGACGCGCGCAACGCCTGCTGCTTGCGAAAACAGGCCGCATCTCGGTTCACGACCACGCTCCTTCGTCGGCAATGAAGCGGTACCACCCGACACTGCCCATGCTGGTCTCTCGCGCGATCGGGCCGGATGAATATGCGACCGCTCAAAACCACTGCAGCGGCATCGCTTCCCGGACGATCTGCCCGCCAGCGTCAGCTGGTTACCTCGCACGTTCACAAAGCCTATTCGCAGCCGGAGGTGATGGCAAGCCCGCCGCCCGCGCTCATGGGCGCACGATCTCGCACAACTTCGGCCGTCGAACATCCGCCGGCCGGCCAATAGCGAATGTTCGCTATGTACGGTTGCACTTTCCTGGTCACTCTTGACATCAAGACTAACGCGCAACGTCGCGACCGGGTCTGGCAGACCCACAAAAACCACATGGGCGGAGACGAGAAAATGCCGAAACACGAGGCAGAGTTCGACTATGTCATCGTCGGTGCCGGGAGCGCGGGATGCGTTCTGGCGAACCGTTTGACGGAAGATCCAAACGTCAAGGTTGCGATCCTCGAGGCGGGGGGCCGAAACAAATCCCTGATGCTGAGAATGCCGGCGGCCATCGGCGACATCTTCATGCAGAAGGGGCCGGCGAACTGGATGTTCCAGACCGTGCCTCAAGGCACGTTGGATGCGCGGCGCCTGTATCAGCCGCGCGGACGAGGTTGGGGGGGATCCTCGGCCATCAACGGCATGCTCTACGTACGCGGCCACGCGCGCGACTACGACCAGTGGCGGCAAACCGGCCTGACCGGCTGGGGTTATGCCGATGTGTTGCCGTATTTCAAGCGAGCCGAGCATAACGAGAACGGCGGCGACAAATGGCGGGGCGATCGCGGCCCTCTTTGGGTCTCGGTTGGCCCGAACGGCAATCCCCTCTACCGCTCGTTCATCAACGCCGGACGGCAGGCCGGCCATCCCGTCACGCGCGATTTCAACGGATATCAGCAGGAGGGGCTCGGGCCTTTCCACCTCACGATCAAGGACGGCGAACGCTGCAGCGCGGCCTCGGCCTATCTGGAACCGGCCATTCGGGATCGGCGAAATCTCACCGTCTTGTCCCATGCCCACGCGACGAAGATCATCATCGAGAACGGCGAGGCCAGAGGCGTGCAATACGCGTCAGGTCGCATGAAGGTCGTGAAGACGGTGCGCGCCCGACGTGAAGTGATCCTCTCGGCGGGGGTCTTCCAGACTCCGCAACTGCTGATGCTGTCGGGCATCGGTCCTGCCGACGCGCTGCGGCGGCATGGCATTCCGGTCGTCCACGACGCCCCCGAGATCGGACAGAACCTGCAGGACCATTTCGATGTGGTGATGAGCTATCGATGCACCAAGCCGATCACCGCTCATTCGTTCATCACGGGATATCGCAAGATTCTGCTGGGCCTGGAATATCTGCTGTTCCGGACCGGTCAGGGACGGACCAACCACGTTCAGGCCGGCGCGTTTCTGAAGTCCCGCACAGAACTGGATCGACCTGACATCCAGTTGCACTTCGCCAATGTCATGCTCCTCAATCATCAGCCGCTGAAAACCCCTTCTCATGGCTTCGGTCTTCACGTCTGTCAGCTACGTCCTGAAAGCCGTGGCGAGATCGGGCTGGCGTCCCCTGATCCCTTCGCCGCGCCGATCATCGATCCGCGATACCTCTCCTCCGAGATCGATCGGCGCACGATCCGTGACGGTGTTCGGATGGTTCGCGAGATCGTACAGCAAGACGCTTTGAGAATGTATCGTGGACCAGAAGTGTATCCGGGCCTTGATGTGCGGACCGACTCCGAGATCGACGCATGGGCACGCCAGACAGGACAATCCATCTTCCATCCTGTCGGCACCGTCCGCATGGGCGCAGACGCCGACGCGCCGGTCGGACCGGACTTGGCGCTGCGCGGGGTGAGGCGGCTGCGCGTCGTTGACGCCTCCGTCATGCCGACACTGGTAGGCGGCAACACGAACGCGGCCACGATCATGATCGCTGAAAAGGCAGCGGATATGGTGCGCGGACGCCCACCATTGTCGCGCGAAGAGGCACCGATTGCCGAGGACGCCGCGATCTCCCACCGCATGCAGGTCCAGCGCCTCGCGTCGGCCACCGCGGTCGCGCTCAATTAGCGCAATCGCGAAATTGCGCGATGTATCCCCTCCGGATCTCTGACATTCGTAGACAAACAGATTCGAACAAGAGGCCACGACGATGAACATGACGGCAAATCCCTCGACCGAACAGACGAAGGCCCGAATGGAAGCCACCCTCCATCGGCAGAAGGCCGAGCAGACGCGCCTTGGTCCTCCGTCATTGGCGCTTCGCCGCGACCGGCTGGCGCGTGCGATCTCGATGGTGTTGACGCACAAGAACGAATTGCTCGACGCCATGAACACCGATTTCGGAGCTCGCTCTCGCGACATGGGGATGCTCTACGATATCGTGGGCTCGGTGCAGCCTCTTCGAGAGGCGCACAAGAATGTCGCGAAGTGGATGCGGCCGCAGCGGCGCAAGGTATCGCCCCCTATCCTGTCTCTGCTCGGCGCGCGCTCCACGGTAAGATACCAGCCCAAGGGCGTGATCGGCATCGTCACCTCGTGGAACTTTCCGCTGCAGCTCATGATGGATGCCGCGGCAGCCGCGTTTGCCGCCGGCAACAGGGTGCTGCTCAAGCCGTCCGAATTCACGCCGGCGACCGGAGCCCTGGTCGCGCAACTGTTCGACAGCCATTTCGACGAAGACGAAATTTCGACGTTTCTCGGTGGAACGGACGTCGCCAGCGCATTCACTAGCCTGCCTTTCGATCATCTGATCTTCACCGGCTCGACCAATGTCGGACGCCATGTGATGCGCGCTGCGGCAGACAATCTCACGCCGGTCACGCTCGAACTCGGCGGCAAGAGCCCGGTCGTCGTAGGACGGAGTGCGGACATCGGCAAGACGGCGGCGCGCATCATGATGGGCAAGATGATCAACGCCGGCCAGGTCTGCGTGGCGCCGGATTATGTCCTTGCGCCTGACGACCGGGTGGAGCCGTTCATCGCGGCCGCCACGACGGCGGTGGCCAAGATGTTTCCGACTCTCAAGGACAACCCGGACTACACGTCCATCATCACTCAGCGGCACTATGACAGATTGCAGACGCTGATCGACGATGCTCGGGCCAAGGGGGCACGCATCGTCGAGATCAATCCGGCAAAAGAGAACTTCTCGCAACAGCAATTCCGGCGGATGCCGCCGACCCTGATTGTCGACGCGACGGATGACATGGCGGTGATGCAGGAGGAGATCTTCGGCCCCGTCCTGCCAATCAGGCGCTACGGGACATTTGACGACTCGATCGACATGATCAACGCGAGGCCCCGGCCGCTCTCGCTGTATTATTTCGGCTCCGACAAGGCCGAGAGTGAGAAGCTGCTCGAGCGGACCCATGCTGGAGGCGTGACCATCAACGACATCTTCTGGCATATCGCGATGCCCGATCTGCCGTTCGGAGGAATCGGGCCGTCCGGGATGGGCGCGTATCATGGACATCGCGGCTTCGTTGAATTCTCCCATGAGAAGGCCGTGTATCAGCAGACGGGCAGCGAGATCATTGCGATGTTCAGACCGCCCTACGGACCGAAATATCGCAAGATGATCGGCGGCCTGCTGAAGGGATAGCGATCAGCCGCTGACGGCGCAGGATGGCGGAAGCCGCCCTGCTTCGCCGCTGCAAGGACCAAGGAGCAGCAGCGGACCGGTTCGCCGCAAGCTTCTTTCGCGCGCGAGATGCTTGCCGGATTGGACAGGCGACGGATGCTCAGAATGGAAGCCCGGATTCCGGCTGATCCATTGAAGGCTTGCTGGGCGCACTATTCCGTGATCGGAAACAATTGGCAACTGTTCTATATTGACCAACTCAGCCCTCTGCGTCGTGTCAACATGGAGTTTGATGCAGAGCATGCCAATGCACGATTACATCCACGACGCAAACATCGATCTGTATCGGCGTCTGATCGCCGAGAGCGAATGTGACCCGAAGCGCGATGAAGACCGGCATAAGACCCTGCTGAAATTGCTGGACGAGGAAACAGCCAAGGACAAGAAATTCTAACCGCGGTTTATTCCCGAAGGCCGTTCGACAATCGGGGGCTCATGGGCATCCGCCCCGGGGAACTTCCGGCGAACTTTGCGATTGGGCGCCACCTTAACTCAGACAAACGAGGTGAATGATGAGGTGCTTGATCACTCTCAGGGACGGCGTCGCAATGGAACGAGCGATGGGAGCGCTAGCGAAGTACAGATATACGGCGGGCGGTGAGTCCGTCGCTCCAGAAGGGCATCCAAGAGAATGGAGCCGCTGGCTTCTTGAGATCAATTCGGCAGAGTTCAAAGCCATCAATGACCACGTCGAAGCCGGTGACATCATCGAGATGAAACCGTCGACGAGTTCGCAGGCGGTTGTGTGATCCATGGACCAATATTGTCCCGCCACTGCGAGACCAATACATTTCTTGGAACGCCATCGACGTCCGGGACATCGATTCCGATGACTTCACGCCGTGTTCCGATTTGAACTCGACAACGATTCCGACTTGATGTCGTCTGTGGCGGGAGACGTGCTCGCTGTCTGGTCACTTGCATTGGGAATGCCTAAGCGCAGTCTCGAATAGCGCCTTGTTGCTGCCTCTGCCGTGGGTGCGAGCACACTAGCCTTCATTGTCCGGGCGCCACGACATGTCCGCAGAGCCTTGCTGAGATCGTCCGGGCTCGCGCGTTCGTCGCATCCCTGCGCTGCTGAGGTCGATCAGGTGGGCATTGTGGACGAGGCGGAGTGGATGGCTTCGCGTCGATCGGATCATCAATCAGCGTGCGGGCGAGACCGTCCAAGCGCCCTGACATCGCCCAACGGGCACGATACTGACGATATGCTCCTCGCGAGCGCTACAGCGATCCGGGCGGCTATAAAGATGGCGGCGAGCGCCAGCGCTGCCGGCGTACGCGTCAAATTCGGAGCCGTCCGCTACTGAATGGAAGAAGACGCTCCTATAAATATTCATAAGCGCAGTCCGCGGCTTGCAGCCGCTTGGCAAGCAGAGGGGCGAAGTTGCAAAAGATCATTGTTGAGCTACGCGCTTTCAATCGCGTCGTTTCCCAGCCTCAGTTGCAGCCTCACGCCGATACGGAACCATCGAATGTCGGGCTCGTTGCACTCTATGGCCGACCTTCGTCGGCATAATTTAAATCTGGATTGGAAAACTCAGATGAGGAAGTCATTGATGGTCTCTGCGGCCATTGCGGCCCTCTTAGCTACGACCGGGCTTGCGACAGCTCAAGGCTCCGGTCAAGCAGCACCGAAGGACTCTCCGACAGCCGCCTCGCCGAAAGCTGACGGCGCGGGAACGTTGAATGCGGCTCCTGCAAGGGACGCTGCGACACCGCCTGGGGCGGGGTCGAAAGAGGCGACGCCTCCGCATGCGCAAGGCAAGCCGGATACAAAGACGACTGGCGACACGAAAGCTGAAGGCAGGTCGAAGACCTCGGATGCCATAGCGCCGGCCACGAAGTCAAAGGACATGACGAGTCCGACCGCTGAAACGAAGTCGCATCCCGACAACAAGGCGGCGAGCGAGAAGAAGGCCGACAGCAAGACGAACTCGTCCGATTCGGCGAAGGACTCTGCCGAGACCAAGCCCTCGACCCCCGACAATCGAACGACCGGCAATGCCGCAACCTCGGCGGCGGCAGCGCCTCCCGCCGAAAAGCGCACTCAGATTACCTCGGCGATGAAGCAAGAGAAGGTCGACGAGGTTACAAACGTAAACTTCAATATCTCGATCGGAACCGCGGTACCGGCGGGTATCCGTTATCACCGGATGCCAGCACGGATCGTCGAAATCTATCCGGAATGGCGTGGATATGATTTCATCGTCGTGCACGGCAAGTACGTCGTACTACGCCCGCGCACCCACGAGATCGTCTACATCATCGAAGATTGAACGACCTGGCCAACCGCATGACGGACGATTATGAGACACCGGAGGACGGCTTACCAGCCGTCCTTCGAAATGCGCGTTCGCTTCTGGGTTACGGTTTGCCCAGGAGAGCGATGATCTGCCGCAATCCGAGACTTGTTCCGGTCGGAACCTCTCCTTTCACCTTAGCGCCCCCCCCTTAACTTCATCGGCCGCGCGGAACTGATCTGCCGCTACTTTGCGGCATTCACGCCATCCTTGTGCTTGTGCAAAAACCGGGCGATTTGACCGCGGAGCTCCGCCGTCTCCAGCAGCTTGCCGACCGATCCGGCCGTGTCGAAGATCTCCCGCTGTAATCCAGTCGGCAGAGCATTCCATTGCATGATGATAGCCGCGCCAAGACACCGCAAGACGCGCTCTTCTTCGCTTGCTAATTCTGCGCCGTGACGTTGATCCGGTCGGGCGGCGTGAACTGCATCACGGTAGCCATCCGCCAGTCCCTGCTCGTTGTCGGCGAGCGAGACCAGACGATCCTGCGCGTCCTGAAGCTTTCGACCTTCGTCCGGATCGATCGACCCCTTGGCCCGTTTGCCGTATTCGGCCGCTTCGGCGCGATGTTGTCTGGACTTGAACATGTCTTTCCCTTTCATAGATGCCTCCAGCCATTTCCGACGCTATCGTCAACCAAAGTAGGCGCCGAGCGCTGCTGCAATATACCCGCGGCTTGGCAAACGGCAGCAATGAGTTGGCAGCCGACCGCGCGTGACTCATAACACTCGTTACCAGCCGCGACACTTGGTGGCGACAGCCACGATGCGCGGAAAACCGCGCGAGACTTCAGTTTTGCGCCACCTGCGATTTCGATCTGACACTGCCGAGAATGACTTGTTCAATGACATTGACTATCGCCGGCTTCGCTCGGCAGCAGCGCTCGGACCATCGACGCACTTGGCAATCCGTCCCGGGCGCTGTTCTTCTCGTGAGCGTCACCGGCCCTCACGGGAGGTCGTCCCCAAAAGCAATCGATCTATATCAGAGCCGCTCTCCAAATGCAGCGCCGATCGCTGCCGTCAGAGCCATCGCCAAAGCTCCCCAGAACACGACGCGGACGGCAGCGCTGACCATTCCGCCTCCTCCTGCTTTGGCGCCGATTGCACCCAGAACGACCAGAAAGACCAGCGACACAATGGAGACCGTTACGGCCTCCCAGCCGACTGGGGCAGTGAGGGCGATCAGCACTGGAGGAATGCCACCGGCTGCGAACGAGAGCGCCGCCTGGATCGGACGTGCCGCGGTCATGTCCGACAGCCCGAGTTCATCGCAGCTGAGAGCACCGAGCGCATCATAGGCCATCAACTGCCCAGCTACGGTCGAGGCCAACGCCGGATCGAGCCCCCTCTGGACGTTGATGGCCGCCAACTTCTTCGTCTCGCCCGCGCCATCCGAGACCAGTTCTCGTCTCTCGCGCCCGACGTCAGCCGTTTCGGCATCCGACGGCGAACTAACCGAGACATATTCTCCTGACGCCATCGACATTGCCCCGGCAACGAGCCCTGAGATACCCGCAATCAGGATGCTCTCGCGGCTGCCGTTCGCGCTGGCGACACCGATGATCAAGCCCGATGTGGAGAGAACACCGCCATTTGCCCCCAATACAGCTGCTCTCAACCGGCCGAAGCGGTTGACAGTGCGACGCTCCACCTGTTGAGTGGAGAGGTCGTAGTGTCTGGCCTCTTGCATTCGACTTCGATCCCCCCGCACCTATTGCCCGCATTGCTCCGACTCTGCCGGACATCGCAGCCCGTTCCCTGCAGAACGCCCCCCGGATATCGTCGAGCTTCTGACGTGAGCAGTTCGGACCAGATCTGCTCGCCTGTGCCGATCTACACTCAGCAAATGACGATGCTCCCGGACACCGAAACCATCATGCATGGGAATGGATCACTGTTCTGCTCATTGGGGCCACGCCGTCAGGAAACGCGGAGTTTTAAAATGTCGGCTCCTTCAGATCTTCCTTTTCAGCCTGGCTCCAACGATCTCGATGGTAACGGCATTCCGATACTGCGATGTGAACTCTGCGGCTTAGGGATGACCCACCTTGGCGACCTGCCCGGCCGCATGGGAAAAGCCTCGATCCGCGTCTTTCGCTGCTATCCATGCAACCGGATCGTTTCGCACAGCTGCTGAGCTTTTTCGTTCCGACGTTCGGCGCTCGTGCACGCCGCCTTGTCTCCAAAAGCGGCAGGATCGCCGGCATCATTCAGATTATTCTTCATCAACTGATCGATCTCCCGAGATATCGCCCATTCGATCCGTTCTACAGAGGCTGACACGACCCAGTCCGGCCTGCCCTTGCGACGGGTCCGACGCATCCGCATACGTCGAACACGTTAGGCTACCATCCGCCGGCGATCGCCAGCCGGGCCAGCGCGGGAAGCGATCGCACGCCCGCCTTCTTCATGATCGACGCCCGGTGGCTCTCGACGGTGCGGCGACTGATTCCGAGGTCCATGGCGATATTCTTGCTCGGGTGCCCTGCCAGCACTCTCTGCATGACTTCCTGCTGCCGTCGCGTAAAGCACGGAATGTGATCGGCGGAGCCATCGTTCCGCCCAGCAGTGCTGTCGGACGTGCGTACCAGCCTCATGGCCCGCGCAACGCCGTCCAGAAGTTCAGCGCTGTGAATTGGCTTCTCGATGACGTCCACCGCGCCGGCTTTCATCGCTGCGACTGTCGTTGCAACGTCGCCATGCCTGGCCATCATGATGACCGGGATCGAATGCCCGAGGTCCTGGAGCCGGCTCAGCACGGTCGATCCGCTCATTCCGGGGCCATCGGTATCAACCAGCAGGCATGCATCGCAACCAGGCTTGTACGCCTGCAGAAACGACGCTCCATTCTCGTGATCCTCGACCACCCATCCGTCATGGTCGAGCGTATTGCGGATAGACCGGCGCAATTCGCGGTCGTGATTGACCAGATAGACGATCGGCGAGCCGGAGGAGACGTCGTGCCGTGCCGGCAGTTCGCGATAGGACTGCTCGATATCGATCGAGAACACCGACCCCTTTCCAAGTCTCGAACGGACCCTCACGGGGTGATGGAGGAGAAGTCCAAGCCGCTTCACGATGGAGAGCCCCAGTCCACGCCCGTCCCCCCGATTTCGAGCCGAGCCATCGAGCTGATGATACTCTTCAAAAATATTCCGAAGTTGGTCTTCGGGGATACCGATGCCGGTATCCCAGATCTCGATACTCAACGTTCCCTTGCGGCGCCGGCAGCCGAGCAGCACCCTGCCCCGCTTCGTGTATTTAATCGCGTTCGAAAGCAGATTGCGTATCATCTGCTCCAGAAGCTGCGGATCGCTGCGAACGAACATGCTGCACGGCGACACCTCAAGCACGATCTGCCGCGCTTCGGCCTGGTCGACCAGATCCGATATGATCCGGTGGAGCAAGGCGCAAATCGGGAACACTTCGTATTCCGCTCGAATGCTCCCAGCCTCAATACGATTGAGGTCCAGCAAGCCGTTCAGCATACCCGACATGTTGCCCAGTGCCTGATCGAGGCGCTCCACCAGGTCTTCAGCCTTGTCACCGACGACCTCCTTCGCAAGAAGCTCCTGGAGCAGCACGAGGCTCTGTAGCGGCTGCCGAAGGTCGTGGCATGCAGCGGCCAGAAAGCGAGATTTCGCAACGTTGCTGGCCTCAGCTTGTGCTCGCGCGCATTCGAGCTCCCCGGCGGTCCGCTTCTGGTCCGATAGATCGACGAACGCGATGACAGTCCCCACCATTTCGCGCCGTCTTGAACAGCACGGAAATATCCGCCGGATATAGCAGACACCGCCTAAGGATTCGATCTCGCGCTCGACCGGCGTGAGCGACTGCATGACATGATCTGCATCCGTCACAAGCATCTTGTCCGACGCGAGCCCCATCCGATCCCCTAGGGGCATGCCTATGTCGGTCTCGACCAAATTGAAGCACCGGCTCATTTCCGGCGTGAAGAAGCGGATGGTCAGGTCGGAATCGAGCAGAACGATCGGAACCCGGATGCCGGACAGCACGTCCTGTAGATCACGCGCGGTCAGTGCTCGACTTGCATCGACATCATCAAGAGAAACGGCCAAGGCAGACACAAGGGGGACAGCGCCGAGCTCCAATCGATCTTCTTTTCCTGCTCGCATCCCGACGCCTCACTTTTCCATCCATCTGACGCTTACCGGAGGTGCTATGTTTCGTTTCGTTACGCCTCGCGGAAGCCGGAATCCCGCCGCCGGACGACCAACTCCGGCTGCCGGCGCCGTGCGATCACGTTGCTAGCTATCAAGCGTCGCTGACACGATAACCGATCTACATCGCTGCAACCCACCGAAGGCGAGCTCATGACTCGGCGAGTGATTGAGCAGAATTGCTCAGTTTTCATAGGCTGCGCTTACCGCGCGCCCTCCTTTCAACCGGTATCAGGGAGTTGCCCAGACCAGCCGGTGAACACGGATTTTCCGCTGTTACGCGCTTTGACGACCGGCCGCTCTCCCTGGGAACCCGAACTTGCAGGGCCGCCTTACAGATCGAATTCGAGCATCGCGGCGAAATGCAAACGACTGCGCTTTCAAATGATCATAAAACACGTTATGATTGTGTGCGCATGTGCCAGTTGCGAGACCGGGTCCCCGGTTGCGTCGTTTCGGCTCTCGCGTTTGGTCAGCCGGGAGAATTTATGACAAAGCAGATCGTCGCAAGGCAGCCGGTGAGTACAAAGCGACCTTTCGACCCGTCCATGTTCCTGAAGACCGCGGGCGCCGGCCGGACCATCGGCAAATATCGAAAAGATCAGCAGATCTTTTCGCAGGGCAGTACGGCCGATGTCCTGTTCTATATCATAGCCGGAACGGTCAAGATCGTCGTCCATTCCGAGCAGGGCAAGGAGGCCGTCATCGCCATCCTCGGGCCCGATGATTTTTTCGGCGAGGGCTGCCTGGCCGGACAGGCTCACCGGCTGTCTGCAGCATCGGCCATCACAGAATGTGAGATTCTGCGGATTACCAAATCAGCGGCAATGAGCACTCTACGCGAGCAGCCCGCCTTCTCCGAAATGCTCGTCTCGCATGTCGTGGCACGGACGATCCGCGTCGAGGCCGACCTCATCGATCAGTTGTTCAACTCGAGCGAGAAGCGGCTTGCGCGGGCATTGCTGCTCCTGGCGAATTTCGGGAATGACGGAAAGCCGCAGCGTGTCATCGCAAAGGTCAGTCAGGAAATGCTCGCGGACATGATCGGGACGACGCGCTCACGCGTCAGTCATTTCATGAACAAGTTCCGCAAGCTTGGGTTCATCGACTACAATGGTCATCTCGAGATCCGCAGCTCTCTGTTGAATGTCGTCCTGCACGATCAGCCGCATATTTCGCGCGTCAAGTCGACCGGAGGCAAGGCCCAGGAAAAGATGGACTGATCCTTCCGACTCGGCCCGGCGTGTAGGCTCGGGTCATTCCGGCCGACTACGCACCGCACTCGCAGGCGGCTTGAGGAACGCATCGAACCGCTCTTTGACGATCGCGTAGCACTCGCACGACGTCGTTTCCAATGCCGCCCGGTTGATGACCTGTATGGTGCCCCGGTGATAGCTGATGAGGCCTGCCGCCTGCATCGATTGTGCGGCAAGGGTCACCGACTTGCGGTTGGCCCCCAGGATCTGCGACAGAAACTCATGGGTGTACGGAAGAGACTCGCCTTCGGCGCGATCGTGCATCATCAGAAGCCACCGGCACATTCGCTCTTGTGTCGAATGCATGGCATTGCAGGCGACGGTCTGCTGGACCTGCGACAGCAAGGTCTCGGAGTAGCTGACAAGAAGATTTCGGACGTGTCCGCTGGCATCGAACTCGTGCTGCAGCAGTTCGATAGGACAGCGGACCATATGCCCCTCCAGCTGCACAATACAGCGATTGAAGGAAACCCGGCTATACATCGCAGCGAAAAGTCCGAAGGCGCCTTCGCGACCGATGTTGGCGGTCTCGATAGCGGCACCACTCTCCAGCACCGTCAGCAGCGACAGCACGGATCCTCTGGGAAAGTAGGCATGCCTGAGCTGGCCGCCGGCCTCGCAGACCACGGCGCCCAGCTTGAACGCGACAGCCTCGAGATGCGGCTCGATGCGGCTTCGGCTGTCCGGCGGCAGGGCGTCGAGCAATTGATTGTTGCGCAGATCCTGATCGGTTTGCGCCTTGATCATTCGAGCTGTGCCAATCGGCCCTCTCATGCTGAGATGCGCGCGGCACCCCAACAGACGATGCCTATCATGACGCCACCAACGTCTTGAGCACGCCTTTCACATATAATCTGAGCAGAATTGCTCACATGCGCCCTCGGCTTGAATGGCGAGGTCACTCATCTGCGCGATCTGAACGCGTCGGCTCGGTCTCCGGACCCAGGGTGGCCCGGTCGGTCCAGAAGGTCGCCATCCTGACGCAATGCGCCTGGACGTCCGGATCAAGGGTCTCTCGGGAGAGCTGCGTGAAATCGGCCGCCAATCGAAGACACTCGCGGCTGTATTCGAGGTCGCTGGCGGGGTTCGACACGACATATCCTCTTGACTGGATCCATCTGTCACACAGCCCGCAGGGGGCTGTCGGTGGTCCAGGCCACGGAGCGGAACAAAAAGCTGCCACCCCCAAAGGGGCCAGACATGCCCTCCGACGCCCCCCCCAGCTCAGCCCATCCGGCCGCCGCTCCGCGACGGATCGCCCCGGTGCGGGCAACGCACCAATGTCCTGTTTTGCTCAGACTCCTAACCGGAGTCACCTCAGGTTAGGCTCGGATGCACAAGACGACAGGGCGTTGATCGTCAGGCTGTGTCCCAGCTTGGAGCATCATCATGCTGAGATCGTTGAACGAAACGGCTCCTTTTCCGGTCTTTCTGCTGCAGGCGGGCGTTCGGAACGAACTGCGCTATCGGCTCAAGCAACAGTCGCTGCTCGCCGAATTCAGTCGTGCTGCGCTGCAATCCCGCGACCTCCAGATCATTCTTCAGCGCGCCACCGAACTCTGTGCCAAAGGTCTCGATGCTCCCTTCGCGGCGGCCATGGAGTTCGTTGCGGACGAGCGGCGCCTCATCTTCCGTGCCGGAGTGGGATGGGCACCGAACATGATCGACCATACCTCGCTGCCGACGGACGCCGGCTCCCCGGCTGGGTATGCCTTGCAAAACGGTCAACCCGTCATCTGCAACGACCTGCCTTCGGAACCCCGCTTCCAGAGTCCGCGTCTGCTCGCAGAGCACGGCATCCAGCGGTCGATCAACGTCCCGATCAAACGCGGCGCGAACGGCAGCGCGTTCTTTGGCGTACTCGAAGTTGACAGTCCGGATCCCGGGCGCTTCGACGAGGCGGACGCTGACTTCCTCGCCGGCTTCGCTGGTCTCGTCGGAATCGCGGTCGAGCGTCACAACGCGGATGCCCGGCTACAGGAAGCGCTGGATTACCAGGCCATGCTGACACGCGAAATGAGCCACCGCGTCAAGAACAGCCTCACCTCGGTCGTTGCGATGCTCCACATTCAATCGCGCAGTACGCATTCAGATGACGTGAGGCGCGCGCTCGAAGAGGCGGGATCACGTGTCGCGACCATCGCCCAGGTCCATGACCAACTTTCTCGCGGCACGCGCGTCGGCTTCATCGACCTTGCCGTGTTCATGACCGACTTCTGCGGCCGATTGCATGGCACAGCGGGACCGAATACCCTGTGCTGCCATGCCGACGCGATACAGCTGTCGGCCGATCATGCGCTTCCACTCGGCCTTCTGATCAACGAACTCGTCACCAATGCGGTCAAACACGCCTATCCCGGTGGTCACGGCGCTATCGACGTGTCGGCGCGTGAAATGACTGGATGCCTGCACGTCGAGGTGTCCGATCACGGCATCGGCCTTCCAAAAGGCTTCGACATCGATCAGGCGCGCCCGAGCCTGGGATTTCGGGTCATCAGGGGGCTGGTGCGGCAACTCCGCGGCCGTCTGACCATCGGATCCAATACACCGACCGGTACGCGCTTTCTCCTCGAACTGCCGCTCATCTCCGGCGAGGGATCGCAGACGCCGAACACATCCGTGCTCACCACTCACTCCGGCGCGCCGGCTGCGACATAACGAACCAGCTTCTTGTTGACGAATTCCTGGATTCCCATGGAGCCCAGTTCGCGTCCATAGCCGGAGTTCTTGATGCCGCCGAACGGGAGTTCGGCATCGGACCAGCTGAGGTTGTTGATGAACACCATGCCGGTCTCCAGGCGGCCCGCGACGCGCTTTCCGCGCGCAAGATCCTTGGTAAAGACTGCGCCACCCAGGCCAAAATCGGAGTCGTTCGCGAGCGCGACCGCGGCGTCTTCGTCCTTCACGGGGAAGAACATCGCAACCGGGCCAAAGAACTCGTCCCTGAACGCGGGATTGTCCGGCTTCACGTCGGTGAGAATGGTCGGCTGCATGAAGGATCCCTTGCGATTGATCCTCTTGCCGCCCATCAGCACCTTCGCACCATGGCTCACCGCGACATTGATCTGCTCGAGAAGATCGACCAACGCCGTTTCCGTCGACAACGGACCAAGCGTCGTTGTCCGATCCATCGGATCACCGGCCTGGAGGTCTGCCAGCGCGCTGCCAAACGCCGCCAGGAATTGATCAGCAAGTTTCTCGACGACGATGAAGCGCTTTGCAGCGCAGCACGTCTGCGGATTCCGACGAAGTCGCCCAGGCGTACCGATATGAAGTCGCCCGTGGATTCCGAGACGATGTCGCCCACCTTTCCGATTTGATCTCGCCCAGCGGCGAGGCGTTCTGGCCGGCTGGTTCTCTGGCATCGGTCAAGCCGCGCGGTCAATCTGGAATCGCGACTTCAACCTTTTTTCTTCTTCTGCGGTTGCTGTGGGCATGTGGACAACGCGATTGCGTTGTCCAAGCGCAGCGGCATGTCCACGGCGCTCAGGTCTTTCGGGCGGATTGCCGAGTTCGGCGCAGGCTCTCACCGGTGAGGTCGAGCCGATGGGCATTGTGGACGAGGCGATCGAGCACGGCGTCGGCATAGGTGGGATCTCCAATGAGCAGATGCCACTGGTCCACGGGGAGCTGGCTGGTGACGATGGTGGAGCGATGACCGTAGCGATCTTCGAGGATTTCCAGGAGGTCGTGACGGGCGCCGGCATCGAGCGGCTCGAGCCCCCAATCATCGAGGATCAGCAGATCGACACGGCCAAGGCCGCGCAACAGGCGTGGGTGACGACCGTCGCCGCGGGCGAGCGCCAGATCGTCGAACAGGCGCGGGACGCGTTGATAGAGCACGGAGCGATTGTCGCGACAGGCCTTGTGGCCGAGCGCCGAGGCGAGCCAACTCTTGCCGACGCCTGCCGGGCCGCAGATCAGGAGATTGACGTGGTCGTCGATCCAACGGCCCTCGACAAGCTTGGCGAACAGCGGGCGGTCGAGACCGCGCGGGGTGCGGTAGTCGATGTCCTCGACGCATGCCTGCTGGCGCAGCTTGGCGTAGCGCAGGCGAGTGGCGAGCCGTTTGTCGTGCCGCAGCGAGGCTTCACGTTCGAGCAGCAGAGCAAGCCATTCGGCGTGACCGAGGCTGCCAGCCTCACCGGCGGCTTCGATGTCGGCGAAGGCCTTGGCCATGCCGTGGAGGCCGAGGGCGTTGAGGCGGTCGAGGGTCGGATGGGTGAGCAAGGGACGGTCTCCTAATTGTAGTAGCGCGGTCCGCGGATGTTGGCATGCAGGATCGGCGCATCGTCCGCGGAGCGCTGGTGAGCGGGACGCCGATCGAGATTGTTGGCGAGGATCGACTTGACCGAGCCATAGGTGCGCGCGCCGATGTCGATCGCCCGCGCAGCCGCCGCGTCCAGCCGTTCGCGCCCATAGGAGGCGGCGAGCCTGAGGATGCCGAGGCAGGCGCGGAAGCCTTGTTCGGGGTGCGAGCGCTCGTCGAGAATGAGGTCGCACAATGCGCTGGTTGCCGGCCCGATCGCGGCGGCGTCCTGACGGATACGCCCGATAGTCCAGCCGGCGTAGCGCCGATGGCTGGAGGCCATGTGCTCCGGCACGGTGGTGTGCTTGTGATTGCCACTCATGCGCTGATGCGCGGCAATCCGCTCGCCCTTGTGGAAGATCTCGACGGTGCGGGCGGTGAACCGCACCTCGACCTCGGCACGCGCGAAGCGATGCGGAACGCTGTAATAATGCTTCTCCACCTCGACGTGGTAGTCGAGGCTGACGCGGCGGATCCGCCACTCGGCGAGCACGTAGGGGCTCGCCGGCAACGGCTTGAGCGCCGGCCGGTCGATCTCCTCGAGCAGCCGGCGGCGCGTCACGCCGAGCCGCCGGATCGGCCGCTCCTCGTTGAGCCTGGTGAGCAACTCGCCGATCGCTGCGTTGACCTCGGCGAGGCTGTAGAAGACGCGGTGGCGCAGGCGACCGAGCAGCCAGCGCTCGATGATGAGGACGGCCTGCTCGACCTTGGCCTTGTCGCGCGGCTTGCGAGGTCGCGCCGGCAAGACGGCCGTGCCGTAATGCGCGGCCATCTCCGCATAGGTGCGATTGATCTGCGGGTCGTAGAGGCTCGCCTTGATGACTGCGACTTTGGTGTTGTCAGGCACCAGGAGCGCCGGGACGCCGCCGATCGCCGCGAAGGCGCCAACATGGGCGCTGATCCAGTCGGCGAGCCCCTGCGTCCACGTCGCCTGCGCGTAGGTGAAGCTCGAGGCGCCGAGCACGGCGACGAAGATCTGCGCCGTCCTCCGCTCGCCGGTGAGGCGGTCGACCACCACCGGCACGCCGTCGCCCGCGTAGTCGACGAACAGCTTGTCACCGGCCGCGTGCGCCTGGCGCATCGTCACCGACAGGCGTCCCTCCCAGGCGCGGTAAAGCTCGCAGAAGCGCGAGTACCGGTATCCGCCGGGCTCGGCGCCGATGTACTCCTCCCACAGGATCGACAGCGTCACGTGCTTGCGCTTGAGCTCGCGGTGCACCGCCGCCCAATCGGGCTCGGCGATGCGGCGATGACCCTGCCGGTTACCGTTGCCGGTCTTGGCGAACAGGCGGGCCTCCAGGGCCGCGTCCGTGAGTTCGTCGGGCAACGGCCAGCTCAGGCCTGCGGCCTCGAACCGCCGGATGGTCAGCCGCACTGTCGAGGGCGCCGCGCCCATCCGCCGAGCAATCTCGCGGCTCGGCAGCCCAGCCGCCTTCATCCTGATCACATCGCGCACACGGCGCATCGCAAGCCTCTCCGTCGGCATCCAGGGTCCCCCTTCGCAAAGCCGAAAGGTTGACCCTATGGGAGCCAGAAGAGGTCTCGTCACCCCGGGTTCGCTCTTGCGATACCCGGGCGACATCATCCCGGAATCGTGGGCGACATCATCTCGGAACGGGTGGGCGACTTCAAATCGGAATGGTGGGCGAGATCATCTCGGAATCCTGGGCGACATCGATCGGAATCCGCACACGTCTGTCCGGCATTGTACGTCCGTCCCCACACCGCCCATTTGACCGCATGTTCGAGATCAGCATCATCGAGCACGATGAACGCGTCGCTGCCGCCGAGCTCCATCGAGGATGGCTTGAGGCTCTGGCCGGCGCTCGCTGCAATACGCCGTCCTGCGGCGACGCTCCCGGTCAACGCCACACCCTTGATCCGCGGATCGGCGATCAACCCCTCCGACTTTTCATGCGAGATCATCAGGTTGGTATAAAGTCCCGACGGCGCGCCTGCGTCCGCCCAAAGCTTCTCGAAGCCCATGGCGCACTGCGGCACGCAGCCCGCGTGCTTGACCAGCAGAACGTTGCCAGCCATCAGCTGCGGCCCTGCGACTCTCGCAAGCTGATAGTACGGAAAGTTCCACGGCTGCACGCAGAAGATCGCTCCGATCGGAGTACTCTCCATATGACCTTCGCCCTGGGTCGGGTGCAGCTCGACGTCGGCCAGGAACCGCGCGGCATTCCTTGCATAGTAGGTCAGGATCGTCGCGCTGAATTCGACCTCTCCGCGGGCCTCCGATGCTCTCTTTCCCATTTCGAGCGTCATGATATGAGCGAGCTCATCGCGCCTCTTCAGCATCAGCGCAGCAGCGTTGGCGACGATCTCCGCGCGCTCGGCGTAGGTCTTCTGCTTCCAGGCCTTGAAGCAGGTTTCAGCCGTCGCCAGCTTCGCTTCGAGCTGCATGCCGGTCAGTTCGTCGAACGTCCTGAGGAGCTTTCCGGTAGCGGGATTGACGCTCTGATAGGTCATCGCTCGAGCCTCATTGTACGGATATTTTTGTACGGATATTTCGGATTTTTGACGATCGTGGCCGAGGCCTCAATGAAGACCTTCAGCGCCTTCGCGTTGGCCGCATTGCTGAAGTCTTGAAAGCATCGATAATGCCCGCAAGTGTCGACGGCACCCACGCCCTTCTGGCCCAGAACTCGCCCCGGATGACAGGTGGGCCCATCGCCCCGGAGCTCGATCGACGAGCGCATCCATCATGAACATTTGGGCTCCGCCCCGGTCCGCCTTTCCGTCATCTGTCGCCGCAGTCATGGTCTGCACCTCTCGCACGTTCCATGACGACACAGGTAGAGACGATTGATCGTGTTGAGTAGCCTCGGAAACTACTCAGAGGCGACCGAGCGATCGCCCTATCCTTCTGAGCGTTCAGGCCGCCGCTGCGCGCCAACGAACGTCCGTCTGTGCCGTACGGCGGATTCGCAATGCTGACCGATCATCTGATTGGTCGTCCCCCGGCCGTCTCCGGCTGGGTGGTCATGGCGCTCGATGCGCGACTGCCAGCATTCGTTCCTGTATTGCGAACTGCCTCCGCCAGGATCTCCCGTAGCTCGGCCTTCGTCTTAGGAGGATCGCGCGTGATGGATGGTTGCCAGTCTGCCATAGACCGTTATGTGGGGACTTCTGAGATCGATTGAAAGCCCTGCCAGACACGATCGCAACGCCCCGCACGCGCCGCGCCGCTACCACGACGCAACCGACGCTTTACGAAATCAATTCCGTTTCAATCGATCCGAATGAATTCCCGGAACCAATGCGGCTCTGGAAGCTTGACCAGAACGACCGGATGCGAATCCCCCATAGCATCCGATGAATGGCGGCCCCAACTACCCCGGTTGGGGCCGTTTCATTCGCCAGCGCTTTCCATGATCCGCTGCCTGCATCAGCGCCTTTGCAGATTCGTTGGGCGTCACTCGTCCTAAACACACCAATTAATGACTGACGAGCAGTGCCTCACGCGCGACAATCGTCACCGAGAGACCTGCCGTTCTTTAATGGCGATCCCGGCGATGATCTGGCTCCGCCTCTCTGGCGAAGGCATGATCAAGGGCCCTCTTCAACTTATGAACCGCGCCACGAACAGCCTGCTCCATGAAGCTGTCCTGGTGCGCAACGACAATGAGTTCGCTGCCGTCGCGATGGACCTCGATCGTGCAACTTTTGTCGTCGTGACTGGCTTTGTGACCGACCAGGTCGCTGAGATGCACATCGATCCGCCTGACTCGATCCTCGTAACGCCGGAGTACCACATGGACAGACGATTTCACGTCGTTTGACAGCTGCTCACCGCCGTTGATGTTTCCGTCGGTCCGAACATCGATCAGCATCTGTCTCTCCTTGCTTGAATAGAAGGCCGAGCGTCGTATGGCGCAATCGAGGTTACGATCAGCTCCAGGCACGTTCGTGCTCAGAACTTCAAATTCGACGAACTGGAGTCGAACATTTGCGAGCTGCTCTGCTGGCGGCGTCCACGGAGCTGTCCAGGAGATAGATCTCGACCGGCATCTTTGCGCGGCGTATCGCGCGGAGGCGCTCTCAGCTGACCTCAAATGTCAGGCGCAGGGTCAGACTGCCAGAGGCCGAGGTGCTCGACTGGTCAATATTGCTCAGTCGAGCCCGACAATAATGCTCACCATGAGGGCGACTTCCGCTTTTCAAGCCTGAACCGGAGATGGATGATGGATTATCCAATCACGTTTCGGTGCCCCCAAACGGGGACAGACGTGGACGCCTTCGTCGAACAGCCGAGGGGTCTGTCGCGATTCGAGACCGTCAGCTGCCCGGCCTGCATGAGATTCCATTTCATTGACGGAACGAGTGGCGCCGTCATTCCTCCCACCTTGTTGGGCCCTGCGAGTTGGACGTCCTGACTGGGACCATGACGAGAGCGAACGCGGACTGATCCCAGCGGGCGGATTTGAACTCTGGGCGAACATCTCGCTCATGACCGACCGGCCGGCCGGCGTGACGTCCCCCCCCCCCGGTCATGCGTGCAGTCGACGGCCCGATTCCGGATATTCGCGAATATTGGGCTGCCGGGAGGCGCTCTACGATGCCGGCGACATTCGCGCGCCCGTACTCCTGGTCCACGCGGAATGGGACCGGCACGTGCCCATCGCCTCGGCCCTGGATTTCCTCCTGCGGCTGAAACACGCTCCATACCGTCGATGGGTCGAGATCGGAGAAGCCACGCACATGGTTTTGCTGGAGAAGGACCGGTGGCAGGCCTTCTAAGCAATCAATCAGTTTCTCTCAGACCAATATGAACCTGCCTCGCGCGTCGCGCGGATTCTCCGGGCGACAGAGTGCGAGGGACCTCGACAGGATTCCGCTCATCGGAGTCCAAGAGCATGAACCCATGCCGAACAGAGAATTGCGACGCCCTGAAGCCACTACACGATGGCTGCACCTGACGACATCGGATGCCAGGCGCAATCATCCGACGACCTCAAGCCCCTTCAGGCGTAGCCAGCCTGGCGATGCTTGCGGGTTACACCGATCGAGTTATGGAGTGCGTCCGGATTCCCGGTACGTCCAGGGCGATCTTAGGTTCGGAAAAAAAGCGGGCGTCATCCATCCGAGTGTCGATCGGAGATACCCGCGAATTAACGACCCGAGCAGCGCGCGATCGCCAAGGAGCATCTTGCTTAGGTCAGCAAGGGACTGCACCCCAAAGCGGGCCAAAGCGGAAATACGAGTGATATCGTCGGCCTTGGGCCATAGGACTAAACCGCTCACGCGGTAGGGCACGACAGCCGACGGCGCGGCTGAGAGGATAGCGCAACGAGGCGTCCTGTCTTGAGATGAGGGGTTCGCAACCTTCATCCCGGACAGGAGCCCCCCATGACCGACGAGGCCATGAGCCCGTTGCGGCGGCGCATGATCGAAGACGTGAAATCCGCAAATTCGCGCCCAAGACCCAACATGACTACGTGCAGCGGGTCAAGGACTTCGCAGCCTTCCTCGGACGATCGCCGGATCTGGCCAGCTTCGAGGACGTGCGCCGCTATCAGCTCCATCTGGCATCGCGCGGCGTCGGCATACCGACCATCAACCAGACGGTCTCGACCTTGCGGTTCTTCTTCAAGGTTACGCTGCGGCGTCATGAGATCGTCGAGCATACCCACTTCATCCACGAGCCGCGCAAGCCGCCGGTGGCGCCGGCCTGCGAGCCAACGAGGTCGTCTCGCTCAAGATCTCCGATATCGACAGCAAGCATGATCATCCGTGTCGAACAAGGCAAGGACGGCAAGGACCGCAACGTCATGCTGTCGCCGAGCCTGCTCGACCTGCTGCGCATCTGGTGGAAGGCAGCGCGTCCCCAGGGCTGGCTATTCCCGGGGCGTGATCCGGCGCAGCCGATGACGACACGCCAGCTCAATCGTGCCTGTCATGCCGCCGCCCAAATGGCCGAGATCAACAAGCGCGTGTCGCTGCACACCCTGAGGCACAGCTTCGCTACCCATCTCCTGGAGCTGAACATCGATGTGCGCGTGATCCGGGTGCTGCTCGATCAAGCCAAGCTCGATCCGACCGCGCTCTATATCCGGGTCGCCACCAAGACGATCAGCGAAGTCATGAGCCCGTTGGAGCACATCGCGATCAAGCTGAAGGAGACCCGGCCGCCCGGCTGACGCAGGGCCGGCGTGTCTCGTCCGGCTCTGGAGGTCGCAGATATCTTCCGCGACCATGGTCCGGCATGGCGTCAGGCCTATGCCGGCCATGTCAGCCTCGACCAATTGAAGGTGATGTCGGCGATCGAGAGCTGCCGCACGGCAGCCCTTGGCGGTCATGTCGCGCGCTGCGAGGACTGCGCCTACACGTCCATCGCCTACAACTCCTGCCGTAACCGGAACTGCCCAAAGTGCCAGGGCGCCGCGGCGAAGCAGTGGCTCGCCGACCGCGAGGCGGCACTGCTGCCGGTGCCATACTTTCACGTCGTGTTCACGCAGCCGGCTCCTCCAACAATAAGGCGGTCGAGAATGTGAGCGCCCAGCTCCCCGAAAGCGGTGCCGTCACCGCCGACGCCCCCGAGCTGCGTTACTTCAAAACACTGCCAGACGGACTGTTGGAGGAGGATAACTGGGGTCCTATCGCGGCGGTGCTCGGCAACGCGCAGAACCGCAGTACGTTCCGCAACGGTTTTTGGTGGGACAACGAGATCGGCATGGCGCGTTAACTTGCCCATGCCGCCGGGACTCAGCAGCTTATCGAGATCACGGATGATGAAGGCAAGGTGATCGAGCGACGCCCTCCACGCATCGTCACCGAGGAGGATGCGCCGCGCGACCAGCGTCACGCTAAGCAGCGACGGCAAGCTGCACGCAAGACCTACCGGGTGGCACCAGAGAATGGCCGCAAGGCACAGGCCGATCTCAAAGCCGTGCGCAGCCTGATGGACGATTTGCCGCGCATCGTGGAAGCGGTGCGGCACGATTCCCTCCGACAGCAGCAGATGCGGCGGCCTTTGAGCGAGCCAATGCCGAGAGAGGAGCGCGCCGACCAGCTAAATTTGTGCGCAGTGCGCCATGAGGCAACCGCGCGGGCGCTGCATACCCATGCCGAGACGCGTCCGGGGCTCCTCGCGGGGCCTGTTCGGAACCGCGCAATTTCGAACTTGGCAAGGCGATCATGGGTACCTGATAGGGGTTTAGCATGTGGTCTCGCCAGCAGTTGATGAACGTTAGAGGGCGCTTTTCAGAGAGCTGAGCCTGTAGTTCTGTCCGCTGCAGCTCGGCCCTACTCTGCGGCGACGGCGGAGACCGCCGTACCGGCATCCTGCGGATCTCTAAGAAAAAGCATCGCGAAGGGTTTGCAGCAGAACGTCGTGAACATTGCCATGGCGAGCAGCGGAGCGAGACAGTCCGACGATATGATGTGGGCGTCGTACAGCATCTTGAGGGCAACAATCTCCATCATGCCCTTGCATTGCGCGAGGGCGCCGATCAGGCAGCTCTCTCGAAGATCCGCTCTGAACAAAAGAGATGCGCCGCAAGCAGCCGCAAACTTGGTCAAGATCGATACGACGAGCATTGTGACGAAGCACAGCCAAAAGGTGTTGAACTCGGTGATCGGGGTCAGCTTTGCGCTGACTGAAAGGAAAAAAAACGGCAGCGCCACATGGAGACAGAACGGCTCAAAGATTAGCACGGCTCGCTCAAAGACGGCGCGCGGAACAAGTAGGCCGGCAAAGAAGCTGCCAATCGCAAAATGCATTCCAATTGTTTCGGCCAGTACGCCTGCAAATACGAGCGACGCAAAGGACCACGTCAGAGCGGACGCATCCGTTGCCACGGCGATACCGTTCCGGCGCCGACGCCAGAGCCCCGCCGCGATTGCAATCGGAGCGAGCGCCAACAAGATAGCAAGAGATGTCCAGCCGAGCGATCCGCTGGCGGCCGCCCCCTTCGACGAGCTCACGACAATGCCAAGAATACACCAAACCGTTACGTCGCTGATCACGGCGACAACAATCGCTTCGCGTCCAGCTCTGACTTCAAGCAGCCCCATGTCGCTCAGGATCAGTGCGAGCACCGGCAGAGCCGTGGTCGCGATGCAAAGTCCAATCCCGACGGAGAAGGTCCAAGTGTATCCGGCAGAGCCGACGAGGGCGGGGACGCTTTCATAGAACCAGAGGCCCAGAGCGGTACCTGCCGCGAGGGGGAGCGTGAGCGAGGCTGCGGCAATAGCGAGCGCACGCCCCCCCTCGCCTTGTCCATCGAACAACCGCGACTGGCCTCCGGCAACGAAAGTAAACAGAGCAACCGCCAACCAGCCTGGCGCCTCAAAGACACTGGCCGATGATGGGAAAAGAGTCTCCACCGCTTGAGGACAAAATGCGCCGAGCACACCCGGCCCAATAGCTATTGAGACGAGCATCTGCACGACGCCGAGCGTCGCGACACGTCTTACTGTTCTCCAGAGAACATAGGAGAGGACGATCGTGATGCCGCCGCCCAATAGCAACGAGGCGCTGGCCGGTATTGCGGAGCTGTACATCGAAGTCTCGCTTTTCGAACGGCCGGCGGCAAGCTGATTTCGGATCAGCGTTCCAACTGGACACTGCGCAGAAGAGCGTGCGAGCTATCAAGCGAAGAATACGTCGACGAGTGTGTCTATTTGCGATTTTCAGGCGATATTCGCTGCAATATATGGTTACTACGCACGCGAGATCATTCAGTCACGTCGCAGATTGGGCTGATGCTCAATTATAAACCCGAATATAATTTCGAATATTGCGTATTGCCGCATTTCGGACAAAGCGGATCACTCACATTGATGTGCCGGCAAGCTTAGGCCTACCGACATCGCAAACGCCCAATCGACGGCTTCACCACGGGCGAGCGCCATCCAGCGCACTCTCCCTCAGCCAACCAGTGAGGACTGCAATGACAACCCAAGCCCACCGTAAGAACCCGCTCGAACACGTGGCCCGAGACGTCGAACATCACCACCAGAAGGCATTTGCGCCGGATACTGTCTGGCGGCTGCGCAACGAGTTGCTTCGCGACGGCTACGTCAGGTTGACAGAGCTGCTTCCGCGCCACGTCATGGCGGAGTTGCAAAAGGACGTAAAGTCGATCGTCGACAGCGCCGCTCGTCGCATCGACCTCACCGTGGAGCAGACCGGGCACACGCCTCGCAAGATGTCGACAGTCAATTACGCTGACATCAACAAGTTTGGCGAATTTGCCCCCGCACTCTACGCGCTCAAGCCGATGCGCAAGTTGCTCGACGATATCGCCGGACATGCGGTGCGAGACTGCGATTATCAACCGGAGCAGATGACGATCACGAAGCAGGAAAGGCCGGGCGACACTCACGGCTGGCATTGGGGCGACTATCAGTATGCGCTCATCTTCATTGTTGAGGCGCCATCAGTGGACGCCGGCGGAATGTTGCAATGCGTTCCGCACACGACGTGGGACAAGAAGAATCCGCAGATCAATCGCTTTCTGTCGGAGAATCCGATCCGCAGCTATCACCACGACAGCGGGGATATCTATTTCTTCCGCACCGACACGACACTGCACCGGACATCGCCGATCGAGCGCGACTGTGTGCGGATCATTTTGAATTTTACGTTTGCTGGCCCGGACGATCTCAACAAGGCGCGGACCCACGAGACGATGGAGGCGATCTACGAGTTTGCCTGACGCGAAACTGATGTGCGCGAGGTGAGGCGTCTGCCTTGCCTCGCGGCCAGTTAACCTTGGCGAGGGTAAAACATGAAAATCGGCCTCATCGGATCGTCGCTTCGCGAAAACGAACATCGAGCCCCTCTTCATCCACTTCACTTTCCCAGCCTTTCTGGTGGCGTTCAACGGCGGCTGATCGTTGAAAAGGGATACGGAGACCTCTTCAATTCCAGCGATGCGGAGCTTGAGCCGTTCGTCCGGGGATTTGCTACGCGCGACGAAATCTTGCGTGAGGCCGAACTTGTTATTCTGGCCAAGCCGATGGCCGAAGATCTGCGCGCCATGCGTGAAGGCGCGACCTTGTGGGGGTGGCTGCATCTCGTCCTCTATGGCGATCTCGCCGATATCGCAATCCGGCGACGCCTGACCGTCATTACATGGGAGGCTATGTACGAAGAAGCTTTCATCGATGGTCGGCCACTTCATACTTTTCACGAAAATAATGCGCTCGCCGGCTACTCTGGGGTACTCCATGCGCTTGGCGCTAAAGGTCTGGATGGCCGCTTTGGTCCTGCCCGAAAGACCGTGATCATAGGCCACGGGTATGCCGGGCGCGGCGCAGCCATCGCGCTTCAGTCCGTGGGATTTAAGGACCTCACCGTGTTTACGCAGCGCCCCTCCCAGACGGTCGACAATCGACTGCCGGGTGTGCGCTATCGGAGGTTTGAGGCAAGCGCTGCGGGGGGAGCGATTACGATCGACCCGGACGGTATTGAGCGTCGGTTTGTCGAGGAGCTCCGGTCGGCGGATATCATCGTCAACTGCATCGGACAGGATCCGGAATCGCCGGTCATGTTCGTTACCGAAGATGAGGTCGCGCGACTGGATCACCCGTGTCTCATCGTCGATATAAGCTGCGATCCTGGGATGGGATTCCCGTTCTCGCGCACCACCACGTTCGAAACACCGACTTTCAATATTGGCAAAATGACGGTGTGCGCCGTCGACCACACGCCGGCCTATCACTGGGATGCCGCAACGTGGGGAATATCCAAGGCTCTTGTCCCGCACGTCTCGACAGTTGCAGCAGGCCCCAATCACTGGCGCGAAAACAGCACCATCGGAAACGCCATCGAGATCGAAAACGGCATCGTACTCAACAGAAAGATCATTTCGTTCCAGGGTCGGTCGGCTGCTTATCCATTCGAGCGCGCGCTCGCCCCCCCCCCCCCCGCGCAGCCATGACAGCAGGCTCTCGCTGACAAGAGGAGATGGAAACATGATGAATCATCCTCAACCGATGCGGACCACGACTCCCCTCGAGCAACACGGCTTCGAGCGGTATGTCATCGGGGCCGCCGATGTGAATTTGGACGTCGATCGCCATCTGGATCAGATCAGGCAGGAATTCAGTTCGTTGCTTCGCGATCCCTACGGTCAGTCGGACAATCGGTACCGAAGCTATTCGCGCGGCATCTTGCTGCCATGGAATGCGAGTTTTGATTGGATCCCTCCGACGACGCTCGTGAATGGACATCCGACGACCGAGTATTTCCAGGGGCCTTATAATCCGCACTTCTCTCGAGAAAGGCGGATTCTGCCATCGATCACCGAGACCACGAAGGCCAACCCACTTCTTCGTCGGCTGATATGGTGGGATTTCGACCGAACATTCTGGACCAAGGAGCTCTGGGGATATCCCCTGCAGGTCGGCGTATCCTTCATCAAACTACAAGTCGATGCAGAGAACCACCGCGCGCTTTCGACTCCTGATAGTTTCCATCAGGATGGCGAAACGTTCACTTTTGCCCACCTGGTGAAGCGAGAGGGAATCGAGGGTGGCATCAACGCCATCACTTATCCGTCGGCCGCAGGGAAGGTCCGCGAGCAGGTTTCCAATAACGAATTGCTCGCTGAGTTCGAACTCCACGCACCTCTTGAATCGTACGCGATTTTCGACCCCAAGGTCAGCCACTATGTGAGTCCGATCGAGCTAGCGAGGGATTGCAGCAGAGGGGAGCGAAGCATCATGCTCATCGACTTTACCCCGATGGTTACTATGCACCATCTGCCGCAATAGGCGATCCGGCCAGGTCGGGACGCGCTGGAGGTGGCCAAAAGCCAAGGTCTTGTCTGAGGTGCTAAATTACCGTTATATGCGCATCTAGCGACCGGTGAAGAGGAAGCAGACATGACGGCCAATCTCCGGGCGGCTTTGTGGATCATCTCCTCATGCCTCCTGTTTAGTTCAATGAACGCACTCGCGAAGTTGCTGTTTGCGACGGGAGCTATCGGCGGCCTGCATCCGTTGCAGGTTACGTTTGCGCGATATCTGTTTGCGGCGGCTGCCCTATTACCCTTTGCGCTTCGAGAGGTTCGCCTTCCTGCGCGAGGCATGTTCGTCCGATACGCAGTGAGGGTCGTGGCGGGCTATCTCGGGGTCGTCTTCATGTTTTTCGCCCTGCAGAGAATGCGCTTGAGCGACGCGACGGCGATTGGCTTCACGAGCCCATTTTTCGCCATTGCGGCTTCGGCCGTCCTTCTCGGCGAAAAGCCCAACGGTCGGCGATGGTTGGCGGCTATTGTCGGATTTACCGGTGTTCTCATCATTACGCGCCCGTCCGGGAGCGCGTTCGAGCCCGCAGCGCTATTTGCCTTGCTCGCCGCCTTTTCGATGGGCGTTGAAGTCGTCGGCGTAAAGTGGATAAGCGAGGTCGACAAGCCGACGGTCGTCATCCTGCTCAGCAACCTCCTCGCTGCGCCGCTGAGCGCGGCGGCCGCCGTTCCGGTGTGGACCGCGCCCAGCAGCGTCCAGTGGCTGCTCTTGGCTTCGATCGGAGTCGTAGCCGCGGTCGGGCAGCAATGCGTCTTACGCGGCGCTCGATTGGGAGAGGCGAGCTTCATCGCGCCATTCTTTTACTCGTCCCTCGTGTTCGCAACCCTGCTCGGCGCTCTCATGTTCGGCGAGATCCCTCCGATGTCCACGCTGATTGGCTCTGTAGTGATCCTTGGTGGAGTCCTGCTCCCGGTCGAGAGCCGCTTTAGCCGAATCCAGAAGCCGGAATCTCTCCAATGAAGCGAGGCCTCTTGCCATGCTATCCGCCGGGAAGAAAAGGCCGCCAATCAGGAACAAGGCTCGCCGGACTGGTGAAGTGCGTCCGTCGGATCCCTGTGGCGGCCGTTCGAAGCAGCGGCTTTTCGTCACCGCAGGAAATGGAGTTCCGCCGAGCCTTGCCGGGGTGAGCCACGCGGTTGTCGTCGGTTCCATTTGCCATACGGGCGGGCAGTTGGCGATCAGCCCGGAAGGGCGGCTTGTCCATGGCCCTGCCGGCAAGCAAGCTCGGCTGGCCTTCAAGAATCTTCTGGCTGTACTCGCAGCCGGAGGATTTTCAAAGTCCGACCTCGTATTCGTGGATATCGCGTTGACCGAGATGGGTGATCTTCCGGCGGTCAACGCCGAATTCCACCATGTGTTCTCGAAGCCGCCACGTCCCGCGCGCGCTGTGCTTCAGGTGTCGGCGCTTCCGCTGAAAGCCAAAGTGAGACTGTACGGCGTCGCAGTTCGTGACAACGAGCGTGTCCGCCAAAAGGGGAGCCATCCATGCGAGTGAGTGCGGTCTCGAAACCGTCAAACGTATTTCCGAGACAGATCGGGAGTTCTTTGCCGACTGTTAGTCGCGGGGATGGCATCTACGTCATCGATGTCGAAGGACGTCGATACCTGGACGCCTCTGGCGGCCCGGCGGTGTCTTGTCTCGGCCATAGCGATGCCGAGGTAATCAGGGCCATTAAGGAGCAAGTCGACCAGATCTCCTTCGCACACACGAGCTACTTCACGTCGTTTGCAGCGGAAGCCTTGGCGGATTTGATCATAGAGGGAGCGCCCACCGGCTTTGGCAAGGTCTATTTCACCGGTAGCGGGTCTGAAGCGGTGGAAGCGTCGCTGAAGATGGCACGCCAATACTTCATACAGTCCGGCTTGCCATCGAAGACAAAGTTCATCGCGCGTCATCAAAGCTATCATGGAGCAACCCTTGGCGCGATCGGGCTGGGCGGCGTGGAATGGAGACGGCGGTTGTATGAGCCGCTCACCATGCAATGTAGTTTCATTCCGCCCTGCTATTCGTATCGACTGATGAGTGCCGGCGAGACTGAGGATGCATATGGCCTCCGCGCGGCAGATGCGCTCGAGACAGAAATCCTCCGTTTAGGTCCGGAAAATGTTGCTGCGTTTGTTGCGGAGACCATCGTCGGCGCTACGTCCGGTGCAGTTCCAGCTGTCAGGGGCTATTTTAATCGCATTCAAGAAATATGCGATCGGTACAACGTTCTGCTCATCCTCGATGAAGTGATGTGCGGGATGGGACGCACGGGTAGCGTCTTCGCTTGTCACGATGAGGGTGTCACGCCGGACCTGATCTGTGTCGCCAAGGGTCTCGCTGCGGGATATCAGCCACTTGCGGCGGTCGTCGTCTCCGATCGGATCTACGATGTATTCGAGCATAACGACCGAGTGTTCCATCACGGGCAAACCTACATGGGACACCCGGTCGGATGTGCGGCGGCTCTGGCTGTTCAAAGAAAGATCCGCGAACGCGATGTGCTAACCAACGTGGTGCGGCAGGGACAGCACCTGATAAGCGAGCTGAAGACCCGGCTGGGCCAACATCCGTTCGTGGGCGACATCAGAGGAAGAGGACTGTTAGTCGGGATCGAGCTGGTGGCGGATCGCTGCAGCAAGGAGCCCTTTGATCCGAAGCTGAAGCTGCACGCACGCGTCAAGCAGGCCGCGTTCCGACGAGGGCTGATTTGCTACCCTGGCGGAGGAACGATAGATGGGCAGCGGGGCGATCATATTCTCCTTGCACCTCCGTTCATTGTCACTCAGTCCGACATCGATCGGATCATCGACATCCTCTTTCCCGCGATCGATGATGCGACCGCGGACGCGAAGGCTGCCCGAATGTAGTCGAAATCTGCTCATCAACCGTGGAGTTGCATCATGGATATGCTGACGTTTGCGAATGATGGCTGGATATTCGACGATTGTCCCACGGTCAGGGTTCGCGATCATGCGCTGTGGATGGCGTCGACCGTGTTTGATGGCGCTCGAGCGTTCGAGAACGTCGTCCCCGATGTCGATCGGCATTGCGCGAGATTGATCGGCTCAGCCAAGACCCTGGGGCTTGTGCCGACGCGATCCGCCGACAGCATTGCAGCGCTCATTCGAGAAGGCGTGAAGCGATTTCCGGCCAATACCGCCCTCTACATTCGGCCAATGTTTTGGGCTTCGGAAGGCTGGGCCGTTCCAACTCCGGAGAGCACCCAGTTCGGGCTCGTCCTGCAACGATCGCCGCTCCCCGCATTTGACGGCTTTAGCGCTTGTGCGTCGCCCGTGAGACGGCCATCGCCAGAATCGGCACCGACCGAGGCAAAAGCTGCGTGCCTCTACCCGGCGACGGCGCGCGCTTTGCGGATTGCGCGCGCCGATGGATTCGACAACGCAGTCGTTCTCGATCACCTCGGCAACGTCGCTGAATTTGCTACCGCAAATTTGTTCTTTGTCTCCGATGGACAGCTATTTACCCCGAGAACGAATGGCTCCTTCTTAAACGGAATAACTAGGCAGCGCGTGATCTCTCTGCTCAAACATGTCGGACTACCTGTCACGGAAACGACCGCGAGCTTTGAGCAACTCAAACGTGCCGACGAGATATTCTCAACAGGAAATTTCGGCAAGGTTGTCCCCTTACGCCGGCTTGCCGATAAGAAGTTTGACGTCGGACCTGTAACGAAGATGGCTCGTCAGCTCTATTGGGACTACGCGCTCGCTTCCCCCGCGCTTTCGCATGAGCTTGAGACAATCTCTGTCACGGTGACCTGAATGGTAAGCGATCATCTTCCCCCACCTTTGTTGCTGACGGGTTGACCGGCAATATGCGTTCCGTCTTTGAGATGACGGTTTTCGCCGATGATCGAACATGCAGTCGAGGCGTCACCTGTTGAGCTCAGGCGCCGCCGGTGGAGCGAGGAGAGCAAGGCGCTGATCGTGGCCGATTCGATGGCGCCCGGCGCGGTCATTTTGGAGGTCGCGCGTCGCCATGCTCTGTCGCCATCGCAGCCGTCGGTTTGGCGCAAGGCCGCCCGCGATCGTGACACCGGTCGACGGCAAGGGGGCTCGCCGGAACGGTCGAGATCTCGGCGTCAGGCGGCGAACTGACCAGCGTGCTGTTTGGCCCAGACCCAAGGCATGAGCTCGTCGAGGCGCAAGGCCGGCCAAAGATTGACCAGCCTGCTGAGGAGGTTGGTGAGATAGGCCTGCGGCTCGACGCCGCACAGCTTGCAGGTCTCGATCAGCGAAGCGATGCAGGCCCAGTTCTCCGCGCCCTGGTCATGTCCCGCAAAGAGTGCATTCTTGCGGTTCAGAACGAGGGGGTGGATGCTTCGCTCGACGATGTTGGTGTCGAGCTCGATGCGGCCCTCGCCGAGGAACCGCGTGAGCCCGTCCCAGTGATTCCAGGTGTAGCGGATGTGCTCGGCGATTTTCGCCTTGCCGGAGACGTGGGTGAGCTGCAACTCGAACCAAGCCTTGAGCGCCAGCACGACGGGCTTGCTGCGCTCCTGGCGCATCAAGCGCCGCTCCTCGGCGCTGCGGTCGCTGATCGTCTTCTCGATGCCATAAAGGGCGGCGATCCGCGCCATGCTTGCAGCACAGATCGGCGACCGGAACGCCAGTCTCGTGCTCCTTCAAAATCCCGATGATCTGCTCTTCCGTAAAGCGGCTGCGCTTCATGCTCTGGTCCTCGCTGGGCCAGAACGAACTTCAAGCTGGATTAAGCCCGCGGAGCAAGGTCACCGATCGCTCCGAGCCACGTCGTCCACGAACTTCTTGCGCCTAAATGGGTTTAGGCCGACAAGGCCACGACTCATCTTGGCTGGGCTGCTCTCTTGCAGTCGCGATCTACATGTTTCTGCAGAGCAACTGGAGGCTCAAGTCATGTCGTCAGGCAAGACCAGGATGTCATTAGCAACGCTATACAATTCGTTTGCACGATTTTGCGGAGTTTGGGCTGCTGCACGCCATTCCCATGCCGGCCGGACCCGCCTGTTACGACACCAACACGGCTAGTCACAATCATCTTCTGATTGGTACCGAGACGTCCCTTTATGACGCGCCACATGGAAACTTCATCTTCGACCAAGCGGACTACGCCGCGATGGGTTTGAGACTTACGTCAGTCAACGTCTTGGTTAGAGCGCAACGGAAACAATTGATCCAAGAGGTAAGCGAACTTCTACCAGATCCGGTAGGGACAAAAACCCAAAATACGCCACAATTAAAAATTGTCTTTCGAGGTATCGATGCACCTTGAATTGTAGGGGCAAGGAAATGGATAAGCGGGTCAGTGATATTCGCAGATCCAGCGACACCTATTCAGATCTGAAAGAGCTGATCACCAACTATCGTTTTCGATTGGGCGAACATCTGAACTTGACCAAACTGGCTGAACGGTTGGGCGTGAGCGTAACACCTGTTCGCGAAGCGCTGATACGATTAAATGCAGAGTCTTTGGTAACATTTCTTCCCGGTCGCGGCTTCTTTCCAAAAATGCCGAATGCGATTGAGCAGATGATGTTGTATGACCTTGCTTTTTTGATTCTCAGCGTTTGTCTCCAAAATGCCGCTGAGGAACGAAACGTTCGCGACAAATTTCTTCGGCTGCTTGAGCCGTCGAACGAGCACTTTGATGAAGCGGTGACCTGCCGGTCAGCGACGATCATCGCCAGCCATATTGAAGATACATACGTAGAGATAGCTTCCGGATCGGGAAACGCTGAGTTCTTACGGGTGATAAGGAATTTTTGCGATCGCACTCACTTCATCAGAAGCATCGAACTCGAACAATATGAAATGTGTAGGAGTCGAGCGAAAGCGTATCCGATTTTGATTCAGGAGGATGGATCTGGACGTGCTATCGACGTAATAGATAAACTGTTCGCTAGTACGCGCAGTCGGCTCGATGGTTTGGTGAAAGAAGCGCTCGTTCGAGTTTTGAGATAATTGTCGCGCCCCGAAACGTTATTCCGACGCGCCTGCGCCATGGCTTGAGATCGTTCTCCGCCAGGCGCCGCCGAACCGTCTCGCGCGACAGCCCCTCGTGGGACGTCAACCTGACCATCTCGTCGGCCAGAAGCTCCAGCGTCCAACGCGCCCGACCCGCAGGCGGGCTCGAGCAGGCGGTGGCCACCAGCAGGGCTTCCTGCTTGTCGGTGAGCTTGCGTTCCGCGCCGGCCCGTGCCTCCTCACTCACGGCGGCAGTCAGATTGCCTTCGACGCAACGCCGTCGGGTCCGATACACCGTCGAATGACCGACGCCTTCGCTGGTGGCAATGTCGTCGTCGCTCATCCCCGCATCGGCTGCCAGCAGGATCTGCGCCCGCTTGAGCTTACGCCCGCCTGGCTGCCGCCGGCCAACAGGAGCCCCAGTTCCGCCCGCTCGGCGCTGCTCAGATCGACATGATAGCGTATGTTCATCGCGGCCTCCGTCCTGGAGGCCGAGCTGCATCGACCGATGAATCAAATGTCTGGCAAAGTTGCGCCCGGCTTCGCTCCCAAGCAGGGCCAGTATCTGGCGTTCATCGACGCCTACACAAGCGTCAATCGGCAGCCGCCGGCCGAGCGCGACATCCAGCGCTATTTCGGCGTCACGCCGCCGACCGTGCACCAGATGATCCTCACACTTGAGCGCGCCGGATTCATTCGCAGGACCCCGGGCGCATCACGCAGCATCCAAGTCCTCGTCGCGCCCGAAGACCTGCCGGTCTTGCACGACCCCGATCAACCCGTCAAAACCTCTGTGTCGAGGTACGTCGGCTACGCTAAACATGCGATCTCGATTGACGAGAACCGCGCCGACTTCAAGCGCGTCGGCTGGTCCCCGACAGCCGAGAAGCAGGATCAACGCGACGCGCACGGCAATCTTTACTTCGAGCAGGTCTGGTTTCCGGGCGCGCACGCCGATGTGGGCGGCGGCTATCTCGAGAATGAGGCTCGGCTCTCAGACGTCGCGCTGAACTGGCTGCTCGCCGGAGCTTCACTCATTTTGAACGGGCTGAAACACGACGGCAGTGTGCTGCGGCTGTCGCCCGATCCCGCCGGCCCCCAGCACAATGAGCAGGCGGGAGACGTCCTCAAGGCCGGAGTTCTTGACCTGCCGATCGATTCCGAGACGGAAGAATCGAGATCACCGATACACAAATCGGTCTATCGGCGTTTCGAGGCCGCGTCCGTTCTCCTTTCCGATCGCATGGCGCGCCTACCGCCCGGACAACATGAGGGTCCACGTCGACTTCAAGCGCTAGTTCGACGGAAGCGCGGCGCAACCGGGCCAATGCCTCGCCGATGACATTGAACAGAAGCGGGAGAATGCAGGCCGTGTGGGGCGGCTCTAAGCAAGTCGCCCGAGAATCAGCTGCGTTGACACAGATCACAATGCCGAGAGCGGACGAGCCAACCGGCCGCTTAAAACACCGTTTGAAAAAACCGCTCTGGTTCGGCTCTCTCAAACGGTTTCTCGCTAAGGTCTTAATTTATATGGTGGGCGCACTAGGGCTCGAACCTAGGACCCGCTGACTAAGAGACATATGATTTCGTAGTAAGATCAACGTTCATTCCGACACTTATGTCCTCAGACTTGCATTGACTCCGCGATTGAATGTCCTCTTGTCGGAATGCCGGATGTGTAGCGCGATGGCCACCGACACTATGTCTTGAGTTGTCCTTAGCGGGTCAAGCGCACTCCGGGTTTGTCGCCGTCAGTGAATTCGACCCCGGCCACCTCTAGGGCACGTGATCGCCGTCAGGTTGTTAAGGGAGTCTGCGTCCTTGCTCGAAATCGCAAATAGTACTCTCGCTCAGATTGGAGCGAGCGGCCAATTCAGCTTGAGACCAGTCTGGCAGACCTCTAGCTGCCCGAGTGGTGCATGCTGGTGGCTCGATGCTCTGAATTACCAATGGTGCGAGAAAGTGTTCGCCTGAACGTCTCTTCTGCTAACACTATGTCGAAAGATGGCATGGTCCACCTTCGTCGGGATCGTCTCAGCCAATCTTTCGTCGTCGAACTATGCCAGACAGCCCTCTCCAGAGCTTTCACCCTGCGGCAGAGACAAGAGCTCACTGTGCAGCCGCGGTGCTACACTTCCCACTTCATGGCCGACCTTGTCCAGCCTTGGGAGCTACCGCACCAGCAGGGCGACACACGACCTTAGCGGGATCAAACGCCTCTTAACCGAACTTGGAAGACTGCCGAAGCGAGGATGGAGGCGAGCGCTAGCACAAGACCAAGCCCGGTCATCGGATTCTTTGTGATTACCGCCGCGAGCGCAACCCCCAGCGCCGCGGCCAACATCTGCCAGAAACCCAACAGCGCCGAGGCTGCACCCGCGCGATCCCCGAAGGGCGAAAGTGCCTTCGCACTGCAGAGCGGATTGACCATGCCCATTCCCAGGAGGAACACGCATACGCCGCCAAGAAATGGCAGGAAGCGCCCGTCGAACACTGCAAGCAGCAGCACCATGCCGGCGCCGACACAGGCGAGCGCGAGGCCAAGAACAATCGCCCGGTCGAGACCGAGATGCGAAACGATTCTCGTCGCGATAATGCCTGCGCTGAAGACGATGATGACCGTGCCTGCGAAGAACAGGCCGAGTTGCATGGGTGTGAAGCCGAGGCCCTCGATCAAGACACGTGGCAATGCCGAGAACATTGCAAACAGCGCACCCAGGATGAGGCTGACGGCCCCGGCAGGAACGACGAAGCGACGGTCGGTCGAAAGCGACAAGTAGTTCCTGGCGATCGTCGATGCATCGAACTTGGCGCGTGGCGCGTGGTGCGTTTCCCCGAAGGCGGCCAGGAATGCCGTGGCCGCCACTGCGGCGAAGATTGCGACGAAGATGAAGGCTGAACGCCAGCCGAAAAAATGATCCAGCGCGCCACCGACCAGCGGCGAGAATCCAGGCGCCGCAGCCATCGCAATCATGACAAAGGTAAGTACGCGGGCGAGCTTGTCACCCTCGAAGAGATCTCTCGCGATGGCTCGGGAAAGAACCGACGTGGCGCATGCACCACCGGCCTGCACGACGCGGCCGATCAACAGTGCCGGCAGATCGTTCGCCAATGCACACCAGATGCTGCCTGCGAAGAACACCGCAAAACCCATCAAGACGGGTCCGCGCCGGCCGAAGCGATCCGACATCGGACCGACGACGAGCTGCCCGAACGCGAACATCGCGAGGAACAGGGTGATCGCTGCCGTGACCTGTGCACTGGAGACACCCACCGCAATCGCAATGCTCGGCAGCGACGGCAGCAGAATGTTGGTGGCGAGCGTGCCGCTCGCGGACAGCGCGGCAAGAACGGCGACCTGAAGTCCGAGCGGCACGCCCGGTGCGATCGGACGAATTTGAACTTTGTCAGCCACGAGCCGCTTCCATCTTTATATATGATAAACATCATACAAATAGCCCATCTGCAAGCGCTACCATGCGCATGCTCCCCTGTCCTGTCGGTCACCATTTCCAAGCCGCGCAGCTCGCAGAAACGCGTCATCTGGGCGCTCGCAAAGCGATGGCCTGTCGCGACACGTAGCAGGCGGGTCACGTAGGGGACACGCGCTCGAACACCAACCCGGTCGAAACGCATCGCGATCAAGCGACGGGCATTTGCTTGATCCCAGCGTCAAGCCACGCTCGCGTCTGCTCCAGGATCTCGTCCGAGAGAGCGGAGTCATCGATCGCGCGGGCGAGGATGACGGCTCCCACCATCGCTGCCCAGCTTCCGATGGCCGCGCGACGTCTGCCTGCCGGGTCCGATTCTGGGAGTGCCCTCTCGATGCGGCTGATCTGCGACCGCAGACCCTCGGTCATGGCCGAGCGCGCAGCCGGGGTCTGATGGCGGATGGCGGCGGCAAGCCCCGCCGTCGGGCAGCCACCGGCGGGATCGTCGCGATGCCGAGGCGATAGATAAGCATCCAAGTACCGGCTAAAGTTGCCGCCTTCACTCGCGTCAGCGGCCAGCACGTGGGCCAGGGTCTGCGCGACGAGATCGTCCTTCGAGCTGAAATGTCCATAGAAGCCGCCATGCGTGAGCCCGGCGGCCTTCATCACTTCAGAGACGCTGACGGCGTCAAAGCCCTTCTCGCGGAACAGTCTGCTGGCGACCTCGAGGATCCGACGGCGATTTTCCGCCATCTGCTCTCGGCTGACCTTCATTTCAAATTTCTCCACCGAACCTCATTGACATAATCATGATGATCATCATATTTAGTCAATCATGACAACCATCATGAATATAGGTTTCAACGGAGCAGAGAGCAATCCCATGGCTGCCATTCCCTCAGTTCTTGTGACCGGAGCCTCCACGGGCATCGGCGCCACTTATGCCGGTCGCTTCGCACGCCGCGGCCATGACCTCGTGCTGGTCGCACGGGACCACGCGCGCATGGAGGCACTGGCCACGCGCTTACGGAGGGAAACGGATGTGGCGATCGACATCATCCAGGCCGATCTGACTCAGCCCGCCGAACTTGCTGTGGTCGAGGCGCGGCTGCGCGACGATGCGCGGATCGGCATCCTCCTCAACAACGCCGGAACCGCCCTTGGCGGCAGCTTCGTCGAGCAGTCCACGGACGATGTGGCACGGCTCGTCGCCCTCAACACCACGGCCCCGCTGCGGCTCGCCAGCGCCGTCGCGCCTCGCTTCGCGCAGGCCGGCGAAGGGGCGATAATCAATATCGGCTCGGTGGTCGGACTGGCGCCTGAATTCGCCATGACCGTCTACGGTGCGACCAAGGCGTTCGTGCTGTTCCTGTCGCAAGGGCTCAGCCTCGAGCTCGGCCCGAAGGGCGTCTACGTCCAGGCCGTCCTTCCCGCCGCCACGCGCACCGAAATCTGGCAGCATGCGGGTGCCGATGTCAGCGCCATGGCCGGCGTGATGGACGTCGATGAACTGGTTGATGCGGCGCTGGTGGGCTTCGACCGGCGCGAACCGGTGACGATTCCGCCCCTGCCCGACGTCGAACAGTGGACGGCCTATCAGGCGGCACGCCAGGCCATGCTGCCGAACACGCGCCAGGAGCACGCGGCAGCGCGCTATCGGACGGCCGTCTGAGCACGCGCAGAAACAATGTTCTGACCGATAGCCCCAGTCGCACGAAAGATCAGCGCAGCATGACCACTCAAGCTCTCTTCGCGCCATATCAACTTGGCTCTCTGACTCTCGCCAACCGCATCGTCATGGCGCCGCTGACCCGGAACCGTGCAGGCTCGGGTCTCGTGCCCGGCGCGTTCGCCGCGGAGTATTATGCGCAGCGGGCAAGCGCCGGACTCATCATCACGGAGGCCACCCAGGTCTCGGAGCAGGCACAAGGCTATCAGGACACGCCTGGCCTCTACACGCCGGAGCAGATCGCTGGCTGGCGGAATGTGACCGATGCGGTCCATGCCAGCGACGGACGCATCTTCGTCCAGCTGTGGCATGTTGGCCGCATCAGCCATGTCGACCTGCTTGGCGGAAAGCCGCCGGTCGCTCCGTCGGCGATCCGCGCACGAACGAAGACCTTCGTCAATAACGGCTTTGTCGACGTCTCGGAACCGCGCGCGCTGGAGGCCGACGAGATCCCCGCCATCGTCGACTCCTTCCGCCAGGCCGCCGCCAATGCGATCGCGGCCGGGTTCGACGGGATCGAAGTGCATGGAGCCAACGGGTATCTGCTCGACCAGTTTCTCCGCGAGACGGCGAACGTCCGAACCGACGCCTATGGTGGCTCGATCGAGAACCGCGCCCGCCTGCTGCTGGAGGTGACCGACGTCGTCTCGAAGCAGATTGGTGCGGATCGCGTCGGCGTTCGTCTCTCACCGGTCTCGCCGGCCAGCGGCATCATCATCTCGGATCAAGAGCAATCGCAGTTCGACTACGTCGTCGAGCAGTTGGACAAGCTTGGCATCGCCTATATCCACGTCGTGGAAGGCGCTACCGGCGGGCCGCGCGATGTTGCGCCGTTCGATTTCGGATCACTCCGCCGCCGCTTCAAGAACAGCTACATCGCCAACAACGGCTACGATCTGGAACTCGCGGCGTCACGGCTCGCCGAAGGCAAGGCAGACCTGTTCGCCTTCGGCCGGCCGTTCATCGCCAATCCCGACCTGGTGAAGCGGCTGCAAACCGGCGCACCGCTGGCGCAGATCGATCCTGCCACGCTCTACGGCGGCGGCGCCAAGGGATATACCGATTATCCCACCATCACCCCGGCCGGTGGCCACTGACAGCTTCGGCGCCACGTTGCGGTGCGGCGCCAACCCTTTTGCGCTGTCTGCGATGACGTCTCCAACCGGAGGCGGGCGTAGGCAGTGTCCTGGAGATCAGATCATCATGAAGGCGTTCATCCTCGACAAATACAAGAAGAATGGCGCGCTGCGCTTCGGTGACATGCCGCAGCCCGCGTTGGGGGACGACGATGTCCTGGTCGACATCCACGCGGCCGGGCTCAATCCGCTGGATTCCAAGATCCGCGATGGCGCCTTCAAGCCCATCCTTCCGTATCGCCCGCCTTTCATTCTGGGGCACGACATGGCCGGAGTAGTCACGCGGGTCGGCGCCAACGTCCGTCGATTCAAGGTCGGCGACGAGGTCTATGCCCGGCCGCGCGATGGCCGCGTCGGGACCTTCGCGGAATCGATCGCCATCAATGAGGCCGACCTGGCGTTGAAGCCGAAGAACCTGACCATGGAGGAAGCGGCTGCCATTCCCCTGGTGGGGCTGACCGTCTGGCAGGCACTGGTCGATCGGGCCGGCCTGCGAAAAGGGCAGAAGATCCTCATCCACGCGGGCTCGGGCGGCGTAGGGACGTTCGCCATTCAGCTCGCCAAGCATCTCGGCGCGACCGTCGCTACGACGACAAGTACAGCCAATGTCGAGCTCGTCAAAAACCTCGGCGCCGATGTCGTGATCGACTACAAGAAGCAGAATTTCGAGAAGGTCCTGTCCGACCACGACGTCGTCTTGAACAGCCTCGACGGCGATACGCTGCAAAAATCGCTGGTCGTGCTGAAGCCGGATGGCAAACTGATTTCCATCTCCGGCCCGCCGGACCCCGATTTCGCCCGGCGACAAGGGCTGAACTGGCTCCTGCGTCAGCTGATGCGCCTTCTGAGCTCGAGCATTCGCAGGAAGGCCAAAGCCAGAGGGATCAGCTATTCGTTTCTGTTCATGCGGGCGGACGGCGCGCAGTTGACCCAGATCACGGCACTGGCCGAAGCCGGAATCCTTCGCCCGGTGATGGATCGGGTCTTCGCGTTCAAAGCGACCAGTGAAGCTCTGGCCTACCTCGAGACGGGACGCTCCAAAGGCAAGGTCGTCGTCAAGCTGAGGTGACGGCGGTGTCGTATCGCCCCCGCAATCGCGGACCGCGCTGAGGCGCGCGTCTGTTGCTCATGTTCAAGGAAACGATCGTGAACATGCCCGATGCCACGCCAACCGGATCGACAGCGATGCAGCCGAATTCCCAGAAAACTGCGCTTGTGACGGGAGCCTCGTCCGGCATCGGCCGCGCCAGCGCCGAGGCCCTGGCGCGCGCCGGCTTCACCGTCTTCGGCACCAGCCGAAAGCCGAATGGGAACGGTCCGAAGCAGGTGTCGATGCTGCCCTGTGACGTGACCGATGAAGCCTTGATCAAATCACTCGTGTCGACGGTGCTCTCGCAGACCGGGCGCATCGATGTTCTCGTCAACAATGCCGGCTTGGGCCTGTTTGGCGGCGCCGAGGAATCCTCGGTCGCTCAGGCTCAGCGTCTCTTCGACGTCAACCTGTTCGGTGTCATCAGGATGATCAACGCGGCCTTGCCGTCGATGCGCGCGCGTGGGCAAGGTCGCATCATCAACCTGAGCAGCGCGCTTGGCTTCCTGCCGGCGCCGTATTCGGCACATTATGCCGGAAGCAAGTTTGCCCTCGAAGGCTATTCAGAATCGCTCGATCACGAAGTCCGCGCCTTCAACGTCCGCGTGTCGTTGATCGAGCCCGGCACAGTGAAGGGCAATTTCGACCAGAGCGCGCTGGAGCCCGACACCAGGATGCCGGAGTATGATGCCGCGCGCGCCTGGGTGCATGGCTTCTACAAAAAGGCGTTGCTGACGGCGGTGACGCCTGACGACGTGGCGGAAACGGTCCTTCTGGCGGCCACGGCGTCGCGCCCGCAGCTACGCTACCCCGTCGGCAAGGTGGCAAGGCAGGTCAGCCTGTTGCGCCGACTCATGCCTGCGCGAATGTTCGACAAGAGCCTGCGCCAGCAGTTCGGCCTGCCGGGCTGAATGGAGCCCCCCGCTCCGACCGAAGGGCTCACCCGCCTGGCTCAAGAAATCGGCATCCCATGGAGTCAGGAGCCCATGGCGGGCGCGTCGACTGTATGTGGACCACCGAACTCGCGGAAGCTTCGTTGCCATCAAGTGGCGATTGGGCTGCATCGGTCGGGACCGACTGCTCTGCCAAACTGCGATCTGCGGCAAGTCTTTGAAAGGCTTGGTGGGCGCACTAGGGCTCGAACCTAGGACCCGCTGATTAAGAGTCAGCTGCTCTACCAACTGAGCTATGCGCCCGGATCTTGCATCCGGAGTAAGCCTTTGCAAGAGCCGGTCGTTTAGCAAAGCGATTCCGGGATGTCCAGCGATCCCTGACGATTTTTCGGCAGTTTCGATGCAGAAAAACCGCCGGCTTGCGGCGGTTTTCCCCAGGTGAGATCTTGAGCGGATTCAGAGGGTCGTTAACCAGCCCTCAGAGCCGTCCGGAGTCGGGTCCCTCGTCGGACCAGCCCATGCGATCCATCGGCGGGTGGCCCATCGGTCCGGGGCCGAAGCGATTCTCGCCGAAGCGCGGCCCGTCCGGGCCGCCCTCGCCGCGCTCCATCCAGCGGTGGTGACGCGGACCGTCCGGTCCCATCATCCGCCCCATCGGCCGGGTCAGCATCGACAGCCGGCGCTTCTGGCCGTCATCGAGCGTCTTGTAGAGCGGGTCGGCGGCATCGGCGACCTTCTTCATGGCGTCGGCCGTCACCGCCATGGTGTCGGCATGCTCGCGCAGCCGGGCCACGGGATCGACGTCCTTGTCCGGCGCGTCGTCGGCCGCCTTCATCCGCGCATTGGCGCGGTCGAAGCGCAGCTTGACGAGATCGCGCACCGCACTCTCGATCGGCGGCCACAGCTTCTCCTGGTCGGCCGACAGCTTCAGGCCGGCATGGACCGAAGCAATGCGTGCATCGAGCATCGCGGCGCGGTCTTCCGGATTCATCCGCGCGTGGTGCATGTGATCATGAAGCCAGCCGCGCTGGGCGTAGACCGCGGTCGAGCCGGCGATGGCCAGCACGGCGACGGCGGCAATGGTGAACTTTCTCATGCCAACCTCCTTGGAAAGCCGGACCAACATGAGCCTGCCGCGTCGGGCCTTCAACTTACAGTTTGGACAGAGTGTACGACGTTACAAAGATGTAATTACTTCAAATTCCTTTCTGTTTTTGCAATTCAGTTTCATTTCGTTGCTGCACCTCAAAGCATCCCGAGCATGCGCGGCAACCAGAGCGAGACTTCCGGCACGTAGGTGACGAGGGCAAGGAAGCCGAGCATGGTCAACAGCCAGGGCATCACGGCGATGGTCAGCTCGGTGATGCCCATCTTGGCGATGCCGGAGGCGACATAGAGGTTGAGGCCGACCGGCGGATGGCACATGCCGACCTCCATGTTGACCACCATCAGGATGCCGAGATGCACCGGATGGATGCCGAGCTTGACCGCCACCGGAAACAGGATCGGCGCCATGATCAGCACGATCGAGGTCGCCTCCATCACATTGCCGGCGAGCAGCAGCAGGATGTTGACGACCAGCAGGAACACCGCCCAGTTGACGCCAGCCGCCGCCATCCAATTGGCGATCTGCTGCGGGATGTTCTCATTGGCCATCAGGAACGAGAACAGCACCGCATTGGTGATGATGTAAAGGATCATCGCGCTCATATTGGCCGAGCCGAGCAGCACCTTCGGCACGTCCCTCAGCGACATGTCGCGATAGACGAACACGGCGATGATGAAGGCGTAGACGGCGCTCACGGCGGCCGCCTCGGTCGGCGTGAACTTGCCGGTGTAGATGCCGCCGAGCACGATGACGATCAGCAACAGGCCCCAGATGCATTTGCGGAACGCCATGAAGCGCTCCGCCCAGCTGGCGCGCGGCAGCCGCGGATAGTCGTTCTTCCAGGCGCGGTAGAAGGTGGTGAAGCCGAGCAGGGTCGCCAGCATGATGCCGGGAATGACGCCGGCGATGAACAGCTGGCCGACCGAGGCCGAGGAGACGCGATGGCCGGCCGGATCGAGCGCGATGCTGCCGCCGGTCGCGACCGCATAGACGACCATGACGATCGAGGGCGGGATCAGAATACCAAGAGCGCCGGAGGTGGTGATCACGCCGGCGCCGAAGCGTTTCGGAAAGCCCTGCTTGACCATCGCCGGCAGCATGATCGAGCCGATCGCGATCACCGTCGCGGGCGACGAGCCCGATACGGCGGCGAACAACGCGCAGGCCATGACGCCGGCAAGCCCCAGGCCGCCATACCAATGCCCGACCATCGAGGTCGCGAAATTGATCATGCGCCGGGCGACGCCGCCATGGGTCAGGAAATTGCCGGCGAGAATGAAGAACGGGATCGCCATGATCTCGATGTCGATGCCCGTGAACAGCTTCAGCGCGACCGACTCGGTCGGCACGTTCGTCATGAAGAAGACGAAGGACAGCACGGTCAGGCCGAGCGCGATCGAGATCGGCATGCCCGTCAGCATCAGGAAGATGAGCAGGCTGAAGATCAGGAGGCTGCTCATCGCACGGCCTCCGTGCCGGCCGCCTCGACGCCTTCGACATAAGCGTGGTCGTGGTGCGGCAGCTCGTCATGACGGAGATAGTGCCAGGCGACCTGCAGGAAGCGGAAGCACATCAGATAGGAGCCGAGCGGGATGCAGAGATAGACCAGCCAGCTCGGCAGCTCCATGTCCGGCGTGACCTGGTCGGTCTGCGACAGGCCGTAGACGAACTTGGCGCCCATGGTGCCGATGATCGCGGTGAACAGCGCCCCGCACATCAAGCCGAACAGGATCGTCACCTTGCGCAGCGAGGGCCGGAGCATGTTCACCACGACGTCCACGCCGACATGGATGCCGGTGCGCACGCCATAGGCGGCGCCGAACTTCGCCATCCACACGAACATGTAGATGCAGAGCTCCTGCGCCCAGGACAAATCGATCGGGAACAGGATGGGATAGAGGAAGGGCACACCGACGAGGTAGCGGTGCAGCACGGCCACGAAAATGATCGAGGTCGCGGCCGCGATCAGGAATGCGATCAGAATCTCCTCGAGCCGATCGAGGATGCGCAACAGCAGACCCAAGTCCCCCACCCCCAAAAGTCCCCTACCCCCAAAGCCATCCGACGCCCGCGCGCTTTGCGCGCCGTCGGGTGATCTCGGCATCTCAGCCAGACGCCGCCACCTCACGATGCGCGGGCCACCCGCCCGCGCATCCGCGCCTCAGACCATCAGTTCGTCGTGCCGCGCGTCTCCTTCAGGAACTCGTCGATCAGCGGCTGGCCGACGCGCCCGGCGACGTCCTTGTAGACCGGCATCATCGCCTTGCGCATCGCCTCGTCCTGCGCCGGCGTCAGCTTGACGAACTCGGACTTGCCGGACTTGCGGATCTCTTCCAGCGCGTCGTCGTTCTCCTTGGCCGACTGGTTGTTGCCGTAAGCGGTGGCCTCCTTCATCGCCTTGTCGCAGGCTGCGCGGATGTCCGGCGGCAGGCCGTCCCAGAACTTCTTGTTCACGACCACGACGTAGCCGATGTAGCCGTGATTGGTGAGCGTGATGTATTTCTGCACCTCGTGCATCTTCTGCGTGTAGATGTTCGAGGGCGTGTTCTCCTGGCCGTCGACGACGCCGGTCTGCAGCGCCTGGTACACTTCCGAGAACGCCATCACCTGCGGAATCGCACCGAGCGTGCGGAACTGGGCGTCCAGCACCTTCGAGGACTGGATGCGGAACTTCATGCCCTTGTAGTCGGCGGGATCGACGAGCTTCTTGTTGGCGGTCATCTGCTTGAAGCCGTTATCCCAATAGGCCAGCCCGATCATCCCCTTCGGCTCGAGCAGCTTCAACAGCTTGGCGCCGAGCGGGCCGTCGGTCACCTTCCGCAAGGTGGCGAGGTCCGGCAGGATGTAGGGCAGATCGAACACCTCGAATTCCTTTATGCCGATCGGACCGAACTTGGAGTTCGACGGCGCCAGCATCTGCACCGCGCCGAGCTGCAGCGCCTCGAGCTCTTCCTTGTCCTTGTAGAGCTGGGAGTTCGGATAGACTTCGACCTTGACCTTGCCGTCGGTGTACTTCTCGGCCAGTTCCTTGAACTTGTCAGCCGCAAGCCCCTTCGGCGTGTTCGCCGCCACCACATGGCTGAACTTGATCACGATGGGATTGTCGGCCGCCATGGCCGGGCCGGTCAGCGCGAGCACCGCCAGCGAGGCGGCGGTTGCGATCACATGGCTCAAGCTGAGCTGGCGGAATTTGAACTGCTGCAAGGTGGCCTCCCGACGTTTCGGGGGGCATTGCAATGACGCCCCCGCTTTGTATGCCAAGGACATTGTTAGCGGCTCGCGGGACGGATTACCATTGACCGTTAGCCGCAGACACGGGATTCCCCGCGCTGCAATGCAACAATGATTGTCCCTCGCTTGTTCGTCCCGGCCGCTTCGCCATTTCGGGGGAGCCGCTTTGCGGTGCCCCGAATGACCTGGTCACATCAGCTTGCCGCCGCGGCCGCCGTACCCTGCGCCACATCGCGCTGGCGCTTCATCACCAGCTTGTTCAGCGCGCCGAGATAGGCCTTGGCGGACGCCACCAGCGTATCCGGATCGGCCGCGCGCGCCGTCATCGAGCGGCCGTCCTGCGACAGGCGGACCGAGACCTCGGCCTGCGCGTCGGTGCCCTCGGTCACGGCGTGGACCTGGTACAGCTCCAGCTTGGCCTCGTGCGGCACCAGCGACTTGATGCAGTTGAACACGGCATCGACCGGACCGTTGCCCTCGCTCTCCTCGATCTTGGTCACGCCGTCGACGTCGAGCTTCATGGTGGCGCGCTGCGGGCCGCGGGTGCCGGCGATGACGCTCAAGGACAGCAGCTTGATGCGGTCATGGGCGCTCACCATGCCCTCGTCGATCAACGCCTCGATATCCTCGTCGTAGATGTGCTTCTTGCGGTCGGCCAGGGCCTTGAAGCGGACAAAGGCGTCCTCGACCTGGTTGCCGGCGAGCTTGTGGCCCATCTCCTCCAGCTTGTGGATGAAGGCGTGGCGGCCGGAATGCTTGCCCATCACCAGCGAGGTCTGCTTCACGCCGACCGTCTCCGGCAGCATGATCTCGTAGGTCTGGGCGTTCTTCAGCATGCCGTCCTGGTGGATGCCGCTCTCATGCGCGAACGCATTCCGTCCAACGATCGCCTTGTTGTACTGCACCGGGAACGAGGTCGCCGCCGACACCACCTTCGAGGCGTGGGTCAGCTGCGTGGTGTCGATCTTGTTCCAGAACGGCAGCTTGTCGTTGCGCACGCGCATCGCCATCACGACCTCTTCCAAGGCCGCATTGCCGGCGCGCTCGCCGATGCCGTTGATGGTGCACTCGATCTGGCGGGCGCCGGCGCGGATGCCGGCCATCGAGTTGGCGACGGCCATGCCCAAATCATTGTGGCAGTGCACGGAGAACACCGCCTTGTCGGAGTTCGGCACCGTCTCGCGCACGCGCCTGAACAGGTCGTAATATTCTTCCGGCACGGCGTAGCCGACGGTGTCCGGAATGTTGATGGTGGTGGCGCCGGCCTTGATCGCGGCCTCGACGCAGCGGCACAGGAAATCGAATTCGGTGCGGGTGCCGTCCTCCGAGGACCATTCGACGTCGTCGGTGTGGTTGCGCGCGCGGGTGACCGAGGAAATCACCAGCTCGAACACGGCTTGCGGCTCCATCTGCAGCTTGTACTTCATGTGCACCGGCGAGGTGGACAGGAAGGTGTGGATGCGGCCACGCTTGGCGGGGCGGATCGCTTCCGCACAACGGTCGATGTCCTTGGCGCCGGCGCGCGACAGGCCGCAGACCACGGCGTTCTGGGTGCGCTTGGCGATCTCGTTGACCGCCTCGAAGTCACCGTCGGAGGCGATCGGGAAGCCGGCCTCGATGATGTCGACGCCCATGCCGTCCAGCATGGCCGCGATGTTGAGCTTCTCCTCGAACGTCATGGTGGCGCCGGGGCATTGCTCGCCGTCGCGCAACGTGGTGTCGAAAATGACGACGCGGTCCTTGTCGGACGGGGTGGTGCTGGACATCTGCTATTCCTTGGATTGTCGGGTGGTGCGCATGTTTGTCAGGATCTCTGATCAATTGGGCGCTGAAGGGTGTTTCGTGTCGAAGCCAACCCCTGAGTGCCCAGGCGCATCCCGCCCAGCCGGCCCTCAGGGGCAGCTAAGAAGCAGAAGCTCAAGCGCGCCGATCAAGCCGCGAGCCGGCAGCGAGGCGAGCACGATCGACCGGGCATCTGCCCCGGCGATGGCCTCGATCTCTGCGCTGCGAATCAGCATTGCCAAACCCTTTTGCGAGAACACGAAAACTGTGCGGCAAAACCGTTGATGGATCGTTGCTGCGATGTCCTCAATGGTGGTTTTACCGTGAATAAGAGGGCCCCGCAACGCCGAATAAGGGTCAGGAGATATGACGTATTGGGCCCCTGCACCCTCGTGGCCCGGGCCAATCGTGACGACGCGTACGCCCCTTGTGTGGAGAAGCTCTGCCAAGATGCGCAAACGGGCGGTTCTGACCAACCGCCCGTCGCTGGATCTGAGCCCGTTACGTCCTTACGTCCCAAAAGCGATGAAGCTTGTTTCAGAGCGAGGGACAGATCCGGTGTCTTCCTCAACCCGAACAGTTGCAAGGGCTTTGAGCCCGAACCGAGCAAGGAAGGGAGTCGAAGATGGCACAAACTGACAGCGTTGTCGCGGGCATCGATGTGGCAAAGGACAAGGTGGATACGTGCGTTCGGACAGTCGCCGAACGTCCAACTTTTCTGAGCGCCGCGGTAGGACAACGCCGGTTGGTCGCCTGGGTGCGTAAGCACAAGGTCACCAAGGTCGTGATGGAGGCGAGTGGAGGCTCTTCGACGAGGCGGGATGGCGAGAGATAAGCATAATTTCTAAAAAAACGAAAATGAAATTTCGCGCGGGACCGAAGCTCACGGATGATATGGTAACAGGCGCCATGACCAACCGCATCTTTCTCCACGGCGTGCCGGACACGCCTGCGATCTGGGGGCCGCTGATCGCGGTGCTCGGCGAGACCGTCGCAGTTCCCTGCCTGCCCGGCTTCTGCGACGAGGCGCCGTCGGGCTTTGCATGCACCAAGGACGCCTATGCGGACTGGTTCGTCGCGTTGATCGAGGCGCAGCATGCGACGTTCGGGCCGCTCGATCTGGTCGGGCATGATTGGGGCGCGCTGCTGGTGCTGCGCGCGGCGTCGCTGCGGCCGGAGCTGGTGCGCACCTGGGCCGTCGCCGGTGGCGCACTCGATGCGGACTATCGCGGCCATCGCATCGCGCGGATCTGGAACACGCCGATCCTGGGTGAGGTCTTCATGGCGCTGTCGTCACGGCGGATGATGGCGCGCATGTTTCGACAGAGCGGGCTGCCGGCCGACCTCGCCGCGCGCGAGGCCGCCGCATGGCAAGCGCCGATGCGGCGGTCGATCCTCGCGCTCTATCGTTCCGCCGATGGGCTTTGCTTCAGCGGCGACTGGATCGAGCGGCTGGCGCAATTGCCGCGGCGTGGCCTCGTGATCTCGGGCACGCAAGACCCTTACGTGCCGCTCGACACGCTCAGCCGCTTCGCACAACGCCATGGCGCGCCACTGCATGTCGAGCAGGACGCCGGCCATTGGAGCATCGTCGAGCGGCCACAGAGCATCGCGGCGGCGCTGCGGGCGCATTGGAACGACTGAGAGCTGAACCGGTGTGGATGCCCCCTGCGGGAAGCCCCCGTGCCTCGCCCATGTCGCTGAGGTGTGTGATCCCGGATCGGCGCGTGCGCTGCGCGCCTGTCCAGGACGACACCGAATAAGAGACGAACGCCGGCGGCAGCATGACGTCGTCAAGGGCACTCAGTCATGGATCCTCGTTTGGCCCACGACGCCAGCCTATCGCTCGTTGCTGCGCAATCTCGCCAACCACGCTTTGATCGATAGCAGCGGATCGGGCGAGAACCAGCCGTTCACAAATCGGCGTTGCACAAAATCACAACCGCAAAAGCCCCGCTTGTTCGATGCGCGCAGTGATCATCACGCAATCTTTGATTGATCATGTCGCGCTGATAGCATGTGCTGCGCGCAGTTGCCGAGGGGGAAATGCCATGTTGCGTGTCATGACCAGCATCTGGTTTGCGATCGCCCTGCTGCTTGCTTGTTCGTTCACCCTGCACCATGCGGTCGCCGACGAGGTGAGCCGAACCGGCTTTCCGCAGGCCGACTGGCCGGTCGCCACGCCCGAGGACGAAGGAATGGACTCGGCGGCGCTGGCCAAGCTCGTCGACGCGGGCAAGGCGTTCAGGTTCGATAGCCTGCTGATCACGCGCCATGGCCGCATCGTGCTCGATGCTTCCTACGCGCCCTACAAGTCGAACGAACTGCACATCATCAATTCAGCGACCAAGGCGGTGGTCGCCACCTTGATCGCGATGCTGCTCGAGGACGGCGTGCTCGACAGCCTCGATCATCCGGTGCTCGACTTCTTCAAGGATCGCCAGATCGACAATGTCGATGCGCGCAAACAGGCGCTCACCGTGCAGCATCTGCTCAACATGACCTCCGGCCTGGACTGGGACGAAGGCTACAATGGCGGCACCGAGAGATCGCTCTTCGAGATGGGTCGGAGCCCCGACTGGGTGCAGTACATTCTCGACCGGCCGATGGCGCATGCGCCGGGCGAGAGCTTCTACTACAATAGCGGCAACTCGCATCTGCTCTCCGCCATCGTCACCAAGCTGACCGGCCGCAGCGCGGAGGACTTCGCCGGAGAGCGACTGTTTGCCCCGCTCGGCATCACCGAGCACGCCTGGTTCAAGGATTCCAAGGGGATTTCCAGCGGCGGCTTCGGGCTGGCGCTGAAGCCGCGCGACATGGCGCGGATCGGCTATCTGTATCTACGCGGCGGCCGCTGGGGCGGACAGCAATTGCTGCCGCCCGGCTGGATCGAGGCCGTCAACCACGCCACGACCAGCATGAACGCGACATTCGATCCGGGCCTGCACTATGCCGATCAGTTCTGGGCCCTGCCGGACCGCAACGTTTTCATGGCGGTGGGCTATCATTGCCAGCTCATCATGGTGCTGCCCGATGCCGACATCGTGGCGGTGATGACCGCCCGCAATTTCTGTCCCTTCCGCAAGCTCGCGAACGATATCCTGGCGACGGTGAAATCGAGCGAGGCCCTGCCCACCGCGCCCGAAGCGACGGCGGCCCTCGCCGCAGCCGTCAGCGATGCCGCCACGGAGACGCGAAGTGCTGTCGGAGCCGTACCCGACATCGCGGCGGCCATTTCGGGCAAGACCTTCAGCTTCGCGCCGGGCCCGCTCGGCATCAATGCGATCACCCTCGACCTCACCGGACCCGACCCGCATGCCGCGTGGGACATTCCGCGGCAAGGCGGCGGTGGCGGCACCTTGCACCTGCAGAGCCCGATCGGCCTCGACGGCTCCTATCGCACGACGGCGCAACCCCATCCATGGCAGCCCTACGCCTATCGGGCCATGAAGGGCAGTTGGGTCGACGCCACGACCTTTGCGATCGACGTGCAGTTCATCGGCCAGGGCGAAGAGCGCAACTGGCGGCTCAGCTTCGATGGCGACAAGGTGACCCTCAAGACGAAGGGGCGATACGGCAAGGAACTCGCGGTCGAGGGGCAGGCGCTGCCATGAATTTCTGAGACCGCCACGAGCATGTTCGTCGCCTCGCCGGGCGGCTGGATCAATGCCCTCATCGTGCTGTCGCATGCCCGATGGGGAGATTTGGAACGGTTCTAATAGCGCTGCGCGTGCCGCAGGCGGCGGATGCGATCTCCCGTCGTTTTCTCAACCAACTCATCTCGTGTATGTCTGCCCTCCCGCCGGGCTGGAGCCTGCTGCTCGCCGGTGGGGGATCGTTTTTCGATTGCGGTGGCATAATGTTGAGATTGCTGGAGCGGCTGGGGCTGCGTTTCGAGGATGCCGTCGAGGAGCGGCGTTTCGTCGACCATTACGTCCGCGGCAGCACCGGCTGGACGCAGATCGCGATGCTGCTCGGCGCCTTCACCTTTGCCGGCTACACGCTGTGGGACTGGGTGCTGTATCCCGAGATCGTGCCGACCACGCTCGCGATCCGCGGCGGAACCGCCGTGCTGGTGCTGCTGCCGCTGACGGCGCTGCTGTCGACGCCGGCCCGCAAATGGGCTGAGCCGATCCATCTGCTCTATTGCGTCATCCCCGGCTGCGTGCTGCCGACGATCTATTGGGTGCTGCCCTCGGGCTTCACCTACTCCGCAGCCGGCATGATCATCGTCATCCTGTTCGTCTCGACCATGCTGCCGCTGCGCATCGGCTCCTACGCGACCTTCTGTGCGACGAGCTGGAGCGCGTTGGCGGTGGCCGAGAGTCTTGCGACCGAGCCGCTGCCGCCGGGCCTGCGCTTCATCGATCATTCGCTGGTCGGCAATGCCTGCCTGCTCTCGCTCTATGCCGTCGGGGCGCGCGAGTACCAGGCACGCAAGCAGTTCCGCACCGCCGAGGCGCTGCAGCGGGAAAAGGAGCGCTCGGAGGCCTCGCTGCGCGATCTGCATGCCACGCAGGCCCATCTGGTGCAGGCGGAGAAGCTCGCCTCGCTCGGCCAGCTCGTCGCCGGCGTCGGCCACGAGGTCAGCACGCCGCTCGGGCTGGCGCTCACGACGTCGACGGCGATGGAAGGCGACGTCCAGGCGATCGCCCGCATGCTCGGCAGCGGACTGGTGCGGCGCTCGGATCTAGCGAAGGGCGTCGCGCGGCTGCAGGAAGGCCTGCAGCTGACCACGCAGAGCCTGCATCGGGCCTCCGAGATGGTGCACAGCTTCAAGCAGGTCGCCGTCGACCAGGCCAACGAGGCGCTGCACAGGTTCGAGCTGCAGGGCTGGATGGCCGATCACATCGCCAAGCTCCGCCCGCTGCTGGCGCGGCAAGGCCTCACGGTCGCGCTGTCCTGCCCCGAGGGCATCGTGCTCACCAGCTATCCCGGTGCACTCGGACAGGTCATCAGCATCCTCGCTTTCAACGCCGCGACGCACGCTTATCCCGGCGAGATCGGCGGCATCTTCACTGTCGAGGTCGCGCCGCCCGCCGATGGCGCCGTGCGCATCCTGTGCGCCGATCACGGCGTCGGCATGCCCGGCCATGTGCGCGGGCGGGTGTTCGATCCGTTCTTCACCACGCGCCGCGAGAAGGGCAATGCCGGCCTCGGCCTGCACATCGCCTTCAACCTCGTGGCCTCCACGCTCGGCGGCCGCATCGAGCTCGACAGCGAGCCGCAGCAGGGCACGCGCGTCACGCTCGACATTCCGCTGTTGGGACCGAACAAGCCGGCCGAGCTGGAGCTCGCCGCGGCACAGTAGGCACGGCTGAGACGTCATCGCGACCGACAACGGCACCACGGGCATGATGAGTCCGCAGTCCGGCACGATCACGCCGAAGCGCTGAAATCAGCCGGCGCCTGGTCCCGAAAAATGAGACCGGCGGTGCTTCATCCACAGTGGATGGAGCACTGTCGTGCGCGCCGCGGTCTCCTTCATCTGCACGAATTGCACGCGTCCGCAGGACGCTCTGCGCAAGCCGTGATCAGCCAGGGCCGATGACGCAAAGTCGCCGCGCGCCGGCGCAGCTTCGCAGCATTTCGAACACTTCGGCACCGCACGACTTAGAGGGATTCAACGGCGCGCGACGTATTCTTGGCTGCACTGCATTGCTAGAGCTCACGTCAAGCAGACCGTTCGCTTGAACGGCGCGACGTTGGAAGTGTAGTGAACGATGACGGACGATGAAGGCCGGCGCGATGTTCGCGCGCGAACCGGCATGTGTGGCGCGATCGCGCTGGTGAGTGCCCTGACCGCAGACCTGGTTTGCTCCTCTCCGATCCATGCTGAGGCGACGCTGCCGGCAGTGACGGTGGACGCACCGGCGCCGAAGCGCAAGCCCGCGACATCGACCGGCGCGCCGCAGCGTCAGGCGCGCGCCACACCGTCGCGCCGCGCCATGCAGCCGCCACCGATGCCGACGCGCGCTGAGCGCGCCGCAGCGGACGCCGTGGTGCTGAATGCGGCCAAGCTGAATTATCGCGCGATGCCGAGCGCGACGACGCTGCGCAGCGGCACCTCGCCGCTCGACACCGCGCAATCCGTCAACGTCGTGCCCGAGCAGGTGATCAGGGATCAGCTGCCGCGCAACATCGACGATGCCCTCGCCAATGTCAGCGGCGTCACCCAGGCCAACACGCTTGCCGGCACGCAGGACGCGGTGATGCGGCGCGGCTTCGGCGACAACCGCGACGGCTCGATCATGCGCAACGGCATGCCGCTGGTCCAGGGCCGCAGCCTCAATGCCGCCGTCGAGAGCGTCGAGGTGCTGAAGGGGCCCGCGTCGCTGCTCTACGGCATCATGGATCCCGGAGGCATCGTCAACACCATCAGCAAGCGCCCCGAACTGTATCAGCACGGCTCGGTGACGCTGCTCGGCTCGGCCTATGCGAACGACAGAACCGGCGCGGACGGCACCATCGACGTGACAGGCCCGATCGGCGATGGCGGCCTGGCCTATCGCTTCATCGGCTACGGCGTCAGCGAGGATTATTGGCGCAATTTCGGCCGCCATCGCGAGATGCTGGTGGCGCCGTCGCTGGCCTGGTATGGCGACATGACGACGGTGCAGCTCAACTACGAGCACCGCGAATTCATCACCCCGTTCGATCGCGGCACCGCCTTCTTCAACGGCGCGCCGCTGGCGATCCCGGCCACGCGTCGCCTCGACGAGCCCTTCAACAACATGTGGGGGCAATCCGACCTGGTGCAGGCCTCGGTCGAGCAGAAGCTCAACGACGACTGGAAGCTCATCGCGGCCTACAGCTACAACACCGAGAGCTTCAGCGCCAACCAGCTGCGCATCACCGCGATCGATGCACGAACGGGCCGCGAGACGCGCAGCAATGACGGCACCTGGGGCTCGCTGAGCCGGGTCAGCTACGGCACGTCCTATCTGCAGGGCGGCTTCTGGCTCGGCGGCCTGCGCAACGAGGTGCTGTTCGGCGGCGACGCGCAATACCGTACGATCTACCGCCAGGACCTGATCCGCCAGACCGTCGCGACGCAATTCAATATCTACAACCCGGTCTATGGCCTTATCCAGCCGGGCACGACGATCTCGGCGACCGACAGCGAGCAGACCGACAAGCTCGGTCAGTACTCCCTGTTTCTGCAGGACACCCTGCATCTCACCGACAGGCTCGCGCTGGTCGGCGGCGTGCGCTACATGGATTATGAGCAGATCGCCGGCCGTGGCCGGCCGTTCAAGGCCAACACCAACGTGGCCGCCGACAAGGTGCTGCCGCTCGGCGGCGCCATTCTCAAGCTCAATGACCAGCTCTCGCTCTACGCCAGCTACACGCAATCCTTGAAGCCGAACTCGACCATCGCGCCGCTGACCGGCGGCGTCGTACTCGGCTCCAACATCGCGCCTGAGCAAGGGACGTCCTGGGAGACCGGACTCAAATTCGATCTCGACAAGCGGCTGTCCGGCACCATCGCGGTCTATGACATCGATAAGAGCAACGTGCTGGTGTCGCAGCTCAATGCCAGCAATGTGCTCGAATACACCACCGCCGGCAAGGCGCGCTCGCGCGGCGCCGAGATCGACATCACCGGCAGGCTGTCGCAGGCCTGGAGCATGATCGGCAGCTATGGCTACACCGATGCGCGGGTCACCGATGACCCGACCTACCGCGGCAAGCGGCTGCAAAATGTCGCACTCAACACTGCCTCGCTGTATCTCGTCTACGATTTCGGCGCTGCTGTGCCCGGCAAGCTCAGGCTCGGCGGCGGCGCGCGCTATGTCGGCGACCGCGCCGGCGATGCCGCCAACAGCTTCGTGATGCCGTCCTATGTGGTCGCCGATCTGTTCGCGACCTACGAGACCAAGCATCCGAACCTGCCAGTGATCTACCAGCTCAACGTCAAGAACCTGTTCGACAACGTCTACTACCCGTCGGCCAACAGCGTCCTGAACGTCGCGGTCGGCGATGCCAGGCGGGTCTCGCTGGCCGCGACCGTCAAGTTCTAGCCGGCAGGATCGCGCCGTTCGACAGCTCGCAAGACAGGCAAAAGGGAGCTTCCTTTGACGACATCACACATCAAGTCGGCTCTGCTGCAGCTCCACTCGATCCTCGGGCTGGCGACGGCGCTCATCCTCTCGGTGATGGGCGTCACCGGCGCGATCATGAGCTTCGAGGACGAGATCCAGGCGGGTCTCAACGGCACCCTCGCCCATGTCGTCGCGCGCGATGCGACGCCGCTGGCGCCGGCCGAGCTCATTGCCCGGCTCCAGACCGATCCCGCCCTCGGCAAAGTGGCTGCGCTCTCGCTGTCGCGCGATCCGACGGCCACCTTGAGGGTCCGCTTCGCGCGCAGCGAGGATGGCGGCCATCCCTCCTCCGTGCTCGTCGATCCCTATGACGGGCGCGTGCTCGGCACGCCGCTCGGCGAGAGCTTCTTCGCTACGACCCGCCGGCTGCATCGCTGGCTGCTGCTGCCCGGCGACGGCAAGGGCGCCGGCCGCCAGATCACCGGCGCGACCGTGCTCGGGCTGATCGTACTGTTGATGTCCGGCCTCGTACTGCGCTGGCCGCGGCGGGCGAGCAGCGCGGCGTTGTGGCTGAAACCGCAATGGCGATTGAGCGGGCGCGGCCTGCACCGCTCGCTGCACAGCGTGATCGGCACCTGGCTGCTGCCGGTGTATCTGGTGATCGCGCTGTCGGGCCTGTCATACTCCTATGTCTGGTACAAAGACGGGCTCACCTGGCTGTTGAGCACGAAGCCGCCTGCTGCGCCGAAGCCGGCACGTGGCGAGCGCGATGCCAGTCCCGCCTCGCAGCAGCCATTGGCGCTCGACCTGGTCTGGGCGACCGCGCGGCGCGAGGCCGGCGACCGCTATATCACGCTTGACCTCATGCTGCCTGCGGGCGGCGCGACCGCCGTGCGGGTACGATCCTGGCTCGACGAGACGCACGACATCCGCGACGAGTTCCGGATCGATGCCGGCACAGGACGGCTGATCGCCGCGGAGCGCTATGCCGACAAGTCGGCCGGTGAGCGGGTGCTAGCGCGCGTGTTCGATATTCATCGCGGCAGCATGCTCGGCTGGCCCGGCCGGATTCTGTTCATGCTGGCGGCAGCAACGATGCCACTGTTCGCGGTCACCGGCCTGCTGCTCTATCTGTCGCGGCGACGATTGCGGCGGCCGCCGCAGCCGGCACGAACGGTCCAGCTGGTCCCCGGCGAATGACGACAGCGCCGCTGCAGGCGCGTTCAGGCCGCCCGCGCCTGCGCGGCACGGCGGAACGCGTTGGCCGCGATGATGACATGCAGCAGCAGTGACGCGCCAAAGCCCAGGGCATGCTGGGCCGCCGTCGCCGGGATGGTGAGCACGGTCACGAGACCGAGCGGAATGAACAGGATGATGCCGGAGACAAGGCCCGGATTGTAGCCGCGGAAGCGCAGCGCCGGACCAATATGCCCGAGCGAATTGACCAGCATCAGATAGGGCGCGACCAGGGCCCAAGCAGGACCGGCGATCCAGGCCACATAGAGCGCGATCAGGTCGATGCCCCAGACCGCGCCGCAATTGACCCAGAGCACGTCGATCGTGGTCAGCGCTTCGCGGCCGCCGAACATCACCTGATTGACGAAGCGGCGAAAGCGATCCCCGGTATGCTCCTCCACCTGGTGGATCATGTAGCCCGGGGAATGCAGGAATATCAGCAGCAGCGGCAACGGCCAGTCCGCGGCCAGCACCGGCACCAAAGCCAGCAGCGCTGCAGCCATGAACACGGCACCGGCAACCCAATGGCGGGCGAGGAGGTCGAGCATCTTCAAGTGATGCGCGAGTCGCCGGATCTTGCCAAGCGAAGTTCCACCGGGGAAATACCGGGGCATGGGCTCCGGCCACGGCCCAAGCGGCCTCCGCCGCCGGTGTTTGGAAGGTACGTATGGAAGGTACAACGGCTGCTGCTGCCGCTGACGACCCCGCGTCCCTGCTCTAATTCGTCTTCTGCTCGGCGCCAGACAGGCGCTGCGCCAGCTTCTTCAGCGTCGCCTCCGACGGCGGCGCGCTCTGGAACTCGCGGATCGCGCGGGCCAGTTCATGATCCGACATCGGCTGGGCCGGCTGCCTGAGCTCGCCACGGGTCAATGCCGCCGCGATGCTGTCGAGATGCGGCCCTGAGCCGCCAAACAGGCGGCGAATCCGGTAGAGGAACGCAATGTGGGGCACGGCTGTTCTCCCGATGCGGCGACCACCAACTTTCTTCACCGCATCCCGTGATACGATCGTCGACTTTAGTAGGACCGGCTGAAAGCATCGGCTCATTTGATACGGAAGCTGAGCAGCGAGCTTGAATTTCCCATGGATGTGGACCGGATCGTCGTCAACAAGCTGAAGGAACATTCCCGGTTGTCAAGCGACGACATCGCCGAGATCAAGACTCTCAGCTTCACGCAGCGCGAGCTGGCCGGCCATGAAGACCTGATGAGGCAAGGCGACGAACCTGACAAATCCGTCGTGGTGATGTCCGGCTGGGTCGCGCGCTATCATCTGCTCCGCAACGGCGGGCGACAATATCTCTCATTTCACATGGCCGGCGACTGGCCGGATTCGCAGGCGCTGTTCCTCGACCGCATGGACCACGCGGTCTGCGCAATCGGCTCCGCTGCGGTCGCGTCCGTTCAGCACAAGGAGCTGACGCGGGCGATCAACCGGCGGCCTTCGCTGGGTTTTGCGATCTGGCGCGAGACGCTGGTCGACGCGTCGATCTTTCGCGAGGCGATCACCAATAACAGTGCGCGAGGCAAGCCGGCGCGCATGGCGCACCTGTTCTGCGAGCTGTTCTACCGCGCCAAAGCGCTTGGCCATGTGGACGGCAACCTGCTGCAGCTGCCGGTCAGCCTGATCCAGCTCGGCGAGGCGCTGGGCATGGCCATCGCGACCGTCAACCGCACATTGGTCGAGCTGCGCGCCAGCCGCGCTGTCGATTTCCGCAGCGGCACGCTGATCGTCCATCATTGGCCGCGGCTGTGCGCGATCGGCGAGTTCGATCCCGGCTATCTGCATCTCAACAGCCACCCGCGCTGAAGTGCAAGCTCATGCTGCGCGAGGCTGGATGCGGGCGGCGACGTGTCGCCCGCAAGGTTTGCTTCAAGGCGTCATCGCCGCGTACGCGATTCACGACCCGCGACGACGATGCAGACGCGGTCAGGTGCCCTTGGTGACGAGCTTCAGCGCATAGGCGTAGGGCCCGTTCGGACTCTTCTCGGCGATCCAGGAGCAGTGCCAGTCCGAGCCGTAGCGCAGGCCGGTATTCCATCCCGAGCCGCCGCCGTGCTCATTGTCCCACGACCAGGCCTTGCGATCCTTCTGCGGATCGGACGGGAAGCTGCTGCTGTTGTAGACGGAAATCTGCCCCTGCTGCGCACGGAAAGGTGCGGTCGTGCTCCACTTGAGCCACAGATTGCCCTGCTCCTCATACGCCGTGAGCGTCCATTGAAAGGATGCCGACACAGGCTGCGTATTGGTGCTGGTGGCCGACGCTTGCTCAATGACTGACATGGATCATCTCCGTTTGAAATAAGATGAAAAATCTTCACGAGAATGGCTGCCGAAAAACAACAACCTCAGCTTGTATAAGAAAATTATCTCACGCAAACAACGGGGCTCCTCGCACAACCCCGTGATCGCTGCGTGAGATCAACCCGCGAAGGACGCAGCGTTGCGCAAGCGACCTCGGATCAATCGACCTCAGATGCAGAGGCCGATCACCTTGATGTTGAGATGACAGTCCTTGGAGGCCGGCGGCTTGGCGCCCCAGCGCGTCACCGGCTTGGTCTCGCTCTTCTCTTGTTTGGGCGCGGTCTGTGCGACCACGGCCTTGCCCCTGCTCTTCGGGACAGCCTTCGGCCGGTCGCTCTCATAGTCGCCCGCGATCACCATGGCCCAATAGGTACGCTTGCCGCTGGCATTCCGCGCGCTGGCGATGCCGACCTTGGTCGCCTTCGGCAGCAGCAGGTTCTTGCGGTGGCCCGGCGAGTTGATCCATTGGCCGAGCGTCTTGTCGAAATTGTCGTAGCCGTAAGCGATGTTCTCGGCGGCACGCCCGGCCTTCGACGGCGCGACACGACGGGTGAATGGACCAAGGACCTCGTGGCTGAGATCATCCTTCTCGGCCATCGCGCGCGCCTGCTCCAGCGCGATGCGGTCGAGCGTGGCATCGCGCGTCACCCGGCCCTCGCCATTCTTGAGCCGGAACGCCGAGATCTGCGCCGCAGGCGAGGCATCCTCGGCATGTGCCACCGGGACCGCCACAAACATGACCGCAATCAACATGACCGCAGCGACGACAAGCGCGCGCAGACCATGCGACATGAAACGAAGAACCGTCATCCTACGCGACCACCTCGATCGGATAGACGTCGATGGCCGGCTCTTCATAGGGATGTGCGGCGCGGACCGCCGTGAGCACCGCCTTCAACCTGTCCTCCGTGCAGAACGTCTCGATCCGCTCCTCCTCGACAGCCTCGATCCGGCCGACACTGCCGATCGTCGGCTTGGCCCCGGCGAGCGGGCGGAAGCGCCCGATGCCCGTCACGGTAAACGAACAGTAATCGTAATTGCCGATCCGCCCAGCGCCGGCCTCGCCCATGGCGCCACGCACGGCCTCACCGGCGGCTGCGGGAACGTAGACGACGATCTTGTAGGTCTTCATGCGCGGCCAACGTCCAACTGGATCACACGCGCGTTACCACCACAGCCGATATGGCGCAATTTCACAGCAGGCAACGCCTGGTCACAATCCCGCCAGTGCGCCGCAGCAAGGCGACGACCAGCCATTCCGAAACGCGCCTTGTGCGCCGCAGCAAGTCCGGTACACAGGGAGCATCATCCGATCCTCCCGACCTGACGGAAGCCGCGCCTTGACTGACACCAGTGCCGACATCGAGATCGTCCGCCATCGGCCGATGGGGTTCGCCGAATTCGTGATCGTCATCGCGGCGATCATGGCGCTCAATCCGCTGGCCATGGACATGATGCTGCCGGCCCTGCCGAACATCGGCTCGACGTTCCACATCGACGTCGCCAACCGGGTGCAGGCGGTGCTGTCGGCGTTCGTCATCGGCTTCGGGCTCGGCCAGTTCGCGATCGGCCCGCTGTCGGACAGCTTCGGCCGCCGCCCGGTCCTGATCGGCGGCATGGTGCTTTACGTGCTGGCAAGCTTGTTCGCGATCGCCGCGCCGTCGTTCGAGGTGCTGCTGCTGGCGCGCGCATTGGAGGGTCTCGGCACGGCCGCCACGCGCGTGATCGCGACCTCGATCGTGCGCGACTGCTATGCCGGCCGCCGCATGGCGAGCGTGGTGTCGCTGGCGATGATGGTGTTCATCGCGGTGCCCGTGATCGCGCCGTCGTTCGGTCAGGCCGTGATGATGCTGACGCAATGGCGCGGCATCTTCGTCGTGCTGACGGTCTATGGCATCGTCGCGCTGCTGTGGACCGCAGCCCGGCTCCCCGAGACGCTGCCGGAAAAGGAGCGCAAGCCGTTCTCCATCGCCGAAATCACGGCTTCTTTCCGCAAGACGCTGACCGACCGCCAGACCCTCGGCTATGCACTTGCCGCCAGCGGCGTGTTCGGCGCGCTGTTCGGCTACGTGCTGTCGTCGCAGCAGCTGTTCACCGGCGTCTATCATCTCGGCCATTACTTCCCGCTCGCCTTCGCGGCGATAGCCGTGACCATTGCGCTCGCGGGCTTTCTCAACGCCCGGCTGGTCGGCCGCCTCGGCATGCGCGTAATCTCCCATGGCGCGCTGGTCGGCAGCGTCGCGATCGCGCTGGCCTGCTTCGCAGCCGCCATGCTCGGCAGCTTGCCGCTGTGGCTGTTCATGACGCTGTCGGCGGCGATGATGTTCTCGTTCGGCCTCACCTTCGCGAACTTCACGGCGCTGGCGCTGGAGCCGCAGCGCGCCAATGCGGGCACGGCGTCCTCGATCTACGGCTCGATCACAACGTTGCTCGGCATGGCCGCCGGCGCGGTGGTCGGCCAGGCCTTCGACGGCACGGTCTTGCCGTTCGCAACCGGCTTCCTGGCCTGCACGGCCAGCGCGCTCATTGTCGTGCTGATCACCGAGAAGGGCCGGCTGTTCCACAGCCATCATAAGCCGGTCTGATCGACCTCACATGCAGGCGCCCTGCCCGCGCTGCGGGCACAGCTTGAGCACGCTCGACAGCGACAGCAACAGACGCACGCCGCGCGTCGAATTGTCCGGCGCGCGGTAGCCGAGCGGCACCGCGAAGCCAAGATCGGCACGCCAGTCATTGGGGAAGGTGAAGCGCACGCCGGCTCCGGCCGACGTCAGCGCAACGCCATCGGACGGCCGAAAGCCGTCATTCCAGGCAAGCCCCGCATCGAAGAAGCTGTAGAGCTGATAGCTCTTCAGATAGTCCCAGTTCGGCGTCTGCTCGAAGCGGACCTCGAACGTGCCCGCAATGCCGTTGTCGCCGCTGATCTCGGCGCTGCCATAGCCACGACCATAGGACAGGCCGCCGAGATAGAACTGCTGGGAGTTATACAGCGGCCCGGAGGCGAGCTGGCCCGCGGCCGCCAGCTTCAGCGACCAGCCCTCCGACAGCGCCTGATACCGCGTGAACCAGCCGTTGACGACGGAGAAGCTCGGCGAAGCCCCCGGACGCGACGCCATGATATCGCCAGCCGGCGTCGCCCCGAAGGCATTGAGCCCCTGCCGATAGGCGAGCGTCAGATAGCTGTCACCGCCGAGATCATCCTTCCAACGGTAGTCCGAGGTGAACGTCAAGCTGCGGATACGGTCACGATACCAGATGCCGAAGATGTCGCGCTCGGTCACGTCGCTGAAGGCGGCGGCCATCGTCAGATTCAACGATGCGCGTTGCGACTGGATCGGCGCGATGCCACCGCGCAGTTCGGCCGTCTCGGTCACTGTGTTGTCGTTGAAGCGGCGCCTGATGTCGCCCGGCCGCACCTCGCTATACAGCGCAGAGGCGCCGATATGCACCCCGTCGGTTCCGATCGGAACGTCATAGGACAGCCGCCCGAACGCGAGCTGGCGCGGATCGCCCGGGGTCGTCGACAGGTTCGCCGTCAGCGTGTCGCCCGGGAGCAGATAGGAGTTGAAGGCGGCCGTGGCATAGCTCTGCCAGGGCCCCACCGTCGACGATCCCAGATTGTCGATCCCTGCGAAGCCGTAGACGTGCCAGGTCTTGAGTTCGAGGATCAGGCGAAAACGGCCGGTGGTGCCGCCGATCTCCTCCAACGAGGAATCGACCAGGCGGACGCCGCCGCGCGTGTTGATCAGGAGCAACTGCCGCTCCAGGGTGGCAAGGCGCGAGGGCTGCTCGGCCAGCACCGGGCCAAGCATCGCGCGGATTCCGAACTCCTCCACACCGGGCCCCTGCAGGCTGACCTCGGTGATGCTGCCCTCGATGATCTGGATCCGCACCGTGCCATTGCTGACGTCCTGCGGCGGGATGATCGCCCGGCTCAGATGGAAGCCGGCGGCGCGATAGAGATCGCTGATTGCGGTGGCAATGGCGGCGAGATCGGCTTGCGACACCGGCTTGCCGATGTAGCTCTGATAGGCTGCCGCGAGCTGGTCCGCCGGCAGCGCCGACGCGCCCGTCAGCGCGACTCCGCGGAGGGTGAACAAGGTCTTACGATCACCGCCCTTGTCTTGCGCGCCGAATGTCGGCGCCCGCGGGCGCGGCGGAACCTGCTGTGCGGAGCGCGACTGTTCATCGAAATACTTCTCGGTCTGCCGGGGATCGAAGCTCGGCTGATTGACCTGCTGCGCTTGACCCGATGCCGCGCCCAACAAGGCGGAGAACGCCATGCCCGCGGCGACCGCGGTTCGCTTGAGCATGCGCGATACGCGCGGCCCGGCGGCTCCGTCGCGCCGGCCCGCGTATTTCCCGACGCTCTCGACACAACGGCGACCCATGCCGTCGTTCTTAATTTGTTAAGGTCAATGAAGCGTAAACGCGGGAGAAAAACCTAGGCACAACTCATAAGGCTCTCTTGAAACATTTTGTCTAGTTTTGGGAGACAGCAACCGCCGCGAGTGTGGACCATGTCAGCCAAGCGCTTCCTGTTACCGGCTCTGATCGCCGCGTTCGTTCTCGGTGCGGCCCCCGCCGCATTCGCGGCCGACGGCGAGCCGTGGCTGGTCAGCAAATTCTCGGGCGATGTCTGGGTCACAAGCTCGGGCGCCACGCAGGTTTCGCTCGGACGCGAGGACGTGCTGAAGCCAGGAGACACGATCCGCACCGGGCCAAGCGGGCACGTGCGCCTCACGCGCGGCGCCGAGATGATGATGATCGGGCCGAACTCGGAGGTCGGTCTCCCGGCCACAGCCAAAGACGGCATGGCGACGACGATCCTCCAGCGCGCCGGCTCGATCCTGCTCGAGGTCGAGAAGCGCAATGTTCAGCACTTCGAGGTCGAAACGCCATATCTCGCCGCCGTGGTGAAGGGAACCAAGTTCAGCGTGACGATCAGCGGCCGCAACACCAGGGTCGACGTCAGCCGCGGACAGGTCCAGGTGTCGGACTTCAAGACCGGACAGATCGCCCAGGTGATGCCCCGCCAAGCCGCCACCGCGTATGCGAGCGGCCGCGCGGGCCTTGTCCTGTCCGGTGCGGGCACATTCAGCCCGATCGAACAGGGCCGGCCGCGCACCCCGACCATCGATCGCATCCCGGTGCCGAGAGACGGCCTGCGCGCGCCGCGCGATGCCAAAGGCGGCGTGATTCATGCGCTCAACGCCAGCGGCGCCGCGCTCCGTGCCGCGGCATCGACGCCCGCTTCGCAGCATTCCGGACCAGCATCTGCTGCTGCAAGGCCGAACGTCGTCCGAATTTCGACCTCGATCGGTGAGGTCAATCTCAACGTTCAGAAGGCGACGCGCGGCCTCGCCCATGGCGCGCACACGGCGACGGGCGGCCCCGGACGCAGCACCGCCTGGAACGACCCGCGCAGCAGCAGCGGCAATTCGGCGAGCAGTTCGGCCACGAGCAGCGGGTCCGGAGATTCGTCGGTTGCAGCCGCAGTGACCGCCGCTGTCGGCTCGCCGGCCACATCTGCCAGCAATGGCAACGCCAACGCTGCCGCCAATCTCGCCGCCGCCAACGGAAATGGCAACGGCAACGGCAACGGCAACGGCAACGGGAACGGGAACGGGAACGGGAATAACGGCAACGGCAATAACGGCAACGCGGGAAACAACGGCAACGGAAACAGCGGCAACGGAAACGGAAACGGAAACGGAAACAGCGGCAGTAGTGACGACCATGGCAGCAATCGTGGCCGCGGCAATGCCTACGCCTACGGCCACAACAAGAACTGATGCGATCGCCCGCGTAGCAAGGGCGCAATCGGATGAATGCGGACGACGTCGTTGGCGCGGGCGAGCACCGCGCCAATGGCGACACCAATGAAGCCGGGATCGCACGGATGGAGGTCGGCGTGATCCGCGTACAAGCGGGAGGGGGCATGTTCAGGCGGTTCATGCCGCATATTCTGGTCGTTGTTGCGTTGCTCTCCGTCGGCGTGTCGGGCGGTTACGAGCTCCTCAGCCATGCGCTGGTCGATCTGCGCTTCCGTCTCGACCGTCATTCGGCCAGCGGCGAGATCGCGGTCGTGGCCATTGACCCGCGCTCGATCGAGGCGATCGGTGTCTGGCCGTGGCCGCGGACACATCATGCCCGTCTGGTCGAGCAGATTCAGCGCGCCGGCGCACGCGACATCGCCCTCGACATCGACTTCAGCGCGCCGTCGGACCCGGCCGCGGATCAGGCCTTTGTGGAGGCGCTGGTCAGCACCAAGGGGGCCGTGGTGCTGCCGGCCTTCAAGCAGCTCAAGGACTCGGTCCTGTTCGCCAACCGGCCGCTGCCGCGGTTCGAACAGCTGGCGTGGTCCGCCTTCGTGAACATCGTGGTGGAGCGGGACGGCCGCGTCCGAAGCTATGCCTATGGCGATTACGACAAGGACAGCTTCCTGCAGTCGATGGGCGCCTTTCTCGCAGGCAGCAATGTCACCAGGGACACGACGTTCCTGATCGACTACGGCATCGACCCGTCATCATTGCCCAGAGTGTCCTATGTCGATGTGCTGCGCGGCGACGCGGCGGCGCTGGCGAAGCTCAAGGACAAGCGTGTCATTGTCGGCTCGACCGCCGTCGAGCTCGGTGATCACTACAGCGTTCCGAATGGCCGCGTCCTGCCCGGCGCTGTGCTGCAGGCGCTCGCGGCGGAATCGATCCTGCAGAACCGCACGCTGGTCGCGACATCGAGCGTGGCGACGGTCGCGGCTCTGCTGCTGATCGTCGTCACGATGCTGCTCAGCTGGCCGCATCTGTCGGCCGCGCGGCGCGCCCTGCTGGTCGGGATCCTCAGCATCACGATCGAGGTCGTTGCGCTGATTCTGCATGATCGCTTCGCGCTGGTGTTCGACACCGCGCTGCTGCAGATCGCGCTGGTCGCCTATCTGGCGGCCACCGCGCTCGACGAGATCGACTTTCGCGGCCTGCTGCGCCATGTCGCCGAGAGCCGCTTCGAGCGGATCGCGATGTCGATCGGCGACGGGCTGGTGTGCACCGACAAGGACAAGCGCATCACCGTGTGGAATCCCGGCGCGGTCGCGATCTTCGGCTATGGCGCAGAGGAGATCATCGGTCAGCCTTTCGCGCGCTTGCGGGCGGACCGCAGCGACACTGACGACCTGTTCCCGCAGCAGGAAGCGGCGCTGCCGGCCACCTTGTTGCCCGGCGGCGCGACGGTCGAATTCGATGGCCGGCGCAAGGACGGCGAGGTCTTCCCGGTCGAGGCGAGCGTCTCGGCCTGGCAGGGCGCCGATGGTCTGCAATATGGCGTGATCCTGCGCGACATCTCGGTGCGGAAGCGCGAGGCGGAGCGCATTCGTTATCTGGCCGAGTACGATACTCTGACCGGGCTGATCAACCGCAACACGCTGCAGACCGAGCTTGCTGCGATGATCGAAACGGCCGATGCGGGGGCAGACCGGCTGGTGCTGCTGGTGATCGGCCTCGATGGGTTCCAGCACATCAACGACATGCTGGGGCATGCCTTCGGCGACAGCGTGTTGCGGGCGGCCGCCGGGCGGCTGCGGTCCGAAATCGGCGGCATGGGCCGCGTCGCCCGGCTCAGCGGCGACGAATTCGCCGTCGCCATTCCCTTCTCCGCCATCGGCGGCACCGTCGCCGAACTCGCGGAGCACGTCTCGCATCTGTTCGAAACACCGATGGAAGCTGCGGCGCGACAGCAGCGCGTCAAGGTCACCCTTGGCGTCGCGGTTCATCCGGACGGCGGCCAGAGCGCGGACGAACTGCTCAGCAACGCCCACCTCGCTTTGTGCCGCGCCAAGACCGACCGGCGCGGCAGCCACGTGATCTTCGAGCCGGCGATCCGTCAGGAGCTCGAGCGGCGCCTCACCCTCGAAGCCGAGCTGGCGCTCGCCGTCGAACGCCGGGAGTTCGAGCTGTTCTACCAGCCGCAGGTCGACCTCTTGAGCGGCCGCGTGATCGGCGCCGAGGCGCTGATCCGCTGGCGACATCCGACCCGCGGCCTCGTGCCGCCCGGCGATTTCATCCCGGTCGTCAACACCTCGCCATTGTCCGAAGCCGTCGCCACCTGGGTCATGGCGACCGCCTGCCGCCAGGCACGGGAATGGCAGCTCGCCGGCCATGAGATCCGCGTCGGCATCAACCTGTCGCCCTCGCAGTTCCAGTCCAGCGATCTCGCCGCCTTCGTCAGCAAGCTGCTGACGGCCACGGGCCTGTCACCGGGCCTGATCGAGCTCGAAGTCACCGAGGACATTCTGCTGCACGACGAACCCGGCGTCCTGCAGACGTTCAACCGCCTGCAGGCGCTCGGCGTCAGCCTGGTGTTCGACGATTTCGGCACCGGCTATGCAAGCCTCAGCTATCTCAAGAAATTCCCGCTGGACGGACTCAAGATCGACCGGTCCTTCGTTCGCGACGTGCTGACACAGGCCGACGACGCCGCCATCGTCGGCTCCACCGTCAGCCTGAGCAGGCAGCTCAATCTGTCCGTCATAGCCGAAGGCATCGAGAACCAGGCGACGGCCGACTTCCTCCTCGCGCTCGGCTGCGAGCACGGCCAGGGCTATCACTTCGGCAAGCCGATGCCGGCCGCCGATTTCGAGCGCCGATTCCTGTCGACAGAAAACATGGCGCGGCAGGCCGGCGCGGCGTGAACGGACGCTGACGCCCGCCTCACCCGCCGCCTTTCTTGCCGCCCTTGCCTTCGCCTTCCAGCGCCTTGCGCACCGCCTTGAACTCCTGGAGCGCGGCGCCATCGACGCGCGGGAAATGCAGATCGAGCGCTTCCAGCGCGGCCACGATGGTCGATCCGATCACGACGCGGGCAAACCATTTGTGGTCGGCCGGGACGACATACCAGGGCGCATACGACGTCGAGGTGTGGCGCACGATGTCCTGATAGACCGCCTCGTAGCGATGCCATTTGGCGCGCTCGGTGACATCGCCCATCGAGAACTTCCAGTTCTTCGCCGGCTGCTCGAGCCGGTCGAGAAATCGCTCGCGCTGCTCCTCCTTGGAGATGTTGAGGAAGAACTTCAGGATCACCGTGCCGTTGCGCGTGAGGTAACGCTCGAAGGCGGAGATGTCCTCGAAGCGCTCACGCCAGATGTTCTTGGTGACGAGCCGCGCCGGCAGCTTCTCGGCCTTCAGCACCTCCGGATGAACGCGCGTGACCAGGCACTCTTCGTAATAGGAGCGGTTGAAGATGCCGATGCGGCCGCGCTCCGGCAGAGCAAGCACGGTGCGCCACATGAAATCATGATCGAGCTCCTTCGAGGTCGGCTGCTTGAACGAAGTGACCTCGCAGCCCTGGGGATTGACGCCCTCGAAGATGCTCTTGATCGCGCTATCCTTGCCTGACGCGTCCATGCCCTGCAGCAGCACCAGCACCGACCAGCGGTCCTGGGCATAAAGCTTCTCCTGGAAGTCGGAGAGACGCTTGCGGTTCTGCTCGATGATGGCTTCGCCGTCCGCCTTGTCGAGACCGCCCTTCGCCTTGGTCTTGTGCGACTTCAGGTGAAATTTGTGCCCGCCATCGATTCGGAACGGCGAGATGAAGCCGTCGAGCTCGGTGGCCAAGGTGCGGGCCTTCTTGCTCATGCGGAGCGCTCCGGTTCGCTGAACTGGGTGTCGAGAAAGGCGGTGACGAAATGCGGCATCGCCGCCGTGAGATCGGCCCGGCTGCGGACCAGGTGGATCGCCGCCAGTTCCGGCTCGGCCTGCGCGGCGAGATTGGCCTCGATCCGGCGCTTCAGGATCTCGCCGGTCTCGGCCGCATCGAGCACGCGCATCAAGGCGATCGATGCGCCGGTCACGACGCAGTCCCAATGCGGCGATGCCTGATAGTCCGCAGGCGCAAGCCCGGTCTCCTCCTCGACCTCGCGCGCGACATTGGCGACGAGATCGAGCGTGCCGTCGCGGACGTCGTCGAGATCCGGCGTGCCGGCGGGAAAATACAGCCGGCCGGCATTGGCGGTATGCGCGCCCATCTCGCCGAGCACGAAGGCGCCGTCGGCAGCGCGCAGCGCGCCCATGCCGAAGCCGTTGAAGGCGGTGCGGTCGGGAAAGCCCCAGTCCCGCCACGCCAGCAGGCTGGCGAAATCCGCCTCGAAATAGCTGGCCGAGAACGTGCCACCGTCGAAGCGGGCATTGCGCCCGAGCAGAATGCGGCCGTTCCACAGGCCCGGCTTGTCCCGCTGCCGCTCGGCGAAATGCGCCGCGATGTCGCCGCGGCGCTCACGCGCGAACGGCCAGTCCCAGGACTCGACCTTGAGGTCGAGCGCGGTGACGCGATGGATGACGGCGCCGGTCATCCGCTATTTCGCGCCCGTGCCGGTCGTGCCCTTCGCCTGCTCGACGAATTTGTTGGTGAAGGTCTTGCTGACGTCGATATTGGCCTTGGCAACATCGGGCGAGCCGGTGCTGAACACCGCGAGCACGGCATCGGCGCCTTTGGGATCCATCTTGCCGGTCTGCGAATACATCGGAATGGTGTTCTTCAGCGCCGCGAGATACAGCGCCTTGTCCTTGCCGACCAGTTCCTCCGGCATCTTGGCCATGATCTCCTCTGGACTATGCGCGTGGATCCAGCCGAGCGTGGCGACGATCGCGTTGGTCAGCGCCTGCGTCTCCTTCTCATGACCGGCGATCCACGCCACGGTCGAATACAGCGCCCCGCCCGGATATTCGCCGCCGAACACCTCCAGCGTGTCGTGCTGGGTGCGGGTGTCGGAGAGGATCTTGAGGTCCGGATGCGTGCCCTGCAGCACCGTGACGGAGGGATCGAGCATCACGGCGGCGTCGATCTGACCCTGCTCCATCGCCGCGACCGCGGTGGCGCCGAGGCCAACGCCGATCACGGCGGTGCCGGTCGGGTCGAGCCCGTTCTTCTTCAACAGATACTTCAGGAAGAAATCGGTCGAGGAGCCGGGCGCGCTGACGCCGACCTTCTTGCCGGCGAGATCCTTGATCGAGTTGATCTCCTTGTTGTGCGACGGCGACACCACCAGCACCAGGCCGGGATAGCGGTCATAGACCACGAAGGACTGCATCTCCTGCTTCTTGGCGGCGAGATTGACGCAATGATCGAAATAGCCGGAGACGACGTCGGCGCTGCCGCCGAGCACGGCCTTCAGCGCGTCCGAGCCGCCCTTGAGATCCACCAGTTCGACGTCGAGCCCGGCCTTCTGATATTCGCCGAGCTGCTTGGCCAGCACTGTCGGCAGATAGCACAGGCAGGCGCCGCCGCCGATCGCGATGGTGACCTTGCTCGCGGCCGTGGCGAGACCGGTGCTCAGGCCCAGCGCCAGCAGCGCGCCGGTGATCCGGCCGATGATCTTGTTCATGCATTTCCTCCGTTCATGTCGTCGATCAGATTAGGCTTGTGAGCGCGGATTGAGAAGGTCGCCCCAAACTCCGCTGTCGTGCAAACCCGCCCGCCAACAACTCCGCTGTCGTCCCTGCGTTCGCAGGGACGACAGCGGTGGGTGTGGCGACACCGCGGCACTCATCGGCCGTCGGTGGCATCAGGCCGCCATACCAGCAGCCGCCGTTCCACCAAAGTCACGCCGATGTCGATCAGGATCACGAAGGCCGACAGCACGAACATGCCGGCGAACACGCCGGCGACGTCGAACACGCCTTCGGCCTGCTGGATCAGATAGCCGAGGCCGGCCGCGGAGCCGAGATATTCGCCGACGACGGCGCCGACCACCGCGAAGCCGACGGAGGTGTGGAGCGACGAGAACATCCATGACAGCGCCGACGGCCAATAGACATGGCGCATCAATTGTCGCTCGTTCATGCCGAGCATGCGCGCATTGTCGCGCACCACGGTCGAGACCTCCTTGACGCCCTGATAGACGTTGAAGAAGACGATGAAGAACACGAGCGTGACTCCAAGCGCGACCTTGGACCAGATGCCGAGGCCCAGCCACAGCGTGAAGATCGGCGCCAGCACCACGCGCGGCAGCGCATTGGCCATCTTGACGTAGGGGTCGAACACCGCGGCGACCAGCGGCTTGCGCGCGAACCAGAAGCCGACCAGCACCCCGCCGAGCGAGCCGATCGCGAAAGCGAGGATCGACTCCCACAGCGTGATCGCAAGATGCTTCCAGATCGCCCCGCTCGCGAACCATTTGACAACCTGGGCAAACACGTCGACCGGGTTGGAGAAGAAGAACGGCGGCAGCAGAATGCGGCCGAACACCGGCACGGTGGCCAGCAATTGCCACAGCGCGAGCGCGACGATCGCAACGAGCAGCTGCAGCGCGAGCAGACCGAGACGCGACATCATGCGGCTCCGTCGGGCGTAAGAGATGCGCGATGCGCGCCCCGCAGGCGGTGCGCCCCCTCCCCCCTTGCGGGGGAGGGTCGGGGTGGGGGGACCACACGGGAAGTCTTTCCTGGGACCCCCACCCCCTCCCCGCAGGTGGGAGGGGCTTTGGACCTGAGCATTTGGCTGTCAGCAACGTCCCAACGCGACATCACAACGCCTCCGCCTGCTTGTAGGTCTTCTCGACCTCGGCCTTCAGCGTCTGCCAGATCTCGCGGTGCAGCTCATGGAACTCGTGCTTCATCCGCACCTCGAAGATGTCGCGCGGGCGCAGCAGGGTGACCCGCCAGTCGCCGATAATGCGCGAGGCGGGACCGGCCGACATGATGACGACGCGATCGGCGAGCGCGATCGCCTCCTCCAGGTCATGCGTCACGAACAAGACCGCCTTGCGGTCGGCGCTCCAGAGATCGAGCAGCAGATTGCCCATGATCTGCCGGGTCTGCGCGTCGAGCGGCCCGAACGGCTCGTCCATCAGGATGATCCTGGGATTGCGTATCAGCACCTGGGCGAGCCCGACGCGCTTGCGCTGGCCACCTGACAGCATATGCGGGTAGCGGTTGCCGAAGGCGCCGAGGCCGACTGATGTCAGCCATTGCTGCGCCTTCGCAGCCGCGTCGGCCCGGGCGGTGCCCGCCACCTCCAGCCCGATGGCGACGTTCTCCAAGGCCGTCTTCCAGGGGAACAGCGCATCGGCCTGGAACAGGTAGCCGGCGTCGTGATTGAGGCCGGCCAGCGGCTGGCCGAAGATGCTGACGCTGCCGGCGGCCGGCTTGAGCAGCCCGGCGGCGACGTTGAGTAGGGTGGATTTGCCGCAGCCGGTCGGCCCGACAATGGCGACGAACTCGCCATCGGCCACGCTGAGCTGCGCCGTTTCGACGGCGGTGTAAGTGCGTCCGCCGGCGAGACGGAATGCCACCGTCGTCCCGTTCAGCGAGACCGCGGCGGCCGTGGGCGTCGTCACGTTCCAGATTCCTCCCCGAAAATGGCCGGGACGGCTTAGCCGCTTGCGCGGCGAAGTTCAACGCACCGGCGGGACGTGCTAGGTCCGGTCGAGCGGGCCCTTGCCCTCCCCTGGGAGGGGAGCAGCGCGCGAGCTTCGAGATCGCCAAAGGCCGCATGCAGCCCACGCCCCTGATCAGCTACGATCGCGTCCACAAGACCTTTGCCGGCCCGGCAGGCGCGGTGGCCGCGGTCGACGACGTCTCGCTGAACATCGCCGAGGGCGAGTTCCTGGCGATCGTCGGCAGCTCCGGCTCGGGCAAGACGACGCTGCTGCGGCTCGCCAACCGGCTGATCGAGCCGGATGGCGGCACCGTCCGCATCGCAGGCGAGGACATCAGCCGCCTCGAACCGGTCGCCCTGCGCCGGCGCATCGGCACCGTGTTCCAGAATGGCGCGCTGTTTCCGCACATGACCGTCGCGGCCAATATCGGCATCACGCCGCGGCTGCTGGGGACGGCGCCAAAGGCGATCGCCGCCCGGGTCGACGAGCTGCTCGACCTCGTCCAGCTCGACCGCGCCGCCCATCGCGACCGGCTGCCGGATGCGCTCTCCGGCGGCCAGCGCCAGCGCGTCGGCGTGGCGCGCGCGCTGGCCGCCGGTCCCCGCATCGTGCTGATGGACGAACCGTTCGGCGCGCTGGATCCGCTGACCCGCGATACGCTCGGCCGCGACTACCGTGCCCTGCACGAGAAGCTCGGGCTGACCACGGTGATGATCACCCATGACATCACCGAGGCGCTGCTGCTCGCCGACCGCATCGCGGTGATGCGCAGGGGGCGCCTGGTCGAGGCCGGCACGCCCGCCGCGCTCGCCGCCAGCGACGAGCCCTACGTGGCGGAGCTGATGACCACGCCGCGCCGGCAGGCCGCACGCCTTGCCGCGCTGCTGCCCGAGAGCGGTGCGGCATGAGCCTCTTCTCCGATCCGCGCTTCGCCGAAGCGCTGTCGCATCTTGCCGATTATCTCGGCAGCCATCTGCGCGTGAGCATCACCGCGCTCGCGCTCGGCCTCGCGGTCAGCTTTCCCCTCGCGCTGCTGGCACGCAACCGCCCTGCTTTGCGCAATCTCCTGCTCGGGATCGCGAGCGTGGTGCAGACCGTTCCGGGATTGGCGCTGCTCGCGCTGTTCTACCCGCTGCTGCTTGCACTCGCCGCGCTGACGCTGCGCTGGTTCGGCCTGTCATTCTCGGCTTTCGGCTTTCTGCCCGCGGTGCTGGCGCTGGCGCTGTATTCGATGCTGCCGGTGCTGCGCAACACCATCACCGGGCTGAACGGCGTCGACCCCGGCCTGATCGAGGGCGCCAAGGGCGTCGGCATGACCGAGCGCCAGGCGCTGATCATGGTGGAGCTGCCGCTGGCGCTGCCCGTGATCATGGCCGGCATCCGCACCGCTGCGGTGTGGGTAATCGGCACCGCCACCTTGTCGACGCCGATCGGCCAGACCTCGCTCGGCAACTACATCTTCGCCGGGCTGCAGACCCAGAACTGGGTGCTGGTCGTATTCGGCTGCGTCGCCGCCGCAGTGCTGGCGCTCGCCGTCGATCAGCTGCTGGCCTTCATCGAGCTCGGCCTGCGGACACGCAGCCGCGCCCGCGTCGGATCGGGGACCGTGGCCATCGTGCTGATGGTGGGCGCGAGCCTGCTGCCCTCGCTCGGCGGCAGCCCGGCACGCTACGCGATCGGCGCCAAGACTTTCACCGAGCAATATGTGCTGTCGGCGTTGATCAGCGAGCGGCTGCAGGCGGCCGGCCTCTCCGCGACCTCACGCGCCGGCCTCGGCTCCAGCGTGATTTACGAGGCGCTCAAGAACGGCGACATCGACACCTATGTCGATTATTCGGGCACGCTGTGGGCGAACCAGTTCCATCATCAGGAGCCGTTGCCGCGCGCGGCGCTGCTCGCCGCCTTGCAGCAGGATCTCGCCAGGGACAGAGTCACGTTGCTCGGCGAGCTCGGCTTCGAGAACGCCTATGCGCTGGTGATGCCGCGCCAGAAGGCTGCGGCGCTCGGCATTCGCTCGGTGGAGGATCTCGCACGCCGCGGCCGCGACATGTCGATCGCCGGCGACTACGAGTTCTTCTCACGCCCGGAATGGGCTGCCTTGCGCGACGCCTATGGTCTCGGTTTCCGCACCCAGCGCCAGATGCAGCCGGATTTCATGTATGCCGCGGTCGCCTCGGGCGAGGTCGACATCATCGCCGGCTACACCAGCGATGGCCTGATCGCGAAATACGATCTCGTCGTGCTCGACGATCCCAAGCATGCGATCCCGCCCTATGACGCGATCCTGCTGGTGTCGCCCAAGCGGGCCGAGGACCACGCCTTGCAGGACGCGCTGCGGCCGCTGCTCGGCCGCATCGACATCACGACCATGCAACAAGCGAATCTGCGCGCCTCCGGCAGCGACGCGTACTCGTCACCACAAGCCGTTGCGCGCTGGCTGTGGAGCAGGCTAGCGAAGTAGGTCGCGCCATCGCCTCCGCGTCATTGCGAGCGCTCACAATGACGGAGGTGGTTGGTGCGACGACCACCGCTCCCAATCAACGGAGCAGGATCACATCCCCGGCTCGATCGGCTTCTCCACCGCGCCGCCATGATCGGCCCAATCCTTGAAACCGCCGATGTTGAACACCTTGTCGTAGCCGAGATCCTTCAGCGTCTTGCCGGACAGCGCGGCGCGGCCGCCGGAGGCGCAATAGATGATCACGCTCTTGTCCTTGGCGAAGGTCTTGTCGTGATAGGGCGAGTCCGGGTCGGCGCGGAATTCCAGCATGCCGCGCGACACGTGCAAGGCTCCGGCAATCTTGCCGCTCTTCTCGACCTCCGGCGCATCGCGCACGTCGAGCACCAGGGCATTGCCCTTGGCGATCATCGCCTGCGCCTCGGCCGGCGTGATCTTCGGCACCACGGCATTGGCGGCGGCCAGCAGCTCTTTCACCGATGTGGACATGTCGGACCTCCCATTGGATGGAGCGCACGGGGTAGCCCAGCACGGCCTCCCCTGCAATGCTCCGATCGGTCGACCCGCTGATCGCGAATCCGTGAGATCTCCCGCCAGCGACGGCCTGCTCTACAAGCCCCGGATCAGCTCGGCATCGATCAGCATCCGGTTGAAGCGGCGTGCCTCGGCGCCGTCGCCGCAGGCATAGAACACGCCCTTGCAGCGCAGCATGATGTCCTTCTGCTCGGCGAAGGACGGGTCGAGCGGAATGCCGGCCGCCTCCAGGGTGACTAGCGGCAAATAGGCCGCGTCGATCCTGTCCATCACGATTTCGCTGCGGCGCGGCTCGAAATTGACGCCGTCAATGGCGTAATAGGTCGCGTAGTAGCGCGGATCGTAGGTTTCCAGCTTCTGGCCGATGCCGGCCTCGTCGAGCTTGGGATCGAGAATGTGCGGCGAGAACTCCGGCTGGTGATCGCCATAGCGCACGATCAGGAACGGCTGGTCGCCGAAGCGCTTCTTCAGGCTCGCCACGAAGCGCTGATAATCCGACGCGCTCATCGCCTGCCGGCGCAGATACTCATCGATTGCCGGCAGATTGCCGGGCGCGCGCCAGGCGGGCGTCAGATCCGGCCGGAACGTGGTCTCCCAGGGGAAATGATTGGCGGCGAGATAGACGAACATGAACAGCGGCTTGGTCCGCTGCCGCTGCTGCATGAGATCGAGCGCCGCGTCATAGAAGAAGCTGTCGGGCTCGACACCTTTGGCGCCGAGGTCGCGCGCGTCGAGGAAGCGCTCGATCCCCATTGTCGTCTGGAAGCTGCGCGCGCTCATGAAGGCGCCGTGCGCGGGATAGATCGAGGCGGTGTCATAGCCGCATTGCCGGAGCGCCAAGGGCAGTCCGCGTTCGACGCGGCCGGCGGCGATCCGGGTGACGAAATAGGCAAAACGGCCGAACGAGCGTGACGACAGGCCGGCGAGCACATTGTATTCGGTGAACCAGCTCGGCCCGCCATTGCTCTCGGCCATGAACTGCCGCGCCTTGCCGTCATAGGACTTGAAATGACTGCCATACCCCTCGGGCACCTTGATGCCGGGGGCGGAGCGGATGTCGAAGCTGGATTCGTCGTGAATCAGCACGATGTTCGGCCGCCGTCCGGCCGGATGACAGGAGTCCGGGAGCGCGGCCGCCAGCCGGCGATCGGCCGTTGCGTCGGATTCCATGAAGCCGTTGGCGAGGAAATCCGAGACCGCGGTCACGCCGGAGCGCGCGAATTTGGAGAGATAGCCGTCGTCGTAATAGCCGCGCCAAGCCTCGTCGCGCCAGTTCAGTGAATAAAGCGTCAGCGCGGCGAGGCAGGCGAGCTTGCCCGCCAGCGCCGGCAGCCGCGCGACGCGGAACGGATCGACCCACCACAGCAGGCCCATCAGCGGCAGCACCACGGCCGCCGCCACCAGCACCGAGAGCTTCAGGTTCGGAAAGATCGTGAACAGGAATGCCGCGCTGTCGTGGTCGATCAGCATCACGTCGACGAAGTTCGCGGTCATCTGGACCACGGCGTGCTTCAGCTGAGACAGCAGCACCAGCACCACGACCATGGTGAGGGCCAGGGCGCCCGACACCGCCGGCCGCCGCAGCAGCACCAGCCAGAAGCCGTTCAGGATGCCCCAGGCCAGCACGAAGCCGAGCCGCGAGCCGAAATCGGTCTCGGTGTGCAGCATCAGCGCCAGCGCCGCGACATGCGGTGCCGCGACGGCCGACAGCCGCACCGCGGTAGATCGCGTCGCGCTTGCCGCTGCGAGCGTGGTGATCGGTTCGTGGTTCGGAGTCAGCGACATGACGCGGCGATACTCGGACCGGACAGTCCCCGCGCCGGCACCTGCCAGCCGGCCAGGACGCCCTACTGTGTCATCCGACCGTAATCAAATCGTCACAAATAACAACAACCGGAATTGCACGGAGTGCCGCCGCTCGGCCGGCATCGCAGCATGGCGCAGCGGCACCGCCGCGGCGCGCGATCCCTGACGGCAGCACCTGCGCGGTCGGTCCGGCGATCACCGTTCGGAAGCGCCGCCGCCGAGCAACCGCTCGCGGATCAAGCGCACCGCGCCGCGGCTCCAGGACTCGTTGGCGCCGAGGCGCAGCCCGCTGTCCCCCGTAAGCACCAGCGCACCATTGTCTGCTTGGCGGACACGAAAGCCGACGATGTATTCCGTGCGGCCGATCCGTCTGATGATCCCGAGCAGGCTCTGCTGCGCACCGGACTCGCGGGCGATCCGAGCCTCGCAATCGTCGCAGACGCGCAGCGCCTGGCCCGGCTTGATGCCGCCGGCCACGTCCACCAGGCGGTAGCGTCCGGACTGCTCCAACACCTGCCGGACCGCATCGGTCGCCACCTGCAGCTCCTTGTGGTCCGCCTCGGTCTCGCCGAGCGCAGCGCCGGCGCTGGTGTCGTCGAGCTCGAACGGCAGCAGGGCCAGCCGGACCGGCGCCGGCGTGACCAGCGCCTCGCGCATCTGGCGTGAGACGAAGATCTCGGCACGCTCCCAAGCCTCGTCATTGTCCCCGCGGAAGGTGAACAGCTTGTCGAACAGCACCCGGTTGGATGCGACGTCAATGGCCGCCACCCGCGCCCACTGCACCAGGGTCGACAGCTTCTGCACGCCGCCGGTGATGACGATGCCCGCGCCGGCCGCGGCGGCCATCTGCAATCGGGCGGCCGGCGGAGCATCCGCCGCGGGACAGGCGGCGCCGCAGGACGGGCTGACCAGCCGCAGACGCTGATCGGTCGCGACGTCGTGCTTCAACGCCGCCACGAAGGCCTGCAGCCGGCGTTGATGTGCCGCCGTCTGGTCGATCGGCTCGCCGGACGTGTCGAGATAGCTGAAATCGTCGACCATCACAGCCGGGACAGGATCGGATGCGGCCGCGCTGCGGAGCGAACCGACGACGACAAGAAGCGCGAGAACGAGACAATGGACGGAGCGGCGGTGTGACATGGCGGTCTCCAGGGACATGCTTGCAGGACCGAATGCTAGGTGTGCAGCCCTCGCGCAGAACCGGCTCCGCTCCCGACGGCCCACGGGAAAATTTCACGACCGCGCGGCCACTCGCCCGCGGCGCTTTCGGCCCCGCCGGTTCTGCCATTAAATGCCGACCGGGTTGGGCTGCCATGGATGCGCTGAAGATGTGGACCCGCTACGACCTCAAATACCGGCTGACGCTGCGCATCTCCGGGGTGGCAACGCTCTGTTTCGCGGCGATCTGCGCCTATGTCCTGTTCGACATCGCGAAATCGGCGGATGCGCGCAATGCGCGGATTGCCGAGATCACGGCCCGGACGCTGCAGTTGCAGCAGAGCAAGATGCAATGGGTCAACAATCCGCCGGCCGGCTTTCCCGACCTCGATGCGGTCGCAGCAGCCAGCATGACGCCCGGCCTCTGCATCGCCTACCGCGCGGTCGGCGACAAAATGCTGCAGCGGATTTGCGGCGGCGCGGACGCGCAGAGCGACGAACCGCCGCGCGCCTTTGCAATGCTGTATCGCGGGCTGTTCGGTCCGGGCCAGGAAGCCACGCGGCCGGTGCTGTCGCGTGACCGCAAGATCGGCGACGCGGTGGTCTGGATCGATGCGGACGTGATGACGGCGGACGCCTGGCGAGAGTTGCGCCGGCTGCTGCCGGTGCTCGGAACAGCGCTGGTGCTGCTCTGCGTGCTGGCCCATGCGGCAGTGGCGCGCGCCCTGCGCCCGACCCGCTTGATCTGCGCCGGCCTCGAGCGGATCGTGGCCAACGATCTGACGGCGCGTTTGCCGTCCTTCGACCTCGCTGAGCTCTCAGCCGTCCGCGACGCCTTCAACCAGCTTGCCGACGGGCTGCAGGCGGCGCTGGCGCAACGCAGCGAGCTGACGCGGCGCCTGATCGCCCTGCAGGACGACGAGCGGCGTCACCTCGCCCGCGAGCTTCACGATGAGTTCGGACAGTCGCTGGCAGCGATCCGCGCGCTGGCGGCGGCCATGCGCGAGAGCGTCGCCCTGGAGTGTCCCGCCGCGCTCGGCGAGTGCGACAGCATTGCTCGCACCGCCACCGACATGATGGAGACGCTGCGCGGTGCGCTGGTGCGGCTGCGGCCGCCGGATATCGACGAGCTCGGCCTGGCCGCCAGCCTTGAAGGCCTGGTCGCGGGCTGGAACAGGCGGCAGCGCGGACCAGCCCGGTTCGAGATCAACCTGTCCGGCCCGATCGATCGGCTCCCCGACACAACCGCCAACAATCTCTATCGCATTGCGCAAGAGGCGCTCACCAACTGCGCCAAGCATTCCGCGGCCACGCGGGTCCGCCTGCAGCTGGCGGCACAGAACAGCCTGGGCCAGGGCCCTTCGCCGGATCGGATCGTCCTTACGGTGGCGGATGATGGCGCGGCCAGCGATCTCATGGGCCCGCCAGGCATGGGCCTGCTCGGGATCCGCGAGCGCGTGGCCTCTCTCGGCGGCGACATGAGCTTCGCCGCCGGAGATCATGGCGGCTCGCGGCTTCAGGTCACGATCCCCGTCCCAGCCTTTTCGCCCGTGCAGGCGCAGGCACCGATCGGGTGCGCGGCATGACGAACGCGGCGGGCACGATCATGCTGGTGGACGACCACGCCGTCGTTCGCGAGGGCTATCGGTCCATGCTGCAGAAGCAGCACGGCCTGAGGGTGATCGCCGAAGCGTCCGACGGCGCCGAGGCCTACCGGCTGTTCAAGGAGGTCAGGCCGGATCTCGTCATCATGGACCTGACGATGCCGGGCGTCGGCGGCATCGAGGGCATTCGACGCATCCGGCAATGGGATCGCGGCGCGCGCATTCTCGTGTTCACCATGCATGAGAACGCGGGATTCGCCGTGCAGGCGATCCGCGCCGGTGCCCGCGGCTATGTCACCAAAAGCAGCCCCCCGGAGATCCTGGTGCGCGCGGTCATGGAGGTGCTCGGCGGCGCTATCGCGATCAGCCCCGACATCGACCACGAACTCGCGCTCAGCCGCCTGTGTGGCGAAAGGGCCGCCGCCGACGTCCTCACGGCGCGCGAGTTCGAGGTCATGCAGATGCTGCTCGCCGAGCGCACCACCGAGGAGATCGCCTCCGCGCTTCACCTCAGCCCCAAGACGATCGCCAATCTGCATTCGCTGATCAAGGACAAGCTCGGCGTCGGCACCGACATCGAACTGGTGCGCCTGGCGCTGCGCCAGGGCCTGCTGACCTGAGCCCGATCGGCGTCCACGGTTTATCGGGGGTCAGGACTGCTCCGGGTGAACGCGTGCCGCGTCAGCCGTCTCCGAAGCAGGCTCCGGGCTTTCGGGATCAGCCGTCAGATGAAACTCCCGTCCCAGCCGGCGCTGCACGCTCATGACGGCGCGGTCGATGTCGCTGATCAGGCTGTCGCCGAGGACGACATGGGGAATTTCCCAGTTGCGGCCGCTGGGCACGTCCACGGCCTGGACGGACGGCACGCGCGCGGTCTCGCATCCCGGCTGCGCGCGGATCGCGTCTTCCACCAGGCGGGTCAGCTCCGCCCGGGTCTTGCCGATGGTCGTCATGGCCTGCATCAGACCTTGGCCGGTGGCGTCAGGCCGAGCCGCTTGGCGATGATGCGGTCGACGGTCCGCTTCGGCAGCAGCCGGGTGATCCACTGCCGCAGCGGATCCGGCGCAATCTCGTAGCGCACCTTGGGCGCGGGCGCCGTCAGCGCCTCGAACACCCGCTCGGCGATGGTCTCAGCCGGCAGCCCGATCTTGCCGAGATGCAGCATGAAGCCGCGGATCCGCTGCAGCGCCGGAAAGAACGGCGAGCTCTGATAGGCCGAGAGGTCGACCTCCTCCGCCTTGGCCCAGATCGGCGTCTTCACCGCGCCGGGGGCAATGATGATGACGTCAATCCCGAACAGCATCAATTCGCGGCGCAGGCTTTCCGACAGACCTTCGACCGCGTGCTTGGAGGTCGAATAAGGCGCCATCAGCGGATTGCCATTGCGGCCCGCCACCGAGCTGATCATCACGATCCGCCCTGGCGCGCCGGACTTCGCGGGATCCGCCCCGAGCAGCGGCGCGAACGCCTGGGTGGCAATGACCGGGCCGATGACATTGACCTCCATCTGGCGGCGGAACTCCGCGATCGGCAGCTCCGTCACCGGACCAGCCACCGCAATGCCGGCGTTGTTGACCAGGCCGGCGAGCGCCTCGCCGCCAAGCGCTGCCCGCACCTCGCCGGCGGCGGCCTTGACCGCCGCCTCGTCAGTGACGTCGAACTGCAATGGGGTGAAGTTCGCGCCGAGCTCGGTGCGCAGCCGTTCCGCATCAACCGGGTTGCGAACACTCCCGAAGACTCGAAAGCCGCGTGTGAGCAGAAGCTTTGAACAGGCGAAACCGATGCCCGTGGATGCGCCGGTGACGACGACGGATTTCATGGCGACCTCAACGATTTGCCGGATGATTATCGCATGAGATGCAGCCTCATGCTGGTGCTGTTTTCAGCAGCGAACGCGCGCGACAGCAAGCCGCGCTTCCGGCGGCCGTTCGGGCCGATGACATCGGAGATCGTCTCGTCGGTGTCTTCCCTGACCGCCGCAAGAATGTGATTTAGAATTCGATCCTTGAGCGGATGACCGCTGAGGTGAGCTGAACGAGGCCGGACAATCGAGATGAAGAAACGTCTCTGACCTTATGAGATCATTAACCTTTCCAACTCTACCCGGAGCTCTTTTGCCGATCGTGATGAGCGTGACCGATCGTCCGATGCAGCGCTGCGGCGGCGCCAGTCGGCACCTGTTTAGCAGCGCTAGCCGCTTCGTCTTAATTTTCCGTATCCGTGTTTCTCCGGAGTACTACGCTCCTGGCCCCTAACACATTGTTATCGCCGATACGGAAAGCTGCGCGGTGCCGAGCCCGCAGCGGAGCAGAAGCGCAGCCGCTGCGGCAATTCCGGACCAGACGAGCGTGACCGTGTCTCAGCCAGAACAGCTTCCAGATTCAGAACATTCTATCATCTCCGAACTCGAGGACGCGGTTCGCGGCGGCTCCTCCGAGAAGCGCGTCCACACGCTCCGCCAGGTCACCAACCTGTTCCTGCATGATGGCGAACGCCTCAGCGAGGAGCAGATCAAAGTGTTCGACAATGTGCTGTGCATGCTGGTGTCCCGCGTCGAGACGCGGGCGCGGGCCGAGCTCAGCAAGCACCTGGCGCCGGTCGATTACGCGCCGGTCGACGTCATCCAGCGCCTCGCCCGTGACGACGAGATTTCGGTCGCCGAAAGCGTGCTGATGCACTCGACCCGGCTGTCCGAGCATACCTTGGTCGAGGTCGCATCGACCAAGGGCCAGGACCACCTGATGGCGATCTCGAGCCGCCCGCATCTGACCGAGGCCGTCACCGACATCATCGTCGACCGCGGCGAACGTCGAGTCATCCGCAAGCTCGCCAACAACCAGACCGCCCGTTTCTCGGAGACCGGCTATTCCGGGATGATGGCGCATGCCGAGGACGACGACGAACTGACCGAGATCATCGGGCTGCGCGTCGACCTGCCGAACAAGCATTTGCGCGACCTGCTGCGCCGCGCCACCGATGCGGTGCGCACCAAGTTGATGGCCTCCGCCCCGCCGGCGCTGCAGAAGGAGATCAAGAAGGTCCTGAAGACCATCAGCGACGTCGCGCGCAGCGATGGCGGCCTGGTCGGGCGCGACTTCACGCTGGCCGAAGAGGCCGTCAAGCGCATGAAGGGGCTGAACGAGCTCAACGACACCGCCATTGCCTTCTTCGCCGAGACCCGCCGCTTCGGCGAGGTGGCGGCCGCGCTCGGCCTGCTCAACAACGTGCCGACCGAGATGATGGCCAAGGTGCTGGAAGGCCCGCGCACCGACATCGTGCTGATCCCCTGCCGGGCGGCCGGGGTGACCTGGTCCGCCGTCGCCAAGATCCTGACTCACCGCCCGATCAAGCACGCCATCGACAGCGAGACGCTCAAGCTGGCGGAGCGCGATTACACCCGGCTGTCGCTGGACACCGCGCAGCGCACGCTGCGGTTCTGGATGGTGCACAACAAGGTCGAGAAGTAAGCCAGAGCGACCTTGCCGATTTCGCGGGACGGAATTACGCGATACCGGCCTATCGCCGGGAGATCGCGACGCCGTGATTGACTCGGCCACACCCGCACACCTACTGTGATGACGACGGTGCCCCATAACCGGGGCTCAAAAAGGAATGCGGCGCCGGACGCGTCTCGCAAGGGAGATGATCGAAGGCGCAGCTGCCCTCGGTCGTGCAGGCGGCAAATGACGCGTCATAGGCCACTCGGAAATCCTGGTCCCGTAACGACGTCATGGCGGTTATGACACGCGAGCCAGGGCACACGCCGTCAGCGCTGGTCACACGCAAGGATATCGGTCCGGATGGTGTTGGCATCGTTTTCAGGCCGGCCGGCAACGACCTGCGTGGCACCTCGTTCGCGGTGACGTGCCACTGACGTGATGCCGAGGTCCACGTGTCTCCTGTTTCCCATGCCCGGCGCTGCCGCGCCGTCCTGTCCTCGTCCTGTGTGGTCACGTCGATTGCGCTGCTCGGTGCGTTTTCTGCAGCCGCGCAGCAATCCGCCTCCCCGCATCTGCTGCCGCCCGTCGAGGTCGACCCGCCACACAAACCGGGCGCCCGGAAACCGGTCGTCGCCGGCGGATCTCAAGCCCGCAGCGCGGCATCAGCGCAGAGGCCGGCAACGCCGGCCGCCGTCAGTCCGTCGCGCATCGCCACGCCGGTCGCCGAGGCCGGCACGTCGATCACCGTGGTGACCGACAAGGATATCGCCACCCAGCAGGGCCGCAGCCTGCCGGACATCCTGAGCACGGTCCCCGGCTTGACCGTCGTGCAGGCCGGCGGTCCAGGCGGGCAGAGCACCGTCTCCACCCGCGGCACCAGCGCCAACCATACCAAGCTCGTCATCGACGGCGTCGATGTCGGTAACGTCACCAACAGCAATGGCGCGCCCGATGTTGAGCATCTGCTCACCGCCGACATCCAGCGGCTCGAGGTGCTGCGCGGGCCGCAGAGCGGCCTCTATGGCGCGGATGCGCTCGGCGGCGTGATCTCGATCACCACCCGCAAGGGTGACGGACCGGCACAGGCCACCGGCTCGATCGAAACCGGCGCGTATCGGAGTTTCAACCAGACCGCGGGACTCAGCGGCTCAAAGGATCAATTCAACTACGCGTTCAACATTGCGCACCTTCACGCCGGCGATGTGCCGGTGACGCCCTGGCAATTGCTGCCGCCAGGACGGAAGGCGATCGGCAACGCCTATGACAACGTCACGGCGTCGACCAGGCTCGGCGTCGACCTGAACGAGGCTTGGACGCTGAACGCGCTGGTTCGCCACACCGACGCGAGCCTGCTGTTCACCGGGGACAGCGGATCTCCGAGCTTTCCGAATGCAACCCAAAGCCATCACACCGACCGCCAGTTGACGACCCGCGAGGAAGCCGTCTGGTCGCTGCTCGGCGGCCGCATCCGCAACCATTTCGGCGTGAACTACGTCAACAACTGGTCTTACGATCTGGCGCCCGGCAATCCGGCGCCTACCATCGCCACCGGCGAGCGCATCAAATATGACTGGCGCGCAGTGGCCGAACTCTCCCCGCGCAATCATCTTGTGGTCGGCGTGGAGCAGCAGGCCGAGCGGCTGAAGGCGGCCGACGTCCTGGCCGAGAACGGCAACAAGGCCGGCTTCGTCGAGCTGCAGACCGAATTCGCCAAGCGCTGGTTCGTGGTCGCGAGCCTGCGCGACGACGTCGACGATCGGTTCGGCGGCCACGGCACCTACCGGATCGCGCCGGCGGTGATCCTGCCGGGGACCGAGACCCGGCTGAAGGCGAGCTATGGCACCGGTTTCAAGGTGCCGACCTTGAGCCAGTTGTATCAGAATTTTCCGGCCTTCAATTTCTTCGCCAATCCGAACCTGAAGCCGGAGGCGAGCATCGGCTACGATGCCGGCTTCGAGCAGCCGCTGTTCGAGGACCGGTTGCGCTTCGGCGCGACCTACTTCCACAACGACATCACCAACCTGATCAGTTTCAACGCGAACGCCACCTCCTTCGCCAATATCGGCTTCGCCACCACCGAAGGCACCGAGAGCTTCGTCGCGGCGAAACTGACCGATCGCATCTCGCTCCGCGCAGACTACACGTTCACCCGCGCGGTCGACGCGAGCACCGGTCAGCAGCTGTTGCGCCAGCCGAGAGAGAAATGGAGCGCCACCGCCACATGGCTGCCGGTCGATGCGCTGACGCTGTCGGCCACCCTGCTGCGCGTCGGCGACTGGCTCGATGTCAGCCGCGACGGCACGACCACCGGCATCGTCGCGCCCGGCTATACGCTGGTGAATCTGCGCGGCGACTACGCACTCTCGGACCAGGTCAAGCTGTTCGCCCGGATCGATAATCTGTTCAACCGCCATTACCAGAACCCGACCGGCTTCCTGGCGCCCGGCTTCGGCATGTTCGGCGGCATCCGGATGGCCACCTCGGGGTTGCAGTGACGATGCCAACACACTGCTCTTTGCGGTCGCGATCAGGCAGGGCACACGGCCGCGCTCATACTCGGAGCGGACGGTGTGGCCGGGTCCCTTCGGCGCCATCATCGTCGCGATTGACTCGGCCACACGCGCACACCTACTGTGGTGGTGACGGTGCCCCCTGACCGGGGCTCAAAAGGGAATGCGGTGCCGGACGTCCTCAACGGGTCGTTCGAAGGCCGCAGCTGCCCCCGCAACTGTAAGCGGCGAATCTCACGTCAGATGCCACTGGGAATTCTCGGTCCTGGGAAGGCGGCGTTGAGGTGATGACCCGCGAGCCAGGAGACCTGCCGTCAGCCGTGGTCACACGCGAAGATGCCGGTCGGGGCGTTTATTGGCATCGTTTTCACGCCGGGCAGCATTGGCCGGCATGAGACCTCGTTCGCGGTGACGTGCCACTGACGTCATGCCGAGGTTCCCTCGTGTTCTCTTCCCTATCCGCCGTCCGGCGCCATCGCGCCGGCTCGTTGTCGTCCGCCGTTCTCTTTTCCATTGCGACCTTCGGTGTGGCTCCGGCTATCGCCCAGCAATCCGCCTCCCCCAACCTGCTGCCGCCGGTCGAGGTCGACCCGCCGCTCAAGCCGGCTCCGAAGCCGGCCGTGCAGCGTGGGGCGCAGACGCCGCGCGCACGCGCATCGCAGCCGGCGGCCGCGCAGAGCGCCGCCGCCCAGGCCAACGCACAACTCGTCGTCAGCCCGACCGGCATCGCAACCCCGGCGGCCCATGTGGCGAACGCGATCACCGTCGTCACGGCCAAGGACATCGCTACGCAGCAATTCCGCAGCGTGCCCGACATCCTCGCCGCCATTCCCGGCTTGAACGTCGTGCAGACCGGCGGCCCTGGCGGGCAGAGCTCGGTCTTCACCCGCGGAACGAATTCGAATCACACCAAGATCCTGATCGACGGCATCGATGTCGGCGACGTCACCAATGCCAACGGCGCATTCGAGTTCGCCCACCTGCTGACTTCGGACATCCAGCAATTCGAGGTGCTCCGGGGGCCGCAGAGCGGCCTCTATGGCTCCGATGCGATCGGCGGCGTCATCTCGGTGATCACGCGCAAGGGCGATGGCCCGGCGCGGGCAACCGCGTCGATCGAGACCGGCACGTATCAGACCTTCAACCAGTCGGCCGGCGTCAGCGGGTCTGAGGACAATGTGAACTATGCGGTCAACGTCGCGCATCTCCATGCCGGCGACATTCCGGTCACGCCGCAGCAATTGCTGCCGGCGGGACAGAAGGCGATCGGCAACGCCTATGACAACGTTACCGCCTCGACCAAATTCGGCATCGACCTCAACGAGGCCTGGTCGCTGAATTCAGTGGTGCGCTATACGGACGCGACCCTGCTGTTCACCGGCGACGGCGGCTTTCCCAGCGTCCCGAACGCGACCCAGAGCTCCCATGCCGTGCAGCAGTTCGCCACGCGCGAGGAAGCCGTGTGGTCGCTGCTCGACGGCCGCATCAGGAACTATTTCGGCGTCAACTACGTCAACAACCGGACGTCCGATCTCACCGCGGGCAATCCCCTCGCCGCGATCTCGACCGGCGGGCGCATCAAATATGACTGGCACGCGGTCACCGAGCTCGCTCCGCACAACAATTTCATCGTCGGGCTCGAGCAGCAGACCGACCGCCTCCAGACCACGGGCCTGACGGCCGAGAACAGCAACAGAGCCGGCTTCGTCGAGGTGCAGACGGAGTTCGCACAGCGCATGTTCCTGGTCGCGAGCCTGCGCAACGACATCAACGATCAGTTCGGCAGCCATGGCACCTACCGGATCGCACCGGCCGTGATCCTGCCGATCACCGAAACCAAGCTGAAGGCGAGCTACGGCACCGGCTTCAAGGCGCCGACCCTGAGCCAGCTCTATCAGGACTTTCCGGCGTTCAACTTCTTCGCCAATCCGAACCTCAAGCCGGAGCAGAGCAGCGGCTATGATGCGGGATTCGAGCAGCCGCTGTTCGACGAGCGCATCCGCTTCGGCACGACCTACTTCCACACCAGCATCACCGATCTCATCAACTCCAATGCGACCTTCACCTCCTACGCCAATGTCGGACTCGCCACCACCGAGGGCACCGAGAGCTTCGTGACAGCGAAGCTGACGGACCGGCTCTCGCTGCGCGCGGACTATACGTTCACGCGCGCGGTCGATGCAACGACCGGTCAGCAGCTGCTGCGCCGTCCGAAGGAGAAATGGAGCGCGACAGTGGTCTGGACGCCGCTGGCCCCGCTGACGGTGTCGGCCACCTTGCTGCGCGTCAGCGACTGGCGCGACGTCAGCCGCGACGGCATGACCTCGGGCCTCGTCGCGCCCGGCTATACGATCGTGAACCTGCGTGCCGATTACGCGGTCTCCGACCAGGTCAAGCTGTTCGGCCGCATCGATAACCTGTTCAACCGCCACTATCAGAACCTGACCGGCTTCCTGGCTCCGGGCCTCGGCGTGTTCGGCGGCATCCGGGTGGCGAGCTTCGGGGTGCAGTAGGACGATGATGTCACGACGGGGAGAGATGACATGACGCCCATGGATCAGCTTCGGGATTTCCTCGCCGACAGCGACACCGGCTGGAGCCTCGGCACCTTCGGTGCGATCGGGGAGTTCACGCGCGATGAAGGAGAACCGGTCCAGCATCTCGATGATGCCGGCATGATCGGCGCGGTGACGGCGCGGGGCGGCATTCGCTTCCGCACCCATGCCGACCTTCGCCTGATCGCATCGGAGTTACCGACGCGCGACGATTGGAGCCATCGCGTGGCGCTGTGCCTGCCGCGCACGGCTTGCGCGATGCACGGGCGAACCGGCATCACCGAACTCGGCCCCGACCACGAGGCCCTGCGTCCGGAGGACCGGGACGCCGTGCTGTTCGATCTCGGCCTGTCCACGCTGCAGGTCGACGTCTGCGTCCGCAGCAACGATCCGGAGGTGATTGCCGCCCTGCGTCGGCATGCCGGCGTCTCACTCTTTGCGGCCAGCGGCGAGCTGATGCAGGTGATGCTGGCGGCGAGTCCGCACCGCGTCTTCATCAGCCGCATCGGCCGGGCCGAGATCTTCCAGCCGATCCCGCCGCCGGGCGGCCGCAGCCCGGACGGACCGCACACCCACATCCTGCCGAAGCTGCTAGCCCATGGCCGCACCCACGCCGCGACCGAACCTCTGCCGGACGGCTGGATCCCTTGCGCCCACGCCTATCCGCCGCATCCCCTGCGCGACCCGCTCGGCCGCCCGACACCGTTCGTCACGAGCCATTTGGCGGCTTTCCAGCAACTTCTGATTCGCTATGGCGACCCGCGCCTGGTCGCGCTCAAACGCGACATCGCGGCGCATGTCGCGGCGGACCGGACGCCTGCGGACGCAGCCCTGCCCGACGACCGCATCGCGCGTGCCACGCTGCGCGTGACCTTGCGCCAATTGCAGGCATCGGCCGTGAACTCCGCGACGCTGCCGGCATGGCTCGCCAGTTATGACCACTCCGGCTCCGGCGATGAAACCGAGACCGCGGAGATCCCACACTGAACGGCCCAAGCGGCTGTTGCCCTCGTCACGAATGGACTACCATCACCCCCCAAGGAGACGACCCATGGCTCTCGACATCCTCAACTCCCCAGCGGAGGCCCGCCTCACGCCCGTTCCGCCGCGGCATGCTGCGACCTTCTGCTTCGCGCTGCTGGTCACCGCCTGCGCGCTGGCGAGCTTCGTCTTTGCCTGCGCCACCCCGTTCGCGGCCTTCGCGGTGATCGCAGCCGCCATGCTGCCGCTGCGCTCCGCGTTGCTCTGCGTGCTCGGCGCCTTCCTGGTCAACCAGGGCATCGGCTTCGGCGCCCTGCATTATCCCGTCGATGCCAATACGTTGGCCTGGGGGATCGCCATCGGCGCCGCCGCGCTCGGCGCCACGCTCATCGCGCGCCTCGTGCTGCAGGCGTTGCGCGCCGCACCGGCGCCGCTCGCACTCACCGCCGCCCTGCTCGGCGCCTACGCGGCCTACGAGCTGCTGCTGCTCGCGGCCACGCCCGTGCTCGGCGGCGCGGCGAGCTTCACGCCTGCGATCGTCGCGCGCCTCGGACTGACCAGCGCCGCCTGGCTGGTCGGGCTCGTTGCCGTCTGCGAGATCGTCCGTCTGCTCAGGCCACGCCTCTCACGCCGCGCGATGTCCTGACGGACCAGCATCAGCGCATGAGAGGGGCGCCGCCGCCTCATCCTCAGCTGTCATCCCCGCGAACGCGGGGACCCATACCGCGTGATCTGCGTTGGCGGAAACAAATCCGAGCCACCACCGTTCGTCACCACGAACGACGGTGGTTATGGGTCCCCGCGTTCGCGGGGACGACAGCGTGGTTTGTGGCGGGCAGCGGGGCTGAACGACGCGACATCGTCATCGCTGTGACGAAAAAGCCTCCGCCTAAGGAGGGCGGAGGCTTTCAATCGAACTCCAGGTCGAGACTGCACGACCCGCAGTCTCGACCAGCCATCACGACCAATCAGTTCTTGCTCTTGTCGACCAGCGCGCCCTTCTTGATCCAGGGCATCATGTCGCGCAGGCGGGCGCCGACTTCCTCGATCGGGTGCTGCGACAGGCGGGCGCGGGTGGCCTTGAACGAGGACTGGTTGACCTTGTTCTCCAGCATCCAATCGCGGGCGAAGCGGCCGGACTGGATGTCGTCGAGCACGCGCTTCATCTCCGCCTTGGTCTCCGGGGTGATGATGCGCGGGCCGGTGACGTACTCGCCGTACTCGGCAGTGTTGGAGATCGAGTAGTTCATGTTGGCGATGCCGCCTTCATAGATCAGGTCGACGATCAGCTTCACCTCGTGGAGGCACTCGAAATAGGCCATCTCCGGGGCGTAGCCGGCCTCGGTCAGGGTCTCGTAGCCGGCCTTGATCAGCTCGACCAGGCCGCCGCACAGCACCGCCTGCTCGCCGAACAGGTCGGTCTCGCACTCTTCCTTGAAGGTGGTCTCGATGATGCCGGCGCGACCGCCGCCGATCGCCGACGCATAGGACAGGCCGAGATCATGGGCGTTGCCGGAGGAATCCTTGGCGATCGCGATCAGGCAGGGGACGCCGCCGCCGCGCTGGTATTCGGAGCGGACGGTGTGGCCAGGGCCCTTCGGCGCGATCATCAGCACGTCAAGATCGGGGCGCGGGTCGAGCAGGTTGAAGTGCACGTTGAGGCCGTGGGCGAACACGAGCGCGGCGCCCTGCTTCATGTTGTCGTGCAGGTGCTCGCGGTAGATGTCGCCCTGCAGCTCGTCCGGGGTCAGCATCATCACCAGGTCGGCCCACTTCGCGGCCTCGGCGACTTCCATCACCTTGAAGCCGGCGCCTTCGGCCTTCTTGGCCGAGGCCGAGCCCTTGCGCAGCGCGATCGCGACGTCCTTGACGCCGGAATCCTTCAGGTTCAGCGCATGGGCATGGCCCTGGCTGCCATAGCCGACGATGACGACCTTCTTGCCCTTGATCAGGTTCAGATCGGCGTCGCGATCGTAGTAGACACGCATTGTCGTTTCCTCTTTGAGATGGCCGGAATTGGCTGGAAAGTCAGACGCTTGGGTGAGGCACGGGCGGCTGCGCCCGGACGAAATCCGGCCCGTGTCTAGAGCATTTTGAGGTGCTATGGAAACCCCGATCTCGCATGGCGGCCGCCCCTCTCATGCGTCCATGAACACGGGATAGAGCGAGGCCAGCAGCAGCACGGCCATCAAGATGTTGAAGCCGCGGACCGCGCGCTCCGAGCTCAAGAGCGGCCGCAATGCGGTGCCGAACAGGGTCCAGGTGATGGTCGAGCCGATCGCCATGACAAAGCTGATGGCGACCTGCAACGCAACGTTGGCGGGAAAGCGGGCGATGGCGGCATAGGCCGTGATGGTGCTGATCACCATCACCCAGCCCTTGGCATTGACCCATTGGAACAGCGCCGCGCCCCAGAACGACATCGGACCGCGCGACGCCGTGGTGTCGTCGGTCTTGGCCGATCCGGAGAATGCGATGGCGACCGCGAGATAGATCAGATAGGCGGCGCCGAGATATTTCAGCACCTCCTGCAGCACGGGATAGCGGATGAACACCGTGGCCAGCCCGAAGCCGACCGCGCCGACCATGAAGGCGAAGCCGAAGCTGACGCCCATCATGTGCGGCACCGTGCGGCGGAAGCCGTGGGTCACGCCCGACGATAGCAGCATGATGTTGTTCGGCCCCGGCGTGAACGCCATCACGAAGGCGAAGGTAACGAAGGCGATGAGGAGCTGCTGGGACATTCACGAGGCTCGCGGGGTACGAAAACTCTTCACCCTGCCCTGGAGGGGGAGGGTCGATCGCGGATGCCATGCGCGATCGGGGTGGGGTGGGCCCCAGGCGCAGCTCCGGCGTGGAGGCATCACCCCACCCCGGCTCACATCGCGGCTTCGCGCGATGTGAAACGACCCTGCCCCTCCAGGGGAGGGTGGCAGCGTGCTCGCCTCGCCGTCTCGCGCAAACATCAACACAGCTCGCCTAGCCCTGCCCCGCCGGCTTCTGCAGCACATAGGTCGCGTGCATCGGCGCATGGTAGTCGGCGGACACCAGGACGAAGCCGACTTCGGTCAGCATGCGTTCCATCACCCAGGCGAAGGTGGAGTTCTCGTCGCGCATATGGGTGATGACGCTGTCGCGGGCGAGATCGTGGTTCTTGATGTTGAACTCGGCCCATTGCTCGACCGAGCGATCGGCACCGTCGGGCATGCTGACATAGACGATGTCGCGCAGGAAGAACTGCGCGCCCGGCTTCAGCGCGCCGTAGATCCGCGCCAGCGCCACCGCCTTCCAGAAGTCCGGCAGATGATGCAGCGTGAACTCGCTGGCGATCAGGTCGTAGGAATTGGCCTCATAAGCGAACGACAGCAGGCCGGCCGAATGCATCCGCACCGCGGTGCGGCGGTCGCGGGTGTAGATCTTGGTCAGCGCCAGCATCGCCGGGGAGATGTCGATGGCATCGACGACCGCGCCCAGCAGCGCCGCTTCCGTCGCCAGCACGCCATTGCCGCAGCCGATATCGGCCACTCGCCAGCCGGGCTTGACGCCCAGCATCTTGAGCGCCGCGCGCGCGCGCTCGTCCGCATCATCCCCCGCACCGTAGATCGAGGCCACGGCATGATCCAGCCCGATCCGGTTCCGTTCGTTGTAGTACCAGTCGCGCGCCAGCATGGCTCACATCCCTTCCGGTCCCCGCCCGATCGCCGCAATGCCGGTCCTGGCCACTTCGACCAGCCCGAGCGGACGCATCAGATCGATAAACTGACTGATCTTGTCGGTGTTGCCTGTGATCTCGAACACGAAGCTTTCCGTGGTGGCATCGATGACGCGGGCGCGGAACGCATCCGCCAGCCGCAGCGCCTCGACGCGCGGCTCGCCGGTGCCGCGCACCTTGATCATCGCCAGCTCGCGCTCGATCGCACGCTTCGTCAAGGTCATGTCGACGACGCGATAGACCGGGACCATGCGGTCGAGCTGATGCTTGATCTGCTGGATCACCATCGGCGTGCCCGTGGTCACGATGGTGATGCGCGACAGGTGTTTCTGGCTCTCGGTCTCGGAGACGGTGAGGCTCTCGATGTTGTAGCCGCGGCCGGAAAACAGGCCGATCACCCGCGCGAGCACGCCGGGCTCGTTCTGCACCAGCACCGACAGCGTGTGCGTCTCGTTGGGATCGTGGCGGTCTTCGATGAAATAGGCGGATGCTGGCTGGTTCATTGCTGTCCCCGTGTTAGCCAAGTCGTCATGGCCGGGCTTCTCCCGGCCATCCACGTCGCACATCGCTTGCGCGGCTCGTGGATGCCCGGGACAAGCCCGGGCATGACGCGGTGTGTGTGGTGTGCAGAGTGCCCATTACGACGCCCCAGCCACTTCTTCAGCGGCCGCCGGCATGACCCAGCGCCTGAACAGATCCAGATCGATATTACCGCCGGTCAGCACCAGGCCGACGCGCTTGCCGGCGAGCTTGCGCTTGTCCTGCAGGGCCGCCGCGAGCGAGGCTGCGCCGGCACCTTCGGAGAGATTGTGCGTGTCGGTCCAGAAGATGCGGACGGCCTCGGCGATCTCGGCGTCGCTGACCTGCACGATGCGCGATGCCCCCTTGAAGATGATCGCGAGCGCATCGGCATCGGGGCTGCGGGTGGCCAGGCCGTCGGCCTTGGTGTCCGCGCTGTTGGTCGTCACCACGGTGCGCGCCGCGAATGACAGCGCATAGGACGGCGCCTCCGTCGACTGCACGCCGACGATCTCGGTCTTCAGGCCGAGCAGGTCACGCGCCAGGATGCAGCCGCAGATGCCGGAGCCCTGCCCGATCGAGACGTAGAGCACGTCGAGATCGGGAGCGGAGCGGAACAGCTCCAGCGCATAGGTCGCAACACCGCGCACGAGATCCGGATGGAACGACGGCACCATCTGCAGACCATCGCGCGCCGCGTGACGCCCGGCCTCCTCGCGCGCTTCCTGGAAGTCGCTGCCATGCTCGATCAGCTCGGCGCCGAACGCCGCCATCGCGCGGTTCTTCTCGACGGAGTTGCCACGCGGCACGTAGATCGTCACCGGCAGGCCGTTGCGGCGGCCGGCGAACGCAACGCTCTGGCCGTGATTGCCGCGCGTCGCGGTGATCAGGCCGCGGACCTCCGGCTGCGTGCGCTTGAGGTTGTCGACATAGACCAGCCCGCCCCGCACCTTGAAGGCGCCGGCCGGCGTGTGGTTCTCGTGCTTGACGACGACCTCGGTCCCCAGCCGCGCGGCGAGCAGCGGCCACGCATGCGCCGGCGTCGCCGGCACCGCCGCCGCGACGATGGCATGGGCGGCTTCGAGCTCAGCTAGCGTGAACATGAGCGCCTCCTCGCGTGAGCTGTCATGCCCGCGAAAGCGGGCATCCAGTACGCCGCGGCCGACATGAGACCCACGGCCGCCGCGGCATACTGGATCGCCCGGTCAAGCCGGGCGATGACAACGGAGTTTATCAGGAGCGCTATGCTCACGAGCTGTCCTCACACCAGCGCCTTGCCGCCCGCGAACGCCGCAGATGGATCCGACGCTTCGGCCGGCAGGATCATCTCATTGTGCGCCTTGCCGGAGGGGATCATCGGGAAGCAGTTTTCCAGCGCGGCGACGCGGCAGTCGAACAGCACCGGCTTCCTGACCGAGATCATCTCCTTGATGGCGCCGTCGAGATCGCCGGGTTTCGACACCTGCAGGCCGACGCCGCCATAGGCCTCCGCCAGCTTGACGAAGTCCGGCAGCGCCTCCGAATAGGAATGCGACAGCCGGTTGCCGTGCAGCAGCTGCTGCCACTGCCGCACCATGCCCATATACTGATTGTTGAGGATGAAGATCTTGACCGGCAGCTCGTACTGCACGGCCGTCGACATCTCCTGCATCGTCATCTGCACCGAGGCGTCGCCGCCGATATCGATGACCAGGCTGTCGGGATGCGCGACCTGGACGCCGATCGCCGCCGGCAGGCCATAGCCCATGGTGCCGAGCCCGCCCGAGGTCATCCAGCGGTGCGGCTCCTCGAAACCGTAGAACTGCGCCGCCCACATCTGATGCTGACCGACCTCGGTCGTGATGTAGGTGTCGCGGCCACGCGTCAGCTCGAACAGCCGCTGGATCGCGTATTGCGGCATGATGACGTCGCGGTTCGGCTTGTAGGCCAGCGAGTTGCGCGCCCGCCAGGTGGCGATCTGCTGCCACCACGCCTTGATGTCCGGCGTCTTCGCCTCGGCCTTGAACACCTGCAGGATGTCGGCGAGCACGTCGCCGCAATCGCCGATGATCGGCACGTCGACGCGGATGTTCTTGTTGATCGAGGACGGATCGATGTCGATGTGGATCTTCTTCGAGTTCGGCGAGAACGCATCGGTGCGGCCGGTGATGCGGTCGTCGAAGCGCGCGCCGACGCACAGCATGACGTCGCAATCATGCATCGTCATGTTGGCCTCGTAGGTGCCGTGCATGCCCAGCATGCCGAGCCAGTTGTTGCCCGACGCCGGATAGGCGCCCAGCCCCATCAGGGTCGAGGTGATCGGGAAGCCCGTGACCTCGACCAGTTCGCGCAACAGCCTGGAGGCCTCCGAACCCGAATTGATGACACCGCCGCCGGAATAGATCACCGGCCGCTTGGCGCCAGCCAGCAGCGCCACGGCTTTGCGAATCTGCATCGGATCGCCCTTGACGCGCGGGGCGTAGGAGACGTGGACGTCGGACTTGCGCGGCGGATGATAGGTGCCGGTGGCGAACTGCACGTCCTTCGGCACGTCGACGACGACAGGGCCCGGCCGGCCCGAGGTCGCGACATAGAACGCCTCGTGCAGCACCTTGGCGAGATCGTTGACGTTGCGGACCAGCCAATTGTGCTTGGTGCAGGGCCGGGTGATGCCGACCGTGTCGCATTCCTGGAACGCGTCGTTGCCGATCAGATGCGTCGGCACCTGGCCGGTGATGCAGACCAGGGGAATCGAATCCATCATCGCATCCGCCAGCGGCGTCACCATGTTGGTGGCGCCGGGACCGGATGTCACCAGGACGACGCCCGGCTTCCCGGTCGAGCGTGCATAGCCTTCGGCGGCGTGGCCGGCGCCCTGCTCGTGGCGGACCAGGATGTGCTCGACTTCGCTCTGCTGGAAGATCTCGTCATAGATCGGAAGCACCGCGCCGCCCGGATAGCCGAAGATATGCTGCACGCCGTGGTCGATGAGCGCGCGCACGATCATCGCGGCGCCGGTCATCTGGTTCGGATCGTGGCTCTTGTCGGTCATGGCAGGCTCCGGATCGCTGTCTTCAGCGGCTTTGTCGTCTGGGTCAGTCGGTTTCGGTCAGATGTTTCGGTGGCTCTGTTCAGGGTCGTCTCGGTCGGGTTCGTCCAGGCAATAAAAAAGGGCCCTGGAAGGCCCTGCGCACCGCTCGGATCATGGATGGCCGCTAGCCATCCCCGGCGATGCGCCTGGGTACGACTACGATAAGGATGGCGGTAATAATGTTGCGCATGTTGCCGAGCAGACTTCCCAAAGGTTGCGCGAACATAGCTACGGATGCCCCGATGTCAAGGCAAAGCCAGCTCATGCCCGCGATTTTGTCAGGTTAACGCGGAATTCGCCGTTCGGCGAGCGGTAATTTGGCCGCCACGCCGTCATTGCGAGCGAAGCGAAGCAATCCGGGGGCCTCTCGACAACTCTGGATCGCTTCGTCGTTCCGCTGCTCGCAATGACGATCAGTCGGATGCCACCCACCGCCGCGCCTGCTCCGGCGTCAGCCATTCGAATTCCGGCAGTTGATGCCTGAACCAGGTGAACTGCCGCTTGGCATAATGGCGGGTGTCGGCCTTGCCGATCGTGGCCGCCTCCTCCCGCGTGATCTCTCCGCGGAGATAACGGATCAGCGCCGGCACGCCGTGGGCCTTCATCGCCGGCAGCAGCGGATCGAGCCCGCGCGCCGCCAGCCGCGCGACCTCCTCCAACGCCCCGCCCGCGAGCATGGCGTCAAACCGTGCATCGATCCTGGCGTACAGCGCCTCGCGCTCCGGGGCGATGAACAGCGCCCGATAGCTTCCCTCCGGCAGCAACGGCGGGGTGGTCTCGGCATGCCACTCAGCCAATGGCCGACCGGTGGCCTCGATCACCTCCAGTGCCCGGGCGATCCGGGTGCGGTCGCGGACATTCAGCCGCGCCGCCGCGCTGGCATCGCTCCGCGCCAGCTCGGCATGCAGCGCCTCGACCCCGTCGCGATCGAGCCTGAGACGCACCGCCTCGCGCACCTTGTCCGGCACAGGCGGCACGGCCGACAGGCCGCGCGTCAGAGCCTTGAAGTAAAGCCCGGTGCCGCCGATGAAGACCGGCAGCCGCCCGCCTCGTCGCACCTCGTCGAGAACCTCTTTGGCATCACGGACATAATGGCCGGCCGAGTAGTTCACGGCTGCATCGACATGGCCATAGAGCCGGTGCGGCACCGCGGCCTCTTCGGCAAGGCTCGGCCGGGCCGTCAGCACCCTCAGATCGCGGTAGACCTGCATCGAATCGGTATTAATGACCGCCCCGCCCGCTTTTTGCGCAAGTTCCAGCGCGAGCGCCGACTTGCCGCTGGCGGTCGGCCCTGCGATAAGCACGGCTTTGTTAATCCCTGGCAAAGTCACCGGATGTCTCTCGTCGCCACGTTCATCTGCAATCCCGCCGATCCCGCACTTGATACCACGATCGTGGAGGCCTTCCTGGCCGTGCTGCCATCGCCGGGGACGCCGCGCTGGCTGTTCGACGAAGTCGCGATCGACATCCCGTTCGCCGGCGAGGGCGAGGTCCACAAGATCGAGGCGCGCTTGCGCGACCTGCGCGGCGACATGCCGATCGACATCGTCGTGCAGGCGGAAGCCGTCCGGCGCAAGAAGCTTTTTCTGGCCGACATGGACTCGACGATGATCGGACAGGAATGCATCGACGAACTCGCCGAATTCGCCGGGTTGAAGGCGCGTGTCTCCGCCATCACCGAACGGGCGATGCGCGGCGAGATCGCGTTCGAGCCGGCCTTGCGCGAACGCGTGGCGCTGCTGAAGGACCTGCCGGTAAGCGTCGTCGACGAGGTTCTCGCCAAGCGCATCAAGCTCACCCCGGGGGGCCGCCAGCTGGTCATGACCATGCGGGCGCATGGCGCCTACACATGCCTGATCTCCGGCGGCTTCACGCTGTTCACGCGTCCGATCGCGGCCACGATCGGCTTTCAGGAAAATCGCGCCAACGAACTCGTGGTGGCCGACGGCAAGCTGACCGGCGAAGTGCGTGAGCCGATCATCGGGCGCGACGCCAAGCTCGCTACCCTGACCGAGCTGCGCGAATCCTTCGACCTCGACGAGATCGACACGCTGGCCGTCGGCGACGGCGCCAACGATCTCGGCATGATCGAGGCGGCCGGCCTCGGGGTCGCCTATCACGCTAAGCCCGCCGTCTCCGCGGCAGCCTCCGCGCGCATCGACCATGGCGACCTCACCGCGCTCCTCTACGCCCAGGGCTACACGCGCGCCGAATTCGTGGAATGAGACCTGGATAGAGCAGCCGCTCCGCAGCGGCGCGCGTCATCGCGTCACACCCGTGAGACGGATGATGAACACGGCGCGCCTCGTCCGAACGAATGACACCTCGCGCAGTCATGACCACCGAACAACCCACACCGCATTGAATACGAATCATGCATTCAAGCGCGAGGACATGTGCATCCTCCTCGCCGCACTTGGACTGAACGTTTATTTCAATCTGCCGCGCTCACGCGCAACCACGTTCCAAATCATTTCAAAACGCCGATCGTATCATTCGACACTCGCATCAGATCCAGCAACGACGCCGCTAATTTTAACCGCGTCACCGTTCCATCAATTGTCAAATCATGCTGCATCGCATATATGGTTTTTCAGGTGAGGAAGCGTCCAAGACACGAACACGATTGCGCATGACGCGATCGATCATCGTCACAAAAGGACCTCCGATGACCATCAAGCGACTCATTCCCAGCACTCTGCTCGTTCTCGCCGCGCTCAGCAGCGCCGCTGTTGCAGCCGAATTGCCGAACTACGAAGTCAAGGCGCTGCCCGCCACTCCGCATCAGCTGTCCGTCGTCGGCGCTTCGGCCGCCGAGGAGCAGGCCCCCGCTGCCGATCTGACGCGCGCCGGAATGCCCGCCACGAACCACCAGCTCGCCGTGCTGACCACCCACCGCCGCAGCGCCGCTCTTGTTGTCCCGACCACGGTCGGCAGCGCACGCAACTAAGCGCCTGATGTGATCTCTCGACCCATCTCCTCGAGCCCCGTTCTTTCATAGCTCGAGGAGGTGTCGCCTGTCGCGGGCGCCACCGCCCGGGACAATGCCGACCGGGACATGGCGATGGTGAGCCGCGACGTCGGAGCAGTCGAGGCAACCGAGCCTCCTCCGACTCCTCCCTTTCCCCGCCGTTGACATCAGATGATCCAACCCGCCATGTTGTTGGCGAGGGTTGTTTTCGTCAGCATCTGATTGCGAGCCATTGATCCCCGCTCCAGAGTGGATGTCGGCTGCTGCGTGAGGCCGGAGGGAGCCGCGTTGACTGACACGACGCCGCAATTGGACGATGCCGCGTTCCGTCCGATCGACCGGACGAAGCTGCTGGAGCCAGCCCCGTCCTCGCATCCCCCGCGCATCCTGCTGCTCTATGGATCGCTGCGGCAGCGCTCTTTCAGCCGACTGCTCACCGAGGAGGCCGCGCGCATTCTCGCCCGCTATGGCGTGGAGACGCGGAGCTTCGATCCGCACGGATTGCCGCTGGTCGACGAGGCCGGGCCCGATCATCAGAAGGTTCAAGAGCTCATGCAGCTCGTGACCTGGTGCGAGGGCATGGTGTGGTGCTCGCCCGAGCGGCACGGGGCGATGACCGGCGTGATGAAGACCCAGATCGACTGGATTCCGCTGTCGGTGGGAGCAGTCAGGCCGACGCAGGGCAAGACGCTGGCGGTGATGCAGGTCAGCGGCGGCTCGCAGTCTTTCAACGCCGTCAACCAACTGCGCGTGCTCGGCCGCTGGATGCGGCTGGTCACCATCCCGAACCAGTCCTCGGTCCCGAAGGCCTTCGCGGAGTTCGACGAGGCCGGGCGCATGAAGCCGTCGGCCTATTATGATCGCCTCGTCGACGTGATGGAAGAGCTCGTCAAGTTCACGCTGCTGACACGCGACCGGGCCGACTATCTGGTCGATCGCTACTCCGAGCGCAAGGAAAGCGCCGAGGCGCTCTCGCAACGGGTCAATCAGAGGTCGATCTGATCGGTCCTGGAGCAGGTCCGGAAAATGGCTTCCCGCCCATCAGGCCGCTTGCTGCTGCTTCTGCCCGCCGATCCGCACGACGGTGGCCGAGGGCAGCAGCAGGAGTGCGGAAACGCTGGCCAGAGCGCAGACCGACGCCGCCACCAGGAACATCCGGGCATAGTCAAGTGCCCCTCCCGAGCGACCCAGAACCGCACCGAGCGTCGCGATCCCGATCGCGAAGCCGGCCTGGCGCATGATCACCGTGACCGCCACCGCCATGCCGGCCTGATCAGCCGGCACCAGCGCAACGACCGCCCCGGACAGTTGCGGATGCGCCAGCGCGGCGCCCAATCCGATCGCGCCCATGGCGACGCACACCAGCCATGATCGGAGCGTCGGATCTGGTGTGGCCAACGCGCCGACGAACAGGAGATTGCCCACCGCCGTGATGGCGAGCGCAACGCTGAAATGCCGTCGCCAGCCCCACCAGCCGACCAGCCTGGCTCCGAATGGCGGCACCACGAGCATCGGGACTGTCGCCATGAGCATCGCCAATCCGCATTCGGCCGCGTTCCAGCCGAATGCCGCAGCCAAGAAATTCGGCAGATAGACCAGGACGGCCCAATAACCGAGCGACACGGAATTCAGCAGCAGCGCGACCGCGACCATCGCGCGGTTGACGAAGATCGCGGGATCAAAGATCGGCTGCGGCCGGCGCCGCTGCTGCCACAGAAAGGCCCCCAGAAGCAACGCGGCCAGGACGATTCCGAGGACCAGATCTGCGCCGCCACGGGCGTGCAGCAGCGCAGCGATCAGCATGCAGAGCGCTGCGCTCAGAAGCCCCATGCCGAGGTAGTCGAGCGGACGTTGCGCCGAGTTGCGCATTTCGGGCACGAGCCGGGGAATGCTCCAGGCGGCCAGTAGGCACGCCGGCAGATTGGCGGCGAAGATCCAGCGCCAGCCGACCCACGTGGAGATGCCGCCTCCGATGCTCGGTCCGAGCGCCATGGCAACGCCAGAGACCACGCCGAGCCAGCCCAGCGCCCGCGTGCGCGCGTCCGGCGCCGGATAGAGCGCGGCGATCAGCGCGACGCCAGCGGTCATCACGAAGGCCGCTCCCAATCCCTGCAATGCGCGCGCGAGCCCGAGGGTCAAACCATCCCCCGCCAGCGCGCACACAACCGAGGCCGCCGCGAAGACGAGATTGCCGGCCAGCATAGCACGGCGACGGCCCATGCTGTCGGCGAGGCTGCCCGCGACCAGGAGCGCCGCCGTGAAGGCGAGGCTGTAACCGTCCATCACCCAGGCCCGGCCGGCGATTCCGAGCCCCAGCCCGTCCGCGATCGCGGGCAAGGCGACGACCACGGCGGTCACGTCGAAATTGGTGAGGAAGGCGGCCAGGCTCAAGGCGAGCGCCGGCCACATCGACGTGGCCGTCTCCAGTTCGGACGGCGATGACACTGAACGGGCTGCGGGCACTGAGCGCACTCCAACATGACAAACGACGCCCTCAGAAATGACCGTCGCACCTGTTCACGTCAGCATGAATTTCATTCATACTGGCATCATGCGATCTCTCCCGCCTTTCGATGGGCTCGTGGCCTTTGAAGCTGCGGCACGCCACCGCAGCATCACGTTGGCTGCGACCGAACTCGGACTGACACAGAGCGCGGTGAGCCACCGGCTGCGCAAGCTCGAGACCTATCTCGGCGCCAGGCTGTTCAATCACCGCAGCGGGACTGGGCTGTCGCCGACCACGGCCGGCGCCTCGCTGCTCACCGAGACCGTGGGTCTGCTCGACGAACTGGCGATGCTGCGTGCGCGCTACCGTGCCGCCGCACAGCCCGCGGTCTTGAAGGTCGGGGTGGGCGCGGCACTATCGCATTATTGGCTGGTGCGGAGGTTGCCCGGCTTTCTGGCGCGACACGGCGATGTCGGCGTCGAGCTCGTTGTCGCGGAAAGCGAAGCCCAGGCGCGGGCGGCCGATGTCGACCTTCAGGTGCTGTGGCTGCCGAAGACAATGGCCCGCGCAAGCTCGACGCAACGGGTGCTGTTCCGGGAGCGTGTCTTTCCCGTCGCGATGCCGCGCCTGTTGCCGCGCAGCCGCGCCCTGCACAACGTCCGCGATCTCGCGAACTATCCGATCATTCACAAGGGGCGCGCTGGCCGCGACGACGGCGCGGAATGGTCATGGCCGGCATGGTTCGAGCGGCTCGGTCTCGGCGCGGCGGCGCCGGGCGGCATGCGGGTCGACTCGATCAGCCTGGCGCTGGCCGCGGCGATCGCGGGCGCGGGCGTGGCGCTCGGGCGATCACTGCTAGTGCACGACGCGCTGGCCGACCGGCGCTTGACTCGCGTGCTGGCAGCGGAATGGGATATGCCGTCCAGCAAGGTCCATGTCGTGCGCTGGCCCGCCGTGCTGAGCGCGGACCCGCGCATCAAACTGTTCACGGGCTGGTTGGCCGACGAAGCGGCGCTGCTGTCGGAAAACGATTGAGATCCAGGCCCTTCGAGATCCGGGCCTTGACCCGTGGAGACTTGCGTGAACACCATCACCTTGCGGTCAGCCAGTAAAGACGATGCGCCGGCCATCGCCGCGCTGCACGCGGCGAGCTGGCGAGAGGCCTATGCCAACATTCTTGCGCCGGATTTCCTGAGCGGCGAAATCGAAGCCGACCGGCGCATGGTCTGGGCGCAGCGCCTGGACACGCCGGATGCTGATCAGCTCGTCAACGTCGCCTGCGATCCCTCTGGACGCCTTCGCGGCTTCATCTGCTGCTATCGCGATGCCGACCCGGTCTGGGGCAGCCTGGTCGATAATCTTCATGTCGCTGCCGACACCCGCGGCTCCGGCCTCGGCGAGCGGCTGCTGCGCGACGCGGCACGCCGGCTCGCGGCACACGGCTCTGGTCCGGCGCTGCACCTCTGGGTGTTCGAGGCCAATGTGGCGGGCCTGCGCTTTTATACGCGGCTCGGCGGTCGCGTCGTCGAGACCGGCCGCTCGCAGATTCCGGCTGCCGGCGGCAAGACAGTTCTTCGCGTGCATTGGCCGGACCTGGCACAACTGGCGTGATCCGGCCCGGCTGGCAGCAGCCAGGAGGCCGCATGCGGCGATGCCCGAGCCGCCTGGGCTCCGACTGCCCCGGCGGAACGTCTTCTGAAAAAAATAAATCTATTGCTATTTTTCAGAATTAACGGTTGTCTTCTGCCATCCCACCTCATCGCGGAGGGGCGTTGCGCGCGATCGTCACGACACGCGAGGCGGGAATGCGATGGCCGCACATCTGCCGCAGCGTGTCCTCACCGGATGCGCGGACGAACGGCAGACTGCGGACGTGAAGTCGCAGCGTCCTGATACCCCGATGCTGGTATCAAGCCGCGATGGCGCTGACATGCCGCGTGGTGATGGTGGCCAACAAGCCCGGCGCACCAGGGAGACTGCGTATAAGCGTGAAGACCATCGCGCAGGGAATGCCGGTTACGGCTGCACCTGTGGTACCTGCCGCCTGCATTTTTTCCGCAGGCGGGCCATGGGTGAGGCCTTCACCCGGCATTCCCTGCGCCCTCCGCACTCTTGCGAGGGACGAACTGGTCGCAGACCTCGGGCGCGATGCGCCGCGAGAAAGCACCATCGTGTCGAGCGCTGTTTGAACCGTAAATTCGACCTGCTCACCGCTGTCGTCCCGGGAAAGCCGTGACGCGCAGCGCGCGTCGCGGCGCCGACCCAGGACCCCACGCCGCGGCGGACGTGAGGCTGCGAGGTGTTGCTGACAACGTGCCCAAAACCGCTCCCTGGAGTTATGGGTGCCGGCTCAAGGCCAGGACGACAGCGGAGTTCGGAGCTGCCGTAGGGTGGGCAAAGCGGGCGCCCGAAGGGCGACAGCGTGCCCACCGTCCATCCACGAATTCCGACGAAAACGGTAAGCACGGTGCGCACGAGAGCATCGTGCCAGCGCAGATCACGGCGCGCCTTTGCCCACCCTACGCAACGTGCCCCGCGGCGAGGCCGCCTCTTACTGCAGGCTGAGCGCCACGAAGCGGAGCTCGCCGTCGGCGTTGGAGACCAGGAGCAGCACCGACTTCTTGCCGTCCTTCTTGAGCTGGTCGACCCGCTTCTTGATATCGGCGCCGGAGGTCACAGCCTCCTGCGCGACCTCGACGATGACGTCGCCGGCCGACAGGCGCTTCTCGGCGGCATCGGAGCCCTGGTCGACGCCGGTGACGATGACGCCCTTGACGCTGTCCTTGATCTTGTAGCGCGTGCGCAGGTCCTTCGACAGCGCGGCGAGATCGAGCCCGAGCGCCTTCTGCGTCTGGGGCTTCTCGGCCGGCTCGTCCTTCTTGATCGCCGCCTGCTGCACCTTCTCGTTGTCCTCGAGCCGGCCGAGCTTGACCTTGAGCGTCTGCTCCTGGCCCTTGCGGATGACGATGACGTCGACCTCCTTGCCGACCGCGGTGTCGGCGACGATCCGCGACAGGTCCTTCGGCTCCTTGATGTCGTGACCGTCGAACTTGACGACCACGTCGCCCGGCTCGATGCCCGCCGGCTTGGCCGGTCCCTTGTCGTCGACGCCGGCGACCAGCGCGCCGCGAGCCGGCTTGATGTTGAGACTCTCTGCGATCTCGTCGGTGACGCCCTGGATGCGCACGCCGAGCCAGCCGCGGCGCAGTTCGCCGAACTGGCGGAGCTGGTCGACGACGCCGGCCACCGTCTTCGACGGCACCGCGAAGCCGATGCCGATCGAGCCGCCCGACGGCGAGATGATCAGGGTGTTGACGCCGATGACCTCGCCGTCGAGGTTGAACAGCGGACCGCCGGAATTGCCGCGATTGATGGCGGCGTCGGTCTGGATGTAGCTGTCATAGGGCCCGGACGAGATGTCGCGGTTCTTGGCCGAGACGATGCCCGCGGTGACCGTGCCGCCGAGGCTGAACGGGTTGCCGATCGCGACCACCCAATCGCCCAGCCGGAGCTTGTCGGAATCGCCGAACTTCACCACCGTTAGCGGCCGCGGCGGCTTGAACTTGAGCACCGCGAGGTCGGTCTTCTTGTCGACGCCGACCAGCTCGGCCTTGATCTTGGTGCCGTCGTTCATGATCACGTTGATCTCGTCGGCATCGGCGATGACGTGGTTGTTGGTGACGACCACGCCGGAATCGTCGACGATGAAGCCCGAGCCCAGCGAATTGGTGCGCCGTGGCGAGTTGTCGGCACCGCCCCGGCCGCCTGGGCCGCCGCGGCGGTTCTTGAAGAAGTCGTCGAAAAACTCCTCGAAGGGCGAGCCCGGCGGCACCTGCGGATTGGCGCCGCGGCCCTCTCCGCCGCCCTTGGCCTCGACGGTCTGCGAGGTCGAGATGTTGACCACCGCGTCGATCACCTTCTCGGCGACGTCGGCGATCCCCTCGGGCCCCCGTGCCGAAGCCGGCGCCGGCGCGAGCGCCCAGCCCACGGCGAAAACCGCCGCGGTCACGAGCGGGCGCAGGCGGCTGAGAGCAAGGGTTGCGGTCATCGGGCGGATCTCCAAAAGGACAGAAAATTCAGTCGATACAGTGCGCCGGAACCGGGCGAGGACGCAAGCATGCCGGCCCGGAGCGCCGAATTCATCATTGAAGGCGACCTAATACGGCAAAATGGCGCGGCCATCGCCTCACAAAGGCGTTGGCCGGGCGGCAGGCCAAGGGCGCCATCGCAATGGCCGCAATCGTCCGGGGTTCCTGTCGGGCCGATCGTGCGACGGCGCGAGCGCCGCCGGGTTCAGATCGGCCGCCGGATGACCCAGATCAGCACCAGCCCGGCCACCGCGGACCCGATTCCAACCGCGCGCAGCACGTTGTCGGGCGTGGTCATCGCCGTCTTCATCGCCCGCCGCATCCACTCCGGACTTGCCGCGAACATCAGACCCTCGAGCACGAACAGGATACCTAATCCGATGAGGAAATCGGAAAACGCAATGGACCTCATCGGACCCGGACCTCCCATTCGACCTTCTTGATATCAGACGGGGCGAAGCAACGGCTTCGCCCCGTTTCTGTCAACTCTTATTCACCGGGATCGACCGCCCGATGACATCAGGGTTTGGGCGCCTGCGCCGCGGCCGCCGTCGCGCCGGCCGGTGACGGCGTGTCCGATCCCGCCTTGCCCGAGGGATTGGCGAAATAGCGGAAGAACTCCGAATCGGGCCGCAGCAGGAAGCGGGTCTCGCCGGACTTCAGTCCGTTCTCATAGGCCGACATCGAGCGGTAGAAGGCGAAGAAGTCGGGATCCTTGCCATAGGCCTCGGCGAACAGCCGGTTGCGTTCGGCATCGCCGGCGCCGCGGGTCTGCTCTGCCTGCGAATTGGCCTCGGCCACGATCACCGTCGCCTCGCGGTCGGCCTTGGACCTGATCTCCTGCGCCTTCTGGCCGCCGAGCGCCCGGAACTCCTCGGCCTCGCGCTGCCGCTCGGTCTTCATCCGGTTATAGACCGCCTGGCTGTTGGCCTCCGGCAGGTCGGCACGACGGATGCGGACATCGACGACCTGAATGCCATAGGCATCGGCCTCCTTGTCGAGCTGATCGCGGATCTTGCGCATCAGCCCTTCGCGTTCGTCGCGCACCACCTGCGTGAAGGTGACCTCGCCGAGCACGCGGCGCAGCGAGGCGTTGAGCAAGGTGCCGAGCTGAACATTGGCGGTCTGGATCGAGCCGACGCTCTGGTAGAACTGCAGCGCGTTCTTGATCCGGTAGCGCGCGAAGGCATCGACCACGAGACGCTTCTGGTCGAAGGCGATCACCTCCTGCGACGGATTCTCCAGGTCGAGAATGCGCTTGTCGATCGAGATCACGTTGTCGATGAACGGCGCCTTGAAGTTCAAGCCGGGTTCGGTGACGACATCGACCGGCTTGCCGAACCGCACGACGAGCGCCTGCTCGGTCTGCTGCACGGTGAACAGCGAGCTGTAGCCGATGACGACGAGGGCTAGCGCCACGACCAGCGCGACGATGCCTGCGACGGGGGACCTCATCGGACGCCTCCCTGCTGGGTCGCCGGGCCTTGGCCTTGGCGGCGCGGCGCGAGATCGCCGAGCGGCAGCAACGGCACGGGGCCGCCGGACGGGCCGCCATCGAGCACGAGCTTCTCGGAGCCGGAGAGCACGCGCTCCATCGTCTCGAGATAAATGCGTTCGCGGGTCACGTTGGGGGCCTTCTTGTATTCGTCATAGACCTTGATGAAACGCGCGCTCTGACCCTTGGCCTCGGCGATCGCCTGCTCCTTGTAGCCCTCGGCAACCTGCAGGATCTGCGCGGCGCGGCCGCGCGCATCCGGCACCACCTTGTTGGCGTAGGTCTGCGCCTCGTTCTGCAGCCGCTCGAGGTCGGCACGGGCCGCCTGAACGTCGCGGAACGCCTCGATCACCTGCGCCGGCGGGTCGACCTTCTGCATCTGCACCTGGGTGATCTGGATGCCCGAGCCGTAATTATCCAGCGTCTTCTGCATCAGCTCCTGCACGTTCTGCTCGATCACGGTGCGGGCGCCGGTGAGGATCGGCTGAATGTTGGAACGGCCGATCACCTCGCGCATCGCGCTTTCGGCCACGGCCTTCACCGTGCCCTCAGGGTTCTGGATGTTGAACAGGAAGTCGGCAGCGCCCTTCGGCTTGATGCGCCACAGCACCGTGACGTCGACATCGACGATGTTCTCGTCGCCGGTCAGCATCAGGCTTTCCTCGGGCACATCGCGACCGCCACGGCCACGCCGGCCCGGATCGTCATTGGCGGTGATGCCGATGGAGATCGAATTGACGCGCAGCGCCTTCGGCAGCAGCACGGTCTCGATCGGATAGGGCAAATGGTAGCGCAGGCCGGGCTGCTCATCACGGACATATTTGCCGAAGCGCAGTACGACGCCGAGCTCTTCGGACTGCACCCTGTAGAAGCCGGACAGGAGCCAGATCGCGATCGCGCCGACCACGATCAGAAGCACGCCGACGGCGCCGAAGCCGCCCCCCGGAATGAACTGCTGAAGCCGGTCCTGACCGCGCCGCAGAAGATCTTCGAGGTCCGGTGGCCTTGGACCGACCGGTTGCGGTCCCGAGCCCCAGGGCCCCTTCGGACCCGGACCCCAAGGGCCTCCGCCCTGATTCTTCCACGCCATCGATCGATCTCCTCCGAGAGGCTCATGGTGCACAAACGCCGGCCCCGACGGTGGCCGGTTTATAAGGGACGGCCCGGTCCCTTACAATGTAGCGCTCCAGCTAAGCCCGAACCGGGTTTTGTCAATGTAAACAGCGGCCGAAGCGCTGGTTTGCCGCGGTCAAGGCGGCCTGGAGCGGCCCAACGACGCGAACTTCATCATTAACGGATGGTCTTGAGATGACGGCACGGCGTCAGGCGGCCGCCAGCGCTCACCGCTTCCGGCGATAGGTCACATAGGAGAAGTCGGCCTGATCGTCCGGTCCCGACGCATGGCGCTCGCGCGCCACCTGCTCCCACCGAGCCGGATCGACGGCCGGAAATAGCGTATCGCCCGGCGGGCTCGTATGCACCTCGGTGATCTCCAGACGGTCGGCCAGCGGCATCGTCGCGGCATAGATCTCTGCCCCGCCGACGATGGCGATTTCCGCGGCCGAACGCCGCAGCGCGTCACCGCGGGCGACCGAGAGTGCCTCGCTGATCGAGCGGGTCACGATCGCGCCATCAGCGCGGAACGCGGTATCGCGGGTGACGATGATGTTGGTGCGGCCCGGCAGCGGGCGGCGCGGAAACGAGATGAACGTCTTGCGGCCCATGACAATGGGCCGTCCCATCGTCATCGCCTTGAAGCGCTTCATGTCGCTCTTCTGCCGCCACGGAATCGCCCCGGCGGCACCGATCACGCCATTCTCGGCCATTGCAACGATAAGCACGATCTCGATCATGGCGCCCGCTCCGCAAGCTGCACGAGCGCCGCGCCCGTCACCTTGCACAGGGTCCAGTCATCCAGCAGCTCGGCGCCGAGCGACTTGTAGAAGGTGATCGAGGGCGCGTTCCAGTCGAGCACCGACCATTGCAGCCGTGCCCAATTGCGCGCGATGCAGCGGCGCGCCAGATGGCCGAGCAGCGCCTGGCCGATGCCGTTGCGGCGGAACGCAGGCCGCACGAACAAATCTTCGAGATAGATGCCGGGACGGCCTGCGAAGGTGGAGAAGTTGACAAACCAGACCGCGAAGCCGGCGACCTCGCCGTCCCACTCCGCGATGTCGCAGAACAGCGTCGGGTGCTCGCAGAACAGGGCCGCGGCGATGTCCGCTTCGCTCGCCACGACCTCGTGCGACAGCCTCTCGTAGTCGGCGAGCTCCCGGATCAAGGCAAAGACCGCGCCGCTATCAGCCGGCCCGGCGCCACGGATGACCAGCGACATGCGCTACACCGCCACCTCGGCCTTGATGTGCGGATGCGGGTCGTAGCCGGCGAGCGCGAAATCCTCGTAGCGGAAGGCGAAGATGTCCTTGACGTCGGGATTGAGCGTCATCGTGGGCAGCGACCGCGGCGCACGGGTCAATTGCAGTCGCGCCTGTTCGATGTGGTTGGAGTAGAGATGGACGTCGCCAAAGGAGTGCACGAACTCGCCCGGCTTCAGGCCGGTCACCTGCGCCACCATCATCGTCAGCAGCGCATAGGAGGCGATGTTGAAGGGGACGCCGAGGAAGACATCGGCCGAGCGCTGATAGAGCTGGCACGACAGCTTGCCATTCACGACGTAGAACTGGAACAAACAGTGGCACGGCGGCAGCGCCATCTTCTCAACATCGGCCGGATTCCACGCCGTGACGATGAGCCGGCGCGAATCCGGATTGCGCTTGATCATCTCGACCACATTGGCGATCTGGTCGATATGGCCGCCGTCGGGCGTCGGCCAGGAGCGCCATTGATAGCCGTAGACCGGGCCGAGATCGCCATTGGCATCCGCCCACTCGTCCCAGATCGTGACCCCGTGGTCGTGCAGATATTTGATGTTGGTGTCGCCCCTCAGGAACCACAGCAGCTCGTGCACGATCGCCTTGAGCGGCAGCCGCTTGGTGGTGACGAGGGGAAAGCCGGCGCCCAGATTGAAACGCATCTGGTGGCCGAACACCGACAGCGTGCCGGTGCCGGTGCGGTCGTGCTTCTCCGCGCCGTCGGACAGGATGCGTTCGAGCAGGTCGTGATACTGGTGCATGGCCGATGCTTGCCGTTAAAGCGCAAGCTGTAGCGGAGGAGATTTCCTCCGGACACAAGATTCAGGCGATTATACCCAGGAAGCTGGCCGCTGTCGAAGCCGCGCAGGCGCGGGAACCCAAGTTCCCGCCCGCCTCCCGGATCCGCGCTAGCCCTCGACGAAGACCTCGTCGCGCTTGCGCCGCAGCGCCGGAAGCACGGCCAGGACGAGGAGCGCGGCCGCGATCGCCAGCAGCGCGGCCGACAGCGGGCGCGTGATGAAGACGGACCAATCGCCGCGCGAGATCTGCAGGGTCCGGCGCAGATTCTCCTCCATCAGCGTCCCCAGCACCATGCCCAGCAGCAGCGGCGCGGGCTCGAAATCATGCTTGATCAGCCAGTAACCGAACAGGCCGAAGGCGCCGGCCAGGACCACGTCGACCGGGGCATTGTTGATTGAATAAATGCCGATGGCACAGAACACCACGATCGAAGGGAACATCAGCCGGTAGGGCACGCGCAGCAGCCGCACCCAGATGCCCACCAGCGGCAGGTTGATGATGATCAGCATCAGATTGCCGATCCACATCGATGCGATCATGCCCCACACCAGGTCCGGCTGCTTCTGCATCACCTGCGGCCCGGGCTGAATGCCGTGGATAGTCATGGCCCCGACCATCAGCGCCATCACCGCATTCGGCGGAATGCCGAGCGTCAGCAGCGGAATGAACGAGGTCTGCGCCGCCGCATTATTGGCGCTCTCCGGCGCGGCCACACCCGCGATGGCGCCGCGGCCGAAGCGGGACGGGTCGCGCGCGATCTTCTTCTCGAACGTATAGGCGGCGAAGGAGGCGATCACGGCGCCGCCGCCCGGCAGGATGCCGAGGATCGAGCCGAGAATGGTGCCGCGGAGGATCGCCGGCGCCGATTCGGCGAGGTCCTTGCGGGTCGGCATCAACCCGGTGATCTTCTGCTGCACCAGCTCCCGATCGGATTCGGCGCCGCTGTCGAGGTTGCGGATGATCTCGGCAAAGCCGAACACGCCCATGGCGACCGTGGCAAAGCCCAGGCCATCGGCGAGCTCGGGGATATTGAACGACATGCGTGAGGCGCCGGTCTCGAGGTCGGCGCCGACCATCGACAGCAACAGGCCGAGCGCGATCATTGCCACCGCCTTGAGCACGCTGCCCTTGGCGAGCACCACCGCGAAAATCAGGCCCAGCACCATCAGCGAAAAATACTCGGCTGGCCCGAACAGCAGCGCCAGCCTGGTCAGGGGCGCGCCAAGCACGGCGATCAGCACGGTGGCCGCGCAACCGGCAACGAACGAGCCGATGGCCGCGATCGACAAAGCCGGCCCCGCCCGCCCCTGCTTGGCCATCTGAAAACCGTCCAGCGTGGTAACGACCGATGTCGCCTCGCCCGGGATGTTGACCAGAATCGATGTAGTCGAACCGCCATATTGGGCGCCGTAATAGATGCCGGCGAGCATGATCAGCGCGCCGACCGGCGGCAGGCCGAAAGTGATCGGCAGCAGCATCGCGACGGTCGCGATGGTGCCGATGCCGGGAAGCACCCCGACCAACGTGCCGACCAGCGCGCCGACCAGGCAGAGCAGCAGGTTGATCGGGCTCAAGGCGACGGCAAAGCCATGTGCGAGGTTTTGGAACAGATCGAGCATGCCGGCCTCACTGCACCAGAAGACGTGGAAACAACGGCATCGGCAGCCCGAGCACGTAAGGAAACAACAGCGCGCAGCCCAGGGTCAGGACGACGCCCACGATGAGCGTCTCGCCCCAGCGCGTTTCGGATGTGCCGAGCGCGGCGATCAGGAAGCTCGCGAGCGCCGCGACGATCAGCCCCAGGGGGCGGATCGCCACGGCAAAGCTCAGGATCGCGAGCGACACGAACAACGGCCCGCGCCAGTGATAGACTTGCAGCGACGGCCCCTCGGTCACCACGCCGATCACGGCGACCGCAGCCCCCATGCCCAGCAGCAGCACGCCGAGCATGCGCGGCGCGGTGCCCGGACCGAAGGTGAAGCCCCGCATGCCCGACAGGTCGCTCGCAGCCCACAGGGCGAACAAGGCGATCGCCATCAGCACGACGCCGCCGAAATAGTCCTGCGGCGCGCGCGGCCGGACCAGCCAGGTGAACAGCGCGATCGCCAGCAGCGGATAGGTGTAGATCAGCACGAGCAGCGCATCGGATCGCAGCGTGATCTTGCCGCCCTCCGCCCATTGGCGAACGAGCGCCGGCAGCGATTCGACAAGGGCTGCGCCATGTGCCGACACGACCTGCAGCGGAGACCGCACCGCGAGCGCGGCAATCTGGCCCGCGAGCGCCATCGCAAGCTCGACGAGCTGCGGCGCAAAGGCGAGGAGCAGGATGATCAATGCGCCGATTGCGTTGCGTGCGGCCGGCGCATTCGCCGAACTATCCGACAACTGGCCCGTGGTGTCGGCCATGCCTCGCCCTCCCCCGATCGACCTTGCTGGCCGACATTGTTCTCGTTTGCGGATCCGAAGCGATCCGGACCCACTTTGTTTGCCTAGCGGCTTTCTCTAGAGAAGGCCAGCGAAACCAAGACAGCCTCCCGCCGCCAAGAGCCAGAGCGGATTGAGCCGTGTCATCGATGCGACGAGGGCGGCGATGACGGTCAGCACGAAGCCTGTCCACGTCCGGTCGGAGGCCAGCCCGAGGATCCATGCGCTCGCGGCCATCAGACCGATCGACAGCGGCACCAATGCGGCCTGCAGCACGCCGGACCAGCGCGCCTCTCGCGCATTCGCCAGCCACCGGCTGACAAAATAGGAAAGAACGGCGGTGGGGCCGCACATCGCGATGGTAGCGACCGCAGCGCCAGCGACGCCTGCGACCGAATAGCCGATCAAGGCGACGATCAGGACGTTGGGTCCGGGAGACAATTGCGACAGCGCGAACGCGTCGGCGAACTGCTTGTCGGTCATCCAATGCCGGACATCGACCGCAATGCGATGCAATTCGGGAATCGCCGCAACGGCGCCGCCAATTGCAAACAGCGAGATCAGCGCAAACGTCCAGAACAGCTGGAAGAGCGGATTGTCGTCACCGCTCATCGCGCCCATCGCATCTTGGCATAGGTCACAGCAAGGCTGAGCGGCACGGCGACCAGCAGCACTTCGGCCAGCGGCAGCCGCGCCAGCCCGATGGCGATGAACACCGCGAGCATGACGGCGAGGCCGGGCACGTCGCTCTTCTTCAAGAGCGGCGACATCATCCGAAACACCACCGAGGCCAGCAGGCCCACGGCCACGCAGGACACCCCGGCCAGTGCCTGTCGCAGTGCATCGATCTGCCCGAAATGGCCGTAGAGCGCCGCCAAGGCGGTCACCAGCAACAGCGGCGGGCCGAGCAGGCCGGCAAAGGCCGCAAGGCCTCCGGCCACGCCGCGCAGACGCGCACCGAAGACCATCGCGAGGTTGACGATGTTGGGCCCGGGTAGGAAATGGCACAGCGCGAAGGTCTCGTTGAACTCCTCGGCCGTCATCCAGCGGTGCTCGTCGACAATCGCGCGGCGCGCGAACACCAGCACGCCGCCGAACCCCGACAGCGACATTTTCGCAAAAGCGAAGAAGAGCGTACGAAGACTGGGCGGATCTTTGGCGATGTCGGCGCCAGGCGAGGCCGCCGACACAATTCGGTTAGCCATGCAGTACTGTAAGAGGATGAAAACGGGCCTGCCAAGATCGAACCAGGGGTTCCCTGCCACAGCCCACATTTTTGTCGCACAACGCCGCCCTCAGGGTCTGTGCATCCACCGCCGAGCGGCCTATATAGGGGGTGCCGGCTTGCCGGCTATGGAAATAAATCGCCGTCGAAATAAACCATTCGGACCCGGGGGCGGTACCCGGCGCCTCCACCAAAGTCCGCCTTTAGAGACATCTCGGATGTCGGGCTTCGGCGGGGGCGAAATAGGATCGACGAGGGCGTAAAGGGCGAGCTTTTTCCCGGTATTGTTCCGCCGTTATCGGGCTACTGCAATAGTTGCCAACGACAACTTTGCTCCGGTTGCTCAGGCTGCGTAACGCAGTTTGAAAGACCACCTTAAAGTCCTAACGGGTTAAGCTCCGTTAGGCGGGGTTCGGAGGCACCTGGCAACAGAAGCCTCCACTTTACCTTGATCCCACTACCTTGAATCCCACTGAGTTTCACTTTGTCGCGTTTCACTGCCTTGTATTGAGCTGCCTTTCCTGTTCATTCCTTCCCGTCCGGGCTTTCGCCGTTTGGGGCACCGCCCTATGTCAGATGGAACCGGCTTGGTTGCTGACCCCGGCGCAGAGGCGCGGTACGATGGGTGACGACGAGTCGGGAACGCTGCTTTTCGAGTGGGCGCGGCAGCCCGGCACAGGCGGGCGGGCGCCCCGCGACGATACAGGACCGAACATGGCGACGGATCATATTCGATACGATGTGTTGGCGCGCGACGCGCTGCGCGGGGTGCTGCGCCGGGTTTTGAGCGATGCCGCCGCCCATGGGCTTCCCGGCGAACACCATTTCTTCATCACCTTCGTGTCCAAGGCCGAAGGCGTGAAGCTCTCGCCGCGGCTGCTGGCGCAGTATCCGGAGGAGATGACGATCATCCTTCAGCACCAGTTCTGGGATCTGGTGGTGACCGAGGATCGCTTCGAGGTCGGGCTGTCGTTCGGCGGCATTCCGGAACGGCTGGTCGTGCCGTTCCACGCCATCAAGAGCTTCTTCGATCCTTCGGTGCAGTTCGGGCTGCAATTCGAGCCGTCCGAGGCCATTGCCGAGACGCCCGCCAGCCCGAAGCTTCCGGCAGCCCCTGCCCCTGCGATGGCACCGGCTCCGGTCGCCGCGGCCAGCGCGGCGGATGACCAGCCGGAACCGCCCGCTCCCTCCGGAGAAGGCGCGGAGGTCGTTCGCCTCGACCGCTTCCGTAAGAAGTAGGCGCATTCGTCGCGCACGGAACGGCGGACCACGCCATAGATTGAAGCATGCTTGAACCGGAACAGTCCGGTTCGCGACCAATCATGGGCATGCTTCATGACGAATTCAGCTAATTCATTTTCAGATCGGCCGACGCGCACCGAGACCGACAGCCTTGGCCCGATCGAGGTCGCAGCCGACCGCTACTGGGGCGCTCAGACCGAACGCAGTCGGCAGAATTTTCGGATCGGAAACGATCGGATGCCGATGGGCCTCGTGCGCGCCCTGGCGCTGGTGAAGCGCGCTGCGGCACAGACGAACCGCGAGCTCGGACTTCTGGAGCCACCGACGGCGGAGGCGATCATCAGCGCCGCCCAGGAGGTCATCGACGGCAAGCTCGACGACCATTTCCCACTCGTCGTCTGGCAGACCGGCTCCGGCACTCAGACCAATATGAACCTCAATGAGGTGATCGCAAACCGCGCCAGTGAGCTGCTGGGCGGCCAGCTCGGGACCAAAAAGCCCGTGCACCCGAACGATCACGTCAACATGAGCCAGTCGTCGAACGATTCGTTCCCGACAGCGATGCATATCGCGGCGGCGCAGGCCATTGCCGGCCACCTGCTGCCGGCCCTCTCGGAGCTGCTGGCGGCTTTGCGCGCCCGGCAGGAGGCGTTCTCCGGCATCGTCAAGATCGGCCGGACCCACACCCAGGATGCAACGCCGCTGACGCTCGGACAGGAGTTTTCCGGCTACGCGGCTCAAGTCGAGAGCGCCATCGCCCGGATCGAGACCGCCGCCCGCGATTTGTTGCCGCTGGCCCAGGGCGGCACGGCCGTGGGCACCGGGCTGAACGCCGCCCCCGAGTTCGCCAATTTGTTCGCCAGACACGTCGCGGACATCGTCGGGCTGCCCTTCACCAGTGCCGTCAACAAATTCGAGGCTTTGGCGTCGAACGACGCCTATGTCTATGCGCACGGCGCGATCAATGCCGCCGCCGCCGGCCTGTTCAAGATCGCCAACGATATTCGCCTGCTGGGGTCCGGCCCCCGTTCAGGGCTGGGCGAACTGATTCTGCCCGAGAACGAGCCCGGCTCTTCCATCATGCCAGGCAAGATAAATCCGACTCAGTGCGAAGCACTAACGATGGTATGCTGCCAAGTATTCGGTAATCACACCGCTATTACGATCGCCGGCAGCCAAGGTCATTTCGAACTGAACGTCTACAAACCATTACTCACACATTGCATGATGCAATCCATACAATTACTAGGTGATTCTGCCCGTTCATTCAGCGAACATTGCGTGGCCGGAATTCGCGCCGATGAGAAGCGGATTCGCGAGCTAATGGAACGTTCGTTGATGCTGGTGACCGCGCTGGCGCCGAAGATCGGCTACGACAACGCCGCCAAGGTGGCGAAGACAGCGCATCAGAACGGCACCACCTTGAAAGAAGAAGCGACGCGGCTCGGCTTCGTATCCGAAGATGAATTTGATGCTCTGGTCCAGCCTGAGAAGATGACCAGGCCCGGGAGATCGTGACGGTAGTACCGTAGTACTACGGGGGGTGATGCAATTCTCGCCGTTAACCCCTAAAGGATACTCTCGACTACAAGTTCTGCTGCGTTTGGTGAAATACTTGCCCCGCTCGCAACGAAGCGATTGGCGACGAACTATCAGGGAGCGATGACGTGATCGTCCGAATAACGCCTTGGCTCATCTGTGCGACGGGGCTCGTCCCGCCGCAAGGTTCGACAGCTTACTGATCGGAGTGAAAATGGGGGACGTCATCAATCTGAAGCGTTTCAAGAAGCGCGTCGAGCGCGATCAGGCGACGAAAGCCGCTGAGACCAACCGCGCACGCTATGGCAGGACGAAGTTCGAACGCGCAACTGACGCTCAACGCGACAAGCGCGCGAATGAATTACTCGATCAACATCGTATCAATGGCGAGGACGCGTGATGAAGTCGCCCGTCGTAAAACGTTCAATCGTGGTTGCTGGTCACAAGACCAGCGTCAGCCTCGAAGAGGCGTTCTGGAACGGAATGAAGGAGATTTCGGGTCTCCGTAATATGACCCTGTCCGAACTGGTCGGGGAGATCGACAGCAATCGCCAGCAGGGCAACCTGTCGTCAGCGATCCGGCTGTTCGTGCTCGATCACTTCAAGAACCGCGCCGCCGGCACCCCCGCGGGCGAGCCGAAGGCGACGGTGGACAGCCGGCATTCGGCCTCTGCCGCGGCTCCTTGAGGCAGATCAGAGGGCGGTCCGCCCGGCCTGTTTAAAATCGCTCTAAGATGCAGCGGCATTTCGCATGCCGCGCTTGACCTCTTGGCACGCGATTGAAAATACAGGCTATGAGCGAAATCTGCGATACACGGCCGCCTCAGCCGCTCGGCTTGGCCCGGCGGGGCTATACTGGAACGATCCAGCACCTCGCCGCTGGCGACGCGAGGTCGTCTCTCTCGGACATCGAGCTCGAGAGCCGGCTCATCGAGCTCGGCTTTGTCGAGGGCGCCCGCGTCGAAATCCTGCATGAGGGGATCGTCGGGCGCGACCCGATCGCCGTGCGCGTGGATAACATCACTGTCGCGGTCCGCCGGCGCGAAGCCATGGCCGTCATCGTGGCGTAACAAGCCGCGCGGAAGGCGTTGCCCATGGAAAGCCCCTTGCTGCATTTGGCCCTGGTGGGTACGCCCAACAGTGGCAAGACCTCGCTGTTCAACGCCCTGACGGGAAGCCGTCAGAAGGTCGCGAATTATCCCGGGGTCACGGTCGAGCGCAAAGAGGGCGCCTTTGTCACCCCGCAGGGTCGTCAAATCTCGCTGGTCGACCTGCCGGGCACCTATTCCCTGCGCGGCCGCAGCCCGGACGAGGAGATCACGCGCGATTTCGTGCTTGGACGCGCCACCGGCGAAGTCCTGCCCGACCTCGTCCTGTGCGTGGCCGATTCCACCAATCTCCGATTGACGATCCGGCTCCTGCTCGAGCTCAAGAGCACCGGGCGCCCGCTGGCGCTCGTGCTGAACATGTTCGACATCGCCAAGCGGCGCGGCGTGACGGTCGACGTTGCCGGCCTGTCGCAAGCGCTGGGCGTTCCAGTCGTCACCTCGATCGCGGTCCGCAAGGGCGGGACCGACGACCTCCTGCGGCTGACCGACCAATTGCTGGCCCAGGCGGCTGACGCCGCCGGCGATCGCGCCAATACCTGGCGCCCTCTCACCGTCCCGGAGCTGCGTGCCACCCAGCGCGAGGCCGATCGGATCATCGCGGCCACCGTCAGCCTGCCCGAGCGTCCCGATACCTGGACGGCTCGGATCGATTCGGTGGCGTTGCATCCGGTCGGCGGTCTGCTCGTTCTGCTGGTCATTCTCTTCGTGATGTTCCAGGCGGTGTTCGCCTGGGCGCAACCATTGATGCAAGTGCTGTCGGCGTCGTTCGACGCGCTCGGCCAGCTCGTTCACGACCAACTGCCCGAAGGGCTGCTGCAGAGCTTCCTGCAGAACGGCGTGATTTCTGGAGTCGGCAGCGTCATCGTCTTCCTGCCGCAGATCATCATCATCTTCCTGTTCATCCTGCTGCTGGAAGATTTCGGCTACATGGCCCGCGCCGCGTTCCTGATGGACCGCATCATGGGCGGCGCCGGGCTGCATGGCCGGGCCTTCATTCCCCTGCTCTCGAGCTTCGCCTGCGCCATTCCCGGCATCATGGCGACGCGCGTGATCGACAACAGGCGCGACCGGCTCACCACGATTCTGATCGCGCCGCTGATGACCTGCTCGGCGCGCATCCCGGTCTATACGCTGATCATCTCGGCCTTCATCCCGCCGACCAAGGTGTGGGGCTTGATCAACCTGCAGGGCCTCGTGATGTTCGGGCTCTATGCCGCGGGGATCGTGAGCGCGCTCGCGGTGTCGTTCCTGATCAAGTTCTTCATGATGCGCGACTATCAGCCGGCGCCGTTCATGCTGGAGCTGCCGGATTACAAGATGCCGCGGCTGCGCGGCATCGCGATCGGTATCTACACCCGCGCCAAGATGTTCCTGCAGCGGGCCGGCACCACGATCTTTGCGATGATGGTGCTGATCTGGTTTCTGGCCTCGTTCCCCCAGCCCCCGGAGGGCGCCACCGAGCCGGCGATCAATTACAGCCTGGCGGCCATGATCGGCCAGGCCATCGCTCCCCTGCTCACCCCGGTCGGCTTCAACTGGCAGATCGCGGTGGCGCTGGTGCCCGGCATGGCCGCCCGCGAGGTCGCGGTGGCGGCGCTCGGCACGGTCTATGCGATCGAAGGCGGCAAGGAGGCGGCCGAGCAGATCGGACAGGTGCTGGCGAGCAAATGGAGCCTCGCCACCGCGCTGGCCCTGCTCGCCTGGTACATCTTCGCTCCGCAATGCGCCTCGACGCTTGCTGTCATCCGCCGCGAGACCGGCAGCTGGCGCTGGATGGCCGTGACCTTCTTCTACATGTTCGCGCTCGCCTATGCGGCGGCGTTTGCGACCTACCACATCGCGGTCGCGATGGGCGCGGGCTGACCTGTCCCGCGCCCCATGCGCGTCATCGCGCGGCAGGATCGACGTGCAGTGCGAAACCGCAGGCTTGGGAATTACCGAGTTCGGGCCGCAACTGCATCGACGGGATCAGATAGTCGCCGTGATTCTGCCGCCGGTAGGGGATCGGCTGGTCCGTGAACAGCGTCCGCATCCGCTCCCGCAAGCGCCCAGCAATGGCATCGAAGCCGGTCTCATCGAGCCGATTTACCCGGTGCGCCACAAAGGCCGGCAGCACATCGAAGCCGGGATAGAACAGAATGCCGTGGTTGATCGGAAACAAGAGGTCATCGATCGGCCCATTGATGCCGCGCTCGGAGTAGTGCTCCTCCCAGCCCCCGGTGGTCACGATCAGCATCGCGCGCTTGCCGGCGAACACGCCCTCGCCATAGCGGTTGCCCCAGCGCTTGTCGCTGTGTTCGCCGACGCCGTAGGTGAAGCCGTAGGAATAGACCCGATCGACCCAGCCCTTCAGGATCGCAGGCATCGTGAACCACCACAGCGGAAACTGCAGGATGACAGCGTCGGCCCAGAGCAGCTTGTCCTGCTCGGCCCTGACGTCCTCGGTGAGGGTATGGGTCTTGAAGGCTTCGCCCGACGCCGTCGCGACGTTGAGGCGCGCGTCCGCCGGCAGCTGCGGGAAGTCGTCGCGGTCGGCCGACGGCTTCCAGCCCATGGCGTAGAGGTCGGAGATCCTGACCTCATGGCCCTGGGCCTTGAGCTCAGCGACCGCGGCGTCGCGCAGGGCGCCGTTCAGCGAGCGGGGTTCGGGATGGGCAAAGACGAGCAGGACATTCATGGCGGCGATCCTTTTGCTGGAACCGGCCACGACATAGACCTTCGCCCATTTACCCACTATCCTGCCAATATCGATAACATTATGCCGCTTTATGGATAAATTGGACGTCAGCATCGCCAATATGCGCAGCTTCGTCCGGGTGGCCGAGCGCGGCAGCCTCTCGGCGGTGGCGCGCGAGCTCGGGCTCGGCCAATCCACGGTCTCACGTCATTTGCAGGACCTGGAGGATGCAATCGGCGTCCCCCTGCTCAGCCGCACCACGCGGCGCGTCACACTGACCGACGAGGGCCGCCGCTATTACGCCAACTGCGTCCAGATCCTGCGGCTCGTCGAACAGGCCGGCGACGAGGCGCGCGGCACGCGCGGCGCGGCTGCTGGCATGATCCGCATCTCCTGCACGGCAGCGTTCGGCATCCTGCATGTCACCCGGCTCGTCTTCGCCTTCCAGGACCGCTATCCGGATATCGCGGTCGATCTCAATCTGACCGACGAACGCATCGACCTGGTGCGCGAGGGGGTCGACATCGCCCTGCGCCTCGCGCCGCTCACCGACAGCTCGATGAAGCTGCGTGGGCTCGGCCACTCGCACCGGCTGCTGGTCGCCGCTCCGGACTATCTGGCAGAGCGAGGCACGCCGCGCATGCCACAGGATCTGACTGGCCATGACGGCATCCGCATGCCCAACGTCGCCGGCAGCGACGTGCTCACCCTCGTGGCCCCGGACGGCGCGCACCATGAGGTGCCGTTCATCGGTCGCTTTCGTACCAATCACGGCCTTGCCGTCCGCGAAGCCGCGCTCGCCGGGCGTGGCATCGCGGCCGCGCATGGCTGGCTGGTCGACGATCTCATTACCACCGGCAGGTTGACGGCGATCCTGCCCGACCATCGCCTGCCCTCGGTGCCGCTGAACATGCTGATCGTGCCGGAGCGAGCCGGCATCGCGCGGGTGCGGCTGCTGATCGAGCATCTGGCGGAGGAGATCGTCCGCCTGCCGGGCATCAGGCCGGAGCCGTGAGCTACAGCCGCGGCATCGTATCCGGCCGCACCTCGCGGGACTGGGCGGCGAGCCGGATCGGGGCGTTGACGGCCCCGAAACCCTGGTAATTGCGCCGCTGTACGATCTCGAAGAAGAAGCGCTCCTCGAAGATGTGCGTGTACACCTGGAAGAACTCGGCGTCGCCGTCCCGGTCGTAGAGGATCTCGTTGGCGCGAAGCGACGCGATCGTCTCGGGCGCCAGATCGTATTTGGCTTCGAGATCGTCGTAGTAGTTGTCGGGAATGTCGAGGAAGCCGGCGCCGCGGGCGCGCATCTCGGCCACCGCGGCAAAGATGTCGTCGCAGGAGAACGCGATATGCTGGACGCCGGAGCCGAAGAATTCCGAGATGAAGCGCGACGAGAGCGTGCGGGTCGCAGTCGATCCGTTGAGGATGAAGCGCAGGCTGCGATCGCCGTTGACGATCGCCTGGCTCTGCACGAGGCCCCTGGGATCGGCGATCTCCATCTGCGGCAAGCGGGAGAAGTCGATGAGCCCGGCATAGAACAGCAGCCAGGACAGCATCTCCTCATGCGGCATCGACTGCGCGATGTGATCGACCGCAACGAGACGATCGACCGCCTTGTCGCTGGCAACCGGTTCGAAGTCGACATCCCAGTGCCGGCCATGCGTATCGAGGAAATACAGCAGGCTGCCACCGACGCCGTGGATCGCCGGGATCTCCAGCTCTCCCGGACCGACCGGCTGCACGAAGGTGCGGGTCTTCAAGGACTGCGCTCGCGCCATGGCGCGGTCGGCGCTGTCAACGTCGAGCGCCAGCGCGCAAACGCCGGGTCCGTGCGTGACGTAATGCGAATGCGCGAAGCTCGCCGGCTCACAATTGATCACCAGCTCGATCGCGCCCTGCGACCAGCGCTGCACCGCCTTGCTGCGATGGCGCCCGGTGTTGCGGAAACCAAGCTGGCCAAACAACGCCGCCAGCGACGCCGCCTTGTCCTCGCTGACGGCGAATTCAACGAAGCCGATGCCATGGCTGGTGACGCGCGGCGCGAAGCGTTCCGCAGCAGCCGTTGGCATCTGCCCGGCCAGATCATCCTGCAGCAGCAGCAGCGAGCGCATGCCGTCGAGCGCGGTGCGCGGCGCCGAGCCGGCGCGGAACTGGTCGTTGAAGATCTCGAGCGACAGCGGCCCGGAATAGCCGGTCGCGGCCACGGCCTCCATGAATGCGCCGACCGGCAGATCGCCCTGCCCGGGAAAACTCCGGAAGTGACGACTCCAGGACAGTACATCGAGTTCGAGCTTCGGCGCGTCCGCGAGCTGCACCAGGAAGATCTTGTCGGCGGGAATGGCGCGGATCGCGTTGGTCGGCAGCGCCGGTGCCAGCGCGTGGAAGCTGTCGAGAATCACGCCAATCGCCTTGTGATCGGCGCGGCGCACGATCTCCCAGGCGTCGCGATAGTCATGGACGTGGCGGCCCCAGGCCAGCGCCTCGTAGCCAACGCGCAAGCCGCGCTTGGCCGCGCGCTCGCCGAGCTCATGGAAATCGGCGGCGGCACGGTCGATGCCGCCGAGCGAGGCCGGCGACACACTGCTGCAGATCAGCAACAGATCCGTGCCGAGCTCCTGCATGAGGTCGAACTTGCGCTCGGCGCGGACGAAGTTGCGCGAACGCTGCGGCTCCGGCATGCCCTCGAAATCGCGGAACGGCTGATAGGCGCAGATCGACAGCCCCAGGTCGCGGCACATCTGCCCGATCTCGCGCGGGCGCAACCCGAACGCAATCAGGTCATTCTCAAAGATCTCGACCGCTTCAAAGCCTGCCGCGGCAATCGCCTTGAGCTTCTCGTCGAGCGCGCCTGAGATGGAGACCGTCGCGATCGAGCGCGTGTTCATGCCGCCGTCTCCTCCATTGCTCCGCCCAGGAACAGCTGGCCGACCCGCGGATCGGCCAGCACGCGATCAGCCTTGTCGACGATCCGGGTGCGGCCAAGCTCGAGCACGATGCCGTAATCGGAGATCTCCAGCGCCGAGCGCGCATTCTGCTCGATCAGGAGCACCGAGACGCCACGGTCGCGCAGCTGCTTCAGCATATCGAAGGTCTGCTGCACCATTAAAGGCGACAGGCCGATCGACGGCTCGTCGATCAGCACCAGCTGCGGCTCGAGCAGCAGGCCGCGCGCGATCTCGAGCTGCTTCTGCTCGCCGCCTGACAGAGTCGAGGCCTGCCGCTCCGCCTTCTTGCGCAGCACCGGAAAGACGTCGAGCGCCGCCTCGACGCGGGCGGGAAGATCGATGCTGGCCGGCGCAGCAACGCCGCCGAGCTCGATATTGTGCCGCACCGACAGCTCGCCGAAGATGTTGCGGCCCTGCGGGATGTAGCAGATGCCGGCGCCCAGCAGCGCGCGCTGGCTCAAGCCCGTGACGTCGCGGCCCTTGAACATCACCTTGCCTTCGCGCAGCTTCAACAGGCCGAAGATCGCCCTGAACACGGTCGACTTGCCGGCACCGTTCGGTCCGATGACGGTGGTGATCGATCCCTTCGGCACCGAGAAGGTGGTGCCGTTGAGGATCGTCATCTTGCCGTAGCCGCCGACGAGATTCTGGACGTCGAGAATGGGATCGCTCATCGCCGCCTCCGTCAATGTCCGAGATAGGCTTCGATCACGGCCGGGTTGGCCCTGATCTCATCCGGCTTGCCGATCGCCAGCACCTTGCCTTCCGCCATCACCATGACGCGCGAGCACAGCGACATGACAAATTCCATGTTGTGCTCGATCACGACGAACGTGGCACGGCGCTCGCGGTTGATCGCGATCAGCCGCTCCTTGAGATCGCCGAGCATCGTCGGGTTTACGCCGCCGGCGGGTTCGTCGAGCAGCACCAGCCGCGGACCGCCCATGAACGCCATGGCCGCATCGAGCAGCTTCTGCTGCCCGTAGGACAGGCCACCGGCCGGCTCGTTGGCGAGATGCTCCAGCTTGAAGAAGCCGATCATCTGATCGGCGGTCGCGGTGAGACCCGCATCCGATGGCCCGAACAACCGCGACAGCATGCTGCCACGATGCTCCTGACCGGCAAGGATCAGATTGTCACGCACGGACAGTTTCGGGAACACCTGCAGCAGCTGGAAGGTGCGGCTGACGCCCAGACGATTCAGATCCGACGGCCGCTGGCCGGTCACGAGCTTGCCGTCGACCCTGACCTCACCTGCGCTCGGCACCAGCTGGCCGAGAATGCAGTTGAACAGGGTCGACTTGCCGCAGCCATTGGGACCGATCAGGCCGAGGATCTCGCCCGCTCCTGCACGTCGAAGCTGACGCCGTTGACGGCGGTGATGCCGCCAAAGCTCTTCTTGACATCGCGAACATCGAGGACTGCGGTCATCGAGCGGCCTCCAGTTTGGATTGGGCGGCGGCGCGCAAGGCCGACGCCGCCTGGGTCCGCCGCGAGCTGAGATAGCGGTCGAGGATGCCGAGGATGCCGCTCGGCGAATAGATCAGCAGCGCGATCACGGCCGCCGCATAGAGCATGAGGTAATAGCCTTCGGCAAAGCGCAGCCACTCCGGCAGCAGCACCGCGATCATGGCGCCGAGGAACGGCCCGAGCATGAAGCCGGAGCCGCCGACGATCACCATCATCAGGAGATCGAGCGAGAGCTGCAGGTTGAACGGAACGGGATCGACGTATTGCGTCAGCGGCGCATAGAGCACGCCGGCGATGCCGCCGAGCGCGGAGCCGATCGCGAACGCCATCAACGTGTAGCGACGGGTGTCGATGCCGAGGGACTGCGCCCGGATGGGATTCTCCCGCAGCGCCATGAAGGCGCGGCCCCAGGGCGAGCGGATCAGCCACCACATTGCGAGCGTGACCAGGCCGAGCGAGCCCAGGCAGAGATAATAGAACGGCAGCGGCTTGCGGGTCGGGAAGCCGAAGATCTCCGGGCGGGGAATGTTGCTGATGCCGTAGATGCCGTTGGTGAGCCAGCTCTCGTTGCGGAACACCAGGAACATCAGGGTCGAGAAGGCGAGCGTGACGAAGGCGAGATAATGATGCTGCACGCGCAGCGCCGGATAGCCGAGCAGCCAGCCGACGATGAAGCAGATCACGATGACGAGCCCGAGCGCGGATATCAGCGGCCAGCCATGCGTGGTCAGGATCGCCGCACCATAGGCGCCGATGCCGACGAAGGCGCCCTGCGCCAGCGACACCTGCCCGGCATAGCCGAGCGTGAGGTTGAGGCCCATCGCCGCGATCGTCATGACCGCCCACTGGCTCAGGATGTACAGGCCATAGCGGTTGAAGTTCATCGGGATGATGATCAGGCCGGCAATGACGATAATCGCCAGCGCGACGAGGAGCAGTCTGCTGTGCTTGCTCATACCGTGCGCTCCTCGGCTCGTCCGAGCAGGCCCTGCGGCCGGAACAGGATCATCAGGATCAGCAGCAGCATCGGCACGGCGGCGCGATACTGGGTGGAAACATAGGCGGCGGCGAGATTGTCGACGACGCCGATCAGCAAACCGCCGGCGATGGCGCCACGCACCTGGTTGAAGCCGCCGACGATCGCGGCGATGAAGGCCGCCTGCCCCAACACCTCGCCGCTGGAGAATTTAGCCAGATAGATCGGCGTGATCAGCACCGAGGCCAGCGCCACCAGCACGGCGTTGATCAGGAAGGTCAACAGGATCATGCGCTCGACGGGCACGCCGATGATCCGCGCCACCGTCGGGTTCTGCGCCGCCGCCTGCATCTGGTGACCCAGCGAGGTACGATTCAGCAACGTGGTCAGACCGACGACGGTCAGGATCGCAACAGCGAGCACGCCGAGGCTCTGCAGCGAGATCGCGCGGCCGAGGATGGACACATCGCCAACCGGCACGATCGAGGGGAATGGTGAGGCCTCGGCGCTGAAGAACTGCTTCACCGCCTCCTTGATCCCGATGGCGAGCGCCATGGTGGCGATCGCCAGCGGCAGCACGCCGTGCCGCAGCATCGGATCGACCAGCAGCATCTTGAAGGCGAGACCGAGCAGCAGCGCCGACAGGGCGATGCCAACGAGCACCGCGAGCCAGAACGGCGCGCCGAGATGCATCACCGCGAGCATCAGGAAGGCCGGCAGCATCACGAACTCGCCCTGGGCGAAGTTGATGGTCTGGGAGGTCTGCCACAGCAAGGTGAATCCGACGGCGACGAGCGCGTAGATGGCGCCGGTGGCGAGACCCGCCACGATCAGGTCGAGCAGATTGGACATGGTTTCCCCGTGAGCCCTTGGGTGACGGCGGCGCCGGACATCACCCCTCCAAGCGCCGCCGATCCACCGTTGTCCTCAGTTGAGTTTCGGCAGCACCTGCTTCACCACCTGCTTGCCCTCGACCACCTCGACCAGGAAGCCCTGGCGATCGATGTCGCCGTTCTGGTCGAAGGTGACATCCATCAGGATATTCGGCTCGGTCGACGTCTTGATGGTCAGGCCGTGCAAGGTGTCGGCGAACGCCTTGGAGTCGACCTTGCCCATCTTCTCGGTCGTCGCCTTGACCATGTAGATCGCAAGGTAACCCTTGAGACCATTATGGTCGGGCACGTAGTTGTACTTCTTCACGAAGCGGTCGCGGAACGCCTTGACGGCCTCGACCGGCGCATCGGTGGTGAGGCCGACATGGCCGCGCGCACCGTTGGCGGCGTCGCCGGCGAGCTCGATCACCTTCTGGCCGACCAGCGTGGTCTCGCCGATCAGCGGCACGGTGACGCCCTGGCGCTTGATCTCCTTCAGGATGCGCGCGCTCTCTTCCTCGTTGACGTAGATGAAGACGGCATCAGGCGCCGCCGCTTTGATCTTGCTGACGTCAGCCGCGAAGTCGGCCTGGCCGGCTTCGGTCGAGAGATCGGCTGCAACCTTGATGCCGAGCCTGTTGAACTCCTTGGTGATGACGTCGCGTCCGCCGCGGCCGAAATCGTTGTTGACCCAGACCACCGCAACCGACTTCGCCTTCAGCTCGTCGTTGACGTATTTCGCGACCTTCGGCATCGACGATTGCTGGCCGAATGAAGTGCGGAACAGGAACTTGTTACCGGCCTGCGTGAGCTCGGCCGCCTCGCCACCCATGATCTGGGTGATGCCGGCTTCAGCGGCCAAAGGCGCCGTTACCTTCACCGAGCCCGAATAGCCGGGCCCGAGCAGCACATAGGGCTCGCCGTCCAGCGCCTTCTGCACCTGGGCCCGCGCGACGCCGGGGTTCGATTGCGAGTCAGCGTGGCTGACCTCGATCTTGCGGCCGAGGATACCGCCCTTGGCGTTGATCTCCTCGACGGCGAGGTCGATGCCGTTTTTCCAATTGTTGCCGACAGTGGCGCCGCCGCCTGAGAGCTCGGCGACGTCAGCGATCTTGATGGGCGCTCCGGATTGCGCGTAGGCAGCTCCGGTGAGCAGCGCGGCCGAGCACAGGCCAGCCAGGATGATCGATCTCACGTTGTTTCCTCCTCTGCTTTAAACGCTTGTTTGCGTTTCTTGCTTGAACGAATGGTCCGGCGCGTATTGACCGCCGGCTCAGGCGGCGTCAACCGCCGGATATCTTTCCGCCATGTGATTGTCGAACGCCGCCCCCATCGCTTCGGTCGAGGGCGCAAGCCCGGTGAACAGCTCGAAGGCGTCGGCGGCCTGATAGATGGCGAGTTCGCGGCCGAGCAGGACCTGCGCTCCCCTCGCCTTGGCGGCCTTCAGCAGCGGCGTCCACAGCGGTGAGTAGACGGCGTCGGCCACCCAGAGACCGGTGCGCAAGAGATGATCGGGGACTGGCGTGCCGCGGTTTGGCAGCATTCCGATCGGCGTCCCATTGACGGCACCGGCCGCGCCCTGCAGCGCCTGCTCGAGACTGTCGACGACCACTGCTCCGATGCTTGCAGGAAGGAGACGCGCAAGCCGCTCGGCGCGGGCGCGTTCAGTGTCATAGATGCGCAGCCCAGCGACGTTGAGGTTCGCAAGTGCGAAGGCAATCGCCTTGCCGACGCCACCAGCGCCGATGAGCGCCACGGCGCCGCGACCGGTCTGGTTCAACAACGGCGCGACCGCGCGCTCAAAGCCTGTGGTGTCCGTATTGTGCCCGACCAGCCGGCCGTCGCGCACGACGACGGTATTGACGGCGCCCATCGCTGCCGCCTTCGGCGCGAGTTCGTCGAGCAGTTCGACCACGGCTTCCTTATAGGGGTAGGTCACATTGACCCCGGCGAAGCCCAGCCGGCGCACGCCTTCGAGCAGCGTCGTAAGGCCCGCCCGGTCGGCACCAGCGACCTCGATCAGCTGGTAGTGGCAGCGGACGCCGAGCGCCGCCGCAGCATGTTCGTGCATCGCGGGAGACGCCGAATGCGCGATCGGCGCACCGATCAAGCCGGTCAGGAATTTGCGGGCTTTGAGCGCGGAAAGATCAGGCACGTTCGCTTCAGTCTCTGCTGCCGCCTCGCGCGATCGCCGCACGAGCGATGAATGATGCGGCGCACGATAGCGCGTCCGTCCGCTAACACAATTACCCAATTATCCGCCGAACCTAACATCATGTTATCTTTCGTTGGCGGGCGCCTTGGCGGCCTTCGCTGCCGGGCGGCGGCCCGGCTCCACAGCGCGCATCTCGGCACGCAGACAGTCGATGAAGTGCTCGGCATAGAGCGACAATGGCGTTCCACGCTTGACGGCGATGTAGGTGTCGAAGCGGGTCGGCTCAGCGATCTTGATGAGCTCGATGCCAGGATAGCCGCCATGCGCCACCGTGAACTGGTCGATGACCGCGATGCCGAGCCCGGCCTTCACGAGCGCACAGACCGTGGTGCCAAAGCGCGCCTTGATCGAGATGTTGTAGCTCAGCCTGTTGCGCGCGAAGATCTCGGCCATGATCCGGCCGTAGGGATCGTTGGGATCGATGCCGATCAGCGGATAGCGCGTCATCTCGGCGGCGGAGACCTGCTTGCGGCCGGCGAGCTCATGGCCGGACGGGACGATGCAGAACAATTCGCCCGACGCCAACGGCAGGAATTCAAGCGCGGAATGGTCGAGGCGGTAGCTCATCGCCACGCACTCGCCTTTGCCCAGCATCAGATAGTCGATCGCCTCCTCGATCTTGAGGATGTTGATGTCGATGCCGAGATCGGGATAGCGGCGGCGGACGCGCTCGATCGCGCGCGGCACCATGACCTGGGAAATGCTGGGGACCGAGCCGATGCGCAGCTCGGACAGCGCGCCGCGGCCGATATTGGAGATGATGTAGCTGAGATCGTCGACCTTCTCGTAGACGCTGTTGATCTGCGCGAAGATGTTCTGCGCCTCGGGGGTCGGGAAGTAGCGACCGTTCTGGCGCTGGAAGAAGCGGATGCCGAGCGAGCGCTCGGTGTATTTCACCAGCCGGCTGACGCCCGGCGCCGACACCTTCAACAGCCGCGCCGCGCCATTGATGGTGCCCGTCACCATGACCGCGCGGATGACCTCGACCTGGCGCAACGTCATCATCGGCGCTGCCCCTCCCCGACGCGCGTGGTCGTCACGGGCTGCCCAGCGGCGTCAACACGACCGGCGGACGCGGCAAGGGCCGGGGCCGCGGTGGCACTGCGCCGGGCGCAGGCTTGATCTCGACCGGCGGCGGCAGCGGAGCAACCTGCGGCTGGCTCGATGCCACAGGGGCGGCCGGCGCAGGGGCCGTTGCGGGAGCCGAGAGCGGCGCGGTCAGCGGCGGCACCGCCGCACGCGGACCGCCGAGCCTGGCGCGCGGATCGCGCCGCGGATCACGTCCGGGCACCGGCACGTCGGCGGCATTGGGCGGGGCCGGCGCGGCATCCGGACCGCCCGGCAGCGACGCGGTCGACGACGGATAGGCCGGCGGCGCCTCGCCGCGCGCGATCGCGTCCAGACGGCGCGTCTCGCGGTCGATCGCGCGCACGGCAAGCCAGGAGGACAGCGAGGTGACGTCGACCGCGCGCGTCAGCGTATCGGGCGTGCCGACTGCAAACAGCTGAACCTCCGGCCGGCTGTTGGCGCTGCCGATCGTGTTCGAGCTGAGGCTGGCGCGAATGTCAGCCTGATCGGCCGGGATATCGAAGCCGCCGGAGACGATCGCACGCGCCCCCTGGGCTTCCAGCGGGGTGGCGCCGACGCGCAGCCGGCCGTCACGGATGATGAACGGGATCTGAGCCGACGCAATGGACAACGTGCCCAAGGTCAGCGCCGGCTCGATGACCTGCCGGAGCTTGCCATCATCGCCGAGCTGTCCCGCATCGGCGGCGCGCAAGGCCGCATCGAACGCCCGGGGATCGAGATTCGGAATCGCCGCATTGTCGAGCGTGACAGTGCCATTGCCCGACAGCGCGCTCACGAGTCCCTGCACGCTGCGCCCTTCGGCAGCGAGCGCCATCTGGGCCGACACCTTGCCGGCCGGCATCTTCAGACTGCGATAGCGCAGTGCGTTGCCATCGATGCCGGCGAGCTCGACGCGTCCGTTCAGAACCAGCCCATTGGCGTTGGAACGCGCCTCGACGGTCGCGGTCACATCGCCGCCGCCGAGCTTGCCCTTGAGATTTTCGATCGTCAGCGATTGCCCGTCACTCGCGACGGCGCCACCGAGGGGCCGCAGCTCGGTGCCGTTCAAAACAGCGCCGGTCAAAGCCTGGAACGACACCCGCCCGCGCCAGCCCTTCAAGAGGCCCGGGCCAAGCGGCGCGGCCACGTCTTGGCCGGCCGCGCCGACCAGCACCGAAAACACCTGCGGGACGTCGAGCGTATCGAGGCCGAGTTCGCCGTCGATCTGCTTTTCATCGTCCAGGTTCATCGCCAGTCGACCGCGCAGCCGCGAGCCGCCGACCGTGCTGTCGATATCGTCGAGAGTCACGCGGGTGCCGGAGAGACCAAGCCGGCCGAACAAACGGACGTTCTGGGCTGCGCTGTCCTGGGGCTTCAATCCAACCAACGGCGCCAGGTTGGCGCTGCGCACGCGCAGATTTGCCGTCGCCTTGGTGAACTCTCCCCATGGCTCGATCGTCCCCTGTGCGTCGCCGTCGAGACCCGCGCCGGACAGCTTGGCATTGACGCGCAGCGGCGCCCGCCAGCTGCCGCTCACGCTCGCTTCAAACTGCGCCGGGCCGTTGCCCACCGCTGCAAAGCGGTCGAGGCCGAGCAGCGCAAGCACGAGATGGCCCTGCTCCGATGACAGCCGGCTCTCGATGCCGAGTTCGGTACGGTCGATCGCCTCGACTTCGAAGCTGCGGAGCGCTGCCGCCGACGGCTTTGCCGTCAGGGTCGCCGAGCCCTTCAACTGCGGCGCATCCAGATCGAGCACGGCTTTCGCCTGGCTGCGCTCGAGGTTCGTCGGATCCTTGGCAAGATCGAGCGTGAGCTTCAGCCGCGCCGCGCCCGAGGGGACGCTCAAGGCATCGAAACGGGCGGCGATCTTCGGCGCGATCGGCTGGACCAGCGAGGTAATCTCCTTCAACGAGCCGGCCATCGAGGTCAGGACCAGCCGTCCGGTCGCGTCGGCGCGATCAAACCGGCCGGAGCCCTCGCTGCTGACGCCGCCGCTTTGGCCGAATTTGAGCTGATCGAGAGCGATCGTCTTGGGGTCGTAGGAGAAGCGGGTCGCCAGCGGACTGAGCTCCTGGCCGCTGATCTTGGCGCGGCCGATGTCCAGCGCCACGCTGGCCTCGGTTGGCCACTCGCCCGAGGCTCCTGCGAGCGAACGCGCCACCGCCAGCGCGGCATCGAGGTCGAGCCTGTCACCCTTGAGCGCCGTTTCCAGCCGGGAGCCCGCTCCAGCGGCCTTGGTGATCAGCGCGATGCGTCCATCGACGGACCCGCCGTCAATGTCCGCCTTCAGACCATCGATGGCCACCCGATCCGGCGCCACGCTGATATCGCCGCGCAGCCGCAGCGGACGCTGGGTGCGGTAGGTGGTATCGCTGCGGCCCTGCATCCAGGCCACCAGGGCGTCAGGCTCCGATGATGAAAGATCGAGCGCGCCGCTGAAGCCGGACGTGACCGCGGTCGAGATGCCGATCGTGCGGAACGTCAGATGCGTCGCGCCGGGCGCGCGCAGATCGACCTTTTCCAGGCTCCATGCAGTGGTCTCGTTGTGCAGGTCGGCGGTGAAGTTCTGCACCGGACGGCCCGACAGCATGATCTGCTCGGTCGAGAATTGCACATTGGCGGGGAGCGGCAGGGTCGGCAGCTGCGCGATCCAGTTGCGCAAAGCGGGCAAGACGCGGGCCGGCGCCATCGCGCGCCTGTCCTTCACATCGCCGCCGCCGGAGAGCAGCTTGTCGGCATCGAGCTGGCGCGCAGACAGCGTCGCGCGCAGCATCGGTGCGGCGCCAAACCGCACGTCGCCGCTGCCGGTGAACTTGAGCGAGCGATCCTCCTCGCCGAAGGTCACCTCAATCTGGTCGAGCTTGGCCGCAGCCTGGTCGCCTCCGACCTTGGCGGCGATCCGCCACGGCGTCGCGCCCGCCGCCACGGCCGGACTGCTCTTGGCGGGCGGCGGATTGGCCGATTGCGGCTTGGCCGGGTCGCCCGCGGCGAGCTTGTCATTGCCGTCGCTCTGCTCTTTGGGCGGCGAAGACAGCGTGAGCGCGCCCTCGAACCGCGGTGAGCGGTTGGGGAAGCTGATCAGACCTTCGACATCAGCGATGACGGCACGCTCGCCCGGATCGATATTGAGGTGGACGCGCAGGCCGCCGGACTCCTTGTCCTGGCTCGACGACACCCGGAACGGGAAACGGGCGCCGCGGATCGAGACCGCGCCGTCGCCGCGCAGCGAACCGGCCAGCGAACGCACGTCGCCGGAGAAGACGATATCGGTAAGCTCGAGGGTCGAGCGGCTGGCGGCGTCGTGCAGAGCGACCCGACCGGTGAGGTTGAAACGGTCGATCGCCAGCGCGGCCAGATTGAACCGGCCCGAGGCGGCCGGCAGGTCGACCTGGCCCTTGGCATCGAGCCCGAGATCGGCGGCCATGCCGCCGATGGTGAGCTCATTCGCCTTCCACTCCCCGCGCATCAGATCGCCGAGGCTGAACTCGACGTCCAGCTTGTCGGCGCGCAGCTTGCCCAGATGATTGGCGCCGCCGAACGTGACCTGGCGGAGCCGCAACGTGGGAGTTGGCAGCAGCCGTGCGTCCAGCGCACCGGCGACCCGCACGGGCACGCCAATGATCTTGCCCGCTTCGGCCTCGAACTGCGGCCGGAACTGGTTCCAGTCGACGAAGAACGGGCCGATCAGCGCAGCAAGGAGCGCAAGGATGAAGGCAATCGCCAAGCCGAGCAGGGTTGTCTGCACGGGGTCTCCCTCAAAGGACAACGCTCCGGCGTCCCAACCTTCAAACCAATGCGGCAGCGGGCCCACTGGCTTCGATACCGGAGCGCTGCATCATATAGGATTAAGTATGGCGAAGTCACAGCGCTGTCGGTATTTCCGGGGGCGTTGCACAACTCCGTTCACGAAGATGGTTACCAGTGCGCCGGCAGCCGCTTGAGGCCGCGCAGCACGAAGGTCGGCCGCCATTCCGGGGTGTCCGGATCGTCCAGCTTCAGCTCCGGCAGGCGCCGCAGCAGGGTTCCGATCGCGACCTCGGCCTCGATGCGGGCGAGCTGCGCCCCCAGGCAATGGTGGATGCCGCCGCCGAACGAGAGCGGCTTGACATTCGCCCGCGTGATGTCCAGCCGCTCCGGATCGTCCGGATAGACAGCCGGATCGCGGTTGGCCGAGCCGAGCAGGCACAGCACGGCCTCCCCCTTCGGAATGCGCCGGCCGCCGAGATCCTCGATGTCCTCGAGCGCCACCCGCCCCGTCAGCTGCACCGAGGAATCATAGCGCAGGAACTCCTCGATGGCGTTGGTGATCAGCTCCGGCCTTGCCTTCAGAAGCGCCAGCTGGTCGGGATTGCGATGCAGCGCCAGGAGGCCGTTGCCGATCAGATTGACCGTGGTCTCGTGGCCCGCCCCGAACAACAGGATGATGTTGGCGGTGAGCTCCTCATGGCTGAGCTTGGCGCCGTCCTCCTCTGCCTGCAGCAGCTGCGTCGTCAGGTCGTCGCCCGGATGCTTCCGGCGCAGTTCGAACAGATGCTGGAAATAGGCTGTCGACACGGCATTGCCGGCATTGCCCTCGGCGATTTCGGCTTTCGACAGCGGCACCGGATCGAGCAGGCGGCCGCCTTCGCGCGAGCTCCTGTAGAAGGCCTCGCGATGTTCTTCGGGGATCCCCAGCATGTCGCAGATCACCGTGACCGGCAGCTTGAAGGCAAAGTCTTCGATCAGGTCCATGCGGCCGTGCGGGATCACCTCGTCCAGCGTGCGGTCGACGATCTCCTGGATCCGCGGCCGCATGTCCTCGACCCGCCGCGCCGTGAACGCCTTCACGACGAGTCCGCGCAGCCGGGTATGATCCGGCGGATCCTGCTGCAGCATCCAATGGCTCATGCTGCGGAAGATCGGCTCCTGCATGATCTCAGGCCCATAGCGGCGGATCGCGCGATCGACGAAGTCCTTGCCGAAGCGCTTGTCGCGCAGCACGAGGCTTGCTTCCGCATGGCGACTGGCGAGAACCGAGCCGAACGGCGTCACATGCATCGGGTCGTTGTCGCGCAGCTGCCGATAGAAGGGATAGGGATCGCGGATGAAGTCCGGCGACAGCGGGTTGAACAGCGGTGCGGCCTTCGCGGCCTGGACGAGCTCGTTCATGTTATCCCTCTCCCAGATTAGACCGATTAGTTCACGGCCGCGCCATTATGACAAGTCGACCAGATCACACATCATGCGGCAGTCCCGGCCACCGTCTTTAACCTGTGCAATTGGCCCGCGACGAGGCGAACCCGGCGCGGCGCTGCGATCCAGACCGCAGCTGCAGAGACGAAGGCGCCGACGAAAGCGATCACAAAGCCAGGCGTGTAGCTCTGGGTGTGATCATACAGCACCCCGGTCACCCAGGGGCCTGCGGCACCGCCGCACAGGCCGATCAGCATCAAGGTTCCGAAGATACTGCCGAAATGCGCGCCCTGAAAGATTTCGAGCGCGACTGCGCCCATCACCGAGGTGAGGCCATAGCCAAGCGCGCCCTGCGTCGCCACCATCACGTAGATGAGCAGCAGCGACGGCGCGGCCTTGAGCGCGATCAGCGCGGCGAAGCAGATCGCGAAGCCGAGACAACCGAGCCCCCACACCGCCTCGCGGCCGAGCCGGTCCGACAGGTGACCGAGCGCGATCTGGCCGGGAATCCCGAGCAGGCTGACGGCGCCGAGCGCCCACACCGCAACGCTCGAGCTGAAGCCGATCTCGAGCAGATATTTCGTCTGATGCACCTGCACTGCGTACCAGACATAGAGCCCGAAGAAGTAGCCAAGCGCGAGCCACCAGAACCGCGCGGTGCGCAGCGCGCGCGCCAAGGTCCAATCGACGCCGGCCCAGGCGGCGTCGACGACGTTGGAGACGGGCTTGGCGGCGTTGGCCAGCGGCGCCGCATCGCCGTCCGGACGCAGGCCGATCTCTTCCGGCTTCTTGCGCAGCAGCAGATTGATCGGCGCGAGCACGACCAGCACGAGGAGGCCCATCGCCGTGCAGGCGGCGCGCCAATCGGTCTGGGCGATCATGTGCTGGACCCAGGGCAGCAAGGTCATCGAGCCGATGCCGACGCCGGCAAATGCAATGCCGATCGCGAGCCCGCGGCGGCGGATAAACCAATTCGGCAGGAACAGCGATTGGCCGGAATAGCCGAGACACACGCTGCCGGCGCCGACCATCACGCCGATCGTGACATAGAGGTGCCAGGGCTGCGAGGTCAGCGGCGCCAGCAACAGGCCGCCGGCCATCAGCGCGACGCCGAGTTCCATCACCGCCCGCGGGCCGGTGCGATCCATCAGCCGTCCGATCAGCGGACTGACGATGCCGGAGACGACGAAGCCGAACGAGAATGCGCCCGCCGTGACGCCCCGCTCCCAGCCGAACTCGGCGATGATCGGCGGATAGAACAGCGAGAAGGCGGTACGCGCATTGACGCCGATCGCCATGGTCACGAAGGTCACGGCCACGATGACCCAGCCATAATAAAACGGCAGGCGCATTGGTTTTGTCTCACTCCCTGGTGCACCCTTCGCAACATTTGCATGCGAACGGGTCAAGGGTTTTCTCCGCGCGATGCGTCCGTGTCAGTTACCTCCGAGGTCATGTGTTGCGGCGCACTGTCCTCATCCCAGGTGTCGTCCCTGCGAACGCGGGGACCCGTACCGCGTGATCTCACGGTGAGAAAAGACTGGTCGTCGCGCGTGCCCCAAACACCACTCTGGGGTTATGGGTCCCTGCGTTCGCAGGGACGACACCAAATGTGCGGTGGCTTCGCTCAGTCATGGCGACGCGCTCCCCGCGGCGCCATTGCGTCCGGGCTTTGTTCATTCGCTCCCCCTCTTCAAACAGGAGGGTGCAGGGAAGGCCGGGCGCCGGCCGCGCCCGTGGCCCGCCTGCGGAAAAAAATGCAGGCGGCAGGTACCACAGGTTCAGCCGAGATCGCCCGGCCCTCCCTGCGCGATGGTCTTCACGATTATACGCAGTCGCCCTGGTGCGCCGGGCTTGTTGGCCACCATGCTCCACGCGATGCGTCAGCATCGTCGCGAAGGAACACCAGCATCGGGGTGTCAGGCCGCTGCGATTTCACGTCCGCAAGACATTCGTTCGTCGGCATGCTCGTCGAGCCTGCTGCAAACACCTCACGGCCACCGCTCCCCGCCTCGCGTGTCGTGACGACCGCGCGCAACGCCCTCCAAAGTGAGGCGGGATGCGCGAAAAGATCGCGGTGATTTGCCCGACGACACAAGCGACATCGCCTGCGACATAATAACCCGACGGGCAAACCGTTTGCGAACGAACAGATCTCGCCACCTACGCAGCGGCTTTCGCCGCGTCAGCGCCATGGAACGCATAGACGTCCATGCGCAGCACGCCGTAGTTCGCGCTGTTGTGCAGCCGCTCGACGCGGGCGCCTGCGCCGGCTGCGCCCAGGGCTGCGAACAGCGGCAGGAAGTGTTCGTCGGTCGGATGGTTGTCGCGCGCATGCGGCGCCAGGCGGCGATAGTTGATGAGATCGTCGACGCGACCTTCGATCGCGGCCGCATGCACCCAGTCGGCGAAGTGGACCACCCAGGACGGCGCGGGATCGTCGATCTCGGGCCGGCGCTTGCGGAACTCGCCGAGATTATGTGTGAAGCTGCCGCTGCCGATGATCAGCACGCCTTCATCGCGCAGCGGCGCCAGCGCACGGCCGAGCGCCAGATGATGCGCAGGGCCCCGCTCGGTCTGGATCGACAGTTGCAGCACCGGAATGTCGGCTTGCGGATACATCAGGAGCATCGGCACCCAGGCGCCATGATCGAGCCCGCGGGCGCGGTCGACGCCAACCGGAAGACCGGCGGCCTGCAGACGCGCGGCCACAGCCAGCGCAAGATCGGGCGCGCCCGGCGCCGGATAGCGCAACTGATAGAGTTCACGGGGAAAGCCGTAGAAGTCGTAGATCGTCTCATTGGCGGCAACGGCATTGACGGCGGGAATATCTGTCTCCCAATGCGCCGAGATCACGAGGATGGCTTTCGGCCGCGGCAGGATGTTGCCGAGCCCCGTCAGGAAGTCCCGCGCCGCCGACGCCGTCAGCGGCAGCATCGGCGAGCCGTGTGACAGGAAGATGGTGGGCAGGGTCATGTCATCGCTCCTCGTTCGATTCGTATCTCAGGTCGTGCGCCAACCACAATTGTCGTCCCGGGCAAGCCTGAATGTCGCACCGCGATGGTCGGGCGCCGACCCGGGACCCATAACGCGTGATGTCGCGATTGGAACAGACGGGTCGTCTCGCCTGCCCCAAATGACGCCCTGCAATTATGGATCCCCGCTTTCGCGGGGATGACAGTGGGGGTGGGGTGACGGCCAGCGGACTTCACGTCAGCGTCAATGAGCGCTGCGCAATTGGCCGCCGGCGAGGCTGGTGCGCAGGCCGCCGAGCGCGAAGGCGCCGTCGCCGAGCAGGGCCTGGATCACCAGGGTGACGGCCCAGAATGCCGGGTACTCCCAGCCGCCCTTCGGATTGTTGAAGAAGAACCCGGCGGAACCATGCACGGTGAAGATGGCGCCGAGCAGGATCGGCACGGCGGCGAGCGCGACCCAGCGGGTATAGACGCCGAGGATCAGGGCAATGCCCGCCAGGATCTCGGCCGTGATCACGGCATAGGCAAGCTCTGGCGGCAAACCGATGCTGCCGAAGAACTTTGCGGTGCCGGCCGGGCTGAACACGAACAGTTTGAGGCTGGCATGGGCCAGAAACAGGCCGCCGAGCGTGAGGCGGAGCAGGAGCGCAGCATAAGGCGCAGTGCGGGAATCGATCATCAAAACCTCCGGTGGGGACCCCCGGGATATGGATCATTTCCCGTTAGGAGATAATCCGGTACAATGGAAATTCAGTTCACCCCCCTAGAGTGAGATGATGGAGTGCTTGACCGGCTGACAGGGCTGGAAGTCCTCTCGAAGGTGGCCGGATCCGGCAGCCTGTCCGGAGCGGCACGGCTGCTCGGCATGTCTCCGACCATGGTCACCAAGCACCTCGCGGCGCTGGAGACGCGGCTCGGCGCCAAGCTGTTTCACCGCACCACGCGGCGGCTGACCATCACCGAGGCGGGCCGGCGCTATCTCGACCTCGCCGAGCGCGTGCTCGGCGATTTCGAGGCGGCCGAGAGCGCAATCGCGGCCGACCGCGTCGAGCCGCGCGGACTGTTGCGGCTGAACGTCCCGCTGGCGTTCGGCACGCGTCAAATCGCGCCGCTGCTCGCCCGCTTTGCCGCGCTCTATCCCGGTGTCAGCGTCGAGCTCGGGCTGAACGACCGACTGGTTGACCTGATCGAGGAAGGCTGGGACCTCGCGATCCGGATCGGCACGCTGAAGGACTCCAGCCTGGTGGCGCGGCGGCTCGCGCCGTGCCGGATGATGATCTGCGCCGCTCCATCCTATCTCGAAGCGCATGGCACGCCGCGCCGGGCGGCCGATCTCACCGGCCACAATTGTCTCGGTTACACCTTGGCAGCGGCGGGCCCTTCGCGCTGGCGCATGGGCGGCAAGACGGCGATCGATGTGACCGTGAGCGGCAATCTGCGCGCCAACAATGGCGATGCGCTGCTCGCCGCCGCGCTGGCTGGCCAAGGCCTGATCTACCAGCCGACCTTCATCGTCGGCGACGAGGTGCGCGCCGGACGATTGGTGCCAGTGAGGCTGGATGTTCCGCCGTCGGAGCTGCTGGCGGTCCACGCCGTCTACCTGCCGGACCGCACGCCGTCGGCCAAAGTGCGCGCCTTCATCGATTACCTCGCTGCGGCCTTCGCTCCGGAGCCACCTTGGGATCGCGACCTTGCGTGAACCGACCAGCAGCTCTTGGATCGTGCTTTGGGAGATATCGACATGACCCTGTCAACGCGCAACGAAGATGGCCAGCACTGGCCCTTGCTGCGCTCGCTCGCGGGATGGCGGATCGGCTCCCTTCCCGCCGACCTCGCTGCCGGCCTGACGCTCGCCGCCATCGCGATCCCCGAGCAGATGGCGACCGCCAAACTCGGCGGCTTCACACCGGAAACCGGCTTTTTCGCTTTCATGGCCGGCTCGCTTGGCTTCGCCCTGTTCGGCGCCAACCGCTTCCTGTCCTGCGGCGCCGATTCCACGATCACCCCGATCTTCGCCGCCGGCTTGGCTCTGGTTGCCGCCACCGGCACGCCGGAGTATGGCAGCCTGGCCGCGGCGCTGGCCCTGCTGGTCGGGGTCCTGCTGGTGCTCGCCGGAGGCTTCCGGCTCGGCGGCATCGCGAATCTGTTGTCGGTGCCGGTGACGGTCGGCTTTCTGGCCGGCATCGCCGTGCACATCATCGTCTCGCAATTGCCGAGCGTGCTGGGACTGCCGTCTCCAAGCGGACCGACATTGGCGCGGATCGTCGGCCTCGCGGGCGAACTCGGCAAGACCAACGTCCACACGCTCATCATCGGCTTCGGCGTGCTGGCGACCGTGATGGTGTGCGAGCGGATCAGCGCGCGCATTCCCGGCGCGCTCATCGCGCTCGTCGCTTCGACGCTGTACGTGGCCTCGGCGGGGCTCGAGGCGAAGGGCGTGCATGTGATCGGCGAGATTTCCGGGACGCTTCCGATGCCCTCCATGCCGCTGATCGGTGCCGAGCAATGGGCCAAGCTGGTGCCGCTCGCCTTCCTGATCGCCGTGGTCGTCATGGTGCAGACATCGGCAACGACCCGGTCGTTCCCCTCCTCTATCGATCGTCCGGCCGATGTCGACCGCGACTTCCTCGGCGCGGGCGCCGGCAGCCTGCTGGCCGGCTTGTTCGGGGCGTTTCCGGTCAATGCGAGCCCGCCGCGCACCGGGATCGTGGTCGAGACCGGCGGACGCTCCCAGGTCGCGGGACTGCTGGCCGCCATCATCGTGCTGCTGCTCGTGCTGTTCGGGGCGCGGCTGCTGGCGCATGTGCCGGAAGCGGCCCTGGGCGGCGTGCTGCTGTTCGTCGCGCAGCGCATCATCCGCGTGGCGCAGATTGCCAGGGTGTATCGCGCGTCGAAGGGCGAGTTCCTGCTGATCGTGGCGACCGCGGCCGCGATCGTGGTGCTGCCCATCGAGCAGGGTGTCGCGCTCGGCATCACGCTATCGCTGCTGCACGGTATCTGGAGCACGACCCGCGCGCATCTCATCACCTTCGAGCGCGTGCCCGATACGACGATCTGGTGGCCGGCGCATCCGCACATCAGGGGCGAACAGCTGTCCGACATCGCCGTGATCGGCTTCCAGGCGCCGCTCAGCTTCCTGAACGCCGCGACATTTCGCGCCGACCTGCAGCACCTGTTGCAGCGCCGCAGTCCGCGCCTTCTCGTGCTGGAAGCGAGCGCGATGGTCGAGATCGACTTCACCGCTGCGCAAGCGCTGCACGAGGTGATCGAGCAGTGCAACAAGGACGGCATCGTCTTCGCGGTGGCCCGGCTGGAATCGCTGCGCGCCCAGGAGGCGTTCGAGCGCTTCGGCCTGTACGAGGTGCTGCCGCGCGACCGCGTGTTCCGCAGCGTCGACCTCGCGCTGCGAAAGCTGCGCGGAACGACCGGCTGACACCGCGTGAGGCGGGCGATACAAATCGTTACAAACACGGCAGCGCGCGACACATTCGAGAGAACATCGTCGGCGAGACATCCGGCTTCATGACGCCATGAGGAAGGATCATCGTTCATGCGCAAACTGGTTCCGCTGCTATTGATAGCTGTTTCCATCACGAGCGCACGGGCGCAGGACAGGAGCGCGCTGCGTCATGCCTGCGCTGACGATATGCGCACGCTCTGCTCCGGAGTCACGCCGGGAGGCGGCCGCATCAAGCAGTGCATGATCGAGACGTTCGACAGACTGTCCGATGGCTGTAGAACAGCGCTGAAGGATGCCAAGGCGCGCCAGGCCGGCAATTGATGCCGGCAATTGAGGCCGCTGCGCCGATCGCCGTGCATGGCCGCAAGCAGCGTTCATGTTCCCTGCAGCAAACATATTGTAGATTCGCTGATAGAACGACAGCGATGCGGCAAATGATCAGCAGTGCTGCGCGGCATGATCACCATCTGGCTCATCTGCTGTGGTATTCGGACGAGGTTTCGCCACGTCGAAAGAATTGCGAAACCAAATTGCGTCCGGCAACGTCTAAGGACTGCAAGCAAGTCGAAACCAACGAGAGGACCGCACTGCAATGCGCAATCTGTTCACCTCCGCCCTGTTCGCCGCGACCGTGCTGCTCGGCGCATCGGCCGCGCACGCCTTTACGCTGCCGGCGCAGCCGGCCGCGCCGGACAGCAATGTCGAGCGCGTCGCTGGCGGCTGCGGTCCGGGTTGGTTCCCCGATCGCTGGGGCCGCTGCCGTCCCGCGCCGCGCGCCTACTACGGCTATGGCTACGGCCCGCGCACCTGCTGGGTGCGTCCGACCCCGTGGGGACCGCGCCGCGTCTGCCGTTGAACCTGTCATGACGACAGGGCCGCCGCGTGTCGAACGCGGCGGCGCTTCTGTTTGGGAATCTTACTTCGTTTGGTGATCCCCACCCGAAGAGGCTGGCTCAGAGCTGTCGGCGCCTCGGCGATGCGCTCCCTCTCCCCGTCGTTCGACGGGAAGAGGTCCAGAACCGCCAACGAGGTCAGTTCGCCGGAATGATCTTGCCGGGATTGAAGATGTTCTGCGGATCGAGCGCCTTCTTCACCGCCCGCATTGCATCGAGGGCTTCCTCACCGAGTTCGGATTTGAGGTATTTCTGTTTGCCCTGACCGATGCCATGCTCACCGGTGCAGGTGCCGCCCATCGCCTGGGCGCGCTCGACCAGCCGGTGCATGAACTCCTCGCCACGCGCCATCTCGCCGGCGTCGTCGACGTCGCACATCAGCGAGCAGTGGAAATTGCCGTCGCCGACATGGCCGACGATCGGCGAGGTCAGGTTGAGACGCGCGAGATCCTCCTCGGTCTCGCCGACACAATCGGCCAGCCGCGAGATCGGCACGCAGACATCGGTCGCAACCACGCCGGCGCCCGGCCGGATGGCCTTCACGGACCAGTAGGCGTCGTGGCGCGCCTGCCAAAGCTTGGTGCGGTCCTCGGGCTTGGTGGTCCAGCTGAACTCACCGCCACCGCATTCGGCGGCGATCTCCGCAAAATTCTTCGACTGCTCGGCGACCTCGGCCTCGCTGCCATGGAACTCCAAGAGCAGCAGCGGCGTCTCCGGCAGGGTAAGCTTCGAATAGGCGTTGCAGGCCTTGACCTGCGCGGCATTGAGCAACTCGATGCGCGCCACCGGGATGCCAGTCTGGATCGCCAGGATGGTCGCCTGACACGCCCCGCGCACCGTTTCAAACGAGCATGCGGCCGCGGCGATGGTCTCGGGAATGCCGCGCAGCCGGATCGTCATCTCGCAGATGATGCCGAGCGTGCCCTCGGCGCCGATGAACAGATGCGTCAGATCGTAGCCCGCCGCCGATTTCTTGGCGCGGGTGCCGGTCTTGATGATCTCGCCATCGGCCCGCACGACCTTCAGCGCCAGCACGTTCTCGCGGATGGTGCCGTAGCGCACGGCGTTGGTGCCGGAGGCCCGGGTCGAGGCCATGCCGCCGAGCGAAGCGTCGGCGCCGGGATCGATCGGAAAGAACAGGCCCTGGTCGCGGAGATATTCGTTGAGCGTCTTGCGGGTGATGCCGGGCTGGATCACGCAGTCGAGATCCTCGGCATGCACCTCCAGCACCTTGTTCATGTCGCGCAGGTCGATGCAGATGCCGCCGGCCGGCGCGTTGACCTGGCCCTCGAGCGAGGTGCCGGTGCCGAACGGAATGATCGGCACGCCACGGGCAGCGCAGATGCGGACGACGTCCTGGATGTCGGAGGTCTCCTGCGCCAGCACCACGCCATCCGGCGGCTGCGTCGGCAGCCAGGTCGTGGTATGGCCATGCTGCTCGCGCACGGCCTGCGAGGTGATCAGCCTGTTGCCGAAGCGGGCCGCGAGCGCGTCGAGCGCGCTTTTCAGCGCCTCCGGCGCCGGCCGCTTCAGGTCGTGATGGGGAAGAGTCGTCGCCACAATGTCCTCCGCGAGTTGGGCGGACCGTGGCAAAGGACGCAACAAGGGTCAAGGGAGCAAACGGAAGAGCCGATGAGCGATAATGCAGTGCCCACACCGGCCGGCGGCGGCCCGTTTCTGTCGCAGATCATGCAGATCGAGCCGCAATGGATCGACTACAACGGCCACCTCAACATGGCCTATTACAACGTGATGTTCGACCGCGCGATCGATCAGATGTGGGCCGAGCTCGGCATCGGGCCGGCCTACATGAAGGACCGCCAAGGCTCGACCTTCACCGCCGAATGCCATGTGCGATATCTGCGCGAGATCCATCTCGGCGATCCCGTCCGGATCGCGGTCTGGCTGATTGCCGCCGACGAAAAGCGGCTGCACACTTTCGAAGAGCTGCGCCACGCCGACGAAGGTTGGATCTCCGCGACCTCCGAGAACATGTCGGTGCATATCGACATGACCAGGCGCAAGGTCGCGCCATTCCCGGCCGATATCCAGGACAATATCGGCCGCGTGCTGCAGGCGCATGCTGCGCTGCCGCGGCCCGAGGGCCTTGGCCGCGCCATCGGCATGCCGAAGAAATAGGTTCAGCCCGAAAGCACCCAGTCCGGAAGGCGGTCGAACCAAGGCTGCGCCTGCTCGAGCTGACGGGCGAGCTGCAGCAGCCGGAGTTCATCGCCCAACCGGCCCGTGAACTGGACGCCGAGCGGCAGGCCCTCGGCGGTCCAATGCAGCGGCACGCTCATCGCCGGCGTGCCGGTCAGATTGGCGAGCTGGGTGAACGGCACATATTGCAGGCTGTCGCGGGCGATCTTGTCGATCATGCCGTCGAGCCAGCCCAAGCGCGTCAGCAATCCGAGCAGGCCGACGCGATCGAGCATGTCGAGCAATATCTGCTCGGCCGCCGTCGGATCGCCCTGGCCGTGGCGCACCGGCGGATGCGCCAAAGTCGGCGTCAGCAGCATGTCGTAGCGCGCATGGAAACGCGCCAGCGCGCGGGCGAAGCCGTTCCATTTCAACAGCTGCGTCGTCAACGCGCCGGCGGAGATCGCCCCGCCGAGCGTCGCCAGCACGCGTGTCAGAAGTTCGAACTCCGCGCGCCCGGCGCCTTTGGCGCGCGCCTCGGCCACCAGCGCCGCCACCTGGCCGAAATAGATGTGCAGGAACGAGGTCGCGAGCGCACCGCCGTCGATCTCGGGCGTCGCCTCCTCGACCTGATGGCCGAGGCCCTGCAGCAGTTTGACGGCATGCTCGGTCGCGAGCTTCGCCTCGGCATGAACTGCCGTGCCGATCGGCGAGACCGTCGTGACACCGATGCGCAGGCGCGGCGGATCGCGCGTCACGGCGTTCGCGAACACCACGCCAGGCTCGGCCACGAGAAACGGATCGCCAGGCTCGGGCCCGGTGATGACGTCGAGCGCCAGCGCCGTGTCGCGCACGCTGCGCGAGATCACGCCTTCGCTGGAGGCGCCGTACCAATATTCGCCGAAGCCCGGCCCGGAGGAGACCCGGCCGCGCGACGGCTTCAGTCCAAACAGGCCACAACAGGCGGCGGGAATGCGAATGGAGCCGCCGCCGTCATTGCCGGCGGCCATCGGCACCACGCCCGAGGCGACGGCCGCCGCGGCGCCGCCGCTCGAACCGCCGGCCACATGCGCCGCATTCCAGGGATTGTTGACCCGGCCGAAGGCGCGCGAGTCGGACACGCCCTTCAGCGCGAGCTCCGGAAGATTGGTCTTGCCGAAAATCACAAGACCGGCCTCGATATAGCGCCGGACGACATACGCGTGCTCAGCGGCGACGACGCCGGACAGCGCCTTGCTGCCACAGGCCGTCGGCAGGCCGGCATAGTCCTGCGCACAGTCCTTGATCAGAAACGGCACGCCGGTGAACGGGCCGGCCTCAAGCCCGGTCAGTTGCGCGCGCGCCTCGCGCTCCATCAGCTTGCAGATCGCGTTGGTTCTCGGCTGCGCCCGCTCGCTCTGCTGCAAAGCGAGCTGCAGAAGCTCGGCCGCCGTGGTCTCGCCTGTCCTGACCGCGTCAGCCAGCGCCGTCGCATCGCGCTGCACATAATCCTGGACGCTCACATTGCCCTCCCCGCATGGCAATCAGCCGACCGTCATCGTAGCAGATTCCGGCCGGAATGGCGGCGCAGCGGCGAGAAAAAACGGCGACAATACGGCCAAACAACGGCCATTGCGGCAGAGTCGCGCCCGCAATCAGCCGGCGCGACGGCGATATTAAGTAATAGCATCACACGTTAGTTAATTTGATTCAGATCATTCGTGGTGCTGCCGATGACGACTTACGCTGACGCATCGTTGTGTGGCGTTGAGTTGACGAGACTGCAATGGGACGCTTGGCAAGCCTGCTGAAGACATCACAAGCCTCGGACGCGACTTCGCCGATTGGCCGCGTCACCACAGCCGACTACTTCATCCTGCTGTCGCGCGCGATGGAGAACCTTCCCGATTCAAATGCAGAGCGCCGCGCCGAAGTCTATCAGTCGGCCCGCCACGCTTTGCTCACTCAGCTCGAGGCGATGGATCCGCCCGTCTCGCGATCGCGCATCAAGGCCGAGCAGCGCGCGCTCGACGACGCGGTCGAGACGATCGAGACGCGCGCGCTGAGCGCACCGCTCGACGATCCGGAGCCGCCGGTGACGCTGGCTCCCGGCCACTTCCCTCGTTTCTTTGCTGCAAATTCCGACGTTCCCACCGTTTCCGCTTCAACAACTCACGATGACGACCAGGACCCCGCCATGGCTCAGAGTCAATTTCATTCCAAGTTTTCGGCGCGCGCCGTCGAGGAGAAACCGATGTCACGTCTCGATGAAATCAACCGGGTGCTGCGCAAGCTTCAGAGCGACTCCTTCGGAGTCGAGGCCTGCGCTCTGATCTCGGAGGACGGGCTGATGATCGCAAGCGTGCTCGCCGCCGACATGGAGGAGACGCGGGTCGCCGGCATGACCGCAACGCTGCTGTCGCTCGGTGGCCGCGCGGCGATGGAGCTCGGCCGCAGCCATCTGCAGGAGGTCATCATCCGCGGCGAGTCCGGCTACGCGGTGCTGGTCAGCGCCGGCCGCGGCGCGCTGCTGCTCGCGCTGACCAACGAGAACAGCAAGCTCGGGCTCACCTTCTTCGACATGCGCGAGGCGGTCCGGTCGCTGCAGAAAGTCCTTTAGCGCAATCGTCGTCAAAACAGCCGGCGCGTGCAATGGCGCGGCGTCGGAGGGAGTAGTTTCATGGCCAATACCGTCCTCTATGATGACGGCGTTCACAAGAACATCCTGCTGGAGGATTTCAACGCCGGCGACCTCGCCGTGCAGGCGAACCAGCATCTGATCATCCATGACCGCGTCGGCATGCTGCTCGACCCCGGCGGGCACAAGGTCTATTCCAAGGTGCTGGGCGAGACCTTCAGCGAGCTCTCGGGCGGGCGGCTGAAATATCTGTTCCTGTCGCATCAGGATCCCGACATCGTGGCGGCGATCAATGGCTGGCTGATGACCACCGACGCCGATGCCTACATCTCCGAGCTGTGGACCCGCTTCGTGCCGCATTTCGGCTTCGATCACATCGTCGCCCATCGGCTGAAGCCGATCCCCGACGAGGGCATGGTGTTCGATCTCGCCGGCAGCAAGCTCTACGCCCTGCCCGCGCATTTCCTGCACAGCGAAGGCAATTTCCAGCTCTACGATCCGATTTCGAAAATCCTCTACAGCGGCGATCTCGGCGCCTCGATCGGTGTCGACTACACGGTCACCCGCGACTTCAAGGCGCATATCCGCTTCATGGAGGGCTTCCATCGCCGCTACATGGTGTCGAACCGGGTGATGAAGGCGTGGGCGCAGATGGTGCGGCCGCTCGACATCGAGATCATCGCCCCGCAGCACGGCGCGCTGTTTCCGGATGCGGGGATGTCGCGCCAGTTCATCGAATGGTGCGCCGGGCTCGAATGCGGCATCGACCTGATCACGCCGAAATTCAAGGTGCCCGCGGCCTGACATGCTGGCGCCGTCTTCCCATTTCGGTCCGTCACCGCTGCCGCACGGCACGCCACCGTCCTCGGCCGCAGCGCGTTTCGAGCCCTGCACCGTCGCCGGCGAGGAGGCCCCCGTCTGGCTCGCAGCGGCGTTTGCCGTCGCCGGCGTGCTGATCGCCATCATGTCGGCGGCGCTGTGGCAGCAGAGCTTGGCACGCGCTCCGGAGGTCGCCGCGTCAGCACCGCCGGCGGTGACGCCAGCGCCAATGCCAGCGCCTGCGCCGGCGGAGCGGGCGCCCGAGCCGATGCTGAAGCCACCGGAGACGCCGTCGCCGGAGCCGTCGCAGACCCCTGTGACGATCGCAGCCCCAGCCGCGGCGCCGGAGCCTGTCATCAGCGTGCCCAGTCCGACGCCCGCCGCCGCCCCGCCCGAACCGGCGACCGCCGCCCGCAAGGCCGCCACGGAATGTTTCGCGCCGCTGTCGATCGCCTTCGAGCGCGGCAGCACGCGGCCCAATCCGGCCGACGTGAAACGGTCGCTGCCGATCCTGCAAAGCGCGTTGTCGCGACATGGCGACGCGGCGGTCCTGGTCGAGGGGCATACCGACGCCAGCGGCAGCGAGGATCTCAACGTGCTCCTGAGCTATTCGCGCGCCAAGGCCGTCGCGGAGCTATTGAAGCGCGATGGCATCGCGGCGCATCGCATCACGGTGCGCGCTGCAGGGGCCGGCGAGGCGCGCGGCACGGCCGAGGCGGTGGCCGGCGACCGCAAGGCAGTCCTGCGGCTCGCCGGCGTCGACGATTGCGATCAACTCACGGCAGCGAAGCGACCATGACGATCTATGCCATTCTCAGCGGCCTCGGCGCCGCCATTCTTCTGCTCACCGGCGGTTATCTGTTCGGCGCACGCCAGGGCGCGCAGGCGCGCGATCTGCTGCGCCGGCAGGTGCAACTGCAGGCGGCCAGTCTCGACCAGCTGCAGGAGCGGAGCAATCAGGAGGCTGCCGAGCGGGAGACCAGCCTGCGCAGCGCCATTCAGGACGTGCTGGCGCCGCTGGTCGAGCGCGAGCGCATCTCGCTGGATCTGGCTCAGCTTGCAACCCGCCCCGGCCGCCGTCGCGAGCTGGTGCCGCTGCTCGACCGGATCGCCGAGGTCGGCCGTTTCCAGACCGTGCTGCTGACCAATGAAGAGGGCCTGCCGCTCGCGGCCAATACCACCGCCCGTCATACCGAGCGGCTGGCCGCGGCCGCAACACGGCTTTCGCTGGTCGCCGAGAAGGTCAGCGGTGAGCACGCCGTCGCGCCGCTCTCGGTGATGCTGCGCGATGCAACGGAGGCCACGACGCTGTGCCGGATCTTCCGCGTCCAGGACCAGACGCTGACCCTGACCGCGCTGTCCAATGATCCGCGGCTCGCCTCCGTGGCGCTCGATCCGGCTCTCGCCAAGGTCCAGGTCGCGCTCACTGCGCCGGCGTGACGGAGCAACAAAGCGCAAAGGGCGCAGCACCTCTTGCGAGGCGCTACGCCCTTCGCCGACCTCATTGTCAGGGATGAGGCCGACTACACGCGGGTGCGGCCGCGGGCGAGGCCCACGACGGCCGACACCAGAAACAGCACGATAGCGATGAAGAAGATGATCTTGGCGATCTCGATGGAGGCACCGGCGACGCCGCCGAAGCCGAGGATGCCGGCGATCAATGCGATAACCAGGAAGGTGACGACCCAGCCTAACATGACACGACCTCTGTCTCTCGATTGCGGTTCAAAGCGACGCGAGCCTGCGCCGTTGCCGGGACAATCGGGACCGGGAACAATGGTTCCAGGGCGCTGCACGGCTAAAAATTCGCGAATCGCCGGAACAATCGGCCCTGCCGCTGCCCCGAATTAGGGCTGTAAAACGCGGCGATCGGCCCCATATAGCCGTCAATCCCTGCTATGAGGGCTCCTCCTGCAGACCCGTTGATGCCGTCGTATGATGCCGGCAACGGGATGAGACTGATTCGCCGATGACCGAGCCCAACCGCGTGAGCCCCTTTCCTGCGCCTGACCACCAGCCCGTCGCCGGCGGTATCGCCGCGCGTGCGCGTGCCGCCGCTTCGGGGGGCGCACGCTATCTCGCAGGCCTCAATCCGGAGCAGCGCGACGCGGTCGAGACGCTGGATGGCCCTGTCCTGGTGCTGGCCGGGGCAGGCACCGGCAAGACACCGCGTGCTCACCACCCGCATCGCGCATATTCTGAGCCAGGGCCGGGCGCGCCCCGGCGAGATCCTGTCGGTGACCTTCACCAACAAGGCGGCGCGTGAGATGAAGACGCGTCTCGCCGAGATGCTCGGACAGGCGGTCGAAGGCATGCCTTGGCTCGGCACCTTCCACTCGATCGCCGGGCGCATCCTGCGCAGCCATGCCGAGCTGGTGCAGCTGAAATCCAACTTCACCGTGCTCGACGTCGATGACCAGATCCGCCTGCTCAAGCAGCTGTTGCAGGCCGAAAATATCGACGACAAAAGGTGGCCGGCGCGCATGCTGGCTGGCCTGATCGATGGCTGGAAGAATCGCGGCTTGATGCCGTCGCAGGTGCCGCCCGGCGAAGCCGCGGTGTTCGGCAACGGCAAAGGCGGCAAGCTCTATGCGAGCTATCAGGAGCGGCTGAAGATCCTCAACGCCGCCGATTTCGGCGATTTGCTGCTCGAAAACATCCGGCTGTTCCGCGAACACCCCGATGTGCTCAGGCAGTATCAGAGCCGCTTCAAGTTCATCCTGGTCGATGAGTATCAGGACACCAACGTCGCGCAATACCTCTGGCTGCGCCTGCTTTCGCAGGCGCCGTCGTCCTCCGGTTCGTCATTGCCGGGCTCGCCCCGGCCATCCATCACCGCTTCAGAGGACGGATCACCAGGTCTCGACGCTGCGCGCCGGGCCGGTGATGACGACAAGAGCGTTGCGGTTGCTGGCGCGCCCCCCCACCCCAAGAACATCTGCTGCGTCGGCGACGACGACCAGTCGATCTATGGCTGGCGCGGCGCCGAGGTCGACAACATCCTGCGCTTCGAGCACGACTTTCCCGGCGCCAAGGTGATCCGGCTGGAGCGCAATTATCGCTCGACGGCACATATTCTCGCCGCGGCCTCGCATCTGATCACGCACAATGAAGGCCGCCTCGGCAAGACCCTGCGAACCGAGGATGTCGAGGGCGAGAAGGTCACGGTCACCGGCGCCTGGGATTCGGAGGAGGAAGCGCGCGGCATCGGCGAGGAGATCGAGGAGCTGCAGCGCAAGGGCGAACCGCTCAACGACATCGCGATCCTGGTGCGCGCCTCGTATCAGATGCGCGAGTTCGAGGACCGCTTCGTCACGCTCGGCCTGCCCTATCGCGTCATCGGCGGCCCGCGCTTCTATGAGCGCGCCGAGATCCGCGATGCGTTGGCCTATCTGCGCGTCATCAATTCGCCGGCCGACGATCTCGCCTTCGAGCGCATCATCAACGTGCCGAAGCGCGGGCTCGGCGATGCCACCGTGCAGATGCTGCACGACCACGCCCGCAAGCGCCGCATCCCGCTGTTCGAAGCGGCGCGCGCAGTGGTCGAGACCGACGAGCTGAAACCGAAGGCGCGCGGGTCGCTGCGCGGGCTGATCCTGCAGTTCGAGCGCTGGCGCGCCCAGCGCGAGGTGACGCCGCACACCGAGCTCGCCGAGATCGTGCTCGACGAGAGCGGCTATACCGAGATGTGGCAGAAGGACCGCTCGGCCGACGCCGCAGGGCGGCTCGACAATTTGAAAGAGCTCATCCGTTCGATGGAGGAGTTCGAGAACCTGCACGGCTTCCTCGAGCACATTTCGCTGGTGATGGACCGCGAGGGCGCGGCCGACGAGGATGCGGTCTCGTTGATGACCTTGCACTCGGCCAAGGGATTGGAGTTCGACAACGTGTTCCTACCGGGCTGGGAGGAAGGCCTGTTCCCCAGCCAACGCACGCTTGACGAACAGGGCCGCGCCGGCCTCGAAGAGGAGCGTCGCCTTGCCCATGTCGGCCTGACGCGCGCGCGTCGACGCGCGAAGATCTATTTCGCCACCAACCGCCGCATTCACGGCACCTGGACCACGACCATCCCGTCGCGCTTCCTCGATGAACTGCCAGCGGACAGCGTCGAGATCACGGAATCCAAGGGCGGTTCCGGCTGGGGCGGCGCCGGCGGCTACGGTCCGTCGCGCTTCGACAATGTCGAATCGTTCGGATCGAGCTATTCCACGCCGGGCTGGCAGCGCGCGCAGGCGCGGCGCCCCGCGTCACGAGGCTCTTCGGAGGGCGGCTTCCAGGAGGAGCCGTCGCCGTTCGCAGGGCGCGATCCGTTCGGCGGCAGCTTCGGCGGTCAATTCGGCCGGAACAAGCGCGGACCGCTGACGATCGAGGGTGAGCTGGTCGCGAAGTCCACCGGAACGACCTCCGAATTCGCGCTCGGCGACCGCGTGTTTCACCAGAAGTTCGGCTATGGCAAAGTGGTCAGGATCGATGGCAACAAGCTGACCATCGCCTTCGACAAGGCCGGCGAGAAGAAGGTCGTCGACAGCTTCGTCCAGCGGGCGTGACCCGAGAGCCACGGTCGAGCGGGCATCGGTCCGCAGCATCGGACGATAGCAACCGAACCTCACACTTCGCCTTGGTTAGGCCTTGACCATGGCAGCGCGCGTCGTATGAGATGCAGCCATGGTCCGGGGATATGTTCTGCTCATCATTGCGGTCGCGTTGGGCTCGCCGTCATTTGCGACGGCGCAGACGGTGAGCTTTGGCGAGTCGGCCGGCTTGATCGCGTCGAGCTGCGGCGTCGACATCACCGCGAATTGCCGCGGCGTCAATCTCGATTCAAACCGGCTCAAGGAGTGCCTGTCGCGCAACCAGGACGTGGTGTCCGCGCAATGCAAGGCCACTTATTTCAAGGCGTTCGAGGCGATCCAGAAGCGCATTGCCGCGCGGGTCACCGTGGCCAGTGCCTGTCAGCGCGAGATCGTCAAGCTGTGCAGCGGGTCCACCAAGGAGACCAGCAAGTCGATCTCCTGCCTGACCACCGCCAGCGGCGTCAGTGCGCGCTGTCAGCAGGCGATCAGCGACGCGGGGTATCGCTGATGCGCAGAGCGGGCTCGTTGATCGGCGGGCTGATGGCTGCCGTCGTGATTGCGGCGATGGCGCCGGCACGGTCGCAGGAAGTGACGCGCGACGACATCGTGCGCCAGCTCGCCCGCTTCGAGGCGGCGCCCACGCTCGATCTGCCCGCGCTGAAGCAGCAGACTCAGGAACGATCCAAGATGCGCGGCCGCAACGAGCCGCCGCCGCAGAAGCGCCCGCCGATCGCGCCCGAGCTGATGAACCTGCCGGCCCTCAATGTCGACATCCAGTTCGACCAGGACACGCCGATCGTGCGCCCGGACTCCTACCAGACCGTGGGACGAATCGCCGACGCGATGGTGCATTCCGAGCTGCTGCCCTACACCTTCCTGATCGTCGGCCATGTCGAGGCCAATGGCCGGCGTGAGGCCAATGTCATCCTGAGCCAGCGCCGCGCCGATGCGATCCGCGATATCCTGGCCAACACGTTCAAGATCTCGGTCAAGCGGCTGCAATCGATCGGGCTTGGCGAGGAGCAGCTGCTCGATCCGTCCAAGCCGGCGGCCTCGGTCAACCAGCAGATCCAGATCATCACGGTGGCCAAGGTCGCCGAAGAGGCGGCCGCTCCGTCTCCAGCCGCGGCTCCGGCACCGCTGGGCAAGCAGGCGCCGCGCAAGCATCGCAATTGATGCAGCCGAGACCTGCGCGGTGACCATGAACCCCGCGCGCTCCTGCCACGACTTCCTCTCAGGGTACCGCGTCAAATCATCGGCGTCATGGCGCGAATGGAACCTGTTCTCAGATGCTTGCGTTCGAGCCGCGGCGCGGACACGCCGGGATGTCGATTGCCGGTTTGTCGATGGTGCCGCTTGATGGTATAGCCCGATCTTTGCGGCCGTCGATTGAGCGGTGGTCGGTCTCATTGACGAGCGAGTGAGCCCATGAACGCCATGTTCCGACGTCAGATGGTCGACTATGTCGAATACCATCGCGATCCGCGCAACGGGTTGATGCATGTGTTGGGGATCGTCCTGCTGTTCCTTGGGGCGGTGCTGCCCCTGAGCTTGTGGCATTTCGACGCGTTCGGGATCCGGATCAGCCTGGGTGCGGTGCTGGCCCTGCCCGTCCTGCTGTATTGGCTGCTGCTCGATGCCGCACTCGGCGCCGGCATTCTCGCTTTTGCCGTCTTGTTCCTTTCTGTGGCCATGATGATTGCCGATCACGTCCATGGACCGGCCCTGTGGGCCCTGTTTGCCGCGCTGGTGATCCTTGGCCTCGTGTCGCAGGCCGTGGGCCACCGGCTGTTCGAGCGCAACAACCCATCGTTGCTGGATCACCCGGCGCATCTCTTTCTCGGACCGATGTTCGTGATGGCGAAACTGTACATGGCGCTGGGATTCCGGCCTTCGGTGGCCGACCTCGTCGCGCCCAACTGGTCGTCGGATCGGCTCGGCTCGGACCCTCTCCAAGGCGATCAGCACTCGCGTCCGTAATGAAAGTCCTCGTCACCGGCGGCAGCGGTTTTATCGGACACCACCTTGTCTCTGCGCTGGCAGCGCGGGGCACCGAGGTCCGTGTGCTCGACATCCGCTGCCCGACCCACATGATCGACGAGGTGGAGTATGTTGAGGGCTCGGTGCTCGATGCCGGCCTCGTGCGCAACGCGGTCGCCGGCGTCGACCAAGTCTACCATCTGGCCGGGCTGCCGGGCATGTGGATGCCGGACCGCGAGGATTTCTACCGCGTCAACTGCGTCGGCACGGAAACCGTTCTGGCGGCAGCGCGCGCCAGCCGCATCCGCCGGTTCCTGCACTGCTCGACCGAATCGATTCTGTTCGACTATCCGGGTTCAATGGGAGCTGCGGCGGCCGAGACGGCACCGCCGGCCGAGGCCATGCCAGGGGCCTATACCCGCTCCAAGGCGCTTGCCGAGGCGCGGGCCATGGCCGCCGCCGCCGAGGGCTTCCCGGTGGTGGTCGGCACGCCGACGATGCCGATCGGCCCGCACGACAGCAACCTGACGCCACCATCGGCGATGCTGCGCCATTTCCTGGACAGCCGGGTTCAGCTCTACCTCGATTTCATCGTCAACCTGGTCGATGTGCGGGACGTTGCCGCTGGCCTGATCCTCGCCATGGAGCGCGGCAAGGTCGGCGGCCGCTATGTGTTCGGTGGCGAGAGCCTGCGGCTCAGCCGGATTCTGGAATTGATGGCTGCGATCAGCGGCCGCAAGCACGTCGCCATCTCAGTCCCGGGCCGGCTGGCCGAGCTGTCGGCCGGACTGCTCGAATTCGTCTCCGATCACCTCACCAAGCAGACTCCCTCCGGCACCGCCGAAGGCGTGCGGATTGCGCGGTCGGCCTCCGACCTGTCGATCGACCGGGCCAAGCGCGAGCTCGGCTACGCGCCCCGCCCGATCGAGCCCACTTTGCGCGAGACGATCGCCTTTTTGCTCGATTCCGAGCCGGGCAAGCGGCTCGACGAGAAACAACACCCTTTTCGCACGGCGGCCGAGTAGCTAAGAGCGGCCGGTCCCACGTCACATAGCGGTTTCCAAACATGTCCGGCGATGCCAGCCCCATCTCGTCGTTTGCCTTCAGCGGCTGGACCACCACCTGGCCCACCTCGCTTCTGGCCATCATCTGGCTGATCTGGCTCGCCAGCTGGGTCGGCGCATCGTTCTGGTCCGGGCAGACCCGCAAGCATGTCACGGTGATCAAGACTAGCCGCTATCATGCGCTGATCGTGCTCGGCGGCATCCTGTTCACGCCCTGGACGTCACGGATCCTCGGCGAGAAGCCGTTCTGGAACCCTGGCGAGACCGGAGTCTATGTGCTGACCGTGGTGACGCTCGCCGGCATCGCCTTCACCTGGTGGGCCCGCATCCATCTCGGCCGGTTCTGGTCGAACGCGATCACCCACAAGGAAGGTCACAAGGTGATCGATACCGGCCCTTATGGCCTGGTCCGCCACCCGATCTATACGGGCCTGATCCTCGGGATGATCGCGACCGGCATAGCGGTGGGCACTGTCACCGCCGTGCTCGGCGCCGTCCTGATCTCGCTCGGCATGGCCTGGAAGGCCAAGATGGAAGAGGTCTTCCTCGCCCAGGAGCTCGGACCGGAGTACGTCACCTACCGCCAGCGGGTGCCGATGATCATCCCCTTCCTGCCGCCAGGTTGATCTGGCGGCTCAGCGCCGGGCATCTCGCGGCTCAGCGCCGGACTGGCGCTTCCGGGGATGCCGCCGCCGCCGGCTGGTTCGCCGCTTGCGGAAGCAAGTGCCGCGGCAGGATGATGCGCTGGCCGGGAATCAGAGGCGTGGTGGCGAGCCCGCGATTGGACTGCTGCAGCGCCCATAAGGGAACGCGATAATTGGCCGCGATCTGATCGATGGTCTCGCCCGGACGGACCGGCAGCGCGACGCCGCTGTCCCACAATTCCACCGATGTCTTCGGCGGCACCAAATAGCGCAGCGGCACCGGATCGGCGTCGGCGGTCGCCGAGGTCTGCGACAGCTGGCTGATCATCGTGACCAGTTGCGCATGCACATCCTCCATCTTGTCGATGTTGATATGCGTGACCTCGTCATGGTCCTTCATGTCGAAGCTGGCGTAATGGCCGCGGAAGCCGGGCTCCGGCTTGACGTCGCCCCCGCCCAGGATGTTGTCCGACAGGAACAGGTTGATGAAGCGCTGCACGTTGGGCGGCACGCTCTTGGTGGCATGCGCCGGATCGACAGTGACGACCAAGCTGACCGGGATGTTCTGCTCCTGCAGCGTGATCGCGATGCGGACGCTGCACAGCCCGCCCATCGAATGGCCGATCAACACGATCGGCGCCTGGTCCTGGCGGTAATTCTTCGCCACCTGCAGCGCGATCAGGTCGCACAAGGTGAACTCATAGACGCTGGCCAAGAACCCGGCCTTCTCGATCTTCTCGGCGAGGCGGTCCATGCCGGTCGAGAACAGCGGGCCGAGCGCGCCGCGGAACAGATAGACCCTCGGCGGCGGCAGCTGCTGGATTGGCTGGGGCGGCAGCTCCGCCCCGGGGCGGATGGCGGCTTGGGTCGGCGATGTCGTCGCCTTGGCGGTTTTGCTGGGCGCGGTGGCCGAAGCAGCACCGGCGATCGCGGCCTGTGGCATCGCGGCAACGGCGAAACCCAGGACCAGCAGCGCGGGCCAACGTCGTCCGGCTGCAGTTTCGGCGGCGTCGAGCCAGCCCCTCGTGATTCGCGCCACGCCGGTCATTCGCGCTCCCGGGAAAGCTCAAAGCTGAGATCAAGCAGGGTCATGCCCCCCTGCCATACCGCTTGTCGTCGCCGAATGGGAGCATTTTGGGGCGCCGGGCGGCGCCCGCCAGGGGATTAACGGTAGCCGGTGGCGCTGGCGGCGCGCTGCGGGCCAGCCATCCGGTTCGACGGCGGTGCCGGACGGCCCTTGCCGCCGAACACCACGGAATCAATCGCGCCCAGCACCTTCTGCTGCATGATCCGGTTCTTCTCGATCGTGATGTGACCGACGCCGGGAACCGACTGCACGTCGACATTTTCGAGCTTGCCGCGGAAACCGTCGTCGCGGCGGACCGGCTCGCCGGCGCCGCTGGCAATGTAGAAATTGATGTAGCGCTCGGCATTGCCGCCGACGAGCTTGGTCTTGAACACCGAGTCCAGGCCGATCGCGAGCTTCACCGGCACGCCGAGCTGGCCGAGCTTGTTGATCATGTCCGGCAGCGCCGTCGCGCCGGAGGAATGGCCGACCAGGATGATGGTCTTGATGCGGCCGGCCCGATAGGCCGCCGCCGCCTCATCGGCCAGCGAGGACCACGACACGAAATTGGCGACCGTGTTCGGAATGCCCTGCGCGTCGAGCCTGGCTGCGATATCGTCGAGACCGAGCGAGAAGATATTCAGCACGCCACGCAGCAGATAGACATGCGTCGTGCTTGCGGCCGGCGCGGCGACCGGGCTCGGGGCCGCATGCACGGAACCGGCGCCGAGCGGCAGCGCCAACGCGATCGCCAGTGCGACCATGCCGAACCAGCGCCCCGGGAGACTGCGCGGCTGGAGGCTCCGCGACGTGGTCGATCGATTGGTGCTGGGACGTGGCGTCATCGGTCCTTCTCCAAGGCGGAAACATCGAGACGGCGCGACCGTACCCGACACGCTCGCAGACGCAACATCGTCGGACATCGCCGCCGGCGTTCATCGCCCTGACGTGGCCGCGCGGCAACACTTGCCTTACACAGTCACAGAAAAGCCCTGCAAGCAACATGATAACGGCGACGGCCGCGATTGCGCGACAACATCACCGTTCTTATCTGAACTTTCCGCCCGCCGTCGCGGATGCTCGACCGCGCAAATTCCGAATCACATCGAAATCCGTCGAATGGCTCCCGTCATATCCGTTTCCGGCCTGTCGAAGACCTATGCGTCGGGCTTCACCTCGCTGAACAACGTCAATCTCGAGATCGCGCGCGGCGAGATCTTTGCGCTGCTCGGCCCGAATGGCGCCGGCAAGACCACCCTGATCAGCATCATCTGCGGCATCGTCAATGCGTCGTCCGGCCAAGTCGCCGTCGGCGGTCACGACATCAATGCCGATTATCGCGCCGCGCGGGCCTTGATCGGGCTGGTTCCGCAGGAGCTGCACACCGATTCGTTCGAGAGCGTCTGGGCGACGGTGAGCTTCAGCCGCGGCCTGTTCGGCAAGCCGAAGAACCCGGCCTTGATCGAGAAGATCCTCAAGGATCTCTCACTGTGGGACAAGAAGGATGCCAAGATCATCACGCTGTCCGGCGGGATGAAACGGCGCGTGATGATCGCGAAGGCGCTGTCGCACGAGCCGCAGGTGCTGTTCCTGGACGAGCCGACCGCAGGCGTCGACGTCGAGCTGCGCAAAGGCATGTGGGACGTCGTGCGTGAGCTCAAGGCTGCCGGCGTCACGATCATCCTGACCACGCATTACATCGAGGAAGCCGAGGAGATGGCCGACCGGGTCGGCGTCATCAACAAGGGCGAGATTGTGCTGGTCGAGGACAAGGCCAAGCTGATGCAGAAGCTCGGCCGCAAGCGGCTGAGCCTGCACCTGCAGCAGCGCATCGATGCCATTCCGGAGGCGCTCGCGCCCTATCATCTGACCCTGTCGGAGGACGGCTGGCGGCTCGCTTATGATTACGACACCAAGGGCGACCGCACCGGCATCACCAGCCTGCTCGGCGATCTCAGGACCGCCGGCATTCGCTTCGTCGACCTCGAAACCAAGCAATCGTCCCTGGAGGACATCTTCGTGAGCCTGGTGCGGCAATGAACCTGCGGGCAGTCGGCGCAATCTACAAATTCGAGATGGCGCGCACCTGGCGCACGATCCTGCAGAGCATCGTGTCGCCGGTGGTGTCCACCTCGCTGTATTTCGTGGTGTTCGGCGCCGCGATCGGCTCGCGGATCAGCGAGGTCCAGGGCGTCAGCTACGGCACGTTCATCGTTCCGGGCCTGGTGATGCTGTCGGTATTGACCCAGAGCATCGCCAACGCCTCGTTCGGGATCTACTTCCCGAAATTCATCGGCACGATCTACGAGATCCTGTCGGCGCCGATCTCGCATTTCGAGATCGTGCTCGGCTATGTCGGCGCAGCCGCGACCAAATCGATCGTTCTCGGGCTGATCATCCTCGCCACGGCCGGGTTGTTCGTGCCGTTGCACATCCAGCACCCGGTCTGGATGCTGACCTTCCTGGTGCTGACCGCCATCACCTTCAGCCTGTTCGGCTTCATCATCGGCATCTGGGCCGATGGCTTCGAGAAGCTGCAGATGATCCCGATGCTGGTGGTGACGCCGCTGACCTTTCTGGGCGGCAGCTTCTACTCGGTCAACATGCTGCCGCCGACCTGGCACTCGATCGCGCTGCTCAATCCGGTGGTCTACCTGATCTCCGGCTTTCGCTGGAGCTTCTACGAGATCGCCGATGTCAGGGTGGAGATCAGCGTCGCCATGACGCTGTGCTTCCTTGTGATCTGCATGTCGATCATCTGGTGGATCTTCAAGACCGGTTACCGGCTCAAGCATTGAGCCGGCGCCGCTCTCGGCAGACCAGTTCAGCGATAACAGTGGAAGCGGCCGTAGCCGTCGCGATAGCCGCGGCAATGGTAATGCCGGTGGTAATAAGAACGATGCGGGATGCCCAGGGCCCCCTCGACCGCTCCGACCGCCCCGCCGACACCGGCGCCGACCGCGCCGCCGACGACACCGCCAACCGGGCCGCCGATCCGATTGCCCTCATGGGCGCCCTCCCGGGCGCCGCGGACGATGCCCTGAGCATGGGCCGATTGCGGCAGCGCGAACCAGGCCAGCGCCAGCACGATCAAGGCGAGCGCGGCCAGCAGATAGGTCAGCCGCTGCGGCGCGCGGTCGTCGAGGACCGCGGTCCTGGCCTTCATCGTGAGCATTTTCAGTCCCGGTATCTGCATCAGAGATCTTTGAAACGCAGATGCGGCCAAAAGGTTGCGGCGCCCGCACGAATTCGGCCGATTTAGAGCTTTCCTAAACAACGACGTGCCGTCGGGCCAAAAGGCCTTCGGACAATCGCGCAATTGTCACCATCGCGCCCGGCCCGTCGGCTTGCCTGTGCCGCCTCTGCAATTAAGGTTGAGCCGGGCACCGGCTGGAACAAATGCGTGTCTTGCGACATAGTGCAGGCTGCCGGCTGGGGAGCTGCGGCGCGAATGACAGTCTACGGCCTGGAGGCCAGAGGTTCGATGCGTACCACTCTTTTTGCGATTGCCGGCTTCGCTCTTCTGTCGGCCACGCCGGCGCTGGCCAAGATCGATATTACCGTCGACAAGAACAACCAGATCATGACGGTCGCGGTTGACGGCGTTGAGCGCTATCGCTGGCCGGTCTCGACCGGCATTCCCTCGCGCGAGACGCCGAACGGCACATTCCGGGCCTTCCGCATGGAAGCGGACCATTTTTCCAAGGAATTCGACGACGCGCCGATGCCGCATTCGATCTTCTTCACGAAGGTCGGCCACGCCATTCACGGCACCGATTCGGAAGGCCGGCTCGGCACGCCCGCATCCCACGGCTGTGTGCGCCTGTCCAAGGCGAACGCCACCACGCTCTATGATCTCGTGCAGAAGGACGGCGTGCTCAACACCACGGTGACGCTGACCGGATCGGCCGAGGTGGCACTGGCGCGCAATCCGCGTCGCGGCACCGCCGTGGCCCGCCGCGAGGTGCCGCAGCAATATGACGACAATGGCGAGCCGGTTGTGCTGACGCCGCAGCCGCAGCTGCTGCCGGGACGGCCGATCGCGCCACAGCAGCGCCCGGACGACGGCTACATCTATCCGGCCGACGGCAGCGACAATGGCGTTCGCTATCCGGCCCCGCGCGGCACCAGCCGCCGCGTCTACGACGCGCAGGCCTATCCGTCGCAGCAGGACCCGTCGTATTCTTACGACAACAGCAATCCGAGCTACGCGCAGCCGCGCTATTATCAGCCGCGGTCCTATTATCAGCCGCGCGGCTATTACACCTATCAGGATTGACGCCGGATCATCCGCATCGCCCGTCATCCGAATCTCCCGGCGCAGCCGAGCTCGCCTGGTGATGCGGTTTTGACGTCCTTCATTCCGCGCCGACGCGCTCCAGCGGCGCCGGGCTCCGCTCGGCGCCGACCTGTCCCCGGGCCGTCGCACTGCGTTGCCGGCGCTGGACGAAATACTGATCGGCCAGCACGCCGATCAGGATGACCGTCCCCATCACGGCGAAATTCAGCGAGCTCGGAATCCCCAGCAGGTTGACCAGGTTCTGCAGCACCTGCAGCAGGATCGTCCCGAGCACCACGCCGATGATCGAGCCCTCGCCACCGCGCAGCGAGCAGCCGCCGAGCACGGCGGCCGCGATGGCGTAGAGCTCATAGAACGAGCCGTGCACGGCCGGCGAGATCGAGCGGGTGTACATCGCGATCAGCACGGCCGCCAGCGCGGTCAGTCCGCCGCAGATCACATAGGCTGAGATCACGACCCGGTCGGACCGGATGCCGGAATAGCGCGCCGCCTCCTCGTTCTTGCCGACCGCATAGAAATAGCGGCCATAGACCGAACGGTGCAGCACCAGCCAGGCGATACCGGCCACGATCGCCAGCGCGACGACGCTGTGCGGCAACGGAAAGCCAAGCACATTGGTCCGTCCGGCGGTGAGCCATTCCAATGTCGGGAAGCTTGCACCATAGCCGAAGCCGGCGGTCGAATCCTCGGTGTAATAGCGCGCGGCGCCGCGATAGATCAGCAGCCCGCACAGCGTCACCACGAAGGGCTGAATGCGCATCTTGGTGGTGAGGGTGCCGTGCATGATCCCGATCGCGATGCCGCCGGCGATGATCAGGGCGAAGGCCACCATCCAGTTCACATCGCGGTTCACGATCAGGTCGATGAACAGCACACCGAGCAGCGCGATCACCGACCCCACGGCCAGCTCGATGCCGCCGACGATGATCACGAAAGCCTCCGCGATCGAGAAGATGCCGAACATCCCGACCTGGTTGGCGGTGTTGGAGAGGTTGCCGACCAGGAGAAAGCGCGGATTGATGACCGCCACGACCGTGCCGACCACCAGGATCAGGATGAGCAGGCTGAGATCTTTCTTGTGCACGGGCGCCTCGTTCAGACGGTATGGCCGACGGCGAGCTGCAGCACATTGTGCTCGCTGAACTCGCTGCGCGCCAGGAAGCCGGAGATGCGGCCTTCATGCATCACGGCGATCCGGTCGCTGACCCCGATCACCTCTTCCATGTCGCTGGAGATCATCAGGATCGCCACGCCGGCATCGGACAGCCGCCGCAGCATGTCGTAGATTTCCTGCTTGGCGCCGACGTCGATGCCGCGCGTCGGCTCGTCGAAGATCAAGACCTTCGGCCGCATCGACAGCCATTTGGCGAGCACGACCTTCTGCTGGTTGCCGCCGGACAATGTACCGACCGGCGCTTTGACATCGGCCGCGCGGATCTTGAGGCGCTCGCGCTGATGGTCGGCATTGGCGGTCTCGCGAACCGTGTCGACCAGGCCGAAGCTCGAATAGGAGGCGAGGTCCGGCAGCGAGACGTTCTGCGCCATCGACAATTCGAGCAGCAGGCCGCAAGCCTTGCGGTCTTCCGGAATGAGATAGATGCCGCGATCGATCGCCGCACGCGGCGAAGCGATGCGGATCGGCTCCCCCTCGACGCTGATCCCACCCGCCAGCAAGGGATCGACGCCGAAAATGGCGCGCGCCAGCTCGGTGCGTCCCGCGCCGACGAGCCCGGCGAGCCCCAATATCTCGCCGCGACGGAGTTGCAGGCTGACGGACCGGTGGGGATAGGTCGAGGTGACGGCATCGGCAACGTCGAGGATGGTCTCGCCCGGCGGCGCGGCCGGGGGCACGTAGAGAGATCTCAGGTCCCGGCCGATCATCAACCGGATCATGGCCGCTGGATTGAGTTCCTCACGCGCGAGCGCGCCGACCATGCGGCCGTCCCGCAGCACGATCGCATGGTCAGCACATTGCATCACCTCGTTCAAACGATGGGTGATGAAGATGACGCTGACGCCGTCGGCCTTAAGACTGGCGATCACCTGCATCAGCCGTTCCGTCTCCGACAGAGTGAGGCTCGAGGTCGGCTCGTCCATGATGACGCAGCGCGCGTCGAGCGACAGCGCCTTGATGATCTCCACCAGCTGGCGCTGCGCCAGAGACAATTCGGCGAGCGGTGTGTCAGGCGCGAAATCCGCACCGAGGCGATCGATCAGCGGACGCACTTTGGCACGCAGGGTCTTGCGATCAATCAGCTTCAGCGGTCCGCCATGGACCGGCTCGCGACCGATGAAGACGTTGCCGGCGACGTCGAGATTGTCGAACAGGTTCAGCTCCTGATGAACGAACGCGATGCCGGCCGCGATCGCATCCGCCACGCTGTAGCTCGTACGTGCGACGCCATCGATCCGGATGGTGCCACTGCTCGGCGCGACAACACCGCCGAGCACGCGCATCAGCGTCGACTTGCCGGCGCCGTTCTCGCCGAGCAACGCGACCACCTCGCCGGGAGCGACCGACAGGCTGACGTGGTCGAGCGCGACCACGCCAGGATAGGTCTTGCCGATGTCGATCAGCTCGAGGAAGGGTTCGCCCACGCCGGCCGTCGCACTACTTTTTCAGCATCTGCTTCATCTGCGCCATGAAGTCGTCGACGTTGGACTTCTCGATGACCTTGCCGGGAACGATGATGATGCCGTTGGCCGGAACGCCCGATTTGTCCCCTTGGACGACCTTCGCCATCAGCTTCATGCCCTGATAGCCCCACTCGAACGGCTGCTGCACGACGGTGCCCTCGATGGCGCCGTCCTTGACGCCGCCGAGCGTGATCGGATCCTCGTCGAAGCCGATGATCTTGATCTTGCCGAGCTTGCCGGCCTCCTTCAGCACCTCGTAGATGCGCGGCGTGTTATAGGAATAGAAGCCGACCAGGCAGCTGACGTCGGGCATGGCTGCGAGAATGTCCTCGACATTGCGCTTGGCGCGGGTCTGATCGATCTCGTCGCCACGCACGTCGACCAGTTCCACCTTCGAGCCCTTGATGGTCTCCTTGACGCCCTCGATGCGCTCGCGGGCATTGTCGGCGCCGAGCAGGCCGACGAAGCCGACGCATTTGCCGCCGTTCGGCAGCGCCTTGAGCATCAGCTTGCCGGCATCCTTGCCGAGCTCGGTGTTGGAGGAGCCGATATAGGCGATGCGCTTGGATTGCGGAGCGTCACTGTCGGTGGTGAACAGCACCGTCTGTGCGGCAACCTTGTTGAGGTGCTCGGTCTGGTTCTTCGGATCGACGGCGCTCACCATGATGCCGGCCGCGCCGGCCGCGACGAGGTCATCCAGCATCCGCTGTTGCACGGCGGCGGCCGCCTGCTCCGGATATTTGAGCTGCAGGCTGTAGTCGGGCAACTCGCCTTGCGCCTTCTTCACGCCGGCCTCGGCAATCTTCCAGAAATCGGACGCGCCGTTGACGACGAAGGCCAGTACCTTCTTATCGGCGGCTCCCGCCGAGCCCACGCCGAGCACCATCGCCAACACCGCAGACGCGCCGGCCATCCAAAGACGCTTCATCGAACCCCTCCCATGTGAAGCCGGCCTGCTTGATGCGGCCGGCATTTTTGCACTCACGACGTCCTCCGCCCGGGCGAAGGCTCCGCCTGGACTCACGGCACGTCCCGGTCGATCTGATCTGAACAAGGCGAGCCATCGGTCCGCTCTGCAAAGCGTCGTCAGGCCGGCCGTCGTCATGGAGATATAAACCGAGCTTCAATGCCCGCGTGCCGCGCTGGCGCCCGACAAGAAGACCTCAACACGGGATCAGATTGAGGCACGCACCTCAAGGTAGCATGGTCTTCGCGGGCTCGCAACTCATCGCCGCGACGAAACACCCATCCTGCATTTTGCGGTGCGGCACGCCTCAGCCGGCGTAGCCATGCCCCCGCCGCTCACGGCGCTGCGACCGAGCAGGCGGTCACGGCGAGGCACGCACCTCTGATTTTACGGCACGGCCGGAGGCAGGCGCATGCGCTGCGGCGCCGGCCCATGCGAAGCGACCGGGGTTCCCCGCGCCGCTATTCGCCGTCGCGCAGTCGTCGATACACCGCGCCGAGAATGTTCGAATAGTCGTCGGTCCAGACGCGCTCGCCATCGGTCGGCTCGGTTTCGGTCCATTTGTCCGATGCGGCGAGCTTGCCGACATCAGCCTCCTCGCGCGCGCTGACCACGACATCCGTCGAGAAGATGTACTCGTCGTCGCGGCCGGAGTCCTCGTTGTAGACCCAGCTCTTCATGTCGTTGGCGTCGGCGATGCCGACCACGACGCTCTCAAGCTCCAGATGGCGGTTGGAGACGTGCATCACCACGGCCCCCTGCGGCGCCAGCTTAGCCTTGTAGATGGCCATCGCCTCTTCTGTGGCAAGGTGGATCGGGATCGCATCCGACGAGTAGGCATCGACGATGATAAGGTCATAGACGCCATCCGGCTCCTTGGCAAAGGTCAGCCTGGCATCGCCGATGACGGGCTTGAAGTCGGGCGCGCAAGCTTTGATGTAGCTGAAATATTTCGGATCGCTGGCCGTATCGACCATGGTCTGGTCGATCTCGAAATACTTCCAGCTCTCGCCGGGCTCGGCGGCGCAGGTGAGCGTGCCGCTGCCGACGCCGATCACGGCCACCTTGAGCGGCGCGCCCTTGCGCTCGCGGATCGCCGTGATGGCGCGCCCGATGCCGCCATCCTTGTGATAATAGGTGATCGGCTCGGGGCGCCCGGTTACCTTGGAGCCATCGGCGTTGAGATATTTCTGCGCGCCGTGGATGGTCGTGCCGTGCATCAGCACGTGATAATGCCCGTCCGAGGTCACCACGATCTTGTGCACGCCGAAGAAGCTGCGCACGGTTTCGACGCGGCCATCGTCGGCCGGATAGGCGCGGATCAGGACCAGCGCGAGCGCAGCCGTTGCGAACACCTTCCAACGGCCGGCATCCAGCAGCAGCGCGATCAGCGCTGCCAGCACGCCCACCGCACCCGCGACATAGACGCGGTGATCTTCGAGATAGGTCGTGACCTTGCCGGTCAGACCGGCCGGCACCAGCAGCGCGACGGCGATGATCGCCAGCGCGATCCAGTACCAGCGCGTGATCCGCGGCAGCCGTTCGGCTTTCTCGCCGGGCCGGCACAGCGCGGCGAGCGCCAGCAGGATCGGATATTCGGTGACCCAGGAGAAAGTGAAGGGCGCGATCAATCCGGCGAAGAGGCCGCCGACCATGCCGCCGAACGACAGCGCGACATAGAAGCCGGTGAGGTATTTCGCGGCCGGACGCGTGCGGGCCAGCTCGCCATGGCAGGCCATCGCGATGACGAAGAAGCACAGCTGATGCCCACCGAGCGTGAGCGCGAGGTTCTGCTCGCCGCCGAAGGCGAGCAGCATGACGACGCCGGCGATCGCGAGCGGCTGCAAGGCCAGCATCCATTTGTGCGGCAGCAGCGGGCGCGATTGAAACACCAGCACCCATGTGAGCAGATAGAGCGAGAGCGGCAGCACCCAGAGCAATGGCGCGGCGGCCACATCCGTCGAGATATGCGCCGTGACCGCGATCAGCAGGCCCGAGGGCACTGCGGCCAGGAAGATCCAGCGCGCGCGCAACAGCCAGCTCGGCGCGGGAGCGTCGCCGTCCACGCTGGGCAGCAGGGCCATCACCGCGACCGGCGCGCGCAGCAGCAACACGCCGCAGCCGGCGATCAGCGCGATCAGCGCGGCATAGCCGCCGGTCCAGATCATGTTCTGCATGCGCAGGCTGAAGATCGGCTCGATCAGCAACGGATAGGACAGGAGCGCCAGGAAGCTGCCGATATTCGACGACGCATAGAGAAAATAGGGATCGGGAGCCGCGGGGTGTCCGGTCCGCACGAACCAGGCCTGCAGCAGGGGATTGTTGGCGGCGAGCGCGAAGAACGGCAGGCCGATCGACACCGTGAACAATCCGAGCAGCCAGAGCGCATAGCCGGAGGTTGGCGGATCACCCCAATGGCTGGAAATCGACAGCGGCAGGGTCAGCAGCGCAAAGCCGAGCAGCAGCAGATGAATGGCGATCGGCAGCACCCGGCTGCGCAGCTGCGTGAGAAAATGCGCGTAGGCGTAGCCGGCCAGCAGCAGGGCCTGGAAGAACACCATCGCCACCGACCACACCGCCGGCGAGCCACCGAGCCGCGGCAGCACCATCTTGGTGAACAACGGCTGCACCGAGAACAACAGCAGCGCGCTGACGAAGATCGCGGCGGTATAGATGACGAGAACCAGCCGGTTGCGCGCAGCAGACGGTTCGGCGACGGCAGGCGAGGCGATTGAGGTCATGGCAACTCCAGCAGCGGCTCGGCCGGCCTTGGATGGGGATGCACCGCCACGTGCAGACGACACATAGCGGATCGCAGGGCGGTATGGCGAGGAGCGGCACTTTCCCTTGACGGCGCGCCGATCCGGGGCGACAGCACGATCCGGAGGAAGAGTTCCCCGCAGCCGATCCGTGTTGGTCATTAATCAGGGCTTTTTGAAGCGAACATGAACGAAACCGACGTGATCATCATCGGCGCCGGCCATAATGGCCTGACCTGTGCCGCCTATCTCGCAATGGCGGGCTTGCGCGTGCATGTGGTGGAACGCCGCAAGGTGGTCGGCGGCGCTGCGGTCACGGAGGAGTTTCATCCCGGCTTCCGCAACTCCGTCGCCTCCTACACCGTCAGCCTGCTCAATCCGCGCGTGATCTCCGAACTCAGACTGCACGAGCACGGGCTGGAGATCGTCGAGCGTCGCGCGCAGAACTTCCTGCCCGCACCCGACGGACGCTTCCTGCTGACCGGAGAAGGCCGCACCCAGGCGTCCGTCGCGCGGCTCAGCCGGCGCGACGCCGACGCGATCGGTCCGTTCTCGGCGCGGCTGGAAGCGATCGCCGACGTCCTGCGCAGCCTGGTGCTGCGGGCGCCGCCGAATCTCGTGCCGCAGTTCGGGCTCGCCGCCATCCGCGAGGCCGTCAACGCCCTCGGCACGGCCAACGCGTTGCGCGCGCTGTCGCTCGAGCAGCAGCGCGACCTGCTCGATCTGTTCACGCGCTCCGCCGGCGAGATGCTCGACGACATTTTCGAGACGGATCTCGTGAAGGCCTTGTTCGGCTTCGACGCCATCGTTGGCAATTATGCCAGCCCCTACGCGGCCGGCTCAGCCTATGTGATGCTGCATCACGCGTTCGGCGAGGTGAACGGCAAGAAGGGCGTATGGGGTCACGCCATCGGCGGCATGGGCGCGATCACGCAGGCCATGTCCCGTGCCCTGAAGGAGCTGGGGACGCTGATCGAGGTCGACGCGCCCGTGCGCGAGGTGATCGTCGAGCGGGGCCGGGCCAGCGGCGTCGCGCTGGAGGATGGCCGCACGATCCGCTCCCGCTATGTCGCCGCCAACGTCAATCCGAAGCTGCTCTACACCCGGCTGATCCCGGCGGACGCCCTGCCGGCACCGTTCCTGGGCCGGATCCGGAACTGGCGCAACGGCTCCGGGACGTTCCGCATGAACGTGGCGCTCAGCCGCCTGCCCTCTTTCAGCGCGCTGCCCGGCGAAGGTGATCATCTGTCGGCTGGCATCATCCTGGCGCCGAGCCTGGGATACATGGAGCAGGCCTATCTCGATGCGAGAAAGCTCGGCTGGAGCCGCGATCCGGTCGTCGAACTGCTGATCCCGTCAACGCTCGATGCGACGCTGGCCCCGCCCGGTCAGCACGTCGCCAGCCTGTTCTGCCAGCATGTCGCGCCGGAGCTGCCCGATGGCCGCTCCTGGGACGATCACCGGGACGAGGTGGCCGATCTCATGATCGCGACCGTCGACCGCTACGCCCCCGGTTTCGCCGCCAGCGTGATCGGACGCCAGGTGCTGTCCCCGCTCGACCTCGAGCGACAGTTCGGGCTGCTGGGCGGCGACATCTTCCATGGCGCGCTGACCCTCAACCAGTTGTTCTCCGCCCGGCCGATGCTGGGGCACGCCGACTACCGCTCACCGCTCAAGGGTCTCTATCACTGCGGGGCCGGCAGCCATCCTGGCGGCGGCGTCACCGGCGCCCCTGGCCGCAATGCTGCGCAGGCCATTCTGGCCGACCATCGGGCGCTGTTCGGCTGAGGACAAGTCGTGGAACAGGAGTGGAAAGGTCTGTGGGTCAACGGTGGACCGAGCTGTTGACGACGCCGGGACAAGTGCTGGGCAAGCCGGTGGACAACCCGGTAGACACCCCTTGGATCAATGGTGGAGATCGCTCCCCGCAATGAAAAACCGGGCTCAAGGCCCGGTTCTCGAGAACGCCATCAAGGAGCAGATCACTTCAGAGAGCTGTTGATCGACTCGAACTTGCTGCTCAGCGACGTGCCCAGGCCATTCACGGCCGCAATGATCGCCAGGGAAATGCCGGCTGCAATCAAGCCATACTCGATGGCCGTGGCACCGGATTCGTCGCGCAGGAACTTCAAAAGGAAATTTGTCATCTGTACCTCGTTTCCAGCCCGGGAACCGAGGATCGCGTGGTTCCCATGACGGGAACATTACGGTGCAGAAGCTAAGGCTGGTCTAATACGCCTGGTTCAAGTTCCGGGCGGTTTTGAAGCAATTGCTGCGAGACTTTTACGGGAAGCGGTTCAGCATCCGCGCACAATCGATAGTTGCAGGATTTTTGCCCTCCGCTGGATCGTCTCGCTTGCGTTGACAGGGAAATCGCTTAACCACGCCGTCGAATGTTCCCAGGATCCGTGATGACCTCGACAGCCACGCCGGCAACCCATAAGGCCAGTTTCACCGTTGCAGACGAAGCCACCGCCCGCCAGGCTGTGGATGTCCTGACGGAGGTGTTCTTCGAGGGCGATGCGGCGGTTGCTGCTTTCGAGCGGCCCGACCTGCTGTGGGATGTGACCGTTCATTTCGCCGATCCGCCGGATCAGGACCTGATCCGTGAGCTGATCGGCGGGGCCGCCGGTCCACAAGTGGTCCAAACCCTCAATTTCGCTGTCGTCGAGGCCAAGGACTGGGTCAAAGCAAGCCTGGACGACCTTGTGCCGGTGCCCGCTGGACGCTTCGTGGTCCACGGCAGCCACGACCGGAACCGCGTCCCGGCCAACAAATTGGGGATCGAAATCGAGGCGGCGCTCGCCTTCGGGACCGGCCATCACGGCACCACGCGTGGCTGCCTGCTGCTGCTGGACCACATCTTGAAATCCCGCATGCCGCGGCGGGTGCTCGATCTGGGCACGGGAACCGGCGTGCTGGCGATTGCCGCCGCCAAGGCGCAACATCGCCCCGTTCTCGCCAGCGACATCGATCCGCCTTCGGTGGCGGTGGCTCGGGAGAATGCCCGGCTCAATGGCGTCGGGCCGCAGGTTCGCGTGATCAGGGCGACCGGCTTTGCCGCGGAAGACTTTGCCAAGGCCAGCCCCTTCGACCTCGTGCTGGCCAACATCCTCGCCAATCCGCTGCGGCAGCTGGCAAGTCCGATGCAACGCCATTTGGCGCGTTCGGCCGATGTGATTCTGTCTGGATTGCTGACCACCCAGGCCCGCAGCGTTATCGCAGCCTATCGCGCCCGCGGTTTGGTGCCGGTCCGGCATCTGCGCATCGAGGGCTGGAGCAGCCTGCTGTTGCGCAAGTCGGACTGATCTAGGTTGGACTGAGTGAAGTCAGACTGAACTGGGCCAGGCTGAGCGATGCCTAGGGATCGGCGAGGTCCATCAATGGATCAGCCCCGGCGTCATTTCTGCGGCTTCGCGCGTGAATCGCTGGATTCGGGCTGGCCGCCCGATGGACGGCGGATACGGGGTTCGACAAGACGATTGACCAGGCCAGCAAGTCTGCTGCGCGGTTTCTCGGCGACTGCAGGCGCCGGACCATGCGAGGCCGGAGCTGACAGTTTTTCGAAGGTAAATGCAGGCATTGTGCGTCCCCTCGGCGTTGAGTTGAGGCACTCCCCGGATTATGCGACCGTGGGTGATCTTGACGATCGTGGTCGCCATCCAAACGTTTCCTCGTCGCATCTCTTTCGGATGACCGACATGCGACAGCAAATCTTTTTGCACAGGCGAATGCAAGGAGATTCTTCGTGCACTGCACTGTTGCGCGGAGGATAGTCTGCGGCTGAAGAGACCCTCTCCTAAAGTATGAGAACGATGTTCGAAGCTCACTTTCAGACATTCGAAGATCCCGAAGCCGGCGTCGCCTTGACGGCCCGCCTCGCGGCGCTGCGCGAGGAACTTGCACGGCGCAAGCTCACCGGCTTCATCGTGCCGCGCGCCGACCAGCAGCAGAACGAATATGTGCCGCCATCCGAGGAGCGGCTGGCTTGGCTCACCGGCTTCACCGGCTCGGCCGGCCTCGCAATCGTGCTGCCGCAGGCGGCCGCCTTGTTCGTGGATGGCCGCTACACGCTGCAGGCCGGCAAGCAGGTCGACGGCAAGGCCTGGACGGTGGAATCACTCATCGAGCCGCCGCCGGAGAGCTGGCTGACCCGTCATCTGCAGAGCGGTGACCGCGTGGGCTTCGATCCCTGGCTGCATACGACCGCGGCGGCCGAGCGCTTCGCCGCGGCCTGCGCCAAGGTCGGGGCCGAGCTGGTCGCCGTCGAAGGGAATCCGATCGACAGCATCTGGACCGAGCGCCCGTTGCCGCCGCTCGGTCCCGTGTCCGTCCATGGCGCGGAATTGGCGGGCGAAAGCGAAGCGGACAAGCTTGGCCGGATCCGCGAGGAGATCAGTCGTCTCGGTGTCGAGGCGCTGGTGCTATCCGACTCCCACAACGTCGCCTGGACCTTCAACATTCGCGGCAGCGACGTCTCGCACACGCCATTGCCGCTGTCCTATGCGGTGGTGCCGAAGAGCGGGCGGCCGACCATCTTCATCGATCACCGCAAGCTCTCGAACGTCACGCGCGATCACCTCGAACGGAACGCCGACGTGGCCGAGCCGGATGCGCTGACGGCAAGCCTGGGCCGCTTGGCCCAGTCGGGCGCAGCCATCGCACTCGATAGCGCCACGGCGGCCGACGCCCTGACCCGCTTGATCCAGGACGCGGGCGGCAAGCCGGTGCGCGGCGCCGATCCCGTCAGCCTGCTCAAGGCGGCCAAGAACCAGGTCGAGATCGAAGGCACACGCCGCGCCCATCAGCGCGACGCGGTCGCATTGGCGCGCTTTCTCGCCTTCATCGATCGCGAAGCCCCGAAGGGCGCGCTGACCGAGATCGATGCGGTGGAAGCCCTGGAAAGCTTCCGCCGCGACACCGCTGCGCTCAAGGACGTGTCGTTCCCGACCATTTCGGGCACCGGCCCCAACGGCGCGATCGTCCATTACCGCGTCACCCGCAAGAGCAACCGGCGCATTGTGCCCGGCGATCTGCTGCTGATCGATTCCGGTGCGCAATATCAAGACGGCACCACCGATGTCACGCGGACGATCGCCGTGGGCACGCCGACCGGTGAGATGCGCGACCGCTTCACCCGCGTGCTGCGCGGGCATCTCGCCATCGCGCGCGCGATCTTCCCCGACGGCACCACAGGCGCCCAGCTGGACACGCTGGCGCGGCAGTTCCTGTGGCAGGCCGGCATCGATTTCGAGCACGGCACCGGCCACGGCGTCGGCAGCTATCTCTCGGTGCATGAGGGGCCGGCGCGGATCTCCAAGCTCGGCACCACGCCGCTGAAGCGCGGCATGATCCTGTCGAACGAACCCGGCTACTACAAGACCGACGCGTTCGGCATCCGCATCGAGAATCTCGAGCTCGTAGTGGAAAAGGAGATCGCAGGCGCGGAGAAGACGATGAACGGCTTCGAGGCGCTCACGCTGGCGCCGATCGACCGCCGCCTGATCGACGTGGCCATGCTGAGCGCCGAGGAGCGCGGATGGCTCGATGCCTATCATGCAAGGGTCAGGGAGACCGTCCGTCCGGCGCTCGACGAAGCCGACCAGCACTGGCTCGATCAGGCAACCGCCCCGCTCTAATACTCCGCAGCAAGACGCTGCACATCCGGCAGACGGCATGCCGTCGTCCGCGGCAGCGTCTGCCCCATCCAGCGGCCCACTGCGGAACGGCCGCCGCTGCGGACATGGCCGCATGCGGAAACAAGCATTTCCGCGGCACGGAAGCTCGCTACATTCGGACGCGTTCGACATGACCTGAGCGACGCGTTCGATGCATGGAATGATCAGCAGACCGCCCCGGACCGCGACCATCCAGGCGGCTCCCTCGCGCGCGGTGCTGATCCTGCTGGTCGTGATGACCGGGCTGGCGCCGATCTCGCTTTATCTGCTGGTCCCGGCACTGCCGCTGCTGGCGACCACGTTCGGGCGCGATGCCTCCGTGGTCCAGATGACCGTGTCGTTCTACATGATCGGCATCGCGATCTCGCAATTGCTGCTCGGTCCGCTGTCGGACCGGTTCGGCCGGCGGCCGGTGATGCTGGCGGGGCTGGCATTGTCGATCGTTGCGAGCTTCGGCTGCATCTTCGCCGCCACCCTGCCCCAGCTGATCGCGGCCCGCTTCTTCCAGGCGCTCGGCGGCGCCAGCGGCATGGTGATCAGCCGCGCCATCATCCGCGATCTCTATCCACGTGAGCGGATCGGGGCGATGATCAGCCTCGTCGTCGCGGTCATGATGATCGCGCAGATGCTGTCGCCGCTCACCGGCGGCCTGATCGAGATCGCGTTCGGCTGGCATGCGATCTTCTACGTCGTCGCCGCCGTCTCGGTTGCCGTCGCCATCGCCGTGACGATGGCACTGCCGGAAACACGCCCGACCCGCGTCGAAGGGGCGAGCTTCCGGCGCGATGTCGCGGCCCTCGTCAAGAGCCGCGCCTTCCTCGGCTACGCGCTGTGCCAGGTGCTGGCGTCGCAGATCATCTTCGCCTTCGCCGGCGGCGGGCCCTATATCGTCGAGGTGCAGATGGGCCGCTCCTCGGCGGAATATGGCGCGTGGTTTGCGACCACGGGCTTTGCGTATTTCGTCGGCAACCTGTTCTGCGTACGCTACGCGCCGCGCCATTCCCTCGACCGGCTGATCTGGTTCGGACTGGGGCTGCAGCTCACCGGCGCCGCGCTGAACTTCACGTGGAGCCTGTTCGGATTCAATCAGGTGCCGTCGGTCTTGTTCGGGACCCAGATGCTGCTGATGTTCGCCAATGCCGCGGTCATGGCGAACTCAGCCGCGGGCGCGCTCAGCGTTCGCCCCGGTGCCGCCGGCACCGCCTCGGGAGCGATGGGCTTCCTGCAGATGGGCATGGGCGCGCTGACGTCGCAGCTCGGCGCCTATCTCGGCGGACATTACGCGACCACGCTGCCGCTGACATCGGCGATCCTGGCGCTCTCCCTGGCCTGCGCCTGCAGCATGATCTTCCTGGTGCCGCGCACGAGTGTCACGGTGACGAGGGAGTTGATCGAACGGGCCGAGGAGGATGAGGCCGGGGTGATGTGACGGCGGCCTCAGGGTAGCGAACCATGGCGATGCGCGCTCGATCCAATGCCGTGCTGGCGAGGTGGCCCGCGCAGGGCGACAAGAAATCGGTGTCATGCCCCGCGCAGGCGGGGCATCCAGTACTCCGAGGCCCATCGGGCCGAGAACGACCGCCTCTGGAGTACTGGATCATCCGCTTTCGCGGATGATGACAGCGGTGGGTGTCGCAACCAGTGTCTATCGTAGCTCTGATCGCCGATCGGTTATTCCGCGATCAGCTGCAGCCACTCGTCCTCGGTCAGCACCTGCACGCCATGCTTCTGCGCATCCTTCAGCTTGGAGCCCGCGCCGGGGCCGGCGACGACGTAGTCGGTCTTCTTCGAGACCGAGCCCGACACTTTGGCGCCGAGCCGCTCGGCGGTGGCCTTGGCCTCGTCGCGCGTCATCTTTTCCAGCGTGCCCGTGAACACCACCGTTTTGGTCGCGATCGGCGAATGGCGCTTCGGCCTCTCCGCATCGAGGATCTTCACCTCCTGCGTCAGCCGCTCGACGATGCCGCGATTATGGTCCTCGGCGAAGTAGGCCGTGACGCTCTTGATCACGGTGTCACCGATCTGATCGAGCGCGTCCATCTCGGCGATCGCCTCCTCATCGCCCGCGGCCACCTTCAGGCAGGCCTCGTGAAAGGCGTCCCATGAGCCATAGCCGCGCGCCAGCGCCAGTGCCGTGGTCTCGCCGACATGGCGCATGCCGAGCGCATAGATGAACCGCTCCAGCGCGATCTCGCGCCGCGCGTCGATGGCGTTGAACAGGTTGCGCACCGAGGTCTCGCCATAGCCCTCGATCTCCTCCAGCTTCAGGCTGGCGTTGCGCTTCTGCAGGGTGAAGATGTCGGCGGGCTCCTTGACCCAGCCTTGCTCGAAGAAAAACGCGATCTGCTTCTCGCCGAGCCCATCGATATCGAACGCGCGGCGCGACGCGAACAGCTTCAGGTGCTCGATCTTCTGGTACGGGCAGGCGAACTCACCGGTGCAGCGCGCGCGCGAGCCCTCCTCGCCGGTAGCCGTCTCCTCGCGGACGACGTCGGTGTGCAAGGGACAGGGGCACGTCTTAGGCAGATGAAATGGCTTTGCTTCGGCGGGGCGCTTGTCGATGACCACGTCCACCACCTGCGGAATGACGTCGCCGGCGCGCTGGATCACGACGGTGTCGCCGATCCGGATGTCCCGCCCCTCGCGCAGCACCTCGCCCTTGTTGCCGATGCCCTTGATGTAGTCCTCGTTGTGCAAGGTGACGTTCTGCACGATGACGCCGCCGACTCCCACCGGCTCCAGCTTGCCGACCGGCGTGAGCGAACCGGTCCGGCCGACCTGGATCTCGATGTCCTTGAGCACCGTCATGGCGCGCTCGGCCGGGAATTTATGCGCGATGGCCCAGCGCGGCGTGCGCGACACGAAACCGAGCCGCTCCTGCCAGTCGATGCGGTCGACCTTGTAGACGACGCCGTCGATGTCGTAGTCGAGCTCGGCGCGCTGCTCCTCGATCGAGCGGTGAAACGCGATGAGTTCCTCGACCGAGTGGCACAGCCTGGTCAGCGGATTGGTGGTGAAGCCGCACTGCTCGAACCATTTGATCATGCCGGTCTGCGTCTCGGCCGGCGGCGTGCCGCTGATCTCGCCCCAGGCATAGGCAAAGAAGCCGAGCGGCCGCGAGGCGGTGATGGTCGGGTCCTTCTGGCGCAGCGAGCCGGCGGCGGAGTTGCGCGGATTGGCGAAGATGGTGTCGCCGGCCTCCTTCTGGCGCTCATTGAGCGCGAGGAAGGCCTGCTTGGTCATGTAGACCTCGCCGCGGACCTCGCAGACATCAGGCCAGTTGCGGCCATGCAGCTTCTGCGGAACGTCCTTGAGCGTACGGATGTTGGCGGTGACGTCCTCCCCCTCCGCGCCGTCGCCGCGGGTCGCTGCGGTGACCAGTTCGCCGCCCTCATAGCGCAGCGACATCGACAGGCCGTCGATCTTCGGCTCGGCCGAGAAATCGATGCGATCATCGGCAAGCTTCAGGAACCGCGCGATCCGGCCGACGAAGTCGCGCACATCCTCATCGGCGAAGGCGTTGTCGAGCGACAGCATCGGCACCGCATGCCGGACCTTCTTGAAGCGGCCCGAGGGCGTGGCGCCAACCTTCTGCGACGGAGATTCGCTGCTCACGAGCTCCGGAAAGCGTGTCTCGATGGCGTTGAAGCGACGGCGCAGCTCGTCATATTCGGCGTCCGAGATCTTGGGCGCGTCCTCCTGGTAATAGAGCCGATCATGGGTCTCGAGCTCCAAAGCGAGCCGTTTCCATTCCACCTTGGCCTGCGCCTTGGTGAGTTCCGCGACGTCCACGGGCTGCTTCGGTTTTGCTGTCTTCGGCATGCTGCGCACTATGCTGGGTCATTGCGGGCGGGGCCAAGCTTGATGCTGAGGGGCGCCCGGGCATGACGGTGTACACAATGCGCGCCTGGGTGCCAAAGCCGTTCGACCCGGCTGCCCCAGCCCAGGACGCCCAGTCGAGTATGCCCCCGTCTCTTGGGACGGCCCCGTGTTGGGACGTTCCAACCTAGGCCGCCGCCGCCTCCAGCAGCCGGTCCGCTGCGGCGCGGGCCTCGGCGGTGACCTCGGCCCCCGCCAGCATGCGCGCGATCTCCTCGCGGCGGTGCAGGGTCGCCAGCGTATTGACCCGGGTCACGACCCGCTTGCCGCGATCGAGCGCGTCCTTGGAGATCAGGAGATGCTGGTCGGCCCGCGCCGCGACCTGCGGCGCATGGGTGACGGCCATGACCTGGACCCCATGGGCAAGCCGCGCCAACCGGGCGCCGATCGCATCGGCGACCGCACCGCCCACGCCGGTATCGATCTCGTCGAACACCAGGGTCGGGGCCGAGCCGCGGTCCGACAGCACCACCTTGAGCGCCAGCAGGAACCGCGACAGCTCACCCCCGGAGGCGACCTTCATCATCGGGCCCGGCCGCGTTCCGGGGTTGGTCTGCACCCAGAACTCGACCCGGTCGATGCCCTCCGGCCCCGGCGCCTCGGCGTCGCTGTCGACCTGGGTCATGAACTTGGCGCGTTCGAGCTTGAGCGGCGCGAGTTCGGCATGGACGGCGCGGTTCAGCTTCTCCGCCGCCTTGCTGCGGGCCGCCGACAGCTTGGCTGCGGCCGCAGCATAACGCCCATCCGCCGCGGCGGCTGCAGCTTCCAGCTTCTTCAGCTGCTCTGCGCCGGCATCGATCAGGACGACATCGGCGGCATATTTGGCCGCCAGCGCCGCCAGCCCGTCGACCGGCGTCGAATATTTGCGCGCGGCCGCCCGCAGCGCAAACAGCCGCTCCTCGATGCGCTCGAGCTCCAGCGGATCGAAATCGGTCGCCGCGAGTGCTGCGGTCAAATGCTGGTCGGCCTCCTCCAGCGCGTTGATCGCGGCATCCATCGCCTTCACCGCCGGGTCGACCAGCGCGGGCGAACTGACCGCGCGCCGTTCCAGCCTGCGCACAGCGGCGGCGAGCGCTGCAATCGGCGACTGGTTGCCGCTCACGGCATCCTGCGCGTCACGCAGATCGCCCGCGATCTTCTCGCCCTGCATCATCGCGGTGCGGCGGGCGGCGAGCTGCGTCTCCTCGCCCTCCCTCGGCGCCAGCTTCTTCAGCTCGTCGGCGGCATGCCGCAGGTAGTCGGCCTCGCGGGCCGCCCGTTCCATGCCCGCGCGATGCTGGTCCAGTGCCGTGACGGCGGTCCGGCGCGCGACCCACAGCGCCTCGACCGCAGCGACGTCCTTCTCCAGACCCGCAAAGGCATCCAGGAGCCGGCGGTGGGTGGCGGCATCGACCAGCGCACGCTCATCATGCTGGCCGTGGATCTCGACCAGCGTGGCGCCGATCGCCTTGAGCGTCTGCACGCTCACCGACTGATCGTTGATGAAGGCACGGGTGCGGCCATCGCCATATTGGACGCGGCGCAGGATCATCTCGCCATTGGCATCCAGGCCGTTGGCGGCGAGGATCCTGGCAGCCGGATGCTCCTTGCCGATCTCGAACACGGCCGTCACCTGGCCCTGCCCGGCGCCATGGCGAACCAGACTGGCATCGCCGCGACCGCCAAGGGCCAACGCAAAGGCATCGAGCAGGATCGACTTGCCGGCGCCGGTCTCGCCGGTCAGCACCGCAAGCCCATTGGAAAATTCGAGATCGAGTCGTTCGATCAGGACGATGTCACGGATCGACAGTCGCGCCAGCATGGAGGCTCAAGTCCTTCGTAACGGGGCGGGAAGCCCCTGAGCGAACGACTCGACGCTAGCAGCAAAACGAGAACAAAACAAGAAAATAGAACAAACAAGGACCACGACTCGCGGTCGGGTACGTCTCAGCCGAGACCCAGTTTCTTGAAGGCCCGGGAGATGTAGGAGCCCTTGTTCTCCTCGGGTTCCACGCCGCCGGACTTCACGAGGTTATAGGCGTCCTTGTACCACTTACTGTCAGGGAAGTTGTGGCCAAGCACGGCCGCGGCGGTCTGGGCCTCGCCGACGATGCCGATGGTCATGTAGGCCTCGGTCAGCCGGTACAGCGCCTCTTCGACGTGGCGGGTCGTCTGATACTGCGTCACGACGGCCTTGAAGCGGTTGATGGCCGCCGTGTAGTCGCGCTTCTGCATGTAGTAGCGGCCGACGTCCATCTCCTTGCCGGCGAGCTGGTCGCGGGCGCCCTCCATCTTCGCCTTGGCGTTGGTGGCGTATTCGGAGTTCGGATATTTGCGCACCACCTCTTCGAGCGCGGCGATCGCCTTCTCGGTCCGGCCCTGGTCGCGGCTGATATCCGGGATCTGGTCGTAATGCGACGCGGCGATCAGGTATTGCGCATAGGCGGCGTCCGGGCTGCCCGGATGCAGCGTGACATAACGGGTGGCCGCGCCGATGCAGCCGTCATAGTCGCCGGCCTGATAGGACGCATAGGCGGACATCAGCAGCGATTTACGCGCCCAGTCGGAATAAGGATGTTGCCGGTCGACCTCTTCGAACTTCTTGGTCGCGCCTTTGACGTCCTTCTTCTCGTTCATGAGGTACAAGCCCTCATTGTAGAGCTTGTCCGCGGGCTCATCGACGAACGTATCGTCCTTGGCCAGGAACTTGTCCCACAGCCCGCCGGTGCCGCACCCGGCCAGCGGCAGCGCGAGCAGGACCAGCGATGCCGCCAGACGCAGGCTGCGGCCGGCGGACATTGCGGGATGACGGACTTCGCGCGTGAGACGCTGTATCGACATGCTTCTTTGGAACCTGATGCCTGTGATCTGATCTACGCCGCGTACCATGAACACCGTCTCATGACCGCGAAGGACGGATGATCCCTGCCTGGGGCGCATCACGCCGCCCCGGCCTCTCTAATCGAAAAACCTTCGTCAACCAACCGCATAGGCAGGCAATTCGCCCGGATTAAGGCGACACCTGGACGGCGGCATTCGAACATGGTTAGCGCGGAAAAAGCCTTTGGAAAACAGTCGGATGACGAACCGAATGCGACGTGCCGACGCATCCCGGACACAGCCGGTCACAAAATAGTTGGCGTGACGCGATCTGCGGGCTGGGCGCAGCAGCTTCGCTGCGCCGAATCCCGTCGTCGAGAACGTGCGGTCAGACCTTAGGACACATCCGGACCGAAGGCCGGGGCGATCATGCCGCCAACCATGCCGCCGACCGCTTCTGCGGCAACGCGCGGACGACGCACCGTCTCGCCTTCGACCACCCGCCACGCGGTGCGATCGGCCATCAGCGCGGTCAGAACCGCGTGGTTGAGCTTATGCCCGCCGCGAACCGAGCGGTAGGTTCCGAGCATCGGCAGACCGGCCAGCGCCAGATCGCCGATCGCGTCGAGCACCTTGTGACGCGCGCATTCATCGGCGTAGCGCAGACCTTCCGGATTGAGCAGGCGCTCTTCGTCGAACACCAGCGAGTTCTCGAACGAGGAACCGAGCGCGTAACCGGCGCTCCAGAGCCGGGCGACGTCACTCATGAAGCCGAACGTCCGGGCCCGCGCGATCTCGCGACGGAAGCGCTCCGGGCTGAGCTCGAAATGATAGGCTTGCCGGCCGATCACGGCGTTGGCGAAGTCGACCTCCACCTCGACCTGGAAACCGCTGCTGTTCGGACGCAACTCGCCGACCGAGCGACCGATCGCGACCTGAACCGGCTTGAGCACCTGGATGTAGCGGCGCGCCGCCGATTGGGTGAGGATGCCGGCCTGGTCGATCGCCGCCACGAACGGCGCAGCGCTGCCATCCATGATCGGAACTTCGGGGCCGTCGATCTCGATCAGGGCGTTGTCGATGCCCATGCCGCACAGTGCGGCCAGAACATGCTCGGCGGTCGACACGAGCGGACCGTTGCGGTCACCGAGAACGGTGGCAAGCTCGGTGGCAGTCACGGAGTTGAAGGCGGCCTTGACCTCGCGGTCGCATCCGTCGAGGCCGGTGCGGACGAACACGATGCCGGTGTCGATCGGCGCGGGGCCGAGGGTCAGGCTGACGGGAGTGCCGGAATGTACGCCGATACCAGTGACGGTGGCTTGCGAACGAAGCGTGGTTTGCCGGCTGAATTTCATCGACTATCGCCCAAGACCCCACCTGAAGGTCCCGCCGGCCGCCCCTCGCGAAACCGACTCACTTTCAGGTATCCCCAAGTCACGGCAGACCTTATCGAGGGCCCCAAAGAGCGCCAACTCACGCTTCTTTACGGATTGTTACCCCATCTCTGCCGTATTCGCGCCAACCCTTAACCAAACTGGAACGCCGCCTTAACCCTCCGTTCCCCCATCCAAACACCCAAAAGATAATTAATCATTTAAAATCAGTTAGTTGAGTAGCTGCAAATGAGATCCGAGAGCGCAGCAAAAAGCCCGGCTCTCACGAGCCGGGCCTGTGTGGCACCGTCGGTGCTGTAACAATTCTCACGTTGCCTGCCGGCGCAGGAAGGCCGGGATGTCCAAATGATCGTCGCCCTGTGGCGCCGGCGCCACAGGCGCAGGACGGCCATGGGGATCCAATCCCTGCGGAGCGGGACGGCGGGCATATTCTGAGACCGGCGATTCGTGGCTCGCGATCTGTTGGGCAACGTTCCGCTGCGGCTTTCGTTCCGGCAGCGGGGGCATCTGCGGCATCGCCGGACCCGCGGTTCGGGACGCGATCGGCGGCTCGTTCTCCTCGTCGCGACGACCGAGGCCGACATTGGCGAGACGCTGGAGCAGCGACATCCGGGTCTTCTGCGGATGCTCCTCACCCTCGTCGCCCCTGGCCTGCCGGATCTCGGCCTGGGCCGGCATCGGCAGATCCTCGAACTTCGGCATCCGGGGCGCGCGGGTCGGGACGCGCTCGGCGGCCTGCGGGATGAAGGTCTCCGGCGGGGCGGCTGGTTCGACCGGAGCGGCACGCTGCGCCTCCGGTTCCGGGAACAAGGACGGCTTCTGGGCGATCGGCCGCACCGTCACGTCACCATAGGAGGCCGGCTGCACCGGAGCCGCAGCGGGCGCAGGCTCGCTGGCCATGGCCGCGGCAACCGCCGCCAGCGTATCGCGTTCAACATTCGGCACCGGACGCGGCGCCGGGGCGACCGGCGCGGGCCCCGCGACGGCCGGGGCCTGCGACGCCTGCTGTTCCAGCTTGGCGGCGCGCTCGGCGAGACGCTGATTGTCGGCACGCAGGCGCGCGGTCAGGTCGGCAAGGCGGCTTTCCGGAAGACCCGCATGAGCGGTCGGGGCGGCGGCAATCGGAGCGACAGCCGCCGCCGGCTGTGCAGTCGTGACGTTCCGGTTGAACTGCGCCTGCTCGATGCCGGTGGCAACCACGGAGACGCGGATCAGGCCGTCGAGCGATTCGTCGAAAGTGGCGCCGACGATGATGTTGGCGTCCTGGTCGACCTCCTCGCGGATGCGGGTGGCGGCTTCATCGACCTCGAACAGCGTCAGGTCCTTGCCGCCGGTGATCGAGATCAGCAGGCCGCGGGCGCCCTTCATCGAGGAATCGTCGATCAGCGGGTTGGCGATCGCGGCTTCCGCGGCGGTCAGCGCGCGCTTCTCGCCCGACGCCTCGCCGGTGCCCATCATGGCCTTGCCCATCTCGCGCATGACGGCGCGGACGTCGGCGAAGTCCAGGTTGATCAGGCCTTCCTTGACCATCAGGTCGGTGATGCAGGCCACGCCCGAATAGAGCACCTGGTCGGCCATCGCAAAGGCGTCGGCGAAGGTGGTCTTCTCGTTGGCCACCCGGAACAGGTTCTGGTTCGGAATAATCAGAAGCGTGTCGACGACCTTGTGCAGCTCGGCGATGCCGGACTCGGCCGTGCGCATACGGCGCTGGCCCTCGAAATGGAACGGCTTGGTGACGACGCCCACCGTGAGGATATTCATCTCGCGCGCGGTCTTGGCGATGACGGGGGCCGCACCCGTGCCGGTGCCGCCGCCCATGCCGGCGGTCACGAACACCATGTTCGCCCCCGAAAGATGATCGCGGATCTCGTCGATCACCTCCTGCGCGGCGGCGGCGCCGACATCCGGCTGCGAACCGGCACCGAGCCCCTGGGTCACCTGGGTGCCCATCTGGATGATGCGCTGCGCCTTCGACATCGTCAGCGCCTGCGCGTCGGTATTGGCGACGACGAAGTCCACGCCCTGCAACCCGGCCGTGATCATGTTGTTCACGGCATTGCCGCCCGCGCCACCAACGCCGAACACGGTGATCCGGGGCTTCAGCTCGTGGATATCAGGAGGGGTAATAGTGAGTGCCATGGTTGCCTCTCGATCACGCGCGCGTGGGTTCGCCCCGGCCGCCGGCCGCGGGTGGTGTTGGTGAAAATCGCATGGAGCTGAAAATGGTCATCAGAAGCCCTCGCGTAGCCATCGTCCGACCTTTCCGAAGTAGCCGTCGGTTCCTGTCCCGACCTGCCGCGTATGCCGCGGTTCGACATGTTCGAGATGCGCGTATTGCGGATAGACGAGCAGCCCGGTGGGCACCGCGAAGGCGGCGTTCTTGGCTTCGTTGGGAAGGCGGCCGAAGCCGAGCGGACGGCCGACCCGCACCGGGCGGTCGAGGATCCGGGTCGCAAGCTCGACCAGACCCGTCAGCTGGGAGGCGCCTCCGCTGAGGACGACGCGCGCTTTGGGTTCTGCCGCAAAGGGCGAATCCTTCAGCCGGTCGCGGACCATTTCAAAAATCTCCTCGGCGCGGTGCCTGACAATGTTCGCGATGGTGGCGCGGGACACGATTTGCGGAACATCCCGCTCATTGTCCCCGGCCGTCGGAACAGACATCAACTCACGCGCGTCGGACCCGCCGGTCAGCACCGTGCCATATAACGTCTTGATTCGCTCGGCATCTGCAATGCACGCTGACAGGCCTCGCGCAAGATCCATGGTCACGTGATGCCCGCCGAGCGCAAATCCGGACGCATGCACGAACCGCCCGCCCGAATAGGTCGCGATCGTCGTGGTGCCCGCCCCCATCTCCACCACCGCCGCGCCGAGATCGGCTTCGTCGTCGGTGAGGACCGAGAGCCCGGCAACATAAGGGCTCGCCGCCATGGCCTCGACATTGAGATGGCAGCGCTCGACCACGAGCATCAGATTCTTGGCCACGGTCGCATCGGCGGTGACGACGTTCATGTCGACGCCGAACTGCCGCGCCAGCATGCCGCGGGGATCGCGAATGCCTTTCACTCCGTCGAGCGTGTAGCCGACGGGGAGCGCATGCAGCACCGCCCGTCCCTCGCCGGTGGCGTGGTGCATGCCGGTGGAGGTCACCCGGCTGACATCGGCCTGGGTGACGGCGCCGCCGCGAATGTCCGACGTCGCCTCAATCAGATGCCCCATGACGCGGCCGCCGGCGACCGGCAGCAGCACGGACTCGACCCGCACCTTGGCCATCCGCTCGGCCAGCGCGACGGCCTGTCGCACCGCCTGCTCGCAGGCGACCGGATCGACCACGGCGCCGGCCTTGACGCCGCGCGACTGGATCTGGCTGTAGCCGATCAGCTCGACCGCATGGGTGCGGCCGCGCAACGCGTCACTCGGCGGCGCCGGCCTGAGACGCGCGATCATGCAGGCGATCTTGCTGGTGCCGACGTCGAGCGAGGCGACGAGCGCGGTTCGCTTCTGCGCCATCGGGCGCGTTTTCGGCGTCTGGCGATCAAAGCCGGTCATGCGTCACCGGCCTTCTTCTTGGACTTGGCTTTGTCCTTGAACAGATCCTCGCGCGCCTTGGCGGCGTCGTCGGACAATTGCACGGTCAGACGATCCGGCAGGCGCATGTCGATCGCGACGATGTCGCGCGAGAACAGTTTGTCCTCCTGATCGAGCCGGCTCAGTGACGCCAGCGCGTTGCCGACATCGTTCTCGGGCAAGCGGATGTCGAGCCCGTCCTTGGTGCGCAGGTTCCAGCGCCGCTCGCCGACGAAGATGGCCGCCTTGGTGACGGCGCGCACCTGCGGGTAGCGGGCGAGCAGCGCCAGGAAATCACGCGCGCGGCTCTCGGCGCCCTTGCCGACGACGAGCGGGAGGGTCAGGAAACGGCGCGACACATAGGGTTCGAGCACGGCGCCATCATCGGCGATCACCGAGAGCCGGCCGTCCTGCTGCCACAGCGCGAACGCCTTGCGCTCGACGATGTCGATCTGCAGCTGGTTGGGGAAGAACTTCTGCACCGTCGCGTCGGCGATCCACGGATTGGCCTTGAGCTTGTCGCGAACTGCGGCGGCGTCGAGGAACAGCAGCGAGGAGCGGCCGGTGACGCCGCCGATGGCGAGCACCTCGTCCTGCGTCAGCTGCTTGCGCCCATTGATCGCGACCGCGGTGATGCGGAAACCCGCGGCGTTGGCCAGCGCATTGCGGGTATCGGACAGGGCCGCGCTGACGTCCTGGGCGTGGCCACCCTTGACGATGCCGAGCCAGACGCTGCCGAACAACAGCCCGACCGTCGCCACGGTGCCGAGACGATGCGGCAGATAACGTTCGACCAGTTCGACGATGCGCGGCGGCGCCTCGCGATCAATCACCGGCGCGAGCGCGGCCGGCGCCGTCTTGGCGCCGCCCTCCCCAGATGCCCGGCCATGTTTGCCGACTCGGGGGAAGCGGAAGCGCGGAAGGCGGGCAGAGATATACTCGCGCAGCAGGATCGCCGCGCCAAGGGCAGCGGCTTTCAGGTTCGCTTGAGGCCTCTGCGATCGAGCGAGGCGTCCTGCACCATCCATTGCACGAGCTCATCAAACTGTTGTGTCCGCAAATACGTCGCGGACCCGCGCCGCTCGACCTCGACCCGCCCGGACGCTGGTGACCACGGCGATGCGTTTCGTCACGACAGCTCAAGGCAGCCGAGCACCACTGAGGCGCCAGCGTTAACCTTCGGACGTCCTGGTAAACAAAAAGTAAAATCGGTCCGGTCAGGCGATTTTTTTCTTCGATCTTTGAGGACGTTGTCTCGAATTCTTAAGCATTTTACCGGCTACAGGAACCGCCGCGGGGCGGCCAGGCCGGGTTCCTTCGGGGGTCCCCGCCGGGACGAGCTACCGGCCCGCACGGCGCTCCGCCAGATCGATCTGCTGCTGCAGGAAGTCGCGGAACGAGATGTTCTGCGCGGCCAGCGCCTTCGGGTATAGCGAGGCCGCGGTGAGCCCCGGCAGCGTATTGGTCTCCAGATAAACCGGGCCATTGGCCGAGACGATGAAATCGCTGCGCGAATAGCCGCCGCATGACAGCGCGCGATGCGCCTTGATGGCTTCGGTCTGCAGCGTGGCCGTGACCTCCGGCGTGAAGCGGCCGGGGCAGATTTCCTTGGTGGCGGTCGCGAGATATTTGGCGAAATAGTTGAAGGCGCCATCGGCCGGCAGGATCTCGATCGGCGGCAAGGCGATCAACGATCCATCCGACTGCTCGAGCACGCCGCAGGTCGCCTCCGTGCCGGTGACGAAAGGCTCGATCAGATACTCCTCCGTCGCTGCGGCAGCCCGGACCGCGACGAGATCCTGCTTCGCGTTGACGAAGATCAGGCCGAAGCTGGAGCCGTCCTTGACGGGCTTGGCGATCAACCGGCCATGCTGCGCCAGTGCGGCCTCGGCATCAGCGAGCGATACGCCTTCTGCCACCGTGACGCCGCCGAGCACGGCAAAGCGCTTTGCAGCGACCTTGTCGAAGGCGAGATGCGAGGCGGCCGAGCTCGAGCCCGTAAACGGCACGCCGCGAATCTCACACATCACTTGAAGCTCGCCATTCTCCGCCCGGCCGCCATGCAAAGCGAGCACAAGCACGCGATCCTCCGCCTTGGCACGGTCGAGCGCGTCAGCGAGAGTCCCGATCCGCGGGCCGTCGGCCGTGAATGGCTCCTCGAACGGCCTGGCATGCGCGACCAGCGCCTTGCCGCTCGCCTGATGCACCGTGTCGTCGGCCTCCCAGAACCAGAGGTCGGAATCGGGCAGCGTCGCATGCAGAGCCTGCGCGCTGGCGACCGAGACAAGCCGTTCCTTGTTGGAGCCGCCGAACAAAATCGTGGTGCGCATCAATGTCTTCTCGGGCTGGTCTGCAACTGCGCCGGCAATTGCGCTGGAAGGGTTTGAGGAGGCGGGCGAAGCTACCTCGCCTTGAGTCCGATCCGCTTGATCTCCCACTGCAGCGCGATGCCCGACGCCGCTTCGACCCGTTCACGCACGGTCTCACCGAGCGTCTCGATGTCATCGGCGGTGGCGTTGCCGGTGTTGATCAGGAAGTTGCAATGCATCTCGGAGACCTGCGCGCCGCCGACCTTGAGCCCGCGGCAACCCGCGCCATCGACGAGCTTCCAGGCGGAATGTCCCGGCGGGTTCTTGAAGGTGGAGCCACCGGTCTTCTCGCGGATCGGCTGCGCCGTCTCGCGATGCGCCTGCACCTCGGCCATGCGCACCCGGATCGCTTCGGGATCCGAAGGCTTGCCGCGGAAGCGCGCCGCCGTGAAGATCAGCGACGGATCGGCACCGCTCGCGCGATAGGTGAACTTCATGTCGGCATTGGTGAAGTGGTGCGTCACGCCCTGGCGGTCGACCGCGGCCGCCTCGACCAGGATATCCTTGGTCTCGCCGCCATTGGCCCCGGCATTCATGCGCAGCGCGCCGCCGATGGTGCCGGGAATGCCGAACAGGAATTCGAGACCGGCGAGATTGGCTGATGCCGCGGCCTCGGCCACCCGCTTGTCCAGCGCCGCGGTGCCGGCCGTGACGATGTCGCCCTCGGTCTTGACCTCGCCGAACGCCCGCGGCGCCAGCCGGATCACGACACCCGTCACCCCGCCGTCGCGCACGATCATGTTCGAGCCGACACCGATGACATGGACCGGCAGCTCATCTGGAAGGTGCTTCAGAAAATAAGCGAGGTCGTCGGCGTCGGCCGGCGTGAACAGCACCTGCGCCGGTCCGCCGACGCGGAACCAGGTGAGCGGCGCGAGGCTCTCGTTGGCGAGCAGCCGCCCGCGCAACTCGGGCATCGCGGCTTTGAGGTCGGGCGTGATGTCGGGGAAGCTCACCACCCTACCCCAGCGCTTTCAGCTCGTTCGGCAGCGCGTAGGCCCATTGCGTGATGTTGCCGGCGCCGAGGCACACGACGAGATCACCCGGCTTGGCGAGATCCTTGACGATGCCGGCGAGGTCGGCGGCCTTGGGCAGCGGCAGCACGTTGCGATGGCCGTGGGCGCGCAGGCCGAGCACGAAGTGATCGCGGTCGATGCCTTGGATCGGCGCTTCGCCGGCCGGGTAGACGTCGGCGACGATGACGGCGTCCGCATCGTTGAAGCAGGTGCAGAACTCCTCGAACAGCGACTGCAGACGGGTGTAGCGATGCGGCTGCACCACGGCGATGACCTTGCCGCTGGTGGATTCACGCGCCGCCTTCAGCACGGCCGCGATCTCCACCGGGTGATGACCATAATCGTCGATGATGGTGACGCCGTTCCAATCGCCGGTGCGGGTGAAGCGGCGCTTGACGCCGCCGAAGCCGGCGATGGCCTTGCGGATCGCCTCGTCCGAAATGCCGAGCTCATGCGCAACGGCGATCGCCGCCGTTGCGTTCGAGGCATTGTGCCGGCCCGGCATCGGCAGCGTGATGTCCGAGATCTCGTGCGTCACGCCGCTCTTGCGGTCGCGGAACACGACCTTGAAGCGCGAGCCACCATTGGCGGGCGAGAGATCGACCAACCGCACATCGGCCTGCGGGTTCACGCCATAGGTGATGATGCGACGGTCCTCGATCTTGCCGACCAGCGCCTGCACCACCGGATGATCGATGCACATCACGGCGAAGCCGTAGAACGGTACGTTCTCGACGAAGGCGCGGAACGCATCCTGCACAGCGTCGAAGGTCTTGAAATGATCGAGATGCTCGGGATCGACATTGGTGACGATGGCGACATCCGCCGGCAGCTTCAGGAAGGTGCCGTCGCTCTCATCGGCCTCGACGACCATCCAGTCGCCGGCGCCGAGCCGCGCATTGGTGCCGTAAGCATTGATGATGCCGCCATTGATCACGGTCGGATCGATCCCGCCAGCATCGAGCAGCGCCGCCACCATCGACGTTGTCGTGGTCTTGCCATGGGTGCCGGCGATCGCGACGCAGCTCTTCAGCCGCATCAGCTCGGCCAGCATCTCGGCCCGCCGGACCACGGGAATGCGCTGCGCGCGCGCCGCCATCAGCTCCGGATTGTCACGCTTGATCGCGGTCGACACCACGACGACATCGGCGCCCGCGACGTTCTCGGCCTTGTGCCCGACGCTGACCGCAATGCCCTTCTCGCGCAGGCGCGCGACATTGGCATTGTCGGCGGCGTCGGAGCCCTGCACCGTGTAGCCGAGATTGCACAGCACCTCGGCGATGCCACTCATGCCGATACCGCCGATCCCGACGAAGTGGATGGGTCCGATCTCGCGCGGCAGTCTCATGGGCGTCTCGTCTCAAGGGTTCCGGGCGCGCTCGGGAGGGGCGCAGCCGCGAATCATCAGCCCTTCTTGCAAGACATGACCGACCGGGACAAGTCCGCTCGGGCCCTCAATATTGCGATTTCGCAAGCCGTTCGCCCGATTTTGGCCGGTTTTGAGCCGCCCGACGGCAGTGATTTGGACCGCCCGGCAGCTTTCAGGATTCGTTAAGCGCGATCGCAGACGAGCCGCCCCGAGCCCGATACCTGCAATTTTTGCGCGTCCCCCGCGGCAATGCGCGTGGCATGGCTGGTGCGGCGCACGGGCGGTCCCGGCGCACCGTCAATATTCAATGGAGAATCCCGCCGATGTGCTCGCTGTGTGAAACCCGATCCCCCGCTTTGTCCCGACGGCGACTGCTCGGCGGTGGCGCCGTCCTGGCCGCGGCGGCGGTCGGCGCGCTGCCGGCCTTTGCGAAGGACGCCAAGGGAGCGAGCGACAGCGTCGTGCCCCCTCCGAATGCGATCTCTCCGGACGACGCGATGAAGCGCATCGTCGAGGGCAACGCCCGCTACGTCGCCGGCAATCTCGACAACAAGGATTTCTCGGCCGGCCGTGCGGCGCGCGCCGCGGCCCAGTATCCGATCGCAGCGATCGTGAGCTGCGCCGATTCCCGGGTGGCGCCGGAGCTGGTGTTCGATCAGGCGCCGGGCGAGCTGTTCGTGGTCCGGGTCGCCGGCAATTTCGTCAATGACGACGGTCTCGCCAGCCTCGAATATGGCGTCAAGTTCCTGGGGACGCCGCTCGTGCTGGTGCTCGGCCACAGCGGCTGCGGCGCCATCGATGCCACCATCAAGGTCCTCAAGGACGGCACCAAGCTGCCCGGCCACCTTCCGACCCTGATCGATGCGCTGAAGCCCGGCGTGGAGGCTGCGATCGCGAAGAAGCCGCAGGACCTGCTGGCCGAGGCCACGGCGGAGAACGTGCGCAGCAATGTCCGGCGCCTGTCGACCGCCAAGCCGATCGTCGGCCGCATGGTCGCCGAGGGCAAGGTGAAGATCGTCGGCGGCATCTATGACATCGGCTCCGGCCGGGTCACGATGATCTGACGGGTCACACCGGCTGCAGCGCGCGATCGGCACGCGCGGCTGCAGCAGCGAGCCAGGTCACCTGGTGACAGAACCAAGCCTCAACGGACGCCACGAAACCCGGCATCAGCGTCAGGCGCCGGCGTCCGTCGTCGAAGCGCAGCAGCCGGCGCTCTTCCATCGCCGCCAGCAGATTGCGGATATGGGAGCGCGAGACGCCGAGCATCGTCGCAAGCTCTGCCGTGGACACGTCGACGACGTGGCGCCCGGCGGCGGACCGGGCGACGAGCGTCAGCGCCAGGTGGATGCCGCTATCGTGCTCGTCGGTCCAGGCCAGATCCGGAAATCCCGTCAGCGGCCGGTTGTCGCGGCAGAGCCAGGTCGCGCATTGCCGGATCGTCTCGGCGTAGAAGCTCTGGTCGTCCCGCAGTCGAACGCTCAATCCGCCGGCCTCAGTCAGTCGCGCATGACAATCCAGATGCAGGGCAAGCCAACCTCGCAGACCTTCGAGGATGACGGGTCCTGGCACGAGATAACGGATCCGGCCGTCCCCGGGCTCGCGCTCGATCGTGACCAGCGACAGACCCCGCAGCACCGCGACGAAGGCCGCGGTCTGCCGCGGCCCCGGCAGCCGCGTCTGCAAACGGGTCAGGGTCGGGCGCTCGACCGGCTGGCGCGCCGACATATGCATCATCACGATGTGCGCCACGATTTCCGTCGGGGCGCGCTGACCGAACAGCTTGATCATCAGGCGCTGACCACGCAGCGGCGCAATCAGCTGGTCGCAGAATCCGACGAACACGGGCGCGAAGGATGGATGGTCACGCAAACGCATCGGATGATCGTCCCCCGCGATGGCGCGCGCGTCAGCGCTCCGGTTCGTCATGGGACCGCACCCGACCGATCAGAGCGCCGCCGTCCTGACCACGAGATCGGCCAGACGCTCGGCGGCATCGAGCCGCCCGGCGGCGCGGGCAGCCTGCGCCATCGCCGCCAGGCGCGACGGCTCGGCCGCGAGCGCCGAGATCTCCGAGGCCAGCCGATCCGACGTGAAGTCGCTCTGCACGATCCGGATCGCGGCATTCGCGTCCGACAGCACGCCGGCATTGGCGTACTGATCCTGGTCGATGGCGCCGGGCAGCGGCACCAGGATCGAGGGCCGGCCGATCGCGGCGAGTTCCGCCACCGTGCCCGCGCCGGAGCGCGAGATCACGAGATGGTTGGCGGCGAGACGGGCCGGCAAATCGGTGAAGAACGGCTGCAGCTCGGCATTGATCTTGAGCCGCTCGTACACCGCGCGAACCCGCGCCATGTCCTCCTGGCGGACCTGCTGGGTCAGCACCAGCCGGCTCCAGAGCGTCGGCTCGAGCCGCTCGATCGCGCCGGGCACGACGTCGCTCATGATGCGGGCGCCCTGGCTGCCGCCGACCACGAGCAGCCGCAGCGGGCCTGCGCTCTCAGGCGCGGCATAGGGCACCGCGGCCGCTTCGAGAATGGCAGGACGCATCGGCGTGCCGACGGTGGTGGTCTTACCGGCAAGCGCCGGATCGCGGTCGAGCACGCCCGGCAGCGAGGTGGCGATCGCCTTCACATGGGCCGACAGGAAACGGTTGGCACGGCCGAGCACGGCATTGGCATCATGGATCAGGCTGGGCACGCCCGCGAGCCGCGCCGCCAGCAGCGGCGGCACCGTCGGATAGCCGCCGAAGCCGATCACGGCTGCGGGCTTCAGGCGCCGCATCAGGTTGAAGGCCGCAAGGGTGCCGGTGCCGAGCAGCAGCGCCGTGCGTGCGAGCGCCACCGGCGAACGGCTGCGCACCGTCTCGCTCGGCACCACGTCGATCATATCCTTGGTGAACAGGCCGCTGTAGCGCAGCGCGCGCGCATCGGTGACGAGACGGACGCGATAGCCGCGCTTGATCAGCTCGACGCCGAGCGCTTCGGCCGGAAACAGATGACCACCGGTGCCACCGGCGGCCAGCAGAATGAGGGGCGCAGAAGAGGTCATGCGCGCTTGTTTACAGCCAATATGTCGTCATTGCGAGCGAGCCGGCCTACGCATAATTGCGCAGCGTCCCCGCGGCGTCGGTGGCCTCGGCTTCGATCCGCGGCCGCTGCCGCGTCAACGCCAGCATCATGCCGACGCCGTAGGCGAGCGACACGATCGAGGAGCCGCCATAGGAGATGAAGGGCAAGGTCATGCCCTTGGCCGGGATCAGCTGCAGGTTGACCGAGATGTTGATCGCCGCCTGGATGCCGAACAGGATCGCGAGGCCCGACGCCGCAAAGCGCGAGAAGCCGTCCTCGCTGGCATAGGCGCGCGACAAGGTGCGGATCACGATGAAGCCGAACAATGCAACCAAAGCCAGGCACAGGATGATGCCGAACTCCTCGGCCGCGACCGCGAACACGAAATCGGTGTGGCTGTCCGGCAGGCTGCGCTTGGCGATGCCCTCGCCCGGCCCGAGGCCGAACCAGCCGCCATTGGAGAATGCCTCCATCGCCGTGTCGACCTGGAAGGTGTCGCCGGACGCCGGATTCATGAACCGCTTGATGCGGCCGGCGACGTGCGGGACCAGCAGATAGGCGCCGAACAGGCCAGCGGCCGCGGCGCCGGCGAGGCCGGCGACCCAGATCATGCGCATGCCGGCGATGAAGAACAGCGAGCCCCAGACCATCAGGATCAGCATGGTCTGGCCGAAATCCGGCTCCATCACCAGGAGCGACACCAGCATCAAGAGCAGCACCAACGCCATCGTGGTGGCCGGCATGTCCGGCCGCCGCGCCGATTCCGAGAACAGCCAGGCGGCGACGACGACGAAGGCCGGCTTGGCCGCTTCCGATGCCTGGATGTTGACGCCGACCAGCGTGATCCAGCGCCGCGAGCCCTTCACCTCCGGGCCGATGGCGAGCGTCAGCACGATCAGCACGATGGCGATCGCAAACACCACCAGCGCGCTGCGCCGGATCTGCCGCGGCGACAGGAAGGACACGCCGATCAGCACGATGAAGGACGGCAGCAGGAACAGGACGTGGCGGTTGAAGAAGTGGAACGCGTCGAGCCCGATGCGCGTCGCGACCGGCGGGCTCGCCGCCAGCGACAGGATCACCCCGCACAGCATCAGCGCCAGGATCGCGCCGAGCAGCGGCTTGTCGACCGTCCACCACCAATCGGACAGCGGATTGCGTTCTTCACGGGAGAGCATCGGACGTTCACCTGAGACTTAGGGAATCAACCCATTGGCGCCCAGGATGGTTATCGAAGGCTTAAGGACCTCTCCGCTGCGACAGCGGTGTGTGCCGTAGCGTCACGATGAACGACGTGGACCTCGGCATCCTTGGCCACCTGCCTTCGCGGGTGAAACAAGCGTGTGGTCGACGATGGCGAGCTAGACCACCCGCTCCACACCCGGCAGCGCCTGGACCAGGTCGCGGAAGCGGGTGCCGCGGACCTCGAAATTGCGGAATTGGTCGAACGAGGCGCAGGCCGGCGACAGCAGGACCACGGCGTCCGTCAGCCCGGAAGCTTCCGCATCGGCAGCGGCCTGCGCCACCGCGACCTCGAGCGTGCCGGACATCGCGTGCGCGACCTTGTTGCCGAGCGTGCCGGCGAACTCCGCTGCGGCCTCGCCGATCAGATAGGCCTTGCGGATGCGCGGAAAGAAACCTTCGAGGCTGGTGATGCCACCTGCCTTGGGCTTGCCGCCGGCGATCCAGAAGATGTCGGCGAAGGACGACAGCGCGTGCGCCGTCGCATCCGCGTTGGTGCCCTTGGAGTCGTTGACAAACAGGACATGGCCGCGGCGGCCGACCTGCTCCATGCGATGCGCCAGCCCGGGGAAGCTGCGCAGCCCCTGCTGCAGTACATCCTCCTTCACGCCGATCGCGAGCGCGGCAGCGGCGGCGCAGGCGGCGTTCTGCGCATTGTGCTGGCCGCGCAGCGAGCCGATGCCGCCGAGCCGCGCGACCTCGCTGCGCGCGCCACCCGCGTTGCGCAGGATGGTCTCGTGCTCGACATAGAGACCGTCAGCCAGCGGGTTCTTCACCGAGACGCGCACCACCCCGCTTGCCGGCCTGGTCGAGCCGATCGGCGATCGCGCGCGAAAAGCCGTCGTCCACGCCGACGATCGCGGTCCCCTCCGGCTTGACGCCGGCCACCAGGCGCTCCTTGACCGCAGCGTAGTTCTCGATCGTGCCGTGGCGGTCGATGTGATCCTCGCTGACATTGAGCAGGATGCCGACGGTGGGATCGAGCGACGGCGTCAGGTCGATCTGATAGGATGACATCTCGATGACGTGGACGCGGCCCATCCGCGGTGGCTCCAGCGACAGGATCGCGGTGCCGATATTGCCGCCCAGCTGGGTGTCGTAGCCGGCGGTCTGCATCAGATGCGCGATCAACGCCGTCGTGGTCGATTTGCCGTTGGTGCCGGTGATGGCGACGAATGGCGCATCCGGCGCGTGCCGCCTGCGCTCGCGGCAGAACAGCTCGATGTCGCCGATCACCTCGATGCCGGCCTCGCGCGCCTTGAGCACGCTCCAATGCGGCACCGGATGGGTCAGCGGCACGCCGGGCGCCAGCACCAGCGCTGCGAAATCTGCCCAGGACACGGTGCGCAGATCCGCGGTAACGAAACCGGCTTTGGCCGCTTCGGCCAGCCGCTCGGCGCCATCGTCGCCGGCCACGACGTCCGCACCGCCCGCGCGGAGTGCGTGGCAACTGGCGAGCCCGGACCCGCCAAGGCCGAACACGGCGACGGTCTTTCCGGCGAATGAGGTGACGGGGATCATGTCAGCGCAGCTTCAGGGTCGACAGGCCGACCAGCGCCAGCATCACGGAGATGATCCAGAAGCGGATCACGATCTGCGGCTCGGTCCAGCCGAGTTGTTCGAAATGATGATGGATCGGCGCCATCTTGAAGATGCGCTTGCCGGTCAGCTTGAACGAGGCCACCTGTACGATCACCGACACGGCTTCGAGCACGAACAGTCCGCCGATCACCGCCAGCACGATCTCGTGCTTCACCGCCACGGCGATCGAGCCGAGCATGCCGCCAAGCGCCAGCGAGCCGGTGTCGCCCATGAAGATCGAGGCCGGCGGAGCGTTGAACCAGAGGAAGCCGAGCCCGGCCCCGAGCACCGCGCCGCACAGCACGGCGAGCTCGCCGGTGCCCGCCACATAGTGGATCTGGAGATAATCCGAGAACACGGCGTTGCCGGCCAGGTAGGCGATCAGGCCGAAGCTCGCCGAGGCGATCATCACCGGAACGATCGCGAGGCCATCGAGCCCATCGGTGAGGTTCACCGCGTTGCCGGCGCCGACGATGACGAAGGCGCCGAAGATGACGTACATCCAGCCGAACTTGATCACGAGATCCTTGAAGAAGGGAATCGCAAGGCCGGTCGAGGACGGGTCGCGCCCGAGCCGGACCAGCGCATAGCAGGCGACCAGTGCGATGCCGGCCTCGATCAGGATCCGCGCACGCCCGGCAAAGCCCGAATGGGACTGCTTGGTGACCTTCAGGTAGTCGTCATAGAAGCCAACGAAGCCGAAGCCGAGCGTCACCGCCAGCACGATCCAGACGTAAGGATTGAGCGGATTGGCCCACAGCACGGTCGAGACGACGAGGCCCGACAGGATCATCAGGCCGCCCATCGTCGGCGTGCCCTTCTTGCTGATGATATGCGATTGCGGGCCGTCGGCGCGGATCGGCTGTCCCTTGCCCTGGCGCAAGCGCAGATGATCGATGATCCAGGGGCCGAACAGGAACACGAACAACGCGCCGGTCACCACGGCCCCGCCGGTGCGGAACGTGATATAGCGGAACACGTTGAGCAGGCCGCGAAACATCGCCAGGCTCGGAAACGTATTCGTCAGCTCGATCAACCAGTAGAACATCCAACCCGCCTATGCCGCTTCGCCGAGATCGAGCCACGTGATCTCAATGGATTCGCGGGCGCGAATCCGATCCAGCCTCTTTTAACCACGATCGGAGCCGGGTGCGAATCGTTGCCTGCGAGGGGATGATCCCTCCGGCATGGCTGCCCCGCGACCGATAGCCAGATTTTGTTCCACCGCGCCGCGATATCGCCCGATTTCAATTCGAGCCCTGCAGCGCAGCCGCGAGCTTCTGCACGAACTTGTTCACCCAGAAGATCTTCTTGCTGCCCTTGATGACGACGACGTCGCCCGGTGCAAGCAGCGCGGCCACCTGGCTGGCGTCCAGGGTCGCCGGGTCCTCGTGCCAGCCGAGTCGCTTCTCCGGCGGCAGCTTCTGGAACAGATGACGCATCAGCGGACCGACGCAGTACACCCCGTCGATCCCAGTGACATGCCCGGCCATGTCGGCATGATAGGCTGGCGCCTCCTCCCCCAGCTCCAGCATGTCGCCGATCACGGCGATCCGCCGCCCGCGCACCGGCCGCGCCTGCAGACTGTCGAGCGCCGCCGCCATGCTCGCGGGGTTGCCGTTGAAGCTGTCATCGATCAGAACGATCTCGCCGATGCGCTGCTCGACGCCCCGCCCGGTCATGATACCGACCTCGCCCAGTTCGCGCGCCAGCAGCACCGGATCAAGCCCGGCCGCGGCGACGGAGGCGAGCGCCGCCAAGGCGTTATGCAGGCGATGCGGTGCCCCCGGGGTCAGCGAGAACGCCAGATGACGGCCGGCAATGTCAGCCGTGACGTCCCAGCTCTCGCCGGCAGGAACATGCGACATGGCATGAACGTCGGCGCCAGCGCCGAATCGCAGCACCCTGCCGGGCCATTCGGGCGCGGCAAGATCAACCGGCAGCACCAGGATGCCGTCCGCCGGCAACCCACGCGCGATCGAGACCTTCTCCTTGCGGATCGCCTCCAGGCTGCCGAGTTTCTCCAGATGCACCGGCTGCACGTTGACGACCAGCGCCACCGTCGGCTGCGACAGCTCGGTCAGCCGCGCAATTTCGCCTTGCTGGTTCATGCCCATCTCGACCACCCACACCGAGGCGCTCGGATCGGCATTGCACAGCGTCAACGGTACCCCCCAGAAATTGTTGAAACTCGACGGGCTGGCGGATGCTCCGGGATAGGCGGCGATGAACTCCTTGGTCGATGTCTTGCCGGCGCTGCCAGTGAGGCCGATGACCGGACCGTGAAAGCGGGCCCGCGCCGCGCGCGCGAGCGCCCACAATCCGTCGATCAATGTATCCGGCACCACCAATTGCGGAACGATGATGCCATCGATTCGGTGCGGAACGATCATCGCGACCGCACCGGCCTGCTCGGCATTGGCCGCAAATTCCCAGCCGTCGCGGCTGGAGGCGAAGCTCGAGATGAACCCCCCGCTCGGCGTGCCGCTCAGCGCAACGAACAGGCTGCCGGGCTTCACCGCGCGGCTGTCCTGCGTCACGAGGTCGATCGACGTCTCCGGATAATCGCCGGCAAGACCGAGCGCGCGCGCCACCTCGGCCACCGTCCACAGCGCCTTCGTCATGATGCCCTCGCTGCCAATGCGTCCGCGACCGCTTCATGATCGCTGAAATGCAGAGTGGTGCTGCCGATGATCTGCCCGGTCTCATGCCCCTTGCCGGCAATCACGAGGGCGTCGCCGGGCTGCATTTCGCCGATCGCGACCTTGATCGCCTCGGCGCGGTCGCCGATCTCGCGCGCACCGGGCGCGGCAGCCAAGATCGCGGCCCGGATCGCTGCCGGATCCTCGCTGCGCGGATTGTCGTCGGTGACGATCACGCGATCGGCCTCGGCGGCAGCGATGGCGCCCATCAAAGGCCGCTTGCCGGTATCACGGTCGCCGCCGGCGCCAAACACGACAACGAGCTTTCGCGCGGCATAGGGCCGCAGCGCCTGCAACGCCTTGGCCAGCGCATCCGGCTTGTGCGCGTAGTCGATGAAGATGGGCGCGCCATTGTGCTCGCCGACCAGTTCGAGCCGGCCCTTGGCGCCTTCGAGCGTCTCCAACGCCTCGAACACGGCCTGCGGATCGCTGCCGGTGCCGATGGCAAGGCCAGCGGCGACCAGCGCATTTTCGACCTGGAACGCGCCGACCAGCGGCAGGCGGATCGTGTACATGCGACCGCAATGCTGGAGCTGGAGCTGCTGGGCGAAGCCATCGATGGCTGCGGCGACGAGCCGGATGCCCGCCCCCGCGCCATCGCCATGCGTGCCCACGGTCATCAGGCGAAGACAGCGCGCTTGTGCCGCGGCGATGACATCCGCCGAGCAGTCATGATCGGCCGAGATCACCGCAGCACCGCCGGGCGGCACGAGATCGCGGAACAGCCTCAGCTTGGCGTTGAGATAGTGCGCGAGGTCGGGGTGATAGTCCATGTGATCGCGCGACAGATTGGTGAACCCGCCGGCCGAGACCCGCACGCCGTCGAGGCGATATTGGTCGAGCCCATGCGACGACGCCTCGAAGGCCAGATGGGTGACGCCGTCCTGCGTGATCTCATCGATCTGCCGGTGCAGCGCGATCGGATCGGGCGTGGTCAGCGAGCCGTAGACGGTGCGCTTGTCCGACACCAGGCCGACCGTGCCGATGCTGGCCGAGCTGTGACCGAGCTTCTGCCAGATCTGCCGCGTGAAGGCCGCGACCGAGGTCTTGCCGCTAGTCCCGGTCACGGCGGCGATCGTCGCCGGCTGGCGCGGATAGAACCGCGCCGCGGCCAGCGCCAGCGCCAGCCGCGGGTTGGGCAGCTCAACATAAGGCACCGACAGCGCCGTGCGAGGGGGAGATCCGCCGGCCACGGCGACCGCGCCGGCCGCAATGGCCGCAGCGATGAAGCGGGCACCGTCGGTCTTCGTTCCAGAAAGCGCGAAGAACAGATCGCCGGGACGCACCGCGCGGCTGTCGACGGCCAAGCCGGAGACGTCGACGGCGGCGATCTCCGGGTCGCGCCCAGCCGCATCGCCGAGAAGATCGTGGAGTTTCATCCTGGTCCCGCACCAGTTCCGCCCCGCCCCCTGCGGGCGGCGGCGTAAAGCCAGCAATTCGACGACGGCTTACTGTGTCAGCCGCGATGCCGCAAGAATTTGGCGGTCGGACGGCGGCAGGTCGAAACGGGGCTCGATGCCGAGCAGCGGCCCGATCCGGGCGATCACGTTGCCGGCGGTCGGCACCGCGTTCCAGCCGGAGGTGATGAAGCCGTAGGTTTCCTTGAGCGGCTGGGGCTCGTCCAGCATGATCAGAAGCTGGTAGCGCGGCTTGTCCGCCGGGATCACAGCGGTGAAGAGGGTCAGCACCTTCTTTTTGGCGTAGCGACCATTGATCACCTTTTCGGCCGTGCCGGTCTTGCCGCCGATATAATAGCCCTTGACGTCGGCCTTGCGCGCGGTGCCGACCTCGGCATTGAGGCGCATCAGATAGCGCATCTTCTCGGAGGTTTCCGGCTTGATGACGCGCTTGGCCAGCGCCATCGCCTCCTCTTCCGTGCGCTTCATGAAGGTCGGCGGGATCAAGAGGCCGCCATTGACCAGCGCGCTGACGCCCATCACGCCCTGCAACGGCGCCACCGCCATGCCGTGCCCGAACGCGATCGTGACCGTGTTCAACTCGGCCCAGCGCTTGGGCAGGATCGGCGAGGCACTCTCCGGCAGTTCGGTGCGCAGCCGGTCGAACTGTCCCATCTTGCGCAGGAACGCCTTGTGCGCCTCCACGCCCTGCGTCAACGCGATCCTGGCAGCACCGACATTGGACGAAAAGTAGAACACTTCCTTCATGCTGAGAAAGCGGCCCTTGGGCTCATCGTCATGGATCGCGAACTTGCCGTAATGCAGCGGCCCGCGTGCATCCCACAGCGAATTGAGATCATATTTGCCCGTGTCGAGCGCCATCGCCAGGGTGAACGCCTTGAAGGTCGATCCCATCTCATACACGCCTGTGGTCAAGCGGTTGATGCGATCTGGATCATGCGCTTCCTTCGGGCTGTTCGGATCAAAATCCGGCAGCGACACCATGGCAACGATTTCGCCGGTCCTGACATTGACGACGAGGCCGGAAGCCGCCTTGGTCTTGAACTTCTCCTTGGCTTTGAGCAGTTCGTCACGCAGCGCATGCTCGACGCGCAGATCGACCGACAGTTCGATCGGGCGTTGCAGCCGATCGGTGGCAAAGCCGGCGCGGTGCAGGTCGGCGAGGCCCTGATTGTCGAGCCACTTCTCCATACCGGCGATGCCCTGGTTGTCGATGTTCACCAGGCCGATCAGATGCGCAACCTCGTTGCCGGTCGGATAGACGCGCTTGTTCTCGCGCAGGAAGCCGACGCCCGGCAGACCAAGGCGATGAATGTCCTGCTGCTGCTTCGGCGACATCTCGCGCTTCAGCCAGACGAAGCCCTTGCGTGACATCAAGCGCTCGCGCACCTCGCTTGTATCGAGGTCCGGCAACGTCGCAGTCAGAAGCTCGATCGCCTCGTCCTTGTCGATGAGGCGGCGCGGCTCGGCGAACAGGCTCGGCGTCTTCACGTCGGTGGCGAGCACGGCTCCGTTGCGATCGACGATATCGGGCCGCGCGGTGGCGATGGCGTCCTGCTGCGCGGCCCGCCGCGCGGTCGGACCATCGGCGCCGACCGCGAACATCACCAGCCGACCGCCGATGATCGCATAGACGGCGGCAAAGGCGATGATCGCGAGACCAATGCGCGCACGCGCCTTGGCGGTGCGATCGACATCGCGCCCATACAGCAACGTGCGGATCAATCGCTGCCGCCAGGGCTCCTGCGGCTTGACGTGAGGCCGAAGCTGATCGGTCATTGCTGATCCTCCGGAGGACGCACCGACCCGGTCACAGGGGGCTCATCGTTGATCGCGTCGATCGTATCGATCATTGATCCGATCGGATCGGGATTGTCGGAGCGGGCGAACCGGGGCGGCCGCTCCGGCAGGTTTTTGAGGCTGTCATATTGCGTGGCGTTGAGCGGCTTCAACGGCAAGTGGCGTTCGACCAATCCTTGCAGCCTCAGGGGAGCATCGAGCTTGGCCCATTCCGAGCGCAGGATCGCGATGGCCTCGCGCTGCTCGCGGATCTCGGCCCGCAGTTGCAGCACGCGCTCGACACGCGCGGTGGATTCCATCTTGATGCGATAGACATAGGCGGCGGCGAAGATCAGCGAGCAGATCACGACCAGATGGAGGAGGCGCATGCGTCACCCTCCTCGCAGGACGTCGGCCAAGCGCGGCCAAGATGACGATGCGGGCGGGTGGCGGGCCGGCGCTGCGGTGCGCTCAGCCCCGCGCAGCTTGGCCGAGCGTGCGCGCGGATTGGACTCGATTTCGCTCTCATCGGCCACGGCCGGCTTGCGGTTGAGCAGTTGGAAGGTCGGAGTCTCCTGGGCGATCTCGGGCAGATGGCGCGAGCCGCCACCGGTCTTGCTCCGTTCCGCCAGGAAGGTCTTGACGATCCGATCCTCGAGCGAATGGAACGAGACGACAGCCAGCCGCCCGCCCGGCGCCAACACCTGCTCGGCCGCCGACAATGCCTGCTCCAATTCCTCGAGCTCTTCATTGACGAGAATGCGCAGGGCCTGGAACGTCCGCGTCGCCGGATGAATATCGCCTGGCTTCGATCTCACCACGCGCGCGACGATGTCGGCGAGCTGCCGCGTCGTCGTGATCGGCTGCTCCTTGCGCGCTGCGACGATGGCGCGAGCGACAGCACGCGAGTGGCGCTCTTCGCCGAAGATATAGATAACGTCGGCCAGATCACGCTCGGAGGCCAGTGCCACGACGTCAGCAGCGGTCGGTCCGGCCTCCCCCATCCGCATGTCGAGCGGGCCATCGAACCGGAAGGAGAAGCCACGCGCGGCGGAATCGAGCTGCATCGACGAGACGCCGACATCCATCACAATGCCGTCAACTTGGGACAATCCAAGCGATGCACAGATGTCCGCGATCGCGGAGAAGCGCTTCTCGACCAGCGTGAGGCGAGCGCCGGCCTCCGCGACGAGCGCGGCGCCGCCGGCGATCGCCGTGCTGTCGCGATCAATCCCGATCACCCGCGTTCCCGGGGTCTGCAGAATCAAGCGCGTGTATCCGCCCGCGCCGAAGGTCGCATCGATATAGGTTCCGCCCTCGCGCGGAGCGAGCATGGCCACCGCCTCCGGACCGAGCACCGGGACGTGTCGCTGGTCAGCCCTGCTCACGCGGACGCTCCGCGAGGATGCCGCTGGGTCAGATTGGCTTTGGTCGGCTGCGAGCCCATCGCGCCTTCGATCCTCGCGCCCCTTCAACTCGCCAAGCCATCTCTCGGGTTGGTCAGCCATCCACCGCGACGGTCGATTTCGCCGACACAACGCAGCTGTGCCGGGGAGCGGGCCTCGGCCCGGCGGCGATCACGCGGCTGGCTGGACCAGGAACCGCTTTCCATCGTGATCTGCCGTGCAGGACCTTGCATCGTGGCGGCTGGCCGTCCCGAAGGTCGGCTTGGTTCTTCACCGCTCAGTAACGGCGTTCAGCGTTAACAAACCGTTGATGGTCTGTGGCGGATATTAGGCACTTCTCCTCGGACGCGACCAGCTCATGGGCGACCTCTGGCAATGCATGAGGTTTCTGCAGCAATCGGGTAGATGCGATTTCGATTGCGGTTGGGAGATGCAAAAGAGTAGTGCGTGCCCATATTCGATTTGAGCCATTTGCCGTCGCCAGCCGCTTCGAGTGCGTCATGCCGAATTCAACCGACAAGCCCGCATCGAATCGTCCACGCGCGCTGCCGATCCCCAAGGGCTGTGCTGAGCTGCCGCTCTTCACCCCGGACTCGTCGATTGCATCCGACGTCATCCCCTCCGCAAATTTCGGTGAGCGCAAAGGTGGCCGCCAGCCGGACATGGTCATCCTCCATTATACCGGGATGCCGGACGTGGAGGGCGCGATCACCAAGCTGTGCACCGCCGGCAGCGAGGTCTCCGCGCATTACATCGTGCTGGAGGACGGACGAATCGTGCAGTGCGTGCCGGAGGCGATGCGCGCCTGGCATGCCGGTCTCTCGTCCTGGGGCGGAGACGAGGACATCAACTCCTGCTCGATCGGCGTCGAGATCGTCAATCGCGGCCATGATTGGGGCTATCCGGACTTTCCGCCGCGACAGATCGCGGCGGTGATTGCGCTGTGCCGGGGCATCATGCTCCGCCGTAACGTCCCGGCGCACCGCATTCTCGGTCATTCCGACGTCGCGCCGTCGCGTAAGAAGGATCCGGGCGAGAAATTCCCTTGGCACTCGCTGGCCAATTCGGGGGTCGGCCATTGGGTGCAGCCGGCGGCGATCACCAAGGGCGAGACGCTGAAGCTCGGCAGCATCGGCGATGACGTCAGGGGCCTGCAGAAGGCGCTCGCCAAATATGGCTATGGCGTGCCGATCACCGGCAAGTTTGACGGCATCACCATGGATGTGGTCACCGCGTTCCAGCGTCATTTCCGCCCCGAGCGGATCGACGGCATCGCCGACCGCTCGACTCTGTGGACCCTGCATGCGCTGCTGACGAGCTTGCCGGCAGAGGAACCGACGACGCGCGTCTGAGTGATCAGGCGCCCGCATCGAGTTCGACGAGCCGGCGGGCATAGAGCCGCTTGAGCGGCTCCAGCTGCGTCGAATCCCGCGCCGAGCGGTAGGCTGCGCGGGCCTCCTCGCGCCGATCGAGCCGCCGCAACAGGTCCGCGCGCACCGCCGGCAACAGGTCGTATTGTCGCAAGCCGCCCCGCGCGGCGAGCGAGTCGACCAGCGCGAGCGCCCGCGCGGGGCCGTCAACCATCGAGACAGCGGCCGCGTGATTGAGTTCGATCACCGGCGACGGCGCAATCCGCAGCAGGACCTCATAGAGGCCGACGATCTGGCGCCAATCCGTGTCGTGATAGCCCGGCGCCTGGGCATGGAGCGCAGCGATCGCGGCCTGGACCGTATAAGGCTGCGGCCGCCCCCTGACACCGAGCGCCTGTTCGACAAGGGCAAGGCCTTCGGCGATCTGCTCGCTGTTCCACAACGACCGGTCCTGCTCCTCCAGCAGGACGATGTCTCCGGACGCATCGGTCCGTCCGGCCCGGCGCGCATCGTGGAGCAGCATCAAGGCGAGCAGGCCTTTGATGTCGGGGGCCTCCGGCATCAGGCCAAGAACGAGCCGGCCGAGCCGGATCGCCTCGCGCGCGAGATCGTGGCGGATCAGTTCCGGTCCGGAGGTCGCGAGGTAGCCTTCCGTGAACACCAGATAGATCACGGTCAGCACGCCGCGCAGACGCTCTTCCAGGGCGTGGCGCCCGGGCACCTCGTAGGGAATGCCGGCGAGGCGGATCTTCTGTTTGGCACGCAGCAGGCGCTGCGCCATCGCCTCCTCGCTGGTGAGGAAGGCGCGTGCGACTTCGGCCGTGGTCAGCCCGCAGACCGTGCGCAGCGTGAGCGCCACCTGGACCTCCTGCGCGAAGGCCGGATGGCAACAGGTGAAGATCAGCCGCAGCATGTCGTCGTCGAGATCGCTTGGCGCGGCGGCCTCGTCGCTGACGGCGTCGCGCTCGATCGCATGGACGATCTCGGCTTCCTTGGCGCGAAAGTTGCGCTGGCGCCGGATCCGATCGATCACCTTGTTGCGCGCCACATTGACCAGCCACGCGCGCGGATTGGCAGGGGCCCCTGCCCCTCGCCAATTGAGCAGCGCCGCCGCGAACGCGTCCTGCAACGCGTCCTCGGCCAGTTCGAAGTCACCGACGAGCCTGATCAAGGTCGCGAGCGCGCGGCCGGCCTCGTCGCGGAACACCTTGTCGATCGCCTCAGGCGTCATCGCTGACACTCGCGCCGGCCGCACGCTGGCATCAATGATTGTACTGCCAGACGGGCCGGACCTCGATCGACCCCAGCCTGGCGCCAGGAATGCGGGCTGCGATCCCGATCGCCTCGTCCAGATTATTGGCCTCGATCATGTAGTAGCCGCCGAGCTGCTCGCGGGTCTCGGCGAACGGCCCATCCGTGGTCAGGATCTTGCCGTCGCGCACCCGCACCGTCGTCGACGTCGTCGTCGGCTGCAGCCGGTCGCCGCCCTTGTAGTTGCCGCTCGCGATGATCGACTGCGTGAAGGCTTGATATTCCGCCAGCATCTTGCCCTCGGCCTCCTTCTCCATCTTCGCGTATTCGACCTCGTTCAAATAGATCATCAGCAGATATTGCATCGACTTGCTCCCTTGTTCGGCTGGACTGCCGACATCCAGTCGAACGGCTCGGACACGGAACGACACCCCGAGGATAATATTTTTCCTGCGCGGCGGTGGCTTGACGTACTGGCCGGCAAGCTCCATTCAGGCCGCGTCAGTCGGCCGGACGGCCGCTCCGGCAGGTGCCGAAAGGCCGCCGGGGAGGAAAGTCCGGGCTCCATCGACATGCGGTGCCGGATAACGTCCGGCGGGGGCGACCCCAGGGACAGTGCCACAGAGAACGAACCGCTTCCTCCCGAAAGGGAGGCGAGTAAGGGTGAAAAGGTGCGGTAAGAGCGCACCGCGGGGCCGGCAACGGAACCGGCATGGTAAACCCCACCGGGAGCAAAACCGAATAGGGACGGCCACGCGGAGACAATCGCAATTGCGATGACGTCCGCGGGAGCGATGTCAGGCTCGCCGTCCGGGTAGGTTGCCCGAGGTCTCGCGCAAGCGCGATCCCAGAGGAATGGCCGTCACGTATCGTCATGCGCAAGCATCACGGTGCCCTACAGAACCCGGCTTACAGGCCGGCTGATATGTTCATGAGGGGCTCGGCGCACCAGCACCGGGCCCCTCACCATTGTTGCTAACCCGCGGCCGAGAGCTGGCCGAACTCGGTGGCCTGGCGCTCGAACAGGCTGCGATAGAGCCCGCCGGGCTTGCCGACGAGCGTGGCATGATTGCCCTGCTCGACGATGCGGCCGCGGTCGAACACCAGGATGCGGTCGAGGCTGCGCACCGTCGCCAGACGATGCGCGATCACGATCGCGGTCCTGCCCTTCATCAGCCGCTCCATCGCCTCCTGGATCAGCGTCTCGGACTCCGAATCGAGGCTCGAGGTCGCCTCGTCCAGGATCAGCACCCGCGCATCCGCCAGGAACGCCCGCGCCAGCGCCACCCGCTGCCGCTCGCCGCCCGACAGCTTGACGCCGCGCTCGCCGACCAGCGTGCCGTAGCCCTTCGGCAGGCGCGTGATGAACTCATGCGCGTTCGCAAGCCGCGCCGCGTGCTCGATCTCGGCCTCGCTGGCGCCGGGCCGGCCATAGGCGATGTTCTCGGCCAGCGAGCGGTGGAACAGGATCGGCTCCTGCTGCACGATCGCGATCTGGCTGCGCAGCGAATCCTGCTTGGCATGGGCGATGTCATGCCCGTCGATCAGGATCCGGCCGCCGCTGACGTCGTACAGCCGCTGCACCAGCTTGACGAAGGTCGTCTTGCCAGAGCCGGAGCGCCCGACCAGGCCGATCCGCTCGCCCGGCCGGATGTCCACCGACAGCCGGTCGTAGAGCGCGGTACGATGGCCGCCATAGAGGAATGTCACCGCGTCGAACACGATGTGCCCGCCGGTCACCGCGATGGGCCTGGCGTCCGCGGCATCGACGATGCCGATCGGCTCGCCATGGATCGCCACCAGTTCGTCCATGTCGTTGACCGCGCGCTGCAGGTTGTTGATGTGCATGCCGACGTCACGCAAGTAAGCATGGATGACGTAGTAGCTCGTCAACACATAGGTGACGTCGCCGGGCGACGCCTTGCCCGCCATCCACAGCAGCACGGCGCCGCCGATCACCGCGGAGCGCAGGCACAACAGCACGCCGAGCTGCACGGCAGCCGTCGTGTTGTAGCGCAGCCAGGTGCGGTTGACGCGCCGCCGCCAGCGGCTGACGACGCGCATCAGCCGGCCGTCCTCCCGCGCCTCGGCGCCGAACGACTTGACCACGGCATTGCAGCTCAGCGCATCCGCCAGGGTGCCGCCGACCTTGGTGTCCCAGGCATTGGAGATGCGGGCGGCAGGCGCGATGTAGCGGGTCGAGAAGGCGACCGTCATCGCCACATAGACCACCGCGCCCAGCGCAATGACCCCGCCCAGCGCACCCCAATGCAGGCCGAGCAGCACCATCGAGCCGAGCAGCACCGACAAGGACGGCAGCAAGGCCAGCAGTATGGTGTCGTTGTAGAGGTCGAGCGCCCACATGCCCCTGGTGATCTTGCGCACCGTGGAGCCGGCGAAGCTGTTGGCGTGCCAGTCGGTCGAGAAACGCTGCACGCGCACGAAGGCGTCGCGCGCCACGTCCGACATGATGCGCAATGTGAACGGCACGATCAGCTGCAGCCCGGACAGCCGCAGCACGATCGAGGCGAAGCCAAGCGCGACGATGGCGCCGAACGAGACGAGCGCGCTATGCCGCGCGTCGGCATTGCCTGGACCCAGGGTCAGCGCATCGACCAGTTGGCCGGAGAACAGCGGCATGAACAGGTCGGCGGCGGTGGCGCCGAGCAGCGCCACGGCGATGCCGAGCGTCATGCGCGGCTGCTGCAGCCAATGGCGGGTCACGAATGGGATCACGACGCGGATCGCGGCGGGACGCTTGTCGGCCTTCAGGCCGGAGACTTGGATGGTCATGGCTTCACCCGGCCGCGCTCGCAGCGCCAGCCGGCTCCAAATGAAGCAGACGCGGCAACGCGCGCGGTCTGCGAATGATGAATCAGGTTGAGAGAAGGACGGCGGCGCTCAAATCGAGCGGCGGAACACCAGTACGGGCATCGAACGAGCTGGCGTTGTGAGCACAGCCGTCGAAAGCGCGAGCATCGACCGGGTGCAAGCGATCTGCAGATGCGATGTCGTCATGCAAATCTCCCCGGTTCGAGCGACAATACTGATTTATTACCACCGACGGTATGATTTGGCAACCCGCGCGCATCGCGGGCGAACGCGCGTCAGTGCGCGTCGCCGCCTGCCGCCATCGGCGAGCTCGGCTTGTTGAGCAGCAGCACCATGAAGCTGAGCGCGATATAGAAGCAGGTCAGCATGAAGAAGGCGTCGCCATAGCCCATCACCACGGCCTGGCGATGCACGATCTGCGACAGCTGCTTCATGGCCATCAGCGCCGAGTCGCCCATGCCCTGCAGCTTCTGCTGCAGCATGTTCAGCGTCTCGACGGCGGTCGCATTGCCCCAGTTCACCCGCTCATGCAGGCGGGAAATATGCAGATCGGTACGGTCGTTCAGCACCTGGTTGATCACGGCGAGGCCGACGGCGCCGCCGAGATTGCGCATCAGGTTGAACAGGCCGGAAGCGTTCTTGACGCGATCGGGCGCAAGCGTACCAAGTGCAATGTTGTTGGTCGGCACCATCGCGCACATCATGCCGACGCCGCGCAGCACCTGCGGCAGAAACAGCTCCCAGAAATCATAGTCACGGGTGATCCCGGTCATCTGATAGGAGCCGATCGCGAAAATGATCAGGCCGAACGCGATGATCAGCCGCATGTCGATCTTCACCATCAGACGGCCGACCACTGGCGCCATCAGGAACATGGTGACGCCGGAGACGAACATGGTCTCGCCGATCATCAGCGCGCTGTAGCCGCGCACCTCGGCGAGATAGCGCGGATAGATGTAGGTCAGGCCGTAGAGACCGATGCCGACGCAGAACTGCAACAGGCAGCCGACCGCGAAATTGCGATCGGTGAACGCGCCGAGATCGACGATCGGCTCATCCACCGTCAGCACGCGCCAGAAGAAGCACACCGCCGACACCGCGCAGACCACGGCGAAGATCGCCACCGAGGTCTCCTGCAGCCATTCATGTTGCGGCCCCTCCTCCAGCACATATTCCAGTGAACCGAGGAAGCCGGCCATGAACAGCAGGCCCCACCAGTCGAAGCGTTCGAGCAGCTCGAAATGCGGCTCGTCGAAATCGACCAGTGCCAGCACGCCGATCGTGATCATGACGCCCGGCGGGATATTGATGAAGAACAGCCAGTGCCACGACATCGCATCGGTGATGTAGCCGCCGACGGTCGGGCCGATGGTCGGCGCGAGCGTCGCGACCAGGCCGATGATCGGACCGACGATGTGGAACTTGGAGCGCGGAAACACCGTGTAGGCCGAGGCGAACACGGTCGGGATCATGCCGGCGCCGAGAAAGCCCTGGATCGCGCGCCACAGAATCATCTGCTCGATCGACGAGGCGAAGCCGCACAGGAAGCTGGAGATGGTGAAGCCGGCGGCCGAGATCGCAAACAACAGCCGCGTGCCGAGCGCGCGCGACAGGAAGCCCGACAACGGAATCGCGATCACCTCGGCGATCAGATAAGCGGTCTGGACCCAGGACACTTCGCTCGAGCTCGCCGACAATCCGGCCTGGATCTCGCTGAGCGAGGCCGACACGATCTGGATGTCGAGGATCGACATGAACATGCCGAACACCATGATCAGGAACGCAATCAGCCGCCGCGGCGCGATGCGGTCCGACGCCGCCGCCGGCGCGCTCATGGTGGGATCGGCTGTCGTTGCGGTGGCCATGGCTGTGTTCGATCCTGCTAACCCCAGCGGCAGTCTGCTCCCTCTCCCATGGGGAGAGGGCTGGGGTGAGGGGGTACGGTGTCAAGATAGGAGAGAGTCCCCTCACCCGGATTATATCTTCGATGCAATCCGACCTCTCCCCGGCGGGGAGAGGTGAACTCAGCTCGGGGCAGGATTACCAATCTCATCGTCAGATCGATCGAACTACTTCCCCTGCACCGTCGCGGGCGCGTCGAGGTCGGCGTCGGTGTCGGCATCCTTGGCGCCGTCGGTGGTGTCGACGGTGACGTAGACCGACATGCCGGCGCGCAGCAGGTTCTGCCGCGCCACCTCCTTCGGCACACGGATGCGCACCGGCAACCGCTGCACGATCTTGGTGAAGTTGCCGGTCGCGTTGTCCGGCGGCAGCAGGGTAAACACCGAGCCCGCGGCCGGCGAGATGCTGTCGACCACGCCCTTGAAGCCGCGAGCGCCATAGGCGTCGACCTTGATCGTCACCGGCTGGCCCGGACGGATCCGCTTGAGCTGGGTTTCCTTGAAATTGGCATCGATGAAGACGTCGTCGAGCGGCACCACGTTGCCGAGCCGCTGGCCGACCGCGACGAAGTCGCCGGTGTTGACGAGGCGGTTGGAAAACGTGCCGTCGACCGGTGCACGCACGGTGGCAAATTCGAGGTCGCGCTCGGCCTTGGCCAGCGACGTCTTCAGCTCGGCAAGCTGCGCCTGGGCCTCGACCTGCTGCGCCTTGGTCACCTCGACATTGTCGCGCGCGGCGTCGAACGCGGCGCGCGCGGCGCGGACTGCGGCCATGCCCTGGTCGCGCGCGGCTTCCGACTGTTCGAACGTCGCATGCGAGGCAAAACCCTTGCTGCTCAGCGCCTGCTGGCGCTCATAGTCGAGACCGGCGCGCTTCATTGCGGCTTCGGACGAGGTCAGATTGGCCTGCGCCTGCTCGACGGCGCTCTGCTGCGCGGCGACCTGCCGGCCGATGCGCGCGATCGTCGCCTCCTGGGTCGCGATCTTGCTGCGCGCTGCGTCGACCGCGATCTTGTAGTCGCCGTCATCGATGCGGAAGATCACGTCGCCCTTGCGGACCACCGAATTGTCGCGCGGCACGATCTCCTGGATATGACCGGACACGCGGGCGCCAAGCATCGTGTTGTTGGCGCGGACATAGGAGTCGTCGGTCGAGACCATGAAGCGGCCGACTATGAAATAATGGGTGGCATAGCCGGCGGCAGCGAGCGCCAACAGCAGGCCGACGCCTGCGAGCACACGCTTGCGCTTGGCGGATTTCGGCGCTGCCGTGCTGGCCGGCGGTTTCTGCCCGGCGGGCGCCCCCGCCGGCGTGGCCGGCGGCAGTTCCAGCGGCGCCTCGGCGACAGAGTCGGCCTTGATATCAGCCTCCTTGGCACTGGCCTGGCCAGCCTTGACGTCATTTGTCCGCGTTTCAGCAGCCTTGCGCTGCGCCGGCTCGTTGGCCTGGGGACGGGCCGTGGCAGGCTGCCCCTGGTCCGGAGCTTCCTCAGCATCCGGACGACGCGCCCGCACCGCCTGTTCTCTCGCAGCAGCCATCAGCGACTCCCACCCGTCACAGCGGAGCCGATCGGCCCCATAGAATTCCGACCGAACCGTTCGGTCAGTCGACATCTATCATTGACCGAACCGTTCGGTCAATTTATATCTTCGCGACCGCAACATATCCGCTCAGCTCCTTTTGTGAGGTTGCCGCACTCGGATTCTTCGGGAACAGCCTAAACCAATGATTGAGGCCGATCAGAACACCACCCACGCACCGCAGGACGAGGACACGTCGAAACGACGGCAGATCCTCGACGGCGCGCGCGACGTCTTTATGGAGCTGGGCTTCGATGGCGCCAGCATGGGTGAGATCGCCCGCGCGGCTGGTGTCTCCAAGGGCACCCTGTACGTCTACTTCACCGACAAGACCGCATTGTTCGAAGCGATCGTCGAAGAAGAGACGCGCACCGCTGTGCTGTTCAGATTCGATCCCGACCGTGATATCGCGACCAATCTCACCGGTTTCGGCGAAGCCTATATCGCGCTGGTGTGCCGGCCGGGCGGCGGATCCGCGATCCGCACCGTGATGGCGATCGCCGAGCGCATGCCGGATGTCGGGCGCCGCTACTACGACCGCGTGCTGGAAGGCACCATCAATTGTCTGACGACCTATTTGCGCGGCCGGGTCGAGGCAGGGCAACTGGCCATCGACGATTGTCAGCTCGCCGCATCGCAATTCCATCTGATGTGCCAAGCCACCTTGTTCCTGCCCTTCATCTTCCAGGCCGAGCCGGCCCCCTCGCCCGAGCGCATCAGCAAGGTGGTGGGCAGCGCGGTTCGGATGTTCCTCGCCAATTACGGCGTCAAAGCCTGACCGCGCGGCGCGTAAACGCCTGTCTGGGGCAATGAGATCGCTCGCGTCGGACATGCACTTTCCTTCTCGCGACGGATGACGTCCGAGCTTGGCGATCGGATCACCCTCGGCCGATCCGGAGGGTGCAGGGAAGGCCGGGCGCTGGCCGCGCCCATGGCCCGCCTGCGAAAAAAATGCAGGCTGCAGGAACCACAGGTCTGGCCGAGATCACCCGGCCCTCCCCGCGCGATGGGCTTACGAATTATACGTAGTCTCCCCGGTGTCCGTGCGTGTTAGCCACCGTCGTCGCCGCGATGCGCTCAGCATCGTCGCCAACTTGACGCCAGCATCGGGGCGTCAGGACCCTACGACTTCATCGTCCTGCCGGCCGCGTTCGTCCGCGCGCGATTGCAGCGCGCTGCGCGCCGACAGGCCACCACTCCCCGCCCCCAACGCTCGTGACGACCGCGAAACGTCCCTTCGAGAGGGGCAGGATGAAGAGAGAGAAACATTACTTTCGGAAAATTGGAAGACGAATATTTTTGCGGGGAGGACTGGACAGGGCAAATCAGCTTGGTCGGACAAGCGAAATCAGCTTCCACGCGCAAGAATTTAATGCGCGAGCGCAGCAACGCGGCATCATCGCGAGCGAAGCGACGCGATCCAGGGGCGACACGAAAGGTCTGGATTGCTTCGTCGCTCCGCTCCTCGCAATGACGGAGAATGGGCAGCCCTGCGTCACACCTCCATCGTGATCGCCCGGTTCGGTTCAAGCCGGGCGATCCAGTCGTCCGAGGCGGTCGTAATGACATCGTTGGGCTGCGGCTTACGCAGGGCGATCACATCGATGAGATCGCACGATCGGCGAGAACACTGCCAATGAGTTATTCCGTCATGCCCGGGCCTGTCCCGGGCATCCACATCATACCCAGGACGCCAAGCGACGTGGATGGCCACGACAAGCCCGGCCATGACGATGTGGAAGCAAACGGGCGCACGAGGCCGAATGTTCTTATATACGATTGCTCTGCGGCGTACCGGATGCCCGCCTGCGCGGGCATGACGGCGGATGGTGTGGTCGACAGGCTGCCCCTCATCGCCTCCCGGGCTACTTCTTCCCGCTCTTCGTCGCGTGCGAATGCGAATGGCTGTGGCTGCTGCTGTGACTATGCGAATGGCTATGCGTATGCGCGTGATCGGGCGCCGCATCGATCGGCATCAGCGCGACATGGCCGTGGCGGACGCCGCGTTCAGCGATGACGTGGTCGGCGAACGCCTTGACCTCGCGCCGCTCCCCCTTGAGCACGGTCACCTCGAGGCAGCTCTCCTGGTCGATGTGGACGTGCAGGGTCGCTTGGGCGAGGCCGGAATGATCATGCGCCTCCTGGGTCAGCCGCTTCGGCAGCTCGCGGGCGGCGTGGTCATAGACATAGCTCAAGGTCGCGATGCACTGGCGGCTGTCGGTCCCGGCATTGTCGGCGCTCTCCAGGCCGCTGCGCAGCAGATCGCGAAACGCCTCAGAGCGGTTGTCATAGCCGCGCCGGGCCATGAAGTCGTCGACCTCCGCGAGCAGATCGTCGTCGATCGTGATCGTCAGGCGCTGCATAGATCGTCTCCCGGCGGCAACAGTGTCGACACCAGTATGATGTTTGCGCGTTGACATCATACCGGTGTCATCTTAGCGTTCTTTAACACTCGACAGTGGGGCGATCCAAGCGAGCGTGTCGCAGGCCAATGACGGCCCGCGACAGATGACGACGCATGCCCCGGTTGCGAGATCGAGGGCGTGACGGCGATGTGGTGGCGTGGGGCAAGTGCTTTGGTGCTGATGGCAGCATTGGTCCAGCAGGCGCAGGCGCATCCCGAGCGTCCCCCGGCGGAGTTGCCGACCGTCGATGTCGACGCCCCCAAACGAACTGCCAAGCCCAAGCCACAGATCAGGCGCGAGGCGCAACGGCCGAAGCCCGGCGCACCGCGATCGCCTGCTCCGGCGACGCCAGCGGCAACGGCCGCAGCCCCCGCGGCACCGTCCGGCGCTGTCGGCTCCGGGCCGGCGCGCCCGCAGGGCATGGCGAGCGAGGTCGTGATCACCGGCGAGGAGATCAACGCCCGTCCGGCCACGCGCCCGGGCGAAGTGCTCGAGGCCGTGCCCGGCCTGATCGTCACCCAGCACTCCGGCGAAGGCAAAGCCAACCAATATTTCCTCCGCGGCTATAATCTCGACCATGGCACCGACCTCGCGCTGTTCGTCGACGACGTGCCGGTCAATATGCGCACGCACGCCCATGGCCAGGGCTATGCCGATCTCAACTGGCTGATGCCGGAGACGATCGGCCGCGTCGACGTGCGCAAGGGTCCTTACTTTGCCGACGAAGGCGATTTCGCTTCGGCCGGCAGCGTGCATATCGGGCTGGTCGACAGCGTACCCAAGGCGATCGCGCAGATGACCGCCGGCAGCTTCGGCTATCGCCGCTTCTTCGGCATGGATTCCGTGCATGTCGGCGACGGCCACCTCCTGATCGCCGGCGAGGCCGGCCGTTATGACGGGCCGTGGACCACGCCCGATGACGCCAAGAAGCTGAACGGCCTGATGCGCTACTCGCAGGGCACGGCCACCGACGGCTTCTCGATCACCGGCATGGCCTATGCGAACCGCTGGACCTCGACCGACCAGGTGCCGGAGCGCGCCATCACCTCGGGCGATCTCGGCCGCTTCGATGCGTTCGACCCGACCGATGGCGGCAAGACCAACCGTTTCGCGCTGTCCGGCCGCGTCGCCGGCACGGATGATGCCGGCTCCTGGAAGGCCAACGCCTATGTGGTGAAGAGCCAACTCGATCTCTACAACAACTTCACCTATGCGCTGCGCGATCCGGTCAATGGCGACCAGTTTCACCAGCACGACGACCGGCTGATGCTCGGCGCCAACGCGTCGCGGACCTTCAACGGCAGCTTTGCCGGACGCCCGATGGAGACGACGATCGGCGTCCAGACGCGCTATGACGACATCGCATTGGCCTTGAGCTACACGAACCAGCGCAGCTTCCTGCGCGCGGTCCGCAGCGACAAGGTCGGCGAAGGCAGCGTCGGCCTCTATGTCGAGAACAGCGTGGGCTGGACCGACTGGCTGCGCACCACAATCGGCTATCGCGGCGACTATTACCAGACCCACGTCTATTCGCTGTACAACGGCAACAACACCGGCGATGCCGCGGCCAGCCTCGGCAGCCCAAAGTTCCGCATGGTGATCGGCCCGTTCAACAAGACTGAATTCTTCCTCGGCGCCGGCTATGGCATGCACAGCAACGACGCGCGCGGTGCGACCACCACCGAGGACCCGGCGGATTCGACCAACAAGCTCGCCTCCTCGCCGCTGCTGGTCCGCACGAAGGGCGCGGAGGTCGGCGTGCGCACGCGCATCATTCCGGGGCTCGATTCGTCCCTGAGCGTCTTCATGCTCAATCAGGACTCCGAGATCCTGTTCTCAGGTGACGCCGGCGATACCACGGCCAGCCGGCCGAGCCGGCGCTATGGCTTCGAGCTGACCAATCACTACCGGCCGGCGTCGTGGATCGACATCGATGCCGATCTCGCCATGACGCATGCGCGCTTCGTCGGCACCGACAGCGACCAGGCCGCAACCTATGCCCAGCTGGTTGGGTTCGGCGCGCCCGCCGAGGTGCTGCGCGGCAATGCGCCGGGCAACTACATCCCCAATGCGCCGTCCATGATCGCCTCGGCCGGCATCACGCTGGGCGAGAAGACCGGCTGGTTCGGCGGCCTGCGCTGGCGCTATCTGGGATCGACGCCGCTGACCGAGGACGATTATTTCCGTTCGACCGCCACCAGCGTGTTCAACGGCCGCATCGGCTTCCGCGACGCCAATGGCTGGCGTATCCAGCTCGACGTGCTGAACCTGCTCAACACCAAGGCCAACCAGATCTCCTACGGTTACGGCTCGTTGCTGCCGACAGACCAGCTCTACCAGGATTGCTACGGCAGGACGCCGAAGGGGGTGCCGGCGCAGGTCTGCCAGGCCGGCGTGATGGACCGCGTGCTGCATCCGATCGAACCGCTGACCTTCCGGGTGACGGTGGCCGGGACGTTCTAGCGGCTGCGTCGCGATTCGGATCTCAGATGATCGGTTTCAGACCATGACGCTTTCGCTGGCAGCGCAACGTAGCTTGCGCCGATCATTCGGCCTCATGCTAGGATGAGCCCCCAACAGACCGAACGACGCCTCCATGACCGATCGCGCCGCTCATTGGCAGACCGTCTACACCACCAAGGCTGAAACCGAGGTCAGCTGGTACCAGGCCGATCCGGCGACGTCGCTGCGGCTGATCCGCGATGCGGTCGCGGCGCCGGCTGCGCGGATCATCGAGATCGGCGGTGGCACCTCGCGGCTGGTCGATGCGCTGCTGGCCGCGGGCTACCGGGCGCTCACCGTGCTCGACATTTCCGAAGCGGCGCTCGCGACCACCCGTCACCGGCTTGGCGCGGCGGCGGGCGATGTGACCTGGATCAGGGAAGACGTCACCACCTGGATGCCGGACGCGACCTATGACCTCTGGCATGATCGCGCGGTGTTTCATTTCCTCACCGAGGCGCGCGACCGCACCGCCTATGTCGAGCGCCTGCGCAGGGGCGTGGTACCGGGCGGCGCCGTCATCATCGGGACCTTTGCACTCGATGGCCCGGACAAATGCAGCGGGCTGCCGGTGGTTCGCTATGATGCGCAGCGTCTTGCTGCGACGCTGGGCTCCGGCTTCACGCTCGAGAACAGCTGCAGCGAAACGCATCGCACGCCGTGGGGCTCGGTGCAGCAGTTCCAATTCTGCCGCTTCCGCGCCGGTTAGTCAGCAGCACAAAGGCGGACCGTCCGCCACCACGACGATCTCGAAATCAGCGGCCTCCTCGCACGCGATGTCCTCGGCTCCGGCGGACACCACCTCCTGCTGTGGCGGCGTCCGCCATGGAATCGGCTTCGGCGGCATCTGCTCCAGCCGCTTTGCATCAGCGACAGCGCGGCGCGCAACTTTCAGTGAGCGGCAGACCAGCACGGCCTCCGCGTCGGTGCCGACCTCGAAGCCTGAGCCAATCGCCCTGATGCGATACGATGCCATCTTCGCCTCTCCCAACCCGCCAGCAACCAAACCCCGCGCGCCTTGTTCCTTGGGACTGTGGCAGGTCTAGTGTCGGCCATTGGCGGACGGCCAGGATGGTCAACGATGTCTTAACGCGCCATCCGCGCTGATCGCGTTTGCGTGCCGGTCCGGCACAAACCGGCGGGAGGGTCGCCCGGCGCTCGGAGAAATCCACAGACACGCACAGCGGCGGATGGGGAGGGGCGAATAGCGAATAGGGAGTGGCAAATGTTCGGCGAGCTGAGGCGCGCCCTACTCGCTACTCCCTATTCGCTATTAGCCCCTCAATAATCGCGGAGCTCGTCTTCCTCGTTGATCAGCTGGCCAATGCTGCGCGGCGCCTTGCGGGGGATCGCGCTGGTCACATCGGGATCGCGCTGGCCATAGCCGTAGCGGCGCTGCTGGGCGCGCGACGCGACCGCCTCGCCGGATTGCGCCGCCGGCTGGCAGATCAGGCGGCGGCTGGCCCGGCGCATCAGGTCCACATGGATATGGTCGTAATGATAGACGTTGGAGCCCGGCGCCAGCACCGTGGTGAACTGCTGGCAGGCGCCGCCCTGCACGTCGCGCAGAAAGCCCTGCTCTTCCGGCAGCCCGATCCAGCCATCCTTGACGCTGATGCGGCGGCCGTCCGCCAGCGTGAAGGCGGCGATGTCGAGTGCATTGCCGAAGGCGTGCTCGGAAATATGCGCGCTCGGATTGCCGTTCATGCCGCGGCAGGAATAGGCCGAGATCTGCTTGATCTCGACCACCCGCATGCCGAACCAGCGCATCGCCGCGGGCTGCACCGATTCGGCGAGCCAGCGGTCGAGCGCGGACACGATCGGACAAGCGAGCGTCGCCGTCGGTTTCACCGCGACCGGACCAACCGCGCCCACCACATCACCGCGCGACGGGCCGAGCCGCGGCGATGCGTCCGGCTGCTGCTGCTGATAGGGACCGCGTGAAGCCGCGGGCTGGTTGCGATAAAGCGGCGCTGCGCCACCGTCGGGAGGAAGATTGCTGTCGTCCTCGCCCGGCGCCGCCCCGGGCGGCTCGAGCCGCAGCGGCGCACCAGCGGGCGCGCCATAGGACGGCGGCGACGCGGCCGCATTCGATGGCGGATAGACAGGCTGTGGCGTCACCTGCGGCCGATAGGTGGCCGGCGGTGGATAGGCTGGCTGTTGCGGGCTGATCGGCCAGCGCGGCTGGCCGCCGATCGCGGCCGGCGGACGCAGGCTCTCATCGGCAAAACCATAGCTCGCATTGGCCTCGCCGATCGCCGCCACCTTCAACGGGTAATCGGCGCCGCACATGCCCGGGCCGGAGATCGGCTCGATGCGGACGATATCGGCGCTCTCTTTCACGGCGCCGGATTTCAGGCAGGCGATCTCGGCCTCGGCCCGCCACGGTTCGCGCTCCTGGAAAAATCCACGGCCGCAACCCGCAAGCGAAACAAGGACGATGGAGCCGACGAGATACAAACGAACTCCGCGCGTCATGTGCAGAGGTTTGCGGCAATTTGCTTAAGGACCTGTCAATGTCGTCTGTTGACGCCGCGGAAACCATGCCGCCGCGGGCGACATGCGATCGACGGCGAAGCGGCAGCGGCGCTGTCTTTTTTGCCGAGGCCGAACGGCTATCATCGCCGCGCGCTGCAGCCGCGCTGAACGTGAAAAACGGGAGCCGTGTCATGACCCTTGCCGGTCGACTGAGCATGGTGATCGCCTATGTCGCGTTTGCATTCGTGGGCGCGATCGTGATCGGCCTGTTCTGAAGCGCCATCGGCGTCACATGCGCACTTGCCACACGCGAACTTGATCGGCTGCCGTCGCGATGCGCGCAGCATTGGCGGTCGATGCCGACCGTGAGCTGCGTCACAGATGCGCGGCGCTCGCGCGCCTAGCGTTGCCTCAGGTTCACGACGCGGCCCGAGGGAGTTCAACCTATGAAGACCATGTTTCTGGCTGCTGCAGCCATCTTGATCGCGGGCAGCGCGGCGCAGGCCGGCAGCTCGATCGCGTTCGATATCGACGGCCGCAAGATCCGGGTCACCCTGCCCCGCAACTGCCAGTCGCTATCCTGCCTGCAGGTCTCCGGCATCGATCTCAGCGGCCTGAAATCCAAGTTCGATGACGACGACGCCCCCGCGAGCAGCGCCGCTGCGGCAGCCCCGGCTGCGGCGGCTCCTGCGGCCGCCGCGCCCTCGACGCCCGCGCCCGTGGTCAACCCGCCCGTGGTGAACGCGCCTGCGCCCGTCACCGCAGCGCCGGTTGCAGCCGCGCCTGCTCCGCTCGCCCCGCCGGTCGCGGTGCAGATGCCGGCGGCGCCGGTCACTTCGAACGCCGCGCCGCCGGCCCCGGCCGCACCGGTGGCCGCGCCGGCGCCGGCAGCAACCGCCGTCGCCGTAGCGCCCCCGGCCGGCCAGCCGGCGCCCGCCGCGACGGCGGACCCGAACTCACCGCTCGGCCTGTGGGCCACCGAAGGCGGCAAGGGCAATGTCGTGATCGAGCCCTGCGGCACCAACATCTGCGGCTTTGCCGAGAAGACCCGCGAGAAGATCCTGATCAACATGAAGCCGAAGGACAGCAAATGGGTCGGCCGCATCCACGATCCGGACGGCGGCGGCAACTACGACTCCACGATCGCGCTGAAGGGACCGAACACGCTGCGGGTCCAGGGCTGCGCCTTCGGCGGCCTGTTCTGCGGCGGGCAGACCTGGAAACGGATCAGCTGAGAAACGGATCAGCTGATGACGTGTCGGCTGACATTGTCCCGCGTTGTCAGAGTCCCTCGTTGCCAGCGATACCAAGGCCCCGCCGGATCGGCCCCCGGCGGGGCCTTTCTTCATCGGCCGCGGCTCACGCCACCTTGGCCGGGATCGCCGGAGCAACGGAAAGCGCCGCGGGCAGCGGCAGCGACAGCCGCACGCGCAGACCACGCGGCGCATTGGGCATCAGCGCGAGGCCGCCATCGTGCTTCTTCATGATCTCCAGCGCGATCGACAGGCCGAGACCGAATCCGCCGGCCGAGCGCGCCTGGTCGAGCTTGACGAATGGCTCCAGCGCGCGCGCCTGCAGCGCCTGGGGAATGCCCGGGCCGTCGTCGGCGACCTCGATCGCAATCATGCCGTCGGTCGCGACCGACAGGCTCACCACCACCTCGCTGCCGTGCTTGACCGCGTTCTCGACCACATTCGTGACGGCGCGCGACAAGGCCCGCGGCCGGCCCTCGCAGACGAGCCGCTGCGGCCCCTGATAGGTGACGGCGTGGCCGACATCGGCGAAATCGCAGCAGATCGTCTCCAACAGGCTCGACAGCTCGATCCGTGCCGGCTGCTCGGCCTTGGTGTCGTCGCGCAGATAATCCAGCGTCTCGTCGAGCATGCGGCTGACCTGGTCGATGTCGCGCAACATCGCCGCGCGCATATCACCGTGCCCGATCCGGTCCGAGCGCAGGCGGAGCCGCGTCAGCGGCGTGCGCAGATCGTGGCTGATGGCGGCCAGCATGCGGGTGCGGTCGTCGAGCAAGGCGCGGATGCGGGCCTGCATGTCGTTCAGCGCCTCGGCAACCTGGGCGATCTCCCTGGGACCGCGGCCGCTGAGCGGCGCCTGCGCGGCCGGCGACCGGCCGAACGCGGCGGCCGCGCGCGCCATCTCCGACAGCGGCCGGATGATCGCCCGCGCCGCATAGATCGACAGCAGCACGCCGAGGATCAGAGTGAGGAAGAGGAACACGAAGGTCGGCTTCAGCACCATCGGCCAGAACTCCAGCCGCGGCACGTCGTCGAACACCAGCGCGCGCTCGCCATCGATCTGGACGATGATCTGCGTCGGCGGCGGCGCGGCGCCGTAGCTGACGCCATGGAGCAAGGTGATGTCGCGCAGCACGCTGAGCTGGCGGCGGGCCAATTGCGACGTCCAGGGCACGTTCCGCATCGGCCTGGCCAGCAGCGTGAGCGAGGTCAGCGGCACCAGCTCGACCTGGATGCCGGAATTGCGCAGGCTCGACAGGCTGCTGTCCACGGCCCCGGCATCGTTCGCGGCGCGGACAAAGTGCACCGCCTCGGCCACCCGCGCGACGCCATAGGCCGGCGATTCCTGCTCGTCGGGCGGATCGAGGAACAGCAGCGCCGCCGCGATCATCAGCACCACGCCGAACAGCACCGACAGCGATGCCAGTGTCACGATCTGCGTGGTGAGGCCGAGCCGTGGGCACGTCTTGTTGTCAGGCTTCATCGATGGTCTCGACCCTTGGCGTGAAGACATAGCCGCCGAGCCGCACGGTCTTGATCAGGCTCCAGCTCCTGGCGCCGGGCTCGATCTTCTGCCGGATGCGGCTGATGTGAACGTCGATGCTGCGCTCGACCGGTCCGGCCTGGCCGCCATGCGCAAGCTCGATCAACTGCTCGCGCGACAGCACGCGGCCGGCGTTGCGGCAGAACGCCAGCAGGATGTCGAACTCGGCGCTGGTCAAGGTGATCTTGACGCGGTCGGGATCGAACAAAGTGCGCGTCGCCGGCTCGATGCGCCAGCCGTCGAAGGTCATCGGCGCCTGCCGCGCCGCGATCACGGCGGGATGCAGCTGCGAGCGGCGCAACAGCGCGCGGATGCGCGCCACCAGCTCGCGCGGATTGAACGGCTTGACGATATAGTCGTCGGCGCCGAGCTCGAGCCCGAGAATGCGGTCGATGTCCTCGCCCTTGGCGGTCACCATGATGATCGGCACGGTCGAGACCTGGCGCAGCCGACGGCAGATGCTCATGCCGTCCTCGTCGGGCAGCATCAGATCGAGCATGATCAGATCGACCTGCTCGCGCTGCAGGACGTCGTTCATCGCCGCCGCCGAGGCGACGAAGCGCGGCGCAAAGCCATGCTCCTGCAGCAGCTCGGTGAGCAGCGCCGCGATCTCGCGGTCATCCTCGACGCAGAGAATGCGCGCCGCTGCCGGTATGTTTGCGTCTGCAGCCACGGCGGTATTGTGTGACGACATCATGTGCGGAACATGGTCGATTTGAGTCGAAATGAACAGCCTGAAGCGGCCCCCGATCGTGGCGAAAGTAAGCTGTATTGTTAAGGCGGAAACATTTCTTCACGCGACTTAATCCCGCGCAATCGGCTTACCGCTTAAGGCTTTGGGCATCAATGAAGCATCAACAGGGAAGTCCTGCGGCGTGGCCGACCGGCCGGCGCGGCCCGCTTCCGAACGCGATCGCCAGCCGCCGTGACACGCCTCCTGCTCGCATTATGCCTCGCAGCCCCGCTGCTCGCCGGCTGCGCCGTCGGCCCGGACTACGTCACGCCGGATTTCGGCGTGCCGAAAAGCTGGAGCAGCGAACGCCGCCGCCCCGCGCAGGCGCTGAAGCTCGCGCAATGGTGGCGCAACCTCGCTGATCCGCAACTCGACCAGCTGATCACCGAGGCTGTCGGCGGCAATCTCGACGTGGCCTCGGCTAAGGCGCGCATCCGAGAGGCTCGCGCCACCCAGCGCCAGGCGGTCGGCGCGCTGTTTCCGAGTATCAGCGGCACCGGCTCCGCGACCGAAACACGCAGCGCCAGCTCGTCGACGGGCGGTGTCGCCATCGGCCCGACCACCTACAGCCAATATCAGGCCGGCTTCGATTCGAGCTGGGAGCTCGATCTGTTCGGCGCCAATCGCCGCGCGGTCGAAGCCGCATCATATGGCGTCGACGCTGCGGATGACGATCTGCGCGCGACGCTGCTGACCCTGGTCGGCGACGTCGCCTCCAACTACATCGATGCCCGCGCCTACCAGGCGCGGGTGGCGTTGGCCAAGCGCACCGCGGCCTCGCAACGCGAGACCGCCGCGCTGACCGAGCGCAAGCAGAACGCCGGTTCGGCGTCCGCCGTCGACACGGCCAAAGCGAACGCGCTCGCTGCCAGCACCGAGGCGACGATACCGACCTATGAGAGCTCCTATCAGCAGGCCGTGCACCGGCTCGGCGTGCTGCTCGGCCGCGATCCGGCGGCGCTCAGCCTGCGGCTGTCGCGCGCCACGGCCATCCCCTCGCCACGTCTGCCGCTGCCCAAGGGCATCCCTGCCGACATGCTGGTGATGCGGCCCGACGTGCGCAAGGCCGAGCGTCAGCTTGCGCAATATACGGCGAAGATCGGCCAGGCGACCGCGGCGCTCTATCCGGATGTCAGCCTCAGCGGCACCGTCTCGACGTCAGCGCTGAAGCTCGGCGACATCGGCAAGAGTTCGACGATCGGCTGGTCGATCGGGCCGAGCCTCTCCGTCCCGATCTTCAATGGCGGCAAGCTGCAGGCTGCGGTCGAGGTCGCGGAGGCGCAGCGTGACCAATATCATGTGGCCTGGCAGAGCGCCGTGCTAAGCGCGCTGGAGGATGTCGAGAACGCCATCGTCAACCTCGCCCAGGAGCGCATCCGCATTCGCAGCCTGACGGAATCGGCGCGCCGTTACAGCGAGGCCGCCAAGCTGTCGCGCTCGCTGTACGAGACCGGCTCCAGCACCTTCCTCGACGTGCTCGATGCCGAGCGCTCGCAATTCACCGCCGAAGACAGCCTGCTGTCAAGCCGGGCCACGCTGGCAAAGGACTACGTGGCGCTGGCGAAGGCGCTCGGCGGCGGCTGGACCGGCGCGATCGACAGCTCCGTTCCCATTGTCGTCGACGACAACACCGGTCCACATCTGGCGCAGACTGTCGTGGCCAGGTAACCGAAGCGTTTTTCCGAAGAGATCAAACCCTCGCCATGAACGCGCCCCTGCCTCCCATGCCCAGACCGGCCGCCATCGACGGCGGCGTTTCGTCGCCGGTCAAGCCGAAGCCGCAGCGCCGCTGGTCACGACTGATCGTCGGTGCGGCCATCGCGCTGGCAGTGGTCGCTCTGCTCGTTGCCCGCTACAGCAAAAATCCCAACGCCAATCTGGTCACGGCCCCGGTCACGATCGGCGATGTCGAGCAGACCGTGCTCGCGACCGGCACCTTGAAGCCGGTCAAGCTTGTTGCGGTCGGCGCCCAGGCCTCGGGACGGCTGGTGACACTCAATGTCGGGCTCGGCCAGAAGATCAGAGCGGGTGACCTCATCGGCGAAATCGACTCGCTGACGCAACAAAACACGCTGCGGACCAATGAGGCCGCCCTGCGCAACGTGCGTGCGCAGCGCGACGAGAAGGTCGCCACGCTGGCTCTTGCCGAGGCCAATATGGCGCGGCAGCAGGTCACGCTGGCGCAGAAGGCGTCGTCGCGGGCGGATTACGACAATGCCGAAGCGACCGTGAAGCAGACGCAGGCCCAGATCGCGCAGCTCGATGCGCAGATCGTCGAGGCGGAGGTCGCCATCGAGACTGCGCGCGTGAACCTCGCTTATACCAGGATCACCGCACCGATCGACGGCACCGTGCTGTCCATCGTGACCCAGCAGGGCCAGACGGTGAATGCGGTGCAGTCGGCGCCGACGATCGTCGTGCTCGGCCAGGTCGAGACGATGACCGTGCGCGTGGAAATCTCCGAGGCCGATGTCGTCAGGGTCAAGCCGGGACAGAACGTCTACTTCACGATCCTCGGCGATCCCGATCGCCGCTTCCACGCGACCCTGGACTCCATCGAGCCGGCCCCGGAATCGATCAAGAGCGATTCGAGCTTCTCATCGACCTCGACGACGACATCGAGCAGCAGCAGCTCGTCCTCTTCCACCACGTCCTCGGCGATCTATTACAACGGCGTCTTCAACGTCGCCAATCCGGATGGGCAGTTGATGACCTACATGACGGCCGAGGTCCACATCCTGCTTGGTGAAGCGCGCCACGTGCCGACGATTCCGTCCTCCGCGCTCGGCAACGCCAATCCGGACGGCAGCTATACGGTCCGTCTGCTCAATGGCGCCGGGGCATTGGAGAAGCGCAACGTGCGCATCGGCCTCAACAACAAGATTCGGGCCGAGGTGAAGTCCGGCCTGAGCGAGGGCCAGCGCGTCGTCATCGCCATGCCCGAGGAAGGTCCGAAGCAAGCCGTGATGCCACCGCCGCCGTCATCCGGAGGGCCATGATGGCAGAGGTGCTGATCGACCTGCAGAATGTTGGACGCCGCTATGCCTCCGGCGACAGCACGGTGCACGCCTTGCGCGGGATCGACATCCAGATCGCACGCGGCGAGATGGTGGCGATCATCGGCCAGTCGGGCTCCGGCAAATCGACCTTGATGAACATCCTCGGCTGCCTTGATCGGCCGACCTCCGGCAGCTACCGGATCGCCGGCCGCGAGATGAGCTCGCTCGATCCGGACGAGCTCGCGGCGTTGCGTCGCGAGCATTTCGGCTTCATCTTTCAGCGCTACCATCTGCTCGGCGAACTGACCGCCGCGCAGAACGCCGAGGTTCCCGCCGTCTATTCAGGGCTCACGCAGGCTGCGCGACGCCACAAGGCCGAGGCGCTGCTGCAGCGGCTCGGCATGGGGAGCCGCATCGATCACCGGCCAGGCCAGCTCTCGGGCGGCCAACAGCAGCGAGTCTCGATCGCCCGCGCGCTGGTCAACGATCCCGACGTCATCCTCGCCGACGAGCCGACCGGTGCACTCGACCGCGCCAGCGGCGAGGAGGTGCTGCGCATTCTCGACGAGATCAGCGCCTCCGGGCGCACGGTCATCATCGTGACGCACGACGCCGGCGTCGCGCAGCGGGCGCGGCGCATCATCGAAATCCAGGATGGCCGCGTCATCTCCGACCGGCTCAATCCACGCAGCTCGACACAGGCTACGACCACGGCAGCCGAGGTCCTGACGCCCTCCGCATCGTCATGGTGGCGCAGCTATCTCGATCGCTTCCGGGAAGCCTCGCGGATGGCGCTGCTCGCCATGAACGCACACCGGATGCGGGCCTTCCTCACGATGCTCGGCATCATCATCGGCGTCGCCTCCGTCGTGCTGGTGCTGGCGCTCGGCAAGGGCTCGCAGGCGCGCGTACTGAAAGACATCAACCGGCTCGGCACCAACACGCTGGAGTTCTTTCCGGGCAAGGATTTCGGCGACACGCGCGCCAACAAGATCAGGACCCTGGTGCTCGCCGACGCCAAGGTCATGGCAGAGCAGCCCTATGTCGATGCGATCTCGCCGACGGTGTCGACCACCAGCACCCTGCGTTTTGGCGCCATCGAGGTCAGCGCGCAGGTCTCGGGCGTCGGCGAGCAATATTTCCGCGTCAAGAATACCGAGCTCGCGGAAGGCAGCTATCTCGACGCCGACACGGTGCGCTCCTACGCCCAGGATGCGGTGATCGACGACAATGCGCGCAAGGCGCTGTTTCCGGATCTGGATGTGAGCCCGCTCGGCAGCGTGGTCCTGATCGGCAAGGTGCCCTGCCGCGTCGTCGGCGTCACCAAGCAGCAGCAGGCCGGGTTCGGCTCCAGCTCGACGCCGATCGTCTATCTCCCCTACACCACTGTGCAGGCCCGCTTCATTGGCAACCAGGTGCTGCGCAGCATCAGCGTGCGCGTCGACGAGGCGACGCCGATGGCCGCCGCCGAGCGCGCGGCGACGGCGCTGCTCACCGCGCGCCACAACGCCAAGGATTTCTTTGTCCTCAACACCGACGACATCCGCAAGACGGTCGAGAGCACCACGCAGGTGCTGACGCTGCTGGTCGCGGCCATCGCCGTGATTTCGCTGCTGGTCGGCGGCATCGGCGTCATGAACATCATGCTGGTGTCGGTGTCCGAGCGCGTCGGCGAGATCGGCGTACGCATGGCGGTCGGCGCTCGCCGCAGCGACATCCTGATGCAGTTCCTGATCGAGGCGGTGCTGGTCTGCCTGCTGGGCGGCGCGCTGGGCCTCGGACTCGCTGTCGGCTTCGGCTCCATCTTCAATGCACTCGATGTCGGCTTTCAGCTGATCTATTCACCGCTCGCCATGGTCGGCTCCGCGGTCATCTCGATGGCGATCGGGATCGGCTTCGGCTACATGCCCGCACGCAGCGCGTCGCGGCTCGATCCGGCGACAGCGCTGGCGCGGGAATAGGTCTCGGCACACAGGGGGCTTAGCATCTCAGACGATCCGAGTTGATGAACGACAGCTGCGCTCTCACCCATGGCGATTGAAGCACGGCGAGCTCGGCGCCCCCCACCCTGCAGCAAGGCGATCGCATTTGACGAAATGGGACAATCGCAGCAAGAACGCCTGCCAATCTGTTACTCCGTCATGCCCGGGCTTGTTCCGCCTGCGCGGCCGTAGCCGCTCCGGCGCGGCGTAGGCCCGGGCAGGCGGGACAAGCCCGGCCATGACGTGGAGACAGATGGGCGCACTCTGTAAAGCGCCATATGGGATGGTCCTGCGCCGGATGGCGTCTTCCGCAGTTGGCCTGACACAGCCGCCCTCCGCGCGCTGGCGCTACCGCTTCGCCGCCATCTGCGTGCTCGCTGCGGCGTCCTTGGCAACGGCGCCCTTGTCGACCCATTCGGGCGGTGCGCCGAGCCGGTTGGCGACCATGCCGATCAGGCCGGGATCGCGGCCGAACACCTCGCAGGCCACGTACTTTGGCTTTCCCCCCAGCGCGGCGCCGATCCGTTCAATCGACGGCAGCTTCGGCGCCTTGCCGAACGGCGTCTCGCCGGTCACCAGCATCTGGCCGAAATCGGCGCTGAACGAGGCCGCCAGATCATAGGCGTCGCCGGCCTGTGACAGCACCGGCGAATTGGTGAACGAATTGGCGCCACGCGCCCACACCATCGCAGCCTGCTGACGTCCCTTGCGGTCGACCGCCTCAGCTTCGACCGTGAGACTGCCGAGGCCGATCGGCAGCCGCGGCACCGGCACGGGAACGCCGAGCGCACCGGGCACGGCCGACACGACCTTGGACGCCCCCGCCGCGACCGGGTCGGTTGCCGCCGCCTGGGTGATGAAGGTGCGCGTCGTCAGGTCGGCCTTCTCATACGGAGCGACGACCGTGAAACGTTCGCTCAGATTGAGACACAGCGCGCGATCGACGGCATTGGCGACCAGCCGGCGCTGCTCGTCGCTCAGAACCTCGTTGGCCTGTCCGGAAAACGACGTCGGCATGATGCGGATGGTCGAGGCCGCGAGCACCGCGTCCTTGTCGACGTTCAGCAAGGACTTGGCGAGAACGCCGTTGGATTCGGACAGCGTCTGATAGGACGCGAGCGCCCCGCTCTGCGTCATCGGCGCGGTGGCGCAACTGGCCAGGCCCAGGGCCGTGCAAAGCATGGTCACGCGAGCGGCGGCCGACGTGTACGATCTCACCCAACACGCGATGTCGACTTCGACCATGCCCGGACCGCCTCACGCCTATCATGTCCGCCCTTTGCGGACGGGGCATCCTTCTCATCCGACAATTCGGACAGCGTAGGGCGGAAGCGTGGAGAGATGTTACGAAACGGCGCGAACCACGGAGAGAGTGCGGCGTGCGTGTCGCGAGCATGGCGTTGCCGCGACAAGCACTATTCTCCTACGGGAGCCCGGCCTCCAGGAAGGGTCGCCTATCCGGCAGGTCGATAGGACAACTGATTAGGACGAGCCGCGCAGCGATAAGCCAATGTCCCCACTCCCCTCGTGGGTCAGCGGAGACCCCGCATGAGTCCGCCACGCGAGAGGCGGCGCACCTGACGGACCCGCGTCACCCCGCAATAGCGCGATTGGTTCTCAGCAATTTTGCGCAGCGGACAGCAGTCATTGCCGCGCGCGGCCCGCACAGGGGGCTTTCGGCAGGATCCGTTGCGGATCAACCGCTTCGCCAAGCACGCTCAGGCGGCGCGGCCGAGCCAGGCCCGCATCTTCTGCGCCAGGCTGCGCCGGGCGCTGCCATTGGGCTCATCCGCGACGGCTGAAGACGTGTCCGGGCGCAGCTCTGCCGCCGCGTCCGCATTCGGCATGTCCGATGGCGCTTCGGCGCTCGCGCGGGCGTCCTCGGCGGCCGGCGCAGGAGAGCCGGGCACCAGCGATTTGATCGCGGCCGCCACCGCCTCGACGCGCGCGAGATCCGCCGGCGCGCGCTCGGTTTCCGGCGGTGCCGGCTGCAAGGTCTCCGCTTCGACCTGCAACGGCGCGGGTGTGTCGGGCTGGACCGGCGCGGGGGGCTCCAGCACGGGCACCACCTCGGCTGCGGGCTCGCACGCGATCTCCGGGGGCGCCTCGGCCGGCTCTGGCGGCGGCGCGGGGACCTGCGACGACAGAGTAACGCGGCTGCGGCGCTTCTTGGCCGTCGCAGGCTTTTCCGCCACGACCGTCTCTGCCGGCTTCTTCTCCGCCGAGGCCTTCTCTGCCGAGGACTTTTCTGCCGAGGCTTTATCGGCCTGCGCCTTTTCGGCCGCGACCTTGGGTTCCAGCGCCGGCTTCGCCTTGACCTTGCGAATCAGGCCGGCCAGCGCATAGGGGCCGACCGTCTCCAGGAAGGTCTTCTCGTGATCGCGCGACAGCCGCTCGACAGCGGCGTCGAGCGGCAGCCAGTCGACCGCGCGAACATCGTCCATAAGCGGCTGCATTTGGTCCCCGGACGCCTCCATGCGCCAATAATGCACGACCTTCGAGCGGGTGCCGGTGTCGTAAACCAAGGTGCCGAGGAACTCGTGCACGGTCACCCTGTGGCCGGTCTCTTCCAGCACCTCGCGCTTGGCGGCGTCACGCGGCGTCTCGCCGTCGTCCAGCTTGCCCTTGGGCAGCACCCATTCGTCGCGCTTGCGCAGGCGCACCACCGCGACCCGCGGCGGTTGCTCCCGCCGCAGCACAATGCCGCCTGCCGCCATGATGGGCGCTCTCGCCATCGCCTCTCCTGTGGCCGGGGATCGCGGGGGCCGCGATCCCGATTCGTGAATTGAGCGCAACGATATAGTGAAGCGCAACGGCGAAATCGAGCGCCGGTGGCGCAGATCTTACATTCCCTCGGCGGCGACGCGCCTGCGCCACAGCGGCTGACCGGCGCGAATCCGCGCGCCCTCGGCGATCTCGGGGCAGAAGGTGAAGTCGCCAGGCGCAAGCAGGATGATGGTGGAGCCGTGCTCGAACCAGCCGAGCTCATCGCCCTTGCGCACGACATTGTCGCAGCTGTAGGCGAGCGGCCGTTCGGTCTGCGCGTTCAATACGCGGTCCAACGCGTGCAGGCGGATGCTGGCGACCAGGATCGCGGCGACCGGCACGATGGTGAACGGCTCGCCTGTCGCGAGATGGGTGCGGATGACGGCGCGCTCATTCTTGCAGAACAGCCGCTCGACGCGCTTCAGCGCGATCGGATTGACGTTCCAGACGTCGCCATGGATCAGGCTGACATGGTCGAGCGTCATGTCCGCTGGCGCGTGAAAGCGGTGATACATGCTCGAGGTCAGCCGGATGGTGATGAAGCAGCCGTTGCGATGGGTCTCGACCACGGCGGGATCCATGACGAGGTCGCGCAAGGCGTAAGGCGCGCCCTTGATCTGATAGAGTTCGCCATCGCGGATCTGGCCATGGGCGCCGACGATGCCGTCGGACGGGCTGGTCACGATCGCGGGATCGGGATCGAACGGCCGCAGCCCGGCCTTCAGCTCGCGGGTGAAGCAGGCGTGCAGGCTCTTGAACTCGCTCTCCTTGGCCTCGGAGAGGTCGAGATCGGAGAACAGCTTCCACAGCGCGATGGAGGCGTCCTTCACCAGCGGATTCTCGATCTTGGAGAACCAGCCCATGAAGCGGGTCAGCGCGGCGCGCGGCACGCGGTTGGTGAGCAGGAAGTTGAGGTCTTCCTGTTGGGTGAAGGAGGCGATCAGGCTTTTGACTGTCATGAATCTGTCAGCAGGAGTGGTTAGCGCTTTTGGGCATGATGGAAAACGCGATTCCTTATGTAACGCTGGCGATTGGCGCTGCCGTGACGGCCGCCGTCGCCCCCAAGGTCAAGGCCCGCATCGAGCTGTCGCGTGCCAAGCACCGCTCGCTCGCCGGCCATTCCAAGATGTCGCGGCGGATCTCCAGGCTGATCCCGCGCTATGAGTTCGAGATCGACGACTTCTTCCGCTCCGATGGCGCGCCGCAGGAGATCGCCACCCGACGCCAGGACGGCTTCTTCCGGCTCGGCGCGCTGTTCCAGGAGAAATTCGCCAAGAGCCGCGCGCTCACCGCCGAGGCGGCGAGCCGCATCTCCGACCTGCAATTCACCCAGTCCTACCGCGTGCCGTTCCAATACAGCCGGCTGGTCAAGGAGCAGCTCGGCGCTGGCTCGTTCATGCAGGCCTCGTCCGGCGTCACGCTGACCGACCTCGACGGCAACCAGTTCTACGACCTCACCGGCTCCTACGGAGTCAACATCTTCGGCTACGACTTCTACAAGGAGTGCATCGCGGCCGCCGAGCGGCGCGCGCAGGCGCTCGGCCCGGTGCTCGGCCTGTATCATCCGGTCGTTGCCGACAATGTGAAGCGCTTGACCGAACTGTCCGGCATGGACGAGGTCTCGTTCCACATGTCCGGCACCGAAGCTGTCATGCAGGCGGTGCGGCTCGCCCGCTACCACACCGGCCGCAGCCATCTGGTGCGCTTCGCCGGCGCCTATCATGGCTGGTGGGGCGACGTGCAGCCCGGCGTCGGCAATCCGATCGCGCCGCACGAGACCTATACGTTGGCCGAAATGTCGGAACGTACGCTGCACGTCCTGCGCACACGGCGCGACATCGCCTGCGTGCTGGTCAATCCGCTGCAGGCGCTGCATCCGAACGGCAACGCGCCGGGCGATTCCGCGCTGGTCGATTCCTCGCGCAAAGGCCGCTACGACCGCGAGGCCTACACGGCCTGGCTGAAGCAGTTGCGCGAGGTCTGCACCGAGCGTGGCATCGTGCTGCTGTTCGACGAGGTGTTCCTCGGCTTCCGGCTCGCCCCGGGCGGCGCCCAGGAATATTTCGGCGTCAAGGCCGACATGGTGACCTACGGCAAGAGCCTCGGCGGCGGCCTGCCGATCGGCGTGGTCTGCGGCCGGCACGAACTGATGCGCCGCTTCCGCGACGACCGTCCGGCCGACATCTGCTTTGCCCGCGGCACCTTCAACTCGCACCCTTACGTGATGACGGCGATGGACGAGTTCCTGAGCCGGCTCGACAGCCCGAACTTCCGCACCATTTATGACGGGCTCGACGCCACCTGGGACGGCCGCGCCCGCGAGCTCAACACCGCCCTGAGCGCGCGCGACCTGCCGGTGCACGTGTCCAATCTGCAGTCGATCTGGCTGGTCGAGTACACCGTGCCCTCGCGCTACAATTGGATGCTGCAATTCTATCTGCGCGCCGAAGGCCTGGCGCTCAGCTGGATCGGCACCGGCCGCTTCATCTTCAGCCTGAACTACACCGACGCCGATTTCGCCGAGGTCACCAAGCGCTTCGTCCTGGCGGCGGAGAAGATGAAGCAGGACGGCTGGTGGTGGAACGATGGCACCCTCACCAACAAGGCGATCAAGCGCCAGATCCTGAAAGAAATGCTCGGCGCCGTGGTCGGCCGTTGAGGTCGCTCTCTGCCCCGCTTTCGCGGGGCGGTCGCCGACGGCGATCGGAGTTTTGCACTCGTCTGTCTCCAGGCCGTCATAGCCGGGCTTGTCCCGGCCAGCCACGTTGGTCGGCATCCCGGGAACGACATGGATGCCCAGGACAGGCCTGGGCATGACGGTGTAGCTCACGAGCAAAACTGCTCGTCGCGACAGTCCCCTCTTCTTGTATGGAATCGCCATGCTCCCTTGCGGGGCAGTTCGGCCCGCCTGCAGACCCCGACGGGCGGCGGCTGTCGCCTCTGGCGCTCGCATACTGGGCGGAGCACGCCTGCCCCCTCCCCGGCCCTCCCCCGCAACCGGGGGAGGGAGCGCACCGCGCTCATCGCGACAGCTTGCGTCCAACATCGAGACGTTCCCACAAACACCGATGCCCGGGGCAGGCCCGGGCATCGCGCAGTTCAGATCGAGCGCCCGGCTCAGGCGTGCTGCTCTTCGAGGTTCTCGCCCATCAGGTGAAGGCCCGGATCGATCAGCTCGCCGCGCAGCAGCGCCAGCGGCGCCGAGCGGTACTGCATGAAATCGTTGAACGGGTCGGTGATGATCTTGGTCATCCAGACCAGGCCGGTCTCGACGTCGCGGATGAAGAACAGCTGGACGGTGCGGAAGACGAGGCCACCGATGCCGATCACGAGCCAGAGCTTGGCGGTCTCGCGGGCGAAATCCATCGCCGTGGTCCAGGGCGACAGCAGGCCGAATAGGGTCGGCTGCAGATACAGCACCACCGGGGCCGCGGCCCAGATCGACATCAGCACGACCTTGCGCTGCAGATTATAGCCGACCTTGATCTCTTCCTTGTGCTCGTGGGTCGCCTGGTTGACGTGGTCATAACCCTTCGGCTCGAAGAAGAAATGCCCGGCCTGGCGCGACGTCATCGACACCAGCCAACCGATCAGCGCCGACATCAGCGGATCAAACACCATCATCACATAGGCGATCAGGAAGCTGAGCGCGCTGACGAAGTGCAGGCTCTGATTGATGCGGCTGTGGTGATAATAGCGATGGTCGTCCCAGCGCTGGATCCGCAGCTGCTCCAGGAAATGCTTGATCATGGTTGCTCCGAAGAATGAGTTGCAGGTCGTGTACAGGGATTCGGTGTAGATCGTGTGACATCATCAAGATGTCACACGATCGGACGCAAGAAAACGTCGAAAACTACCGAGAAGCGCGCGCGCCGCGGAGGGAGGCTGCCGCGCCTCAGGCTGCGGCAGCGAGGTCCTGCTTGCGGAAGCGCACCAGCGAGAAGTGTCCGAGCGGCGGGATCAGGCGGCGCTCGACCAGCTCCATGCGCTGCGCGCCAGCGAGCCAGCGCATGTAGCGCGACCAGCCGAACTCGGCGGTGCGGAAGCCGAGCCGGCGCACCACCGGCTGCAACGCCTGCTCGATGACCCGGCGCAGACCATCATCGGCGCTGACGCGGGTAAGGATGATCAGCTCGCCGCCGGGACGCAGCACGCGGGCGAACTCGTCGAGCGCGACTTCCGGATTCGGCACGGCGGTCACGACATATTGCGCCATCACGACATCGAAGGAGTCGTCGGGAAAATCGAGGTTCTCGGCATCCATCACCGCCAGACCCTCGACATTCTTCAGCCGCTGCTCGGCGACGCGGCGCATCGCCTTGCCGAGCATCGCCTCGGAAATGTCGGTGCCGAATACCCGGACATGCGGGGCATAAAGCGGCAGCGAGATGCCGGTGCCGACACCGACCTCGAGCACGCGCCCGCCGAGCTTGTTAGTGGCGCTGATCGCGGCCTTGCGGCCCTTCTCGAACACGCCGCCGAAGACGAGGTCGTAGATCGGCGCCCAGCGATCATAGGCCTGTTCGACCTGCTCGCGATCGAAATCAAGCTCCTGCGCACCGCGGAGCTTCATAGTTTCTGCCATCGTTACATCTCACTCTGTTTTGCAATTGATGTGGTGACGCGATGTTAGCCGTCAGCCGCGTACGACGCTCTGCCCGACCAGCACCGGCGTGGGACGCACGACACGGGACGGCTGCAGCACGGCGAGATTGCCGATGAACTGGCGCGCGCTGTTCTCCCAGGAGCGATCCAGCGCGAAGGCGCGGCAGGTCTCGCGCGACATGGTCAGGGCCTTGAGGCAGGCGGCGCGCAGGTCCCAGTCGATCGCACCGATCGGATGATCGGCAATGACGTCGAGCGGTCCGGTGACCGGGAACGCCGCCACCGGCGTGCCGCAGGCCAGCGATTCGAGCTGCACCACGCCGAAAGTATCGGTCAGGCTCGGAAACACGAAGACATCGGCCGCCGCCATATGCGCGGTCAGGTCCTTGCCGGTCTTCTCGCCGAGGAAATGCGCCTTCGGAAAACGGCGCTCCAGTTCGGCCTTCTGCGGACCGCCGCCGACCACGACCTTCGAGCCCGGCAGATCGAGCGACAGGAACGCTTCCAGGTTCTTCTCGACCGCGACGCGGCCGACAGTCATGAACACCGGACGCGGCAGATCGAGCGCGGCAGGCTCGTCCGGATTGAACAGCTTGGTGTCGACGCCGCGCGTCCAGAAACCGAGCTTCTTGAAGCCGCGCGAGGCCAGGTCCTGCTTCAGCGAGTTGGTCGCCACCATGGTCATGGCCGCGGCATCGTGAAAGCGGCGCATCACCCAATAGCCGACCGCGTCGGGAATGCCGGTACGCACCGACACATATTCCGGGAAACGCGTCGTGTAGGAGGTCGTGAATGGCAGGCCATGGCGCAGACAATAGCGGCGCACCGCCCAGCCGATCGTGCCTTCGGTGGCGATGTGAATTGCATCAGGTGCTGCGGCCTCGATGCGGCGAGCGATTTCGCTGGCCTTGGTGATCGCAAGCCGCAGGCCCGGATAGGTCGGCACACCGAATGACGGAAACCCCTCCGGCGTGAGGAAGGTGATATCGGCGCCGAGGCCCGCGGCCGCGCGCGACAGCGACGTGAGCGTGCGCACCACGCCATTGACCTGCGGGTGCCAGGCGTCGGTTGCGATTAAGATCCGCATAAGTCGATCCGGAAAGTTGCAGCGATTCTGAACATCCGCAAATTCCGACATTCTTATTTCAGGCGTGTGACGTCATCGAACTGTCGAAGGTTCTTTTTGCCGCTCCCGGCCGTTTTCCGCGATGTTCGTGGCCCCCGCGGCGCAGCGGCTGTCGTGAAACCGTCATGAAACAAACGGTTAAGCCGACGAAGCCGTTTTGCACCTGCTACGAAAACGCAACGAAACTTTTCTCCCTTATGAGTTGCAGCATAAGGCGCCGATCAAGCTGCGCCAAAGCTGATGACAGGCGACTGATTTCAAATCCGCTGACCGACGTAACGGCAGCGGCGCACGCGCGATCAAACAGGGGACATTGATGTTCACCTCGGGCATATTCCGTTGGCATTTCCGCATCCTCGCCGGCGCGCTGATGACGGCGACCATCGTGACGGCCACGCCAACACAGGCCGCCTCGCCGGCCCCGCTCCCGTTTCCTTTCCTGCTGCCACCGGTTCCGAGCTTCGAGCCGCCGGCAGCCGAACCGCAGACGCTCGCGCCCAGCGAGGACGACGCGACGGCTTATGATTTGCCGGCCCGCCTGCGCCGCCAGGTGGTGAACTACGCCACCCGCGAAGCGCCAGGCACCGTCATCATCGATACGCCCAACACCTATCTCTACTACGTGCTCGGCAACGGCCAGGCGATGCGCTACGGCATCGGCGTCGGCCGTGATGGCTTCACCTGGTCCGGCACCCAATCGGTCACCAGGAAGGCCGAATGGCCGGACTGGACGCCGCCGCCGGAAATGATTGCCCGCCAGCCCTATCTGCCGCGTCACATGGCCGGCGGACCAGGCAATCCGCTGGGCGCCCGCGCCATGTATCTCGGCGGCACGATCTATCGCATCCACGGCACCAACCAGCCGGCAACGATCGGCACGCATGTATCCTCGGGCTGCATCCGCCTGACCAATCAGGACGTCATCGACCTCTATGCGCGCGTCAATGTCGGCGCCAAGGTGATCGTGCTGCCGATGGACCGTCGCGCCGATCTCGGCCGCATCACCCGCTGATCGTCACGCCTGCAGTCGTTCACTTCTCATCTTCCCCTTCCTCCCAGACTTGGACCGCCCGGGCCCCGCGCCTCAGGCGGTCTTTTTTTGCGCCCTGGTCTGATAAGCCGTCTGGCGCCGCCTGCGCCATTCACCATCGCGACCGAATGATGGCGGGCAGCGCGTCCGGCTGCCCTGGCGCGCCTGCGTTTGGCCCTGTAAGCTTGGCAACCTTGCATTAACCGCGATCTCGCCGTTGCCGGAGCGCGCCGGGATCGCCACCGCTGGAGTCCGTGGATACGACATGAAGCTTCCGACGCCGCGTCCGGACTGGCAGAACAAGCCGCATCCGCTGGCTCCGAAATCGCAGCCGCCGCTGCGACGCTCGCCGCCGCCGCTGCGAATCATCCTGTTCGGTGCGGCCGGGCTCGCAGCGCTCGTTCTCATCGGCATCATCGTCGCGGAAGTCTTTCTGTTCTCCAGCACCACCCCCCCACCGCCATTGGCCGCGTTGCCGCCATTGCCGCCGGCGACCCGCAACTCGACCATCATGGCGCCGGTGTCGATCTCGCTCGGCGCCATCCGCGACGCCGCCGAAAAGGCGACGCCGCGCAATTTCTCGGGCAAGGCCGAGAATCCGGTCACGCAGCTGCTGCAGAATGCCGATATCGGCTGGAACGTGTCGCGCGGCGCCATCGCCGCGACCGGTGCCCAGGACACGCTGTCGCTCGCGACGCCGCTGTCGGGCCGTCTCAACGTCACGGGCACGTTGTCGGCCAAGACCACCGGCGCCCTGGGAGACGCCATCGGCGGACTGCTTGGATCGGACGCCGCCAAACAGATCGGGGTCAATATCAAGAATCTCAACGCGACCGCCGACATCAAGGGCAATGTCATGATCGCGATGCGCCCCCGGCTGGCCGCATCCTGGTATGTCGAGCCCAACTTCGCCGCCCAGGTCAACCTGGGCGACACGGCTTTGACCGTTGCCGGGGCGCGCCTCAACGTGCCGGCGCAGATGAAGCCGATCATCGACAAGAACGTCAATGATCAGCTCGGCGTGCTCAGCGAGCGGCTGCGCAAGGACCCGACCCTGAGGCGGAACGCGCAGATCCAATGGGAGCGCGCCTGTCGCTCGGTCCCGCTGCAGGGCACGGCGCCCGGCCTGCCGGCCGTCTGGCTCGAGATCAAGCCGACCCGGGCGCTGGCCGCGCAACCCGTGATCGACGCAAATGCCGTAACGGCCACGATCGGGATCGAAGCCGAAACACGGGTGACGCCGGCGCAGACCAAGCCGGAATGCCCGTTCCCGGAGAAGATCACGATCGTCCCGCCCACGGCCGGCGGCATCAATGTCGCGGTTCCGATCGACGTGCCCTTCACCGAACTCAACAAGCTCGTCGATTCGCAGCTCGCCGGGCGGACGTTTCCGGAAGACGGCTCCGGCCCGGTCGCCGTCACCGTGAAGCATGCGACCGTGGTCCCCTCCGGTAACCGGCTGCTGATCTCGCTCCAGGTCAAGGGCAAGGAGAAGGAAAGTTTCTTCGGGTTCGGGGCCGAGGCAACCGTCCATATCTGGGGACGGCCGATGGTCGATCAGGCGCAGCAGATCCTGCGCCTGTCCGACCTGCAACTGGCTGTGGAATCGGATGCGGCCTTCGGCCTGCTCGGCGCCGCCGCGCGCGCTGCGGTCCCGCATCTGCAGCGCGCGTTGCTGGAGCGCTCGGTGATCGATCTCAAGCCGTTCGCCGATAATCTTCGTGAGAAGGTCGCCGCCGCGATGGCCGAAATGCACAAGAACGAAAACGGCGTCAGGGTCGATACCGACGTCAACAATCTCGCTTTGACCGACATTGCCTTCGACGCCACAACGCTGCGCGTCATCGCCTCGGCCGAAGGGACGATGACGGTGCGTGTCAACGCGCTGCCAGGGCTGTGAGCTGAAACCTTTCGCAACCGTCCCATGCGCGGCCTCGCTTTGCAGGGCGCCGTCAAGACAGCTAGAACTGCGCCCGCCAACAACAACAATCTCGGGAGAGAAACATGAAACCTTCGGCGCAAGCCGTCGCCGCAGCCCTCGCGCTCGCGGCCCTCTGCGGAACCGCTCAGGCCCAGACGATCTCGGACGATGTCGTCAAGATCGGCGTGCTCACCGACATGTCCAGCCTCTATGCGGACGCGACCGGCAAGGGTTCGCTGGTGGCCGTGCAGATGGCGGTCGAGGATTATGGCGGCAAGGTCAAGGGCAAGAAGGTCGAAGTGGTCTCGGCCGACCACCAGAACAAGCCGGATGTCGGCGTCAACATCGCCCGCAACTGGTATGACAATGAGAAGGTCGATGCCATCTTCGACGTGCCGACCTCTTCGGTCGCGCTGCCGATCTCGGCGCTGACCCGCGAGAAGAACAAGATCCACATCAATTCCGGCGGCGGTTCATCCGACATCACCGGCAGCCAATGCTCGCCCAACACGGTGCACTGGACCTATGACACCTACGCGCTGTCGAACGTGGCGGGCAAGGCGATGGTCAAGCGCGGCGAGGACACCTGGTTCTTCATCACCGCCGACTACGCGTTCGGTCAGGCCCTGGAGCGCGACGCCGCCAATGTCGTGAAGGAGGCCGGAGGCAAGGTGCTCGGCGACGTGCGCCATCCGTTGAACTCGTCGGACTTCTCCTCCTTCGTGCTGCAGGCCCAGGCTTCCAAGGCCAAGGTGGTCGGTCTCGCCAACGCCGGCGGCGATACGCAGAACGCGCTCAAGCAAGCGGCGGAATTCGGCTTGGCGCAGAGCGGCCAGAAGATGATCGCGCTCTTGATGGAGATCACCGATGTTCACTCGCTCGGCATCAAATCGACCGCCGGGCTGATCGTCACCGATGCGTTCTACTGGGACATGAACGACGAGACCCGCGCCTTCTCCAAGCGCTTCAACGACAAGGTCGGGCACATGCCGACCATGATCCAGGCCGGGCTCTATTCCGCGACGATGCATTACCTCAAGGCGATCGAGGCCATCGGCACCGACGAGGCGCCGAAGGTGATGGAGCAGATGCGCGCAACGCCGGTGAACGATTTCTTCGCCAAGAACGGCAAGATCCGCATCGACGGCCGCATGGTGCACGACATGTATCTGTTCGAGGTCAAGAAGCCGGAGGAGTCGAAGGGCGACTGGGACCTTTACAAGCTGATCGCGACCGTGCCGGGCGACGAGGCGTTCCGCCCGCTCGACAAAGGCGGCTGTCCGCTGGTGAAGTCGAACTGAGCCTCGGACTGCGACCTGCCCAACTCATTCGTGACAGCGCGCCTGGCCAAGCCTGGCGCGCTGCTTTTTCTGAAGCATTCCAATCCGGCCCCGGGCACCGCGACCAGAACGTGCCGCTCGCGGTAGCCTGATGCATCAACGTCGCGGACAACCTGAAGCCACGACTTGTCCGCTTCTTCACCTGTGAGCTTGACGGGCCCTGATGAAAGCAGCAACAGGTAGGAAAGACGTTTCACTGGCTTGCCCGACGTTGCCGCCAGGAAACATTACGTAACAAAATTCTTCGCAAAACGCCGCGATTCTAGGTCAATTGACGGTATGGCCCAGACACAACCACACATCCTTGTCGTCGAGGACGACCGCGAAACGCGGACGCTGATCGCGAAATATCTGCGCAACAATTCCTGCAATGTCACGACCGCGACCGACGGCCGCGAGATGACCCGCATCATGGGCGATCACCGGATCGACCTTTTGATCCTCGACGTGATGTTGCCGGGCGAGGACGGCCTGACCCTCTGCCGCAAGCTACGCGCCGAATCGCAGGTTCCGATCATCATGCTCACTGCGCGGGGCGAGGATGTCGACCGCATTCTCGGCCTGGAAATGGGCGCTGACGACTATCTGCCGAAGCCGTTCAATCCACGCGAGCTACTCGCCCGGATCAATGCCGTGCTGCGCCGGCAGGCCGCCGCGATGACCGCAAGCGCAACCGAGGGCGCGACCGCGCTGAGCTTCCTCGGCTGGCGGATCGATTTCCGGCTGCGCGAGCTGCGCAATCCCGAAGGCGCACGCGTCGCGATGACCAGCGCCGAGTTCGATCTGTTGCGCACCTTCTGCGAACGGCCGGGCCGCGTGCTGTCGCGCGACAGCCTGCTCGACCTGACGCAGGGCCGCAGCGCCGGCTCGTTCGAACGCTCCATCGACGTGCTGGTCAGCCGCATCCGCCGCAAGATCGAGCCGGATCCGCAGGAGGCCACCATGATCAAGACGGTGCGATCCGGCGGCTACATGTTCACGCCTGTCGTCGAGGTGGTGACGGCGCCGCAGAACCACTGACCGCTCGGATCGGATGATGGCGGGATGATGTCGTTCGGCTTTCTCAACCTGAAGGGCATCCGCGGCCAGATCACCGCTCTGGTGGCGATCTCGATCGTTGCGCTGCATGCGATCATCACCGCAACATTTCTGATCTATCGCGCAGAGCAGCCCGAGGGTGAGAGCGAGGCAGGTCCGTTCCAGCTTGCGACCGCCATCCGCATTCTCGGTCGGGCTCCCGCCGGCGACCGCCCGCGGCTGATGGCCGATATCGTTCGTGCCTATCCCGGAGTTCGACATCAAACCTCATTCCGGTCCGCTGCCGAGCGAGCCCGGACGAGCGCCCGAGCCGGGCGCAGAAGGCGCGCCGAGCGCGGGCGGACCAGGCTTCGAACCCCACCGCGGACCTGACGGCAGACCTCCCGGACCCGGCGGCTTTCGCGGCCTCGGCCCCGGCTACCGGATCTTCATGTCGCCACCCGGATCAGGCGCGCGGCGTGTCGTCGTCGCACTGCCCGACGGCGACCTGATCTCGGCCAGGACTCCTGACCGGCCGCGCCGGCCGCCGTTCTGGGGCGCTCCATGGTTGACGACCATCCTGTTCGCACTGATCAGCACGACCTTGCTCGGCCTCTGGGCCGCGCGTGCGCTGACATCGCCGCTGTCGAGCTTCGCCAGGGCCGCGGAGAATTTCAGCCTCGATGGCGATGCGCCCGCGCTGCCCGAACGCGGGCCGGAAGAAATCCGCTCATTGGCGCGCGCGCTGAACAGGATGCGGCAGCGCATCACCCGCGCTGATGAACGACCGGACCAAGATGCTCGCGGCGATCAGCCATGATCTGCGCACGCCCCTGACCCGGATGCGTTTGCGCTGCGAGTTCGTCGAGGATGAGCTGCAGCGCAGCCGCATGCTGGCCGACCTCGACCAGATGCATACGATGCTCGGATCGGTGCTGTCGTTCCTGCGCAACGGCCGCAAGCTCGAGCCGATGACACTGGTCGATATCGCCAGCATCCTGCAGCTCGTCGCCGACCAGTTCGCGGATGTCGGCCATCAGGTCAGTTATGTCGGTCCGACCCACGCCATGGCCACGGTGCGACCCGACGATCTGATGCGCTCGGTCACGAACCTGGTCGAGAACGCCGCGAAATATGGCAAGGAGATCGTGATCAGGCTGACAGTCTCGGGCAATCGCCTGACCATCGACGTCGAGGATGACGGCCCGGGCATCGCGGATGCCCTCAAGCCAGACATGCTCGAGCCTTTCGTGCGCGGCGACGATGCCCGCAACATGGACGAGGCCACCGGCTTCGGGCTCGGACTGTCGATCGCCAAAGCGATCGTTCAGGCCCATGGCGGCGAGCTGTCGCTGCACGACCGGCACCCCTGCGGATTGATCGCACGCATCGAGCTGCCGCTCAGCCGCAGCAGCCTGCGCCCTGCAGCGTGACATGCGCGAACGCGCCCGGACGAACCGGGCGCGCCGCGACACAGCCGATCGATCGCTGTTTTCTTACTCCGAGTACTTGAACTCGGGCATCGACTTCAGCTGGTCCTTGCTCGCGTTGATCATCGCGTGATCGGGATACCAGCGGCCCTTCGAAGAGCTCATCGACGAGGACGAAGTGCCGGTGGCGGCGCCCGTCGTCGTGGTCGCCGGCGGCGTGGTCGAGGAAGTCGTACCAGAGGCCGGAGCGTTGGAGGCGGTGTTGGACTGCACCGGCTGATCCGAGAACTTCACCTGGTCGAACGAGACCGCGACGAGGTGTTCGCCCATGCCGAGGAAGCCGCCGACGCCGATCACGACGCCCTTGACGTTCCCGCTCTTGTCGACGAGCAGATCGTCGATCGAGCCGACATTCTCATTGTTGTTGTTGTAGACCTTCACGCCGACCAGTTTGGAACTGCGCCAATCACCCTGATAGGACGCCGCCGTGGTGTTGGCGGTGGTCGTGGTGCTGGTCGTGGTGGTGGTGCTCTCCGCAGCAAACGCCGCGGTCGCGAGCAGCAGGGAACCGGCAAGGCCGGCTGCAACAGTCTTCTTCATCACCATGTGGTGTCTCCTCTCAGTGATTGGTGACGAGAGAACTGCAGCGGACAGTCGCCGTTCCGCGGGAACTCCGATTTCGTCATGCTGCGCGACAAGCGGTCTCAGTGCAGCGCCGAAATGTGCCTGAGTAACAGTTCCGACAAGTCACTCCGGAGGCCCCGCGATCACGTCGCGTGGCGCGCCGGCATCTGCCAGGACATCATCGCTGGCTTGCTCATATCAACGCGCATGGCAGGGCGGCTCAAGCCGTCCAGCCGCATCCAGCTGTCCGCGAGTCTGGGTCTATGCGGCCGCCGCGCCGCAAGGCGGAGAGCCCGCCGGGCCCGACTACGCGGCCAGCGCATCGTCCTGATCGACGGCCTCGGCATAGAACGCGATGGTCTCATAGCGATAATCGCAGAGGCGGCAATGCCAGAGGAAGGCGGTGCGCCGACCATCCTTCTCGACCCAGGACGGCAGCGCGATCGGCTCGCCGCATTGGGCACAGGGATTGTTGCGCGGCAGGTCCAGGACGCGGATGTCGGCCTGCCTGTTGTTGCTGAAACGATCGGCTGTGGTGTCGGTTGCCTTCACGGCCATGACGCGCTCCCTCTCTGTTCAGTTTCTTGAATGAGTCAGGCTTGCTGTCGAACTGATACGGTGATGATAGTCGAGCACTGCCTGATTTGCACGCGCCGAGATGCCGCGCGACATCCGACCTCACGTGATAATCATCAGGATTGAATCAATTCCTGCCGGAATCGACCGGCGGTTCCGTGCTGTGTCGGGCGCCTGCTTTGCGCAGATGAATAGTGGCGATGTCATCGGCATAGACTTTTTGCCAGCCATCGACATGGTCGAGCAGCTTGGTCGCCGCGCTCTGGGTGCGCAGCAAGGTCGCCTCGATGTCGTAGTCCTTCAGCAGCCGGAACAGATTGTCCGGCTCCATCAGTCCCGATGCGGCGTTGTGATCGACGAAGAACTTTTCGCCGTAGAGCTCGGTGCGGCCGTCGATGAACGGAGCTATTCCGGTCGAGATCAGATAGCCGCCGAAATCATAATCGTTCAACACGCGCGTCAGATTGAGCTTCTTGAGCTCGGTCACGGCCGCCACCGGCGTGCCGCGCATGTTCGGCGCGAAGGTCAGGATCGACAAGGACGCCAACGTGCCGGCGCCGAGCGCGAGCACCACGGCCGCTGTCAGCGCGGCACGCGCCCCCGTTGGCACAACGGGCAACGGGTCCAACTGCCGCGCCAGCGGCGCCGCGATCACCAGCGGCCCGACCAGCGCCAGGATCTCGGCGGCGCGCGCCTGGGCCAGCGCCATGTGCAGCAGGCCGAGCAGCATCAGGATGCGGACCGGCGGCAGCTTGAGCCCATGATACAGCGCAAAGCCGATTGCCAGCAGCAGGCAGACCTCGAAGGGCCCGAGGCCCTGGAAATCCGCCGCCTTCCATTCGACGATCAGCGGCAGCGCCTGACCGAGCGACAGGATCTTCTGCGCCGCGAGCAGCGCGTTCCAGCCATAGGGCGTGCAGCAGCTCGCGGCCACAGCGAGCGCGGCGAACGCCATCCAGCGCAGCGCCAACGCGCGGCGAAGCGGCGGCTCGGCATTGACCATCGCATCAAGCGCAGCGGGCACCATGAAGAAAAGGCCGAACACGAATCCGCCGTGAAGATTGGCCCACAGCGCGATCAGGAGCGCCAGCGCCACAGGCGGCACCGCCTTGCGATCGGCGGCGTCGATCAATCCCGCCATCCAGGCCACCAGGATCGGAAACGCCAGCACATGCGGCCGCGCCAGCAGATGCGGCAGGCAGAGCAGGAACGCGGCCACGACGAACACCAGCATCGTGCTGTCGCGCAGATGCCGGCCGAGGGCACGCGCGAACAGCCCGAAGGCCAGCGCGATCGCCGACGCCGCCAGCACCACAGGGCCGGTCCAGCCGGCGAGCCTGTAGGCCGCGGCATAGCCGACCTGCGCGAGCCATTGCGTCGAGATCCAGGGCGCGCCGCGCATGGTGAAGGAGTAGACGTCGACCTCGGGCACCGCGCGGTGATCGAGGATCCACTGCCCCACGGTGATCTGCCACAGCGTGTCCGGATCGTTGAGCAGACGGTTGCCGGAGATCAGCAGCAGCGCATAGACGCCGGCGCCGACCCACAGCGGTAACAGCGCGCGTGACGGCCGGATGGTCGCTTCGGTGTGGGTGACGGACAGCGTCATCGCGGCATGGACCTGGCTGGGAGCTTGCGGCCAGCCAAGCACGCCCCGTCTAATTCGGAGTAAACCGTGGCGCCGCGGCCGCCGCACATCCCGCCCCAATTCCGCCACATTATCGCCCGGCGATCGCGCCAATTACGGTGCGTAAAGTGTTAAACGTGTGCCGGGGGGCTGCTTGGCACGCGCGTGGTTCCCGGGGGATCCTGACACATGAAACGTATCGTGCTGACGGCCTGGATCGCAGGCCTTGCGATGGCCGGTCACATGCCGGCGGCCATGGCTGCGGAAGATATGGCTGCCGAAGACGCGGCCCCTCCTTCGGCGGCGAAGGCCAAGATCGGCAAGACGGCCGCGAAGGCCAGCACGGCCGTCAAGCTGGCCCATGTCCGCCCGGACGGTATCAAGGAGCTCGCTGCGCACAGCGCTGTCACCAAGGCCGCGCGCGAAGTCGAGGCCATCGAGGCGGTAAGCGGCGCCGACAATTTGCAGCCGGTCGACGCCAATGCGGCCGCGCCGGCCGCCGAGACCGAGGCGGTGCCGGTCGACACCCCGGCTGCCGAGCCCCGCGAGACCGATCGGAAGGCCGCGGACGTCAAGCCCAAGCACATGAACACCGGCCATCCGCATATCGATGCGCTGGTCGCCGTCCACGCCGCCGCCAACGACGTTCCCGAGGCGCTGATTCACCGCGTGATCGTGCGCGAGAGCAAATATCAGAAGGACCTGGTCGGCCGTTGCGGCTGCATCGGCCTGATGCAGATCAAGCTCGGCACCGCGCGCGGCCTCGGCTACACCGGCGACGCGGCCGGCCTGCACGATCCGAACACCAACCTCACCTATGGCGTGAAATACCTCGCCGGTGCCTATCGCGCCGCCCGCGGCGATCACGACCGCGCCGTGGCTTATTTCGCCAAGGGCTATTACGAGGAGGCCAAGCGGCAGCGTCTCGCCGATGCGCGACCGTTCGCCCGGCCCGAGCGCGTCGCCGCCCCGCTCGACATCACGCCGAAGATCACCCCTGTCCGTCACGCCCGCGCGCATTGAACGCGATCGGTTCCTCGGCGATCGGACCTTCTTTCCGTGACACTCCGTTGACACGGGGCCGTATCGGTCTATTTTAAGCGCGTTCCGAGGGGAGCTCCGAGGGGGAGCTGAGATACCGCACGTGATGCGGTGACCCTTTGAACCTGATCCGGGTCATGCCGGCGAAGGGACAGGGATGCAGCAGACAACCACGACACGCGGGGATCGTCCCGTATCCATCATTGGCGCGGGCATTGCCGGCGCCTGGCAGGCGCTGTTGTTCGCGCGCGCCGGCCACGCCGTCACGCTGCATGAACGCAGCGACGCCGACCTGATGCTCTCCACCAGCCATTGGGCCGGCGGCATGCTGGCGCCGTACTGCGAGAGCGAAATTTCCGAACCCGTGATCAGCCGGCTCGGCCTCGCCTCGCTCGCTCTGTGGCGGCGCGAGCTGCCGGAAACGCCGTTCAACGGCTCGCTGGTGATCGCGCATGCGCGCGACCGCGCCGATTACGACCGTTTCGCCCGCCGCACCTCCGGCTATGAACGCCTCGACGCGGCGCAGCTCGCAACGCTGGAGCCGTCGCTGGAGGGCCGCTTCCGCGAGGGGCTGTTCTATCCGACCGAAGGCCATGTCGAGCCGCGCCGCGTGCTGCCGAAGCTGCACCAGCGCATCATCGAGGCCGGCGGCCGCGTGCTGTTCAACAGCAACGTCACGGCGTCCGATCTCGACGGTCTCGTGATCGATTGCCGCGGCCTCGATGCGCGCGACGCCGAGCCGGAGCTGCGCGGCGTCAAGGGCGAGATGATCCTGATCGAAACCGCGGAGGTGCAATTGGCGCGGCCGGTCCGGCTGATGCATCCGCGCTGGCCGCTGTATCTGATCCCGCGCGCCGACAACCTGTTCATGCTGGGCGCGACCTCGCTGGAGGCCGAGGACAGCGGCGTCTCCCTGCGCTCGGCGCTGGAATTGCTCGGCGCCGCCTATTCGGTGCATCCGGCGTTCGGCGAGGCGCGCATCCTCGAATTCGGCTCGGGGCTGCGGCCGGCCTATCCGGACAATCTGCCGCGCATCACCGTGACGAGCGAGCGTGAGATCCGCGTCAACGGCCTCTATCGCCACGGCTTCCTGATCGCGCCGGCCCTGGCGCAGGCGACCTTGAACTACGTCGCGCATGGCCAGATCGACAATGAGGTGATGCGATGCGCGTGACCGTCAATGGCGAGGCCCGTGACATCAGTTCGACCGATGTCGCCGCGCTGCTGTCCGAGCTCGACTATGAAGGCAGCCATTTTGCCATCGCGCTGAACTACGACGTGGTGCCCAAGAGCCGCTGGTCCGAGACGCCGCTGAAGGCCGGCGACGAGATCGAGATCATCACCCCCCGGCAGGGAGGGTGATGATGGCCATGAGACGCGCGCTCGCACGCCACCTGCAGCTGTCGTCCCCGCGAACGCGGGGACCCATAACCACCGGCCGCCGTAATGGCGCTCGATCTCTCCTACCATGCCCCCGCGCGACATCACGCGGTATGGGTCCCGGCGTTCGCCGGGACGACGTGGGAGAAGAGACCGCACCTCACTCACAGCTGTCATCGCCCGGCTTGACCGGGCGATCCAGTACGCCGCGGCCTCTCGGCCTGACCGCACTGCCTCTGGAATACTGGATCCCCGCTTTCGCGGGGATGACAGCTTCCATCGTGGCGACCACCGTCCGCAACGACGGAGACAATTGATGCCCACCTTCTACGACAAGACCTTCGCCTCGCGCCTCCTCATCGGCACCGCGCTGTATCCGTCGCCCGCCATCATGCAGGACGCGATCCGCGCCTCCGGGGCCGAGATCGTCACCGTGTCGCTGCGCCGTGAGGCCGCGGGCGGCAAATCGGGCGATGCGTTCTGGAAGCTGATCCGCGAGCTCAACGTCACGGTGCTGCCGAACACCGCCGGCTGCCGCAGCGTCCGGGAGGCCGTCACCACCGCCAAGCTCGCGCGAGAATTGTTCGGCACGTCCTGGATCAAGCTCGAAGTCATCGCCGACAACGACACCCTGCAGCCGGACGTCGTCGGACTGGTCGAGGCGGCGACGATCCTGGTCAAGGACGGCTTCGAGGTGTTCCCTTATTGCACCGAGGATCTCTCGGTCGCGACGCGGCTGGTCGATGCCGGCTGCAAGGTCGTGATGCCGTGGGCGGCGCCGATCGGCTCCGCCAAGGGCATCATCAATCGCGATGCGCTGAAGCTGCTGCGCGACCGCCTGCCCGATATCACGCTCGTCGTCGACGCCGGCCTCGGCGCCCCCTCGCACGCGGCCGAAGCGCTCGAACTCGGCTATGACGCAGTGCTGCTCAACACCGCGGTGGCCAAGGCCGCCGACCCGGTGGCGATGGCCCGCGCCTTCAAGCTCGGCTGTGACGCCGGCCGCACCGCCTACGAGGCCGGGCTGATGGACGCCCGCGATTTCGCCTCCCCCTCCACCCCTGTCGTTGGGACACCGTTCTGGCATGCCGTATCCTGATCGCTTCTATCCCGTCGTCGACAGCCTCGCCTGGGTCGAGCGCCTGACCAAGCTCGGCGTCGGCACGGTGCAATTGCGCGCCAAGGATCTCAATGACGGCGAGGCATTGCAGATCGTCACCGACGCGCTGGAGATCACCAAGGGCACGGCGACGAAGCTGATCGTCAACGATTATTGGCGTGCCGCGATCGTCGCCGGTGCCGAACATCTCCATCTCGGCCAGGAGGACCTGGCGGACGCCGACGTCAAGGCGATCAAGGAGGCCGGCCTCACACTCGGGCTCTCCACCCATGACGACGCCGAGTTGGAGAATGCGCTGGCGGCCGAGCCCGATTATGTCGCGCTGGGGCCGATCTTCCCGACCACCTTGAAGGCGATGCGCTTCGCCCCGCAGGGCATCCCGAAGATCACCGTGTGGAAGCAGCGCATCGGCCACATTCCGCTGGTCGCGATCGGCGGCATCAAGTTGAAGCAGGCCGCCGAGATCTTTGCCGCCGGCGCCGACTCGATCGCGGTCGTCAGCGACGTCACCCAGAACGCAGATCCCGACGCCCGCGTCCGCGCCTGGTTAGAGGCGACAAAGGAGCCGGCGTGATGCCCCGCTCTATCCATCGTCATTGCGAGCGCAGCGAAGCAATCCAGGGCCCCGCGTGCCGCCCTGGATTGCTTCGTCGCGACCTCTCCTCGCAATGACGTGCCCCATTCACTCCGACAACGACAATTGACCAGGAGGATCCGATGAACATCCGCTCCAACCCCGACACGACACTGCCCGCCGTCACCACCGGTCCGCTGCCCTCCTCGCGCAAGATCTATGCAGCGCCGGACTCCGCACCCGATTTGCGCGTGCCGCTGCGCGAGATCATCCTCTCCGAAGCGGCCTCCGAGCCGAACCTGCCGGTCTACGACACTTCGGGCCCCTACACCGATCCCTCCGTCACCATCGACGTCAATGCCGGCCTGGCGCGCAACCGCACGGCCTGGGTGCTCGAGCGCGGCGGCGTCGAGGAATATGAGGGGCGCGACATCAAGCCGGAGGACAATGGCAATGTCGGCGCCGACAAGGCGGCGAAAGCCTTCGTCGCGCATCACAAGCCGCTGCGCGGCCTCGACGGCCACAAGATCACCCAGCTCGAATTCGCCCGCGCCGGCATCATCACCAAGGAGATGATCTACGTCGCCGAGCGCGAGAATCTCGGCCGCAAGCAGCAGCTCGAACGCGCCGAAGCCGCGCTCGCCGATGGCGAGAGCTTCGGCGCTTCGGTGCCGGCCTTCATCACGCCGGAATTCGTCCGCGACGAGATCGCGCGCGGCCGCGCCATCATCCCCTGCAACATCAACCATGCCGAATTGGAGCCGATGATCATCGGCCGCAACTTCCTCACCAAGATCAACGCCAATATCGGCAACTCGGCGGTGACCTCGTCCGTTGAGGAGGAAGTGGACAAGATGGTCTGGGCGATCCGCTGGGGCGCCGACACCGTGATGGACCTCTCGACCGGCCGCAACATCCACACCACGCGGGAATGGATCCTGCGCAACGCGCCGGTGCCGATCGGCACCGTGCCGATCTACCAGGCGCTGGAGAAGTGCAACGGCGATCCCGTCAAGCTGACCTGGGAGCTCTACAAGGACACGCTGATCGAGCAGTGCGAGCAGGGCGTCGATTATTTCACCATCCACGCCGGCGTGCGGCTGCAATACATCCACCTCACCGCGTCACGCGTCACCGGCATCGTCTCGCGCGGCGGCTCGATCATGGCCAAGTGGTGCCTCGCGCATCACAAGGAGAGCTTCCTCTACACGCATTTCGACGAGATCTGCGACATCATGCGCAAGTATGATGTGTCGTTCTCGCTCGGCGACGGCCTGCGTCCGGGCTCGATCGCCGACGCCAACGACCGCGCGCAATTCGCTGAGTTGGAAACACTAGGCGAACTGACCAAGATCGCCTGGGACAAGGGCTGCCAGGTCATGATCGAAGGCCCCGGCCACGTGCCGATGCACAAGATCAAGATCAACATGGACAAGCAGCTCAAGGAGTGCGGCGAAGCGCCGTTCTACACGCTCGGGCCGCTGACGACAGACATCGCGCCGGGCTACGACCACATCACCTCGGGCATCGGCGCTGCCATGATCGGCTGGTTCGGCTGCGCGATGCTGTGCTACGTGACGCCGAAGGAGCATCTGGGTCTCCCGGATCGCAACGACGTCAAGACCGGCGTCATCACCTACAAGATCGCCGCCCACGCCGCCGATCTCGCCAAGGGCCACCCCGCCGCGCAGCTGCGCGACGACGCGCTGTCCCGCGCCCGCTTCGAGTTCCGCTGGACCGACCAGTTCAACCTCGGCCTCGACCCGGACACGGCGAAGAGCTTCCACGACGAGACCCTGCCGAAGGAAGCCCACAAGGTCGCGCATTTCTGCTCGATGTGCGGTCCGAAATTCTGCTCGATGAAGATCACCCAGGACGTCCGCGACTACGCCGCAACGCTGAATGATCCGGCCACGGTCGGCATGACTATCTCCGGCACCATCGAGGACGGCATGGCCCAGATGAGCGCCAAATTCAAGGAAATGGGCGGCAGCGTGTATCTCGACGCAGAGAAGGTGAAGGAGAGCAACAAGGCGTTGTCCTGACGCCGCGCCCCACTCTCTCCATCGTCATGGCCGGGCGCAGGCCCGGCCATCTATCAAAGCCGGGCGCAAGCCCGGCTTTTTGTTTGATGACCTCGGCTGTTTGCTTCAGAACTTTGCATCCTCGCAGACCCGCTTCAGCTTGATATGAATGAAATAATCGACGGAGGCCTCATGCCCATCCACCACATCCCCGCCCCACCCCACGTCAAAGCCCCACCGCTCTCGTTCGGCACGCGCGTTGGCGATCTCCTCTTCGTCTCCGGCATTCCCGGCTTCGATGCCGACGGCAACCTGCCCGATGAGTTCGAGGCGCAGTTCGCCAATGTCGTGACCAACTTCACCCGTGTGCTGACCGAAGGCGGCGCAAACGTTAGCGATCTCGTCAAGGTCAACGTGCTGCTGACGCGCGCGGCTGATGTTGCGACCATGAACCGGCTCTATGCCGCAGCGTTCGGGCCGGCGCCCTACCCCGCGCGGACGACCTGCGTCGTCGTCGCGCTGCCCGATCCGAAGATGTTGATCGAGATCGAGGGTATCGCGGCGATCGCAAAACCGTAGGATGGGTGAGCGGACGGCGATCAACAAAGGGCTCCACACTGACAGATGATGGCGGGGCGTTCGCGTACCCCACCATACGCCGCGCTGTGTTACGCGCCCCTCCAAAGATCATCTGCGGCGAGGCTTTGTCTCGGCGCTCACCCTCCCTCCAGCTCAGGCAGGGCAATCGTTTGAACCCGACGCGCTAACGCGCAAGTTGGCGCAGCCCTGATGCGGCGCGGCCACGCTGCGGCGAGGTGTGCCGGTTCGCGCGCATTTGCCGCACAAAACCGCCATCGGCGCCTTCAAAAGGAACCACCGAGCACCCACACAGGGCCCGCCCCATCGGGGCCTGCTTGTTGCCGGAGTTGTCGATGTCGCGTTTCACCACCGTTTGTTTTGTTGGCGGGCTTGCTGCCGCTTCTGCTTTTGCCTCCACCCCGGCGCAGGCCGGCTACTACATCCTCCGCTGGGACAACACCGGGATCTGCCAGGTCTGGAGCGAGGCGTTCACGTTCAAGCCGATCCGCTGGCCGTCGGGCTACAAGATCGTCAGCCGTCCGGTGCCGACCTTCAATGAGGCGGTCAACCTGCAGGTCAGGCTGCGTCGGCAGGGCCGCTGCACGCTGTGAGGCGCCGCCGTCGCGCTGGTACTGGAGACCGGGCGTCCGCCTCACCAGCGCGAGGCCCGACATCGCTGTGAACGGCTCACGGTCCCGCCTTGCGCGGCCGGCGCTTTTGTCGCACCACTTCGCGGTGGCTGCCGCGGCTGCATCGTGGCCGCGGCTGCAGCCATGATGATCTGGTCGGTTTGTTTCAGGAGATTGACGATGCGTCGCTTGACCACTCTCGCTGTCGCCGCGGCCCTGACGGCCGCCTCGCTCGCAACCCCGGCCCTGGCCGCGCCGGCCGCCAAGACCGGCTATTACGTGATCCGCTGGGAGAATACCGGCATCTGCCAGATCTGGAACACCGAACTGCAGTCGAAGCCGCTGGAATGGCCGTCGAGCTACAAGATCGTCTCCAAGCCGGTGCCGACCTTCGTCGAGGCCACCAACATCCAGCTCAAGCTGCGCGACGAGCGCCGCTGCTTCCTGTAAGCGAGACCAAGCCGCGGCCGCCGGCTGCGCTCAGGCTCGGCTGGCGACCGGGCTCGCTTGCATCGGCACAAAGCCCGGCAGCGCGGCGATCCGCGCCAGCCATGCCGCTCGCCCATGCCCCCCATGGACCGCCTGCCCGATCAGCTCCAGCCCGGCCTCCGCCTCGTCTTCGTCGGCACCGCCGCGAGCGCCCGCTCGGCCGCGACCGGGCATTATTACGCGCATCCCGGCAACCGCTTCTGGCCCACTTTGTTCGCGGTCGGCCTGACGCCGCGGCTGTATCGACCGCACGAATTTCCGGCGCTGCTGTCGCTCGGCATCGGCTTCACCGACCTGTGCAAGCAGGGCGCGGGCATGGACCATGTGGCGCTCAAGGCCGGCGTCGATGTCGCGGGCTTTGCGGTGAAGATCCGGCGTCATCGCCCGCGCACCATCGCCTTCACCAGCAAGAAGGCTGCGAGCCTGTTCTACCGCAAGCCGACCGGCGCGATCGCGCTGGGGCGCCAATCCGAGCAGGATGACTTCCCGACGGCGTTCGTGCTCGCCTCGCCCTCCGGCGCCGCGTCCGGTGCGTGGACCTTGCAGCCGTGGCAGGAACTGGCCGAGCACGTCACGTCGGGTTAGCGCATGGTCCCACGAAGGTGGAGATGGGCCGCGCTGGACCTGATGGCGGCCGACAAGCCGACGCATCAGCAGAATGCCGAAGATATCAGCCGAACGCCTGTGGCACGTTCCGCTGTCGTCGCCCGGTCAAGCCGGGCGACGGCGGTTGTTTGTTCGGTCGAAGGATGCCGCAACTACCTGATCGTAATCGCGAGGCCCGATAGATCGACATTGGCCAACAGCCCGATCTGCTCGCCGGAGAGTTCGAGCACCGCGCCCTTCTGGTTGGTCAGCACGATGCCGCGCACGCCGCGGCCGACGGCAAGGCCCGCACCGGCGGCGCCATAGACGCCCTCGACGTCGGACGGACGCCAGATGTTGCTGACGCGGCCGCGCAGCACCGTGCGCGAGCCGCCGAACACGAGCCCCCAATCGAGGCCGCCGGTCGACAGCGGATAGGCGCGGCCATGGAAATGCAACATGCCACTGCCGCCGGAGCCGCCGATGATCCATCCCGCCTTGTAGATGGTCAGCGTGATGAAGCCGCCATCCGCATGCGCGGTGGTGGGCAGAACGGCGCCGGCTGCGGCCGTCAGTGCCACCAGCATACCGCGAAGGAAGGACGCAATTTTCATGGATCAAATCTCCAGTGACGTGAAGTCGAGGTCATTCGATAGCCACTTGTGACAATCGCGCCCCACCAATCGAATCGATCGGGCCGAATTTAGCCCTTTGCGCGGCGCCAAGCATATGGCGCCGCTTGTGTGTTCGAAATGCCGCCACTTCGCCCCCGCGCGGCCGGCCCGGCGATCCGGGCGACCTGCGCCGCCGGGCGCGCAGGCACGCCGGGTGGCGAAATGGGTCGAGACCCGCGCAAAACCATGGCGCTTTAGGGGTATTTCAGGCCCGGACGGCCACTACGAGCTTGCGTTAAGGACCCGTTAACCTTGTCCGACCACGGTGATTTACGGGCTGGATGTTTAGTTGGTCTCGATGTTTTCGCACCGTTTTCATGCGGTGCGGGCGTTGATCGGGAGGAGTTATGTCACAAGAGTTGTCAGCCGATGCCGCAAGTCCGTCACTCGTTCCACTCGTTATGCCGCCGTCGCCCTCCGCGACGGAGGTTCTGCCGCTGTTGATCGGCACGCCGCTGTCAGACATCGAGCGCGAGCTCATCGTCCAGACCCTGGCGCGCTGCAACGGCAATCGCACCCATGCCGCCCGGCTGCTCGGGATGCCGGTTCGTACCCTGCGGAACAAGATCCGCGGCTACACCGCCGAGGGCATCGCGGTCCCGGCCTATACGGCCTGAGACGACGGTGGACCATGCGAAATCCCTTCGCATGGAACTCATCAGGACGCGGTGCCGATTGATGTTGATCGATCGGCCTCGCGGCTCTGCTGCAATTGCTGCGGTTGTTGCGGCTCTGTTACCCTTCGCTGCGAATCAAATGATCGTAGCGGAGTTGCGGTAGTGGCGAAGAATCCGGCCGGACGCGGCCTGCAGGGCCCAGCGGGTCCACGTGGCCCGCAGGGGCAGCCTGGGAAGCGCGGACCGGATGGCCAGCGCGGCAAGCCTGGTCCTGACGGCAAAGCAGGGCCGCAAGGCAAGCCCGGCCCGCAAGGGCCGCGTGGCGAGGTGGGTCCACCGGGCAAACCGGGGCCTCAGGGGCCTGCAGGGCCGCAAGGCCCGCGCGGCGAACAGGGCCCACCGGGCACGCTGCCCACCATCGACCAGCTGATGCCCTGGCTGGAGCAGATCTTCGAGGCCTATGAGGATTACAAGCGCACGCGTGACCGCGAGGCGCATGAGCGCGAAGCCGCGCAACTCGCCGTGCGCGATATCTTCGCCGCCGTCCAGCATGACGATGCGCTGGACGAGGCCTTCGAGGACGACGATCCCCACGAGATCGACGTGCCGAAGAAGAAGAAAAAGAAGAAGCACAAGAAAAAGAAGAAGCACGAGAAGCACGCCGACGAGCCGGACGCCGAGGACGAGGCGTTCTGAGCGTTGCGGCCTGTCCTGGCGCGGTCGCCTGGCTCTGGCCGAACTCAGCGGCCGAATCTGGCGGCCGAACGTTCGCGCGCCTTGGCGGCCTCGATCTCGCGATCGCGCGGCGGAGCCTGGGTCTGCAGCGAGCCCAACAGCCGCCGCGCCGCGTCGGCCACCTCCTCGACCGCACGTGCGAAGGCGGCTTCATTGGCCTGCGACGGCGTGTTGAAGCCGGACAGCTTGCGCACGAACTGCAAGGCCGAGGCTTGAATTTCAGCCTCCGTCGCCGGTGGCTCGAAATTGAACAGCGTCTTGATGTTGCGGCACATGACGGGTCTCATCAATCCGGTGCTGAACCAGGTCGCCGGACGTGCTAACATGCCCCCGACGCGGCCGCCAAGAGTCGCGCATGATCCGGGGGAATTCATGCTTCGACAAATCATGCTTCGGCCATTCGTGTTTCGGCCCTGTGTCGCCGTCCTTGCTGCTTTCGTCGCCTGTTGCGCCCCGGCCAAGGCCGCGGACTATCCGGCCCCGAAACAGGCGGACTTCGTCGTCAAGGATTTCAAGTTCCACACCGGCGAGACACTGCCGGAACTGAAGCTGCACTACACCACCGTGGGCGAGCCGACCGGACAGCCGGTGCTGGTGCTGCACGGCACCGGCGGCTCGGGCGCCAGCATGCTGGTGGCGCCGTTCGCCGGCCAGCTGTTCGGCAAGGATCAGCCGCTCGACGCGACGAAGTACTACATCATCATCCCTGACAGTATCGGGCACGGCAAATCATCCAAGCCATCCGACGGGTTGAAGACCGGCTTCCCGGCCTATGACTATGCCGACATGGTCGATGCACATCACCGGCTGCTCACCGAAGGTCTCGGCATCAAGCATCTACGTCTCATCATCGGCAATTCGATGGGCGGCATGCACAGCTGGGTCTGGGCAACGCGCTATCCCGACTTCATGGATATCGCCGTGCCGATGGCATCGCAGCCGACCGAGATGGCGGCGCGCAACTGGATGCTGCGCCGGATCATGCTGGAGACCATCCGCAACGATCCCGACTATAGCGGCGGCAACTACACGACGCAGCCGCGCATGATGAAGTACGCCGTCACGGCCTATGCCACCGCCACCGCCGGCGGCACCATCGCCTATCAGCTCGCGGCACCGACCGCGGCCCTGGCCGACAAGATGGTGGAGGAGCGCCTGGCGCAGGCTGTTCCCACCGACGCCAACGACTTCATCTATCAATGGGAGTCCTCGCACGACTACAATCCGTCGGCGGATCTCGGGAAGATCAAGGCGACCGTGATGCTGATCAACTCCGCCGACGACGAGCGCAATCCGCCGGAGACCGGCGTCACCGGCGAGGCGATGAAGCGCGTCGCCAATGGCAAGCTGCTGCTGATCCCGGCCTCGGCCGAGACGCGCGGCCATCTCACCACCGGCAATGCCAAATTCTACGCGCAGCCGCTGCGCGAACTGCTGGCGAGCGCCCCGCAGCGGGGCGGCTGATAGCGAGAGGTAAGGACGAATGCGCAGGATCGTGCTGGCCGCTCTCACAATGGGCTCGCTCGCCTCTGCCAGCGTTGCCTTCGACAATGGCCAGTTCGAGAACGTTCCCCCCGATATCCGCGCCTGGTTCAAGAGCGTGATCGCGCCCAACGGCGTGCCATGCTGCGACATCTCCGACGGCCACCGCACGACCTATGACGTCCGCGACGGCACCTATTGGGTGCCGATCGAGGGACGCTGGATGGCGGTGCCGGAGCGCGCCATCATCCGCGACCGCGGCAATCCGGTCGGCGAGGCCGTGGTATGGTACGTCCACCATCGCGGCGACATCATCATCAGCTGCTTCGTGCCGGCCGACGCCGTCTGAGAAGCCGCCCCGCATCCAAGGAGAACCGCTTTGAACGACCTCACCCAGCCGAACCTCGCCGCGATCTATCCGAGCCCGAACGAGCGCGTGATCGCGAAGGTCCGGCCGGCGCTGGACGTTCACAGTCGGAAGTTCATCGCATTGTCGCCGTTCTGCGTGATCGCAAGTGCGGGCAAGGATGGCAGCGTCGACGCTTCGCCGCGCGGTGGTCACCCGGGGTTCGTCCATATCGATGGCGACGATCGTCTGCTGATGCCGGACCGCCCCGGCAACAACAGACTCGATAGTCTCAGGAACGTTTCGGAAGGATCCGGCCTGGTGCAGCTGATCTTCTTTGTACCGGGTCTCAACGAAACCCTGCGGGTCAGCGGCACGGCCGCGCTGTCCACCGATCCCGCCCTGCTTGCGCGGCTCGAGGAGTTCGGCAAGCCGCCGCGCTCCGTGCTCGTGATCGGCGTGCAGGAGGTCTACTTCCATTGCGGCAAGGCGATCATGCGCTCCAAGCTCTGGTCGCAGGAGGCACAGGTCGCGCGCTCCGCAATGCCGAGCATCGGTGAGATCATTCATGATCAGACCCGGCTCGGCACACCCGAGCCTCAGCACGTCACCGACGAACGCTGGCGCGAGCAGCTTTGAGAATGCGATCTGTTCGCATGTGAGCGTCAGCGAGGAGTCATCACCCCTCTCCTATGATCCACATGCGCGAAAAGGTGCGCATGCCTTGACGCAGGTCGACAGTCGCGGAAATGGCAGAAATCAGCTATGACTATGTCATTCTCCGAACTGGAAACGATCCTCGCCAATGCCGACGCTGTTCCGTGTTGCCTGTTATTTGCCGCGCGCCCTGATGGCGAGCGGACTCGTCCTGTTGGCACTCGGGACGGTGCCCGCCAAAGCGGTGGCCGAGGATGTGAAGCTCACCGCCGAGCAGGCGCGCAATCTCGGCATCCGCGTCACGCATCCCCTCCCGAGTCCGACCGACAAGACGCTGCCCTATCCGGCGCAGATCGTCATCCCCACACCTCAGCTCTGGGTCGTCAGCGCCCCCGTGGCCGGCATGGTCACGAATCTGGCGGTCGGCCGCGGTGACCGCGTTACCGCCGGACAACCGCTGCTGACATTGGAGAGTCCGAGCTTCGTCTCGCTGCAACGTGAATATCTGCATGCGCTGGCCCAGGAGGTTCTCGCCGCTCAGCAGTTGAAGCGGAACGCCGATCTGTTCGACGGCAAGGCGGTGCCGCAGCGCGTGCTGGAATCCAGCCAGGCCGAAGCACGCCAGGCCAGCATCGTGGTCGCGGAGCGACGGCAGATGCTGCATCTCAGCGGTCTCTCCGACGACGCGATCGCGCGCCTGACCAACGAAGCGGCGATCAGCGCCACCTTGACGGTGAACGCACCCCAGGCCGCTTCGGTGGTCGAGATCGCGGTGTCGCCGGGCCAGCGGATGGAGCAGTCCGCACCGCTGGTGAAACTCGCACGGCTGTCGCCGCTCTGGGTCGAGATTGCGATTCCGGCCACGAATATCGGCGCGATCAAGATCGGCGCCAAGGTCGAGATCGACGGCTATCCGACTCCGGGCCGCGTCATCCTGGTTTCCGAGACAACCGATGCCGCCACCCAGACGATCCTCGTCCGGGCCGAAATTCCGAACAATGGCGAATTGCATTCCGGACAGACTGCGGCCGCGCGCATCGGCTTCATCTCTGCGGGGGAGAGCGCCTGGGAGATCCCGTATAGCGGCCTCGTCCGGCGCGGCGAGCAGACCTCGATCTTCGTCGCGATCGAGGGCGGCTTCCGGCAGGTTCCGGTGACGCTGCTCGCCGAGGATCAGGATCACGTCGTCGTATCAGGTCCGATCACCGAGCAGAACGACGTCGCCGTCGGCGGCATCTCGGCGCTCCGCGGCATTCTCTTGCGGCTGGGGCAATGATGCTGCAGCGCCTCGTCGCATTCGCGCTGTCGCAACGGCTGTTCGTCCTCCTGAGCGTACTGCTGCTGATCGGCGCCGCCGCCGTGTTCCTGCCGAGCCTGCCGATCGACGCTTTCCCTGACGTCTCGCCGGTTCAGGTCAAGATCATCATGAAGGCGCCCGGTCTCACCCCCGAGGAGGTCGAGCAGCGCGTCACCGTGCCGATCGAGCTTGAGCTGCTCGGCCTGCCGAACAAGAGGATCCTGCGCTCCACCACGAAATACGCGCTGGCCGACATCACGGTCGATTTCGAGGATGGCACCGACATCTACTGGGCACGCAACCAGGTGTCGGAACGGCTCTCGAACATCTCCCGCGACTTCCCCGACGGCGTGAGCGGCGGCCTTGCGCCGATCACGAGCCCGCTCGGCGAGATGTTCATGTTCACGATCGACAGTCCGGAGCTGTCGCTCGCGGAGCGGCGGAGCCTGCTCGACTGGGTGATCCGGCCTGCGCTCCGCACGGTGCCCGGCGTGGCCGATGTCAACGCGCTGGGCGGCCAGGTCCGGGCGTTCGAGATCGTTCCCCGGACCGATGCGCTGGCCGCGCGCGGCATCTCCTATGAGCTGTTTCGCAAGGCGATCGAGGCCAACAGCCGCAACGACGGCGCCGGCCGCGTCAACCAGGGCGAAGACAGTGCGCTGGTGCGCATCGAGGGCAGCATCCGCGGCATCGACGACATCAAGGCCATCGTCGTGGATACGCGAGATGGCATCCCGATCCGCGTCAGCGACGTCGCCCGGGTGCGGATCGGGGCGCTGACCCGCTATGGCGCGGTCACGGCCGACGGCAAGGGCGAAACCGTGGAGGGCCTCGTGCTCGGGCTGCGCGGCGCCAATGCCGGCCAGTTGGTGCGCGACGTGCGCGACCGGCTCGAGGAGCTGAAGCCGTCGCTGCCGGCCAGCGTCAGCATCAACGTGTTCTATGACCGCAGCAAGCTGGTCAACCGCGCGGTCGGCACCGTCGTGCGGGCGCTCGGCGAGGCCACGGTCCTGGTCGTCGTGCTGCTGCTGCTGTTCCTCGGCAATTGGCGCGCCTCGCTCGTGATCGCGCTGAGCCTGCCGCTTGCCATCGCAATGGCGCTGCTGGTGATGCGCGCCGTCGGAATGTCGGCCAACCTGATGAGTCTCGGCGGGCTCGCCATCGCTATCGGCATGCTGATCGATGCGCTGGTGGTCGTGGTCGAGAACATCGTCGGCAATCTCGGCAAGCATGATCAGAGCCGAAACGCACCCTTGGTCCACATCGTGTTCCGCTCCGTCTGCGAGGTCCTGCAGCCGGTGGCCTCGGGCGTCCTGATCATCATCATCGTCTTCGTGCCGCTGCTGACCTTGCAGGGCCTCGAAGGCAAGCTGTTCATCCCGGTCGCGCTGGCCATCATATTCGCGCTGGCGGCGTCGCTGCTGCTCGCACTGACCGTGATCCCCGTCGCGACCTCATTCGCGCTCACATCGGCATCCCACCATGATCCTCTGCTGATCCGCGCAGCCCAGCGCGTCTACGCACCTGCGCTCGGATGGGCGCTCGGCAATGAGCGCAAGGTCATCCTCGCCGCGATGCTGTGTCTCGTCGCCGCCGGCTATGACTACAGCCGGCTCGGCAAGACCTTCATGCCGACGATGGACGAAGGCGACATCATCGTCAGCGTCGAAACCCTCCCCTCCGTCAACCTCGACGAATCGCTCGCCATCAATGCCAGGCTGCAGACCGCCTTGATGAAGGTGCCCGATGTCGCCGGGATCATCGCGCGCACCGGCTCCGATGAGCTCGGCCTGGATCCCATGGGCCCCAATCAGACCGACACCTTCCTGGTGCTCAAGCCGGCGGAGCAGCGGCAGAGCGAAAACCGCGAAGCCCTGCTGCAGAAGCTTCGCGACGTGCTCAGCGATTTTCCAGGCATCTCGCTGAGCTTTACCCAACCGATCGACATGCGCGTCCAGGAGATGATCAGCGGCGTCCGCGGCGACGTGGCCGTGAAGATCTTCGGTCCTGACATCGCCAAACTCAACGACATCGCCGCCAGGCTTTCGACGATCCTGTCGGGCATCGATGGCGCGGAGGACGTCTATACGACGCTGAACGAGGGAGCGCAGTACTACACGGTCACAGTCAACCGGTTGGAAGCCGGCCGCCTCGGTCTCACCGTCGACTCCATCGCCACCTCCTTGCGCACCCAGATCGAGGGACGGACGATCGGCACTGCGCTGGAAAGCGGCCGCCGCACCCCGATCCTGGTGCGCGGCGGCGAAGCCACGCGCGAGGCTCCGACCCTGCTCGCAATGCTGCCGCTCACGCTGGCTGCCGGACAACATGTCGCCCTGTCGCAGGTCGCGCGCATTCAGCGGGTCGACGGCCCGGTGAAGATCGACCGCGAGGACGGCAATCGCATGAGCGTGGTGCGCAGCAATGTTCGTGGCCGCGACATGGTCGGCTTCGTCCAGGCGGCCCAGCAGAAAGTGGCCGCGGAGCTGCAGCTCCCGGCCGGCTATCGGCTGACCTGGGGCGGCCAGTTCGAGAACCAGCAGCGCGCTGCCGCGCGCCTGTCCGTCGTCGTGCCGGTCGCGATCGGGCTGATCTTCGTGCTGCTCTTCACCACCTTCGGCTCCGTTCGCCAAGCCCTGCTGGTGCTGATCAACATTCCCTTCGCCCTGATCGGCGGCGTGTTCGCACTGGTCTCGACCGGCGAATATCTGTCGGTGCCGGCCTCGGTCGGCTTCATCGCGCTGCTGGGAATCGCCGTTCTCAACGGCGTCGTGCTGGTCTCTCACTTCAACCAGCTTCGCACGCAGGGGTTGGCGGAGCAGCTCATCGTCGTTGAGGGCGCCAAGCGCAGGCTTCGGCCGGTGCTGATGACGGCGAGCATCACCGCGCTTGGACTGGTTCCTCTGTTGTTTGCCTCCGGGCCGGGATCCGAGGTTCAGCGTCCCCTGGCCATCGTCGTGATCGGTGGACTGCTGTCCTCCACCCTGCTCACGCTGATCCTGCTGCCGATTCTGTATCGTCGATACGGCGGGCCGTCCAAGGAGGCGAGATGACCAGCCAATCCGTCTGCCTGACGCTGATTGCCCCGTACGAGCTGCGCGGCGAGCTGTTCGACTATATCGCCGAGCAAACCGATCTGGTCACCGGCTTCACGGCCTCCGAGGTCGCCGGGCATGGCACGCGCATCCGGCTGCGCAGCGCTGCGGAGCGGGTCAAGGGACATGCCGACGAAGTCGCAGTGCAGATCGTGCTACAGGACAAAGACTTCGAGCAGTTGCTGGAGCGGCTCAAGAGCGCGTTCGCCGGAACGAAGCTCGTCTATTGGGTTGTCCCGGTGAGGACTTTCGGCGTCCTCGACTAAGCCGTTCCCACCCTCTCCGGAGTGGTCGATTCGGGGCCAGGCGTGTTCGGCCCTGAATCGACCAGCGCCAAGAGCAAGCGCCGGAGGGCGGAGATCAGTGCTCGCTTTCGAGCCCGCCCACATGCTTCTGGGTGTAGAGTTCGAGGCCGATGCGGCCGATCAGATCGAGCTGAGTTTCGAGGAAATCGATGTGATGCTCCTCGTCCTTCATCAACTGTTCGAACAGGTCGCGCGAGACGTAGTCCTTCACCCCGTGACAATAGGTTGCGGCCTCCTGGTACAGCGTCCGCGCGGCGATCTCGGCGGCGAGATCGCATTCGATGATCTCCTTGACGTTCTGGCCGATGCGCAGCGGATCGAGCACCTGCATGTTCGGGAAACCGTCGAGAAACAGGATACGGTCGGTGAACTTGTCGGCGTGCTCCATCTCCTCGATGGATTCCTTGCGCCAGACCTTGGCCATCTCCAGAAGGCCCCAGTTGTTCAGCAGGCGATAATGCAGCCAATACTGGTTGATGGCAGTCAGCTCGCTGCGCAATCCCTTGTTGAGATATTCGATGACCTTTGGGTCGCCCTGCATAGATAAGCTCCGAAAAAGTTAGAGGCCGCAGGCGCTCAATAACAGGTTCGGAGTGCGGAGACGACTCTGTTCATGCGCATTTTCAGAGCGAAACAGCCGCGTTTACGGGCAAATACGGATCAGCAGGCAGCCAAGGCGAAGCGGCTTTGAAGGTCGTCATCGGCGGCCTGCACGGAAGCGTGCCCATGACCATGCTGGCAGCCTGTCTGACAGGCGCGCGCGCAGGGCCCCAGCGCCTCATCGATGATGCTCTTGATCGTGCGTGCACACCGTCCGCATTCCGCGCTGCAGCCAAGGCAGCCATAGACCTGCTTGGGGCTCCGCGGCGTTTCGTCCGCCGACTTCACCGCCTGGCGGATGTCGTGATCACTGATGACGTTGCAGGAACAAACAATCATGAGAAACCGGCCAATCCTCGTTGGTCAGCTATCGATAGTCATCCGCCCCTAGCCGCGCAAAGGGAAAACGGCGCTTTTGAAGCTATTCCAATCTCGCGATCAACCTAGAATGGATCCAATGATGCGACTTGCCGCAGATCAAACTGACAAAGATATTGATGGACGGGCAGCGCCGGGCTCAATCCCCTCCCCCGTCGCCGCCGCCATCTCCACCGCCGCTGTCGCCTCCGCCATCGATTGGATTTCCCATGGCATCGGTCGAGGTATTGAAGAACCAGCTCGTCAGACCGGAGCCGTCGGTGCCGCTGTCCGATACACCGGAGTCGCGGCGGGTATCATTGTCGGCAGGTGAGCGGCGCGCATCCCGGCGCCGGTCGGCCCGCACCAGCAGCACGTAACCGAGGGCCGAGGTCAGGCAGACGGCCATGGCGATGGCAATCGGGGTTGTCATGGCCGTCGTGCCCCACCGAAATATTTTGTGCAATGCAGCATTGAACGCATTCCGAATATGGGTCGTCCAACTGGACGAGCCCGTTCATTGATCATTCAAGCGGGATATGTGAATCTGGCGTGTGGCCCGATGCGCCACCTGCCGACCGAGTGAGAAAGGTGAGGTCATGAAGAAGACACTTGCGGCCCTGGCCGCCGTCGCGACGCTGTCGACCGCAGCGTTGGCTCCTGCTCCTGCTGAAGCGCGCAATGGTCGCGTGGCGGCCGGCGTAGCGGCGGGGCTGATCGGCGGCGCCCTGATTGGCGGTGCAATCGCAGCGGGCAGCAATCCCTATTACTACGGGCCCGGCTACACCTATTCTCCCGGCTACTCTTATGGACCCGGCTACTCGTATTACGGTGGCCCGGCCTACGTCGCCGACCCCGGTTATGAGTGCTATTGGCAGCGCCAGCGCTTCTGGGATGGTTATGGCTGGCGGATTCGCCGCGTGCGGGTGTGCGAGTGATCGTTCACCTTCATTAATTCCATGACCTTGCACTGGAATTTCGGATAGCCGTGGCCCGGTCGGCCACAAAAAACCGTTTTTCCGTCGCATGACGTCGGAGAGAGTTTACGAAGGGTTGACGAGTTGTCGTGTTTTCTCACGTCGCTGATGGCCCTTCGTCGAGCGTGCAAATCACCAACCGGGCGCCTTCAGGGGCGCTCCTCCAGGAGATCTCGGAACATGAAGAAGATCCTGACCGCATTGGTTGCGGTTGCGACAATCGCCGGCTCGCTGTCCGTGACCGCACCGGCCGCAAAGGCCGGCGACGTTGGCGCGGGCGTGGCTGCCGGTCTGATCGGCGGCGCTCTGCTTGGCGGTGCGATCGCGTCCAGCCGTCCGGCCTATGGCGGCCCGGTCTATGGCGGTCCGGTCTATGTCGAAGCTCCCCCGCCGGCCCCGCCGCCGTGCGTGTGGCGCCGTGAGCGCTATTGGGACGGCTATGGCTGGGTGTCTCGCCCGGTTCGCGTCTGCTACTGATTCCTGACGACGCATTTCGATGCGGCACCAGCCCGGCCCCATGGCCGGGCTTTTTGCTGCCCGCATCCAGCCTTTGCGGCGGCCGTCAGCGCGCGGCGTTGATCGCCTGCAACACCGTTTCGCTCGGCCAGCAATCGACCTTCAGGCCGGCCCTCTTCTGGAATGTGCCAAGCGCGGCGCGGGTCTGCATGCCCGCCTTGCCGTCGAGCTTGTCCGCATAGAGGCCGAGTCGCGTGAGCCCCTTCTGCATCGCCTCGACATCCTTGCTTCGCAGCTGCTGGGACGCCGACCACGGCGTCGCAAACCCGGCCTGGCTGCTCATGCGGTCGGCGAGATGGCCGACGAACAGCACGTAGAGGTCGGAGAAATTGTACTCCTTGATGACGAAGTAGTTCGCCGTCGTCAGGAACGCCGGGCCATAGATGCCTTCGGGCTGCAGCAGCGACGCCGGCTGTTGCTGCTCGGCGGCGCTCAACCGCTGTCCGCGCACCGGAACGAAGCCGGCCCGCAACCAATCGCCGATCGGTTTCTTCACCTCCGGCACGCCCATCGTGCAATCGACATCGGCCGGCGGCTTGACCTCATAGGCCCAGCGCAATCCGCTCTGCCATCCCTTGTTGGCGAGCTGTTTTGCCGCCGAGCCCAGCGCATCGGGCACGGAGTGCCAGAGATCGACCTTGCCGTCGCCGTCGAGATCGACGCCGTGCTTGTAGTACTCCGACGGCAGAAACTGGGTCAGGCCAACTGCCCCACCCCATGACGCCCTGAGGTCGCGGCGCGTCACGACACCGTCGCTCAGCATCTTCAACGCCATGATGAACTCGGTGCGATACTGGTCCTTGCGCCGGCCGACATAGGCCTGGGTCGCCAGCACGCGCAGCGCGTCATAGGGCAGCGCATAGCGGCCGAAATCGGTCTCGCGGCCCCAGATGGCGAGCACGATCGGACCGGGCACACCGAAGCGGCGCTCGATCTCGGCGAGCGCCGGGCGATATTGCCGGATCAGCTTCTGGCCATGCGCAGCCAGCCGCGCGATCGAGGCCTCCTTGATGTAGTCGGCCGGCACCTGCACGAACTCGGCCTGAGCCGGCGCCCCCGTCGCCGGACGGCCGGGCAGCAGCAGGTCCGGGAGCTTGTAGTCGGGCTCCAGCCCGCGTGTCTCGGTCTCGAATGCCGCGCGCGAGACACCCTGCTCCTTGGCTTCGGGCCAGAGCGAGGCGACGAACTGCGTGAAGGCGGCGTCGGCGGCGCGGGCCGGGCCGGCATGACACAGGACAGTGAACAGGCAGACGACAAGAAGATGACGGAGCAGACGCGGCACCGTGTCAGGCATCCTGGAGGCCAAGACGCCGTTCGATGTGCTCGATCCTCATGTCCATCCGGTCCAGCCGATTGGACATGCTGGCGTACTGGTTCTTGAGGTTCCCGATTCGCTGCTTCAGCTCGCGAATGTCCTCGCGCACATGGTCGAGAGCGCTGCGGATGTGGCGCAAATGCTCCAGCACGAGGTTCTCGACGTCAGTCATGACATCAGCCTAGCACATCCAGCGATCCCTGTGAAAGCCAGGTCGATAGACCCGTCGTTCAGTGCCCCGCCGCCTGCTTCGCGTCCTCGATCGCGGCATTCGACAGCTTGTCGACCATGGCGATGCCGATCGCCGACAGGATGAACACCGTATGAATGATGGTCTGCCACATCACGCCGGTCTCGGTGTAGGTCGACTTGCCCGATGACAGCGCGCCCGCCTCGATGAACGTCCGCAGCAGATGGATCGACGAAATGCCGATGATCGCCATCGCGAGCTTGATCTTCAGCACGCTGGCATTGACGTGGCTGAGCCATTCAGGCTCGTCGGGATGGCCCTGCAGATTGAGCCGCGACACGAAAGTCTCGTAGCCGCCGACGATCACCATCACGAGCAGGTTCGAGATCATGACGACGTCGATCAGTCCCAGCACGGCGAGCATGATCTGCTGCTCGGAGAAGTCGAAGGCGTGGGCGAACAGATGCCAGAGCTCCTTCAGGAAGAGCACGACATAGACGCCCTGCGCGATGATCAGCCCGACATAGAGCGGCAGCTGCAGCCAGCGCGATCCGAAGATCAGCATGGGGATGGGGCGCAGCGCTCCGCCCTTGGAGGACAGGGGCGCGTCGGGGGAAGACATGATCGGGAATCTCGCGGCTGGATGGGATTGCGGAACGACTATCTACGCAATCGCAGCCCGCGGAAAAGCGACAACTGGCCGCAGCCGGGGCGCGACGCTTTGTCTCCCGAGAGACAGCGTCGCGCCACGCGGATCAGCGCGTCAGCTTCTTGTACTTGACCCGGTGCGGGATGACGCTGTCCTGGCCGAGCCGGCGCATCTTGTCCTTCTCATAGTCCTGGAAGTTGCCTTCGAACCATTCGACATGGCTGTCGCCCTCGAAGGCCAGCATGTGAGTGGCGATACGGTCGAGGAACCAGCGATCGTGGCTGATGATGACGGCGCAGCCGGCGAAATCCTCCAGCGCCTCTTCGAGCGCGCGCAGGGTGTCGACGTCGAGATCGTTGGTCGGCTCGTCGAGCAGCAGGACGTTGGCGCCGGACTTCAGCATCTTGGCGAGATGCACGCGATTGCGCTCACCGCCGGAGAGCGCGCCGACCTTCTTCTGCTGGTCGGCACCCTTGAAGTTGAACGACGAGCAATAGCCGCGCGAGTTGACCTCCTTCTTGCCGAGCAGGATCAGCTCATTGCCGCCGGAGATCTCCTCCCACACCGTCTTGTTGCCGTCGAGCGCATCTCGCGACTGGTCGACATAGCCGAGATGCACGGTCTCGCCGACGGTGATGCTGCCGGCGTCCGGCTTCTCCTGCCCGGTGATCATGCGGAACAGCGTGGTCTTGCCGGCGCCGTTCGGGCCGATGACACCGACGATGCCGCCCGGCGGCAGCTTGAAGGTGAGATTGTCGATCAACAGACGATCGCCGAAGCTCTTGGTCAGGCCTTCGAAATCGATGACGTTGTTGCCGAGGCGCTCGGCCACGGGAATGATGATCTGCGCGGTCTGGGTCTGCTTCTCGCTGGCCTTCTTGAGCAGCTCCTCGTAGCGCTGGTAGCGCGCCTTGGACTTGGCCTGGCGGGCCTTCGGCGAGGCCGCGATCCACTCCTGCTCGCGCGCCAACGTGCGCTGATGCGCGGCCTCCTCGCGGCCCTCCTGCTCCAGCCGCTTCTGCTTCTGCTGCAGCCAGGACGAGTAGTTGCCCTCGTAGGGAATGCCCTTGCCGCGATCGAGCTCGAGGATCCAGCTGGTGACGTTGTCGAGGAAGTAGCGGTCGTGGGTGACGATCAGGATCGCGCCGGGATAGTTGCGCAGATGGCCTTCCAGCCAGGACACCGATTCGGCGTCGAGATGGTTGGTCGGCTCGTCGAGCAGCAGCAGCTCGGGCTGATCGAGCAGCAGCCGACACAGCGCGACGCGGCGTCGCTCACCGCCGGAGAGCTTGCTGACGTCGGCATCGTCGGGCGGACAGCGCAGCGCATCCATCGCCTGGTCGACCTTGCTGTCGAGATCCCACAGGCCCTGGGCCTCGATCTCGTCCTGCAGCTTGGTCATCTCGTCGGCGGTTTCCTCGGAATAGTTCATCGCCAGCTCGTTGTAGCGATCGAGGATCGCCTTCTGCTTGCCGACGCCGAGCATGACGTTCTCGCGCACCGTGAGCTTGGGATCGAGCTGCGGCTCCTGCTCGAGGTAGCCGACGCGGGCGCCCTCGGCGACCCAGGCCTCGCCGGTGTACTCCTTGTCGATGCCTGCCATGATCTTGAGCAGGGTCGATTTACCCGACCCGTTGACACCGAGCACGCCGATCTTGGCGTCGGGATAGAAGGACAGGTGGATGTTATCGAGCACCTTGCGGGTCGGGTAGGTCTTGGACAGACCCTGCATGAAGTAGACGAACTGGCGCGCCATCGCGTGTCCCTCGGAAAACTGCCGGATTTTTCGGAAAATGGTTGCCGCTGATGTAACCGCGCGGTCCCCAAAGGGCAACCGGCGAGGCAGCCTTGGTCGCAGCGATCACCGGGAGAATTGCGCTCGAAGCGCGGCCCTACCCGCCTTTGGCCCACGGTCGATTACGGGTTCAACACCATGTGTGCGGTCGATCACGACAATTGCAACCATCTTTTAATTAATTCGGCGGGACACTCGGTCTCGGCGCGCAAGAATCACGCGCCCAATCGGCAAAAGCCCGAGACGACAACAGCGAGAGCCCGTCATGGCAACCTTCACGTCAGCCTCCCTATCCGCTTCCGCGGCAGAACGCCGAAACCGCTCCCGTCTCCTGGACGACGTCCGGGGCTTCCTTCGTGAATTCATCGCCCGCACCTTCAATCCATACCGGCCGGAACTGCACTATATGCGCGGTCCAGGGCCGGCTTGGCGCGCCAAATATGGCAGCGACGCCGCGTTCCGTCTCAAGACCGACCTCGACTGAGCTGTCGCGCCCCCGCACGAAGCGGGGCGGCGCCTTGCGCCCTCGGCGCTTTGCGCGCAAGCATGTCCATTCTGACGGCGTTCACCGATCACGCCGTTGTCCCGATGAATGGACCTGACGATGACTCGGCTGCGCTGTGCAATTCTCGACGACTATTACGACTCGGCTCTCACGCTGGCGGATTGGCCCCGGCTCGCCGACAAAGTGGACGTGACGGCCTTCACACATCCCTTCGGCAGCGAGGACGCCGCCGCCGGCGCGCTCGGGGACATCGATATCGTCTGCGCGATGCGTGAACGGACGCCGTTCCCCCGCACGCTGATCGAACGCCTGCCGAAGCTGAAGCTCCTGATCACCTCGGGCATGCGCAATGCCGCCATCGACATGGACGCCGCCAAGGGCCGCGGCATCGTGGTCTGCGGCACCCAATACGGCCGCGACCCCACGGCGCCGCTGACGATGGGCCTGATCCTGGAACTGACCCGCAAGATCGGCCAGGAAAACGCGCGCATGCATGCTGGCGCCGCGTGGCAGGCGCTCGGCGGTGTCGAGATCGAGGGCAAGACGCTGGGGATCGTCGGACTTGGCAAGCTCGGCAGCAAGGTCGCGGGGCTCGCCAAGGCGTTCGGCATGAACGTGATGGCGTGGAGCCCGAACCTGACGCCCGAACACTGCCAGGAGGCCGGCGTCGGCTACGCCACGAAGGAGGCGTTGTTCGCAACCGCCGACATCATCACCATCCACATCGTGCTCGGCGACCGCTCACGCGGACTGGTCGGCGCGGCGGACATCGCCCGGATGAAGCCGAGTGCCTATCTCGTCAACACGTCGCGCGCGCCGATCGTGGACGAGGCGGCCCTGCTCCAAGCCTTGCGCGACAAGCGCATCGCGGGTGCAGCGCTCGACGTATTCACGATGGAGCCGCTTCCGGTGCCGCACCCGCTGCGCGGGCTCGACAACGTCGTGCTCACGCCGCATCTCGGCTATGTCACGGAAGAGAGCTTTCGGGCTCATTACAGCCAGATGGTTGAATGCATCGCCGCCTGGCTCGGCGGAGGCGAGCCGCCGCGCCGGCTCGCCTGATCTCAGCCGCGCACAGCGCTCCAAAGCAAAACACCCTCCGAGCGGAGGGTGTTTTCGTCAGTTCTGGAAGCGGTCTCAGCGGATCGTCACCGGCGGCGGCAACGGCTGAACGGTAGTCGGCTGGTTGCCCGGCACGGCGGCCTGGGCCTGGACCGGAGCCTGCGCCGGACCTGCGGCCGCGGCGGCCATGTTCTTGGCCGAGCCCGGCGGCGGTCCACCGGGCATGACGACCACGCGGGTGCCAACCTTGACGCGATCGAACAGGTCGGAGACGTCATCGTTGAGCATGCCGATGCAGCCCGACGACACGAACTTGCCGATCGTCGACGGCTGGTTGGTGCCATGGATCCGGTACACGGTCGAACCGAGATACATCGCGCGGGCGCCGAGCGGATTGCCCGGGCCACCGGCCATGAAGCGCGGCAGATAAGGCTGGCGCTCGATCATCTCGCTCGGCGGATACCAGTCCGGCCACTCGGTCTTCTTGGTGATCTTCTGCACGCCGGTCCAAGTGAAGCCTTCGCGACCGACACGGACGCCGTAGCGCATCGCACGGCCGTTCCCGAGCACCAGATAGAGGTAGGTGTTGGGGGTATCGACGACGATGGTTCCCGGCGGCTCCTTGGTGACGAAGTCGACCTCCTGGCGGCGCAGATTGGCCGGCAGCGGCGCCGGCGCGGCATCCGGCTGCTCCTCGGGCGGCAGAGCCGCCACGGTGAGCGGCCGATCGCCCGTCGAAGCCTGCACGCTCCCCGTGACGGCCCCGCCCACGGCTCCTGGCGGACGCAGCGCACCGGCATCGCCCCCGGGCGCGCCATTGCCATAGGTCCCGCCATAAGCCTGCTGAGCGGACGCGGGACGATCGCTATAGATCACCGGCGGCGGGCCGGCCGGGCGGCCGTAACGCGGATCATCCGGAGACATCACCGGGCCGGTCGGAGCTGCGCTATAAACCGGCGCGCTGCCCGTCCGTCCATAGCGGGGATCGTCGGGCGACAAGATCGGACCGCTCGGGGCCGCACCATAGACCGGCGCATTGGCGGGACGACCATAGCGCGGATCATCTGGTGACAAGACCGGGCCGGGCGGCGGCAGCGCGGCCGAATTGCCGGGCATGTCCTCGTCGTCAAGTGCGTCGAAATCCGGACCACGGCCGCGGGTGTCAGCCGGGTAAGGGGTCGGCGCGGGCGAATAAGCACCAGGTGCAGTCTGATAGACCTGCTGCGCCCCAGCAAACGTCGTTGCCGTCGCGCCCGCTGCCGCGACCGCGCAAACCGTCAGGATTTGTCTGATCATCATTGCCCTTGCAGTATCCCCAAGCCGCCGATTGGGTCATCTGCCTTGCCAAATGGCCGAAGATAGCGGCGCATTCAAGACATTTTGGGCCAAGTCGGTCCCAGTTCGGCGATTTGTGATCATGTCTCCGTCGTTGCACGGAAGTCTCACGCCGCTGAAAAAGTGCAACGAAGCCGCCGCGAACCCCACAGACGCCTCGATTTGACGAGCGAGCCGGAACGCTTGCGGTATTGTGAACCTAGCCTGATTCGCGATGCACGGCAGAAGCCGGCCCCGTCGCGAACGCGGCATTCCCTGTGATCACCGCGTTCCCCACTGGCTCGAAGGTCTCGGCGGCTCCCCGCTGCCGCGGCGAGAGTTTTCGTCAATGCTTCCCGGCTTCCGTTTCCTTGTCGCCGCGATCGTCTGCTCCATCTCTCTTACCATCTTCGGCATGGGCGCGGCGGCCCTGTTGCGCGCCGCCCACGAGCAGTTTGCCAGCAACTCGTCATGGCATGCGACTCAGGCGTCGGGCTTCACGACGTTCCTGCCGCCGGCGGAACCCGCTCCCGTTCTGGCCGTGCTGCGGGTCGACTCCCTCCCACCGCAACCGCAGACGCCGCCTGCCACGGTCACCGATACGCCCGCAACGGCAGTGCTGCCGGCTGAGCCGCCGAGCGTGCCGCCGGCCGCGGAGACAGTCGAGGTGACCACGACCGCCGAATCGCCTGCATTGCCGACGCCCTCCTTGCCCGCGGAGACGGTCGATACGACCGCTGTGACGGTCCTGCCGAAGACGTTGACCGCACCAGTTGATCGCATCGAGAGCGCGGCGCCGGATCGCGGCATGGCTGACGACGCTGCGAGGACGATCGCGACCGTCGAAAAGCTCGCGGACAAGCCGCGATTGGACACGACTCCGCAAGCAGCCCCGACCGTTCAGACCGACGCCGTGGCCGCACCGACACCATCCCCCCAGGTCCTCGCCAGCGCTGACCCGGCGATGACAACGCCGGCCGTTCCCGCACCCGCGCCAGCAACGCCCCCAGATGATCCGATCGCGGCCAAGCTCGCAGCGCTCGGCGAACAGCCCACCCGCCAGGAGAGGCCAGCAGCCGGCGAGCATCGGGCCTCGGTCAAGGTCGCGAGCGTCCAGTTGCGCCGAAGCATCATGAAGAAGCGTCAGGCCCGGGAGAAGCAGATGGCCGCGCGCCGGGCCAAGCAGCGGCGCATCGCGGAGCGCGCCCGGGCGGCCCGGCAGGCCGCCGCCCAGCAGGCGCAATTCCCGGATCCGTTCCAGCAACAGCCGGGCTTCGGTCAACCGCCATTCGGTCAGCCGCAGACTTTCGGACAGCAGGCGGCAGGACAGCAGGCCGCGGGGCCGCGGACGCGATAATGGACCTCAGGCCGGGCCGGTGACAACCGGCGGGCCGTTCTCGGCGCCCCATTCAGACCAGGATCCGTCGTAGAGCGCGGTGTCGCGGATGCCCAGACGGTACAGCGCCAAGGTCAGCACGGCGGCCGACACGCCGGAGCCGCACGATGTGACGATCGGCTTCGCCAGGTCCACCCCGGCCACACCGAAAGCGCTCCGCAACTGGTCGAGCGGCTTCATCACGCCGGTGGCCGCGTCGAACAGCTCGGCAATAGGGCAGATTGCGGCTGCCCGGAATGTGGCCGGACCGCAGGCCCGGCCGCGGCTCGGCCACCGCGCCGGCAAAGCGCGGCGCCGGTCGCGCATCGATCACCTGCTCAGCGCGCTCCGCCAGATTGGCGACCATCTGCTCGATCTTCCGCACCCGCGCCGCATCGAAGTGCGCGCCGTAGGTGCCGAGCGTGGGCGTGACCTGGCCGCTGTCGATCGGCCGCCCCTCGGCGGTCCACTTCTTCAGGCCGCCATCCAGGACGCGCACATCCGCGTGGCCGAACGACAGGAACATCCACCAGGCGCGCGGCGCGGCGACCCAGCCGCCGGCGTCATAGACCACCACGATGTCGCCATTGCTGACGCCCAGCCGGGCGGCATCACGGCCGAACTGCTCGGCGCTCGGATACATATGCGGCAGCGGGTTGGCATGGTCCGAGACCTCGTCGACATCGAAGAACACGGCGCCGGGGATATGGCCCTTGAGATAGTCGTCCTTCGGCAGCGGCAGCACGCCGGGCAATTTGAAGGTCGCATCGAGCACCTTGACCCTGGGATCGCCGAGATGGGCCGCGAGCCAATCGGTCGAAACGAGAGGGTCATTGGGGATGGTCATGGCCTGGGCTCCAACGTCACTTCAATGCGGCGAAGCCGGGCTTGATCCGGCGACGCATCTTGTTCAAGCGCTTTGTTCAGGCGATGGACACACGGGTCAAGACCTCGCGCGCGTCCCTGGCGTTCAATCCTTCTTCTTCGGCGCCCACGCCTCCACCGGTCCGCCCGCCTCACGCCAGGAGGCGAAGCCGCCGCCGATGTGGGCGACCGGCTTCAGGCCCATATCCTGCGCGGTCTTGGCCGCCAGCGCCGAGCGCAGGCCGCCCGCGCAATGGAAAATGAAGGTCTTGTCCTGTTGGAAGATCGGCTTGGCGTAGGGGCTTTGCGGATCAATCCAGAATTCCAGCATGCCGCGGGTGCAGGAAAATGCGCCGGGGATCCGGCCGTCACGCTCGATCTCGCGCGGATCGCGGATGTCGACGATCACGACGTCGTCGCGCTTGGCGGCTTCGATCGCCTCGGTCGCCGAGAGCGTGGCAATCTCCGCATTGGCTTCATCGAGCAGCGCCTTGATGCCGCGGGTGATGGTCTGGGGCATGAGCTCTTCCTGAACAATCTCAAGCTTTGCGGGTTGGGCCGCTGTCGCCCGCCGGAATGCTGGCATCCTTGGGCACAGCAGAACCTGGATCTTACCGCACCAGCTCCTTCATCGCCGCTTCCAATCCCTCGATCGTGATCGGATACATCCGCTCCGAAAAGATGCGGCGAATGATGGTGGTGGATTCCGAATAGTCCCAGTGCTTCTGGGCGACCGGATTGAGCCACACCGTATGCGGATAGGTGCGGATCACGCGATCGAGCCACACCGAGCCCGGTTCCTCGTTGACGTGCTCGACCGAGCCGCCGGGGACCATGATCTCGTAAGGCGACATCGAGGCATCGCCGACGAACACCACCTTGTAGTCGTGCGGATATTTGTGCAGTACGTCCCAGGTCGGCGTGCGGTCGGTGAAACGCCGCTTGTTCTGCTTCCAAACGCCTTCATAAAGGCAATTGTGGAAGTAGAAATATTCCATGTGCTTGAATTCGCTTTTCGCCGCCGAGAACAGCTCTTCGACCTGGGCGATGTGCGAGTCCATGGAGCCGCCGATGTCGAAGAACACCAGCACCTTCACCGCATTGCGCCGCTCAGGCCGCAGATGCACGTCGAGATAGCCGTGATTGGCGGTTTCGCGGATCGTGGTGTCGAGATCGAGTTCATCTGGCGCGCCGGTTCGGGCGAATTTGCGCAGCCGGCGCAGCGCCACCTTGATGTTGCGGATGCCAAGCTCGACATTGCCGTCGAGATCCTTGAACTCGCGCCGGTCCCAGACCTTGACGGCCCGGTTGTTGCGGTTCTTCTCCTGGCCGATCCGGACACCTTCGGGATTGTAGCCGTAGGCGCCGAATGGCGAGGTCCCGGCCGTGCCGATCCACTTGTTGCCGCCCTGATGCCGCCCCTTCTGCTCTTCCAGGCGCTTCCTCAGCGTCTCCATGAGCTTGTCCCAGCCCATGGCCTCGATCTCTTTCTTCTCTTCCTCGGTCAGGTACTTCTCGGCCAGCTTCTTCAGCCACTCCTCGGGGATTTCCGCCTTCTCCATCGCGTCCAGCAGGTTCTCCAACCCCTTGAAGACGGAGCCGAACACGCGATCGAACTTGTCGAGATTGCGCTCGTCCTTCACCAGGGCGGTGCGCGACAGATAGTAGAAATTCTCGACCGAATGCTCGGCGAGATCGGCGTCGACGGCCTCCATCAGCGTGAGATACTCACGCAAGGAGACCGGGACCTGCGCGTCGCGCAGCGCTGTGAAGAATTGCAGGAACATGCCCATTAGATCGCCCGGCCGGGAGGGCGCGTCAAGGGCCGCCCCGACGCTTGCGGCCTGGACCCGCCGGGTTTTTGCTCTACAATCCGTGGAGCAACAGGTGGAATGGGGGCTTTCATGAGTATCATTGCGGCGCTGATCATCGGCGCGATCGCGGGTTGGCTGGCCGGCCTGATCGTCCGCGGTGCCGGTTTCGGCCTGATCGGCAATATCGTCATCGGCATCATCGGCGCACTGGTGGCAGGCTACGTGCTGCCAGCGCTGCATATCACGCTCGCCAGCGGCACGCTGGGGGCGATCCTGGACGCCACGATCGGTGCCGTGATCGTGCTCGTGATCCTCTCTCTGATCAGGCGCGCTTGATTATTTCCGCTTGCAATGGCAGCCATCATATCAAAGCTGCGCGGCGACAAGGCCGCGTAGCCACTCAACGCAAGTTCAACAATAAGCTTTGGATGACAAGCGAGGCGCGATGAAATTTACCGGCACTCAGGATTACGTCGCCACCGACGACCTCAAAGTAGCCGTCAACGCGGCGATCGTGCTCGAGCGCCCGCTCCTGGTGAAGGGGGAGCCGGGGACCGGCAAGACGGTGCTGGCCGAGGAAGTCGCCAAGGCGGTCAACGCGCCGCTGCTCACCTGGCATATCAAGTCGACGACGAAAGCCCAGCAGGGCCTGTATGAATACGACGCGGTGTCGCGCCTGCGCGACAGCCAGCTCGGCGACAGCCGCGTGTCGGACATCAAGAACTACATCAAGCGCGGCAAGCTGTGGGAGGCGTTCACCGCCGAGCAGCGCCCGGTGCTCTTGATCGACGAGATCGACAAGGCCGATATCGAGTTTCCGAACGACCTCTTGCTCGAGCTCGACCGGATGGAATTCCACGTCTACGAGACCGGCGAGACCATCAAGGCCAAGCTGCGTCCGATCGTGATCATCACCTCGAACAACGAGAAGGAACTGCCGGACGCGTTTCTGCGCCGCTGCTTCTTCCACTACATCAAGTTCCCGGATGCCGACACGATGGGGCGCATCGTCGATGTGCACTTCCCGAACATCAAGAAGCGGCTGGTCGAGGAAGCCTTGCGCATCTTCTTCGAGGTTCGCGACGTGCCCGGCCTGAAGAAGAAGCCGTCAACCTCCGAACTGCTCGACTGGCTCAAGCTGCTGCTGAACGAGGACATCGGGCCCGAGCAGCTGCGCGAGCGCGATCCGCGCAAGCTGATCCCGCCGCTGCACGGCGCGCTCCTGAAGAACGAGCAAGACGTGCATCTGTTCGAGCGATTGGCATTTCTGAGCCGGCGCGAGGTTTGACCTCGCGTCCGCGCAGGCGGAAGTGACACGGGCGGAGCAGATCGTCCCTCCCCGCCCGCCGTCAGGCCAAGCGTCCGAGCGCGCGAATGATGCCGTCGACCGCGATCGGCTTCTCGCAGCGGAGGATGTTTGCGAAGCGGTCGGGAATGACGGACTCGTCATATCCCGTCGTGAATATGAAGGGGACGCCGCGCTCGATCAACAGATCAGCAACCGGGAACGCCATCTCGCCGCGCAGATTCACGTCGAGCACGGCACCATCGATCCGCGCCTCGTGCTTGGCAAGCGCGAGCGCGTCCGCGACGGTTCCGACCGGCCCGAGCACCGTTGCGCCGGCATCGCCGATTTCGCAGCGCAATTCGTCAGCCAGCATATATTCATCCTCGACGACGAGGATGACGCGATCACGCAGCGGGCGTTCAAGCATGCTCATCGAGCTCCAGCGTGCTGAGCGAAACGGGGATCGAAATCGTGCAGCAGACCCCGTCGGGCGCGAATGTGTATGAGGTTTTCGCGCTGAGCTGGTAGGGCAAAGCCTGCTCGATCAGCTCGCGCCCCTGCCCCGTGCCGACGGGTCCCGCGCCAAGTGGCGGCATGTCGACGCCGCTTTCCTGCCACGCGATATTGAGCCACGGTTTTCCGTCGGCGCCGCTCCGCTCCAGCGACCATTGCACCGAGAGCCGGCCCGCAGGTTGCGCGAGCGCACCATATTTGACGGCATTGGTCGCGAGCTCATGCAGCGCCATTGCGAGCATCTGCACGGTGGATGATCGCAGCCGAACGCCAGCGGGTCCGTCGAGCACGATCCGCTCGGATCCGCCGGCAACAGCCGAGAGCTCAGTGCGGATCAGATCATCGAAGGCGACCCGGTCGTGCTCTCCGAGCCGGGACAGCAAGCCCTGGACGCGCGACAAAGCCTCGAGTCGATCGCGGAAGCGGACGCGAAAATCGGACAAATCGGTGCTGGCACGCGCCGTCTTGTCCGCCGTCGAGCGCACGACGCCCAGAAGATTGCGTGTGCGATGCTGCAGCTCGGCGACCAGCACCTTCTGCCGTTCCTCCCATTCGCGCCGCTCCGTCATGTCGACCATCGCGCCGGTCATGCGGATCGGCTGCCCGGCCTCGTCGTAGAAGAAGCGCCCGCGTCCATACAGGTAGCGAATGACTCCGTCCGGATGCACGACGCGAAACTCGCTGACAAACTCCTGGCGCGTCTGCATCGCCTGACGCAGCGCGGCCTCGGCCGCGGGGCGGTCCGCGGGATGGATCCGCGCCGTCCAGGCGTCATAGCTCGGCGTGACCTCGCCGACGCCGTAGCCTTCCATGCGGAAGTGCTCATCCGACCAGTAGACCTCGCCGGTGGTGACGTTCCAATCCCACAAGCCGAGCCGCCCGACTTCCACTGCGCTGCGCAGGCGCTCCTCGCTCTTGCGCAGCTCATGCTCGGCCTGCTTCTGCTCGGTGATCTCACGCGCGGTGCCGAACCACTCGACGATATCGCCGCTGCCGTCGAGCATCGGGATGGCGCGCGAATGCGCCCACCCCAGCGTGCCATCAGCCCGTATGATGCGATGCTCCAGCTCGAAGATGCTCTTCGCCTCGATCGCTCGTGCGATCGCCGCCATCATCTGCGCCTGATCATCGGGATGAATGTATTTCGCGAGCCAGCGTTGGCTCGGAGCCAGGGTGTGAGGAACGAAATCCTTGCCCTGCAGATAGCGCATCTCCGTCCCGTCCGGACTCATCCGATAGACGATGTCCGAGCTGGCGGTCACGAAGACACGAAAGAGCTCCGCGCTGGCACGCAGGCTCTCGGTCGCCTCGGCGCGAAGCTGCGCCATCTTGAGATGCGCCTCGACGCGGGCGAGGAGCTCGCGGGCGCTGAACGGCTTGATCAGATAATCGTCCGCGCCGGCCTGCATGCCCTCGACGCGGCTCTCCTCGCCCGCGCGCGCGGACAACAGGATGATCGGAACGGTGCTGACCTTGGGATCGGCGCGCACCCGAGCGAGCAGCTGCATGCCATCGATCCGCGGCATCATCACATCCGACAGAACGAGATCAGGCTTGGCTCGGGCCATGGCGGCGAGCGCCGCCTCGCCGTCCCCGACCGTCTCGACCTCGTAACGCGCTTCGAGCAGCCGGCGAACGTAGTCCCGCATATCGGCATTGTCGTCGGCGAGAAGAATGCGCGCGCGAGCCCCGGTGCGGTCCTGCAAGGGCACACTCTGGACGACATCGGCAACGACATGAGCCTCGAGGGGCGACGCATCCGGCAGCCAGCGCAAGGCCTCCTCGATGAATGGCTGCGCGCCGAGTCGCCCGGTGTTCGGCGCCGCCTTGATCCGTTCGGCCGGCAGATGACTCTTGCCGCAGGGGATGCGGACCGTGAACGTGCTGCCCTGCCCGAGCGAACTCGTCACATCGACCGACCCCGCATGCAGTCTTGCGAGCTGGTGCACCAGCGCGAGGCCGATCCCCGATCCTTCATGCGTGCGGCCGCGGGCATCCGCGACACGATGGAACCGCTCGAACAGCTTCGGCAGCTCATCTTGCGGAATCCCGGTCCCGGTGTCCCGGATGCTGAGCTCGAAATTGCCTTGGGAAACGATCAGCCTGACCCCGATCTCGCCTGAAAAGGTGAACTTGAACGCGTTGAAGAGCAGATTGAGGACGATCTTTTCCCACATCTCGCGATCGACATAGGCCGGCTCCGGCAATGGCGGACAATCGACGATCAGCTTCAGGCCAGCGCTCTCGACCGCCGAGCGGAACACGCCGGCCAGATCGGCAGTCAAGCGTGCGAGATCGGTCGGCGCATAGGTGCCCTGCGCCCGGCCGGCCCCGATGCGGGAGAAATCCAACAGCGTGTTGACCAGCTTGAGCAGGCGCAGCGCATTGCGCTGGGCGATCTCCAGCCGCTCTCGATCCTCCGGCGAGAGTGCCGGGGATCGCGTCAGGACATCCTCGAGCGGCCCCAGCATCAGGGTCAGCGGGGTACGAAACTCGTGGCTGACATTGGCAAAGAACTCGGTCTTCGCCGGATCGATCTCGGCGAGCGCCTTCGCGCGCCGCCGCTCCTCTTCGTAGGCGAGCGTCTCGGCAAACGAGCTGGCGAGCTGCGTGGCCATCAGCTCAAAGAAGCCCTGATGCTCGGCGTCGAGCGCACGGCGCGGATTGACGCCGCAGATCAGGACCGCGGTGGCGCGCTCGCGCCCGGTCGCGACCGGCAAGGCGAGCGCCAGTTGCGGCGGCTCTGGCCAGACGCCGGCGGGGAGAGACATGGTCGCATGGTCGAGCGCGACGCGGATCGGCGCCGCGGCTCCCAATGCGGCGCGGATCGGCCATGGCGAACCGTCTGCGACCGCGAGATCAATCTGCAGCGGAGCCATGCTGCTGCCGGGCTGCACGCCGGCGGCGCCGAGCAGCCGCGCGGAGTCTCCGTCCTCGCTCGGCTGATAGATCAGCGCAAAGGGGACATCATGCCGGTTCTCCGCAAGAACCTCGGCGACCCCTTGACCGGCCTCCTGCAGGCTGTCGGCTCGCCCGCGAGCTGCCAGGTCGCGCAAGGTCCGCATGCGGCGCTCGCCCACCACCTTCGCGGTGGTCTCGATGACTGGCGTGAAGATGCCACCGACGCCGCCGCTCTCGTCGCGAATCGGCGAATAGGAGAACGAGAAGTAGGTCTCCTCAACGTAGCCGTGGCGGTCCATGAACAGCGGCAAATCGCGCGCGCGGGTCGCCTCGCCACGTGCGATCACCTGCTGCAGCATCGGACCGATGACCTCCCAGATCTCGGGCCAGACCGCGCGGCCCGGAGCGCCGAGCGCGGCGGGATGCTTCCGCGAGCCGAGGATCGGACGGTACTCGTCATTGTAGAGCATGACGAGCTCGGGTCCCCACCAGATCAGGATCGGGAACGCACAGTCGAGGCAGGTGCTGACGGTGGTCCGGAGCGATTGGGGCCAGAACTCGGGCAGGCCGAGCGGCGTTCGGGACCAGTCATGGACGCGCATCAGCGCGCCCATCTCGCCGCCTCCCTGGAGGAAATCGGCTCCGGGCACGCTCGGCCGAAACGCGGCGCGCGCGGCGCCCGGATGCTCGTTCACGCTATGCCCCTTTCAGCTTCAGAGTAGCGCGATCCGCGGCAGCACGCCAAGCGGGCGGCTTCCGCCGCCAACAATCCGTTCATGATCGAACTCGCTCGACGTCGAGAAGTTCCCAGCTTCGGGAACCATCCACAGGCACCATCGAACACGGGACAACCCCGCTGCGGCGGCTCGACGGGCTGGCTTCGGCTTGTTATGCGGCCGGTCCGCGAGATGCGCGTTTGAGTCGGGGCACATGACCATTGCGATCGAGATGGGGCAGACGGCGGCGGGATCGCCTGCCGCCCTGGACCTCGAGGAACTCCTGGCGACCCGCCTCCTCGTGCAAGGCAATTCCGGCTCCGGCAAGTCGCACCTGCTGCGCCGGTTGCTGGAACAGAGCGCGCCCTGGGTGCAGCAGACCATCATCGATCCCGAAGGCGATTTCGTCACCTTGGCCGAGCGCTTCGGCCATCTCGTGATCGCGGCCGAGGACCACACCGAGCGCGCGCTGCAGGTGGCCGGCGAGCGGGCGCGCATTCATCGCGTCTCGACCGTGCTCAACCTCGAAGGGCTTGACGCCGAAAACCAGATGCGGCGCGCGGCGGCCTTCCTCAACGGCCTGTTCGAGATCGGCCGGGACCATTGGTACCCGATGCTGGTCGTCGTCGACGAAGCCCAGCTGTTCGCCCCCGCGGTTGCCGGCGAGGTCTCCGACGAGGCGCGCAAGGCCTCGCTCGGCGCGATGACCAACCTGATGTGCCGCGGCCGCAAGCGCGGGCTGGCCGGGGTGATCGCGACGCAGCGGCTGGCCAAGCTCGCCAAGAACGTCGCGGCCGAGGCCTCGAACTTCCTGATGGGCCGCACCTTCCTCGACATCGACATGGCCCGCGCCGCCGACCTGCTCGGCATGGAGCGGCGCCAGGCCGAGGCGTTCCGCGACCTCGAGCGCGGCCAGTTCATGGCGCTCGGCCCGGCGCTGTCGCGCCGGCCGCTCGGCCTGCGGATCGGCCCGACCGACACCAAGCCGCGCAACGCGACGCCGCGGCTGACGCCGCTGCCCGAGGCCTCGCTCGAGGACGCCCGCGCCGTCATCCTCGCCGCACCGCCGCCCGAGACCACCGCGCGTCCGCAGCGCAAGCCGCAGCCCGAGCTGCTCGACCAGCTGATCGCGGCGAAGTCCGCCGCGCTCGAGTTCCGGCCCGAGCCGCCGGCCCCCGAGGTCAGCGAGGAGGAGCTCGCCGAGCGCCGCGCCCGCGTCGAGCGCGTGCTGCGCGCGGTGCTGGCCGAGCCCGACGCCGGCTTCCGCGCCGTCGGCGTGCTCTACCAGGAGTTCGTCGTCCGCTGCCGCATCGAGGGGCTCGGCACCGCCGTGCCCGATCTCAACGACTTCCGCCGCATGCTGACCCGCGCCCGCGCCGGCCTCGGCGGCGACGCGGCGTCCGACGACGCCGGCTGGCAGGACGTCACCTTGCGCGCCTCGCTGCTGCCGGAGGACATGCAGGGCGTGTTCATGATGATCGCCCGCGCCGCCAAGGACGGCCGCCCCTGCCCGAGCGACGCGGCGATTGCCCGCGCCTACGGCTCGCATTCGCTGCGCCGGGCGCAGCGGCTGCTGACCTATATCGAGGACCAGGGCCTGATCGTCTGCCAGCTCGATGGCGCCGGCCGCCGCATCGTCACTCTGGTCGAGCTCGCCTGGGCAACGGCGCCCGGCGATCCAAATGCCGCCGACGATACGGCCGCCGAAGGCCTCGTCGCTTCATCGTGAGGATGCGCCCGGATCGCTCCGGGCGCATCCCGATGTCATCGCCGATCAGGTCGCAGCGATCCGGCCCATCGCCGGATCGCTGATGCTCGGGCGGCCATTCTCGACGTGACCCGCGAGCTGCCAGCTGAAGCTGGCATCGCTGTCGGTGGTCACCGCCAGATCGTACCAGCCATGGGTCTGATGCAGACCGATCTGCGTCTCCAGCCGCTGGCCACGCGAGAGCCGATGCCGCTCGCGGCGTCCGGTGTAGTTGTCCGTCAGCGTCACCACGCAGCTCGCGCCCTTGTTGGTCAGCGCGATCGCCAGGCTGCGGGCGCCGTCACCATACTCCCAATCGCAGAGATGAACGGTGTCGACATCGACCAGCGCGGCCGTGCTGGCAACACCGCCCTTGAAGTGGCGGAAGAAGCCGTTCGGCCCGTACACCGACAGGTCATATTGTCCGGCGCTCGCCGCGAGGTCCCAGACGCCATACAGCGACTTGCCGGCCTCGACCGTGTAGCTCCACGGACCGGTCGCGGTGTTGCCGGAGCGGACTTGGAAGCAGACGCCCGCCTGCCCCGGATTGACGAAACGGATTCCGAACTTCTTCTGCGCCGCGTCAGCATCGCCGTCGACACGGAGATCGTAAGGCAGCGGGCGCGCCGGACGAATGCCAGGCTCCTGCTGCGGCAGCGCCTGCTTGACCGGCGGCACCGGGTGATAGTCGTCGAAGCGGGTGCCCGAGGTGATGTCGGCGACCGGCGGCTTGTAGCCGGACGTGCTCGGCAGCGGCGCGAGGCCCTCATTCGGCGAGGTGAAATTGAATGCCGAGGTGAGATCGCCGCAGACGGCACGGCGCCACGCCGGGATGTTGGTCTCGAACAGATCGCGCGCCTTGTGATGGAAGCGGCGCTCGATGAAGCGGATCACCGAGGTGTGGTCGAACACCTGCGAGCACACATAGCCACCGCGCGACCACGGCGACACCACCATCATAGGCACGCGCACGCCGAGGCCGTAGGGACCCGCGACGTGACTGCCGTCACCGGCGAACAGATCGGTGCTGACATCGACGGTCGACTGTCCCCAGGCCTGCGACATCGCCGGATACGGACCGACGACGTGATCGAAGAAGCCGCCGCCCTCATCGTAGTTGATGAGCAGCACGGTCTTGCTCCACAGCTCCGGATTCGAGGTCAGGATGTCCAGCACCTTGGAAATGTACCAGGCGCCCGGACCCGGCAGCCAGTTCGGATGCTCGCTGAACGCCTCGGGGGCTGCGATCCACGACACCTGCGGCAGCGTGCCGTTGCGCACATCGTTGCGCAGCCCGTCGAACAGATTCTCGAACGTGCCGCCCTTGGCGATGTTGCTGCCGCGCAGCGCCTTCTCATACAGCGGGCTGCCCGGCTGCGAGTTCTGGTACTGGTGGAAATACAGCAGCGAATTGTCGCCGTAATTGCCGATCCACGGATTCGCCGTCCAACCCCAGGAGCCGGCGGCATCCAGCCCGGTGCCGATGTCCTGATAGACCTTCCAGGAGATGCCGGCCTTCTCGAGCCGCTCCGGGAACGTGGTCCAGTCGTAACCTGCCTCGGCATTGGTAATGACCGGGCCGCCGTTCTTGCCGTCATTGCCGTCCCAGCCGGTCCACAGGTAATAACGGTTCGGATCGGTCGGTCCCATCACCGAGCAGAAATACTGATCACAGATCGTGAATGCGTCGGCGAGTGCGTAGTGCCAGGGCAGATCCTGCCGGTTCATGCAGGTCATCGTCGTGGTGCCCTTATTGGCGATCCACTTGTCGTAATTGCCGTTGTTCCAGGACTTCTGACCGTCGTTCCAACCATGGGCGACGTCCTCGACATAGACCGAGCCGGCATTGTCGACGCGGAACGGCATCACCGATCCGGTGCCGTTCGGCTGCTGCCAGACCGGATTGCCATTCGGCAGCTTGACGGCGCGCGGATCGTTGAAGCCGCGCACGCCACGCATCGCGCCGAAATAATGGTCGAACGCGCGGTTCTCCTGCATCAGCACCACGATGTGCTTGACGTCCTCGATGCTGCCATGGCGATTGAAGGCCGGAATGGCATGGGCCCGCTCGATGCTCTGGCTGAGCGCCGCAGTGGCGGCCGACGCACCCAGCAGCCGCAAGAACTCGCGCCGGTTGTGCGCGATCGTGTTCGACATCTCGTTCACTCCCCTGGTGATGACGATGTCGAGCGACTTAGGTCGGCGCGTTAACAGCGGCGTGACCGCTTGGTTAAGGATGTATTGCAGGGTTTTGACAGTTGGTCCGGGAGCGGCGCTCGCCCTTGCCTGCCGCCGCCCGGCCGGCCGTCGTCGGCCGCCCGCCATTGCCCTTGCGCCAGAGCCGAAAAGCTGAATGATCCGTTTGGTTTGGGGCCATGACGAGCGCGGTTGGCGAGCGGCTCGGCGCCCTGCTTTGTTGAGGATGGTCTGCACATGCCGACGTTCACGCCGCTGACGGCGCGCGTACTGGGCGAACCGGGATCGATCTGGCTGCAAGCCCTCTCCCATGCGGTCATCGCCTGCACATTCTTCACCATCGCCTTCGTGATCGGCCTGTTCGTGTGGCGGCGCTGGCGCGACGTGATGTTCCGGATCGTCGTCGCCGGGCTCGCCGGCTATGCGGCGATCTGCGGTGTCGGCCGGCTGGTCGCCCTTGTCGGCCTGTGGGTCCCGGTGTCGCCCGCGGAGACTGCCGTCGATGTGCTGCAGGCGCTGATGTCGTTCGGCGTCATCGCCACGATGCTCAAGATGTTGCCGCAATTGCTGGTGCTGCCCACCCGCATCACGTTGCAGAAGGCCTATGACCAGCTCGAAGAGGAGATCCGGCAGCGCCGCGCCGCCGAGGCGATGGTGCGTCGTTTCCAGGAAATCGAGGCCAACGAGGCCCAGGTCCGCCAAGCCCAGAAGATGGAGGCGATCGGCCAGCTTACCGGGGGCGTGGCGCACGATTTCAACAACATCCTGACCGTCATCACCGGGACCATCGAGATCCTCGCCGATGCGGTCAAGGACCGGCCGCAGCTCGCCGGCATCGCCAACATGATCAGCGCCGCCGCCGAGCGCGGCGCCGACCTCACCCGGCATCTCCTGGCATTCTCGCGCCGGCAGCCGCTGCAGCCGCGGGCGACCGACATCAATGCGCTGGTGGTCGACGCGGCCCGCCTGCTGCGCCCGACCCTCGGCGAGCAGATCGAAATCGAATCCATGCTGGCGCATGACAGCGCCCCGGCGCTGATCGACCCTAGCCAGCTCTCCACCGCGATTCTCAACCTCGCGCTGAACGCGCGCGATGCCATGCCCGATGGCGGCAAGCTGACCTTGGAAACCAAGAACGTCGTCCTGGACGAGGACTATGCCCGTCTCAACAACGACGTGAAGCCCGGCAACTACGTGATGATCGCGGTCAGCGACACCGGCCAGGGCATTCCGCCGGCGCTGATGGACAAGGTGTTCGAGCCGTTCTTCACCACCAAGGACGCGGGCAAGGGATCGGGCCTCGGGCTCAGCATGGTCTACGGCTTCGTCAAACAGTCCAACGGCCACGTCAAGATCTACAGCGAGCCGGACCACGGCACGACCGTCAAGCTCTATCTGACGCGGGCGGCCGAGGCGCCCGTGCTGCCCGTGGCCGACAACGGACGGCCCGCGGTCGCGCGGGGCGACGAGACCATCCTGGTCGTCGAGGACGACGCATTGGTGCGCGACTATGTCGTCGCGCAGGTACGGCGGCTGGGCTATCGTACCCTTTCGGCCAGCAATGCCGTGGAAGGCCTTGCGCTGATCGACAATCCGGAACGCATCGATCTCTTGTTCACCGACGTGATCATCCCCGGCGGCATGAACGGCCGCCAGCTGGCGCTCGAGGCCGAAAAGCGGCGTCCCGGGCTGAAAGTGCTGTACACGTCGGGCTACACGGAGAATGCGATCGTGCATCACGGCCGCCTCGATGCCGACGTGCTGCTGCTCGCCAAGCCTTATCTCAGCGCCGATCTCGCGCGCATGATCCGCACGGCGCTGGAAGCGTAAGCCTCGATGAAGCGGACTTCGGTCTTGCACGGCAAGCGCTACAACGCTGTCGTCCCGGGCAAGTCCGGCAACGCGACAGCGTTGGCGGACGCTGACCCGGGACCCATACGCCGCGGTGGTCGTGGCTGGGCGGGATGGGGCGGACATCGTGCCTCGCACATCTCCCTGGGGTTATGGATCCCGGATCGGCGCGCGCGTTGCGCGCTTGTCCGGGACGACAGCGGAGCAAATGATCGACATCTTCCGCCTCATCATCGCGTGTGAGAGGCAAGCGTCTTCGTCCCGCGGCACTTCGTGCCCGAGTGATGCGACAATCATGTCCCTCCTGAACAATGAGAGGGCGCGGGGAAGGCCGGACCTCGGCTGAGGCCCGTGGCCCGCCTGCAACAAAGAAAGCAGGCGGCAGTCACCACAGGTACAGCCGGACAGACCCGGCCTTCCCCGCGCGACGGTTTTAACGGTGTCCTTCGTGCTCTCCCTGGGGATCGGCGTTCTTGCCCCCATTAGCGACAACGCGCCTGTGGCGCGCTCCGCAGACCTCAGCGTCGAGAGGCCAGGACCACACGACTTCGCCGTCCGTCACGCCTGCGCTCGTCCGGCGCAACCGTCACGTCCATCGCAGCCCACCTCCACGTTCGTGACGACGCGTCCGTCCCTCTGCTCGAGGAGGGTTGGGCAAGACCATCAGCCCGATTTGCCCGACGGCACAAGCGGACTCGGCTGCGGCAAACTAACTCGACGGGCATTTCGCGCATGACCCGCATGCGGAGATTGCCCGTCGGGCGCTTCACGTCCGCACACCGCGAACGTCGGGAGCAGCGACGATGGCCTGGCGCCTAGCGGCTGGGCGAAGCAGATGCGGCTTCCCCCCGCGCCGCCAGCGGCAATGACGCCCGCCGCAGACTTTCCGATGGCGTCTCACCATAGATCTTTCGATACTCCCTGGCGAAATGCCCGGGATTGCTGAAGCCACATCGCAGGGCGATCGACGTCACCGTGTCACCCGCTTTCGCGTCGTACAACATGCGGCGCGCGTGTTGGAGTCGCGTCAGCTTGATCTTCTCGGCCAACGAAATGCCGCTCTTCGCAAAGTACTGGTAGACCGTGCGAGGGCTGACGCCGTAACGAGTCGCGAGCTGCTCGATCGATATCTTCTGACTCCAGTTCGCCTCGATGTGCTCCAGGATCCTGCGAATGGGCATGGGAATGTCGCTGTCGCGCGCGAGGTGATCCGCGGTGACGTCGATGGTCGAGCCGACCAGGTGCGTTCGTCCGTCGGACGGGCTGTACACACAGGTCCCCATGCCACGGACCCAGCGCATCGTTCCGTCTTGACCAAGTACCCGGTAGTCGCGCGTGTAGCCGGTTCGCTTCAAGATGGCACGATGGATGGCCTGCTCGAGCCCGTTCCGATCCTCGGGATGCACGTGGCACAACATGTCGCGCAGCGACGATAACGACGTCGACGGAAACTCTTCCTTGTAGTCGTCTGCCTCGACGATCAGGTTGAACGTCGACAGCCCTGCCAGCTTCTCCGCGGTGGCAAGCTGCTCCTCCAGTATCCTGGTCGTCGTGATATCTTCGACCACGGCGCAGAACCATCTCACATTGTCCGCAGCGTCCCGGATGGGATTGACGATCACGCGCGCCCACACGACGCTTCCGTCCTGTCGGAGGTAGCGCTTGTCGAGCTGATAAGTCGCGGCCTCGCCTGCGAGCAGTTTTTCATGCTGCAGCCGGTTGCCCTCCCGGTCCTCCGGATGCGTCAGATCGAAGAAGGTCAGCCCGCCGGTCCTGAGCTGCTCCAGCGTGTATCCGACGATCCGGCAGCATTCGGCATTGGCAAACCGGATACGTCCCGTCGCACTGTCGACGACCGAGATGCCGATACCGAGGCTATCCAGAAACAGCCTCGGAACCGCGATGATTTCGGCAATGTCCTTCCCTGGCATATCGAAGCCGATAGCATCCAATTTTCATTGAGCCTAGCGGCGAGGACCCTCTCGATATTGATCCAAGGCAATTCGGCCCTGCGACACGTGATCACTGAGGACGGACGTGACGAGGTCATTCCTGCACAATCAGAACAGCCGCTGCAGATTGCCGCCTAACCGAATCTTACTTCCAAGCTGTTAGATTGAATCAAGCCCCGGGGTTTTACGGGGATATCGCGTTCACAAACGATCGCTGTCAGCGCACCGCCGGATCACAGCACCACCGCGTGATCCCTGGGCACCTGCACACCGCCGGACCTGATCGTTGTTACAGGAGACCACCCATGTTTGGCCGCAAGAACAACGCTGCAGCCCTGGCCGCCCTCGCCGCAAACGCGATCACCGCAAAGGTGATGGTCGCTGACGACAAGCTCAACATCGTCTACATGAACGAGGCGGTGACGGAACTGTTGCGCGAGGCCGAGGCCGATCTCAAGACGCAGCTGCCGAACTTCCGCGTCGACGGTCTCATCGGCACCAATATCGACGTGTTCCACAAGGACCCGTCGCACCAGCGGCACATGTTGCAGGCGCTTGCCTCCGAGCACCGGGCGACCATCAAGATAGGTAAGTGGACATTCGATCTGGTTGCCCAGCCCTTGAAACATCCGGATGGAACCCGCGCCGGAACCGTCGTCGAATGGTCCGACGCCAGCGTGCGGCTGCAGAACCTCGACTACAGCGCGCAGGTCGCGGCCATCGGCCGATCGCAGGCCGTGATCGAATTCAACATGGACGGGACCATCGTGACCGCCAACGACAATTTCTTGAATGCGCTGGGCTATAGCCTGCCCGAGATCCAGGGCAAGCATCACAGCATGTTCGTTGCGCCGGAGGAGCGCGACAGTGCCGCCTATCGCGAGTTCTGGACCAAGCTGAACCGCGGCGAATACCAGGCCGCGGAGTACAAGCGGATCGGCAAGGGCGGCAGGGAAGTCTGGATCCAGGCGTCCTATAATCCGGTGTTCGACCAGAGCGGAAAGCCCTTCAAGGTCGTCAAGTTCGCCACCGATGTGACCGCCCAGAAGCTACGGAATGCCGATCTCGCCGGACAGATCGCCGCCATCAGCAAATCGCAGGCCGTGATCGAATTCGAGCTGGACGGCACCATCGTCAATGCCAACGACAATTTCCTGCAGGCGCTCGGCTACACGCTGTCCGAGATCAAGGGCCGCCATCATTCGATGTTCGTCGATCCGTCGGAGCGGGACAGCCAAGCCTATCGCAATTTCTGGGCCGCCCTGAACCGCGGAGAATATCAAGCGGCGGAATACAAGCGGATCGGCAAAGGCGGTCGCGAGGTCTGGATTCAGGCCTCCTACAATCCCATCCTCGACCTCAATGGCAGGCCGTTCAAGGTCGTTAAATACGCCACCGATGTCACCCGGCAAGTGCTGGTGCGGATGGGCAATGAGCGTGTCCGCGGTATGATGGAGTCGGTCGCCGCCGGTGCCGAGGAGCTGAATGCCTCTGTGCGCGAAATCTCGGAAGCCATGACGAAATCGCGCGAGACCGCGATTGGAGCGGCTGACCGGGTCGCCTCCGCCGACTCGCAGGCCAAACGCCTGAGCGAGGCGACACAGGCGATGAGCGGAATCGTCGAACTGATCGGCAACATCACCGGGCAAATCAATCTGCTGGCGCTCAATGCCACGATCGAATCGGCGCGCGCCGGCGATGCCGGCCGCGGCTTCGCCGTGGTCGCGTCGGAGGTCAAGAATCTCGCCACGCAGGCCAAGGCCGCCACCGACAAGATCGGCGCGGAGATCGCCGGGCTGAACGGCATCTCGAGCGAGGTCGTGAATGCGCTGAACGCGATCAAGGCCGAGATCCAGAACGTCAGCGAATACGTCACCTCGACCGCCGCCGCCGTCGAAGAGCAGAGCACGGTGACCGGCGAGATGTCCTCCAGCATGCAGCGCGCCGCCGCCGAGGCGCAGGCGATCGCCGCAGGCCGGGCGTAAGGAAGCCAGACCATTGCGCTCCCCGGCCGGGACGGCGACGAGGATCAATCCTGCGTCGCCTCCCACGTCACCGGCAGATTGAGCAGGCCGCGGAAGGCCCAGCCGCCGATGCGCACGGGCTCGTCGTCGCGGAGCCGCAGGTTGTTCAGCCGCCTGAACAGGGTCGGCAAGGCCACATCGGCGATCATCGCCCGCGACGCCCAGGCGCCGGCGCAGAAATGCGGGCCGGCACCGAAGGCGATGCTCTTGGAGACGTCGCGGCGGATGTCGAAGCGATCGGGGTCGGTGAAATGCGCCTCGTCGCGGTTGGCCGAGCCGAACATCAGGAACACCCGCTCCTCCGGCGCGAACGCGACATCGCGGATGGTCCACGGTTTGGCGATGCGCCGCGGCGACATGCCGATCGGCGAGATCCAGCGCGCATATTCCTCGAACACCTGCAGCCAGCGCACCTCGCCACGGACTGCGAGCGCCAGTTGCTCGAGATGCGTCAGCAGCGCCCAGACCGTGCCGGCGATCGCGTCGCGCGGCTCATTCTGGCCGCCTGAAATGGCGAGCTTGATGTTGGCGCGAATGCTGTCCATCGGCATGCCCGCAGCGAGCATCACGCCGAGCAAGCTCTGGTTGGGGGTCTTCTCCAGCACCGGCAGCATGTCGTCGATCGCGGCATCGATGCCGGCCGTGGCGGCATTGCAGCGCGCCTCGACCGCGGGATCGCCGGTGTAGTTGGCGATGCCGTCGATCATGGCCTGCGACCAGGCGTTCATGTCCTCGAAGCGCATGTTGGTGAGGCCGGTGATCAGCTTCAGGCACTCGGCCGAGAACGGCAGCGCAAAGTCGCGGACGAGGTCGATGTCGGCAGCGGGGTCGAGCGCATCGATCAGCCGGTCGGCATGCGCCTGGAACTGTGTCATCCAGTGCACGCGCACGGCGCGTGGCGACACCGCGGGCGCGATCGCCTGACGCTCGGCCAAATGCGCGGCGCCATCCTTGCGCATCATGTTGTGGCCCATCAGCCGGTTCATCAGCCCCTGCGGCTGATGTGAGCTGAAAACCTCGATCTGCTTTTCCGAGACGAAGATGTCGTCGCGCCGGCACAGCAATGTGCTGCCGAGCTGCGGCACGAAGGCGATCGGCGCCTCCTGGCGCATCCGCGCCAGGGCCGGATAGGGGTCGGCCCAGAACGCTACGGGATCGATGTCGAAATGCGGTGCGGTGCTCACGCTCGGCCTCCGGTCAGACGACGCAAGCTAGCGGCACGCGCAGGCGGCGTCTGTCCTGGCGATGGGTGACAGCCTGCAGCCGCGTTCAGTTCAGCGGCCGTGACGCGGTCATCAGCCGCAGCGCAATCGCGAACAGCTCGTTCTGCGAGGCGATGCCGAGCTTCTCGTAGGCGCGCTTGCGGTAGGTGAAGACCGAGTTCAGGGCGATGCCCAGGTCTCCTGCGATCGCCTCCGAGCTGAAGCCGTCCAGGATGCGGCGGCAGACGTCCTTCTCGCGCGCCGTCAGCACCGATAGCGGCCCGCCGGCAGCAAAGAGCGAGGCAAGCTTGTCGGCCGGGTCCGCGACGGTGGCGTGCTCCTGGCAATGGCGCGCGACGATGGCGGCGACGACCGGGGCGACCGCCGTGATGCGCTGCCGCTCGTCGGCGGCAAATCCGCCCTGCTCCGCCGTACGGTAGAAGTTCACATAGGTGCAGTGATCGCCGATCCAGATCGCGGTGGCCGCCTTGTCGACGATCTCGGAATCCTCGAAGAACAGCTTGCGATAGCCGCGCGGATACATCCGGCGCGCAAAGTTCGGCAGCAGGATGTGTTGAGCTTTCGCGCGCTGGAAGATCGCCTCGCGGTTCGGATCGGCGGTGTGGAAATGCTCCGAATAGGCGGCGCCGAGGTCGGGTCCGATCGCGATGTTGCCGGTGCTGAGCAGGCAGCGGGCCGAGCGCTGGTCGGCGAAGGTGAACACCATGCAATGGCCGACGCCGGCGATGGCGCGCAGGCTGTCGATCAGGACGTCTGGAAACGATGGCTGGCCGATGGCGAGCACCATGGCGCTGACGGCGCCCGTCGTATCGACACCGGGCCTGATGGCCTCCATGGTGGTCCTCCCGGATGTTCTGTTTGTTCGAGCCTAGCAGCAACCCGCCGCGCCGGGAAGCGCCGGCGGCCGTCACCAACCATGGGGACAGACGCGGGACGGCCCCGCGGCTAGGCTGCGCCGCTCGAAGTCCCGGCCAAGCAACGTGCCGGACACGCCGAACGGGGAGGACACAGGATGAGAGCCGCGGTTGCTGTGCTGGGCATGGCCTTGACGATGATGCTCGCCGCGACGGCGCGGGCCGACATCAAGGTCGGTATCGTGGTGTCCGCGACCGGGCCAGGCTCGGCGCTGGGACAGCCGCAGATCAAGGCGGTCGCCGCGCTGCCGAAGGAGATCGGCGGCGAGAAGATCGTCTACATCGCGCTCGACGACGAATCCGACAGCGTCAAGGGCCTGCAGAATGCGCGACGCCTGGTCATCCAGGACGGCGTCGACGTCATCATCGGCTCGTCGCTGACGCCGGTCACCATGCCGATGCTCGACGTCGCGCTGGAGAGCAGGACGCCGCTGCTGTCGCTGGCGGCCTCGACCGCAATCGTGCAGCCGATGGACGACAAGCGCAAATGGGCCTTCAAGGTCGTGCCCAATGACGACATCATGGCCGCGGCGATGCTCAAATACATCGCCAAGAGCGGCGTCAAGACGCTCGGCTTCATCGGCGTCTCCGATGGCTATGGCGAGGGCTACTATCAGGAGGTGAGCAAGCTGGCGCCGCAGCTCGGCATCACCGTGACCACCCACGAGGTCTATGCGCGCGGCGACACCAGCGCGATGGGCCAGGCGCTCAAGGTGATCGCCACCAATCCGCACGCGGTGTTCATTGCCTCCGCCGGCACGCCGGCCGTGCTGCCGCAGCAGGCGCTGCGCGAACGCGGCTATGCCGGCAGGATCTTCCAGACCCATGGCGTGGCGACGCAGGAGTTCATCAAGCTCGGCAAGGAGAATGTCGAGGGCGCGATCTTCGCCGGCGAGGCGTTCTCGATCGCCGACGATCTCGCCGCCGAAGACCCGTTCCGCCGCGCCAACGATGCGTTCGTCGCCGCCTACCAGGCCGCCAATGGCGACAGGCCGAACATCTTTGCCGCGCATCTGTGGGACACGGTGACGCTGCTCAAGGGTGCCATCCCCGGCGCGCTGAAGGTGGCCAGGCCCGGCACAGCCGAATTCCGCGCCGCCCTGCGCGACGAATTGGAGCGCGGCAAGGACGTCTATCTCAACAACGGCCTCTCCAACATGAGCCCGACCGACCACAACGGCTATGACGAGCGCTCGGCGTTCCTGATCAAGGTCGAGGGCGGGAGATTCAGGCTGCTGAAGTAGGGAGAGTCTTGTCGGCCTCACACACAGCGCGTGGCAGGCTATTCGCCACGACGACAGTGCCCCCTTCGCGGAAAGGGGGGCGGCTCCAAGACCGAGGATGTCGGGCGTGCTGTTACGCCGACAGGCTTTCCGCCATCGCCGCCTTGCCCAGGATCAGATCCGCCGCCTTGTCGCCGATCATCAGCGTCGCCGCATTCAGGTTGGCGGAGATCATGCGCGGCATGATCGAGGCGTCGGCGACGCGCAGGCCCTGCAGGCCGTGGACGCGGAGCTGGTCGTCGACGGTGGCCCAGGTTGAATCAGCAGGCCCCATGCGGCAGGAGCAGCCGGGGTGGAAGGTGGTGGTGGCGCGCTGGATCGCAGCGGCAAGCAATTCGTCGTCGCTCTGCACCTTCGGCCCTGGGAAGTCCTCATAGGCGTAGTACGGCGCGAGCGGCGCTGACGCCAGCAGCCGGCGCGCCAGCTTCATGCCGGCGACGATGACGCGGCGGTCGAGCTCGGCGGTCAGATAGTTGGTCTGGATCAACGGCGGCGCGAACGGATCGGCGGAACGGATCCGCACATAGCCGCGGCTCTCCGGGCGCTGCTGCCACGAAGCGACCGTCATGCCCGGCTCGTCCTCGAGCTGGCCCTGCACTCCCTCTTTGTAGCTCGCCGGCGTGAAGGTGAGCTGCAGATCGGAGCTCTCGGCCGTCTCGCCGGAGTGCCAGAAGCAATACACCATGGTCGGCGACAGCGACAGGATGCCCCGCCGCGTCACCGCCCATTTCAGCGCCTCGCCCCACAGATTGAGGCCGCGCGCGAGCTCGTTGATGGTCTTGATGCTCTTGACCCGCGCCACGGTGCGCGGCGCATAATGATCCTGCAGGCCTTCACCGACGCTGCGCAGCGCATGGCGCACCTCGATGCCGTGCTCCTGCAACAGCTCCGGCGCGCCGATGCCGGACAACTGCAACAGCTGCGGCGAGTTGTAGGCGCCGCCGCGCACAGGATCACCTCTTTCCGCGCGCGCACCTCGACCGGCACGCCGCCGCGCCCGCCGCGGCTATAACGCACGCCGACCGCGCGCTTGCCTTCGAGCATCACACCGGTGGCATGGGCGTGGGTGCGGATCTCGACATTCGGCCGCTTGCTGGCAGGACGCAGGAACGCGGTCGCGGAGGAGACGCGGCGGCCGTTCTGGATGGTGCGCTGGACGTAGGACACGCCCTCCTGGATCGCGCCGTTATAATCGGGGTTGCGCGGGATGCCGAGGGAGACCGCGCCATCCATGAAGGCCTCGCACAGCGTGTCCTTCCACTCCATCGTGGTCACGTGCAGGCTGCCGTCGCGGCCGCGATATTGCTCGTCGCCGGCGCCGATCCGCTTCTCCATCCGCTTGAAGTGCGGCAGCACGTCGGAATAGCTCCAGCCGCGATTGCCCATCTGCGCCCAGGTGTCGAAATCCTGGCGCTGGCCGCGATTATAGACATGGCCGTTGATCGAGGACGAGCCGCCGAGCGTCTTGCCGCGCGGCGCATAGATGCTGCGGCCGTTGGTGTAGGGCCCCGGCTCCTGCTGGTAGCCCCAATTGATGCTCTTCATGTAGAAGGTCTTGATGAAGCCGGCCGGGAGATGAATGTAGGGGTGCCAGTCGCGCGGCCCCGCCTCCAGCACGCATACGGTGACCGACGGATCCTCGCTGAGGCGGCTGGCGAGCACGCAGCCGGCCGAGCCGGCGCCCACGATCACATAGTCGAAAGTATCCATCTCGTCCGTCGTCCCGGTCTCGTCATCATCAGCCGCTCAGCGCGGCAAGCGGCCATAGCGCGATCAGCGCGGCTTGTCATGCAATTGGTAGTCGAGATGTGCCCGCACCGTCGGCCATTCGGCGGCGATGATGCTGTAGACGACGGTATCCCGCAGCGTGCCGTTCGGCGCGATCTGGTGGCTGCGCAGGATGCCGTCCTGCTTGGCCCCGAGCCGCTCGATGGCGCGGCGGCTCTGATGGTTGAAGAAATGCGTCCGGAACTCGACGGCGATGCAGTCCATCGCCTCGAAGGCATGCGCCAGCAAGAGCCGCTTGCACTGGGTATTGAGCGCGCTGCGCTGCACCCGCTTCGCATACCAGGTCGAGCCGATCTCCACCCGGCGATTGGCAGCGTCGACATTCATGTAGGTGGTCATGCCGGCGACGCGGCCATCGGCATCGAGCACCGTGAACGGCAGCATGCTGCCGGCGGCAAACAGCCCGAGCCGGCGTGCGATCTCCTTGGCCATGGTCTCGGGTTTCGGAACTGCGGTGTACCACAGGTTCCACAATTCGCCGTCGCTGACGGCCTCGACCAGCTCGTCATGGTGCTCTGATGACAGCGGCACGAGGCTGGCGTGCGGGCCGCGGAGGGTGACTGGTTCGAGAAAGGGCATCAGCGGTGTCCGTCATTGCGAGGAGCGCAAGCGACGACTTGTCCGCCATAGCCCGAAGGGCGACGGCGGAAGCAACCCAGGGCCGCGCATGCCGCCCTGGATTGCTTCGCTGACGCTCGCAATGACGGAACTATCACGTGAAGCGTTACTTGTTCAGAAAATTCAGCGGCAGGCCCGGCCGTGGCCAGTCCATCGCCACCAGCTCGCCCTTTCCGGACAGCGTGATGTAGGCGGTCTTCAGCTCCGGGCCGCCGAAGGCGATGTTGGTGGTGACGCGGTCGCCGGTCGGCACCTGCTCGACCAGGGTTCCGTCCGGCGCGATCACGCTGATGCAGCCGGAGACCAGCGTCGCGACGCAGACATTGCCATTGGCTTCCACGGCGAGCGAATCGAACATCTGATAGCCGCCGAGGCCGGCGATCGGGCGGCCGCGCTCGCCGCGATAGATCACCTCGCGCGGCTTCACCGTGCCGGGCTCACCGAGATCATACGCCCAGAGCCGCGCCGTCGGGGTCTCCGCAATGTAGACGGTCTTCTCGTCCGGCGACAGGCCGATGCCGTTGGCCGGCAGGATGCCGTGCACGGCCTCGACGATCTCGCTCATGCCGGGCTTGAGATAATAGAACGCGCCGACATCCATGTCGCGCGCGCGGCGCTTGCCGAGATCGGAGAACCACAGGCCGCCGTGGCGGTCGAACACGAGGTCGTTGGGCCCGCGCAGCTCATGCTCGCCGCAGCGGCTCACCACGGTCTCGATTTTGCCGCTCTGCAGATCGACGCGCTGGATCGAACCGCCGAGATAATCCTCGGGCTGCGGGCCGGGCATGATCATCTTGCCGGTCGGGATCCAGGAGAAGCCGCCATTGTTGCAGATGTAGATCTTGCCGTCCGGCCCGAGCGCTGCGCCATTCGGCCCGCCCGGAATCTGCGCCACGACCTCCTTGCGGCCATCGGGAAACACCCGCGTCAGGCGCCGGCCGCGAATCTCGACCAGCACCACCGAGCCGTCGGGCATCACCACGGGACCTTCCGGGAATTCGAGATCGGTGGCGAGCACACGCATGTTGGACATCGGACGGCCTCCCGCTTGTCACGCCGCGCCGCGGCGCATTGTTGTTATGCAAGAAGTTATCGCAAAGCCGCCGCATCTTGCCAAGCAAGCGGCACGCTTCGTCGCCGCAGGGCAGACTTGCTCCAACGCAGGCTCGCAGCGTGTCGACGCAAGTCGGCCAGCGCGTGCGGCGCTCAGCGGATCACCGGCAGCCAGATCTCGAGGCCGCCCTCGCCGCTGCGCGGATCGAAGCGCTGATCGTAGTGCTCGAAATTCGGGGCGTCCGCGACCTGACAGCCCGACTGTGGCAGCCACCGATTCCAGATCGTGTGCACGGTGCGGCGGATGGAGGAGATATGACCGGCGTGCGTGAAGACGGCGAACGTCGCCGCCGGCACCCGCACGCGGCCGAAGCTGCGCGGCAGGTCGGAAAAATCAGCCACCTCGACACCGGCGATGTAGTCGAAATTGCCGGCATCGTCGCCATTGCAGCAGACGCCATAAGCGACTGTCCCGCGGCGCGCCGGGATATCGGCGACGAGCTGGTGAAAGCGGCGCCACAAGGCCGGAATGCCGGCGCCGTTGTCGACGCTGAAGCGATCGCCCACGCCCGCGACGAGCAGCGGCCCTGCGGTGACGAAGCGCGGCGCGGCGAGATCACTCAGCGGGGTCTGGTCCATCAAGACCGGCTCCTGCAGTGCAAGACCATCAAGGCTGGCATTGGCGCGGACTTTTTCGGGCGTCACGCCGAACTGGTCGCGGAACGCACGTGTGAAGGCTTCGTGGGAACCGTAATCGGCTTCGAGAGCGAGACCGAGAATATCAGGCGCGCCGCTGGCCAGCGCCCGCGCCGCCTCGCTGAGACGGCGGAGCCTGACGTAGCGCATCACCGACACGCCGGTCGCGGCGGCGAAGGCGCGCACGATGTGGAAGCGCGAGACACCGGCCATGGCCGCGATGTCGTCCAACGACAACGGCGCCGACAGATGGCTCTCGATGTACCACAGCGCCTTCTGGGCCGGGCTGGTGAGCACGTCCGTCCTCCTGACGAAGCGGCCGATCATGCGTGAGGACGCTTCGGCCGGCTTGATCGTACTTGCGCTGCGTGCCCAACTATTTTCCGCTCGGCTTGGCCGGCGTTGCATCCTTCGCGGCCGGCGCATCGGCCTTCTTCTTCAATTCGTCGGCAAGTTTGGCCTGCGCCGACTTCAACTCTTCAATCGCGCCCTGCTGGGAAATCAGCGCCGCCTTGAGTGCCTGGATCTGGCGATCCGCGGCGTCGAGCTTCTGTTGATGCGCGAGCGACTGCTTCGTCATCGTCTTCTGCAGGAAATCGATATTGCTCTGCAGACAGGATGTGCGGCGATCCATCGCCTTCTCCGCCGTGCAGATCTCGATGCCCGGAATATCTTGCGCATGTGCGATGCAGCCGGTGGCCCACAATGTCAGCGCAGATACGACAACGAAAACCCTCATCACAATTTCCTCATTGGCTCGCCAAACACATGATTTTGCGTGGAACTGGCGCTGATTTATCGACGATACCATACTCAGACCTCAATCGCGCATTGAGGTTCGGCGCTGGGACCCGTTTTTAGGGAGATGCACAGAATGGCTACGCGCGAAAAACGGCTGGCGCAATTTGACGGCAGCGGAGAACCGCCGCCGGGACAAAGCGTCGAGGTGCTGTGCGAAGATCACAGCGGCACCTATCAACTGCCGTTTCCCTGTTTCTACATCAATGGCAAATGGCACAATAAGGAATCGGGCGGCGCCCTCGAGGCGACCGTGATCGGCTGGCGCTTTCCACGCACGCGTTTCGACGACCGCAGCGGGCGACGCTCGCAGCCGGCCTTCGCCACCATGCGCACGTCTTCTGCTTCGTCTTATTGATCGTATCGCGCCGAATGGATCGCCCTGGGCTCGCTCAGGGCCGATCCCCCGCAAGCTTGACGGATTGAGCCTCGCAACGGGTCCGGACCCAGAGCCATCCGCAGCAGAAATGCAGCGACACATTCCTTGCACCACCGCCGCTCCGAACGGCCCTGATTCGCGATCGCGGCTGCGCTCACGCACGCCGGCCGTGTTTAAGCAAACAACAGCTGTTTCAAAATGTGACGCGGTATGCGCGAACCTTAACCTCGGGAACGTGACCGGAACAAATCGCGCCCGAATCAGCCGAATCGCCAAGTACGACTCCTGTTCACGGCAAGATGTGGACGGTATCCGATGCCACCTACCACATCCTGGACGGAGGCCCGAGCAGCGAGGCGACGCGGCGACTCAAATCTTAACAGGCGCGGCGGATGCAGGACGATGCTTCGTGCCGCCGATCACGCCCCTTGCTGATCGGCAGCTTGCTATGGGCTCAGACAGGCGCCGATCGCCCGCCTAATATTCGACCTCGAGCTCCTCGATCTCCTCGGGCTCCGCTTTCGCGGCCGCGATCCATTCGCGCATCTCGGGCATCGCCATGATGAGATCAGCATAGGCCTTCAGCTGCGGTTCGAGCTTCACGTCATATGTGACGAAGCGCGTCACCACGGGAGCATACATCGCATCGGCCATACCGCGCGCGCCGAACAGAAACGGTCCGCCCGATTTCTCCAGGCAGTCGCGCCAGATCGTCCAGATGCGGTCGATATCGGCTTGCGCCCTGGTCCAGACCTTGAAGCCTGGAAAGTGCCCCTTGAGATTGACGGGCAGCGAGGCCCGCAACGTGGTGAAGCCGGAATGGACTTCGCCTGAGATCGAGCGGCAATGCGCGCGTTGGATGCGGTCGGCCGGCAGCAGACCCGCGCCTGGGAAGGTCTCGTTGAGATATTCCCCGATCGCCAGTGTATCCCAGATGGTGGCGCCCTCGTGCCTGAGGCACGGCACCAGGATCGAGGAGGACAGCAGCAAGATCTCCGCCCGCGCCGACGCATCGTCCGGACCGACGATCACCTCATCAAAGTCGAGGCCGGCAAACTTGGCCAGCAGCCAGCCGCGCAGCGACCATGATGAATAATTCTTGCTGCTGATGGTCAATGTCGCCGTGGCCATGTCGCCCTGCCCTCTCTGTCGCGTGTCGTTCAGTCGCGCTGTGACACCGGCCCGCCCGCCGCCTTGGGCGATCAGGGCCGGAGCCCGATACTCCAGTGATTTCACACAGCAAGCGACATGCCAATTTTTGAGGCAAGACTCTCCGGCTCTGGCTCCGATATTGCATCCGATACTGCATATGTCAGCCAGAGTGACGGGTCGGAGCCGATGGCGCTGCTTTACCAAGCCTACCAGAACCACATGGACCTGACCGAACCCTGGCGCCAGGGCGCCGCGGCCGCGTTGCGCTATCTCAACCTGATCCCGTCGGGCCTATCCAGTCGCGCCATGCGGCGGCTGTCGGCTGCGCTGGAACTGATCTCCCGTTCAGCCCTGACCTACGCCCGCCCCGCCTATGGCATCGACAGCGTCATGGTCGGCAATCACGAAGTGGCCGTCACGGAGGAAGTGACGTTCAAAACCCCGTTCGGCTCGCTCTTGCACTTCAAGAAGGACGCCGCGCCGGAGCAGCCACGCGTCCTGCTGGTGGCGCCGATGTCGGGCCATTTCGCCACATTGCTGCGGGGCACCGTCAAGACCCTGCTGCAGGACCACGACGTCTACATCACCGACTGGCACAATCCGCGTGACATCCCCCGCCAACATGGCAGGTTCGGACTGGAAGACTATACCGATCATCTGATCAGCTTCCTCGGCCAACTCGGGCCCCGTCCCCACATGATCGCGATCTGCCAGCCGTCCGTCTCGGCTCTCGCGGCCACCGCCGTGATGTGCGAGGACAACCATCCTTCGCGCCCTGCGACCCTCACCTTGATGGCCGGACCGATCGACACCCGAATCCAGCCGACCAAGGTCAACGAGTTCGCCAAGAGCAAGCCGATCGGCTGGTTCGAGGACAATCTGATACACTACGTGCCCTTCCAGTGCGGGGGTGCGTTCAGGAAAGTCTATCCTGGCTTCGTGCAGCTCACCGCCTTCGTGTCGATGAATCTCGAACGCCACGTGAAGCAGCACATGGACCTCGCCAACCACCTTGCCAAGGGCGAGGTGGAAAAGGCCGAGATCATCAAGACGTTCTACGACGAATATTTTGCCGTGATGGACCTGCCGGCGGAGTTCTATATCGAGACGGTGCGTGACGTGTTCCAGGAGCATCTGTTGCCGCAGGGCAAGCTGATGCACCGCGGCCGCCCTGTCGACCCGAAGGCCGTCCGGCGCATCGGCCTGATGACGGTCGAAGGCGAGCGCGACGACATCTGTGCGATTGGCCAGACGCTGGCCGCGCAGGACATCTGCACCAATGTGCGCGCCTATCGCCGCATACATCACATGCAGGCCGGCGTCGGGCATTATGGCGTGTTCAGCGGCAAGAAATGGAATAACGAGATCTATCCGCTGCTGCGCGACTTCGTTCACGTCAATTCGTAAGCCGCCCGCGGCTGCGTTGCAGCGTCGCTGAGGGCGCTTCACCGAACTTGCTGCGATAGGCGCCGGCCATGCGGCCGAGATGGGTGAAGCCGAGCTCGAAAGCCATGTCGATGATGCGTGCGTCCGGTGCGGCTGACAGCAGCTGCGCGTTGAGCCGGGCCAGCCGGATGTCGAGCAACATGTCGGAGATCGACATGCCGAAATGGCGACGGAAGCCGCCTTGCAGCGCGCGAATGCCGAGCCCGGCAGATGCCGCCAGTTGCGCCAAATCGAGCGGCTCGGCCGCGTGCGCATCGAGCAGATCGCGGGCGGTGCGGACGGCCCGCGGCAGCGTGTCGACCTGACCCGAATGGAGCCTGATCGCCTCCGATAACCCTCCGCTCGGCTGCGCGAACAAGATGTTCAAGAGCGTTTCGCGCCAATTGGCGGCAGCGATCGCCGGCAGCTTGCGCTCAGCGCCCAGGCGTTCGGCAAGGTCGGCAAGCTCGACCATATGCGCCCGCAGCCGCGCACCGTGAGCGGCCGACAGTTCGACCGAGGGGTCGAACTCGACCGGCCGCACCGCGCGCCCGGACAGCGCCGCCGCACGCTGCTCGACCAATTGCCGGTCGAGCAGCAGGATCAGCTGGGCACAGTCGTTCCAGACCATCCGGGTCGGCAAGGTCGGCGACAACAAGGTGGCTCTGTGCGCCGGGGCGGTCGCGACCTCGCGCGCGGCGGTGAAAACCCGCGCCGCCCCCGCCAGCGGCAGTTGGACCAGGAAGAAGCGGTCGAGGCAGCCGGGATCGATGGTCACCACTCCGCCATAGGCGACGTAGTTGATGGAAAAGCCGTCGAATGCCGCGCAATTATGCAGCGCGACGAAATCGCACGCAGCATCTGCCTGCGGCTGGAGCCCGTGCGGACAAAAAATGCGACCTATTTGTTCAGCCGCTTCATCGACATCGTGCGTTGCAACACGGCCATAGGCCGCAAGCCGCGGCGGCTGCGCGGCCAAGCCCAAACTGCGATCGGAGGCGGCATCTGCAGTCATGACCTACATCGCCCGTCGAATTCATTTGAAACCTATAATAATTAGCAGGTGGCGTCGAGGGATTCGTTTTCTGGATAGACACATGGCAGCGGCCGCCGGATCCTTCATGCGTGTGCAGGAAGGAGACACAGCATGATCACACTCGAAAAGGGCATCACGCGCGCCGGCACCGGCTATGCCGGCAAAACCTGGAACATCCTCGGTCAGCTCTACTTCCCCAAAGCCGTTACCGACTCCACCTTCGCGTTCGAGACCAACAGCGAGCCCGGTCAGTTCGTGCCGGTTCACGTCCATCCGACCCAGGACGAATTCATCCTGGTGCAGGAGGGCGTGCTCGACCTCAAGCTCGACGGCGTCTGGGTCAAGGCGCAGGCTGGGGATCTGGTGCGGATGCCCCGCGGCATTCCGCATGGCTACTTCAACAAATCCGATAAGCCGGCGCGCGCGTTGTTCTGGGTGTCGCCGATGCAGAAGCTCGAGGCGCTCTTCAACATGCTGGACAATCTCGCCGATCCGGCCGAGGTGGTGCGGATTTCGGCCGAGCATGAGGTCAACTTCCTGCCGCCGGAGGCCAACGACTAATCAGCCGTGGCGGCTGCGAACGTCGCGCATGTGACACGCTCGAGCGGTTGCAACAGGCTTCATCGATCAGGCATGGCCGTTGTGGCCTGCCCGAGCTGATGATCGCAGCGGCAGTCCGCACGGCGTGTCATCGGCGAGCTCAGTCTCGCTCTCGTTTCGGCGCCGACCTCCCTGGGTGAGGCAGGCATCGGCGTCGCATGCTTGGTCGCGCCGGGCGACCAACGTCAGCTCATTCCTTTCAACGGGCGAGTCTCGCGCGGCAGACGAACGCTGCCCGCACGCGGCTGCGCTCATGCCAGCAGGAGATCTCATGATTGCTCGAAAGAATGTCTGCGTGATCGGCGCCGGCGTGTCCGGCCTCGCAGCCGCAAAGGCGTTCAAGGCGCGCGGCCACGACGTCACCATCATCGAACGAAGCGCCGATCTCGGCGGCGTCTGGGAGCCGGCCCGCTCCTATCCCGACGTCCAGACCCAGAGCCCCAAGGAGCTCTATCGCTACACCGACAAGGCGATGCCCGATGCCTATCCGGAATGGCCGAAGGGGCCGCAGGTCTACGCCTACCTGGCCGACTATGCGAGGAGCCACGACCTCACGCGCCTGACGCGGCTGAACACCATCGTCCGGTCGATGCGACGCCGCGCCGACGGCAGACCGGGCTGGACGCTCGATCTTGAGAGCGGAGATGGCGCGCGGCGCGAAGATTTCGATTTCGTGGCCGTCTGCACCGGGCAGTTCAACGAGCCGCAAACGCTGTCGCTACCGGGCGAGGATCAGTTCAAGGCCGCCGGCGGCGTGATCATGCACTCCTCGAAATACAATGACGCCACCCTTGCCAAGGGCCGCAACATCGTCGTGCTCGGCGGCTCGAAATCCGCCACTGACATCGCGGTCAACGCGGTACGCTCGGGCGCGCGCTCTGTGACGATCGTGTTTCGCGAGCCGGTCTGGCGCATTCCCTATTTCATCGGCGGTCTCATCAACTTCAAGCGCATCCTGTATATTCGCGCACAGGAGCAGATGTTCGCGAGCTGGGGCATCGGCCCGCTCTCGCGGTTCGCCCATCAGCTGGCGAAGCCATTCGTCTGGGCCAATTGGCGTGGCCTCGAGAGCCTGCTCAAGGCACAGCTGAAGCTCGGCAAATGCAACATGGTGCCGAAGGAGAGGATCGAGGACGGCGTCAACTGCTCGGTGCCGATCGCGACCCCCGACTTCTATCCGATGGTCGCCGATGGCCGCATCAAGGCGGTGCTCGGAACATTCGATCACTACGAGCCGAATGCGATCGTGGCGAGCAGCGGCGAGCGGATCGCGGCGGACGTCGCCATCCTTGCCATCGGCTACAAGCTCGGCGTTCCCTTCTTGTCGGACACTGATCGCGCCAAGCTTGTCGATCCGGACGGGCAGTATCGCCTCTATCGGCTGATCGCCAATCCCGACCTGCCCGACATGGGCTTTGTCGGCTTCAATTCGAGTTTCTGTACCGTGCTCTGCGCCGACATGGCGGCCCATTGGCTGGTGCGTTACGCCGACAAGCAATTGGCCCGGCAGCCGAGCGATCGCGAGATGCGCGACAACATCGAGATGATGCTGCGCTTCAAGCGGGTCGAACGGCCGGCGGCCGGCGTGTATGGCGGGCTATGCGTCGCGCCGTATCACTTCAAGCATTTCGACGAGCTGCTCGCCGATATCGGCGCGACGCGCAGGAAGAGAGGCGCCCTGGCCGAGATGTTCACGCCCCCCGACGCGGACGCCTATGGTGACTTCCTGGCCTCAGCCCCCGCCTACCAGGCCGGCTGAACCGCGGGATGGCGGATGACGCCCGCCACACGGCAACCACGGCGATGACACGCGCAGGACTGATTGCTGAACGACGGCCCGTCCTGCCGCCGCCTCGCGTCCGGCACGCGCCGGACGCCTGTCAGCCCGGCATCTAGCCTTCTCGCCGCAGCCGAGCTATCCAGGTCGCCCTCGGCCCCCAGCCGTCTGCCCCGGAGCCTGCCATGACCTTCTCGACCCGCCTGCGCCTGTTCGGTCTCACCCTCTCGGCCGCGCTGCTGCTGTCTACCGCGACCCAGGCTGCGGAGATCCACGTCATGATCTCCGGCGGCATGACCGCCGCCTTCAAATCGCTGGTGCCGGAGTTCGAGCGGCGCTCTGGCCACAAGGTCGAGATCGCCTATGGGCCGTCGATGGGGACGACGGCGAATGCGATACCGGTCCGCCTCGAGCGCGGCGAGCCGGCCGATGTCTTGATCATGGTCGGCTATGCGCTCAGCGACCTCACCACCAAGGGCAAGGTGATGCCCGACAGTCTTGTCGAGCTCGCCAACTCGCCGATCGGTGTCGCTGTGAAGTCGGGCACCCCGCATCCCGACATTTCGAACGCCGATGCCGTCAAGCGCATGCTGATCGCCGCCAAGACCATCGCCTATTCGGACAGCGCGAGCGGCGTCTACGTCTCCACCGAGATGTTCGACAGACTCGGCATCCGGGAGGAGATGAAGGGCAAAGCGCGGATGATACCGGCGACCCCGGTCGGCGAGATCGTGGCCCAGGGCGAAGCCGAGATCGGCTTTCAGCAGATCAGCGAGCTGAAGCCGGTGAAGGGCATCGACATCGTCGGACCGCTGCCGGCGGGCCTGCAGAAGATCACCGTGTTTTCGGCCGGCATCGCCACCAACGCCAGGGAGCCCGAGGCGGGCAAGGCGCTGATCAAGTTCCTGGGCTCACCGGATGCGCGCAAGACCATCGCGGAGAGCGGGCTCGATCCAATCGTCAGGAAGGCGCCGAACTGAGCTATCACTTGCGGTCTCTCCCTGCTGGGGTCGGCGGGGAGAGCGCAATCTGGACGATGAGCTCGATCCGGCCCGGGATGCTCACTGCGTGAACAGCGTCGATTCGCTCAGATTGTTGGCGCCGTAGGCCTTCTTGAGCAGACCATTTGCTTTTGCGTCCGTCATGAACTTGGTCACGAAGGCCTGCGATTGCGGGTGTTTGAGCGGGACCGCGACGGCCGTGTCCGTCTTCTTGAAGGTGTCGCTGAGCACCTTGGTGCCCGGGATTTGCTTGGCAAGGATCGTGAGCTGGTCGCGGGCCAGCGCCAGCGCATCGATCTCGCCGGCCGACAGCAGCGCGTGGACCTCGTCGTAGGATTTGAACCCGGTCACCGTCGCCTTTTTCATCAACCCCTTCGTCGCCCGCAGCACGGTCGTGTCGTTGATCGCGGCAACCTCATGGCCGGCCTGGTCGAGTGCAGCGATGTTCGGAATGTCGAGCCCGGCGCGGATGATGAACGTCGTATCGACTGAGTCGTAGACGGGGCCGAATGAGAGCTTGCTCTCACGCTCGGCGTCCTTGGGGATGAAGGTGACATCCCAGGCGCCCTGTGCGGCATCCTCGACGATCGCATTCGCGTTCGGATGTTCGACGAACTCGACCGGCACGCCGGCCTGGGCAGCCATCGCCTTGCCTAGTTCGACAGGCACGCCCGTATAACCACTGTCGGATTTGACGCACCAGAACGCCCCGCCCGCCGGGCCCACCGCCACGGCCACTCTCAGCTTGCCGGTCGGCGCGATCTCCTCCTTCAAACTGGCCGCATCAGCGCCGTTGCTGAACAACGCAAATACCGCAGCGATCAGCGCTGCATTGCGCAGCCAGTGCCACTTCAACATGGCCCTCTCCCATCGAATTGCATAGGTGGATCCGGGCGGCACCTTGCGGGGAGCAATGTTAAATACAGCTTACTTTGCTTGTGCAAAGCATCACGCGACGCGCAAAACTTGCGCGTCGTCATGTCCATTTCGAATTAGCCCATATCGAAAACCGATTAAACCCGGCTTAAACGCAGCGCCGAACCCTGACGCCGTTCACCACCACGGTCCGGCATGCAACGGCGGCAACCGGCGGCTTCCGCACGACAACGGCGCCGGCCGCACCGGCGCAGCCGGCACGGACGACGCCGCGCGCGCACACGACGGCATGGGCATCCGACATTGATACGAACGGCATCAATGTCAGGACGAACAGACCGCACAGACTGGAAAAAGCGATACGTGAGAAAATGGTGCGCATGTCAAACTCCCGATCGTCGTCATTGATAGGTCAAATATCCGCCGGAGATTTGCCGGGGCGGCGGAGCTTGGCAACTGTAACAAATTGGGTGGATCGAAACGGCTTCATGGTGTTGCGCATGGGTCGGCCGCGCTGCCGGCGACCTCCTCCGCTACCGGTTGGCGGCGAATTCGGCCAGCATCCCCCGGCACCCGGCTGATAGCGCGCCAGCATTGGCAGCCAGGCACCGGGCAACGCGGCCGCCGCCGGCTGCAATACCACTGCAAAGTGTGCGCGCATCCGCGCCACACGCCGCCCTCATGATCCGCAATTCCTCCAGCGGCCGCAGCGGTCGAAGCACCATGGCTGGCACGGCTGCCGCGGCGGCGGGAGCGGTCGCCGGCGGCACTGCAGCGGTCGACGCCGCCGGGCTTGCGCTCCCGGCGGTGGTGGGCTTCGCCGCCCCCGGTCCGCCCGGCTTGGTCGGCTCAGGTTTCGCGGCGGCGGGCTTCGACGGCGGCTCGGATCTGGCTGCGGTGACGGGCTGCGCGGGCACGGCCGGCGTCACCGGTTGCGTGACGGGTCTGGCCGTTTCGACAGCGGGCCTGCGTGCTTCGGTTTCCTGCGGCTTGCTCACGACCGGCGCGGACGCCGGCTTTGCCTCGGCAGCAGGCTTGACGTCGGCAGGAGGCTTTGCCTCCGCGGCGGGTTCGAGCGCCTTGACGGCGGTCTGACAAGGGCCCGACAGACCCGCGATGTTCTTCTGCAGGCATTGGAAGGCCGCGGCACCACCGGGCGGCACGCTCGCGCATTTCGCCATGTAGTCCGAGCGGCAAGCCGATTTGATCGCGTTGCGCTGCGCGTCGGTCTGCGCAAGCGCCTGCGTCGCGACGACGCCCGCTGCGGCCGCCAGGCCGAGCACGCGCATCCATCCATGGCGATTGATCATCCGTCGATCCTCAATGACATTGGGTTCAATCCTTAGGTCACGACTAAACGGGCAGGCCTGCGACTAATAATGATGTTAGTATGCGCGTCTGTTCTGACAGGTGTGCCCGCCCCACCGGCGGCGCAAGCTGCGGCGGCGACGGGCGCATGGCAATTGTGACATTTTGGGTGGATCGGCACCAGCCCTGCTTTCTCGGGCCGCGCGCGACGATGGCGGCGTGTTGCGCTGCCGTTGCTGCTTACGACCGACGCGAGGTCAAGGCGATCACCGTGCAGCCTGCGGAGTGAGCCCAGCGCCGCACCGCATCCTCATTCTGCCGGCGACACGCGCAAGGCCGGTCGCGCCGCCGGAAGCTCCGGCGGCAGGATCAGCGCGGCGACGATCGCGACCAGGGCCAGCGCGGCGAAAGCCTGCAGCATGGTGACGAAGCCGCCGCGCTCATACAGCCAGGCGACCAGACCGACCGAGGCGCCGGCCGCGGTGAAGCCGACGAAATAGCGCACAGCATAAGCGCGCGAACGCCACTCTTCCGCAGTGTATTTGCCGACCATCGCGTCGTTGACGGTGACCTGGCCGAACGCGCCCATCACGATGCCGATCGAGGCCAGGATGAGCGTCCAGTCGCGGGCATCGGCAGCGAGATAGAGCAGCGGCGCCAGCACCAGCGAGAGCGGCAGCGCGACGGCCTTCAGCGTGTGACGATCGAGCAGCCGGCCGATCGTATATTGCGTCAGCGCGCCGAACACGTAGACACCCGCCGCAATGATGCCGAGAAGCGCCGGGCTCTGCGTCAGCCCCGCCAGCCGCTCCGCAAACAGCTTTGGCAGCGCCACTGTGATCGCGTTGAAGGTCGTGGAGATCGCGATCACGACCAGCAGCAGCGCCAGCACCACGCGCCACATCTGGTCGCGCGCGACGCGGGCCTGCGCCGCCGCCTGCTTCGATCCCCTGCGGTCCTCATGCGCGACCAGCATCGCAAAGGCCACGCCGAGGGCGACCGTGACGATCCCGGGCACGATGAACGCGAAGCGCCAGCCGAGATATTGCCCGACGATGCCGGTGACCAGCGCCGACGACGCCACGCCGAGATTGCCGAACACGCCGTTCAGCCCCATGTCACGGCCGAGCCGGTCGGCATAGGACACCAGCATCGCGGTTCCCACCGGATGATAGATCGAGGCGAACAGGCCGATGGCGAACAGCGCCGCGCCGAGCTGCCAGGGCGTCTGCACCAGGCCGACCGAGATCATCGACAGGCCGATGCCGAGATAGAAGATCAGCATCATGTGCCGCCGGCTCCAGCGGTCGCCGAGCCAGCCGGTCAGAAGCGCGCCGGCGCCGAAGGCGACAAAGCCGGGCGTCGCATAGGGCAGCAGCTCCGCATAGGCCATGCCGAGCGCCGGGCCCATGATGATGACCGCGGCCGCGAAGATCAGCATCGCGTAATGGTCGACGAAATGGGCGGCGTTGACGAAGCCGATGACGCGGCGGGGGCTGTTCATGCGCAGATCCTCGATTCCCGGACAAATCGGTTATACTGGCCTGCCCCAACGAGAAGGCGCCAATGACCATCGTGGACACGCCATTGAAGGCGCTCGGCGCCGACCGGATGACGACCGAGCCCGGCGTCCATCTGATCGCACGCAGCTATCAGAAGGGCGCGCGGCTCGATCCGCACATGCACCGCGAGTCGCAGCTGATCTACGCATCGCGCGGCACGATGCAGGTGACGACGCCGCAGGGCCGCTGGCTGGTACCGCCGGATCGCGCGGTCTGGGTTCCCGCACGCCATGTCCACGCCATCGACATGCTGGCCGACAGCCAGATGCGCACGCTCTATTTCGAGCTCGACTGGCTCAAGCAGGCGGCACGCGGTTTGCAGCTCGACCGCGAATTCGTGGTGCAGGTGTCGCCGCTGCTGCATCAGACGATCCTGGCGCTGTTCGCTCCAGACGGCGGCGCCGAGCGCGCCGCTCTGCTGGTGCGGCTGGCGCTGCTCGAACTGCGCCGCGCCGAGGATTCCTCGACCTTCATCCCCCTGCCGCAGGATCCGCGCGCACGGCGCGCCGCCCTGCTCGTCCTCGCCTCGCCCGCGACTGAGGAGGATCTCGCGACCCTGGCGAGCAAGGTCGGGAGCTCCGCCCGCACGCTGTCGCGGCTGTTCGCGGCGGAGACGCGGCTGAGCTTCAAGGCGTGGTGCCAGCGCGCCCGGATCGCCGCCGCGATCGAGCGTTTGTCGACCGACCGTCATCTGTCCGTCAAGCAGCTCGCCGCCGATCTCGGCTATGCCAGCGTGCCGGCGTTTTCGCATGCGTTCCGGCAGGTGACCGGTCGGACGCCGACCGACTTCGCCGAGCAGTCCGGCGCATGACCTCCGCGTATCATGGGCGCATGCACGCGGTGACGGCGGCGTTGACGATTTGTTATGGTTGAATGTCGCCACCTTTGCCATAAATCCATGTAACATTGCCGCCATCGCTTTGCGGGGATTCGACTGAGACCAGATGGCCAACGCGTTTTTCACTGACCTGATCACCACGATTTCCGAGCGCGGCCGGACGCTGCTGCGCGGCGGCAGCGCCCCGGTCGACAAGCACGATGCGACGAGTCTCGCGGAGCTGTGCGAGGCGCTGGTGTCCGGCGCCGGCGAGGCCTCGGGCACGGCCATGGCCCGCGATGTGCTCGACGGCTATCACGATCTCGATGCCGAGGGCCGCAAGGCGTTCTTCACCGCTTTGGTGCACGATTTCGGTCCCGACAAGACCAGGCTCGCCAAGGCGATCGAGGACTGGCGCGCGGCGCCCTCGGACGAAGGCGCGAGCGCGCTGCATTTCGCCTCGGAGCCGCGGCGGCAGGAGCTGATCCGCCGCCTCAACCGCGCGCCGGGCGGCACGCCCGAGCTGGTCGCGATGCGCACCGATCTCTTGGATCTCCTGAAGGCGAATCCGGAACTCGCCGCGCTCGATCGCGACATCGTGCATCTCTTGAGTTCGTGGTTCAACAGGGGGTTTCTCGTGCTGCGCAAGATCGATTGGTCGACGCCGGCGAATATCCTGGAGCAGATCATCCGCTACGAGGCCGTGCATGAAATCCATGACTGGGATGATCTGCGCCGCCGCATCGATCCAGTCGACCGCCGCTGCTACGCGTTCTTCCATCCGGCGATGCCCGACGCGCCGCTGATCTTCGTCGAGATCGCGCTGACCGAGACCATCCCCGGCGCGATCGCGCCGCTGCTCGCGGTCGACCGCACGCCGGTGCCGGCCGATCGCGCCCGCACCGCCGTGTTCTATTCGATCTCCAACACCCAGCGCGGCCTCGGCGGCATCTCGTTCGGCAACTTCCTGATCAAGCAGGTCGTCGAGGAACTGCGGCGCGAGCTGCCCAAGCTCGACACCTTCGTCACGCTGTCGCCGGTGCCGGGCTTCATGAACTGGCTGAAATCGACGACCGATGCGACCGAAGAGGATCGCAACGTGCTGAAGCTCCTGAACGAGCCACGCTGGTTCGAGGACGCCGAGATGTCCGCCGAGCTGCGCCCCGTGATCGAGCCGCTCGCCGCGCACTACTTCCTGAAGGCGCGCACGCCGAAGGGCAAGGTGATCGATCCCGTCGCCCGCTTCCACCTCGGCAACGGCGCCCGCCTCGAGCGCATCAACTGGCTCGGCGACCTCTCCGCCAAGGGCCAGCGCGAGTCGGCGACCGTGATGGTGAACTATCTGTACCGGCTCGAGGACATCGAGAAGAACCACGAGGCCTATGCCAATGACGGCGAGGTGGTGGCCTCCAGCGCCGTGAAGAAGCTGCTGCGCGGCGAAGGCCGACGGTTGTTGGACATGAGGTTGTCGTCGTAAGAATTGCGCGGACGCGTTCGATCGCATCAGCAGCCGGCGTGCCGTCTTGAGGCGCGTTGACCTTGAGGCAAGTTGGCCTTGAGGCACGAGGCCCACCCCAAACTCCGTCATTGCGAGGCGCACTTGCGCCGAAGCAATCCAGGGCCTCGCGCGCAGCCCTAGATTGCTTCCGCCTTCGCCTATAAGGCTTCGGCGGACACGTCGCTTCGCTCGCAATGACGCCCGGTGAGATGGTGCGCCGGAGCACCAAACACCGCTGTCGTCCCGGCGAACGCCGGGACCCATACTCCCAGGGAGCAGTTTGAGGCAGCCTCGTCGTTAGACTTCCCCACGCCACATCCGCCGCGGAGTATGGGTCCCGGGTCGGTGCCGCGACGCGCTCCGCGCATCACGGCTTGCCCGGGACGACATCGTGGGAAAACCGCTTTCACATCTCAAACAGCCAGGGACGCGCGATCGCACTCTCGCGGCGCTTCACGCCCGAGTGTTCCATCATCATGTCCCTCCGATCAGTGCAGAGGGCGCAGGGAAGACCGGGTGCTGGCCACACCCATGGCCCCCGTGCGTAAGAAAGTGCACGGGGCAGGAACCACAGGTCCGACCGGTGCATTCCGGCCTTCCCTGCGCGATGGTTTGAACGGTGTCCTTCGTGCTCTCCCTGGGGATCGGGCGCTTTTGCCCCCATCGCCCGCGCGTGCCGTCAAGCAACAGCGCGAACTTGACCTCAGCGTCGAGAGGCCAGGACCACACGACTTCTCCGTCCGCAAGGACGCCGGTCGTCTGCCGACATCCTCACGGCCACCGCATCCCTGCCCCGACGTTCGTGACGACGCGTACGCCCCTCCGCGATGGGGCAGGACGCGCGCATCATTGCTGATTTTCGGAAATTGTCAAGGGGAGAGATTCGGACTCCGCTCAGGACGCCTTCTGCGTCGCCGCCACATGCCGCGCGAAGCTGTCGAGAATCGCCTGCCAGCCTTCCCGCTGCTGCTCGACCGGATGAACCGTTTCCGGATCGAAGACAACGCGGACGAGGACGCCCTTCGGGCCGGGCTCGAAGTGAACGTCGGCCTTCCGGTCACCGAACGCGTAGGCGATCAGCTCGTGCTCGACCACCTTGGTGTACGTACCCGCAAAGTCGAAGCCGAAGCTGCCGTCCTTGGCCTCCATCCGCGACGAGAACGCCCCGCCTTCCCGCAGGTCAACGCTGGCCTTGGTCGTATGCCAGTCGTCCGAGGCGGCATTCCATTTCACGATGTCGGCCGGCGTCGTATAGGCGCGCCAGACCTGATCGATCGGGGCTGCGACGGTGGTTTCGACGGTGATCCGCATGATTGCTGCTCCTGGTTCGATTTGACGGCTCGCTGCTTGGTGCAGGCGTTGTGCTCGAAGGACGACGGAGACTGGCTGGTCCCGACATCTGGCGGGAGGAATCTTGCACTTGTGGACGGCCCGCTGCAGAAATGTCCGATGGGAACAGCGGCACGCGCATCATTCATCGCCGCCGCAGCCCTGGTGGGCGGTGCGCTTGGAGCCGCGGCTCTAGGCTACGCGGCGCTGACAGTCGGACAGATTCGAGATTCGGTGACAGTGTCACCGAATCGCGCTCCCTCGGACCAGATCACGAACAAACTAAGTCGCTGATGTCACCCACAGCCGTTCGAATGCTTCGAATGAGGAATGTGGAAATGCGTCACGCTTCTCTTGAAAACTGGGGTCATTATATAGCCACCGCACTTTCTCGAATTGGCGGTACATCAAACCGACGAATTGCCTAATCTTGACGTCTACACTTAGAATGAGCATGCCCTGCTGTGGAAGATCATCCCAGCTGCGGCAATCCCAGTACTCCACGCGCGCCAGATGCCGTTGCTCAATGTGACAGACGCTGTGACGAGGGGCAAACCCGGCTCATCACGCAACCTTGCCATGCTACGGATTTCACCTCGCAAGAGTGAGCAACAAAGGCTTGATAATTCTACGATAGGATCGCCAAACACATGCGTCATTCGGACTGAGATCTTGCCATGTGGAGAGATCACGTACAGATCGCTCCATCCGCCGATGCCGCAAACATAGAGCAAGTCGACTTGGTCGGTAAGATTGATCGTGCCGTGTGAACTCATAGTGGCCCCTTAGAATCCAGCATAGCGCCTATAGTTCGCCGACGAACGCGTGGTCTCCGTGGGAACAATCTCGCGCTTCATACGTCCTTCAAGCGCTGCGATCGGCAATCTAACGAGCTGCATTTCCATATCCTCTCTACTCCAACAACGGTCTGCAGCTCGAACTTGGGCCAGTATAGGAGAGTGCTATTGACCTACCTTCGGGAGATGAGAACTGCTCCCTTGCAGTTGGCAGACGATGCTCACCGGAAGTGACTGATGCCCTGAAACAGCAGGATATACTCTGACGCGACTTCTGCAATTTAAACATCGATCTCTGATTTCTCGGCCTTATTCCCCAAGAGGGCCGTGCGGCCGCAATCGCAGCGCCGCCGCCGGCAGATTCGCGCCCAGCCACTCCGCAATCACTCCCTGCTTGCGGTGATACACCAGCCCCGCCGCGACCACCGCAACGCCGATCAGCGACAGCGCGAACGGGAACAGCAGCGAGTCCTTGAACACGACATCCGCGAGGTGGCCGAGATACATCGTGATGCCGATGGCGCCGAACACGGCGTAGGCGCGGCGGACGATGATGACGGCTGTTAGCAGCAGGCCGACGTTGAGCAGGCAATAGACGGCCTTGCCGAGCTCGGTGGCGCCTTCGGTGGCGCTGATGCCGCCCCAGAAGGCCATCAGGCCGAACAGATGCAGCCAGAAGCCGAAGTCGCGGCTTTGGCTGTTGTAGTCGACGATCCAGGCCGTCACGAGGATGAAGAGGCCGAACCAGATCGAGACGACGCGGCGCATCTCCCAGTCGATGTGGCTGACGTTGAAGATCCAGGGCGTCAGGTCCATCGACATGAACCACAGCGCCACCGAGATGATCGCGACGATGAAGGGCACGCGGTAGAAGCGCAGCGCGATGGCGCCCGCCGCGACGGTGGCGAGCTCCATGAACAGCCAGCTGCCCTTGATCCAGACGTAGAAGTCCTGGACCGTGCCGGGCTTGCCGTAGCGGCCCCACCAGCCGAACTCCTCCTGCACGCCGTAGACGGCGAGCGGCGCCATCGACACGGCGATGGCGATCAGCAGGCCGCCGGGGACGCGCAGATCGCGGCGCCACACGTGGTTGCCGGCGAAGCCGAAGGCTGCGGCATAGGCGAGCGCGCAGGCGGTCAGCGCGCGGCCGCCCATCTGCGAGAACGCCACCGTCGAGAACAGGCCCATGGCGCCGATGACGATCAGCGCGCCGGCGTACCAGAGCAAATGCGCGGCATCGAATTTGGCGCGGGGCGCGGGAACCGCCTTCGTCTGTTGCTCGAGGTAGGTCAGCAACCGCTGCAACTCGTCGGGCCCGATCACGCCGGCCCCGGCGGCGACGCGCAGATCTCGTTCCGAATAGGACATCGTCATCACCCTTTGCCACTCTGCCTGACGCACGCGCGGGCCGTCGCGGCAACGCCTGGGGCGCTGCGCGTCGCAAACCGGTGCCGACGTGGCGGACAAGGGTGAGTGTAGCGAAATTTGAGCAACGTTCAATATATTTTTGAACAACGCTCAAAGTTGTTAGCGGCGGCTGGACGTGGGGTAACCTGCCAAGACCAGGGCACAGCGGCCTGCCCCATGCTCCGCCGTCATTCCCCGCGAAAGCGGGGAATCCAGTACGCCGCGGCCTCGCGATTCGTCACTGCCGTCTCCGGAATACTGGATCGTCCGCTTTCGCTTTCGCGGACGATGACAGTTGGGGGTGGAACCGGCTCCTTCCGCGTCATGACGAACGGAGCGGCGGAGCGAAACAATCCAGAGTCCTTGTACGGCCCTGGATCGCGTCGCTTCGCTCGCGATGACGGTGCGGAGAAGCAGGCTTCCGAAACGATCCGGCAGGCGGCGGACGCGCCCGCCCTCAATCCTTGAAATACGGCTCCACCGGGCCGTGGACCTTGATGGTCAGCGGGTTGCCGTGGCGGTCCTTGGCGGTGCCGGCGGCGACGCGGATCCAGCCTTCGCTGATGCAATATTCCTCGACATTGGTCTTCTCGGCGCCCTTGAAGCGGATGCCGACGTCGCGCGACAGGATCTCCGCATTGTAATAGGGGCTCTTCGGATCGACCGAGAGGCGGTCGGGGAAGGTGAAGGTCTCGTTGTCGCTCACAGCAGTGCCTCGATCTCTTTGTTCAACGCCTCGGGCGTGGTGGTCGGCGCATGGCGCGACACCACATTGCCTTGGCGATCAACCAGGAATTTGGTGAAATTCCATTTGATCGCCGAGCCCAAGAGGCCGGTCTTCTCGCCCTTCAGGAACTTGTAGAGCGGATGCGCCTCCGCACCGTTGACGTCGATCTTCGCGAACAGCGGGAAGGTGACATCGTACTTGGTGGAGCAGAACGCGCCGATCTCCTCGGCCGTGCCGGGCTCCTGGGCGCCGAACTGGTTACAGGGAAATCCGAGCACGGCAAAGCCCCTGCCCGCATAGGCACGGTGCAGCGCCTCCAGGCCGCGATATTGCGGCGTGAAGCCGCAAGCGCTCGCGGTGTTGACGATCAGGAGCACCTGGCCCTCGAAGCGCTTCAGCGGCACCTCCTCGCCCGTGAGCGAGGCGGCGGTGAAATCGTAGATGCTGGCCATCTGGCTCGCCATGGCTCAGGCCACCACCGGATCGATCGGCGACGGCGGCGTGCCGCCGGCCTCGATGGCTTCGCCCGCGGCAAGGCACATGTCCTCGCGAAAGCGCTGGCCGACGAGCTGCACACCGACGGGCACGCGGCCGACCATGCCGGTCGACACCGTCAGGCCCGGCAGGCCGAAGAACGGAATCGCGATCTGCGTCAGCTGCGCGTGCCAGACCTGCTTGAACGACTCCTCGTCCTTGCGGTCGAGCTGATCGGCGAAGGGCAGCATGCCGGAGACCGGCATCAGCAGCAGCGGATGCTGCTCCATGAACAGGAGCCACTGCCGGGTCAGCGCGGCGCGGCGCGCCAGCGTCTGCGACAGGTCGAACGGATGCACCTTGTCGCGGTTGCCGCGCAGGCAGGCGAGCGCGCCGGGATCGCCCTCCTTCTCGGCCGCGGCGAGCTGGGCCTCGTAGCCGTCGCCGAGCCACAGCCGGGTCTGCAGCAGCGCGGCCTCCTGCATCGGCGGCGTGTCCTTGATTTCTTCCACGGTCCAGCCGGCGGCCTCCAGGCGCTTGGCGGCGTCGCGCAGCGCGGCGACCACCTCCGGCACCGGGTTCAGCCCGTCCGGGTTGACGCAGAGGGTGACGCGCTTCGGCAAGGGGGGGCCCTCGAGCGGCACCGGCATCCACCAGACATCGCGGACGTCGCGCGCTGACATCGCCGAAAGCGCAATCCTGACGTCGTTGATGGTGCGGGCGAGCGGCCCGGAGACGGCGCTGATCTGCGGGCCGATCGGACGTTCGGGCAGGCAGGTGTTGAAGGCGGGGATGCGGCCGACGGTCGGGCGCAGGCCGTGGATGCCGCAGGCATAGGCCGGATAGCGCACGGAGCCGGCGATATCCGTACCGTGGCCGATATGGCCGATGCCGGCGGCGGTGGCCGAGCCGGCGCCGCCCGATGAGCCGCCGGGCGTGATGCCGGGGTCGCGCGGGTTCTTGGTATGGCCGTGGATGAGGTTGCTGGTGAACCAGCGATAGGACACCGCCGGCGTGTTGGTGCGGCCAAGCAGCACGGCGCCGGCCTTGACGAAGTTGTTGACGACCGGATTGTGCGCGGAGGCGATCGCGTCCTTCTGCAGATTGAGGCCGTTGGTGGTGGCGTAGCCGATCTGGTCGACATTGACCTTGATCGTCACGGGCACGCCGGCGAGCGGCCCCGGATCCTCACCGCGCGCGAGCCGGGCGTCGATCGCGTCGGCCTGCTGCAGCACGTCCTCGGGACGATGGTCGATCACGGCGTTGATCTGATGGTTGACCTGATCGAGCCGCGCCAGCGCCGCGGTCGCGGCATCCCTGGCGGAAACCTGTTTCGACTTGATGAGGGCGGCGAGATCGGCAGCCGGAAGGCGCCAGAGATCGGTCATGGGGAGCTCCGTGGTGACGAGTCGCTTGTAGCGTGCAGACCGGGCGGGAGAAAGCCGTCGCGGCGCCGCACTCCGGCATAGCCGCTGCAACAAACCGCATGGGTTCTTGTAGCTCTCGCTCCCTCCTCCTCGTCATGGCCGGGCTTGTCCCGGCCATCCACGGCGTGCGGCCCCGTGGACCGACGTGGATGCCCGGGATAAGCCCGGGCACGACGGAGAAACACATTGTCGGCCTGTTCAACAGCCGGTTTGCATGTCGCCTCAGCGACGATCGCGGCGACACGATCAATACCGATCCTGCATCGATCGATCCGGAAACAAGCTTGGCCAAGCTTCGCAATCGACTTTAAGAGCTCAAGCAAGAACATCACAAAGGGGGAAACCACATGATCAGATCGGGCACCATCATGGCCGCAACATTCGTTCTCGCCGCTGCAGCAACGCTGTCGCCGCGCGCGGCCTCCGCCGCGACCTACGCCTATGTCGGCAATGCCGACAGCAACGATATCAGCGTGTTCAAGTTCGACACGATGACCGGCGAGATGGTGCCGGTGCAGACGGCCGCGTTCGTCGGCGTCGAGAAGCCGGGCTCGTCGACCCCGCTCGCGGTCAGCCCGGACAAGACGGTGCTGATCGCCTGCGTGCGCGCGCAGCCTTACCTCGCGGAGAGCTTTGCGATCGACGCCAGGACCGGCCAGCTCAGCCATATCGGCAACGGGCCACTCGCCGACAGCATGGCCAACGTCGCCTTCGACCGCACCGGCAAGGTGCTGTTCAGCGCCTCCTATGGCGGCAACAAGGTGGCGGTGAACCCGGTGCAGGCCAACGGCGTCGTGGCGGCGCCGAGCCAGGTGATCCCGACCGGGCTCAATGCTCACGCCTTCCTGCCCTCGCCCGACAACCGCTTCGTGTTCGCGACCAATCTCGGCTCCGACCAGGTGCTCGGCTTCGCCTTCGATGCAGCCACCGGCACGCTGACGGGCAAGGAGGCGCTGACGGTCAAGACGCCGGAGAAGTCGGGACCGCGCCACTTCGTCTTCCACCCGAATGGCAAGTTCATCTATCTGCTGCACGAGCTCAACGCCGATCTCACCGTCTATGGCTATGACGCTGACAAGGGCCTTTGGAGCGAGCAGCAGCGGCTCTCTACCCTGCCCGCCGGCTTCACCGGCAAGCCCTGGGCGGCCGATCTTCACGTGACGCCTGACGGCCAGTTCCTGTACGCCTCCGAGCGCGGCTCGAACACGCTCGCCGCCTTCAAGGTCGATGCGGCCAGCGGCCGGCTGACCTCGATCGGCAGCGTGCCGACCGAGACGCAGCCGCGCGGCTTCGCCATCGATCCCAGCGGACGCTATCTCGCCGCCGTCGGCGAGGTGTCGAACGGCATGACCGTCTACCGCATCGATGCCGCCAGCGGCGCGCTGGAGAAGATCAAATCATATGCCGTCGGCAAGAAGCCGAACTGGGTGGAGTTCGTCACCCTACCGTAATCGGCGACCGCTATTGAAGCGACACCTTCACCGCGGCCATCCTTCGCGACGCCCGCCTACGGCGGGCTCCTCAGGATGAGGGCGGAATTCGCAGCCATGTTTGTTGGCCGCATCGCTGATGTTCACCCTCATGGTGAGGAGCGCCGTCCCCGGCGCGTCTCCGGATGATGCTTCGCATCGCCGGGAGAACCATGAGGCCGGGCAAGCCCTCGGACATTCCCATCGGCGCGGTTAGCGCCTATATCCAGCGGCATGAATAGCCCTGCTGCCCAGACCGACCGCCATCCTCTCGCGGTTCAACATCCGGAACTCGACGATGCCTCGATCCGCCTGCTGGTCGAGACCTTCTACGGCCGCGCGCGCGAGGACGCGCTGATCGGGCCGATCTTCAATCGCGCGGTGGCGGACTGGGACGAGCATATCGGCCGGATCAGCGATTTCTGGTCGTCGATGTTCCTGAAGACCGGCCGCTACAATGGCGCGCCGATGCGGCCGCATCTGGCCTTGTCACTGCAAGGCGCGCATTTCGATCGCTGGCTGCAGCTGTTCGAGGCGACGGCGCGCGACCTGTTCGCGCCGGATCTCGCCGACCTCTTCATCATCCGCGCGCGACGGATCGCCGACAGTTTCGAGATGGGGATCGCCAGCACGCGCGGCGAGCTGATGCGGCCCCGTCATTCGGCCTGACGCGGCCCGGCTGCCACACGCCGTCATCCATGTGACCGATATCCATGTGAGCGACCGACGGCAGGCAATGCCACGCCTGGCGCAGGTCCACCGGCGCTCAATGCCGGGTCATCGATTGCGCGGTCATGTTGAAGATGGCCTCGGAGAACGGAAACTCCAGCACGATCTCGCCATCCTCATCGGTGACCTCGATGACCGCCGTCATCAGGGCGGCATTGCCACCTTCGGTGCGGAGCAGTTCCTTGATCATGTCGCGCGCCACTTCCCAGGCGCGGTCTGGATTGCGTAGCACTTCACCGTCGGTGTCGGAGACCAGTTCCTCGCCGATCCGTGTGTTGAAGAAATATCTAGGCATCGTCAGTTTCCAATGGGGTCGCGCGCTGGGATTTTGAAGGCTCGAACGTCTCACATCTGCTTTATCCAGGCAGCTCAGACCCTTGAAGCTAGGGACTGAACTGAACCGCATTGCGAAGCCATCGATCACGAATCCGTTGTTTTCACGACCCGTTGCGGTGAAAACGGTTGCAATTCGCATCTGCGGCTTCGCACTGCAATAAACAGGCCTGAAAGGCTCAAAACAGAAAATTCCACTGGCGAACTTTTCGTGGCACGGTAGTTTAAATCTGAGGACGATAACCGTCCCGTCTTGAAGGAGAGGACAATGGCCTGGAAAGCACCGAAGATCGTTGAAGTGCCGGTTGGCATGGAAATCAACATGTATGCCTGCGCGGCTCGCAAATAATTCGCGGGTGTGACGTCCAGGGTCCCGCCCGACCAGGACGTCGGCGCCAGAGGGTGGGCATCCGTGATCGCGTATGAGCCAGCCCCTACGCAGGTCCGATGTTCACCCTCGTCGCTCCCTGTTGCTTCGCCAGCTTGCTTTGCTGTGTCGCTTGCTACGCGATCTACCTGCTCGCGCTTTGCTTGCTGCGTCGTGCCCCGCTTCACCCTGACTTGCGTCACCTTGACTGCTGGTCGTCCTGCCGCTGGTAATCGCGTGCGTCACCAGAGCTGAATTCCAGGAGACGGCTCATGCTTCGCCTCGTCGTCCTGGGCGCCGCCGCGGGCGGCGGAGTCCCGCAATGGAATTGTGGCTGCGCGGTGTGCCGTGCCGCCCGCTCCGACCATCCCGAGATCCGCAACAGCCAGGCGTCGGTCGCCGTCAGCGCCGATGGCGCCAACTGGTTCCTGATCAACGCCTCGCCCGACCTGCGCCATCAGGTCACCTCTACGCCGCAGCTGCATCCGAAGCCGGGCGCGCTGCGCCACAGCCCGATCGCCGGCGTGATCCTGACCAATGGCGAGATCGACGCGATCACCGGGCTGCTGTCGATGCGCGAGAGTTCGCCTTTTTCGATCCATGCGCACCCTAAGGTGCTTGCGATCCTGCGTTCGAACAACATCTTCGATGTGCTGAAGGACGAGACCGTCAAGCGCGTTCCGATCGTGATCGATGTTCCGTTCCGGCCGCTGCTGCAGGATGGCGCGCCGTCCGGCCTGGAGATCACGGCCTTCGCGGTGTCCGGCACCAGCGCCTGGTATCTGCGTGACAAGCAGCACCCGGGCGGCAGCGCATCGGCCGGCGACACGCTGGGGCTGAGGATCGCCGACCTCGAAAGCGGGCAATATTGCTACGTCATTGCCGCCTGCGCCGACGTCGACCATGAGCTGAGAATGAAATTGAAGGGCGCGCCGCTGGTGCTGTTCGACGGCACGGTGTGGCGCGACGACGAGATGATCCAGGCCGGACTCGGCAGCAAGACCGGGCAGAGCATGGGACATATCGCGATGTCCGGAGAAAGCGGCGCGATCAAGCAGCTGGCGGACCTCGGGATCGGCAGGAAGATCTTCCTGCACATCAACAACTCCAATCCGGCGTGGCTGCACGCCTCACCCGAGCGGCAGACGTTGGAACGCGAGGGATGGGAAATCCCCGCTGAAGGGATGGAGATCGTATTGTGAGTGAGGTCAATCTGAGCGGAATGACGGCGCTGTCGATCGGACGCGGCGTGACGCTGAACAATGCTGCGGAACTGGAAGCGGCGCTGCGCCATATCGGCGCAACGCGCTATCACAATCACCACCCGTTCCATAAGCTGCTGCACAGCGGCAAGCTCAACAAGGGCCAGGTGCAGGCCTGGGCGCTCAACCGCTACTACTACCAGTCGACGATCCCGCTGAAGGACGCGATGGTGATGACGCGCTTCCGCGACCGCGCCACGCGGCTGGAATGGCGACACCGCATCGAAGATCATGACGGCGATGTCGGCAGCGAGGGCGGCATCGAGCGCTGGCTCAAGCTGACCGAAGGCCTCGGCCTCGACACGGCCTATGTGGAATCGACCGAAGGCATCCTGCCGGCGACGCGCTTCGCGGTGGAGGCCTATGTGCATTTCTGCCGCGACCGCTCGCCGCTGGAGGCGATCGCCTCGTCGCTGACCGAGCTGTTCGCGCCGAGCATCCACGAGGAGCGCATCTCGGGCATGCTGGAGCATTACAGCTTCGTCAATCACGACACGATGAGCTACTTCAAGCGCCGCCTCACCCAGGCGCCGCGCGATGCCAATTTCGCACTGCATTACGTCAAGGAGCATGCGACCACGCCGGAGCAGCGCGCCGCCGTATGCAACGCGCTGATCTTCAAGACCAACGTGCTGTGGGTGCAGCTCGACGCGCTGTATCATGCCTATGTCGAAGGCCACATCCCGCCCGGCGCCTTCGTGCCGAAAGAAAGCTAGCAGTGCCTGCTTTGAAGCGACCCTCCCGCCTTGCGAACGGTGCGCCCCCTCCCCCCTTGCGGGGGAGGGTCGGGGTGGGGGGTCCACACGGGCAGTCTTTGCTGAGACCCCCACCCCCGACCCCTCCCCGCAAGGGGGAGGGGGGCGCACCGAGCTCTGCGCAGCCGCTGTACTTCTTTCACCCATACACGTGTTAGAGACCCGCCATGGCCCCGCGTCACATCCAAGTTGCCGAGACCAGCCGCGTGGTGCTGCCGCGGCATACCAAGCTCAAATTCGACGAGACCCGCCAGGTCTGGGTGATCCTGGCGCCGGAGCGGGTGCTGGCGCCGGATGAGATTGCGGTCGAGGTGCTCAAACTGTGCGACGGCGTGCGCAGCGTCGCCGGCATCATCGACGAGCTGGCGGCCAAATATGCCGCGCCGCGCGACGTGATCGCGACCGACGTCGTGGCCATGCTACAGGATCTCGCCGACAAGGGCTTTCTGACCGAGGTTCGGGAGACGACCTCATGACCGAGCTGACCGACACCTCACCGCCCGTTGACAGCAATGACGGGCTCGCCGTGCTGGAGCGGCGCGGCTCCGTGGCCGAGACCTACGGCATTCCGCTCGCTGTGCTGCTCGAACTCACCCATCGCTGCCCGCTGCAATGCCCCTATTGCTCCAACCCGCTGGAGCTCGATCGCGCCGGCCAGGAGCTGACGACCGCCGAATGGAAGAAGGTGCTGTCGGAGCTCGCCGAGATCGGCGTGCTGCAGGTGCATTTCTCCGGCGGCGAGCCGACCGCGCGCAAGGACATCGTCGAGCTGGTCGCGCACGCCAATGATGTCGGGCTCTACACCAATCTGATCACCTCGGCGGTGCTGCTGACGCGCGAGCGGCTGAAGGAGCTGGCCGACGCCGGGCTGTGCCATGTCCAGATCAGCTTCCAGGGCAATGAACCCGTCGTGGCCGATCGCGTCGGCGGCTACAAGGGCGGCCACGCCAAGAAGCTCGAGGTCGCGAAGTGGACCCGCGAGCTCGACCTGCCGCTGACGGTGAACGCGGTGATGCACCGGCAGAACCTGCACCAGCTGCCGGACATCATCCAGATGGCGGTCGATCTCGATGCCGACCGGCTTGAGGTCGCCAATGTGCAATATTACGGCTGGGCCTTGAAGAACCGCGCCAGCCTGATGCCGACCTATCAGCAGCTCGAGGAGACCGATCGCCTCGTCGAAGAGGCGCGCGAGCTGCTGAAGGGTACGCTGACGATCGACTACGTCGTACCGGACTACTACGCGCTGCGGCCGAAGAAATGCATGGGCGGCTGGGGCCGGCAGTTCTTCAACATCTCGCCGTCGGGCAAGGTGCTGCCGTGCCATGCCGCCGAGAGCATCACCGGGCTCGACTTCATGTCGGTGCGTTCGAACCACTCGATCGCCTGGATCTGGCAGAACTCCGAGGCCTTCAACCGCTATCGCGGGACCGGCTGGATGAAGGAGCCGTGCAAGAGCTGCGAGTTCCGCGAGATCGATTTCGGCGGCTGCCGCTGCCAGGCCTTCGCGCTGACCGGCGACGCCGCCAACACCGACCCGGCCTGCACGCTGTCGCCGCTGCACGAGAGCATCTTCAAGCAGGCCGAGCGCGACGCGGCCTCGGGCCAGGACCGGTTCCTGTATCGCAACTTTGCCGGCGGCACGCCGGAGAACGGCAACGATGCCTGACGCCGAAGCCGGCCGCGCCGCCGCGCGCCGCACCGATCCGTTCACGCCGCTGACGTCGGAATGGCTCGACGTCTCCGGCGGCCACCAGATCTATGTCGAGAGCAGCGGCCGCCTGGGCGGCATTCCCGCCGTCTATCTGCACGGTGGCCCGGGCTCCGGCTGCCAGCCGGATCACCGCCGCCTGTTCGATCCCGAGCGCTTCCATGCCGTGCTGTTCGACCAGCGCGGCGCCGGCCGCTCGCGCCCCGCGCGCAGCCGCGACAACAACACCCTGCCCGACCTGATCGCCGACATGGAGGCGATCCGCGCGAAATTCGGCTTCGAGACGTGGATCGTCGCTGGCGGCTCCTGGGGCGCGACCTTGGCGCTGGCCTATGCAGAGGCACATCCGACGCGCGTGACCGGCCTGGTGCTGCGCGCCACCTTTCTCGGCACCCGTGCCGAGGTCGAAACCGCGTTCGGCGAGACGCTGGCGCGCTTTCATCCGACGCTGCACCGCGACTTCCTGGAGATGCTGCCGGAAGCCGAGCGTGCCAATCCATGCGACGCCTATTTCCGCCGCATCCTCGATCCGGATCCGGCCATCCACGGCCCCGCCGCGCGCACCTGGCACGACACCGAGCGCGCTCTGTCCGAGGTCAAGCCGGCGCGCAGCCATCTCGACCGGCTCGCGATCCGCTCGGGCAGCGCGCTGCCGGCGACGCCGTTCATGGAGGCGCATTACTTCTCGCAGGACAGCTTCATGGCGCCGGACCAGTTGCTGCGCGACGCGACGAAGCTCGCCGGCATCCCCGGCATCATCGTGCAGGGCCGCTACGACCTGCTGTGTCCGCCCGCGACCTCGGCACGTCTGGCGGAGGTGTGGCGCGACGCCGAAATCCGTGTCGTCGAGGCCGCAGGTCACAATCTTTATGACCCCGGCATCCGCGATGCGGTCATGAAAGCCATCTGCGATATGGCTAAGCGCACGGCCGCGCCTTAAACACACCCCTTCTTCCCCTCATGCTGAAGAGGCGCGCCAGCGCCGTCTCGAAGCATGAGGCCCGCGATCGCTTCGGGCCTCATCCTTCGAGACGGTCGCCTATGGCGGCCTCCTCAGGATGAGGATCAGCCACATGCTTAGGGAGCCTTAAGATGCCCATCGCCGGGAAAGGCATGCTTTTGACATCGATGAACATCGATGCCGAGCATGAAGCTGATTTCAACCATTGGTACGACAGCGAGCATCTCGAAGAGCGCGTGGCCATCCCCGGCTTCATCGAGGCGCGGCGTTATGTCGCCGACCAGGGCAGCCCGAAATATCTCTGCCTGTACTCGACCGCGAGCATCGACGTGCTCGACAGCGACGCCTATCGCGCGCGGCTGGAAACGCCGACGGACTGGTCGAAGACGGTCATGGCGCGGTTCAAGACCATGATCCGCAGTGTCGCTCGCATCACGATTTCCAAAGGCGCGGGGCGCGGCGCCGTCCTGGGCATCATCCGCCTGCGGCCGAAGCCGGGACAGGACAACGCGTTGCGCGACGCGCTGCACATCGAGCTGGACCCGCGCGAACTCAAGGGCGTGATCTCGATGCACCTGCTCGAGGGCGATGCCGATCTCTCAGGGCCTGCCGCAGGCGTGCCCGCGAGTTCTCGCGACGCCGATTGGTTCATCCTGATCGACGGCACCGACAGCCACGCCATCGCCACCTTGATGACGACACGCTTCGCCGCGATCGACGGTCCGCTGGCGACGCAGATCTCGGCCGGCATCTACCGCCTGATGTGGGACCTCAGCCGCGCCGACATCGCGGCACATTAGTAGCCCGTGTCTCTCCACCGTCATGGCCGGGCTTGTCCCGGCCATCCACGTCGTTCGGCATCCTTGGAAAGACGTGGATGCCCGGGACAAGCCCGGGCATGACGACTCAGTGCGCGGCCGCCTGCGTGACCCACAATTCCTGTACTCTCGAGTTTGCGTCGTCACCCAGCATCCCGCATCGCAACACATGGCAGCATCGCGCCTGCAATGCGGCAGCGCACCACTGTGTATGGGCAGCAGAGTTGCAAATTTGCCTTTGTGCGCGCCTTGGAATGGCTCTAGTCTGATAAGACTATTCAATTGAGCCATTCAAAAAACAGAAGGGCGACGACCAGGGCCTGCTCCGGACCTCAACCGATCCTCTGCTGATCCTGAACAAATAGTCGTCCTCACGTCAGGAAGGCCGCGCGCTCGTGGTTCGCCGCGCGGACAGGGTAGGAATGAGAGCGACTGATATTTCGGCCCCCGACTACTTTCACAAAGTGGTCGACTGCCAATGGGCTTGTCCCGCACACACGCCGGTCCCCGAATACATCCGCCTGATCGCCGAGGGTCGCTACAGCGACGCCTACATGATCAATTGGAAGTCGAACGTCTTTCCCGGCATTCTCGGACGCACCTGCGATCGCCCCTGCGAGCCCGCCTGCCGGCGCGGCCGTGTCGAGGAGAGCCCGGTCGCGATCTGCCGCCTCAAGCGCGTCGCCGCCGATTTCAAGGACGACGTGCAGCAGCGGATGCCGCGCCCGGTCCCGAAAAACGGCCGGCGCATTGCGCTGGTCGGCGGCGGCCCGGCCTCGCTGACGGTGGCGCGTGACCTCGCGCCGCTCGGCTATCACTGCACCGTGTTCGATGCCGATCCCAGGCCCGGCGGCATGATGCGCTCGCAGATTCCAAAGTTCCGCCTGCCCGACAGCGTGATCGACGAAGAAACGGGCTACGTGCTCAGCCTCGGCGTCGACTACAAGGCCGGTCATCGCATCGACAGCCTCAAGAAGCTGCTGGCCGAGAACTATGATGCCATCTTCATCGGCTCCGGCGCGCCACGCGGCCGTGAGCTGAACATTCCCGGTCGCAAGGAGGCCGCCGCCAACATCCATCTCGGCATCGACTGGCTGTCCGGCGTCTCGTTCGGCCACACCGACAAGATCGGCAAGCGCGTGATCGTGCTCGGCGGCGGCAATACCGCGATGGATTGCTGCCGCACCGCGCGCCGGCTCGGCGGCGAGGACGTCAAGGTCATCGTGCGCTCCGGCTTCGAGGAGATGAAGGCCTCGCCCTGGGAGAAGGAGGACGCGCTGCACGAGGACATTCCGATCCTCAACTATCTCGTGCCGACAGCCTTCACTCACGACAATGGCAAGCTCACCGGCGTCACATTCCAGAAGGTGAAGGCCGTCTATGACGACAAGGGCGAGCGCTCGCTGGTGCCGTCGGGCGAGCCTGACGTGACCTATGACTGCGACGATGTGCTGGTTGCGGTCGGCCAGGAGAATGCATTTCCCTGGATCGAGGCGGATTGCGGCATCGAATTCGACAGGCGGCACATGCCCAAGGTCGATCCGGCCACCTTCGTCTCGACCAATCCAAAGGTGTTCTTCGGCGGCGACGCCGCATTCGGCCCGAAGAACATCATCTGGGCGGTGGCGCAGGGCCATGAGGCGGCGCTGTCGATCCATCGCCTGCTGTCGGGCGAGGACATCACCGAGCGGCCATTGCCCGAGGTCCACATCTCCTCGCAGAAGATGGGCATCCACGAATGGAGCTACGACAACGACGTCTCGCCGGAGAAGCGCTATAAGGTGCCGCATCGCGACAAGGTCGTGGCGCTGAAGGACATCCGCACCGAGGTCGAGCTCGGCTACGACGTCAAGCTCGCGCTCGGCGAGGCGCATCGCTGCCTGAACTGCGACGTGCAGACCGTGTTCTCCAATACGCTGTGCATCGAATGCGACGCCTGCGCCGACATCTGCCCGATGGACTGCATCACCTTCACCGACAATGGCGAGGAGGCGGATCTCCGCTCCCGGCTGAAGGCGCCGTCTGTTCATCCCGACCAGAGCCTCTACGTCTCGTCGGATCTGAAGACCGGGCGCGTGATGGTCAAGGACGAGGACGTCTGCCTTCATTGCGGCCTGTGCGCCGAACGCTGTCCTACCGGTGCGTGGGACATGCAGAAATATTTCATCGAAACGACTCACGCAGGTCACGCATGTCCCAGCAAGCGCCGCTCAGCAGCGTAAACGACTTCGTCGTTCGCTTCGCCAACGTCAACGGCTCCGGCTCGGCCAGCGCCAATGAATTGTTCGCGCGCGCCGTGCTCCGCCATGGCGTGCCGGTCTCCCCGCGCAACATCTTCCCGTCCAACATCCAGGGCCTGCCGACCTGGTACGAGGTGCGCGTCACCGAAGCCGGCCATCTTGGCGCGCGCGGCGGCGGCACCGATCTGATGGTCGCGATGAACCCGCAGACCTGGGACAAGGACGTCGCCGGCATCGTGCCCGGCGGCTATCTGTTCTACGATTCGACCAAGCCGATGCCGTCGACCAAGTTCCGTGACGACGTCACCGTCATCGGCGTGCCGCTGACGGCGATCACCAACTCGACCTACTCAGATCCGCGCCAGCGCCAGCTGTTCAAGAACATCATCTATCTCGGCGCCCTCTCCGCCTTGCTCGACATGGATCCGAAGCTGATCGAGCAGCTGATCGGCGAGCAGTACAAGGGCAAGGAGAAGCTGCTCTCCTCCAACGTCCATGCCCTGCATCTCGGCCGCGACTGGGCGTTGCAGAATCTGAAATGTCCGATCGGGCTGCGCATTCGGAAGGCCGACAAGGTCGGCGATCGCATCTTCATCGAGGGCAACAATGCCGCCGCGCTCGGCGCGGTCTATGGCGGCGCCACGGTGTGCGCGTGGTATCCGATCACGCCGTCGTCGTCACTGGCGGAGGCCTTCACCAATCACTGCAAGAAGCTGCGGCACGATCCGGACACGGGCCAGGCCAAATACGCCATCGTGCAGGCCGAGGACGAGCTCGCCTCGATCGGCATGGTGGTCGGCGCGTCCTGGAATGGCGCCCGCGCCTTCACCACGACGTCCGGCCCCGGCGTATCGCTGATGACCGAGTTCATCGGCCTCTCCTACTTTGCCGAGATTCCGGCCGTGATCATGAACGTGCAGCGCGCCGGCCCCTCGACGGGCATGCCGACGCGGACCCAGCAATGCGACCTGATCGCCTGCGCCTATGCTTCGCATGGCGACACCAAGCACGTGCTGCTGTTCCCCGAGGATCCCGCCGAAGCTTTCGAGTTTGCCGCCGCAGCGTTCGACCTCGCCGAGCGGCTACAGACCACGATCTTCCTGATGCTCGATCTCGACATCGGCATGAACCAGCGGCTGTGCCGGCCGCTGAAATGGGACGACGCCAAGCAGTATGACCGCGGCAAGGTGATGACCGCGGAGATGCTCGAGGAAGGCCGCGACTTCGGCCGCTATCTCGACGTCGATGGCGACGGCATTCCGTTCCGCACCTATCCCGGCACACATCCGACCATGGGCTCCTACTTCACCCGTGGCACCTCGCGTGACCGCTACGCGCGCTATTCGGAAGAAGGCGCTGTTTATGCAGACAACGTGCAGCGCCTGCTGCGCAAGTTCCAGACCGCGCAGGACATGGTGCCGCGGCCGCTGCAGGCGAACGCGGCGAAGCCGACCAAATATGGCGTGATCTATTTCGGCTCGACCGCGCCGGCCATGGACGAGGCGATCGGCCTGTTGGAGGCGCGCGGTCATCAGCTCGACCGCTTACGCATCCGCGCCTTCCCGTTCCATTCCAGCGTGGCGAGCTTCATCGCCGAGCACGACTTCGTCTACGTCGTCGAGCAGAACCGCGACGCCCAGCTGCGCCAGCTGATCGTCAACGAGAACGGCATCGACCCGGTCCGGCTGGTGCCGATCCTGCATTATGACGGCACACCGATCACCGCTCGGTTCATCGCGGACTCGATCGGCACGCATCAGGACCAGATCAAGGTCACGCCGCTGCGGAAGGCTGTTTCATGATAAGGGCTCAGCTCCTTCCGCCGCCATGCCCGGGCTTGCCCCGCCTGCGCGGCCGAAGCCGCTTCGGCGCGGCGAAGGCCCGGGCATCCACGTCTTTCTTTCTCCGGGCTCCCACGTGGATGGCCGGGACATCTTGGCGAAGACGCGCTCCGCGCTTCAGCCCGGCCATGACGAATTCGAGATCCATGGTGCTCTCATGACCTACATCGCAAAGCCGAAATTCCAACATCCCGGCATCAAGAAGAACGCGCTGGGCTACAGCCATCGCGATTACGAAGGCAAGATCTCGACCTTGTGCGCCGGCTGCGGCCACGACTCGATCACGGCCGCGATCATCGAGGCCTGCTTCGAGCTGTCGATCGAGCCGCATCGGGTGGCAAAAATCTCCGGCATCGGATGCTCGTCGAAGACGCCGGATTATTTCCTCGGCAATTCACACGGCTTCAACACCGTGCATGGTCGCATGCCCTCGGTGTTGACCGGTGCCAACCTCGCCAACCGCGAACTGATCTATCTCGGCGTGTCCGGCGACGGCGATTCCGCCTCGATCGGCTTCGGCCAGTTCGCGCATGCGATCCGGCGCGGCGTCAACATGACCTATATCGTCGAGAACAACGGCGTCTACGGCCTGACCAAGGGACAGTTCTCGGCCACCGCCGACCGCGGCTCGAAGTCGAAGAAGGGCATCACCAACACCGACAACGCGATCGACCTTGTCGGCATCGCGCTGCAGCTCGGGGCCACCTACGTCGCACGCTCGTTCTCGGGCGACAAGAAGCAGCTGGTGCCGATCATCGAGGGCGCGATCCAGCACAAGGGCGCCGCCTTCATCGACGTCATCAGCCCGTGCATCGCCTTCAACAATCACGCCGGCTCGACCAAGAGCTTCGACTATGTCCGCGAGCACAATGACGCCGTGAACCGGTTGGATGTGCTGACCGGGCGCGATCCGATCGAGATCGACCAGGATCCTGGCACGGTGCAGATCGTCGAGCAGCATGATGGCTCGCGGCTGGCGCTGCGCAAGATCGACGCCGACTACGATCCGCACGACCGCCTGGGCGCCATGACCTTCCTGCAGAAGCACGCGGCGCAGGGCCAGATCGTGACCGGGCTGCTCTATGTCGATCCCGAAGCCGACGATCTCCACAGCCACCTCAACACTGTGGAGCGACCGCTCAACCGGCTGGAGGCGGCGGATCTGTGTCCGGGGCAAAGTGTGCTCGACAAGATCAATGCGAGCCTGCGCTGATAGCTGTCGCGACGCCCTTTGCTGGCAGCAGCAGCAAAGAAGACCTCTCCCAGAGGGAGAGGTCGGATTGCATCGTCAGATGCAATCCGGGTGAGGGGTTACAGCCGACCTGATCGAAAGAGCCCCTCACCCGGCGCTACGCGCCGACCTCTCCCCAACGCGGAGAGCTCGACGGAGATCGCGGCCACGGGCTCGCTTCAGAACAAGCCATTGATCGTTGAAATGGGTAAAGCTCTTAAGGTCGCCGAAGCGCCTTCGCCCAGACCCGCTCAAGCTGCGTGATCGCGTCCGGTAGCGACAGCGCCGATAGCGCGTCGTCGCCGCCCGTCACCAGCCCGAACTCCCGCAACCTGATCAGCGCCTCCTCGACATTGAACGCGCGCTGCAGTCCGAACATCTGCTGCAGCAGCTCCTCGACGTGGCTGCCCAGCGCGGCGCGGCTCAGCGGCACGGACGCCAGCATCAGGCCGCCATAGGCCAGCACCGCCTCCTTCCAGTCCTGGTCCTCGGCCTCGCCGATCAGGTAGTTGAAAATGCCGGAATTGTTGTTGACGTTGCGGAAGTAGATGTTGTCGGTAACCTGCTTCTGATGGATCAGCGACTGGCGGTGGAAATTGCCCCATTGCCGCAGGATGAACGCCCCCAGCGCGAACAGGCCCGACAACGCCGCCAGCGCCTGCTCGGTGTCGTTGTCGTGCACGGTGCCGCTGAGGCCGAGATAGAAGCCGGCGACGATGAACAGCACCGTCAATGTCGAGGCCAGCTTGAGCAGGATCGGCACGCCGCCGACCAGCGCCGGCACGCCCAAGGTCAGCTGCTCGCGCAGGCCCATGACGACGCGGACGTTCGGCAGCAACGCCTCGAGATCGAAGCGGGCGATGTGGCGAAAATATTTGAACAGCACGGCGCCGCCGCGGATCTTGTTGCGGCCGCGCCAGGCGGCGGTCTTGCGCCTCTTTTTGGCCGGCTCGTCGGGCTTGGTTGCGACCATCAGGACGATGTCATCATAGACCTCGACCTCCTGGGTCCGTCGCCGCAGCCCATATAGCGCGGGGACCTCGATCGTCTCCTGGTGCTGGCCGCGCCGGAACATGCGGACGGCACGGTAGTCCGAGATCGGCGCCTTCAGCTTGACGCGCACCAGCGCATGCTCCGCAAACGCGCGCTCGATCTCGTCATGCGCAATCTCGATGAAATTGGCGTCGCCGAGCACCCGGACGAATTCGTCGGTCAGGCTGTCATAGGCGGCATCGAGCTCCCGGGAGGAGCGATGGCGCCCGACCGGTACCTCGGGGTCGAAGTCGAAATAGGCGTCACGGAGACGATCGAGCTCGTCGAAATATTCATGGTGGAGAATGGCGCCCAGCATGCGGGCGAGCTCGCGCAGATCGCTGGATTGGACGTCGTCCAGGCCGCCATGCGACATGACCGCATCGAGCACGTCGGACTTGCGCACTGGAATGAACCGGTCCCGCCGGCTCGCCGTCTCCCCTGGTCCGACCACGTCTCGCACGCCCACTACGACCCACATCATCGACAACCGGTGCGCTGCCGCGGCCGGCCGACAGCACGCACCATAGCCGCCTCACCCGGCTTGCGCCACTCGGCGGGGAATGGAAAAGCTGGCCCCGAGACGGGGGGTCATCGCGCGTACACGCACACTGACGACGGGACGGACGCGGCAGCCATTTGTTTGCTCGTCATGCCCGGGCTTGACCCGGCCATGACGACGGAAAGACTTGGGAAAACCCCATTCATGATATGCGACAACCGACTGGCAAGACGGAGACAATCATGGGCGATGCTGAACAGATCAAGTCGGCGTTCAACGCTGTCAGCGCCATCGACTACACGGTGATTCTCGCGCGCGACTGGGATGCCATGCGGCACTTCTATCAGGAGGTCCTCGGCTTTCGGCTGCTGCGCGAGCTGTCCCCGGGCTGGGTCGAATACCAGGTCGGCCCCAACATTCTGACGCTGGCCCGGCCGCAACGGCTGGCATCGGACCAGCCGACCTCACCGGGCAGCGCATCGCTTCAACTGGCGTTCAAGGTGGGCCGCGACGATGTCGACCGCTGTGCCGCCGAGCTGACCCGAAAGGGCATCGCTCTCACGGAGCCGCCCACGGATCAGCCCTTCGGCCACCGCACGCTGTTCTTCCGGGATCCCGACGGCAATCTGCTGGAGGTGTACGCGGACATTTAGGGCTTGGCGGCCGCGCTACGCGGCCGCCGGTTGTATCCGGGGATTGAGCACATACTCCTTCAGCACTTTGTCGGTGGCGGCATCGACCTCGACCAGCGACACGTCGTAGCTCCAGAGATCGGCGAGATGCTGCAGCACGCGCTTGGTGTCGATCTCGCTGAGCTGGGCGCCCTTGACCACGGTATGCCGCAGCATCAGGCGGCGGTCGCCGGCCAAGTCGACATCGACCACCTCGATGTTCGGATCGATATAGCCGACATCATACTGCTTCGACAGCTCGCGGCGGATGCGGCGATAGCCGCGCTCATCGTGGATGGCGTCGACCAGGATGCCGGCCCGCTCGGCCGGATCGTCATGCAGATGGAATAGCCGGAAATGCCGGATTAGGTTCGGGCTGAGGAACTGGCTGATGAAGCTCTCGTCGCGATAATTCGCCCAGACATCGCGCAGCACCGCCATCTCGTCACCGGTGCCGGCGATGTCCGGGAACCATTCGCGATCCTCCTCGGTCGGATCCTTCACGATGCGCTCGATGTCCTGCATGATGGCGAAGCCGAGCGCATAGGGATTGAAACCGGAGAAGCGCGGATCGTCGAATTCCGGCTGGAACACGACGTTGGTATGCGACTGCAGGAATTCGAGGAAGTTGCCGTCGGTGAGGCGACCGTCCTGGTGCAGCCGGTTCATGATGCGGTAGTGCACGTAGGTCGCCGTGCCCTCGTTCATGACCTTGGTCTGGCCCTGCGGATAGAAATATTGCGCGATGTGGCGGACGATGCGCAGCAATTCGCGCTGCCAGGGCGCCAGCCGCGGCGCGGTCTTCTCAAGGAAATAAAGCAGGTTCTCCTGCGGCAAGCCGAGCAGCGCCTTGCGGCGCTCGACGTTCAGCACCGCGCTGGTCTTGACCGGGCCTGATGGCACCGTGCGCCAGAGATCGTTGAACGTGCCCTCTTCATAGAGCCTGCGCTTGCCGGCGCGCTTCTCCTCCTCGCGGAAGTCGAGCTTCTTCTTGCCGGGGTAGCGGTCGACGCCGTGCGACATCAGCGCATGCGCCGCATCGAGGGTGTGCTCGACCGCGATCCGCCCATAGCGCTCCTCGCATTGCGCGATATAGCCGCGGGCAAAGTCGAGATAGTCGAGGATGCCGTCGGCATCGGTCCACTGCTTGAACAGATAGTTGTTCTTGAAGAAATGGTTGTGGCCGAACGCGGCGTGCGCGATGACGAGCGTCTGCATCGTCGCCGTGTTCTCCTCCATCAGATAGGAGATGCAGGGCGAGGAGTTGATCACGATCTCATAGGCGAGGCCCATCAGGCCCTTGCGGTACGACGCTTCGTGATAGGCGAAATGCTTGCCGAACGACCAGTGCTTGTAGAACAGGGGCATGCCGACCGAGGAATAGGCGTCAAGCATCTGCTCGGCGGTGATCACCTCGATCTGGTTCGGATAGGTGTCGAGCCCGAGTTCCTTGCGCGCCACGGTCTCGCAGGCATCGTGGATGCGCTGCAAGGTGAGGAAGTTCCAGTCTGCGCCTTCGAACAGCAATCCGCTCATGACGCCGCTCTCTCCTGCGTGGTGCCGCGACGCTGGAACAGGTCGTGGAAGACGGGGAAGATCTCGCTGCGGTCTCGCACCTTGCGCATCGATAGCGGCTGGCCGTTGGCGCGCAGGCGCTCATACAGCGACCACAGCGCAGAGTCCGGCATCTCGAACGAATAGGTGCCGGACTCGCCGACCTCCAGATAGGCAAAGAACTGCGACACCGGCAGGATGTTGTCGGTCAGGAGGCGCGCGACGTTCTCCGAATCCGAGGTGGCGTTGTCGCCGTCCGAGGCCTGCGCCGCATAGATGTTCCAGTCCGACGGGCGGAAACGGGAGCGGACGATGTCATGCATGCATTGCAGCGCGCTGGACACGAGCGTTCCGCCGGACGCCGGGCCGTAGAAGAAGGTCTGCTCGTCGACCTCCTCGGCGCGATCGGTATGGCGGATGAACACGATCTCGACATGGCGGTAGCGCCGGGTCAGGAACACGTAGAGCAGCATGTAGAAGCGCTTGGCGAGATCCTTCATGTGCTCGGACATCGAGCCGGAGACGTCCATCAGGCAGAACATCACCGCTTGCGCGATCGGCTTCGGCACCGCCTCGAAGCGGCGGTAGCGGATGTCGATCGGATCGATAAAGGGAATGCGTTTGGCCTTGGCCTTCAGGGCCTCCAGTTCGGCCACCAACGCGGCCTTCTTGTCCTCGTCGGTCTCCTCGGCGATCCTGGCTTCGAGCTCGGCGATCGCCTCGGGCCGCGGCCGGCGCAGCGCGACGCGGCGGGCCATCGCCCGCGTCACGGTGCGGCTGACCGAAATGTTGGCCGGCGAGCCCGACGTCGAATAGCCGGCGCGCACCAGCCCTTCGCTCTCGGCTTCCGCGAATTTGCGTTTGGCGAGATCCGGCAGTTCGAGATCGTCGAGGAACAGGTTGACGAACTCCTCCTTGCTCAGCACGAAGCGGAAGGCGTCCTCGCTGTCGCCCTGCCCCGGCCCCGACTTGCGGCCGCTGCCATCGCCGGAGCGCGGCAGGATGTCGCCTTCGACGAACTTCTTGTTGCCCGGCAGCACCATGTCGCGGGTGCCGCCCTCGCGGCGGAAGCGCGGCTCGTCCATGCCGTCCAGCGGGATCGAGACCTCGCCGCCCTCCAGCACGTCCTTGATGTCGCGGTCCTGCGAGGTCTTCTTGACCGCTCCCTGAACCAGGGCCTTGGCGCGGCGCAAAAATCGCTGACGATTTTCGAGACTTTTGCCGCCCGGATTCAGGCGCCGATCAATGATGTGCATGACCACGTTCCATACGCCTCCTGCTGCAGCGGCTTCGACTCCTGCTCTCCCCCGCCACGATGCCGCGGTGCAGCGTCAATCCGACCCGGCACCTGCATCATTCCTGTTCGACGCCGCAACGAAGTTCGGCATCGAACGCTCCGCGTGGTTCATAGCCCAGGCGCCGATGTCAGACCGATGGCCTGCAGCACATGCAGTGAACACCGGCGCCGGACCATGATCAACCCGCCTGCTTCACCCGCATGTACCACTCGACCAGCCGGCGGACCTGCCGCTCGGTATAGCCGCGCTCGACCATGCGCTGGACGAAGTCGGCATGCTTCTTCTCGGTCTCACCGTCCTTCTTGGTGCCGAAGGAGATGACCGGCAGAAGGTCTTCGACCTGCGAGAATATCCTCTTTTCGATGACTTCGCGGATCTTTTCGTAGGAGGTCCAGGACGGATTTTTTCCGCCATTCTGGGCCCGGGAGCGCAACGAGAACTTGACAACCTCGTTGCGGAAGTCCTTGGGGTTGGCAATGCCCGCCGGCTTTTCGATCTTGGTCAGCTCCTGGTTCAACAGCTCGCGATTGAGCAGTTGTCCCGTATCGGGATCCTTGAAGTCCTGATCCTCGATCCAGGCATCGGCATAGTCGACATAGCGGTCGAACAGATTCTGGCCATAGTCGGAGTAGGATTCGAGATACGCCTTCTGGATCTCGTGGCCGATGAACTCGGCATAGCGCGGCGCCAGATCCGCCTTGATGAATTCGAGATAGCGCTTCTCGATCTCCTCCGGCAACTGCTCACGCTTGATCGACTGCTCCAGCACATACATCAGATGCACGGCATCGGCGGAGACTTCCGACGTGTCGTGATTGTAGGTCGCCGCCAGCACCTTGAAGGCGAAGCGGGTGGAGATGCCGTCCATGCCCTCGTCGACACCGGCGGCGTCGCGATATTCCTGCACGCTGCGCGCCTTCGGGTCGGACTCCTTCAGGCTCTCGCCGTCATAGACGCGCATCTTGGCGTAGAGCGTCGAGTTCTCGTGCTTGCGCAAACGAGACATCACCGAGAACCGTGCCAGCGTGTCCAAAGTCGCCGGCGCGCACGGCGCGGCAGCGAGCTCGGAGCCCTGGATCAGCTTCTCGTAGATCTTGCGTTCCTCGGTGACGCGCAGGCAGTACGGAACCTTGATGACGCAGATGCGGTCGATGAAGGCCTCGTTGTTCTTGTTCGTCTTGAAGCTCTGCCACTCGGACTCGTTGGAGTGGGCGAGGATCACGCCATTATAGGGGATCGCGCCGATGTTCTCGGTGCCGATATAGTTACCTTCTTGCGTCGCCGTCAGCAGGGGATGCAGCATCTTGATCGGCGCCTTGAACATCTCGACGAATTCGAGAATGCCCTGATTGGCGCGGTTGAGGCCGCCCGAATAGCTATAGGCATCGGGATCGTTCTGCGCGTAGGTTTCGAGCTTGCGGATATCGACCTTGCCGACCAGCGAGGAAATGTCCTGGTTGTTCTCGTCGCCCGGCTCGGTCTTGGCGATGCCGATCTGGCGCAGCCGCGACGGCTGGATCTTGGCGACGCGGAATTGCGAGATGTCGCCGCCGAAGGCTTCGAGCCGCTTGTAGCACCAGGGGCTCATCAGGCCGGTGAGACGTCGGCGTGGAATGCCGTACTTCTCTTCCAGCATCGGGCCCAAAGTGTCCGGATCGAACAGGCTGAGTGGCGATTCGAATACCGGGCTTAGCTCATCGCCGGCTTTCAGCACGTAGATGGGATGCACCTCCATCAGTTGCTTGAGCCGTTCGGACAGCGACGACTTGCCGCCGCCGACGGGGCCGAGCAGATAAAGGATCTGCTTGCGCTCTTCCAATCCCTGCGCGGCGTGCCGGAAGAAGCCGACGATGCGTTCGATCGTGTCTTCCATGCCGTAGAAGCCGGCGAAGGCGGGATAGAGACGAATCGTGCGGTTCAAAAAAATACGGCCAAGGCGTGGGTCCTTGGCCGTGTCGATCATCTGAGGCTCACCGATCGCAGCTAGTAGTCGCTCAGCGGCGTTCGCGTATCGCATCGGGTCGGTTCGACACGATTCAAGATATTCCTGCATCGACATGTCGGTCTGGCTTCGTGCCTCGAACGACCTCGCGAACGCGTTGAACAACGAATCGTTGTACATGATCCCTCTCCACGTAGGTTCCGCCGCACTGCTGCAACGAGCCGAGATCGAAGTACGTTCCTCCGCTCTCGAACGACTCAGAGTGAAGCGCGCTAGCCCCTATTGGGCACCCTCTTGGTCCTCTTCCGCAACGCAAAGTGCATGCAGCATATGCCCTATCAACATGCACTTCGCTCAATAGTTCGGCAAAACGGCGCCAATCGACCCTATTTGTAACCCATTGTCTCCGCTTCGCAACATCCGCAATACCCCGGCACCGTAGTCTTCCCGCGCGCGCAAGGCGTTGTGAAAGCACGTGAACCTGGCCCCGCGAAGCAGCAAAACAGTGTCTCTGTCGAGGTGAACCGCAAGTGAACGTCAATCTTTCTCTGCGAAGCGCGCGAAGATTGGAACGTTTTCGCCGTTCGTCGCCGTGATGCGCAGGAGTCACAGCTCGAGACAAACGATATCAGTCGCAGCACTCACCGCGCCGAAGACCAGATTTGTGCGAATCTCTCGCTGCCGTCTCACGGGCGCGATGATTGACGTCCGCATGCTCACCTGACGCGTGAGATCCACGCTGCAATGGCCGGATCGGCCTGACGTTCAGACTGAAGAGCCCGCACGCTGCCAACGTCGCGACCGCGCGCACCATCTCGGCACAAGCCGACTCAGATGCAGCGACCTCCAAAATAGATGTGGTGTGCGCGTGGCGTTGCAAGGCGAAGCGCGACCATCGCGACCGAGGCACGGGGCCGGATACGGCGGGGAGCGCCAAGCAACAGACGCCATGCGTCACCGTCCATTTGAATGAAATCCATGCGGATGGCATCGACAGCTCAGCCCGGCTCTCGCGAGCCCTCAGGCGCAGTGTCCAGAGCCCGCCGGAAGACGTGGCCAATTCGCGCTGATCCCCGCGCGACCGGATGCGGTGCGCCGCTCACCCAGCCCGGCGCGCGCGACTGCATTCCCCCCGCCCCCTCCTGAGCCCCCATCCCGGCAATCCCCTCCGGGCAAGATCCCCTTGGGATTTCAGAGGGATCAATCCATTATGAATGGCGTTATCCGAACACGTGACGCATAGTCGTTCATATGAGGTCCATGTCGGTCTGGCACGATGCCGGGACTGGAACCCAAGAAAAGCAAGCCGACGCACATAGATAGGCATCATGAACCCGGTCAAAGCTCTCGAACAACACGGCCAGGCGGTCTGGCTCGATTTCCTCGCGCGCGGCTTTGTCGCCAAGGGCGACTTGAAGCGGCTGATCGACGAGGACGGCGTCAAAGGCGTCACGTCCAATCCTGCCATCTTCGAGAAGGCGATCGGCAGTTCGGACGAATATGACGCCCCCATCGCCAAGGCCTTGAAAGGCGGCGACCGCTCGCCGACACAACTGTTCGAGGCGGTTGCGGTCGAGGACATCCAGAACGCCGCCGACGTTCTCCGGCCGGTCTACGACAGCTTCGACGGCAATGACGGCTTCGTCAGCCTCGAAGTGTCGCCATATCTGGCGATGGACGCCAAGGGGACGATCGCCGAGGCCGAGCAGTTGTGGAAGGCGGTCGACCGGCGGAACTTGATGATCAAGGTGCCGGCGACGGAGGCCTGCCTGCCGGCCATCCAGCACCTGATCTCCCGGGGAATCAGCGTCAACATCACGCTGCTGTTCGCGCAGGAGGTCTACCGGCAGGTCGCCGAGGCCTATCTCGCCGGCCTCGAAGCTTATGTCGCCGATGGCGGCGATCCGTCGCATGTCGCCAGCGTGGCCTCGTTCTTCGTCAGCCGCATCGACAGTGTCGTCGACAAACAGCTCGACGAAAAGATCGCTCAGGCCAACGATCCGACCGAAAAGGAGCGGCTGACCGCGCTCAAGGGCAAGATCGCCATCGCCAACGCCAAGATGGCCTACCAGGATTACAAGCGCCTGTTCTCCGGTGCGCGCTGGGAGCGGCTGGCAGCCAAGGGCGCCAAGCCGCAGCGGCTGCTCTGGGCCTCCACCGGCACCAAGAACAAGGACTACAGCGACAGTTCTCTACGTCGAGGAACTGATCGGTCCCAACACCGTCAACACCGTGCCGCCAGCGACCTTGGACGCCTTCCGCGACCACGGCAAGGTCCGCGACAGCCTCGAGGAGGACGTCGCGGCCGCTGAGGCGGCGCTCGAAGCGCTGGCCAAAACCGGCATCTCGCTCGACGAGATCACCGCGGAGCTGGTGATCGACGGCGTCAAGCAGTTCGCCGACGCCGCCGACAAGCTCTATGGCGCGGTTGCGCACAAACGCGCGGTCGTGCTCGGCGAGCGACTTGGGCAGCAGTCGCTCGCGGTTGCTGCTGATCTCGACAAGAAGCTGCAGGCCGCCACCGAGGATTGGCGCAAGACCGCCAAGATCCGCCGGCTCTGGCACAGGGATTCCTCGGTTTGGACCGGCAAGGACGAGCACAAATGGCTGGGCTGGCTGACCTGCGTCGAGAAGGCCGACATCGCCGACTATGAAGATTACGCCCAGCGCGTGAAGGGGCAGAAATTCTCCGATGCCGTCGTGCTCGGCATGGGCGGCTCCAGCCTCGGGCCGGAGGTGCTCGCCAAGACCTTCCCGCGCAAGGCCGGCTTCCCCAGGCTGCACGTGCTCGACTCCACCGACCCGGCGCAGGTGCGCGCGATGGAGAAGGCCATCGATATTTCGAAGACGGTGTTCATCGTCTCCTCGAAATCCGGCGGCACCACCGAGCCGAATGCGATGAAGGACTATTTCTTCGCCCGCGTAAGCGAGGCGATCGGGACGAACAAGGCCGGCCATCGCTTCATTGCCGTCACCGATCCCGGCTCATCGCTGGAGAAGGCAGCCAAAGCGCAAGGCTTCGCGCGCGTCTTCCACGGCGAGCCCTCGATCGGCGGCCGCTACTCGGTGTTGTCGCCATTCGGCCTGGTGCCGGCGGCCACCGCCGGAATCGACGTGCGCAAGTTGATCACCAACGCGCAGGCGATGGTGCGCTCATGCGGCCCCGACGTGCCGCCGCTGCAAAACCCCGGCGTACAGCTCGGCCTCGCGATCGGTCTTGCCGGCCTCGACGGCCGCGACAAGGTGACGATCTTCGCCTCGCCGAAGATCGCTGATTTCGGCGCCTGGGCGGAGCAGCTGATCGCGGAATCCACCGGCAAGGAAGGCAAGGGCCTGATCCCGATCGATGGCGAGCCCATCGGCGACCCCGCCGATTATGGCAGCGACCGCTTCTTCATCGACATCAGGGTCGAAGGCGACGACCTCCCCGATCATGACGCGAAGCTCGCCGCGCTGGAAGACGCCGGTCATCCGGTGGTCCGCATCGTCATCAGCTCGATCGATCAGCTCGGGCAGGAATTCTTCCGTTGGGAAATGGCGACCGCCGTCGCCGGTGCCGCGCTCGGCATCAACCCGTTCGACCAGCCGGATGTCGAATCCGCCAAGATCAAGACCCGCGAGCTGACGGCAGCGTTCGAGCAGACCGGCGCGCTTCCCGCCGAAGAGCCGGTCATTTCGGTCAAAGGCTGCGAGCTCTATACCGACGCGCACAACGCCGAAAGCCTGCGCGAGCATGGCGCGGACGGAACACTCGCCTCCTGGCTGAAGGCCCATCTCGGCCGCGCAAGCGACGGCGACTACATCGCCCTGCTCGGCTATATCGAGCACAATGGCGCCAACACCGACGCCCTGCAACGGATCAGGCTCAAGCTGCGCGACGCCAAACACCTCGCAACCTGCGCCGAATTCGGGCCACGCTTCCTGCACTCCACCGGACAGGCCTACAAGGGCGGACCGGACAGCGGCGTGTTTCTGCAGATCACCGCCGATGATGCCCAGGATCTGCCGATCCCTGGCCAGAAGGCGAGCTTCGGCGTGATCAAGGCGGCGCAGGCGCGCGGCGATTTCGATGTCCTCACCGAGCGCGGCCGACGCGCGTTGCGGGTGCACCTGAAGGGCAATCTCAAATCGGGCCTGAAGATGCTCGACAGCGCCATCACCGAAGCACTGAGCTAGGAAGGGCCCGCATCGATGCAATTGGGAATGATTGGTCTTGGGCGGATGGGCGGCAACATCGTTCGCCGCCTGATGCGCGCTGGACATTCCTGCGTGGTCTATGATCGCGATGCCAAGGCGGTCGCCGCCCTGGTCTCCGAAGGCGCCACCGGCGCCGCGAGCCTGGACGAGTTCGTCGGCAAGCTCGCGGCACCACGCCACGCCTGGATCATGCTGCCGGCCGGCAAGATCACCGAAGCCACCGTCGAGCAGTTGACCCAATTGATGACCGCCGATGACGTGATCATCGACGGCGGCAACAGCTTCTGGCAGGACGACGTCCGCCGCGGCAAGGCGCTCAGGGAACGTGGGCTGCATTACGTCGACGTCGGCACCTCAGGCGGCGTCTGGGGACTTGAGCGCGGCTATTGCATGATGATCGGCGGCGACAAGGCGGTGGTCGACCGGCTCGATCCGATCTTCGCCACGCTCGCGCCCGGCATCGGCGACATCCCGCGCACGCCGGGCCGTGACGGCCGCGATCCGCGCGTCGAGCAGGGCTATATCCATGCCGGCCCGACCGGCGCCGGCCATTTCGTCAAGATGATCCATAACGGCATCGAATACGGCTTGATGCAGGCCTATGCGGAAGGCTTCGACATCCTGAGGAATGCGAACAGCGAGGCGCTGCCCGAGGCGCATCGCTTCGAGTTCGATCTCGCCGATGTCGCCGAGGTCTGGCGCCGCGGCAGCGTCATTCCGTCCTGGCTGCTCGATCTCACGGCAAGCGCGCTGGCGCGCCAGCCGGGACTGGACAAATATTCCGGCTATGTCGAGGATTCCGGCGAGGGCCGCTGGACGGTGAATGCCGCAATCGACGAGGCCGTCCCGGCCGAAGTGCTGACGGCGGCCCTGTTCGCGCGTTTCCGCTCCCGCCAGGACCATACGTTCGCCGAAAAGATTCTCTCCGCCATGCGCGAAGGCTTCGGCGGGCATAAGGAGCCCGAGCAGCATCCCGATCCAGCGCGCCAGAGCGCGCCGGAGATCGTCAAACCGAAGGCGGACCGCGCGTGACTCCCTTGCATCCGCACCAGCCGCCCCACCAGAAGCCCGACGCCTGCGCCTTCGTGATCTTCGGCGTGACCGGCGACCTCACGCATCGCTTGGTGCTGCCGTCGCTCTACAATCTCGCCGCCGGCAATCTGCTGCCGGATCGGTTCTGCATCGTCGGCATCGCCCGCAAGGGCATGTCGAGCGAGCAGCTGCGCGTCAATCTGATGGAGGGCCTGCGCAAATACGCGACCCGTCCGGTCGAGGACGAGATCGCCCAGCGCCTGTTGCAATGCGTGACCGCGATCGAAGCCGATCCCAAGGAGCCGGATAGTTTCGATCAGTTGAAGGAGCGACTGGAGAAGCTGGAGGCCTCGCGGGAGACCCATGGCAACCGGCTGTTCTATCTGGCGACTCCGCCTGCCGCCTTCGCGCCGATCGCCCAGCAGCTCGGCCGCGTCGGGCTGCTCAAGGAGGACGGCAAGGCCTGGCGCCGCCTGGTGGTCGAAAAGCCGTTCGGCACCGACCTGGCGTCGGCGAAAAAACTCAACGATCAGCTGCTCGAGCTCGTGACCGAGCACCAGATCTATCGGATCGATCACTATCTCGGCAAAGAGACGGTGCAGAACATCCTGGTGCTGCGCTTCGCCAACGGCATGTTCGAGCCGATCTGGAACAGGCATCACATCGATCACGTGCAGATCACCGTCGAGGAGAAGCTCGGCGTCGGCACCCGTGGCAGCTTCTATGATGCCACCGGCGCGCTGCGCGACATGGTGCCGAACCATCTGTTCCAGCTGCTCTCACTGGTCGCGATGGAGCCGCCCGCACGGTTTGATGCGCACACCGTGCGGTCCGAAAAAGCCGAGGTGCTCTCGGCCATCCAGCCGCTCAGCGAGCAGGAAGCGCTGCTGAACTCCGTGCGCGGCCAATACAAGGCAGGCCTGGTCGGCGACACCGAGCTGCCCGACTATCGCAACACCAAGGATGTGGATCCCGACAGCGCGACCGAGACCTATGCGGCGCTGAAGCTGACCATCGACAATTGGCGCTGGGCCGGCGTGCCCTTCTATCTGCGCACCGGCAAGGCGCTGGGCGCCAAGCGCACCGAGGTCGCGATCAAGTTCCGCCAAGCGCCGTTCGCGATGTTCAGCTGCACGCCGATCGACACGCTGGCGGAGAACTATCTCGTCATAGGCATCGAGCCGACCCAGAGCATCACGCTCCAATTCAACACCAAGATCCCCGGACCGACCATCCGCACCGACGGCGTGCAGATGAAGTTCAACTACAAGGACTATTTCCAGGCCGAACCGGCCACCGGCTACGAGACGCTGATCTATGACTGCATGATCGGCGACAACATCCTGTTCCAGCGCGCCGACAGTGTCGAGGCCGGCTGGAAGGCCGTGGAGCCGTTCATCGAGGCCTGGAAGAAGGCCGGCCGCGACGGCCTGCATACGTACGAAGCGGGAAGCGAGGGGCCCAAAGCCGCCGCCGATCTGCTCGCGCGCGACGGCCGCAGCTGGCGAAAGCTGGCCTGAAGCGATGGGCGCGCCGTCTCCCGAACTGGTGCGCGTCGCCGACAAGGCGGCGATGGCGCGGGCTGCCGCCGATCTCCTGCTGGCGCGGATCGCCGCCAATGCCGGCCGGATCGCGATCTGCCTGACCGGCGGCTCGAGCCCCAAGCAGCTCTACGAGCTGCTGGCGACGGAAGCCTATCGCGACCGCATCCCCTGGCCACGCGTGCACTGGTTCATCGGCGACGAGCGGTTCGTTCCGCCAGGCGACGCTCTGCACAACATGACCATGGCGCGCCGCGCCTTCCTCGACGCCTGCGCGCCCGCCGCCAACATCCATCCGATCCCCACGGAGACAAGCAGTCCCGAACGCAGCGCGAACGCCTATGCGCGCGAGCTGATGGCGTTCTATGGCGCCGAGACGCTCGATCCGGCCCGGCCCCTGTTCGACCTCGTGCTGCTCGGCATCGGGCCCGACGGCCACATCGCCTCGCTGTTTCCAGGCTACCCCGCGGTCGAGGTCCGGGACCGCTGGGTGGTGGGCGTCGACAAAGCCCATGTTGCGCCGTTCGTGCCGCGGGTCAGCCTGACACTGCCGGCCCTCGCCTCCTGCCGCACCATGCTGTTCGAGGTGGGTGGGGCCGACAAGCGACCGATCCTGACCCGGGTCCTGGCCGGCGAAGACCTGCCGGCCAATCGCGCCCGCTCGATCCATGAGACGAGGTTCCTGATCGACGCGGCGGCGTGGCCGCAGACTGCGGCGGATCAATCCGCGCCTGAGATGCCGCACGCCCTCGTCATCATGGGTGTCTCAAGCTCAGGCAAGAGCACGGTCGGGCAAGCGCTCGGCCGGCGCCTCGGCTGGCGCTTCGAGGATGGCGACAGTTTCCACCCGCCGGCCAATGTCGCGAAGATGAGCGCGGGCCAGCCCCTCACCGACGCCGATCGCTGGCCCTGGCTGCAGGCGATCGCCGATGAGATTGCGCGCTGTCGCGCCAAGGGCGAGCCGATCATCATCGCCTGCTCGGCGCTCAAGAAGGCCTATCGCAAGATCCTGGTCGGCGATCGCGGCGACGTCCGCCTGGTCTATCTCGAAGGGGATCGCGAGCTGATCGGCGACAGGATGGGCCACCGCAAAGGGCATTTCATGCCGACCGGCCTGCTCGACAGCCAGTTCGCGACGCTGGAACCACCTGGCGCCGACGAGCATCCTGTCACGGTCTCAGTCGACGCGCCGGTCGAGACCATTGTCGACGACATCCTGCAACAGCTTCACATCGGTCAGGACCGTGCCTGACTGCAAATGGAACGGCTCATGACCCGCATCGCTCTCGTCGTGTCCGACGTCGACGGCACGCTATTGACCAAGGACAAGGTTCTGACCGAACGCGCGGCCAAGGCAGCCCGGCAATTGCGCGAGGCCGGCATCGCCTTCACGATCACCTCCAGCCGTCCAGCGATCGGCATGGGCTTTCTGATCGCGCCCTTGCAGATCGACCTGCCGGTCGGTCCGTTCAACGGCAGCTCGATCATCGATCCCGCGATGCGTCCGCTTGAACAGAGCCTGATTCCCGCCGAGGCCGCCGCGCGCTGCGTCGATCTGCTCCAGCAGCGCGGCATCGATATCTGGGTGTTCACCAGCGATTCTTGGCTGACGCGCAACGCGGCCGGCGATTACGTGCCGAACGAGCAGCGCGCCATCCGGGCGGATCCGACCATCATCAGCGACTTCTCGCCGTATTTGTCCCAGGCCTGCAAGATCGTCGGTTCGAGCCGCGATTTCGACCTGCTGGCCCGCTGCGAAGGCGAGATGCGGGAGCTGTTGGGGACTGACGCGACCGCCGTACGCTCGCAGAGCTACTATCTCGATATTACCCCGCCGGGCCGCAACAAGGGCACCTTCGTCACCGCCATGGCCGCACGGCTCGGCATACCGCTCAGCCAGGTCGCCACCATCGGCGACATGCACAATGACGTCGCCATGTTCGAGGTCAGCGGGCTGTCGATCGCGATGGGCAATGCCAGCGACGAGGTGAAGAGCCACGCCACGCGGGTCACCACCTCCAACCAGGACGAAGGCTTCGCCAACGCGATGGAGATGATCGTGGCGGAGAACGTGCAAGATTAGTCTGCGATCCCGCGTCAGGCCTCCGAGCGCTGCTTGGCCGGCTTGTGCCCGGCCTTCTTGGCGCCGCTCAGATTCTGCGCCGTGTTGATCAGCGCGATATGCGTCAGCGCCTGGGGCAAGTTGCCGGTCTGCCGACGCGCCTGCGTGTCGTACTCCTCCGCGAGCAGGCCGACGTCGTTGGCGAGCGCGACCACCCGCTGGAACAGCGTCTCCGCCTTCGCGATGTCGCCGGCGAGCACATGTGCGTCGGCGAGCCATAGCGTGCAAGCGAGGAACGCGCCTTCGATCGGCTGCTGCTCATCCGACGGGGCCTCCCGCGGATCGTGCCGCATGACCAGCCCGTCGCGGATCAGGTGCCGCTCGATCGCTGCGATGGTGCTGCTGATGCGCGGATCGGAGCAAGGCAGGAATCCGACCGCGGGCAGCAGCAGCAGGCTCGCATCGAGCAGCTGCGATCCGTAGGAATCGACGAAGCTGCCGACACCGGCGTCGTAGCCCTTGTCGCAGACATCGCGATGAATCGTGTCGCGCAGCCGACGCCAGCGCTCGAGCGGCGCCGTCAGCTGGAATCGCTCGGCGCTCTTGATCGCGCGGTCGAACGCCACCCAGGTCATCACCTTCGAGAAGACGTAGTGCCGGCCATCGCCACGGCGCTCCCAGATGCCCTGATCGGGTTGGTCCCAGACGTCGGTGAGATGGTCGAGCACGGCGTATTCGAGCGCCCAGGTGCCGTCCTGCAGCCGGAGCTTGGTCATGCGCGCCTGATGGAACGCATCGATGAGCTCGCCATAGACGTCGAGCTGAAGCTGGGCATGGGCGGCGTTGCCGATCCGGACCGGCAGCGAGCCTTCATAACCGGGCAGCCATTCGGCCTGCCATTCCGTCAGCCGCCGCTGCCCCATGATGCCATACATGATCTGCATGTGGGCGGGAGCGCCGGCGGCCGCGCGCAGCAGCCAATTGTGCCAGGCCAGTGCTTCCTCGGTATAGCCCGAGTTCATCAGCGCCAGCAGCGTGAACGTGGCGTCGCGCAGCCAGCAGAAGCGATAATCCCAATTGCGCCTGCCGCCGAGCTTCTCCGGCAGAGACGTCGTCGGCGCAGCAACGATGCCCCCCGTCGGAGCATAAGTGAGGGCCTTCAGCGTGATCAGCGATCGCATCACGAGGTCGCGATGATCGCCGCGGTAGCTGCAACGGCTCGACCAGTCGGTCCAGAAGGCCTCGGTGTCGGCAAGGGCCTGTTCTGGGTCGATCGCCTTGGGCGGCGGCAGATGCGACGGACTATAGGTCAGCGCGAAGGGAATGGTGGTGCCGGCCGTGACCTCGAATTCGGCGACCGTCGTCATGCTCTCGCCGCGCGTCTCGACCGGCGTATGCAGCACGGCCATGTCAGGTCCGCACACCGCGAGCAGCGCGGAGCGGTCCTCGGTCCGCCGGACCCAGGGGATCTCGACGCCAAACCCGAAGCGGATGATCAGGTCCATCCGCATCGCGACCCGTCCGGACACACCGCGGACCAGACGGACGACATCGGAGGCGCTGCCGCGCGGCGGCATGAAGTCGATCAGCTCGACGATGCCCGCCGGCGTCTCGAAGCGGGTTTCGAGAATGAGGCTGTCGCCGCGATAGCGGCGCGACACCGCGCTGACCTCGTCCCGCGGTTCGATCAGCCAACGGCCATGGCCGCGATCGCCGAGAAGAGCCGCGAAACACGCGTCCGAATCGAACGCCGGCCAGCACAGCCAGTCGATCGAGCCATTGCGGCCGACGAGCGCAGCCGTCTCACAATCGCCGATCAGCGCATAGTCTTCGATCCTGCAGGACATTCCACATCCGCATGCAAATGCCCCCGCCCGATGCCGCGTTCTCTAAACGCGGGCCGCGCTGATCCGTTCGGCGGTCGCCGATTTCAAGGCGTCGATGCCCGCCGTCGCGGAGATCTCCTCGATGGCGACCGGCATCTTGCGGCGCCAGTTCGGATGCTCGTCGATGGTGCCGGGAATATTGGGCTGGTCGACCACCTCGAGCAGGTCCTCGAGCGAAATCGCCAGCAACCGCGAGCGAGTCCGCGACAGAAACCGGATCGCGGAATGGACGTCGTTGGCTGCAATGCCATTGTCGCGGAGCACCTCGTCCCAATAGCCGAGGGCACGCCAGCGATCCTCGTCGCTCTCGCCGGGATCGATGCCCAAGCCGCGCTTGGTCCGGAGATCACCGAACGAGCGCCAGCCGGCATAGGTCGAGAGGTCGTGCGTGTTCAGCGTCACCAGCGCATTCGGCGGGTAATAATCGACGTCGCGGAAGCGTCCATTGTCGTCGCGCTCGAAGATCATCACCTTGTAGGACCACAGACCCCAATCGGCCATCTGCTCGCGAAAACCTTCGGGAACGGTGCCGAGGTCCTCGCCGATGACGACGCATTTGTTGGCCACGCTTTCGATGGCTGTGGCGGCGAGCAGTGGCTCGAACGGCATCTGGACGTAGGCACCCTGCTTGGCGGGAAAGCCGTGCGGCACCAGATAGAGCCGCTTCAGGCCGAGCACATGGTCCAGCCGGATCGCCCCGGCATGCCGCATCGACGCCCGCACCATCTCCCGGAACGGCTCGAAGTTCTTCAGTTCCAGGCCCGGGGCGTTGAAACCCGCCAGGCCCCAGTTCTGCCCGACCGTATTCAACGGATCGGGTGGCGCGCCGACCGACAAGGTCCGTGAAATCGCGCCCTGCTCGTTCCAGGCATCGAAGCCGTCGGACTGAACGCCGACCGCGACATCGAGATAGAGCCCGACCTTCATGCCGAGCCGGTGCGCAAGATCCCTGCAATGGCGCAGCTGCCGCTCCGCCAGCCATTGGACATAGGCGACAAAATCGGCCTCGCGGCGATCCGGACCATTGAGCAGCGCCGCACAGCGTGCTGCGTCAGGTTGCCGCCATTCCTCCGGCCATTCCCACCAGGGCTGCTGGAACCGATGCCGCAACACCTCGAAACAGGTGAACCGCGCCAGCAGATCGCCACGCTCGGCGCGATAGGCCTTGAACTCCGCCGCATCAGCGCTGTCGGGCGCGGCCAGGAATCGGTCGAAGGCGGCGCGCAAGGCCGGCCATTTCAACGCCGCCACGCCGTTGTAGTCGACCAGCTCGGTCTGCCGCAGCGCCTCCAGCGCCTTGCTGTCCGGCCCGTTCCGGAACCCCGGCGCCTGCTCGACATCGACATAAAGCGCGTTGAGGAACAGCCGGCTGTTCGGCGCATAGGGGCTGAAATCGCCCGACCGGTCGTCGAACAACGCGTGCAGCGGATTGAGACCGACGCCGTCAGCGCCCAGTTTGGCGCAGAGTTCGATCAGATGCGCGAGATCCGTGAAATCGCCCATGCCCCAATTGCGCCGGGAGCGGATACCGTAAAGCTGCACCGCCAGCAGCCAGACACGATCGAAATCGCCCGAGAACGCCTGGCCGGGCGCGACCAACAGCGGCAAGTCCTCGCGACACGAGGACGCATCGGTCAGCTCGACGCGATAGCTGCCCACCGCGAGGTCGGCCGGCCATTCAAGCAGCCCATCCTGCATCTCGCCGCTGGCGGCCTCGACATCGCCACGCTTGATCGTCCATCTGACGGGCAGCTGGGCCGCCTCGTTGAGGCGGCTGCGCGCGGGCTGCCCTGCCCGAATCACCACGGCGTCGTTCAGGAGCCGGTGCGGCGTCGGCCTGGGGAAGGCCTCGACGATGATCTTGAGCGCCGCTTCATCGGTGACGCGGCGCTGCCCCTGACCGTCGTAGAATTCTGTCAGGATTCCGAGACTATGAGCTTGGCTGAAGAGATCCATTCGGCACGCGATCTGGACGTAAGGAGACCGTACGTCGTGAAATTGTTGTGGGACGGCAAGAGGATAAGCCCCTAACGCAGCGCGTCTGCCGTCGTTCCTTCGGGAACCAAACGAGGCTTGCCGCTTTGTAAGGTGGTCGTCTCGGGGCCTAGCGAACCGGGACGACGATTTCTTGTCAATGGCATCACCGTGAACAAATTTGCGCCCCCGCCCGAAAGCGTCATCCCTCGCGACGCTTTGTCCCCTATTCTGCCCTCTTTTGAGGAGAGCCGCTTCGGTCAGGCCCATCGGCCCCCCGAATCGCAGCCGCCTCGTCATCCTCTCTCCTAGGTGAGGGCTTCATGAACCTGATGTCATCCCTGGATGCGCCCAACCTCCAGACCACAACCGATGGCGACGGCCTGTGGTACAAGGACGCGATCATCTACCAGCTGCATGTCAAGGCGTTCGCCGACAGCAACAATGACGGCATCGGCGATTTTGTCGGCCTGACCGAAAAGCTGGACTATCTTCAGGACCTCGGCGTCACCGCGCTGTGGCTGCTGCCGTTCTATCCCTCCCCCGGGCGCGACGACGGCTATGACATCGCCGATTACGGCAGCATCAATCCCGATTTCGGCACGATGAAGGACTTCAAGCGCTTCATCCAGGAGGCCCAGCGCCGGGGTTTGCGCGTCATCACCGAGCTCGTCGTCAATCACACATCCGACCAGCACCATTGGTTCAAGCGCGCCCGGCGCAGCCCGCCCGGGTCCAGCGCCCGCAACTGGTATGTCTGGAGCGACACCGACCAGAAATATCTGGGCACACGGATCATCTTCACCGACACCGAGAAGTCGAACTGGACCTGGGACCCCGAAGCCGGCCAGTTCTACTGGCATCGCTTCTTCTCGCACCAGCCGGATCTGAATTTCGACAATCCGCGGGTGGTGAGCGCGATCATCCAGGTGATGAAGCGCTGGCTCGATGCCGGGGTCGACGGCTTCCGGCTCGACGCGATCCCCTATCTCTGCGAGCGTGACGGCACCAACAACGAGAACCTCCCCGAGACGCATGCGATCATCAAGCGTCTGCGCGTCGAGCTCGACAATTATGCCAAGGACAAGCTGCTGCTGGCGGAAGCCAATCAATGGCCGGAGGACGTACAGGAATATTTCGGCCTGGGCGACGAGTGCCACATGGCCTACCACTTCCCGCTGATGCCGCGCATCTACATGGCCATCGCGCAGGAGGACCGCTTCCCGATCACCGACATCCTGCGCCAGACGCCGGATATTCCCGCGACCTGCCAATGGGCGCTGTTCCTGCGCAACCATGACGAACTGACCTTGGAGATGGTCACCGATGTCGAGCGCGATTACCTGTGGTCGACCTATGCCAATGATCCGCGCGCGCGCATCAATGTCGGCATCCGCCGGCGCCTCGCGCCGCTCATGGACAATGACCGACGCAAGATCGAGCTGATGAATTCGCTGCTGATGTCGTTCCCGGGCACGCCGATCATCTATTACGGCGACGAGATCGGCATGGGCGACAACATCTATCTCGGCGACCGCAACGGCGTGCGCACGCCGATGCAGTGGACGCCGGACCGCAATGGCGGCTTCTCGCGCGCCGACCCGGCCCGGCTGTATGCGCCGATGATCATGGATCCGGTCTACGGCTACGAGGCCGTCAATGTCGAGGCGCAGTCGCGCAGCCTGTCGTCGCTGCTCAATGCGACCAAGAAGCTGATCTCGGTGCGCAAATCGACGCTCGCCTTCGGCCGCGGCACCATGAGCTTCATCCGCCCGGCCAACCGCTCCGTGCTGGCCTATGTCCGGCAATACAAGGACGAGGTCATTCTCTGCGTCGCCAACCTGTCGCGGTCGGCGCAGGCGACGGAGCTCGACCTCTCGGCCTTCAAGGACCGCGTCCCGATCGAAATGCTGGGCCGGTCGCGTTTCCCCGCGATCGGCGAGGTACCTTATATGATCACGCTGGCGCCGTACGGGTTCTACTGGTTTCAACTGCGGGAGCGGGAGAAGTCCGAACCGGTGGTCCAGCGCGCCGTGCCGGAATTCGAGACGCTGGTGGTTCCGGTCGGGTCGACCTGGGTCTCGCTGGCGCGCACGCGGAGCCTGTTCGAGCGCGACGTGCTGCCCGGACATCTGGCGCGCACGCGCTGGTATCCGGAACGGTCGGCCGATGCGATCCACCCGACGCTGACATCCGCCATTCCTTTCTGCGACATCGGCGACAACCGGCCCTGGCTGATCTTCTTCAAGGCGGCTGAGCGCAAGGACGAGTTACGCTATCTGCTGCCGATGTGGATCGACTGGGTTCGCTTCGATCGCGAGCGCTACAATCCGCAGGCGTTTGCCGCCGTGCGCCAGGGCGCGCGCGAAGGCACCGTATTGGACGCCGCGACCAGCCCGATCTTTCTCGCTCTGCTGCTGCGCAATCTCCGGCAGTCGCTCACCGTGGAGGAAGACGGGCTGCGCCTCGAATTTCGTCCGACCTCAAGATTCCCCGATCGGCCGATCAGCGAGTCCGAGCACGTTCGCATCATCGAGACCGATCGCTGCAGCAGCAAGGCCGTCGTCAACAACGACTACTTCATCAAGATCTACCGTGAACTCGAGGCAGGCGTTCACCCCGAGATCGATGTCGGCCATTTCCTGACCGAAACTGTCGGCTTCGCCAACGTGCCGCCATTGCTGGGCAGCGTCGAGTTCATCCAGGACGACGAGCGCCGCATGATCGGAAGCGTTCATGGCTTCATCGAGAACCAGGGCGACGGCTGGACCGTCACCCTGGCCTATCTCGATCGCTACATCGACGACCAGCGGGTGTTCACCGCCCAGGGCGACGAGCGGCAAAACGAGGAGCGCTCCCCCTATCTCCGCTATATGGCTCAGGCGGGCCGACGGGTCGGCGAGCTGCATGCGGCCCTGGCATCCCGCAACGACATCGCCGATTTTGCCCCCGAGCCGACCACAGCCGACAGCCTCGATCATTGGATCGACCGGCTTCGCGCTCAGGCCAACCGGGTCCTCGCCCGACTGAGCGAGCGGCGCGACCACTTCAAGGACCCGGAACGTGGCCTCATCGATCAGGTGCTCGCCATGCGCGGCGATTTGTCCGAGCGGCTGAGCCATCTGATTCCGCACCACGTCGGCGGCTGCGATATCCGCCTGCATGGCGATTTCCATCTCGGCCAGATCCTGATCGTCAAGGATGACATCTGCATCATCGATTTCGACGGCGACGAGGAGCAGCCGCTGGCCGAGCGTCGCCGCAAGGCGCCGCCCGCGAAAGACATCGCAGGCTTCCTGCGCTCGATCGACTGCTCGGTCCGTGTTGCGCTCGATCACGCCCTGCAGGCCGCCCCCGACGATCACAGCAAGCTGACCACAGCCTTGGCGGACTGGCGCGACCAGGCTAGCGCGGCGTTCTTGGCAGGTTATCGCGAGATCAAGGCCGCTCAGAGCCTCTGGCCTGACGATCCGCACACCGCCGAGGCGCTCCTGAGCTTTTTCCTGCTGGAAAAAGCGCTCGGCGCACTGGAATATGACCTCGCTCACCGGCCGGACTGGCTACGCGTCGCGCTGGGCAACCTGCTTCGCGTCCTGTCCGTGCCAGCACCTGCCAGTGAGTCCTCATGACCCATCTTTCTCCCGAGGGGTTTGCGATCATCGAAGGTCGGCATGCCGACCCGTTTCGCTATCTCGGTCAACACGACGTCGACGGCCGGACCGTGATCCGCGCGTTCCTGCCCGAGGCCTCGCGCGTCGAGGCCGTCGGAGACAATGGCGAGGTGGCACCGCTTGCACGGATCCATGACGCCGGCCTGTTCACCGGGACCATGTCGGGGCCGCAGCGCTATCGGCTGCGGGCCACGTTCGGCGATCACGTCGCCGACCTCGAAGACCCCTATCGCTTCCTGCCGATCCTGACCGATTTCGACCTGCATCTGCTCGGCGAGGGCAATCACGAGCGACTCTATGACAAGCTCGGCGCCCACCCGATGGTGCTCGACGGCGTCGACGGGGTTGGCTTCGTCGTGCTGGCGCCGAACGCACGTCGGGTCAGCGTGGTCGGCGATTTCAACTTCTGGAATGCGCGGCGTCACCCGATGCGGGTGCGCGGCAACGGCTATTGGGAGCTGTTCATTCCCCGCGCCAAAGCCGGGGATCACTACAAGTTCGACATTATCGGCCCGCAGGGCGAACATCTGCCGCTGAAATCGGACCCGATGGCGTTCGCGGCCGAGATGCGCCCCAAGACAGCATCTATCGTCGTGGACGAAACGCGCCTGCCCAGACCGCGACCAGCCCCCTCGGACATCAACAAGCTGAACAAGCCGGTTTCGATCTACGAGGTGCATCTCGGGTCCTGGCGGCGCAAGGACAACAACCAATGGCTCACCTATCGCGAGCTGGCCGAGCAGCTGCCGGCCTATGCGCGCGACCTGGGTTTTACGCATATCGAATTCCTCCCCGTCAGCGAGCACCCGTTCGACGGCTCCTGGGGCTATCAGCCCACCGGCCTGTTCGCACCGACCAGCCGTTTCGGCAGCCCGGAGGATTTCTGCGCCCTGGTGGACGCCTGCCACCGCGAGGGGCTGGCGGTCTGGCTCGACTGGGTGCCCGGACATTTCCCGGATGATCCGCACGGCCTTGGCCATTTCGACGGCACGGCGCTGTACGAGCACGCCAACCCGATGCAAGGCCGCCATCTCGATTGGGGCACCCTGATCTACAACTACGGCCGCACCGAAGTGGCCAATTTCCTGCGCTCGAACGCGCTGTTCTGGCTGGAGCGCTATGGCATCGACGGCCTGCGCGTCGACGCCGTCGCCTCGATGCTCTATCTCGACTACAGCCGTCCGTCCGGCGGCTGGATCCCGAACAAGTATGGCGGGCGGGAGAACCTGGAGGCGATCGAGTTTCTGCGCCGAACCAATATCGACGTGTTCGGCCATTTCCCGCAGGCGACGACGGCCGCAGAGGAATCTACCGCCTGGCCGCAGGTGTCGCGCCCCGTCGACATCGGCGGGCTCGGTTTCGGCTACAAGTGGAACATGGGTTGGATGCACGACACCTTGCGCTATATCAGCAAGGATCCGATCCACCGCAAATATCACCACGGCGAGATCCTGTTCGGCCTCCACTACGCCTTTTCAGAAAACTTCATCCTGCCGCTGTCGCATGACGAGGTCGTGCACGGCAAGCGCTCGGTCCTCGGCCGCATGCCTGGCGACGATTGGCAACGCTTCGCCAATTTGCGCGCCTATTACAGCTTCATGTTCGGACATCCGGGCAAGAAGCTGTTGTTCATGGGCTGTGAGATCGCCCAGGAGCGCGAGTGGAATCACGATTCCTCGCTCGATTGGCACCTGCTCGGCGACCCGAAATATGCCGGCATCCAGGCGCTGATCCGCGACCTCAACCATCTCTATCGCAATCAGCCCGCTTTGCACGAGCGGGATTGCGAGCCGGAGGGGTTTGAATGGCTGATCACGGACGATGCCGACCGCAATGTCTTCGCCTGGGTCCGAAAGGGCTTCGATGAGCGTGCCCGCTGCGTCGTGGTCGTGAACTTTTCGCCCAACGTGTATTACAATTACCGGGTCCGCGTGCCGCTCGGCGGCACATGGCGGGAAGTCTTCAATTCCGACTCCTCGCATTATGGCGGCAGCAATGTCGGCAACGTCGGCCAGGTCCATGCCTCTGAAGATCAACAGCTCAACCTCATCCTCCCGCCCATGGCAGCGGTATTTCTCGTCCCGGAAGCCTGACGCGATGCGCCTGTCGGCCGGAAGTCACGCCCGTCTCGGTGCCACCTGGGACGGACGGGGGACGAATTTTGCGCTGTTCTCCGCCAATGCCGAGAAGGTCGAGCTGTGCCTGTTCGATAGCCAGGGCCGGCGCGAGATCGAGCGCATCGAGCTGCCGGAGCGCACCGAGGATGTCTGGCACGGCTATCTCCACGATGTCTCGCCCGGGCAGCTTTACGGCTACCGGGTCTACGGCCCCTACGAGCCGGAACGCGGCCACCGCTTCAATGCCAACAAGCTGCTGCTCGACCCCTATGCAAAGCGGCTTGCCGGCCGGCTGGTCTGGAGCGACGCGCATTTCGCCTATCGCGCCGGCTCGCCGCGCGAGGATCTCTCCTTCGACCGCCGCGACAATGCGCGCGGCATGCCCAAGGCCGTCGTCATCGACGAGACCTTCAATTGGGGCCGCCGCGAGATGCGCCCGCAGATCCCGTGGGAGGACACGATCATCTACGAGGCCCACGTCAAGGGCCTGACCAACCGACGCGACGACGTGCCGCCGAATCTGCGCGGCACGTTCGGCGGCCTGTCGGCGCCGGCGATGATCAAGCACCTGAAGCGGCTCGGCGTCACGACGATCGAGCTGTTGCCGATCCACGCCTTCATCGACGACCGCATGCTGGTCGAGAAGAAGCTCGTCAACTACTGGGGCTACAATACGATCTCGTTCTTTGCGCCGGAGCAGCGCTACGCGCAGGACAATCCGCTCGATGCCTTCAGAACGACGGTCGCGCGTCTGCATGACGCGGGCATCGAGGTCATGCTCGACGTCGTCTACAACCACACCGCCGAGGGCAATCACCTCGGCCCGACGCTGTGCTATCGCGGCATCGACAACGCGTCGTATTATTGGCTGCAGCCCGACAATCCGCGCTTCTACGACGATTTCACCGGTTGCGGCTCCTCGGTGAACCTGACGCATCCGCGCGTGCTGCAGATGGTGATGGATTCGCTGCGCTACTGGGTCGAGGTCTGCCACGTCGACGGCTTCCGCTTCGATCTCGCAACCACCCTCGCGCGCGAGAAGCACGGTTTCGATCGCCGCAGCGGCTTCCTCACCGCAATCCGGCAGGACCCGGTGCTCGCCGGCGTGAAGCTGGTGGCCGAGCCCTGGGACGTCGGCCTCGGCGGCTATCAGGTCGGCGCGTTCCCGTCGCAATGGTCGGAATGGAATGACCGCTATCGCAGCGCCATGCGCCGCTATTGGAGCGGCGAAGGCAGCCTGATCGGCGAGGTCTCGAGCCGGATGACCGGGTCGTCGGATATCTTCAATCATGACGGCCGCACCCAGCGCGCCAGCGTCAATCACGTCACCGTCCATGACGGTTTCACGCTTGCGGATCTGTTCAGCTACAACAGCAAGCACAACGAGGCGAATGGCGAGGACAATCGCGACGGCTCCAACGACAACCACAGCAACAATTGCGGTCATGAGGGGCCGAGCAGCGATCCCGCCATCAATGCGCTGCGCCGGCAGTTGCGCAAAAACCAGCTTGCCTGTCTGTTCCTCGCGCAGGGTTTGCCGCTGCTGCTCGCCGGCGACGAGGTCGGCAATTCGCAGAGCGGCAACAACAACGCCTATTGCCAGGATAACGAGGTCGGCTGGGTCGACTGGAGCGGCATCGGTCGCGAGGGCGACGACCTCACCGACTTCATCGCCCACATGACCGAACTGCGCCGTCGCTTCGGCCAGATCCGTGCGCGCCGCTGGCTCGACGGTCGTCGCGCGGACGGCAGTTTCGGCGTGCTGTGGCTGACGCCCTCGGCGGAGGAGATGACGCAAACCGACTGGACCTTTCCCGACGGACGATTTCTCGCCTATGTGCTCGCGCCCGTGGAACAGGAGCAGGCTCCGATCTTTATCGTTCTGAACGCCGCCCCCGAAGAGATCGGATTCAAATTGCCTAAGCTCGCCGAATACAAGACGTGGCAACAGGTCCTCGACACCACCGAGATCCAGCCGAAATCGGCCGACTTCGCGGCTGGTGCTGATCTCAAGGCACCGCCGCGCTCCGTCCTTGCCTATGCAGGCGTGTCATGAGTGGGCGTCAATTCGGACCGCGGCTGTCCGAGCATGGCACCAGTTTCCAACTGTGGGCGCCGGCGGCCAGGCGCGTCGACCTGGTGCTCGATGACGGCAGGCGCGAGATGCAACGCCGCGATGGCGGCTGGTACGCACTTGATGCTCCGGGCATTGGGGCAGGCACCCGCTACAAGTTCCGCATCGACGACGAGCTCGACGTGCCCGATCCCGGCTCGGATTTTCAGCCCGAGGACGTCTCGGGTCCGAGCGAGGTGATCGACCACGGCGCCTACGTCTGGCGCGCCAAGGACTGGCGCGGCCGGCCATGGCAGGATGCGGTGTTCCTCGAAAGCCATGTCGGCACCTTTACCGAAGAAGGCACCTATCGCGCGATGATCGACAAGCTCGATCATCTCGTCGAGACCGGCATCACCGCACTGGAACTGATGCCGCTCGCGGACTTCGCCGGGCGCCGCAACTGGGGCTATGACGGCGTTCTGCTCTACGCGCCGGACAGCGTCTATGGCCGCCCCGACGATCTGCGCGCGCTGATCGACGAGGCGCATCTGCGCGGGCTGATGGTGTTCCTCGACGTCGTCTACAATCACTTCGGACCGGAAGGAAACTACATCGGCCATTACGCGCCGACCTTCTTCACCGATACGCATACGCCGTGGGGGAGCGCGATCGACTATCGGCGGCCCGAAGTGCGCGCCTTCGCGATCGAGAATGCGCTGCATTGGCTGACCGATTATCGCTTCGACGGGCTGCGCTTCGACGCCGTTAACCATATCCTCTCCAACGAGGGTGAGATCCCGATGCTCCACGAGCTCAGCGCCGCCGTCGGCAGGCTCGTCGAGCAGACCGGGCGGCACATCCATCTCGTGCTGGAAAATGGCGACAACCGCGCCAGCATGCTCGACGCGGCGGAAGAGCCGCCGCGTGGAAGATTCCGCGCGCAGTGGAACGACGACTATCATCACGTCTGGCACGTCATGCTGACGGGCGAGACCGCAGGCTATTACGGCGACTACCAGGACAACCCGCGTGGCGGTCTTGCACGCGCGCTCGCCTCCGGCTTTGTCTATCAGGGCGAGCAGGCGGCCTTCTGGGGCGGCATCCGGCGGGGTGAACCAAGCGGTCATCTTGCCCCCGGCGCCTTCGTGAACTTCCTGCAGAACCATGACCAGATCGGCAACCGCGTGTTCGGCGACCGGCTCGAAGCGCTGGCGCCGCCCGAAGGCATTGCCGCGGCCCTTGCCGTGACACTGCTCGCGCCGACCGTGCCGATGCTGTACATGGGCGAGGAATGGGGCTCGAAGCGACCCTTCCCGTTCTTCTGCGATTTACAGGGCGATCTGGCGCATGCCGTGCGCAAGGGACGCCGCAAGGAGTATGAGTGGGCCTACGCCAAATATGGCGATGAGGTCCCCGACCCGCTGGACATCGAGACGTTCAGATCTGCGATCATCGACTGGGATGCGCGCAATGAACCGCCCGGCCGCGAGCGGCTGGCGCTGGTGCGCGACCTCCTCGCCGTGCGGCACAGAGAGGTGGCGCCGCTTCTGCCTGGTGCGACCTTCGGCACAGCCGACGTGACCGATGAGAGTCGCCTGACCGCGCATTGGACGATGGGTGATGGCAGCCGCCTGCGACTGCTTGCCAATGTGTCCGACAAGGAGATCGCCGGACCATCCAACGACGTCAGCGGCACCCCGATCTGGGGCGGCACGCCCGGCGATCGCCTGCCGCCCTGGTCCGTGTTCTGGAGCATCGGAGGATAATCATGCCTCCGGCGATTCCGCTCGCAACCTACCGCCTGCAGCTCACCGCCGATTTCAATTTCGAGGCGGCGGCCCGCGTGGTGCCCTATCTCAAGGCGCTCGGCATCAGCCATGTCTACGCCTCGCCCTTCATGAAGGCGCGCAAGGGCTCGACGCACGGCTATGACATCACCGATCATTCCAAGCTCAATCCCGAGCTCGGCGGCGAGGAGGGCTTTGCGAAACTGAGCGCCGCCCTGAAGGCGAACGATCTCGGACTGATCCTCGATTTCGTGCCGAACCATGTCGGCGTGCATTTCGACGACAATCCGTGGTGGCTCGACGTGCTTGAATGGGGCCAAGCATCGCCACATGCCGCCTCCTTCGACATCGACTGGGACCAGCTACCCTACCGCGCGCGCGGCGGCGTGCTGCTGCCGATCATCGGCACCTCCTATGGCCACGCGCTCGAGCACGGCGACATCGCGCTGCGCTACGATCCCGGCGAAGGCTCGTTCTCCTGCTGGTACTTCGAGCATCGGCTGCCGATCGCGCCTGAACGCTACGGCGAGATGCTACGCATCATCATCAAGGAGGCCGGCGAGGAGAGCAGCGAGGCCGGCAAGGCGATCCTGGAGCTGGTCTCGCGCTATCCGGGCCTGCGTCATCCCAATCGCAAGGAAGCGCCAGGCTTCAAGGCGGCGCTCAAGGCCATTCCGGGCGCTGCCGACATCATCGCCCGTGGGCTGTCCGCCTACAAGGCCGGCGAGGGCCGGCCGACCCAGACGCAGGCCTTGCACAATCTGCTCGAGCGGCAGCATTACAAGCTGGGGCACTGGCGGCTGGCGTCGAGCGACATCAACTATCGCCGCTTCTTCGACGTCAACACGCTGGCAGGCCTGCGCGTCGAAGACCCAGGAACGTTCGAGGCCATCCATCGGCTGGTCAAGAGACTGATCGCCGATGGCCAGTTGCAGGGGCTGCGGCTCGACCACATCGACGGCCTGCGCGATCCCGCGCAATATTTCCAACGCCTGCGCCGTCTCATTCGTGATGCCCGCGGGCCCGCCGCAGGGCCGTTCTACGTCGTGATCGAGAAGATCCTCTGCGAACACGAGAAGCTGCCGGGCTTCGCCGGCGTGCATGGCACCACCGGATATGAGTGGATGAATGTCATCACCCAGCTCTTGATCGATGAGAACGGTCTGGAGCCGCTGGACGAGATCTGGCGCCAGATCAGCAACAAGCCGCCGAAGCTCGCGCCTGTGATCAAGAAAGCGAAGCGGCGCGTCCTCGAGGCCCTGCTGACCAGCGAATTCATCGTGTTGACGCGGCTGCTCGCGCGTATCGCCAATGGCCATTACTCGACGCGCGACTATTCGGAAGACAGCCTGCGCCAGGCGCTCAAACTCTACGTGCTACACTTCCCGGTCTACCGCACCTATCTCACCGGCGCCGGACCGACGGAGGCTGACCGCAAGCTGATCGATCACGCCATCGCCGGCGCCCGCGCCGAATGGTTCGCCTCCGACGGCTCGATCTTCGACTTCCTGCGCGACGCGCTGACGATGGATCTCATCAAGCGCGACCGCCACACCACCCACAGCGTTCCCCGCGTCCGCCGCTTCGCCCTGAAGGTTCAGCAATTCACCGGGCCGATGATGGCCAAATCGCTGGAGGACACCGGCTTCTATCGGTTCCACCGGCTGGTCGCGCTCAACGAGGTCGGCGGCGATCCGGCAGCCCATGCGCTGTCGATCGGCGATTTTCACGCGCTCATGCGGCAGCGCGCCAAGCATTGGCCGCACGGCATGACCGCCTCCGCCACCCACGACACCAAGCGCGGCGAGGATGCCCGCACGCGTCTTGCAGCGCTCACGGAGCTGCCCAATGACTGGACCTCCGCCGGTGGCACGCTGGAAGACGATCAACGCGCCGAACGTGGTGACAGAAGGCCATATGCGCGCGCCGTCGGCGGCGTTCGAATATATGCTCTATCAGACCCTCGTCGGCATCTGGCCGGCGACAGGCTCGGATGACAGCCTGCCCGAACGTCTCCAGGCCTACGCGCTCAAAGCGGCGCGGGAAGGCAAGGAGGAAACCAGCTGGCTCAATCCGAACGAGGCTTATGAGAACGGCCTGCGCAGCTTCATCGAACGCATGCTCGATCGCGAGCGCTCGGCCGAGTTCCTGCAGGCGCTGGAGACTCTGGCCAAGCGGGTCGCGCTGCTGGGCGCGCTGAACTCGCTGACGCAGCTCACGCTCAAGGCCACCTTGCCCGGCGTGCCCGATTTCTACCAGGGCACCGAGTTCTGGGACCTCTCGATGGTCGACCCGGACAACCGCCGCCCGGTCGATTTCGCCGCGCGCGAGCAGGCGCTGCGCGACAGCGAGACTCCCGACTGGACCGATCTCATCGCGCACTGGCCGGACGGCCGCATCAAGCTGGCCTGGACGCGACAACTGCTCCGGCTGCGCAACGAAGCGTCCGTCGTATTCACCGAAGGCGTGTATGAACCGCTGGAGGTGACCGGCCGTCATGCCGAGCACATCGTCGCCTTCGCGCGCCGCCGTGGCCGCGATGCGGCCATCGTGATCGTCGCGCGGGCATTCGCACCGTTCACCGACAGCGGCCGGGTGTGGCCCCACGCCGATGCGTTCGATGCAGCGGTCAAGGTTCCCGGCTACGCTGCGCCGCACATTCAAGGCGGCATACTCCCCGTCGCCTCAGTCTTCACCCACCTTCCGGCCGTGTTGATTAAAGCGCGCGCCGACGGGTCCCCCGATCAAGCAGCCAAGCGCGCTGTGGCCGCCGTCGCAGCGCAGAACTGATCAGCTCTTCTTGGTCAGCAACAGCTGGCCGCGGCTGCGGATCGCGGATTGCGCCGCCTCGGCGAAGCGCTGCAGCAGCCAGGGCAACGTGACTTCGACGCGGACGTGATCCTCGGCGACATCGACATGGCCCGACGCCGCCTGCCCGAGCGCACGCACGCGAAACAGCATCTTGTCGCCGTCCCAGCGCTCCTCGTCGACGCTTAGGACCGGAAGGCTGCTCGCGGCGCGGCGCAGTCCAGACTGCAACCGGCGCACGGCCTCGTCCTTGCCGAGGCGATGCGGAATGGAAACAACAAGCGGTCTTGACATCGCGATCTCCTGACCAACAGCCCTCAGCATGTAGTCATCGGCCGCGACGGTCGCAAAGCCACATTCCCTATTTTACCTGATCCACGTCCGGAACTTTCGAAGTTCCGACCAGTTTGCTCGGCGAAGGCAGAGTGACGCACCGCCCCGCTGCCGGGCTCTGGAGGGAAGTACATGTCTATCGGAACGATCATCCTCATCATTCTCGTCATCGCGCTGCTCGGCGGCTTTTCCGGCATCGGGGGCGGACCGTTCTACGGCACCGGCTATTATGGCGGCGGCGGTCTCGGCCTGATCCTCGTCATCGTGCTGATCCTGGTCCTGCTCGGACGGATCTGATTCACCTGCGATAATTCCGGGCGGGCAGATGTGGCGCAGATCTGCCCGTTTTATCTCGAAACGCGGCCAGTTCGGCTCAGAGTTCGCTCGTGAGCTTCTTGATCGCCGGCCTGAGCGCGCTTGCGGCTTCGTCGTAACCATCCCAAGCCTTGGTCTTGGCCATCAGCGCCGGCACGGTGCGAACCGTGTAGCGCTTCGGATCGAGCCCGTTCTTGACCTGTGCCCAGGTCAGCGGCATCGAGACGGTCGCACCATCCCGCGCCCGCGGCGACAGCACCGCGACCGCGGTCGACATCCGGTCGTTGCGGAGATAGTCGAGGAAGATCTTTCCCTTGCGCAGCTTCTTCGACATGTTGAGCAGAAACTGCTCGGGGCTGTCATTCGCCATCCATTGGCACACGCCTTGTGCAAACGCCTTCGCCTCCGGCCACGTCACCCTGTCGCGCGCGCCATGGCGCAGCGGCGCCACGACGTGCAGACCCTTGCCGCCTGTGGTCTTGCAGAAGCTGTCCAGGCCGAGGCTCGCAAGCCGCTGCCGCATCTCCTTGGCGGCCGCGATCACCTCCTCGAATGCCACATTCGGCGCCGGATCGAGATCGAAGACCAGGCGGCCCGGAACGTCATACGCGTCCGGCGCGCAGTTCCATGGATGCAGCTCGACGGCTGCGACCTGGGCCACGGCAATCAATCCCTCGACGCGATCGATCTGCAGATAGGGCTTGCGATCGCCTGAGACTTTGACGAGTTCGAGCAGGTCGGACATGCCCTGCATGCCGTGCCGCTGGAAGAATGTCTCGCCAGCGATGCCGTCGGGCGCGCGAACAATCGAGCACGGCCGTCCCTTCAGATGCACGATCATCCAGTCGCCGACCGCTGCGAGATAGTTGGCCAGATCGAGCTTGGTCACCGGCTCGCCATCGCCGGCATCCGCCCACAGCGCCTTGTCGGGCCTGGAGATCGCGACGCCCATGACGGTGGCCGCCCCCTTGGTCGGCGACGGCGTCTTGTGCACAATGGCACCACCGGTCGCGACCGTGGCCGCTGCCCGCGCCACCGGCCTCGTCACTTTCCTGGCGACGACCGGCTGCTCCGCGACGACCTCGTGCGCGGGCTTGTCCTGGCGCAGCCCCTTGAACGAGGCCTGCCTGACATTGCCGTCACCGGTGAAACCTGCGAACTCGATCTCGGCGACCAGCTCGGGCTTCACCCAGTGCACCTCGCGCGCCTTGCGGGGCGCGTTCTTGCCGCCGAACGGGCTCTTGTCGGCCGCGGCCGCCTGCAGCGCCGGCATGATCCCCTTCACCGTGTCCTGGCCGAAGCCGGTGCCGACGATGCCGACATAAGCGAGATGATCGTCCTTGTTGACGCCGACCATCAGCGAACGGAATTTGCCGTTGGTGGTCTTCCAGCCGCCAATGACGACCTCGTGGCCGGGCCGGGTCTTAGCCTTGGTCCAGCTCTCGGTGCGCCCGGAGTGATAGGCGGATTCCAGCTTCTTCGAGACGATACCTTCGAGCTTCAGCTTGCGCGCGGACTCCAGTACGGCCTCGCCGTCGCTCTCGAAATGCTCGACGTAGCGGATGCGCGGCGCCTTGCCTTTGATGTTGTCCTTCAGCAGCCTCGCGAGCCGCGCCTTGCGCTCGCGCAGGGGCTGGCGACGCAGATCGAACTCGTCAGCAAAAATCAGGTCGAAGGCAAAGAAGATCAGCTCATCAGTCTGGCCCGCAGAGATCGCCGCCTGCAGCGCCGCGAAATTCGGATTGCCGTCCCGGTCGAGCGCGACGATCTCGCCATCGATGATCGCATCCGGCAGTCTGCCGGCCTCCTGGGCAATGGCGCCGAACTTGGCGGTCCAGTCCAGGCCCTTGCGCGTCTTGAGCGTGGCCTTGCCGTCCACGACCCTGATCTGTACGCGGTAACCGTCGAACTTGATCTCATGCGCCCAGCCCTCGCCGCTCGGCGGCTGCGCCACGGAGGTGCAGAGTTCGGGCGGGACGAAGTCCGGCAGCGATGCCACGGTCCGTAGCGCGGCCTGTTTCGGCTGAACGGCCGCCTTCGCCGGTTTGGATTTCCGCGCCGGCTTCCGCGCGGGCGAGGCCTTGCTGCCGCTGCGGTCGGAGTGCCACACCGCGTCGGCATTCATGCGCTTCGCTTTGCCGAGCATGAAGGGCTTGGGCGCCTTACCCGTACCGGCCGCAATCTGTTCCATCGTGCGGCCCGACGCCACTGACTTGGCGGCACTCAAGATATCGTTGGCCGCGCCCTCCCGGGCGAACTCGTCGCGATGCTTGATCAGGAGCCAGTTGGTGCGCTTGCCGCCGGTGCGATCATTGCGCATCCGCACCAGCACCCAGCTGCCATGCAGCTTCTCGCCGTCTAGGGTGAATTTCAGATCCCCCTTCTCGAAGCCGCGCTCGGGATCCTCGCTGTCCCAATAGCCGCGGTCCCACAGCATGACGGTGCCGCCGCCATATTCGCCTTCCGGAATCGTGCCTTCGAAATCGCCATAGTCGAGCGGATGGTCCTCGACCTCGACCGCGAGCCGCTTGTCGTGTGGATCGAGCGACGGCCCCTTGGTCACGGCCCATGACTTGAACACACCGCCGAATTCGAGCCTGAGATCGTAATGCAGCCGCGTCGCATCATGCTTCTGTATGACGAAACGCGGCCGCGCGGCGGGGGCCACCTTGGCGTCGCCCGACGGCTCCGCGGTCTTGTCGAAATCGCGCTTCTTGCGATAAATGGAGAGCTTCTTGAGCGCCACGATGATCCCTCGCGTTGAGCGGTAGCGTAGCAAAGCTGGCGAGATCGTGGAACCGGCCGATCCGCATGAGATAACACCGGACAAAGTTCCGCGTTCCCGGCCGCGAGAAGCCCAAGGCTCACGGCCGGAACTCCCACAGACTCTCCGCCGTTGCAACATTGTCCTCAGTGTTCACGAAGACCCGGATGGCCCCCCGCGCCTATTGGAAAGGCTCGCTCAGACTTTCGCTCGTCAGCTGCCCCGTCGTGCTCTATCCGGCGTCGACCTCCGTGGAGAAGACGCGCTTCCACCTGATCAATCGCGAGACCGGCAACCGGCTGAAGCAGCAGATGATCGATGCCGAGACCGGCGACATCGTCGAGGGCGAGCAGAAGGGCCGCGGCTACGAACTGGCCAAGGGCCAGTATGTCGAGATCGAGCCGGAGGAACTGGAGGCCGTCCAGATCGAGAGCAACCACACGATCGACATCGACAGCTTCGTGCCCCGCGACGAGATCGACCAGCGCTATCTCAACCATCCCTATTACATCGCGCCCGACGGCAAGGCGGCGATCGACGCTTTTGCGGTGATCCGCGACGCGATGAAGGATCAGGACCGCGTCGCCTTGGCGCGCATCGTACTGACCAACCGCGAGCACGTCATCGCCATCGAGCCGATGGGCAAAGGCATGCTCGGCACCACGCTGCGTTTTCCCTACGAGCTGCGCGACGAGGCCGAGTTCTTCGACAACATCAAGTCGCCGAAGATCACCAAGGACATGGTCGAGCTGGCCAGCCACATCCTGCAGACCAAGGCGGCGCATTTCGACCCGTCGGCGTTCAAGGACCAGTACGAGACAGCGCTGAAGGCGCTTGTCAAGCGCAAGGCCGCCGGCAAGCCGATCAAGCTGCCGGCGCCGGCGGAGAAGTCCGGCAACGTCGTCAGCCTGATGGATGCGTTGAAGCAGAGCCTGGGCAAGGGTGAGAAGAAGTCGTCACGCGCACCGTCGCGGCGGCCGGGCCCGCATCGGCGTCCTGCGAAGAAGGCACACCGCTCGGCGGCGCGGCAGAGGAAGGCGGGGTGACGAGGCTGACGAAGGCCGTAGCCCGAATGAGCGCAGCGATATCCAGGGTCTCACGAACTGTACCGGTGATCCCGGATATCGCTGCGCTCATCCGGCCACGCGACGGAGCCCCACGCGGGCAGATCGGGGCCTCATGGTTCGAGACGCGCCGCCTTGGGCCCCTTTGCCTTGGTTTGCACGGGAGCTCGGCGCTCCTCACCATGAGGGTCTGAGTTCTCGCTGCGACCTCACCTCATCTCACATGGGGTCCTGCAGCAGACCCTCGGACCCTCTCCATGAAGACGCTCGTCCTGGTCATATGTAGCTCCGGTTTCGGAGCTGGACCCTCTTGGTGAGGAGCGCCGCGCTCATGACCCAATCCAGCGAACCGTGGGGGGGCGTCTCGAACCATGAGGCCCCGGTGTCAGCCCTTCTTCGATGATTTCTTCTTCGTCGTCTTCCTGCTGGTCTTCTTCGCGGTCTTCTTGCTCGACGTCTTCGACGCCTTCTTGGCTGACTTTATCGAAGACTTTTTCGCCGCCGACCGCGCGCTCTTCTTCGGCGGCACCTTCTTGCCTTCGCGGCGCGCTTCCGACAGGCCGATGGCGATGGCCTGCTTGCGGCTCCTGACCTTGCGGCTCGAGGCGCCGCTCTTCAACGTACCGGCCTTGCGCTTCTTCATCGCGCGCTCGACGTCGCGGGATGCACCCTTGGAATATTTGCGTGCTGTTCGTGCCATGATGATGGTCTCCTTGTGACAGCACAGCAATCAACACAAGCGACGAAGGTTCCGATGTCGCGGAACAGCCGACATGAAGAGTTGCTAATCCGGCGCGCGCAGGCGATAGCCGATGCCGGTCTCGGTCAGCACGAAGTGCGGCCGCTCGGGGTCGGCCTCGATCTTCTGCCGAAGCTGACGGACGTAGACGCGCAGATATTGCGCATCGGTGAGCTCGTCCCACAATTCCTTCAGCAGGAAACGATGCGTCAGCACCTTGCCGGCGTGCTGCACCAGCACGCGCAGCAGATCGTATTCTTTCGGCGACAGCTTGATCTCGCGCCCGCCGACCTTGACGATGCGGCGCACGAGATCGACCGAGAGATCACCCGTGCGAAACGCCGGGCGCTCGCCCTGCACCTGCAATTGATGCCGCAACGCCGCGCGCAGCCGCGCCAGCAGCTCCTCCATGCCGAACGGCTTGGTGATGTAGTCGTCGGCGCCGAGATCCAGCGCCTTCACCTTGCCGGCCTCGTCGCCGCGGCTCGACAGCACCACGATCGGAATGCTGTCGTTGCACGACCGGATGATGCGCAGGAGTTCGTGGCCGTCAATGTCGGGCAGGCCGAGATCGAGGATGATCAAAGCCGGCCCCTCGGCGAGCTTTTCGAGCGCCACCTTGCCGCTCGGCGCCTCCAGGATCTCGTAGCCCTGCGTCGCCAGTCCCATCCGCAAGAGCTTGCGGATCGGCGGCTCGTCGTCGATGGCCAGCACCTTGATCGGAGCGCCTGTCATGCGGCGGTATCCAGCGGTTTGGCCTGCGCCGGCACCGGCAGGCGGATGGTGAGGATGGCGCCGCGCCGATCGGTGCGGTTGCCGGCGAAGATGCGGCCATGCATCGCTTCGATGAAGCCACGCGAGATCGCAAGCCCGAGTCCGGTCCCGGGGCGCACCTGGTCGCCCTTCTGCACCCGGTAGAACTTGTCGAACACATGCTCGATCTCGGCGGCCGGAATGCCGTCGCCTTCGTCACGGACGTCCAGCACGACCCAGTTGGCATCGCGCGCCGCGCGGATCGCAATCGACGTGTCGGCAGGCGCATATTTGGCGGCATTGTCGAGCAGATTGAACAGGACCTGCTCGAACAGCACGGCATCGACCTCGACCATCGGCAGATCTGCGGCCAGCTCGAGCGACACCTGGTGGCCGGCAAGGATCTTGCTCGCGCGCCGCAGCGCGCTGCCGGCGATTTCGCTGAGATCGTGCAGCGCGGTGTTCGGCTTGATCGCGCCGGATTCGAGCTTGGTCATGTCGAGCAGATTGGCGATGAAGCGGTTGAGCCGCTCGGATTCATCGATCACGGTCGCGAGCAGATCGAGCTTCTCCCGGTCCGTCAGCCGTGTCGCGAGATCGCGCATCGTCGAGGCGGCGCCGAGCACGGAGGCGAGCGGCGTCTTCAGATCATGGGAGATCGACGTCAGCAGCGCCGAGCGCAGCCGGTCCTGCTCCATCGTGCGCTTGACCTTGTCCATGTCCTCGACCAGCAGCACGCGCTCGATCGCGAGTGCGCCCTGGTCGACCAGCGCGTCGAGCAGCCGACGCTGATCGGGCGTCAGCAGCGGGCCGGTGCGGTCGTCATCGATGCCGATGACGCCGATCGAACCGCGCCCGGTGCGCATCGGCAGAAACAGGCGCTTGGCGCCGGGCAGCGTGTCCGAACCGCGGCCGGCGACGCGGTCGTTGCTCCAGGCCCAGCTGGCCGCGGCGAGGTCGGCGTCGTCGAGCTGATCCTCAGGCGGATAGCCGGCCATCACGGTGAGCTTGCCGTTCTGCGGCAGCAGCAGCACGACCCGGACCTTCAGCATCAAAGCCGCCTGATAGGCAGTCGCCCACAACACGTCGTCGAGCGTCGCCGTGCCTGCCAGCTTGCGGCTGAACGCGTAGAGCTGTTCGGTGGTGCGGATGCGCTGGGTCGCCGTGTCAGCCTGCACGCGCACCCGGGCTGCGACGTTGGACACCAGGAGCGCGATCAACATGAAGAAGAAGAACGCCGCCACGTTGGTCGGATCGGTGATCGTGAACGTATAGAGCGGCGGCAGAAAGAAGAAATTATAGCACAGCGAGGCGACGACGCTCGCCAGCAGCGACGGCCACAGGCCGTAGCGCGCGGCGACGCCGACCACCGCGGTCAGGAAGACGAGGTCGACATTCTCGATGCCGAAGAACGGCTGGATCAGCTCGGCGAGGCCGAGGCCAGCTGCCGTGATCAGCAACGCCATCACATAGGGCTTTGGCCGCATCGGCTCGCTGCGGGCGCGCATCTGGACGGACGGGCTCGCGGGCTCGGTCGACTCCTCGCCGGGAATGACGTGAATACTGATGTTGCCGGCACGCCGCACCAGATCATGCACCACCGATCCCCTGATGATCTCGAACAGGCGAGAGCGCTGGGACTTGCCGATGACGATCTGGGTGACGTTGTTGGCCTGCGCGAAGCCGATGAGATCGTCGGCAATGCGGCGTCCGACGCCGGGGATCGTCAGCGCCTCGCCGCCCAGCGTCTCGGCCAGCCGCAGCGTGTCGGCGAGGCGATCGCGCTCCTTGTCCGAGAGCTGGAGGTTGCGACGCGTCTCGATCGTGACCGCGGTCCACGGCGCATGGACGCGATCGGCAAGCCGCTTGGTGTAGCGGACCAGGCCGGCGGCACGCGGATCCTCGGAAACGCAGACGAGGATCCGCTCGCCCGCCGCCCATGGTCCGGCGATGGCGTTCGCCTGCATATGGGTGAGCAGCTGCTCGTCGACCCGCTCGGCGGTGCGGCGCAGCGCCAGCTCGCGCAACGCGGTCAGATTGCCGGGCGAGAAATAATGTTCCAGCGCGCGCTCGGCCTGTTTGGGCACATAGACCTTGCCCTCCTTCAGCCGCTGGATCAGATCGTCGGGCGTGAGATCGATCAACTCGATCGCATCGGCACGGTCCAGGATCGAATCCGGCACGGTCTCACGCACCCGCACATGGGTGATCTGCGCGACGACGTCGTTGAGGCTCTCGATGTGCTGGACGTTGACGGCGGTGTAGACGTCGATGCCGTGCGACAGCAGTTCCTCGACATCGAGATAGCGCTTCGGATGCCGGCTGCCGGCCGCGTTGGTGTGGGCCAGCTCGTCGACGATGGCGAGCTTCGGCCGCCGCGCTATCACGGCGTCCAGGTCCATCTCCTCGATGACCTGGTCCCTGTAGACGATGCGCTTGCGCGGTATCACTTCGAGGCCACGCACCAGCGCCTCGGTCTCGGCGCGGCCATGCGTCTCGACAAAGCCGATGACGACGTCGATGCCGGCCTTCAGCTTGGCATGCGCGCTCGACAGCATCTCATAGGTCTTGCCGACGCCGGGGGCGGCGCCGACGAAAATCTTGAGCTTGCCGGCAGGACTGTCCTCCCGCCGGGCTGCTTCGAGCAGGGCTTCCGGCGAGGGACGTTGGTCAGGATCGCGGCGTTGACTGGCCATGCGGCATTATAAGCGGAGAGACCTCGGCGCCAAGGCCGAGGCCCACGCGGACCTCATTGCAGCTTGGCAGCATCCAGCGCCAGATTGAGCGCAAGCACGTTAACGCGGGGTTCGCCAAGCAGCCCCAGCAGCCGCCCCTTGACCTGCTGCGCGACCAGGGTCCGGATGCTGGCCTCCGGCACACCGCGGGCCTTGGCCACCCGCGGCACCTGGAACAGCGCCGCCTCCGGCGAGATGTCCGGATCGAGCCCGCTGGCCGAGGTCGTCACCAAGTCGACCGGCACCGGCTGCGCCGGGTTCTCCGCCTTGAGCTTGTCGACGTCCTCCTTCAGGCGGTCGGCTAGCGCCTTGCTGGTCGGTCCAAGGTTCGAGCCCGACGAGTTGGCCGCGTTGTAGGGGGCCGGCACTGTCTTGGTCGAGTCGTTGGGGTCGGCCGCCGTCGTCGCCGACAGCCGGCCGTGGAAATATTTATCGTCCTTGAATTCCTGGCCGATCAGCGCCGAGCCGATCACCTGGCCATTGCGCGTGATCAGGCTGCCTTCGGCCTGAGCCGGAAAGATGGTGCCCGCGACGACGGTCATGGCGAGCGGATAGAGCAGCCCGGTGATCAAGGTCAGCGCAAGCATGACGAGAATGGCGGGACGGATTTCTTTGAGCATGGGAGGTCTCCTGTATCTCTTCCGTCATTGCGAGGAGCGAAGCGACGAAGCAATCCAGGCTGCGTGCGGGACTCTGGATTGCTTCGCTTCGCTCGCAATGACGGCAGTTGGGGTGTCAAGCCAGGTGCAAGGCGGTCACGATCAGGTCGATCGCCTTGATGCCGATGAACGGGATGATGATGCCGCCGAGGCCGTAGATCAGCAGGTTGCGGCCGAGCAGCGCGCCGGCGCCGATGGCGCGGTAGGCGACGCCCTTCAGCGCCAGCGGGATCAGCGCGATGATGATCAGCGCGTTGAAGATGATCGCCGACAGGATCGCGCTCTGGGGGCTGGCGAGATTCATGACGTTCAGCACGTTAAGCTGCGGGTAGAACGCCAGGAACATCGCCGGGATGATCGCGAAGTACTTGGCGACGTCGTTGGCGATCGAGAACGTCGTCAGCGCGCCGCGCGTCATCAACAGCTGCTTGCCGATCTCGACCACCTCGATCAGCTTGGTCGGGTTGGAGTCGAGGTCGACCATGTTGCCGGCCTCGCGGGCGGCCTGCGTGCCGGTGTTCATGGCGACGCCGACATCGGCCTGCGCTAGCGCCGGCGCGTCGTTGGTGCCGTCGCCGCACATCGCCACCAGCTTGCCCTTGGCCTGCTCGTCGCGGATCAGCCGGAGCTTGTCCTCGGGGGTCGCCTGCGCCAGGAAGTCGTCGACGCCGGCTTCGGCCGCGATCGCCGCCGCGGTCATCGGATTGTCGCCAGTGATCATGATGGTGCGTATGCCCATGCGGCGCAATTCGGCGAAGCGCTCGCGGATGCCGCCCTTGACTATGTCCTTGAGCTGGATGACGCCGAGCAGGCGGCCATCCCTGGCCACGGCCAGCGGCGTGCCGCCGGACTTGGCGATCTCGTCGGCGATCGCTCTGGTCTCGCGGGCGAGCTCGCTTTCCATGGGCTGGATCGCGCGCATCGTGTTGCCGGACGCGACCTGCGTCGTGCCGCCGCTGATGTAGGCCAGGATCGCGTCGACTGCGCCCTTGCGCACCGACGAGCCGCCGGCATCGACGCCGCTCATGCGGGTCTGCGCCGTGAACGGCACGAAGGTGGCGCCGAGCTCGGCCATGTCGCGGCCGCGGATGCCGTATTTCTCCTTGGCCAGCACCACGATCGAACGGCCCTCCGGCGTCTCGTCGGCGAGCGAGGCGAGCTGCGCCGCATCGGCAAGCTCCTGCTCGCTGACGCCGCGGACCGGCCGGAATGCGGTGGCCTGGCGGTTGCCGAGCGTGATGGTGCCGGTCTTATCGAGCAGCAGGGTGTCGACGTCACCGGCGGCCTCAACGGCGCGGCCGGACATCGCCAGCACGTTGAAGCGCACCAGGCGGTCCATGCCGGCGATGCCGATCGCCGAGAGCAGCGCGCCGATCGTGGTCGGGATCAGGGTCACGAACAGCGCCACCAGCACCACCACCGAGATCGAGCCGCCGGCATAGGCCGCGTAGCTCGGGATCGTCACCGTCGCGAACACGAAGATGATGGTGAGGCCGGCGAGCAGGATGTTCAGCGCGATCTCGTTCGGCGTCTTCTGCCGCTCGGCACCCTCGACCAGCTTGATCATGCGGTCGATGAAGGTCGAGCCTTGCGCGGCAGTGATGCGCACGCGGATCCAGTCCGACAGCACCTGGGTGCCGCCGGTCACCGCCGAGCGGTCGCCGCCGGATTCGCGGATCACCGGCGCGGACTCGCCGGTGATGGCCGCCTCATTGACCGAGGCGACGCCTTCGATCACCTCGCCGTCGGAGGGGATCGTGTCGCCGGCCTCGACCAACACGATGTCGCCGACCTTCAGGCTGGTGCCCGCAACGAGCCGGTAGGTGTGATCCGCAGGGCTCGTGCCGGTCAGCAGCTTGGCCTGGCTCTCGGTGCGGGTCTTGCGCAGCGAATCCGCCTGCGCCTTGCCGCGGCCTTCGGCGACAGCCTCGGCGAAATTGGCGAACAGCACGGTGAACCACAGCCAGAGAATGATCTGGAAGGTGAAGCCGAGATTCGCGCCGCCGGTCACCACATCCCGCAGAAAGATGATGGTGGTGAGCGCGGCGACGATTTCGACCACGAACATCACGGGGTTCTTGATCATCAGCCGCGGATCGAGCTTGACGAAAGCGGCCTTGATGGCAGGCAGCACGATCTTCGCATCGAGCATCGTCGACATCGACGAGCGCTTCTGCAGTTTGACGGTTTCCATGGAGATTGCTCCGAGATCAGAACACGGTGCCGGCGGTCATCGCGAGATGCTCGACGATCGGACCCAAGGCGAGTGCGGGGAAGAAGGTGAGGCCGCCGATGATCAGGATGACGCCGACGACGAGGCCGACGAACAGTCCGCCGGTGGTCGGCAGGGTGCCGGCCGAGGGCGGGATCGACTTCTTCTCGGCGAGCGAGCCGGCGATCGCCATCGCCGGGATGATCATGAAGAAGCGGCCGACGAACATCGAGCTGGCGAGCGTCAGGTTGTAGAAGAAGGTGTTCCCGGTGAGGCCGCCGAACGCCGAGCCGTTGTTGGCGGTCGCCGAGGTGAAGGCGTAGAGCACCTCGGTGAAGCCATGCGGGCCGGCATTGGCCATCGAGGCGACGGCCGACGGCAGCACGACGGCGACCGCGGTCCAGCCGAGATACATCAGAGGCAGCACCAGGATCGCCAGCATCGCCATCTTGACCTCGCGGGCCTCGATCTTCTTGCCGACATATTCCGGCGTGCGCCCGACCATCAGCCCGGCGACGAAGATCGCGAGCACGACGAACAGCAGCATGCCGTAGAGGCCGGCGCCGACGCCGCCGATGATGATCTCGCCGAGCTGCATGTTGATCAGCGGGATCATGCCGCCGAGCGCAGTGAAGCTGTCATGCATGGCATTGACGGCGCCGCAGGACGCGGCCGTGGTGATCACGGCGAACAGTGCGGACGCGACGATGCCGAAGCGGACCTCCTTGCCCTCCATGTTGCCGCCGGTCAGGCCGAGCGCGTTCAGCACATCGGTGCCGCTCGCTTCCGCCCAATAGGTGACGGCGACGCCGGCGATGAACAGCACGCCCATCACCGCGAGGATCGCCCAGCCCTGGCGCTGATTGCCGACCATGCGACCGAACACGTTGGTCAGTGCAGCGCCGAGCGCGAAGATCGAGATCATCTGGATGAAGTTCGACAGCGCGGTCGGGTTCTCGAACGGATGCGCGGCATTGGCGTTGAAGAAGCCGCCGCCATTGGTACCGAGCATCTTGATCGCGACCTGCGAGGCGACCGGGCCGACCGCGATGGTCTGCTTGGCGCCTTCGAGCGTCGTCGCCTCGACATAGGGCCCGAGCGTCTGCGGGATGCCCTGCCAAACCAGGACCAGCGTATAGACGATGCACAGCGGCAGCAGGATGTAGAGCGTGCACCTGACCACATCGACCCAGAAATTGCCGACGGTGCGCGCCGACGCGCGGGCGAAGCCGCGGATCAGCGCGATCGCCAGCACGATGCCGGTCGCGGCCGACAGGAAGTTCTGGTGCGTCAGGCCGAGCATCTGCACGAGATAGGAGAGCGTGCTCTCGCCGCCGTAGTTCTGCCAGTTGGTGTTGGTCAGGAAGCTGATCGCTGTGTTGAACGACAGGTCCTCCGCGACGGCGGATTGGCCGGCCGGATTAAACGGCAGCACGGCCTGCAGCCGCATCACGGCGTAGATGACGAGGAAGCCGCCGACATGGAACAGCAGCATCGCCACCGTATAGGTCAGCCAATGCTGCTCACGCCGCTCATCGACACCGCCGATCCAGTAGATCGAGGTTTCGAGCGGCCGCAACACTGGCGAGAGAAAGGTGCGCTCGCCATTGAAGACGCGCGTCATGTACCAGCCGAGCGGCTTGGCGAGCGCGACGACGACGGCGCAATAAAGCAGGATCTGGATCCAGCCGATCACGGTCATGGGAATTGTCCTTGAAGGTGCGACGGACGGCGGTCAGAACCGCTCGGGCCGCAGCAGCGCGTAGGTGAGATAGATCAGAAGGCCGAGCGACACGGCGCCGGCGAGCGAATAGTCGAAGATCATGGTGCGTCTCCTAGAGCCGCTCGCAGGCATAGGTGTAGCCGATCGCCAAAGCGAAGAAGCCGGCGGCCAGCGCCAGCATCAGGATGTCCAGCATGGTTTGCTCCTCATGCGCGTCGGATGCGCGCAGCGCGTGGAGCGGACAGAGCAGCGCCGGGGCCGACACGGTCCGTCCCACCCGGCCAGATGGCACCCGGATCCATAGGTTTTCGAGACAGCGCCAGCTGCAACATTATAGGAATCCCATAAAGACCGCGGCGCAGCCCGGCCAAAAGCGTGCGGCGGCAGCGGCCGGCGCATAGGAATTGTTCGCCGGGCCGAGGCGCGTTTATGCGGCGCCTATTTCTGCCCTGCCCGCCCCCTCTCGCATTCCTACGGCGTCTGCCGCCAGATGCTCCGTGCGGCCGATCTCGCGCCGCAATCCACTGACCATGGAGCAACAGCATGCCGGTCCTGACCCCCCTGGATGTTCCCGCACCGCCGCACGTCGCGCAGGAGGCGGAGAAGCTGCTGACGGAGCTTCTCGGCGACGATGACGGCGCCTCCTCGCTGTCCTTGCGCGGGCGACGCCGGGCCCGCATCGACCGTCTGATGCGGGCCGAGGCGCGGATCGATGCCGCGATCGAGCTGATCGCGCTGCAATTGCCGCGATGGCACCTGCGCCGGCTCGTCTATGACGACGGCGAATGGCACTGCGCGCTGTCGCAGCGGCGCGAGCTGCCCGACTGGCTCGACCATTGCGCCGAGGCCAGGCACGCCGATCTCGCACTCGCCATTCTCCACGCCGCGGCCGAGACGCGTCGTCTGGCGCCGGGCCAGGGACCCACGCAGGGTCAGCGTTCGGCCGAGCCCTCGCTCACGAACCTGGTCTGCTGTGATCATTTCTGAGATCGCGCGGGCGCAGCTATGATGCTCTCGGCTGACAAGTCAGTCGCGCTGTCCCCTGCCAGGGCGCTGCTTCGCTTCGGCCTGCGAACGGCGATCCTCACGCTGTTCGCGACATTCGGCAACATCGGCTTCGGCCGCAGCCTGGCAGCGCTGCTGTGGATGACCGTCATTCTCTGCGCCGTGCTCGCTGTCCTGCGCCGCGAGCGCGTCTTCTCCGCTGGCCTCAATCATTGGGACGAGATGATCGGGTACCTCGCGCTCTATTGCGCCGTGATGGCGTTCAACCAAGTCGCGGGATCCTGAAGCCGTTTACGCCGCGGCTATGACGTCGCGCGCCCCGCCGTCTCGCATTCCTATCCCTGCACCCCGATCATCGATCAACGCCCCGCCATCGTCATCTCACACGGCTGCGGGCATCAACCGGAAGGACCACCGCCATGAAGCTCGTCGAACCTCCCTCTTGCCGCAAGTCTGCTGCGGCGCTCGTCCTGATCGGCCGCAACAGCCGCGGCCAATGGGTCGTGCAGGAGCAGGCCGGACTTTATGGCGGCCTGTTCGTCAGCCGCGCCGAGGCGATCAAATATGCGCTGTTCGAGAACGGCAACCATCCGGAGACAATCGTCGAGCTGTCGCGAACGATCGAGCTCGACACCAACGGACGCTTCGCGCCGATCGGTCTGCTGCTCGGCAACGGCAGGCGACCGGTCGCATGACCGCAGCCTCCCATGTGCAGCGTGAACCTGCGCGCGGATGGCTCGCCGGCGCGATCGCCGACATCCCGACGCCGTTCGATCGAAGCGGGGCGTTGGACATCGCAGCCCTCGCCAGATTGTGCGAGCGGCAGATCGAGGCCGGCGCCAGCGCCATCCTGGTCTGCGAAACCGCGGGCGAGGCGTCCACGCTCACTGCAGCCGAGCGCGAGACCGTGATCCGCACGGCCGTGACCGTGGCCTGCAATCGGATCCACGTCATCGCCGGTGCCGGATCCAATGCGACGCTGCAGGCCGTGCAGAACACGCGGCAGGCCGCCGCCGCGGGCGCCGACGCAATCATGTCGGTGGTCCCCTATTATAACCGGCCGACCGCGGAGGGCATCTATGCGCATTTCCGCGCGGTCGGCGACGCGACGGCACTGCCGATCATCCTGCATGATTGTCCAGCACGCACGGGGCGCGGACTGCCGGACGAGACGCTGATCCGCCTGGCGCGATGGGCGCAATTCATCGGCCTGCGCGACAGCACCGGCGATATCGCGCGTGTCGTCCATCTGCGCGCGCGCCTCCCCCTGGGCTTCCGCTTGCTGGGCGATGATCTCACGGCGGTGGCTTACGCCGCCGCAGGAGCCGATGGTTGTTTTTCACTGGCAGCAAATATCGCACCGCAGCTCTGCAATGCCCTGCTCAAGAGCTGCCAGCGCGGACGCTGGCGCACTGCGCGACGGTTGCATCAACAATTGCTGCAGCTGAGCGAGGCGACCAGCCGCGAACTGCCGGCGGCATTGAAATATGCCCTCAGCCTGCAGGGTCTGGCTATGCCCCACGTCCGCCTGCCATTGACCGAGCTAGACCAGCCCGCCCAGGCCGTGGTGACGCAAGCGATGGCGGAACTGCACGCGTGGCTTGCCACAGCACCCGGGGTACCAGCCTGCCAATCTTGATTGGCTGCGCAACCGGTCCGGTCGAAGCGGATCCATGGCCAAAAAAAACGGGGCGGCCTCGCCGGCCGCCCCGCTTGGCTGAGATACCTATCTCACTCAGAAGATCTTGACGGCGCTTTCCAGCGTCTTCCAGACACCCCACGCCAGCGGCACGCCGACGAAGGCCCAGAACAGAGCAGCACTCAGGTCGAGGCCGCCCTTGCCGATGCCGAACGAACCGTGCTGGATCGCCGACTCGTTCTTGGCGAGCTCCGCCTGATAGCGCGCCACTTCGTCCGGGCTCATGTTCCACTTGTGATCGACAGGCTTGATCAGGAAGTTGCAGACCAGGCCTGCCAGCAGCATGGCGCAGAGGATGTACATCGTGGTGTTGTACAGCTGGTCCCGCGGCACGCCGGCGGCGAGCTGGAACTCGCGGATGTAGTTGACGACCACCGGACCGATGATGCCGGCGGTGGCCCAGGCCGTCAGCAGCCGACCATGGATGGCACCCACGAACTGGGTGCCGAACAGGTCGGCGAGATAGGCCGGCACCGTCGCGAAGCCGCCGCCATACATCGAGAGGATGATGGCGAAAGCGCCCACGAACAGCAGCTTCGACCCCATCGCTGCGAAGGTCGGCGCCAGTGCATAGAGCACAATGCCGATCAGGAAGAAGCAGTAATAGGTGGCCTTGCGGCCGATGTGATCGGACAGCGAGGCCCAGAAGAAGCGGCCACCGATGTTGAACAGCGACAGCAGGCCGGCAAAGCCCGCCGCGATGCCGGCGATCGCGGCCTTCTGGCCAGCGTCGAGCTGGTTGAAGCTGACATCAGGCAGGCCGATCAGCTTACCGGCGAAGATCTCCTGCAGCATCGGCGAGGCCATGCCGATCACGCCGATACCCGCCGAGACGTTCAAGCAGAGCACCCACCAGACCAGCCAGAATTGCGGAGTCTTGTGCGCGTTGTCGAGGTGCACGTGATGCTCGGAGATCATCGCCTTCTTGACTGCCGGCGGCGTCCAGCCCTCAGGCTGCCAGCCGACCGGGGCGACGCGATAGGCGAAGGCGCCGATCATCATGAACACGAAGTAGATCAGGCCCATCGTGACAAAGGTCTCCCAGACGCCGACCGAGGTCGGGGTCTTGAAGTAGTTCATGAGCAGGTTGGCCAGCGGAGCACCGATCATCGCGCCACCGCCGAAGCCCATGATGGCCATGCCGGTCGCCATGCCGCGACGGTCCGGGAACCATTTCACCAGGGTCGAGACCGGGGAGATGTAGCCGAGGCCGAGGCCGATGCCGCCGATCACGCCGGCGCCGAGCCACATCATCCAGAGCTGGTGAACATAGATGCCGAGCGCCGCGATCATCAGACCGCCGCCCCAGCAGCACGCCGCCACGGCGCCGGCCTTGCGCGGTCCGGCCCTCTCCAGCCAGCCGCCCCAGACAGCTGCGGAGCCGCCGAGCAGCACGAAGAACAGCGTGTACATCCAGCCGAGGCTCGCGACCTTCCAGTCGCAGCTGGTGGTGAACAGCTCCTGCACCAGCGTCATGTCGGTGCAGACGGTGCTCTGGGTCACGCCGATGGCGCGCGACAGCGGCAGCCAGAACACCGAGAATCCGTAAGCCATGCCAATGCAGAGATGGATACATAGCGCAGCCGGCGGAACCAGCCAGCGGTTGAAGCCCGCTTTGGCGACCGTGTGCTCACGATCGAAGATCCCTGCTTGTGCGCTCGGCAGCGCTCCCGCGCTTTCAACACTCGCCATGTATTCCTCCCCTACGGACTCCCGCCCAACGCAACAACGTCATGTTCTGTCCCCTTGATCAGAATCAATACGCTCACTCACCCCGCCCGCTATTGACGTATCAGAGCATTTCCGCAACGCACAAATGTTCAGAACTGGTTCCAAGCGCATAACACCCCACCCACGGAGTTATGCCCTCATCATGATTACGCCGCGGTTCTACCTAGGCCGCCCCCGAGCGGGCAGGGCTCATCTTCCGCAACCTCCGCGGAAGCGCCCCAATTGGTGCAGAATCCGGGCAAATTGTCGATAGTAAAATGGTAATAGTTCGTCAAACGCCGTGGATGACTGCAATGCAGCACGCCTATGCTGCTAATAGACACGCAAAATCACGTGCATCGGAAGTCACCGCCACTCTCGGCTGCAGTCAAAATTAACTTGGACTACTTGCAAGACCGGCAAGCGTCGTCGAGCGTTCATCAACTAACGCAGCCTGCGGCAACGGGTCGGCTGATCTCACCGCGCGCGCTGTTGCTCAGAAAAAAGTGAACGGTAGACAACCCTCCCTTGCCTCACGGCAATCGCGCAAGCCTGGACTGAGAACACGGCATTGTTATGAGCGCGCCTTGACGTCGATGCGACGATAGGAAGCAGCCCACCCACTTGACTTCGGCGCTACTGGCTCAATCGAAGACTACTTAGTAGGTGGTCGAGCGTCTGCCGGTGCCGACGAACGTCATCCTGGAACCGCCGCCTTCTCGATCAAGAACACAACATGGCTATCGCTGCGCGCGAGCAGCTCGATCCGATCGCCGGTTTCGCGGATCAGGTTGGGAATGTCGATCACCGCCAGGGGATCGGTACAGCAGATTTCAAGCCGCTCTCCCGCGGCGAGCGACTGCAGCGCCTTGCGCGTTTTGAGAACCGGCAGCGGGCATTTCAATCCCGTCAAATCCAACCTGATCATCGTCATCCTGAGACCTTGGTCCCGCATCCTGCGGGGCAATCGGGTTCCATTACCTGCCAATGGAACCGCAACCGGACGATTCCAAACTCGCTCTCTGCGACCAGCTGGTTGCACTCGAATGAAATTCCCGGGCAATCGGGAACCGCACGGGACTCATCGCCATCATCGCCCCGCATGCGACGAAGCCGCGGGCGGTCTCGCTGACTGCAACAGCAGCATCGCGACCGCCGCGATATCGTCGAGATGGACCCATGGCAAGGCGGTCTCGACCGGTACATCGGCGGCGATTCCCACGATGCCCGCATCGTCCGGGAACAGCAGCGGCTTGCCGTTGGCCGCTCGATGCACCTCGATCCTGCGATGCGGCCCTCCTCTGTAGCCCTCCACGACCACCAGGTCGACCGGCGACATTTTCGCGAGCAGATCGTCGAGCTCCGGCTCGGGGGCGCCGCGCAGCTCGTGCATCAGGGCCCAACGCGTGCCCGAGGCGACCAGGACCTCCTGGGCGCCCGCCTCGCGATGTCGCCAGGAATCCTTGCCGGGCACGTCGACATCGAACTTGTGATGCGCGTGCTTGACCACCGAGACGCGCACACCCTGCGCGTTCAGCAGCGGAATGGTCCGCGTCAGCAGCGTGGTCTTGCCGGCGCCGCTCCAGCCGGCGAGGCCGATCACCTTCATCGCCCACTCCAGAATTCCAGCGGCACCGCCACACCCCTCATATCCCCGTCGCTTCGCTCGCACACCGAGATCACCGCCGAGCCAACCGACCGAAGCTCTATAATGCCGACAGCGCAATGTCATGCCGCGCGGCTGCGGGATCGTGTTCCGTACCCTGCATGGCGGCCGCGCTCCGGCTGGCGGGTCGGACGCTGACCTCGCGGCGCAGGCGTGATAGTCGAGATCGGCATGACCGAGCCCGTCCCACCGACATCGATTCCCGGCGTGCTGCTCGCCGGCGGCCTCGCCCGCCGCATGGGCGGCGGCGACAAGCCGATACGCATGATCGGCGGCCGGACCCTCCTGCAGCGCGTGATCTCGCGGCTGGCACCGCAATGCAGCCGCCTCATCCTCAACGCCAATGGCGATCCCGCGCGATTCGCCGCTTACGGCCTCACGGTCGTGCACGACGGCGTTGCCGGCTTTCCCGGACCGCTCGCCGGCATCCTGGCCGGCCTCGACTGGGTCGCGGCGCAGATGCCGGAATCGCCGTGGATGCTGAGCGCGGCCGCCGACTGCCCGTTTTTGCCGCGTGATCTGGTGGCTCGGCTTGCCAGCGCGCGCGCAACAGAGGGCGCCGCGCTGGCGCTGGCCGAATCAGGCGGCCAGACACATCCGGTGATCGGGCTGTGGCCGGTCAGCCTGCGCGAGGACCTCCGCCACGCTTTGGTCGCCGAGGACATCCGGAAGGTCACCCGCTTCACGGCGCGCTATCAGGTCACGCGCGTGTCCTGGCCGGTACTTCCCTTCGATCCCTTCTTCAACGCCAACACCGCCGCGGATCTCGCCGAAGCGGAGCGGCTGGCCGCACAGGATGATTGAGGACGCGTGATGGATACGACGACCCCCGTCCGCCGCGCGGTGCTTGCGGTCGCCGCGCTCAATCTCGGCTATTTCGGGATCGAGTTCGCCGTTGCGCTGTCGATCGGCTCGGTCTCGCTATTTGCAGACAGCGTCGACTTCCTCGAAGACGCCTCCGTCAATCTCCTGATCGCGCTGGCGCTGCGCTGGAGTCCCACGCGACGCGCGCAGCTCGGCAAAGTGCTGGCGCTGATCCTGCTCGCGCCGGCGCTCGCCGGATTGTGGACCGCGGGCGAAAAGCTGTTTGCGCCGGAGGTTCCGGCGCCGCTGCCGCTCACCTTGACGGGCCTCGGTGCGCTCATCGTCAATCTCGGTTGCGCGCTGATCCTGGCGCGCGTTCGTGATCATCAAGGCAGCCTCACACGGGCGGCCTTTCTGTCGGCGCGCAACGACGCCTTCGCCAACATCGCCATTATCGCCGCCGGACTCGTCACCGCATTTCTGTGGCGCTCGGTCTGGCCCGATCTCATCGTCGGCGTCGGCATCGCCCTGATGAACGCCGACGCCGCGCGCGAGGTATGGGAGGCCGCGCATGAGGAGCATAAGGCCGCCAAGGCCTGATCGCGCGCATGGCGTTGCGCCCGTACTGAGCGAGCGAACCGGTTGCGCCGCGCTGCAGCACACAGGATCACTCCACCGGCTGGTGTCCCGGCGTGATTGACGGCCGCTCCGGTTTGCTTTGAGATAGGCGGAGCGGCCGGCAGAGCCGCGACCAACAACCGCGCCATGCCGCGGTCGAGAAACGCGGTCAGTGGAGGACGAATGCAGCTCACTGCTTTGAAGCGCGCGGCGTGGGCGGCCGCGGCGCTGCTGGTCACGACGGCAGCGCAGGCCGAGATCTCCGACAATGTTGTCAAGATCGGCGTGCTCAGCGACATGAACGGCCCCGCCTCGACGCCGACCGGCCAGGGCTCGGTCACCGCGGCGCAGATGGCGGTGGACGATTTCGGCGGCAAGGTGCTGGACAAGCCGATCAGCGTCATCGTTGGCGACCATCAGCTTAAGCCCGACATCGGCGCCGCGATCGCGCGACGCTGGTATGACACCGAGCAGGTCGATCTCATCGTCGACGTGCCGGTCTCGGCGGTCGGCCTGGCGGTGCAGACCATCGCGACCGAGAAGAAGCGGCTGTTCATCACCCAATCGACCGGAGCGGCCGATTTCCACGGCAAGTTCTGCTCGCCTTACGCCATGCAATGGGTGTTCGACACCAGGGCACTGGCCACCGGCACCGCGAAGGAGGTCGTCAAGCGCGGCGGCGACAGCTGGTTCTTCATCACCGACGACTATGCCTTCGGCCATTCGCTGGAGCGCGATGCGGCTGGCGTCGTCACCGCCAATGGCGGCAAGGTCGTGGGCGCGGTGCGTCCGCCCTTCGCGACGCCCGACCTGTCCTCCTTCATCCTGCAGGCGCAGGCCTCCAAGGCCAAGATCATCGGCATCGCCGCAGGTCCCCCGAACAACATGAACGAGATCAAGACGGCGGCGGAATTCGGCCTGCTCAAGGGCGGCCAGCAGATGGCGGCGCTGCTGGCGCTGATCACCGACATTCATTCGCTGGGACTGCCGGCGGCGCAGGGTCTCCTGCTCACCACGTCGTTCTATTGGGACATGGACGACAAGACGCGCGAATGGTCGAGGCGCTATTTCGCCAAGATGAACCGGATGCCGACGATGTGGCAGGCCGGCGTCTACTCCGCGGTCACGCATTATCTCAACGCGGTCAAGGCTGCCGGCGGCGACGATCCGCTGGCCGTGGCCACGAAGATGCGCGAGACCCCGGTCGAGGACTTCTTCGCCCGCAACGGCCGGCTGCGCGCCGACAATCTGATGGTGCACGATCTCGTGCTGGCGCAGGTCAAGTCGCCGGACGAGAGCAAATATCCGTGGGACTACTACAAGATCCTTGCGACCATCAAAGGCGAGGACGCGTTCGGCCCGCCCGATCCGGCCTGCCCGCTGATCAAGAAATGACGGCGCGCTGACGTCCCGGCGGCCGGTGCCGTCGGGCCGGCCCACATGACCCGCTGACGGCGAGATCGGGAGGCGACTATGAGACTGGCACGCGCGATATTATTCGGTGTGATCGTTGCGCTGGGACTGGCCGCCAAGCCCGCTTTGGCCGCTTACCCCGATCGTCCGGTACGCTGGCTGATCGGCTTCGCCCCGGGCGGTCCGGTCGACATCGTCGCGCGCATCATGGCGCAATGGCTGTCGGACCGCTTCGGCCAGCAGTTCGTGGTCGAGAACCGCACCGGCTCCGGGGGCAACATCGCCGCCGCCGCGATGATCAACTCGCCGCCGGACGGCTATACGCTGCTGTTCGTGGCGCCGAACAATGCGATCAGCACCTCGCTCTACAAGAAGCTGCCCTACGACTTCATCCGCGACACCGTGCCAGTCGCGAGCATCATGCAGCTCACCAACATGCTGGTGGTCAGCAACGATCTGCCGGCCAAGACGGTCAAGGAATTCATCGCCTATTGCCAGGCCAATCCCGGCAAGATCGCGTTTGCCTCCTCGGGCAACGGCACCTCGGTGCACATGGCGGCCGAGCTGTTCAAGGCGATGACCAAATGCGACATGCTGCACGTGCCCTATCGCGGCTCGGCGCTGGCCTTCCCCGACATCATCTCCAACAAGGTGCAGTTGATCTTCGACAATCTGCCGACCGCGCTGGAGCAGGCGCGCGGCGGCAGCGTGCGCGCGCTCGGCGTCACCTCACCGCAGCGCTGGCCGACGGTGCCGGACGTCCCGGCGGTCGCCGAGACCGTGCCGGGTTACGAATCGGTCGGCTTCTACGGCATCTCCGCGCCCAAGGGCACACCGCCAGAGATTGTCGAGATCCTCAACAAGGCGGTCGGCGAGGCGCTCAAGGACCCCAAGCTGGTGACCCGCCTGACCGAGACCGGCGGCATTCCGCGCGCCATGACGCCAGCGGAGTTCGGGAAGCTGGTCGCCGACGAGACCGAGAAATGGCGCAAGGTGGTGGAATTTGCCGGTGTGTCGGTCGATTAATGCGACGCCGGGCCCAACCACCGGGCGGCTCCGACCGGCGCGCGGCTGCCCACAAAACCATCCGGCTGTGGCATTGCCCGATCGTCACAGGGGCTGTAAACGGAGCCCGCACCGTCGCAGGGTCGTTTCCGCCGCACCGGGCAGGCCCAGCCTCCCCACAGCCGCAAACACCTCCGCGCCGCGGGGCCTGTAGCTCAATGGTTAGAGCCGGCCGCTCATAACGGTCTGGTTGCAGGTTCGAGTCCTGCCGGGCCCACCAATGCTTTCAATAGTTTGCTCGCTCTGATTTTGCCGCTTCTGCCCCGCCGCACCAGAAACCGGATAGGTCCACTTTTCGTTCGTGTGGAAGCCGCCTTGAGCCAAAATGCGGGTTCGCCAAATCCAACCGAAGCGCACTCAGAAGAGAAGTCGGAATTTCTAAAGCGAGATGAGATTAAGTTCGATATCCTGAGTTTTTGAGGTAGTTGGCACACTCTTCTGCGGAGAAGGCGTCGAGGGCAACAGCAATTGCGGCGCAAACCGTGTCGACGGTTCGCGCCGCGGCTTTGCGTAGAAGGTGCTTGAGCTTGGCAAAGACCTGTTCGATTGGGTTCAGGTCGGGCGAGTATTTGGGCAAGAAGAAGATCCTGGCTCCTACCGAGCGGATCAATTGGCGGACGGCTTTGCTTTTGTGGCTGCCGAGGTTGTCCAAGATCACGATATCGCCCGGATGAAGGGTCGGCAAAAGAACGTGCTCTACATAGGTGCGAAAGCTTTCGCCGTTGATCGGCCCTTCAATGAACCATGGTGCATCAATGCGGTCGTGGCGCAGTGCCGCCAGAAAGGTCATTGTTTTCCACCGTCCGTGAGGGACTTTGGCGGTCAGCCTGCTGCCACGCGGGCTCCATCCTCGCAACGGCGCCATGTCTGTCCTGGTCCAGGTTTCGTCGATAAAGACAAGGCGCGTGGCGTCGATGCGATCTTGATATTTCCTCCATTGCTCTCGTCGCCGCGCCACGTCAGGACGATCGCGTTCGCCAGCCTCCACGCTTTTTTTTGAAGCTGAGCTTCTCGGCATGAACGAATTCCCAGACCGAACGGTAGTCGACTTTCAACCCGCGTTCGGCGAGCTCGGCCACCAGCCCTCTTAAGGTGAAGTCGCTCGCTCTGATTCGCTGTTGCAGCCACGTGGCATGCTCACCCGAGATCGCCTTGGGCTTATGGCCGCCCATCTGGCCAGGTTCGATGCTGCCTGTCTCCTTCTCAAGCCTGGCCCAATTGATCGCTGTGCTGATCGCGACCCCAAACTGCTTGGCCGCCTTATTGCGAGACATCCCGCCCTTGATCGCGGCGACAACCCGCTTTCGAAGGTCCAGAGAATATGGTGCGCCCATCCGTGCTGGCCTCCTTCCCAGCCAACACGGTGAATCAGAAACACGCTGATTTGGGAATCCCAAATCGATTCAGACTATTCTCATCCCGCTTTAGCGATCGTGCCAGGGAGTGCCCCTGCGCACGAATAGGAGGACCGAGGGCGCCTTCCAACTCTCGTTGGCTCAACTATCTGCGGCTGCCCCAGCGATATGTCGACCGCCGGACGCGTGCCAGCGCACTCTCCATTGCCAGAAATCCAACGGGCACGAAGAGCAGAGAGAGCACCGTGGACGCGAGAAGCCCCCCGATCACGGCGACTGCCATCGGTGAACGAAACTCGCCGCCCCCACCGAGTCCAAGCGCGCTCGGCACCATGCCGCCAACCATCGCCAGCGTGGTCATCACGATCGGCCGAGCCCGCCGCTTGCCTGCCTCGATAACCGCCTGAACACTTGGCGTGCCCTTGGCGATCTCCTCGACCGCAACGTCGACGAGCATAATAGCGTTCTTCGAAACCACCCCCATGAGCATCAGAATGCCGATGACGACGGGCAGTCCGATCGGCTGGTGCGCAACACAAAGAGCAACCACGACTCCCGTCAACGACATCGGGATCGAAGCCATGATCGTCAGAGGTTGAAAGAAGCTCAAGAACAGCAGGACGAGAACCACATAGACCAGGAGCAAGCCTGAGGCCATAGCGGCCGCGAAGCTCGAGAATACCTCCTGCATGAGTTCGGCGTCTCCGACTTCCTTCACCGTGATACCCGACGGAGCGCCCCTCACGCCCGCCAGCGCCTTCACCGCATCGATCGCTTCTCCAAGGCTGTACCCGTCCGCCAGATCGGCGCTCACCATCACGGTCCGGTGGCGGTCATAGCGCTCGATCGTCGCAGGCCCCTGACCGAATCCGATGTCGGCGACCGCCGCGATGGGCACCGCCTTGCCGCTTGCCGTGGCGACCTTGAGCAGTTCGAGCGTTTCGCGGCTACCCCTCGCGGCCTCGTCGAGGTGCACGCGAATCGTGAGCTGCCGGTCGCCGAGATTGAACCGAGCAAGATTTGTGTCGACGTCGCCTATTGTCGCGATGCGCATGACTTCGGACAATGTTTCCGTCGCCACGCCGAGTTCCGCGGCTAGCTCGGGACGCGGACGAACCTGCAGCTCCGGACGGCGAAGCGCTGCTGTCGCCTGGACATTGGCGAGCATCGGCAGATGTTTCATCTCGATCGCTAGATCGGCAGCCACCTCCGTCACGGCTGCGCTATCGACGCCAAGCACCTGGAACATCACCGCGCGATCGCCATCTTCGCGAACCAGCCAGCTGCGAATGTCGGGCATTTCGGCGAGATCGTCGATCATGGCCCGTTCCATATCGGCTTGACTGGACTTCCGTTCGCTCGACGGGACCAACGAGACGATCAACGTGGCCTTGCGGACTTCCGCCCCTCCGCCGACCGATCCGAGAATCTCGCCGCCGACGACGAACACGTTCTTGACCTCCGGCCGCCTCCGGATCTTCGACATAGCCTGATCGGTGATGACCTGCGTGTCGCCCAAAGTTGCGCCGGGCGGCAGCTCGATCGCAAACATGACCCGGGCGGCATCCGTGGTAGGCATGTAGCCCTGAGGCAGCAGCCCAACACCGGCGAAGGAGCAGATCAGCAACGCGCACCCTAGCGAGATCGTCTTGAACCTGTGCCGTACGCACCAAGTCAACGTCCGCAAGTACAGCGCGATCATCACTGAGCCGCCTTCGTACAGCCTGCTGGCGCGCACGAAATGGGCGGCCAGCAGCGGGGTGATCAGCCGAGCAACTAGCAGGGAGAACATGACAGCGGCGGCGACCGTCAGACCGAACTGGCGAAAGTATTGTCCCGCTACGCCGCCCATGAAGCTGACCGGGAGGAAGATCGCGGCGAGCGTCAGAGAGATCGCGATAACAGCGAATCCGATTTCGTCGGTCGCCTCGATCGAGGCCCGGACCGGCGCCTTGCCCGACCGCACATGCCTTATGATGTTTTCGATCTCGACGATGGCGTCATCGACGAGGACACCGGTCACAAGCGTCAGCCCCAGCAAGGTCACGATATTGAGCGAAAAGCCCATCAATTTCATGAACCAGAAGGTCGGTATGATCGACAGCGGCAGGGCAATAGCCGCAATCACGGTTGCGCGAAAGTCACGTAGGAAGATGAACACGATAATGACGGCCAACACGGCACCTTCGCCTAGGGCATGCATCGCCGACAAATAGTTCGCCCGCGTATAGCTCACGCTCGTATCGATCAGATCGAAGGCGATCTTCGGGTCCTTCGCCGATATCTCCGCGAGGACCGCGGCGACGTGCGAAGCGACATCGGTATCACTGGAACCCTTGGCCCTGAGAACGACGAAGCCGACCACCGTCTCGCCATTGAGACGGGCAAACTTTCGCGCCTCCTGTACACCGTCCGTCACTGCGCCGAGCTGATCAAGCCGGATCTTACGCCCACCCGGCAGGACCACCGGCAGCGCGGCCAGCCCCTCCACCGTGCTCGATGCTCCGAGCGTTCGAATGGCCTGCTCGCTTCCGCCAAGCTCGCTTCGACCGCCGGAGACGTCGATATTGGTTGCACGAAGCTGTCGGCTGACGTCGCCAGCCGTGATGCTGAGCGATTCCAGCTTTTCGGCGCTCAGCGACACACGGATCTCCCGTGCACCGCCCCCGATCCGCTCGACCTTCGCAACGCCCGGCACCTTCTGGAGCTTGCCTCCAAGGACATTGTCGATAAACCAGGACAACTCCTGCACGCTCATCGAGGGCGCCGATGCCGCATAGATCGCAATGGGCAGCCCTTCCACGTCGATGCGCTGGCAGATCGGCTCGTCGATCGTGCGGGGGAGTTCAGCCCGGAGTCGTGCTAACACGTCCTTGACGTCGTTCACCGCGCGGTCGGCATTGACGCCGACACGAAACTCGGCGATCGTCGCCGTCATCCCGTCCGTGATGGTCGAACTGACACGCTTGATGCCCGGCAATGCCGCAATGGCATCCTCGACCTTCTTGCTCACCTGAATTTCGAGGTCCTGGGACGCCGCCCCGCCTTGCGTGATGGTCACCATCACGGCAGGAAACTCGATCGTCGGCAAGCGCGTCACCGGTAGGCTGAGAAAGGCGGCAATGCCGAACACCGTCAGTACCAGAAACAGAAGGACTGGTGGGATCGGCTGCCGGACCGCCCAGGCCGAAATATTCAAGCGGCGCATGCCTCGTCTCCCGTCATCACCTTCGGCTCTCGACTGCCGTCGCCGTCGGGCACGATTGTATCCAGCTGTCGTAGCCTTCGCTGCGCGAGAGCGGCGAGCGAAACGACACTGCCGCAAATGCCACAGATCACGAACATCAGCGCAAGTCCGCTGCCCTTCTGCGTTCCGAACCAGACGCCGAGCGACGACGCCGACCACATGCCGCCTTCCGTTAGGGCCGGTTCGAACACACGATCCGCAAGGACTCCTCCCCCAAGGATCACGATGGCGCTGGTCGCCAGATAAAGCGTTCCGATCAGCGAAAAGATGCTGCCTTGGCAGCGCTGCGGCGCCTTGCGCATCCAGAGTGCGTCCGCGCATCCTTCGGCGAACGATCCGACGAAGATCGCTGCGAAGGCGGCGATGCAGTATCCGGCAACCACGGAAAAAACGCCCAGGCCCGCGATGCACAATCCCAACAGCACGTCACAGATCAGGATGGTGAGCATGAGGTGGCGGGACCGATCGAAGACGACGAGCGCGGCCGCGCCAGCAAGTCCACCCATGCTGCCGCAGCTGAGGATCAGTCCGAGTTGCTCCGTCGAGTGGCTGGCCAGGACCAACGGCATGACCATCGTCGAGGCAAAAGCGCTCAACCCCCCCTGGATGATCACGTAGAACAGCAGCGCCAGCATCAAACGCTCCGATCTGAAGAAGCCGATCGCTCCCAAGGACGTCTCCGAGTCCCCGGCTTCGGCTTGCGCGACCGGCGCGCTTACCTGATTGGCGTCGGACGACGCTGGCGCGAGGGCTCTGAATACCACGATCGCTCCCATGCTGAACGCGATCAGGTTGATGATCACGACACCCAGCAGATCGGTCACGGCCATCATCGCGCCTGCGATCAAAGGGCTCAGCATCGCCGTGATCCGTGAGCTCATCTCCATCATGCCATTGGCCCGCACAAACTTTTCCTTCGACACCAGGTCTCGTACCGATGCACGATAGGCAGGAAGCCGCACCGCGTTGGTGACGGCGACGACTGCGACGAAGACGTAGAGATTCCAGACTGCGACCTCGCCACGCCACAACAATATCGCAAGCCCGAAGGTCACTGCCGCCGAAAGCAGATCCGCGAACACAATCAAATAGCGCCGTTCGAAACGGTCGGCAGCACTCCCAGCCAAGGGCATCACCAGCACGGATGGCAGTACGGCCGACAGGATAGCGGCGGAAAACCCCATCACCGACCCGGACTGCTGATACACCCAGACGCCGACAGCAAACTCCAGGAGTGACGTTCCCAACATGGACAAGGTCAGCCCGAACCAGAGCGCAAGGAATGCGCGGCCGAGCCCCTTGATCGAGAAATAGAGTCGTTGCATCGGCGGGTCGTCCTTTTGCGTCAACGGCTGAACCGAACGGAATCGTGTTGTCTGGACCGTTTCAGTCCGACCGCCGGTCGAACAGGAGGTCGGCGACCGCATTCACATGAGGCTGCTTGAGTAAAGTCATGTGGTTTCCGGGGACTTCGTGCACGGCAAGGTCGGGTATCCAACGGCGCCATCCCCCGACGATGTGGTCCATGCTCTCGAAGGCGCCCGGAAAACGATCCCGCGCCAGAATAAGCTTCACGGAGCCATGATAGAGCGCAGCCGGACAGTAATGAGCCCGAAACGCCGCTTCGAACGTGCGGAGGACACCGCGGAGCATGCTCGGTGCGGATCGCTGCGGCACCACTCCGAGGCGCGCAAGGCGCCCATGCAACAGCGCCAGCTTGGCCTCCATGCCTTGCTCTTCGAGATCGCTCTCGCGGATCTCAAGCGAACGCTCGACCGATTGCTCGAAGATGGCAACCAGCTTCAAGAAAGCGGCCTTGCTGCTATATTCGCGCGTTGGATGGAGATCGGCGTCTGGTGCTCTGCTATCGATGATCGTCAGGGATGCGACATGTCGCTCGTCGGAACGCAGTTGCAATGCCATCTCGAAGGCGACCCAACCACCGAACGAGTGTCCGAGCAGATGGATCGCGCCCTCTGGACACTGTTCGGTCAGGGCCCGACGATAGGCGCGAGCAGCGGCCTCCACGGTCGAATGAGGAACATGCGAGTTCTCGAACCCCCGAGGCTGTAGGCCATAAACCGGTCGCGCTGGCCCCAATCTGCTGGTCAGTTCCGTGAAGTTGACGACGTTCGCTCCCGCACCGGGTATACAGAAGAGAGGCTCGAGCTTGCGCGCGGCCGGGTTGGATCCTCACCAAGTGGGCAAAACGGGCTTCGGGCAGCGTTTCGGACGGTGGAGCAGGGTCACCCAGCGCCTCCGAGAGCGCCGTTGCCAACGTCGTGACATGCGGCTGTTCCACCATCGAGCGGTGCGTTCCGGGCGTGGAAACCAAACGCAGTTGCTCCTTCGAGAGCACGGCTCCCCAGCCCAGGAGTGGGTCGTCATGCGGCTCGGCTCCAGCTGCAAAGAGATGAACCGTGATCGGGAGCGCGTGAACTTCGTACTCGGATTCCGCGCGCGTGTTGCGACGAAGACGGTCCAGATAGCTCGCAATATCTCGTTCGTTCAGATGCGCTGGAATGATGCCTTTCTCCTGACACGACCGGACGAGTGCCGCAAACATTTCTGGCTCGCCTGCGGTCGAGCATCGCTCCTCGCTCAAGAACAGCCACCCCAGCAGAGCCGCATCGTCGGATTCAACGTGGGACGGAAGTTTTTCCGTGACGCGCGAGGTATCCAGCAAGCCCAGGAATGCAACGGTTTCGTCGGCGCCAATGAGCTGACTTGCTATCTCGTAGGCGAGCAACCCGCCAAATGACCAACCTGCGAGTCGATAGGGGCCCACGGGCTGGAGGGCGCGGATAGCACGGATCGCATGCGCGGCCATTCCCTCCAACGTTCGGGCCTGATCACGGCTCCTCTTTGGGGCAGTCAATCCATAGACTGGCGCGTCCAGAGTCATGTTTCGCACCAGTTCGCGGCCATACATCGCTTCTCCGAACGCCTCATAGAGCAGAAAGAGCGGCGGATGACTTCCTTCTGTGCGGAACGTGATGACGCAATCATCGCCAATGGCGTCCTCGCTACGGACGGCATGGGCTGCAGCCAAGGCCGCGATGGTGGGGTCTGTAAAAAGTTGCGCTAAGGACACCTGAATGTCTGCACGACCGAGCAGGCTTATCGCTTGCATCGCCAGCAGCGAGTGGCCGCCGAGCTCGAAGAAGTTGTCGTGCCGGCCGACACGCTCCACCCCGAGCAGCTCCGCCCAGATCCCAGCCAGCCGCACCTCGGTCGCACCCTGCGGCGCTTCGTAGGCCCGCGCCGCATAGGCCTCTCCCTCCGGCGCCGGCAGTCCCTTGCGGTCCAGCTTGCCGTTCGGCGTCAGCGGCAGCCGCTCCAGCCGCACATAGGCCGCAGGCACCATGTAGTCCGGCAGGCCGCTCTGCAGATGCCCGCGCAGCTGCTCCGCTCCGAGCCCGTCATCCCCGACATAATAGGCCACCAGCCGCTTGTCCCCGGGACCATCCTCCCGCGCGATCACCACCGCCTCGCGGACCCCATCATGCGCGCACAGCCGCGCCTCGATCTCCCCAAGCTCGATCCGGAAGCCGCGCACCTTCACCTGGAAGTCGTTGCGCCCCAGGAACTCGATCGTCCCGTCCGCCCGCCAGCGCCCCAGATCGCCGGTCCGGTACATCCGCCCCCCGGCTGTCCCGCAGAACGGATCCGGCACGAACCGCTCCGCCGTCAGCTCCGGACGGTTCAGATAGCCCCGCGCCACACCTGCGCCGCCGATATGGATCTCACCCGCCACCCCGATCGGCGACGGCGCGCCATGGCCGTCCAGAATGTAGATCTGCGTGTTCGCCAGCGGCTTGCCGATCGTGATCTGTCCTGTACCTGGATCATAAGGCGTGGATGATGCCGTGCACGACACCGTCGTCTCGGTCGGCCCGTAGGTATTCACCAATCGGACATGGGGAGGCTTCACCTCCTCCCAGAGCTGCAGTTTCTGCGCCGAGAGCGCATCGCCGGTCACGTTGATCAGGCGTACATCGCAAAGCTGGTCGCGCGCCAGATCCGGCGAACGTTCCCAGCCGCCAACCAGGCTATGCCAGTGCGCGGCAGTCAGGTGCACCACATTCGGACGCGTGGTGGAGCTGCGCGCTGTCTCCATGTCACCGAAAACACCGGACCAAGGCAATAGCGTAGCGCCCGACACCAGCGCGGGAAAAACATCTCCTCGATCGAGAGATCGAAGTTGAGGGAGTTCTGCTGCAGGACGACATCGCAAGCGTCGAGTCCGAACAGCTTCGCCGCGTCCAACGCGTAGTTGCACAGACTGCGGTGCTCGATCATCACCCCCTTGGGTCTGCCGGTCGACCCCGACGTATAGATCACATAGGCGAGATGGCCCGGCTGCAGGCCGATGCGATCGCGATCGGGGTTGCGCGCAGACTGCTCCGCCCATCGCGCCGCATCGGCATCGAGCGCAATCACCGGCAGCCCCGCCGCACCGGCCGGCAGCGCCGCTGCAAGGTGCCCCTGGGTCAGCAGCGCAACCGGCGCACTGTCCTCCAGCATGAAGGCCAGCCGGTCCGGCGGATAGCCAGGATCGAGCGGCACATAGGCTCCACCGGACTTGAGGATCGCCAGCAGACCCACCACCATCTCCAGCCCGCGCTCGGCGCAGATCGCGATCCGATCGTCGGGCTTCACGCCGCGCTCGCGCAGATGATGCGCCAGCCGGTTGGCCTGCGCGTTCAGCTCCGCGTAGCTCAGCCTCCGCCCTTCATGCACCACCGCGATCGCTTCCGGCGTCCTCTCCACCTGCGCCTCGAACAGCTCGTGCACGCACTGGTCATGCGGATAGGCCGCCGCCGTCGCGTTCCACTCCTCCAGCACGCGCGCACGCTCCGCCGCAGGCAGCACGTCGATCCGCCGCACCGCCGTCGCCGGCGCGCCTTCCAGCGCAGCGGCCAGTCCCGACAGCGCCGTCACCATGAACGCGCAGACACGCTCCGGCGCCACCGCATGCTGCACCTGCGCCGTCAGCGTGAAGCCATCGCCGAGATCGTCCACCGACAACGACAGCGGATAGTTGGTCCGCTCCTCCGCGTGCAGGATCTCGACCCCCTCCCACGCCACGCGATCCTGCACGTCGCCGTCCGCACTGTGCCGAAAATCGAACAGCGACGAGAACAGCGGCGCCGGAGCCGGCACCCCGCTGCAGCGCTGCGCCAGCACCAGCGGCGCATGCTCGTGACGCAGCAGCTCCGCCAGCAGGCCCTGCACCGCACGCACCGCATCCGCAGCCCCCGCATCGTCGATCCGGAGCCGCAGCGGCAGCGTGTTGATGAACATCCCCAGCGTCCGGTCCGACCCCTCTCCGCCCTGCATCCGGCCGAACAGCACCGTCCCGAACACCACGTCGCCACGGCCGCAGCTGCGCGCCAGCACCTGCCCCCAGGCAAGGTGGAACAGGCTCGCCGCACTCACACCCAGCGCCCGCGCGCATCCCCGCAACCGCCGCGACAGCTCCGCCGGAAGCTCCTGACGCACCTCCGCAATCCCAGAGCCGTCGCCCTGCACATCCGCCAGTCCGAATGGCGCCGTCGGCTCCTCGATGTCGCCCAGCATCCTCCGGAAGAACGCCTCGTGCTCCGCCGCGCTCACCCCCAGCCGCGCCTGCGCTACGAACCGGCGGAACGGCACCGGCGCCGGCAGCCGCGCGCTCTCCCCCGCGACATGCGCCTCGATCTCGTCCAGCACGATTGCCAGCGTCGTATGGTCGATCGCCAGGTGATGCAGCAGCAGCTGCAGCAGCCAATGCCCGCTGCGCGGATCGCGCGCCACGATGGCCCGCAGCAGCGGTGCCTGCCGCACATCCAGACGGCAGTGCCGCGGATCGAAGCGCGCCTGCAGCTGCGACGACGCCTCCCCGGCCGCAGGATCCAGCTCAACCTCCTCGACCGCCACGGCCGCCTGCCGCCACACGACCTGCACCGGCTCCGGCAAGCCTTCCCAAAGCACCGCCGTGCGCAGGATGTCGTGCCGCGCGATCACCGCATTCAGCGCCGACACGAAGCCGTCCAGCCGGGCACGGCCGTCGAACGACAACAAGCTCGTCAGCAGATAGGCGTCTCCCGATCCCCCCATCAGATGGTGGAACAGAATGCCTTCCTGAAGCGGCGCAAGCGGATAGATGTCCTGGATGTTGGCGCAGCCTCCGGGCACCGCAGCCGCCACATGCGCGATCTCGTCAGCGCTCAGCCTCACCAGCGGCAGCATCTCCGGCGTGATCCGCTCGCATCCCGCCGGGATCAGATTGGCCGGCTCCAGCACCGCCGCATCGCCGCTCCACACCGCAACAGCTGCAAGGGCGGCCAGGCTCGGCGTCGCGAACAGCGTGCGGATATCCGCCTCGAGCCCGGCACGCCGGATCCGTTCGATCAGCGTCACCGCCAGCAGCGAGTGGCCGCCGAGCTCGAAGAAGTTGTCGTGCCGGCCGACACGCTCCACCCCGAGCAGCTCCGCCCAGATCCCAGCCAGCCGCACCTCGGTCGCGCCCTGCGGCGCTTCGTAGGCCCGCGCCGCATAGGCCTCTCCCTCCGGCGCCGGCAGTCCCTTGCGGTCCAGCTTGCCGTTCGGCGTCAGCGGCAGCCGCTCCAGCCGCACATAGGCCGCAGGCACCATGTAGTCCGGCAGACCGCTCTGCAGATGCCCGCGCAGCTGCTCCGCTCCGAGCCCGTCATCCCCGACATAATAGGCCACCAGCCGCTTGTCCCCGGGACCATCCTCCCGCGCGATCACCACCGCCTCGCGGACCCCATCATGCGCGCACAGCCGCGCCTCGATCTCTCCAAGCTCGATCCGGAAGCCGCGCACCTTCACCTGGAAGTCGTTGCGCCCCAGGAACTCGATCGTCCCGTCCGCCCGCCAGCGCCCCAGATCGCCAGCCCGGTACATCCGCCCCCCGGCTGTCCCGCAGAACGGATCCGGCACGAACCGCTCCGCCGTCAGCTCCGGACGGTTCAGATAGCCCAGCGTCACACCTGCGCCGCCGACATGGATCTCGCCCGCCACCCCGATCGGCGACGGCGCGCCATGAGCATCAAGGATATAAACACGAAGATCAGGGATGGGCCGCCCGATCGAGCTTGCTCCGTTTCTGGCCGCAGCAACTGCATCGAGCAGACGATACGTCACATGCACAGTCGTCTCGGTGATGCCGTACATGTTGACTAGCATCGTGCCTTGATTGCTGTCGCGATCGTACCATGGCTTCAACGCAGGCAGATCCAGCGCTTCGCCGCCGAAGATGACGTAACGTAAACTGTGTACTTCAGCGGCTGCCGCTTGGACCGCGACCAGCTGGCGAAATGCGCTCGGCGTCTGGTTGAGAACGGTTACGCCCTCCCGACAGAGCAGACGGTAGAATTCGTCAGGCGCGCGCGCCGTGGTCAGAGAGACCACCACCAAGCGGCCTCCATAGATCAAGGCCCCCCAGAATTCCCAAACCGAAAAATCGAATGCATAGGAATGAAATAGCGTCCAGACGTCGTCGGGACCGAAGTGGAACCATTGCTCTGTCGCGGTGAAGAGCCGGCTGACATTCCGATGAGCGACCATGACACCCTTGGGAAGTCCGGTAGATCCCGACGTATAGATGATGTAGGCTAAATGATCGGGTCTCAGCCCAATTCCGTTCGGATTGCACGATCGTGCACCCGCCCATTGCGCAGCATCGGTATCGAGCGCAATCACCGGCAACCCCGCCGCATCGGCCGGCAGCGCCGCTGCAAGGTGTCCCTGGGTCAGCAGCGCAACCGGCGCACTGTCCTCCAGCATGAAGGCCAGCCGGTCCGGCGGATAGGCAGGATCGAGCGGCACATAGGCTCCACCGGACTTGAGGATCGCCAGCAGAGCCACCACCATCTCCAGCCCGCGCTCGGCGCAGATCGCGATCCGATCGTCGGGCTTCACGCCGCGCTCGCGCAGATGATGCGCCAGCCGGTTGGCCTGCGCGTTCAGCTCCGCGTAGCTCAGCCTCCGCCCTTCATGCACCACCGCGATCGCTTCCGGCGTCCTCTCCACCTGCGCCTCGAACAGCTCGTGCACGCACTGGTCATGCGGATAGGCCGCCGCCGTAGGATTCCACTCTACCAGGACCTGATGACGCTCGGCCTCGTCCAGCAATGGGATCCGACTCACCGACCGCCTGTCGTCTGCGACCATGCCCTCAAGCACGCGCACCCAGTAGCCAAGCCAGCGTTCGACCGTCTCCGGATCAAACAGCGCCACGGCGTATTCCAGACCACCGGCGACCTCTCCTACATCCTCCTCCGCAAGCACCAGCAGCAGATCGAACTGTGCGGTCGAACGCGGCATCTGCATGGGGCTCAAACGGAGGCCACCCAGATCCAGACGCCCCTTAGGGGTATTCTCCCAAGTCAGCGCCGCCTGAAATAGCGGTGAGTAGCTCAGGCTGCGCGGAGGCTTTACCAGTTCGACCACCTGCTCGAACGGAAGATCCTGATTCTCCTGTGCCATCAGCACCTGCGTCTTCACGCGCGTCAGCAGTTCCGCGACGGACGGTGAATCAGAAAGATCGATCCGCAAAGCGAGCGTATTAACGAAAAATCCGATGAGAGCTTCGACCTCCGCACGTCTTCGGTTTGCGGTGGGGCTTCCGATCATCACCTCCTGCTGTCCCGACAGCCTCGACAACAGAATCGCCCAGCCTGTCAGCAGCGTCATGTACAGCGTCATGCCGTGACGCCAGCTCAAGGTCTTGAGCGCGCTCGTCAGCCCTGCATCGAGCCGCACGGGGATCATCGCGCCGGCATAGTCCTGCACCATCGGGCGCGGCCGGTCCCAAGGAAGTTCCAGCAGCACGGGAGCGCCAGAAAGCGAGCGCTTCCAGTAGCCGCTTTGACGAACCAGCACTTCGCCTTTCAGCCAGCGTCGCTGCCAACTAGCGTAGTCTCCGTACTGGATGCTCAACGGCGGCAGCGGATCGTCCATACCGCGAGAGTAGGCGCCATACAGTGTGCTGAGCTCAGCAGTCAAAATCCCCATTGACCAGCCGTCGGACACGATGTGATGCATGGTCACCAGCAGGACATGATCGTCGGTTGCCATACGCACGAGCCGCCCACGGATCAGCGGACCATGCTCTATGTCGAAAGGCGACGTCACCTCCTCGGCGGCCAGACGCATCAGCTCAGCTTCCGGCTCCGCATGGTCGCGCAAGTCGTGATCGATTAAAGCAAACCCAACATTTCCCGGTGCGATATGCTGCACCGGCTCGCCGCCAAGCTGAGGAAATGCGGTACGCAAGGCTTCGTGACGCTCCACGATCCGGTCGAGCGCCCTGGCCAAGGCAGCACGATCGAGCACGCCACTCAGCCGCAGACCGCAGGCGATATGATAGGCTTGGCTCGCTCCCGGGAAGCGAGAGAGAAACCACAACCGCTGCTGCGCAAACGACAACGGTATTTCGCCTGCTCCACGTTCGACCGATTTGATCGTCGGCGAGCTGACCTCAGTCTTACGCTCAAGCCCTTTGCTTCGCGCTAATTGCAGCAGACGCTCACGTTCGACGCGAACGTCGTCAATCTTCGGATGATCCAGCATGAAGACACCTGATTGGTCAAAGCTCGTTGGAAGCAAGGAGAGCACGCAGATCATCGGGGTCGAACTGCGCAAGCTCACGTTCAATGATGATGTCGGCCAAAGCACAAATGTCGGATCTTGCAAAAAGCTCCGACACGGACACTTCCACTGAAAACTCCTTCTCGAGACGTGACACCGCCTGCACCGCCAGCAGCGAGTGGCCGCCGAGCTCGAAGAAGTTGTCGTGCCGGCCGACACGCTCCACCCCGAGCAGCTCCGCCCAGATCCCAGCCAGCCGCACCTCGGTCGCGCCCTGCGGCGCTTCGTAGGCCCGCGCCGCATAGGCCTCTCCCTCCGGCGCCGGCAGTCCCTTGCGGTCCAGCTTGCCGTTCGGCGTCAGCGGCAGCCGCTCCAGCCGCACATAGGCCGCAGGCACCATGTAGTCCGGCAGGCCACTCTGCAGATGCGCACGCAGTTGCTCCGCTCCGAGCCCGTCATCCCCGACATAGTAGGCCACCAGCCGCTTGTCCCCGGGACCATCCTCCCGCGCGATCACCACCGCCTCGCGGACCCCATCATGCGCGCACAGCTGCGCCTCGATCTCCCCAAGCTCGATCCGGAAGCCGCGCACCTTCACCTGGAAGTCGTTGCGCCCCAGGAACTCGATCGTCCCGTCCGCCCGCCAGCGCCCCAGATCGCCGGTCCGGTACATCCGCGCCCCGGCCGTCCCGCAGAACGGATCCGGCACGAACCGCTCCGCCGTCAGCTCCGGACGGTTCAGATAGCCCCGCGCCACACCTGCGCCGCCGATATGGATCTCACCCGCCACCCCGATCGGCGACGGCGCGCCATGGCCGTCCAGAATGTAGATCTGCGTGTTCGCAATCGGGCGGCCCAGCGGAATGCTGCTCTCGCCTTCGCCCACTCTGTCGATCTCATGCGTGATGGCAAAAGTCGTCGTCTCGGTCGGTCCGTAGCAATGGATGAGATGCCGAGGTGGGCCGTCGCTGAGAGCCCTTCGGAAGCACGACGGATCAGCCCTTTCACCTCCAGTGAGGAGAAACCGCAGCCCTGCAAAGAGCTCGGGACAGGCGATGGCGTATTGGTTGAACAGCGCGGTGGTGACGAAGAAAGTCGTGACACGATGTTGCTGGAACGCCCGAGACAGCTTGACCGGCTCCAGCACGACGGCCTGATCGATCACGACGATGCATCCGCCATTGAGCAGCGGTCCCCATACCTCCATGGTCGTGGCGTCGAAGGCGGGATTGGCGGCGAACGCCACGCGATCGGACGCCGTGAACTCCGCATAGCCGTTGTTCAGCACCAGCCGGCCGATCGCCCGATGCGGAATCACGACCCCCTTGGGCACCCCCGTAGATCCCGACGTATACATCACATAGGCTTCGCTGCCGCTGTCCCGCCCCAGGCCGGGATTGGCGGCAACCCCGCCGCACTGCAGCGCATCCTCGACATCGACGCGGCGCGCCGCCAGCTCTTCCGGCACGGCACGGCCTCGCGCCGTCAGCGCGATCGACGCCTCACAATCGCCGAACATGAAGGTCAGCCGCTCTGCAGGCGCCTCCGGATCGAGCGGCACATAAGCCGCACCGCATTTGAGCGCTGCAAGCTCCGCAACTATCAGTTCGATCGAGCGTTCGAGCAGGATCGCTATCCGATCGTCGGGCTTCACACCGCGCTCGCGCAGATGATGCGCCAGCCGGTTGGCCTGCGCGTTCAGCTCCGCGTAGCTCAGCCTCCGCCCTTCATGCACCACCGCGATCGCTTCCGGCGTCCTCTCCACCTGCGCCTCGAACAGCTCGTGCACGCACTGGTCATGCGGATAGGCCGCCGCCGTCGCGTTCCACTCCTCCAGCACGCGCGCACGCTCCGCCGCAGGCAGCACGTCGATCCGCCGCACCGCCGTCGCCGGCGCGCCTTCCAGCGCAGCGGCCAGTCCCGACAGCGCCGTCACCATGAACGCGCAGACACGCTCCGGCGCCACCGCATGCTGCACCTGCGCCGTCAGCGCGAAGCCATCGCCGAGATCGTCCACCGACAACGACAGCGGATAGTTGGTCCGCTCCTCCGCGTGCAGGATCTCGACCCCCTCCCACGCCACGCGATCCTGCACGTCGCCGTCCGCACTGTGCCGGTAGTTCAGCAGCGACGAGAACAGCGGCGCCGGAGCCGGCACCCCGCTGCAGCGCTGCGCCAGCGCCAGCGGCGCATGCTCGTGACGCAGCAGCTCCGCCAGCAGGCCCTGCACCGCACGCACCGCATCCGCAGCCCCCGCATCGTCGATCCGGAGCCGCAGCGGCAGCGTGTTGATGAACATCCCCAGCGTCCGGTCCGACCCCTCTCCGCCCTGCATCCGGCCGAACAGCACCGTCCCGAACACCACGTCGCCACGGCCGCAGCTGCGCGCCAGCACCTGCCCCCAGGCAAGGTGGAACAGGCTCGCCGCACTCACACCCAGCGCCCGCGCGCATCCCCGCAACCGCCGCGACAGCTCCGCCGGAAGCTCCTGACGCACCTCCGCAATCCCAGAGCCGTCGCCCTGCACATCCGCCAGTCCGAATGGCGCCGTCGGCTCCTCGATGTCGCCCAGCATCCTCCGGAAGAACGCCTCGTGCTCCGCCGCGCTCACCCCCAGCCGCGCCTGCGCCACGAACCGGCGGAACGGCACCGGCGCCGGCAGCCGCGCGCTCTCCCCCGCGACATGCGCCTCGATCTCGTCCAGCACGATTGCCAGCGTCGTATGGTCGATCGCCAGGTGATGCAGCAGCAGCTGCAGCAGCCAATGCCCGCTGCGCGGATCGCGCGCCACGATGGCCCGCAGCAGCGGTGCCTGCCGCACATCCAGACGGCAGTGCCGCGGATCGAAGCGCGCCTGCAGCTGCGACGACGCCTCCCCGGCCGCAGGATCCAGCTCAACCTCCTCGACCGCCACGGCCGCCTGCCGCCACACGACCTGCACCGGCTCCGGCAAGCCTTCCCAAAGCACCGCCGTGCGCAGGATGTCGTGCCGCGCGATCACCGCATTCAGCGCCGACACGAAACCGTCCAGCCGGGCACGGCCGTCGAACGACAACAAGCTCGTCAGCAGATAGGCGTCCTCCCGATCCCCCCATCAGGTGGTGGAACAGAATGCCTTCCTGAAGCGGCGCAAGCGGATAGATGTCCTGGATGTTGACGCAGCCTCCGGGCACCGCAGCCGCCACATGCGCGATCTCGTCAGCGCTCAGCCTCACCAGCGGCAGCATCTCCGGCGTGATCCGCTCGCATCCCGCCGGGATCAGATTGGCCGGCTCCAGCACCGCCGCATCGCCGCTCCCCACCGCAACAGCTGCAAGGGCGGCCAGGCTCGGCGTCGCGAACAGCGTGCGGATATCCGCCTCGAGCCCGGCACGCCGGATCCGTTCGATCAGCGTCACCGCCAGCAGCGAGTGGCCGCCGAGCTCGAAGAAGTTGTCGTGCCGGCCGACACGCTCCACCCCGAGCAGCTCCGCCCAGATCCCAGCCAGCCGCACCTCGGTCGCACCCTGCGGCGCTTCGTAGGCCCGCGCCGCATAGGCCTCTCCCTCCGGCGCCGGCAGTCCCTTGCGGTCCAGCTTGCCGTTCGGCGTCAGCGGCAGCCGCTCCAGCCGCACATAGGCCGCAGGCACCATGTAGTCCGGCAGGCCGCTCTGCAGATGCCCGCGCAGCTGCTCCGCTCCGAGCCCGTCATCCCCGACATAATAGGCCACCAGCCGCTTGTCCCCGGGACCATCCTCCCGCGCGATCACCACCGCCTCGCGGACCCCATCATGCGCGCACAGCCGCGCCTCGATCTCCCCAAGCTCGATCCGGAAGCCGCGCACCTTCACCTGGAAGTCGTTGCGCCCCAGGAACTCGATCGTCCCGTCCGCCCGCCAGCGCCCCAGATCGCCGGTCCGGTACATCCGCGCCCCGGCCGTCCCGCAGAACGGATCCGGCACGAACCGCTCCGCCGTCAGCTCCGGACGGTTCAGATAGCCCCGCGCCACACCTGCGCCGCCGATATGGATCTCACCCGCCACCCCGATCGGCGACGGCGCGCCATGGCCGTCCAGAATGTAGATCTGCGTGTTCGCAATCGGGCGGCCCAGCGGAATGCTGCTCTCGCCTTCGCCCACTCTGTCGATCTCATGCGTGATGGCAAAGGTCGTCGTCTCGGTCGGTCCGTAGCCGTTCAACAGATGCTGCGGAGGCGATTGGCGCAACACTCGGCTGATGATCCGAGGATCCAGCACGTCTCCCCCGACCAGCAGATAGCGCAAGCGACTGAACACGCGTCCCAGCGTGCTTGCATAGTGGTGGAACAGACCGGCTGTGAGCCAGAGCACCGTGACCCCGTCCCGCGACAGGACATTCGCCAGCCGCTCCGGCTCCAGCACGACGGCCTGATCGATCACGACGATGCATCCGCCATTGAGCAGCGGTCCCCATACCTCCATGGTCGTGGCGTCGAAGGCGGGATTGGCGGCGAACGCCACGCGATCGGACGCCGTGAACTCCGCATAGCCGTTGTTCAGCACCAGCCGGCCGATCGCCCGATGCGGAATCACGACCCCCTTGGGCACCCCCGTAGATCCCGACGTATACATCACATAGGCTTCGCTGCCGCTGTCCCGCCCCAGGCCGGGATTGGCGGCAACCCCGCCGCACTGCAGCGCATCCTCGACATCGACGCGGCGCGCCGCCAGCTCTTCCGGCACGGCACGGCCTCGCGCCGTCAGCGCGATCGACGCCTCACAATCGCCGAACATGAAGGTCAGCCGCTCTGCAGGCGCCTCCGGATCGAGCGGCACATAAGCCGCACCGCATTTGAGCGCTGCAAGCTCCGCAACTATCAGTTCGATCGAGCGTTCGAGCAGGATCGCTATCCGATCGTCGGGCTTCACACCGCGCTCGCGCAGATGATGCGCCAGCCGGTTGGCCTGCGCGTTCAGCTCCGCGTAGCTCAGCCTCCGCCCTTCATGCACCACCGCGATCGCTTCCGGCGTCCTCTCCACCTGCGCCTCGAACAGCTCGTGCACGCACTGGTCATGCGGATAGGCCGCCGCCGTCGCGTTCCACTCCTCCAGCACGCGCGCACGCTCCGCCGCAGGCAGCACGTCGATCCGCCGCACCGCCGTCGCCGGCGCGCCTTCCAGCGCAGCGGCCAGTCCCGACAGCGCCGTCACCATGAACGCGCAGACACGCTCCGGCGCCACCGCATGCTGCACCTGCGCCGTCAGCGCGAAGCCATCGCCGAGATCGTCCACCGACAACGACAGCGGATAGTTGGTCCGCTCCTCCGCGTGCAGGATCTCGACCCCCTCCCACGCCACGCGATCCTGCACGTCGCCGTCCGCACTGTGCCGGTAGTTCAGCAGCGACGAGAACAACGGCGCCGGAGCCGGCACCCCGCTGCAGCGCTGCGCCAGCGCCAGCGGCGCATGCTCGTGACGCAGCAGCTCCGCCAGCAGGCCCTGCACCGCACGTACCGCATCCGCAGCCCCCGCATCGTCGATCCGGAGCCGCAGCGGCAGCGTGTTGATGAACATCCCCAGCGTCCGGTCCGACCCCTCTCCGCCCTGCATCCGGCCGAACAGCACCGTCCCGAACACCACGTCGCCACGGCCGCAGCTGCGCGCCAGCACCTGCCCCCAGGCAAGGTGGAACAGGCTCGCCGCACTCACACCCAGCGCCCGCGCGCATCCCCGCAACCGCCGCGACAGCTCCGCCGGAAGCTCCTGACGCACCTCCGCAATCCCAGAGCCGTCGCCCTGCACATCCGCCAGTCCGAATGGCGCCGTCGGCTCCTCGATGTCGCCCAGCATCCTCCGGAAGAACGCCTCGTGCTCCGCCGCGCTCACCCCCAGCCGCGCCTGCGCCACGAACCGGCGGAACGGCACCGGCGCCGGCAGCCGCGCGCTCTCCCCCGCGACATGCGCCTCGATCTCGTCCAGCATGATCGCAAGAGCACTGTTATCCCCGGCCAAATGATGAAACAGCAGCTGCAGCAGCCAATGCCCGCTGCGCGGATCGCGCGCCACGATGGCCCGCAGCAGCGGTGCCTGCCGCACATCCAGACGGCAGTGCCGCGGATCGAAGCGCGCCTGCAGCTGCGACGACGCCTCCCCGGCCGCAGGATCCAGCTCAACCTCCTCGACCGCCACGGCCGCCTGCCGCCACACGACCTGCACCGGCTCCGGCAAGCCTTCCCAAAGCACCGCCGTGCGCAGGATGTCGTGCCGCGCGATCACCGCATTCAGCGCCGACACGAAGCCGTCCAGCCGGGCACGGCCGTCGAACGACAACAAGCTCGTCAGCAGATAGGCGTCTCCCGATCCCCCCATCAGGTGGTGGAACAGAATGCCTTCCTGAAGCGGCGCAAGCGGATAGATGTCCTGGATGTTGACGCAGCCTCCGGGCACCGCAGCCGCCACATGCGCGATCTCGTCAGCGCTCAGCCTCACCAGCGGCAGCATCTCCGGCGTGATCCGCTCGCATCCCGCCGGGATCAGATTGGCCGGCTCCAGCACCGCCGCATCGCCGCTCCCCACCGCAACAGCTGCAAGGGCGGCCAGGCTCGGCGTCGCGAACAGCGTGCGGATATCCGCCTCGAGCCCGGCACGCCGGATCCGTTCGATCAGCGTCACCGCCAGCAGCGAGTGGCCGCCGAGCTCGAAGAAGTTGTCGTGCCGGCCGACACGCTCCACCCCGAGCAGCTCCGCCCAGATCCCAGCCAGCCGCACCTCGGTCGCACCCTGCGGCGCTTCGTAGGCCCGCGCCGCACAGGCCTCTCCCTCCGGCGCCGGCAGTCCCTTGCGGTCCAGCTTGCCGTTCGGCGTCAGCGGCAGCCGCTCCAGCCGCACATAGGCCGCAGGCACCATGTAGTCCGGCAGGCCGCTCTGCAGATGCGCACGCAGCTGCTCCGCTCCGAGCCCGTCATCCCCGACATAATAGGCCACCAGCCGCTTGTCCCCGGGACCATCCTCCCGCGCGATCACCACCGCCTCGCGGACCCCATCATGCGCGCACAGCCGCGCCTCGATCTCCCCAAGCTCGATCCGGAAGCCGCGCACCTTCACCTGGAAGTCGTTGCGCCCCAGGAACTCGATCGTCCCGTCCGCCCGCCAGCGCCCCAGATCGCCGGTCCGGTACATCCGCCCCCCGGCTGTCCCGCAGAACGGATCCGGCACGAACCGCTCCGCCGTCAGCTCCGGACGGTTCAGATAGCCCCGCGCCACACCTGCGCCGCCGATATGGATCTCACCCGCCACCCCGATCGGCGACGGCGCGCCATGGCCGTCCAGAATGTAGATCTGCGTGTTCGCCAGCGGCTTGCCGATCGTGATCTGTCCTGTACCTGGATCATAAGGCGTGGATGATGCCGTGCACGACACCGTCGTCTCGGTCGGCCCGTAGGTATTCACCAATCGGACATGGGGAGGCTTCACCTCCTCCCAGAGCTGCAGTTTCTGCGCCGAGAGCGCATCGCCGGTCACGTTGATCAGGCGTACATCGCAAAGCTGGTCGCGCGCCAGATCCGGCGAACGTTCCCAGCCGCCAACCAGGCTATGCCAGTGCGCGGCAGTCAGGTGCACCACATTCGGACGCGTGGTGGAGCTGCGCGCTGTCTCCATGTCACCGAAAACACCGGACCAAGGCAATAGCGTAGCGCCCGACACCAGCGCGGGAAACATCTCCTCGATCGAGAGATCGAAGTTGAGGGAGTTCTGCTGCAGGACGACATCGCAAGCGTCGAGTCCGAACAGCTTCGCCGCGTCCAACGCGTAGTTGCACAGACTGCGGTGCTCGATCATCACCCCCTTGGGTCTGCCGGTCGACCCCGACGTATAGATCACATAGGCGAGATGGCCCGGCTGCAGGCCGATGCGATCGCGATCGGGGTTGCGCGCAGACTGCTCCGCCCATCGCGCCGCATCGGCATCGAGCGCAATCACCGGCAGCCCCGCCGCACCGGCCGGCAGCGCCGCTGCAAGGTGCCCCTGGGTCAGCAGCGCAACCGGCGCACTGTCCTCCAGCATGAAGGCCAGCCGGTCCGGCGGATAGCCAGGATCGAGCGGCACATAGGCTCCACCGGACTTGAGGATCGCCAGCAGACCCACCACCATCTCCAGCCCGCGCTCGGCGCAGATCGCGATCCGATCGTCGGGCTTCACGCCGCGCTCGCGCAGATGATGCGCCAGCCGGTTGGCCTGCGCGTTCAGCTCCGCGTAGCTCAGCCTCCGCCCTTCATGCACCACCGCGATCGCTTCCGGCGTCCTCTCCACCTGCGCCTCGAACAGCTCGTGCACGCACTGGTCATGCGGATAGGCCGCCGCCGTCGCGTTCCACTCCTCCAGCACGCGCGCACGCTCGGCAGCGTCCAGCAGAGGGAGGTGATCGACCAACTGGCTCTGATCCGCGACGATCCCTTCCAGCAATCTGACCCAGAATGCTGCCCAGCGCTCGATCGTGTCCCGCGAAAACAACGTCGCATCGTACTCGAAATAGCCCGACAGCGTCTCGCCGACATCGGCTATCTCCAAGATGGTGTCGAGCGCCGCGCCTCCCGCCGTCGGACAACGCCAGAACCGCGCGATTTCCATCCCTCCCCAGGGCACCGGAGCCGTATCCTCGTCGCTCGCAATGACAGCAAGCGCGTCGGAAGCACCGCGCGCATTCTGCAGAACGAAAAGCGTCTGGAAAAACGGCTGCCGGCCGAGCTCGCGCGACGGGTTGAGTCGCTCCACCAACTCGGACAGCGGAAAGTATTGGTTCGCCATGGCGCGACGCGCAGTCCCACGGACTGCGCGAAGCAACCCCTCGATCGTCAGGCCGGGCCCGAATTCGGCTCGCAACACCACTTGATTGATGAATGTGCCGGCCACATCTGCCCACTTCCTTCCGCCTCGCGCCGGAAGCGGGGATCCAACAGCAACCCGATCCTGCCCACTCAGCCGATGCAGCAGCAGAAAATATCCGGACAGCAGCACAGCATAGAGGGACGTCTTCTGAGTGACGGAGAACGCACGCAACCGCGCCGTCAAGCCAGCCGGCGCACTGAAATGAACGACGTCCCGACTGCGGCTCAACGCAGGCCCCGCGGGGGAAATCCGTGGGCAGGCTGAGCGCCGGATAGTCTTCCGCCAGAGTCTTTCGCCAGAAGGCAAACTGCTTCATGCCGTCAGGGCCGTGGAGCCACGCGCGCTGCTCTGCGACGTAATCCAAATAGTTGGCCTCGTAGCGAGGCGAGGACATTAACGCTCCCGGTGCCGTCACCTGCTCCACATCGAGGTCGTGAAGAATTGCACCCAACTCTTCAATGAGTCGCCAAAACGACCAGCCGTCGGCGATCAGATGATCGAAGACCAGCTGAAACACGCTCTCCGTGGCGCTCACGCGATAGACATGAACACGGAACAGTGGCGCGATCGCTGCATTGAAGGGCCGTGACCAGTCCGCCGTCACACGACGCTCAAGCTCTGCGCGTGACAGTCCCCCGACATTGCTTACATCGATCGGCGCATTCACGTCAGCCTGTATCGTCTGCTCCGGCTCACCATCAACCTGGCGAAAGCGCGCCCGCAACATCGGATGACGTGAGGCAAGCAGATCGACGGCTCGGCGCAGCCGATCCAGATCGAACTCTCCCAGCAGCCGCGCCGCAAAGCCTGAATTATACGTCCCCTGCAACTCCGGCTGGAGGCGATAGAGAAACCAGAAGCTGCGCTGAATGGCCGACAGCTGGGTCCAGACGCCGGAGCAATATCGCCCGTCGACAAAGCCCACCTCGTCTTCGTATCTTTCCACACTCGCTGATACTGACATGGTCCCCCCAAACAGCCCTGCCCTGCAATCCGGCATTACTTGTCTTCAAAACACGCATTCAGACTACGCCTGCGCCGCAAGTACCTCGTCTCGCGACCCACCGATCGTCTCGGTATGGATCAAGTGTCGTGGACACGCACGACATCGACTCGCAACACGAGCGACCTCAAGAAGCACCACGTTTTCCTTAGTCGAGAACGCCTCCATGCGGCGTGCTGCGATCCTCGACGACGACCATCCGGATCGATTCTCCGTCGTGCAGAAACGCCCCCGCACGCACGACCACCAGTTCGCCTTCTGTCAGACCAGCGCGGATCTCAAGCATGCCGCCCGACAGCAGCCCGGGATGCACGGCTCTCGTTCGCACCGTCGCGTCCTTGACCACCTGCACCACAGGACCATCTTTGCCGTAGAGCACCGCGCTGGCCGGTACGGCCAACACTCTCTTGGCCCAGATCTCAACGACGCCGCGCCCAAAGCTGCCGATATGAAGTGCCGGATCAGCACCAAGAAAGATGCGGACGTGGCCCAGCCTCGTATTCTTCTCCACCTCGGTGGATATCAATCGGATCGTGCCAAGCCGCAGCCCAGCACCAGGGATCTCGACCCGTACCGGCATTCCCGTCGCCAGTTCGGGGAGCCGCTCCGCCAGAGCTTCCGCCTCGAGTTCAACTTCACCATTCGTTGCTATTCGAAACAGGGGCTCGCCCGCTCCCGACGCCAGCGCACCGACTCGCGCAGAACGGCGGCTCACCAGACCATCCGACGGCGAACTGATCTCCGTGTGAGCGAGTTGCAGTTCCAACTCCCGCCGCTGAGCAAGGAGTGCGCCCTGCTCAGCCTCGGCTGCCAGCAACCCACTTCTTGCGGACGCAACCTTCGCTCTCGAAGAACGCGCAGTGGCTTGACGCTGATCGAACGTCGACGCCGATGCGGCTCCGCTCTCACGTAGGCGCTCAGTTCGTTCGAAATCCGCTGTGGCCTGATTATCAACGGCCTGCATTTCGGCGATGAGCATCTTCGCCTGCTCGATCAGAGCATCCGACCGCGCCAGATTGGCGCGATTTTGATCCAGCTGGGCATCGAGCTTATCACGCGACAAGCGAGCCAACGCCTGGCCGCGCTTGACGAACTCACCCTCCTCCGCGCGCACTTCGACGATCCTCAGTCCCTCGATCTCGGGTCCTACGAGGACTTCCTCGCGTGCGACAAGGGACCCTGTCAGCGTCATGGAGCCAGTGAACGCTGCGTACCGAACCGCGCTCACCGTAACGAGCGCTTGCGTGCGTTCCTTGCCCGCATCCGCTTCGGCGCCATCGATCTTCCCGATGGGTTGGAAATAGACGAGCGCTCCAAGCATCGCTGGAATGAGCGAATTCGACTTCACGGGCAAGCTCCGCCACCCTAACAGTTGAAAACGTCAAAAGCTCCGCAGCACACTGCGGCGGCCCTGACATCGACCTCACGAGAGCGCAACGAGCTCCCGGACCGCATTGGGCTGGCATTCGGTCACGGCTCGCTCGAACCGCTCCAGAATTTCCTCGACGTCTGCCTGGGTCGCAATCAACGGGGGCAAGAACCGCAACACGGCACCGTGTCGTCCTCCAGTTTCAACGATCACGCCATTCCTGAAGCAGCCGAGCTTGATCATCCTGGCCGTGGCGCCATCTGCGTGCCCAGCATTCGCGTCACCGTCGGGACGCACTATCTCCACGCCGAGCATCAGGCCGTGGCCCCTCACCTCGCCGAGGAATTCGAAGCGACGCGCAATCCGAGACAGCCCATCTTTCAGGATTTCGCCGACGCGCGCGGCATTCTGCGACAGGCGGTCTCTTGCGATGACGCGCATAGCCGCGCGCCCGGCGACCATCCCGACCTGATTGCCCCGGAATGTCCCCGCATGCATTCCTGCAGACCATACGTCAAACTTGCGGTCATATACGACCACGGAGAGCGGATACCCTCCTCCAACTGCCTTGGACAATACAATCGCATCGGGAACGATCCCGGCCCGTTCGAATGCGAACATCATCCCTGTCCGTCCAAGGCCGGTTTGCACTTCGTCGATGATCAGGGGCACGTCATGTTCGAGCGTCAGTTGCCTGATGGCACGCAGCCAGTTTTCGGAAGCTGGAATACATCCGCCTTCCCCCTGAACGGCCTCCACCAACAACGCCGCGGGCCGAGAAACTCCTCCCTCCGGGTCGGTCAGAACGTGGCGAATGTAGTTGATCGACAATCGATCCGTATCATCGCCATTCGTCCCGAAGGGACACCGGAACCGGTAGGGATAAGGCAAGAAGTGCACGTCGCCAGGAACGAGGCCGATGCCGGACTTCGGCGTAAGATTCCCCATCGCCCCAAGGGCGCCTTTGGTCATGCCATGGTACGCCCCCTGGAAAGCGAGAACCGTCGTACGCTTGGTGTAGACCTTCATCAACTTCATCGCAGCTTCAACGCCGTCGGATCCCGTCGGCCCACAGAAATGGATCTTCGCCCGCTCTCTGAAGCCGACCGGTAGGTGGGAAAACAGCTCCTGGACGAATTCCGCCTTGGCCGGCGTGGTGAGATCGAGTCCTTGTTCGATCTGATCGGACTTGACGAAGTCCAATACCGCCTCTCTGATCTCGGGATGATTATGACCCAGCGGCAGCGCACCGGCACAGGCCAGGCAATCCAAGTACTCGTTACCTTCCGAGTCGCGCACACGAATGCCGCGACCAGACACGAACGTGCGCCGAAACGTTGCCGCGTAGGTTCGTGCGTTCGATTCCACGGATGCCAGATAACCGACCATATTCATGATGCCCCCTCCTAGCTACGTCCCTTGCCGCACACTTCACTGCGCGACTAGTCCGGTACGTATACGAACAACCCTTGGCCACACTCGACCATCGGCAACCATCGCTGACCTACGGCTCAATTGGAGATCCCGCAGAACGCATTCATCGCCATGCAGACCTCGGTCGCGAAGCGTTCGAAACGCGCCTCCTCTAACCGCCGTCATTGTGAGCATACGAATACCGATCAACAACAGGGACTTTTCCTATAGTATTTCGGCGACGACGCTTCGGTTGACAGCAAGATCACGGAGGACTCGCATCGTGCTATGGCCACCTACTCTGTGCGCAGAGAGCCACGTCGACGACGATTTGCGACAACGACAATGATCACGTGCCACATCGATCAGAAGCAATGGAAGCCCTACCACCTGGGAAATCACATCAGCATGGCAGTTGCTGTGGCGAGCAGCCATATAGCGGGGCAAACGCGTCGAGTCGCGCCAACGCGGGAGTGGACGGTTACTCGCGCGGCGTCCTCCGCGTTTTTTTCAGGAGATCAAATTCGGTGCCATAGGCGGTGACCTTGCCCCCAAGTTTTATCCAGGCCTGAGTTCGTTCGGGCGGTTGGATTGAAGTGCTCCCCGAAACTAGGCCAACTGAGGCTGGAATTTTCCGGGGTTAGGCTCATGCCGGCGGGGGCGCCGATGAGCCATTCAACAGCGAAATCGGCGCCTTGTTGCCGATCGCGCTATGTGGCCGGACCTCATTGTAGTCTCTACGCCAATCCTCCATTTTCTGCCGGGCATCGTCAAGGCTCAGGAACCAGTGCGTGTTCAGGCACTCGTTTCGGAACTTGCCATTGAAGGATTCGATGAAGCTGTTGTCGGTCGGCTTGCCTGGCCTGGAGAAGTCGAGAATGACATTCTTCTGGTAAGCCCAGATGTCGAGATCGCGGGAGATGAACTCCGACCCCTGATCGACGCGAATAGTCTTGGGGTAGCCGACGGCCTTGCAGACGCGTTCCAAAGTCAGCACGACATCCTCGCCTCGATAGCTGAAGCGCGGATCGACGGCTGGTGAGAAGCGACTGAAGGTATCGACGATCGTAAGAACCCGGATCTTGCGGCCGGTAGCGAGCTGATCGTGAACGAAATCCATCGCCCAAGTCTCATTGATCTGAGATGCGTCGGTACGATCCTCGCGCAGCTTGGCCTTGACGCGACGTCTCGGCGTTTTATTGCGCAATTGCAGGCCTAATTCCCTGTAGAGACGATAGACGCGCTTAACGTTGACGGCCCAACCGTCACGTTGCAGCAGGACATGGACCCGGCGATATCCGTATCTCACCCGCGTCTGGCAGACGTCCTTGATCCGATTTTTAAGGGCGGCCTGGTCGCCGCGCTTCGACTTGTAGACGTACAGTGCGCGATCGATCCGAAGCGTCGAACAGGCCCGCCTGATCGAGACCTTCCAGTCGCTCCGCACCTTGTCGACAAGCTCCCGCTTGCGGCCAGGCTTCAGAGCTTTTTTGAGAGCACATCCTGCAGCATGGCCTTGTCGAGCGACAAGTCCGCAACGATCCGCTTGAGCTTGGCGTTCTCCTCCTCGAGTTGGCGCAGCCGCTTCATCTCCGATGGCATCAGACCGGCATACTTCTTCTTCCAATTGAAATACGTCGCCTGGCTGATCCCGGCCTTGCGGCAAACCTCCGCAACCGCCGTACCGTCCTCAGCCTGCTTCAGAACAAATGCGATCTGAGCCTCCGAAAACTTCGATGCCTTCATGGAACTCTCCTCTGTCCCGGGTGGGATCATAAGTGGAAAATTCCAGTTCAAACTGGCCTAATTTGGCGGGGGCACGTCAGGATGTGCCCATTCGGGCGGTCGTAGCGGCGGGAGCTGGCGCGGAGCTCTCGACATAGCGCAGCGCCAGATCCCGACGCGGATTGCAGGTGGCGGCGAACTCGGATGGCGTCTTCCATCCGAGCTGGGAGTGCGGCCGAGCGTTGTTATAGTCGGTCCGCCAACATCGGAGCACGACGCGGGCCTGGGCGAGCGAGGTGAACAGGGTCTCATTCAGCAGTTCATCCCGCAGGCGGCCGTTGAAGCTCTCGATAAAGGCGTTCTGCATGGGCTTGCCCGGCGCGATGTAGTGCCATGCGACACGGCTCTGATCGGTCCATGTCAGGATGGCATTGCTCGTGAGTTCGCTGCCGTTGTCGCTCACCACCATTTTGGGCTTGCCGCGCTCGGCGACCAGCCGGTCCAGCTCCCGAGCGACCCGGGCGCCCGAGAGTGAGGTGTCGGCCACCAGCGCCAGGCACTCGCGGGTGCAGTCGTCGACCACGGTCAGGATGCGGAAGCGCCGGCCATCGGTCATCTGATCCGACACGAAGTCGAGCGACCAGCGATCATTCGGGAGCACTGGCACCGTCATCGGCGCTCGCGTCCCGATAGCGCGCTTGCGGCCACCTCTGCGGCGCACCGTGAGCCGTTCCTCCCGGTACAGCCGGAACAGCTTCTTGTGGTTGACCAGGTAGCCCTCCCGCTTGAGCAGGACGTGCAGGCGACGATAGCCGAAGCGGCGGCGCTCGTGGGCGATCGCCCTCATGCGCTGCCGCAGCCCGGCATCATCGACCCGGCTCGTCTGATATTTGACCGTCATGCGGCAACAGCCGATGGCTTTACACGCCCGCCGTTCGCTCATCCCGTGAACGCCTACGAGATGTGCGACAGCTTTCCGCTTGGCCGCGGGCGTCACCACTTCTTTCCCAGCAAGTCCTTCAAGGCTGCATTGTCCAGCATCGCGTCCGCCAGCAGCCGCTTCAGCCGTGTGTTCTCGTCCTCCAGCGTCTTCAGCCGCTTGGCCTCCGAGACGTCCATTCCGCCGAACTTGGCTTTCCACTTGTAAATGCTGGCGTCGCTCACGCCATGCTTGCGGCACAGATCGGCGACCGGAACGCCAGCCTCGTGCTCCTTCAAAATCCCGATGATCTGCTCTTCCGTAAAGCGGCTGCGCTTCATGCTCTGGTCCTCATTGCGGGCCAGAACGAACTTCAAACTGGATCAAGCCCGAGGGGCAAGGTCAGCCCAGCCGCGAATACTCGGCTCGTCACTCAGATGTCAAATCGCAGACAGCCGCCTGTCATCAAGCATTCGTCCTACCGAGTCCAGATTGCCGAAATTGACGCGATGCAGCTCGGAGGCAAGCCGCCGGTCAGTCGTCGCCGGTGGCGGCTGGTACCGCAACGTCGGGCCGACCCAAGCGGGGCTACCCGCCGAGCGACGAACCCGCGATGCTGACGGCGGGAGGCACAGACCCCCGCGATGCGCGAGAGATCAGAAAGTTGGTCGAGAGACCCGGCTCTCTCTTCAACAGACGCCGGCAGCTCTGCATGATATCCGGCGCCACTTCGTGCTCCAGCGCCGCCGTCGGAATTCCGTCAATCATCACGACATCGCCGAGCCTGCGGAACCGATAGCCGCACTTGCGCAGCATGGGCTCAAGATGCAGATAAGAAATCGAAACCAATTTTTGCAGCTCCAATCCGAGCGCCACTGCCTGCATTCCCCAAAGTAGCTCGGCTCTCAAGTCGATTCGTCTATCCAGACGATCGCGACGGTTGTCTATTGCAAACCGGGTTACCTCAAAGATCTTCTCCGACCTCGGCAGGCGGTGGCCTTTATTGACAAGGTGAGGAAAGCGATCGGTCAGGATACTTGCCTTCTTCGTATTGAGGAGCCTGGCTCCAGCGATGACGTTGCCGCTCTTGTTGCCAATGGTGAGATATATGGCGTCCGCAGCATCATATTCGTCGTTCTCACGGCCTTCCGTCGTTCGCGGCAACTGCCATCCGAGGCGCCTTACAAAGACTTCATACCTCAACTCCGCAAACTTTCTAAGCGTGTCCGACTCAGACTCAAAGTTCGACGAATCCACGACCTTGATCATCTCTTTCCCCGTAATGAGGCGATCCGCGCGGTGCGCATAGTACTGCTGGGCTTACCGCTTTCTTTCTCAATCTGAGGGAGCGAACATCTAGGATATTTACTAGATACGCGTGACAATAGATTCTTGGGCTGCAACACCTCGTGTAGCGCGCCGACCGCGAGTGACAACGGCTCCCGTTCGAGGAATACAGATCATGCCGGGGTTGCGCCTTTTAGGCTTCTGGCGAAGCCGGCTCGAAGGACGCGGCACGATCAAGGCATGCCGCGCAATGTGGACCCTCGACGTGACCGGCCCGCACCTCGCGCGAACTTGAGCGAAAGAAATACAATCGATTGAATTCGGCACTTATGCTCCTCTATAACTGCCCGGGCTCGCCAACAATTGCCAAGGGCAAGATGCGTACGGGGCCGCTGTGGACCGATGTCCGCAACGATCGTCCGTTCGACGGGCGCGGGCCGTCGGCCGCAATGTTCTTCTACGCGTCCGATCGTGCCGATGTGCATCCCGAAGTGCATATCACCAGCTAAGCCGGCTGATGTAGGCGGCTGTCCATGGCGGCCTCTCGCACTCTACGACCCCTCCCGCGAGCAGGGCCCGATCATCAAGGTCGGCTGCCGGGCTCCTGCAAGGCGCAAGTTCTTCGAGATCGCCCGGCTGAAGAAGGCGCCGATCGCGATTGAAGCCGTCGCCAAGGTCGACGAACTGTTCGCGATCGAGCGCGAGATCAATTGCCTGCCAACACAGGAACGCGCGGCCCTACGTCACCAGCACAGCCGCCCATTGTCGAGGCGCTGCATGCATTCCTGTACGAGCGCCGTGCAAGCTCTCCGGCAAGAGCGAGACCGCCGGGGCGATCGACGACAGCCTCAAGCGCGCCGGACGTGTTCACCCGCTTCCTCGAGAACGGCCGGCCCTGCACGTCCAACAATGCCGCCGAACGCGTGCTGCGCGCCATTGCAGTCGGCCGCAAGAACTGGAAATTCGCCGGTTTTGACGAAGGCGGCCGCCGCTCCGCCGCCATCTACGTACTGATCCAGACCGCCGAGTTCAACGGCATCGATCCACAAGCGTGACGCGCCGACGGCCTCGCCAGGTTGCCTGATCAGCTCTGATAAACCCAAAGAACAGCTTAGACCCGCTCCACCTGCGGTCATCACCGGATGCGAACAGTGTCGCCAAACTTCACCAGTTCTCCATTGGCTGAATCCAAAAGCGCTTGCAGAATCAAGGGGACGTGTCGCCGTCGGCGCAATGACTGCAAAGTAGAGGCAGGGAATATTGGCGAGGCATCGTCGTCGACGCGTGATGGCGTTAAGCCCTTCGAAGATCGAGCACTCGATTGCGATCTTCGAGATTCTCAGGCTTTCTCTCTATTGCGTCAGGCCAAAGACGACAAGCTCGGTTCGGGAATCGCCGTGTCCTGAATTTCATCAGCTGATTTCGCGATGCGGCGGTGGCGAGCGTGACACGAGCCTGTCATCAACTGAGGGCCACGACCCCCAACATGACAGCCTTCATGACCGCATGGGTCCGGTTGACTGCATGCAGCTTGGTCTTCGCATTCTCCGTATAGAGTTCAACGCTCTTCTGGGAGATGCCAAGGATCGCCGCAGTTTCCCAGGCGGTCTTGCCCTTTGCCGTCCAGAACAGGACATCAATCTCGCGGCCAGAGAGGAGAGATTTGCGCCGGCTCGTTCCGCTCTTCAACGAGCCGGCCAGGATGATTTTCTTGGCTTTGCTGTGAAAGCGCTGCGCCAGTGCACTGACGATCGGGAGGCCGCGCTCCGTTCTATCCGCGCTCGAATTCGCTTCTGGAACGACGCTGATTGCGGCACACTCGCCGAATTCGGTAACGATGGGAAGAGTATACCCGTTCGCAAGACCCATGCACCATGCCTCGTCGAGCATACGTCGCTGACGTGCTCCAATCGTGCTGGATTCCAGCAGATCGCTCCAGCTCGATGCGATAAACGTGGAGCTCACCGCGTGCAGTGCGGGATCGATATCGTCATACTTCTCGTGGAAATAGCGCTCGATCCAGCGGATCGGATAATTGGTGATGACCATCTGCTCGGGCGTAATAGCAGATCCATTGGGATGAAATGAGTCGCCGAGCTTGTAAATATTGTATGCAAAAAACGTATAGCCAAGAGACGATAGCGTCGCTTGCAATGCAAGCTTGAGACTCGCGATATCCGAGCAAGCCGCCAGCTTTTCGTAGAATTCCCTCTGCGTCTTGGCGAAGTTCATGCTCACGTTCGACATGGTCTATCAACGAAATCATCATTGTCCGACGATCGATGCAGATACGATATTCGCTCCATAGCGATACGACAAAGTGACGAATTCCGTAATACACTAAACGTGCATTCTTTTACATTTGCAATCTAAGAATGATTCGCATTTAGTGAAGTCGTGTAGTGGCAAAGCCAGCCGATCTTGGATCGGCCTCCTGTTGGATGGGCTCGCGTTCTTCATTCTGCGTCTGGCGTGTCTCTTGAGATATCAAAGCCGCTAAGCGAAGTCGTAAACGCTTCGACCTTGCGTCCGCCCCTTTGGACCTTGTGGTCAGCCCTCAAGAAATCCTTCAGAACAGGTTACACCGATCCGCCCTAGATGAGGTTCTCTGACAATTCGCGCTTGCACCGCATATTGGCGGGATCGTCGAGATCGAGCGTTTCGGTGGGTCACACCAAGCACGGCTCACCTTCCGCTCGCGCCGCCGTGCGATCTCAGCCTGACTGTCGGCGTTGACTTTCGCGGGCGTCAGCCGCCCATCGTATTCCTCGGCGATCTCGTCCAGCAGTGGCATCATGGCCTTGCAGGGTCCGCACCATGGCGCCCAGAAATCCACCAGGACAGGTGCTCCATGGTCGATGATGTCGGCTTCGAACGCGGATTCGCCGACGTGCTCGATCTTGTCCGACAGGCTCTCTTTCCTTGAATGGTCGTGGGGTGATCGAGCGTGGCAGGGACGAAGGTACCGGCGCGCAACAGGCATGGCGTGTTGACTCCGACAGATTCCACATTGAGTTGCATCGTGAGCGCCCTGACACGGGTCCACCATCGGCCTTCATCACCCGACGCCACTCGGCTCTGCAGATGAATGACGATTGGAGCGCCGAAACACCGCAATGCTTCGGCGAAGCACGGCCCGCGTTGAGGACCAATCGAGCCCGGCAGCCCATCAATGCCGAACTCGCTCATGGATCTGGATGTGGATTTTGTGCAGCTCACTCGTTGTCGACTCGGGCTTTCAAGGCGCCGACGATCACGCGGAACGCTCCTGCGCGATCACCGTGTGGCCATTTCAACCAAGAGCCCCGGACAGCTATCGAATCGAATGAACTCACCAAGCCAGGAGGCTAACAAGATGCGATTGTTGCGGACAGTCGCGAGCGCCGGGGTGGCGGTCATGCTGGGCGGGCTGGCCTGCGCGGAAGATGCCAAGCCGCCGGTGCAAGCAGCGGCCACCTTCGACAGCCGTCCTCAGTCAAATGAATGACGCGGCGAGCCACCTGCATCGCTAAGCAGAGCGCCGGAATGAATCGGTAGCTCTTGGATGTCCTTGCCACAATCTGTTGCAACGCTCATCGCCGGCGTGGGGGTTGGGTTGACGGTCGCGGCGCCGGTCGGACCGATGGGGATACTTTGTATTCAGCGGACATTGACCTCCGGCGCAGCGGCGGGGCTGGCGACCGGGTTGGGTGCGGCCACGGTTCACCTGGCCTACAGCGCGCTCGCAGTCGCCGGCATCGGAGTGATCGTCCAGCCGTGGGTCGAAACCAATTCGCTCGTCCTCGGCACGCTGTCGGGCTTCGCCCTGCTCTGGTTCGCCGTGCGGATTCGCCAGCAGTCTGTCGCGCTTCCCGCCACGGATCGAGGCGATCACATCCGCCTGATCAGGGCCTATGCGAGCGCGATCGGACTCGGCGTGACCAACCCGCTTACGATCGTCCTGTTCTGCGCCGCGCTGCATACGCTGGTCGGGCATTCGGCGGGACTTCTGCTGACGGCGGGTGTGTTCCTCGGTTCGGCGCTGTGGTGGACCCTTCTGAGCACGACGATCGCCATCGTCCGCCTGCGCTTCGATTCGGACATCCTCAACATGAGCAACAGGCTGGCCAGCTTGTTGCTCATGGGGCTCGGCGCGCTGGCCCTCGCCAAGGCCTGTGGACGCCTGATGAGCTGACCGGAAGGTCGCTCACCTAGTTGCGTGGCAGCGTCACTTGCACGCTTCGCAACAGCGCGACGAGCTGACTCTGCTGGCTGGTGCCGGTCTTGCCGAAGATCCGCCCGAGATGGGTGCGCGCGGTGCTCACCCGAATCCCGATCAGGTCGGCGGCCTGCTTGAGCGACTGACCGGCAGCGATCGCTGCGGCGACGCGGGCCTCCTGCGGTGTCAGTTCGAAAAGCTGGGCAATCGCTTCGGCAAACCCGGCAGGCAGCTCTTGAGAGAACCTGCGCGCAATCACGACCGCACATGGCTCCAAAGCGATCGTCGGGGTGCCGACACTCATTGATGGACCGACGGAAATCGCCAGGGCGGCGGGATCACCCGCCGGGAGGGCCGGAACGATGAAAAGATCACCGCCGACACCCGGCAGGCTGCTGCGCCCGGCGGAACAGGCGTCGGCAACAAGCCGCTGCAGCCTGGTCGTGCTCTGAATGTCCGATGTCACCAACACGCCGCGTCTCTGCGACAAGCCGCTATTGCGGTCCGACAGGATCTGCTCAGCCGTCTCGTTCCTGGCGAGAATGCGCAGGCCGGCGTCGACGGCCATGAGAGCGAACGGCAGATGCGACAGGCTCGTGGACACCAGCTGTCCGATCCTGGTCTGCCGCGAGATCTCGACCGCGCGGGTGAGATGCGGCACGATCGTCCTCAGGAGCGCGAGATCAGCCGCGTCGAACGGGATCTGATTGCGGCCGCGTTGCACGTCGAAGAACCATGTCGACGGCCCGGACGAGGCCAACTTGCAGGTCAAGCCGCCATACATGTCCTGCGGCACCATCCATTCGTTCCAGAGACGACTCGCTCGCAGCCTCTCCCTGCCGATGAAGCTCAGATCGCTGTAGGTCGCCCCGACCTCCGCCTTTGCTACCGCTTGCTCGATGATATTGGGCTCGTCGGCGAACTCGACGATGTAGCGGTCCTGGAAGGCCGGGTCGTTGCTGGGCGCAATCAGGTCGTCTGGCCTCCGCTCGGGCCCGATCCGCACCAGGCAGGCCCTCGAGCCATCAAACAGTGTCCGGAGCGCTTCTACGGCTTGCGGCCAGAGCTTCGGATCATGGGCGGCCTGATAGATGTTGCCGATTGAGGCGATGACCGGACTCTCCGGAACGCGCATGGCTCAATTATTCCAATTCGGATCGAAACGGCCAAAGGAGGATGGGTGCTCTTGCTGCAACTCGCAGAAGCTTGCATCGCGGAAGGCGGCCATGTGCGATCGTCCTACTCCGCTGCCATGTCCGAGCTCAGAAGCGCGCTGAGCCGGATCGGCTGCACCGGCTTGCGCAACAGCAACACGCCGCGTTGACGGGCGCCTTCGGCGATCTCCGGCCCGATGTCGCCGGTCATCAGAACCAAGCGGGTGCGGCTCGCGTGGGCCGCGATGATCTTGTCAGTAATACTGAGCCCGGTTTCCGTGCCGGCCAAGCGGTAGTCGAGCAGGACGATCCATCGCTTTCGTGCCGCCGCCTGGCCCAGGAAACGAAGTGCCGGCGCTCCGCCCTCGAAGGGCGCGCATTCATAGCCCCAACTGGTCAGCAGCCGACCGAGCGAATCGCGTGTGGTCGCGTCGTCGTCGATCACGAGCACCCCGGGCTGATCCGACGGATCCGGCACGCTGACAGCGCGATCCATCGAAACGATGCCGGCGCCTGCCGGCGCGGCATCCGCCATCGGGACGGTGAGGCTGAAGCTGGTGCCGCGTCCGACCACGGACTTCACCTCGAGCGGCCAGTCCATCGCCTTACAGAGGCGCCGGACGATGGCGAGCCCGATGCCAAGCCCCCTGTCGCGGTTGCGTTCGGGATTCCCGACCTGGAAGAAATCATCGAAGATCGCGCTGAGATGGCGAGGCTCGATACCGATCCCGGTATCGACGACTTGGATTCTCACAGCCCCGGCGCGACGGCGTGCGCCGATGAGGATGGCGCCCGTCTCGGTGTACTTGATCGCATTGCCGACAAGGTTGAGCAGAGCCCGCTCGAGCAGAGCCGGATCGACCGAACACCACAGATCGGACGGCCGCACCCGCAAGCGCAACGACTTGCGCCGGGCCTCGAGATCGAGCGTCGAAGCCACGCTGAGAAAGATCTCATGGACAGGCAAGGCCCTGACGCTCGCATTGCGGAGATCGGCATCGGTGGCCGACACGCCCATGATCGCGTCGAACTGCCGAAGCAGGCTCGTCGCACAATCCTGCAGCCTCGCAATGATCTCGTTCCGGTCCCCCTGATCGGGCGAGCGTGCGAGAAGCTCGAAATACAGCCCCATCGCGTTCAGCGGCTGCCGCAGATCGTGGCTGGCCGCGCTGAAGAAGCGGGTCCTCTCCGCGAACAGCTCCTCGATCTGCTGCGCCTGCCGCGCCTTGACGTCGAGGAGTTCGGTGATGTCGAGGCGGATGTTGATCGCAGCCTCCGCCTTCTTCGCCGCTTTGGTACCGGTCGCCAGGACGAAGGGCAACAGCGCCAGGAGGGTGATGCCGGCCACCCGCTCGAGTTCACCATCGAAGCTCAGGAACGACAGTGCCGCCGGAACGATCGCGGCCACCATCACGATCCACATGCTCGGCGTGTAATCGGCTCCGACGATCCACGTCGCACTCGTCACGAAAAATATGACCACGGTCAGCGGCAAGAGCACCGATGCGGGAGCACCGTCGACGTGGAGAAGCAGAGGGCTGAGCGACCAGGCGAATGCGTTGAGACCGAACAACGCCGCCTTGGCCCAGCCCCAGCGCCACAGAGTTTCGTCCGGAGGGCACACGACGCGGAACGCGTCGTTGATGTTGGTGATGAGGCACTCGGTCAGCACGACGAGAAAGGTCCAGATCGCCGCCCGGACCAGCGACAGGTCGCACATCAGCCAGACGAGCAGTCCGGCGGACGCCGCGCCACTTGTCGAAATCGCCTGGAGAACGCGGATGCCGCCGAGATAGGGAAGGGTCCGCGTGCCGAAGAAGAGATGGATGCGCTCGCGGTAGAGCGCCCGCATGCGTGATGCTGTTCCGGCGGGCATTCAGATCAACCTCTGCCGCAAGGCCCGGGTGACGGCCTCGGTGCGATTGCCGACCTGCAACTGCTCGAAGATCCGCCCCCAATGCGCCCGGATCGTGCTCTCGCTGACGCCCAGCAGCTCACAGATCTGCTTATCGAGCAGGCCCTGGCTCGCATAGATCAGGATCTCGCGGCGCCGGAGCGACAGCGCGGTGCCGTCTGCACCGGCGCCGACAGGGTCGTAGACCCGGCCTCCCGAAAACGCGATACGGATGGCAGCAACCAGATCTGCCGAGGTCTTGTCCTTGGAGAGACAGACCACGGCGCCCAATGACGCCGCGCCTTCCGCAAGCGCAGGCGAGAGATCTGCACAGAGCAGCCCCACCGCGATCAGCGGGTATCGCGCCCTGACCTCCTTGAGCAGCGACAATCCATCGCCGTCCGGGAGACGATAGTCGGAAAGACAGAGGTCGACCTCGTGGGCGGCGAGCAACGCCAGTGTCGCGCTGCAGTTCTCCGCAGTTGCCACACTGAGATCCTCGATCTCGAGTTCAAGCGTGCGGCGCACGGCATCCCTGTAGATGGGATGATCGTCTACGAAGAGGAGCGACCGCACCAGTTCCACCTTGCCACTACGATAATACTTCTTTCCCGCTTTTGGCCTGAGACGGACGGCCGGCGCCGCTTATTCGTCGCCAGACAGCACCATCCAGACGTGTGCAGGCGCTGCGCTATGCACCTTTTTTTACATAGATCCACCAGATGGGGGAGCTATCGAAAACAACAGCTCGCGCCCGGCCGCCGATTCGGCTGAGACGATGCGAATTCCGTCGCGGTGGGGGACACACCCGATGATCTGGCACAAAAAAGAAGACTACTCGGGAGACGACCGGATTTCGCCCGGGGCGGCGCTGACGAGAAGCGCGTTGATCACGGCGATCGTCGCCGTGATGCTGGTGTTGCTCTGGCTCGCCCGGTGATCCCTGACAGGACGGCTGGTGTGCGGAGCGCGTGCAATCCCTTGTCGTGATCTTGACTTGGACCTTCGAAGGGAACGCCGCTTCCGTTGGACATCGCAGTCCACGACCCGACCGGGCTTTCGCCGTTGGCCAGAGCCCCCAGCGATCGCCTTCGAAGCGCGGACCGCGATCATGTCATCTTGACTGTCGTGATACGTTCCCGGTCGGCTTCGCCATGTCGGCGCAGAACGGCCGATCGGCTCACGCGAGCGTCTCGCCCGCCAATTGCAGCGACTTCAGCATGACCGCGGCACCGCACTGCGCTGAGACCGCATTCTCATCATAGACGTGATCGCGGACAAATTTACCCCGGGTGTAGTGCGTGGAGAAGCTCCACAAATAAGGCGAGTTGATCCCCTTCGTGCGATAGCTGAAACCGTTGTATCCCTCGAAGCGATACAGAGTGCGCGCGATGCTCCAGTCCGACTGTCCGGCAAATCCCTCGAACGTGATGGCGTCGATGGCACTCGACAGCCAGTCGTTTGGCGGGTTCCAGCGCGGTGGCCGATTGGCCGGCACATTGACCGTGCGCGCGCGGAGCGGATCGCCATTATGCAGATGGCCCTGAAAGTTGAAGCTGGCCTCGAGCGCATGGACGATGCCAATGAACCACCATGGCGCGCCGGTCGCCGCGCTCACTTGTTCGTAGCGCGGCTTGTTCTGCAACAGCTTCGCGCGATGCCAGGCAACGCTGTCCGCGCGCTCCGGACGAATCCGACAGCTCGCCCACAATTCCTCATAGCCCGCCCTGAGCGGGTCAAAGCTTGGCCGCGCCGCCTCTTCGTCCTCCTCCGCCCGAACCGGGCGCTCACTGGTCGCATAGGAGGCCAGCAATCTCGCGATCTCATCCTGGGCATCGATCAGCCGCTCGAAGATCGGGCGGTCGGCATTGCCCGGCAATGAGTCAAGCGCGGCAGCGAACAGATCGGACGGCGCCACACCCGCCTCCCCACCGGCAGATTCCAGTTCCGGACGCGGCCGAATATCCCAATCCTTCACATCGTCATAGGCTGCCTTGTCTGACTTCACCGAGATATGGCAGTGATGATTGTGCGGATTTGAGCCCGTATATGTTCGCCAGGCCCAGGCAGCTGCGGCACCGACCGGCTGCGAATTGGCGATCCTGCGATTCGAGATGATATATTTGACGCGGTCGTCCCGGCTGGCGCGGATCGCTTCGGCGAGCTTGCCGGCATCGCAGCCATGGGCAGGGTCGTGTGTCACGTCGAGAGCCGTGACGACGCCGACGCCCGCGTCAACGATCCAGGGATTGTGGTCGGATTCTCGGCTCTGGTGGCGGATATCACCGATCGTACCGTCACTGGCGGTGCTGCGGTTTGGAAAAGCCGCGTTGACCTGGGCGCGCAGACGTTCAAGCGACTTCGCGACGCGCCAGCGGCTGACCGCAGCCTCGAGCATAGGTTCTGGCGGCGCGGCGGGATCGACATGCAGATCGTCTCCCGAGCGCATGATCTCTTGCGCGACTTCCACCGCGGGTCTGACGTTCAGATCAAAGCTTGCATTGGGCCCTTGGCCGCTCGCCGGATCGCTCATGCCGTGCTCCTCCGTTTTGCCGCGTTTCGCGTTTATCGTGTTTCAGGTGCTCGCGGCCGCAGGTCTCCTAATCCCCGTCGTGACAGCGAGGGCCATTTGTGATCGCCATCATGGCGGCGATCCGCGCCGAGGCCACAATCAGATTCATCCGCTGTCTTCCGAGCATTCATTCGGGAAGACATGCCAAGCGGTCGTCACCTGGCCAGCACCGCTAAGGCAACCAGACTGACCCATCTGCTATTGATCAACACGCGACAGCGAAATGCACTGTCGAAAAAGCCGTAAAATAAGAGCCGCATTCCTAAGAGGCGTCGTCAGAGCTTCACGAGCCTGTGGAACTCAACAAGCGACCTATCGCTCGTTGAAACAAAAGACTTTTATACGTCCGAGCAACCAGACCATCTGGCTGCTTCGCCCGTGACCATGATCAATGCCGATTTGAAAATCGAACAATCGCGATCAGATGCCACGGTCGAGAATGGCGGCCGTAGACGTGTGTCACGTCACACGAGCAGCGGTTCAACTCAGCAGTCAAAACATTTCTATGCCGGTCGCGACCTCATGATGCGGCTCTCAAGCTCCGCGAACTACCAGGACGCAGGACGCATCTGCAGCACGGGCTTCTGCATTGTCTACAACTACAATTTGCATTATCATTTTGCGACATGCTTGGCTGACGGCCGCAAATTCCTTTTCATTTGTCGATTAATGCTCCCGCCTGGACGCTGGAGAAGTGAGGCAGCCTCAACATTGGGAGGACCACGCCATGAGTCTCGAAGCCGTTTCAAAGGCGCGTGACTTCGTCCAAGCCGCTCCGTTGCCGCCTCGCCTTGCCGTTCTGGAAGACGCTGCCTCTCCGGTCGATCAGGCGCTGTCGCAGGTGAAGGATCAAGCGGCCGTGGTCGGCTCTGACGTCATCTCCTTCGTCAACGGTGTGACCGCCGAACAGCGACAGGATCTGATCAACTCGGCGCTGCTGGCGCAGCTGGTCGCCAAGGTGGAGGTGCCCGACGCGAACAGGATCTATGAATGGTACCAGTCATATTTCACTGTGTTGAAGAACATCGGCTGGGTCGTTCAGGTCGATCAGTTCGCAACCTACCACACCGACAGCGCCGGCTTTCAGGCGCATGAAGCGATCATCGGCCTTGCGACGACGCTGCTGGGACCGGGCACAGGCGCGCTCGCCGTCGTGAAGGCCACGCTCGACGCCCTCAAGAGCATGGATGCGAACAGTCCGTGGATGACGATCTTCAATCGCGAGAGCCAGACCGGCAAGACAGCGCGGTTCCAGGTGACGCTGGCCGAGCCCGATGACAAGCACGGCTTCCTGGTGACGCTGATGGCGTTCGGATTGGAAGCCCGCTCGACCCTCACCCAGGTTCTGTTCTTCAAGTTCCGCACCAGCGAGGCCGAGCTCAAGCATTTCGAAGGGAAGGTCACGATCGACGCGGACGTGCTCGCCGGCGTGCGCGGAGACATCAAGTCAAAGCTCGCCGATCACGTCGCCAGCTACGTTCGAAAGCTGCCGGACCTGAGCGTGCTCCGTCGGCCTCCTCCGATCCCCACACGGGACTCCCTGGAGAGCTTGTCGCCGCTGTCCGAGCAGTTGCTCGGAAATATCACTGATGAGGCCGTGACGGAGGCTGCCGGATTCCGCGAGGACCCCATTACCGAACTGCCAGGCGCGCCACAGCTCGAGTCCACCGAGCTGCCGGCGGACTGGCGTGCGACCATCTCGCTCACAGGATACCAATTCATCGTTCGTTGGGAGACCGGCGGACGATCCTATTATGAGAACGTCATCAAGGGCCGCCCGATCTGGCCTGGCTATTCGTCCGGCATTACGATCGGCTGCGGCTGGGATCTCGGCTACCACACGAAGCAGGAGTTCCTGTCGCAATGGGGCGCGCAGCTGGCGCGCGCCGATTTCGACCGTCTTGCCCCAACCATCGGCTTTCGCACGGTCGAGCCTGGTCGCGCCGCGAAGGTGACGCAGGCGCAAGCCCTGATCCGCAGCCTCAGCGATATCGTCGTGCCCTGGTCGGTGGCGATCGACCAGTTCGACAATGTGAAATATCCCGCCCTGATCCGTCAGTTCTATCAGGCGCTCGACAATCTCGACCGGCTCCATCCGCATTGCAGGGGCGCACTGCTGAGCCTGACATTCAATCGTGGCGCGGCTTTCGCGGCGCCCGGTCCGCGCTTCACCGAGATGCGCGAGATCGGAGCCGCGATGCGCGCAGGCAGCTTGGACGATGTCGCCCGGATTCCGGACCTGATCCGCGGCATGAAGCGCCTCTGGGGCGCCAGTTCCAGCCTTTCCGAACGGAGAGAAGGCGAGGCCCGCTTGTTCGAAGCCGGGCTTGCCGAAACGCGGATGGCCGGGCGGGTCGCGGCCCATGCGACGGCGCCGACCGAGAGCGCGCTCGAAAGCGCCCCGATCGTCGAGACCTTCGAAAGCGCTGAGGCCACGCAGAGCGACGACGCCGACGTCGCAGAGATCGAGACGATCCTCGCCGAGCAGGACCTCGAGGCAGCGGGATTGACTGTGGCGTCGGTGCGCTGGAACCCGAAGGATGACGAGCAGCCGGACTATCGGCATCTCGACACGTCGCTGGCCGGCAAGGCCTTCGAGCTCACGCCCGGCGATCTCGATACGCTGATCGCCGCCAATGAATTCGCGCCGCTGCCGGGCAAGATGATGTTCGCGTTGCGCGGCGCCTCACTGGGCGCGGCCAAACGCGAGGACGCGACCAGCATCGTCATCACGGACCAGCGACCGGATCATCGCAACTTCCGTTGCGTCATCGGCGTCTATGATCGCGAGCGGAAGACGCTGAGCGCCTATCAGGCCTCGACCGTTCCCAACGCGGCCTATGTCTTCAAATGCTATGCGATGGCCCAGGCCGGCGCGAGCACGGCCAACCTGACCGGCAACATCTTGCCGACCGGCTGCTATACCTACACGGTCGGCACACATCATCCCGGCACCAATCGGGAAATACCAACCGTGTTGCGGCTGTCGGACAGCGCCAGCGGCGCGTCATCGGCCGTCGTGCTGCGTTCGCTCACCGACACGATCTACGACCGGCTCGATGCGTTCATGATCACGGCGCCGGCAGACAATGTTCATCCAGGCCAGATGTCACGCGGCTTCTCGTCGGCCGGCTGCCTGACGCTGCCGGGCTTCTATGCGAACGGCCAACATACCGGCATCTGGAGCGACTTCCGGGCGGCGCTCGGGGTCACCTCCGGCTCGAACGGCAAGCAGTTTTCGATGATGCTCCTCACCGGGCTCGACGCTGCCGTCGCCGCACAGGTCAGGGCCGGGACGCGAACCAGCGCGGACATCAGCCGGCTGCGCCACGGCTCGTCCGGCGCGCGGGTCGCCGCGCTCCAGCAGGCGCTCGGCATCGCGCCGCAAGCGAACGCTCAGCTCGGACCGAAGACGCGGCAAGCCCTCATCGCGCGACAGGTCAGCAAATTGGGATGGGCCGACGGGATCTACGCGCCGGTCATGGACGGCATGCTCGGACTTCAGATTTACCCCTCGACCTGAACGGACGAGCCACGGGGAGCTTGCGATGTCAGCCGATACCGCCATCGTCGCCATCATGTCGGCCACGTCGCCGAACGTCGTCAAGCCGCAAGCGCCCCCTGCCCGCTTCTTCCTGGTGACCCCCGAAGGAGATGACATCGCGGCGACCAAGACCAAGATCGCATCCCAGCTTGCTCCGCTGCACGCCACCGTGACAGCGCTGTCCAGCTCCGCACCGCACGATCTTGTCATCACCATTCCGGACCGCACCTTCGTCGGTCCCGCTCAGGGCGCTTTCCTGGCCGCGCACGCGCTCGAAGACGCGCTCGGCCTTGCACCGATCGAGCCTGAGCTGATTCACGCGATCATGCCGATCGATCAGCTCGACGACCGGCGCGAGCTGGAGGCGGTCGAGAAATTCCCGCCAGGCTGCTGGGTCGACGAGGAAGCCGAGATCGAGCAGAACAAGACATGGGCCGTCAGCCGCTTGCGGCTGCCCGACGCATGGAAGCTTTCCGACGAGCTGGGACGGCCCAGCCGCGGCGCGGGCGTGGCGATCTGCCAGATCGATACGGGCGTCATCAACCATCCGGAGCTGGCGGGGGTCGTTCGCGCAGGCTCCTACAACGTGATCGGAGACGGTACGACGCCGGAAGATCCGACCGATCCGCTGAACTACCCGGGCAATCCCGGCCACGGCACCGCCACCGCCAGCGTCGCGATCAGTCCGGAATCTCTGGACGTCGTCGGCGCGGCTCCCAGGGCCAGGCATATTCCCATTCGCGCGATCGAGAATGTCGTCCGCATCTCGCAGACGAGCGTCGCCGAGGCGATGGATCGGGCCGTCGAATTGGGCGCGGACGTGATCTCACTGTCCCTTGGCGGCATCTGGTCGTGGGCGCTGCAGCGCGCGCTCGAGCGCGCCGTCGCCGCCGATGTGATCGTGGTCGCAGCGGCCGGCAATTGCGTCGGGCTCGTCGTCTGGCCGGCGCGCTTCGGCGATTGCATTGCCGTGGCTGGAACGGACTTCCACGACAAGCCGTGGATCGGCACCTGCCGGGGCCCCACGGTCGCGGTCTCGGCGCCGGGACAGAACGTCTATCGCGCGGCTGCGACCACTGGACGATCCGGCCAGGGGCAAGGCACCAGTTTCGCGGTGGCGCTCGTCGCAGGCGTTGCCGCCTGCTGGCTGGCACATCATGGCCGCGGCACCATCATCGCCGAAGCGCGCCGTCGCAAGGAGACGGTGCAGGAGATGTTCCGGCGGCTGCTGCGCGCCACCGCGCGCAAGCCGGCCCCGGATTGGGATTCGTTCAACATGGGTGTCGGCATCGCCGATGCGCTTGTTTTGCTGCAAGCCGGTTTCGATGCCGGCATTGGCATCGAGGCGCCGCGCGCGCCCGACATGGTCCGTCGGGGCGATGAATCGCTCCGGCAATTCGCCCTCGAAGCATTCGGTCCGCCGGCCCTGAAGGCTGATGTCGACTGGATGAAATTCGGCGGCGAGACCAGCCTTGCCGTTCTTCAACAAAGACTGAGACGGACCGCGCCGGGTCTGGAGTCGGCGGCCGGCGCGGAGATCGAGGTCCCGCTCAAAGTGCGGCAGGCCCTTGAGGCTGTCACGGAGAGCAGCATCGCGCCCGCGATCCGCCCCGCGCGGAGCGATGCCGGACAGCCCGCTGACGAACGCATCGTCCAGTTGAAGCAGATGATTGCGGCGCGCCATGCCGCCGAACGCTCAACCGGAAATCTGGAGAGTGCCGGGGCCGGCGAACTGCGGCTCGCCGAGGCGATCGATCTCGAATCATCCTTGCCGCCGGACGCACCCATGCCGCATCCCGATGACATCCTTCAACGTGTATCAGCGGTCATGGCCGCGATGCCGCCCCGCGAGATCGGCGACCCCGTCGCCTTTCGCCAGGCCCTGGAGGTCATGTACCGGCACGGCAGCCAGGCGCTCAGCAAGCTTCCCGACGTCGGGCTCGGCCAGCAGCAGCACTTCGCCGCCAGCGAGCGCATGGCGCTCGAAGCGATCGTGATCGCGGACGGTTCGCGGCCGAGCTTTCTGCTGGAGAATGGGCTGCCGCCGGCATCCCATCCGTTCCTCGGAATCTGGGCCGCGACGATGGCCGCACGGCGAGACGACATTCAGCGCATCGCCGGATGCGTCGGACGCGTGCAGCCGACGCATGGCAATGCGTCCAACTTCATCGGCACCGCCACCATCGTCGACGCCGCAAGAGGCCTTGCGCTCACCAACTATCACGTCGTCGACGATGCCAGGCGAAAGTGGCTGGTTCCGATGACAGCCAACGGCAATCGCTTGTCGATACCGGCCGGATTGGAAGTCGATTTCGCCGGAGAAGCGGCAACGCTGGACCAGAGGCGGTTCAAGGTGGTCGAGGCCATCCTGCCCGACGGCTTCGGGCGAGGTTTCGGCAGTGTCGACGCTGCCCTGCTGCGGCTTGAGCCGATCACGGCGGGCGATCGGCTGCCGGCAGGGCAAGTCCATCTCGACGCGCGCGCGGCCTTCGCCAATGGCGGCGTTCCGTCCCTGGCGGTGATCGGTTTCCCCGGCCCCGCGCCCATGAGCGGCGGCACGGACGTCGATTGGAATTTCGTCACCAATGCGCTGTTCGGCAACCTGTTCGGCTTCAAGCGGCTCGCGCCCGGCAAATTCAGGCGCAGCCTCGGCTTCGACGAGCACGACACACTCGGCTCGGTGTTCGGGCATGACGCAACGACATTTGGCGGCGCCTCGGGCTCGTTCGTGCTGGCCTGGACGGACCAGGAGATGCCCGGCTTCGGAATCCATTTCGCGGGCGTCACGTCCGATACCAACTCGGCAATTGCGGTAGCCAAGATCGCCGACGTCCTGCGAAAGCTCGATGTATCGGTGGCTTAGAGCGTGATGTCTTTATACGGAAACATATCCTGAGGTTTTGAAGTCGTTGGCGCACTCCCCCTCCGAGAACAGGTCGAGGAGGTCGCCGGCTTTGCAGCCCTTTGCGACTATGGCCATGTACATCGCATCCTCACCGAGTGCGGGGCATATGGGTGACGTGATGTAGGCGACCTGCGCGTAAAAAGACCTGCGCGTAAAAAAATGTCATTCGACAGGGTGATGTCGTCAGAGCACAAAGCACCCCTCAATTCTGGCCCACCATGTCACGGCCTCGCGCCGAGCAAGGCGCGGGAGGTCGACACGAGCAGCGGCTCACCGCCGCCGCTTGCGTCCCTGTCCCATATTGGCCTGTTTGCGCAGGCCCTCTGCGGCGCTGCCGACGATCTCTGAAATCTGCAGCAACTGCTTGGCCAGCGGGCTGGTCTTGCGCCAGACCATGCCGATGGTTCGCGAGGGCTGCGGCTCGGCAAAGCGCGCCAGCGACACCGCGGCCGAGCGCGTCTCGACACCGACCGCCATCTCCGGGATCAAGGTCACCCCCATGCCGGCGCCGACCATCTGCACCAATGTCGAGAGCGAGGAGGCATCCAGCATCTCGCGCGGCGCCTGCATATTGCAGAACGACAGCGCCTGGTCGCGGAAACAGTGCCCCTCCTCCAGCAGCAGCAGGCGCATCTCGCGCAGGCTCTCGCTGCTCGGCACTGGCGCGCCTTCAAACTCGGGCGGCCGCACCAGCAGAAAATTCTCCGCAAACAGCGCGACTTCGGTCAGTGACGGCTCAGACACCGGAAGCGCGAGAATGGCGGCATCGAGCCGCCCCTCCAGCAGCTCTTCGAGCAGGGTCGGCGTCTTCGATTCCCGCACATGAATGTCGATCTCAGGCTGCTTGCGCATCAGGCTCCCGATTACCCGCGGCAGCAGATAGGGCGCGACTGTCGGGATGATGCCGAGGCGGAGTCGGCCGATCAACTTATCGCGAGACGCGCGGGCGAAATCGCCGAGCTCGTCCACCGAGCGCAAAATCTCGCGCACGCGCTCCGCGAGTTGCTCGCCAAAACGCGTCAGCACCACCTGCCGCGCATTGCGTTCCAGCAGGACGCCGCCCAGCGCGTCCTCCATCTCCTTGATTTGCATCGACAACGCCGGCTGCGAGATCGAGCAGGCCTCGGCCGCGCGGCCGAAATGGCCGAGACGCGCCAGCGCATCGAAATAACGGAGCTGCCGCATCGTCAAATGGATCATCAGATTATCTTATCGTGACAATCACCAAAGTCAATTTCCCCTGATCGATCTGGCCGCGTAGGGTCCGGCCGCGCCCGTAGGGGGAAACCATGCCGATCAGGTCAGGAGGCAAAAATGGATGATGTCAGCAAGTGCCCGTTTTCGGGCGGTGCGAAGGGGTTCAAGAACAAGGATTGGTGGCCGAACCAGCTTGATCTCTCGGTGCTGCATCAGCACTCGAACCTTTCCGATCCGCTCGACGAGGCGTTTGATTACGCCAAGGAATTCAAGAGCCTCGATCTCGACGCGCTGGTCAAGGATCTGCACGCTCTGATGACGGATTCGCAGGAATGGTGGCCGGCCGATTTCGGTCATTACGGCCCGCTGTTCATCCGCATGGCCTGGCATGCCGCCGGCACCTATCGCATCGGCGACGGCCGCGGCGGCGCCGGCACCGGTCAGCAGCGTTTCGCCCCGCTGAACAGCTGGCCAGACAACGCCAACCTCGACAAGGCCCGTCGCCTGCTCTGGCCGATCAAGCAGAAATACGGCCAGAAGATCTCCTGGGCCGACCTGTTCGTGCTCACCGGCAACGTCGCGCTGGAATCGATGGGCTTCAAGACCTTCGGCTTCGGCGGCGGTCGCGCCGACACCTGGGAGCCGGAGCAGGACATCTATTGGGGTCCTGAGGGCAAGTGGCTCGCCGACGAGCGCTACAGCGGCGATCGTGAGCTCGCAGGCTCATTGGCGGCCGTGCAGATGGGCCTGATCTACGTCAACCCGGAAGGCCCGAACGGCAACCCCGACCCGCTGGCTGCCGCGCGCGACATCCGCGAGACGTTCGCCCGCATGGCGATGAACGACGAGGAAACGGTGGCGTTGATCGCCGGTGGTCACACCTTCGGCAAGACCCACGGCGCCGGTGACGCGTCGCTGGTCGGTGCGGAGCCGGAAGGCGCCGACATCGCGCAGCAGGGCCTCGGCTGGGCCAACAAATATGGTTCGGGCAAGGGCGGCGACGCCATCACCTCAGGTCTCGAGGTGATCTGGACCACGACGCCGACCAAGTGGAGCAACAACTTCTTCTGGAACCTGTTCGGCTATGAATGGGAGCTGACCAAGAGCCCGGCCGGCGCACACCAGTGGAAGCCGAAGCACGGCGCCGGCGCCAACACCGTGCCGGATGCGCATGATCCATCCAAGCGCCACGCGCCGTCGATGCTCACCACCGACCTCGCGCTGCGCTTCGACCCGGCCTATGAGAAGATCTCGCGCCGCTTCCTGGAGAACCCGGATCAGTTCGCCGACGCCTTCGCCCGCGCCTGGTTCAAGCTGACCCACCGCGATATGGGTCCGAAGGCGCGCTATCTCGGCCCGCTGGTGCCGAAGGAAGACCTGGTCTGGCAGGATCCGGTGCCGGCGCTCGATCATCCCGTCGTCGACGACAAGGATGTCGCAGCACTCAAGGCGAAGATCCTCGCTTCGGGCCTGTCGGTCGCGCAGCTGATCTCGACCGCCTGGGCCTCGGCCTCCACGTTCCGCGGCTCGGACAAGCGGGGCGGCGCCAATGGCGCGCGCATCCGTCTTGCTCCGCAGAAGGATTGGGCGGTCAACAACCCGGCCGAACTCGCCAAGGTGCTCTCGACGCTCGAGGGTATCCAGAAGGAGTTCAATGCATCGGCCACCGGTGGCAAGAAGATCTCGATTGCCGACCTGATCGTGCTGGCCGGCAACGCGGGTGTCGAAGCCGCGGCCAAGAAGGCCGGCGTCGAGGTGACGGTGCCGTTCGCACCGGGCCGCACCGACGCCTCGCAGGAGCAGACCGACGTCGAGTCGTTCGCGGTGCTTGAACCGACCCATGACGGTTTCCGCAACTATCTCAGCGGCAAGCAGTGGCTGTCCGGCGAGGAGCTGCTGGTCGACAAGGCCCAGCTGCTGACCCTGACCGCGCCGGAGTTGACCGTGCTGGTCGGCGGCCTGCGCGTGCTCGGCGCCAATGCCAATGGCTCCAAGCACGGCGTGTTCACGGCGCAGACGGAGACGCTCTCGAACGACTTCTTCGTCAACCTGCTCGACATGGGCGTGGCCTGGACGCCGGTCGACAAGGGCGAGCACACCTTCGAGGGCCGTGACCGCAAGTCCGGCGCAGTGAAGTGGACCGCGACCCGCGCCGACCTGATCTTCGGCTCGCACTCGCAGCTGCGCGCGCTGGCTGAAGTCTATGCCAGCTCGGACGCCAAGCAGAAGTTCGTCAAGGATTTCGTCGCCGCCTGGACCAAGGTGATGAACCTCGACCGCTTCGATCTGAAGGCCTGAGTCTAGCGTCACGGCCGATCGGATCAGAGAAGAGCGGCGCTTCAGCAATGAAGCGCCGCTTTTTCATGTTCACATGCTGAGCGCTGAGGGCGCTTCTTACCGCTGCGCGGCTGAGCCGCCGCCGTCGATCTGGCGGCCCATCAGCGCGATGGCCTTCTGATAGACCCCGGCCGCGTTCCAGGCCTCGATGGCGACGAAGTTCGGCTCGCCCGGCTGATAGCCCGCCCCCGGCTTCCAGCCATTGGCGCGCAGGAAGTTCGCGGTCGAGGCGAGCGCGTTGGCGGCAACGTCGAGATTGCCGACTCCATAAGCGAGGATGTTCTTCGGCATGAACTGGGTCTGACCGACCTCGCCATGCATCGAGCCGCGCGTGGCACCTGACAGCACACCGCGATCGATCAGCTTCAGCGCGGCATAGAGCTGCTCGGTGAAGAATTCCGGACGGCGGCAGTCGTAAGCGAGCGTGGCGATCGACGACAGCATATGCTGGTTGCCGCGCTGGCTGCCGAAGCCGCTCTCCATGCCCCAGATCGCGATCAGCGGCCCCGGCGGCACGCCGTAACGCTGCTCGATCGAGGCGAACATCGCCGCCTGCGATTGCTTGAGCTGGCGGCCGCGCCCGACGATCGCCGCGGCGCCGCGCTTGGCCAGGAACTGATCGAGCGACAGGCTGAAGCTGCGCTGGCCGCGATCGGCCGCGATCGTGGCCGTCGCATAATTGGTCTGCATCAAGGCCGCGAGCGCGGTGCCGCCGATCCCCTTGGCACGCGCCTCCTCGCTGAACTCACGCTTCCAGACCTCGAAGCCCGCAGGCGAAGTGCCGCACTGCGCCGCCTGCGCACCGCTCAGTCCCGCAAGCAGCACCATCGCGGTCAAAGCCGTCCTGATCATGGCCTGGCCCTTGGTCATTCCGCTGTCCTCTTCTCTGGCACGCGCGCTCACGCATCTTCCTGAGCGGCTCATGCGTTTGCACGTGGTATCAACGCAGTCATCGGCATCGCCGTGCCGCGCTGTTGAACCGCCGCAACCTATCGGAAATGACGTCCATGTCCTAGCCGCAGGCGCTGGATCGCAGCCACTCCGGTTCCCATCTGCGCGGTGGCTGTCGCGGCGCATGCATTGCTGGGCTCGAAGGCCTGCTCTATGCGATCGAGGGTTCGCTCTGCGCGCCACGATGGGCGGCGTTCTTTTCAAGGCTTGATTAATGCACGTGAACGATACTATACGGTATCGTTTTTAGGCAGATGGAGTGCGGCGTGAAACCAGGTTCAAGGCAGGCGGGCAGCATAGCCGTCGCAATCTGCACTCTCGCGCTACTGCTCTCAGCCTGCGCGTCTGTTCAGCGCGCGACCTACTCGGCGGATGAGGCCAAGCGGGCCCGCATCGACGGTTTCGGCGCAATCCGCATGTGGGCCGATGCGTCCCCCGAGACCTTCAACGTGGCCTCGTTCAAGCCGAGGCCACAGCCGAACCGGCCCTTCGCCTATCTTGCGCTGTCCGGCGGCGGCGGCGATGGCGCGTTCGGCGCCGGAATTCTGAACGGCTGGAGCGAGAGCGGCGCGCGTCCTGAATTCACGATCGTCTCGGGCGTGAGCACTGGCGCCTTGATCGCGCCTTTTGCGTTTCTCGGACCGGCTTACGATCCGACGCTGAAGGAGATGTATACGAGCGGCCTCGCCAGTTCGTTCGCCGCCTCTCCCAATGCGCTGGGGGCGGTATTTGGCTCCGCACTGTTCGACAACCAGCCGCTTCGCGACGCCATCAGCCGGTATGCAACGGCCGAGTTGCTGGAAGCGATTGCCAGGGAACACGCAAAGGGGCGACGGCTGTTCGTCGTGACCACCGATCTGGATGCGGGCCGCCCGGTGCTGTGGAACATGGGTGAGATCGCGTCAGCGCGAACGCCGCAGGCGCTCGCTTTATTCCGGCAGGTGCTGACGGCATCAGCCAGCGTTCCCGTCGCCTTCCCGCCGTCACTGATCGCCGCTTCGTCCGACGGCAAGCCGATCGAGGAGATGCATGTCGATGGTGGTGTTTCGACGCAGGTCTTCACTTTTCCCGATCGCCTGCTGATGCAGCCCGACGGCTCTCGACGCATGGCAGCACCGAAACCAGCGATTTACATCATCATGAACGGCCGGATCTCGACCGAATTCCAGCCCGTCGAGAACAGCACCAAGGCAATCGCGATCCGCTCGCTGGGGATGAAGAGCAAGCGCGAGATCCAGGGCTATCTGTCGGCGACCTATCAATTTGCCAAGCATAACGGGCTCGCCTTCAACATGACAGCGATCGACTCATCCGTTCCCGAAGGCCCGGGAGTGGGATTCGATACCGACTATATGCGCTCGCTGTATGCGCTCGGCTATGACAGCGCCCGCTCCGGCCAGTTCTGGGTCCAGACCCCCGCTCCGCCGCGATCTTGACAGAGACAAGGAAGGGAATTACAAAACGATACAGTTTCGTTTTACCTTACTGCTTTGGCGGGGAATCCTCTACAAGCACCGACCGATGTCGAAGACAGCGGGGAGCCATGAGACGAATCATTCTGTTCACTTTCGTGCTGTTGTCGTGGAACTCGCTGGCCCATGCGGTCCCCGATGCCTCGACCGGCGGAGGACAAGCTTCGGATTCGCAGGCCTCAAGCTCGAATGATCCGGCGCTGAGCCAGGAAGCCATCGACCGCGAGCTCGACCGGTTCCGCCGCACGGAGGTGTCGCTGCACCAGGCGCTGAGGATCGCCGAGAAAATTCATCCCGGCTCGAAAACCGCAGACATCAGCTTCGAAGGCGGCCTCGACGTGCCCGTCTACAAGGTCCGGACTCTGCAAAGCGGACAGATCTGGGAGTCCGACATCGACTGCTCCACCGCCAAGGTGCTGAACAGCGTGCTGTTCTCGACGGTCCAGGGGCTGAATGAAAGCGACCGCAACAGCCTGACCGCGCTCGATACGGTGTCGCTGAAGATGTCGGATGCGATCCGGATCGCCGAGCGATCCGCGGCAGGCAAGGCGATCAGCGGTGGCCTGATGACCAAGGACGGCAAGCTCGCCTTTGTCGTGGTGGTGGTCAGCGGCAAGGATCTGAAGCAGGTCACGCTCGAGCCTACGGCGACGCGGCGACGCTGATCGCGCGCCTCAATCCTTGCCTTGCAGAGCGAGGAAGATCTTGACCCGCTCGCGAATAAAGACGGGCATCTGCTTGCGAATGGTCTTCTCGTCCAATCCCATCAGCGCGCGCATGATCAACGGCGAAACGGTCAGATCGATGAAGATCTCCGCAGAGGCCTCCCAGGCCTTTGCCGGCAGGCGTTGCGCCCTGCTGCCGGGAGAGCGGAGCGTATCGGCCAGCAGCACGGCCACCGCATGCGCCGCACGCTTGCGCGTGACCTCGTGAACCTCGCAGCTGAGATCGGGAAAGCGATAGGCCTCTCCAATCGCGACGCGCAACAGGCCGAGCGTCTCCTTCAGCCCGCGGTTGACGATGGTCATCGCCAGCCCGATCAGCTTCTCCTGAACAGTTCCGGCGGGCGCCGTGTAGGAGCCGAAATTCATCAGTTCATTGACGGAGCGCTCGATGATGGCCGCAAACAAGGCCGGCTTGCCGGAGTATCGCGCATAGATGGTCGGTTTGGATGCCGGTGCCCGTTCGGCGATTTCATCGATGCTGGTGCCGTCGAATCCGCGCTCCAGAAAGACCTCGCGCGCGGCATCCAGGATCCGCGCTTCGATGTCGCCGGCCAATGCCTTCGGAGGCCGGCCCACCCGACCGCGCACGGCCCCCCGCGCTACGGCACTCCGCTTAACCTTGGCCTGCGTGCGGGCCATACTCCCGGACCTCGAGTCGACATGTGAACATGTCGATAACGCATTACACGGTCTGGGCGCCGCCGCGATAGAACGCGATTGTGGGAGCAGCTATGCGCACGCATAGTGGCGTACAACATCGGAAGCCCTTGAAGACGCTCACTTCATCGAAAAACCTCAGACGCCGAGTTCGCTGAGGTCGTCGAGCACTGCGAGCGCGCCGTCGAAGATATCGTCGTGAAAGTAAAGGCTCCGCGTGATGAGCACCGGCACGCCGGCGCGGGTCGCCGCCATCAGCCCATTGCCTGAATCCTCGATCGCGAGGCAGCTTGCACCAGGCAGATCAAGTTGTGACAGCACCTCGATATAGACGTCCGGCGCCGGCTTCTTCCGCGCGACGTCGTCGGCAGCAACGACCGCTGCGAACATCGTCTCCCAATCCTGACCCAATACGGGGGCCAGCAGCGAATCAATATTGACCCGCGTGGTGGTGGTCGCAATTGCCATCCGCTGCCCGCGACCGATTGCCGCGTCGAGCAGCCCCCTCACTCCGGGGCGCAATGGACAGCCCTTGTCGGCCATCAGCGCGGCAAAACGCTCCGTCTTGACCCGATGCAGCCGGGCAATGATGGCATCGCTCAGTGGCGGCCCCGTCCGTCGCATCTGGTCGAAGGCGCGAATACGTTCCTTGCCGCCAGCCACCCGCAACAATTCCTTGTAGACACGGCGTCCCCAGTGCCAATCGATGCCGGTCGCCACGAAGGCTTCATTGAAGGCCTCGCGATGCAGTTCCTCGGTTTCCGCCAACGTGCCGTCAACATCGAAGATCAGCGCACCGGCATCGGCGATCCGGCGCTTGAGGTCGTCGAGCGCGGCGTTTTTCACCAGCGCGAGACTCATGGCTGCGCCTCCGTCTTGCCCTGCCCGTTCGCGAACACGCGGCTCGCCAGCACGTCGCTGGCCTCGATCGACATCACTTCATCGGACGTCAGCACACGGTCGAGCCGCGACACCAGGCGGTTGGCCTGACGCAGGCGGACGCGATCCAGCGCATTACGGATGGAGCGCGCATTGGAGAACAGCGGCTGCGTGCGGCGCACGGCGATATATTTTTCGAATGCTGCACGCGCCTCCGGCGAGAAGCGGTAGTTCTGCCCTTCCAGCATCATCTCGGCAATCGTCAACAGCTCGCCCTCAGAATAGTCCGGGAAGTCGATATGATGGGCGATACGGGAGCGGAAGCCGGGATTGCTCTGAAAGAACTTCTCCATGCGATCGGCATAACCGGCGAGGATCACCACGAGGTCCTCACGCTGCGACTCCATGATCTGCAGCAGGATCTCGATCGATTCCTGTCCGTAGTCCCGTTCGTTCTCGGGCCGATAGAGATAATAGGCCTCGTCGATGAACAGCACGCCACCCATCGCCTTCTTCAGTACCTCCTTGGTCTTCGGTGCAGTATGGCCGATATATTGACCGACGAGATCGTCGCGGGTGACGCTGATCACGTGGCCGCGGCGGACGAAGCCGAGCCGGTGCAGGATGCCGGCCATGCGCAGCGCGACCGTGGTCTTGCCGGTGCCGGGATTGCCGGTGAATGACATGTGCAAGGTCGGAAAGGTCGTCGCCAGCCCCATCTTCCGCCGGATACGCTCCATCAGCAGCAGCGAGGCGATCTCGCGGATCCGCGTCTTGACCGGCGCGAGACCGACCAGCTCACGGTCGAGCTGTTCCAGGACGGGTGCGATCTCGACGCTTTCGAACTCGCGGCGCAAGTCGATGGTATCGACCGGGGTCGCCTGACTGGCGTCCGCCTGCGTGGCCTGCATCATGGATTCGTGCTCCGCTTGCCGAAGTTCGCACGCGCTGGCGGCAGCTCCTCCCGCGAACTCCGGCAAACAGGGGACGCCGTCAAATCGAATTCATCGTCACCGCAGAGCCGGCGCTGAAGTCTCGTTCTACCCGTGGGACTTCAGCGCCGCTGACGTTAGGAGTAGCGCTCGCCTTCCGGGCGCTCGGCCGCGTAGGACCGCGTCGAGTAACGCACATTGCGGCCGACAGTTTCCTGACGATCGAGCCGGAAGCCTGGCTCATGCTTCGGACGATTGACGATGAAGGACAGCCGGGTCGATTCCCAGCCATGGCTGGAATCGAATGCCGAAATTCGGATGTAGCGCTCGCCATAGATCTTCCGGCATTCGGTCAGCTCGTGCATGATGCCGGCCGCATCGCGCAGATCGAACATCGGCAGGCCCCACATCTCCCAATAGGTGTTTCGTGGGTGCGGATCGTCGGTGAACTCGATGTTCACGGCCCAGCCCTTGTCGAGGCAGTACTGGACCTGAGCCGTGATCTGATCGTCGGTCAGATCGGGCAGAAAAGAGAAGCAGCCTTGAGTCACGCGCATGTTGATATCTCCTGATGTGGCGCAGCCTGGCGAGCCGGTGTCCGGCCCGCAGCGCGGCGGCGTATCGAACCCGGGTTAAGCGGCGGGAGTGACGGTCGGCACGAAGTCCGGCGAGTCGGTGGATTCGTAGTTGAATGTCACGTCCTTCCAGATCTCCAGCGCTTCGCGCAGCGGTGTGCAGGTCTGCGCCGCCTTGGCCAGGATCTCCGGGCCCTCATGCACGTAGTCGCGGCCCTCGTTGCGGGCGAGGATCATCGCTTCGAGCGCGACGCGGTTGGCGGTGGCGCCGGCGGCGATGCCGCGCGGATGGCCGATGGTGCCGCCGCCGAACTGCAGCACGACATCCTCGCCGAGCAGATCGAGCAGCTGGTGCATCTGGCCGGCGTGAATGCCGCCGGACGCCACCGGCATCAGCTTGTTCAGGCTGGCCCAATGCTGGTCGAAGAACACGCCATGCTCCAGCCGCATCGGATTGAAGTCCTCGCGACAGATGTCGTAATAGCCGCGCGTGGTGTTCGGATCGCCTTCCAGCTTACCGACCACGGTGCCGGCATGAATGTGATCGACACCAGCGAGCCGCATCCACTTGGCGATGACCCGGAACGACACGCCGTGCGCGCGCTGCCGCGTGTAGGTCGAGTGACCGGCGCGATGCAGGTGCAGGATCATGTCGTTGCGGCGCGCCCATTTCGCCATCGACTGGATCGCGGTGTAGCCGATCACGAGGTCGATCATGATGATCGTCGAGCCGAGCTCCTTGGCGAACTCGGCACGCTCATACATGTCCTCCATGGTCGCCGCGGTGACGTTGAGATAGGTGCCCTTGATCTCGCCGGTCGCCGCCTGCGCCTTATTGACTGCCTCCATGCAATACAGGAAGCGCTCGCGCCAATGCATGAAGGGCTGCGAGTTGATGTTCTCGTCGTCCTTGGTGAAGTCGAGACCGCCCTTCAGCGCCTCGTAGACCACGCGGCCGTAGTTGCGGCCGGACAGGCCGAGCTTCGGCTTGACGGTGGCGCCGAGCAGCGGCCGGCCGAACTTGTCGAGCCGCTCACGCTCGACGACGATGCCGGTGGCCGGGCCCTGGAACGTCTTCACAAAGGCGACCGGAAGCCGCATGTCCTCGAGGCGCAGCGCCTTGAGCGGCTTGAAGCCGAACACGTTGCCGATGATCGAGGCGGTGAGGTTGGCGATCGAGCCCGGCTCGAACAGATCGAGATCATAGGCGATGTAGGCGAAGTAGCTGCCCGGCGAGCCCGGCACCGGCTCGACCCGGTAGCACTTGGCGCGATACTTCTCGGCCGCCGTGAGGCGGTCGGTCCAGACCACGGTCCAGGTCGCGGTCGAGGACTCACCGGCGACGGCCGCGCAGGCCTCGATCGGGTCGACACCGTCCTGCGGCGTGACGCGGAACAGCGCTATCACGTCGGTGTCCTTGGGCTGATAGGACGGTTCCCAATAGCCCATCTTCTTGTATTCCATGACGCCGGACTTGTAGCGATCCTTGCCGCGCACGGTGATGGATTGATCGTTCATGTGTTCCTCCTGATTCTCGTTGTGGTGTGGTCTCACGCGGCCTCAGTCATTCCCCCAATTCGCGGATCGAGCGCGCCGGAGCGATAGCGCTTGGCCATCTCCGATAGCGGCAGCACCTTGATCTTCGAGGCATTGCCGGCAGCGCCGAACTGCTCGAAGCGCTCGCGGCACAATTCGCGCATCGAATCCATCGCCGGCTTCAGGAATTTGCGCGGATCGAACTCGACCTTCGACGACGCGCCGACCTTGCGGAAGATCGCGGTCATCGCCAGCCGGCAATCGGTGTCGATATTAACCTTGCGCACGCCGTGACGGATGCCGCGCACGATCTCCTCGACCGGCACGCCCCAGGTCTGCGGCATCTCGCCGCCAAACTGGTTGAACATGTCCTGCAGCGCCTGCGGCACCGAGGACGAGCCGTGCATCACCAGATGCGTGTTCGGCAGCCGGCGGTGGATCTCCTCGATCACGTTCATGGCGAGGATCTCGCCATCCGGCTTGCGCGAGAATTTATAGGCACCATGCGAGGTCCCCATGGCGATCGCCAGCGCGTCGACCTTGGTGGCGCGGACGAAATCGACCGCCTGGTCGGGATCGGTCAGCAGCTGCTCGCGGCTGACCTTGCCCTCGAGGCCGTGGCCGTCCTCCTGCTCGCCGCCGCCATGCTCCAACGAGCCAAGCACACCGAGCTCGCCCTCGACGGAGGCACCGACCCAATGCGCCATCTCGACGACCCGCCGTGTGATGTCGACATTATACTCATAGTCCGCGGCGGTCTTGGCATCGGCCTTGAGCGAGCCGTCCATCATGACCGAGGTGAAGCCATATTTGATCGCGGTCGCGCAGGTGGCCTCGTCATTGCCGTGGTCCTGGTGCAGGCACAGCGGGATCTGCGGATACATCTCCTCCAGCGCGTCGATCATCTTCGACAGCATGATGTCGCCGGCATAAGAGCGCGCGCCGCGCGAGGCCTGGATGATCACCGGCGCGTCGACGGCAGCGGCCGCCTCCATGATCGCAAGCCCCTGCTCCATGTTGTTGATGTTGAAAGCCGGCACGCCGTAGCCGCGCTCGGCGGCATGGTCCAGCAATTGTCTGAGCGTGATCCGCGCCATGATTCGTCTCCGTCCCTGTTCGTGTGTTGTGTCGTGTGGCTCTCGGGCGGCCGCTCAGGACGCCCGCGCCCGGATGATGTTGCGCATGGCGGCATCGGCCACTGCCGCGGGCGTGATGCCGAACTCGCGGTACAGCACCTCGGCGGGCGCCGAGGCGCCAAAGCCCTGCATGCCCACGAACTCGCCGCTGTCGCCGAGCCAGCGCGCCCAGTCGCCCTCGATGGCAGCCTCGACGCCGATGCGCGGCGCGCTGCCCAGCACTTGAGCGCGATACTCCGCGGACTGGTTGCGGAACAGTTCGAAACAGGGCGCCGATACCACCGCGGCATGCACACCTTCGGCCGCCAGCAGCTTTGCCGCCTCCAGCGCGATCGCCACCTCCGAGCCGGTCGCGATCAAAGTGACGTCGCGGCCACCTTCGGGCTCGACCACCACATAGGCGCCAAGCGCCACCTTGTTGTGGTCGGACGCGTCGGTACGGAAGGCCGGCAGCGCCTGGCGCGACAGGCACAGCACGGAAGGTGAGGTCTCGGCGCGCAGCGCGCAGTCCCAGGCTTCCGCCGTCTCGACCGCATCGGCCGGACGGAACACCAGGAGATTGGGAATGGCGCGCAGGCTGGCGACATGTTCCACCGGCTGATGCGTCGGGCCGTCCTCACCGAGGCCGATGGAATCGTGGGTCATCACATGGATGACGCGGATGCCCATCAGCGCGGCGAGGCGGATCGCCGGCCGGCTGTAGTCGGCAAAGGCCAGGAAGGTGCCGCCATAGGGAATGAAGCCGCCGTGCAGCGCGATGCCGTTCATGGCCGCCGCCATCGCATGCTCACGAACACCGTAATGCACGTAGTTGCCGTCCATGGTCGCCGGCGTCACCGACTTGTGTGTCTTCGCCTTGGTCAGGTTGGAGTGGGTCAGATCCGCGGAGCCGCCGAGCAGATTGGGCAGCACCGTCGCAATCACATCGATGACGTTCTGCGAGGCCTGACGCGTGGCGATCTTCGGCCGCTCGGCCGTGAGCTGCGCGATGAACTGCGCCATGCGCTCGGTATAGGCCGCCGGCAGCTTCTTGTTCAGCGCATCGTGGCATGGCGAGCGGTCCGCAGTGCACAGCTTGCGCGCCCGCTCCTTCCAGGCCTGCCGAACGCTGTGGCCGCGCGCGCCGATCTCGCGCCAGCTCACCAGCACGTCAGCCGGAATCTCGAACGGCCGGTGCGGCCAGTGCAGTGCGGCGCGGGTCTTCTCGACCTCCTCCGGCCCGAGCGGCGCGCCATGCGCCTTCTCCGAACCCTGGCGTCCCGGCGAGCCGAAGCCGATCGTCGTGCGGCAGGCGATCATCGTGGGCCGGTCGCTCTGCTTGGCCGCTGCGATCGCAGCCGCAATCGCTTCGGGGTCATGGCCGTCGATGCGGGACGTCGCCCAGCCCGAGGCGGCGAAGCGGCCGAGCTGATCGTCCGAACAGGCCAGTCCGGTCGAGCCGTCGATCGAGATGCCATTGTCATCGAACAGCACGATCAGGCGGTTCAGCCGCAGATGCCCGGCGAGCGAGATCGCCTCATGGCTGATGCCCTCCATCAGGCAGCCATCGCCGGCGATGACGTAGGTGTAGTGATCGATCAACTCGTCGCCATAGCGCGCGTTCATCAGGCGCTCGGCCAGCGCCATGCCGACGGCCGTGGCGATGCCCTGCCCGAGCGGTCCCGTCGTGGTCTCGACGCCGGGCGTGTGACCATATTCCGGATGCCCGGGCGTCTTGGCGCCCCACTGCCGGAATCTCTTGATCTCGTCGATCGTGACCGCCTCGTAGCCCGTCAGGTGCAGCAGCGCATAGAGCAGCATCGAACCATGACCGGCCGACAGCACGAAGCGGTCGCGATCGGGCCAGGTCGGGTCGGCCGGATCGAACTTCATGAAGCGCGAGAACAGCACGGTGGCGACGTCGGCCATGCCCATTGGCATGCCCGGATGACCCGACTTCGCCTTCTCCACGGCATCGATCGCGAGAAAGCGGATGGCGTTCGCCATCTCGGCGTGAGCCGGATCAGCCTTTACGGCAGGCTTTTGCAGAGCAGTGGCGGTCATAGTGTGCGCCTCTTTCGGTCCATCAGTTGCATGATCATCGGTGTGAGAATGAGCTGCATGGCGAGATCGAGCTTCGAGCCATGGATCACGATCGAATTGGCGCGCGACATGAAGCTGCCCTGGATCATCGAGAGCAGATAGGGGAAGTCGATGCCGCGCGGGTTCTTGAGACGGATCACGACCATCGATTCGTCGGGCGTCGGGATCCAGCGCGCAATGAACGGATTGGACGTATCGACCGTCGGCACACGCTGGAAGTTGATGTCGGTCTCCGAGAATTGCGGGATGATGTAGTTCACATAGTCCGGCATGCGCCGCAGGATGGTGTCGGTCACGGCCTCGGTGGTGTAGCCGCGCGAAGCGCGGTCGCGATGCAGCTTCTGGATCCATTCCAGGTTGATCACCGGGACGACGCCGATCTTCAGATCGGCATGCTGCGCAATGTTGACCTTCTCGGTGACGACGGCGCCATGCAGGCCTTCGTAGAACAGAAGATCGGAATCATCCGGCAGCCGGCTCCACTCGGTGAAATTGCCCGGCCTCGTATCGTAAAGCCGCGCCTCCTCCTCGTCGTGCACATAGTGGCGGGTCATGCCGGTGCCGGTCTCGGAGTAATCGCGAAACGTCTTCTCGAGCTCCTCGAACAGATTGGTATCCGGGCTGAAATGGCTGAAATGCTTGTTGCCGCGTTCAGCCTCCTCGACCATCTTGCGGCGCATCTCTTCGCGGTTGTAGCGATGGAACGCATCGCCCTCGATATAGGCCGCCTTGACGTTCTCGCGGCGGAAGATGTTCTCGAAGGTCTTCTTGACCGAGGTGGTGCCGGCCCCCGACGAGCCGGTGATCGAGATGATGGGATGACGACGTGACATGAACTTTCTCCGGAAGTCTCGCTCGGTAGCCGCTCAGCGGAATAGGCCGCGCCGCGCGAACAAGGGCGCATCGCTGGTCTCGAACAGCGGCTCGACGCCCTCATGCAGCATGTCGACGTCACGAACGAGGCGGACATCGCCCATGATCAGCGGCGCCCGCTGATGCGGCGAGCGCGCCGACAATTCGAGAATCCGCGAGCGGCCACTCGACGCCGAGCCACCGGCCCATTCCATGATCAGCGCCATCGGATGGGCTTCGTAGACCAGCCGCAACCGGCCCTCGCGATAGCCGGGGCGGGAATCGGCCGGATAGAGGAAGACGCCGCCGCGCATCAGAATGCGATAGGCCTCCGCCACCAGCGAGGCGATCCAGCGCATGTTGAAATCGCGGCCGCGCGGGCCGGCTGCGCCCGACAGGCACTCGTCGACATAATTGCGCACCGTGCCGCTCCAATGCCGGCGGTTCGAGGCATTGATCGCAAACTCCGGCGTATCCTGCGGAATGCGCAGGCCGGACCTTGCCAGCACGAACTCGCGCAGTATCGGATGCAACACGTACAGGTCGACGCGATGGTCGATCGCTAGCACCAGGCAGGTCTGCGGTCCGTAGACGAAGAAGCCGGCGGCGCGCTGCGCCGTGCCGGGCTCGAAGAAGCTGGAGAGAACGTCGCGTCCTCTGGGCCGGATCGAGAAGATGGTGCCGACCGAAATGTTGTTCTGCAGGTTGGAGGAGCCGTCGAGCGGATCGATCGCCACGCAAAGTGGGGCAGCAGCATTGACCGTTTCCGGCCGGTCGACCTCTTCGGACAGGATACCTGCCACCGGCGCCTTTCGCAGCGCGTCACGCATCAGATTGTCGGCGACGATATCCAGCGCCTTCTGCACGTCGCCGTCGGCGTTCACCGTCGCAGCGCCCTCGTCGAACCCCGCAAGCGGCGCGATCGCGATCTGTCGGGCGAGCTCCCGCGCGGCATCGGCGAGAGCCACGATGACGGCGGCGCAGTCGGCGTCCGCGTTCTGCAACGCGAGATGAGCCTGCAATGTCGGGTTTTGTTCCATGGGCCACTCCCTTGCCATCAGCTCCTTTATTGGGAGGAGCTTGATGAAGCTGCACGAAGGCGTCGTGCGGCGCTGCTATGAACACTCGAATTGCACGATTAGGGAAATTTCAATATCTTTGGATCGGCCAAAGTTTTCCTTATGTCGAGAGTTCCATGAGCCGGCGCTTCTCCCGCGACCTCACCATTCGCCAGCTTCGCGCGCTCGTCGCGGTGCAAAACTCGGGGTCAGTGACCTCGGCGGCCGGCCGGTTGCATCTCACACAACCGGCGGTCACCCTGCAAATTCGCAACCTGCAGGAGCTCGCCGGCCTGCCGCTGATCCAGCGCACCGCCGATGGCATGATCCTGACCGAAGCCGGGCGCAGCGTGCTGGCCTTGGCCGAGCGCGTCGAGGCGGCGCTGCTGGATTGCGAGCAGGCGCTCGACATCCTGGCGGGCCGCAGCGGCGGCCGCGTCGCGATCGGCGCCGTCAGCACCGCGAAATATTTCGTGCCGTTCGCGATTGCGGAATTTTCGCGGCGTTTTCCCAAGATCGACGTCACCCTGCGGATTGGCAATCGCGACAGCCTCCGGGAGGCGTTGCGCGGCTATGATCTCGATATTGCCATCATGGGACGGCCGCCCGCGGACATTCCGGTCGACATGCGGCCGTTCGGCAAGCATCCGCACATCATCATCGCCCCGGCGGGCCATCGCCTTGCGCGTCGAAAGCGGATTTCCGCCGAGGACCTCACAGACGAGGTGTTCATCACGCGTGAGCCCGGCTCAGGCACGCGGCTGCTGATGGAGACCTTTTTTGAGAAGAAGGGGCTGCATCCGAAGACCAGCATGGAGATGGACAGCAACGAGACCATCAAGCAGGCCGTCATCGCCGGTCTCGGTATCGCCTTCATCTCGCAGCACACCGTGTCGCATGAGCTGAGCGAAGGGCGGCTGGTCACGTTGCGGGTCACCGGCCTGCCGATCATCCGGCAATGGCATGCGGTGCGGCGCGCCGACAAGCTTCTGCTGCCGCCGGCCCAGGCGATGCTGGATTTCTTCGGCAAGGAGGGCGCACGCTTCCTGCCGCGGTGAGAACCATGCCCGAAGTCGCTTCGGGCATGATGTCGCCTCACCAGTCGATCTCGAACCGGCATACGGAGGCCCCGGTCGCCTGGCAACTGATCTCACGGGCGCGCGCATGGGGGTGCACCAGTTCGGCGAACAGCGTCTCGAACGTCGCGGCGTAGAAATCGCAGACGGCATGGTCGGCGCGCTGCCCCCGGCATAGTGGGCAATGGCCGATGTCGTAGATGGTGGGCCGTCCGGGACGGGCGGTGAAACTGCCGGTGCCGGCAAAGGTCCAGGCATGTGCTGAGATGGCGCGCGACAGCGCGTGGCTGGCGAGCCGCGCCGGCAGCAGGCGAAGCAGGCGCTGGGCTCCCGGCGGAATGCGATAAGCGAGCAGATAGGCCGCCGTCAGCTGCCCCGCTTTGACGCTGACCGCGCGGGCCGAATCCTCGTCCAGCGCGGTGCGGAGCGCACGGTGAAGGCGGATCACCTCGGCTTCATCGACCATGCCGGCCGGCGGCGTCGTCAGATACGCCTCGAGCCCCGCCGTTGCGAACACGCTACGCGCGGCCTCATCGCCTCGCAGCAGCCGCAAGGCCTCCGCGGTCTGGATGATGGCATTGGGGCCGATACGCCCGGCCGGGTAAAGGCCGTAGGATTGGTGCTTGAAAGGGGCCGCGGGCTCGCCCCCGTCCGTCGAGAGGCCCGCCTCCGGCGGGCTCCTCAGAACGGCAGCTGATCTTGCGGCACGACCGGGTCGGCTCATGGCGGGACGCTCCGAGTGAAGCGCTCGCCGGACGATGCTTCGCATCGCCGGAAGAACCACACAGCCTGGGAGGGCGCCAGACGCGAAGACCGTGCCGCAGCAAGCGAGCCGCGATTGGGCACGGCGTCAGCACGCGACAGCCAAGTGTGCTGGGCGCGTGTCCCATCCATCTCAGTGCACCCTCGTCTCGGCCTCTTCGCTCATCTGCTCGGTGCCGCCGCCGCAGGCCATGACCTGCGCCTGCTGCGGTCCGGTCAGCTTGCGATTATGGCTGGTCTTCCATTCGACCTTGCCGGGCTCGGCCCGCTTGCGCGAGGTGTCGAAGCCGAAATCGACCTTGCCCTTGGATTGCGGGCCCCAATAATTGACGCGGCCGAGATCGTAGAATTTACGCTCGAAGCCGGACTTCAGGAACGCCTTGAGGCAGCCGAGCAGATAGCGGCGGCGCTCGCCGGAGCCGGCCCAGGGGTAGGAGAACAGCGCCTTGTGCATGTAGAAGCGGCGGTAGTTGTTCATGACGCCGTCGAGCAGCTCGCCGCGGTCCATCGCATCCGGCTTCATGATCGGCGTAACGAAATTGTACTTCTCGTAGTCGAAGATCTCGACCTTGTCGCCGAGGTCGCGGAACAGGTCGGAAAACGGCCACGGCGTGTACATCGCCCAGTTGGCGAGATCCGGCTTCCAGTCGCGCGCCATCTGGTAGGTCTCTTCCAGGGTCTCGCGGGTCTCGTTCTCGAGACCGACGATGAACTGCGCCTCGACGACGATGCCGGCGTCGCGCAACAGCTGGATCGCCTTCTTGTTCTGCGCGACCGTCGTCTCCTTGTTGAAGCGGTCGAGCTTCATCTGCGCGGCGGCTTCCGTACCCAGCGAGACGTGAATCAGGCCGGCCTTGCGGTACAGCGGCAGCAGCGCCTCGTCGCGCAGGATGTCGGTGACGCGGGTATTGATGCCCCAGAGAATCTTGAGGTCGCGACGGATCAGTTCCTCGCAGAAGGCGACGAACTTCTTCTTGTTGATGGTCGGCTCCTCATCGGCCAGGATAAAGAAGCCGACATCGTGCTCGCGCATCAGTGTCTCGATCTCGTCGACCACCTTCTTCGGGTCGCGGATGCGGTAGTCGCGCCAGAACTTCCATTGCGAACAGAAACTGCAGGTGAACGGACAGCCGCGCGCCATGTTCGGAATGGCGACGCGCTTGTTCATGGGGATGTAGATGTATTTGCTCCATTCGAGCACGCTCCAGTCGGGCGTGATCGCATCGAGGTTCTTGACCGTCGGCGCCGCCACCGTGGCCACGACTTCGGTGCCGTCGCGATAGGCTATGCCCTTGATGCTGCGGCGGTCGGTCGCCCAGCGGCCGTCCTCGCGGGCGCGCATCAGGTCGACGATGATCTCCTCGCCCTCGCCGCGCACGATGGCGTCGATCCACGGCGCTTCCGTCAGCACCTGCTGATACATGAAGGTGGCATGGATGCCGCCGAGCACCGTGAGTGCTTCCGGGTGCTCCTCCTTGGCGATCTCCAGGAGACGCTCGGCCTTGTAGATCGAGGGCGTGATCGCGGTGCAGCCGATCACATCAGGCTTCTCGCTGCGCAGGATGGCGCGGACCTGCTCCTCGGAAAGGTCATTGGTCATCGCGTCGATGAAGCGGAGATCGGTGAAGCCCGCGGCCTTCAGCGCGCCGGAGATGTAGGCCGCCCAGGCGGGCGGCCAGTTGCCGGCGATCTCGGCGCCGCCGGAATGATAATTCGGATGAAGCAACAAGATCCGCATGGCGCCCTCCCCGACCGTCAATATGTCTTAACAGCTTAACGTCAAGCTATATTGACAAATTGATCTGGCTCAAACGCCGCGCGAAACTGTCACCTCATGCGGCCTGCGCCAGCCCCATCTCGGCCCAGATCTCGGACAGCGCCGACACGAGATGCTCGATGTCGGCGTCACTGTGATAGGGCGAGGGCGTCATGCGCAGCCGCTCGGTGCCGCGCGGCACGGTCGGGTAGTTGATCGGCTGCACATAGATGCCGTAGCGATCGAGCAGGATGTCGCTGATCCGCTTGCACAGCACGGGATCCCTGACCATCACCGGAACGATGTGGCTGGGATTGTCGAGATGGCTGACGCCGGCCTCATCGAGCCGGCGGCGCAGCCGCGCAACGCGGTCCTGATGCCGGGCGCGCTCGACATTGCTGGCCTTGAGGTGGCGGATGCTGGTCAGCGCGCCTGCGGCCACCGCCGGCGGCAGCGAGCTGGAGAAGATGAAGCCGGAGGCGAAGCTGCGCACGAAGTCGCAGACCGTGTTGGATGCGGTGATGTAGCCGCCGATAACGCCAAACGCCTTCGCCAGCGTGCCCTCGATCACGGTCAGGCGGCCGGCGACGCCGTCGCGCTCCGAAATGCCGCCGCCGCGCGGGCCGTACAGGCCGACGGCATGGACCTCGTCGAGATAGGTCATCGCGTTGAATTCATCGGCGACGTCGCAGATATCCGAGATCGGCGAGATGTCGCCATCCATCGAGTACACGCTCTCGAACGCGATCAGCTTCGGCACCTTCGGATCGAGGTCGGAAAGCTTGTCGCGGAGATCGGCGACGTCGTTGTGGCGCCAGATCCTTGTCTCGCAGCGGCTGTGGCGGATGCCTTCGATCATCGAGGCGTGGTTGAGCTCGTCGGACAGGATCACGCAGCCGGGCATGCGCGCGGCTAGGGTCGACAGCGAGGTCCAGTTCGAGACATAGCCGGAGTTGAACAGCAGCGCCGCCTGCTTGCCATGGAGATCGGCGAGCTCGTCCTCGAGCAGGATGTGATAATGATTGGTGCCGCTGATGTTGCGCGTGCCGCCGGCGCCGGCGCCACAGCGGTCGAGCGCCTCGTGCATGACTTCCAGCACCTTCGGATGCTGGCCCATGCCGAGATAGTCGTTTGAACACCACACCGCGACGTCGCGCTCACCATGGGGGCCGCGGTAGGTCGCGATCGGGAAGGCTCCCGCCTTGCGTTCGAGGTCGGCAAATACGCGGTAACGCCCTTCCCGCCGCAGGCCGTCGAGCTGGCGGCGGAAATAGTCTTCGTAGTTCATGGTACTCCCCCCTGTGCTGTCGTGTTCGGATCGACCGGTGTCGTGATGGATGCGGCGGCCAGTCCGGTGACGGTCTGCGCCTGCGCCTCGGCGCGGGCCTGCCGATAGGCCTGGCGGAACTGCTCCTCCAGCCGTTGGCGGGCCAGAGCTGCGGCGGTCTTCTGCGCCGACACCGGGCGCTCCGCCTGTGGCGTCGGCACCACGGCAAGCACGGGCCGCCCCATCGGCGTCACGGCAACAGGCGCGGGAGCCGCAGCAACGGCAGCCATCGCCGGCATGACCGGCTCGACCGGCGCGCTCCAGCGCCAGAGATTGATGACCGGCATCGGCAGCGCCATGAAGCCGTGTTCGAGCAGGCCGAGCGCGATCAGCGACGCGAGCAGCGACAGCGCCACGCCGTCGAACGAGGATTTCGCGCCGAGCGCGGCGGCAGCGACCAGCACCGTCGCGGCGGCCGCAGCGGCGAGCGAGAACGGAAACAGCAGATTGATCGACTTCTTCGCAAAATAGCTGCGCATGAAGCGCACCTGCTGCGGCAGCAGCTCGTCGTTCAGCGTGCGGACGCCAAGGAACAAATTGATCTTGGCGCTCTGCCTTAGCACCAGCAGTGCGGCGAAGGTCCACCAGCTCAGGCGGTTCGGCGCGCCCGACGTCACCGCGAAGACGAGGCCCGCAGTCGCGATCAGCGCCAGCTCGTGATAGGCGATTGCCTGCAGCGCAAAGCCGATACGCGACGCCGGCGTGCAGTCACCAGGGCACGGCTCCGGCCGCGGCCCGGTGATCCAGCCGGCGAGCAGCGACATCTCCACCGTGCCCCACAGCAGAATCGCGCAGGTGAAGGCGCAATAGGCATTGGCATCCTCGGCGGCCTGGCTGGAGACCGCCACCCCCGACAGGGCCGCGACAAAGGCCGCGGCCGTGCCCCATTTGAACGTGGCCGGATGGCGCGCGGCGAGCCCGACCAGCGCCAGCACGGCGCCGGTCGAGAACCACCAGACGAACACGACATAGGGAATGGCAATCGCGGTCGCGCCCATGGCCGGCTCCTTGTCACCACGCGGGTTGCAGCCTGATCTCCCGTGGCAGCTCGTTGCTCTTGGCCGGCAGCATATACAGCCGGCCAAAGGTCAGCGCCGCCTTGATCGGCAGCACGGCGCGCTTGATCGCACCCATCACGCCGCCCTGCGCCTTCGCATCGGCAATCGCCTCCGACACCTTGCGCAGCTGGTTCAAGCCGGCCCAGAAGCGCGGATTGTCGATGTCGAGCATGACCGGGAAGACCTGGCGCGAGATCTCCGACGTGATGCGGAAGACGCGCATGTCGTACTCGTCCACGGGCATTCCGAGCGCTTCATAGAAGGCCGGCCGCATGTGGTCGCGCACATGCATGGTGGCGAACACCGCGAGCAGGAAGAACTTGATCCAGAGCTTGTTGAGCCCGCTGAGCAGCTTCGGATCGGCGCGCATCAGAAGCGCGAACGCCTCGCCGTGGCGGAACTCGTCGTTGCACCACCTCTCGAACCACTTGAAGATCGGGTGGAACTGGCGCTCGGGGTGGCGCTCCATCTGGCGATAGATCGTGATGTAGCGGGCATAGCCGATCTTCTCGGACAGATAGGTCGCGTAGAAGATGAACTTGGGCTTGAAGTAGGTGTACTTCTTCACTTTGGTGAGGAAGCCAAGGTCGACACCGATGCCGTGATCCTTGAGGATCTCGTTGATGAAGCCGGCATGCCGGGCCTCGTCGCGGCTCATATAGGAGAACAGCTCGCGGATATCGGGATTGGTGATCCGCTTCTTGATCTCGGCATAGAGCACGCAGCCGGAGAACTCGGCGGTCAGCGACGACACCAGGAAGTCCTTGAACTCCAGGCGAAGCGCCTCGGGCAGCTCGTTCAGATCCTTCTCGAATTCCGGCGTGCGCACGAAGTGCTTGCGGTTGTGGTCGGCGCGCAGCTCGGCCATGACCGCATCCCATTCGCGGCGCACCAGATCGACATTGAGCCGGTCCATGGCCGCGAAATCCGTGGTGTAGAAGCGTGGCGTGAGGATCGTGTCCTCCAGCGCCATCTTGGTGGAGATGTTGCCGGCTCCGCCTTCCATCGCGATCATCTGACCCTCCCGTCCGAAAAGCTGACGTCGTACAATTCCGTGAGCTCGAGATAGCCCGCGACATGCATCATTGCGCGCTTCCAGGGCCCAGCCCGCACCACCGTCGCAGTGCGGCGCAAATTGAGCTGCTCGCCGAACTTGACCGTGATCGGCTCGCCATGGATCAAGACCTCGTCGCCGGGACGGATGCCGACGTCATGGTCGAGCGTGACATGCGCATGCAGGGTTTCCGAGGTCTGCTCGACCTCGATGCTGCAGCCGATGTCGAAGCGGCGCGGCTCGCTGGCCCATAATCCTCTCATCGCTTCTCTCCCATCGTCATCAACTCCGCAAAGCGGCGCTTGTTGTCGACCCCGAACGGCGCGAGATCGACGCGCCGCCCGGTCGCCGGATCGTCCAGGCTCAGACGGCCGTCGGACCAGCGATTGATCGTGAACGCCGGCCCCGAGCCGATCGCGTGACGCTGGCGATCGAACGCCATGCTCCGCAACACCGTGCGCAGCAGGCCATCTCCGCCGGCCTCGACAACTCCGACGACCTTGCCGCTGTCAGGCGACACGACGGAGATGCCGCCATCGGGGCGATCCTCGAACCGCAGCGCCACCGTCTGCACGGCAGCGACGTGATCGTTGCGCACGGTGCCCATCCCCGTGAGGCGACCGACGCCGGCCGCGACCAAGGCAAAGGCAACCAGCGCGAAGGCCGCGCGGAGCGCGCCCTTCGGAATGATGATCTCGGCTTCGCCGTGATCCTCGACATGGCCCTCGGCTTGGCTCATGACGCCCTCCTCCTCGTTACGCCGCGCTGACGACCGCGCCCGCAGGCGCACCCTGCGGCTGGCCATCGCCTGCCGGCAGCGGCTGTGCCGCACCGACGCCATCCGACGCCGCGACCAAGGCCTTGGCGAGGATCTCGGCAACGTTGCGCGCGTCAGGCACACCGCGCAGCATCGGCTCGACCTCGTTCAACCGCCACGGCCGCGCATGGGGCCACAGCAGCAGATAAGACAGCCGCTGCTGGGCGGTGACGCCGAGCGGCAGGTCGCCGGAACCATCGGAATGAAGTTTCACATCGGCGCGGGCGACCTGCTTGAACGGCACGTTCAAGGTCATCGGCAGCACGGCGCCGAACTGCAGCAGCACGCGCCGGCTGGTGATGGTGTAGCGCGTGGTGCGGCTGTAGAGCACCGCGAGCCCGGTGAGCAGCAGCGTCGCCAGGGCCACCGGCGTCACCAGCGACGAGGCGCTGGCGACCGAGGCCGCGAGCGGCTGATGGTCGAGCACGCCCGCCACCACGCGCGCGCCGAACAGCGCCGCGAAATAAGCGAGCACCAGGCGCAGGTGGAAAACCCGCAGCAGCAGCGCCTTCACCGTCGGCTGTCCTTGCCAGAGCAGTCGCTCGCCTTGCGGCAGCAACAGCTGGTCTTGCTCCCCACGCGTGCTCACAGCAGCGGCTCCTGACGTGCAGCGGTCGCGTAGAGATGTCCGCCACCGTAATAGCCGACGATCTTGTCCTCCTCGAGCTTGGTCACCTGGTCGGGGTTGGCGAGGCCGGGCACGTTGGCGAATTGCGAGCCGAGGATGGCGTCGACCAGCACCGCCTTGCGCGACTTGTCGACCACCGCCATGGTCATCGGCAGCAGCACGTGGCGGCCGACGGTGCCCTCGACCTCCACTTCGAGATAGCGGATCAGCATCTCGGCGCGATCGACCCAGACTTCGCGGATCTTGCCGCCGAGCTGGCCGTCGCAGCCGAACACCGGCATGCCGCGCGGATCGGGATCCTCCGAGGCGATGAAGATACTGCCGTCGACGCGCAGCGGCACGATCGCCGGAATATTGTCCATGGTCAGCTCCGGCTCGTCCCTGCGGCGCGGCATAGGAGCCCGGGCCGACGCCGTCGAGCATCGGATTGCCGGTCGGCAGATAGGGCGTGCCCGGCCAGGAATACATCGGCGTCACCGGCGCATCGGCGCGGTCATTGTCCCGGTTCGGCAGGGTCGCGGTGCGCCCGCCATGCATGTGATAGGTCTTCGGCGACGGCGGCGTCGGGAAGCCGTGACCGCTCGAAGCGGTCTGCCGGCCGATCCGGCCCTCGAACTGCAGCGGATAGCCTTCGCGCTTATCCTCGGTGCGCAGATAGAAGATCAGAGCCGCGAAGAATATCCAAAACCCATAAAGCACCACCTGGGCGACATCGATGTAGCTGGTGAAAGACGTCTGCATGGTTTCCTCCCCGACTGGGCTAACCTGGAAATTCAGCTATTCCGAATTGCAACTGTTGTGGCGATGACGGCGCGTGGCGCCGCACCAGCGGTCCGATGACCGCGAGCGTGACGAACAGCAGGCCGATCTCGATGTGGTAGACGATGCTGTAGCCGGTCGCCGGCCCCGCCAGCGCCACGCCGAGGCGGCCATCCAGCGCGAGTTGCGACATCACATCGCGAATGGCGCCGCCGCCGGCGATCGCAACGCCGGCGGCCGTCGCCTGCACCGCGCCCCAAGCACCGAGCGCAAGTCCGCTCTCGCCGTTCTGCACCAGCGCCATGGCCGCCGTCAGCGTGCCCACCGCGAACAGACCACCGCCGAAGCCGATAGCCGTCGTGCCGATCCGGAACAGCAAGGGCGACGCCAGCGGCGCCGAGAAGATCACGCAGGAGAAGGCGAACAAGCCGACGAGTCCGCCCAGCGCCGCGATCCGATATGGATCGGCGCCCTTGCCGAGACGGCGCGCCGAAAGGCCGAAGCCGACCAACGTGCCCGCCGCGAACAAGGCGGTCAGCGCCGTGGTCTCACCGACCGTGAGATGCAGGATCTCGGCGCCGTAAGGCTCGAGCAGGATGTCCTGCATCGTGAAGCCGGCGGTGCCGAGCCCGACGGCAACCAGAACGCGCAGCGAACCGCCGGCCTCGCGGAAGTGACGCCAGGAATCGCCGAAACGCGGCCGCTCGCGGGTAGCCGAGGTACGTGAGGGATCACGCGCCTCCTGCTTCCACAACGCGATAACGTTCAGCACCATCTCGGTCACCGCGGCGCCCTGGATCACCTGGATCAGACGCATCTCGCTGAACTCGGCGAGCAGCCCGCCGAAGGTCAGCGCGCTCGCCATCATGCCGAACATCAGCATCACATAGAGGAAGGCGACGACGCGCGGCCGCGAGTGCTCGGGTGCGATGTCGGTGGCGAGCGACAGGCCGGCGGTCTGCGTCGTGTGCAGCCCGGCGCCGACCAGCAGGAAGGCGAGCGCGGCGCCGACGCGGCCGGCGATCACCTGGCCCGGCGCATCGCCCGACGACAGCAGCAGCAGCGCGAACGGCATGATGGCGAGACCGCCGAACTGCAGCAAGGTGCCCATCCAGATATAGGGCACGCGGCGCCAGCCAAGCACCGAGCGGTGATGGTCAGACTTGAAGCCGATCAGCACGCGCAACGGCGCGAACACCAGCGGCAGCGCCACCATGGTGGCGACCAGCCAGGAGGGCACGCCGAGCTCGACGATCATGACGCGGTTGAGCGTGCCGTTGAGCAGCACCACCGAAATGCCGATCGAGACCTGGAACAGCGACAGCCGCATCAGGCGCGACAACGGCAGCTCGGTCGAGGCGGCATCCGCAAACGGCAGATAGCGCGACGACAGCAGCGTCCACAGTTGCAGCAGCGATGGTGCGCGCGCGCTCATGACGGGCGAAGCTCCAGCGCTTGCGAGATGTAGAAGCCGTTGGCGATGCGGCAGTTGCGGGCGCAGCGCCAGTCGGCGAGATCAGGGTGATCGGCGATGAGGCGGTACAGCTTCTGTTCCGTAACGGGCTCGATCGCCGGCGCGCGATTGCCGCGCGGAAACACGCCGCCGACCGCATGCATGACGGCGAGCAGCGGCGTCCGCGGGGCGTAGGTCATCAAGATCGATTCGGAGGTGCGCGCGGCCAGACCAGCCACGATCCGCACGGCATCCTCGGCGCGATAGTGAATGAACGAATCCATCGCGACCACGAAATTGAAGCCGCCATGCCGGGGATCGAGCATGTCGCCGGCGACGAAGTGGATCGCGTTCCGGCTGATGTCGTCGGGCAGCCGGCGCTGCGCGATCTCGATCAGCGTCGGCGAGATGTCGACGGCAACGACCTCGGCGCCGCGGCGCGCCGCCTCGATCGAAAAGCTGCCGGTGCCGCAGCCGGCATCGAGCAGCCTCGCGCCACGCAGATCGAGCGGCAGCCAGGACAAGAGTGTCCGCCGCATCTCATCGCGGCCGGCGCGCACGGTGGCGCGGATGCGGCCGACCGGCGCATCGGAGGTCAACCGCGTCCAGGCGGCGACCGCGGTGCGGTCGAAATAGGTCTCCACTTCACTGCGGCGGGCGAGATATTCCGCTGTCGTCATGGATCAGCCCCACTCAATCGAAGCCAAGGAGGTCGAAGATGTCGCGGTCCTTGAGCGGCACCGCCTGCATCGGCTCCACGCCGGCAAGCAGCGACGCGGCGAGGCGCAGATATTCGTTCTGGGCGCGCTCGACGTCGGGCGAGGCCTCCATCTCGAACAGCGTGCACTTCTTCAGCCGGCTCTTCCGGATGACGTCGAGATCGGGGAAGTGCGCCACCGTCTTCAGGCCGGCGCGCTCGTTGAACTTGTCGATCTGGTCGGTGGCCGCGCTGCGATTGGCGATGACGCCCCCGAGCCGCACCGGATAGTTGCGCGACTTGGCCTGGATCGCGGCGACGATGCGGTTCATCGCGAAGATCGAGTCGAAATCATTGGCGGCCACGATCAGCGCGCGGTCGGCGTGCTGCAGAGGGGCAGCGAAGCCACCGCAGACGACGTCGCCGAGCACGTCGAAGATCACCACGTCGGTGTCTTCGAGCAGATGGTGCTCCTTGAGCAGCTTCACCGTCTGGCCGACGACATAGCCACCGCAGCCGGTGCCGGCCGGTGGCCCGCCCGCCTCCACGCACATCACGCCGTTATAGCCCTCATAGACGAAGTCCTCGGGGCGCAGTTCCTCGGCGTGGAAGTTGACCTGCTCGAGGATGTCGATGACCGTCGGCACCAGACGCTTGGTCAGCGTGAAGGTCGAATCGTGCTTGGGATCGCAGCCGATCTGCAGCACGCGCTTGCCGAGCTTGGACAGCGCGACAGAAAGATTGGATGACGTCGTGCTCTTGCCGATGCCGCCCTTGCCATACACCGAGAACACCTTGGCGGTGTCGATGACGACGTTCGGATCGAGCTGCACCTGCACGCTGCCGGCGCCATCGGGGCGTCGCGGCGCGGTCGTCAGCGGCGGTCTCAAGGTCACGTTCATGCGGCAACTCCTACGCCTTCGAGGCGATCTTCGAGCTCTTCACCGGCCTTGCGCAGCACGTCGAGCATGTCGGGATCCGGGGTCCAGTAATTGCGCTCATGCGCCTCGATCAGGCGGTTGGCGATCTTCGCCGACGCAGCCGGATTGAGCGAGGCGAGCCGCTCGCGCATCGCGGGGTCGAGCACGAAGGTCGTCGTGATCTGCTGATAGACCCAGGGCGCAACCTGGCCCGTGGTCGCCGACCAGCCAACCGTGTTGGTCACATGTGATTCGATCTGGCGCACGCCCTCATAGCCATGGGCGAGCAGCGCCTCGTACCATTTCGGATTGAGCGTGCGCGTACGCGTCTCCAGCGCGACCTGCTCCGACAGGGTCCGCACCGTGCCTTCGCCGCGGGTCTGGTCGCCGATATAGACCGGCGCCGCCTCGCCTTTGGCGCGGCGCACCGCGCGGCTGATGCCGCCGAGCGTGTCGAAATAATGATCGATGGTGGTGACGCCGAGCTCGACCGAATCGACGTTCTGATAGGCGGCATCGACGCCGGCGAGCACATGGCCGAGCAGCGCATCGCGCCGGACCGGACGACCGTCGGTGCCGTAGGCAAAGCCCTTGCGCCGCGTGTAGACGTCGGCGAGTTCGTCCTCGTCGGTCCAGGCGCCGCAATCGATCAGCTGGTTCACATTGGCACCATAGGCGCCCTCGGCATTGCCGAACACGCGCAGCGCCGCATCGGCGAGTTCGCCGCCGTGCGCGGCCTGGAAGGCGAGCGCGTGCTTGCGCACGTAGTTGGTCTCGGCCGGCTCGTCGGCGGAGGCGGCGAGCAGCGCGGCTTCGGCGAGCAGCTTGGTCTGCAGCGGCATCAGGTCGCGGAAGATGCCGGACAGCGTGATCACGACATCGATGCGCGGACGGCCGAGCCGCTCCAGCGGGATCAGCCTTGCGCCGCAGAGGCGGCCATAAGAGTCGTGACGCGGCTCCGCGCCCATCAGCCACAGCGCCTGCGCGATCGGGCCTCCCTCGGTCTTGAGATTGTCGGTGCCCCACAGCACCAGCGCGATCGTCTCGGGCAGCTTGTGGCCTTCGCCGGCGTGGCGCGCGAGCAGCCGCGCGACTTGGCGTTCCGCATCCTTGAGTGCGAAGGCGCTGGGGATACGGAACGGATCGAAGCCATGCAGGTTGCGGCCGGTCGGCAGCACGTCGGTGTTGCGCAAGAGATCGCCGCCGGGCACGGGACGGATGTAGCCGCCATCGAGCGCGTGCAGGATGCCCGGCGTCTCGCTGTCCGTCGCGAGCAGGCGGTCGAGCTCGCTGCGCTTCGCCTGCTCGGTGATGCCAGCGAGGTCGAGCAGTTCGGCACGCTGCTCCGGCGGCGGCGGCGCGCCAACGACATGCAGGCCATGCGGGATCAGCGAATATTCCAGCTCAAGCACGCTCGCGGAGAGCGCACCGATATTGGCGTCGCGCTCATCACCCCACAGCGGCTCGGCCGCGGCGAGATCGACCGCGGCCGCCTGCGCCTGGATCAGCGCGGCGTTATCCGCCCTGACCTGCCCGGTGGCATCCGGCGGCAGATTGCGCCAGGCATCCAGCGAGGACTTCAGATCGGCGAGCCCCTTGTAGAGGCCGGCGCGGGTGATCGAGGGCGTGAGATAGCTGATCAAGGTGGCGCCGCCGCGGCGCTTGGCGAGCGCGCCTTCGGACGGATTGTTCGACGCATAGATGTAGAAATTCGGCAGGTCGCCGATCAGGCGCTCCGGCCAGCACTCGGCGGACAGGCCGGCCTGTTTGCCCGGCATGAATTCGAGCGCGCCATGGGTGCCGAAATGCAGCACTGCGTGGGCGCGGAAATCCTCGCGCAGCCAGCGATAGAACGCCGCGAAAGCATGCGTCGGCGCGAAGCTGTGCTCGAACAAGAGCCGCATCGGATCGCCCTCGTAGCCGAAGGCGGGCTGCAGGCCGACGAACAGGTTGCCGAATTGCTCGCCGAGCACCAGCAGGCTGGCGCCATCGGTCTGGTGACGGCCGGGCGCCGGGCCCCATTGCTTCTCGATCTCGGCAAGGTGCCGCTCTCGCCGGACATGCTGATCGACCGGAATGCGCGCTGCGACGTTGGCCGCCGTGCCGAACCGCTCGGCATTGCCCTTCAGAACACGCGCGCGCAACTCGTCGACCGAGGCCGGCACGTCGATCGTGTAGCCCGCCGCGCGCAGCGAGGTCATCACGTTGTGCAGCGACTCGAACACCGAGAGATAGGCCGCGGTGCCGGCGCTCCCGCCATTCGGCGGGAAGTTGAACAAAACCGCCGCGATCTTGCGCTCCGACCGCACCGAGCGGCGCAGTTCGACCAGCCGGCCAACACGTGCGGCAAGCTGCGCGGCGCGCTCCGGCAGCGAGGCCATGTCGCGGCCGGCATCGGCCATCGCCGAGCGGCCGCCGAACACGGTCGGGCCGACCGCACCGTCGAGTTCGGGGATTGCGACCATCATGGTGGCTTCGACCGGCGTCAGGCCGCGCGCGTCGCCGTGCCACTGCTCGACGGTCTGGAACTCGAGCGGATGCGCCGCGATCAGCGGCACGTCGAGCCCGGCCATGACCTCCTCAGCGGCCCGCGCATCATTGTAGGCGGGGCCGCCGACCAGCGAGAAGCCGGTGAGCGACACCACGGCATCGACGGTGGCGACGCCGTCCTTCTGGAAATAGCGCTCGATTGCCGGGCGCGAATCGAGCCCGCAGGCGAACACCGGCACGACCGAAAGGCCGCGCGCCTCGAGCGCAGCGATCACGCCATCATAATGCGCGGTGTTGGCGGCAAGCAGATAAGAGCGCATCAGGATGATGCCGACGCGGCCGACCGGCTTCGGCAGGGCCGGAAGCTCATCGATCCGCTCGGCAATGCGCTGCGACAGCCGCGGATGGTAGAGCCCGACATCCGGATAGGTCACCGGCTCGGCGGCATTGAGCTTGCCGCGCAGCGAGGCGCGCGGGCCGTCGGCGTAACGGCCGACCAGGAAGCGCACCATGTTGGCGAAATTCTGCTCGGAGCCAGTGAGCCAATATTGCAGCGTCAGGAAATAGGCGCGTAGATCCTGCGCGGTGCCGGGGATGTAGCGCAACAGCCGCGGCATCCGCTGCAGCATCTTCATCTGGCCCTGGCCGCTGGAAGAGCCGGATCGGTTGCTGCCGCGCAGCCGCTTCAACAGACCGAGCACACCGGTGGCCGAGCCGGCCATCGTCAGCTTGCCGAGCCGAGTCAGGCGCACGACCTCGCCGGCCGAGAGGCAGCCGATCATCGCGTCGCAATGCTCGCGGCGGGCCTGCAGCGCCGACAGCACCGGCTGGATGTGGTCCTCCATGAACAGCATGGTGGCGACGACGATATCACCGGTCGCGATGTCGGCGAGGCAATGCGCCAGCGCAGTCGGATTGCAGCCCCACTCGTCGGCGGCATGCACCTTCAGATCGAGGCCCGGCAGCTCAGCCTGCAGCGTCGTGCGCGCACGCACGGCAGCCGAGGCGAGATGGCTGTCCATCGTCACGATCACCACCCGGATGGGTGTGTTGTCAGCGACCGAAATGCGCTTTGGCATCGTACAAGGTCTCGAGCGTGATCAGGTTGACGTTGCGCTCGCGCGCGTAGCGTTCGGTGTTGCGGCGCGCCTTGCCGCGCACGAAAAAGGGAATCTTGGTCAGCTCGTGCTCGGCGTCTGACGCCCAGGCGAGCTCGGTCGAGGTGACGGTCTCGACCACGCGCAACTGCGGCTGCTGCGGCGTCGCTGGCGCTGCACCGAGATGGGAGGGCGCGTGATCGGCGAACTCGTGATCCTCGCGGAACATGCCGAGCAGATGCTCCTCCAGGCCCATCATCAAGGGATGCACCCAGGTGTCGAACAGCACGTTGGCGCCTTCGAAGCCCATCTGCGGCGAATAGCGCGCCGGAAAATCCTGCACATGGCAGGGCGCCGAGATCACGGCGCAGGGAATGCCGAGTCGCTTGGCGATGTGGCGCTCCATCTGCGTGCCGAGCACCAGCTCCGGCCGCAACTCGCTGACGCGGGCCTCGACCTCCAGGTAATCATCGGTAATCAGCGGCTCGACGCCATAGGTCGCGGCGGCCTCGCGGATCTCGCGGGCGAATTCGCGGGCATAGGAGCCGAGACCGACGACCTCGAAGCCGAGCTCCTGGGTCGCGACGCGCGCCGCGGCGACCGCATGAGTCGCGTCGCCGAAGATGAAGACGCGCTTTCCGGTGAGATAGGTCGAGTCGACCGAGCGCGAATACCATGGCAGCCGGCTTTCGCTGCGCGCCAACACCGGAGATGCGTCGACACCGGCGAGCGCCGCAACCTCGGCAATGAAGTCACGCGTCGCGCCGACGCCGATCGGAATGGTACGCGTATAGGGCTGGCCGAACTGGCGATGGAGCCATTGCGCTGTCGTCAGCGCGATTTCGGGATACAGGACGATGTTGAAATCGGCCTGCGGAAGGCAAGCAAGATCGGCCGGCGTCGCGTTCCAGGGCGCGACGACGTTGATCTCGATGCCGAGCTCCACAACCTGCCTGGTCACTTCCGCGAGGTCGTCGCGGTGACGGAAGCCGAGCGCCGTCGGACCAAGCAGGTTGCAGACTGGACGAGCGCCTGCCTCCCTCTCACGGCGGGGGGAGCCATCAGCGGAAGACGCAGCCAACGCCCGTACAATCCGGTAGAACGTTTCCGAGGCGCCCCAATTCTCCTTGCGCTGATAGGCCGGCAGCTCGAGCGGGATCACCGGAATCGGAAGCCTCAAGGCCTGCGCGAGCCCGCCGGGATCGTCCTGGATCAGCTCGGCCGTGCAGGAGGCGCCGACCAGCAACGCCTGCGGCTGGAAGCGCTCGTAAGCGGCGCGCACTGCGCTCTGCAGCAGGTCCGCGGTGTCGCCGCCGAGATCGCGCGCCTGGAAGGTCGTGTAGGTGACCGGCGGGCGACGGTCGCGGCGCTCGATCATCGTGAACAGCAGATCGGCGTAAGTGTCGCCCTGCGGCGCATGCAGCACGTAGTGCACGTCGCGCATGGCCGTCGCGATGCGCATCGCGCCGATGTGCGGTGGGCCCTCATATGTCCAGACTGACAGCTGCATCTCACACCGCCAATCTGGTTTGGCGCAGCAGCGGCCGCGCGAACAGCTCGGCGAGATCGCCGGCCTGCTCGAAACCCTGGATCGGCGTGAAGATCAGCTCGATCGACCACTTCGTCGTGAGCCCCTCGGCCTCCAGCGGATTGGCGAGGCCGAGCCCGCAAACAACGAGATCGGGACGCGCGTCACGGCAGCGATCGAGCTGGCGCTCGACATCCTGACCTTCGCTGAGCTGCGTGCCATCAGGCAGCAGCGCCAGCTCGGAAGCAAGATGATCGCGATGCAGATAGGGCGTGCCGACCTCGACCAGCTCCATGCCGATCTCGCGCGACAGGAAGCGCGCCAGCGGGATCTCGATCTGCGAGTCCGGAAACAGGAAGACGCGCTTGCCGGCGAGCTGCGCGCGGTAGCGCGCCAGCGCCCGCTCCGCTCGCGCCTTGAGCGGCGCGATGGTCCGCTCGACATGGGCGTGCGAGACGCCAAAGGCGTCGGCCGCGGCCGCGAGCCACAACGCAGTGCCTTCGCCGCCGAGCGGGAACGGCGCCGCGATACGGCGGCAGCCGCGCTCCTCGAGCGCGCGCGCGGTGTCGCAGAGAAACGGCTGCGCCAGCAGCACGCGCGTCTGCGGGCCGATCGCCGGCAGCTCCGCCGAGCGCCGCGGCGGCAGGAATGCGACCTGGTCGATGCCGAGCGCGGCGAAGGTCCGCTTGAACTGGTCCTCGACGACATCCGCCAGCGCGCCGACCACGAGCAGCGACGGCCGCGCCGAGCGCTCCGCCGCCGGCAGCACCGGCACCAGCGATGCGAGACAGGCATCCTCGCCCTGGGTGAACGTCGTCTCGATGCCGCTGCCGGAGTAGTTGAGCACGCGCACGCCGGGCGAGAAGCGCTGCGACAGTCGCAGCGCCGCGCGCGACAGATCGAGCTTGATCACCTCCGACGGGCAGGAGCCGACCAGGAACAGCAGCTTGATCTCCGGCCGCCGCGCCAGGAGCTGCGCGACGATGCGGTCGAGTTCGTCATTGGCGTCGACCAGGCCGGCGAGATCGCGCTCCTCCATGATGGCGGTGGCAAAGCGCGGCTCGGCGAAGATCATCACGCCGGCGGCCGACTGGATCAGATGCGCGCAGGTGCGCGAGCCGACGACAAGGAAGAACGCGTCCTGAATTTTCCTGTGGAGCCAGACGATGCCGGTCAATCCGCAGAACACCTCGCGCTGGCCGCGCTCGCGCAGCACGCCGTCCGGCGAAGCGGCTGATGTCACGGCACAGGCCTGCGCATGGGCGTTCATGACGCGCGCTCCGCACCAGCCTGCGCCATCGCCTGCTCCTGCAGCCGCGCCGCGCGCAGCTTGAGCAGGAATTGCGCGGCGTTGATCGCGTAGGCAGCGTAGGCCGCGAGCACCAGCAGCATCTGCTGCTGTGCCGTGCCGATGTGACCGATGATCGCGGCGAGATAGGCCGTATGCAGCGCGATCACCAGCATCGAGAACACGTCCTCCCAGAAGAAGGCCGGTGCGAACAGATAGCGCCCGAAAACGACCCGTTCCCAGATCGAGCCGGTGATCATGATGGTGTAGAGCAGCACCGTCTTCAGGACGACCGAGGCGGTGGCGAGCCACAGGCCCTCGCCGGTCACGAGATAGCGCGCCACCAATCCGAGACTGATCAGGAAAACGAGAAACTGCAGCGGCGCCAGAACGCCCTGCACCAGGGTCCACGGCGTGGCGTCGCGCCTGCACTTTTCCTCAGCGGTGTAAAGCGGTTGCCGCTTTGCACGGGGCGCGGACCGAGATGTGAAGCAGAGTTGACTCCACAGCGACGGATCAGCGGCAGACGTGAATTGCGCGTCACACGATGTGTAAAGATGATTTGACAACACCAGTTCCCGGTGCTGCGATGACGACAACCACAGGGACGTTATTGGTGCACCGCACTCGGTTTGATCAACGCTACGTTGTGCAGTTCGCAGGTGGCGCATCGCAAATCCCCGAGTGCGAGCCCGATGAGGAAACGCTAGACCTGGGCAGGAAGAGTGTCAATCAAAATTGACGTCAAATAATATTGACGCAACGAGTGACGTGCGCTCATATGGAGGGGAGGCGCTTATGACCGAGCTCAATGAGACAGCCCGATTTCCACGAGCCCGCTTCCGGACGAAGCGGGGACAATCCGGCTTTCACCCGCCGGCGCCTCCGCGCATCAGCGTGCCCTTGCAGAGCACGCGCCATCCGCAACTCAACGACGCGATCGAAGCCGAGATCATTCCGCGGCTCGTGATGGCCCACGCCGCGGCCATCGAGCGCGTGCCCGCGATCATCACCGCTTCGGCGCAGGAAGCCGCCGATTTTGCCGAACTGGTGCTGGACGCGGACGATGATCGCGCGGTCGCCTGCATCCAGGCGCATCGCGACCATGGCGAGACGCTGGAGCGGATCTATCTCGATCTGCTGGTGCCGACCGCAAACCATCTGCGCCATCTCTGGGCCGACGACGAGCGCGATTTCGCCGATATCACGCTGGCGCTGTGGCGGCTGCAGCAGCTGCTGCGCCATTTCAGTCCGGCCTTCTGCGCCGAGTTCGCCGTGGCGCCGACCGGCCTGCGCGTGCTGTTGACGACAGCGCCCGGCGATCGGCGCGAAATGGGCCACATGATGTTCGGTCTGGTGCTGGCGAGCGAATTCTTCCGTCGCGACGGTTTCGAGACATGGATCGAGCCCGATACAACCGACCGCGGTTTTGTCGAGGCGCTTCGCACGCAATGGTTCAACGTCGTCGAGTTTTTCGCCACGAGCGACAAGAAGCTTGACGATCTCGCCTCAAACATAAGGATGGTCCGGCGCGAGTCCTCGAACCAGGACATCGGCGTGCTGGTCTGCGGTCCTGCGTTTATTGAACGGCCTGAACTCGTTCTCCTGGTCGGCGGCGACGGTGTCGTCTCCGATCTGAGCAGAGAGGCTTCGCAAGCCCGGCACGTCGTCAGTCTTCTGACCGAACGGCGATAGCTGAGGGTGCAGTGAAGATGAATGCTGGAACGAGACTTGCCGCGCGAGGGCTCCTTGATTGGGAGGACAACGGCGTTGGTGAGGGCGTTCAGAGCTCCAAAAGAGTCGCTTGGCGATCTCAATGCGGATGTCGCGGCCATGCTGGTGGCCGCAGCGTCCGACATTGCGCTCGCGCTCGACGCCGACGGCAACATTCAGGACCTGGCTTTTCAACAGGCCGGGCTACCGCTTGAATTGAGAAACACAGACGAGTGGATCGGCAGATCCTGGCAAGCAACAGTGTCCGAGGAAAGCCAGACCAAGCCAGAGCTGCTGCTCGCCGAAGCCTCCCAGCGCAAGGTATCGCGCTGGCGCGAGGTGCGTTATCCGGCCGCGCGCGGGCCTGACATTCCGATCCTGTTCGCGGTCGTGGCGATCAAGGGCGCGGCCCGCTTCATCGCCGTCGGTCGCGATGTCCGCGCCACCGCCGCGCTCCAGCAGAAGCTGATCGAGGCGCAAGTGGCGATCGAGCGCGACTACTCGCGCATGCGCAACGCCGAATCGCGCTATCGGATCCTGTTCCAGATCACCTCCGAGCCGGTGCTGATCATTGACGCGGTCAGCCATCGCATCGTCGAGGCCAATCCGGCGGCCGCCGCCCTGCTCGACCATGGCGCCGCCAATTTGATCGGCAAGCTGTTTCCCGACGCCCTGCTGATAGACGACAACGCACTGTCGCAATCGCTGGCGCTGGCGATTCGCTCGCAGGGCAAGATCGAGCGCGCCAAGATCACGCTCGACGGCGGCCGCGAATATCTGCTCGACGGCACCTTCTTCCGCCAGGATACGTCATCGCTGTTCCTGCTGCGGTTCTCGCCGCAGAGCACGCCGCCGGCCATCGCAAAGGCGTCCGACGTCAACACCCAGCTGGTGCAATTCGTCGAATCGGCGCCGGACGGCTTCGTCATCACCGACATGGACGGCAGGCTGCTGCACGCCAACGCCACCTTCCTGCAACTCGCCCAGATCGAGAACATGCATCAGATCCTGGGCGAGACCATCGACCGCTGGATCGGCAAGTCGGCCATCGATTTCTCGGTCATGCTGACCAATCTGCGCCAGCACGGCAGCGTGAAGCTGTTCTCCAGCGTCGTCCGCGGCGAGCATGGCTCGCCGGTCGATGTCGAAATTTCCGCCACCACAGTCGGCGCGCCCGGCCAGGCCCGGCTCGGTTTCACCATCCGCAATGTCGGCCCGCGGATCTCCAGCGACGGCGGCGACCACGGCTACATTCCGCGCTCGCGCGAGCAGCTCGCCGAGCTGATCGGCCGGGTGCCGCTGAAAGAGCTGGTGCGCGAGACCACCGACGTGATCGAGCGGATGTGCATCGAAACTGCACTCAAGCTGACCGGGGACAACCGCGCCACCGCCGCCGAGATGCTCGGGCTCAGCCGGCAGAGCCTCTACGTCAAGCTGCGGCGCTACGGCCTCGCCGAGCCGAGCGAAGAAGACAGCCAGTTGGAATAGTGGAAGAGCCGCCATGACCGAGATCGCGCCCGCCCCGCTTGCTCCCCGGATCCAGCCCACGGCCGTTCTCGAGCTGCTGAAGCCGATCACCTGGTTTCCGCCGATCTGGGCATTCGGCTGCGGCGTCGTCTCGTCGGGTGCAGCGCTGGCGCCGCGCTGGCCGATCGTGATCGCCGGCCTCGTGCTGGCCGGACCGATGGTCTGCGCCACCAGCCAGGCGGTCAATGATTGGTTCGACCGCCATGTCGATGCGCTCAACGAGCCGCACCGGCCGATCCCGTCGGGCCGCATTCCCGGGCGCTGGGGCCTCTATGTCGCGCTGATCTGGACCGTGCTGTCGCTCGGCGTCGCCACTTTGCTCGGCACCTGGGGCTTCGCTGCGGCGGCGCTCGGGCTTGCGCTGGCGTGGGCCTATAGCGCGCCCCCGATCCGACTGAAGCAGAACGGCTGGTGGGGCAATAGCGCCGTCGGCCTGTGTTACGAGGGCCTGCCCTGGATCACGGCCGCTGCGATCATGAGCGCAGAGGCGCCCTCCTGGCAGGTGCTCGCGATCGCGCTGCTGTATAGCGCCGGCGCCCATGGCATCATGACCCTGAACGACTTCAAGTCGATCGGCGGCGACCGCGTCAGCGGCGTCAACTCGCTGCCGGTGTTGCTCGGCGCCGAGCGCGCCGCGCGCCTCGCCTGCATCACCATGGCGCTGGCCCAAATGGCGGTGCTCGCGCTGCTCGTGGCCTGGAGCCGCCCGGTGCATGCCGCGATCGTCGCGGTGCTGATCGCGGCCCAGCTGGTGCTGATGCGGCGGCTGATGACCGACCCGCGCACGCTTGCGCCCTGGTACAACGGGACCGGCGTGCTGCTCTATGTTCTCGGCATGCTGGTGACGGCCTTTGCGCTGGCGGGGATGTCGGCATGATCGGTGCCGCGCCCGCCCCGCTCTCCTGGTTCGGCATCGTCAGGCTCGGCCTGGTGCAGACTGCGCTCGGCGCGGTCGTGGTGCTGACGACCTCGACCTTGAACCGCGTGATGGTCATCGAGCTGGCGCTGCCAGCGATGATCCCTGGCCTCTTGGTCGCGATCCATTATGCGATGCAGGTGCTCAGGCCCTGGCTCGGCCACGGCTCCGATGTCGGCGGGCGTCGCTTTGCCTGGATCGTCGGCGGCATGGCGGTGCTCGCGGCCGGCGGCCTGCTCGCGGCCGTTGCCACCGCGCTGATGGCGAGCCAGCTCGTGCTCGGCCTGGTCGTGGCCGTGATCGCCTTCATCATGATCGGCATCGGCGTCGGCGCCGCCGGCACCTCGCTCCTGGTGCTGCTCGCAAAACGCACCGCGCCGGAGCGGCGCAGTGCCGCCGCCTCGATCGCCTGGATCATGATGATCGCCGGCTTCATCGTCACCACGGCCGTGGCGGGCAAGGCGCTGGATCCGTTCTCCGGCGAGCGGCTGATGCTGGTCTCCGGCACCGTCTCGGCGATCGCGATGGTGCTGACTTTGCTCGGCGTCTGGGGCATCGAGCAGCCGGAGATCTCCACCGAGGCGTCCACCGCCAAGGCCGAGCGCGGCGGCTTCATGGAGGATTTCCGCGAGATCTGTCGCGAGCCGCAGGCGCGGCGCTTCGCGATCTTCATCTTCGTCTCGATGCTGGCCTACAGCGCCCAGGACCTGATCCTGGAGCCGTTCGCCGGCAGCGTCTTCGGCATGACGCCAGGCCAGACCACGCAGCTCTCGTCCGTGCAGCACATGGGCGCGCTGATCGGCATGATCCTGATGCCGGCCTTGGCGAGCCTGCGCGCAGACTGGCGGACGCGGCCGCAGCCCTGGATCATCGGCGGCTGCCTCGCCTCGGCACTGGCACTGCTGAGCCTCGTCGCCGCCGCGACCGTCGGCCCGTCCTGGCCGCTGCGCGCTTCGGTGCTGCTGCTCGGCATCACCAACGGCGTCTACGCCATCGCGGCGATCGGCGCGATGATGAACATGGTCAGCGAAGGCCGCGACAATCGCGAGGGTACGCGCATGGGGCTGTGGGGCGCCTCGCAGGCGATCTCGTTCGGCATCGGCGGCTTCGTCGGCACGGCCGCCGCGGACGCCGCGCGGCACTTCCTGCCCTCGACCGCCTCCGCCTATGCGACGGTATTCGCCGCCGAAGCGGCGCTGTTCGTGCTCTCCGCCTGGCTCGCGATCTGGATCAGGCGTCCGCGCACGCAGACATCGACGCTTCCGGCGCAGCCGGCCAACCAAGGAGCCTAGCGATGAACCCCTCGTCCTCCTCCGAGACGTTCGACGTGGTGGTCGTCGGCGGCGGCCCCGCCGGCGCGACCGCCGCCAATGATCTGGCTCGCCAGGGCCACCATGTGCTGCTGCTCGACAGAGCCGGCCGCATCAAGCCGTGCGGCGGCGCCATTCCGCCCCGGCTGATCGCCGAGTTCGAGATCCCCGATCATCTGCTGGTCGCCCGGATCTCGTCGGCCCGCATGGTATCGCCGAGCAACAGGGACGTCGACATGCCGATCGACGGCGGCTTCGTCGGCATGGTCGATCGCGAGCATTACGACGAATGGCTGCGTCGACGCGCCGCCGAGGGCGGTGCGGTCCGCCGCACCGGCACGTTCAGCAGACTAGCCCACGAGGCCGATGGTACGGCCGTGGTGCACTATGAGCGTCGCATGGACGACGGCAGCTTGCGCGAGGACAGCGTGCGTGCGCGCGCCGTGATCGGCGCCGATGGCGCGGTGTCGGCGGTGGCGCGGCAATGCATCCCGGAAGTCCGCGAGATCCGCTACGTGTTCGCCTATCACGAGATTATCCGCTCGCCGGATCGCAGCCATCCGGTGTTCGACGCGACCCGCTGCGACGTCGTCTATCGCGGGAAGCTGTCGCCGGATTTCTATAGCTGGGTGTTCCCGCACGGACCGACCACCAGCATCGGCACCGGCAGCGCCTGCAAGGGCTTTTCACTGCGCGGCTCGGTCGCCGAATTCCGGAAGGCGGCCGCGCTCGACGATCTGCAGACGATCCGCCGCGAAGGCGCGCCGATCCCGCTGAAGCCGCTGTCGCGCTGGGACAATGGCCGCGACGTCGTGCTCGCCGGCGATGCTGCCGGCGTGGTGGCGCCGGCCTCCGGCGAAGGCATCTATTATGCGATGGCCGGCGGTCGCGCGGCCGCGAATGCGGTGGCGCTGTTTCTGAAGACAGGGGACGCCGCAGCCCTCGCGACCGCCCGCAAGACTTTCATGCGCAAGCATGGTGCGGTGTTCTTCATCCTCGGCATGATGCAGCGTTACTGGTACACGAACGACGCCCGCCGCGAGCGCTTCGTCGCCATCTGCCGCGACCGCGACGTCCAGCAGCTGACCTGGGATGCCTACATGAACAAGGAGTTGGTTCGGGCCAAGCCGCTGTCGCATGTCCGGATCTTCTTCAAGAATATCGCCCACCTCACCGGGCTCGCGAAGGCGGCGTAGCAACTCGGGCAATGGATGAGCTGTTTCGCAGCCAGCATCTGGTCGATCTGATCCTCGCGGTCGTCGCCCTTGAGTTGATCGCCGTGACATGGATCTGGCGGCGGCGCCGTCGCGGCATCAGCCCGCGGGCCTTGCTGCCCAATCTGCTCGCCGGGGTCTTCCTGCTGCTCGCTGTGCGCTGCGCTCTGACCGAGGCGCCGTGGTTCTGGCTCGCAGGCTGCCTCGCCGCCTCCGGCATCGCCAACGCCGCCGATCTCCGGCAGCGGTGGCGGTGATAGTCTTCTGAGTGGATAGCCGTTTCAGGCGCTGTGCCGACGGCGGAACGCTCTCACGCGTGCCCGGCTGCCGACGGCCCCCGAAGCTGTCGCCCCCGCGAAAGCGGGGACCCATAGCCACAGGCCGAAATCTGTTGCGCAGACGCTTCAACGCGCAGCGCGCCTCGAGAAAGATCACGCGGTATGGGTCCCCGCTTTCGCGGGGACGACACATGTGTGTGGATGGCTCGCCGCTCAGGACCTGAGCGCCGTCCTGCCCTCGATCACTTCTTCTCGGAGAACGTCTTCAGATAGGCGATAACGTCCTTGCGCTGCTGCTCGTTGGCGAGCTTGAACACCATCTTGGTGGAGCCGGTGGCCTGGTCCGCCTTGCCCTTCTCGGTCAGATATTTCTTGAGAAAGGCGCTGGGGTCGGGGAGGTACTCGAAGATATTGTCCTCGGTCCAGACCAGGCCGGCTTCGCCAGCGTGCTTGTTGAGGTCCGAATAGGCAAAGCCTGGATACGTCCCGGTGGCGCGGCCGACGACGCCGGTCAGCACTGGGCCGACAGCGTTCTTCGCGTCGGGTCCGATGCGATGGCAGGTCATGCATTGTTTGAAGATCTGTTCGCCTTTCGCCGGGTCACCGCCGTCGAGCGCAAAGCCGGCGCCAGCAGATGTTACCGTAAGAGCCATCGCAACCACACCCGCTCTGAGCATTCCCGATCCTCCCAATAGTCCTGGTTGTTAGTGCATGTAATTGCCCCTTACAGCTAGCAGTGTCAGGATCGACTGTCATTCACAAGCGCGACAAAACTGGGCGCTTAAGTCGCACTTCGATCATGCAATAGGCGCAGGAATACCAACGAAAGTTGCATGCTCGTAAATAAGCCTTGACACTGAGGGCCCTGCGTGGGCTAACGACATATCCAAGACTCTCAATACGTTAGCGGGATGAGGCGCGGCGCCTTCAAAATGCGCGCCAACTGACGGCGACGCAATCCTAGCGAGCGTATCCAACGGGTGCCAAGACCATGGCCGAGTTTCACGGTCCACGACCCGACGTGACGTTGCTGCTCGACATGGACGGCGTGATCCGCGAGGCAACGCTGTCCCCATCCATGTCTGCAGAGAATGTCGACGCCTGGCTCGGCCGCCTCTGGTCGGAGATCGTCGATGATGCGAGCGAGAAGATCGAGCGCATCATGCACGACACCAAGCGCACCGGCATTTCCGCCTTTCGCCAGATCACCCAGCGGTTCCCCAGCGGCCTGGAGCTGCCGATGGAATTCACCACCGTGCTGCTCGGTGGCCGCGCCGGCATGCTGGCGATCGGCAAGAACCTGCAGGCGGTCGCAGAGCTGCAGGCCCGGCTGATCTCGGCGCAGCAGACCATCGAGCGGGACTATTGGCGCCTACGCGAGATCGAGACGCGCTACCGGCTGGTGATCGAGGATTCCAACGAGGCGGTACTGCTGACCAAGGTCTCGGATCTGCGTATCGTCGAGGCCAACCGAACGGCAGCCGCCGCCCTCGGCGTGTCGAACCGGCGCCGCGACAATCTGGTCGGCCGCGAGTTCCTGCACGAGATTCCGGACAAGGACCGCGAGCCTGTCGAGCTCATGCTGAGGCGGGTCCGCGACCAGGGTAAGGCGCCGGGCATCGTGATCCATCTCGGCGAGGACGCCGCGCCCTGGATGCTCCGAGGATCGCTGATGACCAGCGACAACGCACCGATGTTCCTGCTGCAGATGGCGCCGATCGGCAAGTCCATGCAGCGCGGCCCGGTGTCGGACGATCCGGAACGGCTGATCGACAACCTTCCGGACGCCGTCATCAGCATCGACGTCACCGGCGCCATCACGCGCGCCAACCGCGCATTCCTAGAGCTGGTCGAGGTCGGATCGAAAGATGCGCTCGTCGGCGAGAAGCTGAGCCGCTGGCTGACGCGCCCAGGCGCCGACCTGTCGGTTCTGATCTCCAATGTCGAGCGCCATGGAACCGTTCGGCTGCTGTCGACCACCATCCAGGGTGAGCTTGGCACCGAGACGGAGGTCGAGATTTCCGCCGCGGCGCACGGCCAGGACGGCCAGCGCCGGATCGGCCTCGTTCTGCGCAACATCTCGAGGCGGTTGTCGCCGACCGGGGAGCATGACAATCTGCGAGCAGCGCTCGCCGGCCTCAACGAATCGGTCGGCAAAACACCACTGCGCGATCTGGTGAGGAGCACGGTCGAGGTCGTCGAGCAGCACTACGTCCGCGCCGCGCTCGAGCTGGCCAATGGGAACCGGACCTCGGCCGCCGAAATTCTCGGCCTCAGCCGCCAGAGCCTTTACGCCAAGCTTGATCGGTATAATCTGAGCCAACTCGAAGAAAACGGCGAGGAAACCGAAAAGGGGAGCTAGTTGCCCGTTCCGCTGACGACGCCAGCCTTCGGCCACGCTACTCTTGCGAATTGCGAGCGCGAACAGATTCATCTCGCAGGCTCGATCCAGCCGCATGGCATCCTGCTGGCGGTGAAGGAGCCCGACAATGTCGTCATCCAGGCCAGCACCAATGCAGCGACCTTCCTCAACACCAAATCGGTGGTCGGACGTCCGCTGCGCGATCTCGGCGGCGACCTGGCGCTACAGATCCTGCCGCATCTGAACGGCCCGCTGCATCTGGCGCCGATGACCCTGCGTTGCGCGGTGGGGGCGCCGCCGCGCCGCGTCGACTGCACAATTCATCGCCCGTCGAATGGCGGACTGATCATCGAGCTGGAACCGGCGACGAAGACGACCAACATCGCCCCTGCGCTCGACGGCGCCTTCCACCGCATCACCTCGTCATCGTCGCTGCTCGGCCTCTGCGACGAGACTGCGACGATGTTCAGGGAGATCACCGGCTACGACCGGGTCATGGTGTACCGCTTCGACGACGAGGGCCATGGCGAGGTACTATCGGAGCGGCGACGGCCCGAGCTCGAAGCCTTTCTCGGCAACCGCTACCCGGCCTCGGACATTCCGCAGATCGCGCGGCGACTCTACGAGCGCAACCGCGTGCGCCTGCTCGTCGACGTCAACTACACGCCGGTGCCGCTGCAGCCGCGCATCTCGCCACTGAACGGGCGCGACCTCGACATGTCGCTGAGCTGCCTGCGCAGCATGTCTCCCATTCATCAGAAATATCTGCAGAACATGGGCGTCGGCGCCACGCTGGTGTGCTCGCTGATCGTCAGCGGCAGGCTCTGGGGCCTGATCGCCTGTCATCACTATGAGCCGCGCTTCGTGCCGTTCGATATCCGCGCGGCCTGCGAGGCGCTGGCCGAGACCTGCGCAATCCGGATCGCTGCGCTCGAAAGTTTCGCGCAGAGCCAGTCCGAGCTGGTCGTCCGCCGGCTCGAGCAGCGGCTGGTCGAGGCGGTCTCGCGGGACGGCGAATGGCAGGCGGCGTTGTTCGACGGCTCACAGTCGCTGCTGCAGCCGCTTGGCGCGACCGGCGCCGCGCTGCTGTTCGAAGGCCAGGTCACGACTGCCGGCGACGTTCCATCGACGCAGCGCATCCGCGATCTCGCCGCCTGGCTGGATCGCCGGCGCAAGACCACGGAGCCGGCGCCGCAAGCCCTGACGGTGACCGCCGCGCTGACGCTGGATGAGCCGTCCTTCATGGATCTCCGCTCGATCGCGAGCGGGCTGATCGCGGCCCCGCTCTCGGCGAGCGAGGGCGAGTACCTGCTCTGGTTCAGGCCCGAGCAGGTGAGGACGGTGACCTGGGGCGGCGATCCGCTCAAGGCGGTCATCATCGGCGACGATCCATCGGATCTGTCGCCGCGCCGCTCCTTCGCGCAATGGCACCAGCTGGTCGAAGGCAAGTCGGAACCATGGTCGCCGGCCGAGCTGGCCTCGGCCCGATTGATCAGCGAGACCGTGGCCGACGTTGCGCTGCAGCTTCGCTCGGTGCGCATGGTGATTGCGCAGGACCAGCTCGCCACGATCAGCGCCCAGGTGCTGCGGTCGGAGCAACCGGTGATCATCGCCGATGTCGAAGGTCGCATCCTGCTCATGAACGAGGCATTCGAGCAGCAGCTACGCGCCTCGCATCCGCACATTCCGCATCTGCGCGATCTCGGCAGCTACTTCACGGCACCGGCAGAATTCCGCGCCAATCTCGACGACCTCATGCGCAACAAGCGCAGTTGGCGTGGCGAGCTGACGCTGAGCGGCGGGGCCTCGCAGCGACCGCTGATGGTGCGCGCCGACCCGGTCATTGCGCCCTACGACCGCGTACTCGGCTTCGTGCTGATCTTCTCCGACCTGACGGAACGCAAGACGGCCGAGGCGGCCCGCGCGCGCTTCCAGGAGGAGATCGATGGCGCGCGGCGGCCGAGCCTTCGGCTCGATCAGCGCGCCAGCCTGATCTACAAGGAGCTGGCGGCCTCGACGGTGGAGAATGCGCAGCTCGCCGCGCTCGAAGTGACGCACGGCGCCGAAGCGGGCGGCATGCCGGAGATGTTGGAGAGCATCCGGAATTCCACCGCGCGGACGCTGGGCATCCTTGAGCATCTGGTGTGGTATCGCTCGCAGAGCGAGGAGTGAGAGCAAGTCCCGCGGCGTGTGGCGCTGATCTTCAGACGCCGAGCCCCGCCGCGGCCTGCAGCGCTTCCGACAGCGTGATGTTCAGCTTGAACGCCGTTGCCGCCTCTTCGACGACCGCGCCGTGATCGGCCATCGCAGCGCCGGCCAGCTCCAGCGCGTCGCGGTACGCGTCCTTGAAGCGCGGAACGTCTGCGATCTCGGGAAACTCGTAGAACGACAGCGCCTCCGGCGGCAGTGCGAGCGACCGCGCGAGGATCTTCTTGATGATCTGGCCGCCGCTGAGATCGCCGAGATAGCGCGTATAGGCGTGGGCCAGAAGCGGATGGCCCGAGCCCGATCCCGCCTCCTTGATGGCGCCGACATAGGCGATCGCTTCGGGCAACAGCGGCAGGCCGCTCGCATCGAGCGTGGCGAGATCGGCCCTGATGGCCGGACTGCGATGCAGCTCCGGCCGCACGATCCGGCTCAGCACAAGTGAGCCCTGGTGGCGGACAAGCTCGGCCTCCAACGTCTCGTAGACCGGCAGCAGATTGCGCAACAGCAAGGCATAAGCCTGCCGCGTGCCACGGCCGCGCAGCAGCTCGGCGACGACTCCGGTCCGCTCCGCCGTCACATGCAGCGCCTTGGTCCGTTCGCGCATCGCTTCCAAAAGGCTGGCCGGGCGCGTGCTGCACCCGGCCATCTCGATCTGCTCAACTCTATCCAACATGTCTCGACCTGCAGGACTTCAGCGCATCGGCGCCAGTCCGTGTTTCACGCCCCAGTCGAACCAGCTGTCGACCACTGTGCCCGAGAGTAGGATGCCGATGCCGCCGGTCAAGGGACAAAGCACAGCGAACCACCAAGCCCAGCGATGGATCGATTCGGCGGTCGCATTGAAGCCCATCGTCCAGCGCCAGAACAGCGCACCCCGCTCGAACGCCGTGCCGCGATCGACGATCTGCTCGAGCTCGCGCTCGCCGCCGTAGCGGCTGATCGCCAGCACCGTCGCGCCATGCATCGCGAACAGCAGCGCCGATCCGTACAGGAAGGCGATCGAGAGCATGTGGAACGGATTGTAGAACAGGTTGCCGTGGGTGATGGAGAAATTGTTGGTCCAGTCGAGGTGCGGGAAGATGCCGAACGGCACCGCCTCGCTCCAGCTCCCCATGAAGATCGGCCGGATGAAGCCGAGCACCAGATAGAGCCAGATCGCCGACGCAAACGCCCAGGAGACGTGCGTACCGAGGCCGAGCGCGCGGGCGCGGCGATAGGTGCGGGCCCACCACAACAGGATCGACGTCGTCAGGAAAAAGCCGGCCATCAGCCACCAGCCGCCCTCCTGCAGCGGCGGGAAGATCTGCAGGCCGTATTCCGGCGCCGGCGGCTGCAGCGCCAGCCACGGGAACTGGCGAATGAACTCGAGTGGGCTCCAGTTCACCGAGGCCAGCATGTTGAGACCGATGATCTCGATCGCGACGAAGCCGGTCATCAAAGAGGCCAGGCCGAGGAAGCCGAGATACACCGGGCCGACCTGGGCGTCACCGATCTTGCCGAACCAGTAGTTGAAGCTGCCCTTGCCGAGCCGCTCCCAGATTCCAGGCTCGATCGGGATACCCGGGTAGATCTTGCTGCGAACTTGGATCTGCGTGAAGATGTTCTGGTATTGGGCCATGACGACCTCTCCTTGAACTCATTGCGGCGGCGACCAGATCGGAACCCTGCGCCACCATTCCCACCAATCCGACCAGGCATTGCCTTCCGGCAGCAGCCAAGCGGGACCGGAGATGACGATGCAGACGGCGCTGAAGAACACGGCGGACAGCGCGAGGAACAGCCCGACGCGGTGGATGCCCAGGGTGCCGACGGAATAGCCGATGAGATCACGAAACATCGTGTTCTCATGCTCCGGCGACTTCATCTCCTCGCCACGGCCGGGGTTGCTGGCCGACAGGATCAGACCGCCGTGCAGCGCGAGCGCGAGACACGTCGTGAAGAAGAACGTGATCGCGATCATGTGCGCGGGATTGTAGTGGAAGTTTCCGAACTGATAGCCGGTGTTCGACACCCAATCGAGATGAGTGATGATGCCGTAGGGGAAGGCGTAGCTCCACGAGCCCATCAGCACCGGCCGGATCACCTCCAGCGTGAAATAGGCGAAGATCGCAAAGCCGAAGGCGAACGGCACGTGGTAGCCGATCGCGAGCTTGCGGCAGATCTCGACCTCGCGCAGCGCCCAGGAGACGAACGCGCCATGCGCGCACACCGTGATGAGCTGCCAGAAGCCGCCCTCGGTGAGTGGCGCGAATGACAGGCCATATTTGGCGTCGGGCGGATTGATGCTGATCTGCCAGAGATTCCACGTCGGTCCGAGCGCCGTGGCATAGAGGATCAGCGCCACACCGACGAACGTGAAGAAGATCGTCGTCACGCCGAAGAAGCCGACATAGAATGGTCCAACCCAGAAATCGAACAGGTCGCCGCCGATCAACGTGCCGCCGCGGACGCGGTATTTTCGTTCAAAGCTGAGCATTGCCATCGGTCCTGCCTCCGCTGCCCGTCGCTCGATATGCTACGTATCGTATCGTCTCGTCATGTCGTCAGGCCGCGCATTCATTGACGGCCATATTTGGGAAGCGGGCGAACGAGGTCTGTCGCCGACGCACGCCCGCTTCCCTTGGGTCACGCGAAGCTGTTAGGTGAGCTTCACCGGAGTCGCCGGATCGGAGATCGACGACGTCTTCGCAGCGCGCGGTCCCTCCAGCCAGTTGAACCGGTTCGTGCTGAGCAGGATGAAGTGAATCACCAATGCCAGTCCGAACAGGAAGATGCCGAGAGCCACGAGAACCCGGCGGGGATCGAACAACAACCACAAGCGCCACATAGTTTTCTCCTTTCGGTCAGGTCAGGTAGGAGAGCACGATATTGGCGTAGTGGGTCACCCCATCCAGCGCCGCTGCCTTGTAGCCGGTCGGCCCGGGCAGCCAAGGACGCCACATCCAGGCGAGAATGTGGGCGACGATCGCAATCGCCGTGAAGACCACAAAGCTCGTCATGAAGATGCTATGGAATTCCCTAGCCTCCGCTTCGGTCAGCCCCGACAGAGAGCCTCCCTTGTTTGGTACGTCCACCATAGTGGTACCTCCTGGTGTTGGCCTTTCGGCCGGATGCCGCTCACCGGAATGAGCGGCGTCGAAGCGCCATCCCGTCGCCGGGATGACATCCGTGCGGCGAGCCGCACGAATCCCTTGAAAGAGCGCACAGGGCTCAGCCGACAGCCTTCGCGCTCACAGCCCCATGAAGGACGAGGTCGCGCAGTTCGCAGCCTTGATCCTCGCTTCGCCCATGATGGCGCCGAGCGGCGCCGGCCGGTGGCCGGTGACGACGGAGCCGATCCGGCGCAGCACGCCCTCGACCATCAGCACCGCGAAGCACATTGCGTAGACCAGGAGATATTCGATCCGCTCGCGCGATCTCGGCGCGACGTCACGATCCATGCGCTCGTACAACGACATCGTCCCTCTCCCTTCGCTCCACCCCATCGCGCTCATGCGGCCTGGCCCGTTGCGAGCTGCAGCCGCACGCGCGCGAAAACGTCTTCCGTCACCTTGTCGAGTCCCGCCTGGCGCGCGCCGCGTTCGGCGGCATCGCGCAGCCGCTTGGCCGCGGAAATCCGCACCAGCACCGGCTGCGTTTCGATGATCTCATCGAGCGCGAGCCGGGCGCCGTCATCCCAAGGCAGTTCGCGCTCGAGCCGCGCCGGCGTCGCCGCGATCTGATCGAGTTGCGTGGCGAGCGGCAGGATGTTGAACAGCGCATCGAACAGCGCGTTGCAGACCTCCTGCACGACATAGGTCGCGCCGGCATAGCCCATGAACGGCGTGCCGGTGTGGCGGCGGATCACCGTGCCCGGGAACGAGGCCGGGATGTAGATCGCGCGGTTGCCCGCTTCCGCCGCATACATGCGCTCATTGTAGCTGCCGAACAGCACCAGCGGCGGCCGCTCGTGGATCTGCTTGCGGATCGCGTCATTGTCGGTCTTGGCGCCGGCGCAGCGCGCGACCGCGAAGTGACACGGCAGCCCGAGCTCGGTCTCCAGGAAATTGCGCAAGCCCCGCGCGTAGGTCTCGGAGGCGACGATGCCGAAGCTCGCGGTGCCGAAGAAATCCTGCGTAACCGAACGCCAGAGATCCCAGATCGGCTTGATCGTGGTGTGCTTCTCGCGCGCAATGAACGGCTCGGGATCGAGCCCGAGCATCTCGCCGAGCGTGCGCAAGAATTTCGTGGTCGAATGCAGCCCGATCGGCGCCTGCAGATAGGGCCGCTCCAAGGTCTCGCATAGCAGCCGGCCGAACTCGCGATACATGCAGATGTTGACGTCCGCATTGACCAGCTTCGGCACATCGGCGACATGGCTGCCGAGCGGAAACACCATGTTGATCTCCGCGCCGATGCCTTCGACGAGCCGGCGGATCTCGGCGAGATCCGAGGGCATGTTGAAGGTGCCGTAGATCGGCCCGATGATGTTGACGCGTGGCTTCTCGCCGTCGGCACGCGGCTTGCGCTCCGGGATCTTGCGCAAGCCATATTCACTCCACAACCAGCTCAGCGCGCGGTTGGCGCTCTGCCACTGGTCCTCGTCGATCGTGCGCGGCAGGAAGCGCTTGATATTGGAGCCTTCCGGCGTGACGCCGCCGCCGATCATCTCGGCGATCGAGCCGGTGACGACCACCGCCGGCAGGTCGGGATCGAGCGCGGCGCGGGCGCGCTTCATCGCCTGCTCGGTGCCCTTCTGTCCCAGTTCGTCTTCGCCGAGACCGGTGACGACGATCGGCAGTTCGTGCGGCGGCAGGCCGTCGGTGTAGTGCAGCACCGAGGTCACCGGCAGGTTCTCACAGCCGACCGGGCCGTCGATGATGACCTGCAGGCCCTTGATCGCGGTAAACGCGTAGACCGAGCCCCAATAGCCGCCGGCGCGATCGTGGTCGAGGATCAGCATCACACCATCTCCTCGGATTTGCGCTTCTTGGCCTGCGCCGCGACCGCCTTGCGGAACTTGTCGCGGAATTCAGGACGCGCGACAGGTGTGTCCTGCCACACGCCCGCAGTGTCGCCCTCGCCGACACCGTCGAAGAACGCACGCATCTCGTCGAACCGCGCCTTGCCGCCGATGGCGGCATTGACGACCTGCGCCAGCGAGCCGGCGCCGGAGACGCCGAACAGCGGCCGCGCTGAAATGAGGTTGGTGAAGTAGAGCGAGGGAATCGCCCGCGCCTTGGCCTTCTGCACGACCGGCGTGGTGCCGATCGCGAGATCAGGCTCGAACTCATCGACCGCCGCGAGATCCTGCTCCAGCGAGGCGCGGTACTGCACGCGCACGCCGCGGCTCTCGAGCCAGGCGCAGTCCGCCTCCGACCAGCGCGTGCGCGGACAGGCCGTGCCGACATAGCGCAGATCGGCGCCGCTCTCGACCAGGAGACGCCCGACAAGGAGCTCCGATCCTTCATAGCCCGACAGCGTGATGCGGCCACGGATCGGCGTTGCCGCAAGTGCCGCGCGGATTGCCGGCAGCACCGCGTTCTTCGCCGCGTCGATCTGCCCGCGTCCGGCGCCGCAAATCGTCCCGACGGCCTCGAGCCAATCCGCGGTGCCGTCGCAGCCGACCGGCGCCGAACCGATGATCGGACGGCCCGCCGCCTCGAATTCGCGGATCGAGGCCGTGTAGAACGGATGGATCGCCGCGACAGCCGCGCAATCCAGCGCGCCATAGAGCTCGCGCCATTCGCGCGTCGGCACCGTGGGCCCGGCGGCAAGGCCGAGCGGCGCCAGCATCATGCCGATGCCCACGGGATCGGCGGGAAACATCTCACCCAGCAGCGTGATCGTCGGCTTGTCGCCGCGCGGCGCCCGCGGCGCCTGCACCGGCCCCTGCCCGGCCTCGCGGCGCGCATAGTTCAGCATCGCGCCCGCCAGCACGTCCTTGGCCTCGGCATGGGTCGGCACGCCGAAGCCGGGGACGTCGATGCCGATCACACGGACGCCGTTGATCTCCTTCGGCAGGATTTGCAGCGGCACGCCGGACGCGGTGGGGACACAGAGATTGATGATGACGACGCAGTCGTAATTGGCGGGATCGGCGAGCTTGAAAACCGCCTCGCGGATGTCCTCGAACAGCTTTCCGGTGACCAGCGTCTCGGAATTGAACGGAACATAGCCGACGCTGCGCCGCGCACCATAGAAGTGCGAGGTGAAGGTCAGGCCATAGACGCAGCAGGCCGAGCCCGAGAGCACTGTGGCGGTGCGGCGCATGCGCAGGCCGACGCGCAGCGAGCCGAAGGCCGGGCACATGCTCTGCGGCTGGTCATGCGGCCCGGCCGGATAGTCCGCCGCATAGCGCGCCAAGATCTCGCTCTTGCCGGCAGCGTCGGCCGCCTTCTTGAGCTCGGCCTTGCCGGCGTGGCAGCCGAGCGCCTCGGGCTGCGCCGGCATGCCCGCCTCCGCGCCGCTCACGGCCTGATGGATCACCGCATCGCTCATTGCACTACATTCCGCTGCTCAGCAACGCACCCATCACACATTGTCGTAGATCACTTCGAGCGACGGCTTGGCCACCGCCGCGCTGCCGCACATGTCCTCGAGCGTCGCCTGCTCCAGCACGACGTCGCGGCCAGTCTCCGAGGCCTTGAACAGGCCGAGCAGGCCGTCATGGGTCAGGGGATGCGGATGCTGCGGCGGCGCCTCGGCGACGTTCTGGGCGAGATGCTCGAACAGCGGCGCCCAGGGCGTGCCGGGCCGGCCGATGATCTGATAGCTCGCGCTCTTGCGGCGGATGTCGTCATCGGCGGGGATCGAGGCCAGCACCGGGATGCCGGTCGCATCAGCAAAGGCCTGCGCCTCGCCGGTGCCGTCGTCCTTGTTGATGACGATCCCGGCGACGCCGACATTGCCGCCGAGCTTGCGGAAATATTCCACCGCCGAGCAGACATTGTTGGCGACGTACAGCGACTGCAAATCGTTGGAGCCGACGATGATCACCTTCTGGCACATGTCGCGCGCGATCGGCAGGCCGAAGCCGCCGCAGACGACGTCGCCCAGAAAATCGAGCAGCACGTAGTCGAACCCCCAGTCGTGGAAGCCGAGCTTCTCGATCAGCTCGAAGCCGTGGATGATGCCGCGGCCGCCGCAGCCGCGGCCGACTTCAGGGCCGCCGAGCTCCATCGCGAACACGCCGTCTCGCTTGAAGCAGACGTCGCCGATCTTCACGTCCTCGCCAGCGAGCTTCTTCTTCGACGAGGTCTCGAGAATGGTCGGGCAGGCGCGGCCGCCGAACAGCAGCGACGTGGTGTCGCTCTTCGGGTCACAGCCGATCAGCAGCACCTTCTTGCCCTGCTGCGCCATCATGTAGGACAGGTTCGCGAGCGTGAAGCTCTTGCCGATGCCGCCCTTGCCGTAGATCGCGATGATCTGCGTCGCCTTCTTCGGCGCAGCCGTCGTGGGCGCGTCGGGCTCGATTGCGGCTTCGGCCCGCAGGGCATCGGTCATCGTACTGATCTTGGTCGGGGCATTCATGCGGCAGCTCTCCAGTCCAAGATCATTTTGAGACATGACGAATCGTCGAACGCGGTCCGGTAGGCGCTCTCCGCCGACAGAGCGTCGGCGTGATGCGTGATCAGCCCGTCCAGCGACAGCCGGCCGGTGTCGATCAGATTGCGCACCGCGAGCAGGTCCTCGTGCTTCCATTCGGCGGCAACGCGGATCGCCGCCTCGCGCATGAAGGCCGGCGGATAGGAGAAGGTCAGCGGCGCGCTGTAGAAGCCGGCGAGGATGATCTCGCCCCGGGGGGCCAAGCGAGCAATGAGACTGTCGAGCAGGCCGGCATCGCCGCTGGCATCGAAGATCAAGCGATAGTCGCGCCTGCTATCAGCCGCGGGATCGATGACGCGATAGCCCATCGCGCCGGCGGCGCGCTCCGGATTGCTTTCCCACACCACCGGCGGGTCGCCACCCATCGCCACGATCAGCCGCGCCAGCAGGCGACCGAGCACACCATGACCGACAACGCATTCGGCCTGTCCGTCACCGCCGATCGCCAGCGCATGATAGGCAGTGGCCGCGAGCGCCAGCAGCACGCCGCGCTCGCCGACGGTCTCATCGATCGCGACCACGCGCTGCGGAGGAACGTTGAGGCGCGAGGCAGCGGCGCCGAACAGGCTCCTCACCTCGCCGAAGCAGCGCGCCGCGCCCGGCACGAAGACGCGCTCGCCCTTTCGAAAACCCGAATGAGGTGCAGCCTGCGCGACGCGGCCGACCGCCTCGTAGCCCGGCACGAGCGGATAGCCCATGCCCGGGAAGGTCGGCATGCGTCCTTCGTACAGCAGCCGTTCTGTCCCGGTGCTGATCGCGCTCCATTCGATGTCGACGGTGAGACAGTCCGGGGTATCCGCCAGCTGCAGCTGCTGCAGCGACAACTCCCTCGGCCTCCCCAGCACCACGGCGATCGCGTCCATAGCCCAACTCCCCGGCGACGCCCGCTTAGTTACGGGTGTCAGGTTAATCCGCTCACGAAAAGTGTCAATATAAATTTACATTCCGAGTGTCAGCTATTCGCGACAATCACGCCGGCGATCATGGGGATGCGTGTGCGAAGCACTCGCACCTGCGAAAAGCCCGCGATGTTCAGCAGTTCGCGCAGCCGCGCCGCGCTGCGCGGCCGCCCCTGCCCCATCGCGCGCAGATAGATCTCGAAATACGCGCTGACGCCGTCGCTACCGCCGGAGGCCTCACGCATCGGCTCGCCGAGCAGCAGCACGCCATGGTCGGGCAAGGCAGCGCGCGCTTTGGTGAGCAACCGCGCCACGGCATCGTCGTCGTGATCATGCACGACGCGAATCAGCGAGATCACGTCGGCGCCGGTGGGGAGCGGATCGTCGTAGAAGCTGCCCGCCGTGATCGTGACGCGAGTGGCAAGCCCGGCCGTGGCAAGGCGCTCCTGCGCGATCGCGGCGACTTCGGGCAGATCGAACAGCTTCAGCTGGAGTTGCGGCGCGGCCCGCGCGGCCGCGGCGAGGAAGCTGCCGTCGCCGCCCCCGACATCGAGCAGGCAGCGGTGGCGGCTCAACGGATAGGCTGCGAGGACGACGTCCGCGATCATCGGCTGCGACGCCGCCATCAGCGCCGTATAGGGCGCGACATCGTCGCGCGTCAGCGCCGCGCTGCCACGGTCGAGCGCATACGGCCAGTAATGCGCCAGCCGGCGCTCGCGATCCTGGCCGCGCAATAGCGCCACGGGATCGCCGAGATCGGCATATAGCGCGACGTGATGGCGAACCATCGCGGCGATGCCGGGATTGCCGAGCAGCGCCGCGCCGAGCGGCCCGAGCCCATAATGCGACTCGCCGCGCCGCTCCAGGAGCTGCAAGGCGCAGGCCGCCTCGCACAGGCTCATCATTGCGTCAGGTGACATCGCTGCACGCGACGCCAACGCCGCGACATTGCAAGGCCCTCCGCGCAATGTCTCGAACAGATCGAGCTGCACGCACGCCGCCAAGGTCTGCGAATAGACGAAGCCGGCGCAGAGATCGAACAGCTCCGCCGCCCGCTTGCGTGCAATCGGCCGCGTCAACGGAAACGCCGCCGCCCAGCGCTGGAACGAAGCACTCGCCAGCAACACATCGCGCCAGCCACGCCAGCGATCACGTAAGCGCGTGACAGCCGGCGTATCGTGGCGGAGAGCCGCGGGCATGGCCGTCAACGCTCCGCCAGCAAAGTTTGAGCTGACACGCATGAACAGCATGAGCCCACGCACCGACCCGCGCAACTGCCCACCCTCCCCTGGAGGGAGAGGGTCGCCGTGCGCGAAGCGCGCGGCGCGGTGGGGTGGACCCGGAAATCGCTCTCGACGGGTCGCGCCGTTCTGCGCCTCGCCAGCCTCGGCCTTTCGGGCATCGCCAGCACCGTACGCGCGGATGGTCTGTCACCCCACCCCGGCACGCATGTCGCTGCGCTCATGCGCGCCGACCCTCCCCCTCCAGGGGAGGGTGAACAGCGATCGCCCCTTGAGGACATGGCCATCGCAAGCGGCCGAAAGCTCACGCCGCCGACGCCGCCAGGCGGCGTGGCACCAGGCGCTTGGCCTCCTGCTCCATCAGCAGGCGCAGCTCATGCGCATGGGCGCAAGGCGGCATGGTGCGGATGCCGTCAGCGACGAGATCGTGCAGATAGCTGACCGCGCCGGTGAGGCCATAGCGCAGCACGGCATTGGGACGTCCGAGCGCGGCGTCCTGCCCGACCGGCTTGCCCGCCTCCTCCTCATCGCTGGCCGCGTCGCGGAGATCGTCTGCGACCTGGTAGGCCTCGCCGATCTTCTCGCCCAGGCTCCGCCAAGCCTCGGGATTCGCGTGCCCGGCGGCCGCAGCCCCCGACACGGTCGCCGCTGCGAACAGCGCCCCGGTCTTGGAGCGGTGATAATGCGACAGGTCGATCTCCGGCTCGCATTCCCAGGCCTGCCCGGCGGCGATGCCGTGCGGCACGCCCACGGCGTCGCCGATCGTCGCAATCAATTGCGCCAGCCGCAGCGGCGAGCAGCGCGACTTGGCGAGGGTCTGGAACGCCAGCACGATCAGCGCATCGCCCGCGAGCACCGCGAGCGGCTCGCCGAACGCCGCATGCACCGATGGGCGTCCACGCCGCAGCTTGGCATTGTCGAAGCACGGCAGGTCGTCATGGACCAGCGAGGCACAGTGCAACAGCTCGATCGCCGATCCCGCCGCATCGGTCGCCGCCGGCTCGTCGTCGCCGCAAGCCGCCGCCACCGCGTGACAGAGGCGCGGCCGCACCCGCGCGCCCTTGGGAAACACCGCGGCCTGCATCGCCGCCGATAACCGAGGTGGACATCCGGATCGGTCGGCCAGAGCGACCGCTGCGACGAGGGATTTCTCGATCCGGGCCATCACATCCATGTCCGCCTCCCCTGCCGCGAGGCCGTCCTGGCCCTCGCTTATGTAAATTACAACTTACACCAACACTGTAAATCATGATAGACATTTCCTGCGTCATGTCGAGCGGACAGGAGTGCGAGCAATGGCCGATCACCGCGTGATCGTGGTTGGCGCCGGCATCGCCGGCCTTGCAGCTGCGCTCACGCTCGCGGCGCGCGGCGCTGCGGTGACACTGCTGGAGCGAGCCCCTTCGCCTGGCGGCAAGATGCGACAGATCGCCATCGGCCCCGCACGCATCGATTCCGGTCCGACCGTGTTCACCATGCGCTGGGTGTTCGACGAATTGTTCGCCGAGATCGGCACCGCGCTCGACGACCATCTCACCTTGATGCCGCTCGCGATTCTCGCCCGTCACGCCTGGACCGACGGCAGCCGGCTCGATCTGTTCGCCGACGAGGAGCGATCGGCCGATGCCATCGGTCGGCTCGCCGGAGGCAGCGAGGCCGAGGGCTATCGCTCCTTCTGCCGCGATGCCCGCCGCATCTTCGAGGTGCTGCGCGATCCCTTCATCCGCACGCCGGCACCGAGCATGACGCATCTGCTGCGCAATGCCGGCTTCCGCGATCTCACCGCGATCCGCCCGTTCCAGACGCTCTGGAAGGCGCTCGGCGGCTATTTTCGCGATGTCAGGTTGCAGCAGCTGTTCGGCCGCTACGCGACCTATTGCGGCTCATCGCCGTTCCATGCGCCGGCGACCTTGATGCTGGTCGCCCATGTCGAGCAGGCCGGCGTCTGGCTGATCGACGGCGGCATGCACGAGCTCGCAGCCTGTCTCGCCGCACTGGCGAAACGCCATGGCGTGACCCTTCGCTATGACTGCGAGGTCGCCGGCATACTGACGCAGGGCGGCCGCGCCGCCGGCGTGCGCCTCGCCGATGGCGAGCAGATCACAGCCGACGCGGTGATCGCGACGGCCGATGTCGCCGCGCTGGCGCAGGGCCTGTTCGGTGCTGACGCGGCGCGGGCCCTTCCCGCGCAGCCTCGGTCCGCGCGCTCGCTGTCGGCCATGACCTGGAGCTGCATGGCACGCGCCGACGGCTTTCCGCTGCTGCGTCACAACGTGTTCTTCTCGCGCGACTACCGCGCCGAGTTCGATCAGCTGATCGACGCCCGCACGATGCCGCAGAAGCCGACCGTCTATGTCTGCGCGCAGGCGCGCGACGACCAGCCGCGCAATGCCGGCACCAGCGAGCCGCTGTTCGTCCTGATCAACGCGCCTGCCACCGGCGACCATCACCGCTTCGAGTCCTCGGAGATCAGCCAATGTGCCCGCCAGACCTTCGACCTGTTGCAGCGCTGCGGCCTCAGCGTCGCGACGACTCCGGAACTGACCCGCGTGACAACGCCGGCGGATTTCAACCGGATGTTTCCGGGCACGGGGGGCGCGCTGTACGGCCGCAGCTCGCATGGCTGGATGGCGTCGTTCCAGCGGCCGGGGGCGCAGACGAAGCTGCCGGGACTCTATGTAGCCGGGGGCAGCGCGCATCCGGGTCCGGGCGTGCCGATGGCGGCGCTGTCGGGCCGGATGGCAGCCGCGCGGGCGATTCTCGACCTCGCTTCGACCGCACCGTCCCGAAGGACGGCTATGCGTGGTGGTATGTCGACGCGCTGAGCGACGACGGACGCTTCGGCATCTCTCTCATCGCCTTCATCGGCAGCGTGTTCTCGCCGTATTATGCGTGGGCCCGGCGGCGCGGACCGGCTGATCCGGAAGATCATTGCGCGCTCAATGTCGCACTGTATGGCGAGCGCGCGCGGCGCTGGTCGATGACCGAGCGCGGCCGCGGCGCGATCGCGCGCGATGCCGAGAGCTTCAAGATCGGCCCGAGCCGGCTCGCCTGGACCGGCCGCGAGCTGACGATCGAGATCAACGAGGTCACGGTGCCCTGGCCGCTGCCGCTGCGCGGCAAGGTGCGCGTGGTGCCGACGGCGCTGAACGAGGTCGTGTTCACGCTCGATGCGGCCGGACGCCACCGCTGGCAGCCGATCGCGCCGTGCTGCCGTGTCTCGGTCGATTTCGATCATCCCGACCTGCACTGGCGCGGCGACGGCTATTTCGACATCAACCATGGCGATGCGCCGCTGGAGCGCGATTTCAAGAGCTGGCAATGGTCGCGCGCCGCGACGCGCACCGGCACTGTAATCTCCTACGACACAACGGCGCGGGCCGGCGCCGACAAGTCGATCGCGCTGCACGCCGATCCCGAAGCCAGGCTGGACCGGATCGCGCCGCTCGCAGTTGCGCCCTTGCGCCGGACGCTGTGGCGCATCGACCGCAACGCCCGCGCCGACGCCGAGGCGCCGGTCCGCGTCATCAGCACCTTGGAAGACGCGCCGTTCTATGCCCGCTCCCATCTCGCTGCCCGCATCGGCGGCGAGGACGTCGCCATCATGCATGAAAGCCTGTCACTCGACAGGTTCAAGCAGCCAATCGTGCAAGCGATGCTGCCGTTCCGCATGCCGCGGCGGAGCGGATGAGTTGGCGCCGGCCGTTCTGCGAAGCGCGCGCGCCGTTGCCCAGCTATGTTTTGTCGGTCTCCCGGTCCCGCGCCTCGCGCGCGGCGCGCTGGCGATCGAGGCGGCGGCCTTGCCACTCCAGCACGAGCCAGCCGAGCACACAGAGCGCAACGACGACGAATTCGAGCAGGCCGCCCATCTCGCTCATCTCGGCTCACTCATTTGTCTCAGGCGCGAGAGCTGGCTCGGGACATGGCGGAACTGACTTTGGACTTCGCACCCCCAACCGTGACGGTCCGGCCCTCGCATACCTATCATCTCACAGCCGACGACGGACTCACCTCACGACATCCGTCCTGAACGCGACAGCTGATCGCGCCGCTCCAACCGCTCGAACAGATCGATCAGCCACAGCGCGCGGTCTTGGACGGTCCGGCGCGGCGGCGCCAACGCGTGCGGTCGCAGCGCATCGGCGACGACGACGGCGTCGATCAGGATCCTGGCCTCCGGCCGCAACGGCGCCAGCGACGGCTCCTCCTGCAGCAGCGAGACGACGGCCGCCTTGCCCAGCAGTTGCAGCTTGCGCCGCATCGACACGACCGCCCGCCGGGACATCGAGTCGAACTCGGCGCTGGCGACCTCGCGGCCGATCTCGGCATAGATCAGCCGCGCGGCATGAATGCCGGGCCGGCAGCTCCATGGCAGCTCGGCGATGCCGGCCACCGCGCGGGCATAGAACACGTCGGCGACCGCAAGCAACCGTGCGGTGACGCGGCCGATGCGATCGTCGAAGAATGGCGCGGCGCGCCAGGTCTCGACATCGAGCCCTGCTTCGCACAGCCATTGCCGTGGCAGATACAGCCGGCCGGCGCGGGCATCCTCGCCGACATCGCGCGCGATGTTGGTGAGCTGCATCGCAATGCCGAGATCGCAGGCGCGGCCGATCGTCTCGGCGTCGCGCCGGTGCATCAGCAGCGACATCATCACGCCGACGGTACCGGCGACGCGCACGGCATAAGCAAGCACATCGCTCAAGGTCTCGTAGCGGCGGCCCTGGGCGTCCCAGGCGAGACCTTCGAGCAACGCCTCGGGCAGCGTGCGCGGAATCGCGAAGTGAGTGACGACACGCGCGAGCGCGCGGTCGACCGGATGGTCGTCCGGCACACCGTCATAGATCCGGTCGAGCCGCTCATGCAGCACCTCGACCGCATCGACACGGCGGCCCGGACCGTCGATCGCGTCATCCGCCTCGCGGCAGAACGCATAAAGCGCGATGGCGGGATCGCCGACCGATCGGGGCAACACCTTCGAGGCGGCGAAGAACGTCTTCGATCCGCCCCGCATCATCCGCCGACAGATCGCGATGTCCTCGTCCCAGCTCATCGTCGCTCCAGCTCATGTGGCGCGGGCACGAGATCATCGAGCACCCGCGCCGAGGATAATACGCCGGGCAGGCCGGCTCCCGGATGCGTCCCCGCACCGACGAGATAGAGACGCTCGACCTCTTCGCTCTTGTTGTGCGGCCGGAACCAGGCGCTCTGCAGCAGGACCGGCTCGAGCCCGAAGGCGGCGCCGCGATAGGACGACAGCCGGTGCTCGAAATCATCCGGGGTCAGCAGCCGCGACGTGACGATCTCCCCGGCGAGATCCGGCAGCAGCGTCTCGCTCAGCGCGGTCTCGATCCGCTTGCGGAATGGCTCCGCATTAGCCGCCCAGTCGATGCCGCTCTCCTGGTGGGGCACCGGCGACAGCACGTAGAAGGCGTCGCACCCCTCGGGCGCCAGCGACGGATCGGTCGCGGTGGGCCGGTGCAGGTAGAGGCTGAAATCATCAGCCAGCACCTTGCGGCGGAAGATGTCGTCGAGCAGGCCGCGATAGCGCGGGCCGAGCAGGATGGTGTGATGCTCGACATCGTCATAGCGGCGCTTCGTGCCGAAATACCAGACGAACAGGCTCATCGAATAGCGCGCGCGATCGATGCGCGCATCGGTCCAGCGCCGGCGCGGAATGCTGGGCAAAAGATGCTTATAGGTCCAGGCGGCGCAGCCATTGGACACGACGACATCGGCGGCGATCGTCTCGCCGGACTTGAGCCGTACGCCGGTCGCAGCGCCATCCCTGGTCGTGATCTCGGCAACAGGCGTGGAGCAGCGCACTTCACCGCCCTGCCCCTCGATCAGGTCGACGAGACCCGCGACCAGCGTGCAGGTGCCGCCCATCGCGAAATGCACGCCCCAGCGGCGCTCCAGATAGGCGATCAGGCAATAGATCGAAGTCGTCGTGAACGGATTGCCGCCGATCAGCAGTGGGTGAAAGCTCAGGATGACGCGCAGCCGCTCGTCGCGAACATAATGCGAGACGAGGCCATATACCGACCGAAAGCTCTGTAGCTTGATCATCGCCGGCGCGATCCGGGCCATGTCGAGCAGCGACAGGAACGGCACGTCGCCGAGCTCCTCGAAGCCTTTCTTGAAGATCGCCTCGCTCGCCTTCATGAAGCGCTCATAGCCCTCGACGTCGCCGGGCGAAATCCTCATCACCTCGGCGCGCATCGCCGCCGGGTCGGCCGAGCAGTCGAAAATCGTGCCGTCGTCGAAGCGGATGCGATAAAAGGGCGAGATCGGCTTGAGCGTGACGTCGTCCGACATTCTCCGCCCGCACAGCTGCCACAGCTCCTCGAACAGGAACGGCGCCGTGACGATGGTCGGGCCGGCATCGAAGGTGAAGCCGTCCTGGCGATGCACATAGGCGCGGCCGCCGGGCGCATCGAGCTGCTCGAACACGGTGACGCGATAGCCGCGCGCGCCGAGCCGGACCGCCGCGGCGAGACCGCCGAAGCCGGAGCCGATCACGACCGCATGCGGCCGGTCTCCGAGCTCAGCCGGAACAGCGGCCTTGATGGTGGAGACGTCGAGCATGGGCGAAAGCGTAAATTGAAATTGACGCTTTCGCCAGCCAAAAATGTCAATTCAACTGGACATTTCCTGCTGCACTGCGAGTACGCCGGCTCTCTCGGCCGCGGCGATGATCAGCGCTGCGATCCGCGCCGGCTGCTCCTCATGCGCCAAATGGCCAAGCCCATCAATGAGTTCGAGCTGAGCCTGCGGCACCAATTGCTTGACGCGGTGGGCCACGTCCGGCGGGATGGCCCGGTCATGCGAAGCGGCCACGAGCAGCAGCGCCGTCTTGAGCCGCGGCAGGTCGCGCAGCAACGGACGCAGGTCCCAATTCGCCATCATCTCCAACGCGGCGCCGACATGGCCGGTGCTGCCGACGAGGCGGCGATAGAACCGCTCGCCATTGGCATCGACGGTCGAGCCGGTGCCCTTCAGCAGCCGATGCACCGCCGCCGGATCGCGGCCGCGCCAGGCGAACAGCCGCGGCACCAGCGGATTGAGCGCCATCATCTTGGCGAGCGGCGTGAAGAACTGCGCGGCGGCCCCGCCGAACGGCAGATAGGCGCCGTTGAGGCTGACGATCAGCCTCGGTGCGATCAGGCCATCGATGGTCATGCGGGTGAGGATCGCAGCGCCGGCCGAATGGCCGATCGCGATCTGGGGCTGGACCGCAAGCCGTTCGCACAGGATTGCGAGATCGCGCGACATGCCGTCGAGCGACAGCCGCTGCCAGTGCGGCGTTGCGGTGAAGCCGTGGCCGGAGAGATCCGGCGCGACGACGGTGAAGTGGCGCGCGAGCAGCGGCGCGAGATCGCGCCAGGAATGGGTCGCAGCCCCCGTGCCATGCGCCAGCAGCGCGACTGGCCCCTCGCCCATCACCTGCACATGCCAGCGCAGGCCGGCAGCGTCGACGAAGCGGCTGGCCGCGCGGTTGGGCCAGTCCTTGCCGTCGACGCTCCAGTTCGGCTTGTCGCTCATGCCGGCCCACGGGGTTGAACGCGGCTTTCCGGGTCAGCCCCCCGCGGCGCGCGCCAGGAAATCATCGTAGCCCGCGACGACTTTATCAAGCTGCTCGAAATGCGGCATCGCCCCGGTCTGCAACACCTCGATCCGCCAGTTGGGCAGACCTTCGACCGCGTGCTTGCCGTGATAATCGACAAAGTCGCCGCGCACGCCATGCACCATCCACACCGGCATGGCCAGCGCCTGGTAGAGCTTCAGCGCATGGATGCTGAACATGTAGCCGGACACGAAGGAATACGGCGCATTCTCGGCGCCGGGCTGGTGGGTGGTGATGTAGTCGTACTCAAGCAGGCCTTCATCGATATCCTTGCGCCCAAATGTCTTGCGCAGGAAGAAGCGGATGCTGGCGCGCGAGGTCAGCAGCGAAAAGAAACGGTGTTTCCACAGCGGCACCGTGAAGATGTTGCGCAGCCACGGCATGGCGCGGGTCGCATCCTTGTCGCCCCCTTTCTTGGCCGCCGCTTCCGTGCGGCGGTCGAGGCCGGTCGGGCTGATCAGCCCGAGCGTGCGAAACAGGTTCGCCGCCTCGGTGCCGGCGCGCGCGGCGAATTCGCAGCTGAGCGACAGCGCGATGGCGTCGATCGGCGTATCGCCGTGACGGCGGCGAATCTCATTGGCCGCGAGCAGGACCGCATCAGTCATCAGGCGCGGCGTGTAGATCCGGTCGGCGCGGTCCGACAGGCCGAAGCCGGGCAGATCGAGCGCATAGACCGGGCGCGCCTTGCGATAATGCTCGAACAGCGGCTTCATCTCATAGGCGGTGGCCGCGGCATTGACGCTGTGAATCAAGAGCAGCGGACGCTGCTCGGACGGCGCGGCAGGACCGTCGCCATAGCAGGTGATGCGGCCGATGCGCGCGTCGGCCAGTTCGAAACGGGCCGCGGCCAGCGGCGGCGGCATCGTCACGGCGCGCGGGGCCGCGGCATGATCACTCTGGGTGGCCGAAGTGATCTGCATGCCGTGCTCCTGTGTGACGATTTCATGTCGAAGGCAGTTCAAGTCGAAAGCCAGCGTCGCCCGCATCCGATCCGGGCGAGCATAACGATGACGGGCGCTCTTGTCAGTCGTTGTTGGGAACGCCGCTTGACGCCCAGCGTTCCATTGCCGTCAGCCACGGCCGGCCTCGGCCATCACCGCCTGCGACAACCGCGCCGCGTCAGCATGAGGCAGCGCGACGTAGCGTGCCTGCATCGCGCCGGCCAATTGCGCCGCCTTGTCCTGCGGCCGCGGCGAGGAATCGACCAGCACCACGGGGATGCCGGTGAGCGCGAGCTGCCTGGCGGCCACCAGCGCTTCCGCCTCGGCCTCGCTGCGTCCGCCGACACCATCGCGGGCGACATTGGCGCGGCCATCGGTCATCAGCACGACGGTCGGCGCCTGCCCCTTGGCCTTCACGGCGAGCGCCAGCTCGGTGGCAGCAAAGATCGCCGCCGACAGCGGCGTGCCGCCGCCGCCGGGAAGCGCTGCCAAGCTGCGCTTCGCGCGGGTCAGCGAGCGGGTCGGCGGCAGCAGCAGCTCGGCGCCCTTGCCGCGAAACGCAATCAGCGCCACCTCGTCGCGACGGATGTAGCATTCAGCGAGCAGCAGCTCGACCGCGCCCTTCACTTCGGCAAGCCGCTGCAGCGCCGAGGAGCCGGAGGCGTCGACGACGAAGATCGTCGTGGTGCCCGAGCGCTGCTTGAAGCGCGTGATGCGGATATCGTCCTTGTGCACGATCAGCCGGCCGCTCTTGCCGGAGCGCTGCGTCCGCCGCCGCAGCGGCTGCCACGGCGCCGCCGCGCGCAAGGTCTCGAGCACGTTGAGCCGCGCACCCGCCTGCCACTCGCCGCGGCGTGCGCCAATGGGACGGCCGCGCTTCGGCGCCTTCTGCGCGGTGCCCTGCTTGCTTGAGCTGCTGCTGCGGACGCGGGTCGCGCGCTCCTCCTGCAGGCGCTTGAGCAGATCAGCCGGAATGGCCGCCTGCGCTGCCTCGAGCACGCGATCCTCGAGCGGGCCGTCCTCGCTGCGGTCGTCCTCCTCGTTCTCGGCCGGGTCGTTCTCAGGCTCCGGCGCCTCGCTGGTCTCCGTCTCGTCATCTGCCGCGGGGAGCCGTGTCGCACGCGGCGCCAGCACCAGCCGCGCGGCGCAGGCGATGTGCGATTCCGCGACATCGGTCGCGCCATCCAGCGCCGCTGCGATGCGCGCGATCCGACACGCCAGCAGCGGCGCGCGCAGCGAGTCGATGCCGAGCGCACACGCCGTCGTCGTCAGCGCCGCGATGGCGTCGTCGGACAGACCGACCTGCGGCAACAACGCCCGCGCGGCCGCGATATCCGAGGATGTGAACAGGCTCTCGCCGAGATCGGCGCGCGCGACCATGCCGAGATCGAGATGGCAGGCCAGGCGGTCGGCGAGTGCCGGCGACACGTGCTCGTCGCCAATGCCCTCGTCGAGCGCGACCAGGCCGAACCGCGCCGGCGCGCGCAGCGACAGGCCATCGCGCTCGATGCTCATCATGCCGGTATCGAGCGCGGCCGTGAGATGGGCGACCGTCGACGGCGCAATCCGCTCGGCCATGACGGCGATCAGCAGGCCATCATGAAGCTCGGCGAGCAGCCCGCGCTGCATCACCGGGCGGCCGGCCTGCAGGGTCGCGGCAAGATCGAGCCCGCCGAGCAGGCGATCATCGGAGATCGACGGCGGGAGCTTGCGAATGGCGGTCGTCCCCGGCATCAGCTCGCGTAGCAGCTCCAACCACTGCTCGCGCACCGGGCCCGCGCCTGCACGCAACAGCACTGACGCAGCCGCCGGATCGATCGCCGCCAGCGCGGCTGCGATCATCGCATCGGCCCAGATCGCGGCGCCGTCGCTCACGTTGCAAACAGCTCGTTGAGCGCGCGCTCGACCCGCACCGAGGAGCCGGAATCGTCCAGCGGATTGCGCCGCAGACGGTGCCGCAGCGCCATCGGCGCCACGGTTTTGAGATGGCCGTCATCGACCGCCTTCGCGCCGTCGAGCGCGGCGGCGGCGCGCGCCGCTCGCATCAGGGTGAGCTCGCCACGCAGACCATCCGTGCCGAGCGCCATGCACAGCCGCGCCGCGTTTTCCAGCTCGCGGTCGGCGACCTTGACCGAGCCGATATGCTCGCGCGCGGCGAGGATGCGCTTGCGCTGCTTCGCCTCCTCCTTCTCCCAATGCGCGACGAAGGCTGCGGGATCGTTCTCGAACGCATCGCGGCGCTTGATGACCTCGATGCGCGTCGGCAGATCGCTCGGCGTCTTGACCTCGACCGAGAGTCCGAAGCGATCGAGCAATTGCGGTCGCAGCTCGCCCTCCTCCGGATTGCCGGTGCCGACCAGCACGAGCCGCGCAGGATGGCGGATGCTGAGACCATCGCGCTCGACCACGTTTTCACCCGACGCAGCGACGTCGAGCAGGAGGTCGACGAGATGATCCTCGAGCAGATTGACCTCGTCGATATAGAGAAAGCCTCTGTTGGCACGCGCCAGCAGACCGGGCTCGAAGGATTTCTCGCCATGCGCCAGCGCGCGCTCGAGATCGAGCGCGCCGACCACACGGTCTTCGGTGGCGCCGAGCGGCAGGTCGATCACCGGCACCGGCACCTCATGCGCCTTCAACGCCGCCGGCTTCTTGCCTTTGCTGCCCGGCTTGGAGCGCGCACGGCACGCGGCGCATTGCGCGGCGGCATCGGCCGGGTCGCATTGATAGGGACAGCCGACCACGGCGCTCATCGGCGGCAGCAATGCGGCAAGCGCGCGCACCGCGGTGGACTTGCCGGCACCGCGATCACCGAACGCCAGCACGCCACCGACCTTTGGATCAACGGCGGCGATCATCAGCGCCAGCTTCATCTCGTCCTGGCCGACGATGGCCGCGAACGGAAAGGCGATCCCCATGAGCGTCCCCTGCATCGCGACACGTTCCGTCGCGTTAGCGACATGAGACCACAATCAGGGGCCGCACTTCAACCCATGAGCGCCTTAACGGCGCAGGCTCGGCAGATCCAGACCGTTGGCCTCGGCGCAGGCGATAGCATCCTCATAGCCGGCATCGGCGTGCCGCATCACGCCGGTGGCGGGGTCGTTCCACAGCACGCGCTCCAGCCGCCGCGCCGCATCGGGCGTACCATCGGCCACGATCACCATGCCGGCATGCTGCGAATAGCCGATGCCGACGCCGCCACCATGATGCAGCGACACCCAGGTCGCGCCGCTAGCACAATTCAGCAGCGCATTGAGCAGCGGCCAGTCCGACACCGCATCCGAGCCGTCCTTCATCGCCTCGGTCTCGCGGTTCGGGCTCGCCACCGAGCCGGAATCGAGATGGTCGCGGCCGATCACGATCGGCGCCTTCACTTCGCCGCGCGCCACCATCTCGTTGAAGGCGAGCCCGAGGCGATGCCGGTCGCCGAGCCCGACCCAGCAGATCCGCGCCGGCAGGCCCTGGAACTTGATGCGCTGCCGCGCCATGTCCAGCCAATTGTGCAGGTGCTTGTTGTCCGGCAGCAGCTCCTTCACCTTGGCGTCGGTCTTGTAGATGTCCTCGGGATCGCCCGACAGCGCTGCCCAGCGGAACGGGCCGATGCCGCGGCAGAACAGCGGACGAATATAGGCCGGTACGAAGCCGGGGAAATCGAACGCGTTGGCGAGGCCCATGTCCTTCGCCATCTGGCGGATGTTGTTGCCGTAGTCGAGCGTCGGAATGCCCATGGCGTGGAAATCCAGCATCGCCTGGACGTGGCCGACCATCGAGGTCTTCGACGCCTGCTCCACCGCCTTCGGGTCAGAGGCGCGCTTGGTCTCCCATTCGGCGAGCGTCCATCCCTTCGGCAGATAGCCGTTGATCGGATCATGCGCGCTGGTCTGGTCGGTGACGATGTCCGGACGCACGCCGCGACGCACGAGTTCCGGGAAGATCTCGGCGGCATTGCCGAGCAGGCCGACCGACACCGCCTTCTTCGTCGCCGCGGCCTCAGCCATCAGCGCCAGCGCCTCATCCAGCGTCGCAGCCTGCCGGTCGAGATAGCCGGTGCGCAGCCGCATCTCGATGCGGCTCGGCTGGCATTCGACGGCCAGCATCGACGCGCCGGCCATCGTCGCCGCCAGCGGCTGCGCGCCGCCCATGCCGCCAAGGCCAGCAGTCAGGATCCACTTGCCGGCGAGATCGCCATGGTAGTGGCGGCGGCCGACCTCGACGAAGGTCTCATAGGTGCCCTGCACGATGCCCTGGCTGCCGATATAGATCCAGGAGCCGGCCGTCATCTGGCCGTACATCATCAGGCCCATGCGATCGAGCGCGTTGAAGTGATCGAGCGTCGCCCAATGCGGCACGATGTTGGAATTGGCGATCAGCACGCGCGGCGCATCGGGGTGGGTCCGGAAGATGCCGACCGGCTTGCCGGACTGCACGACCAGGGTCTGGTCCGCTTCGAGCTCGCGCAGCGAGGCAACGATGCGATCAAAACTGTCCCAGTCGCGCGCGGCGCGGCCGATGCCGCCATAGACGATCAGTTCGCTCGGCTTCTCGGCGACATCGGGATCGAGATTGTTCATCAGCATGCGCAGCGGCGCTTCGGTGAGCCAGCTCTTGGCGCTGATGTCGCTGCCATGGGGGGCGCGGATCACCCGTTCATTGTCCAGGCGTCTGTTCATGGGTCCCTCTCATCCAAGCTTGGGAAACGGATCGCGTCCGAGCGCGTCACTCGCTGCGTCAGCCAGCACACCGCCCGCCACGATCGCCGCCGCCTTCGCGAGGTCGTCGGCCATGTAACGGTCGTTCTCGAGCGCCGGCACATGGACGCGCAGAGCGCCGATGACGGCCGAGAGCGCGGCGCTGGTGCCATGCGGCACGCGCAGCTCGATGCCTTGCGCGGCAACCAGGAGTTCGATGCCGATGATGTGGGCGAGATTATCGGCCATGTCGTGCAGCCGCCGCGCCGCATGCGCGGCCATCGAGACATGGTCTTCCTGATTGGCGCTGGTCGGCGTCGAATCGATCGAGCATGGCAGCGCGCGCTGCTTGTTCTCGGCGAACAAGGCCGCCGCCGTCACTTCCGCGATCATGAAGCCGGAGTTCAGGCCCGGCTGCGGGGTGAGGAACGGCGGCAGCCCGAAATTGAGCGCGGGGTCGACCAAGGTCGCAATGCGCCGCTCGCTGATCGCGCCGAGCTCGGACAGCGCCAGCGCGATCTGGTCCGCCGCGAACGCCACCGGCTCGGCGTGAAAATTGCCCCCGGAGATGATCTCGCCGGTCGCGACCAGCACCAGCGGATTATCCGTCACCGCATTGGCCTCGGTCATCAATGTCCGCGCCGTCTGCGTCAGCAGATCGAGCGCGGCGCCCGCGACCTGCGGCTGGCAGCGCAGGCAATACGGATCCTGCACGCGTTCGTCGCCTTCGAGATGCGACAGCCGGATGGCGCTGCCCTCGAGCAGCTCGGTCAGGACGCGGCCGGCCGCGATCTGCCCGGGATGGCCGCGCAGCGCCTGGATCTCGGGACGGAACGGCGCGGTCGACGCCATCGCGGCATCGACCGACAGCGCGCCGGTGACCAGCGCAGCCTTGAGCAGATCATGGGCACGAAACAGTGCCGCGAGCGCGTAGGCGGTCGAGAACTGCGTGCCGTTGATCAGCGCGAGCCCTTCCTTGGGCCCGAGCATGACCGGCGAAAGTCCGGCATGCGCGAGCGCCTCGCGGCCCGGCACCAGCCGCCCATCGACGAAGGCCTGGCCTTCGCCGATCATCACCGCCGTCATATGCGCGAGCGGCGCAAGATCGCCGGACGCGCCGACCGACCCCTGCTGCGGCACGAACGGACACACGCCATGCGCCAGCATCGCCTGCAGCTGTTCGATGATCTCACGGCGGACGCCCGAGGCGCCGCGGCCGAGCGAGATGATTTTCAGCGCCATCATCAGCCGCACGACGGCCTCGGGGGTCACAGGCCCGACGCCGCAGCAATGCGAGAGGATCAGATTGCGCTGCAGCTGCGCGGTCTGGTCCGGCGGAATGCGTTTCGACGCCAGCTTGCCGAAGCCGGTATTGATGCCATAGACCGGCTCGGCCCCCTGCGCCGCCTTGGCGACGATCGCCGCCGCAGCCTCGACATCAGGCCAATAAGAAGCATCGAGCTCGAGCGTTGCGCCCGCATAGACGCGCGCGAGATCATCAAGGCTGACGCGGCCGGGCGCCGCAATGATCGTGCTCATCGACCTCTCCAGACACGCTGATGCAGGGGATTGAAGCCCATGCGGTAGACCAGCTCCGCCGGCCGGCCAATGTCCCAGATCGCGAGGTCGCACCATTTGCCGGCGTCGAGCGTACCGGTCTCGGCCAACAGGCCGAGCGCGCGGGCGCCTTCGCGCGTCACGCCGGCCAGACATTCGTCGACGGTCATGCGGAACAAGGTCGCCGCCATGTTCATGGTCAGCAGCAGCGAGGTCAGCGGCGATGAGCCGGGATTGCAGTCGGTCGCCAGCGCTAGCTTCACGCCGTGATTGCGGAACAGATCGACCGGCGGCTTCTGCGTCTCGCGAATGAAGTAGTAGGCGCCGGGCAGCAGCACCGCGACCGTGCCGGCCCGCGCCATCGCCGCTGCGCCGACATCGTCGGTGTGCTCAAGATGATCGGCCGACAGCGCGCCGAACTCGGCCGCGAGCACGGCGCCGCCGAGATTGGAGAGCTGGTCGGCATGCAGCTTGACCGGTAGGCCGAGCGCCCTGGCCGCGGCGAACACGCGCGAGGTCTGCGCTGCGGAGAAGGCGATGTTCTCCATGAAGGCATCGACGGCATCGGCGAGAGCGGACTTGGCGACTGCCGGCAACATCTCGGTGCAGATGAGATCGATGTACCGGTCCTTGTCGCCCTCGGCTTCGGCGGGCAGCGCGTGCGCCCCGAGAAAGCTGGTGCGCACGCTGATCGGACGCTGGCCGCCGAGGCCGCGGGCTGCGGACAATTGTCGCAGCTCAGTCGCCGTCTCCAGCCCATATCCGGACTTGATCTCGATCGTGGTGACGCCCTCGGCTAGCAATGCATCAAGCCGCGGCAGCGCGCTGGCGATCAGCGTCTCTTCGTTGGCGGCACGCGTCGCGGCCACGGTCGAGATGATGCCGCCACCAGCGCGAGCGACTTCTTCGTAGCTTGCGCCGGCCAGGCGCAGCTCAAACTCGTGGGCGCGATCGCCGCCATGGACAAGATGGGTGTGGCAGTCCACCAGGCCCGGCGTGATCCAGCGCCCCTCGCAATCGATGCGTTCAGCAGCATCGGCATCAGCAGGGAAATCTGCCAGCGGACCGGCAAAAGCGATGCGGCCGTTTCGCGCAGCGACCACGCCCTGCTCGATCACGCCAAGGCCCGGCTGCCTCTCGCGCAGGGTCGCGAGCCGCGCATGGTGCCAGATCCGATCGAAACGCTCGGCCATGCGGCCTCCCCCTTCACGAAAGCTTGACGGGCGATATGTCTATACATAAACTTGCTTCCGCCGTCCTGTCCAGCGGGCTTATCGATCATGGCGTCACTGCACTTCGCATCCGCGCTGCTGCCCACGGGTTGGGCCGACGACGTGCAGATCGTCATCCGCGACGGTGCGATCACGTCAGTCACCGAGGGCGTGCCTCCGACCTCCGCCGACGAGCAACATGAGGTCGCGATCCCCGGCATCGCCAGCCTGCACAGCCATGCGTTCCAGCGCGGCATGGCCGGGCTTGCCGAGATCAGCGGTCCCTCCACCGATACGTTCTGGACGTGGCGCGAGACGATGTACCGCTTCGCCCTGTCGATGCGCCCGGAGGACGTCGAGGCGGTCGCAACCTTGCTCTATATCGAGATGCTCGAGCGCGGTTTTACGCGGGTCGGCGAGTTCCACTATCTGCATCACGATCGCGACGGGACGCCTTACGCCGATATCGCCGAGATGGCGGTGCGCATCACCGCGGCAGCCAAGACATCCGGCATCGGCCTGACCCTGCTGCCGAGCTTCTACGCGCATGCCGGCTTCGGCGGCGCGGCTCCGCATGACGGCCAGCGGCGCTTCATCTGTAATGTCGATCAGTTTGCGAAATTGCTGACGGCCTCCCGCAAGGCGATCAGCTCGCTGGCTGGCGCCAATCTCGGCATCGCGCCGCACAGCCTGCGCGCCGTCGCGCCGGATGAGTTGACCGCACTGCTGCCGCTCGCTGACGGCGGCCCCGTCCACATTCACGCCGCCGAACAAGTCAAGGAGGTCGAGGACTGCCTCGCCTGGTCCGGCCGGCGTCCCGTGCAATGGCTGCTCGATCATCACGACGTCAATGATCGCTGGTGCCTGATCCATGCGACGCATATGACGGCGGACGAAACAGCGACGCTCGCACGGAGCGGCGCGACGGCCGGCCTTTGCCCGGTCACCGAAGCCAGCCTTGGCGACGGCATCTTCCCAGCGCGCGACTATCTGCGCGCGCGTGGGCGTATTGGCGTGGGCACCGACTCCAACGTGCTGGTCGGCGTGAGCGACGAGTTGCGCCAGCTCGAATACGGCCAACGGCTGACGCATCGCGAGCGCAACGTGCTGACGTCGGGCCCGGAGGCGTCGACAGGCCGGACGCTGTTTGACGCCGCTCTCGCTGGCGGCGCGCGGGCGCTGGCACAATCCGTCGCTGGGCTGCAGGTGGGCGGCCGCGCCGATATCGTCACGCTCGATCTGTCGCATCCTTCGCTCGCGGGGCGAACGCAGGATGCGCTGCTCGACGGCTGGATCTTCGCGACGGCGTACGACGCGATCGACTGTGTCTGGGCCGGCGGCGCCAAGGTTGTCCAGGGAGGTCATCATCGTTCGCGCGAGGCGGCCCGGCGCGGCTTCAACACGGCCCTGCGGAGGCTGCTCGCATGAGCCTCGCGGAGGACCGTGCCAAGCCGGGAGCGGGCACGCTCTACAAGACGATCCGGCAGGACATCGAGCGCCGCATCCTCACCGGCGAATGGCCGCCCGGCCATCGCATTCCGTTCGAGCACGAGATCATGGCGCGCTATGGTTGCTCGCGCATGACCGTCAACAAGGCGCTGTCGGAGCTCGCGCAGGCCGACCTGATCGAGCGCCGCCGCCGCGCCGGCAGCTTCGTGCGACGGCCGCAATTCCTGTCGGCGGTGTTGAAGATCCCTGACATCCGTGCCGAGATCGGCGCGCTCGGCCGCACCTATGGCTATCAGTTGATCTCCTCGACGCGTCGCGCCGCCAACGCCGGCGATCGCGAGCGCCTCGGCGTCAAGAAGCCATGCAAGGTGATCGCGATCCGCTGCCGCCACAGTGCCGACAATCTCCCATTCGCGATCGAGGACCGGCTGATCGATCTGGACGCGGTGCCCGACGCGGCCAAGGCCGACTTCAAGGTCGATCCGCCCGGCTCCTGGCTCTTGCATCATGTGCCTTGGACGGAAGCGGAGCATGCGATCAGCGCCATCGTCGCCGATGAGGTAATCGCCCAGGGTCTTGGCATCGCGGTGGGTGCGCCGTGCCTGGTCATCGAGCGCCACACCTGGCGCCAAGGTCGGCCGCTCACGGCTGTCAGGCTGATCTATCCCGGCGAGCAGCACCGGCTGGTGGCGCGCTTCAGGGGCAGCGAATGATGGCAACATGCGCGCCGGATCTGAGCACGAGATTTGCAGGCAAGCCGCCAGCTCTTGCAGAGACATGCGGTCACCGCGGGCGACCGCGGACCGCTCCGACAACTTCTTTCAACAGCAAAGGATGATGACGATGCGCAGATTTAGGCTCCTCGCCGTAACGGCCGCCCTCCTGGCCTCGACCACGGCGTTCGCCGACGACGTCAAGGTCGGCATCGGCATTTCCGGCTGGACCGGCTTCGCGCCGCTGACGCTCGCCAAGGAAGCGGGCATCTTCAAGAAGAACGGGCTCGACGTCACCATCAAGAAGATCCCGCAGAAGGACCGTCACCTCGCGATCGCTGCCGGCGACGTGCAGTGCGCGGCGACCACGGTCGAGACGTGGATCTCCTGGAACGCCAACGGCGTCGCCACCAAACAGATCTTCCAGCTCGACAAGAGCTACGGCGCCGACGGCATGGCCGTGCGCAACGACATCGCCTCGATCAAGGACCTGAAGGGCAAGACGGTCGCGGCGTCGGCGCCCGGCACCTCGCCCTATTTCGGGCTGGCCTGGATGCTCAAGAAGAACGGCCTCACCGTCAAGGACGTTACCATCGTGAACCTGGAGCCGGCGGCGGCCGCGCAGGCCTTCGTCTCCGGCCAGAACGATGCGGCCATGACCTATGAGCCATATCTGTCGACGGTGCGCGCCGCGCCCGACAAGGGCAAGATCATCGCCACCACGCTCGATTATCCGATGGTGATGGATACGTTCGGCTGCACGCCGAAATTCCTCTCAGAGAACCCGAAGGCCGCCAAGGCGCTCGCTGACAGCTATTACGAGGCGCTCGACATGATCGCCAAGGACCAGGCCAAGGCCTATGAGATCATGGGCGCCGACGTGAAGCAGACGGCCGAGCAGTTCGGCAACTCCGCCAAATATCTGCGCTGGCAGGACAAGGCCGCGAGCCAGAAGTTCTTCGAGACCGAGTTCAAGACCTTCAACAAGGACGCGGCGGAGCTGCTGCTCGAGGTCGGCATCATCAAGCAGATCCCGAACGTCGAGGATCTCTACGATGCGAGCTTCATCAAGTAGCTCGGAGCTGCGCTCTGAGTGATCCGTCATTGCGAGCGAAGCGAAGCAATCCAGGGCCAGGAAGGAAGTCTGGATTGCTTCGTCGCTTCGCTCTCGCAATGACGGTGTTGAGGCATCCCGCCTGACAATGAGCAGCGTCCTCTGAAGCCAACTCGTTCGATCTCACCACCAGCAGTCCGCGACGCCTCGCGGACTGCGCCAACACGAAAGCCTGATCCGTGATCCGTCCCCTCGACCCCGTCAGCGCCAGATCGAGAACAGCGCTCGGCCTTGCCTTCTTCGTCGTGTTCGTCGCGGCGTGGTCGCTGGCGACATTCGGCGGCTACGTGCCGAAGACGTTCCTGGCCGATCCCCTGACCATGCTGCGCGAGGGCTGGGACCTGCTGACGAAGTTCGGATTCCTCTACGATATCGGCATGACCGTCTGGCGCGTGATCGGCGGCTTCGTGCTGGCGGCCGTCATCGCCGTGCCGCTCGGGCTCTTGATGGGGGCCTACAAGCCGATCGAGGCGTTTCTCGAACCGTTCGTCTCCTTCGCGCGCTATCTGCCCGCCTCCGCCTTCATTCCCTTGCTGATTCTCTGGGCCGGGATCGGCGAGTTGCAGAAGCTGCTGATCATCTTCATCGGATCCGTGTTCCAGATCATCCTGATGATCACCGTCACGGTCGGCAATACGCGGCGCGATCTGGTCGAAGCCGCCTACACGCTCGGCGCCAGCGACCGCGGAATCATTGGCCGCGTGCTGCTGCCTTCCGCGGCGCCTGACATCGCCGAGATCCTGCGGCTGGTGCTCGGCTGGGCCTGGACCTATGTCATCGTCGCCGAGCTGATCGGCTCGTCCTCGGGCATCGGCCACATGATCACCGACAGCCAGGCACTGCTCAACACCGGGCAGATCATCTTCGGCATCATCGTGATCGGCTTGATCGGGCTGATCTCGGATTTCCTGTTCAAGGCGTTCAACGCCTGGCTGTTCCCCTGGAAGCTCGCATGACTACGCTTGTCATCGATCAGGTCACCCGCACCTTCCCGGCCCGCCAGGGTCACGCGCCGACCCGCGCGCTGGAGCCTGTCGCGCTCACCATCGGCAACAATGATTTCGTCACCATCCTCGGTCCCTCCGGCTGCGGCAAGTCGACATTGCTGCGCATCGTCGCCGGGCTCGATCATCCGACCAGCGGCAATGTGCTACTCGACGGTCGCGAGGTCACCGGTCCCGGCGCCGATCGCGGCATGGTGTTCCAGTCCTACACGCTGTTTCCCTGGCTCACCGTGCGCGAGAACATCGCCTTCGGCCTGCGCGAGCGCGGCATCCCGGAAGACAAGCGCAACGCGGTCGCCGACCGTTTCATCCAGCAGATCGGGCTGAACGGTTTCGAGAACCACTGGCCCAAGCAGCTGTCCGGCGGCATGCAGCAGCGCTGCGCCATTGCGCGTGCGCTCGCCAATGATCCCAAGATTCTGCTGCTCGACGAACCGTTCGGCGCGCTGGACAACCAGACCCGTGTGCTGATGCAGGAGATGCTGCTCGGCATCTGGGAGCGCGACCAGAAGACGGTGCTGTTCGTCACCCACGACATCGAGGAGGCGATCTTCCTCGGCAGCCGCGTGCTGGTGATGAGCGCGCGGCCCGGCCGCATCAAGGCCGATATCAAGATCGCGCTGCCGCACCCGCGCTCCTACAAGATTAAGACCTCGCCGGAGTTCGTCGCGCTCAAGGAGCGTCTGGTCGAGGAGATCCGCGCCGAGGCGCTGAAGGTCGCGGCGGAGGCGTGAGGGGGTTGTCGAAGAGGCGGAGCTTGCGGAGAGATACCCCCTCACCCGAGCCAATATGCCGTTCTGTCCTGCATGCCCTCTCCCGCAAGGGGAAAGGGCGCAATAACGGCCACTGCGCCGCTCACATCATGAGCTGTATCTCAGTCAGCGCCGCAGCAAGGCTGCGCGAGACAGCGCCCTCTCCCCTTGCGGGAGAGGGCATCGCCGGCCCATCCGCGAACGCACTTGGGTGAGGAGTCTCTCTCCGCGGACAAGGCTCATAGACACGTAGCCGTCCTCCGAACTGGTTGCATCAGCCGGAGCGCTATCTCCCGACGCCACCGCTGATCCGCTTCAGCCAAGGCACCAGGTGGAACGCGCTCATCAGCAGGTACATCACCGTCATGCTGTCGAGCGACGCCCCGGCGGGCATGGCGGAGCAGATGACATCGCTCCGCCCGTCGCGGGCCATGGCATTCAGCACCGCCATCAACGCGAAGGTCGGCGCCGCGGCAAAGCGCAGACCCGCGGCGATGTCGGGTATCACGCGTTTGGTGGAGGCGAGGAACGCCATGGCTTGGCTCCGAATGGCTTGGCTCCGCGATGTCAGCGTGCGTCGTATTCGTCGCGGCGGCGCCACCATACGCCCTGCTCGTTGCGGCCTTTCGGCGCACGGTCGAGCCACTGATAGGCGCCCCACATACCGTCGAGACCGCGGGCATAGGCCGAATAGGTGTGGTAGATGACACCGTCATCGAGAATGAAAGCGCTCATCCCCGGCCGGTCGCGCATGAAGGTGGCGCCGTCGGTTCCCGCGGCAGTGGCGATCTCGGCCACCATCGGCGGAACGTCGCCGGCCCCGATCGGCGGGCTGATGCGATAATTGTATTCGGTTCCGCCCTGGCGCTGCTGCTCCTCGGTCACGGCGACGTTGAAGTCGAAGTTGAAATCACTGCTCGCCGACGACGCCCAGGGAAAGCTCCAGCCCATCCGGGTCTGATAGGCCTTCAGCTTGGCCAGAGGCGCGCGCGAGACCGCCCACAGCATCACGTCATGATGGGCGAGGTGGACCTGAAAGCCGTTGAACCCATCGGCGATCATCGAGCAGGACGGACAGCCGGCCTGGAAGTCGGGCCCGAACATGAAGTGATAGACGAGCAGCTGCGAGCGTCCCTTGAACAGGTCAGGGAGCGAAGCTGGACCATCCTCGGTGTCGAAGCGATAGCTTTTGTCGACGCGCACCCAGGGCAGCGCCTGACGGCGCTGCGCCAGCTCATCGCCGCGGCGGGTGAATTCCTTTTCTGCTGCGAGCAGGTCGAGGCGGGCCTTCAGCCAGTCTTCGCGAGTTCCTGTGAGATGCGGGGTCATGTCTGTGTTCCTTTGCGTGTTGACCTCGACTGAGACTAGGATCGGCGCGGGAGAACCAGGGAGTGACAAGTTTGGCGGGATTTGCATGGACTCGCTGATCTCGGCGGCAGCGCAGGCGCTCGCCGCCGGCGATCCGCTCGGTGCGCTGAACCGCGTCGCATTGCGCGATGATCCGCCGGCGCTGGCGCTGCGCGGCATCGCGATGGCCCGGCTTGGCGATGTCATGCGGGCGAAGGCACTGCTGCGGCAGGCGGCACGAAGCTTCGGCGCCAAGGCGGCCGTGGCGCGCGCCCGCTGTGCCCTCGCCGAAGCGGAGATCGCGCTCGCGGCGCGGGATCTGTCATGGCCGACCAAGGCGCTGGCAGAGGCGCGCGACACCTTGGCGCAGCACGGCGACCGCATCAATGCCGCCTATGCGCGCAGCCTCGAGATCCGCCGCATGGTACTCATCGGTCATCTCGACAAGGCCGAGCGCGGACTGGCCGATCTCGATCCCTCGCCCTTGCTGCCGGCGGCCCGTACGATCTACGAGCTGATCGTCGCCGGATTGGCACTGCGCCGTCTGCAGACCAAGGCCGCGCAAGCGGCGCTGGAGCGCGCCGCACGCATGGCGCGGCAGGCCCATAGTCCGGAGCTGCTTGTGGAGGTCGAACGGCTGGCGACCGCACTGTCCGCACCGGCTGCACGCCTGATCCAACCAGGCCGGGACCGACGGCTGCTGCTCGACGAGATCGAGGCGCTGTTCCGGTCGGACGCGCTGATTGTCGATGCCTGCCGGCTGGCCGTACGCAAAGGCAACCATGTCGTGTCGTTGACCCGGCGTCCGGTGTTGTTTGTCCTCGCCCGCAGACTGGCGGAGCGAGCGCCCGATGATGTGCCGCGGTCGGTGCTGATCTCCGCCGCTTTCCGCGGCAAGCAGGCGGACGAGTCGCACCGCGCGCGGCTGCGCGTCGAGATCGGGCGCCTGCGTCACCTGCTCAAGGGCATGGCCGAGATCAAGGCCACCCGCGACGGCTTTGCCTTGACGTCCTGCGATGGTCGCGACGTCGTCGTGCTTGCGCAGCCGATCGAAGACGAGAATGCCGCCGTGCTGGCCTGCCTCGCCGACGGCGAGGCGTGGTCAAGCTCAGGCCTGGCGCTGGCGCTCGGTGCCAGTCAGCGCACGGTGCAGCGCGCGCTCGACGCCCTCGCGGTGTCGGGCAAGGTACAGTCCTTCGGCCGCGGCCGCGCCCAACGCTGGACATGCCCGGTGGTCCCGGAATTCGCGACCAGCTTGTTACTCCCAGCCTGGTCCTCGCTGGACTAGCGTCACGCTGTCACAACAAGGGATGCACCACCGCCATGAGACGAGCCCCCGCCGAGATCCTCCGCGAATACGGCCCCTTCGAGGGCGACCAAGTCGCCGGAGTCACCCATGACGGACGACAGGTGTGGATTGCGACCGGCGCAAGCATCCAGGCGTTCGATCCTGCCGATGGCGAGGTCAAGCGGTCGTTCGACATCGCCGCCCATGCGGGGACCGCCTTTGACGGCAAGCACCTGTACCAGATCGCGGAAGCGCATATTCAGAAGATCGATCCCGACAGCGGCGAGGTGATCTCGACCATTCCGGCGCCGGCAGCGGGCGGTGATTCCGGACTCGCCTGGGCGGAGGGCTCGCTCTGGGTCGGCGCCTATCGCGATCGCAAGATCCACCAGATCGATCCGGCGACGGGGCGGATCCTGCGCAGCATCCCCTGCACGCGGTTTGTCACCGGTGTCACCTGGGTCGATGGCGAGCTCTGGCATGGCACCTGGGAGGATGATGTCAGCGACATCAGGCGGATCGATCCGGTGAGCGGCGAGGTGCTCGAGCAGCTGGACATGCCCGCGGGCACCGGCGTCTCGGGGATGGAGGCCGATGGTGATGAGACGCTGTATTGCGGCGGCGGTCGCAGCGGCAAGGTGCGGGCGATCAGGCGTCCGAAGCGGACCGTCGGCTGAGCACGTGCGCGCCCTGACTCACCTGCGAGTGCCAGCCGGATCGGGGGCTGCTATTTCGCGAGCGACGTGTAGGCCGCCTTGCGGAAGTTGGCATTGGCTTCTTCGCGTGTCTGCAGCTGCTGACCGCCACCACCGCCAACCGGCTTGGTCGGCGTGATCACTGAGAACAAGACGAAGCCGCCGGCCTTGCGCGGAAAGATGAAATATTCGGAGACATCGGACTTCTCGCTGTCCTCGCAGGAGGACATGCCGCGAAACACCACCGCGCTGTCGACCAGCTCACTGTTGCGCGCGGAAATGAACTTGCCCTTGCAATCGCGCGCATCGTTGCCGACGATCGTGGCGGCCACCTCCAGCCCGTCGAGATTGGGCTCTGGCGGTACGATCTTCACAAATCCGGTCGCATTATCGGCCTTCCACGCCACGCCGCCGGATGTCAGCCAGACCGGCCTTTCGCCGCCGCCGAGGATGGCCGGATGCGACAGGGCCGCCTTCAGAATGAAGTTGGAGGCGATCTGCATCGCCTCCAGCTGCAGCTCGGGAGAGTCGCCCCGCGGCCGCGACGGCTGGACGGCCGCCGGCGCGCTTGGCACTACCGCCGCCTGCTGTATCGCCGAGCGCTGCGCCGATGGCGCACTGGGTTGAATGTTGAAGTTGGTCGCGGCGGCCAGCCCCCCGGCATTGATGATGCGCACACAATTGGCGAGCGAGGGCAGCAGCACCGCGGTGCCGGTCAGATTGAACTGGAACAGATTGCCTTGCGCGAACGCCGACATCGTCCGCGCGGCGCGGAACGCCTTGATCAGGCTGGAATCGTTGGGCATCGGCACGACGACCATGGTCGTCGACCACACCGCGCCTTCGACATTGTACGACGTCCGGCCATCGAAGCTCAACACGATCGGAAATTTCTGCCCCTGCGACAGCGACCAGCTCGGATGGATGAAGGCGAGCGCCCAATTGAAATTTGGCAGAGCGAGAACACCGAAGTTGATGCCGCTCTTGTAGCTGGCCGATGCGACGCAGCTGGTGAACTGCCCGGTGTTGTCGTCCGTGAAGGCTCCGCCGGACCATCCGGCGACGGAGATCGAGCCGTAGGGTCCTTTGGCGTGTGCCGGCGCGCTGAGCAAAGGCACGCTGAGCAGAGCCGCGATGACTAAAGCCGAGACGACTAAACCCCGGATGAGTAAAGGCTGCATGAGTAAAGGCCGCATGAGTAGACGCCTGATGAGCAGGGGCACGCCGAACGCAAGCGCGGAAAGCGCGAAAACCGAACGCAATCTCGCAACGATTGCACACTGTGTCGTCATTTCACGCCCCCTTTTCCGCCGCATTGTTCCAGTTTCCGCGACTACGTCAAGTAGTGCGTAAAATTGATTATCACCTCAACGATACAGATCTGGCGTCGATCGGGCCGGATCAACACAACATGTCGCATGTGATCATCCACAGCCCTTCATGGGAGCGTCATCGAACTTCGTTAGCGCTCACGGGGTCTCGAAGAAGGATCACGCCATGTCCGCCACGCTGCCCGTTCTCGGCGCCGCCCTCTCCGCCAAATCCATTCCGGCCCACACCGACTGGCTGCTCGAGCGGCAGCGTGATCTCGAGATCCAGGATTTCTTCCGCGCCGACCTGCTCGACAGCGACTGGCGCAGCACCGCCAAGGAGATCAAGTCGATGCTGTCAGGCCATACCGGCCGGCTCGGCATCCACGGTCCGTTCTGGGGCTTCAAGATCGACAGCCACGATCCGATGATCCGCCGCGCCGTCACCAAGCGGCTGCTGCAGGGGCTGGAAGTCGCCGAGTTCCTGGGCGCCACGCAGATGGTGATCCACTCGCCCTACACCACCTGGGACTACAACAATATCGACATGCTGCCGGACAATCGCGAGGGTCTGATCGAGCGCGTGCGGGCGACGCTCTCGGACGTCATCGCCTCGGCCGAGCAGGCGAATTGCGAGATCGTGATCGAGAACATCGAGGACAAGGATCCCTCCGATCGTGTCGCGCTCGCGACGGCGTTGGGCAGCAGCAAGGTGCGGGTGTCGCTCGATACCGGTCATGCCAACTACGCGCATCATTCCACCGGCGCACCGCCGGTCGACTACTATATCGACGCAGCCGGCGACATGCTGACCCACGTCCATCTGCAGGACACCGACGGCTACGCCGACCGCCATTGGGCGCCGGGCGAAGGCAATATCCGCTGGATCGCCGTATTCCGCGCGCTGGCGAAGCTCTCCTCCAATCCGCGCCTGATCCTCGAATTGCGCAACCACGATCACGTCAAGGCCGGCGCCGCCTATCTCGCCTCGCTCGGCGTCGCGCAATAAATCCGCTTCTTTCGCAAAGTCGACAACCTCAAGAGAGATTGCCATGACCAAGCTCACCCGCCGCGGCCTGCTCGGCGCCGGCGCCGCAATCGGCGGCAGCTTCATCCTGCCGCGCGTGTCGATCGCGCAAGCCGACAATCGTCCCTCGGTCACCATCGCCGTGCAGAAGGTGACGAACTCCAACGTGCTCGACGTGCTGCGCGAGCAGTCCAATGTCGGCGAGCGGGTGTTCTACTCGTCGCTGTGGGAAAGCCTGATCTCGAAGAACTTCCGCGGCAATCTCGAAGCCGTTCCGGGTCTCGCCACCGAGTGGAAGCGGATCGACGACCAGACCGTCGAGCTGAAGCTGCGCCAGGGCGTCAAGTTCCACAATGGCGACGAGATGACGTCCGAGGACGTCGTGTTCTCGTTCAGCCGCGAGCGCATGTTCGGCGACAGCGAGGCCAAGAGCCGCACCACCATCAAGGCGTTCGAAAAGATCCCGACGCCGCGCCCCGGCAAGGAGCTGCCGCCGGACGTGATCGGCGTCGCCCGCCGGATGTGGCCGGATCTCGTTCGCGTCGACGCGGTGGACAAATATACCGTCCGCTTCGTCAACGCGACGCCGGACGTGACCATCGAGGGCCGCCTGATGCGCTACGGCTCAGACATCATGAGCCGGCGCGGCTGGGAGGAAGCGGCGAGCTATCTCGACTGGGCGCGCAAGCCGATCACGACCGGCCCCTACAAGATCGTCGAGTTCAAGCCGGACGTGTCGCTGACGCTGGAAGCGCATGACGAATATTGGGGCGGTCGCCCGCCGCTGAAGCGCATCCGCTTCGTCGAGGTGCCGGAGGTCGCAAGCCGCATCAACGGGCTGCTGTCAGGCGAATATCAGTTCGCCTGCGACATCCCGCCGGACCAGATCGCCGGCATCGAGAAGAACGCGGCGTTCGAGGTGCAGGGCGGCACCATCCTCAATCACCGCCTGACCGTGTTCGACAAGAACCATCCGCAGCTCGCCAATCCGCTGGTGCGCCGCGCCTTCACCCATGCGATCGATCGCCAGGCGATCGTCGACAGCCTGTGGGCCGGCCGCACCCGCGTGCCGAAGGGCCTGCAATGGGAGTTCTACGGCGACATGTTCATCGCCGATTGGAGCGTGCCGGCGTTCGATCCGAAGCTGGCGCAGGACCTCCTGAAGCAGGCCGGCTACAAGGGCGACCCGATCCCCTACCGCCTGCTCAACAACTACTACACCAACCAGGTCGCCACCGCGCAAGTGCTGGTCGAGATGTGGCAGGCGGTCGGCCTCAACGTGCAGATCGAGACCAAGGAGAACTGGTCGCAGATTCTCGAGCGCGCGCCCAACCGCGCGGTGCGCGACTGGTCGAATTCGGCGGCGTTCAACGATCCGGTCTCCTCGCTTGTGGCCCAGCACGGTCCGAACGGCCAGCAGCAGCAGGTCGGCGAGTGGAGCAATGCCGAGCTGAACAAGCTGTCGGAATTCCTGGAGACCTCGACCGACCGCGAGGCGCGCAAGAAGGCGTTCCGCCGCATGCTGGAGATCGCCGAGCGCGAGGACCCGGCCTACACGGTGCTGCACCAGAACGCGACGTTCACCGCCAAGCCGAAGTCGATCAAGTGGAAGGCCTCGCCGGCCTTCGCGATGGACTTCCGCACCGGCAATTACGGAGCGTGATGCCGTGGCGCCGCTGGTCCGCATCTCCGGCCTGAAAGTCGCCTTCGACGGCACGCCCGTGCTGCATGGCATCGATCTCGACATCGGCAAGGGCGAGGCCGTCGGCCTCGTCGGCGAGTCCGGATCCGGCAAGTCGGTGACCTGGCTCGCGGCGCTCGGCCTGCTGCCGGCCAAGGCGAGGACCTCGGGCTCGGTGCAGCTCGACGGCCGGGAGCTGCTCGGTGCTGATGGCGCGGTGCTCGACCAGGTGCGTGGCCGGCGCATCGCAATGATCTTCCAGGATCCAGCCAGCGCGCTCAATCCTGTGCTCACCATCCGCCGTCAGTTGTGCGAGAGCCTGGCGCTGCATCGCGCCCTCCGCGGCGAAGCCGCGCGCAGAGAGGCGCTGCGGCTGCTCGATCTCGTCGGCATTCCCGACGCGGCGCGGCGGCTATCGGCCTATCCGCACGAATTCTCCGGCGGCCAGGTGCAGCGGATCATGATCGCGATGGCGCTGGCCGGTCAGCCGGACCTCCTGATCGCCGACGAGCCGACCACCGCGCTCGATGCCACGATCCAGGCGCAGATCCTGGATCTGCTGTCCGCCGTGCGCCGCGAGTTCAACATGGCGATGGTGCTGATCAGCCACGACCTCGGCGTCGTCGCCGAGAATTGCGACCGGGTCTGCGTGATGTATGCCGGCCGCATCGTCGAGCGCGCGCCCGCCACGCGGCTGTTCGACGATCCCTGGCACCCTTACGCGCAGGGCCTGATCGGCGCGCTGCCGCCGCTGGATGGCGCGCGTCGACGCCTGCAGGCGATTCCCGGCACCGTGCCCGATCCGCGCGCGCTGCCGAGCGGCTGCGCCTTCGCGCCGCGCTGCCATCATGCCGGCGATGATTGCCACGCCGGCGTGCCGCCGCTGGCGCCCTCCGAGCAGGACCGCGCGGTGGCCTGCCTGCGGCCGCAACGGCTGCCGGTGGAGCTCGCCGCCGAATGACAACGCCGCTGGTCGAGGTCCGGGCGATCTCGCGCACCTATCGGATGCGGTCCGGCCTGTTCGGGCGGCCCATTTCTGTCCGTGCCGTCGACAATTTGAGCTTCTCGATTCAAAAAGGCGAGACGCTCGGCATCGTCGGCGAATCCGGCTCCGGCAAATCCACCACCGGACGCATGGTGCTCGGACTCGAGCCACCTGACCAAGGCAGCGTGCGCTTCGATGGCGCACCGATCGCTGCACCGGGCACAGCCGCCTGGCGCGCGCAACGCGCGCGCATGCAGATGATCTTCCAGGACCCGCTCGGCGCGCTCGATCGAAGGCTTGCCGTCGCCGCGCAGATCCGCGAGCCGCTCGACATCCACAACATCGGCACCAAGGCCGAGCGCGACGCGCGGGTGCACGAACTGCTGCGATCCGTCGATCTCAACAACAGCCATGGCGCCCGCTATCCCGGCGCCCTCTCCGGCGGCCAGCGCCAGCGCATCGTGCTGGCGCGCGCGCTGGCGACGAAGCCCGACTTCCTCGTCTGCGACGAGCCAGTGAGCGCGCTCGACGTCTCGATCCAGGCGCAGGTGGTCAACCTGCTGATCGATCTGCAGGCGCGGCTCGGACTGACCATGTTGTTTATCAGCCATGACCTGCGCGTCATCCGGCAGATCAGCAGCAAGGTCGCGGTGATGTATCTCGGCCGCATCGTCGAGTTCGGCGACGCCGATGATCTGTTCGCGCGGCCACAGCATCCTTACACGCAGGCGCTGGTGTCGGCCTCGCCGGCGCCCGGCCGGCGCAGCTCGAGCCGCATCGTGCTGACAGGCGATCCGCCCAATCCTGCCGCGCGGCCCTCGGGCTGCGCCTTTCATCCGCGCTGCCGCCACGCGACCGCGCGCTGCGCCGTCGAGGTGCCGCAGCTCGCGGCGCTGGATGAGCAGCGACAGGTGGCGTGCCATCTCGTGGCGGATGCGCCGTCGCAAGCCCAGGACGCCGCGTGATGCTCCGCTTCTTCGCGATCCGCTTTGCGCGCGCGCTGCTGACGATCGCGCTGGTCGTCACCTTCGCCTTCATCGTGCTCAGACTCTCCGGCGATCCCGCGCTGATGATCATGGGACCTGAAGCGCCGCCCGAGGTGATCGAGGCGTTCCGCAAGGCCTGGGGCCTCGATCATCCGATCTGGGTGCAGTATCTCGACTACTTCAAAGCGATCGGCCAGGGCGAGCTCGGGCGCTCGATGCGCGACGGCCGACCGGCGATCCAATTGGTCATCGAGCGCATTCCTGCAACCCTCGCGCTGACCATTCCGGCCTTCCTGGTGAAGGTGCTGCTCGGCATTCCCGCAGGAATCTACGCCGCGCTGCATCGGGGATCGGCCATCGACCGCGCGGTGATGATCACGGCCGTGGCTGGCTTCACGGTGCCGAGCTTCGTACTGGCGCTGCTGCTGGTCTTGATCTTCGCCGTGCAACTCGGCTGGCTGCCGTCGGGCGGACAAGACTCGTGGCGTCACGCCATCCTGCCGATCGTCACGCTCGGCTTCGGCGGCGCCGCCGTGCTGGCGCGCTTCACGCGCAGCGCCATGCTGGAGATCCTCGGCCAGCCCTATATTCGCACGGCATCCGCCAAGGGCGTGCCATGGCGGCGCGTGATCACGGACCATGCGTTGCCGAATGCCGCGATTCCCACCGTGACCATTCTCGGCTTCATGGTCGGCAGCCTGATCGCCGGTGCCGTCGTGGTCGAAAGCGTGTTCTCCTGGCCCGGCGTGGGCCGGTTGTTGGTCGTCGCGGTCGCCAATCGCGACCTCGCGGTCGTGCAATGCATCCTGCTGCTGGTGGCGATGACGATGGTCACCTCGAACCTGATCGTCGATTTCCTGTATGGCTTGCTCGATCCACGGCTGCGCAGCAAGGGAGCGGCGGCATGACCGATGTTGCAATGAAGGCCCCCGCCGCAAGGCGGCTGCGCTGGCCCAATATTCCCGTCTCGGTCACCATCGCCATCGGCTGGATCGCAGCGATACTCATCGTGGCCATCTTCGCCGATCAGATCGCGCCCTATGGCTTCACCAAGTTCGATCTGCGCAACCGTCTTGCTTTGCCGGGCAACCCGGCCCATTGGCTCGGCACCGACGAGCTCGGCCGCGACGTGCTGTCGCGTCTGATCGTCTCGATCCGGATCTCATTGCTGATCGCGTTCGGCGCGACCGCGATCTCGGCCATCGTCGGCACCACGCTCGGCTTCCTCGCCGCGCATTTCCGCGGCCTGGTCGAGCAATTCGTGCTGATGCTCGCCGACTTCCAGGCCAGCATGCCGTTCCTGATCCTGGCGCTCGCGGTGCTCGCCTTCTTCGGCAATTCACTGCCGCTGTTGATCGGGCTGATGGGCCTGTTCGGCTGGGAGCGTTACGCCCGCATCGCGCGCGGGCTGGCGATTTCGGCCAATGCGCAGGGCTACGCCGCCGCCGTGCGTCAGCTCGGCGCGACGCCGCAGCGCGTCTATCTCAGGCACATCCTGCCCAACATCGCCTCGACGCTGATCGTCTCGATGACCTTGGTGTTCCCTGAGGTGATCCTGCTGGAATCCGGCCTGTCCTTCCTTGGCCTCGGCGTGCAGCCGCCGATGACCAGTCTCGGTAACATGGTCGGCTATGGCCGCGAATATCTCACGCGCGCGCCATGGGTCATGCTGGCCCCGGCAGTCACGATCGTCATCACCACGCTCGCGGTCTCGATGATCGGCGACTGGCTGCGCGACCGGCTCGACCCGACCTTGCAATGATCCGGGCTCAGCGACGGACGTCCTGAGCCGCGGAGGCCAGGGGCTCGCAAACGATCAGAGCGTGCCCGGCCTGCTGATCGGCCAGCGCCGTCCATTTGGACGCCTGCAGCAACCAAAGATCACGACGTGCCGGATCGCGCTCCGCTTCCTCGCGACAGCTCATGGCCGCGGCCAGACATGCAGATTTCCTGTCCATGCTCGACCGTCCGACATGTCAACGCAGATGACACCATCATACGCCACCGCGCCCATAGGTTGCAATCACGTTCGCACGACGTGCTCAGCCGGTCGGTTCCGCATCGCACATCGGCAACGCGTGATCCGCGTGGCATGCAGCAACCGCAGCATGGCCGAATGCCACCGTGATCTGCTGCAGATCAGTACGATGACCAGAATGTAAGCCCGCATGGCATGGCCTGACCTTGCTTTCGCTGAAGGCTTAAGCGGGTCGGTGACGGAAAGGTTCTTGCGGTGACGAGGGCGACGCACAGCGCCGATACGGCGCTTTGGAACGGGAGAACGGAACTTTTTGTCACGTCGGAACTTTACCCCATGTCGCTTCCAGGGCTGGCAACACATGCACACTGGCCGCGAGGGGGATTGTTGCAAGGGCGTTTAGCGATGCGATTTGTGAATTCAACGGACGAAAGCCTGTTGGCCTATTACGAGAGTGTCCGGAAGCAGGTAGCCGCCGATAGCCGGATCGGGGGTCCCTATCGCCTGATCGGGGACAGGGCCAAGCAATATGCCCAGGAGCTCCAGGCCGAGATGCGGCGGCGGGAGCTGCGCTTCACGCCGATCGAGTGGCCGCACTGATCTTGCGCAAAGCCGATCGAAGCCGGGCGATCGATTGCTGACAGCGCGTGGCCGCTCATGCGCCCTCTCCGCTTGCGGGAGAGGGCGCTATCTCGCGCATTGCGATTGCGCGGCCAATGACGGCTACGCAATCACTCCCAGGACCAGCTCGCGAAGTCGTTCTCGAACTGCGGCACGTCCTTCCAGACGCCCTTCAGCTTCTTGTTGATGATCGTGATCCATTGCGGCTGGAACAGGAAACCGGCGGCAGCGTCGGTTGCCAGCATCCGCTGGGCGTCGCCGAGCAGCTTGGCGCGCTCCGCGTCGTTCGGCGTATCGACGATCGTCTGATACAGCCTGTCGAACGCCTCGGACTGATAGCCGAAATAGTAGTTCTTCTCGGTGAACTTCACGAGATCGAACGGTTCGACATGCGAGACGATCGTCAGGTCGAAATCATGCGGACCGTTGAAGACCTGCGACAGCCACGCCGCCCATTCGAGATTCTCGATCTTGGCAACGATGCCGACCTTGGCCAATTGCGCCGCGAGCACCTCGCCGCCCTGCCGCGCATAGGCCGGCGGCGGCAGCCGCAGGGAGAGCTGCAGCGGCGTGGTCACGCCGGCCTCGGCCAGCAGCTTCTTGGCCTTCTCCGGATCGTAGGGATTGATGTCGGTGGTATCGACATAGCCGAGCGAGCCTGGAACGTAGAAGCTCCCGATCGGCGTGCCCAGCCCATCGACGGCGCCCTCGATCATCGCCTTGCGGTCGATCGCGGCCAGGATGGCGCGGCGGACGCGAACGTCGTCGAGCGGCTTCTTCTTGTTGTTGATGGTGACGATGGTCTTCGCCTTGGAGCCGCCGATCAGCACCATGAAGCGCGGATCGGATTTGAACTGCGGCAAGGTGCGCGCCGAGGTGCCGCGCGGGAAGGCGTCGACATCGCCCGACAGCAGCGCCGCGACCTGCGCCGCCGGGTCGGAGATGAAGCGGATCGTCACCTTGGACAGCTTGACCGCGGCCGCGTTGCGATAATCGGGCCATTTGTTCAAGGTCAGCGACGAGCCCTTGGCCCAGGCGCCGAGCGTATACGGCCCGGTACCGACCGGCTGCGTCGCATTGGTCGGCGCGCTCTTCGGCTCGACGATGGCCGCCGTCGCCTGTCCGAGCAGGAACGGCAGGTTCGGCTCGGAATATTTCAGCTTGATCTGGATCGTCTCGGCATCGGGAGCTGTCACCTGCTCCATCGCCTGGAACAGCGCCTTGTCCTTGTTGGTGCTGTTGGCGGCGCCGGCGCGCTCGAACGCGAACTTCACCGTCGAGGAATCGAACGCCTCGCCGTTCTGGAACCTGACACCCTTGGCCAGCTTGAAGGTGTAGCTCTTCAGATCGGACGAGGCCTGCCAGCTCTGCGCCAGCAGCGGCGACACCGAGCCGTCCTCGTTGATCTTGGTCAGCGTCTCATAGACATTGTAGAGCGTGACCTCGGCGATGGCCGCGGCGGCCGCGCTGGTCGGGTCGAGGCCCGGCGGCTCCAAGGTCATGCCGACGACGACACTGTCCTTTTTGCTCTGCGCCGAGGCCGGCCCGATGGCCGCGACGAGCGCGGTCAGTGCGATGATCGATAATCTCTTGAACATTGTTTGTTTCTCCCGGACGGAACCAAATTACGCGTCAAAAAGGCTTGGAGACAAGAGGCGGTTGTTCTGCGGCGACCAGCGCCGGCAGCGCCATCACGCTTTCCGACTTGTGGCAGGCAGCCAAATGTTGCGCCGTGAGCGGCCGCAAGGCGGGAGCGGTCGCATGACAATGGGAATCGGCGAGCGGGCAGCGCGGCGCGTAGGGGCATCCCGAAGCCCCCATGGATTGCGAGGCGATCGCGACACTCTCGCGCCGTCGCCGAACTGCGCCGGCCTGCGCCCGCGGCACCGCATCCAGCAATGCCCGCGTATAGGGATGCGCGCATTGCCCGAACAGGTCCTCTGGCCGACCCTGCTCGACGATGCGGCCGAGATACATCACGGCGACCTCGTCACAGAGATAGTCGACGACGGCGAGATCATGGCTGATCAGGACGTAGCTGAGGCCGAACTGCTCCTGCAGGTCCTGCATCAGGTTCAGCACCTGCGCCTGCACCGAGACGTCGAGCGCCGAGACCGGCTCGTCGGCGACGATCAGCTTCGGCTGCGTGATCAGGGCACGCGCAATCGCGATCCGCTGGCGCTGGCCGCCGGAGAATTCGTGCGGATATTTGTCCATGTCGGCATCGCGCAATCCGACCTGCCGCAGCACGCTGGCGACGCGCATGCGCAAGGACGCGCGATCGGGGCTCTCCAGAGCGGTCAGCGGCTCGGCGACGATGCGCGCGATGGTCTGGCGTGGATCGAGCGATCCATAGGGATCCTGGAACACCATCTGGAAATCGCGCCGCGCGCGGCGCAGCTCATCCGCAGGCAGCCGGTCGAGATCACGCCCCGCCATCAGCACCGCTCCCGATGACGGCCGTTCCAGCGCCATGATCAACCGCGCCAGAGTCGATTTGCCGGAGCCGGACTCGCCGACGATGCCGAGGCTCTTGCCGGGCATCAGCTTGAGCGAGACGCCATTCAGTGCCAGCACCTGTCCTGGCGGCCGCAGCAGGCTCTCGCGCGGCAGCGTGTAGCGCTGCACGAGATCCCTGATCTCGAGCAGCGCGGTCTCGGCCGGGCGATCGACTGCCTCGCTCACGCGACCACTCCCACAGGATCACGCGTCAGCGCGACATCGGTCCGGATGCAGCGGACGGCATGACCAGCACCGATCTCGGCCACCGGCGGCAGCGCCGTGCGACAGGCGTCGACAACCAGATTGCAGCGATCGGCAAATGGACAGCCGGCCGGCAGATCGGCGAGTTCCGGCACCGTTCCTGCGATGGTCGCAAGCCGCGTGCCCTTGCGGGCGCCGAGCCGCGGCCGCGCCCGGAACAGACCCTGGGTGTAGGGATGGCCCATGCGCGAGAACACCGCGTCGGTGGAGCCGCTTTCGACGACCGTGCCGCCATACATCACGATCATCCGCTGCACGTTCTCGGCGATGACGCCGAGATCATGCGAGATCAGGATCATCGCCATACCCTGCTCGGCCACGAGATCGGCGATCAGATCGAGGATCTGGCGCTGGATGGTGACGTCGAGCGCGGTGGTCGGCTCGTCGGCGATCAGCACATCCGGCTTGCAGGCGAGCGCCATCGCAATGGTGATGCGCTGGCGCTGACCGCCGGAGAATTGATGCGGATAGGCGTCGTAGCGCCGGGCGGGATCCGGTAGACCGACGCGGTCGAGCAGCGCGATCGCCTGGCGCTTGGCCTCAGCGGCCGAACAGCCGGTGTGGCGCAGCAACGGCTCGGCCACCTGATGGCCGATCGTGTGCATCGGGTTGAGCGCGGTCATCGGCTCCTGGAAGATCATGCTGATGCGGTTGCCGCGCAGCCTGCAATAATCAGCATCCGCAAGGCCGACCATCTCACGGCCGTCGAGCCTGATGCTGCCACTCACAACCGCGCTGTCGGGCAGCAGCCCGAGTAATGCGAGCGCCGTGATCGACTTGCCGCAGCCGGATTCGCCGACGATGCCGAGCGTCTCGCCACGCCGAAGCGCGAACGACACCTCGCGCACCGCCTGCGCGGGACCCCGGCTGGTGTCGAGCCGGATGCCGAGATTCGAGACGTCGAGCAGAGCCTGATCTCCGGCGGTCATCGCTGCCTCGCCAGCCGCGGGTCGAGCAGGTCGCGCAGACCGTCGCCGAGCAGATTGAGGCCGAGCACGGCGAGCGCGATCGCGGCGCCCGGATAGACGGCAAGGCTCGGCGACTGGAACAGCAGGGTCTGCGCGTCGTTCAGCATGCGCCCCCAGGACGGCTGCGGCGGCTGCGTGCCCAAGCCGAGATAGGACAGCGCAGCCTCGGCCAGGATCGCCAGTGCGAACTGGATCGTCGCCTGCACGATCAGGATCGACAGGATGTTCGGCAGCACGTGCTCGATGGTGATGCGGACGCGGCCCTTGCCGGCGGCGCGCGCGGCGAGAATGAACTCGCGGGTCCAGATCGCGCCGGCCGAGCCGCGGGTGACTCGGACAAACACGGGGATCTGGAAGATGCCGATCGCGGTGATCGAGGTCACCATGCCCGGACCGATGACCGCGGCCAGCATGATCGCCGACAGCACCGCAGGAAAAGCGAACGTGAAGTCGCTGAAGCGCATGATCAGCTCTTCGGTCCAGCCGCGCTGCGCGGCGGCGATCAGCCCGAGGCAGACGCCGCAAGTGAGGCCGATGCCGACCGCGATGATGCCGACGAGGATGGTCGCGCGCGCGCCGACCAGCAGCAGCGAGACGATGTCGCGGCCGAGCACATCGGTGCCGAGCCAATGTGCCGCCGAGGGCGGCCGCAGCTTCACGGCGACGTCGATCTCATAGGCCGACCATGGCGTCCAGACCAGCGACAGCAGCGCAGCGCCGAGCACCAGGAGACAGAGCAGCGCGCCGACCATGAAGCTGCGATGCCGCAAGGCCCGGCGCCAGAAGCCATTGGGCAACGGCGCGGCGCTCGCAGCGGCTTGAACTGTAACCAGCGAACTCACAGCTCGTGGACCTTGATGCGCGGATCGATCACCGCATAGAGCACGTCGACCACGAAGTTGACGATGATGACCATGCCCGCGAGCAGCATGACGCAGTTGCGCACGACGATCAGGTCGCGGTTGGCGATCGACTGGAAGATCAACCGCCCGAGACCCGGCAGATAGAACACGTTCTCGATCACGATGGTGCCGGCCAGGAGATTGGCGAATTGCAGGCCCATCACGGTGAGCACCGGGATCATCGCGTTGCGCAGCACGTGCCGCCACAGCACCTCGCGCTTGGTCAGGCCCTTGGCACGCGCCGTGCGCACGAAATCCTCGCGCAGCACGTCGAGCACCGCCGAGCGCGTCACCCGCGCCAGGATCGCTGCCTGCACCACCGCGAGCGCCACCGCCGGCAGCAGCAGCGACCGCAGGCCGGGCCAGATGCCGTCCTCCCAGCCGGGGAAGCCGCCGGCCGACAGCCATTGCAGCTTCACGGCGAACAACAGGATCAGCAGGATCGCAAACCAGAAATTGGGCAGCGCGATGCCGATCTGGGTCAGCGACATCACGCCGACATCGCCCAGCCGGTTATGATTGGCCGCCGTATAGATTCCGGCCGCAAGGGCCAGCACCGTCGTCAGCCCCATCGCCAGGATCGCGAGCGGAATGGTCATCGCCAGCCGCTCGCGGATCAGTTCGGCCACCGGCGTGCCATAGGCATAGCTGTTGCCGAGATCACCGACCAGGAGCCCGCCGAGCCAATGCAGATAGCGGAGCGCCAGCGGCTGATCCAGCCCGAGCTTGACGGTCAGTGCCCTGACGGCGTCCGGCGAGGCATCCGCACCCATCAGCATCTGGGCGGCGTTTCCCGGCAACGCGTCGAGCACGAGGAAAATGATCAGCGACGCGCCGACCAGGGTCGCAAGCAAGGTCAGGCATCGCCGCAGCAGAAAGACGCTCATCCGCGCCGGGACTCCAATTTTCGGCGGCCGCACGTTCCACAGCTTTCGTCCCCGATGCAAGCCCCGGTGCCTGCATGATTGCCCGTGTCAGACGCAGGACCGGATCGCACCAGCCCCGGCGAGCCCCGCCGGATTGATCCCGGTCAACGGTTCGACGTCTGCGATCAGCATCATGCGGCCATTCGCTTCAGTGCAGGCCCATCCCTCATGACCATCCGACCGCGCTTCGTCTGGGGCGCATCCACCTCGGCCTTCCAAATCGAAGGCGCGGCGCATCGCGACGGTCGGGCCGACAGCATCTGGGATGTCTATCTGCGGGCGCCCGGCCGCGTCAGCCACAATGATACCGCTGACATCGCGTGCGACCACTATCATCGTTACGCCGACGACGTGACGCTGATGCGCGAGCTCGGCCTCGATGCCTATCGGTTCTCGATCGCCTGGCCGCGGGTGCTGCCGCAGGGACGCGGCGCGGCCAATGAAGCCGGACTCGCCTTCTACGACCGCCTGATCGACGCCCTACTGGCCGCGGGAATCGAGCCCTGGCTCTGCCTCTATCATTGGGACCTGCCGCAGGCGCTGGGCGAGCTCGGCGGCTGGCAGAACCGCGATACCGCCGGCTGGTTCGCCGACTACACCGCGCTGGTGGCGCGACGTTATGGTGACCGGGTCAAGCGCTTCGCCACGTTCAACGAGGCCGGCGTGTTCACGCTGTTCGGCTACGGGCTGGGCTGGCATGCGCCGGGCATCGCAGACAAGGCAGCGCTGCACCAGGCCATTCATCACGTCAATCTCAGCCATGGCCGCGCCGTCGACGTGCTGCGCCGGGACGTCGTCGGCGCCTCGATCGGCGCGATCCATAATCGCCAGCCCTGTTATCCCTGCACCAGCAGTCCCGAGGACGCGGCTGCCGCGCTGCGGCTCGCGGCCTATTGGAACGACGCCTTCCCGTTTCCGCAGGCGTTCGCCTGCTATCCGCCGGCACTGCGCGACGCCGTCACGCCCTATGTCAGGCCCGGCGACATGGCGCAGATCGCCCGCCCCGTCGACTGGTTCGGGCTGAATCACTACGCGCCGCATTACATCAAGGCCGACACCAACCTGATCGGCGCCAGTTTCGGTCCGCCGCCGCAGGGCGTGCCGCGCAGTGCGATCGGCTGGCCCGTGGTGCCGGATGCGTTCCGCGAAACGCTGGTCGATATCGACCAGCGGTTCCGGATCCCGATCTATGTGATGGAGAACGGCACGGCCGCCGCCGACGTGATCGATCCCGCGGGCCATATCCAGGATGACGACCGGATCGGCTACCTCAAGGCCTATATCACGGCCATGGAACAGGCCATCGCCGAGGGTGCGGATGTGCGCGGCTATTTCGTCTGGTCGCTGATGGATAATTTTGAATGGGGGGCGGGCTATTCGCAGCGCTTCGGCATTGTCTACGTCGACCACACCACGCAGCGCCGCATTCCCAAGGCATCGGCGCGATGGTATGCGGAGATGATTGCGGCAAGGCGGTCGCCCGACGATCCGGCCGGGCCGCACAACCGGGCGGAAGAGTGAGGAATGAGCGATCGCGTTCTTCTGGGGGACATCGGCGGCACCAACGCGCGCTTTGCGCTGCTTGACGGTGGCACGATCGGCCATATCGAACACCTGAAGGTCGCAGACTTTCCGACCATCGATGATGCCATCACCGAGTTCCTGTCCCGGCATGCGGCAGGCGGTGCACCCGGCGCGGCCGTGCTCGACATCGCCGGTCCGATCGAACGCAACCGCGGCATGCTGACCAATTCGACCTGGGTGATCGACGGCGCCGAACTCAAGGCGCGCTTCAATCTGCGTTCGGCAAAGCTCCTCAACGACTTTGAGGCCGTGGGGTGGTCGCTGCCGGCGCTGCATCCGGACGATCTGTTTCCGCTCGGCGGCGACGCAGCCGTTGCAGGCGCGCCGATGCTGGTGATCGGCCCGGGCACAGGATTCGGCGCCGCCTGCTATCTCCCGGGCGACGGCCGTCCCATGGTGGCCGTGACCGAAGCTGGTCACGCCACGCTGCCGGCGACGACCGCGCGCGAGGCTGCGGTGCTGGCCAAGATGCGCGAGCGCTTCGGACATGTCTCGATCGAGCGGGCGCTCTCGGGCATGGGGCTCGAGAACGTCTACCGGGCCGTGGCCGCCGTCGACGGAGTCACGGCGCCGCCGCGCGATGCGGCCGCGATCACCAGCGCCGCCCTCGACGGCAGCTGCGCGACCAGCCGCGCGACGCTCGACATGTTCTGCGCCTGGCTCGGCGCTGTCGCCGGCAATCTGACCTTGACCTTCTGCGCCCGCGGCGGCGTCTATATCGCCGGCGGCATCCCGCCGCGCTTTCCCGACTATTTCGCCAGGTCCGATTTCCGCCGGCAGTTCGAGAGCAAGGGACGCTATGACAGCTATCTGCGTCCGATCCCGGTGCATCTCGTCACCAAGCCGGATATCAGCTTCCTTGGTCTCAAATCGTTCTATGAATCCGGCATTCCCGCGAGCGGCGGCGCTCACACACACTGACAGAGATGAGTGACATCGTCACGATCACGCCGAACCCGGCTGTCGACATCTCGACGACCGTCGAGAGGATCATGCCGGTGGCGAAGCTGCGCGGCACCACGCAGCGGCGTGATCCCGGCGGCGGCGGCATCAATGTCGCGCGCGTAATCACCCGACTCGGCGGCGATGTGACCGCGCTCTATCCCGTGGGCGGGCCGACCGGGCAGCTGTTGAAACAGCTCGTGGAGAGCGAAGGCGTCACCAGCCTCACCTGGACAACAGCCGAGGACACGCGCGAGGACTTTTTCGTGCAGGAGCGCGCCACGGCCCAGCCCTACCGCTTCATCCTTCCCGGACCGACGCTGAGTGAGATCGAGTGGCAGGCGGGTCTCGCGCTGCTCGCCCGCATCGATCCATTTCCCCGCTTCGTGGTCGGCAGCGGCAGCCTGCCGCGCGGGGTCCCGACCGATTACTACGCCCGCATTGCCGCGCTCGTCCGTACCCGCGGTGCGCAGTTCATCCTCGACACGTCTGGCCCGGCTCTGGCCGCGGCAGTCGAAGGCGGCGTAGACCTGATCAAGCCGTCGCTGCGCGAGATGCAGGAGCTCGCCGGCGGCGAACTGCCCGATGCGGCGGCATGGGAACGAGCGGCGCGGGCGCTGATCGCAAGCGGCAAGGCCGGCACGGTCGCGCTCACCATGGGCCATCTCGGCGCGCTCTTGGTGACATCAGAGCGCGTGCTGCGCGCCCAGCCGCTGACCATGGTGCCGGTCAACGCCGTCGGCGCCGGTGACAGCTTTCTCGGCGCGCTGGTGGCGAAGCTCGCGGCAGGTGCACCACTGGAGGACGCGTTCCGCTTCGCGGTTGCGGCCGGCGCGGCAGCGCTGCTGCGCACCGGCACCGCGCTATGCGATCCTTCCGATGTCACCCGTCTGCTGGCTGACGTGCGGCTGGAGACGGCGTAACTTTCACCTCCCCGTCGCCGTTGAGCCGATCAAGCGACAGCAGCAATCCACCGACGCGCTCCAGCGACGACGTCCACTCGGCGACGCGGCTGAAATTGTCCACCATCCAGTTGAACGAGCCCTGCACCAGCGTGAATGCAGCAGCCGCCTGGGTCAGCTCGCCCAGCGTCATCTGATCCGCGAGGAACTTCGGCGCGCAAAGCACAAGGCCGATGATCGGCGCGATCAGCGTGTTGAGGTGAGACACCAGGGTGTTGCGCATCAATTGCCAGCACAGCCGCTGCCATTGCTTGATCGTACGGTCGAGCGCCAGCCAGATGCCCGCGATGACGCCGCGCTCCTCGTGCTTGGGCGTGATGCCTTCGCCGATGTCGCGCAGGTGGTGCGCCGCGGTGATCAGCTCCGACTCGGCCTGGTTCTTGATCTGGATGACGCGGGTGAGCGGTGAGCCGATCCACAGCATGGCCCCGGTGACCAGCGCGGAATAGACGATGACGCTGATCACCAGGTAGCCTGGAATCCACAACTGCAGCCCGGCCGCGGCAAAACCGATGGACCCGCCGACTTGCCACAGCACCTGCACGAACACCACCGCCGTCAGCAGCGAGGAGATCATGCTGACCGCGAAGTCGACCGGCGCATCGGTCGCGATGCGGATGTCCTCGGCGATGCGATACTCGGGGATCTTCAGATCGCCCTGCACCGTCGCGAGCCGCGCATAGCGGTCGTTCTCGACCCAATAATCGATCACCTTGGCGCTCAGCCATTGTCGCCAGTTGCGCTGCATCGCCATGCGGCCCCACACCGAGACAATCGCCAGCACGACGCTCGAAAGACAAAGCGGGATGAGCAGGACGGCCTGTTGCCGCAGCCGCGTCGGATCGCGGCGTTCCAGCGCGTCGAAGAAATCCCGGTTCCAGTAGTTGAAGCGGAACTGGACGTAGAGCTGCAGCAGCACGAGGACGATCAGGGCGGCGCAGAGCAGCCAGACCCGCCAGGCCGCCGATCCCAGCCAGAATTGCCGTGCCGTCAGCCAGAATCGCGACCATTCGCGATTGCCGTCCTCATTCTCGTCGTCGGACATCATCGTGGGTCGGGAGTCCTCCGCTTCAGTGCTGGAACTTCTAGCACAACGTGATCTAAGGAGCGCCGACGTCGTTCCGCTTGATCTTCCGCAAGTCATCGGCCGCGCAACGCGACAAACTTGATGTTAACGCTGCGACGCGGGAGATCACCGATGACGGCACCCGGGTACATCCGCTGGTTCAAGGACCTTCGCATCGAGGACGTGCCCGAGGTCGGCGGCAAGACCGCCTCGCTCGGCGAGCTCTATTCGGCCTTGGCGCCGCATGGCGTGCGCGTGCCCAACGGCTTCGCGCTGACCGCCGCAAGCTACCGCGACGCCCTCCGCGCGGGCGGCGCCGATGACGAGCTGCGCAAGCTGCTTGCCGGCCTCGACAAGCGGCGCATCGCCGATCTGGCCAAGCGGGCGGCAAAGGCGCGGGCGATCGTGTTCGCGGCGACCGATCGCGAAGAGTTGCGCCGCGAGGTCACGCAGGCGTACCGGCAGCTGGAGCAGGAATATGGCCGCGGCGTTGCCGTGGCGGTGCGCAGTTCCGCCACCGCGGAGGACCTGCCCAATGCGAGCTTCGCCGGCCAGCACGAAAGCTTCCTCAACGTCCGCGGGCCCAAGGATCTGTTCGAGGCCTGCCGCCGCTGTTTCGCCTCGCTCTACACCGACCGCGCCATTTCCTACCGCATCGACAACGGCTTTGCGCACGACAAGGTCGCGCTGTCGGTCGCCGTCATGAAGATGGTGCGATCCGATCTCGCCGCCAGCGGGGTGATGTTCTCGCTCGACACCGAGAGCGGCTTTCGCGACGTCGCCTTCATCACCGGCGTCTATGGCCTCGGCGAGACCATCGTGCAGGGTACAGTCGATCCGGACGAGTTCTACGTGCACAAGCCGACCTTCGCCGCCGGCTTCCGCAGCGTGCTGTCGCGCCGGCTCGGCGCCAAGGACAAGCGGATGGTCTACGCCAAGACCGGCGCGCGCGGCGCGACCACGCGCACCGAGGCCACTCCGCCGGCCGACAGGGCGAAATTCTGCATCGATGATGCCGACGTGCTGGAGCTGGCGCAGGCCACGATCACGGTCGAGCAGCACTACTCGCAGAAGGCCGGACGGCCGACGCCGATGGACATCGAATGGGCCAAGGACGGCCGCGACGGCGCGCTCTACATCATCCAGGCCCGGCCGGAGACCGTCGCCTCACAGCGCCGGCCGGAGGCGGTCGAAACCCATGTGCTCAAGACGACCGGCCAGGTGCTGGCAACCGGCCGCGCCGTCGGCGAGAAGATCGCGGCCGGCAAGATCCGCCTGATCCGCACGCCGAAGGATCTGCGTGCGTTTCGGCCCGGCGAAGTGCTGGTCGCCGCCTCGACCAGCCCGGACTGGGAGCCGGTCATGAAGACGGCGGCCGCAATCGTCACCGATCATGGCGGCCGCACCTGCCATGCCGCCATCATCGCCCGCGAGCTCGGGGTGCCGGCCGTGGTCGGCACCGAGGATTTCAGCGCGCGCGCCAAGACCGGGGCAAGCGTCACCGTCTGCTGCGCCGAGGGCGATGCCGGACATGTCTATCACGGCGCCCTGCCGTTCGAGGTGCAGCGCATCGCGATCGACCGGCTGGAGAAGCCGCGCACCGAGATCATGGTCAATCTCGGCAATCCCGAGCTCGCCTTCAAGACCGCGCTGCTGCCGAGCGACGGCGTGGGGCTGGCGCGCATGGAGTTCATCATCAACCAGTCGATCGGCATCCACCCGATGGCGCTGGCCACGCCGAACAAGGTGACGTCGGCGAAGGACCGCGCGACGATCAAACGCCTCACCGCGCGCTACAAGAAGCCGGCCGACTTCTTCGTCGAGCGGCTTTCGGAAGGCGTCGGCACCATTGCCGCCGCGTTCTATCCGCGTCCCGTCATCGTGCGCCTGTCGGATTTCAAGACCAACGAATATGCCAGCCTGATCGGCGGCTCCGATTTCGAGCCGGAGGAAGAGAACCCGATGCTCGGCTTCCGCGGGGCCTCGCGCTACGCCCATCCCGCCTATGCCGCCGGCTTCGCGCTGGAATGCGCCGCCTTGAAGCGGGTGCGCGATGTGATGGGCCTGCGCAATCTCAAGATCATGGTCCCGTTCTGCCGCCGCGTCGAGGAGGCGCGCAGGGTGATCGCGGCGATGGCCGGGCATGGCCTCGTCCGCGGCGAGAACGGGCTCGAGATCTACATGATGTGCGAGATCCCCAACAATGTGATCCTGATCGACGACTTCGCCCAGCATTTCGACGGCTTCTCGATCGGCTCCAACGACCTGACCCAGCTCACGCTCGGCGTCGACCGCGATTCGGATATCGTGGCGTTCGACTTCGACGAGCGCGATCCCGGCATGCTGGCGATGTTGAAGCTGGCCATCGATGGTGCGCACCGCAACCACCGCCATGTCGGCATCTGCGGCGAGGCGCCGGCGAACTATCCGGAGATCGCGCGCTACCTCGCCGGGCTCGGCATCGACTCCATCAGCGTCAATCCGGCGAGCATTCTGCGCACCATGGCAATCGTGCGCGCGGCCGAGCAGGAGCTCATAGCGCCGGCGCCGCAGGCGCTGGCCAGCTAATCGCGCTCCGGTGCGGGCCCGCGGCCGTGGCGATCATGGAGATCGGCGATGGCGCGTTCAGCTGCGGCGATCAGTTCGCGGATGCGCCGCGACTGCTCGCCCGGACACCCCTCGCCGCCGGACTGGGCCAGCTGATCGAGCCAGCGCAGGATCAGCCGCCACGAATCGAGCGTGAGCTGCAGGCGCATGAGCTGCCCCTCGATCGCAGCCTCGGGCGCGGGCTCGGTTCGCTCGCCGCGCACAGCCCGCGCGGCAGCCGTGGGGAATTTGATGATGTCTGCCACGGCTCACCCATGATCTGACTGCAGCAACGCCGCCGCACCATCGAGGTGGCCGGCGCTGGCGGCGCCTCAGGCGGCCCGCACCGTGCCGAGGAATCGTGTGATTTCACCGCGCAGCCGTTCGCTGTCCGTGGACAGCGATTTGGCCGCAGAGAGCACCTGCGACGAGGCCGAGCCGGTCTCGGAGGCACCGCGCTGCACGTCGACGATGTTCGTCGAGACCTCCTTGGTACCCTGCGAGGCCTGCTGCACGTTGCGCGAGATTTCCTGGGTCGCGGCGCCCTGCTGCTCGACTGCGGCGGCGATCGTCGAGGCGATCTCCGCCAGCCGCTCGATCGTGCCCGAGATCTCCCGGATCGCCCCGACCGATTCCTGCGTCGCGGTCTGAATGCCGGAAATCTGCTGGCCGATCTCGCCGGTGGCCTTGGCAGTCTGCTCGGCAAGCGCCTTCACCTCGGTGGCGACCACCGCGAAGCCGCGGCCGGCTTCACCGGCGCGCGCCGCCTCGATGGTGGCATTGAGCGCCAAGAGATTGGTTTGCCCCGCGATGGTGTTGATCAGCTCGACGACGTCGCCGATGCGTGCGGCGGCCTTCGACAGCTCGCTGACCCGATCGTTGGTCTTGCGCGCCTGGCTGACCGCCTCATTGGCCATCCGCGCCGATTCCTGCACTTGGCGGCTGATCTCATTGACCGAGGATGACAGCTCCTCAGCCGCCGAGGCCACCGAATGCACGTTGGTCGAGGCCTCTTCCGAGGCGGAGGCCACCACATTGGTGAGCCGCTGCGATCGTTCAGCCGTCTGGTTGAGCGTATTGGCAGACGCCTCGAGCTCCGTCGATGCCGACGACACCGTCTGGACGATGTCGCCGACCGCCTGCTCGAATTTGTTGGCGAGGTCGTGCATGTCGCGCCGGCGCTGCTCCGCAGCCTGCCGCTCGGTCTCCTCCTGCACCTTCTTCAGGCGCGCCACCTCGATGCCGTTGGTCTTGAAGACCTGGACGGTCTTGGCCATGTCGCCGAGCTCGTCGCGGCGGTCGGTCTCGGGCACCTCGACGGTGAAATCGTTGTTGGCGAGCCGCTCCATCGCAGCCTTGAGCCGGGCGATGGGAGCCGACAGCGATCTCAAGCCGATGAACAATGCGACGGCGACCCCGATGATCAGTCCAACAATCCCAACCAGCATCACCGCGCGGGTGCTTGAGTCAGCTTCGGCTCGGATGGCCTCATTCTTCTTGCGCGTCAGTTCCACGATCTGACCGACGAAGGTCTGCAGTTTGCCGAGCACACCATCGATCGCCGGATCGCATTCCTTGTGCGCGCGATCGGCCACCTTGGCATTTTCCTCCGGGCTCACCGCCTTAGCCCCGGCCTCAAGCACGGCATCGCAAACGGCAAATGCCCGTGTCAGGTCAGCCTTGAAGCCATCGATCTGCTTGGTCTGGGCCGGATCCTCTTTGGACGCCAGGTCCATGAAGGATGCGATCTCGTCTCGGTTTTTGACGGCGAGCTTCAACCGCTTCTCGTTGCCTTCGGCGGTGGTCTCCGTGAGCACAGCGTAGAGCGCGGCATGATAGGTTTCGAGGCGGCGCTGGGCCCGCACCACGGCGCTGGAACTCATTTGCTGATTGGACAGCTCCGCGAAGTCCGCAACCGTCGTGCTCAATTGGTTGGTGCCGTACACGACGACGCCAGCAAGCGTCGCCCCCAGCACCGCAACGATGAGACTGATCTTCCAAATGATCTTGAGATGGTCGAGCAACCGCATCGACATGTTCCCCGCATTCGCCGTTGAAGCGGCCTGGACGAATCTGCGTCGGATCGTCGCATGGGAACCTAACGAAAGCTCTCTTTTCCGGACCCGTGGAAATCCGGACGGAAGGTTTGATTTTGCCGCAGCGCTGGGCGGATTCGTTACCAGGACACCATTCTCACCGCGCCGCCTCGAACCCGGCCAGCACCGCGGTGAGGTTCTGCCCGAGAATGTCGGAGAGGTAGCCGCCCTCCTGGACGAACACCGTGGGCAGGCCGAGCCGCGCGATCGCGCCGCCGATGCGCCTGAAACCGGGTGTGGTCACCGACAGCCCCTTGAGCGGATCGTGCTCGGAAGCATCGAGGCCAAGGGCGACGACGAGCGCGCCGGGCGCGAACGCATGGATGGTCTTGGCCGCGGTCTCGAACGCCTTCAGATAGGTGTCGTCGCCGCTCTTCAGGGCCAGGGGAATGTTGAGGTTGGCGCCGAGCCCGGCGCCGGCGCCACGTTCATGCGCATAGCCCCACACAAACGGATAGTAGTGCGCCGGATCGGCGTGGATCGAGATGGTGAGCACGTCAGGGCGCTCGTAGAAGATGCCCTGCGTGCCATTGCCGTGATGGACATCGACATCGAGGATCGCGACGCGCTCATGGCGCTGCCGCAGATGGGCCGCCGCAATCGCCGAGTTGTTCATGAAGCAGAAGCCGGAGGCGATGTCGCGATACGCATGGTGACCGGGCGGACGGCACAGCGCATAGGCCGCATCCTCGCCGTCGAGCAGCAACTGGGCCGCGGTGGTCGCGACGTCGGTCGCGGCACAGGCGCCTTCCCAGGTGCCCGGCCCGATCGGCGCCGAGGTGTCGATCGTGTGCCAGCCGAGGCGTCCGACGATATGGGTCGGATAGGTGGCGGCATGGCGCACGGGGTGCATGTTCGGAATCATCTCGGTCCCGGCGTCGCCGAGCGCAGCCCAGGCCTCCCACGCCTCTTCAAGAAAGTTGAGATACTCCGGACTATGAACGCGTGCGCGTGCTTCTTGGCCGAAATGGGTGGGCGCGACCAACTCGTGATTGCCGGCCTTCAATCCTGCAAGCAGGCGGTCAGCCCGTTCGGGCTGCTCGGTGGTGCGCTTGACCACCCCACGCACAAGATAGAATTGCGGATCATGGCTGCGATGCAGCTCGGTGTAGACGGCCTTCACGCGCGCGGGCTCCTTGTTCGCTTGCGCAAACGATTGTGCACGCAGCAGCGGTCGATACAAGCGTCGACCGCCCGCGCGCTGGATTATGTTTGTGCAACGTCCAACATGCGGAACGCGACGACGCGTCGGACGCAGCATGCCATCGCGTCAGGTTGACAAGATCGAGGGTGAAAGAGCGAGCCACTCGCAACTCTTCTCACGTTCGCTTTGTGACCGACTGAGGGCATGATCAATCCAATTATTGGATCGATCGATACAGGCTTCGGCTTGGACCCCGGACCTCCATCTCCTCTAGGACAGTTCTTGAGGAACGTTTCAAGAGAGGTGGAGCGCATGAGCGCAATCGTATCCACGGCCGAATTGCGTCGATCGCGCGTGCGGCTGCTCATCGTGACCATGCTGTTCCTGGTCACGACCGTGAACTATGCCGACCGCGCCACGCTGTCGATTGCCGGTCCCGCGCTGTCCAAGGAGCTGCATCTCGACCCCGTCGCGATGGGCTATGTGTTCTCCGCCTTCGGCTGGTCCTATGTGCTTGCCCAGGTGCCGGGCGGCTGGCTGCTCGATCGCTTCGGCTCGCGCTGGGTCTATGCCTGCAGCATCGTCGTCTGGTCGATCTTCACCCTGATGCAGGGCTGGATCGGCTTCTTCTCCGGCGCCGCCGCCATTGTCGCGCTGTTCGCGCTTCGCTTCCTGGTCGGCCTCGCCGAGGCGCCGAGCTTTCCGGCCAACGCCCGCATTGTGGCCGCCTGGTTTCCGAGCAACGAGCGCGGCACGGCATCGGCGTTCTTCAACTCCGGGCAATATTTCGCCACCGTGATCTTCGCGCCGCTGATGGGCTGGATCGCGCATGAATTCGGCTGGCGCCACGTCTTCACCGTGATGGGCGCGCTCGGCATCCTCATGGGCCTGGTCTGGATCAAGACCATGTACGGGCCGAAGGAGCATCCCGGCGTCAACGAAGCGGAGCTCGATTATATCAAGGAAGGCGGCGCACTGGTCGACATGGAGGGCGCGCAAGACGGCAAGGCCGCATCGGGCGGACCGACCTGGTCGCATATCGGACAATTGCTCTCCAACCGCATGATGCTCGGGGTCTATATCGGCCAGTATTGCATCAACACGCTGACCTACTTCTTCCTCACCTGGTTTCCGGTCTATCTGGTCAAGGAGCGCGGGCTGTCGATCCTGCAGGCGGGCTTCGTCGCCACGTTGCCTGCACTGTGCGGCTTCATCGGTGGCGTGCTCGGCGGCTTCATCTCCGACGCCATCCTGCGCAAGACCGGCTCGCTGACGCTCGCGCGCAAGATCCCGATCGTCGGCGGCATGCTGCTGTCCATGGCCATCATCGGCTGCAATTATGTCGACGGCCAGGCGCTGGTGGTCGGGCTGATGGCGCTCGCCTTCTTCGGCAAGGGCATCGGCGCGCTCGGCTGGGCGGTCGTCTCCGACACCTCGCCAAAGGAAGCCGGCGGCGTCTCCGGCGGCCTGTTCAACACCTTCGGCAATCTCTCCAGCATCACCACGCCGATCGTGATCGGCTACATCCTGTCGGCCACCGGCTCCTTCAATGGCGCGCTGGTGTTCGTCGGCCTCAATGCCCTGGTGGCCGCGTTTGCCTATCTCTTCATCGTGGGCCGCATCCAGCGCGTCCAACTCCGAGCCTCCTGAGCACCACGCGCGATCCGCGTGGTCTCGACTTGAACGGCGGCTTCGGCCGCCGTTTCTTTTTGCGAGTCGTCAGAGCGCCGCACCCGCCCATCCTTGGTCGCCGCGCCAGCGCAGCCGCCCTTCTGCCCCTCTCCCGGTCGACATTTCCACCCCGCCTGATCAATGCTACCTAGCCTGGACGATCTGCTCGATCCATGCCGGGGAGGCATCGATGTTCGACCTCAACCAGCTGCGCTGCTTCGTCACAGTGGCGGAAGAGCTGCATTTCGGCCGCGCAGCCGTGCGGCTGAACATGACCCAGCCGCCGCTGTCACGGCAGATCCAGGTGCTGGAGCACATCATTGACGCCGCTTTGCTCGAGCGCACCAGCCGGTCGGTCAAGCTGACGCCGGCGGGGCGCAGCTTCCTGCCCGAGGCGCGGCGCATCCTGAAGATGGCCGAGAGCGCCGCCCAGGTGGCGCAGCGCATCGCCAGCGGCAAGAGCGGCTCGCTGAAGATCGGCTTCACCGCCGCCGCGGCCTACAGCTTCCTGCCCGATCTGGTCGCCGCCTGCCGCACCGAGTTGCCCGAGGCCGACCTGTCGCTCAAGGAGATGGTCTCGGGCGACCAGATCGAAGCGCTGGCCTCCGGCCAGATCGATGCCGGCCTGCTGCGGCCGCCGATCGCGCGGCCCGAATTCGCCACGCGGCGCGTCGTGGCCGAGCCGCTCTGCGCGGCGCTGCCGCGCCGGCATCGGCTCGCCGCCGCCGAGACCGTGTCGATCCGCGATTTCGATGGCCAGCCCTTCATCATGTATTCGCAAACCGAGGCGCGCTATTTCCACGACCTGCTGGTGTCGCAATTCATGCGCGCCGAGGTGCTGCCGCGCTACGTGCAGCACCTGAGTCAGATCCACTCCATCCTGGCGATGGTGCGCGCCGGCCTGGGGCTCGCGATTGTGCCGGAAGCTGCTGCGAGCCTGAAGATCGCGGATGTGAAGCTGCGGCCGCTGAAGCTGCGCAACCCGACACCGGCCGAGCTGTTCCTGGTCTGGCGGCGCGATCACGACAATCCGCTGCTGCCGGCCCTGATCGAGATCGCCGGCAGTCTTGCGGCGTTGCAGCAGGCTGAAGATTGATACCGACCCAGCATCAATCAATACCGTGATTGGCTTGGACCGGCATTGAACTTGGTCCTACGACACGGCGCAAGGAATGCGCGCGCCGGTGGAGTCGCCGCGTCTATTCCTGGAACAAAGGTTGAGGACCCGCGCGATGAGCAAGATGACCCCCCAGGAAATGGCTGCGAAAATCGGCAGCGGCCTGCTCTCCTTCCCCGTGACGCCGTTCAAGGCCGACTATTCGTTCGACGAGGCCACCTATCGCGCCAACATGGACTGGCTGTGCGGCTACGAGGTCGCCGGCCTGTTCGCCGCCGGCGGTACCGGCGAGTTCTTCTCGCTGACGCCGGCCGAGGTGCCGGAGGTCGTCGAGGTCGCCGTGCACGAGACCCGCGGCCGCGTGCCTGTCCTGGCCGGCACCGGCTACGGCACCGCCATCGCGCGCGAGATCGCCATCGGTGCCGAGAAGGCCGGTGCCGACGGCCTGCTGCTGCTGCCGCCCTATCTGACCCATGCCGAGCAGGATGGCCTCGCCGCCCATGTCGAGGCGGTCTGCAAGTCCGTGAAGATCGGCGTCATCGTCTACAACCGCGACAACGCGATCCTGCAGCCGGACACTCTGGCGCGGCTGTGCGAGCGCTGCCCGAACCTGGTCGGCTACAAGGACGGCATTGGCGACATCGAGCTGATGACCCGGGTCTACAGCAAGATGGGCGACCGCCTGACCTATATCGGCGGCCTGCCGACGGCGGAAACCTTCGCGCTGCCCTATCTCGACATGGGCGTGACGACCTACTCCTCGGCCGTGTTCAACTTCGTGCCGGAGTTCGCCACCAACTTTTATGCCGCAGTGCGCAAGCGCGACCACGCCACCATCCATGCCGGATTGAAGGATTTCATTTTGCCGCTGATCGCGATACGCAACCGCAAGAAGGGTTACGCGGTCTCGATCATCAAGGCCGGCATGAAGGTCATCGGCCGCGATTCCGGCCCGGTCCGCCTGCCGCTGACAGATCTCGACGCGGAAGAAATGGCCGCGCTGACCGCGCTGGTGAAGGCACTGCCCGGTGTCCTGCCGGCCCGCCAGGCGGCGGAATAGCTGCTTCTGCGGCCGGAGCCTTTCCCCTCATCCTGAGGAGCCTGCGCAGCAGGCGTCTCGAAGGATGAGGCCAAGGTCCGGGCCTCATGGTTCGAGACGGCGCTGCGCGCCTCCTCACCATGAGGGGAAGCGGCGCCAAGAACGAGAGACGACGACGGAGGAGCATCATGAGTCACGAAGCCACCAGCACCGGGATCTCTGGCGCGCCGGTCGTCACCGGCATGGAGGTCATTCCGGTCGCCGGCCGTGACAGCATGCTGCTCAATCTCAGCGGCGCGCATGGGCCGTTCTTCACCCGCAACCTCGTCATCCTCACCGACAATGCCGGCCACACCGGCGTCGGCGAGGTGCCGGGCGGCGAGAAGATCCGGCAGACGCTGGAGGATGCCAAGAGCCTGATCGTGGGCCGGAGCATCGGCGCCTGCAACACGATCCTGGCGTCGATGCGCACCGCCTTTGCCGACCGCGACGCTGGCGGCCGCGGCAAGCAGACGTTCGATCTGCGCGTCATGATCCACGCGGTCACCGCCGTCGAATCCGCGCTGCTCGACCTCTTGGGCCAGCATCTCGGCCTGCCCGTGGCGGCGCTGCTCGGCGAGGGCCAGCAACGGATCTCGGTCGAGGCGCTCGGCTATCTCTTCTTCATCGGCGACCGCAAGAAGACCGACCTGCCCTACGCCACCGGCGAAGGTGAGAAGGACGGCTGGTTCACCCTGCGCCACCACGAGGCGATGACGCCCGAGGCCGTGGTGCGGCTCGCCGAGGCCACGCATGACGCCTACGGCTTCGCCGACTTCAAGCTGAAGGGCGGCGTGCTCAAGGGCGAAGCCGAGATCGAGGCGGTGAGCGCGATCGCCAAGCGCTTCCCGCTGGCGCGCGTCACGCTCGATCCCAACGGCGCCTGGTCGCTCGATGAGGCGATCCGGCTGTGCAAGGACATGCACGGCATCCTCGCTTACGCCGAGGACCCGTGCGGTGCCGAGGCCGGCTTCTCCGGCCGCGAGATCATGGCCGAGTTCCGCCGCGCCACCGGCCTGCCGACCGCGACCAACATGATCGCCACCGACTGGCGGCAGCTCAGCCATGCGCTACGGCTCGGTGCGGTCGACATTCCGCTGGCCGATCCCCATTTCTGGACCCTGCAGGGCTCGGTGCGCGTCGCCCAGACCTGCCGCGACAACGGCCTCACCTGGGGTTCACACTCCAACAACCATTTCGACATTTCGCTGGCGATGTTCACCCATGTTGCCGCCGCCGCGCCGGGCAAGGTCACCGCGATCGACACGCACTGGATCTGGCAGGACGGCCAGGCGCTGACGAAAGCGCCGCTGCAGATCAAGGGCGGCCGGATCGCCGTGCCCGAGCAACCCGGGCTCGGCATCGCGGTTGACCGCGGCGCCATCGAAAAGGCCCATGCGCTGTACAAGAGCCACGGGCTCGGCGCACGCGACGACGCCGTCGCAATGCAGTATCTGATCCCCGGCTGGACCTTCGACGACAAGCGCCCCTGTCTCGTGCGATGACGGGGGTGATCGGTTAGATTGTCCGAGCAATCGCGCAAAGTCTGGAGAACAACATGAACGCGATCCTCAAGAATTTCATTGCCGGCGAGTGGGTCGACGGCAGCGGGGTCACCCGCAACATCAACCCGTCCAACACCAACGACGTCGTCGGCGAATATGCCAAGGCCGACCGCGCGCAGACCGAGAAGGCGATCGCCGCCGCCAAGGCCGCCTTCCCCGCCTGGTCGCGCTCGACCCCGCAGGAGCGCTACGACGCGCTGAACAAGATCTCGGCGGAGATCCTGTCGCGCAAGGAAGAGCTGGGCCGCCTGCTCGCGCGCGAGGAAGGCAAGACGCTACCGGAGGGCATCGGCGAGGTCGCCCGCGCCGGCCAGATCTTTGCGTTCTTTGCCGGCGAGGCGCTGCGCCTGACCGGCGAGAAGGGCGCCTCCGTGCGCCCCGGTCTCGATGTCGAAATCACGCGTGAGGCGGTCGGCGTGGTCGGCATGATCACGCCCTGGAATTTCCCGATCGCAATCCCTGCCTGGAAGATCGCGCCCGCGCTCTGCTACGGCAACACGGTCGTGTTCAAGCCGGCCGAGCTGGTGCCCGGCTCGGCGCATGCGCTCTCCGAGATCATCGCGCGCTCCGGCCTTCCCGCCGGCGTGTTCAACCTCGTCGTCGGTTCCGGCTCGGTGGTCGGCCAGACCCTGCTCGAACATCCGGATGTCGCCGCGATCTCCTTCACCGGCTCGGTCGGGACGGGCCGCAAGATCGCGCAGGCCTGCGTGCTGTCGAACCCGATGAAGAAGTTCCAGCTGGAGATGGGCGGCAAAAACCCGCTGGTCGTGCTCGACGACGCCGACGTCAAGGTCGCGGTCGAGGCTGCCGCCAACGGCGCCTATTTCTCCACCGGCCAGCGCTGCACGGCGTCCTCGCGCCTGATCGTGACCGAGGGCATCCACGACACATTCGTGGCTGCGCTGACCGAGCGGCTGAAGGGCCTCGTTGTCGATGACGCCGTCAAGCAGGGCACCCATATCGGCCCGGTGGTCGACCAGAACCAGCTCGAGCAGGACCAGCGCTACCTCAAGATCGGCCAGGACGAAGGCGCGAAACTCGCCTGGGGCGGCGAGCTCCTGAACCGCGAGACGCCCGGCTTCTACATGCAGCCGGCACTGTTCACGGAAGCGAACAACAATATGCGCATCGCCCGCGAGGAGATCTTCGGCCCCGTCGCCTGCGTCATCCGCGCCAAGAACTACGACGAGGCGCTGGCGATCTCCAACGACACCGAATTCGGGCTCGCGGCGGGCGTCTGCACCACCAGCCTGAAATACGCCTCGCACTTCAAGCGCAACAGCGAGGCCGGTATGGTGATGGTCAATCTGCCGACCGCCGGCGTCGACTACCACGTCCCGTTCGGCGGCCGCAAAGGCTCGAGCTACGGCGCCCGCGAGCAGGGCTCCTACGCACGCGAGTTCTACACGACCGTCAAGACGGCCTACACCTTCCCGGTGTGAGCTGGCGTCATTGCGAGCGAAGCGAAGCAATCCAGGGCCAGAGAAAGACTCTGGATCGCTTCGTCGCTTCGCTCCTCGCAATGACGAAAAGTGAGACCTGTAGGGTGGGCAAAGGCGCGCAGCGCCGTGCTAACCGACAGGTCTGAATGAGACGAGAGGTGGTGGGCACGCTTCGCCTTGCCCACCCTACATTGAGCGGAACGGAGCCAGCATGAACCAGCAGGTCGTCGCCAATCAGGAGCCGCGCACCATCAAGCTCAACGCGCGCGACAATGTCGCGATCGTGGTGAACGATTTCGGCCTGCCCGCCGGCACCAAATTCCCCGACGGGCTCACGCTGAAGAGCTTCGTCCCGCAGGGCCACAAGACGGCGCTGGTCGACATTCCCGAGGGCGCGCCGATCATTCGTTATGGCGAGATCATCGGCACTGCGAAGTCGCCGATATCAGCCGGCGAATGGGTCGACGAGGCCCGCATCGACATGCCCGAGGCCCCTGAGCTCGACAGACTGGAAATCTCGACCGCCGTGCCGGCACCGCTGCCGCCGCTCGAAGGCTACACATTCGAAGGCTATCGCAACGCTGACGGCTCGGTTGGCACACGCAACGTGCTGGGCATCTCGACGTCAGTGCAATGCGTGAAGGGCACGCTGGAATTCGCGATCAAGCGCATCAAGAGCGAGCTGCTGCCGAAATACCCGAATGTCGACGACGTCGTCGCGCTGACCCACGCCTATGGTTGTGGCGTCGCGATCTCGGCGCCCGACGCCGTGGTGCCGATCCGCACTTTGCAGAACCTCGCGCTGAATCCGAATTTCGGCGGCGAGATCCTGGTCGTCGGCCTCGGCTGTGAGAAGCTCGCGCCGGAACGGCTACTGCCGGAGGGCACTGAAGATTCGATCGTGCGCATGCAGGACGAGGCCTTTGACGGCTTCGGCGCGATCGTCGAGGCCATCATGACCCAGGCCGACCGGCGCCTCGCTCAGCTCAACAAGCGCAGGCGCGAGACCTGCCCGGCCTCCGATCTCGTGATTGGCCTGCAATGCGGCGGCAGCGACGCGTTCTCCGGTGTCACGGCGAACCCCGCGGTCGGCTTCGCCGCGGACCTGCTGGTGCGCGCCGGCGCGACCGTGATGTTCTCGGAAGTCACCGAGGTGCGCGACGCCATCCAGTTGCTGACGCGTCGCGCCATCAACGAGGATGTCGGCCGCGCGCTGATCCGCGAGATGGACTGGTACGATGCCTATCTCAAGCGCGGCGGCGCCGATCGCAGCGCCAACACCACGCCCGGCAACAAGAAGGGCGGCCTCGCCAACATCGTCGAGAAGTCGCTGGGCTCGATCGTGAAGTCCGGCTCCGGCCCGATCCACGGCGTGCTGGCGCCGGGCGAGAAGGCCAAGCAGAAGGGCATGCTGTTCGCGGCGACGCCCGCCTCCGACTTCATCTGCGGCACGCTGCAGCTCGCCTCCGGCATGACCTTGCAGGTGTTCACCACCGGCCGCGGCACGCCCTATGGCCTCGCCGCCGCGCCGGTCATCAAGGTCGCGACCCGCAGCGAGCTGGCGCGGCGCTGGAAGGACCTGATCGATTTCGACGCCGGCCGCATCGCCACCGGCGAGATGACCATCGAGGAAACCGGCTGGGAGCTGTTCAAGCTGATCCTCGACGTCGCCTCGGGCCGCACCAAGCCATGGTCGGACCGCTGGGGCATCCACAACGATCTGACCTTGTTCAATCCGGCGCCGGTGACCTGAGGAGGAGCTCGCTCACCCTGCCATAGCCATTGCCTCGCTCGGATCTCTCCCCGTCATTGCGAGCGCAGCGAAGCAATCCAGGGTCCCGCTCACCATCCTGGATTGCTTCGCTTCGCTCGCAATGACGGGTATGCTGAAGCGGCGAGCCTAGATAACAAGGGTCAAGGGGAAGGAACCAGATGTCCAGCTTCAGCCGCTTCAGCGCGATAGCCGCATCACTTCTCCTCCTCTCCATCAATCCCTCCCGCGCCGAGGACGCCATCCCCGGCGTCCCCCGCGAGCTGCTCGAGGACATCGCGACCGGCAGCCGCGTGCTCGCCGATCTTGGAATCGTCGATGCCTTTGGCCATGTCAGCGCGCGCAGCCCTGCCAATCCGCGCCATTTCCTGATGGCGCGCTCGATCGCGCCGGCGCAGGTCACGGCCAATGACATCATGGAGTTCGACGAGAACGGCGAGCCGGTCGATGCGAAGAACCGCGCCGTGTTCCTCGAACGCTTCATCCATGCCGAGGTGTACAAGGCCCGCCCGGACGTCAACGCCGTGGTGCATACGCATTCGCCCGGCGTCATCCCCTTCAGCGTCAGCCGCACGCCGTTGCGGCCGCTGTATCACAACGCCGCCTTCCTCGGCGAGGGCGCGCCGGTGTGGGATATCAGCAAGGAATTCGGCGCCACCGACATGCTGGTGCGCAACAACGCCATCGGCAAATCGCTCGCGACAGCGCTCGGCGACAAGTCCGTGGTGCTGATGCGCGGCCATGGCGACGTCACCGTCGGCCCGGCGGTGCAGGCGGCCGTGTTCCGCGCCTATTACACCGACGTCAATGCGCGGCTGCAGGCGCAGGCGATGGGCCTCGGCTCCGAGGTGACCTACCTCAGCGCCGAGGAGGCCGCCAAGGCCGACGGCGTCAACATGGTGATCATGGACCGCGCCTGGGTGCTGTGGAAGCAGAAGGCACAGTCAACGAAGTAGGTGTCGACGACGCTGCAGCTTCCGTCACGGGCAGCCCGGACCTGCGGACCCCTTGCTGACGCCGCAGCGTCGACGTCGTTCTACACCGCGCCCTCCGTCTCGACATAGAGCGCGTAGAGCGAATGCGACGCCGCCATGTAGAGGCGGTTGTTCTTCGGCCCGCCGAACGTCAGATTGGCGCAGCGCTCGGGCAGCCGGATGAAGCCGATCGGCTTGCCCTGCGGGTTGAACACCATGACGCCGTCGAGATCCTCCGACTTGGCCTTGAGCGGATAGACCTTGCGGCCATTGACGTCCACCGGATCAGAGGCCAGCGCGCCGTTCGAGCCCCAGCCGCACCAGAGATTGCCATCGCGGTCGACGCGGAAGCCGTCGAGCGAGCCCTGGTCGACGGCGTCGATCAGCTTCATCTTGTTGCCGACGGAGCCGTCGGCGTTGACGTCGTAGCTCCAGATGCTGCGGTTGGGCGTGCCTTTCCACTCCACGACATAGAGCTTTTTCTCGTCCGGCGAGAAGGCGAGCCCGTTCGGGTTGACGAGATCGGTGATGACGGCCGTGAGCTTGCCGTCGGTGCCGATCCGGAACACGTTGGTGCTGGCCTGCTCCGACTTGGCCTTGAAGCCTTCCCAATTGCCGTTGATGCCGAACAGCGGATCGGTGAACCAGATCGTATCGTCGGACTTCACCACGATGTCGTTCGGCGCGTTGAGCCGCTTGCCTTCGAAGCTGTCGGCAAGAACGGTGACGACGCCGCTCTTCTCGGTGCGGGTGATGCGCCGCGTCACCGAGTGCTCGCAGCTGACCAGCCGGCCCTGACGATCGCGCGTGTTGCCGTTGGCATAGTTCGCGGGGCTGCGGAAGACGGTGAAGCTGCCGTCCTTCTCGCTGTATTTCATGATCCGGTTGTTCGGAATGTCGCTGAGCAGCAGATAGCCTTCCTCGGGAAAATAGGCCGGCCCTTCCGCCCAGCGCATGCCGCTGGCGAGCTGTTCGACGGTCGAACTGTAGAGGCGGTACTTGGCGAAGCTGGGATCGAGGATCTCGACCGCGGGATCGGGATAGCGCTGGTTCGGCTTGAACGCGAAGGATTGCGCCCTCGCCTGGCCCGAGATCGCAAGCGCCGCTCCGCTGAGCGCGGCCGAAAGAATGCCGCGACGCGACATTGTCATCAGTTTCCTCCATGTCGTTCTTGTGTTGGGCCGTGAACCGGCCACGCTCTTCCCATAGAAGCTGCACGCGGAACTTTCTAAAGGTTTTTGCGGTATCGAAGGCGAATCGAGCGGCATACTGCGGCGCAATGTCAGGCAATTGGCATCGGGCGGCCGTTGTTTCGCCGCAAAGCTGACACATCGCTTAACCTATTGCGCAGACATGATTCCCTTCAGGCTGACCCCGCGGATGACCTTTCACTTTCCTCGCCTCGTCGCCGTTGCGCTCGGCCTCGGCCTGAGCACGCCATGCGTCGCGCAACAGCCGATGCCGGTCACGAACGTGCCGGAGGAGCAGCCTGATATCGACCTCTACGCCCTGATGTCCGGCAGCTGCCGCACCTTGAAGGTCGACGGCCGGGATTTCCCCTGCAAGACCGTGGCGTTCTTCCACAGCGAGAAAGGCCGGGCTCACTTCACGGTGGCTCTCGACGATCCCGCCGACGAAAGCCACATCATCGCCTTCTCCGGCATCAATGGCCGGCGATCGATTCAGAACGTCTACGAGCTGCCGATCGACCGCATGCTGCTCAACTCGAAAACCCGCCCGAAGGTCGACGGCATTCCGGTGCCCGCAACCCAGAGCTCGTCGGGACACTGCCGGCAGGTCGGCAATTTTGCGATGCTCAAAGTGACGAGCGTGACTTGCTCGGCCAAGGACGACAGCGGCCGCGCCTATGAGCTGCAGTTCGTCTCCGACGGCACGCCGATCACGTTGCGCCGGGTGCGTCAGACCATGACGGACGCCGCGCACGACCCCTATCCTTAGACTCGCCTCATTGAGTTCAGCGCGCGCGTCCGGCTTCTGACAGGATCTCACGGGCGGCACGCCCGAGCCGCCGCGCCGCCTCGGTCAAGTCGTTGGTCGCAAAGCCCGAGTAGCCCAGGATGAAGCCGTCCGGCCCGCGCTGCACGATCCGGGCATCCGACAACAGCCGGCATTCGATGTCCGCCCGCTCGCGGATCAGTTTCGCGGCCGCTTTCGGCGCGCCAGGCGGCAGGGTGGCCAGCAGGTGCAGCCCCTGCGCCGGCGCGGCGAGATGGAGCGAACCGCCGGCATATCTTGCGAGCGTGTCCGCCACGACGTCGCGGGCCTGACGATAGCGCGGGCGCATCCGCCGCATATGAGCCGAGATCACGCCGTCGGCCATCAGATCGGCCAGCGCGTCCTGCATGAAAACGGGCGGAAACCGGTCCTGCGCTGCGCGCGCGGCGACGACGCGTGCGACCAGGGCCGGCGGCACCACGAGATAGCCGAGCCTGAGCCCGGCAAACAGCGTCTTGGCGAACGTGCCGAGATAGATCACGCGTTCGGCGCCGATGCCGGCCAGCGCCGTAAGCGGCGGACCGGCGAACCGATACTCGCTGTCATAATCGTCTTCGAAGACATAGGCACCCTCCCGGCGCGCCCAGTCGAGCAGCGCGATCCGGCGCGCCATGCTCATCGCGACGCCGGTCGGAAACTGGTGCGAGGGCGTGACATAGGCGGCCTTTGCCGCAGCATCTGCCTTCTCGCCGGCGGTCACGACGATGCCCTCACCATCGACCGGCACCGGGACGAGCTTGGCCCCGGTCGCGCGCAACGTATGGCGCGAGGCGACATAGCCGGGGTCCTCGAACCAGACCGCGTCTCCCGGCGCGAGCAGCGCATCGATGCACAGCCGCAGGCCGTGCTGGGTGCCGCTGACGATCAGGATGCAGCTGGGATCACAGCGGACGCCGCGATTGGCGGCGAGATAATGTGCGACCTGGATGCGCAGATGCAGGCTGCCGCGCGGATCCCCATAGCCGAGCTCATCCGGCACAGCCTGCGCGATGCGGCGCCGGCTGGCCGCTCCGAGCCGCTTCAGCAGCACCGGATCGACCAGCGTGACGCCAAGCGCGAACGGGCGGCGCGGCGGAATGCGGATATCCAGCTCGGCCATCGGCGCAGCCGTCTGCGGCGCGGGCAGCTGCGCGGCGACGTAAGTGCCGGCGCCATGCCGCGCCTCGACGAGACCATCGGACAGGAGCGCCTCATAGGCGGCGACGATCGCGTTGCGACGAACGCCGAGCTGCTCGGCGAGGCCGCGTGTCGACGGCAGCCGCAGACCGGGCGCGAGCAGCCCGTCGACGATGCCGCTCCGCAGCGCCGCGTGCACCTGCTGCGACTGGCCGCGAATGGCGCGATCGAGCCGGATCGGTAGCGCGAGCACGTCGTCGCGCCGGCGTGAAGTGGTTGCTGGATTTGGCATCGAAGTGGAACTCCCGGCAACCACTTTGCCATGGCATGACTTCGCCCGCAAACAGGAGACCGACCATGTCCGAGCAACAGGTGGGGAGCTATCCCATCGACGACACTAACCGCGTCAAGCGGAGGCATCAGCGCGCGCACTACGATCACGCCACGGTGCACGCTTTGCTCGACTCGGCCGCACTCTGCCACGTCTCCTACGTCATCGACGGCCAGCCCTACTGCACGCCGACGCTGTATTGGCGCGAAGGAACGGTGCTGTACTGGCACGGCTCGAGCGCCAGCCGGATGCTGCGCAATCTGTCCGAGGGCCAGCCGGCCTGTCTGACCGTGACGCATCTCGACAGCCTGGTGCTGGCGCGCAGCGCCTTCCATCATTCTGCGGACTACCGGTCGGTGATGGCGTTCGGCCATGCGCGGCTGATCGAGGACCAGACCGAAAAGGCGCGGGCCTTGACCATGATGGTCGACCGGCTGTTTCCCGGCCGCACCGCGACGTTGCGCCCGACCACGGAGCAAGAGCTCAAGGCGACGTCGGTCGTGACCATGGACATCGAGAAAGCGTCCGCCAAGATCCGCGCCGCCGGCGTCATCGATGATGAAGAGGACTATTTGCTACCGATCTATGCCGAGCGAATTCCGGTGCGCACCGTGATCGAGCCGCCGGAGCCCGACGGCCGGCTGTTGCCTGGCGTGATGCGCCCTGCGACGCTCTCAGCTTTCAGAACCGGACGGCGACTGGATGAGGCGCTCACAGAGACCTATGCGGTGAGCTATCCGGCGGGGTAGCTCGCCTTCTCTCTTCCGTCATTGCGAGACGCGCAAGCTCTGAAGCAAGCCAGAGGCCCTACAAAGCCGTGGATTGCTTCGTCGCTTCGCTCCTCGCAATGACGATCGGAGCAGGCGTCGCGCGACACGCTCTCCGTCATCGCCCGGCTCGACCGGGCGATCCAGTATGCCGAGACGGCTGTGATGGCGCCGATGGCCGCGGCGTACTGCATACCCCGCTTTCGCGGGAGGACGATGGAAGTATAAGGACGATGGAAGTAAGCGCGTTGGCTCCCGGCCGTCATCGCCAGCGCAAGCGAAGCGATTCAGGGGCCGCACGATAGGACTGGATTGCTTTCGCTGGCGATGACGCGGGAGCCAGGCTATCTCATCGCTCGATCATCCTGTTCCAGCGCGTATTCCATTCGGCGCGCTTGGCGTTGATGCCGTCCCAATCCAGCGTGATCGCGCTCGTCATGTAGGCGTGGAACAGGGCGAGCTTCTGCTCGGCGGCGGGCGTCGTGGCCTTCGCTGCCGTATTGGAGGGCACGATGTTGCCGGCGGCAAGCGCCTTCGCCTGGGCGTCCGGCGACAGCAGATAGGCAGCGAGCTTCTGCGCCAGCTCCGCTTCCGAATTGTTGGCGATCACGCATTCGGCCACCATCAGCACGACGGAACCCTCCTTCGGCTGCGCATATTCGACCGAAATGCCCTTCTCCTTCAGCGTCGACACCGCGGTCGGCGTAAGCGGAAAGATCGCGGCCTCGCCGGTCTGCACCATCTCGGAGATCTTGGCCGAGTTCGGGATATATTCGAGCACGTTCTTGCCGATCGTCTCGGGGAACGCCCTGAAGCCCGGCTCGACATTGACCTCGCTGCCGCCGTTGATGCGGTTGAACATCAGGAAGGCGTGCAGTCCGAAGGTGGACACCGAGGCCGATTGAAAGACGACCTTGTCCTTGAACTTGGGGTCGGCGAGATCGAGCCACGACGTCGGCGCAGCCCAGCCCTTGTCGTCGAACAGCTTCTTGTTGTAGGCGAGCCCGGTCATGCCGATGTCGATGCCGGCGGCGATGTCGCCCTTCAGCCGCGCGAACGGCTCGAGCTGCGCCAAGCCATCGCTCGGCTTCAGCTTCTCGCACAGGCCCAAACCTGCCGCGCGGATCATCACGCCATCATCGAGAAACATCAGGTGCATCTGCGGCTTGTCTTTCGCGGCGATCACCTTGGCGAGGATCTCCGAGGAGGTCCCGGGCACGACGACGATCTTGACGTCGTTGGCCTTCTCGAAATCCGGAAACACCGCCTGCGTATAGGTGCGCTCGAAATTGCCGCCGTTCATGCCGACATAGAGCGTCTTCGTTTCGGCCTGCGCGGCGGCGCTGGCGAGCATGAGCGCGAGGACTGAGCCGAGCGCGGGGCGAGCATCGATCATGGCGAGATCTCCTTCGATCCAGTCGTCATTGCTGCTTGAGATGCACCGCCCGGCTGCGATGCGGGTGAGAAACGGGTGATCGCGAAGGCGGCGATCGGCGTCGCGGTCTGGCCATCGCGCACCAGCTCGGCCAGCACCTCGCCGACACCCGGCGCGATCTGGAAGCCGGCGCCGGAGAAGCCGAAGGCATGAATGAGACCCGGCGTCGTCGCGCTCGGGCCGAGCACGGGATTGCGGTCGGGCATGGTCCCCTCGGTGCCGCTCCAGAACCGGATCGCCTGGGCATGGCGCAGTGGCCCGAACAATTCGCTGGCCCGCTGCATGATGGTGAGAGCGCCATCACTGCGCGGGCGCGAGTAGTCGGGATTGTCGAGCGGCGTGGCGCGCTCGCCGCCGACCACGACATTGCCGCGCGCAACTTGCCGCGCATAGATGCCGCCGCCCTCGATGCCGATATTGACGGAGAGGAACGGATCGAGCGGCTCGGTCACGATCATCGAGGGATAGGTCCGCTCCAGCGGCACCGGCTCGTTGAACGCATGCGCAAATCTGTCGGCCCAGGCGCCGGCGCTGTTGACGACGCTGCGGGCGGTGACGGCGACATCGCCGGCCTCGAGCGCAAAGCCCTCGAACGTCCTGCTCACGCCGGCGACTTCCGTGTTTTCCAGCACCTCGGCGCCGGCGCGGCGCGCCGCCGCAGCGAAGGCCGCAGCGACCAGCCGCGGATTGGCGTGGCCGTCACCGGGACAGAACGACCCGCCGATGAGATCGCCCATCACGCCGAAACGCTCGCGCAGCTGATTGTGTCCGACCAGTTCGAGATCGAGCCCGAACGGCGCGACCTTGGCGGCGTAACGCTCCAGGCTCGCCATGTCGTCGGCGCTGCGCGCGAGCTTGAGATGGCCCGAGCGCAGGAACTCGCCATCGATGCCGATCAGCTGTTGCAGTCGCGGCCAGATCGCATGCGCCCGCAGCGACAGCGGCAGTTGCTCGGGCGGACGGCCCTGGCGGCGCACGCCGCCATAGTTCACGCCGCTCGCCTGCGCGCCGCAAAAGCCCTTGTCGAGCAGCGTGACCGACAGGCCCATGCCGCGCAGCGCCAACGCGGCGGAACTGCCGACCAGGCCGCCGCCGATGATCGCGACATCGCAGTCAATTCGCCGGGTCATGCTGCCTCTCATCGATCGACAGGCCCGCGGCCAACGGTATCGGCTTGATCGGCGCCTGCGCACGCAGCCGCCCGACCGCACCGACGTCGCGGTGGGTCTGCGCAGCCAGCAGCTCCGCCGCAGCAGCGCCGCACATGCGGCCCTGGCAGCGCCCCATGCCGATGCGCGTGACCGCCTTGAGACGATTCATTTCGGTCAGCGAGAATTGCCTGATCGCGCGCCGGGCGTCGCCGGCGCTGATCTCCTCACAGCGGCAGAGCAGCGTGTCGTCGGCGATGTCGGCCGCCCAATGCGACGGAAAAGGAAACGCCGCCTCGAGCAGGTCACGTAAGCGGTCGATGCGCGCCAGCGCGCGTTCGAGATCGGCGGCGCGCGCCGGATCGTGCGGCAGACCACGGTCCTCCAACAGCGCCAGCGCGGCGCGCTCGCCGGCGGCTTCCGCGGCATCCGCCCCGGCGATGCGGGCGCCGTCTCCGGCGAGATAGACGCCGGGGACGCTGCTGCGGCCGGCCGCATCCCGTGCCGGCAAATGCGCGCGGTCGCGGGGATCGAAGCGGAAGGCGCAGCCGGCGAGATCGGCGGCCTGTGTCTCCGAGCGCAGATTGAGCCCATAGCCGACGCCATCACAGGCCATCGCGTGTTCGCGTCCGCCGGCGTAGTAGACGATGCGGGCCACCCTGCCCTCGCCCTCGATGCGGAGCCCGGAGACACCGAGCTGCATCCGCGTTCCACCGAGCGCGAGCTCCGCGGCCATGCGCAGTCCACGCAGCACGATCCCGGGCGCGAGCGGCAGCGCGCGCAGCAGATTGAGCTTGGCCGGCCGCGGCGCTGCATCAAGCACCGCCGCGACGTGCACGCCGGCTTTCATGTATTGCCAGGCGACGAGATAGAGCAGCGGGCCGGCGCCCGCGAACACCACGCGCCGGCCGATCGCGCAGCCCTGCGCCTTCAGCGCGATCTGCGCGCCGCCGAGCGTGAACACGCCGGGCAAGGTCCAGCCGGGGATCGGCAGCACGCGGTCGGTCGCGCCGGTCGCGAGGATCAGCCCGTCATAGGCGAGGCGCCGGCTGACGCCGTCGCGCAGAACGTCGGCCACGCCGTCGCGCAAATTCCACAGCAGCGTCTTCGGCCGGTAGTCGACATCGCTGCCGAGCGCCGCGAAGGCGCGATGCAGCCGCGACGCCTTCGCGGCCTCCGCGCCGTAGCGCGCGCGGTCATCACGCCCATCAGCCGCCAGCGGCTGGCGATAGATCTGGCCACCGCAGGCGTGGCCCTCATCCACCACGATCGGCCGCAGGCCGGCCGCGGCCAGCGTGATCGCAGCGCGGATGCCGGCCGGGCCGGCGCCGACGATCAGTGGCGATGGACGCTCAAGCATGGCTGCCTCTCCGCTGCGTGATGATGTGCATGCCCTCGGCAAGCGGCGTCGTACAGGCACGCAGCCGCTCCCCGCTGTCGAGCTGCACCCAGCAGTCCTGGCACGCCCCCATCTGGCAGAAGCCGGCACGCGGCGCGCCGGAGAACTCACTGCGACGCAGCCGTTCGGCATGACACAGCACCGCGGTCAGCACGGTGTCGCCAGCGCGGCCCTGGCAAGGGGTGCCGTCGATCGTGAAGCGAATCACGGCACTATCGGTGCGGACGAGACGATGCAGCAGCGGCATGGTCGTTCCTCAGCCCGGCCCGACGAGAATCTTGTCGAGGCCGAAGATGCGGTCGAGCAGCAGCATCGCCGCCGCGGTCACCGCGATCATCAGCGCCGACACCGCAGCCATCATCGGATCGATCGACTCGGTCGCGTACATGTACATGCGCACCGGCAGCGTGATCGTCGCGGGCGAGGTGATGAAGATCGACATCGTAAGCTCGTCGAAGGAGTTGATGAAGGCGAGCAGCCAGCCGCCGGTGATGCCGGGCAGGATCATCGGCACGGTGATGCGGCGGAACACGGTCCAGCTGGAGGCGCCCAGGGTTACGGCGGCCTGCTCCGCGCTGCGATCGAGCCCCGACAGCGCCGCCAGCACCAGACGGAGCACATAGGGCGTGACCACGACAATGTGGCCCGCAGTCAGCCAGAGCAGGCTGCCGGTGCCGCCGATGAGCGCGAACTGCCGCAGCAGCGCGACGCCGAGCACGAGATGCGGGATCATCAAGGGCGACAGGAACAGCGCATTCAACGCCGCGCGGCCGCGGAAATCGTAGCGATCGAGCGCAAGCCCGGCGGCGACCGCGAGCACGACCGCAATCGACGCGGCGATCGCTGCGACCCAGAGGCTGTTGAGGAACGAGGCGACGAAGTCCGGATGCGCGAACACGGCCGTAAACCAGCGCAGCGAGACCTGCGTCGTCGGCAGGGTCAAGGTGTTGGCGGGCGTGAACGCGACGAGGCAGATGACGATGAGCGGCGCCAGCACGAAGCCGACGACGAGCGCATGAAACAACAGAGCGATCGGACCGTTGCGGTGCATGCCACTCACCCCAAGGTTCGCTTCGCACGCGTCTCGACGGCGCGCTGATAGGCCAGCATGATGACGAGATTGATGACCAGGACCAGGATCGCGATCGCAGCCCCCAGCGGCCAGTTCAGCTCATGCATGTACTCATCATAGACCAGCGTCGCCGCCATCTTCAGCCGGCGGCCGCCGAGCAACGCGGGGACCGCGAAGGCCGAAGCCGAGAGGCCGAAGACAACGAGGCTGCCCGACAACAGGCCCATCGTCACCTGCGGCAGCACCACGCGGCGCAGCGCCGTGAAGCGCGAGGCGCCGAGCGTCCAGGCCGCGGCCTCGACCATCGGATCCAACTTCTGCAGCGAGGTCCAGACCGGGATGACCATGAACGGAAGCATGACATGGACCAGCGCGATGACGATCGCGGTCTCGGTGTAGAGGATCTTCACGGTGCCGATGCCGAGCCCGCGGAATGCGTCGTTCACGAGTCCCGTGGGGCCGAGCAGCATGCTCCAGCCGAACGTGCGCACCACCACCGAGACCAGCAACGGGCCGATGATCGCGAGCAGGAAGATCGAGCGCCACGGCTCGCGCATCCGCGACAGGACGTAGGCCTCGGGCGCGCCGATGACGGCGCAGATCAAGGTCGTGAGCGCGGCGAGCCGCAGCGTGCGCCAGAAGATGTTCAGAAAATAGCTGTCGGAGAGGATCGCGGCATAGTGCGCCAGCGTGAACTCGTCCTTCACACCGCGCGCGACGTCATAGGCATGGAACGAGAGCACGAATGTGAGCGCGAGCGGCACGAGCACGAGCGCCGCGAACAGCAGCGCACCGGGCGCGGCCAACAGCCAGGGTGTCGTGCTGGCGCGCGCACCGCTCATGCCGCTTGCGCTCCCCCCGGCTTCGCGGCCTTGGCGCTGGTGCTGCTCCAGTCGAGTCCGACGGCATCCCCCTCGCGCGCCGGCTCCTCGCCGGCATTGGGCAGGAACACGCCGATCAGGCCGGCCGGCGTCTCCACGGTGAAGAACCAGGCACTGCCGAGAAAGAAGCGGCCTTTGACGCGGCCGTCGAGCACGCCTGCGCCCGGCGCCTTCAAGCCGATCTTCTCCGGCCGGATGGCCAGCACGGCAGCGGCGCCCTCGCACAGACCAGCGCCGTTGCAGGGCAGCAGGCTGCCGCCGATCTCGACCCCGCCCGAACGCCAGACGCCGGACAGCCGGTTCATCTTGCCGACGAAGGCGGAGATGAAGGACGTGGCCGGGCTCTCATAGAGTCGATAAGGCGGGTCGACCTGCACGATGCGGCCCTGCTCCATCACGACGACGCGGTCGCTCATCGACAGCGCCTCGCCCTGGTCGTGCGTCACCATGATCGTGGTGGTGCCGACGCGCTGCTGGATGCCGCGCAGTTCGAACTGCATCTCCTCGCGCAGCTTGGCATCGAGATTGGACAGCGGCTCGTCGAGCAGCAGCACCGGGGGATCGATGACCAGCGCACGCGCCACCGCGACGCGCTGACGCTGGCCGCCGGAGAGCTGGCGCGGATAGCGGTCGGCGAGCGCGGCGAGTTGCACCAGCGCCAGCGCCTGTTTGACGCGCGCCTCGCGCTCTGCCCTGGCCACCTTGCGCATCTCCAGGCCGAACGAGACGTTCTGCGCGACCGTCATGTGCGGAAACAGCGCATAGCTCTGGAACACAATGCCGAGGCCGCGGCGATCCGGCTTCTCATGGGTAATGTCACGCCCGTCGAGCGTGATGCGCCCCGATGTCGGCTCGACCAGGCCGGCGATCATCTGAAGCGTCGTGGTCTTGCCGCAGCCGGACGGGCCGAGCAGCGAGACGAACTCGCCCTTGGCGACGCTGAGGCTGACGTCGCTGACCGCAGCGACGTCACCATAGAGCCTGGTCAGACCTTCCAGCGTCAGGAAACCCATGCGTCCTCGCGCGGGAGGCGCCCTGGGCCATCACCAGGGATTGCCACCCTGGGGCTCTTTCATTGGGCTGGCGGGACGGCAGGTCAACGGTCGATTTCAATATCCTGAATTTAATTCAGAAAGATTCTGACATATGGAATTATATGGCGTATTTTCTTCCACTTCATTCATCCAAACAAAATGAACGAACCTGACCTGCAGTCCTCTTCCAGCCTCCGCCGCGCGCTCAGACTGCTGCGCGTTCTCGCGGCCGGCGACCCCGCGGGGCTGCGGCTGAAGGACATCGCCGAGGCCGCTGGCTGCAGCCAGCCGACTGCGCATCGCATGCTGCAGGACCTCGCCGCCGAAGGTTTCGCGGAACAGGCCGCCGGCAAACGCTATCGACTCGCGCTCGATTTCTACGTGCTCGCCGCGCGCGCCGGTCAGGCCAGCGGCCTGCGCGAGGCCGCGCGCCCGGCGCTGCTGCGCCTCTCTGCGACGCTCAGCGACACGATCTTCCTGCTGGTGCGCAACGGGTTCGATGCGGTCTGCCTCGATCGCGTCGAGGGGCCGTTTCCGATCCGCTCCTTCACGGGCGATATCGGCGGCAAGGTGCCGCTCGGGCTCGGCCAGGGCAGCCTCGCCATTCTCGCCAACCTGCCGGAGGACGAGCAGGAAGCCGTGATCCGCTTCAACATCCCTCGTCTGCTCGATCGCGGCTTCCTCGACGAGGCGTCGCTGCGCAGCGCTTTGGCGCAGGCGCGCGCACAAGGATGGGTCAACACCAGCACGGGACTGATTCCGGGCATGGCCGGCGTCGGCGTCCCCGTGCTCGACACGCAAGCACGCGCCGTCGCAGCGCTCAGCGTCGGCACGCTGGCGGAGCGGCTGAATGCCGATCGCCTGCCGCATGTCGTGAAGATCCTGCAAAGCGAGGCGCAGGCGCTGGCCGGCAAGCTCAACCCGTTCGACGCCGCGCTGCGCTATCCCTCGCGCAGCCTCAGTACGATCGGAAACTGAGAGAGCGCCTGTCGCAGAGCAGTTTGTAGGCACGCGGCTGCTCATTTCTTGCGCCGCCATGATCCAAATTTTTGTGCGTCCATGGACAAGTCAGCCGCGCTCGCGCGCACCTAAGCTCGCTTTTGAGCTTGGACCGGGGCGACGGCACCCATGCACCGCCCGACCAGCGCGACATCATCGTTCGAAGGAGCTGGCAACATGCAGACGAGGCTATTCACCAAAGCGCGGCGCGCGTGGCTTGTCGCGCTCGGCGCGATCATCGTGGCGGGACTCCTCGCTCCCGTCGGCGCACAGGCCGCGACGCCCGCAGGCTGCGCGGCGCTGAAGGAGAAATATCCGGACTGGACCGGCAAGACGCTCGTCAACGCCATCAACCCGCACACGCCGGGCTATGAGTCGATCGATCCGAAGGACCCGAGCAAATATGTCGGCTTCGACATCGATCTCGGCGAGGCCATCGGCGACTGCCTCGGCTTCAAGCTGACCTACAAACCCGTGACATTCGCCGCGCTCCTGACCACATTGGCGAGCGGCCAGGCCGACATCGTCATCTCCGACATCTACGCCACCAAGGAGCGCGCCAAGGCCGCCGACTTCATCACCTACTCCAAGGTGTTCGACGGCGTGCTGGTCGCCAAGGGCAATCCGAAGGGCATCAACGGCATCAATCTGTCGATGTGCGGCGCCGCCGCCGCCGAGAACACCGGCTATGTCGAGGTCCCGCTGATCCAGGACCTCGGTCCGCAATGCAAGGCCGCCGGCAAGCCCGAGCCGACGCTCCAGCTCTATGACAACAACGCCAACTGCATCCAGGCCATTCTCGCCGGCCGCGCCGACACCTATGTCAACGACGTCAACACGGTCGACCAGGCGGTGAAGGCCTATCCGGACAAGCTGGAGAAGGCGATCGCAGTGACCATTCCCTATTCGGTCGGCATCGCCGTGCCGAAGGACAAGCCGAAGTTCCGCGACGCCGTGATGGCCGCCCTGATCGAAGTCCAGAAGGCCGGCATCCATCAGGAGCTGTTGAAGAAGTGGGAGCTCGATCCCGCGAACTTCAAGGAGCCGGACATTCTGACGGCGGACTAAGCGCGCGCCTTCAAGCGAAGCTGCTGCCGCAAAAGACGGTGCGCTCCCCTCCCCCCTTGCGGGGAGGGGGCGGGGGTGGGGGTCTACACGGCGGAGTCTTTGCTGAGGCCCCCTCCCACTCCCCCCTCCCACAACGGGCGAGGGAGCGCACCAGATCCACGGCAACACACGCATGAGCCAACTTCGCAGGGAGAGCAAAGCGACGCCACAGGCGACGCGCGCCCACCGTCCCCTTGCTGGACAATCGCGGTCGGCACGGCGCTCCGCGCCATTGCCCCCCTGCGGCACTCATCAGGCACTCATCACCGATGTCCCTCTTTCTGCACTATCTCAGCATGCCGTACCTGCTCATGGGCATCGAGCTCACGCTGCAGGTCACCGCGCTCGGGCTGATCGGCGGATTGCTTCTTGGGATCATTCTCGCCGGCATGCAGCTCAGCCGGTTCTGGCTATTGGCCGCGATCGCGCGTGGCTACACCGTGATCTTCCGCGGCACGCCGCTGATCCTGCAGATGGTGTTCGCCTACGACGCGCTGCCGCATATCGGCATCAAGCTGCCGGCGGTGCTGGCCGCCGGCCTCGCGCTGGCCTGCAACGAAGCGCCGTTCATTGCCGAGATGCTGCGCTCCGGCGTGCTCGGCATCGATCGCGGCCAGCTGCTGGCGGGTCAGGCGCTCGGCATGACGCCCGGCGTTCTGATGCGCCGGATCATCGCGCCGCAGGCGATCCGCACCATGATCCCCGCCTTCGGCAACGAGGCCGTGAGCGCGTTGAAGAACTCCTCGCTGGCCTCCGTCATCGCTGTGCAGGAATTGACCCTGCGGTCGACCCAGCTCGCATCCTCCACCTTCGATTTCTTCTCGATCTTCTTTGCTTCCGGCCTCATCTATCTCGTGCTGACCGGCGCGATCAGCGTGATTCAGCTAGCGCTGGAATGGCTGCTTGATCTCGATCGCACGACGAAGCAGCGCGGCCTCGCTGATTATCTCCCCTGGCGCCGTGTCGACCTCGCGTCAAAGCCGGAGCAGGCCAACAAGGCAGCACCGCCGGAGGCACCCGAGCTGAAGGAAACCCCGCCGCTCGCTTTGTCGATCGAAGACCGGGCCCGGCGCGCGGCCACTGTCGCGCGCAACAACGTCGCGGTCGATGTGAAAGGGCTGCGCAAGGCCTATGACGGCAACAAGGTGCTCGACGGCCTCGACCTCACCGTGCGCATCGGCGAGGTGATCGCGCTGCTCGGGCCCTCCGGCTCCGGCAAGAGCACCCTGCTCCGCTGCATCAACCATCTGGAGAACTGGGACGCCGGCGAGATCCGCGTCGGCGGCCGCAAGCTCGGCTTCGACGAACAAGGGCGCAAGCTGTCGCCGCGCGCGATCGCCAATGAGCGCGCCAATGTCGGCGTCGGCATGGTGTTCCAGCAGTTCAATCTGTTTGCACATCTCACCGCGAAGGAGAACGTGGCCGGTCCCCTGCGCTGGGTGCACGGCATGGGCCGGTTCGAGGCCGAGCGCCGTGCGCTCGAGCTGCTGGAGCGCGTCGGGCTCTCGCACCGTGCCGATGCGCTGCCGCGGCATCTCTCCGGCGGCCAGCAGCAGCGCGTCGCGATCGCCCGCGCGCTGGCGCCGAACCCCAGCGTGCTGCTGCTGGATGAGCCGACCTCGGCGCTCGATCCCGAGCTGGTCAACGAGGTGCTGGAGGTGATCCGCCGCCTCGCGATCGACGACGGCCTCACCATGATCATCTCGACCCACCAGATCCGCTTCGCCGACGAGGTCGCCGACCGCGTCGCCTTCCTCAATGGCGGCGTCATCCTCGAGCAGGGCCCGGCCCACGAGGTGCTGACCAACCCGCGCCATCCGCTGACCGCCCGCTTCCTGTCGGTGATGGAGGCCGAGCGGCCGAAGGACGCGGTGGCATGAGCCCACACCTTACGTCAGCGACGAGCAGGTGCCCGCGGCCATTCTTCGAGACGCCCGCCTGCGGCGGTCTCCTCAGGATGAGGTCGGTGGGTGCGGCGCCTTCACTCCCACCCCTCATGGTGCGGAGGCGCGCAGCGCCGTCTCCGGACGATGCCTTCGGCATCGCCTTGAGAACCATGAGGCTCCGGCTCCGGAATTCACCACACGACAATCTCGATCTCTGAGCAAAGAGGCCCTCGCATGAAGCACCATCTGCTGCCGGTGTCCGACAAGACCGTCCACTGGGGCTATTTCTCCAAGGTGGTGACGCCGGCGCTCACCTTGCGCTCCGGCGATCGCGCAACGATCGAGACGCTGACGCATCACGCCAACGACGACTACGAGCGCATGATCAAGGACGATCCCGGCGCCGAGAGCGTGTTCAAATGGACGAAGGAGCACAAGGCCGTGGCGCGGCGCGGCTCCGGCCCGACCGAAGGCCCGTTCATCCGCGGCGCCGGCGAAGGCATCGGCGTGCATCTGCTGACGGGCCCTGTGGCGATCGAAGGCGCCGAGCCCGGCGACGTGCTGGAGGTCCGCATCCTCGATATCAGGCCGCGGCCGAGCCAATGCGGCTGCCATGCCGGCAAGTGCTTCGGCTCCAATGTCGCGGCAAATTGGGGCTTCCACTATCACGACCTGATCGAGGAGCCGAAGCCGCGCGAGGTCGTCACCATCTTCGAGCTCGACAGTTCAGGCGAGCCGTTCGCGAAGGCGGTCTACAACTACGTCTGGACGCCGCAGACCGATCCCGACGGGATCGTCCATCCGACCATCGACTATCCCGGCGTGCCGGTCGATCACACCACGATCAGGAAGCGCGAGAACATCATGCCGGGCATCAAGGTGCCGGCACGGCTGCATTTCGGCACCATGGGCCTCGCGCCCTCCGAGGCCGATTACGTCTCCTCGATCCCGCCGAGCTACACCGGCGGCAATATTGACGATTGGCGCATCGGCAATGGCGCGCGGATGTATTATCCGGTCGCCGTGCCCGGCGCCTATTTCTCGGTCGGCGATCCCCATGCCGCGCAGGGCGACAGCGAGCTCGGCGGCACCGCGATCGAGACCTCGCTGACCGGCGACTTCGAGTTCATCCTGCACAAGAAGGGCGATCTCGGCGGCACCCAGCTGGAAGGCCTCACCCATCCGCTGCTAGAGACCAGCGACGCGTGGTCGGTCTATGGCTTCACCTATCCGAACTATCTCGCCGAGCTCGGCGCCAATGCGCAGACCGAGATCGCCAACCATTCCAGCCTCGACCGCGCCATGCGCGACGCCTTCCGCAAGCTCCGCCGCTTCCTGATGACGGTACATCATCTCAGCGAGGACGAGGCGATCTCGCTGATGTCGGTCGGCGCCGATTTCGGCGTCACCCAGGTGGTGGACGCCAATTGGGGCGTGCACGGCACGATCCGGAAGAACATGTTCCGGTGTGAGTGATTGACGTTGGTGAACGAGCCCTCGCTCCACGAAAGGTACGCTCCCTCCCCCCTTGTGTGGGAGGGTCGGGGAGGGGGGTGGCTCCGGGCGACACCACCGTTGTGGGCCCCCTCCCCACAAGGGGGAGGGGAACAGACCGCTCGCGGGGCACAGCATTGACCAACTCAAGAGCAGCGCTGAACACCGACTCCCTTCCGCGGACACCACGCACCGTAAAACTCACCTGGCACGGGGGTTGCTTCGAATTCCCTGACCCGGGGCGTGCCATGAGTTTCCGTCCGTTCACCAGCGAATCCTATGCCGAGGGCGAGCGCCCGGACGCATGGCGCGACGTGTTGAGCGCCGTCGGGCTGCAGCCGGCGGCGAAGACGGCCTTCTACGACGGCCACGCCACCGCCTCGCATCGGACTGCGCCAGGCTTGGCGCTGTCACGGCTTTCAGCAGGCTCGCAGAGCGTGGCTGCGGTTCCGCAAGCGCATGAGGATCTGCCGATCGTGCTGCTCGCGATCGAGGATGGCGCCGTGCTCCGCAACGGCGACAGCCACCGCATCGTGCCGTCGGGACATCTGCTGCTGCTGCCGCGGACACGCGACTGGAGCATCGCGTTTCAGCGCGACCTGCGCGCAATCGTGCTGTCGGTAACATCGGACGCGCTGCACGGCCGCATCAGCGGCAAGCTGAAATTCGCCAAGCCGCAGGTGATCGCGCCAAATGGGCTCGCCGACGTGGTCTGCCGCACCATCGAGGCGACGGCGCGAACGCTGGAAACGCTCAGCGACGCCGAATGGAGCACGGTGGCGCAAAGTCTCGTCGATCTCCTGCTGACGCTGGCGCATCGACAGGCCGTGCCGGTCTCGGAGGCCGGCAGCAGCGCGACCCGGGCGGCGACCCTGCACCGCATCTGCCAGAGCATCGAGCGACGGCTTGATGACGCCAATCTCACGCCGGCAAGCGTCGCGCAGGCCGAAGGCATCTCCGAGCGCTATCTGCAGAAGCTGTTCGAGAGCGCTGGCGACAATTTCAGTCACTATGTCCGCGAGCGACGGCTGCAGCGCGCCTGGACCGATCTGTCCAATCCGGCCGAAGCCCATCATTCCATCTCGGAGATCGCCTATCGCTGGGGCTTTGCCGATTCAGCGCATTTCAGCCGCAGCTTCCGCGCCCGCTTCGGCCTGTCGCCGCGCGAGTTCCGCCAGCAGAAGGCTGAGCAGGCGGTGACCTCGGCAGCACCGCGCGGCCAGCGCGGCTGGCCGCAGGATGCGCTGGCCCAGCAGCGCGCCTCGCCGACCGCGGCTCCGGCGCGAAGCGACATCGCCCTACCCGCGCCGGCCAACGACCAGGACGCGCAGCAGCGGCATCATCATCTCGAAGTATCAGCCGAGCGCGTGCATTGGGGCTATTTCAGCCGCTCGCTGCCGCCGCAATTGGAGATCGCCTCCGGCGACACGATCACGATCGAGACGCTGACCCAGCACGCCTCCGATGATCCGGAACTGATGATCGCAGGCGACGAGGGCGCGCTCAGCGTGTTCGGCTGGACCAGAACGAAGAAGAACGTCGACCGCCGCGGCGCCGGACCGATGGACGCCAGCGTGTTCGGCCGCGGCGCCGGCGAAGGGTTCGGCGTGCACATCTGCACCGGCCCGGTGGCGATCAAGGACGCGCAGCCGGGCGACGTGCTCGAGGTCCGCATCCTCGACATCGTGCCGCGGCCAAGCCGCAACCCGAACCACGCGGGACGCGTGTTCGGCTCCAGCGTCGCGGCGTGGTGGGGCTATCACTACAATGAGCTGATCGCGTCGCCGCAGCCGCGCGAGGCCGTGACGATCTACGAGATCTTCGCCGGCGATCCGGAGCCGCACGCCCGCGCATTGTATTCCTATCGCTGGGAGCCGCAGACCGATCCGGCCGGGATCGTGCACGCGACCTATGATTATCCCGGCGTCCCGGTGGCCGCTGACAGCGTCAAGCGCCGCCATGGCGTGCTCGACAACATCCGCATTCCGCTGCGGCCGCATTTCGGCGTCATCGCGGTGGCACCGCGCGAAGCCGATTTCGTCGATTCGGTCCCGCCATCCTATTTCGGCGGCAATCTCGACAATTGGCGCATCGGCAAGGGAGCGACCGTGTATCTGCCGGTCGCCGTTCCCGGCGCGCTGCTCTCCGTCGGCGATCCTCACGCCACGCAGGGCGACGGCGAATTGTCCGGCACCGCGATCGAATGCTCGATGACCGGCACCTTCCAGGTGATCCTCCACAAGAAGACCCAGCTCGCCGGACAGCCCTTCGCCGACCTCACCTATCCGCTGATCGAGACCGCGACCGATTGGGTGCTGACCGGCTTCAGTCATCCGAACTATCTCGCCGAGTTCGGCGCGCAGGGCCAGAGCGAGGTCTACGCGACATCCTCGCTCGACCTCGCGATGAAGGATGCGTTCCGCAAGATGCGCCGCTTCCTGATGCACATCAAAGGCCTCAGCGAGGACGAGGCGATCGCGCTGATGTCGGCGGCCGTCGACTTCGGCGTGACGCAAGTGGTCGACGGCAATTGGGGCGTGCACGCGATCCTGAGCAAGCGGCTGTTCGAGGATGCGGATTGAACCGCAGCTGCTTCTCAGATCTCCGTCATTGCGAGCGAAGCGAAGCAATCCAGGGCGTCACGCGCGGCTCTGGATTGCTTCGTCGCTTCGCTCCTCGCAATGACGACCGTTGTTGTTTTTCCAGCGAGCCCCCTACGAAGAGGACACCCCCATGCAATTCCACATGATCACAGGCGCGACGAAGCCGGTGGCGCCGTTCAGTCACGCGGTCGAGACCGACGGCTTCGTATTCGTCACCGGCCAGATGCCGGACTCACCGGAGGCGCCTGGCGCACTGCCGGAGGGGATCGTCCAACAGACGAAGGCGGTGATGCAGAACTTGAAGGACATCCTCCAAGGTCTTAACCTCGGCCTCGAACATATTGTGATGTCTCGGATTTACTTGACCGAGTTCAAGCGCGATTATGCGGCAATGAATGAAACCTACCGTTCATTCTTCCCGCCGGACCGGCTGCCGGCCCGCACCTGCGTCGGCGTCACCGGCCTTGCCTATGACGCGCTGATCGAGATCGATCTGGTCTGCCGCAGACCATAATACCCATTGGTAAACATCTCCTCAACGCGGCCAGCTGTCATTCGATCCGGGCTGGGGAGCCTTCCGCTGCTGCCGATTGTGTGCCGGCACCAACCGGTGTCAATTCGCCGACGAATAAGGCGGATCGAGGGGGAGTGCCATGCCGAACCAGTTTTCCAATCGTCAAGAGATCCGCAAGCCGGCGGTGACGAGCAAAGGCGGCATCGTCGCGGCGCAGTCACGGCGGGCGGCTGAGGTGGGCGCCGAGGTGCTGGGCGCCGGCGGCGACTGCATCGACGCGGTCGTCGCGACCGGCTTTGCGCTCGGCGTGCTGGAGCCCTGGATGAGCGGTCTCGGCGGCGGCGGCGCGATGGTGCTGTACCGCGCCAAGGAGAACCGCGTCGAGGTGATCGACTACGGCATGCGCGCGCCCGACAGTCTGCGCGTGGCGGACTATCCGCTGGCCAATGACGGCAGTGTCGCGGCTGACCTCTTCCCGTGGCCCCGCGTCAAGAACGATCGCAACCTGCACGGCCCCGGCGCGGTCGCCGTGCCCGGCGTGGTCGCCGGCATGGAGGCGGCGCACCGCCGCTATGCCAGGCTGCCCTGGCAGGACCTCGTCACGCCGAGCGTCAAGCTCGCCGCCGAAGGCCTGCTGGTGGATTGGTGGACCACCGTGATGATCTCGAGCTGCGCCGCCGATCTGCGCCGCTATCCCGCCAGCGCCGCGGCCTATCTCAAGGACGGCCTGCCACCGAACCCGCAATGGGGCGCCAAGGCGGTCACGCGGTTGCCGCAGGAGCAGTTGAAGGCGACGCTTGCGCATCTTGCCAGCGCCGGCGCGCGCGATTTCTATCAGGGCGACATCGCCCGCTCGCTGACGCGCGACATCCAGGCTGCCGGCGGCGCGTTGTCGGTCGAGGATCTCGCCGCCTTCGCGGCGCATGTCCGCGAGCCGCTGCGCATCCCCTATCGCGGCGGCACCGTGTTCGCGACGCCGGAACTGACCGCTGGACCCACGCTGGCGCACGCTTTGCGGCTGATACAGGCCAACATCGCCGCGTCAAGCCAGGCGCCTGACGCCAGCGCCTTCATCGCCTATGCGCAGGCGCTGCAATCGGCCTATCGCGAGCGCCTCAACGACATGGGCGATGCGCCCGGCAAGCGCGCGCTCGGCGCGGAATATCTCGCCCCGGCCTGCACCACGCATTATTCGGTGGTCGATCGCGACGGTAACATGGCGGCGGTCACCCAGACCTTGCTGTCGGGCTTCGGCTCGAAATTCCAGGCGCCGCAGAGCGGCATCATGATGAACAACGGCATCATGTGGTTCGATCCGACGCCCGGCACGACCAACTCGCTGGCGCCGGGCAAGCGCTGCCTCACCAACTACACGCCGGTCGTGGCACAGGCGGCGGATGGAAAGCGCCTCGCGCTCGGCGCCTCCGGCGGCCGCCGCATCCTGCCCGCAGTCGCGCAGATGCTGTCCTTCGTGATGGATTACGGCATGGACCTGGACGCCGCGATCCACCAGCCCCGCATCGACGCCAGCGAGGGCGACGTGGTGGGTGCCGATACGCGGCTGCCGGCCGAGGTCATGAACGCGCTCGCGGCAAAGTTCGAGACCGTGCCGGCGCCAGTGCAGACCATGCCGATGAAATTCGCCTGCCCCAGCGTCGTGCTGCGCGAGGGCAATTTGAACAGCGGCGCCACGGAGATCGCACATGCCTGGGGCGATGCGGTGGCGGAGGGGTGAGGCAACGATCCGTCAGATTAGAGATATCATCGCGCTGGCGGTACGTTCTCCTCCCCTTGCGGGAGGGCGATTGCATTTGAAGAAATGCGGCAATCGCAACAGGGACGCCTGGCAGTTACTCCGTCATGCCCGGGCTTCTGCCGGGCATCCACGTAGTTCCGAGGACGCCGGACGACGTGGATGGCCGGGACGAGCCCGGCCATGACGACCTAGAACGGACGAGTACAATACGTAGACGCCCCCATGCGATAGCCCTCCCCGCAAGGGGGAGGGGAGATGAGATCGGTGCGCCGTCGCCGCAGAATTTATGAACGGAGCCCGGGGCGAGGTGCACTGAGCAAGCCGCGAGTTCTCCGGCTCCAACTCTCGGCACTACCCCACCAGAGCCTTTACCAGCCCGCTCTCCGCATCCGCCAGCTCGTCGATCACGTCGAAATGGTGCCGGTCCGGCGCCTCGACATAGGCGGTGGACGCACCCAGCCCGGTCCAGATGTTGGCGAGCAGTTGGGCCTGGCGGCGGAATTCGTTGCGCTCGGCGCCGCCGACCCAGGCGGTGACGCGGGCGCCATCGATCGGCGCCAGCAGCGCCGGGCTCTCGCGCAGCGCCGTTGCGTCGTCGATGTGCAAGGTCTCGTTCATCGCCGTCCGCTGCAGCGGGCGCAGATCGTGCAGGCCGGAGATCGAGACGACGCTGGTGATGCGCGCCTGCCGCTCGGGCGGCAGCGGCGCGCCGCGGCAGATCATGCGGCTGACGAGATGGCCGCCGGCGGAATGGCCGGTCAGCGCCACCGGACCAGCGATCTCGTCCATGGCCCGCGCGATCGCCTGCGCGACATCGGAAGAGATGTCGGCGAGGCCGACCTCGGGGCAGAGCCGGTAGGACGGCATCGCCACGGCAAAGCCGCGCGCGTTGCCTCCGCGCGCCAGATGCGACCAGAAACTCTTGTCGAGCCGCATCCAATAGCCGCCATGCACGAACATGACGAGCCCTTTCGGCGCGGTCTCAGGCAGGAAGAGGTCGAGGCGCTGGCGGTCATGCGCACCATAGGCGATGTCGAGCTTCGCCCGGCCCTGCCCCGCGAGCTCTTTGCGATAGGCGTCAGCCGGCGCGACCCACAAGCCGGGCCAGCGCTCGCCGCCGGCGATGTTCGGACCATTGGCATAGGCGTTGTCCCAGTCCTTGATGGCATACAGCATCGAAATCTCCTGATCGAATGAGCGCGCGGCCTTATAGCCCGGTGCGCAGCTTCCAGAGTTCGGGGAACAACACGATCTCCAGCATCTTGCGCAGATAGTTCACACCGCTGGTGCCGCCGGTGCCGGTCTTGAAGCCGATGATGCGCTCCACCGTGGTGACGTGGTTGAAGCGCCAGCGGCGGAAATAATCCTCGAAATCGACCAGCTTCTCGGCGAGCTCGTACAGCTCCCAATGCCGCTGCGGATCGCGATAGACGCTGGTCCAGGCCGCCGCCACCTCCGGGCTCTCAGCTCGCGTGCCGCGCCAGTCCGTGCGCTGCGCATCGGCGCCGATGAAGAAGCCGCGCCGCGCCAGGAGCCGCAGCGCTTCATCATACAGGCTCGGTTGGGCGAGGATCGCTTCCAGTTCGGCGGTCAGCTCGGGGTGATGCGCGTGCGGACGCAGCATCGCCAGATTGCGGTTGCCGAGCAGGAATTCGATCGAGCGATACTGGAACGACTGAAAGCCGGAGGACTCGCCGAGCTTGTCGCGGAACAGCGTATACTCGCTGGGCGTCATCGTGCGCAGCACGTCCCAGGCGCCGTTGAGCTGCTCGAAGATGCGCGACACCCGCGCCAGCATCTTGAACGCCGGCTGCACGTCGTCTTTGGCGATCGCCGCCATCGCTGCCTTGATCTCGTGGATCGCGAGCTTCATCCACAATTCGGAGGTCTGGTGCTGGATGATGAACAGCAGCTCGTCATGTGCCGACGACAGCGGCGCCTGCGCGTCGAGCAGGCGATCGAGCATCAGATAATCGCCATAGGACATGCGTCCCTTGAAGTTCATCCGCGCGCCTTCGGTGGCGGGATCGTAGGGGGCGTTGCTCACGTCACGAGCTCCTTCTGGCGATACTCAGGCTTGTCCCACAGCCTGTTGGCGAGCACCTCCGCGAGGATGTCGACGGCGCCGCGCACCTCGGCCTCGCCAATATAGAGCGGCGTGAAGCCGAAGCGCAGCGCGTCCGGCGCGCGAAAGTCGCCGATGACGCCGCGCGCGATCAGCGCCCGCATGATCGCATAGCCGTCGGGATGACGGAACGACACCTGGCTGCCGCGCCGCGCGGGATCACGCGGCGACGCCAAGGTCAGCGACGGACAGCGCGCCTCGACCTCGGCGATGAACAGCTCGGAGAGCGCGATCGAGGCCTTGCGCACGTCCTGCATCGACACGCTGTCCCAGGCGTCGAGCGCGGCGTCGAGAGCGGCGAGCGCGATGATCGGCGGCGTGCCGATGCGCATGCGCTCGATACCGCCGCCCGGGCGATAATCGAGATCGAAGGCGAACGGCGCCTCATGGCCCATCCAGCCCGACAGCGCCGGCGGCGCGATCTCGGCGTGGCGCGGCGCGACATAGATGAAGGCTGGCGCGCCGGGACCGCCATTGAGATATTTGTAGGTGCAGCCGACGGCGAAGTCCGCATCCGCGCCAGCGAGATCCACCGGCACCGCGCCGGCGGAATGCGCGAGATCCCACACCGTGAGCGCGCCAACAGCATGCGCCTTCTGCGTCAGCGCGACCATGTCGTGCATCCGGCCGGTGCGGTAGTCCACCTCGGTCAGCATCAGCACGGCAACGCTGTCGTCGATCGCGCCCTCGACCTGCTCGGGGTCGACCACCTTCAAGGTGGCACGGTCGCCGAGCATACGGACCAGCCCCTGCGCCATGTAGAGATCGGACGGGAAATTGCCGCTGTCGGACAGGATCACGCGCCGGCTCGGATTGAGCGAGAGCGCCGCGGCGAGCGCCTGATACACCTTGATCGAGAGCGTATCGCCCATCACGACCGTGCCGGGCACAGCGCCAATCAGCCGGGCGATGCGATCGCCGACGCGGCGCGGCTGCACCATCCAGCCGGCACTGTTCCAGCCGCGGATCAGCTCCTGCCCCCACTCCGCCTCGATCATGCCGGCGACGCGCGCGGGCACCGCGGACGGCAGCGCTCCGAGCGAATTGCCGTCGAGATAGATGATGCCGTCAGGTATCTTGAAAAGCGATCGTGTGTGGGAAAAATCCGTCATGCTGCCTTGCTCTGTTCGCGATCCTGGATGCATGATTTGGGCCGTAAGAGGCAAGATCGGACGGCCCGGGCGGCCACAGCCCCGACCGAGATCGTGACGGGCCGCCCACGCCGCGCGATCTGGCTCTGTCATGACTGCGGCTTTGGAGCAAGCGCGATGAGAGTTTCAGCATGGCTCGTCTTCGGTCTCTGCCTGCTGCGGACGCCCGCCTTTGCCGGCAATGAGGTCGACGCCGCGCAGGGAGTGATCCGCGCCCAGGAGCAGGCGCTGGCGCACGATGACGGCGCGACCGCCTATGCCCAGGCGGCACCGGAGATCCAGGCGCTCTTCCCCAGCATCGAGATCTTCATGGCGATGGTGCGCGAAGGCTATGCACCGGTCTACCGGCACCGCAGCTTCGAATTCGGTCCATCACAGGCGCAGGACGGCACCATCGTGCAGCGGGTTCACATCGTCGACGCCAATGGCGAGGCCTGGGAAGCGCTGTACACGCTGCAAGCGCAGCCCGATGGCAGCCTCAAGATCACCGGCTGCTCGCTGCTGAAGACAGGCCAGTCGGTCTGATCGCGCAGCGCATTCAGCGCGTCGGCGTCGGCGGGCCGCCATGCTGCTGGCGCCATTGCAGGAACTGCCGAAACAGCGCGCTGCGCTCGGCCGGATCGTTCGACACCTGGCCGCCGCTCTGGCGCACGAAATCCTCGAATTGCCGCTGCTGGACATCGGCGACATGCGGCCGCGGCGCCATGTTGCGGGCGACCAGCCACTCGTCCGCCGCCTTGAAGCGCTTCCAGCCGGGAACAGCGGCGACGATGCTCGACTCCTTCCATTTCGGATGCCGCGGCGGCTTCATGAACTCGTCGTAGTTCGCGAAGAACGCATCGACGAAGCGCGCCACCTTGCGGTAGCGCTCGGTATTCTCGGGCCAATTGTAGCTGACGAGCAGCATGCCGATCGCTACGGTCTCGATCGTCTCGCCAGACCCGAGCAGGTTGGGATATTCCTCCGACGACAGCGTGGTCGGCAGATAGAGATCCTGCAGCCGGCGGTCGTAGGGGATGGCCACCAGATGCAGCGCGCGATTGTCGTTGCGGATGTTGCGCGCGAGCTGGAACACTTTGCCGGTCGAGACGATGTAGGCATCGGCTTCGCCGTCGATCAGCTTCTGGATCGATTTCGCATCGTCGGTCGAATAGTCGAACGATGCGGTCATGCCGAGCCGGTTGAAGATCACGCGCGCCGAATAGAACCCGACATCGGTCGGCGCAATGACCCGCTTGCCGTTGAGATCGAAGATCGAGCGGATCGAGGACCGCGCGATGACATGGACTTCATTATAATAGAGCCGGGCGACGTAGCGCAGCTGCGACGTGATGTCCGGGATGCCGTATTGCAGGCGATAGAACTCGGGCACGTCGGCGGCGACCGCGCCCATGTCGATGCTCTTGAGGAACAGGATGTCGGAGACATTGCGGACTGGCCCCTTGCCGAGCACCGGCAGCACACGAATGTTGGACTGATCGTCGAGCACGCGCGCCATGTCCGAGCCGAACACCGAGGTCGCCCCGCCAGCCGGCGCCGTGATGATCGTGACCGTGCCGTCGTTGACGTCGTTCGGGTTCGGCAGCCGCCACACATCGGGTCCGCTGCCTGGCGCCGGCGACAATGAGGCCGGCAATCCGGCCGGACGTGGCGGGGCCGGGATCACTGGCGCAGCATTCGGCTTGGCCGGCGCAGGCGCCACCGGCACGATGATGGAGCGGGTCGGCGCGGGGCGTTGGGGTGGAGGCGCCTGCGCCGAAGCCGCACCGGCGAGCAGGAGGCTGACGATCACTGCGGGCAGCAGCTTCCAAACGCCTTGGGGCAGGATCGGTGATGCGCATCGTCCTTCACCATCGCGATGCCGCCACAGCGATCTCGACCGGTCCGCAGCCTTCACCTCGACGCCTCCTTGCGCTTCGGGCAAGCGATGGGCATCCGCGGCCCCGGGTGGGACCACGCAACATTCCCCCTCGCGATGCGAGTCCCACGAGCGCTCATGGCCTCGAGCAGCCTCGATCGAGTTGGTAGTTGCTGGTTGGGATGCGATGGATTTGCGGCGCGCGCCGGGATTTTGTATGACGGCGTGCATATGACCCGCCGATCAGGATCCGACTGTTGCCGTCACGCAACGCTTTCGGTTCAGGTCTGGGCTCAAGCCGCGAACGAGTGTTGCCGCCGCGCCAGGATCAGCAGCGTGACCACGATGGCCAGATTGAGCGCATTCCAGCCGAGCCCATTGGCGAAGGCCGCGGCATAGGAGCCGGTGGCGTCGAAGATCACGCCGGAAACCCAGCCGCCGAACGACATCCCGAACACCGAGGCGAAGATGATGATGCCCACGCGGGTGGCGGCCTCGCGCGCCGGCATCGCCTCGCGCACGATGATCGCATAGCTCGGCACGATGCCGCCCTGGAACAGGCCGAACATCCCGGAGATCAGATACAGCGAAGTGAGGCCGTCGAAGAACAGATAGAACAGCAGCGCGAAGCCCTGCGCCAGCGAGCCGATCAGCAAGGTGCGCATGCCGCCGACGCGGTCGGCGAGAAAGCCCGAGCCGATGCGGCTGAGGATGCCGAGCGCCATCATCAGCGACAGCATCTGGGCGCCGGCAGCGACGCCATAGCCGAGATCGCCGCAATAGGCGACGATATGGACCTGCGGCATCGCCATGGCGACGCAGCAGGCGATCGCAGCGACGCTGAGCAGCACGGTCAGCGCATTGGTGGAAATCGGCAGCGCGAGCTGCGGCGGCGCGGCATGCGCATGATCCTGCGCGCCGGTGCCGCCCATGCGGGCGCGCAACAGTAGCAGCAGCGCGCTCATCGTCACCGCACTGAAAATCCCGAGCGCGACGTGGCTGGCGCGCCAGCCGATCTGCTGCACGCCCCAATTCACCAGCGGCGGCCAGATCGTGCCGGCGACATAATTGCCGGAGGCGACGATGGTGACGGCGAGCCCGCGATAGCGCACAAACCAATGCGAGGCCTCGGCCATCAAAGGCGCGAAGGTCACGGACGAGCCGAGCCCGACCAGGAAATACACCGCCTGGAACTGCCACAGGGTCACCGAGGCGCCAGCGAGCAGATAGGCTGCCGCGGTGCAGGCAATGCTCAGGGCCATGGCGGTGACAATGCCGAAACGATCGGTGATGCGGCCGACGATGACGCCGCCGAGACCGAAGCCGAACATCGTGAGCGTATAGGCCAGCGAGACCGCGCCGCGGCTGGCGGCGAACTCCGCCTGCACCGTCGGCAGCACGACGACGACGGTCCACATCCCCGCACCGCCAATCGATCCGATCACGAGCGCCAGCACCAGCCGCGCCCAGGCCTGGCGCGAATCCGGAACGAAATGGGACGCTTCCTCGAATCTTGTGGCTGGTACGTGCACGATATCGGCAACTTCGACGCCGCATCGCATCCGGTCAAGTCACATTGCTGCAGCATTGGCCATGCAGAAGCAGCGCAACAGACTTGGCACAATGTTGCTTCCGCAACCCTCTTTGCGGCGACGCGCCTGCTGCGCTAGAGTGCCGACCGATACGGAGAGATTTGCGCGCGCATGTCGCTGGGATTGACACGAAAGTTGCGGGTTTCGGCGGGACGGCTGCTCGTCCTCGCCTACCTGTTCTGCGTGCTCAGCCCGGGCGTGGCGCTCGCATTTGCCCGCAGCGCGGCGCCTTGCTTCGATGACGGCATGGCTGCCGTCGCGGTCTCTCATCATCCGGCCGAACAGGCGTTGGACGATGGCGCGATGCCGCGGCATGCCGCGCATGCGCATCATCATGATCACCAGATCGCGGATGCCGGCCTGCAGCCGCAGCAGGATCCGCCGCGCGCGCCGTCCCACCACGATCACGGCAAGATGTCCGGCCCCTGCTGCGCCATGATGTGCGCGGTCGGCCTCGCCGCCGCGCTGCCAGTTGTGACCCTGCGTGCTCCCCTCGCCTCGGCCAGCGAAGCTGCGCACGAGACCAGCCTGCCCGGGCGCACGCCGCCGCGGCTCGATCGTCCCCCCATCGTCCTGGTCTGAACGAACGACGCCGGCCAGCGCGCAACTGCGCGCGGTCGCTGATCATCGACCGACCAAAGGACAGATCATGTTGTCGCAATCCCAGGCGACGCCCGCTGCCGCATGTCCGGCGCGGCGCGGCCTGCCATATCTCATTGTCTCCGGTGCATGCGCGCTGCTCACCGCTGTGAGCCTCGCCGGCTGCCAGCCGCGCACCGTCGCGTTCGCCGGTCCCGATCCGGCTGATCCCGCAGCCCACGTGGCGCCGGCGCGCATCTCCGCGGTCATCGCGCCCTACACGCCCGTGCGCCCCACCGCACCCGCCGCCTGGGGAGAGCCTGACGGCGCGCGCGCACCGCGCTCCGAACCGGCCCGCTAGGAGCCCTGTGATGCAAGGGATCATCAAGCTCGCGCCGCGCGTCGCGGCACTTGTCGTCGCAGCATTTGGGCTTGCCGGCTGCGCCTCGTTCTCGCCCGACGGCGGCATCGGCGTCGTGGCCGACATCACCGGCCGCACCACCGGCAAGGAGGTCGCCGCGGTCAGAACCGATGACGATGCCGCGCGCCTGCGCGATGCCACGCGCCGGCTGCTGTCGCGGCCGCTGTCGGCAGACGCCGCCGTGCAGGTCGCGCTGTTCAACAACAAGGGCCTGCAGGCGGCCTATCATCAATTGGCGCTCAGCGAGGCTGATACGATCGAGGCCAGCCTGCCGCCGAACCCGACCTTCTCGCTGATGCGCATCAGCGGCGATGGCGCGCTGGAGGCCGAGCGGCAGGTCGCCGGCGACATTCTGGCGCTCGCCACTCTGCCGCTGCGCTCGGAGATCGCGCGCGAGCGCTTCCGGCAGGCGCAGTTGAAGGCCGCACTGAGCACCTTGCGGCTGGCCGCCGACGTCCGCCGCGCGCATGTGCGCGTGGTGGCTGCGAACGAACTGGTGGCGCTGCTCGGCGAGGCGCAATCGGCCGCCGAGGCCACCGCGAAGCTCGCCCAGAAACTCGGCGAGACCGGCGCGCTCAACCGGCTCGATCAGGCGCGCGAGCAGGTGTTCTATGCCGAGACGACGGCCGAGCTCGCCACCGCCCGCCGCATCGCGGCAAGCGGGCGCGAGCGCCTGATCCGGCTGATGGGCCTGTGGGGCGACGACCTGGGCTTCCGCCTGCCGGATCGGTTGCCCAACCTGCCGCGCCGGCCGCTGACCCAGCCCTTCGTCGAGCGCGACGCCGTGGCGCATCGCATCGATCTGCAGATCGCCCGCCTGGAACTCACGGCACTCGCGACCTCGCTGCAGCTCACCGAGGCGACGCGCTTCGTGACGCTGCTCGACCTTGCCGGCCTCGATCGGAAGACTATCGAGCCCGACGGCCGCGGCATCCGTGAGCGCGGCTATGATGTGCAGTTCCAGATTCCGATCTTCGACGGCGGTGAGGTCCGCGCTCGGCAGGCGGCCGAGACCTACAACATCGCCTTCAACCGCCTCACCGAGCGCGCCGTCACGGTGCGCTCCGAGGCGCGCGATGCCTATCGCAGCTATCGCGCGGCCTACGACATCGCCGGCCATTATGCCCGCGAGGTGCTGCCGCTGCGCCAGATCATCAGCGATGAGATGCAGCTGCGCTATTCCAGCATGCAGGCCGACATCTTCGCGCTGCTGGCCGAGGCGCGGCAGCGCCTGGCCTCGCGCCGCGCCGCGATCGACGCCGTCAGAGACTTCTTCCTCGCCGAGGCCGAGCTGTCGGCTGCCGTCAATGGCGGCGTTGCCAGCGGCGAGGACATCACGCAGCAGACCGCGGGCGCGCTCGCGCCAAGCAACGACTGAGAGGAGAGCCCCGATGTTGTCACGCCGAACCCTGCTCGGCTCCGCGGCGCTCGCCGGCGCCTCCGCCGTCTCCGGCCGCGTCCAGGCAGCCGCCATTCCCGAAGCACCGACCATGGACAAGACCGTGATGCAGCCGCCGCTGCATCCGTCCGCCGGACCGGACTATCAGCCGGTGGTCACGCTCAACGGCTGGTCGCTGCCGTTCCGCATGAACGGCGACTGGAAGGAATTCCATCTCGTCGCCGAGCCGGTGACGCGCGAATTCGCACCGGGCATGACCACGCATCTGTGGGGCTATAACGGCCAGTCGCCGGGACCGACCATCGAGGCGGTCGAGGGCGACAGGGTGCGGATCTTCGTCACGAACAAACTGCCGGAATACACCACCGTGCACTGGCACGGCGTGATCCTGCCCTGTGGCATGGACGGCGTCGGCGGCCTGACCCAGCCGCACATCAGGCCGGGCAAGACCTTCGTCTACGAGTTCGAGATGAAGCATGCCGGCACCTTCATGTATCACCCGCATGCCGACGAGATGGTGCAGATGGCGATGGGCATGATGGGCATGATCGTCGTGCATCCGCGCGGCTCCGCGCCGCCGCCGGTCGACCGCGACTTCGTGTTCGTGATGTCGACCTATCGCATCGAGCCCGGCAGCTATCTGCCGAAGGTCAATGAGATGACCGACTTCAACATGTGGACCTGGAACGCCCGCGTCTTCCCCGGCATTGATCCGCTGCCGGTGCGGCTCGGCGACAAGGTGCGCATCCGCATCGGCAATCTCACCATGACCAACCATCCGATCCATCTACACGGCCACAAGTTCAAGGTGATCGGCACCGACGGCGGCTGGCTGCCGGACACGGCGCAATTCCCGGAGACCACCACCGACGTGCCGGTCGGCGCCGTGCGCGTGTTCGACTTTGTCGCCGACAATCCCGGCGACTGGGCGTTCCACTGCCACAAATCGCATCACACGATGAATGCGATGGGCCACGACATGCGCAACCTGATCGGCGTGTCGCGCAAGGAGTTGGCCGCCGCCGTCGGCAAGCTCGCGCCCGAGGGCATGGTGATGGGCCAAACCGGCATGGCGATGGGCACCATGGAGATGCCGGCGCCCGACAACACGCTGCCGATGATGACCGGCACCGGTCAGTTCGGCCCGATCGAGATGGGCGGCATGTTCACCACGCTCAAGGTGCGCGAGGGCCTCGCGCGCGACGACTATCGCGATCCCGGCCCCTATCAGTTTCCGCAAGGCAGCGTCGCCTATGAGGTCGCGAGCGCGCCGGAGCCGGTCCGGCGCGCCGGCAGCGCCGCGGCCGCAACGCCGAAATCCGCCCGTCCATGACCAACCCACCAGATGATCACCAGGAGAGACAGATGAAGACCCCCATCATGATCAGCGCCGCAATCGCCGCCGCGATGATTGCAGCCGCGCCGGCGCGCGGCCACGAGCAGCACGGCGCACCGGGCTATTCGGCTGGCGAGCCGGGTGACCCCAAACTGCCGTCACGCACCGTCGAGGTGCTCTTGAGCGAGATGGAGTTCACTCCGGCGCGCATCGACGTGAAGCGCGGCGAGCAGATCCGCTTCATGCTGCGCAACACCGGCAAGGAGGACCATGAATTCCTGCTCGCCACCAAGCCTGAGAATCTGAAACACGCCGCCGTCATGAGGAAGCATCCCCACATGGAGCACGCCGAACCGAACGGCGCCCGGCTCGCACCGGGCAAGACCACCGAGCTGCTGTGGCGCTTCACCAAGGCCGGGACGTTCGAATATTCCTGCCTGATCCCCGACCATCGCGACTACGGCATGACCGGTCATGTCAGCGTCAAGTGACGGCGCCTCACGCGCCAGCCCCTGGGGCGGATCAGCGTTTGCGTGATCCGCCATCGCCGCGGATCTCAGACCCATCGGCGGATCACGCTGCGCTGATCCGCCTTACGCATTCAGACCCAACACCAGCAGAAGAGACGACACGATGAAGACGTTCACTCAGCTCACCACCGCCGCCGCCCTTGCTCTCGCGCTTCTTACCCCCGCGCTCGCCGCCGATGCCATCAGCGGCGACGTCAAGAAGGTCGACGAAGCCAACGCCAAGATCACCCTGCATCACGGCCCAGCCAAAAGCCTCGGCATGGACGAGGCCATGACCATGGTCTACCGCGTCAAGGACGCCGCGATGCTCAAGGGCCTCAAGGCCGGCGACAAGGTGAAGTTCGAGGCCATCGAGGAGCCCTCCGGCTACACGGTGACCAAGATCGAGAAGGGGAAGTAGGACAAGCGGCGTTGACCCGTCAAAGTCCGGGGACTCTGCGGCCCCTGCGCGAGGGCGCAGCCCCTTTGCCGGCCATTCCCCGCCTCCGCGCTCGCCCCGCCGGCCGCGTTAACGCTTTGCTAACCATGAGGCGGGCAAGCTTTGCCGCGTCGCGCTGCGCGTGGCGGGCCGCCGGATCATCTTTCCGGCGTGCCCCGCCCGTCGCGGCTGCCGGCACGACGGCGCAATCGGCCCGACCTGCGGCCCCCGGCGGGGCGCTCCGCCGAGCGCGGCGCCAGGCCCGTTCGAACGCGCCACCGCACAGTTCGCCCGGAGAAAAGCCTTGAGCACCGTTGGTTCGCGCGCCTTCCAGAAGGCCCGGCAGGAAAAGAAGCAAAAGAAGCTGATCGAGACGCAGCTGACGGCGGCGTACACGGCCTATCGCGCCGGACGGCAGGCGGAGACGCAGGCGATCTGCGCGGCGCTGCTGCAGGAGGTGCCGAGCTGCTTCGACGCCATGCATCTGCTCGGCGTCTCGCTCGTCACCAGTTCGCGTTTCGTCGAGGCCACGGGCTTCTTGACGCAGGCTGTTGCGCTGGAGCCCAATTCGGCCGATGCGCAGTCCAATCTCGGCTGGGCGCTGGTCAATTGCGAGCGTTACGAGGAGGCGCGCGCCGCGCTGGAGCGATCGCTGGCGCTGCGGCCGAACGCGCCGATCACGTGGCGCAATCTGGCGATCGCCTTGCTGCGGCTGAAGCAGGGCGAGGCCGCCCTCAACGCCGCGACCCGCGCCCTCCAGCTCAAGCCTGACGATGTCGATTCCTGGTGCAACCGCAGCGTCGCCGAGTTGATGCTGCGACGCTGGGACGCCGCCGCAGCCAGCGCCGAACGCGCCTTGAGTTTCAACCCGGCTCATTTCGAAGCGCTGGTCAACAAGGGACTCGCGCATCTCGAACTGCATCATTTCGAGCTGGCGGAAGCGACCTTCAACACGGCCCGCTCGGTGCGGCCGAGCAATGCCGAGCTGCTGGCGCATCGCGGCCGGCTGTTCATGCTGAGCGGGCGCAATGCCGAAGCCGAAGCCGAGTTCGACGCCGCGGTCGCGCTCGATCCCGGGCTGCAGGTGGGCTGGCAGGGCAAGGCGCAGATCGCGATGCTCAACGGCAACATCGCGCAGGCGATGGCGGCCTGCAAGCGCGTGCTCGACCAGAACCCGACCGCCCAAGTGGCGCTGACCTTGCTCGGCGCCTGCCAGGGACGGCTTGGCGACATCGAAGGCGCGATCGCGCGCTTCGATCAGGCGCTCGCGGTGCAGCCGGACTATGACGAGGCCATCACCAAGAAGATCTTCTATCTCGACTTCCTCTCCGGCGCCGACTTCGCGGTCCAGCAGGCGGCGCGTTATTATTGGTGGGTGGCGGTCGGCTCGAAATTCCCGCGCCGCAAGCTTGCCGCGCGCGCGCTTGATCCCGAGCGGCGCATCGTTGTTGGCTACGTCTCGGCCGACTTCCGCACGCACTCGGCCGCCTTCGCCTTCCTGCCGGTGCTGCGCGGGCATGACAAGACGCAGGTGCAGGTCAACTGCTACTCGTCATCACCGCGCCACGACGCCTTGACGGCGACCTTCCAGTCCATAGCCGACGTCTGGGTCCAGGCGGCCAACCTATCGGACGACGAGCTTGCCGACCGCATCCAGGCGGACGGCGTCGACATCCTGGTCGATCTCTCCGGCTACACCACGGGCACGCGGATGCCGGTGTTCGCGCGCAAGCCGGCGCCGATCCAGGTCACCGCCTGGGGCAGCGGCACCGGCACGGGGCTTGCGACCATGGACTATTTCTTCGCCGATCCCGTCACGGTGCCCGCGAACGTCCGGCCGCTCTTCGCCGAGCGCGTGCATGACCTGCCGTCGGTGATCACGATCGATCCCCTGCTCGACATTCCGCCATCGCCGCCACCGATGCTGCAGAATGGCCACGTCACCTTCGGCGTCTACAATCGCATCGACAAGATCTCCGACGAGGCGATCGCCTTGTGGGCGCGGCTGCTCGGCGAAGTGCCGGACGCCAAGCTCGTCGTCAAGCATCTCGCGCTCAACGATCCCCTGGTGCGCGACGGCCTGCTCGGCCGCTTCGTGACGCAGGGCGTCCAGGAAGCGCGCATCCTCTGCCTCGGCGCCAGCGCGCGCAGCGAGCATCTGCGATCGTTCGACCGCATCGACATCGCGCTCGATCCGTTCCCGCAGAATGGCGGCATCTCGACGTTCGAAGCGCTCTACATGGGCGTGCCGGTCGTCGCCAAGCTTGGCGCCGGCGCGGCCTCGCGGGCGGCGGGCGGCATCCTGACCGCGGCCGGCCTGTCCGATTGGGTCGCCGACGATGACGACGGCTACATCCGCATCGCCAGGACTTTTGCCGCGCAGCCCGAGCTGTTGGCGCAGCTGCGCACCGAGCTGCCCGGCAAGGTCGCACGCTCCCCCGCCGGCGACGTCGCCCACTACACGCGCTGCGTCGAGGCGGGCTATCGGCAGTTCTGGCGGGACTATTGCGCCAAAACCGGCAGCTGATAGGCCGTGCGGCTCTCGCCGCGCACCGCAGAGAGATCGTTCGCAGACCGCATCAATGCGCGTCCGTCGGGTTCCCAGCGAGCCTCCCGGGGGGCGCGCGGGCACAACCGACAGCTGCACTAGTTCCGCCTGTGCTCTTTCGGCCAAGCCCGATGTAACAATGCTTCTCGCTGGCGAAACCAGGGCACAGTCAAGTTGATGGCTTTTTAGTGGCGACGCGCCGCCGCTGTCTCGGCCAAATAGCGACCAACCGGCGAGTAGTAGACGGCCTTCGCGGAACGACGACATAATCGACCAGAAGAACGACCGTGCCGCGATCGTCGCGCGGCCGGCAATGGGGGATCTGGGGCATGCGGGTCGCGTGGTTGAGTTGCGTCGTTGCGGCGGGATTGAGTCTGGCGACCGCGCTGCTACCGGCCGCGGCACAGACCGCGAAGCCGGCAAAATCGGCCACGGCCGCAGCCGCCGGCGAAGGCGGCAAGCTGCAGGAATCCAACGAATGGACGGTCGGCATCGCCGGCGGCCTGCTTGAGGGCACCAACATCCGCTTTGCCGCCGAGATGGCCAAGGTGCTCGACGACCGGCCGAACCTGCGCGTGCTGCCGATGGTGACCTATGGCGCGCTCGGCAATATCGAGGACCTGCTGTATCTGCGCGGCGTCGACGTCACCATCACCTCGGCCGACGTGCTCGACGAGTTCGTGCGCAACGGCACGCTGGCCAACATCAAGAACCGCATCCGCTATATCTGCTCGTTCTACATCAACGAGATGCATGTCTATGTCCGCCCCGAGATCAGGACGCTGGAGGACCTCGCCGGCAAGAAGGTCTCGTTCAACACGGTGGGCAGCGCGGCCAACCTGACCGGCGGCATCGTGTTCGACCGGCTCAAGATCAACGCCGAGAAGGTGTTCATCAACAATTCGGTGGCGCTGGAGAAGATGCGCAGCGGCGAGATCGCCGGCGTCGTGCACGTCACCGGCAAGCCGACCGACCTGTTCGCCAAGTTCAAGCCCGAGCCGGGCTTTCATTTCCTGCCGATTCCGTTCGCGCGCAGCCTGCAGGACTATTACGTGCCGACCAAGCTGACGTCGCAGGACTACCCCAACCTGCTCAAGCCGGGCGAGACCGTCGAGACGATCGGCGTGCCGCAGGTGCTGGCGGTGTACAACTGGTCGCCGGAGACCGAGCGCTATCGCCGCGTCTCACGGTTCGTCGAGTATCTGTTCAAACGGTTCGACCAGTTCAAGCAGCCGCCCTTCCACCCGAAATGGAACGAGATCAACCTCGCCTCCTCGCTGCCCGGCTGGACCCGCTTCCGCGCCGCCGAGGAGCTGCTCGCGAGCAGCCGCCCGCCCGAGGCCGAGGCCGCCGCGGTCAAGCAGCAGTTCGACGAGTGGATGAGCGCGAGAACCGCGACCGGCGGCCGGCGCCTGAGCAATGATGAGGCCAAGGTGCTGTTCGAGCAGTTTCAGGACTGGATGAAGCAAAGCGGCGGACAGCCGGCGCGATAGCGCCGTCGCTCGGACTACGATGAAGTGGGCGCGCGCCGCAGCGACTCCGGCGTATCCGGCTGCGCCAGCGGATGCGCGGCCGCGAAGGCGGGCAGCGCCATCGCGGCCTCGACGACGCGCTGCACCGTCGGCGCCCCGCCGAGATCGAGGCCCTGGTTGCGTGCGAACAGCGCATGGCCGGCGAGGCAGATGTCAGCGGTGGTCGGCGCATCGCCATGGGCGAAGCGCCCCGTGGCGCCATCGCCCGCGAGCCGCGCCTCGACCGCGCCGAGCATCTCCGCGGCCCAGTACCTGAGCCAGGCCGCGCGCGCCGTATCGTCGAGGTGCAGCACCTCGGTGAGATAGCGCTGCACCCGCGGCGTCGTCAGCGGATGCGCATCGCACGCGATCATCGCCGCCAGCGCCCGCACCCGCGCCCGCCCCTTGGGATCGGCCGGCAGCAGCGCCGGACCGGGACAGGCCTCGTCGAGATAGTCGAGGATCGCCAGCGACTGCGTGAGCACCGTGCCGTCGTCCAGCACCAGCGACGGCAGCGCCATCTGCGGATTGACCGCCGCATAAGCGCCTTCCCGATGCTGCTGGCGGTCGACATCAACCGTGATGAGCTCGTAGGCGACGCCCTTCAGATTGAGCGCGATCCGCACCCGGAAGCTCGCAAGCGACCGCCAGAACGAATAGAGCTTCATCAAGCCGTCTCCCATCGCCACCGGACGGCGCGCCCGAGCTCAATTCCTTTGCCTCACTCCGCGCCCGGCGCAAAGTCCAGATCCGCAACGCTCGCGCTTTGTGGCACCTTGATCACGACGGCGGCGCGGTTCAGCGCCTGATGACAGGAATTGCAGGCCGCCGTGAGATCGGCATATGACTGCTCGAAGCGACCGATGTCCTTCTGCTTGATCGCCTGCGCCAGCGCCTCGAACGGCTGTTGGGTCACCGCCGTCGTCATGTCGGCGAAGGAATTGCCGTCCACCAGCGGCTGCGCACGGCTGACCCGGTTCAAGGCGCCCTTGAGATTCCCGAGCTCATAGGCGCTGAACGCCCAATTGCCGCTATGGGCGGCGATCCACAGCCGGATGTGGCGCGGCTGGATGGTCGCGATCATCAGGTCGCTGACACTCGGCAGATAGGCCGGTGACGGCGGCGGCGTCTCCGCGCGCAAGCCGACGCCGGTCGCGACGATCGCAAGTCCGGCGAGGGTTACTGCGGTCAATGTCAGCCGCAGGCGGTGGTGGGGTGGATACATCCTGGCTTCTCCTTCAAATTAGAAAGGTTCTAAAAAGAAGCTGCCTGGGATGCCAATCGCGATTGCTGATCGCAACCATCAGAAAAACTTGATGCCGCCTGCCGCACGGCCAGCATGATCACGACACAGTTTGTCGGCCGGCACGATCGTCTCGCGGCGATGCGCGGGGGGAGCACGAGACACCGCGGTCGTAGGGCTCTGACGCCGAGCCGTCGTAGATGGACGCATGCGCAGCCGAAGCGGAAGCTGCTCCGCGAATTACGGTGACGGTAATGGACTGCACCCCTCAAGTGAGACACGATAATCTCGGTGACAGTGCGGTTGCCACGACGTGTTATCGTGCGTTGTTTTGCGCGAACACGGCTTCGAACTCAAGAGGCGATCGATAGCCGAGTGCCGAGTGCAGGCGTTCTTTAGTTGTAGACGTCCGCGATGAAGCTATCGATCCGGCGACGCGCGTCTCTGATGTCGGAGAATGTCTTGCCGTTGACCTCTTCGGCCTTGAGCGTCTTCATGAAGCTTTCAGCTTTGGCGTTGTCGAACGGGTTGCCCGGCCTGCTCATGCTGATCGTGATGTCACGATCCGCCAAGATCTGGCGATAGGCAATCGAGGCGTATTGCACGCCGCGATCGGAGTGGTGGATCAGGCTGCCGCGCTGCGGCTTGCGGGCCTCGATTGCCCTGTCCAAAGCCGCAATCGCGAGTGAGGCATCGAGCGTGTTGTCGAAGGCCCAGCCGACTGCCTTGCGCGAGAAAGCGTCGAGGATGACGGCGAGGTAGGCGAAGGTCGTGGCGAGATGGACATAGGTGATGTCCGCGACCCAGATCTGGTCAGGAGCGGACGGCACCAGGCCGCGTACGAGATTGGGGACGACGACAATGTCCCTTGGCCGCTCTGCCGGCGGCTTCAGGAATGGCGCCTTGCGCTGTGCGAGAAGATTGTCCTCGCGCATCAGCCTGAGCACCTTCTTTGCATTGACGACCATGCCTTTGCGTCGGATCGTGGCCGTCACGCGCCGATAGCCGTAGAATGGATGCTTGAGGCAAATGCGCTGGATCTGGTCGCGCAGCTCGCAGTCGGCCGTCTCGCGACTGAGTTTGTTGAGATGCCGGTAATAGGTCGCGCGTGGCAGGCCTGCCAGACTGCAGAGCCGTTGCACGTCGGCGTGGGACTCCGTTGCTTCTGATGTCATGGCCTGGATGACTTCGATGATGCGGGTGCGGGTTTGCCTTGCGCTGCCGGCCGCTCCAATGCGCGCAAGGCTTGCCGAAAAAAATCGAGATCCATCTGCTGACGGCCGACAAGCCGTTCGAGCTCGGCGATACGAGCATTTGCGCGCGTCAGCGCAGACCTCTTATCGTCATAGGTTGCTGTAGCTTTGAGCTTCCGGGGGCCGGGCTTCGGCCCCGGTCTGCGGTTCAATCCGTCGGGCCCTTGGGCCTTCCAGGCCTTGATCCAGTCGTGCAGGATCTTGCGCGATATCCCAAGCTCGCGAGCCACAGGCAGAACGCCTTCGCCTCGCTCGACACGCTTGATCGCCTTCAGCTTGTAAGCCGTCGGAAATCGACGGTTCTTCCCTCTTGCTGCCACAGGTCATCCTCGGAATGCCTGTCACCGAGATTATCGTGTCTCACTTGAGGGGTGCAGTCCAGTAATGGACAACGAGTTGCTGCTTGATTGAAAGGAACTGAGCTCCATCGATGATGCATTTGTCTCGAAGGAGCGCCGGCCTCATTGACGCGTTGCGTCAATCGGCCCGCAGCAGCGGCTGCGTGCTGCAGCGAAATCCGCCGCCCATCGATCGGGAGATGGCGAAGTCGACATATTCGACCGCGACGCCATGTCGGGCGAGCGCCTCGCCAACCGCTGCAAAAGCAGGATCGGTGATATAGATGTCGGACGTCACCGGCAGGCCGTTCACGGCCAATTGGGCCACCTCATCGAGACCGACAGCGATGCGGGTCCAGTTCGCAAGCGCCGAGGGCACGCCGTCGAGGAAGGCGTCCTCGCAGACGACCATCACACCCGGCCGGACCAGGCTGAGCGCACAATCGAGATGGAGCACGTCGGGCCGCAACCTGACGCCTTCCACGGTATAGCCCATCGGGCGCAGCAGATTGGCCAACCATCGGATGCCAGCGTCGTTCGATGCCAGCCCCGATTGCCCGACAAAGACGTGACGCCCCAGGATCAGAATGTCGCCGCCCTCCAGGAACGGGCCGGCGCCGCCGTCATCGTCGTCGGCGATCGCCGGCTGCGGGACTGCGACATAGAGGCAGCCAGTCCGCATCGCCCAGTCAAAGATCAGGTCGCGGGCGGGCAGGACTTCGATGCGGCGATACACAAAGCGCAGCGAGCCTTCGATCAGGAAAGGTCCGATGGTAAAGAACGGATCGCGCGTGAAGAAGTTGGCGTAGCCCCTGGCGCCGGCAAAGGCCTTCTCCGCCCCGTTCAACTTCCGCGGTCGCAGCACCTCGACCTGATGCCGGCGCAGCACCGCCGCGAGCGCCTCGCGCTCGGCTTCCCAAGCGCGCTGCACATCGGGATGGCTCTCAGCCAAGCTGCGGCCAGGCGTTTGAGATCCTGCGGCGCTCGCCTGTTGCGGAAGGAATGCCAGATCTGCCGGCAGCGGCATGGCGTCGGGCGCGCGAAACTCGCATTCGGCGAGCACCACCGTGCGCAGGCGTGCGAACTCGCTGTCCACGAAGATACGTGTCGCATCCATGGCTTCGGCTCCGAGCGAGATCATCGATCCTCCGACGCAGAGGTCCGCGCGGATCAGCTGCTGGCGACAGCATCAAGAACAGTGACGCGCCTTGGCCGGACAACGGCAAATAGACACCGCGAACTCGGTTGTCTAGATCCCACGCCGCCCCTCAATCCAGGAGACCTCGGCCGGCCTGTTCGGAAGGATAGCGTCGCTTCGGTAGTCCAATATGACCAGAACAACGGTCGCTTGTGTGCACTATCAAAGTAATCAAATGCGCGAGCCGGACAAGTCCGCCTCGAGCACCAGCCTGATGACAGCCGCGGCAAAGCAGCCACCATGACCGGAGCGGCTTTAGCGCAAGCTACTTCCGGTTGCGCAAACAACCGAACACTAATGCGATGAATGCTCGCGCTCGATCGCCAGCAACCCGCCTGACTGACAGGGTATGACCGCACCCACCCGATCAACTTCCGATTTACAGAATTTTTCTTCTTTTCTTTTTTCCAGCATTGGCGTATATCAATCCCGTCCTGCTTCCGCTGGAGGGGCGTGTCGCGACCGTCACGAGACGTGGGAGGTGGGATGCGATGGGCGCAGGGAATCGCAGCGTGGCTTTGTGTCGCGCCGACGAACGGTTCGTTGCGCACGGCGAAGTCGTGCGGTCCTGACACCCCGATGCTGGTGTCCCGCGGCGAGCGTGCGCAAGCGCGCCGTCGCGCATGGTGGCCAACAAGCCCGGTGCACCAGGGAGACCACGTATAAGCCGTTCCAACCGTCGCGCGGGGAAGGCCGGGCGTGCCCGGCCAGACCTGTGGTGACTGCCGCCTGCTTTTTTGCTGCAGGCGGGCCACGGGCGCGGCCGGCGCCCGGCCTTCCCCGCGCCCTCCTTTGTTATGAGGGCGAACCTGATGCGAAAGCTCGGGCGCGATGCGCCGCGAGAGATGATGGCGCATGGCCGCGGAGAGACATTCAATCGTGCGCGTCGGCTGTCAGGCGCGGCAGGGGCCTCACGGTTCGAGACGCGCCTGCGGCGCTCCTCACCATGAGGATTTAGCGCCAGCACCGGCGCTGCACGCTGCGTGCTCATGGCGAGGGTCGAGCGGCGAAATCGGCGCCCCCCTCCCCTTGAGAAGATCGCCGAAAGCGGGCGTCTCGCAGGGCGAGGCTCGGGCTGGGGGGTGGATCGGAGCACCGCGGAACACCCCATCCCTTCTCCCCGCAACCCTTTGTTAACCCGCATTAACCGAATGCTAACCATACACCGGGCAAAAATTGCCGAGTGAAATGCGCGTGTCGTGGTTGGGTGCAGTTAACGGGGGAGACCTTCCGTGGACGCCAGCGCGGTACCTCAGTTTCGAAACGGCGGCGCAGTGGCCGCCGCACAGTCGTTTGGGGCCGGGAAACGCGGCTCACGGGAAGGGGCGAAAGCCATGGTCGACGTCACGGCGGGTCAGGGGGCCGGGTCACCGGCCGGGGGCTACTCATTCGGCGATTTCAAGACGCTGATCCTGCGCGGCGACATCGCGCTCGCGCTCGGCATCCTCACCATCCTGGTGGTGCTGATCCTGCCGCTGCCGGCGATCGTGCTCGACCTGTTCCTGGCGATCTCGATCACGCTGTCGATCCTGATCCTGATGACCGCGTTGTTCATCCAGGCGCCGCTGGAATTCTCGTCCTTTCCGACCATCCTGCTGATCTCGACGATGCTGCGGCTGTCGCTGAACCTCGCCTCGACCCGGCTGATCCTCAGCCACGGCCATGAGGGCACCGACGCCGCCGGCCACGTCATCCAGGCGTTCGGCTCGTTCGTGATGGGCGGCAATTTCGTCATCGGCATCATCGTGTTCGCGATCCTGGTGACGGTGAACTTCGTCGTCATCACCAAGGGTTCGGGCCGTATCGCCGAAGTCGCGGCGCGCTTTCACCTGGATTCGATGCCCGGCAAGCAGATGGCGATCGACGCCGACCTCTCCGCCGGCCTGATCGACGAGAAGGTCGCCAAGATGCGGCGCAAGGAGCTCGAGGACGAGAGCGGCTTCTTCGGCGCGATGGACGGTGCCTCGAAATTCGTCCGCGGCGACGCGGTCGCCGGCCTGCTCGTCGTGTTCATCAACATCATCGGCGGCATCATCATCGGCGTCGCCCAGCAGGGCATGTCGTTCGGCGACGCCGCCCGCTCCTACACGGTGCTGACGGTCGGCGACGGCCTCGTCACCCAGGTGCCAGCGCTGATCGTGTCGACGGCCGCGGGCCTGCTGGTGTCCAAGGCCGGCGTCAGCGGCGCGGCCGACAAGGCGCTGATGCAGCAGTTCTCCGGCTATCCGCAGGCCCTCGGCCTGTCCGCCGCCGTCATGCTGGTGCTGGCGCTGCTGCCGGGCATTCCGACCCTTCCGTTCCTCGCACTGGGCGGCGGCGCCGCCGCGCTCGCCATCAAGGCGCGCAGGCAGAAGGACGTCGCCAAGGCGGTCGAGGCCGCGGAGGCGGCGGCGCCCGCCGCAGCCGCCACCGCCACGGCGGCCGAGGAGCCGATCGCGAACGCGCTGAAGATCGACGACCTCAAGATCGAGCTTGGCTATGCGCTGCTGCCGCTGGTCAACGGCCCCGACGGCACCGACCGGCTGACCGAGCAGATCAAGGCGCTGCGGCGGTCGCTCGCGATCGAGATGGGCTTCGTGATGCCGTCGGTGCGCATCCTCGACAACGTCCAGCTCGAGGCCAACACCTACATCATCAAGATCAAGGAGGTCGACGCCGGCTCCGGCAAGATCTGGCCGAACCAGTTCATGGTCATGGACCCCGGCGGCAACCAGGTCGCGGTGCCCGGCATCCACACCACCGAGCCGACCTTCGGCCTGCCCGCCACCTGGGTCGACGCCGGCCTGAAGGAAGAAGCGACCTTGAAGGGCTACACGGTGGTGGACGCGGCGACCGTGCTCTCGACCCACCTGACCGAGCTGCTCAAGGCCAATATGAGCGACCTGCTGTCCTATGGCGAGGTGCAGAAGCTTCTGAAGGAGCTGCCGAAGGAGCAGAGCGAGCTGGTCAAGGACATCGTGCCGACCCAGATCACGATCTCCGGCATCCAGCGCGTGCTGCAATTGCTGCTGTCGGAGCGGATCTCGATCCGCGACCTCTCGACCATCCTCGAAGGCATCGCCGACGCGCTGGCGTTCTCGCGCAATCCGGCCACCATCGTCGAGCATGTGCGCGCCCGCCTCGCCCGCCAGATCTGCGCCCAGAACACCTCGCCGATGGGCTACCTGCCGCTGATCGCGCTGTCGCCGAAATGGGAGCAGGCGTTTGCAGAATCGCTGATCGGCCAGGGCGAGGAGCGCAGCCTGGCGATGCAGCCGTCGAAGCTCTCCGAGTTCATGACCGCGACGCGCGATGCGTTCGAGCGGGCCGCGCGCGAGGGCGAGTCACCGGTGCTGGTCACCTCGGCCGCGATCCGGCCGTTCGTCCGCTCGCTGGTGGAACGCTTCCGGGCACAGACCACCGTGCTGTCGCAGGCCGAAATTCATCCCCGCGCGCGGCTCAAGACGGTCGGAAGCGTGTGAGGACGGGCGCGGCGGAACCCGCGACTCCGCTGCTCGTTGAGATGGGAGGCCGGCGCGCCATCGCCGGCTTCCGCCCTTTTTCTGGGCAGCCCGGAGCTGTGCTTTATCGCCACAGGCAAACGATTTCTTTCTTTTCCGTTAGGTTGCCCGAGCTTCAGAACAGACCAGAAACATCACAAGGCATTGGAAATCAATAAATATTCATCCTTCCGCGCATACCGATCGCAGGCCATCACGACTTTTCACACACTTGTGATGTCACCTACGAAACGGAATCGAGGTTTCCTACGTTCTTACATGCGAGACGATGAACCGGAACGAGCCCGGCTCACACGAATCGACAGAGGACGGAAGGCGGCAGGAGGCTTCCATGAACCACTCGATTTACAGCGCGGATCGGACAACCCACCTCAAGATCGTGGTGGTTGCACTGGTGGCTGGCATCGCGGTGGCCGGCCTCGGCATCTCGGCGCGCCTCAATGCGGAGCCGGGCTATACGCAGACCGCAAAAGTCATGAAGGCTGGCAAGCCGGTGGCGGTGACGAGCTCGGAGACATCGCTGGTTCGCTGATTGGAATTTCCGGAATTCACGCGGTTCTCACAGCCCCCCAACTGGCCGCGTGGATATGTAGTAGACCCAACCCCAAGTCGACTACTGAAAACGCCCGCTCCCCACGGGCGTTTTCTTTTTGCCGCGGTTCAGCGCGACGGCGGCACCGTCTCGATCAGCTTGCCGGTAAAGACAATCGGCCCGGTGGCCTGCCCGGTCGGCGACCCGCCCTCCGGCTCCACCGTCACGGCGTAGGTGGCGCGGCTGACCGTGTCGGCATCATAGGCCGACAGAACCGGCCGGCTGGTGAAGTCGCTGCCGCCGATGACACCGAGCGAGCGCGGCTTCTGCAGCTTGTCCGAGACGATCCAGAGCTCGAAGCTCTTGCCCGGCTCGGGCGCCGCACCAACCCGGCGGACCGTGTAGGTCTTGCTGCCGGCATCGACGGTCAGGATGAAGGCCGGCGAAGCCGCATCCTTCTGCAACAGCGCAACGAACTGGGCCGAAGGCTGCGCTCCAGCCGGCACCTTGACCTCCGCGGTCTGACCCCGCGCCTTCGGCTGCAGCGGTGGCGGCAACAGCTCCGGCCGGTAGATCTGCACCCCGAGCAGCGCGAGCAGCATCGCGGCAACCGCCGTCATGACATTGGCGACGATGCGCAACTGGCGGACCTTGGACGACAGTTGCACGACATTGCTGTTGTCGTTCGCACCGGCCCCGGCCCGTTCGGGCTTGAGCTCGGTCGTCTTGACCGCGGCGACGTCGTCCTCGGCCACTGTGACGGGCGAAGCAAGGGCCAAACCGTCCTCAGCCGAAACTGGCGGAACATCCGGCACCATTGCGCCCGGCCATCCTGGCGCATCCGCAGTGACCGGGTCCTGCGCCGCCACCGCGGCTGCGGTCGACGAGGGGACTTCGGCTACCGGCGTCGAGCGCGCGATCTCGGCCTTGATGCGCTCCCACAGTTCGGGGCGCGGCTCGACCAGCCCGACCATCTGATTGAGCGCACTCAGCCGGAATTCCCAGGCCTGCACGACCGCGGCAAAATCCCTGTCGACCGCCATCATGGTCTCGACCTGGGCGCGCTCGGCGGCGTCGAGGGTGCCGAGCGCATATTCCGCCGCCAGCGCGATATGGTCTTCGCTATACGCCATCACAGGTCCAGGTCAGGTCACCTACAAGATCTCTTGCAACGTCTCTCGCATCACGCACTCGGTCCAAACCACGTTTCAACCCAGACCGAGGCACTGGCGAATGTCCATCATGCTCCGCCGCAGCCAGGTCTTGACCGTATTCACCGGCGCCTCGAACTTGGTCGCCAGTTGCTCGCGGCTCCAACCGTTATAATAGGCCAGCAGCACGAGCTTCTGGCGGTCCGGCTCGAGCCGGCCGACACATTCCAACAGCCGCTTCAGCTCCTCCGACATTTCGCGCCGCGCCAGCGGATCCGGCGTCTCGGCGGCGACCTCGAACGCGGACGGCTCGTCCTCCAAAGACAGCTCGCCCCGCTTGCGCACCAGATCGATGGCCCGGTTGCGGGCGATGGCGGCCATCCAGGTGATCGGGGAAGACACCGCCGGGTTGAATTGGGCGGCATTATTCCAAACCTTGACGTAGGTCTCCTGGACGACCTCCTCGGCGAGGTCCTGTCGGTGCAAGATACGGAGCACGACGCCATAGAGTTTCGCGCGCGTCGCCGCGTAGAGGCGCTCAAAAGCGGCCTCATCCCCCTTGGCGACTGCGGCAAGCAACCAGACCAACTCTGCCGGCGTCAGCATTCAGCGTCCCCGAAAATCGGCCCCACTCCCTCGTTCGAGCCCCGCCCTCCCGTAGCACGACTCGCGCACCGCGCTCCACCTAAGGTGGGCGCGACGAAAAACCCGGACCTTGCGGGCCCGGGTTTTCGAAAGCAAAGGCCGTCGTGGCGCTCCGGCTCAGGCGATGACGCCGAGCCGGGCGCGCATCAGGCCGATACTGTCCATGTCGGCCTGCTCGCGGGCGCTCTCCTCGGCCTTTTCGCGGGCCTGGTCACGCTCGTCGAGCAACTCGACCTTCTTCATCTCCTCGAATGCCTCGGACAGCGCGGCCTTGGCGTCCTCGAGCTGGGCGCGCAGCTCGTCGGCGGAGCGCGTCAGGTTCTCGCGGCGCTGGATCGCGGCCTTGGCATAGGTCGGGTAGGCAAAATGGGTCGGGTCGTTGATGCCGGCCCGCTCCTGCTCGGTCTGAATTTCCCGCTCGAGTTCGGCCGACATGCGCTGGAAATCAGCGATCATGCCCTCGATCTGCGTCACCCGGCGGCGTTTCTCATCCACCTGAAACTTCTTCAGACGGATCAGCGTTTCGCGCGACTTCATCGACTCATACTCCCCAGAAGTCCCGTATACGGCGCGGGACAGGGCCGGCCGCCCTTCCTGGGCCCGCCGACTAGGCTCGTTACATGCGGGGGATGATTACGCGACAAAGTTAGCTTTCCGTTTCCAAGCGTCCAAGGATCTGTTCCAGCTCCCGATACCCCTGGGCCAGGCCGCAGACCTCGTCCTTGCGCTGGCGCAGGAAGGCTTCCAGCGGCTCGTGCAGCCGGATGGCCTCGTCAACCTCGGGGCTTGAGCCGGCGCGATAGGCGCCGAGCCGGATCAGTTCCTCCATGTCGGCATAGGTCGCCATCACCTGGCGCGCCCGCATGATGGTCGGCAAGAATACGGGGTCCGCCGATTTCGGCATCGTGCGCGACACCGATTTCAGGATGTTGATCGCCGGATAGCGGCCGCGTTCGGCGATCGAACGCTGCATCACAACGTGACCGTCGAGAATACCGCGCACCGCGTCCGCCACCGGCTCGTTGTGGTCGTCGCCGTCGACCAGCACCGTGAAGATTCCAGTGATGGTTCCCTCGCCGCTGCCGGGTCCGGCACGCTCAAGCAGTTTTGGCAGCTCGGTGAACACGGTCGGCGTGTAGCCCTTCGCGGTCGGCGGCTCGCCGGCCGACAGGCCGATCTCACGCTGCGCCATCGCGAAGCGCGTCACCGAGTCCATCAGGCAGAGAACATCCTTACCCTCGTCGCGAAAATATTCGGAGATTGCGAGCGTCAGATACGCCGCCTGCCGGCGCATCAGCGCCGGCTCGTCGGAGGTGGCCACCACGACGACAGAGCGCGCGAGGCCCTCTTCGCCGAGATCGTCCTGCAGGAACTCCTGCACCTCGCGGCCGCGCTCGCCGATCAGGCCGATCACCGAGACCGCGGCATCGACATTGCGCGCCAGCATCGACAGCAGCACCGACTTGCCGACGCCGGAACCCGCGAAGATGCCGAGCCGCTGCCCACGACAACACGTCAGAAAGGTGTTCAGGGCACGGACGCCGAGATCGAGCGGCGAACCGACGCGCTTGCGCGAATGCGCCGGCGGCGGATTGTTGCGGTAGGGAACCGGCGCTGCGCCTTGCGGCAGCGGCCCTTTGCCGTCGATCGGCTCGCCCATCGCATTGATGACCCGCCCGAGCCAGGCCGGCGATGGCCGCACCTGGTTCGCTGCATTGGCGATGACCGCACGGCAGCCGCGCCGCACGCCCTCGAGCCCCGCGAACGGCATCACCACCGCGTTCTTGCCGGAGAAGCCGATCACTTCGGCGGGGATGACATTATTGCCGGTCTCGATCACGATGCGGGCGCCGACCGACATCGCATGAATCGGACCGGCGATTTCCACCATCAACCCCTTCACGCCGACGACACGGCCATAGGTGTTCACCGCGTCGATGTCGCTGATCTGCTCGGCCAGTGCCTTCATCACGAAAGCGCCTTCATTGCGAAAACCTTAAGTAAGGGCAGATTCGGTTGTGCGGTTTAACTCTGTGTTTACTCGCATCATTAATCATTGCGTCATGGTCTGGAGTGACTGACGCAGCGCGCCTTGCCGCCCTCAAAAGCGGTGAGGAACGAGAGTCGGTTAGGTCCGTCTCTTAACATGGAGCTTGAACGAGGGCGGCTGAGAAAAACTGCTTCTTCGCAACACCTTACGGCGATTCGACAAAAATTGCACGGTTTGAGCTTGCGGATGTGAATCAGGATTTGTTAACCATCTCTCGTCAGGATCCGAATCAGTTGTTCAAAGGCGTTTTGAGTGCCGCGATGGCGGCCGACCTGACGCCCGGAGCGGCGACTATGGGGAACTGGCATGCGCGTTTTGCTGATTGAGGATGACAGCGCCGTCGCGCAGTCGATCGAGCTGATGTTGAAGTCTGAGAGCTTCAACGTCTACACGACTGACCTCGGCGAAGAAGGCGTCGACCTCGGTAAGTTGTACGATTACGACATTATCCTTCTCGACCTCAATCTGCCCGACATGTCCGGTTACGACGTGCTCAAGCAGCTGCGCGTCTCGAAGATCAAGACGCCGATCCTCATCCTGTCCGGCCTCGCCGGCATCGAGGACAAGGTCAAGGGCCTCGGCTTCGGCGCCGACGACTACATGACCAAGCCGTTCCACAAGGACGAGCTGATCGCCCGCATCCACGCGATCGTGCGCCGCTCCAAGGGGCACGCCCAATCGGTCATTCAGACCGGCGACCTCGTCGTCAACCTGGACACCAAGACCGTGGAAGTCGGTGGCCAGCGCGTGCATCTGACCGGCAAGGAATATCAGATGCTGGAGCTGCTCTCGCTCCGCAAGGGCACCACCCTCACCAAGGAGATGTTTCTCAACCATCTCTATGGCGGCATGGACGAGCCCGAACTCAAGATCATCGACGTCTTCATCTGCAAGCTGCGCAAGAAGCTCGCCAACGCCTCCGAAGGCCGCAACTTCATCGAGACCGTCTGGGGCCGCGGCTACGTGCTGCGCGAGCCGCACGACATGGACGAACGCATCCCCGCCTGAGCTTTCACTGGGTCCTCCGGCGAGCCTCACGGCTTGCTCCTCCCAGACTGAGCCCCGCCGCAAATGGCGGGGTTTTTGTTTGTGGGGATGGATATGCTGGCGGAGCGAGCGGTCGCCTGAGCCTCCAGCGACTTGGGCCATGTAGCACGATCTGCTGTTCCAACGCCCGTCATTGCGAGGAGCGAAGCGACGAAGCAATCCAGGCTGCCGCCGCAGAGACACCCTGGATTGCTTCGCTTCGCTCGCAAGGACGCCCGCGGAGACGTTCGTCTCAAGAAGCTCGCACACCATCTGCGGTTACGTCCTCAGCAGATATGCAGATACACCTTCGCGATCTCGCAGCGCCCCGCGCCCGAGCTCTATGCCATTCTCACCGCCCTCTTCCGAACTGAGGGCGCAGGGAAGGCCAGGAGCCTGCCGCTCCCATGGCCCGCCTGCGGAGAAAGAATGCAGGCGGCAGGTACCACAGGTTCGGCTGGGAACATCCCGGCCCTCCCTGCGCGATGGCGTTACGAATTATACGCGATCTCCCTGGGGACCGGCTGTCTTGCCCCCATCACCCGCAGGCCGCTCATCAGCAACGCCCACAGGCTTGACCTCAGCACCGGGAGGCCAGGACCACGCGACTTCATCGTGCGCTCGGGATCGTTCGTCGGCACGGCGAACCATGCTGCGACCCCAAGCGCCCATCGCATCCCGCACCCGACGTCCGTGACGACCGCGAAGCGTCCCCTCGTTGGGGCGGGACACAGGGGAGTAAAGCATGATTTCTTTAAAAGCGAAAGCGGCATTTTTGCGAAATCCGAAATTTTGTCGTTCCGGCCGCCGCCAAGCAACCGGTACACTCCCCTCCCCCACGCCGCAATCCCGACAGCGATTGCAGGCAGCGGGGAGGGGTCGGGGGTGAGGGTCCAGGCAAGTGGCCTCACGTGAGCCACCCAACCGAAGCCGACTGATCATACCTCTGGAAAAATAAGAGCGCAGTGTTCGACACCAAGACCAACCTGATCACCATGTTCGGCGGCGTGGTGGTGACTCAGTGCCGGAACGTACTGCGCGGGGACCGCCTCCTGGTGGATATGACCACGGGCGTGTCGCGGGTTGTGTGACACCCGAGGCGCTGCCGCTCTCGGGTGATTCGGAACCCCTCCGGGACAAGCAGGATACTATTGTGCAGTATTACTGTCGTCCTTCACAGTCAGACTATTGACTCCTGTTCTTCTTCTTCGATTAGCCGTACGATCAATGTACGGGAAGCCAGCACGGTATCATCCGCTGAAAGGGTACGAGCCTCTCCGTTTTCGAAGAAGTGCTGCGTGATACCAAATTGCTTGTGGGACAGAGGGCGTCTGGCATTTGGATTGTGGAAAAGCTGCAGCTCGTCGGACCAAAACTCTTGGTGGTTAACTTTTATCTCTTCAACGAACGGCTTTGGTGCGACGGCGTTTGGTTCATGATTGGACTTAACTCCGAAGCGGTAGTATCGATGATCAGCAGCGCCGAAGCCCGCGCCGACGCCCATGCGATCAAATTTTGCGAGCGTGCCAGCATTCGAAAACAGAACGGCAGAGATATTTTCTGCACCGGGCAAGTCAAAAAAGCCCGAAGCTATTACTTTTTCGCCATAAACGTGTTCGGAATTCTTAATGGCACTGATCTTTAGTTCGCCATCTACCATCGCCCATTCTATGCGGTGTCCATAGAGGTATGGCCAAAGTGCAGATTGGGTGTAAGTCATTGAACCCGGCTCGTCCGGCCTGCCCGGCTTATGAAAGTCCGCGATGGCTAAAATGAATGGCTTATCAGCGGCCTTTCCTCGTTCCCAATAGCTCTCTCCGTCCTTGTTCTTCTTTTTCAACTTGCTGGTGAGCGCCGAGCCAAATTTTATCGGCATGTAGTTGGCCAAGAACTCTCGCATTTCCTCCTGCGTCTGCGGATTTGGGTGCGCTGCAAGAGGCCCTGAGGTTGAAGCAGCGACTGTAGTTGCTTCGACAGTGAACTCGATTCCGGGCGCTCGGCACAAAAAGTCCGGCGCTTCGGGCTGTTCTATATCAAATCCGAGCTCACGAAGCGCCGCCCACAGGTAAAGTTCCCAAAGGCGTTGATCAAACTGGGCGAATTGGAACTCGCGTACGAAGTGGGGATCGGCTGGAGCAAGCCAGGGCGCAATTTGCTTAAGCACAGCCCGCGCTGGAGCACGCCCTGGCACCTCCATTACCAGTTTGAAAGACGGGTGTAGCTTCTGCGGATCAGCCTCGGGAGGTACGGCAAAGAGATCTACCGGGTAGTTTGTCTCGTCGCCCTGATCCCCGAGTTCTTCATAGTTTCCCTCTTCAACGACGCGAGCTATTCGCTCTCGCAATCCGTTTGTCGCGTAGTCTTCGCTTCTTAGACTGACCTCTCCGTCTACCCACCGGAAACGGCCAACCCTATCGCGAACGAGGATACTCCAGCCGAAATCGTCGTCCACGGCATCGCGGAACACTATCCCGAGCACTTTCTCTTGAAGATCGCTCCAATATGACATTTCCTCGGCAATTAGGCGGGCGGGAGATCGCCGCGTCCCTATGGCTAAGACATTGAATCGCGCTGGCTTCATTTCACGGCTGAGCAACTGGCGGGTTAGCCTAGCCTTTCGTTTTAGCTTTCCCTGCCCCATAGCAACCTCATTTGCGACTGAACTGGATTACGGTGACGCTGTATAAAACTATCAGCTCGCCGCCACGCACGGTTTCCTCGGATGGCGGACGGACGGCCATTTGAGCCGTCTTCAAGTCTGCCGACAACTGAAACGATCGTGGGCCGACGATCCGCTTCGGACAACGAGACGAGATCATGATGCGATCCCGCGGCTCTCATCATTATCTCCAGGCCTCATCCGCGCGACGACGGTTCAGCGCGGGTGCGGCGCTCAGCGCCCCTTCTTCGTGGCGCTCTTCTTGGCTCGCTTGGCGGTCTTGGTCGCGGTCTTCGCCGGACGCTTCGCCGCTGTCTTAGCTGTCTTAGCTGCCTTGGCTTTCGCTGTCTTCGCCGTGGCGGTGCGCTTGCTTGCTGGTCTCGACGCCTTCTTGGCGACTTTCTTCTTCGTCGTCTTCTTGCGGCCGGCCGAGGTCTTCGCAGCAGCGGCGGTCTTCTTCGGAGCCTTCTTGGCAGGCTTGGTCGGCGGCTTTGCAGGGGTGGTCGACGCAGCCGGCGTCTTGGCCGGCTTGGTGGCACCGCCGGGCTTCGCCGGCTTTGTCGGTGCCGCGCCCTCTCCGGCCGGAGCCCCTCCCCCACCCGCTGCCGACAGCCAGAAGCGCAGCTCGGGCGACTTCTCCTCCGCGCCCTTGATGTAACGGTCCTGCCAGCCGTCGTCACCCTGCAGCGGCTTGCCAAAAATCTCCGGGTGCTCCTTCAGGAGGAAGCGCCAGGCGTAGTGGTCGTAGAGGTCGAGGACGTGGCAGGCATAGGCTTCGGCGAGACCGCGATGGCCGCGGATGATCAGCATGTTCTCGTCGTTGTTGTGCGAGGCGCGGAAGCCGAGATTGTGCGAGCCGGTGACCACCACGCAATCGTCGCTGAACGGATCGATCACCACGATCTTGTTGTGGATGATGGCGAAGCCGTATTTGGCGAGTTCCTTCTCCCACTTGCCGAACGCGTCCTGTACCGCGCCGGCCGGGACGCCGCGAAAATCGATGCTGCCCTGGGCGCCCGGCTTCTTCGGCTTGCCGGCTTCGCCGACCACCTTCACTTCGGGCGCATCGCTACCGCCATCATCCTCGCCGCCGCTCTCGGAATGGCCGCCGGAATGCAGCGCGGCGGAGAAATTGGTGGCCCGCACCGGGCTGGTCAGCGCGCCGCGCACGAACAGGTCCGGCTTGTCCTTGAGCAGCTGGCCGGCGACGTCGAGGATCGAGTTGTTGCCGGGATCGAAGGCGAGGAACAGCACGGCGTGCTTGGCTGACCGCATCAAGTCGAATACGCGGCCCATATCGTTCGGGGTCTTGCCGAGCTTGCCCGGCGTGTTGGGCGAGAACATCGGCTCGATGATGACGCCATGGCCGAGGTCGATCGGCGCCTGGATCGCGTCGGCATTGTTGGCATGGGCGAAGTCGCGCAGAGTCTGCGACTGCAGCGCTGCCTTGTCGCCATCGGCGGCGTCGACATCGGCCTTGAGCGCGTTCCAATAGCCGAGATAGCGCTCGGCCAGTTCGGGGCTCTCCACCACCAGCGCGTTGTTGGTCTGGGTGCACAGGCCGGTCGAGGTCCAGTTGGTCGAGCCGGAGAGCACGGCCGCCGGCTTGCCGTTCTCCGAGAGCACCATGAACTTGTTGTGCGGGATGCTGCCCTTGCCGAGGATACGGTCGATCACGGTGACGCCGGCGGCCTTCAGATTGGCGCGGTTCTCGGCATCGGCATCGTCAGAGTCCTTGCCCTGCTCGTTGCCGAGAATGACCGTGCGGCTCGCCGGGTTCTGGTGCAGCTGCTTCTCGAGGCCGTCGGGATCGTTCAGCTCATAGAGCGCAGCGTGGATGGTGCCGCCGCCGGCATCCGCGCGCTTCAACAGCGAGGTCAGGCCGTCCTGCAGCTGGCCCATCAGGCGGATGCGAATCGGATCATTGGGATCGAGAATGTGCGGTGCCAGCGCCGGCACGCTGGGGTGATCGTTCAGCGCGTGGGTGAGCGCCTGGGTCGCGGTGATGCCGCGATTGAAATAGACGTGGAACGGCGGCCGCTCCGGCGTCAGCGTGACGGCGTTGCTCTCCAGCGCGTCGACGCCGGCAAGCGGCGTCAGGGTCTGGCCGGGTGTCCCGCCCATCGGCACGACTCGATATTTGTAGGTGCCGCCGCGCTTGGCAAACAGGTCCTTCCACCAGAATTTCTGCACCGGGGCCTGGTCGGTCTTGAGCGTGTCGGCGGTCTGCCCGGCAAAGCGCGCGAGCGCCGGCAGCACGGTGTCGCTGTTGTCCGCGAGGTCGATGCGGTGAATGGCAAAGCCGAGACAGCCGTCGAGGCGGCGATCGAATGTCCAGGCAACCACGGCAAGATCATTGTTGGAAAATGCAAGCGCGGGCATGGCGGCACTCCTTGTCTGACAAGGATTATGTCTCGCGGTTGTAACAATGGTTCGACACATCCGATACAGGAAAGGGATGGCGGTAGCGCGCGGTGGCGGTGCAGTGCGGGAGAGGGGTGGTTCCACTGGCTCGGTGCGCACCCTCCCCTGAAGGGGGAGGGCGATCGCATATGACCAATCCGAGTTTTTCGCCAGGCTGTCTCCACATCGTCATGCCCGGGCTCCGTCCCGGGCATCCACGTCTTTCCCAGGATGCCGAACGGCGTGGATGGCCGGGACGAAGCCCGGCCATGACGGTGTGGAGGGAGCCGAACTCAAGCCAGGATCATCATATGCGATCGCCCTCCCCCTTCAGGGGAGGGTGAGCACCGGTTTCCACCTCGTCATTGCGAGGAGCGCAGCGACGACGCAATCCAGAGTCACTTCCAGGACTCTGGATTGCGTCGCTGCGCTCGCAATGACGCTTGGAGAGAGACTGCGCTTTACGCGGCCGCGCCCGGCTTGCCGCGGGTGACGTAGCGGCCGCTGCCCTTGGCGCCGAGGAGTTGGCCGTCGCGCACGACGAACTTCCCGCGCAACATCGTGGCGACCGGCCAGCCGGTGATCTCGATGCCCTCATAGGGCGTGTAGTCGGAGCCGTGGTGCAGGTCGGACTGGCTGATCTTGGCGGTCTTGTTCGGGTCCCACAGCGCGATGTCGGCATCGTAGCCGATCGCGATCGAGCCTTTGCCCTTCAGGCCATACGTCTTGGCGTGGTTGGTCGCGGTGAACGCCACGAACTGGTTGAGCGTGATGCGGCCCTTGCTGACGCCCTCCGAGAACAGGATCGGCAGCCGGGTCTCGACGCCGGGGATGCCGTTCGGCACCCAGCGGAAGCTGGTGCGGCCCTTCGGCGTCAGCTTGCCGGCCTCGTCGTCATAGCGGAACGGGCAGTGATCGCTGGAGAACAGCGAGAACACGCCCCTTTGCAGCCCCTCCCAGCACGCCTCCTGGCTCGCGTGATCGCGCGGCGGCGGCGAGCAGACATATTTGGCGCCTTCCATGTTGAGGCCCTGCATGTCCTCTTCGGTCAGCACCAGATATTGCGGGCAGGTCTCGCCGTGGATCTTCAGGCCGCGCGTCTGCGCCCGGCGGATCTCCTCCATCGCCTCGCGGTTGGAGACGTGGACGATGACGATCGGCACATCGATCAGCTCGGCCAGCGAGATGGCACGGTGCGTGGCCTCGCGCTCGACCGCAATCGGCCGCGACTTGCCGTGATAATAGGGCGCGATCTTGCCAGCACGCTCCAGGCGGTCGGTGAGAAAGCGGATGGCATCGTAGTTCTCGGCGTGGATCTGCACCAGCGCGCCGGTTTCGCGCGCGACCTGCAGCACGCCCAGGATTTCGTAGTCGCTCAGCGCGAGATCCTGATAGGTCATGAAGATCTTCAGCGACGAATAGCCGTCGGCGACCAGCGCCGGCAACTCCTGGCCGAGCACGGACTCCGAGGGATCGGCGATGATCAGATGGAAGGAATGGTCGACGTAGCAGGCCTGCTCGGCGAGCGCGTGATAGTCCTTGAGCGCCGCGCGCAACGGCTGACCCTTCTCCTGCAGGCAATAGGGCATGACGAAGGTGTTGCCGCCGAACGCGGCGGCCCGCGTCGCGCTTTCGAAATCGTCGGCCATGACGATGCCGGGGCCGGACGGCTGGCTGATATGGACGTGACTGTCGATGCCGCCGGGCAGGACCAGCAGGCCGCTGGCATCGACGATCTCGCCGGCGTCGGTGATGGCCTCGCCGATCGCGGCGATGCGGCCCTGCCGGATGGCGACGTCGGCCTTGAACGTGTCGCTCGCGGTGGCGACGGTGCCGTTGCGGATGACGGTGTCGAATGCAGCCATGTGACGCTCTCCCAATCTCACGCGAATTTCTGAAACAGCGATCCCCATTCGCCGACTCCACGGGGATCGACGCCGGCGAGCTTCAATGACTTCCATACCACGGTGGCGATGGTGTCCAGAATCGGAATGCCGGTCTCCAATTCGAGGCGCGCCACCAGCGGCGCGGCCCGCATATTGGTGCAGACCACCGCGATGGCATCCGGCTTCTCGCGCGCAACCTCGCGGATCATGGTCTCGATCTCGGCCGGCGTCACCTCGGCAAAGGAGAAATTGTCCTGCAGGTTCAGGTGCCGGTCGCCGCGGCAGGCGATGCCGAGCGTCGCGTAATTGGCGATGATGCGCGCCTGCACGTCGTCGCGATAGGGTGTGACCAGGCCGAGCGTCGTCGCCTTCGCGGCGGCCAGGATCTCGTTGAGCGCCAGCATCGAGGTGGTCGCGGGGATGCCGGTCGCCGCGGTGATCTGCTCGCACAGCCGGACATCGGCCTCAAAACCGAGCCAGCCGGAAGACGTGCCGTTCCAGCCGATGACATCGACCTTGGCATGCGCGAGCAATTCTGCCGCGCGCAGAATGTTCGATATGTCGAACTGCGCAAGCGCATCGCTCGACAGCGCGATCTCGGTGACCTTGAAGCGCGAGAAATGCGCGGAGACATCAGGCAGGCCGGCAACCATCGCCGAGGTGATCGGCTCCAGCGCGGTGTTCGACGACGGCGTCAGCATGCCGAGAAGGGTGCGTTTGGTCATGGGGTCACCTCGATTTCCGCGCCACGTGGGGACACCGCAACCATGGCCAATCTGCACGCGATCCAAGCTGCTCATGCACTCGCCCGCTGCTCCGCCCGCTCCCCGCGCAGCAGCGCGAGGATGTGCCGCTTCAGCGCGTTGAACTGCGGCGAGGTGATGTCGCGCGGGCGCGGCAGATCGATCGGGATGATCTCGACGATGCGCCCGGGGCGCGCGCTCATGACGGCGATCTGGGTGCCCAAGGTCAGCGCCTCGTCGATGCCATGGGTGACGAACACGATCGTGCCCTGGTGCTGCTGCCAGATCCGCACCAGCTCATTCTGCATGTCCATGCGGGTCTGCTCGTCGAGCGCGCCGAACGGCTCGTCCATCAGAATTACCTGAGGATTCATCAGCAGCGCCCGCGCGATGCCGACGCGCTGGTTCATGCCGCCGGACAGTTCGGACGGGTAATGGTTCTCGAAGCCGGTGAGGCCGACCATGTCGATATAGACCTGCGCCCGCGCGCGGCGCTCGGCCTTCTGGCCGCCGCCGAGCAGGAGATGAAAGGCGACATTCTCCCACACCGGCAGCCAGGGCATCAGATTGGCGTGCTGGAACACGACGCCGCGATCGGCGCCGGGCGCGGTGACGATCCGGCCGTCGACGGTGACGTGGCCTGCGCTCGGCTGCTCGAAGCCGGCGATCATGTTGAGCAGGGTCGACTTGCCGCAGCCGGACGGGCCGAGCAGGCAAACGAACTCGTTGCGCGCGATGGAGAGATTGATATCGGCGAGCGCGGTGACGTCGGCGTTGCGCTTCTTGTCGGTGAAGATCTTGGAGACGTTCGAAATGTCGATCGTGGCCATGCCTACTCTCCGCCGCGCAAGGTGGTGTTGCGCTGCCAGTGCAGCACGCGCGCCATCACGAGCCGGATCGCCAGGTCGCTGCAGAAGCCGAGCAGGCCGATGCTGGCCATCGCCGCCAGCACCAGGTCGTAGCGCAGGAAATAATAGCTGTCCCACAGCACGTAGCCGAGCCCGCTCTTCACCGCGACCATCTCGGCCGTCACCGTCAGCATCCAGGCCGAGCCGATGCCGATGCGCAGACCTGCGAAGATGCTGGGCATCGCCGCGGGCACGACGATGTAGCGCAACAGCTTGCGCTCGCTGCCGCCGACCATGGCCCCGGCGCGGATGAGATTGCGGTCGCAGGTCTTCACGCCATGGATGGTGTTGAGCAGGATCGGGAAGAAGGCGCCGAGAAACACCAGGAAGATGGCCGGCTTGTTGGCGATGCCGAACCAGATGATGGCGAGCGGGATCCACGACACCGGCGGGATCGGCCTGAGCATCTGCAGGGTCGGCTCGATCACGATCTCGATCCTGCGCGACCAGCCGATGGCGACGCCGAGCGCGACGCCGAGCACGGTGGCGATGGCGAAACCGGCGGCGACGCGCGACAGGCTCGCCAGCATGTCGGCGAGCCAATGCGCGCTGTAGGTCTGGGTGTTGCCGTCGGTGCCGACCAGCCAGTCCGCCCACGCCCACACCACGGTCGACGGTGCCGGCAGCAGCGCCGCCGGCAGCGCGCCCGAGCGCGAGAACGCCTCCCAGCCGGCGAGCACAAGCAGCGGGACAATGGCGCGGTCGAGCTTCTTGAGCTGGGCGAGCGCAATCATCTCAGTAGCCGAGCTCGGTCTTCGGCTTGCCGGTCGCGGCTTCCAGGAAGCGGTAGTCGAGATTCTTCTCGACCGCGGCCGTGACGTCCGAGTTGATGTATTTGAGATCGCGCATCATCGCGGCGATGGCCAGCGCGGAGGAACGATACATCTTCGGATCGGGATCGAGGTTCTCCACCGCGCCGGTCGCGATCGCCTTGTCGAGGCCGGTGACCTTGGAGATGACCTCGATCAGCGCCGGCTTGTCGGCGGCGATATGCGCATCGACCTTCACCACCGCGCGCACCACGCCTTCGAGCCCCTTCGGGTTGGCGGCGATCACGTCGGAGCGGGTCAGGATCAGGTTGGTCAGCTTGCCGGCGGCCTGGTCATAGGGGAAGCCGAAGAATTTTGCGGCCTTGGCCTGCATGATCTGGGTCGCGAACGGCTCGACGGTGCAGATCAGTTCGACCTCGCCGCGGCGCAGCGCCTGCAGATGGTCGGACGGATTGGGGATGTTGACGAACTGCACATCCTTGTTGATGTCGATGCCCTGCTTGGCGAAGGCGCCGCGCATGTGGATGTCCTGCGCATTGCCGCGCGAGGCGGCGACGCGGAACGGCTTGCCGTCGGCCTTGTACTTGGCAATCAGCGCCTTCAGCGCGCCCCAGTCGCCCTGCGCGACATCGAGATCGTTGCCGAGCAGGATCGCCGAGCCGCCATTGACCTGGCCGGAGATGGCGACGACGTCGAAGCCCTTATCGAGCGCGATGGCGTAATGCAGGTAGGTCACCTGAGCGACGTCGATGTTCTTCGACACCAAAGCCGTCAGCGCATCGGTGCCGGTGTTGAAGCCGACGGCGTCGATCGCGACGCCTTCGGCGAATTGCGGCGTCAGCGACATCGGCGTGCAATGCGCGCATTTGGCATAGCCGAGTTTGATCTTCGGTGCGTCCTCGGCGAAGCTCGGCGCGGGCAGCGCAAACATCAGCAGGGTTAGAATGGGGAGCAGAAAGCGGGTCACGTCCATCTCCTGGGCAGGTCGATCGAATCAGGTCTGTGCTCCCATGAGCAAGCGATGTGCCAATTGGATGCGATATGCAATGTTGATTTTTTACAAAAAAATCAATATCTAATCATCTAATGAAATTTTGGGATCTGCCTGATCCGCGGGCGTTCCGCCCGAATCTCAGGCATCCCGCAGCAGAGCCGCAGCTTCTGTCATGACCCCTCCGGCAACCCGGCCCAGACTGAAAACACGCTTCAAGCCGGCGCGGCTGAAGCTGTCCTCCGACCAGTCGAGCCGGCCGCTGGCGCGGCTGTCGCTGCACGATCAGCTCGTCGCCAAGGTCCGCGAGATGATCATCGACGGCGAGCTCGCCGCCGGTGCACCATTGCCGGAGCGCATGCTGTGCGAGACGTTCGGTGTCTCACGCACGCCGCTGCGCGAAGCGTTCAAGATCCTCGCCGCCGAGGGCCTGATCGCGCTGCGCCCCCATCGCACGCCGGTGGTGACGCCGATCGATGCCCGTGAGATCGCCGAGATCTTCGACGTGATGGTCGCGCTCGACGCCGCCGCCGGCCGCGCCGCGGCCGCGCGCGCCACGGCGGATCAGATCGCCAAGCTGGATGAGATGCATGACGAGCTGGTGGCGCTGCACGGCGCCGCCGAACGCGCCGCCTATTTCCGGCTCAATCAGCAGATCCACCTGGAGATCACCCGGCTCGCCGGCAACAGCGTGCTGCTCAACATCTGGAGCACGCTGCATGCGAGCGTGTTCCGCGCCCGCGCGGTCGCCAATTACGACGCGCGCCGCTGGGACGAGTCGCTGCGCGAGCACGAGGCCTTCATGGCGCTGTTGCGCGCCCGCGATGCCCTGGGCTTCGCGCAGGCGCTCAGCGATCATACCCGCAAGACCGGCGATTCCGTGCTGCAGATGCTGAATCAGGCCAGCACCGCATAGACTTTGTTCACGTCGAACCGGACATGCTGGCACCGCGACAGATGAAAGCTTTCCGCCTCGGGCCTGATCATGATCCTGCAATCGCTCGCCGGCCTGCCGGCGTTCCTGGTGTATTTCTGCACCGCCCTGTTTGCGGTGACGGCGTACCTTTTCATCTATACGCGCGTCACGCCCTACAATGAGTTCCAGCTGATCCGGGACAATCATCCCTCGGCCGCGATCTCGCTCGGCCTGAGCCTGCTCGGCTTCACTTTGCCGCTGGTCAGCGCCATCGCCCATTCGGCCAATGTGCTGGACTGCCTGATCTGGGCGCTGGTCGCGCTGATTGTCCAGGTGATCGTGTATTACCTCGTCCGCATCCCGGTGCCGGACCTCGCCAACCGCATCGTCGCCGGTGAGCTGGCCTCGGCCATCTGGCTCGGCCTCGCCTCGCTCGCGGCCGGCGCGCTCAACGCCGCCTCGATGATCATCTGACCATGGCCGAGCAGCGCATCGAATTCGGCAAGCGCAGGCCGCTGCCTCCGCCGCCCGCCACACCGCCGGTGAAGCGCTCCGGCCATGTCGCGCTGCTCGTGATGGGCACGCTCGCGGTCGGCGGCACCGCCTATGCGCTGATGCCGCGCCAGCAGAACTGTCCGCAGCAGGATCCGGCCATCGACGGACAGCCGCTGAGCACCGAATGTACGCCCCGCCGCTCCGGCGGCGGCAGCAGTGGCGGCAGCGGCTCCGGACGCTGGGGCTTCTCCAGCAGCGACAGCGAGTCCAGAAGCGGCAGTTCGACCCATGTCGCCGACGCCTCCTCCGCCCACGTCTCGCGCGGCGGCTTCGGCGGCTTCGCACACGCCTTCGGCTTTGGACATGGCGGCTGATTGCCATGCAGCGCATTCCCTGCCCCGAGCGCGACGATTGGCGGGAGACGGCGGCGCGATGCGGGTTCGACTTCTACGAGCTCGACGGCGAGCGCTACTGGGACGAGCGCGCCTACTACGCGTTCACGCTGGCCGAGATCGAGCTCGGCCTCGAGGAGCCGACCGGCGAGATCGAGCAGATGTGCCTCGAACTCGTCAGCCGCGTGGTGACGGACGAGGCGCTGCTGCGCCGGCTGAAGATCCCGGATCCCGTCTGGCCGCTGCTGGCTTCGAGCTGGAAGCGGAACGACAACAGCCTCTATGGTCGCCTCGACCTCAGTTTCCAGGGCGGCCGCGCGCCAGCGAAGCTGCTCGAATATAATTCCGACACGCCCACCTCGATCTTCGAGGCTGCCGTGTTCCAATGGACCTGGCTCGAACAGGCGATCGAACGGCGCATCCTTCCTGGACGCGCGGATCAGTACAATTCGATCCATGAGCGCCTGATCGAACGCTGGCGCCTGCTTGGCAAAGGACGCCCGCTGCATCTGGCAGGACTCACCGACACAGCCGAGGATGCCGCCACGCTGGCCTATCTCGCCGACACGGCGACGCAAGCCGGCCTATCGACAACCATCCTTGACATGGCCGACATCGGCTGGCGTGAGGCCGGCGGCTTCGTCGATCTCGACAACAAGGATATTGCGCTCGCCTTCAAGCTCTATCCTTGGGAGTGGATGTTTCAGGATGCCTTTGGCGCGAAACTGGCGAGCGCGCCGACGCAATGGGTCGAGCCGCCCTGGAAGGCCATTCTCTCCAACAAGGGCATTCTGCCGCTGCTCTGGCAGATGTTCGAAGGCCACCCCAACCTGCTGCCGGCCTATTTCGAGGATGATCCGAAGGCCGCCAGCCTCGGTCCGAGCTTCGTGCGCAAGCCGATTTATTCGCGCGAGGGCGGCAATGTGAGCCTCGTCGCCGAGGGCGTTGCCGTATCAGAACAACAAGGGCCCTACGGGGCGGAAGGCTTTATCCGTCAGGCGCTCGCGCCGCTGCCGGATTTCGGCGGCGTATTCCCGGTCGTCGGCAGCTGGCTGGTGGCACATGCGCCGTGCGGCCTCTCCATCCGCGAGGATGTGACCCCGATCACAGGAAATCGCTCACGCTTCTTGCCGCACGCGATTCTGTAGTCCGTTAACGAGCCGGATCGAAAACGGCTCGACACTCCGTCCCGGATGGTTAGATAGAAAGGGGATCGGAACTCCCGGACGCGCTTGCGACCGGATGGAGGCCATGGCAACGGACAAATCTCAGCTCGAAGGCCTGCGAATCCTGGTCGCCGAGGACGAAGGACTGATCGCGCTCGAACTGGAAACCGTGCTGCAGGGATTCGGCTGCGAGGTCGTCGGCCCGGTCTCTCGCGTCGCCGAGGTTCTACGTCAGGCGGAGCGCGGCGACCTCGACGGCGCGCTGCTCGACGTCAACCTGCGCGGTGAGCAGATCTTCGACGTCCTGCCGCAACTCATTGCGCTCGGGCTGAAGATCATCATCACCTCGGGCTATGACGACGCCACCCTGTTTCCGCCGGAGTTCCGAAACCTGCCCCGGCTCGCCAAACCCTTCGACGAGCGCGCGTTGCGCGCGATGTGCGAGACGACCTTCCTGCGCAGCTCCACCAATTAGATCATGACCGTTTCGGAAAACCGGTTTCCGCTTTTCCGGATCTAAAGCGGGATGAGAATAGCCTGAATCGATTTGGGATTCCCAAATCAGCGTGTTTTCTGATTCACCGTGTTGGCTGGGAAGGAGGCCAGCACGGATGGGCGCACCATATTCTCTGGACCTTCGAAAGCGGGTTGTCGCCGCGATCAAGGGCGGGATGTCTCGCAATAAGGCGGCCAAGCAGTTTGGGGTCGCGATCAGCACAGCGATCAATTGGGCCAGGCTTGAGAAGGAGACAGGCAGCATCGAACCTGGCCAGATGGGCGGCCATAAGCCCAAGGCGATCTCGGGTGAGCATGCCACGTGGCTGCAACAGCGAATCAGAGCGAGCGACTTCACCTTAAGAGGGCTGGTGGCCGAGCTCGCCGAACGCGGGTTGAAAGTCGACTACCGTTCGGTCTGGGAATTCGTTCATGCCGAGAAGCTCAGCTTCAAAAAAAAGCGTGGAGGCTGGCGAACGCGATCGTCCTGACGTGGCGCGGCGACGAGAGCAATGGAGGAAATATCAAGATCGCATCGACGCCACGCGCCTTGTCTTTATCGACGAAACCTGGACCAGGACAGACATGGCGCCGTTGCGAGGATGGAGCCCGCGTGGTAGCAGGCTGACCGCCAAAGTCCCTCACGGACGGTGGAAAACAATGACCTTTCTGGCGGCACTGCGCCACGACCGCATTGATGCACCATGGTTCATTGAAGGGCCGATCAACGGCGAAAGCTTTCGCACCTATGTAGAGCACGTTCTTTTGCCGACCCTTCATCCGGGCGATATCGTGATCTTGGACAACCTCGGCAGCCACAAAAGCAAAGCCGTCCGCCAATTGATCCGCTCGGTAGGAGCCAGGATCTTCTTCTTGCCCAAATACTCGCCCGACCTGAACCCAATCGAACAGGTCTTTGCCAAGCTCAAGCACCTTCTACGCAAAGCCGCGGCGCGAACCGTCGACACGGTTTGCGCCGCAATTGCTGGTGCCCTCGACGCCTTCTCCGCAGAAGAGTGTGCCAACTACCTCAAAAACTCAGGATATCGAACTTAATCTCATCTCGCTTTAGTCTGGCTGCACGGCCGATGCCGGCAGATGTTCCGGTGTCGTCTCAGCCGTCAGGGCAAAGATCAGCTTGCAGCGAATTCCTTCGGGCTCGAATGCCAGCACGGCGTCACCATCGAGATCGAAGCGCACGACCCGATTGATCAGCGTGGTGCCGAAGCCGCGCGATCCACCGCCTTCCACCAGGGGACCGCCGCGCTCAAGCCAGATCAGTTCGAGCCGTTGCCGATCATCGCGCAGGCGCCATGAGATCGTGACTTGGCCGAGCGGCGCAGAGAGCGCGCCATATTTCGAGGCATTGGTTGCGAGCTCGTGCAGCACCATCGAGAGCGGCAACACCAGCCGGGCCTCGAGCAGCACCGGCGGCCCCTCGATGACGATACGGCCCTCCCCGACGCCATAGGGCGCCAGCACCGTCGTCAGCAGCTCGTTGAAGCCGATGCCGATCCAGCGCGTCTGGGTCAGGATGTCATGCGCGATCGACACCGCCTGAATGCGTCCGGAAAACGCCTTGTTGAAGGCCGGCAGCGAGGGCGCGGTGCGCAATGTCTGGCCGGCCACCGACTGCACGATGGCGAGGATGTTCTTGACCCGGTGATTGAGCTCCGCGACCAGCATCGTCTGCTGCTCCTCGGCGCGCTTGCGCTCGGTGATATCGGTCAAGGTCACGATCGAGCCGACAGCATCCTTGGCATCGTTCACCAGCGGCCCGGCCGAGAGCAGGAAGGAACGGCCGGACATCAAGGGATCGCGCAGCCGGACCTCGACGCCGTGAAACGGCTTGGTCGCCAGCGCCTGATCGAGACTTTCACGCGAGAACCGCGCCAGCGTACCTTGCTGACTGGCGCTTTCGGCGTCGAGCGCGAACGCCTCCGAGAACATATGTCCGACGGGGGATCGCCCTGCGAGCTGCTCAGCCACCCAGCTCGCATGGGTGATCCGCCCATCGAGCGCCAGCACGACGATGGCGTCGGTCGCCTGCTCCAGGATCGAGCGCGCGAAGCGCTCGGCCGTCGCGACCTCCTCGGCCCGGCGCTGGATCGACATGTCCGTCAGGGTCACAAGCGTGGCGACCACGCCCCCCATCGCCATCTGCCGCATCCAGACCGACACCGGCAGATCGCCGCCGTCAGCCCGGCGCAGCTGCGCGTCGCTCGCCGTGTCATCGGCGCGCTGCTGCGGCACGGCTCCGATAAACAGTGACGCGAAGCTGCGTCCGACCAGCTCCTGCGCGCCAAGTCCGGTCAGGGCGCAGAGTCGGGAATTGACATAGACGATGCAGCCGTCCGCATCGAGCGTCAGGGCGCCGTCGCTCATCCGCTCGACCAGGACATGGTAGGGGGCATCCGCGCCCTGCAGCATGATGACCTGAGGCCCGCTCGGGCCCTGCACCACCACGGCATCGACATTGCCGCGGTGAATGGCCTCGACCGTCTCCTCCGCCTCGTTGCGCGGCCGTGCCGCCTGCATCGCTTCGTTTGATGCCACGCGTCCTCCGTTCAGCTCGGGGCGATGTCCAGACCGACCAGGACCTTCTCCGCGTTGGAAAGATCACCGATGATGCGCTTGAGCGGCTCCGGCAATTGGCGGATCAGCGTCGGGATCGCGACGATCTGGTCGCGCTGCGCCAAGGCCGGGTCCTTCATCAGGTCGATGACCTCGATCGTATAGCGGCCGGGCAGATGGGTCTCGCAGAGCTTCTTGAGGTTGGCGAGCGCGGCCAGTGATTTCGGCGTCTGGCCCGCGACATAGAGCCGGAGATTGTAGCCATCCTGTTCCATCGGCGCGGCCGTCATTTGCCTGACGTCATCAGCTTCGACGACGAGCTCGCCGCCCGTCGCGACGCACGGCTCTGAGCCAAGGCGATACGATCGGCCGCGCGTTGATCCTCGCGGGCGCTGCCTTCCAGGTTCAGAAGCTCCATCTCCCCCTCCTCGCTCGCAAGCTGCGCCTGCAATGTTTCGATCTGCGCCGCGATCTCACGACGGCGACGCTCGATCTCCCGGGTGCGGCGCTCGACCTCCTGCGTCCGCAGCAGGCGGTCGGCGCGATCTTTAGCCTCCTGCGCTAGGCGCGCCGATCCCGTCAGCACGCCATCGGGACCGACATAGACCTCACGCAGCGAAATGCCCCCGGCGCCCATCAGGAACTCGCGAACCTGGTTGGAATGCGCCATGCCGCGGGATTTCAGCAGATAGAGCTGACGATTGTGCTCGCCATTGGTCTCGCGATTATAGAGCAGCAGCCAGGTATCGGTGAGCGAGGAGATCTGCATCTCCGTGGTCGCCGTCTCGGCGCTGCCTGCGCCGAGATTGGTGAACAGCGCCGTGACGCCACGCGATTTGAGAAAATCGATCAGCCGCAGGGTCATCGAATGCAAGTCGCCGGCGATGCCTGCGCCCATCAGCGCGGAGATCGGATCGAGCACCACGGCCGCCGGATCGAACTCCTTCACCTCGCGATGCATCGAGGCCAGATGCGTCTCCAGACCATAGAGATTGGGGCGCCGCGCCGAAAACCGAAGCAGCCCGCGATCCACCCATTGCTGCAGATCCAGACCGACCGATCGCATGTTGCGCACGATCTGCTGCGGCGATTCCTCCAGCGCGAAATAGATGCAGCGCTGCCCGGACTGGCAGATCGAGTTGGCGAAATGCGCCGACACTGTCGACTTTCCCGAGCCGGCCATCCCCGAGACCAGAATGCTCGAACCCTTGTAGTAGCCCTCGCCCTCGAGCATGTCGTCGAGATCGGCGATCCCGGTCGACACCCGTTCGGTCCAGGCATCATGGGCCAGTCCCGACGAGGTGATCGGCATCACCGTGATGCCTTCCTGGTCGATGATGAACGGATATTCGTTGGTGCCGTGCGCCGTGCCGCGATATTTCACGACACGCAGCCGGCGCGTGGACAACTGATCGTGCACGCGGTTGTCGAGCATGATCACGCAATCGGCAACATATTCCTCGAGCCCGTAGCGGGTCAGGGTGCCGTCGCCGCGTTCGCCGGTGATGATCGCGGTGACGCCCTTGCTCTTCAGCCATTCAAACAGCCGGCGCAGCTCGGAGCGCAAGACGGCCTGATTGTCGAGACCGCCGAACAGCGTCTCGATGGTGTCGATCACGACGCGCTTGGCACCGATGGAATCGATGGCAAATCCGATGCGGATGAACAGGCCGTCCAGATCATAATCACCGGCCTCCTCGATCTCGTTGCGGTCGAGATGAATGTGGTCGACGACGATCTTGTTCTGCTCGACCAGCCGCTCGATATCGTAGCTCAGCGAACCGACATTCTTGATCAAGTCCTCGGGCTGCTCCTCGAACGCGATGAAGACGCCCGGCTCATTGAAGGCAACCGCGCCATTGTAGAGAAAAGTCATGGCGAACAGCGTCTTGCCGCAGCCGGCGGCGCCGCACAAAAGGGTCGGCCGTCCCTGCGGAAGGCCGCCGAAAGTGACCTCGTCGAGGCCATCGATCCCGGTCGGCGATTTCGCGATGACTGGAAGATCCCGCGTCACAATCCGAGGACGCACACTCGTTTTCATAGATTCCCCCGCCGTCATCCGACCACGCACAGGCCCGCACCTGGGCGTGAGTAGACGCGCCGGGACCTCAAAGGTTCCAGCGCGTCCGGAAAAATTCGGCGATTTGGGAGTCTAAGCGCCAAAACGACGCAGGATGGCCCGTGCGGCGTCCGAGAGCGTCGCTTAAGGAACGGGCGGGCTCAGCGCGCCGCCACGACCTTGAGGCCCGGCAGGAGCGCTGCTCCGCCGCGCGGGCTGCGGACCGGATTGATCTGATACAGACCGCGCCGTTCCTGGTTGGGCCGGAATGCATCAGTGATGCCGACAACCGACTCGGCGGCGCCGAGGAACAGCGTGCCATCGGCCTCCAGCATCTTGGACATCCGCTCGAAGATCGCGGACTTGGTCTCCTGATCGAAGTAGATCAGCACGTTGCGGCAGAAGATCACGTCGAACTTGCCGAGATGTGAAAAGTCCTGCAGCAGATTGAGCTGGCGATGCTGAACCATGCCGCGGATATCGGCGCTCAGCTGCCAGAGCTCGCCCAGCTGCGTGAAGTACTTCACCAGCAGCTGGATCGGCAGGCCGCGCTGCACTTCGAACTGGCTGTACAGGCCCGCCTTCGATTTCTCCAGCACCTCCTGCGACAGATCGGTGGCGACGATCTCGATGCGCCAGCCGGCCAGCGCTGCGCCGTACTCACGCAGGCCCATCGCGATCGAATACGGCTCCTGACCGGTCGAGCAGGCCGCGGACCAGATCCGCAAGCTGCGGCGGCTTGCGCGCGCCTGGATCAGCGCCGGCAGCACATAGTCGCGCAGATGATCGAACGGGATCTTGTCGCGGAAGAAAAAGGTCTCGTTGGTGGTCATGGCCTCGACCACCTGGGTCGTGAGCTGATCACCGCCGCTTCTCAGCTTCTGGACCAGTTCGGGGATGCCCGCCAGATTGGCCCGGCGCGCCAGCGGCAGCAGCCGGCTTTCTCACCAGGTACTGCTTGTCCGCCGAGAGGTCGAGACCGGACCGATCCTTCAGGAGCTTACGCAAGAACTCATAATCCAGGGGGGTCACGAGCGGTCTCCTGCAAACAGACGCACCAGCTTCGGCGCGATCTGGTTCAAGGGAAGGATGGCAGCGCAAATGCCGGCATTGGCAGCCGCACCCGGCATGCCCCAGACGACACTGCTGGCCTCGTCCTGCGCAATGACGCTGCCACCGGCCGCGACGATATCCTTGCCGCCGCGCATGCCGTCGGAACCCATACCGGTCAGGATCACCGCCAGCGTGCCGCCTTGCCAGACGTCCACGGCGGAGGTGAACAGAGGATCGACCGCGGGTTTGCAGAAATTCACCGGCGGGCCGTTGTCGAGCGCGATGACGGCATCAGCGCCATGACGGGCGACGCGCATGTGGCGTCCGCCCGGAGCGAGATAGATCTGGCCCGGCTTGATGACTTCGCCATCGATCGCCTCGTGGGCCGGCCGGGCGGCTCGAACGCGCCAGATGTTCGGCGAGAATGGTGGTGAAGGTCGGCGGCATGTGCTGCGTGATCAGCACCGGGAAGCGATCGATGACCGCGCCGAGCTCGGTGACGACGGACATCAGGGCCTGCGGGCCTCCGGTCGACGAACCGATCAGCAACACTTTCGGCATCTGCGTGCTGAAGGACCGGCGCGTGAGCTGGACCGGGGCCGCCGGCGCGGCCGGCGCCGGAACGGGAGCAACGAGCGGGCGGAGCGCCTGGGGCTGAATGTGAGGCGCTGCCGGTGCCGCAGCCGGCGCGTGCGACCCAGGCGCAGACCGACGCGCCTTGGCGCCGAGGGTGCGGATCTTCTGAATCAGGTCGTGGTGGAAATTGTCGGCCGCCGACGCCTCGCGCGTGCTCTCGGGTTTCGGAATATAGTCGGCGGCGCCGAGCGACAGCGCCTTGAAGCTGATCTCGGCGTTGCGACGGGTGAGCGTCGACGCCATGATGACAGCCAGGTTCTTCTTCTTCGCAAGCAGCCTCGGCAGAGCGGCGATGCCATCCAGCTCAGGCATCTCGATGTCGAGCACGGCGACATCGGGATTGACCCGATCGATCTGGTTCACGGCCTCGAGGCCGGTGCGGAGCGACGCCGCCACGACCATGTCGGGCTCAGACGCGATCCAACGCGAGATCATGCCGCGGATGACGACGGAATCGTCCACGACCATCACCCGAAGAGGTTCCTGCCTGGTCGAACTTGGGATCGAAGAACTGGCCAACGCGACGCTCATAGTTCACCAACAGGACAGAGGCACAGGATGTCGGCAAGCCCGGGCAAGCACGGGCTATCCGAACCGACGGAGCTCAGATCAGCCCGACTTCCTGGAATTTCGCCGTGACGATGTCCTTGTCGAACGGCTTCATGATGTACTCATTGGCACCCGCATGCAGCGCCCGCGCGATGTGCGCGACATCGTTCTCGGTCGTACAGAACACGACCTTGGGCGCGTCGCCGCCAGGCATGCGGCGCAGGTTGCCGAGGAACTCATAACCGTCCATCACGGGCATGTTCCAGTCGAGCAGGACGGCGTCCGGCAGGGCGCGCTTGCAGATTTCCAGCGCCTGCTCACCGTCTTCCGCTTCGACGATCTGGAAATCCAGACCCTCAAGAATGCGCCGCGCCACTTTTCGAATGACGCTCGAATCGTCAACTACCAGACACGTTCTCATATCAGCCTCTCGAAGTCAGGGTCCAATCCACCTACGCGGTCTCGCGTAGGCGGGCTTACGCGGCAGCCGCTAGGCCGCCATCTTGTCGGCAGCGAGTTCGAGTACGCGATCGACATCGAGGATGACCATCAGCTGGCCATCGAGGCGGTGCACGCCGCCGGCGAGCTTCGCCATGCGCGGATCGAGGTTGACGGGATTTTCCTCCCGGCTTTCCTCGGGCAGCCGCAGCACCTCGCCGATCTGATCGATCAGCAGGCCATAGGACTCGCCGCGCAGGTCGACGCCGACCGCCATCGGCGGCTTGCCGTCGTCGGCCCTGGCGAGGCCGAGCCGCGCCCGCATGTCGATCACGGTGACGATGCGGCCGCGCAGGTTCAGCACGCCGGCGATCTCGACAGAGGACAGCGGCACCCGCGTCAGCCGCTCCGGCATGAACACGTCCTGCACCCGCGAGATCGGCAGGCCGAACAGCTGACCGCCGATCACGGCGGTGACGTATTCGGCGACTGCGCCGTCGGTTGTTTCAATCTTGCTGCTGCTCATCGCACGCTACTCCTGAGCCTTGCTGTCACGCCGCACGCTTGGCCGCGTCGGCGCGAGCCCGTTCCTCGATCTGTTCCTTCAGCGCCGCGATCAGACCGGGCCGATCGAACTTGGCGATGTAGTCGTAGAGCCCGGCCTGGCGGCCGCGCTCGATCGCTGCCGGCGACACCAGTGACGACACCGCAATGACCGGCAGCTGGTGCAGGTTCTGGTCTGCGCGGATCGCCTCGGCGAACTCGAAGCCGTTCATCTCCGGCATCTCGATGTCGGTGACGACGATGTCGAACGTATGCCCCGAGCGCAGCGTCGCGAGGCCTTCGATCGCGGAAGCCGCCGTGCGCACCTTGTAGCCGGCCGACTTCAGGACCGGCGCCAGCATGTTGCGGAAGAACGGCGAGTCATCGACCAGCAAGACCGATTGCGTTTGCGCCTCGGTGGCCATCTCCTTGCGGATGAACCAGTCGGCGAACGCCATCGGCAGGAAGTGGCCGACGTCGATGACTTCGGTCGCCTGGCCCTTGATCACCGCCGAGCCGAGGATACCGTCCTTGGCGCCGGACACCTGGATGTGGAGCCGCTCTTCCACGATATCGATGATCTCGTCGACGACGAGGCCCATCGCGCGGGTCTCGTCGGCAAACACCAGGATCGGCTGCGAGCCCGAGGTCTGCACCGAGACGCCTTCCATCTGCACCAGCGGCATCAGCTGATCGCGGTACTGCACCATGTAGCGGCCGTTGGAGATCTCGATCTTGTCGGCCGCGATCTCCTCCAGGCGCGTGACGAGCGCCAGCGGCACCGCCTTGGGATGCGCCGTGCCGGCGCGGAACACCAAGAGCGAGGTCAGCTGCTCGCCGCCGATGGCGTGATGCGCGGCATGCTCGTCGGCGACCGCCTGCGAGGCCGAGCCGGCGGCGCCGAGCGCCTTGGCGATGCCGTTCGGATCGATGATCATGATGACCGCGCCGTCACCGAGGATGGTGTTGCCCGAGAACATGTCGATGTGCCGCAGCTTGGTCGACATCGGCTTGACCACGATTTCCTCGGTGTGGAACACGCAGTCCACCACGATGCCGAAGGTCTGGTTGCCGACCTGCGTCACCACGATGAAGCCGTTCTCCGGATCGGACGACGAGCCGTCGTCGATCTTCAGGAGCTTCTTCAGATGCATCAGCGGCAAGAGCTTGTTGCGCAGGCGCAGGACGGCGGTGTCCTTGATGCGCTCGATGCGATGCTCGGAATTGGCGCGGGCGCGCACCAGCTCGACCACCGACAATTGCGGGATCGCGAAGCGGTCGCCGCCGGCTTCCACGATCAGCGCCGAGACGATGGCGAGCGTCAGCGGGATCTTGATGGTGACGGAGGTGCCCTCGCCGGCCACCGACTTGATATCGATGGTGCCGCCGATCTGGTCGATATTGGTGCGCACCACATCCATGCCGACGCCGCGGCCGGACACCGAGGTGACCGCGGCGGCCGTCGAGAAGCCCGGCTCGAAGATGAATTTGTGGATCTGCGCTTCCGTCATCTTCTCGAGTTCGGCCTCGGTGACGAGACCGTTCGCGACAGCCTTGGTCTTGATGCGCTCGGTGTTGAGGCCGCGGCCATTGTCGGCGATGCAGATGATGATGTGGCCGCCTTCATGATAGGCGGAGAGACGGATCGTGCCCTGCTCGGCCTTGCCGCTTGCGGCGCGCTCCGCCATCGTTTCCAGGCCGTGATCGGCGGAGTTGCGCACCATATGGGTGAGCGGGTCCTTGATCAGGTCGAGCACCTGGCGGTCGAGCTCGGTGTCGGCACCGTGCATCTCGAGCTCGATCTGCTTGCCGAGTTCGGTTGCGAGGTCGCGGACGATGCGCGGCAGCTTCTGCCAGGCATTGCCGATCGGCTGCATGCGCGTCTTCATGACGCCCTCCTGCAGCTCGGCGGTGACATTGGACAGCCGCTGCAGCGGTACCTTGAACTCGGTGTCCTCGTTGCGGCGGGCGATCTCGAGCAACTGGTTGCGCGTCAGCACCAGCTCGGAGACCATCGTCATCAGATGTTCGAGCGTGTCGACATTGACGCGGATCGACTGGTTGGCGACCTTGTCGTTCTCATGCACCTCGCCATCGGCATTGGCCTTGGCGCGCGCTGCCTTTTTCGGTGCTTCGGCTTTGGCCTCGGCCTTTGCCTCGACCTTGTTTTCGACCTTGGCCGGCTCGGCCTTCGGCGCAGGCGCGGCCGCTTTGGGCTCGGGCGCCTTCTCATGCGCGGGCGGCATCTCGATCGCGGTCTCGCGGAAGGCGCGCTCCAGCTCGTCGAGCGACACCTCGCCCGGACGCAGCGGACGCTCCAGGGTCTGGTCGATCAAGGAGCCCTGCGTCACCGCGGGCGCAGCCGGCGGCGCTGCGGGCGCGGCCGGCACCAGCGGCGGCGCAGCCTCGCCGGCGGCCATCGCGGCCATGCCGCGCTCGACCATCGCTTCGAGCTCGCTGATCAGATCGCGGTCTTCGCCTTCCGGCTCGGACTCATTGGCCTCGAGCTGCGCCAGCAGATCCTTGATGCGGTCGATGGTGGTGAGGATCAGCGTCACGGCCTCGCCGGTCACCGGCATGCCGTCACGGAATTTGCCCATCAGGGTTTCGGCGGCGTGCGCCAGCGCTTCGAGCCGCGGCAGGCCGAGGAAGCCGCAAGTCCCCTTGATCGTGTGCACCAGGCGGAAGATGTTATCGAGGATCTTGGCGTTGTTCGGCTCCTGCTCGAACCGCACCAACTGATTGTCGACGGTATCCAGGCTCTCGCTGGTCTCCGTCAGAAACTCACGCAACAGGTCATCCATGAAACTGGCCTTCGCACGCAACGGTACGCGACATGACGCGACCTTCAAACCGTGGCCAGTTTCGGTGCAAAGCGTTTAATATTAGTTGAGTAAGCGCAAATGAACGGACTCAACAAAGAGATAAGGCGTATCCGGACAAGTCCGGATACATCGGCAAGAGTTCATTAACCATGAAGAACGGTTCTGGCGCCGGACCGCACCGCAGCGATCGCAGCCAGGACGGGCGATGATCGCAGACTCCCGGCGCGCCGCAGCGCGCGTCTGACCATAAGCCCGTCGATCAGGCGGCCTGCACGACCATCGCTTCGCCATCGGCCGCGAGCGTCACCTTGAGGCCGCAGGCATCGGCCAGCAGGCGCGTGTAATAAGGCTGCACGGCGTGGGCATCGATGGTCGACTGCTGCGTACCGGCGAGCAGGTTGACGATGTTCTGCGGCAGCCGGGCATTGAGCCCGGTCGCGGCGACGCGGAAGCTCATCGTCTCGCCCTCGCCGATCGGATCGACCGTGAGGACGCCGCCGCGTGGAATGGTCTGCTGCGCCACTACCATCATGTTGAGCAGCAGCTTGACCCTGTTCTTGGGCAGCAGCAGCCGCGGCAGGTTCCAGGTGATCGAGGTCTTGGCGTCCTCGATATGGCCGCGCGCCATGGTCTGCGCATCGCCGAGATCGATCTGCGCGCCGGCCGAGCCGGCGGCCCCGAAGGCGAGCCGGCAGAACTGCAGGCGGGCCGAGGCGGTCTTGGCGCTCTTGCGGATCAGCTCGAGCGCAAAGTCGCGATCCTCGGGCTTCGGATTGTCGTCCAGCACCTCGAGCCCATTGACGATCGCGCCGACCGGACTAATCAGATCGTGGCAGACCTTCGAGCAGAGCAGCGCGGCAAGTTCGAGGGTGTCGGGAGCGGGAATCGGATCTGCGATCTCTGAAGACGAGGTGCCGGACATTCGGTGTTCCTGAAATCCGCGAACTTTGACGAATCATGCTTGCCTGTTGGCTTGATACACTGCGAGAGCATCAACCGCCACCGAGCTTAGAGCATGCCACGGGAAAGTACGTAGCGGTTTTCCAGGCAGTCACCGCTCAATAGAACGTCAGACGGCAGTATCCGGATGCGCCCCATGGGCGGTCCCAGACGAGGAATTCGACCATGCAAGCTGCTTATGGCCCGGACAGGGGGAGCGCACCGCGATGACGGCGGGTCCGACGCCAGGAACCGTCGACGTCGCGGCGGCCGCCGCCCTGATGGCGCCCTTGACCGAGCTCGTGGTGCAGGCCGCGCATGCGATCATGGCCATCAACCGCCGCGCGATGGCGGTGACCGACAAATCCGATGGTTCGCCGGTCACCGAGGCCGATCTCGCGGCCGATCGCGTCATCGCCGACGGGCTGGCGCGGCTTGCGCCCGACATCCCCGCTTTGTCGGAAGAGCGGGTCGGGGCGAGCGCGCCGCCGTTCAAGGGCAGCTTCTTCCTGATCGATCCGCTGGACGGCACCAAGGAGTTCGTGGCCGGCCGCGGCGAGTTCACGGTCAATCTGGCGCTGGTGAACAATGGCCGTCCGCTGCTCGGCATCGTCTGCGCCCCGGCGCTGGGCCTGATCTGGCGCGGGCTGGTGGGACGCGGCGCCGAGCGGCTGTCTTATGACGACACCGGACTGGGCGCCGCCGTGCCGATTCGCACCCGCCCGCTCCCGGCGGCCGGCGAGGCCTGGGTGGCGGCGGTCAGCCGGTCGCATGGCGATGCCCGCACCGAGGCCTTCATCGCCGCGCGCCCCGGCGCGGTGCGGCTGCCGCTCGGCTCCGCCGTGAAATTCGGCCGGCTGGCCGAAGGCATGGCCGACATCTATCCGCGGCTCGGCCCGACCTCGGAATGGGACGTGGCGGCGGGACATGCCGTGGTGACGGCCGCCGGCGGCACGGTGACCAGCGACACCGGCGCGCCGCTGCGCTTCGGCGAGCGCAAGGACGATTTCATCGTGCCCGCTTTCATTGCCTGGGGCGATCCTGCGGCCGTGCCCACGCCCTGAGGATGCGACCTTGCCGTGTCATTGCGGCAGATCCTGCTCGAGCGCCGGCCAGCGCGCCTCCGCGCGCGGCAGATAACGCGCCGGATCGGCCACGAAGGCATCCCGGCTGTCCTCGCGGTTGAACAGGAACAGCCGGTCCTCGATGACGGCAAAGAAGCGTGGATTGCCGGCCACGGTGACGCCGCGGGCGACATCGGTCGGGTCATAGCCGCCGAATTGCGGACCGTAGACCTCGGGATGAGCCAGGAACGAGGCGCGGTTGCCCTCGTTGCGGAACCGCCAGACCACGCCGCCCTGCGCCGCCTCGAAATCGGGCAGCCCGATCAGGGCCTGGCCGTCGACGAAATAGGAGACCGGGTCAAAGCCGTCGATCGCCAGCCCGCTGAAGCGGTTGGCGATGATTCGCTGGGTCGTGGCCGCGGGCGCCGCGAGCGGTGCCAACAGCAGCGGCGCGAGCGCGATCACGGCGATGGCACGGCGAAACAGCGGCTTTGACCAGCTCCAGTTCCATTGTTGCCGTTGTGCCGTCATAGTTGGTGCCGATAACATGGGAGTCCAAGGGCTGAGGCCCTTTCCCGACAATCGCCCGATGTGGTTGGCGTCAGGTTAAGGCGATGGTCGGACAGCCGTTAGCAGGGGATTTCCATCGATGAGTTTCGCATCACGCCTCGCCGCCACGACGCTCGCGGCCGTCCTGGCCATGACCGCGTCGGTCGCCGCGCAGCAGGCGCCCCCGCCCGCGGCGCCGCCCTACCAGGCTGCGCCGCCCTATCAGCAGCCAGCCCCGCCCTACCAGCAGCCGGCGCCGCCACCGCGCCCTGCTCCGAGCCCCGACAGCTTCAATCCGGACGAGCTCGTCAATGCCGGCCACCGCTTCTTCGGCAACGTGTCGCGCGGCCTCGCCTCGGTGATCGAGCGCGCGGTCAGCCAATGGGGCCTGCCGAACGGTTACGTTCTCGGCGAGGAGGGCGCCGGCGCCTTCGTCGCCGGCCTGCGCTATGGCGAAGGTACGCTCTACACCAAGAACGCCGGTGATCTGCGGGTGTACTGGCAGGGCCCGTCGCTCGGCTTCGATTGGGGCGGCGACGGCGCGCGCACCATGACCCTGGTCTACAACCTGCCCGCCACGAGCGCGATCTATCAGCGCTTCGTTGGCATCGACGGCTCCGCCTATATCGTCGGCGGCTTCGGCATGACGGCGCTGACCGCCAACAACATCGTGCTGGTGCCGATTCGCTCGGGCATCGGCCTGCGCCTCGGCGCCAATGTCGGCTACCTCAAATTCACGCCGACAGCGACCTGGAACCCGTTCTGAGACCGCCAGCTGATACCGCGGCGCCACGTTCTCCCGTGACGGATCAAGGTTAACACGGCAATGGGCTGGCTTTGAGCCGGCCCGCCGTGGCATTGTGATTCTGTTAATCATTCTGACCGGGAGTTGTGCGTCATGGTCGAGCCGATCATGTATTTCGCGATCGGTTTTCTGATCGCCATGCTGTGCGCCCTGATGGTCGTGCCGCTGGTGCACAATCGTGCGGTGCGGCTGACGACACGCCGGTTGGAGGCGGCCACGCCGCTGTCGATGGCCGAGATCCAGGCCGACAAGGACCAGCTGCGCGCCGAATTTGCGATGTCCGCGCGGCGGCTCGAGCTGAGCGTCGATGCGCTCAAGAACAAGGCCACCAGCCAGCTCGCCGATCTCGGCAAGAAGACCGACGCCATCAACCGCATGAAGATCGAGCTCGGCGAGAAGAACGCCGCAATCTTCGCGCTGGAGGCGCGCGAGAAGGCGCTGAAGGACCAGCTGCGCGCCACGGAGGAAGAATTCGCCGCCAAGACCGAGGCGCTGCGCGCCGCCGAGCAGGCGCTGAAGGACAAGCAGGCCGAGCTGGTCCGGCTCACCACCGAGCTGAACGACAAGTCGCTGCTGGCCGACAGCCGCCAGGTCGAGCTGGTGTCGGTGCGCGCCCAGGTCGAGGAGTTGCGGACCCGCGTTGCCGAGGCGGAGAAGGAATTCGCCGCGACCCAGGCCCGCTTGGCGCTGGAGCGCGACGAATCGGACACCGCGACCAAGGCGCTCAACGACGCCCGCGCGCGGGTCGAGAATCTCAGCCAGCGCGTCACCGAGCTCGATCGACAGCTGATCGTCCAGGTCAAGGAAGCCGAGATGCTGGCCACCCGCGTCGCCGACCTCGAAGGCCGGCTGGCGACCCAGGGCAAGCTGCTCGCCGAGCGGGAGTTCGAGAACAACCAGCTGCGCGAGACCAATGCCGCCGCCGACCGCGCGCTCAAGGAGCTGCGCGACGAGATCGCCGGGTTCGGCAGCGGCAAGCCGGCCGCGCTGGAGCGGCTCAAATCGGAGAAGGCGGCGCTGGAAGAGCAGCTGCAGGCGGCGCGCGACGAGCGCACCAAGCTGCAACGCGAGATGAATGCGATCCAGCAGCAGGCCGAAAGCACCTGGGCCCAGGAGCGCATGGAGAATGCGCTGCTGCGTGAGCGCATCAACGACATCGCCGCCGAGGTGGCCAAGCTCGCGATGCAGATCGAAGGCCCCAACTCGACCATCGAGGCCATGCTGGCCGCCGAACCGGTCTCCGCCAAGCCCGCCAACGCCAATGGCGCTCCGGCCCCCGCCGCGGCTGGCGCGCAAGGCGGCACGCTGGCCGACCGCATCCGCGCGCTGCAGTCCCACGCCTCGCGCGCCCGGCAGATCGGGGCTTAAAGCGAGACCGGTCGCGGCCGGACCTGCCTGTCGTCCCTCGGCAGGCAGGAGACGAACCAGAGAATGCACCGATTTCGACCGCGATCGAGGCTTTGCGGCCATCCGCAGCAGTTTTCCTCGCCCGGAACGCCGCAAATCCTTGACACCTACCGCCCGCGCTTCGTAAATCGCGGGCTCCGACGGACTGCTTCGGCGGCTGCCTCCAAGCCTCACGGCCAGCAGCCCCCAGGATCCGGGCGCATAGCTCAGCGGGAGAGCGTTCCCTTCACACGGGAGAGGTCCAAGGTTCGATCCCTTGTGCGCCCACCATCCAAGTCCCTGAAATCATTCATAAATTTGGACTGAGGCTGGGATACCAGAAGGCGTTTTTGTGCCTCTGAGGGGAGCTCAAAGTAAGAACATCCGTGCATATACGTGCATGGGACGTGCATGGTGTTCCGGCTGCGTTCTCACCTACGTGTTCCGTCGCCGCCTACTGTTAAAGGCGGCGGCGACCATACCGATCACGCCAAGCAGGCCGAAGAATAGGACCACCGGCCAATATTCGAACGCGTACCAGACGGCCAGAGCCAGCGCCGCAGCCACGTATTGCGTGTAGTCAGTCATCGCGCCTCCGCACTGCGGCATCCACCCGCACAGGTCTCCCCGGGGGGTCTTTAAGTGGCCGGACGCCTCTTCCATCCGGTCGGGGGCGGGAGCGCATCGTGCGCCTTCGCCAAAGTCTCAAGCCAAGCAGCGACGCTGGCGGGGATGTCCGCCTGATCGGACGCCCACCGGCGAATGAGACGATCATCGCATTCGAGGACCGCAGCGAGGCCCCGCTGCGTCCACCGCAGCGAGGCCAGACATTCGGTCAGGCGCGCTCCGGTCATGGCCCGAGCAACTTCGTGAAGGCCGCGCCCGCACCGAACAGAGCGGCAGTGAGATGCGAGACCAGATCGCACAAGATCACCCCAGCAACCAACAACCAAGACGCCATAGGCCCCAGCCACTCAGCAGAAGGCCAGCAGCCAAAGCCTTCGACGCTCGTAGGGTGACCTCACGGAACGTCACCTCGGCGGCTGCCGATCGAATGAGGCTTGTTCCAGAAGTACTGGCGATTGCCAGTGGCTGCCTCCGCATATTGGTCGATTGAAACGATGATCGCTTGCACATGATGATAGCACCAGCCTTCATGCGTCGCGATCCGACGCGCCTCACCCAAAGCCTTTAAGAACGGTGTCGCGTTTTCGCGTTCGTCATCAAAATATCGAATCGCCGGATTCACCATGAGCGCCCTCCAAGCACACGCCTTGGTGCTGGCTCCCGCAGCTCCAAGGCCTTCAGGCGGTTGCGCTCCCCTATTAGGGAGTCAACCCGATCGAGCATCACCTGCAAGTCGTGCTCGGCGGCTTTGGTTGGCCGACCGCCTCTTGTGTTCAGAAAGTCTGTCAGAATGTGCGAACGGGCGGTTCTCGCAAAACCGCCCGTCGCAGGATCTGAGCCCGTAACGCCCCAAACGCGGCAGAGCCTGTTTCAGAGCGAGGGACAGCTCCGGTGCGGATTCCGACGAAGTCGCCCAGGCGTACCGATATGAAGTCGCCCGTGGATTCCGAGACGATGTCGCCCACCTTTCCGATTTGATCTCGCCCAGCGGCGAGGCGTTCTGGCCGGCTGGTTCTCTGGCATCGGTCAAGCCGCGCGGTCAATCTGGAATCGCGACTTCAACCTTTTTTCTTCTTCTGCGGTTGCTGTGGGCATGTGGACAACGCGATTGCGTTGTCCAAGCGCAGCGGCATGTCCACGGCGCTCAGGTCTTTCGGGCGGATTGCCGAGTTCGGCGCAGGCTCTCACCGGTGAGGTCGAGCCGATGGGCATTGTGGACGAGGCGATCGAGCACGGCGTCGGCATAGGTGGGATCTCCAATGAGCAGATGCCACTGGTCCACGGGGAGCTGGCTGGTGACGATGGTGGAGCGATGACCGTAGCGATCTTCGAGGATTTCCAGGAGGTCGTGACGGGCGCCGGCATCGAGCGGCTCGAGCCCCCAATCATCGAGGATCAGCAGATCGACACGGCCAAGGCCGCGCAACAGGCGTGGGTGACGACCGTCGCCGCGGGCGAGCGCCAGATCGTCGAACAGGCGCGGGACGCGTTGATAGAGCACGGAGCGATTGTCGCGACAGGCCTTGTGGCCGAGCGCCGAGGCGAGCCAACTCTTGCCGACGCCTGCCGGGCCGCAGATCAGGAGATTGACGTGGTCGTCGATCCAACGGCCCTCGACAAGCTTGGCGAACAGCGGGCGGTCGAGACCGCGCGGGGTGCGGTAGTCGATGTCCTCGACGCATGCCTGCTGGCGCAGCTTGGCGTAGCGCAGGCGAGTGGCGAGCCGTTTGTCGTGCCGCAGCGAGGCTTCACGTTCGAGCAGCAGAGCAAGCCATTCGGCGTGACCGAGGCTGCCAGCCTCACCGGCGGCTTCGATGTCGGCGAAGGCCTTGGCCATGCCGTGGAGGCCGAGGGCGTTGAGGCGGTCGAGGGTCGGATGGGTGAGCAAGGGACGGTCTCCTAATTGTAGTAGCGCGGTCCGCGGATGTTGGCATGCAGGATCGGCGCATCGTCCGCGGAGCGCTGGTGAGCGGGACGCCGATCGAGATTGTTGGCGAGGATCGACTTGACCGAGCCATAGGTGCGCGCGCCCGATGTCGATCGCCCGCGCAGCCGCCGCGTCCAGCCGTTCGCGCCCATAGGAGGCGGCGAGCCTGAGGATGCCGAGGCAGGCGCGGAAGCCTTGTTCGGGGTGCGAGCGCTCGTCGAGAATGAGGTCGCACAATGCGCTGGTTGCCGGCCCGATCGCGGCGGCGTCCTGACGGATACGCCCGATAGTCCAGCCGGCGTAGCGCCGATGGCTGGAGGCCATGTGCTCCGGCACGGTGGTGTGCTTGTGATTGCCACTCATGCGCTGATGCGCGGCAATCCGCTCGCCCTTGTGGAAGATCTCGACGGTGCGGGCGGTGAACCGCACCTCGACCTCGGCACGCGCGAAGCGATGCGGAACGCTGTAATAATGCTTCTCCACCTCGACGTGGTAGTCGAGGCTGACGCGGCGGATCCGCCACTCGGCGAGCACGTAGGGGCTCGCCGGCAACGGCTTGAGCGCCGGCCGGTCGATCTCCTCGAGCAGCCGGCGGCGCGTCACGCCGAGCCGCCGGATCGGCCGCTCCTCGTTGAGCCTGGTGAGCAACTCGCCGATCGCTGCGTTGACCTCGGCGAGGCTGTAGAAGACGCGGTGGCGCAGGCGACCGAGCAGCCAGCGCTCGATGATGAGGACGGCCTGCTCGACCTTGGCCTTGTCGCGCGGCTTGCGAGGTCGCGCCGGCAAGACGGCCGTGCCGTAATGCGCGGCCATCTCCGCATAGGTGCGATTGATCTGCGGGTCGTAGAGGCTCGCCTTGATGACTGCGACTTTGGTGTTGTCAGGCACCAGGAGCGCCGGGACGCCGCCGATCGCCGCGAAGGCGCCAACATGGGCGCTGATCCAGTCGGCGAGCCCCTGCGTCCACGTCGCCTGCGCGTAGGTGAAGCTCGAGGCGCCGAGCACGGCGACGAAGATCTGCGCCGTCCTCCGCTCGCCGGTGAGGCGGTCGACCACCACCGGCACGCCGTCGCCCGCGTAGTCGACGAACAGCTTGTCACCGGCCGCGTGCGCCTGGCGCATCGTCACCGACAGGCGTCCCTCCCAGGCGCGGTAAAGCTCGCAGAAGCGCGAGTACCGGTATCCGCCGGGCTCGGCGCCGATGTACTCCTCCCACAGGATCGACAGCGTCACGTGCTTGCGCTTGAGCTCGCGGTGCACCGCCGCCCAATCGGGCTCGGCGATGCGGCGATGACCCTGCCGGTTACCGTTGCCGGTCTTGGCGAACAGGCGGGCCTCCAGGGCCGCGTCCGTGAGTTCGTCGGGCAACGGCCAGCTCAGGCCTGCGGCCTCGAACCGCCGGATGGTCAGCCGCACTGTCGAGGGCGCCGCGCCCATCCGCCGAGCAATCTCGCGGCTCGGCAGCCCAGCCGCCTTCATCCTGATCACATCGCGCACACGGCGCATCGCAAGCCTCTCCGTCGGCATCCAGGGTCCCCCTTCGCAAAGCCGAAAGGTTGACCCTATGGGAGCCAGAAGAGGTCTCGTCACCCCGGGTTCGCTCTTGCGATACCCGGGCGACATCATCCCGGAATCGTGGGCGACATCATCTCGGAACGGGTGGGCGACTTCAAATCGGAATGGTGGGCGAGATCATCTCGGAATCCTGGGCGACATCGATCGGAATCCGCACTCCGGTGATCTTCCTCAACCCGAACAGTTGCAAGGGCCTCGAGCCCATACAAGGCAAGGAAGGGAGTGGATGATGACACAGATCGCAAACGGTGTCGCCGGCATCGATGTGGCCAAGGACAAGGTGGACGGCTGCATTCGCGGTCTCGGACTACGGCAGACGTTCCCGAGCACTCCGCAAGGGCACCGCCAGCTGTTGGCCTTGCTTCGCAAGCACAAGGTGAACAAGGCCGTCATGGAGGCCACTGGCGGCTATGAGCGCGAATGGGCCAAGGTGTTGCGCCAGGCAGGCGTGGAGGTGCGGATCGTCGATCCCAAGCGGGTTCGCAACTTTGCCCTATCGGCCGGTCGACTGGCGAAGAACGACACGATCGATGCGGAGATGATCGCCTGGTTCGCCGAGACGTTCAACGACGCACCGAGCCAGACCTACGACGCTGCCCGCGAGGAACTGGCGGGACTGGTGAAAGCACGCAAGAACCTGATGGATCTGAAAACCCGTCTACAGAACCAGCACGAACATGTCGTGCCGGGATTGGCGCAGAAGGCCCATTCCCAGGTGTTGAAGACGCTCGCGGCACAGATTGCAAAGCTTGAGGCTGCGATCTCGGCCAAGGTCAAGGCCACACCGGAGTTTGCCGAGCGCGCCGAGATCATCGAAAGTGTTCCAGGGCTTGCCGGAACGACCTCCGCGATCCTCATTGCAGGAGCGCCGGAGCTCGGCAAGGTGAGCGACGAGATCGCCGCCGCCCTGATCGGGGTCGCTCCTTACGACGATGACAGTGGCAAGCGCCGAGGCGAGCGCCACATCAAGGGTGGCCGGCGCTGGGTGAGAAACGGCCTGTTTCTTCCCTGCCTCGGCGCAGCAACCCAGCATAATCCGGTGCTCAAGGCCTACTATGAGCGCCTCACCGCCAAGGGCAAGGAGCCGAAAGTTGCGCTCATCGCCTGCATGCGCAAGTTGATCATCATCCTCAACACGATGATCGCCCGCGGGGAGAAGTGGAATCCCAAGCCGCCACGCGTTGCGGTGAGCTGATCGAGCGCCACGCCGCGCTCGGTCCGCGACCGAGCGCATGCCAAGCCAACAGGACGGCGAGCGGACGGGGTCAAGGCCTTCAGCCGCCGAAGGCGGAGGCGCGTCTCGCGCCAGCCTTGAGGCCGGCCGATCGCCGGCCTACCTCAACAGCACAGTTGCTCTGAAGCGCAAGAAGGTCTCGGCGCATTCGGCTGACGTTTTTGCGCGCGCGCTCGATCTCCGCCCGAATAGACGCAAGGTCTGGCATGTCATTCTTCCCTTGAACGAATACATTAGAACAAAAGAAGAACAACGAGTCCAGCCCGGTGCGACGGTGCGGAATGCCGTCCAGCATTAATGTCGTACGAAATCCGGATTACAATTATTTACATCATCCGAAATCTGGATTATGTTTTCAGCATCGGTAACGGGGACAGACATGGGCAAGCTCTACCAGATCGGCAACGCAATCCTTCGGGTTTACGCCAACGATCATCTGCCCCCGCACTTCCACATTGTCTCGCCGGACGATCAGGCGCTTGTTGAAATCGAGACTCTGAACATTCTGAGGGGGACGCTCGGCAGCAATGGCCAAGCCGCCCTACGATGGGCATCGGAGAATATTGCGACGATCAAGGCTGAGTGGAATCGGGTCAATCAGAGATTTCCAATAGCGTGAGAGACAGAACATGGACACCGACATCAGGATCGACAAAGTTGAAGTGGCGGGACCGACTGATCTGCGCATCGTTTGGCGCGGAGAAAGCGCTGCGGAACGCGTGGAGCTGGCCGGATGGATCGCAACAGGCGGCAGCATCCTCTCCGCTTTGAACGACCCAGCAACCTTCGCAAAGGCTTCTATCGGCGACTTTGGTGCGTCTGTTGCGTGGGACGACGGAGAAGGCGATCTCGCTATCGACGCGGTCCACCTAAAGAAGATCGCGGAGGCGCAAAAACCCTTCGAAGCCTCTGACTTGTCAGACTGGCAAGGCCGGCTCGAACTATCGAACGCAGAAGCGGCCGATCTCGTCGGGGTTGGGTTGAGCACTTGGAATGACTACAAGGCGGGGTCGAATGTTCCCCGGCCGATTGGCATTCTACTTCGTGCCATCGAGCGCGACCCCCTTTTGTTGCAGGCATACTTTCGGCCGAGAAAGGCAGGCCGGCCGAGGAAGACGGCAACGATCTGAAGGCTTCACACCAAAAGCCCGCCGTCACTTGCGTGGACGGCGGGCTCAAGACCGTGTCGCCCACGGCTCCAATCATCGCCCTCTAAGGCTGTCTTACGCGGATCGCGGTCGTCGAAAACGGTTGCGACACTTTGCCGGGCCTTGCCATGATCTTTACGATTATGCAAATTCTCCAACATTGCTAAGCGCGCAAGCCTCGCACTGAATCGAACCAGACGCTCTGTTCTTGCGGCTGCACGCCGACTGAACGCCGCGCCCGCGCTTAGGAGCCTTGCCGAATGACGAAGATCCACATCGATCTTGTTGGCAATGAGATTGCCGATTTGACGACCTTTTTCGAAGAGACGGGAAACGTCGTTGCGGCATGGCGAGCTTACAGCCTAGCACGCCAACACTCGCGCGCCGTGCCGAATGCAATCCAGTCAGAGGTTGATCGCTTCGCGGCAGGCCTTGCGGTTGTCGCCGAACAAGCCATGCGGGCCGGAGTTGACGTGGCGAATCCCCTGACATTTCGGCCCGAAGAGCTTGGTGCAGTCTGGCGAGGCGACGGGAAAGCCGACCCGGTCGGAGCGCTTCAACGGGACTGGCGGAACGTGTCCATTGGCGCAGCGGTTGCCCGCCAAATCGAAAACGGAAAGAAGGTCGGCGCCGCTATCGAAGCTGTCGCGGAATCGTTGCCGTACCTCAACAGCGAGACAGTACGAAAGGCTTGGCAGAAGTTTCAGCGCAACGGATAGCGACGGACCATCCGTCGATTTGGGGTAAGGTCCGTCGGCTTCCTTTTACCTCGCAATCGAGTGGTAATTCTCGATACCTCTTGAGCCACCATCCAGTCTCAAGAGGTGTAGAATGAGACAACTGATCAAATCCGAAACCGTGCGGGAACGGCTGGACATGCCGAAGGCGACTTTCGAGCGGCACGTCAAGCAGCGAACCCAGGGGATGCCTGCGCCGATTTATATCGGCCGCGCGCGCTACTTCGATGCGGCGGAGATCGAGGCGTGGCTTACGAGCCTGGCGGCGGCCGGTTCTAACGATCGCGCGCCCGAGCGCTCGGCGTGAAAGCGATCTCGGCTTAGCCAGACCAGCCACCACCGCCACCGACCGATCCGAACACCGAATCCGCTGGCAAGGCAGCCAGCGAATGCGCCGACGCGCGCCTTCGCGTCAGATCGAGAAAGAAGCATCACCTTGAACATCAACGATTTCGAGATTGGCTCCCCCGAACATGCTCTCGCGCTCGCAGACCACCTTGAAGGCCGAGAGGAATCGACCCTGGGTCCGAGCGACATCGACCTTTGTGTAAAGGCGCTTCGCGGCCCTGTCCGTGCCCGTCGCACCCGCCCCTTCCGCAAGATTTCTGCCGATGAGCCGATCACAATCGATCTGCTCGAACGCTGCCTGGACCGGCTTGCCCTCGCCATGAAGCGAGCACCCCAGGGCGGTAAGGTTTACCTGCCGCTATCGGAGCGGCTCGAAGCCGAGATCGAGGCACGAAAGGCGAGCGAGAGGGATGCGCTCTGCGAACGGCAAGCGCATCCCAAGATCATCGCGCATTGGTCAAACTGGCCGGATGCTGGGATTGGCATCGCCACCGGCTTTAGCGGCATTGTCGCGATCGATATCGACGACGATGCCCTGATTGATCCGATCCTCGCCGTGCTCCCGCCGGTCATGGTCGCCAAAAGGGGGCGCAAGGGGTTGACCGCGTTCATGCGTGCCGCCGAGCCGTTGCCGTCGAAGAACTACCGCACCGCCGACAGGCGCGGCTTGCTCGACTTTCTGCGCGATGGAAAGCAATCGGTCCTACCGCCTAGCTGCCATCCTGACACGGGCCGTCCTTACGGGTGGGCCACCGAACGGACGCTGCTCGATACCCCCCTTGCTGATCTTCCTGCGCTCACGCGCAAGCACGTCACGGCGATGGAGGATATCCTTCGCGCCTACGGCTGGGACGCTCACGAGCACCCGGAACGACGTGGCGAGGCTATTGAGCGGCCCGCGCGGAGCGCGACGGCCGACGACATGCTGTGGCATGACGATGTGAATACGGTGGCGCTCTCGAACTTGGCCACCTGGGCTCCTGCGCTTTTGCCGGGGGGGCGCTGGCGCGGGCCGACGTACCGGGTGGTCGCACCTTGGCGTCCGTCCGGCTCGGGCCGCGAGATGTCGAAGCGCAATCCGAACCTGTCGTTTCATCCGAGCGGCATTCAGGACTTCGGCAGCATGGAGACCTTCACGCCGATCAGGGTAGTCGCCAAGGCGCGCGAGATCAGTTACGGCGAGGCGCGCGACTGGCTCCGCGACAAGCTCGGCCTCCCTGACGTGCCGCTAATCCATTTGCGCAATGGCACGTCGGCATCGGCGGTGGTGCCGAGCTATCCAGACCAGCGTGTCCCCCTTGACGAGGCAACCGCGCGTCTTCAGACGCTAACCGGTCCCGAGCTTGCCAACGCCATTTTGAACGGCATCGCTGTTCGGAATCAGGCGGCACTCAAACCGCCGCTGATCCTGCCGGTGCATCCGGTCACGGCGGTGCGGTCGGAAGCGGGTATCGGTAAAACCCACGCCGCGCGGGAGGGTGCCGCGAAGCAAGCTAGGCTCGGCCGTCGTATCGCCTATGTCGTGCCGCGCCACGATCTTGCGGAACAGATCGCGGCGGACTTCGCACCGGATTGTGTCAAGGCCGAAGTCTATCGCGGCTATGAACGCCCCGACCCGCTCGCGCCCGAGCATCTCATGTGCCGCAACATCCCGGCCCATAAAGCCGCGCGTGACCTTGGCGTCAGCATCCGGGACTCCGTGTGCGAGCGCCGGATCGACAACGAGATTATCCGGTGCCCGCTTGCGAAGGCGTGCGGCATGGAACGCCAGCGCGAGGCGCGTCCGTCCGTATGGGTTGTTCCGGCGGCTTTGCTGTACACGAAGCGACCGGACTTCATTTTCCCGCCCGACGCGGTCGTGATCGACGAATCGTTCATTGACGGCGCAATCGGCGATCCGGTGAAGGTCGATGTCGCGGCGCTGCTCGGATCAAAGATCGAAGGCTGTAGCGACGAAGACCACGACGCGGTTGAGCGATTGCGCCACCGCCTTGCCGCCGCGATCAAGGCGAACGGCGACGGCCCGTTGACCCGCGCCGCGCTGATCGACCACGGGATTGACGCCGAAGTCGCCAACGCGGTCGGTTGGCTAGAGCAACGCCGCGTCACTTCCACGATCTTGCGCCCCGACATGCGGGAAAGCGAACTCAAGACCGCCGCCTATCGCCATGCGGCCCGGAACAAGCTTGCGCGGGACGCCGGGACGCTTTGGCGGGAGATCGCGATCTTTCTTGAGGAATGGAAGATCGAGTCCACCATTGGCGGCCGATCGCAATCGGGGCGCATTACGGTCGAGGACGGCAAGGTGTCTGTGACGCCGCTGCGGACGGTGCATCCTTCATGGCGCGATGCGCCGACGCTGGTTCTCGACGCCACCGCGCCGCCGGCTTCGCTGATTGCGATTGCGCTTGGTGAAATCCAAGCCCCCGACCTTCCGCCGGTGGTGACCGAACAGCCGGTTGTTGCCGCCAAGTGGCCGGATCACGTTCGGGTGCGGCAGATCATCGGCGCCCCGGTCAGCATGTCGAAGCTAGGCTTATGGGAGGCGCCCAAGCCGCGCAACGTGCTGGACGTTGTCCGGTTCGTTCGGCTCCGGGCTGCCTTGGCCGCGCCCTCCCAGATCGGTGTCGTCACCTACAAGGGCGTGCTTGACCAGATCGCCGGGCAGCTTCCGGCCAACGTAATCGCTCGGCACTTTGGGGCACTCGCCGGCATGAACGACATGCAAGACGTTGCCGGGCTGATCGTGATCGGGCGTCCCGCCCCCAGGCGGTCCGCCGTTGAAGCCTTGGCGTCGGTCTTCGCTGGGCGTCCGGTATCCGGTGGCGAAGGTCACTTCTTCGATAAACATCTAGGCAGTATCCAGCTTGCTGACGGCTCCATCGTCGCGACTACGATTGATCGCCACCCTGAGCCGATTGCGGAGGCGCTGCGCTGGCGGATCACCGTGGGCGAACTGCTTCAGGCGGTTGGTCGATTGCGCCCCCACCGGCGCTCCGAACCGTGCTGGCTCGATATTGTGTGCGACGTGCCGCTGCCGGTCACCGTTCATGAAGTGACGCGGTGGGATGGGGTGGCCCCTGGAGCGACTGCCGACATGGCGGCGGAAGGCGTGATTCTTAAGAACAGCCGGGACGCCGGGTCGACGTTCGGCATCAAAGAATGGAGCGCCAGAGGAGTCGGTGGTTTCTCTATAGAGTCTCTTATTAGAGATTCCACCGACTCCTCCCCCGTCCGCAAGTTCACCTACCAGAAGGCAGGTCCGGGCCAGAAGCGTTACACCGGCTTCTATCTCCCTGGTGTCTTGCCGGGCGGCATCCCCGCCCTCCGCGGGTGGTTGGAGGACCGGTTGGGGCCGCTGGCCGGCCTTGAGGTTGAGCGGATGCCGTCTCGCGCCACCTTCGCCAAGATCGGTCGGGAGACGGCAGGTCGCTTGGAGTTCGTAAACGCACTTCCACCGGCACTGGAATCGATCGCGGCGTTCTTTGACGACCTCCAACAGAACACGTAGGGTCTTCGACCATGGACCTCCAAGAGCGGATTGCCCGCATCGACCGGGCGCAGGAAGAGACCCGCCAATTCGCAGCCGAACAGGACGCCCTAGTCGCAAAGGATGCTCGGACGCTCTGGCTGTTCCCTCTGGGTGGGATGGTCATTGGCGCAGCTCTGTTCGGGGCCGGCATGGTATTCGCGAAGCTGATCAGGGCGTGACCTCGACCTTATCTGTCGCCCGCTGGCAAGTTCTAGAGGGCACGCTCACGTGCATCGAAGCCGCCTGACGCGCCCGAAGGCCGGACCAACCATCTATCTTTAAGTGAAACCAAATCGAGTCCCCCGCGCAGGGCCTCGGAGGGGGGGGCCGATTCAGGGTACTCAAACTGCCAATGCTGACTGAGGCGAAGGAGGTAGTTGATGCCCAAGCGTAAGGACCGACTGTTGGTGCGGATCGGCGATCAGATCGAAGGGGTCGCCGAAGGGCCTTTGGCGATCTTGGCCTTGATCATCCTGATGGCAATCGTGGTGTGGAAGTTGAACTGGCCTTTTCCCGGAGGTCTCTGACATGCGTTGCAGCAAATGCCGTAGCCAAGAGACCACGAAAAACGGAGTCGTTCGCGGTACTCAGCGATACCGCTGCACGGCCTGTGGCTTCAACTTCACGCAAGAGCATCCGAAAGGGTGGCCCGCGTTATCCAAGCTTCTCATAGTAGTGAGCTACTGCTTCGGAGACTCGATTTCTGATCTCGCAGAGCAATCAGGGGCGACCGCCAACAGCGTGTCTAGATGGATTGAGGAGGCCCGTGAAGCGACCTTCGGCGAACATGAACTGCCGGGTTGGGTTCGAGAAGCGCTCTTCGAGACGGTCAGCTTCGAGATTAAGGCGACGAAGCGTCGCCCGACCGAAAAAGAGGTCATCGAACTCTTCGCCGAGCAGCTTCTTTGGCTGACCGAGTGTGTCGCCCAAAGGCGGGCCACGGATGGCAAGTTTGAGCCGAACTATGCAGCGCTGGGCTGGATCGATGGGAGCCGCAATCCCACCGATGCAGAGATTTCCGGCCTGCTCACCAAGCGCATTCGCGAAATCGAACGCAATGTCAGAGGGGCAGACGAGCAAGGTCCGGCGAATAGCTGATCAACCCGTCAAGGCGACCTGCTCGCAGCGATGGATCGGCCCGTAACTGCCTGGCTCGATGCCTCGAAGCGTCGGCTGTCGAGTGTGGTCCAGGAGCGGCTTGGCGCAGCGAAAACCCCGATACCCCAAGCCGACAGTCTCAGCTACGGCTAGATGAGTGGTTGGCCCGGCTTAAGGCCAAGGTCAGCCAAGCGCTTAGGATCATCTCCGACATAAATGTCCAACAAGATCATAACGGTGGCCAGAACATCGTGAAATCGATTCCGAGGTCCCGGACCTTGATGATTGTCTTGGATTATGTTCGTTGGGTTTCTCGGATCGATGAGCCTTAGCTCATCACACAGCGCTTTCACTTCAGGTGTTTCGAAGGTCAGGGGGACTTTGCCGTGCGCAAAGGCATTCCTGATATCCCGAATGATATCGAGGTTTCTCCGAGTGACCTTGCCGACGATCTTAAACGCATGAAGCAGTGCAATCTTCCGTGAGAAAGCGCCGGCTGGCCCATGGCTATCGAAAAACGTTTCACGCTCCTTCGACGACAAATGCGAAATCTGGACTGTCAGGACCTTATCGATCGCATTCTCAAGAAGCGACGACACGAGCAAGCAATACCCACGGTCATTCCCCGTCGCACTCATCTCCTTATTGAGTTCTGTATGGTAGGTGCTATCTGGAGCAAGGTTCGACAGTGCTTTCAAGTCTGTCCTTTTTGACACGAGATCATCATCCTGTTCCATGTGGAATGCCCATTGCGGTTGGCATGATTGCCAAATGACTCAACGGCTGCCCCAGCGTCATTAGTCGGCAATGAAAGGGATGACTGACTTGCGGATTGTTGTTCGCATGCCCACCGTGCCCTGCAAAGCATCGATTGCCGCCAGCTAACGGTGGTCCGTAGCCCATATCGACTTGCTCTCGATTGTCCCTTTCAACCCTGTCGCAGTAGTGTAGTGGAACCACGTCATATCCGCCCTCGCGCATTCTCTTTCCCGTTCGGCATTAGCAAACCCAAATGGGCGCGCATAGACGTTGAGCCCGTGATCGGCGGCGCGGGGACGCTGGATCACCCCCACGTAGGTTCTGGGACCCCCCAAGCGGATGACGCGCGCCCCCTCAACCTTCCTAAACACAAGTTGTTGCTTATAACTGCTGATGAAGGTGAAAGCGGCGCCTAGCAAACATCGCAACCTTTCGTGCTGATGGGCGCACTTAAGGGCCGCCCTCTGGGATACTTGCCGCAACGCCCTCAACCTGCTTTTCAAGCTCGTGGGCTTCTGCGATTCCCACTGCGACCAGTTGGCCAAAAACGCGGTCTATACGGGCCCTTTGTGGATGGGCAGGTCCCAAGAGGGCTGGGTCCTCAACCATGGCGGCCTCAAACCACCCGACCACCTTCCGACCGATTCCCAAAGTACTCCAGAGACCGGTATCGGACGGCATTCGCTCAAACCATGCCTCGACGGCCGCGAGTAAAAAATTCAAGTGCCTTGCCCGTGGCGCGACCATCAACATGTTCATCGTGCACAAGGCTACGAAGCTCGTCGGCCCTCCCGGCAAGAGTCGACGTATCGGATCAAGTAATGGGTCCAGCCTATCGGCGACCGCCGGTACGAGATAGCTGTGCGTACCCTGGAACGGATCATGTGTATTAAGGAGGACTTTCGCGACGAGGCCTCCCGTATCATAGTCGATCGATAGGTCCCCGGGCGCATAGTTGTACTGCCAACGCCTCAACGACATCGCTCGGGTCGCTATCCGCGTGCGCAACTCCACAGGCACTTTTGGCGCTCGCGATGGCTGGTTGAAGTAGAGGACATCGGCGGCATGCAGGAGTGTCTCAGCCACATGGCAGAAAGACTTGTCCGGGAGATTCGTGACCTGCCTCATAAGCTCATCAAAGTAATGCAGGTCCCCATCCAGCAACGCCTCAGCAAATAGCGCATAAAACACTGCGTTCCATTCGCTCGGCAAATGATCCACCTCGGCGTTCGCGGGCAGCCCTAAGCCGTTTATCCCACTGCTCCAGCCCGAGTAGGCCGTAACGATCTCGGTAGCCCACCCCAGGCTCTTAGCGGCCGGCTCGTTGATGAGCCGAAGCCAATTCGCCGCTGACTGGCTTTCGAGATGAATCTCTGCGCCGCCTTCGGCTCCTTCCTCGGCAGAGCCCTCGTCGAGCTCTCGCTCCGTTTCTCCCGGAGCTCGAATCCGATACAAGTTTTTTAAGATCGGCTTCTCGTCTGGAAAAGCCGGCCACGCCGGCTCCACCCCATCATCAAGCCAATCGATCTCGGCAGCTACAGCTGCCCTTGTGGTTGCGTCGCGCTCCTCCTCGAAGCGCTTCTGCACGGTATCGTCCTCATCGTAGGGATGCCAACGCCAAACGCGTCCAGTCAATCCCGCGCGCATTGCTGCCTTGAGTAGTCTGGCGTCCTTGCCCACAATCATGGAAACTGCTGCGGCAAATGCCGGCACGGCAGCCCCATCTCTGCGCGCGGCAATCAAAACCAACGCGTCGCGATCTGCTTTTAGATTTCGCCTGCGCCAGAGATTGAGGAGTGCGAGGGTCCCGAGCGCCGGACCGTTATATCGCAGGTTCTCGCGGGAGCCGGAATAGCGGTCAACTTCCTCCGCTAGCGCCAGTCTAATGACTTCCCGCACCCATACCTCATGTGCATCAAGAAGGTCATCGGCACCATCACGAGCGACAAGAAGCGCGGTTGCGATTAATCGGGTCGATCGAGATTTCAATGAGTCAGTATCACTACCGTCCGGCAGCATGCCGCTGGCATGCTCGACGGCGTCCCGCGCCGTCTCTGGCGTCGCATGCTCCGTGCCATCGACAGCGAGCGAAATGCGTGCTTCCATCTCGCGTTCACGCACTAGGCGCATTCGGCGGGCATTGAGCCTCTCAAGGTGCGCGGCTTCAGCCGGTGGCGATCGATAAATATGGCCTCCTTCAATCTTCTCCCAATTCTCGATATTCAGAACGTTCTGCGCGTAGCGCCCCATGAACTCCGGGGTAGCGAAATCAGCATGTTCATCATACGGCTCAAGCAGTTCGACTGCAGCACGTAAACGATCTCTCAACTTATGCGCCTCGGTATCAGCGGAGAGGAAGTATTGCAGCACGTCCTCAAGCGAGGCATTGCGCGACGGCTTGGCCTGCAAGTCCGCAAGCGTCACAGTCCCAGAGGGCTCGTCGCCTATCACGAAGCTCCCCCGACCTATTCCATCAAGGGCCCGGCGCTGCCGTTCGATGGCGAGAAGCTCGGGGCAGGCGAGGAAGGGCACCAAGGCCGACCGCGTCGCCGGGAAATGGGATAGCAAAACATCTACGGCAACTAGTAGGTACGCCGCGCAACTACCAACAGGGCCGAGAACGTCCGAGAGAACCGCTTCAACTGGCTCTCCTGAGTCGAGACGACGATGCCCCCACGCCTCAAGTGCCTTGAGGCCAGAGGCTGCCGAATACTCGCGCGCTTGGTCACGGGACCAAAAATAGGTTTGAGTCCAGGGAAAGAAACGCGGACCGTCATCGAATACAACCGTGAACCCGTTCCTGCCGGCTTCTCTCGCGTCACTGTGAGATTCTACCGCTGCGCTCACGAGGCGCCGCACCAGCGCGAGTCCGTGCTCGGGCGACGCGAGCAGGAGATTCAAGAACGGCGGCTGAGCCGGCGAAGGCGGCAGGTAGTCGCTGTCGGCATAGCTGAAGGCCCGATCACCTGCTGCCCCATAACGAGACTTACGGCCTCGCCTTTCGATGAGGCTATTGACTATCAGATCGGCCAATTCAGCCGGAGCAGCCGAGACTAACGTTGTACTGAACTGCCGTACCGCCTTAACTTTGTAAGTGTCACGCTCCGGGTCGATTTCGTGGAGGTAGGCTTTGGCTTGGTCCGGCGAATGCACGGACAACAGAAGTGCCATAGTTCGGAGATCTTCAACCATTCGACCTCGAACGTCGCCGTCAAATCGTCCAGCGGTCGGATCGGTCGGCATCGTGACTTTCGCACTCCGCACGTCGAGTTGACGCAGCCATTTGAACAGCATGGTCGCGGTTGGCGATGCCAGCCGCGGCACCGCCAAGAGCAACTGCATCTGAATCTTGACAAGATTGACGACGGCATCGATCGCCTGGATCGGTATGTTATTCGCGTGGGTCAACACCCAATGAAGCAGCCTGTAACCCGATCCGGTCGTATTTGTGCGAAGCGACTTTGGGAGGGGATTGTCGGTCACAACCTGCATCGAGGCATAGAACTCGGCTGTCGATATAGTCTCCACGGCACCGATCGCCGTGACGAGTTCAACGAAGAGCCCGCCACCGCGCCTGAGCAACTCTTTGCTGACCGTATCCAGGAGGTCTTTGGCAACTTCGGAGCGAACTATCGCGAGTAGTCCGTGCCTCCGCCAAGAGCTATGCGCTCCCGCCGGAGACAATCTGTCGAGCAGGTTTAGCCATTGGGCGCCGTCGCTCGACGTCTCTAGAGCAAAACGCGCGGCAAACTCAATACCACGCGCGACTCGCGGCGAGGCCGGCACGGTAAGATCCACCCGCGAAAGCTTTGCGTGATCCTCGTGGATAAGATGTCCAATCGCCCAATCTCGCAGGACATCATGATAGAATCCAAATTGATCGCGACGGACTTCGGTAAGCGTCAGCGATCTGGTGAGATGCGAGCGAGCAGCAGAATCCTCAGTTAACTCCATGAGAGATCCGCCGGCTAAGCTGATCTCCGCGAGATTGGCGATAATGCGCTGGCCAGCCCTTACGGATACGCTGGCCGAGTTATCTGCGGTCGACCACCAATGACTCGCAAGCTCTGCCTCCGTCCGGATGTCGCCGGACGCCGGTGCTTTGAGAAGTCGCGATAGCCTATAGAGGTTGCGTGCGATATTGCCAGCTGGATGTCCCGGCGCGAGGATTGACCGCAGTTCGGGTGCTTTCTCTGTCAGAGCTTTCACCTCTTCGTCGGTTAGCTCGCCGACAGCAACGGAATGAACCCCGCCGAACGATTCAATCACATCGTCGGCCACCCAGTCCCCCGCACCGACATCGTCACTTGCGCGTGTAGTTGTGAGGACTAGGAAGCCTGGAATGACTGCGGCATCGCGCAGAAGCTCGTTAACGGTACGTTGCCGACCAAGATCGGCGAACATCTCCACGCTGTCGATGACGATCAGGCTACCACCACTGGCGGCCAAGTCGTTGAAGAAAGCTCTTGCTAAGCCGGGGACGCCTAACGCCTGTGCAAACCCGAGCCATCCTCCAGTTGGAGTCGAGACTGGATCGAGAACGATCAGTTGGCCCTCTCGCCCGAAACGCTCAGCTACCAGCCTCAGGACGCCAGATTTGCCAACGCCTGGTCCTCCGCGCAATTGTACGAATCTATGCCCATCGAATGCCTCGTTTACACCTGCGACCGCTTGATGACGGGAAAGGCTGATTCCCCCCACTGTTGTTCCAATGCCGGCGAGCGTCATCCTAGCCAAATCCGCCAACCGCGCGCGTGCCGATCGATAGTCTCGATCTCCGGCAAGACGGTAGCCGCGCTCCACAAGCTTTAAGCGCAGGTCCTCTCGGATGATCGAACCGCCAACTTTGCCGATGGCGATCGAAATCTCAATGAGGTCGCTCCAAAGGCTCTCCGAGCGCGAGACATCCTCATCCGCGAGCACCTGTCTCGCCAACGCCAGAGCATGGAGGCGCGCAAGGGGCGCCGTCGACTCGAAGTCGAATACGAGGATCGCGAAGCGCCGGATCAACCTCCAGATGACATCGTCATCATCGGCTACGCCCGCGGCGAGAAGGTTTGCCTTAAACGTTGCGACGAAAGTGCGCATCGGATCGCTTCCGATGCCCTTGGCCTCAATTCTCTCAAAGAAATCGCTGCTGCTTTCTGCCGCGCGTGCCCAGATCAGAACGTCCTGATAGGGGCCTGTGATAGACTTGCTCTGTCGTTGCGTCGCGACGGCCAGCAGATGCCTGTCCTCCGGCACGTTCCTCGCTCGGCTGCGAGCGACCTGCGCCACCACTTCTGCGAATGTCGCATCTTTTGGGGAGAAGGTGATATCCCGCTTGGACTGAATTTCCAACAGCGCGTCGCCGGCCGACCCAGCTCCTTCAAGGATCAGGTCATCCATTGCGAAGCCCTGATCGACACCTTGGAAGCGCACGCCGGTTACCGTCGCACCAGGCATTCCGCGAGCTTCTGTGCCGGCCAACATCGCCAAGAGATAGTAGGCAGTAGGCACCGAGCTCGCCCTCGATGTATACTCCAGCGCCGCCGCGGGAGGCTGGGCTGGACCCTCGCGCGCCATCCTTTTCCTCTGCCTCTGCCATAGGTTGAATGTGAGAGCCGGCTGACCGTCTGTCAATGGATCGGCACCCTTGGCTCGCACTGCTCCGACTGAGAGGCAACGCTCGGGACGATTCGTTTCGCGTCGTCAGCAATCTCTGGAGGCGGTGCGACAACGAGAGAGCCTGCTCACCTGACCAGTTAAGGCATGCAATTTAGTGAGCTTTGGGTCCTTCCAGGGGTCTCCCCCATGCGGGTGACGCGCGACCGCCCAATCTGGCTAGATATAAAATTTCAAACGTGGCTTTCTGTTCTCGAATGGGCTTCTGCCTCCAAACCAAGGGCATGCGCAGCGGCTACTGGATTGGGCTGTAGCGGAATAGCCCATTATCCCACCCTAAAGGCAGTTCAATCGCCTTCAGGATAACCGAATGCCCGCTACTGCTCCGCTGTATCCGCCCGATTTCCGTGCTGTGCCAATTTCATCGCCCGACCGGAAAAGACGCAAAAACCCGCGCACCGTTTCGATACCCGAGCGTGTCGGGCCGTTCGCGAGACTCGTCTTCGCCGAGATGGCCCGCCGGCGAGTGACTTACGACTCGCTGGAAGAGCGCAGCGGCGTGCGCAGGGCTACGCTGAAGGCGTGGAGAAAGAAGAACCGCCCCGGCCTGGAGAGCATTGAAGCGGCCCTGGCAACGCTCGGATTCGGCCTTGTCCCCGTCGCCGCACTCGAAGCGCTCCCGCCCGCACTAGCGGGCGAACTCACCGCGCTCGCCCTCAAGATGCGAATGAATATCCCGCAGACCTGGGCTGCTCTGATCGACATCTGCGTCGAGCAGAAGCTTCTCCGCATGCGAGCGGACGAGCGCGCCACCATTCTGGCCGAGCATGAATCGCGGCTCGCTGGCGTCCCGCCAACGACAACCAGAAGCGCCGCCGTAAAGCGGCTTAAGGGATACCAAAACGGTCCCGACGAACGCCTCTGATCTTCCCATATTGATCCCGTTGCTTGGTTCTCCTCCTCACCAAGTAATGGGTGAAACCGAGGCCGGCGCGTTTGGTCGCCAGATGCGCCGGCCAGCTTTTCAGATGGGATGTCATGTCCAAAGTTTTCCTTAGCCGCACTCAGGCCGCAAAGCAGATCGGCCGATGCGCGAAGACCCTCCGCAACCTGGCCAAACGTGGCGATGGCCCCCCGTTTCTGTTGATCGGTGACCGACCTGCTTATCCGGCCGATCAGCTTCAAGTGTGGCTCGCAAGCGGTGGAGATGTCGCATGACCCGCCGCGAGGAACTTATGCGCGCCGTCCAAGACGCGACGGCGACCTACGCCGCCGCAAAGGAGCGTCATACTTACGCGCGCAAGATGGCCGCGCTCGGCATGGGCGCCGATGTCTTCGGCACCTGCAATCTTGAGGCGCGCGCCTACTCGGAATGGCTCCGCGCGACCGACGCTCTTCAGAATTATCGAGGCTAATCCAATGAATATGATCGCCAAGCTCTTCGCCCCTAAGACTGCTATCACTTCCGCAACGATCCGCGCCGAGATCGAACGGGCTGAATCTGAAATCACTGCACATAGTGCCAAACTTGAGGGCGTGCTTGCCGGCATTGCCGTCATGAATGATAGCCAGCACGCGCAAGCTGAGGCCGACGCCGCAGCGATCAAGCGTGCAATCATGCGACTTGAAGCGCGCGCCAATCATCTGGCCGCCGAGCTTCCGAACGTGATCGCGGCTGAGGAAGCCGACGCAAAGGCCGCCGCCGCCGACGCATTGCGCCAGCGTGCAGAAGCCGCGCGGAAGGCGAACACTAAGGAAGCCGCCAAGCTGCTCGCGGACTACGCCGTCCACGCCGCTCGGGTTGCGGAGGTGATCGCGAGGCTCGAAGCGCTCGACATCGAAACGACGGCCGTGAACGCCGCACTGCGATCCAGTCCCGTCGCCGAGAATGTCGCGGGATACGACGAAATCCACCGAAGGAGTCCCGACCGCCCGGCCGGCGAGCGACGCGCGGTGCGGAAGTGCTGGGTCTATCGTTACCCCGGTTCCCCGCGCGATACGGACAAAGCCAAGTTTCAGTACGAGGACCCGCACGAAGTAGTTCGGCAGGCGGACGTCGGCCGTGACGGCAAGGCAATCCCGGTTTCGGCAGTCCAGCACGACTACTATGGTCGCGTGCTTACCATCATCCCCACGCTTGAAGATCGCGAGGTGGTTACTGAGCGCGTGTCCTTCCGCCCCGGCCAGAGCGAAGCACCGCTGTCATCGGTGCGGCTTCCGCCCGCGTTCTCAGGTGAAGACCACATTTGGCCGCGAGGGTAAATCACATGCCCGCGCCGGCAGAGATCATGCTGAACGTCCCCATCGAAATCGACGGGGAGCGCCACGACAAGCTTGCGGTAGCGTCATTCAACGCTATTACGAGCTTCAGAACCAACTCGCCCGAGCAGGTCATCCGCTCACTGGCGAAGGTGTACGCTGTTCCGAGAAAAGTCATTCGGCACCTCGAACCGGCCGACGCGCAACGCGCTGGGGATTTGGTCGTTGCGCTGCTCGACGAAGCTACGCGCTCGTTTAGGTAAGAAACGTGGCCCAAGAATTTTCCGTATTCGTCAATATCGGCGGTAAGGTCAATCCGAGCCTCGGCGCTGCCGTCAATGCCACGAAGGCGCAAGTCAACAGCTTGGCCGCGACGGTCGCAAAGATCGGGCAAACCGTCTCAGCGCCGTTCGTCGCCGCGCAAAAGCATATCAATGCGACGGCGAAAAAGTTGGAGCGGGTCCAGAGCAAAGGTCGCAACCTTACCATGGGCGTCACCGCGCCCACGGGCTTCGCTGCCATCGGCATGATCCGGAGCGCTCTTGAGCGCGACAGGGCTGGTAACTTCACCGAAGCTCTTGGTGGCGTCTCGCATTCCGAACGTCTCGAAATCGAGAAATTTGCCGACACGATCGCGGCAAGGTATGGGAGCGCGACGAACACCTTGAAGGCCTTCAATGAGATGCTGAAGGCCGGCTTCTCAGTGCCGAGCGCCAAGGGATCGATTGCTTCGATCCTCGAAGGCTCCATTGTCGGCGACATGCCGGCCGCCGAAGTTGCCGGTGCTGTGAGCAAGATCGTGACGCAATACGGGCTGAGCATGAGGACCGTTGAGGATGCGTCGGCCAGTAGCCGCCGCATCGCGGACAATCTGGCCTATGGCGCGAACGCAACCAGCGCTTCCATGAAAGATATGATGGAGGCTTATAAATTCGTCGGAAGCTCCGCATCGGCCGCAGGCGAGTCGATTGAGTCCACCAACGCGCTGATCATCGCCTTGAATAAGGCCGGTCAACTGGGCCCGGAAGCTGGCGTTGCGCTTCGCTCGGCATATGTGCGGCTGCTCAAGCCGACGAAGGAAGGCCGAGCAGCGATGGCACGCCTTGGTCTCGACTACGGCGACTATGTATCCGGGGGCATGCGAAGCGGCGCCGGTGTCACGGCCGGGCTGAGCGCCAACGGCTTCGACATGGCCGGTAGTGAGAAGGACATGGACGCGGCGCTGGCCAACAACGATGGAAACACTGAGAAGCAGCGCAAGGCAATCTATGACGCGGTCGTTGCGAGGTTCGGATCGGAAGCGGCAAAGGACCGCGAGTCCGTGCTGCAAGCGGTGGACGCCGCTTTCACGATGGCCGGCAGCAAGGTGGACCTCACGAAGCTCCTGATCGACCTGAAAAAGAAAGGCGCGACGCAAGGCGACCTCGCCCGCATCTTCGAGGGGCGGCAGTCGGTTCGCATGCTCTCCCTTCTGAAGGCTAATCTCGAAGGCATCCTCAAAGACATCAATACTAACGCCCCCGGCTATAGCGCGAAGACGTTCGATATCGCGAATCAGGGCTTGTCGAGAGCGGTCCGCGAGCTTGATGCCTCCTGGCAATCGCTCAGCAACACTCTGATCCAAGCGGTGCTGCCGGAGATCTCCACCGTCTTCAAGAGCTTATCCGAAGGGCTCAAGTCTATCGCGCGGGCGAACCCTACCGTGCTGCGGCTGGGCATCGGTCTTGCGGCGGCTGCGGCAGCAGCCGGTCCGCTGGCATTTGCGCTCGGCGCCGTCGGCCGTGTCGGTGCGTTCGCGCTGACCGCCTTGCTCACTCCCATTGGCTTGGTTGCGCGTGGCCTCGTTTCGCTCGCCGGTGTGACCGCAGGCGTCGGGGCAGTCGCTGTAGGCCGTCTGGCGGCGATGGCGCTAGGCTTCCGAATGCTGACCGCTCTCGGGGCAGCGGCGACGCTGACGGCTCTCGGCGGCTCTCTGCTGGCCCTGGGGCGTTCGATCCTGCTCTTTCCGCTGATGGCGCTGCGGGCCATCGGCCTCGCCATGTGGGCGCTGGTTGCCAACCCCGTCGGTCTGATCATCACGGCGTTGGTCGTCGCGCTGACGGCGCTGGGCGTGTGGGTCTACAACAATTGGGCGGGCATCAAAGAGTTCTTCGCCGGGTTCGGAGCGGGGTTCATAGCGGGCCTTGGCCCGGCTGGCCCCGCCGTGAAGGCGCTCGCCGATGGCCTTGGCACCGTCTACAACTGGCTGTCTCAGTTGCTCGGTCCGCTCGACGCGACCGGCGCGAAGTGGCGTGAGTGGGGCGAGACGGTCGGCGGCGTCGCTGCGGCGGGCGTACAAAAGGTCGTCTCGGCGATCCAAAGCCTGATTGGCTTCTTTGGCACGGCCATCGACAAGGCGATCAGCCTGGGCAGCGCCATCAAGGGCATCTTTAGCAGCGGCGATAGCGCGCCGGCTGGGGGCGCGGCCCCGGCGCCCATCGCTGGCGCCCGCGCCATGGGCGGCCCCGTGAGCTTCGGCAAGCCGTACCTTGTCGGCGAGAACGGCCCCGAGCTTTTCGTCCCCGGCATGTCCGGCCGCATCGAGTCGAATGACAAGCTGCGCAGCCTGACTTCTGACGGCGCTGCGGCTGTCGCCACTTCAAGCGAGAGTACGACGACCCGAGGACCTGTTACCATTCAGAATCACTGGACGATCAATGGAGCCGACGATCCCCGCGCCGTGGCCAATCAGATTGACAACCGATTCGCCGTGCTCATGCGCCAGCTTGAAAGCGAGCAACGCGGTCTCCTGAGTGACTGAGGGCCAGATCAGGGATGGACGCGAAGCCGGCTGAAAAACTGCGGGGTGACCGCTTGCGCCGCTTCCATCATGCGTTGATTGCGTCACGTACCCCGGATGGGGCGAATCGCGCGTTCGTCAGCGACACTGCCACTCGGTTGGTCGCCTGCCTTCCGGTAACCCGCCAGAACAGCCGGTTAATCTTCGGTCGTAGCCGGAATAGCGGCATAAAATCGCGGCATCAAAAATATCCGCCTGTATCAGCGATGCCCAAAATGGCTTGAGTTTAATGTATGCCGAGCTAGCTTATCGCCCATGGATCAAACGTTTGCTAACTCTTTCACAGCTGCCCGGCCTTTGAAGCACGCCAACGACAACGTGCCCATGGACACGGTCCTCACGACCGCGGACGTGATGGCTCGCCTGCGCGTCTCGCGCAAGACGCTCTACACCTTGGTCGCGAGGCATCTGCCGAACGCCGCGCGCGTGGGCCGCGACTATCGGTTCATCGAAGCTGACATCGTCACTATCTTCAATGGAATGAGGTCATCATGCGACTCTATTTGTGGCGGCGGGAGGATCACCACAGTTGGATCATCCGGGGGACGGACGCCCAAGGCAACGAAATCAGGCAATCTACAAAAACTACTAACAAAGCGGCGGCCGAAGGTCTCCGCGTCAAACTAGAGAAGGAACTGCTCGACGAACAGGTCCACGGTAAGAAGGCCGTGGTGACGTTCGATCAGGCGGCGGAGTCCTATTTGGAGAACGGCGGGTCGCCGCGCTTCCTTGGCACCTTCGATGAAGAGACCGGAAAATGGTCCGGCCTCATGTCGCACCTTATGGGCGTGCCGCTGAAGAACATCACGCAAGCGCAGATGAACGAGATCGGCAAGACGCTCTATCCGAACGTCCGGCCCGACACACTCAACCGCCAGCTATGGACACCCTTCATCGCGATTTGGTCCCATGCCGAGCGGATGGAGTGGGCACAGCCGAAGCGCTGGATCAGGCCGAAGAAACCGAAGGGGACGAACGTCGTGAGCTTCGGGCCGAAGCGCGTCGGCTCCTATCCAGTGCCCTACGGGATCGCCTGGGAGTTCATTAAGGGCCTGGGTGTCGCGAACGCAACAGTCTTCACGATCCTGTTCTACAGTGGCATGCGGCCGATCGAACTGTTCACCATGGACACGTCGCAGGTCAATGTGCCGAACCGCTGGATCACGCTGCCGAAGTCCAAGATCGGCGAGCCGCGCGGCGTCCCGATGCATGAGGCGCTTGTCCCGATGCTGACCGACATGGTCGAGAACCGACCGGGGCGGCTGGTTCGGACTTGGGAGAATGAGCCCTTCACGGTCTACGACGATAACGGCGGGCAGATGAAGAAGGGGATCGCCGCCGCCCGGCTGCGGACCCATATCTTCGACGTAGCGCCGTACACCGCCCGGCACACCGTCTCAACGCAGCTAGTGATTGAGGGCGTCCACCCGCACAAAAAAGATCAGATTCTCGGCCACGCAGCCGACGACATGAGTCGACATTACACACACGTCCCGCAGGATCCACTGATCGAGGCCATCAACAAGCTGCCGACCATTCAAGAATGGCTCGACCAGGATTGGATGCGCGAGCCGGTGAAGCTGGTCAGCCGCCGAGCAAAGACGCTGAAGAAGATCGAGCGCGAGGCCGGGATGCGCGCCTATGAAGACTGGCAGGCGCGCCGAGTAGCTTAACCAGCCCATTCCTGCGCTTTGAGCCCGTTGATTTACGGTCTGGCGGTGACCGATAGGCCCTACGGTTTCGATATATGCTTGTCAGGCAATCGCGAGGCGACGGCCACGAGCTTTTCCTTCGTGAATAGCTCCTCCCAATAGCCGAAAGCCTGGATGAACCATCGGGTCGCATCCTGCCGATGGTCGCCGTCAACGATCGTAAGGCTTACAATGAAGTCGCCGACCTTCACATGCCCAGCCGGTTCGATGACAGGAAGCCATTCCGCCAAAGCCGTTACGTCGGGATCGACGCTGTTCTTGCGCATATGCTTTGAGCCGTTTGCAATCTCTCGGCACACGTACAAAAATCGGCAGTCCCTTGCGACTGCTTCCTGAAAGTCTTCCAGACCCTTTCGAAGAGCGGTTTTGCTGCCTTCGGTAAAATTGAGCTGATAACGCCGAGCCAGTATCACCCGCATCTCCGGGCTCGATTGCCAAAGCCAGTCGGTGATGTGCCAAGCGGTAACCGCAGCATTCCATACGATGAACAGTGGTTCTGGAAACTCAGTACGCTTCGTCCAGACCGAAAGTGATGTTGAAAGACGGTCGATCTCCCACAACAGCTTTGACAGCATATGCTGCGGTTTGTTGAGGGCGAAGACGTTTTGAATATCGCTCGGTTTTGGCGCTTCCATTTTCACTCCGGTGCGGTGATTGGCGCGCACGTGCCGTGCGATTGATCAGACCACGGCTTTCTTCTTCGGCTTGGCTCGCGCAGAGCAGGATGACGGCTTTGCCGCGCCGGGTGAAGACGGAGCCGGTGAAGCTGGTCGGCCGCCGGGCGAAGACTTTGAAGAAGGCCGAGCGCGAAGCGGGCATAGCCGCCTTCGAGGCGGGGGCAGCGGCGCGTGTGGCCTAATTATGGCGGAACTCTGGTCGAGTCCGATTACAGGTGGTAAACTGCTTCGAATCGACTTCGGGATGCATTTGGAACTCAACTTATGGTAATAAACGAGTATCACCACACGTATTATTACGCTTTAAAAAATCATTCCAGGGGCCTTGTTGTTAAGTCATTGAATAACAAGATAAAAGCTTATGGCGCCCGAGAAAATTGGGATGCCCTGACGCTCTGCTCCATCGATATGGACGCGGTCGCTTTCGCCCGGACAGAGTGGCCGAAGTTCTATGGTCCGGAGACCCACAACGGGTTCCAAGTGAGCTGGGAACGGCTTTACTATAAGTTTGCTCACAGACCATCCTACTTTGACTTGGCTATATGGCAAACCATTGGTGGAACACGAGTTTTGCAAGGATTGGCCCTTGGCCAGCCCTCGAACGGTAAAACTCACTTGGTCGTTAACTGGGTAGAAAGATCATTCGCGCCAACCTACTTTAAGGGAGGCATTCTGCTTCCGATATTGGCGTGCGCCGAAGAGTATGCGAAACTGCTTGGGTCTGAGCGCGTTCTGGTAAAGGATGCGGTTGACCCGGCAAAGTACGGACGATACGGGTACTCGGAATATAAACTAGCGAAGGCAAGAGCCAGCTATCTGGCGAAGGAGTTGTGACATGGCAAATCTTGAGCAAGGGGCGCTGTCAGTCGAAACGACTGACTTGATGACCAAGGCTATCCAAGATGCCATGGCTCGCATCAAGGAAGTCCCGGCCGCCGCCAATCTAGTTGACCAGATTTCTAAGGAAGAGTGGCTGGAATGGGATGCCTCGAAGGAACTCGCGCTTGTGGCGGATTCTGACGGCCTCGAAGACGAATGCGACATGGACGAGTCGCCTATGGCTGCGTGAAACTAGCGCACGTTTGAATTGAAAGAGGCCCGCGTTGCGGGCCTTTTTTATTGCCTGTTCACCCGTGCAGGTGCTCAAGCTTCCTCAAGCCGCCCGTAGTTCGTTCACATGCTCGTTGTGTGTCACACACAGGAATGGCCGTGCATAGGCCGTGCATCGTGCATAACGCCGCCATAAGACATTGATATTTCTGGGTGAAAAAATAGACCCGCAGCCTTCACACGGGAGAGGTCCAAGGTTCGATCCCTTGTGCGCCTGACCTTGCCCCTCAGGCATAATCCAGTTTGAAGTTCGTTCTGGCCCGCAACGAGGACCAGAGCATGAAGCGCAGCCGCTTTACGGAAGAGCAGATCATCGGGATTTTGAAGGAGCACGAGGCTGGCGTTCCGGTCGCCGATCTGTGCCGCAAGCATGGCGTGAGCGACGCCAGCATTTACAAATGGAAGGCCAAGTTTGGTGGAATGGACGTCTCGGAGGCCAAGCGGCTGAAGACGCTGGAGGACGAGAACACGCGGCTGAAGCGGCTGCTGGCAGACGCCATGCTGGACAATGCCGCGCTGAAGGATCTCCTGGGAAAGAAGTGGTGACGCCCGCGGCGAAGCGGAAAGCTGTCGCACATCTCGTGGGCGTTCATGGGATGAGCGAACGGCGGGCGTGTAAAGCCATCGGCTGCTGCCGCATGACGGTCAGATATCAGACGAGCCGGGTCGATGATGCCGGGCTGCGGCAGCGCATGAGGGCGATCGCCCACGAGCGCCGCCGCTTCGGCTATCGTCGCCTGCACGTCCTGCTCAAGCGAGAGGGCTACCTGGTCAATCACAAGAAGCTGTTCCGACTGTACCGGGAGGAGCGGCTCACGGTGCGCCGCAGAGGTGGCCGCAAGCGCGCCCTCGGGACACGAGCGCCGATGACGGCGCCGCTGCTCCTGAATGATCGCTGGTCGCTCGACTTCGTGTCGGATCAGATGACCGATGGCCGGCGCTTCCGCATCCTGACCGTGGTCGACGACTGCACTCGCGAGTGCCTGGCGCTGGTGGCCGACACCTCACTCTCGGGCGCCCGGGTCGCTCGGGAGCTGGACCGGCTGGTCGCCGAGCGCGGCAAGCCCAGGATGGTGGTGAGCGACAACGGCAGCGAGCTCACCAGCAATGCCATCCTGAGATGGACCGATCAGAGCCGTGTCGCCTGGCACTACATCGCGCCAGGCAAACCCATGCAGAACGCCTTCATCGAGAGCTTCAACGGCCGCCTGCGGGATGAACTGCTGAACGAGACGCTCTTCACCTCGCTCGCCCAGGCCCGCGTCGCGCTCCAATGCTGGCGGACCGACTACAATGATGAACGACCGCACTCGCAGCTCGGGTGGAAAACGCCGTCCGAGTTCGCCGCAACCTTCAATCCGCGTCGGGATCTGACGCTGCGCTATGTCGAGAGCTCCGTGCCAGCTCCCGCCGCTACCACCGCCCGAATGGGCACATCCAACCGCCCGAACGAACTCAGACCTGGATAAAACTTGGGGGCAAGCTCACGCCCACCATTCTGCTAGATAATTCCCCACATTATTCTACCGAGTCCCTGGCGACATGCCCCAACTTCGCCGGGGCCCAATCTGGGCACACAATAATTTCCAGCGATCGGCGTCATTTTCGTCAACCTCAGGTCACGAGAGCGCACCTGCTGCACGAACGACCGGATTGGCTCGACAAGATGCTGAAGTGAGCGATTGGGGGCGCTGGGCTCGGATGAAGTTCGTCGGATTTTCACATCGAGTGTGTCTAGGCGTCTTCCTGGGCGACACACAGAGCTTGTGGCCGGTTGGCCGCCACGACCACGTTGGAACAGCAATGAAATAGCCCGATGCCCCTGCAAGCGCGTCGAGTCACTCGGGAAGAACTTTATCAGATAGTCTGGGACAAACCGCTGATCCGGCGAGCCGAAGAATTTGGTGTGACCGGAAGCGACATAGCCAGGTTTTGCAGGAGCTGAACGTGCCGTATCCTCCGCGAGCCGAAGCCTAACCTTCCGCATCTCTGTTCGAAGCCGCTGTCGAGCGGCTGGACTCGCTACCATCTGAGGCCGAGCAACGAGCGGCGAAAGCCGCTTGCCTTGGCCTCCTTGCGGCAGACATAACTCCCGGTCGTGCCCTCACCATATCGCTTCTGCCCCTGCGCATAATAGCGCCCGCGCCGGAAGTCGAGCCACACGACTTCGTCGTCCGGACAATGACGCTGTGCCTGCGCCTCGTAGCGAAATGGCGTCAGCGGAATTGCCATTGCGCTTTGCGTTCCGCACAGCGTTGCGAGCGCCAGCAGCGGGACAGTACGACGACTGAAACATCCCATGGTTCTCGATGAGCCCTCAGGCGCCCTTTCACTTCAAGGATCTCGTGATCTGGCTAAATTTGGCGGCGACCTCCACGCCCGCTGCTCCACGCAGAACGACCGTGACGCGCTTGTCGTTGCCCAGATGACGCCGTTGACAGCTCCGATGAAGGCGAAGCCGCCCTCCACGGAGCTGTCGGTCCACGCAACCTGCGGACGGCGCTACCCAACACCGAAGTGAACAAACGAGCGGCGAATGCGCCCCGCGCAGCGCCGCGGCAGTTACGGCTTCTCCGCATTGACCTTCTTCCAGGTCTGGTCGGGGTTGAACAAGGTGGTCCGCTGGGCAATGTATTCGGTTCGCTCGCCGAGATCCTTTTGGTAGACGATGCCGGCATGATTGACCTGGAACGTCATGACACCGGAGTTTCCGTACTCCGCAGGCCAGGCGATCAGTGCAAAACCGCCAATCATCTTGCCCCAGACGAGGTAATTGAGCGCGCCGCCAGGCGCGTCGGAGCCCTGTCCCTTGAGGATACGGAAATAATAGCCGTGATAAGGCATTGGCTTGTCGTTCGCCTTGTAGCCTTCGGCAGCGGCCTGCGCCGCCAACGCCCCGAGCGGACTCGGATCGCTGTCATCTCTCCAGAACAAGCCATCCTTCTTGCCGGGCGTCGACGAGATACGCTGCGCATAGACACCCGCCCCCTGACCGCGGTCCTTGTCCGCGTACTCGTTCTCCGCATCGACAAACGCAAGGCAGGTCTGGATCGCGTCGAGTTCGTTGCGACCGATCCGCCGATAGAGCACCTCGGTGCGTCCTTTGGCCGCGTCGAACTCCCAGCCTGCCTTGGTATTGACCAGCGGAATTGGAAACGGAAACTCGTCCGCCCCGAGCAACAGCGTGGCCGTCTTGTTGCCCTCGACTTTCACCGCATGACGGACGTCATAGACTGACGTGAAGCGCTTGCGGAGTTCTGCATCGGCGACCTCGTCGCCTGACGAGACAAGATCGTCAGCGGCCCTGCCGAGCACCTTTAGAATGTCATTCGGACCGCGATTGGCCGCCGCGGCGAGCGCCGCCGCAGCCTCCTCCGGCGAGGGATAGGCCTTTTGAGCGAGCGCCGCTTGGCTCATCACCACGAGAGCCATGACCCCGAGCAGTGCCGCACGCGGACCCGGAACAAATCTGATCATGGCGACACCTCCGCGGGGATCCTCGCGCCGGCAGCAAGCCACGCGTCGTACGTCTGGAACTTGATGCCAAGCTTCTCGTAGTCGACGCGCAGATAACCATCGCGTCCGCGTGTGACGGCGTCCGGCACCACGTTCATCACGTCCTGCGCCATGACGCCGACATAGGCCTTGGGGTTGCCGATGTAGCTGAAGCGGTAGTAGCCGATGCCGTTGCCGAGACGGCCGAGCACGACAATGTCACGCTTCAGCGCGATGTCCGAGCGGCGGCCGCCACCGCCTCCGCCGCCACGGAAGCCGCCTCCTCCTCCTCCGGAAAAGCCGCCGCCGCCCCGGCCAGCAAAGGCCGCACCACCACCGCCACCACGCCCGACACTCGCCATGCTCTGGCGTCCGCGGGCAGACGCCGCAGCCGCCGACCGGGCAGACGATACGTCCATGGCTCCGCCGCGATTGCGTCCACCTCCGCCGCCCTGACTGACGGCCTTCGCTCGGTCGCCGCCCCCTTTGGCCCGATCGCCTCCGCCCTTGGCGCGCTCACCTCCACCCTTCGCGCTCTTGGCGCGGTCGCCGCCACTCTTGCCACGGTCGCCAGGACTGGCGACGTCGCGACGGTCTCCCGCACGATCGCCGACGGCATCGCCGCGACTTCCAGCGGAGCGACCTGCCCCCTCCCCGGGCTTCAAGACCTGTTGCCCGTCGCGACCGCGGAAATCCATCCGGTCGTTAGCGCCCGCCTTGAGGCTGCTATTGCCGAACCGTTGCGACACGTTCGAATTGCTGTAGCGGACGCCCTGGCGGTGCGCCGGATTATGCTGCCAGCCGGCGTTGCCTGCGACAGCGCGATGATTGACGTAGAGATTGCGGTTGCCCCAATTGACACCGCCTCCCCAATAATTGCCCCAGCGTCCAATCGCCCAGGCGGTTCCGAACGCCAGGCCGGCAGCAACGGCGCCAGCACCGATGTAGGACGGGTAGCCGAAGCCATACGGAGGATAGGCTTCATATGGCCAGCTGCCATAGACCGTCGCCGGATCGTAATAGGGTACATAGATGGCTTCCGGATCGGCCGATTGAATGACGACCACCTGCTTGTCCTGCTGCGTCTGCAAACTGACCTTCTGCTGCTTCGTCGTCGCCAGCTTCTTGTTGTCATAGGCCTTGACGCGCAGGCGCTGAATCGCATCCATCAGGTCCGGCTGCTGCGCGAGAAACGTATCACCAAGGTTCTTGGTCCATTCGACCTTGTCGCTCATCATGGCGAGAACATCGGCGGTGCTTGCCAGCGCCTTGACGCTGTCATCCCAGGGCTGCTTGTCGACCTCTGTCCTGAGCGCATCCTTCTTCAAGGCCTTGTGCTGTTTCAGCCAGCGATCGGCCTGCACCACTTCGAGCGGATAGGAAGAGGCTGCCAGGACATTGGCAAGGAGATCATCGGGATAAAGAGCGATCGGCGCCACCAGCGCCTCGAGCTGCTCGGGCTTCAGCAATTCCGCCGCTGGAACTGTCTGGCTCGCTGGTGACGCCGCTTCAACTGGTGGCGTCGGCGCGGCGCCCGTCTGTGCCATACCCGCACTGGGAACGGCCATCGTCAGCGCAAGCACGATCAGGGTCTTTCCACGACGAACCATTGCATCCTCCATCGACGATGGCGATTGCAAGCATCGGTTCGGCAGCCACCCGCTTCTTGATACATGTCAAGGAACACCGACCATACTTATCAGTCTGATCGGATGAGCGGACTGTCTCAGTGCACGGTCGGAAGTCGAATCCTGAACAGCGCACCGCCTGATGGCTGGTTCTCGGCGAAGATCTTCCCACCATGGGCTTGAACGATCGTCCTGACGATCGCAAGGCCCATCCCCATGCCATGCGACTTCGTCGTGAAGAAGGGGTCGAAGACATTCTCGACGTCGTCAGCAGCAATTCCTGGACCGCTATCGCAGACACGGATCTCCGCGCAGGCGCCTTGGCACGCCGTCGTCACATTGATCTCCCGCTCCGTCGAATTGGCGTGGGAGATCGCATCGATCGAATTGATGATGAGGTTGAGAATGACCTGCTGAAGCTGAATTGGGTCGCCCTTGACCCGCAATAGACTGGATGACGGCGCGAATTTCAACGCAATGTCGCGCCCCTCACTGACGGCGGACAAAAGCCTGATCGTTTCTCCCACGATGGCATTGAGGTCGATCTCGACGACCTCGAACGGCGTCTTCTTCAGAACGCTACGCAACCTGCGGATCACTTCGCTCGCGCGCTGATCATCACGTCGGATGTCCGCGAGAATCTCCGCGATCTCAGCCAGATCAGGAGGCTTGCTCTTCAACATGAGCTCAGCCGTCTCAGTATTGGTCAGGATGGCTCCGAGCGGTTGATTGAGCTCATGAGCGATCGAGGTGGTCAGTTCCCCCACGGCCGCATAGCGGCCGACATGGGCCAGCTCCGCGAGGCGCTGGCGGGACTCCACCTCGGCCACGAGCCTTCGGCGCCGTTCATAGAGCAACCCGCTGATCAAACCCGACTGAATCGCGATCACAATGGCGATCATCGCGATCTGCAGCCGATACGTCTGCCAGATCCCCGGCTGCCGAAAGAGAATCTCGCTTCCCGCGGGAAGGTCACTCTCGCTGATGCCCCAGCGCTGCATTTCACGCCAGTCAAACTTGGGCGTCCCAAGCTGGAGCGGCTCGAATCTGACCGCACTGGCCTTCTCACCCGCCAGGATCCGCAGCACGGCCTCGACGGTATTGTCGCTGGTCGCGCTGATCGAATGCATCGGGCCTCCGACCGTATAGCCGCTGAAGAAGGCCTCCTGGTAAGAGAAGATCGGTGCATTCGCCACGCCACGAAGACGCCGCAGCGCGAAATCACTCTCATGCGCGACGCCCGCACCGTCGACGGACATCAGCCCCCAGAACAGCACCGCGTGGGGGGGAAGTGCCGACGCCCTCTTGAGGATCTCTTCGAACGACAGATCGCTGTACCAGACGAACGCGACACGCTCCTCGAACGGCTTCAGCTCCCGCCTGATCTCCTCCAGCCAGAATTTTTCCAGACGCGAAGCGCCGATCACGACCGCGACCGTCTCCGTGTCCGGGAGGACTTTGAGGATGTTGTTCAATGTGGCGGTGAAATTGTTCTGGACCGAGATGATCGTGTCGTTGTCGGTCAGCTCGGCGCGGTTGACCAGCCGTTCTTCCACCACGGTCATAACCATGGGCGTATCCGGAAACAGCTGCTCGCGATATTTTCTCGCGAATGCCACAGCCGGCGCTCCGATGGTCACGACGACATCCGGCGGAGCCTGCGCGTAAAGCGAACGGAGATAGTTTACGAATGGCTCTTCGGGCCCGGGATTGTTGAAGCGCGCGGTCCGGAGGCTATGCTCCTGGATGTCCAATGGCCACTGGGCGCGCCCCTCGAGCCCGGCTTTGATGCTTCGGGCGTACTCACTCCAGGGCCGGAACTCCCGTCCGAATGAATGCAGCAGCAGGACCCGCTTGAACTCACTCTGCCCGGCCCCCGATGCCGAGCCCGACAGGTTCACGAGGAGCGTCAGCACGCATGCCGCGAGCCACATCGCACGGCCTGCACTGATGACGGCAGCAGCCAGAATGCGCCCGCTCATTCTCTCTCCGTGTGCCGGTGGCAGCGCGCTCATCCTCTGCGGCAGCTGCGACCGCGGCACGTCCGCGGCTGCGCGATGCAGACGCCGGCTGATATCGAAGATGTCAGCAGCGCGTCACGATGCGTCCATACGCATCCACGACCTGGACGCATGACGTGCCGTAATAAACCCCGGCTCCAGCTGCGGCCCCGACGGCGACCGCGCGACGCGTCGTCCTGCGAGCGACGCCCGCATAACTGACAGGCGTCAATGGACGCCCCACCCGCGCCTGCGCCTGCGCAAGCAGCCCTCCGTTGACCAGGCCACCGATGTCGCGACCGGACATCCCCGCGACAAAGGCGACAGTCGCGGCGGCCCACACAATGGTCTTTCGCGAGGCTCTCATTTCTTTTCTCCTGTCTTTTCTCCGGCCGGGGTCCCAGGGGGCAGCTCGTCGAATTCGGCCACGGCGGCGGCGGAGTCCAGATCGACCTTGGTGGCCCCGGACGGCGCAACGAACACGAAGCTGTCGCCCGCAGCAGCATCCGTCCGCCAATTCTTGATCCGAAGCGTGTATTGGGGGGCCCCAGCGAGCACCTTGCTGGTGATGACGTATTTATGCGGCACAGGCGTCGCGCCGGTCTCGATCCAGATCTGCCAATCCGTGTCCGGCGTACGGAACGCGAGATGCTCGCACTCGACGCTGTCGACCACGCCCTGGCCGATATGCTTGCTCTCGATCACGTCCGCCATCAGCACGCCGAACACGTCGGAGAGCAGAAGGTCGGCCCCTGGCAGGCCGGCTCCAGACCGCGCCTGAAGCGTGTCGATCATCGTATCCACGGAACCGGGCAAATTCGCCTGCACGTAGCTTCCGGTATTATTTCCGGAGATCGAGACCGTCTTGCCGTCATAGACGAGCTCGACATCGGCATAGCCGCCGGTACGCCTGACGCGTAGCTTGTCGGGGCGCCTCATCTTGAACTCGCCGGAGCTGGCGAACTGGATTTTCTGCAGCTCGGGCGTGATGATTTCGATGTCGCTGTCAAACGACGCCGAAAGCGTCTTCTGGCTGGCGAGATAGTCCGACATCGATTTGAGCAGCTTGGCTGGATCGCCAGCCTGGGCCGGGGCGCCGAAAAGCGCAAAGGCCGTTGCGACTCCGACGATCGTGCGGGCACGATTTCGGAAAAACATCTTCGGCTTCATGACCAACCTCCCGGCACCTACGTCATGGACACCCATCTGCAGCGACCTCGCTTGACCTGGGTCAAGCAACGCGAACATTTGCTACTTCAACGAACAGCGGTGGTACCTGATCTCCATCTCCTCCATGCCGGGGAACAGCCGGATAATGCTGCCCGGTTCCAACTCCCTCAAGCTGAACTGAACGCTCGAGAGCATGATGTCGGTCGCGCAAGAGGCGATCAGATTGACATTCGGACCGGTCTCTTTCCTCGCCGTGATCGTGCACCGCGCAAATCTTCCGATCAGCTGCTTGCCGTCGACGATGAAGCCGCCGCCATACACCTCCGACATCTCGGCGAAGCCGAGCTTTCCGCCCTCGCGGGTGAATACCTTCTCGCATTGGTCCGCGCTGGTCGCCCAGGCTCCGTTCAGTTCGACCGCATACGCGCGCTCTGCAGCCAAACAGGCCGAGAGCGAAAGCGCCGCCCCGACGAGCAGTTGTCTCGTGTAGCTCATCCTTCAGTCCTCATCCGTGACCGCCCCCGAACACCAGTGTCTTGAATGGCAGCAACAGCGCCTGTATGCGCAACAGCAATGCGTGCACGAAGCCGATACCGTCGATGACGTGAAGCGCCACCTTGCGGCCGGTTGAGGTCTCGGGCGCAACGATCTCGTCGTGATTGCTGGTGTAGGCGTTGACGATGCAACGGCTGCCGGGCGTGACGCCATCGAGGCCTCCGCTGTAGAGCGGCTCGAGAAACGCCAGAATCGTGCCGGGCTTGGCGATGTTCTGCGCTTCCACAAGCTGCTCGCCGGTTCGAAACTGACCGGCCGCGATGTAGTCCTGGACGTCCGTCACGACCAGCGGGATGATCACCCATGGCTTGGAGATGCACGTCGCTTCGGCCACCATGCCCTTTCGCATCACGCCCGCCTCGATCTGACCGAAGCCGGCCTGCAATTTTCCCTGGCCAGCGCCCTCTGGAATCAGAATGCCGGCGGCGCGCATCAACTGATTGACGACATCTCCGGTGCGGACAACGAATTGTTCGACCCGGCCGCTGACTCCGGCGCGCACAAAGGTTTTGTCGAGGTCCACCTGCGCCTCGGCGAGCGCCGCACTAGCGCTGGCTTTTTCGGCGGGCAATTGCGTCGAAACGCGCAAGATAGCGGATTGCTTGGCTGCTGTTGCAGCATCGATGGTGGCCTGCCGCTGATCGACAACGACCTGGAGTTTCTCGATATCGCGCTGAGCCACGATTCCAGGATTACGGCGCTGCAACTCCAGCTTCACGTCCAGCTCGTCCTTCGCCTGCTGATAATTCGCCTTGGCTTCCTGGATCTGCGCTTCGGTCTTGATTACGTCGGACTTCGCCGTCTCAAGAGTTGCATCGACTTCCGCAATCTTGCGCGCCGCTGTCTCGAGCGCAGCCCTCTGCTTCGAGCTGTCGAGCCTGAACAGCAGGTCGCCTTTCTTCACCGCCGCGCTGTAGCCGACATTGACTTCGGCAACACGCCCCGATCCCTCGGGCAGGATCGGAACGGTACGGAACAGCAGCGCGGCATTGTCCGTCGCCGGATGGAAGAAGAAGACGCTCGTGATCAGCGACACCGTGAGCATCAAGCAGCCGGTGATGCCCCACCGCAATTCGTACCAGACGGAAAACAGCGTGATTTCCTTTCCGAACCGCTTGCCCTGCACCAGCCGGCGATAGAGGTAATCCGGAAGGATCGTCAACAGTGAGCATATGGTCAGCTCAAGCATGGGTCGGCACCTTGCTGTTGGGGGCTGGTGTCAGCTCCTGCGCCTCGGGCGGCATATCCGCCGATGCGGAGTCATCGATGGTCGCCTGATCGTCGCTGCCGGGCGCGGCCGTGTCGGCCAGCCGCGCGAGTGATCCTGCGATGCTGCGCAAGGGCGTTCCGAAATCCGGCAACTCGATCATCGCGAGCAAGAGCGCCGCAATCCAGTAGATGTGCTCATGCGTGAACAGCGCGATCAGGCCGAGCACGGCAACGACATCGAACTGCAGCTTCTGGGTCTTGTGCGCCATCCGCTCGGGGAGACTGTGCAGATACCAATAGAACAGCCCGACGCAGAACACCGCGCCGATCAGGAACAGTCCGGTCCCCACCATCAACCAATCGGTCTCACCGGGCCCAACAATGTAGAAGGGCAAATGATGCGGGCTCATCGGATGCAGCTGCTCGCTCACCGTTCGCTCCTCACTCGGATCGTGTCTGTTTCTCGCGACCGAGGGTGGCGACGCGACAGCGCAATAGCTTGATTTGAATCAACAGAATGGACAGGCCCGAACCTAGCGTCCGTGATTACTGATGCTCATCATCACTCAGGAGCCGCCGCCATGCCCGGCATCGACGACCTCATCCCCAATGCCCTGGAAATCCGTAAGGAAGCCGCACTCAGGGAAGCCGAAAAGGCCGACGCCTATGTCAGGCTCGCCGCCGCTGCTGAAGCCGAAAAGCGCGCCCTGATCGAGCGCCTCAGCCAGCCCTCCGGCAAGTCCGAGGCGGAGAAGATTGAGCTCGCCTCGACAATCATCCAGCGCGCGGTGCGGAATGGTCTCACCGAAGTTCAGGTCTACCGGTTCCCCAACACGCTATGCACGGACAAGGGCCGCGCCATCAACCAGATGGAACCGGGCTGGGAAAAAACGCTGACGGGAATCCCCAAGGAGATCTTTCAGCTCTGGACAGACTATCTGAAGCCCCGGGGCTACCGGATCGCCTATCAGATCATCGACTTCCCGGGCGGCGTTCCCGGCGACATCGGGATCACGATCTCCTGGAGCGAGGACTAGCTGCTTCACGATGTCCGGAATTCAGCCTCGCGAGGAACGCATGGCAAAGCACGCACCTGCGGAACGCATGAAGCGCAAAGACTACGAGAAGCATCTCGACAAGCTGCAGATCGAGCTCTGCCATCTGCAGGACTTCGTCAAAGCAAGCAAGCTGCGGGTGATCGTGCTGTTCGAGGGCCGCGATGCGGCCGGCAAAGGCGGCACGATCAAGGCGATGACCGAAAAGGTCAGCCCACGGGTTTTCCGTGTCGTCGCCCTTCCGGCCCCATCGGATCGTGAAAAAACGCAGCTCTTCTTCCAACGCTACATGGAGCAATTCCCCGCAGGCGGCGAGGTCGTGATCTTCGATCGCAGCTGGTACAATCGCGCGGGTGTTGAACATGTGATGGGCTTCTGCACGGCCAAGGAGCACGATCGCTTCCTGACTCTCTGCCCGCAGATGGAGAAGTACGTGATCGACGGCGGGATCATTCTGATCAAGATCTGGCTCGAGGTCAGCATGGATGAACAGGAACGGCGCTTCAAGGCGAGGATCGACGATCCAGTGCGGCAGTGGAAGCTGAGCCCGATGGACCTCGAATCCTACCGTCGCTGGTACGACTACTCGCGCGCACGTGATCTCATGCTCGAGCAGACCAGCACGGACCATGCGCCATGGTTCATCGTCCGATCCGATGACAAGCGCCGGGCACGGCTGAATTGCATCGCACACCTGCTGAAAGCCATTCCGTATGAACGCATTCGCAAGGACAAGGTCAAGCTGCCGGCGCGGTCCGGGAAGCGACGTTACGACGATCAGGCCACGCTGAAGGGATTGAATTTCGTCGCCGAGCAATATTGAGGGCCGGACCGCGCGAATACGCGGCCCGGCCTTCGCCTACTTCAGTCGAATGGTAACGCCACCAACGGCGGCAGAGACTTCCGCGCCGACCTTGGGACCGCTGAGCTGCAGGATCACGCCATTCCCGTTCTGCAACTGGACCGCCCCGGCGCCCGCCGCCACGGCGCCTCCTGCGCCGCCGACGACATAGGATCCTTCGATGGAGGCCGGCCCTCTCAAGTTGAGAGCCCGGCCGACCAGCTTGGTGGTCGACGCGCCGATCGTGAACCCGACGCTCATGCCGGAGACCACGAACGGATATCTCTTGCCCCTGAGCAGCAGTACGCCCTCGCCGCCGCCGACGCCGACGATGAAGCCGCCCTTCGTGAAGACGACCGCGACCTGGCCGGTCTCGGCATGCGATGGCGTGCTGAAACCGGCAAGGATGGCGAGCAGGGCCGCGCAGACGACAGACTTTATCATGACTTTCATTCCCCTCTTGCTTTGAAGCCGGACTATTGAGCGAGCAGCATTGCGAAGTAGCCGAACACGGTGAGCAGGATGCCGGACACGGCATAGCCGACCGGGAAGCCGATCCAGGGCACCGAGCTCTGAATTTCCACCGCAGCCTCACGGCACGGACCGGAGTGCGAGCGCGCACCGGCAACGCCGCCCATCAGCACAGCCGGATTGATCCTGAAGATGTGGTAGCCGATCGCCCAGACGACGAACGGCGGGATCGTGCAGGCGATGAAGCCGGCAACGAAGATCTTCAGGGCGACCGCGCCTGTGAGCTGGGCCAACAGACCGGCGCCGGCATTGACGCCGACAATGGCGACGAAGACGACGAGACCGAGGTCCTCCAGCACGTTGCGCGCGGCGTTGGGCGTGTTGCCGAAGAACCGCAGACGCGACACCATGGAGGAGACGATCACACCTGACAGTAGCAGGCCGCCGGCATTTCCAAGCCCGATCTTGGCACCGAAGGCCGGGAACTCGATCATGCCGATCAGGAAGCCGAGGATCATGCCGGCCGCAAGCGTCAGCAGATCGGTCGACGTGTTGGTTCGGGCGATCCGCCCCCACATCTCGCCGAGCTCGTTAACGGCCGACTTCAGGCCCACGACCGAGATGATGTCCATCCGCTGCAGCTCGGTCTTCAGACCGGCCGGAAATGGCACGCCGCCACGTTCCACCTTGGTGACCTGCAACTGGCCGGCCAGCGCCGTGTCGCGGAAGGATTCGAACGTGCGGCCGACCATGTCCTTGTTGGTGACGAGGATGTCGGCCTGGTCCAGGGGAACGCCGAGCGCCTTGGCATCCGCAACTTCGGGCCCGATCAGCCCCATCTTGTCGGTGAGATGCTCGGTCGCGCCGCCGAGGGCAACGACATCCCCTCTTTGCAACACGAGATCATGATCGGCTCCAAGAGCCTCGCCGTTGCGCACCACATTGACAACGCGGTACTCTGGATTGGTCGCGCGAAACTTGGCGATGCTTGTGCCGACCTGCGCTGGATTGTCCAGCCGGTAGGCCCGCAGGCCAAATTGTCTGAAGCCGGTGAGCCCGCCACCTTCGAGATCCTTGACCCCGAACTTCTGCTCATACTGCTTCGCCGCCGTCTTGGCGTCGACTCCCCACCAGCGTGGCAGGTACTTGCAGATCAGGATGATGCCGACGGTCCCCCAAATGTAAGTAATGCCGTAGGACAGTGCGATCATGCCGGACGCATCCTCCGGCTTCATGCCCTCCGGCAGCTTGACGACCCCCGAAGTGATCGCCTGCTCCGCCGACCCGATTGCGGCCGACATCGTCTGCGATCCGGCCAGCATGCCTCCCGCGGCGCCGATCGGAAGCGCGAAGAGTCTCGACAACATGACCACGAGCGCCAACCCGAGCACGCTCGAGACCACGGCAAGGATGCAGAATTTCAAGCCGTCGCCCCGCAGGCTGTTGATGAAGGACGGTCCGACCCGCAACCCGACGCCGTACATGAACAGGTAGTAGAACAGGCTCTTGGCGAAGGTGTTGAGCTCGAGCTTGACGCCGTAGACCGATGCCCAGACCGACAGGCCCGCGCCCACCACGATGGCGCCGGCGACCATGCCGAGACCGTAGCCCTTGATGCTGGCCCGCCCTATCCAGACGGCCATGCCAACCACGAAGAACAGCAGCAGATAGGGATTTTGCTGCAGGAATGTGAAGAAGCTTTGCATGTTCGTCTCTCCGTTATGACGCTGCCTTGAGCTTCAAGGCCGCGCCAGGCTTCGGGCGACCGATCTTCGCGAGAGCTTCGGCACGTACCAGCTTCAAGCCTTCCTTGGCGTCGTAGCCATGAATCTCCTTCACATCGAGCTTGCGCATGAAATCGATCGTCTCCTGGGTAATCACCTGTCCGGGCACCATGATCGGGAAACCAGGCGGGTACGGGATCACGAAATTGGCCGAGACCAAATCCGGACCCGCCTTCAAACGGCGGTCGATCTCCGGGTCGGCCAGCCGGATGTACTCGCAGCCGGCGGCGTCATAGGCGGAGTAGAAGCCGCCGCGGATGTCGCCCTCGTTGGTCTTCGCCCCCGCATCGCCGCGGAAGCTCTGATGGAAATGCGAGAAGTTCGGCAGGTCGGGCACGTCGGTCATCAGGCTCTTGACGCGCGCTTCGAAGGTCTTCCCGGCATTGGCGCCGCCTTGCGTCAGACCGCGGTCGACCTCACCCGCGATCTCGGCGAGCACGCGCACCAGATGCGCGACGTCGCTGCGCGTGTTGTTGATGTTGGACTGGAACAGCACGGAATTACGGGACGTCTTGTTGACCTGGATCCCGTATTGATTGGCAAGAATGCCCTTGAATTGCGTGCCGTCGAATCCTGCGGTGCCGCACACCAGCGTCATGCGGGTCGGATCGAGACAGAACTCATCATCCTGCAGGCTCTTCCAGGCGACGGCCCAGTTGCTGCCCGGCGCCAGATAGTCGGTGAAGCCGGTCTGGCGATACTGCGCCGGCACCATGGCGTCCGCACCAAGAATCCGGAAGTATTTTGAGATGAGCGAATTGTTGTTGACCGCCTGGCGAATGGCCAATGCGATCTCCATCGCGTTGTTGACCAGGCCATAGCCTTCGAGCTCCATCTGCCGCCGCGCCACATCGAGGCTGGCAATCAGCTGCTGATTGGGACTGGTCGAGGCGTGCGTAAAGACAGCCTCATGGAACTGCGCCTCGACGGTATGGAACTCGACGTCCTTGACGAGCAGCATGGACCCCTGACGAAGTGCCGACATGGATTTGTGGGTCGAATTCGTCTGGTAGACGCGCAGCCGGATCTGCCGGGGATCCGGGATCAATCGCGTCTTGAGCAGCAGTTCGTCGGCGGGAGTCTTGCCCAGCTCGGCCTGCTGCTTCTCAAAGGCCGCGACCGACTTCGGATCGTGCATCCAGGCCTCGATGTCGTTGGCAGCCCCCATCGCGGTGCGCGGCCGCAGGAACGGCGAGAAGCGGGCAAAGCCGAACCAGGCCTCATCCCAGAGGAAGATCAGGTTGGGCTTGATCGCGAGGCATTCCTCCATCACCCGGCGCGTGTTGTAGATATGGCCGTCGAAGGTGCAGTTGGTCAGATCGACCATCTTGATTCGATCGAGCCGGCCGTCCGCCTTGGCGTTGAGCAGCGCCTGCTTGATGGTCCTCAGCGGCACCGCCCCATACATCGAGTATTCCGTCATCGGGAACGCTTCGACATAGAGCGGCTGCGCGCCGGCGAGCACCATGCCGTAGTGGTGCGACTTGTGGCAATTGCGATCGACGATGGCGATGTCGCCCGGACCGAGCAGGGCCTGCACGGCCATCTTGTTGGATGTCGACGTGCCATTGGTCACGAAGAAGACGTGGTCTGCACCAAAGGCGCGCGCCGCCTTGTCCTGCGCAACCTTGATGTTGCCGGTCGGCTCCAGCAGGCTGTCGAGGCCGCCGGTGGTCGCGCTGCTCTCGGCCAGGAACAGGTTGGGACCATAGAACTCGCCCATGTCGCGGATCCAGTCGGACTTGAAGATCGACTTGCCCCGGGCGATCGGCAGCGCATGGAATGTCCCGATCGGGCGCTGCGCATACTTCTTGAGATTGTCGAAGAACGGCGTGTCGTAGCGATCCTGGATGCCTTCGAGGATGCAGAGATGCAGTTCCAGGATCTCCTCGACCGAATAGAAGATGCGGCGCACGACCCCAGCATCCGGATTGCCGGCCATCTCCTCGACATTGCGATTGGACATCAGGTAGAGATCGAGCTCCGGACGCACCCGCTTCAGCGTATGGGCGAGCCGCAGCGCAGACGCATCGGCATCATCGTTCAGGCCGGCAGCCGCAGTCAGCGTGCGCAGCACCGGTGCATCGTGGCGTGAGCGCAACGCGAACCCTTCATTGATCACGACGGCCCCAAGATCGGGATTCAGCAGCGCGGCGCAGAACGCGTCCTCGAAGCTGCCGACGATGACCGGCTCGTAGATGAAGGAATCGATCGGGCGCCTCAGCTTGCGCCACTCGGTTGCGAGCGCCGGCCAGGCATTGGACGAAACTCCCGTCACGATCATCGTCTCGAAATACGGACGATGCGCCTGCTTGCCGCCGAAGGTCGGCGGCAGCATATCCGGGATATCGTCATTCCCCTCATCCTGCGCATTCCAGTCGCTGGCGTGCTGGCGGAAGGACTTCGTCGTCAGGGCTTGCGTGATCCGCGTTGCCAGAGCGACCGACATCGCGGCGTCACCGGAGGTCGCCGCCTCCCGCAACGCGGCCATCAACTGCAGACCAGGATAGCCATGGAACTCCTCGGTCACGCTGATGTCGGCCAGGGCCATGTCGTATTTGGCGCGGTCTCCGCCGCGAGCCCATTGCTTCGCGGCGTCCACGAGGTCGCGCCATTCGTCTGCGCGTCCTCCGGGACCCGAGAAGAACTGATCGATCCGCTTCTGAGTTGGCTTGCCGTCCTTGGACATCTGCATCTCCCCGATCATCATCCTATGGGTCGTTGACGATGGACCGTGGACGGCGGTCGGCATGCTCCGTTGATTCAAGTCAATGGTTGCGCGATATCGAAAACGCCGCGCGACCTAATCGCCTGAGCCTTGCGTCGCAGCAGAGGTCTCCATGGCTTGGGACTCGCCGAGGACGCTGTCGAGCGAGCGCATCCACTGCGAGACGTCGGTCTTCTCCGCGAGTCCCTCCGCCTGCAGCAGATCGCGCAACTGTGCGTGGGCGCCAACGATGCAGAAAGCGATCCGGCGGGACGCCAGCTCGTCGAACAGGTCTCGCAACATGCGGGCGCCGGCCAGGTCGATGTAGGGGGAGGCGGAGAGATCGCAGGCGACAAGCCTGATGCCTGTCGACGTCTTGACGGCGTCGAGAACCACCGCCTCAATCGTCTCGGCATTGATGTAAAGCAGCGACGCTTCCGGGCGGAACGCGATGACGCCGATGAGCGGCTCGACGCCGTCGTGCCTCGCCTGATCGGAGTAGCGGCCGGTCCGAGGAAGCCGACCGAGGAAAGCGACGTTCGGTTGCGAGGCGCGGGCCAACAACAGAAGGATCGACGCGATCGACGCGAGCAGCACACCCTGCAGGATGCCGAGCAGCAGGACGGCCGCGAGCGCGATCGCGGCAGCGTAGAAGTCAAGCCGACTCACCCGCCACATCCGCAGCAGCGCCCGGATGTCCACCAGCCGATACACGGCGGCAAGGACGATCGCAGCGAGGACCGCCTTGGGAAGATTGGTCAACCAGCCCGTGAAGAACAGGAGACAGGCGGCCAACGCGAGCGAGCAGATCAGCAGCGCCATCGGCGTGCGTGCTCCGGCGCTGTCGTTGACCGCCGATTGCGACAATCCGCCGGCCACGGGATAGCCATGGCCGAAGGCGGCGGCGAGATTTGCAGCTCCTAACCCGAGAAACTCCTGCCGCACGTCCAGAGCGTAGCCATGCTTGGCGGCAAAGCTCCGCGCGGCGGAAACGCCTTCGATATAGGCCAGCAGGACACATCCTGCGGCGAGCGGGAACAGGTCGGAGAACTCCAGCAGCCCGAATGTCGGCACAGCCAGGCTGGGCAATCCCTTGGGGATCTCGCCGGTCACCGGCAGACCGCGGGCCGGAAGGTCAAGCAGCGTGACGAGCACGATCGCCAGCGCAACGACGGTGATTCCAACGGGCTTGCCTGGGAGAACCTTCTCGCCAAGTAGAAGGCACAGCAACGCTACCGCGCCAATCGCCAGGATGACGAGATTGACGTCGCCGAGTTGGCTACCGAGCCGCAGAGCACGATCGAAGAACTGATGTCCGCCGCCGGCCACCCCGAACAGGTTGGGCAATTGACTCATGATGATGGTCAGTCCCGCGCCGGCCTTGAAGCCGACCAGAATGCTGTCGCTGACCAGGCGGACAAGAACGCTCAGCCTGAACAGCCAGCAGACGAAGCACAGCACCGCAACGGCGAAGGCCGTCAGGCTGGCGATCTGCGCATAGAGCACCGCGTCGCCGCCGGCGAGCGCTGCGACTGTCGACGCAATCATCAACGAGATCGCCGAAGTCGGACCGATCGCGAGCTGCCGCGACGAGCCAAGCAGGGCATAGCCGATGCCGCCAAGCATGTAGCCGTAGACCCCGACCTGCGGTGGCAGGCCCGCGAGCGTCGCATAAGCGAGCGATACCGGAATCGCATAGGCGGCCAGCGTCGTTCCAGCGACTGCGTCCGAGAGCAGCGATCCGCCACGATACGAGGCGAGCCAATGCGGGAAGGGAATGAACCGCAACCATGCTGCGCGGAAGGCCGACGGCGACGTCATGCGGGCACCTCGCTGCGTTCGGATCCGGCATGCAACAGAACAATCAGCAAGGCGAGCGCGGGTAAGCCAAGCGCCAGGTCGGGAATGCCCTTGGTCGCGAATGCGCCAATGGCGGCGCCGAGGCCGAAGCTGATGCATAGCCCGGCGAAGATGCCGGAGCGGCGAAGCATTCGGCGCGAACCGCCACCGGATACAACGAGGAAAACGCCCTCGATGGACTGTCGCAGGTTACCGGTAGCCATCACCGAGCTGTAGGCCACGCCGTCAACCTTGGTGAAGACCGCCGTCTGCATCGCAGCAACGAAAGAGATTCCGAGCGTTCCCGCGAGATCGGGCAGCCGATTGTGCAGGACGCCGACCGCGACCAGGAGCACAATCTCAACGAGCGCACAGATGTTGCTGGTGCGCCGTCCGGCGACCTTGCGCAGCCACGCCGCCAATACAATACCCGCTGCAAATGCCACGATCGGCGGAACGAAATGCAGTGCGTCGTCCCATTTTCCGGACGCCGCATAGACCCACAACAACACGAGATTCGCCGTCTGCGCATTGGCCATCACGCCGTGAATGATCCAGGTGTAGACGTCGAGGTAGCCGCCGACAAAGGCCAGCAGCAGAGCGATCGGAACCGTCTCTTCCTGAGATAGCGGTAAGCTTGGAAGATCCAATGAGCTCATGGTCAGGACAATGATGGGCGCGGGTGCAGCATCGCCTGATCAGCGCGCGGTCACGAACGAAAGGCTTGATTTGGATCAACCATCCACGCGACCGACCACCCCAGCTTGGCGCGACACAAAGCGCGGGGGGATCACGGCCATGGATTTCGCAAGGGGGATCATTTCGACCGCGCCTGAGATTTTCCTGCTGATGTCGATCGCGCTCGGCACCGTGCTCGGCGGCATCAAGATTCGCGGGTTCTCCCTTGGCACGACCGCATGCACGCTCATAGTCGCGGTGCTGATCGGTCAGCTCGGCAGCTTCACGTTCCCATCGGTGCTGCGGATCGTGTTGTTCAGCCTGTTCGTCTTCACCATCGGCTATCGCTCGGGGCCGGAGTTCTTTGCCTCGCTGAGTATTCGAACCTTGGCGCAGGTCGCGCTTGCGCTGGTGCTCGGCGGCACCGGCCTGATCATCGTGCTGATCTTCGCCTATAGCTTCGGGCTCGATCCCGGCACAGCATCCGGACTGGCCGCGGGCGCGTTGACGCAATCGTCCGTGATCGGCACGGCGTCGGGTGCGTTAGCCCAGCTCGGACTGCCAAAGGAGATGCTCGAGCAGCAGGAGGCCAATATCGCGGCCGGCTATGCCGTGACTTACGTTCTCGGCTATGTTCTCACACTGATCTACGTTCCGCTGCTTGCGCCAAAGGTCATGCGGATCGATCTCAAGGCCGAAGCAAAAAAGCTCGAAGCCGAGCTCGCGGGCGGTGAGCCGCCGAAGACCCAGAGTCTCCATTATCGCAAGTTCCAGGCCCGGGCCTATCGCGTTTCGGCCGCCGCAGGTCGGACGGTGAAGGCTGTCGAGGCTGAGATCGGCAGCCGCACAGTGATCGAGCGGATCGTCAGGCGGGCCGCTGATGTCGAGCCGCATGTGGACACAGTGCTCGAGACCGGAGACGACATCGTGATCGCCGGACCGACCGCCGCGATCGTCACAGCCCGCTCCGTGATCGGACCCGAGATCGATGCCGATGAGATCCTGAAGGCGATCCCTGGCAATGTCATTGATGTTCTGGTCGACAACCGCGAACTCCACGGCCGCTCTCTCCAGGAGGTCGTCGACCGGGTCGGCGATGACGCGCGCGGCGTCTTCCTGCGCACATTGACCCGAATGGGTCGCGAGGTCCCGTTGAGCCCCGACACGCGGCTCTATGTCGGAGACGTCATGACCCTGGTGGGTAGCACCCACAATATCGGACGCGCCGCCGCCCGGGTCGGACAAATGGTGCGGTCCGGCGATCGCACCGACATCGCCTTTCTTGCCGCGGGAATCGCTGTCGGACTGCTTGCCGGCTTGATCAGCTTCAAGGTGGGCGGCATTGCGCTGACGCTCGGCGGCGGAGGTGGCGCGCTGATCGCCGGGCTCATGTGTGGTTGGCTGCGCTCGCGCCGTCCGACCATGGGCGCCATTCCGCCCGCCGCGCAGCAGACCCTGAGCGACTTCGGCCTTGGCGGCTTCATCGCAGCGATCGGGCTGGCCAACGGCCATGCGGCGTGGCTCGCCATGCAGGCTCACGGCCTGCTCCTCGTCGGCATGGGCCTGGTCGTGACACTGGTACCGCTGATTGTGGCGACACTGTTCGCCTACCACATTCTTCGCATGAATCCCGTCATCACCTGCGGCGCGCTCGCGGGGGCCATGACAGTCGATGCAGCCGTCACGGGATGTTGCGACGTTGCCGAAAGCCAGACGCCTGTGCTCGGCGTCGCGGTGCCCTATGCGGTCGGCAACGTGGTCCTGACCGTGCTCGGGCCGATCATCGTCGCCTGCACGTTCTCGGGCTGAGGAGACGCCGATGACGCTCCGCCGTGACCGAGCCGCCTTGCCCGTCCTTCTGCTCCTGCTCGTGCTGGGCTGTACGGGCGCGCCATCGCATGCGGAAGACCCCAACGCATCACGCCGCATTCAGGAAGAGGTCTGGGCCCTGCCGCTGCCCCTGCCCTCCTTCGCCTATGTGGTGCGGCCGGTCGGAGACGGTCCGTTTCCGCTGGCCATCATGAACCACGGCGTGGCGCTCAACCCGACGGAGCGCAGCTTCTTTCCGCTCGTGGAATTCAGGGACGCCGCCCAATGGCTCGCACGCCGCGGCTATTTCGTGGTCGCGCCGGTCGGGACCGGCTATGGCGCCGCCGCGATCGACATTCCTGAACGCGGACTGTACGGCCCGTTCTTCTCCAAAGTCGGCAAATGCAGCCATCCGAATTTCCGCGATCCCGGCTTGGCCGTGGCACAGGCGGACCTCTGGATCATCGACTACATGACCACGGACAAACGCATCCTGCCGAGGGACGTCATCGTGGTCGGACAATCCGCCGGCGGCTGGGCGTCGATTGCCTTGTCGAGCCTGAACCCGCCGCAGATCCGGGCGATCATCACTTTTGCTGCAGGTCGCGGCGGCCATGTCGATGGCAAGCCGAACAACAATTGTGCCCCCGACAAGCTCGTCGAAGCCGCCGGCGAGTTCGGGCGCACCTCGCGCATCCCCATGCTCTGGATCTATGCCGAGAACGACACCTTCTTCGGCCCGGTCTTGTCGAAGCGCATACACGACGCCTTCACCGCGGCGGGCGGCATCGCCGATTATCGCATGCTGCCTCCGTTCGGCCAGGACGGACATTTTCTGATTGGCTCGCCCGACGCGATCCCACTCTGGTCACCGCTCGTAGCCGCTTTTCTGGACGCTCACACGCAATCGCACGAGGCGCCCCTCGGGAGGCCACGACCATGATGACCGGACGTCCTCGCCTCTCCGCTTCACTCGCTCTGGCGATCGTCGCAACCACACCCACCGGCCAAGCTTTCGCCGGCGAACGCAAGCCCACGGCTCAATCCGCCGAAGTCGCAATCCGCGGCCAGCGTGAGGCAACGGACATTACCTACGGAAGCTGGCGCAAGCTCTGCTTCCAGGCGGGTGGCGCTCCGCCCCTGTGCCGCACCTCGATCACCGGCCGTTTTCCCACGGGTCAGATGGCCGTGCGTCTCGACTTGATCGAGCGCGACGACGATCAAAAGGGCCGGCTGCAATTGTTCGTGCCGGTTGGCATGTATCTGCAGCATCCCGTCAAGTTGACCGTCGATCGCGGCCGTTCCTACCAGGTGCCGTACACCTGGTGCCTCAGCAATGCTTGCATCGCAAGCGACGTCGCGGATCACGCCCTCGTCAAGGAGATGGAGCTCGGCAAGACGCTCGTCCTCGAAGTGGTCGATGCCAACCTGCTGTCGCTGACGACGTCACTGCCGCTGCCTGAGTTCGGTCCGGCTCACCGAGGTCCCCCGCAGCAAACGTTCGAACAGGACATCGACGAGTGACCAGAGCTTTCCTCGCCCGCTCTCAAATCTCGAGCTGCGCAAGCCCGTCTCGATCGAGCAGAACGACCCGCCGTTGCGTCTGTCCCTCGAATCTCAGCATCTTCTCATCCCGCAGGGCCGACAAGGCGCGCGACACTGTCTCGAGCGTCAGCCCGAGATAGTCCGCGATGTCGCGGCGCGACATCGGCAGGCTGATCACGCCTGGATAGGCCTGCCGCTCATCCATTTCGAGCAGGAACGCCGCGACCTTTTCAAGCGCCGTCTTCCGCCCCAACAGCAGCATGTGGTTCTCGGCATGCTGTAGATTGCGCGTCACGAGGCCGAGCAGCCTGGTCCGGCCCGCCTCCTGATCCTCGATCGCATCGAACAAGCGGCGCCGGGACGTCACGCGGATCGCCGTCGCGGTCACCGCCTGGGCCGTGAAGCGATGCGTCCCGCCGTTCTCGAGCCCGAACATGTCGCCCGCCAGATGAAACGCGCTGATCTGCCGGCGGCCGTCCGCCAGTCGCTTATAGGCACGGACCGCCCCCGAGACGACCTGATAGACGTTATTCGCATCGTCTCCCTGACTGAAGACGAGCCCTCCCCTGCGATAGGTCAGCTCACGACACGACACCCGCTCGCCCGACAGGCTTGCGAGCTGCGCGTCAAGCGCCGAGCGACTGGCGATCCTCGTCAACATCGCAACACTCCCCACAGACCGAACCAAGTCTTCGGATGACCCTTAGGCAGTTTTGCAGCCGCATGATTGATCCAGCGCAACCTAATCAGCTGATGCTCAGTTCGTGGATCAGACGTCGCGTCCTGAAACGATCCATGTGTATGACATCACCCATATGGGAGTCGATGCCTGGCCCAGTCACGGTGGCGCCGGTTCCATCGTCACGATGGCGGCCAGGACTGAGGTAAGTAAGGAAGCTGTCGAACGGTCCGCAAGCGGCAAGCGTGCACGATCAGTCCGGATGCGGCAGACCAGGCTTCACCGTCCCGCCCGCGCGTGCAACAGCGCGCTCGATGGCATCGATCAACGCGTTCGCCGTGAACGGCTTGGTCAAGTACGCAATGCAATCCGACTCGATTGCTGCTGACCGGGTTGCATGGCTGTCATTCCCAGTGATGTAGATGACCGGTGCCACGACTCCCCTTTCCGAGAGCCGGTGCCGCAACGCGATTCCAGAGGCCTCGCTCAGATTGATGTCGATGATGATACACAAGACATCACCGTCCGCATCATGATCGAGCATCGCAGCCGCTGAGCCGAAGAGTAATGCAGAGAAGCCGCGCGCCCGGAGCAGCCGGCTGATGCTGATGCGCATCGATGCGTCATCGTCGACGACGAGAATGGGCCCGCGGACTGACACCTCGGCCGCCTTCCTTGACAAGCGTTCACTCGCCAGCGGATCCACGCCGATTCATCATTCAATCCGACTCTTGTCCGCGATCAGACCGTAACAGGCCGCCGCCGGCCGCGCTATTGTACTGTTGTGCAAGCCGCTGTGATGAGTGCGAGAACCGGTCGGTTCACTCTACGCCCGACGTTCGGTCTCGACATCGAGCAGGCCCAATCGCTCGGCAATCGAGACCAGTTCCGCCAGCGACTGCACCTGCATCTTTTCCATGACCTGGTGGCGATGTGCCTTGATCGTCCGTTCAGCGGTGCCAAGCTCATGGGCAATCTGCTTGTTGATCCTGCCACGAACGATCATGTCGAACACCTGGCGCTCGCGCGGGGTCAGTGAGTTCAGAAGCCCCTGGAGCGAGCTCAGCTTCTTACGATGGGCCTGCGCCGATTCTTGACGCGCCACCGCCCGCTGCACGGCGTCAAGCAGCTGCGCCGACGAAACCGGCTTTGTGAGAAAGTCCTCAGCCCCGGCCTTGATGGCGCGCACGGTGGTCGCAGTATCAGCATGACCGGTCAGAAACACGATCGGAAGTGTCGATCCCATTTCCGTCAAGCGGCTCTGAAGCTCTGGCCCAGACAGCCCCGGTATTCTGACATCGAGCAGGATGCACCCTGATTCCTCATTGCCGGGCAGGCGCTCCAGCAGATCCTGGGCGGATGCGTAGGCCGCGACGTCGTAACCAGCCATCCTGAGCCGCCGTTCGATGGCCACTCGGAATGACGCGTCATCGTCTACGACATGCACGACGCTACCCAACCGTCAGTCTCCTGAAATGTCGGCCGCACGGCCCTCCCGACACCGCGTCCTGCAGTCTCGGGAACTCCTCCGCGACCTCAACAAAGCCGACGACGCGACCTGCAAACAGATCGCATCTGCAACGTCCACAACCGCCGGTCGGCACGATAGTCGCTGATGCACCTTAGTACAATGGCCACAGGGACAATGGTCCATGGTCTGCGCCCCACCTAAATTGATGAAAATTTGAGACAGCAGGGCCTGCTCTCGGCAACCAGGCGTTCCGTCGCCTCCGACACGTCTTTTCGTGAATTAGTTTAGGAGTTGCCCATGTTCGTGCGTACATCCGCCGACAAATCCTCACGCCCAAATTCACTCCGCGACTTTGGAATGGCGAGCGCATCGAACCCGCTCGTCAGCTTGAGCGAGTTCACCTACAAGAAGAGCACCGAGATCTACGGTGAGAACGAGCCGGCCGAGTATGTCTATCAGGTCCGAACCGGCGCGATCCGAAGCTACAAGCTGCTGAGCGATGGCCGACGCCAGATCGGTGCGTTTCATCTTCCAGGCGACATCTTCGGGCTCGAGAATGGACCAGCTCATCGCTTCACGACCGAAGCGATCGTCGACACGACCGTCAACCTCATCAGGCGCCAAAGCCTCGAAGCCGTTGCGAAGAGCGACGCTGTCGTCGCCAAGAGCTTGTTTGGCATGACCACGGCCAATCTTCATCATGCCGAGGATCACATGCTTCTGCTTGGCCGAAAGACGTCACTCGAGCGGGTCGCGACATTCCTGGCCGAGATGGACAAGCGCCTCACCGCCGCCGATGTCATCGCGCTTCCCATGTCACGCCGAGACATAGCGGACTATCTTGGTCTCACGCTGGAGACCGTGTCCCGCGCCCTGTCGCGGCTGCATGACGTGGGCGTGCTCGACTTCGTTGGCAATACCCAGCGACAGATTGTGCTGACCGACCGCATCAAGCTCGCGAGCTTCGACCTGCAGAACTAGCTGTGGGAACTGCTGATTCGCTGCCCCCTGTCGCTCCACTGCGACGCGGGGAGTGTGATCATCTACCGCGAGAGTCCTCCGAACCACGCTCCGAAATATCCGGCGTAGAGCGGCGGCAGTTCGAGGTTCATCGCGTGTCCGATGCCGGGCGCGACAACGAGCCGGCAGTCCGGCATGGCCGCTGCCATGGTGCGCAGGTCAGCCAGCGGTATCCACCCGTCCTGCTCCCCCCATAGCACCAGATGCGGGTGTTTGATCTCGGCCATGCGGCGCGCGAGCTCTCTGCTCTCCCACTCGCGGGTCAGGTTGACGGGTGTTCCGATCCAGACGCCTTCGGACACTGTAAAGGTCTGGTCGACGATCCGCTCGAAATGAGCTTGGAACTCGCTCGGCACATTGCGGAAGCGTGGAAGCATGTTCGGTGCCAGGCTTTCGGGAACGAACAGCGAGGCTGCCGCCGTCGCCATGACGGTTCGCGTCAGCGCCTTGCTCGCCATCATCGCCCTGAACAGGCCGATCTGCTCTGCATTGAAGCTCATGCCGAGCGGGGTCACGGGGTCGAGGGCGAGCACGCGGCCAAACCGCTGCGGCTGCAGCAGAAGCATACGGGCCCCAATGATTCCCCCGGTGGAATGCGTCGCCAGATGGCAGAAGCCGACATCGAGCGAGTCCAGCGCAGCCAGCATGTCCTGCGCATGCTGCTGCATCGTGTAGTTGCCATAGTCGGCCGTGGGGCTGGGCCGATCGCTGTCGCCACACCCCCTCCAGTCGATCCCGATCACGCGCAATCCGGCTGGAAACAGCGGCGCGGCGAGCTCGATCCAGTCCTTGCTGGCGAGGTTGCCGTGGATGAAGACGATCGTGACATCGCCTTCTCCCCATTGCCGCCAGCCCAACCGGACCTCGCCCGCCTGCAACATGCCCATGGTCGCGCCTACTTGTTCAAGCCGGCCGTCGGGGCGGCGCCCGGCGGGGTCGGCGCCACCGGCAGTGCCGAGACGACCGAGCCCTTGATCATGCGGTCGGTCCCGAGCGGAGACGACGTGTCGACGGCACCTTTCATCACGAAATCCACCACGTCGACCGGAAACTCGACCGGATTGTCCGTATGGATGAAGTGCCCTGTCTCCGGATAGATCTTCAGGATCGGCCGATTGCCGGCATTCGTCATCCGTGACATGAACGGCGTGATGACGTCACGTCCCAGATCCGTCAGGCCGTTGAACGCCGGCGTTGGAATGAACGGCTCCTTGTCACCGAAGGTGAGGAAGATCGGCGCCTTGATCTGCGTCAGCCGCTGGTACAGATTCTTCGGATCGTCCTGCTGCAGCTCAGAGCCGATCGAATAGATGTCGTAGATGAAGACGTCGGCCCATTGCTCAAGCTCCTTCGGATTGCCCTTGATGAGCCCCACGCGCTGCTCGGTGTGAAAGCGCGCATATTCGCTGTCGCTGTAGAAATAGCCGCTCTTGGCCGCGGTCACCGCGTTCGTCTCAGGGTCACGCTTCTTGAAATAGAAGAAGTCGCGCACATTCTGCTCGGACCGTGCCATCTCCGCAGCGAGGATGCCTGTGGGACCCCAGGTCTCCTTCCACTTGTCGAAGTCGTGGTCGAAATCCGGATCGAACAGCCGCACCTTATTGTCCTTAGCGATCGTGATGTCGCGCGGATATTCCTCCAGGCCTGATGGCGCCTCGAGCGCAAGCCCTTGCACGACGTCCGGCCACGTCAGGGCATAGCCTGACACGATCTGGCCGCCCAGCGAGTGGCCGAGATAGTACGCTTTCTTGACGCCGAGCTGGTTGACGACGAGGTCATGAACCGCCTCGCGCATGTCCTGCATGGTCCGCGCCGGGCTCTTGTCGAGATTGCCGGGGCCGGACATGCCGTAATGCGGCAGGTCCGGAACGATCACGCGCAGGCCGCTGCGCAACGCGTATTGCATCACGTTGCCGTAGTGCCCGCCAAACGCGCCCTTGCCGTGGATGATGACGAGCACCTTCGGATCCCGCTCCGCCCCGGCATATTCGTCCATATATCCGATCTGCCACGAGATTCCCCGGTTGTCCTTGGCGGCGGCGTATTTGACGGGATAGGGATAGGTGACATAGTCCTTCCAGAACGACTTGCCTGGATCGATGTTCGCAGCCACGCCAGGCACGCGATAGTTCTTGTCGACGTATTTCTGCGCGCGATCGAGACTCGCGACATCGTCCATGAAAGCGACGAACTTCGGATCGTTCTTGCGATGGTTGACGATCGAGAACACGCCGTAATGCGCGACGGGACTTTCCTCGGCGATGATCTGCGCACCGGGCACCCGGTCGACCGCACGCTCGGCGAGCTTGAAATTCAGCCACTGGTCGTTGGTGATGTGCATCACCAGCGTGCGCGCCTGGATGCGGCCAAGATACGGATTGACGTTGTGCGTCTCTCCCACCCGGTTGCGCCAGACGAGATCGACCGCGTCATAGAGCTTGGCCCGCGAGATGACGCTGCTGGCAGCCGTCTCGTTCGGCGGCTCCCAGTAGAACACCTCCGGCTGAACCGCTGAGAAGCTCTGCGTGGTGCGGAAGGCGAAGTCGTAGCCGGTCAGCCCAAGCACCGACCACCCGAACGCCACCCCGAGCATCGGATGCTTCTCCTTGGGCAGGTTGTAATAGTCGCCCTTGGTCGCCAGCCACACCGGGTCGGCCTGGATGGCCGCGGTCATCAACTGGAAGGTCCAATTGCCGACCGGATCCTCCGCGTCCGATTGGGTGGTGCCACCGATCGGCATCAGCCCACCGATGAACTCCGGGTGCATGACGCCCCAGACATAGGTCTGCGTCCCGCCCATCGACACGCCGGTCACCAGGGCGGCGCGCGCGATCTTCAGGCTGTCGCGCAGCATGCGGTAGTTCGCCTGCACCATGTCGTAATAGCTGTATTGCGGAAACTTGATGCCGAGGCCGTCGGAGGGCTTGCTCGCGCCCCATGTGCCGAGCGGATCGACCATGACGACATAGTATCGGTCCGTATCGATCGGCCGGCCCGGTCCGATGATCGGCACGCCACCCGACAAGGCGGCGCCCTTGATCCACTGCTCGTACATGTCGGTGGAATCGCCCGAGTAATACGAGTTGATGATCACGGCATTGGTAATGTCGCCGGCGGCATTGCGCCGGGGCGTCCCGATCGCGATATAGGCGGAATGCAGCTTGCCGGCGCCAAGTGATTCAAGCGTCACGCCGCCTTCCCCGCCATTCTCCCATTTCGACGGGTCGGAAAGATCGTACTTTCCTCCCAGGCGGAAGTTGGGGATCTCGACCGTCTTCTTCAGCCCATCATGCTGCATCTGCGACGAGCGACGGCTGAACGGCTCTGCGGCCGCGAGCACCGTCGCCAGCAGCAGAAACAACAGGGTGACATAGCAATGTCGAACGACATTCTTCCCGGTCATGACGGCTTCCTCCTGGCTCTTTGCCAAAAGGCTGAGGTAGGCGACATCACCAACCCTTGATCTAACTCAATGGAATCCCGGTTTGATGACGGAGCATTCCGTCGTCATCCATCTGGTCCGGATCTTCGCGATGCCTTTCCTCCATCACGGCTCGTATCGCATCCGCTATGAGCTCGACGGGCCCGAGACCGCGCCGGCCTACGTGCTCGTCAATGGACTGACGCAATATGCCGAGCTTTGGGCCGCCTACCGCGACGCCCTCCTCGCGCGGCATTTCCGCGTCGCGACCTTCGACCTCCTGGGTCAGGGTGCATCCGACAAGCCTGCGCTGTTCATCAGCCAGGACGACCAGGTCGCCGCGCTGCATCTGCTGATCAGCGGGCTCGGCGACGGACCCATCTTTCTCGGCGGCATCAGCTTCGGAGGCCTGATCGCGCTGCGCTACGCGATCAACCATGGTGGGCGCCTGTCGGGTCTCGTGCCGATGAGCTGCTTTGCAGAGCTCCCACCGCAACTGCTCCTGCTCGGCAACGCGCTCCGCACGGCGCTGATCCTGGGAGGCACGAGCTACCTTCAGGACCTGCTGCTGCCGATGAACGTGTCGGACCAGTGGCTGTTGCCGGTCCTGGACAGGCTCGACAGCGTGAAACGGCAGGGGTGGCTGGTCAATGACGTCTACGCGCTGCAGAACCTGATGGAGTCGTTTCTCGACTTCCGTCCGCTCACGCCGCAGCTTTCGTCAATCCGCACGCCGACCATGATCTTGAATGGCGAGTTCGATTTTCTGACACCGCGTGCGCTGCATGAAACGCTGCGCGTCAACATCCCGAACAGCGCGCTGGTGATCATCCAGCGCGCCTATCATGCGTTCACCTTGGAGAAGCCGGTGCTGACGGCAGATCTGCTCGCCCGCTTCGCCGAGGATGTGCTGGGCGGGCGCTGGCACGGCAACAAGACGGTCTGGATTGCGCCGGAGGACGCCGGAGGCGAGCTGATCGCGTTTCCCGCCGGCTACGATCATTTGCGGGCCATTCCCATGCCGGCGGCGATGCCATGAGCGCTTTCTTCGGCCCACTCGATCCGCAAGGCCGCGTGCCCCCGCAACAGCAGACCCGCGTCGCGGCATTCCTGATCTCTGCGCACGGCGCCCTGGCCCGGCAACTGGCTCTTGCGCTACCGGCCAGGTTCGAATTCGCCTGGCAGACCGAGCTGAACGCGCAGCTCTACCACGAGGCGGAGATCGTCGCTCTGCTGCTGCGGTCGACCTCCTGGGTGGCCGATTTTGCGCTGGGCGCCCTTGCGATGACCTGGGAGACGGCCTGGTGTCCGGAGCCGGCCGACGGCATTCCGGACCAGCATTTGGCGCTCGCGGTTGGCCTTGCGACGCTGGCGCACGGCATTCATGCCGGGCTGCGGCCAGCCGCTTTGCTGCCGATGGAGGCCAACGCCAACGACCCGTTCGTGATGGCCTTACGCCGCATCGAATTCGAGAGCGGCCGGCTGCTGCAGGCGCAGATCCTGTTCCTGAAGGGAGAGTCACTGGCGGCGCATCGCGACGCCGTCAGCGCCGCGCTTGAACGCCGTCACGTCCAGATCCGCCGGCTCTGGGCGAACGCGCTCGACGGCGTGGGCATGACCGTCGACGAATAGCGAGAACTCTTGACGCAGATCAATGGAGCGCGAGGACGCGAAGCGAGCATTCGTCGACCTTCCTCTGCTCACTTCCGACGGGAGTCTCCACCATGAGGGCCGTTTCCATCGAAGAAGCCGTCGCGATGATCCCGGCGGGCGCAAGTCTCATGATCGGCGGCTTCATGGGAGTTGGAACGCCGGAGCGTCTGCTCGAGGAGCTGGTTCGCCAGCGCAAGTCGGGTCTCTCGATCATCAGCAACGACGCCGCGGTGCCAGGCAAGGGCGTCGGACGATTGTTCGATGCCGCCCTCGTCTCGCGTCTGACAGCGACGCATATCGGCCTCAACCCGAAAGCGCAGCAGCAGATGCTCGCCAGGGAGGTCGCGGTCGATCTGATTCCGCAGGGGACCTTCGTCGAACGCATCCGCGCCGGAGGCTGCGGTCTGGGCGGCATCCTCACGCCGACCGGCGTCGGCACGTTGGTCGCGGAAGGCAAGCGTCAGATCGAGGTGGATGGAAAGCCTTTCCTGCTCGAGACCGCGCTGCGGGCGCAGTTCGCGCTGGTTCACGCGTTTCTTGCCGACTATCTCGGCAATCTCTCCTATGCGCTGACCGCGCGCAACTTCAATCCCGTCATGGCGATGGCGGCGGATACCGTGATCGTGACGGCGGAGCACATCGTGCCCGTCGGCGTGATCGCGCCCGACCACGTCGTGACGCCCGCACCGCTGGTCGACTATCTCATCACAAACCCCAATGGGTGAACACATGGATCCGCAGGAGATGATCGCCCGACGTGTCGCCAAGGAACTCGTGAGCGGCGACCTCGTGAATCTCGGCATCGGCATCCCGACGCTCGTCGCCAACTACGTGCCCGCCGGCTTGAACGTGTTCTTCCAGTCCGAGAACGGCCTGATCGGCACCGGCCCGATTCCGGAGCAAGGATTGGCGCATCCGTTGCTGACGGACGCCGGCGGCCGCCCAATCAGCGCGCTGCCGGGCGCCAGCACCTTCGACAGCGCGATGTCGTTCGGGCTCATCCGAGGAGGTCATGTCGATGTCACCGTGCTCGGCGGGCTCCAGGTCGATGCCCGTGGGCGTCTCGCCAACTGGATGATCCCCGGCAAGATGGTTCCGGGCATGGGAGGTGCGATGGACCTCGTCAGCGGCGCCAGGCGGGTCATCGTCGCCATGCAGCACGCCGCCAAGGGCAAGTCCAAGATCGTCGCGCAATGCACGCTGCCCCTGACCTCGGTGCGGCCGGTGCATCTGGTCGTGACGGACATGGCCGTGATCGGCTTCCCCCGCGGCCAAGCCACGTTGCTGGAGATCGCGCCCGGCAGCAGCATCGGCGAGGTCATGGCGGCCACGGACGCGGAGCTCGTCATTCCGGACAACGTTCCTGAAATGAACATCTGAGCGGGCGACAACCATGCGGATCTTCTCAGGCTTCGACGATATCAAATCTGCGCTGCGGACCGAGATCGGCGTCAGCGACTGGTTCCAGGTGACGCAGGAGCGGATCAACCAGTTCGCGCAGGCGACCTGCGACGAGCAATGGATCCATGTCGATCAGGAACGCGCCAAGCGAGAAGCACCTGGCGGCACCACCATCGCGCATGGCCTGTTGTCTCTCTCGCTCGCTCCGCTCTTCATTCGCTCGGTGATGGGCCTGAAGGGTCTGCGCAACACGCTGAACTACGGCGCGGACCGAATCCGGTATCTTGCACCCGTGCCGGCCGGCGCGAGGCTGCGCGGCCGGATCACGATCGCCGAGGCGGAGGACGTGCCGCCGGACGGCCTGCGCGTCAACTACCATCTCGTGATCGAGATCGAGGGCGGCAAGAAACCCGCCTGCGTCGCCGAGCTGATTGCACTGCACTATTGCTAGATCTGCCGTCAACGCAGGCACGCAGTGATCGGGTGGATCGCCTCAGTCCAGCCGCGGGTATCTCCGGTCGCGTCCACGCGAGAGATCACGAGCGTGGTAGGGGTTCACCACACACATGGCAGCCCGGCCGGATGCCGTCGCCTGACACTGCGGGAGCGATGTGTAGCTGCAATCGATCCATTCGCCCCCGCCGAGAGACCCATCGTAAACCTTCATGCATATGGGAAACCGAGGATCATAGATCTGAGCCCCGGCCGACGTGACGATCAGCGGGAGCATGAGCAGATTCAACGCCAGGAACCGCACCTCAACCTCCTCGGCCGGTCAGTCGATGATGTGGTAGCCACCGTCAACATAGAGAACACCGCCGGTGATCAGCTTGGCGCCGTCTAGCGCCAGGAAGGCCGTGGCATTGCCGACATCCTCGATGCTCACCAGGCTGCGGGCCGGCGCGGTCGATTGCGCCTTGTCCATCAGATCGTCGAATTCCGGAATGCCCGATGCAGCGCGCGTGGCGAGCGGCCCAGGTGAGATCGCGTGAACACGGATGCCCTTCGGGCCGAGTTCCGCGGCAATGTAGCGGACCGCGGCTTCGAGCGCGGCCTTGGCCACTCCCATCACGTTGTAGTTCTTCACGACCATCTGGCTGCCGTAATAGGTCATGGTGAACATGGTACCGCCATTCTTCATCAGCGGCTCCGCCAGATGCGCCATCCGCATGAACGACCAGCACGAGACATCCATGGTCTTGAGGAAGCCGTCGCGTCCGACATCCACCACGCGGCCGTGGAGGGCTTCTTTGGGCGAAAACGCGATCGAATGCAGCAGGAAATCGAGCTGTCCCCATTCACTGGCAATCCGCTCGAACACGGCCTCGGTCTGCCCCTCGGCCATGACATCCAGCGGCATCACGATCGGCGCTTCCAGCGCCTGCGCCAGCGGCTCGACATACTTTCTGGCCCGATCGTTCAGGTAGGTGACCGCGAGCTCGGCCCCGAGCGCGCGGAACGCCCGCGCGCAGCCCCAGGCAATGGACTGGTCGTTGGCAATGCCGACGATGAGGCCCTTCTTGCCCTTCAGGGCAACCTTCGTATCGGGGAACACGGGAATCATGACGCCCTCTCTCGGTTGGTGGTGGCCGGCATCGGTCTCATCAGCAGTGACAGGGTATGCTGCGCAATCATCCGTTCCTCGTCGGTCGGCACGACGTAGACCGGAACGAGACTGTCAGCGCGCGAGATCAGGCGCGAATTGCCGATGTTTCGGGAGGGGTCCAGGCTGGCGCCAAGCCACCCGAGTTGCTCGACCACGCGAGCGCGGATGGTCGCGGAGTTCTCACCGATGCCGGCCGTGAAGACGAAGGCGTCCAGGCCCTGCAAAGCGGCCGCGAGCATGCCGGCATTGAGGCCGATCCGATACACGAAATAGTCGATCGCCAACTTCGCGTTGGCCTCATCGCTGGCTTCGAGCGCGCGCATGTCGCTGCTGATGCCGGAGAGACCTCTCAGCCCGCAATCGCGATAAAGCATGGTCTGAACGTTGGAGGCCGACATGCCCTTTTCTGAGATGAGGTACAGCACAACGCCGGGATCGAGCTGGCCGGGACGCGTGCCCATCGGCAGCCCGTCCAGCGCCGTGAAGCCCATCGTGCTTTCCACGCTCCGTCCCGCCTTGAGCGCACACATCGATGCGCCGCTGCCGAGGTGGGCGACGATGACCCGCCCACTCGCAATATCCGGCGCGATCTGCGGCAGGGACTTGGCGACGTATTCATAGGACAGCCCGTGGAAGCCGTAGCGGCGCACACCCTCGGCGTGCAGCGCATGCGGGATGGCGTAGTGGTCGGCGACGGCGCTGTGCCCGCGATGAAAAGCGGTATCGAAGCAGGCCACCTGCGGCAGAGCCGGGAAGGCGGCAAGCACCGATCGGATCGGGGCCAGATTGTGCGGCTGATGGAGCGGCGCCAGGCTGACGAAGCGCTCCAGGCGGGCCACCACGCCGTGGTCGATCAACGTCGGCCGGTCGAAGTCCGGACCACCATGGACGACCCGGTGTCCGATGGCGATGGGGTGGATACGAAGCTCGTCGCGCAACCAGTTCCCGGCAATCTCCATCGCCACGGGCACGTTGGCGACGGCATCGATCGGATACGCCCGCTCGGCCAGCGGCTCGCCGTCTGCACCGCTCGCTCTCAGCCGTGGACGGCTCCCGATGCCATCCACCTGGCCTTTGATCTGCCGCCGGAGCGTGCCCTCCCCCTCCACCGAGAAGACCTGGAACTTGACGCTCGATGAGCCGGCGTTGACGACGAGGATCGTGTCCATGGCGATCACGCTGCCACTGTCGGCGCATGCCGGCGGCGTGCGTTGGCATAGAGCGATGCCACCGCGCAGGACGCCATGCGCGCACGCGGCGTATCCGCGCGCGACGTCAGGACGACCGGCACCCGGGCGCCGAGCACGATGCCTGCGCCATCGGCCTTCGCGAAATAAGCGAGATTCTTCGCCAGCATGTTGCCGGCCTCGAGGTCGGGAACGACGAGGATCTGGGCCCGGCCGGCGACCTCCGACTTGATGCCCTTGATCCGCGCCGCCTCGGCGTCGATGGCATTGTCGAAGGCCAGCGGCCCGTCGAGCACGCCGCCGGTGATCTGCCCGCGGTCAGCCATCTTGCAGAGCGCCGCCGCCTCGATCGTCGACGGAATCTTGGAGGTCACGGTTTCCACGGCCGACAGGATCGCGACGCGCGGCGTCTTGCCAAAGCCGGCCTGATTGTAGAGATCGATCGCGTTCTGGATGATGTCGCGCTTGGCGTCGAGGTCCGGAAAGATGTTGATCGCCGCGTCCGTCACGAACAGCGTCTCGGCATAGGCCGGCACGTCCATCACGAAGACGTGGCTGATGCGGCGGTCGGTGCGCAGACCACCGGCCTTCGCGGTCACGGCGCGCATCAGCTCGTCGGTATGCAGGCTGCCTTTCATGAGCATCTCGCCCCGGGCAGCGTGGATCAGTTCGACGCTCCTGGCGGCCGCTTCTTCGCTGTGCGCGGCGTCGACGATCTCAAAGCCGGAGATATCGAGATCATGATTCTTCGCCGTCTCCTGGATCTTTCTTGCGGGCCCAACAAGGATCGGCCGGATGATGCCGGCCTTTGCGCTGTCGACGGCTCCGCGCAGCGACGTCTCATCGCAAGGATGCACCACCACGGTCGGAACCGGGGACACGCCCTGCGCCGCGGCGATCAAGCGATCATATTTGCTGGGAGACCGGGCTTGTCTTGGCTGTGCTGACATGGTGTCACTCCCCGTCCGTCCTTGAACCGTCACGACGCCCTCGCCTTTGGGTCGAAAGGGGCAATCTTGGATGCCCCCTCTTCCACCTCAACGCCGAACAGAGCCGCAATACGCTGCAGCCGGTTTGCTCGCTCGCCACTGAGCTCGCCGCTGGCGGAGAGCACGTCGCGCATCATCGCAAGTGCCGCGCGCCGCTGTGGAACATCGGCGGGCAGCATCGCCGGAATGGCGGCCAGCGCCTCCTCCTGGTCAAGCAGCAGCATGAAGAACTGCTCGCGCACCAGCATCTTGAACTCGGACAGGGTCATGCGCGCTCCCCCTGCATCGCGGCGCACTTGGCGCAGCGCTTCGATGCTCCGCTCGTCGACCATTCCGCGCGCCGACCCGATATAGAGCAGACTGCGAATCGTCGCTTCACGAAGTCCGCCTTCACGAACCCTCGACTTGAGGGCAGCGATCCGCTTCTCGAGCATCGCCCGGTGCTCGGGCGACATCTCGCGGCGGTGCGACGGCTCCCATTTCGGGTCGATTCCCACCGCCGCCTGCAGTGCAGGCGAGCCATAGACGTTCAGGAAGATCGTCTCGCTGAGGGCTTCCTGCGCGTCGCGCCAGCTGTCCAGCGCATGAACGATCTGTTTGGACATCTGCTCCTGGAACGCCAGGAACGGATTGTCCTTCGCGACCGGCCTGCGGTTCTCCTCGACCTGGTCGGCCGCCGACTTCACGGCGCCCATCCAGGGATTCAGGCTGCTGAAGATCTCGTATTGAAGCCGCAACGGATGCAGCCTGCGCATCGTCTCCGCCATCTGCGGCGTGGCCATTTTCCTGATCCACGGCTGAACGAACTTTCGGTATGCGGCGAGGTTCAGTGCCGAGACGCGCTTGGCAGCAGCGAAGCGCCGCTCGTCCTCCGGCGAGTTGCCACCCATCGCGCGAATGTCGTCAAGGGTTCGCGCCTCGCAGCGCATCACCCACTGCCCGACCACGAGATCGGAGTTCGTCGTCTCCTCGCCCTTGGCCTCGAAGGTGGCCTCGTAGAGCCCCGGAGGCAGAATATCGATCAGGTCGATGTTGCTCGAAAACTCCGCATGCTCCTTCTTCGCAACTCCGCCGGAGACGAAGATGCCGAGGTGACCGATGCTTTCGTGAACGGTGTAGACGATGGTCTGGCCATAAGCCCTGATCTCATCGACATCGGCATAGCAATCGAGAATCCAGTCCAGCGCCTGCTGTGGCGGGGTGACGTTGTCGCCCTTCGAGCAGAATACCACGATCGGCGACTTGATATTGCGCAGGTCGACTTTCTGCCCGTCCGACATTTCGATCCTGCCGGCGGCGAGATTGTTGCCGATGAAGAGCTCATCGACGATGAACTGGATCTCCTCGGCATTGAGGTTGACGTGCCCGCCCCACCAGCGCTCGAAATCCAGATAGCGATCGGCCTCGGTGTCGACTTTCGAGTAGACATTGTACTGTTTGGTCCAGAGCGTATTGGACGGGTTCTGCCCCTCGAAGTTCTGCACCAGCCAGGCGCCATCGAACTTCCCGGCCCCGAGATCGCTGCTCAGCGCAGTCAGCCAGCTGCCGCCCAACAGGCCGCCGGAATAGCGCATCGGATATTTGCCGTGCACGCCGGCCCAGTAGGCAAGCGGCGCGCCTGCGATGATCAGGGGCCCGAATAGCTCGGGCCGCAACGATGCCAGGATCATGACGGCCCAGCCGGCTTGGCAGTTGCCGATGACGCACGGCTTGCCATCGGCCTTCGGATGCAGGCTGATGACCTTCTCGATGAACATTGCTTCGGCGCGCGCGATCCGCTCGATGGTCTGCCCCGGCATCGGCTCCGGAAGGAAGCCTATGAAGTAGCAGGAATGTCCCGCCTTCATCGCGACGCCGATCTCGCTGTCCGCCTTGAATCCGCCAATTCCCGGACCGTGTCCCGCGCGTGGATCGACCACGATGAACGGCCGCCGCTGGAGATCGATCTCGACGCCCTTGGGTGGAATGATGCGCACCAGCGCGTAGTTGACGGGCTCGTCGAGCTTGCGCCCGTCGATGACCAGCTCAGCTGCGTACTGCAGGACATGCGGCGCCGTTTGCGCAACATGCTCGCGATACTGGTCTCCGCGCTGGCGCATGACGTCGAGGAACAGAACGCTCCGCTGCCCCGCATCGACCATGTATTCGATGGCCGCGGCCACCATCCCGGACATCGGACCACCCGGCAGGTTCAAGTTTTCCATTGTCGCGTCCTGATCTCGCTGGCGTACGCGTTCACAACGCGCTTCCGCCCCGCACCATGGTTGATTTAAGTCAACGTTCGACGACGGATTGGACTGCCGATCGATCAATCTTGATCCAGGCGACTGTCAGCTCCCACGCGACAGAAAGAATGACGGGACCTATGAACAGACCGACGATGCCATGACCCAGCGTTCCGCCGATGACTCCGATGAGGATGACGAGTGTCGGCGTGGTCAGGCCGCGTCCCATCACCAGTGGCTTCAACACGTTGTCGAGAATGCTCACGATCCCGAAGAAGAGTGTGAACAGCGACGCCGTCGTCAGGTCCTTCTCGGTCCAGATCCAGACGATCACGGGGAGCATGATGAGCGCAGCTCCGATCTGTACGATGGAGAGGAGCAGGATCAGCAGCGCCAGCAGGCCCGCAATGTGGATGCCGACGAGCTTGAAGCCGATACCGGCCAGCAAGGCCTGAATCACCGCGATCCCGATCACACCTTGTGAGACCGCGCGGATGGTTGCTCCCGCCAGGTCCAGGAAGTGCTCGCTCTGCTCGGGCACGATCCGCATCAGCAGACCGCGCCCCGCGGCGACGAATTGGGCTCCGTAAGGAAAGATGACCCCGGCAACGACGATCGAAAGCAGAAACTTGATGGCGCCCACGCCAGCATCCCCCGCCAGGCCCAGCAGCTTTCCTGCAAGCGGCTTCAGATAAGGCGCGATCTGATGCAAGGCCGATCGTAGATTGGTCGAGGCCTGATCCCAGAGCTCGTAAAGCGGCGTCCCGATCAGAGCCCACGACTTGAGCGATTGCGGCGGCACCGGAACTGTCAGGTCACCCGAGGCCAATTCGGCGGCAAAATGCCGGACGCTCTCAACCGCGCCGATGCCGAGCCAGGCTGCCGGACCAAGAAAGATCGCAAGATTGAATGCGGTGAAGATCGCTGCCGCGAGCTTCGGGCGCCCCCCGAGCAGCTTAGCGAGCAGAGCAAAGCCTGGATTGAGCGCCACGGCCAGCACGAGAGCCCAGACGATGATCGTCAAGAACGGGCGGACCAGATAGGACGTCCAAAAGATCAACAGAGCGAGCAATCCAAGCCTGATCAACAGCTGGATCGAATCCTCGCCTGTGAGCCGCTGGCGAAGTGTCTTCATGGCCGCTCCTCACCGCTCACCCGCAGCATGCTCGATGATGCTGACCGGGAGAGGACGGCCGGACCAGGCGACGGTTCGTCGGATGTGCCTACCCCCAACGGAGGCCCCGTCATGGATGTCGCCATCTGCAGCGTGCTCAGAGCAAAGCGCAAGACCCGCATTTGTCTTCGTCTCCCCTCGCTCCGCGACAGGCCAATCGATCCTTCCGCCGACCGGCGACGTTCAGCCTCGTCCCGGATCCGTCCGTTTCGTTGATCCTGATCAAGGGTCCGCAAACAGCGCGGGAGCTCGATGAGCGCTCTAAGTCACAGGACGGAGGTCATCATGAAGCTCGGCATGTTCGGAAAACTCTCCTTCGCGGCGGCTCTCGCCGGTTTCGCAATGGGCGGCTCGCTTGGCTGGTCGTCAGAGCAGGGTCTCTCTCTTTCGCTCGTCAAAGCCGAGGCCCGCGTCGGGCGCCCCTTGACGCCCGTCTCCGCTGCTGGTGTCGCACGCCGCACCACGAGGCGAGCCGTGGTCGGCGGGGCCGCCGTCGGCGCGGCGGCTGCGGGCACCGCATGCGTCCGCGTGCTGGTCAACGGAGCTTACGTCTGCCGCTGATGACTGGCGGGTTCGGCTGAGAGGTTGAGGCTCGGGCGGGCGAGGCGTCGATGCCGCGTTGTGATCGGTGCGGGGTTTGTGGACTGCGTCCGCATGCTGGCGGACTTCGGGAGTGCCGTTGCTCACAACGTTCATACACCCATGCCAGAGCAGGACGTATTTGCCGAACTGCGCAGGCTGTCCATCAAAAGTCCAGGCCTGAGGATATTCAATATTCACACCTACGACCACGATCTGCCGCAGCTGCGAAAGTTGGCCAGGGAGCTTATTACGCTGCTGGCTGAAGGGCGCATCAGTCCGAGTACCGGCGCCCGCCTCCCGATGACCGACATCGTCCAGGCCCACCGCATGTTCGAGGCAGGGAGCACACTCGGTAAAATCGTCATTCTACCATAGCCAACTGGACGAGAAAGTCACGAGCACGGTCACGGCGGCGCAGCTCCGACGTCCCTGAACTTGTACAATATGGGCCAAGCCCAGCTTGACCCGTGCCAAACATCACGAGTGCATCACGACAGGTCCCATTAGGAGCCCCCCGGCCCGCACCAACATAGGGGCGTGATCGCAGGCCCGGCTTCGACTTCAATGGCGTCCCCGGGGCCACTTCCTCACCGAAGTGCTTGCCAGATAGTTGCTAGCATTCCCAGCCACCGAATCGCGCGCGTCTCGGCTGGTCCCTGATTCCTCATCAGCAAACCCGACCGCCGCCGGTCGATCCCCTCCCGCCGACCGTCCGTTGTGCCCTGCGGTTCGAAGCCTCAGCCTGCCGCCTGCTGCTCCATCGCGCGCAGCTTGAAGCGCTGGATTTTTCCGGTGGCGGTCTTCGGCAGCTCGTCGACATATTCGATCATGCGGGGGTATTTGTAGGGCGCCAGCCGATCCTTGACGAACGCCTTGAGCTCGGCGTCGCTGGTGGTCGCGCCGTGCTTGAGCACCACGAACGCCTTGGTCTTGGTCAAGCCTTCCGCATCGGGCACGCCGATCACGGCCGCCTCAAGGATCGCGGGATGCTGGACCAGCGTCGCCTCGACCTCGAACGGGCTGACATAGATGCCGGACACCTTGAGCATGTCGTCGCTGCGGCCGGAATAGGTGTAGGTCCCGTCGGCATTGCGCACATATTTGTCGCCACTCTTGGTCCAGCCGCCCTGGAAGGTCTCGCGCGTCTTGGCACGGTTGCCCCAATACATCATCGCTGCCGAGGGACCGCGGATATAGAGGTCGCCCGGCTCGCCATCCGGCACGGTCCCGCCATCGTCACCGCGGAGCTCGATATCATAGCCCGGTACCGGCCAGCCGGTGGTGCCGTAACGAACATCGTCGGGGCGGTTCGAGATGAAGATGTGCAGCATCTCGGTCGAGCCGATGCCATCGACGATGTCGACGCCGAAATGCGCCTTGAAGCGCTTGCCGATATCGGCCGGAAGCGCCTCTCCCGCCGATGACACCAGCCGCAGCGCCACCTGATCGCGTGACGGCAGCGCCGGAGACGCCAGCATGCCGGCGAACCCGGTGGGCGCGCCATAGAAGACGGTCGGCTTGAAGCCGCCGACCGCGCCGGTCCAGCGCTTGAAGACCTCGTCCGGCGATGCACGGTCGGGCATCAGCAGCGTGGTGGCGCCGACCGACATCGGAAAGGTCAGCGCGTTGCCGAGGCCATAGGCAAAGAACAGCTTGGCTGCGGAGAAGCAGATGTCGGTCTCGGTCAGGTTGAGCACCGCTTTGCCGTAGAGCTCGGCGGTGAAATACGGGTTGGCGTGCGAATGCACCGTGCCTTTCGGACGCCCGGTCGAGCCCGAGGAATACAGCCAGAACGCCGGATCGTCGCAATGCGTGCGGGCCGGACGTGCCATCGGCGCGTGGGTTTCGACCACGGTTCCCAGCGCGATCTCGCCAAAATCGAGCGAGGCGATCGGATGCGACACGATCACCTTTCGGACCTCGTGATCGCTCTTGGTCAACGCGCCCTTGATCGCCGGCAAGACGTCCCCGCTGGTCAGCACGGCCTGGGCGCGCGAATGCTCCAGCATGTAGGCGTAGTCGTCCGCGGTCAGCAGCGTATTGACCGCGACCGGCACGATGCCGGCATAGATCGCGCCCAGGAACGCCGCCGGCCAGTCGGTGCAGTCCTGCATCGCCAGCAGCACGCGTTCCTCGCGCTTGATGCCGAGATCGCGCAAGGCGGAGGCGATGCGGCGGACGCGATCCTCCAGATCGCTGTAGCTCGACGTTCCGCGGTTGTCGACAAACGCGGCCTTCGTTCCGCGGCCGCTGTTCAGCGCCAGCAGATGCTCGGAAAAATTGAATGCCTCCGGCGGCACCGGCCCGTGCGGCGAGGACTTCTCCGTGATCTGATCCATGCTCCTCCCCCTGACGCGGCGACTTTTCCGCTTGCGATTCCCGCTCTTGCCGGCGGCTAACTAATAGGTCTCGACGTGGTAGCGCCCCTCGGCGCGCATCTGGCTGCGCAGCTCATGCCAGCGCAGTTCGGAGCCGCGACAGATGTCGTCGAGCGCCGCATCGACGCCCTGCTCCATGCCCTTGAGGCCGCAGACGTAGATATGGGTGGCGGCGGACGCGAGCAGGCCGGAGACGGCCGCCTCCTCGCGCCGCAGAAGATCCTGCACATAGACCTTCTTCTCGCCGGGCACGCGGGAATAGGCGAAATGCTTGCGCAGCAGACTCTCCGGCACCTTCTGCAGCGGCCCGAAATAAGGCAGGTCCTGTGGCCTTCGCGCGCCGAAGAACAGCATCATGCGGCCGGAGGCGCCGGGCATCGCGCGCCGCCGCCATTCGGTGAAGCCGCGGAACGGTGCCGAGCCGGTGCCGGTGCAGATCATGATGATGTTGGCCGCCGGATCGTTCGGCATCAGGAAGGTGGCGCCGAACGGGCCGGTGACCTGCACCTTGTCGCCCTTTTTCAGGTCGCAGATGTAGTTCGAGCATACGCCATGCGGCTCGCGCTTGACCGTGAGCGCGAGGTTGTTGGTGTTGGGCCGCTCGCCATGGCGCGGGCTTGCGATCGAGTAGAGCCGGATCCGATGCGGCTTGCCGTCGGCGTCGAGACCGGGCGGCACGATACCGATCGACTGGCCCTCCAGCACCGGAAACGGCAGGTCGGCGAAATCGAGAATGACGTGATGAACGTCGACGTCGGACTCGTCATGCGTCAGCCGGTAGTTGCCGGTGACGGTGGCGGCCGCCGCGGCGTCGCGGTTGTAGAGGTTGATCGCCGGCTTGGCCGCCGAAGCCGGTGCGACCGACTTGCCGCCGGCACCGGTATGGGCGGCATCGATCAACGCCAGCACCTCGGCATCGACCGCCTCGCCCTCCTCGCCCGACGCGAGCTCCGCCTGTTTCGGCAGCTCGTTCCAGGAGAACTGATCATCGATCGAATAGGCCTGCGCCACGATGCGCCAATTATCGATCGAGCCGGTCGGACAGGGCTGAATGCAATCCATGCAGAAATTGCACTTCGTCGCATCGACAACATAGTTGTTGTTGTCATGCGTGATCGCATCCTCCGGACAGGTCTCCTCGCACGTATTGCAGCGGATGCAGATTTCCGGGTCGATCAGGTGCTGCTTGAGAGGCGCGTTCATGGCTCACACCGCAGGGAAAAGGCGGCCGTCCCACGGAGGATGGGACGGCCTGATGTCGCGAGATCAGGCGGCGATCTGGACGTATTCGAAATCGCCGGGCTTGTTGTCGATGCCGACCTTCGGCGCGGCGATCCAGCTCGCATAGCGGCCGGGCTCGAAGCAGGGCTTCATCAGCGAGGTGATGTACTCGCCGTCGGCCAGCGACGGCAGGTATTGATCGCGGACCTTGGCCCAGTCGGCATCGGACAGGATGATGCCCTTCGGCGACACGTTGACATTGCGGAATTCGCCGATCTTGCGGTGGAACGCGACATGCGGCAGATCGAGCCGGAACTTGATGCCTTCCTTCTCGATGATCTTGTTCCAGCGCTCGACGCCGCGCGCGCAATCCTCCGAATAGTCGTCACGCAGCCGCATGTTCAATGCGGTCAGCGCGGGCTCGTCGACCTTGACGATCTGGCCGTCGACCAGCTTGAGCACCGGATAGGTCGCGTTGGTGAGCTCGTGGTCGTCGTCGATCTTGGTCTCCTGGAAGCGTCCCTTCAGTCCGGCATTGTAGAAATTGGCCGAATTGGTCGAGATCTCCGCGCCGAACAGATCGAGCGTCAGCGAATAATGCAGGTTGAGCTTCTTCTGGATCGTCGGCAGGTCGATGACCCCGAGCGCACGGATCTTCTCGATCGCATAGGGATCCTCGATGCCGGCCGCTTTCATCGCCTCGCAGGTGCGCTGCAGGGTGCGGCCGACGCCGGTCTCGCCGACGAACATGTGGTGCGCTTCCTCGGTCAGCATGAAGCGGCAGGTCCGCGACAGCGGATCGAAGCCGGACTGCGCCAGGCTTTCGAGCTGCATCTTGCCGTCGCGGTCGGTGAAGAAGGTGAACATGAAGAACGACAGCCAGTCCGGCGTCGCCTCGTTGAAGGCCCCGAGCATGCGCGGCGAATCCGCATCGCCCGAGCGGCGGCGCAGCAGTTCGTCCGCCTCGTCGCGGCCGTCGCGGCCGAAATATTTGTGCAACAGATAGACCATGGCCCAGAGGTGCCGGCCCTCCTCGACATTGACCTGGAACAGGTTGCGCATGTCGTAGAGCGATGGCGCGGTGGCCCCGAGATGGCGCTGCTGCTCGACCGAGGCCGGCTCGGTGTCGCCCTGGATCACGATCAGGCGGCGCAACATCGCGCGATATTCACCCGGCACGTCCTGCCAAGCGGGCTCGCCCTTGTGCTTGCCGAAATTCACCTTGCGGCCGTCCTCCTGCGGCGCGAGCAGCACGCCCCAGCGATATTCCGGCATCTTGACGTAATCGAACTTGGCCCATCCCTTCGGATCGACGGAGACGGCGGTGCGGAGATAGACCCGCGACTCCTGGAAGCCGATCGGTCCCATGTCCTTCCACCAGTCGATGTAGCCGGGGTGCCAGCCTTCGAGCGCGCGCAGCACCGTGCGGTCCTCGGCGAGCCCGACATTGTTGGGAATCCGCGTCGAGTAGTCGACATTCATGGTGTCCAGCATGGTTCCTCTCCCTCTCCGATATTGTCAAACCGCGCGCGTCAGACGCGCCTCAGATCGTAGGTCGGGCGCTGCCCGGTGCCGTAGCGTGCCAGCGCGCCCTCCTCGCCGACCGCATTGGGCCGCTGGAAGATCCAGTTCTGCCAGGCGGTGAGCCGCGCGAAGATCTTGGATTCCATCGTCTCGGGCCCGGCGAAGCGCAGATTGGCTTCAAGACCGGTCATCGCATCGGGCGAGAAGCTCGCGCGTTCTTCGAGGAACACACGCACCTCGTCCGCCCAGTCGATGTCGTCCAATGCAAAGGTCACGAGCCCCAGCGCCTCGGCCTCGTCGGCGTCCAGCGCCGTTGCGATCTTGGCTTCGAGCTGCGCCGGCTTGTCGGGCGTGGCCAGGAAGCGCGACTGCAAACGGGTGAGGCCATGCGACATCGGGTAGGCGCTGAAATTGGCGCGCGTCAGCTCGATCGTCGCCGCCGGGCGATTGTCGCCCTGGAACTGGCCGAGCAGCATGTAGCTGCGGTCGGCGGCGAAGGCGAGCTCGGCGAGCGTGCCGACGAAGCAGGAGCCGGGCTCGATCAGCGCCACCAGGGTCCGCGAGGTCACATCGATGCGCTTCAGGACGCGCTTCCAGTAATGGCGGATCTCGTGGATGAACCAATTGTCGCGATGCGCTTCGAGCAGATCATCATAGGCGCGGACGACCTCGGGATCGCCCTCGGTCTTGAAGATGACTGTTCCGATCTCATAGGCATTGTTGCGCAGATGAAGAATGGCGTCGTCGAGCTCGCGGGCGCATTGCAGCGGCCAGAACGCAGCTCCGAGCGCCACGATCTCCGCGGCGGACTTGGCTGGCGCCGCCTCGGCCACGCGAACCGTGATGGTCGCCAACCGCTGCTCCGCCTCGATGTCGAGCCGGACGAAGCCGTAATCGATGCCGTCGGCGCGGAATTTGCGGTCGAGCGGCGTGAGCTTCACGCCCTCGGCGGGACCGCTGCGCGGCGACTTCGTCGCCAGATCGGACGCCGTCGCCTTGACGCGCTCTTCGAGCTTCGACGGAGGCACCAATTCGTCGATCAGGCGCCATTGCACAGCGCGGCGCCCCTTGATCCCCTCCTCGATGGTGCAGAACACGTCGGCGTGGTCGCGGCGCACCATGCGCTTGTCGACGACGCGCGTCAGGCCTCCGGTGCCCGGCAGCACGGCGAGCAGCGGCACCTCCGGCAGCGACACCGCGGTCGAGCCGTCATCGACCATCATGATGTGGTCGGTCGCCAGCGCCAGCTCATAGCCGCCACCGGCGGCCGTGCCATTCACCACCGTGACGAAGCGCTGGCCGGAATATTGGCTCGCATCCTCCATCGCGTTGCGCGTCTCATTGGTGAACTTGCAGAAGTTGACCTTGTGCGGATGTTCCGAACCGGCCAGCATGCGGATGTTGGCGCCCGCGCAGAACACGCGGTCCTTGGCCGAGCGCAGCAGCACGACCTTGACGTTGGGATGCTCGAAGCGGAGCCGCATCAACGCGTCGGCAAGCTCGATGTCGACGCCGAGATCGTAGGAGTTCAGCTTGAGCTGATAGCCCTCGAACAGCCCGGCATTCTCGTCGACATCCATCGCGAGCGTCGCGGTCTCGCCCTGGACCGACAGCTTCCAGTGGCGGTAGCGCGACGGTTCCGTCTGGAAATCGATGAACGCTTTTCCGTTTGCGAGCTTCCGCGGTGCGCCAGCCATGGCCGTTTCCCCTGCATGATTTTGCATGTCTGAGCGCTCTTATAGTGCATTATTTTGCATTGTCTAGTTCTAATCTGCGCGAATATGCAAAATAACGCAAAGTTTTCGATCGACGAGCTTGCGACTATGTATTATTATGCATTTTCATGAGTAGGATCAGACCCCTTCAGCGCCGCTCGGCGCCGCCGCTGGACCAGCGCCAGGACAGCTTCCCCGCTGCAGGCGAGGCGATCCCCGATCGGTTCCTCAGCGAACTCGGCGCGCGCGTGCGCACAATGCGCGCGGTGCGAGGGATGTCCCGCAAGGTGCTGGCCCAGACCTCCGGCGTGTCAGAGCGCTACATCGCCCAGCTCGAAAGTGGCCAGGGCAATGTCTCGATCATGCTGCTGCGCCGGCTCGCCGAGGTCGCCGGCGTCCAGCTCGAGGATCTCGTCGCCGATCCCGCCGGCAGGCCGAAGGATTGGGTGCTGATCCGCGAACTGCTGATGCAGGCGCCGCCGGTCGTGATCGACGACGTCAAGGCGCTGCTGACGGGCCGCCCGCCCGATAGGCCAGCCCAAGCTGCCACCATCCAGGTCGATCGCGTCGCGCTGATCGGCCTGCGCGGCGCCGGCAAATCGACGCTCGGACGATTGCTGGCCGAGCAGCTCGGCTGGCGCTTTGTCGAGCTCAACCGCGAAATCGAGCGGGACGCCGGCTTCTCCGTCAGCGAGGTGTTCTCGCTCTACGGCCAGGACGCCTATCGGCGGTTCGAGCAGGCCGCACTGGCGCGCATCGTCGCCGAACCCGGGCCCATGGTGCTCGCCGTCGGCGGCGGCATCGTGTCGGATCCCGTCACCTTCGAGCGCCTGCTCGCCGAGTATTTCTGTATCTGGGTCAAGGCCAGCCCGACCGAGCACATGGAGCGGGTCCGCGCCCAGGGCGATGTCCGGCCGATGGCCGACGATAGCAGCGCGATGAGCGAGCTCGTCACCATCCTGAAAAGCCGCGAGGCCCTGTACGCGCGGGCCCGCGCCTCGCTCGACACATCGGGCGCCCGCATCGAGGACTCGGTGCAGGCGTTGCTTCGGATGGTCCGCAATTATTGTGCTGCCGGCTGCCCCTATGTGGCCCGCAATCGCATCGCGGCAGCGGGCGCGAACGGGCCGGTGTGCGAGGCGGCCGCGGAGCGCTAAGTCAGGCGTTTCCGTGGAAACGCAGCATGATTAGACGATGCCGAGCTTCGCGACGCTGTCGACCAGATCGCGCGTGCTTTCGTCCGGAGTCCGGCCGCTGGTATCCACCATGAGCTCCGCCTGCGCGTAGAGCTCTTCGCGGCTCGCGAGGATCGACTTCAGCTCGTCCATCGCCTGCGGATTGCCGCTCATCGGACGCAGGTCGCCCTGGGCGCGGACCCGCTCCATGTGCTCGTCGGCGCGGGCCTTGAGCCAGATCGTATGGAAGTGCCGCAGCAGGAACGCGAAGGTCTCGGGCTCCGCCACGATGCCGCCGGCCACCGCCAGTACGACCTCGTCGGAGGTCGCCACGACACGCTCGAGCGCGCGCCGCTCCAGATGGCGATATCCCTCCTGGCCATACAGCGCCAAGACCTCGTTGACGGGGATGCCGCTGACCTCCTCGATCTCCCTGTTCAACTCGACGAAGGGCAGCGCCAGCGCCTGGCCGAGACGCTTCCCCAATGTCGTCTTGCCGGCGCCGCGCAGACCGATCAGGCATAGCCGCTTCTGCCGGAGCTGCGCCGGCTGGCTCGGATCGAGGATCCGCATCACCTGCCGGCGCTGCTCGCGATTGGCTTCCCGAAACAGCTCGGCGCAGCGGACCACCTCGGAGGTCCAGGGATCGTCGGATCCCACGAGCCATTCCATGCGGTGATCGAGCGCTTCGGAAATCCGCCACAACAGCGCAATCGAGATGTTGCCGCTTCCGCTCTCGAGCTGAGCCAGGTAGCGCAGCGACACACGCGACAATTCGGCCAGCTTGTTCCGGGAGATGCCGCGGCGCTCGCGCGCCCTCCGCACCCGCTCTCCGACCAACGACAAGAATGCAGCCGCACGTCCGGACGTATCGGGGGACTTGTCGTCGGGGCTATCCACCGTTCCTCGGCTCGAGACGTCAGCAATCGCTGCGACACTAAGCCTTTATCTCGCCGATGTGAACCTTGCAGCAGCGCGCGGCGCCCGTCCTCAACAAGCGCGGTTCAGACGTGATCCTCCGCCACCCCACCGAGGTGCGGCGGAACCATCACTGTCGGGCGGATCACGAGGCCTTCGGCCTCGTCAGTGTCCGGCCGTCCTCCTGCGATTGCCGAAAGACCAGATAGTCGCTCGCGCAGCGGCCGGCCGCCTCCATCTGCGGGACATGCCCAACATTCTTCAGCAGGATCGAACGCGAGTTGGGGATCAGGCGCTTGAACGTCCGCAACGCTGCCGGCGGAACAAGCCGATCGGAATCCCCGAAGACGATGAGGGTCGGGGCCGTGATGTTGGGAAGCCGCCGTTCGAGATTGTAGCCGGAAATGTCCTGCATGATCCGGGCAAAAATGCGGGTATGGAGCGCATAGTTCGCCGCGGCGCGGCGCCCCAGGGCTTGCCAGACACAATACGGAAGCTTCGGCAGCTTGAACATCGCGAGGTGCATGACGCCGCGAAGCTCCGACGGTGTGCGACAACACAGGACGTACTCACCGCGCTTGAACGCCTCCATCGGCAGCGAATGATCGAGCTCAGACGTCCCCGCGGCGGAGATCAGCCACAGGCTCTCGACCATTTCCGGGCTGGATGCGGCCAACCCGGCACTGATCCAGCCTCCCATGGAGTGGCCGCCCAGATGCACTCGCTGCAGGCCAAGGGCTTTGATGATCTCGCGGAGATTGTCGACCTGAGCCGAGATGCCGTAGTCGGCCCGCTCCGGCTTGTCGCTGTCGCCAAACCCTGGGAGATCCGGAAGGATGACGCGGAAATGCCCCGTCAGCTTGCCGGCGACGTCGAGCATCGTGCCGCGATCGACGCCCATCCCGTGAAGCAGAACGAGCGGTTCCCCGCTGCCGGCCTCCCAATATGCGATGTTGACCCCGCGTATGCTCAGCCGCTTGTCGGCAAATCCCATGATCCTCAGACGCAATGCGAGGAGCTGTCTGGCGGTGAATTCGGGGACAATGAAATTAAGAAACGCGATGACAAGCAAAATCCCCGCGACGGCGGCAACGAAGACAACGATGAGCAATCTATCCTCCTGAATGGATCATGGTGTTGTAATCGCCGGCCCGGCAGCAGCGTGAATGACGATCTCGTCAGCTCGTCATTCACGCGATGGACTGCAGCCGGGCCCGATGGCACCGCGCCGAAGATGACGATCCGATCAGCTCATGCGCACGATCGGCTTGATGGTCTTGCCCGTCTCGGAGTCGTGGATGGCCTCGTTGATCTGGTCGAGGCTGTAGAACTTCACCAGCCGGTCGAACGGGAAGCGTCCTTGCGCGTTCAGCTCCGCCAGCATCGGGATGAAGACCTCCGGCACGCTCTCACCTTCCACGATGCCCATCAGGCGGCGGCCGCCGCTCATGAAGTGCACCTCATCGAGCGTGATTTCAGTTCCCATCGCCGAAGCGCCGAGAATGCCGCACGTGCCCATCGGCGCCAGGCTCATCACAGCTCCCCGGATGACTGCGGCGATGCCGGTCGTATCCAGCGCGAAGTTGACGCCGTAGCCGGTGATCTTCATGATCTCTTCGGTCGCGTCGACCCCGGTCGGATTGATGGTGTGGGTGGCGCCGAGCTCGCGGGCCATGGCCAGGCGATCGTCATTGGTGTCGACAGCGACGATCGTCGCCGCGCCCACCACCCGCGCCGCCATCAGTGCCGACAGACCGACCGAGCCCGCCCCGAACACGGCAAAGGATCTTCCGGCCGTGACCTTCAGCGCGTTCATCACGGCCCCGGCGCCGGTCTGGATGCCGCATGCCAGCGGCCCCAGCAATTCGAGATCGAACTTCGCATCGACCTTCACTACATTGGCCTCGTGGCAGATGGCGTGGCAGGCGAACGACGACTGGCCGAAGAAGTTGCCGTTCACGCGCTCGCCCTGCTTGGAAAGGGCACTCGTGCCATCGGCACGGGCAGCAAAGAAATTGCGCGGAAAGAACTCGTGGCAATAGCTCACATGATGGTCCTGACAGCTCGGGCAGCGGCCGCAGGAGTTGAAGGTCATGACGACGTGATCACCGACATCGACCTTGGAGATCGCGCGGCCGACCTTGGTCACGATGCCGGCGCCTTCATGGCCGAGCACCACGGGCAGCGGCGTCGGCAGCATGCCGTCGCGGACGACCAGGTCGGTGTGGCACACCCCGGTGGCCACGACCTTGATGAGAATTTCGTTGTCGCGGGGATCTTCGATGTCGAGCGCTTCGATGCTCAGGGGACCGCCCTGAACGCGGGCGACGGCGGCTTTGATCTGCATGATGGACTCCAGGACAGGAAACGGGATGCATCTCGCCAGCCGGTCCTGAATGCTCCCGGACCGGTTGCGGATTGTTCAGGGTCAGAACGGATAGGCCGAGGCCTGCGCCTTGGTGGAAATCCACTGCCATTGCGTGAATTCCTCGATGTCGGCGGGCCCGCCGATCCGACTGCCATTGCCGGACTTGCCGCGGCCGCCGAAGGGCGCAAACGGACCGCCATTCACCGTCTGATCATTGATATGGAGCTGGCCCACATTGAGCTGCTCGCCGATCGCCATGGCGCGTCCGAGATCCGACGAGATCACGCCCGCTGCCAGCCCGTAGTCGGATGCGTTGGCGAGCGCGACGGCCTCCGGGTCGGAGGAGAACGGGACGACGCACGCGACCGGACCGAAGATCTCCTCTTCGAAGGCCAGCATGCCCGGCTTCACGCCTGCCAGCACGGTCGCCGCGTAGAATCGTCCCTGATGGGTGCCGCCGGCCAGCAGCTTAGCTCCCTTGGCGACGGCGTCGTCGACGATCTTCTGGATCGACGCGACCTGATTGTCGCTGATGATGGGACCGAGCGCGACCTGTCCCGTGGACGGGTCACCGACGGGCAGGTGCGCCGCCTTGGAGACCAGCCGCTCCGTCAACGCATCCGCAACGCTGTGATGGGCGAGGATGAGGCCCGTCGCCATGCAGATCTGTCCCTGGTGTAGGAAGGCTCCCCAGGCGGCGTTCGACGCGGCGATATCCAGGTCGGCGTCATCGAGCACGACGAGCGCATTCTTGCCGCCCAGTTCGAGCTGCAACTTCTTGAGATGACGTCCTGCCACTTCACCGACTTTGGCGCCGGCGACGGCCGAGCCCGTGAAGGAGATCATGGCGATGTTCGGATCCCTGCACATCGCCTCGCCGGCCTCGGCCCCGCCAGGCACGACCTGCAGCACGCCTTTCGGAAGTCCCGCATCTTCGAAAATGCGGGCGATGATGATGCCGCCGGCGATGGGCGTGCGCGGATCCGGCTTGTGCACCACCGCGTTGCCGCATGCGAGCGCGGCCGCGATGGCGCGCACCGACAGCACCAGAGGGAAGTTGAAGGGAGAGATGACGCCGACCACGCCATGCGGCACGCGCCGCGCATGATTGATACGGCCGTCCATGGCCGGCAACATCACCCCCATGGGCTGCGTCGCCAGCGTCGCCGCATGACGAATGAACAGCGCGCCGTGCTCGATCTCGATCCCGGCCTTGGGCTGGATCGAGCCGGATTCGCGCATGATCCAAGGAATGAGCTCAGCGCTGTTGGCCTCAAGCAGGTCCGCGGCCTTGTTGAGAATGCGGGCTCGCTCGGCGGGCAGCGTCCTGGCCCAGGCCAGCTGGGCAGCGCGCGCCTGCTGCGCCGCGCGGGCAATGTCGTCCGCGCCGCCGACGCCGACCATGGCGATCACGGCGTCCGTTGCCGGATCGCGGACGTCGATGACGCCCGCGGATGTCCCGGCCCAGTCGGCAAAGAACGCCCGGCCTTCCCAGCGGCCCGCATCAAGAAAGGTGTCAGTCTGAATGCTCAACGTCCCATCCTCCGTTAGCTCGCGAACGACCATGGGGTACGCGAGAACGGAGAGGGCGGAGCTGTTCAACCAGGCACAACGTCGGTTCGACGCCGCGCCGGTGCCATCGCCTGGCCCGAGCCTCTGACTTCCTCCCGCGTCCGCTGTCGTCGCAGATCGCAAAACGTATTTGGCAAGGACCGTGCCAGGCCGCCGGGACTCTGTGGCGCACGTCGCCAAAACCGAAATTCTTTTCTTATCTTCAAAGGCTTCCCGGCACGCTTTCGCGGACACCAGGGCCTGGTTGCCTCAGCCGGGGATTCATGAAAACATGAATCCAGAGTTGGGATGATTAAGAAAACGATGAAACTTTAGATGGCGGGAAGGCGTCAGGATCGGAAGATCTCACTCGCGGAAGCCGCTCAACACCAGGGGCGCCGGCCGGACCGAGGCACCAGCCGCGCGCTTGAAGACGGCGCCAGTCCGACGCTGCGGGACCTGACCGAGGTGCTGCATTTTGCGCTCGGCGATGGTCGCATCTGGCTGAACGATCAACGCATGGTGTTGATGCAGTCGCTGGTGCTCGGACGCCTTCGCGCCGAGATCATCGATGCGTTCGGCTTCGAAACGGCGCGCGCCATCTTCATGCGGGTGGGCTTCATGCAAGGCGTCCGCGACGCCGAACTGATCAGCCAACGATTTCCGCAGGACGACCTGACCCGCGCGCTTGCGGCCGGTCCTCGCGTTCATACGCTGGAAGGTTTCGTCAAGGTGACGACGAAGCATTTCGAATTCGATCGGACCAAGGGCACCTATTACGGCGAATTCCACTGGGACGATTCCTCCGAGGCCGCCGAGCATGTTGCGGGCTACGGACTGGCGTCCGAACCGGTGTGCTGGATGCAGACCGGCTATCCCTCGGGCTACACGTCCAAGCTGCTCGGCCGCACCGTCATCTTTCGCGAGATGGAATGTGCCGGGATGGGTGCGCCGCGCTGCCTTGTAGTCGGGCGGGAGGCGGAGGCGTGGGGCAAGGACGCTCCCGAGCGCGAATATCTCGGACTCGAGTGGCGCGCACGCCGTCGATCCCCGGCGCCACCCCGAGCTCCGTCCCGGGCAACTCGGCCGGCGTCGGCAACGGATGGCGGCGTCGCGGTGGGCGTGTCGACAGGCTTTCTGCGCACACGGCTGATGATGGAAAAGGTGGCGCCGACCGACGCCACGGTGCTCGTCATCGGAGAATCCGGCGTCGGCAAGGAACTGTTTGCGAACCAGCTCCACGACATGAGCACCCGGCGAAGCGGTCCCTTCATCCCGATCAACTGTGCGGCAATCCCCGAAACACTCGTGGAATCGGAATTGTTCGGAGTCGAACGCGGCGCCTTCACCGGCGCAATTGCGTCCCGGCCCGGCTATTTCGAGCGCGCCTCGGGCGGCACGCTGTTTCTCGACGAGATCTCCTCGCTTGCCTATTCCGCGCAAGGCAAGCTGCTGCGTGCACTGCAGGAGCGCAAGATCGAGCGGGTCGGCGGAGGCAAGACGATCCCGGTCAATGTGCGCGTCGTGGCCGCGGCGAATGTGGATTTATCCGAGGAGGTTCAGGCCGGACGCTTCCGCCAGGATCTGTATTTCCGGCTCAGCGTGTTTCCGATCCTGATTCCGCCCCTGCGCGAGCGTCGCGACGACATTCCGCTTCTGATGTCGCATTTCCTGCGGCTGTTCAACGCGAAGCACGGGCGCAAGGTCCTCGGCTTCACCAGGGCTGCGACCGACGCGTTGCTCGGCTACGGCTTTCCGGGCAATATCCGTGAATTGCAGAACCTCGTCGAACGCGGTGTCATCTTCGCCGATGACGAGCGGCAGATCGACCAGCATCATCTTTTCATCGGCAATGAGCGCCTGTCATCGGCATTGCGGCTGACCGACATGGGACGCGTCGAGCAGGTTCCCGAGTCCGCAGCCGACGCGGGGCGGCGTCAGCCGTCGTCGCCAGGATCGGAGGTGGAGGCGCTCCGCCACGCGGAGCACGCGCTCTATGCGAGAGCGCTCGCCGCGGCCGACGGCAACGTCTCAGCTGCGGCACGCGCGCTCGGAATGAGTCGTGCCAAGCTCGAATATCGTCTCAGAAAACAGCGGTGAACAGCAATCGCCTGCGGATCAAAGCCCCTTGAGCTCGGCGAGCGATCCCGGCGTGATCCACCAGTCGTTCACTACGAGCGGCGGGTCTTTCTCCGGAGCGGCGTTGTCGAAACCTGCGACGGCAAGCCGCCTTCAATGTCACGACAAAACAGCGGCGAGAGAGCGGAGGCCTGCGCCCACCACGCCGCCAACTGTGCGTCGCCGTCCGGATCGCCGCGCCCTGCGCACGGAAAGATCTCGATCCCGCAGATCGTATCTGCTCGATATCCGCCTGGCGACCGTGCGATCTTGACCACCCGCCCCTGCCTGTCCGGCCGCGTCAATGGCACCAGGAGACGACCGGTCCGGCCGAGCGAATCGATCCACGATTGATGTGGATAGCCGAACCCGGCGTGGACGACGACGACATCGGCCGGCCCGGGTATCGCCTCGAACCCGTCGCCATGCACGACCTCGACATTTCGCCAATCGCGCAGATTGGCTTCGGCGCGCGCGACGAACGCCTCTTCACAGTCGATCGCAACGACCGTTCCGCGCGTGCCGACCAGCTCGGACAATATCGCTGCGTAGTAGCCCAGCCCACATCCGATCTGTACGACGCGCTCGCCTTCCTTGATGTCGAGCACGTCGAACACATGCGCCCACAGGCTCGGCAGCCCCGTATCGAGCTGGCGGCTCTCATCGATGGCGACGAGCACATCCGAATACAGATGGATCGGATCCGCGCTTTGCGTACTCCAATAGTCGCGCACCGTGCCGCTCCGGATACGCCACGGTCCCTGGTCCAGAAAGCGCTCGCGCGGAACGGTGGCCAAGGCCTGCACCAAGCGCGGCGATGTGATCTTCTCGTTGCGCGCAATATCATCGGCGTAACGCCGGCGGGCCGCCGCAACATCGCTCATCGAGCCGATCTCCTGATCACATCGACCTCAGCTCAGCCAGCAATGTCGACGCCTTTGTGACGTCGGCGGTGCTGACTCCTTCGTCGATCTTGCCGACGATCGGCGCGAGCAAGTCGAGCGCCAGCTGATGCTTGCCGATGTCGCGCCAAAGCATCGCCTGACTCACGGCGGTTCGGAGCTCCCACGCCACCGCGTTCTGCTTGCGGGCGATATCGAGCGCGAGCGCGTAACAATCCTCCGCATCCTGCAACGCCGTCGGGCTATCGAGGGTCTGGGTAATCTCGCCTTGCAGGCGATAGACCTCGGCGAGGAAGAATCTCTCTTCATTCCGCTTCGCGATTGAGAGCGCATCATCCAAGGCCCTCAATGCAGCGTCTGGACGGCCGGCGCCGAAATAGGCACTCGCGAGCATACTCTCGAACCATGATGTCGCAAGCCAGGAACCTGTTGCCTTATAGGCATCAAGGCCCGAGCGTATGAGGTTCAATCCCTCATCGATCTGACCGAATTGAGCGAGCGCCCACCCCTGCAGGATGGTCGCCTGGTGCCTCCAATGCAGAAATCCGTGTTCGGACGAGACCACCAGGGCCCTCTTGGCATAGTCCATCGTTCCTTGGACGTCCTTGAGGTGCTGGCACAGATAGGCGCCGAACTCCCAGGCGAACGCGAGCGAGAATGGATGCCGCTTCTGCTCCGCATAGGAGATCGCCTGCTCGATGGCGCGGCGCGCCGTCTCCGGGCGACCGAGAAACCACTCGACATATCCGCGATAGGCCAACAGAACGATGCCGGGATCGATCGCGTGGATTTCGGCCAGGTGATTATGCAGATTGGCGTCGTAGAGACGAATGCCCTGGTCGACGTGATCTCGCGCTTCGGCGAACCGCCCTTGGTAGAGCATGGTTTGCGCGGTCGCTCGTTGAGCTTCGATCAGATAACCCGTCTTCTCAAGAGCTTCCTCCGCGGTCTCGTCCGGGTCCATGCGCGTCGCGAAGGCCAGCAGATCGCCGCTCAGATTGTCAGCTCTCGCCAAATTGGCGCGAATGAAATGATAAACCCAGAGGCCGCGCATCGAAGCGAAGATGGTGGGCTTGTCGTTGCACTGCTGACCAAGCGCCAGCGCCCTTGTATAATTGTCCTCGACCTCCTGCACCGAATAGCCCTTGCCTGCGATCAAGGCCGCTCCCAACGCCACGCGCAGAGCGAGCTCGGATTCGTCGCGCTCCAGCATCTGCGGACTGCTCCGCACCACTTCGAGACCGCGTCGGAGGTGGCCGATCGCTTCAAGATTGGCACCGGCCTTCGCAGCCTGCTTGCCGGCCTTCAGCCACAGACCGACCGCGACCTCGCTCTGCCCCGATTCCGTGAAGTGATAGGCCAGAAGCTCGGGTTCGCGCTCGGAGCGCTCCGGGTACATCTCGGCAAGAACGACCGCGATCTTCGCGTGCAGCTTCTTCTTCTCGCTGTGCAACAGGCTCGAATGGGCCGCGTTCTGAATCATCACATGCTTGAAGAGGTAGACCGAATCCGGCGCCTGGGCCCGGCGCACGATCAGACCGGCATCTTCGAGGTGAACCAGCGCGGCGTTGAGCTGCTCCTCCGCCAGATCCGCCACAGCGCGAATGATGCTGTATGAGAACTCCCGGCCGATTGTTGCGCCGATTTGCGCGACGCGCTTGAACGGTCCCATGCGATCGAGCCGGGCCATCAGGGAGTCGGTCAGCGTGGCGGGAATGGCGAGCTGACGAAACGCACCGGAAGCGAGCTGCTGCCCGTCCTTCTCGCCCTCGGCACTCGACTCCAGCACCGCCTTCGTCAGCTCCTCGACGAACAGCGGGACCCCGTCGGTCTTGACGATGATTTCGTCGACGAGCTCCTTCGGCAGCGTCTTCGGACCGGCGACCCGCTCCACCAGGATCGTCCGCAGCTGCAGACTGAGCCGGTTGAGCGTCAATGTCGTAATGTGGGAATGCGCGGTCCAAGCCGGCTGAAACTCGGGCCGGGATGTGATGACGATCAGAACGGGTTCGTTCTGAATGCGATCGGCGAGCAGCTCGAGCGCTTCATGAGACGTCGGATCGATCCAATGCGCATCTTCGAGGACAACCAACAGCGGCTTGTCACGGGCCAGCCCGATAAAGTAGTCCGCCAGCGCACCGACCGTCGCGTCTCTCTGCTGTTGGGGAGAGAGCCCGAGGGGCGGGTAGCGATCATGCGTAGGGATCGACAATAAGGCCGCAAGCAGCGGGGTCACCCGAACCGTCTCAGTACCGCAAGCGAGGATTGCCGCTTCGAGCCGGGTCAGGACGTTCTCCGACGAATCGTCGTGATCGAGTCCGATCGCAAGCTTCAGGTGCTCAGCGAAAGGATAGAGCGCCGTGCTGGTGTAATAGGGAGAGCACTGAAACGAGACCTGTCCATGCGGCTCGCCGGCGATCTGCTCCCGCAGTTCCTGGACAATGCGCGATTTTCCGATTCCCGCTTCGCCCGACAGAATGACGACCTGACCACCGCCCCTTCTGGCCTCCTGCCAGCGCATGAGCAGCAGCGCGATTTCTTCCTCACGGTTCACGAGCGGCGTCAGCTTGGCTCCGACCGCCGCAGCGAACCGGCTCTCTACGCGCGACGGGCCGACCACTTTCCAAGCCTGGATTCGCTCCGAGATCCCCTTGAGCAGATGCCCACCGAGGCTTTCATAGTGAAACCTTGCATTCACGAGAGACTTGGTCGACGAGGCGATGATGACGCCGTTGGGCGGCGCCAGTCCCTGCAATCGGGCGGCGAGGTTGGGCGTTTCCCCGACCGCGGAGTCGCGCTCCTCGGTGCCCTTGCCGATCAGATCGCCGACGACGACCGGGCCGGTCGCGATCCCGATCCGGACGGCAAGTGCTCCCGTGAAGACGCGGTTCGGCTCCTCGGACTGCGCTGAAATCGCGCGCACGATCTCGAGCCCGGCGCGAACGCCGCGCTCGGCATCGTCCTCATGCGCATTCGGGTAGCCGAAATAGACGAGAATGCCGTCTCCGATGTAGCGGGCGACGAACCCCTCATAGCGTCCCAACACGGCGACACAGGTCTCGCGGTAGGCGGCGATGATGTCGCGGACGTCTTCGGGATCGAACCGTTCCGAGAGCGACGTCGACCCCACGAGGTCGCAGAACATCACGGTCAGCTGCCGCCGTTCAGCGCCGGACGTGACGCCTGAGGCTCTACGGCCATTGACCACAGGAGTGCTGCCGGCGCCATTGTTGAGAGCCGCGATCGCGCGCTGGAGCCGCCGGCGGTCCCCGATGGGCAGGCCGAGTTGTGCCAGATCGGATTCGGTGAGATCGGCGACGACATCCAGGTCGATGCACTGCCGCTCGAACAGGCCGACATATTGGCCAAGGCCAATACTCTCGAGCCAGTTTTTCAGACCGCTCTGGACTTCAACGCTTGGTTCTTCCTCAGCCATTACCAATCCGTGCGGCCGTATGATCGGACACCAAAAGATAGCACCGCAAGTACATTATGCAAAAGTTCAGAACTGTTTCTGTTTCGGACTAGACTTCATCGCTGGTGGACAGTCTGCGCGTCGCTCTTGATCTTGGATGCATTTGGCAACACCAGGCAGGTTACGCCATCCTATCGGATCACGCCGTCGAGGTCTTGGATTTCGGGCCGACGACAGAGCTTTTGGCGGCCCCCGCGGCGACGCCATGAAGGGAGATGGCAAGCTCCGGCCCGGCGCCATGCCTTCATCGACAGGCGGAGGCTCGCCTCGCCGGGCAGGAATATCGCTCCAGACCTGAGATATAGTAGGTCCAACGGAAATCGCCGTGCCCCGGCTCGCCCCGGCAACTCAAGCCGTGGCGCCACGTCAGAAGCTCAGATCGAGCTGATAGATCCCTGCTCCGCGCGCTCAAAGACTGAGCAGAACAATCCGCGCAACGGAGCACTGCCGCCGGGTCGTGCCCCGCCCAGGCAGCTCAACCATGCCGCGGTCGCCACATATGGCCAACCTCCATCTACACGTCGAGCAGTCGCTGCGGCATCACCAGCCGGCTTTTCGTTCTTTATTCGTTCCTGATGGCCATCGATCCCAGCCCAGACGCCGCCCGTCGCAGCGGGTCGCCACAGCGATCCTCCATTGACGTGCAGCCGCCGGTGCTCAGCGCGGCAGCGATCCCTCGGCTCGCCGCATCGGCGCTTCGGGCGGGCGGTCTCTCCGACAATGCGACGCTATCCTGCATCGTTGACCGGTCGTTCTTCGATGCACTGCACCTTCATAGCGTGATGCTGCTCATGACCGCCGATGCGCTGACAATGTCCGCTTTCAATGGCGGCGCCTGTCGCGATCGACGATCACAGCGGGACAGAACACGCTGGCCGCCGCCAGCAAAGACAGTTTGCAGCAGCGTCCGTTCGCAAAGGCCAGACGCGATATCGCGCCCGAAGCTCCGTGGCCGATGATGCCCAGGCAATCCAACGAAGATGAGTCAATCTCGTCTTGATTCTTTCCTCGACAGCAAGCAACGTCGCGCCGTTCATTAGGCTAGAATCGGTTCAAAAGGGAATTGCAATGGCCCTCAAATACCTAGACCCCAAACTTTTGAGCGAGAAGCAGAAGGCGGAGTTGAGAAAAGTCCTCAACACGCAACTCAAGGAGATCCAGGATAAGCTGAACGAAATCGATCAGTCGAGCGACAAGCCGAAAGCACCGAAGAAGACCAAGAAGACCAAACGGTAAGACCCTGCACAAGACGAGAGGCGGGGCGGCTTGACCGGCGCGGGTGGGACATTCGGAGCTGAGGCTTATCCCGACAAATCATGTTTGCTGAGGATGGCAGTCGCTGCCGAACACCCCCGTCCTCGCTGACTTTGGTTCGGTCTGGCTATGTTGTTCACGCACGGTCACGCCACGTGTCGGCCGATCAACCGCAAGTCTCTTCCGTCCTCGGCTTCGCACTCGCCAGGTTCATGGCTGGCCTTCTGGCCCCGCCTTGAGGCCGAGCTGCTGATCGCCGACGCGCTTGGCGGCCCATCGGCGGAGTTCGCGTGTCCGCTTTCCGGATGGTCGGCCGGAGTTCCCACAAACTCCTCTTCGGGCCGCTCGCCATCACCCGATCGTATCAATCGTCGGGCTGGATCTCGCGAGCCACCGCTTGTCGCAAATCGTCATCTGACGCGCGAGCGGGTTGTCACTCCTCTCGGCCATCTCGCTGATCGGCCAAGCAGGCATTGGCGAGGCCCATGATCGCCGGTGAGACCATGATGGCGTGACCGGCGTCCTGCTTGCGGGTTGCCTTCGGGCCCGTGCGCAGGGCGAATCGCAGCGGGCGGCTGCATCCTGACCATCGAACGGCCCTGCCAGTGTCGAGCGCACGGCGACATCACGCGAATTCATGTGCATAAGCCCCCTGCGTCCACCGCAGGCGCCACAGAATGCGCCTGCTGCTGTCCGTGGCGGCGGCGCAAGGCGGCTTTTGCAGGGCGGAACTCTCACGTTTTCCTGATTCCCGCGTCAGAACGCCGCGGGACGAATTCGCCTATGGTCCCGCGCGTTTCCAACCCACGGAGGTTTTCCGCATGCGTAAACTGATCATCGCCACCGCCGCGATCGCATTCGTCTCGTCGGCTGCTCTTGCCCAGTCGACCGAGAAGCCGATGACGACCACCGGCCAGGCGGCCAAGGGTGGCGACGCCATGAGCGGCGGCGACGACATGAAGATGAGCAAGACGAAGAAGAAGTCGGCCAAGAAGACGTCCGGCGACGGCATGTCGAAGTAGCCCTTCAGCGCGGGCGTGCCTCCCTTGGGCACGCCCGGCGCCCGCCGTCCCCCGCGGCAGATGCGCCGCTTCCATCGCTCCTGTTCGGTCTGATTCAGGCCGCGCTCGCTGCGCCACCTGTCGCGGCGCCATCGACCGATCCGGCCAGATCATGATGCGATCCACGGAATCGCGTCATGACATGAGCCCTTTGTCGGGGCGTGATCTCTCCGGGATCCGGTTGTCGCCTTCCCGGACCACGCTCTATGGTGCGGTCAGTCCGAGCTGCTGCAATCGTCCGGCGAACCAGGCGGACAACGGCGGATCGATCCGCGCTCCGACATAGACCTCGGGAGTCAGCACGCTGCGGCGGTCGAGAATCAGCAGCACGCCGATCCAATAGGCAAACCAGAGGTGCGGATCGGTGAGCGCCATCAGCTTGTGACGGTCATGCGCCAGCGGCTGATGATTGCCGGCCTTGCGTACCTCGATCGCGAGCAGATTGTCGGGGACGCCCCGCTTGTGCACCACGACGTCCGGGTAGATCGATTTGGCCAGTTCGTCGTCGGTCGAGACGATCGACCCCCGCGGCAGCAGCATGGCGCGGTCGCCGAGGCGATTGTAGTCACAGTCGACGTCCCAGCCCAGGAAGTTGCGCTCGATATGCACCGCCAGACGGTGCGTCAGGGTGCGTTCGCCGAGATCCCGATCGAGGATGAAGCGCTCGCGCGCGTAGAACTCCTGCAGCGCAGATATCAGCCGGTTCAATTCGCTGTGCATGCCGCCCAAACAGAACAAACGATGGAGACGCCCCCATCAACACGTGATCGGGCTGAGTCGCCAACCATCAAAATGCGGCAATGACGCTGCCATCAACCAGCGGCCGATTTGCGGCCGCCGATTGCGGGCGAGGACAGTTACATCTGCACTTCGATCAGGCGCGGGCCGGATTCCGCATTCGCCTCGGCCAGCGCCGCATTGAACTCCTCGGCCGTGGTGACGGCGCGGCCAGGAACGCCCATGCCCTTGGCCATGGCGACGAAGTCCAGCGTCGGACGATCGATCTTGAGCATGTCCTGGGCGCGCTGGCCGGGTTGGCCGGCACCGACGCCGTCGAACTCGCCGCGCAGGATCTGGTAGATCCTGTTGGCGAACACCACCGTGACGACGTTGAGGTTTTCGCGCGCCTGGGTCCACAACGACTGGATCGTGTACATCGCACTGCCGTCGCCGACCAGGCACATGACCTTCCGATCCGGACAGGCGACTGCCGCGCCGGTCGCGACCGGGGTCGAGAAGCCGATCGAGCCACCCATGTTCTGCAGCCAGTCATGCGGCTTGGCGGCCGCGGTCGGCGGGAAGAAGCCGCGCCCGGTGGTGATGGATTCGTCGACGACGATCGCATTCTCCGGGATCGCATAGGCGATCGCCTGGGCGATCGTCGTGTGATTGAGCGCGCCGGTCGGCTTGATCAGCTCGGCGAGCTGCTGCGGCTTCACGTCCTGGGCCTTGGCGCCGAGGTGGTCGGCGAGCGCCTCGAGCGCGGCGGCGGAGTTCTCGCCCCAGGCGGTCATGCGGTGCACCTCGGTGCCTTCGGCCTTCAGCACGCTCGGCTTGTTCGGATAGGCGAAGAAGGCCACGGGGTCGTTGGCCTCGACCAGCACGATGTGCTTGTAGTTCTTCAGGATCGGCAGCGCCTGCTCGATGACATAGGGAATGCGGTCGATCGAGAACCGCCCTGCCCCGCGTGCCATCCGCGGATGATAGGTCTGCCCCATCACGCGGCAGCCGGTCTTGCCGGCGATGCGCTGGGCGAAGGCGAGGCCCTGCTCGGTGAGCGCGCCGGCGGTCATCAGCACCAGCGTCTCCGGACCGTGGGCGTGCAGGATCTTGGCCGCCTTCTCGACGGCGTCGGCCGAATAGCTCGGACGCTGCGTCTCCGCCGGTACTTCGGCGATGCCGTCAGCCTCGTTCCAGGCGGTGTCGGCGGGCAGGATCAGGGTCGCGATCTGCGGCGGCGCACTCCGGGCGGCGGCGATCGCGGCGGCGCCGTCGGCGGCCACCGCCCTGGCGCTTGGCGACGTCCGCACCCAGTCGGACATCGGCCGCGCCAGGCCCTCGATGTCGGAGGTCAGCGGCGCGTTGAAGCCGATATGGTAGGTCGCGTGCTGGCCGACGATGTTGACGATGCCGGAACGTGCCTTCTTGGCATTGTGCAGGTTGGCAAGACCATTGGCCAAGCCCGGGCCGAGATGGAGCAAGGTGGAGGCCGGCGTTCCCTTCATGCGGAAATAGCCGTCGGCGGCGCCGGTGACCACGCCCTCGAACAGGCCGAGCACGCAGCGCATGCCCTCAACCCGGTCGAGCGCCGCGACGAAATGCATCTCGGAGGTGCCCGGATTGGTAAAGCAGACGTCAACGCCCCCCGCGACCAGGGTCCGCACCAGGCTTTCCGCACCGTTCATCATGTTCTCCCGTTGATCCCGCGCTCTGTGTTGCAAGGTGAGGCAGATCAATCATTGTTCGCCTGCGGCGTCAAAGGGCGCAGCCGCATTGCTGCCATCGCGACCATGCTCCCCCGCCGGGCCGGGCCGGCGGCAGCAACAAGGACGGGATCGCCGTGGGATCTGGGTCACGGGAGCAGCGCCGCCGACCAGCCTCACGGCGCCGTGGGTTGCGAAACACCGACGTTTATGGCCTGTCTGCGATGCAATTGGATTGATCTCAGGGGATGGAAATGAAGCGGTCTATTGCTTTTGGAATTGCTGCAGTCGCGTCGCTCGCGAGCACCGCGATGGCGCGTGCGGAGTTCTTCGATACGCGTGACGTCTTCGGCGGCGGGCCGAACTTCATCCAGGGGGGCGTCAGCCCGATTCCACGGCAGACGGTGATGTTCCAGAGCCAATACGCGCCCGGCACCATCGTCGTGAGCACGTCAGAGCGCCGGCTCTATCTGGTCCTGGGGAACGGCCAGGCACTGCGCTACGGCATCGGCGTCGGCCGTGACGGGTTCCGCTGGAGCGGCGTGCATCGCATCAGCGCCAAGAAGGAGTGGCCGGCCTGGACCCCGCCGGCCCAGATGCTGCGCCGCCGACCCGATCTGCCGCGCCACATGGCGGGCGGCATTGAAAACCCGCTCGGCGCCCGCGCGATGTATCTCGGCTCCACGCTGTACCGCATCCACGGCTCCAACGAGCCGGAGACGATCGGCCAGGCGGTATCGTCCGGCTGCTTCCGCATGACCAATGAGGACGTCGCCGACCTCTATGATCGCGTGGCGGTCGGCACGACCGTGATCGTCAAGAACTGAGAGCTGGACCCACCCGATGCCGCGCCGGCGGACCGCTGATGCCGACCACGGACCCGCCCGCTCCGAGCGGTCGTGCCTGCGGCTGGCGGCCGCCGCGCTGAGCTTGCTCACGGTGACGACGATGCCGCTGCCGGCCTCGACGTCGGAGATTCCGGCGATCGCGGCCCGCCAGCGTGCCGAGAAGAAGAGCTTCACCGACGCCGAGATCACCGACGGCTTCTTCAAGACCGCGTTCGGCGCCGAATATCATCTCGCCGGACGGGTCGACCGCATCAGGAAGTACAGCACGCCGGTCCGGGTGTTTGCCGACGGCCGCCGCGCCGACCGCAAGGCACAGCTCGCCAGGGTGGTCGGCGACATCGCCGCGCGCGTGCGCCATCTCGACATCGCAATGACCGAGACCGACGGCGACGCCAATGTCCGCGTCAAGCTGGTACGCGACCGCGACCTCTACCACACGATCAGCCAGTCCTATGGCAGCGAGCGCGCCCGCGAGATCAAGAGCTCGCTCGACCCTCAATGCCTCTCCGGCTTCCGCAAGAACGAGGCCTTCGAGATCGAGCATTCCGACGTCATTCTGACGGTCGACAACGGCGATTTCGTCTTTCTCGACTGCGCCTATGAGGAGCTGTTGCAGTCGCTCGGGCCGATCAACGACACCGCGAGCGTGCCCTGGACGATGTTCAATGACAACGTCTCGATGGGCTATTTCGACGTCTACGACCAGTACATCCTCAACGTCCTCTATGATCCGCGCGTCAAGGCCGGCATGACGCTCGCCGAAGTCAAGGCGGTACTGCCGGACGTGCTCATCGACGTCCGCGTCTGGGTGAAGAAGGTCAACAATCTTCCGGAGTGAGGCGCGCAGGGGCGTGGGGTGGAAGCGATCGGTTGTGAGGGTCGGACGCCACCTCGATCCACCATTGTCGTCCCGGGGAAGTCCGGGCTCGCGATCCGGCAGGCTGAGTGACAACTTCTTCCAGCGCCGCGCCAACTCAGGACGCCTTGCAAATCCCCTTCAGCGCGCGCCACTCCTCGGCGCTCAAGAGCGGCGGGCCGCTGGTCGGGCGGTTCTCGGCGCGCATGCGGGCCAGCCGGTCCTCACTGAGGGGATGGCTCGCCCATAGCGACAGCGTGCCGTCCTCCTTGCCAGTGATGCGAACCATCAGTTCACCCATCGGTCGCGTCGGACGTCCGAGCCTGTGCATCACCTCGATTGCAAAGCTGTCGGCGGCCTGCTCCGCCTCGCGCGAATAGGACGCATCGATCATGGCGCGCGAGGCGAAGATCGCGGCGCCGGCGCCGGTGACGTCGCCAAACAACAGGCCGATCAGGAACGAGCTGCCGCCATTGTGGATCAGCTGCCGCAGGTTGTCGCGGTGTTTCAGATGGCCGAGCTCATGGGCCAGGACGCCGGCGACCTCGTCCGGGTCGTTGGATTTGTCCAGCAGCCCGCGAAACAGGAAGATGCGTCCGCCCGGCAGCGCGAACGCATTGGGAATCGGCGTATCCAGCACCTGCGAGGCGATGCCGTCGTCGAGGCCCGCCGGCCTGCGCAGCGCCGTGACCAGCTTGGCGAACGCCGCCTGCCCAGCCGCCTCGCTGCAGAGCTTATCCCCGAACAGCGCCTGGATCTGCACCACGGCCGCCTCGCCGAGATGCCGCTCCATCCTCGGCGGCACCAGGGGTGTCAGCCGGTCGGCTGCAAAGGGCAGCACCACCAGAACCACCGCGACGATCGAGGCCGCGGCCGCCAGCGACCAGCCGACAATGCGCGCGATGGTCCCACGGGTGATCCGGTTCTCGTCGATTCGGCTGCAGCGCGCGCACAGCTCCGCCGCCAGCGCCGGGTCGCGGATTTCGAGGCGGGCCAGCGGCGACGCCGACAGGCAACTGACCCGCAGCGTGCCGCTTGGACCATCGACCCTGCGGATATCCTCGTAAGGCCAGGACACGAAATTGTCGGGGCTCCGCAACACCAGCTGGTTGGCCAAGCCGAGGATGACGGTTTGACGGCGGTTCGACAGTCCGTCGAAATAGGTCGCAGGGCCGCCCGGCGGAGCAGCGTCCTGCCCAGCCGGCGTGCCGTCGGCGGCACCATAAGCGGGGGCGGGCTCAGGATCAGAAGCCGGCGACGTCGAGCCCATCGGCAAACCCTTCGCCCAGCGCACTGGCCAGATCGCCCTTGGCGACGACGTTCGCCATGGCCTCGATGCCATACACCAGAACCGAGTCCAGCGCGACCGCCCACATGTCGCGCACCAGATACAGCCGCATCACGACGTTGACCGCCAGGATCAGCGCGATGTAGCCAGGCACCATCGCGACCACCAGGAGCATCTGAGTGGCCAGCGCCTGGGCCTGGGGCAGACCGTCTTTTCCCAGCCCGAGCAGGCTCGTGCCCAGCGCCAGCACGGCGCCCAGATAGACCAGGTAGACAAGCGACAGGAGAATGAACCAGCAGATCACCTTCCAATAGAGGCCGTGGAACGCATTCACGGGAAGGCTCGATTCCAGGCGCACGCCGCCGAACCGGATGCCCGACAGCCACCAGCGCCACTCCACGGCCTTGAACTGCGCATAGACGAAGGGCAACAGCGGAAACAGCACGATCGCGAATGGCGCAATCAGCCACAGATACCAGGCTCGCTTGAAGAACTCCCAACCGCGTCCTTCGAAATCACCGCGCAGATCGCCATAATGCGAATGCCGCATCTTGTAGCGTTCGAGCGCAGCCGCCCGCCACGGCCACGCCAGCCCGAGCGTCAGCACGGCCAGCAGCGTCCACAGCATCGCGCGCCCGGCATAGGCCCAGCCCGAGCCATCCATCCAGAACCGCACGCCGCGCCACACCGTGCGCGTCAGGCGGTAGCGGCGCGCGCGATAGATCGCGAACTGGCCGAACGCGTAGAACGAGATCAGCAGCGGAATGCTGGCGAAGCCCTCGTAACGCTCGGCCTCCACAGTGACGAGAAAGTAGGCAAGGTAGATCGGGACCAGGATCGCCATCGCGAACAGGAAGCCGATCAGGAGCTCTTTGCCGCGACCGGTATATTCGGCGGAATCGCCGTCGACCGATGTGTTGACCCACAGGTGCCGGCGAATGTCGGTGGCCAGCCAGAACCGGTAGAACCCCAGCGTAATCAGTTCGATGGCCGCACCGCGGCTGACCAGTCGAAAGAACTCGCTGCGCGCGCCGGAGAAAGTGACTGAGAGCGGCGGAAGCGGCGGAGGCTGCTGCGGAACGAAACTCATCTGGTTCACGGCTCACGCCTCCGACACACGCAATGACAGCAAAATACCTCGGAGATTCGTCGCCGCGGCGAATCCGAGGTTCGAGGTTTGGTGACGCATTTTGTACGCAAGTCGGCCGGAAAAAAACACCGGCCGGGGCGACGCGCGAATAAATATCTGCAGCCCAGCCGATGGCTGGACGCAGCGCCCGCAGTCGTTTCCGGCGGGCCGGCGGCTTATGACGTCTTGTCGAACAATTCCCGCCCGATCAGCATGCGGCGGATTTCGCTGGTGCCGGCGCCGATCTCGTACAGCTTGGCGTCCCGCAGCAGCCGACCGGTCGGATAGTCGTTGATATAGCCATTGCCGCCCAGCAGCTGGATCGCGTCGAGCGCACATTGCGTCGCCTTCTCTGCAGCAAACAGAATGGCGCCAGCGGCGTCCTCGCGCGTGGTCTCGCCGCGATCACAGGCTTTGGCGACTGCATAGACATAGGCGCGCGCGGCATTCATCGTCGTATACATGTCGGCGACCTTGCCCTGGACCAGCTGGAAGGTGCCGATCGGCTGGCCGAACTGCTTGCGCTCATGCACGTAGGGCAGGACCACGTCCATGCAGGCCTGCATGATGCCGAGGGGACCTGCCGCCAGCACCGCGCGCTCGTAGTCGAGCCCTGACATCAGCACGTTGACGCCGCGGCCGACCTGCCCGAGCACGTTCTCCTCCGGCACCTCGCAGTCCTCGAACACCAGCTCGCAAGTATCCGAACCGCGCATGCCGAGCTTGTCGAGCTTCTGCGCCGTGGAGAACCCCTTCATGCCCTTCTCGATGATGAAGGCGGTGATGCCGCGCGGCCCACCTTGCGGATCGGTCTTGGCATAGACCACCAGCGTCTCCGCCACGGGACCGTTGGTGATCCACATCTTGTTGCCGTTGAGCACGAAGCGGTCGCCGCGCTTGTCGGCGCGGGTCTTCATCGACACCACGTCGGAGCCGGCCTGCGGCTCCGACATCGCCAGCGAGCCGACATGCTCGCCGGAGATCAGCTTGGGCAGATATTTGCGCTTCTGCGCTTCGTTGCCGTTGCGGCGGATCTGATTGACGCAGAGATTGGAGTGGGCGCCGTAGGACAGGCCGACCGACGCCGAGGCGCGCGAGATCTCCTCCATGGCGATGCAGTGCTCGAGATAGCCCAGGCCGGCACCACCATACTGCTCCTCGACCGTGATGCCGTGCAGCCCGAGTTCGCCGATCTTGGGCCAGAGGTCGCGCGGAAACTGGTTGGAGCGGTCGATCTCGGCCGCGCGCGGGGCGATTTCGTTTTGCGAAAAACCGGCCACCGTGTCGCGGATCGCATCGGCGGTCTCGCCGAGGTCGAAATTGAACATGCGTTGCGCGTTGGCGATCATGACGGCGGCCTCCTGCTCATCTTCTGCTTTGCAACAAATCGGCGTAGCCATATTCCGTGACGTGGCGCTTGTCACGCCCGGCGTCCAGGAAACAGCAGCGCCGCAGCGCAAGATCCCTCCTTGGGGCCTCCGTCAAACTCCCCGCTTGCCCAGCGCGCCCGGGCAGGATGTAATCGCGCCCAATATCGTCGGACATCAAGAATCCGGCCAGGAGGAGACATCCATGCTCGGGACGACCATTACGGCCGACATCCGCAGGCCTGTCGCGACAGGCGAGCGCGCCATCGACGAAGCCAGTCGCCGCGCCGCGTCGCTGCCGCTCGACGCGTTCGATCCCGGCAATCCCGAGCTGTTCCGCAGCGACACGCACTGGCCCTATTTCGACCGGCTGCGCCGCGAAGATCCCGTGCATTACTGCAGGGACTCGATGTTCGGTCCGTATTGGTCGATTACCCGCTACGACGACATCATGGAGATCGAGACCAATCACGCCGTGTTCTCGTCGGCCTCGGCGCTGGGCGGCATCACCATCCGCGACATCGATCCGGAGCTGCGCCGCGAGAGCTTCATCGCGATGGACCCGCCGCGCCACGCCGCCCAGCGCAAGACGGTGGCGCCGATGTTCACGCCGACGCATCTCGACGAGCTCGCGATCAACATCCGCAAGCGCTCCGCCGAGTGCCTGGACAATCTGCCCCGCGGCGAAGTGTTCGACTGGGTCGATCGCGTGTCGATCGAGCTGACCACGCAGATGCTGGCGGTGCTGTTCGACTTCCCCTGGGAGGATCGCCGCAAGCTGACGCGCTGGTCGGACATCACGACCACGATCCCCGGACCGGACGGGCTGGTCGCCACCGAGGACGAGCGCCAGGCCGAACTGATGGAGTGCGCCCGCTATTTCGCACGGCTCTGGCAGGAGCGGCAGAACCAGCCGCCGAAGAGTGACCTGTTGTCCATGATGGCGCATAGCGACGCGACGCGGAACATGGACCCGAAGAATTTCCTCGGCAATCTCGTATTGCTGATCGTCGGCGGCAACGACACCACGCGCAACACCATGTCCGGCAGCATCTATGCGCTCAGCCAGAATCCCGATCAGTACCGCAAGCTGAAGGACAACCCGGCCCTCATCGACAGCTTCGTGCCCGAAGTGATCCGCTGGCAGACCCCGCTGGCCCATATGCGCCGCACGGCGCTCGAAGACATCGAGTTCCGCGGCAAGCAGATCAAAAAGGGCGACAAGGTGGTGATGTGGTACGTCTCGGGCAACCGCGACGAGACCGCCATCGCGCGTCCCTACGACTTCATCATCGATCGCGCCCGTCCGCGGCAGCATCTGTCATTCGGCTTCGGCATCCACCGCTGCGTCGGGCTGCGGCTTGCCGAGCTGCAGCTCAAGATCATCTGGGAAGAGATCCTGAAGCGCTTCGATCATATCGACGTGATGGACGAACCCAAGCGGGTCTATTCCAGCTTCGTCAAGGGATACGAGACATTGCCGGTCAGGATTGCGGCCTAGAGTCAACTCGACGATTTGAAACGATGACGATCCACGAATGTCCGTCAACATGAGGAGCCGAAGGCGACGACGTGTCCGCCATGGCCCAACGGGCGACGGCGGAAGCAATCCGGGCCCTTTTCCGGCCCCGGATTGCCTCGCTCGCAAGGACGGACGGCAGGCATTCTTGATGCATTGTTGAGGTTTGGAGCATTTCTCCAGAAAAGGACCACCCCATGACCGCCCAGGCCGCGCTTCGTTCCGACCATGCCGATCTGCTGCGCCAGGCGCGGCTGGAGGCCTATTCAACGCCGATCGAGGATTTCCATCCAGGAGCCCCGCGCCTGTTCCAAAGCGACACGATCTGGCCCTGGTTCGAGCGGCTGCGCAAGGAGGCGCCGGTGCATTACTGCACCAAGGCGCCGATCGAGCCTTATTGGTCCGTCACGCGCTACCACGACATCATGCATGTCGACACCAACCACGCGATATTCTCCTCCGATGTCAGCAATGGCGGCATCATGATCCGCGACGTGCCGCCCGGCTATGAATGGCCGAGCTTCATCGCGATGGACGAGCCCCGCCATGGCGAGCAGCGCAAGACGGTGTCGCCGATGTTCACGCCGGATCATCTCGACGAGATGGCGGTGCTGATCCGGCAGCGCTCGGCCAAGGTGCTGGATTCGCTGCCGCGCAACGAGACCTTCAACTGGGTCGAGAAGGTCTCGATCGAGCTGACGACGCAGATGCTCGCGACCCTGTTCGACTTCCCGTTCGAGGAGCGGCGCAAGCTGACGCGCTGGTCCGACGTGTCCACCGCGCTGCCCAAGAGCGGCATCGTGTCGTCGGAGGACGAGCGCCGCCGCGAGCTCGCCGACTGCGCCGAGACCTTCGGCCGGATGTGGAAGGAACGCCAGGCCACTCCCGGCCGCGACCTGATCTCGATGATGGCGCACAGCGAGGCAACGCGGCACATGACGCCGGACAATCTGATGGGCAACCTGATCCTGCTCATCGTCGGCGGCAACGACACCACGCGCAACACCATGACCGCCTCGGTGCTGGCGCTGCACGAGAACCCGGCCGAGTATCAGAAGCTGCGCGACAATCCGGCTTTGATCGACACCATGGTGCCCGAGGTGATCCGCTGGCAGACGCCGCTGGCGCATATGCGGCGCACCGCGCTGGTCGATACCGAACTCGGCGGCCAGAAGATCAGGAAGGGCGACCGTGTCGTGATGTGGTACGTCTCGGGCAACCGCGACGAGGAGGTGATCGATGATCCCGACGCCTTCATCATCGACCGCAAACGGCCACGCATCCACCTCTCCTTCGGCTTCGGCATCCATCGCTGCGTCGGGATGCGGCTGGCCGAACTGCAGCTGCGCATCGTCTGGCAGGAGATCCTGAAGCGCTTCGACCGCATCGAGGTGGTCGGCGAGCCGAAGCGGGTCTATTCCAGCTTCGTCCGCGGCTATGAGTCGCTGCCGGTGCGCATCCCGGGGTGAGCGCTTCCGCCCCTCCCCCCGGAGGAGCCCGCGCACAGGCGGGCGTCGCGAAGGGCGAGGCCCGGGACAGCGGCCTCGAGACGCGCCGCCAGCATTACTGTTTGTGTTGGCCCGCCTCTCGCGCGGCGCTCCTCACCATGAGGGTTTGGAGTTCCGCCTATTGGACGACGGCGCCCCTCATGACGAGGAGCCGCGTAGCGGCGTCTCGAACCATGAGGCCCCGGCTCCCTATAAGAATCCGGCATGGCCGGGTGAACGAGATTCAATGGGCTTCCGCGTTCGTTTCTGGCTAAATCATCCGCTGCACCATTGGTGCGCATGAACCGCAGGACGCCATGGCCGCTTCCGACACGCCGACGACAGGTCCCGACTGGCCGCTCGCAATCTACGAGGCGCTGAAGGCGGCCGATGTCCGGCAGCTCTGCTACGTGCCCGACGCCGGCCATTCCCGCCTCATTCGCCTGGCGCATGACGATCCCGCGATCGCCACCATTGTCCTGACCACCGAGGAGGAAGGCGTGGCGTTCTCCGCGGGCGCCTGGCTTGGCGGCCAGCGCGCGGTGCTCCTGATGCAGTCGAGCGGAGTCGGCAATTGCGTCAACATGCTGTCGCTGCTTTCGAGCTGCCGGTTCCCGTTCCTCACCTTCGTGACCATGCGCGGCGAATGGGCCGAGTTCAATCCGTGGCAGGTGCCGATGGGCAAGGCCACGCCGGCCGCGTTCGACATCATGGGAGTCACCGTGTTCCGGCTGGAGCGGCCCCACGACGCCGGTGAGATGGCGGCCGCAGCCGCAAGACTCGCCTTCGACAGCGATCAGCCCATTGCCGTGCTGATCTCCCAGCGCATGATCGGCGCCAAGAAGTGGACGGAGGGCAAGAGATGAACACAGCGCTCGACCGTCGCGCCGCCGTGCAGGCGCTGCTGCAGGATCGCGGCGACCTCCTGGTGGTCAGCGGCCTCGGCTCGTCCTCCTACGACGTGTTTGCCGCCGGCGATCATCCGGCGAATTTCTATCTCTGGGGTGCGATGGGCGGCGCGGCCATGATGGGACTGGGCCTCGCGCTGGCGCAACCGTCGCGGCCGGTGGCCGTCATCACCGGCGACGGCGAGCAGCTGATGGGGCTCGGCAGCCTCGCGACCGCGGCGGCGAAGAAGCCCAGCAATCTGTCGATCATCGTGCTCGACAATGCGCATTTCGGCGAGACCGGCATGCAGATGAGCCATTCCGGGCTCGGCACCAGGCTGGAGCTGATCGCCTCGGGCGCGGGCTTTCCCTCGGTGAGCACGATCGCCGATCTGGTTGCGCTCGACGCCTTCCGGCCGAAGCTGCACGACCGCGCAGGACCGCATTTTGCGCGCGTCGTGATCTCCACCGATCATTTCGACCGCGCGCTTCCGCCGCGCGATGGCGTGTTCCTGAAGAACCGCTTCCGCGGCCATCTCGGCTATCCGGTCAGCTAGACCATGGTTGCCACGCACCTTTCATATGTTGCAGCAGGCAAGGCTGACCAGCCGCAACGCTGGCATTCCAAGCTTGCCAAGCACCGCACGCTTCGTCATAGGCTATCATCAACACGCAGAGGGAGACCGCGGGACGTGTGATCACGGCCCGCGGAGCAAGGAATGACAGAACAGCATCAGCACGACGATTACGCAGACATCCGCGACGCAGTGGCGAAACTCTGCGCCCAGTTTCCCGGTGAATATTGGCGCAAGCTGGATCGCGAGATGGCCTATCCGTCGGCGTTCGTCGATGCGCTGACGCAGGCCGGCTATCTCTCCGTGCTGATCCCCGAGGAATATGGCGGCGCCGGTCTCAAACTTTCGGCCGCGGCCGCGATCCTCGAGGAGATCCAGCGCGCCGGCTGCAATGGCGGCGGCTGCCACGCCCAGATGTACACGATGGGCACCGTGCTGCGGCATGGCTCGGCCGAGCAGAAGGCGAAGTGGCTGCCGAAGGTCGCGAGCGGCGAATTGCGGCTGCAGGCGTTCGGCGTCACCGAGCCGACCTCGGGCACCGACACCTCCTCGCTGAAGACCTTCGCCAAGCGCGACGGCGACAGCTACATCGTCAACGGCCAGAAGATCTGGACCAGCCGCGCCGAATATTCCGACCTGATGATCCTGCTCGCGCGCACCACGCCGAAGGACCAGGCGCAGAAGCGCACCGACGGTCTCTCGGTCTTCATCGTCGACATGCGCGAGGCCAAAAAGGCCGGGCTCACCATCCGCCCGATCCGGACGATGATGAACCACGCCACGACGGAAGTGTTCTTCACCGACATGCGGGTGCCGGCGGAGAATTTGATCGGCGAGGAAGGCAAGGGCTTCCGCTACATCCTCTCCGGCATGAACGCCGAGCGGATCCTGATCGCTGCCGAATGCGTCGGTGATGCGAAATGGTTCATCGCCAAGGCGACGGCTTACGCCAAGGAGCGCGTCGTGTTCGGCCGTCCGATCGGCCAGAATCAAGGCATCCAGTTTCCGATCGCCAGGGCCTATGCGTCGATGCGCGCGGCCGAGCTGATGGTCAAGGAAGCCACCCGCAAATACGAGGCCGGGCAAGATTGCGGCGCCGAGGCCAACATGGCCAAGATGCTCGCGGCGGATGCGTCATTCGAGGCGGCCAATGCCTGCATCCAGACCCATGGCGGCTTCGGCTTCGCCGAGGAGTACGACGTCGAGCGCAAATTCCGCGAGACGCGGCTGTATCAGGTGGCGCCGATCTCGACCAACCTGATCCTGTCCTACGTCGCCGAGCACGTGCTCGGCATGCCCAGGTCGTACTGAGGTCCTGCGATGCTGCCGCTTGAAGGGATCACCGTCGTCGCCGTCGAGCAGGCGGTGGCCGCGCCGTTCTGCTCGTCGCGCCTGGCGGATGCCGGCGCCCATGTCATCAAGATCGAACGGCCCGAGGGTGACTTCGCCCGCGGCTATGACGCCGCCGCCAAGGGCCAGAGCAGCTACTTCGTCTGGCTCAACCGCGGCAAGGATTCCCTGGTCGTCGATCTCGCCAAGCCGGACGGCCGCGCCGAGCTGGAGAGGCTGATCGCAAGCGCCGACGTGCTGTTGCAGAACCTCAAGCCCGGCTCGATGGACCGAATGGGGTTCGCCCGCGAGCGGCTGCGCAAGGATTATCCGAAGCTGATCTGCTGCACGATCACAGGTTATGGCGACTCGGGCCCTTATGCCGACCGCAAGGCCTATGATCTCCTGATCCAGGCCGAGAGCGGGCTGGCCTCGATCACCGGCGGTCCGGACGGTCCGTCGCGGGTCGGCATGTCCATCGTCGATGTTGCCACCGGCGCGACCGCGCATGCCGCGATCCTGGAGGCGCTGATCAAGCGCGGCCGCACCGGCGAAGGCGCCGACATCCGGATCTCGATGTTCGACGTCATGGCCGACTGGCTGACGGTGCCGCTGCTCAATGCCGAAGCCGGCAATGCGCCGAAGCGCATCGGCCTCGCCCATCCCTCGATCGCGCCCTATGGCGTGTTCACCTCGCAGGACGGCAAGGACATCCTGATCTCGATCCAGAGCGAGCGCGAGTGGAAGACGCTGTGCGCCAAGGTGCTCGATCAGCCCGGCCTGCCCGACGATCCGCGCTTCGCCGACATGGTCGCGCGCGTGCGCAACCGCGCGCTGACGGATGGCATCGTGGCGGAGCGCTTCGCAGCGCTGACGCGTGCCGAGCTGCTGGCCAAGCTCGCCGCAGCCGATATCGCGTTTGCCGAGGTCAACAGCATGGCGGACCTCGCAGTGCATCCGCATCTGCGCCGGATCGAAGTCAACACGCCGAACGGCGTCGTCTCCTATCCGGCGCCGGCGGCGATCGTCGTCGGCGATGACAGGCATTATGGCGCCGTGCCGGGGATCGGCGAGGCGGCCTCGCCGCATCAACGAAAGGGATGATCATGACGGATGCGCTCGATCTCGATCACCTCCGGCAATGGATCGGCCGCAGCGCCGAGGCGACAGATATCGTCACCGCGCAGCTCACCAAGGGGCTGCGCGCCACGCTGTTCCAGGACATTGGCGCGCCCGCGAACGGCGAGCTCGCCCCCTTCACGGTGCATTGGTGCCTGGGCCAGCCGGTGTTTCCACATGACCAGCTCGGTCCCGACGGCCACCCGACCCGCGGCGGCTTCCTGCCGCCGGTGCCGCTGCCGCGGAGGATGTGGGCCGGCGGCGAGGTGCAGTTCATCGATCCCCTGCGCGTCGGCGACGTCGCCACCCGCGTCTCGACGATCACGGATGTCAGCCTGAAGAACGGCTCGACCGGACAGCTCTGCTTTGTCACCGTCGAGCATGTCGTCTCGACGCCGCGCGGCACAGCGATCCGCGAGCGCCAGGACATCGTCTACCGCGACATGGGCGGCGCGCAGCCTGCCTCGCCCAAGGCACCCCCGCCGCCACCGGTGGCGCAGCACAGCGAGAGCCACATCTCCGATCCCGTGCTGCTGTTCCGCTACTCGGCGCTGACCTTCAACGGCCATCGGATCCACTATGACCGCGACTACGTCACCAAGGTCGAGAGCTATCCGGGGCTGATCTTCCACGGCCCGCTGCAGGCCGCGCTGCTGGTGGAATTCGCCGCCAGGCTGAAGGGCAAGCCGCCGGCCAAGTTCGCCTATCGCGGCGTGCAGCCGCTGTTCGAGGGCGGCGAATTCTCCGTCAACGCCAACGACAAGGATGGCGGCCTGGAGCTGTGGATCGCCAACGCCGAGCGGCAGCCGACGATGAAGGGCACGGCGGTGTGGTGACATAGGTCTCGTCATTGCGAGCGAAGCGAAGCAATCCAGAGTTCCGCGGAGACCCTGGATTGCTTCGTCGCTTCGTTCCTCGCAAACACGGCAATCGAGGAAACGCCTTTGGCAAAGACAAACAAGACGACGACCAAGCCCGTCACCGTCAAGCAGGCGACGTTCGACCTGCTGCGCGCCTTCGGAATCAAGAAGGTGTTCGGCAATCCCGGCTCGACCGAGCTGCCGTTTCTCAGCGACTGGCCCGATGACATCGACTACGTGCTCGGCCTGCAGGAGGCCTCCGTCGTCGGCATGGCCGACGGCTATGCGCAGGCGACGCGCAATGCCGCCTTCGTCAATCTGCATTCGGCCGCCGGCGTCGGCAATGCGCTCGGCAACATCTACACCGCGCATCGCAACCAGACGCCGCTGGTGATCACCGCCGGCCAGCAGGCGCGCGCGATCCTGCCGCTGCAGGCGTTCCTCTATGCCGAGCGCGCCAGCGAGTTTCCGCGCCCTTACGTCAAATACAGCGTCGAGCCGGCGCGGCCCGCGGACGTGCCGGGCGCCATTGCACGTGCCTACTACACCGCGATGCAGCCGCCCTGCGGCCCGACCTTCGTCTCGATCCCGATCGACGACTGGATGCATCCGGCAGAGAAGGTGTCGGCGCGCAAGGTCAGCCGCGAGTTCGGCCCCGACCGCGCCGCGATCGAGGAGCTGGCAAGCGCGCTCGCGGCGGCGAAGACCCCGGCGCTCGTCGTCGGCCCCGGCATCGATCGCGCCGGCTGCGTCGGGCTGATGGTGCAGCTCGCCGAGAGGGCGAAAGCCGGCGTCTGGGTCAGCCCGTTCTCGGCCCGCTGCTCGTTCCCCGAGCGGCATCCGCTGTTCCAGGGTTTCCTGCACGCCTCGCCCGGGCAATTGTCGGACGCGCTCAAGCCGCATGACCTCGTGGTCGTGATCGGCGCGCCGGTCTTCACCTTCCATGTCGAGGGCCATGCCGCGATCTTCGACGGCGCCACGGCGATCTATCAGATCACCGACGACGCCGAAGGCGCGGCTGTGCCGCCGATCGGCACCAGCATCATCGCGACGATGCGGCCGGCGCTGTCGCTGCTGCTCGAGCTCCTGCCCGAGACCGGGCGCGCCGCGCCGCAGGGCCGCGTGCTGCCCGAGGCCCCCAAGCCATCCGATCCGATTCCAGTCGACTACCTGCTGCACACGCTGGGGCAGGCGCTGCCCGCCGGCGCCGCACTGGTCGAGGAGATCCCCTCGCATCGGCCGTTGATGCACAAATTCATGCCGATGCCCGGCGCGGATTCGTTCTACACGATGTCGAGCGGCGGCCTCGGCTACAGCCTGCCGGCGGCGGTCGGCATGGCGCTTGGGCGGCCGAAAGACCGCATTGTCTGCCTGATCGGCGATGGCTCGGCGATGTACTCGCTGCAGGCGCTATGGACCGCGGCACAGCGCCGGCTGCCGATGACAGTGGTTGTGATCAACAATTCCGGTTACGGCGCGATGCGCTCGTTCAGCCAGGTCATGCAGGTACGCAACGTCCCCGGGCTTGAATTGCCGGGGCTCGATTTCGTCAAGCTCGCCGAGGGCATGGGCTGCGACGCGGTCCGCGTCAGCCGCTCGGCGGAGCTTCCGGCTGCCCTCGCGCGCAGCCTCGCCCATGACGGCCCCAGCCTCGTCGAGGTGATGGTGGATTCCGCCGTCCCGCTGCTCTACGCGCAGAAGAGCTGACACGCGGTTCGAACAGCGGACAAAGAGTCAAGATATCGACCTTGCGACAATTCGCCTCAACGCGGATGTCGGCCGCGTGGTCTGCCGCCGAATGCGCATGATCGGGCCGCAACCGTGATGCTCGCTTTCGCCCGACAAGCGATTGTTTCGAAAGCTTTCCGACGCGCCGCGCCATCTCGCCGCAGCGCCGCTGCCGCAAAGGCCGCGAAATCCTGCCGTCAGCTGGCAGACAGCCGCCATGTTGGTTGCAAGGTCCGACCATTCTGCAAACCAAAATCATTACCAAAAGGTTCCGTCATCTGATCCAGCGTACCAATGGAGTTGAGCTGATGATGGATAAGAACATTCAAACCGCATCATCGAGGAAGGACCTCTATCGGCACGCCAGCGTGCTGGCTCTCATGGCCGCCCTGGCCGTGACCACGCTGCCGCGTGACGCCAGCGCCCAGGCGGCGATGACGACCGCGCTCGCGACCTCAGCCACGACGAAGGCGGCGCAGGACGCAGCCGCCAAGGCCGCTGCGACCGCCGCCGCGAAGGCGGCCCAGGATGCCGCCGCCAAATCTGCGGCCGCTGCCGCCGCCAAGGCGGCGCAGGATGCGGCTGCAAAGCAGGCCGCGAAGGCTGCAGCCGACGCTGCGGCCAAGGCCGCCGCAAACGCGGCTGCAAAGGCGGCGGCCAATGCCGCAGCCAGCAAGGCCGCGACCACGGCCGCCACGGCGGCAACGGCCGCGAACGCGGCCAAGACAACGGTCGCAGTTGCCACCACAGGCACCGCCGGGACCACGAACACCACGACGGCGACCGCCAAGAACGGCGCCGCGACCGCAACGGCGACAGCGACCGGCAACGGCACCGGATCCGGCTTCGGCACCGCCGCCGCCAAGCCCGCAGCCGCCACGACGGCCGCGGCGACGACCGGCACTGCAACGAAGGGCGCTGCAACGACCGGAACAGCGGCGGCCACCACCACGAAGACGGCAGTCGCGACCGCCACGAGCACGACGGCTGCGGCCGCCAAGCCGGCAGCGACCTCGTCGACGACAACCACGACGGTCGCCGTCGCGAAGACGACCGCCGCCCCGGCGGCAGCCGCGGCAACCCCCGCCAAGGCCGCAGCCGGATCGAGCAGCAACGACGCCGTCGCCAAGGCCAACGCCGCGGCGCAAGCTGCCGCGCAGACCGCAGCCACCGCCGAAGCTCAAGTCGCCGCCGATCGCAAGGCGATCGACGTCGCACGCCAGGCCGAGCAAAACGCGCGCGGCGCGGCGATCGAGGCGCAGGAACAGGCGGAGAAAAATCCGACCGCAGCCAATCAGGCTGCTGCCACCGCAGCTGCCGCGAAGCTGACTGCGGCCTCGGCGACGCTGCAGGCCGCCTTCCAGAAGCTCGACAAGGATATCGACGTCTCCAACGAGGCCAAGGAGGCCGCGAACGCCGCCAAGGATACGGCGCGCGAGACCGCCGAGGCGGCCGGCAAGGCCGCCCAGCAGGCCGGCCAGGCTGCAGGCAACGCCAACAATGGCGGCGCTGCGGCCAACAATGGCGGAGCCGCTGCCAACAATGGCGGAGCCGCGGCCAATAACGGCAACGGCAAGGCCAACAACAACCAGCAGAACCAGGAGGCCAAGGAAGCCGCCGAGCAGGCCGCGCTGCAGGCTGCGCTCAAGACTGGCGAGCAGGCCCGCGCGGTGGCGCAGCAGAAGACCCAGGCCGCGCAGGCCGCCGCGACCCAGAACCAGAAGACGGTCGAGGCCGCGCTGAACCAGAAGATCGGCGCGCTCGATGCGGCGGTCGAGGCGGCCGAGCAGAAAGTGAATGCGGACCGGCAGGCGCTGGAGCAGGCGCGGCAGGCTGCGCAGCAGGCCAAGCAGGATGCGCAGGAGGCGGCCGAGCAGGTTGAACGCGCCAACAACGCCGCCAACCAGGCCGCGCTGGCGGCTGCGAACGCCAAGGCGCAGACCACCGCGAACGCCTTCAACCAGGCCAACGCGACCCTGAACGCCGACAATCAAGCCCTGACCCAGGCGCGCGAAAGCGGCGAGCAGCAGGAGCAGGCGCTGCGGGCGGCGGCCCAGCAGCAGATCCAGGCCGGCTACACCGCTGCGCAGCAGGCGACACAGGCCGCCTGGGCCGAGGCACAGCAGGTCGGCAACGCCGCACTTGCCGCGCTCGAGCAATAAGGCCACTGCGCTCCGCGCCGCCTGCCCGGCGGCGCGGGCCAGATAAACGATAACAAGGCCGCAACCAGCCGCATGCCGACCCGGCCGGGGATGACGGTCACGCGTTGGGACTTAACCTCACCCCACCGCATGATCTGCCCCGGCCTCCCCCCATCCGCCGGACATGCATTGCCTTCAGGCCCCGCCCCCCTGCGGGGCTTTTTCTTGCGTCCGCCCCGCCAAAATCGCGACGGGAGCTCGCCCTGCTCAACGATATAGGCTGATCACGACGGCCCTCTTGCAGAGGAAGCCGGCTTGCGCGCCACGCGTTTCGGTTAGCGCGGGACGACCGCGCGACTGTTGGTCAGACGCCTTCACGCGGGCCCGACGCCGCCATCAGTACTGGAAGCGCACGCCGACGACGCCGACCACGGCCATGAAGTTGTTCATGACGATATTGGAGCGCGTCCATTCGGTGCGGACCTCGCTCTTGAGCTGGATGTTGCGGTTCATCTTGTAGGTGCCGCCGGCCGCCAGGAAGGTCCGCTGATCGGTCCGGCCGATGCCGACGAACTGATCCTGGCCGTAGCCGCCGCGCAGGGTGCCGATCAGCCACGGCTCGAACTGATGGTCGACCTGCAGGATCACGTCCCGCGACAGGATGCCCGAGACGTTCATTGCCGGCGTCTCCGAGGCCTGCGACCGCGCCACCAGCACGAACGTCGTCGTATCGGTCGCCGCCCAGGCCAGGGTCGCATCCGCGATCACGCCGTTGATGTTCGGCATCGCCGGCGAGTCCATGCGGCGCGTGAGATAGCCGACCGAAGCCTCGCCGGTCAGCGATCCCATGTTGACGACAGCACCCGCGCGCGCCGCAATACCGGTCGAATCGCGCCGCTGGCCGTTGAAATCGACTTGCAGATCGTGATTGCGGCGGTCGAAGCTCATATCGACGAAGGGTGAGATGTTCGGCGTCAGCACATAGGTCACGCGGACTTGCACACCTGGTTGAGTGTAGTTGCGGTCCTGTGTCCGCAACGGGATGTTGGTCGTGATCATTGCGTCGTTGAAGACGACCCGATCGAGCGCCCCCTTGAACGCGATCTCGCTCGAACCGAGCTTCTGCAGAACGCCCGCGCTGCCACCGAAGCTGGTGACGCGCGGCAGCTTGAGCAGTCCCGGGATCGTCAAGGCATCGTTGACGAACCGGGCCTCGCCGGTGATCGCCGTCCCCTCGATGACGTCATATCGCCCTTGGGCCCGCGCCTCGAAGGTCGGATGGCTGATGCCGCGGACATTGGTGTCATCGGTATAGGCGCCGCGGAAATCGGCGTTGAGCTGATGCCGCTCCCATTGCGAGCGGACCGCGACGTCGGTTGCCACGATGGCCACCGGCGATCCGGCTGCCCGGGCTCGCCTTGTCGGATTGCTGTCATAGCCGGCCAAGATCTCCACCGCCGGCTTCACGAGGAAGGATCCGACCGTCACGCCGGTCGGATCATAAGGTTTGGCGTCGGCCGCCACCGGTTGCGGCGTCACCGTGGCGAGGTTGCGATCGGGCAAGACGTCGCGGTTGCGGATCACTCCGACCGGCTGGGTTGCAGCGACGGTCGGCAAGGCCTGCGAGACCGCGACGGGCTCGGCCGACCCTGCTGCACCATTTGGTGCTGCATTTTGCGGCGAGGAGGGTTGCGCTGCCGCCAGCTGCACTCCGCGCGTGACGTCACGCCCCGCCACCGGCGCGCTCAGACCACGCGCCGGCTGGAACGCAGCGGATTTGAGTGTGAAGCTGCCCGGAGACGCGCCGGACTTGCCCGGAGCCGCGAGCGCCGGCGCCCCGGACTCGGGCACGGGACGCAATAACGCGCCCACATTGCGCGGGTCCTGGCGCATCGCCAGCATCCGGCTGTCATTTGCGATGCGCGGGACATTGTAGTAGATGCTGCGCGCGGTGACGTGACGGAAGAACAGCCGATCGGCCCGCCCGGGAACGACATCCGTCGGCTTGATCGTGATGGTCTGCTGCGCCGACGCGGCATCGGCCACCATGACCGTGAGCAGCAGCACCTCAACCAGCGTGAGCGTAACCCCGCGCTGTGATCGCGTCACCATCAGCCGCTTCGTCCGCACGGCGAACGCGCCGGTCTTGTGGGGTGAATGAGTTTGCACGGAAAGCCGAAAGATACACAGGTCTCGCGAGAACGTCGGGGTGCGCCCGACATCGTCCGCAGCATGTGCAGCCAACGCGCTCCCCTTGTGACCAGATGACTGGCAAAGGTCGGCGGAAATTTTGCCGAGCCGGGGAGATTTCATGTGGCAATGAGGAGCATTCGCAACATGCAGATTCGAAGCGATCTGCAGACTCCGTCGACGCTCGCGGAACGAACTAATTAGTCATTTTTTTGGTTCGGCCGCCCCGTCGGCGCCGTAAACCGGACAATGCGGACCGACCACGCGAATCGGAGCTCCTGCCGCCTGTTCTGCATGCAAAGGCGGATTCGATTCGGCAACGTCGTGACCGGCTGCGGGGCACGCAATGCGCCCGACGGGCATCGCACGCATGGGTGTGATGTAAAAACTGCCCGTCGCGTTGAGATGCCGCAGCGATTGCTCTTGCCTCGTCGGGCAAATCAGATCGATGTTCCCGCGCATCCCGCCTCATTCGAAGGGGCGTTGCGCGCGATCGTCACGACACGCGAGGCGGGGTGCGGTGGCCGCGAGACGTCGCAGCGCCTCTTCGGAGGTGCGGACGAACGATGCTGTTCGCGGACGTGAAGTCGCGTGGTCCTGGCGCCCCGATGCTGGCGCCAAGTTCGTGACGATGCTGACGTATCGTACGGACGACGGTGGCTACCAAGCCGGACACCGGGGAGAGCGTGTATAAGCGTGAAAACCATCGCGCAGGGAATGCCGGGCTGATCCGGCTGATCCTGTGGTACCTGCCGCCTGCATTTTTTTCCGCAGGCGGGCCATGGGTGAGGCCATCACCCGGCATTCCTTGCGCCCTTCGCCTGTTGAAGGGACGTGTTCGATCCACCACTCGGGCGTCGGGCGCCGCGAGAATGCGAGGTCGTGTCTTGAACTATCAGGACCGGCCACGCCGTCACGGCCAAGGCCGGTGTGCTTGTCAAGGGTCGCTGTCAGATCATCGACGACCATGATCGCGAAGCTACTTACCGAACTCTTCGCGCATCTTGGCCTGGATCTTGGCCATGCCGCCGAGCCAGCGATCGTAATTCTCGGTCTTCTTGCGCAGATAGCCGAGCACCTGCGGATGCGGCAAAATCAGAAATGTCTCTTCAGCGAGCCCATTCAGCGCATCCTGCGCCACCTGCTCGGGCGTCAGATCGCCGTCACCGGATTGCGGGCCCTTCGGGATCGACCGCAGCATGTCGGTGTCGACGCCCTGCGGGCACAGGATCGAGACCTTGATGTTGTCAGCCTTGTGCGAGATCGCGAGATTCTCGGCGAATCCCACCGCGGCGTGCTTGGTGGTGGAATAAGGCGCGCTGCCGACCTGCGACAGCAGGCCAGCCGCCGAGATCGTGTTGAGGAAATAGCCGCCACCGCGGGCCTTGTAACGCGGGATCAGGTGCCGCGCCGCGTAAACATGCGCCATCACATGGATCGCCCAGCTGCGCGCCCATGGCTCGTCGGACGTGCCTCCGACATTCACCGCGAGCGGATCGAATCCGCCGCCGATGCCGGCGTTGGAGCAGAACAGCGCGATCGGGCCGAACTGCCGCTCGGTCTCCTCGATCACACGGCTGATGTCGGCTTCCTGCGAGACATCGCATTTGAACGCCGCGCCCCCGACGCTCTCGGCAACCGCTTTCGCTGCAGTCTCGTCGAGGTCGGCCACGATTACCTTGGCCGCACCGGCCCGCGCAAAGGCCTCGCACAGCGCCTTGCCGATGCCCCGGGCTCCGCCGGTGACCACCACGATCTTGCCGGTCACCTGCATGCAAAGCCCTCCTCGCGGAATTTCTATGTCAAGACCAGATCGAGCACCGCGGTATAATGGAAGCCGGCGCCCAGCAAGACGAAACCATGCCAGATCGCGTTCTGAAAGCGCAAGCGCCGCCAGGAATGGAAGATCACGCCGAGGCTGTACAGAATGCCGCCGGCAAGCACGCAGGCGAGCACCGAGGTCGGCATGACCGCGATCACCCGGTCGTACATCATGATGCCGCTCCAGCCGAGCGCCAGATACAGCCCGATCGACAGCGTATCGAACCTGCCCGGCCAACGCAGCTTGAGCACAATGCCGAAGATGGCGACGCCCCAGACGCCGAGCAGCAGCGCGGCCGAGAACAGCGTATCCTTCAGCGCCGCGATGAACGGCGTATAGGTCGCGGCGATCAGCACATAGATCGCCGAATGATCGAACCGACGCAGCACCCATTTGGTCGGCGACACCGGCCACAGATTATAGGTCGCCGACAGAATCAACATCGACAGCAGGCCGGCGACGTAGACCGACACCACGACGATATCGACGGGGCTGGCGTAGATGGAGGTCAACACGACGAGCACGGTCGCAGCAACCAGGCCGAAGCTGATCCCGACCGCATGCACGATGCCGTCGGCAATCAGCTCCACCTTGTCGTAATTCCAGCGGACCGCGCCGGCGGCGGCGTGGACGGAGGTCGAGGCGAACTGTTTCAGTTGGAATACGGTCATGGAGGAACCTGGCGCTGGCTTGCCAAGACAAACTTGCCCGGACGATTATGGTTTCCAGAGGTCAACGATCCGTTCAATCGCTGTTTCTATCCGCAAATGCCGCGGAAAGGTGAGCTTGATTTCAGCGTTTTTCATCGCCACCTGTCAAAAATCGCTCACGCGCTTTTCAACTGGCGAATTCTTTCCTTCACATGGTGTCTTTTTCCGAAATCGTCGAGGAAGCGCGGCTCTCCGCCCGTGCCATGCTCGATTATGGCGAGAGTTTTTTCAACCCGACGATCCGGCTCGGCGTCACCGGATTGTCACGGGCCGGCAAGACCGTGTTCATCACGGCGCTGATTCACGGCCTCATTCGCGGCGGCCGGATGCCGGTGTTCGAGGCGCTGTCCTCTGGACGCATCGCGCGCGCTTTTCTGGCACCGCAACCTGACGATGGTGTGCCGCGCTTCGCCTATGAAAGCCATGTGCGGGCGCTGGTCGCCGAGCGGCGCTGGCCCAGTTCGACGGTCGACATCAGCGAGCTCCGGCTGGTGATCGAATTTCAACGCGGCAACGGCGCGGAGCGGACCCTCACGCTCGACATCGTCGACTATCCCGGCGAGTGGCTGCTCGACCTGCCGCTGCTCAACAAGAGCTACGAGCATTGGGCCCGCGAAAGCCTCGCGCTGTCGCGCAGCGAGCCGAGGTCGCACTTGGCCGGAGCGTGGCACGCGCATCTGGCGACGCTCTCGGCCGAAGGTCGTGAAGACGAGCCGGCGACGCTCGAGGCCGCACGCCTGTTTACCGACTACCTGCGCGCCTGCCGGGACGATCGCTTCGCGATGAGCCTGCTGCCGCCGGGGCGTTTTCTGATGCCCGGCAATCTCGCAGCATCGCCGGCGCTGACCTTTGCGCCGCTCGACGTGCCGGCGGACGGCCGTGCGCCGGATGGCTCGCTATGGGCCATGATGGTGCGCCGCTACGAGTCCTACAAGGATATCGTCGTCCGGCCGTTCTTCCGCGACCATTTCGCACGGCTCGATCGCCAGATCGTGCTGGTCGACGCGCTCGCGGCTTTCAACGCCGGACCGGAGGCGTTGCATGATCTCGAAGCCGCGCTGACCGGCATTCTCGATTGCTTCCGCGTCGGGCGCAGCTCGGTGCTGTCGGCACTGTTCCGGCCGCGCATCGACCGCATCCTGTTCGCGGCCACCAAGGCCGATCATCTGCACCACACCAGCCATGATCGGCTCGAGGCCGTGCTGCGGCGGGCCGTCAACCATGCGGTCGCCCGGGCGGAGAGCACCGGCGCCGAGATCGACGTGGTGGCGCTCGCCGCTGTCAGGGCGACGCGGGAGGCGCTGGTGGCGCGTGGCCGCGACAAGCTGCCGTCCCTGCTCGGCACCCCCGCGGCGGGCGAAAGCGCCAATGGCGAGATCTTCGACGGACAAACCGAGGTGGCGACGTTCCCGGGCGAGCTGCCCGCCGATGCCGAGGAGCTGTTCAAGGGCGGCGCCTATCGCGGCCTGTCGAGCGCCGGCGCCGACGGTACCGATTTCCGCTTCCTGCGCTTCCGCCCGCCGCTGCTGGAGCGCGAGGCTGGCAGCGAGCCGGCGCTGCCCCATATTCGTCTCGACCGCGCCCTTCAGTTCCTGATCGGAGACCGGCTGCAATGAGCGAACGCGCCAAGCCACGCCGTCCCCAGACATTCCGGCTCGACGATCCGGACGTCGTTGTCATCGATGCCGATGACGCCGCTCGGCCCGGCCGCGGCACGATTCAGATCACGCCGGAAGCCGACCCGGCGCAATTGCCCGTCCCGGTCGAACTCGCCCTGCCCGCGCGGCGCGGCTTCCGCTGGGGCGCCCTGTTTTGGGGATCGGTCGCCGGCCTCGTCTTGCTCGGCCTCGGCCTCGGGGTCACGCATCTGATCGAGGATCTGTTCGCGCGCAGCGAGGCGCTCGGCTATGTCGGCGCCAGCCTTGCCGCAGCCGCCGCGGTCGCACTTGCCGCCGTGATCGGCCGCGAGACCTACGGCCTGGTGCGCCTCGCCACGATCGAGAAGCTGCATCAGCGCGCGGCTGCTGTCCTGATTTCTGACGACCGTACCGAGAGCCGCGCCGTGGTGGCCGAGCTGTTGCGTATCGCCCACGCTAATCCGCGGCTGGCGCGTCCGCGCGCCGCGCTCACCGGCCATGCCGACGACATCATCGATGGCGCCGACATGATCAAGCTCGCCGAGCGCGAGCTGATGGCGCCGCTGGATGTCGAAGCCAGGCGTCTGGTCTCGCTGGCAGCGCAACGCGTCTCAGTCGTGACCGCGGTCAGCCCACGGGCACTGATCGATGTGCTGTTTGTCTTTGTGGCCAGCTTGCGGATGATCCGGCAGCTGGCGCGGCTCTATGGCGGCCGCCCCGGTGCGCTCGGCATGATCAGCCTGTTGCGCCATGTCATCGCTCATCTCGCCATCACCGGCGGCATGGCGGCAAGCGACAGCCTGATCCAGCAGGTGCTGGGTCATGGCATCGCCGCGAAGCTGTCACAGCGGCTTGGCGAAGGTGTGCTCAACGGCCTGCTCACGGCCCGGCTCGGCCTCGCCGCGATCGACGTGACCCGGCCGATGCCGTTTGCAGCCCTGCCGCGCCCGGCTCTCGCCGATCTCGCCAAGGATCTCCTGCGCAAGCAGGAGGAGGCGGAGTGATGCTCAGGCGCAGCTCGCGGCGTCGAGATCTCCGGCCAGCCATCGCCACTGGTACAAGGGGGAGTCCGGCGGCGGGGACAGATCCGGCGTCCACCCCGTCAGCTTCTTGATCGCGTAGGTCTCCATGACGGTGCCGCGCCACGACCGGATGACATTGCCGAGCGGCGCGAGGCGCGCCGTCGTGCCGGCCCAGAGCAGGCCGGAATCGTCCGGGCCGCGGACGACATAGAGGCCGGGATGTGCTGCGATCAGGTTCATGCCGGGATCCCGAAAGCCAAGGAAGCGGGCCCGCTCGTTGACCTGGACGACCGGAACACGCCCCCTGAAGAACCATCGCATCATCGCATAGGTGCGATAGTCGGAGGTGGCGATCCAGGTTGCGCCGGTTTCAGCCAGCTCATGCTCGACCTGCACCGCGACCTGCTGGTACCCAGCCTCGCTCCCGATCGGGTCGGCCCTGCCGAGAAAATTCCAGGGTGCTGCGACATAATAGAGGAAAATCAGTACGACCATCGCGACGCCGCTCGCGACTGCGATCCGCGCCCAGCGGACGGTCGAGCGGATCATCCATGCCGGCCAGCCCTCCTCCGAAAGTTTGACGATGTTGATCGCCACCGCGGCAAAGCCGATCGGCCACATGAACATCGGCCATGTGTCGCCGATCCGCAGAGTCAGCGACTTCCACAGGAAATACAGGAACGGCACGAGCACCGCGGTCGAAAGCAGAATTGCGATCGGCTCGCGGCTGCGATAACCGCGCGAAGCCGTCAGCATCAGCGCAGACAGCGTCACCGGCAGCAGGACGAAGCCGACCTGTCCGAGCTGCAATCCGATGTAGTCGCCGAGCGTCCGCCAGGAAAACTCGCGCGGCGCCGTGGCGCGAACGAGCTGGAACCGGAACGAGGCCCAATCATGCTGCACGTTCCAGATCAGCACCGGCGAAAACACCGCGAGCGCGATCAGTGCTCCGCACCATGGATAGGGGCTCGCGAGCCAACGGCTCCGCCACGCCGGAACGAGCAGGAAGGCCACCACGCCTGGCAGCAGCATCACGACGGTGAACTTGGACAGCAGCGCCAGACCGCCAAACAATCCGGCGACGAGCCACCAGCGGCCATCATCGCTCTCGACCAGGCGGACAAACGCCCAGATCATCGCCAGGGCAAAAGGGATCGCCGCAATATCGGGGGCCACCTTGGCCATCAGCAGCCCGTAATACAGCGCAGCCTCGGGCAGCAGCACGGCAAGAATCACGGCACGCGCATTGTGGGTGATGCGGCGAACGATGTCGGCGAGCAGAAGCTGCGATGCCGCCATCGCCACGATCCCCGCGAAGCGGACCCCGAGATTGGTGTCGCCAAACAGCACCGTTCCAAGCCGGACAAACCAGGCGATCATGGGCGGATGATCGAGGAAACAGAGCTGCAGTTCCTTCGACCAGGTCCAGTAATAGGCCTCGTCAGTGCGCAGATCCAGCACGCTCGCATAGACGATCCGGAGCACCGTCATGCCGGCGATGATCGCCGCAGCCATGAGCCACGCGGCGCGCAAGGAGCGGGAATCTGGACCTGCGATGCTGGGGGAAATGGCCGTCACGCGGTGCTTTTCCCCGACTCTGCCGGGCGAGTCAACGCTCCCCCACGCAGTCGGGATCGCAGGCCTTTGCCCATGCTCCGCCCCACTAGGCTACCAGGGAATAAATCTCTAGCATCACTGTTCATGACCACACGGGCCGCATGACCATCTCGATTTCTCATCATCTGCGAACAGCGCTGCGCGGCATCGGCCTGCGTCAGGTGCGGCTGATCTGCGGCATTATTCTCTTCAGCTACCTGCTCAGCCATTTCCTCAATCACGCGCTCGGCAATGTGTCGCTGCATGCGCTCGCCGCGGGGCTGTCCTATCACGTGGCATTCTGGCAATTCCTGCCGGTCGCGGTGCTGTTCTACGCGGCAGTTCTCATCCATGGCGGCCTCGGCCTGTGGGCGCTTTATCAGCGCCGGCAGTTCAGCCGCAGCCTCATCGAGCCGCTGCAGCTCGTGCTCGGTCTCAGCATCCCGGCACTAATCTTCACCCATATCGCCGGTGTCCGCCTCGGTCAGACGCTGTACGGGCACGAGAAGTTTTACCCGCAGGTCCTGTACTCCTATTGGGCCGGACCGCCCTGGCGGGTCGGACTGATGACCACGGCACTGCTGACATCCTGGACCCATGGCTGCATCGGCCTGCATGCCTGGCTCCGCCTCAAGCCGCTCTATGAGCGAGCCGCGCCCTGGCTTCTCGCCTGTGCCGTGCTGATCCCAACGCTGGCGCTGCTCGGCTTTTATCGAGGCGGCCGTGACGTGATCACTGCAAGCACGTCCATGGAATGGCGCGCCGAGAACCTGACCTCGCGACAGACCGGGATCCCCTCGGAGCAGGCCGCGCTCGAGACCATCATGAACGGCTTCGTGATCGGCTATATCGGCCTGATCGGCGCCGTGCTCGCGGCACGCGGCGTCAGGGCCATCAACGAACGCCGCGGCGGCATGATCACATTGTCCTACAACAATGGGCGGATTGTCCGGGTGCCCAAGGGGCTTTCGATTCTCGAGGCCAGTCAGCGCAACAACGTGCCGCATGCCAGCATGTGCGGCGGCCGCGCGCGCTGCTCGACCTGCCGAATCAGGGTGATCGGCGATCACACCGCGCTGCCGGCGCCGTCGCCTCGCGAGGCCTTCGTCCTGTCCCAAGTCGGTGCCGCCGATCCCTCGATCAGGCTGGCGTGTCAGCTGCGCCCGACGGCCGATCTCTCGTTCTTTCAGCTCTTCATGCCCAACCTGACCTCGGGCGAGCGCGGCAAGCCAAGGACCCGCATTGGACAGGAACGGTATCTCGTCAGCCTGTTCGTCGACATGCGCGGATCGACCAGCCTCGCCGAGAAACGATTGCCGTTCGACGTCGTGTTCATCGTCAACCGCTTTCTGGAAGCGGTTTCCCAGGCCGTGCTGCGCAATGGCGGCCAGCCCAATCAGTTCGTCGGCGACGGCATGCTCGCGCTGTTCGGACTATCGGCAGCCCCTCACCTCGCCTGCCGTCAGGCGATTCAGGCCGCCCGCGACATCGCGGCCAACATCGCCGCGCTCAACCAGGTCCTCAGCCATGACCTGCAGGATCCGCTGCGTTTTGGCATCGGCATTCACGGTGGCGAAGTGATCGTCGGCGAGATCGGTTACCGCGACCACATGGTCTTCACCGCGCTGGGAGATGCCGTGAACGTCGCCTCGCGGCTGCAGGACATGACCAAATCCCTCGGCTGCCAGTTCATTATTTCGGAGGATGTCTATACGCGGGCCGGCATTGCGCACGGCTCGCTGCCGCAGCAGGAGGTGGAGATCCGCGGCCGCGCCGAGCCGATGCGCGTCCGGATCGCGATGGAGGCCGCCGACATCGCGGCGTTGACGCCATCCGATGAAGGCGCGGTTGCGTAAGAGATCGCGTTGAACCTGTTTGCGCCACCGACTGTCATACGAAAATGGTTGCCGCGGTTGGGCGGCGGCTGGCGAAGCGGTGGGCGGCGCGGCAGCCAAAAGCCGCAAAGCCGCCACGATATCGATCAATTGGGGCCAGAAGCGCCCGCTGTTTGCGCTATCAAGGCCGTCCCAACCGCAGTATCCTTAATTCTGGGCCTGACGGTTTGCGGGGACCGCCGGCTCGATCTGGATTGATCCCGCGGAGGCAACGTATGGCTAAAGGTACGGTCAAGTGGTTCAACCCGACCAAGGGCTATGGTTTCATCCAGCCCGCGGCCGGGGGCAAAGACATTTTCGTCCACATCTCTGCAGTGCAGAAGGCCGGGCTCACGACCCTCAACGAAGGCCAGACGATCGAGTACGAAGAGATCGCCAATCGCGGCAGGAGTTCGGCCGAGAACCTGAAGGTGTAGTGGACGAGTTCGCGCGCCTTCTGCCTCATGGCCTCTGCCTCACGGCCCTTCGGCGCACATCGTGCCGCTTGCCGAGCAAGCACAACACGAGCCACGAGGAACCAGACAGGAGCGGTGTCCGCTCCTGATATTGTCATGCATCTTATCTCGCACTTGTTTGTAGTTTCAGCTCCCTCCCGCCATTGCCTTGCTGGCCCGACATGAGTCAAATGGGCATCAAACCGCATGAAGAACAGAATTCCAGTATGCGGAAAGCGATGAACGGGAGCAACGCCTCATGGATGAGAAGGGCATTTTTCACGGCCTGAAAGTGCTGGATTGTGCGAGCTTCATTGCTGCTCCCGCCGCGGCGACGGTGCTTTCCGATTTCGGCGCCGATGTGATCAAGATCGAACCGCCCGGCGCCGGCGATCCCTATCGCAACCTGCCGAACCTGCCCGGCTATCCGCGCAGCGAGCACAATTATGCCTGGTATCTCGAAGCCCGGAACAAGCGCAGCATCGCGCTCGATCTGGCAAAGCCAGAGGCCCAAACCGTCCTGCAGCGGCTTGTTGCGGAGGCCGACGTCTTCATCACGAACTTCCCCCCCTCGGTCCGGGCCAAGCTCGGCCTGACCTACGAGACCCTCGCGCCGCTCAATCCGCGCCTGATCTATGCGTCGTTCACCGGTTATGGCGAAAAGGGCGAGGAAGCCGACAAGCCCGGCTTCGACAGCAACGCCTATTGGGCGCGGTCCGGCCTGATGGATCTGGTGCGCGCCGACGGGAGTACGACACCGGCGCGCTCGGTGGCCGGAATGGGCGACCACCCTTGCGCGATGGCGTTCTACGGCGCGATCGTCACCGCGCTGTATCAGCGCGAGCGGACCGGCAAAGGCTGCCACGTCGCCTCCAACCTGATGGCGAACGGAGTTTGGGCAGCCTCGGTTCTGGCCCAGGCGAAGCTGTGCGGCGCGACTTTCGTCGAGCGGCGGCCGCGCGAGCGCGCATTGAACGCGGTGGCCAACCATTACAAATGCCAGGACGGCCGCTGGATCATGCTGTCGCTGCTCAACGAGGAGAAGCAGTGGCCGATTCTCGCCCGTTGCCTCGGCCGTGAGGATCTGATCGAGGATCCGCGCTTCGTCACCAAGACCGATCGCCACGCGCGCTCGGTCGAGCTGATCCAGGAGTTCGACGCGGTGTTCGCGACCAGGCCGCTGGCGGAGTGGCGCAGGATTCTCGATGGCAGCGGGCTGGTGTTCGGGGTGGTCGGCATTCTCGACGACATCCCGCATGACAGGCAGATGATCGAAAACGAGGTGCTGGTGCCGTTCGAGAACGACACCATGCTGACGGTCAACAGCCCGATCTGGATCGACGGCCAGCGCAAGGTCGTCCCCCGCAAGCCGCCGGGAATAGGCGAGCACAGCGACGACATTCTGCGGCAGGCCGGCTTCGACGACCAGGCCATCCGCGAATTGCGCGCGCGCGGCGCGGTCGCCTGACCTATCGCGTCGCGATGAAGCACATGCCGAAGCGCGTCGCGGGCCCGGTTTGGCAGGACAGATTCGCGGCGCAAGTCCAGGTCGAGAAACTCTTGTCATTCTCTGCAGGATCGGTGCGGCCCGCATAGCAATGCGCGCCCCAGCCGTCATGGTAGACGGTGCCGGCCAGCTCATCGCTGCCGCGCAACTGCGGACGGCTGGCGAAGCCGCGCGAGAAGTCCGGCGCGCGGCCTTCGGCAAAGGCGGTGACGATGTCGCGGCGGCGCACCTGATCGCCGAAAAAGTGCGGCGAGCCCGGCACCACAACGGTGTTGGACGGCTTCTCCGCCATCCAGTCGACGCCAGGGAAATGGAAGCCGCCGATGCCGCGCGTCTGATGGCAGCCGCCGCAGCTCGAATCGTTGAGACGGCGCTCGAAGCCCGCGACCGTCTGGATGTTCTGCAGCCTCACCCCCTGCGCGGCCGCCTGTTCGAGCGCGCCAACCACGTCGGCCTGGGTGAACAGCGGAGCAGGCCCGCTGGAGTCTCCCTGCACCAGGCCATAAGCGGGCAGCAGATCGGAATTGACGAAACCGACCGGCGTGGGCGCCACGGCGACCTTGGCCAGGAACTTGTCTGGGATCACCGCCGTGCCACGGTCGAGCTCGCCAAGATGCACGGGATCGAGCAGCCACGCCTTGAAATCGCGCGCGAGCGCGGCATCCGCCAGCAGCCGGTCGCGGTCGATCTGGTCCTCCAGCACCGCCTCCTCGAACGTGCCGCTGGCGGCCTGATAGTCGAACACCTTCATCATGTAGTCGGTGCGGAAATCGCGGACGGCCGATTTCGGCGCATGGGCGATCTGCAAATTGGTCTCGATGCGGTGGATGTTCTCCGGCCTGATCAGCGTCAGCGGCCCGTCGGGCGCGACAAGTTTTGCGGCCAGCTCGGCCCCCGTCAACTGAAGGTCCGAGGTCGCCAGCCAGCGCTTGGCAATGTCGGCGCAGCTCGGCGCGTTGCTCCGGGCCTGCTCATCGCTCCGCGCCTTGAGCACGATATTCAGCGTCATCGGCAGCCGCGGCGACGCCAACTCGCCGCCTTTTGCTTCCGGTGGCGTCGTCCGCGTCAGCCGGTAGAGCAGCCGCACCTCGCCGCAATGGTCGGGATCGATGAAGGCGCGATCCATCCGGTTGACGACGCCGGTCAGCACAAAGCGGGTATCGGGCGAATCCAGAACGGCGCGGTCAAACAGCTGGAATGCGTAGGACGTGCCGACCCCGATGCTCTCGTCCGGCAGCGTCGTCCTGTGCTTCTCGACATAGCGGTCGAACTCGGCATCGAGCGCCTTGCGAATGGGCTTCATCGCCGGCAGCGCGAACAGCGCCGCGCTGGTCAGGGTCGCATCGCTGCCGGCTGCGAGCATCCGGCGCAGGCCGAACGGGCCATTGTCGAGCTCACGCAGCGCGAACGGCTCGAGGATGGCGGTGCCGCGCTCGAGCGGCGCAGCCTCGTCGGCATGAGCGAGCGAGCTGCAACACAGCAGGCCCAGGCCAATCAGCAACGGTCGCAAGATGCGCCTCCTCGTTCGAACCGACCGCACGAACCGGGCCAGAGGCCCCGCCGCGCGCCGGCTTGCTACGAAACGAAGATAGCCGAAAGGCGGCGGCAACGCGCTCATATGCGGCAAGGCGCCTCACGTCGCGGTGAAGCGCCTCGCAATATTCGCTTCACGCAACAGAGATGGTCGATCAGCGCGAAACGACAAGTCCCTTGGTGGTGACGACCACCCAGCGGCCGTCCTGCTTTCGGATCGCATCCACCTTGCCGAGACCCGGCACCGGATCGCCCGCATAGACCTCGTACAGACCGCCGCGGCCCTCGATCAACGCGCCGCCACGACCGACATCGCGCAGGACCCAGCCATCGAGCACGCGCAGCTTGGCGGTGTCGGCGCGGTTGGCCTCGGCCCTCGGTGCCTCGGCGCGGGCGGCCTCGGCCCGGCTCGTGTCCGCTCTCGGCGCCTCGGCCCGGTTCGCCTCCTGGCGGCTCGCCACGCCGGCAGGCGGCGCGGCAGCATTGATGGCCCCGACAGCCTGCTGCCCCGGAGCCGTATTGTCGCGCGCTGCCGGCTGCGTGGTCGCCGATGCCTGCGCCGCGCGCAGCCGTTCGACGGCGTCGCTCAGCCGCTGCAGCTCGCTCGGCTTGCCCGTCGACTTGGTCGACAGCTCGCCCAGCACTTTCTCGAGCCGGTCCAGGCGCTCGGCGGATTTGTTCAGCTCGACGAGACTGGTCTGGTTGGTCTGCTCCAGGCTGGCCTTGAGCGCGGTGACATCATTGTCGATCCGCGACACCGTGGCTGCGAGCGTCGGATCCGACGCGGCGCCCGCCGTGTCCCCCGCGGTCGCAGCGTTGGGGCGGCTGATCAGGGTTGCAGTCACCAAGCCGCCGGCGACGCCGCCGACCACCATCGCCAGCAGCACCGTCGCGGCAATGGCCGGCAGGCCGAGCCTGCCAGCGGGGGCGAGCGGAGCGGATGCTGGCTTTCCCGATTGCGACAGGATCGCGATAGCGGGCGCCTCGGCCGGAGTCGGCGCTTTGGAGCTCGCATTGAATTTGAACGGCTCGGCCTTGAACTTCGACGCCAAGTTCGATTTGGCCCAGGCCGTCGCTTTGTCGAACACCGCGCCAGCCTTGGTGCTGGTTGGCTCCGCCTTTGCGTCACGCGGCCTATCCGGGCGCTGTGCCGCCGTGTCAGGCTTCCCCGCAGGCTCGGCGGACTTCGTCTCGACCTTGGCTGCAGGCTCCACCTTGGCCTCTGCCTTGGCGGAAACATCGGGCTTTGCAAACGGCTCGGTCTTGGCGGTCACCACTGGCGTGATGGAGGCGTCCGGCTTTGCGCCAGCCGCAGCCTTGACTTGGGTCTCAGGCTTCACTTGGGTTTCAGGCTTCGGCGCAGCGGCTGCCATCGATCCGATCTTCGGAGCGTTTGCAGCGAGCATGGACAGCTTGGGTGTCTCAACCTTGAGCAGCTCACCCGTGGCGGCGCTGGTCTTGATCGGCTCCGATTTGACAGGCTCGGTCCTGATCAGGTCCAGGATGGTCGCGGGTGACTTGGGAGCGCTCGCGTTGACGGGCGTCGGGGCGGCGTCGACCTTGACCGGCTCCAGCCTCGGCTTGTCGGATTTGACCAGATCCAGTCGCTTCGGCTCCGTCTTGCCGATTTCGGTCTTCGGCGGCTCGGTTTTGATGGCCTCGACCTTGAGAGCCTCAGCCTTGATCTCGACCGCCGGGCGGTCGGCGCTGGGGGCCTCGTGATCGGGCGCAATCATCGGCTGTGCGGCCGGAGCGATCGCCGGCACGGCGATGTCGACAACATCGGGGGACGCCGAGGTCTTCAGCGCCGGCTCAGCTCCGGCGACGCCAAGAGAGGCAATGCCAAGGCTGGTCTGTTCGGCCGTTTGCTCGCTCACGTTCAAGTCTCCAGATGACGTTCAGCCCTTGGTAACCATTGTTAGCGTTTGATTGATTGCCAAAATCTTACTTTTCCTGGGCTTACGTGAGTTTTAGGAATTCATCCGGGGCGGATTTGCGCCGATAAAGTGGAGCGGATGTGGCAAGCGGTGCTTGAATATTCATCGTTAACGGCCGCGCCCGCAGCAAACGCGTCCAGGACATCCACCATGGGCACAGCGCCGTAGGCTCCCGCGGCCGCCAGGCCCGAGGCATTGCCGTCGTCATCACCTCCATGTGTTCGGAGGGCGCAGGGAAGACCGAGTGCCGACTGGCACCCGCGGCCCCCGTGCGAACAAAAAGCACGGGGAAGGAACCACAGGCTCAGCCGGAACGACCCGGCCTTCCCTGCGCGATGGTTTAGCGGCTGCTTCGTAGTCTCCCCGGTGCGCCGGGCTTTCTGGTCACCGTTGCCTGCGCAGCACGTCAGCGCCGCCGCAAGCGTGGCATCGGCATCGGGATGCCAGGACCCTACGACTTGACCGTCCGCACCGGACTTGCTCGTCGGCCTGCTCGCGCAGAACCCCAAGCCCGATACGTCCACCGCTCCCCGCTGCTACGCCTCGTGACGATCGGCCGAAACGCCCTCTTCATTGCAGGCGGGATGGCCGGGATCATCGTGGTGATTTGCCCGACACAACAAGCCGCCAAGCATGCGACAAACTGGCTCGACGGGCAGTTTGTGCAGAGCGCGCATGCGGGAATTGCTCGTCGGGCTGGGAGACACGAAAAGAGAGGATGGCCTATGCACCGCGTCGTGCATGAGAAAGTTCGTCGTAGCTACGAGGCAGGCGCGGCCTCCTTCTGGACAGGTTTCGCGCTGCGCGATAGCCTCGCGGCATGTCTCCACTCCTGGACATACTTGCGAAAATTTGCCGACGATATCCGCTCTACAGCGGCAATTACCAACTGATCAATTCGTCGCCAATGTCTCGCCTGTTGCGTAGCTCATCGGGGTTCGGATGGTGTCCCTCTCCCGGCGGCAAACTGCTCGTCAGCCTCAATGACGCAATCGGCCGTTGCGTCTTCTTCACTGGCGACTACGACAGAAAGCTCACATGGCTTTGTCGACGAATCCTGCGGACCGGCGACACGGCCATCGACATCGGCGCCAATATCGGTCTTGTCTCGCTTACGATGGCGCGTTGTGTAGGACCTGAAGGGCGTATCCATGCCTTCGAACCGAATCCACGCCTTCAGGACCTGTTCAAGCAAAGCCTCCGGGAGAACCATTACCGGAACGTTTGTCTGCATGAATGCGCCCTGGGCAACCAGCCAGGCTTTCTCGACCTTCACGTTCCTCGCGGCAATTTCGGCCAGGGCTCATTCAAATACCACGCGAAAACCTCGAACGCCGAGCATTACCGTTGCCGCGTGGAGCGCCTCTCCGATCTGATCGAGAGAGACGGATTGGAACAGATCCGCTTGGTTAAGATCGACGTTGAAGGATTTGAATACGAGGTTCTTTCTGGCGCGGGGCTGCTACTACGATCAATTCGACCGGACGTGATCATTTTAGAGACGAACGAGCAGAACCAACCAAGATTCAGCGAGCGCGCCGTGATTAGGCTGCTGCGGCAATCGGACTTCACGTTTCTCGAAATTCCTCGCTCGCTTTTCAGCGTCAAGATCACAGAAATGAACCCCGACACCCTGGTCACGCCATCCCACGATGTGATCGCGGTTCCGACAGAGAAGTACGACGCCGTCTTGCGCCGGCTCTCGTAGCCGCGCGCCACAAATCGCTCGCTGGACAATGGAACGCAACGTCCACGGCCTTGCTCGATCTCGAGATCGGCCACGTTCTGCAGTCCTCACTTCCCAGCGCAGGTCAGCCGATGCCCGGACGCACCGAAGTCCAACAGGGCTTCCTGGCGCCTCACCAGAAAATTTCGACATCGGGACACCTCCCAGCCCCTTGCCCAATTCACCTTTGTACAGGTCCAGCGACCCGCGCCTTGCGCCGGCGGCCAATTATTAGACGTTGGCGGACGTCGAAACCTGACGTAGCTTGGCGCGATATTTCAGGCAGTGGCTTCCCGTGAAACGCACAGATTTCTACAGATCGGCCGTCGAAAGCCTCGGCATTTTCCCAACCATCAACTTCGTCATCCAGAAGCGACGACGTTCGGATGTCCTGCGTTTGACGTCCAAACACCTGGACCACGCGGTCATCGCGCGGCGCGGAACGAGCGACCTGGGCGTCTTCAACCAGATCCTTATCGAGCGCGAATATAGATGCCTGGACGATCTGCGAAATCCTGAAGTGATCCTCGATCTGGGCGCCAATGCCGGCTACTCGTCGGCCTATTTTCTGTCGAGATTTCCAAGCTGCACATTGATCGCGGTCGAACCCGACCCGGGCAATTTCGCGCTACTGCAGCGAAACCTTCAGCCTTATGGCGACCGATGCAAGACCCTGCAGGCCGCGATCTGGCCGCGCAAGGAACGGCTGTCTTTCGATCGCCAGACGATGATGCAGGGAGCGGAGTGGGGACGACGCATCGAAGCCAACAACGACTCCGTGCCTGTCACAGCCGTGACCATGCCGGAGCTGATCGCGCTCGCCGGGCAACAGCGCATCTCGCTGCTCAAGATCGATATCGAAGGCTCAGAGACCGCGCTGTTCAGCTCGGCTTGTGACGAATGGATCGATCATGTCGACAACATCGTCATCGAGCTCCACGGAGACCACGCCGAACGCACATTTCACGCGGCCATCGAACGACGGGGCTTTACCCTCTCGCACTGCGGCGAATTGACCGTGTGCCGCAGCGGTTGAGTCAACGATTGCGCTGCAGGATCAGGCCGAGCGCGAGGACTCAATCTGGCATGGATTCTTGTTTCCGGACGACTAAGGTTCCAACGGTGCAAATGCAGCGATCTGCTAATCCGACAGACATCTTGTCGCATTCACTGAGTTGGATCGATCTCGCCGAAAGCGTTGACCCGCGCAAACCCAGCCTGGCCAGTTGCTCAATCATGTCTCGCCCGGTGGATGCCGTGACTGCTCCGGACTGTCACGGCATCCACCGAACGGCGGACACGACCAGGCGCTATCAGCCCGCGCAGGCCGCCGCGTGCTGCGCGGCCATCTCGACATCGGCGGCGGTCACGCGCTGAAACGCGGCGCGCGCAGTGATGCGTTCGGCGTAGCGGACGAAGACATCGTTCCGCGGCACGACGCCGAACATCATCGTCCAGTTCAAGGCGATACCCCAGAGGATGTCGGCGGCGGTCATGCGTTCGCCGAGCAGATACGGCCAGGCGGCGAGCTGCTTTTCGAGCGCGCCGAGCATCGTGTCATAGTCGGCGTAAGGCGACTGCGTCACCGGCGCGGGATCGCGCTTCATGAAATGATCGATCACCGCGGGCTCGAACGACGAACCATAATAGGCGATCCAGCGCAGATAGGGCCCGCGCCTGATATCGTCGAGCGCCGGTGTCAACCCGGCCTGCGGAAAGAGATCGGCGAGGTAGATGAAGATCGCGACCTGCTCGGTCACGATCTGGCCGCGATGGCCGACCGTCGGCACCTTGCCGAGCGGATTGATGGCGAGAAATTCCGGCTTGCGCTGCTCGCCCGCCTTCATGTTGAGAACGTGCAGTTCGTAGGGCGCGCCGAGCTCCTCGAGCAGGACGCGGGCGCCGGCGGCGCGGGTCTGCGGCGAATAATACAGCGTGATCCTGTCGTCGGCGGACATGATGGTCTCCTCCCTGATCGGTTGCGATGGAGAGCTTGTCGCACAGGATACCTGACAATCCATGTCAGGTATGGTTTGATGACCTATGCGCGCCAGCCGTCTGCTCTCGATCCTCACGACCTTGCAGGCCAAGGGCCAGATCACCGCGCCCGCGCTCGCGGCGGCCTGCGAGGTGTCGGTGCGCACGATCTATCGCGACATCGACGCGCTCGCCGCCGCCGGCATCCCGGTCTATGCCGAGCGCGGCGCCGAAGGCGGCTTCCGCCTGCTCGACGGCTATCGCGTGCGGCTGAACGGGCTGTCGCCGGCGGAAACCGATGCGCTGTTCATGGCGGGGCTGCCAGGCCCGGCCGCGGCGCTCGGCCTCGACGGCGCGATGAACGCGGCGCAGACCAAGCTGGTCGCCGCGCTGCCGCAGAACCTGCGCGCCCATGCCGGACGGATGCAGGCGCGCTTCCATCTCGACGCGCCCGGCTGGTTCGGCGAGGCCGAGGAACCGCCGCATCTGCGCGCGATCGCCGACGCGCTGCTCGCCGATCGCCTGATCGACATCCGCTATCAGAGCTGGCGCGCCGAGAAGCGCCGCCGCGTCGCGCCGCTCGGCCTCGTGCTCAAGGGCGGCGGCTGGTATCTCGCCGGCCGAGTGGAGCGCAGCGTGCGCACCTATCGGGTCGCGCGCATTCTCGATTGCACCGCGACGTGCGAGACGTTCGATCGGCCAGCGGATTTCGATCTCCCCGCCTATTGGCGCGCCGCGACCGAGCGGCTGGAAGCGGAGCTGCATCCGAAGCAGGCCACGGTGCGGCTGTCGCCGCTCGGCGTGAAACTGCTGGAGGTGGTGAGCCAGCCCTATGTGCGAGCGCGCACGCGGCTCGCCGACGACGCCGATGCCGAGGGCTGGCGCATCGCGATCATCCCTACGGGGACGACGCTGTGGCACGCCGCCGGCGAATTGCTGCGCTTTGGTTCCGAGGCGGAGGTGCTCGATCCGCCCGAGCTCCGCGCCAAGATGGCCGAACTGGCGCAGGCCATGGCGAACCGTTACGCCAGCTCTGCGACGACGATGTAAGTTGCAGACCACCGCCTTCTCCGCGTCTTTGCGAGCGCAGCGAAGCAATCCAGGGCTCGGCAAGGACTCTGGAGTGCTTCGCTTCGCTCGCAATGACGGGGTGAGAGTGGAGCGCTCTGATGTCCAGTCAAAGCGAGCACGACTGGTAGGATCGGAGCTACAACACCACCGGGGCGTCGGGCAGCTCGTTTCGATCGCCGGCGTGCGGTGGATAGTGCTGCGCCAGCTCGGCGGACACGGCGGCGATGCCCTGCATCACGCCCTGCTCGAAGCGGCCGGCGCGAAACTCCGCTTCCATCATGCGGCAGATCGTCTCCCAGCGCGCGGCGCCGACCTTTGCGTGGATGCCGCGGTCGGCGATGATCTCGACATCGCGGTCGGCGAGCAGGAGATAGATCAGGACGCCATTGTTGTGCGCGGTGTCCCAGATGCGCAGATGCGAGAACAGGTCGAGCGCGCGCTCGCGCGGCGGCTGGTTGCGCCACAGCGGCCGGCCGTCGAGCGCGCCTTCGACCACGAAACGCAGTTGGCCGGCATGGCTGCGCTCGCCATCCTGGATCGCCTGCTCGATGCGCGCCAGCACGTCCGGCGTGAAGATGCGCTTGAGCTGCCAATGATGCTGCAGGAGATGCCGGCCGATCCGTGTGATGCTCATTGCGTCCGCCTCACCAGCTGCCCGAGGCGCCGCCGCCGCCGAAACTGCCGCCGCCGCCGGAGAAGCTGCCGCTGTCGCTCGAGCTGCCGCTGCTCCAGCCGCCCGAGGAGCCGCTCGTCCAGCCGCCGCGACGGGGGCTGCCCGGCGTGTTCATCCCGGCGAAACTGTCGGCAATAAAGGCGATGACGAAGCCGGCAATGGCTGAGAGCGCCGCGAGCCCGGCCGATCCCACCAGCAGCCAGGCGATCACGCCCATGGCGCCGCCGGTCGCAAGCGATCCGATCAGGCGGCCAAGCAGGGTCCGCAGGATGCCGCCGATCACCAGCGCGCCGAACAGCGCCACCGGCGCGAACGATGTGAGGGAGTCGAAATCGAGATCCGTGCCATGCGACGCCTGCGGCTGCGGCACCGGCAAGGTCTCGCCCTTGATCACGCCGATGATGCGATCGACACCGGCGTCGATGCCGCCGGCGAAATCACCCTGGCGGAACTTCGGCGTGATCACCTCGTCGATGATGCGTCGCGCGGTGACGTCGGTCAGACTGCCTTCGAGGCCGTAGCCGACCTCGATGCGCAGCTTGCGGTCGGTCTTGGCGATCACCAGCAGCGCGCCGTCATCGACCTTCTTGCGTCCGATCTTCCAGGTCTCGGCAACGCGGATGGAGAACTGCTCGATCGTCTCCGGCTGCGTCGTCGGCACGATCAGCACCGCGACCTGGCTGCCCTTGCGCGTCTCCAGATCCTTCAGCTTCTGCGTCAGGCCTGCGATGTCCGACGACGACAGCGTGCCGGTCTGATCGACGACGCGGCCGGTCAGCGGCGGCACCGCGACGTCGGCCAGCACCATCGTCGCGAGGCAGACCAGCAGCGTCGCAAGCAGCGCCTTGACGGCCGACAATGCGCGCAAGAGGAAGCGCTCCCGCTATTTCGAGGGCTGGGGCGACGGCGCGTTGAAGTCGACCTTCGGCGCGACCGAGATCTCGCGCTCGTTCTCGACCGTGAAGTTCGCCTTCTCCTTGTAGCCGAACGCCATCGCGGTCAGGTTGTTCGGGAAGGTGCGGATGCCGACGTTATACTCCTGCACCGCCTTGATGTAGCGGTTGCGCGCCACCGTGATGCGATTCTCGGTGCCTTCGAGCTGGGACATCAGGTCGCGGAACAGCGCATCCGATTTCAGCTGCGGATAGTTCTCGGTGACGACGAGGAGCCGCGACAGCGCGCCGGTCAGCTCGCTCTGTGCCGCCTGGAACTTCTGCAGCGCCGCGGGGTCGTTGACAACATCCGGCGTGGCCTGGACGCTGCCGACCTTGGCGCGGGCGTTGGTAACGCCGAGCAGCACGTCCTTTTCCTGCTGCGCAAAACCCTTCACGCTGTTGACGAGGTTGGGCACCAGATCGGCGCGGCGCTGATACTGGTTGACCACCTCCGACCAGGCTGCCTTGACCTGTTCGTCATTGGTCTGGATGGCGTTGTAGCCGCAATTGGTCAGGCTCAGCGTCATCAGCGCCGCCAGCACGGTCAGCAATTTCCGCATCGCGCGTCCCCCTGTTCGTCCGGTTGTGCCGCCCTCACACAGCACAGCTTTGGCGACGGCGCAATGACGGCACCGGCCGCCGGACATGTGTCTCGGCGGCCGGGGCGCGGGTTCAGGGAACCGGTGGGGCGCCGATTCGCCATGCGGATGCGTATCAGTCGCCCCGCAATAGGCCGTTCAGCTGCCGTTGCGGTCGCGCAATTGGGTCACGAACATGTCCTGCCAGCTCGCCGGCTTGACCTTGATCGAGCCGACGCTGTGCATGAACTCGGCGATCTTGAGTACACCCTCGGGCGTCGCGGAGAACCAGGTGTCCTTGTCCTGCAGCATCTCCAGCACCTCCTCCTTGGTGGTCTTCACCTTGGCGGTGCGGGCATAGATCTCGGCCGCGGCGGCCTTGTCATTGGCGATCAAGGTGCAGGCCTCGTCGAGCGCGTCGAGGAAGGCCTGCACGACCTTCGGATTGGCGTCCACGAAGCGCTTCGGCGCGAACACCACGTCCATTGTCAGCCGTCCGAGCACGTCGGCCGAATTGGCGACGCGATGGATCTTGGAATCCTTCAGCTCGATATAGGAGAATGGCGGCGAGGTGAAATGCGCTGATATCTCGGTCTTGCCCGAGATCAGCGCCGCCACCGCTTCCGGATGCGGCAGGCCGACCGTCATCGGATCGAGCTTGGCGTAGTTCTCCTTGCCGAACTCATGCGCCGCCATCATCTGCAGCATCACGGCCGACAGCGAGGTCTTGATGCCCGGCAGCGCGATCTTGTCGCCGGCCTTGAAGTCCTTCAGCGATTTGATCTCGGGATTGTTGGTGTTCATCCACAGCGAGGTCGAGCTGAGCCCGCTGACGCCGACCACCTCCACCGCGGGAATGCCCTTGGCCTTGGCCCACAGCGTGATGAAGCCGGGCGCGCCGGTGCCGGCGATGTCGAGCGAGCCGGCCATCATCGCGTCGTTGATGATGTTGCCGCCGTCGAGCAGCTGCCAGCTCACCTTGAACGGACCGAGCCCGGCTTTCTCGGCGTGCTTCTCCATCAGCTTCTGATCCTCCATCACGATCAGCGGCAGATAGAGGATGCCATAGCCCTTGGAGAGCCTGACCTCCTTGACCTCGGCCAGCGCCGCACCGGTGGCGCCGAACAGCGCAGCGACACCGATCGCGGCCGCCGCGAGTGATTTGCTCCAGGACATCTTCGTCTCCTTATCCCTTGTTGTTATGGTTATAGCCGAAATCAGTGCTGCATGCCCCAGCGCCGCACCGTCTTGCGCTCGATCGTGGCGAACACGACGTTCTCGACGACGAGGCCGATGAAGATCACGGTGAACAGGCCGGCGAAGACGTTCGCCGTCTCCAGCTGGTTGCGGTTCTCGAAGATGAACCAGCCGAGGCCACCCGCGCCGGAGGACACGCCGAACACCAGCTCGGCCGCGATCAAAGTGCGCCAGGCGAAGGCCCAGCCGACTTTCAGGCCGGTGAGGATGGCCGGGAAGGCGGCGGGGATCAGGATGAAGCGCACCAGCTTCAGCCCGCGCAGGCCGTAGTTCAGGCCGACCATGCGCAAGGTGTTGGAGACCGAGCGGAAGCCGGAATGGGTGTTGAGCGCGATCGCCCACAGCACCGAATGCACCAGCACGAAGATGATGCTGCCCTTGCCGAGGCCGAACCAGATCAGCGCCAGCGGCAGCAATGCGATCGCCGGCAGCGGATTGAACATCGACGTCAGCGCCTCCAGCATGTCGGCGCCGATCCGCGAGCCGATCGCGATTGTGGTCAGCACGGCCGCGAGCGCGATGCCGATGCCGTAGCCGATCAGCAGCGTCTCCAGAGACACCAGCGTCCGCGCCGGGATCACGCCATTGGCGATGTTCTCGAAGAACGCGGAGAGCGTGTCGGTGAAGGTCGGGAACAGCAAGGGGTTGCCGAGCCACAATCCATAGGCCTGCCACAGCGCGGCCAAGGCCACCAGGATGATGGCCTTGCGGACCGCACCGACGTGATAGATCCGCTCGATGATGGACAGGCTTGCCTCGACCTTGACGTCGCCGAGGGGCGTCTCCGCATTGACGATTTCGGGGCGCAGCGCCAGCGTCTCGCTCATGATGCTCTCCTGGTGTCTCAGTGCTGGCCGAACAGCATGTCGTTGATGCGGCCTTCGAGCGCGATCTGCTCGGGCGAGCCCATGGTGCCCGGCGGCACGCTGTTGAGCTCGGCGCGGACGCGGCCCGGATGCGGCGACAGCAAGAGGATGCGCGAGCCGATCTTGATCGCCTCCTCGATCGAATGCGTCACGAACAGCACCGTGAAGCGGGTGTCCTGCCAAAGCTGCAAGAGCTCGTCCTGCATCTTGCGCCGGGTCAGCGCGTCCAATGCGGCAAACGGCTCGTCCATCAGCAGCACGTCCGGCTCCATCGCCATGCCCCGGGCGATCGCCACGCGCTGCTTCATGCCGCCAGACAACATGTGCGGATAGGAATCGATGAACTTGGTCAGGCCGACCTTGTCGATATAGGACCTCGCCCGTTCATTGGCCTCGGCTGCGCCGAGCCGGCCGCTGGCGGTCAGCGCGAACACCACGTTCTCGCGCACCGTCTTCCAGGGCAACAGCTGGTCGAACTCCTGGAACACCATCATGCGGTCCGGCCCGGGCTCGGTGACGTCGTGGCCCTTGAGGCGGATACGGCCTTCGGTCGGCTTCAGATAACCGCCGATCGCCTTCAGCAGCGTCGACTTGCCGCAGCCGGAGGGGCCGAGCAGCACGAAGCGATCGGAATCGAAGACCTTGAAATCGACGCGATAGGTCGCCGTGACCAACGTGTCCGGCGTCTTGTACTGCAGCGTCACGCCCTCGACCAAGAGCAGCGGCTCGAACTGGGATTGCGATTGATGGACGGTCATGCGTCCTCCCCTCCTTTATATTGCAGTGCGAAATTTCGCCTAGTGCACTTCGGCGCCCTTATGCGAAGTGATAGAGGAGGAGACTGACGCGAACCTGACTCCGAGGCGGACAACGAGACCTTGCGTATCCTGCTGGTGGAAGACACGCCCGAGATCGGCGCCGCCGTGACCAGCCGGTTCGAACGGATCGGCTATGCCGTCGATTGGGAAAAGGACGGCCGGACCGCGAGCGAGCTGATCGAGGTGCAGACCTATGACCTGATCGTGCTCGACGTGATGCTGCCGAACATGGACGGCTTCGCCGTGCTCAAGCATCTGCGCAAGCGCGGCCTGCGCACGCCGGTGCTGGTGCTGACGGCGCGCTCGGCGGTCGACGACCGCATCGGCGCGCTCGACCTCGGCGCCGACGATTATCTGATCAAGCCGTTCGACTATCGCGAGCTGGAGGCGCGCGCCCGCGCGCTGCTGCGGCGCGCTGCCGGGCAGTCCGACAATCTGCTGACGCTCGGGCCGCTGGTGATCGACCGCGCCGGCCGCACCGCGAGCGTCGCCGGCCAACCGCTGGACCTGACCCGGCGCGAGCTGACCGTGCTGGAAATTCTCGCCGCGCGGCCGGGCCGCTACGTCGCCAAGGAGGAGTTGATCGAGCAGCTGTTCAGCTTCGACCAGGACCCGAGCCCGAACGCCGTCGAGCAGTTCATCGCGCGGCTCCGGCGCAAGCTGGCGGCGACCTCCGTCGAGATCAAGACCGAGCGCGGCCTTGGCTATCAGCTCCACGCTTCGTGACCTCAGGACGTCGCTGCGCGCGCGTCTGCTGATCGCGATCGGCGCGATCCTGGCCGTGGGCGCGGTCGTGCTCAGCCTCGCCGCCTGGCAATATGCCGCGACCGCGGCGCGCGACGCCTATGACAGGCTGCTCGCCGGCGGCGCCGTGCAGATCGCCGAGAACATCTACATGCAGGGTGGCGTGGTGACGCTCGATCCGCCGGCCGCGGCCTTCGCGACCTTGTCGGCCTATGACCTGGTGTTCTATCGCGTCACCGATCCGCGCGGCGTCGTGGTCGCCGGCTATGATGATCTCACCATCAGCGCGCCGGCTGCGGCGCTCCGGGAGGGCGTCGTGCTGCGCGACGGCGTCTATCGCGACCAGCCGGTGCGGATTGCCGCCGTGGCGCGCCGGCTCGACGGCGCGCCTGGCGACGGCTGGAGCGCGATCGTGCTGGCGCAGACCTTGCGCGCCCGCGACGGCCTGACCTGGGATCTGGCGTCGAAGGCCATCGGCCTGATCGCGGCGATGAGCCTGCTGGCGCTGGTCGCGACCGCGCTGTGTCTCCGGCTGGTGTTCGCCCCGCTGACGCGGATCGAGGCCGAGATCGTCAGGCGGCGCCCGGATGATCTCAGCCCCATCGCCATGACACCCCCGCGCGAGGTGCGCGCTTTGGTCGGCGCCATCGACGGCTTCATGCAGCGCCTGTCCGAGCGTATCACGCTGATGCAGCGCTTCATCGCCGACGCCACCCACCAATTGCGCACGCCGCTCGCCGCTGTCGATGCCGAGGTCGAGCTGCTGGCCGACCAGACCAGGGATCCCAAGGCGCTCGACCGGCTGCGCGGCCGCATCGCGGACCTCGCCCGACTCACCAGCCAATTGCTCGATCACGCGATGATCCAGCACCGCGCCCAGGCGCCGCGCTTCGCGGCGACCGACATCAACGCGCTGGCGAAGTCGGTGCTGTCGCAGAGCGTGCCCTTGTCGCTGGATCGCGAGGTCTCCGTCAGCTTCGTCGCGTCGCAGGATGACGCCGTGATCGCCGCAGATGCCATCAGCCTGCGCGAGGCGCTCGCCAATCTCATCCACAACGCTTTGGTGCATGGGGCGCGAACGAGGCTGATGGTGACGGTGGAGAGAGCGTCGACGCAGGTCGCGATCGTGGTGTGGGACGACGGACCAGGCATCGCTGTTGACGCGCAGCGGCGCCTGCTGGCGCCTTTCCAGAAAGGCGCTGGCTCGCACGGCTCAGGCCTCGGCCTCGCCATCGCAGCCGACGTCGCCCAGGCCCATGGCGGCGGCTTGCACTTTGCGGGCGGCGACGGCGATTTCAGCGTGCGGTTGGATATCCCGGCTTCGCTCTCCGATCGCCATCGCTAAACCTTTAGTTGTTTCATTACACGCGTTTTTTGAAATTCCCGATATTCGGTTGCCCTGCTTCGGGGAGCCGCGATGATCCGACCTGCCATTCGCCAATGTGTCGCAGCAATCGTCCTTCTGTCGTTCGCCACACCGGGATTAGCTGCCGCGCAGGACGCTGGCGCGTGTGCATCCTCGCAGCTCAGGAGCGATCCCGAGAGCGTCATCACGGCCTGCTCCAGACTCATCGCCGATGACGCCAAGCCGGCAGCCGAACGCGGCCGCGCCCTGTCGGTCCGCGGTTCGGGCTACTATTACACCAAGCGCTGGACCCTCGCGGCACAGGATTACGATGCGGCCATCGCGCTCCTCCCCACCGATGAGGAGCTGCTGCTGTCGCGCTCATCGACGGCGTCCCGCCTCGGCGACGGCACGTTGGGCAGATCACTCATCGAGAAGGTGCTGACGCTCAACCCCTCGAACCCGGACGCGATCTGGCGCGTCGGCGGCCTGTATGAGGACGCCGGTGATTATCGCACCGCGGACCGCTATTATGCCATGGCGCTAGCGATCGCGCCGAGGAACCCTTATGCGCTGCTGTTCAGCAGCACCAGCAATCAGGGCCTGCGCCGTTTCGACGTGGCGTTGAAGACAGCCGATGCGCTGGTTGCGCTCGGTCCCGACGAGATCAATCTCAAGCCTTATTTCGACCATCGCGGCAACCGGCTCGATTTCTACATCATGGCTCTGAAGAACCGCGCCCGCATCCACTGGACGCTCGGCCAGTTCGATCGCGCCGAGCAGGACTTGAACGCCGCCGTGACCTATCGCCGATCTGCCCTCTCGCTCACGGCGCGTGGGCATTTCCTGACCTACCGAGCCGGACGCGAGCAGGAGGCGTTTGCCGACCTGCAGGAAGCAAGATCGCTGGGATCCGAGCAATATGAGACATTTTTCGACCTCGGGCTCCTTCACGCCAAGCGCCAGCAATTTCGGGAAGCTCTCGCCGACTTCGATCGCGCCGCGAGAATCGATCCTCCGTCCGGTGAGGCCTTTCGCATGCGCGCATTGATGCACCGGGAGCTCGACGAGGCCGACCTCGCCTTCGACGACATGATCCAGGCCGTGACCACCGAGGAGTCCGTGCTCAAGCGGACAGTTCTGGCGCTACGCACCGCCGGCTACTGGCGCTCGAGCGAGGCGCCTGACGAACTGACGCCCGACTTCAAGGACGCAATCCGCGCCTGCATGCTCGACAAGCTCTGCAAGTGAGGGCGCCGATGACATTCCGCATGCGCTTCGCCATTCCGCTCATCCTGATTGCCGAGCTGATGAGCACGCCCTCGCGCGCGGAAGACGCGCTGGGCACGGCCGGCCCGATACGCTCGTTCAGTTTCGGAACATGCAAGCTCCCTTATCCGGCCAGAGCGCGCGGCGAATGCGATCCGCCGGAGGTTTCAGCAACTCTGCCCGCGGATGTCCGTTCGCGGCAGCGCGTTCTCCGCGCGCGGCAACTCACCGAGATCGCAAGGCTGCCGCAAGCGATCGCCGAGCTGGATACTGCGATCACCGAGCAGCCCGGTAACGTGTCCGCCCTGCTGCTCCGCGCCCGTTTGGGGATACCGGCCCAGCTCACCGAGGCCGCCCGCGATGTGACTGCGGCGCTGCAGGCCGATGGCGACAATGCCGATGCGCTGGCAACCATGGCCTTCATCCTGATCGGTCAGGACGATCAGGCTGGGCTCGAACTGGCCACCAAGGCCGTCACGCTCAATCCCTCGTCGGTCGATGCGCTCTGGATCCGCGCTCTCCTCTCGAACCGGAGCGGCAGACCGGAGCAGGCGGAAGCGGATCTCGATAGGGCCATCGCGCTCGAGCCCGACGAGCGGCGAACGCGCATGACCCGCGCTGAGATTCGGCTGCAGACCGGCAAGACGGCGGGCGCCAAGGAAGACCTCGATGCAATGCTCGCCGCGCAGTCCGATTTGCAAGCGCTGCAGATGCGGGCAACGATCCTGGCTGGCATGGGAGATGACGGCGGTGCGCTTGCCGACTTGAACAGGGTTCTCGGTCCGCCAGGGAAACGGGCCCTTCCAGGCCCAGTTCGGCCCGACCTCGTCAACATGTATGTTCAGCGTGCTCTGATCCTGACCCGGACCGGTCAGGAGCCGGAGGCGAAGCAGGACCTCGAAACCATCGTCACGCTGGGCGGCAATCGCGCCGTCCTGCAGATGCAGGTCTATCTGCGCGGCCACGGCTTTCCAGACCTCAGTCTGGACGGGAAGCGGTCCGACCAGCTCGACGACGCGCTACGCGCCTGCTTCATCAACAACGCTTGCGGCCGCGGCATCACCATTCGCGGATAGAATCTCATCTGCTGCCACGTGGTGACTGCCGCATCCGCACGCTGGCAAGCAGCGGACGGATGCGGCGCTATCACCGTTCCCCGTCAGGCAGCCGCCTTCTTCGCCTTCGCATCGCGGATCGCGGCCCACACCTTCTCCGGCGTCAGCGGCGTCTGCAGATTGGTGATGCCGAGTTCGAACAGCGCGTCCATCACGCCGTTGGTGACGCAGGGCGGGCCACCGATGGCGCCGGACTCGCCACAGCCTTTCGCGCCCAGCGGGTTGGTCTTGCAGGGCGCGGAATCATCGAGCGTGACGACGATCGGCGGCACGTCGTCGGCGCGCGGGATGCAGTAGTCCTGATAGGTCGCGGTCAGGAGCTGGCCGTCGGCGTCATAGGCGACGTTCTCATACAGCGCCTGGCCGATGCCCTGGGCAACGCCGCCATGGATCTGGCCGGCGACCAGCATCGGATTGACCGCGACGCCGACGTCATCGACCGTGGTGTAGCGCACCACGCGGCTGATGCCGGTCTCCGGATCGATCTCGACCTCGCAGATATGCGTGCCGTTCGGCCAGCTCGGCCCGTCGACCTCGCCCTCGCTGTCGACCGACAGCTTGGCGCCCTGCTCCTTGCCCGCGATCTCGAACAGGCTGATGCGGCGGTCGGTGCCGACCACGGTGAGGAAGCCATCGCGATATTCGATGTCCTCGACCGCGGTCTCCAGCAAGTTCGACGCCTTTTCCCGAGCCTTCGTAATCAGATCGTTCGACGATACCGCCACCGCCGTGCCGCCGACGAACAGCGAGCGCGAGCCGACGCTGCCGAAGCCGGTGGCCAGATCCGTGTCGCCCTGCACGACGTCGATCTTGTCCAAGGGAATGCCGAGCGTGTCGGAGATCATCTGGGTGTAGGTGGTCTGCAGCCCCTGCCCCATCGCCATGGTGCCGGAATGCAGGATCACGCGGCCCTCGGACGTCGCATGCAGCGACACCGTCTCGGTGTGGGCGCGGCCACCGGTCCATTCGATGTAGCTGGTGAGGCCGCGGCCATAGAGCATGCCGCGCTTCTTGGCCTCGCGCTTGCGCGCGTTGAAGCCGTCCCAGTCGGCGAGCTTGGACGCGCGCTCCAGCATGTGGGCGAAGGCACCGGAATCATACACCTGGCCGACCGCATTGGTGTAGGGTAGTTGCGCCGGCTTGATGTAGTTCACTTTCCGGATGGCGCGCGGATCGATGCCGATCTGGCGCGCGGCCGTGTCGAACAGCCGCTCGACGATGAACACCGCCTCGGGACGCCCGGCGCCGCGATAGGCGCCGACCGGCGCGGTGTGCGTCATCACTGTCTTCACCTCGAAATGCACCAGCGGCAGATCGTAGACGCCGGTCTGCACGAACGGCCCGAGCACCAGCGGGATGATATTGGCCGCGCCGGACGAATAGGCGCCGGTGGCGCCGATCGAGCGCACGCGATAGGCCAGCACCTTGCCCTTGGCGTCCAAGGCAAACTCGGCGGTCGAGGTGAGGTCGCGGCCATGGGTACCGCCGACGAACTCATCGGTACGCTCGGCGCGCCAGCGGATCTTCTTGGCCAGCTTGGTGGCGGCATAAGCGACGATGCCATCCTCCGGGTAGAGGTTGGTCTTCTGGCCGAAGCCGCCGCCGATGTCGCCGACCAGCACGCGCACGCTCTCCTTCGGCCGCTTCAGCACGGCTTCCGCCAGCACGTCGCGGGTCGAGGCCGGCGTCTGCGACTGCACATACAGCAGCAGCCGGCCGGTCTTCTTCTCGATCTCGGCGATCGTCGAGCGCGGCTCCATCGCCGAAGGCACCAGGCGCTGGCTGACGATGTCGAGCGAGACCTTGTGCGGGGCGCTGGCGAAGGCTTCTTCGACCTTGGCGGCATCGCCATAGCTCATCGCGGCGACGATGTTGTCGGGCGCCTCGGCCCAGACCACGGGCGCGCCCGGGCGCGAGCGCCTGCACCGGATCGGTGACTGCCGGCAGCACCTCATAGTCGACGACGATCGCTTCGGCGGCTTCCTGCGCGGTCACGCGCGAGGTGGCGACGACGGCAGCGACGGCCTCACCGGTGTAGCGGACGACCTCATGGGCGAGCAGGCGACGCGGCGGCACCGTCATCGGCTTGCCGTCGGGCCGCTTGAAGATCGCGAGCGTCGGGATGGTGCCGACGTCGTCGGCGACGAGATCGGCGCCGGTATAGATCGCCTGCACGCCCGCGATCTCGCGCGCCGCAGCGGTGTCGATCGACAGGATTTTCGCATGCGCATGCGGCGAGCGCAGCACGTAAAGCCACAGCGCGCCGTCATCCGGCTTGTCGTCGATGAACTGCCCCTTCCCGGTGAGCAGCCGCTGATCCTCCAGGCGCTTGACGGGCTGCCCCGCGCCGAACCGCATATTGTTGGGAAGAATGTTCATTCGTCAGTCCTTGGGTGAGTTCAAATGCAATTGCATGCTTTTTAGCGGATTTGCCGGTCGACACAACCGCTGCCGTCATTCCGGGACGGGCGTCAGCGCGAGCCCAAAATCCATAGCCACAAACAATGTTTTAGGGGGACGGCGTCGCCAAACCTGCCCGGCCGAGGCGCCGCGGAGACTGGATGCCGGGCTCAGCCCTTCGGGCTGCCCCGGAATGACACCGGAGAGAGCCGGGCCGTCATCCGAGTGTCACCCCAGGCTGTGCAGCACCTCTTCAACGACCTTGCGCTGCTGGGCAGTTAGTGCGGCCTGTGGCGGCACCGGGTCGCCGACGTCATAGCCCTGGATCGCCAGTCCGGCCTTGATGCAGGCGGCGAGATTGAAGCGCGCAAACGCCTCGTTGACGCGCCAGAGCTTCTTCTGCAGCCTGAGTGCATCGTCCCAACAGGACGCCCTGCACAGATTGTAGAGCTCGACGCTCTGGCGCGGGATGATGCAGGCGGGTCCGGCCATCCACCCTTCGCCGCCGATCAGCATGACGGATGCGGGAATGTGCGACGACGCCGCGAACACCTTCAGGGCGTCACCGCATCGGTTGATGATCGACAACAGCCGTCCCGTATTGGTCGAAGCGTCCTTGATGTAGTTGATGCGCGGATGCTCGGCGAGGCGCGAGATCACATCGAGCGACAGGTCGGACCGTTGAAATTGCGGATTGGTGTAGATGACGACAGGAACATCGACGGCATCGGCGATGGCACGAAAATAAGCCTCGATGCCCGCATCATTCACCGGAAAATAGGCCTCGAGCACCGCGAGAATGCCGTTGGCGCCGCGCTTCTGATAGGCCTTGGCCTGCGCCACCGCGTCGGCGATCGCGGTCGATGCCACACCGGCGACGACCGGGACGCGCCCCTGCGCAGCGTCGATGGTCGCCTCGACCACAGTCATGCGCTGGGTGCGGTCGAGATAGGCGAACTCGCCGGTCGAACCGAGCGGCGTCAGGCCATGCACGCCGGCATGGACCAGGTCATCGCAAAGCCGTCCCAGCACATCGGTGCGGATCGTACCGTCGGCGCTGATCGGTGAGGCGAGATAGGGAAAGACGCCGTGAAAATCGCTCATGCCACCGGTATAGCGGCCGGTCTGTCGCCCCCGCAAGCGGGCGACGTGCGCGCCTGCCGCGCGCAAAGGAGTGGTCCGCTGCCGGCAGGACATGTTCTTCAGCGGCCGGACAGGGCCGGCACCGGCCGATCCGGAGCCGTGCCGACGGCAACGACCGCAGCCGCGGCGCCGTCCCTCACGGGCCTCGCCCACGCGTCCACCAGGGTCGCATGACGGCCCTGCGGAGCCGCTCGCTGCACGCGGACACCGGCAGGTGACGCAAACGATGCAACCGCTGCGATTGTCCCAGCCGTCCTTCTCATGACATCACCTCGCCGATCGCGCGATCGCCCGTTGCATGCGGACCATAACGGCCGGGACGCCCCAGGGAATGTGCTGCACGTCACGCGATTTGATGAGGCCATGGGCCCTCGCGTTAAACGTCATTTCAAACTTTTTCTTCACCATCAACAGCGAGACCACAGACAGGTTCACGCGTTTCATGGTTCCAAACCCGGCAGAATTGGCTGCGAATTTCGCCATTTTCAGTCATTTTTCCGCCGAATTGGCCCAGCATCGTGCAAGGCGGAAAGTGTTAGTACGAGTGCTCCAGCGTAAATTCGCCGTGGGAATTTCGATCGGAGACGAGGGAAACCTGCAGCGAGATCGATCATGAAGACGCTTTACGATTTGCTCGGAGCTCTTCCGGACGATGACGCTGACGACATCAGGGCAGCGTTCCGCAAGGCGGTCAAGGAGAGCCATCCCGACCTCAACGCGGGAGATCCCGACACGGCGCTGCGGTTTCGGCAGATCGTCCGCGCTCACGACATCCTCGGCGACAAGGAGCAGCGTGCTGCTTATGACCGTCTGCTCGGGGCTGCGCAGGACGAGAGTCAGCAGGAGTCCAAGCTCGCCGTCGCGGCCAAGGTGCACAAGGTCGCATCGGGCGTGATGGCGTTGGCCGGCGCCTCTGCCGTGGCGCTGACCGGTTACCTCCTGTTCACCCATATGTCGGCGGCTTCGGTCGCGCCATTGAAGCCGATCGTGGTCGCGACCAACAAGCTCAAGCCGCATGAAGTGCCTGCCAAGCCGATCGAGACGGTTGCGGTGACGCCGGAGGCGACGACCGCCGCGGAGGCGCCGGCGGGAGCCGCCGTCGAGACGCCGGCCAATGCCGCCGCAAACACCGGTGCACCGGCAGCTGCCGAGACCCTGCCGCTTCGGGTCAGCAAGGTCGACGCCGTCTACTCGGCCGAGCAGGAGCGTTCGTTCTGCGCGCCGGGCGCGGCTGCCCCATGCAATGCGGACGCAGCCTTCCCCGGCAGCGCTCCGTCAAACGATGCGCGCGCCTTCCATGATCGCGGCATGGCTTCGTTCCAGAAAGGCGACCTCTCGGCGGCTCTGAGCGATCTGGACACCGCGATCCAGCTCGATCCGCGCTATCAGGAGGCCTATATCGATCGCGGCATCGTTTTCTATCGGATGCGCAAATTCGATCGTGCCTTCGCCGACGTCGCTGCAGCCAAGCGGCTGGAGAAGGCAAACCGGGCCGTGCTGGATGCGATGGCGAAGCGTCAGCCGCTCCGCCCCTTGAAGCTTGATCCGCCCAAAACGGAGGCTAAGGCGGAGCTGCCGAAGTCCGAGCCGCCGAAGTCCGAGCCGCCGAAGGTCGCAGCCGCGACCACCATGTCCCCGAGAATGGCAACAGCGACGCCGGTCTATGCCATCAGCGATCCAAGCCGCGCTCCGTGAGGCTTCGACGTTTGCGTTGACGAAGATTTAAGGTAATCACAAACCTCTTCGTCGCACGAGATGTGGCCGCCCATCAACTGTTAGGAAAGGTGTCTCATGGTGGTTCCATGGGACATGGGCAGCCTTCCAGATTCGTTGATCCGAACCCGGCGATCCGGCGCGAGCTGGTCGAGCTCCTGTACACGTCCCTGCCGCAGGTGATGTCGATCAACGCGGCCGCGATCACCGGATCGGTCGCGCTGGCCGTCCTGCATCGCGACCCCGGCTATATCGCGATCACGTTCGCGATCATCGTCAACGCGATCGGCCGCGTGGTCAGTCTGCTCCGCTACAAGCAGCGCAGCGCCCGCCTCTCCGACCGGGACGTGGTGCTCTGGGAAAAGGTCTATGCCGCCGGCGCAACCGCCTTTGGCCTCGCGCTCGGCGCCCTCACCTTCCGGGCCTTTCAGCTCAACGATGCGCCGGGCGCATGGATCGCGTTCGGACTATCGATGTCCTATTGCGTCGGCATGGTCTCGCGCGCGGCAATCCGCCCCTGGGTGGTGTTGACGGCAACCGCCGTGCTGTTCGCTCCCACGATGGTGGCCGGCTTGATGCGCCCGGAACTGCCCTACCAGCTCGGCGGCGCGATGCTCGTCCTGTTCTGGTTCACGATCCGCGAAGCATCGCGCCATCTCAGCACCGCGTTCATCGAGCGCCTCGAGGCCAAACATGCGTTGGCGCGCCAGGCCAACCACGATTTCCTGACCGGCCTGCCGAACCGGGCCGCGTTCCTCACCGCGCTGGAGCGCATCACGGGCAGCGTCGCGATCGTCGCCATCGATCTCGACGGCTTCAAGCCGGTCAACGATCGCCATGGTCACCATGCCGGCGACGAGCTGCTGCGCCAGGTCGCGACACGGCTGTCGGACTGCGTCGGCTCGGGCGGCCTTGCCGCACGCTTCGGCGGCGACGAGTTCATGCTGCTGAAGCCGGTGGCAGGCGGCGCCGAAGGGCGCGATGCAGCGATGGCGCTGGCGCGCGAGGCCGTCCGCACCTTGTCGATGCCGTTCCTGCTGTCCGATATCCCCATGGTGATCGGCGCCAGCGCCGGACTGCTCGTGAACGAGCGGCCGTTGACGGACGACACGATCGACGAGGTGCTGCGCCGGGTCGACGAGGCGCTTTATGCGGCCAAGCGCGCCGGTGGCGGCCGTTGTAGCTGGGCCGACGCCGACACGGCACAGCTGCGCCACGCCGGCTGAGAGCGCATGCTCGCCGACGCTACGACATCTCGATACTGTGCATCAACGCATCAATCTGGTCTGCTGCAATCTCCCCCTCGCGCCCGATCAGCACCAGTTGCGCCGTCAGCCCGTCGGCCGGCGGCAGCGGCGCGGGCGCCAGCGTGCCGCGCGTCGCCACCGACTGAAACAGGATCGGCTTCCCCGGATGCTCGGTGAACAGCAAGAGCCCCTTGATGCGCAGGGTCCGGGCCGCCAGCTGCCCGATCACCTGCTGAAAGCGAGCGAGCGACAACGGTGCGCGTGAGGTCCAGGTCACCGTTGCGAACGGCTCGGACATCACCGGCATCTGCCGCGTCACGGCCCGGGGCGCGCGCAGCTCGCGGCTGAACAGCAGATCGGGCGGCACGATGCCGTGCGCGACCTCGAAGATCGCCGATTGCGGCTTGTGCCGACCGACCACGGCACGGACCTCGTCAAGCGCCACGCGGTCGAGCAGATCGGCCTTCGTCAGCAATGCGAAATCGGCCGCGCGCAGCTGCGAGCGCCACAGCGCATCCTGCTCCAGCTCCGGCGCGTCGCGCAGCCGCTGCGGATCGACCAGCGTCACCACAGTCTCCAGCGGCGCGACCTTGAAGATCACAGGATCCATCATGTTGCGGATGATCTCGGCCGGATCCGAGATGCCTGAGGTCTCGATCACGATCGCATCCGGCGCCGGATCGCGCTTGATCACGGCCGACAATGTGCGCAGCAGGTCGCCCTGCAATGAGCAGCAGATGCAGCCGTTCTTCAGGCTGATCACCTCCTCGGTGACGGTGCCGAGCAGTTGCGCGTCGATATCGACCGCGCCGAAATCATTGACCACGGCCGCGATGCGCCGGCCATCTGGATTGGCCAGCAGATGATTCAGCAAGGTCGTCTTGCCGGCACCGAGCGCACCGGCCACCAGCAGAACGGGGACGATCATGACAGGACCGGCCGCCGCACCGGCCGGCCCGGTCGCGCGTCGCGGACGAGATGTCCACCGGCGATCACGGCGCGGCCATTGACGAGCAGATGTCTCACGCCTTCCGACGGCCGGTTCATGTTGAGGAAGTCGGCGCGGTCACGCAACGATGCCAGATCGAGCACGGCGATGTCCGCGTCGCATCCCGCCTGCAGCCTCCCCTTGCGCCGCATCGCCGGCGTCGATCGCTCCAGGGTCTGCGCCGGAATCAGTGTGCATTTGGCGAGGCCATCGAGCAGCGGCACCGCCTGGCGGTCCAGCACCCATTCGCGCAGGAACTTCACGAAGGTCGCCGACGAGCGCGGATGCGACACCGCATCGTCCGGCAGCGGCCACGCTTCGCCGGTGTAGTCGGTGCCGTTGGACAGGATCCACGGCATCGCGTCCGATGCGATGGCCCCGCCGGGAAACAACACGGAGACATCGAGCAGGTCGCGATGGCGCGGATTGACGGCGACGTCGAGGAAGTGGATCAGCACCAGCGCGCCGGGATCGGTCTGCTGCCGCTGCAGCAACTCATCGCGGCTGCCGAGACGATGCCTCTCCGCCACCATCTCGATGGCGTCATAACCGGTGCCCATGCGCTGGCAGAAGGCAGGATCGGCGAAGAAATCGGCCCCGACGACCGTCGAGCCGGTGCCATAGGGATAGGCCTCGACCGTGACCTTCAAGCCTTGCGCCTGCGCGGTCCGGACCAGCTCGGCACAGCGCTCGACATCCTGCAGGCTGGTGCTGTTGAAATGGCAGATATGCATATGGGCGCCGGTCGAGCCGGCCAGCCCGATCAGCCGCGTATAGGCATCGACCGAACTGCGCGGATCGACGTTGGACATATAGGCGATGTGAGTATAGGTCGGCACATCCTGGCTCGCGGCCAGGCTGCACAGCTCGGACAATTCCTTGATGCCGGTGCCGGGGGCGTAGGCATTCGGGAAGGCGATGCCAAGGCCGCCCTGGTCCAATCCCTGCCGCGTACGCTCGACGATCTCGGCGGTCTCCGCAGCCGTCGCGACCTCTTCGATCCAACGCTTGTCGCGCATCGCCTCGCCCATGCCAGCAATGCTCGATGCGGTCTGCTGCGTGGTCATCGTCGCGATGCGCGCAAACACCCAGCCCGCCGCCGCGCCGTAATTCAGTGTGCGGCCGATCGCTTCCTGCTCATCGTACCAGCGCGCCACCGGCATCACGCCGATCTCGAGCTCCAAGGTCGTGGTGACGCCATCGAAGGCCTGCATGCGATCGGCGGGCAGCGACTGGCCGTGCGCGTGCAGATCGATGAAGCCGGGCACGACGGCGAGCCCCGCCGCATCGATCACCTGATCCGCGCCGCCTGCGATATCGCCGACCGCAGCGATGGCCCCGTCCTTGACGGCGACGTCGGCCGTCGCATCGAGCTTGGTTTCGGGGTCGAGCACGCGACCGCCGCGAATGATCAGATCATAATGGGACATGCCGTCAGCAGGCTCGCAAAGTGGAACTGCGCGCAGGCCTAACACAGATGCGCCGCGATGAAAACGCGACAGGACAGATCGATGCCCTCCGCGGCATGCATGGCGCGCAACTATCAGTTCGGTCCGACAGCGATGCTCTTTCCCCGGCGCTTGGGATCGGTCAGGATGATTGGCGCCGGCCGCTCGGCCGCCGCCGTTCGACAGAAGAGAACCAGGATGAATTCACCCGCGCCGCGCATCGCTCCTTTCACCTGCGAGAAGCAGCCGGCAACGGGCTCGCGCGGCATGGTGGTGACCAACCATCCGCTCGCATCGAGCGCTGGCGCCGAGATGCTGATGCGCGGCGGCAATGCGATCGACGCGGCCGTGGCGGCGCTGTTTGCGCTGACGGTGGCCGAGCCGATGATGGTCGGCCTGCTCGGCGGCGGCCTGTCGCATATCCGCCTCGCCGATGGGCGCCACATCGTGCTCGATGGGCTGAGCACGGCTCCGCTGCGCGCGACGCCCGCAATGTATGACCCGGTGTCCGACGAGATCGCGCTCGCGCGCGAAACCCGCGACCGCCGCAACGTCGTCGGCGCGCTCGCCGTCGCCGTACCGGGCGCGTTGAAGGGCTGGTGCGAGGCGCTGACGCGCTATGGCCGGCTGCCGCTCGCCGAGGTGATGGCACCGGCGATCCGGCTCGCCGAGCATGGCTTCGTGGCGAGTGCGTATCTCAACGACTGCGTCCGGCTGGTCGCCTCCGACCTTGCGCAGGATCCAGCTCTGTCCGCGCTGTTCCTGCCCGGCGGCGAGCCGGTGCAGGCCGGCACGCGCGTCATCCAGGCCGACTACGCCGCATCGCTGCGGCTGATCGCCGAGCACGGGCCGGACGCGCTCTATCAAGGGCCGCTCGGCGCCGCGCTGGCCGACTATATGGCTCGGTCCGGCGCCTTGATCGACATGGCGGACCTGGCCGCCTACAGGGTGATCGAGCGCGCGCCGGTCCGCGGCACCTATCGCGGCCATGAGATCATCGGTCCGCCGCCGCCCTCCTCGGGCGGCGTGCACATCGTGCAGATGCTCAACATCCTCGAAGGTTTCGACATCGGCGCGCTCGGCTTCGGCTCGGCCGATGCCGCGCATCTGCTCGCCGAAGCGTTGAAGATCGCCTTTGCCGATCGCGCGGTCGCCACCGCCGATCCGGCGTTCGTCGACGTCCCGGTCGAGCGCCTGACATCGAAGACCTATGCCGACGAGCGGCGGGCCCAGATCGATATGGCCCGGGCAAAACGCTTCGGTCCGGGACTGTCCCCGACCGAATCCACGAACACCACGCATGTCACCGTCGCGGACTCCGAAGGCAATGTGGTCGCCTCGACCCAGACCATTAACGGCCTGTTCGGCGCCTGCGTGCAGATCCCCGGCACCGGCATGACGGCCAACAACTACATGTATAATTTCGATCCGCATCCCGGCCGCGCGTTGTCGATTGCGCCCGGCAAGCGCGTCTTCACCTCGATGGCGCCGATGATGGCGACCCGCGATGGGCGCTTGCGCTACGCGCTCGGCCTGCCCGGCGGCCTGCGCATCTTCCCTTCGGCGTTGCAGGCGCTGGTGAACCTCATCGACCACCGCATGTCCTTGCAGGAAGCGGTGGAGGCGCCGCGGCTGTGGACGCAAGGCGGCGAGCTCGAGTTCGAGCCGGCCTTTCCGGACAGAGTGGCGCAGGAGCTGGCCGCGCGCGGCCATGCGATCAAGCGCGAGCCGATCGTGGCCGGCGGCATGAATGCCATCGCCTTCGGTGATGACGGCGGCTTGACCGGTGCGGCGTGCTGGCGCGCCGATGGCACGCCGATCGCGATCTCCGGCGGGCGCGCCCGCGCCGGGCTTCGCTTCGCCATCGCCTGAGGCTTACACCTGCTTCCGCATCATCCGCGCGATCGCTTCGCCGATCACGACCGTGGTGAAATGCGTGTTGGCACGACAATCAGCCGGCATGATCGAGGCGTCGGCGACGCGCAGGCCGCCGATCCCCTTGACCGTCCCATCTGGATTGACGACGCCATCGGCGTCGGCAAAGCCGCTCATGCGACAGCTGCCGGCGGCATGCTGAATGTCGCCGGTCACCCGGCGCAGCAGCGCGTCGAGCTCGGCATCCGGCAGCGCGGCCGCCTGTGGCAGCGTGAGCTCGGTATCGCCGAGGCGGATCCAATCGGCGATGCCCTGCAGCGCCGGCTGCTGCGTGATCACGGCCAGCCGCTTCACCGCGTCGCGCATTCGCGCGATGTCGCGGGGATCGGCAAGCATGTTCTCGTCCACGATCGGATCGATGGAGGGATCGGGCGAGGCAAGCTTCAGGGTGCCGCGCGAGAAGGCGTTGAAGAGGCCGGCACCGATCGCACCGGGCACGCCGATGCCGCGGTGGTTGAACGCGACCAGAATCATGTCGCGCTTGCCGCCCTCGGCCAGGCCGGACGAATAGGTCACGCAGCAATTGGTGTGGCGCGTATCGCGATCGGTCGGACGCAATTCCTCGCGCAGCTGGATCGTGGCGCGAAACAGCGGATGGTCGAAGAAGTGCCGTCCCACCGGCAGATCACGCAACACGGCGATGCCCATGTGCCGCAGCTCCGCCGCGGGTCCAAGGCCCGAACGCAACAGGATCGCCGGGCTGTGGATGGCCCCGGCGCACAGCACGACCTCGCGCGCCGCGATATTCCTGGCGCCCTCGCCGTCGAGAAGCACGCGCACGCCGGTCGCGCGACCATCGCTGATCAGGACGCGATCGACCAGCGCGCGGCCGCGGATCTCCAGGTTCGAACGGCCTCGCGCCGGCTCCAGATAGGCTTCGTTGGTCGAGATGCGGCGGCCGTTGCGGCTGTTGATGGGATAGCAGGCGACACCCTCGCCATCGGGCCCGTTGAGGTCGTCGCACCAGGGATAGCCGCTCGCCAGCGCCGCATCGCGCAGGCCGCGGTCGATCGGCCCCCACTGGTCCGCCGGCGCCCGATAGACCGGCAGCGGACCGCCCTGGCCGTGCCCGTCGCGATCGCCATAAGTGAGATCGTCCTCAATCATGGAGAATAGCGGCATGATCTCGCGCGCCGACCATCCGGTGCAGCCCCGGGCGGCCCATTGGTCGAACGCATCGGCCACACCGCGGATCGCGATCTGGCCGTTCATCATCGAGCTGCCGCCGAGCCCCTTGCCGCGCCAATAGAAGCGCATCTCCTGGCCTGCCACCCGGCGCGACATCAGCTGCGGCCACTGCCATTTCTCCTGGAAGGCGCGATCATGAATGATCGGAATCGGATTGGGCGTCGCGATCTCCCAGGGCACCTCGTCCGCCCGCCAGTCCGCGCCGGCCTCCAGCAGCAGCACGCGCCGTTCCGGCTGTTCGGACAGACGCGCTGCGACCGCCGCTCCCGCGGAGCCGCCGCCGACGACAATGACGTCATACATCGAATGAGTTCTCACTTTTGATCGGGGCCTTCACCCGCAGGGCCGCAGCTTGCGCGAGCCGATGCGGGCCGTGAAGCCCCGGAAAACTCAGGCCACCAGCATTTCAACGCAGGGCTCGGCCGCATCCTCGGCCACCAGGCACGATGCGACAGCAATGACCTCGCGCGCCGATTTCCACGCGCCGCCGCCGCCCGCGGGACCATTCGTATAGAGCGTCTCGACCTCGTTGCCGATCCTGAGCGCATCAGCCATCGTCGCGGTGCGCCCAGCGACCCGAACGCGCACCTCATAGGGCTCGCCGGCTTGCGCGTGGCCATCGCCATGCAACGCGTTGACGCCGATCAGGTCACAGCGCAGCTCGCTGACCGGCACGCTGGTCAGCGCCAGCCGCTCGCGCACGATGTCGAGCGCGAGGCGGCCGCGCGCGACCGCACCTGGACCGGCATAGGAGATCTGGCCTTCCCCGACATAGGAGTCGAGATAGCCGACCGAGGTCTTCAGCAAGCCGGTCTTCGGCTTGCCACGGCCGCCGACCACTTTGACACGATCAGGGCCGAGCTCTTCGACGGTGACCTCGGAAAAATCCGCCACCACGTCCGGCTGGATATACTGCGTGGGATCGTGGATCTCGTAGAGCAACTGCTCCTTCACGGTCGCGGCGGTGACGCAGCCGCCAGAGCCGGCGACCTTGGTGACGATCAGCACGCCATCCTCGCGCACCTCGCCGATCGGAAACCCCAGCGAGGCGAGGCCCGCAACGTCCTTCACGCCGGGATCGGCAAAATAGCCGCCGGTGATCTGACCCGCGCATTCGAGCAGATGACCGACCACCGTGCCCTGGCCGAGTCGGTCCCAATCATCCATCGCCCAGCCGAACTCATGAATCAGCGGCCCGAGGAACAGCGCAGGATCCGCGGCGCGCCCGGTGATCACGACATCAGCGCCGGCCGCGAGCGCCTCGGCGATCGCGCGCGCACCGACATAGGCATTGGCCGAGACGACGCGATTGCCGAGCCCGGCCATCGTGTCGCCGGTGTCGAGCGCGACATTCGTCGTCTTCAGCCGCGCCAGCACGTCGTCACCGGTCACGGCTGCGATCTTCAGCCCGGCCAGGCCGAGCCTGCGGGCCAGCACGCGCGTCGCCTCGGCGGCACCGGTCGGATTGGCTGCGCCCATATTGGTGACGATGCGAATATTGTTGGCCCGGCAGATCGGCAGCACCGCCTGCATCCGCGCCGCCAGCAGCGGATCGTAGCCGGCGTTCGGATCCTTGATGCGCGCCTGCTGCGCCAGCGCGATGGTGCGCTCGGCGAGACATTCGAACACGAGATAGTTCAGCGCGCCGCTCGCGGCGAGCTCGATCGCGGGCTCGATGCGGTCGCCGGAATAGCCGGCGCCGGCGCCGATCCTGACGCTCCGCATGGGCCTCCTCCTGTCTTCTCTCGATAGGCTGAGGGCAGGAGTACGATGCGGCGGCGCGCTTGCCAAGGCGAACCGTGAACGCCGGCTCCCTGCCCCGCGATGGCGGCAACATCGCCGGCGATGCGCTCAGACTGCGGGCGCCAGCGCCGGGGTGTCGTCAGCCGGTGTCCATGCGGTCTCGGCGGGCTCCTCATCGGCCCAGCGCCATTGGTGCCCGCCGGCGCGTTTGGCGGCATAGAGCGCGCGATCGGCCTGGTCGACCAGCGACTCGGTTTCCGCTGTCCGATGCTCGGCGAGCAGAATGCCGGCGCTCGCGCCGATCTGCACGCGGGTTCCAGCCAGCACAAACGGATCGGCGAGCGAGCTCACAACCAGGCGCGCCAAGTCCCCGGCCGCATCGCGGCCCGGCTGCGCCGCCGCGACCGGAAGCAGCAGCATGAATTCGTCACCGCCGAACCGCGCCGCAAGGCCGCTTTCACCGAGGCATTGGCGCAGCCGCGCGCCGACCTGGCACAGCAGCTCGTCGCCGGCCTGGTGGCCGAACGCGTCATTGATGCTCTTGAAACCGTCGAGATCAATCGCGATGATCGCCGCAGGGCCATCGAGCCCACGCAATGCCGCGATGAAGGCGGCCCGGTTCGGCAGGCCGGTGAGGAAATCCTGATGAGCCTGACGGCGCAGCGCCAGCCGCGCCTCGATCCGCTCGGTGAACGCGGCGGTGAGCCGGTAGGATGTGCCGCGCAGGATGATCCAGAACAGGACCAGCATCGCAGCGCCCATGCGATAAACCGTCTCCGGCTGCAGCAGGCATGCGATCACGGTTGGGATCAGCAGCACCGCGGACGAACTCATCACGATCCACGGGCTGACGCGCGAGACGATGCCGACGCAGAACGCCATCGACAGGCCGAAGCACATCCAGATGCCGGGCCCGTCACCGATCTGAAAGGCGCGGGCGGACAAGCCGCCGATCGCAAGAGCGAACGCGGCGGCGCCGAGGCCATAGAGACGCTCCCAGCGGATGATGTCGGCGTCGTCGAGCCGATCGAAGCGCGTCGCGAACATCATCAGCTTGACGACGCGAAAGAGGCCGATCGCGAACAGCGCCACGGTGATGACGGCATAGCCCGGATCGCGGGCGACCCACGCCATCACGGCCCCGATCACGACGGACGCGGCCGAGATCGTCCCGACCAGCAGCATCGAGCTATACAGCAGATGCGCGAGCTCGCGACGAGTTTCCGGGTCCAGTCGTTGCATCACAGTTCCGTTCGCCAACGCGGCGCAATATCATCCCCGCGCCTTAACGAAACCTCGCTGCAACTGCGAGGAGCTGCCATGCAGCGATCTTGCTTAAGAGATCGCAAATCGCAGCGTGGCGATCTGACGCGCGGCTGTCTCGGGACGAGACAATACCGCGCGGTCAGCTCGCCCAATTGTCGCGGAATTCGCCGAACAGCGTGATCCCGCCGCAGGCATAGATCGTCTGCCCGGTGATGTAGCTGGCCTCGGACGAGGCCAGGAAGGCGAACACGCCGGCGATCTCCTCCGGGCTCGCGACCCGTCCCATCGGGATGTGGGATTCGACGACGCCGCGCTTGACGGGATCGCCGGTCCAGGCCGCATTGATCGGCGTGTCGACCGCACCTGGGCCGACGGAATTGACACGAATGCCGCGTCCGGCGAATTCCAGCGCCAAGGTGCGGGTCAGTCCGGCCATCGCGCTCTTGCTGATCGAATAAGCGAGATAGCCGGGCTTCGGAATGATCTGGTGAACGCTGGACGTGTTGATGATGTTGCCGCCGCCGCGCGCGACGAAATGCGCCAGCGCGTGGCGCGCACATAGCACGGCGCCGTTGAGGTTCACCTCGAGGATGGCGCGATAGGTGTCGACGTCGAGCGCCTCGCTCGGCGACTCCCGCTGGAAGCCGGCATTGTTGACCAGGCAGTCGAGCCGCGGCCAGCGCTCCAGCACCGTCGCGAACATCGCGGCGATATTGGCTTCGACTCCGATATCGGCCTTCACCGTGAAATGATCGCGCGCCCCATGGCCATGGGCTGCGGAGGCCGCCTGTACCAGGGCCAGGGTCTCGTCCCCCGACGGCGACGGCCCGCCGAAATTGATCGCGACATGGGCGCCTTCCTCGGCAAAGCGCACCGCGATCGCGCGACCGATGCCTTGCGCGGCGCCGGTCACCAGCGCGTAATGTCCGGCGAGGCGCGGCGCGCGTACGGTCGGCGGGGCGGATGGCTGCATGCTTCAACTCCTCGAATGATCTCGTCTGTCATGGATTGCAACGGCGCGTGCCCGGATGACAAAGCCGGCGGAACTCTGCTATCGCTCCCCGCCCTTCCATCACCCTGCACGCGGGCGTGAGACCTCATGTATCTCGGCATCGATCTCGGCACGTCGGCAGTCAAGACGATTCTTGTCGACGAAGCCCAGCGCGTGATCGCGAGCCGCAGCCACAGCCTCTCGATTGACGTTCCCCGGACGGGCTGGGCCGAGCAGGTTCCCGGCGCATGGATTGCGGCGGTGTTCGCGACCTTGGATGCGCTCAAAGCCGACCATGCCGGCGCACTGGCCGCTGTCGACGGCATCGGCCTGTCCGGCCAGATGCACGGCCCGGTGCTGCTCGACGCCGGTCTGACGCCGCTGCGGCCCTGCATTCTCTGGAACGACGGCCGCGCAACGGCCGAATGCGCCGTGCTGGAGCAGCGCTGGCCCGCTTTGCGGCAGGTCACCGGCAACAAGGCGATGCCCGGCTTCGCCGCCCCGAAGCTGGTATGGATCGCGGACCACGAGAAGGCGATCTTTGACGCCATCCACCTCGTGCTGCTGCCGAAGGCCTATGTCCGGCTCGTGCTCTCGGGCGAGGCGATCGAGGACGTCTCCGATGCTTCGGGCTCGCTGTGGCTCGATGTTTACACGCGGGATTGGTCGGACGAGGGGCTCGCGGCGACCGGCCTGTCACGCGCGCAGATGCCGCGCCTCGTCGAAGGCTGCGCGCCGGCAGGCCGGCTGCGCCCGGAACTCGCGGCCCGCTGGGGCATGACGAGGCGCCCGCTCATCGCCGGAGGCGCCGGCGACAATCCGGCGGGCGCGATCGGCATCGGCGCGATCCGGCCCGGCGCCACCTTCATCACGCTCGGCACTTCGGGCGCCGTGATCACGCCGGTCGAGACCGTCAAGGCCAATCCGGATCGCATCGTTCACACCTTCTGCCATGCCGTCCCGGCGCTGTGGCTGCAGGCCGGCGCGATGTTGTCGGCCGCCTCGTGCCTTGCCTGGATCGCGCGGCTGCTCGGCGCCTCTGAGGCCGATCTGCTGACGCCGCTCGGCACCTGCCCCGCCGCGCCGTCGCCGGTCAGCTTCCTACCCTATCTCGCCGGCGAGCGGACGCCGCATGACGATGCCAATGTGCGCGGACTGCTCGATGGGCTGAGCCATGCCACCGACCGCAGCGCGATCGTCCAGGCCGTGCTCGAAGGCGTCGCCTTCGCACTGGCCGATTGCCGCGACGCGCTGACCGATACGGGCCTGGCGATCGCGGAAGCGGATGCGATCGGCGGCGGCTCGCGCTCCGACCTCTGGCTCGCGATCCTGGCCAATGTGCTGAACATCCCGATTCATCGGCTTGCCGAAGGCGAGACCGGCGCGGCCTTCGGTGCGGCGCGGCTCGCGCGCCTCGCCGTCACCGGTGAGACGATCGCGAGCGTATGCACGCCGCCGGCGCGGGTGCGAAGCTTCGCGCCGTATCCCAGGCTCGCGGCAGACTATGCCGAGCGGCTGCCGCAGTGGCGCCGGCTCTATCGGCGCCACGGCTGATCCCAGTTCGCGAACACCACAGCTGATCGCATCAACCTGTGATAGCCCGTTGTCTTTGATATTGTATTCGGCAACAGCCTCTAGTTTAATGGCGACCCGCGCCTGCTATCAACGAGCCGCGGCAACGAAGTGTACGTGCGTTGGGAGGCACGATGAGCGGTCCGATCCTCGAGATGCGCGGGGTGTCGAAATCATTCTTCGGCATCAAGGCCCTGCAGAAGGTCGATCTGACCGTCTATGCCGGTGAAGTCCATGCTCTGATGGGCGAAAACGGCGCCGGCAAATCCACGCTCATGAAGATTCTCTCCGGCGCCTATCGGCCCGATCCGGGCGGCGAGATCCGGATCGACGGGCACCCGGTGCGCATCGAGGGACCGCTCGGCGGCCGCGCCGCGGGCATTTCCATCATCTACCAGGAGTTGTCACTGGCACCAAACTTGACGGTCGCGGAGAATATCTATCTCGGCCGCGAAGTGTCGCAATCGGGCCTGTTGGCACGCGGGGCGATGCGCGAGGGCGTCGGTCCGATCCTGACGCGGCTGGGAGCTGATTTTGCGGCCTCGACGCTGGTCGCCGAGCTATCGATGGGCCAGCGCCAGCTGGTCGAGATTGCCCGCGCACTGCATGCGCGCTCCAAGATCCTGATCATGGACGAGCCGACCACATCGCTCTCGGCCGGCGAGAGCGAGAAACTGTTCGCGCTGATCCGCCAGCTGCGCGCCGAAGGGCTCGCGATCATCTATATCTCGCACCGCATGGACGAGGTCTATGCGCTCGGCGACCGCGTCACCGTGCTGCGCGACGGCCGCCTCGTCGGCTCGCTGGACAAGCCAGAGATCCGCGCCGACAGCATCGTCCGCATGATGGTCGGACGCGACGTGTCGTCGTTCTACAAGAAGGATCACGATCCGCATGCGAAGCGCGACCGCCCGGTGCTCACCGCGGTCGATCTCGGCGACGGCCATCGCGTCAAGGGCTGCTCGCTCACCGTGCATGCCGGCGAGGTCGTCGGCCTCGCCGGGCTGATCGGCGCAGGGCGCACCGAGCTCGCTCATCTGATCATCGGCGCCACGCCGAAGACGACCGGCCATGTCACGCTCGACGGCGAGCGGATCGAGATCGAGACGCCGCGCGACGCGCTTGACGCCGGCATCGCCTATCTCACCGAGGACCGCAAGGCGCTCGGCCTGTTCCTCGACATGTCCTGCGCCGACAACATCAACCTCGCAGTGATCGGGCGCGACGCGCGGCTCGGCGGCGTTCTCGATCGCGACAAAGCGCGCCTGCGGGCCGACGAGGCGTTCAGCGCGCTTGGCATCCGGGCGCCCAATCCGGGCGTCACTGTCGGCGGCCTCTCGGGCGGCAACCAGCAGAAGGTGCTGCTGTCGCGCCTGCTCGCAACCGCGCCGAAAGTGCTGATCCTGGACGAGCCGACGCGCGGCGTCGACGTCGGCGCCAAGTCCGAGATCTATTCGATCATCGACAATCTCGCCAAATCGGGTACCGCGATCCTGGTGATCTCCTCCGACCTGCCCGAGATTCTCGGCATCTGCGACCGCGTGTTGGTGATGCGCTCCGGCCAACTCGCCGGCGAGCTGCAACAGAGCGCAACAACTCCCATCACCCAGGAAGACATCATGGCACTGGCCACCGGGACGGAGCACGTCCATGCCTGACAACAGCCCCGCTCAAGCCAAGGCGGCGACCGCAGGCGGCCTGCCGGCCGCGCCGGACAACAAGCAGCAGCGGCTGCGGCTGATGATCCGTGCCGCCGGCATGCTGCCGGTGCTGCTGATCCTGTGCATCGGCTTCCACATGCTGTCCGAAGGACGCTTCTTCACCGGGCAGAATCTCGGCATCGTGCTGCAGCAGGCCGCGGTCAACACCGTGCTCGCGGCCGGCATGACCTTCGTGATCCTGACCGGCGGCATCGATCTGTCGGTCGGCTCGATCCTGGCCGCCGCGGCCATGGCCGGCCTGACGCTGTCCAAGATGCCTGATCTCGGCACGCTGTGGCTTCCGGCCGCGGTGCTGACGGGGCTGGCCTTCGGCGTCGTCAACGGCGCGCTGATCGCGCTGCTCCGGCTGCCGCCCTTCATCGTGACGCTGGGCTCGCTGACGGCGGTGCGCGGTCTGGCCCGCCTGATGGGCAGCGACACCACCGTGTTCAATCCATCGATTCCTTATGCCTTCATCGGCAATGCGTCGTTGACGCTCATCCCCGGCGTGGTCTCGGTCCCATGGCTGTCGGTGATCGCACTGTTGGTGATCCTCGGCTCCTGGCTGATCCTCCGCCGCACCGTGCTCGGCGTGCATATCTATGCGGTGGGCGGCAATGAGAGCGCGGCGCGGCTCGCCGGCATCAAGGTCTGGGCGGTATTGATCTTCGTCTATGGCATGTCCGGCCTGCTCGCCGGGCTCGGCGGCGGCATGCAGGCGGCCCGGCTCTATGCGGCGAACGGCCTGCAGCTCGGCCAATCCTATGAGCTCGACGCGATCACCGCCGTCATCCTCGGCGGCACCTCGTTCGTCGGCGGCATCGGCTCGATCTGGGGCACCCTGGTCGGCGCGCTGATCATCGCGGTGCTGTCGAACGGGCTGATCTTGGTCGGCGTGTCCGACATCTGGCAATACGTCATCAAGGGGCTCGTGATCATCGGCGCCGTCGCGCTCGACCGCTATCGCCTGCAGGGCTCGGCCCGTACCTGAGAGTTATCCATCGGCGGCCGCCGCCGGCGCTCGCCTCACGCTTCTTCCACGGCTGCTGGTCCACCGTGCGCAGGGATTGAAGAAGGACCAGGGAGGAACACCATGTTGAAGTCCATTTCGCTCGCCGGTGCCGCACTGGCGCTTGTCATGAGCTCCGCGCCGTCCTCGGCCAAGGAGCTGAAATCGATCGGCGTGTCGCTCGGCTCGCTCGGCAACCCGTTCTTCGTCGCCCTGTCCAAGGGCGCGGAGTTCGAGGCCAAGAAGACCAATCCCAACGTCAAGATCACCGCGGTCGGCTTCGAATATGACCTCGGCAAGCAGGTCACGCAGATCGACAATTTCATCGCCGCGGGCGTCGACATGATCCTGCTCAACCCCGGCGATCCCAAGGCCATCGGCCCCGCGATCAAGAAGGCGCAGGCGGCCGGCATCCTCGTGGTCGCGGTCGACACCGCCGCCGAAGGCGCCGACGCCACCGTCACGACCAACAACGTGCAGGCCGGCGAGATTTCCTGCCAGTACATCGTCGACAAGCTCGGCGGCAAAGGCGATGTCATCATCCAGAACGGACCGCAGGTGTCGGCCGTGATCGACCGCGTCAATGGCTGCAAGAGCGTGTTCGCCAAGGCGCCCGGCATCAAGGTGCTGTCGAGCGACCAGGACGGCAAGGGCTCGCGCGAGGGCGGCCTCACCGTCGCGCAGGGCTATCTGACGCGCTTCCCGAAGATCGACGCGATCTTTGCCATCAACGATCCGCAGGCCATCGGCACCGACCTCGCCGCCCGCCAGCAGCAGCGCACCGGCATCATCATCACCTCGGTCGACGGCGCGCCTGACATCGAGACGGCGCTGAAGGACCCGGCCTCGCCGCAGATCCAGGCCTCGGCCTCGCAGGATCCGTTCTTCATGGCCCGCCGCGCCGTGCAGATCGGCGTCGGCCTGCTCAACGGCCAGAAGCCCGCCTCGACAGTCGAGCTTCTGCCCTCCAAGCTGATCACGCGCGACAATGTCGGCGACTATAAGGGCTGGACCTCGGAGCGGAAGGAATAGGTTCGCAGCCGCGTTGCGGTCGATAGCATCGAGAACGCCGCCTATCACGGGCGGCGTTCGTTTTTGGCTTTCACCATGTGAGCTGGTCGCGCCGCTCACGGTAAGCGAGACCCAGGCCCTGTCGCGTTTGCGACAAGGCGCACGCCCCATTTGGCTGTTTCCGCTGGTCCGGAACTTGCGTGGCCCTGCCTGACGTCACCAATCAGCAGGCGATCCGATGGCTTTCACCGCAATCTGTCCGACAAGCGCCATCTCCGAAGGTGGCATGGGCCTGTATCAGCTCGGCAAGAAGAGCGTGCTGCTGCTCTGGCCCGCGGGCGGCGAGCTCACGGCTTGGCGGGGCCGCTGCCCGCATGCCGACGTGCCGCTGACCGAGGCGAGCTTCGATGGCAAGACCATCACCTGCCCGCACCATCAATGGGGCTTCGACGGCGCAAGCGGCAAATGCGTCACGCATCTCGTGCGCAATGCGCTGCATTCCTATCCGCTGCAGGTCGCGGGCGATGAGATCCAGGTCGATGTCGGTCCGCTGAAGCCGGCCCGGACGCCGGCCTGAGCGGCTCATGCGCTCCGACGGCGCCGGGCTGCGCCGTTGAAGCGGGCGGCCGACCTAACGACGCATTGACGAGGGTGGCAGTATGCCCAGCGCCGCGGAATGGGTGATCTGGAACGGCGCGATCGGCCTCGTCGATGAGGTCCGCCTCGGCGCCATCCTCACCAATGCAACAGGACGGCTCGCGTCGCTGGCACCGCCCTATGACATTGTTGGGCCGTTCAGCCTCGATCAGTTGGAGACGGAGGGCCGCATCGCCTTCGGCGCCTGCCTGGTGATGTCATTGCAGCGCTGGCGCGAGGATCAGGACCGCTTGCGCGTCGCGGCGCGGGCGGCGCGGAGGGCCCTGCTGGATTCACTCGCAGTGCGTGAAGATGACAGCGCGTTTCGCATCATCCTCGAGCTGCCATTGGAAGGGCGCCTGACCGCGGCGGAGATCAAGGCCGCATTCCGCCGGCGGGCCAAGTCAGCCCATCCCGATGCCGGCGGCAGCAGCGAGCTGTATCGACGCATCTCCGAAGCCCGCGCGGCGCTGCTCGCCCAATTCGATTAGATCATATGTCTGCTGAGAGGCTGCGACCGCGGTTCCCGCTCGGCGAGACCGATGACGGTCTCGCCGAGCCGGATGCCGAGCAGGAGCTGAACGGCTGACGGGGCGCGGTCGCGGCGTCCCGTCCGCCACCGGCGGCAACGTGCCGTTGTCAGAAGAAGCCGAGCTTCTTCGGGCTGTAGCTGACCAGCATGTTCTTGGTCTGCTGATAGTGGTCGAGCATCACCTTGTGGGTTTCGCGTCCCACGCCGGACTGCTTGTAGCCGCCGAACGCCGCATGAGCGGGGTAGGCGTGATAGCAGTTGGTCCAGACGCGGCCGGCCTGGATGTTGCGGCCGAAGCGGTAGCAGGTATTGGCGTCGCGGCTCCACACGCCGGCTCCGAGGCCGTAGAGCGTGTCGTTGGCGATCGCGAGCGCCTCGTCCTCGGTCTTGAAGGTGGTGACCGATACGACCGGGCCGAAGATCTCCTCCTGGAACACGCGCATCTTGTTGTGGCCCTTGAACACCGTCGGCTTGACGTAATAGCCGCCGGCGAGATCGCCGCCGAGCACGTTGCGCTCGCCGCCGATCAGGAGCTGCGCCCCCTCCTGCTTGCCGATGTCGATGTAGGACAAAATCTTGGCGAGTTGCTCCGAAGAAGCCTGCGCGCCGATCATGGTCGCGGGATCGAGCGGGCTGCCCTGCACGATCGCACCGACGCGCTTCAAGGCGCGCTCCATGAAGCGCTCATAGATCGATTCATGGATCAGCGCGCGGCTCGGACAGGTGCAGACCTCGCCCTGATTGAGCGCGAACATCACGAAGCCTTCGATCGCCTTGTCGAGGAAATCATCATCCTCCGCGCAGACGTCCTTGAAGAAGATGTTGGGCGACTTGCCGCCGAGTTCGAGCGTCACCGGAATCAGGTTCTGCGAGGCATATTGCATGATCAGCCGCCCCGTCGAGGTCTCGCCGGTGAACGCGATCTTGGCGATGCGCGGCGATGACGCCAGCGGCTTGCCGGCCTCCAGCCCGAAGCCGTTGACGACGTTGAGCACGCCCGCCGGCAGGAGATCGCCGATCAGGTCCATGAGCACCAGGATCGAGGCCGGGGTCTGCTCGGCTGGCTTGAGCACGACGCAATTGCCCGCGGCAAGCGCGGGCGCCAGCTTCCACGCCGCCATCAGGATCGGGAAGTTCCACGGAATGATCTGGCCGACCACGCCGAGCGGCTCGTGGAAGTGATAGGCGATGGTGTCGTGATCGATCTCCGCGATCGAGCCCTCCTGGGCGCGGATGACGCCGGCGAAATAACGGAAATGGTCGATCGCGAGCGGAATGTCCGCCGCGGTGGTCTCGCGGATCGGCTTGCCATTGTCCCAGGTCTCGGCCAGCGCGAGCTGGGCGAGATTGGCCTCCATGCGGTCGGCGATCTTGTTCAGGATCTGCGCCCGCTCGGTGACGCTGGTGCGCGCCCAGCCATCCTTGGCGGCATGCGCGGCGTCGAGCGCGGCCTCGATATCGGAAGCATCGGAGCGCGCGATCTGGCACACCGGCTGGCCGGTGATAGGCGAGATGTTGTCGAAATATTTGCCGGCGCTGGGGGCCTTCCAGGCGCCGCCGATGAAATTGTCGTAACGCGCAGCGAAAGGCGGCTTGATCGCCGCATGGACGTCAACCTTGGTCATTTGTCTCTCCCATTCACGCCGATGCACACGGCGTTGAGGGAGAGGCTCCTTCAAACGGTGCCTGGAGACCAGGGGCCGCCATCAACCCGTCGGCTGAAGTGTCGCAGTCCTGCGACAGGTCGGCTGCGAATTGCGGATCGCCGCGCGATCACCGCTCGAGTCCGAGCCGCTTCATCTTCCGGTGCAAGGTGGCGCGCGACAGGTCCAGTTCCTTCGCGGCCTTCGAGACGTTGCCGCCGGCGCGCGCCAGCGCCCGCTTCAGCACGGCGCGTTCGGCAGCATCGATGTCGTCGCCTTCGGCACGCGCGCCCTTGATGAGATCGCCGGCGGGAACCGGGCGCGACAGCGCCGACGCCGACAGACCGAGCGCACGGCGCGCCGAACGCGTCGCACCGATCACCAGATCGTTGCGATCGACTGCAAGCAGCGAGTTGATCTCGCGCTCGCTGTCCGGTGTCAGCACGATGCGCGCGTGAGGAAAGGCCTGGCGAAAATTCTCCGCCTCGATCATGCGCGCGGCGTCCGCCACCGTCGTCGCGATCAGGCGGCCGAAGCCTTCGGTGAGATCGGTGCGGCAGGACGAGACATCGAGCGCCGCCTTGAGCTGGCCATGCTCGTCGAAGATCGGCGCCGTCGTACAGAACAGCCGCGTGTTGCGGGCAAGGTAATGCTGTTCGCGATCGATGGTGAGCGGCCGTTTCTCGACCAGGCAGGTACCGATCGCGTTGGTGCCCTCGTGTCGTTCGCTCCACACCGCGCCGGTCCACAGCCCCCAGGACTCGAAGGTCGAATCGTCGCCGCGGGCGCCGCGGCGGTCGATCACGATGCCCTCGGCATCCGCCAGCAGTACCGAGCAACCGACCCCACCGACCGCAAGGAACAGCCGTTCGAGGCTGGCCTGGGCAATCACGAGCAGGCGTCCGAGCCGCTCGCGCGCGGCGGCAATTTCGGCAGCGGTCAAGCGGCAGGATGGTGCATGAGTAGCCGGATCGAGCGCATGCAACTGGCCGGAGCGGCGCCATGACGCCGCCAGAGCTGACACCGCCTCCACTGCGCCCGGAACGTTCTTGGCGCTGTCTTTGACGTGGTGGTTCGGCTCAGCCTTGTCCTTTGGGTCAGCTTTTGGATCAGCTTTCCTGGGATCACCTTTGCCAACGGTGTCCAGCACGCGGTCGGCATGCGCACTCTCGGGCGAGCGCCCCATGTCCCTCCTCCTGGCCTTCTCCCATCGGATCGTTGGTCGTCATATTAAAGCGAATACAGCACCCCAATTTGACCGGCGTCAAGCAACGCCGCGAAACCCGTCGCCTGCGCGCAGCGGGGTGGCCCGTCGGCGAAGCGCTTCGCTGCACACGCCCCCGGGGCTGTTCAGCCACGTCGCGCCTGGCGTGCAAGACACACAGAACATCAATCTCCGCGTTTCCCGGAAGACTACTGGATGTCGCAGGGCTGCGACACTCTCGCGGCCGAAACGGCCGCAGAGGCCGCAACCAGGACGGGTTCCTTAAACCCCGTTAATTCGAATTCCGGATGGTTCCCGCACACGCGCATCACACTGCCGAGCCTTGGCGATGCGATGGCCACCGAGAGAGAGAAATATGCGCCTGACATCCTTTGCGGCAATACGCTCCATCCAGACCAAGATCGCCCTGATTGCAGGCGTGTGCCTCGCACTGACCTGCGTGATCCTGATCAGCTACGGCCTGTTCTCGACCCAGAGCATGAACCAGTACGTCAATCACGAGGTGATGCAGCTGGTCGATCGCCAGACCAAAGAAAGCCTGATGAACCGCGCGGCCGCCGAGGCCAACGTCATCAAGGCCGAGCTGGAGGTCGGGTTCGATGCGGCGCGCACCATGGCCCACTCGTTCGCGGTGCTGGCGGACGACAAGAGCGGCACGTCCGTCAGCGCCCGGCGCGCGCAGCTCAACGCCGTTCTGCGCCACGTGCTCGAGCTCAACCCGGCCTTCAACGGCACCTATTCGGCGTGGGAGCCTGATGCGTTGGATGGCAACGATACCGCGTTCAAGGCACGCAAGGATGTCGGGTCCGACCAGACCGGCCGTTTCCTGCCCTATTGGACGAGAAGCGCCGGCGGCGCCATCGCAGTCCAGCCGCTGGTCGAGTATGACAGCAGCGAACGACATCCGAATGGCCTTGTGAAGGGCGCCTGGTACATCAATCCGAGCACGACCGGGAAGGAGAACATTCTCGGGCCGCTGCCCTATATCGTTCAGGGCAAGCCGGTGTTTCTCGCCACCATGTCGGCCCCGGTGATGATCGACGGCAAATTCCGCGGTCTCGCCGGCGCCGACTACAATCTCGACTTTGTGCAGAAGCTCGCGGAGAAGATCAACGCCTCCTTGTTCGACGGCAAGGGCAAGGTCGTGATCCTGAACGACACCGGGCTCGTCGTCGCCAACAGCGCCAATCAGAGCGTCATCGGCAAGGCCGCCACGGCCGCCGATCCGCGCTGGGGTAACAGCGCCGCGATCGTTCGGGCCGGCAAAGGAGCGGTTCAGGACGATCCCAACGTGACCAATATCGACATCTACGCGCCGATCCAGTTCGGTCGCACCGATACGCCGTGGTCCATCGTCATCTCCGAGCCGCGCGACGTCGTGCTGGCGGCGGCGAGGCAGCTCGATGCCTCGCTCAGCGGCCGCTCGACCGCCAGCACGGTCTGGCAGCTCGGTGTCGGCGTGGTGATCACCGCGCTGGCGATCTTCCTCATTTCCGTTGCCGCCCGCAGCATCGCCCGTCCGATCCGCGACTGCGCCGAATTCGCCGACGGCATCGCCAAGGGCGACTTCAACCAGACGCTGACGATCGAGCAGGCCGACGAGGTGGGCGCGCTTGCGACCTCGCTGAAGGCCATGCAAGGCGACCTGAAGCGCAGCATCGCGCAGCGTGCGGAGGATCAGGCGACCGCCGACGCGGAGCGCCGCCGCGCGATGAACGTGATGGCCGATCAGTTCGAAGCCTCCGTCGGCGGCATCGTCGAGACCGTTTCCGCGGCGTCGAGCACGCTGGAAACGTCGGCGGGAACGCTGAGCAGGACCGCGGAACGGGCGGAGACGCTGGCCACGACCGTCGCGGTCGCGTCCGAGCAGGCGTCGACCAACGTGCAGTCGGTGGCCTCGGCGACCGAGGAGATGGCCTCTTCCGTGACCGAGATCAGCCGTCAGGTGCAGCAATCCGCCCGCATGGCCAACGAGGCCGTCAGCCAGGCGCGAACCACGACCGGCCGGGTCGGCGAGCTGTCCAAGGCCGCAGCACGGATCGGCGACGTCGTCGAGCTCATCAACACCATCGCCGGCCAGACCAACCTGCTCGCGCTCAACGCCACGATCGAGGCCGCGCGGGCGGGCGATGCCGGACGCGGCTTCGCCGTGGTCGCCACCGAGGTCAAGGCGCTCGCCGAGCAGACCGCCAAGGCGACCGGCGACATCGGCCAGCAGATCGCCGGCATCCAGGCGGCGACGCAGGAATCTGTCGGCGCCATCCGCGAGATCAGCGAGACCATCGAACGGCTGTCGGAAATCTCGGCCACCATCGCCGCCGCCGTCGAGGAGCAGGGTGCGGCGACGCAGGAGATCTCGCGCAACGTTCAGCAGGCCGCCCAGGGCACGCAGCAGGTCTCGTCGAACATCACCGATGTCCAGCGCGGGGCGACCCAGACCGGGACGGCCTCGTCCGAGGTGCTCTCGGCGGCGAAGTTGCTGTCGCGCGACAGCGGTCGCCTCAAGGAGGAGGTCGGGAAGTTCCTGGTCTCCGTCCGCGCGAGCTGAACAGGCGCGGGATCGTCGATCATGACTGGCTGTCGCGAGACCGCCGATACCCGCACCAGTGACGAAAAGGCCGCCTGCACCAGCCCAGGCGGCCTTGTCGTCTTCCCTCGATCGAAGCCGCGCGGCCTCAGCGGCCGGCGCGCGCCAGCATCTCGAACCGGTAGTTCACGCCGACCAGCGCGGTATGGATCTTGGTGTTCAGGCTGACGACATCGGGCCCGCCGGTCACCGCGGCCGCGCCCGGCAACCTGCCCGTCACCGTGCCGAAATCCGCATAATCATACTCGGCGAAGGCCGACCAGTTGCGGGCGAACATCCATTCGACGCCAGCACCGACCGTCCAGCCGCTGCGGTTGAACGCCACGCTTGCGGATTGGCCGTTGGCGGCGTTGACCGCCGTCACGCTGGTCCGCGTCCAGGCCGCACCGCCGCGCGCATAGAGCAGCACCTCCGGGGTCACCAGATAGCCGGCACGCACCGTCGCCGTATAGAGATTGCTGGTCCGCGCGTTCAAGGTCAGCTGCGGCGCCACCGCGCTGGAGGCGTTGACGATGCCGAGATCGGCCATCGCCTGGACGCCGAGCACGAAGCGGTCGATCTGATAGTCGCAGCCGAGCTGCACGCCGCCGATCACATCGCCGCCATTGCTCGTCACATTGGCTGGCGTCTGCAGCAGCGCCGCCTGTGGCAGCGGCGCGACGGCGCCGGCGACAGGCACCGGGTTCTGCGGCGCGGCGCCGCCATTATTGCCTTGATTGTTGTTGCCTTGATTATTGTTTCCTTGGACCGGCGGTTGCTGGGGCGGCTGGCCGGCATTGTTGTTGGCGGGCGGAGTCTTCGGCGGCCAGCCGGGCTTGTGCGGCGGCACCGGCTTCCAGGCGTAACCGCCGTGCTCATGCTTGCCGTCATCCTTGCCGTCATGCTTGGCCCAATCCTCCTTGAACCAATTGTCCTTGCTCCAATTGTCCTTGCCGCCATGGCTCTTCCAGACGTCGGCCTCGTGCTTGTCGGCGGCGGGCTGCGTCGACCAGCCATAGCCCGGCCGCTCGTGATCGTCGTGCCGCAGCCACGCCAGCCTGTCCGCATAGCCGCTCGCATGCAATTGCGACCAGCCCTCGCCGGCATGCTTGTCGTCTTTGTAGTTAGCGTCCTTGGTGGACGGCGCATGCCATCCCCAATCATGGTCGGCGTACTTGTTGCCGCCGTCCTTTGTCCCCCATTGCGGCCAATAATGACCATCATCACGGTCGGGCTTGCCATGCTTGTGATCGTGCTGCCACCCATCATGATGCTTGTCGCCGTGATCATGGTTCGACGGCTGCCACCATCCCTTGTCGCCATAGACGGGCGGCTTGTATGGCGGCTTGCCGCCGCCATTGTTCGGGTTGTTCGGCGGAGTGGGCACCGGCTTTGCGACGACCGGCGGATTGGCCGCCGGAGGGTTCGCTGGCGGAGGATTGCCGGCATTGCCGGCCGGCGGTGCGGCGGGCTGCATCACAGCCGGAACAGGCGCTGCGGCGGCGTTGGCGCTGCGGCTCCAGGTCTGCTGCTGACGCGACCAGGCATAGCCACCATTGGCGCCGGCATGACAGCCGCTCCACCTGTAGGCGACGATGTCGGGCGGTGGGAGTGGAGGAGGCAGAGCGAGATCGGTCGCCCAGACCGATGTCGTACTTCCCGCGAAAGTCGATAGGCAAAGACACACGCCAAATACGCGACGCATTGAACTCACAACTCCTGAACACATGCCGCAACAACGACGGCCGCATCAGGAGGATCAGAATGTGTCGCGAACTAATTGGAAAAATGTCAGCGCGGTGGAATGCGCGTCGCGCCGTTCCCGCGCGCAAAATTCGCCTCCGAGTGTTGCAAGGCCGCTGCAGAATTCTGGCGAAACCGCGCAGGCTGCAAACGATCATCACGCCGCTCCATCACGCAGGTGCGTCGGCGCGCATCAATACAGATGCGGCTGAGAGCGCTTGTGCGAAGGCACGAAGCGCGCGAGCGCCTGTCAGTCGTGCCGGCGAACTGATTGCCGCGCGGGACGAGGCCGGCTCACGACGTGCGACGCTGCGTCGTCGACGTGCGATCACTCGAAGCGGCGCGCGGGCTCCTGCAACTCACAACATCACGCGCTGACGCGCGTTCACGCGCGCCAATTCGGCCGTCAGCCCGCCCTGATGATGCGCGTGGTGTGGCGCAGCCGGCGCGAGGATTTGGCGATCATCGGTCAAGCGTGGTGAAAGCGTGTCGCGCCTCGGCGGCGGCCGATCCCGGCCATGATCATGGCGGCGCGCGGCGTGACGCAGGATCTGAGTCGAGCCTGCGTCACGGCGTGGAGCGAGATCAGGGATTGCGCCGGGAGAACGAGATGGCGTAGGCGCCGTTGCGGATGTCGATCATCGGATCGTCCGAGGCCTCGATGCCGTCGGTGAGCTGGCCCGGCAGGAACAGCAGCTTCTTCTGCGCGGCGTCGCTATCGCCGACCGCCTTGTCGATCGTCAGCGTGCCGAGCGCGACCAGCTTGCGATCGTCGGGCCACGGCTTGGCGGGATCCTTGGTGTCGTCGCCGGCGGCCGCGAGCTGCGCCATGAAGCGGAACGCGACCGGCCCCTGCTGCAGCCGCGCCGGCAGCTCGGTCATCAGGAAGTCCGGCGCGCGCTTGGCGGCGTCGGCCTTGTCGAGATGCACCACCTTCTCCGGCAGCATCTGCCAGCGCACCGCCTGCCTGGCGCCGGCCTTGTTGACGAGCACGAAGGCGTTGACGCCAAAATAGGCCTCGTTGGCAAAGCTGTCCGGCGTCGCGATGGTGCCGAGCGCCGCCGGCACCGACGGATGGCTGCCGATGAACTGTTCGAGCCTGGTCGGCTTGGCCGCGCCCGGCCCGCTGTCGGCGATCGCCAGGAACAGGTCGCGCAGCTCCGCACCGGTCGAGACGGGGAAGAATTTCAGCGAGTTGATCACGAGGTCCATGTCGGAGCCGTCGGCGAGATGAAACTTCACCGCCATGCCATGCGGATTGGCGTCGTCGGAGCCGTCGGGCAGGTTCGGCACGCCGGTGGAATCCGAGAACCGCACCGTCACCGGGATCTCGCCGCCGCTGAACAGCGACGCCTTGCTCAGGCCGGCCGCCTCGGCCGACGGCTTGAACTTGCCCTCGACCACCACGCCCTTGGCGTGATTGGCGCGAAAGCCGGCATGGACGCCGAACACCTTGTTCATGGCATCGACGAGCTGCTGCTCGACCGGTGCGTCCTGGGCAAAGGCTGCGACGGGCCAGGCGAGGCTGATCCCGGCGAGCGCGGCAACGAGCGTGCGTGTCTTCATGTGTGCATCTCCTGTGAGGTGATGCAGCATAGCAGTATCATTTGATGCGAGAACGACTTTCGGTTGCAGCGCTGTGCAGCGCACGTCGGGGCAAAAGCATGGAACTGCCGGGTCGCTTGCGGCCATGCTTCGCGCCCCCCCGCCTGCAGCGCCCCCAGACTGACGCCCTCGGCACGGCAGCCCCGAACGGTGACATCGCGCGCGCCTTGCGGTCCCCCGCGGAATGTCCCTATTGTATCCGCGCGTGCCCGCGTCTCCATCGCCTCCGCGATGCCTCGGTCCGGATCCGGCATCGTGACGATGTTCGACCGTGAGGTCGGACCGGCGCGCTCATGACGGAGTTCCAGCAGTGCCCGCACCGGAAAGCTTCCCCATCGACAAGATCCACGTGCCCGACAAGAAGCGCAAGGCGCTGAAGCCGGAGGCGGTCGAGGAGCTCGCCGAGAGCATCCTGGAGTCGGGCCAGCGCGAGCCCATCCTGATCCGCCGCGAGAAGGACCGTTTTGTGCTGGTCGAAGGCCTGCATCGCCTGGAGGCCTGCAAGGCGCTCGGCGAGCCCGCCATCAAGGGCCTGCTGATCTCAGCCGAGGAGGCCCGCTTGCGCGAGCTGCCGCCACCGCCGCCGGATCCGGAGCGCGAGAAGATGGAGCGCCTGCGCAAGCTGCGGCTGGAGAAGGAGGAAGCCGAGAAGCTTGCCGCAGCCGCCAGAGGCGGCTCGTCCGCCCACACCGCGACGCGCGCGCGCGGAGCGGCCGACACCACGAGCCGAACCGGCCGCGCGGGTGCCGCCAAGCCGGCGCGGGCCGCCGTCGCCGCGCCCAAGACGCTGTCCGACTGGATCAAGCAACAGGAGCGCAGCGGCGGCCGTTACTGACCGCGCCCCGCGCCGCCTCGTGAATGGTGGTCCGGCCTGCCGGCGCGCCTCAGATCGATCGATCGGCCTTCTGCGCCCGCCTCTCTCTCCCTCGACGCCACCCCCTGCCGTCATGCCCGGGCCCCGTCCCGGCCATGACGACGGGGATAGAGCCTGAGACCAACTTGCCGCAGCCCATGCCATCGTCTGCAGGCCGCGAGCTTCGTGGCCGCGCCGCGGCACCACGGTTCATTCTTCGCCCGTCAGCCGCTGACATCGAGAGGACATTGCGCGGCTCTTCCGCGCTGCAGCCTCGGTGACGTCGCGGAACGGCCGAGGTCAACCTTGGTTGAGAACAGACCCTCGTCCCTGCCCGCGGCATCGGACCAGGATTGCGCGGTTCCATTCCCGCCTTTATCCTCAGACACGATCCGCGCAGGCCCGCATCCAGAAGGAGCGCCCCATGCCGACCGCGAACCCGGCTCAGACTCTGGCTCCCCTGGACGAGACCATCACCATCGCGGAGCTGACGCGCGATCCCTATCCGATCTATCAGCGCCTGCGGCGCGAGGCGCCGGTGCTGCGGGTCAAGTCGGTGGGCCGGACGTTTCTCACCAAGGCGGCCGACACCAAATATGTGAAGGACAATGCGGCGCTGTTCTCGTCCGACGATCCGAACACGCCGATGAAGCGCGCCTTCCTGGCGCATACCCTGATGCGCAAGGACCATGACGAGCACCGCGCCGAGCGCATGGCGATGATGCCGGCCTTGATGCCGAAGACGATCGAAGCCGAGTGGGTGCCGCTCTACGCCAAATTCGCCGCTGATTATCTCGACCGGCTGCCGCGCGGCGAGGTGGTCGATCTCTTCCCCGCCCTCGCCGGACCGCTCGCCGCGCGCATCCTGGCGCATGTGATGGGCATTCCCGACGCGAGCGATGCCGACATGCAGCGCTGGTCGCAGACCCTGATCGACGGCGCCGGCAATTTCGGCTGGACGCCGGGGCCGTTCGACGCCACCGACATCGCCAATGCGGAGATGGACCGCTGCATCCGCGCAAACATGGCGCGCGTGCGGGCCGCACCGGATTCGTCGGCGCTCTCCTTCATGGTCAACGCGAAGAGCCCGATTCCGGACAGCCAGATCATCGCCAACATCAAGATCGCGATCGGCGGCGGCATCAACGAGCCGCGCGACGCGCTGCTGACGATCCTCTACGGCCTGCTGACCAACCCGGAGCAGCTCGAAGCCGTGCGCGCCCAGGACAAATGGCGCGCCGCCTTCGAGGAAGGCGTGCGCTGGGTGGCGCCGATCCAGGCGAGCTCACGCCTGGTGATGGAGGACACCGAGATCCGCGGCTGCCTGATCCCGAAGGGCGACACCGTGATGACCATCCAGGCCTCCGCCAACCGCGACGAGGACGTCTTCACCGACGGCGAGACCTACAACGCCCTGCGCGACCCGAACCCGCACCAATCCTTCGGCAACGGCCCCCACCACTGCGCCGGCGCCCACCTCTCCCGCCGCACCGTCGGCGCCATCCTGCTGCCGATGCTGTTCGAGCGGTTTCCGCGGATGGAGCTGGTGGATGCAGCCAGCGTGCGGTGGCATGGGTTTGGGTTTCGGGGGCCGCTGAATTTGGCGGTGAGGATGCAGTAGTCTAGCGCCACTCTGAGCGTAAGGCCCAGAGTGGCGTCACAACGGTCAGCATTGCTGGCATAAGAAAAAGCGGGCCGGGGGTGACTGCATGCGTGTCCCCGTTGACGTCAATATAGCTCTAGAGCTATATATTGGCATGGGTTCGCACGGAACCTATAGGCAGGTCATACCCTCAGGCGATGACCTACGATCACCAATTCTCGTCGGGGAAGAACAGCGAGATGGGTCGCGACCTCAACGACATCATTGCCGCCCTTCCTGATGAGGAGCAGGTCGCGATCAGAACGCGCCGTGACGAACTGAAACAAGAAATCGAAGGTTTGCGCGAGCTACGCCAGATTGTTGGGAAAGCGCAGGCAGATATTGCTTACGCCCTCAACATTACCCAGCCGTCGGTCTCAAAGATCGAGAAGCAGACCGACATGCACATTTCGACCCTTCGTAACTATGTGGAAGCTGTTGGCGGCGAACTGGAGCTCACCGTCAAGTTACCGAAGGGACCGGCACTGCGGCTTCATCACTTAGGTAATGATGCGCCGATGATTGCAAAGTCGATGCAGAAGAAGAGCAGAAATCGCTCTCCAAGGCGGCGTCATGGATGAGTTGCAACGGTCTATCTACGTTGATCGATTTCGGCTCGCGTTCCATACTAAGAAGGGCACAGCCTTTCAGGATTGGTTCGTACTTCTCGCAGGCCACGCTTTCGGTCCCGATTTCGAGGAGGTCCGACCCTACGGCCCTTATGGTGACTTGAAATGTGATGGCCGCCGGATCAGCTCCCGCTCCGTTTTCCAGTGTTACGCTCCTGATACCATGGAAGAATCCGACCTCATAGCAAAGATAGACGAGGACTTCCACGGTGCCCGCGCGCATTGGGGCAGCAATATGTGGGAGTGGGTCTTCGTTCACAATGATGGGCGCGGACTGCCGCCGAACGCGGTCCGGCATCTCGACACACTTCGCCAGGCGCATGCGCTGCTTCAGATCGCAACCTGGTCTGAGCCAGAACTGCTCGACCTTGCCATGACGCTCGACTTGTCTGCGCTTCAGGCTCTTTTCGGTCCGGCGGCTTCAATCGCGATCGTGGATCGTCTCGTCATGTCCGATCTGGTGCCGATCATCGAGGCGCTGCAGCGGCAGGAGCCAAATCCGAGCGATCCGCCCCTGACACCCCCGTCTCCGGAGAAGCTCGAAAAGAACGCCCTATCCGAGGATTCGGGCGTGTTACTACGAATGGGCCGCCGCAAGTCGGGGCTTGTCGATACCTTCTTCCGAAAAAGCCCGCGCCCTGATTTAGGGGAGCGCATCGCCGAGGCTTTCCGGCTGCGCTACGCCGAGTTGAAGGCTTTCGATCTTCCAGCCGATGCGATCTTCAAGCACCTTCAAGATTATGCCGGCTTCAATGGTGAACCAAAGCGGCAAGGTGCGGCGCTGGCAGTTCTCGCCTACTTCTTCGACAGCTGCGATATCTTCGAAGATCCAGAGATGATTTCCGGAGGGGCGTCGTGATCCTCCCAACGAAGCATGTCCGTCCCGATCGAGCCCTCATTGGCGTCGGCGCCGAGATTCTCGACATCCTTAAACAACCAATGACCATGTCGCGCCTATGGGACGAGATGCGCGGACGCCGCTCGCTCCATGCACCGAACGCCCCGATTGACTATCAGTGGTTCATTCTGTCACTCGACTTGCTCTTCACGATAGGTGCTGTCGATTTCGATAGGGGCTTAGTGCAGAGGGTTCAGTTGTGATCCGCCGTTTTGGCAGCGACCTAGCGTCGTTCAAGGCGCTCACCCTCAAGCCCGGCCTTAACATCCTGCTTGCCGACAAGAGCGAGGGCGCGAACGATCGTCAGTCGAGAAATGGCGCCGGCAAAACCAGCTTCGTTGAGTTAGTCCATTTTTTGTTTGGTGCCGATGCACGCAAAGACAGTATCTTCCGCTCTGATGCGCTCGCAGCCTGGACGTTTGACGTTGAATTCGATATCGCAAGCGAAATCATCTCGGCGGCACGCAGCGGTGCCAAGCCAAGCCGCGTTGTCGTCGATGGCTCGGTTGAGAGTTGGCCAATTCCGCCGCAGTTCGATAGCCGCACCGGGGCTTTCGAGTTGTCCAATGAAAACTGGAAAGCCGATCTCGGCCAACTTTGGTTCGGCTTGCCGATTTCGACCGGTGACGAAGCCGAACGCTTCCAGCCGTCGTTTAGGTCACTCTTCTCCTACTTTGTACGTCGTCAGAACAGCGGCGGCTTCCAGCAACCAATGCAACATTCAGGAATGCAGCAGGCATGGGATCAACAAGTCTCGATCTGCTATTTGCTTGGCCTAGACTGGAGTATCCCAGGCCGCTTTCAGGAATTGCGCGCGCAGGAGAAGGTGGCACAGGAACTGCGCAAGGCTGCCCGTAGTGGCGACCTTGGCCGGTTCTTCGGCAAGGCAGCCGATCTCAGGACGAAGCTGACCATCGCCGAATCCCGTGCAGCGCGGTTGCGCCAGCAGCTTGAGACGTTCGAGGTGGTGCCGGAATATAAGGCGCTGGAGCGCGAAGCGAACGAGATCACGCGCGATATTGATGATATGAACGTCGAGAACGTGGTGGACGGCGATCTCCTGCAACAGCTTCGCGCGTCTCTCGCCGACGAGGATGCACCCGATCTGGGCGACGTTACAAAGCTCTATGCCGAGGCTGGCGTCGTCTTGCCTGACATGGTGCGGCGACGTTTCTACGAGGTAGAGCGTTTCCACCGTAGCATCATCGAGAACCGTCGCGCGCACCTGGCTGCCGAGATCGCCTCTGCCGAGGCTCGTGTCGCAGAACGCGATCAGCGCACCGCCGAGCGGGATCGGCGGCGGCGGCAAATCATGGGCATCCTGCGCTCCGGCGGCGCGCTCGAACATTATACGTCGCTACGCGAGGAAGTCGGCCGAGCTGAAGCGGAGGTTGAGGGGCTTCGCCAGCGGCTTGACACCGCAGAGCGGATCGAGAGTACCAAGGCCGAACTGGATATCGAACGGGCCAACCTGACTAAGGCGCTACGTGACGACATTCACGAGAGGGCCGACATCATCCGCGAGGCGATCCTCGCCTTCGAGGCGCTGTCGGAATCCCTCTACGAGAAGGCAGGGAGCCTGACGATTTCCGAGTCCGCAAGCGGCCCTCAGTTCGAGGTTCACATCGACGGGCAGCGAAGCAAGGGTATTACCAACATGCAGATCTTCTGCTTTGATCTCATGTTGACCGAGATTAGCCTCAATAGCGGCCGCGGCCCCGGATTCCTGGTCCATGACAGCCATCTGTTTGATGGCGTAGATGAGCGACAAGTCGCCAAAGCCTTGCAACTTGGCGCCCAACGGGCTGAGGCCGCCGGCTTCCAGTACATCGTCACGATGAATTCCGACGCGCTACCGCGCGAGGGGTTTCAACGCGGCTTTGACGTCCAAGCGCATGTCCTCAGCCCCAAGCTGACCGATGCGACGGATATTGGTGGCTTGTTCGGGCTGCGCTTTGAGTAGATTACAGCGATAGTGCACTCATCCCCGGCAAGGGTTCGGCCTCGGAAAAATTGCATTCTTTGGCCCTACTAAGATGGCTCGATCCACGCCTCCGCATCGCTGCTCTGCCCAAACTGCCCGTCGTGCCAATCTGCCGCATTCCGTCGGGCAACTTCCCCCTTGCATCGTCGGGCAAATCACCTCGATCCTCCCCGCCGTCTCCTGCTCGGCTAGAAGGGGCGTTTCGCGATCGTCACGGACCGTGGAGCGGGGGATGCGGTGGCCGCCTGGGGTCGCAGTGCGCGTTTCGCGTGCGGACGAACGAACCGAGGCGGACGGTCAAGCCGTGTGGTCCCGACACCCCGACGCTGGTGTCTTGGTCGGCGACATCCCGATGACGGGGGCAAGCAAGCCCGGTCCCCTGGGAGAGCACGGAGCAGCCGTTCAACCCATCGCGCAGGGAAGGCCGGATGTCTCGGCCAATCCTGTGGTGACTGCCGCCTGCTTTTCTTTCTGCAGGCGGGCCATGGGTGCGGCCCGCACCCGGCCTTCCCTGCGCCCTTCTTCTGGAAGAGCGCCCCGGCCAGCAAAGCTCGGACGCAAAAACGCGCCGCGAGGCTGCGGAGCCGCGCTGACAGGTCAGAGATTTCGGGTTGAGCGCCGGGAATGGCGCTCCCTAGGGGAAACAGCGATCGATCAAGCACCGCGTTGAAAAGACTTGAGTTTTTACCACCCCACTATGGATTGTGTAGCACATGAAGCGACATTCGTCGAGTGCCTTCGACTGCGCCAAATCAACTGGAGGGAGTGCTTATCCACTTTTGACGCGCCGCGGCTTCGAGTTCGTCAACCAGTTCGGCGAGTTGAGTTGCTGTGTCGTTCATCAGCTTAACGCACTGCACGGTTTCGTCAGAGTGCCGATCCTCACCCGCCCAGTGCGGCCGACACCACTCACGTCCCGTGGGACTGGTGTTCTCGGCGATGAGCCGCACAAGCTGCCGATTCTTGGGGAATAGCTTTTCCCAAACTTTGGACATACCGGAATCGTCAAAGCTGTAGCGCGAGCCGACCCAAGAGGCGCTAATCTCGTCAAACACATTGAAGTATTTGCCAGAGAAACTACCGCCCCCAAAATCATGTGTTCGCAGGAAGTACATCACATCGTCGTCGAACAGGTTCCTGAACTTGGCGTATAGCTCTACGTCATGAGGATTGGGCGCTGGACGACGAGCTTCAGGCAGGTAACGGTCACCGAATAAGAGCAAGACGGCAAAGCCGACAAAGCTTACGCTGACCCAGTGCGGAGTTTCGGGAAATGCCAGTTCAATACCGTAGGCCTTGAAGGCTCCCTGGACGATCATTTGCGGCATATTTGCTTCGAGGGCCACCGCCGCGAGCACAAGATATCCAGCCCGACGGGCCATCGCCCGACCCTTTAAGCGATGCCAAAGATCGATAGCGGCCTCTAAGTTTTCTTTGCTTAACCAGCGCAGTTGCATGAACAAACTTCTCTAACAGGCGGAATGATTCAAGTTGATGAGGCGCGCAGTGAACCTCGTTCACAATCAGGGGCATTTATTGGCTCTCACGGCAATCGTTTCTCGGTCTCAGCGAGGAACGGCACCGTGGCCGCGGTCATGTGCAACACGTAGGAGACTAGTTCGCCCGACACCTCGGGGGCAGGGCCGGCCCCAGCACCGTGCCCCGCCTGTCTGTTGCGAGGGGTTGAAATTGACGACGCAAGCACACTCCGCAGCCCGCTCAAGTGATTTTGCCAGTACGCAGGTATGAGACCATTGGAGAGGCATACGTTCACGAGGTCCTTAGCGGCGGCCTTGGGATCAAATTGCCATTTTCGCTCGGTGCAGATGACCTTCATAGTGCTCTCGAAGCACTTGTAACAATCGACTAAGGCCTCCTGCTTCTTGCCATGCCTGAAGTGCTCATAGGCGCTAAGGAACTCATCCTGAGCATTCTTGAAGCTCTTGCCTCGCAGGACAGTAAGCGCCGGCACCACCACGTCTTTATGTATTAGCTGCGAGTCGACACAGACAATCTGCCCATCGCTGTATTGATAGCCTACTCCCGCCTCGCGGAATCGCGCATTGAGTTCTTCGATGGCCTGCGGGCCAATGGTGAGAACCTGCTCAAGATAACGGCCAGCGTAGCCAATTCTACTGCAGCGCCCCTCTATCATAGCGAACGAAAGCTCGATGGCGTCCAAGACCTTATCGGCATCTTTCTCGGTCAAAAACCAATTGACTAGTTCCTCATGCGGCCCATTTCGACTGGCTTTGTGTAATCGGAAAGTGCTATATTCACGACGCAGCGCGTCTACAATCATTCCATAAGTCTCTTCTATTTCGTGTACGTGTCTATTAGGAACTCCAACGCCATCGCCCCAGATGTAGACCACCTGTGTCCGAAGCCCCTCAGGAATGGCGTCGTAGATAAAAACGTCCGTGGCCTGGCCCAACGCACGCTTCTTTCGTTTGAAATAAAAGATCATAGACCGCCATTGCTCAGTTCCGCATCGAATCGGGCCTAACAGGTTACACACGCCTGAGAGGGATCGATTAAGCGTTACAACTCTGTGCACAGGTTTTGGGGTCAGAAATTTGAACGGTGCGCCGTGAAGGCAGCCGCGCGACTTCCCCCCGTATGCCGCTCGGCAGACCTGATCCGGGGAGCACTCCGAGCGCGGCCTACCAGGTCCAGAGGAAGTGGCTTACCAGATGCCTCACGCGACCTCCTCTTGACGTTTGGCGATCTTTGCAATCGTGGCGCGGCTGCACCCCGTGGCCCGCTGGATGGCGCTCCAGGATTGACCAGTAGCAAGCAAGCGAGCAATGCCGTCATTGCGCTCGGTGTCCTCAGGGCGACCCTTATAGCGACCTTCAGCCTTCGCCTTGGCTTGCCCTTGAGCCTGCCGGCGGCGGCGATCGTCATAGTCCTTGCGGGCAACAGCCGCGAGCATATCCAACAGCATGCCGTTGATGGCTTCGAACATGCGGCCTGTGAACTCGTCGGCGGCGTTGGTCGCCATCATCCACGACGTCGGCAGGTCCAGCGCCACCACCTTCAAGCGACGGGCCGTGAGTTCTCCCTTGAGCCGCTCCCAATCGGAGGCGGTGAGGCGGGATAGCCGATCTACCTGCTCAACAAGAAGAACGTCTCCAGGCGAGGCATCAGCCAGTAGCCGGAACAGCTCGGGGCGGGCCAGCTTCGCGCCGCTCTCGTTCTCGACGTACCAAGCCGCGATCTTTAGGCCGCGCTCAGAGGCAAAGGCCTGGAGTTGATCCTTGGCGCGGCGAGCGTCCTGCTCTGAGGTGGAAGCGCGAAGATAGGCGCGGACAAACATGACGAAACCCCTCCATGGTTCACTATGGATGGTTTCGATATAACAGGTTCATTTTGGTTGGTCAAACGGATTTCTTGAACCAAGCTTTGTGCGATTCGCTTTAGGCATGCCCTAAGTGAACCAGCCTCCTCCCGCCATTAGGTCAAGTGAGGCAACAGGGCTCACCTGTACGTGACAGTGAGGGACCCACCTTCCTGAGGCTTCTCCCTGCTTACCTTGCGTACCTCACAGTGGGGACGTTGAGTCAGCATGCACCTTCTGGAGCAACCATCGTGGGGTCGCATGAGGTTGAGTGACCATGGCTGCAGACGCAACCTTCTTCCGATTGGAGTGGCATGACCCACTCACCCGTCGCCCGAACTGTGGGGGTGGGTGACATACGTGCATGGCAACACTCAACTACATCCAAGGTGAGGCTTACATACTGACGCAGTAGGCATCACTCATGAAGCATGATGTAGCATTTAACTAATTCATTACGCGCGAGAAGGATTTGAATGCGAGGCTTGATTTTTGATAGCAAGGCGTGCATCCGTAGATAAATTTAGATCTCAAGATTGGAGTTGGCGATCTGCTTTTTCGTGCAGAAAATTAAAACGACTAAATCGATTATCAAGCGCGCACGAACAGCGCACCTTACCCAGACCAGAATCAAGCCAAGCTCAAGTGACCGAGCAGCGCGGGTTAGACCTATCGTCTGCCTTGTGGGCGAAAGGCTCTCTGGCGACCTCTATCTGGTTGACCTCAAAACCCATCAAACAAATTGATGGCCATTCTCTTGGAAACTTCTAGATTGGAATGCGATCCGATGAACGAAAAGAATACTAACTGGTGGCAAGAAGAAATGCACTTTCGTGTCAAGGCGATGGTGTCATACGAGGCGTGGATTTCGGCAACCGACAGACCCCAGGCAGATCACTCTGCTGGAAGATCTGCTTGTGCTTGGGAGCTGCGAGAAACATCAGGAACGAATGCCGTGGTCCACATGGACGCAAAGATAAGCGAAAGCAATGAGAGCGACGAACAGCGGGGGTATGTTGCTGCGGCGCTCGGAGTGATTTCTTGTCTCACTAATTCGGCCGTTACCATCTATGCAGCGAGCGATTACGTAGTCGAGGGACTTAACAGAAATGCCAAGCTCTGGCAGGCTCAAGGGTGGCTTGAGCCAAAAGGAAAGCGTCGAAAAAATGCGGAGCTTTGGGAGTTGATTCTGAAGTTGGAGGACGAGCGCGGACTTTCGATAAAGGCCGTCAGACGCTCTAGAAGTGACGATCAGATCCTTGATGCGGTTCACAACCGAGCTATAGCAGCACGGGACGCGAAAATCTTATGACCTTGGGCGTCCGAGCCGAATGGGCTATGGGCGATCCAGAGCAGAGATGCGCGATTCCGGGGTGCCATCAATCCACGATGCGATCGGCCGGACTTGGTCTAGCCTCATTCCACTGCAAGCGCCATGTCGAGCACAAAGCTCGGCACGGCAGCCATTGGCATAGGAGTTACAGCGCTCTCGACTTGAAGCCATACCTCAATGCTGCGATTTCCTATATCCGTCCGCGCCTTGAGACAGACCCTGAGATTAAGGAAGCCATTGCTCAGCTTGCGCTTCTCCTGGAGCAATCGCCTTACGAGATCGCAACGCGTCTTCGTGGCCTTTCTGCGAAGACCCGCGCGGACATCGCATTTGGCCGCCTCCGTAAGAAGGGCATCAAGCCCGAGCGTCTGCTTGCCATCCACCTCGCCATCACCGCCCTCATTGAGGAGGACCCCGGCTCGCATCGGGTCAAGGAATTCCGTTTGGTCCAGGTCGCAAAGGCAGTCCATCGGTTGGCCAGCGGTTATCATCGGGTGTGGCCGCAGCAGGACAAGAATGGTCGGACCTTCCGGATTGAGCTTCATGCCTACGCGAGGAGCACCGGAAGGGTCTTGAGGCTCATTGGGCAGATGATTGAGGAGCGGTGCGAATGGGCTACCGAGAAGCACTTGGCCGGGGTGTTGGCCCTGAAGGTCAAGCGCTACGGACGGCACCCCGCATTGCAGCTAGAGCCTAAGGAAAATCGACCGTGAGCATGTGTGATCGATCAGGTGCGCCAGATGACATCCGCCAAGGTTTGTCGGATATCCCGGTCACTCCGCGCCAGAAGAAAATGGCACTGGGGCCAAAGCCCGTGGCTCTCGAAACCAGATGGCTTGCGTCATCACCAAAGCTCAAGTCCGCCATTGAGGGGCTGACAGCGGACCTTCAGCGCTACGAGGATGAGCTGGGTGTACGTAACAGAGCGAGGAAACCGGCAGATCAGGAGAAGTTTGCCAGTGCGGTCGAAGCGATCTGCTGCAACTTTGCGGCGGTCGCGATGGCTGCTCCGGACCGGAGACTCGCGGTCAAATTCGGCAACTATGCCTCTGGGCACTCATCGGTCTACGGCGCCCACTTCAAGCGGGTCGTCGGATTGATGAAGGATCGTGGCCTTCTCACGGAAACGAAGGGGTACCGCATTCCTTCAGCGCGGCGGGCCGTCGTTCCCTCAACCATTCATCCGACATCGGCCTATTGGGACCGCATGCCGCAGCCGCGAGGTTGGACTGAGCTGCGCCTTGAGGACCACCGCGAGCTTGTCGTCATCAATGCCGGGGACGATGGGAGCAAGGTCTCCCCACCGCATGAATGGCTTGAAGCCCGCGTATCAGAGATGGTGCGGATCAACGAGCATCTGAAGGCTATGTCGGTCGAATATGCAGGCCTGGAGAGCATGCCGCCAGTCGAGCATACGAACAGACCGGCCGCGCTCATCATCACTCCCCATCACCGGACAGTCCGCAGGGTCTTTAAGGGCAGCATTGACCACGGTGGGCGGCTCTATGACGGCTTCTGGGAGACGATGCCGCGAGACCTGCGCTTTCGGCATCTCACCATCAATGGGGAGACGGTGGTCAACGTGGACTTTGGCCAGCTCTTCCTCCGGCTCGCCTATGCGCAATCCAACCGAGAGCCTCCGCAGGGGGACCTTTACGACTTGACTGGGAGCGACCACGAGCGGGCCGACTGGCCATCATTGCGCGATGGCTGCAAGCAGATGGTCAACGCGCTGATCACCGGCAAGACCAGCCTCAAGCAATGGCCGGGAGATACGAACTCAGACCGGGCCAAGATACGGGCGCTCTTTCCGGCCGGCACCAAGCCCAGCCAAGTGATCGCCGCCATCAAGGCCCGCCATGAAGCTGTCGCTCAGGAGTGGTTCGGACGCGGGCGGGGCCTGGAGCTGCACCGTCTAGAGAGCGATATTCTGGTTGCTGTACTGCTCCGCCTCATCGACCGCCGTATCGGTGCCCTGCCGATGCACGACAGCGTCATTGTGGCCCGCTCCGATGGCGAGGCGGCTCAAAGCATCATGCGCGAGGAAGCTCGGCGTTTGGTCGGGGTGGAGATTCCGGTGAAGATCGACGCGGGATAGACTCTAGGATTCTCAGGGGACGGCGCTGGGAGGCGTTTCGGATCTGGGTGGAACTCTCTCGCGACCAGAAGCGGGGCCTCTCTGCGGCCTCCTCTGAGGCACTGAGACATGCGACAAACTGTCCAATTCTTACGCTTCCACTATTGCAGCTTTAGGTCGGCTCAAAGGGTAAGGGGACCTTGAGATCATCCCTTATGGAGAGCCAACCCTATTGATGCCGATCCATCGTCATCCTCAACCACTGAAGAGGTGGGCATCAGGAAAGCACAGGGCCTAAGGCTCACAGGGTCTAAGGCTCAAAGTGACCGGGTAGGACCATCACCTCACATTACCGGACCAACTCAAGGGGGCATGCCTCATGCTTGATCCCTAAGGAAGGATGACGGTGGTAAGGGGAAACTGAGCATCATGGTAAGCGCATCGCGTGACGCCGCGCAGTTCTACCTCACGGAAGCAACATCCTGCTTGAACTAAGTCTCGTGATGACAAGCATCATCGCCAACATCATTCCCTAGCACCAGGGAACAGGCGGTTACTCTTTGCGATAGGCTAGAAGTGCCCCGGGGAAACGTCACCGAATCTTCCGGACCCACTTCAAGCCGGATCACCACGAGTGCATACCGCTGCGCCCCAGTGCCATCAACGGATTCTAGTTCGGTCAACAGATTCTGAAACGCGCTCCCGTATGGCGATTAGTCCGCCAGCACGTCTCACCGCGGTACTTGTGGGAATAGCTTCGATGATGATGATGTTGGCGAGAATGACTGTAGTGGCTGTGCCGTCCCCAAGCAGCGGCATCTGACGCCGTTACAAGGGATGCGACAGGAGCAGAAAGCGCAATGGCGATCGCGAGAGTTATGTTCGTGATTTTCATGGTGTGTCTCCGTTATTGTTTTTAGTGAGCGGCTTTCCGCCAACCAGCTGCTTCAGCCTCAGTTTCGGCACAGAACCACCGCTCCCCAAGGCCTTTATCCATATTGATCTTTGAGTAGTTCAATTGACCCGGCAGATGATAAATCCTCTCTCCTTTTCGATTGACATTACCTTTGATGACGCAGTTCGTGTCCGGAGCATCCGCAGACGAAGCCGCGCCCAGCAACAGCTTTTGGCTATCGACAGGTACTGAAATCGAGCCGAGGATGATCGTCTGCCTGTTGCGATGACGCCAATCCCAAGGCGCAATGAACGCGCCTCGCCACAAACCAGCGTGAGCATCCCGCGCAGCAACTTCATCAGCATCGTAAGAATGAGAATACCTAACAAAAGAAAGCGCCCATCCTTGGCGGACCATCCACGCGCCAACGTCCTGACCTTCCACAAGACAGACGCCTAGAGAGCGCCCGTAGCGATCGGCAGCGAAAATGTCGCAATCCCACGATCTTCCAGCTGAATAACGTATTAGTTCATCGCGGGCGGTGATTCCGCATTCCCAGGATTTTTCACGCGCATCCATGCAGAGTTGATCGGTTTCGGGAGCATCAATTCCCTGGATACGAATTTTGGTGTCGCCAATCTGGACAGTATCGCCGTCAACAATCTTCGGCACTCCCGATAAAGCGCCTCCAGCCAGCGAGTTCGAAGATAAGATTGCCACCGACACTAACGCCGCGAACGTTACCGCAGCGCGTAGACCACCTGTGGGGGAAGGAGGTTGCGCCGGTCGCGATTGGTAGATTTTTGGCGACTGCGCCCAGGCATTGAGGGACAACGAACGGACGAAAACATCTGCCGGTGCGGCAGAAGAAACTAAACGACTTCGCATTCCGAAAATTAGGCTCGTTTCTTGGCTCTGCGGATTCTTTGAGTCCGCTAAGAACTGCGGCTAGGTATTCGATGAAAATTCCAGCTCTGTGACAAAGAGCGCCGAATTAGTTTTTAACTCATTCCAAGTTCCAAAAATCTGCCCATCGTTATTTATCTTCTCACCATGCAGCTGCAGGCAAGCTCTAGCAGAATGAGGACGATGATCAAGACCTCAAAGGGAAGGCTCGGAAAAGGGAACAAGGCTCGAAACTGACGACGCTTGCGGACACCTCGGTGCTAGCCACCACGCAGCGTTCCGTTTCATGCAGGGATGTTGATGGTTAATGGTGGGGGAGATTATTCCGCCTCACGGCACCCGCCAAGCCAACCCCGACAAATCTACGGGCGCCTCTATCTGAGCCATCGCCTTGGTCAATGGCTTAATGGAGAACCCTTTGCCGTAGTCGCGACCAACGCTGTCCTTGTTAGCGTGCCCCGTGATAGCGTCGTGAAGCTCCTCATAGAGGCCCGCATCGCGCGTCATACGCTTGAAGGTGTGGCGGAAAGAATGAAACACCTTTGTGGCTTCTCCGATTCCGCATTCATTCCGAAGATAGCCATTGATCCACTTGGACCACGCGGGCGCCTTCAGGCCTGGCCAAAGCGGACCATCGAGGCGAGCACCAGCGTCGAGCAGCCACGAGCGATAGGTGAGCAGGCCTATGCGCTTCAGCTCCGGATGAACAGGAACGCGGCGAATCGATGAGACGGTCTTTGTGCTGCGCCCTCCGCTTCGACTCACATCGAAGAACCACACCCCGTCATCGTCGTCCTGTCGAAGATCGATGATCCTCAGGCGAGCAATTTCGTTCAGACGCATCCCGCTGAATAGACCGATGAGCGGAAGCCAGAAAGCAGCCTCCCCTTTGCCACCCTCCGAGCGCCGCCGTTCGGTATAGACGGGCGACGCGAAGATAATCTTTAGGTCTGCCTTCGAGAATATCTCGCGCTCTTCCGTCTCTCCATCGTCTACCTTGAACTTCACGGCCTTGCCGAACGGATTGACGAAGCCCTCCACCTCGTCCAATGCGCCCTCAGACTCCGCATGTGAGACGATGGCTCCGAGGAGTTGCACCGCCTTGTTGATGGTGGTCGCGCCCCGAGCCGGGTATTTCGATAGGTCGTCTCGTTCTAAGAGCTTCGGAAGCAGCAGCTTGCGTAGCGCTTCAGGCAGATTCTTGGGGACCTTGGCGATGGCATCGCGGAATTCTCTCGCAGTCCGCTTTGTGATATCAGCCACGCGCATGTCGCCGTGCAATTCTGTGAAGAACCTAACAGCCTGCCGCGCTTCAATCACCGTGTTCTCGCTCGGCTTCTTGGAGCCCCGCACAGAGCCACCACCGGCCTGCCATTGAGCGAAGGCTTCAGAGAGGAGAGGACCCCGAGCTTGCGGTATTGGCTCTGCGGGCGTCGGCAGGTCCTCGCCTTCATGCCGTTTGAGGATCGCTCCGTAAGCCCTCACATGCGCGGCAAGGACCTCAATAGCGACCGCCTGAAATTCGCTGGAGGATCGGTCCACCGCAGCTCCGCGCTTCTTCATCTCAATGGCGGTCTCAGCGAACACGATGGAGGCGTCGCGCCGCGCGTATGCCGTGCGGTACTCCTTCGCCAGCTCCGCAGTCTCCTCCTCATAGACGGCGGCATGATCCGGCTGCATGCCCAATCCGGAAGCCGGCTGGAGAGGCTCAAGGTGGGGCCATAGCTCGGCACGGTCTACGCCAATGAGCCTACGGTCATCGCCCAAAAGGCGCTCCGTCTCGTCATCCGCAAGAAGGCGCCGATAGACCGCCTCCCCCACTTCCTTTGCGTTCACGGTCTTTGCGGAAGTCGGCGTTGGCGGGGTGGCGATGGCTTGGGATGCCTCATCAATCCTCGCCGTCAAACGCAATGCAATCCGATGCGCCTGCCGTTTGGCGCCGGCGGCTTCCTTGGTGTCGAGCGACTGCACGAACTCGTGCTTGAACTTTCCGGTGGTGGCGTTGACCAGATCAGGAAAGCCAGCGCGGATATGCGGAGGGGCATCCTTGCCGGCGAGCGCCTGAGGCAGCCTGCGGATTCCGATCGATGTCGCCCAGGATTCCGAGATGATCTCGCCCACCATTCCGATTTGAAGTCGCCCACCCGTTCCGAGATGATGTCGCCCACGATTCCGGGATGATGTCGCCCGGGTATCGCAAGAGCGAACCCGGGGTGACGAGACCTCTTCTGGCTCCCATAGGGTCAACCTTTCGGCTTTGCGAAGGGGGACCCTGGATGCCGACGGAGAGGCTTGCGATGCGCCGTGTGCGCGATGTGATCAGGATGAAGGCGGCTGGGCTGCCGAGCCGCGAGATTGCTCGGCGGATGGGCGCGGCGCCCTCGACAGTGCGGCTGACCATCCGGCGGTTCGAGGCCGCAGGCCTGAGCTGGCCGTTGCCCGACGAACTCACGGACGCGGCCCTGGAGGCCCGCCTGTTCGCCAAGACCGGCAACGGTAACCGGCAGGGTCATCGCCGCATCGCCGAGCCCGATTGGGCGGCGGTGCACCGCGAGCTCAAGCGCAAGCACGTGACGCTGTCGATCCTGTGGGAGGAGTACATCGGCGCCGAGCCCGGCGGATACCGGTACTCGCGCTTCTGCGAGCTTTACCGCGCCTGGGAGGGACGCCTGTCGGTGACGATGCGCCAGGCGCACGCGGCCGGTGACAAGCTGTTCGTCGACTACGCGGGCGACGGCGTGCCGGTGGTGGTCGACCGCCTCACCGGCGAGCGGAGGACGGCGCAGATCTTCGTCGCCGTGCTCGGCGCCTCGAGCTTCACCTACGCGCAGGCGACGTGGACGCAGGGGCTCGCCGACTGGATCAGCGCCCATGTTGGCGCCTTCGCGGCGATCGGCGGCGTCCCGGCGCTCCTGGTGCCTGACAACACCAAAGTCGCAGTCATCAAGGCGAGCCTCTACGACCCGCAGATCAATCGCACCTATGCGGAGATGGCCGCGCATTACGGCACGGCCGTCTTGCCGGCGCGACCTCGCAAGCCGCGCGACAAGGCCAAGGTCGAGCAGGCCGTCCTCATCATCGAGCGCTGGCTGCTCGGTCGCCTGCGCCACCGCGTCTTCTACAGCCTCGCCGAGGTCAACGCAGCGATCGGCGAGTTGCTCACCAGGCTCAACGAGGAGCGGCCGATCCGGCGGCTCGGCGTGACGCGCCGCCGGCTGCTCGAGGAGATCGACCGGCCGGCGCTCAAGCCGTTGCCGGCGAGCCCCTACGTGCTCGCCGAGTGGCGGATCCGCCGCGTCAGCCTCGACTACCACGTCGAGGTGGAGAAGCATTATTACAGCGTTCCGCATCGCTTCGCGCGTGCCGAGGTCGAGGTGCGGTTCACCGCCCGCACCGTCGAGATCTTCCACAAGGGCGAGCGGATTGCCGCGCATCAGCGCATGAGTGGCAATCACAAGCACACCACCGTGCCGGAGCACATGGCCTCCAGCCATCGGCGCTACGCCGGCTGGACTATCGGGCGTATCCGTCAGGACGCCGCCGCGATCGGGCCGGCAACCAGCGCATTGTGCGACCTCATTCTCGACGAGCGCTCGCACCCCGAACAAGGCTTCCGCGCCTGCCTCGGCATCCTCAGGCTCGCCGCCTCCTATGGGCGCGAACGGCTGGACGCGGCGGCTGCGCGGGCGATCGACATCGGCGCGCGCACCTATGGCTCGGTCAAGTCGATCCTCGCCAACAATCTCGATCGGCGTCCCGCTCACCAGCGCTCCGCGGACGATGCGCCGATCCTGCATGCCAACATCCGCGGACCGCGCTACTACAATTAGGAGACCGTCCCTTGCTCACCCATCCGACCCTCGACCGCCTCAACGCCCTCGGCCTCCACGGCATGGCCAAGGCCTTCGCCGACATCGAAGCCGCCGGTGAGGCTGGCAGCCTCGGTCACGCCGAATGGCTTGCTCTGCTGCTCGAACGTGAAGCCTCGCTGCGGCACGACAAACGGCTCGCCACTCGCCTGCGCTACGCCAAGCTGCGCCAGCAGGCATGCGTCGAGGACATCGACTACCGCACCCCGCGCGGTCTCGACCGCCCGCTGTTCGCCAAGCTTGTCGAGGGCCGTTGGATCGACGACCACGTCAATCTCCTGATCTGCGGCCCGGCAGGCGTCGGCAAGAGTTGGCTCGCCTCGGCGCTCGGCCACAAGGCCTGTCGCGACAATCGCTCCGTGCTCTATCAACGCGTCCCGCGCCTGTTCGACGATCTGGCGCTCGCCCGCGGCGACGGTCGTCACCCACGCCTGTTGCGCGGCCTTGGCCGTGTCGATCTGCTGATCCTCGATGATTGGGGGCTCGAGCCGCTCGATGCCGGCGCCCGTCACGACCTCCTGGAAATCCTCGAAGATCGCTACGGTCATCGCTCCACCATCGTCACCAGCCAGCTCCCCGTGGACCAGTGGCATCTGCTCATTGGAGATCCCACCTATGCCGACGCCGTGCTCGATCGCCTCGTCCACAATGCCCATCGGCTCGACCTCACCGGTGAGAGCCTGCGCCGAACTCGGCAATCCGCCCGAAAGACCTGAGCGCCGTGGACATGCCGCTGCGCTTGGACAACGCAATCGCGTTGTCCACATGCCCACAGCAACCGCAGAAGAAGAAAAAAGGTTGAAGTCGCGATTCCAGATTGACCGCGCGGCTTGACCGATGCCAGAGAACCAGCCGGCCAGAACGCCTCGCCGCTGGGCGAGATCAAATCGGAAAGGTGGGCGACATCGTCTCGGAATCCACGGGCGACTTCATATCGGTACGCCTGGGCGACTTCGTCGGAATCCGCAGGCAGCCGCTTGCGGAATTCGTATACGCCTGAACGCCGTCGCTGAACGTAGCTCATCAATGCCATTGTGGACCACCCGTGTGGGCTACAGTTGTGTAGCAGGGCGGTCTCTCTAAGCTTATGATCGCTTAGAGTTTTCAGCTTTTCAATGGCTTGCTTGGGTACTGGCGCTCCCTAGGGGAATCGAACCCCTGTTTCAGCCTTGAGAGGGCCGCGTCCTAACCGCTAGACGAAGGGAGCGTGAGGTGAACCGCATAGCCTCGAAATCGCCGCGCCGCAAGACGGGTGGGGAAATTTTCGTGGGGTGGTTGGGTGGGGCGCGCTACGGAGGTCAAGTGCCCCGAGGCTCTTTCCCCGGGTGGGCCCCCTCCCCTAACCCCTCCCCACAAGGGGGAGGGGAACCGACTGCCTGGGCGGTGGGAATTCGAATTCCATGGGAGGGACAGGAGATGTTTCCCGATCCGCCCTGCCCTCACGGCTCCACGGCGAAGCGGAGGCGGCCGGTGGGTTTCAGGGTCTTGGCGTCGAAGGTGCGGATCTCGGTGGTGCCACCCACATCCAAGGTCACCGCCAGGCGGTCACCGGCGGTGCCGGTGGCGACGATGCGGGCGCCCTTCGGCAGCATGGCGGTGAGGTCCGGGCCAGAAGCTGTGCTTCCATCGCCGCGGAAAAGGCGATAGCCGATGGCGACCAGAAGCACTGCGATCGCGACCGAGGTGGTCACGCCCGCGATCATCATCATGCGCCGCAGCCGCGCCATCAGCTGGGCCTGCTCGGGCGAGGACGGCTCGGGCGCAACGGTAGTATTCATGGACATCTCGACTTCACAATCCCACAGTCTAATGACGGTCACGGTCGCCGGCGACGAGGGCTCGCCGCGGCTCGACCGCGTGCTGGCGGCCCGGCTGCCGGAGCTGTCGCGGTCCCGGCTGAAGGCGCTGATCCTGGCCGGACAGGTCAGCCTCGGATCGGGCGCCGTGCGCGACCCCGCTTATCACGTCGCCAGCGGCGACACGATCACAATCGACGTGCCCGAAGCGGCCCCGCCCGAGCCGAAGGCCGAGGCCATCCCGCTTCAGATCGTCTATGAGGACGACGACATCATCGTCATCGACAAGCCGGCCGGCCTGGTGGTGCATCCCGCCGCCGGGCACGAGACCGGGACATTGGTGAATGCGCTGATCGCGCATTGCGGGGCCAGTCTTTCGGGGATCGGCGGGGTCAAGCGGCCCGGCATCGTGCACCGGCTCGACAAGGACACCACCGGGCTGATGGTGGTGGCGAAGAACGACATGGCGCACGCCTCGCTGAGCGCGCAGTTCGCCGACCACGGCCGCACCGGCGCGATGGAGCGCGGCTATCTGGCGTTTGCCTGGGGGCTGCCGCACCGGCCGCATGGCACCATCAACGCCCCGCTCGACCGGCATCCGCATGCCCGCGACAAGATGGCGGTGCGGCCACGGGGCCGCGAGGCCGTCACCCATTACGAGGTGCAGGAGAGCTTTGCCGGCCGCGACGGCAAGCCGGTCGCGGCGCTGATCGCCTGCCATCTCGAAACCGGCCGCACCCACCAGATCCGGGTGCATCTGGCGCATCTCGGCCATCCGCTGCTCGGCGATGCCGTCTACGGCCCGCACTTCAAGACCAAGGCGAACCAGCTGGCGCCGGGCGCGCAAGCGGCGCTGGAGACGCTCGGGCGGCAGGCGCTGCATGCCTATCTGCTGGTGATCGAGCACCCCCGGACGGGAGAAATTCTGCGCTGGGAATCGGAGCTGCCGGAGGATCTTTCCCTCCTGCGGGAGGCGCTGCGAGCGGCGCTATGACGCAGGACCTTCAGAAAAGCGCAAGCATACCAAGAGGTTATAGCAGGGACACGGGGACGTGACCCCCGGAATCCTTCCACCTCGGGGCGAAAATGGTGTATGTTGCGCCTGCGTCGAATGGTCGACGCGTGGAACGTCGCAAACCGGTTGGCTTTAACCAAGCGACCGTTTTGCCTGGCCCGCCGCTATCGGGGGCCTGAACCAACTGGAGGGCGCTCAATGGCCCGTACAGCTACACTACCGGTTCTCAACGGAGAATCCGGACTTGCACGCTACCTCGCTGAGATCCGCAAGTTCCCGATGCTGGAACCGCAGGAGGAGTACATGCTCGCCAAGCGTTGGCGCGAGCATGACGACAGCGACGCAGCGCAGAAACTCGTCACCAGCCATCTCAGGCTCGTGGCCAAGATCGCCATGGGCTATCGCGGCTACGGCTTGCCGATATCCGAAGTCGTGTCGGAAGGCAATGTCGGCCTGATGCAGGCGGTGAAGAGGTTCGAGCCCGAGAAGGGCTTCCGCCTCGCCACCTACGCCATGTGGTGGATCAAGGCGTCGATACAAGAGTACATCCTGAGATCGTGGTCGCTCGTGAAGATGGGCACGACCGCGAACCAGAAGAAGCTGTTCTTCAACCTGCGCAAGGCCAAGAGCAAGATCTCGGCGCTGGATGAAGGCGATCTGCATCCGGATCAGGTCAAGCTGATCGCGAAGCGCCTCGGCGTGACCGATCAGGACGTGGTCGACATGAACCGCCGCCTCGGCGGCGACGCCTCGCTGAACGCGCCGATCCGCGACGACGGCGAAGCGGGCGAATGGCAGGACTGGCTGGTCGATACCTCGCCCAACCAGGAAGCCATCATGGCCGAGCACGAGGAATACGACCACCGCAGGCAGGCGCTGAACGGCGCGATCGGCGTGCTCAACGCACGCGAGCGCCGCATCTTCGAGGCGCGGCGCCTGGCCGACGAGCCGATGACGCTCGAGGACCTGGCCGCCGAGTTCGGCGTGTCGCGCGAGCGGGTGCGCCAGATCGAGGTGCGCGCGTTCGAGAAGGTGCAGTCCGCCGTCAAGGGCGCCATCGCCAAGCAGGAGGCGGCAGCCCTGGAGGCCGCGCATTGACGGCGCGGCTTCCAAGCTTAAGGTGGTTTTGATGCGATCGGAGCCGGCGGAGACGCCGGCTTCTTGTTAGCTGGGACTAATCAGGCGCGGCGCGGGCGAGCTCGGCGAGCGCGCAGCCCTCGCAATAGCGGGCGTCCTTATAGTCGATCCAGTTGTGCGCATAGATCCGCTCCCGCGGGATCTGATAGCGCAGCCGGAGCAGCTTGGAGAGCACGCGCCACGCGGCGATCTGGGCTTCCGTCGCCGGCTTGGTGACGTCGGGATAGTTGCCGGCGAACTCCACGCCGATGGAATTGTCGCGCACGACCTTGCGATAGGTGGATGCGTTGTCGATATAGCGGTTGTCGTTGCGGTTGGCGCCATCGCCATGCAGCGTGACCATGGTTTCCGGCACCGCCCAATACACCGTGCCGTCGGTTTCCACCCACAGGGTCACGCCGCGCCGTTTCGGGTTCTTGGCCTGCGCCAGCGCCCCCGTCCGCGCCGACCCCGCCGGCCCCTCGGTCTGGTGGACGATGATGTTGGTCCAGGGATGCGCCTTGGCCGGATCGCCCCACGGCGCCAGCCAGACGATTCTGAGGCCCGGAATATCCGGCGTGCCGGATGCGCGGGCCACCGCCGCGAGGTCATCCGCCGCGGCCGGCCGTGAGAGGAGGAGCAGCGCGAGCGCTGCGTGGCGGAAGAGCAGGATCGGCCTCATGGCCGAACACTAGCACCGCTACTCGGCGGCGGCATCCTGGCGCGGATGGTGCAGGGCCAGCGCGGCGATCTGCTCCGGGGCCAAGGCGGGCGCATCGACCTCGCTTTGATAGACGGCATAACGGTTCTTGCCGTCCTTCTTGGCCGCATACAGCGCCTGGTCCGCCCGCGCCATCACCCGGTCCGGGAATGCACCGAGGTCCCGCGTCCATTCGGCCACGCCGATCGACACCTCGATCGGCACGTCGGCCCCGGCACAGGCTTCTGCATCGTCGCGACAGACCTGCAGGATCCGTCGCGCGATCATCGCGCCCTCCCTCAAGGAAGACGACGGCAGCAGGATGCAGAATTCGTCGCCGCCGGTGCGCGCAAGCATGTCACCCGGCCTGAGCCTTGTCTGCGCCATCAGCGTGAAGTGCTGCAGGCAGGCATCGCCCGCCGCATGACCGTGATTGTCGTTGATGAGCTTGAAGCCGTCGAGATCGATCACCAGCAGCGCGAACGGCTTTCCGGACCGCTCCGCGCGCGCGCACTCCTCACCGAGCCGCCGCATCAGATGGCGCCGGTTGGCGACGCCGGTGAGATCGTCGAGCAGCGCGAGATCGGCGACCTCGTTGCGCAGGCGGTCGACGGCCATCAGCAGAAAACCGAAATTGAGCGACATCGACAGAAAAATCAGCAACAGCACCGCAGCCGCCTGGCCGCTGGTGGAATGACTGAAATCGAAGTCGGCGCCGAGGAAGGCGCCGATCGTCCGCGCCGCGAACACGGCGATGATCAGGACCGACAGCAATCCAGCGAGCCGCGCCCCCGGATTGATGGGCCCGTTTCTGGTGTCCAGCACCAGCCGCGCGATCACCGCCATCGGGACCGCCTGCCCGAGCGAGTAGCACAGGATCCGCAGCGGTCCGTGGTCGTAGACATAGAGAAAGAAGGCGATCGACGTGCAGGTCAGCGCGACCACGGCGAGGCTCAGTCGCCACGAGGCCGCACGGCCGTAGAAGCGCTGCACGCCCATCGCGGCGAGGCAGATCGCGAGCGTCATCAGCGAGGCGCCGGCGAGCAGGGGGATGAAGGAGCCGACATAGAACCGGCCCAGCGCGCACAAGGCGGCCGGCGGGCACATCAACGCAGAGGCGGTCCAATAGCGCGCCGATGCCAGATTGGGATAGCTGCGCATCACATAGGCCCAGATCAGGCCCAGTGCGAGGAAGTTGACCACGAAGGCGGTCCACAGCGTCGGAACATTCAACATCCCGATTGCAGGACGCGATCGATCCTACCCCCACTGTCTCGCAACGCCACGCTCATGACCATCCCTGTATTTTACGGACACCATGAGCGCGGTGCGCTTAACGTTTCCTCAAATCGGGATCCAAGATTGCGCCTTGGTTTTGAAACAATGAAGACACGATTAGTCCGGCGTTAACCCTCTCACGAAGCCCGCGCGAACGCCGCAGCGGGCCGCTGCCCACATCGAGCTGTGGATAAAGGCAAGTTGCCCAGGTGACAGGGTGAGGCAGAGCTTCGCGAATCTGCTGGGATCGTCTCCCGAGGCTGATGCATGGCTCCCCTGCGCCAGCGAGGCCTCGAAGTCGCGTTGCAATCCATCCACTCCTGACGAGGATTCCATGGCGAAGAAGGCGAAGAAGGCCGCGAAGGCGACCAAGAAAGCGGCGAAGAAGACCAAGAAGGCCGCCAAGAAGAAGTAGTCGTACTCCTCCGGGTGGGAGCGCGGCTTCCACCCGGTGTCACCGCCGTCGCGCTCCCGATCACCAAGCCTTCATCTCCCTCGCCACCCAGCCTCCCCGTTCGCGTTTCCAGAAATGGTGCGGCCGGGCCGGTCGGTCAAGGCGATCCGGCCATGCTACCGGCTCACTCTCCCCATCCGCGGGCCATGCCCGGCGCGCGTTCCAGCGTCACCTCGGCCTCGCGCAGCACGTCGAGCGGCGCCCACGGCTTGCTCCAGAATTTCGTGCCGCCCGGCAGCGGCTGCGACAGCGGCCGTCTCGACGTCACGACCACGTTGATATGCGGATGGCGCGCCCGCGCGATATGCGCGAGCTCCACGCCGCTCATCCGGCCGGCGAGATTGACGTCGGTCATCATCAGCACAATGCGATGACCGGGCTTGTTGAGGACCAGTTCCGCAGCCTCGGCACTCTCGCACGCGATCACGTCGTAGTCGCTCTCCTCGAGCAGCAGCGCGATCATCTCGCGCTGGGTCGGATCGTCCTCGACGATCAGTGCGGTCGCGCGGAACGGTTGCGACTGTCCCATGCCTGTACCTCCACGAAATTTGCCACGGCCCATTGCAATGTGAGTTAAAATCTGAACAGCAGGATGGTTCGGTTCCCATGCGAAAAACGGGCAGAAAATCCAGCTCGCTTGGGAGCGGTGATGCGAACGCGCGACGGAGGGGAAGCGGCGATGACGGCAATCAGCGGCGCGGCGGCGGCCGTGACGGGAGCATCCAGCGGCATCGGCCGCGCCTTGGCACTGGAACTTGCAGCGCGCGGCTGCGATCTCGCTGTGGCCGATCGCGATGAAGCGGGCCTTGCCAGCGTGGCAGGCGAGCTCGCCACGACAGGCCGCAAGGTCACCACGCATCGGCTCGACGTCAGCGACCGCCAGGCGATCGGCCAGTTCGCCGAGGATGCGACGCGCGCGCATCCCGACCTCAACATCGTCATCAACAATGCCGGTGTCGCGCTGTTCGGCAGCTTCGACGAGATCGACCAGGCCGAGATGGAGTGGCTGTTCAACATCAATTTCTGGGGCGTCGTGCACGGCACCCGTGCCTTCCTGCCGCATCTTGCGCGACGGCAGGAGGCGCATGTGGTCAACCTGTCCTCGATTTTCGGCATCATCGCCCCGCCCGGCCAGGCGGCCTATGCAGCGGCCAAATTCGCGGTGCGCGGCTTTTCCGAGAGCCTGCGTCATGAGCTCGCCGCCGCGAACAGCCCGATCAGGCTGTCGGTCGTGCATCCCGGCGGCGTCGCCACCGCGATCGCGCGCAATGCCCGCGCCGGCCACGGCATGACCGACAATGCGCGCCGCGTGCAAGCGATCGAACGCTTCGAGCGGCTCGCCAGGACCACGCCGCGCGAGGCGGCCCAGCGCATCATCCAGGGCATCGAACGCAACGAGCCGCGCATCCTGATCGGCGGCGATGCACGCATGATGGATCTGCTGCAGCGGTTCATGCCGGGCACCTATTGGAAGGTGATGGCCAAGCGGCTGGAGAAGGCGGCCGCGAAAGCAGGATGAGATCGCCGGTCAGGCGAAGATGATCTCGCGGCGCGCGGCGCGCCCGAGCCTTGTGCATTCGCCGCCCTCATCGGGATGGAGGGCGCAGGGAGAGCCAGGCCTCGGCTGAGGCCTGCGGCCCGCGTGCAACAAGACAAGCACGCGGCGGTTACCACAGGTTCAGCCGGATAGGCCCGGCCCTCCCTGCGCGATGGTCTGACGCCTTATACGTGGTCTCCCTGGTGCGCCGGGCGTGTTGGCCACCATTGCTCATGACATGCGAAGCAGTGTCACGCGCGTGATACCAGCATCGGGGTATCGGGACGCCACGATTTCGGCGTGCGCATCGCTCCGTTCGTCGGCGCGGCCAAGCCACGCTGCGGAGCTCTACGCCCATCGCATCCTGTCAGCCCGCGCCTCGTGACGATCGCGAAACGCCCCTTGTGTTCAGAAAGTCTGTCAGAATGTGCGAACGGGCGGTTCTCGCAAAACCGCCCGTCGCAGGATCTGAGCCCGTAACGCCCCAAACGCGGCAGAGCCTGTTTCAGAGCGAGGGACAGCTCCGGTGATCTTCCTCAACCCGAACAGTTGCAAGGGCCTCGAGCCCATACAAGGCAAGGAAGGGAGTGGATGATGACACAGATCGCAAACGGTGTCGCCGGCATCGATGTGGCCAAGGACAAGGTGGACGGCTGCATTCGCGGTCTCGGACTACGGCAGACGTTCCCGAGCACTCCGCAAGGGCACCGCCAGCTGTTGGCCTTGCTTCGCAAGCACAAGGTGAACAAGGCCGTCATGGAGGCCACTGGCGGCTATGAGCGCGAATGGGCCAAGGTGTTGCGCCAGGCAGGCGTGGAGGTGCGGATCGTCGATCCCAAGCGGGTTCGCAACTTTGCCCTATCGGCCGGTCGACTGGCGAAGAACGACACGATCGATGCGGAGATGATCGCCTGGTTCGCCGAGACGTTCAACGACGCACCGAGCCAGACCTACGACGCTGCCCGCGAGGAACTGGCGGGACTGGTGAAAGCACGCAAGAACCTGATGGATCTGAAAACCCGTCTACAGAACCAGCACGAACATGTCGTGCCGGGATTGGCGCAGAAGGCCCATTCCCAGGTGTTGAAGACGCTCGCGGCACAGATTGCAAAGCTTGAGGCTGCGATCTCGGCCAAGGTCAAGGCCACACCGGAGTTTGCCGAGCGCGCCGAGATCATCGAAAGTGTTCCAGGGCTTGCCGGAACGACCTCCGCGATCCTCATTGCAGGAGCGCCGGAGCTCGGCAAGGTGAGCGACGAGATCGCCGCCGCCCTGATCGGGGTCGCTCCTTACGACGATGACAGTGGCAAGCGCCGAGGCGAGCGCCACATCAAGGGTGGCCGGCGCTGGGTGAGAAACGGCCTGTTTCTTCCCTGCCTCGGCGCAGCAACCCAGCATAATCCGGTGCTCAAGGCCTACTATGAGCGCCTCACCGCCAAGGGCAAGGAGCCGAAAGTTGCGCTCATCGCCTGCATGCGCAAGTTGATCATCATCCTCAACACGATGATCGCCCGCGGGGAGAAGTGGAATCCCAAGCCGCCACGCGTTGCGGTGAGCTGATCGAGCGCCACGCCGCGCTCGGTCCGCGACCGAGCGCATGCCAAGCCAACAGGACGGCGAGCGGACGGGGTCAAGGCCTTCAGCCGCCGAAGGCGGAGGCGCGTCTCGCGCCAGCCTTGAGGCCGGCCGATCGCCGGCCTACCTCAACAGCACAGTTGCTCCGGCGGGCCGGGACGGCGGCAAATGTGCGGCTGATTTGCCCGACGACACAAGAGGTGTCGGTGCAACAAACCAACACGACGGGCAGTTTGCGCATGGCGGATATGCGCGATCTGTCGCCAGCACACTCTATCCGCAGTCATTCCGGGGCATCGCGCAGCGATGAGCCCGGAAGCCATAGCCACGCAACGTCGTGAGGAGAGAGATGGAGCAACAGCCGTGTCTCGCCGCTGCCGCCGTGGTTATGGATTCCGGTCTCGCGCTGCGCGCGCCCCGGAATGACAGCGGGACGCGTGGTGGGAGCCGAGATGACATCCACAGTCGTCATCGCCCGCAGCAGGCCTGCGATCCAGCAGACGCCGTGTGGCACGCTGGAGCCGAAGCGCTGCGGCGTACTGGATGCCCCGCCTGAGCGGGGCATGACAGCGACGCGGTGGCAAACAGTCGGCTACCGCCCCACCAGCTGATCGGCGAAATAGCCGATGGTCTTGCGGTAGATCACCGCCCTGTTCCACTCGCGCATCGCGTCGAAATTCGCGCTGCCTTCGTCGTAGGGCGCGCCCATCTTGAAGCCGTTGCTGTGCAGCAGATTGGCGGTCGAGGCCAGCACGTCGGCGGTGGAATGACGCAGATCGACACGGCCGTCGCCGTCGAAGTCGACGCCGTATTTGACGTAGGAGGACGGCAGGAACTGGGTCTGGCCGATCTCGCCGGCGAAGGCGCCGACGAGGTCGCGCAAGGTGAGATCGCCGCGCTGGACGATCTTGAGCGCGGCCAGCAATTCGCCCTGGAACAGCTCGGTGCGGCGGCAGTCATGTGCCAAGGTCGCAAGCGTTCGGATCACCGGCAGCTTGCCCATGTCGCCCTTGCCGAAATCGGTCTCCAGCCCCCAGATCGCGATCAGGATCTGGCGCGGCACGCCATATTGCTGCTCGATGCGCGACAGCAGCGCCGCATGCCGCAGCAGCATCGCGCGCCCGCCATTGATCCGGCCGGGGCCGACGCGGGTCGCGACATACTGCTCGAAGCTCTTGTTGAAGGTGTAGCGCTGCCGGCGGTCGAAGGCGAGCACAGCCGGATCGAGCGTCACGCCCGACAACGCCTGGCTGATCGTGCCGGCCGATACGCCGGCGCTCTGCGCCTCTGCCGAGAAGCTGGCAACGAACGTGTTGAAGTCGCCGCCGCAGCGCGCGGCCTGCGCGGAGCTGGCCACTGAGAGGGCCGAAAGCGAGGCCGCGAGCAGCACGGCAAGACGACGCAAGAGCATGCGGGATCCCCAGTGATTCCAGATCGAGGATGATGATGCCACGGCGGAAGGCGCGACGTCAAAATTGCGGCAGGCGACGATGCGGTCAAACGCGTCGCAGAACTGGTCTTGATGCGCAGAAGGGTCAACCAATTCGTCGCTTCTACGAAGCACCTGCCCCAATCGCTGCGAGCGAGCTCGTCGTGGACGATGTGTGAATCCGATAGCCCGCAAGGGGCAAGGGCACTGTATCGGGCAGCGATGGCGCGGAGGCAGAGGCGCGCAGCCCCCTACCCCGATTGATCCTCGTCAATACCGCGCCATCCTCACTTCCTAAGCTCAGCACAAAAGGAGACGACGCCATGATCGGGATTACGCTGACCGCCGACCAGATCCGCTCGGCCCCGCCGGAGGTGCGGCGCTGGATCGAGCATCAGGTGCTCGCCAGCCTCGGGCTCGGCGCGGAGGCGCCGCGGGCAGCGCCGGCGCTGCCGGTGCCGGGTGCGCATCTCGTCGCCTGCACCGCCGATGATGCGGCCAAGATCCTGGCGCAGATCGAGGGCGTGCTGCCGGCGGTCAACGTGTTCTTCGAGTTCAGCCGTCCCGGCATTTCGCTGGGGCAGCCACCGATCATGATGTTCCGCCTGATCGACATCCTGCATCACACGCGGCTGCAGAACATCGGCCAGGTGATGGCGTCGCTGGAGATGATCAACAAGGCGCTGATCGACGCCAGGCAAGATCCGTCAGCACGGTTCTGCGGCTTCGACAATGAAGGCCATTGCCTGATCGCCCCGGAGACCCAGCGTGCGATTGCCAGCGTCTGGCAGAGCGTCATCGCCAAGCAGCATGGCGTGGCCGAGGGGGAAGCGGCGTGAGGCGACGCGGCGCAGCGAATGGCGCTGCGCTTGTCCCAAAACGAAACACGGCCAGGGAAGCACGGTCAGGTCGGTTCAGCCATGCCTGTCCCGGGCCGCTCCGGCCTTGAGCCGGGCGGGATCGGTGCTACGATTCTGCCGTCGTTTTCGATCCCAACGGAGATCGCCGATGCCGCCCCGCCAGCGCCGACTGCTCCAGGTCCCCCTGTTCCGCCTGCTCGCGATCAACCTCGCGCTCGGCCTCGTCATGGCCGTGGTGCTGGTCGGCGGCCTCCTGGCGCTCGATCCCTTGGGCCTGCGTCACCTGATCTTCGCGGACCATTCGCCCGGCGTCGCCATCGGCCTGCTGCTCGGCTCGTTCTTCGTCACCTTCGGCTCGACCGCCATGGGCACTGCCATCATGGCGCTCGGCGGCAGCGACGAGGATGACACCCCGCGCGGCGGCACCCGGGCCCATGCGCGGGTGAAGGTGCGGCAGCGTTAGAAGGCAAACGCGCCGCGGCGGCGGTGCGCTCCCTCGCCCCGCTTGCGGGGAGAGGTGGAATGGAAGCCGGCGCGACACACTGGGTCTCATCACCGCCCTTACCAATGCCCCTTGCTCTTGTTCCAGGCGAACAACACGTCGGCGAAGCGGTCGTAGCCGAAGCGTGTCAGCGGCCGCACCAAGCGGTTGCCGAACAGGGTCGCCAGCCAGCCCTCGCCGGGCGTCAGCTTCCACAACAGCAGCGCCACGTCGGCGCCGGTGATCAGCTGGCCGTCCTCGTCGGTCGCATGCAGCCGGCGGCGGACGTCGTCGACATCGGCGCCGAAGGCACTCAGCGCCTCCGGCTCCGCGTTAATGTCCTTGAACGCGACGCGGCCGGACTTCACGAGCGCCAGCAGCTTGTTGCGCTGCCAGTCGATGCCGGCATCGCAGACCGGGCAGCGCGTGTTGTACCAGACGGTGAGTTGCGGCATCGACATCGGGGTCCAAGGTTTGCAGGATCTCAGGCTTGGTGGATCTCAGGCTGGCGTTCATCAAGCTGACATGGAATCGGGCGCATGGGGGCATGCCGATCCGGCAAAATCGAGGAGTCCGCATGCGGCCGCAGGGTCGAAAATCCGGCCCGTGATCACCATATCGATAGGGTCTCAGCGGGCCCGCACCGCGCCGCGCGATGCTCTCGTGACGGAGCCGGTTGCGGCAAGGCATCGCCGCCACGGCGGCTGCCGTACCCCGTTGCGCCCTTAACCATTCTCTTCAGCAAAATCGATGAGCAGATCGGCGTCCGTCCGCGTTGACGCGGCGCTTCTGATCCTGGAAAAGCCCCCCATGGCAAAGAAACCCGGCTCCAATCCCAAAGGCGAATTCGCCTTCTTCAACGTGACCTATGAGGACGGCTCGCAGCGCTCCAACCGGCGTGTCCCGGCCGAGCTGCTCGGCGGCCTCGACGGCGACGAACCCGCGCGCGGCTTCATCATGGAGCAGGACCGCGACATTGCCGAAAAATCCGGCCGCCCACCGCTTCAGATCAAGTCGCTGGAGCGCGTCGGAGCGAAGAAGAAGTAATTTGGCCGAGCTGCGGCTGCGCGGGCCAAGCACGCAGCGCGTGCCCACCATCAGGTGCTTGCCGCGAAGCCCGGTGGGTACGGCGCGCGACACCGGTGCCAGCCTCACCACCGTGCAGGCGCCTTTGCCCACCCTACGCCGCCTTCCACGGACCGCGCTGTGATTGGGTAACCCGTCATGGCCGGGCTTGTCCCGGCCATCCACGTCTTCAGACGTGGCACGACGTGGATGCCCGGGACAAGCCCGGGCATGACGACGCCGATAGATCTGAACCGACATCCGGCAATTATGCCGCCTCGCTGGCCTGCGATGCAGGCACAGCCGCCCTGTCCCGCTCCATCTCCCGCGGCCGGTTGATCAGGCTGACCAGCGTGTAGCTGACGATCAGCAGCAGGAACCACGAGCCGAGCTTGGCCGGCGAGACCATCGCCCAGCCATGGGCCTGGGCCGGATTAGATCCAGGTGCGCGACAGTGTGCCGATGTTCTCCGACAGCCAGATGAATAGCGACACCAGGATCAGCCCGAACAGCAGCGGCATCGATCGGTGGACCCGCCACACCTTGAAGTGGACGGCGGCCGGCGCGAACAGCAGCACGGCCCAGCCGAACAGCACCAGCCTGACATCGAGCCCGTAATGGTCGGTGAAGAAGTTGAGATAGACCGCAGCACTTAAGGCCATCAGCCAGCGCCGTGAGGGATGGCCGGTGAAGCGAAAATCGAACAGCCGCCAGACGCGGCACAGATAGCTGCCGATGCAGGAATACATGAAGCCCGAGAACAGCGGCACGCCGCCGAGCCTGATGAGGCTCGGCTCCGGATAGATCCACGAGCCGGTCGCGGTCTTGAACAGCTCCATCGCCGTGCCGACGAGATGATAGACCAGAATGACCTTGGCCTCTTCGACGGTCTCCAGCCTGGTGGCGAGCAGCACGGCTGGACGCCGAGCATGCAGAGGAAGAGGAAGTCGTAGCGCGCGAGCGGCGCGTGCGCCGGATAGAACCGCCACGTCAGCAGCATCAACGCCACCGCGATGCCGCCGAACAGACAGGCGTAAGCCTGCTTCACGCCGAAGCGGAGGAATTCGTAGAGGAAGGCGGTCCAGGGCTTGGCGGACGCGCGGGCGGCGAGGCGGGCTTCGGCGGCGATGAATGGGCGGAGGGGCGGCCAGAGGGACGCGGCGCTTCGCCTGTCGTTCGACGGTGATGATGAAAATCTGTCGTTTTGCATTGGAAAGCTGGACGGGCGCTAGTCCTCGTGCGTAGCAGCGCCATCACAGGCAGTGTCAGCGGAAAGTTCGGCCTTCTCCCGGAGCGACGCGGACAACTGCGGACACAGCGGCTGAGCGTCGGAGGCGTCGTCCTGACCACGAGCGCGGCGTGCATGACTGCGCCCTCCCCCCTTGTGGGAGAGGGCATGTCGGAAAGCGCTACAAGCTGGGTTGGGTGAGGGGTATGCCTCCACGAAAATCACTCGCGGAGAGATACCCCTCACCCAACCGAGCTTGCGGATAGGCCAGCGATGCCCTCTCCCGCAAGGGGAGAGGGCGCTGCATTTCACAGCTCCGAGCAATATCACTTAGTTCGCAGGGTGGGCAAAGCGGCGCCGCAGGCGGCGCGTGCCCACCATCAGCTTGGCGACATGCGGCCGGTGGGCACGGCGCACGCGATGGCAGCGCAAGCCGCTCCAGCGCGCCTGCGCCTTTGCCCACCCTACGCATCACCATCGTTTTCAGGGCTTGCAGAACTCACTCGACGAGGCATCATTCTGGACATGAGCATGACGACCTATATCCATGTGCGCTGGCTGCACGAGTTCGACGATGAGCCGGTCGAGCTTTGGAGCGAACTCGATGGCGAGCGCTTCGAGACCCGAAGGCTGGAGATCTTTCGGGACGGCAGCATAGGCTTCGCAAGCGCGACCGAGGCGACGGATCGGACGTGGCTCGGAGAGATCGCAGTTCCTCCCATCGACGAGATCTCGCAGAATCCTCAATTCGTGGCGCAAGAGATTTCGAAGGAGGAGTTCGAGCGGCGTTGGAATGCGAGGTCCGCTCGTTAGGCCCGGTCAAGAGACCGCCCACAAATCAGCCGGGCTTTCGTGAGCCACAAACAAAAACGGCGAACCTTTCGGTCCGCCGTCGCGTTCTGATGGATTGCCGGGTCAAGCCCGGCAATGACGGCTGATGCGGTGATTAGTTATCCAAAAAGCTCCGCAGCTTCCGCGACCGGCTCGGATGCTTCAGCTTGCGCAGCGCCTTGGCTTCGATCTGGCGGATGCGCTCTCTCGTCACCGAGAACTGCTGGCCGACTTCTTCCAGCGTGTGGTCGGTGTTCATGCCGATGCCGAAGCGCATGCGGAGCACGCGTTCTTCGCGCGGGGTGAGCGAGGCCAGCACCCGCGTCGTGGTTTCGCGCAGGTTGGACTGGATCGCGGCGTCGATCGGCAGGATCGCGTTCTTGTCCTCGATGAAGTCACCGAGATGGCTGTCCTCCTCGTCACCCACGGGGGTTTCGAGCGACAGCGGCTCCTTGGCGATCTTGAGGACCTTGCGCACCTTCTCGAGCGGCATGCCGAGCTTTTCGGCGAGCTCCTCCGGGGTCGGCTCGCGGCCGATCTCGTTCAGCATCTGGCGCGAGGTGCGGACGATCTTGTTGATCGTCTCGATCATGTGCACGGGGATGCGGATGGTGCGGGCCTGGTCGGCGATCGAGCGGGTGATCGCCTGCCGGATCCACCAGGTGGCGTAGGTCGAGAACTTGTAGCCGCGGCGGTACTCGAACTTGTCGACGGCCTTCATCAGGCCGATATTGCCTTCCTGGATCAGGTCGAGGAACTGCAGGCCGCGGTTGGTGTACTTCTTGGCGATCGAGATCACGAGACGGAGGTTGGCTTCCACCATCTCCTTCTTGGCCTGACGGGCTTCGCGCTCGCCCTTCTGCACCGAGTGCACGATCTTGCGGAATTCGCCGATCTCCAGTCCGGTCAGCGCAGCCATCGCCTGCACCTCCTGGCGCAGGTCCTTGATGCGGTCCTTCTCGTAATGGACGAAGTTCTTCCAGCCCTTGGCCGACAGCTTCGAGACACGGTTGAGCCAGCGCGGATCGAGCTCCGAGCCCTGGTAGTTGCGCAGGAAGTCCTCGCGCGCGACGCCGTGGGAGTCGGCCAGACGCATCAAGCGGCTCTCGAACGAGACCAGCTTCTTGTTGATGTCGTAGAGCTGCTCGACGAGGCTGTCGATACGCGCCTGGTTGAGGCGCAGCGACTTCACCTCGACGATGATCTCGTCCTTGAGCTTCTTGTACTTGCGCTCCTGCGAGGGCGACAGCGACTCGCTCTGCAGCTGGTTGGCGATGTCCTGCTCCTGCAGGCGGCGCAGCTTCTTGTACTCGGACGCAATCTTGTCGAAGGTCTCGACCACCTTCGGCTTCAGCTCGGCCTCGATGGCCGCGAGCGACATCTGGTTCTCGAACTCGTCGTCGTCCATGTCGGCTTCGGCCGCCGCCTCGCCGGGATCCTTCTCCTCGACAGGCGCGCCGTTCGGCGCGGCACGGAACGGGGTCGGCTGCGGCGGCGCGGCCGGCGGGGCGACCGCGGCCTGGACGTCGCCGCCATCGGCGACCTCACCCTCGCCATTCGCTGGCGCGGCGATCTGCGGGTTCATGCCGCCCTTGGAGTCCGGGCCGGCATAGGTGGCTTCGAGATCGATGATGTCGCGAAGGAAGATCTTGCCTTCGTTGAGCTCGTCGCGCCAGATGATGATGGCCTGGAACGTCAGCGGGCTTTCGCAGAGCCCTGCGATCATCGCCTCGCGGCCGGCCTCGATGCGCTTGGCGATCGCGATTTCGCCCTCGCGCGACAACAGCTCGACGGTGCCCATCTCGCGCAGATACATGCGCACGGGATCGTCGGTGCGTTCGCCCGGCTCGGACTTCTTGACCTCGGTGACGGCCTTCTGGGTGATCTCGACAAGCTCGTTGTCGGTCTCGTCGTCGCCGTCGTCCTTCTCCTCGGACTCGTCGGCCTCTTCGGCCTCGGTGACGTTGATCCCCATGTCGGACAGCATCGACATGATGTCTTCGATCTGTTCCGGCGAGGTGGTGTCGGAAGGCAGCACTTCATTGAGCTGATCAAAGGTCACGAAGCCGCGCTTCTTGGCCTGCTTGATCATCTTCTTGACGGCAGCGTCCGACAGGTCGAGCAACGGCGAGGGCGCGTCGGCAGAGTCCTTTTCGGGAGCATCCGCGGCCTTGTCGTCCTTTTCCTTGTCCTTCACCTGCAGCGTCTTTGCCTTCGTGGCCATTCATTGCTCCCGAAACGCGCCCGCTCCGCCTGTGGCATCTTCGCCCTTGGCATCGCGGCGCCCGCCTGCTCTACTCAAACTGTCCAGGACGCGGAAAGGGCGGCGCACATTCATCGTCGCCACCCCTTCGTTCCGCATCCCCGTGATCTCGTCCGCTGGTGTCGTCCCGTTTTGGACCGGCGCGCGTTTCTTGCAAAAGCGATACCGGTTTTGCAATCGCGTGCGGCGCGTAAATTTAAGACGCAGCGTCCGACGGCCAACCGACCCCTCACTTGCACAAAATGCCCTGGACCTCTTAAACTTCGATTAACCCTGTTTTTGCAGCCAAACCATGGATTTGGCGAGTCCTTTCGCATGGCCCGGAACCCGCTCGCGCGGACCGGACCAAAATGTGCTCCTCGACGCGAGCGGGCCGCGCGCCAGCCCTACACGTTACGGTTGGTGCGTCCGGACAGCTCCCCGAAGCCTTCGACCAGCGCTTCGGTGCCGTCGATCTCGGCCAGCCTGGCCTTCACGTCCCTCAACCAGCCCATATTCGGCTCGCTCGGCTCCTCGCCCAGCGCCAGCTCGGCATCCTTCAATTCCCTAAGTAATGAGTGCCATTGCCGATGCAAGGTAACGAGCTGGTGCCACGTCGCAAGAACGTCATCGCGCGCCGCGCCGGGCCGTGCCGCCCACACCGCAGCGGTCGTGATCGCCCGCTCAACCCGTTGAAGAAGCTCTGAAAAACCGGACTTCTCCAGATCGCCGCGCATCTTCTCGGCCTGCTCGTCCGGATCCGGTGAATGGTGATGATCATGGGCGAAGGCGGCGATGATCGCAGCCCGCAGCTTGTGCGCCTCGGGATGGGCGAGCTCCAGCGCGGCGACCTCCTCGAGATGGTCATGCAGCAGCCAGGGATGGTTAATGAGGCATTGCAGGATCAGCGCCTCGCGGCGCGAGATCGCCGAGCGCTGGCCGCGCATGATCGGGCTCATCGCGAGCTGCGGGCTCGCGGCCATATAGGGGCCGCGGCCCATCGCGGGGCCTGTGGATGGCGCGCCGCCGCGCCGGCCCTTGCCGCCGCCGCCTGTGGATAACCGGCCCGGCTGTCCGGAACCGGGACTGCGGGCGCCGAAGCGGCGTCCTGATTCGGCACCATAGCCGCGGCCGAAGCCGCGTCCGCCCTCGGGGGCGAACGCCCGGTACAGCCGCTCGGTCAGGTCCTGCTTGTAGTAGCGGCGCACCACCTCGTCGCGGATGCTGTTGGTGAGCTCGCCGATGCGCGCCTCCAGCGCGGCGCGGCGCTCCGGCGTGGTGAAGCCGCCGCCTTCGATCTCCCGCGACCAGATCACTTCGGCGAGCGGCTTGGCCACCGCCAGCACCTCCTCGACCGCGCCACGGCCGCCGGTGCGGACGAGGTCGTCGGGGTCCTGGCCCTCCGGCAGCAGCGCAAAGCGCAGGCTCTTGCCGGGCAGAAGATGCGGCAGCGCGAGGTCGGCGGCGCGGTAGGCGGCCTTCTGGCCGGCGCGGTCGCCGTCGAAGCACAGGATCGGCTCGTCGACCATCTTCCAGATCAGCGCCAATTGGCTCTCGGTCAGCGCGGTGCCGAGCGGCGCCACCGCGCCGGCAAAGCCGGCCGCCACCAGCGCGATGACGTCGACATAGCCCTCGACCACGATCATCGGCGCGCCATTATGCGCGGCCTGGCGGGCGGTCTGCAGATTGTAGAGGTTGTCGCCCTTGTGGAAGAGCGGCGTCTCCGGCGAGTTCAGATATTTCGCCGGCACGTCCTTCTGCAGCGCGCGGCCGCCAAAGGCGATGACGCGGCCGCGGAGATCGGCGATCGGGAACATCACACGGTCGCGGAACCGGTCATAGGGCACCGGGATGTCGTCGCCGCCGACCAGGAGGCCAGCTTCGACCATGTCGTTCACCGGCACGCCCTGCGCGCCGAGATATTCCTTCAGGGCGAAGCGGTCCGGCGGCGCGTAGCCGAGGCGGAACTGCAGCTGGGTCTGGGGCAGGATCGCGCGATCGGCGAGATAGCCCCGCGCCCGCGCGCCGTGGCGCGAGGCCAGGGTGTCGGTGAAGAACTTCACCGCCAGCTCCATCACATCATACAGCGTCTTGCGCTGCCGCTCCTGGCGCGCGGCGTCCGGTGTCACCGCCGGCAGCGGCAGGCCGGCCAGCGAGGCGAGCCGCTCGACGGCCTCGGGGAACGAGCAGCCCTCGGTCTCCATCACGAAGTCGAAGATGTTGCCGTGCTTGCCGGAGGAGAAGTCGTGATAAAAGCCCTTCTGGTCGTTGACGTAGAAGGACGGCGTCTTCTCCTGCTGGAACGGCGACAGCCCCTTCCACTCGCGCCCGGCCTTTTTGAGCTTCACGCGCTTGCCGACGACATCCGAGACCGGAAGCCGGGCGCGCAGCTCATCGAGAAATTGCGGCGTGAAGCGGGCCATCAGCGGGGTGATCGTCCTGTGCCAAACGGGTAGGCTTATATGGGCGAGCCCGGCCTGTCCGGCAATCGCGGCCTTGGTTCGGGCTTATCCGCCCTATGCACAGGCTCACGGCGCCAGAAAGCGTCCCGAGGCGATGCGGGAGGCCGCATCGACCGGCCAGTTATAGACATAGGTCCAGGCCTCGCGGGCCGTGCCGTCGGCGAGCGTGACCTCGAGGCGCTGCCGCAGATATTCGGTCGGCGGCGCAAAGCCCTCGCCGCAGGCCTCGTACATGTCGAATTCGCGCAGCATCGGCGCGGGCTGGCGCAGCCGGAACAGCTCGCCATGGACGAGATCGGCCGCGTCATCCGACAGCACCAGGCCGGGATAATGCTGGATGCGGTAGAGCCGGCCGCGGCAGCTGGCTTCACCAACGAAATCGGCATTGGCAGCGAGCAGCCGCGCCATCGGATGGTCGAAGCCGCGCATGAGCGTGCCGTAGACGAAGAGCAGGTCGGAGGTCATGGCCCCTGCATAGCCCCGCTCGCCGCACGAGGCCAGCGCCGCGTCGGTCGTGCCGCGCCCAGGTCACGCCGCGCCGCGGGCCGCCACGATCTCGTCGCTGACGACCTGGAATTTGGTCAGGATCATGCGCCCGAACGAGGTCGACAGCGCGACGTCGGCGGCGTCGCGTCCGGTCGCCATCAGGATGCGTCCGATCCGCGGGGTGTTGTGGCGGGCGTCGAACGTATACCAGCGGCCGGAAAGATAGACTTCGAACCACCCGGAGAAATCCATCGGCGCGGGGTCAGGCGGCACGCCGATATCGCCGAGATAGCCGGTGCAATAGCGCGCCGGGATGCCCATGCAGCGGCAGAAGGTCAGCGCCAGATGCGCAAAGTCGCGGCACACGCCGGCGCGCTGCTGATAGACGTCGTGCGCCGATTTCATCGCGTGCGCGTGCTCATAGCCGAAGCTGACATGGTTGTGGACGAAGCTGACGATGGCCTGCACCCGCGCCCAGCCGGGCGGCGTCGTGCCGAACAGCGACCAGGCGATGTCGGTGAGCTTGTCCGTCTCGCAATAGCGGCTCGGCATCAGATAGAGCAGCATCTCGTCGGGCAGCTGGTCGATCGGCATCTGCTGCGCGTCGGGCGCGATCACATCCGGCAGGCCGGAATCGTGCACAATGGCGCTGCCATGGAGCGTGACGCCGCCGGCCGGCGCCACCAGCCGGCCACAGATATTGCCGAAGCTGTCGCGATAGAAGCCGATCGGGACCGCCGGCTCGGCCGTGATGGTCTCGGTGCCGACGATGTCCTTGGCGCGCGACGGGTGGATCGACAGCATGATGACCATCGGCGTGGCCGCCGGGGCCGAATAGACAATCTCGAATCCTACCTTGATCAACATCACAGCCTCTCGCCTTCTCCGCGCAGCGTGGCGCGCTGGCCCAACGATCGCGGTGGACGGCATGACCAGCGCGAGATTCGGTCTTGTGGTCGATCGCCGGGATCGGCATCGTTCCCGATCATTATCGTGATTTGCAGCAACCGCGTCTCCACCTGTTTGTGCTCAATCGGAGATCGGTCTGCTGCTTCATGAAGCAACGAGTGGCCGTATGAGCGTTTCGAGCATGATCGACCTTCCTCTACTCCTTCAGCCGGACGAAGTTCCTCCGGTGCTCGAGCAGAATGCCGACGGCGCGTCGGCCTTCCTGTTCACCTGCGACCATTACGGCCGGCTGCTGCCGCGCGCGCTCGGCGATCTCGGCCTCGATGCGAGCGAGCTGGAGCGGCACATCGCCTGGGACATCGGCATCGCCGGGGTGGCGGAAGCCGTGTCGCGCGCGCTCGATGCGCATCTGGTGGCGCAGCGTTATTCGCGCCTGGTGATCGACTGCAACCGCTCGCCCGGCGCACCGAACGCGATTCCGATGATCAGCGAGCGCACCACGATTCCGGGCAATGAGGGCCTGACGCATGAGGACGCCGAGCTGCGGCGGCGCGCGATCTTCGATCCCTATCACGACCGCATCACCGCCGTGCTCGATGCCCGCAAGGCCGCCGGGCGGCCGACCGTGCTGGTCGCCCTGCACAGCTTCACGCCGGTCTATGCCGGCATTGCGCGGCCCTGGCACATCGGCACGCTGTATCAGCACGACCACGTGCTGCCGCCGCTGCTGTTGAAGGCGCTGCGCGCCGAGCCGGATCTCGTGGTCGGCGACAACCAGCCTTATGCGGTCGGCAACGGCACCGACTACACCATCCCCGTCCATGGCGAGGGGCGCGGCCTGATCACATCCGGCATCGAGATCCGGCAGAATGAGATTGCCGACCCCGAGGGGCAGCAGCGCTGGGCCGAGCGGCTCATCCGCATCCTCGGCGAAATCGAATCCGAGCTGCGCAACAAGGGCCTCGTTTAACCCTACTCCGTCATGTCCGAGGCATCATGGTGTGACAGCAGGCCTGCCAGCCGCCACAGCGCCGTCCGGAGATCGTCATGGCTCGGCAGGCCGAGCGCCAGCCGCACCGCATTGGGTGAATGGCCATGCGCCACCGCAAAGGCGCTCGCCGGGGTGATGGCGATGCCGGCCCGCGCCGCCGCCGCCGTCAAGGCCTCGGCGCGCCAGCCCTCCGGCAGATGCAGCCAGACATGATAGGAGCGCGGGTCCGCGTCGATCCGAAGCCCAGCGAGGCACTCGGCGACGATCGCCTGCCGCACCAAAGCGTCGGCGCGCTTGCGCCGCGTGATCTCGGCCGCCGTGCCGTCGGCGAGCAGCCCCATACCGGCCGCCAGCGCCAGCGACGTGACCGACCAGGCCCCGGTGCGCACCGTCGCGGCGAATTTCTCACGCATCGCTGACGGCACGTAGAGGAAGCCGACCGCGATGCCCGGCGCGAGGCGCTTGGCCAGGCTGTCGACGATGACGACGCGCTCCTCGGCCTGCGCGGCCAGCGACACCTGATCGCTGAGGAAGCCGTAGACGAGATCCTCGATGATCATCAGTTCGTGCTTGCGCACGAGCCGCACGATCTCGTCACGCCGGACCTCGCTCATGGTGAGCCCGAGCGGGTTCTGCATCACCGGCTGGATATAGATCGCGTTCAGCGCGCTGGCGCGATGCGCCTTGGTCAGCGCATCCGGACGAATGCCTTCGCTGTCCATCGCGAGCGGCACCAGGGTGACGCCGAGCCGCGCCGCGATGCCCTTGATCATCGGATAGGTGACCGCCTCGACGCCGAGGCGGCCGCCGACCGGCACCAGGGTCGAAATCGCCGCCGCCAGCGACTGCCGGCCGCTGCCGGCGAAGACGAAGTTCTCCGGGCGCGGACGCCAGCGCTCGCTCGCGAAGAAGGCAGCCGCGGTGCGCCCGGCCTCGACCAGCCGCCGCTGCGTGGTCGGCGCCAGCACCGGCGCGAGCTTCTCCGGCCGCAACCAGGCCGCCAGCGACTTGGCAATCAGCGCCGCCTGGTCGGGCAACGTCGGAAAATTGAACTCGAGATCAATGCGCCCGTCGAACGGCTCGAGCCGCAATGCGGGTAGCACCGGTGCCACCTCTCCGGCGACGAACGTGCCCCGCCCCACCTCGCCCACCACCAGGCCCCTGCGCAACAATTCGGCATAGACGCGGGCTGCCGTGGATGCGGCAATTCCCCGCTCATAGGCGAACTGGCGCTGCGGCGGCAGACGGTCGCCGGCCTTGAGCTTGCCGTTGGCGATGTCCTCGGCAATGTCGTCCACCAGGGTCGTATACGAAACATTCATGCTATATTGCACCGAGAGCAATGTTTCAATTGCACCGAGATATGTACTGCGCGATTGCTCTTCGAACAACGCAATTGAAGAGCAATAGGTGACACATGGCTTATTCCCTGGCGCAGCGTTGGGCAACTCCGCAAGTTGCCCACGGAAAGAGCAATTTGCTCCAGGTCCCGCAACTGTGGCTGCAGCGCCTGTTCTGGCGGTCCGAACTCGCGATGCTGGACGTCGAGCAGATGCACGACTGCGGCCTCGATCCGGCAGTCGTGCGGGAAGAGGCTGACAAGCCGTTCTGGCGCGATTGATCACGATCGAGGAGAACACCGAATGCCGACGCTTCCGTTTCATCAGGTCGACGTGTTCTCCACGGCGCCGTTCAAGGGCAACCCGCTTGCCGTGATCGCCGAGGCCGACGGTCTCGACGACGCGGCGATGCAGGCGATCGCCAACTGGACCAATCTGTCCGAGACAACGTTCCTGTCGCGTGCTCAGAATCCGGGCGCCGATTATCGCGTACGCATCTTCACGCCGCAGCGCGAGCTGCCATTTGCGGGCCATCCGACGCTCGGCTCGGCCCATGTCTGGCTCGCGCTGGGCGGCCGGCCGAAGGGTGAGCATGTGGTGCAGGAATGCGGCGCTGGCCTGGTGAACATCAAGCGCGATGGCGCTCGTCTCGCCTTCACCGCACCGCCGCTGCGCCGCTCCGGCGCGGTCGATGCCGAACTCACAACCAAGATCGCTGCCGCGCTCGGCATCAAGCGCGAGGCGATGCGGGCCGTGCAATGGGCCGACAACGGCCCGGGCTGGATCGGCGTGCTGCTGGACTCGCGCAAGGATCTGCTGAACATCAAGTTCAACGTGCTGGCGCTGTCGCAGCAGCCGGTCGGCGTCGTCGCGCCGTGGTCTGCAGAGGACGGGAACGACGCCAACTACGAGGTCCGCGCCTTCATGTGGAGCGGAGCCGAGGACCCGGTCACGGGCAGCCTCAATGCAAGTCTGGCGCAATGGCTGATCGGCGCCGGAATTGCTCCGAAGCAATACATCGCCGCGCAAGGCACTGTGCTCGGCCGCGCCGGCCGTGTCCATGTCACCCAGGAGGGCGAGACGATCTGGATCGGCGGCGACGTCGCGCCGGTGGTGAAGGGCACGATCGACCTGTAGGCCACTGGTCGGCTTCGATCGGCAATTGGAAGCAGACCTCCGTCATGCTTCCGCATGCCGGGCGGGTCGCCTATAGTTCTGTCATACAGGCACTCTCACATGGTCGGCCCGGCGGCGGTCACGCCCGAGCAGTTGTTGTCCTGGGTGACGGCGCAGGACGGGCGCTACGAGCTCGTCGATGGCGAGGTCATGATGATGGCCGGCGCCACGATGCCATCGTCGTGAACCTGACGGCGGCGCTGCACGCACAGACCCGCGGCGGTCCTTGCCAGACCTTTACGGGCGACACCTACGTCGTCACCACCGCTTCGACCCGCCGCATGCCGGACCTGGGCGTCGATTGCGGCAAGCCTGCCGAGGACTCGCTGGTGGCGGACCGGCCGGCGCTGCTGGTCGAGGTGCTGTCGCCGACCACAGGCGGCTTCGACGTCACCGTCAAACTGGCCGAGTATCAGGCGCTGCCGTGCCTCGACTATATCCTGTTCGTCGACACTGACAGCCCCAATGTCCACCTCTATTCGCTCGGTCCGGACAGCGCCTGGACGGACGCCGTACTGAAGGGGCTCGACGTAATCATCCGGCTCGACACGCTGAACGTCACGCTCCGCCTGCACGACGTCTATGCCGGCCTGGAATTCCGTCCACGACCACGCCTCGTCGAGTAATGACCTGAGACGCCACGGCGAGAGACGAGCCGAGAACCGGATGCGGACCTATCGTGCCCGCGTCAGGGCCAGCCACAGACCGCCGCCGATCATGAAGCCGCCCGAGATGCGCGACACCAGCCGGGTGCGCCGCGCCGAGAACAGCTTTCGCGCACGACCGGCGAGCAACGCGTAGATCGCATCCGTGAGGCCGGCGACCACCATGAAGGTGACGCCGAGCAGCGCGACCTGCGGCACGTGATCGCGGCTCATGTCCATGAACTGCGGCAGGAACGCGCCGAAGAACACCATCACCTTCGGGTTCGACAGCAGCACCAGCAGGCCCTGCAGGAAGAAGCCGCCGCGCGGCGGCGGGGGCGGCGCCTCGCCCGCGGCGATGCCCTCGACCGGCGAGCGGATCAGCTGGATGCCGAGCCACACCAGATAGGCGGCGCCGATCAGGCGCACCCATTCGAACCAATAGCCCATCGTGGCCATCAGTGTCGTCAGACCCATTGCGACGATGCCGATCGCGATCGCCAGCCCGGTCTGGACGCCCGCGATGTTGATCAGCGCGGCGCGGGTTCCATGACGCAGCCCGTTGGCGATCAGGAGCGTCACGACGGGTCCGGGCAGCAGCGCCAGCGCAACGCAGGCGGCGATGAAGGCGAGATAGACTTGCAGGGACATGAGACGCCTCGGTGCAGATGATGCGCTCACTAATGCACGGCATCTCTACGGAGGGAAGCGGTGTTCGGCTCACCACGGCGACCGCTTGACATGCAACCTTTTGGTTGCATATAATTCACTGCATGGACGAGGTCTTCAAGGCGCTGGCGGACGCATCGCGGCGCGCTCTGCTGGACAGGCTTCATGCGCGCAATGGCCAGACCCTGACCGAGCTCTGCGACGGCCTCGCAATGACGCGGCAGGCCGTGACCAAGCATCTGGCGATTCTCGAGGCCGCCAACCTGGTCACGACGCTCCGGCACGGCCGCGAGAAGCTGCATTTCCTCAATCCAGTGCCGATCCATCAGATCGGCGAGCGCTGGATCAGGAAATTCGAGCGCGCCAAGCTGACCGCGCTCAGCGAATTGAAGAAGCGATTGGAGGACGGCGATGACTGATAAGAGCAAGAGCCGAGATCTCGACATCTCGCGCTTCAAGCCGGAGACCGTCTACACGATCTACATCGCGGCCCACCCGGACAAGGTCTGGCGCGCCCTGACCTCGGCCGAGTTCAGCCGGCAGTATTTCTTCGGCTTCGCCGTCGAAGCGGACCTCAGGGTGGGCGGCGCCTTCATCGTGCGCGCCCCCGACGGCTCCGAGCACATCGGCGGCGAGGTGATCGTCTGCGAGCCGCCGCAGCGGCTGACCGTCACCTGGGACGTCAACTGGCCCGGTCTTGTCGAGGCGCTCGGACGCACGCTCGTCACCTATGAGATCGAACCGGCAGGCGACGCCGTACGGCTCACGATGACCGAAGCGCACGAGCGGCCGCTGTCGGAGGACATCCTGTCCGGCGGACGCACGGGCTGGCCCGCGATCCTGTCGAGCCTGAAGAGCGTGCTCGAGACCGGTAAACCGCTGGCGGTGAAGATGGCGCCGCCCGGACGAATGCTGGCGGCGTTGAAGACGCTGGGCGTCAAGCTGCCCGGCTAATCGAGCACTAGGACACCGCCGCGATCTGGGGAATGCACGCCAGCACGCCGCCGACCTGGACCGCGTTGCTGAGCATGCCGCCCCAATGCAACCAGCGCAGCCGGCGCACGGCGCTCGTATCGCCGCAATCCCGGTCGCGGATACGGGCGTCCATCCGCTGCAGAAACCAGCGGCGCGAAAGCAGCGCGAAGGCGGCGATCGCGCCGATGCCCAGGCCGAGAACGGGACGGCCGTCCGCCAGGACAGCGATCGTGCCAATGCCGCCGGCGATCGCCAGCGCCACAAAGTAGGAATCGAACATGCCGCGCAGCAGCTGCGTGACCTGGACGATGTCGAGCCGCACCAGCAGGAAGGCCGGCGCCGCCAGCAGCAGATAGAACATCGGCAGCAGCAGGATGATCGTGGCAAACAGCGCGATGTTGTCCGGCACGCGGCCTCTCCTGATCCGAACGGCCCTGGCGCAGCCCTTCTTCCGGCCAGGTCTAGACAATCATGCGCCGGGCCGGCCGTCCGCCGCAATCGTCCTGCTCACGCCGGTGCCACGATCCGCCGGTAGAGATGCCAAGTCGCATGCCCGAGCACGGGCGCGGTGACGAGCAGGCCGAGGAAATAGGGCAACGCCGAGACGATCAGCAGCACGGTGATGACGGCGGCCCAGCCGATCATCGGCCCCGGACTGGTCACGACCGCACGCACGCTGGTGATCATCGCGGTGACGAAGTCGACGTCGCGATCGAGCAGCAGCGGAAACGACACCACGGTGAGCGAGAACAGCACCAGCGACAGTGCCGCGCCGTCGAGATTGCCGATCACGAGAAACAACAGGCCCTCATTGGTCGTCAGCACCACCGTCATGAACTCCTTGAAGCTGGAGAACGAGGCGTTGAGCCCGAGCAGCAACGCGATCAGGAGCCTGATCTGGTACATCCAGATGACGAAGAAGAACACGGTGACGAACGCCATCCAGGCGATCTCGCCGCGCGAGGTGATGGTGCGCCAGATCGCGCCATAGGTGATCGGCTGGCCGAGCTCGCGGCGGCGGCTGACCTCGTAGAGCCCGATGGCGACGAACGGACCAAGCAGGGCAAAGCCAGCGGCGAGCGGATAAGCGAGATAGACCATGCCGAAGGCGGTCACGCACAGCACGATGCTAATGCCGCCGAGCACGTAGATCAGGCCGAAGGCGAGGCCGAACAGCGGCTGCGCCTGAAAATCGCGCAGGCCCTGCGTCAGGGCCTCGGCAATATCAGCCGTGGTGATGCGGCGCACCACAGGGTCTGTTCGTCCGGACACGGATGCGGTCATCGGCGGTCCCTCCTGCATGTTCTTGTTGGGGATGATGCTAACAGCGGGAGGGCGGGGATTTCAATTTCAACTTGCAGGCCGAGTCATGGGCGCCACCATTTGACGATCTTAAATTTGGGCTCGACTGGCTCCAAATCGTCATGGCCGGGTTCGTCCCGGCCATCCACGTGGTTCAGCATTCCAGGAAGGACGTGGATGCCCAAGCCCGGGCATGACGGAGCAACTAACCGCCAGACTTGCTCGTCGGGCCCCCTCACACCGTTATGACGCGGTGCTGCCAGTAAGGCGAGGTCTGCAAGGCGCGCCATCGCGCCCACATGAAAGGGAGCCCTACCCCTTCGCCCGGAGCTCGCGCCGAAGCACCTTGCCTGTGGCCGTCATCGGCAGGCTGTCGGTGAATTCGACATGGCGCGGATATTCATGCGCGGCGAGCTTCACCTTGACGAAGTCCTGGATCTCCCGCGACAGCGTGTCATTCGCAACGAAACCCGGCCGCAACACAATCCACGCCTTGACCGCCTCGGTGCGCACCGGATCGGGAATGCCGACGACCGCGGCGAGCGCCACGGCGGGATGCTTGAGCAGCGTGTCCTCGATCTCCGCCGGGCCGATGCGATAGCCGGCCGAGGTGATGACGTCATCCTCGCGGCTCGCATACCAGAAATAGCCGTCGGCATCCTGGGTGCCGAGATCGCCGGTCAGCAGAACGTCGCCGGCGAATTTCTTCTGGGTCGCTTCGGGATTTCGCCAATATTCGATCATGGTGCAGGGATTGGGCTGGCGCACGCCGATGATGCCCCTGACGCCACGCGGCAATTCCTCGCCCTTGTCGTTGACGATCAGCACGTCGAATCCCGGCGTGGCCTTGCCCATCGAGCCCGGCCGGATCGGAAACAGTCTGGCATTGTTGCCGACCACGAGATTGCATTCGGTCTGACCATAGATCTCGTGGGCGTCGATGCCGAAGGTGGCGCGCACCCAGTCAAGCAGTTCGGCGCCGAGCGACTCGCCGCCGGTCAGGATGCTGCGCAGCTTGACGCCGTCATGTTTGGCATTGGCCTGGCGCATCAGCTTGAGCGCGGTCGGCGGCAGGAAGACGTTGCGGATCGCACAGTCGGCCATCAGTTGCATCGCGGCCTGCGGCACGAACTTCCTGGCGCGATAGCCCACCACCGGGACCGCGTGATACCAGGCCGGAAACAGCGCATCGAACAGCCCGCCGATCCAGGCCCAGTCGGCCGGCGTCCACATCACGTCGCCCGGCTTCGGCAGGAAGCCATGCACCATCTCGACATTGGGCAGATGGCCGAGCAGCACGCGATGGGCGTGCAGCGCGCCCTTCGGATTTCCCGTTGTGCCCGAGGTGTAGATGATGATGGCCGGATCGTCGCTCGACGTGGCGACGGTCGGAAAGCGATCGGAGGCCCGCTCCAGCGTCGGCCAGAATGGCCGGGCGCCGGCACCATCGCCGTCGATGACGTAGATCGTCTTCAGCTCCGGCAAGTGGTGGCGGATTGTTGCGAGCTTGGCGAGGCCGACAGCGTCGGTGACCACGACCTTGGCGCCGGAGTTCTGCAGCCGGAATTGCAGCGCGTCCTCGCCGAACAAAGTGAACAGCGGCACGGACACGAGGCCGGCACGGAAGGCCGCGAGATGGACGATCGGCAGCTCCAGCGACTGCGAGAGGAACACCGCGACGCGATCGCCCTGGGCGAGACCATCGGCCTTCAACACGTTGGCGAAGCGGCAGGAGAAGTCGCGCAATTCATCGAACGAGACGCGGCGGGCGGCGCCGTCCTCCTCGACGACGATCAGCGCGAGGCGTCCCGAACCGTCGGCATGGCGATCACAGGTCGCAACCGCGATGTTGAACTGCGCCGGAATGTCCCAGCGGAAATCGCGATACAGTTGGTCGTAGTTGCTGGTCTCGATGAGCATGCTGTCCTCCGTCATGGCCGGGCTTGGCCCGGCCATCCACGTCTTTCTTCTTGCGAACAGTCTTAAAGACGTGGATGCCCGGGACAAGCCCGGGCATGACGACGTGGAGGCAGACTTGCCGGACGACTGCCAGGAGGCTCAGCCCGACAGCGCGGCCTTCACCAGCGCGCTGGCCTTCGCAAAATCCATCTGGCCGGTGTACTTGGCCTTCAGCACGGCGATGACCTTGCCCATGTCCTTCATGCCGGCGGCGCCGGTCTCAGAGACCGCGGCGGAAATGGCCGAGTTGACCTCGTCCTCGCTCATCTGCTTCGGCAGATAGGCCGAGATCACCGCGATCTCCTCGCGCTCGCCGGCGGCCAGCTCGGCGCGGCCGCCCTTTTCGTACAGCTCGACCGATTCCTGGCGCTGCTTGATCATCTTCTGCAGCACCGCGAGCACATCGGCGTCGGTGAGTGGCGGCTTGCCCTCACCGCGAGCGGCAATGTCGGCGTTCTTGAGCGTCGAATTCACCATGCGAAGGGTGGACAGCTTGCGCTCGTCCTTGGCCTTCATCGCCTCCTTCACCGCATTGTTGATGTCGTCGCGCAGCATGATCTCGCCCTTTCGAATTCGGTTGGCGGCTGGTCTAGGCGGTTCGCCCCCGCGAAACAACTCGGTTCCGCATCCGTTCCGGCCTTGCGGGCCGAAATTGGCCCATTCTCAGCGCAAATTGACCGAAATGGCGTGTGAATCGCCCGCTTCCCGCTTTGACGCCGAGCCCTCGCCCCACTATGTAGGGGCCTCATGACACACATCGATACTGACGCCGCCTGGCCGGACCATAAACCGACCGCGCTCCTCGTGCTCGCCGATGGAACGGTGCTGGAAGGCCACGGCCTCGGCGCCGAAGGCCACGCCGTGGGCGAGGTCTGCTTCAACACCGCGATGACCGGCTATGAGGAGATCCTGACCGATCCGTCCTATGCCGGCCAGCTCATCACCTTCACCTTCCCGCATATCGGCAATGTCGGCACCAACGACGAGGATATTGAGACGGTGAACATGGCGGCGACGCCGGGCGCCCGTGGGGTGATCCTGCGCACCGCGATCTCGGACCCGTCGAACTACCGCGCCACCCGGCATCTCGACCAGTGGCTGCGCGCCCGCGGCATCATCGGCCTGTCGGGCATCGACACCCGCGCCTTGACCGCGCTGATCCGCTCCAAGGGCATGCCGAATGCGGTGATCGCTCATTCCAAGGACGGCAAGTTCGATCTCGACGCGTTGAAGAAGGAGGCGCGGGAGTGGCCGGGATTGGAGGGCATGGACCTCGTCCCGATGGTCACCTCGGCGCAGCGCTTCACCTGGGACGAGACCCCCTGGGTGTGGAACGAGGGTTTCGGCCAGCAGACCAGACCGGAATTCAACGTCGTCGCGATCGACTATGGCATCAAGCGGAACATCCTGCGCCTGCTCGCCGGCGTCGGTTGCAAGGTGACGGTGGTGCCGGCGACGACGTCGGCCGAGGACATCATGGCGATGAAGCCGGACGGCGTGTTCCTGTCGAACGGTCCCGGCGATCCCGCCGCGACCGGCAAATATGCCGTGCCCGTCATCCAGCAGGTGATCGCCTCGGGGACGCCGACCTTCGGCATCTGCCTCGGTCATCAAATGCTCGGCCTGGCGGTCGGCGCCAAGACCAAGAAGATGCACCAGGGCCATCACGGCGCCAACCATCCGGTCAAGGACGAGACCACGGGCAAGGTCGAGATCACCTCGATGAACCATGGTTTCGCGGTCGACCAGAACACCCTGCCGGCCGGCGCGACCCAGACGCACATCTCGCTGTTCGACGGCTCGAACTGCGGCATCGCGCTCGAGGGCAAGCCGGTGTTCTCGGTGCAGTACCATCCCGAAGCCTCGCCCGGCCCGCGCGACTCGCACTATCTGTTCCAGCGCTTTGCCGAACTGATGCGCGAGAACAAGCGCAGCGCGGCGTGACGCCGCCCAGTTGATCGCAAATGCCCGGGCTGGTCCCGGGCATTTTTTTGAGCTGCGGACCAATCCCGTGTCCGACGAAGCTGGAGCGTTGACCCGGCTCTGGCGCCGGGACAGCTGATCAGGCGCAGTACAACCGATACAGGGTCTGCAGGATCTCGCGAACCTCGTGGCTCGCCAGCCGGTAATAGATGGTCTGGCCATCGCGGCGCGTCGCCACCAGATCGAGCGCCCGCATCTTGCCGAGATGCTGCGACAGAGCCGCCTGCCGCAGTCCGACCTGCTCGGCCAGATCGCCGACGGCGCGCTCGCCATCGATGAGGTTGCAGAGCACCATCAGCCGCTTGGGATTGGCCATGGCCGCGAGCAGGCCAGCCGCCTCCTCCGCCTTGTCCTCGAGACCTGCCACCGAGGCGTCCCGCCGATTCCGCGCTGTCCGACTTGACATGATCGTTACTTCTCTATTTTCGTACATAAGCAATAATGCACATGACAGCTGATTGCAACGTGCGATGCCTCGAGGAATCAGGAACACATGACGACCGAATATACAGCCATTGCCGCGCTCGCTGGCGGCGCTCTCATCGGCGCGGCGGCGGTCATGATGATGGGCCTGACCGGGCGGATCGCGGGGGTGAGCGGGATTGCCGCAAGGCTGCTGCCGCCCTGGGACGGCGCGCTTGCCGGGCGCATCGCGTTTATCGCCGGGCTGATCGTCGCGACCCTGGTGGTTCGTCTCACGACCGGACGCCTGCCGCCGCTCACGCTGGACATCGGCCCCATCGCACTGATCGTCGCCGGGCTGCTGGTCGGCTTCGGCGCGGTCTGGGGCAATGGCTGCACCTCGGGCCACGGCGTCTGCGGCATCGCCAGCCTGTCGCCGCGCTCGATGATCGCCACGCTCGTCTTCATGGCCACGGCTGTCGCAACCACCTTCCTCGTTCGGCACGTGATGTGAGGCAACAATGATCGTCGTGATTCAGTTCATGGTCGGGCTGGTGTTCGGGTGCGGATTGCTGCTGTCCGGCATGTCCAATCCGGAGAAGGTGCTGAACTTCCTCGACCTCGCCGCCATCCGTTCCGGCGGCTGGGATCCCAGCCTGCTCCTCGTGATGGCCGGAGCCGTGGGGGTGACCTTCGCGGGCTTCCAGTTCGTCCGCCGGCGGCAGCGTCCGGTTCTTGGCGAGCGCTTTCACTTGCCGCCGTCGCAAACCCTGGATTGGCGGATCGCGGCCGGACCGGCGATCTTCGGCATCGGCTGGGGGCTCGCCGGTATCTGTCCGGGTCCGGCCTTCGTGGCGCTCGGCTATGGCTCGCCCGCGATCGTGCTGTTCGTGATCGCCATGATGATCGGAATGGCTGCGGCACGCATGGTCGCGGACCGGCAACCATCACTCGCGTCTGCGCTGACAGAATGAACTACGAACAGCTTGCGCCAGAGGATCAAATGTCCAACGTTCCGCACGCGGTCGACCTGTCGGTGAAGCCCGACATCACGCCGTTCTTCGATCCGGCGACCAACACCGTCAGCTATGTGGTCAAGGATCCGAGCTCGGCGGCCTGCGCGGTGATCGATTCCGTCATGGACATCGACTATGCGTCCGGCCGGATCGCGCCGACCTCCGCTGAGACCATCATTCGCCTGATCGAGGACCGCGGCTGGTCGCTGGAATGGCTGATCGAGACCCATGTCCACGCCGATCATCTGTCGGCGGCGCCCTACATCCAGTCCAGGCTGGGCGGCAGGATCGGCATCGGCGCGGACATCCGGATCGTGCAGGAGACATTCGGCAAGATCTTCAACGAAGGCACGGAGTTTCAGCGTGACGGCAGCCAGTTCGATCGCCTGTTTCACGACGGCGACAGCTACCAGATCGGCGGCATGACCGGCTTCGCGATGCATACGCCGGGCCATACGCCGGCCTGCATGACGCATGTGATCGGCGATGCCGCCTTCGTCGGCGACACGCTGTTCATGCCCGATGGCGGATCGGCGCGGGCCGACTTTCCCGGCGGCGATGCCCGCACGCTGTATCGCTCGATCCGCCGCGTCCTGCAGCTGCCGGAGACGACACGGCTGCTGATGTGCCACGATTACGGTCCCAACGGCCGCGACATCCGCTGGGAGACCACGGTGGCCGAGCAGCGCGCCCACAACATCCATGCACGCGACGGCGTCACCGAGGACCAGTTCGTCATGGCGCGGGAAGCGCGCGACCGCACCCTGGACATGCCGCGGCTGATCATTCCCTCATTGCAGGTCAACATGAAGGCCGGGCAGCTGCCGTCTCCGGATGCCAGCGGCCGGCGCTTCCTGAAGGTCCCGCTCAACGCGCTCTGAGCGACGGCCGGCCGATCCACAAGCACAGACGATCGCAGACCGCGCGGCCTTCCGCCGCTGCGCCCGGCCCGCAACGCCTCACGACAATCCGGAGCATCGCAGGATGAATTTGCCCGCCGCCGAGCTCGCGCTCGGCTCGCTCTCCGGCTCGCTGGTCGGATTCACGCTCGGCCTGATCGGCGGCGGCGGCTCCGTGCTCGCCGTGCCGCTGATGGTCTATCTGGTGGGCGTCGGCAATCCTCATGTCGCCATCGGCACCAGCGCGGTGGCCGTGGCCGTCAATGCGGCTGCCAATCTCGTCAATCACGCCCGCTCCGGTCACGTCAAATGGCCCTGCGCGCTGATCTTCGCGGCCGCGGGCATGCTCGGCGCGCTGGCCGGCTCGACGCTGGGCAAGATGGTCGACGGTCAGAAGCTGCTGTTGCTGTTCGCCCTGGTCATGATCGTCATCGGCCTGCTGATGCTGCGCAAGCGCGGCAGTGACAGCCAATTGGATGTCAGACTGTCACGCCACAATCTGCTGCCGCTGCTGGCGTTCGGGCTGGGCACAGGAACGCTGTCGGGCTTCTTCGGCATCGGCGGCGGCTTTCTGATCGTGCCGGCCCTGATGTTCGCAACGGGCATGCCGATCCTCTCAGCGATCGGTTCATCGCTGGTCTCGGTCACAACCTTCGGCCTGACGACTGCCGCCAATTATGCGCTGTCGGGGCTGGTCGATTGGACCCTCGCGGGGATCTTCCTGGTCGCCGGCATCGCCGGTGGGCTTGCCGGCGCCAGGCTCGCGGCGCGCCTGTCCACAACGCGCGGCACCTTGAACAAGGTGTTCGCCACGATGGTCTTTGCGGTGGCGGCCTACATGATCTACCGCAGCCTGCTCGCGATGAGCGGCTCGAGCTAGAGCCGAGAAACGCGCCACTTCGTCGCAGCGCGTCTCTCCGATGATGCCAAGCGATCAGCTCAGGCGGCGTTGCTGCCTTCCTGGCGGCTGGCCTCGAACAGGAACCAGGTGCGGCGCTCGGTCTCGTCGATGAAGGTCTCCAGCAGGCCCGCGGTCGCCGGATCGTCACTGTCGTCGCACAGCTCATGCGCCTTCCGCATCGCCGCGGCGATGTGCTTGTTGTCCTCCATCAACTCCCGCAGCATCTCGCGCGGCGGCACATACTCTTCGTTGTTGTCCTTGATCGTCTGCAGCTTGCTGATCTGGCTGATCGATTTCAGCGTGGTGCCACCGAGCTTGCGCACGCGTTCGGCGAGCTGGTCGGTGGTGGCGAAGATGGCGTCCGATTGCTCGTCCAGCATCTCGTGATAGTCATGAAAATGCCGTCCACTGACATGCCAATGGAAGTTCTTGGTCTTGAGGTAGAGCGCAAAGGCGTCGGCCAGCAGCGTGTTCAGCGCCGTGGAGATCTTGTTCACCGCATCCGGCGACAGATCGGTCGGCGTATCGAGTTCGGGGGCGGTCTTGTCGGTCTTTGCTTTACTCACGGCTTAACCTTCCTGTTAGAAGCAGCAATGGACACGGGTCAACGGACCCGTTAACGCTCGCTGACCCCTGCAGTTCCGTTCAAGGAACTGTGTTTGCCGGAACCCCGCCATGGACGATTGGATCGATTATTACGATTCCACGCACACGATCTATGCGAGCAAGCTGCACCGCGACCTGCATTTCCAGGTGATTGCACGCGATATCGTCGGCTACATCCCCTCGCCCGACGCCGTGGTCCTCGACTATTCCTGCGGCGAGGCGCTGTCGGCCGCAAAGGTCGCCGAATCCTGCACGACGCTGATCCTGGCAGAGCCGGCGCCGGGCGTGCGGGGCCGGCTGATCGCGCGCTTTGCCCCGAACACCAAGATCCGCGTGCGCTCGCTCGACGAGTTGCGCAACATGCAGGAAGGCTCGGTCGACCTCGTCGTCATGAACTCGGTGGCGCAATATATGAGCGAGGCCGAGTTCGACGCCGCCCTGGCCGTGATCCGGCGCCTGCTGAAGCCCTCGGGCAAATTCGTGCTGGGCGACGTCCTGCGCCCGGACGTCGGCATGCTCCGCGACGTGCTGGCGCTGCTGATGTTCGCCGCGCGCAATGGTTTCCTGAAGGATGCCCTGGTCGGGCTGGTCGCAACAGCGCTGTCCGATTATCGGCAGCTCCGCACCAAGGTCGGCCTGCAACGCTACAGCGAGGCCGACATCCTCGCCCGGCTGAATAACGCGGGCCTCAGCGCCGTCCGGGCGCCCAAGAATATCGGTTACAATCCCTGGCGCATGACGTTCGAGGCCAGACCAGCCCCTGGCAAGGCCTGACATGGAGGCGTCGGAGGCGATCGGCCGGGGACGCCGCCAAATTCAGCAATGCAGTTAGGGTTAACTGTAACACGGGCTGGCTCACGGGCCCGTGAGAGGTAAGATCGCGCTCGGCCCGGTGGCGGAAGCTACGACGCGAAGAGCGGTGCAACGCTCTTGAACCTGGTTCAAGTCCAGGCCGGGCCTCCAGATCTCGCAGCCGTCGTCCTGCCCTCTGCCCAGAGCCCGTTTTGGCCCGCCCCGCCAAATTGGCCGTTGATTTCGACCCAAAACCCTTTTCGGTCAGCGGAAACTGGTCTAAAGACCGCTCGCGCGCGAGCACAGGTCGCGCCTTGGCCTTACGGGGACGCGCGATACGCGCGCCCTTTTTTTGTGCCCAATTCCTGCCCGTTTCTTGCCCGTGAGCTTGAATGCCGAAACGCACCGACATCTCCACAATCCTGATCATTGGCGCCGGCCCGATCGTCATCGGCCAGGCCTGCGAGTTCGACTATTCGGGCACGCAGGCGGTGAAGGCGCTGAAGGAGGAGGGCTATCGCGTCGTCCTCGTCAACTCCAATCCGGCCACGATCATGACCGATCCGGAACTGGCCGATGCGACCTATATCGAGCCGATCACGCCCGAGATCGTCGCCAGGATCATCGAGAAGGAGCGGCACGTCATCCCCGGCGGCTTCGCGCTGCTGCCCACGATGGGCGGACAGACCGCGCTGAACTGCGCGCTGTCGCTGCGCCGGCAGGGCACGCTGGAAAAGTTCGACGTCGAGATGATCGGCGCCACGGCTGACGCGATCGACAAGGCGGAAGACCGCCAGCTGTTCCGCAACGCGATGGAGAAGATCGGGCTGCAGACACCGAAGTCGCGGCTCGCCAACGCCTCCGCGCTCAAGAAGCAGTTTCGCGACAAATATCTCGCCGAGCGCGAGAAGCTGTCGGGGCCCGCGCGCGACGAGCTCGACCGGCAATGGAGCTTGGGCGAGAACGAGCGCCGCAAGCGTTATCAGGAATACGCGCTCGGCGAAGCCATGATGGCGCTGTCCGAGATCGGCCTGCCCGCGATCATCCGTCCGTCCTTCACCATGGGCGGCACCGGCGGCGGCATCGCCTACAACAAGGAAGAATTCCTCGACATCATCGAGCGTGGCCTCGACGCCTCCCCCACCAACGAAGTGCTGATCGAAGAATCGGTGCTCGGGTGGAAGGAGTACGAGATGGAGGTGGTCCGCGATAAGAAGGACAACTGCATCATCATCTGCTCGATCGAGAACCTCGATCCGATGGGTGTGCACACCGGCGACAGCATCACGGTTGCACCGGCGCTGACCTTGACCGACAAGGAATATCAGATCATGCGCGACGCCTCGCTGGCGGTGCTGCGCGAGATCGGCGTCGAGACCGGCGGCTCCAACGTGCAGTTCGGCGTCAACCCGGCGGACGGCCGCATGGTCGTGATCGAGATGAATCCGCGGGTGTCGCGCTCCTCGGCACTGGCTTCCAAGGCGACCGGCTTCCCGATCGCCAAGGTCGCAGCCAAGCTCGCCGTCGGCTACACGCTCGACGAGATCGCCAACGATATCACCGGCGGCGCGACGCCGGCGTCGTTCGAGCCGACCATCGACTATGTCGTCACCAAGATCCCGCGCTTTGCCTTCGAGAAATTCCCGGGCGCCTCGACCACGCTGACCACCTCGATGAAGTCGGTCGGCGAGGTCATGGCGATCGGACGGACATTCCAGGAGAGCCTGCAGAAGGCGCTCCGAGGTCTGGAGACGGGCCTGACCGGCCTCGACGAGATCGAGATCGACGGGCTCGGCCGCGGCGACGACAAGAACGCGATCCGCGCCGCCCTGGGCACGCCGACGCCGAACCGGATCCTGCAGGTGGCCCAGGCCATGCGCCTCGGCTGGTCGGACGAGGAAATCTTCAACTCCTGCAAGATCGATCCCTGGTTCCTGGCGCAGATGCGCGGCATCGTCGAAATGGAAGACAAAGTACGACGGCACGGCCTGCCGCCGAACGCGAACGGGATGCGCACCCTGAAGGCGATGGGCTTCTCCGACGCGCGCCTTGCCGTGCTGGCCAACACGACAGAAGCCGAGGTCGCAGCCAAGCGGCACGCGCTCGGCGTGCGTCCGGCGTTCAAGCGCATCGACACCTGCGCGGCGGAATTCGCTTCGCCCACGGCCTACATGTATTCGAGCTACGAGACGCTGTTCGCAGGCAACCTCGCCGACGAAAGCGCTCCGTCCGACAAGAAGAAGGTCGTCATTCTCGGCGGCGGACCGAACCGCATCGGCCAGGGCATCGAGTTCGATTATTGCTGCTGCCATGCCTGTTTCGCGCTGGCCGACGCCGGCTATGAGACCATCATGGTCAACTGCAATCCGGAGACCGTGTCGACCGACTATGACACGGCGGATCGTCTGTATTTCGAGCCGTTGACGGCCGAGGACGTGCTGGAAATCATCGCGACCGAGCGCAAGAACGGGACCTTGCACGGGGTCATCGTGCAGTTCGGCGGCCAGACGCCGCTCAAGCTGGCGCGCGCGCTGGAAGCGGCCGAGGTGCCGATCCTAGGCACCTCGCCCGAGGCGATCGACCTCGCCGAGGACCGCGACCGTTTCAAGCGCGTCCTCGACAAGCTGCATCTGAAACAGCCGAAGAACGGCATCGCCTATTCGGTCGAGCAGGCCCGCCTCGTCGCCGCCGATCTCGGCCTGCCGCTGGTGGTGCGTCCGTCCTATGTGCTCGGCGGCCGCGCGATGCAGATCATCCGCGAGGACAACCAGCTCAGCGATTACCTGCTCGGCACCCTGCCCGAGCTGGTGCCGGCCGATGTCAAGGCGCGCTATCCGAACGACAAGACCGGCCAGATCAACACGGTGCTCGGCAAGAACCCGCTGCTGTTCGACCGCTACCTTTCCGATGCCACCGAAGTGGATGTCGACTGCCTCTCCGACGGCAGGGACACCTTCGTGGTCGGCATCATGGAGCACATCGAGGAGGCCGGCATCCATTCCGGCGACTCCGCCTGCTCGCTGCCGCCGCATTCGCTCGACGCGGCCACGATCGCCGAGCTGGAGCGCCAGACGCGCGAGCTCGCACTCGGGCTCGACGTGGTCGGGCTGATGAACGTGCAATATGCCATCAAGGACGGCACCATCTACGTGCTCGAAGTGAACCCGCGCGCGTCACGCACGGTGCCCTTCGTCGCCAAGGTGGTCGGTACGCCCGTGGCCAAGATCGCGGCCCGAATCATGGCCGGCGAGAAGCTCGCCGATTTCGGCCTGACCAAGCGCGCGCTCAAGCATGTCGGCGTCAAGGAATCGGTGTTTCCGTTCGCCCGCTTCCCCGGCGTCGACACCGTGCTCGGCCCGGAGATGCGTTCGACCGGCGAGGTCATGGGCATTGACCGCTCCTTCGAGGTGGCCTTCGCTAAAAGTCAGCTTGGCGGCGGCACGCGGGTCCCGCGCAAAGGCACGGTGTTCGTCTCCGTGCGCGAGAGCGACAAGGCCCGAATCACCGAGGTGGTGCGGATGCTGCACGAGCTCGGCTTCAAGGTCGTCGCGACCTCCGGCACCCAGCGCTACCTCGTCGATCAGGGTGTCCCGACCGAGAAGATCAACAAGGTGCTGGAAGGCCGTCCGCATATCGTGGACGCCATCACCAATGGCGATATCCAGCTGGTCTTCAACACTACGGAAGGCCCGCAGGCGCTCGCGGACAGCCGCTCGCTGCGGCGCGCTGCCCTCTTGCATAAAGTGCCGTATTACACCACTCTTTCGGGTGCTGTGGCGGCCGCGCAAGGCATCCGCGCCTATCTCGGGGGAGACCTTGAGGTCCGCACCTTGCAGAGTTACTTTTCCGAAAACTAATCGCGTCGCGCGGGCAACCGCCGGCTAAGCGATTGGCAATAATCGGCAATAAAGCCTCACGGCAGGAACTCGCCGCCCCGTTCGATGTTGGTCCGGCCTTTCATGGTCCGGTATGATCGGGGTTTCGGGCTTTGCATTGGGCCGCAAAGGCCTATTCTGAAGATGCTGATCGTGCGCGCCCCTTGCCCGCACGACTGAAGGACGAGAAGAAATGGTCGAAAAGGTTCCCATGACCTCGGGCGGCTACGCCGCGCTTGAGAACGAGCTGAAGCAGCGCCAATCGGTGGACCGCCCGCGCATCATCGAGCACATCGCCGAGGCGCGCTCGCATGGCGACCTGTCGGAGAACGCGGAATATCACGCCGCCAAGGAAGAGCAGTCTCACAATGAGGGCCGCATCGCGGAGCTCGAGGACAAGCTCGCGCGCGCGGACGTGATCGACGTCACGAAGCTCTCCGGCGAAACGATCAAGTTCGGCGCGACCGTGACCCTGATCGACGAGGACACCGAGAAGAAGACGGTCTGGCAGATCGTCGGCGAGGTCGAAGCAGACGCCAAGAAGGGCAAGATCTCCATCACCTCCCCGCTCGCCCGCGCCCTCATCGGCAAGAAGATGGGCACCACGGTCGAGGTCATGGCGCCCGGCGGGGCCAAGTCCTACGAAATCGCCAAAGTCGAATGGCGCTGAGGCGCGGCCGCATCGCGGTCACGAAACCCAGGGCCGTGCGGATCGCGCGGCCCTTTGTCGTTTCAGCCCTGGGTCGTTTCAGCCCTGGCAACGACCGAGACCGCCAGTTCGACAGTACACGTTCAATTCATCGCAGGTGGCGACACACCCGCGTGACGCAGTACCGCTCATGGGCTAATTCATGGCAGACGGCCGCCGCAACGATCGGTCCGGCCGCCACATCATGATTTTTCTGGTTGGGGGACAATCACACATGGAGCAGATGCTCTCGAAATGGCAGCCGGCTGTGCTCAGCCTGTTTCGCTTCATCACCGGCCTGCTGTTGTTTCAATACGGCGTGGCCAAGATCTTCAAGTTTCCGGTCATCCCGTACTTCGCCAACATCCCGCCTCTGATCTACACGGCAGGCATGCTCGAACTCGTGCTTGGCGCGCTGCTCATCGTCGGCCTGTTCACCAGGCCCGTCGCGTTCATCCTCTCGGGCGAGATGGCCTTCGCCTATTTCATGGGCCACATGTTCAAGACCGGAGAGCCTGTCTGGCTGCCGCTCCTGAACAACGGCACCGCGGCGATCGCGTTCTGCTTCTCCTGCCTCTACCTTGCGACCGCGGGCGGCGGCCCGATCAGCCTGGATGCGCTGCTGCGCAAGAAGAGCTGAGCTGCCGCTCCGTCGATTTCAATCCGGGGCGTCGCAACAGCCGTCCCCGGAATGACAGACCGGTCCAGGTCATGATGCGTTTTCACGGAACCGCATCATGACCTTATCTCTTTGTTTGAGCATGATCTTTTCGGAAAACCGGCTGCCACATTTGCGGATCGCGCGCTAGCTGCGCACCTTCACCTCGAGCGGCACCGCGGCAGCATATTTAGAATTGTGCAGCACCAGCGAGGTCCGGACGTTGCGCACGTGGGGCGCCGCGGTCAGGTGCGTTACGAACTCCTGAAAGGTCGCCATGTCAGGTGCCACGCATTTCAGGATGAAATCGACCTCGCCGGACAGCATCCAGCATTCCCGCACCAGGGGCTCGGCGCGAACGAACTCCTCGAAGGCCTTCAGGTCGGGATCAGCCTGACTCGACAGATGCACCGAGGCGAAGACGGTGACGTCGAAGCCAAGCTTGCGCGGATCGAGCAGACCTCGATAACCGGTGATATAGCCCTCTTCCTCCAGGGTCCTCACACGCCGCAGACAGGGCGGCGGCGAAATGCCGACGCGCTTGGCCAGTTCCACATTGGTGATCCTGCCATCGGCCTGGATCTCGCTCAGGATTTTGAGGTCGATTTCGTCAAGATTCTTGGACACGGGGCGCGGGGGGCTGGCGGGAACAAGCGGGAGACGTGATCCGCGGGTGGGTGGCAACTCTCTTAGCGCAAGCCGGTCAATTTGCGCAATTTTATTACTCTAGATTTCCCCTGTTGACCGGCTCGTGAAGGGAAAATTCGCCGAGATGCGTTGCAATTCTTGCATAGCTTGCCAGATGGCTTAGACTTGGATTTGACATTTTCGAATGGGGCTTCGGGGGCGTTCTTTGCGCATTCCGCTCGCTGCGTCGTCAATCTCCCCCTTTTCCAGCGAGTCATCGTCCCCATGCAAGCTCCGATCCATGCCAAAGTCGTCATCATCGGGTCCGGCCCTGCCGGCTACACGGCGGCGATTTACGCGGCACGGGCGATGCTTGAGCCGGTGCTCATCCAGGGCATCCAGCCGGGCGGTCAGCTAACCATCACGACCGACGTCGAGAACTATCCGGGCTTTGCCGACGTCATCCAGGGCCCCTGGCTGATGGAGCAGATGGAAAAGCAGGCGACCCATGTCGGGGCGCAGATCAAGATCGACCTCGTGACCAAGCTGGAGCTGGCGCAGCGCCCGTTCCGCCTGACCTGCGATTCCGGCGACATCTATCTCGCCGAAACGGTCATCCTGGCCACCGGCGCCCAGGCGCGCTGGCTGGGGCTCCCCTCCGAGGAGACGTTCAAGGGATTCGGCGTCTCGGCCTGCGCCACCTGCGACGGCTTCTTCTATCGCGGCAAGGAAGTCATCGTCGTCGGCGGCGGCAATACGGCGGTCGAAGAAGCGCTGTTCCTGACCAATTTTGCCTCGACCGTCACGGTCGTGCACCGGCGCGATCATTTCCGCGCCGAGCGGATCCTGCAGGAGCGCCTGTTCAAGCATCCCAAGATCAGGGTCGTCTGGGACAGCGCGCTGGACGAAATCTGCGGCGCCAGCAATCCGTCCAAGGTCACGCATGTCCGGCTCAAAAACGTCAAGACCGGCGCCGTCTCCGAACTGCCGGCCGACGGCGTCTTCGTCGCCATCGGCCATGCACCGGCGACGGAGCTCGTCGCCGGCCAACTCAAGCTGAAGCCGTCCGGCTATGTCGAGGTCGTGCCAGGCACGACTGCGACCTCCGTCCCCGGGGTGTTCGCGGCCGGCGACGTCGCCGACGAAACCTATCGGCAGGCGATCACCGCTGCCGGCATGGGATGCATGGCCGCGCTCGAGGCCGAACGCTTCCTCGCCCACGCAGCGAGCGAACGCGCCGCTGCTGAATGAACTGAAGATGCCACGATCACGGGATGGATTTACGGATATGGATTGGGACAAGCTGAAGGTGTTTCACGCAGCGGCGGAAGCTGGCAGCTTCACGCATGCCGGGGAGCAGCTCGGACTGTCGCAATCGGCAGTGTCACGCCAGGTCAGCGCGCTCGAGCAGGAACTGGCGGTCTCGCTGTTTCATCGTCACGCCCGCGGGCTGATCCTCACCGAACAAGGCGACCTCTTGTTCCGGACCGCGCATGACGTCTTCATGCAGTTGCAGGCGGCGCGGGCCAAGCTCACCGACAGCCGAGAGCGGCCGAGCGGCGATCTCAAGATCACCACCACGCCGGGCGTCGGCATCAACTGGCTGATCCCACGGCTCGGCGAATTCACCTCACTCTATCCGGAGATCCGGATCTCGCTGATCGTCACCGACGAAGAGCTCGATCTCTCGATGCGCGAGGCCGACGTTGCGATTCGCACCCGCAAGCCGACGCAGCCCGACCTGATTCAGCGCAAGCTGTTCGCGATCAGCTTCCACGCTTACTGCTCCCCGGAATATGTGAAGCGGTTCGGCACGCCGCGGACACTCGACGAACTCGACGACCACCGCATCATCATGCTTGCGGACGGCCAGGTCGCCCCGCATCTGCAGAACCGCAGCTGGCTTGTCGATGCCGGGCGTAACGGCTCCGGTCCTCGCGAAGCCTATTTCAGGGTCAACAATATCCTCGGACTGGTGCGCGCCTGCCAACAGGGTCTCGGCATCGCCGCGCTGCCCGACTATCTGGTCGAAGAAAACAGCCGGCTGGTGCAGCTGTTCGGCGAGTCCGATTCAATCCAGCTCGACACCTACTTCGTCTATCCCGAGGAATTGAAAACGGTGGCGCGCGTGCAAGTGTTCCGTGACTTCGTCGTAAGCAAAGCGCAGCGCTGGCCGGCCTGAAATTGTGCATGTCTGACATGCGACCTACATGGTTGCTGCAACGCCGTGTCGAAGCCCATACTGCAATTGTGCTGAGCGTTGGCGTTGCGCATTGTCCCCCTCCTCCAGTGGCGCGAACGCTCAGAATCCCTCTTGGAAGGTGATTGTGTCGGCCGCGTTGGCCAATACCTCCAGCCGGGCTCATTGGGCCCGGCTATTTTTTTGCTCAGCTCGTTTTCTGCTCAGCTGTTTTGCTACTTGTTTCTGCGTGTCCGCCAATGCCGCATTGACAGCATCGGCGGCTCCGCGCATGTAGGTGGCATGTCCACATTTTCGAGCGCAACGTTGTCGTCGAAAAAAGCTCCCCTTCCGGGGACATGTGGACGCGCGCGCTAGAATCGTTCGAAACTTCACCGCCGCATCACCAAGCCCCGCCGCTCAGACGGGGTTTTTTCATGTCCCGTCTCCGGCACTCAGACCCAGGGAGATGGACCATGACCACGACGCGAACGCAATTGCAGGGACTTTGGCTGCCACTGATCACGCCGTTTCGCAACGGCGCGCTCGATGAAGCATCGCTGCGTGGCCTGATCCGCCACTACGCCGCCAAGCCCATCGACGGCGTGGTGCTCGGCGCGACCTCGGGCGAAGGACTGACACTGTCTTGGGACGAGCGCATGCGTGTGGTCAGCGTGGTCCATGACGAGGTCGCCGCGGCTGGCCGGCCGCTGCCGCTCTGCCTCGGGATTGGCGGGGTGGCGACATCCGATCTGATCGAGGCGCTCGATCGCACCACCTCATGGCCGATCGATTTCTATCTGATCTCGAGCCCGCCTTATGTGCGCCCGTCGCAGCGCGGACTGCTGGCGCATTTCACGGCGCTGGCTGATCATGCTGCGCACCCGATCATCCTCTACAACATTCCCTATCGGTCGGCGGTCGGGATCGACAATGACACAATGCTCCGGCTCGCCGAACATCCGATGATCGCGGGCCTGAAGGATTGCTGCGCCAACCGCGCGCAAACGCGCGACCTGATCGCGCGCCGGCCAGCGCAGTTCCGGATCCTGACCGGGGAGGACGCTCAGAGCTTCGATGCCGTGCAGGCCGGCGCGGACGGCGCCATCCTGCTCTCGGCCCATCTGGAGACAGAGACATTTGCCGCGATCCTGCGGCACGTGAAGGACGGTCGACATGATGACGCGGCGGCGGGCTGGGCACAGGTCGAGGATCTCACACGCCTGCTGTTCACAGAGCCGAGCCCTGCGCCTGCCAAGTACTGGCTGGCGCGGACGGGTGTGATCGCCAGCGCCGAAGTGCGGCTGCCGATGGTGGAGGTGAGCACCGAGCTCGCCGCCCGGCTGGACCAGGAGATCCGGCACCGCACGGCGATGGCGCAAAGCCGCGGCGCCTGACGCGTCTCCGCCGCGTTCGTCGGCTCTGCCGCGAACGCGGCGCGGATGCGCGGCCATGGCCGCGCGCCACGGCGGAGTCGACGACAACGAGCGGCGACGACTTGCGTGGTTAATCCGAACTAACGGCCACGATCAAATGCCGCGCCGCCGGCAACCTGATGTTTAAAGATGTTCGGCTATGGATGTTGAAAACGTCAGAGAACGCGGGGGCGTCGTGGCTTTGCAGGATCATCCATACCCTGAGCAGCAGGGGTTCAGCACCGAAGACATTCTTTGGGCCGTCGGGATCTGGTCCGTCATCCTGACCCTGACGCCAGCGATCGCCTTCTATCTGCTGATGATCGCCTGAGCGTCATTTTGCGGCGCTGAGCGGCACATCGTCGGCCCTCGCGAGACTGCGGATTCCCCCGAAAGGGACGAAAGTCATCCGACACGAAAAACGCGCGGAAGTCCGCGCGTCGACGCGTGATGGCAGGCCGCGATCAGGCCGCCTGCTTGTGCATGGCGCCATTGGCCGACACGGTGCCGCGAATCGCCTTCACCGAACGCTCGATGGCCGCCCAGAGACGAGCGATCTCGGCAGCAGCCCGCCCTTCGGCGTAGTATTCGCGTACGCCTTCACCCTGCCCCAGCGCCATCAGCAGATCGGCACGGTTGGTGATCTGCCCACCCCACACCGGCGCCTTGAACTTCGCCAAGGCCTCGCGGGCGATGGTGACGATCGGGCTCTCGGCGTCGTCACGGCGTGCCGGCGCTCCGTTGAGAACGACAGCATAGGGCTTGCGCGCCGAGCGGCAGGTCTGAATGGTTTCCTGAACCGCATTGACGTCGAACACACCGGGACGGGCCGGGATGATCACCATGGTCGCGTTCTTGATCGCATCTTCGACGACGGCCGATACGGTCGGAGGCGTATCGATCAGCACCCATTCGACGCCATCGCGGCGGGCCGCGGCGACGATCGCGCTCACCGAGTTCACTGCCGTCTTGATCGGCGGCTCATTGGTGCCGCGCAGCTTGTGCCAGAGCGTCAGCGACCCCTGAGGGTCAGCATCGATGAGCAGACAAGACTTGCTCGCCTTGATCTGCGCAGCGAGATGGGCGGCCAGGGTGCTCTTGCCTGAACCGCCCTTACGCGATGCGAAAACAATAACGTTCATACCTTGGCCTCCAGATTGACCCCGGCAGCGAAAATGAATCAGCGGACTGATTCGCGGAAGATAAATTTAGCGATTGTTAAGGCGTAACTCCTGATTGCCGAAACGGATTGGTTTTTGAGTCACACCATCAGCAGAAAACACAGCAGGTCGTACCGTGTCTTCGGCAACATCTGATCCTCACCGACCGCATTTGCATGCTGAGGCTGCACGCCTGGGTGCGCATTGACCGGCTTCCTCGTCAACAACAGCCGGTCGGATGCTCATGGGCTTGTCGGCGCGCGCTGCCGACGCGGCCTGGACTGCGGCGCCCCGGACTCGGCGCGACAGGGCGGCGACAGTTCAGACTTGCGCCGGACCATGCAGGCGGTGACGCGATCGACGTCGGGAATCTCGGAACTACAAAGCCGGAAGGCGTCGCCCGTGCAAGCCTGCTCCTGTTCGGCGGTATACGCATACACGGAAACTGGAACCGTCGTCAGGACCGGCAGCGCCGCTCCCAGGACGCCCCCTCATCGTGCCTCCTCGGTTCGCCAACACTAGTTGCAATCTCGACGGATTCGCAAGCGGCACAAGTTCACGCGGCCAGATGATCCAGCAGCGCCATCATGACGGGCGCGTCGGGCATCGGCAGCACCGCATCGATGCGGTCGAGCAGGCGCGATTGCAGCAACGGATTGCGCGCCTTGCCGATGGTACCGAGGGGCCCGCGAAAACCGTGATCCTCCCAGGCCAGTTCGAGCAATGCCTCGCTGGTGAGCGCCTCGATGAGATCGTCGGCGCCCCGGTCGAGGCTGATCAGCGGATGCGCCGAGAACACCGTCGGCTTCGGATAGATGATCACGGGCTTGGCCGGCGCATTCGCCTCGACGCGCGTCCAGCGCTCCGGATCCTGAAGCACCCATTCGACCAGCTGATTCTCGTAGCCGACGATCAACGGCTGGGCGCCGCCGCCGCCGGCGATGTAATCGTCGAACAACTTGCCGGAGGATGGCGGCTTGAAGCCCATCCGTTTGAATATGGTGGCGACGTCGCCATCGATCCTGGGCAGCGCGTCGAGCGCGATCACGTCGCCGCTCAAGAGGTTCGCTGCAAGGCCAGCGAACATGAAGCCGGAGTTGGACCTGTTGGGATCCGTGGAGACGATCCGCGCGCGGCCGAACAAATCGGCAACTCCGATCTGCGCCCAGCTCTCGCCGGCGATGATCGCCTTGAGAAGCTTCGAGAGATCGGCCGTATAGCGCGGTCCGCCCGCGGGCTCGGCGATACCGGCCTTCACGAGCCCGTCGGCGATGCGATCCCAGGAATAGAGCACGATCGGCGAATTGAAGATCACCTGGTCGCGCGAGATCTTCACGCCGGCGCCGCGGGCGACCTCGACGAGCACGGATGAGGACGGCCACAGGAATTGCGGCTTCTGATCGAGCAGCGTCCGCTCGCGCACCATCTCGACCGAGCCGGCCCGGCGCGCATCGAGCACCATGCCGAACCGCCGCTCCAAGAGATTGCGCACGCGCGCGTTGGCGAGGAAGCCCTCCTTCTCGCCGCCGGCAAAGCCGAACAGCTGCTTGGGCTGGCCGAACTTGCCGGCAATCTCCGGATGCTGGCTCAGATACAGATAGCCGCCGGTGGCCGCTGCCGACGTCGCCAGCAGGCCGATCCCGAGAGCGCGGCGCGACATGGGCATCAGCCCCTCCTAGACCTTGTCCCGCCCCCGCTCGAGCGAGACGGCCTGCGGCGCAGCCGGGCCGAGATCCTCGTCGAGGGCGCTCTTGAGAAGTTTGAGCTCGATGTCGAGCTTGTCGAGGTCGGCATCCTGCAGGCTCACCGCGTAGCGGGTAAACGCCGCATCGAGCCGGTCGATCAGTTCGCGGGTCGAGGTCAGCCGCCCCGTGTCGGCGACGGGCGCATGCTCCAGCTCGGCATAGGCTTCGGCGATCTCGGCGGCGCGCGGGAGATAGTAGGTCAGAAAGCGCCTGACGCGATCGAGCCGCAGCGGGTCCTTCTCGATTGCCGCAAAGATGCGCCGCGCGATCACCGCGAGGTGGCGGACACCGTCGGCGACCTTGCGCTCACGGATGCGCCCCGCGGCTTGCTCCAACCGCTCGGCGCAGGGCGCCGCCTCGCCCAGGAGCTCGCGCGCGAGCTGCACCTTGCCGCGCGCGGCGCCGCTGGCATCGAGCAGCGGAAAGGCGGAGCGCGGCGCCAGCACCGCGATGGCGCCGCCGCCGGCGCCGAGACCGATCACGCATGCGAGCCAGAACGGCATACCGGCGCCGATAGCGAGCGCAGGGATCGCCGCGGCGGCGATGAGGCCGCCGACGATCCACCCGGTCTCTGACGACGCACTCGGCATCTAATTATATCCACGCACCGCGCGGAAGGCTTCGGTGAGATTCTTGGTGCCGTCGAAGACGCGGCCGCCGGTCAGCTTGGCCAGGGCATCCAGCTGCTTGCGGTCGGCCTCGTCGCCGAACGTCACGCCGAACACCGGCACGCGGCCGCCGTCGGCGCGCCAGGGCAGCTCGAAGGTCGCGCGCTCGCCATAGCTCTTCCCGTCGGTCATGATCACGATGGCCGCAAGATGAGAGCCCTTGTCCAAGATCGGCTTCATCGCTGACAATGCCCGCGCACCGCATGTATAGAAATCCGTTCCGCCGCCGGCGCGAAGCTCGAGAGTCTGCTTCAACAGCCCCTCCTGCTCCTGCTCGTCGCCACTGGCGCTGGAAACCCACAGGACATGATCGTTGAAGGGCAGCACCAGAATTTCGTCCTGCTTCGACCATTGCACCAGCATCTCACGCGTCCGGGCCGGCGTCAGCAGAAAACGCATCGCCTCCAGCAGCTGCGTCTCGCCGTGGCCCTGCATGCTGCCGGAGAGATCGAGGCACAGCGCCGTCAGCGACGGCCGCCGCAGCGCGTCCTGATAGGCAGCCAGCGCGATCTGGATCACCTTCGGCTCGGGCGGCCGCACCACCGTGACCGCCCGCGACGGATCGATATTGGTCGTGGCATCGCCGGCGAGCTGGGCCGCGCGGGCCAGCTCCACCCGCCGTCCGGTCTTGGCGATGCGGGCCTGGGTTTCCGGCGTCAGCAGGAAGGCCTGCAGCGCGTCGAAGAAGGCCTGGACCTCCTTGCCGCGGCCGCGCTCGACGAAGCCTAACGGCGAATCCGCCACCGACACGCCATCCTCGGGATAGACAGCGTAGAGCGGCTCGAAGCCGTCGGCCTTGAGCTTGTCGTTGGTTTCCTTGATGACCGCCTCGTAGTTCCACATCGCCTGATAACGCGCGCCGTTGCGCTCGCCCTCGCGATAGAGGTCAGCCAGCCAGCCGCTCGACCCGGAGGACCGTTCGACGCCGCGCAACAGCGCGCGCACCGTGGTAACGACGCCCTCGCGTTCGAGATCGCCGGCCTCGATCAGGTCGGGCTTGCCGATCGCCGAGGCCAGCATGGCGAGATAGGCCGAGGCGCCGGAATTGTACTGCGTCGCCGAGGTCATCAGGAATTTCAGCCGCCCGGCCTCGACGGCCGCCAGAATGTCCTTCGTGGTCACCTTGGCACCGATCCAGCCGAGCTCCTGCGCCTTGGAGCGGCGCACGCCGAGGATCACCGGCATCTGGGTGATCGACTTGACCGACTTCACCCGGCGTCCGGTGTCGAACATGTCGATCCAGATCGAGGCCGCCGGCCACACCGCATCGGCCTTCGCCTCGCCGCCGGGCTTGAGCGACAGCGCGATGTCGAGCGAGCCCTGATAGCTCATGTCGCAGGTCGCGCCGCGCGACCTGCAGAACTCCTGGACCAGCGGCTCCAGCACGTCATTCTCGGACCCCGACAGAATCGAGAATTGCGGCCCGCTCTGGCCGCAGCCTGCGAGCCAGATCGCGCTCAGAACGATCGCGAGCATCCGCCACATGGCTGCCACACTCACACCGGCGCCTTCGACAGCACCGCCTTCAACTCCGCCGTCTGCTGCGCCATGCGCTGCTCGACCTCCTCGCGCTTCTTGCGGCCCTCCTGCTGGGTGGTCAGCACGCCGGCAATGGTATCGATCAGATCGCGGTTGGTCTTGTCCAGGGTCTCGATGTCGACGATGCCGCGCTGCGACTGCTGCTCGATCGCGATCGCCTGGGTCTTCATCATCTCGGACGCCTGGCGCATCATCTCGTTGGTCGCGTCGGTGACCGTCTTCTGCAGTTCGAGCGCCGCTTTCTGCCGCTGCAGGCCGAGCAGCAGGATCATCTTCTGCTTCCAGACGGGGATCGTGAGCTCGGTGGTGGCCTGGAGATTCTCGATCAGCGTCTCGTCGCCGGACTGCACGATGCGGATCTGCGGCAGCTGCTGGATGCCGATCTGGCGGGCCTGCTGCAGATAGAAGATGCGCTTCTCCAGCCGGTCGAGCGCCTGCACCGCGTCCTGGTAGGTCTGCGCCGCCATCAGCGCGTCGCTGCCCTCCGCGGAGGCCTTCGCGGCGCGCTCCAGTTCGAGCAGCGGCCCGCGGCGATAATCATCGACAAAGGCCTTGCCGGCCGCGATATGCGCGTCGAGTTCGGCGAGCGCGGTCTTGGTCTGCTCGTGCAGGTCGTCGAGCAGCGCGATGTCGCGCCGCAACGTCTCCTTGTTGCGGTCGAGTTCGATGCAGATGCGGTCGATCTGCGAGGCAACATCGTCAAAGGCGTCGCCGAAGCGCCGCACCCGCGCCTCCATCGACGAGAACATCCGCGTAAGCAGCCCGGCATCCTTGAGCGCCGCCGGGTCGAGCTCGCGGGCCTTGCCGAGGATGTCGGACAGCAATTTTCCGGTCGTCCCCATCTCCCGGTTCTGGGTCTGGGCCAGGATGCGGTCGGCGAACTCGACGACGGAGCGCTGCGCGCGGTCACCGAACGTCACGAGGCGCGACCGATCGGAAATGTCGATCTCGGAGCGGATACGGGCGACCACGGACCGGTCGGCTTGAACCGCCGGCAGGTTGACGGTGTCGGACATCAGGATACCTCAGGGGATGGGCCAAGAGCGACCGAGCAGAAGGGCGGCGACTGTACGGACGCTTTTCAATGGTTCGATGACAGCGGACGAAAAACCGAATGCGACGCATGTTCAGGAACATGGCGCTGGCGACCATTAGCCGCAGATCGGAGCGGGCGAAGAACTCCGGCCTCGCCGCGCGACCGATGGATTCGTCGGTCAGACGGCCATTCGGTTCACCGCGAAGTCAAGGGGCTGCGGACGAGTGCGCGCGCGGCCCGCCTCGCTGCCGTCCCGGCCGCGTAAGCAATTGCGCGCCAGGCCGGAACGACAGCGGAGGTTGAGCAGACGCTGGCGAACATTGTGTCGAGCGCAATCCGATCGCCCGTCGGGGTCAAGTCCTTTGACGCGCCCAACAGACATGATTGCCGCGGACGATGTTTGGCATCCGGGACCGCTTTGAACTATCGCGGTCGGGATGACTGACGTCGACGGTGCACGGTGACGTGGTGATCTCTTCTGCCATGGCCGGGATCAATCGCCTCAAAGCGAGCCGAAGGGACCCGCAAGCCCGACCGCCGCTCGATCAATTCTGCGTAGGTGCCCAGCCGTTCCTTGCATCGATGCTGTTCAATCTGCTCGATATGGCAGGATCAGCAGAGAGCCATCACCGCTTTATCAAATAGCCGGCGCTTCTTCGTGTTTCGATGATGTGATGGCCGATCTTTCGACGCAGGCGGCTAATCGTGGCCTCTACCGCATTCGTCGTGCGTGACGAATCGTGGAATGTGCTTTCCGCGAGTTCGTGGCTGGATACGATTGCTCCTCGCTTATACATCAGTTGAGAGAGGACGGAAAACTCTCTTGCTGTGAGGTTGACCACCCGCCCGGAGACTGTCACGACCATTTTTCTCCGGTCGAGTTGCACTTCATTGGCTGTGAGCCGTGATGACAGATGCCCATAGGACCGCCGCACAATGGCTTCCAGCCGTGAAAGTAGTTCGTCCCGGACAAAGGGCAGCGGCAGAAAAGCATCTGCGCCTCGATCAATGACGTCAATCCAAGTGTCCAAGTTGGTGTTTCGACCAAGAGCCAATATGGGCAAATATCGATGAGATCGTCGCCAGCGCTGCAACAGCTCGCGGTACGCTCCACCCGACCGGACACCGAGTATCGTGGCAGAATACTCTTCGGTGTCGCCCAAGAACCATGCATCGTCTGGCGTGGAGGCGTTTTCGGCGACAAACCCCGCAGAGTGTAGCGCTGGCGCGAGCAGCCGGGTGGTCGCTGGATCGCAGTCCGCAATGAGAATGCGCATCTTTGGTGCTGGTATTGGAGGGGAGTTGTTTGATCGTCAGGTCAGGGATGGCATGCTGCGTGAGGCTCGGCAGGGCAAGAGGGTCCCGACTGGCGAGAATTCGCTGAATTCGACGTGGGGTGATCGATTACGTAGTAGCCGGCACCTCTTTGCGTCTTGATGAAGTCGTGCCCGACTTTTCGTCTGAGTCGCGCGACAAGCATTTCGGCTGCCCCCGGGGGGACTCGTGAGTCTTCTCCATATATTTCCCTGCGAAGCTCTTTGATCGACAGAATCGAATTTGGTCGCTGCATGAGTGCGAGGAGGAGACGATATTCGAACGGAGTGACGTGAATATGAATTCCGCTGACGATAACCTGCATTTGATCTTCGTCCAGGCTCACGCGGTCGATCGTGCGAATGAGTTTTCGGGTTGATCTGCACCGGCGGAGCATTGCGCTCAACCGCGTCGCCAGCTCCATTAATCCGCATGGCAGCGATATGTAGTCGTCAGCGCCATGATCGATCGCATCAACGATCTGTTGCTTGGTGCATGATGTGCCTGCCGCAAGAACGGGATGGTCGATCGATGCGCCTCTCCAGTGCTCGATCAGGGCGATACCCTCGGCTGTTCGGTGATCCAGCTGAATGATCAGTGCGTCGATGTCGGTCAGGGCGGGCGGCTTGATCGTCCACCCGATGTCGTAGCAGCAGTGATGAATCGTGCTGCAATGGAGTGAATTCAACTGGTCTTGTATGAGAGACGATGTGGAGGTGTTGCTGGAGAGGACCATTACGGCTGGCATCGGTTCATTCCAGAGTGTGGCGAGTCTCGTTGGTCGGGAGAGCGCCGTGTTGCTGATCGCCTTGTTGGGGGGGAGTTAGTTGGCCAGAGAGCGGATTGCCTCTGCTTGCGAGCCGTTTAGCGGTTGCTGCATATCTTTGTGCATCTGGTGCAGACCACACGGTGATGCATGTGTTTGGCTGAAGGATGCTACTTATGGGGCCGCGCATATCCGTCGGCAACCGGTGAAAATTCTATATTGACAGATTGGAATTGGCTGAAGAATCGGCATCTGACCGCAATGCAGGTTCTGCATTGTGGTCAGGGGATGGATGATGTTCGAGGGCAATCTTATTCCAGGTTTGGACGGGTGTTCGTAACGATCGTCCTCTTGCCGGGCGCACGCCTGCTACGTCCTTCTGTTCGCCCGATCGCGACGTCCTGCTTCCCGAGACGCATGTGGGCGATGGGCTCGCCAGAACGCGAGCAAGGTCAACAGCACGTAGGCCAGCCATAGGGGCGAATATTTGTGTCTTTCTTGTTCGTTGAGGGAGCGATGTCTTTTGGCAAGAGAGTTGTGATGAAGAATCTCACAAATAACAATTGCGAATAGCGTGCGAAATTGGTTGGCTGCTTGCCTTACACAAGGTTGCCCTCGATCGTGTGCTATGAATGATTAGGTTAAATAAGTGTCGGTCTGTTATAGGAGCAGAAACAGGTCAATGATGGGCAAGTGCCCTGCGGTGACCGAGTGGTGTGGGTTCCTTGCGGGGGCGAGTGCGTGTGTCTGCTTGAGCGAGTGAGCTCTGACTCGTTGAATTGCGAAGCTCTGCAACGCCATGCGCAATCGTTGGGTGCCGGATCTCGGTGGCGTTGCCGAAAGCCTGCTTGCATGTCGTTCGTGATCGAAAGCGACACTAGGGTTCGGTCATGGAAGTGTTGAGGGGATGGATGCTGGCTCAGATTACGATCCTGCTCGACGAGGTGGATTGGCGACTCGGTCATCGAGCATGCGTCGCAAGGGAATACGGAACTGGCGAGCAGGTTGCGCGGCCCCCCCTTGAGCGCGGCGGCCAAGTCGCTGGTGTTGCGGGCACGCAATGGCAAGAAGTCGGCGCGGAAGTACGCGCTCACGGTGATACCGGGCGATCGATTGCTGGATATGCCATCGGTCGCCAGGCTGCTCGACGTGCGAAAGGTCGAGTTCGTCGATTCGAAGAAACTGCTCGAGTTGATCGGGTGTGTCTCGGGTTCAGTCCCGCCCTTTTGTTTCAATAGTCAGGTGCGTCTCATCGCCGACAGCAGGCTGAGGGAAAGCCCCAGGATGGTGTTCAACGCCGGGCGACTCGATGTCTCGTTGGAGATTTCGGCGGCTGATTATTTTGAGAAGTTGGACGTCGCGGAACATGAGATTTCGAGAGACGTTGAGGCCATCATCCAGAATGAGCAGGGGTTGCGTGAGAAGTGCTGAACGCTTCGAGGATCGATATTCGCGGCCTGTTTGACGCGGCGGCGGGGCAATATCTGCTGGGATAGCAAGATAGCCGCTGACACTGAGTCAGCCAGTTCGACGCTGAGAGTTGGCGCTACCGCGGGGCGCGGTATCCAGATTACTCCGCGCAAGTCAAGCCGCCGGGTCCCGATGATTCTATCGTAAAGCTCACCGAGAACATGCCAGTTTGCTGAAAAACTCAGCCTATCTGCCCCGTCTCATCGTACTTCAGCAATTGCTCGCTCAAACTCTGCACCAGCACCTCAATGTTGCCATCAGACATGACATCATCGTGTGCCCCAGGTATCTGAATGGTAACAATCTGTTCCTCAGGCAACACTTCTTTCCACCCTCTATGCGCATCTTCATTCGGGGCCTCCTGGGCCACAAATAGACATATCTTGATCGGAATATATTTGCCCTCATAGACATTATCGGCGTGCATCAATCGGCGGGTCGTCTCCCTTGGCTGCGGACTGAGCGATGAAAGAAGACGATCAGCCACCTCATCGGAAACCCAAGTAGCTCTCCTGTAATAGGTATCTATCAGGCCGACAAATTGAACGTCGTCATTGGCCGACAGAAGTTGACAGGCGATTTCGTAGGCCAGCTTGCCCCCGAACGACCACCCTACCAGCCGGTAAGGGCCGGCGGGTTGGATTTGCTTGATGATAGCCACAAAGCAGGTTGCGATATCTTCCACCGTTCGCAGATGATCCCGTCTTTTTCCGTCGCTTGTCAGACCGTAAATCGGAAAGCCATCGGGAAGTCGTGCTGCCAGCTTAGCTCCGTACAACAAGCTTCCCTGGCCCTGGCTCATGATGAAGAGTGGCTTGGCCTCCATAGCCGCGGGCGAGCGAAGCTCAACCAGATGCGATTCGAAATCGAGAGTGGGTGAATTGCCGTCGTTCTGGAGGAGACTGGCGATCGTTGGATTTGCAAAAATTCGCGGGATCGATAGGGACAAACCGGCTTGACTTAATCTCACCTGCATCCTGGCCAGAAGCAGCGAGTGTCCGCCGAGCGCGAAGAAATTGTCGTGGCGCCCGATCCGCTCAACGCCCAGCAGCTCCGACCAGATTCGGGCGATGGCCTCCTCGGTCTCGCCCTGCGGCGGCTCATAGGCCTGCGCCGCGAACGCAGCGCCCTCCGGCGCCGGCAGCGCCTTGCGGTCCAGCTTCCCGTTCGGCGTCAGCGGCAGCCGATCCAGATGGACATACGCCGCAGGCACCATGTAGTCCGGCAGCCGCGCCGCAAGATGGCCCCGCAGTTGCTCCGCCCCGATCTCAGCATCGCCCGCATAATACGCCACCAGGCGCTTGTCGCCTGCCACATCCTCACGCGCGACCACGGCGACATCGCTGATCCCGGCACGCTCCAACAACCGGGCCTCGATCTCACCGAGTTCGATCCGGAAGCCGCGGATCTTCACCTGGAAGTCGTTGCGACCGAGATACGCGATCGTCCCGTCGCTAAGCCAGCGCCCGAGATCCCCGGTCCGGTACAGCCGCGCCCCGGCCTCGCCCGAGAAGCGATCCTCCACGAACCGCTCCGCCGTCAGCTCGGGACGGTTCAGATAGCCCCGCGCAACTCCGGCCCCGCCGATGTAGATCTCGCCCGCGACACCGATCGGCGCCGGCTCCCCATACGCATCCAATATGTAGATATGCGTGTTCGAGATCGGTCGACCCAGAGGAATGCTGCTCGCACGTTCATCGACCTCGGTGATCTCATGCGTAATGGCAAAGGTCGTCGTCTCCGTCGGTCCATAGCAGTGAATGAAATGCCGGGGTGCCGCGCCGCTGATGACTTTGCGGAAACATTGAGGATCGGCACGCTCGCCACCCGTCAACAGGAAACGTAACCCGGCGAACAGTTGCGGAGCCACTTTGACATAGTGGTTGAACAAGGACGTCGTCACGAAGAATGCCGTAACACGCTGCTGTTGGAAAGCACCCGACAACTGGAGGGGATCCAGCACCGCTTCCTGCTCGATCACGACGATGCAGCCGCCGTTCAGCAGCGGCGCCCAGACCTCCATCGTCGTCGCGTCAAAGGCAGGATTGGCGGCAAAGGCAACGCGATCCGACGCATTGAAGTCCGCATAGCCGTTGTTGATCACCAGCCGCCCGATCGCCCGATGCGGAATCACCACGCCCTTGGGCGTCCCCGTCGAGCCCGACGTGTACATGATGTAAGCATCGCTGCCGCTGTCCCGCGACACACCGGGATTGGAGTCGTCTCCGGCACCTCGCAGGACATCCCCGACATCGATGCTGTGAACCTCAAGCCCTTCCGGCAGCACCGCGCCTCGTGCCGTCAGCACGAGGGATGCTTCACAATCCTCGATCATGAACGCCAGCCGCTCCGCCGGATAGGCCGGATCCAGCGGCACATAGGCTGCGCCGCATTTGAGGATCGCAAGTTCCGCAGCGACCAGGTCGATCGAACGTTCGATGCAGATCGCCACCCGGTCATCCGGCCTGACGCCGAGCCCGCGCAGATGATGCGCCAGCCGGTTCGCCTGCGCGTTCAGCTCCGCATAGCTCAGGTGCCGATCCTCATGCACCACCGCCACCGCAGCCGGCGTCCGCGCCGCCTGCGCCTCGAACAGCTCGTGCACGCAAACATCCTGCGGATACTCCGCCGACGTCGCATTCCACTCTACCAACACACGATGACGCTCCGCGTCCGGCAGCACATCGATCTGCCGCAGCGGCCGCTCCGGTGTTCGCTCCAGCGCCTCAACCAGCCCTTCCAGCGCCGTCGCCATGAACGCACAAACCCGCGCCGCCGCGACCGACGCCACAACCTGGGCCGTCAGCGCAAAGCCCCCGCCCAGATCGTCCACCGACAGCGTCAGCGGATAGTTCGTCCGCTCCTCACCCCAGAGCCCCTCGATACCCTCCAACACCCCCGATCCGGTCCCCGAACCCGATCCGCTGTGCCGGTAGTTCAACAGCGCCGAGAACAGCGGCGCCGGCGCCGCCACCCCGCTGCAGCGCTGCGCCAGCGCCAGCGGCGCATGCTCGTGACGCAGCAGCTCCGCGAGGTGCCGCTGCACCTCGCGCACGCTCGCCACCACGCCCTGCTCGCCAACCTCAACCCGCAGCGGCAGCGTGTTGATGAACAGTCCCAGCGCGCGATCGGCCCCATCCCCGCCCTGCAGCCGCCCGAACAGCACGGTGCCGAACACCACCTCGCTACGCCCGCAGCTCCGCGCAAGCAGCTGCGCAAACGCCACATGGAACAGGCTCGCCGCGCTCACGCCCAGTGCCCGCGCCAGTGATCGCAGCCGCTCCGCAAGCTCAGGCGCCAGCTCGATACGCGCCTCCGCGATCTCAGACCCGTCGCCCTGCGCGTCCAACAGCCCGAACGGCGCCGTCGGCTCCTCGACCTTGCCCAGCATCCCGCGGAAGAACGCCTCGTGCTGCTCACGGCTCATCCCCAGCCGCGCCTGCGCCACATAGGTCCGGAACGGCAGCGGCGCCGCAAGACGCTCCGCCTCGCCCGCGAGATGCGACGCGATCTCCTCCAGCACGATCTCCAGCGTGGTATGGTCCATCACCAGATGATGGAACTGCAGCAGCAGCAGCCAGCCTCCGCTCCGCGGGTCACGCGCGATCACAACCCGCAGCAACGGCGCCCGCCGCACATCCAGCCGGCAACGCCGCGCATCGAACCGCGCGCGCAGCTGCGCCGCTCCGTCCCCGCCGTCCGCATCCAGCTCGACCTCTTCCACCGGAAGCGGCGCATGCCGCAACACCACCTGCACCGGCTCCGGCAGGTCCTCCCACAGCACCGCCGTCCGCAGGATGTCGTGACGGCCGATCACGGCATCGAACGCCGCCAGGAAGCCGTCCAGCCGCGCCCGGCTGTCAAATCCGAGCAAGCCGGACAACAGATAGACGTCCCCCTCTCCACCCATCAGATGATGGAACAGAATGCCCTCCTGCAGCGGCGCCAGCGGATAGATGTCCTGGATGTTGGCCCAGCCGCCCGGCACTACCGCAGCGATCTGATCGATCTCCTCCTGGCTCAACGCCACCAGCGGCAGCATCTCCGGCGTGATCCGCCCACATCCCGCAGGGATCAGGTTGGCCGGCACCGCAACCGTGGCCGCGCCACCACCACCGGCCGCCGCCAGCGCCGCAAGGCTCGGCGTCGCGAACAGGGTGCGGATGTCAGCCGCGATCCCCTCCCGCCGCATCCGCTCCACCAAGGTCACCGCCAGCAGCGAGTGCCCGCCGAGTGCGAAGAAATTGTCGTGGCGCCCGATCCGCTCGACACCCAGCAGCTCCGACCAGATCCGGGCGATCGCCGCCTCGGTCTCGTCCTGCGGCGGCGCATAGGCCTGCACCGCAAACGCTGCGCCCTCCGGCGCCGGCAGCGCCTTGCGGTCCAGCTTGCCGTTCGGCGTCAGCGGCATCAGTTCCAGATGCACATAGGCCGACGGCACCATGTAGTCCGGCAGCCGCGCCGCAAGATGGCTCCGCAGCTGCTCCGCCCCGATCGCCGCATCGGCCACGTAGTAGGCCACCAGACGCTTGTCGCCCGGAGCATCCTCCCGCGCGATCACCGCGGCATCGCGCACACCTGCATGCTCCGACAGCCGCGCCTCGATCTCCCCGAGCTCGATCCGGAAGCCGCGGATCTTCACCTGGAAGTCATTGCGGCCGAGATACGCGATCGTTCCGTCGCCAAGCCAGCGCCCGAGATCCCCGGTCCGGTACAGCCGCGCTCCCGCCTCGCCCGAGAACCGGTCCTCCACGAACCGCTCCGCCGTCAGCTCGGGACGGTTCAGATAGCCCCGTCCCACCTGGACGCCACCGATATGGATCTCTCCGGCAACCCCGACCGGCACCGGCTCGCCATGCTCATCCAGAATATAGATCTGCGTGTTCGAGATCGGTCGGCCGATTGGAACGCTCGCATCCGACGCTTCCCTTTCACAGCGCCACGCCGTCACATCCACCGCAGCTTCCGTCGGACCGTAAAGGTTATGCAGCTCCGTTCCTTCAAACCGCTCCAGTAACCGCGCCGCCAAAACCGGGGGCAGCGCCTCGCCGCTGCACATCACTCGCTTCACGCTCGTGCAACTGCCGGCTTCTTCATGCTCCAGGAATATCTGCAGCATCGATGGCACGAAGTGCAGCGTCGTGATCCGCTCCCGCCGGATCACATCCACCAGATAGGCCGGATCCTTGTGGCCCCCCGGCCGCGCCATCACCAGGCGCGCTCCCGCGAGCAACGGCCAGAAGAACTCCCAGACCGACACGTCGAAGCTGAACGGCGTCTTCTGCAGCACCGCGTCGTCACCATCGAGAGCGTAGGCGTCCTGCATCCACAGCAGACGGTTCACCACCGCGCGATGACCGTTCATCGCGCCCTTGGGCTGACCGGTCGACCCGGAGGTGTAGATCACATAAGCGAGATGGTCCGCCGCGAGCCCGACCTCGCTCCGCTCCGGATCGTGCGCGGGCGCCTCCGCCCATTGCGACGCATCCGCGCCGATGTCCAGCACGGGCACGCCGTTCTCGGCGAGCCCGGAAGCGGCGACGGCCAACGCCGCCTGCGCGCCGCCGCCCACCAGCAGCGCCACCGGCGCGCTGTCCTGAAGCATGAACGCCAGCCGCTCCGGCGGATAGGCCGGATCCAGCGGCACATAGGCCCCGCCCGCCTTCAGGATCGCCAGCAATCCCACGATCATCTCCGGGCTGCGCTCGATGCAGATCGCAACACAATCGTCCGGCCTGACGCCGAGTCCACGCAGATGATGCGCCAGCCGGTTCGCCTGCGCATTCAGCTCCGCATAGCTCAGGTGCCGATCCTCATGCACCACCGCAACCGCAGCCGGCGTGCGTTCGGCCTGCGCCTCGAACAACTGGTGCACGCAAACATCCTGCGGATAATCCGCTGTCGTCGCGTTCCACTCCATCACGACACGATGACGCTCCGCTTCGGGCAGCACATCGATCTGCCGCAGCGGCCGCTCCGGTGTTCGCTCCAGCGCCTCAACCAGCCCTTCCAGCGCCGTCGCCATGAACGCACAGACTCGCTGCGCACCAACCGCCGCCTCGACCTGCGCCGTCAGCGCAAAGCCCGCGCCCAGATCGTCCACCGACAGCGTCAGCGGATAGCTCGTCCGCTCCTCACCCCCGAGCCCCTCGATGCCCTCCACCCCCCCCGATCCGGTCCCCGAACCCGATCCGCTGTGCCGGTAGTTCAACAGCGCCGAGAACAGCGGCGCCGGCGCCGCAACCCCGCTGCAGCGCTGCGCTAACGCCAGCGGCGCATGCTCGTGACGCAGCAGCTCCGCCAGCCGGATCTGCACAGCTCGCGTCGCATCCGCAGCTCCTGTCTCGTCGATGCAGATCCGCACCGGCAACGTGTTGATGAACACTCCGGGCGTACGCTCCGCCCCCTCTCCGCCCTGCAGCCGCCCGAACAGCACCGTCCCGAACACCACCTCGCTGCGCCCACAGCTGCGCGCAAGCAGCTGCGCAAACGCCACATGGAACAGGCTCGCCGCGCTCACGCCCAGCGCCCGCGCCTGCGACCGCAGCCGCTCCGCAAGCTCAGGCGCAAGCTCCAGATGCGCCTCCGCGATCTCGGACCCGTCGCCCTGCACGTCCAGCAGCCCGAACGGCGCCGTCGGTTCCGAGACCTTGCCCAGCATCCCGCGGAAGAACGCCTCGTGCTGCTCCCGGCTCATCCCCAGCCGCGCCTGCGCTACATAGGTCCGGAACGGCAGCGGCGCCGCAAGCCGCTCCGCCTCGCCCGCGAGATGCGACGCGATCTCCTCCAGCACGATCTCCAGCGTGGTATGGTCCATCACCAGATGATGGAACTGCAGCAGCAGCAGCCAGCCTCCGCTCCGCGGATCACGCGCGATCACGACCCGCAGCAGCGGCGCCCGCCGCACATCCAGCCGATCGTGCCGCGGATCGAACCGTGCGCGCAGCTGCGCCGCCCCGTCGTCCCCACCGCCTGCCTCCAGCGCGACCTCTTCCACCGGCAGCGGTGCATGCCGCAACACCACCTGCACCGGCTCCGGCAGGTCCTCCCACAGCACCGCCGTCCGCAGGATGTCGTGACGGCCGATCACGGCATCGAACGCCGCCAGGAAGCCGTCCAGCCGCGCCCGGCTGTCAAAGCCCAGCAAGCCGGACAACAGATAGACGTCGCCCTCGCCACCCAGCAGATGGTGGAACAGGATGCCCTCCTGCAACGGCGCCAGCGGATAGATGTCCTGGATGTTGGCGCTGCCGCCCGGAACTACCGCCGCGATGCGATCGATCTCCGCCTGGCTCAGTGCGACCAGCGGCAGCATCTCCGGCGTGATCCGCCCGCAATCTGCAGGGATCAGGTTGGCTGGCACGGTCACCGTGGCTGCACCACCACCGCCGACTGCCGCCAGCGCCGCAAGGCTCGGCGTCGCGAACAAGGTGCGGATATCCGCCGCGATCCCCTCCCGCCGCATCCGCTCCACCAAGGTCACCGCCAGCAGCGAGTGCCCGCCGAGCGCGAAGAAGTTGTCGTGGCGCCCGACACGTTCAACGCCGAGCAGCTCCGACCAGATCCGAGCCAGTCGCTCCTCGGTCTCGTCCTGCGGCGGCGCATAGGCCTCCACCGCATAGGCTGCGCCCTCCGGCGCCGGCAGCGCCTTGCGGTCCAGCTTGCCGTTCGGCGTCAGCGGCATCAGTTCCAGATGCACATAGGCCGACGGCACCATGTAGTCCGGCAGCCGCGCCGCAAGATGGCTCCGCAGCTGCTCCGCCCCGATCGCCGCATCGCTCGCATAGTAAGCCACCAGACGCTTGTCGCCCGGAGCATCCTCCCGCGCGATCACCGCGGCGTCGCGCACATCCGCATGCTCCGACAGCCGCGCCTCGATCTCTCCGAGTTCGATCCGGAAGCCGCGGATCTTCACCTGGAAGTCATTGCGGCCGAGATACGCGATCGTCCCATCGCTAAGCCAGCGACCGAGGTCTCCGGTCCGGTACAGCCGCGCTCCCGCCTCGCCCGAGAACCGGTCCTCCACGAACCGCTCCGCCGTCAGCTCAGGACGGTTCAGATAGCCCCGCGCAACGCCGGCGCCACCGACGTAGATCTCGCCGGCAACACCGATCGGCACCGGCTCGCCATGCTCATCAAGAATATAGATCTGCGTGTTCGAGATCGGACGGCCGATATGAAGGACCTCTCCTGCCGGATCCAGCAAACCGGACGTGGCCACCACCGTCGTTTCCGTAGGACCGTAATTGTTGACCAGCGCGAACGGCAGGTCTTTCGGACATTTGCGCAGACGATCGCCGCCCGTCAGCAAACATCGAAGATCTCGATGTGTGGCCCCCTGTGAGAAGGCGAACTCCGCTATCGGTGTCGGCAAGAAGCTCACGTCCAGCGGTTGCGCTTGCCACCAGCCAAGCAGCGCCTCCGGATTCCGCGCGATCTCCGGCCGCGGCACGGCAAGCGTTCCACCGCAGCAAAGCGGAGGCCAGGTTTCCCAGGTCGCCGCATCAAAGCCTGAACCGGCCACCAAGGAGCTCCGCGTCCCTGCCTGGAGATCGAACGCGGCGCAATGCCAATGCACCAGGTTGGCGAGACCGCGATGCTCGACCATCACCCCCTTGGGCCGACCGGTCGACCCGGAGGTGTAGATCACATAAGCGAGATGGTCCGCCGCGAGCCCGGCCTCGCTCCGCTCCGGATTGCGCGCGGGCGCCTCGGCCCATTGCGCCGCATCCGCGCCGATGTCGAGCACGGGCACGCCGTTCTCGGCGAGCCCGGCACCGGCGGCAGCCAACGCCGCCTGCGCGCCGCCGCCCACCAGCAGCGCCACCGGCGCGCTGTCCTGAAGCATGAACGCCAGCCGCTCCGGCGGATAGGCCGGATCCAGCGGCACATAGGCTCCGCCCGCCTTCAGGATCGCCAGCAGACCCACGATCATCTCCGGGCTGCGCTCGAGGCAGATCGCAACACGGTCATCCGGCCTGACGCCGAGTCCGCGCAGATGATGCGCCAACCGGTTCGCCTGCGCGTTCAGCTCCGCATAGCTCAGGTGCCGATCCTCATGCACCACCGCAACCGCAGCCGGCGTGCGTTCGGCCTGCGCCTCGAACAGTTCGTGCACGCACACATCCTGCGGATAATCCGCAGCCGTCGCGTTCCACTCCACCACAATACGATGACGCTCCGCGTCATCCTGCAGCGGCAAACGATCCACCGGCACGCGCTCATCCGCCACCATGCCTTCCAGCAGCCGGACAAAGTACCCGACCCAGCGCTCGACCGTCCCGCGATCGAACAGCGCAGTCGCATATTCCAGCCCGCCGCTGATCGTCCCGCCTGTCTCCGCCAGGCTCAGCGTCAGGTCGAACTGCGCGCTCACCCGCGGCACCTCCACCGCTTCCAGCCGCAGCTCCCCAAGGTCGAGACGTTCTGCCGACATGCTCTGCCAGGCCAGCGCTACCTGGAACAGCGGCGCGTGGCTCAGGCTGCGCGACGGTTGCAACAGTTCCACCACCTGCTCGAACGGCAAATCCTGGTGCTCCTGCGCCGCCACCGTCTGCGCCTTCACCCGTGCCAGAAGCTCGCCCACCGATGGCGAGCCGGACACGTCGACACGCACCGCCAGCGTGTTCACGAAGAACCCGATCAGCCCTTCGATCTCGCCACGTCCCCGGTTCGCAACCGGGCTGCCGATCACCACATCCTGCTGCCCCGACAGCCGCGACAGCAGCGCCGCCCAGCCCGCCAGCAGCGTCATGTACAACGTCGTGCCGTAACGATGGCTCAGCGCCCTCAGGGCCCCGGTCAGCTCTCCATCCAACCACATCGGCACCATCGCCCCGGCATAATTCTGCTCCGCCGGACGCGGCCGGTCCCATGGCAGCTCCAGAAGCGCAGGCGCTCCCGACAGCGCCTCCTTCCAATACGCTCCCTGACGCGCCAGACCCTCGCCCGACAGCCAGCGCCGCTGCCACACCGCGTAGTCCGCATATTGGATCGCCAGCGCCGGCAGCGGATCAGCCTCGCCGCGCGCAAACGCCCCATACAGCACGCTCAGCTCGCGCGTCAGCACCCCCATCGACCAGCCGTCCGACACGATGTGGTGCATCGTCAACAGCAGCACATGCTCGTCGACATCCAGACGCACCAGCCGCCCCCGGATCAGCGGACCACGCTCAAGATCGAATGGCGCTGTCGCTTCCACAGCCGCCAATCGCTGCAACTCGCCTGCCGCATCCGACGTGCCCCGCAGGTCGTGCTGCATCAAGGCAAAGCCTGCATCCGCCGCGCCGACCTGCTGCACCGGCACGCCATCATCACGTTGCGCAAACACCGTCCGCAGCGCCTCATGCCGCGCCACGATCCGGTCCAGCGCGCGCAACAGCGCCTCTCGCTCCAACCGCCCGATCAGCCGCAATCCACCAGCAATGTGATAGGCCGAGTTCGCTCCCTCGAAGCGAGACAAAAACCACAGCCGCTGCTGCGCAAACGACAGGGGAATCACTCCAATTCGTTCAGTCGAACTTATCGGCGGCAGTGCATTTTGGCGCTTTAAGCCTCTTGATCGTGCCCGCCGAACTAATTCTTCTCGCTGTGAACGGCTCGACCGATATAGTTCTGTCGTGAGGACTGACATCTTAGCAACTCACTTCATCCTGGAAGACCACTGTCAGTTCGCTTTGGTCAAACTGAGCGAGTTGTGCATTCACAACTCTATCGGCCAATTGACTTATCCCGTCGTTTAAGAAGATTTCGGACAGAGCTAGTTCTACATCAAGGCTTCTCCTTAGTCGGGCGACCAACATGACCGCCAGCAGCGAGTGTCCGCCGAGCGCGAAGAAATTGTCGTGGCGCCCGATCCGCTCAACGCCCAGCAGCTCCGACCAGATTCGGGCGATGGCCTCCTCGGTCTCGCCCTGCGGCGGCTCATAGGCCTGCGCCGCGAACGCAGCGCCCTCCGGCGCCGGCAGCGCCTTGCGGTCCAGCTTCCCGTTCGGCGTCAGCGGCAGCCGATCCAGATGGACATACGCCGCAGGCACCATGTAGTCCGGCAGCCGCGCCGCAAGATGGCCCCGCAGTTGCTCCGCCCCGATCTCAGCATCGCCCGCATAATACGCCACCAGGCGCTTGTCGCCTGCCACATCCTCACGCGCGACCACGGCGACATCGCTGATCCCGGCACGCTCCAACAACCGGGCCTCGATCTCACCGAGTTCGATCCGGAAGCCGCGGATCTTCACCTGGAAGTCGTTGCGACCGAGATACGCGATCGTCCCGTCGCTAAGCCAGCGCCCGAGATCCCCGGTCCGGTACAGCCGCGCCCCGGCCTCGCCCGAGAAGCGATCCTCCACGAACCGCTCCGCCGTCAGCTCGGGACGGTTCAGATAGCCCCGCGCAACTCCGGCCCCGCCGATGTAGATCTCGCCCGCGACACCGATCGGCGCCGGCTCCCCATACGCATCCAATATGTAGATATGCGTGTTCGAGATCGGTCGACCCAGAGGAATGCTGCTCGCACGTTCATCGACCTCGGTGATCTCATGCGTAATGGCAAAGGTCGTCGTCTCCGTCGGTCCATAGCAGTGAATGAAATGCCGGGGTGCCGCGCCGCTGATGACTTTGCGGAAACATTGAGGATCGGCACGCTCGCCACCCGTCAACAGGAAACGTAACCCGGCGAACAGTTGCGGAGCCACTTTGACATAGTGGTTGAACAAGGACGTCGTCACGAAGAATGCCGTAACACGCTGCTGTTGGAAAGCACCCGACAACTGGAGGGGATCCAGTACCGCTTCCTGCTCGATCACGACGATGCAGCCGCCGTTCAGCAGCGGCGCCCAGACCTCCATCGTCGTCGCGTCAAAGGCAGGATTGGCGGCAAAGGCAACGCGATCCGACGCATTGAAGTCCGCATAGCCGTTGTTGATCACCAGCCGCCCGATCGCCCGATGCGGAATCACCACGCCCTTGGGCGTCCCCGTCGAGCCCGACGTGTACATGATGTAAGCATCGCTGCCGCTGTCCCGCGACACACCGGGATTGGAGTCGTCTCCGGCACCTCGCAGGACATCCCCGACATCGATGCTGTGAACCTCAAGCCCTTCCGGCAGCACCGCGCCTCGTGCCGTCAGCACGAGGGATGCTTCGCAATCCTCGATCATGAACGCCAGCCGCTCCGCCGGATAGGCCGGATCCAGCGGCACATAGGCTGCGCCGCATTTGAGGATCGCAAGTTCCGCAGCGACCAGGTCGATCGAACGTTCGATGCAGATCGCCACCCGGTCATCCGGCCTGACGCCGAGCCCGCGCAGATGATGCGCCAGCCGGTTCGCCTGCGCATTCAGCTCCGCATAGCTGAGTTGCCGATCCTCATGCACCACCGCAACCGCATCCGGCGTGCGTTCGGCCTGCGCCTCGAACAGTTCGTGCACGCACACATCCTGCGGATAATCCGCAGCCGTCGCGTTCCACTCCACCACAATACGATGACGCTCCGCGTCCGGCAGCACGTCGATCTGCCGCAGCGGCCGCTCCGGTGTCCGCTCCAGCGCCTCGGCCAGCCCTTCCAGCGCCGTCGCCATGAACGCGCAGATCCGCGCCGCACCCACCGCTGCCTCCACCTGCGCCGTCAGCGTGAAGCCCTCGCCCAGATCGTCCACCGACAGCACCAGCGGATAGTTCGTCCGCTCCTCCGCGTGCAGGAGCTCGATCCCTTCCCACGCCCTGCGATCCGCAGATCCGTCCATCGCGCTGTGCCGGTAGTTCAGCAGGGACGAGAACAGCGGCACCGGCGCCGCAACCCCGCTGCAACGCTGTGCCAGCGCCAGCGGCGCATGCTCGTGACGCAACAGCTCCGCTAGATGCCGCTGTACCTCGCGCACGCTCGCCGCCACGCTTTGCTCGCCGACCTCCACCCGCAGCGGCAGCGTGTTGATGAACAGGCCCAGCGCGCGCTCCGTCCCCTCGCCGCCCTGCAGCCGCCCGAACAGCACCGTCCCGAACACCACCTCGCTGCGCCCGCAGCTGCGCGCAAGCAGCTGCGCAAATGCCACGTGGAACAGGCTCGCCGTGCTCACGCCCAGCGCCCGCGCCTGCGACCGCAGCCGCTCCGCAAGCTCAGGCGCAAGCTCCAGATGCGCCTCCGCGATCTCGGACCCGTCGCCCTGCACGTCCAGCAGCCCGAACGGCGCCGTCGGTTCCGAGACCTTGCCCAGCATCCCGCGGAAGAACGCCTCGTGCTGCTCCCGGCTCATCCCCAGCCGCGCCTGCGCTACATAGGTCCGGAACGGCAGCGGCGCCGCAAGCCGCTCCGCCTCGCCCGCGAGATGCGACGCGATCTCCTCCGACAAAACCTCCAGTCCGGTATGGTCCATCACCAGATGATGGAACTGCAGCAACAGCAGCCAGCCTCCGCTCTGCGGATCACGCGCGATCACAACCCGCAGCAACGGCGCCCGCCGCACATCCAGCCGGCAACGCCGCGCATCGAACCGCGCGCGCAGCTGTGACGCGCCGTCCTCGCCGTCCGCATCCAGTTCGATCTCTTCCACGGGCAGCGGCGCATGCCGCAACACCACCTGCACCGGCTCCGGCAGGTCCTCCCACAGCACCGCCGTCCGCAGGATGTCGTGACGGCCGATCACGGCATCGAACGCCGCCAGGAAGCCGTCCAGCCGCGCCCGGCTGTCAAATCCGAGCAAGCCGGACAACAGATAGACGTCCCCCTCTCCACCCATCAGATGATGGAACAGGATGCCCTCCTGCAGCGGTGCCAACGGATAGATGTCCTGGATGTTGGCCCAGCCGCCCGGCACTACCGCAGCGATCTGATCGATCTCCGCCTGGCTCAGCGCCACCAGCGGCAGCATCTCCAGCGTGATCCGCCTGCAGCCCGCCGGGATCAGGTTGGCCGGCACCGCAACCGTGGCCGCGCCACCACCGCCGGCCGCCGCCAGTGCGGCAAGGCTCGGCGTCGCGAACAGGGTGCGGATGTCAGCCGCCAGACCCTCCCGCCGCATCCGCTCCACCAAGGTCACCGCCAGCAGCGAGTGCCCGCCGAGTGCGAAGAAATTGTCGTGACGCCCGATCCGCTCGACACCCAGCAGTTCCGACCAGATCCGGGCGATCGCCGCCTCGGTCTCGTCCTGCGGCGGCGCATAGGCCTGCACCGCAAACGCTGCGCCCTCCGGCGCCGGCAGCGCCTTGCGGTCCAGCTTGCCGTTCGGCGTCAGCGGCATCAGTTCCAGATGCACATAGGCCGACGGCACCATGTAGTCCGGCAGCCGCGCCGCAAGATGGCTCCGCAGCTGCTCCGCCCCGATCGCCGCATCGGCCACGTAGTAGGCCACCAGACGCTTGTCGCCCGGAGCATCCTCCCGCGCGATCACCGCGGCATCGCGCACACCTGCATGCTCCGACAGCCGCGCCTCGATCTCCCCGAGCTCGATCCGGAAACCGCGGATCTTCACCTGGAAGTCGTTGCGACCGAGATACGCGATCGTCCCGTCTTCAAGCCAGCGACCGAGGTCTCCGGTCCGGTACAGCCGCGCTCCCGCCTCGCCCGAGAACCGGTCCTCCACGAACCGCTCCGCCGTCAGCTCGGGACGGTTCAGATAGCCGCGCCCCACCTGGACGCCACCGATATGGATCTCGCCGGCAACCCCGACCGGCACCGGCTCGCCATGCTCATCCAGAATGTAGATCTGCGTGTTCGAGATCGGTCGGCCGATTGGAACGCTCGCATCCGACGCTTCCCTTTCACAGCGCCACGCCGTCACATCCACCGCAGCTTCCGTCGGACCGTAAAGGTTATGCAGCTCCGTTCCTTCAAACCGCTCCAGTAACCGCGCCGCCAAAACCGGGGGCAGCGCCTCGCCGCTGCACATCACTCGCTTCACGCTCGTGCAACTGCCGGCTTCTTCATGCTCCAGGAATATCTGCAGCATCGATGGCACGAAGTGCAGCGTCGTGATCCGCTCCCGCCGGATCACATCCACCAGATAGGCCGGATCCTTGTGGCCCCCCGGCCGCGCCATCACCAGGCGCGCTCCCGCGAGCAACGGCCAGAAGAACTCCCAGACCGACACGTCGAAGCTGAACGGCGTCTTCTGCAGCACCGCGTCGTCACCATCGAGAGCGTAGGCGTCCTGCATCCACAGCAGACGGTTCACCACCGCGCGATGACCGTTCATCGCGCCCTTGGGCTGACCGGTCGACCCGGAGGTGTAGATCACATAAGCGAGATGGTCCGCCGCGAGCCCGACCTCGCTCCGCTCCGGATCGTGCGCGGGCGCCTCCGCCCATTGCGACGCATCCGCGCCGATATCCAGCACGGGCACGCCGTTCTCGGCGAGCCCGGAAGCGGCGACGGCCAACGCCGCCTGCGCGCCGCCGCCCACCAGCAGCGCCACCGGCGCGCTGTCCTGAACCATGAACGCCAGCCGCTCCGGCGGATAGGCCGGATCCAGCGGCACATAGGCCCCGCCCGCCTTCAGGATCGCCAGCAATCCCACGATCATCTCCGGGCTGCGCTCGATGCAGATCGCAACACGGTCATCCGGCCTGACGCCGAGCCCGCGCAGATGATGCGCCAACCGGTTCGCCTGCGCGTTCAGCTCCGCATAGCTGAGTTGCCGATCCTCATGCACCACCGCAACCGCAGCCGGCGTCCGCGCCGCCTGCGCCTCGAACAGTTCGTGCACGCACACATCCTGCGGATAATCCGCAGCCGTCGCGTTCCACTCCACCACAATACGATGACGCTCCGCGTCATCCTGCAGCGGCAAACGATCCACCGGCACGCGCTCATCCGCCACCATGCCTTCCAGCAGCCGGACAAAGTACCCGACCCAGCGCTCGACCGTCCCGCGATCGAACAGCGCAGTCGCATATTCCAGCCCGCCGCTGATCGTCCCGCCTGTCTCCGCCAGGCTCAGCGTCAGGTCGAACTGCGCGCTCACCCGCGGCACCTCCACCGCTTCCAGCCGCAGCTCCCCAAGGTCGAGACGTTCTACCGACATGGTCTGCCAGGCCAGCACCGCCTGGAACAGCGGCGCGTGGCTCAGGCTGCGCGACGGTTGCAACAGTTCCACCACCTGCTCGAACGGCAGATCCTGGTGCTCCTGCGCCGCCACCGTCTGCGCCTTCACCCGTGCCAGCAGCTCACTCACCGACAGCGAGCCGGACACATCGACACGTAGCGCCAGCGTGTTCACGAAGAACCCGATCAGCTCCTCGATCTCGGCACGTCCACGGTTCGCAACCGGGCTGCCGATCACCACATCCTCCTGCCCCGACAACCGCGACAGCAGCGCCGCCCAGCCCGCCAGCAGCGTCATGTACAACGTCGTGCCATGACGATGGCTCAGTGCCCTCAGGGCCCCGGTCAGGTCTCCATCCAGCTGCACCGGCACCATCGCCCCGGCATAATTCTGCTCCGCCGGACGCGGCCGGTCCCATGGCAGCTCCAGAAGCGCAGGCGCTCCCGACAGCGCCTCCTTCCAATACGCTCCCTGACGCGCCAGACCCTCGCCCGACAGCCAGCGCCGCTGCCACACCGCGTAGTCCGCATATTGGATCGCCAGCGCCGGCAGCGGATCAGCCTCGCCGCGCGCAAACGCCCCATACAGCACGCTCAGCTCGCGCGTCAGCACCCCCATCGACCAGCCGTCCGACACGATGTGGTGCATCGTCAACAGCAGCACATGCTCGTCGACATCCAGACGCACCAGCCGCCCCCGGATCAGCGGACCACGCTCAAGATCGAATGGCGCTGTCGCTTCCACAGCCGCCAATCGCTGCAACTCGCCTGCCGCATCCGACGTGCCCCGCAGGTCGTGCTGCATCAAGGCAAAGCCTGCATCCGCCGCGCCGACCTGCTGCACCGGCACGCCATCATCACGTTGCGCAAACACCGTCCGCAGCGCCTCATGCCGCGCCACGATCCGGTCCAGCGCGCGCAACAGCGCCTCTCGCTCCAACCGCCCGATCAGCCGCAATCCACCAGCAATGTGATAGGCTGAGTTCGCTCCCTCGAAGCGAGACAAAAACCACAGCCGCTGCTGTGCAAACGATAATGGCAGCGCTCCGTCATGCCCCGCTGGCGTGATTGACGGCAACTCGCTCGGGGCTGCGTCCTTCAGACCGGCTGCCAGTTCTGACAGCGTCGGACGCGCAAAAACTGCTGACAACGCCGCTTCCAATGCCAGCGCCTGCCGCAAACGTGACACCACCTGTATCGCCAGCAGCGAGTGCCCGCCGAGTGCAAAGAAGTTGTCGTGGCGCCCGATCCGCTCGACACCCAGCAGTTCCGACCAGATCCGGGCGATCGCCGCCTCGGTCTCGCCCTGCGGCGGCGCGTAGGCCTGCACCGCAAACGCAGCGCCCTCCGGCACCGGCAGCGCCTTGCGGTCCAGCTTGCCGTTCGGCGTCAGCGGCAGCCGCTCCAGATGCACATAGGCCGCAGGCACCATGTAGTCCGGCAGGCGCGCCGCAAGATGGCTCCGCAGTTCCTCCGCCCCGATCGCCGCTTCGCTCACATAATACGCCACCAGACGCTTGTCGCCCGGACCATCCTCCCGCGCGATCACCGCGGCATCGCGCACACCTGCATGCTCCGACAGCCGCGCCTCGATCTCGCCGAGCTCGATCCGGAAGCCGCGGATCTTCACCTGGAAGTCATTGCGTCCGAGATACGCGATCGTTCCGTCTTCAAGCCAGCGACCGAGGTCTCCGGTCCGGTACAGCCGCGCTCCCGCCTCGCCCGAGAACCGGTCCTCCACGAACCGCTCCGCCGTCAGCTCGGGACGGTTCAGATAGCCCCGCGCAACGCCGGCGCCACCGACGTAGATCTCGCCGGCAACACCGATCGGTGCAGGCTCGCCATGCTCATCAAGAATGTAGACCCGCAGATCAGGAATCGGCCGGCCGATCGGGCTCGCGCCGCGCCTCATGGTGTCGCTCGATGCGAGGGCGCAATAGGTGACATGGACCGTCGTCTCGGTGATCCCGTACATGTTGATGAGTGTCGTCGCCTGATTGGCTGTGTGCCGATACCAGGGCTGCAGGGCGCCAAGCTCCAGCGCTTCGCCCCCGAAAATCACACAACGCAGACCATGACCTGCGCCGGAGGCTGCCTGAGCCACCATCAATTGCCGGAACGCGCTCGGCGTCTGGTTCAGGACCGTCACCCCCTCACGACAGAGAAGATGATAGAAGTCGTCCGGAGATCGCGCTGTCAGCTGCGGCACCACCACCAGCCGACCGCCATAAAGCAGCGCTCCCCAGATCTCCCACACCGAGAAGTCGAACGCATAGGAATGAAACAAGGTCCAGACATCGGCTGGACCGAACTGGTACCAGTGCTCCGTCGCGTGGAAGAGCCGGGCAACGTTCCGATGCTCGACCATCACCCCCTTGGGCTGACCGGTCGATCCGGAGGTGTAGATCACGTAAGCGAGATGGTCCGCCGCGAGCCCGACCTCGCTCCGCTCCGGATCGTGCGCGGGCGCCTCCGCCCATTGCGACGCATCCGCGCCGATATCCAGCACGGGCACGCCGTTCTCGGCGAGCCCGGAAGCGGCGACGGCCAACGCCGCCTGCGCGCCGCCGCCCACCAGCAGCGCCACCGGCGCGCTGTCCTGAAGCATGAACGCCAGCCGCTCCGGCGGATAGGCCGGATCCAGCGGCACATAGGCTCCGCCCGCCTTCAGGATCGCCAGCAGACCCACGATCATCTCCGGGCTGCGCTCGATGCAGATCGCAACACGGTCATCCGGCCTGACGCCGAGCCCGCGCAGATGATGCGCCAGCCGGTTCGCCTGCGCGTTCAGCTCCGCATAGCTGAGTTGCCGATCCTCATGCACCACCGCAACCGCATCCGGCGTGCGTTCGGCCTGCGCCTCGAACAGCTCGTGCACGCACACATCCTGCGGATAATCCGCTGTCGTCGCGTTCCACTCCACCACGACACGATGACGCTCCGCTTCGGGCAGCACATCGATCTGCCGCAGCGGCCGCTCCGGTGTTCGCTCCAGCGCCTCAACCAGCCCTTCCAGCGCCGTCGCCATGAACGCACAGACTCGCTGCGCACCGACCGCCGCCTCGACCTGCGCCGTCAGCGCAAAGCCCCCGCCCAGATCGTCCACCGACAGCGTCAGCGGATAGTTCGTCCGCTCCTCACCCCAGAGCCCCTCGATACCCTCCAACACCCCCGATCCGGTCCCCGAACCCGATCCGCTGTGCCGGTAGTTCAACAGCGCCGAGAACAGCGGCGCCGGCGCCGCCACCCCGCTGCAGCGCTGCGCTAACGCCAGCGGCGCATGCTCGTGACGCAGCAACTCCGCGAGGTGCCGCTGCACCTCGCGCACGCTCGCCACCACGCCCTGCTCGCCAACCTCAACCCGCAGCGGCAGCGTGTGTTGATGAACAGTCCCAGCGCGCGATCGGCCCCATCCCCGCCCTGCAGCCGCCCGAACAGCACCGTCCCGAACACAACGTCGCTGCGCCCGCAGCTGCGCGCAAGCAACTGCGCAAACGCCACATGGAACAGGCTCGCCGCGCTCACGCCCAGTGCCCGCGCCAGTGATCGCAGCCGCTCCGCAAGCTCAGGCGCCAGCTCGATACGCGCCTCCGCGATCTCAGACCCGTCGCCCTGCGCGTCCAACAGCCCGAACGGCGCCGTCGGCTCCTCGACCTTGCCCAGCATCCCGCGGAAGAACGTCTCGTGCTGCTCACGGCTCATCCCCAGCCGCGCCTGCGCCACATAGCTCCGGAACGGCAGCGGCGCCGCAAGACGCTCCGCCTCGCCTCGCAGATGCGACGCGATCTCCTCCAGCACGATCTCCAGCGTGGTATGGTCCATCACCAGATGATGGAACTGCAGCAGCAGCAGCCAGCCTCCGCTCCGCGGGTCACGCGCGATCACAACCCGCAGCAACGGCGCCCGCCGCACATCCAGCCGGCAACGCCGCGCATCGAACCGCGCGCGCAGCTGCGCCGCTCCGTCCCCGCCGCCCACCTCCAGCTCGACCTCTTCCACCGGAAGCGGCGCATGCCGCAACACCACCTGCACCGGCTCCGGCAGGTCCTCCCACAGCACCGCCGTCCGCAGGATGTCGTGACGGCCGATCACGGCATCGAACGCCGCCAGGAAGCCGTCCAGCCGCGCCCGGCTGTCAAATCCGAGCAAGCCGGACAACAGATAGACGTCCCCCTCTCCACCCATCAGATGATGGAACAGAATGCCCTCCTGCAGCGGCGCCAGCGGATAGATGTCCTGGATGTTGGCCCAGCCGCCCGGCACTACCGCAGCGATCTGATCGATCTCCTCCTGGCTCAGCGCCACCAGCGGCAGCATCTCCGGCGTGATCCGCCCACATCCCGCAGGGATCAGACTTCCAGACACCGCTCTCTCTTCAGAGCGCAGTATATCGATCAAAGGCTCCCTATTCCTTCGAATAAAGTCCAACGTTTCTTTGCTCAGACTCTCTCTCTCACCCCGGAGAATAATATGAGCCCCATTTTCAGAAAGGCTGATAGATACATTCTTAGCTTGTAGCTCTCTCAGCAAATTCACGAGCCTCATAGATATATCTCCTCAATCACGCCGCTCGCCGCCGCTAGCGCCGCAAGGCTCGGCGTCGCGAACAAGGTGCCGATATCTGCCGCCAGACCCTCCCGCCGCATCCGCTCCACCAAGGTCACCGCCAGCAGCGAGTGCCCGCCGAGCGCGAAGAAATTGTCGTGGCGCCCGACACGCTCGACACCGAGCAGTTCCGCCCAGATCCGGGCGATCGCCTCCTCGGTCTCGCCCTGCGGCGACTCGTAGGCCTGCACCGCGAACGCAGCGCCCTCCGGCGCCGGCAGCGCCTTTCGGTCCAGCTTCCCGTTCGGCGTCAGCGGTATCAGCTCCAGATGCACATAGGCCGACGGCACCATGTAGTCCGGCAACCGCGCCGCGAGATGGCTCCGCAACTGCTCCGCCCCGATCGCCGCATCGCCCACATAGTAGGCAACTAGACGCTGGTCGCCCGCGACATCCTCCCGCGCGATCACCGCGGCATCGCGCACACCCGCCTGCTCCGACAACCGCGCCTCGATCTCCCCGAGCTCGATCCGGAAGCCGCGGATCTTCACCTGGAAGTCGTTGCGACCGAGATACGCGATCGTTCCGTCGCTAAGCCAGCGCCCGAGATCCCCGGTCCGGTACAGCCGCGCCCCGGCCTCGCCTGAGAACCGGTCTTCCACGAACCGCTCCGCCGTCAGCTCGGAACGGTTCAGATAGCCTCGCGCGACTCCGGCCCCGCCGATATAGAGCTCGCCCGCAACACCGATCGGTGCAGGCTCACCATATGCATCAAGAATGTAGACCCTGAGATCCGGGATCGGTTGTCCGATCGGGCTCGCACCGTGCCTGTCCGCATCGGCTGCCTTGAGCGCATAGTATGTGACATGCACTGTCGTCTCGGTGATCCCGTACATGTTGATCAGGCTCGTCGCCTGATTGGCTTCGCGACAGTACCAAGGCTTCAGGGCCGCAGGCTCCAGCGCCTCGCCGCCAAAGATCACGGTGCGCAGATGATGCGTCCCCACCGTTTCAGCTTGAGCGGCTACCAATTGCCGGAAGGCGCTTGGCGTCTGGTTCAGGATAGTGACTTCCTCTCGGCACAGCAGATGATAGAAGTCATGTGGAGATCTCGTCGTCGCTTGTGGCACCACCACCAGCCGGCCCCCATGGAGTAGCGCACCCCAGATCTCCCAGACCGAGAAGTCGAACGCATAGGAATGGAACAGCGTCCAGACATCGTCGGCGCCGAACTGGTACCAGTGCTCCGTCGCGAGGAAGAGCCGGGCAACGTTCCGATGCTCGACCATCACCCCTTTCGGCGTGCCGGTCGATCCGGAGGTGTAGATCACATAAGCGAGATGGCTCGCCGCGAGCCCGACCTCGCTCCGCTCCGGATCGTGCGCGGGCGCCTCGGCCCATTGCGCCGCATCCGCGCCGATATCCAGCACGGGCACGCCGCTCTCGGCGAGCCCGGAAGCGGCGACGGCCAACGCCGCCTGCGCGCCGCCGCCCACCAGCAGCGCCACCGGCGCGCTGTCCTGAAGCATGAACGCCAGCCGCTCCGGCGGATAGGCCGGATCCAGCGGCACATAGGCTCCGCCCGCCTTCAGGATCGCCAGCAGACCCACGATCATCTCCGGGCTGCGCTCGATGCAGATCGCAACACGGTCATCCGGCCTGACGCCGAGCCCGCGCAGATGATGCGCCAGCCGGTTCGCCTGCGCGTTCAGCTCCGCATAGCTGAGTTGCCGATCCTCATGCACCACCGCAACCGCATCCGGCGTGCGTTCGGCCTGCGCCTCGAACAGTTCGTGCACGCACACATCCTGCGGATAATCCGCAGCCGTCGCGTTCCACTCCACCACAATACGATGACGCTCCGCGTCATCCTGCAGCGGCAAACGATCCACCGCCGCGTGCTCATCCGCCACCATGCCTTCCAGCAGCCGGACAAAGTACCCGACCCAACGCTCGACCGTCCCGCGGTCGTACAGCGCAGTCGCATATTCCAGCCCGCCGCTGATCGTCCCGCCTGTCTCCGCCAGGCTCAGCGTCAGGTCGAACTGCGCGCTCACCCGCGGCACCTCCACCGCTTCCAGCCGCAGCTCCCCAAGGTCGAGACGTTCTGCCGACATGCTCTGCCAGGCCAGCGCTACCTGGAACAGCGGCGCGTGGCTCAGGCTGCGCGACGGCTGCAACAGTTCCACCACCTGCTCGAACGGCAGATCCTGGTGCTCCTGCGCCGCCACCGTCTGCGCCTTCACCCGCGCCAGCAGCTCGCCCACCGATGGCGAGCCGGACACGTCGACACGTAGCGCCAGCGTGTTCACGAAGAACCCGATCAGCTCCTCGATCTCGGCACGTCCACGGTTCGCAACCGGGCTGCCGATCACCACATCCTCCTGCCCCGACAGCCGCGACAGCAGCGCCGCCCAGCCCGCCAGCAGCGTCATGTACAACGTCGTGCCATGACGATAGCTCAGTGCCCTCAGGGCCCCGGTCAGGTCTCCATCCAGCTGCACCGGCACCATCGCCCCGGCATAATTCTGCTCCGCCGGACGCGGCCGGTCCCATGGCAGCTCCAGAAGCGCAGGCGCCCCCGACAGCGCCTCCTTCCAATACGCTCCCTGGCGCGCCAGACCCTCGCCCGACAGCCAGCGCCGCTGCCACACCGCGTAGTCCGCATATTGGATCGCCAGCGCCGGCAGCGGATCAGCCTCGCCGCGCGCAAACGCCCCATACAGCACGCTCAGCTCGCGCGTCAGCACCCCCATCGACCAGCCGTCCGACACGATGTGGTGCATCGTCAACAGCAGCACATGCTCGTCGACATCCAGACGCACCAGCCGCCCCCGGATCAGCGGACCACGCTCAAGATCGAATGGCGCTGTCGCTTCCACAGCCGCCAATCGCTGCAACTCGCCTGCCGCATCCGACGTGCCCCGCAGGTCGTGCTGCATCAAGGCAAAGCCTGCATCCGCCGCGCCGACCTGCTGCACCGGCACGCCATCATCACGTTGCGCAAACACCGTCCGCAGCGCCTCATGCCGCGCCACGATCCGGTCCAGCGCGCGCAACAGCGCCTCTCGCTCCAACCGCCCGATCAGCCGCAATCCACCAGCAATGTGATAGGCTGAGTTCGCTCCCTCGAAGCGAGACAAAAACCACAGCCGCTGCTGTGCAAACGATAATGGCAGCGCTCCGTCATGCCCCGCTGGCGTGATTGACGGCAACTCGCTCGGGGCTGCGTCCTTCAGACCGGCTGCCAGTTCTGACAGCGTCGGACGCGCAAAAACTGCTGACAACGCCGCTTCCAATGCCAGCGCCTGCCGCAAACGTGACACCACCTGTATCGCCAGCAGCGAGTGCCCGCCGAGTGCAAAGAAGTTGTCGTGACGCCCGACACGTTCAACGCCGAGCAGCTCCGACCAGATTCGGGCGATCGCCGCCTCGGTCTCGCCCTGCGGCGGCTCGTAGGCCTGTACCGCGAACGCATCGCCGTCCGGCGCCGGCAGCGCCTTGCGGTCCAGCTTGCCGTTCGGCGTCAGCGGCATCAGTTCCAGATGCACATAGGCCGACGGCACCATGTAGTCCGGCAGCCGCGCCGCAAGATGACCCCGCAGTTCCTCCGCCCCGATCTCCGCATCGCTCACATAATACGCCACCAGACGCTTGTCGCCCGGACCATCCTCCCGCGCGATCACCGCGGCATCGCGCACACCTGCATGCTCCGACAGCCGCGCCTCGATCTCCCCGGGCTCGATCCGGAAGCCGCGGATCTTCACCTGGAAGTCATTGCGGCCGAGATACGCGATCGTCCCGTCTTCAAGCCAGCGACCGAGATCCCCGGTCCGGTACAGCCGCGCTCCCGCCTCGCCCGAGAACCGGTCCTCCACGAACCGCTCCGCCGTCAGCTCGGGACGGTTCAGATAGCCGCGCCCCACCTGGACGCCACCGATATGGATCTCGCCGGCAACACCGACCGGCACCGGCTCGCCATGCTCATCCAGAATGTAGATCTGCGTGTTCGAGATCGGTCGGCCGATTGGAACGCTCGCATCCGACGCTTCCCTTTCACAGCGCCACGCCGTCACATCCACCGCAGCTTCCGTCGGACCGTAAAGGTTATGCAGCTCCGTTCCTTCAAACCGCTCCAGTAACCGCGCCGCCAAAACCGGGGGCAGCGCCTCGCCGCTGCACATCACCCGCTTCACGCTCGTGCAACTGCCGGCTTCTTCATGCTCCAGGAATATCTGCAGCATCGATGGCACGAAGTGCAGCGTCGTGATCCGCTCCCGCCGGATCACATCCACCAGATAGGCCGGATCCTTGTGGCCCCCCGGCCGCGCCATCACCAGGCGCGCTCCCGCGAGCAACGGCCAGAAGAACTCCCAGACCGACACGTCGAAGCTGAACGGCGTCTTCTGCAGCACCGCGTCGTCACCGTCGAGAGCGTAGGCGTCCTGCATCCACAGCAGACGGTTCACCACCGCGCGATGACCGTTCATCGCGCCCTTGGGCTGACCGGTCGACCCGGAGGTGTAGATCACATAAGCGAGATGGTCCGCCGCGAGCCCGGCCTCGCTCCGCTCCGGATTGCGCGCGGGCGCCTCCGCCCATTGCGACGCATCCGCGCCGATGTCGAGCACTGCCATGCCGCCCGCCGCAAGCTCGGCCTCCACCACCGCCAACGCCGCATGCGCCCCGCCGCCCACCAGCAGCGCCACCGGCGCGCTGTCCTGAAGCATGAACGCCAGCCGCTCCGGCGGATAGGCCGGATCCAGCGGCACATAGGCCCCGCCCGCCTTCAGGATCGCCAGCAGCCCAACGATCATCTCCGGGCTGCGCTCGAGGCAGATCGCAACACGATCATCCGGCTTCACGCCGAGCTTACGCAGGTGATGCGCCAGCCGGTTCGCCTGCGCATTCAGCTCCGCATAGCTGAGTTGCCGATCCTCATGCACCACCGCAACCGCAGCCGGCGTCCGCGCCGCCTGCGCCTCGAACAGCTCGTGCACGCAAACATCCTGCGGATAATCCGTAGCCGTGGCGTTCCACTCCACCACCACACGCCGCCGCTCCGCGTCCGGCAGCACGTCGATCAGCCGCAGCGGCCGCTCCGGTGTCCGCTCCAGCGCCGTGACCAGCCCTTCCAGCGCCGTCGCCATGAACGCACAGACCCGCTCCGCCGCGACCGACGCCACAACCTGCGCCGTCAGTGCAAAGCCAGCACCCAGATCGTCCACCGACAGCGTCAGCGGATAGTTCGTCCGCTCCTCCGCGTGCAGGACCTCGATCCCCTCCCACTGAGCCTGCTCCGCTACGCCGCCCGCTGCACTGTGCCGGTAGTTCAGCAGCGACGAGAACAGCGGCGCCGGCGCCGCAACCCCGCTGCAGCGCTGCGCCAGCGCCAGCGGTGCATGCTCGTGACGCAGCAGCTCCGCAAGATGCCGCTGCACCTCGCGCACGCTCGCCGCCACGCCCTGCTCGCCGACCTCCACCCGCAGCGGCAGCGTGTTGATGAACAGGCCCAGCGCGCGCTCCGTCCCCTCGCTGCCCTGCAGCCGCCCGAACAGCACCGTCCCGAACACCACCTCGCTGCGCCCACAGCTGCGCGCAAGCAGCTGCGCAAACGCCACATGGAACAGGCTCGCCGCGCTCACGCCCAGCGCCCGCGCCTGCGACCGCAGCCGCTTCGCAAGCTCAGGCGCAAGCTCCAGATGCGCCTCCGCGATCTCGGACCCGTCGCCCTGCACGTCCAGCAGCCCGAACGGCGCCGTCGGCTCCGAGACCTTGCCCAGCATCCCGCGGAAGAACGCCTCGTGCTGCTCCCGGCTCATCCCCAGCCGCGCCTGCGCTACATAGGTCCGGAACGGCAGCGGCGCCGCAAGCCGCTCCGCCTCGCCCGCGAGATGCGACGCGATCTCCTCCAGCACGATCTCCAGCGTGGTATGGTCCATCACCAGATGATGGAACTGCAGCAGCAGCAGCCAGCCTCCGCTCCGCGGATCACGCGCGATCACGACCCGCAGCAGCGGCGCCCGCCGCACATCCAGCCGATCGTGCCGCGGATCGAACCGTGCACGCAGCTGCGCCGCCCCGTCGTCCCCACCGCCTGCCTCCAGCGCGACCTCTTCCACCGGCAGCGGTGCATGCCGCAACACCACCTGCACCGGCTCCGGCAGTTCCTCCCACAGCACCGCCGTCCGCAGGATGTCGTGACGGCCGATCACCGCATCGAACGCCGCCAGGAAGCCGTCCAGCCGCGCCCGGCTGTCAAATCCGAGCAAGCCGGACAACAGATAGACGTCCCCCTCTCCACCCATCAGATGATGGAACAGAATGCCCTCCTGCAGCGGCGCCAGCGGATAGATGTCCTGGATGTTGGCCCAGCCGCCCGGCACTACCGCAGCGATCTGATCGATCTCCTCCTGGCTCAACGCCACCAGCGGCAGCATCTCCGGCGTGATCCGCCCACATCCCGCAGGGATCAGGTTGGCCGGCACCGCAACCGTGGCCGCGCCACCACCGCCGGCCGCCGCCAGTGCGGCAAGGCTCGGCGTCGCGAACAGGGTGCGGATGTCAGCCGCCAGACCCTCCCGCCGCATCCGCTCCACCAAGGTCACCGCCAGCAGCGAGTGCCCGCCGAGTGCGAAGAAATTGTCGTGGCGCCCGACACGTTCAACGCCGAGCAGCTCCGACCAGATCCGGGCGATCGCCGCCTCGGTCTCGTCCTGCGGCGGCGCATAGGCCTGCACCGCAAACGCTGCGCCCTCCGGCACCGGCAGCGCCTTGCGGTCCAGCTTGCCGTTCGGCGTCAGCGGCAGCCGCTCCAGATGCACATAGGCCGCAGGCACCATGTAGTCCGGCAGCCGCGCCGCAAGATGGCTCCGCAGCTCGTCCGCCCCGATCGCCGCATCGCTCGCATAGTAAGCCACCAGACGCTTGTCGCCCGGAGCATCCTCACGCGCGATCACCGCGGCATCGCGTACACCCGCATGCTCCGACAGCCGCGCCTCGATCTCCCCGAGCTCGATCCGGAAGCCGCGGATCTTTACCTGGAAGTCGTTGCGACCGAGATACGCGATCGTTCCGTCTTCGCGCCAGCGCCCAAGATCCCCGGTCCGGTACAGCCGCGCTCCCGCCTCGCCCGAGAACCGGTCCTCCACGAACCGCTCCGCCGTCAGCTCGGGACGGTTCAGATAACCGCGCGCAACTCCCGCCCCGCCAATGTAGATCTCGCCCGCAACCCCGATCGGTGCGGGCTCGCCATGCTCATCCAGGATGTAGATCTGCGTGTTCGAGATCGGACGGCCGATATGCGCTGCAAACGGCTCGCCACGCGGCATAGAGACCCATGTCGAATAGGTCGTCGTCTCCGACGGCCCATAAAGATTGCATAACAGCTCTACCTGCGTCGTTCCGAACAACTGCTCTGCCAACGATCGTCTTAACGGTTCACCCGCAACATTGACGACTCGCACCGTCTCCGGAACACTCCCTCTCTTCAACAGCGCATCCAGTGCCGATGGAACGGTATTGATCAACGTCACGCGCGACTGTTTCGTCAGCTCAAGAACATTCTGCACCACGTCCACGGTCCCGCCGACTGTCAGCGGAACAAAACATTCGTAGATCGAGAGGTCGAAATTCAGCGAGGTCGACGACAAGGTCCGCGCCAGATCCTCACCGACAAAGGCCGATACGGCCCACGCGATGAAGTTGACCGCGTTGCCATGTTCAATGGCAACCCCCTTGGGCGTGCCGGTCGACCCGGAGGTGTAGATCACATAAGCGAGATGGCTCGCCGCGAGCCCGGCCTCGCTCCGCTCCGGATTGCGCGCAGGCGCCTCCGCCCATTGCGCCGCATCCGCGCCGATGTCCAGCACCGGTACGCCAACCTCGGCGAGCCCGGAAGCGGCGACGGCCAACGCCGCCAGCGCGCCGCCGCCCACCAGCAGCGCCACCGGCGCGCTGTCCTGAACCATGAACGCCAGCCGCTCCGGCGGATAGGCCGGATCCAGCGGCACATAGGCTCCGCCCGCCTTCAGGATCGCCAGCAGCCCAACGATCATCTCCGGGCTGCGCTCGAGGCAGATCGCAACACGGTCATCCGGCCTGACGCCGAGTCCGCGCAGATGATGCGCCAGCCGGTTCGCCTGCGCGTTCAGCTCCGCATAGCTGAGTTGCCGATCCTCATGCACCACCGCAACCGCAGCCGGCGTCCGCGCCGCCTGCGCCTCGAACAGCTCGTGCACGCAAACATCCTGCGGATAATCCGTAGCCGTGGCGTTCCACTCCACCACCACACGCCGCCGCTCCGCGTCCGGCAGCACGTCAATCAGCCGCAGCGGCCGCTCCGGTGTCCGCTCCAGCGCCGTGACCAGCCCTTCCAGCGCCGTCGCCATGAACGCACAGACCCGCTCCGCCGCGACCGACGCCACAACCTGCGCCGTCAGCGCAAAGCCAGCACCCAGATCGTCCACCGACAGCGTCAGCGGATAGTTCGTCCGCTCCTCCGCGTGCAGGACCTCGATCCCCTCCCACTGAGCCTGCTCCGCTACGCCGCCCGCTGCACTGTGCCGGTAGTTCAGCAGCGACGAGAACAGCGGCGCCGGCGCCGCAACCCCGCTGCAGCGCTGCGCCAGCGCCAGCGGTGCATGCTCGTGACGCAGCAGCTCCGCAAGATGCCGCTGCACCTCGCGCACGCTCGCCGCCACGCCCTGCTCGCCGACCTCCACCCGCAGCGGCAGCGTGTTGATGAACAGGCCCAGCGCGCGCTCCGTCCCCTCGCTGCCCTGCAGCCGCCCGAACAGCACCGTCCCGAACACCACCTCGCTGCGCCCACAGCTGCGCGCAAGCAGCTGCGCAAACGCCACATGGAACAGGCTCGCCGCGCTCACGCCCAGCGCCCGCGCCTGCGACCGCAGCCGCTTCGCAAGCTCAGGCGCAAGCTCCAGATGCGCCTCCGCGATCTCGGACCCGTCGCCCTGCACGTCCAGCAGCCCGAACGGCGCCGTCGGCTCCGAGACCTTGCCCAGCATCCCGCGGAAGAACGCCTCGTGCTGCTCCCGGCTCATCCCCAGCCGCGCCTGCGCTACATAGGTCCGGAACGGCAGCGGCGCCGCAAGCCGCTCCGCCTCGCCCGCGAGATGCGACGCGATCTCCTCCAGCACGATCTCCAGCGTGGTATGGTCCATCACCAGATGATGGAACTGCAGCAGCAGCAGCCAGCCTCCGCTCCGCGGATCACGCGCGATCACGACCCGCAGCAGCGGCGCCCGCCGCACATCCAGCCGATCGTGCCGCGGATCGAACCGTGCACGCAGCTGCGCCGCCCCGTCGTCCCCACCGCCTGCCTCCAGCGCGACCTCTTCCACCGGCAGCGGTGCATGCCGCAACACCACCTGCACCGGCTCCGGCAGGTCCTCCCACAGCACCGCCGTCCGCAGGATGTCGTGACGGCCGATCACCGCATCGAACGCCGCCAGGAAGCCGTCCAGCCGCGCCCGGCTGTCAAATCCGAGCAAGCCGGACAACAGATAGACGTCCCCCTCTCCACCCATCAGATGATGGAACAGAATGCCCTCCTGCAGCGGCGCCAGCGGATAGATGTCCTGGATGTTGGCCCAGCCGCCCGGCACTACCGCAGCGATCTGATCGATCTCCTCCTGGCTCAACGCCACCAGCGGCAGCATCTCCGGCGTGATCCGCCCACATCCCGCAGGGATCAGGTTGGCCGGCACCGCAACCGTGGCCGCGCCACCACCGCCGGCCGCCGCCAGCGCCGCAAGGCTCGGCGTCGCGAACAGGGTGCGGATGTCAGCCGCGATCCCCTCCCGCCGCATCCGCTCCACCAAGGTCACCGCCAGCAGCGAGTGCCCGCCGAGCGCGAAGAAGTTGTCGTGACGCCCGACACGTTCAACGCCGAGCAGCTCCGACCAGATCCGAGCCAGTCGCTCCTCGGTCTCGCCCTGCGGCGGCGCATAGGCCTGTACCGCAAACGCAGCGCCCTCCGGCGCCGGCAGTGCCTTGCGGTCCAGCTTGCCGTTCGGCGTCAGCGGCATCAGCTCCAGATGCACATAGGCCGACGGCACCATGTAGTCCGGCAGCCGCGCCGCAAGATGGCTCCGCAACTGCTCCGCCCCGATCGCCGCATCGGCCACGTAGTAGGCCACCAGACGCTTGTCGCCCGGAGCATCCTCCCGCGCGATCACCGCGGCATCGCGCACATCCGCATGCTCCGACAGCCGCGCCTCGATCTCCCCGAGCTCGATCCGGAAACCGCGGATCTTCACCTGGAAGTCATTGCGGCCGAGATACGCGATCGTTCCGTCGCCAAGCCAGCGCCCCAGATCCCCGGTCCGGTACAGCCGCGCTCCCGCCTCGCCCGAGAACCGGTCCTCCACGAACCGCTCCGCCGTCAGCTCGGGACGGTTCAGATAGCCCCGTCCCACCTGGACGCCACCGATATGGATCTCTCCGGCAACCCCGACCGGCACCGGCTCGCCATGCTCATCCAGAATATAGATCTGCGTGTTCGAGATCGGTCGGCCGATTGGAACGCTCGCATCCGACGCTTCCCTTTCACAGCGCCACGCCGTCACATCCACCGCAGCTTCGGTCGGACCGTAAAGGTTATGCAGCTCCGTTCCTTCAAACCGCTCCAGTAACCGCGCCGCCAAAACCGGGGGCAGCGCCTCGCCGCTGCACATCACCCGCTTCACGCTCGTGCAACTGCCGGCTTCTTCATGCTCCAGGAATATCTGCAGCATCGATGGCACGAAGTGCAGCGTCGTGATCCGCTCCCGCCGGATCACATCCACCAGATAGGCCGGATCCTTGTGGCCCCCCGGCCGCGCCATCACCAGGCGCGCTCCCGCGAGCAACGGCCAGAAGAACTCCCAGACCGACACGTCGAAGCTGAACGGCGTCTTCTGCAGCACCGCGTCGTCACCGTCGAGAGCGTAGGCGTCCTGCATCCACAGCAGACGGTTCACCACCGCGCGATGACCGTTCATCGCTCCCTTGGGCTGACCGGTCGACCCGGAGGTGTAGATCACGTAAGCGAGATGGTCCGCCGCGAGCCCGGCCTCGCTCCGCTCCGGATTGCGCGCGGGCGCCTCCGCCCATTGCGCCGCATCCGCGCCGATGTCGAGCACCGGCACGCCGCCCGCCGCAAGCTCGGCCTCCACCACCGCCAACGCCGCATGCGCCCCGCCGCCCACCAGCAGCGCCACCGGCGCGCTGTCCTGAAGCATGAACGCCAGCCGCTCCGGCGGATAGGCCGGATCCAGCGGCACATAGGCCCCGCCCGCCTTCAGGATCGCCAGCAGCCCAACGATCATCTCCGGGCTGCGCTCGAGGCAGATCGCAACACGGTCATCCGGCCTGACGCCGAGTCCGCGCAGATGATGCGCCAGCCGGTTCGCCTGCGCGTTCAGCTCCGCATAGCTCAGGTGCCGATCCTCATGCACCACCGCCACCGCATCCGGTGTCCGCTCGGCCTGCGCCTCGAACAGCTCGTGCACGCAAACATCCTGCGGATACTCCGCCGACGTCGCATTCCACTCTACCAACACACGATGACGCTCCGCGTCCGGCAGCACGTCGATCAGCCGCAGCGGCCGCTCCGGGGTCCGCTCCAGCGCCGTGACCAGCCCTTCCAGCGCCGTCGCCATGAACGCACAGACCCGCTCCGCCGCGACCGACGCCACAACCTGCGCCGTCAGTGCAAAGCCAGCACCCAGATCGTCCACCGACAGCGTCAGCGGATAGTTCGTCCGCTCCTCGCCATGCAGGACCTCGATGCCCTCCCACTGAGCCTGCTCCGCTACGCCGCCCGCTGCACTGTGCCGGTAGTTCAGCAGCGACGAGAACAGCGGCGCCGGCGCCGCAACCCCGCTGCAGCGCTGCGCCAGCGCCAGCGGTGCATGCTCGTGACGCAGCAGCTCCGCAAGATGCCGCTGCACCTCGCGCACGCTCGCCGCCACGCCCTGCTCGCCGACCTCCACCCGCAGCGGCAGCGTGTTGATGAACAGGCCCAGCGCGCGCTCCGTCCCCTCGCTGCCCTGCAGCCGCCCGAACAGCACCGTCCCGAACACCACCTCGCTGCGCCCACAGCTGCGCGCAAGCAGCTGCGCAAACGCCACATGGAACAGGCTCGCCGCGCTCACGCCCAGCGCCCGCGCCTGCGACCGCAGCCGCTTCGCAAGCTCAGGCGCAAGCTCCAGATGCGCCTCCGCGATCTCGGACCCGTCGCCCTGCACGTCCAGCAGCCCGAACGGCGCCGTCGGCTCCGAGACCTTGCCCAGCATCCCGCGGAAGAACGCCTCGTGCTGCTCCCGGCTCATCCCCAGCCGCGCCTGCGCTACATAGGTCCGGAACGGCAGCGGCGCCGCAAGCCGCTCCGCCTCGCCCGCGAGATGCGACGCGATCTCCTCCAGCACGATCTCCAGCGTGGTATGGTCCATCACCAGATGATGGAACTGCAGCAGCAGCAGCCAGCCTCCGCTCCGCGGATCACGCGCGATCACGACCCGCAGCAGCGGCGCCCGCCGCACATCCAGCCGATCGTGCCGCGGATCGAACCGTGCGCGCAGCTGCGCCGCCCCGTCGTCCCCACCGCCTGCCTCCAGCGCGACCTCTTCCACCGGCAGCGGTGCATGCCGCAACACCACCTGCACCGGCTCCGGCAGTTCCTCCCACAGCACCGCCGTCCGCAGGATGTCGTGACGGCCGATCACCGCATCGAACGCCGCCAGGAAGCGATCCAGCCGCGCCCGGCTGTCAAAGCCCAGCAACCCGGACAACAGATAGACGTCGCCCTCGCCACCCAGCAGATGGTGGAACAGGATGCCCTCCTGCAACGGCGCCAGCGGATAGATGTCCTGGATGTTGGCGCTGCCGCCCGGCACTACCGCCGCGATGCGATCGATCTCCGCCTGGCTCAGTGCGACCAGCGGCAGCATCTCCGGCGTGATCCGCCCGCAATCTGCAGGGATCAGGTTGGCTGGCACGGTCACCGTGGCTGCACCACCACCGCCGACTGCCGCCAGCGCCGCAAGGCTCGGCGTCGCGAACAAGGTGCGGATATCCGCCGCGATCCCCTCCCGCCGCATCCGCTCCACCAAGGTCACCGCCAGCAGCGAGTGCCCGCCGAGCGCGAAGAAGTTGTCGTGGCGCCCGACACGTTCAACGCCGAGCAGCTCCGACCAGATCCGAGCCAGTCGCTCCTCGGTCTCGCCCTGCGGCGGCGCATAGGCCTCCACCGCATAGGCTGCGCCGTCCGGCGCCGGCAGTGCCTTGCGGTCCAGCTTGCCGTTCGGCGTCAGCGGCAGCCGCTCCAGATGCACATAGGCCGACGGCACCATGTAGTCCGGCAGCCGCGCCGCAAGATGGCTCCGCAGCTCGTCCGCCCCGATCGCCGCATCGCTCGCATAGTAAGCCACCAGACGCTTGTCGCCCGGAGCATCCTCCCGCGCGATCACCGCGGCGTCGCGCACATCCGCATGCTCCGACAGCCGCGCCTCGATCTCTCCGAGCTCGATCCGGAAGCCGCGGATCTTCACCTGGAAGTCATTGCGGCCGAGATACGCGATCGTTCCGTCTTCAAGCCAGCGTCCGAGATCCCCGGTCCGGTACAGCCGCGCTCCCGCCTCGCCCGAGAACCGGTCCTCCACGAACCGCTCCGCCGTCAGCTCGGGACGGTTCAGATAGCCCCGCGCAACTCCGGCCCCGCCGATGTAGATCTCTCCGGCAACACCGATCGGTGCGGGCTCGCCATGCTCATCAAGAATGTAGATCTGCGTGTTCGAGATCGGTCGGCCGATGTGCAGCACCGCCTCGTCCGCCTCGAGCAAACCGGACGTGGCCACCACCGTCGTTTCCGTGGGACCGTAATTGTTGACCAGCGCGAATGGCAGCGCCTTGGGCAGCTTCCGCAAACGGTCGCCGCCCGTCAGCAGAACACGCAGGTGCCGGTTCACGAGCCCCTGCGACAGCACAAACTCCGCCATCGGGGTCGGCAGGAAGCTCACATCCAGCGGCTGGGTTTGCCACCAGGCCATCAGCGCTTCGGGATCCCGAGCCGTCTCAGGCCGCGGCACCACGAGCACGCCGCCGCAACACAGCGCCGGCCACACTTCCCAGCTGGAGGCGTCAAAGCTCAAACCTGCTACCAAGGAGCTGTGCGCTCCCGGATGCAGCGCGAAGGCCTCGCAATGCCAATGCACGAGGTTGGCGAGACCGCGATGCTCGACCATCACCCCTTTCGGCGTGCCGGTCGATCCGGAGGTGTAGATCACATAAGCGAGATGGTCCGCCGCGAGCCCGACCTCGCTCCGCTCCGGATCGTGCGCGGGCGCCTCGGCCCATTGCGACGCATCCGCGCCGATATCCAGCACGGGCACGCCGTTCTCGGCGAGCCCGGAAGCGGCGACGGCCAACGCCGCCTGCGCGCCGCCACCCACCAGCAGCGCCACCGGCGCGCTGTCCTGAAGCATGAACGCCAGCCGCTCCGGCGGATAGGCCGGATCCAGCGGCACATATGCCCCGCCCGCCTTCAGGATCGCCAGCAGCCCAACGATCATCTCCGGGCTGCGCTCGATGCAGATCGCAACACGATCATCCGGCTTCACGCCGAGCCCGCGCAGATGATGCGCCAGCCGGTTCGCCTGCGCATTCAGCTCCGCATAGCTGAGTTGCCGATCCTCATGCACCACCGCAACCGCAGCCGGCGTCCGCCCGGACTGCGCCTCGAACAGCTCGTGCACGCAAACATCCTGCGGATACTCCGCGGCCGTCGCGTTCCACTCCACCAAAACACGATGACGCTCCGCGTCCGACTGCAAGGGAAGCCGGACGATCTGACGTCGCCCGTCACTTACCATTTCCTGCAGAACATTCACCCAGTACTGCGACCATCGCTCGATCGTCGCCCGATCGAACATCTCTGATGCGTAATCAAAGAAGCAAGAGATCTCGTCATCGACCGGGACCGCCGTGACGAACAACTCGATCTTAGGCCCACGACCCGCCCCCATCGGCGTGCGCCCGAAACTACTCAGGCGCAATCCTCCCCACGGCACGGAAGCTGCGCCGCTTTCGCCGCCCATCACCTCTGCCAACCCATCCGCACCTCGCGAGTTGTGCATCACGAACAGGGTCTGACAGTAGGGCTGAAGCGAAGATGCTCTCGACGGATTGAGACGCTCGACCAATTCTGAGAACGGATAATCCTGATTGATCATCGACTGTCGGGCGGCCCGACGTACCTGCTGCAGGAGCGCCGCCACGTCCATATTTGCCGTGAGCACCGACCTTAATACGACCTGATTGACAAACGTGCCAACAACATCCGCCCACTTCCGACGCCCTCGGCCGGGCATGATGGTTCCGACTGCAACACGATCTTGGCCCGTGAGCCGGTGTAGGAAGGCGAAATATCCGGCCAACAGCACGACATACATCGATGAGCCGGTCACACGCGCAAGCTCATTCAGCCTAGAAGTCAGATCGCGGTCGATCGTGACTCGTACCATGCCTCTGTCGGACAAATCTACATTCGAAGCCGTTTCTTTCGGCAGATCGAGGGGGGGAAACTCTTCAGCGAGCGCCTCCCGCCAATAGTCGAGCTGGCGGCGCGATTCGCTGCTTTTTAACCAACGCTCCTGCCATTCGACATACTCAAAGTACGCCGGATTCTTGGCGATCAAGGCGCTTGATATCACCTCGATGCTCCCGGCATCCGCCTCGTACATCGGGCCGAGTTCAGCAATCAGACGCCACATCGACCACCCATCGAACACGAGGTGATCACAGATAATTTGAATGACGGCCTCTTCTTCGGCACAATCGTAGACGACGACCCGGACCAGCGGAGCCACTTCGAGATCGAAGGGCTTGCACCAATCGTCCCTCAGAATATCTTCAAGCGCGCTTGAATCGACTCCGCGCACGTTTCGCCGCGAAACCGCGATCTCAGCGCCCCAATCGATTGTCTGTTTCGGCTCACCGAACGCGTCGATGAACCGCGCGCATAGCATCGGATGCTTGAGCCGCAGGACGTTCAAAACCCGCTGCAAGCGCGCCAGATCCAGTTCGCCATAGATCCGCGCGCAGAAGCTTATATTGTGAGTTCCTCGTGCATGAGGATACAGCTCATACGAGAACCAGAGGGAACGCTGGATTCGAGACAGAGAACTCCATACCAGATCGCCGGAATTTCCTGCATGACGCCCCGGAACAAAGTTGCGATTCATCAACATCCCCTCAGCGTCAACGACCAGGGGGCGCCTCGGCAGTCGAACATGGTACGACAGCAACAGCCCACCCAAGTTGCGAAGAGCGCGCTCTCCTCCGCCATTCTAAGAAAAGCGACGGCTTCGACTTGGGATGATCCTAACTTAGTCTTCATATCCAGAAGCTGACAGAGCCAGGCCACGCGATACAACTTTAAATAGAAATCAATCAATTGATTGAGTGGAAATCTTGTCCTGCCAACAATGGCCGTAGCAACAGGGCTTCCGCAGACCGATAACGCCCAGCAGAAGCGCGATTGCCCGAAGCAAAATCACCTGAACGTGCGGCCGAAACTATTGTCCCGCGCCGGATGCTAAGCGGATCTTGTTAGCTACAAGAAGCACTGCGTCGACTTCATCCCATGAATTCACGCGCCCTAGACACACTCTCTCCAATCGCGGACGGCGGGCAACGTGGATGTGCGGCGCGCAGACCCCGTCACGACTGGCAGTCTGCTGAAGAACCGGCGCGTGGCGACGGATCTCGGTGATGTTGCGTTCCGGACGAGAGACCGCTGTCGGCGCGATGATCTCCGCCCCGGACGTGGCCTCATGCGCCAATCAGCTTGAGCATCCGGACGACGTTGGAGCCGATCAGCTTGAGGAGGACATCGCTAGGCACGGGGTCGCGACCCCTGTGCTTAGCGTGGTGCATGGTGCCGTGCTGCTTGATCATGGCCGGACATGTACGGGACATTCCGTGGCCAGCATGCCGAGTCGCTCACCCAGCTATGGCGCTATGCTGCCGTTTGGAATTACCGTTGTTGTATCGGGCGACATACGGTGTGACATTCATCTCGCAGCTTGGCGAGGTGCACGGCGGTGTCATGCGCCCTTGTGTTCTGCCACCGCCATGCGGCATCCAGACGTATTGGCGTTCGCCCTTAACGTGGCCTCCGGGTCGCGTGATGATTCCGATCAGATCGATCGTGCCGACCTCGTCAGCAGAAGCGCCGTCATCCGTCTCGGCTTGGAGATCATCGAGAAGGTTGCCGAGCTGCTGAACGTCGACCGGTCCAATTTCTTACGGCTTGATTTCTCACGGCTTGGAGTCGAGCGAACCGGAAGGAATGATGCGAGCCCTCACCAATTGAAAACCGGTTGAGCTTTGAGCCTCACACCGTCTCTGGCGCGGCCGGTGCCGGAAGCATCCACTTGCCGGAGTAACGGGCTATGGCCGCCAGGCCCAGCGGCCGAGCTGCCAACATCGATCTAAATCATTGATCTTATTGGTACAGTTGGGTGGGCTCGAACCACCGACCTCCTGTTCCACAGACAGATTTCCAGCTCCGCCGAGCCTACGAGAGGGTATCCAAAAATACGAAAACATCAACGATTTCAGAGATCATCTACGCCGCCTCCCACCTTTCCTACGCTCCAATTTCCGCTATGGTGGTTGCTAGGTGGTAGCTAGCAACCAAGGCCATCGATGGCGAATTTCGGCATTACGGTCCGAACGGTACAGTCGCTCGGTCCCGGTGAAACGATTTGGGATTCGGACCATAAGGAGGCCGTCCGGGGTTTTGGCGTGCGACGTCAGCGCGGTACGCCGGTCTATGTCCTCAAATTTCGCGCGAGCGGCCGACAGCGCTTCTTTACAATTGGCCCTCATGGATCCCCCTGGACGCCTGAGAGGGCCCGGAAGGAAGCAAAGCGCCTGCTCGGGCTGGTAGCGGAGGGAAAGGACCCGGCTGCCGAACGGGAACTTTTGACGTTACAGACGGCAGATACGTTCCGAAAGGTGGCCGGCGAGTATCTTAAGACCGCCGAGCAAAAGCAGCGCCCCCGCACTTACTCGGAGATCGAACGGTATCTGCTCTGCGTGTGGAAATCTCTTCATCCCCTCCCCGTATCGCAGATCAGCCGTCGCCATGTCGCGGCTCGCGTCAGCGAGATCGCGGCGAACAACGGAACGGTGACGGCAGCCCGAGCACGCTCGGCTTTGTCGGCCATGTTCAACTGGGCAATTCGAGAGGGCCTTGAGATCCCGTCGAACCCGGTGCTCGGAACCAACCGCCCGGCCGCTCCGAGATCGCGGGAGCGGGTCCTGACCGACGCGGAACTGGCGGAGATCTGGGCAGGCCTCGAGGACGACGACTACGGACGCATCGTCAAGCTGCTCATCTTGACTGGCCAGCGCAGAGACGAAGTCGGCGGAATGCGTTGGGCCGAAATCGACCGCTCAAGGTGTCTCTGGACCATCCCCGGCTCCCGAACGAAAAACCACCGCGAGCACCCGCTTCCGTTGGCGGAAGCGGCCATGACGCTGCTCCCCGCTCCCTCAGTCGACCGAGAGCATGTTTTCGGCGACGGGCCGCGACGGAAGGGCGATCAGCCGCGCGGCTTCTCCGGGTGGTCGAAATCCAAGGGCGCGCTCGATGAGCGGCTACTCGCCAGACGCAAAGAGAGGGCCGTAGCCGGAGAAACCGTCGCGCCCATACCCGAATGGTGGCTGCACGATCTTCGTCGCACCGCCGCTACGGTGATGGCCGATCGGCTAGGAGTGCTGCCCCATATCATCGAGGCAGTGCTCAACCACGTCAGTGGCCATCGGGCGGGAGTGGCCGGCGTTTACAACCTCGCCCGATACGAAGCCGAAATGCGCGCCGCTCTGACCGCATGGGCAAGCCATGTCGACCGAGTTGTTCGAGTTATTGAGGCAGTCGACGCGACAAGGAAGGATCTGGTGCGAGAGACCCCTCTTGGCTTCGACCTGTAAAGCCAAACTCGCGGAGGCGAGCGATTGAGCCGAAGTCAAGCAGGACTGACTCATCGGTGGTTGCGGGCGGCGCAACCACCGATACCGCCATCCGTTGCAGTAGCCATCTGAGCAACTGTGCTGTTGAGGTAGGCCGGCGATCGGCCGGCCTCAAGGCTGGCGCGAGACGCGCCTCCGCCTTCGGCGGCTGAAGGCCTTGACCCCGTCCGCTCGCCGTCCTGTTGGCTTGGCATGCGCTCGGTCGCGGACCGAGCGCGGCGTGGCGCTCGATCAGCTCACCGCAACGCGTGGCGGCTTGGGATTCCACTTCTCCCCGCGGGCGATCATCGTGTTGAGGATGATGATCAACTTGCGCATGCAGGCGATGAGCGCAACTTTCGGCTCCTTGCCCTTGGCGGTGAGGCGCTCATAGTAGGCCTTGAGCACCGGATTATGCTGGGTTGCTGCGCCGAGGCAGGGAAGAAACAGGCCGTTTCTCACCCAGCGCCGGCCACCCTTGATGTGGCGCTCGCCTCGGCGCTTGCCACTGTCATCGTCGTAAGGAGCGACCCCGATCAGGGCGGCGGCGATCTCGTCGCTCACCTTGCCGAGCTCCGGCGCTCCTGCAATGAGGATCGCGGAGGTCGTTCCGGCAAGCCCTGGAACACTTTCGATGATCTCGGCGCGCTCGGCAAACTCCGGTGTGGCCTTGACCTTGGCCGAGATCGCAGCCTCAAGCTTTGCAATCTGTGCCGCGAGCGTCTTCAACACCTGGGAATGGGCCTTCTGCGCCAATCCCGGCACGACATGTTCGTGCTGGTTCTGTAGACGGGTTTTCAGATCCATCAGGTTCTTGCGTGCTTTCACCAGTCCCGCCAGTTCCTCGCGGGCAGCGTCGTAGGTCTGGCTCGGTGCGTCGTTGAACGTCTCGGCGAACCAGGCGATCATCTCCGCATCGATCGTGTCGTTCTTCGCCAGTCGACCGGCCGATAGGGCAAAGTTGCGAACCCGCTTGGGATCGACGATCCGCACCTCCACGCCTGCCTGGCGCAACACCTTGGCCCATTCGCGCTCATAGCCGCCAGTGGCCTCCATGACGGCCTTGTTCACCTTGTGCTTGCGAAGCAAGGCCAACAGCTGGCGGTGCCCTTGCGGAGTGCTCGGGAACGTCTGCCGTAGTCCGAGACCGCGAATGCAGCCGTCCACCTTGTCCTTGGCCACATCGATGCCGGCGACACCGTTTGCGATCTGTGTCATCATCCACTCCCTTCCTTGCCTTGTATGGGCTCGAGGCCCTTGCAACTGTTCGGGTTGAGGAAGATCACCGGAGCTGTCCCTCGCTCTGAAACAGGCTCTGCCGCGTTTGGGGCGTTACGGGCTCAGATCCTGCGACGGGCGGTTTTGCGAGAACCGCCCGTTCGCACATTCTGACAGACTTTCTGAACACAAGGGGGCGCTCATGATGCCTATAGCGGCCGATCGGGAATGGCAGAGATCCTGGCGGAACATGCGTTAGTGACGGCTCCTGCGATCAGTTGCTCGATCCCCGGAGCGCAGCCGAGCACACCGCCGAACACGACATCGTCACGCGCCGACTCCGCGACTAGCTTTGGGGCGTCTCGCGCGCCATGCAGCCCTTCGCCGGAGAACAAGCCGATGACAACAACCGGACCGGACACTTGCTTCGCGACTTCGTCGAGATGCGGCCGCTCCTCCAGGAACGCGGAGAAAACCCCTGCGAATAGGGAGCTCCGTTCGACCTCCTTCGCTATCCGCTCGGTCGCGGCACGGGATTGAGATCTGCGTCGGGAGCCATGAGCCAGCAGGATGACGGCAGATTGCCTCGCACAAAAGCCGCTGCGCTCTGCTATGCGCAGCACGCATTGCGTGACGAACGCAGGCAGCCCCGGATCCAGGCCGAGCGGCGGCAGGCTAATGATCTCCCGCTGGCGATCGTCGTCGGCTTCGTCGAGCAGTTGGACCAGGCGGTCACGACTGAAATAGCCTGATGACATGAAGATCGGATAGACGGCAACCCGGCGGGCCCTCAGCTGGCGCAGCGCCGCATTGATGCCCGGCTTGCCCGAGATGAATCCGACACCAATCTCCGCGCAGAAACCCAGCGTGGACAGAGCCTGTGCGATCCGCCACACACCGAGATTGTCAGCTCCCTCCCGCCGCTCACCATGGGCAGCCAGCAGCAACGCGGTGTCTGCAAGCGGGAACTTAATGGCTCGTTCCATCGGAGAACGTGATCTTGTTCCAGACGTTGTACTTGCCGGAGGGACGCGACATCGGCAGTCGCTTCTGCTCCGTGAAAGTCCGCGCATCATACACCACGAGCGCGCCCTGATCCTCCCAGATCGACACCAGCGCATGCCGGCCGCTCTTGTCGAACTCGACATGGGCCGCCGTCTTGCCCGGCTCCGGCGTGATGCTGCGGACGACTTCGAGGCTGCGCTTGTCGATGATCGACAGCGTATCCTTCTTCGCGCCCATCATGCTGTCGGTCCAGGCATAGGGCGTGTTCTCGTGGCTGCGCATGAAGAAGCCGGGACCGGGCGTCTCGATCACCCTCACCTGCGACCAGTCCTGCATGTCGAGCACGCTGATCTTGCCCTCCTTCAACAGCGGCGTCGCCATCACCCGCCGGCCGTCCCAGGTCCAGGAGATGCCGGAGCCGAGATGCGGCAGGCCCGGCAGATCGAGCTGCTTGATGTCGCGGCCGACAGTGAGGTTGACGACGATCGCCCTGCCCTCGCGCGCCGAGCCGATCAGGTTGCGATAGGGCGGATCGAAGAAGAAGTCGTCGAGCGGTTCCGGCACCTCGATCCGGCGCAGCGCGAACAGGCCTTGCGAGGACGGCAGCGCCTCGATCATGCCCTTCTCATACGAATGGACCAGGCCGGGATAGACCGGCGGCGCGTTGGGATCGGTCGCGATCTCCCAGATCTCGCCGACATCCTTGAGCGCCGCAATGAAGCTGTCGCGCGGCGGAGCCTGGTAGACGGCCGAGACGCGCGAGGACTTGCCGTGCTTGTCCTTGACGTCGAAGATCTTCTCCACGGAGAGATCGTCGATCGACAGCATCACCAGCGTGTGCGGCAGATAGTTGGCGACCGCGATGTGCTTGCCGTCGCGCGAGATCGCGATGTTGCGCGCATTGATCCCGGCGCGCACCTCCGCCAACATGGTCAGCGTCCACAGATCGTATTTGCTGACCCAGCCATCGCGCGACATAAAGAACACGAAGCGGCCGTCGGGGGTGAATTTCGGCCCGCCATGCAGCGCGAAGCGGGTCTGGAACCGCGTCAACGGCTCGAAGCGGTCGCCATCGAGGATGGTGGCATGATGATCCCCGGCCTCGACCACGACGAACAGGTTCATCGGATCGGCATCGAAGCGCGGCTTGTCGAGCTTTTCCGCCTGTGCGTGCACGACGCGGCTCGCCTCGATCTCCTGCTGGCCCCAGACGGGAATCTCCGGCAGCGGCGTCGAGATATAGGCGGCGAGCGCGGCGATCTCGTCCTTGGCGAGCTTGCCGGCAAAACCCGGCATCTGCGTCGCGGTTCGGCCATCGGCGATGACGGAGCCGGCACGCGCCCCCATCATGCGGCCGAGATTTTCCGGCAGCAATGCCGGCCCGAGACGACCAAGCCGATCGGCGCCGTGACACTCCGCGCAATTGTCAGCGAACAACTTTGCCGCATCGGGTTCAGCGCGCGCCGCGCCCGTCAGCGCGACGACGACAATTAGCGCTTCAAGCAGACAGCGGCGCTTCATGATTCTTTCCACGATAGAGCGAGGTCCTGATGCGCTCGGCCGGCGCGGCGAGGCCAATCTCGGTATCGGTGAGATAGCAGCCGGGATCCTCGGCCCAGGCATCGCCGGTGATGCGTTGCGCGCGCACGCGCGTATTGCCGTTGCAGATGTCGAAATGGGCACAGGCACCGCAACGGCCGCCGACCACGCGCGGCTTGCGCTTCAAGCCCGCCATGATCGGGTCCGACAGATCGGTCCAGATCGCCGAGAACGGCCGCTGCTTGACGTTGCCGAGATCGTGGTGCCACCACATCGTGTCCGGATGCACGTTGCCGAGATTGTCGATGCTGGCGACGTTGACGCCGGAGGAATTGCCGCCCCAGCGCACCAGTTTGGCGCGCAACGAGTCGACGGCGGACGGCACGTTGCGCGCGACCCATTGCAGCAGATAGATCGCGTCGGCGTCGTTGTTGCCGGTGACGATCTCCATCTCGCTGCCGGCCTGCGCCCAGCGCCAGGCCCGCGCGATCACCATGTCCATGGCGTCGCGCGTCGTCTGCCACAGCGCATCGTCGCCGCGGTTCTTGTTGCCGCGCCCGGCATAGACCAGATGCGACAGGTAGAATTTCGGAAAGCCTTCGCGCTCGACCAGATCGAGCAGCAGCGGCAATTCCGCCGCGTTGTCCTCCGTCATCGTGAAGCGGACGCCGACCTTGATGCCGCGGTCGCGCAGGTGCCGCAGGCCGCCGAGCGCGTCCTCATAGGCGCCCTCCTTGCGACGGAAGCGGTCGTGGGTCGCGCCGATGCCGTCGAGCGAGATGCCGACATAGTCGTAGCCGATGTCACGGATGCGATCGGCCATCGCCGCGTCGACCAGCGTGCCGTTGCTGGACAGGCCGACATAGAAGCGCATTGCCTTGGCCCGCCCCGAAATCTCGAAGATGTCACGACGCATCAGGGGCTCGCCGCCGGACAGGATCAGCACGGGAACGCGGAACGCCTTGAGGTCGTCCATGACGTCGAAGACCTGGGCGGTCGACAGCTCACCAGGAAAATCGACATCGCCCGAGATCGAGTAGCAGTGCTTGCAGGCGAGATTGCAGCGGCGGATCAGGTTCCAGATCACCACCGGTCCCGGCGGCTGCCGCACCGGCCCGGTGGGCGGCGGCTCATGCAGGTCACGCAGATATTGGCTCAGGCGGAACATGACCCGCTCTCCTCAGGCAGCGATGCGAAGTCCGGTCTTCTTCAGGATCCGGGTCGAGAACAGCACCTCGTGCGCGCGCGCCGCAGGCCCGATCAGGCCAGCGATGCCGGCGACCTCAGCCCTCACCTCGCCGCGCGTGCGGCCGTGCACCATGGCAAACAGATTGTACGGCCACAGCGGCAGATGACGCGGGCGCTCGTAGCAATGGGTGACGGATTCGAGCGCGCCGACCATGGCGCCGATCTCGGCAACCTTGTCGTCGGCGACGTCCCAGACCGACATGCCATTCGCGGTGAAGCCGAGCGCATAGTGATTTGGGATCGCGCCGATCCGCCGGATCGCGCCGCGCGCCAGGAGACTCTGCAACCGTGCGATCACCTCCGCCTCATCGAGCCCGATCCGCTCCGCCAGCATGCGATAAGGCTCGCGCACCAGCGGCAGGCCGGCTTGCGTAGCGGCAATCAGCTTGCGATCGACGGCATCCAGCATGGCCTACACCTTCACCCGGAAGCCGACGAAGAATTCCCGCCGCTTCGGCATCGGGTGCACTTTCAAGCCGGTCTCACGTTCGATCTCGGCCAAGACGGCGTCGATCCGCGCCGGATGCTCGGAGGAGACGACGAACCACATGTTGAGCGCATGATCGCGCTGGTAGTTGTGCGCGACCTCAGGATGGGCGTTGACCTGCTCGGCAACCGCATCGAACCGGTCCGGCGGCACGGCGATCGCGGCGAGGCACACGGCGCCGCCGAGCTCCTCGGCGTTCCACAGCGGGCCGAACCGACTCAACCGCCCTGCCACGATCAGATCGCCGACGCCGGCGATCAATTCGTCCTCGGTGAGCCCGAGCGCGGCACCGGCGTCGCGGAATGGCCGCGACGTCAGCGGAAAGCCGCCCTGCAGGCCGTTGATGATGACGCGTCCGGTCGGGTCGACGACGCTCATCAGCTCGCCTCCTTCAGCTCGGCGAAAACAGCGCCGCGCTGCTTGAAGCAGCGGGTCGAGAACAGCACGTCGTGCGGCAGCAACCCGGTGTCGGCCTGCAGCGCGAGATCGTCGAGCACCGCATAGGCCTCATCGCGAGACTTCGCATGCACCATGCAGAACAGATTGTAGCGCCACAGCGGCAGCCGCCGCGGCCGCTGATAGCACAGGGTCACACGCGGATGACGCGCAAACACGTCGGCGACGGCATCGACCATGTCGTCCGGCACGTCCCACACCGCCATCGCATTGGCGCGGTAGCCGAGCTTGTCGTGACGCACGACGCAGCCGAACCGGGTGACGACGCCGGCCGCGATCAGATGCTCCAGCCGGCCGATCACACAGGCTTCGTCCAGGCCGAGTGCCTCGGCGACCGCCCGGTATGGCGTCTCGACCAGCGGCAAGCCGTCCTGGATCGCGGCGAGGATCCTGCTATCGACGGGAGCGGGAGCGTAACCGATCGCGCCGGACTTCGAACGCGATTGCGGCGCTTCGCGGCTCAGCGAAAAGCCGAGCCCGAGATGATAGGCGCGCAGCATCGGCAGGTCGAGCACGGCAATACCGGTCTGCTCGGCGATGCTGCGCATCGCAGAGCGAACCGCATCCGCATTGGCGCCGGCCAGCACGAACCACAGGTTCAGATCGTGCGTGCGCTCGTAATTGTGCGTAACCAGCGGCTGCCGGCTGACCAACGCGGCGACCTCCGCGAGCCGCTCCGCAGGCACCTGCATCGCCGCCAGCGTCGAGGCGCCGACCGTGTTCGGCCGCACCACGGCGCCGACCCGCGAGATCACCTCGCGCGCATGCATGGCGCGGAAGATGCCGATCGTCTCGGTCTGGTTCAACGCCGCAGAACGTCCGACGACTTCGAACGGCCGCTCGACCAGCGGAAAATTGTGCTGCCAGCGATCAATCAAGGCGAGCTCGGTCGGGTTCGGCATCATTGTCCAATCCTCGTTGCACGCACGGTGAAGAAGATTCCCGACGGCTTCCGCGCCGGGATCTCGGCCTTCTTGGCAAACGTCGTGGCGTCGTACACGTCGACCCGGTCGGCATCGCGCACGGAGACCCAGACCTCGTTGCCGCGTGGCGTGAATTCCATGTGCAGCACCGCCGGTCCCGGCGCGAAGCGATGCACGACCTGCAGCGACTGCGTGTCGACGATGTCGATGGTGTCATTGCGCGGATGAGCGAAGTTGACCCAGACGTAGCGGCCATCGGGCCGCGCCACTGCGAATACGGGCTGGCCATGCGTGGCGATGCGGCCAACTTCCTTGAAGTCGCGCAGATCCACCGCGATCAGATCGTGGTGGCCGACCGCCGGCAGCAGCAGCCGGTCGCCTACGGCCGCCCAGCCTTCGAGATGCGGCATCTTGTAGACCGGCAGCGGCTCCTCGCCTTTGCCATAGCCATTGAGGATGCGCTCAGCCTTAAGTGGCGTCTGCCAGGTATCGACGTGGACGACGCCGTCCTCGCCGAACAGGCCGGCGAGATAGTGCCGGCCATCCGGTGTGACGTTGCCGTCATAGGGCAGCTTGCCGATGCCGGTCAGCTTGGTGATCTGCGGCGCCTTGGCGTCGGTGAGATCGGCGATCCAGATCTCGCCGGCGTCGTACAGCGACCAAGCGAAGCGGCGCCCTGGCAGATCGACCAGACCGAGCGTCTTCGACGACTTGCCATCGGCGCCGGTGGCGGGAATGTCGATGACCGGATCGAGCGTCTTCGCGTCGAACACCCGTACGCCGCCCGGCTCGTAGTTCGAGACCGCGATCAGCACACCATCATCGGAGATGGCGCCGCCGATCGCATTTCCGGCCTGCACGATACGCCCCACGATCGAGACCGTCAGCAGGTCGACCTTCGTCAATCCACCGTCGCGGCCGAACACGAAGGCATAGCGCTGGTCCGGCGAGAATACGACCGAAGCATGCGAGAGATCGCCGAGTCCTTCGACACGGCCGATCGTCCCGCGCTGGCTGGTATCAACGACCAGCACCGAGCCGGTGGCGCGCTCGATGACGACGCCGAGATCGCCGGTGCCGCGCAACTCGGCCGCCAGCGCCAGCAGCGGCATCATGCAGAGCAGCGCAAGCCACAGCTTCATCCCGAACCTCATGGCAGATTGCCCTCCTGCAGCCGCGCGACGATCCAGCGTGCATCCGCCTCGCTGATCAGTGGGCGCCAAGGCGGCATCGGCGTGCCCGGCACGCCGTCGAGCACGATGCTGATGAGTTGCTCGCGGTTCCAGGCCCGCAGATGATCCGGTGTCAGCGGCTTGCCGAGCCCGCCCTTCAAGGTCAGCCCATGACAGGAGCCGCAGTCCTGCCGCACCAAATTGGCGAGCTTGGCAGGGTCGGGCGAAACCTCGCCCGCGCAAGCGACAGTCGTCGCCACGATCCACCCGCCGATGGCACTAGGCCACGACCGAGATGGCGCCGACATCGATCTCATGATTCTGCTCACTTCGCTGCAAGGCCATGCCGGCGACCCGGCCAATGATGAACAGCACGGGTCCGGTGAAGGCTGCCTCGCGCGTGACTGCCGCGAGCGCATCCAGGCGCGTGCACATTTGCCGCTCCTGCGCGGTCGTTCCTTGACACACCGCAAGAACCGGCAACGATCCCGGCAAACCGCGCGCCATCAGGTGCCGCGTGATCTCCTCGACATTGGCGAGACCCATGTAGACCACCAGCGTCGTCTCCGGATCGGCGAGGCTGTCCCAGTCGAGATCGAGAGGCTCATCGGCCTTGCGATGTCCCGTCACATAGCGGACGCCGGTGGCGAGCCCGCGATGGGTCAAGGGAATGCGCGCCGCGGCGGCGCAGCCCTGTGCCGCCGTGATGCCTGGAATCACTTCGTAGGGAATGCCGGCGGCCGCAAGTTCGGCGGCCTCTTCCGAACCGCGGCCGAAGATGAAGGGATCGCCGCCCTTCAGGCGGACCACGGTGCGCCCGGCACGGCCGAGCTTGACGAGAATGTCATTGATCTCGCCCTGCGGCACCGGATGCGAGCCGGCCTGCTTGCCGACATTGATGCGGGCGACGCCGTCGCCGATCGTGGCGAGAATGCCGTCGGGCACCAGACGGTCGTAGACCACGACATCGGCCGCGGCGATCGCGCGCACGGCCTTGACCGTCAGAAGCTCGGGATCACCAGGGCCCGCTCCGACCAGATAGACCTTTCCCATCGACATCGTGCGTGCTCCAACCATTTCCAAAGTCCTGCCGAGGTCGATGGCGCAGCGACGTCGTCGCCGCGCCATCGGGCTTCGCATCAACGATCAGTAGACGTCGTTTCGCGTGTTGAAGACGTTGAACTTTCCAGTTGGCGTGACCAGCCGCTTGTCACGGATCACCGTCTTCATCGTCAGCGTCTTGTCATCGACGACCACGATCGCCGATTCCTGCGCCTTGTTGTTCCACACCGAGAACCAGATCTCGCTGCCCTCCTTGTTGAACTCGCCCTGGACGACACGGCGCGCGCCTTCGGAGATGCCCGACCATTGACCGATCGGCAGCACCTTGTACTCGGGCTTCTCCTTGGAGAGGTCCTTGATCTTGAACACGGCGACCGAGGAGGAAATCTCGGCGTCGGTGTTCAGCGGCGTGTCGACGTAGATGTTCTCCGACTTCGGGTGCGTCTTGATGAACAGCGAGCCGCCGCCCTGACCGTCGACCGTCTGCACCACCTTCCAGGCGCTGTCCTTGTGCTTCTCGGGATCGGAGCCGATGAAGGAGATGGTCTCGTTGCCGAGATGGCTGGTTGCCCAGACCGGTCCGAACTTCGGATGCTCGAAATTCGCGCCCCGACCGGGATGCGGCGTCTGCCCGCCCGACTCCAGCACCTTGACCAGCTTATCCTCCTTGGTATCGATGATCGCGATCCGATGCCGCGCATTCGCCGCCACGAAGAAATAGCGCCCGGTCTTGTCGAAGCCGCCATCATGCAGGAAGCGCTCGGCCTCGATCGCGGTCACCTTCAGGTTCTTGATATCCTGGTAGTTGACCAGCAGGGTCTGCCCGGTCTCCTTGATGTTGACCACGAATTCCGGATTGTAGTGCGAGGCGACGATCGAGGCGACGCGCGGCTCCGGATGGAATTCCTGCGTGTCGTAGGTCATGCCGCGGGTCGAGACCACCTTGAGCGGCTCGAGCGTCGCGCCGTCCATCAGCACGTATTGCGGCGGCCAATAGGCCCCCGCGATGGCGTACTTGTCCTCATAGCCCTTGAACTTCGAGGTTTCGACCGAGCGAGCCTCGGTGCCGACCTTGAGCTCGGCGACGGTCTGCGGGGGATCCATCCACAGATCGACCAAATTGAGCTTGGAGTCGCGGCCGACCGTGTAGAGATAGCGGCCCGACGCCGACATGCGCGAGATGTGCACGGCATAGCCGGTCTGCAGGATCAACTCGATCTTCTTGGTCGTGCCATCGATCAGCGCGACCTCGCCGGCATCGCGCAGAGTCACCGCGAACAGGTTGTCGATGTCGAGCTTGTTCAGCTGCTTGGTCGGCCGCTGCGCGACCGGCACGATGACCTTCCAACTCTCCTTCATCTCCTTGAGGCCGAACTCGGGCGGCTGCGCCGGATCGTTGAGCAGATAGCGCGCCATCAGCGCCACATCGGTCTCCGAAAGCTGGCCCGACGAGCCCCAATTCGGCATGCCGCCCGGCGAGCCATAGGTGATGAAGTCGCGCAGATAGTCGAAGCCGAGCTTCTTGGTCAGGTCAGGCGTCAGCGCCTTGCCGGTCGCGCCCTTGCGCAGCACGCCATGGCAGCCGGCGCAGCGTTCGAAATAGATCCGGTTCGCCTGATCGAACTCCGCCTTGCTCAGCACCGGGTCGCCCGGCTTGGTGCCCGGCTGCTCGGTCGGCTTCGAGCCCAGCACGTCCAGGCTGGGCTGATACTGGCCGCCCGGCGACGTCTTGTGTTGTTGAGCATCCGCCGGCTTCGGCGGCGTCGGTTGAGCTTGCGCGTTGGCCGCGGTCACCCCCAGAAGTGCTCCACCAAGGACGGCTGCGCCGCCCGTCAGCATCGCAAGCAGAAAAGCGCGATAGCGCATTCGATCTTCTCCCAGCACATGGATCGGTCGTAGCCTTATGCCAGTTGCGCGATGCGGCGCCTTAACCGTCGTCAATCACATGCTTGACCTACCTCAATGCGCTCGCGCGCGATGCCGGCCTGATCCAGCGCATGACAAAACTCATCGGCGGTGCGGCCCGTTCTGCATTGCGGCATGTCCTGACCATCGTCGCCGTCGCGATCGGCGCAATGATGGGACCGGCTCGCGCTGCGGACCTTCAGATCGCGGCGCAGTTCTTCCCGGCGTCGCCGCCGGCGATCGTCGCCCCGGCACAGGGCACACCGCCGGCTGCAGACGTGAGAACATCGGACGGCCGCCTGCTGGGCTACGCGTTCTCGACTCTCGATGTCTCAGGCTCGGTCGGCTATGCCGGGCGGCCGCTCGACATCGTCGCGGCCGTGACCACCGACGGCATCGTGACGGGTGCACGGATCGTGGCGCATGAAGAGCCGATCCTGGTGATCGGAATTCCGAAGGATGCGCTGGCCGCCTATGTCGCCGGTTTTGCCGGCTTTGACGTGCGGCCGGGCGCCGCGCTGAAGCCGGCCGATGACCTCTCGCGCGGCCCGCATGCCGTCGCCGGCGCAACCATCACCTCGACGGTGATCCGCGACGCGATCCTGCGGTCGGCGCGCGCCGTGCTGCGCAGCCGTGCCGCAGCGCCCCACGATGCGCCGCGGCTCGACCGCGAGACGTTGCGGCGGCTGTCGTGGCAGGGCTTGCTCGCGGAAGGCGCCGTGCAGCGGCGGCTCGTGTCGCGCGGCGAGGCCGCGACGCTGCTCCACACCCAGGACGCCGAGCCAGACAAGCCGTTCATCGACCTGTGGCTCACGCTGGCGACGCCGCCGCCGATCGGCGAGAGCCTGCTCGGTCAGCGCGGCTATGAAAGCGAGATGGCCAGGATCGGCGCCGAAGATGACCTGATCCTGCTCGGTGCATCGGGCCTCTACTCCTTCAAGGGCACGGCATGGCGCCAGACTGGCACGTTCGAGCGGATCGAGCTGGTCCAGGGCAGCCGCACGTTCGCCCTAAAGGCCGCCGATCATTCCGCCGTGGAGTCGCTGCATGCGGCGGGTGCGCCCGAGCTGCGTGAGATTGCGGTGTTCCGGATCGCACACGGGAGCGGCTTCGATCCGATGCGGCCGTTCCGGCTCGATCTCGACCTCGGCGCGTCAGCATCGAGCGGCCCCGCCATCGTGTCGGTCGATTATCGCATCCCGGAGCGCTACCTGATCGCGCCGCCCGCTCCTCCTCCCGCTACGTCGGCGGCCCCGCCGGCGGCTCAGGCGTCGACAGCCGTGTGGCAGGACATCTGGTGGAGTCGCCGCTACGAGATCGGCGTCCTCAGCGGCATGTTGCTCGCGCTGGCCGCGCTGCTGGTCTTCCAGGATACGGTCACCGCTCACGGCCAATTCTACTATCGCCTGCGCGCCGGCTTTCTGCTGCTGACCTTCGTCTTCCTCGGCCTGATCGCCAACGCGCAGCTCTCGGTCGTGAACGTGCTCACCTTCCTTCACGCCCTGCTGTCCGGCTTCCGCTGGGAACTGTTCCTGCTCGATCCCCTGGTGTTCCTGCTGTGGAGCTTCGTCGCCATCAGCATGCTGTTCTGGGGACGCGGCGTGTTCTGCGGCTGGCTGTGCCCGTTCGGCTCGCTGCAGGAGCTGTCGAATCATCTCGCCCGCCGCATCGGCGTCAAGCAGATCGAGCTGCCGTTCGGACTGCACGAGCGGATGTGGATGATCAAATATATCGGCTTCGTCGCCATCCTCGCCATTTCCTTCCGGTCGATCCTGGCTGCGTTCACGGTCGCCGAGATCGAGCCGTTCAAGACCACGATCACGATGAAGCTGATGCGCGAATGGCCGTTCGTGGTCTATGCGCTCATCCTGCTCGGCGCCGGACTTTTCATCGAACGCTTCTACTGCCGCTATTTGTGCCCGCTCGGCGCGGCGCTGGCTATACCGGCGCGCATCCGGATGTTCGAATGGCTGAAGCGCTACCGCGAATGCGGCGGCGAATGCCATGTCTGCGCCAGGCGCTGCACCGTCCAGGCGATTCATCCGCTAGGGCAGATCAATCCCAACGAGTGCATCTACTGCCTCAAATGCCAGGCCAACTACTTCGATCAGGACATCTGCCTGCATCTGAAGAAGCGCGCGCAGCGCCGTCAGCCGCTGCCGACAAAGCCCGCGACAGCAGCGCAGCCGAATCACGGAGCGGCCTCGTGACCGAACCCCGACCCACGCGACGGCGCGCCATCAGGATCCTTGCAGGCGGGGCCTGCGCCGCGATCGCCGGCCCGGCCACGCGGCCCGCGCGGGCTAATTTCGCCTGGCACGGCATTGCCATGGGCGCCGACGCGACGATCCTGTTCAGCGACGTCGCCGAGAGCGAAGCGCGCAGCACTTGCCGTCTCGTCGAGTCCGAGATCGACCGGCTCGAAGGAGCCCTCAGCCTGTTTCGATCGGCTTCGGAGCTCAGCGTCCTCAACCGTGCCGGGGTTCTGGCTACGCCGAGCGGCGATCTGCGGCGCGCGATCGGACTGGCGCTGCAGGTCGCCGCGGCGACGCGCGGATTGTTCGATCCGACCGTGCAGCCGTTGTGGGAGGCCCATGTCGACTGGTTCACGCGTCATCCGGACGACGGTCTGCCTCCGGAGCCGATCATCGCTCAGGCCCGCAGCGCGGTGGACTGGAGGCGGGTTAGCCAGGACGACGGCACCATCCGGATTGGAGACGGTCAGCGCCTGACGTTGAACGGGCTCGGCCAGGGCTACGTCACCGACCGGATCGCCCAGCTGCTCATGGCGCGCGGCTTCGGCCATGTGCTCGTCGATCTCGGCGAGCAGCGCGCTTTGGGGCCGCAACGCGACGGATCGCCGTGGCTGGTGAGCCGCAGCCCGTCCGCACCGCTCGCGCTCGGCGGCGGCGCTCTGGCGACATCGGAGGGCATCGGCTGCGTGCTCGGCGCACACGGCGCCGCGCACCACCTGTTCGACCCGCGCACCGGCCGCAGCGCGGGGCATTGGCGACGCATGACCGTGCACCATCCCTCGGCCGCGATTGCCGACGCGCTCTCGACCGCGTTCTTCATCGCGGCGTCGCGTAAAGAGCTCGTGGCCGCCTCACAAGCGTTTCCAGACGCTTCGATTTGGGCGCTGGATGCCGCGGGCCAGGAACATCACTGGCCCCGTGCGACCGGCGGCGATACGGCGCCGCCGGTACGCATCTAGAAACACGGTATCCGGCAGGGCTGCGCTATTTCGTCTTGCCGTCCGCGTCGTACTGCTGGAGATAGGCCCACAGTGCCTTGGCCTCGACCTCGTTTTTGATGCCGGCGAAGGTCATCTTCGTGCCCGGGATCTTGGCCTTGGGGTCCTTGATGTAGTCGAGGAAGCTCTCCTCGTTCCAGGTCACACCGGACGCCTTGTTGGCGTCGGAATAATTATAGCCCGCCACGGTCCCCGATTTGCGGCCATCGAGGCCGTTGAGCACCGGACCGACCTTGTTCTTTCCGGTCGGCCCGACATCGTGGCAGGGCCCGCACTTCTTGAATGAGGTCGCGCCCGCCGCAAGATCCTGCGCATGCGCAGGGCCCGCGATGCTCGCGGCGCAGGCCAGGCCGATCATGATCACTCGCTTCATCATCTTTTCGTCTCCATGGTGAATGCAATCGAGAACGTCGTGTTCGGTGTCAATGCGGACCGAACGCGTGGTGAAGCCGCGCGTCGTGGGTCTCGAAATGGCGCGAGAACCAGGCATCGAGCCGCCTGGCCAGTTCGGCGGCGTCGAAGTGATTTTCGCCTTCGACATCGTCCATGATGTCCCTGATCTCGTCGAGCAGCCGCTCATGGTCGGCCTTGTGCTGCGCCAGATGATCGTAGTTGCGCTCGCGCATCAGCCGTTCCTCCAGCGCGAAATGGCTCGAGATCGCTTTGAACAAATCGCCGAAGAAGCCGACCATTGCCTGCCTGTCGCCCTGCGCGACTGCGGCCTCGTAGAGGCGATTGATCAGCGCGATCAGGTCCTGATGTTCATGGTCGACCGCGGCGATGCCGACGCTGTAGCGCGCTTCCCAGTGCAACAGGCTCATGGTCCCCTCCTCACCGGAACACGAAGCCGCCGGCCTCGGGCCGGTAGTCGACGACGAGCAGTTGTCCCGGGGCCATCGCGACGGTCTCGCGGCGCTCGTGATCGAAGCCCTCCGCCCGCGGCGTATCGCGCATGCGCACCGCGACGTCATGACTTCCCGCCGTCATGACGAAGCGCTGATAGACGCGAGAGGGACCGTCCCCGGCAATCCCGGTCGGGGCGAGCTCGGCCCGGTAGAGGGCGCGGCCGTCGACATCGAGTTCGACCTGAACCGGCCGGCGCCCGCGCGGGCAATCCTGCACCCGGCGCATGTTCGGCGGCAGCCTGGCGATCTCCTCCGCGGTCAGGCGCCGGCACTCGCCGCTTCGATCGGCGCCATGCACGAAGGTCAAGAGCAGCACGGCCGAACCGGCCGGCAGCGTTCGCCAGGCCGGCGCAGCGGACAGCCAGGCCGCCGCGGCCATCACGGCCAGCACCACCAGGAATTGGGCAACATGGCGCGCAGCCGAACTCATGTGCCGCTCCCGTGCACGACATCCTTCCGGGCCTCTGCGCGCGACGGCGCACTCACCGGCAACGGCGACCGTAGCGGCTTCGGCGGCAGCACCCGCAGCCGATCTGCGAAGGCCTCGAGGTCGGCCTCGACCTGCCCCGCCGAGGCCGACGAGGCCCAGATCGTCGCGATGCGCTCACGCGGAACGCGGGCGCGCAGATAGGGATCGCGCTGCGCGGCAAAGCGCTGCTCGGTCCATCTGACACCGAGACGGTTGTAACAGGCGCTCTCGGCGCAGCCCGCAACCAGCACGCCGTCGGCGAGATCCCGGCTCAGGATGAAATCGATCAGCGACGGAGGGGCCATCGCGACGCAGGGCAGGATGACGGCGCCATTACGATCGCCTGCACCGCCGTGCGCGCAGGCGAGAACCATGACGCGCGCGGGACCGTGAAGACTACGCGCGACATCGAGAACACGCTGGCGCAGCGCTTTCAGCGAATAGTCCGGCAGATCGATCCCGGTCACCAGCTCCTCGGAGCGGCGGAACGGCGTCGAGGATGGGCATGCGCCCATGCAGATCCCGCAGGCGACGCACAGCGAAGGATCGACCCGCGCCTCCGTCGGGAACGGCAGACCGTCGCTGCGGCCGACCATCCTGATCGCCTCATACGGGCAGTCTTCGGCACAGCGGGCGCAACCGTTGCAATGGGCGAGGTCGACCTGGGCCGCGCGCGCTCCCGGCGCAACGGCGGCAGCCAGGGCATCAGGGCGACCATGAGGGAGAACGCACCGAGCAGGGTCCAGACCGATCCGTAGCTCCAGACATTGCTAAATGGATAGAGCGGCAGGTACAGCCAGTCGATGCCGATTCCGTCCGGGACCCTGGCGAGATCGGCCTGCCCCTGCGACGTGGCCGGATTGGCGATGGCGACGATGAGGAGTGCCGCCAGCGACATCACGGCCAACGCTCGCGGCGGGTTCACCTTGGGTCGCGAGATGCGCAGGATGTGCACCCACATGATGAACAGCAGGAACAGCGGCACCGCCACGTGCATGAACACCATCAGCGAGAAGAAGCGGCTCGTCAGCGTCCCCGTCGACACGAAGTTGCGTGCGATCGGCTCGCCGAAGATCGGCAGCCAGTCCAGCAGCTCCGACGATACGATAGCGACATATTGCGCCAGCCGGTCCCACACCAGCCAGTAGCCGGTGATCCCCGACGCATACAGCAGCGCCAGATGATCGGCAGCCCGGTGAACCAGGAGAACCAGCGGACGCCGCGATAGCGGTCATAGGCAAACTCACGCAGCAGGTGCATGACCGCCGTCACCACCATGAGGTCGGACGCGTAGCGGTGAAAGCTGCGCATCACGCCAGCGTGCAGCCAATGCTCACGGGTGATGCTTTCGACCGACTGATAGGCGCGTTCGATGCCGGTGTCGAAGAAGATGAACAGATAGATGCCGCTGACCGCAACGATCCAGAAGAAGAAGTAGCCGAGCGCGCCGAGCTGCGCCAGCGGATTGAACGCTGCGCCGAACAGCCGCTCGAACGGCAATTCGATCGTCGCAAAGCATCGTTGAAGCATTCGACGGAGCAGACTGTTCACGACGCTCCTCGCGGTCCCTTTCCGGCGTCGCTCAGCCGCGCCGAGCGCAGCCATTCGCGCGCGATCAGTCCCGCCATTACAACGAGGGACAGCGCGCCCATCGTGCCGCCCAGCACGAGTCCGTAGTCAATGCGGTACCGCCGCAGACCGGGATCGTAGGCCGTGCAGATGAACCTGATCCGGTCGGCGATACCGGCAAACGAGAACGACGTCGCCGTGCCGAACACCACGTCCTTCATCGGCTCCATGAACATCTGCAGCGGAAACTCGTCGCCATAGACGTGGCGGTACACCCTGCCGTCCCGATCGACGATGGTGGTCTGCGCCGGATGATCGAAGCCGCCCGCGGCGGCGCGAAAGCTGAAGCCGAGATCGTCCAGCAATGCCGCAATCGTCGCGGCGCTGCCGGAGGCCAGCCGCCAGTTCGGCAGCTTGATACCCTGTGTCGCTGCGAATTGCGTCAGACGCGCCGGCGTGTCGTTGCGCGCATCGAAGCCGACCGTGAGGACGGCGAAGCGATCCGAACCGAACACCCGCCCTGCTTCGGTGACCGCATCGATCATGTGCTGCGTCGTCGCCGGACAGACCGAGCTGCAGGACGTATAGACGAGGCTGATCACCAGCGGCTTGCCGCGATAGTCGCGCAAGGCGAGCGGCTTGCCGGCGGCATCGATCAGAACATGGTCGCCGATCGTCCGGCCGATCGCCTGCCGGCCCTGCGCCATCACGCTGGCCGGGTCCAGCAGGTCACGCTCCGTCGCCGACGCTCGCACCACCATGAATGCCAGCGCGACCGCGAGCAGCGCTGACGTGCCGGACCATCGCCTCATGTCAGCATCCGGGCGGCGCTCGACAGCAGCGCTCCGCCGACGAGCAAGGACAGCTGGATCAGTGAAGCCAGGAAGTTCCGGATCGCGTTGGCCTTCGACGGCTCACGGTAGAGCCGGACGCTGCACCAGACGAAATAGCCGCCACCGGATGCGGCACCGGCGCTGTAGATGAGTCCAGCTCCGAACCACGCCGGAATCAGGGATGCCACCGCCAACAGGAGGGCGTAGCCCAGGATTGCCCGCGTCCACGCGCGGGCCGGAACCATGACCGGCAGCATCGGCACAGAGGCCCGTGCATAGTCGTCACCCTTGGCCGCAGCGAGGCTCCAGAAATGCGGCGGCGTCCACAGGAACAGCACCACCGCCAGCACCGTTGAGATCACCTGCGGCGCGGGATCAACGGCGGCAGCGCCCGCCAGCACCGCGAAGCTGCCGGCGAGTCCGCCGACGACAATGTTCCAGGTCGAGCGCCGCTTCAGCCACACCGTATAGACGATGCCGTAGGTGAACGCGCCGAGGAACAGGTAGCCGGCGGCGACATGGCCCGCCGACAAGGATGCCAGCGCAAGAGACACCGCGAGCAGCGCCAGGAATCCGGCCGGCCACCAGGGACTGGCCTTGAACAGGCCGCTTGCAAACGGCCGCCGGCAAGTCCGCTGCATCAGGCGGTCGAGATCGCGTTCATAGTAATGGTTGAACGCGCCGGCCGCGCCCGATGCGCCCAGGACGGCCACGATCAGGCCTGCGTTCTGCCACCCGCCAAGCGCAGGACCATGAGCAACGGCGGCGCCCGCGATCGCGCTCGCGGCGATCGCGACACCGATCCTCAACTTCAACAGCGAGATCGCCATGGTGACCGCGCGCATCGCGCTTCTCCTCCGCGTCGTGGCCGTCAGCGGAACAGCCAGAGCTCCGACAGATATTTCCAGTTGATGAAGTAGTAGAGGACAAACGAGACGAAGAAGATCGAGACCAGGATCACCGTGCCGGTCAGCTTCGGCGCGCGCTCGCTGCCGTAGTGCGAGGCCACCGCGCCGCCGCCGGCGAACAGCGGGAAGGTCAGCCGGTGGCCGCCGACGATCTTCTCCCCGAACAGCACCGTCCCGACGACGATGAGCACGAACAGGGCGCCGCCGAGCGCGGCGACGACCGCAAAGATGCCGTTGAGCCCCATCATCAGGAACGCGCCGGCGGAATAGGCGAACGACAGGTTGGCGTCGCTGAAGGTGATGTCCCAGTGCCGCCGCGCCACGCCGAGCGTGCCGGCGCCCATCATGAACAGCGAGATGCCGGCCGCACCGATGCCGAACAGATAGGGTTGCAGGCGGGCCAGCCTCGGCCAGATGATCTCGCGCTGGAAGACCAGCGGCAGCACCAGATAGGTCGCGGCCATGAAGGCGAGCGTGGTGCCGGCGACGACCGTGCCATGGAAATGGCCGGGAACGTAGATCGTATTGTGCATGAGCACGTTGAGCTGCTCGGTGCCGAGCACGACGCCGGATATGCCGCCGATGAAGCCGAAGAACACCAGCGACAGGAACATGCCGGAGAACCCCGGGTGGCCCCACGGCGCCTTGCGCAGCCACTCGAACGCGCCGTGATCATAGCCGTTGCGACGCTGCGCCGCCTCGATCGCGCCGGGCACGGTCAATCCGTGCACCATCGAGCCCATCACCGCCAGATACATCATGTAGCTGGTATTGACGATCTTCCAGCTCGCATCGAGGCCCGGCTCCGCCAGCAGATGGTGCGCCGAAGCAAGCTGCAGGAACAGGATGTACATCAGGAAGGCGGTGCGGCTGACCTTCTCACTCAGCGGCTTGGCGCCGACCAGCAGAGCCGCCGTCAGGTACCACAGCGAGACGTGGGCCGAGACGTTGATCTGCTGCGACGAGTGGCCCATCGCCCACCACACCACCTTGTACATCAGGGGATCGATGTCGGAGATCAGGCCGAGCGACCACAGCCAGGTCGGGATCAGGATGATCGCGCCGGAGGCGATGGTGAATACGGCGATGATCGCAGCCGTGAGTGCCCCGAAGGTCACCAGTGGGATGGAACCTTCGTAGGTGCGCTCCTCACGCGCGATCACGAGCGTCGCAAAGAAGATGCCGCAGCCGATCAGCGCGCCGATCGCGAACAGGATGATGCCGAGATAGAAGTGCGGCTTGGCCTGCATCGGCGGATAGGAGGTGAACATCACGCTTGAGTCGCCCTGCAGCACCGCGACGTTCGTCGCGAGCGCGCCGACCACCATCAGGACGAAGCCGAGCCAGGCGAGCTTCGGCGTCGCCAGCCGGCAATTCAGCAGGATCGCGGAAGCGAAATACAGGATGGCCATCTCGAAGAAGATGATCCAGAACAGCAGCACGTTGGCGCCGTGCCCGGTCAGGATCAGGTAGAACCAGTCGGCCGGCAGCAGGTGCACGGCTGGCCAGCGCGTCAGCGCCACCAGCAGGCCCATGATGCCCCCGATGGCCAGAAACACCACGGCCGCCACCGCGTTCGCCTTGATCAGCGCCTGTGCGGCGGTATCGACCTTCAACCCGGTATATTGGCAGGTGCGGAATTCGGCCCCGGCAGGCACCGCGCCGATGACGGTTTCAGCGGTCATGATTCATCTCTCCTGAGCCGGCCGCGATCCGACATCCTTGGATCCGGCTACCGCCTTCTTCTGATCGACGACGTAGATCTTGCCGGTCATGGTGTGGTGGCCGATGCCGCAGAATTCGTTACAGACGATGCCGAACTGGCCGCTGTCGGTCGGCGTCAGCGACAGTACGTGCTCGTAGCCGGGATGAACCTGGATGTTGATGTTGGTCGGCTGCAACGAGAAACCGTGCTGCCAGTCGAGCGACGACAGATGGATGCGATAGCTGACGCCGCGCTCCAGCTCGAGGACCGGCCACCATTGCCAGAGCCGCCCGAGCAGATAGACGTCGCCACCCGGCGGCGGCTTGACCACCGGAATGCCCTGCTCTTCGCGCACCTGGTACTTCCTGGCGAATGCCTCGACTTTCTCCTCGTAGGCCGACGGCGCGATGCGATAGGCCTCCTTGCTGAGGTTCTGCTGGCCGATGAAGTGCCAGGCGATCATGAATACGAACATGAACAGCCCCCACAGGAAGGCGACGACGATCCAGGCCAGCTCGACCTTTTCGATGGGCTCGTTCCACCAGATGCGTCGTTCGGGCGGTGTCACAGCCATGGCGGTTCTCCTTGCATGCGCGCGCCTGCCTCCGGCCGAGCCGGACGCATGTGGTTGCGTCATTTCGCGAGGGGGATCGAGGCGACTTCCATCACGCCCCAGATGACGTAGAGGACGACGGGCAGCGTCACGCCAAGGAACAACAACAAGAATGGATTGTCGAGAATGCGCTGCATCGCCGGCACGCGCTTGCCGTCATCGTCATGCTGCGCGCCGTCGCCGGTGCTTGTTGCCATTGGACGATTCCTTGTCGTGAACCTTTGGTAAAAATGCATCGTCGCTCAGCTCGCATCCTTGACCGCGGTTAAGGCAGTGCACCGCAACGAGCGAAATAATTGCGGGTATGACCACAGGCTCTTCAGGCGATGTGCCGGCGCGCGTGATGCAGCGCGCGGCGCTGCTGGTGTTGGCCGGCGCCGTGCTGTTCGGCTTAGTAACCATCTCACCGCGTCCGTCGACACCGCGGCAGCAGGTGATGCTGCTCTATGTCGGCGCCGACGACTGTGCCCCGTGCCGCGCCTGGCGCAGCGGCAAGGACGCCACCTCGATCAGCTCAGGGGCATTCAGGGGGCTCACATATCGGGAGGTGCGGTCTGCGCATCTCGCCGAGATTCTGAGCGACGACAACTGGTCAGCGGACCTGCGGCCCTATCGCGACCGGCTCAAGCGCAGCGACGGCGTGCCGCTGTGGCTCGTGATCGCCGATCGCCAGGTGCTCGCACAGGGCTTCGGCGACGCAGCGTGGCGCACCCGGATCATGCCGCTGCTGCGCGCCCTGCTCACACCCTGATCGACTTGCCGTTCGAACCGCCGACCGGTTTGGCTTCGAGGCTTTGCCGCAGCGTCGGTTCGTGCAATCGCGCCTCGCGGTCGCGCGGTCCGATGCGATCGCAGAGCACCAGCCGCCGCAGCCGTGCGATATCCTCGATCCGAACCTTCGACGCTTGCACGTCGACGCCGATACGGCGCAGTTTGGCGAACACCCGCGACAGCGACTCCGGCTTGAGCCCGAGATAGCCGGCGATCAGCGACTTGTCATAAGGCAGCGCGATGGTGCAGGCGCCGTTGACGCAGGGCGCAAGGGCGGCGAGGAAATCGGCGACACGCTGCGTCGCGCTGAACACCGTGAGCTGTTCGACGCGCTGCGAGAGGCTCTGCAGTTGCTGCGCCGACGCCGTCATCATCGCCACCGCCAATGCAGGCGTCTGGCGGACGCAGTGGACGACGTGGTCGGCCGGGATGAACAGGATGCGCGCCGCCGAAACCACACTGGCCGATGCCGCATGGATGCCGCCGGCGAAGGTCATGGCATCAGCCAAGCAGTCATCGTGTGTCAGCACGTTGAGCACCGCCTCGTCGCCGGTCGGCGTCACGCGGTACAGCTTCACCCAGCCGCTCAGGATCGCGAACACGGCGATGGCCGGCTCGCCCTGCCTGAACAGCGTCTTGCCGTGACGGAAATTCAGCACGCTCGCCTCCGCGAGCAGCGTCCGCAGCGTGCCCGGTGCGAGCGCGCGGAAGACCGGCATTTTCGCCACGATCTCCAGATCGGCCTGTGACGGCATAGTCATGCTACGTCCCCCCTCGCATCACGGCCGGCCCTTTTTGGCCTGCCGCATGTCTCGACGGCGATATTCACCTCGGAGCGTGGCCTTCACCGGCGGCATCCTTCAGCGCCGCCATGAACCGGCGGGGATCGACGCCGTGCTCGCGGCATGCATCCTCCACGCTGTGGAAACAGGCGATCGGACATCCCACGCAACGCATGTTGAAAGCCAGGAACACGCCGATCGTCTGCGGGTACGACCGCATCACCTCGTCCACCAAGTCCGCGAATTCGATCGCCATCGGAAGCCCGTCCTCAGTTGGGAACACGCTACCATCCCCTGACGTGCGCCTGTTTGTCGGAGCGCAACTTCGGCGCGCTTGTCGGACGATGAAGAACACCAGCCCGATCCTCGTCGAGGCCGCCGACCGCATGATCAAGCTGGTGGTCGCCGCTGGATTGCCGGAGCGCCGAGGAGCGCTGCCGCCCTGGCCCATCGCCGGCTTAAGCTCACATCGGGCGGCCGCCAATTGCGCGGCCCGGATACTGGCAGTCAAGCGGGGAGAGTTTCAGCGCTTGCTACGGGACGCGAGAGTCGACCGGATGAAGCGTTGGCGGAGCATCCGGTCTGCGTGATCGGCTGACGGCCAACGGCGATGATCCTCTGCGCAGACGTGACGGCTTATGGTTTCGGCCAGCGTGTTGACGACCTATTCTGGCATCCGGAGAAGGACGAGGTGCCCGACCACTTTAGTCGTTCTTGTCGTGTGTCGCAGACTCCGCCTCGAACGCTTGCTTCCCCTTTGCCACCCAAAGCGCTTGCGCCTGTTCGCGCTGATCGCCTTTGAGCTTGTCGGCGATCCAAAGCAATGCGCCGAAAATGGTGACGTGATCATCATTGGTCAGGTCCACAACACGAGCTTTGACGACAAGACCACCCAATTCGATGAGATGCCGCGTGCGCTTGCGGCGCTCGACTTGCCAAGAGCGCACGTCATGCCGGGCCCTTGCGGCCTGATCCCGGTTGAGCGCCGCTTGGTTGCGCCGGAGCGCCATCCATGTTGCGGTCAGTTGCTGGAGCATTTCGCCGCGACCGGCTTTGAAAAAACGCAGCCCCTCGCCAGCAGGATCAGCGCGCCGGCCAATTCATCGGCACTAAGAGCATCCGCTCCCGTAGCGATAACGAGCTCGCCGAGCTGCCGCACCTTGCGATTTTTCAGCCCGCGCGCCTTGTCTTCGAGTGCCTTCAGGTCCGCATCAAAGTCCCTTGGTTTGCGCATCGTCGTCTCCATGGGTGTTGATGGAGAAATGATAGCTGGGCACCCGGGACAATGCTGTAGGGTCATCAGGACGGGCTGAGACGGTGTAATCCCTCCCGAGATTTTTTCGAGGGAGGGCGCGCTTATACGTCGTTCCGACGTGCGCTTCGCTGTGCCAGTGATTGGGTCGCGATGGCGATCTATCATCTTCACGTCAAGGTCATTGGCCGGAAGGCCGGAAGCAGTGCGGTGGCTGCGGCGGCTTACCGTTCAGCCTCGCGGCTGCTCGACGAGCGGCTTGGCCGTGATCAGGATTTTTCCGGCAAGCGTGGAGTCGTTCATTCCGAGGTGATGCTACCGGAGAGTGCGCCGGAAGTCTGGAGCGACCGGGGGCGGCTTTGGAATGCTGTCGAAGCGGTCGAAGTCCGGAAAGATGCCCAGTTGGCTCGGGAGGTCGAGTTCGCGCTTCCGCGCGAAATGACTGAGGCGCAGGGCATCGAGCTCGCCCGGGACTTCGTTCGGAGTGAGTTTGTCGGTCTCGGCATGATCGCCGATCTCAACGTGCATTGGGACAGGGCCGAGGATGGCATGCCCAAGCCCCATGCCCATGTCATGCTGACCATGCGCTCGGTCGACGAGAACGGCTTTGGCCACAAGGTGCGAGACTGGAACCGCACCGAGATGGTCGAGCGCTGGCGCGAACGCTGGGCGGAGCTCGCCAATGAGCGGCTGGCCGCGCTCGATATCGACGCGCGGATCGACCATCGCAGTCTGGAAGCCCAGGGCATCCAGCTTGAGCCGCAAAGCCAGATTGGCGCGCCGGCGAAACGGATCGAAGTTCGGGGCGTCGCAGGCGAAGGGGTTGAGGCCGACCGGGCCGAGATGCACCGCGAGATCGCGCGGAACAATGGCGCGCGGATCATTGCCGATCCCTCCCTTGGACTGGAGGCAATCACCCAGCAGCAATCGACCTTCACGCGCCGCGACCTGGCGAAGTTCGCGCACCGTCACAGCGACGGGCTCGACCAGTTCAATCAGGTGCTGGGCGCAATGCAGGCATCGCCCGATCTGATCGAGCTGGGTAAGGATGCCCGCGGCGAGAACCGGTTCACCACCCGCGGAATGATCGAGGTGGAACAGCGTCTGCACCGGGCTGCTGAACGGATGGCGGACAGGGAGCACCATGAGGTCCGCGACGCGGCTCGCAGGGCCTCTTTGGCACGCGCGGAAGCGCGCGGCCTGGTGCTGTCGTCCGAGCAGGCCGAGGCGCTGGCGCATATCACTGACGGACACGGTCTCGGCGTCGTTGTCGGCCATGCCGGGACAGGAAAGAGCGCGATGCTGGGGGTGGCGCGGGAGGCCTGGGAAGCGGCCGGCTTCGAGGTCCGGGGCGTGGCGCTGTCCGGCATTGCCGCGGAAAATCTTCAAAGCGAATCGAGCATTGTGTCGCGCACGATCGCCAGCCTGGAGCATGGCTGGGAACAAGGTCGTGACCTGCTCAAATCGAGCGATGTGCTGGTGATCGACGAGGCCGGGATGGTCGGCACGCGTCAGCTTGAGCGCGTGCTGTCCCATGCGGCCGACGCGGGCGCAAAGGTGGTGCTGGTTGGCGATCCGCAACAGCTGCAGGCGATCGAAGCGGGTGCTGCCTTCCGATCGATCCATGAGCGTCACGGCGGGGCGGAAATCGGCGAGGTGCGCCGTCAGAGGCAGGACTGGCAGCGCGACGCCACGCGCGATCTGGCGGCCGGCAAAGTGGGTCACGCGCTCGGAGCTTACCGCGCCCGCGGCATGGTGCATGAGGCCGAGAGTCGCGATCAGGCTCGCGGCGATCTGATCGAGCGCTGGGACCGCGAGCGGCGGGCGTCGCGGGATCGCAGCCGGATCATCCTCACCCACACCAACGACGAGGTTCGGGCGCTGAACGAAACAGCGCGCGAGCGGATGCGGGCCGCCGGCGATCTCGGCGACGAGGTGCGTGTGACAGTCGAGCGCGGCGCGAGAAGCTTCGCGAGCGGAGACCGGGTCATGTTCCTGCAGAACGAGCGCGGCCTTGGCGTGAAGAACGGCACGCTCGGAACCATCGAGCAGGTCAGCGCGCAATCCATGGCCGTGCAGACCGACGATGGCCGGTCCGTGCGCTTCGACCTCAAGGATTACAACCGGATCGACCATGGCTATGCCGCGACGATCCACAAGGCGCAGGGCATGACGGTCGACCGCGTCCATGTATTCGCGACGCCCGGCTTGGACGCCCACAGCAGCTACGTCGCCCTATCGCGACATCGCGACGGCGTGGACCTGCACTATGGCCGGGACGATTTTGCCACTGCAGATCGTCTCACACACGCCCTGTCGCGCGATCGCGCCAAGGATATGGCCTCGGATTACGAGTTGGCCGATCCGGTCCAGAGCTACGCCGAGCGGCGCGGGATCACCTTCCGCGAGCGCGTGGCCGAGATCGTGCGTACGATCGTGCCGGAAAAGCTGCGGGACATAATCGACGGCCTTCGCGGCACTGTAGATGTGCCCGATCGGGATGGCGCACGAAGGCCTGAGTTGGCGCGTCCCGAAAGGGAAGGCAGCGGTACGGCAGCCGACCGCGGCGAAGCCGAATTGGCGGCGACGAACGTGGCGCAAGATCCGGAAGCCGAAGCGCGTCAGTTAAGGACCCGTGCTCTCGTGCGCCATGCCCGTGCGGTGGACGCGATCTTCAAGGCGCAGGAGACGGGCGACAGAGCGAGTCTCGAGCAGGTGAATGAGCTGCAGAAAGCCCGCCGAGCCTTCGAAGAGATGCGCCCCTTTGGCTCGCACGACGCCGAGGCCGCCTATAAGAAGACCCCGGAGCTCGCCCGCGAAGCGGCGGACGGCCGGGTCAATCGCGCAATCCGCGCGCTCCAGCTCGAGACCGCAGTCCGCAACGATCTGGGCCGTCGTGCCGACCACTTCGTTGAGCGATGGCGGAAGCTCGACCAGACCAGCCAGCGCCAGTATCAGGCCGGCGACATGTCCGGCTACAAGGCCACGCGCTCGGCGATGGGCGATATGGCGAAAAGCCTCGAGCGCGATCCGCAACTGGAATCCATCCTCGCCGGCCGCAAGAACGACCTCGGCATCGCGTTCGAATCAGGCCGCCGCCTCGGCCACGATCTGGCCTTTGTCCATGGCATCGATCTCGGCAGAGGCCGGGGCCTCGGAATTTAACCCATCCTATTTGCCGCCGGCTCTACGCCACACCCGGCAACGCACGAGGTCCTATTGTCCGCCCGCACCTGTTTGGCCTCTCTGGTCTCACAAGACGCCAGAAGCGACCAGCGAGGGGCATCACGGCCATGCGCGAGCCAGACCGTATCATCAGGTTGAAAACAGTCCTCGCCAGGACCGGGCTGTCCCGGTCCACCATCTACCGCAAGATCGCCGAGGGCACATTCCCTGCCCAGCTCAAGATCAGCAGCAACGGAACCGGCTGGCATGAATCTGAGGTCAGCCGCTGGATCGCAGATCCGGTCGGATGGCGACCAAGAGACCGATTCACCAACTCCGGCCAAGACCAGAGGCTCGAGTTTGTGGTGAACACGAAATAGCTGGGGCGATTGCAACCCGGAGACGTCACTGCCCGCCGTCGTGCCATCCCGCAATTGCGGTTTCGGAACTCATATGCCGCCGACCGCGCGGTGCTGCGAACCGCGGATCATGTCTCCGCAACTTTTTTCCGACAGACTTTGCAACGGCGACGCTTTGCTCGCCTGTGGTTGCTAGATGGTAGCTAGCCCGGACAATCAGTGAGCTGCCCTTGGCACAAGTCTCTGATTTCATTGGTACAGTTGGGTGGGCTCGAACCACCGACCTCCTGTTCCACAGACAGGCGCTCTAACCAACTGAGCTACAACTGCATCCGTCATGACGCCCCCCGCAAGGGGCGCCGAACGGGCCGGAAACTAGGTGCAACGCGCGAATTTGGCAAGGCCGAGAACGGATAAAGTCGCGCGCAATACCACCGTTTTGTTTCGCCCCATTGGACCAGCCCGAGACGGGTCCTCAAAAAATCGAGCTCGCAAACGGCAAATTTGCGAGCCCCAGAAGAGCAGAAATGGACGTTCCGGGAGCGCCCGGCCATGCCGCGCGCTCTGCGGACAAGGCGCCGACCTCAGGCTGCGGTCTTGAACAGCTTGGTGGCGCTTTCCTTGATCGGCTCCACGGTCTCGGTCGCGACCTTCTGGCCGAGCTCGGCGAGTTCCTTGGCCTGACCGGTGAACGTCTCGAACTGCTTGCGGACGAAACCGGTCCACAGCTCCAGCGCCTCGGACGGCGACTTCACGCCGAACAGCTCCTGAGCGAAGTCGAGCGAAGCGGTCGTATTCGCCTTGGTGAACTCCATGACCTTGGACGAATAGGTGCCAGCGCCCTTGCTTGCGTTGGCGAAAAACGCCTCGATGGCCGAATTGTGGGTCTCGGCCGCATCCTTGAATTTTGCATAGTTTTCGCGGGCCTGTGACACGCCTTTTTCGGCGAGCGCGCGAACCTGCTCGGGAACCTCGAACGGGATGATGGACGCTGAGAAAGGATCGGTGGCATTGGTCATGGCATGCATCCTTCGAACATTGACGTTGGACCGGCCCGGCAATCGGGCGTCACTTCGGATCACGCAGAGGAACCGCCCCTGGGAGGTAGCAACAACCTCGCGTAGAGCTATATCGTGTCGAATTTGTGCAACGCAATGAAAATTCCACAATCAGGAACTCCGCCGGATTCGGATTTTCAGTGTATGCTCGATCGATCGCCCTTTTCGGATGGCTTCAGCGCCTGCAACCCGCCGAACAGCGGGACGTGGCCACTGCCATCGGTCGGCCCATGCTCCACCCGCGTCGCCAATCTTGTAGCAGGGCAGCGGACGCCCCAGAGCAAACTGATGTCCCGACAATGGGCGCGGTGGGAACACATTAAGGTTATCCAAGCTTTAGCACGCCAGGATCTCGGCCCGGCCGTGGACCTCGAGCGGCAACATGCGCGATAGTAACGAATTCTTAACGCTGCCGTTGCGGCGCCGATCCACGTCATGAGAGCCCCCGCCGTCGTCGCGCCATGAACCACGCCGATTTCGAGTTGCAGGCCTTGAGCGACCCCCGGCTGGCCGTCCATGCCGCGGGCAGCCTGCCGGCATGGCTGTGGTCGGCGGACGGCAGTCGCGTATTGTGGGCCAATGCCATGGCTGCGCGGGCTCTCGGTGCAGCCAACAGCTGGGCCCTGGTCAACAAGAGGTTCGGACCAGCCGATCAGCACCGTCGTCAAGTGGCTCAGCTGGCGCGCCGGCTGCCGGAAAACGGCGCCCTCCGGCTCGAGCGCCTGCGCGGCTTCGGCGCGCCGCTCGGCGCGCTTGCGACGTGCGGTTGCGCGATGATCGACCTGCCGGACGGCAAGCGCGCCGTCCTGATCACCAGCACCGACAACAACGGACGCAGCTGGCCACTGACGGAACGCCTGAGGCGGCTTGTCGAGAACAGCAGTCTGGCGCTGATCGCCTTCACCGCTCAGGGCGAGTTCGCCGGCATCAGCACAGCCGGACGGAATCTGTTCGGCATCCGCGACCTCAGCGCGCCGCTGTTTGCGGATGTCCGCAACGAGGCGCTGACCGCCGGTTTCGCCGAGGTGCAGTTCGGCAACCAGCGCGCCGTGCTCCACCGGGTCGGCGCTGGCAGCCAAATCGGGGTGGTCGCAGTCCCCGCGCCCGCGCCCGCCGTCGAGCAACCGGCGCCGAACGCCGACGTGTCCGTTGACGCCGTCCCCGTTGCCGAGACGGCTGCAACACCTCCCCACCCCGCCAATCCTGCCCCCGAGGTCGCGGCCGAGTGTCCGCCTCCTCCCTCGATGGATGCAATGACTGAACGCCCGTTGGACGACGAGACATCAGCGCAATCGCGCGAAGCGGCTGCCGCATTCACTCCGCTCGACGAACCCGCCGTGCAGGCGCCGCCGGTCGTCGGCATCGACCGCCCGGAGCCAACGGCTTCCATCGCGGCCGAGACGGCTGACGCTGAGGCGACGGCTTTTGCGCAATGCGACCATGCGCCGGCCGCAGATGCGCCGCCACAGCAGGACAACATCACCGGGTCGACCCGTGACGCATCCATCGCGGCGAACGCGCCTCCCATCGACAACGGCGGGCTCGAAGCGGCCGGCAATGTCGTGCCTTTCCGCCCAGCCGGTGAAACCAGGCATCCGGCGCTGACGCCGGTGGAGAACAATGCCTTCCATGAGCTCGCGCGCCAGCTGTCGGCAAGGCTTGAAGGCGACAACCGCAATGCGCCGGCGGACGCGGCAGCGGCGACACATGAGCCGGCGGCGCAAGTGACCGGGCCATTCGACGCGCCGCATGTCCCCGCGTTATTGCTCGGCAGCGATGCGAGCGATCAGCCCACAGCCGGGCTGCAGACCGAGTGGCTCACGCCCGAGCAACCGCCCGCCCAAGGGGACAGCCAGCGTGACCGCATCCTGCTGGATCTGCTGCCGACGGGAATGCTGATCTATCGGCTCGACCGCCTGCTCTATGCCAATCCGGCGTTTTTCAAGCAGATGGGCTACACCGATCTCGCGGCTCTGGAGCAGGCCGGGGGCCTCGATGCGCTCTATGTCGAACCCGGCGCCCCCGCCGGGTCTGGCAAGTCCGAGGTCGGCACGCCGGTTACGATCTCGGCGGCCGACGGCTCCTCCAGCGAAGAGATCAAAGCCGAGGCGCGTCTGTTCACGATCACCTGGGACGGCGACAGCGCGCATGCGCTGATCTTCGCGCCCGCACCTGGCCCGGCGGCCACCGCCGTGCCCGCTCCGGCCGAGGCGGGACCGGCACCCGCTCCTGCACCGGCCGCACCGGCGCCGCTGGTCCTCGCGCCCCCGCCCGTCGCTGGTCATGCCGACGCGGAAGACCTCGCCGCCATCCTCGACGTCACCGCGGAGGGCATCCTGATGTTCGATGCCGGCGGCAATATCCACGCCTGCAATCGCAGTGCCGAGGCCCTGTTCGGCTATGACGGAACGGAGCTCGTCCGCCGCAACATCATCGAGTTGTTCGCGCCGGAAAGCGCAAGGCTGGTGCTGGATCATCTCGACTGTGTCCAGCAGGCGGGGACCGCCAATGTGCCGGAGCCGAGCCGCGAAGTCTTGGGCAAGGTCGCCCAGGGCGGCGCCATCCCGCTGTCGATGACGATCGGGCGGACCAGACAAGACGGTCCGAATTTCTTTGCCGTGTTCCGCGACCTGTCGCAGCTTCGTCGCGGTGAAAGCGAACTGCTGCAGGCGCGGCGCGTCGCCGATCGCGCCGCCAGCGCCAAGGCCGACATGCTCGCGCGGATCAGTCACGAGGTGCGGGCCCCGCTCAACGCCATCATCGGATTTGCCGAGGTGATGATCGGCGAGCGCTTTGGAACGCTCGGCAACACGCGCTACGCCGAGTACATGAAGGATATCCGCGCGTCCGGCGAGCGCGTGGTGTCGCTGATCGACGATCTGCTCGAACTGTCGCGCATCGAGACCGGCAGACTGGAGCTTGCCTTCACCAGCCAGAATCTGAATGAGCTCGTCGAGGGCTGTGTCGCGGTGATGCAGCCGCACGCCAACCGCGCCCGCATCATCATCCGCACCTCGCTGTCGCAGAGTCTTCCGCCGGTCATCGCCGATGCCAGGGCGCTGCGCCAGATCGCCATGAACCTGATCTCGACGTCGATCTCGCTCGCCAATGCCGGCGGCCAGGTCATCGTCTCCACGGCGACGTCGGATTTTGGTGAGGTGGTGCTGCGCGTGCGCGACACCGGCCACGGCCTCAACGATCAGGCGGTGGCCGCCGCGCTCGAACCGTTCCGCGCGACGGCGGAGCCCGAGCAAGGCAATGACGGCTCGGGTCTCAGCCTCTCTCTCACCAAGGCGCTGGTCGAGGCCAATCGCGCGCAGTTTCACATCAAGGCGGCGCCGAAATCCGGCACCTTGCTCGAGGTGGTGTTCTCGCGCGCGGTGGCGCGCAATCAGAGCACCGCCTGAGCCGCTCCCGATGCGCGGACGGCCAGTGCGCGCAGCTTGAGGCCGAGCAGCAGCGGTCCGAACGCCAGCGCATAGCCGGCAAAGGCCACGATCCAGGCGAACGCTGCCACGTGCAGCAGCCCCTCGGCATGGCTCGGCGCCAGGACCGCGCAGATCCGCGTCAAGGCGGCGATCAGGATGGCCAGATAGATCGCCTGCGTCGCGGCCGACGCCGTCAATGGCTGTCCGGTATGGCCAAGCGTGGCGCGAGTCATCACGGCGAGCGTCGTAACGCCGGCGGCGCCCGCCATCCAGGCATGCAGCCCGGCGCTCGGCAGCACCCATCCGAAGCTCGCCGCCGCACTCATCAGGAAGCCGAGTGGCACAAAGGCGTAGCCGATATGCAGGATCACCAGCAGCCGCTCGCGGAAGGTGCGATCACCGGCCCAGCGCCCGAGTCGCACCACATGCATCACGCCCGCCGCCGCCAGCACGTAGCCGGTTGCGACGCTCTCCGGCGCCACGACCCAGCCGGCCAGACTGAGCGCGCTGAACAGCACCACGGCCATATCGAAACGGCCGAACGGCACCGGCAGCCGCCCGGGATTGTGCTTCACCAGCCAGTTGCGCGTGAAGCTCGGCGTGATGCGACCACCGATCAAAGCCAGCAGCAGCACGACGACCGCGACGCCGATACGGATCGCATAGTCGGCCGAGCCGTGCAGATGGGCTTCGACGTGGAACGCGACGTTGCCGGCGCACAGCACGCCCACGATGGCCACGACCGGCAGATTGTGCCAATTCCGTCCCGCAGCGATCTCGCGCGCCGCAGCGAGCACGACCAGCAACAGAAAGCTCACATCGATCAGCAGCGCGGCCCACCAGGGGCCGAAGGCCGAGAGAGTGACGGCGATCCGCCCCGCCAGCCACAGGGTCACCAGCATCAGCAGAGGCATGCCGCGAATCGGCAGGCGTCCGGTCCAGTTCGGAATTGCAGTGAACAGAAATCCGGTCACGATGGCCGGCAGGTAGCCATAGAGCATTTCATGCACGTGCCAGTCGCGAGGGGCGAAGCCGGAGCTCAGCTTCAGCTCTCCGTAGAAGGCCGGAAGCCAGACCAGCATCGTCAGCGCGGCCTGAATTGCGCCGAGCAGGAAGAATGGCCGGAACCCGTTCGCGAGGAAAGTCCTGCCCTGATAGTTGCGTGGATTGGCCATTGGCGTGCTCGCTTGCTTGACGACGGGAACCGCGCCCCGATGGACGCCGCTTTCCAGAATATAATCGACGTTCGGCGATGAGGGGTTGTGCCAGCACAAACTTTCGATCGCGCGAGAAAACATGCTATGGGAGCGGCGCAATCTGGCGTGCATCGCCGCGGAGAACATCATGGCTGCCATCGACCGCTCGCTGGTCGCACATCTGCCGCTGTTTGCGGGCCTCTCTGCCGAGGACCTCACCGAGGTGCTGCGTGAGGCGCGCTCCATCCGGGTTCCCCGCAACGCCGCAGTGTTCGAACAGGGCGCGGATGCGACCTCGTTCCTTCTTCTGCTGCACGGCCATGTCCGCGCCAGCAAGACGACGCCGACCGGCGACCAGATCGTGGTGCGCTATGTCGTGCCCGGCGACACGTTCGGCGTCGCGCCGGCCATCGGCCTGCAGCATTATCCGGCGACGGCGACCGCCGTCGACGACAGCATCGTGCTGGCTTGGCCATCGGCCGCCTGGCCGCGGCTGGTCGCGCGGTTTCCGTCGTTGGCCGCGAATACGCTCCAGACCGTCGGCCAGCGGCTCCAGGAAACGCATGCCCGCGTGATCGAGATGTCGACACAGCAGGTCGAGCAACGCATCGCGCATGCGCTGCTGCGGCTCGCCAATCAGGCGGGCCGCAAGCTCGATCGCGGCGTGCAGATCGATTTTCCGATCAGCCGGCAGGACATCGCCCAGATGACCGGCACGACGTTGCACACGGTCAGCCGCATCCTGTCCGGCTGGGAGCAACTCGGGCTGGTCGAAAGCGGGCGTCAGAAGATCGTGCTGCGCGAACCGCACAAGATCGTGCTCCTCGCCGAGCAGAGCGCAGGCGACACGACGGCCTCCCGACCCTGATCACGTCGCGGCCGACAAGGCCGAGAGGAACAGGTCGGGATCGACGCCATGCTCGCGACAGGCATCGGCGACATTGTGAAAGCAGGCGATCGGGCAGCCGACGCAGCGCATCTGGAATGCGAGGAAGACGCGGATCGTTTCCGGCTTTCGCCGCATGACGTCGTCGACCAATTCGTTAAAGGAGATTGGCATGCGTGCCTCCATTCCGAGCAAATGGTAGCAGGCATGCCGATGGTGGTCTTTGTCGCGGCACAAGCACCGCGTCGTATCAAGATTAGACGGCGCGGCTGTGCAATTGCTTCGACGCGTCGAGATGAGCATCGAAGGCAGCGGCCACGCTTCGCACCAGGAACCGGGAATGTTCGGTCACCGCAAGCGAGCCGCCCCTGAGCTCGACCACGCCGTCGGAGATCAATGACTGCAGGCGCGGCGCCGATTCCAGCATCGCGTCGGCGGCCATGCCGTGGCGGGTGCAGATGACATCGAGGTCGACGCCATAATCGCACATGATGCGCTCGATGATGTCGGCTCGCAGCCGATCATCGTCGGTCAGGCCGTAGCCCTTGACCGTGGCGAGACTGCCGGAGGCGATCTTCTCCTCATAAGCACGCACCTGCGGCGCGTTCTGGATATAGCCTTGCGGCAGCTGGCCGATGGCCGATGCACCGAAACCGATCAGGAGGTCGTTGGCGTCGGTCGTGTAGCCCTGGAAATTCCGATGCAGCCTGCCCTCGCGGAAGGCGATGGTCATCGGATCGGCCGGCAGCGCGAAGTGATCAAGCCCGATCTGCACGTAGCCTGCATCCTTCAGCGTTTCGGCGATCACGCAGGCCTGATCATAGCGTTCCAGACTGTCGGGCAATGCGGCATCCTGGATCTTGCGCTGGTGCGTCTTGAATGACGGCACATGCGCATAGCCGAACACCGAGAGCCGGTCAGGACGCAGCTCGATGGAGCGCCGGACAGTGTCGAGACAAGACGCCACGTTCTGATGCGGCAACCCATAGATCAGGTCGAAATTGATCCCGGCGACGCCGGCCTCGCGCAAACCATGGGTGGCCGCCGCCGTCTGCTCGAAACTCTGTACCCGGTTGATGGCCTTCTGCACCAGCGGATCGAAGCTCTGCACGCCCAGGCTGGCGCGGTTGACTCCGCTGGCGCCGAGCGCGGCGATCATCGCCCGCGTCAGCGTGCGCGGATCGATCTCGATCGCGATCTCGGCGGACGGCAGCACGAAGAAGGAATGACGCAGCGAGCCGACCAGATCGACGAAGGACTCCGGCGCCATGATGGTGGGCGTGCCGCCGCCAAAATGGATATGCCCCACCTGGAGCCGCCGGCCGATCTGGCGCGACACCATGTCGATCTCGCAGCGCAGCGCGGATTCATAGACCGCGATCGGCTCGTCGCGCTTGGCGACCATGGTGTTGCAACCGCAATACCAGCACATCGATCGGCAGAACGGCACATGCAGGTACAACGATGCCGTGGCGGTCGTCGGGATCGCCCGAAGCCACTCCGCATAGGTTGACGGGCCGACCGCCGCCGAGAAATGGGGCGCCGTGGGATAGCTGGTGTAGCGCGGAAGGCGCTCCTGCCCGTAGCATGCCGCAAGATCTGGTCTCATGTCCTGCCTGTCCACCTGGTTGGGACGTCGTTGACTGTCATTGGCACGGGGCTGCCGCTGCCGCCTTGAGCCTGCTCAAAGCGGAGCCAGCCGGATCCCCTCAGACTTTCAGTAAATCGCCGGCTTTCATCCTCGACTTTGCGCTTCCTCAAAGTGACCCGGTTATTTCACGGCATCATCCGGTCGTTGCCGATTCGAGGGACCCGCAATGGATGCACTGGACTTGATGATCCGTATCTTCGCCGTCGTCTCCAACATCCGTGGTCATATCCCCCAATCCGACGGGTTCCATTCCTTCCGAGACGATCAGGCGCCGGTCGGGCTGCTCGGCAATCTCGCGATGTTTCTGACGACCGTCTTCTGCGTCGCGGCAGGACTGGCCTTCGTGACGCTGCTTGCGATCCGCTGGCTCGGCTAGTTCGACAGGACGACAGCGGCGAGACCTGAAAGCATCACGTGCGACTGACATGGCCGCGCAGACGGCCGCTTCGCTCTTCAGTCTGGCTTCGGATTTAGCAGCCGCGCTCCGGCTCTGGCCTGACACCGAACTCCTCAGGCTATCAGGCCGGACATCGCGCGGCGCCCCCTTCTTGTCATACTGCGAATGATATGCGGATGCGCGCAGATCCAACGGATCTCATCCGCATGACGCACGGCTCTTCTCGCGATTGCTAAGTTGCTTGTTGCAGCACAAACAAGTCCGGTTCCAACAGGCGCATGCTGATCGCGGCCCACAACAGATCCAACGAAGGAGCGATCCATGTTGACCCGCCGCACCGCCATGTTCAGTGCAGCCATCGCCGCGATGATGCTTGCGGCTCCCGCGATGGCCGAGGACCTCAAGCTGCCGCGCCAGAAGGTCGACCTGGTCGCCCCGCCGTTCGTGCATGCGCATGAACAGGCGACCAAGCAGGGCCCGAAGATCATGGAGTTCAAGCTCGTGGTCCAGGAAAAGAAGATGGTGATCGACGAGAAGGGCACCACCTTCCAAGCCATGACCTTCAACGGCTCGATGCCCGGACCGCTGATGGTCGTGCATGAGGGCGACTATGTCGAGCTGACCCTGGTCAACCCGGCCACCAACACGATGCCGCACAACATCGATTTCCATTCCGCAACGGGCGCGCTCGGTGGCGGTGCGCTGACGCTGATCAATCCGGGCGAGCAGGTCGTGTTGCGCTGGAAGGCGACGCGGACCGGCGTGTTCGTCTATCACTGCGCCCCGGGCGGACCGATGATCCCCTGGCATGTGGTCTCCGGCATGAATGGTGCCGTCATGGTGCTGCCGCGCGACGGCCTCAATGACGGCCGCGGCCACGCGCTGCGTTACGATCGCGTCTACTACATCGGCGAGCAGGATCTCTACGTTCCCCGCGACGAGAAGGGCAACTTCAAGTCCTACGATTCCCCCGGCGAAGCCTATACCGACACCGAGGAGGTCATGCGCAAGCTGACGCCGACCCATGTCGTGTTCAACGGCAAGGTCGGTGCGCTCACCGGCAAGAATGCGCTCACCGCCAATGTCGGCGAGAACGTGCTGATCGTGCATTCACAGGCGAACCGCGACAGCCGTCCGCATCTGATCGGCGGCCATGGCGACTATGTCTGGGAGACCGGCAAATTCTCCAATGCGCCGGAGACCGGGCTCGAAACCTGGTTCATCCGCGGCGGCTCCGCAGGCGCCGCGCTGTACAAATTCCTGCAGCCTGGCATCTACGCCTATGTGACCCACAATCTGATCGAGGCGGCCAATCTCGGCGCAACCGCGCATTTCAAGGTCGAAGGCAAGTGGAACGACGACCTGATGACGCAGGTGAAGGCTCCGGCGGACATCCCGGCCGGCTCAACCAACTGATCGGCTCAGGGGGCCGGCTTGGCTGGCCCCCTCTCGCTTCGATGTGCTGCCATGCTCCTCGCTTTCAAAATCAAGCTCACGCTCGCCTGCATCGTGGGCCTGGCCGGTCCGACGGCCATGGCGCCGATCATCACCGCGCTGCATAGCCCGGCCGCGAGCCTCGATGGTCCGGCCCTGACCGAGATCGCGCCCGGATCTTTCACCTATCGCGACGCGGGCGACCATGTTCGCAACGGCCGCCCGGCCGAGGCCCCCCTCTCCAGCGTCCGCTTCAAGCGCCCGCTGAGCATCATGACCAACCAGGTCAGCGCTAGCGACTATCAGAGCTGTGTGGACGCCCGCGCATGCCGCGCGCTGGATCGCGACGTTGCCATTGCCATCGATCGCCCGGCCGTCCAGGTCAGCTGGCATGACGCCGTCGCCTATGCCGAATGGCTGTCGCGCAAGACCGGTTACACCTATCGCCTGCCCACGGATGCGGAGTGGGCCTACGCCGCCGGCAGCCGCTTCAAGGACGATGGTGTGACGATCGATGCTGCCGATCCGTCGCGGCGCTGGCTCGCCCGTTACGAGCGCGAAGCTACGCTACCCGACGATCCCAAGACGCGGAGCTTCGGCGGCTTCGGCACCAACGAGCACGGCGTGGCCGACATGGCCGGCAATGTGTGGGAATGGACCTCGACCTGCTTCACGCGCAATGTGCAGGATCAGGCCGGACGCGTCGTCAAGACCGTCAGCAATTGTGGCGTCCGTCTGGCCGAAGGCGCGCACCGGGCCTACGTCACCGACTTCATCCGCGACGCCCGCGCCGGCGGCTGCGCGTCGGGCACGCCGCCGAGCAATCTCGGCTTCCGGCTCGTTCGCGAGCCACTGCCGTGGAGCCAGATGGTCAGACAACGCGCCAGATCGGCCCTCATGGTGTTGCGCTCCTGACGACGAGGCCTGCTGCTCTTTGTCCCGGTTTCGCGCTCGAGACTGGGACAAATGACAGTGGTTTTTATCAACTTTTGGTTGCGTGAATGGAGCTACAAACGTTACAAAATGTTTCGAGCAACGTCGCGTAAGGAGACCAGGAGGCGAGCGTGATTCCTCGACATCCCCCGGTCTTCTTCACGTCAGACCTGCACGGCTACGGGATCGGCAACACCAGCTGGTTCGATGATACGTCGCCTCGCGCACTCGCTGGTCGCTGCCTGCTGGATGCGCTGGAATATCTGCGCACGGCCCCCAAATTTGCCGCCAAGGATTGGCAGCTGATCAATGCCAACGCGGCGCGCATCGTCCACCAATGCCTGACCGATCACGCGCTCGCCCGCCACGACATTGTCGATCGTGTCGCGCCCGCCATTGAGGAGATCTGCGCGGGCATCGTGGCCAGCCGCCAATGTTGCATTCCATTCTACGGCGATGATTACTGGGATTGGGCCAGTGTCGTCGACGCACTGTGCGAGGTGCAGAGGGTCTCGCGAACGGCCGCCAAGGTTGCCCGGCGCGAGCTCGATCAGTTTCGCCGCACGATCCAGATCCGTGTACCGGGTGAGCTTTCGACCGGGGACACCGCACATGAGTGGTTTGGACCGGCCGTCGCCACGCGCGCCTATCGGTTGCTCGATAAGCGATCGCCGGGCTTCGACGCAGATCTGCGGCACGAGCTGCAGGCCCAGGCCCTGGAAAGGATCGAACGCGGCAGATATCGCGGGCGGCAGGTGACGCCCTGGCAGCTCGGCTGGCACTACGGCCAGGTCGTCGGTGAGTTCCAGCGCGCAGCCAGCGAACAAGCGGTCGAGCTGGCCGATTTTGCCTGGATGGCCATGCCGCTCGAGCCCGGCAAGCGGGCGCTGGTGCTCGCGCGCGTTCTGCAGGGCGCCTGCGCGGTCAAGGATCGCCGCACGGTGCTGCAGGCGCTGGAAGAGCTCTATCGTTGCGAGACCACCGCCCGTCCGTTTGGTCAGGGCATCATCGGCGCCAGCGTGGTGGCGTCGCTGGACGTGCTCGAAGCGCTGTGGCCGCAGCTCGACCAGCGCGAGAAAGCGAGCCTCAACGCAATGCTCGAGGCGCTGCGCTTTCTGCATGCGAAAGCCAACACGATCGGCTTCCTGGTCGAGCGGCCCGAGGACATCGAGGGCCTCATTCAGGCCATGGGCCAGGGCACCCTGATCGAGCAGCGCAATGCGGGACGCGCGATCATCCGGCATCCCTCCTTTCACGCGGTGATCTGCCTCGGACGCTCGATCACGGAGGCGGCGAGCGCGACAGCGCGGGCCGTCGAGGAGCATGGAGCGCGCTGGCTGATCATGCCGGGGCAAGCCCATGCGCTGGGCGAAGCCTTGCAGCATGTCAGCGGCGGCCCGCATTTCTCCGGGGCCGGTCCGGGCGCGCTCGTCATCGCGAGCTCGGTGGCGCCGTTCGGCATCAAATCCGAACTTCAGGATGCGTTGAGCGTCGCCGACGCGCCATTCAGCGATGGCCGCAGCGCGATCATACCGGCCGACCCGGCGCTTCATCGCCTCGCGCATGATGCGGCCGAAACCATGCTGGAGGAGATCGGCCAGTTCTTCGAGGGGCAGACGGTCACGCGCAAGGGGGACGGCAATGACGACGCCGTTCTGGCCGCGTTCCCCGGAGCGCTGGGTGCAGACGAATCCGCCTATGTAGCCGGACTGATCTGCCTCAGCCGTTCCGTGCCGTTTCTCTCGATCCGGATGCTCGCCGACCGCGCGGGCCACACACCAGCAGCGATGACGCGCAATGCCGCCTGCCGGCTCGCAGTGAAGATTGCGGAGACATTGGGCCGGCGCATGTAGCGCACGGAGCCCGTCGTGACGTGCAAGGCCAAACCAGCAAAAAGCGGAGAACGCGATCGCGTCTCCGCTTGGTGCCACGCATCAGCGCCAGCCTGCGTCAGGTATTTTTCAATGCGACGCGGAATTCGGCTTCGGTCTTGGCCTTGACCTCGTCGAGCGTCACGCCGTCGGCGAGCTCGATCAGGGCCATGCCCTCGTCGCCGTGCTTGTCGATAGTGAACACCGCAAGATCGGTGACGACCATGTCGACGACGCGCTCGCCGGTCAGCGGCAGCGTGCACGACTTCAGCAGCTTCGGACCGTCCTTGGCGCTGTGCTCCATCACCACGACGACGCGCTTGACGCCGGCGACGAGATCCATCGCGCCGCCCATCCCCTTGACCATCTTGCCAGGGATCATCCAGTTGGCCAGATCGCCGTTCTGCGCGACCTGCATCGCGCCGAGAATGGACAGATCGATATGGCCGCCACGGACCATCGCAAACGAATCGGCCGACGAGAAATAGCTGGTGATCGGCAGCTCGGTGACGGTCTGCTTGCCGGCGTTGATCAGGTCTGGGTCCTCTTCGCCCTCGTAAGGGAACGGACCCATGCCGAGCATGCCGTTCTCGCTCTGCAGCGCCACATCGACGCCGGGCGGGATGTAGTTGGACACCAGCGTCGGAATACCGATGCCGAGATTGACGTAGTAGCCGTCACGCAGTTCCTTGGCGGCGCGCGCCGCCATCTGCTCTCGCGTCCAGGCCATCAGACTTCCTCCCCGGCTGCAGCCGCGGCTTCACGCTTGCGCACGGTGCGCTGCTCGATGCGCTTGAGCGCGGTTCCCACGTGAACAATGCGCTTCACGAAGATCCCGGGCGTATGAATGTGGTCGGGATCGATCTGGCCGGCCGGCAGCAGATGTTCAACTTCGGCCACGGTCACCTTGGCCGCGGTGGCCATCATCGGATTGAAGTTCCGTGCGGTCTTCCGATAGACGAGATTACCGGCGGTATCGCCCTTCCATGCATGCACGATCGCGAGATCGGCAAACAGGCCGCGCTCCATCAGATATTTCTCGCCGTCGAATTCGCGCACCTCCTTGCCCTCCGCCACGAGCGTGCCCACGCCCGTCTTGGTGAAGAAGGCCGGGATTCCGGCACCGCCGGCGCGGATGCGCTCGGCCAACGTGCCCTGCGGGCAGAACTCGAGCTCCAGCTCGCCCGCCAGATATTGCTGTGCGAACAGCTTATTCTCGCCGACATAGGACGAGATCATCTTCCTGATCTGCCGCGTCTCCAGCAATCGGCTGAGGCCGATACCGTCGACGCCGGCATTGTTGGAGATGACGGTGAGATCCTTCACCCCGGAATCGCGGATGGCATCGGACAGGGTTTCGGCGATGCCACAGAGGCCAAACCCGCCGGACATGATCGTCATACCGTCCTTCAGGAGGCCCGAAAGGGCGGATTTGGCGTCCGGATAGACCTTGTTCATACGAGAATGACCTGATGGAATATGGAGGGCGCGCAGATATCGACCGGATTATTAGGCGAAATCTTCGCAATGCGTCAATGACGCCTTCCCAACGCATCCATCCTGCTCTAGCACTCGAATCGGTCGGCGGGTCCGCAGTGATACAGGATCCGGTTTGGGATGTCTGCGCCGCAATCCGGCCACATCAGCGGCGCGGCCTTGAAAGCGTCAAGAAAACGCATCAAGTTGTTGATGTTGGCAAGGGTTTTCGGCGCGCTTTGTCCGTCCACAGCAACCAGCGATCGGATGATCCCAGGACATGTCGGTGACTATGGCTCAAGGAATGAGGCGCCTCGGCACGCCGATTGCGGTGCTGCTCGGCGTCGCGTTTATCGGGCTTTTCGTCAGTTCATGGCTGGTCAACCGCGACGCGTTGCGGCGGGCGGTGGAGACGCAGATCCGCGCCGTGACCGGCCTCGAACTGGTCGTCAAGGGACACATCGATGTCTCGCTGTTTCCAGGCAGCTATGTGTCGTTTCATGACGTGGGCCTGAAGGGCGGCGGCACCGCAGATCCCGCATTGCGCGTCGATGTGCTCACGGCCAATCTCCAGCTGCTGCCGCTGCTGTTGCAGCGGTTCGAGATCGCCGATCTGATGCTGCTGCGGCCGCAGATCAATGTGATCCGCGAGGCCAATGGCAGCAGCAACTGGACGCCCTTCATCGCCACGATCGCACATACGATGCGGCCTGGGCCGGACAGTCAGATGTCGTTCTCGGAGATTCGGATCCAGGACGGCGTGCTGGTTTTCGACGACAACGGCACGCGCTCCCAGGAGCGGCTCGATGACATCGACCTGTCGCTGGCCTGGCCGTCGATTTCGCGCTCTTTCGCAGCCACCGGCCAGTTCGATTGGCGCGGCCAGCGCATCGAAGGCTCGATCAGCGTCAGCGACTTTCTCGCCGCGCTGTCGGGAGACCGCTCGGGATTGAAGATGCGGCTGGCCAGCCCGCCGCTGAAGGTCGCTTTCGACGGAACGGTCGCGAACCGCACCAGCGCGCTGATGGAGGGCACGCTGACGGTGGACAGCCCCTCGCTGCGCGAGGCGTTGCGCTGGACCGGACAGACGCCGCTCGGCAGCGGCGGCTTCGGCCGCTTCGCGCTGCGGGCGCGGGCCAATGTGGTCGGTGCCTCGATCGCGCTCACCAATGTGAATGTCGAGCTCGACGGCAACACCGCCGAGGGCGTGATGACCTACGCCAATAATGGGCGGCAGGCTCTGCAGGCGACGCTCGCCGCCGATGCGCTCGATTTCACACCCTATATTTCCACCGTGCGGCTGCTCGCCAACGGCGCCCGCGACTGGAACCGGCAGCTGTTCGACCTCAAGGCGTTGTCGACGACCGATCTCGACATGCGGCTATCCGCCGCAAAGGTCACCGTCGGCCCTTCGAAGCTCGGGCGGACCGCGTTCGGCGCCAATCTGCGCAACGGCGTGCTCGCGCTCTCGGTCGGTGAAGCGCAGATGTATGGCGGCATCGTGCGCGGCTCGGTCGGCATTGCCCGCGCCGACACCGTGGCCGACGTCAAGGCCGAGCTGCAATTCGCCGATGTCGACCTGCAGTCCTGCGCCAACGAGCTGTTCGGCGTCTCGTCGATCTCGGGACGCGGCAACCTGAATGTCTCGCTGACGGCGTCGGGATCGAGCCCGTTCGGACTGGCGCAATCGCTCGACGGCAGTGCGACATTGCAAGGCCGCGACGGTTCGATCTCCGGCTTCAATGTCGAGCAGCTGCTCAAGCGCCTGGAGCGCAGTCCGCTGTCGCGCGGCGGCAATTTCCGCTCCGGCTCGACGCCCTATGACTCGTTGACGGTCGCGGTGAGGTTTTCCGACGGCATCGCAACGGCCGAGGATATCCGGGTCGAGAGTCCGACCGCGCGGATCACCATGACCGGCACGGCCTCGGTTCCGACCCGCGAATATGACTTCAAGGGCGTCGCGAGCCTGTTGTCGTCGGGCAATGGCGGCAATGGCTTCGAGCTGCCCTTCGTCGTGCAGGGCCCCTGGGAGGATCCGCTCATCTTCCCCGATCCCGAGAGCCTGATCCGCCGCGCCCCCGCGGCCGCGCCGCTGCTCGACGCCGTCAAGGACCGCAAGACGCGAGATGCCATCAACTCGGTACTCAAGCGGTTCACCGGCGGCGGGCTGTCCCCTGGCCAGCAGGACGCCCCTCCGCCGCAGGCTGACGCGCCGGCAGGCAGTCCCGCCAAACAGAACTGATGATGCGTCGGCGCCTTTCACCAAGCTCTTAGGCCCGACCTATGTCTGATATATTACTTCTGGATCGCGTCCGTCCCGTGAGCTAGTCTCCACCGCAACCGATCAAGCAAGATCGGCGGATCAGGGAGAGACACGTGAAATCCAGGGGAATGGGTGCGCTTTCAATCGCAGTCGCAGCCGCCGGGCTTTTTTGCGCTGCAGCACCAGCCATCGCTCAGGACACTATCACCATCTGGTGGAGCAAGGGCTTCTACAAGTCCGAGGACGATGCGCTGCTCAACGTCGTCAAGAAATTCGAGGCCAAGACCGGCATCAAGGTCGAGCTGTCGCAATACGCGATCCAGGACATGATCCCGAAGACGGTCGCGGCGCTCGACTCGGGCACCGTGCCCGACGTGGCCTATGCCGACACCTACGACGTCCAGGCCCAGGGCAAATGGGCGTATGAAGGCAAGCTCGAGGACCTCACCGACATTCTGGAGCCGATGAAGTCGGCCTTCGCCCCGAACACGATCGAGACTGCCTATCTTTATAACAATGTCACCAAGAAGAAGGCCTATTACGGCTTTCCGCTGAAGCAGCAGAGCATGCATGTCCAGATCTGGGGTGACATGCTGGAGAAGGCCGGCTTCAAACAGAGCGACATTCCGACCAAGTGGGAGGATTACTGGACGTTCTGGTGCGACAAGGTGCAGCCGGGAATCCGCAAGGCCACCGGCCAGCGCATCTATGGTGTCGGCCAGCCGATGGGCGTGGAATCCACCGACTCGTTTCAGTCGTTCTACACCTTCATGGACGCCTACAACGTTAAGCTGGTCGATGACGACGGCAAGCTGCTGGTCGACGATCCCAAGGTCCGCGAGGGCCTCGTCAAGGCGCTGAAGGACTATACCGACACCTACATCAAGGGCTGCACGCCGCCCTCCTCCACGACCTGGAAGGATCCGGACAACAACGTCGCGTTCCACAACAAGACGATCGTGATGACCCACAATTTCACGATCTCGATCGCCGCCAAGTGGTTCGAGGACTCCACCAACCAGGCGCTGACGCCGGAGCAGCGCGCCGCCGGCAAGAAGGCCTATGAGGAGGACATCATCACCGCGTCCTTCCCCAACAAGCCGGATGGCACGCCGATCAAGTATCGCTCTGACGTCAAGACCGGCCTGATCTTCGCCAATGCGCCGCACAAGGCGCAGGCCAAGGAGTTCATCAAGTTCCTGATGCAGGAAGAGAATCTCGGCCCCTATGTCGAGGGCGCGCTGGGCCGCTGGTTCCCGGTGACGACCGCCGGCCAGAAGAGCCCGTTCTGGCAGGCTGACCGCCATCGCAAGGCCGTCTACACCCAGTTCACCGGCGGCACGACGCCATTCGACTTCACCAAGAACTACAAGTTCACGATTCTCAACAACGAGAACGTCTGGGCGAAGGCGATGAACCGCGTGGTCAGCGAGAAGGTGCCGGTCGAGAAGGCCGTCGACGAGCTGATCGCGCGTTTGAAGGAAGTCGCAGGCTAGTCTGTCGCGACGCGATGCACTAGCTTGAGATCCTGACAGCGACAATAGCGGCCGGCCGCAGCGTATGCGGCCGGTTTGGTGATAGGCGGGAACAGACGACCCGGGACAAAACGACCATGGCGATCACGCTCTCAGCTTCCGATTCCGCGCTCGCGGAGGCGCCGCGCCCGGTGCTGCTGACACCGTCACAGGTGTGGGGCATCGTGATGCTCGCGCCCTATTTGCTCATCTTCCTCGCCTTCGTCGTCTACCCCGTCGGCTACGGCCTGTGGCTGGCGCGCGATCCGGCCAGCTATGTCGCGCTGTTCAACGACCCGATCTTCGCGCGCGCCGCCATCAACACGCTGATCTTCCTCCTGGTCGGCATCAATCTGAAGATGGTGATCGCGCTGTTCCTGTCCGGCTTCTTCATTCAGCAGCGCGGCTGGATCAAATGGCTGTCGGTCATCTTCATCCTGCCCTGGGCGGTCCCCTCGATCCCGACCATCCTGTCGGTGCGCTTCATGCTCAATCCCGAATGGGGCATGGTCAACCATTTGATCTTCAACCTTACCGGCGATGACGGCCCGAACTGGCTGAACGACCCGACGATCGCGCTGTCGATGGCGATCGGCATGCACATCTGGAAGTCGCTGCCGTTCTGGACCCTGATCCTGATCACCGGGCGGCTGGCGATCTCGCAGGACCTGTTCGAGGCCGCCGAGGTCGACGGCGCCACCTGGTGGCAGAAGTTCCGCTACATCACCTGGCCGTCGATGCAGACGCTCTACATTACCTGCACGCTGCTCTCGATGATCTGGACGCTCGGCGACTTCAACAGTGTCTATCTCTTGACCGGCGGCGGCCCGGCCGATCTGACGCACGTGCTGTCGACGCTCGGCATCCGTTATCTCCGGCTCGATCAGCTCAGTCTCGCGATGGCCTCGATCGTCTGCGCGATGCCGCTGGTGCTACCCCTGGTCTATTTCATGATGAAGCGGTTGTCGCGATGAAGCTTCCCACCCTCCGCGAAGTCGGCACCGAGGCCCGGCTGCTGCTGATCGGCATTCCCGTCTTCATCTGGACGATGATCCCGATCTATCACATGTTCCTGTTCGCGATCTCGCCGAAGGAGGACGCGTTCTCGGGCAAGCTGTGGCCGGACCACCCGACCCTGCACAATTTCTCGATTGTGTTTCACCAGCAGCATTATTTCCTGCGCGACTTCTGGGTGCAGTTCGGCAACTCCGTCGTGATCGCCGTCGCGGTGGGCGCGCTGACCCTGATCATCGCCACCTGCGCAGCCTACGCCATCTCGCGCCTGCGCGTGCCCGGCAGCCGCGTGGTGATGAATCTCGCGCTATTCACCTATTTCATTCCGGCCGCATTCCTCGCCGTGCCGATGTATCGCACCATGGGTAAGTATGGCCTGCTCAACAATGACTGGTCGCTGATCCTGGCGATGGTCACGATTGCCTCGCCCTACGCGATCTGGGTGCTGAAGCAGGCCTCCGACAAGCTGCCGGTCGAGCTGGACGAGGCCGCCGTGATGGACGGCGCGAGCCCGCTGCAGATCTTCCGCCTGGTCTACGTGCCGCTGATGATGCCGTCGCTGGTGGCGATCGGCACCTATGCCGTTCTGCTGGCCTGGAACGAATATCTCTACGCCTTCCTGCTGCTCTCCAACGACAAGGCGATCACCCTGCCGGTGGCGCTCGGCAACTTCCTCGCCGCCGACGACTCGCCGTGGGAGCTGTTGATGACGACCGGCTTCATCTACGCGCTGCCGCCAGCTGCGGTCTATTATGCCTTCAAGCGCTACATGGTCGGCGGGCTGACCGCGGGCGCAGTGAAGTCGTGAGGGCGTGATGCGCGTCGGATTTCGCCAGGGCCGCATCGAGGATGTCTCGCGGCCGAACTGGGATGGCGACGGGCCGCGCCCGATCGACTGGTTCGCCTGGTATCCGGCCATGGACGAGGCGACCGAAGCAGCGCTTCCGGTCGCGCCATGGCCCGAGGGATGGTTCGAGGCGGGACCGGCGGCCATGGATGCGCCGCTCGCCGCAAGCGCAGGCCTCTGTCCGCTCGTCGTGTACTCGCATGGCACCGGCTGCAATGGTCTGCAGTTCGAATGGCTGGCGCGGGAGCTGGCGGCCCGCGGGTTCGTCGCGGTCGCGGTCAATCATCATGGCAACAGCAATGCCGCGCCGTACCGCGCGGAGGCCTTTCTCTGCTCATGGGAACGCCCGCGCGACATCTCGCGGCTGATCGACCACATCCTCGCACATCCCGCCTTCGCCGGCCGCATCGACGCAGATCAAGTTTTCGCGGTCGGCTATTCGCTCGGCGGCGTCACGGCGACCGCCCTGCTCGGCGCCATCATGATCCGCTCGCCGTTCGAGCCCGGCGCCAATCTCGGCCGCGGGCCGCGCGAATTTCCCGACCTCGTCGATCACCTGCCGCGCCTGATGGCGGAGAGCCAGATCTTCCGCGACTCCTGGGCGCGCATGTCGGCCTCCTGCCACGATCCGCGCATCAGGGCGGCGCTGCTGCTGGCGCCAGGACGCTCGGTGCAAGGCTTTTCCGAGGACAGCGTTGCCGCGATCGACGTGCCGACGCACATCATGGCCGGCGGTGCGGATGCGCTGCTGCCGGCCGCGCGCTGGCTGCATGACCGGCTGAAGACGAGCGTGCTGGACATCGTCGCCGACGGAGCCGGCCATTACGTGTTCCTGCCTGAAAGCACCGAACTCGGCCGCACCTCCGATCCCGCCTGCTGCGTCGATCCGCCGTCGGTCGATCGCGGTACGATCCACCGCACAGTCGTCGCCGCGGCGTTGAAGTTGTTCTCGGTGTGAACACTGGCGCAGCATTCTTGGTCATCGCGATCTGCGGTCGCGATGACCGAGCAAGGCGCCACAACCTCAGCTGTCATGCCCCGCGCAGGCGGACATCCAGTACGCCGCGGCCTCTCGGCGGACTCACGGGCTTCTCGGAGTACTGGATCGCCCTCGACCGGGCGATGACAGCTGTGATGGGGCAACCAGTTGAGCCACCTTCCTCAGTGCGATCGCTACAGCGGGGCCGCGCTCTCGCCGCGGTCGCTCGACAGTTTTGAAGCCAACGACGCCACAACGATCACCACCGCAATCACCCCGATCACCAGCGTGCAGATCGCGTTGATCTCCGGCTTCACGCCAAGCCGCACCTCGGAATAGATCCGGATCGGCAAGGTTGCCGAGCCGGGGCCGGTGGTGAAACTCGCGATCACGAGATCGTCGAGCGACAGCGTGAAGGCGAGCATCCAGCCCGCCACCACTGCCGGCGCGATCAGCGGCAGGGTCACCATCACGAACGCCCGCAGCGGATCGCAGCCGAGATCCATGGCGGCCTCTTCCAGGCTGCGGTCGAGCGAGACCAACCGAGACTGCACGACCACCGCGACGAAGCACATCGTCAAGGTGGTATGGGCGATGGTCACCGTCCAGAAGCCGCGCTCCGCCTCCAGCGCCACGAACAGCAACAGCAGTGACAGGCCGGTGATCACCTCCGGCATCACCAGCGGCGCATAGAGCATGCCGGAGAACAGCATGCGGCCGCGAAAGCCCTGGCCGCGCGACAGCGCGACAGCCGCGAGCGTGCCCAGCACTGTCGCCGCGGTCGCGGAGGTCGCGCCGACACGCAGGCTCATCCAAGCCGCATCGATCATCGCGCGGTCGTTGAAGAACTCGTGATACCAGCGCAACGACCAGCCGCCCCACACCGTGACCAGGCGCGAGGCGTTGAACGAATAGATCACCAGGATCAGGATCGGCAGATACAGGAAAGCGAGCCCGAGCGTCAGCGAGGCGACGTTGAAGCGCGACAGGCGGGACGGCCGTGCCGTGATCGCACTCATCTGCCCTCCTCCAGCTGCCGGCGCTGCAGCCGGTCGTAGAGCAGGAGCGGGATCAGCAGCACCGCCAGGAGCACGACGGCGATGCTCGACGCCACCGGCCAGTCCTTGTTGGTGAAGAACTCCAGCCACAGGGTCTGACCGATCAGCAGCGATCTGGATCCCGCGAGCAGGTCCGGAATGACGAACTCGCCGACGATCGGGATGAAGCATAGCAGGCTACCCGCGCCGACGCCTGGCAATGACATCGGAAACGTCACCAGCCAGAAGGTCTCGCGCGGCGAGGCGCCGAGGTCGGCGGCCGCCTCTTCCAGCGCCGGCTCCAGTTTGGTCAAGGTCGCAAACAGCGGCAGGATCATGAACGGCAGATAGGAATAGACGATGCCGACATACATCGCGCTGTCGGTCGACAGCCACACCACCGGCGCCGACACCAGCTGCAGCGCGAGCAGGATCTGGTTCAACAGTCCGTCATGCTGCAGGATGTTGACCCAGGCATAGATGCGGATCAGGAACGAGGTCCAGAACGGCACAATGACCAGCATCATCGCGATGCCCTGCCACCGCTTCGGCAGTCGCGCCATGCCATAGGCGATGGGATAGCCGATCAGGAGCAGGATCGCCGTCGAGGTCGCAGCGACAACGACGCTACGCAGATAGGACGCGAGATACAGATCGTCCGACAGCAGCAGGCGGAAATTGTCCAGCGACAGCCCTGCGAGAGCATCCGACAGCGCCGACAAGCCACCGGCCAGCGAGAACACCGGCGTATAAGGCGGCTGCGCGATGGCCGTCTGCGACAGGCTGATCTTCGCGACGAAGGCGAACGGCACCAGGAAGAACAGCACCATCCAGACATAGGGCACGATCGCGCCAAAGCGGGCCGGGCGGGAGAAGATGCGGCGCGCGCTCATCGCTCCAGCACCACGCAATCATCCGGCGTGAACCAGGCCACCACGCGCTGGTTCAACCCATAGCCGTCGGCGTCGAGCCGCGCGGTGTTGGCCTGCGCGGCGTGAAGCACGGCGCCACCGTCGAGCCTGATCTTGTACACGGTCTTGCCGCCGAGATAGCTCGCATCCGTAATGACGCCTTCGACCCGGTTGAGCGCGGCGGCCGCCGCCGCATCGGCGGCCGGTCCGCGGAGCGCCAGGCGGATCTTCTCCGGCCGGATGGCCACGGCGACCTTGGTCTCGGTGACCGGCGCGACCGGCTGCGCCACCACTAGTTCGCCCGCAGTTGAGGTCGCGACCCGGAGCCGGAGCGCCTCGCGCGCGGTCACCTCGCCCTCGAACAGATTGATGTCGCCGACGAACTCCGCGACCCAGCGCGAGGCGGGCTCCTCATAGAGGCGGCGTGGCACGGCGACCTGTTCGAGCTGGCCCGCCTTCATCACGCCGATCCGGCTCGCCACCGTCATCGCCTCCTCCTGATCGTGAGTGACGATGATGAAGGTCATTCCCAGCTTGCGCTGCAGCTCCATCAGCTCAAACTGCGTGCTCTCGCGCAGCTTCTTGTCCAGCGCCGCCATCGGCTCGTCGAGCAGCAGCACCTTCGGCCGGCGGGCCAATGAACGTGCCAGCGCGACGCGCTGCTTCTGACCGCCCGAGAGCTGGTCGGGCTTGCGCTTCTCGAGGCCCTCGAGCCGGACCAGCGCCACCATCTCCGCAACACGGCTGGCGATCTCGCCGCGCGGCATGCCGGCCCGCTTCAAGCCGAAGGCGATGTTATCGCGCACGTTGAGATGCGGAAACAACGCGTAGTTCTGGAACATCATGTTGACGGGACGCTGATGCGGCAGCACTGGCGCGATGTCCTCGCCCGACAGCAGGATGCGGCCCTCATCCGGCGCCTCGAAGCCGGCCAGCATGCGCAACAGCGTGGTCTTGCCGCAGCCGCTCGGACCGAGCAGCGCGAAGAACTCGCCCGCCCGGATGTCGAGCGAGACGCCGTCGACGGCCCGAAAGCTGCCGAAGGTCTTGACCACGTTCTCGATCCGCAGGATCGGCGGCTGGGGATCGGGGCGTGGTACCGGCGACGATGGTGGCGCCGGCTCGGCAGCAGGCTCGGAGGTCGCGATGTCGTCAGCCATGATCCGTTCAAATCACCCCTGCCGGCCTCGAACGGCACGGCGAGGGCAAGCTAGCCGCCGATTGCCTGCAGCTCAACCGCACGAGCCGGACTATCCCCGTCCACCTCACGCGGAGGGATCGTGTTCCGGTCTCCGGCTGCCGCGGCCATGAAGGCTGCAAGCGCCTCCCGTTCGGCGGCGCCGAGGGTCAGGCCGAGTTTGGTCCGCCGCCACAGCACGTCGTCGGGAAAGCGGGCCCATTCCTTGGTCATGAGATAGCGGACCTCGGCCTCCGTCAGCTGCGATCCGAACGCGCGGCCCAGGTCGGCCCTGCTGCTGGCGTCACCCAGGATGTCGGCGAGCCGCGTGCCGTAGGCACCTGCCAGGCGCCTTGCCTCGGCTTCGCTGAGGAACCGCCAGCGCTCGCGGACGTCGTCCACCACATCGTCGAACCGTTCCCAATCGAAATCACCGCCGGGCAAAGGCGCGCCAGCGGTCCAGCGCGGCGACATCGGATAGCAGGTCGCGAGCCGGTTGATCGCCTGCTCGGCGCGCCGCCGGGCGGTGGTGACATCGCCGCCGCACATCGTCAGCAGCGGCGCCTGGGTCCGGCTGGCCTCGAGGCTGACGACGGTCTCCAACCGCTCACCGCCGTCTGCGCGCAGCATCATGTTGGCTCCGGAGACGGTCCGCACCACGTCGACAGGCTGAATGTCGGAGCGGAAATAGCGGTTGGCGGCCCGGCAGAGATAGGTCACGTCAGGCGCCGGCATCGCCACTACCGCCGGATCGCCCTTGAACTCATGGGCGACCGTGCCGATCAGGGTGAAGTCCCGCTCATAGGGTTGGGCGAAGATCAGCCTGCCGTCATGGTTCTGGAAGACGTAGACCGCGCCGACATCGAACAGCCGGGGCACCACGATCTGACTGATCTGCCGCGCGGCGACCCGCGGCGGCGGCTGACGCAATACGGTCTCCGCCGTCGAGACACTCCACGCGCCGGTCGCGTTGGCAAGGGCCCGGGACGTGACGATCCGCCGATGGCCGCGGTCGATGATCGCCAGCCGCCAGATGCGATCGCGGTCGGCCCGCACGCAACGGGCACCGGTCCGGATCGCGGCGCCACGCTCGGCAGCATCCAGCGCCGTCAGCACCACCAATCGGGAATCGTCGACCACGCAATCGAAATAGGCGAACGCCGTTCCGATCGGGCGCTTCAGCGCGTCGCCGATCGGATGATGCGTCACGTCCAGCGTCGTCGCGGCGGGCAGCCACTTGCGGGCCGCGAGCCGGTCGTAGAGCCACAATCCGGTGCGCAGCTGCCAGGTCGGACGCCCCTCGGCATGGGCGGGGATGGCGAAGCGGATCGGGCGCACCAGATGCGGCGCGATCGTGAGCCAGACATCGCGTTCGGCAAGGGCGGCGCGCACGCGCAACACGCCGCGGCGCTCCAAGCTGGCGAGATCACCATGCACCAGCCGCGAGCTGGCGGAGGAGGCTGCGCAGCCGAGATCACCCTGCTCAACCAGAATGACGCGCAAGCCGCGGCCGGCCGCGTCGCGCGCCAGGCTGACGCCGTTCAGACCTCCGCCGATGATCGCAAGATCGTAGTCCGCCATACGCAACATCTTCGGGCGTGTCAGGACGTGCGATCTTAAGCCCGCAACGATGATTCTCGTAGCGGCGACGCGGAACACTCAGCGGATATATTCGTGCTGTTGCGCGATCGCCTCTGGCCGCAATCCTACGGTCATCCGGTCTTGCGAACCGCCGTGATGGCGTCGACATGCGCACGGCCGACGATGCCGTCATATTTGTCGATCGGCAATGGCTTGCCCAGCAGATAGCCTTGAACGGAATCGCAGCCCTGCTCGGCGAGGAAACCGAGTTGCTCCGGCGTCTCGACACCTTCGGCCACGATCGACATGTTCATGCCGTGACCAAGCCCGATGACCGCACGAATGATCGCCGCAGATTGCGGATTGCGGCCGAGATTCATGACAAACGCGCGATCGATCTTGATCTTGTCGAACGGGAAGGCCTGCAGGTAGCTCAGCGACGAGTAGCCGCTACCGAAATCGTCCATCGAGACGCGAACACCGAGCGCCTTCAACCGGCGCAGCAGCGCGACACCGCGATCGAAATCCTCGATCAGCACGCCCTCGGTGATCTCGAGCTCGAGACGGCCGGGCGACAGCCCCGTCTCCAGCAGGATGGAGTGGACCAGAGCGACAAGATCGCCATGGACGAACTGGGCGGGCGACAGGTTGACCGCGACCTGCAGCGGCTTTGGCCAGGACGCCGCCTCGCGGCAGGCCTCACGCAGGATCCACTCGCCCATCTCCACGATCATTCCGCTCTCTTCCGCAAGCGGGATGAAGTCGCTCGGCGGCACGAAGCCACGCACGGGGTGGTGCCAGCGGGCCAGCGCCTCGAAACCGATGATCTCGCTGCAATCCACGGTCCGGCCGGAGCTCGCCTGCGGCTGGAAGTACAGCGACAGCTCGCCGTTCTTGATCGCGACCGACAGCTCCTGATGCAGAACGCGGCGGTCGCGGATCTGCTGGTCCATCTCGGGTTCGTAGAAGGTGATGCTGCCACGCGACTTGGCCTTGGCGCGGAACAGGGCGGCACCGGCATTGGCGAGCAGCGATGCCGGATCCGGGCCGTTGTGCGGGAACACCGAGATGCCGGTCGTCAGCGCGGTGCGGATTGATTTGCCTTCGATCTGAAATTCGACGGCGATGGCTGCGGCCAATTGTTCAGCGAGCGCCCTGCCCGTCTCCGGCTGCTTGCCGTCGATGATCAAGCCGAACTCGTCGCCGGAGAGCCGTGCAACCACGCCGCCTCTTGCCACGGTATGCACGCGGCGAGCGACTTCGATCAGCAGCTTATCACCGATGGCGTGGCCGAACACGTCATTGACGTCCTTCAGCCCCTTGAGATCGACATTCAAGACGGCGAATTCCTCTCCGGTATCCGCGCAGGCTTCGATCATCTGGCTCAAGGCCTGGAGGAACGCCGCGCGGTTCGGCAGGTCGGTGAGGCCGTCATGATAGGCCATATGCGCCATCCGCGATTCGGTCTGGCGCCGGTCGGTCACGTCCTCGTAGGTCTTGATCAGATATTGCGGCTCGCCACCGTCGCCGAGCACGGTCGCCCGCCGGGTCAGGAACAGGCGCAGGCCGTCCTTGGTCGAGATCGGATGTTCTTCGGTCAAAACCCCGCGCTTCTTGATGGCGGCTTCGTCGCGCGCCATGATCAGCCTGGCCTCGCGCGGATTGAAGATGTCGGCCGTGGTCAGGCCGGTGGCATCCTCCCGCTTGCGGTTGAGGATGATCTCCGCGCTGCGGTTGGCGAGCAGATAGCGGCCATCGCCGGCGCTCTCGACGATCAGCGAGACCGGAATATTGTCGACGACGAGCTCCAGGAACTTCTTGGTGCTCTCCAGCTCCTGGCTGAGCGAGCGCCGCTCGGTCGCGTCGTCGAACAAGGCGATGAGGAACTGCGGTTCGTTCTTGTCATTGCGCGCGACGACCCGGTGGGATTCCAGGATTCGCTTCTCGTCGCCGCGCTGGACCACGAGCTCGCTGCGGTAGGTGGTGCCCGGCGCCAGCATCGCTGCGCGGTCGGCCAGGGTGATGTTGGCGGCGGTCTCCTCGCCGAACAGGTCGCTGGGGCGCTTTCCAATGATCCGGTCCCGCGACACCCGCGCGAACCGCTCGAAGGCGCGGTTGGCGAAAATATAGCGTCCGTCCTCGATGTTCTTGGCGACAACGCAGGCCGGGACCTGATCGACCACCGATTCGAGGAACTGCTTGGTCGAGGCGAGCTCGTCCTCCAGCCGGCGCTGCACCGTGCAGTCCTCGTGGATGCCGATCGATCCCCCGGTCGGCAGCCGGAAGATCTTCGCGCGGACCGCGCGTCCGTCGGGCAGGTCAGTCAGACACCCGTCCGGCTCGCGCGCCTTCCGGGCGTAGTCCTCGACCGATAGCGCGAGCAGGCCGCGCTGACGCCGAAGCTCGACAAGATCTCGCCCGGTACAGCCGGGCGGGATGTCCGCCCTGGACATGCCGTAGATCTCGAGAAACCGACGATTATAGAAGACGACGCGATTGGCGGAATCCGTCAGCATCAGACCCTGGCTGAGATTGTTCAGCGCGGAACTGACAAAGGCGTTACGGCGCAGCTGCGCACGCTTGGTTCGCCGCAAGCTCGAATGGATCCAGATCACCACCGAGGCGAGAAAGGCGCAGACCACGATTCCGGCGATCAGCACCTTCCAGAGCACGTCGGGTTCGACGACCCCCACAAAGCTGCTGGGTGAGAAATCGGCCGGAGCGGCCCAGGCACACGCCGGCGATGCAGCTTCCAACGCGGCCATAACGGCCGCAACGACACGCGCAGGAAACGCATTTCTGCTGCTCGCCTGCCAATTCTTGCCAGCCATCGATCACCCGCGGTATTCGGATGGCATAATCTGGCTTCACGTGTTGGGATCGGGTAAACGGCTTTGGCAAACTTCGAAAAAGGCGAAGCAAATTCGGTCAATGATCTCCCATGATGAACGGTTTGCTAACACGCGACATGCTTTGCAACGCGGCCCCACCTACTAAAAATTGTATGAGACCATAACTCCACGAATCGTTTCAGGAACGCGCATGGATAAAGTCGATTGCGTCGTCATCGGCGCTGGCGTCGTCGGGCTTGCCATCGCCCGCCACCTCGCCATTTCGGGACGTGAAGTGATCGTCCTCGAAGCCGCCGAGGACATCGGCACCATCACCTCATCCCGCAACAGCGAAGTGATCCATGCCGGCATCTACTACAAGGCCGGCAGCCTGATGGCCCGCTTCTGCGTGAGCGGCAAGCGGATGCTGTACCGGTATTGCGACGAGCACGGCGTTCCCTACCGCAATTGCGGCAAGCTGATCGTCGCAACCAATCCGACCGAGACCGAGAAGCTGCAAGGCATCCGCGCACACGCCGAGGCGAATGGCGTGGAGGGCATGCAGCTGCTGTCGGGCCCGCAGGCGCGCGCCATGGAACCCGCCCTTGCGTGCGAGGCGGCCCTGCTGTCGCCATCGACCGGCATTCTCGACAGCCACGCCTACATGCTGTCGCTGCGCGGCGAGATCGAGGACGCGGGTGGCGCGTTTGCCTTCAACACACCGCTGCTGCGAGCCAGGGCGACGGGCGATGTGATCGAGATCGATGCCGGCGGCGAGCAGCCGATGACGCTGGCCTCCCGGCTGCTGGTCAATGCCGCCGGCCTGAACGCGCCGGCCGTGGCGGGGCTGATCGAGGGCATGCCGCCAGCGCTGGTGCCCAAGGCCTATCTCGCCAAGGGCAATTACTTCAGCTGCAGCGCCAAGGCTCCGTTCTCGCGGCTGATTTATCCCGTGCCGGAGCCTGGCGGGCTCGGCGTCCACCTGACGCTCGACATGGCTGGCCAGGCGCGTTTCGGCCCGGACGTCGAATGGATCAATCACATCGACTACACGGTCGACCCGTCCCGCGCCGAACGCTTCTATCCAGCGATCCGCAAATACTGGCCGACACTGCCGGACGGTGCCTTGATGCCGAGCTATTCGGGCATCCGGCCGAAGATCGTACCGCCCGCGGTGGCCTCGCAGGACTTCGTCATTCAGGGTCCGCGCGATCACGGGGTGGCCGGGCTCATCAATCTGTTCGGAATCGAATCGCCCGGATTAACCTCGTCGCTTGCGATCGCCCAGCATGTTGGCGAGCTCGCCGCGAGTTGAGGAAGGGAGTTGGGCGCGGGGGAAATTTGCGCAATGTCGGATCAGGACGCCCAACATTTTTAGGCAGAGTTTCCAGTCCGGAAATCACCAGACGGAGACGTCCACATCGCAGACGTCCTCAGATAATAGGCTGGTAATAGGCTGGGAAAGGCACGAAGCGTGCCTTCCCAGCGCGAACGCGTCTTCGGCGTTAATCGTGATCCCGGCCGGGATCCGTGAGCTGTGATCTCAGGCGATCAAATCAGTGAATCGTCTCGCTCGTGACTTGTCTCAAGCGTTCGATCTCGTCCTTCACCATGAGTTTGCGGCGCTTCAACTCGGCAATACGCAAGTCGTCAGTCGATGGATGCAGGAGAGCTTCATGCAATTCGTTTTCAAGAACTTTATGCTTACGCTCGAGTTCAACGAGATGCGCCTGAAGGGCCATTCGAAACCTCCTCGATAGGTCAAGTTGAGATTCGACCAGGGTAAATAAGTGTACACAAGTGGTTTGACCTGTCGATGGGGCCAAAAGACCGCACATGCAAATTTGAAGGCCGTGTGTAATGAAGCGTGAGGAGATGTGGACGAATCTCGCGCTGACACCAACTTGAAATTCACGGGACAGAGGCGGTGATTCAGTCGTTCTCGACTTGCGCGAGAGGTTCGCAAGCGCAATATTTGCGACCTCCCGCCGCAAGCCTTTCCCCTTCTGTCCGCTTTTTTGCTATCATAGATCATGGCTGACCAAGACGAGCGCGAACTGCAGGCCGAACTCGCGCGCCTGCAGCAGGAGCACCGCGATCTCGACGCGGCGATTGACGCTTTGCATCAATCGCCAGCGCCGGATTTGTTGCGACTGCAACGACTGAAGAAGCGGAAGCTGTCGCTGCGCGACCGGATCGCCTTCATCGAAGACCAGATCACGCCCGACATCATCGCCTGACCACAAGCGTCAGCATTCCTGACGCATACCGTTCCTGACCAACAGGCTCAGCAGATCGCTGTGAGTTCACACTTATGCGGCAATTGACATTTTAGAACAAAACGAGAACAGTTGGATCAACTCTCACGCAGCTCGAGCAGACAGGATCGATCTGATGCCCGCCTCCTTCTCTCCGCAAGACCGACTCTACGAACAGGCCTGCGATCAGGCGATCGCGATGTGCGACGGAAATCTGCGCTCCACGATCAAGGCGCTGATCATCGCCAATGAATATCTTGAACTGGAGCTGCACGAGCTGCGGGCCGCGATTTCATGCGGCTGCATGCCGAACGCCCTTTCGGACGAAGCGAACAGTAGTGCCGCCTGAGCCGCCCTCTTCGATCCGCCCGCGGACGAGACCCGACGCCTGCCCGTACTCCCGACCGAGTTGGAGACGCGTGCGATGCCCGATGTCACCTACTACGTGGCCCTGCCGTTTCGACTCGACGAATCAGGCGCGCTGATCGCCGGAACGGCAGAGGAATGCCGGAGCGCGACGGCCGCGCTCCGCCGGGCAGAAGCAATGTCCCGCCTCGCGGACAATATCGGAGCCATCGCCTTCAGCCGCAGCGGCGATCCCTTGCTGGGCGAATTCAGCGACGCGCAGCTGCTGCACAAGTTCGGTGAGCTGCCGGACGATCTCGGCGAGCTGTGACGTCGTTATAGGACCACGCCCCTGGCGCCATGCACAGACGGAGGCCCCTATGACTTGCGGTCCTCACGCACGAACGTCGTGCCTGCGCTGGGCCTTTCGGACGTACATCGCACGGTCGGCTTCCTCCAACGCACGCACCGGATTGACGCGCTTGTCGAGAACGGCAACGCCTGCTGAGGCGCCGGCATGAACCGTCCGGCCGTCGAAGGTGAAGCTCAGACTGTCGATGGCGTGCTCCAGCTCTGCCGCCTTGGCGCGCGCATCGGCCTCGCTGAGGTGCCACAGGAGAACGCCGAACTCGTCACCGCCGAGCCGCCCGATCACGTCGGAGGACCGCACGACTTCGCTGAGCACACCGGCAACCGCCTTCAGGACCTCGTCGCCCGCGGCATGTCCAAACGTATCGTTGATCGGCTTGAGGTGATCGACGTCGAGCACGATCAGCGCGCCAGTTGCGTCATAGCGTTTGATGAAGGCGATGGAGCGGTGGAGCTCACGCGCAAATCCCCGCCGATTGAAGATGTCGAGCAGAACATCGCGCTCAGCCAGAGCCGTCAGTTCAGCGATCCGGGCTTGCGCCGCGGCGAGTTCCGCCTTGAGGCGGCGAACGACCTGGCGCACCCCCGGCGGGGCCGCCGCCGCACGCGTCCCGGCGCCGCGCGCGGGCTTCCGACGGTATTTTGTTCCGCGCGCTCCGGCATTCGCGGCCTTGATCATGCGCTTCTTTTTCATCGGAGACCTTGACGCGCGAGGTTTGGGCTTGCCGGGGTTTACCAAGACAGGATAGTCCATTCAGACCTCCATGCCATGGCTTGCCGCTGTCGGGACCGATCCTATACTCCGGCCCATGCTTCTGGATTCCCGAGAGAATTGAGTTCATGACCGCCGCGATCGCCATCATCATGGGAAGCCAGTCGGACTGGGATACCATGCGTCATGCCGCCGATACACTCGGCGCCCTCGGTGTGAGCTACGACGCCCGCATCGTCTCGGCGCATCGGACCCCGGATCGGCTCTACGCCTTTGCCAAAGGCGCCAAGGCGGCTGGCTACAAGGTCGTGATCGCCGGTGCAGGCGGCGCAGCGCATCTGCCGGGCATGACGGCGTCGCTGACAGAGCTGCCAGTATTCGGCGTCCCGGTCGAATCCAAGGCGCTATCGGGGCTCGATTCGCTCTATTCGATCGTTCAGATGCCGGCCGGCATTCCGGTCGGAACGCTGGCCATCGGCAAGTCCGGAGCCGTCAATGCGGCCCTGCTCGCGGCCAGCGTGCTGGCGCTCTCGGATGCCGCCCTTGCCGAGCGGCTTTCGGCCTGGCGGCAGCAGCAGACGAGTTCGATCGCCGAGCGTCCGGAGGGCGCGGCGTGAGCGGGTCCAATCGGGTGAAGCTGAAGCCCGGCGACACCATCGGCATTCTCGGCGGCGGCCAGCTCGGCCGCATGCTGGCGCTGGCGGCGGCGCGGCTCGGGTTGCGCTGCCAGGTGTTCTCGCCGGACCCGGATTCGCCGGCATTCGATGTCGTCCTGAACGCAACCTGCGCCGAATATGCCGACGTCGAAGCGCTCGAATTGTTCGCCAACGACGTCGATGTCGTGACCTATGAGTTCGAAAACGTGCCGTCGGCCGCTGCCATGGTGCTGGCTGCCAGACGTCCCGTGCTGCCGAGCCGCTCGGCGCTCGAAACCACGCAGGACCGGCTCACGGAAAAGGATTTCGTGACCTCGCTCGGCATCCGAACAGCCAATTACGCCGATGTCTCCTCGCCATCCACGCTGCGCGAAGCGATCCTGCGGATCGGCCTGCCGGCCGTGCTGAAAACAAGGCGCTTCGGCTATGACGGCAAGGGCCAGGTCAAGATCCGCCAGGGCGATGACCTGGAAAGGCTTTGGGCTGAGCTCGGCACCAAATCCGCAATTCTGGAAGCCTTCGTCCCGTTCGAGCGCGAGATCTCGGTGATCGCCGCGCGGGGGGCCGACGGACAGGTCGAGTGTTTCGACGTCACCGAAAATGAGCATCGCGATCACATTCTGAAAGTGTCGCAGGCGCCGGCCCGCATCCCGGACACGCTGGCCGACGAGGCCCGCGACATTGCCAGCCGGATCGCCACCGCGCTCGATTATATCGGCGTGCTGGCCGTCGAGATGTTCGTCGTGCCCGGCCCGTCCGGCCCCAGCGTGCTGGTCAACGAGATCGCCCCACGGGTGCATAATTCCGGCCACTGGACCTTGGATGGGGCGTCGATTTCGCAATTCGAGCAGCACATCCGGGCGATCGCGGGCTGGCCGCTCGGCAAGCCGCTGCGCCACGGGCAGGTCACAATGACCAATCTGATCGGCGACGAGATCAACAGCTACGAGCAATGGCTCACGGTTCCCGGCGCCACCGTGCACCTCTATGGTAAGGGGGCAGCCCGCCCGGGCCGCAAAATGGGGCATGTCACCCAGGTGTCCCCGCTGCCGCCAAGGGCGGGCCTGAAATAATACGCTTCTGGCGCGTTAAACTTTCCGTCCAGAGCCCGGCACCGGGTGGACAGGGATGGTGTTGTCTGATAAACGGGCGCCCTCAAGGTTAAGGGCGCGGCCTTTTGCCAGCCCTGGCTTTCACCAGATTTCAAACCGATAGACTGAGAAAGAGGATGCCGCGTGCAGGTTCTCGTTCGCGATAACAATGTCGATCAAGCTCTCAAGGCGCTCAAGAAGAAGATGCAGCGCGAGGGCATTTTCCGCGAGATGAAGCTCCGCGGCCATTACGAGAAGCCCTCTGAGAAGAAAGCACGCGAGAAGGCCGAAGCCGTGCGCCGCGCACGCAAGCTGGCCCGCAAGAAGCTGCAGCGCGAAGGCCTGCTGCCCATGAAGCCGAAGCCGGTGTTCGGCGCTGGCGCAGGTGGTGACCGCGGTGCTGGTCGCGGACCGGGCGCAGGCCCCCGTCCCGGCGCGCCGCGCTGATCTGTCCAAACAGATTTGACGACGTTCCAAGCGCGGGCCTGCAGCCCGCGCTTTTATTTTGCCCGCAATGAGCGGGGGCGCCGTCGCGCGGCAACGGCCGTGAGTGTCCCCGCGATCTTGGCATCGCGGACCGGCGATCTCGTCCCGACCATCGTTCGGAACGCCAGTCCCGCTCATCTCCCCATTCGTACCGACCAAAGCAAAAGCGGCGGACCCTCGGCCGCCGCTTTGAGATCACCGCAGGAACTGCGGCAAGTCCGCTATTTCGGCAGAACCGAATGGAACACGGACTTCGCAGCCGACATCATGTCCTGCGCAACGTTGGACATTTGATCCTTGATCGACGGATCGTTCTTATCCGCACGCAGATCAAGCGGGCTCAACTGGCGTGCCGGAATTTCGGCCGGCGGCGTCGGGCGCCCATCCGGCTGGAGCGACCCGGTATAGGGCGGGTTGGGGCCGGAGGCCGGGGCCATGCCGAAGCTTTGCTCCGCCGGCGGAGCCGAAACCGTGACGGGAGGCGGCAACGGCCGGACCGCAGAGACAGGGGGCGTCGCCGTGACGATACGCGGCGCTTCGCCGGCTCCACGGGCAGCATCTGCAGGCTTTTCGCCCGGCGCCTTGCCAGTGCTCTCGCTCGCACGCAGCCGTTCGATCGCCGCGCGCGCCAGATCGGCGGCATCGCGTCGCTCCTCCGGCTGAGCGGCCGGCGCCTCTGCGGGAGCGCCTCGGGCGATCAGCTTCTCGCGCGGCGAGGTCGCACGGCGCGGGGTCTCGGCCGGAAGGCTGGCCGTCTCGGTCGGCTTCACCTCGACAGCCTTCTCCGCAGCCTTTTCGGTCAGCGATTTCTCCGAGACGCCCTTCGCCTTGATGCCCGGCGCCGGCACGTTGGAGACCTCGGCCGAGGTCTCGGCGGGCTTGGCATCCACCTTGGCCGCGTCGGTGTGACTTGCAGACTTTGAAGCGTCGGTCTTGGACGCATCGCTCTTGGCGCCGGTGATCTTGGCGTAGGCCGCCGACGCAACGGACGCCACGGTCGAGGGCGGCGAGTCGGGCTTGGTATTGATGTAGTGGTTGACGATGTACGCGCCGATGATGGTCGCCACCACCGACGGGATGATCTCCATGGCGAACTTGGTGAGATATTTCAGCATGCTGACCACTCCCGCGGCGCGGTATTTGCGGGAACTTTGAGGCACAATTAAGGGACCATTCCCCACCTTCCGAAGCTCGCGCCTGCCAAACAGACCGTCGCGCCCTTCGCAAGATCGTTTCCTGAAAGCCGTTCAGACCGGAGCCATGCGGCCGCACTGGGCAGCGCCATAGCAAACCGGATCGCCAGCTCAAGATACCACAATCAGCGGCATGCCGGTAAACAATTGGTTACGGCTTCAATTCAACTTCCAGGAAAACGATCTCGGAACCCGTCTCGTTCAGCACATCGTGTTCAACACCCGCTTTGCGGAAGTAGGATTTCCCGACCGCGAGCTGCGCCTTCGAACGCTCCCCCGACGGCGCCACGATCGTCATCTCGCCGGCGGTGACGGGCACGATCACGTAGTCCATTTCATGGATATGGCGCCCTGTCGCACTCCCCGGCGCCAGCCGCCACTCCGTGACGCGCACCTCGGGCGTATCGACCTGGACGTCGGATTGAGCGCTGAGCATGCGGGTCTCTCTCAAAATCAGGGCACGAAGAGCAGGAAGAGAAATATCGCGAACACGACCATGTGCACCAGCCCGAACAGAATGTTCGTCCGTCCTGTGCCGAAGGTCAGCATGCTCAGCACGAAGGTCAGGACCAGCAGCACCATTCCCTGGGCGTCGAGCCCGAGCACGAGCTGCTTGTCGAGCGCATAGGCGGCGACCGCCACGGCCGGAATGGTCAGGCCGATGGTCGCGAGCGACGATCCCAGCGCCAGGTTGATGCTCTTTTGCAGATCGTTGGCGCGCGCCGCCGAGATCGCCGCCACGCTCTCCGGCAGCAGGATCAGCAGCGCCACCAGCACGCCCGCGACGGCGGGCGGCGCACCGGTCGCGGCCACGCCGGCATCGACAACCAGCGAGAACTTCTTGGCGAGCAGCACGACAGCGAGCAGCGCGACCAGCAGCAGCCCGACGCTGAGCATCAGCTTGCTGCGCGGCAGCCGGACATCATCATCGGCGAAGCCGGCCGAGCTGCCGACGAAATAGTCCCGGTGGCGGGTGGTCTGCGTATACAGAAACATCGCGTAGAGCAGGATCGTGACGATGCTGACGAAGGCGAGCTGCGCCGTCGAATAGACCGGACCGGGAGAGGTCAGCGTGTAGTTCGGCAGCACCAGCGTGATGGTCGCCATCGTGAACAGCACGCTGAGATAGAGATTGGCACCGGACACCAACACGTCCTGCTCGCGATAGCGCAGGCTGCCGATGAAGATGCAGATTCCGACCAGGCCATTGCATACGATCATGACGACGGCGAACACCGTGTCACGGGCCAGCGCCGGCGCGGCCTTGTCGCCGAGCATGATGGTGGCGATCAGTGCCACCTCGATGACCGTCACCGCCAGCGTCAACAGCAGCGTGCCGAACGGCTCGCCGATCTCATGCGCGATCACCTCGGCGTGATGCACGGCCGCGAACACCGTGCCGAACAGGACGACCAGCAGCACGGCCGCAAACACCAGTCCAACTGCTGACGGGGTGAAGTCGTAATGCAACGCCGTGACCCCCACGACCAGCGCGACGGCAAGGCCGGGGAAGATCACCGATGATGCCGGCGTGGCCCCCTTCACGCTCATGATTCGCGCTCCTCGATCGGTTCCCATCGACTATGCGCGATGGCGCGGCGATCGTCACGCGTCCGGACGGGACGCTTTTCGACCGGCACGGCCTCCGACGCCCGCATCGGATCAATGCGGATTGAGCAGCGGGTGGATCGGCAGCACCGTCAGCAGCACGAACAGCGGGATCAGGACGGCGGCCGCCCGGAGCATGTAGCCGAAGAAGCTAGGCATCCTGATGCCTCGCTCGTTGGCGATCGCTGCGACCATGAAGTTCGGCGCGTTGCCGATATAGGTCAGGGCGCCCATGTAGACCGCCCCCATCGAGATCGCGGCCAGCGTTCCCGACAGCTCGCCCATCAACACCTTGGGATCGCCGCCGGCGAGCTCGAAGAACAGCAGGTAGGTTGGCGCATTGTCGAGGAAGGCCGACATCAAGCCGGTGAACCAGAAATAGGCGACCTCGCGCGGCGCGCCGGACGGCGTCGTCACAGCGGTCAGGAGCCAGCCGAACGAGCCGCCATGGCCCGCATTCAGCATCGCGATGACCGGAACGATCGCGGTGAAGATCGCCGCGAACAGCTTGGCGACCTCCCGGATCGGCTCCCAATTGAACCCGTTGGCCTCGCGGTGCTCGTCCGGGGTGAGCCAGAGCGACAATCCGGCGATCACAACCAGGACGGCATCGCGAACCAGATTCTGCAGCTCGATATGCGTGCCGACGACGTCGAAGGAGATGCCCGGCTTCCAGGTCGCCGAGACCAGCATGTTGGCGACGATGGCGGCGATCAGGACGATGTTGACGAGCCCGCGGACTCGCACCGGCTCCGTCGGACCATCGACGGTCGCGGGCTTCTCGGCGCGGTACCGCCAGACATCGATCGCGGCGAAGACGACGAGCAGCAGGCCGGCGACGATCGCCGTCTGCAGCCAGATGTTGCGCGTGGTCCAGAAGAAGTCGACGCCACGCAGGAAGCCGACGAACAGCGGCGGGTCGCCCAGCGGACTCAACGCGCCGCCGACATTGGCAGCCAGGATGATGAAGAAGATCAGCACATGGACGTTGTGCGGCCGCGTCAGATTGGCGCGGATCAGCGGCCGCACCAGGATCATCGCCGCGCCCGTGGTGCCGACCACGCTCGCGATCAACGTGCCGAGCGCGAGGATCGATGTATTGGTCGCGGGCGTGCCGCGGATGTCGCCGGTCACCAGGACACCGCCGGCCACCGTGTAGAGCGCGAACAGGAGCAGGATGAAGCTGAGATATTCGGCGAGCAGCGCGTGAACGAACGATGCGAATGCAGCGCCGGGCCCGGCCTGCCAAGTGAGCGCCGCCAGTGTCAACAGCGCCCACGCCGCGGCGATCTTGCCATAGTGGTGATGCCAGAACTTGGCGAACAGCAGCGGCCCGAGCGCGATCGACAGCAGTAATCCGGCGAACGGCAGCGCGAACGGCCAAGTCATTGCGGCGCCGTCCAGCCCGGTGGCGGCATGCGCCGGCCCGGGCAGAGATGCGAAGACGAGGCCCCCGACGACCAACGCCGGCCACGTCTCGAGGCCACGGCTATGGGCCGTCGATGAAAGTCTTTGCAGTCTCGGTCGCACCAAACAAATCCAGATCATTATGTCCGCCGTCAGGAAACCGTACGAAGCGCTTGGGGTCATGCGCAAGCGCGAACAATCGTTCCCCGAAGCGGATCGGAATCCCCGGATCCCGGGCCCCATGCATGATCAGGAGCGGCACGTGGACCGCGGCGATGCGGCGGTCCGAATGGAAGCTGTCGCGCATCAACAGGCCGACCGGAACGACGCGGAGCATCTCGGAGGCGACATCGACAGTCGACGTGTAGGGCGCCTCGAGAATGAGCTTTGCAATCGGATGCTCTGCAGTGATTGCGGTCGCCACGCCGCTCCCGAGCGAAAAGCCCCAGACCACGATTCGGTCGGCCGCATAGCGCTCCCGCGTGAACGCATAGGCGGCTGCGGCATCCTGAAGCAGCCCCGACTCGCTGGGACTGCCGGTCGATCCGGCATAGCCGCGATAGGACAACGCCACGAGACCGGTGCCGTCGGAGGTCAGCGCCTTGAAGCGAGAAACGACGCCAGCAAGGAAATCGCCATTGCCGGGGAAGTAGAGCACGACCCTGTGCCCAGCCTTTGCCGGGACATGCCAGGCGATGACCTTCTCGCCGTCGGCGGAGGTCAGCACATGCTCTTCAGCTTGCGGAAAACCGGCGGCAGACGGCGCCGTGCGGCCGACCGGCGGGATCGGAAACAGCATCGCGCGCTGACGCACGAACAGCACCGCGAGCACAATGGCGTAGATCGCCACCAGGACGATCAGGAGCCATTTCAGGATCGTCATGGCTCCCGATGATCAGCTACATGCCCTTGACGATGTTCTCGGTCATCTTCTTGGCGTCGCCGAGCAGCATCATCGTGTTGTCGCGGTAAAACAGCGGATTGTCGATGCCGGCATAGCCCGAGGCGAGCGAGCGCTTGATGAACATCACGGTGCCGGCCTTCCAGACCTGCAGCACCGGCATGCCGTAGATCGGCGAGGTCTTGTCCTCCTCGGCCGCCGGGTTGGTGACGTCATTGGCGCCGATCACGAAGGCGACGTCAGCCTGCGCAAACTCCGAGTTGATGTCCTCGAGCTCGAACACCTCGTCATAGGGGACGTTGGCCTCGGCGAGCAGCACGTTCATGTGGCCGGGCATGCGGCCTGCGACCGGATGAATGGCGTACTTCACCTCGACGCCTTCCTTTTTCAGCGTGTCCGCCAGCTCGCGCAGCGCATGCTGGGCCTGGGCCACCGCCATGCCGTAGCCGGGAACGATGATGACCTTCGACGCGTTCTTCATGATGAAGGCGGCATCGTCGGCCGAACCGAGCTTGGCCGGCTTCTGCTCGCCAGTCGCACCGCCCGCAGCGGCTGTCTCGCCGCCGAAACCGCCGAGGATGACCGAGATGAAGGACCGGTTCATCGCATGACACATGATGTAGGACAGGATCGCGCCGGACGAGCCGACCAGCGCGCCGGTGATGATCAGCGCCGAATTGCCCAGCGTGAAGCCGATGCCCGCAGCGGCCCAGCCGGAATAGGAGTTCAGCATCGAGATCACGACCGGCATGTCGGCACCGCCAATCGGGATGATCATGAGCACGCCGAGCGCCAGCGCCAGGATCGTGACCATCAGGAAGTCGAAGCCGCCGCCGGTCAGCACGAGGCGCACGACGAAGAAGACGAGCGCGACGGCGAGCGCAATGTTGATCAGGTGGCGCGCCGGCAGGATGATCGGTGCGCCGCTCATCCGCGCCGACAGCTTGAGGAACGCGATCACCGAGCCGGTGAAGGTCAGCGCGCCGATGGCGACGCCGAGCGACATCTCGACCAGGCTCTGCGGATGGATGTTGCCGGGCGTGCCGATGTCGAAGGCTTCCGGCGCGAAGAAGGCACCTGCGGCGACCAGCACCGCGGCCATGCCGACCAGCGAGTGGAAGGCGGCAACGAGCTCGGGCATCGACGTCATCGGCACCCGGCGCGCAATCACCGCACCGATGCCGCCACCAATCGCGACTCCGAGGATGACCAGGATCCAGGCCACCGCATCCGCCGGCGGATGGCCGGCCAGTGTGGTGGCGACTGCGATCGCCATGCCGGCCATGCCGAAGAAATTACCCTGGCGGCTGGAGGCGGGGCTGGACAGCCCGCGGAGCGACAGGATGAACAGCACTCCTGCCACGAGATAAAGGAGTGCCGACAGATTGGCGTTCATTGCAGATGCCCCGTTATGCCTGTCATCCCGCGTCGTGCGGCGTTGTTGAGCGACGTTGTTATTTGGACTTCTTCTTGTACATCGCGAGCATGCGCTGGGTGACGAGGAAGCCTCCGAAGATGTTCACGCAGGCGAAGATCAGCGCGATGAAGCCGAACGCCCGCGCCAGACCGCTGCCGCTCGACAGCATGGGAACGCCGACCGCGAGCAGCGCGCCGACCACGATCACCGAGGAGATCGCGTTGGTCACCGACATCAGCGGCGTGTGCAGGGCTGGTGTCACCGACCACACGACGAAATAGCCAACGAAAACGGCGAGGACGAAAATCGACAGCCGGAAGACGAACGGATCGACGGCTTGGACGACATGCTCCATGGCTTTGCTCCTTGTGTCTTTCGACTATGCCTTGGGCTGAAAGTTCGGGTGGATGATGGCGCCGTCCTTTGTCAAAGCCGTGGCCTTGACCAGTTCGTCGTCCCAATTCACCGCCAGCGTCTTCTCCTTCTTGTCGATCATCGTGTCGATAAAGGAGAACAGGTTGCGGGCGTACAGGCCGGAGGCGGAGGCTGCGACCCGGCCAGCAAGATTGGGGTAGCCGATGATCTTGACGCCGTCGATCTCGACGGTCTCGCCGAGCTTGACGCCTTCGACATTGCCGCCGCGCTCGACCGCGAGGTCGACCAGCACCGAGCCCGGACGCATCGACTTCACCATCTCCATGGTGACGAGACGCGGCGCCGGACGGCCGGGGATCAGCGCCGTCGTGATGATGACGTCCTGCTTCTTGATGTGTTCCGCCGTCAGCGCCGCCTGCTTGGCCTGATACTCTTTCGACATTTCCTTGGCGTAGCCGCCGGCGGTCTGGGCGTTCTTGAACTCCTCATCCTCGACCGCGAGGAACTTGGCGCCGAGGCTTTCCACCTGCTCCTTGGTGGCTGGACGCACGTCGGTCGCCGACACCATGGCGCCGAGCCGCCGCGCGGTCGCAATCGCCTGCAGGCCGGCGACGCCAACGCCCATCACGAAGACCTTCGTCGCCGGCACGGTGCCGGCGGCGGTCATCATCATCGGGAAGGCGCGGCCGAAGGCCTCGGCGCCCTCGATCACGGCGCGGTAGCCGGCGAGGTTGGCCTGGCTCGACAGCACGTCCATCACCTGGGCGCGGGTGATGCGCGGCATCAGTTCCATCGCAAAGGACGCGATGCCGGCATCGGCCATCGCCTTCAGCGCAGCGTCATTGCCATAGGGGTCCATGATCGCGAACACCAGCGTGCCACGCCGGTAGTTGGCGAGCTCGGAGGCCTCCGGCCGCTTCACCTTGATGATGATGTCGGCGTCCTTCAGCGCGTCAGCGCTGACGGTTGCGCCCGCCGCCGTGAATTCCGAATCCGGCAGGCCAGACTTGATGCCGGCGCCGGGCTCGACAGCGATCTCGGCGCCCAACGCCTTGAACTTCTTCACCGTGTCGGGAGAGGCGGCGACCCGCGGCTCCAACGGGTCGATTTCCTTGGCGACGGCAATCTTCATGAGGCCTCCGGCGCGGATGCGCGCGCGAGCTTAAAAGGGCGGGACGGCGATGTGTCGTCAGCGGGCGCGGCATCCGCACTCAGCTGAAGGCCCGCCAGCGGGGTGCCGGCGGGCCGAAAGCGACATTAAGCGATGAAAATAGCCATCAAGATGACGATGAGGGCGACACCGATGGTGCCGTACTTCACCAGCGCGATGAATCCCTCATAGGTTGCTTCATGCGCCGCATAGTCGTTGCCGTCAGCCGTCGAGTAGGCGATCTCGCCATGGTTTGCCATCGGGGTCCCCCAGAGAAATATGCTTTGTTAAGGTCGCATACCTCAAAGCCGATGCAAGGGCAACGGCGGCCATGCCAGACAGTTTTATCGGCTTTCCCGATCGCCCGATTGGCTTGGCCAATTATCACGGATCCAGCGCGTCAGGCTGGCCTCGCTGACCTCGCCGGCGGCGAGGGCGAGGATCATCGCAGCGGCCTCCGCTTCCGGGACGTCGAAGTCGAAGCCATTGACGCCAAGGAATGTATAGAGCGCCAGCAGTGAGGTCCGCTTGTTGCCATCCACGAATGGATGATTGCGCGCGATGCCGTAGGCATAGGCCGCGGCCAGTTCCGGAAGCTCTGCGCCTTCGTAAGCCCATTTGTTTCTCGGGCGATCCAGCGCAGACTCGAGCATGCCCTCGTCGCGCAGGCCGCTCGCTCCACCATGAATTGCAAGCTGCTCATCATGGATCGCTACGATCATCTGACGTGTGAGCCAGAACGGCTCGTTCATTTCGCCAACTCGGAGAGCGCGTTGTGATACCGCTTCATGCCGCGCCGGGCGACTGTCATGGCCCGCTCGAAGTCCGGATCATGCGGCGTGAGCATGATGCCGCCACCCGGCTGCTCAACAGGGAACAGCTTGTCCCCCTCTTTCAGGTTCAGCCGGGACACCATCTCCTTAGGCAAGATAAGCCCGATAGAATTGCCGATCTTTCGGACCTGCAGCACGACGCTGCTGTCTGGCTTCAGTTCCTTGGGACTTTCATTCATGGCAGGCTCCTCTGTTGTACATTCGTATAACAGAGGAGCCTGCCTAGTTCAACAAATGTTGTACGCCTCTACCCCATCCGCTCCAGCTCGTCGATCATGCCGGCGATGACCGACAGGCCGCCGTCCCAGAATTTCGGGTCCTTGGCGTCCAGTCCGAACGGGGCGAGCAGCTCGGAATAATGCTTGGTGCCGCCGGCCGCGAGCATCGCCAGATAACGCTCGGCGAAGCCCTCGGCGGCATGCTCGTAGACCGCATAGAGCGAGTTCACGAGGCAGTCGCCGAACGCATAGGCGTAGACATAGAACGGCGAATGGATGAAGTGCGGGATGTACATCCAGAAGTTCTCATAGCCCGGCTTGATCTCGATCGCCTCGCCGAGGCTCTCGGTCTGCACCGAGAGCCAGATCTGGCCGAGCCGCTCGGCGGTGAGCTCGCCATTCTTGCGCTCGGTGTGGACGGCGCGCTCGAACGAATAGAACGCGATCTGCCGCACCACGGTGTTGATCATGTCCTCGACCTTGCCGGCGAGCAGCGCCTGGCGCTGCCTGGCGTCCTTGGTCTCCGAGAGCAGGCGCTTGAAGGTCAGCATCTCGCCGAACACGCTCGCGGTCTCGGCGAGCGTCAGCGGCGTCGGCGCCATCAGCGCGCCTTGCCTCGCCGCCAGCACCTGATGCACGCCATGGCCGAGTTCGTGCGCAAGCGTCATCACGTCGCGCGGCTTGCCCTGGTAGTTCATCAGCACATAGGGATGCGCCGATGGGGTGGTCGGATGCGAGAACGCGCCGGGCGCCTTGCCCGGCCGCACCGGCGCATCGATCCAGCTCTGGTCGAAGAAGCGCTGGGCGATGTCGGCCATGTCCGGCGAGAAGCCGCGATAGGCCGTCAGCACCATGTTCTTGGCGTCCGGCCAGGCGATCGTGGCGTTGGCGGCGAAGGGCAGCGGCGCGTTGCGGTCCCAATGCGCGAGCTTCTTCTTTTTGAACCAGCGCGCCTTCAATTGATAATAGCGATGCGACAGCTTCGGATAGGCCGCGCGCACCGAGGCCACCAGCGCATCGACCACTTCGCGCTCGACGCGGTTGTTGAGATGGCGGGAATCCGCGACATCCTGGAAGCCGCGCCAGCGGTCGGAGATGTCCTTGTCCTTGGCCAGCGTATTGGTGATCAGCGCGAAGGTGCGCTCATTGGCCTTGAAGGTCTTGGCCAGCGCCTCGGCGGCCGCCTTGCGCTTGGCACCGTCGCGATCTTGCAGAAAGTTGAGCGTCGGCTCGATCGCGAGCTCCTTGCCCCCGACCTGGAAGCGCAGACCGGCGATGGTCTGGTCGAACAGCCGGTTCCAGGCCGAATAGCCCGTCTGCGACTTCTCGTGGAACAGCTGCTCGACGCGATCCTCGAGCTGATACGGCTTGTCCTTGCGCAGATCCTCGATCCACGGCCGGTAATGGCCGAGCGCTGGCGTCTCCATCGCGCGCTCGATGACCGCGTCATCGATGCGGTTGAGCTCGAGCGGGAAGAACAGCAAATGCGTGGATGCGGCGGTCAGTCGCTCGGAGATGTCGCCATAGAATTTGGAGATCGCGGGATCGACACTGTCGCCGGCATGCGCGAGGCCCGCGAATGAACCAAGCCGGCCGGCAAGATCGTCGATCGCCTCGTAGCGCCGCACGGCCGCTGCGAGCCATTCGCCGCCATCGTCGCGCGCCACATGCTCGGCGAGCTTGCCCTTGTAATCCGTCTCAAACGCGACGCATTCGGCATCCATCTTCGCGAGATCGTGAGCGATCTCCGGTGCGTCGATGCCCATATAAAGGTCGCCGAGATTCCATTCGGGCAGCGTCCCGATTCCCGCCTTGGCCGCGACCACCTTCTTTGCGGGCTTGGCGGAAGATTTGGCCGCTGCACCACGCCCTGCTTTGACCGCCGGTTTCGACTTGGACGCCGGCTTATTGGACGTCGGCTTGGCGGCGGCCTTCTTGGCCTTGGCGGTTTTGGACGGAGGAGCGGACTTGGTCGGCTTGCGGAGGGCAGAAGAAGCGCGCGAGGTCATCGGATGGGTAACCTGTTGTTCGAACGTGTATCCCGATCAGCGAGGTTTAAGGTTGCGTTAATCGGCGTCGGCGAGAGTGCCCCGATTCGAGACAGATAGTCGTAGCGTGCAAGGAAAGCCATGGCTGCCAGCATTTTGATCGCCGATGATGATCCGGTCCAGCGCCGGCTGGTGGAGAACATGGTGCAGAAATGCGGCTACGAGGCGATTGTGGTCGACACCGGCGACGCCGTCATCGAGAAGCTGACCAATCCCGACGCCGGCCCGATCGACGCCATCGTGCTCGATCTGGTGATGCCCGGGCTCGACGGCATGGGCGTTCTGTCCAAGATGCGCGAAGCCGGGATTTCGATACCCGTGATCGTGCAGACGGCGCATGGCGGGATCGACAATGTCGTTTCGGCGATGCGCGCCGGCGCGCAGGACTTCGTGGTCAAGCCAGTCGGGATCGAGCGTCTGCAAGTCTCCTTGCGCAATGCTCTGAACACCTCCGCGCTGAAGGGAGAGCTGCAGCGCATCCGTCACAGCCGTGAGGGGCGGCTGACATTCGACGACATCATCACCCGCGCGGAGGCGATGGCGCCGATCCTACGCATCGCCGAGAAGGCTGCGGCATCCTCGATTCCGGTCTTGATCGAAGGCGAATCCGGCGTGGGCAAGGAGCTGTTCGCCCGCGCGATCCACGGCACCAGCGAGCGCAAGACAAAGCCGTTCGTGGCGGTCAATTGCGGCGCGATCCCCGACAACCTCGTGGAATCGATTCTTTTCGGCCACGAGAAGGGCGCATTCACCGGCGCGACCGAACGCCACATGGGCAAGTTCGTCGAAGCCCATGGCGGCACGCTGTTCCTCGACGAGGTCTCCGAGCTGCCGCTCACCGCCCAGGTCAAGCTGCTGCGCGCTTTGCAGGAAGGCGCGGTCGAGGCGGTCGGCGGCCGCAAGCCGGTCAAGGTCGATGTCCGCATCATCTCGGCGACCAATCGCAGGCTGCTCGAGCGCGTCAAGGAAGGCCATTTCCGCGAGGACCTGTTCTACCGGCTGCATGTGCTGCCGCTGACGATCCCGCCCCTGCGCGCGCGCCGCGAGGACATTCCGCATCTGCTGCGGCACTTCCTCGCGCGCTTCGCTGCCGAGGAGAATCGCGCCGTGACCGGCATCGCCGGCGACGCCGTCGCCTATCTGACCAAGCTCGACTGGCCCGGCAACATCCGCCAGCTTGAAAACGCGGTGTATCGCGCCGTCGTCATGAGCGAGAGCGATCTGCTCGGCGTGACGGATTTTCCGCTGATCCCGACCCATGCACCGCCGGTGGAGCCGGCGCCGGCGCTCACCGTCGAGCGGCCCATCCCGTCGCTGCCGGCGGTCGTGCCGGGTAGTGAAGTACCCATCGCCCCCCTGCCCTCGCACGGTGCTCTGCCGCTCTTGACCGCGAGCGGCGAGGTGCGCCCGCTCGAGGAGCTGGAGCACGAGATCATCCGCTTCGCCATCGCGCATTACCGTGGCCAGATGTCGGAGGTTGCGCGGCGTCTCAAAATCGGACGCTCGACGTTGTACCGCAAGCTCGACGAAGCCAATGGCGAGACGCCGGCGACGGAATCTCCGCCGCTGGGATGATCGGCTCATGTCCGAAAAACGCCGCAAGGCTCCGCAACAATGGAACATCTGAACCGTTGCCTTGCGGTGACAGACAAAGGAAAAAACGCATGGCACAAACGCACGATCGGTTTGGCCGGGGTTTCCCAAGAGTCAGTTTGTCGTGAGTTGTCCCGTGTGGCGCTGGCCGCAGAAATGGGGCTTGAGTATCGTTTGGTGAATCATTGCGTGCATGCGTGATCCATTCTCACAGGCGGGTGCTCGAGCCGGAGCCGGCGGGCAGAAGCGAGCGTGTGACCGACCCTGTTCCGGACGGAACGAATCATCCGAGGGATTGACGATGCGAGATTGTGTGACCACCCGTGGCGGATATGACCGCGTGCTGATGGCTGTCGCGGCAACCTTCCTCGCGGTGTCCGCGACCTCGGCTTTGGCCCAGGGTGACGCGCCTCGCAACAACGCTGCCGAGCTGGCCATCGATGCGGCGATCCCGCTGCCCGAGCCGGCCAATGTGCCGCCGCCGACCGCCAGCGATTTCAAGCTCGACACCACCGCGACGGTCTCGCCCGGGCCGGCCAAGACCCAGGATCTGGCCAAGCCCCCCGAGCAGGCCAAGGCGCCCGAGCCCACGAAGCCGCTCGACGCTGTCGCGGCCCCGGCCGCTGATCCGGCCAAGACAATGGCCAGCCCGCCAGCTGCACCTGCTGCCACAGCAACGGCGCCCGAATCGGCGAAGGATCCGGTGAAGGCGGCCAGCAACGTTCCTGCGGCCGATCAGCCGGTGGCCGATCGTTTGCGCGACCTGATCGCCACCAAGGGCGCGCGCTATTTCGATCGCAAGACCGAGCGCGCCGCGGTCGAGAAATTCTACACCGGCCGCGACTATGCGCCGATCTGGACGCAGTCCGGCAACCTGACCGCGACCGCCAAGGGCGTGATCGCTCGCCTGCGGGATGCCGCGGCGGACGGCCTCAATCCCGCCGATTATCCGATGCCCGATTTCAGCGCGGCGGCGGCCACGCCCGATGCGTTGGCGGAAGCCGATCTCAAGCTGACTGAAAGCATGCTCGACTATGCCCGGCAGGCGCAGAGCGGCCGCATGCACTGGTCGCAGGTGTCGGCGGACATTCAATATCCCGAACATCCGATCGACCCGAACGAGGTGCTGGCCAACGTCACCACCGCCAAGGACGCATCCGCGGCGCTTGAGAGCTACAACCCGCCGCACAAGCTCTACAAGCTGCTGAAGGCCAAGCTCGCCGAGCTGCGCGGCGGCAGCGATGGGGCGCCGATCATCATCGACGAAGGCCAGCCGCTGAAATACACCCCGGCCCGCGGCAAGAACGCGCCCGAGACCGAGGCGCAGATGTCCGATCCGCGCGTGCCGAAGCTGCGCGCCAAGCTCGGACTCACCGAGAATGCCGACGACATCCGCTATGATGCGAAGGTCGCCGCCGCCGTCCGCAAGTTCCAGGAGAGCGTCGATCTCAAGCCGACCGGCGTGCTCGACGATCGCACCGTGAAGGCGCTGAACACGCCCAAGCGCGACAAGCAGATCGATACCATCCTCGTCAACATGGAGCGCTGGCGCTGGTTGCCGCGCGACCTCGGCGCGCCCGCGCTCGGGGACGCCTATGTGATCCTCAACATTCCCGACTATACGCTGAAGGTCATGCAGCGCGGCGCCCAGGTCTGGACCACCCGCGTCGTGACCGGCAAGCCGGGCCAGCATGCGACCCCGCTGCTCAGCGAGACGATGAAGTTCATCACGGTCAATCCGACCTGGAACGTGCCGCCGTCGATCATCTACAACGAGTATCTGCCGGCGCTGCAGCAGGATCCGACGGTGCTCGATCGCATGGGGCTTCGCCTGGAGCGCGCCCGCGACGGCTCGATCCACATCTCGCAGCCGCCGGGCGAGGCCAACGCGCTCGGCCGCATCCGCTTCAACTTCCCGAACAAGTTCCTGGTCTATCAGCACGACACGCCGGATAAGCATCTGTTCGCGCGCGAGGACCGCGCCTTCAGTCACGGCTGCATGCGCGTGCAGTATCCCGACCAGTACGCATCCGTTCTGCTGAACATCGCCATGCCGGGCGAGCGCTACACGCCCGAGCGTATCCGCAGCATGTATGGTTCGAGCGAGATCGACCTGAAATTCCCGACGCCGATCCCGGTCAACATCACCTACCAGACCGCCTTCGTGGACGAAGCCGGCAAGCTGCAGTTCCGCAAGGACGTCTATGGCCGGGACGCGACCATGATCGCGATCCTGAAGAACGGCCGCGGCAAGGATCTCGAAAACGTCGTCGCCCACGCGCAGCCGAACTACGCGCGGCCGCGCGGACCGCTGCCGAGCGCGGTCAATGTCAGCGACAACAGCTTCTCGTCGGGGTCAGGCCCGAACTTCTTCGAGCGCCTGTTCGGCGGCGGTTCGCCGACCCCGCCGGCCCCGGTCGGGCGCCCGGTGCGGCGGGTGTTCACCCGCTGATCCGAGCAAGGTCCACGACTTGAAAATAACGACGTGATATCAAGAAGCCCGCTGAAGGTAACATCTTCGGCGGGCTTTTTTAATGTTGGTTAACCACAACGGTCAACCACGATTCGCTGGCCCTTTTTCGCCACACTCAAGAGTATATGTTAAGGGTAATTGGGGGGCGGGCCGGTGAGTATCCTTTAACCATCCCGCCTTAGGTAAGCGTTTCCTCTCTCTTCCGCCGGACGGGCCGCAAGAGGGTATCCGAGTAAACGCTCGTCGACGGGGTGGGCTGCATCTTGCTGTCTGTTTTCGCGCGCCAATCTGTTTCGCTCACGAGAGCGGGTTGGAAGGCTGGATGCCGATCTGGACTGGCGACGCTGCTGCTGCTGATCGGCGCAGGCTCGGTCCATGATGCGGCGGCCTTGAACGAAACACGTACGCTTGCCTTCCATCACACCCATTCCGGCGAGGACCTCACGGTCACCTTCAAGCGCGAGGGCCGCTATGACGAAGACGCGCTGAAGAAACTCAACCACTTCCTACGCGACTGGCGCACTCAGGACGAGACGGTCATGGACCGCCGCCTGTTCGACATCCTCTGGGAAGTCTATCGCGACGTCAACGCCAAGCAGCCGATCCAGATCATTTCGTCGTACCGCTCTCCAGCCACCAATTCGATGCTGCGCCGACGCTCGGCGCATTCCGGGGTGGCGCGGCACAGCCAGCACATGCTGGGCCATGCGATGGACTTCTACATTCCCAACGTGCCGCTGGAGCAGATCCGCTTCGCCGGCCTGCGCCTGCAGCGCGGCGGCGTCGGCTTCTATCCGACCTCCGGCTCGCCCTTCGTGCACTTGGACACCGGCAACATCCGGCACTGGCCGCGCATGACCGCCGATCAGCTGGCGCGCGTATTCCCTGACGGCAAGACCGTGCACGTCCCGAGCAATGGCGTGCCGCTGAAGGGCTATGAGCTGGCCAAGGCCGAGATCGAGAAGCGCGGCAATGGCGAGGACGCCTCGACCGTAAAGCCAGGCCTGCTCGCACGCCTGTTCCGGGGACGTCCGAGCGAGGATGACGAAGAGTCGTCGGAGGCCGATGTCAAGCCGGTCCAGACCGCGGCGGTCGCGGCCAAGCCGGCCGACAGCAAGTCCACGGCGCGCGGCAAGATCGCCAATGCGCTACAACTGGCGTCGGCCGACTCGCAGGGCGCTCAGCCGGTCGCCGCCAAGTCCGGCAACAAGCTCGAGTCCAGGCCCGAAAGCCAGCCGGAGGCGAAGCCCGAGACCACGAGCGCGATTGCCGCCAATGCGGCGCGGGACGGCGGCCCGCAGAGCGTCGCCGACATCATCAATTCACGCGGCTTCTGGGGTGACAATCCGGCGACACCGAAGCAGGCGACGCCCGAGCAGGTGGCCGCAATCACCGCGCGCCGGGCGCTGTCCACGATTGATCAGCCGCAGAACGCAAGCCTGATGCAAGCCATGGCCTTCGCTCCTCCGGCCTCCTCGCCGATCGATCGCGCCAATGGCAGCGGCACCGCGGCAGTGATCCCGGTGCGCAATTCCCGCCCCGCGACGCGCAGTGCGGCACCCGCTCCGGACGGCGCCGCGGCGGCCGGCAAGAACGCCCAGGGCCAGGATGCCGTGATCACGATGTCCACCCGGATTTCGGCCGCCAAGGGCACCGATTCGACCTGGATGCGGGCGATTCTGTTGACGCCGAGCGCCTCGTCCTCGATGTCCGTGACCAAAATGGGCGACCCTGATCTCACGGTCATGCGCAGCTATTTCGTCAAGCCGCAGATCGCGATCGCGATGAGCTTCGCCGCCGATCCGACACCGGGGCTGAGCTATGACCAGTTCTCCGGGCCTGCGATCATCAAGCTCGAAACCAAGAGCTTCACGATGCGTGCCGCAGCCTTGCGCTAAGATGCCCTGAGCCTGCTCTCGCCGTGTCTTCGGGCGTCATGGGGCCCCGTCGGACGGCCGACAAGCAAATGCCCGCGGATGCGAGCATCCGGGGCATTCGAACGTCGACGGATCAGGCGCTTTTGCCTCAGACCATTCCGAGCGCCTGCATGTAGGTCTCGAGGATGCTCTCCTCCTCCTGGCGCTCATTCGGGTCCTGCTTGCGCAGCCGGATGATGGTGCGCAGCGCCTTGACGTCGAAGCCGTTGCCTTTGCTTTCGGCATAGACGTCCTTGATGTCCTCGGAGATCGCCTTCTTCTCCTCCTCCAGCCGCTCGATGCGCTCGATGATCGACCTGAGCTGGTCTACGGCGAAGCGGGTCGCGGGCGAGTCGTCGTCCTTCGCGGCGGCGGAGGTGGCCATTTGATACTCCTGAATGGAACTGGTGTGTCCAATGAAGGCGCCCGTCAGGCGCATGTGCTCGCCGCGACCCTCAAATCTGGCGTGCCCTGCGTCAAGGCGACATCGTCCTCATCCACAGAGCGCCCACACTTTGTTGGTCCAGATGTCGGCAGGCGCGGGCCAGCGAACGACGCCGCTTGCGTTGCGCCCGCCATCCGGCGCAGCCCTCCGATTCGCTCACTCGCGCTATCCGCGCCTGCCCTCGCAAGGGCCGATAGCCAAGCCCGATATCAGTGGCCCGGGTGGACTTTCTTCATGGCGTCGAGCTGCTCGGCACTGGCCTCGCGCTGATACTTCGCCTTCCACTCGTCATATGGCATGCCGTAGACGGCCTCGCGGCTCTCATCCCTGGTCATCGCGGCGCCCTTGGCGTCGGCCGCGTCCTTCAGCCAGTTGGACAGGCAGTTGCGGCAGAACCCCGCCAGATTCATCAGGTCGATATTCTGAACGTCGGTTCTGGTCCGCAGATGCTCGACGAGCCTGCGGAAGGCGGCAGCTTCGAGCTCGGTCCGGGTGGTGCTGTCCATCGTCATCGCTTTCGTTCCCTGTTCCGCGTCGTGGCGGATGTCTGCTATAAGATGCGGCATCGTCGCAGGCTTGGCCATATCGCAGCACCTTAAGGGAGCAATGGGTTCGATCGAACCACCGTCGCCACGAATTGCCTTGCCGTTGACAGCCGCAGCCAAGTCACGCGACATCAATCAACGTTTGATATAGCGTCGCGCAATGATCCCCAAAACCTCCTCCATCCTGCATCGCATTCCCCGCCGCCCCGGTTTCGGACTGCTTTCGCTGCTTGGGCTGGCTACGCTCTGTCTCTCATCCACCCCGGCAGCAGCTGATTTCCGGCTCTGCAACAACACGTCGAGCCGGGTCGGCATCGCCCTTGGCTACAAGGACGCTGAGGGCTGGACCACCGAAGGCTGGTGGAACGTCTCATCTCGCAGCTGCGAGACGCTGCTGAAGGGCACCCTGGTGGCACGCTATTACTACATCTATGCGCTCGATTATGACCGCGGCGGCGAGTGGTCCGGCCAGGCCTTCATGTGTTCCCGCGACAAGGAATTCACGATCAAGGGAACCGAGAACTGCCTGGCCCGCGGCTTTGACCGCACCGGCTTCTTCGAGGTCGATACCGGGGACCAGCGCGCCTGGACGGTGCAGTTGACCGAAGCCAATGAGCAGCCCGCGCAGCAGCGCGTTCCCGGCATTCCCGGCACGTTGGGTCCTGGCGGCAATGTGCCGGGCCTCCCCAATGGACCGCAGGCCGCCCCGCCGGCTGCCACGCCTCCCGGGCAAGCGCCCAAGCCATGAGACGATTACGGCGCATCAAGATCCTCGCCACGCTCGGCCCCGCCTCCTCGGACAGCGCGATGATCCGCAAGCTGTTCGAGGCGGGCGCCGACATCTTCCGGATCAATATGAGCCACACCCCGCATGACAAGCTGCGGGAGCTGGTGGCGACCATCCGCAGTGTCGAAGCGAGCTATGGCCGTCCGATCGGCATTCTGGTCGATCTGCAGGGACCGAAGCTGCGGCTCGGTACCTTTGCCGACGGGCCGGTGCAGTTGAACAACGGTCAGAGCTTCGTGCTCGACGCCGACAAGACACCGGGCGATGCGACCCGGGTGCATCTTCCGCATCCGGAGATCCTGGCGGCGCTGCAGCCGGGCCATGCCCTGCTGCTCGATGACGGCAAGGTGCGGTTGATCGCCGAGGAGACCTCGCCGACCCGCGCGGTCACCCGCGTGGTGATCGGCGGCCGGATGTCCGACCGCAAGGGCGTGAGCCTGCCGGACACCGACCTGCCGGTGTCGGCGATGACGCCGAAGGACCGCGCCGATCTCGAGGCCGCCCTGAACATCGGCATCGATTGGATTGCACTGTCCTTCGTGCAGCGTGCCGACGACGTGCTCGAGGCCAAGAAGATCATTCGCGGCCGCGCTGCGGTCATGTCCAAGATCGAGAAGCCGCAGGCGATCGAACGTCTGAACGACATCATCGATGCATCGGACGCGCTGATGGTCGCCCGCGGCGATCTCGGCGTCGAGCTGCCGCTGGAGCGCGTTCCCGGTCTGCAGAAACTCATGACCCGGCTGGCCCGCCGCGCTGGCAAGCCGGTCGTCGTGGCGACGCAGATGCTGGAATCCATGATCCAGTCGCCGGTGCCGACCCGCGCCGAGGTCTCCGACGTCGCCACCGCGGTCTATGAAGGCGCCGACGCGATCATGCTGTCCGCGGAATCGGCCGCCGGGAAATACCCGGTCGAGGCGGTGTCGACGATGAACCGGATCGGCGAGGAGGTCGAGCGCGACGTGGTGTACCGCTCAGTGATCGCAGCACAGCGCCCGGAGCCGGAATCGACCGCCGGCGACGCGATCGCGGAAGCCGCTCGCCGCATCGCCGAGAATCTCGACCTGCCCACCATCATCTGCTGGACCTCGTCCGGCTCGACCGCGGTTCGCGTCGCCCGCGAACGCCCGAAGCCACCGGTCGTTGCGATCACGCCCAATCTCGCCACCGGCCGACGATTGTCGGTCGTCTGGGGCGTGCACTGCGTTGTCGCGGAGGATGCCCGCGACCAGGACGACATGGTCGAGCGCGCCGGCTCGATCGCATTCCGCGACGGCTTCGTGCGCGCCGGCCAGCGCGTGCTGGTCGTCGCTGGCGTTCCGCTGGGCACGCCCGGCACCACCAACATGGTGCGCATCGCCTATGTCGGGCCATCCAGCGAGGCCCTTCTCTGACACCGATCAGTCGGCGCTCGTGCTCGGCCGCAATCCTGCCGTCGGCGCCGCGCGCTTCGTAGCTGCGACGACCGGACAGGCCATGATGTCGGTGCCATCGGCGCCGGCGATGCGCTCGCAGCGCCGCGCCCCGTCGATCGTGAGATCGTAATCGCCGAGCGCGTCGAGCCGCGGCGGATTGTCGGCCGGGCTTTCCGAATAATACAGCGCCCAAACGCCGCCGGGCAGCGGATCGGCCAGGCCAGCGCGAACCCTGCGGTCCAGCACGCCGCCCGGCACGATCGGCACCACCAGCTCGGACAGCTGATAGACCCGCGAGCCGGCCGGCAGGAACGAGGTGACATAGCCGAGCGGCTTCTGCAGCAGCAGGAACGTCGCCGGCCGCTGCAGCGTCTCCGCAAGCTGCGGCCGGTACGGGTCCGCCCACGGCCGCCGCATCCAGTCGGTCGGCTGCGACGCCAGCGCGATGACGAGCGCGACGAAGACGATAACGGCCTGCGCAGCACGCGATGAGGCCGTTGGCGCCTCGCGCCAGGCCTCGATCAGCCGCAGCAACAGCAGCACGATCAGCGGCGCCGCGAGCAGCTCGAGCGGCATCAGATAGCGCTGGATCGAGAAGGCCAGCATCCACAGCACATAGCTGACCCAGAAGAAGGTGATCAGGCGCCGGTCGCGCAGCCGCAGCACCTCGCGCTTCTGCCACAGGCCGGTGATCACGAGCACGGCCAGCAGCACGATGACGACCGCGAAGCGCGGATCACGGAACGGCCATTCCGACGACGGATGTCTGCCGACCACCCAGTAGAATGGATAGGCCAGCGCATCGAGCAGACCCTCGGGCATGAAGCGCGTGTCGACGATCGACACCTGCGGCGCCTCGGGCGAACGAAAGATCGTGTTGTAGAACGGATAAAGCGGACTGCCGAAGTCACGCGCCATCTTCAGCGCCCACGGCCCTGCCGTCATGACGACACCGACAGCGCTCGCCAGGCCGAAGGCAAGGACGGCGCGCCATGGCCGGACCACGAGCAGCAGCGACACGCCCGCCGCGATCAGGAAGCTTGCATTGGTCAGCTTCAATCCGGTCGCGGCGCCGATCAGGGCGCCGGCGGCGAGCAGTTGCCGCATCGATGGCGCGTCGTCCTCGGCGCTGAACATCAGCGCGATGGCGGCGAGAATCGGCAAGGTCGTGAGAATATCCGCAAAGCTGGTGCCGACCTCGGACAGCGCCATTGGACTGAGCGCCGCAATGAGCAGCGCAGCCGCCAACGTCCAGATGTCGGCGGCGCGGCCCAGCAACACGCGTGTCACCCAATACACGACGGCAAGGTTGAGCCCATGCAGGGCACCGAGCGCGATGCCCCACCAGGGCGCGCCCAACCCGTGCCGGACCATGTAGGGCAGCAGATAGATCAGCGGATTGAGGAAGCTCTGAAAGCCGCCCGGCGCCACGTCGACATCGAACCGGCCATGCACCAGCGCGAAGCCGGCATAGTCGTGATAGTTCTGCCAGTCCCAGTTGATATCCTCGCCGGCCATAGAGGCATAGATGGCGCCAGCGGCGGCCGATCCGACGATCACGAGCAGCGTCACCGGATGTTTACGCGCGATGGACATCGATTGACGACAACGCCTGGGGTTTGCGAGCTGCGGCAGCCGTCGCGGCGCCGCGCCCGACCATGGCGGCGACCCATGAATCCTTGCTTAAACTAGGCGCCGACCAGGCTCTTGACCGGCAACACCGCCTGCACGACGAGGCCGCGGGCGCGCGCGTCCATCACGCCCACCGCACGCAATGCCAGCAGGGTGACGGCCTGAACCGTGTCGCGAAGCTTCGCCGGATCGTCGAGATGGTCGGGCGCGAGCGGCCCGACCAGCGCTTCGTGCAGCGCGCCGAGCAGCGCGGTGGCGGCGAGCTGGGTGTCCTGCGCCGGCAGATGTCCGGCGCGCACGGCAGCATCGATCCGCGAGGCGATCTCGCCGACGATGTCGCGGCGGCTCGCCAAGCGGGAGGCGGTGACGTCGACGTCGACCGGCTCGGCCAGGATGCCCCAGGCGAGCTTGCGCTGGGACAGCACATGGACGGCGACCGTGGACACCGCCGCCGCCAGCGCCGAGGACGGCCCGGGCGCGGCATCGGCCGCGCGGCGGACAGCCGCGAGCTCGTCGCGCGACACTTCGGCGATCAGCTCCGAGATCAGGTCGGCCTTGGAGGGGAAATAGCGGTAGACCGTCCCGGCCGCGACATTGGCGCGGACCGCGACGGGTGCGATCTGCACGGCGGACATGCCGCCCTCGGCGGCGGTTTCACGCGCGGCCGCCAGAATGGCGCTGCGGCGCGCGGCCAGCCGCTTCACGACCTGGTGGGTTCGCCGGTAAACCATGACGCTTCTCGTCCCCGACACGTGCCGTCCAGGCGATTCCTGGCGAACGCTGGTTCAGTGTTTTTGGAGGCTCAGCCTCGCAAATTTCAAGGAAGAACTGAACACCTGTTCAGAGCACAAGACAAGGGGCTTGTTGGCTCGATGATCGGCGGGAAGGACGTCAGGCTGCGGACAGCACCGCGCCGGAGGGAGCCGGCTGCCGGCGCCACCATGCGCCGGCGCGCGCCAGCGCCAGCCCACCGATAATCAGGTTGGCCGCCAGGCCGAGCGGGATGCCGGTCAGCATGAACGTGATCTGGAGCGCAGCGCTACAGCCGAGTGCCGGCAGCTCATAGCGCCGGAAACCATCATGCAGGCCCGTCCGCACCAGCCACGCCACGGCGATCGCCTGCACCATCATGTCGTACATGAACAGATAAGGGGTCGTGAGCAGTAGCCCGACCGCCAGGGCCGCGGCCTTGACCGCGTAGCGCACCGGGCTTCGCCACACCACGACCAGCACCATCGCGATCGCCGCGGTGAGCACCCATTGCAGGGCCCAGGCGAGCGCCTCGGAGCCGCCCAGATAGCGAACCAGCGAGAACAGGCTCTGCAGCTTCCACCAGGTCGCCTTGCCCTCGGTGAGGAAGGCCTGGGAAAAGGCCGGCATCCAGTGGATGAAGGCCTGCCAGCTTTCGAGGCCGAAAGCGAGGAAGGAGACCAGCGCCAGCACCATGGCGGTGGCGCAGGCCGAGACGAACGCGGTCCAACGCTGCGTGGCGATCAGCAGGATCGGAAACAGCAGGCCGTATTGCGGCTTGTAGGTCAGGAGGCCGAGGCAGATCCCGGCCAGCACCGGCCGCACCGGCAGCCAATACAGCGTGCCGCCGACGAGCGCGGCGGTGAGACATCCGTTCTGCCCGACCAGCGCGTTGGAGAACAGCGCTGGAAAGCCGGCCGCGAGCAACAGGCCGAAACCGCGGCCGACGATCGCCCGCATCGCCAGCGCATAGGGAATGAAGCTCGCATAGACCCAGCCGGCAAAGGCGAAGGTGTAAGGCATTTGCGCGAGCAAGGCCGCAACGAACAGGAAGGGCGGCGGATAGTGCCAGGCGAAATAACCGGGGAAGTCCTGCCGCAGCAGATCAAGCTCGATCTGACGCTGCACGTCCCAGTCCCAGGCCAGGGCCGGATGGCCCTGCAATGCAAGCTTGCCGGCAGCCCAGACGTTGACGAAATCGGTCGGGATGCCGAGCCCGTCCGCTCCCCAGATCCAGACACCGGAGAAGAGACCTGCGGGGAAGAACGCGGCATTGATGCAGGCAAGCGCGAAGCACGCTGCGAACAAGCTCACCGGAACGCCAGGACGCTGCGATGGGATCGCGGCGGCAACAGAATTGTCGGCCATCTGAACCTCACCCGCGCCAGCACGCGCGCACTCCTGATCAACGCATAGGCCGCGAGGCTTGAAGAAGGCTTAAGCGCGGGGGCGTCGGCTGAGCCGGCGTGGGACCGGCCGCACTGATTGTTTACGCGCGCTCTGTAGCACAGGGCTCCGATGCAACTGACCGGCGCCACGCAGGAGTCCCATGCCCATGATTCGAATGATCGTCGCCCTCGCGCTCTGCCTGATGTGGCCGGTGGCAGGCCACGCCCAGGACAAGGGCGTGGTGCACGTCACGTCCGACGTCTCCTACGAGTATCTGGCGCGCTGGGACACCGACCGGCTGAACAAGATCCTGACCGTCGACACGCCGAAATTCGCCGGCGTCACGGTCAGCTATACGCCGGCCGTCAACGCCGTCCGGCTTTATCGCATCACCTACGCGTCGGTCATCCCCGAGCGCGGCAACAAGCCGATCCGCGCCACGGGCCTGCTGGCCGTGCCCGAGATCACCGAGACCAGCCTGCCGATGGTGTCCTATCAGCACGGCACGGTGTACGGAAAACAGGAGGTGCCGTCATTCCCGGAGGAGTCCCCCGAGACGCAGCTGATGATCGCGCAGTTCGCCGGGCAAGGCCATCTGCTGATCGGCGCCGACTATTTCGGCATGGGGACCTCGACCGAGCCTGAAGGCTACATGGTCAAAGCGAGCCACCAGCAGGCCACCTACGACATGCTGATCGCCAGCCGGGCCGTGCTCAACGATATGCATGTCACGCCCACCAGACTGTCCATCGCCGGCTGGTCGCAGGGCGGCTTCGTCACCATGGCGTTCCTCGAAAAGCTCGAAAGCGCCGGCGTGCCTGTCGCAGCAGCTGCGACCGCAAGCGCCCCCGTCGACGTGTTCGTCGCGCTCAACGGCTTCCTGAATTTCCCCCGCAGCAACGACGCGTCCTGGGTCAACTCGCTGTTCATCCTGTCGGCGTTTGCGTTCGAGAACTATTATGCAGTGCCGGGCCTCGCCCGCTCGGTGATCGCCGACACCTATTACGATGTCGCCCGCAAGGCCTATGAGCGGCAGCCTTTCAACGTCGCCGACATACCGACCGATCTGCACAAGCTGCTGAAGCCGGGTTATTTCGACCCGCAATATTTCGCCGCCTCGAGCTATGGCCGCCTGGTCGCGCAGACCCAGGCCTATCGCTGGATCATCAAGTCGCCGGTGCGCAACTATTACGGCGAGAGCGACGAGGCGATCTCGGTCGGTCTCGGCCGGCTGGTCATGACCTATCAGCAGGCGATCGGCGCCGGCAACGGCAAGGTCGAGGCGGTGTCGACCGGACCGACCACGCATCGCGGCACGTTCGCCACCGCCGTTCCGCAATGGAAGTCCTGGTTCGACAAGCCGTGATCCGCGCGATGGCTGCGCGTTCGGTGCGGATGATCAGCAGTTGGGGACATGGCGACACCTCGGGCGCCATCATCGCCGGAGCAGCCGTCCGAGACTGACGACAAGCAGGCCCGAGCGCGATGCCGCTCGGGAGTCATCGGCTGACTCCACAAGCAGCGGTTGGACAGCAACAGGCCGCAAACAACGAAAAAGCCCGGCTGCAAAGCCGGGCTTGTCGTTTTTGTCTCGTTTAGGGGAAGCAATTCTGATCCCCCTTTGTCCGGATCAGGCCTGAGGCTGCGGCTCCAGGCCTGGATCGGGCCGCGGGCGGGGCTTGCCGGCCGGCGGCACGGCCGAGGCACGCGGCGTCGACGGCTCGATCGCGGATTCACGGTTCGGCTTCTTGCCCTTCAGCAAATCGAGGATCTCCTCGCCGGTCAGCGTCTCATATTCGAGCAGCGCCTGGGCAATCGCTTCCCAATCCTCACGCTTCTCGGTGATAATGCGGCGCGCCTCCTGCTCACCGGCCTCGATCAGGCCGCGAATCTCCGAGTCGATCAGGCGGGCGGTGTCGTCCGAGATGTTGGTCGAGCGCGCCACCGAATGACCCAGGAAGACCTCCTGCTCATTGCTCTGGTAGCGGACACGGCCGAGCTTGTCGGACATGCCCCATTCCATCACCATCGCGCGGGCGAGGTTGGTGGCCTGCTGGATGTCGCCGGTGGCGCCGTTGGTCACCTTCTCCGGACCGAACTTCTGCACCTCGGCCTCGCGGCCGCCGAACATCATCGCGAGCTTCGACACGCACCATTCGCGGGTGTGCGAGTGGCGGTCCGCCTCAGGCAGCGACTGCACCATGCCGAGCGCACGGCCGCGCGGGAATGATGGTGGCCTTGTGGATCGGGTCGTGGCTCGGAACGTTGAGACCAACGATCGCATGGCCCGCCTCGTGATAGGCGGTCAGCATCTTCTCTTCCTCGGTCATCACCATCGAGCGACGCTCGGCGCCCATCAGTACCTTGTCCTTCGCCTCTTCGAACTCGGCCTGCGTCACCATCCGCTTGTTGCGGCGGGCGGCGGTCAGCGCGGCCTCGTTGACGAGATTCATCAGGTCGGCGCCGGAGAAGCCGGGTGTGCCGCGGGCGATGGTCTTGAGGTTGACGTCCGGCGCCAGCGGCACCTTGCGGACATGGACCTTGAGGATCTGCTCGCGGCCGATGATGTCGGGGTTGGACACGACGACCTGACGGTCGAAGCGACCCGGACGCATCAGGGCCGGATCGAGCACGTCGGGACGGTTGGTGGCGGCGATCAGGATGACGCCCTCATTGGCCTCGAAGCCGTCCATCTCGACCAGCAGCTGGTTGAGGGTCTGCTCGCGCTCGTCATTGCCGCCGCCGAGGCCGGCGCCGCGATGGCGGCCGACGGCGTCGATTTCGTCGATGAAGATGATGCAGGGTGCGTTCTTCTTGGCCTGCTCGAACATGTCGCGGACGCGGCTCGCGCCGACGCCGACGAACATCTCGACGAAGTCCGAACCGGAGATGGTGAAGAACGGCACATTGGCTTCGCCGGCCACGGCGCGCGCGATCAGCGTCTTACCGGTGCCGGGAGGGCCGACCAGCAGCACGCCGCGCGGGATGCGGCCACCGAGCCGCTGGAACTTGCCGGGGTCGCGCAGAAACTCGACGATCTCCTGCAGGTCCTGCTTGGCCTCGTCGACGCCGGCGACGTCCTCGAAGGTGACGCGGCCATGCGCTTCCGTCAGCATCTTGGCCCGTGACTTGCCAAAGCCCATTGCCTTGCCGGCGCCGCCCTGCATCTGGCGCGACAGGAAAATCCAGACACCGATCAGCGCGATGAACGGCAGCCAGGACACCAGAAGCGACACGAACCACGGCACGTTGTCGCCCGGCGGCTTGGCCGTGATCGAGACCTTGGCGTCATATAGGCGCTTGACCAGGTTCGGATCGCTCGGCGCGTAGGTCTGGAACGAGGAGCCGTTCTTGAAGGTGCCGTGGATTTCCGGCCCCTGAATCACGACGTCACGCACATTGCCCTGGTCGACCTCGCTCAGCAGCTGCGAGAACGAGATGTCCTGGGACGACGCGCGTTGCCCTGGATTTTGGAAGAGTGTGAACAGCGCCAACAGCAACAGGACAATAATGACCCAAAGGGCGAAATTGCGCAGATTGGCGTTCATCGATTTTCCTTCGTGGTCGCGCGGATCGCGGCCGTTAGTCCTCGGACTCATCCCTGGGCAGCCACGAGGGAATCCCCCGGTCGACCGTCTCGTAATCTAGGTACCACTCGCAGCAATGCCAAGGGAACCAGACAGGACTATTTATCGCATCATAGCCTGATTCCCGCTCAAAAAATGGCGCCCGAAAGCGCCGCCGACGCAGGTGGTTAAGGGTCCGCGAAAGCGCCAGGCCGCATCATTCGCCGCGCCGTCGCCGAGGCGGCGCAGGCGAGATGCGGATGGCGTCCTTCGCCAGACTTACCAATGCACCGGCCAGGGTCTGTTTTAGCGTGCCGCGCTCGGCTGTACCACCATCTGTGATCCCCGCAAGAGTCCGGTCCAGCCGTTCCAGCAGCGCTTCGGCCTTGCCGAGTTCCACGGGGCCCTCGGTTCCAACCCGGTCAATGGCACGCATCAGCAGCCGCAGCCTGATTTCGGCTGGGAGTGCGGCAAAGGCGCGCGGGTCGAACATCTCCCCCTCACCGCCCCGGCGCTTTGACGACCGGCCGGCCGCCAGCAGCGCGAGGTACCGTTCCGCGCCGTCGGCCATCAGCTCGATGGCAGCATTGGCCCGCTGAGCCCGGTTGGCCAGCGTGGCGAGAGTGCGCGCGTCGCCCCCCTCCGCGGCCAGCGTCGGCATCAGCGCCCGCAGCCTTGGCCGGGTGAAGGCCGGGTCTCGATTGGTCGGATCATCCGCGAACGCAACGCCGGCGGAGCGCAGCGTGGCGATGAGCCTCGCCTTCGACACCGACAGCAGCGGACGCGCGAGCAGCAGGCCATCGCGCCGGCTGACGGGCGCCATCGCCGCCAGGCCGGCAATGCCGCTGCCGCGCAGCAGCCGCATCAGCACGGTCTCGGCCTGGTCGTCTCGGGTGTGGGCGGTCACGACATGACGCGCCCCGGCCTGCTCGGCCGCGCGCGCCAGAAGCCGGTACCTCGCGATGCGAGCCGCTTCGGGAATTCCGGCTGCCGGCTTCTCGCCGCTCCAGCGCAGGGTCCGGTGCGTCACGCCGAGCTGGCGCGCCAGCCGTTTGACCATCTGCGCTTCGCGCGGGGACTCCGGCCGCAAACCGTGATCGACGGTGACGGCGAGAAGACGCGGCCCCCCCGCGCGCGTTGCGCGCCAGCGCGCCGCCAGCCACATCAGCGCCATGGAATCCGGTCCGCCGGAAACGGCCAATGTGAGCGCGCCGCTGTCGGCAAACGGCGCGAACAGGCGCTCCGCTTCGGCCGCGGAGATCGGCAGATCGTCTTCGGACTGTCCAGTCGACATCGCGCGCGAGACTAGATCATGATGCGTTTCCACGGAAACGCATCATGATCGTTCCTCCTAGTCTGAGCATGATCTTTTGGGAAAGCCAGTTTCCACTTTTCAAGATCATGCTCTAACGGCCTCACCGATCCGGCGCGAGGCCCTGCACGCCCGGAACGATCAGCACTTCACCCGCTTCTGCTCACGATCGACTGTCGCCTTCACGCCGGCCGATGCGCGCGGATATTTGCGCGAGATCTCGCCGAAGGCGGCACAGGCAGCTTCCTTTTCCTTCAAGGCCGCCAGCGACTGGCCGAGGCGAAGCAGCGCGTCCGGCGCCTTCGACGATTTGTCGTGCTTCGTCGTCACCGCCAGAAAGACCTCGGCGGCATCGCGATATTGCTGCCGTTGGTAGAAGCTTTCGCCGAGCCAGTATTTGGCATCGCCGATCATCGGATCGTTCGGATATTTCTGCGTGAAGTTCCGCATCGTCTGCTCGGCGAGCGCATAATCGCGGCGCTGCATGTAGCCGATGCCGAGATCATATTCGTCACGCGGGGTCTGTGTCGGCGGGGCCGTATCGAGCCCACCCGGCGCGGCAGCCGCGGGTGGCGCCTGGTCGTAACGCCCAGTGCGGGGACTGGCGGCGTCGCCTCCGGCCCGGCCGGTCGGCTGACCGCCCGCCTGAACCGGCAATTGCCCGCCGCCAAGCGCTTGCGGGGCGCCCGGCGCACTGGGGTTTTGGCTCGGGTCGAACGCATCGCCGCGCCGCCGGACGCCGGCTCCCGGCGCCGGCTGGTCCTGCGCGATCGGCGCGGGCGCAGCTTGCGGCTGCGCATAATTGGGCTGCGGTTGCGGATAGGCCTGTTGCGGCGGCTGCGGCTGGCCATAAGCGGGCTGGGAGGGCTGGCCGTAAGCTGGCGCGATCTGGGTCGGAGCCGCCGCACTCGGCTGTACCGCCGGCGCCGTCGGCTGCGCGCCGCTCTGCAGCTGACGCACGCGCTCTTCCAGCTGGCGGTTGCGATATTGCAGTTCCTCGTTCTGACCGGTGAGCTGCCGGAGCTGATTTTCCAGCCGCTGAATCCGGATCTCCGGATCATCGTCGACCTGGGCGAAAGCTGGCGACGACAATGCCTGGAACGATACAATCACGAGCGCTGCGATGGCCGCAGCGGCGCTCCTTGGAAGAAACATGAACGACATGCTGTCCTGACGACGGAATCCGGGAGACGGTGGAAATAGCCCGAAGGGCGAGGCTGTACGTCAGAATTGAAATAGCGACAAATGACGATCAAGCGAAGACGAAAAGATGAAGCCGGCGTCGATGACCGACGCCGGCTTCATGAACGAGCTATCCGTTCAGCTTTATGAACTGGCGTTCAGCACCGTGACCGCACGGCGGTTCTGCGACCAGCAGGAAATGTCGTTACAAACCGCGACCGGCCGCTCCTTGCCATAGGAGATCGTGCGCATGCGACCCTGGTCGATGCCGCGTGAGGCCAGGAAGTTGCGAACTGATTGCGCACGCCGGGCGCCCAGCGCGATGTTGTACTCGCGCGTGCCACGCTCGTCGGCATGGCCCTCGATCGTGAAACTGTAACGCGGATAGGTCTGCAGCCACTGCGCCTGCTTCTCCAAGGTCGCGATCGCCTGGGGCGTCAGATCGGTCTGGTCGCTTTCGAAGAAGACGCGGTCGCCCACGTTCACGACGAAGTCCTGCTGGCTGCCCGGCGTTGCAGCGCTGGCCATCGCGCCATCGGCCCCGGTGAGATTCTTGTTGGCACACGCGCCCATCGACAGCGCGACCGCGAGCACGGCGGCCAACTTCAATCCCTGGAGGATACGCATCTGATATTTCATTCCCGGAGCCTCCACGCTCACGTTCTAGACTGCCATCCGGTCTACAGGGCGATGGTTAAGCGAACGTTCCGTCAACCTTGATGGGGTCTTGCCGAACCCGGTCAAATGCTAACGAAACCCGAAAAAGCGACCGCGATGGTTAATGGGTTGTAAATGTGGCGCCAGGGTGAAGGCAAGCGGGGACGCGCCCGCATCGGGGCGCTTTTTCGCTGATATCCGATAACATCTCCGAACAATCCGGTCCCGCCGGCAACCTCTGAGATCAGCGGGGTCGAGATCAACCGGCTTTGGCGACCGCCTGAATCCTGAACGAATCAGTGAATGCGTCGGGCGTCGCGCGATCGAACAGCATGCGCCGTTCGAACACGGTCGAGTGCAGGAACGGATAGCGCGCCAGAACCCTGTCACGCACGCTCGGCAGATGCGACGCCATCAGTCCGACCGGCTTCACGAGGCCCGGGAACAAGCGCGGCGGGCCCCACGTCTCATGCAGGAAGACGCGATGATAGAAGGCCTGGTGCTCGGGACGCACCATGGCGAGGCCGTAGTCGGCATCGAAATGCACGCCGGCCATCGACCCGAGGCGCACCGTCACGTAAGGCAGAGCCGTCCAGGACCTCGCTTTGTCGGGGTCCGCCACGAACCGCGTCGAGTCGACGAAGACCAGCCCCTCATCCAGCTTGGGATGGAGAACATCGCCGAACACGTCGACCGAGGGCGACTTGCGCCAGGCCGGCGTGGCGATGTGGATGCGGATCGAGCTGCACAATTGCCCGTCCACATAGACCCCGAAGATCCAGCAGTTCGGCAGATCGTCGTAATGATCGAAGACGCGCTCGTCTGGAGCGGGTGAGACGGCCCCTTCCCGCAGATAGGCCCTGTAACGCAGACGATAGATCTCGTCCTTCTCCTCCGCCGTCCGCGCCAGCCGATAATCGACACGGTCGAGCAGGTCCAAACCTCGCATGCTCGCTGCGCTATTCGCGTCCGCAGCCCCCATTACCAACCCCACTTCACACAACTTTTACGAGCTATCTCAACCTTAACAGCTCGTTAAAATCGGCGCAAAACATTCGCTGGTAGAGGGTTAACGCAACATCGAATCCGCTGTGCCGATCATGGTTTATTGGGAAAAGCGGCCCCGGACAGCGTTCGCTTTGAGCATCTGCCCAGCAAATCAGCGAGAAATCGCGCCTCATACGAAATACCGCCCCATGCCCCACCACCACGTGCAGTTGTGCCATCTTGGCACGGGTCCGCGTCAATGGGGGCGGCGGTCAGGCGATCGAACGGATTCCATTAAGGGGCGTCATCGCCTCGTCGGTCATTCGCCGGCCATGCGAGGCGTTCAGGAGCTGGCGGATGCGCACGGCAGGCACGGGGCGGCTGAACAGATAGCCTTGCGCCTCGGTCACGGTGCCATCGGCACTGACCAGCTCGAGCTGCTCGTTGGTCTCGATACCCTCGACCACGACCGACATGCCGAGGTCGGCAGACAGCCGGGCGACACCACGCAGCAAGGTCAACGGGCGGTCGGTATCGATGCCCTCGAGGAAGGAACGATCGATCTTCACCTTCTCGAGCGGAAAATTGTGCAGATAGCTGAGGCTCGAATAGCCGGTGCCGAAATCATCCAGCGAGATCCGGACGCCGAGCATGTGCAGTTGCGACAGCACATCATGGGTCAGTTGAGTGTTGCGCAACAGCGAGGATTCGGTGATCTCGATCTCGAGGCGATGCGGCGGGAGACCGGAGACTTCGAGGGCGTAGCGGACCTCGCTCAAGACGTCGCGCTGATGGAACTGCTGCGGGGAGAAGTTGACGGCGACGCTGACGGCGTCCGGCCACTTCATGCATTCGAGGCAGGCCTTGCGCAGGATCCACCGGCCGAGATCCACGATCAGGCCCATGTCTTCCGCGACGGGAATGATGTCGACCGGAGACACGGTGCCGCGCACCGGATGGTTCCAGCGCAGCAGCGCCTCGCAGGTCGAGATCTTGCCGGATTTCAGATTGACCAGCGGCTGATAGAACAGCTCGAATTCCTCGTTGGCCAGCGCCTTGCGCAGGTCGAGCTCGAGGATGCGGCGCGCCTCGACGGTCTGGGCAAGCTCGTCGCGAAAGAAGCAGAACGTGCCGCGTCCTTCGGCCTTGGCGCGATACAGCGCCATGTCGGCGTTCTTCAGCAGCGTATCGGCGCTGATCCCCGGCGCGGTCATGGCGATGCCGACGCTGGCGCCGATCTCGACCAGATGATTGTCGATCTTGTAGCGCTCGCTCAGCTGGTCGACGATGCGCCGCGCCAGCACCGCGGCGTCGTCATTGGAGCGGATGTTGCGCTGGAAGACGACGAACTCATCGCCGCCGAAGCGGGCGACAAAGTCCTCCGGCCGCAGCATGTCACGCAGCCGCTCGGACACGGCGCAGAGCAGCTGGTCGCCGCAGGGGTGGCCGAGCGTGTCGTTGACCTGTTTGAAGCGGTCGAGGTCGACGAACAGCAGCGCCGAGAGCTCACCCTGGCGTGGCGGGATTCTCAGAAGCCGCTCGATTTCGTCGCGGAAGCTGACGCGGTTGGGCAGCGTCGTGAGCTCGTCATAGCGGGCGAGATGCGAGATCCGCGCTTCCGCATGGCGGCGCTCCGTGATGTCTTCAAGCAGCACCACGGCGCCGCCATCCGCCATCGGCTGGAACGTCCAGGACAGCGACCGGTCACGCATGATGTCCGGATCGCTGGTGATGATATTGTGGGTTTTGGTGTTCTCGATCTCGGACAGGATCAGCCTGCCGCTGGCGGCCGAAATCGATCCGGAGAGCACGCAGGCATTGATGATGTCGGCCGCGGTGCCACCGGACTGCAGGATGTCCTCCGGCAGGCTCATCATCTCGCCGAACCGGTGATTCATGACAGCAAGACGCCCGTCCGGGCGGAACATGCAGAGGCCATGCGGCATGTTGTTCAGCGCAGTATCGAACTGGTTGGCCAGCGCCGCCTCGCGGTCGCGGGCGGTCAGCGCATCGACGAAGATCTTCTGCAGGTTCTTGGTGATCTCGCGCAGCGCAAACAGGAATCCGGCGGCGACGAACGACAGGCCGATATAATAGATCGTGCCGTGGAGGATCAGTGCGATCGACGTGATGCCGAAGGACAATGCGATCTGGAGATGGTAGATCCAGGGCCGTCCGAAGGTCCGGCCGACACCGCCCGCGATGTAGCCGACGGTGACGACGATCGAGATCATGTGGACGACAGTATCGGTCGTCGCGAGCAGGCCGACAGCGCACCACAGGCCGAGCGCAGCCGCGTAGAGAATGGCGCCGAACTGATAGCGCATCTCCCACTTCTGAGCCAAAGCGGGCGTTGAATGAAGCCGGCCGACGCGATAGCAGTACATGTCGAACGTGCGCCATCCGCCGCTGAGGACGAGCAGCCCGACGCAGCACCAGAGCGATGTCAGCCCTGTCTTGGTCGCGGTGAGCGCAGCGGCCATCGCGACGAGGGCCGCACCCGCGCCCAGCGACTGCGGATTCTGGAATAGCGAATCTACCAGGGCAGCATTGATTGACGACTGCAATCGCTGGTCGATTTCATCGCTCTGCTTGATGACCTGCATTCGTGGCACGCGTCCTGTTCGGTGCGTACTATTACCGTTTGCAGGTGAAGCCTTTCTGAGCGAACATCGTTAGCGAACCCTTGCCGCAGCCGCGAAGAGCCTGAATTCGCGTGGGAATTCAGCAAACTAGGCAAACCTTACCCGGGTCCTGCAACGATTGGTTCTATTTTCTCCCAGAACACGCGAAGCGCGACTCCTCGGATCCGATATACCAGGACGTGAGCAGGTCGCAATGACCAGCAGAATTTACGACAGAAGCGGCGACCATGCCGGGTCCGACGCGTAGCCGGGGCTCGGCACCTTCTGCTCGAAACGGCCTGAGACGTCGATCGTGTAGAGCGACGGGCCGGCAGTGCCGCCGGGATCGCGGAAGAACATCAGCACGCGGCCATTCGGCGAGAAGGTCGGCCCCTCATTGTGGAAGCCTGACGTGAGGATGCGCTCGCCCGAGCCGTCGGTCTTCATGATGCCGATCGCAAACTGGCCGCCGCCCTGCTTGGTGAAGGCGATATAGTCGCCGCGCGGCGACCACACCGGCGTCGAATAGCTGCCCTCGCCGAACGAGATGCGCTGCGCGCCGCCGCCATTGGCCGGCATCACATAGATCTGCGGCTTGCCGCCGCGATCGCTTTCGAAACAGATCTGATTGCCGTCCGGCGAGTAGCATGGCGAGGTGTCGATCGCTGGCGTGTCGGTGAGCCGCGTGGTCGTGCGCGAGCGCAGATCCATCACAAACAGATTGGAGTTGCCGCCCTGCTGCAGGCTCAGGATGATGCGCTGACCGTCGGGCGAGAAGCGCGGCGAGAACGACATGCCCGGGAAATTGCCGACGATCTCGCGCTGGCCGGTCTCGATATTCAACAGATAGACCTTCGGGTCACCCTGCCCGAACTCCATGTAGGTGATTTCCTGGCTCGACGGCGAGAAGCGCGGCGTCAGCACCAGATCGGCACCGCGGGTCAGATAGCGCACATTGGCGCCGTCCTGATCCATCAGCGCCAGCCGCTTGACGCGGCGATCCGACGGGCCGCTCTCGTCGACGAATACGACGCGGCTGTCGAAATAGCCCTTCTCGCCGGTCATCTGCGAATAGATCTGATCGGAGATGATGTGGGCGATGCGCCGCCAATATTCGGGGGCCGTCACATATTGCTGGCCGGTGAGCTGCTGGCCCGAATTCGGGTCCCACAGCCGGAACTCGGCCTTGAGTCGTCCATCTGGCTGTCGCGTCGCGCGGCCGGTCACGAGCCCCTGCAGAGAGAGCGGCCTCCAGCTGGCGAATTGCGGCGGGGCCTCGAAATTGGCGATGCGCTCGGGAAACGCAGCCGGATCGACGGGCGCAAACAATCCGCTGCGCTTGAGATTGTTGGTGATCACCTGCGCGATGCCGTTGCCGACATCGGCATCGCCGGCGCCGCCCGGCACGAAGGGCGGAATCGCGATCGGAATGGGCGCAAATTCGCCCGGCTGGATCGGTACCCGTTTTTGCGCCCAAGCAGAACGCATCGGACCCACCCCGGCCGCCCCCAACGCGACCGCCCCCGCGATCAGCTGGCGCCGGGTCGGCGAAACGAGTGCGCGGCGCAGTCCGGATGGATTATGCATATCGTGAATTTGCTTCATGAGGGCAACCATAGACCTCGTTATGTCCGCCGTGCGTCGTCGTTGAACACTGGCTGGAAATAGCTCCAATCGTCGTAGAGCTTGGGCGGCAGATTATAGGGCTGGCACGCAATGATCGCGCGCTGGGCACTGTCGCGATAGGCCCGCAGAAACGGCGTATCGGCGGCTCCGACAGGAACGGGCGGGCCGTCCAGAGTGCCGTCACGTCGCAGCCTGACATTGAAGGCGACGACGGGATTGGCATCGACCCCCGAATAAGGCGGCTTCCAGCATCGATTGACCTGCTGCTGGAACAACGCCACCCAGCTCGCCGAATTGTCCGCCGCGGCGCCGCGCACCGAGCCCAGCGCGGCATTCGCATTCAGCTCCGTCCCCGTCACCGCCTGCCTCGTCGGGTCCTTCTGATTGATCAGGCTCGCCATCTTCTCGGCGTCGAACTTGCGTTCGCTCTTGTGCTTCGGCGGTTCCGGCGTCGCCGCGGCCGCCTGCTGCGGCTTCGGCGGCTGCTTGGGCTTGTCCTTGTTCAGCACGCTCGCGATCTGATCCGGGTTGAACGGGTCCGGCTTCTTCTCCTCCGGCTTGGGTTTCTCGGCCGGCGCTGGTTTCGGCGGCTCGGGCTTCTTCTCAGCCACCGGCTTCGGCGTGTCCGGCTGCTTCTCGACCGGCTTCGGCGGATCGGGCTTCTTCTCGAGCGGCTTCTCGGGCTTGGGCTGCGGCGTCGGCGCGGCGTCGGTCTCGGTGACCGGCTTGGGATCGACCTTGCCGACGATGTCCTCGGTCGGCTTCTTCTCGCCGATCTTGTCGGCGAGGAGTTTTGCGGCCTCCTTCTTGCCGGTCAGCGCACCGGCCTTGGCCTTGGAGGTGTTGTCCTCCGAGATCACATCGACTGGAACCAGATCCTCCGGCGGCGCCACCATCGAGCGCGCGGAGAAGCTGAACAGACCCCAGCCCAGCACGAGCACATGCAAGGTCACGGACAGCACCGTGCCCTTGCGCGCGCGAACGAACCGGGTGAGGTCTGAGACCGTCATGAGCCCTGTTCCGGCAGCACGACGATGCTGGCCCGATAGCCGGCGTCGCGCGCCAGCCCCAGCACCTTCATCATATCGGAATAGCAGGCGTCGCGATCACCGCGGATCTTGACGACATTGTCGCCGCCACCGGCGCCGGCGTCCTTCATCGCCTTGATCTTCGGTCCGAGTTCGTTGATCCCGATCTGCGTCTCGCCGAGATAGACATCGACCTTGGAGGCGCAGCCGCCGCCGGTCTTCTTGACGGTCACCTCGAGCGGCGGCTTGGCGTCCGCGGTCGAAGCCGAGCCGCCTTGCGCCTGCGGCAGATCAACTTGAATATTCACGGTGAGCAGCGGGGCGGCGACCATGAAGATGATCAGCAGCACCAGCATGACGTCGACCATCGGCGTGACGTTGATCTCCGCCATCACCGGTGCCTTGCGCCGCCCGCGACGGCCACCGCCGCCGGACGCGCTTCCCATGCTCATGCCCATCGTCTGGTACTCACCATCCGGACGCCACTATACCTGCCCTCATCCCCGCTCGTCGATCTGACGGGACAGGATGGCGGAAAATTCATCTGCGAAGCCTTCCAGCCGCTGCGCCTGCCGGTTCACCTCAGAGGTGAACTTGTTGTAGAAAATCGTTGCCGGAATGGCCGCGATCAGGCCGATCGCCGTGGCAAACAGCGCTTCCGCGATGCCCGGCGCCACGACAGCGAGCGAGGTATTCTTCGACGCCGCGATCGACTGGAAGCTCGACATGATGCCCCAGACGGTGCCGAACAGGCCGACGAACGGGCCCGCGGAACCGACGGTGGCGAGCACCAGAAGCCGGCGTTCCAGCCGTTCCACCTCGCGCGCGATCGACACGTTCATCACCTTCTCGATGCGCATCTGCAGCCCGGCGAATGAGCGTGCATGACCTTCGAAGGAGCGCTTCCATTCGCGCATCGCCGCGACGAAGCACGCTGCCATCGATTGCGTCGGCTTGGCGGAGAGCGCCCGATACAGTTCCTCGATCGACTCGCCGGACCAGAAGGCCTGCTCGAACCGGTCCATCGAGCGGCGCGTGCGCGAATACAGAAACAGCTTGTCGATCGCGATCGCCCAGACCCAGACCGAGCATGTGATGAGACCGAGCATGACGCCCTTCACCACCCAATGCGCCTGCCAGAACAGCGCGATCAGGGAGACGTCGCCGGAAACGACCGGAAGGGCAGCCGGAGCCACGTCAGCCGGATTCATTGGCAATATCCTCTCAAACATCCCGGCGGTCCGGGACCCATGCAGCCGCCGTTGCACGGCGGACGCCGTCGCGGCGGAAGCGCCTGCGCGAGAAAGCCCGATCCTGATCGCTTTAAGAGGCCCGCCGAAGCCATCAGCGGCCTGCTTCCTCTGCCAACGTGTCAAAACAAGGGCTCTCGGCGCGCGTAAGCGCCCCTTAACCAAACCCCCATCGGGGTTAAGGCGGGGTTACCGCGGAGAATTGCGGAGGTCAAAGGCCCAGCCCAGCCAGCCAGATAGAGCCTTTGTGATCGGACCCCGGCCAATCGGGGCGCGGCCGGCCAGCGGCGACCTGCCGCAGGGAACGGTATCGGGAGACGCAAAAACGCCCGCCTGCGGGAACCGCGGCGGGCGTCTTGAGCCGATCTTGGGTCAGGGCTGGGGCTGAAGGCCCTGCGGATCAGCCGATCAGGTCTGCGGCGGCTGGTCGTTCGGCGGGGTCGGACGCGGCTTGTGCTGGGCCATGAAGGCGTCGAACTCCTCCTTGTCCTTGGCGTGGCGCAGCCGCGTCAGGAAGTCGCGGAACTCCTGCTGCTCCTCTTCCAGCCGGCGCAGCGTCTCCATGCGATATTCATCGAAGGCACGGTTGCCGCTCGAGGCCGGCTGCGAAAAGCCGAAGCCGAACCCGCGGCGCTCCATCTTGTCGCGCATGCGGTCCATCTTCCACTGCATCCGCTCCATTTTGTTCTGCCAGCGGTCACCGCCGTTCCAGCACGCCATCTTTCTGCTCCCGAGTGTAAAAAAGAGAAGGGCTAGTCCGATCGGCCACCAGATGATGAAGCCGAGCACGGTCACGGCGATCCAGCCGGGATGCCAGGGCGACTCCAGCATATGGGGCCGGTACCTCTGCTCCTCCTCCGAACCGCGCCATCGATTGACATCTGCGGTGTAGGCCATCTCCCTCTCCATTCGCGGCGCCATGCCGTGTGAATGTAAATAACATTTACATAGCTAGCTCAACCCGGGATTTTGTCAAGGCGGCCGCCTGACGCGGCGCTCGAATTAATTTCAGGCGGACCTTTGAACCTTATTTGGGCCGGCCCCACGGCCCGGCCGGCTTGTCGTCGTCCGGCAACGGCGGCGGCTCGGCCGCGGAGGCCGACCGGCGGTCGGTGGTGAAGCCGAGCCCACGCAGATAGATCAGCACCTCGGCTTCCAGCAGCTCTTCCGGCGACATCGGCAGCTTGCGGCGGGCCGCGTCACCGCGCGCAAACAGCGAGGCGATGCCATGCGACATCGACCAGATGTGCAGCGCCATCATCAGCGCCGGCGGCCGCGGCACATTTGGCGGCGCCAGCGCCGCAAGCCGCTCGGCGGCAGCGCGAATGACGCCGAATGCACGCTCGCCGGCCGCCAGCAGCCCGGCCGTCGAGTCCGCCGCGACGCCGGATTCGAACATCGCCGAGTAGAACGCGGGTTCGGTCCGGGCGAAGGCGAGATAGGCCTTGCCGACACGCTCGAACGCGGTGACCGTATCCGGCCGGCCATCGTCCCAGGCCGCCGCGAGCTGGGCTTCGAACTGCTCGAAGCCGCGCTGGGCGATGCTCGACAGCAGCTCGTCGCGGTCGCGGAAATGACGGTATGGCGCGGCCGGGCTGACGCCGGCCATGCGGGCGGCATCGGCGAAGGTGAAGCCGGCAGCGCCCTTTTGCGCAATCAGGTCAAGCGCCGCCTGCAGCAGCGCCTCCTTGAGGTTGCCGTGATGATAGCCGCGCTCGGCGCGGCGCTCTTCCTTGCGCCAGCTCATGTGAAGGGCTTTTACATGAACCGGGTCGGAGGAAGCCAGCAGCTTTTGGGCAAAGCCAACAGCGGACGGGCGGGACGCGAATGCGACCTTCCGTTAAGTCCCCCCGCAACAGGTGCCACCCTCCCCTGGAGGGGGAGGGTCGATCGACCGCGAAGCGGGCGAGCGGGGTGCGGTGAAGCCCAGCAATCGGTCAGCAAGGAACCCATCTCGGAAGCGCGACGCCCCCCTGCCACTGGGCGCCGCCGACGAGGACAGTCTGTCACTCCACCCCGGCTTCCATTCGCTGCGCTCATGGCAGCCGACCCTCCCCCTCCAGGGGAGGGTGAGCGCATATGATGATCCTAGCTTGAGTTCGGCTCCCTCCACACAGTCATGGCCGGGCTCCGTCCCGGCCATCCACGTCGTTCGGCATCCTGGGAAAGACGTGGATGCCCGGGACGGAGCCCGGGCATGACGATGTGGAGACAGCCTGACGAAAAACTCAGATGGGTGATATGCGATGGCCCTGCCCTTCAGAGAAGGGTGGCACCGGGGGCGCGGCGAGATCCGCGTGCTCCGGCACAAACGCAGGACAGCGCAGCAAGCACGATATTCAGCTCAGCCGAGAGGCTCTCAGCTCCCGCCCGGGATCGGCAGCACCGGCATGATCTCGACGCGCTCGCCGGGAAAGATCGTAAAGTGCGGATGGTTCACGAACATCTTCGCCGCATCCTCGTGCGAGGCAGCCCTCACCACCGTGAATGCGCCCATCTCGTTGGCGATGTCGTTGACGCCGCCCTTGTCGACCCGCTTGGTCTTGCCGAGCGGCCCGCCCATCGCGACAACAGCGTCTTTGTATTTGTCGGCCCAGGCGTGCCAGGCGGCCATGCCTTGCTGGCCCTTCGCATTGCGCTCCGACTCGGACATCGCCTCCCAGGCCTGCCAGGCAGGGCTGGTCCGGCTGCCGAGAAACACGGCGAGATAGGTGTTGCTGTTGTCGCTCATCGCACTTTCCTCCTGTTGTGAAAATGATGATCAAGCACGGCCAGCATGCGGCAACTCGGCAAAGCCGGCCGCCGCCTGCCGCACCTCGTCGGAGAAGTCCGTCATCTCCTGGACCTTGCGGATCTCGATGATCTCGTTGTCGGATGCCGGGCATTGTTTCGCCCAGGCGATCGCCTCCTCGCGCGAGGCGACCTCGATCATCCAGAACCCGCCGAGCACCTCCTTGGCCTCGGCAAACGGACCGTCGGTGACCATAGGCTGGCCACCTGCGAACGAGACCCGCGCGCCCATCGACGGCGGATGCAGGCCTTCCAGCGTGATCAGCACGCCGGCCTCCTTCAAAGCCTCATTGTAGCGCATCATCGCGGCGACCCGCTCGGGATCGAGCTGCACATCCGGCGGCGCGCTCTCCTAGCCGAGCGGAATCATCAGCATCATGAATCGCATCGCGTCCCTCCTCTCTTGGTCCAGTCTGCTTGGCTCAGCTGTTGGCGGCCTGCGCACGCAGGCGCTCGACCCGTTCGCGCAGCTCCGGCGTGAACGTCTCGCCGAAATCCTCGTCCGCATAGACCTGCCGAATCTCGATCTCGCCGCTCGGGAACGGCGCGCGCGTCATGTGCGCGATCATCTCGTCGAGCGAGCCGGCCTTGAGCATCCAGAAGCCGGCCGTGAGATCGCCGGTGAAATCGAACGGGCCGCGCGCGACGCGAGGCTTGCCATCCGAGAACGCGATGCGCGCGCCCCTGGCGGTCGGGTGCAGACCCTCGCCAGCCTCCATCAGGCCGGCCTTGACCAGTTCCTCGTTGAACCGGCCCATCGCGGCGAATTCCTCAGTGGTCGGCAGGACCCCGGCTTCCGTGTCCCTCGTCGCCTTCACGATCACCATGAACCGCATGGTCACTCTCCCTGAAGCTGCGGCAGGATTGTCCTGCCCTTCTCAGAAAGACGATCGGCTCCCGTGACCTCCGACACGGCTCTGCAATTAATTTCGCGCGGAGGTCGGCGCAGGCTCGCTCGGGAACATGTGGAAATAAGGCTCCGCCTCGGCGAGGACGCGCGCAACGGATCGCCGCGCCTTCAGCCGGTCGAGATAGGCAGGTACCGTCTTCAGCGCGTCACCGAAGGGTTCCACTTTCTCGGCGTAGAACAACGCCGGCAGGGCCGCGCAATCCGCCAGCGTGAAGCTCTCCCCCATCGCCCACCCCGCGGAGGGAAGCTCGGTTTCGAGCATCGCGTAGGATGTGCGCAGCCGTGCCCGCGCATCGGCGACGCCAAGCGGATCGCGCGCATCGCTCGGCCGCAGCCGGTCAAATACGATGGTCTGCGTCGGCATGTGCAGATAGAGATCGAGAAACCGATCGCGCAGCCTCGTTCGCAGCGCGAGGTCCGGGTCGCCGGGAATGAAGCGCGTCGCTCCGGCAAAGTGCCGATCGAGATATTCGATGATGATGCTCGACTCCGGGATCGTGCGCTGGCTTTGCTCGTCGCGCAGCACCGGGAATTTGCCGATCGGCCACAGCTTCAGAAACGCCGCGCGATCGTCGGCGTCGCCCAGATTGATCAGCCTTGGCGTGAACGAAATGTGGTTCTCATACAGCGCGATCAGAACCTTCCAGCAGAACGACGACAGCGGATGATAGTAGAGGGTGAGGGACATCGGTGCTCCTGACTGGTCAAGGAAGGCGACGTTTGGCTGAGCTCCCGCTCGCGCGACGCCGACAGCGCCTACGCCTCCCGCGCAGGCACATAGCGCACGATCACGACGCCGCTGGACAGCGGGCGGCTGTCGATCAACCGGAGCTTCATCGCCTGACCCGGCTTAAACAGCGGCGCTCCACCGCCGAGCACGCGCGGATTGATCGCGATGCGATACTCATCGATCACATCGTGCGCCATGAGCGTGGCGGCGAAATCCGCGCTGCCGAACAGGAACAGGTCCTTGGCGCTCGCCTTCTTGAGCCTGTCGACCTCGGCCGCGGGCTGATCGCCCAGCAGATGCGCATTCGACCATGCGAGAACGGACAGCTTGCGCGAGGCGACATATTTCGGAATGGCGTTCATGAAGTCGGCGATCACGCTGGTCTGCGACGGCCAATAGCCCGCCATCAGATCGTAGGTCACCCGCCCGAACAGCAATCCTCCGGCCTCGTTCAACTGCGCCTCGGAAAGCTGCTCGAGCTCCGGGCCCCAGACGTCCTCGTGCCAGGAAATGTCGCCCTCCGCGCCCGCGACCATGCCGTCGAGCGTCATCATGTTCCACATCACCAGCCTGGCCACGGACTCACCTCCCAAACTGCTTTCATTTTGCAAGCAGTTTGAGAATGCCGAGACCGATGCAATATTGCAAGCAGTTTTATTGGCGACCGCACCCAGAGATTTCCATGTCAGACCTTCAGCGCTCCGGCTGCCCGATCAACCTCACGCTCGAGGTCATCGGCGACAAATGGAGTCTCTTGATCATCCGTGACATGATGTTCGGAAATCGCCGCCACTATCGCGAGCTGCTCGGCGGATCCGAGGAGGGCATCTCCTCCAACATCCTGGCCGATCGGCTCAAGACCCTGCTCGCCGCCGGCATCATCAGCCGCGATGACGATCCGAGCCACAAGCAGAAGGGCATCTATTCCCTGACCGAGCAGGGCATCGAGCTGCTGCCGATCCTCGCGCAGATGGCAGGCTGGGGTTACAAATATCTGCCGGTGTCAGAGGAACTCGGCATCCGCGCCAAGCTGCTGATGGAGGGCGGCCCCAAAATGTGGGCCGAGTTCATGGACGAGTTGCGCGAGATCCATCTCGGCATCAAGCGACGCAAGAAGGCCGGTCCCAGCGTCGGTGAGCGACTGCAGGCAGCCTATCAAAGGGTGCTTGCCGAGCAGGCCGAGACGCGCCGCAGCTGAGGCTTCGATTGCAGACAGACCCGAGCCGCGCGCCCTGCCCGGCCGCGCGTCAGAACCGCGTATTGTCCGCCCTGTAGCGCGATGATTTGCGTGGCGCGCGTTCCGGCACCTGCTCCAGCTGCGCGATCGGACGACGATAGGTCTCGGCGCGGCGCAGCCAGCCCGCCTCCCAGATGCGGTTGGAGGGGAGATTGCGGACCCGCTGCTGCAGCACGATCTGGACGGCGTCGGAATATTCGGCGAGCACGGCTTTCGGCTCGGTGGTCGTGCCATTCATCTTGAGCAGCACCTGCTTGAGGCCCCAGCCCTGGCGCTGACCGGTTTCCTTGTCGACCGCGGTCTCCGACGGGTTGGTGCCCTCGCCCTTGAAGTTGATGTAGTCGATCAGCGGATAGAGATCCTCCGAGGCGCGCACGACACGGGAATATTGCGCGACGATGTGCTCGCGTTCGGCACTGTCGGGCGTATTCGCGAGGATCTTGTCCATCGCGCCTTGCGCACGCGCCACCAGAAACTGCGTCTGCTCCGCCATCGTATCCAGGAGGAACTGCCGCAATTGTCGCATCTGCGGCGAATTGAAATTCCGCTTGAAGTCGGCCCGGCTCGTCCACGGGCAGGCCGGAATCGGCGTCTTGTCGAGCCATGCCGGCAGCGGCGTCTTGCCCTTGCGGAGAAACGCGACCAGCCCGGGGAAACCTTCCTCATAGGGCGGCTTCGCGGTGACCGGGTACCAGATGAAATGTCCGATCCCGAGCGAGGCAAATTCTTCGCCCGCATTCCAGGACGTGATTGCATCGCGTCGGCCGCCGGCTTCGTTGAGCCAGATCTTGCGGCCGATCTTCTGCGCGACCTCGGCCGGCAGCACCCGCTGCGGGACGGAGAGGTTCTTGGTGTCCTTGGCATCGCGCGCCGCGCTGCGCGCATCGCTCTTCCGTTCGGCTGTTACCGGCTTCCCTACCTCGGTCGACGGCACCACGACCTTCGGACCTGTCGTCTGCACCTCCGCCGGCCGACCAACCGTCTCCGGCTCGGACTTTGATGTCGGGGATTGCGGCGGCACGGCCTGCTCGAGCGGAGCGGGCTTGGCCGCGACCGAATCGTCTGCCCGAGCTCCGCTGCTCGCAGCCAGACCAAGGACCACGCATGACCACAACAGCGCGCCACGCGCGCGCGCAAGACTGCCCGGCTCACGCAACAGCACCTGCTGCTCCGTGCTCCGGGTCACGATGGTGATTCGGTGGCTGAGGAATTGACGGTCCATGTCGATTCTACCGAGACTCTTATACTGTACGCTACCCGCTCAGGATTCGTCCAAACCGTGACCCGACGGCAGATCAGCCCGCGGTGTCGCGATCGCGGTGGCCGGGGAAACCCGGTCCGGGACGCTGCGGGTCGACCTCGCAGCGACTGCGCCACAGCGCTTTTTTCCTGAAGACTTTCAAGTCGCTCATCCGTGTCCAGTCCGCTCCGTAAATTTTTTCTTCTTTCGTCTTTTCAGAAACAATGCTCTTCTCGTCCCGTCCTGGTGCCGATCGAGAGCAACTGTGCTGTTGAGGTAGGCCGGCGATCGGCCGGCCTCAAGGCTGGCGCGAGACGCGCCTCCGCCTTCGGCGGCTGAAGGCCTTGACCCCGTCCGCTCGCCGTCCTGTTGGCTTGGCATGCGCTCGGTCGCGGACCGAGCGCGGCGTGGCGCTCGATCAGCTCACCGCAACGCGTGGCGGCTTGGGATTCCACTTCTCCCCGCGGGCGATCATCGTGTTGAGGATGATGATCAACTTGCGCATGCAGGCGATGAGCGCAACTTTCGGCTCCTTGCCCTTGGCGGTGAGGCGCTCATAGTAGGCCTTGAGCACCGGATTATGCTGGGTTGCTGCGCCGAGGCAGGGAAGAAACAGGCCGTTTCTCACCCAGCGCCGGCCACCCTTGATGTGGCGCTCGCCTCGGCGCTTGCCACTGTCATCGTCGTAAGGAGCGACCCCGATCAGGGCGGCGGCGATCTCGTCGCTCACCTTGCCGAGCTCCGGCGCTCCTGCAATGAGGATCGCGGAGGTCGTTCCGGCAAGCCCTGGAACACTTTCGATGATCTCGGCGCGCTCGGCAAACTCCGGTGTGGCCTTGACCTTGGCCGAGATCGCAGCCTCAAGCTTTGCAATCTGTGCCGCGAGCGTCTTCAACACCTGGGAATGGGCCTTCTGCGCCAATCCCGGCACGACATGTTCGTGCTGGTTCTGTAGACGGGTTTTCAGATCCATCAGGTTCTTGCGTGCTTTCACCAGTCCCGCCAGTTCCTCGCGGGCAGCGTCGTAGGTCTGGCTCGGTGCGTCGTTGAACGTCTCGGCGAACCAGGCGATCATCTCCGCATCGATCGTGTCGTTCTTCGCCAGTCGACCGGCCGATAGGGCAAAGTTGCGAACCCGCTTGGGATCGACGATCCGCACCTCCACGCCTGCCTGGCGCAACACCTTGGCCCATTCGCGCTCATAGCCGCCAGTGGCCTCCATGACGGCCTTGTTCACCTTGTGCTTGCGAAGCAAGGCCAACAGCTGGCGGTGCCCTTGCGGAGTGCTCGGGAACGTCTGCCGTAGTCCGAGACCGCGAATGCAGCCGTCCACCTTGTCCTTGGCCACATCGATGCCGGCGACACCGTTTGCGATCTGTGTCATCATCCACTCCCTTCCTTGCCTTGTATGGGCTCGAGGCCCTTGCAACTGTTCGGGTTGAGGAAGATCACCGGAGCTGTCCCTCGCTCTGAAACAGGCTCTGCCGCGTTTGGGGCGTTACGGGCTCAGATCCTGCGACGGGCGGTTTTGCGAGAACCGCCCGTTCGCACATTCTGACAGACTTTCTGAACACAAGGGACGTTTCGCGATCGTTACGAACGTTGGGAGCGGGACGCGGTGGACGCGTCGATGTTGCAGCGTGGAGCATGATTCGGAACCGGAGGTGATGACGCGCATTGCGCCATAGCTTTCCGACAAGATCATGCTCATATGAAGGACACGTGGACGAACAACGCGGCGCGTACGGCGAAATCGTGTGGTCCTGGCATCCCGATGCTGATGTCGTGTCCGATGCGCGTACGCATTGTGGCAAAAACGGGGGCAATCAAGCCGGTCCCCGGGGAGCGCGTATAAGCCGTAAGCCCATCGCGCGGGGAAGGCCGGGATGTCCCAGCCGAACCTGTGGTTCCTGCCCGTGCATTCTCTTACGCACGGGGCCATGCGGGCGGCGAGCTCCCGGCCTCCCCTGCTCCCTTTGATCAGCGAGAGACAATCGAGCAAGGCTCGGGCGCCTGCGCGCCGCGAGAACGCGAGCCGATGCCCCTCCTGCTACCCTTGGCTGTTTGACAAGGACAGCGAACTTGGCTGCCTTATGCAGCGATTCAAATTGAAAGCACACTCACAATTGTGACGGCCTTCACAGCCGGTCCGCGCCGCGCGTGTTAGCAATCACAACAGCCAAGAGCCGGGCCACCGGCCGAAGGAGCCGACGACCGTGACGGAAGCACCAATGGCGATACCGAACGACAAGGTCGCCTTGATCACCGGGGCGGCGCGCGGCATCGGGCTTGCGACTGCGAAGCGATTCCTGCACGAGGGCTGGCGCGTGGCCCTGCTCGACATCGAGCAACAACTGCTCGACCACGCCACATCCGCTCTCCGGTGCCCGGATCGAACCCTCGCGTTGCATTGCGATGTATCGGACGCGGCCATGGTGGCCGACGCGCTGGAGCGCATCACCCGGCGGTTCGGCCGGCTCGATGCGCTGGTCAACAATGCCGGCGTCGCACGCTTCGCCCCGATCATGGAGACGACCGAGACCGACTGGCAACGCATCCTCGACGTCAATCTGACCGGACCGTTTCTTTGCACGCGGGCCGCGGTGCCGCTGATGCGCGAGCATGGCGGGGCCATCGTCAACATCACCTCGATCTCGGCCGTGCGCGCATCCACGCTGCGCTCCGCCTACGGCACCAGCAAAGCGGCCCTGGCGCATCTGACCAAGCAGCTCGCGGTGGAACTCGCCTCCGCCGGCATCCGCGTCAATGCGGTCGCGCCGGGACCGGTGGAGACCGCGATGGCAAAGGCCGTCCATACGCCGGAGATTCGCGCCGACTATCACGACGCGATCCCGCTCAACCGCTACGGCCTTGAAGAGGAGCTGGCGGAGGCCATCTTCTTCCTCAGCTCGGAGCGATCGAGCTATATTACGGGCCAGGTGCTGGCGGTCGACGGCGGCTTCGACGCGGCCGGAATCGGGCTGCCGACCTTGCGCGGTGAACGCAGGAACGCATAGGACGCAGGAGCGCATGAGACCATGCCGAGCCGGATGCGCATCATCCTGACCTTGCTCCTCGCGGTGGTGCTGTGGGGGATCGCCACGATGCTGGCGCGCGCCGATATCCGCATCATCTCTTCGCCCGGCGGCGAGGTCGGGCCATTTCTCAGCCTGTTCGAGAAGGTCCGTGCCTCCGGCGAGCGCGTGGTGATCGACGGCCCATGCCTGTCGGCCTGTACGCTGGTGCTGTCCGTCTTGCCCGAAGACCGCATCTGCGCCGTGCTCGGTTTCCACGCGGCGCGCTCGGTCGATCGTCGGGGGCGGACTTATGCCGAGCCCGAGGCCTCGAAGCTGGTGCTGCAGACCTATCCAGCGCCGGTGCGCGGCTGGATCGCGCGCCGCGGCGGCCTGACGTCGCGGCTCCTGATGCTGCGCGGGCAAGAGCTGAAGGCGATGTACGCCTCCTGCCGCTGACGTCGGGATGCGGTCAAAAGCCCTCGGCTGGGCAGTTGATCATCCAGGGAATGCCGAAGCGATCGACACCCATGCCGAAGCCCTTGGACCAGAACGTCCTGCCGAATGGCATGGTGACGGTGCCACCGTCGATCAGCGCGTTGAACTTGCGCTCGGCGTCGGCGACATCGTCGATCTGCAGCGAGACGGAGATGCCCTGCGGCTTGCCCTGATAATATTCGGGCGGAGAATCGGACGCCATCAGGACATCGCCGCCGATCGAGAAGCGGACGTGCATGATCCTGTCCTTGTGCTCCGGCGCCGACGGCATCTCGGGCGGAGCCTCGCCATAGCGCATCATCATGTCGATCTTCGCGCCGAGCACAGTGCCATAGTGCTTCAGGGCCTGCTCGCAGTCGCCATTGAAGGTGAGATAGGGACAGATCATGTCATCCTCCTTGGTTGGAAAGCTGATGCGTCAGCGCAGCGGCAGCAGCGCGCGCAGGCGGCGGTCGCGCAGCCACAGGCCGCCCCACACCATCAGCCCGAGATAGAGGCCGAACAGCACGTGGCTGAACAGCGGACTGCCGATGCGGACATGCGCGGCGATGGCGCCGCCGAGATAGCCGGTGAGCAGGATCGCACCCAGCAGCGACATCGAGGGCAGTGCATAGAGCAATGTGCAGAGCAGCGTGATCAGCCCGAGCGCCCGGGCCATGGCGTCGCTGCCGCCATAGCCCATCTGATCCATGGTCTGGGTGACCACATCAAGCGGGATGAGCTTGATCGCGCCATCGAACGACAGGAACAGGATCACCAGCCCGCTCAGGATGCGGCCGCCCCACAGTTCAGCGCGCGAGACCGGCTGGTCCAGGGTGATCGTCGACATTTCAAGCTCCTTTCCGTGATGCTGCTCCCAGGACGATCGAGCCTTCGTGCCGCCGACAGATCCGACGAAATTGTTGCACGGATTCCCAAGCCGACGTCCCGCGATGTCCGATGCGGCTCATCGCCCCGGACGCGCCGTGGCGCTGTCACGCATCAGACGGTCGAGCTGCATGCGGATATGCGCGGCCTCGGCCGAGCTGTGTGCCAGCGCGATGGCGCGATCGAAGGCGGTGCGCGCCTCGTCATTGCGCCCGAGCTGCATCAGCAGCGCGCCACGCACACCGAAAAAGTAAAAATAGTTGGCGAGCCGGGTCTCGAGTGGCGCGATCAGATCGAGCGCCGCCTGGGCGCCGCGCACCTTCGACACCGCCACGGCGCGATTGAGCGTCACGACCGGCGACGGCTGCACCACTTCGAGCGCGCCATAGAGCAGGTCGATCTGCGTCCAGTCGGTGTCCTCCGGACTGATGGCACGTGCATGCAGCGCCGCGATCGCCGCCTGGATCTGGTAGGGGCCGCTGCGGCGATGCCGTATCGCCTTGTCGATCAGCGCCAGGCCTTCGGCGATCATCGGCTGATTCCACAGCGTGCGGTCCTGGTCCTCCAGAAGGATCGGCAAGCCCTCGGCATCGAAGCGGGCGGCGCTGCGTGCATGCTGCAACAGCAGCAGCGCCATGAGGCCCATGATCTCCGGCTCGCCCGGGAACAGCCGCAGCAGCAGCCGCGCCAGCCGGATCGCCTCCTCCGACAGCGGCTGGCGGAGCGCGGCGGCCTCGCCGCTGGCCGAATAGCCCTCGTTGAAAATGAGGTAGATCATGGCGGCGACCGCCACCAGCCGCTCCGCGCGCTCCACCGCGCCCGGCGTCTCGAACGGCACGTTCGCTTGCGCGACGCGCGCCTTGGCCCGGGTGATACGCTGCTCCATCGCGGCCTCGCTGACCAGGAAGGCACGGGCGATCTGCTTCACCGTCAGCCCGGACACGACGCGCAGCGCCAGGGCGATCTGCTGCGTTGCCGGCAGCTCCTTGTGGCAGCAGATGAACAGCAGCCGCAGGATGTCGTCGCGGTAGTGCGAGCCGTCGAGCCGGTCGGCGAGCGCGCTCTCGGCATCGTCGAGATCGGAGATCGCCTCATCATCCGGCAGCGGCTGCTCGCGGCGGACCCGCCGGACATCGTCGATCCCGGCATTGCGTCCGACCATGATCAGCCACGCCGCGGGATCGCGCGGCGGGCCGTTCTGCGGCCAGCTTTTCAGGGCGCGCAGGCAGGCGTTCTGGAACGCCTCCTCGGCGGCGTCGAGGTCACGGAAATAGCGCAGCAGCGCGCCGACGGCCTGGGGACGTGCTGATGTCAGCGTTGCATCGATCCAGGCCCCGTCGGTCATGTCAGCGCTCCGCCCGGCCTGAACGTCCCAACAGGACGGATTTCATACGACCCGCCGGGATTGGCCTCGCCGAGCTCGCGCGCAACTGCCAGCGCCTCGTCGAGATTGGCGCAGTCGACGATGTAGAAGCCGAGCAGCTGCTCCTTGGTCTCGGCATAGGGACCATCGAGCACGAGCGGCGGGTCCTCCTTGCGCAGGGTCGTCGCCGCCGTGGTCGGCAACAGCCGCGCCACCGGCCCGAGCCGTCCCTGCTTGGCGAGCTTCTCCTGGATGACCGCGAGCTTGGCCATGACCGCGGCATCCTGGTCCTTGCTCCAGGCGCAAACGACGTCCTCGTCGTGATAGCAAAGCAGCGCGTATAGCATCGGCAGGCATCTCCCTTCGTCTTCAAGACGGGGAAGTATGCCTGCAACCGACAACGCGACGAAGAATTTTCACGTGTTCCGCAGGCTGGAACAGCCAGTCTACCAGGATATGCCGTACTTGGCGGCAATGTTGCGCGCCCGCGTCTCCTGCGCGCTTTCGCGCGGCTGCTTGGCACGCCCCGCCTGCCGCTGCGACTGGCCCTGTCCCTGCCCTTGACCTGCGGCGCCCTGGCCCGCCTGGTTGCCGGCGCCCTGGGTCATGCCCGGCGCGGCCCCCTGCTGGCCGCCGCTGTTGCCGAGGGAGATGCCGTTGGCCGACAGAATCCCGCCGACGTCGATGGTCTGAGCCTGGACCGCGGCAGAGGCGAGAATGAAGGCGGTGGTGAGAAGCAATTTGCGCATGACGATGTCTCCGTGTTGACGTTCGGAGATTGGCCTGCCCGCGCGATCTGGTATGTGGGGCAGATCACTCAAGCTTCGAGGACCTTCCGATGAGCAAAGGCGCGTTGGCGCTCCTGATCCATGGCGGCACCGACAATTGGTCGCCGCAGCGCTGGAAGACACGTTTCGACGACGTCTGCGGCGACCGTCCGGTGGTGCTGCTGCCCAATGCCGGCCTCGACCTGGCCGAGGTGCACTACGCCGCGGTGTGGAAGCCGGTCCCCGGTGAGCTCGCCGGCTTTCCGAATCTGCGCGTGATCTTCAATCTCGGCGCCGGCGTCGATGCGCTGATGGCCGACAAGACCTTGCCGAGCGTGCCGCTGGTCCGCGTCGCGGTGGACGATCTCACGGCGCGCATGACCGAATATGTCGTTCTGCACGTGCTCATGCATCATCGTCAGGAGCTTTACCTGCGCGAGTCGCAGCGCGTGAAACGCTGGGCACCGAAATATCAATGGCCGGCAGCCGCGATCGGCGTCGGCATTCTCGGGCTGGGCACGCTCGGGATCGATGCGGCCGAGGTCCTCAGGCGCATCGGCTTCCAGGTCGCTGGCTGGAGCCGCAGCGAAAAGCAGGTTGCAGGCATCGAGACCTTCCATGGCGGGGCGCAGCTCGACGCGTTCCTGGAGCGGACCGACATTCTCGTGTCGCTGCTGCCGCTGACGGCAAATACCCTCGGCATTCTTGACCGCAAGATGTTCGCCAAGCTGCGGCGCTCGTCGCCGCTCGGTGCGCCGATCATGATCAATGCCGGCCGCGGCGGCCTGCAGAACGAGGCCGACATCCTCGCCTGCCTCGACGACGGCACACTCGGTGCCGTCTCGCTCGACGTGTTTGGACAGGAGCCGCTGCCCGCCGACAGTCCGTTCTGGACGCATCCGAAGGTCGTGCTGACGCCGCACAATGCGGCCGACACCGATGCCGACGCGATCTCGCGCTACGTCGCCGAGCAGATCGCGACCTTCGAGGCCGGCGGCGCGCTGCGCAACCTGGTCGATCGCGTCAGGGGCTACTGACGCGATCTGCCGCCCAGCATCAAGTCGATCGCGCCGGCGACGATCGCCTCCAGCTCCGGGCGCGGCACCCGCGCCCGGGCGCGGACCGCGATCGAATGGATCGTGGCCGAGGCGAGCTGCGCCAGTACCACCGGGTCGGCGCCCTCAGGCAGTTCGCCCTTCTCCTTGGCGCGGCGGAAGCAATGCGCGAACGCTCTGTCGAGCTCGGTCAGCGCGTTCTGCACCATGGCGCGGATATCGGGATCGGCCACGGCTTCCGACCCCGCCGTCATCACCGTGAAGCAGCCGCGCGGCCCCTCCTCGCCGGAGAGATAGATGTCCAGCGCAGCGGCGAAGATATGCTCCAGCTGTCGCCGCACCGGCCAGTCATGGCGGAAGATCTCGCCCATCGCGGCGCGGGCATTGTCGCGATAGCGCTGATAGCTCTTGATGTAGAGCTCGCGCTTGTCGCCGAACGCGCCATAGAGGCTCGGCCGATTCATGCCCGTTGCGGCACTGAGATCGTCGAGCGACGTCGCCGCGAAGCCCGTCGTCCGGAACAGATCGAGCGCCTTGCCCAGAGCGACATCCGGCTCATAGGCGCGCGGCCGCCCGCGCCGTTTCGGTTCGGGTCGCGCGGCCGCTTGCTCGGGGACGGAGCCTTCAGACGAAGGCCCCTTCTTTTTTTGTACCATTTCGCACTAAAATCCTTGACCGCCGATATATTATGCGAGACAGTATAAAAATCAATGAACGCTCCGGTCCGGAGCCCCAGGGAGACGTCCATGGACTTGTATTTCTCGCCGCTCGCCTGCTCGCTCGCCACCCGCGTCGCGCTCTATGAAGCGGGCGCACACGCAAACTACCTCGAGGTCGATCCAAAGACGAAAATCGTCCTCAACGACGGCTCGGATTTTCGTACTGTCAATCCGCTCGGCCTCGTGCCGACCCTCCGCACCGATGACGGCGACCTGCTGACCGAGAACGCGGCCATTCTGCAATATGTCGCCGACCGCTTTCCCGAGGCCAAACTCGGCACCAGTCCCGGCATGGATCGGAGCCGGCTGCATCAATGGCTCTGCTTCATCGGCACCGAGCTGCACAAGGGCCTGTTCATTCCGATTCTCGACAAGACCGCCCCCGACGACATGAAGATGCATGTTCTGAAGAAGAACCTGTCGCGCCTTGATCATCTCGAGACCCATCTGCGCAACCGAGATCATCTGCTCGACCATTTCAGCGTCGCGGACGCCTATCTTGTGACGGTGATCAACTGGACCATGGCAACGCCGCCGATCGAGCTCGCCAAATGGCCAGCGGTGAAGGCCTACTACGAGCGTCTGCGCCAGCGACCGGCGATCGCACGCGCCATCGCCGAGGAGTTCGAGCTCTACAAGACGGAACTGGCGCGCCACAGAGCGGCGGCATAGCCGGATGCGTGTCATCTTCGTCGCGCAGCGCTACAGCTGCGCAGCGGACCGAGTCGGCACGGTATCCAATACTTGACCGCAGAGACGTCGGGTTGCAATCCTCGAATCGCAGGAGGATTGCACGTGGCAGGAACATCCGTACGCGACAGATTGCTGGCGGACCGGCGCGCGCTGCTCGATTTGGGCACGCGCAATCGGCTCGTGCACATCCCGCTCAAGACCAAGAACATCCGGACCATCGAGATCGCCGACGCGCGCTCGGCGACGCTGTTCGAACTCCTCAAGGAAGGCAAGCGTTTCACCTTCCTGCCATCGAAGACGGAGACAGCACCGGAGGCCGAGGGCGCGGCGGCGACCGCAACGCCCGTCATCGCGACCACGGCGCCCGAGGCGGCGGCACGACAGAACGGGGAAGGTTCGGACGCGCAGGCCCGGCCGTCCGAAACGCGGCTGCAGACTCGGTTGTCATCCGAGGCGCTGCAGAAGCGGCTGCTGGATATCTGGTACGACGCCAGAACGCTGGAGGAGGAACAGGGCGTCAACATCCTCTACCTCGCCTTCGGACTGCTCAAATGGTTCGAGGATGAGAAATCCGAGGTCGAGCGGCTTGCTCCCCTGGTGCTGCTGCCGGTGCGCCTGGAACGCAGCAGCGCTGCCGAGCGCTTTCATCTCGTCTCCCGCGCCGAACCGCCCTCGCCCAACCTCTCGCTACAAGCCAAGCTCAACGAGGAGTTCGGGCTCAAGATCGAGGATTTTGGCGACGAGGACGACGTCGATATCGCGAGCTATCTGGCCGGGATCGCGGAGACGGTCGCGACCAAGAAGACGTGGGAGGTCAAGTCGGACGCGATCGTTCTCGGCTTCTTCTCATTCTCCAAGTTCCTGATGTATCGCGATCTCGATCCCGAGACCTGGCCCGCAGACGGCGCGCTGGATCGGCACCCGCTGATCACGGCGCTGCTCCAAAACGGCTTCGAAGCATCCGAGCCGATCGTGGCCGACGATGGCAAGATCGATCCGGTCATCCAGCCGATCGCGATGAACCATGTCGTCGACGCGGATTCATCGCAGGCTGTAGTGATCGAGGAGGTCGTGCGCGGGCGCGACCTCGTCGTCAAGGGGCCGCCGGGAACCGGCAAGTCGCAGACCATCACCAACATCATCGCCACGGCCGCCGCCGAGGGGAAGACGGTTCTGTTCGTCGCCGAAAAGATGGCGGCGTTGGACGTCGTGCACCGCCGGTTGAAGGCAGTTGGCCTCGGCTCCCTGGCCCTCGAGCTTCACTCCAACAAGGCGAACAAGCGCGCTCTGCTAGAGGAACTCAAGCGCTGCAAGACGGCCCGGGTGCCCGCACCACGCGGCGAGCCGACACTGGTGCAGCGTCTCACCGACAGTCGCGACAGTCTGAATCAGCACGCCGAGATGATGCACCGCCCGCACCAGCCGAGCAGGCTGACGCCGTTCCGGTTGCTCGGCCATCTCCTGCGCTGCGGAGAATCCTCCGCACAGCCGGCGCTGCCCTTGCAGGGCGCGCCCTCCTGGACTCCCTTGGAACTGGAACGGCGGCGCGAGCTGATCGCAGAGCTGGCCGAACGGATTGCATCCGATGGGCCACCTCATCTGCACCCCTGGCGCGGCGTCAACCGCGACGCGCTGGACCCCGCCGAGATGGCAGAGCTGCGAACGTCGCTGGGTGACATTGCGGAGGTTCTCGGCCGCGTCACCACGGCAGCGGGGCGCATCGGCTCACTGCTCGATCTGCCTGCGGCGGTCACATTGGCGGATGCCGCAGGCGTGCTGGCATGCGCAGAAGCCGTGGCAGCGATGCCGGAGTGCGACAAGGCTGCTTTCCGGGATCCGATATGGAGCCGGCCCCATGAGGTCGCCGACCTCGTCGACAAGGGTCTCCGCTATGCCAAATTGAAGACGGCGTTCGAATCCGCTTTCGTGGAGTCCGCCTGGGATGCATCGATGGCCGATTGCCGCAAGGTGATCGCGGAGAAAGGCAACTCCTGGCTTCGCCTCCTCAGCACGAACTATCGCGCGCAGATGGCGCTGCTGAGCTCGTATTTGAAAGTGCAGATGCCGAAAGCGCTCGATCAGCGCCTTCTGCTGATCGACGGCCTGATGGCGGCGCAGGCCGCGCGCCGGTCCTTCGAACAGGTCGAGAGCGCCGGCAGCGCTGCGTTTGGAACCGCGTGGCACAAGGAGCAGTCGGATTGGGATGCGCTTTCGAAACTCACAGCCTGGTGGAACGCATTCCCGAAATCACTCGCGAACGACGACGCGCGCCAATTGTTGACGCGGCTCACGCTGTCGGCCGACGAACGACAGGCGATCGATCAATTCAACAGCGATCTCGCCAGCCTGCGGTCGGGCCTGCAGCAGCTGATCGGTTTTCTGGATCTGGAGCCCGGCCGCATCCCGCTCGACGCCAGTGATCGCATCCGCTTTGACGAACTGTCCCAGACCCTGTCGGCGTGGCAGGGCTCCACCGAGCGCCTCACCCGCTGGATCGCTTTCATGGATCGCGTGCGCCGGGCGCGCACGGATGGGCTGGCGGCGCTCGTCGATGGGGCGCTCGATGGCTCCTTGCCGGGCGAGGAGCTGGAACGGGCTTTTGACAGATCCTATTACGATGCCATGCGCGGCGTGATCTTCGCTGAGCATCCCGAGCTGAAGCGCTTCGACGGCGAGTCGCACAGCCGGCTCGTCGACGGCTTTCGCAAGCTCGACCTCGAACGCATGCAACTGGCTCGCGATCAGATTGCCTCTGAGCACGCGGCGGCGCTGCCGCGCAATGCCGGCGGCATCGGTCCACTTGGCGTGCTGAATGGTGAGATTGCGAGACGGCGTAATCATCTTCCGATCCGGCAGTTGCTGGAGCGCGCCGGCCCTGTCATTCAGCAGATCAAGCCGATCTTCCTGATGAGTCCGCTGTCTGTCGCGCAATTCCTGAAGCCCGGCGCGATCGCCTTCGATCTGCTCGTGGTGGACGAGGCCTCGCAGATCGAGCCGGTCGATGCACTCGGCGCCGTCGCGCGCTGCCGGCAGATGGTCGTGGTCGGTGACGAGCGGCAGCTGCCGCCGACCCGCTTCTTCGCGAAGCTGACCGGCAATGATGACGACGACCGCGATGACGAGGACCAGCCGACCTTTCAGGTCAAGGACGCCGAAAGCATCCTCGACCTCTGTCTGGCCAAGGGTCTGTCGCATCGGATGCTGAACTGGCACTATCGCAGCAAGCATCAGTCGCTGATCGCGGTCTCCAACAAGCAGTTCTACGACAACCGGCTGTTCATCGTGCCCAGTCCCTACGACGCCGTCGCCGGCATGGGACTGAAGTTCAACTATGATCCCGATGCGCATTACGAGCGCGGCAGCAGCCGCACCAATCCCAAGGAGGCAAGGATTGTGGCCGAAGCCGTCATGCGCCACGCGCGGGAAACGCCGCAGAGAAGCCTCGGCGTCGCGACCTTCTCCGTGGCACAGCGCCAGGCCATTCAGGACCAGCTCGAGATGCTCCGCAAGGAGAGCCCGGAGACGGAAGACTTCTTCGCGTCCGGCACGAGCGAGCCGTTTTTCGTGAAGAACCTCGAGAACATCCAGGGCGATGAGCGCGACGTCATCTTCATCTCGATGGGCTACGGCAGGACGAAGGAAGGCTTCGTGTCGATGAGCTTCGGCCCGCTGAATTCGGATGGCGGCGAGCGGCGGCTGAACGTGCTGATCTCGCGCGCCAAGCTGCGCTGCGAGGTGTTCTCCTCGATCACCGGCGACGACATCGATCTGTCGCGCGCCAAAGGCCGCGGCATCGCCGCGCTGAAAACGTTCCTGACCTTCGCCCAGACCGGCCAGCTCGACATCGCGCAGGAGACCGGCCGTGATCCGGATTCGGTGTTCGAGGAGCAGGTCGCCGCCAGGCTGCGGGCGCTCGGGCATGACGTGAAGACACAGATCGGCACGGCCGGGTTCTTCATCGATCTCGCGATCGTCGATCCCGACAAGCCCGGCCGTTTCCTGCTCGGCATCGAGTGCGACGGGGCGCAATATCATGCGTCCCGCTCGGCGCGCGACCGCGATCGCCTGAGGCAGAACGTGCTGGAGGCGCATGGCTGGGTCCTGCACCGCATCTGGTCGACGGACTGGTTTCTCCGGCCCAAGGAGGAAACCGAGAAGGTCGTGCGTGCGATCGAGGCGGCCAAGGCGCATTGGCGGGAGGTCGACGAAGGCGCGGTCGCGGCGCAGCCGGTCCCTCCGTCACGCGTCGAGGCGCCTGCACCGGAACAGGCCGAGGATCGCGTTGCTCCGATGGTCGCACAGACGCCGGCTGTGGTCGCGTATGAGGAGGCGAAGCTTCGGGTGCGCCGGGAGGTCGAGCCGCACGAGACCTCGCTGAAGGATATGACGCGCCACGTCGCCGAGATTGTCGCCGTCGAAGGGCCGGTGCACGAATCGGAAATCATCGTACGGATCAGATCGGCCTGGGGCCTCGCCCGCGCGGGCAATCGCATCCGCGATGCGGTGAGAGCAGCCCTGAACGCGGCTGTCGCCAACGGGCAGATCGCCGGAGGTCCGTTCTACGCAGTACCGGGGCAGGCGGTCATCGTCCGAAACCGTGAGGATGTGCAATCGCAATCGATGCGCAAGCCCGAGATGCTGCCGCCGGACGAGATCAAGGCGGCGATCATCCAGGTCGTGCAGCAGAACTACGGCGCCGAGGACGACCAGTTGGTCCAGGCCGTTGCCCGGCTGTTCGGCTTCGGCTCGACCAGCGCCCAGTTGCGCGACGCGGTTCAGGGCAGCCTCCGCGAGCTGCTGGAGGCGGGACAGCTCCGCCGCGAGGGAGACATGGTGAGCAAGCCGCAGGACGCTTCGCCTGCTGCGCAGGGCTCTACCAGTTAGTAGGCGAGGTCCGCCTTCATCAGGTCGCGCAGCGCCCTTGGGATTGGCTGCGCCTTGCCTCCGCTGATGAAGGCGACGCGGACATCGGCCTTGACGAGCACGGCCTCTCCGCGCCGCACCTCCTGCGCCAGCGTGATCGAGGCGCCTTTGACCGCGATCGGCCAAGTGACGACGTCGAGCACGTCGTCCATGCGTGCCGGTCGCAGGAAGTCGAGCGTCATCGAGCGCACGACGAAGGCGAAGCCGGGCGCCTCGCTGGCCGCCTCGGCGAACAGCGCATGCTGCTCGGCCCCCATCAGCCGCAGATGATTGGTGCGGCCGCGCTCCATGAAGCGGAGATAGTTGGCGTGATAAACGATCCCCGAAAACACTGGTTTGACGATGTCGCAACAGAAGCCTAACGGGTTGCTTTCATTGGGTCGCTGGACGGCTAAGGCGCGAATGGCGAGCAGGTTTACCTATGGTCTTCCATAGCAAGCCGCAGCGCCTTCGGGATGCGCTGTGCTTTTCCGCCTGAGATAAAGGCTACGCGTACACGCGCCGTGACTAAGAGATCGTCTGCGCGCCTGCATTCCTGCAGCAAGGTAATGGACGCGCCTCTCACCTCTTGCGGTAGCGTGACGACGTCAAGCACGTCGTCCAAGACCGCCGGCTTTAGAAAATCGACTGTCATCGAACGGACAACAAAGGTAAAGCCGGGCGCACCGTTCCGCGCTTCTTGGAGCAGCGCGTGCTGATTGGTTCCAAGCAGGCGCAAGTAATTCGTTCTGCCGCGTTCCATGAAGCGCAAAAAATTCGCGTGATAAACAATTTGGCCGGAGTCTGTATCTTCAAAATAGACGCGGACCTGCATCTGATGGCGTCCGTCGCGAATTTCGCCGTCAAGAGAGGCTGTCACATTGCGATTCCCATTATTGCGGTTCCGAGAACCAATTGTCTTGCACAGAGGCGCTTTTCTGAGCAAGCGCCAAAACTCTTGGGCTTGGCTCCTGCAGTCGGAAGCTCCAGCGCCCTGCCGTGTGAATGCGGCATGCACTTTGCCGGGGATCAATAGCGGCCAGCCAGACAAAGTGTCGCGAAGCGTTGGTGCCCAGGGAGGGAATCATACGCAACCACCGACACGACGGCCCGCCGGAAAGCATGTCGCCGTTCAGGGCATTCGCCCGCATCGCCTGCGTGAATGCGGCGATCTTCTCTTCCGTGACCCTACAGATCGGTCACTCATATCAAAAGTATACATTGCCGGAACCTGACGAAGAGACACTCACGCCGAAAGAAGTACTTTTCCGGATCATTAACTAAGTGGCGGAGAGGCGTCATCCCTTCGGCTTCACCTTGAGGTTCATGTTCGTCCCGCTGCACGGACAGCGCAGCGATTCTGGAATTCCTTTGGGCGTCACATAGAGCCACGATTGGCAATCGTTGCACCGAAAGCAGTCAAGAAGTTCGCGGAACGCAGAGACCACCGGCTCGAAGTCCCTCTTTCCAAAATTAGCCCACTCATTGTAGTGGACCGCCTTGTTCACCGCCCATTGTTCGACATTCATCGCCCCAGACGAGCTGGAGAGCGTCGTCTTGCGGGTGCCTGCTATTTCCTTGGCCGCAGCATTGCTCCATGACTGAGCCGACTCGGCTGCTTTGCCATAAAGATCCTTCATGCGGGACAGAACGCTTGGCAGCAATTCTCCCAGCTCATAATTCCCGTCAGCGCGGAATGCCGGTCTCGCTCCGAGTTGGTCCGCCATGTGGCGCGATGCGTATTCAAGATGGTGACGAAGGCTCGCCGCTGCGGTGTCAACTTTACCTTTGGCCAGGGACCCGGCGATCTCGTCCCAGATTTCGGTGTTCGACTCGACAAGCGGACCGGTGTCGACCGTCCAGCTATGGAAAGCCAGGGAGGTCTTGGCAGTGACAAGGCCCGCCGATTTCATTTGCTCGGCCCAGAGCCGATCATGGGTCGTGATCACGAACTGCGTGTTGGGGAATTGAGATTTAAGGAGCTTGCAGAATTGATAGCGATGCGCTGAATCCACCGACATTACCACGTCGTCAAGCAGCGCGATGGTGAAGCGGTCCGCAAAGAGCCTCTTCATTAGCGCGAGGTAGAGGCAAACCCCCATCCCGTCCTGGTGGCCTTCGCTATGATAGGCTCCGGGCGGAAAAAGACCCCGCTCATAGAAGTTTACGTTGAAGTCGAGCTTGCCCTCACTCGGCGTCAGCTTCGCCGTGAACCTAACTTCATCGTCTTCGTTGATGGCCTTGTAAAACTCGCTGAAATCTTCCTGCACGGCTTCATACAGGGCATTCAATTCATCTTCCATCGCACGGCAATAAGCGTCATATGCCTCTTGTGCCGAGGCGCTCGCGATCTTCGCCGCTTCGTTTTTCCGCATCGCCTCGCGATAGTCATTAAGACGGAGCTGAGCCGTCGTCAAGAATGTCTGCGCTTCGACCGTGGCGCTTTGATCGGGTTTTGCCTCAATCTTGCCGGCGAGGGCTTTCAAAGCGGCGGGAAGGGCCTTCGGCGTGGCGGACCAGCCGCTGGCCAGACGGTCTTTCAGGCCCATGAGGCCGTCCATCGAGATGAGCTGAGCTTTCAGCTCTTCAAGGTTCGTAGTCCAGGCCGTGATCAGATTCGCGCAAGCAGCATCGCCTTCGCCGGATGCGACTTTCAGGGGTGGTCCGAGAAGGGCGAGCAGTCGGACAACGTACCGCGCAAGGTCGCTTCCGCTCTTTAGCAGTTCCCCCTGTAGCTTGCCCGCCTCCTCCGATTTCGCGAGTTTCGCGTTCAGGTGATCGCGAAGGTGCTCTTCATCGTCCCAAGGGCGGTCGCACAGGGGACAGTCGGGGCCGTCGATGAGGTCGAGACCCTTTTCGATCAGGGCGCGCCGCTGTAAGGCGTCGAGCAATGCCGGATCGCTTTCAAGGCGTGCCATGCTTGAAAGAATGGACGCCACTTCCTCCTTGCCAGCATTGGGCAATAAGCCGAGCGCCTCGGTCAGAGCCTTCAAATCGCGCAGTACCGAAGCCTTGTTAAACTCTGGCGCTTTGCCCGTCTCGGACAGGCCCGCATCGAGCTTAGTAACGGCAGTGAGTTTTTCGATTGGCGTAAGGCCGAGCGCGACGCGCCTTTCATTTACGGCAGCAAGGAGTTCAGCTGCTTGAAATGTCGCGATCCGAAGGTGACGCTGCAGCGTGTCGCGGCTCGCCTGCACCTGTCCTGCAGCAATTTTGTGAGCTGTCTGTAGCCTGCTCTGCGCCGTGTTCAGCGCCCCGCGCGTCTGGCCGATCTCCTCAAGCTTCAGGATCGTCTGAATTTCTTCGGACCGCTTGGCCGGTTCGACGAGGATGAAGCGGAGAATCTCGCGGCGGGAAAGCGTGATTTCAGGATGATCGGCGGTCTCATCAAGCACAGCTTTGATATCCGCGTCGGCGGGAACGATCTTGGGTTTCCGCGGCGCTGAGACCTTTCGCGTTATCTTCGCTGATTTCCCCAAGGACGGAATGAACACCTTGAGCTCGACGAACGCGGCGTCCGGAAACTTGGTCTTGTCGACGTGGGGACCGTGTTCGGCAACAGACAGGCCTTTTGTGCCTCGGCCCGTTAGGCGGCCTATCTGCCCGGTCAGCCCGAATTCGATGGCATCGATCACGCCGCTCTTGCCAGAGCCGTTCGGCCCGGAAATCGCGAATGTGCCCTTACCGAAATTGATATCTAGCTTTCGGATTCCCCGGACCTCTTCGATGTGAGCCGATTCGAGCTTGATCACTTCACGTCACCGTCTTCGGCAGCCGTAAAAATCTTCACCAAGTCCTCGGGTTTCACCTTTTTGCCGTCCGCAAGGAGCTTGCGCAGCTGCTCGATTCGGCTGGCATTCACGGCATCGCTGCCCGAAAGATTGTCGAGAAACTTCTTCGCAATTGTCTGCTGAAGCGTAGCCACACAAACCTCGATCGTCGTGAAGGGCGCTCACGCCAACTGGCCCAGCCGACGGAACGGCGGCCGGTGTGGCATCCGAATTCTATCCTATTCTGCACTCGCCAGGAACGGGAGACGGGCGCCCCGAAATGGCCTTGGACGCCGGAAATTGAGCCCGGATGTCGGTTGGTTACGGAGACGCAACCACCGATACCGACATTCGCTGATGGTGGCTATTTGACGGTCGAAGCCGACTGTTAGGCCTCAGGCTGGCGGAGAGGGAGGGATTGCCACGCTGTTCACAGAAACCCAATAAAATCAGGCATTTCTTTCAAGCCCGATGACGCTGTGTGTACCAGTCTTGTGTCCCGAAGTCGACGGATTCCGCTCCACCGACCGCAACAAAATGCCAGCGGTTTCAGTCGATGATCTAACACCTCCGCGCTAAATCAGTTAAGAGCAGCTTCCCCTCCGTCCGACCATCAGTCAATCGCTCTACCTACCCACCGACCCCCTCCCCACCGCCCTTAGAATTCACTTCCCCTACGGACGCGCCAGACCGCACCCTCCATGATCGCGTCGTAGAGGTCGGCCCGCCGGCGTGGGCCCCCTAACCGCGTCTACTTCTTCTTGCGTGCCGCGGCCCGCGCGTCCGCAATGGCCTGTTTGAAACCAGCCGCATCGAGCACGCCAGGAACACGGAACGTCCCCACGATGAAGGCCGGAGTCCCCTGAAAACCAAACGCTTCAGCCTGTTCATTGTTGCGGGCCAACAGCGCTTCGATGGCAGGTTGGTACGTCGCCATATCCTTGACGACTTGGTCGACGTCGATGCCGGCCTTCGAGAGTAGGTCCTGGACGATTTGCTCGCTCAGCTTCGTGGTGGCCCCGATGAGAGCGGCATGCGCTTCATGGTACTTGTTTTGATATTTGGCCGCGAGGACCATCTTCGCCGCATATTGCGAGGCTGGGCCGAAGATCGGCCAATCCTTCATCACAATACGCAGCTTTCCATCTTCTTTGGCGATCTTGACCAATTCCGGAGCGACTTTCTTGCAGTACGGGCATTGATAGTCGAAATACTCGACAATGGTGATGTCTCCCTGCGGATTGCCCATTGACGGAACGTCGGGGTCGCGCAAGACGCTTTCCCGGAAGGCATCGGCGCTCTCCCCCGAAGCAAAGGTTGAAAGGCCGACGAAGCTTCCGATGGTGACGCTAATTGCGATGGCGACAATTATTCTCTTCATGGTGTGACCTCTATTTGGAACGTGCCGCCGCGTCATTGAACGCAGCCGACACAGACGATGTGGAAAGGAATTCGGAAAGCACGATGCCGTCAGGAGCCGCAGGGCCGAAGACGATGTTGAAGGGAATTCCGTAGCGACCGTACTTGTTGAGAAACCGCGCGATCTCCGGATCCGGTTTGGTCCAGTCGGCGCGCAGGGGCACCACGTCCGAGGAGAGCCGCCCCGCGACCTCCTGCCCGTCGATCACAAGAGCCTTGTTGATCTTGCAGGTTATGCACCAGTCCGCGGTGACATCCACGAACACCGTGCGACCTGCAGCGACAAGCAACTGCACTTCGTGGGCCGAAAACGTGCGCCAAGGAATCTGCTGGGCGGGCGATCGATGCTCCGGTGTGAAAGCGGCAAGAGCTGCAATGACGACCGCGATCGCCGCACCCGCCCCCGCGACCATCCTGAGTGGCGCCCCTTTCGCCAGGCCGAGGACGGCGAGTGCCGAGGCTAACGATGCGCCGATCGAAATAGCCAGTGTCGTTCCGGCGACCTCGCCGAGAACCATCAGGAGCCACCCGGCCGTCGCCAGCAGCGCGATTCCGAAAACCCGTTTGACACCAGCCAGCCATGGCCCCGGTCTTGGGATGAACTTCGCTATCCCAGGAAACGCGGCAACGATCAGATATGGCGACGCCATGCCGATGCCGAGGGATGCGAAGATGATCAGAATCTCGCCAGTCCCCTGCGACAACGCGAAACCTACGGCCGTTCCGACAAGAGGAGCCGAGCACGGCGTTGCGAGGAGGGTCGCCACGAAACCGCTGAAAAAATGCGACGTCGTGGACGTCCCGCCCGCGATCCCGCTCACTTTCGTCAGCAGCGCGGATGGCGCAGCGAGATGAAGGAGTTCGAACTGGCTGGCGGCGAACAGCGACAGGACGATCGACATTCCCGCCAGGAACATCGGCTGTTGGAATTGAATGCCCCAGCCGACGCTTGCGCCTGCTGCCTTCATGCCCGCCAGCACGCCCGCAAGAGCTAGGAACGACAGGAGGATGCCGGCCGCCGTCGCTGTGAACCCCCTGCGCACCTGTCTCTTGTCGGCCGTGCTGCCGTGAACGAAGGATAGAAGCTTCAGCGAGAGCACCGGAAATACGCACGGCATCAGGTTCAGGATGAAACCGCCGGCGAGCGCGATGCCGATGAGTGCGAGCAAAGTTGACGGGGTGGACCCCGGCCGGGGATCAACGGACTCCGCCGAGCCTGCTTCCCCACCGGCCTGCAACGCGGGCGATACCGCCAGAACGGACCCGCCGTCGGATACCACCGTGGCGGTCACCGGCCGATTGCGGATGCTGTCAGCCGTCTCGCCTGGCAGATCGACGGTGAGCGTCGCGCGGTTGCCATGATCGAACGTCACGACCGGCTTGTCTCCGCTCAGCGGAGGATCGCTCTCGATAAAGGCGTCGGGTGCGAGAAGAGGCTTGCTTGAGGCGACCTCGATCCGCAACGACGCGGGCCCCGTAGAGGAACGTTCGATGGAGAGAACAGACAGCACGTCGGACGTGGCCCCCGGAACCTTCAAACGCCATGCGTCGATGGCGGCCTGGGATGGACCGCCCGCTCCCGGCTGGATCGTGGCGTCGAGTACTCGCTCGTCGCGGACGCAGATGGTGCTACAGGCGTAAACAGCCAGCTTGAGGCGGATGTGCGTCGCGACGTTTGGGTCGCGAACCTTGATCCTAACCGGAAAGAGTACCTCATGCGTGTACCCGACCGTTTCGAACCCGAGAATGGAGAGCCGGGACGGCGCAGGCCACTGCACCTCCGCCTCGACCAGGTTCGACGAACCGGACCAGTCGAACTCGGTCGGCAGGCCCGCGTCGCCCGGCGATTTCCAGTAAGTTTTCCAACCCGGCCCGAGATTGAGATGGACCCCCAACCATGTCTCGTCTGGGGCCGCCGCCGTCGAACCGCCCACCGTGAGGTCGGCCCTGATATCCGGCTTTTGCGCTGCCGGAGGCGTGAAGGTCTGGCCAAATGCGGCGGATGCGAAGAAGACGAAGACGGCGACGACGGTGAACAATCGGATGTTCGTCCTCATCAGCGCACCTCCGCTGTGATCGACGTCCCGGCTGCGACCGACGAGGTCGAACGCGATTCAGCCTCGGAGAGAACGACGACCTTGGATCCGACGGGCACGCGGTTGAAAAGATCGATCACATCCTGATTCAACAGCCGGATGCATCCGCTCGACACGTTCTTGCCGATGCTTTCCGGCTCGTTGGTGCCGTGGATACGGTAGAGCGTGTCCTTGCCGCCCTGGTAAAGATAGAGAGCCCGCGCTCCCAGCGGGTTCGCGATTCCCGCGGCCATGCCCTGACGGTATTGCTTGAGCTCGGGTTGCCGGGTGACCATGGCAGAAGGCGGGGTCCAGGTCGGCCACTGCGCCTTGCGGCGGATGTCAGCCGTTCCGGTCCATCCGAAGCCCTCGCGTCCCACGCCCACGCCGTAGCGGAGAGCGAAGCCGCCTTCCTGCACCAGATACAGAAATTTGGCATGGGGATCGACGACGACGGTGCCGGCAGGATACCTCGCGGCATAGCGCACGCGCTGCTTGACGAATTTCGGATCGATGGACTCAGCTTCGATCGCGGGGATGCGAACGGCGCCGTCGGTAAGGCCCGCATACTGCGGTTGAGGCGGTGTCGCAAAGGACGCCTGCTGCAACGTCGCCTGGTTGCAGGCAGCCAACAGAACGGTCAATCCGGCCGAGCAAAAGACGCGCATCAACGGATGCGCCGCCGCACGGAATGCGGCTAACGGCGATGTCATGAGATTTCTCCAGGGATTTATGGACGCAATAAGAGCGTCAGCGCGAAGCTGCCGACGTTACGCGCCGATCCGGGGAGGCCTGAACTGAGGAACGCCGATCCATTGCACATGGAGCGTCATGTCGGTGAAGGACGCTAATCCTGCATCGGTATGCAGGGGAGCAAATACTACCGAACTCATTGCTTCGAGTCCGACCATGGCGCCTGCGCTGCACGACGTGACGGCACCCGGGACCATCCGCTGGCAGGGTTTTCCGCCTTTGACGGCGTGATTCTTCAAGAACGCCGTCTGGACAGCGATCTCCGCCTTTGAGACGCCCCGTGCTGACGCGGGCTGCAGGAGGGATGCACACAGGCCCACCATGCAGAGCACGGCCAGCAGCAAACGAGACAAGCTCGTCCGCCGAGGCGCGGTTCCGATGGCATGGGCAGGATTCGGGTGCATTGTTGCTTTCTTCTCTAGCTGGAGCGCGACTGGCAAATCACCAGTCCGTGATGCCTTCGTGTTCCACGCTTGCCAATCACATAAGCATTACCTAATTTAGAAATTACTAATGAGGACAAAGACGATGGTTCCCGATGCCAAGAATCTCGCGGACTTCCAGAAGAACGCGACGGAGGTCGCGGGGATACTGAGCGCGCTCGCCAACGAGCGGCGCCTCATGATCCTCTGCAAGCTGGTAGAATACGGCGAAGCGACGGTGGGCTCTCTTGTCGACGCCGTCGACATAAGCCAGTCGGCATTGTCCCAACACCTTTCGAAGATGCGCGACGAGGGCATCGTCACGTTCCGCAAGGAAAGCCAGACGGTTTGGTACCGCATCGCCGACCCTCGCATCGAAAAGCTGTTCGCGACGCTTCACGACCTGTTCTGCCGCACCGCGCGCAAAGCCCGTAAGCCACGGGGAGCGCTCCGATGACCGAATTCACTCCAGGATCGGCCCTCGCGGGCGGATTGATGATTGGTGCTTCCGCGTCGCTCCTATTGATCCTCAACGGAAGAATCGCAGGCATCAGCGGAATCGTGGCGGGCCTGTTTCAGCGCGACCTCCGAGAGGTCTCATGGCGGGGGGCCTTCGTGGTCGGCGTATTGCTGACGCCCCTCCTCTATGGCGTCATCTTCGGTCCGCTGCCTCCTGTCACGTTCGATGCCTCCGCGGGCGTGATCGTGGTCGCAGGGTTACTCGTCGGCTTCGGCACGCGGCTGGGATCAGGGTGCACCAGCGGCCACGGCGTATGCGGCCTTTCACGCAGATCTCCGAGATCGTTGGTCGCGACCGGCGTCTTCATGATCACCGCCGTCGTTACGGTGCTCGTCACCCGTCACCTGATCGGACAATAGCGATGTTGGCCCTCTCCGCATTCGCCGCCGGACTCCTCTTCGGCCTCGGGCTCAACGTCGCGCAGATGGTGAATCCTGCGAAGGTGCTGGCATTTCTGGACGTCACCGGGTCATGGGATCCGAGCCTCGCTTTGGTGATGGTCGGCGCCATCGCCGCATCCGCTATCGGATACGCCGTGGCGAAACGCCGGGGTATTCCTGTCCTCGGCGACAAATTGGAGATACCGAGTCGCCGGGATTTCGACGCCCGTTTGATAGGAGGCGCCGCCATTTTCGGAGTCGGTTGGGGCCTGGTGGGCCTGTGCCCGGGCCCTGCGGTGGCCACGCTGCCGCTCGGTCTCTGGCAAGTATTGGCGTTCGTCGTCGCCATGCTCGCGGGCATCGGTCTTTGCGCCGCTCTTCCGTCCGGCAAGGCAGGATCTTCTTCGCGCGCGGTCGATGCGTGATGCCGGATGTCGTCACCAGCATGCTCACCCTCGTTTCGGGAGGTGTCGTCGGCATCGTGCTTGGCCTGGTGGGCGGCGGCGGCTCGATCCTCGCAGTGCCTCTGCTGGTCTACGTAGTCGGCGTTAGGTCCCCGCATGTGGCCATCGGCACCAGCGCGGTCGCCGTCGCGGCGAGTGCGGCGGGAAACCTGCTCTCGCACTGGAAAAACGGAAACGTCAAATGGGGTTGCGCCGCCGTCTTCGCGGCGGCGGGCGTCGTTGGCGCCTTCGGCGGTTCGACGGCGGCCAAGGCGGTCGACGGTCAAAGGCTTCTGGCATTGTTCGGACTGGTGATGGTCGTCGTCGGTCTGCTCATGCTGCGGCCCCGGTCCTCGGAAGGCGATCCCGACGTCAGATTGACGACGGAGTCCGCCGGCAAGCTCGCTCCGCTTCTCATCGGCGTAGGATTCACCGTCGGATTGTTCTCGGGGTTCTTCGGGATCGGCGGCGGCTTTCTGATCGTGCCGGGCCTGATGCTGGCGACCGGAATGCCGTTATCGAACGCCATCGGGACGTCGCTGTTCGCCGTGAGCGCTTTCGGCGCGGCAACGGCCGCGAGCTACTCGGTCTCGGGCCTCATCGATTGGCCCATGGCCGGCCTGTTCGTTCTCGGTGGTCTCGCCGGGGGCGTGGTCGGTGTCCGGATCGGGAAGATTCTAGGCGCCCGGAAGCGGGCGCTTACCCTTGTCTTCGCGAGCCTGGTCATCCTGGTTGGAGTCTACGTCGTGGCCAAAGGCTTCGGGCAACCATCGACTGTGGCATGAAAAGAGAAAATGAAATGACGAACGAGAAATCCACCTGCCGCCACGGCTGTCCCGTCGTGACCGGCTTCTTCGAGAAGCGCACGTCGAGCGTCCAGTACGTCGTTGCCGATCCGGAGACGCTGGAATGCGCGATCATCGATCCCGTCCTCGATTTCGATCCGAATTCCGGCGCGACGGCGACGACTTCGGCGGACGCCCTGCTGGCCCACATCGAACGTGAGGGTTACAGGTTGGTCTGGATCCTGGACACACATCCGCACGCCGATCACTTCTCCGCTGCGGGTTATCTCAGATCGAAAACCGGCGTGCCGACTGCGATCGGTGAAAAGGTCGTCGACGTGCAGAAGCTGTGGAAGCGTATCTACAATTATGCCGACACGTTCGCGACCGACGGTTCGCAATGGGACAAGCTCTTCGGCGACGGCGAACGCTTCAGGATCGGCAACCTGGACGTGGAGGTCCTGCTGACGCCGGGCCACACGTTAGCTTCTATCGCCTATCTCGTCGGCGACGCGGGGTTCATCCACGATACGATCTTCATGCCGGACGGCGGTACCGCCCGCGCGGACTTCCCGGGCGGCAGCGCGCGCGCGCTGTGGTCCAGCATTCAGAGGATCATGGCTCTTCCCGACGACACCCGGTTGTTCACGGGCCACGACTACTGTCCCGGCGGACGCAAGAAGCCCCTTTGGGAAAGCACCGTCAAACAGCAACGCGTTGAGAACACCCATTTAACGAAGGCGAAGACCGAGGAAGAGTTCGTCGCGCTGCGCGACGCCCGGGACCGCGAACTTCCGATGCCGAAGCTCATCCTTCACTCTCTTCAGGTAAACATCCAGGGCGGGCGATTGCCGGAACAGGAAGAAAACGGCAAGCGTTACCTGAAGATTCCGCTCGACGCGCTTGAGCCCGCCCCTTGGGACGATTGATCGCACCTCCAAACCTCACAGAATGAAAGGACTCCGTCATGAAAACCGCTAACCAACTTGTGGTTGACGCCAACGGACAGATCGAGACGCTTGCCGCCGAGGAGGCGATCAAGCTCAAGGACGACGGAAACGTCGTCTTCGTCGATCTGCGGGAGCCTGGTGAGGTGGAGAAAGGTTCGCTCACGGGAGCGGTGCACGTCCCACGCGGACTTCTAGAGTTCCAGATCGACCCGGAGAGCCCCTCGCATAATCCAAAGCTTGCCGGAAAAAAGAAGCTGGTGCTGTACTGCGGCTCGGGCGGCCGTTCGGCATTGGCTGCCAGAACTTTGAAGGATATGGGCGTAACGAACGTGGCTCACGTCGCCGGCGGTTTTCCTGCGCTACAGAAGGCTCTAGGCGGGAACAAGCCGTCCTGAAGCGAAGCGGCCCGAAGCTTGGTTACCTTCGCAGAAACCGGCTGAACTGAAAACGCTGCGTGTTGCCGCCGGGAGTCGTATGATCGTGCCGTCGGGAATCTGCCAGTTCGAAGGCTGGTCCAAGCGTCGAGGCAAGCTCATCCGGATCGTAGCGCACGATCGGCAATCCGCTGCACCTTTCGGGGCCGTCCGGAGCAAAAGTCGCGATGATTACGCGACCACCGGGACGTACTGCCTTCTTCAGGCTACTGACGTACGCATCGCGGTCGGTCGGCTCCGTCAAAAAGTGAAAAGCGGCACGATCGTGCCAGAGGTCATACGTACTCGAAGGCTTCCAACTGGTGACATCCGCGACGATCCAGTCGACTGCTTCTCCGGGCCGGTTTCGCTGCCTCAAGAGCTTTTGCGGAGAGGTCGAGTATCGTTACCCGGCGGAAACCCTGCTCGAGCAGGCTATCAACCAGCCGTGAAGCACCGCCCTTGACGTCAATGATGGCTGCGTCGGTCGAGATGCCGGTGGCGGCGATGAGATCGAGCGACGGGGCTGGATTCTCCTGAAACCAGCTCACTTCCTTCTCGGCCTTCGTCGCGTATACGTTCTGCCAATGAGCTTGGCGGTCGGCGTCGTTCACAACTGCTCCCCTTCCTTCTAATTACGGTGCAACGTAGATGGTCCTACCTGAACCCTTCAGCGCCTTCGGCCTTCGTGCCTGCGGCGCTGATGCGCGAGGCACGACGCCAGAAGAACATCAAGGAGGCTGACGTTCCCTCCGTTTGCCTGCTGGATCCGGACGGCGATCTGGTCCGCCATCTTCGCCGGACCGGGCGCGCCAAGCCGTTCGAAGGATGGCCATGCTATCACACCGAACTCGATGTTTTCTGCCTCGCCGGAAGGGATGTCGGCATCGTCGGACGGGCAGTCGGCGCGTCTTTCGCCGTTCTGGTGGCTGAAGAGCTTTTCGCCAGCGGTTGTCGCCTGCTGATCAGCTTAACGTCGTCCGGGCAGATCGTCGCCTCCGGCCCTCCTCCGTACTTCATCATCATCGACCGAGCGCTGCGCGACGAAGGCACAAGCTATCACTATGCTCCACCCTCGGAATATGCGAGCGCATGTCCGCAGTTGCTCGCCGCCGCGGTCGAGGCTGCAAAGCGAGACGGTCCCAGAACCATCAGCGGTTCGACCTGGACCACCGACGCTCCTTTCCGCGAAACCAGCGAAGCCATTCAGGCCGCAGCCGACAAGGGGATCCTCGCGGTCGAAATGGAAGCGGCCGCTCTATACGCCTTCGCCATGGCGACTGGCTGCAAGGTCCTCTGCCTGGCCCATGTGACTAACACGATGGCCCAAAGCGGCGCGGACTTCGAAAAAGGCGAGGACGACGGCACGGTGGATGCACTGGCGGTCCTGGGCAGCATCGTGGGTGCTTTGGCCGAAGGATAGGCGGACATGCCCGGGCGCGCGCCTGCGCGGCCGACGATCTGGGTACTTCCCCGCGGTGCAGCGCCATCGATGACCCATCCTTCGAAACCGGGCAGACGTCGGGAAGATCGCCGAGCCTTCATGGACCTGCCGAACGGCATCGACGATCCGGCTGCGGCTGGAAGCACCTGAACGCCCTGATATCTGGAAGCGCAGATCCGCCTCCGACCGCATCATCTGGCAACCGGGCACTCCAAAGGACGAAGGACTGGTTCCCTCAGATGACATTAGCTGGAGCCAAGGCTCACTCGTTACCTACGCCGACTCCGATCTGAAGCGTCGCGTGAGCAATCCGCTGCGCGGAGGCGACGGTACCATGCCTCTGTTCGTCTTACATGGCACGCGATCGGAGCAGGCGCAGGGAGCCGGTGGGCGCGGGCGACTGCCGACGCCCCGGAACGATGCTGCTCCCGTCGGCAGAGAGCTCGCCAGCGTATGGGAGGCGTCCCAAAGTGGGGGATTGCTGCCCCAGCCTCCATGCCTGCCTAGCCAGGCTGCTGGACGACCTCTGCCAGTATCGCCATTCTCCGCCGTGCAGATGCTCAGCCGCCGCGGTCCATGACCTCACCATCTGGCCCATCGGCTGCCGCAGTAGGCCGATAGCCGTGCACGCCGATGAGGCCTTCCCGTGCAAGTCCAGCGCGCTCCGAACGAGCAAAATCCCGAAAGGAAGCGCCTCCCGCCCGACGATGGGCTGCGCGGAGCGGGCGCCGCTCCGCGGGAGCTACTTACCTGCCCTTCGGGCCGCCCTGATAACGGCCGACATTGCCGCCGACCGATGATGTCGTCGGCAGAGGTGCGGCCGGCGCATAGGCGTCGGATGCGAAGGCCGCACTCGGGTTGGATTGCGCAGGGGCACCGGCTCGGGACATCCTCGCCTCATTCGGCCAATAGCTCTTATCGGTGATGGTCGAGCCGGCGTGCGCCGTCGCCGCTCCGGCAACAAGCGGCAGCACAAGCGAAGTCACAGCGATAAATTTCCTAAACATGGTCCGGCTCCATTCTTTGGAAACGCACCCGACGTGCGCTTCAAGAAGGAGTTCGGTTGATCCGCGCAACGGGTTACAGGATCACGCCGACGTGAAGACCCCTCTCCTCACCACCGCAACAGCCGCGGTCCCAACATTGCCCCCGCGAGGGTGCATAGCGCGATCGTGCCGCCGTACCATACAGCCACGAAAGGCAGCGAATCGTCGGTGCAGTGAAGGGCATAGGCCATCGCGCTGATGCTCCCCGCGACCAGGCCGGCGAACGCGCCTGCCCTGACGAGGTCGGTGGGCGCCGCTCTCCGCGCGGCCCAGATTACCGCGGCGAAGGGAGCGACGGCGATAATCGGTATCGAGACAAGGCATTCGAGCCACTGGTCTCCCATCACCATGCGGTCCCAGTGCGAAGTCGGCGCCATGATCATAACCGCGCCTGCAAGCCCAACGACCGCGACAAACGGCGCCGCCATCAGGGCGGGGGAAACTCTGTATTCGCCCCCCGGCCGCGCAAGCCGCAACAGATAGAGAGCCGACAACGCGAAGACAGTGGTGCTGAACGCAAGCTTTACGGCGACGAAGACCGCCGTCCGGGCCGTCGCCAGGTCGGGCCTCGTCCCGAGCAAGACGATTGCGGCGCAGAGAGCCAATGCTATGCCAACTACCAAAGCGATGCCGAAGCTGCGAACTACAATGCCGCGATCGACGGGGCGGTTGCTTCGGCCCAGCCCGGCTACAAGGTCCTCGGTTTTCATACGTTCGTCTCTCTGCCGATGAGGGTGGCCAATGCCTTCAAACCCCGGTGGATGCTGATCTTCACGTTGGATTCCGACATGCCGTAGCGTGCGGCGGTTTCGGAAACGCTCCGCTCCTCGAGTTTCACGGCTTCGATTGCCTGTCGCGTCCTTTCAGGCAACAAGCTCAGCAGCCGGCCGACGTCGTGCGCGCTCTCGACGGAAACCCGATCATCCGCCGCGATGAGGTCATAATGATCGTCGATCGGGACTTCAGCACGCGAAAAGCGGCTTCGCCGGAGATGGTCGATGAGCTTGTATCGCGCGATCGCATGCACCCAAGGCGTGAGCAGGGTCTCGACGTCATACGTATGACGCTTGAGGTGGATCGCGAGCACGGTTTCCTGCACCAGGTCTTCCGCCTCTTCGGCGCCGCCCCCGCTGCGGGCAAGATGCCGCTTGTAGTAGCCGCGCAGGTGTCGGCTCAGCCTGTCGAGCAAGGCACCGTGCGCGCCCCGGTCGCCGTCCAGGCTGGCCAGCATCAGCGTCTTTAACTCCAGTTCCAAGCTGCTCAAATCCCCTCCACCTTACTTAGTTCGGCTGCGGACGCGATCTGGTTACATTCCCCCGTCGGGCTCGTTGAAATCTTTCGGTACTGCAGGGGCTCTTCCTGCCTTTTCACTGAAGGCCGATAGTGGGCTCTTTTGAATGTGGCGGCTCGAACTCAGTCCAAATGTACCAGCCGATAGCGGCGGTACACAAAATCCAAATCGAGTCAATAGCAACGGCTGCCCCCTTGCTCACGGGACGATCCGCAGCAGCTCTGGCAATGCTGCGATACTCGGCCATCACCTCTGGAGGGATCAAGGACACGACGAGCCAAATTCCGATCGGAACAATAACTAAATCGTCCAGGTATCCGATGACCGGGATGAAGTCCGGAATCAAATCGATTGGAGAAAGCGTATAACTCGCAACAGCCAACGCCAGCGCTTTCGCATACCACGGCACTCGCGGATCACGGGCCGCAAGATAAATCGCATGAACGTCCCGTTTGAGGGACCGCGCCCAGGTTTTCAATCGATCTAACATCGTTGGCTCAAGCTGCCTTAGTTTCAAAAGCCTCTAGTACATCAACGATGGCGTTTCCCAAGCCGCTCGGTGACAGTGGCTGCCATCGCGGCGTTTACGCGAAGCGTCTTATGAACGCGAACGAAATATAGTACACCGCGAACAACGTAACCGTCGATCATCGGCACTGCGATGCGCCCGGCCAGGTCGCGCGCGACGCGGAGGCGCTAATGGACTGGTTGTAGGTCAGCGGACTCCATCTACCGCCACGGTAAATCCAGCCTCCGTGAGGTGTTGCGAAGATGTTGTGGGATGGTCGAAAAAGTTGCTCAAGCGACCAGGAAAGACGTGGTTGTGGGAAGCGGCATGATTGATCGTGTGCGGGATCGTGGCACCTCTATTTCAAGTACGCATGAACGACTTCGATGAGCTCGTCCGCCGCATCCGCATTGAGCGCGCCCGGATTCTTCTTTGGATCGACCAAATGGGTCCGAATGTGGTCCTCGACCACTTCAGCCATCAAGCCGGCGACGGAACCCCGTATGCCCGCGATCATATGCATGATGCGTTCGCATTCGGCTTCCTCTCCCAGCGCGCGCTCGATCGCCTCGACTTGGCCCTTGATCCGACGGACGCGGGCAAGCAGTTTTTTCTTTTCCCTTATGGTATGGCTCATTGCGACAACATAGCCTACCCCCCTATTCTACGCAATCGCCTTGTATTATCCCCCCCGGGGGGATACATGCTTGCCATGGCCAACGATCATGTTCACGTAACGCACGCCGGAATCCTCAAGCGTCTGAAGCGCGCAGAAGGTCACCTTCACAAGGTGATCGAGATGTTCTTGGACGGCCGCCCCTGCCTCGACCTGGCGCAGCAGCTTCATGCCGTCGAGAAAGCCATCAGCGAGGCGAAGAAGACGCTGATCCACGATCACGTCGATCATTGCCTGGACACCGCCGCCAACGGCGGGAAGGCAAAATCGACTGAACGCGTGCTCGCCGAGTTCAAGGCGATCTCGCGCTACCTATGACGGCGACGTAGCCGTTCCTCACCAGCAACCGTCAGTAGTCTCGCATGGCCATCCGACCGATCACCGTCACAGCCTTTGTCCTGGGTGCCGCACTGGCGCTCGGCGCTCCGGCGTTGCAGCGGGTATCCGGTTTCGGGGTTCCGGCGGCCGTCGCGCAGCGGGACGCCAAGCCCGCCGGATCGTCGAACAAGTCCACAGTCGTGGCGATGGACGATGAGCGCATACGCCTTGCTGAGATCGAGCAGCGCAGCGTCGGACCCGCTACGATCGCGAGGCGCCTGGCCGTGCCCGGCACCGTCGTCCCCGATGCCGGCCGCGTAGCACATGTCGCCGTCAAACTGTCGGGCACGGTCGCCGAACTAAGCAAGAATATCGGCGACGACGTCGTCAAGGACGAGATTCTGGCCGTCCTCGAGAGCCGCGAGATTGCCGATGCCAAGAGCGAATATCTGGCGGCCCGGCTGTCGAACGATTTGCAGCAAGATCTGACCGCTCGCGACAAATCGCTTTGGGAGGGACGCGCCGTTCCGGAACAGCAGTACATCCGCTCGCGCAATGCGGCGGCTCAAGTTTCGATGCGTCTCAACATTGCGCGCCAGAAGCTGCTGGCCCTGGGCGTGCGGGCGGATGAAATCGAAGCACTTCCGCAAGCCCCCGACGCCCTGCTGCGCAGCCAGAACGTCCGTGCTCCAATCTCCGGACGGGTCGCGGAACGCCGGGTCGAACTTGGCACGGCCGTCGGTCGCGATAGTCTCGAAACCGAACTCTTCGTCATCGTCGACCTCGGCCGCGTCTGGATCGACCTATCAGTCTCCTCGGCCGATCTGCCTGCGGTCAGGGAGGGACAAGCGGTCAACGTCGCGACGCGTGGTCAACCGGAGGCAGGCACCGCGAAGATCGTCTTCGTGAGCCCACTGCTCGACAAGGATACCCGTACCGCGCGCGTCGTTGCGGCCATCGATAACGCCGACGGCCGCTGGAGACCAGGGTCGTTCGTCACGGCCGCTATCGCCATCGAGGAGCACACCGCTCCCGTGGTCGCGCCGTTCGGCGCCGTCCAAAACGTCGGAGGCCGCAAGGCCGTCTTCGTCCGCACCAGGGAGGGGTTTGAGAAGCGCGACGTCGTCTTGGGCCAGCGCGATGGCCAATCCGTCGAGATCGTCTCGGGCCTTGCGGCCGGCGAGATCATCGCGGTGTCGAACACGTTCTCGCTGAAGGCGGAACTGTCGAAGCCCGGCGAAGAGGACTGAGCGATGATCGAGTGGATCGTTGATTTTTCGGTAAAGCGCCGGTGGCTGGTCCTGCTCGTCACGCTCGCCGCCGCCGCGTCCGGTCTCTGGTCGCTGACTAAGCTGCCGATCGACGCCGTTCCGGACGTGACCAACGTCCAGGTGCAGGTTAATGCCGTCGCGCCGTCGCTTACGCCGGTAGAGATCGAAAAGCAGGTCACCGTCGCGTTGGAGACCGCGCTCGCGGGAATACCGGGACTGGAGTCTACTCGGTCGTTCTCTCGCAACGGCTTTGCGCAGATCACGGCGGTGTTCGCCGACCGCACCAATATCTACTTCGCGCGGCAACTGGTGTCGGAGCGGATCAACGACGCCAAGCCCAGCCTACCGCCGGGCGTCGACGTCAGGATGGGCCCGGTTTCCACGGGGCTCGGCGAGATCTACTGGTGGGCCGTCGAATACGAAAAGCCCGGCACGACCGCCCCCGTCCACGACGGCCAGCCGGGATGGCAGACCGACGGAAGCTACCTGACGCCGGAAGGCGAGCGTCTCACAGGTGAGTTCCAACGGACGGTGTACCTGCGCACGGTGCAGGATTGGATAATACGTCCGCAGATGAAGTCGGTGCCGGGTGTCGCCGGCGCCGATGCCATCGGTGGCTTCGTAAAGCAGTTCCAGGTCCAGCCGGATCCGGCGAAGTTGGTCGGTTACGGCTTGACGTTCGGCCAGGTGATCGCCGCCATCGAGGCCAACAACGTCAGCCGCGGGGCGAACTACATCGAGCAGAACGGAGAAGGTTACGTCGTGCGCGCCGCCGGGCGGGTCGAGAACATGGACGACATCTCCAACATCGTAGTCACCACCCGCGGCGGCATTCCCGTGAGGGTGCGGGACGTTGCCGACGTCGCGATCGGGCGCGAACTGCGCACCGGCAGCGCCAGCGTCGACGGTCGCGAGGTCGTGTTGGGAACAGCGCTGATGCTGATCGGCGGCAACAGCCGGACGGTCGCCGCGGCGGCCGACGTCCGGATCAAGGAAGTCAGCCGTACCCTGCCGCCGGGCATCTATGCGCATACCGTCTTGAATCGGACGCAACTGGTCGACGCGACGATCCATACGGTGGCGAGCAATCTGGCCGAAGGCGCGCTCCTTGTCATAGCCGTCCTCTTTCTGCTGCTGGGCAACATGCGCGCGGCCCTCATCACCGCCTGCGTGATTCCCGTGACGATGCTCATCACCGCTACCGGCATGCTGCAAGGGCGGATCAGCGCCAACCTCATGAGCCTGGGCGCGCTGGACTTCGGCCTGATCGTCGACGGCGCCGTCATCATTGCCGAGAACAGCCTGCGCCATCTCGCCGAACGGCAGCGCGAACTGGGCCGAACCCTATCGCTCGAAGAGCGCCTGTCCACAGTGACGGCTTCGACCTCGGAGATGATCCGTCCGACGGTGTACGGCCAGATCATCATCATCCTGGTGTACGTTCCCCTGCTCGCCTTTACGGGCGTCGAGGGCAAGACGTTCGAGCCGATGGCGCTGACGGTCATGATCGCGCTCGCGACCGCGTTCGTCGTTTCGCTCACCTTCGTGCCGGCCGCCATTGCGATCGCGGTGTCGAAGCCGGTGCGCGAGGACGAGAATTATTTTATCCGCCGGCTGAAGTCCGGATACGCACCCTTGTTGAGCCGCACGATCGCTAGGCCGCTGCCGGTGATGGTGGCGGCCGCGCTGATGTTCGTCGGCGCCGTTCTGTTGTTCGGTCGCCTCGGGCAGGAATTCACGCCAACCCTCGACGAGAAGAACATCGTCATGGAGGTAAAGCGCGTGCCGAGCACTGCGCTGGCGCAATCGCAACGGATGCAGCTTCTGATCGAACGCCAGATCAGCAAATTTCCCGAGGTGGCCTTCGTCTTCTCCCGCACCGGAACGCCGGATCTAGCTGCCGATCCGATGCCTCCGAGTTCGTCCGATACCTACATCATCGTCAGGCCGCAGAACGAGTGGCCTGATCCCGACACCACGAAGGACGACCTGATCAAGCGCATGGAGGCCGAAGCCACCAAGCTTCCGGGCAACAAGGTCGGCTTTTCGCAGCCGATCGAGATGCGGTTCAACGAATTGATCGCAGGGGTGCGCGAGGACCTTGCCGTGAAGGTGTTCGGAGACGACTTCGCGGAGATGCAGCGCACGGCAGCCCGGATCGCCGACGTGCTGCGCAAGGTTGACGGCGCCGAGAGCGTCAAGGTAGAGGAGACGGCGGGCCTCCCCTTCCTTGAGATCAAGATAGACAAGTCCGAGATAGCCCGGCGCGGTCTCAGCCTCGCGTCGGTCCAGGACCTGATCGAGACGGCCGTGGGCGGCCGCGCCGCGGGCCTAGTCTTCGAGGGTGACCGCCGATTCCAGATCATCGTGCGCCTCAACGATGCGCTGCGCAACGATATCTCGGCGCTTGAGGATCTTCCGGTCCCGCTTCCGAACGCCAATCCGAACGTTCCTTCTTCCTCCGTCCCGCTACGAGCGGTGGCCGCGTTCGAGCAGACCGAGGGCGCCAACCAGATCAGCCGCGAAAACGGCAAGCGGCGTGTCGTCGCGACCGCCGAAGTGCGCGGACGCGACATCGGGTCCTTGGTCACGGAGGCGCAAGCCAAGGTCGACGAGCAGGTCAAGCTCCCACCGGGGAGCTTCCTGACCTGGGGCGGACAGTTCGAAAATTTCTCCGTCGCGCGTCAGCGTCTGATGATCGTCGTGCCGGGCTGTTTTCTGCTGATCTATCTTCTCCTGTTCGGTGCGTTGGGCTCGCCGCGTGACGCCCTCATCGTCTTCAGCGCCGTGCCGTTGGCGCTGACCGGCGGCATCGCCGCGCTCTGGCTTCGCGGCATGCCGTTTTCGATTTCCGCGGCGGTCGGATTCATCGCCCTGTCGGGTGTCGCCGTCCTCAACGGCTTGGTGATGCTCACCCAGATCCGGAAATTGATTTTGGAAGGTATCGATACGCGCCTGGCCATCAGCCAAGGCGCCCTCACCCGCTTTCGCCCGGTTATCATGACGGCGCTGGTCGCCTCGCTGGGTTTCGTGCCCATGGCCATCGCGACGGGTACGGGGGCCGAAGTGCAGAAGCCATTGGCGACCGTCGTCATCGGCGGCCTGCTGAGCGCGACGCTACTGACGCTGCTGGTCCTGCCGGCACTCTACTCCTACTTCGCACCTGCCCAAGCACAGACGAAGCCCGACAGTGCATTCATCCCCAGCCGCGCGGCCGAATAGAAACCGAAGGTATGACATGTTGAAGCAAATCCAGGGCTGGTTCGGGATGTCGCCCCAAGGGCAATCGCTGGGACTCGGCCACGGGCCGGGCGATGGCAAGGGTCATGGCCACACGCACGGGTCGATAGATCCCACCATCGCGGCGACGACACGCGGCATCTGGGCGATCAAATGGTCGTTCGTCGTGCTGGCGCTTACCTCGGCCCTGCAGCTGGTGGTCGTGGTGATCTCGGGCAGCGTCGCGCTCCTCGCCGATACTATCCACAACGTCGGGGATGCCGTTACCGCGATTCCACTCTGGATTGCGTTCGTGCTGGCGCGCCGCAAGCCGAGCAAAACCTTCACGTATGGTCTCGGACGCGCCGAAGACCTGGCCGGGGTGGCCATCGTGGCGATCATCCTGTTCAGTGCCGTCTTCGCGGGCTACGAAGCCGTGGACCGTCTTATCCATCCCCAAAGCATCGATTTTATTCCCTGGGTGGTGGCCGCTGGCGTAATCGGATTTCTCGGGAACGAAGCCGTCGCGGTCTTCCGGATCCGGGTCGGACGGGAGATCAACAGCGCGGCGCTCATCGCCGACGGTTATCACGCGCGCACTGATGGCTTCACAAGTCTCGCTGTTGTCGTGGGTGCGGTCGGCGTGTGGCTGGGATTTCCGCTGGCGGACCCGATCGTCGGACTTCTTATCACCATCGCCATCTTCGGCATCGTCTGGCAGTCGTCCAAGGCGGTGTTCGTCCGGATGCTCGACGGCGTCGACCCCGAGGTCACCGACGAAATCAGACACGCTGCCGAGCACGTCGAAGGCGTCCGCGAGGTCCTTGACGTCAAGGCACGCTGGCTGGGACATCGCTTGCACGCGGACATCGGTGTCCGCGTCCATGCCGAAATGCCCGTCGCGGACGCCGACCGTTTGGCGGAAAACCTCCGGCACGAGATGCTTAAGCATATCCCCGCTCTTTCCGTTGCGAATGTCCGAGTATCGTCGAAAACCGTAGGCGCAGCCGAGATGTCCGCTGACCGTAGAGCGCCGGAGACGTTCCAATTTCGCAGCGAACTGGCAGAGGGCGAACTCTCGATCGCGAACACGCCGGCAGGGGAGCGGATGCGACTGACCCTGAGTCGGTCCGCAGCCGGGTTGAACGCGGTGGTGGTGATCGAGCGGGACGGACGGTCCGAGACGCTTGCGCTCTCACCGTTGTCGGGAAATCCCTTGAACTTCGAAAGCGCTTCCGCCCCATCTGAGCCCCATGCGTTCGACGGACAGCTGATCCTGTCGGCGGACGGCAAAAAAGACATTCGGGAGTTTCACACGACGAAGCCGGCAGCCACGGGCATTGGCTCTACTGCGCGCCGCAAGCATGGCCTTCAAGGCCGGTAGAGGCGCGCGCGGCATCCCTCTCTCGCCATACTCGGCGTGCATGTCTGTAGTCCTCGAAGCAGTCGATGCTGCCGCCAAGGTACCCCTTTAGTCTGCCCTGTTGCGGCGCGGGAACAAAATGTCCCGGCGATCGGTCGGGATGCTGCCGGTTGGTGTACAATCTTTGATTGGGCCCGAAGAAGCTTTGAGCGAGAACGCGGCGCATGGTGCAAGCATTCCTTCCGCTCTCCTGAAGCCTGCAGACCAAGACCATGAAAGATGGGCAGAGATGATCATGCACGGGACCAGCCCAGGCACGATTTGATCGACATGCTCTCCCTCGGCGGCGACGGAAGCGTCTCGATCGAGGTCGAGCGTGGAGTCGACGACAATCCGGTGACTGCGGCTCACCCTAAGGCTGCAGCAGCATGGCGCGGAGGACGCCGGTCGAGTTGAGCTTAGATGCTTTGCCGCCGCCGGTGTCGCAGCGACGCAGCTGACGATCATGACGGCTGCAAGCAAACGGTTCGACGAGTACCACGCACGACGGGCAACACATGCCCGACCGCCGCAATCGCCTGTTCAAATGCAATGGATGATATCGGAATTCTCTCCCTCGCATCGGAGCGAATCTTGCCCTTAACGAAACCGCCTGCCATTCCATTGCATTCGGTGGCGGCAAACCGAACCTCTTTGACTGCAATCTATGTCGATCGACGGGATACCGGACTCATTAGACATGTCGATTTCCAAGACGTCCCCTCGCCAAACCTCGCGAAGATTGCCTCTTTTGGAAACAAAAATGCGATGAAGGCAGCCGTTCGGCGAACAAAGTGCATCTCGGTTGAAACACTCTACTTGGTCGAAGTGGATTGCGATAAACTCCACGCCTTCCTTTCCTTTCAGGTATCGCAGGAAGCCCGTTCGAACATTTATTGCGTCGCCTCTGCACAGTAGCTGCGCTGCTTTGAACGCCTTGTGGATAGCCGGTTGAAGTCGTTGCAGCCGCTCGTATGATAACGTGGAGAATTTGCCCTGCGCGATTCCCGACGCGCGCGCGATAGCACCAGTAGAGATCACACACATCATCAGTGCTATGAACAGGCGCAGCATGCAACATTCCTTTGGTCAGACAATTCGGCGGCGCGTGGTCCAGATGGTTTGAAGATGACGCCGAACTCCTTTTCGATGATCCTCGGAAAGCTCTCCGAAACTTGTCGTACGCCGCCGCCAACCCGCGCTGGGCGGCCACCCGGCCGCCGGAGCCGCTCCGAGCCTACCTGCGCAGGCAGGGGAATTGCATGTGGAAAAAGGCCAATCGGATTCGGTGCTTGTGCTGCGGTCGGTTCGAACGCTTGCACTCGCCATTCGCGCTTCGATTCCGGTTTGTTCTCCTTCCGATTCGGCTGCTCGTTGCGGTGTTGCTGGTGCAGACCCAAGCCAAACAACGCAAGAGACTCGCGAATTTCCACATGCGATAGCCCTGCCTGCGCAGGGAGCCCGGCAAACTTTCAACCGGCTCGCGCGGGGCAGGACGTTCGGACGAATCGCGGCCGATCTTGGACTGCAGTTCCATCAGATCGATGAAGACGTCGGCCTGGCGCCGCAACTCGTCGGCGATCATCGGCGGCTGGCTGGAGATCGTCGAGACGACGGTGACGCAAACGCCGCGGCCTTGCACCGCCTCAACCAGCGAGCGGAAATCCCCATCGCCGGAAAACAGCACCATTTGATCGACATGCTCGGCGATCTCCATCGCATCGACCGCTAATTCGATGTGCATATTGCTCTTGACCTTGCGGCGGCCGCTGGCGTCGATGAATTCCTTGGTTGCCTTGGTCACGACGGTATAGCCGTTGTAATCTAGCCAATCGATCAACGCGCGGACCGACGAATGTTCCTGATCTTCGATGATGGCAGTGTAGTAGAATGCGCGCAGCAACGCTGCGCAGCCCTGGAATTCCTTGAGAAGGCGTTTGTAGTCGACATCAAAGCCAAGTGTCTTGGCGGTGGCATAGAGGTTGGGTCCATCGATAAAGAGCGCGATCCTGTTTTCCAATGCTATTGCTCCTAGATCGTCCGGGCGGGCATTTCAATCGGCCACCCGATTGGTTTTGTCGTATGCGTCTTCCTCATTGAGTCGAGATCCGGAGAACGTAATGTGGGACCCAAGACCGTGCTTGCGTCTTTCCCGCTGGCGACGTTTCAACATGCAGAGATTCCTAAGGGCTCGTTGTTTCTGTATTCTGGACCGCGATGAGCGTCACACCCTAGTGAAGCGTCTGGCACATGTAGGGAGACCGTGGCTACTCCTCTATCGGATTGACAGCCACATCAGCCGCCATCGCGGTTAGCCTCCCGAAGACATCGACGGGCTCGACCCAATACGTGAGGCTGTCAATCCGAGCATTCTTACGCAGGTCGTCGAGCAATTTCGTCACCCACTGCCGCGGCAGCACTGCGACCAGCACGCTAAGCTTCACTCGCCCCCGCACCCGCTCGTTGACGCTTGCTTCCTTGAAGTCGAGGCCGTGGCCATCGCTGACCCATGTCGTGAACCCGCTAATGGGTGGTTCAGCCCTCAGCAAATACTCGACGACAATGTCCTCTCCGCTTGGAGGGAAGGCGAGTGTGAGCTTGCATAAGGACTTGTCCATTCGAGACTCCGGGTGTGCAGTGTGGTTTGGGCCGCCGGGACGCCGAAGCGTCGAAACAGGATAGGCAGGAGAACCAGCGTTAAGGCCGTTGAGGTGACGAGGCCGCCGATGACTACGATCGCGAGCGGCTTTTGGATTTCCGAGCCAGGTCCGTCTGCGAACAGCAGCGGCACCAGCCCGAAGGCGGCGATGCTGGCCGTCATGAGAACCGGCCGAAGCCGCCGGACCGAGCCTTCATAGATGGCCCGATCTAACGGAAGCCCGCTGTCCAGCAACTGATTGAAATAACTGACCAGAACCAGCCCGTTGAGCACGGCGATGCCGAGCAGCGCGATAAAGCCGACGGAAGCCGGCACCGACAGATATGCGCCGGAGACCCACAGGGCCAGCATGCCTCCCACTAATGCAAAGGGCACGTTGGCAAGAATGAGCAGTGACTGGCGCATGGAGCGCAGCGTTGCGAAAAGCACAACGAGGATGAGACCCAGCGCGATCGGGATGACGATCGCAAGCCGGGTTGCCGCGCGGCGCTGGTTCTCGAACTGGCCGCCCCAGACCAGCCGGTATCCTGACGGAAGCTGGACCTTCTCAGCAACCGCCTTCTGTGCATCCTGGACGAAACCGACAAGGTCGCGGCCCGACACGTAGCCCTGCACGATGGCAAAGCGGGACGCGTTTTCACGGTCGATCTTGACGGCGCCAGCCTTACGTCCGATGCGCGCAACATCCCCGATCCGCACCAGGCCGCCGTCGCCGGCCGCGAGTTGCATCCGGCTGAACAGCTCGGGCGTGTCGCGAACCGCCTCCGGCCCGCGGACCACGATGTTGGTCCGCCGCCGCGGTTCTGCGACAATCCCGGCAGTGCCACCTTCAAGCAGCGTGCGCAGTTCATCCTGAATGCCGGTGACCGACAAACCGACCCTGCCTGCCGCCATGCGGTCAACGTCGATCTGCAAATAATCGACCTTGTCGTTCGAGACCGTCGATACCTCGGTTGCGCCAGGGACGCTTCGAAGAGTCGATTGGATTTGACCTGCCAACTCGGACAACACCTTGAGATCAGGTCCGAAAATTTTGATCGCAAGATCGCCACGGGCGCCGGTCAGCATTTCCGATGTGCGCATCTCAATGGGCTGCGTAAACGCGAATTCCATCCCCGGCAGATCGGCCACCGCTTCCCGAATACGCGCGACCAGCCGGTCCTTGTCGGGCTCGCGCCACTGGGCTTTCGGCTTCAGGACGAGAAAGGCGTCGGTCTCATTAGGACCCATCGGGTCGAGGCCCAACTCGTCAGAGCCGACACGCGAGATCACGCGATCGATCTCAGGCACCTTTGCGAGCAGGGTGCGCTGGATCAGGAGATCGGCGTCGATGCTGGCCTTGAGATTGATCGACGGTAGCTTGATGGTTTGCACAATGACGGAGCCCTCGTCCATGCTGGGCATAAATGTCTTGCCGACGGCTCCATACGCCACCACGGCAAGGCCAATCCCGCCGAGAGCAATGAGGTAGACCGGCAGCGGATGAGCGAGGCAGCTTCTGAGCAGCGGACCATAGCCACGGGTCAGCAGCCGCATCAGCAACGGCTCGCCATGGTTGCCGCCGCGCAGCAGAAAGGACGAGAGCACCGGGATCAGCGTCAGCGACAGAACCAGGGAGCCGCTGAGGGCGAAGATGATCGTCAATGCGACCGGAGCGAACAGTTTGCCTTCCAGGCCCTGCAGCGACAGCAGCGGTAGAAACACGAGACAAATGATGAAGATGCCCGACGCGACCGGAATCGCGACTTCGCTGGCCGCCTGGTAAATCTGATGCAGCAACGGCACTTTTCCGTCGCCCGGATCATGATTGAGACGCTCGACCGCGTTTTCAACGACAACGACCGCGGCATCCACGATGAGGCCGAGCGCGATGGCGAGGCCGCCGAGGCTCATTAGGTTGGCGGACATCCCGAACGCCTGCATCATGATGAAGGTGACGAGCGCCGCAAACGGCAGCGTTACGGCGACAACGAGCGCCGCTCTGAGATTTCCCAGAAAGGCGAGCAGCAGCAGAACGACGAGGACGGTTGCCTCAATGAGAGCCTTCTTGACCGTTCCAACGGCGCTCTGGACAAGATCCGAACGGTCATAGAACGGTTCGAGCCGAACGCCTTCAGGCAAACTTGGCTTTAACTCGTCGAGCCGCTGGCGGACAGCCTTGACGAGCGCATTGGCGTCAGCCCCTCTGAGTGACAACACGAGTCCTTCGACCGCCTCGCCTGTCCCGTCTTTCGTAACCGCGCCATAGCGCGTGAGGCTGCCGATATGGACGCTGGCCACATCATGCACCCTGAGGATTTTCCCGCGTTCGGATTTGAGCACGATCTGCTCGAGGTCGTGCGGGGTCTGGATTGCGCCTTCAGCGCGCACCACCAGCGCTTTTTCACCCTCGCCTAGGCGGCCCGCGCCGTCATTGCGATTGTTGGCCTGAATCGTCGCGATCAGCTTTGAGACGTCGAGTCCGGCGGCGGCCAACGCCGCGCTATCCGGCGTCACCTCGAAGGTCTTTACCAGACCGCCCAACGCGTTGACGTCGGCGACGCCCGGAATTGTTCTCAGCGCCGGCCGTATGGTCCAATCCAGCAGGGTGCGGCGCTCTTCAAACGAAAGGCCGCCTCCTTCGATCGTGAACATGAACACGTCGGACAGCGGCGTCGAGATCGGCGCGAGGCCCCCGGAGACGTTGGCCGGCAAATCACCGCGCACGCCGGCCAGCCGTTCAGCGACCTGTTGGCGCGCCCAATAAATGTCGGTCCCGTCGACAAAATCGATAGTGATATCCGCGATGGCATATTTAGCGGACGCACGCAGAATGGTCTGGCGCGGAATGCCGAGCAGTTCCATTTCCAGCGGGGTGATGACCCGGGTCTCCACCTCTTCGGGCGTCATGCCCGGCGCCTTTAGGATGATCTTCGCTTGAACCGGCGCGATGTTGGGGAAGGCGTCGATCGGGATGTTTTGAAACGCGTAGCCGCCGGCGCCGGCGATGAGCACCGCGACCAACAGGACGAAAACGCGCTGGGTCAGGGCGAACTCGATTAAGCGGCGCAGCATGCTCACTCCCTGGGAATGAGGTTTTCAAGCAGCGAAAGGCCGCTTGCCGCAACCATCTGTCCCGGCGTCAGATCGCCTTCGACCGTGGCAGCCGACGTCGTTTTTCCCCTAAGCTTAACGGGCACCACGTTAAACCCGGTTTCATTGCGCACGAAGACGGCATTGCTCTCGCCTATCCAGACGACCGACGTCGCCGGCACGTCGAGACCGCCCGAAGCAGAGGGACGAATGATGCTCACCGCGATCATCTGTCCGGCAACGAGGCCGGATCGCGGCGGTACCTCGGCAAGCATTGTCGCCGACCGCGTCATGCGGTCGAGCGCCCGCCCGATCGAGATCACCTTGCCGATCGGTCCGTCCGCGACCTGCACGCGGTCACCCGGATGGATGCGGCCAATGAGGTCGGCCGGCACTTGCGCTTCAAGCCAGAGTTGCTCGCTGGTGTCGATCACGACCGCCGCCCCCATAGCATCGAGCTTTTCCCCTGGCAGCACCCGCGTTTCCACCACCCGGCCGTCGGCGGGGGCTGGCAATGTGTAGTTCCCGAAGGCTCCCTGCGAGATGCCTCCGATTGCGACGAGTCGTTTTTGGTCGTCGGTCAGCGCACGAATTTTGGCGGCTTGGGCCTCCGCCTCCTCGGCCTTAACCGGAGCCGCGACGTCCTTGTCGACCAGCCTGCGGAAGCGCGTCGCGACCGTTTCCGCCATTTGCAGCTCGGCCTCCGACTGATTGAGCCTGCTCATGGCTTCGAGGAATTCGCGGCTGGCAACGGTAACGAGTGGCTCTCCTTTCTTGACGGCCTGGCCCGGCAGAACGTGCATCTGCGTGACCGTTCCAGCGAAAGGCGCCGCGGCGACAAGGCGCGCGTTGGTTGCCGGAACGACCGTGGCCGGAAGCAGGGCGACCGCTTCGGTTTGGGCGGACTGAACTTTCTGAAGCTGAATTTCGAGGCGATCCACCTGCGCCTGGGTGACGGCAAGCTCTTTGGCGCCGGCGCGCGTCCCCAGAGGCATAAGCGACAGAAGGACCACCAGATATTTCAGCCGCGAGCAGCGCATGCAACCGTCTCCATCGTCGGAACCTGATCTATTGGCCCAGTCTCTGGCATGCGTATCTGAAAGGAAGCTGAAGGCGCTCCGGGCTGGCCGGCATGGCATGTTCAGGTTCATGTCAGCTTGTCTGTGATAGGATAGGGGCCGGAATTCAAGGAGGCACTCAATCCGTATTCTTCTGATCGAAGACGATGACGAGATCGCCCGGCGTCTGGTCGCCGGCTTGACGGCGGGCGGCTTCGTGGTTGAGCGCGCGGCCGATGGCCCTGACGGGCATGCATTGGGGGCAACCGAGCCCTACGACGCCGCCGTACTGGACCTCGGCCTCCCCGGAATGCAGGGCCTGGATGTCTTGCGACGATGGCGCGCGGCCAACCGCAAACTTCCCGTCCTCATTCTTACCGCGCGCGGGACGTGGGCTGAGAAGGTAGACGGCCTCAACGCCGGCGCCGACGACTACATCACCAAGCCGTTCCATATTCCCGAAGTGGCGGCGCGGCTTCGAGCACTCATCCGGCGCACGTCCGGGCTTGCGAACCCGTTGCTCGAGCATCGCGGCATTTCGCTCGACCCGGTCTCGAGTCGCGTCACGCGCGACGGCGAACCGGTCGAGCTGACCGCGAGCGAATTCCGCATGCTAAACTGTTTTCTGCACCGGATCGGCCGGGTGATCTCGCAGCAAGAGCTCATCGATCACCTCTACGCACTCGAAGATAGCCGCGAGTCCAATACCATTGAGGTGTACGTCAGCCGGCTGCGGCGCAAGCTCGGACCCAATCTCATCAAGACTGTCCGCGGTCTCGGATATCGAATGGAGTAATGGGAACGCATGACGAGCCTTAAAGGCCGCTTGATCGGCGTTGCTGTCGTCTGGATTCTCGTTGGGGTCCTCGTATCCGGGGTCGCACTGTCGACAGTCTTCAAGACGCATGTCACCCAACAGTTTTACGAGGAGCTCTATGTCCATTTGGACGAACTGCAGGGTCTTGTAACCGTCACGTCGTCGGGTCCGCACCTGCAGCGTCCGTTGAGCGATCCGCGCTATGACGTGCCTCTCTCCGGCTATTATTGGGAGGTCCAGAAGCCGGGACGCATTGTTGCCAGCTCCACTTCGTTGCAAGGCGGCGTGCTGCTGGGCATCCCCCCTGACGACCCGCCGGATGGTACCGTTCATACCCACATGATCGACGGCCCGACCGGGAAGGTTCTCGTCGCCGAGCGTGTGCACCGGTACAACCCTTCGGACCCGCCACTGCGCTTCATCATAGGGACCGACCGCCGCCATCTGGAAAGCGTTCTTCAAGGCTTCAACAGCACGCTGGCCTGGTCGATGGGCGCCTTCGCCGGTTCGATGATCATTGCCGCGAGCGGACTCATTCTGTTCGCATTGCGGCCCTTGAACTATCTTCGTACTGCCCTGAACAGGGTACGGTCCGGAAGCGAAAAGAAATTGCAAGGCAACTTCCCGCAGGAGGTGCAGCCCTTGGTCGACGAGTTGAATGCCATGCTGAGGTCGATGACCGAGCTAATGATCCGGGCGCGGGCGCAGGCGGGAAACTTGGCTCACGGTCTCAAGACGCCCCTCGCGATCCTCACTGACGAGGCCTACCGCATCGAGGACAAAGGCTTGCCGCAGTCCTCGGTGATCATCCTCGATCAGTGCAGGCGAATGCAGACACAGATCGACTACCAGATCGCCCGCGCCCGGGCAGTTGCGATGCACTCGGTTCCCGGAACGCTCACGTCTGTCGGCAAGGCCGGCGCGGAAGTGACCAGCGCCCTTTCGCGGCTCTACCAACCCAAAGGGATCGTGATCGAGAACGACATTCCGTCGACCGTGACGGCGGCATGCGACGCCCAAGACCTCAACGAGATGTTGGCAAACCTGGTCGACAATGCGTGCAAGCACGCAAAGGGACGCGTGCTGCTGTCTTGTGCCGAGGAATCGCCACAGCACACCGTTCGTGTTGTGGTCGAGGATGATGGACCCGGACTACCGCCGGAAGCCTTCGAGGTGGTCTTCAATGTCGGTGAGCGCTGGGACAGTGAGGCTCCTGGTTCTGGACTTGGCCTTTCGATCGTGCGCGATCTCGTGCGACTTTACGGCGGCGATATCGCTCTCGATACCTCGTCGCTCGGCGGGCTCAAAGTTGTTCTTGATCTCCCTCGCTTCCGAACTCTTGATGATCGAGTCAGCTGACCTTTCCGAAGCATACTATTGGCCAACCGGCTGATCCCGCTCAATGATCTTGTATCTTCAAGTCTCGGTCGATGCCTCGAACGACGTCGTTCAGTTTAGATCGGACCGATGGGTTTCTGATCCTGATCGGCAAGGAGCGAGGGGTCGATTCATGCCGGCGACGAACGAGCGCACGTCGACGATGCTACGGGACGCAACAACTCGTGCACAAAAGCGTCGTCTTCGGGAGTACAGATACTCGCTGCCGCTGCGTCCGAAAGCGATGTCCATCTTGGCGTCAGAACCATCGGATCGGTCCGAGCGGCCGTTGCCTACGAACAGCGCGTAGTCGCCGAAGCTCTTAAGAGTGGTGCCGCCTTTGCCGGTATCCCCTCCACGGTGACGGCCTGACTTATTCCTCCTGCGTATCTCCATTCAGTTGAGCGCCCCAGTGTAAGTCGACCCGAAGTCCGGACCGAACTTTTACTGGGTTGCAAACACCACCTCGCGAACGACGTTCCTGCGAATCGGAGTTGCTCCTTGTTTTTGTCGCGTTAGAGTGGCACCTAGCCTTCCAAATACAGCCCCCAACTACCGCGGCATGCGCCGCGACGCCGGCCCGCTGAGGAGCCTACGGATCGTAGCGGAATTGGTCGTTTTCTTCGGTCATTTTGGACAGTTGCCCGGCCCCAACAGCCGCAGCTGGGGTTCCTATGCACCAACATCGACCGGGAAGAAGAACCCGCGTTGAGCGCGAATGGCGATGCGGCCAGCCGACGACACCGCAAACTGCTCTTCACGTGTCGAGACGTTGGACACCAATTTGACACCGTGCCTTCTCCTCACCGGCGTTATACCAGCCGACATCCTTGATGCTCATCCTTGGCTCGTTACATCACCGTTATGTGGGAACGCTTTCATACTTCAGAATGGCTTACGGCTCAGCCCGAGCCTCTCCTTTCGGCAACTTGAGCCCCGAAGGTAGACCCTTGTCGACCTCCTTCGACCAAGCCCGATAGTAGGCGACCATCGTCATGATCCAAAGACCCGCGGCACCGACCAGGAGCTGGGCCACTACTCCCACTGACCCGAAATCCAGCACGAAGTGCGCGATGAAGGACAGGAACAGGCCAACGCAAAAGACAGGCAGCGACTGCTGACCGCATCTAATCATCGGCTTGAAGATTGGCCATTTCAGCCCCGGCCAATCGACCGGAATGAGCGAGACGACGATGAACATCAGGCTCACCAAATGGATCACCCGGTAAGGCGCGAGATTCGTCTTGTCGTTCGGAATAAATGTCTCTGCGATCGCGTCAGGAACGAACTGCCGCAATTCGGGAATCCGCTCAGCCAGCGTAATGGCGAGAGCAAACAGGACGAAGCCGATACTCAGGACGTAAAGGCTGCGAAACTGCAGAAGCCCTCGATTTGCCGCAGCTCCTCCGAGTGCCAGCCAGGCTCCGAAAACAAAGAGCAGCTGCCAGGTAATCGGATTGAAGTACCACACGCCCGCAGGATAGGAGGCAAAATTCCAGCCGTAATGGCGAGCAGCCAGATACAGGCCGATAGATCCGATCATCACCGCATTGCGCCATCGCAACATGAACCAAAGGAAGATCGGGAACGCGGCCATCAGCACGATGTAGAGCGGCAGAACATCGAGATTAAGCGGCTTGAACTTGAGCAGGAGACCTTGCAAGAGAGTCTCGACGGGCACGTTCATCAGGGGCGTGACGTTGAATTGATCCATCAGATGCGGATCGTCGAACTTATGCGAAAGATAGTGAACCGCAGTGAGGTAAAAAATGAAGATCAGCAAATGGGCAACGTAGAGTTGCCAGACCCGGCGCAACACTCTGGTAGCACCGATGACGAAGCCCCGCTCCATCATCATCTTGCCGAAAACAAGCGTCGCCGTGTAGCCGGAAATCAGCACGAAGAGATCGGCTCCATCGCTAAAGCCGTAGTTTCGCGTCGTGAACCATGCGAGTACGCTGTCAGGAATGTGCCCTAGGAAGATCAGCCAATTTGCCAGACCTCGAAATAGGTCCAGACGGACGTCGCGCTGGGACCTGGGCAGCACGGATCGGACGGCGATTACGTCTCGAATCCGGCGCCATACAGGCCTTAGGGCCCAACCGGCCGTACCGCCAAAGGTCTCGTCAGCCAACGTCTCTTTCTCCATTTCTTAATGATGAGTTTCCGCGCCTTCGAATGGAACGATTAGATTGCACTTATCCACTACGCCGGTCCGCTCAACGAGACCCTGTGGGCGATGAGGCAGCTGAGAGCCATGGTCAATACAGCGGTGAGGTTAGTGTGGGCCGACCCTTCGATCTAGCAACAATCGCTGACCTCCGGTACGGCGGACGATAAATTCCCGCTGCGGTGAGCATTAGCAGCTTGGATTCGAAGTCTTAGTGCTTGGCGATCTTGACGAAACAATCAAGGTCGAGGCTTCGCTGAACTAACGTCGCAAAGGCACCTTAAGGAATTGCGATACTGAGAAGAGGCGATCCCGCCGCGTGCAGAATCGCCTCAGTCCAGTCACTGTTACTTTGGACCGATGTGGTGGGGTTCACGCGGGCCGCCGCTGTAATGATGGCTCCCGCGCGGACCGGATTTCTTCGAGCCCGTCTTCTGCTTCTTGGAGCCAATGTGATGCGGAACCTCGGACTTGGGTCCACCAGAGTAGTGGTGGCTGCCGCCCTTTCCTTCTCCAGAACTCGTCTGCGCCATCGCAGGGAACGCAACGAAGGACATGGCACTCGCGGCAACTAACAGTTTACAGATATTCATTTCTCTTCCTCCTAATTGACCGAATAGGTCCAGAAAAATCAAACCACGCATGTGATCCGATAGCAATCAACCCGATGCTGGCATCCGGATTCATGCCCCTCTTCATGTCCGCGTTGATCTTTTCCATCGACTTCATCTAGGCCTGACTGGCATCGTCGGCGAAAGATGGCATCGACAGCGAAAACGCGATCAGGGCGTACGCCGTGGACGTCTTCGGAAGATTTCGCATCACACATTCTCCGTTGGTCGAAAGCACGCTGGTTGATTGAAAGCACGCTCACAAACGACCGTTGAAAACGATTGTTCCGCGACTTCGAAGACAACGGAACGCATGACTCAACTGGTGTTCATGCGCGCACCAGCACGCGCTGTCGACCGGACCTCGCCAGGTTTTCACGGTGTTTGGGTGCTCAAGACATCTGCGCTACGAAGGAACTCCTGCATTAACATTGAATGTAACCACCGCAGCGTCGCGGTAGCGAACGGCAATCCGGGCTGCCGCAGACGGGACGATCCTCGCGCCGCTCGCTTCTCCAATCTCGACCCGAACTCCAGCGCCATGCGAAGAGGCGGCGTCACGACGCCGGACGCTTCGGCCCCTATTTTCCTTTCTGCATCTTCGTGATCGTGATGCCGGCGGTGGCCCGCTCGGCTTCGAACTGGACCTTGTCGCCCACCTTCACGTGCTTGAGCATCGAAGGATCCTGGACGCGGAACACCATCGTCATTCCGTCCTCGTTCATATCGAGGTTCTTGATGGGACCATGCTTGAGGGTGATTTTCCCGGTGGCTTCGTCGATCTTCTTGACTTCGCCGTTAACCATCGCTGTTTGCGCTAATGCGCCAGCGGACGGCCACGCGAGCGACAGCGCGAGAGCGGTAATTACGAACTTATTTGCCTTCATCTTGAACTTCCTTTGTTCGGTTTGATCTGTGCTAACCCCATTGATGCCCCACCCTTCTTGTTTCGCACCTCGTTAGCGAGCGACCTCCGGTCACTTGGACTTTTGCATCTTAGTGATAGTCACTCCTTCCGAGGCGCGCTCGGCTTCGAATTTGACTTTGTCGCCTACCTTCAAGTTCTTGAGCATGTCTGGATCGTTGACACGCAGGACCATTGTCATTGCGTCCATCTCGAGGTTTTTGATCGGTCCGTGCTTGAGCGTGATTTTTGCGGCGGCAGCATCGATCTTTTTGACCTCGCCCTGGACCATGGCGTTCTGCGCGAATGCAGCCGCGGAGGTCAGCATCGAGGCAAGGACGACGGCAATCTTCAGATTTCTCATATGAATCCTTGTTCCTATGGAGGTTAGGTCACGTGGGCTACTTCACGGTCACAGTGCCGATCATGCCGGACTTCCGATGCCCCGGAATCAGACACGCATACTCGAACTGGCCGGTTTTGGAGAACTTCCAGACGATCTCATCCGCCTTCTTCGGCTCGAGCCGCTTTGCGTTCGGATCGTCGTGCTCCATGTCGGGATTCTTTTTCATGGCTTCGGCGTGCTTGAGATTCTCGCCGGTCGTGGCAAGGACGAATTCGTGCTCGAGTTCACCGTTGTTGCGCAGGACAAACTTGATCTGTTCGCCCTTCTTCACATCGATCTTCATAGGCATGAACATCATCTTTCCGTCGGTTTCGCCCATCGTGACCTGCACGATGCGCGCCGGCTCCTTCGGATCGCCGGGTTCGCCAGCCGAAAAAGATTCGTCGTGGCTGTGGCCCTTAGGACCCTCGCCTGCCCACGCGATGGCGGAGATGGACGTCACGGCAGCGAGCGTGATCAAAGAGATCGTGGCTTGTTTCATTGTCTTGTTCCTCTGTTGTTGGGTGAAGCGGCGTTAGCTCCGAAAAACTACATGCCTTTCATTCCCTTCATGCCTTTCATTGCCTTCATGTCGCCGTCCTTCGGCGTGCCCGCCGGTTTGTCCTTGCGCATGGGTTGCTCCCAAGGAGCGTCGACTTCAAAAGCGACGGTCCCGGCAGGATATTTGTAGGGACCAGGATCTTTGTAGTCGTCCCGCGCCAACCCTTCTCGGATCTTCATGACCGTGAACATGCCGCCCATCTCGATCGGGCCGAATTGGCCGGAGCCCGTCATCATGGGCAACGTGTTATCCGGTGCGGGCATTTCCATCTCGCCCATGGCCATCCCGGTCGATCCCATCACCATGGCGTCCGGAGCAAGCCTGCCGACGGCCCTGGCAAGGTCCTTCTTCGAAACTCCGATCAAGTTCCTGATGTTGTGGCCCATCGCATTCATGGTGTGATGCGACTTGTGGCAGTGAAACGCCCAGTCGCCTGGATTGTCCGCGAGAACATCGAATGCGCGGATGGCACCGACAGGAACATCGATCGTGGTTTCCGGCCATTGCGCGCTTTCTGGAACCCACCCGCCGTCGGTGCAGCTAACCGCGAAGTTGTGGCCGTGAAGATGAATCGGATGATTGGTCATGGTGAGATTGCCGATGCGCACGCGCACGCGATCGCCGAGCCGCACGGCCATGGGATCGATGCCGGGAAACACACGGCTGTTCCAGGTCCACATGTTGAAATTCGTCATTTCCGACACCTTCGGCAGATAGGTGCCGGGATCGATGTCGTAGGTGCTCATGATGAACACGAAGTCGCGGTCGACCGGCCGGAATGCCGGATCGCGCGGATGCACGACGATCATGCCCATCATACCCATCGCCATCTGGACCATTTCGTCCGAGTGCGGATGATACATAAACGTTCCGCTGTGCTTCATCTGGAATTCGTAGACGAAAGTCTTGCCCGGTGGAATGTGGGGTTGGTTGAGTCCACCGACGCCATCCATGCCGTTAGGCAAAAGCACACCGTGCCAATGGACCGTCGTCTGTTCGGGCAGTTTGTTCGTGACGAAAATGCGCAGCTTGTCGCCTTCGACAGCCTCGATCGTCGGGCCCGGCGATTGACCGTTATATCCCCATAGGTGCACCTTCATCCCTGGGGAAAATTCACGTACGACCGGCTCTGCGACGAGATGGAATTCCTTCCACTCGCCGTTCATCCGCCACGGCAGCGTCCAACCGTTCAACGTGACGACCGGACGATAGTCGGGTCCGCTCGACGGCCGCAGCGGCGGCTGCATCGTCGCCTTCTCCATGATCGGCGCTTCGGGAATATTGGCTGCCTGCACGCGACCGCTCACTGCGGTCGCGCTCACCAGCGCGGCAGTACCTAGAAAGCCTCTACGGGACAACATGGCTCTTCTCCTTAAGTTGTCAGCCGCCCGCCCTGGCGGTCTTCGAGGAACGGTTTTGCGGTTGAGTGTCGGGGCGACCACCACCGTTGACGACGGTCTGCAGTTCGGCTTGGGCCAGCCAGAAGTCACGCTTCGCTTCGATCGCCGCGCGCTGTGCGGCGATCCGCTGCCTTGCTTCCGTCAGCAGCGCAAACACGTCGTCCTGCATGCTCGAGAAACGAAGCTGCATCTCGTCCGAGATGATCTGTCGAAGCGGCAAGACTTCGCGCTGGTAGTGCCCGGCGATGTCGTAGGTGGAACGGTATACTTTGTAGGCATCGCGCGCCTCGGACCGAACGTTCACGGCTTTTTCGGTCAAAAGGTTGAAGGCCAGATTGTAGGTTTCGACCGCCTGCCGGACGCGGACCTCTCCGCCGTCGAATATTGGAATCTGAAACTGCAGATCGAGTCCGCGCTCGGTGACCGCACCGCCTGCATCGGTCGTTCTCTTGTGGATTCCCGCTAGATCGAGCAGCGTAACGAAGCGGCTCGCTTCGGTGAGTTGAAGAGATTTGGCGAGAGCGTCGAGTTCGAGGCGCGCGATCTGAAGATCGACACGGCGTTCAACCGCATCGACCTCGATGCGCGGCAGAGGTTGCGGGCGGCGGGGCATTGCCGGAAGCCGCGCCGGAACGCGGAAGCCGAGATCGCCGTCCCACAATCCCAGCAGGCGGATCAGGCGCTCTCGCGAACTGGCGGCCTCCTGACGCAGCAGTGCAAGCTCCGCGGTGACTTCGGCATAGAACACCTGTTCCCGCGCCTGGTCGAGTTTGTTTAGCGCGCCTGTCTGCCCCAACTTCAGCGCGAGCTGGGCGGTGGACTCCGCGGTCGATTTGGCATCGGTCAACAGCCCGACCAATTCGTTGGCGGCGACTGCGCGGAAGTAGGCAAGCCGTACTTCGGCCGCGAGTCGAAGCGTTTCCTCCGCCGCTCGGAGTTGCGCCTGGAGAAAACGTTGCCGGGCGATTTCCGAGCGGAACGGCAATGTCGCCAACGCAAGAATGTCACCGGCGATCCGACGCTCGATCTCGACCACGCCAGAACCGGCGATGCGCGAGATCGAGAAGACCGGATTGGGCGGCAGGCTCTCCTGGACGAGATCTGTCTCCGCCAGCGCGAGTTCGTTGTACGATGCTTGCAGGCCGCGGTTGTTAAGCAGTGCTATCTGAACCGCAGTGTCCACCGTCAGGCCGCGGCGGAGCAGGCCCTGAACGGCATTCTGCGCCCATGCCGCGTCGTCCGCCGTGCGGATGGAAACTACCTCCTTGTGAATGGTCTCGCCGGCGAGGTTGGCGACAACCGTCATGCCCCCGTCCGGGGAAAATGTCGCGCATCCTGAAAGAAGCAAGGCGGAAAGAAGCACGGCCGCTGCTGAACCGATCTTCGATCGGCTTGCCGCGTCGTTTGAAATCTCGGGATTCTTGTGCATCGGTCGCTCCTACCGGCCGGACTTCGGCGCCGGGGCGACGCGGTCGTTCTGTTCGCGCCACGACGACGGCGCAGTGGGACGAAGGCTGGTGTAGGGAGCGACGGTGGAGCGGTAACCCACGGCCGCGACCCTCGCGTTCGGATCCGTGGGATCGGCGCCCGCCAACGGCACCGCCGTCTGCACGCACCCGCCCAACGCGAGCGCCGTGGCGGCCGTTCCTGCTATCGTTCGAAATCTATTGCCAAATAACTTCTCCACCACCGACCGAACGGCGGCGAGAATCGCCCCAAGCTGCGCAAGCATGTTGTTTTCCTGAACTGACGATCGACCACAGGCGCGCGGCCCCTTGACGGGGTCGGCACCGCGTAGCTTCGATCAGGTCAGGTAATGGGGGGACGATAGAGCCGAGGGGGAGCGTTGTCGGCGACGTTCCGGTAGCCTTCGACCTCGCAAAGCGCGGTCGGAGCGGAAGGCTTGACGATGTCGGCGACCGTCGCCGGAATAGCGGTAACGCACATCAGCCCGCAGCACTGCCCGCCGGATGAATGCGGAGCTTTTCCGGGAGCAGACTCCGAATTCGATGCCACGGACATCGAATGGTCATGCCCCGTTGACTTACCATGCGCCGCGGCGTGATCATGGGCATGACCGTCGGCATGCACGTGCTGCGGCTCGGAATGAACATGAACCATTCCTGGACCGTGATTCGGGTCCGTCAGGCAGCGGGCCGGAGCGTGAACGCCGGGCACCGCGTAGGAGATCGTCGGCGCCAATACGCAAAGCAGATAGGCAAGGGCTATCAGCCACCCTGCCCTCAATCGCTTCGCTCTGGTCAACCGGACGAGCATGCAGACATCAATACCTTTTCGTACCAAGATTCGGGACCATAGCGGTGAAGCCTCGATCCGCCAAGATGGAACTTGTAGTACCGCTCATCGGTCCGCCCGGCCAATGACGGCCATCAATTCGGTGATCTTCTTTCGCTGGTCTACTTTATCGCCGCTTGCGATGGCGTGTTCGACGCAGTGGGAGACGTGGTCCTTCAGGACTTCCTCCTCGACACGCCGCAGCGCGGCACGGACCGCCGAAATCTGCGTGACGATGTCGATGCAGTAGCGCTCCTCCTCCACCATCCTGGAGAGACCGCGCACCTGGCCTTCGATCCGGCTTAGGCGTTTGTGACAGGAAGCCTTGATGTCCTTTCGCATGGCCCCTATATACCCCTACACGGTATAGGTTGCAAGTAGCCACGGAGCTCGAAATGGCCAAGGAACAGAAAGCTCTATCGCCAGGCGCATGCGGATGCTACTCCAAGGCCGCTGCCGGACCTGAACCCGCCGGATGCTGCGGCGGCGCCGGCGGCCACGATCACCATCAACATGACCACGCTGCGGCTGGAGCTGCTGTTGTCGACCCTGTCTGCGGCATGACGGTCGATCCCGAAACCAGCAAGCATCGCTCCGACTACCGGGGCGTCCCCTACCATTTCTGCTCGGCCGGCTGCCGGACCAAGTTCGCCGCCGCTCCGGAGCAATACCTCGACAAGGTGAACGCAAAGCCGCACCACGCCGACGTCCCAGAGGACACCGTCTACACCTGCCCCATGCATCCACAGATCCGCCAAATCGGCCCCGGAAGCTGCCCGATCTGCGGGATGGCGCTAGAACCGGACCTGGTCAGCCTGGACGACCCACCCAACCCCGAACTGGCCGACATGACCCGCCGCTTCTGGATGGGGCTCGCGCTGGCTCTGCCGGTCGTTGTCCTGGAGATGGGCGGCCATCTGGTCGGCAGCCACGGCTGGATCGATCAGAACCTCTCGAACTGGATCCAACTCGCTTTCGCCGCCCCGGTCGTGCTCTGGGCCGGATGGCCGTTCTTCGTGCGAGGCTGGCAGTCGCTGGTCACCCGCAATCTGAACATGTTCACCCTCATTGCGATGGGCGTCGGCGTCGCCTTCGCCTACAGCGTCGTCGCAACGGTTGCGCCGGGCATTTTCCCGCCCGCATTCCGGAGCCACGACGGCGCCGTGGCGGTCTACTTCGAGGCCGCGGCGGTCATTACCGTCCTGGTCCTGCTCGGTCAGGTACTGGAGCTTCGGGCCCGGGAGGCCACCTCCGGAGCGATCAAGGCCCTGCTCGATCTGGCGCCCAAGACCGCGCGCGTCGTCGACGAGAATGGCGCGGACCACGAGGTTCAGCTCGACAGCCTGAACGTGGGCGACAAGCTGCGGGTCCGGCCGGGCGAGAAGGTGCCGGTGGACGGCGTCATCATCGAAGGACGCTCGTCCCTCGACGAGTCGCTGGTGACCGGAGAGTCCATGCCGGTCACCAAGGAGCCCGGCGCCAAGGTGATCGCCGGCACGCTCAATCAGTCGGGTGGCTTCGTGATGCGGGCCGAGAAGGTCGGCCGCGACACCCTGCTTTCCCAAATCGTGCAGATGGTGGCGCAGGCGCAGCGGTCGCGCGCTCCCATCCAGCGTCTCGCCGACCAAGTGGCCGGTTGGTTCGTGCCGACCGTGATCGTCGTCGCCCTTGTCGCCTTCGGCGCATGGGCGCTCTTCGGTCCGGAGCCGCGGCTCGCGTTCGGCCTGGTTGCGGCCGTCAGCGTCCTGATCATCGCCTGCCCGTGCGCCCTCGGACTCGCGACACCGATGTCGATCATGGTCGGCGTCGGACGCGGTGCTCAGGCCGGCGTCCTGATCAAGAATGCCGAAGCTCTCGAACGCATGGAAAAGGTCGACACGCTGGTCGTCGACAAGACCGGAACGCTGACCGAAGGCAAGCCGAAGGTGGTCTCAATCGTACCCGGAGAGGGATTCGACGAAGCTGAAATTCTGAAGCTTGCAGCGAGTGTCGAACGGTCCAGCGAACACCCGCTCGCCGATGCGATCGTCCGGGCGGCGAAAGAACGGAATTTGGCGCTGGCCGATGTCGCGGATTTCGATTCTCCGACCGGCAAGGGGGTCACGGGTAAGGTCGACGGCAAATCGGTACTGCTCGGCAACGCCAATTATCTCAAATCCGCGAGCATCGAAACACATCCGTTGGAAACGCAGGCGGAAAAGCTGCGAGGCGACGGCGCGACGGTTATCAACGTCGCGGTCGATGGTAAACTTGCCGGCATTCTAGCCATCGCCGATCCGGTCAAGGCCTCGACGCCGGAAGCATTGAAAGCGCTGGCGGCCGAAGGCATCAGGGTAATCATGCTGACCGGCGACAACCGAACGACGGCAACCGCGGTCGCAAAGCGCCTCGGCATTTCCGAAGTCGAGGCCGAGGTGCTGCCGGATCAGAAGAGTGCCGTCGTCAGTAAGCTGCAGAAGCAGGGTCGTGTCGTCGCCATGGCGGGAGACGGCGTCAACGACGCGCCCGCCCTCGCAGCGGCCGATGTCGGAATCGCCATGGGAACGGGAACGGACGTGGCGATGGAAAGTGCAGGCGTGACGCTGCTGAAAGGCGATCTTGGCGGCATCGTCCGCGCCCGTCGTCTCTCTCAGGCGACGATGCGCAACATCCGACAAAACCTCTTCTTTGCGTTCATCTACAACGCGGCCGGAATTCCGATAGCCGCCGGCATTCTTTATCCGACGTTCGGACTGCTGCTTTCACCAGTAATCGCCGCCGCTGCCATGGCGCTGTCATCGGTAAGCGTCGTCGGCAATGCACTGCGACTTCGGGCGGTGAACATCTAGCGTTGCAGGAACAGCGTCCGCATGCGGCCTACCATCTATTCGTCGTCGGACCGATGCAAAGCGCAAGTCCGTGCTCATGCTCGGGGAAGCATCCGCTGCATGATCCGGTCGCGGAAGACGAAAGCATGAATGAAGGCTGCGGCAACGTGGATGCCGATGGCGATGAGCAGTCCAAATCCTGCTGCTTGATGCCAGCCGCCGACCAGGCGACCGGCGATGGAATCGGGTGCAGTCAGCATCGGCAGCGGCACTCCGACTAGGGGCGACAAGTGCCAGCCCCGGAACGACGCAAAGAACCAGCCCGTCATAGCCGTTGCAACGACCAGTCCATAGAGAAGCCAATGAACGCTCTCCGACAAGAGGCGCTGCCAACGAGGCAGCGTATTTGCAGGCGCGACGGGGTGGAAGAGCCGCCAAGCAAAGCGCAGGATGATCAACATCAGGATGATAAGCCCGATGGCGATATGCAATGTCATCGCGCTCCCTGGAGGTGCGCCCGGTTGAATGTCGGGCATCAGCCAGCCGATAGCGAACTGTGCTGCGAGCAGTACCACGATCATCCAATGAAGGACCTTGGCAGTGTTTCCGTAGGCGGGTTGTTGTGTCATGGGGGATACGATTCTCGGTGCAGAAGAAATTGGATCGCGGTCAGTTTGCTTTCTTCTCGGCCTTCTCCGCGGCCTCGACGATATCGCCATCGGTGAACAGAATGCCCCTGAGGATCTCCCGCCACTCCTTCTTGCGCCGAAGCAAGAACTCCAGATCCATGCCGAAATGCTTGAACTCCTCTTTTTGGGCGTTTTCCATGATCGCGCGGGCTTCCCCGTCCTTCTCAAGTGAATTGCGCTGCTGATACCAGCCGATCGCCTCGGCTTCTTCGACGAGGCCGATGATCATCCGCGCAAACGTACGCGTCTCCGAGGAGAGTTCTGCAGCAGGTTCATGGTACTGTTCAGTTGCCATATTCTGTTCCTAAGTCTGATTTGTGAAAGTGAATGTTGGCCTTCGCACGCTTCCGACGGCGCAAACGGTTCAGGCCGGATGCCGTCCTGCCCGCTGAGGCAGCAACGCGATGCATCCGACGATGAATACCGCGAGTACGGCGGACGCCGCGTATCGACTCAGTGCCATCCCTCCGTTGGAGAGCGGCTTGTCCAGGAAGTCGCCGACCGTTGCACCGAGCGGGCGCGCGAGGATGAAGGCGGCCCAGAACAAAAACGTGCGCGACATGTTCGTCCAAAAGTACGCCGCTGCGACCATCGCCAGCGCGGCTCCGAACACGACGGCGCCGCCGCTGTAGCCAAGTCCCGTAGAGTCCGCCATCCAATCGCCGAGAGCGGTTCCGAGGGTTTGGGAGAACATGATGGTCGCCCAATAAAACACTTCTGCCTTGGGCGTGGTGACGCTTTCGACCGATACGGTCCCCAGCGAGCGGTACCAGACCGCAAGCGACAGCAGCAAAAGAGCGAGGAGGATCGAGCTGCCACCGAGATATCCGATGCCAAGGGACCGGTCCACGAAGTCGGCAAGCGTCGTTCCCGCCGTCGTCGTTGCGACGATGACCGTCCAGTAGAGAAATGGATGGAATTTCTTGGCGCTTATCTGCGCGGCAACGGCGGCGACGAAGATGGCTGCAAAGATCGTCGTGCCGACCAGATAACCCAGATGCATCGACATCGTCACCGCGTCGCCGCCGGTTTCTCCGAGCGTCGTCGCGGCGATCTTTATGATCCAGAACCCGAGCGTGACTGCGGGCACCTTGCTCAGGCTTTCGCCAAGTTGGTCTTTCATGAGAAGTTGCTTTCGATTGAGGCGCGTTTGTTCTTGGCGGAGCCTTCGGCCTATGACCTGCCGACAAGGCGGTCCATCGTGGCGACGACTTCGTCGATCGCGGACTTGCAGGCTGCGAGATCCGGCGAAGCGGCCCGCACAGCGGTGAGCGCGCGGTCGATGGCCTTGTCGACGGTGTGCCAGTCCGCAGCCGCCCGCGGCTTCAATCCGGCTTCCGCCTCGTCCCAGGACGTTTCGAGATCCTTCAGGCGCGCCTTCGCCCCGGCCAGGTCGCCTTTGTCCAACAGCGCCTTGCTGTCGGCGACGACGTTCCGAAAGGAAGTGAGATCCCCCAAATTGGACGAAGCGGCATGCGTCTGGGTAATGCAGGCGACGATAAAAGGTGCCGACAGAATTGCGCTTGACAGCGGACCAGCGCCAAGCAGCGCCGACAGGACGATCCTATGAAGGGTATTTTGGGCAGACATGTTCGATCTCCATTTTTCGAAAGATTTATATTGAATGGCTCACGCCCGTTCGTCCGCGGCCGCCGGCCGGTCGTGCAGGGTGAGGAACGCGACAAGCGCAACGATGACGGTGAGGAAGCCGAGGCTGGTGTAGACGGAACCGAAACCGAGCCCGCCATATTCACGCGATTGCGAAAGCAGGTCGCCGAGCGAAGCTCCGAGAGGCCGCGTCAGGATGTAGCCTATCCAGAAGCAGAGCACCGCATTCGCGCCGAGATAGTACGCCGTCGTGACGGTGGCGATCATTGCGCCGAAGACGACGACGCCGAGCCTGAAGCCAAGCCCCACGGCCTCGGTTGCGAGATCGCCGGCCGCCGTGCCCAAAGCGAACGTCAGAAGGATGGCGGTCCAATAAAAGAGTTCGCGCCGTGCGGTGACGATCGTGTGAATCGAGAGCGTGCGCTCCACGGCATACCAGGCCGCGAAGGTCGCGGCTAAGGCTGCCGCGAATATCGGCGTACTGATGTAGAGGCTTACGCCCATGCCGTCGGTGAGCGCGTCGGTGATCTGGGTCCCGACGACGCTGACGAGCACGACGGTCAGCCAGTAGATCCAGGGAACGTAGCGCGACATCCGCATCTGAAGCGTCAGCGCCACCAATAACAAGATCAGCGTAATCCCGTTCGTGACCGTTTTGCCAAGACCGGCGTGCACGGCGAGGTAGTCGGCCCCGGTCTCGCCGACCGTCGTGGACATGATCTTGATCGCCCAGAAGGCGAGCGTCACTTGCGGAACCTTGTTGAGAGCTTCCGCCACGAGGTTTTTGCTGAAATCCATGTCGTTTCCCTTCGCAGGGCCGTCGGTATTCGTGCGCCCTCCCTCATCGTTAGAGTTGCCGACTTAGCGACGACTTAGAAGGTCCGCCGCTGGGCCGCCCGTGCCGCCGCCAGGCTGAATCGGCTAAGCTGCCGCTAAGTGGCCTGAGTCAGACGTGACGAGGGGCATTTCTGGAGAAGACAAAATGAACAAGCTGAAAACGATCGTTTGCGCCGTCGCTGTGATGACATCGGCGGTGGCTCTCGCGGACAATGCCAAGACGGCGTCCAACGATGCGGGTCCCATTGCGCAAGCCAAGATATCGATGGGAGCCGCCGTCGCCGCTGCCGAAAAACACACCAACGGCAAGGCGGTCCGTGCCGAGTACGAAAAGGGCAAGGACGGCCGGTGGGCCTACGACGTCGAAGTCGCCAGCGGCAGCGACGTGTTCGACGTCAAGGTCGATCCGGACGCCGGCACGATCATCGCATCGACCTAGGATGCGGCGGATGCCGATGACGAGGGTGACAAGGCCGATTGATCGCCGGTACGCTGTAAACGAGGCCGGCGGCGGCATCCGCCGCCGGCCTCCACGGGAACCGAACATGCGCATTCTTCTGATAGAGGACGACCGGATGATCGGAGCGGCCGTGACCCAGGCGCTCAAGGACGCCTCATACGCGGTCGACTGGGTCACGGACGGGGAAACCGCTATCGAGGCAGCCCGGGCCGAGGCCTACGATCTCGCCTTGTTGGACCTGGGCCTCCCTCCTCCGGACGGGACCGAGGTGCTGAGGCAGTTCCGCAAGACCGGACGTCAGTTGCCCGTGATCATTGTGACGGCGCGCGACGCCATCGACGACCGGATCCATGGACTCGACCTCGGGGCGGATGACTACATCGTCAAGCCGTTCGAGATCCGTGAACTTCTCGCGCGCATGCGCGCGATCCTGCGGCGGCAGGGAAGTGGCAGCTCTGCCGTCCTGAGCAACGGCGCAATCAGCCTGGATCCGGCGACCCACGAAGTGGCCCACGCCGGCGAGACGTCGCGTTTGACCGCACGCGAATTCGCACTGCTGCAAGCCCTTCTGCTGCGTCCCGGCACCATCCTGTCGCGCGTCGACCTCGAACGGCATATCTACGGCTGGAACGAGGAGGTCGAAAGCAATGCCGTCGAATTCCTGATCCACGCGATACGCAAGAAGCTCGGCGCCGCGGCCATCCGCAACGTAAGGGGCGTCGGATGGATGGTGGACCGCCCATGTTGATCTCCTCGCTGCGCGGGCGTCTCTTCGTGGGGCTTACCGTCTTCATCGTCGGGGCAGGGCTCGCGGCGGGTTACCTGGCCTTCAGATGGGCATTCGAGGAGGCGATCGAGCTGCAAGATGCCATTCTGCTGCAGGTCGGGTCCGCTGGCGGCAAAAAATCGTCTGACCGATCTTACCTCCGAGGGAAACATCGACGGTGAAGCGCGAGTCGCCATCGAGGAACTGACGCCGCCCCCCGGGGATCCCGCCCCCACAAGTTCCCTTCCCCGCCTACCCCAGGATCTTCGCGACGGCCTCCAGACCGTTAAGCGCGGCCAGGAGCAGTGGCGGATCCTGGTCCGTACGCGAAAGGACGGAAGCCGCGTCGCGGTCGGCCAACCGACGGCCCATCGCGACGAAATTGCCCGGGAGAGCGCGCTGCGGACCATCGTGCCGCTGGGCTTGCTCGTTCCGGGTCTCATGCTGCTGATCGGCATCGTCGTCGATCGAAGCCTGCGCCCTCTTTCCAAACTGGCGGCGCGCCTCGACGCGAAGCAATCGGACCATCTGGAAAAACTGCCGACGGACGGCATTCCGAAGGAGTTGCTTCCTTTCGTCGCCTCCATCAACCGTCTTCTCGACCGTATCGGGACGATGTTCGACAAACAGAGACGGTTCGTCGCCGATGCCGCGCACGAACTCCGCAGTCCTATCACCGCGCTTTCGGTCCAAGCCGAAAATCTGGAGCATGCCGGACTTTCGCAGGACGGACGGGTGCGGCTGGATTCCCTCAGAACCGGAATCCGGCGAACCGCTCATTTGCTTGAGCAGCTTCTTGCGCTGGCGAGATACGATTCGGACGCATCCAGAGAAATGCCGCTAAGCGCGTTCGACCGCATCGTCAAGGAAGTGGTCGCCGATCTGCTGCCGGCCGCCCAGGACCGATCGATCGACTTGGGTTTCGCACGGATCGAGACGGCCTCGGTACGTGGCGAACCCGCTGCCTTGGCGATACTCGTCCGAAACCTGATCGACAACGCACTTCGGCATACGCCGGCAGGCGGTCGGGTGGACCTGAGCCTGTTCCGTCAAAGCGATGCTGTCATCCTCCAGGTCGCCGATACCGGACCGGGCATCCTTGCTTCGGAAATCGACCGGATCTTCGAACCGTTCTTCCGTGGAAGTCGCTCGCGCGGCGATGGGACCGGCCTCGGTCTTTCGATCGTGCGACGCATCGCCGAACGGTGTCACGGTTCGATCCGACTCGAAAACGTCGGGCCACCGGGCGGACACGGGCTAATTGCCAGCGTCAGCTTTCCGGCAGCCCCAGAGACCACTTCCCAAGCCTGATTGGCAAACGTATCGTGTCTACAGGCGACCTGCCTTCGACCTTTTCATCGATAGACAATCCCGGCCGTCCCTATAGTAAGGCACCTTTCAATTGCGGTGACAGTCGACGAAGCAAGGTCGGTCGTATGTGCTTCAATCAGACCACCGTACCGAACAATTTGCCTATTACCGCGGTCGTCGCGAGGGCGAGCGCTCCCCAGAACGTCACGCGTATCGTTGCATGCAGCATGTTCGCGCCTCCTGCCTTCGCTCCGACCGCACCCAAGAGCGCGAGGAAACCTAAAGACGCGGCCGAAACGACCGGAACCAAGGCACTTGCGGGCGCAATAACCACCATGAGCAAGGGCATGGCTGCGCCGATCGAAAACATGGCCGCCGATGCAAGCGCAGCCTGAACCGGCCTGGCCGCCGTCAGCTCGGAAATTCCGAGCTCGTCGTGGGCATGCGCCTTCAATGCGTCCTTGGCCATAAGCTGCTGCGCGACCTGTCGTGCCAGCTCGCGTTCGAGACCCCGCTTGAAGTATATTTCGGTCAACTCCTCGAGTTCAGCTTCCGGGTTCTCACCAAGCTCCCGGCGTTCGCGCGCCAAATCGGCGAGTTCGGTGTCAGACTGGGAACTGACGGAAACATACTCTCCGGCCGCCATCGACATGGCGCCCGCAACAAGCCCCGCAATTCCTGCAAGGAGCACTTCGTTCCGGGTCGCGGCAGCCGCCGCCACACCGACAATGAGGCTGGCTGTCGAGATAATCCCATCGTTGGCTCCCAGAACTGCCGCCCTCAGCCACCCGATGCGCTCGATAAGATGGTACTCTGTATGTTGACGAAGACGGATCATTCAATTGTTTCCTTTCGGCTCCGAAGTCGAACACAGTCAAAAGAGATCCGAGATCCGCCGTAAAGCGACCACGGACAAGCAAACCGATTGCGGCTTGCAGACGGCGGCGCTCTTCCGGTCTTCCCGATCCGCGTCGGTTCTTGGCAGGGCCCGCATCGTCATCGCGCGCTCATCCTGGCGTGTTAGATCCCACTTAAGTCCTTTCGACCGAGGTGGTGTCAGCTCTCGCCGTCGTCAAATCTTACCCCTATACGCCGAACCTTCCGCCAAATGACGCTGCAAGGGCGCTTGACACGATCCGACTCGATCAACAGGGTGAACTTAAGTGGTATGCCGACTGGGCTTTCGACCTCCAATGCCGCGCCCATTTGAAATATTACGGTACGGTGCAGTCGACCACTGCGCCGTCGAAGAGTATCTTACCGGCTTTTGGAACGCGATGTCGCGATGCTATCCGCTTGTCGTTCATTTCGAATACCAAAGTGCTTTCATTAGAGTCCGCACGTCGCACGCCTTTACCGGGGTCGGCGCAGGTTGGTTGCAATCGACCAGCCAAACAGATCCTCGCCACAAATCGTTAGGCGCGTGCTGATTGTCCGCCCCATGGGCGACAAGACGGCCCACGATGACGCCGCAGCGACACCTGCGGCGCCGACAATGTCCAAAGGGAATGGGCGGCGAGGTAGACCCGGGCCCAGCCTACCGAGAGCCCGAGGGCGGCGGCTAGGGCCCCGGCACGACGTGCAGGCGTTGAGGCGGACGCCCAGAGGGCCAAACCCATCGCAAAGAGTACGGTGCTGTGATCGCTTGGGAAAGAACTATCCGGAGCGTGATTGAGGAAGTTTCGGTTCTGCAGGACGGCGAAAGGCCGGGGATGCATCCAGAACGATGAAATAGCCACGGCCAACGCCAGCGCCAGAAGAGTGGAGAGACCGCCATCTACGGCAGCCCGCCGTTCCGCATGCGCCCCGAAAATCCAGAGGAGGACGAGCATGAAAGGGCCGAGGTAGATGGCCGACTGAGCCAGCACCATCGCAACGGTGAGTGACGCACCTTTAAGCGTTGGCGCCGCCGCAATTGCTTCGAAAACGCGATGGTTGAGAGTTTCGAACATTAGGATCCGGATGGCGTGCATGGGCCATGGTTTGCGCCTCAGAACACGTTCAGACTTAGGACAGAATTAGGAGCTGCCGCACTTGAGATAATCGAACAAGTGCAGGCCCCCTCACGCATTTGACAAGATTAGAATCGCCTATTCATCAACTCGTTCATGCTGTTGATTTTTGGTGATTTGCACGCGAGTTGGTTCTTACGATGTCTGCCGGCGATATTTTGATTTCGAACTTAAGTTCGGCATTTTGCGGAACGATCGTAGCGATCTTCGCCGCAGGCGTTATTACGCCGCCAACGCTATGGACAGACAGTTCGTTCACATAACCCGACACGGGATAACGAATTTCAGTACGTGAAAGACGATCCTCGATCGCCAATTTGCGCTCGCTCAGTTCAGAACGCGCGCGTCCGCAGTCCGCAAGTCACGCTGCGCCTCGGTGCTGGCGTTCTGGTCGACAGCGATGATCTGTACCCTGATTTCGGTGGCGCGGACCTTGGCGCGGGCAATGCCGGCCGATATTTCGCCCCGCTCCCCCAGTATCCGCGCCCAATCACGGTGCGCGGAGTAGACGCGCGTATACTCCACAACTTTCTTTTCGAAGAGGAAATCCAGCTTGTCGCGCTCTGCTCCAACTAGTTTAATCTCCGTCACCAGCGCTTCCCGTCAACCTCCAAATCCCGTTGATACTTGCGCGGGTTTGCGGGCTGTTCGCTTCGCCAGGCCGTAAATGGCGCCGGAAGTCCGGCACCATTTGTATTTTACGAGGTCGCCTCGCGTAGCTTACATGCACCTGAGATTCCTTTCCAAAATTTAATTCACTCGCCTCCTCTTCGTTTCATTCCATACGCGTTTAACCGCTAAATTACGAATCCAATGCGATCGGATTGAAAAGATGAAGAGAGGAATTGCGGTCTTGGCTTGCCTCAGCGCCCTCACCTTGGTCGTGTATCTTGTTATAAGCGAATGGGGGATTCGGCACGAGACGCTCAATTTGTACGACGCAGCGCGACAACGGCCCATAGCGGTCGATCTGGCGGTGCGGCGAGACTACGAGATAGAGGCAAATGCCGGTTACTGGAAGCTGCCGCCGGCAATCATCAGCAACGGAAATACCGTCAAGAACACCGAATATTCATTTTTGGCTAACGTTCTTGCGGCGAGAGGCTACCTGGTCGCAAGCATTCAGCAGGATCTCCGTACCGATCCGCCATTGATGACCAAAGTCGGGCTGCCATATGTCGGTCGGCGGGAGGTTTATGAACGCGGAGAAGCAAACATCCTCTTTGTACTGAATCAATTGAAGAAGTTGCAGCCGAACGCCGAGTACCGGCATCTCACCTTGGTCGGACACTCCAACGGCGGAGATGTCTCCATGTTCTGCGCCAAGCATCATCCGGAGCTGGTATCGAAAGTTATCACGCTCGATAATTTGCGGGTTCCCTTCGTGCTCCGCACGAAACTGCAGATTCTTTCATTTCGTTCAAAAGACCCCAACTTCAAGACTGATCCAGACGTTTTGCCGACAGCCCAACAGGCGAAGGCGGACGGGATCGAGATTATCCGTACCAAATTTCAGCACACCGACATGAGCGATCGCGGGCCCGACCCCGTAAAGAAGCAAATTCAGGCGACGCTGGATCGCTTTCTTGGCGAAAGAGCCGCCAGCGCGCTCACGCCGGCGATACCGACAAGCTGATCGTTAGTCCCGAGCCGCCAAACGCATACTGCGGCCACGCCAGTACCATGACAAAAATTGTCGGATCATGACACACGGGTTGCTTCATGACCTCTGAATTAGAGAGAGCGCTCAACGCTCACCCCGGTCCGCCGAAACGCGCTGAGCGCCCGGTCAAGCGACGCCACGATCCGGCGGGTCTGCTGGCGTCGATGTCGGGGGCGCGCCCTGCCACGAACACTGCATCTTGATTGACGATTTGAGCCGCCAGATCCAAGTATGTGAAAAAATCTCGACATAGCGATTCAACGTCGGTCCAGTTCTGGCCAGCCAGCGCCGAAGCATCTCGAGCTGGCGTCCGAATGCGTCGTCGCCGGGCGGGTCAATAGCGGTCATCGCGTTGCGGCGTTACGGGGACGAATGACCTAGCGCGGTATCGACGGGGATAGTCAAAGAAATCAAGTTGCCTCCCCTATATCGAGGTTATCGCAACATTTCCCGAAGGGGCATCTTTTTAGATCGATGAAATACGTGGGGCCAATGGATCGGCATATCTTCGACGGCAGGTTAGCCAGCGCCCAGCGCGCGAGCGATGTTGTAGGCGAAGAAGCTCGCGGTATAAGCGAGCGCGAACATGTAAGCGAAAGTGATCGCCATCCACTTCCAACTGCCGGTTTCGCGGCGGATGACTGCCAGGGTCGAGGCACATTGCGGCGCGAAAATATACCAGAGCAGCAGCGACAACGCCGTCGCGAGACTCCATTTGGCGGCGAGCACCTGTCCGATCTGGTCGGCGGCTTCCTTGCCGCCCTCGATCGCATAGACGGTGCCGAGTGCTGCGACCGCGACTTCACGCGCTGCCATGCCCGGGATCAACGCGACGACGATCTGCCAGTTGAAGCCCAGGGGCGCGAACAATGGTTCCAGGGCTTTGCCGATCATGGCGGCGAAGCTGTAGTTGATAGCGGGATCCTGTGCGCCAACCGGAGCCAACGGAAACGACGCCAGAGCCCAGATCAGCACCATCATCGAAAAGATCGTGGTGCCGGCTCGCTGCAAAAACATCTTCGTCCGCATATAGAAGCCGATAGCAATGCTACGAGCGCGCGGCAGCTTGTAGTCCGGCAGTTCCAGCATGAAGGGCGCCGGCGCGTAGTCGCGCCACATAAAGAACTTGATCAGGAATGAAACGCCCAATGCGCTGGCGATGCCCGCCTTATAGAGACCGAACATCACCAGCCCGCGCAGATTGACCCAGCCCCAGACCAGCTGGTCGGGGATGAAAGCGGAAAAGATCAGCGTATAAACCGGAATGCGTGCCGAACAAGTCATCAGCGGCGCGATCAGGATGGTGGTTAGCCAGTCGCGCCGATTGTCGATCACCCGCGTTGCCATGATACCGCGGATCGCGCAGTCGAAACTTGAAAGCAGCGGAATGAAAGCGCGGCCGTGCAGGCCGGCGCCGCCCATGATGCGATCCATCAAGAACGCCGCGCGCGCCATGTAGCCGAAATCCTCGAGCAGCAAAATGAACAGGAAGATGATGATAATCTGCGGCAGGAATACGATGAGGCTGCCTACGCCGGAAATTGCTCCGTTCTGCAGGAAGCTTTGCAGCAAGCCTCCGGGCAACGTGTCGTGTACCATACGGCCCAACAGGGTAAAGGCGGACGACAAAAGCTCCATTAGCGGCTGCGCCCATGCGCACACCGCCTGGAACATCACGAACAGAATCGATGCGAGTATAGCAAGACCCGTCACCGGATCCAGCACCACGGCGTCGATCCGCGTGGTCCAGGTGTCGGGCTTTGTCGGCAGGCCGATGGTGGCCGCGATAATGCGGTCCGCCTCGCGTTGGGTGGCTCGCAGTTCGGCGACAGCGAGCGGCTGCCAGAAATTTTGCTGCGACGCCACTGGCGCCTGCGATTCGAATGAGTTCGTCGATACGACGCAAGAGATCGGTGGCGCCACCCTTGCGCACCGCGATCGAGGTCACAACTGGGATATCCAAGGCCTCGGACAAGCGCGCGACATCGACGGTGACGCCACGTCGGGTGGCGATGTCGAACATATTGAGCACCAGCATTAGTGGTCGCCCGGCGCGTTTGCGTTCGAGCGCCAGACGAATGGTCAGCCGCAGATTGGTGGAATCGGCCACGCAGAGAACCAGATCGGGCAGCGCTTCGCCTGCCGTACGACCAAGCACGATGTCGCGGGTGATTTCTTCATCAGGACTGCGACCGCGCAGAGAATAGGTGCCAGGCAGATCGACCATCGATACCGGACGTCCGAGCGGAGTGACGAAAGAGCCTTCCTTGCGCTCTACCGTAACGCCTGGATAGTTCGCGACTTTTTGGCGGCTTCCGGTCAGCGCATTGAACAGCGAAGTCTTGCCGCTGTTTGGCGTGCCGACCAAAGCGAGATGCATCAACGGGGCTTCCATGGCGGTATACCATTCTATCAGGCGACGATAATGGCCATCGCCTCGCGCCGCCGCACCGCGATCGTCACGTTCTCGACCTGGACAGCGATCGGGTCGCGCCCGACGATGCCCTCGTGCAGCAGCTCGACTTTGGCGCCTTCGACAAAGCCGTGTTCGATCAAGCGGCTTTCGAGTTCGTCGCCAGACAACGCGGAATCCACATTCTTGGCCTGGATTGCATGAATGAGACCCGAAAATCCGCGGGGTGCAGTTCCGAGCGGCAGCACGGGCCGACGTTGTTGATACTGACCGTTAGACATCATCCTTATTTGCAATCGCTGACGGTAAGGTCAAGCGAGCGACGGTCATCATGATGGCACCTTAGAAGGACTGTAATCGGGAGCGTGGAAACAGAACCGCAGCGAAAAATGGCGATACCCTGTGGCCAATGGAATAGCGCTGGTCTATCGGAAACCACGATGGAAAGCTGCCAGAAACGAGTCGCGCACGGATTCGCATCCCTTCACCCACCCAAATAATTTTCCAGCCTGCGGGCAGACTTAAGAAAGCTTTAATCGGGGAATGTATGATAGCCTGGTACGGCGATCCCCGTGCAATTCGTGGTCGCGACCTGGAGAGGCGTTATGGGCAAATTCGCTTTGGTTGTAGTGGCTGTTACATTGGCTGCGGGTCCACTTTTATTGCCGGCGCCTGCAACAGCGGAGAACGGTCAAATCGCCGCTGGCGTAGTGGGCGGACTCATCGGCGGGGCGCTGCTCGGCGGCGCCCTGGCGCGTCCTGCTCCTCCACCGCCGGTCTATTACGCGCCAGAGCCGGTCTACGTCGACGAACCAGTTTGCCGATTGGTTCGCGAGCGCTACTGGGATGGGTATGGCTGGCAAATTCGGCGAGTCGAGATCTGCAATTGATCGCGCATTCTCTGCGGACCTGCTTGGACGAACCAAAGTCAAGACAGCCGCAATGAGGCACGTGGCAACCTCGCGGCCAGCAGCCGCTTCGGAGTTCCACCCGCCGCCGGTTAAGACCGCCCTTATCGGACAATTCTACCCGCAAAACTATCCTATCATAGCGGGACCTTGTTCGGCCACAGGCTCCACGCCCGCCTCGGGTTGGGAAATATTCACTACCAGCAATGCCTTCGCTCATCGCGCGATAGCGGACGTCCCACACCGGCCTGCGATTCTGCGCAATGGAAGCGCAAGATAAACATTTTCCAATCCATGGCTGCGTCTTGTCGCGTGCTTGCTGCCCACCTCTCGGGTGGCAGGTCGACTTTTGCCGGTCGAGGAAGTCACCCGGACGTCGCTGGTGTTAGTTAGCGTCACTGCCACTTGTCGGAGCAATCCTGGCGATGCGATTTCGGCGTTTCGGCGGGCTAACAAGACAGACGTGATCCAACATCCGCCTGCCGGCTATCGCCGGATCACCCGCAACTCAAAGGCACAACCGACCGGTGATGCTCACTCGTTCGTTATCGACGACTTGCACCGTTGGCAATGAACGCATTCGTCGTCGTCGGTGAACCGCATTGGCAGCTACAGCGTCAGGATCTACATTGATAGACAAGTAACGTATGAACCTTCTTCCATGCTTGGTCCATTTTGCAATTCGTATTACTTGAGTATTTTTCCCATACGTCAAGCGGCCCGTGGCGGGAAAACTAAGATCAATACTCCCGATAAATCCGATACCGAGGCTGTGAATAATAGTAGTTGTACCGCGGGGCCGGTCGATACTCATGGGAGTATTCGTGCGAATCACGAAGTTCTTGATGATAGCCGCGATGGTCACGGCGGCTTTCGAAACCTTCCTCATGCGCCCGTTCGTGTCTGTCAGACAATCGGTCGTGAAGCTGTTCATGGCCAGCGCTATGACGACCATAGTCGTCGTACGCAAACGCGGGAAAGGCAGGAAGGCTAAACAGCAGAATGAGTGACGTTGTCAGAGCCTTATTTGGGATCACGGTTTGTCTCCATCATGAAAAGCGCAACGGGATCGAGGCAGAAGGTTGATCTAGCTGAGATTCTAATGTCGTAATTATGAACTTGCCCGGAACAGTCCATTTACGAGCCATTAATCTTCAGGCTGGGCCGAAAGAGCAAGCTGCTCGTTCGTATTGCGCAGGAACGATCACCAGGCGAGGTGAAAATCGCATGCGCGTCTCTCAGATGCGCATGCCGCGAATGTCATCGGAAAAATAGTTCCTTCCATTCAGGCACCTATCTCGCCTCGTCTGGATGCTTTCCTGCCCTTTGCGGCAATATCAGAATGCAGGCGACGATAAACGCCGCTAGAATGGCCGAAGCATAGAAGCGGCCGAATGCGAACCCGCCGGCGGAAAGCGGCTTGTCGAGGAGATCGCCTACCGTGGCGCCCAAAGGCCGCGTTAGGATGAATGCGGCCCAGAACAGCAAGGTGTGCGAGATATTCGTGTAGAAATAGGCCGCCACGATCACCGCAAGGCCGGCCGCGAAAATCAAGGCTCCGTATTCGTAGCCGAGGCCGAGCCCATACCGGTCGCTGCCAGCCATCCAATCGCCGAGCGCCGTTCCCAAGGTTTGGGAAAACAGGATCGTGGTCCAGTAGAACATCTCGACCTTGGGCGACGTGATGGTATCCGCCGATACAGACCCAACCGACCAGTACCATACGCCAAGGGAAGCCATGAGAAGCACGAACAGAAGCGAAGTCCCCCCTGGATAACCAATGCCAAGGGAGCGGTCGGCAAAATCGGCCATCGTCGTGCCCGCTGTCGTGGTCGCAACGATCACGGCCCAATAAAGGAAGGGATGGAATTTTTTCACAGATACCTGGGCGGCGATGGCTGCAACAAAGATGCCGATAAAGATCGCGCTGCCGATCGCGTAGCCAAGATGCATCGACATCGAGACGGCATCACCGGCGGTCTCGCCGAGCGTCGTTGCGGCGATCTTGATGACCCAAAAACCCAAAGTGACTGCTGGAACTTTGCTTGAACGAAGATCTATGACACCGGCTGTCTTGCGAAGAGCTTCCATATTGATCAACCTATTGGGGGGGTCGAGAATCGTCGGCCACATTTTGTTGTGCTTAGTCCGTTGCGTAATGTCACGAACTGAATCGCGGACGTCTGGATGGATCTGTCCGGCGGGTGGTTAGCCTGACAGACTTAGGCGCGAATTAGCCCGCTGATACGACAAAAAAAGGTCCGAAGTGACCATGGTCCGGGACACATTCGCTGCATGATCCAGCCGCGGGAGACGAAGATATGCACGACGGCCGCAACAACGTGGATGGCGGTGGCAATCCATCGGATGAAAACAACGACCTGGTTGCAAGATGTCTCTTTGTCTCTCAGAGATCAATTGCAGGGTCTTCCCCGCCCTGCAATTTTTCCTTCACGTGCAAGCGGCGTATCTTAGGATGCTGTGGATTATTTCAACTTCAAGCCAGCCTTCGTCATCCCTTCCGCGATCGCGCTGTGACAGGTCTTGTCATCGTCCTTTTTTAATGCCGTTACGGCTTTCGTCTTTGCGTCGTCTAACGCGGTTTTTGCGACAGGGGTGAGATTCGGGGCCTTGAAGGCTTGTTCCAGTTGGAGCAGATCGCTCTCGCAGTCCGCCCGTGCGGCGCCGGTCAATGCAACGCCGATCGTGGCTGAGAGCAATGCGATTTTTAGAGGATTGTGCTTCATCGGGGTATCCTTTTTAAAGTGAAGGTGGGCCAGATTGCAACAAGCGTTGCCGGTGCTTGAGGCCGAAGTGGCGCCGGACTTCGGCCGGTTTCGTCATCAGGCTTCTGCTGACGCCTGCTCGATGCGGTCGAATCGACTGATCGTCAGGAAGATGACCAGCGCGAGAATGGCGGCGAGGAAGATGAGACTCGTGGTGACCGTGCCCCAGCCCAATCCGCCTGCGATCACGGGCTTGGCGAGAAAGTCGCCGATCGAGGCGCCGAGCGGACGGGTCATGATGTAAGCAAGCCAAAACGAGAGGATCGCGTCCATCTTCACTGCCCGATAAAGTAGCACAATGATGCCGATCAACGCGGCGAAGACGATCGCAGTGGGCCCATATCCCAGATTGAGTTTCTCCGCGATCAGATCGCCTGCCGACGTGCCCATGGCGAACGTGAACAGGATCGCCGCCCAATAGAACAGCTCGCGCCGCGTCGTAAAGATCGTGTGAATCGACAGCGTCTTTTCACTGCGGTACCAGAGTGCGAACACGACTGCGAGGGTCGATCCGAACGCGATGGAAGTGGTAGTCAGGCTAATTCCCATGCCGTCAACCAGATTGTCCGAGATCAGCGTGCCAACGACGCTGATCAGAACGACCGTGACCCAATACAACGGCGGCATGTAACGTTTCGCCCGAACCTGAAAGATCAGCGCCAGGATGAAGACCGCGCTCATCACATAGGATGTGATCGTCAGGCCAAGATTGAGCCTGGTCGATAGAAGATCTGCGGCCGTTTCGCCAACTGTCGTCGCCAGCACTTTGATGATCCAGAAATAGATCGTGACTTCTGGCACTTTGTTCAGCAGCGCCGGCTCACTCGCTTCGGTTCGGTTCATACAATCACTCCGAGTTTTCTTTCAAGAGCCGGCGGGCACGCTGCGGTGCTGACGCATATATGCCAGTGCGTTATGTTGGAAAGTGTAAGGTGCAAGACTTAGTAGCGAATGAGGACGTCGACGATGGCCAGAACCCAATAAGGCATCCGTATGCGCGGAAACAGTCTGTCCAGATCACGCCGGCGTCGGCGCCACGGATAGCGGCGACAGCTCTAGTGCTGAATTCGATTTCCGGCGACCAAGAGCATCGATCCCGTGCTGGAGTGCGGGGTGCGGACAGACCCGTTCAATGTACCGTCGTTGGGGGCGACAGCGCGATACGCAAGCTCAGATCCGCCCGCAGTGAACGAGTACATCAGGAGAATTAGGAGCGAATGAGGGTGGACGCACAACAGCCCGGGGGGAGACACGAATTTAACGCAGGACATTGACAAAGAAGCGGTCGCGCCTTTTGATCACAATAGCACCACCGTTTAGAGTGCGACCGTCATGAGCGGCAAACGACCTGAAACACCAGAAAGTAAGAAAATGCGCGAACGGGCCAGAATGTGTCACCGTCTCGCCGTGGGCGCCGACGATCCGGCGTTTACCCTTAAGCTAAATGCGCTCGCAGAAGAATACGAGGCGATGGCAGTCCAAGCGGAGGCAACAGCGGCTTCTGACAAAAAGTGAGTTTTCAAGCTGGCCGTTACGCCGCGCAACACGAACGGTGTTCGTGCAGTAACATCGTGACCGTTCTTGCGCGACCTTTAAGTTAGCATCCACGCCCTGCTGCGGCAAACAACCAGGGCTTTGTTTACCCCAAACGGTCGCGGGACGAGAAGCTAACTACATCATTAGCGCTGATTGAGAGATCCTTCGTCCAGTAAAGCTGATACGCGTACCCGAAGACCAGCGCGGTCGGCCCGATTCTCGATCTGGATCGCGAAACCATGGCGCGTTGCCACAGCATCGGCGATCGACAACCCAAGTCCACTGCCTTCGACATCAAGCGGTGCCGCGCGGAAGAAACGGTCAAACAGGCGCGGAATATCGGCCTTCGCGACCCCGCAGCCGGTATCCAGAATCTCGACCGCGACCGAATTCCCGTTTTGTCGTACCGAAACGTCAACCGATCCACCGGCCGGCGTGTAGCGAATCGCATTGTCAACAAGGTTGCCAAACAACATTTTCAGATCGGCGGGCCAGCCCTGAACAACGACAGTGTCGCGCGCAGCGATGCCGAGATCGACCCCCTTTGCGTCGGCGAGGGGAACAAAGTCTGCGACGCATTGCGTGACGAGTTCAGAGAGGTCAACTGTCTCTCGTCGCGCTTCGCCGTTCGCGTTCTCCGAACGGGCCAAACGGAGTAATTGCTCCACCAGTGCGGTGGCTCGGCTGACGCCAGCGAGCAGTTCCGAGATCAACGAAGATTGATCGTTGCCCGCGTTCGCGCGCAGATTGTCGATCTGGATGTGTAGCGCCGCCAAAGGCGTCCGCAATTCATGAGCGGCATCCGAGACGAAACGTTTCTGCTGTTCGAGCGCATGTTGGAGGCGATTGGTCAGGACGTTCATGGCCTCGACCATCGGCCGAACCTCAGACGGCACGCCGGCGACCGGAATTTGTTCGCGGCTATCGACGCCACGCTCCGCGATCTCGGCGGCAACGTCCTTCAGCCGCCCGAGCACCTGGCCGAGCGCCCATCCGACGATCAGCCAGGCCAAAGGAATAAGAATGAGAATGGGCGCTCCTGCCTGAATCGCGGCAGCTTCGGCCATTTCCTGACGCACGCTCATGCGTTGGGCTACCTGAACCGAACGGCGGGCGTCGCCAGCCAGGTAGACGCGCCAGTCTTCGCCATTCGCTTGGATTGTGGCGTAGCCTGGTTTTGAAAGGCGCGGTAGGTCGATGCCGCTCGGCGAATTTCGCATCGCTTCGCCAGCTGGATTCCAGATCGCGATGACGAATTCATCCTCCGGATCGTGCTTCGCGCCAGGCGCTTCGGCATTGGCGAGGCCGATGCCTGCGTTGAGCGCGATCTGACGTAACTGACCGTCGAGAAAGTCGGCTGCTTCGCGCCGCGCCAGGTCGTAAGAAACGAAGAAGGCCAATACACCGACAACCGTGAGCAGTGCGGTCATCCATATCAGGGCGGTGCGCCGCAGCGACGTCATGACGCTCCCTTGAGAACTATCCAGCCCGCGCCGCGCACATTGCGAATGATATCCTTGTCGAACTTCTTGCGAATGGAGTGGATCAGAACGTCGATCGCATTGCTTTCCACCTCATCGCCCCAACCGTAAATCCGTTCCTCGATTTCGCTACGCGACAGGATGACGCCGGGACGTTCGACGAGTACGCGCATCAGCGCGAATTCGCGCGCCGGCAGAATAACTGCCGTATTTCGATAGATCAGTTCATGGGTTGCGAGGTCGAGTGCGATCTCCCCAGCCTGCAAAACGGATTGGGCTGCGCCCCCATGGCGTCGCAAGACGGCCCGCATGCGGGAGACCAATTCGCGCATCTCGAAGGGCTTGATGACATAGTCATCGGCGCCGAGGTCGAGACCCGCAACGCGGTCGTCGAGACCGTCGCGCGCCGTGACCACGAGAACAGGAACGCGATTACCGGCGCGCCGCGCCGCGCGCAAAAGATCGAGTCCGAATTGATCCGGTAGCCCGAGGTCCAGGAGGACAAGCGCATGGCCGCCCATGGCCAAAGCCTCCGCCCCGTCGGCGCCGTTGCGCACCCAATCAACCGCCATGCCCTCGCGGCTCAAAGCCACCGACAGGCTGCTGCCGATCATACGATCATCCTCGATCAGTAAGACGCGCATCAACATTCTTTCGTATCAGATGACAGGCGCTCCGGCGGAACCAAGCGAAGATTCATGAGCATTTTCAGCAGCTTGGGAGCCAAGATTTGAAACGCTTTGCCCATTCTCTGGGTCGCCGCACCAGCGCCCCGCCCAGCCTTCGTACGAGGAAGCGAGGACATTTCCAAGGCTTGTCAATCCGCACCTTTTTGTAAGCGCCTCGACTTAGCCCTGAATTAGCAATGAGCTCAAATGAACCCGGCATCATGTTATGGCCACACCGGACTTACGCTAACTAATCCGGCCTTCTGCTCGAACGCCATAGGCCTAAGATATCCGATTTTCGAGCATCGACGCTTTAGATTTGGAAGCGGTCAATGCAATCGAGCACGTTGGGTTTACCTAGTGTGTCATTCATTCGGTCTCGAAGACTCTCACCATTTCGACGCCACAAACTTTGCGGCGATCGGTCATCCGTCGCTCGAGCCGCTCAGTCGCAAATTGGCTACCCTGCCGGATTAATGCAGCTGCGCGGCAGACGAACGATGCAATTATCGCGAGCCCACCATCTTTTCCCGGTAACCCACTGAACCTAACCGATCGCGCCCACTTCTGTCGTCTGACTCCGATCTGAGGCTTTCGATCGGTTGATCGATCGCGCAGGCTTTTCGTCAACTTTTGGTGCACCAAGTCCATTTTAGTCGAATCGGTCATTCTCTGTGAGCTGCGGCTGCGATAAATTGGCCGCTCGTCCAAACGCCAAACTGCACCCTTGCCCGCTAATGACAAAGAGGGCAGTTAAATGAATTCTATCCGATTTCTCCGTGCTGGAGCCGTGATTTTCACAATCGCAAGTTTAGCTTGGTTGATCGAAACAGTAGCCGAGCATAATGGCACAACGGTAGAAATCTCTGTTGGCGCGCTGCTCGTGACGCTAGGAGCGGGATGGCTGCTTTGGGAATTTCTCGGCGCCCCCCTAACCGATGACGTGCGCTGGTATCGCCGCGACACGACGCAGTGGGGGAGGAAAAATTTGGGAGACCGAACTGGCTGGCCGATGCTCATGCCCGTCAGCGCACTAATTCTCCCCTAATTGTCTCCCGCTAGAATTTTTGCTGCACGGCGCTGGTCGCTGCATCAACCGTAGCCTGGGCTGTCTCCTCGTGAATTTGACTCTTTTCGCGGCGATGGCGGCACGTTCGGACGCCGCGCCGGCCAGATGGCGCCGGCCGTTTCTGGCATGGCTCGACGGGATCGAGAAGGGATGGGCGATCCCGCTCCTCATCGTTGGGTTCGCCGCGATCTGGCTGCTGTTTCTGGTGATCGCTTATCTCAGCGGCGATTTGCATCCGGACGTGTTGGAAACCTGGTCGGTCGGCCGAAGCTTCGCATGGGGTAATGCCAAGCATCCGCCATTGATGGGGTGGGTAGCCCGCGTCTGGACGCTGGTATTCCCGCTAACCGACTGGTCGTTCCAGTTAATGGCGATGACCAACGCCGCGGTCGCGCTATGGGCGGTCGATCTGATCGCACGCCGATTCGTGCGAGGCGACAAACGGGCGGTGGTGCTGCTGCTCCTGATGCTGCTGCCGGCCTATCAATTCCACGCCCAGCGATTTAACGCCAACGCCGTATTATTGGCGATCTGGCCGCTGGCGACCTATTGCTTTCTGCGCTCGTTCGAGACCCGTCAGATCAAATGGGCCGCTGCCGCCGGAGCACTGGCTGCGATTGCGATGCTGGGGAAATATTACTCGGTATTTCTGGTCGGCAGCTTCGTTTTTGCAGCCGTTTGTCATTCGCAACGGCGACTCTTTTTTGGATCATGGGCACCCTGGGTTTCGGCGCTTGTCGGCTTGGTCGTCCTTGCGCCTCATATCGATTGGCTGGCGACAACGGGAGCTACCCCGTTCGAATATGCCATGGCGGCCCACGGCGGGAGGGGGTTCTGGTTGTCGATTCAGGAGGCCTGCATGTTCCTCGTTGGGATAGCCGCAATTTGCAGCCTTCCCGCGCTGTCCTGGATACTAATCGCCGAGTCCAGGCTGAAGAGATTTCCCGCTGATTTCAGGGCGATGAATTCGGGCTTGTGGCTTCTGTTCCTCGTTTGCGCTGGGACAGTTGGCTTTCCCCCAATCGTAGCCGTCGCTTTCGGTACGGATATGGCTTCGCTCTGGGCAATGCAGGGGCTGTTCCTGATCGGGATTCTCGTCGTCTGCGGCGCCAGCTATCCGATCGAGCGATTTTACACGGTCAATCTGGCCGTGCTCGTGATCGGCATGGCTTTGGTGGCGGTGACCGTCGCGGCGCCAGTGCACGCCTTCTACCGGAATGCCCACGGCTACGAAGAGCGCCGCAACTTTTACCGGCTGGCTGCGCTGGAATTGACGCGACGATGGCACCAGGTGTCTTCCTCCCCGCTTCCGGCCGTCAGCGGCGATGATTCGCTGGCACTTGCGACAGCATTCTACAGTCCGGATCATCCGCGTTACCGGCGGCCGTTTGCTTTGCAATACCAATGGGGATGGGCTGCAATGTGCTTCAGCGATGAGGAGGTTTGCAGTGCGTGGATCCGGAATGTACGCGCAACCGCACCCAATTCCATCCGCTTTGATTTCGACGTGGCTGGGAGCCTGTGGGGTCGGCCCGGCGTGTCCGCGAAGATTGCTGCGGTGATGGTTCTGCCCGGCGATGGGAAAGCCCATTGACCGAACTATCCGCCAAGTGGGCAAGCCCGAGAGAGCTAATTCGCTGCTAATAGTGCGTCGCTACAGTCTTCCATGGCAACACTGGCACCCGAGGCTTGTTCTGCGTGGCGGCGCAATCCGGTAAGGTCAATCAATTCAATCGAAAAGAAGAACCAGCATCGACAAAACCGTTGACGCAAATCCAGTGTCAATTTTGCCGAATTTTCTTGCAGAAAGCTGGAATGCTAGAAACTTTGAACCATCGTATGTTCGACGCGCTTGCCGCACCGCACGGACTTGCCGGAGCGTCACTCCTCGCCATCCTTCTGCTCGCGCAAGGGGCGATCTATGCTGGTCCAAGCGTTCTGGTATTTCTCTGGATTTTCGGCGAAGCCGACGACCGCCGAGCCGCCGTCGGTGCCTGTCTTTCCTCGCTGCTCGCGCTGGCGATAGCTCACGTGATCTCTTCCGCCTACATGCACCCTCGCCCATTCATGGACGGTCCGGTTCGCAATTATCTCGGCCACAGTCCGGATAGCTCGTTTCCGTCCGATCATAGCACCCTGCTTTTTGCTCTTGGATTTGCATTGTGGATCTGTCCGCCTCGCCAAGGCCGCTGGTTTGGGGGTTTGCTTTTGGCCATTGGCATCGCCGTCGGTTGGGCGCGGATTTGTCTCGGAGCGCATTATCCGCTGGACATCGTAGGGGCGGCGCTCGTCGCGGCGGTCTCGGCCTGGACATTCGCGTTGCCGGCGGGGCGAGCTTTGAGCGCGCATATAGCAACATTTTGTGAATGGCTCTTCGGTTGGTCAATCGCCGGAAGGAAGAAGAATATCCGACGAAGCTAATGCTGACGGACCTTTGCTGTTTTGGATGGTGTTGCTCCCATGCGAAGACCCCCTAAAAAGCCAAACCAAAATTACCTGGATTTCCAATGAACGAGAAGCGAATAGCATCACGACATCGCGTCTTGAAAGCCGGTAAAATCTCGTTTGACGGTAGCACCATCGACTGCTCTGTCCGCAACATATCAAGAACCGGCGCGGCGTTAGAGGTCGCAAGCCCCATCGGAATCCCTCAAACCTTTATCCTGGTCATCGAAGCCGATCACGTCCGACAGCTCTGTCACGTCATTTGGCGCACGGAAAAGCGGATGGGCGTCGCATTCGATCAGAACTGACGCGAGGTCTCGCGTCGCGCCGGTTCCAATGCAAATCGCCCGTGCATACCGCGAGATTGGCCGCGAATAGCGCACACCTCATTCGCTGCTCACTTTGGAGGCCTATGGTCGTCGAACGGGCGACTTATAACTCCCAAGGAAAATACATGACGAAAGTTTCGATCTTTCTAGCCCGCGCGCTCCTCGGAGGAGCCCTCATCCTCACGACTGCAACTGCCTCTTATGCCCTTGAAGGCGGCAGGCTGTCGAAGGAAGCAACAATCACCCTCGATCAAGCCCGGGACGCCGCAATGAAGGCGCAGCCCGGCAAAATTCTTGACCAGGAACTGGAGCATCGGAAAGGCGGTTCCGGTTTGCGTTATTCCTTTGACATCAAGGTCGGGACGGTCACCCACGAAGTCGGCATCGACGCCAAGACGGGCTCCGTTCTGCAGAACTCCGCAGAGGGTAACAAGTGATGTCCCGTGGAAGGCAGCAAGAGTTGGCAGCCATGAAAACAACCTACTTTGCCAGATCGACCCCGCAAGCGCTCGCTCTCGTCGTCGCCTTGTTCGCCAGTATCGCGCCCGGACCGCTGTTCGCCGGGCCTACCGCCCCGCCGGAGGCGGCGATAGCCCCTGAAAAAAATCCGCCGGGCGACATTCCCGACGATCAGGTCTTCATCACCTTCAAGTCGCCGAACGGATTCTCTCTTAAAGTCCCGGAAGGATGGTCGCGCAAGGACGCGCCCGAAGGCGTTTCATTCGCCGACAAATACGGCACGATTGATGTCGCCGTAAAAGCGTCTCCGGCAACCCCGACAGTTGCAAGTGTTCGCGCAGGCGAGGCAGCGGAGCTGGAAAAGACGGGACACGCGGTGAAGATAGCCTCGGTCAAGGAAGTCAAGCTGGCGTCGGGTCCGGCGATCCAAATTATCTATAGTTCAAACTCAGATTCCAACCCGGTCACCAACAAGCGTGTCCGTCTCGAAAACGAACGATTCTTGATGGCGCATGCAGGAAAGCTCGCCGCTGTTACCTTTTCGGCTCCCATGGGAGCCGATAACGCCGACCAATGGAAGCTGATGAGCAACTCCTTTCGCTGGAACTGAAATGGCTCTCATCGAAGCCGACGATCTCTTCAAATTCTACCATCCTGGCGACGCAGAGGTGCGCGCGCTTCGGGGCGTCAGCCTGACCGTCGAGCCCGGCGAGGTCGTTGCGCTCATTGGGCCGTCAGGCAGCGGCAAATCCACGTTGCTTGCGTGTCTGGCGGGCCTGGACGAGCCGGACGGCGGCATTGTCACAATCGACGGTTGCCGGATGACGCGACGGCCGGAGGCTGAACGTGCGGCGCTGCGCGCCAGTTCGATCGGTTTCCTGGCTCAATCAGGTAATCTCTTCGACCATCTGTCGGTTGCTGAAAACATCAAGCTGCAGATGAACCTGAGCGGGAAGTTCGATTCTTGCCGTGTCATCGAACTCCTTAGCCTTCTCGGGCTCGCTGATCGGGGACATGCCATGCCCGCGACGCTCTCGGGTGGTGAGCTTGCACGGGCAGGATTGGCTGTCGCCCTCGCCTCCGATCCGCCGCTTCTTCTCGCAGACGAGCCGACGGCAGAAGTCGATGCGGAAACCGAAAGCCGCATTCTCGAACTTTTGGAGGCACGCCGCGCGAAAGGTGGCGCCGCGCTGATTGCGACCCATAGCAGCGCACTTGGCCTGAAGGCCTCGCGCGTCCTCGAAATCACCGATGGCCGCATCGCAGAGGTCAGGGAACGGCGGCCTCCGGCGTTAGCGGTGAGGCATCTCGAAAGGCCGTGGTCGCCGATCGTTGCTAGCCGTAAAAAAAGCGCCAGCGAGACCCCTCTGATTGAATTGCGCAAGGCGTCCATGGTATTCTCATCGGGCCACCAGACGATCGGTGCCGTCAAAAAAGCTTTCTGCCGCATTTTTCCGTCGGACCGCATTGCCATCATGGGGCCGTCCGGGAGTGGCAAGTCAACACTCCTCAGTCTTCTGGCCGGACTGGAGCAGCCGAGCGCCGGCACCGTGTCCTGGCCGGGACTACGCCAGGGCGAAGCATTGCGGCCACGGCAGATCGGCTTTGTATTCCAGGCGCCGTCGCTCCTTCCTGAGCTCACCGTGATCGAAAACGTCAGGCTGCCGATTCAAATCGCGGCGATCGATCCCGCGGAAGCAATGAACCCCGCGGACGCACTCGAACGCCTCTCGCTTGGTGAGCTTGCCGAGAAGCTTCCCGATCAACTCTCCGGCGGCCAGATGCAACGGGTTGCCCTCGCAAGAGCGCTGGTGATGCGGCCCGCGGTGATCCTGGCGGACGAGCCAACCGGTCAACTTGACGGGAAGACAGGGCAAGAATTGATCGACGCGTTGCTCGCAGCGCTTGACGGAACAACGACGGCGCTCGTCGTCGCCACGCACGATCCTTCCGTCGCTGAGCGCCTTAAGCGACGTTGGACAATGAATGCAGGCCGCTTGATGATTTATGCGTCGGAGGAAGCTGCGTGATTGTATCGTGGATCAAAGGCATCGTCGCGCATAGGTCGTGGCAGCTGTTTCTCAGTGCAGCCGGCATCGCCATCGCCACTGCGTTGATCGGCGTAATTGGGGTCTTCGCCACGTCAAGCTCGCAGACCATGACGCGCAGAGCGGTGGCGAGCGTACCGGTCGATTGGCAGATCGCGCTTGGCAATGCAGCCGATCCTGCGACTTTGAAACAGATACTTTCGAAGTCCGCGACAGTCACGGCCGTCGAGACAGTTGGTTATGCGGATGTCGCTGGATTCGAAGCCAGGACGGACGCAACGACCCAGACAACAGGGGCCGGCCAGGTTCTGGGAATTGGCGCTGACTATGTCAAAACCTTTCCTGGGCAAATTCGATTGCTCGCGGGAGCAGTCGACGGAGCATTGATCGCTCAGCAGACCGCCGCCAACCTGCATGTCTCGATCGGCGACACAGTTGCGATCCTGCGGGATGGCAAAAGCCCCGCAAGCGTAAAAATTGCCGGCGTCGTCGACCTTCCGAATGCGAACGCGATGTTTCAGACGATAGGCCCGCAAAAGGGTCCCACGCCCACGGCACCGCCGGACAATATTTTACTGCTGCCGATGGACACCTGGACTTCCCTGTTCTCGACGGCGATGCCGGGGGGCACCGCAAGATTGCAAATCCACGCTTCGCTTGACCATTCAAACCTGCCGGCGGCGCCAGAGGCCGCCTATTTGGACATAACGGGGCGCGCCAGAAATTTCGAGGTTCGAGCCGCAGGGGTCGCACAGGTCGGCGACAACCTTTCCGCCCGGCTCGGGGCCGTGCGCCAGGATGCCCTGTTCGCTCAGATTCTACTGCTATTTCTCGGACTTCCGGGTGTCGTGCTGGCCATGTTGTTGACCATCGCGATCGTGCGCGCGGACGCCGCTCGTCGGCGACGCGAACAGGCACTATTGAGTTTACGCGGTGCAAGCCTTGGACAAATCGCCCGGCTTGTTGTCGTGGATGGAGGCCTTGTCGCCATCGCCGGTGGCGTCAGCGGTACACTTTTAGCTGCGCTGCTTTCAACTACGGTTCTCTCGGTGGATCTACAATCGGCAGCTGTTGTCCAGTGGTTGGCGATAACGCTTGGAGTCGGCGTCGTGCTCGCCCTCACGTCGATCCTGATGCCCACCCTGATCGATCTTCGCGAGCACACGGTCGTGTCGCGCCGCGGTGCGTTGGCGCTTGTATCAAAGCCTCTCTGGCAGAGAACTTACCTTGACCTCTTCCTGCTCGCGCTAGCCGGGATTGTGTTCTGGCGCGTCGCCAATACGGGTTATCAGGTCGTTCTCGCGCCGGAGGGTGTCGCTGCGACGTCAGTTGATTATACCGCCTTCTTGGCACCGCTTTGCCTCTGGATCGGAGCGGGTCTGCTCGTCCTGCGAATCGGCGGCAGGGCGCTTTCGGTCGGCCGCAACGTCCTGACCAGGCTGCTTCGACCGATCAGCCGACATCTCGCAGATCCCGTGGCGGCTTCGCTCAGCCGCCAGAGTGGCCGGATTGCCGGCGGAATTGCGCTTGCTACCCTCGCCTTCTCTTTTGCGACGGCCGTCGCCGTTTTCGACACGACCTACAACGCACAGCTGCTCGTGGATGCTCAACTCACCAATGGCGCCGATGTCACGGTAACAGGGACGAGCGCGGCCCCCGCCGGAGATCGCCTGGAAGAAATACGAAAAGCGCCCGGCGTGGTAGCCGCCGAGGCGATGCAGCACCGCTTCGCCTACGTCGGCAATGATCTTCAAGATCTTTATGGCATCGATCCCGGCACGATTGGTCATGCCACCACCATCGCCGACGCATATTTCGGTAATCGCGACGCGCGCGCCACGCTGGATCGGCTGGCAAAGACGCCTGATGGCCTTCTTGTGTCGCAGGAAACCGTCAGCGATTTTCAGCTGACGGTCGGCGACCTCATCAAGCTCAGGCTTCAGAACGCTGCCGACAACCAGTATCGAACAATCGCGTTTCACTTTATCGGCGTCGTGACCGAATTTCCGACCGCGCCGCACGACAGTTTCCTCGTCGCCAATGCATCCTATGTTGCCGCACAGACAGGGAATTCCCATTCCGAGGTCGTTCTGGTTCGTAGCCGCGGCGATCCAGGCGCTGTCGCCCTGGCAATTGGAAAGGTCCTTGGTACGGAAAGCCCCCTGAAGGTGACCGAGCTTTCCCAGGCTGCGCGGCTCATCGGTTCAACTTTGACTGCCGTCGATCTGCGCAAGTTGACTGCAATCGAGCTTTCGTTTGCGGTTCTCCTCGTCGCCGGCGCAACTGGCCTCGTTCTGTCGCTTGGATTTGCTGAGCGAAGCCGGGCGGCCACGATCCTGTCGGCGCTCGGTGCAACGTCCGCAGATATTCGGAAATTTGCGCAGGCGGAGGCGGCAATCATTCTCATTGCAGGCGCGGCCTGCGGTTTCATTCTCGGAGAAGCCGTCGCCTTTCTACTCGTCAAGGTGCTGACCGGTGTATTCGACCCGCCGCCGGACACGCTCTTTCAGCCGTGGATCTATCTCGCACTAGTCGCTTCGGGAGCCGTGTTGACCACCATCATCGCCGTATGGCGCTCCAGCATCAGATTGACTGGTGCGAGGTTGTAAGGGATGGACCGCGGCCGGATATCTTAAGAGGAGGAACGACGCGTATGCGGTCGCGTCGGCGGCCTGTCGAAGGGCCCACTAACAACCGCCCATCGGGCCTGGAGGAATAGTCATGGAAAACAGGATCGCTCTTTTTATCGACGGCGCCAACCTTTATGCGACCGGCAAGGCACTCGGTTTCGACATCGATTACAAGCGCCTTCTCAAGGAATTTCAGGGCCGGGGGACGCTGTTACGGGCGTTCTACTACACGGCGATCATCGAGGATCAGGAATACTCCTCGATCCGTCCGCTGATCGACTGGCTCGACTACAACGGCTACACTGTCGTCACCAAGGCGACCAAGGAGTTCATCGACGCCAGCGGCCGCCGCAAGGTGAAGGGCAATATGGATATCGAACTCGCGGTCGATGCCATGGAGCTCGCCGAGCATGTCGCCCAGATCGTGCTGTTCTCGGGTGACGGCGATTTCCGCTCGCTGGTGGAAGCGGTGCAGCGGCACGGCGTTCGCGTCACCGTGGTCTCGACAATTTCGAGCCAGCCGCCCATGATCGCCGACGAGCTGCGGCGGCAGGCCGACGTCTTCACCGACCTCGTAGAGTTGCAGTCCAAGCTCGGCCGCGATCCAATCCAACGTCCAGGCCAGCACGAGGCCAGCTTTATTCGCAAGTAGCCACAATACTTGCCGTTTTCGCTCCAGTTTAAACAATTGGTTCTCACCAGTGCTGAGAGCACGTCGTGCAGTATGCTAGTGATAGTCCATGCGCAACCACAGCGAACGCCTTGGTCTGGGCTCAGAATCTCGGCAACGAACGAATTTGTGTCTCTGTTCGAAATGGCGGAGGCCAAAGGTGAAGATGGCAGGAGTGGCGCAGGTCCGACCTGCAGTGAGCCAAAAAATTGAGCCCGCCTATTTGGCGGTCCACCATGAGGACCATCGACGTGTTGTCATCAAGAACCATCGGCGAAGTGCGATTGTCAAATAAGGGGTTTGGCCAATCGGCGCGCCGATTCTTGCGATTGGTTGAGGGGCCTATTCCGAAACTGCATGCGTAGTGCCAACGCGGCATGCCGTCTGAGGATCGATAATTTCGTGTAACAGGTGTCGTATTAATTTGGCTTCGCAAATACGCAACAGGTGCTTCAACGAAGATATATCTTATTCCACGTCAATGGCTCCTGTTCTTGGGGCAACTTCCTGCCGCCCCCTCCAGCGGGCGCGGGGCGCTGTGGCGACGTCCTTGTGTGCCGCCGGAGCTGCCAGCGTGCTGAACGGGGTGTGGATTCTAATGGTCATGGACGAGCTAAACTGCTCTATACGCAGCTCGTCGAGATGGTTCACGCGCAAGGCGGCAGCGCCACGGTGTCTGCGACCGCTGCAACCAACGAGGATGACGAGCAAGCCATCATTGCCCGGCTTCGGGCAGGCCGAGCACGCGACTACGACGAGTTCGCCGAGCGCTCCGGTGAGTTTCTTGCCGAGATAAAAGGGAGACCCGGCGTCGGGAATTCACGTTTGCAGAATTTGAAGAGATCGAGAATGACCTCGACAAGCTTTCCGCCTGGCTCGCCAAGATCAAGGCGCGCGACTTCTTTCCTGGCGCCCGAATGCAGCAGGCGAACGAAACTCTCGATGGCGGATGCCGACAACCCGGCAGCGTCATTGCTGAGCAGTGCCGCCAGCGCCTCGGAGAAGTCGCCGGTCGAAATCCCCTTCAGGTAAGGGATCGGCAGCAGCGTTTCGATAGATTTCGAGCGGCGCATGTAGGGCGGCAGGATCGACGGCAAGAACCGGATGCGGTCGGGGTCGGTAGCGTCTGCCTCGCAATCGCGCACACGCGGCTGGCAGACGGCGACCGGACCGATACCGGTCATCACCCTGCGCTCCGGCAGGGGGACCGTGGCGCACGACCCGCTGGTGGCCGTCTGAGGTCTTCAAATCAGTATGCTAGCCGAGAAAGTTTGCGATCTTGGCCTCTACCGCCTGAGCGAGCAGGGAGCGCGCCCCGTTGCGCAAGATTTCAGCGAGTTGATCCTCGGCATTTCCTAGCTGAATCAGCTTGATGATGTTATCTTCGGACACGACATATCGCTCCTTCGGTGGAGAAGTGGAGGCGTCAAGCAACCCCACGATATGCCGCCTTCCCGATTCCCGCCGTCACCGACTTTGGGCGATAGCTCAGGACAATGACAACCCAGCGCTCGTGAACTTCCTCAAACTGTTGAGCGAACGCTATCCTTTGCCCGTGCAGGCTGACCCTTGCGACGCGCTTTCGCAAAGGCCCGATCGGTCGCCATGAACCGCGCCAACATCGGCGCAACCAGTTTTGCTGGATCCGAAATCGATTGTCCGGCTTCACGGGAAAGGACGGCGTAGGCTACTAGATCACGGTGAATCGCAGCCGGCAATTTGATCGTCATTGTGACCGGTCTATCATCTTCGATGGCACTTATCTTAAGTTTGCTCATGTCGATCACCCCGATACGGCTCGAGCACCAGATCACGATTAACGATCACGTTAACTGGGAAGCCTGGCCTGATCGTCAGTGTAGGTTGAATGTTGAGATTCCTTCGAACGACCTGTTGTCCAGTTTGGTTTAGTGAATTAGCCGCGCCCAAACGCAAAGCCTGAATAATATCCGTGTTGCTGCCAGTGTTTGTACCAGAGCCAAGCTCCGCTCCCACGCCAAGGATGGTCGAGAGGAGCGCAGCCTTGAACAACTCGGCCCAGTGATTGTCGACCCCATCCTCGAGACCGGAATATCCGCCTGCGTCCGCCCCCTGTTGCCGTTCCAGCACGATTGAGCGACCGTTCGGCATGATCAGCCGCGTCCACACCAACAATACCCGCGATTGTCCAAATGCGACTCGGCTATCATAAACGCCGATAAGTCTTGCTCCCTGCGGGATAAGTTTCGCACGGCCAGAAGGAGTATCGTAGACCGCCTCTGTCACTTGCGCAGTGATTTGGCCGGGGAGGTCAGAGCGAATACCGGTAATGAGCGCTGCCGGAATGATAGTCCCCGCCTGGATGACAAAGGGAGATGCTGGACGTGAAAGCCTGTCAGGCGCCGTCGTCCGCCGGTCGACCGGAGCATTGACGAACAGCAGCTTGCGATCCTGCCCGTTCTGCGCGAAGGTTTCGTCAGACGATAACGCGGTGTTGGTGACCGTTTCCTGGGATGGGGCACGTGCCGGCGTGACGGGCGCGGTGGTTGGCGCAAATACCTTGCTTGTCCGAGCCGCTTCGGTCTCCTGGTTGGCCCGCTGTTGTTCGGCATCAAGCCCGACCGGAGCTGATTGACTTTCGGCCGTAACGATCGGTCGCCCCAGATCTCCCGGCAATGGCGGCCCAAGCCGGGGAACGTCGTGAGGGACGCCGGCATAGTCTTTCGGCAACGTCGCGAGCCCATCTGCGACGTTGTGGTGATCCGTGCTGTAGAGTTCGTCCGGCGTCGGATTGCGCGGATGGTTGCCCCTCAGCGCCCACAGAACCGCGCCAGAAATGAGCAGCAAAGCTAGCGCGGTGCCGCCGGCAAGAGCCTTGCGGGAAAGCCGCGCGATCCTGCGGCGCTCTGCACGCAGACGCAAGGCCTGCGCGGGATCGTCAGGTGATAGCCCTGGTCCAGATGCAGGGCCGAGGTTCTCGCTTGGGCCATTGTGCGTCATGATCGCCTCCCGTCGGACCTGACAATTCGGACTTTCTGCTGCTTGTCTGCGCCAAGGCGAAGCTCGGCCGCGGCGAACAGACGATCGGCGATCAGGACATTCCTGTAGATGCGATAGTTGACGAGTTCGGGCTTGCCGTCCTGGCCGATCACGAACAGCGGCGGCATTTCGCCCTGGCCGATCCCGGGCGAGAATTCGATGTAGACTGTAGCGCGACGATCAGGATGAGAACTGGGCGTCAATCTGGATGAGAAGATTGGGGCCGGGATCCTGGGATCATTGTCGCGGACGTCCGGCTTGGCAAGTGCTGATTGACGCTGGGCGACAATCAGCGGTGCGGCAGCGTCAATCAGCGGAGCTTTGAACCTCCTTCGGCGTAGCATGGACTGGTGGCCGGCTGGCGCCGCGCTTGCGGCCGAGGGCGGCCTTGCGGCGGTAGCTCTCGACGTTCATCTCGATGATCGTGGCGTGGTGGACGAGGCGGTCGACGGCGGCGAGCGTCATGGCCTGATCGGGGAAGATGCGGCCCCACTCGCCGAACGGCTGGTTGGCGGTGATCAGGAGCGAGCGCCGCTCGTAGCGGGTGGCTATCAGCTCGAACAGCACGCTGGTCTCGGCCTGATCCTTGGAGACGTAGGTGATGTCGTCGAGGATCAGCAGGTCATAGCGATCAAGCTTGGCGATCGCGGATTCCAGAGCCAGTTCACGCCGCGCCACCACCTGCAGCTGCTGCACGAGGTCCGTCGTGCGCGTGAACAGGACGCGCCAGCCGTTCTCGACGAGGGCAAGCCCGATCGCCGCGCTGAGATGGCTCTTGCCGCCGCCGGGCGGACCGAACAGCAACAGATTGGCCCCGGTCTCGAGCCAGACGTCACCTGCGGCGAGTGCCATCACCTGCGCCTTGGACAGCGTCGGCACGCTCTCGAAGTCGAATGTCGCGAGCGTCTTGCCCGCAGGCAGGCGTGCCTCCGTCATGTGCCGCTCGATGCGGCGACGGCCACGATCGGCCACCTCGTGTTCGGCGAGCGTGGCGAGGAAGCGCGCCGCGGGCCAGCCTTCCTTGTCAGATTGCGCGGCGAGCTTTGGCCAGATCGCCTTGACGCTCGGCAAGCGCAACTCTGTGAGAAGGAGTTCGACACGCGCGGCATCGATGGATGTGGTCGTGCTGGTCATGCTGCATCTCCCGTATTCGAGGTTGCCGGCACGAAGCCGATGGACGCCAGTTCGTCGTAGGCGGCGAGCGGTGCGAGCTCGACGGCGACGTGCGGGATCGCGGCCTGCTCCGGGCGAAAGCGGATGCGCAACGCGGCAAGGTCAGGCAGCCGTCCCGCATCGAGATCTCTGGCGACGATCTCGGCAAGCTCTGCCTCGCAGGCCCGCTCGTGAGCGAGGGCGAGAAGCTCGACCGTCACCTTGCAGGCATGACGATCGTCATATCGTTCCTGCAGAGTCTCGAACGCGCGTCGATAGGCGGCCCGTGGGAACAGCTGATCGCGATAGACGAGATTGGCGAGCGCCATCGGCTTGCGCCGCAGGGCGTGGATGACGTGCCGATAGTCGACGACATGTCCGCCCTTTTTGTCCGACACCGGACGACCACGACGCAGCGTCGCGACCTGCGTGGTGCCTATGAAGCATTCGAGGCGATCATCGTAGATGCGCACGCGCAGACGATGACCGATCAGCTTCGACGGCACCGTGTAGAACACGCGGCGCAGGATGAAGCCGCCCGACGAGGTCACGTGGATCACCTTCTCCTCGAAGTCACTGCTGCGACCTCTCGGCAGTGGCGCCAGCGTCTCCTTCTCGATTGCGATCCGCTTGACGAGATGGGCGTTGCGCCGGCCGACGACCATGTCGACGAAGGCGCGATAGGCATCGAGGTCGGCGAAGTCGCGCGTCCCCCGCAAAAGCAGCGCGTCCTCCAGCGTCTTCTTGAGATGGCCATGTGGGCTCTCGATCGAACCGTTCTCATGCGCGATGCCGGCATTGTTGCGGGTCGCCACCATGCCGTAATGCCGCATCAGTTCGTCGTAGCGTTGCGTGATGTCCTCGCGCGCATCGATCGTGAGGTTGCGGAACGCTGCCGACAGGCTGTCGCTGCGATGCTCTCTGGGGACGCCGCCGAGCGCCCACAGCGCATTCTGCAGGCCTTCGGCCAATGCGACGAAGCTCTCGCCACCGAGCACGACATGGGCGTGCGCGAAGCCGGAGAACGCCAACCGGAAGTGATAGAGCCGGTGGTCGAGCGCCACGCCCGCGATGGTGATACCCAGCACGCCGGCATCGGTGAAGTCCGACAGGCCGAGCCGCCCGGGCTCATGCTCCTGGCGGAAGATGACGTCCTGCTCGGGCCCATTGAAGGCGCGCCAGGCCGTGATGCGCCGCTCCAGCGTGCGGCGGATGTTGGGATTGAGATCGGGATGGCGCCGGCGCAGCTCCTCCAGCACACCGACCGCCCGGATACCCGGTGCGGCCTTCAGGATCGGCTCGATCTCGGCGTCCCAATAGGGCGCCAGCGGATCAGGCCGCCGCCGGCCACGCGGCTCCTGCTTCTGCGACGGCAGCCGCGGATCGGCCTCGATCCGGTAGGCACTCGCCGTCGAAAACCCGGCTTTGGCCGCCGCGGCCTCGGCCGATAACGTCAATCGGTAACTCATGTATAGCCTCATCTGGTGGTCGGTGATGTGGAGGCCAGGCAAGCCGTCGATCCTCTCTTGTCGAGACGAATCAACAGCTTGCGCTAACCACACCCGGCCGCCAGACGGCCTGAAAGGGACGCGCCGCCGGCGGGAGCGGTCCTCCGGTCGGGCTACGCCCTCCCTTCGTCCCGCTCCCGCCGGCACTCTCTCATCCTGATTGTCGCTGGGTTCTCACCTTGATTGTCGTCGCGCAGTAGACCTTGCGACCGTCGTCATACGCGTTGACTGGCCGCCAGGGCGGATTGTCGCCTTCGATGACGTAGCGGTAGCGGCGCTGATCCATCTCCGGGATGACCGGCATTGGTGGGAAAGCCTTGGAGCGGCTGGATTGGTCTTCCGGGTAATACCAGGCGACCGACGGCATGTATGGCTTTTCGCGAGAGCGGAGTTCGATCAGATAGGTTCGCCGATCGGTGTTGACGACAAGATTCGTCTCGATGGCGGGCCGTGTTGGCTTGACCATGATGTGAACGCGCCTGGTATCACCGCTGCCGCTCTCAGTGTCGGCGACGATCCAACGCACGGTATCGCCGGCCGCGAGCGGCCCCGAACCGGTCAATTGTTCGCCCGGTTCGAGCGCGATATCCGTAATCTGCCCGGGCGAGACATAGATTTGATAGAGCGCGCCGGGGCTATAGGGAAAGACCTGGACGGCGTTGAAATACCCTGCTCGCCGCGGCTGGACACGCGCCACATCATTGGCGATCTCGACGCGACCGGTCGGGTCGTTTGCCTCTGCTTCACCCTTGTTGCCGCCACGAGCTGGAGTCCAGGCCGGAGGGACATGCAAGGGACGCGCGTGGTCATCCGCCGGCATCGGGAGATCGGGAGATGGCGGCACCTCATCATCATAGCTGATCTGTGGCGGCTTGAAGGTCGTGCAGCCGGAGAGCGCGACCGTGAGAAGAAAAGCGAGACGTAAGGGCGCTCGTTTCCATTCGGGGTGCGCGGATCGCGGGACGGGTTTTCTCACTAACCGAGCTCCTTTGACCAGTTGATGGCATTGACGTAGACGCCCAGCGGATTCTTGCGGAGACGATCGGCATCGCGAGGGGTTTCGATGACGACGGAAAGAATCGCGGTCCAGCGCTCGGTCGCGGCCAGCTGGCCGCTGTCGTAGCGGCGCTCGGCCCATGCGACCCGAAAGCTTCCGGGCGAGGCCCGAATGACACTGGATAACTCGATCGCCACTTGCGTGTTGCCGAGCTTTGCGAAGGGATCGTTGTTACGGGCGTAGTCATTCAGTGCCGCTGCGCCACGATCGGTCGTGAAGTCGTAAGCTCTTAGCCAATTTTGCCGCAGGACAATGGCGTCCGATGGAAGGCCTCGCACATCTTCGATGAAGCGGCCGAGATGAAACGCGATTTGCGGATCGGTCGGCTGATAGAAAGGACTCGCCGGCGCGACTGCCTGGGCCTGACCGAGATGATCGATCTCCACCACCCATGGCGTGACGGTGCCTTTGGTGGACTGCGAGAGGAGGCCGGCGGCGAGCCCTGCCGACAGCAACAGACATCCGAATGCCATCAACCGCCAGTTTCTGGCCTGAACGCGCGCTGACCCGATGCGCTCATCCCAGACCTGGGCTGCCTTCTGGTAAGGCGTCACCGGCTCTGGCGTGCGGCCGTAATGAACGGATGGTCGTTTGAACATCACTGCCCTCCCTCGGACAGGTCGACGGAGGATCCGCCACCAGAGCCATCACCGCTGCGGACCGCGTGGGTCGCAGCAGATGCACCCTGGCTCACCGCCTGCGCACGTTTCATCCGGCGCGCCCAGGCCGGAGGCGCGTCCGCCGTTGACGAGCCACCGCCTACCCCGGCTGCCATGCGGCGCAGCGGGCTGACGATCGCCGAGCCGCCTGCGCTGGCGACACCACTCAAGCCTCCGGCTCGGTAAGCACTCGCCGCTCCTGTCGCTACCGTGGCTGCGCCACGGGCGCCGCCTACGAGCGCACCACCTGCTAGTCCAGCGCCGCCTGCCGCGAGACCGGCGCCAGCGACGATGGCGCCCCCTGCGGCCAGGCCAGTGCCGACCGCGGCGCCGGCACCGAGCTGCGGTCCACCGGATACGATGCCATTGGCAATGCCGGGCCCAAAGATGCCGAGGCCGAGAAGGGAAAGTGCCCCAAGCACGAGCGCCATGGCGTTGTCGATGGTCGGCTGGTTGCCGGCAAATCCTGCCGTGAATTGCGCAAACAGCGTCGAGCCGATGCCGACGATGACGGCAAGCACCAGAATCTTGATCCCGGAAGAAATCACGTTGCCGAGCACGCGCTCGGCGGCAAAAGCGGTCTTGCCGAACAGGCCAAACGGGATCAGCACGAAGCCAGCGAGCGTCGTCAGCTTGAACTCAATCAGGGTGATGAAGAGCTGGATGGCCAGAATGAAGAAAGCCAGCAGCACCACGATCCAGGCGAACAGCAGCACCACGATCTGGATAAAGTTCTCGATGAAGCCGACATACCCCATCAGTCCCCAGGCCGACTCGAGGAGTGGTCGTCCGGCATCAAGGCCAACCTGGGCGATCTTTCCCGGCCTCAAAAAATCGGCTGAGGAAAGGCCGGTGCCCGAGGCTTTCAGACCCAAACCGGCAAAGCTTTCGAAGATGATGCGGGCCAGGCTATTCCAATTGCCGATCAGAAAGGCGAAGACGCCGACAAAGAGAGTCTTCCTGACAAGGCGCGCCAGGATGTCCTCGTCTGCGCCCCATGCCCAAAACAGGCCGGCCAGCGTGAGATCGATGGCCGCCAGCGTCGCGGCGAGATATCCGACTTCGCCTCCGAGCAGCCCGAAGCCGGAATCGATGTAGCGGGTAAAGGTTTCCAGAAACTGGTCGATAATGCCCGTGCCGCTCATCGCTTATTCCTTTCCAGACTGCGGACCTGAATCATGCGGCCCGAGCCTGGGCCCGCGGTCGTGCTCAGAGGGAATGAACAATGGCGATTTGCCGTGAGAAGTGGCGCCTTCCGAGGAAGTTGGAGATGTCTGCCTGAGGAATTGACGGCGTTTCTCAGCCCAAGCCTTGCGGCATTCCGACAGAGCCTGTTTCTGCTCTGAGGTCACGGAGCGGCACTCCGCAAGTTTTGCCGGCAACGGATCCGACGCTTGGTCAGGGGACGTGGCGGATGTGGTTTGGTTTTCGTCGTCACGCAGGCGAATTGCACAGGCCGCGACGGTAAGGACGACGAGCATCATTGCCGCCAGTGTTGGCAGCCTGTCGATTTTTGACTTCTTCATCAGTGAAACATCCGAACGGCTGTGGGTTGATATCCCTGGCCCGGGCTCAGGAAGCGGCGCAGCTGCTCCCTGCTCTGGTCCTGCGCGGCGGCACGCTGGGCAGACTCCAGGTTCTGTGCGCGCCCATGAGCCGCGACGACCGCCGTGAGGTCGGCTAGCTGCTGAGCTAGCAAGGCCAGGAGCTGATTGCCGGCCTGGCTCGCTTGTAGAGCCCCGGTCGCGCCCTGGCTCGACGTGACAAGGGCAGACATCTCGGTACGGTTGGTATCGAGGTTGCCGACGACCGTGGCCTGCGTCCGCATGGCATCCTGCAGGCCGACAAGCGCGTTCTGCCAGCGCGTTTGCGCGTTTACGATCAACGCCTGATCCGAGATACTGGATGTTGCCGGCGCGTAGGTCGTTGAAAACGCACGATCAATCTGCCCGACGTCGTAAGCGATGCGCTGGGCCTGAGCGAGAAGCTGCTGGGTCCGCTGGATCGATTGCTCCAGTTGCAACAACGACGAGAACGGCAGCGTTGCCAGGTTCTTCGCCTGGTTAACGAGCATCTGCGCCTGATTCTGCAGAGACACGATCTGGTTGTTGATCTGCTGCAGGCTGCGAGCGGCTGTCAGCACATTTTGTGCATAGTTGTTGGGATCAAAAACGACCAACTGCGCCGACGCGGGCCTCGAGCTGACTGCAACGATGATCGCGATCATGCTGGCAGTGGCGAGACGGTAGAGGCGGTTCATTTGGGAGCCTCCAATTCGTCGAGATGCGGGATGAGGTCGGTCGCCCAGGAGATGTCGCGCGCCCCGAGCCAGCCGCGCAGAAAGTCCTCACGGCCATGTTCGGCAAGGACCTGTTCGATAAGGGCTTGGTCGGCTTTGGAGGAGGCGGCCGTGAAGGCGAGCGCAACCTCGCCGAGACCGAGCTCGAACAGGCGGTTGCCTCGGCGCGACTGACAGTAGTAGTCGCGCTTCGGCGTTGCGCGCGCCAGGATCTCGATCTGTCGGTCGTTAAGCCCAAAGCGTCGATAGATTGCCGTGATTTGTGGCTCGATGGCACGGTCGTTCGGCAACAAAATGCGCGTCGGGCAGCTCTCGATGATAACAGGCGCGATCGCGGAGCCATCGATGTCAGCCAGCGACTGGGTAGCGAAAATGACGGAGGCGTTCTTCTTGCGAAGGGTTTTCAGCCACTCACGCAGTTGACCGGAAAACCCTTCATCATCGAGCGCGAGCCATCCTTCATCGATGATGAGCAGAGTTGGCCGGCCACCAAGCCGTGCTTCAATACGGTGGAACAGGTAGGAAAGGACAGCCGGCGCAACTGCGGTGCCGATCAGCCCGTCGGTCTCGAAGACCTGGACAGAGGCATCGCCAAGGCGTTCGAATTCCGCATCGAGAAGGCGGCCATACGGTCCCCCAAGGCAATATGGCTGGAGAGCCCGCTTCAAAGCATTGGACTGAAGAAGAACGCAAAAACCCGTCAGGGTGCGCTCCGGGATCGGTGCTGAAGCGAGCGAGGTCAGTGCCGACCACAGATGATCCTTGGTTTCCGGCGTGACTTCGACCCTTTCACGACCGAGGATCGCGGTGATCCACTCTAAAGCCCAAGCGCGCTCGGATGGTTCGTCAATTGCCGCCAGCGGCTGAAGCTCGACGAACTCCGCGGATTCGCCCGAGAGCACGCCGCCGATGTCATGCCAATCGCCCCCCATGGCCATGGTGGCGGCACGTACCGAACAGCCAAAATCGAACGCAAAGATCCGAGCTTCGCCGTAACGGCGGAACTGTAGCGCCATCAGCGCCAACAGCACCGATTTGCCGGCGCCGGTCGGTCCGACTACCAGCGTATGTCCGACGTCTCCCACGTGAAGGGAGAAGCGGAATGGAGTGGATCCCTCCGTCTTGGCCAGAAATAACGGCGGCGCCTTGAAATGGTGGTCCCTGGCCTCGCCCGCCCATACCGCGGACAGCGGGATCATGTGTGCCAAGTTCAGGGTCGAGATCGGCGGCTGCCGGACGTTGGCATAGACGTGTCCCGGCAAGCTGCCGAGCCAGGCCTCGACCGCATTGACCGTTTCAGCCATGCAGGTGAAATCCCGGCCCTGGATCACCTTTTCGACGAGGCGGAGCTTCTCGTCGGCGGTAGCAGGATCGGTGTCCCAGACCATGATTGTCGCCGTGACAAAGGTCTGCCCAATTTGATCCGAGCCCAGTTCCTGCAGTGCGGCGTCGGCATCCATAGCCTTGTTATGCGCATCGGTATCGAGGAGCGCAGACGCCTCGTTGGTCATCACCTCCTTCAGGATTGCGGCCACTGATTTGCGTTTGGCGAACCATTGCCGTCTGATCCTGGTCAGAAGTTTTGTCGCATCCGCCTTATCGAGCATGATCGCCCGGGTCGACCAGCGATAGGCGAATGCGAGGCGGTTCAGGTCGTCGAGAATCCCGGGCGTCGTCGCCGTCGGAAACCCGACGATGGTCAGGACGCGCAAATGCGCTGAACCCAGCATCGGCTCAAGCCCGCCGGTGAGCGGTCGATCGGCAAGCAGCGCGTCGAGATACATCGGGATCTCTGGCACCCTGACGCGATGCCGCTTGGTCGAGACCGTGGAGTGCAGGTAAGTCAGCGTCGCCTCGTCGTCGAGCCAGGCGCATTCCGGCATAAAACCTTCGACGAGTTGCAACACGCGGTTGGTACGGTCCATAAACCAGCGGAGGATCTCTCGTGCATCGGCGTCGACGGTGCGGTTGCTGCCTTCGTAAAGCAGCCGCTCTGCTCTCGCTGTGCCCTCGGCCGGCGGCAGATAAAGAAATGTCAGGAAGTAACTCGACTCGTAATGGGCGCCGGCTTCTTCGAACTGCGCTCTGCGCTCCGCGTCGACCAGGGCGGAAGCTACATCCGGAAAGGTGTTGGGCGGATAAGCTCCCGCGGAATGGCGCTGGGCTTCGACAAAGACTGCCCACCCGGATTCAAGCCGGCGCAGCGCGTTGTTGAGGCGACCCGCAACAGCGACGAGCTCCGACGGGACGGCGCTGTCGAGGTCGGGTCCCCGAAACTTTGCCGTGCGCTGGAACGATCCGTCCTTGTTCAGGATGATTCCTTCATCGACAAGAGCTGCCCACGGCAGAAAATCGGCAAGGCGGGTATTGGAACGGCGGTATTCGGCAAGATTCATCATGGGAGACCTCACGTGTTGAGATGACCGGGGATACGGAGGTGTCGGCGGGCGACCTCGACAAAGTCAGGGTCGCGCTTGGCGGCCCAGACGGCGACCATGTGGCCAACGAACCAAAGCAGGAGGCCGACGACCCAGAGGCGCAGGCCGATGCCGAGCGCAGCGGCGAGCGTGCCGTTAAGAATGGCGACGGACCGTGGCGCGCCGCCCATCAGGATCGGCTCGGTCAGCGCGCGATGTACCGGCGTCACGAAGCCTGGGATCTCGGGATCCATCAGATCACCACTCCACCGCCGAACGAGAAGAACGACAGAAAAAAGCTCGAGGCGGCAAAGGCGATCGACAAGCCAAACACGATCTGGATCAGCCGGCGGAAGCCACCCGACGTGTCGCCGAACGCGAGCGACAGCCCGGTGACGATGATGATGATGACGGCGATGATCTTGGCGACCGGCCCTTCGACCGATTGCAGGATCTGGTTGAGTGGCTGTTCCCACGGCATGTTGGAGCCGGCGGCCCGGGCCGTGCTGGCCGTGATGATGGCTGTTGCGAATATCGGAGCAGCGACGAAATCTCGCCCGCGAGGCAGAGTCATACTCATGATTGGTCCCCTACTGCTGTCAGGCTGTAGTCGCCTGAAGTTCCGAGCCCTGTGACATCAGTGAGTTCGGCCAGACGACGCTCGGCGCCGCGTCCGCAAAGGACGGCGATGACATTGATGGTTTCCGCGATCAGGGCACGCGGCACCGTGACGACCGCCTCCTGGATCAGCTGCTCGAGCCGGCGCAGCGCGCCAAGCGCCGTGCCGGCGTGGATGGTGCCGATGCCGCCGGGATGGCCGGTCCCCCAGGCTTTGAGCAGATCGAGCGCCTCGGCGCCCCGCACCTCCCCGATCGGGATGCGGTCAGGCCGCAGGCGAAGCGATGACCGCACGAGATCCGATAGCGAGACCACGCCGTCCTTGGTGCGCAGCGCGACAAGGTTTGGCGCCTTGCACTGAAGCTCCCGCGTGTCCTCGATCAGAACGATCCGATCCGAGGTCTTGGCAACTTCCGCCAGGAGTGCGTTGGTCAGCGTCGTCTTGCCGCTGGAGGTGCCGCCTGCCACAAGAATATTCTTGCGTGCTTCGACCGCGCCTTTCAAAGCGCTGGCCTGGTCCCAAGTCATGATTCCGGCGGCGACGTAGTCGTCCAGCGTGAACACAGCGACGGCTGGCTTGCGGATGGCAAAGGCCGGTGCCGCAACCACCGGCGGCAATAACCCCTCGAAGCGCTCCCCCGTCTCGGGTAACTCGGCCGAGATACGCGGGCTGGCTGCGTGGACTTCGGCACCCACATGGTGGGCGACCAATCGAATGATCCGCTCTCCGTCCGAGGCAGACACCGTTTCGCCGGTATCCGCCATGCCACTCGACAGTCGGTCGATCCACAACCGCCCATCAGGGTTGAGCATGACCTCAACGACAACAGGATCTTCGAGAAAGCGCGCGATCGCGGGACCGAACGCTGTGCGCAGCATACGCGCGCCGCGCGAAATTGCCTCCGATTGAATGGAATGGATTGCCACCGCCGTCCCCCAACGAATGAGGCCGTCCCGAGCGGCCTCAGATGGGGATGAATAGAAAGGTCAGGAAATGGCTCGGCGCAACAAGGCAGTTATCAGGTGAGTAGCTTGGCGTAGGAAAAGAGAAATAAAGGAGTGTCCGGAGTCTTCGCTTAGAAACGACGGCGGCGTGAACAACGGCTTTTAAGGTCAGCCGCTCGATCGTTATGACTGCCGTTTCGCTATGCGAACGAAGCCTTCGAAGAGGTGATCGGGATGAAGCTGCCGGAGTTTACCGGCCGAGACTGGTCGATACTCGCGTCGTTCGTCGACGAGAAGGATCAAAACAGCACACTTGCGAAGTCCATGCTCGGCGATAATGATGACTTCCGGGGAACGTTCAGGCGCAGCCAGCCAACACCATTGGTCGTCGAGGCGTTCTGCGGGGTGATCCAGCAGGAAGACGGATCCGAGGACTACCGAATTGCGGCACTGATTGATGTCACGAGCCGGCTTGCAGAGCGGGAGGAGTTCGAGCGCAGGACGAAGGAGCAGGATGTTCTCCTTCGCGAGCTGCAACACTGCGTCAAGAACAACCTGCAGCTCATCGTCGCTTTGATCCGGCTCGAAGCCAGAGCCGAGCGACGCGGGGAGAAGGTCAATTTGGCGTCGCTTGCTGGTCGGATTGAGTCCCTGTCCATCATGTATCAGGCTCTCTCACCGGACGGGCGTCAGAGCGAGATCGAATTGGGGCACTACCTGAGCCAGATCGCATCATCGCTCATGAATGCGTACGCGGCCGAAGGTATCCGGCTCGACATCAAGGTCGACCACACGCCGACTTCCATAAACGTTGCGTTGCCGGTTGGTTTGATCGTGAATAAGCTCATGACCAATGCATTCAAGTATGCCTTTGCGGACAAGCCGGGTGGAACGATAACACTGCATTGCCTGCGGCAGGAGGATCCTGAACGATATTGCGTAATGGTGGGGGACGACGGCATGGGCTTGCCGGAAGGCGGGCGGTGGCCCGTTCCCGGAAAGATCGGTGCGCTGATCGTGCAGGCTCTGCATGAAAATACGAAGGCTGACATAGTGGTCGAGACCGAGCGGAACGGTGGAGTTCGTGTGACGCTCAGGTTCGGCCACAAGGTGCCCATAGCCGTGGGACATCGCTCCGAAGCAGTGCGGGGCGATGCCGCGGGGATTAGTCCTTCCAGCGGAAGGTGATGCCGGTGCGGTCGCAGGCGTAGCGGTGCCAGGTAGGCCGCTAATCCCTGCGGGTCGTCGAGAGGCAGCGGCAACAGAAGACAACGCGCTTCTTCGGAATTTGGTTCGGGGTTGACCAGGCCCAGCAACCGGTCCCAGGAAAACAGCGCCAGAACGCCCATCACCCGGGCGAGATCACAGTATCCCCCCGGCGGCGGCCGCCTTGTGTAGTTTGATTGGCGGGCCGAGGATTTGACCTTAAGTCTAGCTTTAAGGTCACCTGGCGAATGCAGGTCAATGTGTTGGGCGCCGAGCGTCGGCGGCGATGGAGTTACGACGAGAAGGTTCGCCTTGTCGAAGAAACCTTGCAGGCTGGCGAGACGGTCTGCGGCGTCGCGCGCCGGCATGGGGTGGCTCACAGCCTGCTGTTCACTTGGCGTCGACAGGCGCGCCAGGGTCGACTGGGCGGAGATTCTGTGCCAGCTCTCGTTCCCGTCGAGATCACACCGATGGCGGCTCCGACTTCGAGCGACGCGCCACAACGAGTATCTTCACCGCCTGCGCAGCGTGCAAGGGCTGGAATCATCGAGATCGAGCTTGGCGGCGGCTGTCGCGTTCGCGTTGACCGTGACGTGGACGTTGAGGCGCTGCAGCGAATTCTTGAGCTGCTGCGGCGACGATGATCCCGATTCCGAGCGGCGTCAGGGTTTGGATCGCCACTGGCCACACCGACATGCGTCGCGGCATGCAAAGCCTGGCTCTTACGGTTCAGGAGACCTTGAAGCGCGATCCCCATGCCGGCGATCTCTACATCTTCCGGGGCCGCCGCGGTGACCTCGTCAAGATTCTTTGGCACGATGGGCTGGGCATGTCGCTCTACGCCAAGCGCCTCGACCGTGGGAAGTTCATCTGGCCCTCAGCGTCGGACGGCGCGGTATCGATCTCGGCGGCGCAAATGGCTTACATGCTCGAGGGCATCGACTGGAGGAATCCCCAACTAAGCTGGCGGCCGCAGAGCGCTGGCTGATTCAGGAAAATCTGCGGCTGCCGGCATTTTGAGGAGTCCCAACGCATTCAATCTATGATTCACTGCGTCGCATGAATGCTGATCGCGACGCTGTTCCGGATGACGTTGGCGCCCTGAAGGAGGCGCTGGCAGTCGAGCGCGCGAAGGGTTTGGAGATCGCCGCTGAACTCGCGGTCGCCCGCGCGAAAGCGTCGGAAGACGAAGCGCTGATCGCCCAGCAGCAGTTGCAGATCGCCAAGCTGAAACATCAGATCTATGGGCCACGGTCGGAACGTTCGGCGCGGCTGATCGAGCAGTTGGCGCTGACGTTCGAAGAGCTGGAAGCCGACGCCACCGAGGACGAGCTGGCGGCGGAACGGGCCGTGGCGAAGACGACGACAGTGCGTGGATTTACACGCAAGCGCCCCGAGCGTCAGACCTTCCCCGAGCATCTGCCACGGGAACGGGTGGTGATCGATCCGCCGGCAGCTTGTGAATGTTGCGGCAGCAATCGCCTTCGCAAGCTCGGCGAGGACGTGACGCGCACGCTGGAGGTAGTGCCGCGCCAGTGGAAGGTGATCGAGACGGTACGGGAGAAGTTCTCCTGCCGCGATTGCGAGAAGATCAGCCAGGCCCCGGCGCCGTTCCATGCCATCCCGCGGGGATGGGCCGGCCCGAGCCTCCTGGCCATGATCATGTTCGAGAAGTTCGGCCAGCATCAGCCCTTGAACCGCCAGGCCGAGCGGTATGCCCTGGAAGGGGTGCCGATCGCGCTATCAACCATGGCCGATGCCGTGGGGGCGGTCTGTACGTCGCTGGATCCCCTGCTGCGCCTGGTGGAAGCCCATGTTATGGCAGCCGAGCGCCTTCATGCCGACGATACGACGGTGCCGGTCCTGGCCAAGGGCAAGACCGACACGGGACGGTGCTGGATCTACGTTCGGGACGACCGGCCGTTTGGGGGCGCGGGTCCACCAGCAGCGATGTTCTACTACTCACGCGACCGCAAGGGCGAGCATCCGCAGGGGCATCTGGCCCGGTATGCCGGCATCCTGCAGGCCGACGCCTATGACGGCTACAACCAGCTCTATCTGGCCGGGCGCCAGCCCGGACCGATCCGGGAGGCTGCCTGCTGGTCACATGGAAGGCGCCCGTTCTTTGCCATGGCCGACATCGAAGAGAATGCGCGGCGCAAGGGCGCCGGAAAGAAGGAAATCCCGCTCTCTCCGATCGCGATCGAGGTCGTGCGGCGGATCGATGAGCTGTTCGAGATCGAACGTTCCATCAATGGCAGGAGCCCCGAAGGGCGTCTTCAGGTGCGACAGATGCTGAGCCGGCCTCTGGTGGAGGACCTTCAGGTCTACATGCGCGAACAGCTCGCCAAACTGTCCCGCGGTCACGACCTGGCCAAGGCGTTCAACTATATCCTGAAGCGATGGGCAAGCTTCACGCTGTTCCTGGACGATGGACGCGTGTGTCTCTCCAACAATGCCGCCGAACGAGGCTTGCGAGGCATTGCTCTTGGACGAAAATCCTGGCTGTTCTGCGGGTCTGATCGCGGAGGGCGACGTGCCGCAGCCATGTACAGCTTGATCGTCACGGCAAAAATGAACGGCATCGATCCGCAGGCGTGGCTTACGGATATCCTCGCTCGCATCGCCGCCCATCCGGCTCATCGGCTGGACGAGCTTCTGCCCTGGAATTGGACGCCAGCACCAACAATCTCTGCTCAAGCCGCATGACCATCCATGTTAACAAGGTCCATCACGTCACCACCATCACTCAGGTCGCGAAAGACCTCGGCGAAGATGAGGATTGGCTACGTGACGTCGCCAACGAAATGGAGATCGAGGACGGCGTCATCTGGGTCTATGGCGTCGGAGAAGACGGCGTCCAGGCGTTCACCAACTTCGGAATCGAAAACCTGATCGAACTCGTCCGGATGTACAAAGAAAGTCCGGGATTGCTTAAGCGCTGGCCGTCCGAATAATCCAACTCGCCTGCGGCCTACGCCGGACGCATACAGATCACATCGGAACGGTGGGTGAGATCAGATCGGAGTCCTTGGGCGAAAGGATCGAAATCCGGATACAATCTATGGCGCCCCCACTCGTCGCTGAAATACCTTACCCCCAGCCTTATGCCGCTCACCTCACCGCAACGGACGATCGGCTGCGCAACGCCGACCAGCTCCGCTATGCGCTTTGGGAGACAAAGTCCAATTCAGCGCAGTGCTTCGGCGACTGTGTATCCGGCAAACTACGGGAGACTAGCCCGCAGGATCAATCGGAATTCGGCAAATCCGCTCGCCACCCGGACCGACAAACTGCGGGAAAGTCGCAAATTAACGAGGCGTTTTGACAAACTTCCTTGGATAAGGGTTCATTAACCGTCAGCCGGAACAATACACACGTTTTATAGCTTACTCATTCGGTTCGTCATGCAACTCATTGTTTCACGAACATATGCCTTCCTCGACTCTCAGACACTCAGTGAACGGCTGGCTCGCGACGCTCTCTTCAAGATAAGCGAAAATGAGTTCTTGCTGCACATGGCATCAGAGGGCAGCGAGGACGACCGACTGCTTTGGTTCGATGGCAGGTCCGCATTGCTTTGGATCAATCAAGAAGAAGGCGACTATGGCCTGAACTGGGAGTGATAGTCATCCTCAGCGCTGACCGTTCGAACAGAAAAAGTTAAATTATTCTCGTCATACTACTCGCATTGTATCAACGTTGAGCTTGCTGCCATGGTCGAAACCAGAATTGCGCCGCGCTTTCGCGTCATCAAGTCAGCCAGAATTGAGTGCGGCGGGATCAAAACGCCCTGCATAATTCGTGATTTATCGACAACAGGAGCCGCGCTGGAAATCTCTGAGCCTGGCGGGAAAATCCCGGCATCTTTCAATCTGCTAGTGCCCGAAGATGGCTTGACGCTGCCATGTCGTGTGATTTGGCGCAGGGAGTTTCGGATCGGCGTCGCTTTCGACTAGGAATGCTCAGTTAGCACCTAAGACACGGTGAAGTCTAAAGATCGTCTGGCCCCCTAACGCCTACTCGTCTTAGATCACGCAAAAGCTTTCTTACTAAGTGCGCGTTGATTGTTTGAAGCTCGCGATTGTTGCCGAACTTAAACTGATTACTTTGACTCACAATAAGACCGTCGATTTTTTCGATAAGTACCTCTTGGTTTATCAAGCGGTCCACGCGGCGTCTGATCGTTTCCAGTGGAAGGCTGAGAAATCGTGCAATCGCTGCTCTTGAAATTCCTTGCTTGATTTCATCAGGTTCAACTGTGTCCATGCTTCCGAATTTATCGTCTAAGGTCGCGTCCTTCATGATCGCTATCACATTGGCATTTAGGATCGCGTGAATGATCAATAAGTCTAGCGGATCAAAATCGTAATGCCGGAAGAGTTCGCTAATTGAGCACAAGATATACGTCAGGGTATGCCGTGATACAGCCCGTCTTCGGTCGTCAGTATGATTTTGGCTGGCTTTTTCCATTCCCATTTGCTCCACGCGCTAAATTACAATCATCATATTACCTTTCAGTCTCTTCTGCTACCCGAAATGGGTAGGGCCCCCCTTGCCGAATCAGGAGGCGGTGACGTTACTCGTCGAAATTTGTTGGGATTAGCTCGCCCATGGCCACCGGACCAGAGAAACGAGGCGAACATCGTGTAGTATTTTCGCGAGGGATTCCCGTTCGTATCGTAGCCATCGACGGGACTTGGAGCAGAGACTGCGAAATGCTTGACGCATCGGACACCGGTGCAAAATTGACGATTACGCAATCCGTGCAAGGGCTGCGACTGAAAGAGTTCTTTCTACTTTTATCCACGACCGGCTCATCATTTCGGCGCTGCCAATTGGCTTGGCTCAATGGCGATGACATGGGCGTCCAGTTCATCGAAAAGTCAGCCCCCGTCAACGCAAAAGGAAAATGAACCAAGCTAGCTTTCACATCGTTCGGTTGGCTTTCACGTGTAGGGAGAAGCACCGATGGAGCATCGACAAGCCGACCCGCAGCCCAGATGCACAGCGTGTGATGCGGATCGCAAGTTGGTCTATGGGGAGCGCGTAACGACGAATTACGAAATGCACTCGTACCGCTGTCCAATCTGTCGAACGGTAGTGCGCGTGGTTAAACTTAGCGAGCGGCCATTCAAAAGCGGCAGCCGCTTTTATTGAAGGTGTGATCTACAGAAGCAATAGAAAGCGTTAAACCATGGCCGACCCCTCCCCCCGTTCTATGCCCCCCAACTGCATCAACTGTGATCTTGAAATGCACTATTCTTGTACGGAAATCGAAAAACCGGGATTCGTCCATGACGTTTACGAATGCTCAAAGTGTCGTAGCACCCAAAGTTACGTCACTGCCAACGAGGTGTTCGTGAAGGAAGGTGAGACCCGCCGGTCTGATAGATAGTTGCGTCGGTCGCACGAGCGAAATGTTGATGCACAGGGGTCCTAATCATCCTTAACTTTGAACAATACTGGCGGAATTTGTCATGACCGATAACGAAGCGAAATTTGATCTTCAGAAGAGAGTTGGCGTTGAAAGACGATCCCGAGTGGACACGCGACCGGAAGAGGAAAGGCAATTATTGGGTAAACGTCGATCGCAAATTGATCGTCGGATGAGTAGGTCACCTCAACAGCCGTCAAACGAGCAGCTTGCGCTGTTCGCGAAGCGCGTCAGACGCGCCATCAGAGATGAGGGAGCGCGCCACAATTCGGTACATCCTCGGCCGAGGGCGATTTCAGGGGCCATCCCGACGTACTTCGGTCATTGGAGTGGATTGAAAGCCTTGCGAATTCTTGACAAGCCGAATTCAATGGATGGCACGAAACTCCAAAAAATCCAAAATCGTTGTCGTCGGCTCGGCAATCTAGCCACGCGCAGTAATGCGCCTGAACGGGATGCGCGCTGTGAGATTAGTCGGCGACCTTGGATCTAATGGCTGGCGTCCGAGCTTGCGCTAGCCCGCTGTCTCAAGCGATAAAATTGAAGTGCGGCGCGCGCTGTTTTCGTTTTCAGACGAAAATAGCTTGCGAAGTATCGATTCATGATTTCGTTGCTGAGCTTCTCTTGACCCGGTTTCAACAACAGCACGGATTTGGTAGTGTCCCATGAGAGATCGATCGCCTTGCTGATCACGAGAATCTGTTCCCCGTCGTCATGGACGAGCGCACGCTCAACAAGGCCGATCGAAAGGTCGCCCATGATGGAAAGGGCGGCGGCTGTTCTGTCAAAGTCTGCGCGATGAGCAAAGTCGAACAGTTTGGCCTCATTGAGCTGGCCCCGCGCGTGTAACGACTCGACATGTGCCATTGCCGTCGCGTGCTCATTTGAGCCGGCGCGCGTCGTGGACTGGATCTCGTCCGAAGCATTGGCAACCGCAGTTCGGATTAGCGCGGCACGCCGCGGATCGGCCGCTTCCAGCTTGCGCCTTACGATATCGGTTGCTTGCCCGAATAGCTTTATGAGTTGCTGCCGAGGGATGTCCGGGCGTGACCAAACGCAGAGTGCGAGGTCGCCGTTGTCCTTCGACCGCGAGGCAAGCATCGCGAAGCCAGAGACAGAGAACTTGGCGCCCCGGTTGCGTGCCGTGCCGGTAACGACAAGATCGTTACCCCGATCTACCAGGACATCTGTGACCGGTTCGGCAAGAGTGGCCCGCTCTGAAATAGCCAACAAATGAGCCTGACTCTTGGTGCGGGCGTTCTCTACCAGCGCCGCATCACCCAGCCGCGGGGAGTGCTTGAGGACCGGCGCGGCGACTTCGATCTCGTCATCGAACGCCAGCAAACGGATCACCTTTCCGGGGGCATCGGCGCATTTGGCCAGCCGACTCCCGAAGGCCGCGCGGGCCGTCAATTCGATCTGCTCCACCAACTTGCTCATGACATCATCGAACAGGTCGATCTGGTCAACGCTGAAGTTACCCGAGCCGTGCATGAATAGATCGGTGATCTGTCCCAGCATTTCTGCCCGCTTTGACAAACCCTTCGTTGCCAGCGCGCCTTCGAGTTGGTTGATCAAACTGCCTTGTCCGCTCATAGCTGCAACTCGAATGTGCTGACGGGCTTGCGCGCGGTTATCGCCCTGATTCCTACGCCACGACCTTAGCCGGAAGAAACCGTACGGCCTCGAAGTTAAGATCGGCTTGCGGCATTGGCCGTCCGAATAGAAAGCCCTGGACGCGGTCGACCCCGGCGGCTTTCAAGGCCTCGAATTGTTTACTTGTCTCCACGCCTTTGGCTGTAGTTGTGACATCAAGGCCGCGGGCTAGCGCCACCACCGAAGTAACGACGGCCGCGCAATCACGTCGGCTGACGACCCCTTGCGTGAAGGGTTTGTTGATTTTGACACTGTCGAAGGGGAACGCCGTGAGAAATGTCGATGAGGAATAATTGGTGGTGCTGTCGTCCAGCACCACAGAAACTCCGATATTCCTCAACTGGCGGATATCTCGTAGATACTGAGTACGACGAGTTTCTAGCTCCCCGACGTTGGCGATTTCGATCTCTAGTCGCTCCGGCGAAAGGCTGGAATCGACAAGCGCACACAGGATGACATCAAACAGGTTTTCCTTGTGAAATTGTACTGCAGACACGTTGACGGCGATCCCGACATGCGAAGGCCATGCCGCTGCATCCGTGCAAGCCTGTTGAAGGATCCACTCTCCAAGGGGCAACATCAAGCCTGTCGCTTCGGCAATCGGCAGAAACTGGTCCGGGGAAATAACACCCCTGGAAGGGTGATGCCAGCGGACGAACGCCTCCATACTGCGCACTTGGAGTGTTCGGACGTCGATGATGGGCTGGTAATACAACTGAAACTGATTTTGCGAGAGGGCCTCGCGTATCTCGGATCCGATTGTTTTCTGGTGGTCTTCAGCCGCTGTCAGCTGTGGCTCGAACACGCGAAAATCGTTTCGCCCGGCCGATTTCGTCGCGTACAGCGCCAGATCGGCCTTTTTCAGAAGCGTCTGCGGATCCGCCCCGTGCTCTGGTGCAAATGCAATCCCAATACTGGTCCCAATACTCGCGCGATGGCCGTTCAAGTCGAAAGGCTGTTCGATAAGCGCGATGATCTTTAGCGCGAGTGCGATAGCTCCCTCGCTCTGGTTCTTTTCGTTTTCCTGGATGATGGCGAACTCATCGCCGCCCAGGCGTGCCAAGACATCCGTTTCGCGCAGCGAAGATGAAAGCCGCTTTGCAACCTCAATCAGGAGTTGATCTCCTGCCGGGTGGCCCAAGCTATCGTTCACATGCTTGAACTTATCGAGGTCAAGCATCAAAACGGTAAAAGTGTTGCCATGGCGATAGTGCCGCTTTGCGGCGTCATCGAGCTTTTCAGTGAGCAAAACGCGATTGGCGAGGCCGGTAAGCAAATCATGCTGGGCAAGAAACGCGATCCGCTTCTCGCTCCGGGCCCGTTCGGTAATGTCCTCGTGGGTGGTTAGCCAGCCGCCGTTCGGCATGGAGTGACGGGCGATCGAAATAACACGGCCGTCCGCAAGCTCCTGCACTTCGCTTGCTTGCATGACATTCGCATTGACGTATACATCCGGCGCCACGGCAAAATCGGTACCTTTGTCCCGCCTGTATTGCAGGATTTGCCGCAATGACGTGCCGGGCTTTGTCTGCTCCCGGCCGAGATGATACATTTCTCCGTAGCGCGCGTTCGAGACGACAACCCTCTGTTCTGCATCGAACATGCACAGGCCTTGGGACATATTGTTCAGCGCGGCGTCGAAACGAACGTTGATCCGATTGAGCTCCGCTGCTTTTTCGGCCAAAAGCAGCTCGCCGCGCTTCTGCTCAGTGATATCCGTATGGGTAGCGACCCAGCCGCCGTCCAGGAGCGACTGGCGCTGGATGAATATCTTGCGACCGTCGACAAGTTCGTAGATTTGCTTAGATTCGGTCGGCATCACCTGAGTATATTGATCAACGGAAAGGGTACCGGTTTCTCCGCGGTCTGCGTAATGTTGCAAAATCTGCCGCAAGGGGGTACCCGGCGCGAGCAGCCGATCGGGCAAGTCGTACATCTCCTGATAGCGGCGATTTGAGATCACGAGGTTCTTGTCGGAATCAAATAGGCAGAGGCCCTGAGACATATTGCTGATAGCAATATCGAAGCGTTCATTCGCGCGCTTTAGTTCTGCGGCGTTTGCGATGAGCATCGCTTCCGCACGAAGTTTATCCGTGATGTCCTCGTGGGTCGCGACCCAACCTCCATTCTTCATTGGCGTACGCACGATCAGGATTGTCCGGCCATCGGCCAGTCGGAGCCTATGCGGCGCCCGCTCTTTCGCGCTCTTCAAAAGAGTATCGAAACTGAAGTCAGTTTCTTCGTGCCGACCTCCGAAATCCGCAAGGATTCGACCAAAAGGGGTGCCAGGCCTGACCTGCTCGTTCGTCAAGCTGTAAATCTCACGATAGCGGCTATTTGAGACCAGCAATTTCTCGGTGGCGTCGAACATACTAATTCCGTGAGGCATATTGCTGAGCGCGGCATCGAAATGGGCATTCGTCCGCGCCAATGCCCGCGTATTGTAGGCAAGCGTATTCGTCTGTCGCACTAGTACAACTGTACCGAAAGCGATGATGGTAACGGCGGCCACAACGAGCAAGCCGAACGTGTAGAGGTGTCTAAACCATGGCTTCAGCACCTCGCTACGGACGTAGGTCACCATGACCACCAGCGGCAATCCGCGCACGGCCTGATAGCCGGCTATTCTGTTTATGCCGTCCACTGGGCTTACCAACTCGTAGGCTCCCGTCTCCGAGACTGGGAGATGCTTAGTCAATAATGGGCTGCCCACCAATGACAAGCCGAGCGCCTCGCGATTTTCCGGCTCTCGGGCAAGTAGCCGCCCCTCGCGATGCACCAACGCGACGGAGCCGCCCGCGCCGAGATCGATGGAACGATAAATTTTGGTAAAGTAGGACTGATCGAAGGGAGCGGTCACGATACCGGCAAAGCTGCCGTCCTCGTTGTTCAGCCTGCGAGACGCCGCCGAAAACCATTTGTCGCTGACCGCCGAGCGAAATGGCGGCGCAACGAATAATTCGTCGTCTGCTCGGTCTCGTTGGACTATGAAATGGGACATGTCCGAAATGTTGGGGCGTGAAGGCGTGTGGTCATAGGAATGAGCGAGTACGTTTCCCGACGCGTCGGTCCAGCCGACGGCGACTAGGATAGACGAGCTTTTTTGCAGTTGGCGCAGCGCCGCATTTGCCGCCCCCGGATCGATGTCCTTTTTAGACAGGCTTCTTTGACGAATGACTTCCGCTTCGAGCAGAACTCTATCGATATCGTCGAACGTGAGCACCGTATGCTCGGCCAGGATCTTCGCGAAGCTCTGGGCATCGGTCTTCGCCGCCGCGATTCTGTCCCAGTAACGACCGTGCAAATCGACGAAAAAAAGCACGATGATCGCGGTTGAGAACAGAGCCCCCAGCGCCGCCAGCATCGATCCAGGCGATGTCGTTAGCTTTCTTCCCGGCATTTCCAAACCGTGTCGCAGGACTATGGCCAGCGTCACCGTCGCGCGGACACCTTAATATTTCGTACGTAATGTTGCTGCCGATCCAAGAAGTTACCTCTCGAACAAAAGTCAAACTTTCGTTCAAAGAGCGAGTCTATCTCTGGGCGCGTTGTAAGGTAGCACCATAGAACAAGTTATCCGTAATTTTACGGGCTCTTTCGCTTCGGTACCGGAATGCGGCATACGTAGCCGTCGGGACAAAAAGCTCGGTCCATCGATAGTGATATAATGATCTCTTGAAGCTCAACTAATTAGCTAGCGCAACGGATCTTCTCATGGGACTTTATCGATTGCATCAATCAGCAATTTTGCCGGAAAAGGTTTGCTCAGGTAAGCGATACAGCCCACATTAGATGCCTCCTGGCGGATAGCGTAACTATCAACCGCTGTCATGAAAATGACAGGCAAACCGATGCCAAATGAGGTTAGTCGCCGCTTAAGATCAATACCTGACATTCCTCCGAGATTGATGTCTGAAACCAGGCAATCCGCGTCGGATTTAACGATTTCTTCGAGAAATGATTCCGCCGAGGAAAATGTCTGAACGCGGAAACCGTGTGCTGACAAAAGGCGATCGAGACTCTGCAGTATGCTCGAATCGTCATCAACGATAGCTATAGTGCGTATGCTGTTGCTCATCAATCTGAACCGGCCCGAAGGCGGTCTTTCTTATCGCGGTATTGCGTCTCGTCATTAGCTTATTCGCTTCCAGGCGACTAAATAGCATGAATGAGCATGATGATCGAAGATAAGTTAAAGAGGAAGTGTAGACTGTTTTGCCTCCGATGCGCCACCGGTACTCTTGCGCAGTTGCCCCTGACTTACCGGAACATGGGCGCTCGTTGATGCCCAAAGGCCCATAGCTACTTACAGCTTTCCGGCTACGCGCGCGTGCTGCGCATGTCGATAACTCGGATTCTCTGAATATCACGTTGTTGGTTGGACTCTCGGAGGACACGTGGGCCTCGAGCTTTGGCACGGCAGCCCAAGCGTTCGACCGCTGCTGATCACCGGAACACCTCCTGTTACTTTGATATCCGCCGGCGCCGAGCGGGCCTTCAAGCAAACCCTAATCATGGGCCTAGCAGGTACGCGCGTATTCGACCCGGCTGATCATGCAGGGACCTGCGACCGCCGCGACGACGGGTATCGGAAATCTCGGGTCGCGGCATTCCGGTCTTCGCCTTAGACCGACGCGGTCGGCGCAAGCAGCAAAACCGGTCGACCGGCATGCTAGACTAAATTGAGGGGACTTGGTCGGCAGGAGGTATCGAAACGCGACCAATTTCGCAGGGCTCAAGAAACGGAAAGAATTCGCATAAATTCTCGATTACGCATTCACGTCTATTTCACGCCGATGCCTACTTAGTTAAGCGAAATGTTGCCAGCTTCGACCAGGTTAGTGTCGGCCAAACGCTGCTTTGAGGCGTCCACAAATGCGTACGCGCCCATTTGGACTCCAGATGCGCTTTTGTGCACTCTCGCAGCTCCCTTTTCCATCTCCTGGTCATCAGATCCGGTCACCCGTCATTAACAAAAAGGTGGGGGTGCCTTCGAATAAGCCTATCCTGTCTTTAATTCTCTCATACTTTATGCGAGCTGCGCTCTCGATCAAATCATGAGCTGCTGCAAACGCGTCCCACGCGTCTTCGAGGTCGGCGTAGTCTCTCTTCCCAGACAAACCGGCTAGCGCCTGCAGCGTGACAATTACCCTGATGCCATCGGTTCGACCGGGTGGGTTGATCCAGAAGGCAATGCCGCGGAGCTTCTTATGATAGCTAGGTGCCAAACGCATCTCCGAAGACAGCAGATAGGACGATTTGCTTTGCAACAGAATTTGGCGCTCTCGTCCACGGTCTGCTAGTCGCAACGATGACACTTTAAAGTTCCTAAAGGCGAACGCAGCAGTTCCAATCACTCAGAAGGCGGGGACATGCTGGCAATAGTGCGCGCAGCCCCTTTACCAATCCACTCCGTCACACGCCTCGAAAATGGGCCGCTCGAAGGCTGGCCTTCCGGATCCGGCCGGGATGCCGCGCGCTTTGGGCGGCCGCGCGAACGGACGGCAGAAACTTTTGCCGAACGTACGTATCCACGGCATCGCAAACCACAGCAACGCGGCCGTTTGAAGGGCAACGCTGAGACCGAATGCGGCCTGATACGCGGCTACCGGATAATGCCCCTCCTGAGACGGCCATTGTCCGACCACGATCCCAATGCCGTATTGAACCAAGAACGCCCAGCCGAAGTGCAAGAGGTTGAGAGCGCCGTTGGCGCGCGCGGCAAATTGCCTGGGGAAATAGTCGGCGATGGCCGCGAAGCTTAGTACGGTTGCGGCGCCGGCGATCGACACCATGGACCAAGGCAGAAGTGACGGCAGCGGGAGGCGCAAAATCAGCGCAAGTTCGGCCACCGCGAACAGTCCTCCCACGCCCGCCAACAGGATTTCCGTTCTTATGTTGTGTTTGCGTAGACGATCGGCCATGGCACCGACAAACAAGGCTCCAAAGCTAAGTACAACCGCCATAAGGAACATTTGATGGACGCGGCTCTGTTGGTCGAATCCTTCTACGTCCGTAAGCCAGGCTGCGGCCCACAATGACTGCAACGCCCAAGACGAGCCGATGCAGGCCGCCGACAGCGGTGCAACCCTCAGGAATCGCGGATCTGAATAGACCGACCACAAGGTAAATGGCTTTAGAGCTGATGTAACGATCTCTGAATCCTCGACCCGTTCCGGAACAATCATATAGATGAGTCCAGCTACCGCGACCGTCCCAATGGTCAGGACTTCGAACAGGCTTCGCCAGCCAATCCAATTCAGCAACCAATCGGTTGGCGCCGTGGCTGTGACCGCTCCCAGAGATCCCAACATGATCATCCAGCCGTTCATGAGCGCGACGCGCTCTTTCGGAAACCAGGTGACGACGGCCTTCAGTCCCGCCATCAACGAGCCGGCAACGCCGAGTCCAATCATGGTGCGCGCCACAAGAAGCTCTGGAAAGCTCGATGCGGTACCGAACAGCGTAGCGCCGCCGGCCGCGATGACCAGCAGCACACCCTGGACTCGACGCGGCCCAAATCGATCCAGAAATGCCCCTATTGGGATCTGGACGAGGCCAAAGACCAGGAAATAGACCGACGCGAGCAGCCCGATCTCTGCGGCGTCAATCCCGAAGTCGGAGGCCAATGCCGGCGATATCGCGGCATTGATCGTCCTAAACAGGTAGGCAAGGTAGTAACCCGCGGCGAAAGGCAGAAAGACTGAGAAAATCAGGCACCACTTCGCAGGTAGGGACTTCTGGGAGACCTCTGCCTCCCTTGTCGACTCTGAGTCGGAATCGATAGGTCTCGGCTGCGGGTTAGGCTTTCCATATTCAGCAGTATCAAGCGGGCCGGCTGAACGCGCCTGGACGCTCGCGAAAGTACATATTGCCGCCGCCCTCCCCGGCGGCAGCGAACGATTCGGGATTGATATCAACCTCTTCCGCAGCAGATCCCTGATCTCTGTGTACCTGATTTTGGCGGCGCGAGATCTCGTTGGCTTCGCAGTCGCTGGAATCGAGGCGGTCGATCGTCTCCTGCATCAAAGGCTGGCCCTGCCGAACCCGCCGGTCGACCTGCTCGGCCAGAACCTTGAAGCGCTCGTCGCCGAGACGAGCCGCTTCCTGCTGCCGCGATTGCGGGAGCGATGGCATGACTGAAAGGTGATACCGGGCATGCAGCGCGACGGTTTCCGCCATGATCCGCATGTTTCGCTCAAGGCGATCGAGCTTATCGTCCATGTCGTCAAACCGGTCCCTCACGGTATCTTCAATCGAGGGGGCTACGCTCAGAAAGCGTTCAAGGGCGGCTTCCACGACCATGCTCTTGCCGACACCAGGACGTTCAGTTGCAGCGGAAAATCGATTATACAGCTCCTCGGTAAGCCTGACGGTCACCTTGCGGCTCCGCTTAGGCCTACGCGCGGAAACCGGCGAAGCGTCCACTTCTGCGTGGCTAGCCTGCATATCGAGTTCGCTCTGGAGCTGCATGACCATCTTCCTATTCGCCAAGGACACACTGATCATTTGCACCGGGCCGACCGGCACGAGATCAGGTGATCAATCCTGAACGAAATAAGAAAAAGGCCTCATCGGCGTTGCTTTCAAGCGAACGAAGATATCGATCGTAGTTTGGCGCAGCAAAAGAAAGGAATGGCGAGGTCAATCAAGCCGAACCAGGCTCGCTCGATTGCTTACCGTGCGGCTCGGCATCCACTGATATTTCCTGTGCCAGGCTCTGGCCCTTGGCCAGCCTTCGCGCCAACGCCTCGACAAACCGTTCGTAACGTTCGCGCCCCTTGGCTTGCGCAGCAGGAAGTGCGGCCTCAGGTACAGGCGACGTTGCGGTCAGCCAAAACCGCACGAATAGAGCGACCGCTTCATTGGAGATCGTGACATGACGTTCGAGCCGCTCGACCTGTCGCGTCAACCGGTCAAGCCGTTTTCCAAGAGCGGCTTCCATTCTCTCGGAATTGTCGGGCGACAGAAACGAGGCCAGTGCCGTCTCGACGACGAACGCCTGATGCACCCGCTTTCGACCGGCATAGTCGGCGAGTTGCCTTGCAAGCTCGGGCGGCAGACGAAATGTGTGTTTGGTCCTCATCTCTTAGCTCATAGGCCGAGGCCGTCGCCAGGATCCATCGCTGCCTGGCGGGCGATATCCGCCCCCTGCTTTCTCAATGTCGCCGCGCGTTGGACCTCGTCATCCGCCTCTTCGTCAGCAAAATCGAATTCGGCCTTCGCTGGACTGGGTTCTGGTGCGACTTCTTCATGTTGGAGAAGCTCCGGCTCCCGCCGGAGGCCACCGTTGGCTGGATCATTGCTAGTTTCGGCAGGCTGGTGTTGAACTATTGGTCTGGCTTCAGCGATATCCGCGACAGGCCGGTGCAGGCCGCTCCAGTCATCATGGCGTGCCTCGCGACGCCCTGGATTTTCATCAAGCTTCGCGGGAGTCGTGACGCGCTCGCGGAAACGCTCGTCTTCGAAATAGCGCGCTTTCTTGGCGCGGATCGGCGAGCATCCAGAAACCAGGATCAGCTCATCGTCAGGCGGCAATTGCATGACCTCACCCGGCGTCAGCAAGGGACGCGCGGTTTCCTGCCTTGATACCATGAGGTGTCCCAGCCATGGACTGAGCCGATGACCAGCATAGTTCTTCATGGCACGCAGCTCGGTGGCCATTCCCAGCGCATCCGAAATGCGCCGCGCGGTCCGCTCATCGTTGCTCGCGAAGCAGACGCGGACATGGCAGTTGTCGAGGATGGAATTGTTCGGACCGTAGGCCTTCTCGATCTGATTGAGCGACTGGGCGATCAGGAAGCTTTTCAGCCCATAACCCGCCATGAACGCCAACGCCGACTCGAAGAAGTCGAGCCTCCCAAGAGCGGGAAACTCGTCCAGCATCAGCAGCAGCCGATGCCGACGCCTTTGAGCATCCAGATCCTCCGTCAATCGCCGGCCGATTTGATTGAGGATCAGGCGTATCAGCGGCTTGGTCCGGCTGATGTCCGACGGCGGTACGACCAGATATAACGAGGCTGGCCGCTTGGCTTCGACAAGATCGCTGATTCGCCAATCACTCCATCGCGTCACCTGCGCTATGACGGGGTCGCGGTAGAGACCGAGGAATGACATCGCCGTCGATAGGACGCCAGAGCGCTCGTTCTCACTCTTGTTCAGGAGCTCGCGTGCGGCTGAGGCAATGACGGGATGTGGACCGGATCCGCCAAGATGCGCTGTCGTCATCATGGCATTTAATGTGACCTCGATCGGCCGCCGCGGATCGGACAGGAAATTGGCAACCCCGGCGAGTGTCTTGTCCTCCTCCGCGTAAAGCACATGCAGGATGGCGCCTACCAGAAGCGAGTGGCTTGTCTTCTCCCAGTGATTGCGCTTTTCCAACGCTCCTTCGGGATCCACGAGCACATCCGCGATGTTCTGGACATCGCGGACCTCCCACTCTCCGCGGCGGACCTCCAAAAGTGGATTATAGGCGGCAGAGCTTCGGTTGGTCGGATCGAACAGCAGGACCCGGCCGTGCCGGGCGCGAAAACCTGAGGTCAGATTCCAGTTCTCTCCTTTGATATCGTGAACAACACAACTGCCTGGCCAGGTCAGCAGAGTCGGAATGACAAGGCCGACGCCCTTGCCGCTCCGGGTCGGCGCGAAACACAGGACGTGCTCTGGTCCATTGTGGCGAAGGTAATGGCGGCCGAACCGGCCGAGCACGACGCCATCCTGGTCCATGAGCTGCGCGGCCCGCAGTTCTGAAGCCGCCGCCCAACGCGCCGAACCATAGGTCGCGGCCGTCTTTGCCTCGCGCGCCCGCCAGATCGACATTGCAAAGGCAACGACTATCGAGATGATGCCGCCCGATGCCGCGATGCAGGCGCCCTGCAGAAATATTCTTGGCGCGTAGGCGTCATACGCGTACCACCACCAGAAAAACGCCGGTGGATAATAGATGGGCAACCCATCAACCAGCTCAAACCATGGTGGGCCCAACCGCGGCTGAAAGCCCAACTTCCAGGCAACCCATTGTGTCGCCGCCCACATCGTCAGGAGTACGATGCCAAGCACGACGCAGGTTTGGCCCCAAAGCACCTTGGTCGAAGACATGAGTGCAAGGTGCAAGGTGTTCGCGACCGTTCAAGATGAATTCGCCTTCAGGCGTACGCCTTCGGATCGGAGCGTAGAAATCGGATCAAGCTCATTTTGGCGGACGCTACCGCTCGCAAATCAGTGCAAGTCCCGCCCCCGGTTACAATCCCAACCCACGTTTCCTTCCAAATTCCCATTCGATGCCGCCGGACTCGCGTCGAATGCCGGTAATGAATTGACCGATGCGCTTTTCGAGAACCGGCTGCCAAGGTACCAGTCGGAAGCCCAGCCCGTCCTCGATCATAGCGAAACGTCCGCTTGCAAGAGAGGCAGCGCCAGTGAGCCGGCCGCTGACATATTCACCCGCCTTGCTAGGCGTGAACGTCAGGCCGCGCTCGGCAGCCATTTGACGGCCGACGCGCTCCACCTCGCGCTGCTCAAGATTTGCGATTGCCTGAGCCGGGACCTGGATGGTACCTAGTCTTAATGTGGCATAACCCATTTTGACGAGGTGCTCGGCGCGGCGATGGAGCGCGTCCCTGACATCGCGGCCAAAGCCGCCGTCAGCGATGACCAGAGGCTCCCGAGCCGTTAGTTCCCGATCGAGCCAGGTGGCGGCGTCACTGGCAATCTGTCGCTCAAGATTTTGCGGCGAGAGGGTCGTGATCCTCGGACCCTCACCACCTCTGGTGCGATCATAGGCCAGGCCGCGCTCGACGATGTCGCTGGGGACCTTCCATTGATCTTCACCGAGGCGTTCGACATGCCCTTCCCGACGCAGAGCCTCCAGCCTTCGGACGTGCGAGCGGACGAAGGATTCCGGATCCTTGCTCTCTCGTTCGAATTGCTCGCGGATGCGCCCCAGATGCTGGCTTGGGCGGTAGATTTGATCCTTCTCGCCCATGTTGAGAGCAATATTGCGATCAGCGGCTCGCGGTCCGGAAATGGCCGGCGCCACCTCCACGATCATGTCGCGGCCAACGTCCTTCAGATGAGAAGCATCGGGAAATTCCACGTGGTGGACGCGGCCGTCTATCCCATCGACTACCAGATAGACCCGCTCGTCCATCTCATCGCCAACCAACCCTTTGGCCAGGACACGACCTGTGACTCTCTCGCTCGGCCGGGCACCGTGACGGACGTATTGATCGACGCCGCGTTCTTCCTCAAGCCCGTGAGTTGCGAGGGCTCGGTGCATGGTCTTGACGACATCATTGCGATCGGAAAGCTCCTTCAAGGTGACCTCGGCGCGGTCAGAGATAGCCCACTGCCCCGTCTCGATCTCATTCGCCAGTCCATAGCGCGCCAGGTGCTTGACCCGTGCGATCATGAGCCCGCGGTTCTCACGAAACGCATAGGTCGTTCCTCCTCCCGGCCTCAGGTCAACAATTCCTCTTTCGCTCTGCTCGGTAGCGAGCATCTTGTCGAGCCGGGTCCACCGCTCTGCCGCAACCTCTGTCTTCAATTTGGACTGAAGCTCGATCTCGCTCTGGTGTCCGAGTTCCAGCGTCACCAACTCGGAAGCCCGATGACGGATGCCGTGGGCGATATAGTCTCCAGAGATATTAAGGATACCGCCTCCATCTAGGACACCGCGGACGATGATGTGGGTATGCGGATGGCCGGTGTTGTAATGATCGATCGCGATCCAATCGAGACGCGTCTCCAGGTCCGTCTCCATCTGTCGCATGAGGTCGCGCGTGAAGGTTTTGAGATCGGCCATTTCATTGGGATCTTCCGGTGCCACGATGAAGCGGAACTGATGCCGGTCCTCGCGTCCTCGCTCCACGAATGCCTTGCCATCAGCGTCGTCCTCAGAGGCCGAATAGGCCTTTCCTTTCTGGCCGTCGCGGTTGACCCCATCCCGTTCGAGGTAGCGAAGATGGGCGTCTACTGCCTTGCTCGATGCCGTGGCCCTCTCCGGACCACGGAGACCCCGTTTGCGTCCCTGGTTATTGAGCTTGATTATCCTCGCCTTGACGGCAACGCGACGCGAGCGGAAGCGCCCGTTCGAATCCCGTTGCCAACCACCCTGATCACCATCACGAAGGAATAAAGGGACGAGCTTCGCGCCCCGACCTCGCGCATTGAACCGACCGATTCTTGTCCCTCCGCGCCCTTCGCCGCCAACCGGTCCGCGTCCAATCCTGTTAGGATCCCCACCGGCCCTTCTGACGGCCACCTGGACCTGCTTGGGGAAAGGCTGAGACCGCAGACTACCACGCGGATTGATCCGGGTCCCCCGGCTGCCGACGCGTCCGGGGCGCACATGAAAATCGTCGCTCTGATCGGTCGCCATGAGCTGACGATCCTCATCCGATCCGACGCGCGCAAGAGCCGCGAGACTTCGATTGTAGAAAATCGTAATGACGCGCACGAGATCGAATAAGAAGCGGGGACCCTTTGGTTGAAGTTCGCAAGCGCCATCGCTTGGCCCGTTGAAATTCCTCGTCAAGCTCGAAGGGCGCCATCCGGCCTCGATGAAACGTTGTTAACCGCCAGCCGTGGCGATTCCAAAAATCCAATGTGCAGACAAAGCTTTCTGGATGGCTAACATGTCGGCAAGTTCGCGAACACCAGTTCGCTTTATCTTGCCCTCCTCGGTCGCTGGTTCCCAGGGCCCAACTTCCAAGCCAACAGACTCTCGGTACTCGCGGCGATTTGCGACAAAATGCAGTTTGGGTCATTGCGGTGGATCATCCAATAGCGCCTGCCCGAACACGTCCGCTGGTGGCCGATTCATTGCGAAAGAGCCGCCGCGACTTTGGTAGTTGAGTTGCGAAGCCCCCCACTGTTTGCGAGCGAAGCGAGCGTTTGCGATAGCGATCGTTACCCGGAGGGCCGAGACACCCGTAGGGTGGCTCGGTGAGGAGCGAAGCGACGAGTAGAGCGCGGGCCGAAGGCATCGCCCGTATGACTTCAGCACGTTAATATCGCACTCCTCCGCGAACTCTTGCCGCGTGAGCGAGGGTGCGGATTCCGATCGATGTCGCCCAGGATTCCGAGATGATCTCGCCCACCATTCCGATTTGAAGTCGCCCACCCGTTCCGAGATGATGTCGCCCACGATTCCGGGATGATGTCGCCCGGGTATCGCAAGAGCGAACCCGGGGTGACGAGACCTCTTCTGGCTCCCATAGGGTCAACCTTTCGGCTTTGCGAAGGGGGACCCTGGATGCCGACGGAGAGGCTTGCGATGCGCCGTGTGCGCGATGTGATCAGGATGAAGGCGGCTGGGCTGCCGAGCCGCGAGATTGCTCGGCGGATGGGCGCGGCGCCCTCGACAGTGCGGCTGACCATCCGGCGGTTCGAGGCCGCAGGCCTGAGCTGGCCGTTGCCCGACGAACTCACGGACGCGGCCCTGGAGGCCCGCCTGTTCGCCAAGACCGGCAACGGTAACCGGCAGGGTCATCGCCGCATCGCCGAGCCCGATTGGGCGGCGGTGCACCGCGAGCTCAAGCGCAAGCACGTGACGCTGTCGATCCTGTGGGAGGAGTACATCGGCGCCGAGCCCGGCGGATACCGGTACTCGCGCTTCTGCGAGCTTTACCGCGCCTGGGAGGGACGCCTGTCGGTGACGATGCGCCAGGCGCACGCGGCCGGTGACAAGCTGTTCGTCGACTACGCGGGCGACGGCGTGCCGGTGGTGGTCGACCGCCTCACCGGCGAGCGGAGGACGGCGCAGATCTTCGTCGCCGTGCTCGGCGCCTCGAGCTTCACCTACGCGCAGGCGACGTGGACGCAGGGGCTCGCCGACTGGATCAGCGCCCATGTTGGCGCCTTCGCGGCGATCGGCGGCGTCCCGGCGCTCCTGGTGCCTGACAACACCAAAGTCGCAGTCATCAAGGCGAGCCTCTACGACCCGCAGATCAATCGCACCTATGCGGAGATGGCCGCGCATTACGGCACGGCCGTCTTGCCGGCGCGACCTCGCAAGCCGCGCGACAAGGCCAAGGTCGAGCAGGCCGTCCTCATCATCGAGCGCTGGCTGCTCGGTCGCCTGCGCCACCGCGTCTTCTACAGCCTCGCCGAGGTCAACGCAGCGATCGGCGAGTTGCTCACCAGGCTCAACGAGGAGCGGCCGATCCGGCGGCTCGGCGTGACGCGCCGCCGGCTGCTCGAGGAGATCGACCGGCCGGCGCTCAAGCCGTTGCCGGCGAGCCCCTACGTGCTCGCCGAGTGGCGGATCCGCCGCGTCAGCCTCGACTACCACGTCGAGGTGGAGAAGCATTATTACAGCGTTCCGCATCGCTTCGCGCGTGCCGAGGTCGAGGTGCGGTTCACCGCCCGCACCGTCGAGATCTTCCACAAGGGCGAGCGGATTGCCGCGCATCAGCGCATGAGTGGCAATCACAAGCACACCACCGTGCCGGAGCACATGGCCTCCAGCCATCGGCGCTACGCCGGCTGGACTATCGGGCGTATCCGTCAGGACGCCGCCGCGATCGGGCCGGCAACCAGCGCATTGTGCGACCTCATTCTCGACGAGCGCTCGCACCCCGAACAAGGCTTCCGCGCCTGCCTCGGCATCCTCAGGCTCGCCGCCTCCTATGGGCGCGAACGGCTGGACGCGGCGGCTGCGCGGGCGATCGACATCGGCGCGCGCACCTATGGCTCGGTCAAGTCGATCCTCGCCAACAATCTCGATCGGCGTCCCGCTCACCAGCGCTCCGCGGACGATGCGCCGATCCTGCATGCCAACATCCGCGGACCGCGCTACTACAATTAGGAGACCGTCCCTTGCTCACCCATCCGACCCTCGACCGCCTCAACGCCCTCGGCCTCCACGGCATGGCCAAGGCCTTCGCCGACATCGAAGCCGCCGGTGAGGCTGGCAGCCTCGGTCACGCCGAATGGCTTGCTCTGCTGCTCGAACGTGAAGCCTCGCTGCGGCACGACAAACGGCTCGCCACTCGCCTGCGCTACGCCAAGCTGCGCCAGCAGGCATGCGTCGAGGACATCGACTACCGCACCCCGCGCGGTCTCGACCGCCCGCTGTTCGCCAAGCTTGTCGAGGGCCGTTGGATCGACGACCACGTCAATCTCCTGATCTGCGGCCCGGCAGGCGTCGGCAAGAGTTGGCTCGCCTCGGCGCTCGGCCACAAGGCCTGTCGCGACAATCGCTCCGTGCTCTATCAACGCGTCCCGCGCCTGTTCGACGATCTGGCGCTCGCCCGCGGCGACGGTCGTCACCCACGCCTGTTGCGCGGCCTTGGCCGTGTCGATCTGCTGATCCTCGATGATTGGGGGCTCGAGCCGCTCGATGCCGGCGCCCGTCACGACCTCCTGGAAATCCTCGAAGATCGCTACGGTCATCGCTCCACCATCGTCACCAGCCAGCTCCCCGTGGACCAGTGGCATCTGCTCATTGGAGATCCCACCTATGCCGACGCCGTGCTCGATCGCCTCGTCCACAATGCCCATCGGCTCGACCTCACCGGTGAGAGCCTGCGCCGAACTCGGCAATCCGCCCGAAAGACCTGAGCGCCGTGGACATGCCGCTGCGCTTGGACAACGCAATCGCGTTGTCCACATGCCCACAGCAACCGCAGAAGAAGAAAAAAGGTTGAAGTCGCGATTCCAGATTGACCGCGCGGCTTGACCGATGCCAGAGAACCAGCCGGCCAGAACGCCTCGCCGCTGGGCGAGATCAAATCGGAAAGGTGGGCGACATCGTCTCGGAATCCACGGGCGACTTCATATCGGTACGCCTGGGCGACTTCGTCGGAATCCGCAAGCGAGGGTCCTTCAGTAGCAAACCCGAAAGTCAAAGAACTGTCCCAACGCGCGGAACATCCCCTTGAATGATCCCCCGAGCGGAGCAATGGCATGATGGGCGAACGTCGCGATTGTTCAATGGGCTTGCTGTTGATGGCATGGAGCAGGGCAATTGGTCGACCGCGGCAATGCGCTGAAATGACTCTGGGACTGCAGACTCACGTGTTGTCTTCGGCTTGAAAACGGACCGGGAAGGAAGGACCGGCGGCCGTCCGGGGGTGGCGAAGCGGACGAGTGGTCGCGAATATCGCGCGCGATTATTCCTCGTCGGTCCACACCGGAAGAGCCCGACCAATAACTGCGGATGCAGGCAGCGGTCCGAAATATCGGCTGTCGAGGGAGTCGGTGGACTGCCAGTTCATGACAAATATCTCGTCTTCGCCAATGATGCGGCACCCTTGCCAGGCCGGCAGCGGGCGGTTGCGACCGTCGCGCTCGCGTGCTTGTCCCATCTCAAGGCTGTCGACGGTGATGGTGAGCCCGATTCGGCACACGACCTGTCCTGGCAGCGCCGCGATCCGCTTGAGCATCGGAAGCCCGGAGGGAAGATAATCGTTCAGATCAAGGAAGGCTGCGAGGGGATCGGGCGGCTGAACGGCGACAAGCTCGGTGACGGTGAACTTGCCGGCCGGCGCGACGCGATAAAGGCCGATCGGAACGCTGTTCGATGCGTTCCAGATGTAGCGTGGCGTCGCTCCTCCGATCGTGGAGACGAGAGAAGCAACTGCCGCGAGCGCCGCAAAGATTATGCTGTAGCGACCGTTCATGATGCAATTCGTCGGCGACGGAGCCAGACCTGATGGCGCGACCGGGTATAAGGTCGGGGCGTTTCATTGACCGACAAGCGGTTGTGCACGTGGTGCCAATAATCGGGCGCCGCATCGGCTGGATTGATGCCGAGTGCTTCGACTGCATCGATCGTTTGCAGCACCCGCTCGACTTTCGGCCAGCTTGATAGCCGCAGCAGGCTCTCGCCGCCGGGACTGATCCAGGGGACCGTCGAGTAGGGCCGCCCGGGCGTCGCGGCGCGCAGGATGTCGATGCGGGACAGGATGGCACCGAAGTCATTGGACGTCCAGCGTACGAAGGCGAAGATGCTGCCGGGCGTGAAGGACAGGACGCGGCGGTTTCCGCTCAGGATCCGTTCCGACATCGGATTGCCGAACCGAATCCGGTTCTCTATGCGCTTTTCAAGCCATAATAGCTCTACTGTCGTGAGATCGCTCATGATGGAGACTTCCTTGCTGTTGAATAGCTGCCCGAAACGAAGTGAAGACGGGTCGCGATTTTCAAATCAGCCGGCCACGCTCGCGGAATTGCGCGTCGAAGCCGTCGCGGTCGACGACCAGCTGCACCGCAACTCTTGTCTTCGCGCATGCTTCAGCGACGCTCCTTGCCCGCATACGGGATGCGAGCGTGCCGCTTTGCCGCAAGGACCGTCGCTGCACCGGGATCGCTGGTTGACGTTCTGGTGCCGAGGTCGGCCCACGCGTTCAGATCGGCGACGGCGTAAACGACGCGTCCGCCGATCTTCCGGTAAGCGGGACCGGTGCCATAGATCCGGTGCTTTTCCAGAGTGCGGGGAGAAAGGCTGAGGAATCGCGCTGCTTCGGCAGTCCGCAAGTATCGGTGAGGCATTCCGGTGTTCGGATCCGACATATGAAGGGCTCCGTGATGATCTGGAACGCCGGCGAGGTGGCCGGCGCGTCAACGGACACAATGGCGGAATGGAGCCTCAAAGGGGGATGCCGAAATTGAGGGGGTGTGTTTTCGGCACCCCCAAAGAAGGGCGGAGCTATTTCTTCCGAGATGTGGGGCGCAGCAACGCACGGTAGCCGCCGCGCATCAGAGCGATGCCGCTCTGGACCAGGCGGACGGTCAGGCTGCGAAGATCGTGATCCTTCCAGGAGCGGCCAAGAACGCGCTCCTTGCCGAACAAGCCCTCTGCGATTTCACGATAAGTATGTTCCGCCAGCCAAGCATCGAGGGCCCTCATAATTAGTATGAAGCGCCGGCGACGTTGGTAAGAAAGCGCAAGAGGCGGCGCACCAGGACGGCGTCCCTCGATGGCGGACCAAAATCGGTGTGCCGCCTGAAGTCGTATGTCGAAATTGGCGTCGAGCGGCAATTCGACGGAAAGCGGCGAGCCTCCGACAGGCATTGCCGGCAGGTAAAGCCGGTGGATTGCACCTGCCATTGGCACGATGGCATGCCACCCATCCAGTCCCTGACGAAATTCGCCGGTCGCTACCATGGTCAAGTCAAGAGGACGTTGCCCGACATCGCTGGGCGCGACGGTTTCCCGCAGCGACAGGACGGTCGAGAGAGCCTCGGGGGCCCAGAATATCGCTTGTCGATCGAAAGCTTTTTCCGGATCAGCTGCGAAAAGACAACCCCCATTTATTCCGGAACTCGTGCGTCATTCCGCCGGATCGCGCGGCGCCCGTCAGATTGCTGAAGTCCCGCTCGTATTCTCGATCGCGGCGGAGCCATTCCCAGGCAATGTCGGCCGTTTCTGCTTTTTCGAAATTTGCGTAATCTTGCTCTGATTTCCAATCAACGCCTGACATACTACTTCCCACTGCACTGCACTAACGATAGTGAATTGCAGCACGATAATTGTGACTATTTCTAGTTGCGGGCATTTGGAAAAGCAAATGAGGCCATTTGCTTTTTCGATTGCGCGTCAACAAGATGTCACGTTTGTTTCAAACAAACTTCATTGTTCACTCTTCGGCCATCCCCGCGCGAGGAGCTCACGATAACCATGGCGCGCAACCCATTTCGCTCTAGCCAGATGGCTGTCGTAGGCACGGCGAGCGCGATCGGGCTCGGAGGTCGGGTCGATGCGAAGAACAATACGCACTACTTCTCGCCAGTCGGCGTTGTCTTTTTCGGCATCGAGGAGACGAAGATAGGTGACGGCGTGTCGCTGGTCATAGGGCGTCAGCGCCTGCTCATCAGGGGCTAAGTCTGAAACTTCAGGATCAAGCGGCGGCACGCATGAAACTCCTATTGCACGAGAAGCTTCGATCTGGCGAACCCTAGCTGCACTTGAGCTATTGTCGTACCGACCAGCCCGAGTGGTCTACAGGATTTTGTGCGCTTCAGAGATTAAAGAATCGTTGGATCGCGGGTTCCGTTACGCGGGCTCAGTGACCGTTTGTAGAGGATACTCCGTGGTGAAATACTCTTCAAGGCGCTGCTCTCTCGATCATGGATATTCGAGAGATATTGGCACAGAATTTGAGAAGGCTGCGGCGCGCGCGGCGGTTCTCGCAGGAGGAGCTGGCGCACCGCGCGAAGATCGACCGCACTTATGTCAGTTCACTGGAACGACGGATTTACTCGGCTACGATCGACATCGTGGACAAGCTGGCCCGCGTCCTCGGTGTGGAAGCCTCGGATCTCCTGAAACGGCCGTCGACCGACAGTACCGAGCGAAAAAGAGCGCGCCCCTCGTCGAACAGTTGAAGTATCGGGGGTTGTTTACCTCAGAATCCGACCATCCACGTCGTCTGTCGAGCCGGCCAGCTCTATCTATCGCGATGGTCTCTGATACCCCATATCGCCAAGAGCCAGGTCGTCGCGCGTTGAACAACGACGAGACAAACAAGATCAATGAGGAACCGTCACCACTGCGACGTATTCGCGGTGGCCGATCTTTGAGCGGCAACAAGGACCCCGCCCGATTTCCTCGGGCGGGGCTTGGTGGAGTAAGGCTTACTCGCCGTTCTTTCGCGGCCGCGACCACAGCAAGGTATAGCCTTCGCCGCCCTCGTCGTCGAACAGGTTCGCGTAGATCGGCGCGGTGAAGGAAGGATCGTCGAGCTTGAGCGAGAGATAGTCGCGGCCTTCCTCCGAGCGCTTGGACCAGGCTGCACCGATCTCGGCCCGGCCCACAAAGACGCGGTGGCTGGGTGCGTTCTCGTTGGAAGAGCGGTTCTGCTCGGCGACGATTCGAACGGCCTTGCTCAGGTTCAGAGTGTTGATCTCGCCCTGGAAATCGTTGCCGACCTTCTTGAAAATGCCGATGGTAGCCATGTCACTTCTCGTGCGCCAGGAGTGTCGGGTGGGATCCGACACGCGCATTCAATGCCCCGCAGGGTGGAAGACCCTGCCCTCAACGCGCCGCGGCGCGGGGAGCGAAGCTGACGGGTGAGGCAAGCCGGGTGTCTCCGGCGCGCCATACATCAGCAGAACCCGTCAAAGCCGGATGGCTGGGGACTTCCGCCCTTGGCCAGTCCGGCGAGCGTGTCCGTCACGGAAAGGGTAACCGAACCGATGGTAGAAGCCCCGGTAGAACATGGACCTCACCAAACCGGAAGTGGGTGGGACGACCGCAAGGTCGGTGGAGCGCCGATCCGCGCTGATGAGACGCGGATCAGGGACGTGCGGATCACCGCGCGCCAAGTTTTGGCCCAGCCTGCGGTGGCCAAAGCTCGGAATCCACACGGGGTAGAGTCGGCTCCTACAACGGACGAGGGATCATTGAGTGAACCTGGGAACCTCGCGATGATTTCTTCGACTTCCAAGTCGAAGATGATCGAGATGACCGATGAATGTCATCGCGGGGGGCGGAGTCTCCGTAGTAGTCCGAGGACGGGAAAGCTGTCCACATGGCAAAGGGAGACAGTAAGTACAGCAAGCCGGCAGGAGGTGGGCACATGAAGCCCGACGCGGTGAATACCGCGTTTGTCCTCGACATGCAGCGCAAGCTGTATAGGTGGAGCAACGCGGCCCCCGAAAAGGGGTTCGCCGACTTGTTCAATCTGGTGTGTGATCGCCGCACTCTCGGCCATGCTTGGCAGAGGCTTGCCCGCAACAAGGGGAGCCAAACGCCGGGCACGGACGGGATGACGCGGCACAAGATCGAACAGCGGCCCGGTGGCGTAACACAGTTTCTCGAGGAAATCCGCGAGGAGCTGCGCACTGGAATCTATAAGCCCGAACTTGTTCGCCAACGGTTGATTCCGAAGGCAGGCAAGCCGGGACGATTCCGCCCGCTCGGCATCCCGACGCTGAAAGATCGACTGGTGCAAATGGCTCTCAAGTTCGTTCTGGAGCCCATCTTCGAGGCGGACTTCTACCCGACTTCGTTTGGGTTCCGGCGTGGACGGAGCACCCACGATGCGCTTGCGGTAGTGCAGAAACATCTGCACCCGACGATCCACGGACCATCACCGGTCCGCTTCGTCATCGAAGGCGACATCAAGGGCTGTTTCGACGCCATTGATCATCATCTGCTGATGGAGCGGGCGCGCCGCCGCATCGGGGATCGCAAGGTCCTGCGGCTCGTACTCGCGTTCCTGAAAGCAGGTATCTTGGTCGAAGGCACGGTCCGTCATCCTATCACAGGCACGCCGCAAGGCGGTGTCCTGTCGCCGCTCTTGGCGAACGTCTATCTGACGTCCCTCGACGAGCGATACGGACGATGGACACCACGACCCCGCGAACGGCTGCAGAATGCCGCTGACAGGCGGCACTATGACCGCAAACGGGGACGCCCGACATTCCAGATCGCCCGCTACGCGGACGACTTCGTTATTCTGGTTACGGGCACGGCGGACGAGGCCATGGCCGAGCGCGACAAACTTGCGACGTTCCTCATGCAGGAGCTTCGCATGGAGCTATCCCTTGAGAAAACCTTGATCACCGGTGTCGCGGATGGGTTCGACTTCCTCGGCTATCGCATCATCCAGACGACGGCGCTCCGTACCAGGCATCGTGTCGGGAATCTGTACATTCCGAAAGGGAAAGTGCAGAGATTGCGAGACGCGATCAAGGCTCGGATCACGACCTATCCAACAGGAGAGTCGTTGACCCAGCTCATTCGAGAGCTCAACCCGATCATCCTTGGTTGGCGGACCTACTACCGCCACGCCACGGGAGCTTCACGCGAGTTCAGCAAGCTGGATTGGTGGCTGTCGAACCGGGTGTTGCGCTGGCTGCGCAAGAAGCATCGCAAAGCGGCGTGGCGGACACTGCGTCGCTATCGTGTATCCAGCGAAACAAACGAGCGTAAACTTGTTTGGGGCGAGGGACACGTGCGACTTCGCAGCTTCGCCACGGGCGGCACCATGCCGTATCCGTGGCGAGGCATCATGATCACGAACGGCTGGGATGACTCGCCTGAACCGCGAGGCCGCACACATGTGGCGGCGTCGTGGAACGCGCCCAACCACCTCGCCGGATTGACGACACCCGCGACGTAAGTCGCGCATGGAGAGCCGGATGCCGGGAAACTGGCACGTCCGGTTCGGCGAGAGGCGTGCAGAAACCAGCCGCCGCGAGGCGGTATGGCGCTGCACGCCTACTCTACCTGTTTGTGTTTCGAGCCCGCGACCACCGCGGCCTCGATGGCGATCTACAGGCCGAAGGCGATCGGCGACGCACCCGAAGGGCTGGAGCGCAGCGGAGGACGCTGTCGTAGCGACTTTCTTGCCTCGCGAGGAATGGGCGTTAGCCCAGGGGAAGAAAGTCGTGTCGACAGCGTTGCGGCTCAGACGATCGAGGCGCAGCCGGTCTTCGGCCAGATCGAGCCATCAAAGAGGCCACGTGCGTCGCGTGCTGAACCACAAATCCGAGAGAAGATGGCGGGCTTCGGTTCGGCTCGGCAAGAGGTCGAAACGATTCAGCGTAGGAAAAGAAACGAAGGAAGAAAAAGGGCGATATCGTCAGTACAAGGCCAACCGCGAACGAACGGCTCCAGCGCCGCATCTATGGGCACCGGACGCAATCACTGCCATCTTATCGAAGTGTTGCGAGGAGGGTCGCGACTACCTTTCGCTCAAGCTCGATGACCCGTCGGCGTGCTGCTGTAGTCGACAAGTTCGACATGCAGATGGCACAGGATCATTGCTGATGCGCTGCGGCTGAGAGAACTGGTTGAGGATCTCTCCTGGCCTCCGTGCCCGAATCGAGCGGGCGGCCCTCGGTGAAGATGGTCAACCGCGTCCACGCCGCGCCGCCAATGAAGATCGCGCCGAGACAGGCGAAGATCTCACGCCAAGCCAATGATGGCACGCCGACTTGCGACATCACAAATACGACCTGATAGCCAGCAAGCGTCGCCGGGACAGCAAACAGGGCGGCAATGATGGCACGGATGATCCCAGAGCGTGTCATTGCGAAGGCCCTTTGACCGATCGCGAGTGTTATCCCGCCGGCAGCAATGCCAGCAAGCGGCGCTCCGAGGATGCCGGCGCCGCCGTGCAATGCCATTAGGAAGACGTTGAGTCCGACAAAGAATGGCAGGGCGTATACCGCCAGCGTGAAGATCAGCCAGCAGAACAAGCCAATGCCAGCGAAGTTCAGGAGAGGTCCAAAGGCGAGCATGGTGGTGGCTCCATATGCAAAGGGGATATGGTTGCGCCTTCCACCACCACCACGGCGCAGTCTTGGATATGCAATCGAAACTAGGCGGAGTTGCGGCGATGCAACTCCGCCTCGGTGGTGTGGAAGATGGCAGGTCGGCGCTCACGAGGCGCCGAATTTCCAAACGGCGATCCCGAGGCGCTTCGCCTTGTCGGCAAGGTTGTCCTGGATTCCGGTGCCCGGGAAATGCATGACGCCGATCGGCGGGAGTTCGAGCATGGCGTCGTTGCGCTTGAACGGTGCTGCCTTCGCGTGCCTCGTCCAGTCCGGCTTGAAAGCGATCTGTGGGACCTTGCGGGTGGTCGCCCATTTGGAGGCGATCAGCTCGGCGCCCTTTGGCGAGCCGCCGTGGATCAAGACCATGTCGGGATGCTTGGCGTGAACCTTGTCGAGACGATCCCAGATCAAGCGGTGGTCGTTGCAGTCGAAGCCGCCGGTCAGTGCGACCTTCGGTCCGGGAGGCAGCATGACCTCGGTTTCGGCGCGGCGCTTGGCTGCGATGAAGTCGCGGGAGTCGATCATCGCCGCCGTGAGCGTGCGATGGTTGACCAGTGATCCCGATCGAGGGCGCCAGGATGAGCCGGTGTGGACCTCAAAGAGTTCGATGGCCTGATCGCGGAAGAGCTCCAAGCAGTTGCGGCGTTCGATCAGCGTGATGCCTTCTGCCGTCAAGCGCTCGAGCTCGACCGAGCGTACTTCCGAGCCGTTCTGCTCGCGCTGGCTCCTGCGTTGGGCCTGCTCATTATCGTCGAGCTGCCGGACGATGCGATCTGTGGCACGATGGAAGAGGTTGACCGTCGACCACAGCAGATCCGGAAGGTCGGGCTCGAGCCGCGTGTCGCTCAGGGTAGCGACCAGGGCGTCGAAAATATCGGCGACGGCACCGGCGATCACCTTGCCTTCTGGCAGGGGTCTCGGATCGGGCTGGTCGTCGAATGGACGGTAGCCAAAGAGCTGCAATTCGTTGAGGACGAGGTCGGTGGCAGATGAAGCGTGCGGCGGTTCGATGTCGTCATAATCGGTCATGGGATGTGGTCCTTTGCCGGATCGGCCGCGCCCATCGCGGCCTTCGTGGCGATCACTCAGACGGCGGGCGGAACGGGCCAGAACCCGAAGCAGCGCGGAGGGCCGAAGCGCCAGCGGAGGATGGCGAAGGCCGGCTATTTTGCTTCGCGATGCAAAGGCCCGCAGGGCCGGCGGAAAATAGCCGGTCGTAGCCATTGGCGGCCGGGGCCGCTTGCCGTCCGATCGCCCTCTAGAAGGCCGAGGTCGCGGCTCTCCGGCATTGGGCCGCCCCGCGACCGAGCTGTCGACGTTGATTGGAGCTAAGCGCCGCCTAAACGACAGTGGCCGGCAAGAGCAGGAAGCGGGAGACGTCCTCCGGTGCAAGCTGAATCCGCAACGCTGCTCGGAGGGTATCGAGGCCAAAGACGTGCAGATCCTCGTTGAAATCGCCCAGCCGAGGTGACAAGGGGATTGCTTCGATGCCGGCCGCTTGTGCGCGGTTCAACAGAGTGGCTTGCACCAAGTCTCCAGCAGCGTCAGCGTCCCGCGCGATATAGAGCCGACGCAAGCTTGACGACAGCAGCATGGCTGCGAGGTGATTGGCCGACAGCGCCGCGGCCATCGGCAATGTTGGCAGCGCACAACGCAGCGAGAGCATGGTTTCGATGCCTTCGCCGGCCACAAGCACGTCGTCGTCCGGCGCACCGAAGCGAACCGCATTGCCCAGCAGATCGCCCATGGCGCGTCGCGGCGTGTCGATCGGCGCCTTGCCGAGTCGAATGCGATCAAAGCCGTCTGGATCGAGCCAGGTGCGGTGCACGCCGGTAATGCTGCCAACCAGGTCGGTGACGCAGGCGATCATCGCCGGCCAGGTCTCGGGCGGCAGGTGCTCGTCAGGGCGATAGTAGCAGCGCGGATGGAAGCGGAGGCTGCCACTATGGTGCGCGCGCGCTATTCCGCGGCGTCGCAGATAGGTCTCCACCATAGTGCCTTCGATCGGGCCTGAGATTGCAAAGAGCCGCCTTGCGGCCTCTCGTGATCCCGCCGGGACGGAGCGCACTGGGGGCAGTCGTGGTACGGGTTGCGATTCAGTGCGGGGCAGCTTGAGAAACCGCCTCGCCTCTTCGGCAACTTCGCGGAAGTCAGGGAGACCAAGGCTATGCCCGATGATGTCCAGGAGATCGCCATGCTGGCCGGTCGCGGCGTCGGTCCACTTACCCGCGCTCCCCTTGGTGGAGTCCTGGAGCCGCACGAACATCGAGCGGCCCGGCGTATTGTAGACATCACCAACCAGCCAATACCGCCCTTCGCGCTTTCCATTGGAAAGGTAATGACGGCACACCGCCTCGGCCTCGCGCGCGAGGCGATGCGCCAGTTCGGAGGCGTCGCGGCGCATCACGCGACCTCCCGTTCGGCGATGCGCTCGATTGGATAGTGCTCAAGCAGCTTCGCCAGGACTTCGATGCCGCCTTCATCAGTGGGCACGAACATTCGCAGCTTCCAGGAGATGATCTCGCTGAAGAGGCCGTACGTCCTGAGGCGATCGCGCATCGTGTCGTTGAATCCAGACAGCTCTATGCGGTGGCTGCCCATGACACGGACTCGGCGAAGCTGGAGGGCTTCGGCGAGTTCAAGAACAGTTCGCCCCGCCATCAGAGCGGCAAAGGCTGCGTCGGACGCCAGCTTGGGCGCGTCGGCCGCAAGGACGTTCGCTACCCAACTGGCCGAAACCTTGCGGCCGATGACTCTTTCTCCAGCATCGGTCTGAAGCCGGTAGACCCGCGTCGACTCGTCCGGCAGCTGCTTCCAGATCGGCAGCAGCAAGCCGGCAACGACATGGATTGTGCTTTCCGAGAATTCGGGCAGGTCATGGAGCTCGGCCTGCCAGGCCGTGCCGAAGCGGCCGCGATCGGCTTCGGCCCAATGGCTTTCCGCCATTGTGCTTAGGGGAACACTGTGCTGCTCCATCGGCCGGATCAGCCGCACCCGCCGTTCGATCTCACCGTCATCGAGCATGAAGCTCGGCGTAGGCACCTGAACGGCGGCCCGGCCCGAGCGCTCGTTGACGAGCGGCACGGCGCACGAATCCGAGAGCCGATCGAACGCCTCCCGCAGCGTTACGGGACGATTACGCCGCCGTTCGGTGATGGTCAGCAGCCGTGTCTCGGTGCCAGTCCCGGGATGGGTATAGATGACGCGTCGGTCGGTGATGATGAAGCTCTCGGCGAGCAGCGTCTCCAGGCCGGCATCGTAGGCGCCGGACGCGATCGCGCCTTCGATGCGAGCGGAGAGCAGTTGCTCGAACGCGGCGAACAACACGTTTTGCAGGTCGATGGTCAACGCCAGCAGCCTGTTCAAGAATGTCGTGATCGGCGGCAGTTCATCCTTGATGCCGTTGGCATCCACCAGCTTCAGACCGGTCGCGTCCTCGAACGCCTGCAGCGAGCAGCCTTCAACCTTGCCGCGGACGAGAAGCAGATATAGTTGGCGCAGTGCGTCACGGCCGTAATGGCTTTCGAGGTTGTCCTCGGGGCGGAACAGGCCCTGCCCTCCGGTCTGGCGCTGACCTCGGGTGATGGCGCCCAGCGTGTCGAGCCGGCGAGCAATGGTGCTGAGAAAGCGCTTCTCCGCCTTCACATCTGTCGCAATGGGGCGAAACAGCGGCGGCTGCGCCTGGTTGGTACGATTCGTGCGACCCAAGCCCTGGATGGCGGCGTCGGCTTTCCAGCCAGGCTCGAGCAGGTAATGAACGCGCAGCCTGCGATTCCGGGCCGACAGTTCGGCATGGTAGCTTCTTCCCGTGCCGCCGGCGTCGCTGAAGATGAGGATGCGCTTGGCGTCGTCCATGAAGGCCGCGGTCTCGGCGAGATTGGCCGAGGCCGCGCGGTTCTCGACGATCAGCCGATCCCGCTTACGAACGACGCGGCGAGAACGTCCCGTGACCTCGGCGACCATGTCCGTGCCGAACCGCTGGACGATCTGGTCGAGCGCACCCGGTACGGGCGGAAGCGAGGCGAGCTTTTCGATCAGGCGGTCGCGGAGCTTGGCGGCTTCCCGGCTCTCGACCGGCTGACCGTCGCGATAGACGGGCCGGGAAGAGAGATTACCCTCTGAGTCGGTGAAGGGCTCATAGAGCTGGACCGGGAAGGAATGGGCGAGGTAATCGAGGACATACTCCCGCGGGGTGATGTCGACCTGAACGTCGCTCCACTCTTCGGTCGGAATCTCCGCTAGCCGGCGCTCCATCAGCGCCTCGCCGGTCGAGACGATCTGGATGACGGCCGCATGGCCGGCATCAAGATCGCGATCGATCGAGCGGATCAGCGAGGGCGTCTTCATCGAGGTAAGCAGATGGCCGAAGAAGCGCTGCTTGGCACCTTCGAAGGCGGAACGCGCGGCGGACTTCGCCTGCGCGTTCAGCGTGGCGGTCTCGCCGGTGATGTTGGCGGCGCGCATGGCCGCGTCGAGATTATTATGGATGATGCTGAATGCGCAGGCATAGCCATCGTAGATGCGAACCTGCTCGGGCGTAAGCTGGTGTTCGAGCAGTTCGTATTCGACACCCTCATAAGATAGCGAACGCGCGGCATAAAGGCCGAGCGCCTTGAGGTCGCGCGCCAAAACCTCCATGGCGGCGACACCGCCCTCCTCGATCGCCTCGACAAACTCGGCCCGCGTCGCGAATGGGAAGTCGTCACCGCCCCATAGTCCGAGACGCTGAGCGTAGGCGAGATTATGAACCGTAGTCGCACCGGTGGCCGAGACGTAGACGACGCGGGCATTCGGCAAAGCATGCTGCAGCCTCAGGCCCGCGCGGCCCTGCTGAGAGGCCGTCTGGTCACCCCGCTCGCCTTTGCCACCAAGCGCGTTCTGCATGGCGTGGCTCTCGTCGAAGACGATCACTCCGTCGAAGTCGGAGCCCAACCATTCAACGATCTGACGCACGCGCGAAAGCTTTTCTCCACGCTCGTCGGTGCGCAGCGTAGCGTAGGTGGTAAATAGGACGCCTTCCGTAAGCCGGATCGGCGTGCCCTGCCGGAAGCGGGAAAGCGGCGTCACGAGCAGCCGCTCCACCCCAAGCGCCGACCAATCGCGCTGCGCATCCTCGATCAGCTTGTCGGATTTGCTGATCCAAACCGCACGACGGCGGCCCTTGAGCCAATTGTCAAGCAGGATACCGGCAACCTGCCGTCCCTTGCCCGCGCCGGTGCCGTCGCCGAGAAACCAGCCGCGGCGAAAACGAACCGCATTCTCAGCGTCATCACGCGCGGCCGCCACGACGTCAAAGGTGGCATCGACCGTCCAGGAACCCGCGAGAAACTCCGAATGGGCTTCGCCAGCGTAGACAACGCTCTCGAGTTGCGCGTCCGAGAGGATGCCATCCGTTATGACATTGGCCGGGAGATGCGGCCGATAGGATGGCTTTGGCGGCGCGACCGACGCCATTGCAGCCGACTGCACGAGCCTTGTGGGATGGGCCTGCGCGCCGGGAATGCGGATCGACTGCAATGCGTACGATTCGTAGAGCGCGTCGGTGATCTTGCTGGCATCGGTGGGCGCCCAGTCGACAGACTCGTAGGCGACTTCCGTCGTTACAAGCTCAGATGCTGGCGCCGCGGTCACCGGCTGGCGCTGGGCAACGTAGGCGCGGAGGGTTCGGGGCGTTGAAGGGCTGGCAATCGCTGGCACGACCGCAGTCGGCTTGCCAGCAATTGGTCGACGTGCTGGCACGTCCCGGATGACCCAGCCGAGCAAAGCCGGCAGGTCTCGCGCGATGCCAGCGGATGCCGGCAACAACGCGATATCGCCCGCCGGCACGCGATCGATAACGGTCAGGCGGGTGTCGGTGGTGGTACCGTGCTTGGCATAGACGGCGCCGTCAATCGCCGCCGAGAACACGACCTGTGCCTGTTCCTGAAGCCGCTTGAAGGAGTCGGTCCACACAGGATTGTCGGGTGCGACGTTTGCGCCCGTGATGGCGACCAGGCGCCCGCCTGCTGGAAGACGGGCCAACGCCGAGCCGACATGCCGTAATGCCGCATCTGCCATCGCGCGATCGACGTGGACCGCGGCCGAGAACGGCGGGTTCATCAGCACGACGCTCGGTACGATACGCGCATCGAGGTGGTCGTTGATGTGTGCGGCGTCAAACCGCGTGGTGGAGACGGCAGGAAAGATCTGCCCGAGAATGCCGGCGCGGCTCTCGGCGAACTCGTTGAGGACTAGGGAGGCGCCGGCGAGTTCTGCGAGAACGGCCAGATGGCCGGTACCGGCCGACGGCTCCAGCACGACATCGGCTGGCGTAATCGCGGCGGCAACGCTGGCGACATACGCCAATCCGATCGGTGTCGAGAACTGCTGGAGGGATTGGCTTTCCTCGGACCGGCGCGTCTGGGTCGGAAGGAGACTTGCGATCCTCATCAGCATCGACAGCATGGCCGCTGGCGACGCCGCCTTGCCGCGCATGGCGGCGCCATGCCGCCGCAGAAACAGAACGGTCGCCGCCTCGCAGGCGTCGTAGGCGGTCTTCCAGTTCCAGGTTCCGGTCGCATCGGTGGTCCCGAACCCTGCCTGCATGGCGTTGCGCAGGACAGCGGCATCGATGCGACGTCCCTGTTCGAGATCGGTCAAAAGCTGTCGCGCAGCCCTGACGACTGCGGATGCGACAACGGCGGTGGCACGCATCGAGAGCGGCGCGGCGCTGGCGCCGCCGACGAGAGTTTCGGTCATGGCAGGATGTCTTTCGGAGAGCGGGAATGGGCCGAACCGCCCGGCGCTCTCACGACCGAGGCGGCTCAAACCCTTCCCGGCCCACCTCTCCCTCTTGATCTCAGCCAAAAAGGATGGGTCCGGCGTCCAGCGCCGGACCCTTGATCGAACTATCCAAGGCGACGATCACTTGTTGGGATCGTGCTCGTCATCAGGCGAAACGAGCGTGATGCCCTCATCCGCGGCGTAGCTCTTGGCGAGACTGATCGCCCAACGTCGCGCTTCCCACAGCTCATCGTTGTAGGATTCCCACTTATCTGCGACCCGGGCGCAGCCGTCCGCGACAAGACGCGGCAGATCGGGATGATCGGCGATCTCTTCGCGCGCCTGTTCGAGCGTATCCTCCACGGTGAGGATAAGCAGCGGATGCCAGCCTGCCGGGTGACGGCAGTCGAGCATCAATCGCTGCGCCTCGTCCGCCGAAAGACGTCCCGCTGCATAACGCCAGGCTCGCGTCCATCGACCAAGGCTGACGCCGCAGCGATAGCGGTGACGGCGTGTCCATGACGTAACGGCGGAAGTGCAGCGGCGGATGAGGTCAGACATCGCACACCTCGCGGATCCAATGCGCGAGTTCGCCGGGCCTGTTGAGCAAGTCGAGCGACGCGAAGTTGTTCGGACCGCCGACAAAATCTTTTCGGCCCTTGCAGGTCCGAAACAGAATGCCGCTGTGGTGGCCCATCGCCGATTGGGAGACCTGCACGTAAAGATGATCGCTGTGAAGGGTAATTTCGCCGGAAACGGCAATGCCAGCCTGGTTGGAGCGGAGGTCGTAGGAACCGGGCTCAAGACCCAGCGCCGTCGCAATACGACGGAGCTGGGATTTCGCACGGCTGTGGAAGAGGCGCTTGGCCTCAGCGTCGTAGGCGACGGACTTTCGAAAATCGAAGGCGTTGGATGTCCTGGACATGTGGGAAACTCCGAGAGCGGGCGAACCATCCCGGCGGCTCGCTCTCGCCATGCGCCGGGCTCGCCTGAGGTCCCGGTAATCCTCTCGCTCTCACGCCGCGGCCTTGACGGCGCGCCACCACGCGACGCGCACCTCGCGCGTGGCGTTGGCGAGCCGTAGCAAAAGGTCGCCGTGGCAGGCGCACGGCGCGCAGAAGCACACGAGATCGCGTCCGCGCAGTTCCTCGAGCGCACGCAGCAGATGGTGCTGGTCCGCCAGCCATCGCTCGTACTTGGCGATGACGGCCGCGCGGTCGCCGTCGCGGCCGATCCGGAACGGATTGCCCCATTTGCTGCCGCGCCCGATGTAGACGGCGCCTGCCGGAATGCCCGCGTGATGCTTGTTGAGAACCCTGCACATTTTCTGTTGTCTCCCGACCTTCGCGTTGCGGTGGACTGACGACGGGCGCGGTCCAGCATCGGATGTCACGCGAGGCTCCTCCGCCGCGGCGGGAACGGCTTGCCCGTTGACAGCCGATGTGCCGCGCCCAGACAGGACACGACGCAACATTGGTTGGGAGCGGCGACGGGTGCAGGGTTCTCAACAAGCATCGCGCGTGCGGTAGCCGGCGCGTCGGAGAAGGTGATGAAGTGGTGTTCGTCCGGACGTCCTGGTAGCAACGTCGCTTCGCCCGCCGGACTAAGGTCAGATATCGCTTCCGGGCGCGACTTGCTCGATGAACTCCTCGAGAGGATCGTTGGTGGACTTGCCAAGGATGGCGTCGGCCGAGATCACGACGACGGCGCCGCCGAAGCCGTCGACGCGCATGCGCGAGCATGTGAAGGAGGATACCGCCGACACATATCTGAGCGTCGTCGAACGCCGGACGATATCCTGAACGATGAACTCCCAGGAGGTCTGGCTGAGATCGAAATCCAGGTGTGCCTCCTGAAGCTCTTCGCCCTTTAAGCTTGCCAGCAGCTTCGTGACGAAGCTGTTGGCGGTGTTGTCCACATCGAGTTGAGACGCGGCGAGCGCGGCCTCGAGCGCCGCGCGCGCGACGATGAACGTGTCGGCTGGTTGCGACTCGGCAAAGAAATACCAACCGTCTCCGTCGCGCTCGGCTTCGAAGACGTGGGACAGAAGCAGACGTTCGAGCGGGGTCATGTCCGCTTCGGGAATCGTCTGTTGGATGTCGGTGGGAGTAAAGTAGTCAGCCATTTTCGTTCTCCTGAACATGCGATGGCCCGACGCTCCTTGCGCCGAGCGCTGGGCCGAGTGGGACTTGGATGGGGAAGGCTCTCGACGAGACGAGGTCTCAGAGCCGCCAGGTCGCAACGATTTCTTGTTCCCGGCGGTGATAATCGAGCATCTCGCGGTAGAACCGCTTACGCGCTATGCGACACCGGGGGTCGCGAAGCGCTTGCAGAGTGAGCTTGCGCGCTGCCGCGCGAACCACCGCACGCCAACTATCATGCACGGTGATATTCAGGCGCAAATACGTGCCGTACATTGTCAAGCTCCGTCTGCGGTCGAAGAAACCGGCGGCTCAACCTCGCACGAGATGCGCCGCGTGCGGCTCATCCAGGGTTCGGGACGGATGCACCTCACCCAATCGGCGAAGGACGGGATGAAGCCGAGATCCTCGATGACGTGCTGCTCACCGACCCAGCGCGTCGGTATAACGCGGCCGGACGACAAAGTGATGGTCGGACCAAAGATGGTCTCGGCCATGAAGATGCCCTCGGCGTGATGGCGGAGCGCGCGGTGCCGAAAATCCGCCGTGATCTGCTTGCTGGCATCGAACCAGTTATGGATTGGCAGATAGTCATCGACTGCCCCGCCCCATTTCTTCACCGAGGAGAGCGAATGATGATAGGGATGCGCCATTGCTTCCTCCCTCAGAACACATGCTGGGTGTATTCGGAGGTTTCGATCTGCTCATTGAAGTTGAGCGCGATCGTTCGCTCGGCGACGTCGAACAGAAAGTCACCGTAGGCGCCCTGGTTATTCTCCCATCCGGAGTAGGTCTGCTCGAGGAGGTCGTAGACAAGCTTCTCGATCGCGTCCTTCACCGACAGGGTTTGCCGCGTGACAATCTGGTTGCCGCATTCGACCCGCGCAATCTCGACATGGATGCTCTGGAGATCCGTGTCACCGCCCTCTCCGTCCGCGACAGCGCCGTCGATTTGCCCCTCATCGGCATAGCCGTTGAATGTGACCTCCACGGTGTCGATGCGCGCACTGGCGAGCGCGTCGAACAGCGCTGTCTTGTTCTCGGAGAGAGTGGAGTTGCATACTCTGATAAATTCCTGGTCCCGCAGGAGCCAGGAGGCAGAATCGAAACCCGAGCCGGGTGTTGAAGTATCGTCGGTCATGATGGTGCTCCCAAGACGATGAAGCCCGGCGCGAGGGCCGGGCCGAGAGATGAAGGGGAAGTGGTCAAGAACTGCGGGGCGGCGGATGCCGCCCCGCAGCGATGGCCTATTCCGCCGCGACGGCGTGCGCCTGCTCGCTCTCGCCGCCGTCGGTCGATTCCTCGTCACCGCCGGAGAGAAATTCGGGAAGCGGCTCGGACGGCGCGTCAGAGCTGTCTGAAGGCGAAGCCACGGCGGCGATGCGCAGGGGCTCGGGGAGCCAGCCGGCGCCCTCGAGCAGGCGCTCGGCTTCCTTCGCCATCTCCGACTTCTTGAGATGGTCGATGAGCTGAGCCGAGGATTCGCCCCTCGCCTCGCGGATCGCATCGAGGATACGGCCCTTGGTGACACGGCCGAGATAGTTGTCGACCGTCGGACGCCAGCCGGCCTCCACCATGTCGAGACCAACTGCACGGGCGAGCCGATCAGCCTGATCGAGACGGCGCTGCAGCCCATGGCTGGTAATGCCGGGCCCGCCATGGCGATCGACCTTCTCGAACAGGGCATTCACGCCGAAGGAAACACAATGGGCGAGCAGGGCCAGCCGGCTGGCATCGTCGAGCGCAACCAGCCAATCCCACAGGGCAGCCTCGTCGGTCGGCATGTCGGCTCTCCAGCCCTCATGCCGAGTGGCGATCGATCTGGCGGACGCGCTTTCCTTCAATTCGGGCGCCTGGATGGAAAGCTGCACATGACGCACGCCGGCCTCGATACAGCATGGACCGTAAGTCCGATGGAAGGCGTCGAGGCAGAGCTTGTGCAAGAGCGCCGTCATCGCGACCTGCGGTTGGGCCGCAACCGCGTCCTGCAGCGCCAGCGTCCGGTGCGCGGTAAGCTCGATGACGAGCCGGTCGGGCAAGGGCCGGATGGCATCATCCTCTTCCTCATCCGGCGGTACCTGCCCGGCCATGGTAATCACGCTGCCCTGGACCGGCGGTGTGGGTTGAGCACCATCGTCGGAGCCAGGCGTTGCGGGGCCGGATTCAGGATCGGGCTCGACTACTGCCGCAGCGAACGCCGCTTCGTCCTCGCGGCGGACATAGCCGCGCGCGACCTGCACCGTCCCATCGGTATCGATGCTGACGAAGGCGCCGCCGTGCGGGATGGCGGCCGCGTCGAAAATATGCGGCCAGTCCTCGAAGGCCGCGAGGGCCTGCTCGAGTTCGCCGAGCCGCGTGTCCGCCTCATCCGGTATTTCGTCGGCATCCTCGTATTTCTCCTGGAGCGCCGTATACTCGGCCTGGAGCGCATCGAGGCTTGCTTGTTCCTCAACGGTGAGATCGGCCGGTTCGCTTTCGAGCCGGCGCAGCCCGTGATCGTAACCGTAGGGGAAGCTCGGGGCGATTTCGATCCACTTCCACCCTTCGGCCGCGATCGTCTCGGCTTCGGTGCGGAGCTTCTCGGCGACAAGACGGTCGAGCAGCGCGATGTCCTCGAGCCAGCCACCACCGTCCTCCTCGAAGAGATCGTGCAGCACGTTGCCGCCGGCCGCCTCATAGGCAGCGAGACCGACGAAACGGGCGCGCTTGTCGGTGGCCTTCACCGCACGCTCGGTCAGAACGCGCCTGATCTGATACGGCTCGCTATAACCGGACCGGTTGACGTTCTCCCAGACCTGTTCCTGCCGAGCATGATCGGCCGTGACGGAGAACGCCATCAACTGCTCGAGCGACATGCCGTCGTCGGCGTACACATCGAGCAATTTTGGCGAAACTGCCGCAAGTCGCAGGCGCTGCTTCACAACACCGACGGATACGAAGAAGATGGCCGCGATCTCCTCCTCGGATTTGCGTTGCTCGCGCAGGGTCTGGAATGCACGAAACTGGTCGAGAGGATGAAGCGCGACGCGATGGACGTTTTCGGCAAGCGAGTCCTCTTCCGCGGAAATCTCGCCACCGGCTTCCTTGATGACGCAGGGGATCGGCGCCGTCTTCGCAAGGCGCTTCTGCTTCACCAGCAATTCGAGCGCACGATAGCGTCGGCCGCCGGCTGGCACCTCCCACATGTCGGTTTCGTTGCCATCGGCATCAAGGATGGGACGAACGTTGAGACTCTGTAATAGTCCACGGCGACCGACGTCCTCGGCAAGATCCTCGATCGAGATACCGGCCTTCACGCGCCGGACGTTGGACTGCGAGAGCACGAGCTTGTTGAAGGGAATGTCGCGCGATCGCGACAACTTGATCTTCTGAACGGCCTTTGCCATGTCAGTTTCTCCAAGAACGGGCGGCCGAGACCTTCTCTCGGCCTCCAACCCGTTCAAGGAGCGAAGCGCCGCCCTCTTACTCTAAGAGGGCAGCGCCACGCAGGAGACGAACCGAGAAGCGTGAAGAATGAAGCCAGGGTACGAAAGATCGTCCTGGCTTGGCAGGGGTCAGGCGGCGCGATCCAAGAGCTTCTTCGCCTTCGCCTCCATGTCGAGGCGAGCATCCTGATGCGGCTTGTCGCGCGCGACGGCCGTGATGCCCTGCACGAAATCGAAGATGCTTTCAGGCGGGCGGCCCTCCTCCGCCAGCACGGTTTCTATCACCTTGGCTGTCTCGGCCTTGGAGAAGCCGCGGCGACGCAGAAACTCGGTGCGATCCTCGTCACTATGTGCCACGATCCGCTCGCGCGCAGCCTTGATGCCATTGACGAAGGGCATGGGAGACGAGTTGGCGAAGTTCAGCAGCGCAGGGGCCGCTTCGTGAGCAAAGCGGGACGAGGCGTACTTGGAATGGCGAATGATGATCTCCTCGAAATCTTCCACGCCCCATAAATTCCGGTTCTGACAGACTGCGCGGAGATAGAAGCTCGCCATGCCGAGCGTTTTCGCCCCAACCTCCGAATTCCAGCAGTAGAAGCCGCGGAAATAGAGGTCGGGCGAGCCGTCGCGGAGACGACCCGCTTCGACCGGGTTCAGGTCATCGACCAGGAAAAGGAAAACGTCCCTGTCCGATGCATAGAGGGTGGTCGTGTCCTTGGAGATGTCGACACGGGGATTGTAGGTCCCGGTCGACCAGTCGAGCACCCCCGGCACCTTCCACCGCGTATCACCGGTGCCATTGCCGGCGATGCGTTGCACGGCCTCAACCAACTCATGGTCAAAGATCCGTAGTAGTCCGGGCTGGTGACGGCACGAAGCTCAATCCGGCCATCGTCGGTCTCGAGCGTTTTGATCTGTTCGGCACGATCGGCGGTCAGGCCATATTGCAGGTTGATGGCTGCGAGGGGTGCTGGGAGTTGCCGGAGGTAAGCCGCCGGAGCGCCAACCTGGCTTGCAAGCTGCCCGAAGCTCCAATGAGTCGGCGCGACCGGTTTGTCCGAGCCGGGCAGCATCAGGACCAAACGCTCGGGATCGCCGCGGCTCGCCTCGACATGAATGAGCGCGCTTTCGACCACGCGCGTGCGGCTGCGGTCCGTGCGATCACGCACCGTGCGCGCCAGCTCGTTGAGCGACAGATAGCGCTCATCTGCCGGACGGGAAAACCACTCGGAGGATACCCGACCGACGCGCTCGCCGCGGCTCACGTCCACCCTGTAACCGCCGCTGGCGTCGCGGCGGGCATCAAGAATCTGCATGTTCATGGGAGCAATCTCCATGACGGGCGCTGGAAGACTCTCCTCCAGCCCTCAACCCGTCACGACCCGCTCGTGCCTGCACTCTTCCTCTCGCTTGGCGCGGCCTCAGCGCGCACGACGGGTTACGAAGCGACCGAGTGAAACCGCAAACTCCGCGTCAGGGATGGAGCCCGAAGGGTGAAAACCCAGCGCAAGCCGGGGTTTCAGCGAAGCCGACAGCCCGGTCCCGCAGGGAGACGCCCGTTCTTAAGCGCGCGAGCGTGCGCCCCGGTCACATCGGAAGAATCCGGCTAATTTCCCTGATAGTCCGTCTGCGATATCTTGCGGGCGATAGGTCGGAAGATAGCCAGGATAATTCAGCGGCATCGAGCCGCAGAGATGAAAAGGATCTGCGATAACCGCAACAACACGCCCGTCTCCAGATACTCCTCGGCGCCGACGCCCAACAGCCCTGAGGCAGGGATGGCGCGCATTCGGATTGTGGATCAGCGCCGTTCCTTCTCGCCACGCAGCACGGCCTCGGCTTCAGGATTTCAATCGACGATGCGATTTCCTCGGCTGGCAATTCCCCTGCGACCCGCCGTGGTCACGCACCTTGTCCAGCCGGCCTTTGCATGTTTTTGCAGGGCTTCTGCGTGAGGGTGCCTGTAGACGTTGCGGCATCCATAGGAAATCACAAGCGTACAATCTCCGTTGTTCGGCGTTGGTACGGTCGCCACCCCCGCGCTAAATCGCGCGCCGTGATGGGTGGCGATAAGGTGATCGACGTTCTTTGCCTTGGCGTGCATGAGATGGTCATAGTACGCATCGCCGGTCAGCAAGGCGGATCGCCCACTGGCGAGCGTAACGAGTACGGTCAACCCGCTGTCATTAAGATCGCCGGCAGGCCCCCGGCTCTGCACCAACTCGCCAAACGGAAAGCGGAGTCGTGCGGTGGCCGGCCGCACCAGCAGATTGCCTTTTCCTAAAAGAATTCGCGCCAGCCTCGCGGCGCCAGGTCCCAGCGGCTGATTGGGAACTACCCAGGGACACTCAAGCAGATGCGGTAGGTGAAAGGCCCCGTGAAGGTGATCCCAATCCCAATGCGAGAGAATGATCGGCGGCTTCTCGCTTCGCTCGATGTTGAAATCGGTCGGAAAAGTGTGGCGATTGAAAGAGATCGGAAATCCAACATCGAAATGCAGGATGGCGCGGCCGGCATCGTCGCGTAGCGTGATGAAATTGGCCTGACCGACGTCCCTCACCAGCACAGATGCCGGCAGCGCGACGCTTTTGAGGATCGTTGATATTTCGTCGCGTCTCGCCGGCTTCGGCAATGCCGCGCAAGCCCTGGCAAGCGAACTCGGCAATACCCGCCGCGGAGCAACAGCGGCGCCAAGAGGCTGGACTCGCGATCGCGGGCCCGGGGTGTGATCTGGCCCATCGAGTCGCCGCGCGTAGGTCATCGAGCCGCGCGCATGCGTTGAGTAGCCATTGGCCTCCAGTTGAGAGTGCCAAGTTGGCGGCCCGGAAACGCCAGGCTCGATTTCGATATGAAACCAATCGCCCGGCGCCGGTGTTGCGCCCGCGAAGTCCGCAAATCGGGCCGGCGTTGTCACCACGCGCAGCAGCGCGAACGGCTTCGTCTGCTCGGCGTGGAAGCCATCCAAAAGCTGCGCTCCAATGCCGTCGACATAGTCAGCGTCGATGCAATCAAATTCGAAGGATGCGCGCCGGTGCAGGCTCGTGCTCAAAGAATCCACACGAGAGACGCGCGCGTACAATCCCCTGCGAGGAAATTCTGGCGGGGTTTCGAAGAATAAAAAAAAGAAAGCAGCCTCCCGTGATCGGAATCATGCCCCGCGCCTCCTCGCGACTGCGAGCGTGCGCGCGTTTTCTATATAGTGGCGCGAGCGCGGCGATCCAGCCTATTCGTAGGGCAATTCGCCGAACAGACCGATCATGAGGTCACCATCGAGTTGTGCGAAGGGGATATCGACGTAATGATCGGGGTGCCGTGGTTTGGCTCTGCCGTCATTCGGTCCGTTCCTGGTGTGCCCGCGCACCTGCTCGCCGCTTTCCTTGATATAGGGCAAAATGACCAATCGGCCGTGGTTGGTCGAGCGGATGGTGCCTTCCTTCCACAAGGTGCTTCCCTCGGACTCTTTGGTGGACGTGGTCTGTTTGACCTGCCAACCGATGCCGCCATCTTCTTCGTACCAGAAGACGATGCCGTTCGTTGCAGCAACTGGTTGGCGCGGGGCAACAAGATCTGACGAATCTTGGCCTTGGTCTTTCCCCAATGGTCGTCGGCGCTGTAGCCGAAGCCGTTGGCGATTCGCGCTCGCATGGCCTTTGCCGCGGATCGCTCACCGGCGATGTAAGGCTTGGACCATTTATTGTCGTGCGAGAGGTAAAGAATGGAACGGTGCCAACTGCGATCCGTCTCCGGGACCGTCACGATCACGACTCTCAGATAGGGCATGTCCGAAAGATGTTCGCTCAATTCCTGACGGAAAGGAGCCAACTCCGCAGGCAGCACGATTGCGGATGGGTCCGGTCGTGGATCATTGGCGTGCCGGCGGCGTGCCTCGGCGAGCATAAGCTCCTCTTCTTCGCGAAGGCGTTCTTTGGATTGCAGGTTCTTTGCGACTTTAAGCTGGAGCGAACGTTTCCTCCCGGCATACATCTCGCGCGCTGCGAGCGCGTCGTGGAGTGTCTGATTGAGCGTGGCGGCGGCCGATAGTGCGGTCTCGCGATCCGGATAGACGTCGCTGCGCACGCGTCCATTCTCGGTCGGTACCCTGCGGTCACGCCAGACCGGCGCCTTGTCGCCCTGCTCCACCAGTTCCTGCATCAGCCAGTTATCGAACAGTGGGCGATAGTGCGGCCACACCGCCAGTGCGGTATCAAAATCTCGGGCGTTGTCTCCCCATTTCATCGCATGCCCTCCGGGGTCAACCAGCTATAACTCCGCCTTGTTGGTTCCGTCCCCGACACCGCGTTGGTGGAAGTGATACGCGGCGCGGAGAAGAGGATCGGGGCCGACGTCAGCGTCGTGCCACTCGCCGTCTGGTTAACCTTGGACGCGGACACGGGCGCGCAGCCGCTCGTACAATTGCACTTCCGCCTGGTGGGTCAGCTCCACCACGACTGCAAAGCGTTGTTGCGTTTCAAACGTTCCTGCCCAGCCGCCGTCGCAGCGCACGACCAGATAATAATTGTCGCCATAGGCTTCGGTACCACGCGTAAACGTTACGCTCGCGGTTTGCAGAGTTCCACGTTCGCGCTCGCGCGGGCCCGGCTTCAGGTCGCAGTCAAAACGACTGTCGATATCCGGCTGGCGTCCCTCCTCCTGGGTTCTCCGTCGGAAGTGCTCGAAGATCAGATCGGGATCACATCCTCGCAGGAGACGAAAATTCATGCCGATGCCGGCATAGTCGGCGCGGGTGTGACGAACCGGGGGATCGAAAGCAAGCGTCACGCGGATGCTGCGACGGCCGCCACTCTGGAACGGCTCGGGTATCGGCAATTGATAGACCGCAAAGTGGTCGAGCGCCAACTCATCCTCGGCGTACAGCACGACACGATGATCATCCGAATATGCGGCCCGCTCTGAATCCACAGCGCCATGGCCGCAGATTGAACGCACGGCATCGTCACCGAGCGTTTGAAGCCTGAGCTGGGCCTCATCCGGGATGCGCGCTGCGCCTGCAAGCAACGCACGGACCAGGTTTGCAGACGCGCCGGGAAAGCGCGCAAGAATCTGCGCTGCCTTGTGGGCAACGCGCGGGGCGGCATAGGACGTGCCGGAGCCAGCGGTAAACAGCCGGTCAAGAAACCGATGATGAAGCGTGAGAACGCCGGCCGTCGGCAAGTCTTCGCCCAGCCGCAGCCGCGCTACGGCGGGGTCAAATACCATCGTGCCGCCGATATCGACCAGGTCTGGCTTGATTGAACCACCGATCCCAGGACCGATCCGCGTGAAAGGCGCGGGTTCGAATGCGCGTGTGATGGGCCGGATATGAACGTGCTCGGCAAGATCGGGGCCAATACCCTCGCCGTGCGCCAAGGCACCGACCGTGAGGACGTTCATGGCACCGGCTGGTTCACAGAGACGGTTGGCCGGCTCGAGCAGATAATCGGGATACTCCGTGATGGCCTGTTCCAGTCGATTGCCGCTGCGGGGCGCGCGATTGCCGGCCGACACGATGATGATGGAATCGAGCTCACGGGCAAGTTCATCCAGCGTCGCCGCCCACGGACCGACCTTACCCCCATCATACGGGCGCTTGGGATCACCGAGTGCGACGACAAAGAGCCGACATCCGAAACGCTGATTGAGGGCAGTCAGCGCTTCGCGCATTTGAGACGGAACAAGCCGACGCTCGTCGAACTGACCACGTTCGTTCACGACCTTGGCCGAGGCGATGCGTCTGCCCGCACCAATGCGCCAGCGGCAATCTGGTCGCGCAGATCGCCGAATAGCGAGACACCGGCGACGCGCGTGCCGTGGCCCCAATCGTCGGCCGTGCCGAGCCTCTCCGGCACGCCGATCGCACCGACAATGGCGCCCGCCAGCAACGGATGGTCGTTGATGCCACTGTCGATGATGCCGATGACCGGCGTGTTTTCCTCGATGTCGTCCATCTCGGGCAGATCGGCGATCGTCAGTTCAAACGCCTCGCCGGTGGCGATATCAGGTTCAGGCGGCAGATCGACGTCGGCAACGTCTTCGACCGTGAGAAGCGTTTGTATCACGTTACCGGAGATGCGTGCGCGCAACATCGTAATCGATGGGCCAACATACGGTCAAGCACTTGGCCTCCCCGCGCATCAATATACTCGGCGATTTGCTCAAGCTTTCGGGTGCGGAGTTCACGCCGGCCAATGTCCCATAGCTCGATATCGAGGACAAAGATCCGGTCCGCATCGAAGTCTTCAGGCGCGGTCAGCCCTTCCTCGCGCAATCGTAGCCCGATGCGGTCGCGGGGCTCGACGGCGCCGATTTCTTCGATGCGGGTGATGAAGCCGTTATAGGATGGAGCGGCTTGTCCAGGCGGGGTTCCCTGCGCGTAGGCTTGCAGGCGGTCACGAAAACTCTGCAGATCGTCATTCGATGCGAAGAGGATCAGGGTTTTGTCTTCATCGCTGGCGAGGAGAGTCAGTCCAAGCCGCTCCCAGTCTTCCTCCATCGTCATTCCGGTCATGCGAACGCGCAGAATGAGCGACGGATCGACAAACTCCGGCCGGCGACGGCGTTGCTGCTCGGCGATCGCGGTGTCGAGCTCAGCACGAAGCTTGCGGCTATGTCCCCCAACGTCGCGTTGAGGAGCAGCACCTCCGCCGCCATGCTTCCGGCGTTCAAGACGCTCGGGAAGCCGCAGAAGCTGGAGGTGGTCGTAGCGTGGCACGCCGGATCAGTCTTCGAAATGCTGCAGGCGTGCGGCACCAGATCGCCGTCGAACCTCATCAGCGACGGCATGACGAAAGTCCGATTCGTGCACCTCTTTGCGGCGCTCGATCACGGCGGCCTTGATCGCCTGCACGCAAATTCGTTCGATCTCGGCGAAAGAATAGCCTTCGAGCGACCCGACTTGGGAGACCGGATCGAAAGCTATTTTGATATTCTTGAATTTCAACGCCAGGAAATGCTCGATCATCTCCCGGTCCGGCTTTTCGAACCAGATCACCTCGTCGAAGCGACGCCAGATCGCCGGGTCAAGGGATTGGTCGAGATTGGTCGCCGCGACAAGAAAGCCCTTCGGCTTGATCCGGTCGATAAAGATCAAAAGGCTGTTCACCACGCGCCGCAACTCGTTGTGCTCACTGGTATCGTCACGCGAGCGTGCCAGGGCATCGAACTCGTCGAGAAAGAGGACGCAGGGCTGCTTGCGCGCGAACTCGAAAATCTTGCGAACGTTGGTCGCGGTTTCGCCAAGATAAGACGAGATCAGGCGGTCGATCTTGACAACGAACAGCGGAAGCCCGAGCTCGCTCGCGAAGATCTCGGTGCAAAGAGTCTTTCCGCAGCCCGGAGGTCCACAGAACAGCAGCTTCGAGCGCACCGGCAGTCCGCTGCGACGGATATCATCGGCGCGGCGGAATTCCTGGATCAGTCCGGAAAAAATCCGGATATTGGCCTTGCTGAGAACAATGTCGCCCTTGGTATGCTCCGGCTCGACGCGCTCGACGAAATCGTTGGCGGCGTCCGGGAACGGAATGAGTGGTGCCAGCGCCCGCGGGGGCGGCGCGCGGTTCGAGGCATGGTCGAGGGTTTGGCGGAGCGACCGGGCCAGAACGCGGTTGTTCTTCTGCTCCTCCTCAAGAATGATCTGTTCGGCAACCGCCCGGAACTCGTCGTCCCGGCCGTAACTCGCCAACAGCTTTTTCATCAACTCGCCGCGAGCCATTAGCGGTCCACTTGTCTACTTTGCCGACAACCATAGTTTGGATTGTCCGGCCCCACCATGCCTTTCAGCCGTTAAAGCCACGTCAACCACAGCCAGATGCAGGCACTGGGCAGCAGCTTGGGCGGGGCTGGCTCCGACCGATCCGGCTGGCTTGGACGCGGCAAGTACAGAGAGCTATATACCGCACCAATTGCGAACAAAACAAGAATAAGCGATGCTCAGCTCGGGCCACCGGGATCGGAATTCGCGTGCTCCCCCTTCATCGGGTGCTGGGTTGAGGTGGTATGGATGAGCCGGCTCGTCTCCTCTCGGCGGTACGGATGCTAGCCGCAGACGTTGTTCACGACGGCCAGTTTCACGAAGTGCCGGACCGCGATCTCTTCCTGGATCAAGCCCGCATCAAGCAAAGGTCTGAAAGCCTCAGAACGAAGGAGCGGATGAAGCCCGACCTGCTCGGCATTTTTCGGCAAGCGCATTGTCCTCGGCAATTCGCCCTCGCACACGACGTCGGGAACCGGTGAGGATTCGCCGGCTCGGCGTTTCGCGACCGAGGCCAGTTTCCGCAAGATGGCTTCTACCGAGGGGGCGCGTCCGCAAACGCCGGTTTATCTTGTTGTTGGTAAGACTTAGGGGACCAAGGCATATCGCGATCCCTTGCTTGACTGCCTAGGAAACGAGCACTCATTCTGGACGCATGAATTATGACTTTTCAAGTCTGTCCCATAGCGAATTTGAAGATCTGGCCCGCGACCTCGTCGGGCGAGAGATAGAGCTGCGCTTCGAGGCCTTTCCCGAGGGTCGGGACGACGGAATGGACGGCCGCCATGCGCGTGCCGACGGATCGATCGTGATGCAGGCGAAGCATTACCGCGGGTCCGGTTTCGCGGCGCTGAAGTCGAAGATGGTAAAGGAGCGGCAGTCGATCGATCGGTTGGCGGCGACGCGCTATATCCTCGTGACATCGGCGCCGCTCACGCCGAAAAACAAGAACGCGTTAGCGCAGATCATCGGCCCGTCGCTGCAAACGCCGGGCGACATTTTCGGACCCGGCGACCTCAACGCCCTGCTTCGCAAATATCCAGACATCGAGAAAGCCCATCAAAAGCTTTGGGCGCAGAGCACCTCGGTTCTGGAGGCAGTTGTCACGGAAGCAGTCGGAAAGGCTCTGTCAAAGCCAGGGGCAATTCCCATAGTTCTTGCAAATCTCCTTCCGCCTGCGGAGGTTGCCGGGAACGCAGCGACTATCAAGGAGGCCGCGCGAGACACCATATTTCTGATCAAGGCATCGCCGATCGACGACGAATTTTCGCTTTGGCTCGCGCCCAAGCTTGAGGCCGAAGGGTACCGCGTGTTCGCCGACATCCTGACGCTTCAGCCCGGCGACCGATGGCGCCGGCAGATCAATCAGGCGCTGCAATACCGGGCGGTGAAAGTTCTGCTCATCTGCCGCGATGCCACGCTCGCGGACCTGCATGTTCAGGATGATCTCGACATCGCGCTGGAGTTGTCCAAGGAGCTGGGCGATTCCCGGTTCATTATTCCGCTCCGGCTCGAACCGGGAAAGAAGGTCAAGGGCGTCGGGGATGCGGTAACCGTCGATTTTGTTCGAGGCTGGGGAGAAGGCGTCGTCCTCCTGCTAGATGCGCTGCAGCGCCAGAAAGTGCCGCGCCCCGCTGGCCAGGTAGTGATCGATCCGAATTGGGAGGTATTCCGGCGGCGCGGCGCGATCCCACTCGTCGAGGGTGCCGAACGATTGACCTCGAACTGGCTGCGCGCCGCCGAAGCGCCCGACGTCATCCGATATTTCGAAAGCACCGGTGCGATCGAGGAAAGATTGCTCGACCGTGCGCTCAAGGCTTTCCCCTATCCGTGCGCGAAACAGGGCTCAGGCATCATTAGCTTCGCGGAGCAATCTGAAGTCGACACCGCGTTCGCGTCCGCCGGCCGCTTCAAGCTAAAGCACGACATCCCGTTGCTGGAATTTGTCGACAACGGTTTTTCTGCGCTGGGGATCGAGCGGCAGGTCGCGTCCAATTTGGTCGTTGCGATGATCAAGAAAGCGTGGCTGTCGTTCTGCAGAGAGTAGGGCTTCGTCGAGCATCAATATTCCAATGCTGTCGGCTTCCACGCTTCGGCCGCGCAGGCACCGACCGGACATCGCATCCCCTGGGGCAAGCAAGGCGACCGGCGGTCGTCGATGCTGCGCAATGTCGCGAAGGGACATATCTGGCAGTTCGGCGTCACCGCGATGCCTTACTTCTGGCCGTTCTGGCATCTGAAACTGAAGTCGAGAGTATTGTTCTCGGTTGACAACAATACGGCCGAGGGACTCGGCATCGATGATGCAAGGAAGCTGCACCGCCTGCGCCGAAGCATTTGCAAGGGTTGGCGCAACAAGCAGTGGCACGGGCGCATGCTCGCATTCCTGGAGCTCTTGTCGGGCGAGTCGGCTTATATTCGGCTGTCGCTATCGGCGAACGCAGCGCTCGCGATCGAAGCGGCGCCGATGCTGTTTTCCTCGCCGGTGAGCACTGCGCTTCCCGATGTTCTCGATGCCGACGAGGAAGAGACCGATAGCAGTACGCTTGGTCGGCCGGACAATGACGAGGTCGAGGAATGAGGTTTCCGGAGAAATCTCTTCAAGTCGAACACTTAGGCGAACCACCGCTGGAGTTTGCATTTTCGCAGCGCAGTCCGCACCCCAAGGACGGACTGTTCCTGTATGGACCGCACGCGAAGGCGAAGAAAAGCCGGGAAATCCGGGTCGGCGTGGTCGGCACCACCGACGGGATCGCGCATTTTCGAGCATGGGGCCGCAAGCTCAAGTCGGCTGTCCAGGTCCCGCCGCCCGGAAAAGGCGAGAAGGCGGACCGGCTGCATCTGGCGAACTTCCCTGGCCTGGACGAGGCGTTCGGCATTTCGTTCGAGCCGGACGAATGCAGCGCCCTGTCGATTCCGTGGAAGGACATCGATCGCGCAACGCGCATCGTCAATCTCAACGAGGCAGTCGACAAGGTCGCGCGCCTCTACATCGATCGCGTCAAGCAGCACTTGCGCAACGACGAGCGATCGGTCGAGGTCTGGATCCTGGTCCTGCCGGAAATCGTCTACGAGCGATGCAGACCTCAGTCTAAGCGAACGGGCCTGCCGATGGAAAAGGGGGAGTTCACCAAGAGGCAGAAAGCGAAGGAGAGCATCCCGCTGCTCGTCGCCATGGGCGCCGTCGATCAGACCGAGGAGGCGATTTTCGAGGATGTCCCAGATTTTCATCGCAGGATCAAGGCTGAGTTCCTAAAGATCGCACCGACGCAATTGGTTCGTGAGACGACAATCGCGCCCGACGCTTTCCTCAACAAGGCCGGTTACCCGCTGCGCAAGACGCAGGACGCTGCAACGGTCGCCTGGAATCTCGCGACCGGGCTCTACTACAAGACGCAGCCAAAGCCGCCGTGGCGGCTGGCCGACGTTCGACCGGGGGTATGCTACATCGGCATGGTCTACAAAAGCCTGCCGAACGACCCCGAGGGGCATGCCTGCTGCGCAGCGCAGATGTTTCTCAATGAGGGAGACGGTGTCGTATTCCGCGGCGCCAATGGACCGTGGAAGACGGGAGACTTCGAGTTTCATCTCAAGGCGCCCGCGGCGAAGAATTTGCTCGCTCTGGTGCTGAAGACCTACGCCGAGACGCACGGCGGTCCGCCCAAGGAGCTGTTCATTCACGGGCAAACCTATTTCAACGACGAGGAGTGGAACGCCTTTGTCTCGGCGGCGCCTCAGGAGACCAACGTCATCGGCGTGCGGATCCGCTCAACCGGCGGCGAGACGAAGCTTTTTCGTGATGGCGACTATCCTGTGCTGCGCGGGACCGCGCTCCTGCTCGATGATCAAACGGCCTATCTTTGGACGACGGGCTATGTGCCGCAGCTCGACACTTATATCGGGCCGGAGACGCCGAATCCGTTGCACATCACCGTGATGCGCAGCAAGAACGCAAAGCCCGACATTCGCACCGTTCTGGGAGACATCATGGGTCTCACGAAGATCAACTACAATTCCTGCAATTTCAATGATGGCCTGCCTGTCACTGTCCGGTTTGCGCGGATGGTTGGGGACGTCCTCACCATGGGATCAGCGAAGGGAGAGGAACGCCAACCGTTCAAGTTTTATGTATGAGCATGCGTCAGCATCCTTGCGACAGGCACCACCGGCGCAGTGCATTGGCGGTCCGGTATGATCAGTTTTGAAGAAGACGACCGAGGGCTGGTCCTCCTATATGAAGTCGAGAACAATGATCCTGAGTGGGCCTCTAAACGGCTGAAGGACGACGGCGAGGTCACCGTCAGCAATGGCTTCACCGTTGAATCCACCGACCTGCTGAAAGCTCCTTCGAAGCGCGGTGGCGAGGACCCGGTCTACGAATTCCGCTTCGCGGAGAAGAAGGCCGGCTATTACCGGATTCCGGGCCGGATCCTGGGGTGCGACCACGATGTGCTGATTGCAGTCAAAGGCATCCGTCTTGAGCGCAAGACCTTCATCGCCGAGCGCAACATCCGAATAGCTGCGCGAACTCATTGATTGCAACATCGTCCACCGCGGGTGAGGCCTGGCGATGCGATCCATTTCGAGGTTCGCGGGCGCCTAGCCGCCCTGATGCAGCCCGACCCGGGCAAAGTGTCGGTGAGAGCGTTGGTGGTAGGGGCCGACCCTCACCGATCCGCTATGTAGTTGTCAACAATAGGTTTTCCGGCAGGCTGAGAAACAATCTACCCGGCTTCCTACCATCCGCATTCCGGCTCCCTACATGCAGTCGAATACCACGGTCCAAGGGGAGCCCATGTCTACGTTTCAAGTGCGGCTTTTGTCCGAAGGGGACTACCAGAAGGTCGAGGCCAGCACCGCGAAGGAAGCTGCCGAGAAGCATTATGGCAGCGAGCTCTCCGAGGTCGGCAACAACGACCAGCTCGGCGTCCTCGTCCACAAGATGATGTGGCCGCGCGCGCCCAGCCCCATCCTGTTCTATGACCGAAACTGATCCTCCCATTCGATCGACAGTCGAAGGCGAGCCGTCCGAGCGCTTCGTGGTGAAGCACGGCATCGAGGTCGCCGGCCGGTTCGATACTGCCGCGGAGGTGAAGGCGTTTTGTGCCAAACGCCTTGACCGGCAGTACGTGATCTACGACCAGCGTAAGATCGTCAAACTGACTGAGCTGAAGGACTGACGATGGCAAAGAGGAAGAAAGTCGTCGAGCAGTACGACGGGTGCATCTATGGCATCGATCGGCACGGCGAGGTCGCTAGAATTTCCGTATACCGAAAGGGCGGCACGGTGCGGATGTCACGCATGTGGCCGGATATGCGAACCTACGACCACACCATAACCCTTCCGGGGCGCACGGCCAGAAGCGAAGCAGTCGTGGTGTATGAAGTGCACGATATCCTTGAAGTCTCGCCGGGACTGGAAGGCAGCGAGCACATCAAACAGGAAATCAAAAAGCTCGAAGAGAAGCGGCGAAACACAAAGAAGAACTCGCTGCGGCCCGCGCCAAGAAAGAGGGCGAAGGCGGAACCTAATTGCGCCACGTCTGCTTGGTGAGCTTGTCGAACCACATCTCCGCAACGTAGCGCGCATTCGGGACCGCCCGAAACTGCGTGTAGAGACGATGGTTGTTTTCCATCCACGTCCAAAACGAACCGAAGCTGTAATGGTGCAGCCCGTCGGGCGGCCACGGAGCTTTTATCTCCGCAACCCACTTGTCGAGCAAGTGCGGGATCATCTTTTCCGCTTCACCGTTTTTCATTGCGCTCATCTCCTGAGGTCGGGCGGCCTTTCATTCCACGGCTCCGGCCGGCTGATCTCTTTGATGATTGGCAGATTCGCGGGCCGCTCAAGATACGAGAACTCCTCTCCGAGCAGCCAGCGACCTTTGAACCTATCCCCAGCCATCATTGCTCCATACAACAGGTCCAACAGGCAAATCCATTTGCGGCTGGTCCTGTTCTTTCGCATGACGAATTGCCCGTAGCCATACTCGCACGGCTGCTCGTGCAGGGATGTTGATGCTGCCCTGCATACCCCCATTTCAGAAAGTCGGAGTTCTTGTAAATGTTGCCGACGACTTCTAGGTCAGCATTGAGGCCATTCAGTCCCCTAATCGCGATAGCGCCACCGCTGAATTTCACTCGCCATATCGCATCCGTTTTGTCGAACTCCAACGTGCCGGTGCGGTTTACTCCTTTGTCGGTTTCGGGCCCCGGCTGCGACCATTCACAGGCAACAATGTCCCCCTCGTAAATCTCCTTACCGTTCTGGTCGTGAAGGCCGGTGGGCCGCGGCCATCTTCAACAGGTCGCTCCTATCAGAAACCCTCCTGAGTCCGCTTGAAGGACGCACGCATGCGTTGGCGCGAGAACAGCATCGTCAGCTATGAATTGGACCCAATCGCATTTTTCGCACCCCCCACCCGCAAGTATCTTTACTCCGCTTTGTTTAGCAAATCCCCTCCAACCTACGATCATCTTCGCAGCAACACGCTAGCGCCGGACACTTGAAAACTCTCATTTTCATTCTCGACTGCAACAGTCAACATGAACGGATTCGCCATTGCAGATCGAGCCTTCCATGAGCGGCACAAAAGCAAAAGTCATCTGTAGCCTTCTTATCGGGTCACCGCGCTTGCCGACGCAAGCTGCTGGTGGACGACGATCTAGATTGGCCGAAAGACCCCCAGAGAAGCTTCTATCGAATCTCCGAATGGAGGATGCGAACGCCGCACGTGATCCCTGCGACCTAGCCGTAGCGCAGGATGGAAATTTGCGTTAGCTTGTGAAGGCTTTTCTGTAATGCGTACCCGAATCCGATCGCCTCGGGGGCAAAAGGCGATCATCCGACCGCTTGATCCTTCCCATCCTCAAAGTTGGGACAATCCCGGCAATGAGGAAATTTGGTTTGAGCTGGCGCGTGCCATCGGACGGCAGCTTGCGCGGGATGAAAACGACGGTTTGGGGCAGCCGATAGAGGAACGGGATGGCGACACCGTTACCAAAAAAGAGGGCCGTGATATACGCCCGCTATTCGAGCGACATGCAGAAAGCGACGTCGATTGACGGCCAGCTATTGCTCTGCCGGAAGGTCGCCGCACGAAACGACCTAGATGTCGTTGGTGAATTTGTTGACGCTGCAAAGTCTGGCCTTACCGAAGATGCGCGCGACGGCTATCAACTATTGCTCAATGGTGTGCGAAAGCATGACTTTGACGTGATCATCGTCGAGCATTTCGACCGCCTGTCGCGCGATCCCGCAACCATCCAGCGCCTCAAGCAGGTGCTTGAATTCAACCGCGTTGAGCTGATGGATCAGAAAGGCGTTTATGCGACCGCAACTGACATCAGCATCGCAAGCCTCTACAATACGATCTACAAGCCGCAGCTCGCTGACAAGGTTCGGCGCGGGCATGATAACGCTGTCAACAACGGAAGAATTCCCGGCTCATACGCCTATGGTTATCGGCCGAAGCCGGGAGCGCCTGGCGAGCGGATGATCGACGAGAGCGAAGCGAAGATCGTGCGCCGTATCTTCATCGAGTATACGTCGGGCCGTTCAACGCGAGATATCGCCGCCGATCTCACCCGCGAAGGCGTGCTCTCCCCTGGGGCCACGCGTCACAAGAACAAGGCTGGTCGTACCACCTGGAATCATCAGTGCATCACTGGCGGTCGCCATGGTCGCGGCATTATCGGGAACGAGCTGTATATCGGCGAGATACATTGGAATGTTCGCTCAACAATTCTCAATCCGGAAACACAGAAGAAGCAGAAGCGCCGCAATCCGGAGGAACGTCACATCATCGTCAAAAACGCCGAGCTCCGGATTATTCCGCAAGAGCTCTGGGATAGCGCGCAGAAGGTTCGCAGTGAACGCGCTATCCATATGTTCGGGCCGACCGGCAAGCCGCGGCGCCGACCCGTGGTCCCGCGCAACAATGAGCACCCGCTTGCGGGAGTTCTTCGGTGCGGCGTCTGCAACGGTCGTATGCGAATCGCTCAATCCTCCCGGAATGGCGGCCCGCGGGCCGCATGCGCCAACGCGCATCAGCGAGGCACGTGCGAGCATACCCGCAGCTTTGATATGGACGTTCTACTGAACGATGTTGCCGAAAAAATGGAAGTAAGATTGCTTTCGCCGAAAGCCATTGAAGAGGCGATGCGTGCTTGGAAGGAAGAGCGGAAGAGCGATCAGAGAAAGGACAGCGAACGCTCTAACCTAGAGCGTCGACGCCGTGTGCTGAATACGGAGATCGAACGCTTGTCATATGCGATCGCAAACAGCCATCGCAAACCGGATGAGTTGGTCAAGCGGATAGATGAATGCGACGTGGAACGGGAAACTGTCGAGGAGCGCTTGCGGTTGTTGGGCAGTGGCGGCGAAAACGTGATCCCGTTCGATCACCCGAAGTTCGGTGACCGATATCGTTCGGAAGCTAAGAGACTGGTCACCGCGCTCAAGATAAATCCTAAGGCGATCGAAACCCGCATCGCTTTCCGTAACTTGGTCGATTGCATTATAGTGCATCCGGTGCGCAAGCGGATGCCCTACGAATATACACCGTACCTGAATGCCGCTGCCCTTTTCAGCATGAAGATTTTCTCAGAAGACCGCGACAAAACAGGAACGATCAGTACTGCCTACTACGACAACGTCCAGTCAGAGAAATCCGTGTCCTCGTAATAGACGCGCACCTGCATATGGTGGCGGCCGTCGCGGATCTCGCCGTCGAGATGTTGATGGGTCACTGGAAATCCTCGATCGCCCGAAATGGCGATCGTTTCGCCCAGTTCAACCGCGAGCGCAAGCTACGACGTGACCTCCTGGGGTTCCCCGCCGACGGTGACCTGAACGATTTCCGGCGGCATGCCGATCCGCACCGGCATGAGGCTGCAGCCGAGCCCGCCTGAGACGATGACGTCACATTGCGTGCGGATGTGGCCGTAAGACAGGTTGACACCGTTGCGCGGGGGAACCGCCGGTGACCAGCCGAGCAGACGGACCTGCCCGCCATGGGTATGGCCGGACAATTGCAACGACACGCGCGACGGCACCCGCAGTGCGATGTCAGGCTCGTGAGCCATCAGGATGACCGGCGCGCGATCCGTGACCTTGCGCAGCGTGCCAGCGAGATCATCGACACCGATCCGCGGCACGGACCGGAATCGCCGCGCCGGCATGTAGGCCAGCTGATCGCCGAGGCCCGCCAGCCAGAAGGCCTGGCCGTCCTTGGTCAGCCGCACGACCTCGTTCTCATAGACGGGGATCCCGGCCGCCTCGAGCGCTTGCTGGGCGACCGGAACGCCGCGGCCGTTGCGTTGCACGGTTCGATCGTCCCAATAATCGTGATTGCCGAGAATGGCATGGACCCCGAGCGGTGCCTTCAAGCCGCCCAGCACCGGCGCCCAGGCCGCGGCATCGATGCGGCCGATGTGATGACGATGACCGGCGACATAGTCGCCGAGCAGCACGATCAGATCCGGTCGCAACGCGTTGGTCCGCGCCACGATGGTCTCGATATGCGCCAGCGACATCCAGGGATCGCAGGCATGGATGTCGGCGATCGCCGCGATCTTCAGCTCGAGGCCTACAGGCCAATTGCGCGGACGAACATGATAATCGGTGATGCCGAGGCGAAGCGGCTCGATGCCCACGCCATAGGTGGCGGTGGAAAAACCCGTGGCGGCGAGGCCACCTGAGAATGAGAGAAAGCGACGGCGTGACAGCATGGACGAACTCCTCGCACGCAATCCTCTTCTCCGCTCATTGCAACCGATTTCGGGTGCGTCTGTGCAGATTGTCAGCAGTTTCGTTAAGCATCGTCCTCGCTGCCGAACAGGCCGAACTGGCTGGCATCGCGGCTGGGCTCGGCCATGCCGAGATGACGGAACGCATGCGAGGTCAAGAGCCGGCCGCGCGGGGTGCGCTGCAGATAGCCGCACTGGATGAGATAGGGCTCGATGATGTCCTCGATGGCGTCGCGCGGCTCCGACAGCGCCGCCGCCATGGTCTCGACGCCGACCGGGCCGCCGCCGTAGTTCAGCGCGATGGTCGTGAGATAGCGCCGGTCCATGGCATCGAGCCCGGCCGCGTCGACCTCCAGCGCGCTTAGCGCGTGGTCGGCAATCGCGCGATCGATCGCGTCCGCGTTCGCCGCCGAGGCGAAGTCACGGACCCGGCGCAGCAGGCGGCCGGCGATACGCGGCGTGCCGCGGGCACGACGGGCGATCTCGTTGGCGCCGTCCGCGGTCATGCCGACCCCGAGCACGCGGGCGCCGCGCGTGACGATGCCCTCGAGCTCCTCCACCGTGTAGAAGTTCAGCCGGATCGGGATGCCGAAACGATCACGCAGCGGATTGGTCAGCAGGCCCGCACGCGTGGTCGCCCCGACCAGCGTGAACTTCGCCAGGTCGATCTTGACCGAGCGCGCCGCCGGCCCCTCGCCGATGATGAGGTCGAGCTGGAAATCCTCCATCGCCGGATAGAGCACCTCCTCGACCGCGGGGCTCAGACGATGGATCTCGTCGATGAACAGCACGTCGCGCTCTTCGAGATTGGTCAGCAGCGCGGCGAGATCACCGGCCTTGGCGATCACGGGTCCCGACGTCGCGCGAAAACCAACGCCGAGCTCGCGCGCGACGATCTGCGCCAGCGTCGTCTTACCGAGACCGGGAGGGCCGACAAACAGCACATGGTCGAGCGCCTCGCCGCGCTTGCGCGCCGCCTCGATAAAGATCGACAAATTGGCGCGCGCCTGCTGCTGGCCGACGAACTCCGACAATTGCTGCGGGCGGAGCGCGGTGTCGCCGACGTCGTCGGAGCGCCGCTCCGGGCTGACCATGCGCGCGGGCGGCTTCATTTGCTGCCGCGCTTGTATTTGTTGGGTAGCAGCTCGCCGATGGTGACGACCTCAGGCCCGGCGCCGTTCGACGGCACGATGACGCGCGCTTTGGCATCGTAATCGTGGATCAATTCGCGGCAGGTGCCGCAGGGCGAGACCACCGCGACCTCGCCGGGCTCGCCGGGCTTCGGATGGCGCACCGCGACGATGGTCTCGATGCCATGGTCGCCGTGCTCGGTGATGGCGCGGCCGATGGCGATGGCCTCGGCGCAGACGGCATTGCGGCCGAGATAGGCGTCGATGTTGACGCCGGTGATGATGCGGCCGTCGCGGGTGCGCATGGCCGCGCCGACCTCCTGCCATTCGTTGCGGTAGCGGCTCTTGACCGCGGCTGCGGCGGCCTCGATCAGCTCCTTGTCCTTCTTGCTCACCATGGGGGAAACATCTGTCCTTCTGCTCGCCCGGCGCGGCGACGATAGCTTATTTCGCCAGCTCTTTGAGGCCGAGACGGATGAGTTGCGCGGTCTCGGCCTTGTCGCCGGCGGCCCGCGAGGCGGCGGCGATGGCCGCGGCCGCCTGCGGCTGGCCATAGCCGAGATTGATGAGCGCGGAGATCGCATCCGCGATCGGTTGCGGCGCGCGGGAGTCCTCGATGGCGCCGGACAGCCGGACGACGCCTGGATCGACATCGGCAAAGGCCGGTGCCTTGTCCTTCAGTTCGGTCACGATGCGCTCGGCGACCTTGGGACCGACACCCGGCGTGCGCGCCACCGCAGCCTTGTCGCGCAACGCGATGGCGTTGGCGAGATCGGCCGGCGGCAGAGTGCCGAGGACGGCAAGAGCAACCTTGGCGCCGACGCCCTGCACCGTCTGCAAAAGACGAAACCATTCCCGTTCGACGTCCGAGCGAAAACCGAACAGCTTGATCTGGTCCTCGCGCACATAGGTCTCGATCGACAATGTGGCGGCTTCACCCGGCGACGGCAAGGCCTGCAGCGTGCGCGCCGAGCAATGCACCTGGTAGCCGACGCCGCCGACATCGAGGATGACGAAATCCTCGGCATAGGAATCGATCAGGCCCTTGAGCTTGCCGATCATAGCCCGGCCACCTTCATCCGCAGCGCCTGGCCCTGGCGGTGATGGGCGTGGGTGATGGCGATGGCGAGCGCATCCGCCGCGTCCGCCGACGGCGGCTCGGCCTTGGGCAGCAGGATCTTCAGCATCACCGCGATCTGGCCCTTGTCGGCGTGTCCGGCGCCGACGACGGTCTTCTTGACCTGGTTGGGGGCGTATTCAGCGACGGAAATTCCGAACATCGCCGGTGCGAGCATGGCGATGCCGCGAGCCTGGCCGAGCTTGAGGGTGGCGACGCCGTCCTTGTTGACGAAGGTCTGTTCGACCGCGGCCTCCATCGGGGTGTAGCGACCAAGCACCGCTGAGAGCCCCTCGTGGATCGCCAGCAGCCGGTTCGCCAGCGGCAGGTCGTCGGGCGGCTCGATCGAGCCGCAGCCGACATAGATCAACCGGTTGCCCTCGCTCTCGATCACGCCCCAGCCGGTGCGGCGGAGGCCGGGATCGATCCCGATGATGCGGACGGCGGCGCGAATCGGCTGGGCTTTCATGCGTTAGAGATAGCCTCGCGCCACACCGATGGAAACATAAACGGAACAGCTGGAGCGACGTGGTTAATCGTCCGTCAACCGCCCATTTTCGCCATCAGCGCGTCCGAAATCTCGAAATTGGCATAGACGTTCTGAACGTCGTCGTGCTCGTTGAGCAGGTCCATCAGCTTCAACAGCTTCTCGCCGGTCTCGTCGTCGACCGCCACCGTGTTCTGCGGCTTCCAGGTCAGCGCCGCCTTGCGCGGCTCGCCGAACTTGGCCTCGAGGTTCTTGGCGACCTCGCGGAAATTCTCCGGCGAGGCATAGACTTCGTGACCGCCCTCGCCCGAGATCACGTCGTCGGCGCCGGCTTCGATGGCCGCGTCCAGCACCGCATCATCCGAGGCGACGCTGCGGTCATATTCGATGATCCCGACCCGGTCGAACATGAACGACACCGAACCGGTTTCGCCGAGATTGCCGCCGGATTTCGTGAAGTAGGAGCGGATGTCGGAGGCGGCGCGGTTGCGGTTGTCGGTCAGCGCCTCGACGATGACGGCAACACCGCCGGGGCCATAACCCTCGTAGCGGATCTCGTCATAATTGTCGCCCTCGCCGCCGAGCGCCTTCTTGATCGCACGCTCGATATTGTCCTTCGGCATATTCTCGGCGCGGGCGGCGACCACGGCGGCCCGCAGGCGCGGGTTCATCGCCGGATCGGGCGTGCCGAGCTTGGCCGCGACGGTGATTTCGCGCGCCAGCTTGCCGAACAGCTTGGACTTCATCGCATCCTGCCGGCCCTTGCGATGCATGATGTTCTTGAATTGGGAATGGCCGGCCATGCGAGGTCTCTTGGAAGGGTCTGAGGTCAGTGGGGAGCGCGGCCTTATAGGCCGATGACTCGTCAAAATCAAAGATTTGGAGCGGATTCAAGGGGCGGTGCAACCGACGGCATGCAGCTGGCGGCCTTGCACCGTAAGGCGGAATTTAACCATCGCTTCACGCTGAAGTGCAAGGATATCCCCCTATCTGCACCTTTTCACGCGTACCAGGGTACTTCTCCCATGGCGTTTGGTTTCCTTGCACGACGTGCCCCTGCGCCCGAGACAAAGGCGGAGGTCGCCCCGAAGCCGATCGCCATCGTTGAGACGCCGGTCGGAGCGGACGGCGATTCGGCCGGCGCGATTCTGGACCTGCTGGAGCTGGAACTCGGCGGGATGATCCGCCAACTGGAACGCGCCGCGAACGCCGTAGCCAGCGGTGCGGAGGCGACGGCGGGGACACTGACCGACATCCGCCAGCGCGCGGACGCCCTGACCGGCCGCAGCAGCGCTGCCCAGGGGACCGCCGCGACCTTTGCCCAGGCTGCCGAGAAGGTGACCCAGTCCGCCCACGGTATCCGTACACAGGTCCAGGATGCAGGCCAGCTCGCCGACCAGGCCAGCGCCGCCGCACGTGAGGCGCGCGCTAATGTCGACCGGCTGCGCGAATCCTCGGCCGCGATCGGCAATGTCGTCAACCTGATCTCCCAGATCGCCCGCCAGACCACCCTGCTCGCGCTCAACTCGACCATCGAGGCCGCGCGAGCCGGCGACGCCGGCCGCGGCTTTGCAGTGGTCGCCACCGAGGTCAAGGCGCTGGCCATCCAGACCCAGAATGCGACCGAGGAGATCACCCGCAAGATCGAGGCGCTGCAGAAGGACGCCGCCGGCTCCGCCGACGCCGTGCACCGCATCGCCCAGGCGATCGATGCGATCCGTCCGGTGTTCACCAATGTCAACGGCGCGGTGGCCGAGCAGAACCAGACCACTGGCGAGATGTCCAGCAATGCGGCGCAGGCGTCGCAGTTCATTGCCTCGGTTGTGGACAGCGCCGCCGACATCGGCACTGCCACCAAGCAGGCGGAGAGCTATGGCGAAAGCGTCACCAGCGCCGGCCGCGCGGTGAAGACGCACGCGCAGAAGCTGAAAGCGCGTTGTGCGGTGCTGCTGCGCCAGGGCAATCGCGTCGCGCGCAGCGGCAATGAGCGCCTGCCCTGCCATCTCAGCCTCGAGATCAAATCCGGCCCACGCACCCTCAGCGTACCTGTCTATGAGATCTCCAATGACGGCATGCTGATCACCGGACCTGAGGCGGGCCGCCTGCCGGTGAACGAGCGTTTCGACGCCGTGCTGGAGGATGTCGGCCCTTGCCGGCTGCGCGTGACCGAGCAGGTCAGGGCTGGCGCCCAGGCGCGGTTCGATGCGCCGAACGCCGAGCTGCGCGAGAAGATCGAGGACAAGCTCTGGGCGCTGCACGAGGAGAACAACGAATTCGTTGCCCGTGCGATGGAGGCCGGCACCGAGCTGAACCGGATTTTCGAAAACGCCGTCAAGAACGGCGAGATCACCCTCGAGGACATGTTCGATTCGAACTATGTCGAAATCGCCGGCACCAATCCGCAGCAGCACCGCAGCCGAATTCTCGACTGGGCCGACCGCGCTTTGCCGCCATTCCAGGAGGCCTTCCTGGCCAAGGATGCGCGGATGGCATTCTGTGTCGCGATCGACCGCAACGGCTACCTTCCAGTGCATAACAGGATCTACTCGCACCCGCAGCGGCCGGGGGACGTGGCCTTCAACACCGCCAACAGCCGTAACCGCCGCATCTTCAACGACGCGGCCGGCCTCGCCGCCGGCCGCAACCAACGGCCTTATCTGATCCAGAGCTATGCCCGCGACATGGGCAACGGCAACACCGTCATGATGCGCGAAATCGACGTGCCGATCCGCGTCCGCGGCCGGCACTGGGGCGGCTTTCGAACTGCCTACAAACTGTAAATCGAGCCGAGACCTACCGACAGTCCTTTTAAAATCATCAATCCCGGGAGCCTGGAAATGTCCGTCGCGCAACGCGCAATCCTGGAAAGTCACGATGCGCGCTGGGGCGCCGAACGCCTCATCGACGAAATCGCCGACCGCATTGGCGGGCTCGGCGTCGAACTCGCCGATGTCGCCGGCAATGTGCAGGAGGTCGCCAACAGGTTCAGCTACCAGTCGCAGCGGTTCGGCCATCTGCAGACGACCGCCAAGACGATGGTGGCGGCCAATCACGACATCGCCACCGCCTCGCAGGCGGTGCAATCGGCCACGTCGGCGGCGGTCGGCGATATCGCGCAATCGCGCAGCGTCGTCGATGCCGCGGTGCGCCACATCGCCGAGCTGGTCGATTCCGTCGAGCGCATCGAGCATCGGCTCGGTTCGGTCGGCGATGCGCTGTCGCAGGTCGCCAAAGTGTCGGTGGCGATCGAAGCGATCGCCAAGCAGACCAACCTGCTCGCCCTCAATGCCACGATCGAGGCGGCGCGCGCCGGCAGCGCCGGCCGCGGCTTCGCTGTGGTCGCGAGCGAGGTGAAATCGCTCGCCGAGGCGACGCGCCAGGCCACGCAGCAGATCGGCGACACGCTGCGGGGACTCGATGCCCAGGTGAAGAACCTGCTCGGCGAGAGCGGCCAGGCCTCCTCGCGGGCCAAGACCGCGGGCGAAGGCGCCCAGCAGATCGGCGGCATCATCGTCCGCGTCCAGGACGGCTTCACCAGCGTCGGCCAGGAGATCGATGGCGTGGCCAAGGCCGCGACCTCCAACCTCGCGCATTGCGACGCTGTGATCAGCGAGCTCAACGAGCTTGCCAAGGGCGTCGATCAGTCCTCGATCGAGCTCAAGCAGGCCGACGCCCGCATTGCCAAGCTGCTCGACAGTTCCGAGGCGCTGATCGGACTGATCGCCGAGAGCGGCGTCGAGACCGCGGATGCGCCGCTGATCCGTAGCGTCGTCGAGACCGCCCGGCAGATCTCGGAGACGTTCGAGGCGGCAGTCGATCGCGGCGAGATCGCGCTGGCGGACCTGATGGACGAGAACTATCGCGAGATCCCCGGCACCAACCCCAAGCAGTACATGACGCGCTATGTCGAGTTCACCGACCGCGTGCTGCCCGCGATCCAGGACCCAATCCAGGGCAGCGATCCGCGCATCGTGTTCTGCGTCGCCTGGGCTCGCGGCGGCTACCTGCCGACGCACAATCCGAACTATCGCAAGCCGCAAGGCGCCGACCCGGTCTGGAACAACGCCAATTGCCGCAACCGCCGGCTGTTCGACGACCGGGCCGTCAAGAAGGTCGCAGCCGCCAGCAGCAAGCCGTTCCTGCTGCAGACTTACCGCCGCGACATGGGTGGCGGGCAGTTCGTGCTGATGAAGGACCTGTCCGCACCGATCTTCATCAAGGGCCGGCATTGGGGCGCATTCCGGATGGGCTTCCGGCCGACCGTATAGTCCAACTGTCGTCGTGCAGTCATTGGCGCTTCCTATAACTCCGCTGCGATCAGCGGCAGGAGTTGAGACATGAGCGACCGTCCCGAGCTCGATGCACTGCAGAAGGCCTACAAGGACGCGGTCGAGCAATGGATCGCCGCGATCCGTCACGAGGAGGAGCTCGCCTCCGTCAACCACAGCGTCGCCGACATCGACAAATGGGAGCAGGCCCATTTGGACGAGGACGAGCAGCGCAACCGGGTGAAGGATGCCAAGGAGGCCTATGAAGACGCACTGCGCGAGAAGTTCTTCGGCTTCTGAGCAGCGTCCCATCCGTCTCACCCGGCGCAGCTCATCCTGCCCAGAACTCCGGCCTGGCCGGGGACAATCGTCCGCCGATGCGCAACGGCGCGACCTTGACGGCGAGCCCGGTCGCATCATCGGTCTCGACCGCCACACCGCTCAAGGTGGCCTCGCCCATCGCCGGCTCGAACCGCGCCGACGGGATGCCTGACTGGAAGCGGCGCAGCGGCTCGTCCTTCTGCATGCCGATGATGGAGTCGTAATCGCCGGTCATGCCGGCATCGGTCATGTAGGCGGTGCCGCCCGGCAGGATCTGGTGATCGGCGGTGGGCACATGGGTGTGGGTGCCGACCACGAGACTGGCGCGGCCGTCGCAGAAATGGCCAAGCCCCTGCTTCTCGCTCGACGCCTCGCAATGCACGTCGACCACGATCGCGTCCGCCGCCTCGCGCAACGGACAGGCGCTGAGCTCGCGGCCGATCGCCGCGAACGGATCGTCGAACGGCGTCATGAACACGCGCCCGAGCACGTTGACCACCAGTGCGCGGGCACCGTTCTTGGCCTCGACCAGCGCGGCGCCGCGGCCGGGCGTGCCCGGCGGATAGTTCGCGGGCCGTACCAGGCGCGGCGCCCGCTCGATGAACACCAGCGCCTCGCGCTGATCCCAGGAGTGATTGCCGAGCGTGACCGCGTCCGCTCCGGCATCGACCAGTTCCTGATAGATCGCCTCGGTAATGCCGAAACCACCGGCCGCGTTCTCGCCATTGACGATGACGAGATCGAGCGCCCAGTCGCGGATCAGGCCTGGAAGGTGGTCAGAAACGGCGCTGCGGCCGGCCCGGCCGACCACGTCGCCGACAAACAGAATTCGCAATTCATTTGCTCCGGAAATCGAAGGTCTCGCGTTCGGTTAGCACATAATCCAGCGCGGCGTCGTGGGCCAGGGCCGGCACAGCAGCGGTTTCCTGGACGGCGAAACCGAGACCGACGCCGATGACATGATGCGCCTTCCGCAGGTGCGAAAAGGTGTAGTCGTAGTAGCCGCCGCCATAGCCGATGCGGTGGCCGGTGCGATCGAAGGCCGCGAGCGGCACCAGCATGACGTTCGGGATCAGCTCGGCGGCGGCCGGCGACGGTTCGGGGATGCCGAGCGAGCCCATCACCAGCCGATCGTCCGGCGCGAAGGCCCGGAAGGTCAGCGCGTGGCCCCGCGCGGTGATCGCCGGCAGCGCCAGCCGGGCGCCGGCGGCGGCAAGTCTCAGCATCAGGGGGGCCGGATCGAGCTCGCTGCGAATCGCGACATAGCCAGCGACGACGGCGCCCGGCTGCAGCGCGAACGGCAGGCCGCGGGCGGCAATCGTCGCTGCGGCCGCCTTGCGGGCATCCTCGCTCAGCGCATCGCGCGCGGCGAGCGCGGTGGCTCGCAATTGCTGCTTGGACTGCTGTGCGGCCTTCATCGGCATGCGACGTGACCTCCGGGGAGGCCCGCGGACGGCGGGCGATCGAACGTTCTCAGAAACGCTGGGGACCGGCAACCGATGAGGACAGGGAAATGAGGGTAGAGAGATGAGGGTAGAGAGCGAAGCGCGAAGCCGCAATCGCCGTTGAAACGCTCGATCCCGGAGTTCCCTACGAAAGTAGGTGGGCACCATATGTCCAGGTCCACGGACCTGGCCAGGGACAGTTCCCTAAAGGATCGATAAGGCCCCGGGGATATGTTGGTTCCGGACGCGCGTCGCAGCCTCGCACGGCCAATGTAACCATCGCGCGGTGATTTTGCCAGCGGTGGACGTGGATAAGGCAAGACCCGGCGTCCAACTCGCTGTCGTCGCCCGGCTTGCCGCCTTCGCTGAAGCTTCGGCGCGCACGGGGGGCTCATGGCGGCCGCGTCGAAGCCGAAGGCGAAGACGTGACCGGGCGATCCAGTCCTCCGAGACGGCTGTAACGGAGCCGAGTGGCCGCGGCGTACTGGATCGCCCAGCTTCGCGGCGGATGACGATTGTGGGTCGGCGACGGTCGGGCCGATCACGCCAGAGCCGGCGCCCGAGCAGATCATGATGGACATGGCTTCGCCTCCTCGCGGCACTGACCGAGCCCGAGTTGTTGAATTTCAATCCCCCTCTTCGACAGAGGGGACAGGGAAGGCCGGACGTCGGCTGACGCCCATGGCCCGCCTGCGAGAAAAAATGCAGGCGGCAGGTACCACAGGTGCAGCCGGAAACATCCGGCCTTCCCTGCGCGACGGTTTGAACGGCTGCTTCGCGATCTCCCTGGTGCGCCGGGCTTGTTGGCCACCATGGCGACAACGCGCGTGAAGCGCATCATCGCGGGACACCAGCATCGGGGTGTCAGGACCACGCGACTTGACCGTACGTGTCTCGCCGTTCGTCCGCGCAAGTGACTCACGCTGCGGCAATCCACGCCCATCGCATCCCACTGCCAACGATCCGTGACGGCCGCGAAACGTCCCTCATGCGGCAGCAGGACGGCCGGGACTCTCCACCTGATTTGCCCGGCACGACAAGCCGCGCAGCGTGCGACATCGTAACGCGACGGGCAGTTGGCGCATGAGCGACATGCGCTGATTGCCCGTCGTGCAAAGGAGCCGGTGCGAGAAGGCCCGGATCGCACCGAACGCGAGGCGCCGCCATCCATTCGCTGTGGTCGCGGGCAAGCCGCCGCGGGAGCCCTCGCGCGAGGCTGCCATGGGGCAACGCGGCCCAAGCCGCGCATAGTGTCGCCATGATTAGGGCTCAACGATTGCAGCTGTGGTTGTGCCGGATCATGACCACATCCAATGCCCAGTAGCGTACATATCTGTAGCGTCCATTGGAGAGCTGGCATGCGCTTCGATCTCAAGATAGTCACAGCGGCCTGCGCGCTGTTGATCGCATCGGCCGGCGCGAGCCTCAGCGCCGACGTCAAGATTCACCGCGTCGCGATCCAGGTCGATCAGAACGATCCGGCGATCATGAATCTGGCCCTCAACAACGCCAGCAACATCATGGAGACCTTCAAGGAGAAGGGCGAGGAGGTCGAGATCGAGCTCGTCACCTACGGGCCCGGGCTCAACATGCTGCGCGAGGACACTTCGCCGGTGAAGGACCGGCTCAAGCAGATCGCCGAGCTCAGCTTTCCCGCCAAGATCAAGTTCTCCGCCTGCAACATCACCAAGCGCGGCATGGAGAAGCGCGAAGGTCACCCGATCGCCATCGTCGCCGAAGCCAGCCTCGTGCCCTCGGGCGCTGTGAGGCTGATGGAACTTCAAGAGAGTGGTTGGAGCTACTTAAAACCCTAGGTAGCTGTCGCCGCAAATCCGCCAGCTTTATATCACACGTTCACACGACCTTAGATTGAAGCGGCCATATCAGTCTGCTCACTGGGACACGCGGGCAGACGCGATCGGGGATGATCATCATGCGTCGAACGCCCGCTGGTCCAGCGCTGATCGCGCTGGCGCTGACCTCTGCTGTCTTGTTCACTGCCAGGCCCGTGGCGCTGGCTCAGGATCTCATCAGGGATCAGCCTGCGACGCCGCTCTCCCTCAAGCCTGCCCGCACGGCGGAACGGCGGGCTGTCGAGCCTCGGGCCGCGCAGGCGCGTGTGCCCGAGCCACGCAGCGCAGCGGACGAAACCGCGACCAAGACGCGCATGAACCAATGGACCGTCGGCCTCGCCGCGGGCCTGCCCGATGGCGGCTTCGTGCGCTTCGCCAGCGAGATGGCGCGGACGATGGATGACGGCGACAATATGCGCCTGATTCCGATGGTGACGCGCGGCACGACGTCGAACATCGCCGACCTGCTCTATCTGCGCGGCGTCGACGTCGCGATCACCTATGCCGATGCGTTCGACTTCTATGTGCGGCAGGCCGGGCTCGCCAACATCAACGACCGCATCCGCTATGTGCTGCGATTCTTCATCTCCGATGTGCATATCTATGCACGCAATGAGTTCAAGTCGCTGCAGGATCTCAAAGGACAGAAGATTGCGGTCGGCACGCCCGGCGTCGCCGCCGCGCATACCGGCCCGCTGATCTTCCGGCGACTTGGCATCGACATCGAGCCGGTCGCGGTTGGCGGACCGGTCGCGCTGGAGAAGCTGCACAAGGGCGAAATTGCGGCGATGGTCTATGTCGCCTCGAAGCCAGGCGAGGTGTTCAGCAGCATGAAGGCGGCCGACCCGGGTTTTCACTTCGTGCCGATCCCCTACACCAGCCAGTTCTCGGACTTCTATTATCCCACGGCGATCAAGGCGGAGACCTACCCGGCGCTGCTCGCACCCGACGCATCGGTCGAGACGATCGCGGTCCCCTCGGTGCTCGCGGTCTATAATTGGAAGCCGGGCAGCGACCGCGCCGACCGCGTCAACCGTTTCGTCGACACGCTGTTCACCAACCTCGCCCGGCTGCAGCAGCCGCCGTTCCATCCCGGCTGGAAGGACCTCAATCTCGAAGCACAGGTGCCGGGCTGGCAACGCTATCCCTATGTCGAGACCGTGCTGGAGCGCATGAGGAAGGAGGCCGATGTCGGCCTGCCGCCCGCCATCACCGGCAGCCTGTCGCAGCAGGAGCGCTTCGAAGCGTTCCTGGCCTCGCAGGCCAAGGCGCCGACCTCGAAAGCCGACAGGGAGGAGCTGTATCGCTCGTTCCTGGACTGGAGCCGCAAGCGGCCGAAGTGAGGGAAGAGGAACGCGTCAGGACGGACGCGATGCGCTGCAGGCTGTGAGGTCATTGGCCCCCTCACATGACGCCATCGCAACTATGCGGAGCTGCATCGAACGAACGAGACGAGTCATAGCGACTCGGGCAGTCTGCTCCCTCTCCCCGTTCTTACGGGGAGAGGGTCGGGGTGAGGGGCAGCCGCACGAATAGTGTAGCTATCTCCACGACGCGCTGATCGGCGCGGAGCCATCGTGCCCGTCCGATGGATTTCGGATCTGAGCCCCGCATGTGCCATGCCCCTCACCCGGATTGCTGCGCAATCCGACCTCTCCCCGCAAAGAGCGGGGAGAGGTGCACCGCGCCTGCCGCACGAGCGATCGTCAAATGACTTCTCTCAACTCAACAACAGCGCCATGCCCGGATCGCCCTTGGCCATCGCGCGCTGATAGGCCGGACGGGCGCCGATCCGCGCCAGATAGCCGCGGATGTTGGGGAACGGCGCGAGGTCGTAGGGCAGGAAGTAGCGCATCGTGGTCAGCGAGAACACGGTCATGATGTCGGCGGTGGTCAGCGCGTTGCCGGCCAGATAATCCGTCTCGCCGCAGCGCGCCTCGACGGCGGCGAAGGCGCGATCGACGCGCCCGCGCATCGCCAGCAGCATGGGATTGTCCTCGGGCAGATTGAGCCGGTTCAGGATCATCAGCCGCCCCATCGCCGCCTGCAGCGTGCCGTTGGCGAAGTGAAACCAATACAGGAACGGGGCAAAGCCGGGATCGTCGGGACCGGGCCGCAGCCGGCCCTGGCCATATTTCGCAGTGATGTACTCGACGATGGCGCCGGATTCGGCGAGCAGCAGCTCGCCGTCGGTGATGACGGGCGCCGCACCGATCGCGTGCAGCGCTTTGTACTCCGCCGGCGCCAGGATGGTCCTGGCGTCGCGCGTGTAGTGCTTCAACTCATAGGGGATCTCCAGCTCCTCGCAGAGCCAGACGATGCGTTCGGATTGGGATTTGCCGAGGTGATGAACGGTGAGCATGCGCTACCTTACCATCGCGCCATAGACGATGTCCTGCACCTGCTCGCGATAATATTTGCGCAAATCCCCAGGCGCGGCCGTGCCGACGACCACGACGAGGCGCTCCTTGGGATCGCAAAAGAACAGCGTGCCGAAGGCACCGTTCCAGCTGAACTCGCCGGGATTGCCGGGCACGGCCGACAGGCCCTCGCTGACGCGCACGGCCACGCTGAGGCCGAAGCCGAAGCCGGCGCGATGCGGCTCGACATTGGCGACGGTGTTCTTGATCTCCGGTCCCAGATGGTTGGAGGTCATGTGATGCACTGTCTTCGGGCTCAGGATGCGCACACGGTCGAGCTCGCCGCCATTGAGCAGCATCTGGCCGAAGCGGATGTAGTCGCCGATGGTCGCAAACGAACAGGCGCCGCCGCAATCCGACCTGGTCGGCGTGTCCAGGAGCTTGATCGCCTGCGGCTTGCCGGTGAGCGGATCGTTCGGGAACGGCCGCGCCAGCCGCGGCCGCTGCGCCTCGGTCGGCGCGAAGGTGGCATCGACCATGCCGAGCGGCTTCCATAGATTGTTGGAGAGATAGTCGCCGAGCCGCTGCTCTGAGACCTTCTCGACGACGGCGCCGAGCACGTCGATGGAGAAGCCATATTCGAACTGCGTGCCCGGCTGATGCGCCAGCGGCAGCTTGGTGAGGCGCTCGATGAAGGCCTGGGTGTCGCCCTCGATCGCCGGCGCGATGCCGTCCGGATAGAGCCGCGCCACCGGGCTCGCGCTGTCCGGCCGGCCGCCATACATCAGGCCCGAAGTGTGGCGATAGAGATCATGGATCAGGATCGGGCGCCGCTGCGGCTCGAACTGCAGCGCTCCGCCCTCCTGCACCACGCCGACCTTCATGTCCGCGAACGCCGGATAATAATCGGCGAGCTTCGCCTGCAGCGGCAGCCGGCCCTGCTCCATCAAGGTGAGCGCGCCGACCGCCGCCATCGGCTTTGTCATCGAGGCCAGGGCAAAGATCGCATCGAGCGGCATCGGCGTGCCCTTGACCGGATCGAGCTGGCCATAGGCCTTGTAGTGCACCAGCTTGCCATCGCGCGCGATCGCCACCACGGCGCCGGGCACGCGCTTGGCGGCGATCTCGCGGGCGAAGAAAGCGTCCATGCGGTCCAGGCCGGATTGCGAGAAGCCGACCTCGTCGGGCTTGGCTTCGGGCAGAGGTGCGGCAGCGAGCGGCGTGACGATCATGGTGATGGCAATGGCCGCAGCCGCCTTGATCCGCGTCTTCATGAAATCTCCCTGATGCGGGTGACCCCGCTTATGCTTGCGGGACTCGACAGGTCCGCTGACGCAAGCAGTAAGTCAGCTCGCGGAGAACGACAAGCGTTTGCAACACGATCGTATCGCGGCGATGTGATCAGCTTCGCTGCTGCACAATGGCCGCGCGGCCTGACGAATCATCGAGGACGGATGAGATCGCTGCCGCGCGGGATCACGCATGCTGAGGACGATCGGGCACATCCTTCACGCGATCTGGGCTGTCTGCGCGATGGCGGCCGGCACATTCGTCGGTGCCGCCTTAGGTCTTCACTCCGGCGGCTGGATCGGCGCCGTTGTGCTGGGGACCGTCGGCCTCGTCATCGGCGCCGTGGCGGCGGCATTCCCGTTGCAAACCATCGCAACGATCATCGAGGGCCTCTGATCGCATCGCCGGAACCGTTGCGGTTGCGAGATGTTGGCTGACTCACGTTTCGAACAGAGCTTAGCGCCATGACCGCAACCGAACTCGGCGCGCGCTATCGCGCCTACATCGCATGCCTGAACGCGCAGGACTGGCCGCAGGTCGGCAATTTCGTGCCGAGCATGTCGTCCACAACGGGCGGCAGATCGGGCTCGCAGGCTATCACGACATGCTCATAGGCAATTTCGCCGAAATTCCAGACCTTCGCTTCGACATCCGCCTGTTGCTATCAGACCCGCCACATGTCGCGAGCATCCTGAGCTTCGATTGCCGGCCGCGCGGCACGTTTCTCGGCCTCCCCGTCAACGGCCGGCGCGTCGTCTTCGCCGAGCACGTGTTCTACGCATTCCGCGAGGGCAGGATCGCCGAGGTGTGGTCGGTCATCGACAAGGCGGCGATCGAGCCGCAATTGTGAGGCCACGGCGCGAGCGTACCTTCCATCCTGCCACTGATGGATCTGGCTCTGTCATTGATGGCGAGTGCTGCGAAACAATGCTGAGTCTTTGCTCAGCCCTGGATTGCTTCGCTGCGCTCGCAATGACGGAGCAAGTCAATGATGATTGATCAAACTGATCAGTTGTATGTCGTAGCAACCTACCCGATCGCCACGCCGCCGCCGATGGTGCGGTTCAGCACCTGTGTCGTCCGCTCGATGCGCTCTGCCGCCGCATTCAGCGCTTTCGCCACCGCGACCTGCGTCGCGCGGGCGCGGTCGCTGGCCTGGTTGCGGACGTTGCGCAGGCCTTCGAGCTCCTGCTCCAGCATCTGCACGCGCTGATTGGCGTCGATCAGCTCGTCGCACACGGTGAGCGCCGCCATCACGGTGAGCCTAGCGTCACCGATCTCGCCGAACTTGCCGCGTAGATTGGTGATGCGGGATTCGAGGCTCTCGGCGAGCTTCAGCAGCCTGAGCTCCTGGCCCTCCTCGCAGGCCATGCGATATTGGCGGCCGTTGATGGTGACGTTGATGTGGCTCATTCGTCATCCTCATCGTCATGCGCCTTGTCCTGCGCATCGCCGCCATTGAGCACCGCGCGAATGGTGCCGATCGCGCTGTCGAGGCGCTCGGCGATCTCGCGATTGGTGCGCTCGAGCCGGCGCGTTTTCATCAGCGAGCCGTCGAGTTCATCCGCGAGGCGGGAGCGATCGGCGCCCAGCGCCTGAATCCGCGTCGCCAACTCGTCCTCGTCCCGATCAGCCTCCCGCCGCCGCTCGACCGCGCTCTCCAGCGCGTCGAGCGCGGTCATCAGACGCCGCGTCGCCGCCTCGAGATCGGCGGCGCCGGGTTCCACCTGACCGGCAAGATTGGCAGGGTGATCGTTCATGAGGCGGATGCGGGCCTTTCCATCGCCGGGATAGCGACAAAAGCCGCTGTCCGGCAAGCGTTTACGGGCAAAATCTTACGTGCTGGACGAGCCAAGCGCAACGCTCGGCCGAAACTATGCACTACTAAGCAACTTTTGGGCGGCCCGGGACGTTGCATTGCCTTTGATTCCCGGAACCGAGGTGCTAATCAGCCCGCAAATTCCGGGCCCGCCAGCGATACCGGCGGCTCTCTTGTCATCAGCACTTCACGTTTGGACGGATTCCAGCATGACGCAGGTCGATCATTCCCGCATGGCCAACGCCATCCGCGCGCTCGCGATGGATGCCGTCGAGAAGGCGAAATCGGGCCATCCCGGCCTGCCGATGGGCGCCGCCGACGTCGCCACCGTGCTGTTCACCCGCGTGCTGAAATATGATGCTGCAGCGCCCGCCTGGCCGGACCGCGACCGCTTCGTGCTGTCCGCCGGTCACGGCTCGATGCTGCTGTATGCGCTGCTGTATCTCACCGGCAACGAGGAGATGACGCTCGACCAGATCAAGCGCTTCCGCCAGATCGATTCGCTGACCCCCGGCCATCCGGAAAATTTCCGCACCAAGGGCATCGAGACCACCACCGGCCCGCTCGGCCAGGGCGATCTCGACCGCCGTCGGCATGGCGCTGGCCGAGAAGATGCTCCAGGCCGAATATGGCAAGAAGATCGTCGACCATCACACTTACGTGCTGGCCTCCGACGGCGACCTGATGGAGGGCATCTCCCAGGAAGCGATCGCGATGGCCGGGCACTGGAAGCTCAACAAGCTGATCGTGCTGTGGGACGACAACGGCATCTCGATCGACGGCCCGCTGTCGATCGCCGACTCGGTCGACCAGGTGAAGCGCTTCAAGTCGGCCGGCTGGGCCGCCGAGCTGATCGACGGCCATGATCCGGAGGCGATCGCCGCGGCGATTGCCCGGGCGCAGAAGTCCTCCAGGCCGTCGCTGATCGCCTGCAAGACCACGATCGGCTATGGCGCGCCGACCAAGGCCGGCACCTCCAAGGTGCATGGCGAGGCGCTCGGGCCTGAGGAATTGAAGGGCGCCAAGGAGAAGCTCGGCATCTCCCTGGAACCGTTCTCGGTGCCGGACGACGTGCTGGCGGCCTGGCGCGAGGCCGGCCGCCGCGGCGCGCCTGCGCGCGCCGAATGGGAGACCCGGCTTGCCGAGATGGGCCCGCGCAAGCGCGCCGAGTTCGAGCGCCGGCTGCGCCATGAGCGTCCCGCGGCGCTGGCAAAGGCGCTGAAGGACCACAAGAAGGCGCTGCTCGAGACCCCGCTCAACATCGCGACGCGCAAATCGTCGGAGGCCGCGATCGAGGTCATCGCCGCGGCGATGCCGTTCGAGTTCGTCGCGGGCTCTGCCGACCTCACCGGCTCCAACAACAACAAGGCGAAGTCGGCCACCTCATTCTCGGCCAAGACGCCGAAGGGCCGCTTCATCCATTACGGCATCCGCGAGCACGGCATGGCCGCGGCCATGAACGGCATCTTCCTGCATGGCGGCTTCGCGCCGAACGGCGCCACCTTCCTGGTGTTCTCCGACTACGCGCGTGGCGCGATGCGCCTGTCGGCGCTGATGGGCGCCGGCGTCGTCTATGTCCTGACGCACGACTCGATCGGCCTCGGCGAGGACGGCCCGACGCATCAGCCGGTCGAGCATCTGGCGGCGTTGCGCGCGATCCCCAACATGCGCGTGTTCCGCCCGGCCGATGCGGTCGAGACCGCGGAGTGCTGGGAGCTGGCGCTGAACCGCACCAATGGCCCGACCGTGCTGGCGCTGACGCGGCAGAACCTGCCGCAGCTCCGCACCTCGGCGCCGTCGGACAATCCGTGCAGCCATGGCGGCTATGAACTGGTCGCAGCCCAAGGCGAGGCCAAGGTGTCGCTGTTCGCGACCGGCTCCGAGGTCGAGATCGCGGTCGCCGCGCAGAAGCAGCTCGCCGAGCGTGGCATCCCAGCGCGCGTGGTCTCGGTGCCGTCGCTGGAGCTGCTCCTGGAGCAGCCAGAGGAGGCGAAGGCCGCCATCATCGGCAAGGCACCGGTCAAGATCGCGATCGAGGCTGCGGTGCGCTGGGGTTGGGACGCCGTGATCGGCCAGGATGGCATCTTTATCGGCATGCATTCGTTCGGCGAGAGCGGCCCGGCCAAGGAGCTCTACAAGCATTTCGGCATCACCGCCGAGGCCGCCGTGGACGCGGCGGTCAAGCGGCTGGGCTGATCTTTCCGCCTAGCGGCTGCATCGCGGGTCTCGACTCTCAACCCTCATGGTGAGGAGGCGCGCAGCGCCGTCTCGAACCATGAGGCCGAGATTTGAGATCACAGGCCTCGCCCTTCGAGACGCCCGCCTCCGGCGGGCTCCTCAGGGTGAGGAGATGGATTGACTATGACGCGCCAAGACGAGGACAATACGAGAACAGGCGCGGATTGACGCGCTCGCTCGTCTAATCTTTCGGAAACTCCCGCACACCCATGCCTTCAGCCCCCAACGTCACGACCGACACGGCCGATCGCGCGCTGGCCGTGCTGCATTCGGTGTTCGGGCTGCCGGGCTTTCGCGGGGCACAGGAGAAGGTGGTCCGGCATGTCGCCGCGGGCGGCAATTGCCTGGTGCTGATGCCGACCGGCGGCGGCAAGTCGTTGTGCTATCAGCTGCCGTCGCTGCTGCGCAAAGGCTGCGGAATCGTCGTCTCGCCGCTGATTGCCTTGATGCGCGACCAGGTCGCCGGGCTGACCGAGGCGGGCGTCAATGCCGCTGTGCTGAACTCCACGCTGTCGCGCGAGGAGGCCGACGAGGTCGAGCGGCGGCTCATCGTCGGCGATCTCGATTTGCTCTACGTCGCGCCGGAGCGGCTGGTGACGCCGCGCTGCCTGGCGCTGCTGGAGCGTGCCGATATCGCGCTGTTCGCGATCGACGAGGCGCATTGCGTGTCGCAATGGGGGCACGATTTCCGTCCGGAATATATCGGCCTGTCGATCATTGCCGAACGCTTTCCCGACGTGCCGCGCATCGCGCTGACCGCGACCGCCGACGAATTGACGCGCAAGGAAATCGCCGAGCGACTCGGCCTCACCGACGCACCGCAATTCGTCGCGAGCTTCGACCGCCCGAACATCCGTTATGAGATCGTCGACAAGAACAACGGGCCGGCGCAGCTGAAGGCCTTCATCAAGGAGCGCCACCCGGGCGACGCCGGGGTCGTCTACTGCCTGTCGCGCGCCAAGGTCGAGGACACCGCTGCGGCGCTGACCGAGGCCGGCATCACCGCGATCCCCTATCATGCCGGGCTCGAGGCGAGCGTGCGTTCGCGCAACCAGGACCGCTTCATCAACGAGGACGGCATCGTCGTCGTCGCGACCGTCGCCTTCGGCATGGGCATTGACAAGCCTGACGTGCGCTTCGTGGCGCATCTTGATCTGCCGAAGAGCATAGAGGCCTACTACCAGGAGACCGGACGCGCCGGGCGCGACGGCAAGCCGTCGACCGCCTGGATGGCCTACGGCCTGTCCGACATCGTGCAGCAGCGCCGAATGATCGACGAGTCCACCGGCGCCGAGGCGTTCAAGCGGGTATCGATCCGCAAGCTTGACGCGCTGGTGGCGCTGGCCGAGACCGCCGGCTGCCGGCGCCGGCTGCTCCTGAGCTATTTCGGCGAGACGCCGGCGGACGAAAAATGCGGCAATTGCGACAACTGCCTGTCGCCGCCGCAGGTGCGCGACGGCAAAGTGATCGCGCAAAAGTTGCTGTCCTGTGCCTATCGCACCGGGCAACGCTTCGGCGCCATGCATTTGATCGACGTGCTGGTGGGCCGCGCAACCGAACGCGTCAAGCAGTTCGGACATGATCAATTGTCAGTGTTCGGCGTCGGGCGCGAGCTCAATGAGAAACAATGGCGCGCGGCGCTGCGCCAGCTGGTGGCGATGGGCCATCTCGCGCCGGACAGCGAGGCCTATGGCGCGCTGAAGCTGACGGAGAGCGCGCGCGGCGTGTTGAAGGGCGAGACGCCGATCCTGCTGCGCGAGCAGACGGCGAGTACCGGCCGTGCGATCCGCAGTAAATCGCGGCGCGGCGACCTGGTGCAGCGGCCGGCCGCGGCAGGCGATGCCACGCTGCTCGCGCGCCTGCGGGCCTGGCGCTCGGAGATCGCGCGCAAGCGTGGTGTACCAGCCTATGTCGTGCTGCACGACGCAACCATCGATGGCATCGCCAGCGCCCGGCCGGCCACACTCGGGCAGCTTCGCGACATCCCCGGGATTGGCGACAAGAAGCTTGAACATTACGGCGACGAGCTGCTGGCGCTGATCACGGCGGCAGGCGCCTCGGGATCAGGATCGCCATCAGACAGTTGAGATTGGCGCAAAAACGGGCTACCAAGGGCTCATATCGTCCGCTCCCGTCCGGCAGAACCGGTCGGCATTAGTTCCAAAACCCTCGTGGCGCCCTTCCGAAAAGGTCGCAGACGGGGACGAGAAACGTCATTGAAGGAGACGAACATGGCAGTCCGGGTCGGGATCAACGGGTTTGGCCGCATTGGCCGTAACGTTCTGCGCGCCATCGCGGAGTCGGGTCGCAAGGACATCGAGGTGGTCGGCATCAACGATCTCGGCCCGGTCGAGACCAATGCCCATCTGCTGCGCTTCGACAGCGTGCATGGCCGCTTCCCCCACACCGTGACCGTCGACGGCGACAGCATCGATATCGGCCGCGGCAAGATCAAGGTGACCGCCGAGCGCGATCCGTCGAAGCTGCCGTGGAAGGATCTCGGCGTCGACATCGCGCTGGAATGCACCGGCATCTTCACCTCCAAGGACAAGGCCTCCGCGCATCTGACCGCCGGCGCCAAGCGCGTGCTGGTCTCGGCTCCGGCCGACGGCGCCGACGCGACCATCGTCTACGGCGTCAACCACGCGACGCTGACCAAGGATCATCTGGTCGTCTCCAACGGCTCCTGCACCACCAACTGCCTGGCGCCGATCGCCAAGGTGCTGAACGATCTGGTGGGCATCGAGACCGGCTTCATGACCACGATCCACGCCTACACCGGCGACCAGCCGACGCTCGACACCATGCACAAGGATCTCTATCGCGGCCGCGCGGCGGCGATGTCGATGATCCCGACCTCGACCGGCGCTGCCAAGGCGATCGGCCTCGTGCTCCCCGAGCTGAAGGGCAAGCTCGACGGCGTCGCGATCCGCGTGCCGACGCCGAACGTCTCGGTCGTCGACCTCAAGATCGTCGCCAAGCGCAACACCGACCCGAAGGAGATCAACGAGGCGATGAAGCGCGCCAGCGAGCAGGAGCTGAAGGGCATCCTCGGCTACACCACGGCGCCGAACGTCTCGATCGACTTCAACCACGATCCGCACTCCTCGACGTTCCACCAGGACCAGACCAAGGTCATGAACGGCAACCTCGTGCGCGTGATGTCCTGGTACGACAATGAGTGGGGCTTCTCCAACCGCATGGCCGACACCGCCGTCGCAATCGGCAAGCTGCTGTAACCCACATACACCGTCATGCCCGGCCTTGTGCCGGGCATCCACATCTTGCTCGCAAGGCAACTAAGCCGTGGATGGTCGGGTCAAGCCCGGCCATGACGGAGGGAGATGTTCGACATGACAAAATTCCGCACCCTCGACGACGTCGATCCCAAAGGCAAGCGCGTGCTGCTGCGCGTCGACCTCAACGTGCCCACCGAGAACGGCCACGTCACCGACACCACGCGGCTGGAGCGCGTCGCGCCGACCATCAACGAGATCGCGACCAAGGGCGGCAAGGTCATCCTGCTCGCCCATTTCGGCCGGCCGAAGGGCCGCGATCCGAAGGAGTCGCTGAAGCCGGTCGCGGCCGCACTGTCCCAGGTGATCAAGCGCCCGGTCGCCTTCGCCGATGATTGCATCGGCGAGCCGGCCGCAACGGCCATCGCCGCGCTGAAGGACGGCGACGTGCTGTGCCTGGAGAACACCCGCTTCCACAAGGAAGAGGAAAAGAACGATCCGGCCTTCGTGGCCGAACTGGCAAAACTCGGCGACATCTGGGTCAACGACGCGTTCTCCGCCGCCCACCGCGCCCATGCCTCGACCGAGGGCCTCGGCCACAAGCTGCCGGCCTATGCCGGCCGCACCATGCAGGCCGAGCTCGACGCGCTGGAGAAGGCGCTGGGGTCGCCCGCCAAGCCGGTCATCGCGATCGTCGGCGGCGCCAAGGTGTCGACCAAGATCGACCTCTTGGAAAACCTCGTCACCAAGGTCGATGCGCTGGTGATCGGCGGCGGCATGGCCAATACCTTCCTGCATGCGCAGGGCGTGCAGATCGGCAAGTCCCTCGCCGAGAAGGATCTCGCCGCGACCGCGCTGCGGATCATGGAGAAGGCGGAAGCCTCGAACTGCGCCATCATCCTGCCGGTCGATGCCACCGTCTCCTATCACTTCGCGGCCAACTCGCCGTCCTTCGCCTATGGCCTGGACGCGATCCCGCCGGACAGCATGATCCTCGACGTCGGCCCGCAATCGACCGCACGCATCCATGCCGCGATCGACGATGCGGCGACCTTGGTGTGGAACGGCCCGCTGGGCGCCTTCGAGCTGACGCCGTTCGATCGCGGCACCATGGTCGCCGCCAAGCACGCGGCGGAACGGACCAAGGCCAAGAAGCTGATCTCGGTGGCGGGCGGCGGCGATACCGTCGCGGCGCTCAACCAGGCCGGCGTAGCCGCGGATTTCAGCTACGTCTCGACCGCCGGCGGCGCCTTCCTTGAGTGGATGGAAGGCAAGCCGCTGCCGGGCGTCGAGGTGCTGAAAGTCTGATACCGCGGAGCTTGTCGGCCATGAATGTTTCTGTTATGTTCCACTCATGGCCGAGACACCGACAGACGCTGTTCTTCCGATTCTGGTGAAGATCCAGGAGAGCATCACTGCGCTCCGGACCGACGTTGGGCAGTTCAGGCAGGATAATCGCGCAGAGCACGAGCGGATGGAAGCTTTGATCCGCAAGCAGCGCCGCGATTCCGCTGGCATGCTGGTCATGATGCGCGCGGCGGCGAGCGACTTCGACGAGCGGGTCAGCGCGGTCGAGGAGCGTATCGCGGCTCTCGAAGCCAGGAAGACCTGAGCCTCTGCGGCCATCCCGTTATCGACCAGCGGCACCGGCTCTGGTCGCTAACCTAAACATCGCCTGACTGTCCCCTGCTCCCGCCTGCGTCGCCGCCACCCTTGGATTCCGCCCACCACCGCGTTATGCACGGGGCATCAGTTTCGGCGCGTGCGTCAGCCGCCGCACAGTCCAATTCTTAATCGGGGAGTTCCAGCCATGGCTCGTATTACGTTGCGTCAATTGCTCGATCACGCGGCGGAGCACGATTACGGCGTCCCGGCCTTCAACATCAACAATATGGAGCAGGCGCTGGCGATCATGGAGGCGGCCAATGCGGCCGATGCCCCGGTCATCATCCAGGCCTCGCGCGGCGCCCGCGCCTATGCCAACGACGTCATGCTCAAGCACATGATGGACGCGTTGACCGAGATCTATCCGCAGATCCCGATCTGCGTGCATCTCGATCACGGCAATGAGCCGGCGACCTGCATGACCGCGATCCAGTCCGGCTTCACCTCGGTCATGATGGACGGCTCGCTCAAGGCCGACGGCAAGACGCCGGGCGATTGGGACTACAATGTCGGCGTCACCAAGACGGTGACCACCATGGCGCATCTCGGCGGCATCTCGGTCGAGGGTGAGCTCGGCGTGCTCGGCTCGCTCGAGACCGGCATGGGCGACAAGGAGGATGGCCACGGCGCGGAAGGCAAGCTGTCGCATGATCAGCTGCTGACCAATCCCGACGAGGCGGTGAAGTTCGTGCGTGAGACCAAGGTCGACGCGCTGGCGATCGCGATGGGCACTTCGCACGGCGCCTACAAGTTCACGCGCAAGCCGGACGGCGACATTCTCGCGATGAACGTGATCGAGGAGATCCACCGCAAACTGCCGAACACGCATCTGGTGATGCACGGCTCGTCGTCGGTGCCGCAGGACCTGCAGGAGATCATCAATTCCTATGGCGGCAAGATGAAGCCGACCTGGGGCGTGCCGGTCGCCGAGATCCAGCGCGGCATCAAGAACGGCGTGCGCAAGATCAACATCGATACCGACAACCGCATGGCGATGACCGGCCAGATCCGCAAGATCCTGTCGGAGCACCCGGAAGAGTTCGATCCGCGCAAATACCTGAAGCCTGCGATGGAAGCGATGACCAGGCTGTGCAAGCAGCGCTTCGAGGAGTTCAACACCGCCGGCCAGGCCAGCAAGGTCAAGCGCGTGCTGACGACCGCCGAGATGGCCAAGCGCTATGCCAAGGGCGAGCTCGACCCGACAGTGGCGTAAGCCTGTCGTCATCGTCGAGGCTTACCGGGCTCAGACATGGGCGCCACAGGGATGTCCTCTCTCAAGTGAAGAGGACATCCCTGACGGCCGATTGAGAAGCTGAGGCGAAAGAGGCTGATCCGAAAGAGGCAGCCTGCTTCACCTCTCCGAGAGCCCGCCTTACCTGCGGCCAATGTTCGCTCGGCAACCGCCCGAGAACCGTCTATTTTGATGGGCAGGGCAGGTGCGTCTGGAGCCAAACATGAATCTCTCCGCACTGAACACCGTCGCGCTCGCCATGGTCACCCCCGGAAAGGGCATTCTCGCCGCCGATGAATCCACCGGCACCATCAAGAAGCGCTTCGACGCCATCGCCGTCGAATCCACCGCGCAGAACCGCCGCGACTATCGCGAGATGCTGTTGCGCAGCGACGGCATGACGTTCATCTCCGGCGTCATCCTGTATGACGAGACCATCCGGCAGAACGCCGCCGACGGCACGCCGCTGGTGAAGCTGATCGAGCAGGCGGGCAGCCTTCCCGGGATCAAGGTCGACGAGGGCACGCAGCCCCTGCCCGGCTGCCCCGGCGAAACGGTCACGGTGGGGCTCGACCGGCTTGCGGATCGGCTCGCGGCGTACTACGCGCTGGGTGCGCGCTTCGCCAAATGGCGAGCGGTGATCGATCTCGACAAGGACAGGATCCCCTCGATGACCGCTGTTCATGTCCATGCGCATGCGCTCGGCCGCTATGCCGCGCTGTGCCAGGCCGCCGGTCTCGTGCCGATCGTCGAGCCGGAGGTGTTGATGGACGGCGATCACGACATCGGTCGCTGCTTCGACGTCACGCGGCGCGTACTGAACGAGGTGTTTCGCGAATTGCGCATCCAGCGGGTTGCCCTCGAAGGCATGATCCTGAAGCCGAACATGGTGGTGTCCGGTCAGAAATGCCCCGTGCAGGCCGGCGTCACGGAGGTCGCTGACCGAACAGTGCAGCTCTTGAAAGAATGCGTGCCGGCGGCGGTGCCAGGTGTCGCCTTCTTGTCGGGCGGACAATCGGATGCTCAGGCAACGGCGCATCTCGACGCAATGAACCGGCGCGGCCCGCTGCCTTGGAGGCTGACCTTCTCCTATGGCCGCGCATTGCAGGCGGCGCCGCAGCGCGCCTGGGCTGGCCGGGCGGCGAACATCCCCGCCGCGCAGCGCGCCTTCAGCCACCGCGCCCGCATGAACGCGCTGGCGAGCCGCGGTCAATGGACCAACGAACGCGAGAACGAGGCGGCCTGACGTGTCCGATAAGACTGCTCCCACAAGGCCGGCGCCGCGGCTCTATCTGGCAACACCGATGGTGACCGATCCGACACCGCTCGCGGCCAGCCTGCCGGCGATCCTCGGCAGCGCCGACGTCGCCGCGGTTCTGGTGCGGCTCAAGGAGACCGATCCGCGCAGCATGATCACCACCGTCAAGGCGCTGGCGCCCGCGATCCAGGGCACCGGAGCGGCGCTGCTGATCGACGGCCATCCCGACATCGTGGCCCGCGCCGGCGCCGACGGCGCGCATCTGACCGGGATCAAGGTGCTGGAGGAGGCGCTCCCCGGCCTGAAGCCCGACCGCATCGCCGGGATCGGCGGCTTGTCGACGCGCCACGATTCGATGCGCGCCGGCGAGCTCGGCGCCGATTACGTGCTGTTCGGCGAGCGCGACGCCCATGGCCGGCGGCCTTCGCCGGACGCGATCAACGAGCGCCTGGCCTGGTGGGCCGAGCTGTTCGAGCCGCCTTGCGTCGGCTACGCCATCTCGCTCAAGGAGGCGGCTGATTTCGTGGCTGCCGGCGCCGATTTCGTGCTGGTCGACGATCTCGTCTGGAACGATGCCCGCGGCCCGGCCGCGGCGCTCGCGGAGATCGGCGCCACGCTCCGGGCCGCTCATGCCGCGGCGCCGGCCGCCCCGGCGGGACAGGGCTGAACGGCTGGCGATGACCCTCCTGCGCCTGACATATGTGCTTGCGGTGATCGCGACGGCGACGACGGCGGCGCATGCGCAGATCTCGTTGACGCCGACCTTGCAGCAGCCGCCGGCCGACAAGCCGAAGCCCGCCGAAAAGGCAGCCGACAAACCCAAGCCGCCGGCGGTCGCGAAGAAGCCGGCGCCCGCCCCGGCCCCGACGGCAAAGCCCGCCGCTCCGGCGCCGGTGGCATCGCCGCAGCCGGCGGCCAACGATCCCAATGTCGACCTGGTCTATGGCGCCTATCAGCGCGGCCAGTACAAGACCGCCTTCGACCTGGCCACCCCCCGCGCACAATCCGGTGATCCCAAGGCGATGGCCATGCTGGGCCAATTGTACGAAAACGCCATGGGCATCCGCCGCGACTACGACAAGGCGGCGATCTGGTACAAGCGCGCCGCCGAGGCCGGCGACCGTGAGGCGATGTTCGCGCTGGCGATGATGCGGCTGGCGGGTCGCGGCGGCCCTGCGGACAAGCAGGAGGCGCTGAAGCTGCTCGCCTCGGCTGCCAAGCTTGGCGAGCCCAAGGCGGCCTATAATCTCGCGCTGCTGTATCTCGACGGCCAGACCCTGCCGCAGGACCTCAAGCGATCCGCCGAGCTGCTGCGCATGGCCGCCGATGCCGGCAATCCGGAGGCGCAATATGCGCTGGCCACCTTCTACAAGGAGGGCACGGGCGTCCCGAAGGACCCGGAAAAGGCGGCCCGGCTGCTGCAGGCCGCAGCGGTCGCCAACAATATCGACGCCGAGGTCGAATACGCCATTGCCCTGTTCAACGGCGCGGGCGTTGCGAAGGACCAGCCCGCGGCGATTGCGCTGCTGCGCCGGGCGGCGCGGCAGAACAGCCCGGTCGCCCAGAACCGGCTCGCCTGGGTGCTGTGGTACGGGATCTCCACGCCGCTGGACAAGATCGAAGCGTACAAATGGCACCTGGTGGCCAAGACCGCCGGCAAGGGTGACCCCAAGCTGGAGGAGAAATTCGCCGACATGCCACCCGAGGATCGCGCCAAGGGCGAAGAGGCTGCGAAGCGCTGGCTCGGCACCATCAAATGACCGGCGCCTGATCGGCTCTTGACGTCGCCGCCCCGGCAGGGCACCCACTGCATCCGTCTCACCCGCCTCTGCCCGTCCGGACGAGGCACACCGCGAGCTGCGGTCAGCCCAGCGCATCGAGAACATGATCCATTCCGCCCTCATCAATGTCATGGTCAAGGCCGCGCGCCGGGCCGGCCGCAACCTCAAGCGCGACCTCGGCGAGATCGAGCATCTGCAGGTGTCGCTGAAGGGACCCGCGAACTTCGTCTCACGCGCCGACAGAAAGGCCGAGGAGATGCTGTACGAGGACCTCTCGAAGGCCCGTCCCGGCTACGGCTTCATCGGCGAGGAAGGCGGCACGCGCGAGGGCAGCGACGCGTCACATACCTGGATCGTCGATCCGCTCGACGGCACCACCAATTTCCTGCACGGCATCCCGCAATTCGCCATCTCGATCGCACTTCGGCGCGAGGACACGGTGATCGCCGGCGTGATCTACAACCCGGCCAATGACGAGCTCTATATTGCCGAGCGCGGCAAGGGCGCATTCCTGAACGACCAGCGGCTGCGCGTCGCCGCGCGCCGTCAACTGCATGAATGCGTCATCGCCTGCGGCCTGCCGCATATCGGCCGCGGCGACCACCAGCTGTTCCTGCGCGAGATGACCGCGCTACAGCCGAAGGTCGCAGGCCTCCGCCGCTTCGGCGCCGCCTCGCTCGACCTCGCTTTCGTCGCCGCAGGCCGTTTCGATGCCTATTGGGAGCGCGATCTGCAGCCCTGGGACATCGCCGCCGGCATGATCATGGTGCGCGAGGCCGGCGGCACCGTCTCCGACGTCGACGGCAAGAGCGACGCGCTGACCACCGGCCACGTGCTCTGCGGCAACGAGGTCATCCACCGCGAACTGGCCAAGGTGCTGAAGGCAGCGGGGTAGGACGGCAGAAACGGCTCCTGAACGCGAGGGCCGAAGCCGTCGCTTCACGCTCATTGTCATCATCCGCGAAGACGGATGATCCAGTACGCCGTGCCGCCTGTCATGCACAGGACCGCCTGCGTTTACTGGATGCCCGCCTTTGCGGGCATGACAACCGCGAGAGACTACCGCCGGCCGCTGGTGAACGCCTGCGGCGTGGCGCCGGGAAGCGCTGGCGAGTTGATGTCGCTGTCGATGCGGTCGGACGACTGGCCGGCATAGCTGAAGCCGAGCGACAGGCTGAGATTGGACGTCGGCTTGAACTCGACGCCGCCATTGATCGCATAGGCCGGCGTCGAGGTAGATCGGCCGTCGAAGGTCGCGAACGGGCCGCCGAGGCCGGGATTGTATTTCAGCGTATCGAAGCCGCCGTAGAAGCTGACGCCGCTCTTGAAGGTGTAGCCATATTGCGCGCCCTCGGTGGTGTAGGAGCCGAGCGATCCATAGCGGTTGACGATGTTCGAGCTGAGGCCGACGCCCGACAGCGCCGACCAATTGTTCGTCACGCTGTAGCGTCGTGAGAAGAAGCCGCTGTCGGTTCCATTCGTCGTGAAGCTCGGAACATCGCCGTAGGAATCGAGGCTGCCGGACTCGCTGAAGCCGACCGGCCAGCCCGGAAGCCAGTATTTGACAGGGCCCGACTGGGCGCGGGCCGCGTCAACGCCGAGGCTGAGGCCAGCCAGCAGAAACGCGAAAGCCAATTTGCGTGAGACCATCGACATGCCGTTACCGCTAAACGTCGGCGGATCATACACGCGGAGAGTGGCGAACTCCAGACACAGAGAGGATATCGCGCGCCGCGAAGCGGGTGCGCTTCCCTTCCCCACGCCGCAATCGCGCCAGCGATGATCGGCAGCGGGGAGGGAACAGAGCGTCTGCGCGGATAAAATGCGGCACGATCGTTTGAGCACGCTGCTCCGATCGTCTACGGCTTCGCTGGCGCTGGCGGTCCATAGACCTCGCGCTCAGCCGTCGGCTCCGGCTTCTCCCGATCGCCTGCGAGCACGCGCTGCACCGAGACGAAGAACACCGGCACCATCAACAGCGCGAGGACCACCACGGCGATCATGCCGCCCATCACATTGGTGCCGAGCGCCTGCTGGCTGGCGCCGCCGGCGCCGGTCGCAATCGACATCGGCAGCACGCCGCAGACGAAAGCAAGGCCGGTCATGATGATCGGCCGGAACCGGAGCGAGCAGGCCTCGATCGTCGCCTCCACCAGCGGCTTGCCGTGGGCGCGCAGATCCTTGGCGAACTCGATGATCAGGATCGCGTCCTTGGCGGCGAGGCCGATGATGGTGATCAGCGCCACCGTGAAATAGACGTCGTTGGACAGTCCGCGCAGATTGGCCGCGACCACGGCGCCGAGAATGCCGAGCGGCACGGTCAGGAGTACCGCCAGCGGAATGGTCCAGCTTTCGTAGAGCGCAGCGAGACACAGGAACACGACCAGCGCCGACAATCCGAGCAGCAACGGCGCCTGCGAGCCCGACAGCTTCTCCTGCAACGACTGGCCGGTCCATTCATAGCCGAAGCCACGCGGCAGATTGGCGGCGAGACGCTCCATCTCGTTGAGCGCATCGCCCGAGGTGTAGCCGGCCCTCGCCTCGCCGGAGATGCGGATCGCCGGATAATAGTTGAAGCCCGCGATCTGGCTCGGTCCCTTGGCCCATTGGATCGTCGCGAAGGACGAGAACGGTACCGGCTGTCCCCTCGCGTTCTTGACGCTGTAGTTGAGAATGTCGTCCGCATTCATGCGGCTGATGCGGTCGGCCTGAACCACGACGCGCTGCATGCGACCGCGGTTCGGAAAGTCGTTGACGTAAGTCGAGCCGAGATTGGTCGAAATGGTGTTGTTGATGTCCTCGAAGGTGACGCCGAAGGCGCCGGCCTTCTCGCGGTCGATCATCAGGTTGACCTGCGGGCCCTGCGGCAGGCCCTCGATATAGACCTTCTGCAGCACCGGGCTGGCATTGGCCGCGGTGATCAATTGGTCGGCGGCCGCGGTCAGCGCGGCATAGCCCTTCTGGCCGCGGTCCTGCAGGCGGAAGCTGAAGCCCGAGGAGTTGCCGAGATTATCGATCGGCGGCGGCTGCAGCGCGGTGATCTTGGCATCGCGGAGCGAGGCCAGATCGCGGTTGATGTCGGCGACCAGCGCCGCGGCGCTGTCGTGCTTGCCGCGCTCGGACCAGTCCTTCAGCGAGATGAACGCCTGCGCCGTGTTGACGCCCTGGCCGGCATAGCTGAAACCGGTAAGGAACGTGACATCCTCGATGCCCTCGCGCTTGGCCAGATACTTCTCCACCGCCTCGACCGCCGTCTGCGTCCGCGCATAGGACGAATCCGCCGGAGTCTGCACGTCGGTGGTGATGAAGCCCTGGTCGTCGACCGGCAGGAAGCCGCCGGGCAGCTGGATGAAGGCGTAGGTGAGCCCGACGAGAACGATCGCGTAGATCAGCATGAGCCGTCCGGTGCGCGTCAGCGCACCGCCGACCACGCCTGTGTAGCGGTTGCGGCTGAAGTCCATGAAGCGGTTGAACCAGCCGAACACGCCCTTTTTTGCATGGCCGTGACCGGCTTGCACCGGCTTCAGCAAAGTGGCGCACAGCGCCGGCGTCAGAGACAACGCCAGCAGAGCAGAGAAGCCGATCGCCGCCACCATGGTGACCGAGAACTGCCGGTAGATGATGCCGACCGAGCCGGGGAAGAACGCCATCGGCACGAACACGGCCATCAGCACCAGCGTAATGCCGATGATGGCGCCGGTGATCTGGCCCATCGCCTTGCGTGTCGCCTCCTTCGGCGATAGCCCTTCCTCGGCCATGATGCGCTCGACATTCTCGACCACGACGATGGCGTCGTCGACGAGGATGCCGACCGCGAGCACCATGCCGAACATCGTCAGCATGTTGATGGAGTAGCCGACCAGCATCAGGGTCGCGCAGGTGCCGAGCAGCGCCACGGGCACCACGATGGTCGGGATGATCGTGTAGCGGATGTTCTGCAGGAACAGGAACATCACCACGAACACCAGCGCCACGGCCTCGACCAGGGTCATCAGCACCCGCTTGATCGAGGCCTTCACCACCGGCGTGATGTCGTAGGGAATCTCGTAGCTGATGTTGGACGGGAAGAAGCGCGACAGCTCCTTCATCTTGGCTTCGATCGCGCTCGCGGTCGCCAGCGCGTTGCCGGTCGGCGACAGCAGCACCGACAGGCCGGCGGTCGGCTTGCCGTTGAGGCGGGTATTGAACTGATAGCTCAAGCCGCCGATCTCGATCCGGGCCACGTCGCGCAGCCGCACCGTCGAGCCGTCGGGATTGGCGCGCAGCATGATCGACCCGAACTCGTCAGGCGAATCGAGCTGGCCCTTGACCAGCACCAGCGCCGAGGTGCGCTGCACGGTCGTCGCCGGCTCGGCGCCGATGCTGCCCGAGGCGACCTGCGCGTTCTGGGCGCCGATCGCCTTGGTGACGTCCTCGGCGGTGAGGCCGTAGCCGATCAGCTTGTTCGGGTCGAGCCAGACCCGCAGCGAGCGCTCGGTCGAATACAGCGTGGCGCGGCCGACGCCGGGAATGCGCCGGATTTCGCCGAGCACGTTGCGGATCATGAAGTCGCCGAGGCCGATTTCGTCGAGACTGCCGTCGGTCGACTGCAAGGTGATGATCTGCAGCACCGCGGCGGAGGCCTCCTCGACCAGGATGCCCTGCTGAATGACCGCGCGCGGCAGCCGCGCCTCGATGCGCTTGAGCCGGTTCTGCACCTCGACCGACGCGTCATTGGTCGACGTGCCCGGCACGAAGTTCGCGGTGATCTCGACCTGGCCGAGCGAGTCGCTGGTGGATTCGAAATTGAGAATGCCGGAGGCGCCGTTGAGCTCCTCCTCGATCAGGCGCGTGACGCTGTTGTAGAGGTTCTCGGGCGAGGCGCCGGGATAGCTGGTCGAGATCGAGATCGAGGGCGGCGCGATGATCGGATATTGCGCCACCGAAAGCAAGGGAATCGCGATCGCGCCGATCAGGCAGATGAAAAGGGCGACGACCCAGGCAAAGATCGGCCTGTCGATGAAGAAGCTCGGCATCGGCGACTAACGCGGCGTCGCGTTCGGTTCGAGCTGGGCCGCGGCGCTGGCCTCGGTCCAGGCCTGCGGGGCCACCTTGTCGCCGGCGGCGAATTTCTGGAAGCCGTCGACCACAACCCTGTCGCCGGCCCTGAGGCCGTCGGTGATCAGCACCAGACCGTCCTGGATCGGACCCGTGCGGATCGGCCGAGCAATAGCGCGATTGTCCTCGCGGATGACGTAGACCTCGGCCCCGCCGGCGGCGTTCCGCTGCACCGCCTGCTGCGGCACCGCGACGGAATCGCTGTCGATGCCCTGCTCGATGCGCACGCGCACATACATGCCCGGCAGCAGCTCGCGTTTCGGATTGGCGAACTCGCCCCGCAACGTGACCTGGCCGGTGGCGGCGTCGACCTTGGCATCGGAGAACAGCAGCTTGCCCGGAATCGAATACAGCGTGCCGTCATCGAGCACGAGCCGGACCTTGATCGCGTCCGGCGCGATCTGGTCGAGATCGCCGGACTCGAACGCACGGCGCAGGCGGTTGAGCTCGCTGACCGACTGGGTGAAGTCGGCATAGATCGGATCGAGCTGCTGGATGGTCGCCAGCGAGGTCTCGTTCTGGACCGCGATGGCGCCTTCGCTGACCTGCGCGGCGCCGACGATGCCGTCGATCGGCGCGCGCACCGTCGCGTAATCGAGATTGAGCTGGGCACGCGCAAGATCCGCCTTGCGGGCCTCGACATCGGCCGCCGCCTCGCGCTCGCTCGCGATCGCCTTCTCATGCTCGACCTCGGGCGCGGCGCGCTCCTTGAACAGCAGGTTGATCCTGCGCGCCTGCTGCACGGCGCGCTCATGCACCGCCTCGGCCTTCGCCAGCGCCGCACGGCCCGACATGATTTCCACCTCGAAGGGCTTCGGGTCGATCCGGTACAGCGGATCGCCTGCCTTGACCTCGCTGCCCTGGCGGAACAGCCGCTCGACGACGATGCCCGACACCCGCGGCCGAACGTCGGAGACGCGGGTCGGCGCAATGCGGCCGGGCAGCTCGCGCACGATCGCGCGCGGCTTCTGCTCGACGGTGACGATGCCGACGTCGGGAACGACGGCCTGTTCGTTGGCGGACGCCTGAGCCTGCGTGGCTTCGTTACAGCCGGCCAGCAGCGGCGCGGCAACGGCGAGCATCAATGCGGAGCTGATCAGCACCGCGCGCGAACGAGACATGGGTAATTGCGCCCCTGGATGATGTTGCAAAGCGGTCGACCGGGCGTCCCGGTCATGGCGCCATTCTGGCGGCAATGTCCGTGCAACATAGAAAGCGCACGCTGCGACGCAACGCAGCAGCCGGGCGGCTTGATGTCACACGAGCCAACCCGTTCATTCGTAATTACTTTTTAGGACTCACCGAATTGTGAGCGTTTTGTGTCGGCGGGTTCCAGCCGGTTCCGCACAGCGAAACCTGCATGTGTGCCGGTTCCGGCGAATCCTGCGGCCGTCGATTTATGTGTTGGCCGGACGCAAGCGGTAATGGCTGACGCCCCATTCCCGGCCTTCGTCGTGACCGAACAGGCCGGCGGTCGCGAGGAAGAACCAGCGCCAGCGGCGCATCCACAACGCGGTGTCGTCGCCATAGACCGGCTGCAGCGCCTGCAGGATGCGGTCGCGATCAGCGTCGAAATTGGCGAGCCAATCCTTGGCTGTGCGCTGATAATGCGTGCCGCTCCAGCGCCACTCCTTCTCTACCGCGAACAGATCTTCGTGCTGCCGGATCAGGGTGTGGCTCGGCATGATGCCGCCGGTGAAGAAATGCTGCGCGATCCAGTCCTCGCGATCATTGCGGTCAAACAAATAGGATCCGGTGCGGTGGGTGAAGATGTGCATGAACAGCCGCCCATCCGGCTTCAGCCACGATCTGACGCGCGACAGCAATTGCCGCCAGTTCATCATGTGCTCGAACATCTCGACCGACACCACGCGATCGAACTGGCCGTCCGGCGCGAAGTCGTTCATGTCGGCGGTGACAACACGCAGGTTGAGCAGGCCCCGCGCGCTCGCCATGTCCGCGATGGCGAGACGCTGAGAGTGGGAATTGGACACCGCCGTGATCTGCGCATGCGGAAACCGGCGCGCCATCCACAGCGACAGCGAGCCCCAGCCGCAGCCGAGCTCCAGGATGCGCTGGCCGTCCTGCAGACCGGCATTGGCGACGGTCTGGCGCAGCGCCTCCTCCTCCGCCTCCTGCAAGGTCGAGGCTGGGTCCTTGTAGAAGCAGCAGGAATATTTGCGATTGGGCCCCAGCACCCGCGCGAAGAACGCGGCCGGCACCTCGTAATGCTGGCTGTTCGCCGCATCAGTATGCTCGGCGATTGGGCGCATCGCGAGCAGGCGGGCGAACTCCGCGTCGCCCATCGCCTGCGGCTGCGCCAGCCGCGCCGCCGTGCGCGCGCACAATTCCTCGATCACGGCGCGGATCACAGTATCGGGCAGCGGCACACGCTCGGCGGCGCCGATAATGGTGGAGATGAAGCTCATGCGGTGGCTCCGTCGCGTGGCGGCAGGGGAAAGAAGGCGCTGGTGCGCGCCTGGTAGGCCCGGTAGCGGTCGCCGCGCGAGCGCAGCATCTGCTGCTCGAGCGGCGGAATGCCGGTGACGTGGACCAGGATCCAGTACATGAACAGCGGCGCCAGCAGGCTCGCGAGGCCCCACGGATTGTCGAGTGACAGCGCGATGACAGGATAGGACAGCCAGCACACCCACTCGAAGAAGTAGTTGGGATGACGCGACCAGCGCCACAGCCCGACGTCGCACACCTTGCCCTTGTTGGCGGGATCGGCGCGAAACGCCTTCAACTGCGCGTCGGCCAGCCCCTCGCCGGCGATGCCGAGAAACAGCACCAGGATGCCCAGATAGTCCTGCAGGCGCAACTCGGCCGCCGGCGCATGGGCGGCGACGAAAATCGCGAACACCAGGGGGATCGAGCCCCCGGCCTGCTGCTGCAGGAACATGAACATCCGCCGTGGCGCAGCGGCGCCCCATTGCCTGGCGAATTCGGCGTAGCGCGGGTCGTCGGAGATGCCGCGGCTGCGCACCGCGACATGGCCGCCCAGCCGCACCGCCCAAATCGCAACCAGGACCGCGACCAGCCATTGCCGCGCATTCGGCGCGGCGCCGCCGACCGGCCAGATCGCGCCGGCCGCGCCGACGAGGCCGACGGAAAATGTCCAGATCGTGTCAACCCAGCCCGAATTGCCGCTGCGCTGCTGCACCATCCAGGCCAGCACCATCAGCACGGACATCGCCAGCGCCATGGCCAGCAGAGCTTGCAGATATTCCAGGATGGTCATGACAAAGCCCGGGCATTCCAGCTAAAATATAAGCCACGGGACTAACTACGCCGCGGACGCCCGCCGGTTTCAGCCACAGTTCCGCGCAGGGACGGGAATTGCGCCGATCGCGGCTTTTCTCCCGCCGCTGCTGTGCCATAGTGGATTTTCGGGACCGGTCCCCCCGCAACGGATGTCATCGACAATGCCTCAAGGCTCCCCTTCCCGCTCCGCGATGGACGTCGCAATGACCAAATTGTCCACGCCCCGGATCTTCCTGGTGCGGATGCTGGTCTTCCTGGTGCTGTGCGCCCTGGTCGGGGTGGTGCTCTACAAGCAGATCATCATGGCGTTCTTCGCCAATCCGGGGCTCAACGCACTGATCGGCGCGGTGCTGCTGATCGGCGTCGTCCTGTCGTTCCGGCAGGTCATCCGGCTCTATCCCGAAGTGTCCTGGGTCAACAATTTCCGTATCGCCGATCCCGGCCTGGCGGTGCCCCGCCACCCGACCCTGCTGGCTCCGATGGCCGCGATCCTCGGCCGCGAGCGCTCCGGCCGGATGTCGATCTCGCAGCAGACGATGCGTCATCTGCTGGATTCGATCGCCACCCGTCTGGACGAGGCCCGCGACATCTCGCGCTACATGACCGGCCTGCTGGTCTTCCTCGGCCTGCTCGGCACCTTCTGGGGCCTGATCGAAACCGTCGGCTCGGTCGGCAAGGTGATCGACGGGCTCAAGGTCGGCGGCGACGCCGGCGCGCTGTTCGACACTTTGAAGGGCGGCCTCGCGGCGCCGCTCAGCGGCATGGGCATCTCGTTCTCGTCCTCGCTGTTCGGCCTCGCCGGCTCGCTGATCCTCGGCTTCCTGGACCTGCAATCGAGCCAGGCGCAGAACCGCTTCTATACCGACCTCGAGGACTGGCTCGCCGGCACCGTGCGCGAATTTGGCGGCAGCGGCGACGGCGCGAGCGGAGATCTCGCGATCGCCGTCGAGCGGCTGCGGACGGCCATGGAGGAAGGATCGGGCCGCGGCGCCACCGCGGCGATGGCCAACCTCGCCGAGGCGATCCAGGGCCTGGTCGGCCACATGCGCACCGAGCAGCAGATGATCCGGGAATGGGCCGACGGCCAGGGCGAGCAGAACCGCGAGATCAAGCGGCTCCTGGAGCGGCTCGCGCGGCAGACGGAAAAGAGCTAGCGCGCAACCGCCGCGCTTGCGTTGGCAGTTCTGAGGAGACGCTGAATGGCGCTTGCCCGTACCCGCCGAGGAGATTCCGGCCTCAACTACTGGCCGGGCTTCGTCGACGCGCTGTCGACGCTGGTGTTGTCGATCGTGTTCCTGCTGACCGTCTTCCTGGTGGTGCAGTTCTTCCTGTCGCAGGAGGTCACCGGCAAGGACAAGGCGCTGGAGCAGCTCAACGCCAAGATCGCGCAGCTCAACGAGATGCTGTCGCTGGAGAAGCTCGGCAAGCTCTCGCTGGATGACCAGGTCGCGCAATTGCGCGCGGGCCTCGCCAACGCCGAAGCCGAGCGCGATCGCGTCAAAGGTCTGTATGACGGCCTTGCCAGCGCCGGCAGCAATGCCGCCGGCCGGGCCAACGAGCTGAACCGGGCACTCGATTCCGAGAAGCAGGTCACAGCGCGGGCGATGGCCCAGATCGAGGTGCTGAACCAGCAGATCAGTGCGCTCAGGCGCCAGCTCGCCGCGCTCGAGGATGCGCTCGACGCCTCCGAGAAGCGCGACAAGGAATCGCAGAACCGCATCGCCGATCTCGGCTCCCGCCTTAACGTCGCGCTGGCGCAGCGGGTGCAGGAGCTGACGCGCTATCGCTCCGAATTCTTCGGCCGGCCTGCGCGCGATCCTCGGCAACCGGCCCGACATCCGCGTCGTCGGCGACCGCTTCGTGTTCCAGTCGGAGGTGTTCTTCGACACCGGCCAGGCCACCCTGCTGCCCGAGGGACAGCAGGAGCTGAACTCGGTGGCGACGGCGCTGGTCGATCTCGACAAGCAGATCCCGGCCGAGATCTCCTGGGTGCTGCGCGTCGACGGCCACACCGACGTCAGGCCGATTAACAGCCCGGTGTTCAAATCGAACTGGGAGTTGTCGTCGGCGCGCGCCATCTCGGTAGTGCAGTACATGATCTCGCTCGGCGTCCCCGCCCAGCGCCTCGTCGCCGCCGGCTTTGCCGAATTTCAGCCGCTCGATCCCGGCAACACCGAAGATGCCTTCCGCCGCAACCGCCGCATCGAATTGAAGCTGACGGAGCGGTGACGCCAAACGTCTCATTGCGGCCCTATCGCGCGGCGGACGAGGACGCGGCGATCGCGTTGTGGCAGGCGACGTGGCAGCTGGCCTATCCCGCGATCGACTTCGCAGCGCGGGTGCCGTGGTGGCGCGAGCGCTGGCGCAACGAACTGGTGCCGAATGCCGAGGTGATCGTCGCCGAGACGGACGGCGCACTCGCGGGCTTCGTGACCATTAATGCCACGGGCTATCTCGATCAGTTGGTGGTCTCGCCGCAGCATTGGGGCTCGTCGCTCGCGACGCGCCTGGTCGACGCCGCGAAGGCGCGGTCGCCTGGCGGCATCACGCTGCTGGTCAACAAGGACAACGCCCGCGCCATCCGCTTCTACCAGCGCAGCGGCTTCGTGAACGCCGGCGAGGACGTCAACCCGACCTCAGGCCGTCCCGTGCTGCGCATGGCGTGGACGCCTTAATCGCCGCGCTCCCCCATCTCAGCTGCACACGCGGCCGTCGTCCCGGACAACCGAGCGCAGCGAGGGCAGATCCGGGACCCATACGCCGCAGCAGGGGTTTTGCGAAGAACGACGTGGCGAGCTTCGCCCACCAAACGTCCGCCTGTGGTTATGGGCCCCTGCTTTCGCAGGGGCGACACCGCGTGTGGGGTGGACAGCAACTACACGCCGCGGAACAGCACACCGATGGTCAGCACCACGAAGGCGATGGCCAGCGCGTCGAAGGCGTGCGCAGCCGACAGCAGTGGTACCGAGGCATGCATGTAGTGCGCGAGCATCGCGACCAGGGCGAGCACCAGCGCGATCGCGAAGATCACGAAGGAGGGCGGCGTGAGGGCAAAACTGCCACGACGATAAGGCATGCGCGTTGCTCCTGAGCGGTAGGTGTGCGGCGGAGTGTGCGGTCGGCGCGCATCAGAGCGCCGCGCCAACTGTTCCGGCAGGGAACGTACAAAGCCCGAGAAAGGTTGCAGGTCCGGCCGCAAGAATTCGCTGATGTGCCCCAGTCCGCGATAGGGCCATCGCATGTGGCGCTCTACGTATTGCGCTGGTGTGTTTCCATGTCGTCATGGCCGGGCTTGTCCCGGCCATGACGGCCTAAATCAATGTTGGGCGTTCGTGCTGCGCTTGAGCCGATTGGTCAAACGCGATCGCCCTGCTGTGCACGGTGTTGCTGAAACTACACGCCCTCGAACTGCAGCCGCGCCAGCCGCGCGTAAAGTCCATTCGCTGCGACCAGCGAGCTGTGCGTGCCCTGCTCGACGATCCGGCCGCGATCCATGACCAGGATGCGGTCGCAGGACAGCACGGTGGCGAGGCGATGCGCGATCACCAAGGTGGTCCGGTCCTTCATCAGGCCTTCGAGCGCGGTCTGCACCAGCGTCTCGCTCTCGGCGTCGAGCGCCGAGGTCGCCTCGTCGAGGAGCAGCAGCGGCGCGTCGCGCAGGATGGCGCGCGCGATCGCAATGCGCTGGCGCTGGCCGCCCGACAGAGTCACGCCGCGCTCGCCGAGCGGGGTGTCGAAGCCTTCCGGCAGCCGACGAATGAACTCGCTGGCATGGGCGAGATCGGCCGCGCGCTCGACCTCGGCGTCCGACGCCTCCGGCCGGCCGAAGCGGATGTTGTCGCGCGCGCTCGCCGCAAACACCACGGATTCCTGCGGCACCAGCGCGATGCGCTCGCGCACCTTGCGCGGATCGGCGGCGCGCACCGGTACGCCGTCGACCGAAATCGCGCCGGAGGCCGGATCGTAGAACCGCAGCAGCAGATGAAACAGCGTGCTCTTGCCGGCACCGGACGGACCGACGATCGCGACCTTCTCGCCGGCGTGGATCGCAAACGAGACATCCTCGAGCACGCGGACATCGCGACGGCTCGGATAGGCGAAGCTGACACGGTCGAAGCTGATGTCGCCCCGCGCAGGCTCCGGCAACGCCGCCGGGTGTGCCGGCGCCTTGATGTCCGGCTGGACATGCAGGAGCTCGAACAACCGCTCGGCGGCGCCGGAGGCGGCCGAGACCTCGCCCCAAACCTCCGAGAGCTGGCCGAGACCCGCGGCCGCGAACGCCGCATAGAGCACGAACTGGCCGAGCCGCCCGGCACTGATACTGCCGGTCAGCACGTCATGCGAGCCGACCCAGAGGATCGCGACCACGCTGGAGAACACGATGAAGATGATGATCGCGGTGAGCACGCCGCGGGCCTGGGTCGAGACCCGCGCCGCCTCATAGGCCTGCTCGACCTCGCCGCCGAACCGCCCTGCCGCCAGCTTCTCGCTGGTATAGGCCTGCACCGTTCGGATGGCGCCGACCAGTTCGGAGGCATAGGCCGAGGCCTCGGCCAGAGTATCCTGGGCGTTGCGCGACAGACGCCGAACCCAGCGGCCGAATGCGACCAGCGGCATCACGATCAGCGGAATCGCCAACAGCACAAAGCCGGACAGTTTGGGGCTGGTGAAGACCATCATGCCGGTGGCGCCGACGAACAGCAGCAGATTGCGCAGCGCGATCGAGACCGAGGCGCCCGCCGCCGACTTGATCTGCGTGGTGTCGGCGGTGAGCCGCGACACCAGTTCGCCGGAGCGCGCCGAATCGAAGAAGGACGGCGACAGCGACATCAGATGCGCGAACACGTCGCGGCGGATGTCGGCGACGATGCGCTCGCCGATCGTCATCACGAGGTAATAGCGGGCGGCGCTGGCCAGTGCGAGCACGGCCACCACGGCGATCATCACGCTGAAATAGCTGTTGATCAGCTCGATGCCCTTCGGCGTGAAGCCGAAATCGATCATGCGCCGCACCGCGACCGGCACCAGCAGGGTGGTCAGTGCGGCGATCGTCAGCGAGATCAGCGCCAGGACGGCACGGCCGCGATAGCGGAGGATGTAGGGGGCGAGCGCCAGCAGCGGCCGCAGCTTGGACCGGCGGACCGGGGTGGTGGGCTCGATCAGCGCTTCGACGGCCGCAGCCGCATCGCCGACCGGGTCCTGCCCTGGCGGAACAACGCTCTGCCGCTCGTCCAGCCGTTCCACTGCGCTCATGAGGCCACCTGAGAATTCATCCAATCTGTCGTCGTGATAGGCCCGCCGCACCGGCCTTGGCAAATCCGGTAATATACCAAGGTGGATGGCGGATCCTGGCTTGTTTCGCGACCTTGGCTTGTTTTGGGCGGGACCTTGGGCTATAGACCGCGCCAATTGTCCCCCTTCAGTGACGGCAGGATGAGGCGCGACCGCGCCCTGTCATGTCTAACGCATTGCGCCCTAGGATCCGCCATGAAAGCCGACATTCACCCGAATTATCATACGATTACCGTCGTGATGACCGACGGCACCGAGTATCAGACCCGTTCGACCTGGGGCAAAGAGGGCGACAAGCTCAACCTCGACATCGACCCGAAGTCGCACCCGGCCTGGACCGGTGGCACCCAGCAGCTCATGGACCGCGGCGGCCGCGTCTCGCGCTTCCAGAAGAAGTTCCAGGGCTTCCTCAAGAAGGATTGATGCCACGCGCGGGCCTCAAGCGCCCGCAGCACTGGCAGCCTGACAGCAAAACGCCCCCGGAAACGGGGGCGTTTTTGTTGCGCGTGTCGCTGCGGCGATACCGGCGAGCTCGGCCTGCGCCGAGCCCCGGGATTCGAGGCTTACTGCTCGAAGGCAGCCTTCAGCCGGTTGAGCTGCGGCACCAGCGGATTGCCGATCGCGCTCTGGTCCGGCGGCGGGGAATGGATCGTGGCGTCGAGGCGGCGGACCCGCCCCTGCAGGCTCATCGAGCGCGCGATCAGGTCCTGCAGCTGCTGCGGCAGCTTCTCCAGGAGGTCGGCCGGCCCGGGATCTGCGGCGGTGAGCTTGACCTTGGTCTTCTCCCGATTGGCTTGACCCAGCGTCATCTCGCCTTCCTTCACGGCGCGGTGCAGCAGCAGCCAGGACGCCAGCTGCATCAGGCGCGTGGTGAGCCGCATGCTCTCGGTCGCGTAGGTCAGGCTGACGGCGCGATCCAGCGCCTTCGCTTCGTTGCGGCCGTCGCCATCGAGATAGGCGGCGGTCTCCTCGACCAGATCCATGCCCTCCCGAAACAGCGCGCCGAATGCAGCAGAATTGGTGAGCCGCTCATTGAACTGAACCAGAGCGCCATCGCCCAGCAAACGGTCCGACATGGTTAACGCCTCATAAACGCGACTGATTTACGCAATCCGGCCACCGCGCCGGTATGATGAACAAATCATTGCGCGACGGCTTTTCAGAGTCCAGCGGCAACGCCTTTTATGGTTTCCACGGCGTGGGGCGAGCGTCCTTCATACCGCTCGTGATGCGAGCAACGGTAGCTGGACAACGCAAAAAAAGAGCCGCCGTTTCCGGCGGCTTTTGAAGTTGATAACAGGGAGGCGTCAAACAGAGTGGACAGGAGCCACTCGGTGTCCAAACGAGGACGGTTCCGGTTGTAAACCCGAAAGCTTAATCAACCGTAAATGGCGAAAATTTTTCAAACTTCATTAGCCATGTCGGCCACTGGCCGACCGTAACTCGCCGACCGTATTTTTACCTGCTGGAACAGGTCAGGATTTAAAGATGCTGGCGGCGGCGTCGCGCGATGCGCGCTTCTTGGCCAGCGCCTGCTCGATCCGCTCGATCTCGCTCCGCAGCAGCACAATGCGGCCGGTCAGCTCCTCGACGGAGAGCATTGCGAGATCCTGCCCGATCTCATGTGACCCTGCCTTGCGCGGCCGATCGTCGTCCTCGTTTGCCATCGCACCCTCCTCCCGGTTGCCAGCCCGGCCCCGGCTGGCTTAAGCACGCCCAGCACACCGTCTCAACATCCTGATCTCAACGTCGTGCTGAAGGACATCTCATGGAACAGCTGCCCGCGCAAATGACCGTGGTCGCCATCAGCAAGCCGGGTGGCCCCGAGGTACTGCAGCCCGAGGCCCGGCCGGTTCCCAAGCCGGGTCCCGGCGAAATCCTGATCAAGGTGAAGGCTGCGGGGGTCAACCGTCCCGACGTCGCCCAGCGCTCCGGCAGCTACCCGCCGCCGCCAGGCGCCAGCGACCTGCCGGGCCTGGAGGTCGCGGGCGAAGTGGTGGCGCTCGGCGACGGCGCTGTGCGGCATAGGCTCGGCGATCATGTGATGTCGCTGGTCGCCGGCGGCGGCTACGCCGAATATTGCATCGCCCAGGACGCGCAGGCGATGGCCGTGCCGTCGGCCCTGTCGATCCTGGAGGCCGGCGCCCTCCCCGAGACGTTGATGACGGTGTGGCATAACGTGTTCGAGCGCGGCGGACTGACCGCGGGCGAGACCCTGCTGGTTCATGGCGGCTCGTCCGGCATCGGCACCATGGCGATCCAGCTCGCCAAGGCGTTCGGCGCCAAGGTGCTGGTCACCGTCGGCTCGACGGACAAGGCGGCTGCCTGCGTCAAGCTCGGCGCCGACCGTGCCATCAACTACAAGACGGAAGATTTCGTCGCCGTGGTCAAGGAAGCGACCGGCGGCAAGGGCGCCAACGTCATCCTCGACATGGTCGGCGGCGACTATATCGAGCGCAATTACGACGCCGCGGCCACCGATGGCCGCATCGTTCAGATCGCCTTCCTGGGTAGCCCCAAGGCGACCGTGAACTTCGTCAAGCTGATGGTGAAGCGCCTCACGCACACCGGATCGACCTTGCGCCCGCGCAGCAACGCCGACAAAGCGGCGATGGTGGCGGCGATCGAGGCCAAAGTGATGCCGTTGCTGCGCGAGGGCCGCATCAAGCCGCTGATGGACTCGACCTTTCCGCTGGTCGAGGCTGCGAAAGCGCATGCGCGCATGGAGACCAGCCAACATATTGGCAAAATTGTGTTGGAAATCTAGGCGCGGTCTAAACAGAGCGTGTTTGGAAACTCTTTGTTTTTCCTCGCTTTCGTGCCAATGATCGCGCACATCTGAACCGTGCCTGGAACGGCTCCAAATCCTTTGCGAACGTTGCGTTAGGTTTGATCTGTTTCGCTGGGGTTTGGCGTCGAACGCGGAGATTTGACATTGCGTCTGATCAGGTGCCTGGCGTCATTGGCGCTGGGCCTCGTGATGTGTGGTGCCGCTGCCCCCGCTCAGGCCGTTGACGCCGTCAGCGTCCGCAGCGACGCGCCTGCCATCGACCTGACCGGCATTCTCGATCATCAGCGCAGCGAGAACGACCGCATCCAGGTCTCCACCGCGCCCGGCACCGACGGCATCGTGCGCCGCATCGAGGTGCGGGCCCGCGAAGGCGGCCAGCACTGGATCGTGTTTGCGCTCGCCAACAATACCGACGACCAGCTCGACCGCCTGATCGTCGCGCCGCATTACCGCGTCGTCGGCTCCGGCGTGTTCTGGCCCGATCTCGGCCTGTCGCGCATCGCCACCATCACGCCTTCGATCGGCGACCTGCCCGAGCGGCAGGAGAGCCCGACCGCCGACGTCTTCCGCGTCACGCTCGATCCCGGCTCGGTCGTCACCTTCGTGGCTGAACTGCGCACCGACAAGCTGCCGCAGCTGTATCTGTGGGAGCCCGAGGCCTACAAGGACAAGGTCAACTCGTTCACGCTGTACCAGGGCATCGTGATCGGCATTTCCGGCCTGCTGGCGCTGGTGCTCACCATCCTGTTCGTGGTCAAGGGCAGCATCATGTTCCCGGCCGCCGCGGCGCTGGCCTGGGCGGTGCTGGTCTATATCGGCGTCGATTTCGGCTTCTGGGGCAAGGTCCTGGACATGTCGAACAATGCCGAGCGGGTCTGGCGCGCCTCCGGCGAGGCGATCCTCGCCGCCACCTTGCTGGTGTTCCTGTTCGCCTATCTCAATCTGTCGCGCTGGCACGTTCGCTACTCGCACATCACGCTGGGCTGGCTGTTCTTCCTCGGCTCACTGGTCGCGGTGGCGCTGTTCGATCCGGCGGTGGCCTCGGGCATCGCGCGGATGTCGCTGCTATTGATCGCCGTGCTCGGCTTCGCGCTGATCGTCTATCTCTCCAGCCATGGCTTCGACCGCGCGGTGCTGCTGATCCCGACCTGGTTCCTGCTGGCGGTCTGGGTCGGCGCCGCCGGCATGACGGTGGCCGGCCAGGTCACCAACGATATCGTCGGTCCGGCGCTGCTCGGCGGCCTCGTGCTGATCGTGATGCTGATCGGCTTCACGGTCATGCAGCACGCCTTCGCGGGCGGCGGCGCCAGCACCGGCATCGTGTCCGACGTCGAGCGGCGCGCGCTGGCGCTGGCCGGCTCGGGCGACCTGATCTGGGACTGGGACGTCTCCGCCGACAAGGTGTTCACCAGCCCGGAGACCGAGAGCCTGCTCGGCCTCAAGCGCGGCACGCTCGAAGGCCCGGCGGCGAAATGGCTCGAGGTGCTGCACCCGCTCGATCAGGACCGCTTCCGCGCCGCGCTGGACAGCGTGCTCGACCAGCGCCGTGGCCGCCTAGTGCAGGACTTCCGGCTGCGGACGCCGGATGGTCACTTCATGTGGTTCGCGCTGAAGGCGCGCCCGGTGGTCGGCTCCGACGGCGAGGTCTCGCGCGTGGTTGGCACACTGACCGACGTGACCGAGTTCAAGAATGCCGAGGAGCGCCTGCTCCACGACAGCGTGCATGACAATCTGACCGGCCTGCCCAACCGCAAGCTGTTCATCGATCGCCTCGCCGCCGTCGCCAATTTCGCCAAGTCGATGCCGACCCTGCGGCCGACCCTGATGGTGATCGATCTCGACCGCTTCAAGCAGGTCAACGATTCCGTCGGCATCGCCGTCGGCGATTCCATCCTGCTGACGCTGGCGCGGCGGCTGTCGCGCACGCTCAAGCCGCAGGACACGCTGGCGCGGCTGGCCGGCGACCAGTTCGGCCTGATCCTGTTGTCCGAACAGGACCCGGCGCGCATCACCGCCTTCGCCGAGACCATCCGCAAGACCATCCGCGCCCCGATCGCCTTCAACGAGCGCGAAATCTTTCTGACCGCCTCGATCGGCCTCGCTTTGTCCGACCCGCAGGTGCAGCTGTCGGAGGACATCATCAAGGATGCCGAGCTTGCGATGTATCATTCCAAGCGGATCGGCGGCGACCGCATCGACGTCTACAAGCCGGCGATGCGCGCCCCGCAAGAACGACCGCCTGACCCTGGAGAGCGAGCTGCGCCGCTCGATCGAACGCCAGGAGATCACGATCCTGTACCAGCCGATCGTGCGGCTGGAGGATCGCTCGATCGCCGGCTTCGAGGCCCTGGCGCGCTGGGATCATCCGAAGCTCGGCCGGATGTCGCCGAACGAGTTCATCACCATCGCCGAGGAGATCGGGCTGATCGTCGATCTCGGCACCTTCGTGCTCGACCAGACCGCGCGGCAGCTCTCGGTGTGGCAGCGCGCGACGCGCCTGCGCGAGCCGATCTTCGCCAGCGTCAACGTCTCCTCGCGGCAGCTGCTGCGCCACGACCTCATCCACGACATCCGCTCGGTGCTGGCGCGCTCGTCGGTCGCTCGCGGCTCGCTCAAGATCGAGCTGACGGAATCGCTGGTGATGGAAAACCCGGAACATGCCGCGCAGATGCTGACGCGCATCCGCGAGCTCGGCGTCGGCCTGTCGATCGACGATTTCGGCACCGGCCATTCCTCGCTCGCTTATCTGCAGCGCTTCCCGTTCGACACGTTGAAGATCGACCAGTCGTTCGTGCGCACCACCGCGCGCGGCACCCGCCCGGTGATCCTCAAATCGATCATCGCGCTGGCCCATGATCTCGGCATGGACGTGGTGGCGGAAGGCGCGGAGTCGGATTCCGACGCCGTGGAGCTCTATCAGCTCGGCTGCGAATATGCCCAAGGCTACGTCTTCGGCGAGCCTATGGATGCCGATGCCGCGATGCGGCTCTTGACCGAAGAGCGGCTGGAAGCCGCGAGCTGAGACGCCCACGGGCATCGCACGCCGTCTTCGGGCCCGCTCAATCCATCTCGAATTGCGACAGCGCCGCCAGCGCGCGGCGATAATTGTCGGAGCCGAGCCGGCCCGCCACCCGCTTTTCGTGGGCGGCCACGAGGGCGTTGGCCTTCTTCAGGATCAGGCGGCCGCGCGGCGTCAGGCCGAGCGCATGCGCCCGGCGGTCATGCTCGGAGCGCTCGCGCACGATCAGGCCGCTCTGCTGCAGATCGTCGAGCAGCCCGACCATCCGGGCACGCTCGATGCCCAGCGCGCCGGCGACCGCGATCTGCGTCGTGCCTGGATTGGCCGCGATCGTCTCCAGGATGGAATAGAGGATGACGTCGAGCTCCACCGCGGCCAGCGCCGCATTGACGTCGCGGAAGATCCAATGCTGGAGACGACGGACGAAATAGCCGAGATGGTTCTCGAGCTCGCCGAGCCCGATCTCCCCGCTCGGCTTCGCGGCGTCGCGTTGGGCTCCGGCGTTCACGCTCTTGGACATGATTTCTCGCTGCCGTGGACATCCATGCCTAGACCGGCGACATCGTCAGAACAAGCCGCCACAAAAGGTCACATTCACAATAATTGCAAACCACAATCATTCTGCTAGTCTTTCCCGCAACGAATACCAAATGGGAGGGACAAGCCATGTCGGCCTCGACAGCGGCTGCACGCGTGACGACAGCGCCGCGACCGTGTGCAACAGCGGATAGCCTATCTTGCTGCGACGCATTCTCTGGCCTCGTATCGGCGACGGCCGCTCGGAATGCGGAGGCGCGCAATGGCTAGCGCCGAACGCCAGATCCTCTCCGTACCTTCGATGTTCGCCGAGCCCGCAATCGAGGCCGTCAGGCGCGATGATGGCGCGATCATCCTGCGCTCACGCACAGCGCTCGCGCCGGCTGCGCGCTGCAGCGGCGAATGGCTGGAGCACTGGGCGCGCAGCGTCCCTGACCGGACCTTCCTGGCCGAGCGCCGTGGTGACGGCTGGACAGGGCTGACCTATGGCGAAACGCGCGCGCAGGTGCGCGCCGCGGCGGCCTGGATGCTGGCGCAAGGCCTCGGCCCCGATCGTCCGCTCGCGATTCTCTCCGACAACAGCATCGCGCATGCCGTGCTGGCGCTGGCCGCGCAGCATGTCGGCGTCACCGTCAGTGCGATCTCGCCGGCCTACTCGCTGATGTCGACCGACCATGAGAAGCTGCGCGCGATGATCCGGCTGCTCGATCCCGGCGCGATCTTCGTTGCGCAACGCGCGCCGTTCGCGCCTGCGCTGAGCGCGATCGAGAGCCTCCACCGGGCGACCATCATCGCCGGTGACGGGGATGGCACGAGCGCCGTGCCGCTGCAGACCCTGATCGCGACAACACCGGGCCCCGAAGTGGACCACGCCTTCGCCGCCGTCACGCCGGACACGGTCGCCAAGCTGCTGTTCACCTCCGGCTCCACCGGGCAGCCCAAGGCGGTGATCAACACGCAGCGCATGATGACGACCAGCCAGCAGGCCAAGGCGCAATTGTGGACGTTCCTGCGCGAGGTCGAAGGCGGCCCGGTCATCGTCGACTGGCTGCCCTGGAGCCACACCTTCGGCGCCAATCACAACTTCAACCTGGTGCTGAGCCAGGGCGGTTCGCTCTATATCGACGGTGGCAAGCCGGCCCCCGGTCTGTTCGACACCTCGCTCGCCAATCTCCGCAGCAAAGTGCCAACGATCTATTTCAACGTGCCGCGTGGCTTCGACATGCTGGTCGCCGCGCTGAAGACCGATGACGATCTTCGCCAGCAATTCTTCTCCGGCGTCAGATGCATTTTCTACGCAGCCGCGGCGCTGCCGCAGAACCTGTGGGACGCGCTCAACGAGATGAGCCTGGCCAGCGTCGGGCGGCCGGCTCCGCTGCTGTCGGCCTGGGGGGCGACCGAGACCTCGCCGCTGGCGACTGATTGTCACTTCTTCGCCGAGCGTGCCGGCAATATTGGCGTGCCGATTCCCGGCACGGAGCTGAAGCTGGTGCCCTCGGGCGAGAAGCTCGAAATCCGGGTGCGCGGGCCCAATGTGACGCCGGGCTATTGGAAGGCGCCGGAGCTGACGGCCGCAGCCTTCGACGGCGAAGGCTTCTACAAGATCGGCGATGCCGTGAAGTTCGCCGATCCGGAGCATCCGGAGCGCGGCCTGTTCTTCGACGGCCGCATCACCGAGGATTTCAAGCTCAGCTCGGGCACCTGGGTGAATGTCGGCGCGCTGCGCGTCGCCGGGATCGCGGCGCTGGCGCCGCTGGCCCAGGACATTGTGGTCGCCGGCCATGGCACGGACGAGGTGCATTTCCTGGTCGTCCCGAATATCCCCGCCTGCCGCAGCAAGGCCACGCTCGCAAACACGGCCTCGGTCGGCGAGGTGCTCGCGCATCCGGCAGTCCGCGACGCGATCGCGGAAGGAATGGCAAAGCTGCGCATGGAGGCGGTCGGCTCATCGCGCTACGCCATGCGCGCGCTGCTGATGGCCGAGCCGCCGTCGCTCGATGCCGGCGAGATCACCGACAAGGGCTACATCAATCAGCGCGCGGTGCTCTCCCGTCGGAGCGACCTGGTCGCCAGGCTGCAGGACGATGCGGCATCCGACCTGATCCGGCTGGCGTAGGCGGCTGAGCCACCAGGTCAGCTGGTTGCAAAGCCGCACGCGTAGAGAAGCCCGAAACGCATGAGCGCGGCGTCGATCCTGTTCGCCGCATCTCGATGAGTCCGCTTTGGGGATCTCAGACACGACACGAGACGGTGCCCGTGTATCCGCTTCGACCTACAACCGCTTGAGCGGTCCGCCACGTGCCTAACAACTAATCAGGACCAATCATCGGTTGAAGTTGCGTTCCATCCGCGTGCGAAAGCCCGTGAAACTACGGAGAACGGCGCAGATCCTGCAATGCACGACCATCCGCACTTAACCGGGCATCAACTGCGTTTCCTTAAAGTCGTCCGCATCTACCCTCTTGCCCGGACCGTGCCATGGCTCAGCCGCGCTTCTCGCTTGCCCTCCGTCTCTACGCGATCATCGGGCTCTCCTTCTGCGGGCTCGCCGGCCTCGCCGCGACGCAAAGCCAAAATCTCGCCACGGCTCTGCAGGAGCAGCGGCAGAGCGAGCTCGCGCATCTGACCCAGACCGCGCTCAGCATCGCGCGCGAGGAGTATGACGCGATCGCGCGCGACAAGGTGGCACCCGACGTCGCGCAGAAGAAGGCCGCCGAGCGGATCGGCAAGCTGCGCTATGGCAGCGGCGACTACTTCTGGATCAACGACATGGGTCCGAAGATGGTGATGCATCCGGTCAAGCCGGAGCTGAATGGCCAGAACCTCGCCGACAACAAGGATCCGAACGGCAAACGATTGTTCATGGAGATGGTCGATGTCGTCAAGCGCCAGGGCGCCGGCGTCGTCGACTACATGTGGCCGAAGCCCGGCAAGGACGCGCCGCAGCCCAAGTTGTCCTACGTCGCCGGCTTCGAGCCCTGGGGCTGGATCATCGGCACCGGCGTCTATGTCGACGATCTCGAAGCGCAGATGTGGGAGAGCAAGCGCGGCGTGTTCATCGCCGCCATGCTGGTGATGCTGATCATCGGATCGATCACCCTGATCATCGCGCGGCGGATGTCGTCGGCCCTCGCCTCCATGAGCGGCGCGCTGACCGAGCTCGGCCACGGCAATTTCGAGATCAAGCTGCCGGGCCTCAACCGCAGTGACGAACTCGGCGACATGGCGCGCTCGATCGAGCAGTTCAGGCAGAAGACCGAGGAGAAGGCGCGACAGACGGCGATGCTCGAGGACGAGCAGCGCCAGGTCGCCGAGCGGATCAAGAGCAAGGCTTTACAGGAGATGGCCGAGGCGGTCGAGCACGCTGCCAGCACGGCTGTCGGCGAGGTCGCCGAAGGGACCGGCCATATGGCCAGCAACGCCAAGTCGATGACGGAGAGCGCGCTGACGCTGGAGCGGAATTCCAGCAGCGTCGCGGCTGCGGCCGAGCAGGCGCTGGCCACGACGCAGACCGTGGCGAAGGCCTCGTCGCAGCTGGCCGTGTCGATCGCGCAGATCTCCAGCCAGGTCAACGCATCGCGCGAGCTCACGCGCAAGGCCGTCGCAACCTCGTCGGAGGCCCAGGCGACGATCGCGAAACTGTCCGAGGCCGCCGACAAGGTCGGCGCCGTGACCAGCCTGATCAGCGAGATTGCGGGCCAGACCAACCTGCTGGCGCTGAACGCGACCATCGAGGCGGCCCGCGCCGGCGATGCCGGCCGCGGCTTCGCCGTCGTGGCCTCCGAGGTCAAGTCGCTCGCCGAGCAGACCGCGAAGGCGACCAGCGAGATCGCGCAACAGATCGCCGAGATCCAGGAGTCGACGCGCGCCTCGGTCTCGTCGATCGGCGCCATTGGCGAAGTCATCCGCAATGTCGAAGCAGTGTCCACCGGCATTGCCGATGCGATCCAGGCGCAGAACAGCGTGACCATGGAGATTTCGCGTACAGTCGAGGAGACCTCGGCCGCGGCGCGCGAGGTCGCAACCCAGATCGCGGAGGTCTCGCGCGAGGCCAGCGAGGCCGGCCGGCGCTCGACCGATATCCGTGACGGATCGACCAATGTCGCCGACAAGGTGCAGCGGCTTCGTACCGAGCTGGTGCGGGTGATCCGGACCTCGACCGCCGATGTCGATCGCCGCCTGTCGACGCGACTGAACATCAACCGCCCAGGTACGTTGCAGGTGAATGGCGACCCGATTGCAGTGACCGTGCGCAACCTGTCGCTCGGCGGCGCGCTGCTCGAGCAGATTCCGGTCCGGCTGTCGATCAACACGCCGGTCGCGCTCGGAATCACCGGCATGGTCTCGGATCTGCCGGGCACCGTGACCCGCGTCAGCGATCGCACGGCCCTCGTCCAGTTCACACTGAACGCGGAGCAGGCGGCGCGCCTGACGGCGCTGATCTCCGATCGTCAGGCCGCCTGAGCTCGCGGCTTCATCTCACCGGAAATGGCAGGCGACGAGATGCCCCTCGGCGCTCGCCTTCAGCGGCGGCACCTCCTTGCTGCAGACATCCTTGGCGATGGGACAGCGGGTATGGAAGTGACAGCCCGACGGCGGATCGATCGGGCTCGGCACCTCGCCCTTGAGCCGGATGCGCTTGCGCTTGACGCTCGGATCCGGGATCGGCACCGCCGACAGCAGCGCTTCGGTGTAAGGATGCTTCGGTGCCGCATAGAGCAGCCGTGACGGTGCGGTCTCGACGATGCGGCCGAGATACATCACCGCGACGCGGCGGCTGATATGCTCGACCACCGAGAGGTCGTGGGCGACGAACAGATAGGCGATGCCGAACTTCTGCTGCAGGTCCTCGAGCAGATTGATGACCTGCGCCTGGATCGAGACGTCCAGCGCCGACACCGGCTCATCGCAAATGATCAGCTTGGGCTCGACCGCGATCGCGCGTGCAATGCCGATGCGCTGGCGCTGGCCGCCGGAGAATTCGTGCGGATAGCGCGTCATATGATCGGCCTGCAGGCCGACGGTCTCGAGCAGATGGACGATGCGCTCTTCGTATTTCTGGCGCGAGGCGGCGAGGCCATGGATCGTCAACGCCTCGCCAATGATGGCGCCGATGGTCATGCGCGGATTGAGCGAGGCGTAGGGATCCTGAAAGATGATCTGGATGTCGCGGCGCAGCGCGCGCAGGCTCTCGCCGGACAGCGCGATCACGTCCTTGCCTTCGAATATCAGTTCGCCCGAGCTCGGCTCGATCAGCCGGAGCACGCAGCGGCCGGTGGTCGACTTGCCGCAACCGGACTCGCCGACCAGGCCGAACGTCTCGCTCGGTTCGATGTGGAAGCTGACGCCGTCGACGGCGCGCACGCTGCCGATCTGGCGCTTCAACAATCCGCCCCGGATCGGAAACGCCTTGGTCAGGTTGCGCACGCTGAGCAAAGGCGCCGGTGCGGTGGCGGGAGCAATGGCGGTGTCGGTCATCACAGCAACGTCTCTTCGGCGCGGATGCACGCCACCTTGTGGCCGGGCTCGATCTCGCGCAGCTCGGGCTGCGCGCGCGTGCACTCGGGAATAGCGAAGCGGCAGCGCGAGGCGAAGCGGCAGCCTTCGGGCGGATTGATCAGCTTCGGCACGCTGCCCGGAATGCTCTCGAGCCGGCTTTTCTTCACCGCGGCGAGATCGATCCGCGGAATCGAGCGGATCAGACCCTGGGTGTAGGGATGCCGCGGATTGGCGAACAGGCGCTCGACCGGCGCCTCTTCGGCCACCCGGCCCGCGTACATGACCACCACACGCTGGGCGACCTCGGCGACGACGCCCATCGCGTGGGTGATCAGCATGATCGACATCCCGAGCCGCTCCTTCATGTCGAGCAGCAGATCGAGGATCTGGGCCTGGATCGTCACGTCCAGCGCGGTGGTCGGTTCGTCCGCGATCAGGAGCTTCGGATTGCACGACAGCGCCATCGCGATCATCACCCGCTGGCGCTGGCCGCCTGAGAAGTGATGCGGATAGTCGTGAATGCGGCGCTGCGGGTTGGGAAGCTGCACCAGCGCCAGCATCTCCGCCGCGCGCTCCATCGCCGCCTTCTTGGACAGGCCCTGATGCAGCCGGATCACCTCGGCGATCTGGTCCCCAACGGTGTAGACCGGATTGAGCGAGGTCATCGGCTCCTGGAACACGATCGCGATCTCGCTGGCGCGGATCTTGTTCATCTCGGAGGAGCCGAGCGGTACCAGGTCGCGGCCCTGCCACAGGATCTGCCCGCCGACGATGCGGCCCGGCGGCATCGCGATCAGCTTCAGCACCGACATCGCGGTCACGGTCTTGCCCGAGCCGGACTCGCCGACCACGCACAGGGTCTCGCCACGGTTGATCGAGATATCGACGCCGTCGACAGCCTGGACCTGGCCTTCGTCGCTGTTGAAATAGGTCTTCAGCCCCTTGATCTCGAGGAGCGGTGCGACACGCGCGTCCATCACATCACCTTCCGCGGATCGAGCGCATCGCGCAGGCCATCGCCGATGAAATTGATCGCGATCACGGTCAGGAAGATCGCGCCGCCGGCGAACAGCGCCCAATGCGGCGCGATGTCGAGATAGTCCTTGGCGTCGAACAACAACCGGCCCCAGGTCGGAATATCCGGCGGGAAGCCGAGACCGAGGAACGACAGCGTCGATTCCGCGATGATCGCCGCTGCGACGTCGATAGTGCCGGCGACGATCACCGGACCGAGCGCATTGGGCAGGATGTGGCGAATGACGAGGCGGATGTTGGAGGCACCGAGCGCGCGCGCGGCCTCGACGAACTCCTTCTCCCGCAGCGACAGGAACTGCGCGCGCACCAGGCGCGCCACCGGCATCCAGCGAAAGCCGCCGATCACCAGCACGATGAGGACGAACACGCCGCCCTCCGGCCCCAGCCAGCCTTTGAGGAAGTCGCGAAACAGATAGATGATGAGCAGCAGCAGCGGCAGCTGCGGCAGCGACAGGAACAGGTCGGTCAGCCACATCAGCGCGGCGTCGACCGGCCCCTTGGAGGTGCCGGCGAGCGCGCCGATGACGATGCCGACGATCAGCGCCACGCCCATCGCGGCGAAGCCGACCGCGAGCGAGATGCGGCCGCCATAGATCATGCGCGCCAGCAGATCCTGGCCGAGATCGTCGGTGCCGAACGGATGTTCCCAGGACGGCGGCGCCAGCCGGGCGGTGAAGTCGATCTCGTTGATCGGGATGCGCCAGAGCAGCGGGCCGAGCACGATCGACAAAGCGAGCAGCGCGAGCACGAGGATGCTCGCCGCCGCCATGCGATGGCGCAGGAAGCGGCGCAGCGCGTCGCGGCCGGGCGAGAAGCGCCGTTTGCCCGACGCGGCGACCGGCGCCGCCTCAACGGAAGGAGATGCGTGGGTCAAGCCAGCCATACAAAATGTCTGCGATGAGGTTGAAGAGAACGACGAGGCAGGCGAACACGAAGGTCACGGCCATAATGACAGGCGTGTCGTTGGCGAGGATCGCGCTGATCAGCAGCGAGCCGATGCCCGGAATGCGGAAGATCTGCTCGGTGACGATGGCGCCGCCGAACACGGTCGGCATCTGCAGCGCCACCAAGGTCACCACCGGAATCAGCGCGTTGCGCACCACGTGCTTGACGATGACCTTGCGCTCGTCGAGGGCCCTTGGCGCGCGCCGTCGTGACATAATCGAGCTTGATGACGTCGAGCACCGCGGATCGCACATAGCGGGTGTAGGACGCGGCCTGATACAGGCCGAGCACCGTGATCGGCATGATCGCCTGCTTGATGCTCTCCCACCACCATTGCCAGCCGGTCGCCTGCAGATCGGCGCGGTAGACGAACGGCAGCCAGCCGAGATTGACGCTGAAGATCAGAATCAGCAGCAGGCCGGTGAAGAAGGTCGGCAGCGAGAAGCCGATGAAGGCGAAGGTGTTGGCGATCTGGTCGAAGATCGAATAGGGCCGCCGCGCCGCCAGCACGCCGACCGGCAGCGCGACCGCCAACGCCAGGATCTGCGCAGTGCCGACCACGTAGAGCGTGGTCGGAATCCGCTGCAGGATCAGCGTGTCGACGTTGACGCGGCTGGCGAAGGAGAAGCCCCAATCGCCATGCAGCATGGCGATCAGCCAGCGCATATAGCGCAGCAGGATCGGATCGTTCATGCCGAACTTGATGCGCAGCGCCTCGCGCACCTCGGGCGGCACGTTCGGATTGGTCGCGAGCTCGCCGAACGGATCGCCCGGCGCCAGCGCGAGCAGCACGAACAGAATGAGGCTGATGCCGAGCAGGCTCGGCACGGCGACGAGGAGGCGCCTGAGAAGGTAGTTTCCCATCGCTCCCCCCCTACGATGTCTGGCTGGTCATGCTGGCCGCGCGTCAGCTCGCCCGGTACCAGGATGCGATGAACGCCAGGTCATTATCCCAGCCGCTCTTGTACAGCACCATGCCGTTCTTGACGCCGATCGCGTTGAGCCGGTTGATCTCGGGCAGCACGTAATTGTCGCGCACGACGAGGTCGTTCAGCTTGATGAACAGCGCGGCGCGCTTGACCGGATCGAGCTCGCTCTGGGCCAGCTTGTAGGTCTCGTCATAGTCCTTGTTCTGCCAGCGGCAGACATTGCGGCCCTGCCACTTGTTCTCCTTGGTGGCGCACTCCCAGGAGGTGAACTGGTTCATGAAGAACTGCGGATCGGCCTGCGGCATCGTCGTCTGATACATCTGCATGTCGCAGTAGAAATGCGTGTAAGTATCGGGATTGGCGACATCCGAGGAGAAGAACACGGATGCGACCACCGACTTCAGCTCGACATCGATGCCCGCCTTCTGGCAGGCCTGCTTGATGATCGCCTGGTTCTTCTGACGCGGCCCGTTGATCGAGGTCTGGAACACGAATTTGAGCGGCTTGCCGTCCTTCTCGCGGATGCCGGACGCCCCCTTCTTCCAGCCTGCGGCATCGAGGATCTGGTTGGCCTTCTCGATCGAGAACTCAAAGCTGTTGTTCTTGGAACGGTAGCGCTCGGGATTGTTGAGAAAGTTCGGCGTCGCGACGCCGGCACGGCCATAGATGAATTTCTGCACCGAGGCGCGATCGATCAGGAGATTGATCGCCTTGCGCACCTCCGGATCGGAGAACAGCGGATGCTTGGTCTTGAGGCTGGCGCGCTCGCCGTCGACCTCGACATTGGGATCGGTGACGTTGAGGCCGATATATTCGATGTTTCCGGTCAGCGTCAGCTCGGTCTTGCCCTGGCCGCCGGCCTCGAGCTTGGTCAGGATCTCGTCCTCGACCTGCAGATTATAGGCGTAGTCATATTCGCCGGTCTGCAGCACCGCGCGCGCCGCCGACACCGCATCGCCGCCGCCCTTGATCTCCACCGTGTCGAAATAAGGCTGCGCCGGCACGTGATAGTCCGGGAAGCGCTTGCCGGCGACGGTGTCGCCCGGCTTGAAGTCGACGAACATATAGGGGCCGGTGCCGACCGGCTTCAGATTGGCCGGCGCCTCGCGCGACTTCGCGCCGATATAGTCGCCGAACAGATGCTTCGGAATGATGCAGCCGAACGAAGCCACGAAGGCATCGGCCCAGAACGGCGTCGGCTGCGGGAAGATCAGCTTGACGGTGAGATCGTCGATCTTCTCGACTGCCTTGACGTTCTTGTAGCTGCCGATCGAGACCGCCGAGGTCTCGGGATTGTTGGCGTATTCCCAGTTGAAGACGACATCGTCGGCCGTGAACGGCTTGCCGTCGTGCCATTTCACGCCGGGCTTCAGCTTCCAGATCGCGGACAGACCGTCGGCGGCGAGACCGCCATTCTCCTTGCTCGGAATCTCCGCGGCGAGGATCGGAACCAGATTGCCTTCCTTGTCCCAGCCGGCGAGCGGCTCGTAGAACAGGCGGCACGCCTCCTGGTCCTTGGTTCCCACGGCGAAATGCGGGTTGAGCAGCGTCGGCGCCTGCCAGAGCAGCAGCTTGAGCGGTCCGCCGCCGCCCGCCTTGGTTGGCTTATAGGGAATCGCTTCTGCGGCCTGCGCGATCCCGGAATGCGCGAGCATGGCGCCAGCCATCGGCGCGGTCAGCCCGACGGCGATCATCCGCTGCACAAATTCGCGTCGTGACAGACGCCCTGTTTTGACATCAGCGATCTGGCGACGGAGGTCACGCTCGTTCATTCAATCGACTCCACAGTGGCGCTGATGCCCAAAAAAAGCGCCATGCCATACATAAGGGGGACGCTGCTTAAAATTGGATCAGCCTTCGAGCCGAGTGTCAAAGCAGATTCCGGGCCAATTTCGCAATATGGAAGGGATCGATTGTCGCACCTTTGCACTGCGGTAATTAGTTGCAGCAGCATATCCCGGAAAATGGAACAGGCACCTGACCGGGAGGCTTCCCGACCAGAGTGCCTGGTGATGGGATCAAACGCTGAGGTTGACCTCAGACCTCACGATACCAGTTCGGCAGCTGCCACAGATCATTGTCCCAGCCGGAGGAATGGGTCTGCAGCCCCTTTCGGAGTCCTGACATGCGCGGCCGGCTGAGCTGCGGCAGCACGTGGTGACCCGCGCAAACCGTATCGTTGAGCCTGATGTAAAGCGCGGCGCGCTTCACCGGATCGATCTCCCGCGTCAGCTCCCTGTAGAGATCGTCATAATCCTTGCTCTGCCAGCGGCTGATGTTGCGGCCCTGCCATTTGTTGGCCTTGCTGGCCACCTCCCAGGAGACATATTGGTTCATGAAGTTCTGCGGCTCGGGCGACAGCGTGAACCACTGATACATCTCCATGTCGCAATAGAAATGCGCATAAGTGTCCGGATTGGCGGTGTCGCTGGAGAAGAACACCGATCCGACGATGGATTTCAGCTCGAGCTCGATGCCTGCCCTCTGGCAGGCCTGCTTGATGATCGCCTGGTTCTTCTGCCGCGGCGCATTGATCGAGGTCTGGAACACCAGCTTGAGCTGTTTGCCATCCTTCTCCCTTATGCCGGAGGCGCCCTTCTTCCAGCCGGCGCCGTCGAGCAGCTCGTTGGCCTTGGCGATGTTGAACTCGAAGCTGGTGTTTGGCGAACGGTATCGTGCGGGATTGTTGATGCAATTGGCCGTCGCGATGCCGCCGCGCCCGTAGACGTATTTCTGCACCGACGCGCGATCGATCAGCATATTGATGGCCGCACGCACCGCCGGGTCCGAGAACACCGGGTGCTTCGTCTGGATGCTGGAGCGCTCGCCATCCACCTCCGTCCAGGGATCGGTGGCGTTGAGCAGGATGAACTCGAAATTGCCACCAGGCACGATCTCGACCTGGCCTGCCCCGCCGCTCTCCAGCTTCAGCAGGATCTCATCCTCGACCTGCAGATTCCAGGCATAGTCGTATTCGCCGGTCTGCAGCACCGCGCGCGCTGCCGAGACCGCATCGCCGCCACCCTTGATCTCGAGCGTGTCGAAATACGGCCGGTTCGGCACGTGATAATTCGGGTTGAGCTTGCCGAGCAGAACGTCGCCCGGCTTGAAATCGACGAACAGATAGGCGCCGGTACCGACCGGCTTGAGATTGTTCGGCGCCTCGCGCGACTTGGCGCCGATATAGTCGCCGAACAGATGCTTGGGAATCAGCGCGCTGCCGCCGCCGACGAAGCCCGTCATCCACAACGGCGTCGGCTGCGCGAACACGACGCGAATGGTGTGATCGTCGATCTTCTCGATCGCCTTGATGTGCTTGTAATCGCCGCTGGTGACCGCCGACGTCTCGGGATCGGTCGCATATTGCCAATTGAAGATCACGTCGTCGGCGGAGAACGGATGACCGTCGTGCCATGTCACGCCCTGCTTCAGCTTCCAGATGACGAAGGTGCCGTCCGCTGCGACCGTGCCGTTCGCCATGCTGGGAATCTCCGCCGCCAGCACCGGCACGAGATTGCCCTCCGCATCCCAGCCGGCGAGCGGCTCGTAGAAGGCCCGCGCTGCCTCCTGGTCCTTCGTGCCGATGGCAAAATGGGGATTGAGCAGCGTCGGCGCCTGCCAGAACAGCAACTTCAAGGGCCCGCCGCCGCCGGCCTTGGTGGGCTTGTAGGGAAACTCCTGGGCCGCCATGGCGACCCCGGAATGTGCCAGCATCATGCCGGCCATCGGCGCTGTCAGCCCGACGGCGATCATCCGCTGCACGAATTCGCGGCGTGACAGCCGGCCTTCTTTGACCGCAGCGATCTCGCCGCGCAGGTCCCGTTCGTTCATCTCGCATCTCCTCTGCGCGGCATGGCTGCGCGAAAGCCGCATCATTCCGCCGCCCATTGAGAGCAGGAAGCGGGCCAATCCGCCACAACCGGCGTCCAAGAACCTGGCAACCAAAAATTGCGTGGGCCGCGCGGCGCGGAGCTCACATTTTCTGCTTCAGCCGGCGGAAGCGCACGCCCTTGCCGTCGGGCATGCGCGTCGCGACATACCCCGCGGCCAGGCAAGCCTCGCGCTGCGGCATCTTCTCCTGCGGGCTTCTCAGGCTGTCCCACCACGACGCGCGCTGCGCCGCACGCGGCAGGCTGTCACCGATAAGCTCTTCGATCGCCTCGAAGCTGAGCGTCAATTCGGGAAGGGTCTGCCGCTTCAGATAATCTCGAAGCGCATCATAGTCCGGCAAGTCTCGACTCCCTCGTAGCAGCGCGTGTGCGGCCGCCTTGACGACAAGCGCGGCGGACGCAACGACTCGTTAATCTAACATGCGTTACTTCCGGTGACCCGTCAGTTTACGGGCGGGATTCCACGGGACGGGACGGGCTGATGCGCTGGACACGCCGAACAGGCCGGGCAAAGCAGCCTTGGCGACTCTCGGCGCGCACGCTGATCAGCTGCTCCATTTCGACCATCATCGGCTTCTCCGCAATCTGCGCCAGCGTCATGATCGACCTGCGCCGCGGCGAGGAAGTCCGCGCCCGGCAGGCCCTGGAGAACATGGCCGCCAGCATTGCCGCCGACATCAGCCGCAACGTCGAGCTTTACGATCTCTCGCTGCGGGCCGTGGCGGGCAACCTGTTGCTGCCTGAAATTCACGAGGTCAGCAAGCCGCTTCGCCAGCTGATCCTGTTCGATCGCGCCTCGACCGCAAGGAATTTCGGGACGATCCAGGTGTTCGACGCCCGGGGTCGGCTGATCATCGATTCCGCCACGCTCGATCCGCAGCCCGAGGATCGCAGCGACGCCGATTTCTTCCAGGTCCATCGCGACCGCTCCGATGCCGGCCTCTATGTCGGACGCCCGGCGCAGCATCGTGGCCCCTCCTCCATCGTCCTGAGCCGCCGGATCTCGACGCCTGACGGGCGCTTCGCCGGGGTCGTCGCCGGCTCGATTCGCCTCAGCTATTTCCGCGACCTGTTCGGGAGCCTGACGCTTGGCCCCGGCGACAGCATCACGGTGTTCAGACGCGACGGCACCCTGATCGTCAGCGCACCGTTCGATCCGGACGCGATCGGCCGCAACCTGGCGCGGGCCCCGGCCGTGACCCGCGCACTGACCGAGCCGACGGGATGGTCCAGCAGCTACGGCGCGCTCGACGATCTGCCGCGGCTGCTGGTCTGGCGCAACGGCACCGAGCCGCTCGTGGTGGTGGCCAGCAAGACTTGGGAGAGCGTCTACGCCTATTGGCGCCACGAGGCCATGCAGATCGGCGCGATGATGCTGGCGCTGATCGTGTTCGTTCTGGCGGCCACGCAGGTTGCCGCGCGCGAGATCCAGCTGCGCACCAAGGTCGAGGCCCGGCTGGAGCAACTCGCCACGACCGATCCGCTGACCGGCCTGAAGAACCGGCGCAAGTTCGACGAGACGATCGAGATCGAATGGCGGCGGGCGCTGCGACACCGGGCGCCGCCGGGGCTGCTGATGATCGATGCCGACCACTTCAAGAGCTACAACGACAATCATGGGCACCAGGCGGGCGATCAGGTGCTGGTCGGCATCGCCGTCTGCATTTCCGATTCGGTCCGCCGGGCCGGAGATTGCGCGGCGCGCTATGGCGGCGAGGAGTTCGCCGTCCTGCTGCCCGGGACATCGGACGCCGATGCCCTTCACGTCGCCGAGACGATCCGCAGCAAGGTCGCGATCTGGGCGGGCGAGGCAGGCAACACCTCGGTCAGCATCGGCGTTGCCAGCATGACGCCATCGCGCGATGCCGACTGGACCGCGCTGATGAACGCGGCCGACAGAGCGCTGTACATGGCCAAGGCCGCGGGCCGGAACCGCTGCGTCGCCGTGGCGGTGCCCGGCGTGTCGTCAGCAGCCTCGCTGGCGGCGTGACGCCGCCAACCGCTGCGATGCATGCGCCCGATCCCTGACGGCGTCGGTCAGCTCTTGCCTTCGAGGTACCGCTTCATGTCCGCGCGCAGGCCGTCGCGCAGATCCGCACGGGCCATGGCGAAGGCGATGTTGGCCTTCAGGAAGCCGGACTTCGAGCCGCAATCATGCCGCTCGCCGTCGAAGTCGACGCCATAGAACTTCTGATTCTTCGACAGGCCGATCATCGCGTCGGTGAGCTGGATCTCGCCGCCGGCGCCACGCTCCTGCGTCGCCAGGATCTTGAAGATCTCCGGCTGCAGAATGTAGCGCCCGGTGATCGAGAAGTTCGACGGCGCCGTGCCCTTGGCGGGCTTCTCGACCATGCCGTCGACCTCGAAGATCTTGCCGTCGCGCTTGCCGACGCCGCAAATGCCGTATTGATGGGTCTGGTCGGCCGGCACCTCCTGCACCGCGAGCAGATTGCTCTTCTCAGGCAGTTTGTTCGCCGCAGCGATCATCTGCGCGAGACAGCCGGGCGTGTTCAGCACCAGCTCGTCCGGCAGCACCACCGCGAACGGCTCGTCGCCGACGATGTCGCGCGCGCACCACACCGCGTGGCCGAGGCCGAGCGGTGCCTGCTGACGGGTGAAGCTGACGGCTCCGGCCTCCGGCTGGTCCCGGGCCAGGATCTCCATCTCGGTCTTCTTGCCGCGCGCCGCGAGCGTCGCGTCGAGCTCATACATGCGGTCGAAATGGTCCTCGATCGCGGTCTTGTTGCGCCCGGTCACGAAGACGAAATGCTCGATGCCGGCTTCCTTGGCTTCGTCGAAGACGTACTGGATGAGCGGCTTGTCGACGATCGTCAGCATCTCCTTCGGCATCGCCTTGGTGGCAGGAAGGACGCGGGTACCGAGACCGGCGACCGGAAATACGGCTTTGCGGATCTTCATGGGGGATGACTAAACCTTGTGACGAATGAATGCGAAATCGATCGCATGTTGGTAGCTCGTTTGCAGCCGAGAACAAAGGCGGATGTTGGTCGAGCGTTCCCTCCGACCCGGTCAGGATCGCCATATTTCGCTGCCGAGAAATCGTTAACCTTGTTAATCTTGCGTTAAGCCGGAGCGGGCCTCCTGGTGCCCTTTCCTGCGATGGACGAGATCACGATGCGACGGAACGTCATGCTTGCAGCTTTGAGGACCGGGACGAGGGCCGCGATTGTCGCATCCGCCCTGGCGGTGTCGGGTTCCGCCGAGGCCCAATCCGGCAATCCGCTGAACTTCCTCGACAGCCTGTTCACGGGCACGCTCAGCAATGGCAACCCAGGCTCGTCCGCGCCGGCGCAGGCCCCCTCGGCCGCCGGTCCGCAACCCTGGAGCGGCGAGGACGGCGCCTCGGGCCACCCCTTGATGACCGCCGCCGCGATCCGCGAGGCCGCCGGCAATTTCGACGGCTGCGTCGCTGCGATGTGGCCAGATGCCGCACGCCGCAACATCACCCAGGACAATTTCCAGCGCTTCACCGCGGGCTTGACGCCGGATTTGCGCATCATGGACCTGCTCGATGCGCAGCCGGAGTTCACCAAATCGATCTGGGACTATCTCGACATCCTGGTGAACGACAATCGGCTCGCCAAGGGTCGCGAGGTGCTGGCGAAATACAAGGCGCAGTTCGATGCCACCGAGCGCTCTTATGGCGTCGATCGCTACATTATTGCGGCGATCTGGGGCATCGAATCCAATTATTCCACCCAGATCGGCGATCGCAGCGTGCTGCAATCGACCGCAACGCTCGCCTGCATCGGCCGGCGCCAAGCCTATTTCAAGGACGAGTTCCTGTCGGCGCTGGAAATTCTCAACCGCGGCGATCTCCGTCCCGAGCAGTTGCGCGGCTCCTGGGCCGGCGCGTTCGGACCGACCCAGTTCATGCCGACCGCGTTCAAGCGCTTCGCGGTCGACGCCGATGGCGACGGCCGCCGCGACGTCGTCGACAACCCGGCCGACCTGATCGCCTCGACGGCCAACAATCTGAAGAAGGACGGCTGGCAGAGCGGCCAGAGCTGGGGCTACGAGGTCGTGCTGCCGCAAGGCTTCAACTTCATGCTGGCCGACCGCTCCAAGACCATGAGCTTCGGCCAGTGGGAGCAGCTCGGGCTGAGGCGGGCCAACGGCCAGCCGTTCCCGGCCACGGCCGAGAAGGCCTATCTGCTGGCGCCCGCAGGCGCCCAAGGGCCGGGCTTCCTGATGCTGCAGAATTTCCGGGTCATCATGAAATACAACCCGGCCGAGGCCTATGCGCTGGCGATCGGGCATTTTGCGGACCGACTGCGCGGCGCGCCACCTTTCGTGCAGGCCTGGCCGCGCGAGGAACGCACCTTGTCGCGGGCCGAGCGGCTCGAGCTGCAGCAGCTGCTCGCCGAGCGCGGATTCTACCGCGGCACGCCGGATGGCCAGTTCGGCGGCCAGACCCGGGAGGCGCTGCGGAACTTCCAGGCCTCGATCGGCGCCCCCGCCGACGGCTTCGCAACCACCGACGTCCTGGAACGGCTACGCAGCCGCTGAGCAGCGGCATTTTGAGCCGTCCCGGTAACCTTCTGTGGCGTTTGGCGACGGACATCAACACCATCCAGTGAATGCCCGTTTGCGGCCTGATTCGGCTCCTATTATATGGACGGTCACGATTTCGCCGCGCGACGGGTGCGGACGGGTGCGCATGTCAAAGCTGAAGTCCCTCCTCAAGCTGTTGAACGAACCCGGGCCGATGGTGGTGCTGGCGGTCGTCATCGCCATGCTCGTCGGGATTGCCGGACCGGCCTCGGCCCAGTTCTTCAATTTCAACCCGTTCGGCTCGCCCCGTCCCGCCCCACGCGGCGGCGGAGGTGGCGGTGGTGGCTGGTTCGGCGGCGACTTCTTCGCTCCGTTCCAGCCGCAGCAGCCCAAGCGCGCGCCCCAGGATTACTCCAAGGCGCCGCCGCCGGAGAAGCGCGACGGCACGCCAGAGCGCTATGTGCTGGTGCTCGGTGACGGCATGGCCGACTGGCTCGCCTACGGCCTAGAAGACGCCTATTCCGAGCAGCCCGACATGGGCGTCACCCGCAAGATCAAGACCAATTCGGGTCTCATCAAGTACCAGCCCAAGGGCGAGCCGTCCGATTGGGCCGCCGCCGCCAAGGGCATCCTGGCCACCGAGCGGGCCGACGCGATCGTGATCATGCTCGGCCTCAACGACCGTCTCCCGCTGCGCGAGCCGGCCGTGGACAAGACCAAGGACGACAAGGCCAAGAAGGACGCCAAAACCAAGCCAGGCGAGACCAAGCCGGGAGACGCCAAGGCGGGAGACGCCAAGCCTGGCGACACCAAGCCTGGCGAGGCCAAACCGGGGGACGCCAAGACCGCTGACGGCAAGGCCGCCGACCCCAAAGCGGCCGAGTCCAAGCCGGACGGCAAACCCGACGCCAAGACCGACACAGCCGCCAAGCCCGCCGACAGCGATTTGCCGCAGGACGAGGTCGACAACGACACGCCCGCGACCGGGGCACCGGAAAAGACCGCGCGATCGCCCAACGGTATCTACGACTTCCGCGACGAACGCTGGATCGAGCTCTATTCGAAAAAGATCGAGGAGATGATCATGGTCGCCAAGAGCAAGGGCGTGCCCGTGCTCTGGGTCGGCCTGCCCGCGGTCCGCGGCCCGAAGGGCACCGCGGACACGCTGTTCCTGGATTCGCTTTATCGAGATGTCGCCGGCAAGGCCGGCATCACCTATGTCGACGTCTGGGACGGTTTCGTCGACGAAGCCGGGCGCTTCCTGCAGAAGGGCCCAGACTTCGAAGGCCAGATCCGCCAGCTGCGGTCCTATGACGGCGTCTATTTCACCAAGGCCGGCGCGCGAAAGCTCGCCCATTACGCCGAGCGCGAGATCAACCGCCTGCTCGCCGCCCGCTCGTCGCCGCTGGAGCTCCCGACCGAGCCGGCGACGCCAGACGCCAATGCAGTCCCGGGTCAGCCCGCGCCGCGACCGATGGCCGGGCCGATTCTGCCGCTCGTCGCGTCCTCGGTCGGCACCGATCAGCTGCTCGGAGGCCCTGGCTCGCGGCCTGCGGCCGTCGATCCGCTGGCGGCAAGAACGCTGGTCAAGGGCGAGGCCCTGAGCCCGCCGGCAGGGCGCGCCGACGATTACGTCTGGCCACGCCGCGAGATCGGCCGCGAGCAGGCCAAGGAGCCGCCGAAAGAGCAGTCGAAACCTGATACGCCCATGGCCGCGACGACCCCGGGCACGGCGCCTGGCGAGCCGGCCGCCGGTGCGCCTGCGGCTCCGCAGCGGCCGAAACGGCTGACCACGCCAAGCGCGACGTCGCCCACCCAGGCACCGCAACAGCCGAGCCAAGGGCCGCGCGACTTCTTCGGCTTCGGGGCGCCGCAGCAGGCGCAGCCGCCGAGGCCGCCGGCCGCGCGCAATCCCAACGCCCCGCCACGGCCACCGGCGCCGGTCGGCCGCGCCGCAGCGGTGCTCGATTCGCCCTGGCGCTGACGCGATCAGCCGCTCGCGGCGCAGCCATCAGCGAGCGGCGATCCGAAGAGTCGACAGCAATGAGAGTCAAAAGCAATGAGGCCCGCACCGATCAACGGATGCGGGCCTCATTTTATTCGGTCTTATTCAGTGATCCGGAGAGGCCGGATCACTGGAGTCCCGTCTCAGGAGCGCCAGCGCTGCGGCTGAGGGCGGCTCGACGGACGCATCAGCATCGCCAGCAGGAAGCCGATGCCGCCGGCGACCAGCAGCGCGCCCACCGGATTGTCCTGGACCCGCTTGGTGAGGGCCTGGGTGCCGTCGCGCAGCGTGTCGGTGCTGCCGCCGAACGTATCCTTGGCATAGTCCATCGCGGCATCGCCGGCCTCGCGCGCGGCGTCCTTGGCCTGGCCGTAGAGATTCTGAACCACGCTGGAGGCCTCGCGCGCACGGCCCGAGGCCTGCGTGCTCTTGTCGCCGGTCATCTCACCGATGCCGCCTTCGACCTTGCCTGCGACATCCTTCGCCGTTCCGGTCAATCGATCCGTATCCATCGCCGCCTCTCCTTGTCTCGCGTTTGCGGGCTTTCCGCTGTGCTAACCGGCTGAGGCGGCGCCGGTTCCGACGAACTACAAAATCAAGCCGCCATCGACGACGATGGTCTGGCCGATGATGTAGGACGACAGCGGCGAGGCCAGGAACAGCGCCGCGCCGGCCATGTCCTGCGGCGTCCCCAGGCGCTTCAGCGGGATGCGCTGCAGGGCACCTTCGAGGCGCTTGGGATTGGCCGTCGTCACCTTCGTCATCTTGGTATCGACGAGACCGGGCGCGATCCCGTTGACACGGATGCCATCCTCGGCCCAGGCTTCGGCGAGCGTCCGCGTCAGCCCGACGGCGCCGGTCTTGGAGGCATTATAGGCCGGGTTGCCCATGGTCGAATGATAGGCTGCCGTCGACGAGACGATGATCAGCGCGCCCCTGGCACCCCGCAAGAGACCGTGAAATTTCGTCGCACAGGCCATCAGGCTGATGAGGTTGATCTCCACGACCTTGCGAAAGCCGTCCATGGCGAATTCACCGCGCCGATACAGCACCGCCCCCTGGGCCAGCACCAGAATGTCGAGCCGCTCGAAGCGCGGCACGAACGCCTCAATGGAAGCGGCATTGCCGACGTCGAGTTGCTGATAGTCCAGCCCGGTGAGATCGCAGCCTTCCTCGATGGAATAATCTGCTGCCGTCACGCGCGTGCCGCAGACCGCGACGCGCGCGCCCTGGGCGCGAAACGACTGGGCGATGCCGTTGCCGATGCCGCTGGAGCCGCCGATCACCAGCACCTGCCGTCCCGAAAAATCGAGCGCGTTCATCTCCCCTCCTCCTGTCGTTGTTTGTTTGACCTGTGTGCGGATCGGTGCCAGCGTTGTCAACGGCGCGACACAGCGCGCATTTTTCGCAGGCCGCAATATGCAGAGCTACAAACAACTGAGCCGCTCGGTGAAAGACCTGACCGTCCTGGTCACGGGCGCGGCCTCGGGCATGGGGCGTGCCACGGCGCGGCTGTTTGCTGACGAAGGGGCGCAGGTCGCCGTCACCGACATCGATGAGGATGGCGTGCGTGCCGTGGCCGCGGACATCGTGGCGGCGGGCGGAACCGCACAGGCCTGGCGGCTGGACCTGTCTGATCGCGATGCGATCGCCGCCGTCGTCGGCACGGCGGCCACGCAATTCGGCGGTCTCGACATCGTCGTCAACAATGCCGGCATCTCGGTGCGGGTGGCAATCGACGACGCAAGCTATGATGAGGCCTGGGCCAAGGCTCTGGCAGTGATGCTGACGGCGCAGCAGCGCGTGATCCGCGCTGCGCTGCCGCATCTGCGCCGCTCGCAAAGCCCCCGCATCGTCAACATCGCCTCGACCGAAGCGCTCGGCGCCACCGCGCTGCACAGTGCGTATTCCGCGGCCAAGGCCGGCGTGACCGGGCTGACGCGCTCGCTCGCCGTCGAGCTCGGGCGCGACCGCATCACCGTGAATTGCATCTGCCCAGGGCCGATCGCGACCGCGATGACCGCGCGCATTCCCGACGAGCAGAAGGCGATCTACGCCAGGCGGCGCACCGCGCTCGGACGTTACGGCGATCCCGAGGAGGTCGCGCATATGACGTTGAGCCTGTGCCTGCCGGCGGCCTCGTTCGTCACCGGCGCCGTGATCCCCGTCGACGGCGGCCTGATGGCGCGCAACGCGTGACGTCTGCCACACGGGAATGACAGCCGTGCGGGCCGCGCTTCCCAGCGCGCGTTGACTTCGCCTTGCGGCAGCGTAGCTTCGACACCGACAAGCGGACGAGCGGGCCGCGACGATGAGGACATCAAGGAGGACGCCATGGCGATCGCCATCCGGCAGCTGCATCCTTTTTTCGTTGGCGAAGTCTCAGGCGTCGATCTGCGCAAGCCGCTGACGCGCGATGAGACCGCGGAGCTGCAGACCGCGATCGATCACTACGCGGTCCTGGTGTTCCACGACCAGGACATCACCGACGAACAGCAGCTCGCTTTCGCGCTCAGTTTCGGCGAGCGAGAACAGGCCCGTGGCGGCACCGTCACCAAGCAGGAGGACTACCGTCTCGCCACCGGCCTCAACGACGTCTCCAATCTCGGCAAGGACGGCAGACCGCTGCCGCGCGATCACCGCACCCATCTGTTCAATCTCGGCAATTGCCTGTGGCACTCCGACAGCTCGTTCCGGCCGATCCCGGCGAAATACTCGATCCTGTCGGCGCGAATCGTAAATCCGAAGGGCGGCAACACCGAGTTTGCCGACATGCGCGCCGCCTATGATTCGCTCGATCCGGAGACGAAGGCCGAGATCGAGGATCTCGTCTGCGAACATTCGCTGATGTATTCGCGCGGCGCGCTCGGCTTCCTCGACTACAGCGACGAGGAAAAAGAGATGTTCAAGCCGGTCAGGCAGCGGCTGGTGCGCACCCATCCCGCGCATGGCCGCAAGTCGCTGTACCTGTCGTCGCATGCCGGGGCTGTGGTCGGCATGAGCATGCCGGAGGGACGGCTGCTGCTGCGCGACCTCACCGAGCACGCCACGCAGCGGGAATTCGTCCATGTGCACAAATGGGCGCTCCACGACCTGATCATGTGGGACAATCGCCAGACCATGCATCGCGTGCGCCGCTACGATCAGTCGCAGCCGCGCGACATGCGCCGCGCCACCGTCGCCGGCACCGAGCCCACCATCGCGCAGCAGGCGGCGGAGTAGATCGGCGCTCGCGCGTCGAACCGCTTGCTGGATGCCGGAGACACGGAATCCAGAGACACGAATGGCCGGGACGAAGCCCGGCCATGGCGAAGTGGAGCGATGGCGGCGGAAGAGCCGGTGGCATCAAGACCGCCTGGTCAAAACCGCCTAAGCGTGACCCGCAGCGTTGGAGAGCATCCCGGGATCGATGCCGATCTTGCGCAGTGCCAGATCATATTTGTCCTCGACATTGTCGCCGAAGATCAGCTCGGGATCGGCATCGCAATGCAGCCAGCCATTGTCCTGGATCTCTTCCTCCAGCTGGCCGGCTCGCCAGCCGGCATAGCCGAGCGCGAGCAGCGCGTGCTTCGGACCATTGCCTTTGGCGATCGCCTTGAGGATGTCGATGGTCGTGGTCAGGCAGACGCCATCATTGATCTTGAGCGTCGCATTGGCGATGAAGTAGTCGCTCGAATGCAGCACGAAGCCGCGCCCGGTATCGACCGGGCCGCCGCTCAGCACCTTCATGGTCTCGGCGCTGTCCGGCAGGCTGATCTGATCGCCCTTCTCGATGATGTTCAGTTGCATCAGGAGCTGCGGAAAATCGATGCTGCCGGCCGGCCGGTTCACCATGATACCCATGGCTCCCTCGGCTGAGTGCGCGCAGAGATAGATCACGGAGCGTTCGAACCGCGAATCCCCCATGACGGGCATGGCGACCAGCAATTGGCCATCGAGATAACCGCCGTGAGAGGTGTGATCCCCGATCCCGGTCACTTTGCGGCGAACGTCGCCGAGCCGTTTTGCGTCAGGATTCATCCGCGAGGACTCTCATGATGGTTGATATCCTGATATTGGGATGAGCATCTGTCAATCAAGGTTCAGGCCTCCGCCGCGGAATCCGCTCACAAGCAATTCAATGGTTTGCGCCCCAACCAAACTTTAAAGACGTCTCATGTCCGCCTTGGTTCCTCGTCCCTCCGCCACACTTCTCACCGCGGCGTTGCTGTGGTCCTGCGCCTCGCTCGGCGCCTGGGCGCAGGACTCTTCGCCCTGGCAGCGTGATGGCCATTCCGCGGTCCGCCTGCTCGCCGGATCGCGCAGCGGACCGGTTGTTCTCGGCGGTGTCGCGTTTCAGCTCCAGCCGGGTTGGAAAACCTATTGGCGCACCCCGGGCGACTCCGGCGTGCCGCCGCGATTCGACTTTTCCCGGTCCGAAAATGTCGACGCGGTGACCGTCCTGTGGCCGGCTCCGACGAAGTTCGACGACGGCGCCGGCGGACACTCGCTGGGCTATCACGATCAAGTCGTGCTGCCGCTGCGCATCGTTGCCAAGAGCGCCGACAAGCCGATGACCTTGCGCGCCGACATCAGCTACGCGGTGTGCGAGAAGATCTGCATCCCCGTCGAAGCGAAGGTCGAGCTCGCCTTCACCAGCGTGGCAAGCACCGAGGACACCTCGCTGTCGGCGGCGCTTGACACCGTGCCGACGCCCGCCAATGTCGGCGATCCCAATCCGTTCACAATCCGCGACATCAAGCGCGACGGCAAGAAGGATGTCATCGTCGACGTCGTCGCGCCCGATAAACGCGGCGTTCATCTTTACGTCGAGGGTCCGACACCGGACTGGTCGCTGCCGATCCCGAGCCAGCGTGACAGCGGGACGCCTGGCATCGCGCGCTTCGCCTTCGAGCTCGACGGTGTCCCGCCGGGCGTCAAGCCCGACGGCGCGGCGCTGAAATTGACGCTGGTCGGCCCCGACAAGGCCTATGAGTTCAACGCCAACCTGCCGTAAGCGGGGCCGACCCAACCGATTCTTAACGTTGCGTTGATAGGAGGGCATGACGGCCGCCCTCCGCGCGGCCCGAGAGCCGGACTTGCCCCGTGGCCGTGATGGATGCCCGCAACGACACCACATCGACAGGCCTCGCAGCCCGGCTGAAGGCGCGCGTCGCGGCGCTCGCGGGCGGCGGTGAAGCATCGCTGACGCAGCGGCTGGCGGCGCTGATCTTCCTCATCCGCGTGCTCAGCGCCGGCCTTGCCTATCTCAGCCAGATCCTGCTCGCGCGCTGGATGGGCGGCTCGGATTACGGCGTCTATGTCTATGTCTGGACCTGGGTGCTGCTGCTCGGCAGCATGCTCGATTTCGGCATCGCCTCGTCGGCGCAGAAGATCATCCCCGACTATCGCACGTCCGGCCAGCACGCGCTGCTGCGCGGCTTCCTGTCGGGCGGCCGCTGGCTGAGCCTGGCCACCTCCGGCATCGCCGCCCTGCTGCTCGCCGGACTGATCGCGCTGCTGGCGCCATGGATCGAGGAGAGCGAGCGCCTGCCGCTCTATATCGGTTGCCTGACCTTGCCCGCTTTCGTGGTCGCCAACACCCAGGACGGCATCGCGCGCTCGCATGATTGGATGACGCTCGGACTGATGCCGCAATTCATCATCCGCCAGGGACTGATCATCGGCTTCACCGCAGGCGCCCTGGTGCTCGGCTTTCAGCTCGGCGCCAGCGCCGCGATGGCCGCCAGCGCCGCCGCGGTGTGGATTGCGATGCTCGGCCAGATGCTGGTGCTGAACCGGCGGCTCGATCGCCACGTCGAGGTCGGGCCGAAGCAATATGATCTGCGCGGCTGGCTCGCGGTGTCGCTGCCGATCCTGCTGGTCGAGAGCTTCTATCTGCTGTTGTCCTACACCGATGTCCTGGTGCTGCAGCAGTTCCGCTCCTCCGAGGAGGTCGGCGTCTATTTCGCGGTGGTGAAGACGCTTGCGCTGGTGTCGTTCATCCACTACGCGATGTCGGCGACCACGGCGCATCGCTTCGCCGAATATCACGCGCTCGGCGACAAGGCACGGCTGTCGGCCTATGTCGCGCATGCGATCCAATGGACGTTCTGGCCGTCGCTCGCGGCGACCCTGGTCCTGCTTGCGCTCGGCAGGCCGCTGCTGTGGCTGTTCGGCGCTCAGTTCACCGCGGGTTACGACATCATGTTCATCGCAGCCATCGGCCTTGTCGTGCGCGCCGCGATCGGCCCGGTCGAGCGCCTCTTGAACATGCTGGGCCAGCAGCGCGCCTGCGCCTCCGCCTATGCGGCTGCCTTCGTCATGAACCTCGTGCTGTGCATCGTGCTGGTGCCGCGCTTCGGCGGCCACGGCGCCGCGGCGGCGACCTCGCTGTCGCTGGTGTTCGAGACGGTGCTTTTGTTCCGCATCGTCAAGCGACGGCTCGGCCTGCACGTTCTCGCCTTCGGCAAGGCGTCCTGACGCAGGTTCCGTGACGGACCCGCGACATCAGATGTTCATGCTCGAACCGGCGCGCTGCCGTCGCCTCTCGCTCGCGTAGCGATCACGCAAGTGTTGAGTGCAGTGCCATGATTTGGGCGCGATCCTCCGGACACATGGTTCCATCGCGCGGGGGAGATGAAGATGTCGAGACTGGGGCTCGCACTATCGCTGGCTGGATCATTGCTGCTGTCCGGCTGCATGGAAGCGACGCTGTCGCCGACGACTGATGCCGCCCTGACACCCCGCGACAAGCAGTTGCTGGCGCGCGCGCCCTATGCCGAAGCGCAGATCCCGGAACAGTTCCAGCGCCACATCGTCGACTTCTCGCGTCAGGAGCAACCGGGCACGATCATCGTCGATACCGATGCGCGCTTCCTCTATTATGTCCTGCCCGACGGCAAGGCGGTCCGCTACGGCGTCGCCGTCGGCGAGGAAGCGATGGCGTTCTCCGGCGTCGCCACCGTCGGCAAGCTGGCGGAATGGCCCGACTGGGTTCCGACCGCCGATATCCAGGCCCGCCTCGGCCCCTATCCGAAGCGCGTACCAGGCGGTCCGGCTAACCCGCTCGGTGCCCGCGCGATCTATCTCTACGAGGGCAACAAGGACACGCTGTATCGGATCCACGGCACCAACCAGCCGGAATATATCGGCCAGGCCATCTCGTCCGGCTGCATCCGCATGACCAATACCGACGTCGCTGACCTCTACAACCGCGTGCAGATGGGATCGACCGTGGTCGTGCTGCCGCCCGGCCAGAGCGTCGCCTCCACCAATGCCAACATCTTCGCGCGCCGCAGCTGATTCTAGCCGTAGCGCAGCTTCAGGCCGAGGATCGTCGCCACCAGGGCCAGGGTGATCAGGTTGGCGACGACCAGCGGCAGGTCGCTGATCAGCGCCCCGTAGAGCAGCCACATCGCGTTGCCGGTCGTCAGCAGCACGAACATGCCGGCCGAGATGTCCTGGGTCGAGCGCGACCGCCAGGCCTTGATGACCTGGGGCAGGAACGAGCATGTGGTGCAGGTGGCGGCGCCGAGGCCGATGATGGTGGTCAACAAGATGGAAGGTCCGTGCCGCTGGTCGTGGAAACGCACGCTTGTAGAATGGCGCGCGCCGAAGCGAAACCCGCTTCGGCGCAAAACTGGCCATTTGCTTGAGCGCACAGCGTTGCCACATCCTGCGTCATTCCCCGCGAACGCGCGGATCCAGTACGCCGCGGCCTCTCGACCCATCACAGGCGCCGGTGGTTACCGGATCGCCCGGTCGAGCCGGGCGATGACAGCGGGATGATCGGCGGGCGACGTCTTACGCGGCGGTCCAGCCGCCGTCGATCGAGAGGTTGGTGCCGGTGATCTGTGACGCCTCGTCGCTGCACAGGAACAGCGCCAGCGCTGCGACCTGATCGACCGTCACGAACTCCTTGGTCGGCTGCGCCGCCAGCAGCACGTCGTTGATGACCTGCTCCTTGGTGAGATTGCGCGCCTTCATGGTGTCGGGGATCTGCTTCTCGACCAGCGGCGTCCAGACATAGCCCGGCGAGATGCAATTGCAGGTGATCTTGAAGGTCGCGAGTTCCAGCGCCACGGTCTTGGTGAGACCGGCGATGCCGTGCTTGGCCGAGACATAGGCCGACTTGAACGGCGAGGCGACCAGCGAGTGCGCCGACGCGGTGTTGATGATGCGGCCCCAGCCGCGCTTCTTCATGCCGGGCACGGCGGCGTGGATGCCGTAGAACGCCGAGGACAGATTGATCGCGATGATCTGCTCCCATTTCTCCGGCGGGAAGTCCTCGACCGGCGAGACGAACTGGATGCCGGCATTGTTGACCAGGATGTCGACCGAGCCGAACGTGCTCTCGCCGAGCGCGATCATGCCGGCGATCTCGGCCGGCTTGCTCATGTCGGCCGGCGAATGCACGGCCTTGACCTTGAACTCGCTCTCGATGGCGGCGCGCTCCTTCTCGATGTCGGCGGCAGCGCCAAAGCCGTTGAGCACGATGTTCGCCCCGGCACTGGCAAAGCCGCGCGCAATGGCGAGTCCGATGCCGCTGGTCGAGCCGGTCACCACGGCGGTCTTGCCCTTCAAGTTCGTCGTCATTGCTTCACTCCTTCTTGGCGGCTGCGAGGCTGCCATCCTGCGTGAGATCGTAGGTGACCATGGTCTCGCCGGACTGCGGCCGCTCCAGCCAGTCCTTGTGGCGCATCGACTGGTGGACGTCGCGCACGCCCGCGTCCCAATGCTCGACCATCGCGACATGGGAAAAGTCGTAGTCCTTCGAGGAGGTCTCGTAGGTCTTGCTACGGTAGATCAGGTGCACCACCGTCACGGTGTTCTCCTGCGCCGCCTTGCACAGGATTTCGAGCGCGGGATCATTGCGCAGCTCCTCCGGCAGCTTGGCATAGAGCTCGCGGAACGCCTTGCGCGTGTTGTGGATCATGCGGTTCTTGTCGGTATTCATCCGCGTCCGGCTAGAATAGCGGATGTCCTTCTCGCGCTCGGCCGCCTCCAGCAAGGTGCGCGGCAGCTCGCCGCGCGCGGAGAACAGATCGACCTGGAAGATCAGCAGGTCACGATCGGTCTCGGTGTCGAGCACGTAGTCGAGCGGCGTGTTCGAAGCGATGCCGCCGTCCCAATAATGCTCGCCGTCGATCTCGACCGGCGGAAAGCCCGGCGGCAGCGCGCCTGAGGCCATGATGTGCTCGGGGCCGATGCGCTTGCCCTGCTTCTTGAATTCGACATTGTCGAAATAGGTGAAATTGCCGGTGGTGACGCCGACGGCGCCGACCGACAGCCGCGTCTTCAGGTCGTTGATGCGATCGAAATCGACCAACCGCTCCAGGGTCCGCTTCAGCGGCGCGGTGTCGTAATAGCTGACGGATTGCAGGCTGCCGGCCGGCCACAGCGGCGCCGGCGGAAAGCGTGGCGTGAAGAAGCCGGGCACGCCGAACGCGGCGATCAGCGCCGCGCTGGCCTCGTTGAACGCCGAGCGGTGATGGTCGCCATTGAGCAGCGGCTTCCATGGCACCGGGGAGGACACCATCTCCCAGAATTCCTTGAGCCGGCCGACGCGCTTGTCGCGGTCATTGCCCGCGATGATCGCGGCGTTGATGGCGCCGATCGAGATACCCGCCACCCACTCCGGCTCGAAGTCGAAGTGACATAGCGCCTGATAGGCGCCGGCTTGATAGGAGCCGAGCGCGCCGCCGCCCTGCAGGACGAGGACTCGTTGCGACTGGGTGGGAGTGGCCGGCTGCGGGGGAAATGGATGTTGCGTCATTTACGGCGGTCATTAGCAAAACATGGCGCCAGCGTGGCGTCACTTCGCGGTGACGTCAATCCATCCCAAGGAGAGGTTCCTGCTCCGGACGATCGCTGCGCAAGGCGGCAGCGAACTTGCCTGTCAGGAGGGCCTTTTACCATCGGGCGCGGCCAGGATCATGGTCCAGAAGACCTTGTACTTGGTATTCGGAGCATAGCTCGCCGCGATGCCTATTTTTGTGACACCCGTCTTCAGCATGTTGGCCCGATGCGGTGGCGAGTCGCGCCAGCCGGAAAACGCTTCCGCCAAGGTGTGGTAGCCGGCCGAGACGTTCTCCACCGCCACCGTCGCATCATAGCCCACATTGTTCAGCCGCTTGGCCAGCGGGGCCCGGACGTCGTGATCGAGCTTGTTCTTGTCGGCCATCGCCTGCGACTGCGACTCCGCCAGCCGCATCAGTTCCGGATCGACCTCGACCATGCCGAGCCCGTTGTTCTGACGGTATTGCGAGATCATCGTCGCCGCAGCGGCCGCGTCGAGCTTGGCCCCGGCGACCGCCATGTCGGCATACATGGTCGGCGCCTGCACGACGGGCGTTTCAGCCGCGCAGCCGGCGAGCAGCGATGCGATGGAAAGAGCGAGAGCCAGACGCTTCAATGAACCAGTCCCTGTGCGGAGAAGAGAGGCGGGTTGTTGCACATCAACCGTGGCTGAAAGGTGAATCGACGGTAAGTTCCATTGGTGCAATTCGAGCCATTTCGGCCGGCAACGGCTCGTCACCCCTATGGGCGGGGCGGTCAAGCAGGCTTGGACGATGGCGATCCTCAGTCCGATCCGCGGTCCCATCGCGCTCGCTTAGGCTGGGTGCCGGGCACGACATCCAGCAAACGGTGTCGTCCCGGCCCCGCGCCGGGACCCATACGCCGCGGCGGTCGTGGTGAAGCACGGTGCCGACAGAACGGGCTCAACAATCAACGTCACGGCGTATGGGTCCCGGATCGGCGTCCGCCAACGCTTTCGCGTTAGCGGACTTGTCCGGGACAACACCGGTGTCCTGATCGGCAATATTGGCCAGCGACCTGTCTTCGAGCCTGAGCTCGGCCCGCCACTAACCGCCCGCAAAGATCCGATAATGCCGCGGCTTGAGGCCGATGCGGTCGCCGATCTTGAGTTCGCGGTCGCGCGGGGCGTCGATCTCGATCGTGGAACCTTCGGTCAGCGCGATCTCGGCGCGCTGCACCGGGCCAAAGCTGCGGACATGGGTGATGGCGCCATGCAGGGTGCCGCTGTCAGCCGGGCCGATCACCATGTCGTGACGGCGCACGAACAGCGTCGATGCCCCGGCTGCATCGCCGGGCGCAGCCAGATCCAGCGGCCGGCCGTTGAGATGCACGGCGCCGCCGGAGACCTCCACCGGCAGCATGATCGACTCACCGATGAAGCCATGCACAAAGGCCGTGGCCGGAGCGTCATAGACGTCGTTCGGCGAGCCGACCTGTTCGATGCGCCCCTTGTCCATCACCACAACCCGATGGGCGACCTCGAGCGCCTCCTCCTGGTCATGCGTGACGAAGATTGAGGTGACGTTGATCGAGTGATGCAAGGTGCGCAGCCATTGCCGCAGCTCCTTGCGCACCTTGGCGTCGAGCGCGCCGAACGGCTCGTCGAGCAACAGGATGCGCGGCTCGATGGCGAGCGCACGCGCCAGCGCAATGCGCTGGCGCTGGCCGCCGGAGAGCTGGCTCGGATAGCGGTCGGCGAGCCAGTCGAGCTGCACGAGGTCGAGCAGCTCCTTCACGCGGGCACGGATCTGCGCCTCGCTCTTGCGGATGCGGCGCGGCTGCACGCGCAGGCCGAAGGCGACGTTCTCGAACACGCTCATGTGTCGGAACAGCGCATAGTGCTGGAACACGAAGCCGACATGGCGCTCGCGCGCGCCGCGGTCGAGCGCGTTCTCGCCGTCGAACAGGATCTCGCCGGCATCCGGCCATTCCAGCCCGGCGATGATCCGCAACAGGGTCGTCTTGCCGGAGCCGGACGGGCCGAGCAGCGCCAACAGTTCGCCATTGGCGACCTTCAGGTCGACGCCGTCGAGCGCCTTGAAGGTGCCGAAGGTCTTGACGACGCCCCTCGCTTCAATGGTCATGAGGCAGGTCCCCGTCGATGTTGCGTTCGAGAATGGTCTTGGCGACCAGCGTGATCAGCGCGAGCATGGCGAGCAGCGAGGCGATCGCGAACGAGGCGACCATCTGGTACTCGTTGTAGAGGATCTCGACCAAGAGCGGCATCGTGTTGGTCTCGCCGCGGATGTGGCCGGAGACCACGGAAACCGCGCCGAACTCGCCCATCGCACGCGCATTGCAGAGCAGCACGCCGTACAGCACGCCCCATTTGATGTTGGGCAAGGTGACGCGGAAGAAGGTCTGCAGGCCGGAGGCGCCGAGCGAGATCGCGGCCTCCTCCTCCTGCGTGCCCTGCTCCTGCATCAACGGGATCAAAGCGCGGGCGACGAACGGGAAGGTCACGAACACGGTGGCCAGCGCAATGCCTGGGAAGGCGAACAGGATCTGCAGACCGTGGCTCTGCAGCCAGGGCCCGAAGAAACCTTGCGCGCCGAACAGCAGCACGAAGACGAGACCCGAGATCACCGGGCTCACCGAGAACGGCAGGTCGATCAGCGTGATCAGGAAGGTCTTGCCGGGAAAGTCGAATTTCGCGATCGCCCAGGCGGCCGCGAGGCCGAACACCAGATTGGTGCCGACCGAGACCGCGGCGACGGCGAGGGTGAGGCGGATGGCGGACCACGCCTCGGGGTCGGCCAGTGCGGACAGATAGGCGGCGATGCCCTTGCCGAACGCCTCCACGAATACGACCACCAGCGGCAGCACGACGAACACCGACAGGAAGCCGATCGCCAAGGTGATGAGGGCGATGCGAACCACGGTCGGCTCGGCGCGCGGATCACGCCGGGCGGCAATCTCGACATGGCTGGGCTGCGCCGGCCGGTCCGGCGCCCGTTGCAGGGTCATCTCGATGCTCATGGCGCGGCCTCAACTGGACGCCTGGGCCTGCGCCCAGCGCTGCAAGCGATTCACCGCGAAGATGATCACGAATGCCACCACAAGCATGACCACCGCAATGGCCGTCGCGTCGGCGTAGCGGAACTCGGACAGGCGGATCACGATCAGGAGCGGCGCGATCTCCGACATGTTCGGCAGATTGCCGGCGATGAAGATCACCGAGCCGTACTCGCCGACGGCGCGGGCGAAGGCGAGCGCGAAGCCGGTCAAAAGCGCCGGCATCAGGCTGGGCAGGATCACCTTGGTGACGATGTGCCAGCGGTTGGCGCCGAGGCTGGCGGCGGCCTCCTCGATCTCAGGGTCGAGATCGATCAGCACCGGCTGCACGGTGCGGACCACGAAGGGAATGCCGATGAAGATCATCGCGATGAAGATGCCCAGCGGCGTGAACGCCACCTTGATCCCCATCGCCGCCAAGGGCGCGCCGAGCCAGCCCTTTTGCGCAAACAGCGCGGTCAGCGCCACGCCGGCGACCGCCGTCGGCAGCGCGAACGGCACGTCGACAATGGCGTCGAACAGCCGGCGGCCCGGGAAGCGGTAGCGCACCAGCGCCCAGACCACGATCATGCCCATCACCAGGTTGACGAGAGCCGCGGCAAAGGACAGTCCGAAGGAGATCTTGAGTGCGCTCAAGGTGCGCCGGCTGGTGACGATGCCCCAGAACTGATCGAGGCTGAGCTCGGTCGAGCGCACGAACAGCCCGGCCAGCGGAATGAGCACGATGAGAGACAGCCAGGTCAGCGTCAGCCCCATGGTGAGACCAAAGCCCGGCAAGGTGCTGCGTCGTGGTGCGAGAACGCTCAAGAAGCCACCTGGCTCATTCCCACCTGGCTCATTTCCATGGGGCTCATTCCCTTATTGTCCGCCTCGGTCCTCAAATCAGTTCTTGTAGATCTGATCGAAAATCCCGCCTTCGCCGAAGTGATCCTTCTGCGCTTTGGTCCAGCCGCCGAACACGTCGTCGATCGTGAACAGGTCAACCTTGGCAAACGCCTCGCTGTACTTCTTGGCGACGTCCGGATCGCGCGGACGGTAGAAGTTGCGTGCGGCGATTTCCTGGCCTTCCTTCGTATACCAGTACTTCAAATAGGCCTCGGCGACGGCCTGAGTGCCCTTTTTGGCCACGACGCTATCGACGATGGCAACTGGCGGTTCAGCCAGGATCGACAGCGACGGCGAGATGATCTCGAACTTTTCCTTACCGAATTCTTTCAGCGCCAGATAGGCCTCGTTCTCCCAGGCCAGCAGCACGTCGCCCACCCCCCGCTCGACGAAGGTGACGGTCGCGCCCCGGGCGCCGGTGTCGAGCACGGGAACGTGCTTATAGAGGTCCGCCACGAACTGCTTGGCCTTGTCGGCCGAGCCGGTCTTCTTCAGCGCATAGCCCCAGGCGGCGAGATAGTTCCAGCGGGCGCCGCCGGACGTCTTCGGATTCGGCGTGATGACATCGACGCCGGACTTCAACAGATCGTCCCAATCCTTGATGCCCTTTGGATTGCCCTTGCGGACCAGGAACACGATCGTCGACGTGTAGGGTGAGGCGTTCTGCGGCAGGCGCTTCTGCCACTCCTTGTCGAGCAGCCCCTTGCCCGCGATCGCGTCGATGTCGTAGGCCAGCGCCAGGGTGACGACATCGGCCTGCAGGCCATCGATCACGCTTCGCGCCTGGGCGCCGGAGCCGCCATGCGACTGCTTGATCTCGACGCTCTTGCCGCTCTCCTTCTTGTAGGCCTCGGCAAACGACTTGTTGAACTCGACATAGAGCTCACGGGTGGGATCGTAGGACACATTGAGCAAATTCACATCGGCAGCAACGGCCGATCCCACCCACGCCAGGCCCGCGACAACCGCCAGAACACGCCGCATCATCCAAGCTCTCCATTTCCAGGCCCGCAATGTTGCAGGCGCGCACCGCAGATCGCCGCATGTGCCGTTCAGAGTCAACGAAACCGGATTTTCTTGTTTCCGACCGGACGTGGGCATTTTGCTACGAAGCGCCCGGCATTGGGATAGCTGTTCTTTGCCGCGACACTATGCCGTCTTGGGCGTCCAAGCAGCCGGCAGGCGACGTCCCAACTACACCGACGACGTCGCCACCGTATGGATGCCGCACTCGGTCTTGCCGCGGCCGCGCCAGCGGCCGGCGCGATCATCCTCGCTCTCATCCGAGCGGCTGGTGCAGGGCATGCAGCCGATCGAGCGGAAGCCGGAGGCCACCAGCGGATGCTGCGGCAGATTGGCCGAACGATAGATCTCGGCGATGTCCTCGCGGGCGACATTGGCGAACGGGTTGAACTTCACCCGGGCGCCATCCTGCTCGACGACCGGAATCGCCGCACGCAAGCCGCCCTGGAAACGCTTGCGGCCGTTGATCCAGGCGGTGAAGGGCGCGAGCGCACGCGCCAGCGGCTCGACCTTGCGGATGCGGCAGCAGGCGTCGGGGTCCGAGAACCACAGATCGTTGTCGGCATCTTCGCGCGCGAGCGCCGTGGCGTCGGGCGCGACCGAGCGCACGTCGCGCAGGCCGAGGATCTCGATCAGCTGGTCGCGATAGGCCAGCGTCTCCGCGAACATGTGCCCGGTGTCGAGGAAGATCACGGGGATCGCGGGATCGACATCGGCCGTGACCTTGAGCAATGCCGCCGATTCCGTGCCGAAGGACGACACCACCGCAAGCCGCTCGCGGCCGATCGCCTGCAACGCGGCGGCGATGACCTGTTGCGGCGAGGCCGTCCGCAGCGTGGCGTCGAGCGCCGCGACCGGCGTGTGCCCGACCGAAGGTGATACAGCCAGCGTGCTCACAGCCCGGCACTCTCCGAATGACGCAGTTGCAGGCGCTGATGCAGCGCCGAGATCCGGCCGTCGCCAGCCGGCTGATAGAACACCGAATAGCGCTTCACGGTCTCGCTGAACGCCTCGGCATCGGCCTGCTTCTTGACATCGAAGGCGTCGAAGCCGGCCCGCAGCATGAACACGAACTGGTCGCGCAGCACCTGTCCGGCGGCGCGCAGCTCGCCGCGGAAGCCGTAGCGTTCGCGCAGCAGGCGCGCCTGGGTGTAGGCACGGCCGTCGCGGAAGCTCGGAAACACCAGAGCGATCAGCGCCAACCGGTCGAGATAGGGGACGAGATCGTCGACGTCACGATTGTTCGGCCAGGTCACGCCGAGCTTGCCGCTCGCGCGGCTCACCAGCGCATCGGGACCTGCGAGGAACCGCGTCTCGGAGACGAGGATCGCGCCCTGCGCCGGCAGATCGGCATCGTCGGTGATACGGACGAACTCGTCCGTGATGATGTGTCCGCCCTTAACGAGTGGCATAAACCCGCTCCCTGAATGGTTCGACCCCGAGCCGCGTCACCGTGTCGACGAACAGCTCCTCGGGGCTCGCGCGCAGCGCAAGATAGGCCTCGACGATGTCCTCGACGACATCGGCGACTTCGGCATAGGGCACCGCGGGTCCGATCAGAGTGCCGAGCACGGCGCCCTCGTCGGCGCGGCCGCCGATGGTGATCTGATAGAATTCCTCGTTGTTCTTCTCGACGCCGAGGATGCCGATATGGCCGACATGGTGGTGGCCGCAGGCGTTGATGCAGCCGGAGATGTTGATGTGCAGCCGGCCGATCAGATTCGCCGTGTCGTGATTGGCGAAGCGGCGGGTGATCTCCTGCGCGATCGGGATCGAGCGCGCATTGGCGAGCGAGCAGTAATCGAGCCCCGGGCAGGCAATGATGTCGGAGACCAGGTTGACGTTGGGGATGGCGAGCCCGATGGCGTCGAGCGCCTTCCACACCGCCGGCAGATCGCGCTTGCGGACATGCGGCAGCGCCAGATTCTGCTCGTGGCCGACGCGGATCTCGCCGAACGAATATTTGTCGGCGATATCGGCGAGCGCATCCATCTGGTCGGCGGTCGCATCGCCGGGCGGCTTGCCGATCGGCTTCAGCGACACGACCACGATCGCATAGCCCTGCACCTTGTGGGCGAACACCGAGTTCTTGCGCCAGGCCTCGAACTTCGGATCATGCGCGGCCTGCCGCAGCTCGTCCGGCATGTGCGGCAGCGTCTCATAGGCCGGATAGAAGAAGCGCGACCGGATGTCCTCGACGATGCCATCGTCAAGCTTGAGCACGCCGTCGCGGATCTGCTGCCACTCCTCCTCGACCTCGGCGGCGAACGTCTCGATCCCGAGCTCGTGGACCAGGATCTTGATGCGCGCCTTGTAGATGTTGTCGCGGCGGCCATACTGGTTGTAGACGCGCAGGATCGCCTCGACATAGCTCAGGATGTCGTGGCCATGGACGAACGGCTTGATCGTCTTGGCGATGAAGGGCGAGCGGCCCAGGCCACCACCGACCAGTACCTCGAAGCCGGTCTCGCCCTGCTCATTCTTCAGCAGACGAAGGCCGATGTCGTGGATCTTGATCGCGGCGCGGTCGTGCGCGGACGCCGTGATCGCGATCTTGAACTTGCGCGGCAGGAACGAGAATTCCGGATGCAAGGTCGTGAACTGGCGCAGCAGCTCGGCCCAGATGCGCGGGTCCTCGACCTCGCCCGGGGCGACGCCGGCCCACTGGTCGGAGGTGACGTTGCGCATGTTGTTGCCGGAGGTCTGCATCGACTGGATGCCGACCTCGGCGAGGTCGGCCATCGCATCCGGCAGCTCGGCGAGCTTGATCCAGTTGAACTGGATGTTCTGCCGGGTCGTGAAGTGGCCGTAGCCGCGATCATAGCGCCGCGCGACATGCGCCAGCCGGCGCAGCTGCTCGGACGACAGCGTGCCGTAGGGAATGGCGATGCGGTACATGTAGGCGTGGAGCTGCAGATACACGCCGTTCTGCAGCCGCAGGATCTTGAACTCGTCCTCGGTGAGCTCGCCGGACAGGCGGCGCTTCACCTGGTCGCGGAATTCGGCGACGCGCTCATTGACCAGGGTGCGATCGATGTCGTCATAAGCATACATGAGAGGGCCTTCAGGCTTGAGCCGGGAGCGCGATGGTGGTGCCCGTCAGCCGGATGTGTTCGCGCATATTGCCGGGCTTGACCGCGCCATCCGCCGCGACCTCGACCGGAGCGATATAGGGGCCGATCGCGTTGAGATCATCGGCGACCGCTTCCGACAGCAGCGCGCGCGCGTCGTCGGCGGTGCGGACGATCGCCGCATCGGTCAATTCGTCGGACCAGCTCTTGGTGCCGGTGCGGTAGATCACGGCGCCGTCCCAGGTCCGGTTCGCGGTGATGATCGAGGGACCGGTGATCTTGATCTTCTGTTGCAGCGGGGAGGTCATTCAGACGGGTTCCAGGAGTTTTGCAATCACGCCACTGAGGTTCTGCTGACGCCACGGCGCTGAATGCGCCACGACGTCACCGATGATGAGGATGGCCGGGCCGCCATCGATCTGGCCGACCAGATCCGGCAGCTGATCCAAGGTGCCGACCGCCGCCTGCGCATCCGGCCGCGTCACGCGCGCGAACACGCCGACCGGCGTCTGCGGCGAGCGGCCGGCCGCGAGCAGGCCGGCACGCACGGCGGGCGCCGCCGTCATGCCCATGTAGACGACGACCGTCATCTTGGTATCGGTCAGCGCCGACCAATCGACCGCCTCGGCGTCGCGCTCCTTGTGCGCGGTGAGGAAGGTGATGCGCAGCGCCTTGCTGCGGAACGTCAAGGGCACCTCGAACTGCGCGGCGGCGCCGATGCCGGCGGTGATGCCGGGCACGATGGTGTAGGCAACGCCGGCGTTGCGCAGCGCGTCGACCTCCTCGCCGCCGCGGCCGAACACGAAGGAGTCGCCGCCCTTCAGCCGGACGGCGCGCTTGCCCTCGCGCGCGGCATCAATGAGCAGCTTGTTGACGGCGTCCTGGCCGATGCCGGGCTTGCCGACGCGGCGGCCGACCGGCACGCGCGTGGCGTCGCGGCGGATGCGGTCGAGAATCTCGGGCGTCACCAGTTCGTCATAGTACACGACGTCGGCGTCCTGCAGCGCGCGCAGCGCCTTGATGGTGAGAAGATCGGGATCGCCGGGACCGGCGCCGACCAGGGTCACATGACCGTCGCTGCGGCCGGCATGATCGGCGCCCGCGAACGCGACGGGATCGGCGATGCCGTGCAGCGCCGCCTCGGCTTCGTGCTTCCGCCCCGCCAGCACCAGCGCGCCGATCGGGCCGTCGACGATGCGCTCCCAGAAGCGGCGGCGCAGCGGCATCTCGGGGATGCGCGGATTGATGGTCTTGCGGAAGTCGCCGATGAAGCTCGCGAGCTCGCCGATCCGCGCCGGCAGCAGCGCCTCGATGCGCTCGCGCACGCGGCGCGCCACGACCGGCGACGAGCCGCCGGTGCCGATCGCGACCACGACATCGCCGCGATCGACGATCGCAGGGAAGATGAAGCTGGAATGCGCCAGATCGTCCATCACATTGACGGGCAGACCGACCGCGCGCGCCCGCGCCGACATCGCCACGCCGATATCGCCAGCGCCCGCGCACAGCACTGCAATGACTCCAGAGAGATCCGCGCTCAGCGGATCGCCCTCGGCGCGCGCGATCTGGCCATGATCATCGCGCAGCCCGCCGAGTTCGAAATCACCATCGGTCGCGAACCAGCGGATGCGAGCGCCCGCCGCCAACAACACCCGAAGCTTGGCGCGCACGAGCTCGCCCGCGCCGATCAGCAGCACGGGGCCGGTCTTCAGATCGAGAAACACCGGCAGATATTGCATTGCGCTCTTCGGTTTCGACTCTTCGGGGTTGACTGGAATTATTTTCTATATAAGTGTCCCCGTCGGAACGTAAAGAGAAAAATATTCCTTGGCTTCGCCATAGAATTTTCTCCCAAGTAGGCGAAGGCTCGCAGCATGCACATTCTCACAAACGACGTTTCGAGAGATCGGTTGCCCTCCTCTGAGCTCGACCAGGCATCTTCCATGCCGCGCGCCCTCAGCACCGCGCCGACGATGGATCATCTCGACCAGCTGGAGGCGCAGAGCATTTACATTCTCCGCGAGGCCTTTGCACGGCTGAAGAAGCTCGCTTTGCTGTGGTCGCTGGGAAAAGATTCCAATGTGATGATCTGGCTCGCGCGCAAGGCCTTCTTCGGCCGCGTGCCGTTTCCGGCCATGCATGTCGATACCGGCAAGAAGTTTCCGGAGATGTACGCCTTCCGCGACACTTATGCGCAGGAATGGGGCCTCGATCTCCGCGTCGAGCCGTGCCCGCCGATCGACGCCGTCGATCCGACATTGCCGCCCGCGGCGCGCTCGGCCGCCCGGAAGACCGAGGGCCTGAAGATGGCGCTCGCCAAGCACGGGTTCGACGGCCTGATCGCCGGCATCCGGCGCGACGAGGAGGCGACCCGCGCCAAGGAGCGCGTGTTCTCGCCGCGCGGCGCCGAGGGCCATTGGGACGTGCGCGACCAGCCGCCGGAATTCTGGGACCATTTCAACGCCTCGCCGCCGCCGGGCGCGCATCTGCGCATCCATCCGATCCTGCATTGGACCGAGGCCGACATCTGGGCCTACACCGCGCGCGAGAACATTCCGATCATCCCGCTGTATCTCTCCAAGAACGGCAAGCGTTATCGCTCGCTCGGCGACCAGGACATCACCTTCCCCGTCGCCTCCCACGCCTCGACCATCACCGAGATTCTGGCCGAGCTCGAAAGCACCAAAGTGCCGGAGCGCGCGGGACGTGCGCTCGACCACGAGACCGAGGACGCGTTCGAGCGGCTTCGCGTCGCCGGCTATCTGTGAGCGGAGTGAGGCAATGAACATGCGCGTCCCCGCCGCTGCCCCCGCCACGCCGAACGGCACCACCCGTCCGCAGGTCAGCATCGTCATCGTCGGCCATGTCGACCACGGCAAGTCGACCCTGGTCGGCCGCCTGCTGCATGAGACCGGCAGCCTGCCCGACGGCAAGCTGGAGATGCTGCAGGCCGTCTCCGCCCGCCGCGGCATGCCGTTCGAATGGTCGTTCCTGCTCGACGCGCTGCAGACCGAGCGCGACCAGGGCATCACCATCGACACCACCCAGATCCGCTTCCGCACCAATGCACGCGAGGTCGTGCTGATCGACGCGCCCGGCCACGCCGAATTCCTGCGCAACATGATCACCGGCGCCTCGCAGGCCGACGGCGCGGTGCTGATCATCGACGCGCTCGAAGGCGTGCGCGACCAGACCCGCCGCCACGGCTATCTCTTGCATCTGCTCGGCGTGAAGCAGGTCGCCGTCGTCGTCAACAAGATGGACCGCGTCGATTTCGGCCAGGACCGTTTCAACGAGATCAAGACCGAGATCTCCGCCCACCTCGAAGGTCTCGGCGTCAAGCCGGTCGCCGTGATCCCGATCTCGGCGCGCGACGGCGATGGCGTCGCCCAGCACACCTCGCGCATCCGCTGGTATGACGGCCCGACCGTGGTCGAGGCCCTCGACGGCCTGGAGCCAGCCAAGCCGCTGTCGAGCCTGCCGCTGCGCCTGCCGGTGCAGGCGATCTACAAGTTCGACGACCGCCGCATCGTCGCCGGCCGCGTCGAGGCCGGCGAGCTCCAGACCGGCGACGAGATCGTGATCATGCCGGCCGGCAAGATCGCCAAGATCAAGACCGTCGAGGGCTGGCCGCAGACCCCGGTCACCACGGCACAAGGCGCGGGCCGGTCGGTCGGCATCACGCTCGACCGCGAGCTGTTCATCGAGCGCGGCGACGTCATCGCCCATGTCGGCCGCGAGCCGCAGGCGGCGCGCCGGCTGCACGCCCGCATCTTCTGGCTGCACGACCAGCCGCTCGCCAAGGGCGACAACATACTGGTGCGGCTCGGCACCCGCGAGGCGCGCGGCAGCGTGGTCGCGATCGAGAAGGCGGTCGACCCGGGCTCGCTGTCCAATGAGGAGAACGCCGCGATCGCGCGCAACCATGTCGGGGAGATCGAGATCGCGCTGACCCAGCCGGTCGCTGTCGATCCCTACACCGAGAACGCGCGCACCGGCCGCCTCGTCATCGAGGTCCAGGGCCGAATCGCCGGCGGCGGGCTGGTGCTGTCGATCGCGGCCGGCAAACGCGCCGCGCCGGTCGACATCATGCCGGTGGAGTCGGCGCTGCAGCCGCAGGAGCGCGCCGACCGCTATCGCCACAAGGGCGCCGTGGTGTGGATGACCGGGCTGCCCGGCGCCGGTAAGTCGACCTTGGCACGTGCGCTGGAGCGGCGGCTGTTCAGCCGTGGCGGCAACCCGGTGCTGCTCGACGGCGACACCCTGCGCGCCGGCCTCAACAAGGATCTCGGCTTCACGCCGGAGGACCGCGCTGAGAACATCCGCCGCCTCGCCGAGGTCGCGACCCATCTCGCCCGCAACGGCCAGATTGCGATCGTCGCCGCCGTGTCGCCGGCGCGCGACGACCGCGCCGCGGCCCGCCGCATCGCCGGCGATCTGTTCCGCGAGGTCCACGTCGCAACACCGGCCGAGATCTGCGAAAGCCGCGACCCCAAGGGCCATTACGCCAAGGCGCGCGCCGGCGCCTTGCAGAACTTCACCGGCATCGGCACCGACTATGAGCCGCCGCTCGACGCCGAACTCGTGATCGACACCGCCACGCGCGGAATCGCCGACGCCACCGACGAACTCGAGGCGCTGCTGTCGCGGACCGGCGTCCTGTTCGACGACATCGCCGATCTCGGCGCCAACATCTGAACGCGACCAGCGTCTCCCCCGGAAATGGGGATTGTTTCCGGGGTGAGCTCTCGCCGTCTCCACTGCTGTCATGCTCCGCGAAGGCGAAGGCGGAGCATCCAGTACTCCGCGGCAGAAGACATTGAACCGAGATGTCGCGCGGCGTACTGGATCGTCCGCCGGAGCCTGTCCTCGGGCTCGCCAGAGGCGAAACCCGGGGGCAGACGACGACAGCAGAGGCGAAAATCTCCAGATCAGCTTCACCACGACCTTGGAGCCGGTCGTGCAGGACTTTGCTTCTGTGTCGCCGCGTCAGAGCGCGCCGACATAGGCGGTGAGGTCGTCGAGCTCGGCGTCGGTCGGCTGCCGCGATTCCATCTTCTTGGCGTAGACCTCCCACATCATCTTCACCGCCTCGCGCAGTGAGCTGGTGCGGCCGTCGTGGAAATACGGCGCGGTCGACGCCACCGCGCGCAGCGCCGGCACCTTGAACTTGCCGCCGGTGCCGATGTCGTCGCGGCTCTTCTTGTCGAAGCTCGTCAGTTGATGGCAGGTGCCGCAGCCGCCATCGCCGAGATAGAGCTCGTAGCCGCGCTTCACCGCCGCGCTGGCCTCCGCCGTCGGCGTGCCATCCTCCTTGAGCTGCCAATTCGCCGGATATTTCAAGGTGCGCACATAGGCGACCAGGGCCGCCAAGGTCTCCTTCGACGGCTCCGGTCCCTTCATACGGTTGACGATGATGCCACGAATGCTGTCCTCCAAGGTCGCAGCCTGGCCGGCCCAGCCGAACACCGAGCGCTCGCCGACGCCCCAGAGCGTCGGCGTGTTGCGGCCATTGGGATCGCCATCGGCGACCACGTCGAGCCCGACATAGGTCTTGTTGTTGGTATGCCCGGTCGAGAAATGGCAGGTCGCGCAGGACGCCTTGCTGCCGCCTGAGAGGCTGGCGTCGTTGAACAGTTGCAGTCCCTTGGCGGCAAGCTCCGTCTCGGACAGCGGCGCTGGCGGTGTCTCGGCGGCAGCAGCGACATGCGGCGCCGCCTTCGGCTTCTCCGTCGCCGCAGCCGCATGCGGCGGCTGATGCGGAGCCCGGTGTGGATCCCGATTCGCGTCCTTGGGCTTTTGCCCTATCGCCGCAGCGAGCAGCGACAAGGGCTTCCCCACAATGGCAGCAAAATGCGGCGGCGTCGGCTTCGGCTCTGCCGCAGCAAGGTATGGCGCAACGGACTTGTCGGCCGCTAGTGCGGGCAGAGCGAGCAGGCCAAGACACAACACGACCGACCGCACTCCAGTCACCGACATGACTCGCCTCCCCCAACCCTCTACATGCAAATCATTGTTGATAGCTTTTACGTCCGAAGTGGGACTGTGCGGCGGCGATGAATCGACGCGCGAGTGCCGGCCGGCGCACAACCGATAGAAGTCGGCCTCAATCGCGCTTAGCCATCGGCGCGACTGCGGTCAGCGTCGCATCCGTGTGATGGGCGTCACGGTCAATGCAGGCGGGGCGTCCTAACGATACGCGCACGGCCAGCGCGCTGAGCAAGCCGCGCAGCGGACACGTCGTCCAGGCCGACGGCCATCCATCCTCGGCGCTCATTCACACACTCAAGAAGAGGTCACCATGTCGCGCTCCACCGTCACCAAGATCGGTTTCGCTCTGTCTCTCATCATCACCAGCCTCGGCGCGAAGTCGCAGGCGCAGGCCGGCGGCGCCTACGGACCCGACACCTGCAAGGTCGGCTATGTCTGGCGCGAAGCCTATCCCGGCGACCACACCTGCGTGACACCGGAGCAGCGCGCCCGCGCCGCGCTCGACAACCGCCAGGCCGGCAACCGCGTCAGCGCCACCGACCGCACCTATGGCTCCAGGACCTGCCGTCAGGGCTATGTCTGGCGCGAGGCCTATGTCGGCGACACCACCTGCGTCACCCCCGAGCAGCGCACCCGCGTGAAGTACGACAACGCCCGCGCCAACGGGCGATATCAATAAGGTCGTTCGAGACTGCTGGCAGGGCGGATGAGGAACGCGTCACCCGCCCTTTTCAGCTGCTGCACCGACGCCGCATGCATAGGCGTTGTGAGATTGACGAAATTTGGGGCGAGCTAGGCCGCACCGGAAGTCGACGCGTCTTTGCCATCGCATGAGCTGTTCACGCCGGCTCCGTCCGCGGCCTAAGTCCAAACATCGTGCCGCGTCGATCCATCGACGGCAGGCGAAGCGACGTTGCCGCGGCGGTTGCCAGCACGGCAACGACGATCCCGGCGATCACATCGATGAAGTAATGCCCTCCCACCAGCGGCGTGACCACCAGCATGCCACCATTGGTGACGATCGCGATCGGCCGGCTCCACCACACGCTCCAGCATCCCCACAGCGCCAGCGCCGCCGCCGCTGCATGGAAGCTCGGGAAAGTCACGATGCCTCCCAATTGCGTCACGTTGAGCGCCCGCAGCGATCCGTCGCGCACGAACGGCAGACGATCGAGCTGCACCAGATAGCCCGTCGCCCGGAAGTCCGCCGTCTCCGGTGGCAGGCCGTAATGCTGGTAGGTGCCGACAGCCGGAAACAGCGCCGACACCAGCGCGGTCACGAATACCGCAATCACGCAGGCCAGCGTGAACTGCTGAAGACGGAGAGGGTTCTTCGTCAACCCGAGCAACAGCGGGACGCCGAGGCCGAGCCAGCCGATCATCGCATAGAACATCGGAACGTAGCGCAGCAGCTCCGGTTGCGAGACGAAGTAGCGATAGTAGCCCGGCCAATCCAATCCGAGCAGCTCGTCGAGCCGGGCAAGGCTGTGGTCCTGCAGCGGCAGAGCCGCCGATGCCGCGATGTAGGAGAGCGGCGTGCCGCAGAGGAAGAGGATGTTGAGCTGGGCCAGCGCGAGCAGCACGAAGGCCGGCCGCAGGCCCCACGACCACCTGGAGATGATATAGCCGACCGCAGCAAACGCGGCCGCCGTTTCGACCGAGGCCAGCAGGCCACTCTCGACGACAAACGAGAACCGCGAGCCCGCCATGCAAAGTGCCACGATCAGATAGATCGCAACGAGTGCCAACCAGGTGGCGACATGCAGGCGCCGCGCGTGATTCAGCTCCGTATCAGCGTTCATCATCCCCACCCCGGTGACATCCGTAATTATACGGTAACAATCTAAGGTGAGGTTAATTGCAGTTGCACAACTCTATGCAACGCACGTTAGGGCTGAGAATATGCGATCGCGCGCAATGGGCGCGGCGCTGCTGCTTCGGCCTGGCATCCGTCGTGAAAGACAGCACACGGGTGGCATGACGCACCTGGGCGATGCGCGGACGCCGTTTCTCACCCTACGAACTACGAACTAATGACGAAGCACAGGCGTGCGTTCGTAGAGATCGGCGATACGGCAGCCGCGGTGAGGCTCAGACGATCCGTCGGCCCGGCGAAGCCGCCCACGCGGAAGAACCGAATTCTCTCGCCTGATCAAGCTGATTTGCCCTGTCCAGTCCCGCGACTAAAAATATTCCAGTTTCTTTTTTTCGGAAATCATGGTCTTCTCTCCGCATCCCGTCCCACACGAGGGACGTTTCGCGACCGTCACGGACGTCGGGTGCGGGATGCGGTGGGCGCCTTGGGCCGCGGCGTGAGCGATCATGCTGGCGGACAGCCTTAAGGCGCACGGCCAAGCCGTGGGGTCCTGGCATCCCGATGCTGATGCCACGCAAGCGACGACGCTGGCGCGTCGCGCAGGCAACGGTGACCAGAAAGCCCGGCGCACCGGGGAGACCACGGAGCAACCGTTAAAGCCATCGCGCAGGGAAGGCCGGATGTCCGGCTCGTACCTGTGGCGACTGCCGCCTGCTTTTTTGTCTGCAGGCGGGCCATGGGTGCAGCCTGCACCCGGCCTTCCCTGCGCCTCTCGTGTTCGAGAGGCGGCAAGCAGCAAAGCTCGGACGCGATCAGGCGTCGCGAGACCGAAGTCGCATGAGCCACGTCAATGTGTTGGACAGCGCATTCCCCACTCACCGCCGTCATCGCCCGGTCCGCGGGTGATGACACCGTCTTTGTTACAGTTGTCTTGAACAACTCGGCGATCAACGCCGCATGGAAGCGGAGCATCACCCGCCAGCCCGAGCAGGACGCTTGCGAGAGCCATTTCGCGTAAGGGGAACACCATTTGTTTCAAACCGCTCGCTGTCCACCCTCCCCTGGAGGGGGAGGGTCGGCGCGCGTCGCGACAGCGAGGCGCGCCGGGGTGGGGTGGCGCCACGGGCACCGGCGCCTGCGGAGAGATCACCCCACCCCGCCTCGCATCTCGCTTCGCTCGTTGCGAGCCGACCCTCCCCCTCTAGGGGAGGGTGGCAGCGGGGCGCGCGAACCGAAGCGTCTTGCATGGTCAAGGCTCGGCCCAAGCTGCACTCTTCACAGCGGCCTCCTTGCTCGGAGTCCGCCCGATCGCCCGCCCGGAACCACCTCGGCCCCAGACCAACGGCGATACCCCTCCCCCCCTTCCTTGGACCCCGCTTTGGCGCTAAATGCACTGCACGCGCCGCCCCCGAGGTGGCCATTTCAGCACGCCCAAAACACGCGCAACGTCGCTTTGACCCGAGAGAAACGTCTCATCATGACCCGTATCGACGCCCATGGACTGAAGATCGCCCCGGTTTTGTTCGACTTCATCGCCAAGGAGGCGGCACCCAAGACGGGGATCGATCCGGACGCGTTCTGGGCCGGCGTTGCCGCCATCCTGCGCGATCTCGCCCCGAAGAACCGCGCGCTACTTGCCTACCGTGACGCCCTGCAGGACAAGATCGACGCTTGGCACCTCGCCAACAAGGGCAAGGCCTTCGACCTCGGCGCCTATACGGCGTTTTTGAAGGAGATCGGGTATCTCCTGCCGGAGCCGGCGACCCACAAGGTCGAGACCGGCAATGTGGACGAGGAGATCGGCAAGATCTGCGGCCCGCAACTGGTGGTGCCGCTGACCAACGCCCGCTACGCGCTGAACGCCGCGAACGCACGCTGGGGCTCGCTGTACGACGCCTTCTACGGCACCGATGCCATCCCGCATGATCCGAGCGAGGGCGGAAAGGGCTACAACAAAGCGCGCGGCGACAAGGTGATCGCCAAGGCCAAGGCGTTCCTCGACGCGGCTGTGCCGCTCGCCACTGGCAGCCATACCGACGTGACCGCCTATAGCGTGATCGCGGGGCAGCTCTCGGCCAAGCTGAAGAGCGGCAACGCCACGGCGCTGAAGGATGCCGCGCAGTTCGCGGGCTACCAGGGCTCGGCGGAAGCGCCCAGCGTGATCCTGCTCGCCAATAACGGCCTGCACATCGAGGTGGTGATCGATCGCAGCCACGTCATCGGCAAGGACGATGCGGCCGGCGTCTCCGACATGATCCTGGAGGCCGCGGTCTCCACCATTCTCGACATGGAGGACTCGGTCGCCGCGGTCGATGCCGAGGACAAGGTGCTGGTCTATCGCAACACGCTCGGCCTGATGAACGGCACGCTGTCGGCCGATTTCGAGAAGGGCGGCAAGACGCTGACCCGCGCGCTGAACAGCGACCGCAGCTACACAACGCCGTCGGGCGGCACGCTCACCCTCCACGGCCGCAGCCTGCTGCTGATCCGCAATTGCGGGCATCACATGTTCACCGACGCGGTGCTCGACGACAAGGGCGAGGAGGTGCCGGAAGGTATTCTCGACGCTGCCGTGACCGGCCTGCTGGCGATCCACGACCTCAAGGGCCATTCCAAGGTCAAGAACAGCCGCACCGGCTCGATCTACATCGTCAAGCCGAAGATGCACGGCCCGGACGAGGTCGCGCTCACGGTCGAACTGTTCGCGCGCGTCGAGAAGCTGCTCGGCCTGCCCGAGAACAGCATGAAGGTCGGCATCATGGACGAGGAACGCCGCACCACGGTGAACCTCAAGGCCTGCATCCAGCAGGCCTCCAAGCGCATCGTGTTCATCAATACCGGCTTCCTCGACCGCACCGGCGACGAGATCCACACCTCGATGGAAGCGGGTCCGATGATCCGCAAGAACGAGATGAAGGCGCAAGCGTGGATCAAGTCCTATGAGGATTGGAACGTCGACATGGGCCTGACCTGCGGCCTCCCCGGCCATGCCCAGATCGGCAAGGGCATGTGGGCCGCGCCGGACAAGATGGCGGACATGCTGGCGCAGAAGATCGGCCACCCGCAGGCGGGCGCGACCACCGCCTGGGTGCCGTCGCCGACTGCGGCGACACTGCATGCCCTGCACTATCATCAGGTCAACGTGCACACCCGCCAGGCCGAGCTCGCCAAGGGCGGCCCGCGCGCCAAGCTCGACGACATCCTCACCATCCCGGTGTCGCAGTCGAACTGGGCGCCCGACGACGTCCGCCAGGAGATCGACAACAACTGCCAGGGCATTCTCGGCTATGTCGTGCGCTGGATCGACCAGGGCGTCGGCTGCTCCAAGGTGCCGGACATTCACGATGTCGGCCTGATGGAGGATCGTGCGACCTTGCGCATCTCCAGCCAGCATCTCGCCAACTGGCTGCATCATGGCGTCGTCACCAAGGACCAGGTGATGGACTCGCTGAAGCGCATGGCAGTGGTGGTCGACAAGCAGAATGCCGGCGATCCGCTCTACAGGCCGATGGCGCCGTCATTCGATGGCGTCGCGTTCAAGGCGGCGTGCGATCTGGTGTTCGAAGGTCGCACCCAGCCCAACGGCTACACCGAGTACATTCTCACCGCGCGGCGGCGCGAGGCGAAGGCCCAGGCCTGACGAAAAAGCCCCGGCTCGGCCGGGGCTTTTTTTATCCGCGATGAGGTATCATGATCCGCATCATATCACCGCGATGTAGCGCAGCAGCGAGATCACCCCGAGCACGATCACGATGACCCGGCAGATCTGTTTGGCCCGTCCGTCGAGCGGCAGCAGATTGATCAGGTAAAGGATCAGAATGACGACGAGGAAGGTGACGAGAGCACTGATGAGCATGAATGAGCCCCTGAAACGAGAGGAGGATGCGCTGGCGGTGATCAGCTAACCCGCTCGACGGCTGGCAGTTCCATTGTCGGAACCTGAGCGCTCAACGGTGCATCCGTAATTCCACGGAGCCAACCCTGATCCAGATTTTTACGGGTTTGCGGTCGAATGCCGAGAATCGGAGATCAACATGCTGAACCGCCTGACCATTTCCACGACGCTGAAGAGCATCATCCTGGTGACGGCATGCCTGTTTGTCGCGCTGTTCGCCTCGCGGGCCTACAATTCGTGGCAGCAGCTCAAGCTGACCGCGCGCATCGCCTCGATCGTCGATGCCTCCGAAAGCATGTTCAAGGCGATGGACAAGCTGCGGGCCGACCGCTCGACCTCGAACCGCATGGTCACCGTGGACGAGAAGGTCGAACCCGAGACCGAGCGATACGTCCGCGCGCTGCGGGACGTCGCCATGCCGTCCATGGGCCGCGCCCTGAACATCCTGCCGGGCATCGACTTTGCCGACAAGGCGGCGCTGCTCTCGCAGTTCCAGCAATTGCTGACGACGCTGAGCGATCAGCAGAAGGAATTCTGGCAGGAGGTCGCCAAACCGAAGGCGTCACGCCGGTTGGCGCTCGGCAAGGAATACATGCAGACCGAGGACAGGCTGCTGGAGACGCTCGAGAAGATCCAGGCCATTCTCGCTGCCGAGGTCAACCATGCGGATCCGACTATCGATCAGTTGCTGCAGATCAAGCAGATCGCATGGTTGCTGCGCAACACGGCCGGCGACGCCTCCTTCCTGGTTTCGAACGGGCTCGCGGCAGGCAAGATCACGCCCGAGGCGCGGCTGAACTATACCAAGGCGGTCGGCGGCGCCGAGGCCGCGTGGAAGGCGCTGGAACTGGTGACGACCGGCGCAAAATGGCCGGCGGCGATGACGACTGCGCTGGAAGCCACGCGCAAGGCCTATTTCGACGCGGAATACACCGCGCTGCGGGATCGCCTCGTCAACGCGGTCGCAAATGGCGAGACGCCGGAGATGGTGGCCAACAAATGGAGCCCGTTCACGGTTGGGCGCCTCAATGCCGCGGTTGCGGTCGCCGAGACCGCGCTTGAAACCGCAAGGACCTATATTGAGGAGCAGCATGCGGCAGCCTTGCGGACCCTCGGCGTCGAACTCTGCCTCCTGATCGCGGCAACCGTGATCGGCGGTGCCGCCCTGACGCTGGTGAGCCGTCGGGTGATCCGGCCCCTCAACAGAATGCGAGATGCCATGCTGGCGGTTGCTGGCGGCGACCTCAACGTCGAGACCGGCTACGTGCAGCGCCAGGACGAGATCGGTGCGCTGGCAGGCGCGCTCGAAACGTTCAAGCAGCAGGCCAAGGACAAGCTCGCGATCGAGGCCCAGGAGCGCCAACGCAACGAAACGACGGTCGCGCGCCAGCGGGCGATCGAAAGCTATGTGAGCGAGTTCGAGGGGCTGGTGCGCGAGTCGCTCGAACAGCTCGGTCGCGCTTCCACCGACATGCAGGCGACGTCGTCGGGCCTGACCAATGTCTCGCGGCAGACCAATGCCCGCGCCGAGGTGGCCGAGAAGGCCTCGAACGATGCTTCGATGAGCGTACAGACGGTCGCCTCCGCGGCGGAGGAACTCAACGCCTCGATTGCCGACATCAGCAAGCAGGCTTCGCATGCCGCCGGCATCGCCAGCCGCGCGGTGGAGCAGGCGCGCATGACCGACGGCACCGTGCAGGGCCTGTCGCAATCGGCCAACCGCATCGGCGAGGTGGTGGGCCTGATCAACAGCATCGCCTCACAGACCAATCTGCTGGCGCTGAACGCCACCATCGAGGCGGCGCGTGCCGGCGAGGCCGGCAAGGGCTTTGCCGTCGTTGCCTCCGAGGTCAAGACCTTGGCGAGCCAGACCGCCAAGGCGACCGACGAGATCTCCGAGCAGATCGCCGACATTCAGCGCGTCGCCAATGATGCGATCGATGCTATCCAGCGCATCGGCGGCATCATCGGCGAGGTCAACGAGGTCGCCACCGCGATCGCCGCCGCCGTGCAGGAGCAGGGCGCGGCAACGCAGGAGATTTCGCGCAGCACCCAGTTTGCCGCCGACGGCACCAAGAATGTCTCCGACAACATCACCGGGGTGAAGTCTGACGCCGACGCCGCAGCCGCCGCGGCCGAGAACGTCCGGCACGCCTCCGAGACGCTGGAGAACCAGAGCCGAAATCTCGGTCACCAGGTCACGGACTTCCTCAGCAAGATCCGAGCGGCATGAGGCGCCGGGTCAGTCGGCCGCCATCACCGGGGCCCGCTCATACTTCGCGCGCAGCGACGCCGGCGCCGGCGCCGGCGAGAAGTTGAGCTCCGCGCTCTTACGGCCGGCGCCGCGGTTTGCCACCTTGAGGCCGTCGTCGCTGGCCACGACGTCGCCCTTGCGCAAGGTCGGGTCGTTGTCGATCGACACCTGCGCGAGGCCGAAATGGTCCTTGCCGTTGCAGGTGCAGCTGTCGACCACCTCGGTGCGATAGCGGAAGGCGTTGGGCAGCGCCGAATAGGGCTTGCCGCTCTCGGTCTCGGCGCCGTCGATCGAACTGCCATAGACGATCTCGGTCTTGGCGGCCGGGCAGAAGCTGTTGCAGGCCGCTTCCTTGCTCTGGTCGCCGGTGGCGCCGAGCGGGAAGTAGCGGCCATCACAGGTCCGGACGCACCATGCGACACTGCCGCCGCCACCGCGGTAGGTGACCTCGCCGCGCGGCGCGGGGCGCGGCGCAGGTGCCTCATCGGCGAACGGCATTCGGACATAAGGCTGCGGCGCCTGCCGGGCATTGAAGCCGCCGAACAGCGCCGAGAAAAAGTCCTGCGCATGCGCCGCACTCGTCCCGGACAGCGCGGCTGCCGTCGCCATGGTTGCGATCGCGATGGCCGCGAATGTGCTTCGACTGGTCATGGCTCAGCTCTCCGATCAGTTCACGGCCGCCACCGGCAGCGACATCGCCTGCCGCCCGGACGGCAGCGGGGTCCCGCGCGCCGGTGTCGTGCGAGCCTGCAGCGACGCGTTCTTCGGCAGCACGACGACCTTGCTGCCCAGCTGCACCCGGCTGAACAGGTCGGTGACGTCCTCATTGGTGAGGCGAATGCAGCCCGACGAGACGAACTTGCCGATCGTGGTCGGGTCGTTGGTGCCGTGGATGCGGTATTCGCTGGAGCCGAGATACATCGCGCGCGCACCAAGCGGATTGCCGGGACCGCCGGCCATGAAGCGCGGCAGGTAGGGTTGGCGCGCGATCATTTGGGCCGGCGGATGCCAATCCGGCCATTCCGCCTTGCGGGTGATGGTCTGCACGCCCGTCCAGGTAAAGCCTTCCCGGCCGACACCCACGCCGTAGCGCAACGCCCGGCCACCGCCGAGCACGTAGTACAGATAGGTGTTGCCGGTATCGATGATGATCGTCCCCGGCGCCTCCCGCGTATCCAGGTTGACGATCGTGCGGCGCAGCCGGTCCGGCAGCAGGCTGTCCTCGTCCTGCGCGGTGTTGGGCGCTGTCGACTCATCGGGCGGAAAGGCTTGCTGCTCAAGCGGCGCATAACCGAGGCTTTGTGCGCGAGCATCTGTCACGGCAGGCCCGAGCAGGAGAGCGACAGTACCGGCCATCACGATGGCGGTCCGCCGCGAGAAGCGACGCGCGCCGGAAACAAGCTGTGTCATGGAGTGCCCCTGTCAAACGAGCATCGCGGTGCGACGCATGATTGTTTCTCCAACGCCCATCGGCGCGCCGCAGTTCCGGCCCGATGTGGCTCCTCTACATCAGTCAAGCCAGCAGGCCCTCACGTTCACGCGACGGAACCCGATGCCACCTTCGTGTGTTGGCGCAGGACAGAACGTCGCCGGCGGGAGAGCTGCGCGCGAGAGCTCCATCGGGGGAAACAATGGTGCGTGTACTTCCCACCGAGCGGGTGATCGCTGGCGGCAACGACAGCTCAGCCCTGAGCGAGAGCCGTCACGAGATCCCTCCCGTCATCAAGCGCGCCGAAATCGTCGCCGTTGCCCTGGTCATTCTGACGGCGATCTGCGTCACCGGCGTCCTCTACATCGCCAAGGGTTTTTTTCTTCCGATCGTCATGGCATTCGTGGTCGGAACGATGCTGTCGCCATCGGCCAACTTCCTCGAGCGCCATCGTGTGCCGCGCGGGGTCGGCGCGGTGCTCATCGTGATCGCGGTCGCTGCCGGACTTGCCTTCATCATCGGCCTGATCTCGGCACCGGTGCTCGACTGGACCAACCGACTTCCTGAACTCGCCACCCAGCTCAAGGCCAAGCTGCACGTATTCGACCGACCGCTCGCGATGTGGCACGAGATGCAAGTGGCGATTGGCGGCGGCAGCGCGCAGGCGCCACCGAGCCTCGAGCTGCCGAAATTCGACTGGGTGCAGCCGACCATCGAGTTCCTGTCGCCGACCTTCACGGAATTCCTGCTGTTCTTCGCGACGCTTGTCCTGTTCATCGCGAGTTGGCGCGATCTGCGGCGCACCCTGATCATGACCTTCGGCGACCATGATGCGCGGCTGCGGACGCTGCGCATCCTCAATGAGCTCGAACTGCATCTCGGCAATTATCTGCTGACCGTTACACTCATCAATACGGGCGTTGGCGTCGCGACCGGCCTCGCCTGCGCGCTCACGGGCATGCCCAATCCGGCCGGCCTCGGCGCGCTCGCCGCCACGTTGAACTTCATTCCGATCATCGGGCCCATCGCGATGTTCTGCGTCCTGATTCTGGTCGGCTTGATCGCATTCCCCACCTTGAGCGGCGGGATGGTCGCGCCCCTCATCTTCGCCGCGATCACCTTCATGGAGGGGCATTTTGTGACGCCGACGATCATCGGCAGACGCCTGGCACTCAATGCGCTCGCCGTATTCATCGCGCTCGCCTTCTGGACGTGGCTATGGGGACCGATGGGCGCCTTCCTTGCCTCGCCGCTGCTCATCGTGGCGCTCATCGTGAAGGAGCATCTGCTGCCGGACACTTCGCCGCAACTACCCGCGGACTAATTCGGTTTCATTCAAGGAACTTCGACTGACACACCGCGTTTGTCGAGCTGATGTACACCGCTTTGCTCCAGGAGCTGCCAATGCCGCCAACCCATGGTGACACCGCGCCAAATGATCTTGCCGACAAAGCGAATTATGAACGCCTGCAGAAGGATGTCCACGCCGTGAAGAACGATATCGCAGCCCTCACCGACCAGATCACCGACGTGCTCAACGCCTTTGCCGGTCAGGCCGGCAAGCAGGCGCGCAGCGGCTATCGCCAGGCGCGCGAGAACATGGACCAGACGATCGACGACATGTCCGAGCGCGGTGGCGCCATGTTCAGCGCTGCGCAGGACGCGGCGAACTCAATCGAAGAGCGGCTGGAAGACGTGATCTCGCAGCGCCCCCTCGCGACCGTGGGCCTCGCGCTCGGCCTCGGCTTTCTCATCGGGGTGACCTGGAAGCGCTGACTTGGCGCAAGCCATGCAGCACATCCAAACAGCGACAACATCGGCGCCGCCCCCGGCGCCGATTTGACTTCAATTGAACACCATCGGCTGAATAGGGAGAAGGCTCATGCTTGAGCGCATGGTCGCAAGCCTCAAGGAATCGACCGGGCACACGATCCGACTGACATCCCTGGCGCTGGTCGCGGGGGCCGGCTTGTTCGTCACGACGTCCTTCCTCTGTGCTGCCGCCTTCGTCGCAGTGTTCGAACGCCATGGCTTGGTCGCGGCGTGTCTCACGGGGGCGGCGATCTTCTTTGTCGTCACGTTGATTGCTATGCTGATCTATATGGTTGGTAAGCGGTCGCGCACGGCAAACGCAGCACGTCCCGCAGAGGCTGCGCGGAGCGCTGCCCAGTCGACCCTTGCCGATCCCATACTGCTGGCCAGCGGCCTGCAGCTGATGCAGATGATCGGAGTGAAGCGCCTCATACCCATTCTTGCGATCGGAGGGATAGCTCTCGGCCTTCTGGCCCGCGGCCAGATGGCGGACAATCCTGATCCGGCAGAGTAAGGACTGAGGTGTCGGCCTCAATCCTGATTGCTCAATTCTGGATGCTAATCATCAGGCGATTTAGATCCCGTGATCACATCAGCAAGCTGACTGCGGAAACGAGCCCGCGAGGCCTGCAGGGCTTCCACTTCGTGGCAGGACCGTCAGGTTACGCACCGTCCGGGCTGAAGGCGCTTCGCGATCTCGGTCAGAACCGACACTGACGGCTCACACGCGACCGGCCGCTGGGCTTCCCGCCGCTCGGTTTCGGTCGTGATGAGCTGTGATCCCTGCGGCCGAGCCCCCTGCCCGTCGCGCAGGCCTTTGGTGGTGAGCGGCAACCGCAACAGGAACGAAGTATCTGCAAACGCGGCGAGCTTGATCGAGACCGTCTGAGTCGGTGCGGCCTCCGCAATCGAGGCGGCCCGATCTGTCTTGCTTGCGCGGTTCACGTTGGTCGCAACAGACGCCAGGGCCTTCTCAGGCGCTTGGGCCGGCAGTTCGGAAGCGAGATCATGCCCCGATGCCAATTGCATCGCGCCTGCCAGCAGCGCGGAAGCTGTGACCGCGCCCAAAACAACCAGTTTTCCTGTCAGCGACATGTCTGTGCTCCCTCACCTCGCGGGCGATCAGCATCTCAACGTGGGTCGCGGGAACTGGGTTCTCGGACGGGCAAATCACTTAAGCGTGTATGAACAAAGACGAGCCGTCGGCAAAAAAGTTGGGCGCGCTGGGAACGATTTCGCGCGGCGGGAGTCATCATGACAGCCGGTTATTCCCCCTGCCCCATTGACCGGCGATGCGGGGCACCGCCGTGGTGATGCCGGCGGTGCCTCGCTTCCTTTTGTGCTGCTGGTTCCCGCGCGCATTCCGTCAGGCTTGATGACGGAGTATATTGCCGGCCTCCTCGAGACGAGGCCTATTTCGGAATCCCTCATGAACAAGAGATTTGTCGACGGCGCGTTCGCCTCGGCTGTTGCATTGCTGAGCCTGCTCCCGCTCCTCGCAGCGGCGGAGAACGCCAAGCCCCCCCTAAACGGCACTTGGGCGCAGGAGATCGTGACACGTTTGAGGGCCGCACGCCGATATCCCTTGCAGGCTTCAAGCCAGGGCGGTCATGCCAGGGTGATTGTCCATTTGGATGGTACGGGACATCTCATCTCCGTCGCGCTGATTGAAAGCACCGGCGACGCCCTCCTCGACCGTGAAGCTCTGGCCATGGTTGAACGCGCTCAACCCTTCCCTCCCCCACCTGGATTGGTTGTGGATGATGACGGTCCGACATTTGTGGTTCCGGTTTTCTTCGCTCCACGCCCCCTTTCGACCGTCCTGGACTTCGAGGAGGCGAAGCGAAACGATGCCCTCCTCAGAGCGCGGCTCAACGGCATCTGCCGCGACTGCTGAAGGCGATCTTTCCTGCGTGCAAAAAAACGGCGCGCTCCGCTCGGAACGCGCCGGAAATAGCTAAATCCAAACAGCGTCTCAGGCAGCCGGCTTGGGCATCCTGTTGCGCGAATTGCGCTGGAAGAACAGAGCCTGGCTCGCAACAGCGGACACCATTGCCGGCTGGAAGGGCTTGGAAATGAGGAACGCCGGCTCCGGTCGCTCGCCGGTGAGGAACCGCTCCGGATAGGCGGTGATGAAAACCACCGGCACCTCGAAGGTCCGCAGCAACTCGTTCACGGCATCGAGCCCCGAGGAACCGTCTGCAAGCTGAATATCTGCCAGGATCAGGCCTGGCTTCTTGTTCTTTGCGAGCGCGACCGCGTCTGCATGCGTCCGCGCGACACCGATGACGTTGTGCCCGAGATTCTTGATCAGGCTCTCGAGGTCCATGGCGATAAAGGTTTCGTCCTCGATGATGAGAACGTCGGTCGCGATCTCTGCAGCAAGCTCCCGGCCGGCCGCATCCGCGAGTCGCCGCGTCTCCGCGACGTCGATGTCGAGGATGAAAGCCACTTCCTCCTCGGGGAAGCCCTCGAGCGACAACAACAGGAACGCCTGGCGCGGTAACGGAGTGATATTGGAGAGCCGCCGCTCTGGCGGCATCGGCAAGGTCGCGACCTCCGCGTCATCGTTCAGGGCGACCGAGTTCCAGATCTGAGTAAACAGTCGGAAAAGACCCGCGCGCGCGCCGTACCGCTCGTCGAGCAGGGCCGGGTCCTGGATCAGAGCCTCCAGCATCGCGCCGACATAAGCATCCCCGGACCCCTGGCTACCGGTGAGGGCACGGGCATACCGGCGCAACAGCGGCAAATGTTCAGCAACTAGCTGTGATCGGCTCATCCCCACTCCATTCGGTATTCTGGGCTTCCGCCCCGGTTCCATGATGAGCTGATTACGCCTGAAACGAAGAAAAGTTCCCAAAACGCGTGGAACTTTTGTGGGCCGGTCGCATTAGTTCCCGACAGCCCCCCTCGATGGCGAGGATAATTCTTGAAGCTTCAGGGACTTAACTCTCGGGGAAACGTGGAAAAGGTCATGAAAGATGTAAAGTCTCAAGCCAGCAAGAATGCGGCACCGCGCAAGCCCGGCGGACTGAACGCGGAGATCCAATCGAGAATTGGTCATCAACTTCGCGCGATGTACGACGATGTCGTCCGTCAGGGGGTACCTGACCGGTTCACGGATCTGATCCGCAAGCTTGATGTACCGGCAGCACAGTCCCACGTGGAGAACGGCGGGGGATCCACCGACCAAAACGACGGGAGGGAGTGAATGCCTCTCACTGATTCCTTGCGGGACGATATCCTCGCGGCCGTCCCAAGCCTCCGCGCATTTGCGATTTCCTTAAGTGGCAACAGCGATCGCGCCGATGACCTCGTGCAGGAAACCCTGCTGAGAGCCTTGGCGAACATCGACTCATTCCAACCGGGCTCCAATCTGCCCGCGTGGCTGTTTACGATTTTGCGCAATCTGTTCCGCTCTGATTACCGCAAACGCCGGCGCGAGGTGGAAGATGCCGAGGGCAACTACGCCAAGACGCTGAAGACGCATCCGTCGCAAGGTGCTCACCTCGAATTCGAGGAATTCCGCGCGGCGCTCGAGAAGCTGCCACAGGACCAGCGCGAAGCGCTCATCCTGGTGGGAGCGTCGGGCTTCTCTTACGAGGACGCCGCCGCGATCTGCGGCTGCGCCGTGGGCACCATCAAGAGCCGCGTCAACCGCGCGCGCTCGAAGCTCGCGGCGCTGCTGTATGTCGAAGGTGCAGAGGATTTCGGCCCGGACGAGACCGTCCGCGCAGTGATCGGCGGCAGCGGCGGCTGACCCGTCTGAACGGACTCATCAAACACAAACGGCGGCCCCCTGTGGGGCCGCCGTTTGATTTTGACAACCAATCACGATGACACATCGCGTTCGTGAAGACAGCGGCGTCGGTCTAACGAGACGGATGCACGGGCGCTGAGAACTGCTCGGTGCGATCGCGCTCAGTGATGTCGACGACCGTTTCCATCGGAGCGGTCAGTTCATAGACATAGCTGGCCTCGGTGAAGAACCGCTTCGACGTGCCACCCAGCGCTTCCGGCGCAACGCGATCGAGCAGGATCAGACCGAAATCACTATCCGGCCGCCGGGTCGCTTCGCTGGTGTTGAACTCCTCCCAGCGGAACTGGAAGACGGCATTCGGCTCCTCGCCGGTCACATCCCATTTCGCAGTGATGTGCGGGTGCTTGCCCACCAGCGACAGCCCCTCGTCGGAGTGGGAGGCCAGTTCGAAGAACAGCAGCGACAGGCTCTGCGCCGCCCGCGCGCTCACGGTGATGTCGGGACCGGTGACGGCGATCCGATCCGCATGCGGAATGGCGCGCGACTCGAACAGGCCGCGCAGCTGGACCCCCTGCCACTGGCTCTCGCTCAGCAGCGTGACGACGTTGGACATGGCGTGGATGCGCCCGATCAGGAGTTCTCGCGCCACATCGATATCGCTGCCATGGCGCAACGTGCGCGTCACGATCGACTGGATCACCGCCAGGATGTTCTTGACCCGATGATTCAGCTCGTCGATGACGGCCGTCAGGCGGCGTTCAAAGCCGATCCGCACCTGGATCTCGCGGCTCAGGCGTAAATTGTTATAAGCGACGTAGCCGAACAGGCCGCAGATGATACCGGTCAGCGCGATCCCGATCACGCCGACGATCGCGGCGGTCTGCTGGGCTCGCCGAACCGAATTGCTCTTGGCGTAATAGACCAGCGACCAATCATGATTGCCAAAGGTGACGGTTCGCGTTGACGACGGCGCCGGCGCGTCCGCCCCGCGGGTCCTGCCGGACACGGCGCCCTGATCATTGGCGACCAGCTCATCGGAGGCGTTGCGAGGATCCTTGAGCGCCACCGAGAACAGAGAAAGATCGTCATTGGTCAGGAGCAGCGGACCGATCTCGTAGGAGAACGTGACGAATCCGGCCGGTGCCGTCGCCCCCTGCGGGACGACCGGGGCCGCCAGCACAATCCCGATCGGTCCATTCGCGCGCAACAGGGGCGTCGGGTCGGACGCGACCGGCTTGCCCTCGGCCATGGCGCGCGCCAGCATGGGTCCGACGATCGGCTGCCGATCCAGAGCCACGCCGGGAAGCTTCAAGGTATCGGCGTTGCGCGGCTCAAGATCCATCAAGACGTCGATTGGACCCGTCAGAGTCGCTGCATCCAACATCTTATCGTCATAATTGCGAATAGTCGGGTTGGGGAAGCCCGCTTGGCGCAGCTCCGCCTGCGCGATCGGGAGCTCATCGGGCCGCAGCCGTGCGATCCAAGACGCCACGACGAAATCGGTCTTGAAGGCGTAGATCGAGGAGCGCAGCGGCTCCAGCATGTTCGCCTTGATGACGGACGGAGCCCGGAACAGCCCGGAGGCCACCCGGGCCAGTAATTCACGCTCGGTCAGACGGTCCTGGACAAGGCTTGCATGCACGTCGATGGCGCGTGCCAGCGCGATGCGATCGATCGCCAGCTCCTGATCGTGAACCCGGTAAGCCGCCAAGCCGGATAACGCCGTTCCAATTAGCGCAATCACACCGATGATGACACCCAGCCGGAGCACTCGTTTACTCTGTAATCAAGGGTTGTGGGAGGAGGACACGAGACATCCAATAAATGGGCCTGCTACTCTTTAAACGAGCGCCTCGTTACGAGCAAAAATTGATCGGGAAGACGACCCCCGGGGTCAAGCAGAACCACCACGCTTGGCATACGCGTTTTCGGCCAGCCACACTCCGGGCTCAGGAAACCTCGGGCAGATCAAGTTGTTCCGGCCCGGTAAGGCTTTTTTGCGTCTCGCCGCTTCGGATCGTTAAGGCCCGGAACGCCCGGTCGCTGCGGTTGGATCAGCTCCATGCTCCGGGCGACCGTTCAAGCAGGGACTGCCGCGGCGCCGGCCCCGATCATGCAAGTTCGAAGCACGCCGCCGAAGACGGCTGGCCGGCACATCTCAGATCCTCTGCCGGATGCAGAGTTCAAGCGGTCGCTGTCAGCCCACCCTTCGCTTCGATGAAGCTGATGATCCGGTCGAGCCCCTGACTCTTCTTCATGTTGGTCATGACGAAGGGACGCTCGCCGCGCATGCGCTTGGCGTCCGTCTCCATCTTCTCGAGAGAGGCGCCCACATGCGGCGCCAGGTCGATCTTGTTGATCACCAGAAGGTCGGACCGCGTGATGCCGGGGCCGCCCTTCGAGGGGATCTTGTCGCCGGCCGCGACGTCGATGACGTAGATGGTGATGTCGGCCAGCTCCGGCGAGAAGGTTGCAGCGAGGTTGTCACCGCCCGACTCGATCAGAACGAGATCGAGTCCGGGAAACTTCGCCCGCATGTCGGCGACCGCTGCGAGATTCATGGACGCATCCTCGCGGATCGCCGTATGCGGACAGCCGCCGGTCTCCACGCCCGCAATGCGGTCCGGTGTCAACGAGCCCGAGCGGACCAGGTATTCAGCGTCCCATTTGGTGTAGATGTCGTTCGTGATCGCCGCGATGTCATAGCGTCCTCGCATCGACTTGCAGAGGAGATCCATCAGCGCGGTCTTGCCGGATCCGACCGGACCACCAACCCCCACGCGAAGCGGCCCATGCGACGTAGCCATATCAAATGTCCTCTTGTCATCCCCGTGGAATGGGGATCGATAACCCATCAGGCCCGTTCCGCCGCCGTACAAGTCTCGTCCTGCCGCCGCTCATGACAACGACTCGCGTTGACAATCGGGCCGAGATGACGATCCAGGCAGCTCACGAACGGAACAGCCTCGTATACTGTGTTTCGTGACGCAGACTGGCAATATCGGCCCTGAAGGTCGTACTGCCGATGTCATCGAGCGAAGCCGAGATCGCCCGCGCCGCGGTGGCGGTCACGATTGGCTCGAGCGCGGCCAGCACGCGCTGGCTGTCGGTCTGCCCCAGTGGAATCAATCGGCTTCCCGCCGAAATCCAATTCGACGTCACCGCGTGAAGGAAAGCGTGCAGCAGCAGGCGTGACGGAATGCCATGGGCAGCGCCCACCACGCCGACGGCGGCGGGATACACCATAGTCTCGCATTGCGACACGGCGTCGTCGAGACCCGGGGAATTCCACGCCGAACGCGCGATCTCGATGAAGGCACGGCCTTGCGCGGTCGTCTCCAATTGCCGCTCCCGCGACGGCACGAAAGCAGCGGCAAGCTCCGCAACCTCGCGCAGGCGGTCGATGTCGCCGAGCTCCATTGCGCGATGCGCATGCACGAGAAAAACCGCATCGCAGAAGCCGGAGCCGTCGGCCAGCATCGCCGAGAGCCAGCCGCGAAGCGAACCGGCATCGTCGACGTCGCCGGCTTCGACGGCCCACTCGATGCCGCTCGAATAGGCGAAGCCGCCCACCGGGAAAGCGGGCGACAACCACGTCATCAAACGGTAGAGCGCCGAATGATCCAGCTCGGTCACCGCCGCCGAGGCGTGCGGCCGCTCACTTGCGGTCATGAGCATGGGCATGGCCGTGATGATGATGGCCGTGGCCGCAGTGCTCGTCATGCACATGGTCATCATGTGCGTGACCGTGGTCATGGCCGTGATGCGCATGCTCGTGCCCGCCATGATCGTGATGATGATCGTGGCCATGATGGTGATCGTGTTCGTCATGGCCCTGCGCATGGCTGGGCTCGGCATAGGCGCCGCCTTCCGGATCGAACGGCGCCTCGATCTCGATGACCCGCGCGCCGAGACCCTTCACCATCGCCTCGATGACATGGTCACGGCGGATGCGCAGGCTCTTGGCCATGATCTGGGTCGGCAGATGCCGGTTGCCGAGATGCCAGGCGAGCCGCACCAGATGGTGCGGATCGCTGGCGCGGATCTCCAGCAGCGGCTCCGCCGCGGCCACGACCTCGACCAGCCGGCCGTCCTCCAGCACCAGGGCATCGCCGCCGCGAAGCGCGGTGGCGTGCTCGAGGTCGAGCAGGAATGCGAGCCCGCGCGTGCCGGTCATCGCCAGCCTTCGCCGATGCCGATCGTCGAAATCGAGCAGGACGGAATCGGCAGCCGCCTCTGTCCAACGATGCTGCCCGAGCACGCGCGTGGCGCGGATCATGCTGACTTCCTCATCTTGTAATTCCGCTCAGCGGACATCGACCCTCTCGGGCGTAATGATCTCGATCTTCGGCGGCGCCGCCATGCACTTCACGGCCACCCGCCCGAACGTCTTCATGTGTTCGGTCGCGCGGTGCGGCACCAAAGCCTCGGCGTTTTCCCACTGCTCGACAAAGACCATCCGGCTCGGATCGGTGACGCTTTCGTGCAAGTCATAGGCGATATTGCCGGGTTCCTTGCGGGTCCCCGCGATACAGGCGGTCGCCGCGGCAATGAATTCCGCGCGGGTTTCAGGCTTGATGGTCAAGGTGGCAACGACATAGATCACGAAGCAGTCCTCCCGGTACGTTTCTGGTTCTGGGTACCGGGAGCAAGTTTAGAACATGAAATAGCGCTGCGCCATGGGCAGCACCTCGGCAGGCTCGCAGGTCAGGAGCTCGCCATCTGCGCGCACCTCATAGGTCTCCGGATCGACCTCGATGTCCGGCGTCGCATCATTGTGAATCATGCTTTTCTTCGAGATCTTGCCGCGGGTGTTCTGCACCGCGTAGAGCTTCTTGGAGAGGCCGAGCTTGCGCGCAAGGCCGCCCGCGACCGCCGCCTTCGAGGTGAAGATCACCGAGGACGCCGTCAGCGACTTGCCGAAGGCGCCGAACATCGGCTGGTAATGCACCGGCTGCGGCGTCGGGATCGAGGCATTGGGGTCGCCCATCGGCGCAGCGACGATCGTGCCGCCCTTGATGACGCAGTCGGGCTTGACGCCGAAGAAGGCGGGCGACCACAGCACGAGGTCGGCAAGCTTGCCCTTCTCGACCGAACCGATCAGCTTCGACACGCCATGCGCGATCGCCGGGTTGATCGTGTATTTGGCGATGTAGCGCTTGACGCGGAAATTGTCGTTGTCCTTGCCCTTGTCTTGCGGCAAGGCGCCGCGCTGCTTCTTCATCTTGTCCGCGGTCTGCCAGGTGCGGATGATGACCTCGCCGAGCCGGCCCATCGCCTGCGAATCCGATGACATCATCGAGAGCGCGCCGAGATCGTGCAGGATGTCCTCGGCCGCGATCGTCTCCTTGCGGATGCGGCTTTCTGCAAAAGCGAGATCCTCGGCGATCGACGGATCGAGATGATGGCACACCATCAGCATGTCCAGATGCTCGTCGATGGTGTTGCGCGTGAACGGCCGGGTCGGATTGGTCGAGGACGGCAGCACGTTCTTCAGCCCCGCGACCTTGATGATATCGGGCGCATGACCGCCGCCGGCGCCCTCGGTGTGGAAGGCGTGGATGGTGCGGCCCTTGAACGCCTTGATCGTATCCTCGACGAAGCCCGACTCGTTCAGCGTGTCCGAGTGCAGCATGACCTGGATGTCGTGGTCGTCGGCGACCGAGAGGCAGTTGTCGATCGCGGCCGGCGTCGTGCCCCAATCCTCGTGCAGCTTCAGCGCGCAGGCGCCGGCCTTGATCATCTCGACCAGCGCCGCCGGGCGTGACGCATTGCCCTTGCCGGAAATGCCGAGATTCACCGGGAACGCGTCGAACGACTGCATCATCCGGCCGATGTGCCACGGGCCGGGCGTGCAGGTGGTGGCGAAGGTGCCGTGCGAGGGGCCGGTACCGCCGCCGAGCAGCGAGGTGACGCCAGACATCAGCGCATGCTCGATCTGCTGCGGGCAGATGAAATGGATGTGGCTGTCGAAGCCGCCGGCGGTGAGGATCTTGCCCTCGCCCGCGATCACGTCGGTGCCCGGGCCGATCACGATGGTCACGCCGGGCTGGATGTCGGGATTGCCGGCCTTGCCGATCGCGCTGATCATGCCGTCCTTGATCGCGACGTCGGCCTTCACGACCCCCCAATGATCGACGATCAGGGCGTTGGTGATCACGGTGTCGGCGGCGCCCTGCCTGTTGGTCGCCTGCGACTGCCCCATGCCATCACGGATCACCTTGCCGCCGCCGAACTTTACCTCCTCGCCATAAATGGTGAAATCTTTCTCCACCTCGATGATCAGGTCGGTGTCGGCCAGCCGGACTTTGTCACCGGTGGTCGGGCCGAACATGTCGGCATAGACGGAACGCTTGATCTTGACGGACATCGTTGGCCCCCAATTAGCTCTGCTTGTCGTGATGGCGAGACGCCGGCCGTTTGCTCACAGCGAGCCCCGCGCATTCGCAACGGTCTCATCGAACAGCGTATCCAGCCGCGGGTTCACGCCGCGGCAGCCGGCGACGACCTGTTCGGCCCAGCCGAGATACTCCATCAACTCGAGCTGCTGCTCCAGGTCAGGCTCGAAGAAGATACGGGCGCGGATGTTGCTGATCTTGTCGGCGATCTTGATCTGCTTGGCGCCTGCAGACTTGCCGGGAGCGGCAATGACCTGCACGGCGCGGCGCTCGCTCTTCGGCAAGGTCATATCGTCCGTCACCTCCTCGACGAGGCCAGCGACGCGCGCGCCGAAGCGCTGCGTCAGCTCGTCGGCGGTGGTGTCGGTGTCCTCGATGCTGTCATGCAGCCAGCCGGCGGCGACCAGCTCGGCGTCGGCGCCATCGCTGGTCGCCGCGAGGATGCTCGCGACCTCGGCGAGATGATTGACGTAAGGCTCCTCGTCGCGGCCCTTGCGCTGCTGGCCAGCATGGCGGCGGGCCGCGAGCTCGGCGGCTTCGGAGACGAGGCGTAACCCGGTCGGCATCGTCTTACAACTTGCCCATGACGTCGCCGCGGAAGCCATAGACCATGCGCTTGCCGGCGAGCGCCACCAGCTGCACGTCGCGGGTCTGGCCGGGCTCGAAGCGCACCGCGGTGCCGGCGGCGATATCGAGCCGCATGCCGCGCGCTTTCTTGCGGTCGAATTTCAGCGCCGGATTGGTCTCGAAGAAATGGTAGTGCGAGCCGACCTGGATCGGCCGGTCGCCGGTGTTGGCGACCGAGAGCGTCACCGTCTTGCGGCCGGCATTGAGCTCGATCTCGCCGTCCTGAATAAAGAGTTCGCCGGGGATCATGTGTTACCTCTCAGGTTTCCACTGCGTCATGGCCGGGCTTGTCCCGGCCATCCACGTCTTTCCATTCAGGTCGAACAGCGTGGATGCCCGGGCCTTCGCCGCGCCGAAGCGGCTACGGCCGCGCAGGCGGGTCAAGCCCGGGCATGACGACCGAAAGAGTTGGGCTCGCTTCACCGGATCGGCTCGTGCACCGTGACGAGCTTGGTGCCGTCCGGGAATGTCGCCTCGACCTGGATGTCGTGGATCATCTCAGGGATGCCCGGCATCACCTGGTCGCGGGTCAGGACCTGGGCGCCGGCCTGCATCAGCTCGGCGACGGTGCGGCCATCGCGCGCGCCTTCCAGGATGAAGTCGGAGATGATCGCGACCGCCTCGGGATGGTTGAGCTTGACGCCGCGCTCGAGCCTGCGGCGGGCCACGATGGCGGCCATCGAGATCAGGAGCTTGTCCTTTTCGCGGGGAGACAGGTTCATGCGGACTCTCTGGTGATCGTCTTCTGGTCAACGTCTTCTGGTAATCGTCAGTTGGTCAACGTCTAATTAAGCCATAGCCGCGGGAGCGGCACGGCGGAGGCACAGCCGAGCACGGCCATCATGTCGGCGCGCAGGCTCGCGGCATCTTGGGCACAGAAGCGCGCCATTGCAAATCCATTCCAGGCCGACAGCCCGGCCTCGCCTCGGAAGGCCGGCAGGCTCTCCCGGATGCGTTCGACCAGCGCTGCGTCGCCCGGCACGATCAGCGCCGTTCCGATCGCCGCGGCGCCCTTGGCGATCGCCGGCTGCGCCAGCTTGGCACCGATGTCGCCGTCGAGGCAGACCGTCTCGGCGAACACCAGCCTGCCGCCGCGCCGCAGCCGCCAGCGATCGACGAACTCGCCCTCGCGCATACGTTCGCCCATGGCGGTGCGGCCGAACACGACGATCTCGCACAGCAGGAGAGAAGCGGTTGCGGCGAGATCGATGTCGATGCGGCGGTGGATACGGGCGCGGTCGAACAGGATGGTCTCCTGCGGCAGCCACGAAATATGCGCGCCCGCCGCGGCGGTCAGCGCAATGTCGAGCTCGGCCGGCTTGCCCGGGGCGCGATACACCTTCTCGGCGGCGGCGCTCGACAGCGTCACGCGGCAGCCTTCACCGGCCGCGACCTCGACCGCGAAGTGATCACCGCCGGCGATGCCGCCGGCCGTGTTGACGAACATCGCCGATAGGCCGTCATCCTCGGGCGAGGGAAAGCGCACGCGCAGCGAGCCGGATTCATGCAGATGATGACGCCGCGTCATGCCATCCTGCAGCCGCACATCGAAACGCACCGCGCCGCGGGCGCGGTTGGCCTCGAAGAGGTCGGCAGCGGCGCTGGCGGGATCGGCCCGCATCGATCCCCTCCCCTGGGACCGGACGCGGGCGAGACCGCGTCCACGAAGCTAAATGACGATCACAGCGCCATCTGGCGGCTGATCTCGGCCGGATCAAGATTGGCGCGGGTGCAGGTGAATTTCACCGCGCCGCGATCCATGACGGCGAAGTTGTCGCCGAGTTCGCAGGCAAAGTCGAGATATTGCTCAACCAGGACGATGGCGATGTTGCCGAGATTGCGCAAGTAAGAGATGGCCCTTCCAATGTCCTTGATGATCGACGGCTGGATGCCCTCGGTCGGCTCGTCGAGCAGCAGGACCTTCGGCCGCATCACCATGGCGCGGCCGATCGCGAGCTGCTGCTGCTGGCCACCGGAGAGATCGCCGCCGCGGCGGCCGAGCATCGACTGCAGCACCGGAAACAGCGAGAACACGTCGTCCGGGATGCTGCGATCGCTGCGCTTAAGCGGGCCGAAGCCGGTCTTGAGGTTCTCCTCGACCGTCAGCAGCGGAAAGATCTCGCGGCCCTGCGGCACGAAGCCGATGCCCTTGCGCGCCCGCTCATAGGGCTTGAGATGGGTGATGTCAGCGCCGTCGAAGGTGATGCTGCCGGAGGCCAGCGGATATTGCCCGACCAGCGCCCGCAAGAGCGAGGTCTTGCCGACGCCGTTGCGGCCGAGCACGCAGGTGACCTTGCCGGTTTCAGCCGCGATCGAGACGCCGCGCAACGCCTGGGCGGCGCCGTAATAGAGGTTGATGTTGTCGACGCTCAGCATTAGCGGCCTCCGGCCGGAAGGGGGCGAATGGCGAATAGCGAATAGCGAATAGAAATTCCTGTCCCGTTCATGCTTCCCTGCGCTCTTCCCAATTCGCTACTCGCCATTCGCTATTCGCGGGCCGATTAGCGGCCCAGATAGACCTCGATCACCCGGTCGTTCGACGACACCTGATCGATGGTGCCTTCGGCCAGCACCGTGCCTTCATGCAGGCAGGTGACCTTGACGCCGAGCTCGCGAACGAACGTCATGTCGTGCTCGACGACCATGACGGTGTGATCCCGATTGATTTCCTTGAGCAGTTCGGCGGTCTGATGCGTCTCGACGTCGGTCATGCCGGCCACCGGCTCGTCGACCAGCAGCAGCTTCGGGTCCTGCGCCAGCAGCATGCCGATCTCGAGCCACTGCTTCTGGCCGTGCGACAGGCTGCCGGCGAGCTTGCGCCTGAGATCCTTGAGCCGCACCGTCTCCAGCACCCTGTCGATCTGCTCGGCCTCGCCCTTCGAGCCGCGCCAGAACAGCGTGCCCTTGACGCTGTGATCGACGTTGAGCGCGAGCCGCAGATTGTCCTCGACCGACTGGCTCTCGAACACGGTCGGCTTCTGAAACTTGCGGCCGATGCCGAGCTCGGCAATCCGGGTCTCGTCGAGGCGGGTGAGGTCCGTCTTGCCGTCGAACAGCACCGTGCCCTCGTCGGGCTTGGTCTTGCCGGTGATGATGTCCATCATCGTGGTCTTGCCGGCGCCGTTGGGGCCGATGATGGCGCGCATCTCGCCGGGCTCCAGCGCCAGCGAGAGATTGTTGATGGCGTGGAAGCCGTCGAAGGAGACGTGCACGGCGTCGAGGTAGAGCAGCGCGGAGGTCGATCTCGTATCCATCACGTTCATGCCGCTCACTCCGCCATCTTGGGTTCAGTGACGCCGTCCTCGCGCGCGGCGCTGTCGGCGTTCGGCGTCTTGCTGCTGACATGATCCCACCAGCTGTTGAAGGTGCCGAGGATGCCCTTGGGCAGCAGCAGGGTGACCAGGACGAACAACGCGCCGAGCATGAACAGCCAGTAGGGCGCGAGCACGCCTGACGTGAAGAAGGTCTTGGCGTAGTTGACGACGACGGCGCCGAGCGCCGCGCCGACCAACGTGCCGCGGCCGCCGACCGCGACCCAGATCACCGCCTCGATCGAATTGCCCGGCGCGAACTCCGAGGGGTTGATGATACCGACCTGCGGCACGTAAAGGGCACCGGCCACGCCGGCCATGCAAGCCGACAGCGTGAACACGAACAGCTTGTAGGACTCGACGCGATAGCCGAGGAAGCGCGTCCGCGACTCGGCGTCGCGGATCGCGATCAGCACCTTGCCGAGCTTGGACGACACCACGGCCCGGCAGATCAGGAAGGCCAGAATGAGCGCGAGGCAGCTCAGCGCGAACAAGGCGGCGCGGGTGCCCTCCGCCTGGACGTTGAAGCCGAGAATATCCTTGAAGTCGGTCAGACCGTTGTTGCCGCCGAAGCCGAAATCGTTGCGGAAGAAAGCGAGCAGCAACGCATAGGTCATCGCCTGGGTGATGATCGACAGATACACGCCAGTCACACGCGAGCGGAACGCCAGCCAGCCGAAGCAGAAGGCGAGCAGGCCCGGTACGAACAGGACCATCAGCGCGGCGAACCAGAACATGTCGAAGCCGTGCCAGTACCAGGGCAGCTTGGAGTAGTTCAGGAACACCATGAAGTCCGGCAGGATCGGGTTGCCATAGACGCCGCGAGTGCCGATCTGACGCATCAGATACATGCCCATCGCATAGCCGCCGAGCGCAAAGAACGCGCCGTGGCCGAGCGAGAGGATGCCGCAATAGCCCCAGATCAGATCGATCGAGAGCGCGAGGATGGCGTAGCAGACATATTTGCCCCACAACGCGACCAGATAGGTCGGCACCTGCAGTGCCGAGCCGGCCGGCAGCAGCAGGTTCGACAGCGGGATCAGGACGCCGCAGGCGGCCACGATCAGCACGAAGATGGTCGCGGCTCGGTCCAGGGACCGGGTGAGCAAATGCGGCATCATGCTTCCACCGCCCGGCCCTTGAGCGCGAACAGGCCGCGCGGGCGCTTCTGAATGAACAGGATGATCAGCACCAGGATGGCGATCTTGCCGAGCACGGCACCGGCCACCGGCTCCAGGAACTTGTTGGCGATGCCGAGCGTGAAGGCGCCGACCAAAGTGCCCCAGAGATTGCCGACGCCGCCGAACACCACGACCATGAAGGAGTCGATGATGTAGCTCTGGCCAAGGTTGGGGCTGACATTGTCGATCTGCGACAGCGCCACGCCCGCGATACCGGCGATGCCGGAGCCGAGGCCGAAGGTGAGCGCATCGACCCGCGAGGTCGCGATGCCCATCGACGCCGCCATGCGCCGGTTCTGCGTCACCGCGCGCATCTCCAGGCCAAGCGCGGTGTAGCGCAGCATCGCCAGCAGGATGGCGAAGACGGCCATCGTGAAACAGAGGATCCAGAGCCGGTTATAGGTGATGGTGATCTGGCCGAGCTCGAACGCGCCGCTCATCCAGGAGGGATTGCCGACCTCGCGGTTGGTGGGGCCGAAGGCAGAACGCACGGCCTGCTGCAGGATCAACGACAGGCCCCAGGTGGCCAGCAGCGTCTCCAGCGGACGACCATAGAGGAAACGGATGATGGTGCGCTCGATCAGCACGCCGATCGCGCCGGCCACCAGGAACGCGAGCGGAGCTGCGATCAGCAGCGAATAGTCGAACAGCGCCGGGTAGCGCGTGCGGATCACCTCCTGCACGACGAAGGTGGTGTAAGCGCCGAGCATCACCATCTCGCCATGGGCCATGTTGATGACGCCCATGACGCCGAAGGTGATGGCGAGGCCGATGGCAGCCAGCAGCAGCACCGAGCCGAGCGACAGGCCGTACCAGGCGTTCTGCACGCCGGACCAGATCGCGAGCGAGCTCTGGATCGAGGCGATGGCGCTGGCCGCGGCCTTGGTGACGCTCGCCGGCTGATCGCCGCCACTGATCTCGGTCAGCAGCGCCAGCGCTTCCTGATCGCTGCGCGCCCTGATGGTCGCGACGGCCTCGAGCTTGTCGACCTCGCTGGCATCGGACTTGAACAGGAGAATGGCGGCGCGCGCCTCGGTCAGCGCCTGCTTGACACTGCGATTGGTTTCCTTGGTGAGCGCCGATTCCACCGTCGGCAGCGTCGCCTCGTCATGCGACTTGAACACGGATTTCGCCGCGGAAAGCCGCGTGATCACGTCCGGCGAAAGCAGGGTCAGGCCGCCCAACGCGGCATCGACGCTGCGGCGCAGGCGGTTGTTGAGGCTCACCGCCGCGGCATTGTCGGGAAGCTTGTCGACGGCAGCGCCGGTGGCTGCATCGATGATCTTGCCGTCGGTCTGCTTGACATAGACCTTCTTGCTCTCGGCGTCGAACATCAGCCGCTCGTCCTGCAGCGCGCTGATGATCGGATAGGCCAGCGGATTGCCCGACACGGCGATCTCGCCCACCGCATCATCGGTGTCGGAGAAATCGTCATTGGCGAATTTGGCGACGGATTCTTCGAAGCTGGTGGCGAAGGCCGGAACGGCCGCGACGATCAGGGCAATGGATAGAAGAAGGCTGCGAACAATCGCGAGAACAATGGCAGGCACTGGACCACCCCGGCAGGAGGAAGAGAGAAGGCGGCAGTGATCGCCGCCTTCTCCGGTCGTGATGAAGTCGTCAGGTCGGGATCAGGTGCCAGAGCCCAGGCACTTGTTGGTCTTGACGTTGAAGTTGCCGCACTTCTTGCCCACCCAGTCGCCGATCAGGTCCTTGGAGCCCTCGAGCTCCTTCGACCAGGCGTCGCCCGGGACCAGATCCTTGGTCTTGTAGACGACGCTGAACTGGCCATCGCCCTTGATCTCGCCGATGAACACCGGCTTGGTGATGTGGTGGTTCGGCAGCATCTTCGACACGCCGCCGGTCAGGTTCGGCGCCTCGGTGCCGGGCAGCGCATCGATGACCTTGTCGGCGTCGGTCGACTTGACCTTCTCGACCGCCTTCACCCACATGTTGAAGCCGATCACATGCGCTTCCATCGGGTCGTTGGTCACACGCTTCGGATTCTTGGTGTAGGCCTGCCAATCCTTGATGAACTTCTCGTTGGCCGGGGTCTTGATCGACTCGAAATAGTTCCAGGCGGCGAGATGGCCGACCAGCGGCTTGGTGTCGATGCCGGCGAGCTCTTCCTCACCCACCGAGAACGCGACCACCGGGATATCCTTGGCCTTGATGCCCTGGTTGCCGAGCTCCTTGTAGAACGGAACATTGGCGTCGCCGTTGATGGTCGAGACCACGGCGGTCTTCTTGCCGGCCGAGCCGAACTTCTTGATGTCGGCGACGATCGTCTGCCAGTCGGAGTGACCGAACGGCGTGTAGTTGATCATGATGTCGTCCTGAGCCACGCCCTTGGACTTCAGGTAGGCTTCCAGGATCTTGTTGGTGGTGCGCGGATAGACGTAGTCGGTGCCGGCCAGCACCCAGCGCTTCACCTTCTCTTCCTTCATCAGGTAGTCGACCGCCGGGATCGCCTGCTGGTTCGGCGCCGCGCCGGTGTAGAACACGTTGCGCTCGCTCTCCTCGCCCTCGTACTGGACCGGGTAGAACAGGATGCTGTTGAGCTCCTTGAACACCGGCAGCACCGACTTGCGCGACACCGAGGTCCAGCAGCCGAACACGACCGCGACCTTGTTCTTAGTGATCAGCTCGCGCGCCTTCTCGGCGAACAGCGGCCAATTCGAAGCGGGGTCGACCACGACGGCCTCGAGCTTCTTGCCGAGCACGCCGCCCTTCTTGTTCTGCTCGTCGATCAGGAACAGGATCGTGTCCTTCAGCGTGGTCTCGCTGATCGCCATGGTGCCTGACAACGAATGCAGAACGCCGATCTTGATGGTGTCGTCCGCAGCCATCGCCGGGCCGAAGCCGGCAGCGCCAAGTGCCAGGCCGGCAGCAGCAGCCAGCCAGCGACGGCGGCTGAACGGCGCCGTTAATTCCTGAGTGAGTCGAGTAAGCATGAGTGAATATCTCCCTGACGCAGACGTGCTTCGCAGCCAAAGCGGCCGGCGGTCTGCGTCGGAAGAATCGCAAGAAGCGTGCCACGCCCCTCACACCGACTAAGCCATTGAAAGATTATTAAAAATCAGCCCGATCGCGACCGAAGGTCGCAACCGGCGGCCCATCTTTTGAGCAGTGAACCTGACCAATCGGCCAGCACGCAGCGCAAAGCTTGTGCAATTTGTTTTGAATGGCTAATTTTAAAGCAGCAGAGTACCACCTCGATCGCCACTGCGGTACGCACGTGGCCTTGAAAGTGACGCGCAGCTGCTCCATATATCTGGCAGATCGAGGCGAATCAGCCGGATCTTTGCGAGCCGCGTGTTCTTTAGCTCATCCAGAGCTTTTGGCTCCGCATTCTCAGCACTCCACAATAGGCGCTCCAAACACGCGGGTGTCTCTAGTCACCCGCCCGCGTCCGGCATGCATGCCGACGAGGGCCTTATCCTCTTATGGAAAGCCCACGCTTTTGACATCCTTCCAGGATTTTAACCTCGCCGACGCGCTGACGCGCGCGCTGAAGGAAGAGAACTACACCACCCCCACCCCGATCCAGGCCCAGACCATCCCGATCGCGCTTCAAGGCCGCGACGTGATCGGCATCGCGCAGACCGGAACCGGCAAGACCGCATCCTTTGCGCTGCCGATCCTACACCGTCTGCTGGAGAACCGCATCAAGCCGCAGCCGAAGACGGCCCGCGTGCTGGTGCTGAGCCCGACCCGCGAGCTGTCGGGCCAGATCCTCGACAGCTTCAACACCTATGGCCGTCATATCCGCCTGACCTCGGCGCTTGCCATCGGCGGCGTTCCCATGGGACGCCAGGTCCGCGCGCTGATGCCGGGCGTCGACGTGCTGGTCGCCACGCCCGGCCGGCTGCTCGACCTTGTTCAGGGCAACGCCCTGAAGCTGACCCAGGTCGAGTTCCTCGTACTCGATGAAGCCGACCGCATGCTCGACATGGGCTTCATCAACGACATCCGAAAGATCGTGGCCAAGCTGCCGATCAAGCGCCAGACCTTGTTCTTCTCGGCGACCATGCCGAAGGACATCGCCGAACTGGCCGACGCCATGCTGCGCGATCCCGCGCGGGTGGCGGTGACGCCGGTGTCGTCGACGGTCGAGCGTATCGCCCAGCGCGTGATCCAGGTCGACCACTCCGCCAAGCCGAGCCTGCTGGCCCAGTTGCTCAAAGATGAGCCGGTCAATCGGGCACTGGTGTTCACTCGCACCAAGCACGGGGCCGACAAGGTCGTGAAGGGCCTCGAAAAGGCAGGCATTCCGGCTCAGGCCATTCACGGCAACAAGTCGCAAAACCACCGCGAGCGCACCCTGGCAGCGTTCCGCACCGGCGAGATCCGCACCCTGGTCGCCACTGATATTGCCGCGCGCGGCATCGACGTCGACGGCGTCAGCCACGTCGTCAACTTCGACCTGCCGAACGTGCCGGAGACCTATGTGCACCGGATCGGCCGCACCGCGCGCGCCGGCGCCGACGGCGTCGCGATCTCGCTGGTGGCGGGACCGGACGAACTGTCCTACCTGCGGGACATCGAGCGGCTGACCAAGACCACGCTGCCGCGCGAGGATCGCCGGACGACGGGTCACCGCGACGCGGCGCCCGCCGGCCAGCCTCAGCGTCCTGGTGGCCGCCCTGGCATGCAGAATGCGCGGGCCAATGATGGTGGCAACGCCGCAAAAGGCCCTCGCCGTCGTCGGCGTTCCAATGCTAAGATGCCGGCTCTGCCAGGCAATCGTCAGGAGCCCAACCGACCGTCGCAAGGCGGCGGCAAGGCCGGGTCGATTCAAGGCGTTGCATTCCTGCATCGCGAGGGCAGACCCAAAAACCACGCTCATAACCGCAACCAACGGCCAAACTAGACGTCTATCGATCTGGAGAGAGACATGGCTAAGGAAGAGCTGATCCAGTTCGAAGGGCTGGTCACCGAAATCCTTCCCGACGCGCGCTACCGGGTTCAACTCGATGCGGGGCACGAAATCGTTGCCTATACCGCGGGCAAGATGAAAAAGAATCGCATCAAGACGCTGGCGGGCGACCGCGTGACCGTCGAGATGTCGCCCTACGATCTGGAAAAGGGCCGCCTCATCTTCCGTCACAAGGATGAGCGTCCCAGCAGCCCAGGCGGTCCTCCACGTGGTGCGCCGCAGCGCGGCGGGCAGTTTCGCCGCCGCTGAACGGTCGGTGCTCAGTCCAGGGTGGAACATTATTTCACCCTCTCGCGGCATGATTATCTCTTGCGCAATCAGCGCGCCGGTCCCTGGCCGGCGCGCAAAAAATCGTGCGCGCGCGCGCAGCTCAGGATTGTTTTGCGGCCCCATTTCCAATAGAATATACGGCAATCGATTTTCGGCCGGACGAGATTAGCTATTACCGGTACAGCCGGTTCAGACGCTGACGACCCTTCCAAAAATTCGATCTAACCAGCCCAGGATCCTGGGTTACGCATTTGATATCTGAGAAGGGAACTACCCCCGTGAGCATGGGAACCGTGAAGTGGTTTAACGCAACCAAGGGCTACGGCTTCATTCAGCCGGATGATGGCGGCAACGACGTGTTCGTGCACATCAGCGCCGTCGAGCGCGCCGGTCTCGGCACGCTGCGCGAAGGTCAGAAGATCTCCTACGAGATCGTTGCCGACCGTCGTTCGGGCAAGTCGTCGGCCGACAACCTCCGCGCAGCCAGCTAAGCTGGCGACGTTGAAGGCGGCGGGTTGCTTTCGACCCGCTCGGCCCGGCTGAGAAAGCTGCAAGTCAAAAAGAAGGCCGCGTCGAGCGGCCTTTTTCATGTTCGATATTGATGGGTGGCGAAGGTCGGCCTGCGACGACGCTGCGGCTGGTTAAGCTCTTTGTTTGAGCATGATCTCTGCGGAAAACCGGTTTCCGCCTTTCGGGATCATGCTCTAGCAGCTCGTCTTCGGACTGTAGAAGACGCAGGTCGACTGCCGCGGGCGGGTGTAGGCAACATCGCTGAGCTTGATGCCGGTCTTCGCCATCACATAGCCGATCGTCGGCACATATTGATAGTTGACCTCGCTGAAGATCAGGTAGGTGCCGCTGACCAGCAGGTCGGCCGGCACACCGACCGTCGTGCCTGACGAGCGCGGGGCCGATCCCTTGCTCCACATCACGGTGGCCTGCATCGTCTTGGGGTCGACATAGAGCTCAGTGATCGTCGCGTTCACGGGCGTCGTCGAATAGGGGTACATGATGCCCGTCGACGCAGCGAAGAAATTCGACATGTCGGAGTCCCCGACAGAGGTCGACTGAGAGGTCAGATCGGACAGGGTCCGCGCCATCAACGTGACCTTGCGATCGACGGCGATCCCCGAGCAGAACTCCACCGTGCCGAAGAACATCACCAGCATCAGCGGCACGATGAAGGCGAATTCTGTGGCGGCGATCCCCCGCTTGTCGGCCGCGAAAGCGCCGAGGCGGCGAAGCAGGCGGTCGCCCATCGTAGCTCCCGGTCTTTTTGCACAATGCATGATGGACACCTTGGCGGTCTTATGAATACGGCTCGTTCTTGAAGGCGGCCGTTCCAACCAGCAGCCGCTTGCTGCCCGAGAGGTTTGCGATGTTGTAGCCGAGCCCGGTCACGAAGATCGGCCATTGATAGAACAGCCGTACCACGACGATGTCTCCGGCGGCGCCCGGGCTGTAGGTCATGTTGTTGACGAAGTTGCCGGAATTATCGATCTGGCTGCTGATCGAGACATCGGCGAACTTCGAGTAGCTCTTCACGTCGATATAGATCTTGTTGCAGTCGAACAGTGCCGGCACCTGGTTGCAGACATAGCTCGCAAACTGGGACTGCGTATACGACCCCTGCTGGGCCTGCCCGGTGAGGATCATGCGGGCCGAATCCTGCGTGATGGTTTCGAGCACCTGACCGGCAAAGAACATCAGGGCCGTTTCGATGATCGCAAACAGCAGCGCGAAGAAGATCGGCGCCACCAGTGCGAATTCGAGCGCGGCGGAGGCCCGCCGATTGCGCCGAAAACGTCGCAAATGGCTGCGCAACGAGGCGATCGAGGACGATTGCATGGGTTCATCCGATTTGAGGGAGGCACGTCAACCTGGGTGAAAGAAATAGCGGAAACTTGTTGGGAAAGAGTTTCCTACGAAACGGACGAGGTGGGGCGGCGCGTCAACGATCCGCTAACCATGTGTCGCGATTGCCACGATCGTTCGCCATCCCAGCAGGCCTCACTGCAGAGAAGGTCTCGCGGCGGAGAATTGCACGGATCACCCATGCGCGACGACGCGCAGCGCGAGGCGGCAATGCGCCTCGCGCGATGCAGAACCTGGTAGCGTCGCGCCGGCGGCGACGCTGCTGGCGTCAATTGGCCTTGGGGCCGGATGCGGCGCTGCCGCTCGCCGTGCTGGACATCGTTCCGGCCTGCTCGAGCACCGACTTGAAATAATTGTCACCATCTCCCAGCGTCACCCGACGCTGGCACACAGGCATACAGCTATAGGTCTCACGATCGACGCCGCGATACACCGTCACCAGCCTGTCGGTCGGACCAGCCACCTGGATCTGGCGATCGACCAGCACCTGGCCGCCGCGGTCCATCGCAATGAAGTTCGTCGCCCCGTAGCTCTTGCCGGTGACGACGATGATGCCGCCGCTCTGCAGAGTGACATCCGCGATCATGGGGTTGCCGACCACCAGGGTGGCGACCCTGTCGGGCAGCTTGACCAGTTTCGCCTGATCGACATTCACGGCGATGGCCGGATCCGGATCGGCCGACGCCGCGGCAGGCCACAGCAGCATCGCGGCCACGCAAGCGCGCCATGCCAGGGAAAGATGAGGACGACACCACACACTGAACGACATTCTGGAACCCCGGGACATTGACGAGCCGTCTCAAGCGATACGCAGCGGTGACGGCGCCCGACGCGGCAAATCTGCGCTCAATTGGTGAACGATCTGCAAACGTTGCCGACTCGCCTTAAGCCTGCGAGCCAGCGATCAGCGGCGGAAGGGAAAGACAAGCTGGCCGGCGAATTCGCCGGGCATCGCGGCTTCATCCTTGCCGTAGTTCTCCGGCAGTCGACCTTCCGGCATCCGGAACGTCCCGAACAGAATGTCCCAAAGCGGGAAGGTGCCAGCAAAGTTCGTGTTGCCGCCCTCTTTGAGAGCGGTGTGGTGCCAGCGATGGAAGACCGGAGTTGCCAGGACATATTTGAACGGTCCGAGCGTCCAGTTGAGATTGGCGTGCACGAAGGCCGAATGGAACGTCGTGAACGGACCGACCCAGATCATCACATTCGGCGAGATACCGGCCATCAGCAGGATCACGTCGACGGCGATCGTGCCGAGGATCAGGTTGATGGGATGAAACCGCGCTGCCGAGATCCATTCAAGGTCCTCGGAAGAGTGATGCACGGCATGATATTTCCAGAACTCGCCGCCATGGAACAGCCGGTGCGTCCAATACAGCATGAAGTCGGCGAGCACGATGAACAGCAGACCCTGCAGCCATTCCGGCAACTGGGCCAGCGGCCCGTGACCATTTTCGTAGAACGCGATCAGCTCGTCTGCGTCGTGGATCTTGAACACCACGCCTGCCCCGAGCACGAGCAACCCGATGCGCAGCACACGCGCGAAAACCGGCACGAAGAACCAGTAGACCATGTCGGTGACGAGCTCGCGCTTCTGCCACCACGGCTTGCCGGGATTGCAGGCCCAGAAATGACTCAGGACCGAAAAGACCACGGCGAGCGCCAGGGTGATCGGCAGAACCTTCTCGATGGTCTGGCCGAGCATCAGTGCGACTTCCCATGGCAAACCGGACATCACGTGCCTCATTTCATGAACTTTCCCGAGGCGTACTCCGTCGCGCTTAAGGAGCCGTGAACCCAAGGCGCGTGGGTGCTCACCGGGAGCGCAAGATGCGGATGGAGGAAATGCCGGCCTCAAGAAAGAAGTGTGCGCATGACGGTGCATCGCATCTCGACATCGCGCTGCGCGAAACGCAGTCGGCTGCGCGGAACCACCTCATCGAAGATAGACTCAGACGTGATTGCGCCATGTTTCAACTCTTCTTCGTGCGCTTCATTGGAAATTTACTCTGCGCAATAACAGGCATTTGTCGCCGTGTTTCATCGACCGAATTAACTACGCCGAAATGCCTGCTGCCTAGGGTGGCCGCATGGTCACGGTGCTGAGAACGCCGCAACGACCAGATCATGTTCGACCAGCCACGTGTACATGGAGTTACCTATGAAGAATCTGCTTGCTCGCTTCGTGAAGGATGAATCCGGCGCGACCGCCATCGAGTACGGCCTGATCGCTGCCGGCATCTCGCTCGCGATCATTGCCGCCGTGAACGGTCTCGGCACCAGCCTGAGCTCCAAGTTCTCGTCGATCAACTCGTCGCTGAAGTAAGCGGTCGTCACGATCGAGCAAAAAGGCCCCGGCGATCCGGGGCCTTTATTGTTTTCGCGTTCTTTTCCGGTGGCGTTCAGTCATGCGTAACCACGTTCTGCCGGCCGGCGCGTCCAGGCGCTCCCTTGGTCGAACCGATGCGACGATGCGCTGGGTATGTCTCGCGCTCGGCCTGTCCATCATCGTTCTCGCCGCCCGCATCGTCAGCATCTGGTGAAGCCGGCCGCTGTGCGCTGGCCCGTGGCAGCCGTTTTCTGATCATTTAGGTCTTGCCGCTACCGTCGCGTGACCGCGCACACGCGCCGCTCCAATGCCGTCGGAAGCTATGACCCTTGATCTTGCGCGCCTTCTGCTGTTCCCCGCCCTGATGGCGTTCGCCGCGGCGAGCGACCTGTTCACGATGACCATCTCGAACCGCGTCTCGTTCGCGCTGCTTGCGGGGTTTCTGGTGTTGGCGCCACTGAGCGGGATGGGAATGCAGGACATGCTCAGCCATGTTGGCGCCGGCACACTCCTGCTCGTCGTCGCATTTGCCTGCTTTGCATTCGGCTGGATCGGCGGCGGTGATGCCAAGGTCGCGTCGGCGGCCGCGCTATGGTTCGGCTTCACCCATCTGATGAACTACCTGCTCTACGCATCGATCTTCGGCGGGGTCCTCACGCTGCTGCTGATGCAGTTCCGGCAATGGCCGCTGCCGTACATGCTGGCCGGACAGCCCTGGCTTGCCCGTCTGCATGCCAGGGAGAGCGGCGTGCCCTATGGCATCGCGCTCGCCCTGGGCGCGTTGATGGTCTACCCGGACACCGACTGGGTGAAGGCGATCGACGCGGCGCGCTTCGCGATGCCCTGAGACACCGTGTGAACGCGGTGTTAAGGCGATTTAGATACGCCTCATTAACCATGCTTTGACGAATAACTGCTCAACTCCCATCACGGCGGCGGAAACGTCGCAGCGTAATGTGGAAAGTGAAGCGTATGAATACCGCACGTGTTGTGGTTCTCACCATCGCTGTGGGCGCTGGCGGCGTGGCCGCATATCTCGCGAGCGGATCCGACGATCGGCCGGCTCCGGTCGCCGCTGTTGCGCCGACGGTGGAGACCGTCGAAGTCCTGGTCGCCAAGTCCGACATCAACCTCGGCCAGTCGCTGAAGCCTGAACACCTGCAATGGCAGAGCTGGCCGGCCGCGACGACGAGCTCCAGCTTCATCCAGCGCAAGGATCGGTCGAAGGGCGATGCCGAGGTGACCGGCATGATTGCCCGGGCGCCGTTCATCGCCGGCGAGCCGATCCGCGAGCAGAAGCTGGTCAAGGCCGACGGCTCGGGCTTCATGGCCGCGATCCTCCCCGCCGGCATGCGCGCCGTCTCCACCGAGATCTCACCGGAGACCGGAGCCGGCGGCTTCATCCTGCCGAATGATCGGGTCGACGTGCTCTTGTCCAAGCGCGAGCGCAATCCGGAGCAGCCCAACGCCGGCGACGTCATCAGTTCGGAGATCATTCTGTCGAACATTCGCGTCCTGGCGATCGACCAGGCGCCCAAGGAAAAGGATGGCCAGACCACCGTCGTGGGCAAGACCGTCACCCTGGAACTGAAGCCGGAGCAGGCCGAGACGCTGGCGCGCGCGCGCCAGAGCGGGACCATGTCGCTGGCACTGCGCAGCATTGCCGACATCAACGTCGCCGAGAACCGTCCTGACGAGAACAACCGCAGGCGCGGCGACAGCGTCGCCGTCATCCGCTTCGGCATTCCCAGCACGATGACGACGCAGAAGTGACCGAGAGGACCACCACGATGACATGCAGCGAAAATCAGCGAAAATTGCGGACCACGATGGTTCGCGCGCTGTCGTTTTCGGCCGCCGCTGCGCTGACCTTGAATCCGGCGCTGGCGCCGGTGATCGCGGCGGATTACCGCCCGGCGGTCACGGCAGCCGCGGCCGACGGCCAGATCAATGCGCGCTTCTTGGCGCTCGGCGTCGGCAAATCCGTGGTCATCGATCTGCCCCGCGACATCAAGGATGTGCTCGTCGCCGATCCGAAGATCGCCAACGCCGTGGTCCGCTCGTCGCAGCGCGCCTACATCATCGGCGCAACCGTCGGCCAGACCAACATCGTCTTCTTCGACGCCCAGGGACAGCAGATCGCGGCCTATGACATTGCGGTCAAGCGCGATCTCAACGGGGCGCGTGCCGCGCTGAAGCAGCTGCTGCCCAATTCGGACATCCAGATCGAGGGCCTCGGCGACAGCATCGTCCTGAGCGGCTCGGCCGCGAGCCAGATCGAGGCACAGCAGGCCGGCGAGCTCGCGGCGCGACTCGCAGGCGGCGCCGACAAGGTCGTCAACTCGATCACGGTCAGAGGCCGCGATCAGGTCATGCTCAAGGTGACGGTTGCCGAGGTCCAGCGCTCCGTCGTCAAGCAGCTCGGCATCGATCTGTCGGGCCAGCTGAATTACGGCACCGCGGTGGTGAAATTCGCCAATTCCAACCCGTTCACCGCCTATGGGAGCAACCTGGTCTCCAACAATGCGATCAACGCGTCGTTCGGGTCCTCGGTCCAAGCGACGCTGCGGGCCATGGAAAATGCCGGCGTGATCCGCACGCTGGCCGAGCCGAATCTGACCGCGATCTCGGGCGAGTCGGCCACCTTCATCGCCGGCGGCGAATTCCCGGTTCCGGCCGGCTATTCTTGCGATCCGACGACCCATGTCTGTACGACGCAGATCAGCTTCAAGAAGTTCGGCATCTCCCTCAACTTCACACCGGTCGTGTTGGCCGAGGGCCGGATTTCGCTGCGGGTGATGACGGAGGTGTCCGAACTCTCCAACGAGAACTCCATCACCCTGTCGCAGGCGGTGACCTCCTCGACCGTGAACTCGCTCACCGTTCCCTCCATCAAGACCCGCCGCGCCGAGACGACGCTGGAGATCCCCTCCGGCGGCGCCATGGCGATGGCCGGCCTGATCCAGCAGCAGACCAAGCAGGCGATCAGCGGCATGCCGGGCCTGATGCAGTTGCCGGTTCTCGGCACGCTGTTCCGCAGCCGCGACTACGTCAACAACCAGACCGAACTGATGGTGCTGGTGACGCCGTTCGTCGTGCGCGCCGTCGCGCAGAAGGATCTCTCCCGTCCCGACGACGGCTTCGCCGCAGCATCCGATCGGCAAGCCGATCTTCTGGGCAGCATCAATCGCATCTATGGCGTGCCCGGCCGGGTCGAGCCCGGACGCAGCTATCGCGGCACCTACGGCTTCATCACGGACTGAGCTGGGACAAGGACCTGCAACGATGACCACGAAATCCAGCCCCGCTCGCCGCCTGCCTCTCGCCGCCATGCTGACCGCGACGGCAGCCCTGCTCGGCGCCTGCAACCACGCCAGGGACGACGCCATGACGGCGAGCATCCCTGACGACTACCGGCTGCGCCATCCGATCGCCGTCCAGGAAGCTCCCGACTCGCTCGTCGTCTTCGTCGGTCAAGGCCGTGGCGGTTTGACCGCCGAGCAGCGCGCGGAGGTGATGGCGCTGGCGCAGAGCTGGCTTCGCCAGGGCACCGGCGCGATCAGCGCCGACGTGCCGACCGGCACGCCGAATGCGCGCGCGGCCGGCGATTCCATGCGCGAGATTCAATCGCTGTTCGCGGCCGCCGGCATCCCGCCGCATGGCCTCACCGTGCGGAACTATCAGCCCAAGGACCCGCGCCAGATGGCGGCGATCCGCTTAAGCTATCCGAAAATGTCGGCGACAGCAGGCCCGTGCGGCGTCTGGCCCGACGATCTCGGTCCGACGATCAAGAACAAGAACTGGTTCGAGAACAAGCCGGATTGGAACTTCGGTTGCGCCTACCAGCGCAATATGGCCGCGATGGTCGACAACCCCGCCGATCTGGTGCAGCCGCGCGCCGAGACGCCGTCCTACACCACGCGGCGCACCGCGCTGTTCGACAAATACCGCAAGGGATCGTCAACCGCGATCACCTATCCCGAAGCCGATAAGGCCAAACTCAGCGACACAGGCAAATGATCAGCTACGCCCGACAGACCCCAGAGGAGCAGCCCGACGTCGTGCCGCCGCCGGCCGACGATCATATCGCGCCAGCCCCGCGCGTGTCGGTGCAGGCGTTCTGCGAGACGGTCGAGACGGCCGCCACAGTTCAGGCCGCCGGTGAGGATCGGCGCCTGGGCAAGGCGCATCTGAAGGTCCAGATGGGCGGCATGGCTGCTGCCATCGAGGCCTATCGATCAGCGCCGACCCCCAACGTGATCATTCTCGAGACCGATGCGCGCTCCGACATCCTCGCCGGCCTCGATCAGCTCGCGACCGTCTGCGATCCGGGCACGCGCGTCGTCGTGATCGGCCGCGTCAATGACGTAACGCTGTACCGCGAGCTGGTGCGCCGCGGCGTCAGCGATTATGTGCTGTCACCCGTCACGCCGATCGACGTCGTGCGCTCGATCTGCAACCTGTTCTCCGCGCCCGAGGCCAAGGCGGTCGGCCGCATCATCGCCGTCGTCGGCGCCAAGGGCGGCGTCGGCGCGTCGACCATTGCACATAACGTCGCATGGGCGATCGCCCGCGACCTCTCGATGGATTCCGTCGTCGCCGACCTCGACCTCGCCTTCGGCACCGCCGGTCTCGACTACAACCAGGATCCCGCGCAAGGGATCGCCGACGCCGTGTTCTCGCCGGACCGGATCGACGTCGCCTTCATGGATCGGCTGCTGTCCAAATGCACCGATCATCTGAGCCTGCTCGCGGCGCCTGCGACGCTGGATCGGGTTTACGATTTTGGCGTTGAGGCGTTCGATGCGATCTTCGATACGCTCCGGGCCTCGATGCCGTGTATCGTGCTCGATGTTCCCCACCAATGGTCGGGCTGGACCAAGCGGGCGCTGATCAGCGCGGACGACATTCTGATCGTGGCCGCGCCGGACCTTGCCTCGTTGCGCAACACCAAGAACATCTACGACCTGCTCAAGGCCGCGCGCCCGAACGACCGCATGCCGCTGTACTGCCTGAATCAGGTCGGCGTTCCCAAGCGGCCGGAGATCAATGCGAGCGAATTCGCCAAGGCGATCGAGAGCCAGCCGATCGCCTCGATACCGTTCGAGCCTCAGGTCTTCGGTGCGGCCGCGAACAACGGCCAGATGATCGCGGAGATGTCGCCCAATCATCGGACCACCGAGATGTTCCTGCAGATCGCCCAGCGGCTGACCGGCCGCAGCGAGACCAAGAAGCCGAAAGGCTCCTTCCTGTCACCTCTGCTCGACAAGCTGAGGTCGAAGTAAGCACGCGTGGAGTTCTAGGTCGTGTTTGGTAAGCGTAGCGGATTGGACAACGATACCAGGGCTCTCAGGCCGGCTGCGCCTGCGCCCGAGCCGGCGCCGGCGGCGCCGCGCGCGGCTGCTCCGACGGTCGCGTCGCCGCCTTTGTCTCCGGCCCGGCAGGCGCCTCCGCCCCCGCCCCCCGTGGTGGAGGCCCGGCGTTCGGACAATTACTACCAGGTCAAGGCGACGATCTTCGGCGCACTGATCGAGGCGATCGACCTCGCCCAGCTTGCCAAGCTCGACGGCGAGTCGGCGCGCGAGGAAATCCGCGACATCGTCAACGAGATCATCGCGATCAAGAATATCGTGATGTCGATCGCAGAGCAGGAAGAACTGCTCGACGACATCTGCAACGACGTGCTCGGCTACGGCCCGCTCGAGCCGCTGCTGTCGCGCGACGACATCGCCGACATCATGGTCAACGGCGCCGGCACGGTCTACATCGAGGTCGCCGGCAAGATCCAGCGCACCGGCATCCGCTTCCGCGACAACCAGCAACTGCTGAATATCTGCCAGCGCATCGTCAGCCAGGTCGGTCGCCGCGTCGACGAATCTTCGCCGATCTGCGACGCCCGTCTCGCCGACGGCTCCCGCGTCAACGCCATCGTGCCGCCGCTGGCGATCGACGGACCTGCGCTCACCATTCGTAAGTTCAAGAAGGACAAGCTGACGCTCGATCAGCTGGTCAAGTTCGGCGCGATCTCGCCGGAAGGCGCGGAGATCCTGCAGATCATCGGCCGCGTCCGCTGCAACGTGCTGATCTCCGGCGGTACCGGTTCGGGCAAGACAACGCTGTTGAACTGCCTCACGAACTACATCGATCACGACGAACGCATCATCACCTGCGAGGACGCCGCCGAACTCCAGCTGCAGCAGCCGCATGTGGTCCGCCTGGAAACAAGGCCGCCGAACATCGAGGGCGAAGGCCAGGTCACGATGCGCGAGCTGGTCCGAAACTGCCTGCGTATGCGTCCCGAACGCATCATCGTCGGCGAGGTCCGCGGCCCGGAGGCCTTCGATCTCCTCCAGGCCATGAACACCGGTCACGACGGCTCGATGGGCACCCTGCACGCCAACAACCCGCGCGAGGCGCTGTCACGCTGCGAATCCATGATCACGATGGGCGGCTTCTCGCTGCCGTCGCGCACCATTCGCGAAATGATCTGCGCTTCGATCGACGTGATCGTCCAGGCGGCGCGCCTGCGTGACGGCTCCCGCCGCATCACCCACATCACCGAGGTGATGGGGATGGAAGGCGACACCATCATCACGCAGGACATCTTCCTCTACGACATGGTCGGCGAGGACGCGAACGGCAAGATCATCGGACGCCATCGCTCCACCGGCATCGGCCGTCCCCGCTTCTGGGAGCGCGCGCGCTATTATGGCGAAGAGAAACGGCTGGCGGCAGCGCTCGACGCCGCCGAAGTCGCGAGCAAGGACTAAGGGAGCGGCGCCATGAAGCTTCAGGTTCTCGCCCTGGCCTTTCTCGCCGCCACCGCCATCGGCGGCATCGCCTGGGTGTTCCTCTATCCCATGCTGTCGGGCGAGCGGAAGGCCGAGCAGCGGCGCAGCAGTGTCGCCAAATCGGAGCCGGTGGTCCGCCAGGCGGAACGCAATCAACGCTCGCGCCGCGAGCAGGTCGAGTCCTCGCTGAAGGATCTCGAAGCCAAGGCGCAGAAACAGAGCAAGGTGCCGCTGAACCTGCGCATCTCGCAGGCCGGACTTGACTGGACCGTGCAGAAATTCTGGATCATTTCCGGAGTGCTCGGCTTCATGGCCGCCGCGATCGCCTTCTTCGCCGGCGGCGGTCCGCTCGGCGCGCTGGGTCTCGGCTTCGCCGCGGGCTTCGGTCTGCCGCGCTGGATCCTGAACTTCCTGAAGAAGCGTCGCGAGAAGAAGTTTCTGGCGGCGCTGCCCGACGCCGTCGACGTCATCGTCCGCGGCATCAAGGCCGGCCTGCCGCTGTTCGAGTCCATCAAGGTGGTCGCGGCCGACGCCCCGGAGCCGCTGCGCAGCGAATTCCTCGCCATCATCGAGACGCAGGCGATCGGCATGCCGCTCGGCGAGGCCTGCGCGCGGCTGTATGAGCGGATGCCGCTGCCCGAAGCCAATTTCTTCGGCATCGTCGTCGCGATCCAGCAGAAGTCCGGCGGCAACCTGTCCGAGGCGCTGGGCAACCTGTCCAAGGTGCTGCGCGACCGCAAGAAGATGGCCGAGAAGATTCAGGCGATGTCGATGGAAGCGAAGGCTTCCGCCGGCATCATCGGATCGCTGCCGCCGATCGTGATGCTGCTGGTCTATCTGAGCACGCCCGACTACATCTCGCTGCTGTGGACCCATCCCACCGGCCAGCTGATGCTGGTCGGCTGCGTGGTGTGGATGTCCATGGGCATCTTTGTCATGAAGAAGATGATCAACTTCGATTTCTGAGGTGGACCATGGTCGACTTTCTGGTCACCAAGCTGCACGACCCGCACTTCATGACGATGTTGTTCGCCGCCATCGCGGCGAGCGCGACCGTCTACACGCTGATCATGCCGCTCTTCGCGGGCGAGAACCTCAACAAGCGCATGAAGGCGGTGGCGAGCGAGCGCGAACGGATCAAGCAGCGCGAGCGCGAGCGGATGAATGCCGGCGAGAAGGTGTCGCTGCGGCAGACCCCGAAGCAGCTGGTCGCCAAGGTGGTGGATGATTTCAACCTCACCAAATGGCTGGCACAGGAGGCGGCGCGCGAGAAGCTGATCATGGCCGGCTATCGCGGCCAGGCGCCCTACATCACGTTCCTGTTCGCGCGGCTCGTCACGCCCGTGGTGTTGTTCGTCGGCACCGTGCTCTATGTCTTCGTGATCGCCAACCTGCAGAAGTCGATGCCGATCAAGATCGGCATCTGCATCGGCATGGCCTATCTCGGCTTGCAGGCGCCGATGCTGTTCCTGAGCAACGCGATCTCCAAGCGCCAGCTGTCGATCAAGCGCGCCTTCCCCGATGCGCTGGATCTTCTGCTGATCTGCATCGAGTCCGGCATGTCCATCGAGGCAGCCTTCCGCAAGGTGTCGATGGAAATCGCCAGCCAGTCGATCGCGCTCTCCGAGGAGTTCACGCTGACCACCGCCGAGCTCTCTTATCTGCAGGACCGCAAGGTCGCCTATGAGAACCTCGCGCGCCGCACCGGCCTCGAGGGCGTGAAGTCCGTCTGCCTCGCGCTCCAGCAATCCGAACGCTACGGGACCCCGCTTGGTCAATCGCTGCGGGTGATGGCGCAGGAAAACCGCGACATGCGCATGAACGAAGCCGAGAAGAAGGCTGCGGCGCTGCCGCCGAAGCTGACCGTGCCGATGATCCTGTTCTTCCTGCCGGTGCTGTTCGTGGTCATTCTGGGACCGACCGGTATCAAGGTCGCCGCGATGCAGTAGCGGGCGGAGATTTTGCTTGCAGACGACGACGACAGCTGGAAGCTAGGCGGAGCATGATCGAGGTCTCCGCCTGATGTCCGCCCAGTTCCGCCGCGCCGACGGCGCCCGCGTCCTCGCCGATCTCAACGCGCTGCGCGCGTTCGGCCGCTACAAGACCGGCGTTCACCGGCCGACCTTCTCCGACGCGCACCGTCAATCCTTGAGCTGGCTGGCCGAGCGACTGCCCGACGCGCAGCTCACGCCGACCATCGACGGCATCGGCAACGTGCTCGGCACCAGCGCCAAGCCTGGCCCGAAGCTGCTGGCGGGATCACACCTGGAGAGCCAGAACCATGCCGGCTGGCTCGATGGTCCGCTGGGCGTGATCTACGCGCTCGAGGCCGCACGCGTGCTCAATCCCGATCCGTCGATCCAGGGGGCCGTGGAAGTCGCCTCCTGGTGCGACGAAGAGGGGCATTTCGGCAGCTTCCTCGGCAGCCGCTCCTATGTGGGCCAGGTCAGCGAGGCCGACATCGACGCCGCCCGCGACCGCAGCAGCCCGCGCAGCATGCGCGAGGCCTTGACCGAGATGGGCCTTGCCGGGCGGCCGCGCCTGCAGGCCGAGCGCGGCCGTCACATCGGCTATCTCGAGGCTCATATCGAGCAGGGCGACACGCTCGAACACAGCGAGCTCAAGATCGGCATCGTCACCTCGATCGTCGGCATCTGGCAATACCGCATCATTTTTGCGGGCGAGCAGAACCATGCGGGGACCACGCGGATGGCGGTGCGCAAAGACGCCGGCCTGGCTCTGGCCAGGTTCTGCGTCGCGATCGACGCCCGCTTTCCGGCCGCCTGCGGCCCGCGCACGGTGTGGACCACCGGGCACATCACCCTCGATCCGGGCGCGCCGAGCATCATCCCGGGGCGGGCCGAGATGCTGTTCCAGATCCGCGACGACGATCCCGCCGTCATCGCGCGGCTGGAGCAGCTGCTGCACGCCCTCGCCGAGGCGGAATCCGCGTCAGGTCCCTGTCAGATCGCCGTCGAGCGCATCCGCACCGGTGCGCCGGCGATGATGGATGCCGCGTTCCAGGATGCGATCGAGGCTGCGAGCCGCGATCTCGCCGGCGGCCGGTCGCTGCGGATGCCGAGCGGCGCCGGCCACGACGCGCAGATGCTGGCCACCATCATGCCGGCTGGCATGTTGTTCGTGCCGTCGATCGGCGGCGTCAGCCATCACTGGACCGAGAACACCGCCGACGCCGACATCGTCACCGGCGCCGATGTGTTCGTCGAGACCTGCCGTCGCCTGCTCGCAAACGCGGCGTTGATCACTCCTCAGGCTGGCTGAGCGCCGTGACCGGTGCGCCGGGTCGCGACTTGGCCTTGCCGCGGCCTTGGCTCTGCCCCTGGATCATCTCCTTGAGATAGGCGACGTTGGCGGCGGCCTCGTCGGGCGGCAGGTCGGCGCGCGCAATCTGCTCGGCCTCGCTGAAGCGTCCCTGCAGGCCGACCACGAGGGCAAGGTTCTGGCGCACCCGCGCATCCGCCTGTTGCGAGCCATAGGCCTGACGCAGCACCTCCTCGGCCTTCGGCAGCTCCCGCGTCAGCATGTAGGACAGGCCGAGATTGGACAGCACCGACGGCTCGCCCGGAACGATCTTCAGCGCGCTTTCATAATAGCGCCGCGCCTCGTCGTGACGGCCCATCTGGTCGAGCGCGGTGCCCTGCACCGACAAAAGCTTCCAATCGGGGTTATCGGGCGAGTGCGCGCGGGACAGCACGTCGAAGGCCAGTTTGAAATTGCCATTGTCGGCGAGCGCCCGGCCATAGGCGGCGAGCACGGTCTTGTTGCCGGGATTGGCCAAGGTCGCCTGCTCCAGAACGGCGACCGCCTGCTCGCGCTGGCCATTGTTGCGCAGCGCCTGGCCATAGGCGACCGCGGCAACCGCATCCTTCGGGTTGGCACGATAGCGCTCGCCATACACCTCGGCCGCCCGTTGCGGCGTCGCCGGTGGCGGCGGCTCGGCGCGGCTTTTCAGCGATCCCGTGACGTCGGACACGGTCTGGCAACCGCCGAGGCCGGCAGCGAGAAGTGCGAGGAGTGCGGCCGACGCAAGGAGCCGGCTGAGGGGAGGCTGCTGACGCATGTCACTTGGACTTTGGGAACGAGCGAAATGAACGCGCCAGCAATAAACTGTTAACGCTAACAGCCGGTTAATGGCGTGAACCGGGCGCGGATGGCAGCTCTGCGTCGACATCCGGGCGATGCCTCTGCTGCGATTGCAGCGGCCGTCAAACTCTGCGAAGTCTGCCGGCAGCGCGACCGTCAAGGACTTGGAAGACATGCCCTCGATCTTCGAGACCGCCCCCGCCCCATCGGCCATTCCGATCACCTTCGTGACGAAATCGAGCTGGCCGGCCCTCCGCGACACGCTGCCGGCGGAAGCCCGCAATTTCGCCGAGGCCAATGCCTACGTGGCCAAGCCCGGCGGCTGCCTGATCCTCCCTGGCGCGGATGGCCGCATCGCGCAGGTGCTGTTCGGCATCGAGGACAGCGATGCCAAGCACCGCGACCCGTTCCGGCCCGGCACCCTGCCCGGCCTGCTGCCCGCGGGCACCTACCGCTTCGGCAATGCGCCGCATGATCCGCGGCTGGCTGCGCTCGCCTTCGCGCTCGGCAGCTATCGCTTCGGCCGCTATCGCAAGGCCGAGACGCCGGAGGTCCGCCTCGTGCCACCCGAGGGCGTCGCCGCCGCGGAGCTCGATCGGCTGGCTGATGCCGCGAGTCTCGCGCGCGATCTCGTCAACACGCCATCCAACGACATGGGGCCGGAGGAGCTGGAGGCGGCCGCGAAACAGGTCGCCGAGCGCTTCGGGGCCCGCTTCACCAGCATCATCGGCGACGACCTGCTGCAACAGAATTTTCCGCTCATTCACGCCGTCGGCCGCGCCTCGACCCGGGCACCACGCCTGATCGAGCTCGTCTGGGGCGATCCGGCGCATCCCAAGGTGACGCTCGTCGGCAAGGGCGTCTGCTTCGACACCGGCGGGCTCGATCTCAAGCCGTCGAGCAGCATGCTGCTGATGAAGAAGGACATGGGCGGCGCCGCCAATGTGCTGGCGCTGGCGCAGATGGTGATGGACGCCAGGCTCAAGCTGCATCTGCGCGTGCTGATTCCGGCGGTCGAGAACGCGGTCGCCGGCAATGCCTTCCGCCCGCTCGATGTATTCCCCTCGCGCAAGGGCCTCACGGTCGAGATCGGCAACACCGATGCCGAGGGCCGGCTGATCCTCGCCGATGCGCTGGCGCTCGCCGACGAGGACAAGCCGGATCTGCTGATCGACATGGGCACGCTGACCGGAGCCGCGCGCGTCGCGCTCGGTCCTGATCTGCCGCCGTTCTATACCCAGGACGAGACGCTCGCCGCTGACGTCGCGCGCTGTGCGGCGGCCGAGAACGATCCGCTGTGGCGGATGCCGCTGTGGGCACCCTATGACAGTTGGCTCGACTCCAAGGTCGCGACCCTCAACAACGCGCCGTCGGGCGGCTTCGCCGGCTCGATCACCTGCGCGCTGTTCCTGCAGCGCTTCGTCGAGCATGCCAGGAGCTGGCTGCATCTCGATATCTTCGCCTGGACGCCGTCGGCCAAGCCGGGGCGGCCCGAAGGCGGCGAGTGCCAGGCGGCGCGCGCGCTCTACAAGCTCCTGAGCGAGCGCTATGGCTGATCCCCGCCTCACGCCGGCGCGCGGCGACATCGCGGCCAAGCATCTCGAAGGCCAGGTCATCGCTGATCGCTTCGTCCAAGGCGAGACGCTGGTCGTCGGCGATCCGATCGCGCCGCTGCGGCAGCAGCCATTCTCGGGCGCCGAGTTGGCGACGCAGGCGCTGAAGGGAGAGCGCGTCACGATCTACGATCGCAATGGCGAGGGCTGGGCCTGGGGACAGCTCGCAGCCGATCACTATGTCGGCTGGCTGCCCGAGGCTGCCTTGGCTGCGTCCGCTGCCGCACCGACGCACAAGATCAGCGCGCTGCGCAGCTTCGCGTTTCCCGGACCGTCGATCAAGCTGCCGCCGGTCGAGACGCTGCCGATGGGATCGACGCTCGCGGTGACGCGCGAGGAGGCGAGCTTCGTCGTGACGCATGAAGGCTGGTTCGTGCCGAAGCAGCACGTCACGTCGCTGGATGCGATCGAGCACGACTATGTTGCCGTCGCCGAGCGCTTCGTCGGCACGCCCTATCTGTGGGGCGGCAAGACGAGCCTCGGCATCGACTGTTCCGGTCTCGTGCAGCTGTCGCTGAATGCTGCAGGGATCGAGTGCCCGCGCGACAGCGACCTGCAGCTCGCCGCGCTCGGACGCGCGCTCGCGGCCGGGAACCCGCCCCGCCGCGGCGATCTCATCTTCTGGAAGGGGCACGTCGCCATTATCAAAGATGCCGACACGCTCGTGCACGCCAATGCGTTTCACATGGCGACGGCGATCGAGCCGATCAGTGCAGCGATTGCGCGCATCAAGGCCAGCGGCAGCGAAGTGCTCGCGATCAAGCGGCTCGCTTGAGGTTGTCTCATCGCGCTGACGCGTCCTCCCCCCGATGAGCCTGAGAGACACACGCTCCTCCCTCCGTCATTGCGAGCGCGAGCGAAGCAATCCAGAGTCCTTGCGCAGCCCTGGATTGCTTCGCTTCGCTCGCAACGACGGCGTGGCCTGATCACGCGGCGAACGTCGTCGCAGCCAGCGGCTCTCATCACGTCATTTGCCGGGTTCACGTCTCAAACAGCGTAAGCCAAACGTCCGCGTTCTCGCGGCCTCGTGGCCCGAGCTTTGCGGCATCGTCCGCCCTCGAACATGAGAGGGCGCAGGGAAGGCCGGGCGCCGAACGCACCCGTGGTTGCGTGCAGGAAAGCACGCGGCAGTCGCCACAGGTACGGGCCGAACATCCGGCCCTTCCCCGCGCGATGGCTTTACGACTTATACGCGATCTCCCCAGGGACCGGCTGTCTTGCCCCCGTCGCTCGCTGCGCTTGTCATGAACACAGCGACCTTGACGCCAGCATCGGGGCGCCAGGACCAGGCGACTTCGCCGTCCGCAGCTCATCACTCGTCGCGCAAAAGCGCCTGACAAAGCCGCGGCCACCGCATCCCCGCCTCTACGTGCCGTGACGATCGCGATACGTCCCTTGTGTGGAGAAGCTCTGCCAAGATACGCAAACGGGCGGTTCTGACCAACCGCCCGTCGCTGGATCTGAGCCCGTTACGTCCTTACGTCCCAAAAGCGATGAAGCTTGTTTCAGAGCGAGGGACAGATCCGGTGTCTTCCTCAACCCGAACAGTTGCAAGGGCTTTGAGCCCGAACCGAGCAAGGAAGGGAGTCGAAGATGGCACAAACTGACAGCGTTGTCGCGGGCATCGATGTGGCAAAGGACAAGGTGGATGCGTGCGTTCGGACAGTCGCCGAACGTCCAACTTTTCTGAGCGCCGCGGTAGGACAACGCCGGTTGGTCGCCTGGGTGCGTAAGCACAAGGTCACCAAGGTCGTGATGGAGGCGAGTGGAGGCTATGAGCGGGAATGGGCCAAACTGCTGCGCCAGGCTGGCACCGAGGTGCAGGTTGTCGACCCCAAGCGGGTTCGCAACTTCGCATTATCGGCCGGACGCTTAGCCAAGAACGACGCGATCGACGCGGAGATGATCGCTTGGTTTGGCGAGACATTCAGCGATGGGCCAAGTCAGGTCTACGATGCAGATCTTGAGGAACTGCAGGGCTTGGTGAAGGCGCGTGTGAGACTGGTCAATGCCAGAATAGCCCTTGGGTGCCAGAGTGAACACGCCGCGCCGCGGACGGTCCAAAAGGCGCAGGCGCGCATCCTGGAGAGCTTTGACAAGGAAATTGCCAAGCTCGAAGCAGAGATATCAGCCAAGGTCAGGTCCATCCCGAGCTTGGCTGAGCGTGCGGAGATCATCGCCAGCGTCCCAGGACTTGGTCAGATCAGTGCCGCCAACCTCGTCGCCGGAATGCCGGAGCTCGGCCGAGTCAGTGACAGGATCGCCGCTGCCTTGATCGGTGTGGCCCCCTATGACGACGACAGTGGCAAGCACCGCGGTGAGCGTCATATCGAGGGAGGTCGCCGCTGGGTCCGCAACGCCATCTATATGCCCTGCCTCGGCGCGGCAACGCTCAACAACCCTGTTCTCAAGGCCTACTATCGTCGACTGATCGCCAAGGGCAAGAAGCCCAAAGTGGCCGTCATCGCCTGCATGCGCAAGCTGATCATCATCCTCAACACAATGCTCGCACGCGGCCAGCAATGGGATCCGGCACGTTGCGTGGCGAGCTGATCGAGCGCGCTCCTGCCGCGCTCGGTTCCCGACCGAGCGCATGTAAGTCGACTGGACCTGTGAACGGATTGGCTCAAGGCCGAAGCCGCCGAAGGCGGTGGCGCGCCCAGCGCCAGCCTTGAACCAAGCCGGCTTACAGGTCCAAAACTCTACAGTTGCTCTCGTGGGGCAGGACGCAGCGGAGTATGCACGATTTCCGAAAATAAGAAACAGGAATTTTTTCCAGGAGGAGGCTGGGCAGGTTTTGGCAGACGCTGCGCGTCGGGCAAATCAGCTCGCCCGCCAATGAGCCGGCGTCGCGATCGTCGCAGTCCGCGACCCACGCTCGGTGAATTCGGCGTCTCGCTGTCCTCTCAGCGAAACGCTCGCCATCACCATCATCATTCTGCTGAGTGGCCTGTATCGTCAGCACGGCCGAGCACGACGCCACCGGCCACGCCGACGCCGAGCACATACATCCAGCCCTCGTTGAAATCGAACAGATGCGAGTTGAGGAGCGAGCTGACGAGGTTCTGCACGACGATTGCAAGTCCGATCCAGGCGGCAGGGTGCGTGCGCCAGAACAGGCGCAGATGGACGACCCACATCGCGTAGAGGACGACCACGCCGGCCAGTCCCCATTGGATCGCGACATTGAGCGTCTGGTTGTGGGGATTGTTCACCACCTCGGCCCGGAGCCCGGTCTGCCCGACGGCGTCGTTTTCGAACAAGTGCCGGATCGAGCCGGTGCCATGTCCGAGCAACGGCGCGTCGGCAAAGAATTTCATCGACTTGCGCCAATAGGTCAGCCGCTGCGCGGTCGACGCCGGGACATTGGCATCATAGGCGCGATACTCGATCGCGACATCCGCGACGCGCTGCCGCAGATAGGGCGATGTCGTCCACACCAGGGCGCCCGCAGCGAGCGCAACGGCCACGAGACCGAGCATGGCGCTGCGGCCCAGATGGCGGACGCCGAACAGCACGAGCAGCACCGGCAGATAGATCAGCGCTGTTCGCGCAGACGCGACGAACAGCATGTTGGCGAGAAAGGCGACGATCAGCCCGAGCAGGCCCGTGGCCATCAGCAGCTGTCCTCGTGTCCAGGCCAGCAGCAGCAACGGCGCCAGCGCAAAGGCGCAGAACGCGAACTCCTGGCTCTGGTCGATGTAGTTCTTGACCGGCACGCCGCTCGACGCCGTCGCGGAGATCTTCCAGGACGGATCGACCACGACGATCCGCGACAGGATCATCAGCAGCGTGCACGAACCGATGAAGCCGGCGAGAACCCAGGCCGCCCGCGGCGAGCGTCGGAAGTGATAGAGCAGGAACGGAATCAGCAGCAGCTTGGAGACCGGATTGAGACCCTTGATGCCGGAGTCCCACGGTCCGCCCGACCACAACACGCCGATGTCGGCGAGCGCGAATAAGGCCAGCGGCATGGCCGAGGCGGGCGCGGCCAGGCTACGGACCAGTTCGTCCCAGTCGATGGTCGGGATCAGCATGACCAGCCACAGCACAATGAAGATGGCGGTCGCCGAGGTCGACCAGGGCAGCGCGACCGCGGTCAGTACCACCATCGTATCGGCAAGCCGGAGATAGAGCGGCGCCTCCACCCAGGAGGTGGCGACGGCGCGGGCCTGTGGCGCATCCTGCGATGAACCAGCCTCGAGCGTCATGGGCCAGGCGTCCTGTGCCATGTCAGACCTCCTGCGCTGCAAGTCGTTCATGCCCGGCGGTCGTCGCCGCCATTGCGCTGCGCGCGCGATCGCTGGTCTCGCCAGCGGGCTGGCCGAGCAGGTCGCGCGCCTGGCTGTGATGGCCGAACCGGGCGGCGAGCTCGCTGCGCCGCTCGCGAATCTTGTGCCGCCAATGCTCCTGCTGGTGCAGCGCGCGATCGACGGCTGCGCAGATCGAGGCGATCGAGAACGGATCGAAATATTCGGCGAGATCGCCCGCCACCTCGCGAAACACGGCAATGTCCGAGCACAGCACCGGCGTGTTCGCGGCGAGCGCCTCGATGATGGGGACACCGAACCCCTCGGCAAAGCTCGGCATGATCAGGCCATGGGCCTCCGCGATCAGCGAGACCTTGTCCTGCTCCTCCACATAGCCGGCGAAACGGATGTTCGGCGGCAGGTTGCGCGCCTGATGCGTCTTGCCGGCATAGCCGATGACGACGAGATCGGCCTGAGGCAGCCGGCGAAAGGCGCGGATCAGCGCATCGAGATTCTTGCGCGGCTCCGCGGAGACGATGACGACGAAACTCGGCCGGGCGGCGCCCGCGGCGGTCGCGATGGGCGGCGCAGCTTCGTCGAACCGCGTTCGCGGATAGACCACGCGCGCCGGGAGATGCGCGTGCTGCGGCATCAATTCCCGGAAGCGCTCCAGGCTGTAGTTGGACACGAAAGCCAGCTCGTCGGCCTGCGCGATGCTGGTGGCCAGCCGCGACAGGAACAGCCGCGTCGCGGCATCGCTCAGCTTGAGATCCGTAAGCGGCAGGAGATCATGGACCACGCAGATCACGCGGGTCCCGGCATCGCGGCGGACCGCGACGCGCGTCGGCGTGTCGATCAGGACGATGTCATACCCGCGCGCGTCGATCCGCGGCGGCGACAACCTGAAGAACGCCGAGCTGTCCTGGTAGCTGTAGAAGCCGGGCTCGAGCAGGAACTTTCGGAACAGCCGGAGATGCCGCAGGTCGGGCGGAATGTATTCGAGGCCTTCCGTGCGGTTCTCCAACGCGTCGTGGCGTGGAAACCAGAATCCCAGCGCCCGGAGGAAGCAGCGGCAGTACTCCGCGGATACCGACACGGTGAGACGGCTCCGCAGCCAGTCCACGTGCTGGCGCAAACCGCTCCTGCTCGCGGACGCGTTCATGTCGGCCTCGTCCAGGAAGCGATAGAGCGCGAGCAGCTCGATCAGTCGCGAGTTGGCGGCGAACAGCCGCGACTGCAGCTGGCGCTTGCGCAGCTTGCGATAGCGCCTGGTCGTCTCCACGAGCAATGTAAGCTCGTGCCCCTCCGCGGCGAGCGATCGCAGCAGCTCGCGGGTGAAATGGAAGATACCGCGCTTGTGATTTGGTTCGCCCAGCGCCTCGCTGATGATCAGGATGCTGCTCATGCGCAGATCTCCTCCAGTTTCCGAGCCGATAGATCCGTCTCACAGCCCCTCTCCACGCCGACGATGCGGCCGCGATCGAGGGGAACGATCCTGTTGCAGACGCGGCGCAGCAGCTCCTGATCGTGCGATGCCAGCATCACGATCGCTGCACCATCCACCAATTCGAGCAGCCGCCGCTCGGCCTTCGCCGAGAAGCGCTCATCGACGACGCTGAGCCATTCGTCGAGCAGCAGGATATCGGCAGGGAACGCCGTGGCCGTCGCGAACAGGACCCGCATCAGCATGCCCGACGAGAAGGTGCGCAGCGGCAGCCGGCGCATGCGGTCCTCGAGCTCGGTGAACGCCCAGATGTCGTCGATGATCGCGGGCGTCGGCCGACGGCCGCCGATCCGCAGCAGCAGGCTGATATTGTCGGTGGCGACCAGGTCGAGATTGGCGCCCGCGGAGAGACCGAGCAGCGGCATCACCCTGCCCCGGACCTCGATACGGCCGCTGGTCGCCGGATAGACGCCGGCGATCAGCCGAAGCAGCGTCGATTTTCCCGATCCGTTCGGACCGAACAGCCCGATGCGCGCGCCGGAACGGATGTCGAGCGAGACCTGATCGATCGCCCGTACGGCATGCCCGCCGTCGGCCTCTCCGAGCAGGCGGTTCATGAGGCGCCGCTTGATCGAGAAGTCGTAGGCTCCGTAAAGCGGGTAGTCGAGACAGACATTGCTGAGCGTGATGCTTGTCATGTTTCAAATCCAGAAGGCGGCTTTGCGCAGCCGGCTCAACGTCACGAGACTCGCGACCACGAGCACCGACAGGCTCATGACCACGTAGAGGACGCTCGACATCGGGACCTGCCCGGTTGCCAGCGGCTCACGCCAGATCGCGAACAGATGCGTCAGCGGATTCACCCGCATGATGAACGACCCGCGGTCGATCATCTCGGGAGACCAGATGACGGGCGAGGCCAGGAAGGCGAGCGTCAGGCCGGATTCGATGATCGGCTTGAGGTCGCGAAACCGCGTGGCCAGGGCGCCGAGCACGAGGCTCGCCGCGAAGGTGAAGGCGATGAACAGCAGCACGCCCGGCAACGCGGCGAACACGCCGCCGACATCCATCGGATCGATCGCGAGCCACAGCGCCAGCGGCACACAGGCGTTGTGAAGCGCGAACAGGCCCTGGCGGAAGCAGCATTGCAACAGGAACACGACCGGCGGCAGGGCGCGGTCCTTGATCAGGCTGGCCGACGCCTGCAGCGCCGTGGTGGCGTCGAGCACGACGCCGTTCAGGAACGTCCAGGCGGTGAGGCTGAGCGCCAGCATCGGCAGCCGGGACAGGCCGCCAGCCGGGCCGAAATGACTGATCACCGAGCCGAGCACCGCCACCATGATCGCCATCTGGATCGACATCCAGAACGGGCCGAGCAGCGAGCGCACGTAGCGATGGCGCAGATCCGACCAGGCCAGCGCGGCGGCGATCCGAACCGAATCGAGCAGTCCGACGCCCTGTTCGGATGCGCGATGCGCGGCCGCATGTGCGGCGACAGCGCGGCGATAGACCTGCTCGATGCCCTGGTCGAATGCCGCGGCCGCAAAATGCGTCGCGGCGCGCTGCCGTGCGGCGTCCCCCATGCGGCGGCGCCGCGCGGGATCGGCGAGCAGCGCGTTGATGGCTCCGGCGAGCGCCACGGCATCGCCCGGCGGCACGGTGACGGCCTCGAGGCCGTCACGGGCGACGCGGGGCACGCCGGTGTCGAGCGCGGTGTTGATGATCGGACGGCCGGCCGCCATCGCCTCCAATTGCACGAGCCCGAAGGTCTCGGCATTGGTGACCGAGGGCATGACGAACACGTCGGCGGCGCCGATCTCGCCCACCATCTCGGGGTCGGACAGCGAGCCGAGCAGCCGGACTCGATCCGCTACTCCGAAGCCGTCGATCAGCTGCTGCAGATGAGCACGCTCGCGTCCCTCGCCGATGATCCTGACCTCGAAGTCGTGGCCGGCCGCGGCACGGATCAGTATGTCGAAGCCCTTGTACGGCACGAGGCGGCCGCAGGCGACCACGCGCCGGCCCGCGGAGCCCGGCCGCTCGCCGTTCTCCAGCGCCGCGAATTTCCGAAGATCGACGCCGAACGGAACGACGTGGCACTTGTTGGCGACGTCGCGCAGCAGCGCGGTCCGCGTCGCGAGCGCGGCGTCGGAGACGATGATCGCCTCCGCGCGCTGCAACGTTCGGCGCATCAAGGGCTCGACCAGCCAGCGCAGCCGGCCATGCGACACGATGTCGGCATGCCAGTGCACGACCAGCGGACGCGCCCGCCCGAGACCGAAGGCGAAGACGAGATCGGCCAGCGGAAACGGCGCATGCAGCGCGACCAGATCATACGCGGCGATGCGGCGCCACAGCCGGAGCGGATAGGTCGGCGCAATCGGCAGCGAGAGCAGGTTTCCGAGCGAGCGCACACGCTCGACCGGAATGCCGTTGACGATCTCGTGGCGGGGCCGCGGCGCATCCGAGCAGACCAGCACCGACGACGCGGCGGCGTGCGCCAGGCCGGCGCAGATGTCGCGGATCACCGTGAGCGTGCCGCCGAACAGGTCGGGATAGAACACCTTGAAGACGTGAAGCACCGAGAAGCGGCGCGAAGAGGCGGGAGTTGCGTCCATGACCGGGCTCGCGGGGCTCAACGGGCCAGAACCAGGAGCACGGTCGCCGCCGCGCGCGTGCCGCCGGCGATCGCCGCCGGGATGCCGGCGAGCAGCGGCCGGGGATGGGACGAATCCGGGCTGCGGCGGACTGATGCGTCGGCGGGGTCGGCGGCTGCGGCGGATCGGACCTGAGAGCAGATCATGATTGCGAACTCCTGTGCCTCAACTCCGCCTGCATTACGTGGGAATTTTTCACACGTCAATGGATGTGAGTGGGATTGTGTCCCACATGTGATCTCGCTAAACTTGAACGATGGATCCGAGTTCCGGACAATCGCCGCCGGCTGCGCCCTCGCCGCTCGCCGCGACACAGCTGCACGCGCCGCTGGCGCGGCTGCTGCGTCCGCTCGTGCGCCTGTGCATTCGCAGCGGCATGACGTTTCCGGCGCTGGCGCAGCTGCTTCGCGAGCTGTTCGTGAACGTCGCCGAACACGACTTCGCGCTGGACGGCAAGCCGCAGACCGACAGCCGCGTCAGCCTGCTCACGGGCATCCACCGCAAGGAGGTGGCGCGGCTGCGCGGCGCCGGAGCTCCGGTGAACGAGGTGCCGGCGACCTTGTCGCGCACCAGCGCCATCATCGCGCACTGGCTGGCCGCGCCGGAATTCACCGATGCCAAGGGGGAGCCGCTGCCGCTGCCGCGCACGGCCGATGGCGATGCGCCGTCGTTCGAGGCTCTGGTCGCCGCGATCACCAAGGACGTGCGGCCGCGCGCGGTGCTCGACGAATGGCTCGATCGCAGGCTCGTGACGATCGATGCGCAGGACAACATCGTGCTGGCCGAGACTGGCCTCGTGCCACGCGGCGACGACGATCGTAAATGGTACTACCTTGGCCGCAATCTGCACGACCACATCGCGGCCGCTGCGACCAACGTCTCGGGCGATGCGCCGCGCTTCATGGAGCGCGCGGTGCATTATGACGGGCTGTCGCCGAAGCTCGCGCGGCGGCTCGAGCAGCGCTCGCGCGAGCTGGCGATGGAGGCGCTGAAGACGGCGAACCGCGAAGCCAACCGCGCCCTCGCCAAGGACAAGGGCGGCGACGCGCGCTGGAATTTCGGCGTCTACATCTATCTCGAAGAGCCGCCGGACGCGCCCGGCACGGGCGGCAAGTCATGAGCCGGCCGCCCGTCTTGTCGCGCAGGTCGCTGCTCGCCGGCATCTGGCTCGCCGGATCGTCGGCTCTGGCGTGGGGACAGACGCGCAAGGGCAATGATCAAGGTCTCGGCGGCACCGGCATCACCGGCGGCCAGGACCAGGGCATGGGCGGCACCGGCATCGTCGGCGTGATCCAGCGCTTCGGCAGCATCTTCGTCAATGGCGAACGCGTCAGCTACGCTGCCGACGTGCCGGTGCGGTTTGACGGCGAGGCGGCCTCGGCCAAGGCGCTCAAGATCGGGCAGCTCGCGCGCGTGCTGGCGCAGCGCGACGGCAAGGGCACGCTGACCACGCGGAGCATCGACATCGTCAGCGAGGTCACCGGACCGATCGAGGCCATCAGGCCCGGCGAGCTCACCGTGCTTGGCCAGACCGTCGTCTCTCCGGGCCAGGAAAGCTGGCGGAAGATCGGCACGCACGTCGCCGTGTTCGGCCTGCGGCGCAGCGACGGCGTGATCGTCGCGAGCCTGGTCGATCCGCGCCAGGCCACGGTCAGCCGAGTCAGCGGCGTCGTGGTGCGGGATCGCAACGGGCTCGCCCTCGGCGGGCTCCGCCTCGCCGGCGTCGATCCGGCCCTGATCGGACGCCGCATCCAGGCCGAGGGCCGCATGGCGCAGGGCGTGCTGCAGGTCACGCGTATCAGGCCCGACGATCTCCAGGATTTCGCCCGCGCCAGCCGGCTGCTGGTCGAAGGCTATGTCCGGCGTGTCGGCAACGAGTTGCAATTCGGCTCGGGCTATGTCGCGCGTGACAATTCGCGCTTCCAGCCGTCTGGCGAGACACGCGTCGTCGTCAACGCCGTGCCCGACGGCGCCGGCGGGCTGCGGGTCGAGACCGTGCAGGCGGTGAGCCGATTCCCCGGCGAGTCCGTCCAGGGTCCGCACGCCCCGCCGCGCAGCCAGGGACCCATGCACGGACCGGGCGGCCCAGGTGGCGCGAATGCTCCGGGCGGGCCGAATGGTCCGGGCGGATCGGGTGGACCAGGTGCTCCCGGCGGCCCGGGCGCGCCAGGATTCGGCAAGGACAATGGGATGGCGCCGCCCGGCGGATTCAGTCCCGGCGGCCCACCGGATGGGCCAGGCTTCGGCGGCGCCCCGGGCGGTCCGCCCGGTGGCGGCGGCCGGCGCTGATCGAACCCGACCGGCGCCGCGACGGCTCGCTTGCCGCCCGCGTCGGTTCAGCTCGCCGCCGTCCCGTTCGCCGCGGTCTCGTTCCTGAACGCAGCCGCGAACAGCGCCCGCGTGTAGTCGGTCTTCGGGGCCTTGAACAGGTCGACGGCCGGGCCCTCTTCGACCACCTTGCCGTGGCGCATCACGATCAGGTGGCTGGCGAGCGAGGCGACGACGCGCAGATCGTGCGAGATGAACATGTAGGTGAGGTCGAGCTTGCGCTGCAGGTCGCGCAGCAGCGCGACCATCTGCGCCTGGAACAGCATGTCGAGCGCCGAGGTCGGCTCGTCCAGCACGACGAAGGAGGGCTCGAGCACGACGGCGCGCGCCACCGAGATGCGCTGGCGCTGGCCGCCGGAGAATTCGTGCGGATAGCGGAAGCGCGTCGCCGGATCGAGCCCGACCTCGTTCAGCGCCTTGATGACCTTGGCCTCGCGCTCCTCTTCGCTGAGCCTCGGCTGATGCACGCTGATGCCCTCGGCGATGATGTCGCCGACCGACATGCGCGGGCTGAGCGAGCCGAACGGATCCTGGAACACGATCTGCATGTCGCGGCGGAACGGCCGGACGTCCTTGAAGGACAGTCCCTGGATCTCCTTGCCGAGAAACACGATCGGACCGTCAGAGGAGATCAGCCGCAACAACGCCAGGCCGAGCGTGGTCTTGCCGGAGCCGGATTCGCCGACCACGCCGAGCGTCTCGCCCTTGCGCACGGCAACGCTGACGCCGTCCACCGCCTTGATGTGGCCCACGGTGGAGCGGAACAGGCCGCGCTTGATCGGAAACCAGACCTTGAGGTCCTTCGTCTGCATCACCACCGGCTCGTTGGGCCGCGGCGGCGCCGGGTCCGGCTTCGGCTCGGCGGCGAGCAGCGCCTTGGTGTAGGGATGCGCGGGTGCGGTGAACACCTGCTCGACCGGGCCCTGCTCGACGATCTTGCCGCCATTCATCACGCAGACCCGGTCGGCGATGCGGCGGACGATGCCGAGATCATGGGTGATGAAGAGCAGGCTCATGCCGAGCCGCGCGCGGATGTCGGCGAGCAGCGCCAGGATCTGCGCCTGCACGGTGACGTCGAGCGCGGTGGTCGGCTCGTCGGCGATCAACAGGTCCGGCTCGTTGGCGAGCGCCATCGCGATCATCACGCGCTGGCGCTGACCGCCGGAGAGCTGATGCGGATAGCTGCCGAGCCGCGTCTCCGGCTCGGGAATCCCGACCTGGGTGAGCAGCTCGAGCACGCGCCTCCGCGCCGCGCTGTTCGAGATCGGCTGATGCAGTTGCAGGATCTCGCTGATCTGCCGCTCGATCGTGTGCAGCGGATTGAGCGAGGTCATCGGCTCCTGGAAGATGATCGAGATGTCGCTGCCTCTGATCTCGCGCATCTCGCCTTCGGGGAGAGGCAGCAGATCGCGGCCCTTGAAGCGGATGCTGCCCGACGGATGCGAGGCGACCGGATAGGGCAACAGCTTCAGCACCGAGAGTGCGCTGACCGATTTACCCGAGCCGGATTCGCCGACCAGCGCGACGCATTCGCCGCGCTTGATGTCGAACGAGACGTGGTCGACGGCGGTCGTCACACGGCCCTGCTGATGGAAGGCGACCGAGAGATCGCTGACCGATAGAAGCGGCTGGCTCATCGCATCCATGTCGATCACCTGAACGTCTTGCGCGGATCGAACGCGTCGCGCACGGCCTCGCCGACGAAAATCAGCAGCGACAGCATGATCGCAACCGAGAAGAAACCGGTGAGGCCGAGCCACGGCGCCTGCACATTCGCCTTGGCCTGCGACAGCATCTCCCCCAGCGACGGCGAGCCCGGCGGCAGGCCGAAGCCGAGGAAGTCGAGCGCGGTGAGCGTCATCACCGAGCTCGACACGATGAAGGGCAGGAAGGTCATGGTTGCGACCATCGCGTTCGGCAGCAGATGCCGCCACATGATGACGGCATTGGAGACGCCGAGCGCGCGCGCAGCCTGAATGTACTCGAAATTGCGGCCGCGCAGGAATTCGGCGCGCACGAGGCCGACCAGCGACACCCAGGAGAACAGCAGCATGATCCCGAGCAAGGTGAAGAAGCCGGGCACCAGCACCGCCGACAGGATCAGCAGCAGATAGAGATAGGGAATCGCGTTCCAGATTTCGATGAAGCGCTGGAACAACAGGTCGACCCAGCCGCCGAAATAGCCCTGCACGCCGCCGGCGGCGATGCCGATGATCGAGGAGAAGAACGTCAGGGACAGGCCGAACAGCACCGAGATGCGGAAGCCGTAGATCAGGCGCGCGACGACGTCGCGGCCCTGGTCATCGGTGCCGAGCCAGTTGTATTCGAGATCCCGGCAGCTCTTCAGCCCCTTCTTCTCGACGACGGGCTTGCACTGCGCCTCCGTCAGCATCCAGGTCGGCGGCGACGGCGCCGGTGTCGGCAGGTCGAGATTGTGGGTAGCGTAGGAATAGCGGATCAGCGGCCAGATCACGGTGCCGCCCTTGTCCGCAATCAGCTTCTGCAGATACGGATCGCGATAGTCGGCCGCGGTCTCGAAGTCGCCGCCGAACGCGGTCTCCGGATAGGACACGAAGGCCGGCCAATACAGATGGCCGTCGAACTTGATCAGGAACGGCCGGTCGTTGGCGATCAGCTCGGCGAACAGCGAGACGAAGAACAGGAACAGGAAGATCCACAGCGACCAGTAGCCGCGGCGATTGGCCTTGAAGTTCTGCCAGCGGCGCTGGTTGAGCGGCGACGGCCGGAAGCGATGCCGCGTCGGCGGCACGGCGTCGCCGAGCGGCGCCTGCGTGGTGGTCTCGACGGGGGGGGCGGTCTTGAGCATCGTCAGACCTCCCGCGCCTCGAAGTCGATCCGCGGATCGATCCACATGTAAGTGAGGTCGGAGATCAAATTGACTACGAGGCCGAGCAGCGAGAAAATGTAGAGGTTACCGAACACGACCGGATAGTCGCGGTTGAGGATGCTCTCGAACGACAGCAGGCCCAGGCCATCGAGCGAGAAGATGGTCTCGATCAGCAGCGAGCCGGAGAAGAAGGCGTGAATGAAGGTGCCGGGGAAGCCCGCGATCACAATGAGCATCGCATTGCGGAACACGTGGCCATACAGCACCTGGGTCTCGCTGCAGCCCTTGGCGCGGGCGGTCATGACATATTGCTTGCGGATCTCGTCCAGGAACGAGTTCTTGGTCAGCAGCGTCATGGTCGCGAAGGCGCCGAGCGCCATCGACAGCAGCGGCAGCGTGAGATGCCAGAAATAGTCGAGGACCTTCAGGTACCACGGGAAGTCGGCCCAACCGTCTGAGGTCAGTCCGCGCAGCGGGAAGACGTTGAAGAACGAGCCGCCGGCGAACAGGATGATCAGCAGGATCGCGAACAGGAAGCCGGGAATCGCGTAGCCGATGATGATCACGGCCGAGGTCCAGACGTCGAAGCGCGAGCCGTCCTGAACCGCCTTGCGGATGCCCAAGGGGATCGAGATCAGATAGGTCAGCAGGGTCATCCAGATGCCGAGCGATATCGACACCGGCAGCTTCTCCTTGATCAGCTGCAGCACGGTCGTGTCGCGGAAATAGCTCTTGCCGAAATCGAAGCGGGCAAAGTTCCAGACCATCAGCGCGAAACGTTCAGGCGCCGGTTTGTCGAAGCCGAACTGCTGCTCCAGCTTCTTGATGAAGGCCGGGTCGAGTCCCTGGGCGCCGCGATATTTCGAGTTGGTGTCACCGCCGGAGCCCACCTGCCCCGGCGGCCGCGCGCCGAAATCGGAGCCGCTGCCGCCGGAAATCCGCGACGTGCCGCCGGTGTCGGCGCCGGTCAGTTGCGCGATGACGCGCTCGACCGGGCCGCCCGGCGCGAACTGCACCACGACGAAAGAAATGAAGAGGATCCCGAGCAGGGTCGGGAGCATCAGAAACATGCGGCGAGCGATATAGGCAGCCATGAACTACTTCGCTTGCTCCAGCTTTGCGGCCTTGGCGGCATCGTACCACCAGATGTCGGGGGCGCCCACGCCGGACGCGTATTTCGGCGGCTTCGGCGGGTGGCCGAACTGATCCCAATAGGCGATCGGATGGGTCTGACGATACCATTGCGGTATCCAGTAATGGCCGGCGCGGAACACGCGATCCAGCGCGCGGCAGGCGAGCGTCAGTTCACCACGGGTGTCCGCGCCGATCGCCTTGGCGACCAGCGCATCGATCGCGGGATTGCTGATGCCGGCGAGATTGTACGAGCCCTTGGTCTTGGCCGCGTCGGAGGTGAAGTACGGCCTCAGGCTGTCGCCGGGGGTCGGCGACATCGACAGCCGCTGCACCGTGATGTCGAAATCGAAATCCTCCACCCGCGCGCGGTATTGCACCGCATCGACGATGCGCAGGTCGGCATCGATGCCGAGCGTCTGCAGATTCTTGATCAGGGTACCGTGATGCGGCTTGAACGACACCTCGTCGATCAGGAACTCGATGCTGAAGACCTCGCCCGACGGCAGCAGCCGCTTGCCGTCCTTGACCGGAAGACCCGCCTGCTGCAGCAGCTGTGTGGCCTTGCGGAGCATCGCGCGGTCCTGGCCCGAGCCATCCGAGACCGGCGGCACGAACGGTTCGCCGAAGACGTCGTCAGGCACTTGGCCGCGGAACGGCTCCAGCAGCTTCAGCTCCTCAGGCGAGGGCGGCCCGACCGCGACCATGTCGGAGTTCTGGAACGGCGACACCGTGCGCGCATAGGCGCCGTACATGATGGTCTTGTTGGTCCATTCGAAATCGAAGGCGTAGGTCAGCGCCTGGCGGACACGGGGGTCCTTGAACTTGTCGCGGCGGGTGTTGACGAACCAGCCCTGGCCGCCCGACGGCGTCTCGTCCGGCAGCAGCTCGCGCTTGACGCGGCCGTCCTTGATCGCCGGGAAGTCGTAGCGCGTCGCCCAGATGCGCGAGGTGAACTCCTCGCGAAACAGATAGCTCTTGGCGGTGAAGCCCTCGAAGGCCACGTCGCGATCACGGTAGAATTCGTAGCGCACAATGTCGAAATTGTAGAGGCCGCGGCTGACCGACAGGTCGGCGGCCCACCAATCCTTGACGCGCTCGAACTCGACGTAGCGGTTGATCTCGTATTTGCCGACCCTGTACGGCCCCGAGCCGAGCGGCACGTCCAGCGGATTCTCGTCGAAGGCGCGGTTCGCATACCAGGCCTTGGAGAAGATCGGCAGGGTCACGACATAGAGCGGTACGTCGCGGGCACGCTTCTCGACGAAGCGGAGCACGACGGTCGCGTCATCGAGTGCCTCGGCCGTCACGAAGTCGCGCAGCTGCACGACGATCAGCGGATGGCCCTTCTCCTTCAGCGTGTTCAGCGAGAAGGCGACGTCGTGCGCTGTGATCTTCGAACCGTCGTGGAAGCGCGCCTCGGGCCGCAAGGTGAAGCGATAGGTCAGCTTGTCCGGCGAGATCGCCACGGATTTCGCAACCAGCCCGTACACCGCATCCGGCTCGTCGGCCGCGCGCACCATCAGGGTGGCAAACGTCATGTCCATGCCCTGCGCGCCCTCACCCTTGAGAACGTAGGCATTGAAGGAATTGAACGTCTGATAGGACTGGTTGTAGGCGCGCACCGAGGGGATCAGCGAGAACAGCCCGCCCTTCGGTGCGTCCGGATTGACGTAGTCGAACTGGCGGAAGTCGGCCGGATATTTCAGGTCGCCGAATGCCGACATGCCGTGCGATTCGGCGCCGAACTCGGCCGCCATGGCGGGCTTCAGCAGGGGGACGCCGAGCGCGCCGAGGCCGAGCCCGAGCACGCCGCGGCGCGACAGATGCGAGAGAATGCTCAAGAGCGCTTCACCTTGGCAGCCTTGTCGGCGTCGTACCACCACAGCGTCGGCCAGCCGGTGCTGGCATATTTGGGAAACGGCTCGAAATGGCTGAAGCGGTCCCAGCGGGCGCTGCGCGCGAACGGATAGGTGAACTGCGGCACGACGTAGAAATTCCACAGCAGCACGCGGTCGAGCGCATGCGTCGCCGCTTCGAGACTGGCACGGTCCTTGGCGAAGATGATCTTCTCGATCAGCTCGTCGATGGCCGGGTTCTTGATGCCGGCCGCGTTCTTCGAGCCCTGCTCATCGGCCGCCTTGGAACCCCAGAAATCGCGCTGCTCATTACCGGGCGACAGCGACTGGCCCCAGGTGTCGGTGATAATGTCGTAGTCGAAGGTGCGAACCCGCTGCTCATATTGGACGTTGTCGACCTGACGCACCGTCACGGTGACACCAAGCCGCTCCAGCGACGGCTTGTAGAACAGCACGATGCGCTCGGAGGACGGGCTCTCGACCAGCATCTCGATCGCCACCGGCTTGCCGGCGGGATCGATCAGCTTGCGGTCCTTGATCTCGTAGCCGGCATCCTTCAGCAGCTTGGTCGCTTCGCGCAGATTGGCGCGAACGTTCTCGGGATTGCCGCCCACCGGATTCTGGTAGACCGTGGTGAACACCTCCGGCGGCACCTTGTCGCGCATGCCCTCGAGAATCTGCAGCTCCTGGCCCTGCGGCAGGCCCGAGCAGGCCAGATCCGTGCCCTCGAAATAGCTGTTGATCCGCTTGTACTGGCCGAAGAACAGCTGCTTGTTCATCTCCTCGAAGTCGAACGCGTAGTTGAAGGCGCGGCGCAGCCGCGGGTCCTGGAATTGCGGCCGGCGCAGGTTGAACACGAAGGCCTGCATGCGGCCGGAATCGCGGACGGGAAACTCCTCCTTGACCGCGCGCTTCTCGGTGATCGCCGGGAAGTCGTAGGCCGTGGCCCATTGCTTGGCCGAGTTCTCGTTGATCCAGTCGGCCTGGTCGGCCTTGAAGGCTTCGAGCGCGACCAGATTGTCGCGAAAATATTCGAATTGCAGCTCGTCGAAATTGTTCTGGCCAATCCGGACCGGCAGGTTGGCGCCCCAGTAATCCTTGACGCGCTCAACCTTGATCGAGCGTCCGGGCACGAACTCCTTGATGCGATAGGGGCTCGATCCGAGCGGCGGCTCCAGGCTCGTCGCGGTCACGTCGCGCTTGCGGCCCTGCGCATCCGTGCCTTCCCACCAATGCTTGGGCAGCACCAGCAATTCGCCGACGATGTGCGGCAGCTCGCGATTGCCCGGACCGTCGAAGGTGAACTTGATCTCGCGGTCGCCGATCTTCTCGGACTTCACGACATGCCGGTAATAGGACGAGTAGAACGGGCTGTTCTTCTTCAGCACGTCGAGCGAGAAGATGACATCCTCCGGCGTGACCGGCTTGCCGTCATGCCAGCGCGCCTCCGGGCGCAGCCGATAGATCACCCAGGAATAATCGTCGGGGTAGGACGCCGCCTCGGCGAGCAGGCCGTATTCGGTCGAGATCTCGTCCTGAGCCCGCGTCATCAGCGTCTCATAGGGGAGCATCGCGGCCGCGGCGATGTTGCCCTTCACATACATCACGACGATGTTGAAATTGTCGAACGTCCCGAGCGAGATCATCCGGGCCGTGCCGCCCTTGGGCGCGTCGGGATTGACGTAGTCGAAGCGCTTGAAGTCGGCCGGGTACTTCACCTCGCCGAACAGCGACAGGCCGTGGCGCCAGACCAGTTGCTCCCCGGCCTGCGCCTGCGCGGCGTCGAGAGGGGCAAGGCTGGCGGCGGTGCCGAGCGCCGGGGCCATCGCAGCGAAGGCGCTGCTCTGCAGGAGCTGTCGTCGGGTAATCGTCAAATGAGACTTCCTCTGAATAAGACCGCTGAGGAGCAGAGGTCCGGCGGTGGACGACGCTGCTCCCAGATCGAACGTTTGATCGTAACCCGTTTGGCGAGGGCGGGTTGCGCCGGCCGGGCAAGGGCGCCCGGAACCTGCGACCCCGTTCCATTCAGGGGACCAATATACGGCAAGGTTTCGACGAATAACCTTGCTTTTTCCTCATGATACCGGGTTGTGAACGGGGCGGATGCGACCAAAGGTCCCAAATGGGGCGAAATTGGCTCGCCAAAGCAAAACGGCCGGGCTTGGGGCCCGGCCGTCGAAAGCATGAGAGCTCAGCTTTGGATCACTTGGCCGCGGTCGGCAGCGGCGCCGGATTGTCCGACAGCGAGTTCAGATAGGCCAGCACGTCGGCCCGCTCCGAGTCCTTCTGGATGCCGGCGAAGCCCATCGCGGTGCCCGGGATGTAGCCCTTGGGGTTGGCGATGAACCTGTTGAGGTCATCGATCGTCCAGGTGCCGCCCTTGGCCTTCATCGCCGCCGAGAAGTTGAAGCCGCGACCTTCACCGATCTTGTCGCCGACGATGCCGTAGAGGTTCGGGCCGACGCCGTTCTTCTCGCCCTTCGCGAAGGTATGGCAGGCCGCGCACTTCTTGGCGGCGGCGGCGCCCTTCTCGACCGAGGCGGTCTGCAGCAGCTTCTCGATCGGCTCGGAGGCGGCCGGCGCAGCGCCACCCTTGGCAGCGCCCTCGCTCTCCTTGACGGCGATCTCGAAACCCGGCTTCTCGGGCATTTTCGGCGCGAACAGCGCGCCGGCACTGAAGCTCGTCACCAGCACGACCAGACAGGCGGCCAGGACGGCGCCGAGGATTTTGTTCAGTTCGAAGGAGTCCATTTTGGAATCAGGCTCCGAGGGCGGATTTCATTGCTTTTGGGGTCGCGGGGCCGCGACCGTGAATCGCCCCAGGAATCATGAAGGCATCGAGCGGAATCGAGCCGTCGCGCCTCCCCCTGCGGCAGAAGTGAGATATCGGTTTGCCCGTGCTCTGGCAACCCGTATAAGCGGGCGGTTTTCACTGTCCCCACCTCGTCCGGACGCGCTGTTGCGACCGGCTCCGACCTGCCGTTCCCTGGATGACCAAACCCAAGATCCTGGTGCTGATTCCTGCCCGCATGGCCTCCACCCGCCTGCCCGGCAAGCCGCTGCTCGACATCGCGGGCGTGCCGATGATCGTGCAGGTGCTTCGGCGCGCGCAGGAGGCGGCGATCGGCCGCGTGGCGGTGGCCACCGATACGCCCGAGATCGCCGCAGCCGTCGCCGCGGCGGGCGGGGAGGTCGTCATGACCAAGCCCGACCATCCCTCCGGCTCGGACCGGATCTACGAGGCGCTGCGCAAGCTCGACCCGGCTGGTGAGGCCGAGATCGTGGTCAATCTGCAGGGCGACTTTCCGACCATCGACCCGCAGAACATCAGCGACGTGCTGCCGCCGCTCGCCGACCCTGCCGTCGACATCGCCACATTGGCCGCCGAGATCCACACCGAGGAAGAGAGCCTCAACCCGAACGTCGTCAAGGCGGTCGGCTCGCCGCTCGGTGGACGGCGCATGCGCGCGTTGTATTTCACCCGGGCTACGGCGCCGCATGGCGACGGACCGCGCTACCATCACATCGGCCTCTACGCCTATCGCCGCGCGGCGCTGGAGCGCTTCGTCAGCCTGCCGCCCTCGCCGCTGGAGCAGCAGGAAAGACTGGAACAATTGCGGGCGCTGGAGGCTGGGATGCGCATCGACGTGATGATCGTCGACGCCGTGCCGCGCGGCGTCGACACGCCGGCCGACCTCGAAACCGCACGCCGGCTTTTGTCCGAAGCTTAAGCTGCTACAAGGCCCCTCATGAGCAAGATCTTGAAAATCGCATTCCAGGGCGAGCCGGGAGCCAATTCCCATATCGCCATTTCCGAGGCCTATCCGACCGCCGAGGCCATGCCCTGCCCGACCTTCGAGGACGCGCTGAGCGCAATCTCCTCCGGCGAGGCGGAGCTCGGCATGATCCCGATCGAGAACTCGGTCGCCGGCCGCGTCGCCGACATCCACCACCTGCTGCCGGCCTCGGGTCTTTATATCATCGGCGAGTGGTTCCTACCGATCCGGCATCAGTTGATGGCGCTGAAGGGCACCAAGCTCGCCGACATCAAGACCGTCGAGAGCCACGTTCATGCGCTCGGGCAGTGTCGCCGCATCATCCGTCAGCTCGGCGTGCGGCCGATCGTGGCCGGCGACACCGCCGGCAGCGCGCGGGACGTGTCCCAGCGCGGCGACAAGAGCGTTGCAGCGATTGCCTCGCGCCTGGCCGCCGAGATCTATGGCCTGGAAATCCTCGCCGAGGACATCGAGGACGAGGCCCACAACACCACCCGCTTCGTCGTACTGGCGCGCGAGCCGCAATGGGCCGAACAGAACTCCGGCCCGCTGGTGACGAGCTTCGTGTTCCGCGTCCGCAACCTGCCCGCCGCGCTGTACAAGGCGCTGGGCGGCTTCGCGACCAACGGCGTCAACATGACCAAGCTCGAGAGCTATATGGTCGACGGCAATTTCTTCGCCACGCAATTCTATGCCGATGTCGACGGCCATCCAGAAGACAAGGGACTCGCTTTCGCGCTGGAGGAATTGAAGTTCTTCTCGCGCGAGCTGCGCATCGTCGGCGTCTATCCCGCGCATCCGTTCCGCGCCACGTTCAGCGAACGGATGGAGTGACGCTGCGCCGTTGCCCTGCCGGCCTTGCCCGGGGACGACGGCAAAAACTTACGCCGCCGCCTTCCGCTGCAGGCCGAAGGCGTCGGCGAGCAGGCTGTAGGAGCGCTTGCGGGCGTCGTGATCGAAGATCGCGGTGATCACCATCAGTTCGTCGGCCTGGCTCGCCGCGATCATCGGGTCGAGCTTGGCGCGCACCGTCGCTGGGCTGCCGACGAACAGCCGCGAGCGGTTGCGCGCGATCGAGGCGCGGTCGGCGTCCGTATACGGATAAGCCGCCGCCTCTTCCGGGCTCGGCAGCGGCAGGAATTGTCCGCGGTCGCGCCGCAACCGGTTCAGATCCATCGATGACGCCAGCCGCTCGGCCTCGGCGTCGGTCTCGGCCGTGACCACGGCCACCGCCAGGATCGCATGCGGCTGCGAGCGCCAGCGCGACGCGGTGAAATGCGCGCGGTAAGCGGTCATCGCATCGATCGCATCATGATTGGCGAAGTGATGCGCGAAGCCAAAGCCCATGCCGAGCTGCGCCGACAGCTCGCTGGAATAATCGCTGGAGCCGAGCAGCCAGATCGGTGGCAGCGGCGCATCGTCGGGCATGGCGATGACGTTGTTGTAGGGATGGCCGGCGGGAAATTCGCGCGTCTCCCACAAGGTCAGCTCGTGCAGCCGCTCCAGGAAGTCGTCGCCCTCGCGGCGATCGAGCCGGCTCCGCAACGCATAGGCCGTGGTGCCGTCGGTGCCGGGCGCGCGTCCGAGGCCAAGATCGATGCGGCCGGGGAACAGGGCTTCCAGCATCTTGAAGCGCTCGGCGACGACCAGCGGCGCATGGTTGGGCAGCATCACGCCGCCGGAGCCGACGCGGATGTGCTTCGTGACGGCCGCGATCTGCCCGATCATGATGTCCGGCGACGGGCTCGCCACCGAGGGCAGGCTGTGATGCTCGGCGAGCCAGTAGCGGACATAGCCGAGCCGATCGACATGGCGCGCCAGGTCGATGCTGTTGCGCAGCGCCGCAGACGGCGGCGTCGCCGTGGTGGTGACCGAGAGGTCGAGGACTGAAAGCGGGATCATGCCGTCAACGTAATGACTGCGCCGCGGGCCACAATGGGCCAATTGCGCCGGTGACCTGCCGCAAACGCAGGGATTGGCTAAACTCTGATTGGGACATATGACTTGTATACAATTTGACTATCTGTCGTCCCACACACTCATCGGTATAAAAATCGGCCATATCGATGAAAAATCCTCGACTTCGAGCATTACCAATCTGCCCAACTGATATTGAATGAGCCTAATAAAACGCAATCATATTATAAAAGTGGGCAAAATCCCATTATTGGTGGGCTGTATATCGCGTCGCACTTCCCCTATCTTGGCGCCTCCGAGAGACGATCCCCTCTTGAGTTGAAATTTACGCGCCATCGGGAACCTGCGCCGCTATGACCGACCTCGCCACCGCCATCACCGACGGACACGCCGCGATCATCCGGCCGAAAATCTCCTTCGAGTTCTTCCCGCCGAAGAGCGAGGAGATGGACCGGACGCTATGGGCCTCGATCGAGCGCCTCGCCCCGCTGGAGCCGAGCTTCGTCTCCGTGACCTATGGCGCCGGTGGCACCACCCGGGAGCGCACTCACGCGACCATCGCGCGCATCCTGAAGGAAACTGCGCTACTGCCGGCCGCACACCTGACCTGCGTCGGCGCCTCGCGCGGGGAAATCGACGAGATCGTCGACCGCTATCACGAGGTTGGCGTCCGCCACATCGTTGCGCTGCGCGGCGATCCGCCCGGCGGCATCGGCACGCCCTACTCCACCCATGCTGAGGGCTATCAGAGCTCGCCCGAACTGGTCGCCGGCATCAAGAAGCGACATCCCGACATCGAGGTCTCGGTCTCGGCCTATCCGGAGAAGCATCCCGAGAGCCGCGACTTCGATGCCGACATCGACATGCTCCAGGCCAAGGTCGATGCCGGTGCCACCCGCGCCATCACCCAGGTGTTCTTCGACAACGACGTCTACTTCCGCTACCTCGACCGCGTCCGCGCCCGCGGCATCGAGATTCCGATCGTGCCCGGCATCATGCCCCTGCACAATTTCAAGCAGGCGCGCGGCTTCGTGAGCCGCAACGGCACCACCGTGCCGACCTGGCTGGCCGAGAAGTTCGATGGTCTCGAGGACGATCCCGAGACGCGCAAGCTGGTGGCGGCGACCGTTGCCGCCGGCCAGGTGCAGAAGCTCGCCAAGCAGGGCGTCGACACCTTCCATTTCTACACCATGAACCGCGCCGACCTCGTCTTCGCGATCAGCCATCTGCTTGGCATCCGTCCGAAGTCCGCCAACAAGGCTGCCGCCTGATGTCCGTTCCCGTCTCTCCCGCGCGTACCGCCTTCCTCGCTGCAGCTCGCGAGCGCATCCTGATTCTCGACGGCGCCATGGGCACCATGATCCAGGCGCTGCAGTTCGACGAGGCCGCGTTTCGCAGTGCGCGCTTTGCGGACTTCCATCGTGATGTCAGAGGCAACAACGATCTCCTGATCCTCACCCAGCCCGACGCAATCGAAGACATCCACGCGCAATATCTGCGCGCCGGCGCCGACATCGTTGCCACCAACACCTTCTCGGCGACGTCGATCGCGCAGGCCGATTACGATCTCTCCGACATCATCTACGAGCTGAACCGCGAAGGCGCCCGGCTCGCACGCAATGCGGCCACGCGTGTCGCGGCCGAGGACGGCAAGCAGCGCTTCGTCGCCGGCGCGATGGGCCCGACCAACCGCACCGCCTCGATCTCGCCTGATGTCTCCAATCCCGGCTATCGCGCGGTGACGTTCGACGATCTGCGCATCGCCTATGGCGAGCAGGCGCGCGGGCTGCTCGACGGCGGCGCCGACCTGCTGCTGGTCGAAACCATCTTCGACACGCTCAACGCCAAGGCGGCGCTGTATGCGATCGCCGAGCTCTGCGAGGCGCGCGGCATCGACGTGCCCGTGATGATCTCGGGCACCATCACCGACAAGTCCGGCCGCCTGCTGTCTGGCCAGATGCCGGAGGCGTTCTGGAACTCGGTGCGCCACGCCAAACCGCTGACCATCGGCTTCAACTGCGCGCTCGGCGCCGAGGATTTGCGCGCCCATGTCGCCGACATCGGCCGCGTCGCCGATACCTTGGTGTGCGCCTATCCCAATGCCGGCCTGCCCAACGAGTTCGGCCAGTATGACGAGACGCCGGCCTATATGGCGCGGCTGATCGGCGAGTTCGCCCGCGACGGCCTCGTCAACATCGTCGGCGGCTGCTGCGGCACTACGCCGGACCATATCGCGGCGATCGCCGCCGCCGTCGCCCCGCACAAGCCGCGCGCCGTGCCTGAGATCGCACCGCGGCTGCGGCTGTCGGGCCTGGAGCCGTTCGAGCTGACGCCGGAGATTCCGTTCGTCAATGTCGGCGAGCGCACCAACGTCACGGGATCGGCCAAATTCCGCAAGCTGATCACCGCCGGCGACTACACCGCGGCGTTGCAGGTCGCGCGCGACCAGGTCGAAAACGGCGCCCAGGTCATCGACGTCAACATGGACGAGGGCCTCCTGGACTCGGAAGCCGCGATGCGGACCTTCCTCAACCTCGTCGCCGCGGAGCCGGACATCGCCCGCGTTCCGGTGATGGTCGACTCCTCGAAATTTCACGTCATCGAAGCCGGTCTGAAATGCGTGCAAGGCAAGCCAGTCGTGAACTCGATCTCGCTCAAGGAGGGCGAGGAGAAGTTCATCCATGAGGCGAAGATCGCGCACCGCCACGGCGCTGCCGTGGTCGTGATGGCGTTCGACGAGACCGGCCAGGCCGACACCTACAAGCGCAAGACCGAGATCTGTGCCCGCGCCTACAAGATCCTGGTCGAACAGATCGGCTTCCCGCCCGAGGACATCATCTTCGATCCGAACATCTTCGCGATCGCCACCGGCATCGAGGAGCACGACAATTACGGCGTCGACTTCATCGAGGCGACACGCTGGATCCGCCAGAACCTGCCGCATGCGCATGTCTCGGGCGGCGTCTCCAATCTTTCGTTCTCGTTCCGCGGCAATGAGCCGGTGCGCGAGGCGATGCATTCGGTGTTCCTGTATCACGCCATCAAGGCCGGCATGGACATGGGTATCGTCAATGCCGGGCAGATGATCGTCTATGACGACATCGATCCGGAGCTGCGCCAAGTGTGCGAGGACGTGGTGCTCAACCGCGACCCCGGCGCCTCCGAGCGGCTGCTGGCGCTCGCCGAGAAATTCCGCGGCCAGGGCAAGCAGATCAAGGAGGCCGATCTCGCCTGGCGCGAATGGCCGGTCGGAAAGCGGCTCTCCCACGCGCTGGTGCATGGCATCACCGAGTTCATCGAAGTCGACACCGAGGAGGCGCGCGCCGCGTCGACGCGGCCGCTCGACGTCATCGAAGGCCCGCTGATGGCCGGCATGAACGTGGTCGGCGACCTCTTTGGCGACGGCAAGATGTTCCTGCCGCAGGTGGTGAAATCCGCCCGCGTGATGAAGCAGGCGGTGGCCTATCTGATGCCGTTCATGGAGGCCGAGAAGGCCGCCAACAAGGGCCGCGCCAATGAGCGCTCCAACGCCGGCAAGATCGTGCTCGCCACCGTCAAGGGCGACGTCCACGACATCGGCAAGAACATCGTCGGCATCGTGCTCCAGTGCAACAATTTCGAGGTCATCGACCTCGGCGTCATGGTGCCCGCGGCCAGGATCATCGAGACGGCGAAGGCTGAGAATGCCGACATCATCGGCCTGTCCGGCCTGATCACGCCGTCGCTCGATGAGATGGCCTATCTGGCCTCCGAGATGGAGCGCCAGGGCCTCAACGTGCCGCTGCTGATCGGCGGCGCGACGACGAGCCGCGTCCACACCGCCGTCAAGATCGACCCGAACTACCAAAGCGGCCCGGTGGTGCATGTCAACGACGCCAGCCGCGCCGTGGGCGTCGCCTCCTCGCTGCTGTCGGCGGAGCGCAAGGATGCCTATGCCGCCGAGATCCGCACCGAATATCAGAAGATCGCCGCCGCGCATCTGCGCGGCCAGGCCGACAAGAAGCGGCTGAAGCTTGCCGACGCCCGCGCCAATGCGCCGAAGATCGATTTCGCCAAGGCGAGGCCGGTCAAGCCGACCTTCCTCGGCGTCAAGACCTTCGCCGACTACGACCTCGCCGAGCTCGTGCCCTATATCGACTGGACGCCGTTCTTCCAGACCTGGGAGCTCGCCGGCCGCTTCCCGGCCATTCTCGACGACTCCAAGGTCGGCGAGGCCGCGCGCGCGCTCTATGACGACGCGCTGAAGATGCTTGAGCGTATCGTCTCTGAGAAGTGGTTCACAGCGCGCGCCGCGATCGGCTTCTGGCCGGCCAATGCCGAAGGCGACGACATCGTGCTCTATGCCGATGACAGCCGCACCGAGCGGATCGCGACGCTGCATACGCTGCGCCAGCAGCTCGAAAAGCGCGAGGGCCGCTTCAACACCGCGCTCTCCGACTTCGTCGCGCCGCAGGGCTCCGGCGTCCCCGATTATGTCGGCGGCTTTGTCGTCACCGCCGGTCTCGGCGAGGATGCGGTGGCCGATCGGTTCAAGAACGCCAATGACGACTACTCCTCGATCCTGGTGAAGGCGCTGGCCGATCGTCTGGCCGAGGCGTTCGCCGAGCGGCTGCATGCCCGCGTCCGCCGCGAGTTCTGGGCCTATGCCCCGGACGAGGCGCTCTCGCCCGACGACCTGATCCTGGAGAAGTATCAGGGCATCCGTCCCGCACCGGGCTATCCGGCGCAGCCCGATCACACCGAAAAGGCAACGCTGTTCGAGTTGCTCGATGCCGAAGAGAACGCCGGCGTCCGCCTGACCGAGAGTTTTGCGATGTGGCCGGGTTCGTCGGTCTCCGGCCTGTATTTCGCCTCGCCGGAGAGCTTCTATTTCGGCGTCGGCAAGATCGAGCGCGACCAGGTCGAGGACTATGCCGCGCGCAAGGGCATGTCGGTGGCCGAGGTCGAGCGCTGGCTGGCGCCGATCCTGAACTACATCCCGGCCCGCAGCGGCCAGGAGCCCGAGACGTCGCGCGCCACCGCCGCGCTCGCTCCGGCCAACGACACCGCCCCCGCCGAACTCGCCAGCCACCCGCCCGGCTGCGCCTGCGCGGTGCATCTGGCCTGGCGCAAGAAGGCCGTCGGCGCGAAATAGCCGGCGCTGCCTCGACATACACAGCCGTCGTCCCCGCGAACGCGGGGATCCATACCGCGTGATCGACCCGTCGTCGGCGGTCGCCGACATCGCGTGCAACAACCCCCCCCCTGTGGTGATGGGTCCCTGCGTGCGCAGGGACGACATCGGTTGTGACGCACCCTGGTCGACTCACATGCCCGCGATGACCGGCCCCCTTCCGCGTGTCCCCCGCGCCACGACCGTCCCGAATGACAAAGCGCCACAGCGGCCGTCATGCGATGCAGCGTGGACATCTCCTCCGTAACCGGCTGAAATAGGCGTGGGGCGCCGGGTGGTTTTCGTTCATGTCGCTGCAGTTCAGGCTTGCGTCGCGAAACCTGTTTCATGACAGGCTGCGCTTCATCGCCACCATCATCGGCATCGTCTTCTCGATCGTGCTGGTGACCGTGCAGATGGGCCTCTATGTCGGCTTCCGCCTGATGGTCACGACCATGATCGACCACGCGCCGGCCGAGCTCTGGATCATGCCGGTCGGCACCAAATGTTTCGAGGACCCCTCGCTGCTCGACGAGCGGCAGCGGTTCCGGGCGCTGGCGGTTCCGGGCGTCGCCGAGGCAACGCCGCTGGTGATCGGCTATGCGCAATGGCGGCTGCCGCAGGGCACCACCACGCCGGTGTTCGTGGTCGGCTCGGAGTTGCGCGGGCTCGGGCTGCATCCCTGGAACGTGGTCGAGGGCCGGCTCGACGACCTCTCGGTGCCCGGCGCCGTCGCGATCGACCAGACCTATTTCGAGCGGCTCGGCATCACCGGTGTCGAGCAGGCCGCCGAGCTGCGCGACCGGAAGGTGCAGGTGATGGCGGTCACTAAAGGCATCCGCTCCTTCACGACCACGCCTTACGTGTTCACCGATGTCGAGCGTGCACGCAGCTTTACCGGCATCGCGCCGAACAAGGCGTCCTATCTGCTGGTGAAGCTCGCGCCAGGGGCAAACCTCTGGGCCGTGCAGCAGGCGATACGCGCCAATCTGGCCGATGTCGAGGTGCTGACGGCCGCCGAGTTCGCCAGCCGCAGCCGCTCGTTCTGGCTGTTCGGTACCGGTGCGGGCGCGGCGCTGTTCGCGGGCGCGCTGCTCGGCCTCATCGTCGGCACCGTGATCGTGGCGCAGACGCTGTATTCCAGCACCAAGGATCACATCAACGAGTTCGCCACCCTGCGCGCGATCGGATCGACCAGCCGCTACATCTACACGGTGATCATCTGGCAGGCGCTGCTCAGCGCCATCGTCGGCTTCGCCGGCGCGGCCGCGATCGGCAAGATCGTCGCGGCCGCGACCGCGGACTCGGCGCTGCCGGTGATCATGACGCCGTTGCTGACGGTCGCGCTGTTCGTCCTGACATTGACGATGTGCATCGGCTCGGCGATTGCGGCGATCGTGAAGGTGATGCGGATCGACCCGACCCTGGTGTTCTCGCGATGACCGAGATTGTGCTCGAGGCCACCGATCTCGTCCACCACCTCGGCCAGGGTGCCGGCCGGGTGCAGGCGCTGAAGGGCGTGAGCCTCGCGCTGAAGGGCGGCGAACTGGTGTTGCTGATGGGCCCCTCGGGCAGCGGCAAGACCACGCTGCTGTCGATCCTGGGCTGCCTGATGACGCCGGATGCCGGCACGGTGAAGGTCGGAGGCCAGGCCGTTACTGCGCTCGATGCCGAGGCGCTGGCGAAGCTGCGGCGCGAGCGCATCGGCTTCATCTTCCAATCCTATCATCTGTTTCCGACGCTCAACGCCGAGGACAATGTCCGGCTCGCGCTCGATGTCCGCGGCGAGCGCGCGCGGGCCGCGAAGCTGGCGGCGCGCGAGGTGCTCGCCACGGTCGGCCTCGGCCACAAGCGCAAATCGCTGCCGCGCGAGCTCTCCGGCGGCGAGCAGCAGCGCGTCGCGATCGCCCGCGCCGTCGTCGGCAAGGCGCAAGTCATTCTCGCCGACGAGCCGACCGGCGCGCTCGACACCGCCAACGGCCAGGCGGTGATGGCCCTGCTCGCCGACATCGCCAAGGATCCGGCGCGCGCAGTGCTGGTGGTGACGCACGACCCGCGCATCCTGCCCTTCGCCAGCCGCGTCATCCATATCGAGGACGGCCGCATTGTCAGCGAGACGAGCGGCGGCGAGTCCATGAAGAAGGTCTCAAACGCATGACATCGGCAGTTTCACATCGCGCCGCCGCGCTCGGGCTGGTCGCGGCGGCGGCCTTCGCACTGGCCGTTGCGCCGGCCTGGATCGCGCCAGCCGCGCGCGCAGCCAACGCCCAGGACGAGCGCTGGCTCGCCGTCGCGCCCGGGCCGGGTCGAGCCGGCCTCCGGCCTGATCAAGCTCGGCGCGCCCGTGGTGGCGCCGATCCAGGAGGTGCTGGTGAAGCCCGGCGAGACCGTGTTCGCCGGCCAGGCCTTGCTGCGCCTGACTGACGCCGAGGCGCGCGCGCAGCTCGCCAGCGCCGAGGCGCAGGTCGCGATGCGCAAGCGGGTGCGCAACAAGGAATCGACGCCATCAGGCGCCGGGCCGCGGCGCCGCGCCGAGGATGGCGTCGCCGACGCTCAGGCCGCGCTGTTCGACGCGCGCACCGCGCTCGACAAGGCGGTGGCCGAGCGGCGGGCGGGACGCGGCGCGGATGGCGATATCGAGAGCGCACGCACGCAGCTCGCCAATGCGCAGGCCAAGCTCGAGCAGCAGGCCGACGACCTGCGCAAGGTCACGGCCGATGCGCCGCTGCCGGTCAGCGTCGAGGGCCAGCTCAATGTCGCGCGCAGCGACCTTCAGGGCGCCCGCGCCACGCTGGAGAAGCTCACGATCCGCGCGCCGCTCGACGGCACCGTGCTGCAGGTCAATGCGCGCGCCGGCGAGATCGCCGCGCCGCAAGCGACGCAGCCGCTGGTGCTGCTCGGCGACATGTCGGCGTTGCGCGTTCGCGCCGAGCTCGACCAGCGCGATCTCGACAAGATCAAGGTCGGCCAGCAGGCCGTGGTCCGCTCCGACGCCTTCCGCGGCCGCGACATCGCCGGCAAGGTCGCAAGCATCGCCCCCCTGGTCGAAAGCAGCCGCACGGCCGCGCTCAGCCAGCGCAACATGACCGATGTCGACGTGGTGGAAGTGCTGGTCGACCTCGCCGAACCCGGCCCGTTCGCGGTCGGCATGAAAGTGGATGTGTATTTTCGACCGTGAGGCTCTGAAGTCACCCGGCTGATGCCAGCGCCCCGCAGCCATCCTCCCCCTTCAGTTGGTGAGCTCGACCGTCTCCACATCGTCATGGCCGGGCTTGTCCCGGCCATCCACGTCGTTCAGCACGCTGAGAAGCACGTGGATGCCCGGGACAAGCCCGGGCATGACGGAGTAACTAACTGCCGGGACTGCTCGTCGTGACAGTCCCGTATCTCCAGATACGATAACCCCGCCTTCCAAGGCAGGGTCTCACCGAGACAGTCGCGCTGCGCGATGCCCCAATGAACGACGTCAATCGCCGCTCGGCGGGGCCAGCGGCTGCACGATGTCCTGGAATGCCGGCAGCGCTTCGCACTTCGCGGCGTGGGCCGCCAGCGCCGGATAGCGCGCTTCGTCGAACAGATGCGGATGGGCTTCGCGGGTGAAGCGGAGAACGCAGGCGACGGCAATGTCGGCATGGCCGATGTGCTCGCCATGCCAGTAGTCCGTGGTCACGCCCGCACGCTCCGCCTCCAGCACCGCAAGCACGCCGGAGATCTGCGTCTCGCAGCGCGCGACCCATAGCGCCAGGCGGTCCTTGCGCAGCACGCGCTCGTAGATCAGGCTGACGGCCTTATCGCCGAGCCCGGTCGCCAGCGCGATCGTGCGTAACTGTTTCCTGCGCAACGGCCCGCGCGGCGCCAGCATCGCGCGCTCCGGCCCGACGGTCTCGTCGAGATGATCGAGGATCGCGGCCGAATCGATCAGCGCCTCGCCATCGTCGAGCACCAGCACCGGCACGCGCAGCAGCGGATTATAGGGCGCGATCTTGTCGGCATCGCCGAAGGTCGACCACGGCCGGTGCTCGAACGGCAGGCCGTAGAGCCTCAGCGCGATCGCGGTGCGGCGGGCGAAGGGCGAGTCGTACTGGCCGATCAGGAACATGGCGCGTCCTCCTGTGCGCGGCATTGAAGCGCCATTTGCGGCTGATGTCACCCAGGTTGGCTCACGCTCTCCGCGTGATAGGCGGGCTTGTCCCGGCCATCCACGTCTCCCGTGACGCCGAACATGGATGCCCGAGGTCAAGCCCGGGCATGACGACCGAGATTGGAGCTTCGCGAGCGGTTCATCACGGGCAGGCCCGACCTAGCCAATCAGCGGCACATGCGCTGCCACGTCGCGCGGCAGGGTGCCGTCGAGCCGCGGATCCGGGGCGAGCTCGATCTGGCGGCGATAGGGGCGGAAGCCGGCGCGCTGGTAGAAGGCCAGCGCGCGCGGATGATCGAAGCTGCAGGTGTGGAGCCACAGCCGGCTGAGCGGCTGGGCCCAGGCACGGCGCAGCGCGTGGTTCATCAGCAGGCGGCTGGCGCCGGTGCCGATCAGCGTCGACGTGACGCCGAACAGCACCAGCTCGCACTCGTTCTTGTTGCGGAAGTCGAGCTCCAGCAGAGCCTCATCGCCGCCGCCGTGTTCGAGCGTATAGATCTCGACACCGGATACGCAGATGGTGGCGGCGAGTTCCGTATCGCTCATTCGCGTCCGCTGCGACCACAGCCATTCGCGGCCGACGCGGGCATAGAGGTCGCGATACCAGTCGAGACCGGGCTGCGCGACGCGGCGAACGCGCCAGTTGCCGGCCGGATCGGGGCGGCAGCACCGGCGGCGCCAGCATCTCGAGCGAGGTCACGACGGCTGCGATCCTGCCGGGCGGGATATCGAAATGGCCGTCGGGAATGGACATCCCTACTCGCCCTCGTCGCTCGCCAGCACGCCCTTCACCGCGCGCGCCCAGCCGGCGAGCTTGCGCTGGCGCGTCGCCGCGCTCATCGCCGGCTTGAAGCGGTGCTCCAGCCGCCAATTGTCGGCGAATTTCTCCGGCTCCGGATACACGCCCGCATTGAGGCCGGCGAGATAGGCGGCCCCTAACGCCGTGGTCTCCTGGATCATCGGGCGGTCGACCGGCGCGTCGAGCAGATCGGCGAGGCGCTGCATGGTCCAGTCGGAGGCGGTCATGCCGCCGTCGACGCGGAGCACGATGGTCGCGGCCGACGCAGCCGGCCAGTCGGCGCGCATCGCCGCCCACAGATCATAGGTCTGGTAGCAGACGCTTTCGAGCGTCGCATGCGCGAGCTCGGCCGGGCCGGTGTTGCGGGTCAGGCCGAACAGCGCGCCGCGGACGTGCGGATTCCAATACGGCGCCCCTAAGCCGACGAAGGCCGGCACCAGATAGACCGACTGCATCGAGTCGGACTTGTCGGCGAGCGGGCCGGTCTCGGCGGCGTGCTTGATGATGCCGAGCCCGTCGCGCAGCCATTGCACCGCCGAGCCGGCGACGAAGATCGAGCCTTCGAGCGCGTAGGTCCTGACGCCGCCCAGCTGATAGGCGATGGTGGTCAGCAGCTTGTTGTTCGACTTCACCGGCGTGGCGCCGGTGTTGAGCAGTGCGAAGCAGCCGGTGCCGTAGGTCGACTTCATCATGCCGGGCGTGAAGCAGGCCTGGCCGATGGTCGCCGCCTGCTGGTCGCCGGCGATGCCTGAGACCTTGATCGAGCCGCCGAACAGGTCGGGCGTGGTGGTGCCGAACTCGGCGGACGAGTCCTTCACCTCGGGCAGCAGCGAGCGCGGCACGCGCAAGAGCTTCAGCAGCGTATCGTCCCACTGCCCGGTGTGGATGTTGAAGAGCAGCGTGCGCGAGGCATTGGTGGCATCGGTCGCGTGCACCTTCCCGCCGGTCAGGCGCCACAGCAGGTAGCAATCGACGGTGCCGAACAAGAGCTCGCCGCGTTCGGCCCGCTCGCGCGCGCCCGGCACGTGGTCGAGTATCCAGGCGACCTTGGTGCCGGAAAAATAGGGATCGATGATCAGGCCGGTTTTGGCGCTGACGTCAGGCTCATGGCCGTCGGCCTTGAGCTTCGCGCAGATGTCGGCGGTGCGGCGGTCCTGCCAGACGATGGCGCGATGCACCGCCTGGCCGGTGGCGCGGTCCCACACCACGGTCGTCTCGCGCTGGTTGGTGATGCCGATCGCGGCGATGTCCTTGGCCTTGAGCCCAGCTTTGTCCAGCGCGTCGCGGCAGGTCATCACCGTCGAGGTCCAGATGTCCTCCGGCTCGTGCTCGACCCAGCCCGAGGCCGGGAAATGCTGCGGGAATTCCTGCTGCGCGACAGCGGCGATCGAGATGTCGGAGCGGAACACGATCGCGCGCGAGGACGTGGTGCCCTGATCGATGGCCAGCACGAAGGACATGGGGGCTTCTTCCCGGGAGGTTGACGACGTTGGGGCGACAAGCAAGCGGATTGGCGGGGGAAGGTCAAGGTGGCGCGGCATGTGCGCTGCCACCCTCCCCTGGAGGGGGAGGGTGGAGACTGCCGTCTGCGCGGCCGCTTGGTGTCGAGAGAGGCTACACCGCCGCCGTGGTCACGCCGCCATCGACGACGATGGTCTGCCCCGTCATGAAGGTCGAGGCGTCCGAGGCGAGGTAGGCGACGGCGCCAGCGATCTCATGCGGTTCGCCGATGCGGCGCAGCGGCGTGGTGGCGCAGCGCTGCTTCAGGCGGGCGTCATCCTCCCACAGCGCGCGGGCGAAATCGGTCTTGATCAGGCCAGGTGCGACGCAATTGATGCGGACCCCCTGCGGGCCCCACTCGCCGGCGAGGCTGCGGCACAGCGCGAAGTCGGCGGCCTTGGAGATGCCGTAGGCGCCGATCACGGTCGAGCCGCGCAGCCCGCCGATCGAGGATACGATGATGACCGAGCCTTTGCCGCGCGCGGCCATCGGCGGGATCGCCTTGGCGCAGAGCCAGAGATTGCTCTTCACGTTGGAGGCCATGATCTTGTCGAAGGCCTCGTCGGAGATGTCGAGCAGCGGGCCGTAATACGGGTTGACCGCAGCGTTGCAGACGAGGATGTCGACCTGGCCGTAATGCTTGACGGCGCCGTCGATCAGCGCGTCGACCTCGGCACGGCGCGAGATGTTGCAAGGAATGACGTGGGCGTCGCCGCCATTGGCGCGGATGCCGTTCGCGACCTCCTCGCAGGCCTCCGCCTTGCGGCTGGAGATCACCACCTTGGCGCCGAGTTGCGCGAGCAGTTCGGCCGACGCGCGGCCGATGCCGCGGCTGGAGCCGGTGATGACGGCGACCTGTCCGGCGAGATTGAAGGGATTGGGGGTCATATCTGCTTCCTCCGCGTCATTGCGAGGAGGGAAGCGACGACGCAATCCAGAGTCGCGCGTGAGATCCTGGATTGCTTCGCTTCGCTCGCAATGACGGCTCAAACAACCAAGACGTAGCCCGGATGAGCGCAGCGACATCCGGGCTCACACGTATTGCGGCGGATGACCCGGATATCGCTGCGCTCATCCGGGCTACAAGATTCGCTCGTCATGCGCGGGCTTGACCCGCGCATCCATCTTCTTGCCAGAGCGATGGGTTGCCGGGTCGAGCCCGGCAACGACAATGCTCCTCAGATCAACCCACCCGCCTCGCTGACGCGGCGCATGTGGTAGTCGGTGTCGCCGAAAGTGGTCTCGATCATCGTAAGACGCTTGAAGTAGTGGCCGATCTTGGCCTCCATGGTCATGCCGATGCCGCCATGGAGCTGGATCGACTGCTGGCCGACGAACTTGCCGGACTTGCCGATCTGCACCTTGGCCGCGGCGATCGAGGTCGCGCGCTCCTTGGCGTCGTCGAATTCGGCGGCCATGGTCGCGAACATCGACATCGAGCGCGCCTGCTCCAGCGCCACGAACATGTCGGACGCGCGGTGCTGAAGCGACTGGAACGAGCCGATCGCGACGCCGAACTGCTTGCGCGTCTTGATGTACTCGACCGTGGTCTTGAGCGACTCGTCCATCAGGCCGACGGCTTCGGCGCATAGCGCGATGCGGGCCTCGTCGACGACGCGCTCGATCAGCGGCAGACCGTTCGCGGGGTCGCCGATCACGCTGTCAGCACCGACCTCGACGCCGGTGAAGCTGATGTCGGCGGCATGCAGGCCGTCCTGGGTCGGATAGCCCTTGCGGGTGACGCCCTTCGCATCGGCCGGCACGATGAACACGCCGATGCCGCTCTTGTCGCGCTGGCCGCCGGAGGTGCGCGCCGTGACGATCAAGGTATCGGCGTTCTCACCGTTGAGCACGACGAACTTCTCGCCGTCGATGACATAGCCGTCGCCCCTTTTCTTGGCAGACGTGGCGACGTCGAACAGGTCGTAGCGCGACTGCTTCTCAAGCTGGGCGAAGGCGAATGTCTTGCTGCCGTCGATGATCCCAGACAGATGCGCGGCCTTCTGCGCCGCCGAGCCGCCATGGCGCAGGAAGCCGCCTGACAGCACCACGGTCGCGAGATACGGCTCGAGCACGAGCGCGCGCCCCATCGCCTCCATCACGATCATGGTCTCGACACCGCCGGCACCGAAGCCGCCGTCTTCTTCCGAGAACGGCAGGCCGAGCAGGCCCTGCTCGGCGAGCTTGGACCAGATCGCTTTGCTCCAGCCGCCCTTCTCCTTCATGTACAGCTTGCGCTTGTCGAAATCATAGGCATCCGCCAGCAGGCCGTCGATGCTGTCCTTGAGGAGACGCTGCTCCTCGGTAAGATCAAAATCCATGTGAGTTGCTCTCTCGAACGCGTGCGTTTGTTGTGGGCGCCACTGTCGCCATTCTTTCCGTCGTCATCCCCGCCTTGTGCGCAATTGCGCACCCGGGGCGGGGATCCAGTAAACACCGGCACCTGTGATTCATCACGACTGCCGCGGCGTACTGGGTCCCCCGCCTGCGCGGGGGACGACACCTGTTTTTGTCGGACCAGTTCGGCTAGAGCCCCAGCACCGCCTTGGCGATGATATTGCGCTGGATCTCGTTGGAGCCGCCGTAGATCGAGACCTTGCGGTTGTTGAAGTAGCTCGGCGCGATCTGGGCGGTCCAATCCATGGTCTCGTTGCTGTCATCGTCGCCATGGACGTCGTAGGGCGCGGCGAACGGGCCGATCACCTCCATCAGCAGCTCGGTCGTGGTCTGCTGGATCTCCGAGCCCTTGATCTTGAGCACCGAGGAGGCCGGGTTGGGCTTGCCCTTGCCGTGCTTGCCCTCGTCAGCGACGACGCGCAGCTGCGTCAGCTCGAGCGCCTTCAGCTCGACCTCGCAGGCCGTGAGCTTCTCGCGGAACGACGGATCCTCCAGCACCGGACGACCGCCGGATTCGACCTTCGCCGCGAGCTCCTTGATACGGCGGATGCGCTCCTTGGAGACGCCGACCCGGGCGATTCCCGTGCGCTCATTGCCGAGCAGGAACTTGGCGTAATCCCAGCCCTTGTTCTCCTCGCCGATCAGGTTCTCGTAGGGCACCTCGACGTCGTCAAAGAACACCTCGTTGACCTCGCGGCCGCCGTCGATGGTCTGGATCGGACGCACGGTGACGCCCTTCGACTTCATGCTGAAGACGATGAAGGAGATGCCCATCTGCTTCTTGGCGGAGGGATCGGTGCGGCACAGGCAGAAGATCATGTCGGCGTGCTGGGCGAGCGTGGTCCAGGTCTTCTGACCATTGATGATCCACTTGTCGCCGCGGCGCTCGGCCTTGGTCTTCAACGAAGCGAGGTCGGAGCCCGAGCCGGGCTCCGAGAAGCCCTGGCACCACCAATCGTCGACATTGGCGATGCGCGGGAGATACTTTTTTTTCTGCTCCTCATTGCCGAAGGTGTAGATCACCGGGCCGACCATGCTGACGCCGAACGCGAGCGGCTGCGGCGCCGGATAGGCCTGCAGCTCCTCGTTGAAGATGTAATGCTGCACGGACGTCCAGCCGGTGCCGCCATACTCGACCGGCCAATGCGAGACGCCCCAACCCTTCTTGTTGAGGATGCGCCACCAGGTCACCATCTCGTCCTTCGACAGATGGCGGCCCTCGATCATCTTGCGGCGCGTCTCCGGCGGGACGTGGTCCCTGAAGAACTGCCGGACTTCCTCGCGGAACGCCTGCTCTTCCTTCGTGAATGCAAGATCCATCGGATCCTCCCGTTTGTATCTGATCTCTCGTCACACTCCGCTGTCGTCCCTGCGAAAGCAGGGACCCATAACCACCAGCCGTCGTTGGGGGCCTAGGCGTCTGCCAGAATGCCCAAGCAACATCACGCGGTATGGGTCCCGGGTCTGCGCCCGCGAGCGCTGTTGCGCTCGCAGGCTTGCCCGGGACGACAGTTGTTTTAAATCCCGCCCGAGCTTACCCGGGACGACAGTGGGAAATCCCGCGCGAGTTGCGCGGGATTTCGATCATTTGTTACTGCAGCACCTCGAACAGGCCGGCGGCACCCATGCCGCCGCCGACGCACATGGTGACGACGGCATACTTTGCCTTGCGGCGGCGGCCCTCGATCAGCGCATGACCGGTCAGGCGGGCGCCCGACATGCCATAGGGATGGCCGACCGAGATCGCGCCGCCATTGACATTAATCTTGTCCGGATCGATGCCGAGCTTGTCACGGCAATACAGCACCTGCACGGCGAACGCCTCGTTCAGCTCCCACAGGCCGATGTCGTCGACGGTCAGGCCGTGGCGCTTCAGCAGGCGCGGCACCGCGAACACCGGGCCGATGCCCATCTCGTCGGGCTCGCAGCCATGCGAGACAAAGCCGCGGAAGATGCCGAGCGGCTGCAGGCCGCGCTTGGCCGCCTCGGCATCGCTCATGATCACGCAGGCCGAGGCGCCGTCGGACAGCTGGCTGGCATTGCCGGCGGTGATGGTGAAGCCGTCGCCGCGCACGGCCTTCAGACCGGCAAGGCCTTCGGCGGTTGTTTCGGGGCGCGGACCTTCGTCCTGCGACAGCGTCACGTCCTTGAACGAGACGTTGCCGGTGGCCTTGTCGGTGACCGCCATCTTGGTGGTGATCGGCGCCAGTTCGTCGTTGAACTTGCCGCCCTGCTGCGCGGCCGCCGTGCGGCGCTGGCTTTCCAGGGCATATTCGTCCTGGCGCTCGCGCGAGATGCCGTAGCGCTTGGCGACGATCTCGGCGGTATCGATCATCGGCATGTAGACGTCGCCCTTGATCTCCAGCAGCGCCGGATCGGTGGCCTGGAACGCATTCATCTTGTCGTTCTGCACCAGCGAGATCGATTCGCCACCGCCGCCGACCGCGATCTCGACACCGTCGAAGATCACCGAGCGCGCGGCGAGCGCGATCGCCTGCAGGCCGGAGGCGCATTGGCGGTCGATCGTGGTGCCGCCGACCGACACCGGCAGGCCGGCGCGCAACAGCGCCTTGCGCGCGATATTGCCGCCGGTCGAGCCCTGCTGCAGGGCCGCGCCCATCACGACGTCCTCGACCTCGGCCGGATCGACCTTGGCGCGCTTGACCGCCTCGCCGATGGCGTGGCCGAGCAGGGTGGCGCCGCCGGTGGCGTTGAGCGCGCCGCGATAGGCCTTGCCAATCGGCGTGCGGGCGGTGGAAACGATGACGGCATCGGTCATGGGCGACCTCCTGTTGGTGTTACGATTGTTTGCTGTGAGACGTGGATGATTGCTGCTGGCGCAATTCGTGACGTGACAACTTGCCGACCGGCGTGCGCGGCAGCTCGTCGACGAATTCGACCGCGGCCGGCAGTTCGTGCTTGCCGAGCTTGCCGGTGAGGAATTCGCGCAGATCCTCGACCGGGAACGGCGCAAAGCCGTCGCGCAACTTGATGAAGGCCTTCGCGGCCTCGCCGCGATAGGTATCGGGAATGCCGATGACGATGACTTCCTGCACCGCAGGATGGGTGTAGATCGCCTGCTCGATCATCTGCGGATAGACGTTGAAGCCGCCGGAGATGATCATGTCCTTCTTGCGGTCGACAAGGAAGTAGAAGCCGTCGGCGTCGACATAGCCGATGTCGCCGGTCAGGAAATGGTCACCGACGAAGGATTGCGCCGTCTCCTCCGGCCGGTTCCAGTAGCCCTTGGTCACGTTCGGTCCCTTGACGCGGATCTCACCGACCTCGTTCACGCCGAGCACCCGGGTTGAATCCTCGAGCGACACGACGTCCATCTCGATGCCGGGCAGCGCGATGCCGATCGAGCCGGGCTTGTCCGGTCCCTCCTTGGGATGGCTGGTGCCGGGCGAGCAGGTTTCGGTCATGCCCCATCCGCTCTTCAGCTTCATGCCGACGCGGCGTTCCAGGATGCGGGCGACCTCGACCGGCAATGGCGCGCCGCCGGAGCCGACGCTGGTCAGCGACGACAGATCGCGCTTGTCGAGATCGGGCAGGTTGGCGATCGCGATCCACATCGTCGGTACGCCGGGAAAATAGGTCGCGCGCTTGTGCTCGATATCGCGCATCACGGCTTCGAGATCGAAGCGCTGATGCAGCGATACCAGGCTGCCGATGCGCAGTGCGGTCAGCAGCACGACGGTCAGCGCATAAATGTGGAACAGCGGTAGCACGCAGATGACGCGGTCGCCGCCCTCGCTCCGCGTGCGGGTGGCGCGGCTCCAGATCTCGATGATCGAGACCGCCGAGGTAAGATTGCCGTGGGTCAGCATCGCGCCCTTCGGCAGGCCGGTGGTGCCACCGGTATATTGCAGCAGCGCGATGTCGTCGGGCGAAATGGCGGGCCATGCGGCGGGCACAACGGCGCCATCGACGAAAGCGCGATGGGTGATCACGGCGGGGTTGTCCGGCAACGCGGTCTGCGGCGTGCCGACTTTGCCCCAATGATCGTCCTCGCACACGATCAGGCGATCGAGCAGGCCCTTCGCCAGGAACTTCAGCGCCATCGGTAGCAGCGCCGACAGATTTGACGTCACCAGGATGCGTGCGCCGGAGTCGCTGAGCTTATGCGACAGCGCGATCTCGCCATCGAGCGGCGACAGATGCACGACGCGGGCGCCGGCCTTGAGCGCGCCGAAGAAATTGATCGGATGGTCCGGCGAATTGCCCAGGAACAGCGCGATCGAGGCGCCCCTGCCGAAGCCGGCACGCAGGAACGCGGCCGCTGCCTGGTCGACGAGAGCGGCGAGGTCGTTGAAGCTGATCGGACGGTCGCGGAATTCGAGTGCGCCGCGATCGCCGAAGTCGCTCACCGCTTTCGCCAGCAGCTCCGGCAAGGTGCCGCGCGCGATCGGCGCGTCCCAGCGGACGCCTTGCGGATAGAACTGTTCGCCGGGATGGGTCATGCAAGCTCAACTTTCGTTGGCGTAAGACAGCCCCGCTGCTTCCGTTCCCTGCCCCCTTGTGGGGGAGGGTCAGGGAGAGGGGTGGCCACAGGCGATACCGCTGTTGTGGCCCCCCACCCCCGCCCCCTCCCCGCTGCCGACGATCGCTGTGCGATTGCGGCGTGGGGGAGGGGAGCGCACTTGCGCACGTAGCAACGAACGGGCTGCATCATGCAGCCTTTGTTTCCTTCGCCAGCGATGCGAACGTCTTGCCTTCGTCGGCGAGCTTCTTGAGCAGCGGCGCCGGCTCCAGCGACGGATCGTTTGTCTCCTTGGCATAGAAGGTGAGGCGCTCGGCGATATGCTTCAGGCCGACGCTGTCCGCCCAGTACATCGGGCCGCCACGATAGATCGGCCAACCATAGCCGTACAGCCAGACGACATCGATGTCCGACGGACGCGCCGCGATACCTTCGGCGAGGATCTTCGCGCCCTCATTGATCATCGGGTACATCATGCGCTCGAGGATCTCCTCGTCGCTGACCGCGCGGCGCTTGAGGCCGAGCTTGGCGAGCGTCTCGTCGATCAGCTTCTCGACGTCGGGATCCGGCAACGGCGCGCGCGAGCCGGACTCGTATTTGTAGTAGCCCTTGCCGGTCTTCTGGCCGAAACGGCCGGCTTCGCACAGCGCATCCGCGATTTCGCTCTTGATACCGCGGTCCTTGCGCGAGCGCCAGCCGATGTCGAGACCGGCGAGATCGCCCATCGCGAACGGGCCCATCGGCATGCCGAACTTGGTGACGACGGCGTCGACCTGCTGCGGCAGCGCGCCTTCGAACAAGAGCTTCTCGGCCTGCTTGCCACGCTGCGCCAGCATGCGGTTGCCGACGAAGCCGTCGCAGACGCCGACCACGGCCGGCACCTTGGCGATCTTGCGCGCGATCGACACGGCGGTCACCAGCGCGTCCGGCGCCGTCTTCTCGGCGCGGACGATCTCGCACAGCTTCATCACATTCGCCGGCGAGAAGAAGTGCATGCCGAGCACGTCCTGCGGACGGCTGGTCTCTGCGGCAATGGCGTCGATGTTCAGGTAGGAGGTGTTCGAGGCGAGCACCGCGCCGGGCTTGGCGTATTGATCGAGCTTGCCGAACACTTCCTTCTTCACGGCCATGGTCTCGAACACCGCCTCAATGACGAGATCGGCGTCCTTGACGTTCTCGAGCCCGACCTTGCCGTCGATCAGCGCCATGCGCTTGGCGGGCGCATCCGCCGGGATGCCGCCGCGCGCGGCGGTCGCTTCCCAGTTCTTCTGCATGACGCCCAAGCCGCGCTTCAGCTGCTCCTCGGCCGTCTCGATCAAGGTCACCGGGATGCCGGCATTGGCAAACGACATCGCGATACCGCCGCCCATCGTGCCAGCGCCGATGATGGCGACGCGCTCGACCTTGCGGCCCTTGGTGCCCTCGGGCACGCCGGCGATCTTGGCGGCCTCGCGCTCGGCGAAGAAGGCGTAGCGCTGCGCCTTGGACTGGTCGCTGGTGAGCAGCTTGAGGAAGCCCTCGCGCTCCCGCTTCAAACCCTCGTCGAACGGCAGGTCGATCGCATAGCCGACGGCATCGGCCGCAGCGAACGGCGCTTCCAGGCCGCGCGACTTCTTGGTGATCGCTGCGACCGCATTGGTGAAGATCGAACGGTCCGCCTTGGCCGCCGCCAGCTTGGAATCATCGTCGCGCAGCTTGCGCAGCGGACGGTTCTCCGCCACCACCTTGCGCGCAAAGGCTTCGCCCCCCGACGCGGGCCCCTCGACGATCTCCTCGATCAGCCCCGCCTTGTGCGCTTCCGCGGCCCCGATCGGATCACCACCGACGATCATCTTCACGGCGAGTTCCGGACCGACGGCCCGCGGCAGGCGCTGCGTTCCGCCCGCCCCCGGCAGCAGGCCGAGCTTCACCTCGGGCAGGCCGAGCTTCGCGTCCTTGGTGGCGACACGATAATGACAGGCCAGCGCCACCTCGAGACCACCGCCCAGCGCCGTTCCATGAATAGCGGCGATCACCGGCTTGGGGCTGTTCTCGATCGTGCTCAGCACGTCGTTGAGCGCCGGCGGCTTCGGCGGCTTGCCGAACTCGGTGATGTCGGCGCCTGCGATGAAGGTGCGCCCGCCACAGGTCAGAACGATGACCTTGATATTGGGATCAGCAATGGCCGCTTTGACGTTGTCCAGGATACCGCCGCGAACTGCGGCACTCAGCGCATTGACGGGCGGACTGTCGATGGTGACGATGCCGACGATATCATGACGATCAAGCTTTGCCACTTCGCTCACGCTAGGCTCCTTGGGATGTCGTTTCTTTGTTGCCGGTTAATGCCCCGGCGAATTCTTGGCTCTTCATTTGCGCGGAGTATCAGCCTTGCTTGCGTCTAGTCGCTGCCGAGGCTCAATTCCGCAGTGCGAAATCTAATTCCACATCTTGACAGCCAGGGTTATTTTGAAGCACGAGCGTTGTCAACGAGGCTCTCAATCAATAGCCGATGACATGAAACGCCCAGGGAAGAAAGCTGCGACCGATCGCAACTTCGTCGTTGCGTTGTCGCGCGGCCTCGAGGTGCTCAGGGCCTTCAGGCCCAATGACGGACTGCTTGGCAACCAGGAGATCGCCGCGCGCACCAACCTGCCCAAGGCCACCGTGTCCCGGCTGACCTACACTTTGACCAAGCTCGGCTATCTCACCCCGGTCCCCCGCTTCGAGAAATATCAGCTGGCGCCGTCCGCCCTCCTGCTCGGCTATGCCGCGCTCGCCAATCTCGGCGTGCGCCATCTCTCCGAGCCGTTCCGCGAGCAGCTGATGCGCGAGACCGGCGGCGCGGTGGCGATCGGCGGCCGCGACCGTCTCAGCATGATCTATATCGGGCAGAGCCGTCACGGCGTCGTCAATGTTCAGCTCGACGTCGGATCCCGCATCCCGATCGCGACGACCGCGATGGGACGGGCCTATATCTGGGCGCTGGCCGAGGAGGAGCGCACCGTGCTGATGCGCGAGCTGCGCGAGCACTACGGCAACCGCTGGCCGAAGATCCGCGAGGGCATCGAACGGTCCGGCGAGACCGTCGCCCGCTACGGCTTCACGATCTCGGCCGGCGAGTGGCAGGACGACGTCCATGCCGTGGGCGTCGCGCTGAAGCTCAACGACGGAACTGGCCCTTACGCGTTCAATTGCGGCGCGCCTGCATTCCGCTTCACGGAAGAGCGGCTGCGGACCGACATTGGACCTCGTCTGCTCGCGATGGTAAGAAACATCGAAGCGGCGGTCGGCGGTTTGGCGCCGGCAACTAATCAGCCAAACAAAGAACCAAGCAAAAAGCAGAAGCCAGGAGGAAAACTTGCCCGTATTGCCGAGGGTATCAGATAGCCTGCATGGTCACGCCGTTCCGGCGCAGCATCCTTCCGTTTCGCTGATCGTCATGGTGGGCGAGACGACATGACGCAGGCGCAACTCGCTCGCAGCAGCGATCCGCTGCTCGCAGTGCGTGACGTCAACGTCGTGTTCGGCGGCATCGTTGCGCTCGCCGGCGTGTCGTTCGACATGCACCAGGGACAGATCCTCGGACTGATCGGCCCGAACGGCGCCGGCAAGACCACGCTGTTCAACTGCCTGAGTCGGCTTTATCAGCCGTCCGCCGGCGACATCCTGATGGAAGGCCGCAGCATTTTGTCGCGGCCGCCGCACAGGATCGCCGAGATCGGCATCGGGCGGACGTTCCAGAACGTCGCGTTGTTTCCAAACCTTTCCGTGCTCGACAATGTGCGCGTCGGCACGCATGCTCGCACCTCCAGCGACATCATCTCCGATTCGCTGCGGCTCGCCTGGATCAGGCGCAGCGAATCCGCGGTGAACACCAAGGTGCAGGAGATCCTGGCCTATCTCGATCTCGAAAGCGTCGCCCACCGCACCGTCTCCGGCCTGCCTTTCGGCACCCAGAAGCGCGTCGAGCTGGCGCGCGCGCTGGCGGCCGATCCGAAGATCCTGCTGCTCGACGAGCCCGCGGGTGGTCTCAACCACGAGGAGGTCTATGTCCTCGGCGACCTGATCCGTCGCATCCGCGACGACCGTAAGATCACGGTGCTGCTGGTCGAGCATCACATGGGACTCGTGATGTCGATCGCCGACCACGTCGTCGCGCTCAATTTCGGCCGCAAGCTGGCCGAGGGCACACCCGCCCAGGTGCAGGCCGACCCCGACGTCATCAAGGCCTATCTCGGGAGCAAGGATCAATGACGCCGCTTCTCAACGTCAAGGATCTGCGCGCCTATTACGGCCAGGTCCAGGCCCTGCACGGCCTCTCTTTCTCCCTCAACGAAGGCTCGCTGACGACGCTGCTCGGCGCCAATGGCGCCGGCAAGACCACCACGCTGCGCGCGATCTGCAACATGGTCCGCTCCACCGGAGCGATCGAGTTCGACGGCAAGCCGCTCAACAACAAATCGACCGAGAGCATCGTCCGCTTCGGCATCGCCCATGTGCCGCAGGGCCGCGGCACCTTCACCACGATGACCGTGGAGGAGAACCTGCAGCTCGGCGCGATCACCCGGACCGACAAGGCGATCAGCTCCGACATCGAGCGCATGTATGGCTACTTTCCGAAGCTGAAGGAGCGACACACCCAGCAGGCCGGCACCTTGTCTGGCGGCGAGCAGCAGATGCTGGCGGTGGCCCGCGCGCTGATGCTGCGGCCGCGCCTGATGTTGCTGGACGAGCCGTCGTTCGGACTGGCGCCGCTGGTCGTGCGCGATCTCTTCCAGATCCTCGGCAGGATCAACCGGGACGAGAAGGTGTCGATCCTCGTCGTCGAGCAGAACGCGCAACTCGCGCTGGAGCTCGCCGACCAGGCCTATGTGATCGAGACCGGCCGCATCGTTATGTCCGGCGCGGCCAAGGACATCGCGCAGGACGAGAACGTCCGCAAATCCTATCTGGGCTACTGACGGAGTCGGGACAATGGAGCTTTTCACCAACCAGGTCCTGGCCGGAATCGCGACCGGTGCGATCTATGCCTGCATGGCGCTCGCGGTCGTGATGATCTACCAGGCGATCGACCATCTCAACTTCGCGCAAGGCGAGATGGCGATGTTCTCGACCTTTGTGTCGTGGCAGCTGATGCAATGGGGCGTGCCCTATTGGGGTGCCTTCGTGCTCACCCTGGCGTTCTCCTTCGCCGGCGGCATCGTCATCGAGCGCGTGCTGTTCAAGCCGCTGGCAAAGGCGCCGATCCTGACCCAGGTCGCCGGCTTCATCGCGCTGTTCTCGATCATCAACTCCTGCGCCGGGCTGATCTGGGACTTCACGATCAAGCAATATCCGACGCCGTTCGGCTCGACACCGTTCCTCGGCAGCCAGCTGATCTCGACCCATCAGGCGGGCATGATCGGCATCACCGTGCTGCTGCTGATCGGCCTCTACGTGTTCTTCCAGTACACCCGCATCGGCCTCGCGATGCGGGCGGCGGCCTCGGTTCCTGAATCCGCGCGGCTCGTCGGCATCAACACCTCCTGGATGATCGCGCTCGGCTGGGGCATGGCGGCGGCGATCGGCTCGATCGCCGGCATGCTGATCGCGCCGGTGGTCTTTCTCGAGCCCAATATGATGGGCGGCGTCCTGATCTACGGCTTCGCCGCGGCGGTGCTGGGCGGGCTCACCAGCCCGTTCGGCGCCGTGCTCGGCGGCTTCCTCGTCGGCATCTTCGAGAACCTCGCCGGCACCTACATCCCCCATGTCGGCAATGAGATGAAGCTCCCGATCGCGCTGGCCCTGATCATCACCGTCCTGGTCGTCAAACCCGCCGGTCTGTTCGGCCGCAACATCGTGAAGCGAGTCTGATCATGAGCGCAATCGAGCAAGTCGCATCCCAGGCGCCCGCGGTCGAGGCGGTTCCGAAGCGGGCCATGACCCTCAGCTCCGGCACGGCCTTCGTCGTCGTGCTGCTGCTCCTCGTCGTGCCGCTGTTCGTCAAGAACTTCATCATCTTCCAGATGACGATGCTGCTCATCTATGGCCTCGCCGTGCTGGCGTTGAACATCCTGACGGGCGGCTCGGGCCAGTTCTCGCTCGGCCAGAGCGCCTTCTATGCCGTCGGCGCCTATACGTCGGCGATCCTGATGGAGCAGTACAATATCAACTACGCGCTGACCCTGCCGATCGCCGGCGTCGTCTGCTTCGGCTTCGGCTTCCTGTTCGGCCAGCCGGCGCTGCGGCTGTCCGGCGTGTACCTGGCGCTGGCGACCTTCGCGCTCGCCACCGCCATGCCGCAGATCCTCAAGCTCGGCTTCTTCGAGCACTGGACCGGCGGCGTGCAGGGCCTGGTCGTGACCAAGCCGGATGCGCCGTTCGGCCTGCCGATGTCGCAGGACATGTGGCTGTACTACTTCACGCTGGCGATCACGATCGCGATCTACATCTTCTCGGTCAACCTGCTGCGCTCGCGCTCCGGCCGGGCCTTCATGGCGATCCGCGACAATGAGATCGCGGCCTCCGCGATGGGCATCGACGTCGCTACCTACAAGACGCTGGCGTTCGGCGTCAGCGCCGGCATCACCGGCGTGGCCGGCGGCCTCGGCGCCATCGCGGTTCAGTTCGTCGCGCCCGACAGCTACACCATCGTCCTCGCCATCTCGCTGTTCCTCGGCATGGTGGTCGGCGGCGTCGGCTGGCTGCCCGGCTCCTTCATCGGCGCCGCCTTCATCATCTTCGTTCCGAACATCGCCGAGGGCATCTCCAAGGGCCTTTCCGGCGCGGTATTCGGCGTCCTGTTGTTCCTCATCATCTTCCTCGTGCCGCACGGCGCGCGGCAGGTGGCGATGGTGGCTCAGCAGCTGCTGAGCAAAGTCCGTAAGACCTAAGGAGGACATCTTGCACGTGATGCAACAACTACGAATCGCCGCGCTCGCGACGGCGGTCATCGCCGTCACCTCGGGCGGAGCACTCGCCCAGAAGAAATACGACACCGGCGCATCCGACACCGAGATCAAGATCGGCAACATCATGCCCTATAGCGGACCCGCATCCGCCTATGGCGTGATCGGCAAGACCGAGGAGGCGTATTTCAAGAAGATCAACGCCGAAGGCGGCATCAACGGCCGCAAGATCACCTTCACCACCTACGACGACGCCTACTCGCCGCCCAAGGCGGTCGAGCAGGTGCGCAAGCTGGTGGAAAGCGACGAGGTGCTGCTGGTCTTCAACCCGCTCGGCACGCCCTCCAACTCGGCGATCCAGAAATATCTCAACTCCAAGAAGATACCGCAGCTGTTCGTCGCCACCGGCGCCACCAAGTGGAACGATCCGAAGAACTTCCCGTGGACCATGGGCTGGCAGCCGAGCTACCAGAGCGAAGGCCGCATCTACGCCAAGTACCTGCTGAAGGACAGACCGGGCGCCAAGATCGGCGTGCTGTTCCAGAACGACGATTTTGGCAAGGACTATCTCAAGGGCCTCAAGGACGGTCTCGGAGACAAAGCCGCGAGCATGATCGTCATGGAGGAGAGCTACGAGACCTCCGAGCCCTCGATCGACGGCCACATCGTCAAGCTGAAGGCGTCGGGCGCCGACGTGTTCTTCAGCGTCACGACGCCGAAGTTCGCTGCGCAGGCGATCAAGAAGCTGGCCGAGATCGACTGGCATCCGCTGCATCTCGTCGTCAACGTGTCGGCCTCGGTCGGCAGCGTCATCAAGCCGGCCGGCTTCGAGAACTCGCAGGGCATCCTGTCGGCGGCCTATGCCAAGGACGCTGCCGACGCACAGTGGGACAACGATCCCGGCATGAAAAAGTTCTTCGAGTTCCTGCAGCAGTACTATCCCGACGCCAACAAGCTCGACAGCTCGGTGGTGTATGGCTATGGCGCGGCACAGACGCTGGTGAAGGTGCTGCAGATGTGCGGTGACGATCTGACTCGCGCCAACGTCATGAAGCAGGCGGCCAGCCTGAAGGATTTCACGCCGGATACCCTGCTCCCCGGCGTCAAGATCAACACCTCGGCGACCGACTTCGCCCCGATCGACCAGCTGCAGATGATGCGGTTCAAGGGCGAGAAATGGGAGTTGTTCGGCGAGGCGATCAGCGGCGCCATCGAGTAATCGCGCATCGCCACAGAAAGCGGTGCCGATCTTCACTGGCCCTTCGCGCTGTCGGCGCGGAGGGCTTTTTCATGACTGCGTTGTGCCTCAATGAGCGGTGAATATACACCGCCTCGCTGACCTCAAGCTGTTCTTGCAAAGCACTTACTCGCCGAAATTGCGTGCGTATCTCGCACCTGCACCGATCTGCGCGGTGCGGTCCGATAAAGCACGGACCGTGCCGTGATGTCGCAGCCGTGCCGCACCAGCTCTGCTATAGTTCCCGTCCAAACAAGAGCTTTCGACAAGGAAGCCGCGACACGTCGTCCAAAAACCAACACGGGAGATACGCACCATGATGATCACGCGCAGGGCAGCCCTCGCCTCCGCCGCAGCCATCGTCCTCGCCTCGAGCAGCGCATTCGCCGCGGACAAGAAATATGACACCGGCGCCTCCGACACCGAGATCAAGATCGGCAACATCATGCCCTATAGCGGGCCGGCCTCGGCCTACGGCATCATCGGCAAGACGGAGGCCGCCTACTTCAAGAAGATCAACGCCGAAGGCGGGATCAATGGCCGCAAGATCAACTTCGTCTCCTATGACGACGCCTATTCCCCGCCCAAAGCGGTCGAGCAGGCGCGCAAGCTGGTCGAGAGCGACGAGGTGCTCCTGATCTTCAACTCGCTCGGCACGCCGTCGAACAGCGCGATTCAGAAATACATGAACGCCAAGAAGGTGCCACAGCTGTTCGTCGCGACCGGCGCCACCAAGTGGAACGATCCATCCAACTTCCCGTGGACCATGGGCTGGCAGCCGAGCTACCAGGCCGAATCGCGGATCTACGCCAAATATCTCCTGAAGGAGAAACCCGGCGCCAAGATCGCGGTGCTGTACCAGAACGACGATTACGGCAAGGACTATCTCAAGGGCCTCAAGGACGGGCTCGGCGCCAAGGCCGCCAGCATGATCGTGATGGAGGAGAGCTACGAGACCACCGAGCCCACGATCGACAGCCACATCGTCAAGCTGAAATCGACCGGCGCCGACGTCTTCATGAACATCACGACGCCGAAATTCGCCGCGCAGGCGATCAAGAAGGTGAAGGAGATCGACTGGAAGGCGCTGCACCTGCTCAACAACGTCTCGGCCTCGGTCGGCAGCGTGCTGAAGCCGGCCGGTTTCGAGAACGCGCAGGAGATCATCTCCGCTGCCTATCTGAAGGATGTGTCCGATCCGCAGTGGAAGGACGACGCCGGAATGAAGCAGTTCCTGGATTTCATGGCCAAGGATTTTCCGGAGGGCGACAAGCTCGACGGCGGCGCCGTTGTCGGCTACGGCGTGGCGCAGACCCTGGTGCAGGTCCTGAAGCAGTGCGGCGACGACCTCACCCGTGAGAACGTGATGAAGCAGGCGGCATCCTTGCGCAGTTTCCGGACTGAGATGCTGCTGCCGGGCATCACGATCAACACCTCGGCGACCGACTTCGCACCCGTGAGCCAGTTGCAGCTGATGCGCTTCAAAGGCGAGAAGTGGGAACTGTTCGGCGACGTCATCTCGGCCGATGTCGGCGGCTGAGCCGGAGAACGCATAAAACTCCTGCGGCGTCACGCCGCAGGAGGCTGCGTCTCCGAAGATATCTGCTGTCTTTGACCATCATTTCTTAAGCTAGGAATGGAACGACCGGCGGTCATGCAGCGGCAGCGGTTACGCTGCGCGCGCGGCTGCGCTATGGGCACGCGTTCGGAGTGAAACGAGTCGCCCGCGCTGCGGGCGGATCCAACAACAAGGCCAAGCTCCAAGGCCCATAAGGAGTCCCCCACGTGACCACTGCCCTCACCCGCCGCACCGTCTCCAGCCTGCTCGGCCTCGCCCTGGTCGGCGCAGCCGCGGGCGGCGCTCATGCCGACAAGAAGTACGACACCGGCGCCAGCGACGCCGAGATCAAGATCGGCAACATCGTGCCCTATAGCGGCCCGGCATCGGCTTATGGCTCGGTCGGCAAGGCGATGAGCGCGGTGTTCAAGAAGGTCAATGACGAGGGCGGCATCAACGGCCGCAAGATCAATTTCATCTCCTATGACGACGCCTATTCGCCGCCCAAGACGGTGGAACAGGCGCGCAAGCTGGTCGAGAGCGACGAGGTGCTGTTCCTGTTCGGCGTGCTCGGCACCGCGCCCAACACGGCGATCCAGAAATATCTCAACGCCAAGAAGGTGCCGCAGCTGTTCGTCGCGACCGGCGCCACCAAGTGGAACGAGCCGAAGACCTTCCCCTGGACCATGGGCTGGCTGCCGAGCTACCAGTCGGAGGCCCGTATCTACGCCAAATATCTCACCGCCCAGCAGCCGAGCGGCAAGATCGCGGTGCTCTATCAGAACGACGACATGGGCAAGGACTATCTCAAGGGCCTCAAGGACGGGCTCGGGGATCCATCGCGGCTGGTGCTGGAGGAGAGCTACGAGATCGCCGAGCCCACGGTGGAGTCGCACATCGTCAAGATGAAGTCGGCCAATCCCGACATCGTGGTGCTGTTCACGACGCCGAAATCCGGCGCCCAGGCGATCAAGAAGCTCGGCGAGATGAGCTGGAAACCGCTCACGATCATCTCCAATGTCAGCGCCTCGACGGCGGCGGTGATGAGGCCGGCCGGTGTCGAGAATTCACAAGGCGTGATCTCGGCCGCCTACGCCAAGGATGCATCCGATCCGCAATGGGCCAATGACCCAGGCCTGGGCGCGTTCAAGGAGCTGCTGGCCAAATATCTGCCCGAAATCAATCCCGTGGATTCGTCGGCGCTGACCGGCTACAACATCGCCACCACAATGGTCGAGGTGCTGAAGCGATGCGGCGACGAGTTGACCCGCGCCAACGTCATGAAACAGGCGGCAAGCCTGAAGCAGTTTGCGCAAGGCGGGCTCCTGCCCGGTGTCACGCTGACCACGGGGCCCGACGATTTCCAGCCGATCGAGCAGTTGCAGCTGATGCAGTTCAAGGGCGAGCGGTGGCAGCTGTTCGGCGAGGTCATGAACGGCGAGCTGAAGTAAGCCGTCGCACCGACGCGGGCGGCGCCGCATGAGCAGCCGCCGTCCGTTGTTGCGCGCCATCTTTGATGCCGCGGTCGCCGCCGCTCATCCCGACATCGTGCTGCCGGCCTATCTGCCGGCCGCTCCGAAGGGGCGGATCATCTGTCTCGCCGCCGGCAAGGGCGCGGCCGCAATGGCGGTCGCCGCCGAGCGGCACTACCTCGACACGCTCAGGGTCGATCCGGCGCGGCTGGCGGGCATCGCCACCACGCGTCATGGCCATGGCGTCCCGACCCGTCGGGTCAAGGTGATCGAAGCCGGCCACCCGATGCCGGACGAGGCCGGCCTGAAGGCCGCCGACGAGACCCTGCAGCTCGCCGCAACCGCAGAGACCGACGACCTCATGCTGGTGCTGCTGTCCGGCGGCGGTTCCGCCAACTGGATTGCGCCGGCGCATGGCGTGAGCTTCATGCAGAAGCAGCAGCTGACCCGTGCGCTGCTGCGCTCGGGCGCTCCAATCGGCGAGATCAACACCGTCAGGAAACATCTGTCGCGCATCAAGGGCGGCCGGCTGGCCCGGGCCGGGCAGAAGGCCGAGATCGTGACGCTCGCGATCTCCGACGTGCCGCATGACGATCCCTCGGCCATTGCCTCGGGGCCGACGGTGCCGGATCCGACCACGCTGGCCGATGCCCGCGCGATCATTGCGAAGTATCGGCTCGATATCGACCCGGCGATCACCCGTGCGCTGGATGATGCCGCCAATGAGAGCTGCAAGCCGGGCGACGCCGCCTTCGCCCGCGCCTCTTTCGAGCTGATCGCGCGCCCCGCCTCCGCGCTGGAGGCTGCCGTGGCCGGCGCCAAAAACGCCGGCTACGACGTGCTCGACCTCGGCGCCGATCTCGAGGGCGAGGCGCGCGAGGTCGCGGCCGATCACGCCAAGCTGGCGCGCGAGGCGCGCGCGCTCGGCCGCCGCATGGCGATCATCTCCGGCGGCGAGCTCACGGTGACGGTGCGCGGCCAGGGCCGCGGCGGACCCAACCAGGAATATGCCCTCGCATTGGCCGACCTGCTCAAGGACATGGAGGGCGTCGCGGCGCTCGCCGGCGACACCGACGGCGCCGATGGTGGCGGCGGCAGCGCCTCCGATCCGGCCGGCGCGCTGGTCGATGCCGAGGTCATCGCAGCGATGCGGGCGCAGCACCTGGATCCGCAGGCCTATCTCGCCAACAATGACGCCACCGCGTTCTTCGCGGCAACCGGCGGCCTGCTGCAGACCGGCCCGACGCTGACCAATGTCAACGACGTGCGTGTGATCCTGGTCGATTGAGGGCGCCCGCTCGGCGCCCTCAGAACTCCTCTGCGATCTTCGTCAGCATCGCCAGCAGCGTCTCGCGGCCGTCCGGACCGAGCAGTTCGTTCAGCCGCGCCTCGTGCTTGGTCACGACCAGCTTCTTGGCGCGCGCCAGCACGGTTCTGCCCTTGTCGGTCAGCATCAGGATGTGCGAGCGCCGGTCATTGGCCGAGCGGACCCGCGAGCAGAGCTCGCGGCTTTCCAGGCTGTCCAGCAGCGAAACGAAATTCGGCCTGAGAATGCCCAGCGTATTGGCAATCTCGGTCTGGTTCCGGCCGGGATTGCCGTCGAGCAGCAGCAGCACCGAGAACTGGGCCGGCGTCAGCTGCAGCGGTGCAACGCAGCGCAGGAAGTCCTCGAACACCTTCAACTGCGCCCGTTTCAGCACATAGCCGAGCAGATCGGAAAGCTCGCCGAGCTGGACCGCTTGCGTCTCGTCGACGGCTACGGCAGCTTCCTTTCGGCTTTCCCTGTGGGGCCTGCTGACGGGTTTGGCACTATCGGCCATCACAATCCGCCAAGATCATCGCACCTGCTTCCATCCCTGGTCTCGAATGCCGCAGCCGGAACAGCGGCCTTGAGATTATAATCGATAATTGTTATCCACTATACCAAACACGGGCAGGCGAATTCAACTGCCCGGCCGGCGAGAAGGCGCGCGGCGCCGCCCGCATCCGGCCATCACAGAGGGGGAGCGTCCTGTCTTGAACACAACGATCTTGCTGTTCCTGTTGCAGGACGGCATTACCAACGGCGCGATCTATGCCCTGCTCGGGCTGGCGCTGGTGCTGGTCTTTGCCGTCACCCGGGTGATCCTGATCCCGCAGGGCGAATTCGTCACCTATGGCGCGCTCACTTACGCCTCGCTCGCCGCCGGTCGCATGCCGGGCACGGCGAAGCTTGCCGTGGTGATGGGCCTCATCGCCCTTGCCTTCGACCTCTATGCGATGCGCAAGACGCTGCACGCGCCGAAAGTCGCGCGAACGTTCGGCCTCAACGTGGTCTTTCCGGTGGTCGTTCTGCTGGCCAGCCTATGGGCCGCCGACCAGCGCATGCCAGCCGGCGTCAGCCTGGTGCTGTCGCTGCTGATCGTGGCCAGCATCGGCCTGTCGCTGTACCGCATCGTGTTCCAGCCGCTCGCCCACACCTCGGTCCTGGTGCTGCTGATCGCCTCGGTCGGCGTGCATCTGGCGCTGCAGGGCCTGGGCCTGCTGTTCTTCGGCGCCGAGGGCCAGCGCGGCCCGACCTTGCTCACCGCCAGCGCGACGCTCGGCTCGCTGCGCTTCACCGGCCAGGGCATGGCGGTCTACGGCATCACCATCGCCTTCATCGTCGGCCTCTGGCTGTTCTTCGGCCTGACCCTGTACGGCAAGGCGCTGCGCGCCACCGCCGTCAACCGGCTCGGCGCCCGTCTCGTCGGCATCCGCACCACGCTGTCCGGCCAGATCGCCTTTCTGCTGGCCTCCACGATCGGCGCGCTCTCCGGCATCCTGATCGTCCCGATCACGACACTCTATTACGACACCGGCTTCCTGATCGGCCTGAAGGGTTTCATCGCCGCGATCATCGGCGGCCTGATCAGCTATCCTCTGACCGCTGTTGCTGCCCTTGTGGTCGGCATCGTCGAGGCCTTCTCCTCGTTCTACGCCTCGAATTTCAAGGAAGTCATCGTCTTCACGCTGCTGATCCCGGTTCTGCTGCTGCGTTCGCTCGCCGCGCCCGCGGTCGAAGAAGAGAAGGATTGAGCCGTGCGTGAGCGTTGGCCTCTGATCATCTTTGCCGTCATCATGGCGGCGATCCCGTTCATTCCGGGCATGCCGCCGTTCTGGATCGTGCTGCTCGACAATATCGGCCTGTCCGCCTTGGTCGCGATGGGCCTCGTGCTCCTGACCGGCGTCGGCGGTCTCACCTCGTTCGGCCAGGCCGCCTTCGTTGGCTTCGGCGCCTACACGACCGCGGTGCTGTCGGCGCAGTATGGCGTCTCGCCCTGGCTGACCCTGCCGCTGTCGCTGCTGGTGTCGGGCCTCGCAGCGGTGCTGCTCGGCCTCGTCACCGTCAGGCTGTCCGGGCACTACCTGCCGCTCGGCACGCTCGCCTGGGGTCTCGGCCTGTATTATCTGTTCAGCAAGCTCGCCTTCCTGGGCCGCAATGACGGCATCTCCGGCATCCCACCGCTCTCGATCGGCAGCCTCAAAATGCTCGATCCCGGCACGATCTATTTCGCGATCTGGGCCGCTGTGCTGATCGCGGCGCTGCTGACGATGAACCTGCTGGACTCGCGCACCGGCCGCGCCATCCGCGCGCTGCGCCGCGGCCATATCGCGGCCGAGGCGTTCGGCGTCTACTCGCCGCGCGCCAAGCTGCTGGTGTTCATCTATGCGGCTGTGCTCGCCGGCCTGTCCGGCTGGCTCTATGCACACTTCACCCGCGCGGTGAACCCGACGCCGTTCGGCGCCCAGGCCGGCATCGAATATCTGTTCGTCGCGGTCGTCGGCGGCGCCGGCTATGTCTGGGGCGGCGTGCTGGGCGCGGCGATCGTCGTGATCCTGAAGGAGGTGCTGCAGAGCTACCTCCCGCTGCTGCTGCATGGCGAGGGCCAGCTCGAGACTATTGTGTTCGGCATCCTCCTCGTCACCTTGCTGCAGCTTGCGCCGACCGGCCTGTGGCCCTGGCTGACCGCGCGGCTGCCGTTCAAGCCGCTCGCCAAGAAGCCCGACACCTCGATCGCGCTGCCGGCCCGGGCGCGCTCCGCCTCGGCGCCGAGCGTGCTGCTGCAGGTCGACAACGCACGAAAACAGTTCGGCGGCGTGGTTGCGGTCAACAACGTCTCGTTCGACGTCCAGGCCCGCGAGATCGTGGCGCTGATCGGCCCCAACGGCGCCGGCAAGAGCACGACCTTCAACCTCATCACCGGGGTGCTGCCGCCGACCTCCGGCAACATCTCCGTGCTCGGCAAGGCCGTGGGCAACGCCCCGCCGCAGGACGTCGTCAAGCTCGGCATTTCCAGGACCTTCCAGCACGTCAAGCTGGTACCGGACATGACGGTGCTGGAAAACGTCGCGATCGGCGCGCATCTGCGCGGCCATTCCAATGCGCTCTCCAGCATGTTCCGGCTCGACCGCGGCGACGAAGCCAAGCTGCTCGCGGAGGCCGCGCGCCAGATCGAGCGCGTCGGGCTCGGCGACCAGATGCACCAGCTCGCCGGCTCGCTGTCGCTAGGACAGCAGCGCATCGTCGAGATCGCCCGTGCGCTGTGCGTCGATCCGATGTTGCTGCTGCTCGACGAGCCGGCCGCGGGTCTGCGCCACATGGAGAAGCAGCGCCTTGGCGCGCTGCTGCGCGACCTCCGCGCCGGCGGCATGTCGGTGCTGCTGGTCGAACACGACATGGGCTTCGTCATGGATCTCGCCGACCGCATCGTGGTGCTCGATTTCGGCACCAAGATCGCCGAGGGCACACCTGCCGCGATCAAGACCAATCCCGAGGTGATCAAGGCGTATCTCGGAGCCACCGCATGAGCACCTTGCTGGAAGTCACCGACGCCCATGTCTCCTACGGCAAGGTCGAAGCGGTCAGGTCCGTCTCGCTCACCGTCGCCGAGAACGAGATCGTCACCATCATCGGCGCCAATGGCGCCGGCAAGACGACGCTGCTCAGCGCCATCATGGGCGTGTTTCCGCTCAAGGGCCGCGTCTCGTTCCTGGGCGAGGACCTGGCCCGCTACGAGATCGAAGACCGCGTCGCACGCGGCCTCTGTCTGGTGCCGGAGCATCGCGAGCTGTTCGCGACCATGAACGTCGAGGACAATCTGCAGCTCGGCGCTTTCAGAATGTCGAAGGCGCATGCTGCGAGAGGCTTCGAGCACGTCTACACGCTGTTCCCGAAGCTGAAGGAACGGCGCAAGCAGCTCGCCGGCACCTTGTCGGGCGGTGAGCAGCAGATGCTCGCGATGGGTCGCGCGCTGATGGGCGCGCCGAAGATGCTGATGCTGGACGAGCCGAGCCTCGGGCTGGCGCCGATCATCGTCGCCGGGATCTTCGAGATCGTCGCCAAGCTGCGCGAAGAAGGCGTCTCGGTGCTACTGGTCGAGCAGAACGCCAAGGCTGCGCTGAGGGTCGCCGACCGCGCCTACGTGATGGAGCTCGGCGAGTTCGTGCTGAATGGCAAGGCCTCGGACATCGCGACCGACGCGCGCGTCGCGGCGAGCTATCTCGGCTTCGCCGAGGCGGCTGCGAGCTGAGCCTGATGCCGAAGGTGTGAGGCGCGGTCTCAGGATGGCGCCTCCCGCGTCAGCAGGAAGTCGACCATCTCGCGCTCCAGCGCCCGGTACATGTCGGTGCCGGTCGCCGTCAGGCATCCGCGCTCACGCGCGGCGGCGATGAACGGCGAGACCTCGGGACGCGTGATCACGCAGCCGCAATAGGCTGACGGGCTCACCGTGGCCATGTCGACCGGCAGGGGATCGCCGGGCTGCATGCCGGCCGGCGTCGCGTTCGCCACCATGTCGAATCCGGTTGCATCCATCGCGCCAATCAGCGCCCGGCCTTTGCCGCGCTCATTGAGGCGCGCGATCAGCGCATCACGCCGCCCGGCATCGCTGTCGTGAATCGCGAGCTCACACACGCCCGCATCGATCAGCGCCAGCGCAATCGCCAATCCGGCGCCGCCGGCGCCGATCTGCAGCGCGCGGGTGCCGTTCGGATCAAAGCCCTTGGCCCGCGCAGCACCGACGAAGCCCAGCCCATCGACCATGTCGCCATGCCAGCCGCCATCGGGGCTGCGCCGCATCAGGTTGACCGCGCCGATGAAATGCGCCCGCTCGGTGGCACTCGCGCAGGCGCGGTAGCAGGCGAATTTGTGCGGGATGGTCGCGACGATGCCATCGAGATTCTTCACCTGCGTCATCGTCGCGAGGACGCCGGCGAGATCAACCGGTGCGACGTGGACCGGGACGAGGATCGCATCGCTGCCGCGCTCCGCAAACGCCTGGCTGACGCCGGCCGGCGCGCGCACCTGCGCGATCGGATCGCCGATGATGATGTGGAGCCGGGTGGCGCCGGTGGGAGTGGGGATCATGGCGGGCTTTCAGAAAAGCAAAAAGATCGGGCCTAATAGCCGAAAGGCCGGCTCACCGAGCCGGCCTTTCTGATGTTGATATGGTCCTCGATCTCACTTCGCCGGGATGTATTTGCCGTCCTTCACGGTCAGGATGATGCGGGCGCGGTCGTCGAGGCCGGAGCGATCCTTTTCGGTGAAGTTGTAGACGCCCTGGGAGGCCGCCAGATCCTTCTCGGAGAGCAGCGCCTGGCGGATCGCCTCGCGGAACTCCGGCGTGCCGGGCTTGGCGGTCTTCAGCGCGGTCGGGATCACGCGCTTGAGGATCTCGAACGCGTCGTAGGAATGGCCGGCGAACTGGCTGCGGCTGTTCGGGCCATACTTGCCCTCATAGGCCTTGTTGAGCTCGAGGCCGGGCTTTTTGGTGAGCGCGCTGTCGTCCTGCGTCTCCGGCGACATCACCGGGCCCGAGGCCATGATCACGCCCTCCGCCGCCTTGCCGGCGATGCGAATGAAATCCATGCTCGCCGCGCCATGGGTCTGATAGATCAGGCCCTGATAACCGCGCTCGCGCAGCTCGGTCTGCGGCAGCGCGGCCGCGGTGCCGGAGGCGCCGATCAGGATCGCATCCGGATTGGCGGCAACCAGCTTGAGCACCTGGCCAGTGACGGATGTGTCGGGACGCGCAAAGCGCTCCTCGTCGACAATCGTGATGCCCATCGGTACGCCCTGGTTCTTGAGGTCGTTGAACCAGAGATCGCCGTAGGAGTCGGAATAGCCAATATAGCCCACGGTCTTGATGTTATGCGCCTTCATGTGCTCGTAGAGCACCTTGCCCATGATCGGCACCGGCTGCGGCATCACCACCGACCACTTCATCCGCTCCGGCGTGACCGGGAACGGCGCCAGGCCAAAATGCGGAATGCCGGCTTCATTGGCGACGTTGGACACCGCGATGGTCGGCGGCGTCAGCGCCGAACCCATGATGATGTCGGCCTTGGACTCGGTCACGAAGCGGCGCGCGTTGGTGGTCGCCGTGGTCGGATCGCCGCCGTCATCCAGCACGATCACCTTCAGCGGCACGCCGCCGATCTCCTTCGGCACGAATTCCAACGCATTGCGCTCGGGAATGCCGAGCGCGGCGCCCGGGCCCGTGGTGGTGGTGGTGATGCCGATGGTGACTTCGCTGGTCTGCGCCAGCGCCGGCGCAGAGGCCAGCATCGCGATGACGCCAGCCGCCGCCAGATAGGCCTTTCTCATTCAATCCTCCCTCAATCTTTTCGGTTCAGCTCGTGATCCGCCGATCCTGTTTGCAGTCCCGCCCCTGATCCGGGGCGCCTTCGATCTCGACCGGCCGACATGTGTCCAAACGTGATCCTGGCATTGAACACGAGAAGATCACGTCTCACCAGTCGACCAAAGCACGACAGAGATTCATCCTTAAGACGGCCGCATGTCGCACCCGTTGCAGCGCCTCACCCTCCGAGAAACTTGGTCCGCATCTCCTCGGGAAACGGCGCCGATTTCAGCTTGTCGGGATCGGCCGGATCGCGCCCGACCAGCACCCGGGTCTCGAACCCTTCGATGGCTAGCGCCTCGCCCTTGAACACCTTGTGGGTGACGTCGAACGAGGAGCGCTTGATGCTCTCGACCCGGCTCTCGATCGTGATCCAGTCGCCATAGGTCGAGGGGATGTAGAACTTGGCCCGTGTGTCCACCATGGGAATGCCGACCAGGCCGTAACGGCGGACGATGTCCTGCTTGGAGAAGCCGGCCGCCTCGAACATGACAGAGGTCGCGTCGTCGAACATCGCGAAATAGCGTGGATAGTAGACGATATTTGCGGGATCGCAGTCGCCCCACTGGATCTGCACATCGCGGCGGTTGACGAACATCAGACGTTTGCCTTCCGCGCTGCTCCGGCGACGGTGCGCCCCCTCTCCCATGGGGAGAGGTGGGAGCGCGCGCTCGACAACTTGCAGGATGGGCGAAGGCGCGCAGCTCCGTGCCCACCATTTTCAGCGGCGGTGGGAACGCTGCGCTTCGCCCACCCTACAATTCCCTCCGTCATTGCGAGCGAAGCGAAACCATCCAGGGCCGGGTCGGGACTCTGGATGGATTCGTTGCCGAGCTTGTCCTTGGACTCGCCGGAGGCGAGACCCGGGGGCTGATCGCAATGACGACGCACTTACTTCGGCGCCATGCGCAGCGAGCCGTCGAGGCGGACGACTTCGCCGTTCAAATAGGCGTTCTCGACCATGTGCAGCGCGAGCGCGGCGAACTCATCGGCCTGGCCGAGACGGCGCGGGAACGGGATCGCGGCGGCGAGCGAGTCCTGGGCCTCCTGCGGCAGATTGGCGAGCAGCGGAGTCAGGAACAGGCCGGGCGCGATGGTCAGCACGCGGATGCCGAACTGCGCGAGCTCGCGCGCGATCGGCAGGGTCATGCCGACGATGCCGCCCTTCGATGCCGAATAGGCCGACTGTCCGATCTGGCCGTCATAGGCGGCGACGGAGGCGGTGTTGATGACCACGCCGCGCTCGCCGGTCGCCTGCGGCTCCAGCTTGGTCATGCCATTGGTCACCAGACGCAGCATGTTGAACGAGCCGATCAGGTTGACCTTGATGACCTTCTCGAAATCGGACAGCGCCATCGGGCCGTCGCGGCCGACCACGCGCTTGGCGACGCCGATGCCGGCGCAATTCACCAGCACGCGCGGCTGCTGGCCGAGCGCCTCGACCGCCTTGGCAACGGCGGCTTCCGCGCCGGCCGCATCCGAGACGTCGCAGACCACCGCGACGCCCTTGATCTCGGCGGCGACCTCCTCCGCCAGCTTGGCGTTGAGATCGAACACCGCGACCTTGGCGCCCTGCGCCGCGAGCTTGCGGGCGGTGGCGGCTCCGAGGCCGGAAGCACCGCCGGTGACGATGGCGGCCTGATCCTTCAACAACATGTCGTTTCTCCCTTGAATGCGCAGGTCAGCGGGCGAGGATGATATCGTCGCCCGGCGTCGCGGCGTAGATGCGCTCGATCAGGTCCTTGCGGTTCTCCAGCACGGCGCGCTGGTTGATCGAGCCCTTGTCGGTGACCTCGCCTTTGTCGATGGACAGCGGCACGCCCAGCAGCACGGCGCGCGTGATCCGGGTCGAGGAGCCGGTCGCGGTGCCCTGGAATTTTGCGAAGCGCTCGCGGAAGGCCGCGACGATCAGCGGATCTGCCGCGGTCGCGGCGAGATCATCCATCGGCAAGGTCGGGTTGATCAGGCGGCAGCCGTCGAGATCGAGCACGATGATGGCGGCGATCTCGTCGCGGTTGATGCCGGCGATGATCACGTCGCGCGCCAGCGGCGCACAGGCGGCGACGAAGCGCGCGCGCAACGGGCCGACCGAGACCCAGGTGCCGGATGCGAGCTTGAAGTCCTCGGCGACACGGCCATCGAAATCGAAACCGGCGTTGAAATCGTTGGGATCGACGGGCTTCAGCGCGTCGCCCATCTGATAGTAGCCCTCGGAATCGAACGCCGCAGCCGAGACCTCCGGCAGGCGCCAGTAGCCCGGCGTGACGTTCGGCCCCTTGGCCCGCACTTCCATCTTGCCGTTGTTGGGCACGAGCTTGGCTTCGTTGCCCGGCACCGGCAGGCCGACATGGCCGGAGCGGCTGGTGCGCGGATTGACCGACATGAAGAACGGCGCCGTCTCCGTCGAGCCGAGGCCGGTCAGCATCGGCACGCGATAGCCAGTCTCCGCCACCGACAGCTCGTCGAGCTCGTTCCAGACATGCGGCGCCAGCGCGGCACCGGAGAAGAACATGGCATGCAGCCGGCTGAAGAAGGTCTTCCGCAGGCCAGGATCCTCGCGGAAATAGGGCAGCAGCGATTCGTAGCCCTTCGGTACGTTGAAATAGACCGTCGGCGAGATCTCGCGCAGGTTTCGCACCGTCTCCTCGATGCCGCCCGGCACCGGCTTGCCCTGGTCGAGATACATCGAGCCGCCGTTGAACAGCGTCAGCCCGATATTGTGGTTGCCGCCGAAGGTGTGATTCCAAGGCAGCCAGTCGATGATCACGGGCGGCTCGTCCTTCAGGAAGGCGAGCGTCTCGCGGATCATCACCTGGTTGGCGCAGATCATGCGCTGGGTGTTGATCACGGCCTTCGGATTGCCGGTCGAGCCCGAGGTCAGCAGGAACTTTGCGATCGTGTCCGGACCGATCTTGTCGTGAACGGCATCGAGGCCGGCGAACAGCGGCGAGGCGATGAGATCGGCAAGCATCGTGATCTTGCGGCCCGGCACCGAACCGAACGACGCCACGATCTCAGTGCCCTCAGGCACGTTGGCAATGAGTGCGTCCGCGAACTTGTCGGCGTCGTCGACGAAGACGAGGCCCGGCGTCAGCAGCTTCATCAGATAAGCGAGCTTGCCGTAGTCACGCGACACCAGCGAATAGGCAGGCGAGACCGGGCAGAACGGCACGCCGGCATAGAGCGAGCCGAACGCGACCAGGGCATGGTCGATCGAATTGCCCGACAGAATCATCACCGGCCGGTCGGGCGACAGCCCGCGCGCGAGCAGCCCCGACGCGATGTGCCGGCTCGCCGCCAGCAGCGTGGCGTAGCTCAGCTCGCGCCAGCCTTCCGGCCCGACGCGCTCGGCCATGAACACGCGCTGTGGCGTGGTCTTTGCGAAGTGATGCAGCCGGTCCGTGATCCGCTGCGGATAGTCGCCGAGCGGCTGCGTCGGCCGGAGATAGATGGTGCCGTCGTCGCGGCGCTCGACGTTGATGACGGGATCGTTGAACGAGATGGCGCGCAACGGATGAACACTGGCGCTCCGCGCCGTGCTGTCCGTTCCCCCCTGTGTGATTGTTTTTGTTTGCGCGGTCATGTCACGTCGGCTTCACTTTGGCTGTCTTGTGATCGAGGAAGGCGCGAATGCGACGCTTGGCCTCCTGATCGCTTTGCGCGACGGTGGCCATCAGCGATTCCATCAGCAGACCGGTCTGCGGGTTGGCCTCCGCAATCATCGGCAATGCCTGCAGCACCGCGAAATTCGTCAGCGGCGCGTTGCTCGCAATCTTGCCAGCGAGCTCCATGGCCTTGGTCATCGACGCGCCCGCTTCGACCAGATATTGCGCGAAGCCGTAGGACGAGCCTTCGGTCGCCGAATAGACGCGGCCGGTGAGCATCATGTCCATCATGCGGGCGACGCCGATCAGGCGCGGCAGCCGCACCGAGCCGCCGCCGCCGACGAAGATGCCGCGCTGGCCCTCGGGCAGCGCGAAATAGGCGGATGGCTCAGCGACACGGATATGGGCGGCACAAGCGAGTTCGAGACCGCCGCCGATGACAGCGCCTTTCAGCGCCGCGATGACCGGCACGCGGCAATATTGGATGCGGTCGAACACGCGGTGCCACATCTGCGAATGCACGAGGCCTTCGGTGGCGTCACGCTCGCGCAGCTCGGACAGATCCAGGCCGGAGGAGAAATTGTCGCCGAGGCCGTGGATGACGACGGCGCGAATGTCGTCCGGCAGACCGGCAAAGCACTCGCCGATGGCGAGGATGATGCCATCATTCAGCGCGTTGCGCTTGGCGGGGCGGTTCAGCCCGATCGTCAGGACGGCGCCCTGCTGTTCGATCTGCAGCAGCGACGGATCCCCCGCAGGCGTGGCGGTGTCGGCGTTTCCCATGGGCTCTATTGTGTCCTATCCAGAATAGTTATGTTTTATAATGATCTCGGCAGGAGTCAATAAGCGGCCCCCGACATCATGTTGTGCAATGCAAAAAGAGCGACGCCGGAATGAACTACGCGATGCGGCGCGCGGCGCATCGTACGGCGCAACCGAGCAAAGGCAAATGACATCATCGGGCGTTCCCGCGGCAAAATCACGCCCAGGACGCGCCGAGATCGGCCCGCATCACGTGCCAAGGGCGCAGGCAGGGCCAGGCGCCGACTGACGCCGTCGTCCGCCTACTAACAACAACACAGGCGGCAGCAGGTGCAGCCGGACCGACGCGGCTTTCGGACATGAATAGCGGGCAACATCGCGTTCAGCATGGCTTCAAAGCGCGCAAGGTAGAACGTCACCACACTTTCCCAATGGAGGGGATCATGGTTTCGCTGAAGAAATCTATCACAGGCGGCATCGCCGCGCTCGCTGTGACCGCAACCCTGTTCGCCGGTGCGGCGCCGGCGCAGGCCCATGACGGACGCAATGCGGCGCTGATCGGCGGCCTGGTTGTCGGAGCTCTCATCGGTGGCGCGCTGGCATCGGAAGCTCAGGCGTATGAGCCCGCCCCGGTCTATCGCTCCCAATACCAATACCGGCCCCAATACCAATACCGGTCCCACTATCGCGACGCGGCTTATGACAGCTACGGCGACGAGGGCTACCGTTACGTGCCGGCTCACCGCTATCGCAATTGCGACCACGGCTACCGCAGGGCGTCGGATTGGGACGACGAGGATTAGTTCTTCGTCTCACCGGTATTCGAGCATCCCGATCGTCTTGCTCAACGCCACGGCGCCCGGTCGGCGCCCCCCCCCGCAAGCTCCGCTCTCGTCCCTGCGATCGCTGGGACGACAGCGGTGGATGGAGCAACATCTCACAGCCACACCGTCATTGCGAGGAGCGCAGCGACGAAGCAATCCAGAATCCCGTCCACAGCCCTGGATTGCTTCGCGGCGCTCGCAATGACGGAGTTTGTCGCAAACGGCGCGGCCTACAGCACCACGTGCACGTCGACGATCACGCGATCCGGATGCCGCGCGGCGGAGCCGACGAAGATGTGCTCCATCAACCAGCGATACTTGTCGTGGCCGGTCTCGAATCGTGGCTGGGTGCGGAAGTAGATCAGCTTGGGATCGACGGGCTCGCCGCGCTTGAGCTTCTGCAGCAGATCGACCGGTCCGAAGCGAATGCCGCGGTTCTCGACATAGATGGTCGCGCCATCATCGGTTTCGAAGGCGTATTTCGCTTCGAGGTCGATCAGCTCGCTGGGGCGGATGACCTGGAAGTCGGCGCCGAGATTGCAGATCCTGCCGCTGACGCCCTCGCCGTTGAGACCCGGGCCCTTCACCTCGCCGCCATGGATCGGGATGATCCGGCGTACGCCGATGCCGGTCTCGCCGGCGCTCGTGACGTCGCCAACCATCACGGAGAGGGTGAAGACATACTTCGTGTCGAGAACGGGCGCGCTCATCGGTTCATCATCTGTTGCGGCAGCCAGGTGGCGAGCAGCGGGAAGGCGATCAGGATCACCAGCCGGATCAGGTCGGTCGCGACGAAGGGCAGCACGCCCTTGAAGATGGTGGAGAACGAGACATCCTTAACCACGCTCTTGATCACGAACACGTTCATGCCGACCGGCGGATGGATCAGGCCGAGCTCGACGGTCATCACGATGATGACGCCGAACCAGATCGGATCGAAGCCGAGATGCGAGATCACCGGAAAGATGATCGGCACGGTCAGGATGATCATCGCCATGGCGTCCATCAGGCAGCCGAGCACCAGATACATCACCATGATCAGCGCCAGTACGCCGTAGGGCCCGAGGCCGAGGCCGGTGAGGAATTCCGTCACCTTCTGCGGCGTCTGCGTCACCGTGAGGAAATAGCCGAAGATCAGCGCGCCGATCAGCACCGTGAACACGGCCGCCGCCGTGCGTGTCGCCTGCAGCAGCGAGGCCAGGATCTTGTCCTTGTCGAGCCGACCGGTGAACAGGCCGATCAGGAAGGCGCCGGTGGCGCCGACGCCGCCGGCTTCCGTCGGCGTGAAGCGCGGCAGGAACGGCAGACCGTAGAGGCCGCCGATCACGAACAGGAACAGCAGCACCGGCGCCCAGATGCCCTTCAGCCCCTTGATGCGCTCGCGCCACGGCAGCGCCTCCCCCTTGGGGAGAAAGTCCGGCCTCACGCGCCCGATCACCGTGATGGTGACCATGTACATGGTCATCGCCAGGAGGCCCGGGATGATACCGGCAATGAACAGCTTGCCGATATCCTGCTCGGTGATGATGCCGTACACCGCGAGCACGGTGGAGGGCGGCAGCATCGCCCCTAACGTGCCGCCGGCGGCGATGACGCCGGTGGCGAAGGATTGCGGATAGCCGAAGCGGCGCATCTCCGGATAGGCCACCGCCGAGAAGGTCGCGGCGGTCGCCACCGACGAGCCGCAGATCGCGGCAAAGCCGCCGCAGGCGGCCACCGTGGCGATGCCGAGGCCGCCCCGCAAATGGCCGACAAAACCGTTGGCGGCGCGAAACAGCTCGCGGCTCATGCCGGAGTTGGAGACGAACGTTCCCATCAGCAGGAACATCGGGATCACGCCGAAGGTGTAGTCCGTGACCGTGCGCATCGAGGTCTGGCCGACCAGCTTCAGCGCCGCCGTGCCGTTGACGAGATAGGCGAAGCCGGAGACGCCGACGAGCCCCATCGCCATGCCGACGGGCACGCGCAACAGCATCAGGGCAAACAGCGCGACGAAGCCGATGATTGCGACCGCATCCGTGCTCATGCGGCACTACTCCGTGGGCTTGACGTGAGGGTCATGAATCTCCTCGGGATGGAAGATCAGGCGATAGGTCCGGATGGCAATCAGGAGCACCGCCGAGACGTCGCCGATCCAGGCGATGGCGAAGAACGGCCAGGTCGGCATGTGCAGGTCGTAGGTGAGGACGTTGTCCTCATAGGTGCCGCGCACCTTGTCGAACAGAGTCCAGGTCTGCACCGTCACGACGAACAGCAGCACCAGGGTGGCAAAGATGTCGATCCAGCGCTGGTAGCGCGGGCCGACATTGCCCCAGATGAGATCCACGGTGATGTGGGTGCCGCGATATGATGTCGCAGCGATGCCCCAGAAGATCAGGATGCCGAGCAGCATGCGCCCGATGTCGAAGGAATCCGGGATCGAATAGTTCAGCGTGTTGCGCAGCAAGACCGACAGGAAGATGTCGAGTGCGACGATGCCGACGAAGAACGCGGCAATCCACTCGATGCCGTCGATGATCCGGTCCATGAAGGCGCGCTGCATGGCGTCCCCGTTCTAACAATCAGGTTTACATCTCGAAGATGTGGAGCGAGTTGCTGCGCAGCGCGCGGTGGCCCAGCCTCTCCCCGCCTGCGGGGAGAGGCCGGATTGCATTGTCAGATGCAATCCGGGTGAGGGGGCTCTCCGCACGGTCTGTGCGCTTGACTGCCCCTCACCCCGACCCTCTCCCCGTGAAGAACGGGGAGAGGGAGCGCACCGTCCGCCGCGCAACAGTTTGGGTAACGAAGACGCTACTGTGCCAGAGCGTTGTACTTGGCGAGTGAAGCTTTCAGCTCGGTCATGGCGGCATCGGCGTCGACGCCGGTCTTCTTGACGCCGTCGGCCCAGGTCTTGAACAGCGGCTCGGAGGCCTTCTTCCAGGCTGCGGTCTGTTCCGGCGTCAGCTTGTAGACCTCCTGGCCGGCTTCTGCCTTGATCTTGTCCACGCCCGCGTCCTCGAACTTGCCCCAGGGCTCGCCAACCCGGCCCGCGGCCTCGGTGTTGCAGTTGTCGTCGATCGCCTTCTTCTGCGTCGCCGACATCTGGTTGTACTTGTCCTTGTTCATGACAAAGACAAAGGTCGTCACATACATCGGCGCGTCGATGTGGAATTTCGTGACCTTGTCGACGCCGAACAGCACCAGCGAGCCAGCCGGGAAAAACACGCCGTCGGCAACGCCGCGCTCGATGATATCGCGCACTTCGGGCGCGGATGACTGCACATTGGTGCCGCCGAGCTGCGTCACGAAATTCGCGATGGTGGCATCCGCCGGGCGGATCTTCATGCCCTTGAGGTCCTCGGGCAGCGTGACCTTCTTGGTCCGCGTATGCAGCGAGGACGGTGTGTGGACGAAGGCCAGGCAGTACTTGACGTCCTTCATCTCCTTCTCGGCATATTTGCGGTACCAGGCATCGAGGCCTTCGGAGCCGCCCTTGGCGTCGGAGATCAGGAACGGCAGCTCGCCAGCGCCGATAATCGGGAAACGGCCGGGCTGATAGCCGGGGTTCACATAAGTGACATCAGCGATGCCGTCGCGGGCCATGTCGTAATGGTCGAAGGCCTTGCCGAGCTGCTGCGCCGGGAACACCTTGCCCTTGATGGTGCCGCCCGAGGCCTTCTCGACCGACGCAGCCCAATCCTCCAGCGCCTTCTGCAGCGGATGGCTGGCCGGGACCCAATGCGAGATCTTCAGATCGAACGTCTTGTCCTGCGCGAGCGCGGGGGTGACACCGGCAGCCAGCGCCAACGCCAGAAGCGTCTTCCTCATCGAGATCATCTCCTTCCATCGGTGGGCCTTCGAGGACCCTTTGCTTCATTGTTATAGCATATAAACATCATTGCAAGCGTGACGGCACACCGCCACCGCGGCACGCCGCGATGCGTTGCTCATCGCTTCAGCCCTGCCAAATATGACAGACGAAAGTTGTAGGTGCACGGCATTTCATTAACACGTTAAGGATCTGTCGTGCACCCGAAATTGCACGGCCGGATCGTCAGCCCACCACGAATGGCCGCATCGGCGGACCGGCCCCCCCCCCCACGAGAGGGGGCGCAGTCCGTCCCGCCGTCGATCTGCACCGTTTCAAACGCAGGTGCAAAACACGTTTGAAACTTTGTAGGCGGTGCAAAACGCGCGCCGCTGTCGTTGAGTGTGAACATCGCCAGCAATCACCGAGACCCGCATGAGCAGCATTCCCGCCGGATTCGAACCGCATTTTCGCAAGAGCCCGTTCACCGATCCCTGGGAGCCGCTCTACGCCAGGAAGACCGACAAGGCCGTCATTCTCGGCCTGCGGCTCGCCACACCGCACACCAATTCGCGCGGGCTGATCCATGGCGGGCTGATCGCGTCGCTGGCCGACAATGCGATGGGCTACAGCTGCGCCCAGACGCTCGGCTGGGAAGTATCGCTGGTCACGATCAATCTCGCCGTCGATTACATCGGCAGCGCCGGGATCGGACAATGGCTGAGCGTCGAGAGCGACGTGATCAAGAGCGGGCGCACCATCTGCTTCGTGCAGAGCCTGGTGCTGGCCGATGACGCGGTCATCGCGCGCGCGAACGCGACCTTCCGCGTGGTGCCGAAGACGGCGTGACGCCGTCAGCCGAACCGCCAGTCGCAGGTCGTGGCGATCAGGTCGATGAAGGCGCGCACCTTGGCCGAGAGCAGGCGGGAGCTCGGAAACACGATGTGGATGGGGACCGGGGGCGGCTCATATTTCGCCAGCACCCGCTTGAGACGGTCGCCGCGCAAGCCGTCCGCCGCCTGATAGGCCATCACGCGTGTCAAGCCGCCGCCCGCCTCGGCATATTGGATCGCGGCGTCGGCATTGTTGGTGACCAGCCGCGGGCTGACTGCGATCCGCAGCTCCCTGCCCTCCTTGACGAAGCGCCAATCGTCGGCCGCGCCGAACTGGATGGTCTGGTGCTTGGCGAGCGCCTCGGGCGTTCGCGGCTCGCCATGATCCTTGAAATAGGCAGGCGCGCCGACGACAATTCGCCGCATGCTGCCGACCTGCCGGGCCACCAGCGAGGAATCGCCGAGATGGCCGATGCGCACCACACAGTCGACGCCGTCCTCCACCAGATTGACCTGGCGGTCCTCGAGGCGCAGCTCGGCGGCGACCTCGGCATACCGGCTCAGATAGGCGGCCATGACGGGACCGACATGGAGCCGGCCAAAGCCGACCGGGGCCGAGACCACCAGACGTCCAGCCGGCTGCAGGCGCTCGCTCTCGGCGGCGAGTTCCGCCTCCTCCAGATCGGCCAGGATGCGCCTGGTCCGTTCGAGATAGCGCCGGCCGGAATCGGTCAGCGTCACCGAGCGCGTCGTGCGCTGCAGCAGCCGGACGCCGAGATGCTCTTCGAGCGCAGCGATCAGGCGAGTCACCGCCGAGGGCGACAGCTTCAGCCGCCGCGCCGCCGGCGCGAAGCCGTTCAGATCGGCCACCGTGACGAAGGCATGCATGGCGTCGATGCGGTCCATCCGATCATTGCAGCATCTGCAATGATCCAGTGTCAACCCGCCTGATTATTTCCGGCTCCAAGCGGGACCATATTGACGGAACAGCGGCAGCCACTGCCGCATCGACAAGGAGTCATTGCCATGACCCAGACCGCCACCCGGGCACCCGCCGATATCATGTTCTCACCGACCGTCAGGGCAATCCAGGCGCGCAAGGGATCGCGCGAGAGCTATGCCCGCGTCGAGGAGACGCGCGGCTTTCGCCACGAGGTCGACTCCGACCTCGCCGGCCGGCTCGCCGACGCCACGAGTTTTTATTTCGCCACCGCCTCGGCCGACGGCCAGCCCTACATCCAGCATCGCGGCGGGCCGAAGGGGTTCCTGAAGGTGCTCGACAGCCGGACGCTGGCGTTCGCCGACTACAGCGGCAACCGGCAATACATCACGCAGGGCAACCTGGCGGACAACCCGCGCGCCTATATTTTCCTGATGGACTATGCGCATCGGCGTCGGGTCAAGATCTGGGGCACGGCCCGCGTCGTCGAGGACGATGCCGCGCTGACGGCGTCGCTGATGCCTGGGGGCTACAAAGCGCGGCCGGAGCAGGTGATCCTGTTCACGATCGAGGCCTGGGACACCAACTGCCCGCAACACATCCCGCAGAAGTTCGATGCGGCCGATGTCGCGGAGGCGCTTGCCGTCCGCGACACCCGCATCGCCGAGCTCGAAGCCGAGCTGGCGCGATTGAAGGGCGAGCCCGGCCCCGCCGTCTAGCTCAGGCGGCCTGTTGCGTACGCCCCCAATCGAACTCCGGAAAATACTGCGCCATCATGCGATCGGCATAGGCGACGAGATTGCCAAAAGTCTCGGTGCGCCGGCGCAGCTCGGAGTCGAAGAATGGCGTCAGGATGCCGGCGATGACGGCAAACGCCGTCGCGTCGGTGCCGCAGGGACGATCGCCCATCAGATAGGGCCGGTCGCCGAGCTGCACCGACAGCGCCCGCAGCGAGCGCGCAGCGAGATCGACGTCCTCGTCCGGCGCATGGCGGCCGAGCCCGGAGATCAGATAGTTCTCGGCGACGCGGAACTGCGCGTCCTCGCGCAGCTTCTCGCGCTTGTCCTCCGGCACGCCGTCAAAGAAATGCGCGGGGCCCTTGGCGAAGTTCACCGGATCGACCCAGCGCGCGCCGACCAGCGCGAAATACAGATGATGCTCGATCATGCGCTCGAATGCCCAGGCCTGCGCCCGCGCGCGCACATCGAGCCCGGAATCGAAATCGAAACCGTAACGGCGCTCGATATGCGCACGGATGAAGGTCGAATCAGCGATCAGCTCGCCGGCATCGTCGATGAAGGGCAGCTGGCCCTTGGGCGAGGCCGGCGGCATCGCGCGCTGCTTCCGGAAAGCGAGGCCGGCCATCTTCAGCTGCACCTCCGTCTTGGTGACAAAGGGGCTGATCTCCGGCAGGCCGAAGCCCGCGCCCAAACCAAACAGCGTGATCATGACAGCACTCCCGACTTCCTGAGCAGACGCCGGACGCTACGAACATGCTGCTGCCACCATGGTGTCAGCAGCGGCAGTAGCGTGGTGGCAAGGCCAAGGCCATAAAGCATCATCATCGACATCACCCCTTCAATCTCGTTGTTGGCCCGGTATAAGGACAGGCTGCTGCCAGCATCCTGTCAGCAGCGGCGGGGTGATCGCTTCCGCAGGACACACCATGAGACGCGCCGACCGGCTGTTCCAGATCATCCAGGTGCTGAGACGCACGCGGCGTCCGCTGACGGCGGATGCGATCGCGGCCGAGCTGGAGACCTCGAAGCGCACGATCTATCGCGACATCGCCACGCTGATCGGGCAGCGCGTGCCGATCCGCGGCGAGGCCGGCATGGGCTACATCCTGGAGAAGGGTTTTGATCTGCCGCCTTTGATGCTCACCCCGGACGAGATCGAAGCTGCCGTGCTCGGCGCGCAATGGGTGGCGGTCAATGCCGACCCGGTGCTGGCGCGCGCGGCGGAGGACCTGATGGCCAAGATCGCCGACACCGTGCCGGAGCGGCTGCGGCCGTTCGTGCTGGAGCCGGCGAGCCGGGCACCGCGGCCCTGGAGCCGCGAGCCGGATCGCATCGACATGTCACGCACGCGGTCGCAGATCCACGAGGGGCGCAAGATCAGGCTGCGCTACCGCGACGAGCAGGGCCGCAACAGCGAGCGGGTGATCTGGCCGATCGCGATCGGCTATCATGACGCGGTCCGCATCCTCGCCGCCTGGTGCGAGCTGCGCCGCGACTTCCGCAGCTTCCGCACCGACCGCGTGGTCGAGGCGGACTATCTCGACGACAAATACCCCGAGCGCCGCGAAGCGTTGCGCGCCAAATGGCGGCGCAGCCTGGTGTGGGAGGTTCCCAAGGATGTCTGAACAACCGTCCAATCAGACTGACGCCAGCTCCTGTCAGAGCTGTGGCGCCTGCTGCGCCTATTCGTCGAACTGGCCGCGCTTCACGATCGAGGAGGATGCAGCGCTCGATCTGATTCCGGCCGAGCTGGTCAATGAGCGGCTGTCGGGAATGCGCTGCGAGAACGATCGCTGCTGCGCGCTCGACGGCGAGATCGCGCAAGCGGTTACCTGCCGGATCTACGCGATCCGTCCGGAGGTCTGCCGGACCTGCATGCCGGGGGACGCTGAGTGCGCGATGGCGCGGCGCAAATTTGGCCTGCCTGCGCTGACCTGACCTGACCTGACCTGACCTGACCTGACGATCGGCTCAGGTTGTGACGGGCGCAAGCTCGTCATCGAGCTCGTCGTCGAGTGGCGCGACGGGCGACAATGGCATGGTCGACAGGGAGATCGGCTTGCGGCTGGACAGCGGGGCGGGCCGCCCGCTCTTGCGGGATTGGGCGTAGAGCGCGGCACCGACGCGTCCGCCGGCGTCCGACAGATCCTGCTCGCTGCAGCTGGAGGCGATCGCCAGCGCCAGCGAATGCAGATGGGCGCGACGGTAACAGAATAGCGCGAGCATCGCCCTCACATCGGCCGACACGCTCTCGACCAGAGCGGGCAGCCCGTTCTCGTCCGCGCGGTAGAGCGCGCCGAGAAGCTCATCGCCGACCGGGCAGTCGTCGCTGTCGAAGGCATTACGGCTGGCAAACATGGCACGATCCTCTGTCGAAAGGATGCGACGCGAATCGCTAACGTCTGGTTAACCATGTTCGAGAACGGAGATCCGGCTGTGAGCCGCCGCGCCAGCCCGCGACGCGGTACGGACTCGGCGACGTCAGCCGTTGGCCGCCATGAAGATCGACAGTCCGAAGCCGGTCAAATGATGCAGCGCCTGGTCGACGCCGATCAAAGTCCAGAACCAGGGATGTTCGATGGTCACGCCGAATCGCGACGAGCAGATGCCCTTGAGGCGATCGACGGTGATGTGAATGGCGAAGTCGATGACCGCGACGAACCAGAACTTCGGCGCCACGATCAGGATCAGCACCATGGCCACCGCAAGGTGGATCAGGCAGTGCACCAGCAGCGGCAGCGCCCAGCCCTTCCGCTGGTCCTTGCCATAGGCCATCCACGCATTCTGCAGAACGAAATCGGCAATGACATGCTTGAACGTGAGCAGCAGCATCCAGCCGACCAGCGCACCAACCGGAACCTGCGACGACAAAGAGGGTAAAGACAAAGCTGACGCTCTCGCTACGACTAACCTTGCACGCACCGGGAACTGGAGGCGTTCAGCGCAGTCTGTTGAGAAAACCCGGCCAATTCGACGCGTATGGAACGTTTATGACATCTCCGCCGCCGAATTGCACGCGAAAGGGAACCGCAATTCGCACTCCACTACCCTTCTCAACCCTCGTGCGAAGGATAAGGTTACCGCCCGCTCGCCAAAGCATAGGCTCGCAGAGCGCACGCGCGGCGCTCACTGCCGAGCTCACTCCGCCGCGTGGCTGTTCGCTTCGACCGAGAGCACCTGAACGCGGATCTGCGCGATCGCGCGCTTCAGAGCCGCCTGGCGCGGATCCGGCATCGCCGCTGCGCGCGCTTCCGCGATCGCAGCGGCGAGGTCCGAGATCGGCAGCACGCCGTCGAAGGTCGGCTTGACCAGGCCGTCGATGATCGCATGCCAATCCGCAAGGCCCTGGCGATAGCCGTCGCCCTGTCCATGGATCATGGCTGCAGTCTCGATCACGGCGCTCGCCGCGGCAGGCTGCTTGTCCAGCGCACGCGCGATCATGTGGAGCCACCGCTCGGCCCAGACACGCTCCTCGGCATAGCGCACCGACTGCAACCGCCAGCGCCGCAGCCCCGCCATCATGCGCAGACGACGCACCGCGAGACGCGACCGGGTCGAGAACCGGACCTTGAGCCGGCGCCGCCCCAGCCATCCGATCTGCTCGAAGCCCGTGAGCAGCGAATCGGCGAGCGCCTGTGGCAGCACCCCGATCAGCTCGTCGAGCCGAAACCGCCTGAGATCATCGCCGTCGCGGCCGCGGATCGCCCGCCCCGCCTCCAGCTCGGCCAATCTGAGCTGCGCGATGCGGATCGGATCCTCATAGGCCATGCGCGCGGCCAGGAGCTCTGCGATCCGGCACAGCGTGGCGGCATCGACGTTCGATCGGCGCACAAAGCGCTTGAGGCGATCCAAATAGAGCTGGGCGTAACGCGCGCCTTGATAGTCCATCAGCAGATGAATGCCGTCGCTGACGGCGGCAGCGGCGGCGTCCGGCAGGCCGGCCGGCAGGAAAGGCGGCTCGCCATCCGCGTCGCCGATGATATCGGCGAACAAATATCTCAGCGAGGACCGGACACTTTCCACGACTGTCAGCGCTCCCCGGTCACGCCGATTTGGCGACCACCGCCGGTGCGGCAGATTGCTGCGCCAGCCGCCGCTCCAGGGTCTCGATGTTCTGGAACAGCCGGGCGCTGGCCAATCGCAGGAAATAGAACGCGAAGGCGGGGTTCTGGACGTAGAGCTGCTCGACCTGATCGTAGGATACCGACAGCACGAGCCCGCCTTCGACGCATTCCAGCGTCTGCGTGCGCGTATTGGACGGCGATATCATACCGAACTCGCCCACAATCGCCCCGACCGGCAGCTCGATTCCGGATTCAACCAGACGGAAGCGGCCACTGACGATGTAGTACATGCTGTCAGCCTTCTCGTCCTTGTAGAACAGCACCTCGCCGCTGGCGCATTTGCGTTCGGTCATGAAGGGCTTCAGCCACTCCATCGACAGGTCGCTGTTGACCGACTGCTTCACGTCGCGAACCAGCTGCAGCATCTGGTGCAGGCGATAGCTGTTGAGCGGCAGCAACACCCCGTGCAGCACCAGCACGGGATAATTGTGCATCGGCAACGCCGTCGCGATCAGCACGACATTGGTCAGGATGGCAAAGATCCGCAGCGGGATCATCGTCCGCATCGACAGCGTCGCGACCACGAAGATCGACGCGAAGAGGCTGCCTGCGGCGCCTGCATGTTCGACCAGGTGAGAGGTATCCATCGGGATCAACCAGACTCTTGGATGCAGGAGGACGGGCGATTTGGTTCCGGCCTCCCTGGCGAATTTAGCGTGTCAATGCCCACTTGTGATATACGGCGAACAGACGACGTTTGAACCGGTATTCGAGTCAGGACGAAAAAATTCCCATCGCCGATGCTGACGTGAGGTCAGGCCTCCCCCGGCCGAGCCCCTGGCATCGTTGACCGGCCTTCCCTGCTGAGGGCACTTTGCCGTCATGTCCCCGCAGTGCTCGATCCGCGACAGGCGCCCCGCCGCCGATGGCCTAACCGCAGCCCATCCTGGGCTTGAAGGCCTGCCTTGCCGTGACGACCGGACGACAGATACAGACGACACCTGACGCGGGCGAAGTCCCTGGCCGTTGCGCACGGAATGACCGCCATGGTCCGGCTGACAGTGGACGCAACCGGTGATGCCGCCGGTCGCTGGATCATCGCCCTACCCTGGAAATGCCCTGCTGTTTTGTCGTCCAACGGGCTGCCGGGGTTCACCAGGCCGCCCGGATCAGCCGTCTCGCGGCGTGTCTCGGGTCTGGGCACGGCCTGCTCGATACGATCTCCCGAGTCGCTGCACCGGCGGTACTCGGTTGAGGCGTGCCCCCCGTCGCGGATGGCTGTTTGCGGAGACCTGGATCGCCAAGATCGTCCCCGGCGATCCCCGCCCGCGGCGGGGGCTCGTCGTGGAACATGCTCACTCGCGTTGGTGCTCGCGGCTTTTCCTGATGGTGCAGCGGCGCCATTCCCTCCGCGCTGTGTTGGGCCCGTGGTGACCTCGGCCACGACAGGCTCTGGCGACCTGCTGCCGGTCATGCCGCTGGTCCGGGTCGTCGGCGCCATGGTGATGATCTCGGGCCTCGGCATTTTCGGCCTGAAGACCGCCATCCTCGCTATGGCGCGCCACGCGGATCTATTGCAGAGCATCGACGTCGAAGCCCAACGCCGCGCCATGGAGCACAGGACATGACCCACCAACGGACAGAGGAAGCCGCGGAGGCGCCGAGCACGCCAGTGCTGACCATCGATGGCGCGCGCGCCACGATCCGGCTCAATCGCCCCCGGCATCTCAACCGTCTGCAGCCGGAAGATCTCGGCGCGCTGAACGCCCTGTTCGATCGCGTCGAAGCCGATCCCAGCCTGCGCGTCCTCGTCCTGACCGGCACAGGACGCGCCTTCAGCGCCGGCTACGACCTTGGCGCGATCGGCGGCGCAGCCGAGACGAACCCAGCCGGCGGCACGGGCCCGTCCTTCGAGAGCGTCGTCGATCGGCTGGAGGATCTCGCCCTGCCGACGATCTGCCGGCTCAATGGCGGGGTCTATGGCGGATCGACCGACCTGGCGCTGGCATGCGATTTTCGCATCGGGATCGACACGGCCGAGATGTTCATGCCGGCCGCACGGCTCGGGCTGCACTACTACCCGAACGGCATCAAGCGTTACGTCTCCCGGCTGGGAATCGACAACGCCAAGCGCCTCTTCCTCACGGCGGAGAAGATCGGAGCGGCGGAGATGCTGCGCATCGGCTATCTCACCAGCATGGTCGCAAGCGACGCGCTCGATGCGGAGGTTGGTCGATTAGCAACGCTGCTGGCCGAGAATGCCCCCCTCGCGATGCGCGGCATGAAGCGAGCTATCAACGACTTTGCCCGCGGGACTCTCGACGATGCGGCAGCCCGCCGCAGACACCAGGACAGCATGGAAGGAGACGAAATAAAGGAGGGAATGAAATCGTTTGCAGAGAAGAGAAGGCCACGATTCTGAGCGCAATGCACTCGCAGGACTTCTGCATTTTGCATGCATCCTACTGTATCCAGACGGTGTGCTGACACACGTTCAACGAACTATCGCAACAAAGCTCCAATTTGCGGTTGACAGCCTTTTGCGCGCGGCTAGCTTGGCTTCGGGCGGAGACTTTCACATGCAAGTGATAGATGCATATTGGGGGCGACGTGCTCTGGACTATGTCGATGCGATCGAAGCATCGAAGACCAGCGCAAGCGTGCTCTCCCAATTCGAGAAGATGATCGGCGACCTGGGTTTCCACGCTTACATCATGGCCGGCGTGCCGGCCCCCGGGCAGTCGCTGAAGCATACGATCCTGGCCAATGGCTGGCCCAGCGAATGGTTCGACCTGTATGCCCGGGAGCAGTTCCACCGCTACGATCCTATACCGCGGCACTGCCTCTCGACTCTGAATCCATTCGCGTGGTCGGAAGCGCCCTATGACCGCAACGATGAGCCGGGGGCGCACGAAGTGATGACGCGTGCGCGCGACTTCCGATTGAACGAAGGCTTCTGCGTGCCCATCCACTATGACGATGCGGTTGGCGCGGTCAGCCTGGCGGGCGAGCGGCCCAATCTCGCGCCGGATGCCCGTGGCGCGCTCCACCTGATCAGCATCTTTACCCATTCGAGGCTCCGCGCCCTCGCGCGTGCAACGTCGGGGGGGCAGAGCCGGCGCCTGTCACGGATCGAAGCCGAAGTGCTGAGCTGGGCAGCGCGTGGCAAGACAGCGTGGGAAACCGCACGCATCCTTGGCGTGTCGGAGCGGAACGTTCGCTGGCATCTCGAAGAGGCCCAGCGCAAGCTGGAGACCAAGAACAAGACGGCGACTGTTGCGACCGCCCTTGTCAACGGCGAGATCACGATCTGATCTGGCGTTTTTGCCACTGGAACAATCATTGGACATCGGCAATCTGCAGGCCCCAACCGCTCCAGACGACCGGGGGTTTCAATGCCTGAGATTCATGTCGTTCGAAAAGACAATCGCGCTCTCTACGAGAGATACTTCGATCCATACTACCGGATGCGTCACGAGATCTATGTCAAGCAGCGCAAATGGATGGCGCTCGATCGTCCGGACGGGCGCGAGATCGATCAATTCGACACTGAAGACTCGGTCTATCTGTTCTGTATCGACAAGGGCCAGTTGATCGGCTCGATGCGCGCGGTGCCGACAATGGTGCCGACGTTGATGAGCGACGTCTTTCCCTATCTCAATCTGCGCGGACCGATCCAGCGCCCGGACGTATACGAGCTGTCGCGCATCTTTGTCATCCCCGAACGCCGCGGCGAGCATGCCGGCCCGCGGATCGATCTGCTGCTGCTCACCGCGATCATGGAGTATGGCATCTCGATTGGACTGACCGGTTTTTCGATCGTCCTCGAAACCTGGTGGCTACCCCGCTTCGAGAAATGCGGCTGGAAGGCGAAGCCCTTGGGAGTCCCACATATGATGGACGGCATGGCTGTCATGGCCGTCCTGGTCGATTGCGATGAGACTACCTGGAAGTCGCTTTGCAACCAGATCGGCCTCACCCGCCCCACGCTGACTTGGCAGGGACTCGAAGGCGTCAGCCGCCAGGCCCTGCCGGATATCTTTCTTCATCTTCCGCCAGCCTTTCAGCCAGCGCAATGAGTTGTTCACGGTGCCGCGTCAGCCTCAGCTTGTGGAAGGCCTTCAAGAGGCGGTGACCTAGGATCGTCGCCTCATCCACCTCCAGGGCGTAAAGGTTGGACGGCGTGTTCATAGAATCCATAGCTGACACTTCAGGTTTTGAGCCGTGACTGAACCTTCAATCGAGAAGATCATTGAGCGCCTGCAATTTTGCATCGTGGACGCCCGCGCGATGCAACTCAAAATGTTAGAAAGGATTTTGTCAATATCGTTGCTGGAGGCTCATGAACTCAAGGAAAAATGTTCGCCCCCGTCAACCAACACCACCAATTAGCGGCTCGCGGCCAAGTCTCATGTCCCATCGCCCTCCGATCAAGAGCGAGCCTACCTCCGGCTGACTATCAAGCCATTGATTTAGATGCAATTTGAACAAGCCAGCACGATCCGCAGCTGACCGGAGGCGATGAGCCTCCTCGCCTTGGCCCGAATGCACGGCCCGAGTTCGCTGCCGCCAAGCCGCCGCGCAGAGCGCATTTGATCCGGGGCGCGACGTCGGCCGGACACACGCAATTGATCTGCGGTGGTTAAGCCGCTTTGAAGAGCGTGCTGGCGGCCGTGACACGGGCCGCAAGCGCACCAGGATATGATCCTATTTGTCGACGAAGCGGACGGTGTCTGCGATCGCGGCACGGCTGGTCCGGTAGGAATTGGCCTTGTGGCTGGGGTCGGGATAGCCGAACGAGATGCCACAGACGATTTTGCGATCGTCTGCAAGGCCGAAATGCTGGCGCACCAGGTCAGAATGAAATGCCAGCGCCGCCTGCGGCACCGTGGCGACACCGAGCGCCTGCGCCGCCAGCATGAAGCTCGTGACATAGCCACCGCAGTCGATTGCACCATAGGTGCCGAGCGCCTCGTCGCTATGGATGATCGCGACATGCGGCGCACCGAAGAAATTGTAGTTCTCCAGCGCTTGCCGCGCGTAGCCGGCCTTGTCGCCGCGTTCAATGCCGAGCGCGTTGTAGAGCTGAAAGCCGCTCTCGCGGCGCCGCTCCAGATAGACGCCCTTGTATTCGCGCGGAAACGGGAAATCGCCTGCGGCCGGCTTGCCGCCCGACGCTGCCGCATACATCACCTTGCGGAACGCCTCCGTCGCCGCCCCCGAGGTGATCTCGACCCGCCAGGGCTGGCTGTTGCACCACGATGCCGTCTTCTGCGCCGCCGTCAGGATGCGCTCGATGGTCGCGCGCGACACCGCATCGGTCCGGAAACTGCGGCAGGAGAACCGCGCGGCCATCAGCTCTTCGAGGATGGCAATGGGGCCTGTCTGCACGGCTTTGGCATCTGTTTGCATTGGATGGTTCTCGCTCCGACCGATGGGCCTCCCCTCATGGTGAGGAGGCGCGCAGCGCCGTCTCGAACCATGAGGCCTTGATCTCGGCCTCATCCTTCGAGATGCTGCTGCGCAGCTCCTCAGAATGAGGGGTCTAGCTCCGTCCCCTGGTTGGCACCTTGTTGAACGGCACATCCTTGTCGACACGGATGTCACCGGGCAGACCGAGCACGCGCTCAGCGATGATGTTGCGCAAGATCTCGTCGGTGCCGCCGGCGATACGCATCGAGGGCGAGGTCAGCAGCATCTGTTGAAATTGTCCCTGCGTGACCTGTTCGTCTGCGCCGGTGAGCACGCCTGCGGCGCCCTCGATATCCATGGCATAGGTTGCGATATCCTGCAGCATGACACCGGCGACCAGTTTGCCGATCGAGTTCTCCGGTCCGGGCCGCTCGCCCTTCGACAGCGCCGAGATCGCGCGGTAGCTGGTGTATTTCAGCCCGCTCGCCTTCACCGCCCAGGACGCCAGCTTGGAGCGCGTGGCGCGGTCGTCGATCGCAAGCCCGTTGTCGGTCATCAGGTTGGTGCAGAACTCGAATATTTCTGGGAAGCCAGTGGCGAGCCTTGCGCCGATCGACATGCGCTCGTTCATCAGAGTGGTCAGCGACACGTTCCAGCCATCGCCGACCGCGCCGAGGCGCTGACTGTCCGGGATCACCACGTCGGTGAAATAGACCTCGTTGAACTCCTGCATGCCGTTGGCCTGCTTGATCGGACGGACCTCGACGCCCGGGCTCCTCATGTCCAGGAAGAACATGGTGAGCCCCTTGTGCTTGGGCACGGTGGGATCGGTGCGCGTGATCAGAAGACCATAATCGGAGTAGTGCGCGCCCGAGGTCCAGATCTTCTGGCCGTTGATCACCCAGTCATCGCCGCGCTTCTCGGCGCGGGTGCGCAGGCCGGCGACATCCGAGCCGCCCGCGGGCTCGGAGAACAGCTGGCACCAGATCTCCTCGCCGGAGGCGAGCTTCGGCAGGTAGCGCCGCTTGTGCGCCTCGCTCCCATAAGCCATCACCGTCGGGCCGCACATGCCCTCGCCGATCTGGAACGGCTGCGTCAGCTTGCCGTAGACGCCCTCCTCCTGCTGCCAGATCACGCGCTCGATGGGAGTCGCGCCGCGGCCGCCATACTCCTTTGGCCAGTGCAGACAGGCCCAGCCGCCCTCGGCCTTCTTCTTCTGCCAGGCCTTGCCGACCTCGACGATATCGGCATGCTTGAGCCGGATGCGCCCGAGCGAGGAGCTCGCCAGCTCCGCCTCGAGCTCCTTCGGCGCGTTGGCTGCGACCCAGGCACGCGCGGTCTCGCGAAAGGCGGCTTCCTGCGAAGTGTCATCGAAGTTCATGCCCTAACCTCACTTGATATGCGTAGGGCGGGTTAGCCGAAGGCGTAACCCGCCGCTTGATCAGCTCCGTCCACGTCAACGGCGGGTTACGCTGCGCTAACCCGCCCTACCATTCCACGACGTCTAGGCGCGTCCCTTGGTCGGCACCTGGTTGAACGGTACGTCCTTGTCGACCCGGATGTCGCCGGGCAGGCCGAGCACGCGCTCGGCGATGATGTTGCGCATGATCTCGTCGGTGCCGCCTTCGACGCGGGTGCCGGGGGCGCGCAGCAGCATCGCCTGGAATTTACCGGCGAGCTCCGCCTCGGGACCGCTCAGCACGCCGGCCGCACCCTGCAGATCGAGCGCATAGGCCGCCACGTCCTGGATCATGGGTCCCGCGACCAGCTTGCCGATGGAATTCTCCGGGCCGGGACGCTCACCCTTCGACAGCGCGGAAATCGCGCGCATGCTGGTGTATTTCAGCCCGCTCGCCTTCACGGCCCAGCTCGCGAGCTTGGAACGCACATTGCGGTCCTCGATCGCCGGACGATCGTCCAGCATAAGGTTGGAGCAGAAGGCGAACAGCTCGGGGAAGCCGGTCGCGACACCGGCGCCGATCGACATGCGCTCGTTCATCAAGGTGGTGAGCGCAACGTTCCAGCCGTCATTGACGGCGCCGAGGCGCTGACTGTCCGGAATCACGACGTCGGTGAAATAGACCTCGTTGAAGTCCGAATGCCCGCTCGCCTGCTTGATCGGACGCACCTCAACACCTTTGCTCTTCATGTCCAGGAAGAACATGGTGAGCCCCTTGTGCTTGGGCACGGTCGGATCGGTGCGCGTCAGCAGGATGCCGTAGTCGGAGTAATGCGCGCCCGAGGTCCAGATCTTCTGACCGTTGATCACCCAGTCGTCGCCGCGCTTCTCGGCGCGGGTGCGCAGGCCCGCGACATCAGAGCCGCCCGCGGGCTCGGAAAACAGCTGGCACCACACCTTCTCGCCCGACGCCAGCGGCGGCAGATAGCGGCGCTTATGCTCCTCCGAGGCGTAGGCCATCATGGTCGGCGCGCACATGCCGTGACCGATGATGAATAGGCCAGAGAGCTTGCCGAACGGCCCCTCCTCCTGCTGCCAGATCACGCGCTCGATCGGCGAGGCGCCGCGGCCGCCATATTCCTTGGGCCAATGCAGGCAGGCCCAGCCGGCATCGGCCTTCTTCTTCTGCCAGACCTTGGCGACCTCAAGGATATCGGCGTTCTTCAGCCCGACGCGGCCAAGCGAGGTGGCGCGCAGCTCGTCTTCATATTCCTTCGGCGCATTGGCGGCGATCCAAGCACGGGCTTGGCTGCGGAACGCGGCCTCCTGCGGGGTGTCATCGAAGTTCATGGTTCAAACCCTGCTCTGGTGCATTTGATCAGTCCACATTGTCGGTCTCGTCATTGCGAGCGAGGCGACGCAATCCAGGGCCGTGACAAAGACTCTGGATTGCTTCGTCGCCTTCGGCTCCTCGCAATGACGGCAGAGACTCGAGCTTCATCTCACGCCGCGTTGCGCTTGCGCATGCGGTCGATCAGCTGGTCTTCCCAGTAAGAGAGGCTGCCGAGGCCGAGCGCGAGCGCGTTGGCGCGGCGGTAGTACATGTGGCAGTCGAACTCCCAGGTGAAGCCCATGCCGCCATGGACCTGGATGTTGTTCTTGGCGCAGTGCTGATAGGCCTGCGTCGCACTGATCCGCGACGACGCCGCAGCCTCCGGCAATTCAGGCGCGTTGGTCGAGAGCGCCCAGGCGCCGTAATAGGCGTTCGAACGCGCCAGGGTCGCAGAGACATACATGTCGGCAAGCATGTGCTTGACCGCCTGGAACGAGCCGATCGGACGACCGAAGGCGATACGATCCAGCGCGTAGTCGCGGCCCATCTCCAGCGCGCGGTCCGAACCACCGACCTGCTCGAACGCCGTCAGCACCGCAGCGCGATCGAGCACCTGGGTGATGATGCTCCACCCCTCGCCGGGAGCGCCGAGCGGCTCCGCTTTGCAGGTCTTGAACGTCAGCTCCGCCTGGCCACGGGTCGGATCGATATTGTTCAACGCCTTGGCGTCGACGCCACCGGCCTTCGCATCGACGAGGAACAGTGAGATGTCGCTGTCGCGGCCGGTCGAGGCGGTGCGCGCCGCGACGATGATGAGATCGGCAATGGCGCCGTCAGCGACCGGCGTCTTGACGCCATTGAGGACACCGTTCGCCGCGTCCAGCCTGATCGCCTTCGGCGAGGGATTGCCCGTGCCCTCGAACAGCGCCAAGGTGCCGATCGCCTCGCCGCTCGCGATCTTCGGCAGCCACGTCTGTTTCTGCGCATCGTTGCCGGCCAGCATCAGGGCCTCAGCGGCGAGATACACCGTCGAAGAGAACGGCACTGGCGCCAGCGCGCGGCCGACCTCCTCGGCAATCACGCACAGCTCGAGATGCCCGGCGCCCGCGCCGCCATATTCTTCCGGAATGGCCACGCCGAGGAAGCCCATCTCGGCAAAGCCCTTCCACAGCGCGCGGTCATAGGGTGCCTGCCCGTCGAGCACGACGCGCACCGCCTTGGGCGGACACTTCTCGGCGAGGAATTTCCGCGCCTGGTCCCGCAGTTGCTTCTGATCGTCGGAGAAATCGAAGTTCATGGGATGTCACTCTATCGTTTGAAAGTATCTTGGTGGTCGTCCCCGCGTTCGCGGGGACGACAGCGAGCGAGTTGCAACGACCTCGTCACAGTACGATCACGTCGCTGTCGGGCTCGGCGGCATAGAGCCGCTCGACCAACGCGGCGCGGCGTTCGAGGCCGGCGCGCTGGTTGATGTAGCCCTTGTCGGTCAGCTCATGGCCATCGATCGACGGCGGCTCGACCATCAGCATCGCGCGGCCGATGCGCCGGCTGCTTGCGCCCTCGCACTCCTTGTTGTGCGCTTCGAGGCCGCGACGGACGCAATCGATGACGGCCGGATGCTTCACCACATCCTCGAACGTCGCCTCGGGATTGCCGACCAGCTGGCGGCAGGCATGCAGATTTGGCCAGGCGAGCAGGCCGACATAGTCGCGGTCCTGGCCCGTCACCAGCGCATCATGGACGGCCGGCGTGGCGGCGGCAATCGCGTCGGTGCGCAGCGAGCCGACATGCACGAAAGTGCCGGTGGTCAACTTGAAATCCTCGACGACGCGGCCGGCGAAGATGATGCCCTGCGCCGGATCGGCGGGGTCGACGAACACGCCGGCATCGCCGATGCAGTAGAAGCCCTCCTCGTCGAACGCCTTCCTGGTCAATTCAGGCTGGCCGAAATAGCCGGGCATCACGTTGATGCCGCGCAGCCGCAGCTCGTATTTGTCGCCGGTCGGCACCATCTTCAGCTCGACGCCGGGGAATGGCAGGCCGATCAGGCCAACGCGCTCGGTGTTCCAATAGGTGCCGGTCGAGGTCGGCGCGGTCTCGGTCGAGCCCCAGCCGGTGTAGAACACGATGCGCTCGCCGGTGGTCTTCACCGCAAGCGCCTGCATCCGTTCATAGAGATCATCCGGCAGCCGCGCGCCGCCATAGGCCATGATGCCCAGATCCTTGAAGAAGGAGCGGCACAGCGCGTCGTCCTTCTCCATCGCAGCCGCCAGCGCGGCGTAGCCGGCGGGGACATTGGCGTAGTAGGTCGGCGACACCTCGCGCAGATTCCTGATCGTCTCGTCGAACAGGCCGGGCATCGGCCGGCCATCGTCGATGTACAGCGTGCCGCCTTCGATCAGCAGCGGATTGAACAGCGCGTTGCCGCCCATGGTATGATTCCACGGCATCCAGTCGAGCACCGTCGAGATCGGCGCATCGGGCCCGCGCGGGCGCGTCTGCATCATCATCGCCGCATTGGCGCACATCATCGCTTGCGTGTTGATGACCGCCTTGGGCATGCCGGTCGAGCCGGAGGTGAACAAGAGCTTGCCGGCGGTCTCCGGCGTAATCTGCGCGATCGACGCCGCGACCTCCGACGTCACCGGCGTGGCGGCGAGATCGGCGAAGCTGATGCTCGCAATACCCTCACATGGACGTGCAACGTGAACCACGGTGACGCCGTCGAGATCCAGCGCCTTGAGCGCCTTCTCGAAGGTCGGGCCATCCTGCACCATCACGACACCCGGCTTCACCAGCCCGAACAGATATTTCAGCTTGAGGTGATCATGGCTCATCAGCGAATAGGCCGGCGACACCGGCGCCGCCGGCAGCCGCGCCTGCATCGCGGCCATCGTCAGCAGCGCATGCTCGATCGAATTGCCGGAGAGGATCGCAACAGGACGGCCGTCGAGCTTCAGATTGAGCAGCCCTTGCGTCAGCCCATCGACGGTGCGCTTGGCGTCCGCATAGGACAGCTTGCGCCATTGCCGCTCGGGCCCGCTGCGTTGCGCAAGCCAGGTCCGCGTCGGTGCGTCCTTGGCCCAGCGGGCGAGCGGCGCGGCGAGATGCGGCTCATAGGCCTGCAGCGGAATGCGCGACTTGATGATGATGACGCCATCGGCACGGCGTTCGACGTCGATGTCGCGCGCCAGCCAATTGACCTTGCGGAATGCCGGCTTCTCCAGCACCTTCGCTGCCGTCCCGTCCATTTTGCGTCTCCCGAAATATCGTCCTTTGCGGATCTTGATATCTAGCGGTTGGTATAGACCGGCTTGCGCTTCTCAAGGAAGGCTTGAATGCCTTCCTTGAAATCTTCCGAACGGCTGCACAGCACCTGGTTGCGATCCTCCATGGCGATCACGGCATCGATCGATGCGGCGTCGACGCTCATGTTGAGACACTCCTTCGACAGCCGAAGCCCGACCGGCGAGGCGCTCATCATCGCATCGATGAAGGGCGCGGCGGCGCTCTCGAGCATGTCCTCCTCGACGATCTCCGACACCAACCCGACCATCAGCGCGCGGTCGGCGCCGATGAAGCGTCCGGTGAGAATGAGCTCGGAGGCGACGGACACGCCGACGAGGCGCGGCAAAAAGTAGCTGGTTCCGATGTCGCAGCCGCCAAGCCCCAGCTTGATGAAGGCGCAGTTCATCCGCGCCGAGCGTGAGGCGATGCGAATGTCGGCGGCGAGCGCCAGCGCGAAGCCGCCGCCGGCGGCCGCGCCCTGCACCAGCGCGATGATCGGCTGCGGACAGCGCCGCATCAGCATCACGATGTCTGCAATGCGCCGCTGCGAGTCGAGCGACTCGGTCACACTGGGCGGCTCGTTGACGCCGCCACGCCGCTGCATCGCGGCCTTCAGGTCGAGCCCGGCGCAGAAATTCTGTCCCGCGCCCTTCAGCACCACGACGCGCGTGGTGCGATTGCGCTGCAGACCCTCGAAATAGGTATTGAGCGCGTCGATCAGCGTGGAATCGAGCGCATTGAGGCTCTCCGGACGATTGAGCGTCACCCGGTCGACACCATTGTCGTGCTCGATCAGCAGCGGTTGGGACATCGCGCGCTCCACCCTCAGTGTCATCCCGGCGAACGCCGGGATCCATAGTCACCGGCTTGATTGGTTAGAGTGCGGCGTCCGCGAGTTTGCCTCTCACAAACGCCGCGGCGAATGGGTCCCCGCTTTCGCGGGGACGACACGGAGCTCGCCGTTAGCGCGGCGCCATGCGGATGGCGCCGTCGAGGCGGATGGTTTCGCCGTTCAGCATCGGGTTTTCGACGATGTGAACCGCGAGGTTGCCGTATTCCGAAGCATCGCCGAGACGGGCCGGATGCGGTACCTGGGCGCCGAGGCTCTTGCGGGCTTCTTCGTTCAGGCCCATCAGCAGCGGCGTCAGGAACAGGCCAGGCGCGATGGTGTTGACGCGGATCTTCTGGCTGGCGAGATCGCGCGCGGCCGGCAGCGTCAAGCCGACGACGCCGCCCTTCGAGGCCGAATAGGCGATCTGGCCGATCTGGCCTTCGAACGCCGCGACACTGGCGGTGTTGATGGCAACGCCACGCTCTTCGCCGATCGGCTCGGCGGTGACCAGGCGCTCCGCAAACAACCGCAGCACGTTGAAGGTGCCGATCAGGTTGACGTTGATGATGCGGGCGAACTTGGCGAGCGGATAGACGCCGTCCTTGCCGACGATGCGCTGCGAGCCGCCGATGCCGGCGCAGTTCACGAGCACGCGGGCGATGCCATGCGCGGCCTCGGCCTTGGCGATGCCGGCCTTGACCTGGTCCTCATTGGTGACGTCGGCATGCAAGGCGACGCCCTTGATCTCGGCAGCGACCTTCTCTGCATTCTCCAGGCTCTGATCGAGCACGGCCACCTTGGCCCCCTTGGCCGCCATGGCGCGCGCCGTGGCGGCGCCGAGACCCGAGCCACCGCCGGTGATGAGAACGGCAATATTGTTCAACTGCATGATGGTTCCTCCGTTGTTTGTTATTGGCGAATAGCGAGTAGCGAATGGAGCCGAGCCCCTATTCGCTACTCCCTACTCACCATTCGCTCCTTTCACGATTCCACCGCAGATCAGCGCCTCCATATGGGCGATGTACTGGCGGCAGACATCATCGGTGACCGGGCCGACGCCGATCGCGCGCGACATCGCGTGACGGCCGAAGAACAGATGATCGCAGGCGCCGATCAGGCTGGTGTAGAACAGCACCGGATCGACGGCGCGAAACTCGCCCTTGGCGATACCCTCTTCGATCAGCCGACGATGGAAATCCAGGAGTGGCGCCACGAAGAACTTCGACACCTCGTCAGCCGCCTCGGCGCTGCTCTCATGCAGCAGATAATGGATCAGCCGGTTCATATAGGGAAACCGGTGATAGGCGCGGATGATGCCGCTGATGTGCAGCTTCAGCTTGGCCGTCGGCGAAATCGGCTGCGCCAGCAGATATTCGAGATTGGCAACCTCGGTCGCCGCGTCACGCGCGAGCAACGCCAGCAGCAGGCCGTCCTTGTTGCCGAAATGGTATTTCACCAGCGCGGCATTCGCCCCGGCCTTCTGCGCGATGTCGCTCAGCGAAATCTCGATCGAGGATCGCGCGATCATCAGTTCGCTCGCGGCATCCAACAGCTTCTCCGCGGTGGCATTCCGCCCCGCGGGAAGTCTCTCCGGCGCGCTGTTCTGTAGCTGAGATCCCAAGACGTGTCCCACTGATGATGGAGCCAGATAAGCCCAAGCCGAAGTTGATCTCAAGAATTAATTGATCGATTGACTAACTCTCAATCGCGCATTTAAATCGCAGCCAATCACGAACACCAAGTCTAGGGAGGAAACCTCATGGCGGAAGCCTATATCGTCGCGGCTGCACGCACGGCCGGCGGCCGCAAGGGAGGCCGTCTGGCCGGCTGGCATCCGGCCGATCTCGCCGCGAAGGTGCTGGACGCGCTGGTCGAGCGTTCCGGCGCCGCGCCGGACCAGGTCGAGGACGTGATCATGGGCTGCGTGATGCAGACCGGCGAGCAATCCACCAACATCGCGCGCAACGCGGTGCTGGCGTCGAAGCTGCCGGAGAGCGTGCCGGGCACCTCGATCGACCGCCAATGCGGCTCGTCGCAGCAGGCGCTGCATTTCGCCGCGCAGGCGGTGATGTCGGGCGCGATGGACGTCGTGATCGCCGCGGGCGTGGAGTCGATGACGCGGGTGCCGATGGGCCTCGCCTCGACGCTGCCGGCCAAGAACGGCTTCGGGCATTACATGAGCCCGAACATGCAGAGCCGCTATCCGAATATCCAGTTCAGCCAGTTCACCGGCGCCGAGATGATGGCGGAGAAGTACGGGCTGTCCAAGGACGAGCTCGACGAATACGCCTATAACAGCCACCAGCGCGCGATTGCCGCGACCCAAGCCGGCCATTTCAAGGATGAGATCGTCCCACTGCAGATCACCCGCGCGGACGGCTCGACCGACACCCACCATATCGACGAGGGCATCCGCTTCGATGTCAGCCTGGACGGCATCAAGGGCGTCAAGCTGATCGCCGAGAACGGCAAGTTGACGGCGGCGACCGCCAGCCAGATCTGCGACGGCGCCTCGGGCGTGATGGTCGTCAACGAGCGCGGCCTGAAGTCGCTCGGCGTCAAGCCGATCGCCCGCGTGCATCACATGACCATGATGGGCGGCGATCCCGTCATCATGCTGGAGGCGCCGCTGCCGGCGACGCAGCGCGCGCTGCAGAAGGCCGGCATGTCGATCGACGACATCGACCTCTACGAGGTCAACGAGGCCTTTGCATCAGTGCCGACCGCCTGGCTCAAGACCACCGGCGCCGATCCCAGCCGCCTCAACGTCAATGGCGGCGCCATCGCGCTCGGCCATCCGCTCGGCGGCTCCGGCACCAAGCTGATGACCACGCTGCTGCATGCGCTGAAGCAGCGCAACAAGCGCTACGGCCTGCAGACCATGTGCGAAGGCGGCGGCATGGCGAATGTGACGATCGTCGAAAGGCTGTAGGAGGTGAATAGCGAGTGGCGAATGGGGAGAGCGGTCGCGCTCCGCCCGCCCAGTCGCCCCCTATTCGCCATTTCCTATTCGCAGCTCGCCAGTCGTCATTCGCGCCTCCCCGCCGGAGTCTTTCATGACCCACCCCTCCATTCATGCCCAGAGCCATCCCGACAAGATCGCCTATCAGATGGCGGGGACGGGCAAGGCGATCACCTATCGCGAGCTCGACGAGCTCTCCAATCAGGGGGCGCAGCTGTTTCGCGCTTTGGGGCTGAAGGCAGGCGATCACGTCGCCTTCCTGATGGAGAACCGGCTCGCCTTCATGGAGATCGCCTGGGCCGCGCAGCGCTCCGGCCTCTATTACACAGCGATCAGCCGCTATCTCACCAAGGACGAGATCGCCTACATCATCAAGGATTGCGGCGCCAAGGTCTTCATCACCTCGCCGAAATGCGCCGAGCAGGTCAGCGACCTCGTGACTGCGGCCGATGGTCCGATGTTTTTCATGGTCGACGAGCCCGAACCCGGCTTCCGCTCCTGGGACAAAGAGGCCGGCGCGCAGCCCAAAACGCCGATTGCCGACCAGGTCGCTGGCTATGACATGCTGTATTCGTCCGGTACGACCGGGCGGCCCAAGGGCATCAAGAAGGACTTTGAAGGCAATCCGATCGAGACGCCGAATCAGTTCCTGCGCGTGCTGTGCGCCGACATGTGCGGCATGAATGCCGAGAGCATCTATCTGTCGCCGGCGCCGCTTTATCACGCGGCGCCGCTGCGCTTCAACATGATGGCGATCGTGCTTGGCGGCACCTCGATCATCATGGAGCATTTCGACGCCGAGGACTTCCTGCGACTGGTGGAGAAATACAAGGTCACGCAGTCACAGCTGGTGCCGACCATGTTCGTGCGCATGCTGAAGCTGCCGGATGACGTGCGCAGGCGTTACGACGTCTCGACCTTGAAAGGCGCGATCCACGCCGCGGCGCCCTGCCCGGTCGATGTGAAGGCGAAGATGATCGAGTGGTGGGGACCGATCCTGATCGAGTATTATGCCGGTTCCGAAGGCAACGGCGTCACCGTGTGCACCTCGAAGCAGTGGCTGGAGCATCGCGGCAGCGTCGGCCGCGCCGTCGTCGGCAAGATCAAGATTCTTGGCGAGGATGACAAGGAGCTGCCGACCGGCGAGATCGGCTCGGTCTATTTCGCCGACGCGCCGCAATTCTCCTATCACAACGATCCGGAGAAGACGAAGCGGGCCTACAACGACAAGGGCTGGTCGACGCTCGGCGATGTCGGCTATCTCGATGCCGACGGCTTCCTCTATCTCACCGACCGCAAATCCTACATGATCATCTCCGGCGGCGTGAACATCTACCCGCAGGAGACCGAGGACGTTCTCATCACCCATCCCGACGTCGCTGATGTCGCCGTGTTCGGCGTGCCCAACGAGGAGATGGGAGAAGAGGTCAAGGCGGTGGTGCAGCCGCACGACATGTCCCGCGCCGGCAAGGCGCTGGAGGAGCAGCTGATGCTATTCTGCCGCCAGCATCTTTCGCCGATCAAATGCCCGCGCTCGATCGACTTCGAGCCGGAGCTGCCGCGCACCCCGACCGGCAAGCTGGTCAAACGCCATTTGCGCGAACGCTATTGGCCGAAGAAGGGCGCGGCCTGACCCTCAGGCAGGCTGTCGTCCCGGCCTTGCGCCGGGACCCATCGCCACTGTCTTGAATTTTGCGAAGGCTGGAGCTGCCTGCACGCCCCGCCACGTTATCCTGTGGTTATGGGTCCCGGCGTTCGCCGGGACGACGCGAGGAGAGTACACGCCATGTCTCGGTCTCTTGCCCCGCTCCCGCTGCCACCCTCCATCCGCTCCCGCTTCGTCGACGGCATCAACGGCTTGCGCGTGCATGTGCTCGAGGCCGGCTTCGAAACGCCGGGACGGCCGTGTGTGCTGCTGCTGCACGGCTTTCCCGAGCTCGCCTTTAGCTGGCGCAAGGTGATGCCGGCGCTTGCAGCGGCCGGCTATCATGTGCTGGCGCCCGACCAGCGCGGCTATGGCCGCACGACCGGCTGGAGCGCCGACTATGATGGCGACCTCGCCCCGTTCCGCTTCACCAACCTCGTGCGCGATGCGCTCGGCGTGATCTACGCATTCGGCCACCGCCACGCCGCGGCCGTGGTCGGCCACGACTTTGGCAGCCTTGTCGCCGCGTGGTGCGCGGTGATCCGCCCCGATGTCTTTGGCGCGGTCGTGATGATGAGCGCCCCGTTCGCCGGACCGCCGGCGGCGCCGTTCGGCATCGCCGATCACCCGTTCACATCGCAACAGGATGCCGTGCATCGCCAGCTGGCCACGCTGCCGCGGCCGCGCAAGCATTATCAATGGTATTATTCAACGCGACAGGCCGATGCCGACATGCACCGCGCACCGCAAGGCCTGCATGATTTCCTGCGCGCTTACTATCATCACAAGAGCGCGGACTGGCCGGGCAACAAACCCCATCCGCTGCAGGCATGGAATGCGACCGAGCTTGCGAAGCTGCCGACCTACTACGTCATGGACCTCGACAAGACGATGGCCGAGACCGTCGCCGAGGTGATGCCCAGTTGCGACGGGGTCGCAGCTCATCGCTGGCTGCCGGATCATGAGCTTGCGGTCTACACCGCCGAATATGAACGGAACGGTTTTCAGGGCGGCCTGCAATGGTATCGCTGCGGCACGTCAGGTCTGTTCGACGCCGAATTGCAGACCTGGTCCGATCGGACCATCGACGTTCCGTCAGCATTCATCTCCGGTCTGCAAGACTGGGGCATCTACCAACGGCCCGGCGTGTTTGAAGCGATGCAATCCCGAGTCTGTACCAGGATGGTCATGTGCGAGCTGATCGATCGCGCCGGACACTGGGTGCAGCAGGAGCAACATCAACGTGTCAACGAGCTCCTGTTCACCTTCCTGAATAAATCGACCGCTTGATTCCGCACGTTGTGCCGAACTATCAAGCGAATCGAGGAACGAACATTCGGGGTTGACGTTTCTGCATCCGGGCGATGCGCATCAGGAGATGATTATGGATAAGAAGATCGCAGGCTTGTTGGGCGCGGTCGCCGCTGTCGGCGCGCTCGGCACGGCGCAGGCGTCGGCAGCGCCCGCCCCGACGGACGTCCTCAAGGTCAATTCTTACGCCGACCTTCTCGAGCCGATCCCGAATGCCACGGAGGTCCTGCAGGCGCTCGACTCGCAGGCTCCGCCGGAGGCCGAGCCGAAGGTCGAACTGGCGCAGTGGTATCATCACCACCATCATCATCACCACCATCACCATGGCTACTGGCGCGGCTATGGCTATGGTTACGGCTACGGCCCGCGGGTCTATGTGGTGCCGCGCCGCTATTACCATCATCATCATCATCACCACCACCATCACCATCACCACTGGTACTATGATCGCTACTGATCGCGGTGCGATGAGGATCTGACGGGCGCCGGCCGCGAGGCCGGCGCCCTTTTCGTTGGAGCGGGTGTTCGCGTCAGCCGAGGCCCATCAGGATTTGCGCGCCTTCTCCTTGGCGGCGCGGTGCAGATGACGATAGGTGCCGTCAAACACCGTATCGGTGCTCGAGACCCATTCGGTCTCCTTGCCCAGGGTCGGCCGGCTGGCGTGAATGCGGCGCGACTGCAGCTCGCGCTCGGCCGCCTCGTCGGGGCTCATCGGTTCGACCGTGAAGTTCGCCTCTTCAGGGATCACGATCACCTGTGCGAATGGCTCGCCCGGGCGGAAGATATGCGTGCGGCCTTCGGCGGGCGCCTTGAACACGCAGAAGAACAGCATGGGCCAGAAATTGCGCACCAGCGCCGGCACCGCGATCGGACAGGTATCGGCGCGATCGGTGTAGAAGCGCGGATGCGGCTCGGTCCGGATCGCAAAGCCCTTGGGGACCTTGAGATCGAGCAGGATCTGATAGGTGTAGAACGCATCGCCGAAATTGCGGAATGGCGGCCATTGCAGGCTCGGGCTCGGCGGCTCGCCCCATTCACCGGCGAATTCCAGCTTGCCGTCGCGGGTCGTGACCCTCAGCTCGAAATCATACGGATAGAACAGCTCGATGCCATATTGCGCACCTTCTGAGAATGGTACGCAATGCCAGACCTGCTCATGCGAGCCATTCGCGCGCGGCTGCCGCTCACCGGCCCAACCCGGAATATCCATCCGGGTGCGGCGCGGCGCCAACCCTGGATCGTTCAGCCGGTATTTGACGCTGTCCATTGGAACTCCTTAGCTAGCAAAGCGGAACGCGAACAATGAATTTGCATCGAGGTTCCATGACTGAGGCCTGAATGCGTCGTCACGAAATGTTTCGAGACCGCGCCGCGGCAGCAGTTTGACCGCGCTGCGGCAAATCCGTATAGACTTTAGAAACGTTCTAAACACTCGAATGTTGAGAACGGCATATCCGGGGACCTTGGAATGAAGAATTTTGCCGACCTCACCGAGCGCGAGATCCTGGCGATCGCGATCTCGGCCGAAGAGGAAGACGGCCGCATCTATATGAGCTTCGCGGAGGACCTGGCGGAGCGCTATCCCGACTCCGCCAAGCTGTTCGAGCAGATGGCCGAGGAGGAAAAGGGCCACCGCCACATGCTGCTCGAGCTCTATGAGGAGCGTTTCGGCAAGAACCTGCCGCCGATCCGGCGCGAGAACGTCAAGGGCTTCATGCAGCGGCGCCCGATCTGGCTGACCAAGAACCTGTCGCTCGATGCCATCCGCAGGGAGGTCGGCACGATGGAGTTCGAGGCCGAGCGCTTCTACGCCAAGGCCGCCGAGCAGGCCAAGGATGTCGGCGTGCGCCGCCTGCTGGGTGACCTCGCCGAGGCCGAGAAGGGACATGAGAAGGTCGCGGCGAAACTGACCGACAAGATCCTGAGTCCTGACGTCCGCGACAAGGAGGACGAGACGCGCCGGCGCGTGTTCGTGCTGCAATATGTGCAGCCCGGCCTTGCAGGACTGATGGACGGCTCGGTCTCGACGCTGGCGCCGCTGTTCGCCGCCGCCTTCGCCACCCACCAGAACTTCCAGACCTTCCTGGTCGGCCTCGCCGCCTCGATCGGCGCCGGCATCAGCATGGGCTTTGCCGAGGCGCTGTCCGACGACGGCTCGCTGACGGGCCGCGGCTCGCCCTGGCTGCGCGGCGCGGTCTGCGGCGCGATGACCACGCTCGGCGGTCTCGGCCACACCATGCCCTATCTCGTTCCCGATTCCTGGCCCAACGCGTTCTGGATCGCCACCGCCATCGCCAGCCTTGTCGTGTTCTTCGAGCTGTGGGCGATCGCCTATATCCGCGCGCGCTACATGGACACACCGTTCCTGCAGGCGGTGTTCCAGATCGTGCTCGGCGGCATCATCGTGCTTGGGGTGGGGATCCTGATCGGAGCGGCCTAGCCACCTGCCGCGCGGCCGGCTGCGGAACTCCGGGCCGGGCCCACGGATTGCGCCAGACCGTTCGCGATGCCGACCGATCACAATGGACTGTTCGCCATGACACCACGCCTGCATTACGGCACGCCTGCCAAGATCCTGCACTGGCTGGTGGTGGCGCTGCTCGCCATCCAATATCCGATCGGCTGGCTGATGCCGGAGCTGCACGCCAATACGCCGCCCGGCGCGCCCATGATCCTGCACATCTCCTTCGGCCTCACCATCCTGATGCTGATCGTGGTGCGCTTCGTCTGGCGGCTGACGCATCCGGTCGCGCCCGAGAGCTCGCTGCCGCCATGGCAGCGGCTGAGTTCGGAGGCGGTGCACTGGATGCTCTATGCGATGGTGCTGGCGAGCACCGTCACCGGTTGGCTGTTCGCCTCGTTCCGCGGCTGGAGCGTGTCGTACTTCTACCTGTTTCCGCTGCCGATGCTGGCCGGCCGCAACCCGGCGGGCAACCGCGCCATCGACGGATTGCACCAGGCGGCCGAATGGCTGCTGCTGATCCTGATCGTCGTTCATGTCGCGGCAGCGCTGGCGCACGTCTTCGTCTATCGCGACCGCATCATGCAGCGCATGCTACCGGGTTAGCCTCACTTGCGCAATTTCGGTCAAGCGCCTGCCATCCGGCTGGAGTACAAAGGACCTCCACGAGCAAGGGAGCAGCACCTTGGCCGCATCGCAATGGACGTTCACGACCGCCGTCGACACGGCGAAGGCTCTGGCGGATCGCGAGGTCTCTTCGGTCGAGCTGACGCAGTTCGCGATCGACCGCATCGCGCGACATGACGGCAAGATCAACGCCATCTGCGTGCGCGATTTCGAACGCGCGCTGGACGCGGCGCGCGCAGCCGATGCGAGCCTCGCGCGCGGCGAGCGTCGGCCTCTGCTCGGCCTGCCGCTGACCGTCAAGGAGTCCTACAACGTCGCCGGGCTGCCGACGACCTGGGGCTTTCCGCAGCAGAAGAATTTCATCGCGTCCGAGGATGCGCTCACGGTGTCGCGCGTCAAGGATGCCGGCGGCATCGTGCTCGGCAAGACCAACGTGCCGATCGGGCTCGGCGATTGGCAGAGCTACAACAACATCTACGGCACCACCAACAACCCGTTCGATCTCGGCCGCACGCCGGGCGGCTCCTCCGGCGGCTCGGCGGCGGCGCTGGCCGTCGGCTATGGATCATTGTCGCTTGGCTCCGACATCGGCGGATCGCTGCGCGTGCCGGCATTTCATTGCGGCGTCACGGCGCACAAGCCGACCTATGGCCTCGTACCCACGCGCGGCCACACGCCGCCGCCGTTCCAGCCGCTGCCGAACGAGGCGGATCTTGCGGTGGTCGGCCCGATGGCGCGCTCGGCTGCCGATCTGTCGCTGCTGCTCGACGTGATGGCCGGACCAGATCCGCTCGAGGCCGGCAAGGCGTATCGGCTGCAACTGCCGCCGGCGCGGCACGCGCGCCTGCAGGATTTCCGGGTCCTGGTGATTGCGAGCGACCCGGTGCTGCCGACCGATCGCGCGGTGCGCAGCGCCGTCGAGCGGCTCGCTGCCGATCTCGCCAAGCTTGGCGTCAACGTCGCCCGTGAGAGCCCGTTGCTGCCGGACTTCGCCGCATCCAGCCGGCTGTACATGCGCCTGCTGCTCGGCTTCCTCGGCGCCACCATGCCGCCGGACGTGCATGCCGGCGCCAGCCAGGCGGCTGCGCAATTGCCGAAGGAGGCCACGAGCCTTGCGGCGGAGCGCCTGCGCGGCCTCGCGCTCAGCCACCGCGACTGGGTGCATGCCAATAACGCCCGCTTCGGAATGCGCGCGCAATGGCGGGCCCTGTTCGAGCGCTTCGATGCGGTGATCTGCCCGATCATGCCGACGCCGGCCTTTCCGCATGACCACTCTCCGGATCAGCGGGAACGCCGCATCAGCATCGACGGCGCCGATCACGACTACAACGATCAGCTCGCCTGGCCGGGCATCGCCACCTTGCCCGGCCTGCCCGCGACGGCGATCCCGCTCGGGCTCGCGAACGGGCTGCCGGTCGGCGCGCAGATCGTCGGCCCCTTCCTCGAAGACCGCACACCGCTCAAGCTCGCCGAACTGATCGAGCGCGAGTTCGGCGGCTTCACGCCGCCGCCGATATTCGTGGATTAGTTGGCGTCCGCAACGACGTGAACCGCGCCTGACCACAATCACAGTCGTGAGTTTGAACCTCAACTCTCACCACTCAGTCATTGCGAGGCGCCCTTGCGTCGAATCAATCCAGACTGCATCTACATAGACAGACTGGATTGCTTCGCTGCTGTTCGCAATGACGAATGGAAGCATCGCCTGCCCTCCCTATTCACCTGACAAACAGCGGACATGCCCCCGCGGCTCCACGGCGCGTGACGCCCGGATCATGCGGTCGGCATGTCCCTCGAAAGATGCGAGGGCGCAGGGAAGGCCAGGTGCCGACTGGCACCTGCGGCCCCCGTGCGAAAAGAATGCACGGGGAAGGAACCACAGGTTCAGCCGGAGCGACCCGGCCTTCCCTGCGCGATGGTCTTCACGCTTATAGACAGTCTCCCTGGTGCGCCGGCTTGTTGGCCACCATGACCGGCGCGAAGCGAAGCTTCGTCGCCAGCGTAACACCAGCTTCGGGGTGTCAGGACCCTGCCACTTCACGTCCGTGCCGTCGGCGCCCGTCAAGCGCGTCCGGTCGCGGCCACCGCGGCCCACCTCGCGTATCGTGACGACGCGTACGCCCCTTGCAGGAGGCGGGTTGCGCAAAGAAGAACATGATTTCGGAAAAATAGCAACTTAAATGTCTTGGGGGCATGGCTGGGCTGGTCCCGGCCATCCACGCCCTGAACGCCTGGAGAGACGTGGATGCCCGGGGCAAACCCGGGCATGACGAGTAAACCAACTGGACCAGCGCTGGACGGCTGCTGCCGACTTGAAATCAACTGCGCCTCACGAATCGAACACGATCACGCTGCGCAGCGTCTTGCCAGCTTTCATGTTGGCAAAGCCCTCGTTGATCTCCGACAGTTTCAGCTTGGCGGAAATCCAGTCCTCCAGGTGCAGCCTGCCGCGCAAATAGAATTCGACGAGGCGGGGCATGTCGACGCGGAAATGGTTGGAGCCCATTGACGAGCCCTGGATGCGGCGCTCGCGCAGGAAATCGAACCCGTGCAGCTCGATCTTCTGGCCGAACGGAATCATCCCGACGATGGTTGCGGTGCCGCCCGGCGCCAGCATCGCGAAGGCCTGCTCGGCGGTCTCCTTGCGTCCGAGCACCTCGAAGGCGTGATGCACGCCGCCCTTGGTCAGCTCGCGCACTTGCGCCACGACATCGCCGTCGGCCGGATTGATGATGTCGGTGGCACCCAGTTTCGTCGCGAGTTGCAGCTTGGCCGGGTTAGTGTCGATGGCGATGATGCGGCCGGCACCAGCGATCTCGGCGCCGTTGATCGCGGCCATGCCGACACCACCGCAGCCGATCACGGCCACCGTCTCGCCGGCCGTCACCCGCGCAGTGTTCACGACCGCGCCATAGCCGGTGATGACGCCGCAGCCGATCAGCGCGGCGAGATCGAGCGGCATGTCTGGCCGGATCTTCACGATCGCGTTCTCGTGCACCAGCATCTGCTCGGCGAAGGATGACAGATTGAGGAACTGGTGCAGCTTCTCGCTTCGTCCCCATGACAGCCGGTTGGAGGCGCCGGGCGGCATCTTCACCGTCGTATCGGTGCACAGCACCGGCCGGCCGGTGGTGCAGTTGTCGCAGGTGCAGAACACCGAGAGACAGGTGACGACGTGATCGCCGGGCTTCACATAGGTCACGTCGGAGCCGACCTGCTCGACGATCCCTGCGGATTCATGGCCGAGCACCGCCGGCAGCGGATGCGGATACAGACCTTCGATGAAATGCAGATCGGAATGGCAGAGACCGGCGACCGCGGTGCGGATCAGCACCTCGCGCGGCCCGGGCTTGGGCACGCTGATGTCCTCGATCACCAGCGGCTTGTTGACCTCCATCAGCACGGCGGCTTTCATTGGCGTTCTCCCATATTGAATATTATTAGTTAGGTCCCGTCTGTCGCGGTCCCGTTGCTATGCTCCCTCGCCCCGCTTGCGGCAGGGCTATCGCATATGACCAATCTGAGTTTTTCGCCAAGTTGTCTCCACATCGTCATGCCCGGGCTCCGTCCCGGGCATCCACGTCTTTCCCAGGATGCCGAACGGCGTGGATGGCCGGGAAGGAGCCCGGCCATGACGGTGTGGAGGGAGCCGAACTCAAGCCAGGATCATCATATGCGCTTCCCCTGCCGCTTGCGGGGCGAGGTGAGCACCGGGATCGCGGCATCTTCTTTGCTCATCCCTCCGGACGACGCGAGGCCAGCAGCTTGGCGATGACATCGTGGTCCACCGTCATGTCCGTGGGCTGCCTACGCCGCAGCGACCAGTTCGCCAACCTCCTCCATGCCGACGACACGCTCGCCGAGCAGCAGCGTCGCAATCGTGTCATCCGTCCTATTTTCCGCAAGCCGGAACGGATCGGACGGCGTCAGCCGGTGGGCGACGACGAGCTTGGCGAGCAGCAGCCTGCGCGCATCGCCGCGCATGGCGTGAATCCGCGCGCTCTCCCATGTCAGCGAGACCGCGCTCGCCGTATGATACAGCAGGCTGGTGGCGCGACGGGACTCGGCTTCGTTGTCGGCGCGGCCAGCGACCTCGCGCGCAAAGCCGACGGCGCGATCGACGAGGCGATGCAGCTGATCACGCCAGGTCTGCGGAACGGCATTGCTGTCGTCGAGCCGCGCATGCAGATCGGCTGCGAGCGCGGCGTCCGCGCCATGGCGGCCGACCGCGCGCTTGAGCGCATCGAGCGCGACGATGTTGCCGGTGCCTTCCCAGATCGAGCCGAGATGCGCGTCGCGCAGCAGCCGCGCGGTGACGAACTCCTCGACATAGCCGATGCCGCCGCGCATCTCCAACGCATCGCCGCAGACCTTGCGGGCATCCCGCGTCGCCCGGAACTTCAAGGTCGGCGTCAGGATGCGCAGCAGCGCTGCCGCATCCTGACTGCCGGCTTCGGCACGATCGAGCGCATCGGCGGTGAGAAAACTCATCGACAGCGCCTGCTCGGTGGCGAGCAGGATCTTCATCAGCTGGCGGCGCCCGAGCGGCAGGTCGACGATGCGCTGGCCGAACACCACACGATTGCGCGCCACCGTGATCGCATCGTGCCAGGCGCGCCGCATCAGCGCGGTCGATTTGACGCCGTTGGAGAGGCGCGACGAATTGACCATCTCGGCCATCTGCACGAAGCCGCGATCGAGCCGGCCGACCGCATAGGCGATCGCGCCGTCGAGCTTGATCTCGCCCGAGGCCATCGAGCGGGTGCCGAGCTTGTCCTTCAGGCGGACGATCCGATAATGGTTCTGGCTGCCGTCATCGAGGAAGCGCGGCATCAGGAACAGGCCGACGCCGCGCGTGCCGCTGTCGGCGCCTTCAGGCCGCGCCAGCAGCATCACCACCTTGGCATCGGCATTGGAGCAGAACCATTTCTCGCCATGCAGGCGCCAATGGTCGCCCTCGGGTACGGCCACCGTGGTGAGCGTGCCGACGTCGGAGCCGCCCTCCTTCTCGGTCATGAACTGGCCGCCCTGGGTCAGCTTCCGCATATCGGTCTGCGTCAGGCCGTCGAGATATCTCGCCTTGAGCCCATCGCTGCCGAAGCTCGCCAGCAGCTTGGCGCAGCCATCGGTGACGTTGATCGGACATCCCAGCCCGAACTCCGCCTGGTTGAACAGGAAGGTGAAGGCGTGCTTGGCGACGACAGGATATTTGTCGGGCCAGCCGAGAATGCCCTTGCGGATCGACATCGCGTGAATGCCGAACTCGCCGAAGGCGGCGCGCTCCAGCTCGCGATAAGCGGGGTGATACTCGATCGACTGCATGTCGCGGCCGAAGCGGTCGCGCTGATGCAGCACCGCGCCCGTGGCGGTCGGCAAGCCGGGCGCATTCGTCCAGATAGCCGCCGGCCAGTTCACCAAGCCGGTCGAGATGCGGCGTGAGGTGACGGAACAGGGTGTCAGGCAGATGGATGCGCAGGAGGTCCGAGAGCGCTGGATCGGCGCGATAAAAGTTCAGCCCGGTGGTATCCGGCGCCAGCAGCGCCGGCCTGGGGCCGCCGGTCATGACGTCCTCGCGCTTCAGGAACTGATGCATGGTTAAGCCCTCGTTCGTTGCTCAAGTCTCTGATGGACTCTTCGACAGGTTGCATCTGATCGGGTACACCACGTCCCATGCTCGAACGCGCGAGGGAGCAGATCCATGACCTATCAACCGACCGAGGTTTATCGCATCTTCGGGGCGGAGATGTCGCCCTATTCGGTCAAGGTGCGATCGTATCTGCGTTACAAGGGCATTCCGCATCATTGGATATTGCGTAACGCGGAAAGCGAAGCGGAGTATGCACGGCACGCCAAGCTGCCGATCATTCCGCTGGTGGTCTCACCGGACGAGCAGCCGATGCAGGATTCCACGCCGATCATCGACGCGCTCGAGCTCGATTTCCAGGAACCGTCGATCCATCCCGGCGACGTGCTGACGAGCTTCATCTCCGCGCTCATCGAGGAGTTCGGCGACGAGTGGGGCAACAAATGGATGTTCCACTATCGCTGGGCGCGCGATGTCGATCAGCGGGCCTCAGCCGGGCGCATCGCCCGCATGGTCGCGCCGAAAGCCGATGAGGCCAGCTTTACAAAGGTCGCCGAGAAGATCCGCGCCCGGATGGTGGAGCGACTCTGGTATGTCGGATCGAACGAGGTCAACGCGCCGCAGATCGAGCGCGGTTTCGTCGAGATGCTAGGTCTCCTGGAACGGCATCTGGTGGTCCGGCCCTATCTGTTCGGCGGGCGGCCGGCCTATGGCGATTTCGGCCTGTGGGGCCAATTCTACGAGCTGTGGACCGATCCGACCGCCGGCGCGCTGATCGAGGGCAACGCGCCCCACGTGCTGGCCTGGATTCACCGCATGCTGTGGCCGCGCGCCGAAGGCGATTTCGAGCTCTGGCCCGAACTGTCGCTGACTTTGATGCCGATCCTGACGCGACAGGTCGGCGCGCTGTTCATGCCATGGACGCTCGCCAACGAGCAGGCTTTGGCTGACAATCGCGACTTGTTCACCGTCCAGCTCGACGGCGCCCTCTGGACCCAGAAGCCGCAGAAATATCATGCGCGGTCGCTGGCAATGCTGCGCGGCAAATACGCCTTCCTGCATGACCGCAGCCGGCTCGACGTGGTGCTGGAGGAGATCGGCTGCCTGGCGGGATTGCAGCCGCGTCCGGCCTGACCTCCGGCAGAATTGTGGGGATGAACGGTAGGAAGATGACACCGGCTGCACTAGCTTGAGCGGACGCATCGCCAGGATTTCGGCCAGGAGTCTGGCCAGGACTTTGCCGAGGACAAGCTGATGGACATCCCTGCCTACAAGATCGCCCTGATCGTCGGTGCCGGCGAGGGCCTCTCCGCCTCATTGGCGCGGCTGTTCGCGCGCGAGAAGATCCGCGTGGCGCTGGCCGCGCGCAAGATCGAGAAGCTCGGCGCGCTCTGTAGCGAGACCGGCGCCCGCGCCTATCCGTGCGACGCGACCAATCCAGACGAGGTGGAACGGCTGTTCGGTCTGGTCGAGCGCGAGATCGGCGCACCCGATCTCGTGGTCTACAATGCCAGCGCCAGGGCGCGCGGCGCGCTGGTCGATCTCGTGCCGGCCGACGTGCAGAACGCCATCGCTGTGAGCGCGTTCGGCGGCTTCCTGGTGGCGCAGCAGGCGGCGCAGCGCATGCTGCCGAACAAGCATGGCGCCATCCTGTTCACCGGCGCCTCCGCCAGCGTGAAGGGCTATGTGCAATCGGCGCCGTTCGCGATGGGCAAGTTCGCTTTGCGCGGCCTCGCCCAGAGCATGGCGCGCGAACTGTCGCCGCAGGGCATCCATGTCGCGCATTTCGTCATCGATGGTGGCATCAAGAGCGCCGAGCGCCAGGAGCCCGCGGAGCGTCCGGATTCGATGCTTGATCCCGACGCCATTGCGGCGAGCTATTGGAGCGTGCTGCAGCAGCCGCGCAGCGCCTGGACATGGGAGATGGAGCTGCGTCCCTGGGTAGAGACGTTCTGAGAGCCGATGTCGCTCAGGCCGTAGCTGGTCGAGCACCGCTCTCTCACCTCGTCATTGATGTTCGCCTCATAACAACTGTTATCGCCCGGTTCGACCGGGCGATCCAGTCACCGCTGCTCACAGCGAGAGACACCGAGAGGCCGCGGCGTAATGGATGCTCCGGCTGCGCTGGGCATGACGCCCCTCATGTGATGACATGCGTTGTGTTGCGCGGCTCATGACCGACCATTTGCAGGCCAGAACCTGACGACTGCGCGACGAATCCCGTCAGCACCTTCTCGAACCGCACCAAGGTCCAGTCATCCGGATGCGGCTGGATCGTGAAACCGGCCTTGCAGGCCAGCGCGATCATGACGTCATTGGTGCGCAGCGCGTCACCCGACAGCACGACGCCGCCGAGGGCGCGCGCGCGCCGTTCGAGATGCGCGATCAGCGCCGGGCCGATGCCGTGGCCGTGCCAGCGGTCCTGCACCGACAGGCCGAATTCGACGCGACCGCTGCCGCGATCGAGCGCATAGCGCGCCTCGGCGACGACACTCTCGACGCCGTCCTGCGCCATGATCGCCACCAGGCTGTAACGGTCGTTGCGGCCGAGCGCGACGAAGTCATCGAGCACCGCCTTGGGCAACTCGCTCAACGCGCCGAGGAAGCGCTTGTGGCGGGAGCGCGGGCTCAGGCGGCGGACATAGGCCTGCAACAGCTCGGCATCATCCGGCGTCACGAAGCGCAAGTGCACCGCCTCGCCGCGCCGCGTCAGGATGACGTTGGACACAGCGGCGTGGTCGACAATGGCTGATCTCGGCATCGCGGGCTCCTCGCGGCGGGTTGCCGGCGCTGTCCCTCGCGGAGCAGCGCCGGCGGCGGGGCGAGTGAGGGATCACGCCCGCCAGAACGGCTTGTCGATCTCAGCGGCGATGTCGCTGCGGGACAAACCGAGATCGTGCAGGTCACGCTCCGACCAGAGCGATAGTTCGTGCCGTGTGCGGTAGCGAAAGCGCCAGGCTACGAGCTGCTCGGCCACTCCGGACCACAGCCCGCGGGCATGATTTTTCGTCATCAGTGAGGAGACGTAAATGGACATGGAAGCCTCCTGGAAATACAATGAGGCTGCAATATCGACCGGAAAATGCTCATCCACAAACGACATTTGCTACCGTTTCGGATGAATTAATATCATGAACTAAGGAGGCCTGGAGGATGCCGCGGCTGCCCTCTCTGAACGGATTGCGGGCGTTCGAGGCCGCAGCGCGGCATCTCAGCTTCACCCGCGCCGCCTCCGAATTGAACGTGACGCAGACCGCGATCAGCCACCAGATCAAACGGTTGGAGGACGAACTCGGCATTCGGCTGTTCGTGCGGCAGAACCGCAGCCTCGCGCTGACGCCGCAGGCCCGCGACTATCTGCCGCTGGTGCGCGCCGCCTTCGACGATCTCAGGCTGGCGACCGAGCGGCTGGTGCGCAAGGACAATGGCAAGGTGCTGACGGTCTCCACCATCGCCTCGCTGGCGGCCAAATGGCTGCTGCCGCGGCTGATCGCGTTCCAGGAGGCTCATCCCGGCATCGACGTGCGCATCACGACGTCCACCAGCCTGGTCGATTTCCGGAAGGACGATGTCGACGCCGCAATCCGCTACGGCCGCGGCCATTGGCCTGGCGCCCGCGCCGAATGGCTGATGGCCGACGAACTGTTTCCGGTTTGCAGCCCGGCTCTGCTGCAGGGCGACAAGCCGCTGCGCTGCCCGGAGGACCTCGCCAACCATACCTTGCTCCAGGCGAGCGGCGGCTATGACGACGACTGGCGATTGTGGCTGACGGCAGCGGGCCTGCCGGTGGAAATCTCGCGGCAGAGCAGCCTCAGCTTCGATCTGCTGTTCATGACCGTTCAGGCTGCGATTGACGGGCTCGGCGTCGCCATCGGCCGCACCGCCTATGTCCAGGACGACATCGCCAAAGGCCGCCTCGTCGTCCCGTTCAAAATGGCGCTGCCGAGCGACGCAGGGTTCTATTTGGTCACGCCGGAGGGCCGCACCGACGCGCCCAAGCTCAAGGCTTTCCGGCAATGGCTCAAGAGTGCAGCGCAACAAACCCGTGAAGCGCGAAATCCTGTTCAGCGTTAGGCATTTGTCCGCAAACCTATTGGCCGACAGGATGTCGCATGGCAAATTGCCGCACCATTCCCGACGGCCGGCGCAGAAATTCTTCCGCACGAGCCATGCGACGGTAGGAGTTTCTTCGCGTGTCACAGCCCTCTGCCTCCCAGGCGCCCACCATCAATTCGCGGATCGGCGCGATCCTGCGCGCGACCAGCGGCAATTTCCTCGAGCAGTTCGACTTCTTCCTGTTCGGCTTCTACGCGGCGGCGATCGGCAAGGCGTTCTTCCCCTCGACCGACGAGACGGCCTCGCTCCTGAACACGTTCGGCGTGTTCTGGCTCGGCGCGCTGATGCGCCCGGTCGGCGCCATCGTGCTCGGCGCCTATATCGACAAGATCGGACGCCGCCAGGGCCTGATCGTGACGCTCGGCATCATGGCCGCCGGCACCGTCGTCATCGCCTTCTGCCCGTCCTATGAGACCATCGGCATCGCGGCGCCGGTGATCGTGCTGCTCGGCCGCCTGTTGCAGGGATTCTCGGCGGGCGTCGAGCTCGGCGGCGTCTCGGTCTATCTGTCGGAGATCGCCACCCCTGGCAATCGCGGCTTCTACACCTCGTTCCAGTCGTCGAGCCAGCAGGTCGCGATCTTCGTCGCCTCCATCCTCGGCTATCTGTTGAGCGAGGCCATGCCGGCGGCCACCGTGACCGCCTGGGGCTGGCGTATCCCGTTCTTCGTCGGCTGCCTGATCATCCCGCTGATCTTCTTCCTACGCCGCACGCTGGAGGAAACGCCGGCCTTCCTGGCCATGAAGAAGCATCCCACGGCCCGCGAAGTGTTCGCCTCGGCGCTTGCCAATTGGCGCATCGTGCTGCTCGGCATGATGATCGCGATCCTGACCACGACGACGTTCTATTTCGTCACCGTCTACACCCCGACCTTCGGCAAGACCGTGCTGAAGCTGTCGACGGCGGATGCGCTGCTGGTGACGCTCCTGGTCGCCGTGACCAACTTCATCTGGAACCCGGTCGGCGGCGCGCTGTCCGACCGCATCGGCCGCAAGCCGGTGCTGATCGCGATCGCGGCGCTGTCGCTGCTGACCGCCTATCCGGCGCTGAGCTGGCTGGTATCGGCACCGAGCTTCGGCAAGATGCTGGCGGTCGAGATGATGTTCTCGTTCTATTTCGGCATGTACAGCGGCACCATGCTGGGCGCGCTGGTCGAGATCGTGCCGGCGCATGTCCGCACCACCTGCTTCTCGCTGGCCTTCGCGCTCGCCGCGGCGCTGTTCGGCACCTTCACGCCGTTCGCCGCGACCTGGCTGATCGAGAAAACCGGCGACAAGGCCTCGCCCGGCTTCTGGCTGATGTTCGCGGCCGTGCTCGGCATCATCGCCGCCCTGACCGTCTATCGCGGCGGCAAGCAGGCCGTGGCGACGCGCGAGCCGGCGACGGCCTGACCTGGTTGCCTGTTGTCATCGCGGGCGGCATCATCGGATGCCGCCCGCTTTTGTTTGCCGCCGGAGCGGAAACGAGGTCTGTCATGGATGAGCTGATCGCCATCGCCGAGCGGGTTGCGCAACGCCTCGTCGCGCGCAAGCAGACCATTGCGGTTGCGGAATCGTCGGCGGGCGGGCTGATCGCGGCGTCGCTGCTCGCGGTGCCCGGCGCCTCGGCCTATTTCCTCGGCGGCGCCGTGGTCTACACCCGCGATGCCCGCCGCGTGCTGATGGACATTCCGGACGAGGCGATGAAGGGTATCCGCTCGGCCTCCGAACCCTATGCGGAGTTGCTGGCGCGGCAGATCAGGACGCGTTTTGCGACCGACTGGGGATTGTCGGAGACCGGCGCCGCCGGCCCGACCGGCAACCGCTATGGCGACGCAGCGGGACATGCGTGTTTTGCGGTGGACGGTCCAGCGTCCGCGGTGGTCACGCTGGAGAGCGGCAGCAGCGACAGGGCCACCAACATGCAGCTGTTCGCGAAAAGCGCGCTGCAGCTGTTGCTTGAGAACCTCGACGCATAATCCGGTGTCGTCCCGGACAAGCCCGCTGACGCGAAGCGACGGCGGGCGCCGATCCGGGACCGCTACCGCGTGATCTGTCTTGAGGCAGGCTGAGCGTCGAACCTTCGCGCAAACCGACAACCGCCTGTGGTTATGGATCCCCGCTTGCGCGGGGATGACACTGAGTTTGAGGGGCTGCCGGTGGCCTCTCTACGGGCCGGAGGAAGCCGCGGTCTCACTTCTCCCGGAACGCGCGCATCAGCTGGTCGTGCAGCGGCTTCATCAGATAGGACAGCACGGTGCGATCGCCGGTCTGGACGAAGGCCTCCGCCGGCATGCCCGGGATCAGCTTGACGTCGCCGAGTCGGGCGATCTCCTGCGGCGGCATCGAGACGCGGATGGTGTAGTAGCTCTGGCCGGTGCGCTGGTCGGTGGTGACGTCGGGCGAGACGCGGCTGACCACGCCATTCAACTCCGGGGTTGTGCGCTGGTTGAAGGCGGACAATCGTAGCAAGGTCTTCTGGCCGACCTGCAGCTTGTCGATGTCCTGCGGATTGACCTTGGCCTCGACCTGAAGATCGTCGGCCTGCGGCACGATCAGCATGATCGTGTCGCCGGCGGTGATGACGCCGCCGACGGTATGGACGGAGGATTGCAGCACCATGCCGTCCTGCGGCGCGCGGATGTCGACGCGGCGCAGCTGGTCCTCGGCGGTGACCTTGCGCTCGACGAACTCGCCGATCTTGTCGGTGGTCTCGCGCAGATCCTTCGACACCTCGCTGACCATGTCCTTGTCGACCTGGATGATCTGCAGCTCGGTCTCGCTGATCTTGCCCTTGGCCTGGGCCCGTGCGGCGATGAATTGCGCGCGCTCGCCGTTGAGGCGGGCGGTATCGCGCTCCAATGTGGTCAGGCGCGACAACTGCACCAGATGCTGCTCATAGAGCTGGCGCACGCCCTCGAGCTCCTTCTGCACCAGCGCGATCTCCTGCTCCTTGGCGCCGACCTGCGCCGAGAGGCCCTCGATCTCCTCGGTGAGCTGGGCGACGCGCTCGCGCAACTGCGCCTTCTGGCCGATGCGGCCATTGACGCGAACCTCGAACAGCTTGGTCTCCGACGCCAGCAGGCCGCTGACGTCGGGGTCGCTCAGGCGCTGCAGCAGCTGCGGCGGGAACAGGATCTTGGCCCAGCCACGCTGCTCGGCCTCCAACCGGGCGGCGCGCGCCAGCAGCGCATCGAGGTTCTTGGTGACGATGGCAAGACTCGCCTTGGTCACCGTGTCGTCGAGCCGCACGACGATATCGCCGGACTTGACGACATCGCCGTCGCGGGCCCGGAGCTCGCCAACGACACCACCGGTCGGATGCTGCACCTTCTTGACGTTGGATTCGACCACGATCTGGCCGGGCGCGATCAGCGCGCCGGAGATCTGCTGGGTCGCGGCCCAGCCGCCGAGCCCGCCGGCGACGACCGCGACCACGGCCATGCCGACGATCAGGTGCAACCGGATCGACTGCCGCACCCCGACCGTCTTGCCTGGTCTGATCGCTGCGCCTGTGATGACTTGGCTGCTCATGGAACCTGGCTGCTCATGGGATTGGACGGCTCATGGGATTCGACGGTCATGACTTGTTCGACGGTCATGACTTGGCGACCCCAGCCTCGGAGACGATCTTGATCGGCGCCGGCGGCGCGCCGCGTGGCTGCAGGACCTGCGCGAGCACTGTTTCCTTGGCGCCGAACGCCTGCATCCGGCCATCCTTCATCACCAGCACCTGATCGACCGCCTCGATGCCGATCGGCCGGTGCGCGACGACGATGACAATGGCCCCGCGCGCACGCGCCGAGCGCACCGCGCGCGACAGGGCCTCGTCGCCCTCAGTATCGAGATTCGAGTTCGGCTCGTCGAGCACGATCAAGAACGGCTTGCCGTAAAGGGCGCGCGCGAGCGCCACCCGCTGCGCCTGCCCTGCCGAGAGCGCGGCACCCTGCTCGCCGACCTGCGTATCATAGCCCTCGCGCATCTTGATGATCATGTCGTGGACGCCGGCTTCCTTCGCGGCCGCGATGACGGCATCGGCGGAGGCGTGCGGATCGAAGCGGCTGATATTCTGGGTCACCGATCCAGCGAACAGTTCGACATCCTGCGGCAGATAGCCGATATGCCGGCCGAGCTCGTCCGAGGACCACTGATCGAGCGCCGCACCATCAAGCCGGACATGGCCGCGCACCGGACGCCACACACCGACCAGCGCCCGCACCAGCGAGGATTTGCCCGATGCGCTCGGCCCGATGATGCCGAGGCCATTGCCGGCCGAGAGCGCAAAGGTGACGTCCTGCACGATCAGCTTCTGGTCGCCCGGCGCCACGATCGAGATGCTCTCGACCGAGAGCTTGCTGACCGGCGCCTGCAGCAAGGTCGGCGCGGGACGCGCTGGCATGGTGTGCAGCAGCTGGCTGAGGCGGTGCCAGCTCTGGCGCGCCGCCACGAAGCTTTTCCAATGCGCAATCGCGAGATCGACCGGGGCCAGCGCCCGCGCGCTCAGGATCGAACCTGCGATGATGATACCGGCGGTGGCCTCCTGGTGAATCACCAGATAGGCGCCGACCGCAAGCACCGCCGATTGCAGCATCATGCGCAGCACCTTGGCGATCGCGCCGAGGCCGCCGGCCACATCGCTGGCGCGCTGGTTGCCGGCGAGATATCGATCATTGGTCTCGCTCCAGCGCTGCATCATCCGCCCGGCCATGCCCATCGCGACCAGCACTTCGGCGTTGCGGCGGCTCGCGGTGGCGAGATCGTTGCGGCGGGCGGCGAGTCCCATCGCCTCCTTGGCCGGGGTCCGGGTGAGGAACTCCGTGACCAGGGTCAGTGTCACCAGAATGATGGCGCCGACCAGCGCGGTGACGCCGAGCATGACGTGAAAGGCGAAGCAGATCGCGAGATACAGCGGCAGCCACGGCAGATCGAAGAAAGCGCCGGGCCCCTGGCTGCCGAGAAAGCTCCGGATGTTGTCGAGATCGCGCAACGGCTGCAACCCCTCATTGCGACCGCCGACCGCCAGCGGCAAGCGCACCACGGTATCGAACACCCGTGCATTCAGGCTTTCGTCCAACGCCGTGCCGATCCGCCCGAGGATGCGGCTGCGGATCATGTCGAGCGCGCCCTGCGCGACATACAGCCCGGCAGCGATGAGGATGAGGCCGATCAGGGTCGGCACGCTCCGGCTCGGCAGCACCCGGTCATAGACCTCGAGCATGAAGATCGAGCCGGTGAGGTACAGCAAATTGACGACGCAACTCATCAGTCCAACACCGATGAAGGCGCCGCGGCAGCCCCTCAATGCGTCGCGAAGCTCGGAAGGTCCGGTGCCGAATGGGGGCAGCATCGATCTTTTTCCAGGTCAGATGGCTTGATGGTTAGTCGAGATAGTTAGTCGAGCGTGTACGGCGGACGGAGCGTGGCTTGCTCAGTATACCTGCTCCGGTCGAATCCGCGCAACCAAGCACGGCAGTTGGCGAGGCAGGAGCGCGGCGTCGTGCCGCGCTCCTCGGACCGTCGGTATCGATGCAACCGGCCTTTATCAGGCGCCAGCCGGACAAACCTCGCCGCAGCGCCGCCGCGGACACCGGGGCAGACCCAGCCGGCCAAGACCAAGGAGCCCTACACCCTAGACCAGATGAAAGCCATCATGCAGCACCGCAGGATGGGCAAGCGATTGGAGCTGAGCATCGAGGCTCAATCCACCGGCGGCATGGGCGGATGCAAGATCCGCCCCGTGGCCCGCGGCATGGGCGAGCGCCCAACCGGGTATGATCGTGTGGAAGCCGATCGCATGAAGCTGCGCCAGATCCACCGCCGTCAAGGACTGCAGCGTCTTCTCGTTATAATGCTCGTTGAACGGATCCTGCGGTCCCTGCACGCCGGTATTGAGGAAATCCGAGGTGTCAGATGTCTGACCATAATCGGCAAGTTTGGTCTTGCCGCCATCGAGCGAGAAATAGGCCGCGGGAGCTGTGCTGGCCTCCTTCGAATACAGGCGAACGCCCGGCGCCGTATAGCGATAGAAGTCGAAGATCGGCGGCAGATTTTCCGATGGCGCCAACTGCATCCGGCCGAGACCGTGGGTGAGCTCGTGCAAGGCGACGGCGACCGGATTTGACACATCGGCATCGAGATGAATGCCCGCATCATCGGTGGTCGGATCATTCGGATTGAGATGGACGTTGGGTGCTTTCGTCGGATCGTTCATCACCAGCAGCTTGGGATCGTAGAGCGTGAACAGCTTCGCCTGCGCCATGGTCAACGTAATCACCGACTTGCCATCGATCGAAGAGCCCGACGGCAGCGAGGCGAAGGTCCGATCGCCGGCCGTGGCGCTGCCCGACAGCAGGTCGTGCACCTTGGAATATGACAGGCCCCAGACACTGTCGGGACCACCGTCAGCACCCCGCCCGGTTCCACTGACGTCGACCTGAAAGTTGACGGTGATCCTGTCGGTGATGACGCCGCTCAGCATGGCTGCCGCCTGCTCGATCCCGGCGCGGATCGCGGCCGGAGCCTTCATCGCGTCGGCATCGTAGATCAAGTTGAAGACCATGCCCCCCTGGTCAATCGTCACGACGGCGCCGCCGGCGGGCGCTGCCGGCGTAGCGGCCGCCATCCCGCCGGACTGAGGCCCCGGTCCGGACGACACGGCATGGAGACGATAACCGACCGCTTCAGGCAGATCAGGAAAGACGAATCCGTCCAACATTGAGTCGAAGAGATCCTGCGCGTCGAAGAGATGGTGCTGATCGAGCACCCGATGCGGTGCCAGTGCAGACTTCATTTGACTTACCCTGTTTGCTTGACGGTCCTTTGCGGCCGTCGCATTTCACGATGAATGTCCCTGACTCAGAGAAGCGGTGATCCGAAGCGCATGTCGTCGAAGCGGGACTGCGTCCGCATCGCCATTTGCCGGATTTGATGTGACGGATCACGACGGCGCTCGTCGTCTGACCTTCCGCCGTTGACCATCGCATCGCCGCTCACGAATCTGGGGGCTGCCGACATGGCCCCCGATCCTTCGATCGGGTGACCTAACTGCTTCATCATCGCCCTGACAAACAACGTCGGCGCGGCGAACTCTGTGTTTCATCGCCGCAGAAAGCAACACACTTTTAGATTGAATACACCGGATCGCCATCGATGACCTACTTTTGCCGGAAGGATGAATTGTATCCTCGCGCAATCGACAGCCGCGACGCGAAGCATCATCGATGGTCGGCGCGTCCGAGACACGCCGAATATGACAATGACCGGTAAAGCTGATTGCGCCCTATGCGCCGCGACTTCAGCCCGAAGCCCTGGTTCGAGCTCCCGGTCGAGTCCAATATCGAGATCGTCATGACCACCATCGCACACGTCCTACGGTTGAGCGCATCTCCCGATGAGGAAAACATTCCCGAGATTGCTCCGATGCGACCATGGCTCGGTTGCCGCTCGCGGCGCAGGAGCAGCCCACGCCACGGAGGCACCTTCTGATCTCGAAACATCCGAGGAGGCCGTCTGCGGATGGCCATCTGTCGAGCCGCGACGGGCGCATCGTGAGACCGCCGGCGCGTCAGCCGGCGGTCCGCTGCGTCCTTCACCTAGACCAGATGGAAATCGCCATGATGGAGCAAGGGGTGAGGGTTATGAAACAGGTCATTCAACCCGCTATGCAGATCCGTGACACCGGCCGCGCTCGCACTGCTTCCGCTCGCGGACGCGACCGAACTCGCAGATGCGGAGCCACCCGCCGGCGTCCCGGTGATCTGTGCCGTCGAGAAGGCCGGAATGTATGTGTGGAAGCCCAACGCATGCATCTGCTGCAGATCGACCAACGACAAGGTGCTGGGCGTAGCGTTGGAATAGAACTCGTTGAACGGATCCCGATCACCTTGAACGCCTTCGTTGAGAAAGTCGGCCGGGTCCGAAGTCTGACCGTAATCGGCCAGCTTGGTCTGACCACCGTCGAGCGAGAAATAGGCTGGCGGCGCCTTTTGCAGATCGGCCGAGTACAGATGCGTACCCGGGCTCGTATAGCGGTAGAACTCGAAGATGCTGGGCGAGCTCTCCGGCACCTTCGTGATCGACAGCGGCATGTTCGTTCGCCCGAGCGCGTGGGTCAGCTCATGCAGCGACAGGGCAATCGGATTTGGGGTATCCGCAGCAAGATGGACGAATCCATCGTCCGAGGTCTGGTCATTGGCTTTGAGCAGGGTGATGTTCGGATTGAACAGATTAAACAGCTTCATCTGCGCGGCATAGACGGTGACAACAGACGCGCCGCCGATCGTCGATCCTGACGGAAGCGCACTGAAGGTCTGATCGCCGCGCGGAGCACTGGCGACAAGCGCATCGTGCACGCTCGAATAATTGATGTTGTTCCAGCCCCAATCAGGATCGGCTGTGCCGCCGCCGCCCGTACCGCTGATGTCAACCTTGATGTTGACGGTGATCCTGTCCGTCAGCGACGCGCTGAGGATACCGGCAGCCTGCTCAAGCCCAGCGCGAACACTCTGAGGCGCCGACATCGAGGCGGCATCATAGATCAGATTGAAGACAACGCCGCCCGAATCTACGGTCACGACAGAACCGCCGGCTGGTGCCGATGGACCAGCCTGCCCCGGCGTTGCTGCCGTCGCTCCTGATCCCGCAGCGGACGCAGCGTCCGGTTGCGGCCCACCGCCCTGCAGCGCCTGTGTTTGCAACTGATAGGGCTGCAGGCTGTGAAATGGGCTGAAGATTGTATCGATCTCCCAAGGCGTATCCCAGAGATCCTGGAGGTCAACGGTCCCTCGCAGGTTGGCAGCCGTTCTCATGTCATCCTCTCATGCTCTTGATTGAGGTTGGGAACGTCCTGATCGAATGGTCACGGCCATTCAGCGCCCGGACAGCGGCGTTCTGCGCCATCGGCCTTCCGAGCCGATGCGTAGTCTTTGGCAAAGAACGAAGCGGATGGCAGGGATGGATCCCGACGGCCGCCAGCGGCTCTGCGCAATGCTATGGGAGGCAGCGCTGCCGCTCAGAGACGCGGCGCACAAAAGACGCTTCGACAGAGTTCATCCGCCTGCATCGAAAACCGGACGAATAGAGATCTGCGCGCATGGCGCCGCCTGCGGAACGGCGCTGAACACCAACGGTACATAGCCATGCCCCCTGCCCTGGTTATCCTGAGTTGCGTCGCTCTCCCGCAACTCGCGACTGCTTCTGCCCGAGCAGACGCTCGGTTGCATGACGAACGTCATTTAATCGACGCGAGCGCATCGCTTGACGATTTCTATTCGGCACCGTTTCCTGGCCTATGCAGGCCGGTTCGGCGCGGTCGTATCGTTTCATTGCTCACTTATGCCGATCTGCGGGCAAAAGTCTGCCTGCTCCGAAATAAGATTGACAAAGTTCATTTTCCTGATCAGGTGCACAGCACATCGGGGACAATGCCAAGGGCAATCAAAGGCCAGCAGCCCCGCGGCATACGACGCGACCGCAGCTCCGAACTCAGCCTTTGAATGCTGGTACGGGCTGGACTGTTTGTCCGATCACGCTGATCAGGATGAGGCAAAGCAGCGCTTTTGCGTGCCGGTCCGACCGTTAGTCCGAACGTCAAGTTTGTGCTTCTGCTTCGGATCCGCCCCTTCGTCACGCAAGCGACGGCGACGTCTCTCACATAGCCTTGCTGGTGGTGGCGGCATCCGTTGCCAGAACGCAGCGAACACCGCGGTCCGCGGCAAGGCTCACGGCTGGCGGCAATGCGTTGAGGCAACGCGGTTCGGCCAGGTGACAACGCGGCGCGAAGGAGCAGCTTTGCGGCGCCTGGTCGAGCGACGGCGGCGTCCCCGGGATCGTCTGCAGCCGCTCGCCCCGCTTGGCGGCATGCACGGTCGATGCGAGCAGGCCGCGCGCGTAGGGATGCTCCGGATGGCGCACGATGTCACGCAACGCGCCATATTCGACGATCTGCCCGGCATACATCACCGCGACGCGGTCGCAGATTTCGATCGCCACGCCGATGTCGTGGGTCACGAAGATGACGGACATGCCGAGCTCGCGCTGCAGCTCGCGCAACAGCAGCAGGATCTGGATCTGTACGGTGGCATCAAGGGCGGTGGTCGGCTCGTCCGCCAGCAGCACTTTGGGCCGGCACGCCAACGCCAGCGCGATCATCGCGCGCTGCCGCATGCCGCCCGACATCTCGTGCGGATAGGATTCCAGCCGGCGCTTCGCCGAGGGGATGCGGACCACATCGAGCATCTCCAGCGCCCGCGCGTAGCCTTCAGCGTAACTCTTGCCCTCGTGCCGCATCACGGTCTCGGCAATCTGCCTGCCGATCGTATAGACCGGATCAAGCGCCAGCCCCGGCTCCTGGAAGATCATCGACACCATGCGGCCGCGGAACTGCGACAGCTCCTCATCGCCCATGGCGAGCACGTCACGGCCCATCACCTTGACCTGGCCCGAGATCTGCGTCCGCTTCTTCGGCAACAGCCGCATCAGCGCCCGCATCGTCACGCTCTTGCCCGAGCCGGACTCGCCAAGCAGCCCGAGCACCTCGCCATCGCCGAGCGATAGGCTGACATCGTTCACCGCATGCACCGTGCGTTCGCCAGTGAAGCGGATGGTGAGGTTGTCGATCTCGACGAGGTTGGTCATGGCGGGTCTGCAATCCCCAACGCTTTGGATATGACTTGGCCTTGCGCCAACGACGGTCTCCGGTGCCACCCTCCCCTGAAGGGGGAGGGTCGGCTCGCATGGAGCGCAGCGGAATGCGAGACGGGGTGGGGTGAAAGCCCCTCCACGAGTTCGCGTCCAAGAGGAGAGACTGTCACCCCACCCCGATCGCGCATGAGATCCGCAATCGACCCTCCCCCTCCAGGGGAGGGCGAGACCGTCAGGTGGGATGCAGACCTCTCTCCGATCATGGCAGCGTCGGCACCCTGGCGTGGAAATCGGTCGCGCGCTGGAAGGCGGCGCCGATGGTGAGGATCGTCGCTTCGTCGAAGGAGCGACCGATCAGCTGCATGCCAACGGGGAGGCCGGTGGCGGTGAAGCCGGTCGGGATCGCGAGCGACGGCAGGCCGAGGTAATTCACCGGACGAGTAAAGCGGGTGATGCGCTGGATCACGGCTTCGGCGCCGGGTGCGCCGCCGACGTCGCTCTCGGCGATCGACGGCGTGACCAACGGCGACACCGGTGCGATCACGGCATCGATGCCTTGGGTGGCCGCGACATGCGCGGCCAGCGCCGCGCCACGCCAGCGCAGCGCCTCGAGATAAGTGACGCCCGAGACGGCCAGCGCGTTCTGCAGCCGCATCAGAACCTGCGGGCCGTAATCCTGCGGCCGCTCGATCATCCAGCGCTTGTGGAAAGCGGCGGCCTCGACCGCGAGCACGAGTTGGCAGGCCGCGGTGAGCTGGCGCTGGTCGGGCAGTTCGACCTGGACGACATCGGCGCCCTCGGTCTTCAACACCGCGATGGCAGCATCGAGGCAGCGCGCGACCTCGGGATCCAGATCATCGACATAGAAAGCCTTGGGCACGCCGATCTTCAATCCCTTGATCGAGGCCCGGGTGGCGGCGACATAGTCCTGCACGGGCGCGTGGCTGGCGGTCGGATCCTCCGGATCGGGGCCGGCCATCAGGCCGAGGATCAGCGCGCAATCCTCGGCGGTCTGCGCCAGCGGCCCGACCGTGTCGAGCGATTGCGACAGCGGCATCGCGCCAGCACGGCTGACGCGGCCCCAGGTCACCTTCAGGCCGGTCACGCCGCAGAAATTCGCGGGCATGCGGATCGAGCCGCCGGTGTCGGAGCCTAGCGCGGCGAACGTCAGGCGGGCGCCGACCGCCGAGCCGGAGCCGGACGACGAGCCGCCGGTGACATAGCCGAGCTTCCAGGGATTGTGCACGGGACCGTAATGCGCGTTGTGGCCGGTCGGGCCATAGGCGAACTCGGCCATTTGCAAGGTGCCGAGCCGGATCGCGCCGGCATCCTTCAGCCGCTGCAATGCGGTCGAACTCGTTGTCGCCACGAAATCACGCCGGATCAGCGAGCCGCAGGTCGAGACGTGGCCGGCTTCGTAATACATGTCCTTGTGGGCGAGCGGGACGCCATGCAGCGGCCCCTTCGGACCGTCCTTGGCCAGAGCCGCATCCGCCTCGGCGGCCGCATTCAGCGCCGGCTCTGATTCGATCGCCATGAAGGCGTTCAGCTTCGGCTGCCATTCCGCAATGCGGTGGAGGCAGGAGCGGGTCACCTCGACCGAGGACAGCTTCTTCTCGGCGATCGCCTTGGCGACCTCGGTCAGGGTCATCAGCGCGGGTTCGGTGCTCATCGGCCCACCTTCAGTGACTGAGCCACGACGTAGCTGGCCGGCTCGAGATCGAACGGCAGGGTACCTGCAATGGCGGCGAAGCCGTCAAACGCCGGTCCGATCGAATCGGAGATGCGGGTGGCAACCTCCTTGTCGACGGGCAGGCCGGAGGCCTCCGCGATGGCACTGACTTGCTGGGGCGTGGGTCTGGTCATTCCGCTTCTCGCTGCTGGTGTCTGCCGGTCAGGCGGCCGGGGCCCGGCTGTGTCCCGAACGGGGGATCGCCATGTGGCAGGCGGCCTGATGGCCCATTGTATCCAGCTCCGTCAACCCAGGGGCGATATTCGAACACAGCGCCTCGGCGAACGGACAGCGGGTGTGGAAGCGGCAGCCGGCCGGCGGATCGATCGGATTGGGCGGATCACCGGAGATCGGCGGCACCTCGGTGCGCCGCTCCGGATCGGACGACGGCATCGCGGCCAGCAGTGCGCGTGTATAGGGATGAGCCGGCGTGGCCCAGACCTGCTCGACCGGCCCGAGCTCGACGACTTCACCAAGATACATCACCAGCACGCGATCGGAGATGTAATGCACGACGTTGAGATCGTGGCTGATGAACAGATAGGTCAGGCCGAACTCGCGCTTGAGGTCCATCAGCAGGTTCAGCACCTGCGCCTCGACCGATTTGTCGAGCGCAGAGACGGCCTCGTCGAGGATGACGAGCCGCGGCGACAGCGCCAGCGCGCGCGCGATGTTGACGCGCTGGCGCTGGCCGCCGGAGATTTCGTGCGGATAGCGGTTGGCGAAGATCTCCGGGCGCAGGCCGACCTTGCCGAGCAGCTCGCGCGCAAGCGCGCGTGCGGCGCCATCTGCCATGCCATGCACCTTCGGCCCGAACGCAATGGACTCCTCGATCGTCAGCCGCGGATTGAGCGAGGCATAGGAATCCTGGAACACCATCTGCATGCCGCGGCGCAGCTCGCGCAACGACATTTCGTGGCCAACCTGACGGCCGTCGAAGATGATCTCGCCGGCATCGCGGTCCATCAGATGCATCAGGAGCCGCGCTGTCGTCGACTTGCCGCAGCCGGACTCGCCGACGATGCCGACGGTCTCGCCTTTGCCAATCGCAAACGACACATCATCGACCGCCCGCACAGTCTTGCGCGCGCCGAACAGGCCGCCGCGCACGGGGAAATGCTTGGTCAGGCCGTCGACCCGCAAGAGCGGCTGCGCCTTGCCGCCGAGATCCTCGATCGGGGCGAGGCCTGTGACTGGCAACGTTTCGCTCATGATGATGCACTCGAGCAGGCGCGGCGGACACAATGCGCCCCCGCGCGCGGCAGGGCGGTCGAACATGGCGCTCCGCATATTGCGCTCATCTGCTTCCACATCGTCATGGCCGGGCTTGTCCCGGCCATCCACGTTGCCCGGCGCCCTCGGAACGACGTGGATGCCCGGGACAAGCCCGGGCATGACGGAGTAACAAATTGACAGGCGTCCGTGTGACGATTGCCCGATGTCGTCCAATGCGGTCGTTCTGCGGCACGGGGGAGAGGAGTACTGCCGACGCCGGGCCACCATTGTCGAAAATCACCATGACGATCAGCTCCGGATGTCCATGGCGGTGCGCAGGCCGTCGCTGAGCAGATTGAAGCAGATCGAGACCGCGAAGATCATGGCGCCGGGCAGCGCCGCGACCCATGGATTGACGTAGATCGCGGTGCGCAAGGTATTCAGCATCAGGCCCCATTCCGGCTCCGGCGGCTTGGTGCCGAGGCCCAGGAACGACAGGCCGGCGGCGAGGATCATCGATACGGAAATCAGCCCTGTCGCGTAGACGAAGATCGGTCCGAGCACATTGCCGAGCATGTGCGCGCGCATGATCGTGACGGCGTTCGCACCGGAGGCGCGCGCGGCCTCGACAAAGTCGCGGTTGCGCACGCCGGTCGTGACGCTCTCGGCGACACGGGTGATCTGCGGCACGAACACGATGGTCAGCGAGACAATGGAGTTGGTGATGCCGGCGCCGAGCGCGCCCGAGATCGCAATTGCCAGCAGCACCGACGGGAAGGCGTAGAACACGTCGATGGTGCGCATGATCGCGGTGTTGACCCAGCCGCCGACATAGCCGGCGACGAGACCGAGCATGGTGCCGAGGCCGAAGGCAAGAATGACCGGCGAGATGCCGATCAACAGCGACAGCCGGCCGCCATAGATCAGCCGCGCCAGCATGTCGCGTCCGAGCTCGTCGGTGCCGAGCGGATAGTTCGGCGTGCCGATGTGGCGCAGCCGGCGGATCATCGAGCCCTGATAGGGATCGGCGAGGTGCAGATAGGGCGCGAGCAGGGCAGACAGGAAGATCAGCAGCAGGATGGCGACGCAGACCATGCTGACCTTGTCCCGGACGATGCGGCGGCCGACGGTCGCCCAATAGCCGCGCGCGTTGGCCATGGGCGCGGCCTGCAGCGAGGCGTCGTTCATCGCGTTCGAACTGACGCTCATCACTAGCCCCGCTTGATGCGCGGATCGATCGCGGCCTGCGCGATGTCGACCACGAGGTTGAGAATGACGAAGAACATCGCCAGCACCAGGATCGTGCCCTGCAAGAGCGGCAGGTCGCGCTGGAAGATCGCCGAGTTCAACAACAGGCCCGAGCCGGGCCAGGAGAACACGGTCTCGATCAGGATCGAGCCACCGAGCATGTAGCCGAGCTGCAGGCCCATCACCGCGAGCGCAGTCGGCGCAGCATTCTTCAGCACGTGGCGGAACACCTGGGTTTCACGCAGGCCCTTCGCACGTAGCGCCTCGACGAAGTCCTGGCTGAGAATGTCGCCGGTCAGCGCGCGCACGGTGCGGGTGATGATGCCCATCGGGATCACCGAGGTGGTGATCGCGGGCAGAATCAGGAAGCGGATATGCGCCCAGTCCCACGACCACGCGCCCGAGCCGGACGGGCCGGCGCCGACCGCGGGCAGCCAGTTGAGCTCGACCGAGAAGATGATGACCAGGACCATGCCGAGCCAGTAATGCGGCAGCGACACGCCGGCGATCGCGATCGAGGTCGCGACCTTGTCGATCCAGCTATCGCGGAAATAGCCGGCGATGAGGCCGAAGAACAGGCCGAGCGAGAAGCCGATGATCGCCGCCGCGATCGCCAGCGTCACGGTGTTCGACACCGCGCGCAGCACCTCGGCCAGCACCGGACGGCCCGTCGCGATCGAGCTGCCGAGATCGCCATTGACGGCGCGCCACAGCCACAGCCCGAACTGCACCGGCAGCGGCTTGTCGAAGCCATAGGCCACGCGCAGCTGCTGCGCCAGCTCCTGCGACGCGTCGGCCGGCAGCACGGCGACCAGGGGATCGCCGGGCGTGATGTGAACGAGCATGAAGCAGACCAGCGCGACGCCGATGATGATCGGGATCGCATAGACCATCCGCCTGGCAGCATAAGAGAGCACGAGTCACCTGGGTTTGACCTTCTCGTTGGTGAGAGAAGGTGCCAATGAAACTCCCCTCCCCCACGCCGCAATCGCGCAGCGATTGTCGGCAGCGGGGAGGGGTCGGGGGTGGGGGTCCCCAAGAAGACTGCCGCCGGAATACCCCCCTCCCCAACAAGGGGGGAGGGAGCGCAGCGGAGCAAGCGGCGAGATCAGTCTTCCAACCCCATCACGGCTCCACCGAGATCGGCGAGAAGTCGATGAACCAGCTCTTCGGCTGCACCACGCCCTTCACCTTCGGGCTCATCGCGCGCGGGCCGACATCGTGGGCGACGTAGAGGAACGCGGCGTCGTCGACGGAGGCCGCATGCAGCTCGGCCAGCGCCTTGTCGCGCTCGGTCGGATCGAAGGTCTGGCGCGCCTTCTTCACCAGCTCGTCGAATTTGGGGTTGTTGATGAAGCCCCAATTGTTCGAGACCGGCGGCGCCATCGACGACTGCAGGAAGCGCACCAGCGCGAAGAACGGATCCATCGCCGCATAGGTCACGTTGGTGGCGTTGGCGCCGTTCGCCGACGGATCCTTGGCGCCACGGCGCCAATTGGTGAACAGCGTGTTCCACTCGATGACGTCGAGCTTGACGTCGAAATAGCACTCGGCCAGCGCCTGCTGCAGATATTCGTTCATCGGCAGCGGCTGCATCTGGCCCGAGCCCGACGCCGAGGTCTGGATCTTGACCTCGAGCTTCTTGCCGGGTCCGAAGCCGGCCTCCTGCATCAGCTTCTGCGCGGCCGCCTTGTCGTATTTGATCTCGAAGGTGACGTTGCCGCGCCAGGGATGGCCTTTCTCGAAAGTGCCGCTCGCGGGCACCATCAGTCCGGCGAGCAGGCCATCGCGCAGGCCCTCGCGATCGACGCAGAGATTGGCGGCCTTGCGGACGCGGATGTCGTTCCAGGGCGAGCCCTCGACGCGCGAGAACTGCCATGGCCAGACATGCGGCTGCTCATTGGCGTAGAGCTTGAAGCCACGCTGCTTGATCTCCGGCAGCGCATCCGGCGCCGGCGCCTCGACCCAGTCGACCTGCCCGGACAGCAGCGCCGCGGTGCGTGCATTCGCTTCCGGCATCGGCAGCAGGATCATCTTGTCGACCTTGGGCACGCGCGCCTTGTCCCAATAGGCATCGTTCTTCACGAGTTCGAGCCGCTCGCGCGGCGTGAATTTGCTCATCTTCCACGGGCCGGTGCCCGAGGCGTCCTTGGCGAACGCCGCCCAGGCGGCCTGTGACTTCGCCTTGTCGTCGGCACCGCTCGCGGCCTCGTAGAGCTTCTGCCACTTGGCCGGGCTCGCCATGAACAGATTGGTGAGATTGATCGGCAGGAAGCTGTCGGGCTCCTTCGTCGTCAGCTCCACCGTGAGATCGTCGATCTTGCGCGCCGACACCAGCGTCGGCATGCGCGAGGCGGTGACGCCGACCTGACTTGGATCGAACTGCGGCGCGTCCTGCTTCAGCACCTTCTCGACGTTCCACACCACCGCGTCGGCATTGAACGGCGCGCCATCATGGAAGGTGACGCCGGGACGCAGCTTGAATGTCCACTTCGTCTTGTCGGCCTCGTCGACCTTCCACTCGGTGGCGAGGCCGGGAATGACGACGCTCGGCTTGTCCGCCGAGGACAGGTCCCACATCGTCAGCGCGTCGTACATCGTCAGGCCGGTGAAGCGGTTGCCCTCGAAGCCCTGGTCGGGCTGGCCGAGCGTGCGCGGAATGTCGGCCGCGGTCATGCCGATGCGCAGCACGGAGTCCGCACCGGCCGTCGCCGACAGCGCGAAGGCCGAGACCGTCGTCATCATCGCAGCCGCAACAGCCACACGCATGGTCAATGAATTCGTAACGCTCGAGAGCACGATCACATCTCCGATCAGTGGCTAATTTCTGAGCAAATGTATGCAACCGCTGTGCCAGCACTGTGCCGGAATGTGCCCCTGCGACGCGTGGTCACAACCGTTTGTGTTCAAACGATCCCCGCGCGCCGTGGCACCCGGATTGCAGGTCCGCTTGCGAATTTGATCCGGTTTCGCCGCGGCGAAGCCGACATCGCAACGGAGCTTCCCTGCATGCGTGTTCGACTCTCCCTGCTCGCCACCGCGCTCGCGCTCGTCCTGTCCGCCGTCGCCGCGCGCGCCGAAACCGTGCTGCGCTACGGCATCTCGATGGCCGACATCCCGCTGACCACCGGCCAGCCCGATCGCGGCGCCGGGGCCTATCAGTTTACCGGCTATACGATCTACGATCCGCTGGTGGCCTGGGACATGAGCGTCGCCGACAAGCCAGGCAAGCTGATCCCCGGCCTCGCCACCGAGTGGAAGGTCGACGACGCCGACAAGACCAAATGGCGTTTCTCGCTGCGCAAGGGCGTCAAGTTCCACGACGGCAGCGACTTCAATGCCGACGCGGTGATCTGGAATCTGGACAAGGTGCTCAACGATAAGGCACCACAGTTCGACAAGCGGCAGAGTGCGCAGGTGAAGACCCGCCTTCCGTCGGTCGCGAGCTACGCCAAGATCGACGACTCCACCGTCGAGATCACCACCAAGACCGTCGACTCGTTCTTCCCCTATCAGATGCTGTGGTTCCTGATTTCGAGCCCGGCGCAGTATGAGAAGCTCGGCAAGGACTGGGACAAGTTCGCCAGCCAGCCGTCGGGCACCGGCCCGTTCAAGCTGACGAGACTGGTGCCGCGCGAACTCGCGGAGCTCAGCAAGAATTCCGAATATTGGAACAAGGACCGGCTGCCCAAGGTCGACAAGCTCGTGCTGGTGCCGATGCCGGAGGCGCTGACGCGCACCAATGCGCTGCTCGCCGGCCAGGTCGACCTGATCGAGACCCCGGCGCCGGACGCCGTGCCGCAGCTCAAGGCCGCCGGCATGAAGCTCGTCGACAACGTCACGCCGCATGTCTGGAACTACCATCTCAGTGTGCTGCCGGGCTCGCCCTGGACAGACATCCGGCTGCGCAAGGCACTCAACCTCGCGATCAACCGCGACGAGGTGGTCGGTCTGATGAACGGCCTCGCCAAGCCCGCCAAAGGCCAGGTCGATCCGTCGAGCCCGTGGTTCGGCAAGCCGAGCTTCGAGCTGAAATATGATCTCGCCGCGGCCAAGAAGCTGGTCGAGGAAGCCGGCTACTCGCCCGCCAAGCCACTGAAGACCACCTTCATCATCGCGCAAGGCGGCACCGGCCAGATGCTGTCGCTGCCGATGAACGAGTTCCTGCAGCAGAGCTTCAAGGAGATCGGCATCGACATCGACTTCAAGGTGGTCGAGCTCGAGACTCTGTATACGCATTGGCGCAAGGGCGCGGCCGACGAGATGAATGCCGGCATCACCGCCAACAACATCGCCTATGTCACGTCGGATCCGCTCTATGCCATCGTGCGCTTCTTCGCCTCCGACCAGATCGCCCCCGTCGGCGTCAACTGGGGCGGCTACAAGAGCCCGAAGGTCGACGCGCTGATCGCCGAGGCCAAGCAGACCTTCGATCCGGCCAAGCAGGACGAGCTGATCGCCCAGGCCCATGCGGCCGTCGTCGACGATGCCGTTCTGGTCTGGGTCGTGCACGACACCAACCCGCACGCGCTGTCGCCGAAGGTGAAGAAGTTCGTACAGGCCCAGCACTGGTTCCAGGACCTGACGACGATCGGGACGGAGTAGGTCTCGACGTCATCTGATTTAGCGTCGTTGTCATTGCGAGCGCAGCGCGCAGCGAAGCAATCCAGGGCCAGCCAGCCCGCCGACTCTGGATTGCGTCGTCGCTTCGCTCCTCGCAATGACGGCCTCGAGCCCCTTGCGCGATGAAGCACCACTACTTCGTCAACAGCGCGTAGGCCCCGTTCCAGTCGTCAGGCGGCGGGCTTTTTTGATAATTACGGATACGCGCTTCGTAGAGATCGTAGAGCTTCGAGAGCTCGTGCGCCTCGTCACTCCGGCGTCCGCGTCCGATCGCGGTCAGCGCTTCGTCCCAGTCGCGGCTGCGATAGGCCGCCAGCATCTCGATGGTAAGATTGCGCAGGCGCTGGAAGCGCTCGGAATACATCACGTCGTCGCGTCCGGTGATGGCATAGATCACCTCGGGCTCGGTCTTGCCCTTGACCATGACGAAGTCGAGCTCGAGAATCGCCAGCCTGTCCTTGACGGCGAGCGCGGTCTTGGAGCCGGCGATGATCGGGAAGCCGTATTCCTTGGACTGCCCTTCGAGGCGGGAGGCGAGATTGACGCTGTCACCCAGCACCGAATAGTCGAAGCGCTGATCCGAGCCGAGGTTGCCGACCACGCAGACGCCAGTGTTGAGACCTATGCCGATATTGATCGGAATATAGACGTGACCGCCGTCCTTGGCCTCCTGCTCGCGCGCCTGGTTCAGCTCGTCGACGCGCGCGAGCATATCGAGCGCGGCTTCGCAGGCATTCAACTGATGCCGCGCATCATCGAGTGGGGCGTTCCAGAACGCCATGATGGCGTCGCCCATATATTTGTCGATCGTGCCCTTGCGCGCCAGGATCGCATTGGTCAGCGGGGTCAGGAAACGGTTCATCAGCCGCGTGAGGCCCTGCGGATCGTGCTTGTAGCTTTCGGAAATCGTGGTGAAGCCGCGCACGTCGGAGAACATGATGGTCATCTCACGTTCCTCGCCGCCGAGCACCAGCTTTTCCGGCGACTGCGCGAGCTGCTCGACGAGCGCCGGCGACAGATACTGGCCGAAGGCGGAACGGATCTGCCGGCGCTGGCTCTGCTCGCGCACGAAGCTCGCGAAGATCAGCGTCAGATAGATGGCCGTGGTCGACAGCATCGGATAGGTGAAATCGATCAGCAAGCGGTGCTGGGTGTAGAAATACCAGGAGAGCCCCATCAGCGCGGTCGCGAACACGGCGCCGACCACCACCAAAGTGACGGCGCCGAGTTGCGGGGCGAACACGATGACGAGCAGGCCGAGCACCAGCGCGCCGAAGAACTCGGCCGGGAGCCCCCAATAAGGCTGCGTCAAGATCGCGCCGGTCAGCGCGCTCTCCAGCACCTGGGCGTGCACCTCGACTCCCGGCATCGCCGGCGAGATCGGCGTCGTCTTGATATCGTTCAGGCCGGCCGCCGAGGGCCCGATCAGCACCAGCTTGCCGGCGATCCTCTCCGGCAGCACCCGGCCTTCCAGCACGTCGATCGCGGACACGTAGATCGATGGATCGCGCTCGGCATAATGCAGCCAGAGCTGCCCGTGCATGTCGGTCGGAATCTGCACGCGCCCGAGCCGGAGCCTGATGATGCCGCTCTTGTCCGTCTCGATGAGGATCGTGTCCGAGCCGGTCGCGACCCGCAGCATCTCGAAACTCAGCGACGGCATGATGTCCCCCTGGGCCAGCATGATCATCGGAACCCGGCGGATGATGCCGTCGCGCTCCGGCTTGATGGTGAACAGGCCGCGCCCGGCGGCCGCGTGCTCGATCACGGAGACGTTGCGCAACAGCCCCGGGAAGTTCCACATGAACCGCTCTGCATCCTGGCCACGGGTCGCGATGCCCGTCTTGGGCAATGTCCTGTCGAGATCTGCGCGGGCCTCAGGGCCACCGGATTCGCCGAGCACGACGCGCGATCGTTGCAACGCTTCGGCGAGCACCTGGTCGTTGGATGGGAGAGTCCTGAGCTTGTCGCGGGTCGCCTCATCGAGATTGGGAAAGGTCTCGGCCGCGAGCGCGGGATTGAGCCGGTCCGGCTCGGCAAACACCACGTCGAAGGCGATGACGACGGCACCGAGTCGCGTCAGCCTGTCGATGATCTCGGCAATGCGCGTGCGCGGCCAGGGCCACTGACCGAGCTTGGGATCGGCAAGGCTCTTTTCGTCGATATCGACGATGGTCACCGGCCGCACCGTCTTCACCCGTGGGCTCAGGACCTGGAAGTTGTCGAATGTCCGGACGCGCAATTCCTGCACCAGGGCCGGATCGGCGACGCGCAGGCCCGCAAAGCCCAGCAGCAGCAGCAGGCAGATCGCGCGCGCATAGCCGAACCGGCGCGCGAACCATCGTGGCACTGCCTTCAATCGCTTCATGACAAGACCGCCATTACGCGCTCGGCTTCAACAGGCCGAGCGTCACGAGGCCTGCGCCGGCATCCACCTTTTTCAAGGGCGATCATGGCGCGCCAAGGACCGCTGCCCCCCGCCCTGGCACTTCGTTTGCGCATGATCTTTTGCGGAAAGCCGGTTTCCACTTGTCCGGATCATGCTCTAGACGATGTGGAAATCGTTCTGATGGTTCTGCAGCTGCGCGACCGTGACACCCTTGAGCGTGATCGTGTCATGCGCCGCATCGGTGATCACCGTGTCACCATTCACCGTCTTGGCGCTCTCCAGGATCGCCGCCACATTGGCGAACAGCGAATGGTCGATCTCGATCATGTCCCTGTTGACGTCGAAATCGGCGATCGTGGCGCTGCCGAAATGCGGATTGAAGACGAACGTGTCGTTGCCGCCCTGGCCGAAAAGGGTGGCGCCGCCTCCGACATTGACGAAGTTGTCGTCCTGGCTGGTTCCCATCACCGTCGCCGCGCCGTTGCCGACCAGCGTCACGGTCAAAGGCTGGGTGCCGGACGTGCCGTGGCCGTCGCTGACGGCGGCCTGGTAGGTCACGGTCAGCGTATCGCCGGGCTGCAGGAAATCCAGGTTGACGTCACCCGGATGATAGGTCCAGTGCAAAACCTGCGAGCCACCGTTGGAGGTCGCGCTGTCGAAGGTGATGGCGCCGGCAGCGGCCAGCGCCTCGGCATGCGCATTGGCCGGCAGGGTCGATGAACCGTTGTATTTGACGTCGGCGCTGCCGAGCACCGAGGCCGTCAGGGTGTCGCCGACATCCTTGTCGGCCACGGTGAGGGTGCCCGACATGCCGCTCGCCAGCTTCACCGGCTGGTCGGCGATATAGCCTGCAGACACGTTGTCGATCTCGAACGCGTCGACGCTGCTCTCGAGCACGACCTTGTTGAACGGCGCGAGTCCCAGGAACTCGACATAGCCGTTCGAGGCGAACGAGCCCCGTCCGCCATCCGCGAGCAGCGGCGCGACATCGCTGCCGGTATAGGATGCGACCAGCTTGTCACCATCGTAGAACGAGATGGTGTTGTAGCCGTCAACCGAGCCCCAATACAGCCCGAAGCTGTTCTTCACGCTGTCGAAGGTGATGGTCTGCTGACCGTGATTGCCGATGCTCAGATAGTTGGTCTGGTCCTGGCCACCGCCGACATAGGGCGCCGTGGAGACCGACGAGGAGCCGTGAACGACACCCGCCCGCCCTTCCGCCGTGAAGGTGGCGTGCAGCGCTTCGCTGTAGAAGCTGCCGTAACCCGCGCCATTGTCTGAGGCGGAACCGGCGGTGATGCCATCGAACGTCTCCGTCGCCATGCCCTCGGCGTTGACCGTGGTACCGGCCGGAAGCACGGTCGCCTGCTCCGCCAGGACGACGATCTGGGTGGCCGGGTTCGTTTCGCCGACGATGACGGGTGCGTCGTCTGCGCCGTGCACGGTGACGGTGACCGGCACATCGCGAATGCCGCCATGACCATCGTCGATCTCGACCGTATAGGTCAGCGTCACCTTCTGGTCGGCGCGGAGATAGTCGAACATCTTGTCAGGGGCGGAGAAGGTCCACGCTTGCGACCCGACAGCGCCCTTGCCGGAATCGGTCAATACGCCGAGCGAGAGCCAGCTCTTGAGCACCGAGCTGTCGGACGGCAGGCCGCCATCATCGCCCGCCGCGACGACGCCGGTCACCTTGACGATATGCGCATCGGTGGCGTCGGCATCAGTAAAGGTGATGACGCCGCTCGCGCTGTCCGGCAGATCGGAGCCGAACGTGTTCGCCCGCTCGGCGAGCTCGGCGGTTTGCACGTCGCTTGTCACCACGGGCCGGTCATTGCTGCCTGTGATGGTCACCACGATCGTCGCAGGAGCGGTGCCGCCGTGATGATCATCGACTGTCACCGTGGAGGTGACGGTCACGCTCTCACCTTCGCCAAGGAAATCGAGCGTTCCATCGGCGACCGAATAGGTCCAGGCGACGGTGCCATTGTTGGTGTTGCCGCTCTGGCTCAGCTGCAGCGCCTGCTCCAGCGCGGCGATCTGGCCCGACGTCAACTGGCTGGAGAGATCGGTGTGGTGATCCGCCGCGATCCAGCTGACGCTTTGAGAATGAGGCAGAATCGCAGCGGTCGGACGATCGCTCAGGTCGCGATCGCTGAAATGAATCGTGCCGCCGATGCTGTGCGTATCGAGCGATCCGGTCTGTCCGGTCGTTTCCGCGATCACGCCGGATTGGGCGGAATTGCTGATGACCGGCGCCGAATCTTCGGCGGCGAGCGTGATCAGCGTTCCGCCATGGCCGTCATCGCTGCCGACGAAGTGAGCCCCCGAATAGTCGGCGCCACTCAAGGTCAGGCTGATGCTGTCACCATCACCGTCGCTGACTGTCAGGACGCCAGTCTTCGCGTCGTAGGATGCTTTCGTTGTGGCATTCCAAGCAATCGCCGACAGGTCGATCTTGTCGGAGACGTCGAGACCACTGATCTTGGCGGAGAAGCTGGCGCCGTCGACGACGAGTTCGCTGCTGCCCTGGCCGCTAAAATCGATCGTCTGCGCGTTGCCGCCACCAAGGTGCAGGATGGCACCGGGATCGATGACGATCGTCCCTGCGCCAGAGATCGAGCCGGCGACATCGAACGTCCCGCCGACGATCTCGATCTTGCCGTCATTGATGATGCTGCCGCCGACGCTGCTCAGGCCGCTCGCGGTGATCGTTCCGTAAACATGCAGAGTGCCGTTGCCGCTCACGGTGGTGCCGGCAAGGCCAAGGATCGCACCGAGATCAACCGTGAAGACGCCGGCATTATCGACATGCATGCCCGACAGGGTCACGTCGCGCCCGGACACCTCCAGCGTTCCGACGATGCCGATGCTCAGTGTTCCGCCGGCCATCGTCGTGCCGCCGCCCAGCACCAGGGTCGATGGCACCGCCGCAGCGCCCTCATCATCGATGATGATCGCACCGCCCGCATTGTCGATCGCGACGTGGTCGAACGCTGTTGCGGCCTGGGTCTCGACATGCACCGTGCCGCGATTGACGAGGCCGCCGCCGCTGATCGTGCTGTTCTCCAGCACCAGCAATGAATTCTGGTCGACCTGAACCGTTCCGGAGTTGAGCGCTGCGACCCCGTTCAGCGTCGCGCCGGCCGCCGAGGCAACCTCCAGCATGGCGCCAGCATCGATTGCAAGGCTGGCACCGGTCACGACAGCACCGCCCTTCAGGGTCAGGCTCACGGGCGCCTCGGCCGCGGAAACGGCCAGAAGCTGGACGTTGCCGCCGCCGTCCCCGCCGCCCGTATCGCCGACCAGGATTGCGCCGCCATTCACCGCACCGCCATCGATGCTGCTGTCGCCGATCACCGCCACGGTGCCGTGATTGGTGACCGTACCACCGGTGATGAGCGCTCCCGACAAAGCCAGCCGGGCCGTATCCTCGATCTTGATGACTCCCGACGCATTGTCGACGCGGGTGTCGAGATCAAGCGTCAGCTGGCCGCCGGCCTTGACCTCGATCAGACCGACATTCGTGACGCGCTCGTCGGAGACGACGTTGCCGCCTCCGGATGCGTCGAGAGTGCCGAAATTGACCAGCTCGCCATTGCTGATCACCGCCCCGCCCGTCAGGACGAGCAGTCCGTCGGCCTTCTGTTTGGGCTTGTCAGTGCCCTCATGCGTTCCGACGACCTGGATGTCCGGCACGCCCTGGATCAGGATGGTGCCGCCGTCGATCCCGCCGCCCTGAACGGTCAAGGTCGCCGCCAGATCGACCTGCAGGAGGCCGGAGCTGCTATCAGCGGCGTTTGCGAGCTCGCCTAGCACCGAGAGCGTACCGGCGGACAGCTCGATCGTTCCCGTATTGCTGATGCCGGCGGTGGCGCCGAACACGCCGCCCCCGGCCAGCAGCACCGTGCCGGCATTGTGCAGTTCAGCGTGGTCCAGCAGCTGAACCGCTCCCCCGACGCTGATCGTGGCCTGAGCGAAATTGAAGATGCGCGCGTCGGCCTTGGCCGTCAGCGTACCGCCGATGGTCAAGCTGCTGCCATTGTCGAGCTCAGGAACGGCTCCGCCGCCGCGATCGTCGAGGCTGACAGTCTTGGCGAAAGCGGCCCTGTCGATGGTGACGGGGAACGCCGGGGTCAGGCCGTGGGTCTGGTCGGTGACGATGCGGACATCGTCCGAAGCGGTCGGCGCAACGCCGCCGCGCCAATTCGCACCATCGCTCCACAACAGAACCTGCGCGCCGCTGCTCTCTCCGGACTGCCCCTGGGTCGTAGCGATCCAGACCAGGCTCGGGTCACCCGTTCCGGCGATCGTCACCGTGATCGTCTGCGTGGCGATCGCGCCGTGAGAATCCGTGACGCTCACCGTGTAGGTCAGCGTCAGGCTCCGCCCCGCCGGGACGAGATCGGCGGCGGCGGGCAGGCTGCCCAAGCTCCAATTGATCTTCCCCGTGCCGCTGCCCGTGCTGTCCGAGGCCAGGGAGGCGGTGAGGGACTGCTCGAACAGCGCGAGCAGCGCCGGCGGGATGGTGCCGCCGTTTTGCAGCTCTGCGCTCGTCAGCTTGGCCGACACGGTGTGGGTGTCGGTGAGATCGACATCTTTGAAGGTGACGCTGCCGGACGTCGGATCGATAGAGGAGAGCGCGCCGCTCGGCGCATTGCTGCCCGTCAGCTTGATGGTCTGAGCGCTGGTCGTGATGACGGGCACATCGTTGGTGCCAGTCACCGTGATCGTAATCGGCACCTCCTTGAACTCATTGGCGCCCGGATAATTGACGTCGACACGCACGATGTAGGTCAGCGTCAGCGTCTCGCCCGCGGCCAGGAAATCGAAGGCGTTGTCTGGAACGCTGTAGGTCAGCGTCGCAGAGCCGTTATTGTTGTTGTTCGGGTCCGGCGCGACCGAGATCTTCACGGCAGTGGCCAGGACATCCTGCAACTGCAATTGATTCAGAGCCCCGGTGACGTCGGCCTGCTGCGCGCTCTTGTAGGTAAAGGCGCTGAAGCTCACCGAAACTGTCGGCCGATCGAACGCGTTGATATCGGCGAAATTGACCCGGCTGAGCACGGTGTCGAGATCGGTGCTGTTGCCGGTCTGACCGACCCGCTCGTTCACGCCGAATGCCGTGGAGACACCGCCGGCGACATCCAGAACCCTGACCTCCAGCTGACCCGGAATGCGCAAGGACGGCGTTGGCGTGTCGATCGTCGAGGGTGTCGAACTCGTATTGTCGGTGACGAGGATCTTCGGCACCGCGCTGGTGCCATTGGCCAAGGTCAATGGCGTCAGCGATTCAAGCACGCCGACATCGGTGAAATGAGTCGTCGTCTTCCGGGTTGGTGTTGTCGGTGAATTTCAGCGTGAAGACGTCGTTGATCAGCTTCTGGAGATCGGGCGTCAGGGGAACGGCGCTCTGGTTCACCACGCCGTTGCTGATCTGGATCTGCTGCCCGGCCTGATTGACCACGGCGATCGGCTGCAGAGTCGTCTTGTCGAACAGGACGTAAGAGCCGGTGCGGCCATCAGGCTCGACCAGCACCTGGAATTTGGCGTCGGGCAGAGTGCCCTGCCCCGGCACCGTGAAGTCGATCTCCACCAGCACGGCGGTGCCGCGGATGCCCATGGTGGCCACGGGCGTATCGACCTTCATGTCGCCATGCTTGGCGGTCTCGCCGGCAACGAAGGAGATGGTCCCCGCGACCAGGCTGATCAACGACGAGTTGTTCGATCCGTTGGGATCGTACACCATTTCATTCAGCACCATCCGCGCATTCGAGGACAGGCCGAAGACCGTGCCGTCAATGAAGGTGATGCCGAGCGTGGAATCCGAGCCGGATTGGACCACGTCACCCTTCTCGACGTTGTCGCCTTGGTGCAGGAGAATCGAGACGCCGTTACGGATCGCGGTCGCAGTCCCCTGCAGCTTGGTGACATGACCGATCACCTTGCCGGCCGGCGCCGAAGCCCCGGCCTGACTGACCTGCACGGCTCCTGAGAGTGCATTGACGACGTCGCCGGTCAGGTGCGCGCCGTCGGGCGACGCGAGCGCGGCCCGCTTATCGCCCTTGAAATAGTCGGGCAGGACCACGTCGCGGCCGTCGGCCGACAGGATCAGGTCAACACCGGATCGCTTGAAATCGGCATTGAACAGAAAATGCGCATCCGGAACGACGATCGCCCCCGCGGGTGCGTGAGCCGGCGGAGCATCGAAACGCACATGATCATGCGCGGTCGCACCGAGGCCGTCGGAGAAATGCGCGGCGCCAGATTTACCAGCGTAATTCACGGGACCACCGACATATGGTTAATTATTACATAACAATGTGCGTTCAATGCGTGCATATCACTGGCGAGTCTCGGGCGGAACCATCTTCAGCTTGTGCTGCAAGGCCGGAACAATGGCCTCCGTCAACAGTTTGCTTGAAAATCGCCAATATTCGGCCTTCCGATACGCGATGTCGCCATATATTCGGAAGTATTGAATCACCGAAATTCCGCCTCTCGAAGTAAACCTTAGTATTCGCCCACATCGCTTTGCTGCGGGCGACCACTGCCGCCACATGCGCAATCCGTTATCAGCCAGTTTCAAGTGGCCGACTGTGATCGAGCCAACAGATATCTACAGATTGTATGGAATTCGTCGGACCTGCTCGCGCTCGTACATACGCAACCTAAAAGTGAATTGCTGCACCGTTTGCGATCAACTGAACGGTTAATCCGGCGTTTTCAATAGGATTTGTCGCAGCGAGGCAACACAACGTTCAGCTTAATTCGGCCAATTCTTCAGCGGCTCCCGGGAATTAAGCGGACCACAATACCCAAGCCCCATGTTGGTCACCAACAACATCCGAGTCCGCGATGCGCGACATCGGACAGGAGAGATCCGGGCACGGGGTGTCAGATGAACATTCGCGCACTGATCCGCGCATCATTCGCGGTGCTGACCGCCAACCTGTGCGCTGGCGGCCCGGTTGCCGCGGGACCGATTGGGCAGCCGCTGGGATTGACGGTCATCCTTGAAGACACCGGAGAGCCGTTCGGCCTGCCGCGCCTGGACCTGGAAGCCGGCGCCGTGAAGACCAAATGGCAGACGCTTGCCCGTCAACTCGCCGACGAGCGCGTCCAGCTCGCGCTGTGCGATGGCGATCGCGAACGCTGCGTCTCGGACGCGGCTCTGCGCCTGCTCGCCATCGTTGACCAGGGCCGCGCGAAAGACGGCCGCGCGCGGCTCGGCGAGATCAACCGCGCGATCAATCTTGCCATCCGGCCCGCCAGCGATTTCGCTCAGTACGGCCGATTGGACGTCTGGAGCGCGCCGCTCGCGACGTTCGACCGCCGCGCCGGTGATTGCGAGGACTATGCCATCGCCAAGTTCGTGGCACTGCGGCTGGCCGGTATCGCGGCGAGCGATCTGCGGATCGTGATCGTTCGCGATCTTGCCCGCGGTGAGGATCACGCCGTTGCGGCCGCCAGGCTCGATGGCCGCTGGCTGATGCTGGACAATCAGCGGATGGCGATGGTTCGCGATAGTGATGCGCGGCAAATTCGCCCGCTCTTCGTGATGGACGAGACCGGTATCGGCCGATATCAGGCCTTCCCCTTCTGGGCGGAGGCGGGTGCGGCGCTGCCCGTTCCGAGCGCCCTGGGTTCCCGCTAAGGCGGACCGGCGCCTCCTGCCGCGATCCTGACTCCAGGCCATGCTGCAATCGGATCCGGGTGCCCGGACCGGCGAACACCCTTGCGCAGGACACGGCGCACCCGCCGGCATGGGAACCCGCATCGATCTCGCAATCGCGCGGCCGTTCACCCGGCCGCAACGAGTTGCGTCCAAGTTGCAGACGCAAACCGAACGAGCGGCCATGACCTCAGACAGCCCCGCCCTCGCCGTGCGAGGACTCGCGAAACGTTTCGAACGTCCGGCCGTCGACGGGCTCGACCTCGTCGTGCGCGCCGGCGAATTCTATGCGCTGGTCGGCCCCAACGGCGCCGGCAAGACCACGACCTTGCGGATGGTCGCCGGATTGCTGCGCCCCGATGCCGGCGAGATCGCGATCTTCGGCATTGACGCATTGCGTGAACCGATCGCCGCGAAGCAGATGATGGCGTGGGTCTCGGACGAGCCGATGATCTACGACAAGCTCACGCCGCTCGAATATCTCGAATTCGTCGCCGGCCTGTGGGGCATCGATCCCGCAGCGTCCGGCGAGGCGGCCCGCGAGCTGCTGGTCTCGCTCGGATTGGAAGGCCATTTGCACGAGCGCTGCGAGGGCTTTTCCAAGGGCATGCGCCAGAAGGTGGCGCTGGCCGGCGCCCTGATCCACGATCCCCGGCTGATCATTCTCGATGAGCCGCTCACCGGCCTCGACGCGGTGTCGGCGCGACACGTCAAGGGGCTGCTGGCCGAGCGCGTCCGCCGCGGCGGGACGGTGATCATGACCACGCATATTCTCGAAGTCGCCGAGCGCATGGCCGACCGCATCGGGGTCATCGCGGCCGGACGTGTCTTGGCCGAGGGCACGCTCGCCGAGCTGCGCCAACAGAACGGACGGACCGACACCAGCCTCGAAGAGCTGTTCATCGCTTTGGTCGACGTCGAGCCGGCGGCATGACGCGGACGGCGACGCTCGCATGGTTTGCCCGTCACGAGCTCAGGCTCGCCTGGCGAGAATGGCTCAGCATGATCACGGCCGGGCGACGCCGCCGCACCCGCGTCGCGATCATCGGCCTGCTGCTGTTTGGCGCCATCATGCATCTGCCGGCCTGGGTGGTGGTCGGCCGCTACGCCGATCTGCGGCCACCGCTCGACAAGACCGCACTGATCGTGATCACCGCGACCATCATGCTGTCCTGGGCGCTGATGCTGTCGCAAGCGATCGAATCGGTGACGCGGGTGTTCTACGCCCGCGCGGATCTCGACCTGATCATGTCGTCGCCGGTGCGGCTCGCCGAGATCTTCTCGGTCCGGATCGCCGCGATCGCGCTGTCCGTGACCAGCATGGCGCTGCTGCTGGCCACGCCGTTCGTCGATATTCTGCTCATCGAAGGCGGCCTGCGCTGGCTCGCGGTCTTCGTCGTCGTCGCAGCTGTCGGCCTCACTGCTGCTGCGATCGCCATCGCGATCACGATCGTCCTGTTTCGCCTGATCGGCCCGGCCCGCACCCGGCTGGTCGCGCAGATCCTGGCCGCCGTAATCGGTGCCGGCTTCGTCATCGTGCTGCAGATCGCAGCCATCGTCTCCTACGGCACGCTGTCGCGATTCGCCGTCCTGACCTCGGACGCCGCGGCCGCGATCGCTCCCGATCCGGACAGCCTGGTCTGGCTGCCGGCCCGCGCCGCGCTCGGCGACGGTCAGGCGCTGCTGATCCTGCTCGCCGCCGGGCTGCTGCTGCTCGGCCTCGTGATGCTGCTGTTTGCCCCGCGCTTCGCCGACACCGCGATCAGCGCCGCGGCTCAGGGCGTCTCCAGCCGCGCCGGCGCCCATGTCAGGGCCTTCCGCGGCGGGTCGCGGCAGCAGGCGCTGCGACGCAAGGAGTTCATGCTGCTGCGGCGCGATCCCTGGCTGATCTCGCAGACGCTGATGCAGTTGCTCTATCTGGTGCCGCCGGCGCTGCTGCTGTGGCGGAGCTATTCCGACAGCTCGCAGGCGGTGATTCTGATCACGCCGGTGATCGTCATGGCCGCCGGCCAGCTCGCCGGCGGACTGGCCTGGCTGACCATCTCCGGCGAGGATGCGCCCGAACTGGTCGCGACCGCACCGCTGACGGCGGGGCGAGCCATGCGCGCCAAGATCGAGGTGGTGCTGATCACCATCACCGCGATCTTCGCCCCGCTCGTTCTGGCACTTGCCTGGGTCGCGCCGGCACAGGCGATGGTCACAGCGACCGCCGTGCTGATTGCGACCGTCTCCTCCACCGCCATCCAGCTGTGGTTCCGCATCCAGGCGCGGCGCAGCCAGTTTCGCCGCCGCCAGACCTCGTCGCGGCTCGCAACCTTCGCGGAAGCCTTCTCCTCGATCGGCTGGGCCGCGACGGCCGCGCTCGCGCTGGCGCTGCCGGAGGGCGCGGTGATCTGCGGGCTGATGACCGCAGCGCTGCTGTTCGCCGCCTGGAAGCTCAGCCCGCCACGAACCTGACATCCTCAGCGCAGCAGCTCCATCACCGCCGCCGCGAAGGCCTCCGGCGCCTCCTGCGGCAGATTGTGGCCGGCGCGCTTGATCACGCGATGCGCGATCCGGTTGCTGAATTTCGCGGCATGCGCCGCGCCGTCGGTGGCCGGGATCACGCCGTCGCTGCCACCATCAAGCGTGATCGTCGGCACATTGATGACGGGCTGGGCCGCCAGTCGCTGCTCCAGCTCCTGGTAACGCGGATCACCGGCGACGAGACCGTAACGATGGCGGTAACTGTGGATCACCACGTCGACATGATCTGGATTATCAAACGCCCGGGCCGTGCGCGCGAAGGTCGCATCGTCGAAACCCCAGTTCGGCGACCATTGCTGCCACAACAGCCGCGCGATCTCGGCACGGTGGGCGGCCAGCCCGGCGCGCCCGCGCTCTGTCTGAAAGTACCATTGATACCAGAAGGCGCATTCGCGCGGCGCAGGCGCCGGCTCCAGCGCCCGGGCAATGTCCTGGATCAGGTAGCCATTGACCGAGACGAGCCCCTGGCAACGCTCCGGCCACAGCGCCGCAGCGACGCAGGCCGCGCGGCCGCCCCAATCATAGCCGGCGAACACCGCGCGCGGAATCGCCAGCGCATCCATCAGCGCGATCAGGTCGGCGCCGACCGCGGCCTGCTGGCCCGAGCGCGGCGTCGACGGATCACGAAAGCGCGTCGGCCCATAGCCACGCAGATAGGGCACGATGACGCGGCAGCCCTGGGCCGCCAGACGCGGCGCCACCTCGACATAAGCATGAACGTCGTAGGGATAGCCATGCAGCAGAATCGCCACCGGACCATCGGCGGGGCCACTCTCCCCATAGGCTATTCTGAGTACCTCGGCATCAACCGCGCGGACCGGCTGCATGTCCTGCGCCTGCGCTGATCCTCCTTGATTCGTCATGCCGTCCTCCGCGAGTGCTGAACCGCCTTGTCCATTCCGACGTTGCGATGATGATAGGTCTGATCCGGTTTCGGCGCTACAATCCCACGCGCTGTTGAAGGGGAACCGCCATGCTGCGCTCGCTGGTCTCGCTGCTTGCCGTCCTGGTCTCGTTCGCATCGCCCGCTTTGGCGCAATCGGGGCCCCGCGCCAGCGAGTGCCTGGCGATGGCGGACAACACGCCGCGCGCGATGCCGGTGAGCCTGCGCCGGGCGGCCGCGTCCGGCAACGAGGTGACCATCACCTATGCCGGCCATTCGACCTATTTCATCGACACGCCCGAGGGCATCCGGATCGCGACCGACTACAGCGGCGCTTATCATGTCGGACGGCTGCCCGACGTGATCACGATGAACCGGGCGCATTCGACGCACTACACGCTGGCGCCCGATCCGCGCATCCCGCATGTCCTGCGCGGCTGGGGCGACGACGGCAAGCCGGCGCAGATCTTCGAGCGGGTCGGCGACGTGCTGATCCGCAACATCACCACCGACATCCGGCGCTATTTCAGCGACTCGCTGGGCGCCGACATGATCAAGGACGGCAACTCGATCTTCATCTTCGAGGTCGCCGGGCTGTGCATCGGCCATCTTGGTCACCTGCACGTCAAGCTCGACGAGACCCATTTCGCCGCGATCGGCCGGCTCGACATCGTGATGGTGCCGATCGACGGCACCTATACAATGTCGCTCGACGGCATCTCCGAGATCACCAAGCGGCTGCGCGCCTCGGTGGTGCTGCCGATGCACCGGTTCGCCACGCCACTGGACGAGTTCATGCGCAAGATCGGCCAGCAATTCGAGATCGACCGCCGCGCCGAACGGGCCCTGAAGATGTCGCGCGAGCTCTTGCCGTCGACACCGACCGTGATCATCCTCGACGGTGTCTAAATGTAAGGCAGCCGCCCCCCTGACCCATCGCATCACAACCCCGCCAGCGCTATAAACGTCACGCGAGCGCCGCAATTTGTTCGCGGCCCCGCCAAACCTCCTGATCTAGTGTTTGTCCGCACTGCAAGATGCGGACGTGCTTGTTATGCTTGCGCGACACAACTTGCAGCATGCTTTCACCTTTTGAGATTTGCCGCCTTCGCAGAGACAAGGATTTGCCGACATGCGCCGACTGAGCCTCACAACCGCCCTCCTGCTGTCGACCGTGACGTTCGCCATGGCTGGCGAAACGCCCGCCCCCGACAACGCCAAGGCTTATTTCATCAACCTCAAGGATGGCGACACGGTCACCTCGCCGGTGCTGATCCGCTTCGGCCTGTCCGGCATGGGCGTCGCTCCGTCCGGCACCGAGGCTCCGAACACCGGCCATCATCACCTCCTCATCGACGCGCCGGCGCTCGAAGGCGATGCGCTGAACGAGGCGATCCCGGTGGACGCCGAGCACGTCCATTTCGGCAAGGGCCAGACCGAAGCCTCGGTCAATCTGACGCCGGGCAAGCACACGCTGCAGCTCGTGCTCGGCGATTGGAGCCACATCCCGCACAACAAGCCGGTGATGTCCGAGCGCATCACCGTGAACGTGCAGGCCACGACCGGCAGCGCGAAGCAATAAGGCTGCCTTCGCGGACCGCGGCACGCGGACCATTCGAAGCAGTCGACGGTCTGGGCCGGTGCGGACATCGCTCCGGCCCATGCGGGCTCAAGCCCACTCGCCCTTGCGAAACACCGGCACGCGGCGGCCATCGGCATCGATGCCGTCAATGTCGGTCTCGGCGGCGCCGATCATCCAGTCGATGTGGATCAGGCTCTGATTGCCGCCTTGAGCCGCGATCTGCTGTGGCGACAGCGAGGTGCCGTTGACAAAGCATTTCGAGTAGCACTGGCCGAGCGCGATGTGCGAGGCGGCGTTCTCGTCGAACAGCGTGTTGTAGAACAACAGGCCGCTCTTGGAGATCGGCGACGAGTGCGGCACCAGCGCGACCTCGCCGAGCCGGCGCGCGCCCTCGTCGGTGTCCAGCACCTTGTTCAGAACCTCCCCGCCTTTCGACGCCTTGGCCTCGACGATGCGGCCTTCCTCGAACTTGACCTGGATGTTGTCGATCAAGGTGCCCTGATAGGACAGCGGTTTCGAGCTGACGACGTGGCCGGAGACGCGGCGGCAATGCGGCGTGGTGAAGACCTCCTCGGTCGGGATGTTGGCGTTGCAGATGATGCCGTTCTTGGCGGTCGACGCGCCGCCCTCCCATTCATGGCCGTCGGCGAGACCGATCGTCAGGTCCATGCCGGGCCCGGTGTAGTGCAGCGCGCTGAAGCGCTGGCCATTGAGCCATTCGGTGCGCTCGCGCAGCACCGCGTTGTGACGCTCCCAGGCGGACACCGCATCTTCCCGATCGACACGCGAGGCGGCAAAGATCGCATCCGCGAGCTTGGCGACGGCGACCTCCTCCGGCACATCGGGGAACACCAGCCTGGCCCATGATGCGCTCGGATAGGCGATGATGTTCCAGTTGGTTTCGAAATTGGTGATCTTCTCCAGCGCCGGCTGGTAGGCCTTGGAATTGGCCTTACTGGCGCGTGCGACCTTGGCCGGATCCTGACCAGACAGCAGCATGGGATTGTCGCCGACGATCGCGAGCCGCGCGGTGTTCTCCGAGAACGCCTTGGCCATGCCCTGATAGAGCCAGTCGGCGGCACGATCGAAGCTGGTGTCGTGACCAAAGCGGTAGCGCGCCAGCGTCAGCTCCTCATCGGAGAAGAACGAGGTCACGATGCCCGCGCCGGCCTTGTAGGCGTGCTCCGCGACCTTCCGGACCAGCGGCAGCGCCACCGACGGCGCGGTCAGCAACAGATCCTGCCCCGGCTGCAGCTGCAGGCCGACCTTCACCGCAACCTCGGCAAGACGGTCGAGCTTCACGGGATCGATGGCGGCATCGAAATTGCGCGGATGTGCGGTCATCAGAGGTATCCAGCTCCGGTTTCTTTTCGCGGTCTTCAAGAGATAGGCCAATGAATGGGACGGTCAATGGCGAAGCAGCGGCACTGCGGTCATCTCTCCGCCGTCCCGCGCAGCGCGGGGGCGGGACCGCCGCTGGTCCGGACTGCCGCCGGAGCTTGCCGGCACGGTCGATCATTCTCGCGCCGCTTGTCGCGTCCGAGTGTTGCCCATTCGATCACCCTCTTCAAAGCGAGGGTGCAGGGAAGGCCGGGCCTCGACTGAGGCCCGTGGCCCGCCTGCGAAAAAAAAGCAGGCGGCAGGTACCACAGGTCCAGCCGGAACGACCCGGCCCTCCCTGCGCGATGGTTTTCACGGCTGCTTCGCGTTCTCCCCGGTGCGCCGGGCTTCTGGTCACCGTCACCCGCGCGGCGCGCACAGCGCCTTCGCAGGCTTGATACCGGCATCGGGATATCAGGACGACGCGACTTGACCGTGCGGACCGGTGTTGTTCGTCGGCGCGATCAACTCACGCTGCAAACCGGCCCGCCCATCACATCCCGCACTCCACGCTTCGTGACGACCGCGCAGCGCCCCTCGTCGATGAGACGGGACGCCGAGAGAAGATCACACGATTCCGAAAAAGCGAAGCGGAATATTTTTGCCGGCGGAACTGGACAGCCCAAATCAGCTTGATCGGACTGGCGAAATCGGATTATCGACGCCGCCCCTTTCGCGGGGCGGAGCGGCCGCGACGCGCTCATCGCGAGCAGGCGCGCGCCCGCTGCGTCGCCCGACGGATCGCAGCGACACGACACCGCCCCGATGCCCGGATCGCGTCAGTCCTCGACGTGCGGCCCGTCACCATGAACATACCAATCAGCGCGTGACGCCCAATGCACGTGACGATCGGGCGCGGCTCCGAGCGGTTCATCGAAGCTGCCGGCCGGGACAATGACCTCTCGGCCGCTGCGCGTCAGATGCGGCATCGGGCTGCCGCAGCGACTGCAGAAGGCCGTCGCGAAGCTACGCGCCTGCGGCAGGTCGAAGCGTGCGACCCGGGCTTCGCCCTGCAGCCAGCGCAGCGCCGCGGCCTTGACGATGACCTCGCAGGAATGCGCCGTGCCGCTGGCCTTACGGCATCGTGAACAATGACAGTTGAGAAATCTGTCGAACGGGCCGTCGACCTCGAACACGACCTCACCGCACAGGCAGCTGCCACGAAATCTCGCCATATTCATCTCCTCTGAGGCAAGCGCTCAGATCCGTGCGCCTTGGTCTGGAGAACCACTGCGCGGCGCCACGCTGCGATTGACTAACAAGTCTAAGCGTGGCGGCCGAAAGGGCCGCGATGTCACGTGCTCTCGTCCTGATACAATTCCAGGTCCGACCGCGGAGCTGAGAGAGCACACCGTACCCTGGTAGTCGTGAGAAAGAGTCAATTACTTGCGTTGAATTGGAACCTGCCTCGATGGGCAGGCCCCTCGCGGTTTTGCATGGCTCACCGGCGATTCCGTCACTTTGAGGACATGATTGACGGCTGATTGACACGTGGCAGGGGGATTTCACAGTTCAGGAGTCCTCCAAATGTATCGTGTTGTCATCCTCGTCGCCGCATTGCTGGCGCTCTCGACGCAGGCTCAGGCCCGCACCCGTCACCACCACTATCACTCTCATCACTTTGCGTACCGCCATCACCACTCGGCCATGTATGCCATGGCCTCGATCGCAGGCGAGGGCCGCGTAGTCGGCGGCCGTCCGTCAGGATGCCCGCACGCCTTCTGCGGCTGCGAAGCGTCGCTCTACAAGTTCGGCCGCGTCATTCCCGAGCTCAATCTCGCCTCGAACTGGCGTCGCTTTCCGCGGGCCTATCCCGCGCCTGGCATGGCTGCGGTCCGTCCCGGCCATGTCATGATCCTGCAGCAGCAGGTCGCGGACAATGTCTGGCTTGTGCATGACGGCAACTCCGGGGGTCACGTCACCCGCGAGCACCCGCGCTCCATCGCAGGCTATACGATCGTGAATCCGGATACGGCATCGTCGATGTACGGCGCGGCCAGCAGCTTCACCCGCCAGGCCCGCGCACCAGCCTATCAGCATCTCGCCCATGCGCGGACGGATGGTTGGATAGCCAGCGCAACGCCGATGGCGTTCAACTAAGCCGGTCCCAGCCCGTCTCTCCTCGATCAAACGAGCCGTCGCTTGATCGCCGTTGCACAGGCGCGCGATGCTCACCGTCGACGCATGCCCGCGCTCCGATGCGCACGCCATTGCGCATCGGAGAATCATGGCACGGCGCCTATGCGAGCCACTCGGCAACCAAGAGCGACGGTGCGCGACCGAGCCTGATCCGAACGGGGACAGCACGCCTACTTCTGCGGCTCCGTCGTCGACCACAGCAAGGTCGTCGCCCCCTTCTCGTAGGCCATGCCCTTGGGGTAGCTGATCAGCTCCATCTGCAGATCCCAGGGAGTGAGGAAGTACAGGATCGACTGGCCGCCAGCCGGTCCCTCGGTGATCGGAATGGGCCCCTGCATCGTGCGCACACCCTTCGATTTCAGATAGGCAGCGGCCTTGTCGATGTCGTCGACATAGAGCGCGATGTGGTGGCCGCCAAGATCGCTGTTCTTCGGCTGCGTCTTCGCCTGGTCCGGCGCCTCATACTGAAATAGCTCGATATTCGAGCCATAGCCGCAGCGAACCATGCTGATCTCGTGAATGATCGCGCGCGGATGCACGTTCACGACATCCTGCATGAACGTGCCCTTGTCGTCGGAGAACGGCCCGAACGACATCGCCTGCTTGCAGCCGATCACGTCCGTGAAGAAGGCAATCGCGGCCTTGACGTCGGGCACGGTGATGCCGGTGTGGTCATGGCCGCGCAGGCCGGGGATGGAATCGGCGGATGCGAGGATGGTGGAGAGGGCGAGGGCGGTGATGGTTGAGCTAATCAACTTGGCTGTCTTCATTGACGGACTCCTCATGACGAAACTAACTACGTGATCTCGGCTCGCGCGAGGACCACCCTCCCCTGGAGGGGGAGGGTCGCCTCGCATGAGCGAAGCGAATGAGAGGCGGGGTGGGGTAGGCCCAGGGGACAGCTCGTCGTGAGGAGAGATCACCCCACCCCGATCGCTTCGCGATCGACCCTCCCCCTCCAGGGGAGGGTGGAGCTTGCGGCGGCTGCGCGGATTTGTTTCGGGCGCTGAGATTGAGGAAGCTTCGGCACGAGCGGCGCACCTCGCGCGTCACCCCGATGCCAGCTGCTTCTCCACCGCCTTGTGATCCTGCGCGAGGCCGGCGGCGAGGCCCTTGGCCATGTCGCCGACATAGATGTCCTCCTCACCGGCTTCGTAGCCGTCGAGAATGTCTTTTGCGGCATCGGCCGGGGTCATCTTCGGAATGGGAAGACCCGCGGTCATGCGCGTGTCGACTGCGCCGGGCAGCGCGGCTGCGACGCGGACGCCCTTTGGCGTGAGCTCGCCGCGCAGGCCTTGCGTGAGGCTCAGAGCCGCGGCCTTCGAGGCGCAATAGGAGCCCATCAGCGGCAGGTTCACCCGCGCCAGGATGGTGAGGATGTTGAGCACCGCGCCATGGTTCTTGACCAGGACAGGCGCGAAGACGCGGGTCAGTCGCAGCGGCGCCAGGTAGTTGATCTCGATCTCCTCCTTGGCGAAAGCGAGATCGGGCGCGAGCAGGAAGGCGGTGTTGTGATTGACGCCCGCATTGTTGATCAGCAGGGTCGCGTCCGATGCCTGTAAGGCGGCCGCCGCCGCGTCGGCATCGCTGGTGACATCGAGCTTCAGCGGCACGACCTTGTCGGTGGCAGCAAGCCCCGAGATGTCGCGCGCGGCGGCGTAGATCTTGGCCGCGCCGCGGGCGAGCAGCTCGGCGATGAGCGCCGTGGCGATCGCGCCGGTGGCGCCGGTGATAACGACGACGGAGTCCTTGATCGAAGCACTCATGCGGCTGATCCCTGCTGCTGGGGTTGCTGACGGGACGGAGTGTCGTCGAGCCAGCCCGGCTCGACATCGGGGAGCGGAATGGCGGCGAGAAGTTGGCGGGTATAGGCGTGTTGCGGATGGGAGAAGATGCGGCCGACCGGGCCATGCTCGACCACTTCGCCGCCCCTGAGGATGGCGACCTCGTCGCACAGCACGCGGATCACCGAAAGATCATGGCTGATGAAGACGACGGTAAGACCGAGCTTGGCGCGCAGCTCCTTCAGCAGCATCAGGATATGCGCCTGGGTGGAGACGTCGAGGCCGGAGACGATCTCATCGGCGACGATGAAGTCCGGCTGCAGCGCCAGGGCCCGCGCGATGCCGGCGCGCTGACGCTGGCCCCCGGAGAGTTCGTGCGGATAGCGGTCGACGAACGCCGTCGGCAGGCCGACGAGATCGAGCAGCGCGGCGGCACGGTCGCGGCGATCGCGCCGGCCCCTCAGCCGGCCATAGACCTGGAGCTGCCGCGTCAAGGTCACCGCGAGCGGCAGGCGCGGATTGAGCGAGGATTGCGGATCCTGGAAGATCATCTGGATCCGCGCGCGCAGCGGGCGCAGCGCGGCTTCCGACAAGTGACTGATCTCGGTGCCGTCGAACTGGATGCCGCCCGACGTCGGCTCGAGCAGCCGCACCAGGAGCCGCCCGAGCGTGGTCTTGCCGGAACCGGACTCGCCCACGAGACCGAGCACCGCGCCGCGTGGCACCGCGAGATCGACAGATTTGATGACGTCACGCATCACAGGCTTGCCGAACGGCGACGTCGATCGGGCCGGATAGGCGAAGCCGAGCTGGCCGGTGCGGAGCAGGATGTCGCTCATGCCGGCCTCGTCGCGGGAAGCTGATCGAGCCGGCGCGCCTCGGCCCAGAGGCTTTCGATCAGCGTCGGCGGCACCGGCTTCAGCGCATCCGCCGGGCGATCAGCGCGTGGCGTCGCCGCCAGCAGCGCGCGGGTGTAGGCATGATGCGGCTTCACCAGCACGTCCGCGGTCGGGCCGTCCTCGAGAACGCGGCCGGCATGCAGCACGGTCATGCTGCGGCAGATCTTGGCGACCACGCCGAGATCGTGGGTGACGAACAGGATCGCGGCGCCGTGGCGCTGGCGCATCCGCTCGACCAGCTGCAGCACCTGGCGCTGCACGGTGACATCGAGCGCCGTGGTCGGCTCGTCGGCGATGACCAGCGCCGGGTCGCAGGCAAACGCCATCGCGATCAGCACACGCTGACGCATTCCGCCGGATAGTTCGTGGGGATAGAGCTGCAGCACGCGCGCGGGATCGCGGATCGCGACCTCGGCGAGCAGATCGGCTGCGCGATCCAGCGCGGCGCGCTTCGACAGGCCGAGATGCAACTGCACCAGTGCGACCATCTGCGTGCCGATGCGCCGGACCGGATTGAGCGAGGTCATCGGATCCTGCGGGATCAGCGCGATGCGGCGTCCGAGCAGATTGCGCCGCTCCTTGTCGGGCATCGCCAGCAGGTCGCGGCCTTCGAACTGCACCTGGCCGGTACGGATCGCAGCCCTGGCCGGCAACAGTCCGAAGATGGTGCGGCCGACCATCGATTTGCCGGCGCCGGACTCGCCGACCAGGCCGCGCACCTCGCCGGCCGCGACGCGCAAGGAGACGCCGCGCAGCACATTGGCGGCGCCGATCGCGACATGGAGATTGTCGATTTCGAGCACGGCACTCATCGGCGCTGCACCGGATCGAGCGCGGCGCGCAGACCGTCGCCGAGCAGATTGAAGCCGATGACGCTGATGATGACGGCGAGAATCGGCAGCGCCATGATCCACGGCGCCTGGTAGACGATCTGCCGTCCCTCGGTGATCATGCCGCCCCAGCTCGCGGTGTCGCCGGTGACGGAGATGCCGACAAAGGACAGGATGACCTCGACCAGGATCGCGATACCCATCTCGACCGCCAGCAGGGTGACGATCAGCGGCACGAGATTGGGCAGGATCTCCAGCCGCAGCGCCTGCGCGCGGGTGAGACCGAGCACGCGCGCGGCCGCGGCATAGTCGCGCGCGAGCTGGGCCTGGGTCTCGGCTCTGATGATGCGGGCGAAGCGGGTCCAATCGACCACGACGATGGCGGCGATGACCGACACGAGCCCGGCGCCGATCACGGCGGCGAGCACGATCGACAACAGCACCGGCGGAAACGCCATCCATACATCGATCAGCCGCGAGACCGACTGATCGGGAACGCCGCCGAACGCTCCCGCGACGAGGCCGAGCGCGATGCCGATGATCGCGGCGAGCAGCGAGGCGATCAGCGCCACCGAAACGGCGGTCCGCGCGGAATACATCAGGCGCGACAGGACGCAGCGCCCGAGGCTGTCGGTGCCCAGCGGAAACGCCGCCTCGCCGCCGCGCATGAAGGCGGGCGGCAGTTGCGCCGACATCAGATCCTGCTCGGCCGGATCATGCGGCGCGATCACCGGCGCGAACAGCGCGATCAACAGCAGCAGGGCAACGATGCCGCCGCCGATCCACAGCCGCGGCCCGCCGCGCGTGAGCGCGCTGCGCCAGCGCGAGGCTGGCGCGGAGATCGGCCCCGAGAGAATGAGATCAGCCATGACGCAGCCTCGGATCGAGCACGGCCACCAGGAGATCGACGGCGAGGTTGAGGGCGATGAACAGCACCGCAAAGGTCAGGATCAGTCCCTGGATCAGCGGGAAATCGCGGTTGATGACCGCGTCGATCGCCATGTTGCCGATGCCCTCATAGGAGAAGATGCGCTCGACCAGCACGGTGCCGCCGAGCAACAGGGTGACCTGCACGCCGGACAACGCCACGGTCGGGATCAGCGCGTTCGGAAACACCTCGCGCTGCAGGATGGTGGTGCGCGAGAAGCCGCGGGTGCGCGCGATCTGGGCGTAGTCCTGATCCTCGGCCTCGGCGAGCTGCGCCTTCAACAGCCGCGCGACCAGCGCGGCGAACGGCAACGCCAAGGCCAGCGACGGCAGCAACATGTGGCGCAGGAGATCGGCGGCGACGGCGAACCGCAAGGTGAGCAGGCTTTCGATCAGATAGAAATGGGTGCGGAAGGCGACCGCGAGCTGCGGATCGAGCCGGCCGGAGATCGGCAACAGCGGCAGCAGCACGCCGAAACCGAGCAGCAGGATCAGCGCCCACAGGAAATCGGGAATGGCGAGGAAGAAGCCGTTGACGGTGTCGAGCAGCCATTCGAGGCGGCTGCCGCGCAGCAGGCTGCCGACCACGGCCACCGCCACGCCCATCATGAGCGCCAGGCTGACCGCGAGCGTGGCGAGTTCCAATGTCGCCGGCAGCCGCGCACCGACTAGCTCGAAGACCTGCTGGCGCAGGCTGATCGAGCGGCCGAAATCGCCTGATGCGACCTGGCCGAGCCATGTCACGAATTGCGCCAGCAGCGGCTGGTCGAGGCCATAGAGCGCGCGCAGCCGCGCGATATCCGCCGGCGAGGCGCCCGGCGGGATCATCATCGCGATGGGATCGCCGGGCACCACGCGCAGCAGCACGAACACGATGGCGCCGACGCCGAGCAAGGTCGGCGGGATCAGAGCGAGGCGCTTGAGAATGGCGCTCCAGCGCATCGCCCGATTCTCCGCTCAGCCCTGGGTGACGAGCTGCGGCAGGATCATGCCGTTGGCCTGCGGCACCAGCTTCAGCCCCTTCTTATGGATGATCGGCTGGACATATTGCAGCAGCGGAATCACCTCGCCCTCCTCGGCGATGTATTTGTCGACCGCCTTCCAGCCAGCGATGCGCTTGGCGTCGTCCTTCTCGCCCCACAACGGTCCGATGCGCTCGATCAGGTCCTTGCCCTTCCAGGCCGAATGCGGCGACGGACCGAACATCGCAAAGCCGGTCGAGGTCGTGGGATCGCCGATCGCATTGCCCCAATTGTAGAACGCGGCCGGCGCCAGCGCGTGGCGGGCGCGCAGCTCGAAATGCTGCGCGATCTCGTAGACCTCGATATTGGCCTCGATGCCGACCTTGCGCCACATGCCGGCGATCGCCTGGACCATTTCGTAGTCCTTGGGCTTGAAGCCGCGCGTGGTCTGGATCGTGAACTTGACCGGCTTGGCGGTCGAGTAGCCGCTCTTGGCGAGCAGGCTCTTCGCCAGCTCCGGATCATAGGCTGTCTTGATCGACGGATCGAAGGCGGCGTAGCCCGGCGCCTCCAGCGTGTCGATCGGCACGCCGTAGCCCCGCAACAGCTTCTCGACGATCGCCTTTTTGTCGATGGCGTGATTGGCGGCGAGCCGCACATTGCGGTCGAGCATCGGGTCGATGTCGGTCAGGAAGATCATGCCGATATCGGAGATCGGCTGGGTGAGCCCCGCGAGATTCGGCTTGGCCTTGAGGCGGTCGAACTCCTCATAGGGAATCTCGAAGGTGATGTCGGAGCCGCCGGACTCGATCTCGGCGACGCGGCTGGTCGGATCGGTGACGAACTTGAAGACGACGGTGTCGAACGCCGGCTTCGGCCCCCAATAGCCGGGATGCGCCTTCAGCCGCAGGAACGCGTTGCGCTCGAACGCATCCACCTTGTACGGCCCCGAACCGATCGGCGCCTTCTCGAAGCCCTCGGCGCCGACCTTCTCGTAATAGGCCTTCGGCAGCACGTAACCGGTGAGGAACGCCATCCATTTGAACAGCACCGGCTCGAACTCAACGACATCGGCCGTGATGGTCTGGCCGTCGATCTTGAAGTTGTTGATCTTCGACCAGACAAACTGAATCGGGTTGCCGCCCTTCGGATCGGCCGCGCGGGTCAGCGACCACACCACGTCTTCCGGCGTGACCTTGGAGCCGTCGTGCCAGGTCGCGTCGGAGCGCAGCTCCATCGTGACCTTACTGCGATCCTCGTTCCAGCCCCATTTGGTCAGGAGGCCAGGCTTGAAGGAGAGATCGGCGGCCTGGCCGATATAAGGATCGAAGATCGCCTGGTAGATCGACTGGATGGTCGGGTTGACCGCCGAGACGCCGACGGTCGGATCGAACGACGGCAGGTTGACGTTGTAGGCGATGGTCAAGGTGCCCGCGGCGGCGCGCGCCGAATGGATCGGCAGGCCGGGGACGAGAGGTAGCGCAGCCGCACCGGCGAGCTGCAACATCGTACGACGAGAGATCTGATGGTCACGCATGGTGATGCAACTCCGGATGGACTGAAAGGGGATGGCGCCCCGGCAGGCGCCACGATGATCTGCAATCAGTTCGGCGCGCTCTCGGCCCAGCGCTTCATCAGCGTGTTCGAGGGCAGCGATTCATCGACCAGCTTCTTGGCGGTCTCGACGCCCGCGACCGGCAGCTTAGTGGGATCGAGCAGCCCGATCTGCACCAGCACCGAGGCCTGGTCCCAATAAATGTGCTCGTTGTAGAGCTTGTCGCCGCGGAAGCGGACGATCGCGACCAGCGGGATCTCGACATATTTGCCGGTCGGCGGGATGCCGGGCAGCATCCAGTCGATCTCGATGTCGTGGGTGAAGCAGAACAGCATCTCGTCGACGACGCGATCGGCGCCGATGGTGCGCGAGATCGGCACTAGCCTGGTGTCCGCCGGCGTTTTCGGGATGAAGTGATTGGCGTAGAAGCGCAGCAGGTCCTTGTAGCCGACGCCGCCGGTCATGGTCGGGATGTGGTTGACATAGGGCTCGGCGACCATCGTGCCCATCGTCGCCTCCGCCGAGCGGGTGGCGAATTCAAGCTCGGTGTGACGGTCCCACAGCGACGACAGATCGTAATGCGGGCCGAGAACCTTGCGGAACAGCGCGATCGAGCGCGAATGCGCCATCAGGGTCGCCGGCTTGTCGAAGCTGGCGCGCTCCGGCGCGGCGAAAGCGTGGTCGCAGCCGGGATAGAGATAGAATTCGGCATCGTCGCGGCCGGCAAAGCCGGCCTTGATCGCCTCGCGCGCCTCGGCGGGGGCGAACTTGTCGAGCTCCGCAAAGTGGAAGACGATCGGTCCCTTGATGGTCTTGGCCTCGGCGATATCGGCCTCGATGCCGACGCCATAATAGGAGACGGCGCAATCGACATCGGTGCGCGCCGCGGTGAGGTAAGCAAGCTTGCCGCCGAGGCAGAAGCCGAGCGCGCCGACCTTGCCCTTGCATTCGGGCCGCGCGCGCAGCACCTTCAGCGCATCCGCCGTGTCCTTGATCGCGAGATTGACGTCGAAGCGCTGATAGTAGCCGAACGCCTTGGCGAAATCGGCCTCGCCATAGCCGAGCTCGATGCCCGGCTCGAAGCGCCAGAACAGGTCGGGCGCCAGCACGACATAGCCTTCCTCGGCATAGTAGTCGGCGACCGCGCGCATCGAGGCGTTGACGCCGAAGATCTCCTGCAGGAGCACAATGCCGGGACCGGATCCTGATGCCGGGACCGCCAGATAGCCCTTGAACGTGCCGCCATCGGCGGCGGCAATGTCGACCCAATGTCCAGCCATCGTCATGCTCCCCGGTCCTGCCAGCGTCCACAGTGACGCCGCACCTGATGTATTTTCTTCATTGAATTTTTAATGTAAAAATATCGGATGTAAACAGCAGAGATTGAGCATGCGCTGCACACGCATTGTGCGGAGCGGCATCGGGAGACGGGATATTGAAAAGGGCTGATGGCGCCGCGGCGACGCGCAAGGCCGTGGCGGTGAAGGCGAAATCCGCCGGCCGCGGGACAGGTTCACAACCGGCCAAGACACGCAACGCGGCGAATGCGAACGGCGACAAGGGCTCCTGGCATCTTGCCCGCAGCGAGGCCGAGCGGCGGCTGTCGGATTTCGAATTCGCGCTGGAGCGACTGGCGCAGTCCTATTACCGCTGGAAGGCATCCTGCCTCGCTGCGGTGTGCGAGGTGCCGCTGACCGGCGACGACGTCGCCGTCCTCAATGTCGTGCGCATGGGCGACGAGCCGAAGCGGCTCGCCGAAGTCGGCCAATTGCTCAACCGCGTCGACGTGCCCAATCTGCAATATGCGACGCGCAAGCTGGTGCGCGCCGGGCTGATCGAGACCGAGGGCCGCTCCTCGCGCAAGGAGACGCGCTACCGCGCCACCGCCCGCGGCCGCGCCGTCACCGAGGACTATGCCGCCTTGCGCGCCGCGACGCTGCCGCCGCTGTTCGACGCGCTGCCCGGCTGGATCGACAGCTGCGCGGCAACCACCGCGCAACTCGACCAGATGTCGGGACTCTATGGCCAGGCGGCGCGCGTCGCCATCACCAAGCGCCACCAGTCCTAATCGCGCCGCGCATTCAGCGCGGCGCGTCGACGATCGTGACCTTCCACAAGGTGCAGATCACGCCAACCCGGCCGACGCTGTGCGCCAGCGGCTCGGCCTGCACCTTGTGCGTGGCGCGCAGATGATCGAACCAGGCGCGCCCCGGCGTTTCGATCACCAGGAACTGGGCACCATTGCGCACGACATCCGCCGTGCTCACGATTTGCGGCATCGGCAGCCAGCCCTGCAAGGCCTGTAGAATGTGATAGTCGACCGCATTGCCCGGCGACCGCGTCGGATAGGTCATCACCACATCCCAATCGAGCGGAAATCGATAGGCCGCAGCATACGCGGCATAGGCGGCGCGCGGCAGAAAGACATGGGGCGAGTCCGCGATCACCGGCAGGTCACCACCGACATGGGTGCGCTCGAAATAGCCGCCATTCGCATCGGCGCAGACGGGGTCGCCGTGGAACGGCGTGGCCGCATGATCCATGGCGTTGCGCAGCATCACCCCCCCGATCAGCAGCGCGGCCGGCAAAGCCAGTGCGCGCGGTGCGGCCACGAGCAACCACTGCGCAAAGGCTGCGAGAAGCAGGTAGGACACCACGATCTGCGGGGTGAAGAACCGCGGCACGAAGATCGGGACAGCGGCCCGCGACACGATCCAGCCGGCGAGCGCGAAGGCGGTAAAGCCGGCCGCGAGGAGGCCGAGATATCGGGCTGGCTGCCCTTGGTCGCTAGCGACCATCTCCTCGAGCCGCAGCGGCGTTCGTTTCAGCCATGCCATTCCGGCGCTGCCCAGACCCAGCAACGCGACCACGCTGATCGCCAGCAGCCATTGCGACGAGAACAGGGTCTCGGCCAGCGCGCTCCAGCCCGGCTCCGTCATCCAGCCATACGGGCTCGCCACCTGCAATTGCTCGCGCAGCACCGGCGTCCAGGCCAGAAGGAGGAGCACCGCCGGACCTGTCGCAAGCAGCGTCCGGCGCAGCAGCGCACCGTCACGCGGCCGGCTGAGACAGCCGGCCAGCGCGATGCAGCCGACATAGGCAATGCCGAACGTATGCGCGAAGGCTAGGCCGACGAAGGACAGCGCTGATAGCGTCAGATCGGCGGAACGACCGCGCTCGATCAGCCGCTGCTGGCACAGCGCCGCGACGGCCGCCGTCGCGAAATAGGTGGCATAGGTCCGCAGCTCGAAGGCGGCGTAGAGCAGGTTGTCGTTCAGCGTGACGAGGATCAGGGCGCCGGCCGTGCAGGAGACGGCCGAGAGCGCACGGCGGGCGAGCCGCCACAGCGCGACAAGGCCGAGGCCGACCAATGCGAAGTTCAGCAGCTTCAACGCCGCGACGACGGGCACGGCTGACGGCAATAGCCGCGTCAGCAGCCATGCGCCGGTGAGATAGAGCGGCGGATTGCCGTCGATGCCGCGCGCGATTCCCCTCCACAGCCTCGGCAGGCTGTCCGCATGCAGCAAATGCGCCGTCAGCAATTCGTCGGCCCACAAGGGATCGTTAACCGAACGGACAGCAAAGGCCGCGAGCGCGCAGCCGCCGAGCCATGCGCCGGCGACCTGGAGAAGCTTCTGGGCTGAGGAACCGGTCGAATCCATGGATGCGCTGCTGCTCGCGCATCCATGACGGAAAATCCTTAGCACCGGCTTTCGTCCTGGTTGCTCCGCGCGGGTTCACACGATCTTAGGGAAGCAAGCCGCAGGATGAGCGCGACGCCAGCAGCGGTGAGAGATGCCACTTCCCTATCAAGACATGACCGGCCCGGGTGACGCCGGCCCACTCCGCGACGCGCGCCTGCGCGGCGGCCGGCCGCTGGTCGTCGATGTCGACGACGTGCTGATGCAGACGAGCCTGTCGAGCGAGGCGATCTGGTCGGAGATCGCCCATCGTCCCGCAGCCGCCATTGCCTTGGCCGCCGCCGTGCTGCGCGGTCCGGCCGAGCTGAAGCGACGCCTGGCCAATTCGGCACATTTCGATCCGGCCCGTCTCGCCTACGACACCGAAACCGTTGCCTATATGCTGCGAGTCCTCGGCGAGGGCCGTCCGGTCTATCTCGCCTCCGACACCTATGATAGCGCGCTCGTCGGTGCAATCGCCCAGCATCTCGGCGTATTCACCGCCTGGACCGCCTCCGCGGATGGCGCCAGGCTCGATCCGGAGGCCCTGAGCCTGCTGCAGTCCTGGAGCCAGGGCTTCGACTATCTCGGCCATGATTCCGAAGTGCTGCCGGCCGGCGCGACGCGAATCCCGCGCCGCTCACCTGCGGCGCCGTCCGTTGCGACCAGCGATCCCGTCGGCTGGCGGGTCTGGGCGAGGCTGCTGCGCGTGCATCAATGGGCCAAGAACGCGCTCGTTCTGGTGCCGCTGCTGACTGCCCATCAATTCGGCCTGTGGCCGGCGATCACGGCGCTGTTTGCGGCGCTTGCCTTTTCGCTCGGCGCCTCCGCGGCCTACATCCTCAACGACCTCGTCGATGTCAGCGCCGACCGCGCCCATGCCACCAAGCGCGAGCGGCCGATCGCCAGCGGCGCGATTGCTCCGGCGCAGGCCATCTCCGCGATGGCGCTGCTGCTCATCGGCGCGATCACGATCGCCGCGGTGGTCTCGCCGGCCTTCCTTGGCGTGCTTGCCGGCTATCTCGCACTGACGACGGCCTATTCGTTCCGACTGAAACGCCTCGCGCTGCTCGACGTGGTCACGCTGGCCGTGCTCTACACGATCCGCGTCGTCGCCGGCGCGGTCGCCATCGGCGTCGCGATGTCGGAATGGCTGTTCGCATTCTCACTCTTCATATTCATGGCCTTGGCGCTGGTGAAACGTTACGTCGAGCTCGATCGCCGGAGCAGCGGCGACCGGCCGCTGTCACGCGATTACCAGCCGAACGACCTGGCGATGATCGCAGTCCTGGCCGCGGCGGCCGGCTTCAATGCCGTCGTCATCTTCACGCTGTACATCTCGTCAGACACGGTGCGCGCGCTCTACAGCCATCCCCAAATCATGTGGGCCAGTTGCCCCGTGCTGATGTATTGGGTCGCCCGCGTGATGCTGTTCGCCCAGCGCGGCCTGATCGACGACGATCCCGTGATCTTCGCGCTGAAGGACCGGGTCAGCTGGCTCGCGCTCGGCACCATCGGCGCGATCATGCTCGCCGCCATGTAACGACCGGTCATGAGCGACCTCGCCGGCTGGGGCAACTATCCGCGCATTCCGACCGAGCAGCTCGCGCCGGCGCGAGCCGAGGCCATCGCGCCGCTGATCGCCGGGCGCAGCGGACTCATTGCCCGCGGCCAGGGGCGCGCCTATGGCGACGCCGCGATCGGCATGGCGACGACGCTGTCATCGTCCGGCCTCAACCGGATGCGCCGCTTCGATCCTGCGAGCGGCGAGCTGACGGTCGAGGCCGGCGTCACCATCGCCGACATCCTCGCGACCTTCGTGCCGCGCGGCTTCTTCCTGAAAGTCGTGCCGGGCACCAAATTCGTCAGCATCGGCGGCGCGATCGCGGCCGACGTCCACGGCAAGAATCATCATCGTGACGGCGGCTTCGGCGACCATGTGATCGCGCTTCGATTGATGCTGCCGGGCGGCGAGATCGTCACCTGCTCGCGGCACGCCAATGCCGAGCTGTTTCATGCCACCGTCGGCGGCATGGGACTGACCGGCATCATTGTCGAGGCGACTTTGGCCCTGATGCCGATCGAGACCGGTTGGCTGGTGCAGGAGACACATGTCGCCGAGGATCTCGACGCGGCCATGGCCGCGCTGGAGCGAACCGCGGCCCATACCTATTCGGTCGCCTGGATCGACTGCCTGGCCCGCGGACGCGCGCTCGGCCGCTCGTTGATCTACGCCGCAGACCATGCAAGCGCAGCCGACAAGGACCGCTTCGCGCCTGCACGGGACGCCTTCCCGCCGCAGCCGCCTGCCGGGCCTTCGATGCCGGCCTTTGTGCCGAGCTTCGCGCTCCACCCGCTCGCTGTGCGCGGCTTCAATGCGCTGTATTTCCGGCGCGGCGCCCGGCAGGCCCTGACGCCGCAACTCGTGCACTGGGATCCCTATTTCTTCCCGCTCGACACGATCGGCCACTGGAATCGCATCTATGGTGCGCGCGGATTCCTGCAGCATCAATGCGTCATTCCCGCCGCCAATGCCCGCCGCGTCCTGGCCCAAATCCTCGACCGCGTCGCGCGACGCGGCAGCGCCTCGTTCCTCGCCGTGCTCAAGCAGCTCGGCGACAGCCATGGCCTGATGTCGTTTCCACTGCGCGGCTACACGCTGGCCATGGATTTTCCGATTCAGGACTCGCTGTTCAGGTTCCTTGACGAACTCGACGCGATCGTCACGGCCGCCGGAGGCCGACTCTATCTCGCCAAGGATGCGCGGCAGTCGCGCGTCACCTTCGCCGCCGGCTATGCCGGTCTCGACGGTCTGCGCGACATCCGCCGCCGCATCGGCGCCACCGACAAACTCGTCTCCCACCTTTCGGCCCGATTGGGGATCTGAGCCATGACCGAATCCAAATCCGTGCTGGTGATCGGCGGCAGTTCCGACATCGGTCACGCCACGGCGCTGCTTTATGCCGAGCGCGGCTGGCAGGTTGCGCTGGCCGCACGCGACACGATCACGGCACAGCGCAATGCCGACGACATCAAAGCGCGCACCGGCGGCGACGTGGCCGTGCACGCGCTCGACATTCTGTCGACCGACAGGCTCGCCGCCTTCGTCGATGACCTCCCGGCCCTGCCCGACACGGTGATCTCGATGGTCGGCGAGCTCGGCGAGCAGGCCCGCGCCGAACGCGACATCGCGCACGCCGCAATGGTCATGCGCACCAATTTCGAGGCGCCGAGCCTGCTGCTCGGGCTGTTCGCCAACGCCTTCACCGCCCGCGGCTCTGGCACCATCGTCGGCGTCAGCTCGGTGGCCGGCGATCGTGGCCGCGGTTCGAACTACGTCTATGGCGCCGCCAAGGCGGGCTTCTCGCAGTTCCTGTCGGGCTTGCGCAACCGTATGGCGCTGGCCGGCAAGGTCCGCGTCGTCACCGTCAAGCCCGGCTTCGTGCGCACACGCATGACCGCGCATCTGAAGCTGCCGGCGCCACTGACAGTGACGCCCGCCCGCGTCGCCGCTGACATCTACGCCGCCGCCGAGGAGCGTCCGCGCGACGTGATCTACGTCGGCCGCAGGTTCTGGCTGGTGATGACGATCATCGGGCTCATTCCGGAAGCGCTGTTCAAACGGCTGAAGCTGTGACGGACGGTGCCTGCGTCTCCCTCCTGAACAGGACATAGAGTGCCGGCAACACGAGCAAGGTGAGCACGGTCGAGGAGATGATGCCGCCGATCACGACGGTCGCGAGCGGCCGCTGCACTTCGGCACCGGCCCCGGTCGCGAGCGCCATCGGCACGAAGCCGAGCGAGGCGACCAGCGCCGTCATGAGAACCGGGCGCAGGCGCGCCAGGGCGCCCTCCTCCACCGCCGCCAGCACGCTGCGTCCCTCCTGGCGAAGCCGCTCGATGAAGGCGATGATGACGAGACCGTTGAGCACCGCGACGCCTGAGAGCGCGATGAAGCCGACGCCGGCCGAGATCGACAGCGGCAGCCCGCGCAGCAGCAGCGCGACGATGCCGCCGGTCAGTGCCAGCGGCACGCCGGAAAACACCAGCGCGGCGTCCGCAACCGAGCCGATGCTCATGAACAGCAGCAGGAACACCAGAGCGAGCGCGATCGGGACGACGATCGTGAGCCGCTTGGTCGCCGAGACGAGCTGCTCGAACTGGCCGCCCCAGCCGACCCAATAGCCCGGCGGCAGCTTGACCTTTTCGGCGACCGCGGCCTGCGCCTCGGTCACGAACGAGCCGAGATCGCGGGCGCGGACATTGGCCGACACCACGATGCGACGCTTGCCATTCTCGCGGCTGACCTGGTTCGGCCCCGGCGCCGAGGCGACCGTGGCGACTGACGACAGCGGCACGTAGCGCGGCTGGCCTGCGGAATTGAACGCGGTCCGCAGCGGTGCAGCACTCGCCTCGTCCCCGGCCGGCAGCGGAATCGGGATCGCGCGGATCGCGTCGAGATTGCCGCGCAGTCGCTCGGGCAGGCGCACGACGATGTCGAAGCGGCGGTCGCCGTCGAACAGCTTGCCGGTCGCCTTGCCGCCGATCGCGATCTCGACGACGTTCTGCACCTCGGCGACGCTGAGGCCGTAACGCGACAGCGCCTGGCGGTCGATGGCCACGGTCAGGATCGGCAGACCTGCGACCTGCTCGGTCTTGACATCGGTGGCACCGGAGATGCCGCGGATCGCGGCTTCGACCTGGCGCGCCGCGCCCTGCAGAATGTCGAGATCGTCGCCGAAGATCTTGACACCGACGTCGCTGCGCACGCCGGAAATCAGCTCGTTGAAGCGCAACTGGATCGGCTGCGAGATCTCGTAATTGCTGCCGGGAATCTCGTCGGCGGCCGCCTCGACCTCGGCGACGAGCTGCGCCTTGGGCTTCGCCGGATCCGGCCACTGCTCGCGGGGTTTCAGCATGATGTAGCCGTCGCCCTGCGACGGCGCCATCGGGTCGGTGGCGACCTCGGCGGTGCCGATGCGGGTGAAGACGTCCTTCACCTCGGGAATTCGCTTCAGCCTCGCCTCCAGCGCCTTCTGCAGATCGACCGACAGCGTCAGGCTCGTGCCGGGAATGCGCAGCGCGGCCAGCGCGACATCGCCCTCGTCGAGACTCGGGATGAACTCGCCGCCCATGCGCGTCGCCGCGACCCCGCTTGCGGCGACGATCACGACGGCGGCAGCGGCAACCATCATGCGATGCGCGATGACGGCTCGCAGCAGCGGCGCATAGATCCGCCGCGCGCCGCGCATCACCAGGTTCTCCTGCTCCGAAACTCGGCCGGTGACGAAGATCGCGACCGCGGCCGGCACGAAGGTCACGGAGAACAGCACGGCGGCACCGAGCGCCATCAGCACCGTCAGCGCCATCGGCGTGAACATCTTGCCCTCGACGCCGGTCAAGGTCAGCACCGGCAGATAGACCACGGCGATGATCAGCGTGCCGAACAGGCTCGGCCCGATCACCTCGCGCGCGCCGCCGACGATGGTCTGCAGCCGCTCGGCCGTCGTGAGCAGCCCGCCCTTGCGGTGCTGCGCCTGGGCGATCAGGCGCAGGCAGTTCTCGACGATGATGACCGCGCCGTCGACGATGATGCCGAAATCGATCGCTCCCAGACTCATGAGGTTGGCGCTGACCTTGCTCTCGACCATGCCGGTGACGGTCATCGCCATCGACAGCGGGATGATGCAGGCGGTGACCAAGGCGGCGCGGATATTGCCCAGCAGCAGGAACAGCACGACGACGACCAGCGCGGCGCCTTCGAGCAGATTCTTCTCGACGGTGCGGATCGTCGCCTCGACCAGATGGGTACGGTCATAGAGCGTGCGCGTGATCACTCCATCGGGCAGCGATCTCGCGATGTCGTCGAGCCGCGCGGCGACGCGCCGCGCCACCGCTCGGCTGTTCTCGCCGATCAGCAGCATCGCGGTGCCCAGGATCGTCTCCTCGCCATTGAGGGTTGCGGCGCCGGTGCGCAGGTCGCGTCCCTCCGTGACCTCGGCGACGTCGCCGATGCGCACCGGCGTGCCGCCGCGCGCGCCGATCACGATATCCCTGAGCTCGGCAGCGGTGCCGACCTGGCCGGGCGCACGGACCAGATATTGCTCGCCATTGCGCTCGATATAGCCGGCGCCGACATTGGCGTTGTTCGAAGCCAGCGCGGCAATGACCTCGCGGAAGCTGATCTTGTAGGCCATCAGACGGCCGGGATCCGGCAGCACGTGAAACTGGCGTTCGAAGCCGCCGATGGTGTTGACCTCGATCACGCCGGGAACGCCGCGCAGCTGCGGCCGGATGATCCAGTCCTGGATGGTGCGCAGCTCCGTCGGCGAGTAGTCGGCGCCATCAGGCGTCTTCGCGCCGGGCCTGGCCTCGACCGCATACATGAAGATCTCGCCGAGCCCGGTCGAGAGCGGCCCCATCGCGACCTCGACGCCCGGCGGCAGCTGATCCTTGATCTGCTGGATGCGCTCATTGACCTGCTGACGCGCGAAATAGATGTCGGTGCCGTCCTGGAACACGATGGTGACCTGGCTCAGGCCATAGCGCGACAGCGAGCGCGTGTAGTCCAGCCGCGGCAGACCGCCCATCGCGGTCTCGACCGGGAACGTGATGCGCTGCTCGGTCTCGAGCGGCGAATAGCCCGGCGCCTTGGTGTTGATCTGCACCTGGACATTGGTGATGTCGGGCACAGCATCGATCGGCAGCCGGGTGAAATTCCAGGCGCCGAACGCGGCGGCGGCAAGCGAGACCAGCAGCACCAGCCAGCGCTGGCGCACGGCAAATGCGAGGATCGCGTCAATCATGCTCGGCCTCCCCCTTGCCCATCTCGGCTTTCACCACGAAACTGTTCTCGGCGACGTAATGCTCGCCGGGTGACAGACCATCGCGGATCTCGACATGGACCGGATCGGACTCGCCGAGCGCGACCGGCCGCGCCTCGATCTTGTCGCCCTCCTCGCGCACGAACACGACGGTCTTGTTCTCCAGCGTCTGGATCGCGCTGGCGCGCACCGCGACGGCGACGCTGCGCTTGGCCAGCACCAGCCGCGCGGTCACGAACAGGCCGGGGCGCAAGCGGCCGTCGGCATTTCCCAGCACCACGCGTGCGAGCGCAGTCTGCGTCTCGCTGGCGCCGACGGGAGCGATGTAGGACACGTTGCCCTTGATCGGGCCGCGGCCGTCATCGGGGTCGATCAACACCTCGTCGTCGAGCCGGACACGACGGAGATCCTGGCGATAGATCGACAGGTCGACCCAGATCGTGGAGAGGTCCGCGACCACGAAGGCCGGCTTCTGCTCGGAGGCATATTCGCCGAGCGAGATCTGACGATCGATGATGGTGCCGCCGATCGGGGCCTTGAGGTCATAGGCGGTCAGGCTCTGGTTGCTTTCGATCGAGGCGAGCAGCTCATCCTTGGCGACGCTGTCGCCGATCCGCTTCCTGATGGCACGGACGATGCCGGGGAAGCGCGGCGTCACCTGCACCAGCGCCTCCTGGTTGGCGCGGAGCACGCCATTGAACGCCAGCGTGTCCGAGAGCGTCGCCGGCCCCGCTTCGGCGAGCGTGACGCCGGCGGCGGCGAGCTTGACGTCGCTGATGCGGATGCGGTCGGCACCGTGCTCGTCCTGCTCGACGTGATCCTTCGGCGTCCGCTCCTGCTTCTCAGCGTGATCCGTGTGGCCAGCCGCCGCATTCCTGTGCGGCACCGCGTCCGCCAGGAGGTGCGACACCCCGGCGCCAGCTGCAGCCGCAAGGATCGCGATGATGGTGATGGTGGAGGTCTTCATCGCGCGGTCTCCCGAGCCAGAGTGAAGGGGCGGCCGACCAGGCCCTCGATCGTCGCGACCGCGACATGGATGTTCTGCAGCGCCTCCTGTTCGCGCAGCCGGGCCTGCGCCACGCTCGCCTGCGCGTCCAGCACTTCGAGCAGGGTGAAGCGGCCGGCGCTGTAGCCCTGTGCGATCTCGTCCGCCGCCTCCTGCGCCTTGGGGATCGCGATCTCGCGCAGCACGGACAATTCGCGCAGCGAGCCCTGCAGCGAATCATAGGCACGGCCGGCGACGATCAGCAGCGCGTTGCGGTTGGCCTTGCGCTCGGCTTCGGTCTTGGCGAGGCTTTCCTGCGCCGAGAGGATGTTGCCCTGGTTCTGATCGAACACCGGGATCGGCACGGAGACGCTGAGCCTGACCGCGTCGTCCTTCGTGTCGTTGAAGTGCCGCCAGCCGGCGCCGACGCGCACGTCGGGATAGGGTTTCAACCGCGCCAGGAGCAGCTCGGCATTGCGCTGGGCAAAGACCGCGGTCCAGCGCGTCAGCTGCGGATTGGCGTCAATCGCCGTCATGACGCTCTGAAACGATGGCGGCTGGCCGGCGACATCGAAGCGGCCGGTGACGGACGCGAATTTGGCCGAGCTGTCACCGGTCAGCACCGCAAGCTCGCGCCGTGCGCTGGCGAGCGTCGCCTTGACGCGCTCGCGATCGGCGCGCACCAGGGCCGACGCGACCTCGGCACGGCCGGTCTCCGCCGGCGACGACGCACCAGCCTCGACCCGCCGCCGCAGCAGCGGCGTCAGCCGGTCCAGCGCGGCGACCTGATCATCGAGGATCTGGATGCGGCGCTGCGCGGCGAGGACCGTCACGAAGGCAATCGCCGTTTCAGACAAGACTTCGAGCCGCACCGCCTGGCGTTGCACCTCGGCCGCGCGAACGCCGGCCTGGCCGGCGGCGATGCGCGCGTCGCGCTTGCCGAACCATTCGAAGGCCTGGCTGATCTGCAACGTCGTCTCGGCCGCGCGTGTGCCGCGATACGCGCCGGAGCCGAACGAATTGTCCTGCTCATAAGAGAGCTCGGGATTGAGCAGCGCGCCGGCCTGCAGCCGCTGGCCGGAGGCGATGCCGATGTCGCGATCGGCGGCCGATAATCGCGGACTGGCGGCGAGTGCGCGCGACAGCGCCTCGCGCAGGGTCAAGGTCTGCGCGGACGCGGCGTGTGCGGACGCGGCGAGCAAGGCTACGGCGCAGAGCGCGCGCGCAGCCATCCCAGCAAATGACATGAGAAGAACCTGTCTGGACGAGCAAGAATGGACAGCGTCGGCCGTCCGGCACGCAGGGTCAGATCAGGTGTTTCGGCGGCGGAGACTCCGACTCGGAGACGATGCCGGCGCGAAGCGGCGGAATGGCCCAATCGGTTGCGGCGACGATGTCGGCCGGAACGGCCGCGAGCTGCAACTGCGGAATGGCCACCGAGAAGCAGCCATGGCAATGGTGATCGGCCATGCCGCGCGGATCGGAATGACCGGCCTTGTCGAGCAACGACACAATCTCCAGCTTGCCGGCTGGGACATGGGCCACGTCGAGGTCGCAGGCGCCGTGCAGCGCGCCAGCGAGCAGATAGGCCAGCATCACGCACAGGGCAGCGATCCGGCACAGCATGCGCGGACGGCTTCCGTGAGATCGTCGATCAATGCTGCGCACCGCGCCCCCTGGTCGCGCAGCCGATAGCACGTTGCCGCAGCGATTGTCGATCTGCAACAATGTAACAAGGGGAACCGCGTCACAGCACCGCAAGCGCGGGCGCAAGGATGACGCAGGCCAGCAGCGCCAGCGCGGCGGCGCTGCAACGATAGCCGAGCGTCGCCGGCATGACCTGCCCCAGACCGCGCCGCAGCGTCGCACCGAGCACCAGCCAGCCGCCGCCGACCATGATCGTGGAGCAGCCGAGCGCAACTGCGAATGGCAGCAGCTCGATCCCGGCGCCGGGGGCGGGCAGCAAGGTGAAGGCGAAGATGATGGCCTTCGGATTGAACAGCGTGGTGATAAAGACGCGGCGCAGGGTGACTGCGGCCGCATCGCTATGGCCGGCACCGCCATGACGCCACAGTGACGCGGCCAGATGCAGCAGATACAGCACGACCACGACGCGCAAGGCGTGGCCGCCCAGCGGCGCCGTCGCCAGCACCGGTCCGAGCACGACGCGTAGCAACAGGATCGCCAGCAGATAGCCGGCGAGTTCGGCGAGCAGCAGATGCGCGGAGGCGCGCGCGCCGCGGCTGGCGCCTGCCGTCGCCAGCAGCGTGTTGGTCGGACCAGGTGTGGCCAGCAGGGCCGCGGTCGACAGAACGAAGGTCAGCAAATCCATGTTGCCATCGACCATGCGGGCGGCTTGGCCGCCTTGACGAAGGTCAATGTCACACCGGGTCCGGCGCCGTCGTCAGCGGCTCAGGATGTCCAGAGCCACATTCGGCGGCAGCGTCGGCGCGAAGGCCTCGAGCGCGCGCGTGACCTCGGCAGGATCGGCGTCCGTCGTTCGGTAGAAAGCCACGTCGCCGACGGCGACCGTGACGAAAGGCGTGTGCAGCACTGCGACCTTGGTCCAGCCCGCCGGCACGCCTTGCGGGAACCAGCGGTCATAGATCATCGCCATGCCGACCGCGTGCTGCGCTGCAAGCGCGGCCATCTCCGCCGGGCCAAAATGGCCGGCGAGCTTGGCCTTGCGCACCGGCTCGGAGCCGAGACCCCAGAGGTCGAGCACGTAGTTCGGATTGCGATAGGCGACCAGCCCGAGATCGTTGACCGCCACGGGGTGGCGATAGAGCTCCCGGGCAAAGCGGCCCATCTGATATTGCTGCTGATAGATGTTGCGGGACGCCAGTGGCGTCGCGAGCGCGGCAGAGAGATAGGGCCACGCCGCAAAGCCGAGCAGCAGCAGCAGCGGGACGTTCAAGGCCGTCGCGACGCGTGCATCGAGACGCGGCCGGAGGCGAGCGATCAGCCACAGCCACGTCACGGCGGCGAGCGCGAGGACATAGACCTCGTAGCGGTGGAACCAGTCATACTGGCCGAAGGCGACGTGGCCGCCGATCGCCGCCAGCACAGCACCTGCGATGATCCGGGCAGGCCTGTCGCCGCGTAGCCAGCAGGCGGTGGCGGCCACGGCCATGCCGAGCAGCAGCAGCCGCTGGCCGTAGGGATTGATCAGGCTGAGGATCAGATTGTCGGTGACGGCGCTGAACGCGGTGGTGCGCTCATACGCGGCCTCGATGAAGCGGGCCTTCAACAGCACCGAGCTCGGCAGCAGCGGCAGGCCGAGCGCGTGCATGCGCGCCGCATAGGCCAGCAACGCCGCGGCGATCAGCGCGGCGGCCAGCGCGGCGGCGCGGCGTTGCCGCAGGAGCACGAGCGCGGCTAGCGCCGCGCAGGCCAGTGCCGCACCTTCGAAGCGGATCAGCGGCAGCAGCACCAAGGCGGCGATCTGCAATCCGCTCGGCGCGCGGCCCTGCGCCGCGGAGGCGAGGCCGGCGAAGGTGGTCACCGTCGCCCAGACGTGAAGGCTGTGCTCGAGCCCGGTCATCGGCAGCGCGACCGCGCTGATGATGAAGATCACCATCGCGCAGAGCGCACCCACGAACCATGACCCGGCTGCGTCGAACAGGCCGCAGCTCTCCAGCAGCCGCATGAACGTGACGATGGTGGCCGCGGCCGCGGCCGCGCTGACGAGCAGCGGCCCCCAGCCGCCGAGATGCGCCGCCTCGGTGGCGGCGATCAGATAGGGCCAGATGATCGACGAGCTCGGCGATGAAAACTCGCCGGGATTGACGCCATAGCCGCCCGACAGGATCTGATCGGCCACGGCCAGATGGATGTAGGCATCGTCGAGGGTGAAGACGAGACGGCCGCCGGCCAGCTTGATGCTGACGATCAGCTCGACGGCGAACAGCACGAACCAGATCGACAGGGTGACCAGCGTGCGCCGCGACAGCCGCGCCATGAGGCCGTCGCCTCCAGCGCACCGGTCCGCATCTGCCGATCCAATCGCCTCGATGCTCATGCGAACGTCCCGTGCCGCGCTCCCTGGCCTGCCCTGTTAGCCGCCAAAGCTTAAGTCCCGCTTTCCGGAACGGCGCTCGCGTCAGTCTTCGTTAACGCCGGCGAAACGGCGGTAAGCCGTGCCGCATGACGAGACCGTATGAACCGCATGCAGGTCGATTGATTGACTTGGTGCCTTCGGCCACTAAGGTTCGCGCCGCCGGACAATATAAACTGCGCGGATCGCGGCCCGGCGAGGCCATGATGATCGCGGCGCGAAGGATCGGACAGCAATGACTTTGGTGATGAGCTGGGACGAGTGGGCCCGGCATGATGGCATGGCGCTCGCGGCCCGCGTAAGAAGCGGCGAGCTGACCGCCGCGGAACTTGCGCGGCAGGCCGCCGAGGGGATTGCCAAGGTCGATCCGAAACTGTGCGGCGTCGTTGAAGTGTTCGCCGACGCAATCGAGGATCCGATCAAGGCCGGTGCCAATGTACAGGGGCCGTTTGCCGGCCTGCCGTTCCTGATGAAGGATCTCGGCCCGACCATGGCGGGCCGGCTGCAGGAGCAAGGCTCGCTGTTCATGCGCGGCAACCGTCCCGTCGCCGACACGCACCTCACATCGAAGATGCGCAAGGCCGGTCTCAATTTGATGGGCCGCACCACGACGCCGGAATTCGGCGTCTGCAGCTCGGCGGAGAACCCGGCCGTCTATGTCACGCGCAATCCCTGGAACACCGACTACACGACCTGCGGCTCGTCCGCCGGCAGTGCGGCGATGGTCGCGGCGGGCGTGGTGCCGATCGCGCATGCCACCGATGGCGGCGGCTCGATCCGCATTCCGGCCGGCGTCAACGGCAATATCGGCCTGAAAGTCTCGCGCGGCGTGTTCTCGATCGCGCCGCATCTGTCCGATCTCACCGGGCTGGTCTCGATCCAGGGCTGCCAGTCGCGCAGCGTGCGCGACACCGCCGCTTTCGTCGATCACTGCCGCGGCGGCGCGCCGGGCGAATTCATGCCGTATTGGACCACGCCGGAGCCCTATGTCGAGCTGATCAAGCGCGATCCCGGCAAGCTCCGAATCGCGCTGTCGCACCAATGGGGCGACTACCGCGCCACGCCGCATATCGCGGCCGAGCTGGAGCGTGTCGGCAAATTCCTCGAAGGGCTCGGCCATCACGTCGGATATGCGCTGCCCGAGGTCGATTATCGCGCCGCCTTCGCGGCGCAGACCACCTGCTACATCTCGAACTTCGCGATCGTCATCAGCAACCTGCTGGCACAGCGCAAGCTCGAGCGGCCCCCGGCCGAGCAGATCGAGCCGATCAACATCCGCATCTGGGAAGCCGGCCGCGGCACCAGCTTCGCCGAACGGGCGGAGATGCAGGTGGTGTTCAACACCACCTCGCGCGCCTTCGGCGCGTTCTTCGAGGACTGGGACATCATCCTCACCCCGATCACCGCGCTGCCGACACCGAAGATCGGCACCACCGAATATCTGACCATCAGCGACAATCCTGACGTGCTCGACTGGTTCGAGAATCTGTGGCGCAACTTTGCGTTCACGCCGCTCGCCAATCTCTGCGGTATCCCGGCGATCTCGCTGCCGCTCGCGACCAACGAACATGGCCTGCCGCTCGGCATCCAGGCGATCGGCAAGCAGGCCGATGACGGCCTGCTGCTGCAGCTCGCTGCCCAAATCGAGCGCGCGATCGACGGCAAATGGAACGCCGGTGCGACCCCGGCGGTGCATGTCACCAAAGGATAACTAAGCGTTCCTCCTTTTGCGCGAGGCGATGATCCGATCTCGCCGGTGAATCGTTGGTGACAATGGGCGGTGCTTGGCCGAGCCCAGCGCCGCACGTGACCAGCGAGGATGGACGTGGCCGATCAGCTGACAGCGAGCCGTGACGGTGCTGCAGGGCACGACGCGCCCCGGCCCACCGTCCGGCTGGAGTCCTTCCCGCGCGGCGGCGTGGCCGCCGTGTTCGGGGCCACCGGCGGCATCGGCGCAGCGCTCGGCGCGGCACTGACCGACAGCGGCCGGTTCACCAGCGTGCTCGGCTTCAGCCGCAGCGGCGACCTCGGCTTCGATCTCACCGACGAGGCGAGCGTCGCAACAGCGGCGGAGACGCTGGCGACCTCCGGCGACATCCGCCTCGTCATCATCGCGACCGGCATGCTTTACGAGGGCACAGCGCTGCCCGAGAAGAGCTGGCGCGAGCTCGATGCCGAGCGCCTCGCCCGCGCCTTCGCCATCAACGCCATCGGGCCGGCGCTGCTGCTGAAGCATCTGCTGCCGCGACTGCCCCGCACGGGCAAGGCTATGGTCGCGGCGCTGTCGGCGCGGGTCGGCTCGATCGGCGACAACCGGCTCGGCGGCTGGTACAGCTATCGCGCCTCGAAGGCGGCGCTGAACCAGCTCGTGCATTGCGCGGCGATCGAGCTCACCCGCCGCGCGCCCGAAGCAGCCTGCGTCGCACTGCATCCCGGCACCGTCGCCACGCGGCTGTCGGCACCGTTCGCCGCGGCGTCGGGCATCGCACCGGTCGAGGCGGCGCGGCACCTGCTCGGCGTCATCGACCGGCTCGCCGCCAAGGACTCCGGCGGCTTCTATGACTGGCGCGGCACGCCGGTCCCGTGGTGAGGCGTCATGCCGAGGATGCGGCGCAAGGCTGACCTGCCGACCAAGATCTGCGCCGCCTGCGGCCGGCCTTTCGCTTGGCGGCGCAAATGGGCGCGTGACTGGGACGAGGTGAAATACTGCTCCCTCCGCTGCCGGTCCGAGCGCGGCCGAAGTGCCTCCCTGACCGCCACGCCCCGAGGACATTAGCCCCATGTTGTCCAGCATTCCCGCACCGATGCGCAGCCTTGGCTTGGCGGGACTGATCCCGTTCATCGGCCTCGCAGCTGTCGTGATCGCCGGCGACGACAGCCTGCGCGCAGCAGCCTTGCGCGCGCAGATCGGCTATGGCGCGGTCATTGTGAGCTTCCTGGGGGCGCTCCATTGGGGCGTCGCGGTGCAGACGCCGGCGCTGGCGACTTGGCCGCGGATGAGCTGGGGCGTGACGCCGTCTCTGCTCGGCTGGGTCGCGCTGCTGCTGCCACCGCTGCCTGCGCTGGTGCTGCTCACGGCCGCGCTGCTGGCAGCGTTGGTCTTCGACGAATTCAACTTCGACAGCAACGCCTCCAACGCTTGGTTTATCAGGCTGCGGCGGCTGCTCAGCATCGGCGCGATGCTCGCTCTGCTCGCGACCTTGATCGAGGTCGCTCTCAGAACCGTGCCCTGACGGCCACCGCTGGACAAGGCCGCAATCCGTCGGGCAAGCTCGCTCTTCCCTCGCGAGGCGCCATGAACATCCTGCTGCTCAATCCCAACATCCGCACCGACATCACCGATCTGATGCTGCAGGTCGGCCGCGACGCCGCCGCGCCCGGCACCAACCTGATCCCCTGCACGGCGCCGCGCGGCGTGCCCTATATCGCAACCCGCGCCGAAGCGCAGATCGGCGGGGCCGTTGCGCTGGAAATGCTCGCGGAGCGTAACGGCAGCATCGATGCCGCGATCATCGCCGCCTTCGGCGATCCCGGCCTGTTCGCCGCGCGCGAGCTATTCGACGTGCCCGTCATCGGGCTCGCCGAAGCGGCGATGCTGACGGCCTGCATGGCAGGCCGTCGCTTCGCGATCGTCACCTTCGCACAGGCACTCGGCCCCTGGTACGACGAGTGCGTGCGCATGCACGGGCTGATGGAGCGCTGCGCCGGCATTCGCATGCTCGAGGGCAGCTTCAAGCAGATCTCCGACGTGCAGCACGAGAAGGAGGAGCTGCTGGTCGAGTTGGCGCTGCGCGCGGTCGAGGAGAACGAGGCCGACGTGCTGATCTTTGCCGGTGCGCCACTCTCCGGACTTGCCGCCCGCGTCGCGCATCGTATTCCGGTGCCGGTGATCGATCAGGTGATTGCCGCGGTGAAGCAGGCCGAGGCGCTGCTGGCGCTAAAGATGCGCAAGGCCACCGCAGGCACGTTTCGGCGGCCGGCCGCGAAGCCGACGGTTGGATTGGCCGAGGCGCTGGCCGCGCGGCTGGAGCATCGCGACGGTTAGTTGAAGTGTGTGAGACAGCCAGCCACGGGCTGAGAGCGGCCATCTGGAAGGGATTTTAAGCTCTATGGCCGGCACATTCAGATACCGGCCGCATCACTCTTTGTACACAAAGCGCCTCCGCTGCCTGAAAAGACGGCACGCTTCTTGCTTTTTCCAATCAGTTGAGCAGGAAGCCCATGGCCAGCGTATCGGAAGCCAAGTCGCTCGTTCTGGATCGGATCACGCACCGTTTCGCCAGCGGCACGATGGCCGTGTCCGACATCAATCTCGATGTGAAAGGCGGCGAGATCATCGCCCTGCTCGGGCCGTCCGGCTGCGGCAAGACCACCTTGCTGCGCATCATTGCCGGCTTCATCGGCCAGAGCGAAGGACGCGTGATCATCGGCAATGACGTCGTCGATTCGCTGCCGCCCAATCGCCGCGCCGTCGGTATCGTGTTCCAGAACTACGCGCTGTTCCCGCATCTCTCGATCTCCGAGAATGTCGGCTATGGCCTCGCCGCGCGCGGCATCGACAAGGCGACGCGCAACAAGGAAGCGCAGCGGCTGCTCGACATGGTACAGCTTGGCTCTTTCGGCGAGCGGCTGCCACGGCAATTATCAGGCGGCCAGCAGCAGCGCGTGGCGCTGGCGCGCGCACTCGCGATCAAGCCCTCGATCCTGCTGCTCGACGAGCCGTTCGCCGCCCTCGACAAGAATTTGCGACTGGACATGCAGATCGAGGTCAAGCGGCTGCAGCGCATGGCCGGGACGACCACCCTGATCGTGACCCACGACCAGGAGGAGGCGCTATCGATGGCCGATCGCGTCGCGGTGCTGAGCCACGGTCATCTCGAGCAGTTCGGCACGCCCAGCGAGATCTACGATCAGCCGCAGACGCTGTTCGTGAATACCTTCGTCGGGACCGCCAACAGGATGAAGGGCACGGTGATCGCGACCGGTACTGATGGCGTGAAGGTCGCGCTGGAGGCCGGCGGCGAGATCATCGCCCGCGCGCCCAAGCCAGTCCGTGCCTCAGACAAGGTCACCGTCTGCCTGCGTCCCGAGCATCTCACCTTCGTCAGCGACGACAGCGGCTTTGCCGGCGAGATCGGCATGGCGCTGCCGCTCGGCGCCACCGTCGTCCATGAGATCAAGGCCAAGGACGGATCGAGCATCAAGATTTCGCAGGCCCGCACCGGCGGCACGCCGTTGCGTGAGGCCGGCACGCCGGTGCGCGTCGCGCCGCTGGCCCCGGGGCTCGCCACCGTCTTTCCGGAATGACCAACCAACACATCGGAGTGAAACATGATGCTTGATCGCCGCCGGCTCCTCACCAGCGCCTTGACGCTGGGAGCCATGCACGCGTTCCCGGGCCTGAGCCTCGCGCAGGCCCGGCCGCTGGTATTCGCGACCTTCACCGGCAGCTGGGAGGAGGCGCACAAGGCGGTGCTGGTGCCGGCGTTCCGCAAGGCCAATGCCGATGCGGCCATCGTGCTCGATCCGATGCTGTCGGTCGACCAGATCGCCAAGGTCAACGCCGCCAAGGCCAATCCGCCGATCGACGTCATGCTGCACGATCCCGGTCCGGCGCTGGTCGCGATCGGCCAGGACCTGGTCGATCCGTTCCCGGCCGACAAGAGCACGTACTTCAAGGATCTGATTCCGGAAGCGCAGGACGCGATGGGCCCCGCCCCGTTCTTCCAGGTCGTCGGCCTTACCTACAATCCGGAGACTGTGAAGACGCCGCCGACGTCATGGGCGGATCTGTGGAAGCCGGAATTCAAGGGCAAGGTCGGCATCACCAATCTGAACTCCACGCTCGGCACCGGCTGGCTGGTCGAGATCGCGCGCATGCGCGGCGGCTCCGAGTCCAATGTCGATGAAGGCTTCAAGGCGCTCGAAGAGTTGAAGCCGAATCTCGCCGCGGTCGCCGCCAATCCCGGCGCGCTGGCGACATTGTTTCAGCAGGGCCAGATCGACATCTCGCCCGGCAATTTCAACGCCATCCAGATCCTGAAAGCGCGCGGCGTGCCGGTGGAGTTCGTGGCGCCGAAGGAAGGCGCCATCGCCTTCAAGACCACGATCCATATCGTGAAGAACTCGCCGAACAAGGAGCTCGCCTTCAAGCTGATCGAGGCGGCGCTGTCGCCGGAGGTCCAGACGGCGCTGATGAACCCACCCTATTTGATCGTGCCGACCAACACCAAGGTCGCGATGACCGGCGAGATCGCCAAGGTGCTGGCCAAGGACACCGCCGAGTTGAAGAAGAAGTTCGTGTTCCAGGACTGGAAGAAGATCAACGAGCAGCGCGCCTCCTGGATCGAGAAGTTCAACCGCGACATCAAGATCTGACGCGATGAAGAGCGCCACGACAGCACCTGGCGACGTGGCCAACTTCAGCCTGGGGCTCGCGCTGCCCTTGGGGTTGGCGTTCGCGATCTTCTTCGTGCTGCCGCTGGCGCAATTGTTCTATCTGTCGCTCCACAACGACACCGCGGCCACGGTGTGGGGGGTCGGCCAGTACATCAAGTTCCTGACCGATCCCTTCAGCCTTGCCGTGCTCGGCTCGACACTGCTGCTCGGCGCCGAGGTGACCTTGGCCTGCCTCGTGCTCGGCTATCCCATCGCCTGGCTCTATCAGCGCTCCGGCAGCCGGGTGCAGACCTTGATCATCATGATCGTGCTGCTGCCGCTGCTCACCAGCGTCGTCGTCCGCACCTTCGCCTGGATCGTGATCCTCGGACGACAGGGCATCATCAACTCGGTGCTGCAGTCGCTCGGCCTGATCGGCACGCCGCTGCGCATGATCTACACCCAGGGCGGACTGATCGCCGCGCTGGCGCAGGTGCAGATGCCGCTGATGGTGCTACCCTTGATCACCGCGATCGGCCGCATCGATCCCAACCTCTCCGACGCCTCGGCCTCGCTCGGCGCCGGCAGCTGGCGCACCTTCGTCAAGGTGATGCTGCCGCTGTCGATGCCCGGCATCATCGCCGGCTGCACCTTGACCTATGCCGCCGCGATCACCGCCTTCATCACGCAGTCCCTGGTCGGCGGCGGCCAGATGCTGTTCATGCCGATGTATCTCTATCAGCAGGCCTCGACATTGCAGAACTGGCCGTTCGCGGCTGCGATCTCGATCATCTTCCTGTTCGCGGTGCTCGCCATCGTCGCGCTGTTCTCGATGCTCGGGCGACGCGCCCGTGGCTATGGAGACGCCCGATGAGCGGCCGGCAGCGCAACTGGGAAGCGCTGAGCTTCCAGATCGTGATGACGGTCATCGCCGTGCTGGCGCTGATCCTGATCGTGTCGCCGTCGCTGGTCGTGGTGATCGTTTCCTTCACCTCTGGCTTCTCGCTGAAATTCCCGCCGCCGGGCTATTCGACCCGCTGGTACGTCGAATTGTGGAACGCCTGGCAGCTGCAATTCGCGGCGCGCAACAGCGTCGTCGTCGCACTGTGGTCGACGGGGCTGTCGATCGTGCTCGGCGTCGCCGCGGCGCTGGCGATCTCGCGATCCAAGGCGCTGACGGCAAAGCTCCTGGACTCGCTGTTCATGTCGCCGCTGGTGCTGCCGGCGCTGGCCTTCGGGCTTGCGGCGCTGATGTTCTTCTCGCTGATCGGCCTGCCGGTGTCGCTACTGACGCTGGTGATCGGCCACACCATCGTCTGCGTGCCCTATGTCGTGCGCAACACGGTCGCCGCGTTGGCGCAGTTGGAGCCGACCTTGCTGGAAAGCTCGGCGATCCTCGGCGCCTCTAGGCTCTACACATTCCGCCGGATCGTGCTGCCGCTGATCCGCCCCGGCATCATTTCGGGCGCGTTCATCGCCTTCATGTCGTCGTTCGACAACGTGCCGGTGTCGCTGTTCCTGCGCGACGCCGCCACCGACATGCTGCCGATCCGGATGTGGCAGGACCTCGAAGGCAAGCTCGACGTCACCATCGCCGCGCTGTCGAGTGTGCTGATCATCGCCACCATCGCGCTGATGGCGATCATGGAGCGCACCACGGGCCTGTCGAAACGGCTGACGGGGTGATCAGCGTGTCGGGCAGCGTGGGCCCCATGGTTCGAGACGCGCCGCGAGCGGCGCTCCTCACCATGAGGGTTTGACTCCGAAACCGGTGTGGCGCGTTCTCGATAAGCAACGTGCTGGTGGAACGGGTTTTGGTTCGCCAAGAACTCAGACCTCGTCCTGAGGAGCCTGCCGAAGGCGCGCGTCTCGAAGGACGGCCACGCTCTCAAGCGCCGCGGAAGATCGAATAGCCCCAGGGGGTGAATTTCAGCGGCAGGTGAAAATGCTCCTCGACCTTGTCGACCGCGAAGCGAAACGGCACTGTGGTCAGGAATGTCGTCTGAGCGTTGGCCCCGAAGAACTCGCCGATATGAAACAGCACCTCATACTCGCCGGCGGTGACGCCAACGCCCTTGACGACCGGCGCCTGCAAGGTGCCGTCGGCGCCGAGCGGGCCTTCGGCGAGCAGAGCCCGATCGGGCGCGACGCGCCAGATCGCGACCCGCAGTCCCAACGCCGGACGCCCATTCGCCACATCGACCGCATGAACCGAGATACCACCAGCCATCAGCCACTCCGCTATCAGGTTCTCGCGCCATGATAGACGCGAAGCCGACCGCGGCGCCAGCGCCGCGACTGAGGCCTGGCCTGGTCGCGATGACGGCGTTGCAGGCGCTGGTGTCGCTGGCGCTGTTCGCGCCGGGCACGGTGGCCCCGCGCGCCGGGCTCAGCGTCGAGGAGCTGTCGCTGTTTTCGACCGCGGCCTTTGCGGTCAGCCTCGTCTCATCATTCTGGGGCGGCACCTTGGTGCAGAAGGTCGGCTCACTCCGCGTCGCGGCGCTGTGCGCGGTCGCCGTCTGCGCGGGCATGTCGTTGGCGACGCTCGGCAATGGCTGGGCGCTGCTCGGGGCCGGGCTGGTGCTCGGACTTGCGGCCGGTCCGGAGACGCCGGCGAGCTCGGCGCTGCTCGGACGTCTGGTGTCGCCTGAGAAGCGTGCGATGGTGTTCTCGATCCGACAGACCGGCAGCCAGATCGGCGCGGTCATCGGCTCGCTGCTGCTGCCGCCGCTCGCGGTCGGCCTCGCGCCCAGCTCAGCCTATGCCGCCGTGATCGCCTGCGCGGTGATCGGCTTCATCAGCTTCGAGCGGCTACGCCCGGCCTACGCGGTCAAAATACCTGCCATGCCGAATCTCGGCCTGCGGCAGCGGCTGCAGCTCGTCAGCTCCGACCCGCGCATGGCATCGCTCGCGGTCGCCTCGATCCCGTTCAGTGGCATGCAGGTGATCCTCAACACCTGCTTCGTCAGCTTCGGCACGTCGGAGCTCGCGCTGAGCCATGTCGAGGCCGGCTGGGTGCTGGCCTCGGCGCAGGGCGCAGGGCTGATCGGGCGTCTGGGCTGGGGCGTCGTCGCGACGCGGCTGCGTTCGGCGCGCGCCGTGCTGGTCATGGCAGGCGTCGGAATGGCGGTGTGCGCGCTGCTGCTCGGGCTGTGGGGCGCCACGCTGAGCTGGCCGATCCTGCTCCTGCTCGCTTTCTTTTTCGGGCTCACGGCGAGCGGCTGGAACGGCGTGTTCATCGCCGAGATCGCCAACCTCGCCAAGCCCGGGCGCGTCGCCGAGTCCACCGGCGCCGTACTCACCGTCTCGTTTATCGGTCTGGTCGCAGCGCCGCCGCTCGTCGCCGTCCTGACGCCACGCGTCGGACTCGGCGGCAGCTTCGTTGCGCTCGGATTGACCGCGGCCGCAGGTGCGGCGGTGCTGCTGATGGAGCGATCTCATGCGCGCAACTGACATCGTGCGCGCCGTCACGGGGCGCCAGACGTCCGCGAGAGACGTGGCCGAGCAGGCGCTGGCGCGGATCGCCGCGGCACGCGATCTCAACGCCGTCGTCACGGTTGATCCTGAGCGGACGCGCGCCGAAGCCGGAGCTGTCGATGCGCGCATTGCCGCCGGAGCGCTGCTGCCGCTCGCCGGCGTGCCGGTCGTGGTCAAGGACAACATCTGGGTCGAGGGCTGGCGCATCACGCAAGGCTCGCGGCTGTTTGTTGATTTCACGGCGCCGGAAGATGCGACAGCCATCGCGCGACTGCGGCGGGCCGGCGCGGTCATCGTCGGCATCGGCGCGACATCCGAGTTTGCCTGCAAGGGTGTCACCACGTCGCTGCTGCATGGACCGACACGTCATCCGCTGGATCCGCAGCTCACGCCCGGCGGTTCCTCGGGCGGACCGGCGGCAGCTGTCGCGGCGGGCCTCGTCCCGATCGCGATCGGCACCGATGCGGGCGGCTCGAGCCGCCGACCACCCGCGCATGTCGGCGTGGTCGGCTTCAAGCCATCCTATGGCGCGATCCCCTACGGCCCTGGATTTGCCGAACCGTTCTGGCGCATCTCGGTGGTCGCCCCCATCGCCGCCGATGTTGGCGATGCCTGGCTTGCCTTCGAGGCGATGGCCGGCGCCGATCCGCGCGATCCGGACTCGTTCGACGTCTGCTCGGCGGTTGAAGGGAAGCGATTGCGCGTGGCGTTCTCGCCGCGGCTCGGGCTCGACGTCGCGGTCGATGACGATGTGAGCGCCGGACTGCGGCAGACGATCGATCGGCTCCGCGCCGGCGGCATGTCGATCGTCGACAAGGATCCGATCTGGCCTGCAGGGCTTGCCGAGGATGCAGTCATGCCGCTTCAGCATGCCGGGCTGGCGGCCCTCCATGGCGACGCCTTCCGCAGCGATCCCACACAATTCGATCCCGACATTGCCACGCAGATCGAGCGCGGCCTCGGCCTCAGCGGCGCCAACGTCGCTGGCGCGCTGGAGGCAAGCACGCGAATCGCGCGCGCTTTTGCAGCCGTGTTCACCGATGTCGATGTGCTGCTGACGCCGACCGTCCCCTGCGTCGCCTGGCCGTTCACGCAACTCGGCCCCGCCGAGATCGGCGGCCAACCGGCGTCGCCGCGCGCGCATGCGGTGTTCACGCCGTTCGCCAACCATGCCGGCGTACCGGCGATCTCGATTCCCTGCGGCAACAATGCGAACGGCCTGCCGTTCGGCCTGCAGCTGATCGCGGCGCGAGGCCGCGACCGAATGCTTCTGGATGCCGCTGCCCAGGCGGAGCGGCTGCTCTCGTTCAGCCCTGCTCGAACTTCCTCGCCAACCGCGCTCGCGTGATGTGGCCGATCTGGTCGATGGCGTTGGCGATCTCGGTGTCCAGGTCGTTGCTGATCCGCCGCTCCATTTCGGCGATGACCGAGGCGCGGTCGGCATGCAGCGCAAGCGCCACGATCAGCGGCATGCCGAACTTGTCGCGATAGCGGCGGTTGATGTCGGCGACGCGCTCGAACTCGGCCCGCGACAGCGACGTGAAGCCAAGCCGGCCCTGTTCGCCGATCGAGTCATTCGTCATCTCGCCCGCCAGCGCCTCGCGCCCTGCCAGTTCCGGATGAGCGCGAACCAGCTTCAGCTTCTCGTCGCGGCTCATGCCGCGCACCACGTCCATGAGCGTCGTATGCAGCGCGTCGGCGACATCGTCGAACGCCGACAGGCCGGCGAGATAGGCGCGCTCGGCGATCTCGGGCGAATGCTCGAAGATGTCGCCGTAACGCTCGACGAACAGCACGCGCGACATCTGCGACGGGCGCCACGCGCCATCCGGCGGATGTGTCTTGATCCAGTGCCGGGCGATGTCGAGCCGGGTCGCGACCCAGACCTTATCGTGGCTCATGATGTAATCGAGGAAGCGCGCTAGCGCGGCCGCGCGCCCGGGGCGGCCGACCAGGCGGCAATGCAGCCCGACCGACATCATGCGCGGCGCTTCCGCACCTTCGGCATAAAGCGTATCGAAACTGTCCTTCAGATAGGCGAAGAACTGGTCGCCCGAATTGAAGCCCTGCGGCGTGGCAAAGCGCATGTCATTGGCATCGAGCGTGTAGGGCACGATCAGCTGCGGGCCGTGCGGCCCCTGGATCCAATAAGGCAGCTCGTCGGCGTAGGAATCGGCGCTGTACAGGAAGCCCTGCTCGTTCAGGATAATGTCCAGCGTGTGCTCCGACGTGCGCCCCTGATAGAAGCCGAGCGGCCGCGCGCCAGTCAGCTCGGTATGGAGGCGGATCGCCTGATCGATATGGGCGCGCTCGTCAGCCTCAGTGAAATCGCGATAGTCGATCCATTTCAGGCCGTGCGAGGCGATCTCCCAGCCCGCTTCCTTCATCGCGGCTACGGCGTCCGGGTTGCGGGCCATAGCGGTGGCGATCGCGAACACGGTGACCGGCAGCTTGCGCGCGGTGAACATCCGCCACAGGCGCCAGAAGCCGGCGCGCGCGCCGAACTCATAGATCGACTCCATGTTCATATGGCGCTGCCCGGGCCAGGGCGCCGCGCCGACGATCTCCGACAGGAACGCTTCCGAGGCGGCGTCGCCGTGCAGGATATTGTTCTCGCCGCCCTCCTCGTAATTGATCACGAACTGCACGGCGATGCGGGCATCGCCCGGCCAGCGCGGATGCGGCGGCGTGCGGCCATAGCCGACCATGTCGCGCGGATAGACGTCAGCACTCATCTGTGTCAGCTCCCGCGATAGGTCGAGTAGCTCCAGGGCGTCGCAAGCAGCGGCACGTGGTAGTGCGCGCTTGCATCAGCGACGGCGAAGCGGAGCGGGATCAGGTCGAGGAACAGCGGATCATCCGCGGCGAGGCCATGGGCCTTGAAATAGGCGCCCATGTGGAAGGTCAGCATATAGGTGCCGCTGGCGAGCTCGTCACCGGCCAGCACCGGCTGATCGGTCCGCCCATCGGCATTGGTCCGGACCTGCTTGATGCGGCGCCAGGAGCCATCCGGCTCCAGCCTGTCGAGGTCAATCGCGACGTCGGCGGCAGGCTTGCCCCTCGCCGTGTCCAGAATATGCGTGCTCAGCCGCCCCATGCGTATGTCCTTCTGCAATTCATCCGAAGATTATCAGCCGCCGGTTAAAGCTTCGAGGCGATTTGACGCTCACGAGACGCCTATCGGCTGGTCAGCCCGCCTCTTTGCCGAAGCGCTCGACCAGGAAGTCGATGAACAGCCGCACCTTCACCGACAGGTGCCGTGTCGGAGGATAGATCGCATAAAGCGCGAGCGGCGGCGCGGTGTAGTCGGCCAGGATCGCGGTCAGTGCGCCGCTCTCGAGCGCGTCTGCGGCGATGAAGCGTGGAATCAACGCGATGCCCTGCCCCTTGATGGCGACGTCGCGCAGCACTTCGGCATTGTTGACGCATAACGACCAGGCCGGCTGAACCCAATGGTCTCCGTCGGGGCCGGTGAGCTTCCACTGGTTGCCGGTCAGCAGGAAGCCATAGGTGAGCGAGGTATGGCGGCGAAGCTGCTCCGGGCAGGCAGGCGTGCCATGCTGCGCCACATAAGCGGGCGCGGCACAGATCACCCGCTCCACCGGCATGATCTTGCGCGCAACCAGGCTCGACGATTCCAGCTCGGCGATCCGCAACGTGACGTCGAAGCCGTCCTGCACCGGATCCAGCAGGTCGTCGCTGAGCACGATCTGCAGCTGCAGCTCGGGATAGCGCAGCATGAATTCGGCGACGACCGGTCCAAGCCGCATGGTGCCGAACGACATCGGCGCGTTGACCCGGAGCAGCCCGCGCGGCGCCGCCTGCGACTGGCTGACGGCTTGATCCGCGGCATCGAGCTCAGCCAGGATCGCGACCGCCCGCTCGAAATAAAGCTGGCCCGCCTCGGTGGGGCTGGCGTGACGCGTGGTGCGAACGATCAGCTGCACGCCGAGGCTCGCCTCCAGCTCGCCGATATATTTGGAGATCGCCGAGCGCGACAGCCGGAGCTGCCGACCGGCCTCGGCGAAACTGCCGCTCTCAACCACCTTCACAAAGGCCCGCAGGCTGCTGAGCTTGTCCATCGTCCCGGACCGTCATTGTCGCCAAATCGTAGACAGAGACGTCACAAAAGCACGGATTGTCTCCAAATCAAAGCCGACCGATATTGCTGTCCAAGACTTCAACGCCCCTGACTTCAACGCCCCTGAAGGGCCTCATCGACAGGAGATCCCCATGCCCGGACTGCATCATGTTACCGCGATCGCCGGCGATCCGATCCGCAATTTCGGCTTCTACACCCGCGATCTCGGCCTGCGCTTCGTCAAGAAGACGGTCAATTTCGACGATCCCGGGACCTACCATTTCTATTACGGCGACGAGACCGGACGCCCCGGCACCATCCTGACCTTCTTCCCCTGGGCCGGCGTGCGACCCGGCCGCCGCGGCGTCGGCGAAACGCATCAGACCGCGTTCCGGGTGCCGCAGCGCTCGCTCGGCTATTGGACGCAGCGGCTCACCGAAAAGGGCATTGCCTATGAGGCGCTGGAGAAGCGCTTCGGTGAATCCGTGCTGCCCTTCACCGATCCCGACGGCATGGCTCTGGCCTTGGTCGGCGTGCCCGGTGCGGAGGACGAGCCTGGTTACAGCAATGGCGACATTCCGGCCGAGCATGCCATCCGCGGCTTTCATGGTGTGACCCTGCTGCTCGACTCCGCCGAGAAGACCGCGGCCGTGCTCACCGACGTGTTCGGCTTTGCCGAGCAGGCCCGCGAAGGCGCGGTGATCCGCTTCAAAGCGCCGGGCGACACACAAGGCAGCGTGGTGGACATCTACGAAGCCAAGGGCTTTCTGCGCGGCGCGCAGGGCGCCGGCTCGGTGCACCATATCGCCTTCCGCGCGGCGGACGATGCCGCGCAGGGCGTGATGGCGCAGAGGCTGGTCGATCGCCACGGCCTGCATCCGACCGAGCAGAAGGACCGCAACTATTTCCGCTCGATCTATTTCCGTGAGCCGGGTGGCGTGCTGTTCGAGATCGCCACCGACGTTCCGGGCTTTGCGGTTGACGAGCCGGTCACCGAACTCGGACGCAATCTGAAGCTGCCCGCCTTCCTCGAATCGCATCGCAAGCAGATCGAGGGCGTGCTGCCCAACCTCGAGGAGGCCGCATCGTGACCGCCACATTGTCCTTCACACACCGCTTTCAGCCCGGAAGCGCGACCGGAGCAGCGCCGCTGCTGCTCCTGCACGGAACGGGTGGCGACGAGAACGACCTGCTGCCGCTCGGTGCCACGCTGTCGCCCGGCGCAGCGCTGCTGTCGCCGCGCGGCCAAGTGCTCGAGCACGGTATGCCGCGCTTCTTCCGCCGTCTGGCCGAAGGCGTGTTCGACGAGGACGACGTCCGCCGCCGGGCGCTGGAACTCGGCGAGTTCATCGGTAAAGCGCGTCGGCACTACGGCATCGCCGCGCCGGTCGCTGTCGGCTATTCCAACGGAGCCAACATCGCGGCCGCGCTGCTCCTGCTGCAGCAGCAGGCTCTGGCCGGCGCGGTGCTGTTCCGCGCCATGGTGCCGCTGAACCAGCCCCCGGCCGTCAAGCTGGCGCGCACGCCGGTCCTGATCTTGTCGGGCCTGACCGACCCGATCGTGCCCACCGCCAACGCGGCGAAGCTGTGCAACCAGCTTATCGATGCCGGTGCCGACGTCACCCACACGACGCTTCCGACCGGGCATCAGCTGTCGCAGGCGGACATCGCGCTCGCCCGCGACTGGATCGCCGGATTGCCGCAGGCGATGGCCGCCTGAAGCCGCTTGCGGCGCAGATCGATCCTGACCGACAATGCTCTCGTCGGCCATCGCATCAGCCGTCTTCAGGACGGCTGAAATGCTGTAGCCGATCGAGAGAAAGGATCTGCGCAATGGCCGTCGACAAGCTGTTCATCAATGCGCGGCTCGATCGGGGCGCACGCCACGCCATCGCGGTCGACAAGGGCCGCATCAGCGCTCTGCTCCCAGAGACCGAGCGCCCCGAGGCGCGCGAGGTGATCGATCTCGGTGGCGCGCTGGTGGTGCCGGGCTTCGTCGAGGGCCACATCCATCTCGACACCAGCTTCTATGGCGATGCCTGGAAGCCGCATAAGCCATGCACAGGCGGCTTCGACGTGCATGAGCGCGTCACCTTCCAGGCACAGAACATGGCTGCGGCGGCACCGATGGACGTGCGTGCCCGCAACCAGCTCGATCTGTGCATCGGCCATGGCACCACGCGCATGCGCAGCCATGTGATGGTCGACGGCTCCGTCGGGCTCAATTCCCTCGAAACCATCCTGCGTGTGCGCGACGACTATCGCGACCTGATCGAGATCCAGCTCGTGGCGTTTCCGCAGAGCGGCATCCTCAAGAGCCCCGGCACGCCGGATCTGCTCGACGAGGCGATCAGGCTCGGCGCGGATCTCGTCGGCGGACTCGATCCGGCGAGCTTCGACCGCGATGTCGAGAAGCATCTCGACGTCGTGTTCGGCGTCGCGCAGAAGCATGGCGTCGACGTCGACATCCATCTGCACGATTCGGGCATGCTCGGCCTGTTCGAGCTGGAGCAGATCGCGGCACGCACCCGCGTGCTGGGCATGCAGGGCCATGTCGCGGTCAGCCACGCCTATGCGCTCGGCGATCTCCCGGCAGATGCAATGAAGAGGATCGCTGATGTGCTGGCGACCTCGGGTGTTGCCATCATGACGAACGCGCCCGGCGCACGCCCGTTTCCGCCTGTCGCGCTGCTGCGCGCAGCCGGCGTCACCGTGTTCAGCGGCAATGACAACATCCGCGATTCCTGGTGGCCCTATGGCGACGGCGACCTGCTGAACCGCGCCATGATGGTCGGCTATCGCTCCGGCTTCTATGTGGACGATGAGTTGCGCATCGCCTTCGACCTCGTCACGGATGCGGGCGCTCAGGCCCTGCGCCTTGCGGAGTACGGCCTGAATGTCGGCGCCCGCGCCGACTTCGTCACGCTCGACGCGGCGCACGTTCCCGAGGCGGTGGTGGCCGTCCCGAAAGGACGCTCCGTCTACAAGGATGGCCGCCTGGTCGCGCGCGACGGCCGCCTCCTCCGGCCGCAGTGAGCGTCACTGCGCTGGTTCGGCCGGCGCCTGTGTGCGCGGCGGATCGGCGCGCGACATCGCCGCGCTGTCGCTCACGCCTCGCCGCGCTCGCGCACCAGTCTGAGCCAAGCCGCCGCCGCAGGCGACAGATAGGCGCCGCGGCGCCAAGCCATCGACAGGGTCCATTCCGTGCCCGGCTCGTCGAGCAGGACGAGACTGATCGGCACCTGCGTACGCTGGGTCGCAATCATGCGCGGGAGGAAGGCGATGCCGAGTCCGGCGCCGGCAAGCTCGGCGATGAAGTCGATCTGGGTGCTGCGCGCCGCCACGACTGGCTCGAAGCCGTTGCGACGACAGGCCTCGCGGATGATCCGGTTGAGCGCGAAGCCGGCTTCGAACAGCACGAACGGCATCTCGCGCAAATCAGCCAACGTGACGGCGTCACGCCGTGCCAGCGGGTGATCGACCGAGACCAGGGCCATCAGCGGCTCCCGCCGCACCACCTGGGCCGCGAACTCATCGGCGATCGGCGGCAGCAGGCCGGCGAAGTCGATTTCACCGGCAGCGAGCAGTTCGCCGAGGCGGTCGCTGCCGTGCTCGACCAGACGGATCTCGATATCGGGATAAAGCTGGCGATACAGCGCAAACAGCGGCGCGAACAGCGTGCTGGAGCCGATCGGCGGCAGGCCGAGCCGCAGCACGCCCCGCTTCAATCCCCTGAGTTCCTCAAGCTGCGCCTGCAGGTCGTCCCGTTCGGCAAGCAGCCGGATCGCGCGGCGATAGACGATCTCCCCGGCCGCGGTCATGCGGCTCTTATGGCCGAGCCGGTCCAGCAGGGGCAGACCGAGTTCGTCCTCAAGCTGCTTGACCGCCTTGCTGACGGTCGACTGGGTCGCAAAGACCACCTTGGCGGCCTGCGAGAAACCGCCTTGGCGGACGACCTCGACGAAAGTCTTGAGCGTTCTGAGTTCCATAATCCCACATTATTCCAATTCCGACTGAAGTTCAGTCAATCAATTCATTTTATACATGCTGCATTGCGACATATCTTTTGCTGCAACGGCTGATTTCGGAATCTCACTATGATGCGACGCAACATTCTTTTTCAGGCCCACCGCCTCCTCCGCCGCAACCGGCTGGTGCAGATTGGCCTGCTCGGGGCGTTCTGGGCCACGGGCGAGGCGGTCGCGCGGGCCACCGGCCTGCCACTGCCCGGCGGTATCATTGGCATGGTCCTTGCGTTCGCCTTGTTCCTCGCAGGGGGGCTCAAGGTGGCCAGCATGAAGCGGGGCGCCAACTGGCTGCTGGCCGAGATGCTGCTGTTCTTCGTGCCGGCGGTGCTGGCGCTGCTCGATCATCGCGAATTGTTCGGGCTGCTCGGCTTGAAGATCTTCGCTGTCATCGTCGTGAGCACCACCGCCGTGATGTGCGTGACAGCCCTCACCGTGGACCTCTGCTACCGTTGGACCGAGCATCATGACGCTGGCAGCGCTGTGGCGTGAGCCGCTCGTCCAGGCTGCGGTCTGGTCGCTGGCGACGATCCTGCTGTACCTGCTGGCCAAGCGGGTGCATCGGCGCTGGCCGCGCTGGTGGCTGATGCCGCTCGCTGTCGCGCCGGCGCTGCTGATGATCGCAGCACTCACGCTCAACGTCTCCTATCGCGACTACATCCGCGGCACGCATTGGCTGGTGGCGCTACTGGGCCCGGCGACCGTCGCCTTTGCCGTGCCGATCTATGAGCAGCGCGCGCTGATCCGCCGCCGCTGGCCGCTGCTGCTCGCCGGCATGGTAGCCGGCAGTCTCACCGCCGTCGCGACCAGCTGGGCATTGGCCTATGTGCTTGGCATTGACGGCGAGCTGCGGCTGAGCCTGCTGCCGCGCTCGATGAGCACGCCGTTCGCGATGGAAGTCTCCGGCGAGATCGGCGGCATTCCTGACCTGACCGCGGTGTTCGTCGTGCTCACCGGCATCATCGGCGCCGCTGTCGGCGACATCGTGCTGGCACGGCTGCCGCTGCGCTCGACGCTCGCCAGGGGCGCGCTGTTCGGCGTGGGCGCGCATGGCGCGGGAACAGCGCGCGCACACCAGATCGGACACGAGGAAGGGGCCATCGCGGGCCTCGTGATGGTGCTGGTCGGGCTGATGAACGTGGCGCTGGCGCCGCTCATCATCCAGTTCATGAAGTGAGCCGGCGCACTCAGCGCCGGTCGAGCGAGGCCAGCCAGTTCGCGATCTCGGCTTGGCGCAGCGCGTCGTCGGCCACATCCTGATCGAGCCCGAGCCGCCACAGGACGTCCCGCCTGCAGCGGTCGCGATGCAGGATCGCGAGATCAGCCGCGTAACGCTCGAGCTCGGCCAGATCGGCGAAGAAGCCTTCGTCGACCAGCGGCTGTCCGATGCGGCTGATCACCCAGGCCACGTCCTGGAAGCTGAACTCGGGATGATACTGCACGCCCCAGAAGCGGCCGCGCCCGCATCTGATCTCGGCGGCCTGTACCTCGCTCATGCCGTTGCGCGCCGTCACCGTCGCATCCGGCGGCAGTCGGGTGACGATATCGCTGTGGATGGCCGGTGCATCGAACACTCTGCCGCGCGCCGCATGCAGGGGATGAGCGCGGCCGGCTTCAGTCAGCGCGATCTTGCGCGCGAAACCGACCTCGCGGCCGGCAGGATTGAGCGACACCTCGCCGCCAGCCGCCACCGTGGCAAGCTGGAGGCCCCAGCACGAGCCGAACATCGGCACGCCCTGGGCGAAGATCGTGCGCACCAGCTCGATCTGGCGCAGCGCTTCCGGCTCGCGCTGATAGATGTTGAGCGCCGAACCGGTGATGACGATGCCCTGATAGGCATCGATCGGCCGCGGCAACTGCGCATCGGCGTCGGCTGGCGCGGCGATGTCGACCACCGCCTCCGGCGCCAGCGCGCGAAGCACGTCGGCATAGCTCTCAGATGGCGTATGTCCCGCGATCTCCGCCCAGCGGCGCCGGCCGGCCAGTGAGTTGCCTTCGAGGACGAGCAGTCTCAGCACGTTTTCGCTCTCCGAACGTTCATGAATGCGGCCGCCTCAGGGATTCAAGACACCGCGCAGGAATTGCGCCGTCCGCTCGCGCACCTCCGGCCGGTTCAGGATCGTATGCACGTCAGCATCGAGCACCATCACCTCCGCCTTCGGATCATCCTTCAGCGCCGCCGCGCAGGAGCCGGTGACGGCGCGGTCCTTGTTCCAGGGATTGGCAGCCGAGAAATAGGGATCGCGCGCCGAGATCGCATTCAGCACCGGCTCCTTCGGCCCGATGCCGAGTCGGGGCGCGGCGACGAAGTAATTGTCCTCACAGGACCAGGAATAGATCAGCCGGGCAGCGACGTCCTTGCCGGCGTAGCGGCCGACCGCCACCGCGCCCTCGCTGCTGCCGGCCAACACGGTCCGCTGCCGATCGACCCAGCTCCAGTCGCGCGACGCCTTCAACGCGTTCTCCAGTTCGGCCAGCCGCAACGCATGGACACGCTCATAGGTGTCGACATCGACCGGCGAGGTATAGGTCAGCCGGTCCGGGATCGCGAGGCTGTCGGGAGCGACCGAGGCGGCGCCGAGTTCGTCGGCCAGCCAGGCCTGAAACTCCTTGATCGCCGGCGCCACGCCGCTCGAGCCGTGCATCACGACCACCAGCGGTACGATGCCGATCACGTCGGGCGCATCCTCCGCATGACCTTCCCAGCGCCGCCCTCCCGCGAGCGAAGCCGGCAGAACGAGATTCGCCTTCGTCCAGGTCAGCGCGAGATTCTCCGGTGAGGGCTCCAGCACCGTGCCCTTGATCGTCCCCGGCGCGTCAGCCGCGAAAGACGCGGCAGAGAGCAGCATCGCAACGCCAGCGAGCAGAGAGCGGCAAGAGAACATGATCAGTCCAGACCTCGTGCGTTGAGCGCGCTCCGACAAATTCAGCGCCAGGAGGCCCCTCAATCCCACGGCATGGCTGCGGGCACAAGATGACGCCGGCGCGGGCTCCCCATGCAGGCCCGCCTGCCATGTGCAGCGGGTCACAGGGATCCAGCCTCACGCGATGAGGGCGTCGTTGACAATCATCTGCTCAAATGCGTCGAGAGAAAGTCGTGCATCTCTGCGACCGAGCGGCCGGCGGCATCGGCGTCATATTGCAGCCAGTGCCCGAAATTGGACCGGCCCGATGCCAGCCAGGGAAAATCGAAGGCGTGATAGGCGCCAGGATAGACCTCCAGCCTGACAAGAGCGCCCTGGTCCGGGCGCAGCGAAAGCCACTGCTCGCAATTCGCCGCGGGTGTCCAGTCATCCTTGTCGCCGATCAGGATGAGCGTCGGCACTTCGAGCCAACGCCCCGCGGAGCTGCACCGCGGATAGTAGGCGACCGCGACCTTGAAAGTCAGATCATCGGGCAGCTCGTAGATCTTGACGTCATGCTTGGAAACGAGCCGTAGCGTGACGATGCCGCCTTGCGATGAGCCGACCAGGCCGATGCGCGAGCGGTCGACGAACTGCAGCGACGCGAGATAAGTGAGCGCGCCCCAGGCATCGGCATTGCGATCCGGCATCGGGCGATCGCAGGCCTGCGCAAGTCCCCGCTGCCGGAAGCTGTCGACGGCCAGCACGACATAGCCCCACCCCGTCAACAAACGCGAGAAGTGCTGGCGGGCGCGATCACCGAGCCCGGCGCAGCCGTGCAGATAGACGATCGCTGCGAACGGACCGTCCCCCTCCGGCTTGGACAGATAGCCGTCGATCGTCTGGCCGGTCGCCACCACCATCTCGCCGCGCTCGAGCGCCAGACGCCGCTGGATTTGGCCAAGAACATAAGGCGCGGTGTCGAAGGTGACGTGCTGATCGGCCGTCTGAGCCGCCGCGCCTTGGATCAGCGACACGACAGTCAGCAGACACGCGACGATCCATTTCGACCCTTGCATGGCACACGGCCCTCGCGAGTTGCGGCGCCAGCATGATCCAAACGGCCTCCGGAATCCAGCGCGGTGCGCTTCATCTCACACGTGAACTGCGACGGTAATACGCGCGACGGCGCTGCGTCGGCAGGTCCCGAACGATGTCAGCGCAGGCGTTCGGACGTGCCGCCGACGCGAGAGACGAGCCGCAATCGCGAACCAGACGCAGCCGCGGCTCGCCCGCGGCCTCTCTCCTCACCGAATGACTGTCGGCAACGTCCCGGCTCTCTGTCGGCAGCAGCACCTGCAGCATCGTCCTCAGGCTCCTGAGCACCGCCGCAATGGCCCGTGAGGGATACGCCCAGCGCAACCGCCGCGGCGAACGCTGCAAGCGGTCCGCGAGCCCGGCTGGGCGTCCAGTGCGCACCCGACGGCCGCGCGGGCTGGCCGCCGATGGGCCGTCATCGGCTGGCAGCATCACTCGAAACGGTTCCTCCAACGGACCGGTCACGATCAGCAATTTGCGCATGCGTCTCACCTTGATCTCATGGCAGCCGAGGCATCGGCCGCGTTCGATCCGACCATGGCGCACGAGCGGTGACGGCAAGCTGTTGTCCGATGTCAGCGACATGTCAGCTCGCCGTCCCACTTCGTTCCGTCTTACTGACGCGCAGTGCGCGGTGCCTCGCGCTTCAATTGCTCCAGCGCCTCCGGCATCATGCGGCCGAACATTGAGCTCAGCATCGCCGTCGGGATCAACCCCGAACTGCCGCTCTCTTGTCCCGGCCCGCCCGACATCAGGAATTGCGGCACCAGCGGCTGGTTGATCCGGGTCAGCGCCTCCGCGAACTTGGCGAAGTTCTGCTCGGCCAGCCGGAACTCCGGCCCGCCATAGGCATCGACGGCCAGCTTGGTCGCCTGCGCATTGGCCGCGCCAACCGCCAGCGCGCGATCGGCCTCGCCCTGGCCTTCCAGCCGCGATTGCTCGCCGACGGCGGCTGCCGTCACCTTGCGCGTCTCGGCATCCTTTTGCGCACGGGCGAGCGCAGCCGCGCCCTCGTTCTCATTGACGCGGATCTGGATCAGCGACTGGGTCAGCGCGGCCTGGGCCGCCGCGGTCGCCTTCGCTTCGTTCAAGGTGCGCTCCTGGATCGCGGCCTTCTCCTGTTCCTGGAAGGTCTCGACCTGCTCGCGTGCGACCTGGCGCATGCGCAGCTGGATCAGGATGTTCTCGATGGTCTGATCGCCTGGCGCGGCGCGCGGCGTGCCGATCAGCACCTCCTGCAGCTCAAGCGAATAGCCTTCGAACTTCACCTTCATCTCGGCCGCCGACTCCTCCTGGATCGCAGCCCGGTTCTGCAGCAATTCGATCAGGGTCATCTTCTGCGCGACGTTCTTGAAGAACGCGCTGACCATCGGATCGAGCGTCTGCTCGACCAGCTTCTTCACGTCACCGAAGCGCTGAATGATCATCGGCGCCTTCTTGTAGTCGATATGCATGACGACCGAGAGCGGCAAAGTCGGCTCGAACGCATCCTTGGTGATCAGCGAGATCTCCGACAGGTTTTCATCGAGCTTCATCGCGCCGACCTCGCCGCGCACCCATTTCAGGATGAAGTTGACGGTCGGAATGATCTCGATCTTGCCGGCATAGGTGTTGAACGCGTATTTGCCCGGCAGCAGCGGATCCTTCCAGACGCCGCGGCCGCCATTGCCGACCAGCTCGCCATGGCGATACTGCTCGCCGGACACGTCAGCCATGCGCGGGCCGGTGTAGAAGATCACGACGCCGACATTGCCGACCGGGATGATGGTCTTCGGCACGTTCTCCACGGTGGCGAACAGCCGGTTGATGTACCATGTGCCCTCGACGATGACCTGCAGCTGACGGCCGCGATGACCGCCGGCGGCGAGAAATTTCTCGGGCTCCTGGAAGTTGTTGTGAAAGGTAGCGGCGTCACGAAGTTCGGTGCCGACCTCGGGCGCGATGATCTCGCCGGAAGGCAACGACGGGCCGTCATGGACGGTGACGATGCCGACCATGTCATGATCGGCCGCCAGGATGACAGGGGTGAAGCCCCAACGCTCGGCGATGGTCAGTTGCATCGCGTCGAGCACGACACGCTCCTGCTCGCTCAGGGCATGGCCATAGACGCGCTCGTCGGTGATGATGGCGAACTGCGTGGTGTTAATCGCATAGGTGCCCTCGCGCAGGATCTTGCGCTGCGGGCCCTTCTGGCCGCCGGCGCGCAGAAAGCGACGCGCATCCTGGAAGTCGCTTTTGTCATCGCTGTCGTTGGCGCCGAGCACCTGCGAGGCGCCGAGCGGCGCGCCGTCACGGGCAAAGACATAGGCGATCTTGCCCTGGCCGACGGTGACGAGGTCGGAGCGATGGATACGGTACATGAAGGGGAAGAACAGGTGCAGGCCGCCGCGCAGCACTTCCGGTTCGAAGCCGGCCTCGCCGTTCAGCGCGATGAAGCCGTCGGCGACCGAGCCGCGGAGGCTCCACAGCTTCTCGACAATGCCGACCTGGTTGTTGGGGATGTAGCGGATGACGTTGGAAAGTTTCAGCAACGCAAGCAGCGCAATGATCGCCCCGGCCGCAAGGGCCGGCTGGATCAGAGTGGTGATGTCCATGAGGGATCTCCAAGTCGCGCGTGGCCGGGGCGGCTCCTGCCGCCGCGCTGTCGCCGAGCGCGATCATGCCGTTCGATGTCGGCGGGCGAGGAGCTAGGCATCCCCTGGACGTTTCAAAGACCATCGTCGCCGAATTATTTCGCCTGCCCTGGTTTGAACCTGCGCCACGATCGGGCGACTCAGGCGCCGGCCCCAAGCCGCTTCGTCACCAGCGCCAGCACCTCCGGCTCGTCGAAGGCAGCCGCCGTGAGCGCAGCGCCGGCGGCGATCAGATCGTCATGACCGAGATTGCTGCGCATGCCGACCGTGACGAGGCCCGCGGCATTCGCCGCGGTGATGCCGGCCCGGGAATCCTCGAAGGCGAGCGAGCGATCGGCCGCGGCCCCGACCGCGCGCATGCCTTCGAGATAGGGCAGCGGGTGCGGCTTGCCGTGCGGCAGTTCGTCGCCGATGATGACGGCGCGAAACCGATCCGTGATGCCGAGCCCGCGCAGGATCATCTCGGCGTTGGCACGAGGCGCATTGGTGACGGCGACCACGGGGATCGCCGCCGCCTTGGCCTGATCGAGCAGCGTCATCAGGCCCGGCAATGGCTGCACCTCGCCGGCGGCGAGGCTGCGAAACACCGCCTCCTTCTGCGCCATGATTTCGGCACGCCGCTCCGGCGGCTCGTCCGGCAGAAACTCGGCGCCGATCGACGCATTCGAGCGCCCCAGTAGTTCCCGCGCGGCCCGCGCCCGATCGAAGATGTGGCCATATCGCCCAAAGACGGCATTGAAGGCCTGGATGTGCAGCGCATCGGTGTCGGCCAGCGTGCCGTCGATATCGAACAACAGCGCTCGCTGTCGCATGGGGAAACTCCTCGAATCCGAAAATTTGACCGCATCTGATCCGGAAGTTGACGCGATCTGATCCAACTATCGACCATAGCGACTGTCGTTATCTCCCAAACGGCGTGAAACCGCGACGGGGGAAATTGATGATCAACCATTTCAGCGCGACGTCTCATTCGAAGTCCTTCGTGAGGCTCGGCGGCGTCGCAGCCGTGGTCTCGACAATTGTCCTTCTCACAACCGGTGCGGCGCAGGCTGCGTCGGCCAGCAGCGACACCGTCAACGGGCAGTACTGCAGCGATCTCTGCAAGGTCTATATGTCCTGGTCCAACCGCATGATGGCCAACATCACCCCCCCTTATGCGCGGCCGCAGGTGCGGGTCGCCGTGCCGCAGCACGTTCCCCAGAAGAAGACGGCGAGCGCCGACAAGGTGGAGCGGCAGGAGCGAATGCCGCAGCATCCGCCAAAGACGCACCGGCCGGCCAACCTGAACTCCTTCGCCCAGCTGCCCGCTGGCAGCCACGCCGCCCAATCGGCGATGGAGCCGCCGAAGACCGAGATCGCCGCCGACGAGCCCGGCGCCGCGCCGGCCGGCCAGCTGCTTGCGGCCGACTCGCCCCCGGCTGTGCCCTCGGCCTTGGCCGACATGCGCCGCGCGACCGAAGTGGTCGACATGCGGCTGGTGTCGATGACCGAGCCGGACAAGGCCCAGGGCTCGATCACGGTGGGCGAAGCCAACGGCAGCTCCCGCTCGAAAATGCCCTCGATCTGGATCATGCTCGCCGCCGCGGCACTGCTGGCCTTTTTCGGCCATGGCTGGATGAAACGGCGGGCCGCCGCCGCGGACGGGTTCAACTGAGCCCGCGTTCCGCGCCGGCCTGGGCGCCCCGCGACATCTCCCGGGAACCATTCCGGACAATTTGATCCTCGTCCGGCCTCGCTTGGCCGGCGCGCGGTTGAACTCGCCGGTCCCGGGCCTTATGGCTGGGCGATGAACATCCCCCTCACCGCCCCGCCTTTGAGTTCCTGGCCGCGCCACCGCGCCGACCTCAAGCCTGCGCCGTTCCTGCCGATGAGCCGGGCGGAGATGGACGCGCTCGGCTGGGACGTCTGCGACATCGTGCTGGTGACCGGCGACGCCTATGTCGACCACCCCTCCTTCGGCATGGCGATCATCGGCCGGCTGCTCGAGGCGCAGGGCTTTCGCGTCGGCATCATCTCGCAGCCCGACTGGCACTCCGCCGAACCGTTCAAGGTGCTCGGCCGCCCGCGCGTGTTCTTCGGCGTCACCGGCGGCAACATGGACTCCATGGTCAACCGCTACACCGCCGATCGCCGCATCCGCAGCGACGACGCCTACACGCCGAACGGCGAGGGCGGCAAGCGGCCCGACCGCTGCACGCTGGTCTATGCCCAGCGCTGCCGCGAGGCGTTCAAGGACGTGCCGGTCGTGCTCGGCGGCATCGAGGCCTCGCTGCGCCGGATCGCACATTACGACTACTGGTCCGACAAGGTGCGCCGCTCGGTGCTGGCCGACGCCAAGGCCGACATTCTGATCTACGGCAACGCCGAGCGCGCCGTGATCGAGGTCGCGCACCGCATTGCCGGCGGCGAGTCGCCGAAGGACATCCAGTCGGTCCGCGGCACCGCTTTGTTCCGGAAGGTGCCCGAGAGCTACATCGAGCTGCATGCCGACGATCTCGATTGCGCCGACGAAGGCGCGGCGCGCGAGAAGGGCAACGTGGTCATCCGCCTGCCGTCCTGCGAGCAGGTCGAGCAGGACAAGGAGGCCTATGCGCGGGCCTCGCGCGTGCTGCACCGGGAGAGCAATCCCGGCAATGCGCGCCCGCTGGTACAGCGCCATGGCGACCGCGACCTCTGGCTCAACCCGCCGCCGATCCCGCTGACCATGGCGGAGATGGACAGCGTCTACGACCTTCCCTACGCCCGCGCGCCGCATCCGTCCTATGGCGAGGCCAAGATCCCGGCCTGGGAGATGATCAAGTTCTCGGTCACGATCATGCGCGGCTGCTTCGGCGGCTGCACCTTCTGCTCGATCACCGAGCATGAGGGCCGCATCATCCAGAGCCGCTCGGAAGCCTCGATCCTGCAGGAGATCGAACGTATCCGCGACAAGACGCCAGGCTTCACCGGCGTGATCTCCGACATCGGCGGCCCCACCGCCAACATGTACCGGATGGCGTGCAAGGACCCGAAGGTCGAGGCCGCGTGCCGCCGGCCGAGCTGCGTGTTCCCCGAGATCTGCCCGAACCTCAACACCTCGCATGACGATCTCATCCGGCTCTATCGCAAGGTGCGCGAGGTCAAGGGCGTCAAGCGCGTGATGGTCGCCTCGGGCGTGCGCTATGATCTCGCGGTCGAGAGCCCGGCCTACATCAAGGAGCTCGTCACGCATCACGTCGGCGGCTACCTCAAGATCGCGCCGGAGCATACCGAGCGCGGCCCGCTCGACAAGATGATGAAGCCGGGCATCGGCACCTATGACCGCTTCAAGGAGATGTTCGACGCCGCCGCCCGCGAGGCCGGCAAGAAGTACTATCTGATTCCGTATTTCATCGCCGCCCATCCCGGCACGTCGGACGAGGACATGATGAACCTCGCGCTGTGGCTGAAGCGCAACCGCTACCGGGCCGATCAGGTCCAGACCTTCCTGCCCTCGCCGATGGCCACGGCGACCGCGATGTACCACACCGGCGTCAATCCCTTGCGCGGCGTGCGCCGCGGCGGCAGTGACAAGGTCGAGGCGATCAAGGGGTTGAAGCAGCGCCGGCTGCACAAGGCGTTCCTGCGCTACCACGACCCGGACAATTGGCCGGTGCTGCGCGACGCGCTGCGCGCCATGGGCCGCAGCGACCTGATCGGCTCGCGTCCTGATCAACTGGTGCCCGCGCATCAGCCGCCCGGCACCGGCAAGGCCGCCACGACGCGCCGGCCGATCCGCCCGGAGCCGCGCGCGCAGCGGTTCACGACCAAGGGCGTGAAGATCAGGAAGTAGTTCGCGAGGCGCGGACTTGGCATGCAGGCGCGCCCTCGGATCCTCTCCGCTGTCGTCCCGGACGAGCGCGCAACGCGCGCGAAGATCCGGGATCCATAACCACAGGAAGACGCGCTGGACACGTCCTGAGCCACTTGCCTGCCTCCTACATCTGCCTGTGGTTATGGGTCCCGGCTCAAGGCCGGGACGACACTGAGCTTGTCGTAGGACTGCTCCAACTCACAGGCTTGGCGCCTACCGCGCGCGGCGCATCCACGCCCCGCATCCACTCCACGATGTCCACAAACAGCCCACCGCAGCCCCCGCGGCGCATCCGCGCCCAGGTCATGCTGCCGACATCACCCTCGATCATGAGAGGGTGCAGGGAAGGCCGGACCTCGACTGAGGTCCGTGGCCCGCCTGCGGAAAAAAATGCAGGCGGCAGGTACCACGGTTCAGCCGGACGACCCGGCCTTCCCCGCGCGCTGGTTTTAGCGGCTGCTTCGCGATCTCCCTGGGGACCGGCTGTTTGCCCCCATCACCGGCGAGACGCGTCTGACGCACCATCGACCGGCTTGACCTCAGCATCGGGAGGCCAGGACCACGCGACTTGACCGTCCGCACCAGGCCTGCTCGCCGGCTCGCTTGCGCGAAAGCCCCAGGCCCGACACGTCCACCGCTCCCCGCTGCTACGCTCCGTGACGATCGGCCGAAACGTCCCTCTTCATCGCGAACGGGATGGCCGGAAACATCGTCCTGATTTGCGCGACGCTGCAAGGCGAACAGCGTGCGACAAACTGGCTCGACGGGCAGTTTGCGCATGGGCCGCATGCGAGCATTGCCCGTCGGGCAAGATAACAGAAAATCCGCACGTCGCTCGGCCAGCGCCGCACGCTCGTGTGGTCGATCGTCAGCAATTGCGCTGCTCTGATGCCGGCCGTATAGTCGACGAGCTTCCCGGCAGAAGGACTGGCTCATGACGTCGACCACCCTGACCGTCAGCGCCGGCGACAGCGTGAACGAGGGGCTGGAACGGCTCGCCAAGACGACGGGCCGCAGCCGGTCCGTTCTCGCCGCCGAGCTGATGACAGGCTCGCTCGACTTTTATGAGTGGCAGGTGCATGGCATCCAGCTCGCCATCGCATCCCTCGATCGCGGTGAGGAGATCTCCCACGACGAGGTCAGAGACTGGGTTGCGTCCTGGGCCAGCCCGACCGAAAAGCCGGTGCCTGGGAACACGGCCAAGACCACATCGAGGGACTCGTGACCCCGGTCTGGTCACCAGAGGCGATTGCCGATCTCGTCGCACTGAGCCTACATCTCGCAAGACGATCCGGCTCCAGCACAGCGTGTCGCGCCGCATATCATCCGCAATGTCGAGACGTTGCTATCTGGGCGCCCCGAAAGGCGAAGACTCCGTCGCGTACCGGGAACGCGCGAACTCGTCATCCCGCGGACGCCCTACATCGTGCCGTACAGGCTGGCAGACAAACGATACGCTCCAGATCCTCCGCATCTTCCATAGCTCGCGACGATGGCCGCGGACATTCTGAGACGCAGCCGAAATGCGAGAAATACTTTCCGGCGAAAAAGACTGAAGACTCACTCATCAGGTCCTATTCACGGCGGACGCGCACCACCCCAAGGCCTCGCCTGCAAAACGGCCGAGAGACATAGCCCGTGAAAACCCGGATTTTGCCCCCATTCATCGTAGTTCTCGTCGTCATCGCGATCGGCCTTGCCGGATCGGCCTATGCGATCTGGTCATTCATGGAGGAGTTCGGCGCGTGCGAGACAGTGGAAGAGGAGTCGATACCCGCGCCCGACGGCAAGAGCAGGATCGTGGTGTTCAGCCGCGCGTGCAATGCGACCGTACCCACCAATCGCCAGGCGAGCATCAGTCCGAACGCGGGACAGTTTTCACTGGAAAAAAATCCTCCCTTCGTCGTGGTGACCAGGAGTTCGTTCAGAGCCGTGTGGCTGTCGAATGACCGCATCGAGATCGACCTGCCCGAGGACGCCGCCGTCCGGCGGCGAGAGCCGCGCGTCGACGACATAACGATCGAGTACAGGTAGGGCGACCGGGACTGTCGGGATATCCCGCCGTGCTCACACGACGCAGCGTCGCCTCATGCTTCGAGCTCCCTTCGCAAACGCTCGACCTCGAATTACGGGAATTACGTTGACGCTGCATATAACTAGACGCCAGCGCGCCGGACACGCACAGTCGGCTCACCATCCGGTGGCATGCACCGCTTCAACACAGGCCCCCAAATACAGCACCGAACGGTGCCGGAGCCTTAAGTAACTCCTCAGGTCAAGCCGCCCGCGGCTTGTTCACCGTCTCGATGCGATCAAGAGTCTTGCCGAGCTCGCGCTTCGCGATCTGAACATCGTAGTCGGTCTGCAGATTGAGCCAGAGCTCAGGCGTGGTGTCGAGCGCCTTGGCGAGCCGGAGCGCGGTGTCGGCTGTGATACCGGTCTGCTCGCTGGCGATACGCTCGATCCGGGTCCGTGGCAAAGCGCAGACCTTGGCCAGCGCGCCCGCAGACATTCCGAGCGGGACCAGGAACTCCTCACGGAGGACCTCACCAGGATGCATCGGCTTCAGCTTCTTCGTCATTGCGGCGCCTTTCAGATAGTCTACGGAATTTCGGTGACGCTGCATACAACAAGACGCCAGCGCGCCACACACGCACTGCCGGCTTATGACCCGGCGGGCGCGTGCCGCGCCCAGGCAACACCGTACCCAAAGGCATCTTCCTCGGCTCAAGCCGCCTGCGGCTTGTCGAGCGCCTCAGCTGGCTGATCACTGCCGATCCACTCCTTCGCTTTCGCGGCAGCGGTACATCTTGGGTGCGCACGCGGACATCCCGAGACGAGGCCCCCGCCCAGAGCACCGCCGCCCGCCATGGTTGAGGGAATTTCAATACACCTTCGTTTTGATGGAGTCCTCGTCAGGCGGAGGGCTCGCGGGTGAGATCTGTTACCAACTGGTTGACGTCCATGAGGTCGCGGCGGTTCACATCCGCAGCCCTGACGGGCATCATGATTGCCTCGGCGATGCTGCCACGCGCTGCTGATGGCACATCGTGCTCCCGGCAGGGCGAGGAATGTCGGGCCTCGGCAAGGACCAGGGTTTCGGCCCGATATTTCGACAGATACGCCAACCGATGCAACGCCGAGACCAACGCATGCATCGCCCGTTGCAAGACCGGCATCAAGGTCTTCGTCGACGTCTTCGACATCCCTGACAGTGCCCGGCAATATCCCATCGACGAGTGCCGCTAGTCCAAGCGGGGGCCCAGGAAGCCGACGCGCGGCTGGCTCGCTTTGGGGCTGGCGAGGACGTCGAGCCACCGACGCCGCACGACCGAGACGGCCGGTGGGCACGCGCCAAGCCATTTCCCGGCCATTGGTTCGATGCTTTCCTCGAACCACCCGGACACCGTAACGGTTGGCCTGGTTCGGAACGGCTCGACATGGTCAGCCGCCTCGACAGGATCATCGGTGAGCGTACGGCGCATCGTCACGCGATGGCGGTCGACCGCGTCGAGCCGCTGCTGCGCGAGCTTCGCGCGGACGACATCGACATCGTCGTGATCGGCTCACTGGCGCGGGACGCGTTCAAGTCGCATTCCGACGTCGACCTTCTCGTCCGCGGTGAACTCACGACATCACGACGGCAACCGTGGAGCGCGCCGTCGCAGCCGCGATGCGCGGGTCCGGCATCCCCTACGACGTGATCTATGCTGCCGATCTCACGCCAGAGCAATTGAAGGAGTTCGAACGTGATCTCGACCCGGCATCCGGTCTTCGCAAAGCTCGCGACCAAGCTTGAGCGCGCCCGGTAGGCCAGGGGTTCCCGCACGAGATCTGTGGCTCCCCGGTCGACGATCCCGCCGACAAGACATGTCGATCCGGGGCTCGCGCCCATCGACGCGGCCTCACCCCGCATCCCCCCGGCTCAGCCCCGCTTCCGCCAACCGCGCCTTCAGGCGCGGGGCGGCGAAGGCGAGGAAGGCGCGGAGCTTGAGCGGCAGCAGGCCCTGGCCGGCATGGACCAGGCTGACCGGGGCGGGCGGCGGCTCGAAGGACTCCAAGGCCAGTTGCAGCCGGCCGGCATGGACGGCGCCGGCGACCTGATAGGACAGCACGCGGGTGACGCCGAGCCCCGATAGCGCGGCGTCGATCGCGGCCTCTGCGGTGTTGACGACGAGGCGCGAGCGGATGCGCACCGACAGCGGGCCGTGGCGCGCGCCGAAGGCCCAGGCATCGCTGGCGGCGAGGCCGTCGAAGGTGATGCAGTCATGCGTTGCGAGGTCGGAGGGCTGCAGAGGCGCGCCGCGCGCGGCGAAATAAGCGGGGCTGCCGCAGACCACGCGACGGATGGTGCCGACGCGCGTCGCCAGCAGACTGCTGTCGGGCAGCTCGCCGATGCGCAGGGCGACGTCGACCTGCTCCTCATGGACATTGACGATGCGATCGCTCATCGCCAGACGAATGTCGATCTCGGGATAGGCCTGCAGGAAGTCGCTGATGACAGGCAGCACGTGCAGCCGGCCGAACACGATCGGCGCCGTCACCGTCAGGCTGCCCCGAGGTGTGGCGTACTCGCCGGAGGCGCTGCGCTCGGCCTCGGCGATCTCCTCGAGGATGCGCCGGCTCGCCGCCACATAGGCCCGGCCGGCGTCGGTCAGGGTCAGGCGCCGGCTGGTCCGGTTCAGCAGCCGGGTGCGCAGATGCGCCTCGAGATCGGAGATCTTGCGGCTGACGGTCGCGAGCGGCATGCCGAGCCGGCGCGAGGCCGCCGAGAGACTGCCGGCATCCACCGCGGCCACCAGGGTCGCCATCGCATCGATCCGGTCCATGCTCTCACTTTATGGAAGGATACCTCTAGGACTTTCCAGCTTATCTCGAATAGCGGAAGGATATAGCTCTGTCTTCGTTCCAACCCGCTGAACCCCACAAGGAATGAAGCCATGTCCCGCCTCACCATCCCCGCCACCGTCGCCGACACGCCCGCCGCGTCCCACGCCCTGCTCGACGCCGTGAAGCGGCAGATGGGCTCGGTGCCGAACCTGTTCCGGCTGGTCGCCAACAACCCGGCCGCATTGGAGGGCTACCTGTCGCTGTCGGGCGCGCTCGGCAAGGGCCGGCTGCCCGCCGCCACCCGCGAGCGCATCGCGCTGGCGACGGCCGAGATCAACGGCTGCGACTATTGCCTGTCGGCCCACAGCTATATCGGCAAGAACCTCGTCAAGCTCGACGATGCCGAGATCAGCGCCAACCGCAGCGGCCGGTCCAACGACGCCAAGGCCGACGCCGCCGTCCGCTTCGCCGCGGAGGTGGCGCAGCAGCGCGGCCAGGTCAGCAACGACGCCGTCGCCGCGGTGAAGGCCGCCGGCTATGACGACGCCGAGATCATCGAGATCGTGCTGCATGTCGCGCTCAACAGCTGGACCAACTACATCAACAACGTGGCCCAGACCGAGATCGACTTCCCCGCGGTGGCGGCGCGCGCCGCAGCCTGACGAGATTGCAGCAGCGCTTCCGCGATAAGCGGAGGCGCTGACCTCGGATGCCAAATGAGCGACGCCACGGCGCGGCAAGGGCCGTCCGATGGAGTGGATCGACCGCAGCGGACCGCCTGGCTGCACTGGGTGATCGCGGCGAAGGCATCACGATCGGGCAAGCGGTCCGTTCAACATCGTCCTCGATTGACGCCGTGGACGACCACGATAGGATCGATCCGCAAAGGCATGATCCGCCGGACAATCTGGCATTCGCCAACTGGCGCCGGCTGCCGTGATCGCGCAAGATCCTCGCCGTGAAGCCGCAATGCTGAAAGAGTTCGGCCCCGATATCTGGACCGCCGACGGAGAACATGTCTCGGTCGCCGGGTTTTGCTATCCGACGCGCATGGCCATCATCAGACTGTCGGACGGCGGGCTCTTCGTTTGGTCGCCGGTTCATTTCACAGACGAACTCCGAGCCGAGGTGAATGCGATCGGGCCCGTGCGGCACGTCGTGGCGCCGAATTCCCTGCATCATCTCTTCCTGCACGCGTGGGCCATTGCCTATCCGGCCGCCAAACTCCATGCCGCACCAGGATTGCGAAAGAAGCGTCCGGATCTCTGCTTCGACGCGGACCTCGGCCACACGGCTCATCCTGACTGGGCGGCAGACATCGAGCAGATCTTGATGACTGGAAACGTCATCACGACGGAGGTCGTGTTCTTCCACGTCGCGAGCAGGACCGCATTGTTTGCCGATCTGCTGCAGCAGATTCCGAGTGAACTGATCTTCGGCTGGCGCGCATGGATCGCCAAGGCCGATCTGATGATCGGACCGGAGCCGAACGTTCCGCGCAAATTCCGGCTCGCTTTCGTTGATCGGCGTGCAGCCCGCGCCGCGGTGAGACACGTCCTTGCCTGGCGTCCCGATAAGATCTTGATGGCTCACGGAACACCGGTCCTGAACGATGCCGATGCTTATCTGAGACGGGCTTTCGGCTGGCTGATCGCGTGATCCTCGTCGCAGGGACCCGACGTTGACAGCGCACAGGGCTTCGGTCGGCCGTCCACGCCGTGGCACACTGCATTGGGACCTGTCGCGCCGGAGCGACAATTCGGAGGATTCACACGACCGGCGCAATCAATCGTTCGGAGATCGCGATTACCATCACACCAGGCGTCGGGTCGGGGATGGTGAAGAGAACATGAACGAACTCTGGTCGATCCTCAAGACGGCGCTGGGCGCCGCCATCTGGCGGCGTGCGGCGATGCCGGGCGCCGTCAGGATCCGCACTGCCCTCCTGTGGATCTGCGTTGCGATGGCTGCGGAGGCGGCGCGGCAATATGTTGCAGCCGACGGCGCGGCCAGCTTTACGCTGTATGGCGTCAACACGGTGATCGCCCAGGCCGCCATCCTGGTGGCCGCGGGACTATTGGTGTTCTCGGCCGATCGGACCGCGGGCGTCGCGCAATTGTTCGCGCTCGTCGTCCTCGCGGAATGCGCGGTGATGCTGATCAGCAGCCAGCCGGTGCTGGCTGCGGCCGCGGCACTGAGCGTGGCCGGCATCGCCTACTTGTCACGCAACCGCACGGCGCTGTTCTGGAAGCTGTTTGCGCTGATGGGCCTCGTACAGCTCGCAGCGCTTGCCGTCGATCGCCTGCCGCTGGCCGAGCGCGTCGATATCAGGTTCGATGGATGGATCAGCACGGCGGCCACGGCAGGGCTCGTGCTCGCGCTGCTGATCTGGTGGACCGGCGCGATCGCCGCAGCGCTGCGCAGCGATCCCGCCTATCGCCGACCGGTCTGGCGTGCCTTGGGCCTGACGGCCCTGGTGTCGGCCGCACTGGCCGCGTTGCCCGCCTATCCGACCTTCATCGGTCTCGACACGTCGCGCAGCTCCTACAATCTGTACGAATGGACTTTTGCCAAGCTGGTCGCGCTCGACAACAACACGGCCCGTCTGGTCGATGCCGATACGGTCGAGCTCGCGCAGGGGCCGTTGCTGGAGGCCGCCACCGCGAAGCTGCTGCCGGAGCGCAAGGGCAAGCCCGGCATCTATGCCATCGGGATGGCCGGCTGGTCCGACCAGGACGTCTTCATCAAGGAGCTCGACGGCGGGCTTGCGGCGCTGGACAAGGCGATCGGGCTCGACCGCGGCACGATCCGGCTCGTCAACCATCCTGATACGGTCGACGCCCAGCCGATCGCGAACCGGACGAATTTTGCGTCGGCGGTCCATGCGGTCGCCAAGGTGATGGACAAGGACGAGGACATTCTGCTGCTCTTCATCACCTCGCATGGCGGACCGACGGGCGTCGGACTGCGGCTGTCCGGCGCGTTTCACGGCCAGCTTTCGCCCGATCACATCGCCATTGTTCTCGACCGCGAAGGCATCAAGAACCGGCTCATCATCATCTCGGCGTGCTATTCCGGCGTGTTCGTCAAGCGCCTGGCCTCGCCCGACAGCGTGGTGCTGACCGCCGCCGACGAGAACAATCCCTCCTTCGGCTGCTCGAATGAGCGGGACTGGACCTTTTTCGGCGACGCCCTGTTCAACCAGAATCTCGGCGCCGGCGTGTCGCTCGAGGACGCGTTCGACAAGGCCAAAGACCGGATCACGGAGTGGGAAAAGCGGGACGCCTTGTCGCCGTCGAATCCCCAGGGCTTCTTCGGCGCCGAACTGGCGGCAAAACTCCGTGCGCGGCTGAGGCCGGACAGCGCGCGGCACGCGCTTGCCGATGCGCCCTGAACGGCCGTGCCCGACCTGGTGAGCAGCAACAGCGGAGCTTGCGACAGATCGGCCACGACTATCAGCGAGCACCGGTCACGGCTGCATCGCGGGCGCTGGTGCCACGCGCGACGACGCAACGGTTGGTGCCATTATCGGGTCGACAAATATTGTCGATATGTCCATTCTTTCAGCGGCGCCGGCAGCGACGGCGATCGCTGCCTCCATGAGCAAGGGAACCGTCATGCCGACCATCATCATCACCGGTGCCAGCGACGGCATCGGCGCCGCCGCTGCGCGGCAGTTGAAGGCGCACGGGCACAATGTCGTGCTGGTCGGGCGCAGCAAGGCCAAGACCGAGGCGCTGGCGCGCGAGCTGAATGCGCCCTTCCACCTCGTCGACTATACGCAGCTTGCCGATGTCCAGCGGCTCGCCGGTGAGCTGCTCGATCACGGCCGCATCGACGTGCTCGCCAACAATGCCGGCGGCATCATGGGCCAGCGCGCGCTCACCTCCGACGGCTTCGAGATGACATTCCAGGTCAACCACCTCGCGCCGTTCCTGCTGACCCGGCTGCTGCTGGAGCGCCTGATCGCCAGCCGGGCCAAGGTCATCCAGACGGCAAGCGCCGCGGCCAACATCTTCGGCCGCAATTTCGATGTCGACGATCTCAACAATGAGCGCGGCTACACGCCACAGGGCGCCTATGGCTACGGTAAGCTGGAGAACATCCTGTTCACCCGCGAGCTCGATCGCCGTCACCGCGCCGACGGGATCGCGGCGGTCTCATTCCATCCCGGCATCGTACGCTCCAACTTCGCCAACGATACCACGCATTTGATGCGGCTGTTCTATCACTCGCCGCTGAAATATCTGATCACGATCAGCCCCGAGCGCAGCGCACAGCGGCTGACGCGGCTGGCCGAGGGCACGGCTGGAGCGGATTGGCAGCTTGGCGAATGCTATTCCGGCCGCAAGCCGATGCCGGTAGCCTTCAAGGATGACGGCACGGCCGCACGCAGGCTGTGGGAACGCAGCGAAACCTTCGTCAAGCCCTGGCTCGGATGAGCGCTGGCAGTCCTCGCCTGCCCCGCTCTCTCAGGTCGCGCTGATGGCATGCAGATGCATGGCGAGCGTCATGCCATCATGATGAAGCGTAGCGGAATGTGAGGCGTAGGACGCCATGTGGTCATGCGACGGACTGCCATCGGCCGCATTGGCCGCGACCGCATCGGCCCGCGCATTCGCAAGCACCTGCGCCGCGCCAGCGGGATCTCCCAGCTTGGCAAGGCTGGCCGCCGTCTCGGCGGCCACGGCCGAGGCGATGGTCGCGGCCTGCTGGGCCGTCTGCACCGGTGCCGCGGCGCCGGCAGCCTGCGGCAATTGAGCGAGCAGCGCCTGCGTGTTCGGCGTCGAGATGTTGAAGCCAAGGGCCTCCAGCACCACGAGGTCGATCGGCGACAGGAATTGCGACGTCGTGGGATTGTAGAACTCATTGAGCGGGTCGCTGGCACCTTGAATGCCGGTGTTGAGGAAATCCGCCGGATCGGAGGTCTGGCCGAAATCCGCAATCTTGGTGACGCCGCCATCGATCGAGAAATAGGCCGGCGGTGCCGAACTCAGGCTGTTGTTGATCAGATTGTGGCCGGGACGGGTGAAGTCGAACAGATCGAACACATCCGCCTGACCCGGCGTGGGCACGCGTCCCAGCGCATGCGACAGCTCATGCAGCGCGACGCCGACCAGCGACTGCGTCGGAATATCGGTGTTGAAGGTCGCAAAGCCATCCTGCGTGGTGGCGTCGTTCGGCGCGATCAGGCCGAGCACCTTCGCCTCGGCGTTGGAGACGGCGACCATCGCATGGCCCTGGATCGTCGCGCCGGCCTTCAGATGATCGAACACGGTGTCGCCAGCCGCCGCATGACCGACGAGATCGGCCTTGAGCTGCGTATAGTTGACCAGCACGCCATTGCTGATATTGGCGCCGGCGCCGCCGCCGGTGCCCGCATAGTCAATTGCGAGATTGATGGTGGCCTTGTCGGTGATCGCCGACGACAGGATGGAAGCCGCCTGCTCGACGCCGGCGCGGAAGCTCTCGGGCGCGGCGGCCGCGGCCGCATCGAAGGTGAGATTGAAGGTGAGGCCGCCGGTGTGCACCGACACCGTCTCCGAGCCGTCGGCGTGAAACACGGGTTTGGACACCGCTCCGGCCGGCAGCGCTGCGGCTGATGCCACAGCGCCGGCGCTCGCGGCGGCCGCGGTCGGCTCAAGGCCGTTGATCGCATCGGAGCTCAGTCCGAGTTGGTCATAGGTCAGCATGTTCATTCAACGGACTCCCCAAGCTTCACCCCGAACTCGCAGCTGCGAGGCATTCGCAAGAGATAGCGTCGTCGGTGACTAAGTGAAAAGTCTGACGCAGCCGGACCGTCTTCGGGGCAGACTGCGTCACGGTTGGGTCCGCAAGGGCTGCCCCGCCATGCTGGTGCCGCTCTGGTCACGCGCAGCGAACACAGGCAATCTGCAGCTCAACCCCAGCTCCCCCTCAAGCTCCGCTCAATCGAGAGATCGTCATGAAGATGCGTCCGCTCGGCCGTTCCGGCCTCCTCGTTCCACCCCTCTGCTTCGGCTGCAACGTGTTCGGCTGGACCGTGGACGAGGCGGCGTCGTTCCGCCTGCTCGACAAGGTGCTGGAGGCCGGGATCAACTTTCTCGACACGGCCGACGTCTATTCGCGCTGGGTACCGGGCCACACCGGCGGCGAGTCCGAGACCATCATCGGCAAATGGATGAAGCTGCGCGGCAACCGGGACAAGATCATCCTCGCCACCAAGGTCGGCATGGACATGGGCGACGGCAAGGTCGGGCTGAAGCCCGACTACATTGCGCGTGCGGTGGAGGATTCGCTGCGCCGGCTGCAGACCGAGGTGATCGATCTCTATCAGTCGCACAAGGACGACGAGACGACGCCGCAGGAAGAGACGCTGGCGGCCTATGACAAGCTCATCAAGGCCGGCAAGGTGCGCGTCATCGGCGCTTCGAACTTTTCGGCCGAACGGCTGCAGGCCGCGCTCGACATCGCCAAGGCGAACAATCTGCCGCGCTATGAGAGCCTGCAGCCCGAATACAGCCTCGCCGAGCGCAGTTCCTACGAGGGAGCGCTGCAGCGCGTGTGCGAAAGCAACGACGTCGGCGTCATCACCTTCTTCTCGCTCGCGGCCGGCTTCCTGACCGGCAAGTACCGCTCGGAGGCCGATTACGGCAAGAGCCCGCGCGGACAGCGCGGCATTCCGAAATACATGAACGAGCGGGGTTTGCGCATCCTCGCCGGCCTTGATGCCGTGGCCAAGGAGACCGGCGCCGAGCCGGCATCGATCGCGCTGGCCTGGCTCTTGGCCAAACCGTCCGTGACCGCACCGATCGCGAGCGCCACAAAGCCGGAGCATGTCGACACACTGGTCGCCGCGACCCGGCTCACACTGACACCCGATCAGGTCGCGCGGCTCGATGCCGCAAGCGCTTGAGGTAGTCAGGACGCCTCGATCATTGCGAGGCGCGCATCGCGACGGCGCCGAAGCCCGTCGGCCGTGCGCGCCCCGGCACGGGTCGCGAATTCACGACATCGATGCGGCCAAACGCACGCAACACGGATGCATTCAGACAAACACGATTTGTAGTCATCATACCGCGCGCCCTGCTTCGGATACGACACGGACTCATGCAGCGCATGCTACACGCCGGTACCGCAATTCCAGCGCAGGCATGGAGCTGATCAGGCAAATTTGCAGCATCTTGCGCATCGCCGCGCTGCTGCCAAATTTCGGCCGGGATCGAACTGCTAGTTGCACGACTAAAGTAGAATAAGTCCGGGGAAGCGTTCGGTGAATCGTGTCGCACGTGTCGTTGTTGGCGCCTTCGTCTCCACATTCGGCTTCTCGTCCCTCGTCCCGTTTTCCGGCCGCGCCGCAGCGCAGCAAGGGCAACAGCACCGACCGCCGCCGCCGGCCAATGCGGCCGTGGTCGGCAATCTCCCGGACCGCGAGGCGCTGAACTCCGGCACCGTGACCGTCATCACCGCGCCGATCGGCGGTCCGATGTCGGTGATGGGCTCCGACATGGCGGCGGTGCTCGACGAAGGCGAGAACCTGCGCGTCCTGCCGATCCTCGGCAAGGGATCGGCGCAGAACCTTGTCGACATCATCATGTTGAAGAACATCGACATGGGCTTCGTCGCCACCGACGCGCTGGAATTCGTCAAGACGGAATACAATATCCCGGACATTGCGCAGCGCGTGCGCTACATCGCGCAGCTCTTCCATAACGACGTCCACATTGTCGCACGGCGCGAGATCCGCAGCCTGCAGGACCTCAACGGCCGGCGCGTGTTCGCGGAGCGCTCGATCGGCCTGCCGGCGGCGCGGACGATCTTCCGCCGGCTCGGCATCCAGGCCGAGATCGATTCGCAGACCGATCCGACCGGGGGTCTGCAGAAGCTGATCGACGGCCAGGGCGACGCCTGGATCGCCTCAGTGTCGAAGGACGCCCCCGTCATCAAGGGCATCAAGAATGAGGGGGGCCGGCTGCATTTGCTGCCCGTGCCCTACGACCGCGCATTGCAGGACATCTACCTGCCGACGACATTCTCGTCCGAGGAATATCCGAACCTGGTGCCGGCCGGGACCAAGGTCGACGCGGTCGCGGCCTCGACCGTGCTGATGGTCTACAACTGGCCCGAAGGAAGCGAGCGCTACCGCCGCACGGCGAGGTTTGTCGACGCGCTGTTCGGCAAGATCCAGGTTTTGCAGTCGCCGCCGCGGCATCCGAAATGGCGCGACACCGTCCTATCCGCGCCGGTGTCGGGGCTGATCCGCTTCAAGGCGGCGCAGGACTGGCTCGACGGCGTAGGCCGGATGCAGTCGCCGGCGGAGGACCAGCGCACGCCGGCGGAATTCCGCAAATTTCTCGACGAGCGCAAGACGCAGGCGCGCATGTCGACGGACGAGGCGGCCCGGCTCTATAGCGACTTTCTGAAATGGCAGCGGAGCAAGGAGACGCGCTGAGGCAGCGCGTCAGCATTCAAGCGGCGCGGCCGGAGATCCTCAACACCAGCGCTGCAGCAGACCGGCCTTTTCCGTTGCGCCTCCGGCCGCGGACTCCGAACCGTTGTTCGCCAGCGACGGCGCGTCCCGAACGTCTGCGCGCGCGAAGCTGAGCGCGACCGTGGTTCCTCCGCCCGGCGTGGCGCGCAGCCCGACGCGGCCATGATGGGCGGCCATGACCTGAGACACAATCGAAAGCCCGAGTCCCATTCCTTCGCCGCGGGCATGGCCGCGCTCGAACGGCTCAAGCAGCCGTTCAGGTTCATCCGCCTGCAGACCGGGGCCGGCATCGATCACGCTGAGACTCGCGGCGGTGTCCACTGCAACGAGAATGGGACCGCCTGCCCCGGCATGAATGACGGCATTCCTGATCAGATTCGACAGCGCCACCGCGATCGCCGGCTCCGAGCCGCGGATCCACACCGGAGCGTCAGGACCGGTGAATCCGATCTCACCTCCGGCCTTCAGCGCCATCGGCACATGCTCGGCCGTCACCCGTCGCGCCAGCGCCACAAGATCGATATCGGTCAGTTCGACCGGCTCCATCGAAATCCGCGCCAGTTGCAGGAGCATGGTGACGATGGTCGATAATTTCTGGTTCTCTGCAATGAGCCTGGCACGCAGCGCGCCATCCGGGATCACCTCGAGCATCGTCCGCGCATTGGTCAGCGGCGTCCTCAGTTCGTGCGCGGCGTTGGACAGGAAATTTCGCTGCGCCTCGGCCGCCCGGTCGATCCGGGACAACGCCCGATTGAACGCGGTGACCAAGGGCAGCAATTCAGCGGGCGCGTTGGCTTCAGGCAGCCGGCGGCCGTCCGGCACGCCGTCGATCATCTCGGCGGCGGTGGCAACAGCGCGCACCGGACGCGCGATTGCTGCCGGCACGAACACCAGGGCGGCGAAGCCGGTCGCCAGCAGCACCAGGATAATCGGCAGCGCGACGATCGTTGCATCCGTCAGGGTCCCGAGCATCAGCTGTGTCGACGTATAAGCCACGCCTCCAGTCTCGATGAGGACCTCGCCGACCGGCGTATTGCGCACGGCCGTCATTCGCTTGAAGTTTCGGGTCTCACCATCGATGGCGTAGGCAAGAAAGCTGGTCCCATCCTGAACCGTGATCGGCTTATGGGGACGCCATTTCGGCAGCTGACCATGGCTGACCTCGCCGCTCTTGTCGGAGACGACGTACCAGAATGTCGGAAAATCCTGGATGATCTTGTCGAGACGCGGAGTCTGTTTGACCAGAAGCTGGCCTTGCGCATCGCGTGCAACCGCCTCCTTCAACGCATCCGCGACATCCGCAGCGCCCCAGGTGCCATCATCGTCGCCACCGAACCTGATCAGCAGGGCGGCGGCGCAGATCAGCATGATCGTCGTGACGACTCCGATCAGCGTCGCTGACAGCAGCGTAATCGAACGGCGCATGCCTTTGAGCTTCTTCCAGCTCGCGATCATCACTCACCGCTCAGCAAATAGCCGAGGCCGCGCACCGGCCTGATCGTCGCCCTGCAGTTGGCTTCGCGCAGGCGGCGCCGCAGCCGTGAGACGTGGGCCTCGATGGCGTTGGACTGAATTTCATCCTCGAACCCGTAAGCCGCCGATTCGAGCGTCTCGCGCAAAACCACCCGCCCGCTGCGACGCACGAGGGCCTCCAGGATCGCCAACTCGCGCCGCGGCACGACGATCGGATTGCCATCGACGCCAACGGCGCGATTGACGATATCGTAGCTCAGATTGGCGATCGAGACGACAGCACCCCTGTCGAGGTACAGGCGCCGCAGCACCGCCCTGGCCCGCGCGACCAATTCGATCGGCTCGAACGGCTTGGCGACGTAGTCATCCGCGCCCTCATCGAGCGCCCGCGCAATGTCGGCAGGGTCGTCCAGGGCCGTCAACACCACCGTTGCGGGACTGGGCTTCTGTTGCCGGAGGTCAGGCAAGAGCGCAAGTCCGTCGCCATCGGGAAGCCCCCGGTCAATGACCACAAGCTCGAAAGTGCGCACAGCGATCGCGGCCCGCCCCTCATCAAGAGTCGTCACGATATCGGAAGAGCCGAAGGCTGTTGCGAGTGCATCCCGCAGCCAGATACCTAGCTGGGGGTCATCTTCCACGACCAGCACTCGCACGCTACTCTCCTGCGCCATTTGCACGCTGTTGTTCCTATGATTACAGGGGGATTACAATAGAATTACGTCAGGAGCTACCCGATACCGTTTTCTGGAACCCCTTCCTCTCACCGCCGGGTTGCTCGTCCCCTTCAGGCAGAAAACCTGCCGCCCATCCGCTGCGCTGCGGTCCACCGCAGGGAATTGACCTCGCCGCTGCGGGCGCGATCGAACCACATTGGCGCCGCCGACTTGACGCGACCGAGCCCACGACACCAGAAGTTGTAGCTCCAATGGTTCACCGCCATGCTTGCAGTTGTATGACGCCCACTGGCCGCGGGATCGAGCTATCACCGTGACAGCATCGCCGCGAACACAAACGTTCCAGGATGTCAGCTTATTGTAATCCTGGGCGCGGAGACGGATGCACGGACACCGTCTGGAAAACGTTCACGGAGCTTGACGCATGATCGACCGGACACCGGGGGTCGCCGCACCCCCATCGGCTCCGGCTCGGTCAGCGTCAATGCTGGACTGCCGACGGAGCGAAGCAGCCCCGCTTCCGCTTTGCTCCTGCCAACATCTGCTCCGGGGACTGTACCGAACTTACGATCATTGGCTTTCGGCGACCGCCGAACAGTCGGATCGAAGCCCGGCGGCTTGGCGTCGTCCGTTCCTGCGATGGCTGGACGCCCTTGAGGGGGGCTGGGCCGTGCCGCTGCTGCTGACCTGTTTCGCGGCGGCCTGGACGGCGTATCTCGCCGTCGCCTATTCCGGTGCCGGACTGCATCCGGACACCCTCGAGACCTGGACGTTTGGAAGACATTTCGCCTGGGGCTACTTCAAGCATCCGCCGCTGATGGGATGGGTGGCCGGCGCCTGGAGCCGCCTGTTTCCGCCGACCGACTGGTCGTTTCACCTGATGGCGATGACCAATGCTGCGCTCGCGCTGTGGTTTGTCGACCTGATTTCGCGGCGTTTCGTTGCCGGAGACAAGCGGGCGATCGTGCTGCTTCTCCTGATGCTCACGCCAGTTTACCAATTTCATGCCCAGCGATTCAACGCTAACTCCGTCCAACTGGCGACGTGGCCACTCGCGACCTATTGCTTTCTGCGCGCGTATGAATCGCGGACGTTTCTCTGGGCCGCCATGGCGGGCTTGACCGCCGCGTTCGCGATGCTGGGCAAGTACTACTCGATCTTCCTGATCGCGAGCTTCGGACTGGCGGCGATCGTACATCCACAGCGTCGCGCTTACTTCACGTCGCTCTCGCCCTGGGTCTCCGCCGTCGTCGGACTGGCCGCGCTATGGCCGCATCTGGATTGGCTCATTGCGAGCGATGCGGCTCCGATCCATCACGCGCTCACGCATGCCAATTCCGACATGCTGAGATCGCTCCACGACTCATTTTCGTTCGTGATGGGACTTGCGGCAGCACTGGCTATACCTGCCTTGACCTGGGTCGTGGCAGCCGGCAGCAGGATCATGCGAATACCCAGGGATTTCGCAGCGCTTGATGATGGCCTGCGCCTGCTGTTTTACGTTGCTATTGGGACCATCTGCCTTCCGGTCGCCAACGCCCTGATCATGGGGACTGATTTGCCGTCCCTCTGGGCGGTCCAGGGGCTGTTCTTGTTTGTCCTGCTGGTGGTATGCGGCGCGAGTTACAGGGTCGAGCGGTTCTACACTGTCAATATGACTGTCCTGGTTGCCGCAATCGCCCTCGTCGCCATCACCATCGCCGCTCCCCTCCATGCGCTCTACCGCAATTCGTTCGGCTACGAAGAGGGCCGGGGATTCTATCGTTCCGTCGCATTCGAAACCACCCGACAATGGCGCGAATTGACCGGAGTGCCGCTCAAATCTGTCGTCGGCAACGAGAGCCTCGGATTTGCGGTCGCATTCTACAGTCCCGACCATCCGTTTTACGGATTGTCTCCGGCACTCGCCCAGCCTGCCGCGGACGGACCTGTCGGTGCGACTCAGGATCAAGGATGGGCCTCCGTCTGCTTTCTTGATCAAGTCGATTGTATTGAGGCCGCAACATCGCTGGCCGTTGCGGCAGGGAATTATGTGAGGCGCGAGTTCACGATGCAGTCGCAACTGTCCGGCTTGGCCGGGCTGTCGCGAGCAGCCGTCGCGTTTTTCGTGCTGCCGAAGGTCGACGGCCTGCGATCGTCACACCCGCATGATCCAGCCCGACCGGGCAGCAAATAATGCGGCAGGCGCGCGGACCGCGAGCCTTAACAATCCCCTACGGGGTCTCGTCAGAACGTCACGAGAATCCGGATCTCGTCGTAGGCGAACGATGGCACCACCCTGCGCGCCACGAAATCGTTCCAGTCTTTGAACTTCGACTTGTCTCGCGCTTCCACGATCGCCTGGGCGCTGGCAGCGCTGAGGCGCGGCAGTTTCCGTAACTCCTCGGCGGGAGCCGTATTGAGATTGAGCCTCTTGGCTTCCCGGACGACCCGGCCTGGCTGCGGCGTTTGCTGAATATCCGCTTCTGGCGAAGCAACCAAGACGGCGGCCACCGTGCCACCAGCAGCGATCAATGCGCAGCTGAGCCAGATGATTCGCGTCATCATCCTAGCCGTATCCCACGAACCGGCGACAGTCCCGATGCGGCAGTGCACGACGGACGGGTTACGCGAGGATGACCTGCACGCGGCGCTATCGCAGGTGAGCGGCAGCTTGGCGCCGGTGATAGGAGATCTGCATCTGCTTCATCTTCGAAGCGTCGATCGAATGGTCAACGCGAAGGCTGTCCGTCGGGATGACACCGGAAACCTCCAGATCGACAATCCCGCCATCGATCTGCATCGTGCGCCGCCCCTCGACGACGAGACCGCCGTCCGGAATCACGCGCGTGACCACGGCCGCCATGCTCATCCGTTTCAACTCTGCCTGGCCGACCGTCGTGCGGCCGGCAGTGTCGCGCGACGACGAAGCATCCGCCCTGCGGCTTGCCACGGCGCCGCCGGTGTCAGGCAGCTCGTCCGCGCGCCGATTGGGATTTGCGCCACTTTGCGTGGACGTGTTGCCCGGATTCTCCGCGATATTGACTGTCACGGTGACGATATCGCCAATCTGCGGCGCGCGCTGCTTCGTGGACCAGGCATGCGATAAAGAGCGCAACCGGCGGTTCGGCTGATGCGCCGGAAGGCGGGCGGCTGCGGCTGGCAGCAGCGGCTGAATTGGCGCTTCGTCCGGCTCGGTCAAAGGCTCAGCTGGCAAAAACGCAGCAGAGCACGCGGGACCGTCGAACTGCGCGCACCCCGACAACATGACCAGAACGTTAGCGGCCAGGAGTGCACGCACAACTCTGCCGAACGTCACGACCGGTCTTTCGACACAACAAATGTCACAACATCATCTTCTTATATGCGGCCAAGCCGCATCGCGGACCAGGACGAACAACGCCAGAAGCAAACAGGACATCAGATCGCTGCGGGGCAGGCGATCTGACGCACGGGCGCTGACATCCGAGAACCTGGCGTCTCCGTAGGCCGCCGGCCCCGTCGGCCCTGCGCCCGCCGTCCGTTCACAAGCCGGACCGGCCCCGCCCCTGCTCGCCTTGTTTGCGCAGAGGAGCCACGACATCCGAGAAAGGGCCCCGCCTTGGCGGGGCCTGCAGGTCTCGGTTGCGCTCGGTCGCCTCAGTAGCCCGACCAGGCTCCATCCGAGTAGCCATCCTTGTATCCGGACACATAGCCGTCCGCGTAACCGTCGCCATATCCCGGATCATAGTCGTAGACATGATGACGGCGATAAACGACTCGTGGCGGCGGATAGTTGTCATCGACGTAGACGTAGCCCGGTGCTGAACGAGCGGCGGCCGCGGATCCTAAAAGAGCTCCGATGGCCAGGCCGCCCACCACCCCTGCCGCCACGGCCGCACCACGATTGCCACCGGCCGACGCCTGGGTCGTCGTCGCACCGGTGACGGCCAACGCCACGATGAGACATGCGCTGATCTGCTTCATTGTGTTCTCCATGAGGACGCGCCAGGACGACGCGCCTGAGACCAATCGAGACGATCAGAGTCACACCTGCAGCTTACCACACCATGACAAAGTGGGTCTGCCGTGCCGCGATCATGTCGCGGCACGGTACCGCTTGGTGTCGTCAGAATCGATAGTTGACGCCCACGCTCACCGTATGGAGCGTGCTGTCAAACGTACCATTCCTCACGAGCCGTCCGGGTGACGGTGCGACGAAGCGCGCGGTACCGAAGTCGTAATACTGATACTCCAACTTCGTCGACCAATTCGGCGCGAACATATATTCAAGGCCCGCCCCGACCGTATAGCCGCTCTTGTTGTCACGGATAGCAAAGGCAACCGGCGTCCCGGCCCGCGATCTCACGCCGTAGCTCGTGTCCTGATAGGCATATCCGCCTTTGACATAAAGCAGACCTGCTCCCCACGTGTAGCCGAGGCGCCCTGTCAGTGCACCGATGCCATTGCGGTCGCGGGTCAGCTCGCGACGACCGAGGGTGGAGGCCTGCCCGTTTCCAGCAAGCCAGCTGTATTGGCCTTCGGCGCCCAACACCCAGTTCGGCGCAAACTGGTAGTCAGCGCCAAGCTGCAAGCCGCCGAGGAAACGCGATTCCCGGCCGAATGCTCCGCTGGCACCGCTGAACTCTCCGCCGAGATGGCCGCCGACATAAAGACCGGTCCAACTGCGGACGGGCGAGATCTGCGGTACAGCGACGACGGAGGTCTTGGCCGGCCTCGCAGCGAGATCTGCGGCGATTGCGCTCTCGGCGCCGAAAAGAGCAATAGCTGTAGCAACAAGCAAAGTCTTATTCATCTCATCCTACGATGTTGCATCTGGTCCGCTCACGATGTTCGGCCAGTTCATCGCAGAGAAATGCCGCATTCGCCTTGCGACAGCATTACAAGTCGCCTTAAACACCACGCTCCGGACATAATTCATCTCGTCGTACGGCAGATCGTGAACGGTCATGCGCGTGTGAATGTCTTCACGACGCGACATAGCGCTGCGTGGCACCGCACGCGCTCGTCCAAGCAAGACAACCGATTGCTTCAGCGCGATGCGATAGAGGCAGCTCACAATTCAGAGCCAGAACGCTCTGCAGGCCGTTCGGGAATGTGGGGCTGGACACCTCCCGAACGGCCCGCTCACTGGAGTCCGACGACGTCCGAAGCCATGCGGGCTTACCAGTGTAGAGAAGGAGCGCGCCGCAGTGGGGCGGAGCTGGCCTCGACGAGGCCCGACGCTCTGTTCCGCAACGCCATTCCAGTGTCCGGCCGGGCGAGATCGACATCGAGATTCGTGAGCACGGTTCCCGGTCTACGCTGTCGACAGCGAAGATAATGCCGCCTCGATCGTAAGGACACGCGCAAGCTAGCGAGCGAGCCTTACCGCAGCATTACGATGCTTGGATCGATGCGGGTCGTCGGCGGACTGGCAAGGAGAGTGGATCTCCCGCGCGTCAGCCTGTCGTAACGATCCAGCGGCTAATGGCCCAGCGTCTTGGCAGCAACATCTGTTGAGACGTCCGGTGAGGGATCGTTCGGCCTGATCAGGTCACCACTGGATCAGTGCGCGGCGCCCCCCCGCACGCGAACAGCGCGCTCGTTTCGTCCGTCACGCGAACCGGCGCATTACGTACAAGGAGTCATCGCATGAAAACAACGCAAGTCATTCGTGTCAGCGCGGTGCTGCTCCTTGTCGGCATAAGCGAGCAAGCTGCGGCAACCGGGCTGGAAGGTTACGCCGGGGTCAATCTGAACATCCGCTCTGGACCGAATGTGCGGTTTCCAGCTGTTGGCGTGCTGGGGTCCGGTTCGTCGCTGACGATTCACGGCTGTCTCAGCGGCTATAAATGGTGCGATGTCAGCGCTTCCGGCCTTCGCGGCTGGGCCTCTGGTGCTCACATTCAGTTCATCTACGAGACACGGCGTGTCTACGTTCCCTCCTACGCGCCACGCGTCGAGATTCCAACCCTGACGTTCCACATCGAAACATATTGGCACGAGCACTACCGCGAGCAGCCATTGTACGTCGATATGCCGCAATGGGTCGGCTACCATTGGGAGGAGGACAATCTGCCTCCTGGCTGGCGAGACAATTGGGACGACGACTACTTCGGCCACGAATATGAGCCACCGAGTGGCGAATGAGCTCTGCCGGACCAGCACCGTTCGCCAAGCACATCGTTACTGGCCGAGGCCGGGAGCCGCGCGTCCGGTCGCGGCTCAACCGCGGAAATGACCATCCGGCGATTGGCGAATGCAAGATGGCACGCCGTTTTCCGCAAACGGCGCAGAGATCGGTTCATGCCGGGATGGGGCGGACACGCCCCGTTCACATCCCTGATTCCGACTGGACGACCGCCTGACACGTCTTTCGAGAGCCGTCCGTCTCGTGACCGCAAGTCAGGCAGCACCGAAGTCAGGCAGCACTCAAGTCAGGCAGCACTTGAAACGACGAGCTGAACGCAGTGTGACGGCGGCAACTGGCGATGGTTTGCCCCCTCATCTCCGGCATTCAGCGGCCCCGAATGGCTCGTTCACTTTCCGTGAGTCAGCGTCAACTGACAGAACTCCCTCAATACGAGTGAATCGTGAGATCACTACCCTTGTGACGAGTTGGCAACACCTCGAACTTGTCGAGATGTTACTCATCATTTCCACAAACCCCCGCCACGTTTCAAATGATACGATCTTCACGTTTGTGTGCGTAGATGCGATGGGGCGGCGGAATGATCTTGCGAGTAGGACAGGGCCTTTGTGAATCAACCGACGTCCGACGGCAGGTTCGTCGTTTCTCCAGCCAAACCAGCGTTTCGGCACTGGCCCTCGGGCTTGCCGCGCTGGCACTCGGGACCGGCTCGGCCAAAGCCGACTGTACGCCGGCAGCGGCCAACAATGTGACCGCGACCTGCGCCGGCACGACCACCAATCAGGGCGCAGGCGCCCCCGGAACCAGTGGCAGCACGTTCGGCTATGGCACCGGTGCCGAGACGGGCGTCACGGTCAATGTCGCGACCGCAGCGACCGTGAGCGGAACCAATGCCGGGATCAGAATTCAAGGCGGAAGCGTCCTGAATGCCGGATCGATCAGCGGCTTCGAGGGTGTGCAGGGCGCCTCTCTCGCGATTATCAATTCGGCAGGCGCTACCATCACGGGGACCAATAACGGGATCGAGGCGTTTTCCACGTTCGCCATTGCCAACTCCGGCACCATCTCCGGCTCGGCAGGCTTCGTCAGCCCGTTCGGCTCGGGGACCCTCGTGAACCTCGCTGGGGGCGTCATCAGCGGGACCAATGGGGGAGTGAGCGGCGGCAACGGGGTTCTTGCTGTCGTCAATTCGGGAACGATCAGCAGTAGTTCAGGAGGCGGCGTATTCCTCGGAAGCAACTCGTTGATCTTCAATGATGGCACGATCAGCGGTGCCGCCTATGGCATTTCCGCCGCGGGCTCCTCGATCATCAATGCCGGCACGATCAACGGCGGAATCAGCTTCTTCGGACCGGGCAACACCCTGACGCTCACACCGGGGTCCGTCATCAATGGCCTCGTGGGCGGAAGCACCAACAATGCGTTGCAGCTCGGCGGCAGCGGCACCGCGAGCTTCGATCTTTCGCAACTCGGCAGCACCGCGCAATTTCGCGACTTCTCCACCTTCAACAAGGTCGGCGACTCAGTCTGGACCCTGACCGGCACCACCACATACACCGGCGCCGTGACTGTCGATGGCGGCACGCTGCGTGTCGACGGCAATCTCGCCTCCGCAGGCAGCATGACCGTGAATGCGGGCGGCATGCTCAGCGGCACCGGCACGCTCGGCCGCACCAGCGTTGCGAACGGTGGCACTCTGGCGCCCGGGAGCGGCGCGGCAGGCACATCGCTCAATATTTCCGGCAATCTCGCCTTCCAATCGGGGGCGATCTACCTGGTGCAGGTCTCGCCGACGAGCACCTCCACGACCAACGTCAACGGCGTCGCGACGCTCGGCGGCGCAACCGTGAACGTTGCATTCGCGCCCGGCAGCTACATCGCAAAATCCTACACGATCCTGAGCGCGACCGGCGGCATCTCCGGCACATTCGCTCCAACTGTCAGTGCAAATTCGACCACGCTCACGCGCTCGCTCAGCTATGATGCCAACAACGTCTATCTAACTGTCGCATTGGGCTACAGCGGCATCCCGGGGCTGAATGGCAACCAGCGCGCCGTCGGCGACGCCTTGACCAGCGCCTTCAACGCGGGCGGCGGCATGTCCGCGGTTTACGCATCGCTGACGCCAGCCGGCCTCGCGCAGGCTGCCGGCCAGATCGGCAGCTCGGCGCAACAGACGACGTTCAGCGCCATGAGCCAGTTCATGGGCCTCGTCACCGATCCGACGCAACGCGGAAGCACGTTTGGTGGCCCGAGCACCGCGACCGGTTATGCCGAGGAGGACGGGCGCGCCGCCTATGCCGCGCGCAGCCGCAACGACGCCTTTGCCATGGTGACCAAAGCGCCGGCTGCGCCCTTCGCGTCGCGTTGGAGCATATGGGCGGCCGGCTTTGGCGGCTCGCAGACCACCGATGGCAATGCCGCCGGCGGCTCGGCCAATAGCGCGAGCAGCCTGTATGGCACCGCGGTGGGCGCCGACTATCTGCTCTCGCCGAACACGCTCGCCGGCTTCGCGTTGGCGGGGGGCGGCACCAATTTCAATGTCACCGGCCAGGGCTGGGGTCGCTCCGACCTGTTCCAGGCAGGGGCTTACATCCGTCACGTGCAGGGCCCCAGCTATATCGCGGCTGCGCTTGCCTATGGCTGGCAGGCCGTGAGCACCGACCGCGTCGTCACCATCGCAGGCTCCGACCATCTCGCTGCAACGTTCAACGCCAATGCCTATTCCGCCCGCATCGAGGGCGGCACACGCTTCGTCATGCCGTGGATCAGCGGCATGGGCCTCACGCCGTATGCGGCAGCCCAGATCACAGCCTTCGATTTGCCTGCCTATGCCGAGCGCGTCGTCTCCGGCGGAGGCGCATTCGCGCTCGCCTATGCCGCGAGAACGGCAACCGACACCCGCACCGAGCTCGGCCTGCGCAGCGACAAATCCTTTGCCATGCAGGATGGCGTGCTGACCTTGCGGGGCCGTCTCGCCTGGGCGCATGACTTCAATCCGAACCGGTCGGCGGCGGCAACCTTCCAGGCGTTGCCTGCGGCCAGCTTCATCGTCAACGGCGCACCACAAGCGGCCGATTCCGCATTGACGACCGCTTCGGCGGAAGTGAATTGGGCCAACGGCTGGTCGGCTGGCGCAAGCTTCGAGGGCGAGTTCTCAAACGTCACGCGCTCCTACGCAGGCAAGGGGCTGGTCCGCTACGCCTGGTGAGCCGAGACTTGCCAGTTCGCGCGAGAACCGAGGTCCACCGGATTTTCTCACCGATGGACCACACGCTCGCCGAACGACGACGGCAAATTCCAGTGATTGGCCGAGACGACCGCATGACGACGGCATCTATGTGAGCTGACTGCAGTGCAGTCAGCTGTTCCGCGCCAGAACCTCGCGCAACGCCTCCGTCAAGCGCGCCAGTTCTGCTTCCGAACCGATTGTGATCCGGAGGTAGTCGGCAATGCGGGACGCAGTGAAATGCCGGACGAGCACCGCGCGTTCGCGCAAGGCCGCGGCCAAGGACTGGCCGGAACGATCCGGATGACGGGCGAAAACGAAATTCGCGCTTGATGGCAGGACGTCGAAGCCGAGGCGAACCAGCGCGGCCGTGAGGTCGTCGCGATTCCGCATGATGGCCGCACGCGCCTGCTGAAAATGCGCATCGTCCTCGATCGAGGCGATCGCGCCGGCCTGGGCGGGCCGCCCGAGCGGATATGAGTTGAAGCTGTCCTTGACCCGCGTCAGGCCTTGAATGAGCTCGGCATCGCCAATGGCGTAGCCGACGCGCAGTCCGGCGAGCGCACGCGACTTCGACATGGTGTGAACGACCAGCAGGTTCGGGTAGTCGCGGATCAGCGGGATGGCGCTGTCGGCACCGAAATCGACATAGGCTTCATCAATCACGACAGCCGCCTCGGGTCGCGATGACACCAGCCGCGCGATCTCCGTGCGCGACAGCGCGATGCCCGTCGGCGCATTCGGGTTGGCCAGAATCACCGGCCCGGTGCGGCCGAGATAGTCGTCGATCCGCACCCGCATCTCGGCGTCGAGTGGAACCGTCGTGTGGTCGATGCCGAGCAGCCGGCAATAAACGGGATAGAAGCTGTAGGTCACATCCGGGAACAGCAATGGGTCCGACTGCTTCAGCAGCGCCGCGAAAGCGTGGGCAAGCACCTCGTCCGAGCCGTTGCCGACGAAGACCTGCTCCGGGGCCACGTTGTGATACGCCGCCAGCACCTCGCGCAGCCGCGTCGCCTGCGGATCTGGATAGAGCCGAAGCGTATCGGCCGCGGCGGCTCGGATGGCCTCGATGGCCTTTGGCGACGGACCGAACGGGCTCTCATTGGTGTTGAGCTTGATGAGGCCCGGAATTTGCGGCTGCTCGCCCGGCACATAAGGCGACAGCCCCCGGGCGAGTTCTGACCAGAAACGGCTCAAGACTTTCCTCCTGCGGACCCGCGACGCCCGAGACAGCTCGACCGGAAAGAAGCGGATCGCGACACAGCGGTTGGCGGGCGACGGCCAATGGCGCGTCCGGAAGGCCTCGAACGCGTGGCTCTGAGGCCAGCATTAAACATAATCTCGCCGTACGCTAGTCAATCGCGTGGCGCGGCGCAATGACCTGCCCTCTTCGGCAGCACATCGCCGCGGAATAAGAACGGCCGGTCGGCTCCGGATCGTCGCCGTCGCGGGACAAAAAATACCGCACCCCGCACACAGCTGGCACGACTCCAAGCCGTTTCGATGCCTTGGAGTCTGCACACCGGCTCCCGCACAGCGAGAGCAGAGAATCGGCAGCATGCCAAGGGTGACGCCGGGGTTTCCGTCGACGGATCAGCGGCAGACCACGCGATCGATCCGTCGTGCCGCTCACTCGGCTGCGATCACTCGCCCACTCACCTTCGGGATCAGAACATTGTCGGCGTCAGAACATCGAGCGCCTGCGAGACTGTTCAGGAGGCGTGGGATACGCCCTCCCGAACAGCCTGCCACCATTGCTGCATCGGCTAAACCGACGCGGCTGGCGAACGCAAATCGTACATCTGCACGCGGCGAGGCTTGCAGCAGTACAAACAACCAAGATGCAACGCGGTCAAGGCCGCCGATCTCGAGAGACGCTGCAACCCGACATCGTCCTGCCGCAGACACGTTGCACGCGTCTTTATCGAGACACAGACATTACCGGAATATTACGGCACGCCGCGTAGCGCGATCACAGGTTCTGAAGCCAAGAGGCCAGAAGCGCGCCCTTGGGCCGGATGGCGACCTGCGGAAATGCTCGCTTCACCTGGCTGGGATTGATGCCGTACCGGCGACGAAAGGCACGGCTGAAGATCTTCTCGGATTGATAGCCGCAGGCGTAAGCAACCGTCGAGACGCGCTGTGCGGCTCCGCCGTCGGCGCAGGCCAAGATCCGCATGGCATGGGCCATGCGCCGATCTCGGATATAATTCGCGACGCCACCATCCGCCTCAAACAGCTTGTACAACGGGGTTCGAGAGAGACCGAACGTCGTACAGAGCAGCTCTACGCCAAGATCCGGCCGATGAAGGTTCTGCGCGACGAATTGACGAAGCTGAATCTCAGCCGGCGCAAGATCGTCGCCGCGATCTTCATCGTCTGCAGTCAGGACCGCGTTGCAGATCGCAAGCGCCGCCGAGGTCAGATGATTTCTCTGCTCGGCGTCGGCGCGCGTCAGGCATGCCCGCATATTCAACAAATGGTCGGCCAGCAGCTTCAGCAGCGGATTGCCTCGCGACGGCAGAACCCTTGCAGCCGGCGCATTTGGACGGCCGGCATATTGCGCGATATGGCGCCTGGGAATGCAGATCTGGATGGCAGACATGCCTTCCGTGGCGAGACGAAAGCTGCGCGCAAGGTCGAGAACAACAAAATCGCCGGGCGCCGCAACAAGCTCGCCATCGACATGCGCCATCCGGGTGGCACCGGCTGTCTGTAACGCAATGAAGATGTGGTCGACACCCTGCGTTACGATCTGGGACTGTGTGCGCTCCGCGCGATGCGCGCAGGCTCTATGGTCGAAGAAGAGCATCCGCTCCAGGTGGTAGCAGCGCAGGAAAATATCGCAGACCGATTGCGCCGCAACGGCCTGATCGGTGACGAACAAGCTTGCCGTGAGCTCCTGCCACGTCCGGAGCCGGATCTGATCATCGTCCGCTTCTGAGGATCTCAGATCTATCAATTTGAGCGGCATATTTGCAGCGCCCGATTCGTCGGTCGCAGTCATATTCCGCCGGCGCATTACCGCGGCATTACCGGACTTGCCGGGCCAGCGCCGTTCGAGTTGCGAAGGTGCCGCCTCCTGGGCGGGAGATGAAGCGCTGATCATCGGAGATAGTTGACCAGGGACAATTTGGAGATCATCGCGGTGACTTGGTAGCTCGCCTGCAATATGTTCTGCAGGCTCACCAGCTCAGCCACGACCGCTTCGGCCGGAGCGCTCTCGAGACGGTCGAGTTGAGTGCGGTGGATTGCGCGGACCGCCTTGTTTTCAGACTGGGCCTCTGAGAGCGCCGCCTGGGCGAGCCCAAAATCATTGGTGATCCCGTCGACGGCCTCTCGCGTCGGCAGCAGCGCCAGTGCACGGGATGCGAGCGACTTCGAGCGCTCAGTTGAAGCCGCGGTTGTCGTTCCAGATCCACTCGCGGCAACGGATGCAAACCCGGCCAGCGCCGAACGAAGGGCGTCCTCGTTGGCGCGCGCGCCGACGGCCAACGCGCTGGTCGACGACGTCTGCACCACCACAGCCTCGCGGGGAGCCGCGGTCGATGCTTCGCCGCGATACCAGGTGACCGTCGAGGTGGATGCAACCTGCGCGTAAGCCGGCGTGGCTGCGCTGAAATCGATCCGCCGCGCCGCAAGTCCCGGCGTGCTCTGTCCGGCGAAGAAGTCTTGTGTGGCGCGGACGGCCGAGCTCGCCGCCAACACCGTATCGGACGCGCGAGCCAAGGCGCGGCGCAAGGACTCGGAGATGTTTTGCGCGGTCTCCGTGAGCGTCGCGCCGATGGCGAAGTCCGACGTCGAGTCCGCATCAACCCTGGACTGGGCCTGCAAGGTCAACGTGGTTGTGGTTCCATCGCGCAACGCCAGCTTGATCGAGAGCTGGTCACCCACGGCAGGCTGGCGGGCCACATCGATGGTCAGCGCTCCGGCTGCACCGCTGGCGGCAAACGTCGCCTGAAGTCCCGGGGGCGTTGCGCTTTGGACGCTGGCGATCTTGCCGTTGCCGAGCAGCGCCAGCAGGGAGGATGCCGCATTGGCCGGCGAGCTGATATCAGCCAGATCGGCGCCGCTCAGGTCATACGTCTTCTGTCCGCCGGACGGCTGATTGACCACCACGCGAAAACGATCGCTCGGGAGCGGAGCCTGGGCGAATTGCGGCACGGCGCCCTCGATGGTACCGGCCGAATAGCTGACAGTCGCGAAGCTGCTCGACACGACGGCGACACCAGCAAGCGTGAAGCCGAAGTTCGCTCGGGCTCCGGGGTCGGCATCCTCTCTGAGCTGGACGCTGGTCGGACCTGGCCTTGACACTGCCAGCCGGCCGGTGCCGTCACCTCTGTCGGCCCGCGTCTGCTCCGCCACCAGGGCCTTGAGTCCGGCCAATGGCTTTGCGGGGTCGCTGCTGTCGCCGTCAAGCAGCACGGCGGCGCTCGCGACGGGCGGCATCCTGTCCTCCCGTCCGCCGAACACGTAGCGGCCGCCGATCTGCTGATTGAGCGCGGCGATCGTGCTCTCGAGGCCATCCCGTGCGAGGGCCTCGCTGGCGCCTGCTCCGGGATTGTTGCTCACCATCGCGGTGCGCAGCGTGCCAACCGATTTCGAGATCTGTGCGACGCTGGTCGAGATCAACTGGACCCGCGGTTGGGTGCTCGTGATTCCGACATCATAGCCATCGAGCGCACTCAGCATCGCCCGGGCACTGAGACTGTCCGATCGGCTGGGACCCAGCTCGGCGAAGGTCTCGCCGACACGGCCGCTGCTCAATTGGGACGACAATTGATCGATCTGCTGCTTCAGCGCCATCAGATCGGCTGCGCTGCGGCCGATCGGGTAGCTGCTCGCGGGGATGCTGGGGTAGATCGAGGTCATGGCCAGCCTCACGCCCTGAGCAGAAGGTCGATCATCTCGCGGGCTGCGGTCAGCACGCGAGCGTTGGCCGCATAGGCTGTCTGCAGCGCAATCAGCCGCGACATCTCCTCGTCGATGTTCACGCTCCCGCCTTTCGAGAACCAGGCATCGGCGTTGGCCTTTGCGACGTTTTGCTGGTCGGAGACGGTGGCTGCGGCCGCGGCTTCGGAGCCCGCGGCTGCCACCAGGTCCTGCGCGAACGAGATCACCGTCGTCATGGCGGGGGACCGGCTGCTGCCGTTCGGCGAAGCGAAGCTCTGCCTCTCGGAGGTCAGCGCCTCGTACAAGGCTTGCGGACGCGAGAGCGACGACGGTGACGAGCCCACGGCCACAAGGGCCGACGTATCGGCCTTCAGTGCCGTGTTCACCGCAAGCCGGGCGGCCAATCCTGCACGCTGGGGACCATCATCCAGCGACCCGTTCACCAGCGCGTTCGCCGCACCATCGACGAAAACAGCAAGTTTTGGATAACCGCCGGAGAGGTCGCCCGCAGTTTTCGGCTGGGTGACGGCCGCGGTCACGCTCTGAATGCCGGTTCCGCCGATCGTGACGCTATTGGAGCCACCGCTTGTCACCGTGAGGCCCGGCGCAGCGGCGGTGATCGCGGTGGATAGCGCGGCGGCATAGGCCTGCGACGTCGCCGGAGCCGGTGGGATTGCGAACGTCTGGACGCGGCCGGGCGGCTGCGCAACGTCCAGCGATTTCGAAGCGAGATTGGATGCGACGAGAACGATGGTCCGTTGCGCGTCGCCCGAGCCGACCGCAATCGTGATCGTATTGCCGGGTTGCATCTTCGCGACGTCGTCGAGGCGGAGGTCGAAGCTGGCGCCACGGCGGCTGGCGGTCACCGAATTGTTGGTGAAGGCCTGGGCGAGCCCGAATGCGAGATCGTCGAGCCGCCGCTGGGCGCGCGGCAGAATGGCATCGCGAATCTCGATGTTGGCCGCGATCGAGCCCGATGACAGCGCCGAGGTATCGAGCTCGAGCCCAGCTCCGCCCGGCAAAGTGGCCACGACCGCGCCGCCACCGGCCGCTGGCGCCCGATCGACGAAGGACAACCTGGTCGCAGCACCGCGCTCGACCAAGGTCAGTCCCGACGGCGTCATCAGAGTGACACCGCCGTCGCGCTGACGAATCGACTTCACTTCCATATAGCGGGCGAGCTCGGTGATCTGCTGATCACGGCGATCAAGAATGCCCACGCGAGTCGCGTCGTCGGTCACCGTGGCCGCCTTGACGTTCAGATCCGCAATCGATGTCAGCAAGCCGTCTGCGGCTGACACTTCGGCCGCAAGCCGCTTGTTGGCGCCGTCGCGCATGGCCTGGAGCGCATCCGCCGTTCCGCGGATCTTGTCGGCAAGAACGGATGCCGCGTCCACGACCGTGCTGCGGCTGCTTGCTGACGCGCCATTCGACGCCAACGCCAACAACGACTTGGCGAGACTGTTGAGCCGAGCATCGAGCGCGCTGGACTCAGCGGGCTTGCCGTTGAGCTTGTCGATCTGCGCCAGGATGTCCGCCTTGGCGGACGCATAGGCCGCATGCGAGCTTTCGAGCCGCATCTGCTTCAGCGCCATCTCATCGAAGGTGCGGTCGATCCTGGCGACCGCGACACCGGAATTGCCGGGCCCTGCGGACTCCGTCGACACCACGCGCCGCGTGTATCCGGCCACGCCGGAATTGGCGACGTTCTGCGACACCGTTCCGATGGCGACCTGGAGCGTCTGCAGCCCCGCCGTTGCTGTATTGAAAGCGTTCGTCAACATCAGGCGTCTCCGGCCCAGCGGCAGCGCGCACGATCAGCGGATCGCGTTGAGCAAGTCGGACATCATCTGCTGGGAGGTCGTCATGACCTTGACGTTGGCCGAATAGGCCTGCTGCGTCGCGATCAGCTTGGAAAATTCGCCCGCGACATCGCTGTTGGAGGCCTCGACATTGCCGCCGACGATGGTTGCGCCATTGAGGCCGGCGATCGGCGGACCGGAGTCGCGCGTCTGCTCATAGCTGCCGCCGGACGCCGGCTTGAGCGCGTTCGGATTGGCAAAATTCGCAACCCCGGCCACAGCCACGGCAGCGGTCATATCATTGGTGAAGGTGCCGACGATCGTTCCCTCGGATGTGACCGAGAGGCTCTTGAGACTTCCCGCCGGGTAGCCGTCCTGAGCCAGCGTGTTGGTCGTCACAGTGCCGGAGGACGTCGCCAGTTGCGTCAGCCCTCCCGAGCCGATGCTGAGCGTGACGTCGCCCGAATTGACGCCGTCGACGGTCAATTGCGGGATCTTCAACGCCACACTTCCATCACTCGCAACAGAAGCGGCGGCGGGCGGCACGAATTTTCCGGCGCCATCGAAGGCGAAGGCGTGCCCCACATTGGTCCAGTCGCTGGCCTTCGACCCGGTCGAGCTCGACGCATAGAACAAGTTCCAGGTCGCATTCTTCGGAGGCGTGGCCCCGGCGTTGGCGTCCTGCACCTTCGCCCAACGTGTCGAGACCGACACGGGCGTGCCTCCGGCGCCATATATCGTCAGCGAGGGGCCCGGAAGCGACTTGTCGAGAAAGGATTGCGCCTGCGCCGCGGGCACCTTCTTGCTGGTATCAGGTGTCGTCAGCGTCGGATCGGTCACGATCGCAGTGGCGACCGCGTAGGGCGTGGAATCACCGGCCGCCCCCGCCGTCGTCACCGGCGCCTTCGGCAGATTGGCACCATAGTCGATCCTGGTGGTCTGCCGGCCCGGCATGTTGGAGTTGATGATCCTGATCGGGCCGGACGAGATCGCACTCCCGGTCGCGGGATCGAGATTGGTCCCGAACAGATACAAGTCGGCCCCATTCATCAGATAGCCGTCCTTGTCGATCGTGAAGTCACCGCGGCGCGTGTAAAGCGGAACTCCAGAGAATTTGCTGTCGCCCGTCTTCTGTTGGACGGAGAAGAACGCGGGACCATTGATCGCCATATTGGTCGAGGTGCCGGTCGCGCGAAGCGCCCCTTGGACCGAGTTGGTGAACCTCGCTTCCGCAACGACACTTCCTGCCACCGCCTGCTTCCTGGTCTGCGAACTGATGAGATCAGAGAAGCTGGTGTCGACGTATTTGTAGCCCGCCGTCTGCGTATTGGCGATGTTGCCGGAGATGTTGGCCATCGCGTAAGACTGCGCCTTCATGCCACTGAATGCCGTCAACAGAGCGGTCGAGATGCTCATTTTTCTGTCTCGTATCGAAGATTGGAGATGAGGGATGGCTGTGGGGCGCCCGGCCTGCCGGCCGCCCGTTGTTGTTGTTCCCGTGTGCTCCGCGGCTTCACCGCGCGCGCAGCAACGAGACGCAGGACATCATCGACACGTTCCCAGATAGGCGTGAGGTGCATCGTCATCACGCGCTCACCAGAGCACGCGATGACGATGCGAAAACCTACGCGCTAGCGGAGAAGCTGGAGGATGCCCTGCTGCGCCTGGTTGGCGAGCGACAGAGCCGAAATGCCGAGCGAGTTGCGCAAGCTCAGCGCGTTCTGGTTGGCGGTTTCCTCGTTCAGATCGGCGATCGTGAGGTTGTTTGCGCCCACATCGAGAATATTGATCATATTCTTGGTGAACGCCTGCCGGTTCTGAATCACCGTCAGATTCGAGCCGAACGTCGAGGCCTGGCTGCGCAGCGTCGATGACGCATTCATCAACTGACTGAGCGCGGTCTTGACCTCGTCGTTCGTCGCGAAGTTGCCGCTCGACTGCGTGATGCCCAGACCGGTCGCGTCGAACTTGACGCCCTTGATGTCGAGATAGCTCGTGTCCTTCTCGTTGAAGGTCATGTGCAGCGTGTTCTCTTTCGGATCGCTGCCGGTGCGGTAGAGCAGGTTGGCGCCTTGGAACCGCGCATCTTGCGCCGCCATGGTGATCTGGTTCAGCAGTTCGTTGAACTGTTGCGCCAGAGCCGCGCGCTGGTTGGTTCCATTCGCGGCGGTCGCGCCGGCGCCAGCCGCAGTTCTCGCCTTCGTTGCGTCTCCGGCGGTGCCGAAGCCGATGTCCTTGGTGCTCGCAGCGGCCGAGGTCACCGTCAGCTTCTGATCGCCGCCCGAGGCGGTCGTGCGAAGCGAGACCGTGCCCGCAGCATTGTCATAGGTCGCGATCACCTTGCCGGAGATGCCGGTATCGGCATTGAGCTGGCGGTTGATCGCGGCCGCGACATCCTGAGCCTTCAACGTGGCCACGCCGAGGGCTGCGTCGGCCGTCTTGTTCAGATTGATGGTCTTGGTGAGACCATTGCCGAGCTGGACCGTGATGGAGGCGTCGCCTGCGGTCAGGTCGAAATTGCTGGCCGTTCCGAGCGCGCCGATCGCTGCGCCCGTGACGCTCGCCTTGGCCGAGCCATCCGTCGCGTCGATGCCGGACGCGGCGACAGCGGTCAGTGCGCCGGTTCCAAAGCCCACATCAACCGTGTTGGTGGCGCCACCGCCCGAGATCGTGAGCTTCGCATCCGAGCCCGTGAGGGTCGAGGTGAACGTCAGGCGCCCGTCGTTCGTCATCGACGCAGTTGCAAATGCGCCCGCTTGGTTCAGCTGCTGATTGATCTGGGTGAGGATTTCGGTCGACGTGACCTTCGAGATGTCTCGGACACTCTGCGCCAGGCGAGAGCGATCCAGCGAGACCGTGGTGGCATTGCCGAAATTGTCAGTGACGGTGAAGACCGAGGCCGCCGATGCCGCGCTGTAATCGTGAGTCCCGTCAGCCGCAGCGCCGGTGCCTGGGCCAAGCAGCGATTTGCCGCTGGATGCGGCAACGACCGCGCCCGTCGCAGCGGAGCCGGACGCCGTGTTCTGAACCGCAAGCGCCTGTTGCGCGGTGCTCTTGGCGGAGTCGACGAGCCCCTGAATGCGCGTGATGCCCTGGTTCGCAGCCTGGATGGTCTGGATGCCGTTCGAGATTCCGTCCATCAAGGACATCAGGTCTGCGGAGCGGGCCGTCATGCTCTGCGCCGCGAAATAGTTCACCGGGTTGTCCAGTGCGGAGTTGACCTTCTTCTGGGTCGACAGGCGCGACTGGGTCGTCGCGAGCAGGGACGCTGTGTCCTGCAACGACAGCAAATTCTGGCGCGTGGCAGCAGACAGTGTGATTTCGGAGGGCATGGCTGAGATCTTTCTCTTCTCTTTTCGCCGCTTCATGCGACGAGCGTGAGCCTCGCCCCCGACGATTTACGACATCGAAATTCCTGGAGCCCTCCACGCGCCGTTTTGACTCTCTCCGTCCTCATCGAGGTACTTTTTGTACTTGTCGCTCGAAAATCGATGTAGTCGTTAGTTCACGCTCATCGGCATGCGGCGCACGAACGCGCGGCACCGCGCACGGTCCGGCGCGGCTGTCCTGACTGCGAATGTCCTGGGATTGTTAGCTGATGAGGCTGGGCCTAGAGGGCGACCGCGCCGCGCGAACTGCAATCAACGATTGCGCGACCATCGCACCAGTCGCGACAAGATAGTTGATTCGCCGACACGGCGCGCTGACAGGCTTGACTGAAAGCGCTTTTATCAATTTGACTGGCGACTGACCTGAAAAGCCAGAGGACTCGTCGCGGCATTTGCTCGTCGTGAGACGTACGTGATCGCACCGCTGGCTCAGTTTCTGCGGAGCACGATAATTCGGGGCCTTGCGATTGACGCCACAGCATCCGCCGTCAGGCCGATCTTGTACGCCACACCTGCTTCCCGGCCACCAACAAGACGGCGTATCCAGTCTTGTCCTACCGGCACGCGCGCCTCAGGAAGGCCGAAACTCCGGAAACGCACCGAGTACCGGCGCCTATATTGATAGCCGCTTGATAGTCGCAGCGGGGGTCGGCGCAATATCAGAAATCGACATCTAGGCCCCTGCGCTCGCGTGCAGGACACGTCTGACGCTGTCGAGCGGATAGTTCCGACCGCCGATCGACAGCATGATCGGACTTTTTGTGAGATCGACAGATTCGACGACGCCCTGCGCCTCTGCCGCCACGGCGACAGACTTTCCGCTGGCATCCTTCGCATCGACGACCAATTTGTACCGGCCAGGAGGGCAAATCGCACCATTGCTAGCCTGGCCGTCCCAAGCAAAGCTTGTATCGCCGGAGTTCAATGCACGGGTCGCGGAATAAACCAACTGGCCGGTCACGTTCCTCACCGAAACCGTGGCCGTGGCACTCTTGGGGGATCTCAGATTCCACACGGCGGAGCCGCCCTTCGCGAGGCTGGCCTCGCTGCCATCGACCACTGCCGTCCTGCCGACGAGCATCAACGCCTGTGTCGATTGCGTCGATTTTTGAGCCTCGACGAGCCGTTCGAGAAGCGTGTTGCCCTTGAGCTGCTGCTCGACCTGCGCGAACTGGACGAGCTGTTGGGTGAACTGATTGACGTTGAGCGGATCGAGAGGGTTTTGGTGATTGAGCTGCGTGGTGAGCAGCGTCAAGAACGACTGAAAATTGTCAGCTATTCCCGTTCGCGCGCTGGTCGGCGGCTTGACCGGCTCCTCTGTGCGGGTCTTTGAGGCTGTGGTGACTGCCTTCTGAGGTGATGAGGTCGGTTCAATGCCCATCTCGTTCTCACGGCCTCAAAGTACTCGCGATCCGTAATCATAGGATTGCGCGCGGGATCGATTCGATGTTGTTAGTTCACACCTCCTAGCTTGCGGCAACATTACGGCGAGAGCCGATCGGAAAAATTGCAACCAGACCCGATTACTCACCATTGATGGAGAAAACCCCCCCGTCCATTCTTGCAAACGACGGACACATAGGACGACGAAGCGCGTAGCCGTTGCGCGCCTGCCGATGCGACACAGGCAGGCATCTCTACAAACAAGCGCTCGCGCGCCGAAGTGAGAATGAAATCAGCTTCATCAGCCGCAACGCCATCGTTGCTGACGACCATCTGTACGCGGGGACACCGCCGCCCTGATCGAGATGCCTCGCCGAACCTGCAGGAGTGTTGGTGACCCGGCCCGCCCGGCAGCGACCGCCATCTGTTCTGCGCGATGCCGCTGGCGCGGTCGCCGTAACGCGCATCCGTCGTGATCGGAGGCGACCGGCCGCCCCGCCTCGTCATCTGGTCCTCTGGGTATCGTCGCTAAGCGGTCCGAACGCCGGCGTGGGGATGTTGCCGGCGGGGATGGCCGCCGATCTTGGCTCCTGCGTGAGCGCAGCGTTGAAATATCCATTCGCGAGCTGGCGCTGACAATGCGGTCAAGCGTTGGCGCGATGGTCGACGAGGATGCTGTCGAAGAGGGAAAGAGATCGACGATGCGCGCAGGACACCGCGGCTTCGGCCTCGACAGGCGAGGCCCGGCCCTTCTGTGTCTCAAAATGAAGCAAATGGCGCGCCCGGAACGATTCGAACGTCCGACCCTCAGATTCGTAGTCTGATGCTCTATCCAGCTGAGCTACGGGCGCGTTTTCGCGTCTGGCAGGTTCCGATCCGTGACGGTCAGTCCATCACGGCCGGATCCCGCAAGGCCGAAGCGGCAGAAAGCCGGCAGGCCTCGCGAAGGGCCTCTGACTAACGGCTCAGAGGCCGCTTGGCAAGGCTGACGGGGACATTTTGCGACCATTTTTCTGCGGCCGCCGGTCGGCGGAGTTCACGGCCCCGGAGCCCTGGAACGAATACACACGCCATGATGCCCCGAGAGACGGGTGGCTGCGCGCCATCCCTGCAAAGGGGCCGGAAACCGGCGGCCGGGCCGACCGACGGCCTCGTTGCCACGCCCCGGCTCAATGATGGGCCTGGTTCAGGCGCTGGCGCGCTCGGTCCAGAACGTCTGCAGCTCCACCGGCCGATCGGGAATCGTGATCCGGAACGTGGCCCCCAGCGTGCCTTCCACCAGCTGGATGTCGCCGTCATGGGCGCGCACCAGCTCGGCGGCGATCGCAAGGCCGAGCCCCGAGCCGCCCGGCCGGCCGGCGCCGCGGAAGGCCTCGAACAGATGCTCGCGGACCTTGGCAGGAACACCCGGGCCGGTGTCGGAGACCTCCAGGATGGTCACGGAGCCTTCCCGGCGACCGGTGATGCGGATCTGGCGGACGCCGACGTCACCGGAGAGGCTGTCCAACGCCTGCGCTGCGTTGCGCACCAGGTTGAGCAGCACGCGGAACAATTGATCCGGATCGGCATCGATCTTGAGCCCGCGCTCGATCGCGGCGACCCAGGTGATCGAGGCGTCTGGCGACAACCCGGCGGTCTCGCGCACCTCGGCCACCACAGGCTCGACGGCGACCAGGCGCCGATCGGGCGCCGGCTCCTGCACCTTGCCGTAGGACAGCGTCGATTGGCAGAACGCGATCGCCCGCTCCAGCGAGCGCATCAGCTTTGGCGCGAAACGCTGCACCCGCGGGTCGGGCACGCTGGCAAGCTGATCCGACAGCAATTGCGAGGAGGCGAGCAAGTTGCGCAGATCGTGATTGATCTTCGAGACTGCGAGACCGAGCGCGGCGAGCCGGCTCTTCTGATGCAGCATGGACACGAGATCGCGCTGCATGTCGGCGAGCTCGCGCTCGGCAACACCGATTTCGTCGGAGCGTGAACTCGGCACGATGATGCGCGCGACGCTCTCCGGATTCTCGTGGAAGCCGACAAGGCTGGCCGTCAGGCGACGCATCGGCCGGACAAACAGGAAATGCAGGGCGAGATAGACCAATGCCGCGGTGAGAACAGCGAGCAACAATGACACGCCGAGCAGATTGCGGGAAAAGCGATACATCGCCCGGCGCAGCGGCTTCTCGTCGGTGACGACCTCGATGAATTGCGCGCGCCCGGGCGCAGGCCCGATCACACGCATGGTGTGATCGCCGGTCTCGGTCATCATCTTCAGCGAGTTGACGATCGACGACCACACGGTCATGTCGCGCATGTCGAAATCATGATCGATCGACGCCGGCAGGTCGGCACTGGCAAGCAGGCGGCGCTGCTGGCCCATCTTGATGGCGACGCCGCGGGCATTGATCGAGGTCAGGATCTGGCGCGCCAAGGAATCTGGAACCATGCCGGAAGGGGCGGCATCGAGCACCAGCGCGGCGGTATTCGCGGCAGCCAACCGATCGTTCAGGCGGTTGGTCCAGAAATTGGCGATGGCGGGCACATAGATCAGCACCTCCGCGATCATCACCAGCGGAATGGTTAACAGGAGCAACTTGCCGGACAAGCCGAGCCGGCGCGACCGTTTCGGCCGCAGACGCTCCAGGATCGGCTGGTTGTCGCTCTCTGACACGTGTCGTCCCTGTAAGAGGCACCCCCACCCTTACGTGACTGCAAGATGGGACTGCGCCGGAGTCCGGTCAAATTACGGATCGCTCATGTTCCGGTCCGATCCATTCACAATGGAACCCGAAGCCATGCGATGTCCGATGAAGAAACCCCTTCGGGCGGGGGCTATTTTCGCGCATTTCCTGCGCTGTCGATATATCACCGAGCGGCGGCCTGCGCTTGCCCGGCACATTCTCGGGCAAATTCTAAAGACCTCGGAAACGCCTTGCCGCGATTGACGAAGGCAGGACGCTCCCTTATAAGCCGCGCCAACCGTCCGCGATGACCCGGCTCGCCCGGGGCGGCTCGATCTGAGGGCCGTCAGCGGTCCGCTTGGGCCAGGAAGCATCACCGGACATCCTCGACATTTCAAGCAGGCAAATTGTCAACTGGCAAATTGCCCGTCAGCGGAGAACGACCGTGAAGCGGACTTATCAACCGAGCAAACTGGTGCGCAAGCGCCGTCACGGCTTCCGCGCTCGCCTCGCCACCACCGGCGGTCGCAAGGTTCTTGCCGCCCGTCGTGCGCGTGGCCGCAAGCGTCTGAGCGCCTGAAGCCAGGGCCTCCGTCCCGGAGATTTCCATTATGGATCGGCTGCGGCAGCGGGCGGACTTTCTCGCCGTTGCCGATGGCGCGCGGGCGAACAGCCCTGCGTTTGTGGTTCAGCGCCGTGAGCGCGCAGACCAGGGCCCGGTCCGAATCGGCTTTACTGTCACCAAGAAGAATGGCACCGCCACGGAGCGTAATCGCATCCGTCGGCGGCTGCGCGAGCTTGTGAAACGGCTCGATCCCCTGTCGATGAGGCCGCACAGCGACTATGTGCTGATCGGGCGCCGCGATGCGCTGTCGCGCGACTTCCAAACCATGCTCGACGACCTCCAGACGACCCTCCGCCGCCTCGACCGGCCGCAGGCCAAGCCGCAGCCGCGCAAACCGTCGGATGCGAACCGGCGCCATGCTCCCGCACCGGACGCGCATTCCCGCACACCGGATTGAACGACGAGACGATAAGCAAACGATGACCGACAATCGCAACACAATCCTCGCCGTCATTCTGTCCGGCCTCGTGCTGATCCTCTGGCAGGTCTTCTACAACGGACCGCAGATGGAGAAGCAGCGGGCGCAGGCCCAGATGCAGGCCGAACTCGCCAAGAAGCAGGCGCCCGCGGCGCAGCCCGATGCCGCACCCTCTGCCACTCTGCAGCCCAATGCCGCTGCCTCAGGCAGCCCGAGCGCACCGGGCGGCGCGGCGACCACGGCCACCGGCGTGGTGCCGCGTGAGGCGGCCATCGCCGCCACGCCCCGCATCAAGATCGACACCCCCGCGGCTGAGCGGCAGCATCTCGCTGAAGGGCGCGCGCATCGACGATCTGGCGTTCGTGCAATATCGCGAGACGGTCGATCCGAAATCGCCGGCGATCGTGCTGTTCTCGCCGTCCAACACCGCCGAGCCCTATTATGCCGAATTCGGCTGGGTCAACGCCGCTGGCGCCAAGGTCCAGGTCCCCGACCAGAACACCATCTGGCAGCAGGACGGCGCCAACGCGTTGACGCCGTCGACGCCGGTGAAGCTGACCACCACCAATGGCGACGGGCTGACCTTCCAGCGCACCATTTCCGTCGACGATCACTACCTCTTCACCATCAAGGACGACGTCACCAATGCCGGCAACGCGCCAGTGACGCTGTACCCCTACGGCCTGATCTCCCGCCACGGTACGCCGCACGTGTCCGGCTATTACATCCTGCATGAGGGCCTGATCGGCTATCTCGGCGAGAAGGGCCTGCAGGAATACACCTACAAGAAGATGGACGACGACAAGGCCGCCAAGTTCGACGTGACCAATGGCTGGCTCGGCATCACCGACAAATATTGGGCGACGGCGCTGCTGCCGATGACGGATGCCCGCCTGACGGCGAACTACTCGTCGAAGCTGGTCGACAACCAGCATCGTTACCAGACCGACTATGTCGAGACCCCGCAGACCGTGCCGGCCGGCGGCGCGGCCAGCGTTTCCACCCGGCTGTTCGCCGGAGCCAAGGAAGCCGGCGTCGTCGGCATCAACTTCCCGATCGGCGGGCTCGGCGGCTACAATCAGCAGCTTGGGCTGAACCATTTCGATCTTCTGATCGACTGGGGCTGGTTCTACTTCCTGACCAAGCCGATGTTCCTGGCGCTCGACTTCTTCTTCCGCTTCTTCGGCAATTTCGGCATCTCGATCCTGCTGGTGACGGTGCTGGTGAAGCTGCTGTTCTTCCCGCTCGCCAACAAGTCCTACGCCTCGATGGCCAAGATGAAGGCGATCCAGCCGCAGCTGCAGGCGCTCAAGGAGCGCTATCCGGACGACCGGATGAAGCAGCAGCAGGAGATGATGGAGATCTACAAGAAGGAGAAGATCAACCCGGTCGCCGGCTGTCTCCCCGTCGTGCTGCAGATCCCGGTATTCTTCTCGCTCTACAAGGTGCTGTTCGTCACTATCGAGATGCGGCACGCGCCGTTCTATGGCTGGATCAAGGACCTCTCGGCGCCCGATCCCACCAATCTGTTCACGCTGTTCGGCCTGATCCCGTTCGATCCGACCCAGCTGCCCTTGTTCGGCCACTACCTCGCGCTCGGCATCTGGCCGATCATCATGGGCATCACGATGTGGGTGCAGATGAAGCTGAACCCGGCGCCGCCGGACCCGACCCAGGCGATGATCTTCAACTGGATGCCGATCATCTTCACCTTCATGCTCGCGGGCTTCCCGGCCGGCCTGGTGATCTACTGGGCCTGGAACAACACGCTGTCGGTGCTGCAGCAGGGCTTCATCATGCGCCGCAACGGCGTCAAGGTGGAGCTGTTCGACAACATCCGCGGCACGTTCAAAAAGAAAGCGGCGTGACGACGAGTAAGGCGGCTTGAGCCACGGCCGTCATTGCGAGGAGCGCAGCGACGAAGCAATCCAGACTTTTCTTGTGACCCTGGATTGGTTCGCTTCGCTCGCAATGACGAGGCAAAAGCATTGATGGCCACCAGCAGCGACACCGACGAGCGCCTGATCGAGAAAGGCCGCAAGCTGTTCGCGCAGGCCTGGCGGTTCACCCATGCCTCGCCCTCGATCGCGAGCCTGCCGGCGATGTCCGGCCAGATCGAGATCGCCTTTGCCGGCCGCTCCAATGTCGGCAAGTCCAGCCTGATCAATGCGTTGACCGGCCAGAACGCGCTGGCACGGACGTCGCACACGCCGGGCCGCACGCAGGAGCTGATCTTCTTCGAGGGACCTGACTATGCGCCGCTGCGCCTGGTCGACATGCCCGGCTATGGCTACGCCGCCGCGGCCAAAACCAAGGTCGCGTCCTGGACCGAGCTGATCCACCAATTCCTGCTCGGCCGCGCCTCGCTTGCCCGCGTCTATGTGCTGATCGACGCCCGCCACGGCCTCAAGGAGGTCGATCAGGAGATCTTCAAGACGCTCGACCGGTCCGCGGTCAGCTATCAGCTGGTCCTGACCAAGGCCGACCAGGTCAAGCCGCCGGAGCTCGCGGCCCGCATCGCCGAGACCGAGGCCGCGCTGGCCAAGCATCCGGCGGCATTCCCGCAGGTGCTGGCGACGTCGTCGCGCTCCGGAACGGGCATGCCGGAGCTGCGCGCCGCAATGGCGCGCCTGCTGGAGGAGCGCGGCGCATGACGCGGCTCTGGCGTCTCCTGATCGCACTGGCCGGGCTGATGGGTGCCACCGGCGTGGCGCTCGCGGCGAAGGCCGCGCATGATGCCGACGCATCCCGCCTCGCCACCGCCTCCATGATGCTGCTGTTCCACGCCTGCGCTCTGCTCGGCACCGTCGCGCTGGCCGAGCGCGGCGTCATTCATCGGCGCATCGGGCTGATCGCGGCCCTCGGTTTCGCGCTCGGGCCGGCGCTTTTCGCCGGCGACCTGTTGATGCGGCAGTTTGCCGGCGACCGGCTGTTTCCGTTTGCGGCGCCGATCGGCGGCAGCCTGCAAATTGCGAGCTGGATTGCGCTCGCGATCTGCGCGTTGTGGCCCCGGCGCGCCTGATCCGGCGCTTTGCGCAGCAGGCGGCAATCGGATAGAACGCGCGGCGACGCCCCGCTAGCCGAGATCCCCGACATGACCGACGCGACCACCATCAGCCCGCTCGATCAGGCCCGCATCCTGTCCGAGGCGCTCCCGCACATGCAGGAGTATGACGACGAGACCATCGTCATCAAATATGGCGGCCACGCCATGGGTGACGAGGACACCGCCAAGGCCTTCGCGCGCGACATCGTGCTGCTCGAGCAGACCGCGATCAACCCCGTGGTGGTGCATGGCGGCGGGCCGCAGATCGCGACCATGCTCAAGCGCCTCGGCATCGTCTCCGAATTTGCCGCCGGTCTGCGCATCACCGACGCTGCGACGATCGAGATCGTCGAAATGGTGCTGGCCGGCTCGATCAACAAGCAGCTGGTCGGCTACATCAACGAAGCCGGCGGCAAGGCCGTCGGCCTCTGCGGCAAGGACGGCAACATGGTGCGCGCGGTCAAGGCCACACGCACCATGGTCGATCCGGACAGCCACATCGAGAAGGTGGTGGATCTCGGCTTCGTCGGCGAGCCCGACAAGGTCGACCTGACGCTGCTGAACCAGCTGATCGGCTACGAGCTGATCCCGATCCTTGCTCCGCTCGCGACCTCCAAGGAAGGCCAGACCTTCAATGTCAACGCCGACACCTTTGCCGGAGCGGTGGCCGGCGCGCTGAAGGCCAAGCGCCTGCTGCTGCTCACCGATGTGCCCGGCGTGCTCGACAAGTCGAAGAAGCTGATTCCGGAGCTGTCGGTAAAGGATGCGCGCAAGCTGATCGCCGACGGCACCATTTCCGGCGGCATGATCCCGAAGGTCGAGACCTGCATCTACGCGCTCGAGCAGGGGGTACAGGGCGTCGTGATTCTCGACGGCAAGGTGCAGCATGCGGTGCTGCTCGAGCTGTTCACCAACCAGGGCACGGGCACGCTGATCCACAAGTGATGGGCAAGGCCGCCGCAACGTTGGAGATCGTCATGCCCGGGCTCGACCCGGGCATTCATGACTTTCCCTCCGATGGAGACAAAGGCGTGGATGGCCGGGTCAAGCCCGGCCATGACGTCTGGGAGATTCGTTGGCAAACGAAACCCCTCCGGACTCGCGTTGCGCTCGCCCTGGCCGCTATCCTCCCTCTTCTCACCTTCACCACGCCCGCCCGCGCCGACCTCAAGCTCTGCAATCGCATGAGTTATGTGGTCGAAGCTGCGATCGGCATCGACGAGAAAGCGGCGACGGCGACGCGGGGATGGTTCCGGCTCGATCCGGCCACCTGCCGCGTGGTGCTGCAGGGCGCGATGACCGCGGAGCGTATCCTGCTCCACGCGCGCGCGCTCAGCCTCTATGGCGCATCGCCGATCGCCGCAAACGGCAATGACCAGCTCTGCGTGGCGACAACCGACAATTTCGTGATCGCTGCCGCGCGGCAATGCCGTGCCGGGCAGACCCCTGCAGCGTTCACCCAGGTGACGCCGACAAAGAGCGATGACGGCACCTTGACGGCCTATCTCGCCGAAAGCGCGGAATATGATGATGAGCAGGCCCGCCTCGCCGGCATCCAGCGGCTGCTCGGCATCGCCGGCTATGACGCGTCCCCGATTGATGGCGTCGACGGGCCGAAGACGCAAGCTGCACTCGCGGCCTTCCTGAAGAGCCGCGGGCTCTCGTCCGACATCGTCTCGCAGCCGACATTCTTCGCCACGATGGTCGACGCGGTTCAGACGCCCTCGCCCACCGGGCTCACCTGGTGCAACGACACGCCGCACAAGGTCATGGCGGCGGTCGCGACCGATGACGGCCGCACCGTGGTCAGCCGCGGCTGGTATCGCATCGACGCGGGCAAGTGCCTGCATCCCGACATCACGGGCCAGCCGAAGAAGGTCTACAGCTTCGCCGAGGCGGTGGATGATGAAAACCGCACCATCAAGCTGAAGAACAAGCCCCTGAACTGGGGCGGCCTGGTCCAGCTCTGCACCCGCGAGAACAAGTTCGAGACGACAGAGCAGGGCGACTGTCCGAGCCGCGGCTTCACCGCCACCGGCTTCACCGCCGTCGACATCACCCGCGGCGGCAAGACGCTGCGATTTGCGTTGCCGTGATCGCTATCCAGATGATGCGCTCGATCCCGCGCCACCCACAGCTGTCATCGCCGCGAACGCGGGGATCCATAACCACCGGACTTGGTTTGGACCACCGACAGATCACGCGGTATGGGTCCCGGCGTTCGCCGGGACGACAGCGGAGTATGGCGCTACGTCCGGGCAGAACCGACCGAGGCAGAGATGACGAAAAATCCCCGAGTCTTCGATCACGTCGACACCTGGGTGTTCGATCTCGACAACACGCTGTATCCGCACCACGTCAATCTGTGGCAGCAGGTCGATGCGCGGATCGGCGAGTTCGTGTCGAACTGGCTCAAGGTCGATGCGGATGAAGCCCGCCGCATTCAGAAGGACTATTACCGTCGCTACGGCACCACGATGCGCGGGATGATGACCGAGCATGGCGTGCATGCCGACGACTTCCTGGCCTATGTGCACAAGATCGACCACTCGCCGCTGGAGCCGAATCCGGACATGGGCGCGGCGATCGAGAAATTGCCCGGGCGCAAGCTGATCCTGACCAACGGCTCGGTCGACCATGTCGATGCGGTGCTGTCACGGCTCGGCATCGCCGGCCATTTCCACGGCGTGTTCGACATCATCGCCGCCGAGCTGACGCCAAAACCCGCGCGCGAGACCTATCACAAATTCCTCGATCTGCACGCCGTCGATCCGACGCGGGCAGCGATGTTCGAGGACCTCGCCCGCAATCTCGTGGTCCCGCACGACCTCGGCATGACCACGGTGCTGGTGGTGCCCGACGGCACCAAGGAGGTGGTGCGCGAGGACTGGGAGTTGTCGGGTCGGGACGATCCGCATGTCGACCATGTCACGGATGACCTGACCGGATTCCTGCAGCGGCTGGTGACTGCCTGAAGCGCGCTGGCGTCGAGAAAAGCGGAGCGCCAGCCTGTTGCCTGCGAACCACGCCGTCGGGTGCCGGGTGCCTTGACTCCCCTGCCCCAAACTCCGAAAAAGCCGCCCTGCCCTCCGTACTCGTACACGCCCGTCCCGCCCGGGACCAAGCGAGGATCGACCGATGTCATTGTCCGCCCTGGAATCCACCATCAACAGCGCCTTCGATGCCCGTGATGGCGTCTCGACCACGACCAAGGGCGAGATCCGCGACGCCGTGGAGAGCGCGCTGGAGCTGCTCGACAAGGGCGAGGCGCGGGTCGCCGAGCGCGGCACGGACGGCACATGGAGCGTCAACCAGTGGCTGAAGAAGGCCGTGCTGCTGTCCTTCCGCCTCAACGACATGAGCGTCATTCCCGGTGGCCCCGGCCAAGCGTCATGGTGGGACAAGGTGCCGTCGAAGTTCGAGGGCTGGGGCGAGAACCGTTTTCGCGAGGCCGGCTTCCGCGCGGTGCCCGGCGCGATCGTGCGCCGCTCGGCCTTCATCGCCAGGAACGTCGTGCTGATGCCGTCCTTCGTCAATCTCGGTGCCTATGTCGACGAGGCCACCATGGTCGATACCTGGTCGACGGTCGGCTCCTGCGCCCAGATCGGCAAGCGCGTCCACATCTCCGGTGGCGTCGGCATTGGCGGCGTGCTGGAGCCGCTGCAGGCCGGCCCGGTCATCATCGAGGATGATTGCTTCATCGGCGCACGATCAGAGGTTGCCGAGGGCGTCGTCGTCCGGAAGGGCGCAGTGCTCGCGATGGGCGTATTCCTGGGCGCCTCGACCAAGGTCATCGACCGCGAGACTGGCGAGACTTTCGTCGGCGAGGTGCCGGAATATGCCGTCGTGGTGCCGGGCGCATTGCCGGGCAAGCCGATGAAGAACGGCCAGATCGGCCCGTCCACCGCCTGCGCCGTCATCGTCAAGCGCGTCGACGAGCGCACCCGCTCCAAGACCTCGATCAACGAGCTGCTGCGCGACTGATCGTCCTGGCCCGGGCGTCGCACTAGCCGTCGCCCGAAAGCCCGTGTTAAGCGGGGGGCATGACCGATGCCCTCACCATCACCCGCGATCTGATCCGCTGCCCCTCCGTGACCCCCGCCGATGCCGGGGCCCTCGGTGTGCTCGAAGCCCTGCTGAAACAGGCCGGTTTCACGACCCACCGCATCACCTTCTCGGAAGCAGGCACGGCCGATATCGACAATCTCTACGCCCGCATCGGCACCGAGGGTCCGCACATCACCTTCGCCGGCCATACCGACGTGGTCCCGCCCGGTGACGAAGCAGCCTGGAGCCTTCCGGCGTTCTCGGGCGAGGTGAAGGACGGCTATATCTACGGCCGCGGCGCGGTCGACATGAAGGGCGGCATCGCCTGCAGCGTCGCCGCTGCGCTGGATTATCTGCGCGATCACGACGGGCAGCCGAAAGGCTCGATCTCCTTCCTGATCACCGGCGACGAGGAGGACGTCTCGATCAACGGCACCATCAAGCTGTTGCAATGGGCGGCCGAGCGCGGCGAAAAATTCGACCATTGCGTGCTTGGCGAGCCGTCGAACCAGGAGGTCATGGGCGACTGCATCAAGATCGGCCGCCGCGGCTCGCAGTCCGGCACCTTGATCGTGGAGGGCAAGCAGGGCCACGTCGCCTATCCGCACCGCGCCGAGAATCCGGTGCCCGACATCTCTCGCCTGATCGTCGCGCTGTCGGACGAACCGCTGGATCACGGCAGTGCGCAATTCCAGCCGTCAAACCTCGAATTCACCAGCGTCGATGTCGGAAACGCGGCTTCCAACGTCATCCCGGGCTTGGCACGCGCGAAGTTCAACATCCGCTACAATGACTGCCACACGCAGGACTCGCTGCGGGCGCTGGTCGAGGAGCGGCTGGCCAAGGCCTGCGGCAACCGCATCCGCGCCCGCATCGACTGGCTGCCGTCGAACTCCAAAGTGTTCCTGACCAAGCCGGGGCCGTTCACCGACCTCGCCGTGGCCGCCATCGAGAGCGTGACCGGGCGCAAGCCGGAGCTCTCCACGACCGGCGGCACCTCGGATGCGCGCTTCATTGCGAGCTATTGCCCGGTCATCGAGTTCGGCCTGGTCGGGCAGACCATGCACCAGATCGACGAGCGGGCCTCCGTCGCGGATATCGCCACCTTGACGAAGATCTATCGCGGCATTCTCGATCGCTATTTCGCCTGAGCGGCGCGCCTGATCCGGATCAGGCGGCCTTCACCTCGGCCAGAAACTGATCGACCTCGCGGCGCAGGTCCGTGGCCTGCCCGGCCAAGCTCGCCGCAGAGTCGAGCAACGACCGTGCCGATCCACGGGTATCCGCAGCCGCAGCGCTCACCAGCGCGATCGATGACGAGACATCGTTGGTGCCGCTGGCCGTCTGCTGCACGCTGCGGGCGATCTCCCGTGTCGTGGCGCTCTGCTCGGCCACCGCGCTTGCCACTGCTCCCGTGACACCACTGATCGTATTGACGACGGCCGCGATCTTCTCTATCGCGGCAACGGTGCTGCCGGTCTCGTTCTGGATTGCGGCAATCTGGCTCTCGATCTCCTCGGTCGCCTTGCTGGTCTGCGATGCCAGGCTCTTCACCTCGGAGGCAACCACGGCAAAGCCCTTGCCGGCCTCGCCCGCGCGGGCCGATTCGATCGTGGCGTTGAGCGCGAGCAGATTGGTCTGCGAAGCGATGGCGCGGATCAGCTGCACGACGTCGCCGATGCGTGTCGCGCTGCCGGCAAGTGTGCGCACCTTGTCGGTAGTGTCGAGCGCCTGGCTGGTCGCGTTCGACGATTCCGACGCCGCTTCCGCGATCTGCCGGGTGATCTCCTTCATCGAATGATCCAGCTCCTCCGAGGCCGCGGCCACGGTGTTGACGCCGGCCGTGGCCTGCGCCGCCGCATCGGCCACCGCGGTGGCACGGGAGGCCGTGGCGCTGGCGGAGCCGTCCAGGGCTTCGGCGGATTGCTTCAGGCCGCTGGCGGCATCGCTCAGGCGGCCGCACAGCGTATCGATCACCTCGCCGAACCGGCCGGTGAGCGCCTCGATCTTCTGCCGGCGCGCGTCGCGACGGGCTTCGGCATCGGCGCCCTGAAGCGCCAGCCGATCAGCCTCGGCGGACTTCTCCTGGAGCACGCCGATCGCGTTGGCGAGCGTGCCGACCTCGTCCGTGCGGTCGCGATAGGCGATCGTCACGTCGCGCTCGCCGCTGGCGATGCGTCCGATCAGCTCGGTCAGATAGGACAGCGGCTTGATCACCCGGCCATTGAACCAGACGGTGCCAAGCGCGGCAGCGGCCACGTTGATCAGCAGCAGGGCCAGCGCGAGCACGAAGCGCGTCTGCGACTCGGCGATGGCGAGATCGCCCTGACGGAGCGCCTCGGCAATCGCCGCATCGCGCAGCGGCAGGATCGTGTCGAGGATCGGGAACATCGAGCGCAGAAACTGATCGGGATCGAGCTCGAGGACCTTGCCGCGGTTCGGCGCGACCTGGGACGCATAGAACTCGCCGCCACGCGCCCAATAGCCGCCTTCCACCTGCGACAAGGCTGCGAAGATCGGCTTCTGATCGATCTCCGCAGCCGCGAGCTTGGCCGCCGACCAGATCCGCTCGATCCGTCCCTTGAACATGGCGAGAGCCTCGGCCGGCTCACCGGACATCGGCTGCTTGGTCGCGATCATGCGGATGAAGGTCGTGGTGGCGCGACCAGCCCAGTCGCGCATATCCCACCCGATCACGGCGAGTCTGGCCGACTGGCCGACCGCGGGATTGGCCGAATTAATTCGCCGGACGATGCCTTCGACATGGCTGCCGGTCGTCTCCTGTATCGCGAACATCTGCGGTACGTAATCGCGGACAATGACTTCGGATCGTGTGGCCTTCGGCTGCGCGACGGCATCGAGCGCGGAGCTGCGCAACGCGCGCAGCTTCTGCTGAATCGAATCCAGCGCGGCGGTGTCTTCGCTCAACTGTGCGAGGCTTCGCGCCTTTGCGAACGCTTCGTCCGAGCCTTGGAGGATCTTCTGCAGCGAAGCGAGCTCGTCGGCGGTCGCCGGACTGGGCGAGGCCAGCCGCGGATTGACCATGGCCCGCTCGAGATTCAACTTCTCCGGCAGCCGCAGCATGGCGGCCAGCAGCTGCGCATCGCGCCCTGCTGTCCTCGCAGCTTGCAGAGAGGCCAGCTGCTGCCAGGCAAACAGCGCGGTGGCGAGCAGGCCGATGACGGCCCCGAGCAGCAGAGAGAGCAGGAAGACTTGGCGAATGCGCACGACGGACCTCGCTGAACAGCAACTCAAGGCCCGGATAGCAGCCAGGATTTCAATTTGGAGTTAAGAAACCCTGCCTTGCGACGCAAAAAAGCAACTAATTAGAATAGTCATTCGCAACTAACAGCACCAAAGTTCCACTTGAGGACTGCTTCAATAATCCACCTTGACCAGGTACAGCCCTTCCGGGGGCGCCACGACACCGCAGGCGGCTCGGTTGCGCGCGGCCAGCGCGGCGGCGAGATCATCGGCACTCCAGCGGCCTTGCCCGACCCACACCAGCGATCCCACCATCGAGCGCACCTGGCTGTGCAGATAGGAGCGAGCCGAGGTCAGGATGGTCACCGCGTCCCCATCCCTGACGACATCGAGCTGATCGAGCGTCTTCTCGGGCGATTTCGCCTGACATTCTGTGTCACGGAACGTGGTGAAGTCGTGCTTGCCGATCAGCCTCTGTGCGGCGGCATGCATCGCATCGGCATCAAGCCGTTGCGGCACACGCCAGACACGGCCGACCTCAAGCGCGAGATTGGAGCGTCGATTGACGATCCGATAGCGATAGTGCCGCTTACGGGCCGAGAAGCGTGCCTCGAACGTATCGGAAACGATCTCGGCCTCAAGCACCGCGACCGGGTTCGGCCGCAGATGCGCGTTAAGCGCATCGCGCAATTTGTCGGGCCGGAACGCCTTGGCGATGTCGCAATGCGCGACCTGGCCGGTGGCGTGGACGCCGGCATCCGTGCGGCCTGACCCGTGCACGCGGGTCGGCACGCCACAGGTCGCCTGCACCGCCGCCTCCAGCGCGCCCTGCACCGACGGTAGCGTCTCCTGCAGCTGCCAGCCGCAGAACGGCGTGCCGTCATATTCGATGGTGAGCTTGTAGCGGGGCATTCGGTTGGTTGCTGCCGTCATCGCTCGCGCCGGCGGGCGATCCAGTCATCGCCGACGTCTCGCGGTTCACAATGGACGTCTCGGCGTACTGGATACCCCGCTTTCGCGGGGGATGACAGCGTTACGCAAAACGGGCACCGCGCTTCAGCGGCGTCCCGCGCAGAAAATCGGAAGCCTTCATCGGCGCCTTGCCGGCACGCTGTAGCTCGGTGACGCGGATGGCGCCGTCGGCGCAGGCGATGGTGAGCTGCTCGTCGATCACGGCGCCCGGCTCGCCCCTGCCCTCGGCAAGCGCGCAGCGCAGGATCTTCAACCGCACGGCTTCACCATCAAGCGTGACCTCACTCCAGGCGCCGGGAAATGGCGACAGGCCGTGGATGTGGCGCAGCACCGCGCGGGCAGGCTTGGTCCAGTCGATCCGCGCTTCCGCCTTCTCGATCTTCGCTGCGTAGGTGACGCCCGCCTCGGCCTGCTTCGTCAGCGTCAGGCCGCCGCGCTCCAGCGCGGCCAGGGCGCGCACCATCAGGTCGGCGCCGATCCGCGCCAGCTGGTCGTGCAGGTCGGACGCGGTCATCGCATCGGTGATCGGCAGGCGCTCGGCCATCGCGACGTCGCCGGTGTCGAGCCCGACATCCATTTTCATCACCATGACCCCGGTCTCGGCGTCACCAGCCATGATGGCGCGGTTGATCGGCGCGGCGCCACGCCAGCGCGGCAGCAGCGAGGCATGGAGGTTGTAGCAGCCGAGCTTGGGCGCATCGAGAATCGCCTGCGGCAGGATCATGCCATAGGCCACGACCACGGCTGCATCCGCCTGATGGGCGCGAAACGCGGTCAGGGCCTCCTCGGTCTTCAGCGTCTTCGGCGTGAACACGGGAATGCCGAGCCGTCGCGCCTCGGTCTCGATCGGCGTCGGCACCAGAGCCAGGCCGCGACGGCCGCCGGGCTTCGGCGCGCGCGTATACACGGCCGCGATCTCGTGGCCGTGGCCGGCGAGCTCGAGCAGGGTGGGCACGGCGAAATCCGGCGTGCCCATGAAGATCAGGCGAAGGGGCATCGGGTGGAAGATCCTGCATTGCCGAATCCTCCGCGTCATGGCCGGGCTTGTCCCGGCCATCCACGTCTGAACGCCAACGCGAGAGGCAAGACGTGGATGCCCGGGTCAAGCCCGGGCATGACGGAGGACAGAGTTCGTCGATCACTCGCCCGCGCGTTTGGCGGCCTTGGTGAACTTCTTCAGAACGCGGTCGCGCTTGAGCTTCGACAGATAGTCGATGAACAGCACGCCGTTGAGATGGTCGATCTCGTGCTGGATGCAGGTGGCGTAGAGTCCCTCGGCATCCTCCTCGCGCAGCACGCCGTCGAGATCGGTGAAGCGGACGCGGACCCGCGCCGGCCGCTCGACCTCCTCGTAATATTCGGGGATCGACAGGCAGCCTTCCTCATAGATCGAAAGCTCGTCGGACCTGGCGATGATCTCGGGATTGATGAAGACCCGCGGCTCGCGCTTGGTCTCGCCGCCGGCATCCGGCTTGGCCAGATCCATGGTGATGACGCGGACCGGCTGCGCAACCTGGATGGCTGCGAGCCCGATGCCGGGGGCGTCGTACATCGTCTGGAACATGTCGTCGACCAACTGCCGGATCTCCGGCGTGACCTTCTCGACAGGCTTGGAGACCAGCCGCAACTGCTTGTCCGGCAGGATGATGATTTCTCGTAGGGACATGGCGCGCGATTTAAGCCCCGGAACAGGCCCGGTCAATGTGACGGCGCGGGGTTAAGACATCGCTAACCATGAATTTCAACGTCTGGTTAACCATACGTCTTAAGCCGATCTTAACCACGAATGTTCTCTCTTCGTTCGCGAGCTAGTGCGAATCGGATAGATGGGGGTGATGACCGCCAGCCAATCGCTCAATCCTGTCATCGTGATGATCGGCGACCTTCCGCTGCGCGCCAGTGACGCGCTGATCGGATTTGGCGTGCTGGTGCTGCTGCTGCTCGTGATGATCGTGGCAGCCGTCGCCCGGTCCAGCCGCCGCGGCGCCGAGCTTGCCGCACAGCAGGCGATTCGCACCGATGAGCTCGAACAACGGTTCGGCGAGATGATCCGGGTCCAGAGCGAAGCGTCCGGCCGGGTCGATGCCATGGCGCAACTGCTCGCCGGCCGGCAGGTGGACCTGGCCCGCAGCGTCAACGAGCGCCTCGATGCCGTCACCCATCGCGTCGGCCAGTCGATGGAGCAGAGCACACGCCACACCATGGATTCCTTGCGCGTGCTGCATGAGCGGCTCGGCATCATCGACAATGCCCATCGCGACCTCAGCGAGCTGACCACGCAGGTGTCCACATTGCGCGACGTGCTCGCCAACAAGCAGTCGCGCGGCGCCTTCGGCCAGGCGCGCATGGAGGCGATCGTGCAGGACGGGCTGCCCAAGGGCAGCTACGCCTTCCAATACACGCTCGCCAGCGGCAGGCGGCCGGACTGCGTCGTGTTCCTGCCCGATGCGCGCCCGCTGTGCATCGATGCCAAGTTTCCGTTGGAAGCCGTCACGGCGCTGCATGATGCAGAGACGGAGGAGGAGAAGCGCGCCGCCGCCCAGCGCCTGCGCAGCGACGTGCTGCGGCATGTCAACGACATTGCCGAGAAGTATCTCGTCGTCGGCGAGACGCAGGACACGGCGCTGATGTTCGTGCCCTCGGAGTCGGTCTATGCCGAGATCCATGACGGCTTCGACGACGTGATCCAGAAGGCCTATCGCGCCCGCGTGGTGCTGGTGTCGCCGTCGCTGCTGATGCTGGCGATCCAGGTGATGCAGCAGATTATGAAGGATGCGCGCATCCGCGATGCCGCCGACCAGATCCGCAACGAGGTGATCCATCTCGGCGACGATCTCGGCCGCCTGCGCGAGCGCGTGCTCAAGCTGCAGAAGCATTTTGGCGATGTCGGCGAGGACATCCGCCAGATCCTGATCTCCGCCGACAAGATCGAGAAGCGCGCCGCCCGCATCGAGGAGCTGGATTTCAGCAAGCAGGATGCGCCGGTAGAGTCGCCGCGGATTGCGCCTGCTGGAGGAACGACGCCGGATCTGTTTCCGCTGGCGGGGCGCATGCAGGCGGGCGAGTGATGATGGGCTGCATCTGTTGCGCGAGACGGCAATCCAGACAAGATTGTCACGTGTCCGCTGTGTCTCCGGGCTAAATACTTGACCGGGCGATCCAGTATTCCAGAGACGTCCGATGGGCACCCGCCCTTACTACGTTTACATCCTCGCCAGCCACATCGGAGGCACGCTGTACATCGGCGTCACCAATGACCTGGTACGGCGAGTAGCCGAACACAGATCGAAGGCCTCCGACAGCTTCACCAAACGCTACAGTGTGACCCGGCTTGTCTACTTCGAAGTCTTCGAACAGATCGAGCAAGCGATTCATCGTGAGAAGCGACTCAAGAAGTGGCAGCGGGCCTGGAAGATTTCGTTGATTGAGAAGGACAATCCGAACTGAATTGATCTCTATCCGGAGATTGCGGGAAGCGATGGATAGGCCTCTGGAATACTGGATCGCCTGGTCAAGCCGGGCGATGACGGCTTTACTTGTGGCTCCGCCGAAATCTGCTACCAACACTCGATGGTTGCTCCTGAAGTCACATCCAAATCGGTAGCTGCTGCGCCAAATGAACCCACCTGGCGCGAGAGCGTGGCCGTGTACCTGCAGCCGCGCGTGCTGGTCGTGCTGTTCCTGGGCTTTTCCTCGGGCCTGCCGCTGGCGTTGTCCGGCTCGACCCTGCAGATCTGGATGCGCGAGCTCGGCGTCGACCTCGGCACGATCGGGCTGTTCGCCCTCGTCGGCACGCCCTACACGCTGAAATTCCTGTGGGCGCCACTGGTGGACGCCCTGCATGTGCCGCTGCTGGCGCGCGCGTTCGGGCGACGACGCGGCTGGCTGGTGTTCGCGCAATTGCTGTTGATCGGCGCCATCCTGCTGCTGGCACTGACGGACCCGGCGCGCGCCCCGGTCATGGTGGCGGCGGCCGCCGTGCTGGTGGCCGCGATGTCGTCGACCCAGGACATCGTGGTCGATGCCTTCCGCGTCGAGAGCCTACCGGAGAGCGAGCAGGCGGCTGGCATGGCGGCCTATGTGGCCGCCTACCGCATCGGCATGCTGGTCTCGACCGCTGGCGCGCTGGTGGTGGTCAGCGCCTTCGAAACCAGCGGGCTGCCGCGGCCGGCGTCCTGGATGTGGGGCTATGTCTTGATGGCCGCGCTCGTTCTGATCGGCACGATCACGGCGTTAGCCGCGACCGAGCCGGCGCAGTCGAGGCTGGCGGAAGCGAAAATGGGTGCAGACACTGCCCTCACCCGCGTGATGCATGCGGCCGCCGGCGCCTTCGTGGAGTTCCTCGGCCGGCGCGATGCGCTCGCGGCGCTCGCCTTCGTCGTGCTGTTCAAGTTCACGGACGCCTTTTCCGGCACGATGACCGCGCCGTTCGTGATCGATCTCGGCTTCAGCAAGGTCGACTACGCCGCGATCGTGAAGGGCGTCGGCCTTGCCGCGACTCTCGCCGGCGGCTTTGCCGGCGGCTTCGTCGCCCGCCGCTATGCGCTCGCGACAAGTCTCTGGATCGGCGGCGTGGTGCAGGCGCTGGCCAATCTGTCGTTCTCATGGCTCGCAATCGTCGGCGTCAATCAATGGGCGCTGGCGCTGGCGATCTCCGCGGAAAACTTCACCAGCGCGATCGGCACCGTGATCTTCGTCGCCTATCTCTCGGCGCTCTGTAAGAACCCGCTGCACACCGCGACTCAATATGCGCTGCTCACCGCGCTCGCCGCCGTCGGGCGCACCTATCTATCATCGGGTGCAGGCTATGTGGCGAAGGCCACCGGATGGCCGCTATTCTTCGTGATCTGCGTGCTGGTCGCGATCCCGAGCCTCGTGCTGCTTGCCTGGCTGCAGCGCCGGGGGCATTTCGCAGCGCTGGGCCCGGCCAAGGTCTGACCGCGGCAGTCACCCCTCCGGCGAAGCGGCATCATCCTGCGGTGGCTGCTGAACACTGGATTTGCCGGCAGACTGCCGCTCGTCGGTCTGCGGACGGAATGGCGTTCGGCCCATCCAGGGCTGGACCTCAAGGTGCTGCAGCCAATCCTTGACGGTCGGAATCCAGCCCAGATCATCCTTGACGTGCTGCTCTCCGATCGTCCTGACGGGAACGACTTTGCCGACACTGTTGGTCAGGGTCGCGCCAAAGATGTCCTCGCACAGGAAGATCCCTTCGCTGTGGTGACGCAGGGCGCGGTGGCGGACGTCGGCGAGATGCGCCTTGCTCTCGTCGAACCAGTCGTGGATCGCCTGATAGTCGGCCGGCTCGCCCCCGAACAGACGGGCGGAACGAACCGCGTGGTGATAGGGATGCGCCATGGCCGCCTCTACCCGGCGATCGTGATGTTCTTCACGACCGGATCGGCATTGCGGTCATCGATGATTGTGCACGCTTCGAGATCCACCCAGAACGCGCCATACATGCAATATTCGCCGGTGCCGAAGCCTCCGCCGAGCAGCAGCATGGCCCACTCCTCGACCAATTGATCGGAAACGACGTCACGCAGCTCAGCGAGCTTCTGATGCTTGAAAATTGCCGCGGATTGGGAACGGGATTCGATCGCGGGCAGCTGATCATGGACGCCCATCGCGAGAAGCCGCGCGGCCAGCGCATCGAGGTCGAGACGATCCCCGCTTTCGCTCTCGTAGTGATCGAGCCAGGAAAATCCCTCGTCGTTGCCGCCATCGTAGCGACAATAGGCCCGCTTGGCGCCGGCAGCCCGCAGCGGCGGCACGAGCGCCGCGAACAGCAGCTGCCGCCGCCGCTCGCGGTCACGGATCACCCGGCTTTGCGGCGTCCGCCGTCCGAGCAGACGATCGAGAATGCTCCGCCTTTGCGGCTCGACTGCCCCAGGAGATGCGGTGCTCTCGCTGACAGGCGGCTGCAGTGAGAACCGGACCGGCTCCTGCGGCCCGCCATATTCGGGAGCAGGCAGGTAAACGAAATCGCTGACGCGCGGATCCGGCGCATCGGATCCGTCCTCCGGCCATTCGATGTCAGATTGATCGTGGATGAACGGCATCGTCCTCTCTCCTCGGCGGCTCGGCGCGGCAGACTTGGCGGTCAATGCGAGGAGAAGCACTCATCGCGCAAAAACGATGGTCGAGCGAGGGTCGCGCGGATCACCGCTTCACCAGGCTCCACTTCGTGACGACCGCCTCGCTGATCTGACCCGCGTCCTGGGCACAGGCGATCTCATCGACCTTCACCGCGATCTGCTTGCCGAGCAGGCCCTTGAGCTGCGAGGCCTGAGCATTGCTGGCGGTGACGAGCTGGAACGTCTCGGGGCCGGTCTCGAGATTGCACAGCCCGCTCGGCGGCGGCAGGCGGCGCGGCTCGCTGGTGATCTGATACGCGGCGGACGGCTGCCCGGGCTTGGCACTCCTGATCTTCAGCGCGTTCAGCTCACCGGACAGGACGTCGCCAGCATTGAGCGGCTTGCCGGCCTTCTGCGGCACTTCGCCCTGCTGCGCCAGCACGGACGGCACCGAGAGCACCATCAGAATCGCGCCCAAAGCCAGCCGTTTGCCGAATCCGCATGTCGTCATCATTCCATTTCCGTCTGTGCTTAGAACAAGGTGCGCTGCCGCATCGCGGCCGAGAGCGTGCCTTCGTCGAGATAGTCGAGCTCGCCGCCGACCGGCACCCCATGGGCCAGCCGCGTGACTTTGACGTTCGCCTCCTGCAGGAGGTCGGTGATGTAATGCGCGGTGGTCTGGCCGTCGACCGTCGCGTTCAGTGCGAGGATGATCTCGGACACCTCCGGCGCATGCGCGCGCTGCACCAGCGCGTCGATGGTGAGGTCCTGCGGGCCGACACCGTCGAGCGGCGACAAAGTGCCGCCGAGCACGTGATAGCGGCCGTTGCTCGCCTTCGCGCGCTCCAGCGCCCAGAGATCGGCAACGTCAGCGACAACCACGATCATCGCAGGATCACGCCGCGGGTCGGTGCACACCGTGCAAGGGCTTTGCGTGTCGATGTTGCCGCAGGTCTTGCAGACCTGGATGCGCTCGATCGCGACCTGCATCGCCGAGGCGAGCGGCACCATCAGCGCCTCGCGCTTCTTGATCAGATGCAGCGCGGCACGCCGCGCCGAGCGCGGCCCGAGCCCGGGCAGGCGCGCAAGCAGCTGGATCAGACGCTCGATTTCAGGACCGGCGACGGCCATCAGTTCACGACGATCATGAACGAACTAACCGAAGCCGAAGCCCGGCGGCAGGCCGAGCTTGCCGGTGATGGCCTGCATCTTCTCCTGCATCGCCGCTTCCGCCTTGCGGCGCGCGTCGCCATGCGCGGTGACCAGGAGATCCTCCAGGATCTCGGCCTCGTCGGGCTTCAAGAGCGACGGATCGATCTTGATGCCTTTCACTTCCATCTTGGCGGTCATGCGCACGGCGACCAGGCCACCACCGGAGATGCCCTCGACCTCAAGGCCGCCGAGCTCCTCCTGCATCGCCTGCATCTTCGATTGCAGCTGCGCCGCCTGTTTCATCATGCCGAGAAAGTCAGCCATCGGAGCACCTCGTCATCAGCCTAGACATCATCATCATCGTCGGACTCGTCTGGCGGCTCGACAGCACTGGCGTCCGATTCGGGCGGCTCGTGGGCGAGCCGACGCACTTCGATCACCTTGGTACCTGGGAACCGCGCCAGGATCTCCTGGACGCGCGGATCGGCTTCCGCCGCCGCCTCGCGCTCGCTCTTGGCGCGCAGATTCTGCTCGCGCAAGGTCGGCTGTCCCGCTTCGTTGGATACGATCACGGTCCAGCGGCGGCCGGTCCAGTCCTCCAGCTTGCGCCCGAGGTCGGAGACAAGCGATCGCTGCGCCGTCCGTTCCAGCGCGATCTCCAGCCGTCCATCCTCGAAGCGGACCAGCCGGACATCCATCTCGAGCGCGCTCTTGGTGATCAGGTCGCGATTCTTGCCGGCGAGGGCGACAAGTTCCTGGAAGCTCGCCAGGCGCAGCGCAGACTGATTCTGCTGAACCGGCGATGGCTGCGACGACATCGCCTGCGGCCGCATGCCACCGCCGACCGCGGCCAGCGTCGGCCCTTGCGCGCGCGGCGCCTGCATCGGCGCGGAACTCATGACCGGCGGAGCTCCTACACTCATGCTCGGTGCAGGCGCAGGACGCGCCCCGCCGCCAGTGGTGACAACAGGTGATCCGCCACCATTCTGCTCGATCATGCGAATGGCTTCGTCGGGCGTCGGCAGATCGGCCGCGTAGGCGATCCGCACCAGCACCATCTCGGCAGCAGCGGCAGGCCGCGTCGCGCCTTGCGTCTCGGCGATGCCCTTGAGCAGCATCTGCCACATCCGCGACAGCACGCGCATCGACAGCTTGGTGGCGAAATCGCGCGCGCGGAGCCGTTCGGTCTCGCTGAAGGCGACGTTGTCGGCGGTGGCCGGCACGACCTTCACGCGGGTGACGAAGTTCACGAACTCAGCCAGATCGGACAGCACCACGACGGGGTCGGCGCCGACGTCGTACTGTTCACGGAATTCCTTGAACGCGGCGGCGATGTCGCCGCTGGCGAGATGATGAAACAGGTCGATGACGCGGGTGCGGTCGGCGAGCCCCAGCATCTGCCGGACATCGTCGGCACGGACCTCGCCGGCGCTGTGGGCAATCGCCTGATCGAGCAGCGACAGCGAATCTCGCACAGAGCCTTCGGCGGCGCGCGCGATGATGCCGAGCGCTTCCGGCTCGATGGTCACGCCTTCCTTGGCCGCGATCCCAGCGAGATGCTTCATCAGCACGTCGGCCTCGACCCGGCGCAGGTCGAAGCGCTGGCAACGCGACAGCACCGTCACCGGCACCTTACGGATCTCGGTCGTGGCGAACACGAATTTGGCGTGTTCCGGCGGCTCCTCCAGCGTCTTCAGGAAGGCGTTGAACGCCGCCGTCGACAGCATGTGGACTTCGTCGATGATGTAGACCTTGTAGCGCGCGCTGGCCGGCGCATAGCGGACGCTGTCATTGATCTGGCGGACATCGTCGACGCCGGTATGGGACGCCGCGTCCATCTCCAGGATGTCCATGTGCCGGCTTTCCATGATCGCCTGGCAATGGGTGCCGAGCACCGGCATGTGGATGGTCGGCCCCTTCACAGAACCGTCGGGCAGCTCGTAATTCAGGGCGCGGGCCAGGATGCGGGCGGTGGTGGTCTTGCCGACGCCGCGAACGCCGGTCAGGATCCAGGCCTGCGGAATGCGGCCGGTCTCGAACGCATTCGAGACGGTGCGCACTACGGCCTCCTGGCCAATCAGATCCGCGAAGCTGGAGGGGCGGTATTTGCGCGCCAGAACCCGGTACGGCTTGGCGGGAGCGTCGGCGCTGTCGGGCGGAACAGGTGGGGCGCCAGCGTCAGTCATCGAGCGATCCGCAAGTGAGTATTCCGGGCCGGCATCGATCGCGATCGTCGACGCAATCAGCCTCGACGCAATCAACCGGAGTGCGGTCGAGCGCCCGCCCTGCGCGGGGTCCCCGCCATCTTTGCGCGATTCGCTCGAGAAAACAGGTAGGAGACTGACGAGCGACCCGATCCGGACCTCGTTAGGGCTGCTTCCTTCCGGACCTGACCCGGTTGGCGAGTGGCTCGTCCACCGCCAATCTCCCGCTGCCTATTTGGGGCCAAACGGTCCGGAAAGCAAGCGCGAGCTTCGCCGGTCCGCTCCCCGGCCCCGCGGGCTTGTGCCGCAGCTCGGAAAGGCTTTAGGTGCCGTCAAAGCTCCCCGCCTGACCGCCTGCCAGGAACCTGCCGCATGCCCGAATCAGCTTGGTCGCTGCATCCGCAACTTGCGAAGGATACGATCGATATCGGCGACCTGCCGCTGTCGCGCGCGCTGGTGATCAAGGACGCCAACTATCCCTGGCTATTGCTGGTGCCGCGCCGCGAGGGCGCGGTCGAGATCATCGATCTCGACGAGGTCGCCCAGGCGCAGCTGATGACCGAGATCACGCGGGTCTCGCGCGCGGTCAAGGAGATCACGAAGTGCGACAAGCTTAACGTAGCGGCCCTCGGCAACATGGTGCCGCAGCTGCACATCCATATTATCGCACGCCGGACCAGCGACGTGGCCTGGCCGCGCCCGGTCTGGGGCGTCGCGCCGCCCCTGCCTCATGATGCGCAGGAGGTTCAGCAGTTCATCAGCGCAGTCAGGCGCAAGATCTGGTTAGGGTGAGAGATGTCGCCATTCGACTTGTTTCCGCTGGGCAAGCCGGCCTTCGTCGGCCACTCGATAGACCGCGCCGCTCATCTGCGCTTCCATGACGACAAGCTGCTGACGTTCGAGAGCAAGCCATCGACGCGGGCCTATGTTGTGCATCGCGATTCGCTGGTGCTGAAGCGCGACGGCGACCAAATGCGGGCGCAGCTGTCGATCGACGAGGCGCTCGGATTCGGCGCCAATCCAGGGACGATCTTCCTCGGCCTGCAGGACGGCGCCGCCGTGTTCGGCATGGGCATCTCACCGGCGGCGGTCGAAAAGCTCGCCGGGCGCGAGGATGTCGCGGTGACCGAGCTGCGCGGCATGGCCATGCAGGGCGCAATCCCTGTCGACCAACTCGCGACGATCGCGATGGCAAAGTCCATGGTGTCCTGGCATCAGCGCCATGGCTTCTGCGCCAATTGCGGCACCAAGACCGCGATGCGCGAGGGCGGCTGGAAGCGCGAATGCCCGAATTGCAAGACCGAGCATTTTCCGCGCACCGACCCAGTCGTGATCTCGCTGGTCGCGTCCGGCGACAAATGCCTGCTCGGCCGTCAGAAGCAGTTCCCGGCCGGCATGTATTCGTGCCTCGCCGGCTTTGTCGAGGCCGCCGAGACGATCGAGGACGCGGTGCGTCGCGAGGTGTTCGAGGAGTCCGGCATCCGCTGCACCGACGTCTCCTATTACATGACGCAACCCTGGCCCTATCCCTCGTCCCTGATGATCGGCTGCAGCGCGCGGGCCTTGAACGAGGACATCGTCATCGACCGCAACGAGCTCGAGGATGTGCGCTGGTTCAACCGCGACGAGGCCCGGCTGATGCTGCAACGGCAGCATCCGGACGGACTGGCGGGACCGCATCCCTTCGCGATTGCCCACCATTTGGTCGGCCGCTGGCTCAAAGACGGCGCATAAGGGTATTTGAAGTCCATCGCGACGCCGATCGACCTCTCGCCCGAGACCGCATGGGCGGCCTGAACGGCCGATCCTTGCCTTGGAACGTTTTTCTCTATATGAGGGTTTCCCGACCTTCCTATGGAACAAATTTCTCCATGTCCGACGTCTCCGCCCAGCCCCCCGAAGCCAACCGCCGGCTCGACGCCATCGACCGCAAGATCCTGATGGTCCTGCAGGAGGATGCCTCGCTATCGGTCGCCGAGATCGGCGACCGGGTTGGACTGTCCTCGACGCCGTGCTGGAAGCGCATCCAGCGGCTGGAGGCCGACGGAGTGATCCTGCGGCGAGTGGCTTTGGTCGATCAGAACAAGATCGGCCTCGGCATCTCCGTATTCGTCTCGGTGGAGAGCGCCGACCATTCCGAGGCCTGGCTGAAAAAATTCGCCGAGGCCGTCAGCTCGATGCCGGAGGTGATGGAATTCTACCGGATGGCAGGCGACGTCGACTACATGCTGCGCGTCGTGGTCGCGGACATGCAGAGCTACGACGTGTTCTACAAGAAGCTGATCAGCGCGGTGCCGCTCAAGAACGTCACCTCGCGCTTCGCCATGGAGAAGATCAAGTCGGTGACGGCGCTGCCGGTGCCGCCGGTCTGAGCTTGGTCAGATCGTCTGATTGTAGGCGCCGACCTCGGGATGCGTCCGCAGCACGACGTTCACAGCCTCGAACATGTCGTGCATGCGACGCTCGGACACCGGGCTTTCGACCACCACGACGAGCTCCGGCTTGTTCGATGACGCCCGCACGAGGCCCCAGCTGCCGTCCTCCACCGTGACGCGGACGCCATTGACGGTCACGAGATCGCGAATCGGCTGCCCGGCCACCTTGCCGCCCTGCTGCTGCAGCGCCTGGAAGTGCTTCACCACGGCGTCGACGACGCCATATTTGACCTCGTCGCCACAATGCGGCGACATCGTCGGCGACGACCAGGTCTTTGGCAGCGCGTCCTTCAGATCCGCCATCGACTTGCCCGGCGCGCGATCGAGCATCTCGCAGATCGCGATCGCCGAGACCAGACCATCATCATAGCCGCGGCCGAACGGGCGATTGAAGAAGAAGTGACCCGACTTCTCGAAGCCGGCAAGCGCGCCGAGCTCGTTGGTGCGGCGCTTCATGTAGGAATGGCCTGTCTTCCAATAGGCGGTGTTCGCGCCCTGCGCCTGCAGCACCGGGTCGGTCATGAACAGGCCGGTGGACTTCACGTCGACAACGAACTGCGCGTCCTTGTGGATCGCCGACATGTCGCGAGCAAGCATCACGCCGACCTTGTCGGCGAAGATCTCCTCGCCGGTGTTGTCGACCACGCCGCAGCGGTCGCCGTCGCCATCGAAGCCCAGACCGACATCGGCCTTGTGCGCCAGCACGGCATCGCGGATGGCGTGCAGCATCTCCATGTCTTCGGGATTGGGATTGTATTTCGGGAAGGTGTGATCGAGCTCCGTGTCGAGCGGGATCACCTCGCAGCCGATCGCCTCCAGCACCTGCGGCGCGAACGCGCCCGCGGTGCCATTGCCGCAGGCGGCCACGACCTTCAGTCTGCGCTTCAGCTTGGGCCGATTGGTGAGGTCGGCGATGTAGCGCGCCGGGAAATTCTCGTGGAACTGATAGGAGCCGCCGCCGCCGTTCCTGAACTCGGCGTTGAGCACGATCTCCTTGAGCCGGGTCATCTCTTCCGGGCCAAAAGTCAGCGGCCGGTTGGCGCCCATCTTCACGCCGGTCCAGCCGTTGTCGTTGTGCGAGGCGGTCACCATGGCGACGCAGGGCACGTCGAGCTCGAACTGGGCAAAATACGCCATCGGCGTGACGACGAGGCCGATATCGTGCACCTTGCAGCCGGCCGCCATCAGGCCGGAGATCAGCGCATATTTGATCGAGGCGGAGTAGCCGCGGAAATCGTGGCCGGTGACGATCTCCTGCTTCACGCCGCGCTCGGCGATCAGCGCGCCCAACCCCATGCCGAGCGCCTGCACGCCCATGAGGTTGATTTCCTTGTTGAACAGCCAACGCGCGTCATATTCGCGAAAGCCGGTCGGCTTCACCATCGGCTCGGATTCGAACGCGTAGGTGTTGGGAACCAGGACAGGCTTGGGCTTGGGAAACGACATGGAAATACGCCTTCTCGGAAATGGACGATAGAGCCTTACCGAAACTGGCAAGCAAGCGGAAGGCCGACAGTCCGGATTCGTCGAGATGCGTTAAGACGCGTCGTGTCCGTCGGAATAAAGGCCGGAACAGGTGATCCCGCAGATGAATTATTGCTCGAGCACCATCTCGCCGTTGGCATAGGCAAAGCGCTTGAGCTTGGACAGGAAGGACAGGCCGAGCAGGTTCTCCGACAACGCCGTGTCGGGCAGCACCAATGCCTCCACATCGCGCACGGTGAGCTCGCCGAGCTCGACCATTGCGAGCCTCGCCCGCGCCGCCTTCACGGTGCCGTTCGCGGTGGTGACGTTGGCGGTGTAGTCGCCGCGCGCCGGGCGCAGGCCAAAGCGGGCGGCAGAACTCTCATTGAGAGCCACCATCGACGCGCCGGTATCGACCATGAAACTGATACGCTGGCCGTCGATGCGCCCGTCGGCCCGGAAATGGCCGCGACGATCGGTCGGAATGCTCAGGCTGCGCTGGCCGGCAGCCGCCGATTCGAGCGTGGCGGCGCGCACCGCGGGCGTGGCTGATGCCGGCGCGGGCGTCAGGCGGTCGGCCAGCTGCGCCATGAAGGTGCCGAGGCCGACAAGAACGGCGGCGAAGATCATTATGTTACGCATCACGCAACGCCCAACTTTACCCCGCAACCAACTTGATCATCATAGCCGCTGGAGAGCGACGGCGACAGACCGGCTGCCCGTGCCATTTTGGCGAAAACGATGAGCGAAGCGTTAACATAGGCGATTTGGCGGTATAATTTGCATCGGCTAGGTGCCGCGCGGCTTCGCCCGCCGGGTCGGTTGCGCGGTGGCGGGATCGTCCGGCCATGGATGGCGCGGATAGCGGCCGCGCAGGTCGGAACGCACGGCCGCGTAGGAGCCGCGCCAGAAGCCGGGCAGATCGCGCGTCACCTGCACCGGCCGTTGGGCGGGTGACAGCAATTCGAGCACCAGCGGAACGGCCCCCCTGGCGATCGACGGATGGGTGTTGAGGCCAAACAGCTCCTGCAAGCGCACCGCAATGGTCGGACCCTGCTCCGCCTCATAGTCGATGGCCAGCATGGTGCCGGTCGGCGCCTCGAAATGGGTCGGCGCCTCCCGGTCGAGCCGCGCACGCAGATCCCAGGGCAGCAGCGCCATCACCGCATCGGAAACGTCACCGGGTGAGATGTCCTTGAGCGCGGTCTTGTCCGCGAGCAGCGGCACCAGCCAGTCCTCGCGGCGCTCGATCAGGCCGGTGTCGGACAGATCCGGCCAGCTGTCGCCCTCCGCCTTGCGCAGGAACATCACCCGGTCCCGCCATTGTTGGGCAGCCTTGGACCAGGGCAGTCGGTCGAGGCCGGCCGCGCAGATCCCATCCGCGAAAATGTGCGCGGTCTCCTCCGACGGCGTCAGCGCGACCGGCGCGTCGGCCAGGGTGATCGCGTGCAGCTTGCGCCGGCGGCGCGCGCGCAGGGTCATGGCCTCGCGATCGAAACCGACCTCGTCCTTGGCTTCGATGTGAGCCGCGAAGTGCCGCTCTATGTCTTCGATCGCCAGCGGCGCCGCGAGCAGGATGCGGCCGCTCGCCGCCGTTCCGGTCAGTTCGCCGACCGCGATATAGGGCACCCGTGCCAGTGACGACGTCTGCTCGACAACCGCGCCGCGGCCGTTCGCCAGCACGAAACTGCCATTGCCGCGGTTGCGCGCAACCCGATCGGGGAAGGCGAAAGCGAGCATCAGGCCGGTCGTCAGCTCGCCGTCATCTCGTGGCGAGGAAGAGGTCGCGACCTGCTGCGCCCAGCGCCGCGCCAGATCGCGCGCGCTCTGCGCCCGCGCCGAGCGGTCGCGGCGGAGCTGGTCGAGCCTGACCTCCAGATCGACGCTGTCACCGCCCAGACCGCGCTCGGTCAGGATGGCCGCGATGTCCGCCGCCTGCGCCGCGGCGCCATGTTCGGCGGCATCGACGATCATGCGGGTAAGCCGCGGCGGCAGCGCCAGCGCCCGCAGCCGCCGGCCCTCATCCGTCAGCCTTCCATCGCCATCGAGCGCACCAAGCTCGTTCAGGAGATCACGGGCCTCCTTCCAGGCCGGCTGCGGCGGCGGATCGAGGAAGCTCAATGTGGCGGGATCGCTGACACCCCATTGCGCGAGATCGAGCACCAGCGAGGACAGATCGGCGCTCAGGATTTCCGGCTGTGTATAAGCGGCCAGCGAGGCCGTCTGCGGCTCGTCCCAGAGCCGGTAGCAGACGCCGGGCTCGGTCCGGCCGGCACGGCCGCGGCGCTGATCGACCGCAGCGCGCGAGGCCCGTACCGTCTCAAGCCGCGTCAGACCGATATCCGGCTCGTAACGCGGCACGCGGGCGAGGCCGGAATCGACCACGATGCGCACGCCCTCGATGGTCAACGACGTCTCGGCGATCGATGTCGCCAGCACCACCTTCCGGCCGCCTTTCGGCGCCGGCGAGATGGCGCGGTCCTGGACGGCGGCATCGAGCGCACCGAACAGCGGCACGATCTCGACGCTGGCATCGTGGACACGCTCGGCAAGCATCGTCTGGGTGCGCCGGATCTCGGCCGCGCCGGGCAGGAACGCCAGCACTGAGCCGGCGTCGGCGCGCAGCGCGCTGGCAATCGTCTCGGCCATCTGGCGCTCGACCGGCGCATCCGGCTTGCGGCCGACATAGCGCGTCTCGACCGGAAAAGCGCGGCCCTCGCTCTCGACCACCGGCGCATCGCCGAGCAGCCTGGCGACGCGGGCGCCGTCGAGCGTTGCCGACATCACCAGGATGCGCAGATCCTCACGCAGCCCCTGCTGCGCGTCACGGGCGAGCGCGAGGCCGAGATCGGCATCGAGCGAGCGCTCGTGGAATTCGTCGAACAGCACGGCGGCGACGCCGGTCAGTTCGGGATCGTCGAGAATCTGCCGGGTGAAGATGCCTTCGGTGACGACTTCGATGCGGGTCGCCCGCGACACTTTGGAGCCAAACCGCACGCGATAGCCGACGGTGTCGCCGGCACGCTCGCCGAGCGACTTCGCCATCCGCTCGGCGCTGGCGCGGGCCGCGATGCGGCGCGGCTCCAGCACGATGATCTTCCGATCCCGCACCCACGGCGCATCGCGGAGCGCGAGCGGCACTCGCGTGGTCTTGCCGGCGCCGGGCGGGGCGACCAGCACGGCCGTGTTGCTGCGTTCGAGCGTGCCGGACAATTCGTCCAGCACGGCGTCGATCGGCAACGGTGTGTCGAAGCGGAGAGGCAATCGCTGAATCCGTCATTGCCCGCGGCGGCGGGCAACCCAGTAAACGCCGATCTCGCGGACGACGACGATCGGGCGTCCTGGATACCCCGCTTGCGCGGGGTATGACAACGCCTGTCACACACGCCGCATCACGCTTCCTTTGCCGCGGGCCGGCCGACGCTCTCATAGACGAAGCCGTGCGCCGCCATCTCCTCGGGGCGATAGACGTTACGCAGATCGACCACGACGGGATGGGCCATCACCTCCTTGAGGCGATCGAGATCCATGGCACGGTACTGCACCCATTCCGTGACGAGCACGATCGCATCGGCCCCCGTCGCGCAATCATAGGGGTCGTCGTAATAGGCAATCTCCGGCAGCTCCTTCTTGGCCTGCTCGATGCCGACCGGATCATGCGCGCGCACCTTGGCGCCCATGTCGAGCAGCCCGGTCACCAGCGGAATCGACGGCGCCTCCCGCATATCGTCGGTCTCTGGCTTGAAGGTGAGGCCGAGCACGGCGACCGTCTTGCCACGCAGATTGCCGCCGACGGCGTGCGCCACCTTGCGGGCCATCGCGCGCTTGCGGTTGTCGTTGACGGCGAGCACCGATTCGACGATGCGCAGCTGGGTGTCATGGTCCTGCGCGATCTTGATCAACGCGCGCGTGTCCTTCGGGAAACACGAGCCGCCGAAGCCCGGCCCGGCATGCAGAAACTTTGCGCCGATGCGGTTGTCGAGACCGATGCCGCGCGCCACCTCCTGCACGTCGGCGCCGACCTTCTCGGCGAGATCGGCAACCTCGTTGATGAAGGTGATCTTGGTCGCGAGAAACGCGTTGGCGGCGTATTTGATCAGCTCGGCGGTGCGCCGTGCCGTGTACATAATCGGCGCCTGGTTCAGCGACAACGGACGATAGATGTCGCCGAGCACCTTGCGGCCGCGCTCGTCGGCAGTGCCGACCACGATGCGATCGGGCCATTTGAAATCGCGGATCGCAGCGCCCTCGCGCAGGAACTCCGGATTGGAGGCGACCACGACGTCGGCCGACGGATTGGTCTCGCGGATGATGCGCTCCACCTCGTCACCGGTGCCGACAGGCACCGTCGATTTGGTCACGACAACGGTGAAGCCGGTCAGGCAGGCCGCGATCTCGCGCGCGGCAGCATAGACGTAAGTGAGGTCGGCATGGCCATCGCCGCGCCGTGACGGCGTGCCGACCGCGATGAAGACGGCGTCCGCGTCGGCGACGGGCTGCTTGAGATCGGTGGTGAAATCGAGCCGCTTGGCCTTCACATTGGCTGCGACCAGAGCATCCAGCCCGGGCTCGAAGATCGGGATTTCTCCACGATGCAACGCGGCGATCTTGCTTTCATCCTTGTCCACGCAGGTGACCTGGTGGCCGAAATCGGCGAAGCAGGCACCGGACACCAGCCCCACATAACCCGTGCCGATCATCGCAATTCGCATGAAAACCCATCCTTCATGGTTAATGCACCCGCCTCTTAGACCAATTGCGGGTCAAGGGGAATTTAGAAAACGGCATGACGTTTGGATGACAGGCAGGGAGTATTAACAGCTCTGCCCGACAATGCGGCAGCTCCGCGCCACAGGGGGACCGCATGACCGCAAATGGCACGCCGCAGACGGTTGGAACCGAGGCGCGCATCGACTGGGTCGACTACGCCAAGGGCATCTGCATCATCATGGTCGTGATGATGCATTCGGTGCTCGGGGTCGAACTCGCCGCGGGCGAAACCGGCTTCATGCACGCCGTCGTCGCCTTCGCCAAGCCGTTCCGGATGCCGGATTTCTTCCTGATCTCGGGCCTGTTCCTGCCGCTGGTGATCGACCGCGACTGGCGCACTTATCTGGACCGTAAGGTCGTCCACTTCGCCTATTTCTACGTTCTGTGGGTCACCATCCAATTCGGCTTCAAGGCCCCGGCGTTCGCGGCCACGGGCGGCTGGCCGCATGCCGGCTATCTCTATCTCGAATCCTTCATCGAGCCGTTCGGCACGCTGTGGTTCATCTATCTGCTGCCGATCTTCTTCGTCGTCATCAAGCTGACACGCAAGGTGCCGGCGCCGGTGATCTGGGGCTTTGCTGCCGGTCTCGAAATGACGCATATCGCGACGGGCTGGACCGTGATCGACGAGTTCTGCGCCCGCTTCGTCTACATCTACTCGGGCTATTTGTTTGCGCGTTACATCTTCGCCCTGTCGGAGCGGGCGCGGTCCCAGCCCCTGATCGCCATCGCCGGACTGCTCGCCTGGGCGGTGATCAACCAGAGCCTCGTCAGCTTCGGCGTCAGCGAATGGCCGGCGATCTCGTTGCTGCTCGGCTATGCCGGTGCGGTCGCCATCATCATCGCAGGCACGCTGCTCGCCCGCGCGCAGCTGCTCAATGCGCTGCGGTTTTGCGGCGAACATTCCATCGTGATCTATCTCGCCTTCTTCCTGCCGATGGCGGCCACGCGCACGGTTCTGCTGAAGACGGGCGTCATTGCTGACATCGGCACGATCTCCCTGCTCGTCACCATCGCGGGCGTGCTCGGCGCGCTCGCGATCTGGCGACTCGCCCTGAGCTTCGGCGCCCGCTTTCTGTTCGAGCGCCCGATCGCGTTCTGGATCGCCCCGCCGAAGCCGAAAGCCGTTTTGCAGCCGGCGGAGTAGCGCCAAGCCCAGTGTCGTCCCCGGCCAGCCCGGCCACGCGTGGCGCTGGTCGGGCGCCGCCCCGGGACAACGGCGCAATGTATGGGCCGCACAGAGCGAAGAGACGAGCCCGATTTGCGTGGGGAACGATCCGGATTCTGCCGTTCCGAGGGTGTCAATCCGGGCTAAATTCCCTACATTGCGGCCATGTCCAAAGCTCCCCAGAAAGCCGCCGTCACGCCCGCGCCCCCTGCGCCCGCCACCCAAGGTGCGGCCAAAGGCGACCATGTGTTCCTGGTCGACGGCTCGTCCTATATCTTCCGCGCCTATCACGCGCTGCCGCCGCTGAACCGCAAATCCGACGGGCTGCAGGTCAACGCCGTGCTCGGCTTCTGCAACATGCTGTGGAAGCTGCTCCGTGACATGCCCGAGGCCGACCGGCCGACGCATCTGGCCATCGTGTTCGACAAGTCGGAAGTGACCTTCCGCAACAAGATCTATGCCGATTACAAGGCGCACCGGCCGCCCGCGCCAGACGACCTGATCCCGCAATTCGCGCTGATCCGCGAGGCGGTGCATGCCTTCGATCTGCCCTGCCTGGAACAGGCCGGCTACGAGGCCGACGACCTGATCGCGACCTATGCGCGGCTCGCCTGCGAGCGTGGCGCCACCACCACCATCGTGTCGTCCGACAAGGACCTGATGCAGCTCGTCAACGACTGCGTCACGATGTACGACACCATGAAGGACCGCCGCATCGGCATCGCCGAGGTGATCGAGAAATTCGGCGTGCCGCCTGAGAAGGTCGTCGAGGTGCAGGCGCTGGCCGGCGATTCCACCGATAACGTGCCGGGCGTGCCCGGCATCGGCATCAAGACCGCCGCGCAGCTGATCAACGACTACGGCGATCTCGAGAGACTGCTGACGCGCGCCGCCGAGATCAAGCAGCCGAAGCGCCGCGAGGCGCTGATCGAGAATGCCGAAAAGGCGCGGATCTCGCGCCAGCTGGTACTGCTCGACGACCATGTCGCGCTCGATGTGCCGCTGGACGACCTCGCGGTGCACGAGCCCGATCCGCGCAAGCTGATCGCCTTCCTGAAGGCGATGGAGTTCACTACGCTGACGCGGAGGGTGGCCGAGTATTCGCAGATCGATCCGGCCGAGGTCGCGGCGGATCAGCAGCTCAAGAGCGGCGGCAGCCCAGCCGTCCCCGCGCCCGCTCCTGCCAGCGCGGGGGCGAGCGCTCCGGGCAAGCCGGCGGCCGCTGCTCCGAAAACGGGGGATCCGCGCACCGACAAATCGGCGATGAGCAAGGGCACACCGGTGAACCTCGCCGAGGCGCGTGCGGAGGCGGCGAAGAGCGCGCGCATCGATCGCGAAAAGTATCAGACGATCCGGGGCCTGCCCGAGCTGAACGCCTGGATTGCGCGCGTCCATGATCTCGGCCGCCTCACCCTTGATGTCAAGGCGAATTCGATCGATCCGATGCAGGCGAGCCTGTGCGGCATCGCGCTGGCGCTGGCGCCCAACGAGGCCTGCTACATTCCGCTGGCGCATCGCCAGGCCGGCGACGGCGGCGGCCTGTTCGATGCCGGCCTCGCCCCGGACCAGATCAAGGAGCGCGACGCGCTGGCTGCGCTGAAGCCGGTGCTGGAATCGGCCGGCATTCTCAAGATCGGCTTCAACATCAAATTCATCGCCGTGCTGCTGGCGCAACACGGCATCACGCTTGCGAACATCGACGACATTCAGCTGATGAGCTACGCACTCGACGCCGGGCGGGGTTCGCAGAAATTCGAGTCGCTGGCGGAGCACGTGCTCGCGCACGCTGTCCTCGGGGAAGGCGAGCTGGTCGGCAGCGGCAAGAACAAGCTGACCTTCGAGCAGGTCGGCATCGATCGCGCGACAGCGCATGCGGCCGAGGCGGCCGACGTCATCCATCGGCTGTGGCGGGTGCTGAAGCCGCGGCTGGTGGCCGAGCGCATGACCGCAGTCTACGAGACGCTGGAGCGGCCGCTGGTGACGGTGCTGGCGCGCATGGAGCGCAGGGGCATCGCGATCGACCGCCAAGTGTTGTCGCGGCTGTCGGGTGATTTTGCCCAGACCGCGGCACGCGTCGAGGCCGAACTGCAGGAGCTGGCCGGCGAGCCGATCAATGTCGGCAGCCCCAAGCAGATCGGCGACATTCTGTTCGGCAAAATGGGCCTGCCCGGCGGCACCAAGACCAAGACCGGCGCTTGGTCGACCTCCGCCTCGATCCTCGATGACCTTGCCGAGCAGGGCAATGATTTCGCGCGCAAGATCCTGGAATGGCGCCAGGTCTCGAAGCTGAAATCGACCTACACCGATGCGCTGCCGACCTATGTCAATCCGCAGAGCCAGCGCGTGCACACCACCTACGCGCTCGCTGCGACCACGACGGGACGGTTGTCGTCGAACGAACCGAATCTCCAGAACATTCCGGTGCGCACCGAGGATGGCCGCAAGATCCGCCGCGCCTTCATCGCCACGCCCGGCCACAAGCTGGTGTCGGCGGACTACTCGCAGATCGAGCTGCGGCTGCTGGCGGAGATCGCCGATATTCCGGTGCTGAAGCAGGCCTTCAAGGATGGCCTCGACATTCACGCGATGACCGCGTCGGAGATGTTCGGCGTGCCGATCAAGGACATGCCGAGCGAGGTGCGCCGACGGGCGAAGGCGATCAATTTCGGTATCATCTACGGCATCTCCGCCTTCGGCCTTGCCAACCAGCTCGGCATCGCCCGCGAGGAGGCCTCGGCCTATATCAAGCGCTATTTCGAGCGCTTCCCCGGCATCCGCGACTACATGGATGCGACGAAGGAGTTCTGCCGCAAGCACGGCTATGTCACCACGCTGTTCGGCCGCAAATGTCATTACCCCGAGATCAAGGCGTCGAACGCCTCGGTGCGCGCCTTCAACGAGCGCGCCGCGATCAACGCCCGGCTGCAGGGCACCGCGGCGGACATCATCCGGCGCGCGATGACGCGGGTGGAGGACGCGCTGGCTGCAAAGAAGCTCTCCGCACAGATGCTGCTGCAGGTGCATGACGAATTGATCTTCGAGGTGCCGGACGACGAGGTCGCCGCGACCTTGCCGGTCGTGCAGCACGTGATGCAGGACGCGCCCTTTCCCGCCGTGTTGCTGTCGGTCCCGCTGCACGTCGATGCACGGGCCGCTGACAATTGGGATGAAGCGCATTGAGCGACGCGCGTAGCGCTCTCCTCCGTCAATACAAGCGCAGCAATCAACCCCGAGCAGGCTGCCACCCTCCCCTGGAGGGGGAGGATCGGTCGCACGCGTAGCGGGCGAGCGGGGTGGGGTGATGTCTCCGCACACGCTGGAGTACGTGGAGAGATCACCCCACCCCACCTGCCATTCGCTGCGCTCATGACAGGCGACCCTCCCCCTCCATGGGAGGGTGGGCAGTGAGTTCCTTGGCACAAGTCGGCTGTGCATCAGGCAAGTCCATCGATAAGTGGATCGGATGAGTAGGCGCGGGCTCGCTGTCTCGCGGCGTGATCCGCCCGAGTGCTGCGTGGGCTCCCGCCCTCGAGAATTCGATGAGGGCGCAGGGAAGGCCGGGCCTCGGCTGAGGCCTGCGGCCCGCCTGCGGAAAAAAATGCAGGCGGCAGGTACCACAGGTTCAGCCGGACAGACCCGGCCCTCCCTGCGCGACGGCTTTAACGGCTGCTTCGCGTTCTCCCTGGCGCGCCGGGCTTGTTGGCCACCATCCCCACGCGAAGCGAGCGCTCCGCCGTGAGTTGATATCAGCATCGGGATATCAGGACCGCGCGACTTGACCGTGCATGCCCCGCTGTTCGTCCGCATGGCCGAACCATGCTGCAGCAAGACATGCCCATCGCATCCCACTGCCAACGATCCGTGACGTTCGCGAAGCGCCCCTCATGCGGCGGCGGGATGCGCGGAAGTCTCCACCTGATTTGCCCGACGGGGCAACGTGCCCAGCCTGCGACAAAGTAGCTCGACGGGCAGTTTGCGCATGAGACACATGCAGGCCGAGGCGACGCGGAGCTCATCACCCGCACCAGCTTCGCTGCCTTCGATGGCTTTACCCTTCGTTGAGCATGATGGCTATTGGCGCGTGCGGCGCGGCCGTTGGTAACGCCGTTTGCAGCGGAGATCAGCAAGATCGCTGGATGGACAAGCGAGCGATCGCGTGACGCCTCCCATCGCTTGATGCACACAGCACGCCGACCGCCATGACCGCGACATCAACTGCAGCCTCCAGCCTTACGCGCCACCGGCGCGCCGTGCTGATCCTGCTCGTCGCGCTGGCGCTCTACAACAGCACCTATCTCGTTAACTGGTGGCTGTCATCGCCGCAGCCGCCGTTCGGCGACTTTTCCGGCCTGTGGTCATTCGGCAAATTTGCGGCTTTGGAGGGGGCCAGCATCTACGATCCGTTCGCGCTTGCCGCCTATCAGCAGCAGCTGGACCCGGCGCTCGCCGGCGGCGGCTTCCCTTATCCCTATCCGCCGACTTTCCTGCTCGCGCTGATCCCGCTCGGCATGATGGCGCTGCCGGCCGCCTATGTCTGCTGGATCGCGGTCACCTTCGTGCTCTACGCCCTGGCAAGCCTGGGACGCGATTGGCGCTCGCTGTCTGGCCTCGCGCTGCTCGCCGCGCCGACGACCTTGATCAACGCGATCACCGGCCAGAACGGCTTCCTCTCCGCTGCGCTACTGATCGGCGGCTTGCGGCTGCTCGCGACGCGCCCGGCAATCGCCGGCATCCTGCTCGGCCTGCTGGCCTACAAGCCGCAATTCGTGCTGCTGATGCCGGTCGTGCTGCTGGCCTCACGGAATTGGCGGGCCATCGGGGTCGCAATCGTCACGACGCTGATCGTCGTCGTGATCACCAGCGCCACCATCGACGGATCGATCTGGCTGCAATGGATCGCGCGCTTCCCGAGCTATCAGGCGCTGCTGCAGGCCAACCAGGCCAGCCTCGATCACATGATGCCAACGGTGATCGCAGGCACGCATTCCAGCGGTGCGCCGCCCGCGATCGGCTACGGACTCCAACTCATCCTCTCGTGCCTCGTCGCCATGCTGATCTGGCGGGCGAGCCGGCGCGGCATCGACACCAGAACCATCGCGCTGATCGCCGTCGGCAGCATCATCGTGACGCCCTATGCGATGATCTACGACATGCCGATGGTCGCGGCAGCGATCATGCTGCACTGGAAGGTGCGGACCGACGCGAACGAGCCGATCCCGCCGCTGGAGATCGGGCTGACCGTCGCCCTGGGAGCGACCGTGCTCGCGATGATCAGCTACGCCGTGCCGTTCGTGGCGGCGATCCTGCTCGTTGGCCTGTTGCTGAGCATGGCCGGCGTGCTTGACCGCGGCGGCGGCCTCGCGGATCGCCTGAACGTCGCGCCGCCCGCGGCGACCTGACGATTTCGATGCATGGTGCGGACATCGGAATTCCGCTCGCGGCTCCGCCCAGTCGCAGGCAGCGCTCAAGCGTCAATGGCCGGGAGTTGCCATCCCCCTTGCGGCCATGGTTCGAGAGGCCCGCCTGTGACAGGCCCTCTCCATGAGCACGCAGCCGGCGGCCGCAAAGCTGGTCTTCACCTCACCCCGCTTGCGGGGAGAGGGGGCCCACTGCCTCTGCGGCGAATTCCTAGCCCTCTCCATGAGCACGCTGCTCATGGCCAATGTGCAGCTCCGGCTTCGGTGCGAAACCCTCAGGACGACGATTTGGTCATGGCACGATGGAGCCGGCTTGTGGGGCTGCGTCGCGCAGCCTCACTCAATCCAGCTTCGCCTCCATGCCGCGCTTCACGGCCGGGCGGGCCATCAGCGCATCGTACCAGCGCTTGACGTGGGGGAAGTCGGCGAGGTCGACCTTGTGGCGGGGGTGGCGCCAGGCCCAGCCGAGGATGGCAAAATCGGCGATCGAGAGATCGCCGGCGACGAATTCATGCGACGCCAGCCGGCGGTCGAGCACGCCATACAGGCGGACGGTTTCAGCCATGTAGCGCTTGAGGCCGTAGGCGCGGTCCTGCTCGTTCTCGAGCGCGATGAAATGGTGCACTTGGCCTGGCATCGGGCCGAAGCCGCCCATCTGCCACATCAGCCATTCATAGACCGGGATCCGCCCGGCCAGGGATTTCGGCAGGAACTGTCCCGTCTTCTCAGCCAGATAGAGCAGGATCGCCCCCGACTCGAACACGCTGACCGGCTGGCCGACCGGGCCGTCTGGATCGACGATGGCCGGGATCTTGTTGTTCGGGCTGATCGCCAGGAACGCAGGCGCCATCTGGGCGCCCTTGGTGATGTCGACCGGGATCACCCGATAGGCCAGGCCCATCTCCTCCAATGCGACCGAGATCTTGCGGCCGTTCGGCGTGTTCCAGGTGTGCAGTTCGATCGTCATGGGCGGTCCTTCCCGGGAATTCTCTTGCAAGCAGGCTGGCTTCCCAGTAGCCCGAAACCGGCCGCAGCGCCAAACGTAGCTCTGTTGATGAGACATGCTGGCCGCTGGCTTCGGCCTCGTCGCCTCGATAGATTGCGCCACCCAAGCTTCAGAGACCCTCAGGGGAAACCGCCGTGTCGAAATCCGCTTCCCGCGCCCGCCTCCTCGAGATCATCCGCAGGCGCTCGTTCGGCCGCGGCGAGGTGACGCTGGCCTCCGGCCGCAAGAGCGATTTCTACTTCAACCTCAAGCCGACCATGATGGACCCGGAAGGCGCCACGTTGCTCGCCGAGCTCACCTATGAGGCGCTGAAGGACGAAGGCTTTGACTATATCGGCGGACTGGAAATGGGCGCGGTGCCGCTGGCCGGCGCGATCGCACAGATTTCCTGGATCAAGGGCCACCCGATCGCCGCTTTCTTCGTGCGCAAGAAGCCCAAGGAGCACGGCGCCAAGCTCGCCATCGAAGGCCTGACCCGCGACGAGACATTGGCCGGCAAGCGTATCGTCGTGGTCGAGGACGTCACCACCACGGGCGGCTCGGCGATGAAGGCCGTCGAGACTCTGCGCGAGGCCGGCGCCAATGTGTCGCTGGTGTTCACCATGGTCGATCGCGAGGAAGGCGCCGCAGAGACCTTCGCCGCGGCCGGCCTGCCGTTCCGCGCCCTGTACAAGGCGCGCGAATTTCTCTGAGCCTCGGGCGCGGCGCGCTGCATTCGGCGCCGGCACACACGGCTCATTTACCATCCTCCGTTAAGGTTACCGCCAAGCTGACAGGGCCGCGCCCGAGGGACGGCTCTTTCGATGGCCCATCGTCAACCCGCCGCGCATCGCGCCGGGAACGTGTGGCTGCGCTGAGGATGGAGTGAGCGTTGCGTCACGTGTGGTCGTTCCGGCGATTTCGCCGCCGCGTGCTCGTCGCCGGCGCGATTGGCATGGCGGTAGCGGCCACGCCGGCGCCTCCTGGCGCCGCCGCGCAAGGCCTGTTCGATTTCCTGTTTGGCGGCTTCAGCAAGCCGTCTGCCCAGCGGCCGGCGCCACAGGGCAATGGCGTCGCCGACCCGTTCGGCAATAACCCGCAACCCGCCCCGCCGCCGCGCGCTGCCTCCAGCGGATCGGGCGCGGCGTTCTGTGTGCGCACGTGCGATGGCCGCTATTTCCCGCTGACGCGAGGCCTCGCCTCGCCGGCGCAGATGTGCCAGGCGTTCTGCCCAGCAAGCCCCACCAAGGTCTATTTTGGCTCGAACATCGATTGGGCCACTGCTGCCAATGGCGAGCGCTACGCCGACAGCGACACCGCGTTCGCCTATCGGCAGGCGCTGCGCGCCGACTGCACCTGCAACGGCCGAGATCCAGCTGGTCTGGCGCCGGTCGACCTGTCGCTCGATACCTCGCTGCGCCCGGGTGACATCATCGCGACCAGCGACGGGCTGGTCGCCTATTCGGGCCCGCGCGGCGGCAGCGGCCAGCCGACCGATTTCCAGCCGGTCTCGTCCTATCCGGGGCTGAACTCCGACATGCGCGCGCGGCTGAGTGAGATGAAGGTCGCGCCGGTGCGCGCCGAGATGGTCACCAGCGACACCCAGGCCGCCTCAGCGCCAGCTGAGGGCAATGTCAGCGTCGCGTTGCCCATGAGCATCGCATCGCCGACGAGCATCGCGCCCAAGCCGGCGACGAGCCGCGAGAAACGCGCGGATGTGAACTGACCTGCGCGCGAATCTCGCATGCTTCCGCACGCGCAAGGACACGCCGCAAACTCAGCGGCCGACGATCACACCGATGACGTTCGGCGCTTCCAGATATTTCTCCTCGATCGCCGCCCGCGTGGCGGCGCGGTTGTCGGGCGTCAGCAGGCCGCGCTTCTCCGCCAGGATCATCCAGCAGAAGCCCCACCAATCCGTCAGCATGCCCTCGTCATCGACCAAGTCGTAGCCCTGCTCGGCCGCGAAGATGCGCGCCCGCGCTTCGTCCAGCCCGTCGAGGAAAGTGTGGTCGGTGGCGGAGAACAGATCATCGCAAACGTCGTCGATGGTGTAGCCCCAGACCGACATGCAGACCGCATTGAACGCGCGGTCGATCTGGTCGTCGTCAACCGCACGGCGCCGCGCCGTCTTGTGCAGCCGCGTCAGCGTGCGCGCGAAATCGGCAATGCGGGTCAGGGCCAGGGGATCGAAGGCAACGGTGGACATGCGTGTCCTCGCGTGATGCTCTGAGACTGGAGGGTCCGGCAGCGGATCTAATCGAATTCAAGGATAACGATCGCCTGCTAAAATGTTCTTAATTTGTTCCAAGCCGATTGTCCATCCTTTTCAGGGCAGGAGGTCAGCGATGACAGCCGCGATCTCAACACCCGGTGCGGCTGCCCACCGACGCCTCGACGATTTGCTGGAGGCGTTGTGTGTCGAGCGGGGGTTTTGCAGCCGCTCACCGCAGAGGACCTGCTGTCAGGCCAGGATGCTCTGAGCGCCCGGCTCTCGCGAGCGACGCGGCTTTCTGCCCGACGCACTTGCAGCATCAGCAATCACATTCCACTGGGGAACCCGGCCCAAACCTTGCATCATTTTCCATCACCTTGCTGTGCGGACCAGCCTTTCCCCGGGTTTCGGTCGGCACGCAACCATCGTATGCTTTTACCGGTTCCTCGTAGCATCACAGGTTTCAGGTGACAGATCAGCCGTCCCAGCGCAGTTTCGTAAGCACCGGTCAGCCCGTCGATGAATTGGCCGTGGCTGAGATCAAGAGCGACATCCTGGCCAAGCTCCGGCTCGCGATCGGCAAGGAAGCGAGCCAGGCGACGCCGCAGGACTGGTACCACGCTGCAGCACTGACCTTGCGCGACCGCATCGTGCATCGCTGGCTGACCGCCGACAAAGAGAGCTATGATGCCGGGCGCAAGCGCGTTTATTATCTCAGCCTCGAATTCCTGATCGGCCGTCTGTTCACCGACGCGCTCAACAATATGGGCCTGATGAAGGTGTTCGAGACCGCCCTTGGCGATCTCGGCGTCGGCCTGATGGACCTGCGCAAATGCGAGCCCGACGCCGCGCTCGGCAATGGCGGCCTTGGACGGCTCGCAGCCTGCTTCATGGAAAGCATGGCGACCCTGCAGATCCCCGCCATCGGCTACGGCATCCGCTATGATTTCGGCCTGTTCCGCCAGGTAATTCTCGACGGCTGGCAGCACGAATATCCCGACGTCTGGCTGTCCTTCGGCAATCCCTGGGAGTTCCAGCGCCCGGAGGTGGTCTATCATGTTCATTTCGGCGGCGGCGTCGAGCATGTCGACGACAAGGGCCGCGACCGCGCCATCTGGCATCCCGGCGAGACCGTCCAGGCGGTCGCCTACGACACGCCGATCGTCGGCTGGCGCGGCCATCACGTCAATGCGCTCAGGCTGTGGTCGGCGCGCTCGCCCGATCCGCTGAAGCTCGACGTGTTCAACTCCGGCGACTATCTCGGCGCATCGGCGGAAGAGGCGCGGGCGGAGGCGATCTGCAAGTTCCTCTACCCCAATGACGAGAGCCCCGCCGGGCGCGAGCTGCGGCTGCGGCAGGAATATTTCTTCGTCTCGGCCTCGCTGCAGGATCTCGTCAAGCGGCATCTCGGCTCCGACGGCCAGTTGCGCAGCCTAGCGCAGAAGGCCGCGGTGCAGCTCAACGACACCCATCCCTCGCTCGCCGTCGCCGAGCTGATGCGGATCCTGGTCGACCTGCACAATTTCCGCTGGGACGAGGCGTGGAAGATCACGGTCGCGACGCTGTCCTACACCAACCACACATTGCTGCCGGAAGCGCTCGAGACCTGGCCTGTCGAACTGTTCGAGCGACTGCTGCCGCGGCACCTCGAAATCATCTACCGCATCAACGCGCAGCATCTCGCGCTCGCCGAGCAGCGCGCGCCGGGCGACATCGAGTATCGCGCCTCGGTGTCCCTGATCGACGAGAAGAGCGGCCGCCGCGTGCGCATGGGCCAGCTCGCTTTCGTCGGCTCGCATCGCATCAACGGCGTCTCGGCGATGCATTCGGACCTGATGAAGGAGACCGTATTCCACGATCTCAACCATCTCTATCCCGGCCGCATCACCAACAAGACCAACGGCATCACCTTCCGCCGCTGGCTGACGCTCGCCAATCCGAAGCTGACCAGCTTGTTGTGCGAAGCCTGCGGCGACGCCGTTGTCGACGACCCGACCTTGCTGTCGAGCCTCGAGAGCTACGTGGCCGACAGCGGCTTTCAGCAGAAGTTCCGGGCGGTGAAGCGCCACAACAAGCTGCAGCTGGCGCGTCTGATCGGCGAACGGATGAATGTCAGGATCGATCCCGGCGCGCTGTTCGACGTGCAGATCAAGCGCATTCACGAATACAAGCGGCAGCTGCTGAACATCCTCGAGGCGATCGCGCTCTATCAGGACATCAAGGACAACCCGCAGGCGGACTGGGTGCCGCGGGTCAAGATCTTCGCCGGCAAGGCCGCGGCGAGCTATCGCTACGCCAAGCTGATCATCAAGCTGATCAACGACGTCGCCGAGCTCGTCAACAATGATCCGGCGATCGATGGCCGGCTCAAGATCGTGTTCCTCGCCGACTACAATGTCAGCCTGGCGGAAGCGATCATTCCCGCGGCCGACCTGTCCGAGCAGATCTCGACCGCCGGCATGGAGGCCTCCGGCACCGGCAACATGAAGCTGGCGCTGAACGGCGCCCTTACCATCGGCACGCTCGACGGCGCCAATATCGAGATCCGCGACAATGTCGGCGCCGACAACATCGCGATCTTCGGCATGGAGGCCGACGAGGTCATGCTCCGCCGCAAGCAGGGGCTGGACGCGAGCGACGCGATCCGCCGCTCGCCGCGGCTGGCGCGCGCCATCGACGCAATCGCGACCGGCGCGTTCTCGCCGGGCGAGCCCGGCCGGTTCGAGCCGATCGCGCATGCGCTGCGCCATCTCGACCACTACATGGTCTCGGCGGATTTCGATTCCTATTACGAGGCCCAGCGCGGCATCGATGCACGCTGGCAGACGACGCCGGCCTGGACCCGCGCCTCGATCCTCAACGTCGCGCGCATGGCGTGGTTCTCCTCCGACCGCACCATCCGCGAATATGCCGACGACATCTGGAACGTGCCGGTCGGCCCGGTTGCGGCAGCGCCGGCACATGCGCAGCGGGCGTGAGGATGGGACGCATCCGTCGTCATTGCGAGCGAAGCGAAGCAATCCAGGGCCAAGCAAGAAGGCTGGATTGCTTCGTCGCAAGAGCTCCTCGCAATGACGGCAGTGATCGAAAATAGTCACTGCCGATGCAAGAGCGCACGTACATGAGCCCCGACGGCCAGCTCAAGTTTCTGATCATCTGCCCCGGTGGTGATCTAACGATGGGGTTCGATGGCTGTCTCTGGCATACGCACGGCAGCATCTTGGCTGGCCTATCCGGATTGACTGAGGCTGAAGCGACCGAGCGCCTGGTGACCGACCTCATCACGAACGTCAGCGTCATCACAGTGCAGCGTGTTGACGGCAAGATCACCGACGCCTGGATCTCGGACGATCCAGCCGATGATCTTGCGGGCTATCATCGATACGGCGAGCCGACCGAAACGATCGAATTTCGCCGCTGGGATGGCACGCAAGTCGAGGTGCAGGCCAATCATGCTTCCTGACTGTGGATCTCCGACCGCACCATCCGCGAATATGCCGACGACATCTGGAACGTACCGGTTGGGCCAGTGGTGACGCCTGCGCATGCGCAGCGGGCGTGAGGGATCACGCCCTCTTCTGCGACTGACGCGTAACGTCATTGCAGGCGCGTCCAATTGCTTTTCTCCTGACGATCATCATACAATGATCGTCAGGAGGCATGCATGACCGACGCTCCGCAACTGCACTTGTTCGACGAGGCCACACGCGTCACCGCCGGTGACAGCCGCTGGCAGGGCCGGACCAGCCCGGACTATTGGGCCTTCGTCGGCCCGTTCGGCGGCGTGACCGCGGCGACCGTGCTGCGCGCGCTGATCGAGCATCCGCAGATCCAGGGCGATCCGCTGGCGGTGACGGTGAATTATTGCGCGCCGATCGCCGAAGGGCCGTTCGATCTCGATGTGCGGCTGGTGAAGGCCAACCGCTCCTCGCAACATTGGCATGTCGAGCTCAGCCAGGGCGGCGCCGATCCCGCGACGCTGGCCACCGCCGTGTTCGCCGAACGACGGCCGTCCTGGTCGCACCAGCCGGCGACGATGCCGGATACGCCGCCATTCGATCAGGTCAAACGCCATCCCGACAACCACGTGGGATGGACGAAGCAGTACGATTTCCGCTTCTTGGACGGACGTCCCGACTACGGCGCATCAGCGGTCGCCAGGCCGTTCAGCAGCTATTCGCGACTTTGGCTCTCCGACCGCAAGCCGCGCAAGCTCGACTGCCTGTCGCTGCTGTCGATGTCGGATGCGTTTTTCCCCCGCGTGTTCCAGGCCCGCAGCGAGGTGGTGCCGTTCGGCACGGTGTCGCTGACGACCTACTTCCATGTCAGCCGCGAGGAGCTCGCGACAGAGAACATCACGCATGTGCTGGCGACCGCCGACGCCAAGCTGTTCAACCGCAGCTATCACGATCAGAACAGCGAGCTTTGGTCACCCTCGGGCAAGCTGCTCGCGACCACGACGCAGATCGCGTATTTCAAGGCGTGAGAGCCCACGGAGCTGACCACACGATCGGCGGGTCCCGACGCGCGAGCCGGGACTGATACGCATGGAATGACGTTTGTGCCGAGAAAGCCGCCACAATCAAATCATCGCCCGGCTTGACCGGGCGATCCAGTACCCGGGATCGGCAATGAGTTGCACAACTGGCTGCACGGCGTAATGGATCACTCGCTTTCGCGGGTGATGACAGCCGAGCTTGTTGCGGCAACTCCTGCCAATTGTCCGGCATCAGCTGATCAAGACGTTCCCACCGACGCCGCAACCAAAACTCCGGCAGCGCGGTCGGCTACCGGAGCTCGTTGGATGAGGTTCGGAGGCAGCCGCAAGGCGGCTGCCCGGGAAAGCGCAGCAGCCCTATTCCGCGGCCAATTTGATGTCCGGCGCCGCGGCGCGGACGTCGGCGTCGACCTGGGCCTCGAACTTGGCGAAGTTCTTCTGGAACATGCCGACCAGCGCCCGCGCGGTCTTGTCGAACTCGGCCTTGTCGGCCCAGGTGTTGACCGGATCGAGGATCTCGCTCGGCACGCCGGGCAGCGCGGTCGGCACCGCGAAGCCGAAATATCTGTCGGTCCGGAACTCGACATTGCGCAGGGAGCCGTCGAGCGCGGCGGTCAGCAGCGCGCGCGTGACCTTGATCGGCATGCGCGAGCCGGTGCCATACTTGCCGCCGGTCCAGCCGGTGTTGACCAGCCAGCAATCGACATTGTGCTCGGCGATCAGCTGCCGCAGCATGTTGCCGTAGACGGAGGGATCGAGCGGCAGGAACGGCGAACCGAAGCAGGTCGAGAACTCCGGCTGCGGCTCGTTGCCAAGGCCGCGCTCGGTGCCGGCGACCTTCGCCGTGTAGCCGGACAGGAAGTGATACATCGCCTGCGCCGGCGACAATTTCGCGATCGGCGGCAGCACGCCAAAGGCATCCGCGGCGAGCATCACGACATTCTTCGGATGCGGCGCGCGGCCAGTGCGCGAGGCGTTGGGGATGTAGTCGAGCGGATAGGCCGAGCGGGTATTCTCGGTCTTGGAGCCGTCGTCAAAATCGGGAGCGCGGCTGTCTTCGTCGAGCACCACATTCTCGAGCACGGCGCCGAAGCGGTTCGAGGCGGCGAAGATCTGCGGCTCGGCCTCCTGCGAGAGCTTGATACATTTGGCGTAGCAGCCGCCCTCGAAATTGAACACGCCGGACGGACCCCAGCCATGCTCGTCGTCGCCGATCAGAGTGCGGTTCGGGTCGGCCGACAGCGTGGTCTTGCCGGTGCCGGAGAGGCCGAAGAAGATTGCCGTATCGCCCTTCGGTCCGACATTGGCCGAGCAGTGCATCGGCATCACGCCGCGCTCGGGCAGATAGTAGTTGAGCGTCGTGAACACGCTCTTCTTCATCTCACCGGCGTAGTAGGAGCCGCCGATCAGGACGATCTTGCGGGCGAAATCGATTGCGACAACGTTCTGCGAGCGCACGCCATGACGCTTCGGATCGGCGCGGAAGCTCGGCATGTCGATGATCGTCAGCTCCGGCACGAACGTGTCGAGCTCGACCGTCTCGGGGCGGATCAGAAGCGTGCGGATGAACAGCGAGTGCCAGGCGAGCTCAGTGAAGACGCGCGTCTTGATGCGGAAGGTCGGATCGGCGCCGCCATAGAGATCCTGCGCGAACAGGGTCTTGCCCTCGGCGTGCTTGAGGAAGTCCTGGTACAGCGCTTCGAACTGCTCCGCCGTGATCGACTGATTGCCGGCCCACCACATCTTCTCGGTGGAGGCGTCCCGCACGGTGAACTTGTCCTTCGGACTGCGGCCCGTGAATTCGCCAGTATCCGCGCACAGCGCGCCGTTCGCAGACAACACGGCCTCTCCAGCCGCCAGCGAATATTGATAGAGCTGGGGCGCGCCGAGATTCCAATGCACCTGCTTGAGATTTTTTAAGCCGAATTTGTCGGCACCGTAGGTGCCGTTGCGAATACCCGTCTCTTGCACGAAAATCCCTCCTGAGAGCCCGCATCTGTTGCGCGCGAAATTCGTGGCGCAGTGCGCGGTGACCTTACCGTTTACATCGCCTTACCAAAGCGCGGTCGCCGACCTAATACTGATCAACGCCGGTCTTGCCAAGACGATCCGAACGAATTGGTTATTGCGCCGAGCTGATTGGCGTAGCTCATCATTTGCCATGTGATGCATATTCCGTCGGCAGCGTCGCGCACACTTGACGGTCATGCTGCGACGCAGCAGTCGTTCGCGCACTTCGCTTTCGTGCGCGGCGCAGATCCGCCCCGAAGCGAAGCATTTGCGTGAGCGAGCGAAGACCGTTCATCGATTAGGCCCGGCCACCTCCCCGCGCGGCAAAATGCCTTCCGGCGACCGGCGTGCGGGGGAGGGGGACAGGCTGCACATGCCCGGGCGGCGCACGGCGCAACACAGGTGCCGATTTGGTGGGAGCGACTGCGAGGCAACCGCAAGGATGGCGTCAAGATTTGCATGACGGCCGGTCATGGGCGGCCGCTCAAAGGCCCCTGCGAGCCCTTCGCTGGGGTCCTGAGCCCGCCGCTCTTTAGGGAAACCTACGCAAGCCTCCCCGACCGGCAGCGTCGCTCAGGTTGGAGTCCGGTCGAGCAAAATTTCGGCGGGACCGCCCGCGCCGGCGGCCACGTCCGCAGCGCTTGGAACCGCAAAGCGTTTCGTCGCTGACGCTACAACGAGGACATCTCACACCTTCGCCCGTGCCTCTTCGGCGAGCCGCACGAGCATCTTGCGCAGGGCTCCCGGCGAGGTGACCCGCTCCGGAAACTGCAGCCGCAACGTCCGGCCCGCCGCCATCAGATCGAGCCCGTCGGGATCACAGCCGCTGCAGCGCCACTCGGCCGCTTCCGCCCCAAGCAGCTTCGTCGCGTAGAGGCCCAGCGCGTCGCGATGGTCCTCATTCATGTGATCGACCGCGCCCTGCTCCGCTGCAATTAGTTCGGTTGCATCGGATATGTCGGTCAGAAACTGCTCAGGCTTCAGATCAACGATGCGGCCGAAGCCGGCGACGAGATGCGTGCCCGACGGACGAATGACGAAGAACGAGAAGTCCGCAAAATCTGCGTAATCTGCTGCGGAAGGATGCGCATTGAGATACCGACGCCGCAGCATCTCGCGAGTCACCGCAGTCGCCTGTTCGGCTTTTCCGGACAGCATGATTCGCGCCCCTTCGAGAGGATCGCCGGGCGCGCGCTCATCCAGCATCAGCGACACGCGAGAATCAGTCAGAACATTCTTCGTGTGCACGGCCAGGCGCGAGATCAGGATGACCGGGGCACCGTCAGGCGCGGTGGCGACGTTCACCAGCGAGCAATAGGGATCGCCTGAGCCCATCATGAGCGTCGCGAGCGCGCCCTGCCGGCTTCGCCGTAGCAAAGAATGCGTCACGAGGTTAGGGTTAAAGCTCGGCTGCATGGTCTTTCCCTCGTTCATCCGGTTGCAATGAAGGCCTTTTTTCGGCTAAACGGGCCACAAACAAGGGCTGGGCACAAAACTTTGCCATGCTATTTGTGGAACTCGGTCACACTTCAGCCTAGCTTGCATTGCTCGTTGACCATGTTCGAAGCCCATATATGCGGCCCTTAGCTGGATTCTTCGCTGTCTCGGCTAACCAGACTCTGAAAGCAGGCTCATGCCCACAATCGCCTTGGTCGATGACGACCGCAACATTCTGACATCAGTCTCCATCGCGCTCGAGGCCGAAGGCTATCGCATCATGACGTACACCGATGGTGCGTCGGCGCTCGACGGCTTCCGGACCAGCCAGCCCGACCTTGCCATCCTTGACATCAAGATGCCCCGCATGGACGGCATGGAGACGTTGCGGCGGCTGCGGCAGAAATCCGACCTGCCGGTGATCTTCCTCACCTCCAAGGACGAGGAGATCGACGAGTTGTTCGGCCTCAAGATGGGCGCCGACGACTTCATCCGCAAACCGTTCTCACAGCGACTCCTGGTTGAGCGGGTCAAGGCCGTGCTGCGGCGCTCCCAGCCGAAGGATCCGACGGCCTTGCCGAAGGAGAACGACGCCAAGGCGCTCGATCGCGGCCTGTTGCGCATGGATCCGGAGCGTCACACCTGCACCTGGAAGAACGAGCCGGTCACGCTGACCGTGACCGAGTTCCTGATCCTGCAGGCGCTGGCGCAGCGTCCGGGCGTCGTCAAGAGCCGCAACGCCCTGATGGACGCGGCCTATGACGACCAGGTCTATGTCGACGACCGCACCATCGACAGCCACATCAAGCGGCTGCGCAAGAAGTTCAAGATGGTCGACGAGGAGTTCGAGATGATCGAGACCCTCTACGGCGTCGGCTATCGCTTCAAGGAAACCTGAGGCCGCCGGTCTGCGGCGTCAGGACACTTCTTCGCTGACGCCGCCAACGCGATGGTTTAAGATATTGCGACCGGCGCCAGTGCAAGCACGATGGGCTGGGTTTCTGGTTTGAGTGAAGCCGCTTTCGATCCGTTTTCCGGCGCCATTGCCGTCGGAACGGCCGGAAGCGTTTCGCCGAAATTGATGGATTTCGAGTGTTCCTTTGCAGCCGAAGGTCGCAAGGGAGCCCGTAGCAGATGCTTTGCGAACTTCCGTCGCGAACTATGGAGTCGGAGCGCTCACATTGCTCGATCGAACGCATCCTGACCCCGGCCAGAACGCTGACGCCACCCCGCCGTCCATCGTTTCGGACGTCGCTGAAGGCGCGGCCGACGAGACGCCGCATGTCTCCGGCTGGCAGCGGCCGGCCAGCTGGCTGCGCCGCGCCGGGCAGTTCCTGTTCGCACTGTCGTTTTCCAGCCTCACCCGCCGCATCGTCTCGCTCAACATTGCCGGCCTGCTCGCGCTGGTGGCGAGCATTCTGTATCTGTCGCAGTTCCGTGCAGGCCTGATCGACGCGCGGGCGCAGAGCCTGCTGGTCCAGGCCGAGATCATCGCCGGCGCGATCGCAGCCTCCGCGACGGTGCAGACCAATACGATCACCATTGATCCCGAGCGCCTGCTCGACCTCAAGCCCGGCGAGAGCTACGGCGCCCCTGAGGAGTATTCGCCGCTCGATTTCCCGATCAATCCCGAGCGCGTCGCGCCGGTGCTGCGCACGCTGATTTCGCCGACCAAGACGCGCGCACGCATTTACGACCCCAATGGCGGCCTGCTGCTCGACAGCCGCAATCTCGAGAACGTGCTGCGCTTCGACCTGCCGCCGCCGTCGAGCGAAAAGCCCGGCCTGGTCGAACGCGCCTTGATCTCGGTGCGCACCTGGCTCAATCGCGGCGACCTGCCGCTGTATCGCGAATACGGCCCCGAGAACGGCAATGGCTACGAGGAAGTGGCGGATGCGCTGAAGGGGCAGAAGCGCAGCATGGTGCGGGTCAATTCGCGCGGCGAGGTGATCGTCTCGGTCGCCGTCTCGGTGCAGCGCTCGCGCACCATCCATGGCGCGCTGATGCTGTCCACCCAGGGCGACGACATCGACCAGATGGTCACCGCCGAACGCCTCGCGATCCTGAAAGTGGGCGGCGTCGCCTCCGCGGTCATGATCGTGTTGTCGCTGCTGCTCGCCAGCACCATCGCCGGCCCCGTGCGGCGGCTGGCCGACAGCGCCGAACGGGTCCGGCGCCGCATCAAGACCCGCGTCGAAATCCCCGATTTCACCCGCCGCCGCGACGAGATCGGCCATCTGTCCGGGGCGCTCCGCGACATGACCGACGCGCTCTACAACCGCATCGAGGCGATCGAGATGTTCGCCGCCGACGTCGCTCACGAGCTCAAGAACCCGCTGACCTCGTTGCGCTCGGCCGTGGAGACGCTGCCGCTGGCGCGCAACGACAACAGCCGCGGCCGGCTGCTCGCGGTCATCGAGCACGACGTCAAGCGGCTCGACCGGCTGATCTCCGACATTTCCGACGCCAGCCGGCTGGACGCCGAGCTGCAGCGCCAGGACATGACCCTGGTCGATTTGCGCCGGCTGCTGACGACACTGACCTCGGTCGCCAACGAGACCAAGCTCGGCACCGACGTCGCCGTCGAGGTTCGGTTCGAAGGCCGCGGCACCAATGACACCTTCTCGGTGCCCGGGCATGATTCGCGGCTCGGACAGGTGATCTCCAACCTGCTGTCGAATGCCCAGTCGTTCTCGACCGCAGGCGGCAAGGTGCGCATCACCTGCCGGCGGGTGCGCTCCGAAATCGAGATCCTGGTCGACGATGACGGCCCCGGCATCCGCGAGGATGCCCTGCAGCGCATCTTCGAGCGCTTCTACACCGACCGGCCGCATCAGGGCTTCGGCCAGAATTCCGGCCTCGGCCTCTCGATCTCCAAGCAGATCATCGACGCCCACGGCGGGCGGATCTGGGCCGAGAACCGCCCTGGCCCGGTGGATGCCGACGGCAATCCGACCGTGGCCGGCGCCCGCTTCATCGTCCGACTGCCGGCGTCGTGACCTTCGCCCCGGCCACGGTGCACGCGTCCGCCGTCAAGATCGGCGAACGCGCGGTGCTGATCCGCGGCCCCTCAGGCTCCGGCAAGTCCCGGCTGGCGTTCGATCTGATTCTGGCCGGCCGCACCGGACAGATCCCGCCGGCCGTCCTGGTCGGGGACGACCGTGTTCATCTCGCCACACGTGACGGAGAAATGTGGGCCCGCCCGGCGCCCGCTTTGGCTGGGCTGATCGAGATTCGCGGGCTCGGAATCCGCCGCTGCGACTTCGTGTCCGAGGCACGGATCGGCCTTGTCGTCGATCTGATGGCAGAGGACGCGGAGCGGCTTCCACCGCGATCTGCCCTGCGTCTGAACGAAAACGGTATCGAATTGCCGCGAATTCCCGTGGGGGTGGGGCATTCACCCCTCCCATTGGTTGTAGCTGTCCTCCTCACGACCGAGAGTTCATGACCCGGTAATCTTTCGGCCAATTGTGTGAAGCGAATTGGTAACCATATCAGCCCCACTATCGCGACCCGATAGACCGTCGCCAACCTCCCCGCCGCTATGCATGTCTCCGGGAGAATCGCGAATATGCCCTCTTGCGCGGGGGCTCCGGATGGTCAAAGTGGCGCGTTCGTGCGGTGCACCCAAGGCGCCCGCGAGGAGTAACCGATGATTGGCCTGGTACTGGTGACCCATGGGCGCCTCGCCGACGAGTTCCGAGCGGCGCTCGAACACGTGATGGGTCCTCAAAAACAAATCGAAGCGGTCACGATTGGCGCCGACGATGATTCCGATCTCTGTCGCAGCGACATCATCGAAGCCGTGAACCGCGTGGATACCGGCGACGGTGTCGCCATCCTCACCGACATGTTCGGCGGCACGCCGTCGAACCTCGCCATCTCATGCATGAGCCGGCCCAAGGTCGAAGTGCTCGCGGGCATCAACCTGCCCATGCTTGTCAAGCTGGCCAAGGTGCGCGAGGAACGCTCGCTGCCCGACGCGATCGCCATGGCCCAGGAGGCCGGGCGGAAATACGTGACCATCGCCAGCCGGGTGCTTGCCGGCAAATGAGCGACGAGGACGCGCCGCAGGACAATATCGCCGGGCCGGCCGTGCCCGCTGGCGCTTTGTCGCGGGAGCTCCTGATCACCAACAAGCGCGGCCTGCATGCGCGGGCCTCAGCGAAGTTCGTGCAGACGGTCGAGCGCTTCCAGGCCGAGGTCTGGGTCACGCGCGGCGGCGAGACCGTCGGCGGCCGCTCGATCATGGGCCTGATGATGCTGGCGGCGGCACCCGGGACCAAGATCCTGGTGTCCGCGACTGGCCCCGAGGCCGAGGCGGCGCTGCAGGCGATCACCGACCTGGTGAACGACAAGTTCCACGAAGAAGGCGTGTGAGGGGCTCCCGAAACTCGCTTCGCTGCGACGATGGGGCGTTCGCCCCAAAACTGCGCCTATCCTCGCCTAGCGACACGGTCCGGATGGCATGTCCAATAGCTCCATTCGGCTGAGCGAGGCAGACCTGCGGGCCGTGGCTGAATACGCGGCCGTATGTGCCCTTCCCACGCTGGCGATCTTCGAACGCGACCGAGCGGATGATTGTCGTGCACGAGCCGCAATCCAGGCCGCCCGAAGCTTCGCGAGCGGTGGGAACCGGACCAAATCCTCCGGGACAGCGCGTGGGCGGCGCAGCGGGCGGCAATTGAGGCCCGCGATGAGGGGTTACGCGCGGCCTATGAGGCTGCTCGCGCAGCGCTCGCCGCGGCGGGCGCGGGCTTCCTTCATCCCCTCCCCAACCCTTCCCAGGTCAAGCACATTCTCGGAGCTGCTGGCCACGCGGCACGCGCTTTCGAAATCTCGGCCGAAGACGTTCCCGCCGTCGGCGCTGACTACCTCGCACGAGCACGGCTTCTTGCTTCCCAGGAGGTCGTGGACGTCCTCAGACGTTATCCTGGTCCACCGCCCGGGGGAGGCCGGGTCGGAGAGTTGATCCGCCAGCTCGACACCCTGCTCCGGTGATCGAGAGGCCTCGCGCGCAGGGGAGCTGGGCCGGGACGACAGCTGAGCTATGCTCCCGGCCCCTGAATATACACCTTCCAAACGATTGCAGGACCCGCTTGGCCGTGGAAGAAGCGCTGGGTCGTCATGACCAGAGGCTCGGCCTTGGGCGCCTCCTTGGCCATCCAGGCCTCGCAGGCCGCGATCCGGTTGTCGGTGGTGTCGCAGATGCCGATGAAGCCCTCGTGCTTCAGGTCCTCCAGCGTGCTCAGGCCGGAGCTCCAGGTCTCCTCCGCCGTGTAGGGCACCGTGAACGGCCGCGGGTGATCCTGGCTGTAGAACGTCATCGGCGTGTTCATCTCGGAAAAGCCGGCTACCAGCGGCCAAGGCGAGCCGAACCGGGCATGCCAGGCCTTGGTCAGCTCCCGCGCCAGCTCCGAACGGGCGCCGTAGCCGGTGGCGCCATTCGGATTGGCGGCCATCTCGCGCTGGGCAATCCAGGGCGAGGCGAGCAAGGTGAGCAGCGAGAGCACCAGCCAGACGGCGGCGAGTCGCGGCAGCATGACCGATCGCAGCCGCAGCGCGGGGATCGCGACCAGGGCCAGCGGCACCAGGAAGAACAGCGAGATGCCCCAATCGGTTTTCATATAGATCGTGAAGGCGAGGCCGCCGAGCGGCGGCCCGATGGCAACGATCGCCTGCACCAGCCAGACATTGATTGCCTGGCTCACATTCACACCGGGATGAGGACCACGCCGCCAATTGTGGAGCGCGACGCGCGGCGGCCAGGCAAGCACCGCCGCGGCCAGCGCGATCGGCAAGGCCAGCAACGCCGCATTATGACCGACATAGCCGAGCACCAGCCCGGCGGCACGGCCGCGATCCGACAGTGAATAGACGTCGCCGGCATAAGTGAGCGGGACGAAATCGACCTGCCACAGCCAGACCAGATGCGGAATCATCGCAACCAGCATCGTGGCGATGGCGACCCAGGGGGCGGGCGAGGCCAGAAAGCGCAACCGGTCCGGATGCAGCAGCGCCGCGAGCCCGATCGCGCCGATCATCGTCAGCACCCAATATTTGGTCATCATCGCGGCGGCACCGGCGAGACCGAGCCAGACACCGGAGGCGACGCTGCGCTTCTCGAAGGCGTGGAGATAGGCCAGCACCACCAGCGGCAAGGTCAGCAGCTGGACCAGGTCGGCATTGTATTTGAAACCCTTGAAATTGAAGATCGGGTACAGTGCGACCATCACCAGGACGAAGAACGCCCGGCGCCGGTCGACCACTTTCAGGCTTGCGAACCAGACGACGACAAGCCCGCTGCTGGCCATCGCCATCGCCAGCGCGTAGGTCGCCCAGTCCTTGACCGGAAACACCATGAACCACAGGCCCGCGATCCAGCCCGACAGCGGCGGATGCTTGCCATAGCCCAGCAGGAAGCGGCTGCCCCAGGCATAGGCCTCGGCGACATCCATATGGATGTCCTGAGCCGCCTTCAGATTGGTCAGGATCGCCGTCCACAGCACGGCGTGGACGACGGCGAAGCAGATCACGACCCAGACCGAGCTTGCCGGCACGGTGGCGCGCGCCACCAGCCAGGCGGCGAAGCGCTGCGGTCCGAAACGGCCGCGCAGGCGCGCCGTCAGAGGCGGAAGAGAGGTACTCGACATCCGCCCTCGGTAGCCTGTTTTCGGCGCCCGGGGAATCAGCTTGGCGTGAAGAAAGGCCCTGGAAATTCAGCAATATGGTTGCTGGTTGGGGGCTCGGGATGCTATCTGCGCGACCCATGACGACCGTCCCCATTCCCAACATCCGCAACTTCTCCATCGTCGCCCATATCGACCATGGAAAGTCCACGCTTGCCGACCGCCTGATCCAGATGACCGGCGGCCTGTCGGACCGCGAGATGGCGGGCAAGGAGCAGGTGCTCGATTCGATGGACATCGAGCGCGAGCGCGGCATCACGATCAAGGCGCAGACCGTGCGCCTGCAGTACCGCGCCAAGGACGGCAAGGATTACATCTTCAACCTGATGGACACGCCCGGCCACGTCGACTTCGCCTACGAAGTGTCGCGGTCGCTGGCGGCTTGCGAGGGCTCGCTGCTGGTGGTCGACGCCAGCCAGGGCGTCGAGGCACAGACCCTCGCCAACGTCTACCAGGCGCTCGACAACAATCACGAGATCGTCCCGGTCCTCAACAAGATCGATCTGCCCGCGGCCGAGCCGGAAAAGATCAAGCAGCAGATCGAGGACGTGATCGGCATCGACGCCTCCGATGCTGTCATGATCTCGGCCAAGACCGGCCTCGGCATTCCCGACGTGCTGGAAGCCATCGTCACCCGGCTGCCGCCGCCGAAGGGCGACCGCGAGGCGACCCTGAAGGCGCTCCTGGTCGACAGCTGGTACGACGTCTATCTCGGCGTCGTCGTGCTGGTGCGCATCGTCGACGGCGTGATGAAGAAAGGCCAGCGCATCCGCATGATGGGCACCGGCGCGGCCTATGACGTCGAGCGCGTCGGCTTCTTCACCCCGAAGATGCAGCAGGTCGACGAGCTCGGTCCCGGCGAGGTCGGCTTCATCACCGCGGCGATCAAGGAAGTCGCCGACACCCGCGTCGGCGACACCATCACCGACGACCGCAAACCGGTCTCGGACATGCTGCCGGGCTTCAAGCCGGCGATCCCGGTGGTGTTCTGCGGCCTGTTCCCGGTCGACGCCGACGATTTCGAAACGCTGCGCGCGGCGATGGGCAAGCTCAGGCTCAACGACGCCAGCTTCTCGTTCGAGATGGAGACCTCGGCCGCACTCGGCTTCGGCTTCCGCTGCGGCTTCCTCGGTCTCCTGCACCTGGAGATTATCCAGGAGCGGCTGTCCCGCGAGTTCGACCTCAACCTGATCGCCACAGCGCCAAGCGTCATCTACAAGATGAAGCTGACCGACGGCCAGGAGATCGAGATCCACAACCCGGTCGACATGCCCGACGTGGTCAAGATCGCCGAGATCCAGGAGCCGTGGATCGAGGCGACGATCCTGACGCCGGACGAATATCTCGGCAGCGTGCTCAAGCTGTGCCAGGATCGCCGCGGCAATCAGAACGAGCTGACCTATGTCGGCTCTCGCGCGATGGTCAAATACGACCTGCCGCTGAACGAGGTGGTGTTCGACTTCTACGACCGGCTGAAGTCCGTGTCCAAGGGCTACGCCTCGTTCGACTATCATCTCACCGACTACAAGCCGGCCGACCTCGTGAAGATGCAGATCCTCGTCAACAACGAGCCGGTCGATGCGCTGTCGATGCTGGTGCACCGGACGCGTGCGGAAGGCCGCGGCCGCGCCATGGTCGAGAAGATGAAGGACCTGATCCCGCCGCACATGTTTCAGATCCCGATCCAGGCGGCGATCGGCGGCAAGGTGATCGCGCGCGAGACCGTGCGGGCATTGCGCAAGGACGTCACCGCGAAGTGCTATGGCGGCGACATCACCCGCAAACGGAAGCTTCTGGAGAAGCAGAAGGAAGGCAAGAAGAAGATGCGGCAGTTCGGCAAGGTCGACATCCCGCAGGAAGCCTTCATCGCCGCGCTCAAGGTCGATAGCTGAGGCCGAGGCCGCGGCGCGCTGTTCCGGCGCGCTGTTCCGTCAACGCGTCTCGCAGCTTCGCACGCGCGGCTGCTCCAGCGGCTCCGACGATAACGCTTTGACGCATTGTTCCGAGTGCGCCCGTCCCGGTCATCGAGGTCTGTGCGTCGACGTCGACCTCAATCATGAGAAGAATTACTTTGTAGCGTCAGCCAGAGGATGCACACTCATGAGGCGATCTACGCGAGTTTCACTGACAAATCCGAGTTCCCGTAAATCTACGGTATCTGTTCCTTAATGGTATTTTGGGACGCTTTGCGGCGTAGCAAGGAATGCCCCAATGTCCCGCCTTCGGTCGATCTCCGCCCGTCTCATCATTGCCCTGTCGCTCACCGTGGCCATTGCCTGTGCCGTGCTCGGCACCTTCTCCGTCGTCCAGCAGCGCGCTCTGACCCGCCTCGCGCTGGAGCAGCAGCTCAAGCTACAGTTCGACAGTGTGACCGCCGGCATCGATTACGAAGGCCGCGCTGCGCTCGCGGTGAGCGCGACCCTGGCCGCGCTGCCGCCGGTCGCCGACGCCTACCTTAAGGGCGACCGCGACGCGCTGGGCGCGTTGCTCGGCGGCGCGATGACCTCGCTGAAGGCGCAAGGCATTCCGCTGGTCAATGTGTGGGCACCGCCCGCCACCAATTTCTATCGCGTGCATGAGCCGAAATTGTTCGGCGACGACACCTCCAAGCGGCGGCTGACCGTGGTGCAGGCCAACCAGACCGGGCGGCAGATCGCCGGCGTCGAGCAGAGCCGGGTGTCGCTTGGCATTTTCGGCATGACACCGATCATGCGGGACGGCAAGGCCATCGCCACCGTCGATGTCGGCGCGGCCTTCGGCAAGGAGTTCGTCGATCGCGCCAAGCAGCGCTTCGGCATCGATCTCGCCGTCTATTGGATCGATAGCGGCCAGCCGAAGCGGCTGTCCTCGACCTTCGGCGACGATGTCGTCGCCACGCCCGAGGAGGTGCTCGCGGTGTTCAAGGGCGGGCCGCTGCAGCGGGACGGGATCCTGTCAGGCCGGCCGGCTGCGGTCTATGTCGGCCAGATCAGGAACTATGCCGGCGATCCGATCGCCGTGCTCGAACTGATCAAGGACACTACCGCCTATGAGGCCGCAGCCGCCGGCGCGCAACACCAGCTGATCATCGGCACCATCGTCATCCTGCTGCTCGCCGTCATGGTCGCGCTGTTCGTGGCGCGCGGCATCTCGCGTCCGCTGGTGGAAATCACAGCCGTCATGCACCGGCTGTCGAGCGGCGACACCGAGGTCGCGATTCCTGGCGGGCAGCGCAAGGATGAACTCGGCACCATGGCCCAGGCCGTCGACGTCTTCCGTCGCAACATGATCGAAACCAATGCATTGCGCGAGGCGCAGCAGGCGACGCAGCAGCGCGCCGAGCAGGAGAAGCAGGCGCTGCAGCGGCAGATGGCCGACCGGTTCGAGGCCGACGTCAAGGGCGTGGTGTCCACTGTGGCCAAGGCGACCGCAGACATGGAGCGCGTCGTCAACGAGATCACCGCCAGCGTCAACGGCACCTCGCAACGCGCCGCGGCGGCGGCCGCCGCCTCCGAGGAAGCATCCAGCGGCGTGTCGACCGTGGCGGCCGCCTCCGAGGAGCTCGCATCGTCGGTCAGCGAGATCGGCCGCCAGGTGACGCATTCGAGCAAGGTGGCCGATGCCGCCGTGATCAAGGCGCGGCAGACCACCGAGATGGTCGGCAGCCTCGCTGCCGCCGCCGAGAAGATCGGCGATGTGCTGCGCCTGATCGATGCGATCGCGAGCCAGACCAACCTGCTGGCGCTCAACGCCACGATCGAGGCGGCGCGCGCCGGGGAAGCCGGCCGCGGCTTCGCCGTCGTAGCCGCCGAGGTCAAGGAGCTGGCCGGACAGACGGCGAAGGCGACCGAGGAAATCGCCGGCCAGGTCACCTCGATCCAGGCGGCCACGTCCGACTGCGTCACCGCCATCGGCGGCATCAGCACCACGATCCAGGAGATCAGCGGCATTGCCGCGACCATCGCAGCCGCAGTCGAGCAACAGGGCTCGGCCACGCGCGAGATCGCGCGCAGCGTCCAGCAGGTGGCGACAGGTACGGCGGACGTGTCGCAGAACGTGGTCGGCGCCAGCGATGCCGCCGAGCAGTCGCGCCGGTTGGCCGACGGCGTGATGGCCGCAACGCGCGATCTCGGGAAACAAGCCGACGAGTTGTTCAGAAGCGTCGACACGTTCCTGGCTGGCCTGCGCAGCGCCGCCTGACGGCCTGCGGGGCCCCGAGACCCGTGCAACTACGAAAGAGCTCCGTTGCGGATCGGTCGCAGCGGGGCTCTTTCTTTCATGTCGCATGCCGCTCGCCTGCTGGCGACCGATCGTCAACCGATCGCCTGGCGGGCCTCAGGCCACCATCACCCGGCGGTCGGCCGCCGATTGCGCCTCAAGCAGGCCGACGATCTCGGCATTCGGCCTGGGACGGCTGAACAAATAGCCCTGTCCCTCATGGCAGCCTTCGGCGCGCAGACAGCGCAGCTCCGCCTCGGTCTCGACGCCCTCGGCCGTGATGGTCACGCCAAGCCCCTTGCCGAGGCTGACGATGGAACGGACGATCGCCTGCGCCTCACGGTTGGCGGCGAGATCGCGGATGAACGACTGATCGACCTTGATCTTGTCGAAGGGGAAGCTGCGCAGATAGCTCAGGCTGGAATAGCCGGTCCCAAAATCATCCATCGAGATGCGCACCCCGAGCGCGCGCAGCGCATGCAGCGTCGCCAACACCTGGCCGCTCTTTTCGAGCACCAGCGTCTCGGTGATCTCGAGCTCGAGGCGGCTCGGCGGCAGACCCGACTGCTTCAGCACGTCCATGACCAATGACAGCACGTTGCCAACGCGGAACTGCAGCGGCGACATGTTGACCGCGACCCGGACCTCGTCCGGCCAGTTCGCGGCATCGTTGCAGGCGCGGCGCAACATGACGCGACCGAGCGCGGAGATCAGGCCGGTGTCCTCGGCGACCGGGATGAACTCGGACGGCGGGATCATGCCGCGCTCCGGATGCGGCCAGCGCACCAAGGCCTCGAAGCCGGTGATGCGCCCGGTCGAGAGGTCGATCAACGGCTGGTAATAGGGCTGCAGCACATCATGCTGGATGGCGTCCCGCAGCTCGATCTCGATCTTGCGCCGGCTTTGCGCGCGCGCATCCATTCCGGTCTCGAAATAGCTGAAGCTGCCGCGCGTCTCGGTCTTGGCGCGCGACAGCGCCATGTCGGCGTTCTTCAGCAGCTTCTCTGCGTCGTCACCGTCGTTCGGCGCCATCGCGATGCCGACGGTCGCCCCGATGGTCACGGAGCTGCCGTCGATCAGATAGGGATCGGCGATCGCCTGCAGCAGCCGGCGGCAAAGCTGGGCTGCATCCTCCGGCCGGGCCAACCCGCTATGGACGATGGCGAACTCGTCCGAATTCAAGCGCGCGACAACGTCTTCCTGGCGCAGGATGGAGCGCAGCCGCTTGCCGACCCGCGCAGCAGGCGGTCGCCGGCCGCATGACCCAGCGTGTCATTGATCGATTTGAAATTGTCGAGCCCGAGCACCAGCACCGCCATCTTCTCGGAACCGCGCCGCATCTGCCCGAGCTTGTCCTCGATCTTCTGACGCAGCAGGTTTCGGCTCGGAAGGCCCGTCAGCGCATCATGCTGCGCCAGGAAGGCCAGCCGCGCCTCGGCGCGCTTGCGCTCGGTGATGTCCATCAGCGCCAGCAGCACGGCAGGCTGTTCGTTGTGAACCAGATGGCGCGAGTAGATCGCAAGGTCGATCAGGGCGCCGTCGGCACGAACATGCTTCCAGGTCCGGGCCGCCTGCTCGTCGCCGGAATGCTCCGCCGCCCAGGGCGGTTCGCTCTCATAGGCCTGCAGATTGCGGATGTTGAGCTGCTCGAATGCTGCCCGGCTGTAGCCGTAATGCTGGGCGGCCGCCTCGTTGACGCCGAGCACGCGGCCATCACTCCTGGCGCATACGATCATCGGCACCGGATTGCCGTCGAACAGCAGCCGGAATGATTCCTCCCGCTGCTTCAGCTCGGTGATGTCGACCCGCAGCCCGACGATGCCGCCGTCGCTGGTGAGACGCTCATCGATCAGGATCGTGCGGCCATCCGCAAGCCTCTGTTCGTGCCGGCCCTTCGGTCGAAACAGCTTCTCGAGGCGCTCGGCGATCCATTCATCCTCGCGACCGACGGCTTCCGGATAGTCGCCACGCGCCACGCCGATCCGGATCGTGTCCTGCAGCCGGGCACCGGGCTTGAAGAGATCCGAACTGCGATTGTAGATCTCGGCGTATTTCTTGTTCCAGAGGATGTAGCGCCCCTCGGAATCGAGGAACACGATCCCTTCGGGGAGAATGTCGATCGCCTCGATCAGCCGGTCGTGGGCCTTCTCCGCCTCGGCGATCGCGGCTTCCGCCTCGGCACGTCTGCCGGCGACCTCATCGATGACGGCAGTCGTCCCCAGGTTGTGCTGTGCCAGCTTCGGGGTTGGCTTGACCGGGCGGATCGCATCACGAGCACGGGGCACGCGATTGAGCTTCTTGGGCTTAATTGGCCGAACGGGCCGCATCGCGTGCCTCACTCTCCTTCTCGGCGGGCAGTCTTCGGCCAAGTGTCTGAAAAAATGGTATCTCGATGCAGAAGGCCGCAGCCGCCAGTTACGTGTAACCAATCGCACACTCTCGTATAGCGAGAGATGATAACTCGGAGAGCTATCAACCAAGAGCTGTTCTACAACCGAGGGTAAGTGCGCGCGGTTGCCGGAGAACACAAAAGACACGCATTCCGTGTGAGCCGCACCAGGACGACGCCCATCTACTGAACAAACTCAGGTAATTGAGCCTTGTTCGGCGGGTTCCTCCAATTCAAGAGCAGGGTTACGGGACGGTAAATCGCACGATCAGTCAGCGGGCAAAGGCAGCGAGGTCCTGGCGCTCGCCTGACCTTTCCTGGGGGACAGCAGCCGCTAGACTGGCGCCATGCATGTCCGCCTGATTCTGGTTGCCATCATGAGTTCAGCCGCACTCACCGCAGCCACGCCGACTCATGCCCAAGACAAGGGGACCGTGGAGCCGAAGGCGCTTCCACCCCTGGTCCACCCCGACGATCCCACCACGCCGGCCAAGGAGTTGTTCGCCCGCAAGCTGTTGCCGTCGGCCCAACCGACCAAGGTGATCGGCACCTATAATCGGGGCTGCATCGCCGGTGCCGAGCGAATGCCGATCAACGGCGAGGGCTGGCAAGTGATGCGGCTGTCCCGCAACCGCAATTTCGGTCACCCTCTGATGATCGCGCTGCTCAAGCGCCTGGCTGCCCGCGCGCACAAGGATGCCGGCTGGCCCGGGATCCTTGTCGGCGATATCGGGCAACCGCGCGGCGGGCCGGCGCTGAGCGGCCATGCGAGCCACCAGATCGGGCTCGACGCCGACATCTGGCTGACACCGATGCCCGAGCACCGGCTGTCGCGCAATGAGCGCGAGGAGATGTCGGCGGTGATGATGGTGCGAGAGGACCGGCTCGACGTCGATCCGCGGGTGTTCACCCGGGGCCATCTGGCCGTGATCCGCGCCGCCGCGCAGGAGCCGTCGGTGCAGCGCATCTTCGTCAATGCCGCCATCAAGAAGGCGCTGTGCCGCGACGCCAAGGGCGATCGCGGCTGGCTGACCAAGGTGCGGCCGTGGTGGGGCCACGACTACCACTTCCACATCCGGATGGTCTGTCCGCCGGGCAATCCCGACTGCCACGGCCAGACCGATCAGGAGGGCGGCGACGGCTGCAACGAGCTCGATTATTGGTTCTCGGATGCGGTGCTGCATCCACCGCCGCCGAAGGAGCCGCCCAAGCCGCCGCAGCCGATCACCATGGCGCAACTGCCACCGAGCTGCCGCGCGGTGCTGCATGCGCCGGACGCCAAGAATTGAGCCGCGAGACGCGCAGAAGAGAGTCGCGGCGGCGCACGCCGATCCGCTAGACTGAATGCATCACGCCGTAAGCGTGATGTTCGCAATCGGGATGACGGTCCCCGCCAGGCAACGATGTGACGTGCGGCTGTCTCGCTGCACGACCTATTTTGGACGAGTCCGTCATGATCCGGTTCCGCCTCTCCGCGACCGCCTCTCTCCTCGCGCTCATCGTCAGTCATGCCAGTTTCGCGGCCGAGCCGAGCGGCTGCGACAAGTTCAAATGGGACATCGCGCGCGAGCGCGCCGCATTGACGGCGGCCGACCGCCAGAAGCTCGAGTCCGGCGTGGACCTCGCAGCGGTGCCCGCTGCCGGCCTGTTGCTGACCTTGCGCCCGCTCGCTGACGCCAAGCTGCCGAACGCGCCGGAACGCTCGCCGAAGGACGGCACGTTCGCCGGCGCCATCCGCATCAGCGGCACGCCGAAGGCGGGCGTCTACACCGTGAGTCTGTCGGCGCCTGCCTGGATCGACCTCGTGCAGGACGGCAAGATCCTCAAGCCACTCACCTTCAGCGGCGCCACCGATTGCGACGGCATCCGCAAGACCGTGAAATACGAGCTCGGCGCGCAGCCTTTCGTGCTGCAGCTCAGCGGCGCGCCGCAGGCGGCGATCTCTCTCGCCGTCCTGCCCGCGGAGTGAGGCGGACCGGCCGGCCGACCGCGCGATCAGCGCCTCGCCCCCTCACACACCCGCCACCGAGGACCAGACATCGGCGAGCCTGCGCTTGACTTGCTCCTTGCGCGTCAGCACCGGCACTGGCTCCTCATCCTCCGGCAGGCGCAGGCCGACGACATTGACGCGGCCGCCGGAGATCGAGCGGGCGACCAGCACGATGGTGTCGAGCGCGACCGTCGCCCCTTCTTTCGGGGCATTGTCGAGATGGATGTCGAAATAATCGGCCAGAGTCAGTCGCTCTTCGCCCTCGCCGAGCTTGACCCCGTAGATGCCGGCGACCTCGTCGAGCGTGTGTTCGGCCGAGACCATGAAGTCGCCGAGCAGATGCGGATCGGGCGCCGAGGACGGCGGCATGTCGACAAAGAAGCGGTCGAGCGACTCGGCCTTTTCGGGCGGAGCCAGCAGATACAGATAGTCGCCCGGCGCGACCGGCTCGGCCTCGGCCGGCGACAGGATCTGCTGGTTGCGGATGACCAGCGTCGGCTTCGACCAGGACGGGATCAGGCCGCGGCGGAAATACAGACTCTTCGGGCGGATCGCGTAGCCGACCAGCTGCTGCTCGAGCTGGCCGGGCAGATCCAGCTCGATGCGGCGCGGGCCGCGATCGGTGCGCGGCAGCGCCACGTGCAGCTTGCGCGCCGCCACCGCGAGCGTCCAGCCCTGCGCCAGCAGCGAGATGATCACGACGACGAACGCGACATCGAAATAGAGATAGGCGTTGGACAGGCCGACCAGCATCGGGATCGAGGCGAGGAAGATCGCGACCGCGCCGCGCAGGCCGGTCCAGGCGATGAAGGCCTTCTCGCGCCAATTGAAACGAAACGGATAAAGGCAAAAGAACACCGCGGCGGGCCGCGCCACCAGCATCAGCATCAAGGCAACCGCGATGGCCGGCAGCAGGCTGTCGAGCAGCCGCTGCGGCGACACCAGAAGCCCGAGCAGCACGAACATCACGATCTGGGCCAGCCAGGTTGCGGCGTCGAGGAAGGTCACCACCGAATTATGCGCACGCGTCGGTCGGTTGCCGATGATGATGCCGGCGAGATAGACCGCGAGAAAGCCGGACCCATGGACGATCTGCGCCATGCCGAAGATAACCAGCGCGGCCGTCGTCACGAACGGCGCGTGCAAGCCCTGCGGCAGCGCCACCCGATTGAGCCCCATCACGACCAAGCGGCCGCCGACGATGCCGAACAACGTGCCGAGCACGGCCTCACGAACGAGTTCAAACAGAAAATGCCCGAACGAGCCGTGGCCGACCGAGATCAGCTCGACCAGCATCAGGGTGAGGAAGACCGCGAACGGATCGTTGCTGCCGGACTCCGCCTCCAGCGTCGCGCCGACGCGCGGTCGCAGGCGCAGGCCTTGTGCATGCACCAGCAGGAACACGGCGGCCGCGTCGGTCGACGCGATGACGGCCCCGACCAGCAGGGCCTCGGTCCAGCCGAGGTCCAGGGCATATTTGGCGACCGGCGCCGTGATGAACGCCGTCATCAGCACACCGACGGTGGCAAGCACCATCGACGGGGCCAGCACGGTGCGGATGCTCTGGAAGCGGGTGCGCAAGCCGCCATCGAACAGGATCAGTGCGAGGGCGACCGATCCGACCAGATAAGTGGTACGGACGTCCTGAAATTCGATATGACCAGGGCCGGAATCACCCGCCAGCATGCCGATCACCAGGAACACAAGCAGCAGCGGCGCGCCGAAGCGCAGGGCCAGCAGGCTGGACAGGATGCCGGCCATGACCAGGACCGCGCCAAGAAGGATGGCAATGCTGACGGCGTCGAGTGATGTCATGAAAAAACGTTGATGAATCCGACTTTTACATCCTTATCGTCGCCACACTTGCACGCCAACCGGATTTGCTCATATCGCGGCGATTTGCCCATTTTTCCATCCTTGTGCAGGTTCGCGGTATATTTCATGGCAATCGCCAGTGACGAAAACGAGCTAAATCCTAAGCGCCGGGCGTCCCTGCCCTTCCGTTCATTTCCGAGACCCGCCGATGGACTTTGACTTAAAAGACGTTCTCGAATTCCTGCAGACCGTCGCCCGCTCCATCGGCGCCGAGGTGACCTCGCCCTGGTTCTACCTCCAGCTCGGGCTGGTGCTGAGCGGCGCGGGCATCGCCTTTGCGACCAGCGCGGCGGTGCGCGCACGCATCGACGTGACCTCGCTGGCATTGGGCTGGCCGGGCCCGCTGCGGCAGCTGCTGCGCGTGCTGCTCGAGAGCGTCACCACGGTCGTGTTCGTGATCTTGATGCGGATCGCCCGCACCGGAATGGTGCTGTGGACCTGGCCGAGCCGCAGCTATCTGCTGGCCGTCGCGCTCAAGCTCGCGATGGCCTGGCTGGTCATCCGCCTGATCACCTCGGTGATCCGCAACACCTTCATCGTCCAGATCGTGTCGATCTCGGCCTGGCTCGTGGCGGCGCTCAGCATCATCGGCCAGCTCGACAACGTCGTCGACGCGCTCGATTCGGTGTCGGTCGTGCTCGGTGGCCTCCGGCTGACGCCGCTGCTGGTGATCAAGCTCGGCGTCCTGCTGCTCGGGGTGCTCTGGCTGACCAATGTCGCCAGCAATTTCGTCGAAAGCCGCATCACGCGCTCGACCGACCTGACACCGTCGATCCAGGTGCTGCTGATCAAGATGGTCCGCATGGGCCTGATGATTCTCGGCGTCGCCATCGCGATCAGCGCGGTCGGCATCAACCTGTCGGCACTCGCGATCTTCTCCGGTGCCGCCGGTGTCGGTATCGGTCTCGGCCTGCAGCGCATCGTCGCGAATTTCGTCGCCGGCATCATCCTGCTTGCCGACAAATCGGTGAAGCCGGGCGATCTCGTCACCATCGGGGACAGTTCAGGACGGATCAGCGCCATGAACACGCGCTATATCTCGGTTGCCGCCGGCGATGGCCGCGAGTTCCTGATCCCGAATGAAGACCTGGTCACCCAGAAGGTCACCAACTGGACCTACACCGACAAGAACACGCTGGTGAAAGTGAATTTCGGCACCAATTACGATGCCGATCCGCGGGTGGTCTGCAAGCTCGCGATCGATATCGCCAACGAGACCCCGCGCACGCTGAAGTCCAAGTCACCGAGCTGCCTGCTGACGGAGTTCACCGAGGCCGGCATGAAGTTTTCGCTGACCTGCTGGATCGCCGATCCCAGCTACATGGACAGCGTCAAGAGCGAGGTGATGCTGGCGCTGTGGGAGGCGTTCAAGCGCGAGGGAATCCGGGTGCCCTACCCGGTGCGAGAGCTTCGCGTTCGCGGCGGCGCACTCCCGGTGGAAACCACCGTGGAGGTCCCGACCGGCTAGGTCACGCCGATCCGGCCGTACACCCGACTTGCACAGGCCGGCACGATCATTAAATTAGGCGATCACCTGACGACATACCGGGAACGAAACAGGTCCATGAGCTATATCGAAGCCACCGACACCGCTGCGCGCAAAAACGGCCAAATCAAGCTGCATGGCGCGAGCGGCTTTGCCGGCATGCGCAAGGCCGGCGCGCTGGTGTCGAAGTGCCTCGATGCGCTCACCGACATCGTCAAGCCGGGTATTCCCACCTCACGGATCGACGACTTCGTCCGCGATTTCGCCTTCAGTCACGGCGCCTATCCGGCGACGCTGATGTATCGCGGTTACCGCTACTCGACCTGCACGTCGATCAATCATGTGGTCTGCCACGGCATGCCGAACGACCGGCCGCTGAAGGAAGGCGACATCATCAACATCGACGTGACCTTCATCTTCGATGGCTGGTACGGCGATTCGAGCCGGATGTATGCGATCGGTCCGATCTCGCGCAAAGCCGAGCGGCTGATCGAGGTCACCTACGAATCGATGATGCGCGGCATCGCTGCGGTGAAGCCCGGCGCCACCACCGGTGACATTGGGCATGCGATCCAGAGCTTCGTCGAGCCGCAGGGCATGAGCGTGGTACGCGACTTCTGCGGCCATGGTCTGGGCCGCCTGTTCCATGACGAGCCAAACATCATCCATGTCGGCCGCCCCGGCGAGGGCGTGCTGCTCAAGCCCGGCATGTTCTTCACCATCGAACCGATGATCAATCTCGGCAAGCCGCATGTGAAGATTCTGTCCGACGGCTGGACCGCCGTGACGCGGGACCGGTCGCTGTCAGCGCAGTTCGAGCATTCGGTCGGCGTCACCGATGACGGCGTCGAAATCTTCACGCTCTCCGAGCGGCATGGCGAGAAGCCGCTGACGCAGGTGTGAGCGGCGCGCGGCGGCTTGCTCTCGCCGCCGTCCGATTGTTGCCATGCCCGGCTGCTCGACTGTGCCTCCCTTGCATGCGTCTGCGGGAGGCTGTTCTGACGATCGCAACACGCCGTGGTGTCCTCGGCCTTCTCTCGGCGAGCGCCGCGCTGCTATCCCCGCCATCGCGGGCCGCCGAGACGCCTGCTGCGTCGGGCAGCGCCGATGAGGCCTGCATCCCGACGCCGCAATCAGAAGCCGGCCCCTATTATCTTGATCCCAAGCTGGTCCGCGCCGACATCGCCGAGAGCCGGCCGGGCGTGCCGCTGGCGTTGCGGCTGCGCATCATCGAGGCCGGATCCTGCACGCCGCTGGCGGGAGCGCGGGTCGACATCTGGCATTGCGACGCCCGTGGCGTCTATTCCGGCTTCCCGGGCCAGAGCGACAATCACAAGGTGGACGAGAGCGGCAAGACCTTCCTGCGCGGCACGCAGATGGCCGACATCGCGGGCTGGGCCGGCTTCAAGACCATCTATCCCGGCTGGTATGCCGGACGCGCCACCCACATCCACTTCCGCGTGATTCTCGACGACGCCACGGTGTTGACCGGGCAGACCTTCTTCCCAGAGGCGCTGAACGAGTTCATCTACACCAACGTGCCGGACTATACCGGCCGACCGAAACAGCGCCTCGTCATCAACGCCAATGATCGTGTCGCCAGCGAAGCCGATCCGGAGCACCGCGCTTATTGCGCCGTGAAGGAGGCGCGCGACCATTATCTGGCTACGCTGACGCTGGCCGTGAGCCGCAAGGCAGCGGCGCCGATCGAGATGCCCACCGGCAAGCTGCCGCCGGCGCCGTGGATCAAGGACCGGCTGGCGGCGCTGGTGCCCGGGCTGAAGCGCAGCCCGTTCTGATCACCTCGCCTCGCTAAACAGATAGGCGAGCGCGGCAAGCGGCAAGGCCGTGCCGAGCACGGCCGCAAGCGTCCAGCCGCCATGCGCATAGGCAAAGGCGCCGATGCCGGAGCCGGCTGCGCCCGCGACGAAGAAGGTGGTCATGTAAAGGCCGTTGAGCCGGCTGCGCTGCGCGGCACCGAGCACGAACAGCACGCGATAGCCGAGGATGAGGCTGAGCTGCGCGCCACAATCGATCGCGATTGCGGCAGCGACCAGCATGGTCAGCGACCAGTTGCTGCCCGGCTGAAAGACCAGCGTCAGCGCGAAGCCGATGGCGCATAGCAGCATCGCGGCGATGGTCGCCGGCCTGGTCCAGCCGCGGTCGGCGATCCGCCCTGCGATCGGCGCCATGATCGCGCTGGCCACGCCGGCCAGCGCAAACAGCGCAATACCGGTCTGCGACATCCGGAAGTCGGGTCCCGCCAGCAGCAGCGGTGACGTCGTCCAGAACACGCTGAAGCAACTGAACAAGGCGGCCTGGTACAGCGCACGGCGACGTAGCGCCGGCGTGTCGCGATAGAGTTCGACCATCGACCCGAGCAGCTGGCCATAGCTCAGCCGTGCCTGCGGCGCGCGCCGCGGCAGGGTCAGGCGCAGCACCACGGCCAGGGCGACCATGGCTGCAGCCGACGCCGCGTAGATCACGTGCCAGGACGCATGGGCCGCGACGAAGCTGGCGACCGGACGTGCCAGCATGATGCCGAGCATCAGCCCCGTGGTGACGTTGCCGACGGTGCGGCCGCGGATCGCCTCCGGCGCCATATGTCCGGCATAGGGGATCAGGATCTGCACCGCGACCGAGCCGAAGCCGATCAGCAGCGCCGAGAACAGGAACGTCGCAGAGCTCGTCGCTAGCGAGGCGCACGTCAGCGCGGCCGCGCCGACGATGATGGTGGTGATGACGAGCTTGCGGTTTTCGATGAGGTCGCCGAGCGGCACGACCAGCAGGAGGCCCGCGCCGTAGCCGATCTGGCTCATGGTCACGAGCAGTCCGGCCAGCTGCGGATTCAGGCCGAGATCAGCGCTGATCGGCCCGATCAGCGGCTGCGCATAATAGATGTTGGCGACGATCAGCCCGCAAGAGAAGGCCAGTAGCAGCGTGATCCAGGCCGACAGGCTGTCGGCGGAATCGGACGTCAGAGTGGTCAATGGAAGCGTCTCCCGGGGCGGGACCGGAATGCCCTGATCGCGAAATGAAAGCCTTGGCCGCGATGTTGCATCGCGACATTGAGGCCTGACATAGGTGCTGGCCGTCGGCCGCACCAATTCACGTCTGCGTGGGCGCCGCAACGGGCAGGACTCGCAAGCGAGCAGGCCTCCATACGCCGTGCACCTGCGCGAGCGCGGCAGGCCCACGGCGTTCGGAGTCCCTAGGGCGCGCGAGGCACGCCCGTCTCGGACACCGCCGTCCGGCGGCCGCCGATGAGTCGCGGCAGCAGCATCGGAACCCGCTGGCGGTAGCGCTGATAGGTCTCGCCGAACGCGGCGATCAGATCGCGCTCCTCGAATTGCAGCCCGACCAGGATGTAGGCCGTATTCAGCACGGCGAACAGCAGGTGGCCGACTGTCATCGTCGGCGTGGCCCAGAAAGCGAGCAGGAAGCCCAGCATCAGGGGGTGCCGCACCAGACGGTACAGCAGCGGTGCCTTGAAGGGTTCCGGCGGCGCCTCCGTGCCACGCAGTGCGAACAGCGCCTGGCGCAGCCCGAACAGGTCGAAATGATTGATCATGTAGGTGGAGGTCAGCACGATCAGCCAACCCAGCCAATGAATGCCCGTCAGGATGGCCGCCACGATGCCCTCGGCCTGCCAGACCGGAGCCGGAATCGGACGCCATTGCCAGAACAGCAAGAGCAGGATCAGGCTGGTCAGCAGCACATAGGTGCTGCGCTCGGCCGCCGCCGGAATGACGCGCGTCCACCATCGCTTGAAAGCCGGCCGTGCCATCACGCTGTGCTGGAGCGCGAACAGCACAAGCAGCGCGACGTCGATCAGGATCGCCTCACCCCAATCCCCCGGAGGGCCAGTGTCGATCGATTTGGCGATGATCTGGTTGTAATTGCCGACGAAGCCAAGCGCCCAGACGAAGGACACGAGAAAAACAGCGTAGCTCGCAATGGCGTAGAACATGATGAAGAGACGTGCGATCATGAAACGGTTCCCTGGTATGTGGTCCGCAGCGCTGCCGACCGTGGAACGTCGACGGTTTTGGGCGGCGCGCGCGATCGGACCTGATCGCTAGCAGGCGACCGTCCCCCGAGCGTCCCCGGACGCCGTCATTGCAGGTCGCATCCAGATGGCGCGGGTCAGCATCAGGACATTTGGCTATCCGGAGATCCGGCGGGACGGCGAGCCGTGCCGCCTGCCGCTGCGCAAGGGGCTCGCATTGCTCGTCTACCTGGCTGAGACCAAGAGCGCGGTCGCACGCGAGGTCGCCGCGACGATGTTCTGGCCAGATCGCTCTGAAGACGTTGCGCGCGGGCGGCTGCGACGGCTGTTGCACCGCATTCAGCTGGCGCTCGGCGATGACTGTCTGAGCATCGACCGGTCGACGATCCGCTGGGCGCCATCGGTGGACCTGGAGGTGGATTCCGCGCTGTTCGAGGCGGCCTGCGATCGCGGCGCGTTCGAGCTCGCCGGCCGTCTCCAGTCCGGCGAATTTCTCGCCGGCTTCACGCCGAACGGTTGCCCGCAATTCGACGAATGGGCTTTCTTTCGGCGCGAAGCCCTGCGCGGCCGGGCCGTCCAGGCGCTGGAGCGTGTGGTGCAGGACAAGAGCGCCGCCGGCGATCACGCTGCGGCCGCAGCCCATGCCGCCCGCCTGGTCGCGCTCGACCCGCTGAGCGAGGTGTATGGCCGCGCTTTGATCCGCAACCTGATGCTGGCCGGAGACCGCAGCTCGGCCGAGCGGCAGCTCGACGCCCTCACAGTGCGGCTGCGCGACGAGCTCAGTGTGGCGCCTGAGCCAGAGACACTGGCGCTGCTGAGCCCGGCTCTGCGAACCGAAGAGGCACCGACGACGCGCTATGTCGGCGGCGACGGCGTTCATCTCGCATTCCAGATCCGTGGCGCAGGTCCGCTCGACATCCTGCTGCTGCCCGGCTTCGTCTCGCATGTCGAACGGGTCTGGGAGCAGCCACATTGCCGGGCGTTACTGTCGACACTCGCAACCATGGGCCGTCTCATCCTGTTCGACCGCCGCGGCATCGGGCTGTCGGATCGGGTCGGCTTCAGCCCCAGCGTAGCCGCCACCGCGCGAGACATTGCGACCGTGCTCGACGCCGCCGGCAGCCGGCGCACCGTCCTGCTCGGCGCCTCCGAGGGCGGCCCTGCCTGCATCACGTTCGCCGCCGAGCACCCCGAGCGCGTCGCCGGGCTGATCCTGTTCGCGTCGCTGGCCAAGGGCAGCGCGACGGCCGACTATCCGCACGCTTTGCAGGCTGCGCAATATGACGGGTGGCTGCGGCAGCTGGTGACCGATTGGGGCGGGCCCGCCGGGATCGAGACGTTCGCGCCGAGCCTCGCCGGCGATCCGCAGGCCCGCGCCTGGTGGGCCGGCCTGTTGCGGGCGGCATCGAGCCCCGGCGCCATCAAAGGCCTGCTCGAGGCGTTCCGCGACATGGATGTCCGGCATCTGCTCGGACAGGTGTCCGCGCCGACGCTGGTGCTGCACCGCCGCCACGACCGCGCCGTCGTCATCGGGGCCGGCCGGCATCTCGCCAGCCACATCCGTGATGCGCGGTTTGTCGAGCTGGAGGGCGCCGATCACTGGATGTTCGCCGGCGAGCAGCAGCCGGTGATCGCGGAGATCGGTACGTTTCTCGCCAGCCTGCCCATATGAGTACAATCGCTCGATCCGCGAGATCCGCGTCATTCGATTGCACCGGCAGAACGCGACCGTCCATTTCCGAAGCAGGCCGCGACAGTTCGAGGTTGCAAAAGCGCGCCGCCGCGGCATGCTGGTACCGATGGCAGACAAATCCCTCCCGGCCGACGCTCCGCCACCCGAGACGCCGCATTATCACGGCCATCGGCAGCGGCTGCGCGAGCGCTTCCACAGCGCCGGCCCCGATGCGCTCAGCGACTATGAGCTATTGGAGATGGTACTGTTCGCGGCGCTGCCGCGGCGGGACGTCAAGCCGCTGGCCAAGGCCCTGCTCAAGATGTTCGGCTCGTTTGCCGAAGTGATCCACGCACCGGAGCCGCGACTGCGCGAGATCGACGGCATCGGCGAGGCCTCGATCACCCAGCTCAAGCTGATCGCCGCCGCCGCGCACCGCATCGCCAAAGGCGAGGTCCGGCACAAGCACGCGCTGTCGTCCTGGCAGGAGGTGATCACCTACTGCCGGACCAGCATGGCCTTCGCCGAAAAGGAGCAGCTGAGGCTGCTGTTCCTCGACAAGCGCAACCAGCTGATCGCGGACGAGGTGCAGCAGACCGGCACCGTGGACCATACGCCGGTCTATCCGCGCGAAGTCATCAAACGCGCGCTGGAATTGTCGGCGACAGCGATCATCCTGGTGCACAACCATCCCACTCCACCTATTTCCATCACGCTCGATCACGCTCCTAACCGTTGAATCACTTGAACTTTTAGGCTTGTCGTAGCGCAGGACGTTGTGGCATATTGGGGTCGGTTTTGAGGGGGATCGATCGCCCTTGTGACCCCAGTCGCCGACCCCTGCTAGCCGTCTGGCGACCCCACTTGAAAGCCAATGGGAGAGCCCAGTGCCAAGCCTTACCGATGGAGAAATTCGCCGCGCGCTGAAGCAGGTGGAGCAGACCGGCAAACAGCTAAGCCTGGTCGATGGCGAAGGACATGGCACCGGTCGCCTTGTCCTGGTCATGAAGCCCATGCCCACGCGCGTCACCGCCGATTGGATGGCGCAGCAGTGGCGCGATCAGAAGCGCTTCAAGAAGAAACTGGGCTCATACCCATCCATGTCGCTCAGCAAAGCGCGCGAAGTTTTCACACGCGATTTTGCCGACATGATCCAGAAGGGCCGCAGCATCAAGATTGCCGGCGACACACGTCCAGGCACCGTGGCCGATCTCTTCGAAGCCTATGTCGCTCACCTGAAGGCATCCGAAAAGTCATCTTGGAAAGAGGCTGAAAAAGGCCTCAACAAGATCGCCGACACCCTCGGCCGCAATCGGCCCGCTCGCGACATCGAGCCCGACGAAATCACCGATCTCATCCGACCGATCTATGACCGCGGTAAGCGCTCCATGGCAGATCACGTCCGCAGTTACATCCGATCCGCATATAGCTGGGGTCTGAAATCGGAACACGACTACCGCAACGCGTCGCAGCGGCGTTTCCGGCTGGTCTACAATCCCGCCGCCGGCATCCCCACAGAGCCCAAGAAAGTCGGCACTCGCTGGCTTGATGAAGAAGAATTCCTGCGCCTGTACCGTTGGCTTGAATGTCCGGACGCGCCCGTGCATCCGCCTTACACGCGGGCCGTTCGCATTCTCATGCTCACGGGGCAGCGCGTGGAGGAAATCGCCCGCCTGCATGTCGATCAGTGGGACGCGAAGGAGCGGATCATCGACTGGTCAAAGACCAAGAATGGCAAGCCACACGCCATTCCGGTCCCGGAAGTGGCGGCGGAGTTAATCGAATCGATCAAGCCCAACGCACACGGCTGGTTTTTCCCCTCCGCGACCGACCCAACCAAACCCGTCAGCCACGGCACGCTGTACTCTTTCATGTGGCGTCAGCGCGAGCGCGAGGTGATCCCTGTCGTGACCAACCGCGATCTGCGCAGAACCTGGAAGACGCTCGCAGGTCAGGCCGGCCTCTCCAAGGAAATTCGCGACCGCATACAGAACCACACGCTCCAGGATGTCAGTTCGAAGAGCTACGATCGTTGGAGTTACATGCCCGAGAAGCGGGCAGCCATGAAGAAGTGGAATGCATTCGTCCGAGCGATGCTAACCAAGAAGCGACCCAAGCCGGCAAGAGAGACATCTAGACCGAATATCCGTTCGGGCGTTGAAGGCGCCACCCAACATGCAGCCTGAGAGGCGTCCGCAAAATCGCTCTAAGCCGTCAAGTGCTCTATAAGGATTGACAATCCCAGACCGAAAAGCGCGATCCCAGCGACAGCCTCCGCAATGCGGCCGAAGTGCTCGCCGATCAGCCGACCGATAAGCATGCCCCCCGACGACATGAGGAACGTCGCAAGGCCAATCGCGGTCGCAACCACAACAATGTTGACGTTCAGAAAGGCCAAAGAGACGCCGACGGCCATTGCATCGAGGCTCGTGCCGATTGCGGTTGCCATCAAGACTGTAAACGATCGGCCCACTGGCTTGGCGTCGGCTTTCTTCCATACGGCCGCATAGAGCATATGAAGACCAACCGCAGCGAGCAGGCCAAAGGCGAGCCAGTGATCAACAGCCTGGACGAAGCTGCTCGCGGCAACGCCGGCAGCCCAACCGATAACAGGCGTGATCGCCTCGACTACACCAAAGACCGCGCCGCTGCGTAGCGCTTCTGAATATCGCGGGCGGCCAAGGGCTGCGCCTCTACCCACGGAAACCGCAAAGGCATCGACGGACATGCTGAAAGCAAGCAGGACGACTGCAAAAGGGGACATAGCAGGATAACCAAACGGACATTGAACCGGGTGGCCCTCACCTGTCCGACAAAGGCGAGTTTCACCACGGTCTGGCCGGGCCGGTGAAACCGGCTGATCACACCACGCGCATCGCGCGAGCCTGTTGGCGTGATCCCGCTGTCTGAGCGGTGGCTACTCCCCGATGCGGAAGAGATAGGAAACGACATCGGCAAAGTCCAAATCTAAAAGTCGATACCCATCAGATACTTGCGCTTATAATACTCATTTGCAGGTGGAGCCTTGGTCTTCAGGCTTCGGACGGCCCGCAGCCAAGCGGTCTGGTAGGATGACTGCCGCATCCTGCGGCTGGGCGCTAGGAAAATTGTAATCTTCCTGCTACATATATGCTCAATATGTAGTGTGAAGGTGTCAAATGCCCACTCCCCATAACCCTCCAGCAGCCGTGCGGCGCGCCCTGCGCAAGCTCGGCGCGGACATCCATGACGCTCGCCGTCGCCGCAAGCTGCCCATGGCGGTCGTGGCCGAGCGGGCTTTCACGTCGCGCTCGACCCTGCAGAAGGTCGAGGCAGGCGACACCAACGTCAGCGTCGGCATTTATGCCGGCGTGCTTCAAGCCCTCGGCCTGCTCGACGGTCTGACCCGGGTCGCCGACATCAGCAACGACAGTGTCGGCCAGGCGCTCGCCAGCGCCGAGTTGCCCAAGCACATCCACTTGAAGCGGTCGGCGGGATCGTCCCGCGATGGCTGACTTCGAGGTTCATATCGACCTTAACGGCCGCACCCGCCTGATCGGATTGGCGAGAAGCAATCGTGTGCGAGGCGCCGAGACCATCCTCTTTGAATATGAAGGTGCTTGGCTGCAAGACCCGGAGCGCTTCTCGTTGGAGCCCGCTCTGGCGCTGACCCGCGGCGCCTTCGCGCCGCCAGCCGGCCTTGCCACCTTCGGCTCGATAGGCGATTCCGCACCCGACACATGGGGACGCCGCCTCATGCAGCGCGCTGAGCGCCGCCTTGCTGATCGCGAAGGCCGTGCCGTCCGCACTCTTGTCGAAAGCGATTATTTGCTCGGTGTCGCCGACGAAACCCGGCTCGGCGCACTTCGCTTCCGCTGGGTCGGCGAAGACGCGTTCCAGGCGCCAATCCGCGCCGGCGTTCCAGCTTTGATCGAACTTGGCCGACTTCTCCAGATCACCGAGCGCATCCTGCGCGACGAGGAGACGGAGGAAGATCTCCAGCTCATCTTCGCTCCCGGCTCCTCCCTCGGCGGCGCACGCCCCAAAGCATCAGTAATCGATCAGCACGGTCACCTCTCCATCGCCAAATTCCCGAAGGAGACGGACGACTACAGCATGGAGACCTGGGAGGAGATTGCTCTGCGGCTGGCTGGCCGCGCCGGCATCACAACTCCTCAACACGAGCTGATCAGCGTAGCCGGTAAGGCCGTCATGCTTTCGCGACGCTTTGATCGCGATGGCGCCATCCGAATTCCGTTCCTGTCGGCAATGGCGATGATGGGCGCGAAGGATGGCGAGCGCGGCAGCTACCCGGAGATTGTCGACGCTCTTGCCGAACATGGCGCCCAGGGCAAGACGGATGCCCATGCCCTTTATCGGCGCGTGGTCTTCAACGTCCTGATCTCCAATGTCGACGATCACCTTCGCAATCACGGCTTCCTGTGGCTGGGCAAGGCAGGCTGGTCGCTCTCACCGGCCTACGATCTCAATCCCGTCCCGACCGATCTCAAGGCGCGGGTGCTGACGACGAACATCGATCTCGACGAAGGCACGTGCTCGCTCGAACTGCTGGAGGCCGCCTCCGAGTATTTCGCGCTCACACTGCCGCAGGCGCGCGCGATCATCAAAGAGGTTGCGACCGTGACCGCGACATGGCGGGACACCGCCAAGGCGGTGGGCGCCCGCGCCACCGAGATCAACCGTATGGCCAGCGCCTTCGAGCACGACGACCTCAAGCGGGCGTTGATCCTATGACGCCAGGACGGGTGGCAAGTGGGGGACACAAATGAATAAGCAAGAAGATGATCTTTCGAATGAAGCAACGGCGCTCGCAGACATCCTGAAATGGTCTGCGGATCTGCCAGCCTGGCAGCGCGACACGCTGCGCCGCCTCTGTAACCAACCTAAACTGGAAGCCACGGATGTCGCGGAGTTGGCCGCGATCTGCAAGGGCCTCGATCAGGGCACCCCACTCGACGCCAGCCACATCCGCGATCCCGCCGCGAGCCATGCCGTGGTGACGCTCGGCGCCCTTTACGGTCTGTCCAACGTCAACGCCCTCGCTCCCGGCGAACGGCTGTCCTTCGGCAAAGCGGGCCTCACCATCATCTACGGCGACAACGGCGCCGGCAAATCCGGCTATGCCCGCGTCCTGAAGCAGCTCTGCCGGGCGCGCTCGCCGAAGGGCGACGCGATCCTGCCAAACATCTACGCCGCCACGAGCGGCGCGCCAGCCGCCAGCGTCGAGTTCTTCATCGGCGCCCAAAAACGCAACGCCGCTTGGACGCAGGGCAGCTCGCCAGACGCCATGCTGTCCGCCGTCAGCGTCTTCGACTCACGCACGGCCAATATCCATGTCGAGAACACCAACGACCTCGCGTATACGCCGCTGCCGCTACGCATCCTCGCGGGCCTCGCGCAAGTCTGCCAGGACGTGAAGAGCAAGCTGGCCGCCGAAATCAAGGCCCTCCAGGAGCAAACGCCCACCATCCTGACGACGCCGGACTGCAAGCAGAACACTCCGGTCGGCAAGCTGATCGCCGGTCTCTCGGGCAAGACGAAGCCGGAAACCGTCGAGAAACTCGCCGGCCTCACCGCCGAGGACGAGACGCGCCTTCAAACGCTCACCGCCGATTTGTCGAGCGATCCGGCTCGCACAATCCGCCAGCTTCAGGGCCAAGAGACGCGCATCACCGGCATCATAACGCAGCTTCAGCGCCTGGCCGCATCCGCCACGGATGACAATCGCACGGCCCTTCGCGATGCCCACACGAACCTTGCGAATGCGCGCATGGCCGCCGCCGCAGCGTCCGCCAACCTGTTCTCCAAGGAACCGTTGCCGGACATCGGCTCGGATGTCTGGAAGATCCTGTGGGAAGCCGCCCGCGACTATTCGCGAGCGGCGGCCTATCCCAAACAGCCTTTCCCGGTGACCGGTAGCAAAGCGCACTGCGTCCTATGTCAACAGCCGCTCAGCGAGGAGGCCTCGAGACGGCTCAGCAGCTTCGAGGCCTTTGTGCAGGACGAAAGCAAACGTCGCGAGCAGGAGGCGGCGGACTCCTATGACGACGCCCTGCAGGGCGTCTCGGCCGCGGCAGTCTCGATAAAAGATCTCGCTGCAATCGTCTCATTGATACGAGACGATATCGGCCGCGAGGATCTCGCAAGCGCTTTGCGCCGCGACATGCTCCACCTCGCATGGCGGTTGCGAGCAGTCCTGCGCACCCACGTTCTCGCGACACCGACGGCCCTTCCTCCTGCTGCCGCCCTCTCTCTTGATCCGCTACGCGCAGTGCTGGCCGGCATCGCCGGGCGCATTCAGGCCCTGCAATCCGACGCCAGTTCACCGGAGCGCGCCATGCTCATCACTGAATGTGACGGCCTCAGCGACCGCAAATGGCTCGGCGTTGTGAAGACCGATGTGCTCGCCCAAATCGTTCGCCTCAAAGCCATCGAAGCGATCGAGAAGGCCAGCAAGGACACGGCGACGAACAAGATCACCACCCAGAGCGCCCGTATTGCCCAGGCGCTCGTTACCAACCGCCTGCGCGGACGGTTCGCAATCGAAGTCGACAAGCTCGGCGTCGCCGGCCTCGCGATCGAGCTTCAGCAAGCCAAGACCACCGCCGGCGTTCCCTTCTTCCAGGTCAGGCTGATCAACAAGCCGAACGAACCAGTGGGAAAGGTCCTCAGCGAAGGCGAGCATCGCTGCGTCGCGCTCGCCGCCTTTCTCGCCGAGCTATCGACCATCGATGCGCAATCGGCGATCGTGTTCGACGATCCGGTGTCGTCACTCGATCACTTGCATCGAGACAAGGTCGCCGCCCGTCTAGCAGAAGCTGGCCAGACTCGCCAGGTGATCGTCTTCACCCACGACATGGCGTTTCTGCTCTTGCTCGACGAAGCCTGCCGGACGACAAAGGATCGAGAAGCGACGCCTGTGGCGTATCGCCTGATCAGCCGCGGCACCGAAAATGCTGGTTACTGCCATCAGGATCCCCCGGCCAACGTCATGCCGCTCGACAAGGTCATTGACGGCATGAGAGCGCACCTCGCAAACGTCAAGATCCACCATGAACGCGGCGACCAGGCGAAATGGCTGCGCGAGGTCACGTCGTTCCAGGATCAACTTCGAACCACGTGGGAGCGCGCCGTCGAGGAGGCCGTCGGGCCGGTGATCCGCCGCTTGTCACGCAAGGTCGACACCACGGGACTGATCAAACTCACCGTACTAACGGATGGCGACTGCACCGCGATGCGGTTAGCGTTTGGGCGTTGTTCCGCCCTTCTTCACAGCCAGCCGGGAGAGCTCAATCCGCGGCTACCCGAACCGACGGCCATCGAAGCTGAGATTGATGCACTGGAGAAGTGGATTGCAGATATCCGGGCCCGGCAGGAGAAAGCCGCATAATTATGCTTCTCGCCAAGCCGTCGATATCGATCGGTGTGCAAGGGAATGTCGGGCGCCGCCGGGCGCGTGGAGAAGTGATCGCCTACACCGAACCGCCCAGCGCCTTCAGCATTATTGCGGTGTCCCAGGCGAAGTTTCGCCACTCAACGGGTTGGTCTGCCGCGATCCGGATCACCTGACACATCGGCATGTCAATCAGCGCTCCGGTCGATCTTGCGGTGGCCCGCATTGTTACGGTGCAGACGACGATATCGTCGCCGCATGTGTGGAAGACGGGGTCTGTCGGTTTGATATCGACCCAAGTCTCGACGAACGAGTCGATCCAGCGCCCGAACTCTTCGCGGCCTCTCCATTGGCCTCCATAGGGCAGGGAATCCGGCTGGTGTAGAACGATGTCGGGATGCAACGTTTCGAGCAGTGCAGCTCTATCGGCTGGCACTCCCGAAGCAGAGTAACGGGCTTCCGCCTCATAGAAACGCATCAGAGCGCGAAGTGCCGGTGTTTGTGCATCCATAATTCTAGCATAGACATTCGCCAGATATCTCGGCCACCCGTTTCCTGCGGTTAAACTCATTCGGCGTCCGATTTCCGCGCGCTTGTGCGCGGCCAAATTCTCGGGATGCAGGAAGTCCGGGGCCGCTATTCGGCGGCCACGGCATAGGTCGCCTCGCCTCGCCGCCCTCCGCTTCGGACGGTTGGGCGCGGCGCCTTGGCGCGGTGATTGTTGAAGATGCTCAAATCGATCTTCCACCCATTCGGTGGGAATCTGGCTGCGCGATCCCGATGGATGCGTGGTGGCCATCGCCAGTATCAGGGGTGGCAAAAACGAAGTGCCGAGCTCCGCCACGAGCCCTCCTGTAGTGATCGCGCCGTTCGCCAAATCTGATCCACGCGGATCTCACGCGGGTTGATTCTAGCTCAACGGCTCTGTGCTCAGCCGGAAAGTCTCAATTGCGGCAATACGGAAAGACGGGTTGAGGGGGAATGCCTTCCCCCCGGCCGGCGCCTTGGTCGCCGGCACACCCCCTTCTGCGGGGAGATCCCCCAGGCTGTGCTAAAAGTCGCAGCCGCCACGATCATATCGCAGCCGCTCAGGCGGCGCGGAGCGCCTCGATCAGCGGACAGCCTGGATCCTGCCCCGCGTCGCAAGCCCGCACCGAGTCGGCCAGCACCCGCTCCATCCGCTTCAGGTCGGCGATGCGCGTGCGCACGTCTTTCAGATGCGATGCGGCGAGGTTGCGCACCTCGGCGCAGGACGCGTGCCCGCCGCCTGCAAGGCCCAGCAGGGCGCGCACCTCGTCCAGCGTGAAGCCCAGCTCGCGGGCCCGTCGCACGAAGCCGAGGCGGCCCACGTCGTCCGCGCCATAGCTCCGGTAGCGGCCCCGCCGGGGCGGGGCCGGCATCAGGCCGATCCGCTCGTAGTAGCGGATCGTTTCGATGTTGCAGCCCGTGCGCCGGGACAGTTCGCCAATCGGAATCGCGGTATCCGCCATGCTGTTCGCGCCTCTCAATTTTGGGCTTGAGTCTGTAGTCGCTACAGATCGTATGTAGTGATCCTCAGCCCCCACGGGCAAGCTGCAGTCCTGATTGTAGCGTCGCTCTGACGGTTCCACGAAGTCGCCGAGGCTATTGCGATGCCCATCCAGAATCCCCTCACCCGCGCGGCCGACAAGGCGGGCGTCATCGGCTCGATCGTCACCGCCATGGGCTGCGCGGCGTGCTTCCCGGCTCTTGCGAGCCTTGGCGCCGCGCTGGGCCTCGGGTTTCTGAGCCAGTACGAAGGCGTCTTTATTCGTTACCTCCTGCCGCTGTTCGCCGTGATCGCCCTCGTCGCCAACGTGGTCGGCGGACTTCGCCATCGCCGGTGGCCGCGAATGGCGCTGAGCGTCATCGGGCCGATCTTGGTGCTGGCGGCGGCTTTGCTCATGGCCACCCGCGGTTGGCCGACGGCGTGGCTCCTCTATCCCGGACTGACCTTGATGGTGGTCGTCGCGATCTGGGATCTCGCTGCACCGCCTCGCAATGCGCCCGCGCCACCCCGCGAAAGGGCTGTTTCCTAACGTGATGGCGGAGTTGATCGGAAGGAGAGTCGACTTGTCAGAACCCAAAAGCGGCCGCAGTGCGTTGGCGCTAGGAGGCGTAGCCGCCATTCTGGCATCGACCTGTTGCCTCGGCCCGCTCGTCTTGGTCGCCCTCGGGTTCAGCGGCGCCTGGATCGGCAACCTGACCGCGCTGGAACCGTATCGTCCGTTGTTCATCGGCGCAGCGCTGATCGCCATGGTCTTCGCCTACCGCCGAATCTTTCCCCCGGCCCGCGCCTGCGAGCCCGGCGAAGTCTGCGCCGTGCCCAAGGTCAGGACCACCTACAAGGTCATCTTCTGGGCGGTCGCAGCGCTCGTCCTTGTCGCGCTGGCGTTCCCCTACGTCCTGCCCCTGTTCTACTGAAAGGAAGTCCCCATGAAGACGCTCGTCTCCCTGATCGCCCTGATGGGCGCGCTCAGCTCGCCCGCGTGGGCCGCGACGAAGACGGTCACCCTGGCGGTGCCCGGCATGACCTGCGCGGCCTGCCCGATAACCGTCAAGACGGCGCTTGCCAAGGTCGACGGCGTCGAGAAAACCGAGGTCAGCTTCGAAAAGCGCGAGGCCGTCGTCTCCTACGATGACGCCAAGACCACGGTCGCCGCCCTGACCAAGGCGACGGCGGGCGCGGGCTACCCGTCCACCGTGAAGCGCTGAGGAGCCTGCCCCGTGACCGCCGCGATCGCCCTGCGCATTGACGGAATGACCTGCGACTCGTGCGCCACGCACGTGAGGGAGGCGTTGGAGCGCGTCCCAGGCGTGCGCTCGGCCGCCGTCTCCTATCTGAAGGCGCGCGCGGAGATCGCGGCCGATGCGGGGGTTAGCTCCGAGGCCCTTGCGGCCACGGTCGCGACGCTCGGCTATCGCGCCTCGGTCGCCGACGCGGGCGGCGCGCAACGCGGCGCCGGCGGCGTCCCGCTGCACATCGCCGTCATCGGCAGCGGCGGCGCGGCGATGGCGGCGGCGCTGAAAGCCGTCGAGCAGGGCGCGAAGGTCACCCTTGTCGAGCGCGGCGTCATTGGCGGAACCTGCGTCAACGTCGGCTGCGTGCCGTCCAAGATCATGATCCGCGCGGCGCATATCGCCCATCTACGTCGCGAAAGCCCGTTCGATGACGGGATCGGGGCCTGTACGCCAGCGATCCTGCGCGAGCAGCTGCTGGCCCAGCAGCAGGCGCGCGTCGATGAGCTGCGGCAGGCGAAATACGAGACCATCCTGGCCGACACCCCGTCCATCACGGTGCTGCGCGGCGAGGCCCGCTTCGCGGACGCCCACAGCCTGCTCGTGCGCCAGTCCGACGGGGTCGAGCAACATGTGACCTTCGAACGCTGCCTAATCGCCACCGGCGCCAGCCCGGCCGAGCCGCCCATTCTGGGGTTGTCGGATACGCCGTACTGGACCTCGACGGAGGCCCTTGAGAGCGAGACCCTCCCATCGCGCCTAGCGGTGATCGGCTCATCGGTCGTCGCTGTCGAACTGGCCCAGGCCTTCGCTCGGCTCGGCAGCAAGGTGACGATCCTGGCGCGCCATACCCTGTTCTTCCGTGAGGACCCGGCCATCGGCGAGGCGGTCACGGCCGCCTTCCGCGCCGAGGGCATCGAGGTGCTGGAGCACACCCAGGCGAGCAAGGTCGCCTACGCCGATGGCGAGTTCGTCCTCGCCACCGGCCAGGGCGAACTGCGCGTGGACAAGCTGCTCGTCGCGACGGGCCGGGCGCCCAACACCCGGACGCTTGTCCTGGAGGCGGCCGGCGTCGCCGTCAACGCGCAGGGCGGCGTCGTGATCGACACGGCCATGCGCAGCAGCACGCCGCACATCTACGCCGCCGGCGACTGCACAGACCAGCCTCAGTTCGTCTATGTCGCGGCGGCGGCCGGAACCCGGGCGGCGATCAACATGACCGGCGGTGAGGCCGCCTTGGACCTGGCCACGATGCCGGCGGTCGTGTTCAGCGATCCGCAGGTCGCCACGGTCGGGCTCAGCGAGGCGGAGGCCCACCGCGCCGGGATCGAGACCGACAGCCGGCTCCTGACCTTGGACAACGTCCCGCGCGCGCTCGCCAACTTTGACACCCGCGGCTTCATCAAGCTGGTCGCCGAAGCTGGTAGCGGCCGGCTCATTGGCGTCCAGGCGGTGACGCCGGAGGCGGGCGAGATCATCCAGACGGCCGCGCTCGCCATCCGGGCGCGCATGACCGTCGGCGAGCTGGGCGACCAGCTGTTCCCCTATCTGACCATGGTGGAAGGCCTGAAGCTCGCGGCCCAGACCTTCTCCAAGGATGTGAAACAGCTTTCCTGCTGCGCCGGTTGAAGGTTCAGTTTGGGTGGCGAGCGGAGCGCGCGTGATGACGACGCCCACCTCACACGCTGAAGCCACCGGATGGCCCGCCGTCGAGTTTCGAGGCGGCGTGATCATCCCAGACTGGGGAGCGGTCACGACACCACAGGCCCAAAACGCCCTGAGGGCCGTCGTCGAGGCCTTCATCGGCCCCAAGTGGGATGGGCTGGATGAGACCGAGAGCCGAATCCACGGCATCGTCCTGAGCGCCTACGCCATGAGCGGGCACGCTCCGGAGGCCGCGGACGTCGCCGCCGGGGCCGGACTCGCCATCGCTGAGACCGACAGCGTGCTGCGGCGTCTGGCCGGGCGCGACCTCCTCATTCTCAACGTTGCCGGCCGGATAGGCGGCGCCTATCCGTTCACCGATGGTCCGACTGAGCATCACGTCGAGACCGGCGGGCTCTCCGTGGGCGCCATGTGCGCCATCGACGCGCTCGGCGTCGGGGCGATGCTGGAGCGCGACATCACCGTCCGCTCGGCGTGCCGTCAGTGCGCCCGTGCGCTCGCCATCCACACACGGAGCCACGGCCGCCAACTGGATCAGGTCGAGCCTTCGGGGATCGTCGTCTGGTCCGGCCATCGCTACGCCGCCGGTTGCGCGGCGTCTTCGCTCTGCACCCTGCAGGCCTTCTTCTGCGATGACGCTCACCTGGAGACCTGGCGCACGAACAGCCTGGCCGCCGATCAGGACGGGGTGCGCCTGAGCCTGTCCGAAGCGCTGGAGGTCGGCCGCGCGATCTTCGCGCCGATGCGGATGGAGTTGCGGCCATGGCCTACGACCTGATCGTCATCGGCAGCGGCACGGCGGCCCAGGTTGCCGTTGCGAAGGTCCGCGCCGCCGGCTGGTCCGTCGCCGTGATCGATCACCGGCCGTTCGGCGGCACGTGCGCGCTCCGCGGCTGCGATCCCAAGAAGATGCTGGTAAGCGGCGAGGAAGCGATCGACGCGGCCAGGCGCATGGCCGGGCATGGCGTCGAAGGCGCCCTAGCGATCGACTGGCCCGGCCTGATGGGGTTCAAGCGGACCTTCACCGATCCCATCCCCGCCAAACAAGAACATCGCTACGCCGAGTTGGGCGTCGACGCCGTCCACGGGCTCGCCCGCTTCGCCGCCCCAGACACGATCGAGGTGGACGGCCGGACCTTGCAGGCCCGCCACGTGCTGATCGCTACCGGGGCGCGGCCGATCCCGCTTGGCATCCCGGGCGAGGGACTGGTCGTCACGAGCGACACCTTCATGGAGCTTGAACGCCTCCCGCGCCGGATCGTGCTGATCGGCGGCGGCTACGTCGCCGCCGAATTCTCGCACCTGGCGGCGCGCGCCGGGGCCGAGGTCACCATCCTGCAACGGCCTGCGCGGCTGCTGCCGAATTTCGATCCCGACCTGGTCGGCTGGCTCATGCCGCGCTTCCATGAACTCCGCATCGCCGTCGAGACCGGCGCTACGGTCACCCGTGTCGAGCCGGTCCAGGGCGGCCTGCTAGTCCATGCCAGCCGTCCGGGCGCGCCGGACCTCGCTGTCCCGGCCGAACTGGTGGTGCACGCCGCAGGCCGCGGGCCCGACCTCGACGCATTGGACCTCGCGGCGGGCCAGGTCACCGTGCGCGACGGCCGCATGCAGCTAAACGACCATCTGCAAAGCGTCTCCAACCCGCGGGTCTATGCCGCTGGCGACGCGGCCGGCGTCGGGCCGCCCCTGACGCCGGTCTCCAGCCACGACGCCAGGGTGGTGGCCGCCAACCTGTTGGACGGCACGTCGCGCAAGCCGGACTATCGCGGGGTCCCGAGCGTTGCCTTCACCGTGCCGCCGATCGCCGCAGTCGGACTCTCGGAGGCGGAGGCCCGTCGCCGCGGGCTGGTGTTCCGCATCAACGCCGCCTCGACGCCGGACTGGTTCACCGCCCGCCGCTTGGCCGAGCGGGTCTACGGCCACAAGGTGCTGATCGAGGAGCACAGTGACCTGGTCCTCGGCGCGCATCTTGTGGGGCCGGGCGCCGACGAGGTGATCAACCTCTTCGGCCTGGCGATCCGCCACGGCCTGACCGCCGCCGACCTTCGCTCCACCATGTTCGCCTATCCGACCGGCGCATCGGACCTGGGTTACATGCTGTAGCGCTCGCCAATGCCTTAGACTGAAGGCCCTCGGCCGATGTAGGAAAATCTCAGTGTACGAACGCAAGACTGTGACTACGTCTGTCCGAGAGGCGCGAACACTACTAGAATCTACACCTGATTCAGGCCTGCCCTGAGGTGTTCGTGAGCTTTATCGAAGGAACAGAACGCGGTCAGGCCAGCCTGCTTCCGCCTTGCCTCGACGATTATGTCGCCCCGGACGCGCTCGTGCGCATCGTCGATGCGTTCGTCGCTAGTCTCGACCTGACTGAACTGGGTTTTGGCCGCACCGTCGCCGCGTCCACCGGCCGTCCTGGTTACCGCCCGGGCGACATGCTCAGGCTCTATATCTGGGGCTATCTCAACCAGCTCCGATCCTCGCGCCATCTGGAACGCGCATGCACTCGCGACCTTGAAGCGCTCTGGTTGCTCCGCCGATTGGCCCCAGACTACCGCACGATCGCCGCCTTCCGGCACGACAACCCGGAAGCCATCATCGCTTCGAGCGCCGCCTTTATTCAGTTCTGCAGGGAAGCCGGCCTGATCAGCGGCCGTCTCGTCGCACTGGATGGGACCAAGATGCGCGCGGTCGCCAGCTCCAAGAATATCGCCGGCGCAGATCGGCTTGCGCGCGACCTGGCGCACACGGAAAAGGAGATCGGCTACTACCTGGACCGGCTCGACATCATGGACGAGGCGTCGGCCAAGGGCTTCGACGATCAGCCGAAGCACCGCCAGGCGTTTACGGATGCAATCGCCGCTCTGCGCCGCCGAAAGGATCGTCTTGTGCGCCGCCAGCAGGTTTTGGCGGATCGCGATGAGAAGGTGCTCGTTTTCGGCGAGCCTGACGCCAAGCCTATGGGCTACGGCCGCGCGCCCAAGTTCCCTGCGTACAACATGCAAAGCGTCGTCGATGTCGACAGCGGACTGATCATTCATCACGACGTCGCCAACGAGGCGAACGACAGCCAACTCCTTCACCCCATGTCGCTGGCGGCGATGGAGGTGTTGGAGATCGACCGGCTCAAAATCCTGGCCGATGGCGGCTACTCGAACGCCCAGGCTGTCGCCGAATGTGAGCGTGACAACATCGAGGTGGCTGCGCCGATCAAGCGTGGCGCGATGAGCTCCGACTTCTTCCGGCCGATCCAGTTTACCTACGATGAAGTGTCCGACACCATCCGATGTCCGGCCGGCGAGACCCTGAGGCCGTCGGGCAAGCACACGCGCAACCGCGCCATCCGATACCGAACGTCCACGTGCAAGGACTGTCGACTGAAATCCCGATGCACGCCCGGCGCCCAGAGGACGATCCATCGACTTTTCGATCAGGCGGCCCTCGATCGGATGGAGGCTAGGATCTACGCCGATCCGAGCTTGATGGTGACGCGCCGATGTACTGTTGAGCACCCGTTCGGCACGATTAAGCGAATGTCGGGCGGCGGCAGATTCCTCACACGAGGGCTCAGAGCGGTGAAAGCGGAGGCCGCGCTCTCGATCTTGGCTTTCAACATCCTCCACGCGGTGAACGCCTTCGGTGCGGAGCGTCTAACGCCAGCGGCCTGAGCCGCACGGCGCATCGCTGCAGTCGCCGGTGCTCTGTGCCGCCGAGTTTTGGCACAGCCTGCCCCGCAACGCCCCCTTTAGAGTAAGAGTGCGGACAGGTTTGCCGTGACGGGTTGAGGGCTGGAGGAGAGGCCTCCGGCGCCCGTCGCGGAGACCCGCGATGTCCAGAAAGACCGCAAGCGCTCGCGCCGGCTCAGACCGGGCGAACCTCTATGACGAGATCACCGACAAAATCGTCGCCGAGCTAGAAGCCGGCCGCGTCCCATGGGTGCAGCCTTGGGGGACGGCGGCGGTGAAGGCGCCGCTCGCCATGCCGAGGAACGCCGCCACCGGCCGGCAATACTCAGGCATCAATGTGCTGATCCTTTGGGGTGCCGTGATCGAACACGGTTATGCCGCACAGACCTGGCTCACCTTCCGCCAGGCGCTCGCACTAGGCGGCAATGTCCGCAAGGGCGAGCACGGCACGACCGTCGTCTACGCTGACCGCTTCGTGCCCGACGATGAAAAACGCCGCGTACGTGAAACCGGCGAGGAAGCCCAGGCGATCCCGTTCCTGAAGCGGTTCACGGTGTTCAACGCCGCCCAGTGCGAGAACCTCGCCGATGACGTTGCCGTTGCTGCGCCGCCTCCGCCGCCCGGATTGATCGAGCCCAGAGTCGAGGCGCTCATCCGCGCAACCGGCATCGACTTCCGTATCGGCGGCAACCGCGCCTTCTACGCGCCGGGGCCCGATTTCGGCAGTTATCTAAACAGTCAAGCTGTCTCACCGGCTTTTCACTGATCCCATTCCACCGACGTTGAGCCCGACGCCGTCCGCAAGTGGCGGCGATCCCGTGTGCTTGCGTCGCTCCCAAGGAGCTTTCACGATGTCGTCCAGGATACAGTCCGGAGCGCGTGCCGACGTTTACACGCGCATCACCGCCGAGATCATTGCAGCAATCGAAGAAGGTGCAGGTGATTGGCGTGCGCCGTGGTTCCACAACGGAACCAGCGCCGCCCGTCCAACCAACGTCGCATCGAACAAGCGCTATCGCGGCATCAACACGCTGGCGCTTTGGGTCGCAGCCATGGCCAACGGTTACAGCGATGGCCTGTGGGGCACCTATCGGCAATGGCAGGACGCCGGAGCGCAGGTGCGCAAGGGCGAACGCTCGACCACCGTCGTGTTGTGGAAGCAGATTGCTTCGTCCGACTCGGCGGATGACGCTGATGGCGACGACAGCGGCCGCGTTCGGATGTTCGCCCGGGCCTTCTCGGTGTTTAACATCGTGCAGGTGGATGGATACGAACGTCAGCCGACGAGCATCCTGCCAGAGGAAGAGCGTCTGGCCCACGCCGAGGCCTTCATCGCCAACCTCGGGATCAAGACCGTGTTCGGTGGTTCGGAAGCCTGCTACGTTCCTTCGTCGGACACGGTGTTCATGCCGGACTTCGCTTCTTTCCGGGATGCCGCGTCGTTTTATGGGGTCTGGCTGCATGAGAACGGCCACGCCTGCGGGGCAAAGCACAGGCTTGACCGCGATCTCTCGGGCCGGTTCGGCTCGGCTGCCTACGCGGCCGAGGAGTGCTGTGTGGAGATTCTCAGCGGGCTTGTGCTGGCCGATCTCGGCATCGCCCACCATCCGCGCCCTGATCATGCCGCGTACATTGCCTCGTGGATCAAGGTATTGAAGGACGACCCCCGCGCCATCTTCACGGCTGCCGGCAAGGCACAGCAGGCAGCCGATTGGATGCACGAACAGCAACCTGCGCCCGCGTCATCCAGCGTCACCGATGAGACGGAGGCGGACAACCTTGCTTCTCCTGTTCTCGTCGGCGCGTTGTAGCAAAGCGCGAACCTGGGCGTGCTGAGCGATCACGTTCTCCCGATCACGCCGCTGCCGCTCCACGTCAACTTGCGGGGGACGGGGCTCATCACGCCGAGATAGCTTTGCCGTCTCGGCCGCCTCCCGCAGTTCCGCGAGTATGGCCGGAGTACGGTTCGCGGTTGCGCGGCTGACACCGGCTTCCCGTGCCAGATCGGCAACCGTCAGGCGGCCCTCTGACCTGAACGCATTCCCTGAGACAAGACGGGTGAGCGCTTCGCGAAGCGCTCCCTTGGTCGAGGTGCTGACAGGCTTCACGAGCGTTCCTCCAAGAGCGGCGCTATCAGTTTGCGCATTCGATCCCGATCCTGTCGGATCGCGGTCCGCTGCACGCTCGACAATCGCTTCTCTTCCAGCATCGCCTCGGCATGTGCGATCGCGGCCTGCCATGGCGGCAGATGACGACGGGCAATGCAGGAGTTCGGACAGCGGTCAGGGGCGCAGTTCGACAGGATGGGCTGGCTTTCCGAACCTGTCGACGGGCCAAGGCAAAGTGCGGTCGCTGGCTCGAAGAAGCAGTCGTTCAGATAGCCGACGTGCAGCGTCCGCGCGAGGTGGGCGAGCATCGCCTTCACGCGCTTGCCGTCGGCGATCACGCCCGGCAGGGAGCTGATCTCCTGCGGGACACGGTCGATCTCGTGCTTGACGCGGGAAGCGCCGGGGCCGGCCAGTCGCTCGCCGCGATGCGCCGCCTCGTAATGCGCAACGATGTCGTCGAGCTGTCCCAGATGATGTTCCTGCTCCACCTCTTGACGGAAGCCGGAAGCGGACGATCCGGCATAGCCGTCGAACATTGCGACAGAGGCATGCTTGTACTGGATCTTGCCGGCGACCACGCCGAACGGCCGATTGGCGATGTACCAGGCCACGGTTCGCCGGAACTGCCGTGTGTTGAAGACCCAGTGCCGTCCTTCGGCAAGCGGGATTGTCGGCTCGTCTGGGGCGCCGAAGCGCTCGTCCAGATGCTCTCGATACCGATTGATCTGCCGCACCACATGGGGCACGCCACGATCGAGCGCAACGGCGCGATGCAAAACGATCCAGATGCCGTCGTCCTTGCGCCGCGGCCTGTGCCTTGCCGCCAGCCGTTCGGCGATCTCCACGGCGCGGCCGACCGGCTCGATCGTCACCCATTCCTCCGGGTCCCCGCGCTCCTGCCGACCCTTGTAGACGACGCTGCGTATTGTCAGCCGTTCGATCATGCCGTCGGCGCTACGCTTGCGCTGAAGGCAACCGGGCTGCATGGCCTGAACTTCACTGTCGCGCATGCCGGTCAGATAGGCGCACAGGATGTAGGCGGCGGTCTGAAGCTGGCGTTCCTCGTGCGCCAGCACAAAAGCATCGAAGCGCGACCGCCATGGTTGGCCGCTGTCAGGATCGTTGGAGGTCGGCGTGTCCATGCCGCCTTGCTCGACACCGAGTTCGTTCACAGCGTCGAGAAGCAGGCCATAGGCCGTCTTGTTCTGGATGAGGTTGGTGGGATGCACGCCGCTCTGCAACGAGATCAATCGGATGTTCAAGACATGGCCGTCGAGCCGCTGGTCGAGCGCGATCGCACCACAGATACCGCCCATGCGCTCGGGCTCGTTCCAGACAGGAATGCCTCGCCCCGCTTGCCGTCGCCGCTCGATCCAGTTGGCGAGCCGGCCTTCAACGCTGCCGCGGCGGGCATAGCGTGGGCGCGCTGCATAGGCGGCCTCAAGGGAATCGAGCTCGTCGCGAGCAGCGAGGATATCGGTCGAGAACAGCTCGACATAGCGCAGCGACCAGCGCAGCAATCCGCCGATCACCGGCTCGGGAATGCGGGGTGTCATGTTCTCATATGGCCGGCCGCCGCAGCCGGCTACCTTGAAGATCGGCGTTCCGTTCCAAGGCACGAAGTCGAGACCACCATGGGTCAGGAAGCGCGCGAGCCGGTGAAGCTGGGCGGCCGGTCTGAGGCAGGCGCCGACACGTGTCGGCAACACGGAACGGTTCTTCTGGAGAGCGAGGTAGGCGTCGAGCAGATCCTGATCGATGAGCGTGGCGTCGAACCGGCCCTCTCGTTCCCGCACGAACGCCATGAACTGGCGCAGGGTGGCAAGCGCTGCCCGCGCGCTCAACGGCCGCAGCCGTCCCGTGCGATCCGGAAGGCGTTCGTTGAGCCAGGCGAAGATGTATTCCTTGGCCGTCAATCTCTCCACCGGACAGGCGATGTCGGTGAAGTCGATCGTGCGGAATGCATTGCGCGCCGTGACATGGAAGATTACCGGATCGAGATCCCACACGTCGTCGCCGAAGCGCGAGAGCGTCTTCCGATCGGTCCCGTCCTTGAGCTTCATCGAGCAGAGCACGATGTCGCTGGGGCTGCGTATCGCCGACGAGCCTGTAGCCTGCGCGCTGTTGATCGCCGTCATCGTGCCGTCGCCTCCACCGGTAGATAGAGGACCGTCGGCTCTTGCTCCGCGATCCGTGCCGCTTCAACGGCCTGCGGCGTAAAGGCGGGCAGGATCTGCTTCGTGATGCGATGCCAGGGGCGGCCGAACTTGATCGACCACTCGGCGGCGTCGAGGACGGCGCGCTGATCGGTCATGAAGGACTGGAATGCAATGAGGGCCGGAAGCTTGCGTTCTGTGATCACGGCATTCTCGCATTCGAGGCAGCCCCAGAACGGGGTCGGGCAGGGTTTGCCGGCTTCCGTGAACGGGCTCTCGTAAAAGCCGCCGCATCGCGCGAGCCAGACATCCTGTTCCTCCGTCGACGGAGGCGGTTCTTGCCGCTCCACGACAAGGTCGTCCCGCTCGCTCGTGGCAATCGTCGGCTTCAGCGCAGCGTCGAGGGCATCGTGGAACGCATCAGCAAGGGTCTGCTCGTGAACATGACGCAGAGCTGGAATGTCCGCGTAGTGACGGGCCGCGACGCCAATCGAGTGACCGACGGCGAACTGCTCGAGTTGGCCGTTCGTGCGTCGATACCATTCGGCCTTGTGGGTCTTGCGCAACCGCGACAGTCGCAGCCGCAGCGGCGCGCCGTCGTCATCAACGAGGTGGTAGCGATCGACGAAGGTGGCGATGCCCTGGCCGCCTTCTTCGTTGGCCGGGCGCAGGCCGTCGATAGTCCAGAGTACCCACAGACGATCCGACCCGGTGTGACGCCGAGCACGTTCGGTGAGCGCGATCGCCATTCTGACCAGCCCGCCGGGCGTGGCGCTCGACCCGTCCCGAACTCGCAGACGCTTCCATTCCGAGCCCCGTGCCCGGCGCTTGTAATACTCGATCTCGACATAGCCCCTGGTGGGATTGCGCAGGCAGTCGGCCTTCAGGCGGATCAGGCATTCCATCTCCATGCCTGTCTCCAGCGATAGCAGGGTCATGAACGCCGCAAGGTCGATCGGCGTGAGGTGGAACCCGCGATGCGGCACTTCGATTCTGCGATCGACCTTGCGATAGGCAGCGAGATTGACGAAGCGCTTGAAGGCAGGGTGCCGCGTCTCGATCTGCCCGGATCGCACGATCTCGGCGATGACGGCGTCATGATGAACGCGCAGCCGCGCGCATGAATCCACTCCCGGCGGAGGCGGCGGAACATCGTCACCGAGCGCAATGCGCTGGCGAGCTTCAGCGATTTGAGCCCGTGCCGCGGCTCGCAGTGCATCGGCGATGCCGCCGCTATAGGCGTCGCGGGGCCGGCTGCCGCCGCTGTCGCCATGACCGAGATAGCGCAGGCGGGATATCACTTCGGGCGTCAGCGTGTCGGCACGATCCTCGGCCGCGATGCGGAGCACGCTGATCAGCGCCGCGAGAAGATGCCGCTGGAAAAGTCGGCTTCCGGCATTCTGGTCGAGCCATGACTCATAATCGTTGATCAACTCGACGGTGATGTCGCCCAGTCCGCGCAGGAAGATCTTCCGATCATCCAGGAACGACCAGAACCGGCGGAGATTGAGCACCTTGCGCTGCACCGAGCGCCCGATCGGCGTCGGCCCCATCTGACGGATGCGTTCCCGCACCAGCGGGGCGATCTCGGCAACGAAGGACGGGTTCGACCAGGAACTGAGATCCACGACCTGCTTATCGCCCGTGTCGATGCGCACTGCGAAGCGGCGTGGATCGGCAACGATCACGCCGGTAACGGTGCTCTCGTCCGGCGCGTCGGGCCGGGGCGGGAATGTCGCCCATCGCCCCCGGCTCATGGCGCCAGTTCCCCGGAGGTTGCGTCGAGGCCGAGATTGCCCGCCGCCGCATCAACGATCTCCTGGCTGTCCGCGAGGTGATCGAGATAGATGTAGGTGCTCTCGATCCTGCTATGCCCCATCAATCTTTGCAGCTTCAGCAGAGGATCGCCGATCATCCGGCGATAGGCGGAACCAAGATGCCGCGATCGCTCGCTGACCACCCAGGAGACCTGCTCGCGCAGAAGCAGCGTCAGCATGTGGACGGCAAAGCTGTGGCGCAGCATGTGAGGGGTGACGTGCATGTCCGCGAAGCCGAAGCGACGGCATCTCTCGCTGGCACGCCCGAACACGGCTTCCCATGATGCCATCGGCATCGGCTCGCCGTCTTCCGTCAGCCAGAGCGCCAGCGGCACGCCCGTCCCCGCGTCGACAAGGCGCGTCCGCTCCAAAGGCGTCACCTGATCGACGCTTACCCTCACCGTGCGATCGCCGGCGGCCAGCCGAAGAGCACGGTGCTCATATCCGGCCACCGGAATAGCGCGATCGATCCAGCAGATGCGACCTCTTCGCCGCGCACGCGCAAAGGCGTTCTCCCGTTCGATGCGGGCGTAATCCTGCAATCGCCCGATCAGGCGGATCGGCATGCGGATATCCCGGCCGCGGGAACCCTTCGCAGTAGCAGCAGCCAGTCGGAAGGACAGAGATCGGGAAGTGGAAACAGGGTGGGTGTCCAGTTCCGGTAGTTCGCTCAGCAATAGGCTCGACGCTTCCTGCAGCCGCAGGCCGGTCGTGATCAGCAGTTCCGCAAACAGCGCATTGCGCTCTCCGTTGCGGCCTCGCCATGTCGGGTCTTCCCGGCCGTCTGGAAGCCTGCCGCGCAGCCCGACCCTCGCGGAACACCAGATAGCTCGGCATGTCGAGGAAGCGCATGTCGCCCTTGCGGGCACCGCTTTCCTTGGCGCAGTTTACCGCCATGGCGACGACCGCACCTGACGCCGCCGCCGCGCGTGACCAGAGCTGCCGATAGGTGAACGGAGCGGCGGCAATGATCTTCTCGTCGACTGCCCAGCGATAAAGCTTGTCGAGCGCCGCGATCATCCGGTTCCAGGATGAGGCCGATATCCGGAACGGCGGTTCAGACATGCGCCGGGCTTCGTGGAATGCGGCGATGTCATCGCGATCGGCTGACCAGAGAGACTTGCCGTTCCGCCGCTCTTCGAGGAAGCGCATCCAGACGACGATGTCCCGCGCATAGGCGCGAAGGCTGTTCATCGAGCGCACGCCCATGGTCGGGCAGGATCGGAGGAAACGGTTGAGGTTGTGATCGTAGCCACCGTCGCTTCCCAGAATGAACGGCATGCCCTCGATGAGGCCAACGTTGTCCGCGGCCGCTATCTCGTCTGAGGACAACTCGTATGTCGTGCCGTGGACCGTCACGGAGCGGTGCATGGCGGAAAGATCGGTGAAGAATAACTGCGGCAAAGGACCTCCCAACGGCGCCGAAGTTTTTGCCGGGGACGGGCTCGAGCCCGCCCCCGGCAAAAACTTCGCACCGGCATCACTCGACGATTCTGTGTGTCTGACCATCGGCGATACTAATCGCCAACCCTGACGTCTGTGAGACAGGTACACAGAGTCTGGATAACGTCATGGTCCCGCCGCCGCAGGCCTATTTCGAACCCATCAACTGGCATCGCACGGCCCTGCACGAACTGGGGCATGCCACAGGTCACGCCTCGCGAGTCGGCCGCGACCTGTCCGGCTCGTATGGCACGAAGAAATACGCGTTCGAAGAACTGGTCGCCGAGATGAACGCTGCCTTCTGTTGCGCATCGCTCGGCATCGTACCGACCGTGCGGCACGCCGATTACATCGGTTCGTGGCTCGAAGTGCTGCGCGAAGACAATCGCGCCATTGTCCGTGCCGCGTCCCAGGCAAGCAAGGCGGCGGATTGGCTGCTCGGTCTGGTGCCGGCCGACAGCACCGAACTACAGGCGGAGCCTTCGACTAACAGGAGGGCGACATGATCCTCCTCACGCCCGAGCTGCGCGAGCAACTCCTCGCCAACGGCCGTGATCGCGACGTCGATCACGTTCCTGTCGTCAAGTTTTTCAACCCGCTCGGCGAAGGCGTCTGGCTCGCGACCGAGCTTGACGCGGACGGCGACACCCTGTTCGGCCTCGCCGATCTCGGTGAGCCCGAGCTGGGCTCATTCAGCCTCGCCGAAATGATCGCCGTCAGGCTTCCGCTCGGTCTCGGCATCGAACGCGACATTCTCTTCGAGGGACTGTTTCCGATCACGGTCTGGGCCGAAACGGCGCGGCGAACCGGCAGCATCCGGGAAGCCGAGCGCGTACTTCACGCCGTCCATCGGTCCAAGCAAGAGGACGGCTGATGCTCGTCCGTCACGGGCAACGGCTAACGCTGTACGAGCACGCGCGCGGCCCGCCTCGCAAAAAGCGACTCGAGCGCGAATGCTCTGGGACCCTTGAAGCGCTTTCGATGGCGAAATGCCATCCTACGTCATAGCCTCTTTCAAGGACTGCCCAAGACTTATCAAATTCCCCTCGCTGTCGTGAAACCAGCAGCCAAGTTCCGCTGATCCCTTGCTGGGATAGTTGCCGGCGACGTGCGCTATGCCATCGATGGTCTTTAGCCGGCCGCTTTCATACTCGAGAAAGTTGACGCCGCGACGCTTGAGCTCATCGACGACGGAGCGGACGTCATCAACGGTGATCGCGAGCTGTGTAAAGTCTCCGGCCGATCGGCCGCTTGAGAGGAATATCGAAAACTCACTCGCACCGATACAATAGCGCAGGCCACCGGGGCGTTCCTCCGTTGGCCTCACGCCGAGCTTTTCCAGATACCATCGTCGCGCGCGGTCGAGATCCTGTGCCGGGAGGCGCGTTGCTGCGCTGAGGTATTTCTCTTCCACGGCCAACATCATTCCTCCGCCCGATGTACAGGAAGCCCCTCGATTTGCTCCAGCAGCATCGCAATCTTGGCGGGCTCCGTGAGCATCGCGTCATGTCCCGCCGGCCGTGCGTCAATCATCTCAATCCCAAGAGCCATGGCGTGCTCCGCCTGTTCGGGAATGAGATCTGAAGTCCGAATGTACGCCCTTGGCAAACGGTTGAGAGCCCTCGCAGAGAAGTGGAGGGATTGCGCAAACGTGCGCCACGGTTGCCCCACCAAACGAGTGGCCAAGATCACTGCCATCTCGCTATCGAACGATCCAAGTTTCTCGATAGGGATCATCGGAGCGATGCGGTCCTCGACGACCAGCGCTTCGATATCATGTATCGGCGCGAGATCGGCGAAGGATCGCCCATTCGCGCCCACAAAGGCGTCGAGATACACGATCCGCTCTATCCTATCCGGCATACGGTCTGCCACCCCTGTAATCACAAGCCCTCCATAGCTGTGGCCCACCAGCGTTACATCGCGAATGTCCTCTCGAATTATGAGATTGTGCACATCCTCGATATGGGCATCGAGATCGACGTGAGCGCAAGGCTCGTCGATTGCCATGCCGGATAGTGTCGGCGCCCAAGTTCTGTGACCTCGATCGTCAGCAAGTTGTCGAACCGTCGCCCAACACCAACCGCCGTGCCAAGCACCGTGGACAAACACAAACCGCCGAGATCTGCTCGCGTGAGACATCCTCACCACAATAGGTCGACAAGACGCAGCTTCAAATTGGCTTGCCGCGTCTCACCGACGCCTCCATCGCGGCCCACGGCTGCCGCCCGTCAAGAACGCGAGCCTATCCCCGGCCGCGCGGCCCCCTTCGCAAGCAGCGCCGCGATCGATCATTTCTATACCCGGGTATAGTTGCAATATACCCCTATGGGTATGTATGAAACCCGCGGCGCGCATTGAAGACCAGCAATAATTCACGCTCCGGAATCCAGCCCTGCAAGGGCTGGATTTTTCATTGGCACAGCAAGGGATCGCTATGAACCCGCGACCTAGCGGTCAGGCCGACGATTGCGACAGCAGACGCTCGACGTCTGCACTCGTCTATCGCCGGCTCGGCCACGCTCAGGGCGACGACACGATTGTCGAGAGCCGCGCGAACCACTTCGCGCTGCTTTGATGCGTGCCGCCTCCTGAGCCAGGCATCAGGAGGCAGGAATGACCTACCAATTTTTCAGCGCACGCCTGCGCAGCGCCAGCTCATCGGAGATCCGCCCGCGTCTCGCACTGGCGCGCCGGCGTCTCGGGTGCGGGTGGCGCCAACAACCAAGCTGAGCGCTGCGCTCCATGCGGCGGGCGCCACGGTCGCTCGCCGTCGATACCTAACCCCATACATCAACGCCCATTGGGAAGGCGCTCCTCGTGCTGGCAGACCCGGAAAATCAACGCGACAATCACGCGCGCGCCGCAGTGCTCGATGAAGCGCATATCGGCGACATCAAGGGCGCATTCGGCTCGATCCAACGCGGCGACGAACTGCCGCGCGCGAGCCTCAAAGCCCGCCTCACGACCCTACTGGCTATCATTGGGCCGGGTCTGATCGTCATGGTCGGCGACAACGATGCCGGCGCCTTCGGCACCTACACGCAGGCTGGCCAAGTCTATGGCACGCGCCTGTTGTGGGTACTGCTGGTGCTCGTACCTGTGCTCTACGTCAATCAGGAGATGGTGCTGCGGCTCGGCGTGGTGACCGGCGTCGGTCACGCGCGGCTCATTCTCGAACGCTTCGGCAAGTTCTGGGGCGCCTTCAGCGTCATCGACCTCTTCATCCTGAACGCCCTCACCATCGTCACCGAGTTCATCGGCATCAGTCTGGGCATGGATTATCTGGGCATCCCGAAGATGTTCGGCGTGCCGATCTCCGCGGTACTGATTGTCGCCGCAGCCAGCACAGGGTCGTTCAAGCGTTTTGAGCAAGTCTGCATGGCGCTGGTGGCGGGATCGCTCCTGCTCGTGCCGATCTTTGTGATGGCTCACCCAAGCGGCGGACAGATGCTGCACGATTTCGTCGTTCCCGGCCTGCCGAAGGGCTCGGACCTGTCGGCCGTGGTGCTGCTGATCATCGCCATCATCGGCACCACCATCGCGCCTTGGCAGCTCTTCTTCCAGCAGTCCTACCTGATCGACAAGCGCATCACGCCGCGCTTCATGAACTATGAGCGCACCGACCTGTGGATCGGCATCGCCATCGTGATCATAGGCGCTGCGGCGATCATCGCCTTCACCGCCGCGACCTTTGCCGGCCACCCGGAATTCGGCAATTTCACCGACGCCGAAGGGGTCGCCCAGGGGCTGCAGAAGTATGTTGGCCACGTCGCCGGCGTGCTCTTCGCACTGGCCCTGATTGACGCCTCGATCATCGGCGCCGCGGCTGTAGGGCTTGCGACCTCTTATGCCCTGGGCGACGTGCTGGGGCTGAAGCACTCACTGCATCGTAAGATCTCCGATGCGAAGGGCTTCTACGCCGTCTTTGCCGGTATCCTGTTCGTATCGGCGATTGTCGTTCTGGTCCCCGGTAGTCCGCTAGGCCTGCTGACCGTCGGCGTGCAAGTGTTGGCCGGCGTTCTGTTGCCCTCGGCGACAGTGTTCCTGCTGCTCCTCTGCAACGACACCGAGGTGGTGGGTCCGTGGGTGAATGGACTCTTCGCCAACCTCTTCACATCCGCAGTCATCGCCGTCTTGGTCGTGCTGTCCCTGGTGCTGACCGCCAGCGTGCTGTTCCCCGACATCAGCGCCCAAACCATCATCCTGATCCTGGAGATCGGCGCAGCGGTTTCCGCGGTCAGCGCCGCAGCTTTCTTTACCTACCGGCGCCTGCATCCCGCGGCGCCCAAGGTCGCCGTCGACACCAGCCTCCGCGCTACCTGGCGGATGGCCCCGCTGGCGCTCCTTAAGGCGCCGCAGCTCTCCGCCGAGGTGCGGATCGGTCTGACTGTCCTCCGCACCTATCTGTTGATCGCGATGATCCTGGTGATCGTTCGTGTCGTGGAGGTTGCCCTTGGCCACTGACCCTGCCGTCACCAGCCTTCTGGCCAAGGCATTCCACCAGGCTCATCCTGTTGAAGAGGTTTGCCATGACTCCTAACGCCACCGATGCCCCTCATGCGCCCGTCCACGAGACGGTCTCCCTGGTCTCCATGTTCAAGCATGGCGTCGTGGACGCCAACGGCGCCCCGGCCGGCCGCCTGGAAGACGTTGTCGCCGTCTTGCGGGACAATGACTATCCACTGCTGAAGGGCCTCCTGGTCGGCAGCGGCCCGGTCTTCGTGCCGATGGCGGACGTCATCGAGATCAAGCCCGATGGCGCTGTACGGATCGCGGCGGGAGAACGACGCCCCTTCTCACAAGAGGCTGGGGAAACGCTGCTGAAGGCCGAGATGCTCGGCCGGCGTCTGGTCGATCTGCCGCGCGGCGTGTTGGTCAAGGCGCACGACGTGCGCTTCGACGCAACCCCGTCGGGTTGGCGCGTGGTCAGCGTGGACGTGCACAAGCATAGCTGGCTGCACTTCGGCTCGCATGAGCACCACCCGGCCCGGGACTGGCACGACTTCCTGCCGCTCACCCGCGACGCAGCGCAGGCCAGGTCTACATCATCGCTCGGCCGCATCGAGGCGCTGAAGCCGGCTCAGATCGCCGATATTATTGAACGCGCTCCGAGCCAAGAGCAGGATGTCTTGCTGGCTTTGGTGCATAACGATCCCAGCTTGGAAGCCAATGTCTTCGAGGAGTTGGACGATGACAAGCAGGCACAACTGCTGAAATCGCGCAACGACGACGAGGTGGCCGACGTACTGTCGCGCATGCGCGCCGACGATGCGGCCGACGCGATCATGGAGTTGCCGCAGGAACGCCGGCAGAACGTGCTCGATCGTCTCCCGACGGCGACGAAGATGAAGGTCAGCATGCTGCTCGGCTTTAATTCGGCGACGGCAGGCGGCCTGATGGGCGCCGATTTCCTCGCCGTGCCGGAGGATCGCACGATCGGCGATGCGCTTGAGCAACTGCGAACACTGACAACCGTGCAGCCCGAGGCCTTGGTGACGATTCACAGCCTGAATGCGGACGGCGTCTTGGCCGGAACGCTAAGCGTGGTGCGCGCCCTGCAACTTAGTCCCTCGACATTACTTCGCGACGCAGTCGACGCGCGCGCAATCGTCGCATCGCCTGATGACGACATCATTGCGGTGACCACGCGGATGGCCGACTTCAACTTGTTGAGCTTGCCGGTTGTTGATGCCGAGGGGAAATTGCTGGGGTTGGTGACCGTAGACGACGCGCTGGAAGCCGCCATCCCGCAGGACTGGGCCCGGCGCGAGGGGGCAAGTGGCTCGCCGCAACGTCGACTGGGATGATGTCCGCCACCCACGGATTCCAGTCCAACGAGACGACCATCCTCGTCTTCCTCCATGCTGCGGGCCACCGCCCTACATGAATGACTCATGACCCCCACTGTCGCCCAGGACGCATCCACACGCACCCGCGAACCCCAGCATTGGGCGGCCCTCGGCGCGCTAGGCATCGTCTATGGCGATCTCGGCACCAGCCCGCTCTACACTCTCCAGACCGTCGTCCAGGCAACCGGCGGACATTTCACGACCGCCAGCGCGCTAGGCATCCTGTCGCTGCTCGTCTGGACCCTGATCATCACCATTTCGATCAAATATTGTCTGTTCGTCATGCGCGCCGACAACCATGGGGAAGGCGGAATCCTTGCCCTGATGTCGCTGGTCGGCGCCAACAGATTCAAAGGGACCGCCAAAATCCTGGCCGTCATGGGCCTGCTCGGCGCGGCCTTGCTCTATGGCGACGGCGTCATCACGCCGGCCATCTCGGTGCTCAGCGCGCTCGAAGGCGTCAATGTCGTGACGAGTTCGCTCAAGCCCTTCGTCATGCCGGCGGCCGTCGCCATCCTGATTGTCTTCTTCGCAGCCCAGCGGTTCGGCACGGCTAGAATTGGCGCCGCCTTCGGCCCGATCATGCTGCTCTGGTTTCTCGTTATCGCGGTCCTCGGGCTCACCGGGATCGTTCGCAATCCCAGCGTCCTCACCGCCCTCGATCCGCGTCACGCAATCGGCTTCCTGGCCCATAGCGGAGGAAACGGGATGCTGGTGCTCGGCGGCGTCTTCCTCTGCATCACCGGGGGCGAGGCGCTTTACGCCGACATGGGACACTTCGGGCCCGGCCCCATACGCCTGTCCTGGTACGCGATCGTGCTGCCGTCGCTGCTGCTCAGCTACGCCGGACAGACCGCCTTGCTCATCCAGAAGGGTACGATCGAAGGCAATCCGTTCTTTCAGCTTTGCCCCACATGGGGAGTCTATCCGCTTGTGTTCTTGGCGATGATTGCCACCATCATCGCCAGCCAGTCGATCATCACGGGTTCGTTCTCGATGACACGGCAGGCGATGCAACTCGGCTGGCTGCCCGGCTTTCATATTCGCCAGACGTCCGACAAGGTTTACGGCCAGATCTACGTGCCCGTCGTAAACTGGATGATGATGGTGGCGACCATCGGAATCACCATCGCCTTCGGCAGTTCCGACAGGCTTGCCGGCGCCTACGGCACGGCGGTGTCGACAACGATGCTGCTGACCACCTGCCTGCTCTTCACGGCTATGCGGAAAACATGGCGTTGGCCGCTCGCGGTTTCGATCCTAATCGCCGGACTCTTCCTGATCGTCGATGTCGGATTCTTTGGCGCCAATCTGCTGAAGATAGCCGAAGGCGGCTGGCTGCCCCTGACCTTCGGCGCGCTCGTCTTCTTCCTGATGCTGACCTGGCGGTCGGGGATCGATGCGGTTCGCGAGAGCCTGGCGCATGCGTCGGAAGCACCCGAGAAATTTGTCGCTGACTTGGCCGCCGGCAAGGTGCCCCGTGTCCCCGGCACGGCGATCTTCTTGACCCGGACCTATCAGAAAATCCCGCCGCTGCTGATCGACCACGTCAAACACATGGGCGCCCTCCATCAGTCGGTAATCGCCTTGACGATTCTGTTCGAGGAATCGCCGCGCATCGATGATGAGGAGCGCTGTGGCGTCGAAAAGATTGCCGACGGGATCTGGCGCGTGACGATGCGCTTTGGCTTCGTCGAAATACCAGACCTCACCGCCGCTCTGAAGCGGGTTAAGGGTCTCGATCCGTCGATCGATCTCGATCACGCCATTTATTTCGCGACACGCGATATTATCGTTGCAGGGGCCGGAAGCTCGCTGTTTGCGCATTGGCGTCTTCCAGTGTTCGCCTTTCTTTATCGCAATGCCGTAAAGGTGGTTGATCGCTTCAGCTTGCCGCCCGACCGCGTCGTGGAAATCGCGCGGCAGATCGAGTTGTAAGTCATCTCCGTCAAGTGCGCAGACAAGACAGTCCCGCCGTGGATGCAGCGAAGAAGGCGGTGGACACACCTCTATTCTGCTAAGCTTGCGCCATGACACAGTCGCGCTCTCCCCTCTGGCCAGGCGTGCCACTGGCGCTCATATCGGCAGTGCTCTTCGGTGCCTCGGCGCCATTCGCGAAGCTCTTGCTCGGCTCGATGCCGCCGCAGCTCCTCGCCGGATTGCTCTATCTCGGGGCCGGCATCGGTCTGGTGGCCATCATCGCCAGCAGAGCAGCCTTCGGCGCACCGGTTCCGGAGGCGCCCCTACGGCGCCATGACCTCCCCTGGCTCGCGGCCGTCGTCCTATGCGGCGGGGTAGCCGGACCGCTCCTCTTGATGTTGGGGTTGGCGCGTACGTCCGCCGCCTCCGGGTCCCTACTACTAAACTTGGAAGGACTCGCGACCATGGCGATCGCGTGGGTCGTGTTCCGGGAAAACGTGGATCGGCGGCTAATGCTGGGCGCCTTCGCCATCCTTGCGGGAGCGGCGATCCTCACGTGGAATGGAACAGGTGTACGCATCGACGCGGGCGGTGCCTTTATCGCCGTCGCGTGCCTAGCGTGGGGCATCGACAATAATCTGACGCGCAAACTGTCTTCGGCCGATCCGGTGATCACGGCGGCCATCAAGGGTATCGCGGCCGGCAGTACGAACGTCGCCTTGGCGATGGTGCTTGGCGCGCATCTGCCGACGCCGACCACGATCGCGGCCGCGGCCGCCGTCGGCTTCCTCGGCGTCGGTGTAAGCCTTGTTCTTTTCATGCTTGCGCTTCGCAACCTCGGAGCCGCACGCACCGGCGCCTACTTCTCGCTGGCGCCTTTCATTGGGGCAATCATCGCCGTGGTGCTGCTAGGCGAGCCTTTGACGATCCAATTGATCGCCGCCGGAATGCTGATGATGGTGGGGCTCTGGCTTCATCTCGCGGAGCGGCATGAGCATGAGCATCTACACGATGCCCTAGCGCACGAGCATGTGCACGTGCACGACGAACACCACCAACATGAGCATGACGGTCTGGTAACAGAACCGCATTCGCATTGGCATCGGCACGCGCCCTTGCGGCACGGTCACGCCCACTACCCCGACCTGCATCATCGGCATACGCACGTCGAGGCAAAATGACTGTTCCCGACGACAGTCATCGGCGGTGAGACTTGGGTCTGGCCGGGAAGGCTGCGGCGATGTCCGGGCCGAAAACCCATAAGAGGAAGAGGGCTGCGCCGGTCTTCGCGGCGGGTTGAAAGCCGAGAGAGAGTCTTTCGGCGCCCGTCGCGGAGTAAGTCCCGATGGCCAGTGCCGTTCAGAAGATCACCCTGTCGTCCTCGCGCGACATCCCCCTCAACAAGCTCATCCTCTCCCAGTCGAATGTCCGGCGCGTGAAGGCCGGCGTCTCGATCGAGGATCTCGCGGCGGATATCGCCCGTCGCGGCTGCCTGCTCCAGAGCCTCAATGTCCGCCCGGTTCTTGATGCGGAGGGCGTCGAGACAGGTATGTTCGAAGTGCCTGCCGGTGGCCGGCGCTTCCAGGCGTTGCAGCTCCTCGTCAAGCAGAAGCGCCTTACCAAGACCGCGCCCGTGCCCTGCGTGGTCCGCGATCCCTCCACCAAGATCCTCGCCGAGGACGACTCGCTAGCTGAGAACGTCCAGCGCGTGCCGCTACACCCGCTCGATCAATTCCGCGCCTTCCAGACCCTGCGCGACAAGGGCCTATGCGACGAAGACATCGCGGCCGCCTATTTCGTCGGCGTCAATGTCGTCAAGCAGCGCCTGCGCATCGCCGCGGTGTCGGAGAAGCTTCTCGACATCTATGCCGAGGACGGCATGTCGCTCGAGCAGCTCATGGCGTTCACCGTGACAACGGACCATGCGCGCCAGCTCCAGGTCTGGGACGCGCTCCAGCGGTCCTACAGCCAGGAGCCTTATCAGATCCGGCGCATGCTGACGGAGAAAACCGTCCGCGCGTCGGATCGCCGCGTGCTGTTCGTCGGCATCGGCGCCTACGAGAACGCGGGCGGTGTCGTCATGCGCGATCTCTTCCAGCAGGACGACGGTGGCTGGCTTGAAAATATCGGGCTTCTCGAAACCCTTGTCGCCGAAAAACTGAAGACCGACGCCGAACGTATCGCCACCGAGGGCTGGAAATGGATCGAGGTCGCAGTGGACTTCCCCTACGGTCACGACCACGGCCTGCGCGAGCTCGACGGCATACCGGCCGATCTCACCGACGACGAACGTGCCACGCGTGAAGCGCTGCGCACCGAGTTCGATCAGCTTCAGGCGCAATACGAAGATGCCGACGAACTGCCCGACGAGGTCGACCAGCGCCTCAGCGAGATCGAAACCGCGCTTGAGGCGTTCGAGTCGCGACCGCACATCTTCGATCCGGCCGACATCTCCCGGGCTGGGGTGTTTGTCAGCATCGCTCACGACGGCCAGCTCCAGGTCGATCGTGGCTATGTTCGCCCCGAGGATGAAGCTCCAGTCGTCGAGCCCGGTCAGGAACACCGCGACGATCTCGAGCAGGTTGGGATCGACAACGACACGTCGCCGGTTCAGCGTGTCGTCATCACCATCGGCGGCCAGGCCGAGCCGGAAGACGATGAGGACGACGTCGTTAAGCCGTTGCCGGATCGGCTGCTCAGCGAACTGACCGCGTACCGCACGCTGGCGCTGCGGGATGCCGTGGCGAACAATCCGCATGTCGCGATGACGGCGCTCCTGCACAAACTCTGCCTCGACGCCTTCCAGCACACAGCGACAGGCAACTGTCTCGAAGCGTCGGTGCGGCACGTGTTCTTCTCGATCCAGTCTGCCGACCTCAAGGAGAGCCCGTCCGCCAAGGCGGTTACCGAACGGCACGATGCCTGGAAGGCCGACATGCCGAAGGATGAAGCCGCGCTCTGGGATTGGCTCGCCGCACTGGACGACGCCAGCCGGGCCGCACTGCTGGCGCACTGCGTCTCCTTCGGCGTCAACGCGCTCTACGAGAAAGGCGATCGCTATGGCGGTCCCGGTCTCTCCGTTCACGGCGTCCAACATCGTCTCGCCCAGGCTGACCGCCTCGCACGGGCCGTCGGGCTCGACATGGTCGACGCCGGTTGGCGGCCAACGGTCGAGAATTATCTCGGCCGCGTCACCAAGCCTCGTATCCTCGAAGCGGTGCGCGAGGCGAACGGCGAGCAGTCGGCGCAGCTCATCGACCATCTGAAGAAGGCGGACATGGCGAAGGAGGCCGAACGGCTGCTCAACGGCACCGGCTGGCTGCCCGAGCCGCTCCGGTCTTCCGAAGCGACGACTGCCGACATCGGCGATGCCGACGCCAACGGCGGCGAAGAGGAAGGACTGCCCGCCTTTCTCGCCGACGGTGAAGACAACGCCAGCGAAGACGAGACCGACGCGCCAGTCGTGATCGCCGCCGAGTAACGCCCAGGAGCGGGGCGGCATGAGTCGCCCCGCTTACTTCTCTCCATCGAATTCCCTCCGCCCGGCCATCGCGCTGGGCGATTTCGTTTCAGGAGGCCATCATGGCTGATTTCTTCACGCACTTCTCATGCGTGTTCGATGTCGGCACGCCCGACAACGCGGCGCGCGCGCTCGAACTCTATAATGCGCTGATGGAAGAGAACGCCCGGGAAGACCCGCCCTCGGATGCTTTTCTGCTCTCTATCCAGCCCGAACACGGCGGCGCCGTGCTGTGGATCCGTGATGATGTCACGGGCGATCCACAAACAGTCATCACCTTCGTCCTTCGTTGTGCGGAGATCTTCGATCTCAAGGGTCGCTGGGGTTTTCAATGGGCCAACACATGCTCCCGGCCCCGCATCGACGCCTTCAGCGGCGGGGCCCATTGTCTCGATCTCGCCACCCGCGAAACGATCGCATGGACTGACACGCGCGGCTGGCTCGCGCGGACTTTGTCGCCGGGCCGCGGAAAGCGCGGTGCGCGATGAGCATTCCCGATCACGCGCGCGCCAACTTTCAGACGCTGCTCCACGCTGCGGCAGACGGCAACCTCGCCCTCATGGAATGTGCCGATGCAGCGACCGGCGAGACCCGTTACGTCATCTGCGCCGTCGGACGCGATGGCGCGGATTTCCTGTTCACGCCCTTTGGCCACCTGGCCGATGGCAATCCCTACGACGCCTATGTGCCGCCGTCTGAGAACCTATCGGACGAATCAGCCTCCTGACACCCCGCGTCGTGACCTGTCTGGACGCGGCGGCCCGTCGGTCAACGGGCAAGCCGTTTCCGCATCGCACGCGATGCGTGACCGCAAGGCCTTCACCGCATCCCGGTCGCCAGCCCCGTCGCAACGGAGATCAGGAGGCGGTCGACAATGTGCAGGGTTCTCAACAAGCATCACGCAGGCGTGCCGGCGAGCGCCGTCTATGTCGGGCGCGGCTCGAAATGGGGCAATCCTTTCCGAATTGGCCCCGACGGCGACCGCGCCGCCGTCATCGCGAAGTACGAGCGCTGGCTCGCAGACCAGCATCATCTCCTACGCGCGCTCGACGAGCTTCGCGGCTGCGATCTCGTCTGCTTCTGCGCGCCGCGACCATGCCACGGCGATCTCTTGCTGCGGCTCGCGAAGCGCGGATCGCGTGGTGGCGCGGCGTCAAGGCCGGCGGGATGACGAGAGGGAGAGTGTGGCCGGGACGGGTTTGAGCCGGTGCGGACCAGAGAGAGCGCCGGCCGGCTCGCCCGTGTCCAGCTCTCCCGAGGTCCCTTCCCATGTCGCATCCTTCCGCAGCGGCCGAGCCGACGGCCGCGCCAATCCCGTGCACTCCCACGGTAGCTCCTGCGCCACGCCTCGCCGAGGCCGCGCAGCTTCTTCTTCCCCACCTTGAGCAAGGCCGGCGCGTCGACGCCGCCATTTTGCGTGCGGCGATGGAGCAAGCCCTCGGCCGCTCCGACGCGTCCGGCGCCTGGGACTGGAAGACGGCCTATGACGCCTGCGAGGCAGCATCCGTCCTGTTTCTGCGCAAATACGGCAAGCTGATTTTCCGTAAAGCCGGTTCTGCATCGGCAGCGCTGCCGCAGTTCGTGAAGCTCGTGAGCCTTCTTCCCACCCATACGCGGCGGTCAGAGGAGAGCCAGTCGCTCCAGCAATTCTCGACGCCGATCCCGCTCGGCCTCGCCGCGCTCTGTGCCGCCGCCATCACACCTGGCGACCGCGTGCTTGAACCATCAGCAGGCACCGGCCTTCTCGCCATTCTGGCGGAAATCGCCGGCGGCGCGCTCGCACTCAACGAGTTGGCCGAGGCCCGCGCCGCGTTGCTCTCCTCCCTCTTTCCGGCCGTCCCCGTGACGCGGTTCGATGCTGCGCAGATCGACGATCATCTTGGCTCCACGATCGATCCGACCGTCGTCCTGATGAACCCGCCATTCTCGGCGATGGCGAATGTCAGTGGCCGGATGGCAGATGCCGCCTACCGCCATGTGGCCTCGGCGTTGGCACGTCTCGCCGACGGCGGGCGGCTTGTCGCGATCACCGGCGCGAACTTCGGCCCGGAAACGCCGGCGTGGCGCGACGCCTTCGTCCATCTGCAGGAGCGCGGCACTGTCGTCTTCACCGCGGCGGTCGACGGCGCAGTCTACGCGAAGCATGGCACGACAATCGACACGCGGCTGATGGTCATCGACAAGATGCCCGCGTCCGATCCGGCTCAGTTTCCGGCGTCCGCCGGCATCGCGCCGGACGTCGCCACGCTGCTCGGCTGGATCACCAAGCATGTTCCCCCGCGGCGCCCGGTCGCCAGATCACTCGCCGCGCCGACCGCCGTCGGCGTCGCCACGCCTCGCAGCGTTCGCGGCTATCTCGCCCGCGCCGCCTCGCGGCAACCGGCCGCCGCGCTTGCGGAACCTGCAGGCGTTGAGCTTTCCTACGAGATCCTCGAATGGGCGCCGCCCGAGGGCGCCCGCCTCACCGATGCGCTTTATGAAGAATACGGATTGCAGTCGATCCGTATTCCCGGCTCGCAGGCGCATCCGACCAAACTCGTGCAATCGGCCGCCATCGAAGCCCTCCTATAGGCCGCGTCTTCCAGTGAACCTCGTCACGGGCGGCCTGCTATCCGACGCGCAGCTCGAGAGCGTCATTTACGCCGGCGAAGCGCACGGCGATTTCCTCGCCGGCGCATGGACCGTGGACGAAACCTTCGATCTCGTCACCGCCGCACGCGACGACGCCGAGACGGCCGTACGCTTCCGTCGCGGCTGGTTCCTCGGCGATGGCACCGGCACCGGCAAGGGCCGCCAAGTCGCCGGCATCCTGCTCGACAACTGGCTGAAGGGTCGTCGGCATGCGCTGTGGATCAGCAAGTCCGACAAGCTGATCGAGGATGCGCAGCGCGACTGGTCGGCGCTCGGCATGGAACGTCTGCTCGTCACGCCGCTCTCTCGATTCCGCCAGGGCACGCCGATCCGCCTCGCAGAAGGCATCCTATTTACGACCTACGCGACGCTACGCACCGATGAGCGCGGCGAGAAGCTTTCGCGTGTCCGGCAGATCGTCGAATGGTTGGGGCCCGATTTCGACGGAGTGATCATTTTCGACGAGTCTCATGCCATGCAGAATGCCGCGGGCGGCAAGGGCGAACGCGGCGACCAGGCACCCTCGCAGCAGGGGCGCGCCGGCCTACGGCTGCAGCACGCGCTGCCGAATGCGCGGGTTGTCTACGTCTCCGCGACAGGCGCCACCACCGTTCACAATCTTGCTTATGCCCAGCGCCTTGGCCTCTGGGGCGGCGAGGACTTTCCGTTCGCGACACGCGCGGAGTTTGTCGAGGCGATCGAAGACGGTGGTGTCGCCGCGATGGAGGTCCTGGCGCGCGATCTTCGCGCACTCGGCCTCTATGCCGCCCGTTCGCTCTCCTATGAGGGCGTCGAATACGAGTTGATCGAACACGAGCTCACGCCGGAGCAAATCCGCATCTACGATGCCTATGCCGGCGCTTTCTCGATCATCCACAACAACCTCGATGCCGCGATGCAGGCCGCCAACATCACTGGTGACAGCGGCACGCTGAACGCGCAGGCGAAATCCGCCGCGCGCTCGGCGTTCGAGTCGGCCAAGCAGCGCTTCTTCGGCCACCTGCTCACCTCGATGAAGACGCCCTCGCTGGTTCGCTCGATAGAGCGCGATCTCGAGGCCGGCCACGCATCCGTGGTCCAGATCGTCTCGACCGGCGAAGCGCTGATGGAGCGCCGGCTCGCGGAGATCCCGACTGAGGATTGGGGCGACGTCCAGGTCGACATCACACCGCGCGAGTATGTGTTGGACTATCTTGCCCACTCCTTTCCGGTGCAGCTCTACGAGCCCTTCACCGACTCAGAAGGCAATCTCTCATCGCGGCCGGTCTTTCGCGACGGCCAGCCGGTCGAATGCCGCGAAGCGGTTACCCGCCGCGACCGGCTGATCGAGAAGCTCGCCTCGTTGCCGCCTGTGCCCGGCGCGCTCGATCAGATCGTGCAGCGCTTTGGCACGGACATGGTCGCCGAAGTGACAGGACGCTCGCGCCGCGTCATCCGCAAGGGCGATCGGCTGATGGTCGAGAACCGCGCGGCTTCGGCGAACCTTGCAGAAACCGCCGCCTTCATGGACGACGCCAAGCGCATTCTGGTGTTCTCCGAGGCCGGCGGCACGGGGCGCTCCTACCACGCCGAACTGTCGGCGCGGAACCGCCGGCTGAGGGTTCACTACCTCCTCGAACCCGGATGGAAGGCCGACGCCGCCATCCAAGGCCTGGGTCGCACGAACCGCACCAACCAGGCGCAGCCACCGCTCTTCCGCCCGATCGCGACCAATGTGAAGGCCGAAAAGCGTTTCCTGAGCACGATCGCCCGCCGTCTCGATACGCTCGGAGCGATCACGCGCGGACAGCGTCAGACCGGCGGCCAGAACCTGTTCCGGCCTGAAGACAATCTCGAAAGTCATTACGGCCGCGATGCGCTCCGTCAGCTCTACATGCTGCTGGCGCGTGGCAAGGTCGAAGGCTGCTCGCTTCAGACCTTCGAGGATTCCACGGGTCTGAAGCTGATGGATGCGAACGGCATCAAGGACGAACTGCCGCCGATTACCACCTTCCTCAATCGTCTGTTGGCGCTGACCATCGACCTGCAGAACGTCCTCTTCACCGCGTTCGAACAGTTGCTCACCGCCCGCATCGAAGGGGCGATCGCATCCGGCAGCTATGACGCGGGCCTCGAGACGCTGCGCGCCGAGAGCTTCGTCATCACGGATCGAAGCGTCATTTACAGCCATCCCGCGACCGGCGCCGAGACGCGGTTGCTCACCATCACCGAGCGCAGACGCAACCTTCCGGTGACGCTGGCGGAAGCCTTCGATCGTCTCTCCGATCCGCGCGCGGTGCTCTTGATCAACGAGCGATCGGGACGCGCCGCCGTTCAGGTCCCGGCGCCGAGCCTCATGCTCGACGACGGCGAGATCGAACGGCGGGTACGGCTGATCCGGCCGATGGAGCATCACAGCCTTCCGCTGAAGACAATGGCGGAAAGCCATTGGATGGAGGCCAACCGTGAGCGCTTCGCGGAGGCTTGGCACGTCGAACTCGGCGAAGTTCCCGATTTCACCGACAGCACCATCCATGTGGTGGCAGGCTTGCTCCTCCCGATCTGGAAGCGGCTGCCGAACGAGTCGACCCGGGTTTACCGGCTCCAGACCGATACGGGTGAGCGCATCATTGGCCGCAAGGTTTCGGCCGCCTGGGCGGCGAACGCGCTGGCGGCCGACGCGCCGACCCTGACGCCTGACATGGCGTTCGGCGCGCTGATGGAGGGGCGAACCGTCCTCGACCTCGCCGAGGGCCTCCAGCTTCGGCGTGTTCGCGTCATGGGCTCCAACCGCATCGAACTATCGGGATTCGACGACACGATGCGCGACCGGCTGAAAACCTATGGCCTCTTTCACGAGATCATTTCCTGGAAGCTGCGCATGTTCGTGCCGACCGATGCGAGCGGCGTCGAAACACTCAACCGCGTGCTCGATCGCTATCCCGTCGAGCACGTCGGCGAACGGGAGGCCGCGTGATGCCGCGCGACGCTTCCGACCTGGCACGCCGGCTCGCGCGCGACGCGGAGGCGGTGTGCCGTCACTATCTCTCCAATGGCCGCCGCGAAGGTCGTTATTGGCAGGTAGGCGATGCCCGCAACACACCCGGTCGATCCATGTTCGTTCGGTTGAAGGAGTCAACGAAAGGACCGGCCGGCAAATGGACCGATTATGTTGCGCCGCGGGTTATGTTGAGTCCCGGTGCTGGGTGGCTGTTTTGGGCGAGATCGCCGGCTTCTTCGCAACATAACCTCCGCACACCGGGGAGGGTCGCGTGATGCTCGGCGACGCTTCCGAGCTGGCGCGGCGCCTCGCGCGGGATGCCGAGGCCGTCTGCCGGCGCTATCTGTCCAATGGTCGACGCCGGGGCCGGTACTGGACGGTGGGCGATGTTCGCAACACGCCGGGCCGATCGATGTTCGTGCGGCTGAGCGGGCCGGACTCCGGCCCCGGTGCCGCCGGGCGGTGGACCGATGCCGCCTCGACCGAGCACGGCGATCTGCTCGATGTCATCCGCGAGAGCTGCGGGCTGGTGGAGTTCCGCGATGTCGCCGATGAGGCGCGGCGCTTCCTGTCGCTGCCCCGCGCCGAACCGATGGCTACGCCAAGACCGCCAGTTCCGACCGGCTCGCCCGAGGCCGCTCGACGCCTCTGGGCCATCACGAAGCCGCTCGCCGGCACCGTGGCCGAGACGTACCTGCGCACCCGAGGGATCACGGACCTGACGGGATGTGAGGCCCTCCGCTTCCATCCGCATTGCTGGCATCGCGGCGACGATGACGACCCTCGCGATCGGGCTCGGGACGCCTGGCCCGCGTTGATCGCTGTGGTCACGGCGCTCGACGGTGCCACCACCGGTGCGCACCGCACCTGGCTCGATCCGGCGTCGGCCTGCAAAGCGCCGGTCTCGACGCCCCGCCGCGCCATGGGCCTGCTGCTCGGCAACGCCGTTCGGTTCGGCCGTGGGGTCGACGTCATGATGGCGGGAGAAGGGCTGGAAACGGTCCTCTCGCTTCGGCAGGTCATGCCCTCGATGCCGGCGGCGGCCGCGCTGTCAGCGAGCCACCTCGCTGCGCTCGAACTGCCCGCCGGTCTACGACGGCTCTACATCGCGCAGGACAACGATCCCGCGGGACGCCGTGCAGTGGAGGTCCTGGCCGACCGTGCGCGCGCCGCAGGCGTCGAGGCGCTGACGCTCGTGCCTGCGCTGGACGACTTCAACGAGGATCTGCAAGCGCTCGGCCTTGATGCCGTCCGAAAGGCAATCGCGGATCAACTCATCCGCAAGGACCGCCTTCGCTACTTGAAGCGGCCGGCTTGGCGTCGAGGTGTCGAGGAACAGACCGCCTAGCGCGCGCCGGACGATAGGCACTCGCGTGCGATCAACATAGCTTCCGCCGCCCTGCTCGGTCGGCAAGCTTGCGCCTCCAGCAACATGGAGGTCAAAATGTTCGACGACATCTTCTTAGCCCGCACCGCCGTGAGGTATCGCGCAGCGCCGCTCATGGAGCAGCGGGAACGATACCTCGTTCATCTCAAGGCGACCGGCGCGAGACAATCGACCCTACGAAAGTGCGCCAACGCCCAACTGAGCCTGGTGCGCCTTCTGGACCTCAGAGATGGCGACCGAGTGAGCCGGTCGCGGATCAAGGCTGCCGGTGTGCTGTGGGCGCAGCCAAGGGGACGTCGGTGCGCTCGAGCCGCGTTGCCCAAGGCGCGCGACCTCTTCGTCAGCCACGGTGTTCGATGGCTCGCCTTTCTGGGCTGGCTCGACGAGTGCGATGAAGGCCGCCACCCACATGACGCCGAGGTCGACGCCTACGCACGATGGCTACGTGAGGAGCGCGGTCTCTCCGATGCGACCGTGCAAAGCTACTGCAAGGCGGCCGACCACTTCTTCGGCCAGTTGACCACCAAAGGCGTGCGGCTGCGCGCTGTCGACATCACCGACATCGACGATGCCGTAGCGGCAGAGCACGGGCGAAGCGCCTGGGGTCGCCGGACGAGGCACGATTATGCGCAGCGTCTGAGGGCGTTCTTCCGGTTCGCCGAAATGCGCGGCTGGTGTCAAGCGGGCCTTGCCACCGGCATCGTGGCCCCCCGCTTCATGGCCGACGAGACCGTGCCGAAGGGGTTGCCGCGCAAGGATGTCGTGCGCTTGCTGGCGTCGGTTGGGGGTGATCGCCCGGTCGACAAGCGCGACCGGGCGATCCTGATGCTGTTCGTCGGATACGGGCTTCGGACCGGAGAGGTCGGCGGGCTGCGGCTGGACGATCTGGACTGGGAAAACTCCATGCTTCGGGTCCGCTGCCCGAAACCGGGCCGGACCCATCTATGGCCGCTGTCACAGGGCGTGGGCCATGCCATCCTGCGCTACATTCGCGAAGCACGACCGTCCGGCTTCGGGCGCAGTCTCTTCTTCACGACGCGCGCGCCCATCCGGCCGCTCGACCGAAAGGCCTTGGGCAAGATGGTCCGCGACCGGCTGGCGGGCATCGGCGTCGTCGCCGGCCGGCGCGGGCCCCACGCCTTGCGGCATGCCGCAGCCCAGCATCTCCTGGATCAGGGCACGCCGATGAAGGTGATAGGGGACTTCCTCGGCCACCGCGATCCGTCCTCCACCACGATCTACGCCAAGGTCGACCTCGCCGCGCTTCGCGAGGTGGCGGCTCTCGACCTGGAGGGCCTGGCATGACCCTGCGCGAGGCGATCGAACGCTATGTGTTCTGGCGACGGGCTCACGGCGCGAAGTTCACGACTGGGGCGAACCTCCTGCGCCGCTTCCTTGACCATGCCGATGGCGACGCCGCCTGCGACGCGGTCACCACGGCGCAGGTCCTGGCCTACCTGGCGAGCGACGGCCCGCCGACGCGTCACCGCGAGAACAGGTACTATGCGCTTGCCGGCTTCTGGCGTCATGCGATCAGCCGCGGCCACGCCACCCACTTGCCGATTCCGGACGATGCGCCGAGATCGCCGGTCCGTGCACCGCCCTACATCTACTCGCGCGATGAGCTTGCACGCCTCTTCGATCCTGCAGCTGTGGAAGCAAGCCGGCGTGGCGCGGTCCAGTTGAATGCGGTGACGTTCCGCACCCTCCTTCTCCTCTTGTACGGGGCGGGGTTGCGCTTCGGGGAGGCGACCCGCCTCATGCTGGCCGACATCGATCTGGCGAACGCCGTCCTGACCATCCGGGCCACGAAGTTCTACAAGAGCCGGCTGGTCCCGGTCGGCCCCCAACTTGCAGCGTTGCTCGACAGCCATGTGTCCCTGCGCCAGCGAGCCGGGCTTGTAGACGACCGCAACGCGTTGCTCTTTGCGAACCAGGACGGGACGCGGCTCGCCAGCAGCACCGTGCAAGCCGCGTTCGACACGTTGCGGCGCGTCGCCGGGGTCGGTCGCGCGGCGGGCGGCCGCAAGGTCCCGCGGCTGCACGACCTTCGGCATAGCTTCGCCGTCCATCGCCTGACGAACTGGTATCGGCAGGGCGCCGATGTGCAACGACTGCTACCGGTGCTCTCCACCTATCTCGGTCATGCCGATCTGGAAGGCACGAAGGTCTATTTGTCCATGACGCCGGAGCTGCTGGAGCAAGCGTCGCAGCGGTTTGCGCGCTACGCGCAGGGAGGTCAGCATGGCTGACCTCCCATCCCTCGGCCCATGGCTCCGCCGGTTCCTCACCGAGCATATCGTCACCGAGCGCAATCTCGCCCGAAACACCCGCAAGAGCTACCGCGACACGTTCAGCCTGCTGCTTCCCTTCATCAGCCGGAAAGTGCGCAAGCCCGTGGACAGGCTGGCCGTGTGGGACCTGACGTCCGGACACGTGCTGCAGTTCCTCACCCATCTCGAAACGGATCGAGGTTGCTCCGCCCGGACCCGCAATCAACGGCTTGCGGCCATACGGGCGTTCGCGCGCTTTGTCGGCAGCCGGGATCCGACCCATGTGGAATGGTGCGGTCACATCCGGGCCATTGCGTCGAAGAGGTCGATGCCGCCGCCGGTCGGATGGCTGACCAGGGCGGAGATGGAGGCGATGCTGGCGACGCCCGACCGCAAGACCCGGCGCGGCCAGAGCGAGTACGCGCTTCTGCTCTTCCTCTACAATACCGGCGCAAGAGTCTCCGAAGCCACACAGCTGAAGGTGCGCGATCTGCAGATCGGGTCGCGCAATGGCGCGCACGATCTCGCCACCCTGCACGGCAAGGGTGGCAGGACGCGCCAGTGCCCGCTGTGGCCGGAAACCGAGCGCGTTCTGGCGGACGAGATTATCGGGCGTGCGGACGAAGACTCCGTGTTCGTCAGCCGGCTCAGGACGCCATTTACCCGCTTCGGGGTCTATCGCCTGATCGAACGTTGTGCGGCGCAAGTCTCGGAACTGGCCGATCGGAAGATAACCCCGCACGTGATCCGGCACACGACTGCCTGCCACCTGGTCCTCGCCGGCGTAGACATCAACACCATCCGCGCCTGGCTCGGACACGTGTCGATCAGTACGACCAACATCTATGCCGAGATCGACCTGACGCTGAAGGCCAACGCTGTCGCGTTGTGTGAGGTGGGGCAGCCACGACCCGCTCGCTCATGGAAGGAGGACAAGGATCTCATGGCCTTCCTGAAGGCCTTGTGAGTCGGAGACGGGGTGCCGGCTTCGGTCACCCTGTTCTGACTGTCCTCGGGCGCATGAAGCGAATCGCGTCTTCATGGGCGAGTTGCTTGCGCTCTGTTGCGCGGACGGCATCAAGGCCGAGCGCTTGCAGATCCTCGTTGAAGTCGTCCAGCGCAGGCACGAGCGTCAGCGCCTCGACGCCTGCGGCGCGCGCACGGTCGGCCAGGACCTCCACTGCACGGCGTCCCGCGGGATCGTTGTCCTGCGCGATGTAGAGCCGTCGTAGACCGGCGGGCAGTTCGAGCGCAGCGAGGTGGCTCGCTGACAGCGCGGCCGCCGCCGGCATCGAGGGCATGACCTGCCGAAGCGAGAGGACCGTTTCCAGCCCTTCTCCCGCCATCATGACGTCGACCCCACGGCCGAACCGAACGGCGTTGCCGAGCAGCAGGCCCATGGCGCGGCGGGGCGTCGAGACCGGCGCTTTGCAGGCCGACGCCGGATCGAGCCAGGTGCGGTGCGCACCGGTGGTGGCACCGTCGAGCGCCGTGACCACAGCGATCAACGCGGGCCAGGCGTCCCGAGCCCGATCGCGAGGGTCGTCATCGTCGCCGCGATGCCAGCAATGCGGATGGAAGCGGAGGGCCTCACATCCCGTCAGGTCCGTGATCCCTCGGGTGCGCAGGTACGTCTCGGCCACGGTGCCGGCGAGCGGCTTCGTGATGGCCCAGAGGCGTCGAGCGGCCTCGGGCGAGCCGGTCGGAACTGGCGGTCTTGGCGTAGCCATCGGTTCGGCGCGGGGCAGCGACAGGAAGCGCCGCGCCTCATCGGCGACATCGCGGAACTCCACCAGCCCGCAGCTCTCGCGGATGACATCGAGCAGATCGCCGTGCTCGGTCGAGGCGGCATCGGTCCACCGCCCGGCGGCACCGGGGCCGGAGTCCGGCCCGCTCAGCCGCACGAACATCGATCGGCCCGGCGTGTTGCGAACATCGCCCACCGTCCAGTACCGGCCCCGGCGTCGACCATTGGACAGATAGCGCCGGCAGACGGCCTCGGCATCCCGCGCGAGGCGCCGCGCCAGCTCGGAAGCGTCGCCGAGCATCACGCGACCCTCCCCGGTGTGCGGAGGTTATGTTGCGAAGAAGCCGGCGATCTCGCCCAAAACAGCCACCCAGCACCAGGACTCAACATAACCCGCGGCGCAACATAATCCACCTTATGTTCAACTGCACATAAGGTGGATGCCGCGACAGGCGAACATGGCGATCTCCTCGACATCATCCGCGAGAGCTGCGGCCTCGTCGACTTCTACGATGTTGCCGATGAAGCGCGCCGCTTCTTAAGCCTGCCGCGCAGCGAACCGGAGCCTTCGCCAAACTCGGCAAGACCGCCTGCGCAGACTGGCTCGCCGGAGGCCGCACGACGGCTCTTTGCGATGTCGCAGCCGGTGATGTGCACACTCGCAGAGACGTATCTCCGTAATCGCGACATCACGCCTTTGCACGAAGCCGGCGCATTGCGATTCCACCCGCATTGCTACTATCGCCCGGATGATTACTCGCCGACCGAAATCTGGCCAGCGATGATCGCGCGTGTCACCGACCTTGATGGGCGCATCACCGGCGCGCACCGCACCTGGCTCAATCCCGAGGGCTTCGATCTCGTCCGTCTCGGCAAGGCGCCGATCGACACGCCGCGGCGCGCAATGGGCGACCTTCTCGGCAACGCGGTGCGCTTCGGCGTGGCCGACGATGTGCTCGCGGCCGGCGAAGGCATTGAGACCATGCTGTCGCTGCGCTGCGTGTTGCCGACCTTGCCGATGGCCGCTGCGCTCTCGGCCAATCACCTCGCCGCCTTGTTGCTTCCGCCGACGCTGCGCCGGCTCTATATCGCTCGCGACAACGATGCGGCCGGCGACGGGGCCGCGATCGCGTTGACCGAGCGGGCCCGCTCGGCCGGGGTCGAGGCGATCACCTGGACCCCGAGGCGGGGCGACTTCAACGAGGATCTGCGCGGCATCGGCGTCGACGTGCTGGCAGCAGCCTTGCGGATCGAACTTATCCCGCAGGACGTCGCGCGCTTCATGCACGTTGACGCCGCCGAGACGGGATGAAGGGCGACGGTTCGCGTGTCGCCATGGTTGGTCTGGTAAGGCCCCGCGAGCCGGAAAGAGTCCGCACCCTGGCCTTCTAGAGGGCGATCGGACCAGAAGCGCCTCGGTCCAGCAACCTCGAGGGCCGACTATTTTCCGTCGGCGGCGAAGCCGCCTTTACAGCGCGAGACAAAATAGCCGGCCCCTTCGGTCCTCCGCTGCGCTTCGGCCGCGGCGCGAGGGCGCCGCGGTGCAAGCCCGTTCCGCTCCCGGTCCAGTGATCGCCACGAAGGCCGCGATGGGCGCGGCCGATCCGGCAAAGGACCTCACCATGACGACCGACCATGACGACATCGACTTCGAACCGCCGCACAGCTCATCCCCGACCGATCACGTCCTCAACGAGCTTCAGCTCTACGGCTACCGTCCCTTCCAGGGCGAACCCGACCCGAGGCCGCTTCCCGAAGGCAATGTCGTGGCCGGCGCCGTCGTCGACATCTTCGACGCCCTGATCTCGACTCTGGGTGAGACGCGCCTTGAGCCGGACCTTGAGGATCTGCTCTGGTCAACGGTCAATCTCTTCCACCGCGCCGTCGATCGCATCGAGCGCGAACTCGACGATAACGAACAGGCGCAGCGGCGCAGCCAGCGCGAGCAGAACGGCTCGGAAGTGAAATCGGTCGAGCTAGAACGCCTGACGGCCGAGGGCATCACGCTGACCGAGCGCCGCAACAGCATGGAGCTCTTTCGCGACCAGGCCGCCGAACATTTCGAGGCCCATACCGGCTCACCGTGGCGTCCCCGGTCAGGATCGCTGATCAATCATCGCGCGCTCACCGCAGCGATGATCGACAGCCGCGACTTTCTGGCTGCGAAGCGTCGGGCCGAGACCGAGGTCATGCTGCCGCCTGGTCCGAAGATCGCGCTCACCGGCGGGCTCGACTTCAACGACCATCGCATGATCTGGGATCGACTCGACAAGGTCCACGCCAAGCATCCCGACATGGTGTTGCTGCATGGCGGGTCGCCGAAAGGCGCGGAGCTCATCGCCGCCAAATGGGCGAGCAATCGCAACGTGCCGCAGATCGCCTTCAAGCCGGACTGGACGAAGCACGCGAAGGCCGCTCCGTTCAAGCGCAACGACGCGATGCTGGCGGTCCTGCCGATCGGCGTCCTGCACTTCCCGGGCACCGGCATCCAGGACAACCTCGCCGACAAGGCACGCAAGCTCGGCATTCCGGTCTGGAAGCACGACGAAGGCGGCGCGTAAGCGCCGCCACTTACAGCATCATGTATCGAGCAGCTCCGGCCGAAACAGCCGGCGCCGGCTGATGATCTTGCCGGCAACCATGAATACCCCATCGCCGGTGTAATGCAGCGTCTCCGGATGCCTTGGCGACTTGGCGACATGCGCCTTCACCACTTCGAAAACGAAGAAATTATATTTGTCGACCAGCGCATCATCGACAAGACGGCATTCAAAATTTGCGTGACACTCGACAATCAGCGGCGCCTTCACGCGCGTTGCCGATTGCGCCGTGAGCCCGAACCTCTCGAATTTATCGACCTCAGCGCCCGTCGTGTTGCCAACGCCGACCACGGTGTCGATCAACGTCGTGGTCGGGAGATTGATCACGCACTCACGGCTCTTGCAGACTAGGTCAAAGCTGTAGTTTGCGCCGGCGATGACGCAACCGATGAGTGACGGTGTAAACTCCATCATCGTGTGCCACCCCATCGTCATGATGTTTCGCCTGTCATCCAGCGCTGACGACACCATCACGATTGGCCCAGGCTCAAGGTAGCGCCGAACCTGAGAGACCGGAAAATCAAGCTTTTCTGAGCGTCTCACCATCGTTCCTCCTGCGGTCGGGTCAGGCCCCTGGCACGGTCGCGGACACCGCCGATGTCTGGTGGGACGGGTTTCCTCTCCCATTCGAGGCCAATTTTCGTTATAGTTCGGATCGCGCCGTGGTGGTGGTGGAAGGCGCGACCGTCACACGCTTTGTCACGGAGACGCCGCCATGCTCGTCATCGGACTCATTCTCAGCATTTTTGGGATCGGCCTGTTCTGCTGGCTGATCTTCGCCCTTGCGGTTTATGCGCTGCCCTTCTTCGTCGGCCTCACCGCCGGCATGGCCGCCTTCCACAGCGGCGCGGGCGTCCTCGGCGCCCTCCTTATCGGCATCGTCGTGGGCGCGTTGACGCTGGGCGTCGGCCAGGTCGCTTTTGCGCTCGTCAAGCCGATCCCCCTGCGCGCGGCCATTGCAGCGGCCTTCGCCATCCCGGCCGCGATCGCCGGCTACCACGCCGTGCTGGGGCTCTCGCAGATCGGCATGCCATCGCTGTTCTGGCGGGAGACCTTCGCTTGGGTTGGCGCCATCATCATCGGCTGCACAGCTTGGGCGCGCATGACGGTGTTGGCCGAACCCCTTCCGCTGCGACCGGGCGGGGCAAATGCGGATGAGCCGCAGCCGGTTCTTACGGCCGCAACACGGGAAGGCTGAGAGGCCGGCCTCTTCGTCATCGAACAGGTTCGCGAAGCACGGTCCAGCGCCATCGGGTCTCGGTTGAGAAACGAGGACGGCCCCGGCCTATCGAAGCGCAGAGCCCGCAGCACCGATCTCCCGGCACTCACATAAAGACGGATGAAGGCGTTCATTCGCGGCGAGTCCCCGGCAATCGATCCCGCCTTTTTCTACGCCATGGCTTCTTTCTCTACGCCTGAACTCGCCGACATCTTGTGCAAGAGAACCGATATCCGCCACGTCTCCTCCTGAGGATGCTGTTCAGAGCACGGACGCACCTGGCCTCGTGATGGCCTGATCTGGCCGAAGACCGGCTGCGCCTCGATCGCCTGAGCCGCAACGCCGTCGGCTCGACTTTCTTCCCCTGGGCTAAAGCCCATTCCTCGCGAGGCAAGAAAGTCTCACCGCCGTCATCCTCCGCTGCGCTCCGGCCCGCGAGCGGGTGCGTCGTCGATCGTCCCCGGCCTGTCGATCGCCATCGAGGCCGCGGTGGTCGCGGGCTCGAAACCAGCAAGGAGAAGTGACATGGCTAACATCGGTTCTTTCAAGAAGGTCGGCAGCGACTTCCAGGGCGAGATCGTCACCCTGAGCTTGCAGACGAAAGGCGTCCGGATCGTCGCCGAGACCAACCGCTCCAACGAGAACGCCCCCAGCCACCGCGTCTATGTGGGCCGGGCCGAGATCGGGGCAGCGTGGTCGAAGCGCTCCGAAGAAGGCCGCGACTACCTCTCGCTCAAGCTCGACGACCCTTCCTTCAACGCTCCGATCTACGCGAACCTGTTCGATGACGAAGAGGCCGACGGCTACACCCTCATCTGGTCGCGGCCCCGCAAGAACGGCGACTGAGGCCTTCGCAGCAACCCCGCCCGGCCGCGCCGGGCGGGGTTCGCACGCGCAAGCATTAGACGGCGGCCTCTTACAAAACTCTGGAACCCTGAACTTGCCCGACCTTGAGCAGGCGCAACGCGTTCATGGTCACAAGCACCGTCGCCCCCGTATCGGCGAGGATTGCAGGCCAAAGCCCCGTGATGCCGACGACGGTCGTTACAAGGAATACCGCCTTTAGTCCGAGCGCGATCGCGATGTTCTGTCGAATGTTGGCCATGGTTCGCTTCGATAGGGCGATCATCGCGAAGACGTCCCCCACCCGTCCGTGAAGGACGGCAGCATCGGCCGTTTCGAGAGCCACGTCCGCGCTGCCGCCCATGGCGATGCCGACATCCGCCGCGGCGAGAGCCGGCGCATCATTGATGCCATCGCCGACCTTGATCACTGAGAAGCCTTGGCGTTTCAACTCGCCGACGACACGCTGCTTGTCTTGCGGCAGCAATTCGGCGTGCACCTCGATACCGAGCTGCTTGCCGATCGCGTCCGCGGTTCGCCGATTATCTCCTGTCAGCATCACGGTCTTGATTCCCGCATCAGCCAGCGCTTTCAGACCGGCCTTGGCGTCGACACGCGGTTCGTCCCGCATCGCGATGGCGCCGGCAACCTGTCCATCGGCGAGCAACACCGATACGGTCTTTCCGTCGTCGTTGAAGGCAGCGATCCGCGCGATCTGATCGGGCGTAAGCGCCGTGCGATCGCCCGCTGCGTGCGGTGAGCCGAAGAACACCTCGCTGCCGTCGACCGTCCCGGTGATCCCCTTTCCACCGATCGCCTTGGCGTCGGTGATCTGGGGCACGGCAGCATTATCACTCGCCGCGCGCTCCAGAATCGCCCTAGCGAGCGGATGGTTTGAGCCGGTTTCAAGCGCCGCGGCGAGCCTCAGCACCTCTGCCTCCGGCCGGCCGAAGCCGACAATGTCGGTCACTTGCGGCTTGCCTTCTGTCAACGTGCCAGTCTTGTCGAAGGCGGCGGCGGTAATCGTTCCGATCTTTTCCAGAACGGCGCCGCCCTTCAACAACAAGCCGCGCCGGGCACCGGCCGACAACGACGCTGCGATCGCCGCCGGGGTCGAGATCACCAGCGCGCACGGACATCCGATCAGCAGGATGGCAAGGCCCTTGTAGATCCATTCGCTCCAGGCGCCGCCAAACAGCAGCGGCGGTATGACGGCGACCAAAGCGGCGACCACGACGACGCCTGGCGTATAGTAGCGCGAAAACCGGTCGATGAAGCGCTCGGTTGGAGCCTTGCTCTCCTGCGCTTCCTCGACCAGCTTCACAACGCGGGCGATGGTGTTGTCGGCAGCGGCGGCCGTCACGCGGATGCGCAGCGCCGCCTCGCCATTAACGGTGCCAGCGAAGACGATAGCGTCTACGCCCTTACGGACGGGCGTGCTTTCGCCGGTGACGGGCGCCTCATCGATCGCGCTTTCACCCGATACGATCAAGCCGTCCGCAGGAATGCGGTCGCCGGGCCGCACGAGGATCAAGGAATCGACTATGAGGTCCTCGGCCGGGACCTCACGCGTCTTGCCTCCCTCTTCGAGCAAAGCGGTCTTCGGCAACAACGCGGTCAGCGATTGAATGCTGGCGCGCGCTCGGCCCGCCGCGACCCCTTCGAGCAGTTCGCCGATCAGAAAGAGAAAGACGACAGTTGCCGCTTCTTCGCTTGCGCTTATGGCGACGGCGCCGACGGCGGCAATCGTCATCAGCATCTCGATCGAGAAAGGGGTGCCGGCGATAGCCGCCATGATGGCGCGCCGGGCGATCGGCACGAGCCCAACCAGCATCGCCGCCGTGAATATCCAGGGTTCAAATCCTGGAACCAACTTGCCTATCGCGTAGGCCGCGACCAGCGCGATGCCGCTGGCAATCGTGAGCCGTCCTTTCCCGCTCCGCCACCATGGGCCGTTTGTCGGACCATGGTCGTGACCGTGCAGTTCGGCGCTAGACGCCTTGCCGTCGTTCTGCCCGTTGTGATGACGATGGTCAGGACCCTCGCTCTTTCGGGCATCGTCATGCGCGTGAGCGTCCGGGCCGCTGCGACCTTGGCAACCACAGGCCTCGACCGCCTTCGGTCCGCCGTCGCCGATCGAATGTTCTGTCAGCAGTCTGAGCTTGTATCCCAGTCCGGTCAGCGTCTTCGTGATCGCCGGACCAACTGCCTCATCGTCACCGTGGCGCACGGTCATCGTGCCGGCGGTGGCCGACACGGAGACATCTTCGACACCCGGCACGCGACGCACCGCCGTGTCGATCTTTGCCGCACATGAAGCGCAGTCCATGCCATCGACCCGATAGCGGCTCTGTTGCGAATGCTTCGTCATGACCAAATCCTCGATTCAGCCATAGCGCTACGTCCTCTAGTCGCTAGAGGAGCAAGGGCAAAGATCCGCTGCGGGATAGAAAATGCGCACGGCGCGCTGTCGATCTCGCGGCTGGGCAGAGCCCGCCGAGAAAGAGCTCACCACTGGCAGCCCTTGATTTTTCGTGCGCAATCGCCAATTCCTCTAGTGACTAGAGGAGTGACCGTCGTGCGCCACATCTCCATCGGCGAGGCAGCCAGACACAGCGGCGTGAAAGTACCGACGATCCGCTATTACGAGCAGATCGACTTGCTGCCGGCCCCACCCCGAACCGAAGGCAATCGTCGCACGTACGATACGCGCGATCTTCACCGGCTGATGTTCATTCGCCACGCTCGCGAATTGGGGTTCGAGATCCCAGCGATACGGACCTTGCTGACCTTGCAGGATCAGCCCAATCAGTCTTGCGCGACGGCGGATGCAATCGCGAAAGCCCGCCTTGTCGAGGTCGAGCAGCGCATTGCGAGCCTAGGCGCGCTCAAGGCCGAGCTTGAGGTGATGATCGAAGGTTGCAGTCACGGACGCTTGGCGGAGTGTCGTGTCATCGAGGTGCTAGCTGACCATGGCCAGTGCATGCACCCGCACAATCAGCCGATCGCCTCCTCAACAAGCAAAAGCGCCAAGAAGCCGAAGAAGAACATCGCTGTCACCCACGGCCGATCGGGCGTTTCATGAGCTTCGATCAGCAATTCCTCGGTCACAAGGTAGAGAAGAGCGACCAGTCCGAATGCAAAGAAACCGGTCAGAATCGGGCCGGGCAGCAACGCGACCGGAGCCCCGAGTAAAGCGCCGACAGGCAGCAGGATGATCAGCCCGGCCGTTATTCCGACGATTCTGGCTTTGGAGCGAACACTCTCTCCGAGCTCCGTCGCCACAGTAAGGCCGAGAAACAGAATCTCGATCGTCAAGGCAATCGTCAACAGAATGCCAACTTTTGGGCTCGCCGCGAATCCGATCCCAAGCACCAGACCGTCGATCAGAATATCGACGGCAATTGCCGTCAACAGGCCCGCTGGCCCTTTCGCCCACTCTTCCAACTGTTTTACCAGCAGCATTGTGACGACGCCGATCGCGCCACCGATCGCCGTCGCCCAGGGCGAGCCTCGATGCATGACATCGGGCAGGATCTCGCCAGCCGCCGCCGCGAATACAACGCCGGCAGCAAAATGTTGGATCGCGCTGACCAAAGTTGCTTTCGGCCGCGCGTTCACCGCAATCACGGCGCCGATCATTGCGGCCGCAGCCGGGATCAAGGTGAATTGCCAAGCTGAGGCCACCCCAAGCACCTTATTGTTTGTTCGTTGCTCTTGTTGTTGTTGGCGTCAGTCGAATAGCCGACCGAGGAAGCCGCGTCCGTGACCACCGCGGCTGCCGTGGCCATCACGTGACCCGTGGCCACCATGACCGCCGTGCTGATCATATCCGCCCCACGGCCCCGGCGCGCTCGGTGCCTCTGAGGACGAAGGCGGTGCGGAAGACCTCTGCTGGGAAACCTGAGAGGTCTCGGCCGTGCTCCGCTCAATGATCTTGTCAAGCTCACCACGGTCCAACCATACCCCGCGGCATTTCGGGCAGTAGTCGATCTCGATGTTCTGCCGTTCGCTGATCACGAGATCGACACGGCAGACGGGGCACAACATGCCATTGCCTTCGGTTCGCTCCATCGCAAAGAACTCCTTCCTTCACCAAGCTGGAAGGAGACCCTAAATCCTCTAGTGACTAGAGGAGCAAGAGGTTCTCAGCAGGAAACCTCGCACCGCACCGGCGCCCCCTAATCCCGGTCTCACCCAATTCCGCCGACGACCACCACAGTCGCCGAAAAAAGCAACTATTATCGTCTTCGCAAGGAACGCCACAGCAAGCCCTCCGTTTTCGCTCAATAGGAGGGCATCAAAGTGTTGCCTGAGCCGGCGTTGGATCGCGAGAAACCTCATGTGCTCGTTGTCGAGGATGAAGTCCTTGTGCGCGCACTCATCGCCGACGAGTTGCGCACAGCAGGCTGCGCCGTCATCGAGGCCAACTCCGCTGACCAGGCGCTCGATTACCACCGCAGATGACATCGACGGAGATGCCGTCCCGGCCCCTTGGGCGACGACAGCTTGAAGCCCAGTCGTCGTGAAGAGGTTATTGCCGCCGACTCTCGTGGCCGGCGGCAAGGTCGATCTTATGTTCTCCGATATCCAGATGCCTGGCTCCCTCAACGGCCTGCAGCTCGCCGAGCGAGTCCGCGCAGATTTTCCGACCGTCCCAGTGATCCTCACGTCCGGAAACGATCACTTGAACAGCGAGACGATGCCCGGGCGCTTCATCGCGAAGCCATATGACATCGCACAGACAGTGGCATTGGTTTTTGTAACTTTGGGCGTCGCGCCGCCGGGAACGTCCGCGTGAGCGACACACGCATCCTTATTGTCGACAGCGACGTCCTGGTCCGCACACCGCTCGCCGAATATCTCCGCGAGTGCGGTTATCAAGTGCTGGAAGCCACCAATTCTGTAGAAGCCAAAGAGGTATTGAACAACACGGCTCGTCCCATTGACGTCGTGCTTATCGATGTCGGCGCTGAAGACCAAAGCGGATTCGCTCTCGCGCATTGGATACGCGATCGCGCCCCAGGTCCACGCGTAATCCTCGCCGGAACGATTACGGGCTCTGTCGAGAAAGCTGCGGATCTTTGTCAGGACGGACCGGCCATATCAAAACCTTATGATCACCGCCTCGTGCTGGACCGTATCCAGCGTCTTCTGGCTGCCAAAAACCGCGGCGACCAGACCTGACAGCCGTGCTAGGCGATGCGTCGGATCGCCCCCGAGCATCTCACAACCGTCCCGGCCTGACCCGAATCACCCTGCACCCCGCCCACCCGCTACTGAGGCCAAATATGGCCTCGGCGCACCGTTGCGACGACCCAGAACGACTATTATAGTCGTTTTTCTGGTGCGCGCAGATCGTCTGTCGGAGGTGATCATGAATGATCACCGGCCGACAAGTGCGGGCGGCGCGAGCCTTGCTGAATTGGACGCAAGAGATGCTCGCCGAAAAAGCCCTGGTGGCGTTGACCGCCCTCAAACGTCTGGAGTCCGAACGCGGGCTCCCGACGCACGAGAGCACGCGGGACCAAGTTCGCCGCGCGCTGGAGGCGGCGGGGATTCTTTTTGTCGAATCCGACCGTGGCCGCGGAATCATGCTGCTTCACGAAGCAAAGCCTGCAACGGCTCCAGGACGAAGGTCGGCAAACTTGAAACGTTGAAACCAGCATGTGTTAACGTTTAAGAAACCGTGTCGTCGAGGAGCTTTGATGCAGTCGCCACCCCGGGATCCAGCAGTGGATGATATCGCGCCGACAGCCGCAATCCTGACCGGCTATGACGAGCGCCACCTCGTGACATATCTCCGTCTGCTTGATGCCGACTCCGATGGCGCCGACTGGCAAGAGGTCGCAAAGCTCGTGTTGCGCATCGACCCGGCGACGGAACCCGATCGCGCACGCCGCGCCTGGGAGACGCATCTCGCCCGCGCACGATGGATGACGGAGAAGGGTTACCGCCATCTTCTCTATGGTGGAGCGCCGCACTAGAAAATAGTTCCGTGCAGACCGCGCAACACGCGCTGCTGTTGCTGTTGGTTTCAGAACACCACCTGAACGTGCATTCTCCTATCCACATCCGCGCATGAGCGGACGCTGGAGGAGACATCACAATGAGTGCTGCCGATTGGCGATCGGCGGACGCGTACCAGGAACTGCGGTTGCTCGACGCGCCGGCCTTCGCATTTGAATTCTTGCGCCGGAACTCCGAATTTCAGGAAGACCATAGGCGGCTTGCACACCGGAGCCGTGGCCGCGCTATCAATCCCTTGGATGCCGAGACGGCTGCGTTCGCCGAACGCTGGGGGGTGCGATTTCGCCCCCGAATTGCCCGACCTCCCCGCAACGGCCGCTCAATGGACAGCCAAAGCGCTCCCTCGCGTCGTCACCATCACAGATGCGCCCGACGAACTCGTCAATCCTGAACTCGGCTTGCCGCCGAGACTTCTCAGCGCACTTGCGAGAGCGGCCGCCGCACGGGCTCTAACGCTCGCCGGCACGCCGGTCCGTGTTGAATTCCTCCACACGGATGGTCCATACGCTGTGCTCCTACCGCTCGACCGGCTTTTCGAAATCCGCGTCGCGACCGCGTTACGCCTTTGGCATGGCCTCGGCGGGCGTCGAACGCCACCGGATGCCGGCGCCCTTACTCAAGAGCGCCGCAAGCGCTTCATCCTTGCGCTGCGCGCGCTCGATGCACGCCTGCTCGGAACGACATATCCGGACATCGCGGCTGGACTCTTCGAAACCGCCCCTGTCACCAAACGTGACTGGATTTCGCACGAACTGCGGGATCAGACCGGCCGTCTCGTGCGGCTCGGTTTCAAGATGATGAAGGGCGGCTACCGGCAGCTTGTTCTCTATCCTTACCGGCGCCGCATCTGAGACCGGTGCGATCTCACTGCCTGCCGACATCGCACTATTTTGGCCGAGACCCCTCCGCCACCGTGATCGCTAGTAGCCGCCGTCCTCCGACGGCCGCCCCAACGATCACCGAGGTATCCCATGTCCACCACTCTCGCAGGCGTGCCGCAACGCTACCTGCGTACGCCCGAAGCGGCACGCTTCGTTGGTCTTTCCATCCGCACGCTTGAAAAGCACCGCATCTACGGCACTGGCCCGCGCTATTCGAAACTTGGCGGACGTGTCGTCTACCGCGTCGAAGACCTGCAGGAGTGGGTCGACGCAGCCGCCAAGGCGTCGACGTCCGACCCTGGCAAAGCCGTCGTCCTGCCCGCGCGCCGCCATTCGCCTGCCGAGCTCGAGCAGGCGCGTCATCCGCGCCGCTGATCACCGCCATGTCGGCGCGCCACCGCTCACGCTCCGAACGCGAGCAGCTCGAACTGTTTCGGGCGCTGCCAGGCGATCTTGCGCCGCGCGACGCCCAGGACCTCATGGCCTATCCTTTCTTCTCGCTCGCCAAGACCCATCGCATCACGCCGATCGACTACCGGAGCGGCGAGATTGCCATCCGCGTCGAGGCCGTGCCGGAGCACGGCATGGCGACCATCTGGGACGCCGATATCCTGATCTGGGCCGCCTCCCAGATCGTCCAGGCACGCGACAGCGGCCTGCGCACCTCACGCCTGATGGCGGCAACACCCTATGAGATTCTGTCGTTCATCGGTCGCGGTGACAGCGCACGCGACTATCACAGGCTGAAAGCGGCCCTCGACCGCCTTCAATCGACGACCGTCGCCACGACGCTGCGCCAGACCAACGAACGCCGCGCGCACCGCTTCTCGTGGATCAACGAATGGACGGAGCGCGCGGATGCGCATGGGCGCGCCGACGGCATCGATCTCATCGTACCGGACTGGTTCTACAAAGCTGTTCTCGACGAAGCCTTGGTGCTCACGATTGACCGCGACTACTTCAGGCTGACCGGCGGCCTGGAGCGCTGGCTTTATCGCATCGTGCGCAAGCATGCCGGTCGCCAGCGTGCAGGTTGGCGGTTCGCCTTTCGTCATCTCTACGACAAGTCCGCAAGCCTTTCGCCGTTCAAACGCTTTGCCTTCGAATTGCGCGACATCGCGCGCCGCCAGCCGCTTCCGGGCTATCGGCTCGATGTCGAGCGCGACAGCGGCGGACATGAACTGCTCGTTTTCCTTCCGGCTCGTTTGTCCACAGCAGCCTGTGGACAGCCTGTGGAAGCGGTCGTGCCATCAGGAACCACCGTTCCCGTGCCATCGGGAACCGCGCGCCCGTGCCATCAGGAACCGGAAGGCGCATTTTCAAACAGAAAATCCGCTGCTTACGACGCCCCTAACTTAGAATCTAACAAACAAGAATCTAACGATTCTGTTGTTTCCCATCGGCCCGCAGGGTGGAAAACCGATGGTGACGCGCCGTGATCGTCGCGCTGCTCAATCAAAAGGGCGGCGTCGGCAAGACGACACTCGCCTTGCACCTCGCAGGACACTGGGCCCGTCACGGAAAGCGCGTGACCCTCATCGACGCCGATCCCCAAGGATCGGCTCTCGACTGGTCCGAGCAGCGCGCCCGGCGCCACCACGCACGTTTGTTCGGCGTGGTCGGTCTCGCCCGCGATACGCTCCACCGTGAAGCTCCCGAGCTTGCCCGCGATGCGGACCATATTGTCATAGACGGCCCGCCTCGCATCGCCGCCTTGCTGCGCTCGGCGTTGCTCGCGGCCGACGCCGTTCTTGTACCGGCCCAGCCATCGCCGCTCGATGGCTGGGCGTCCGCCGAGATGCTGGCCTTGATCGCCGAAGCTCGCATCTTCCGTCCTGCCCTTGTCGCACGCTTCGTGCTCAACCGCTGTGCCGCGCGCACCGTCATCACCCGCGACACGGCGCAGAGTCTCGCTGACCACGATCCGCCGGCGCTCGCCACGCGCATCAGCCAGCGTGTGGTTTTCGCGGACGCCGCGCGCACCGGTCAGCTCGCCTTCGAGCAAAGCGCGACGAGCGCCGCTGCCCGCGAGATCGCCTCCCTCGCTGTCGAGACCGAAAGGCTCGCACCATGACGGCGCGGCGTTCGAACGGCGGCTTCGCATCCCGACCACGCGATGCGGACGCCTGGATCAAGGCGCCCGATCGCAGCGCCGGTGCGACGCCGGAGAGCGATCCCTACACGGCGCGCCTCACCGTGGACATCACGCCCGCGCTCCGCGGCCGCATCAAAATCGCGGCCTTCCAACGCGGCCAGACGGTCGCCGACATGCTGCGGGCGCTCCTCACGCGCGAATTCCCCAACACCGATGGAGAACAAACATGATGACCAATCCCGCCTTTGCACACGCGCGAGCCGGTTCGCCTGACACGCTGACGGCTGTCGAACTGACGTGGCTCGAGAAACGCATCGAGCACTGGATCAGATTCGGTCACGACACGGGCGAAACGATCATCGATCGTCGCCGACGTGTCCTCACCTTTGCGCCGCACACGATCTTGGGCTTCGTTCGCTGGGCTTCCAACGATTACGGCACGATCGTTTCACGCATCGACATCTTGCGCGCGATCGCGCCAGGCGAGGCCTATCAGACGCTGCCTTTCGTCCGTCCCGGCGGCGAGATCCTCCTGCGGATCAGCGGCTGGCCCAAAGTCGAGCGCGTCCTCGCCACGATCGACGCGGTCGAGACGCTCGGCATTGATCCTGCAGCCGTCGCGCCGGACTACTGGAGGCACGTGCACAATCGTCTCGGGGCAGGATACGAGCCTCGCCCCTACAGCCGCGACCAGCATCGCGCGTGGCTCTTGCGCGACCGGGTGCTCAAGTGACGCGGTTCGGCTACGTCATGACGACGTATCTGGTGCTGCTCGTTTCCGCCTGCAGCGCGATCTTCCCTGTCTCTCCCAAATTCATTTGGAACGCCAGCGACAGCGTGCCGATAGGCCTCTACGCCATCCACTCTGTCGGCGCGCTCCACGTCACCCAACTTGTCGTCGTGCGTCCACCGGACGCCCTGGCCCAATTCCTCTCCGACCGCCGTTATTTGCCCAAGGGCGTGCCCATGCTGAAGCGTGTGCTCGCGCTTCCAGGCCAGACGGTATGCCGCCGCCAGCGCACCATCACCGTCGACGGCATAGCGATGGGCGATGCGCTCGATCGCGACACGCACGATCGACCGCTGCCCGTCTGGCAAGGCTGCCAGCTCATTCCCGACGGCCAGGTCTTCCTCATGAACTGGCAATCCGCAGACTCGCTCGACGGCCGTTATTTCGGGCTGCTTTCCCGCACGACGATCGCCGGCCGCGCCGACCCGATATGGACGCGGGAGGAGGACTGACCGTGCTTCACCTCCAGCCGTCCCGCGGCCGAGCTTCGTCGGCGCACGGTCGATCCCCCTTCTCCTTTCCGGCCTGCCGATCCGGACAGCCATCGCATCTTCGCATCGCGCTGATCAGCGCATGTCTGTCTGCCACGGTGATCGCGGCTGGCGGGCCGGTGCGCGCCCAATCGACGCCCATCCGTCATATCGCGCGCGTTGCAGATGCCACACGCTTTGCAGCGTTCGTGGCCGAGGCCTCGCAGCGCTTCGGTATTCCGACAACTTGGATACGGGCCGTGATGCGCGCCGAGAGCTTTGGCGACGTGCACGCGATATCGCCGAAAGGGGCGATGGGCTTGATGCAGATCATGCCGCAAACCTGGGTGACACTGCGACAACGCTACCATCTCGGCGCTGATCCCTACGACGTCCATGACAACATCATCGCCGGTGCCGGCTATCTGCGCGAACTGCACGACCGCTATGGAATTCCCGGCTTCCTCGCGGCCTACAACGCCGGTCCAGCGCGCTGGGAAGATCATCTCGCCACCGGCCGCCCGTTGCCGGCGGAAACGCGCGCTTACCTGACCAGGCTCGCGCCCATTGTCGGTGGCAGCGCGACCGACGACACGACATTGCTCGCGTCCGTCGTCCGATCATGGACCGAGGCATCGTTGTTTCCAAAACAGCCGTCCACCGCATCGGACGACACAACGAAGACCGGCGGGCCGCAGTCGTCCAACGCGCCGAGCGTCCGTTCGCCGCAGGATTGGACAGGACTCGCACCGCAAGCTGACGGGCTCTTCGTCGTGCTGTCGTCTGATCGACGAACCCCATGAGCGGTGTCAGTTTGGCAGGTGCATTGAACTGCGTACTCCGACAGTTGCGAGGGTCGGAAGGTCGGCAGAGGAACCACAACCAGGGACGGCAAGGGAAAAGGCCGGCCTTCGGCGCGGCTTATGTGGTTAGTTGTATTGGACAATTTACCGATATCACCGACTACCCCTGCTGGCGCTCACCTCGATTTGTCCAAGCAAATCAATGTCTGCACCGCCGTCGCACGCCTGAACACCCGGATTCGGCCCGATGACGACGCGCGACGACGACCTGCGCATCCGGCCCGGCCGCATCCAGCATGGCAACCGCGGCGGCAAACGTCCGCAGACATTCGTCGGCGAGGTGATGCGGGCCGCGAAGAAGGCCGGGCATGTCGGGAACAGCTTCCGCTCCGGCCAGGGGCGGAGCCGCTCCCGCTTCGGTCGTGGCCGGCGCGCCGCGGTCTCGATCCGGCTGCGCTCGAATGCCCGGCGCGTCGTCACCAAGGCGCGCGTCGTCCGCCACCAGGGTCCCCGATTCCGCTCGGCGCCTTTGCCGAAGCACATCGCCTATCTCAAACGCGAAGGCGTCACCAAAGACGGTCAGCCGGCGCGGATGTTCGATGCGGCCGGAGACGAAGCCGACGAGCGTGCGTTCGCCGAGCGCTGCAAGGACGATCGCCACCATTTCCGCTTCATCGTCTCTCCAGAGGATGCGGCCGAGATCGGCGACCTCAAGACGTTCACGCGCGAGCTGGTCGCCGACATGGAAAGGGACCTCGGCACCCAGCTCGACTGGGTCGCCGTCGATCACTGGAACACCGACAATCCCCATGTCCACCTCCTGATCCGCGGCCGCGCCGATGACGGCCAGGATCTGGTGATCAGCCGCGACTATATCAGCCGAGGAATCCGCGACCGGGCCGCCGAGCGGATCACGCTCGAACTTGGTCCGCGCACTGAACCGCAAATCCACAGCGCGCTTCAACGCGAGGTGGAGGCCGAGCGCTGGACAAGTCTCGATCGGGCGCTGCGCGACATTTCGGACGAATGCGGCGGCGTCGCAGATCTTCGGCCTGGTCCGAACGCCGAGGATCCGGAGCTGCGTCGACTGTTGCTCGGACGGGCGGCCAAGCTCGAACGTCTCGGCTTGGCCGATCCGGTTGGCCCGGCCTGCTGGACCCTCAAGCCCGGCCTCGACGGAACGCTGCGCCAGCTCGGTATCCGCGGCGACATCATCAAGACGATGCACCAAGCCATGAGCCGAAGCGGATCAGAACCGGACGTCAGCCGCTTCGCGCTGCATGGCGACGAGCCTTCCCATCCGGTGCTGGGCCGACTCGTCCAGCGTGGTCTCGATGATGAGCTCAAGGGCACGGCCTACGTCATCGTCGCCGGCGTCGATGGCCATACCCACCATTTGAGGTTTGCAGACCTCGAATTCACCGGCGATGCCACGCCCGGCGCGATCGTCGAGGTGCGCGCTTATGACGATCCCGATGGACGACGACGGCTATCGCTCGCGACCAGGTCGGATCTGTCCATTTCTGATCAGGTCGGGGCATCGGGAGCGACCTGGCTCGATCGTCAGCTTCTTGCGAAAGACCCACCGCTCAGCGGCAGCGGCTTCGGCGCCGAAGTCCGCGACGCGATGGATGCCCGCGCTGATTACCTGGTCGAGGAAGGCCTGGCCAGACGACAGGGCCAGCGCGTGATCTTCGCCCGCGATCTCCTTTCGACACTCCAGCGGCGCGAGCTTGAGGAGGCCACGGCCAGATTATCAGCCGACACGGGTCTGGCGTACCACCCGGCCGCTGAAGGCGAGCGTGTCGCTGGCGTTTATCGCGAACGGGTGACACTCGCGTCGGGGCGCTTCGCCATGATCGATGATGGGTTGGGATTCCAACTCGTGCCGTGGCGTCCGGCTTTGGAAAAGAACCTCGGCCGCGAAGTCCGCGGCGTCATGGCGCCGGGCGGACGAGTCGACTGGGACCCGGGACGGAAACGGGGACTGGGCCTGTGAAGGCGCGCCTGCGGTGCATCCGATTTCTGACCCAGCGTGTCCGGCCCTTTGATCCCATACGGTTCGTGCTTGCAGGAAGCGATCGCGGAAGCGCTGGTGTGGCGCCATGAACCCGACCAAAATACTCTGGCTGCAAGTCTTCGTTGTGTGCTCGACCACACTCGGCTTCGTCTGGGCCGCGACGCAATGGACGGCGTGGCAGCTTGCCTTCCAGCCGCAGCTCGGCAGCCCCTGGTTCTCGCTCTTCGGATGGCCGGTCTATTTCCCGGCGGCCTTCTTCTGGTGGTGGTTCTCTTTCGACGCTTACGCACACGACATTTTCGTCACCGGCGGCTTCATCGCTGGCGCAGGCGGGGTCGCTGCCTTCGTCGTCGCTGTCGCCATGTCGGTCTGGCGTGCGCGCGAGGTAAAGCGCGCCACGACCTACGGTTCGGCTCGCTGGGCCGAGGAACGCGAGATCCGCGCAGCCGGCCTTCTTCACCCAGACGGCGTGTTGCTCGGCCGCTGGCACGGAGCCTACCTCCGTCATCATGGACCCGAGCATGTGCTGTGTTTCGCACCGACCCGAAGCGGCAAGGGCGTCGGTCTTGTTGTTCCGACGCTGCTGACCTGGCCGGGAAGCTGCATCGTCCATGACATCAAGGGGGAGAACTGGACGCTCACCGCCGGCTGGCGTGCGCGGTTCGGCCGCGTGGTCCTGTTCGATCCGACCAATCCGCAAAGCAGCGCTTACAATCCTTTGCTCGAGGTCCGGCGCGGCGAGTATGAAGTCAGAGACGTCCAGAACATCGCCGACGTGCTGGTTGATCCCGAAGGGGCGCTCGAACGCAGGAACCATTGGGAGAAGACCAGCCACTCGCTTCTGGTCGGCACGATCCTGCATGTCCTTTACGCCGAACCCGACAAGACGCTCGCCGGCGTCGCCAATTTCCTCTCCGATCCGAAGCGACCAATCGAGAAGACGCTTCGGGCGATGATGACCACGCCGCATCTCGGCGAGAAGGGAGTCCATCCCGTCGTCGCCAGCGCCGCGCGAGAGCTGTTGAACAAGAGCGAGAACGAACGCAGCGGCGTACTGTCGACCGCGATGTCCTTCCTGGGCCTCTATCGAGATCCGGTGGTCGCGGCGGTCACACAACGCTGCGACTGGCGCATCCGCCACCTGGTCGAGGCTGAGCATCCTGTGACGCTCTATCTCGTCGTGCCACCCTCGGACATCAGCCGCACGAAACCGCTCGTGCGCCTCATCCTCAACCAGATCGGAAGACGGCTAACCGAAGAGCTAGAGAACAAGCGGCGGCGACATCGCCTGCTGCTGATGCTCGATGAGTTTCCCGCGCTCGGCAGGCTCGACTTCTTCGAGTCGGCATTGGCGTTCATGGCGGGCTATGGATTGAAATCCTTCCTGATCGCGCAGTCGCTGAACCAGATCGAGAAGGCGTACGGTCAGAACAATTCCATCCTGGACAATTGCCACGTGCGCGTCTCGTTCGCCAGCAACGACGAACGCACAGCGAAACGCGTGTCGGATGCACTTGGCACGGCCACCGAAATCCGAGCGATGAAAAACTATGCCGGCAGCCGACTCAGTCCGTGGCTTGGACATCTGATGATCTCCCGGCAAGAAACCGCGCGGCCGCTGTTAACTCCCGGCGAGATCATGCAACTCCCGCCCGACGACGAGATCGTCATGATATCGGGGAGTGCGCCCGTCCGGGCGAAGAAAGCTCGGTATTACGAAGACCCCGAGCTCGCCGGGCGGATTCTTCCGCCGCCCAGATCATCGGGCGGAAACGCTGTTCTTCAACCGCCAGCCCCCAACACGTCCCAGGTGAATACCTGGAGCGGCGCGATCGCGTCAGCGCCAACCGCCGCAGAGACGGACGATCCGGACAATGCGGGAATCCGACGCGAACCCGAACTTCCGGACCACGAGGAGATTGTTCCCGAGCCACGAAAGCCGGTGCAGGAATTCGAGCCCGTCGAGGACGAGCCAGACGACGACGCCCAGCGCCAGCGGATCATGCAGCGCAATTTCGGCAGCGCGCGACAAATCTCGCTCGACGCGGACGATGACATGCAGATGTAGCCGTGCGCACGAAGCACACCTTTCGGCTTCCACCCGACCTGGCTACAAGGCTCGCCGATTACGCCGCCCGCAAGCGCGTGCCGCAGGCGTTGATCGTCGAGGCAGCGCTCGCCTCTTATCTTTCGCCCGATGCCGCGGACCGACTCGAAGCGGCGCTCGCGCGACGCCTGGACCGTATGGTCCGCGACATGGAGCGCATCGAGCGCCACGTCACGATCTCGAATGAAGCGCTCGCGGTGTTCGTCCGGTTTTGGCTGACCAGCACGCCGCCGCTGCCTGACACGGCGCTTGCCGCCGCGCAAACAAAAGGACGAGAGCGCTACGAAGGTTACATCGAAGCGCTCGGCCGTCGTCTCGCGCGCGGTCACAAACTAGCTGACGAGGTGATTCGCGACGTGCCAGCGCAAAAGGAGGGTTCAGCAGACACGCAGTCAGAATAGCGATCGTCCTTCTCGCTTGTCATTCTATCCCAGAGCCCTCCCGCCTCCTTGTTGTTGTTGCGGAGTCCCAGTTCCGGCTCTTTCTACTCAACCCCGCTGACATCTGCGCCTCCACAGGAGGCTAATTTGCGGGGCTCTTGTGACGACGATCTCCCTCCGATCTGAAGTATTCGCCCGAGGCGCGCGCATGCTGCGCACGGCGCTTGGTCCGGCGATCTCCGGCTATCTCGAAGATCCCAGCATCGTCGAGGTGATGCTCAACCCTGACGGTCGCCTCTGGATCGATCGGCTGTCAGGCGGTCTTGAAGACACCGGCTGTCGCGTCACGCCCGCGGACGCCGAGCGCATCGTGCGCCTGGTCGCGCACCATGTCGGGGTCGAAGTGCATGCCGGCAGCCCGCGCGTCTCGGCGGAATTGCCGGAAAGCGGGGAGCGGTTCGAGGGCCTGGTGCCGCCCGTGGTGGCTGCGCCGTGCTTTGCCATCCGGCGGCCGGCCGTCGCCGTTTACACGCTCGGCGACTACGTCGAGGCCGGCATCATGTCGGCCGACCAGGCCGAGCTGCTCCGCGCGGCCGTGCGCGACCGAAAGAACGTGCTGGTCGCCGGCGGGACGAGCACCGGCAAGACGACGCTGGTCAACGCGATCCTCGCAGAAGTCGCCAAGACCGGCGACCGCATCGTGCTCATCGAGGATACGCGCGAGTTGCAATGCGCCGCGCCGAACCTCGTGGCGCTGCGCACCAAGGACGGGGCTGCGTCGCTGTCTGATCTGGTCCGCTCGTCGCTGCGCCTGCGGCCCCGACCGCATCCCGATCGGCGAGGTTCGCGGGGCAGAGGCGCTCGATCTTCTGAAAGCCTGGGGCACGGGACACCCCGGGGGCGTGGGCACGCTGCACGCAGGCTCCGCCATCGGCGCACTGCGCCGGCTCGAACAGCTCATCCAGGAAGCCGTGGTCACCGTTCCGCGCGCGCTCATCGCCGAGACGATCGACCTCATCGCGGTCCTCGCCGGCCGCGGCTCCGCGCGCCGGCTCGCCGAGCTCGCCGCGGTGAAGGGCCTCTCGCCCGCCGGCGACTACGTCCTCACCCCCGCAGGAGAACCGTGATGTTAATCAAGGATGCCCGCCGTGCGTTCGCCACGGCAACCGCCTTCGTCTTCGTCGCCCTCGCGACCGCGCCGGCCTATGCGGCCGGATCGAACATGCCGTGGGAGCAGCCGCTCAACCAGATCCTGGAGAGCATCCAAGGGCCCGTGGCCAAGGTCGTGTCGGTGATCATCATTATCGTCACCGGTCTGACGCTCGCCTTCGGCGAGACCAGCGGCGGCTTCCGTCGCCTCATTCAGATCGTCTTCGGCCTCAGCATCGCCTTCGCAGCGTCGAGCTTCTTCCTGACCTTCTTCCAGTTCGGCGGCGGGGTGACGGTGTGATGGAGCAAGATGGCGTCATCGCCGGCTTCTATGCGCCCGTTCACCGAGCGTTGACCGAGCCGATCCTCTTGGGCGGCGCGCCGCGCGCCGTGGCGATCGTGAACGGCACGCTTGCTGCCGCGATCGGGCTCGGTCTTCGGCTCTGGATCGTCGGCGGCCTCATCTGGCTTGTCGGTCACATCGCCGCCGTTTGGGCGGCGAAGCGTGACGCCGCCTTCGTCGACGTCGTGCGTCGGCATCTGCGTTATCCGCAGCACATGGTCTCGTGAGGTTCGCCCAATGATGAACCTTGCCGAGTATCGTCGCCATAACCAGAGCCTCGCCGACTTCCTGCCGTGGGCGGCGCTCGTCGCCAAGGGCGTTGTTCTCAACAAGGATGGCTCCTTCCAGCGCACCGCACGCTTTCGCGGTCCAGACTTAGATTCTTCCACGCCTGCCGAGCTGGTGGCCATCACGTCGCGTCTCAATAACGCGTTGCGTCGCCTTGGTTCCGGCTGGGCCGTGTTCATTGAGGCCCAGCGTGTGCCGGCGCACAGGTATCCGTCAACTCAATTTCCGGATCCCGTTTCGGCGCTGGTCGATGCCGAGCGTCGAGCCCAATTCGAAGAAGAAGGCGCGCATTTCGAGAGCGGCTACTTCCTGACACTGCTCTGGCTGCCGCCCGCCGATGACGCGGCCCGCGCGGAAGCTTGGCTCTATGAGAACCGCGCCCAGGGCGCCGCCGACTGGCGTGCCACGCTCGAAGGCTTCGTCGACCGCACCGATCGCGTGCTCGCGCTGCTCGAAGGCTTCATGCCGGAATCGGATTGGCTCGATGACGCCGAGACCCTGACCTACCTGCATTCCTGCATCTCGACGCGGCGCCAGCGCGTGCGCGTGCCGGAAACGCCGATGTACCTCGACGCCATCCTGGTGGACGAGGACCTGACGGGTGGCCTCGAACCACGGCTCGGCCGCGCACATCTGCGCACGCTCACCATCATGGGCTTTCCATCACAGACCTGGCCGGGCCTGCTCGACGACCTCAATCGCCTGGCGTTTTCCTATCGCTGGGCGACACGCGCCATCTGCCTCGACAAGACCGACGCGGCCAAGCTCCTCGGCAAGATCCGCCGTCAGTGGTTCGCCAAGCGCAAGAGCATCATGGCGATCCTCAAGGAGGTGATGACCAACGAGGCGTCGGTGCTGATGGACTCCGACGCCGCCAACAAGGCGCTCGATGCCGACGCCGCTCTGCAAGAACTTGGCACCGACCTCGTCGGCGAGGCCTACGTCACCGCCACTGTTACCGTCTGGGACGATGATCCGCGGATCGCGGACGAGCGCCTTCGCCTGGTCGAGAAGGCCATTCAGGGCCGCGACTTCACCTGCATGCGCGAAGGCGTCAACGCGATCGAAGCCTGGCTTGGGTCTCTCCCAGGGCATGTCTACGCCAATGTCCGGCAGCCGCCGATCTCCACGCTCAACCTCGCGCACATAATGCCGTTTTCGGCGGTTTGGGCCGGGCCGGAACGGGACGAGCACTTCCAGGCGCCGCCGCTTCTCTTCGCCAAGACCGAGGGATCGACCCCGTTCCGCCTCAGCCTACATGTCGGGGATGTCGGCCACACCTTGATCGTCGGCCCGACGGGCGCCGGCAAGAGTGTGCTGCTCGCGTTGATGGCCTTGCAGTTCCGGCGCTATGCCGGTGCACAGGTCTTCGCCTTCGACTTCGGCGGCAGCATCCGGGCGGCGGCGCTCGCGATGGGCGGCGATTGGCACGATCTCGGCGGAGCGCTCTCCGACAGCGCCGCCGAGCCCGTCGCGCTCCAACCGCTCGCGCGGGTCGATGATCCCGGAGAGCGCGCGTGGGCCGCCGAATGGGTCGCGGCGCTCCTCGGTCGCGAGTCCGTCACCGTCACTCCGGAACTGAAGGAACACCTATGGTCAGCGCTGACTTCGCTTGCGTCCGCGCCTATCCAGGAGCGCACCATCACCGGGCTCTCGGTGCTCCTGCAATCAAATGCCCTGAAACAGGCGATCCAGCCCTACACCGTGGCAGGCCCCTGGGGACGACTGCTCGACGCGGAAACGGAGCGGCTCGGCGAAGCCGAAGTCCAGGCTTTCGAAACCGAAGGGTTGATCGGCGCGGGCGCGGCTCCAGCCGTCCTATCCTATCTCTTCCATCGCATCGAAGATCGCTTCGACGGCCGACCCACCTTGCTCATCGTCGACGAGGGTTGGCTCGCCCTCGACGATCCCGGCTTCGCCGGGCAATTGAGAGAGTGGCTGAAGACGCTTCGGAAAAAAAATGCCAGCGTCATCTTTGCCACGCAGTCGCTTGCCGACATCGACGGCAGTGCGATCGCACCAGCCATCATCGAGAGCTGCCCGACCCGCATCCTGCTTCCCAACGAGCGCGCGCTCGAGCCGCAGATCGCGGCGATCTACCAGCGCTTCGGTCTCAACGATCGCCAAATTGAGATTCTGAGCCGCGCGACGCCGAAGCGCGAATATTACTGCCAGTCGCGGCGCGGCAATCGCCTATTCGAACTCGGGCTGTCCGAAGTCGCGCTCGCCTTCACCGCCGCCTCGGCGAAATCCGATCAGACCGCCATCGAAGAGCTGCTCGCGGAACACGGCCGCGGCGGCTTCACCGCCGCCTGGCTGCGTCGAAAGGATCTCGACTGGGCAGCGGACATGCTCACCCACAACCAGGAGACCACGTCATGATCCGTCACCGCTTGCGCGCCTTGCTCATCGCAGGCGCCGCCGCTTTCACCATTACGGCCTTCGCCAGCGGACCGGCGCGTGCGCAATGGATCGTGTTCGATCCGACCAATTATGCGCAGAACATCCTGACCGCCGCGCGTGAGCTTCAGCAGGTCAACAATGAAATCCAGATGCTGGAGAACCAGGCGACGTCGCTGATCAATCAGGCGCGCAATCTCGCAAGCCTGCCGTACTCGTCGCTCACGCAGCTTCAGCAGCAGATCACCCAGACCCAGCAGCTCCTCGCGCAGGCGCAGCGCATCGCCTACAGCGTCTCAAGCATCGACCAGTCGTTCACGCAGACCTATCCGCAGGCCTATCCCAGCGGGACGTCGTCGCAGCAGCTTCTCACGGATGCGAAGAGTCGCTGGCAGAACGCACTCGCCGGGTTCCAAGATACGATGCGCGTGCAAGCCGGCGTTGTGAGCAATCTCAACACCACGCGGACGCAGATCAACGCTTTGGTGTCCTCCAGCCAGTCGGCGACCGGCGCGCTGCAGGCCGCACAGTCGGGCAATCAGCTCGTGGCGCTTCAGACCACGCAGCTTGCGGACCTGACCGCGCTGATGGCGTCGATCGCACGCGCGCAGAGCCTCGATGCCGCGCGGACCCTTGAGACGCAGGCGCAGGCACAAGCGCAGACACAGGCATTCCTCAACTACGGCGCTGGTTACCAAGCCGGCTCCGCGCAGATGTTCCATTGATGCGAACCCGGCTTCTCAATCTGCCTGCTGTCGGCCGGGCTGTCGGCTTTTTGCTTGTCGCCATCGCGATCGTCGCGGCGGCACTGCACTTCCACACATCGCCTCCACGCCTCGAGCCGCGTGCGATGGAGAAACACACGCCCGACTCGCTCGCCGAAGAGCTCAAGCGGTGTCAGCTCATCGCCGACCAGGCCAAGGACGATCCGGCCTGCGAGGCGGCCTGGGCTGAAAACCGCCGCCGCTTCTTCACCTATACGCCGGCCTCCGGACCGAAGAACCCGACTCCGGCTCCAGCCAAGAACACCGACAGGTAAGCATCATGGGCGGCACGGGAGTCATCGACAATTTCCTGGGCACCTTCACCCAGTATATCGATTCCGGCTTCGGCCTCGTTCAAGGTGACGTGCGCTGGCTCGCCAGCGTCCTCATCGCCATCGACATCACGCTGGCGGGGCTCTTCTGGGCGATGGCGCCCGACGAGGACGTGCTCGCGCGCCTGATCCGCAAGACGCTCTATATCGGCCTCTTCGCCTTCATCATCGGCAACTACAACAATCTCGCGCAGATCATCTACAACAGCTTCGCCGGCCTCGGGATCAAGGCCGGTGGCGGCACGATGAGCGCTGCGCAGCTCCTGCAGCCCGGCAAGATCGCCGAGGTCGGGATCGATGCCGGCAAGCCGATCCTCACCGCCATCTCCGGTATGATGGGCTTCACCAGCGTCTTCGCCAATCTGGTGCAGATCGTCATTCTTCTGGTCGCGTGGCTGATCGTCGTCATCAGCTTCTTCGTCATGGCGATCCAGCTCTTTGTGAGTTTGATCGAGTTCAAGCTGACGACGTTGGCCGGTTTCGTACTCGTGCCGTTCGGGCTCTTTGGCCGCACGGCCTTCCTCGCCGAACGGGTGCTGGGCAACGTGGTGTCCAGCGGGATCAAGATTCTCGTGCTCGCCGTCATCATCGGCATCGGCTCCACGATCTTCAATCAATTCACCAGCGGCTTCAACAATTCGCCGACCATTTCCGACGCGCTGACGCTGATCCTCGCAGCGCTCTCGCTCCTTGGCCTCACGATCTTCGGTCCAGGCATCGCCAATGGCCTGATCGCGGGCGGACCGCAGCTCGGCGCCGGCGCGGCTGTCGCGACAGGATTGGGAGCGGCCGGGATCGGAGCGGCCGGCATTGCGGCGACCGCCGGGGGTGTCGCCGCGGCCGGCGGCGCGATCGCCGGGACGGCGCGCGCGGGAGCCGCGGTCGCGGGCGGCGCCAGCGCCGCATATCGCGCGGGTGGGGCAGCGGGTGTCGCCCAAGCTGCCGGCTCAGTCGCCATGAGCCCACTGCGCCGCGCCGCCAGCAGCCTTCAAGAAAGCTTCGCCTCTGGCGAGCGTGCCGTCATGAGCGGCGGCGCGCGCTCGTCGTCATCCGCCGGCGCGTCCGCCGCGTCGGACAGCCCGCCAGCATGGGCCCAGCGCATGAAGCGCGGCCAGACCATCAACCGCGGCGTCACCGCCGCCGACCACGCAATCCGCTCCGGTGATCGGGCAAGCGGCGGGCATCAGGTCGATCTTTCCGAGGGGGAATAGCTCATGTTCCGACGATCGACCGTGCGCTATGGCAAGACGCCGGACGCGGAGACGCCATATCAAAAGGCCGGCCAGGTCTGGGACGAGCGGATTGGCTCCGCGCGCGTTCAGGCCAAGAACTGGCGCCTGGCTTTCTTCGGCGCACTCGTTCTCAGCGGTGGGCTCGCCGGCGGCCTGGTCTGGCAATCGGCCCGCGGCACCATCACGCCTTGGGTTGTGCAGGTTGACAAGCTCGGCCAGGCCCAGGCCGTCGCGCCCGCCACCGCGGACTACCAGCCGACCGACCCGCAGATCGCGTGGCACTTGGCGCGCTTCATCCAGGAAGTGCGCGGCATCCCCGCCGACCCCGTGGTGCTGCGTCAGAACTGGCTCGACGCCTACAACTACGTCACAGACAAGGGGGCGCTCGCGCTCAATGACTATGCGCGGACGAGCGATCCGTTTTCCAAGGTCGGCAAGAACCAGGTCTCCGTCGACGTCGCGAGCGTCATCCGCGCCTCCGACTCCAGCTTTCGCGTCGAATGGACGGAGCGTCATTACATCGACGGCGCGCTCGCCTCGACTGAGCGATGGAGCGCCATCCTCACCATCGCGCTGCAGATGCCGACCGACGCCGATCGGCTGAAGAAGAATCCGCTCGGCGTCTACGTCCACGCCCTCAATTGGTCAAAGGAGCTCGGCTGATGCGCCCGCTTGCGATCTCGTCGCTCTTACTTGCGTCTGTCTCCCTCGGCGCCTGCGCCACAGCCTGGAAACCGCCGCAGATCAGCTACGACAACACGCCGAAGCCCGCGGTGCTGCAGGCCGAGCCGCCCAAGCCCATTCAGATCGTCGAGGTGCCGAAGCCGTTGCCGCTGCCCGGACAACTCAAGCCGCTGCCCGGGAATACGAAGCGCGCTCCCGAACCTGCGGATCCGCATGCTCGCGTCGATCAGGCCAATGGCGCGGCCCGCGTCCAGCCGACACGGGCAGGCTATCTCAACGCTATCCAGGTCTACCCCTTTTCCGATGGCGCGCTGTATCAGGTCTATGCCGCGCCGGGCCAAATCACCGACATCGCGCTCGAGCCGGGCGAGCAGTTGACGGGCTCAGGGCCCGTCGCTGCCGGAGATACCGTGCGGTGGATCATCGGCGACACCGAGAGCGGCGCCGGGCCAGCCAAACGTGTCCACATCCTGGTGAAGCCCACCCGTGCGGATCTCATCACCAACCTTGTCATCAATACAGACCGTCGGACCTATCACCTCGAGCTGCATTCCGACGACAAGACGTATATGGCGTCGGTCTCTTGGGCTTATGCGCAGGATCAGCTCATCGCGCTGCGCCAGCAGAATGCGGCCGCCGAGGCCGCTGCCCCCGTCGCAACCGGCGTCGACATCAATGCACTGAACTTCCGCTATCGCATCGAGGGCGATACTCCGCCGTGGCGGCCGCTGCGCGCCTTCGATGACGGCCGGCAGGTGTTCATCGAATTCCCGACCGGCATCTCACAGGGTGAGTTGCCACCGCTCTGGGTGATCGGCGCGGAAGGCGACGGCCAGCTCGTCAACTACCGTGTCCGCGGCAATCACATGATCGTCGACCGCCTGTTCGCTGCGGCGGAGCTGAAGCTCGGCGGCAAGCACCAGGAGCTGGTGCGCATCGTCCGCACCGATGGGAGGCCGCGGTGACGGACGAAGCCAGGGATGACGTGGGGCCGAGCGCGGCCGCACGTCCGGCTGAGGAGATGCGCTTGCGCGCCAAGCGACCGCCGGTAACCCGGCTGTCCCGCAAGGTCCTGCTTGGCGTCGGTGCCGCCGCGGCCATTGGCATTGGAGGCGCACTGCTCTTCGCCTTGAAGCCGCAGCACCAGACAACCGGCGCCGAACTCTTCAACACCAACAACCGCAACACGCCAGATGGTCTCGCGAACCTGCCGCGCGATTATACGGGGCTGCCAAAGCCCGTGCCACAGCTTGGACCGCCGCTGCCCGGCGATCTCGGCAAGCCCATCCTCAACGCCGGCGCGCCTTCGCCCAGCATGCCAATGCCGGGACCGACACCGGAGGAGCAACGGCTCGCTCAGGAGATGGAAGCCGCCCGCACCAGTCATCTCTTCGCGACAACGAACGTCGTCGCGCCGAGCATGCCGATCGCGCCATCTCCAACGGCTCTCTCGCCGGGACTGACGCCGGCGAGCACATCGTCTGATCTCACGTCGCAAGATCACAAACTCGCATTCCTCAATGGCAACATCGACCGCAGAACAACGAGCCCCGATCGCGTCCAGCCGCCAGCAAGCCCCTATGTATTGCAGGCAGGCGCCGTAATTCCGGCATCGCTGATCACAGGCCTGCGGTCCGATCTGCCCGGACAGGTTACCGCGCAGGTGACCGAGGACGTCTACGACAGTCCGACGGGCAAGACCTTATTGATTCCGCAGGGGTCGCGCCTCGTCGGCCAGTATGATGCGCAGATCGCATTTGGCCAGTCGCGCGCCTTGCTCGTCTGGAACCGCCTCATCATGCCGAACGGCAAGTCGATCGTGCTCGAACGCCAGCCCGGCGCCGACACCGAAGGCTATGCCGGGCTTGAGGACGAGGTCGACAACCATTGGGGCATGCTGTTCAAGGCTGCGATCCTCTCCACCATCTTGTCCGTCGGCGCCGAGGCTGGAACGAGCAATAGTGAAAACAACCTTGCCCAGGCGATCCGGATGGGCGCGTCGCAGAGCTTCAACCAGGCTGGCGAACAGATCGTAGGCCGCTCCCTCAATATCCAGCCGACGATCACAATCCGGCCGGGCTTCCCCGTGCGGGTCATGGTCACACACGACCTGGTCCTCGAACCCTACAAAGGCTAGGTGCCCGATGAGCAAACTCAAACTAAGCGCATTGGAAGACGACAAACCGGTGAAGATGACGATCGAGCTGCCGGCGGCCGTTCATCGTGACCTCCAGGCCTATGCCGAAGCGCTCTCCCACGAGACCAACCAGAGCGGTATCGAGCCCGCCAAGCTGATTCCACCGATGCTGGCGCGCTTCATGGCGACGGACCGAGCCTTCCGAAAGACCCGCCGGACCTCGTCGTCGCAGAAGACATCGTGATGACGTGCCGAGGCTGCCTCTGCTAAAGCAGCCCGCGATCCTTCGCTTCATCGCGCATAAACGCGACAAACCGTCCTACAACGGGTTCTTCGCATTCAGGAAGCCACACGAGATTCACACAAAATGATGCGTTCGCCTCCGAAATCGGCCTGAAGACCACGTCAGGAAATCCGAGCTCGGCTTGGCTCTCTGCCGCGAGCGTCACGCCAAAGCCCGCTGCCACAAACGCGAGAATATATTGCTTGCTGGCGGCGTGCGATTGAAAGTCTACGTTCCTGCCAAGAAGCGAGGCGAAGAATTCGCGCTGCGCCTGACTTTCGCCCCAGCCTTCGACAAGAACCGTCTCGCCCGACAATTCCTTCCAACCAAGCGCCTTACGCCTCGCCAGGGAATGTTTCGCGGGAAGCGCCGCCATCAGCCGCTCACTATAGATGGGCAGCATCGCCGCATGCGGCCACAACGCGAAGCTCGGGACAAACGCGGCGTCAAGTCGTCGATCGGCCAGCGCGGCGGCGATCTCCCGTTCATGCATCTCGAATTGCACCACCGAAACACCAGGGTATCGTCCGTGCCAGCACCGCAACAAGTCCCCCAGAGGCTTTCCGATCGGCGGCATTCGTAGGCCCAGACGAATCTCGCCCGTCGTGCCAAGGCCGTTGTGATGACCTGCGGCCTTCACGGCATCGACTTCAGCGAGGACACGTCTAATGTGCCGCATGACCGTCTGTCCGCTCGGCGTGAGCCGCACACCGGCACGGTTGCGCTCGAAGAGGGTGAGGCCAAGCTCATCCTCAAGCCGTGCGATACGCCGACTGATCGTCGACGCATGCAGCCCGAGCACGAGCGCTGCACGCGCAAAGTTTCCTGCATCCACCGCCGCCGTCACAAACTGGAGGTCGGCGAGGTCCATGTCATAAGACCGCGGCGTGACGATCCTGCAAATTGATCGCGACCACCGCTATCATTGCGCGCCTTGCAGCTCGGATTCGTTGGCTTCTTCTTCTGCAGTTCCTTCTCGCGCCGGTGTCCCATCAGCGGTGCCGGCACCGTTCAGGATCGGATATGCCAGCGCTGCGATGTGCGAGTGAACGCGCCGGAGGTCTCTGACAATGCGCAGAAACTGACCGCCATCTTCGGCGACACGAGCGACTCCCTCGCCAGCATCCGCTCGCGCCGTGGTGGCCGCGACCCGCAGCAACTGCACATGGAGCGCGGTCGCACGCGCCTCCAGTCGCCGCAGAGCGCTCTTTCGCGAGATGAGCCGGTTCGCCTCGGCGGGATCACGGGTCAGAAACACTGCAAGCCCCATGTGGAGGCTTTCCAGGATTTCGGCATTCATCGAAACGATGAGATCGCGTTCGTCCTTCGCAAACGGCCTCCCCCGCTTGATCCGTTTGACCACGAATTCGATGAGGTTGTTGGCGACGACATCGCCAACGTGCTCGAGATTGATGACGGCTGACAATATCTCCTGGACCCGGGCGCCTTCGCTATCGTCATGCAACGGCTGCTCATTTCCGAGATCTGCCAGATAGCTGCGTATCGCGGCTCCAAGACGGTCGACAGACCGATCCATCCGGCTGATCGCGGTGGCGCGCCGAGGATCGTCTTGTTGGAACACCTCCGAAGCGCCCTTCAACATTGCTTCGACCATGTCGCCCATGCGAAGCGTCTCGCGCGCGGCATTCGCCAACGCGACGGTCGCCGCCCCTAATCCTGCCTCCTCCAAGTAGATTGGTTTTCCGGGATCATCAGGCGCCGGCGGGTCGGGAAGTACGCGGACGAGCAGCCGGGCCAGCCAATGAGACGGCCCGATAAACACCGCTGCAAGGATCAGGTTGAACGCGGTGTGGAAGTTCACCACGATCCGCCCCGGCGCAGGATCGATGTGGGCGAGAAGCGGCACGCATATTGCCAGCAACGGAAGCGTCACGACCGCGCCCACGATTCGAACCAGGCAGTTGCCGAGCGGAAGACGACGAGCAACCGGTGAACCCGCCTCAAAGAGTGCGGGCAATGTGCCGCCGATGTTGGCGCCGACAACGAACGCCAGCGCGCCGATCGGCGAAACGGTCTGACTCGCAGTCAGCGACACGATAAGAAGCACGACCGCCACGCTGGAATGACAAGCCCAGGTGAGCAGCGTTGCCACCAACACCGCAAGGAGAGGCTCGTTGCCGATTGCAGCGAGAACGTTTTTCAGCAAAGGCGCGTTCTCGATTGGCGCAAACTCATGCGCCATCCCCGACAAGGCCAGCAACATCAGTCCCAGCCCGATCGCGATTCGCCCGGCATTGCGCAGCCGATCATCGTCGAACGAGCGGAAAGCCATGACCCCGAGCAGGACCAAAGGAGGGCCGACGACACCGGCGTCGAACGACAGCACCTGCGTAACCAGCGTGGTTCCGACGTTGGCGCCCAGCATCACCACCAAGGCGGGCCCGAGCCCGATAAGACCGTTCGCCGTAAATGCGGAGGCCATGAGACCCGTCGCGGTGCTGCTTTGCAGAAGCGCCGTAATGCCGACGCCGGCAAGAAACGCCCGCCACCGCCGCGTCAGATTGTGCTCCAGCCATATCCGAAGGACATGGCCGAAGCCCCGCTGGACGCCGGTCGTCACCATATGAGTGCCCCAAAGGAGCAATCCGACGTAGCCGGCGAGTTCGAATAGAACGACGGTCCCGGTCATCAGAACCATCCCCCGTCATCTGGCAAGTACACGCGGTCCATGGCTCAGAACTCCGCGTGAAGACGGCCAGAAAAGACCGACACCGGACCGCGGTCGGCGTTGTATGCAGGGTTGACGATCAGTTGGTAGTCGGCGGTGAAGGTGAGCCCGTTCCCGATCGCCAGCGCGTAATAGCTTTCGAAAATCCGCTCGGTGCTGTAGTTCAGCGCCCCATCACCGATCAGGAGTCCGTTTCCACCAGCGGCAAGGAAGTCGCGATGGGCCGCAGACAGCCCATTGATGGCCCCACCGATCCCGACGGTATCGTTCGGCCGACCCCAAGGATTGCCCTTGATCGAAACGCCGCCTGACACGCTTCGGTCAATGTCGGTGAACGACAGCGTCTCGTTTTGCCCATCGTTCCAGCTCACGCGACCGAAAACGCCGATCCCAGGCGCAATCTGCTGCTCCAAATTCGCGTAGAAGCCGTATTTCGGATTCACGTGGCGAATACTCGCCATCACCGTATTGATGTCTTGCGTGGAATCCTGGCTCTCGATTGCCAGGGCCTGGCGGTAGTTGCCCATGACACCCTGGGTGCCAAAGACGCCGAGCCGCAGTTTTCCAGGCTGGCCCGCGATGGCGTAACGCTGCTCGAACTCCACCACGGCGCCGCCCGTGTTGAATTTCAAGACATCGCTGTTGGGCTCGGACGGCACCTGAACGAATGCCGCGCGGACTGCCCAGTCCTTCTTATTCAATTCGACGATTGCGCCGCGCGTGTATCCGGGGAGATCCGCCGGGAAATCGTAAGCCGCGGACGACCACAGCGCCCAGTTCATGAAATCGGCGCGAGGATCGTGCGCATAGGTGTTGTTGTCAAAGAAATCGCCGATGGCAAAGCGTCCGACGATCACCGTGATGCGATCGATATCACGTTTGCCCGCGAGCTGGTTGGGACCGTCGGCGACGTCCTCTTGTTCGCCGCCGAGGCCAAAGGTCTGCTTGAAGTAATAGCGTTGCGGCCGAATCTTCGGGAATGCGGCTCCAGCCTTTTGTGCTTCGCCGTTCGGGAAGCCCGCCAGACCCAATGTCCCATTCAGGCCGAATCCCTGCGCCAGTTCGGGATTGAAATAGAACTCGCCGCCCTGCCACAGCCGGACGCCGATGAAGGCGGTCGTCGTCCACGTCTCGCGGACCTCGCCGCCTCCCGGCAAGCTGTTCGCACCCGCATAGGGGGAGCGGAAGCTTGGATATCCCTGCGCAATCACTGTCGTTTGCGCATGGACGTTCCAGTCACTCGAATCCGGCAAGCGTGGCGTCGCGCTCTGTGAGCCGGACGCCGCCCACGGCAGATCGTTGAAGTGGTAGTTCAGCCCGATTTTGGCGAGGTAAAGCCCGGGGGCAAGACGGGCGTTCGGCAGATCGAAGCGGCCCAGATCATAAGTAGCCGCAGAAAGATTCACATAGTCGTACTCGACTTTCGCCGTCCAATTGCCGCTCAACGCGAATTCCGCACCGAGGCCTGCGGTCCAGCCCGTCTGATAGCGGCCGAGTTGCGCACCGCTGCCGTCGTTGACCTCGATATGACCATGCCCCCAGGCGAAGCCACCCGTGACATAGGGCATCCACCGATCAAATGCGTAACCCACTCGGCCGCGCGCGGTGCCTACGTAGTCGACCGTAGAATTGAACGGCGCCGGCGCCAACGCCGGCTCGTCGGTCGGGCTCGTGAACGACGCGTCGGCTTCAACACCGAGCACCAGATGATTGTCGAGTTGCCGGTTATAGCCGACCTGAAAACCACCAATGAGGCCGGTCGGACTATGAGGCAGGAAGACGCCCTGCTCAGGCTTGGGGCGGGAGTCATCGCCCAAGCGGCCGCCACCGTAGCCGAAGTGACCACCGACATAAAAGCCGGTCCAGTCATAAACCCTCTTCATTTCGGCCTCGCTGGGCGGCCGATCCGCTTTGGTCCGAACATCAAGACGCCGTTCCGTGCCCAAGCGGTCGGCGCCGGCCGGAATCTCCTGGGCGTGCGCGTTTCCCGCGCCTGTCGCGGCGACAAGCAGCAGAACGGGGAAGCAGGCGCGCGCCGACAGACCGCGTCGACCGAACCGCGGTTCACGGCCGTAATTCCGTACAGGCGCATCCTTCTTGCGAACTTCAATTTCATCACAGATCATCAGCAGCTCCACTGATCACGGGACGAGCAAGCCATCTCGTGATCGACGTGAGGCCGCTCTATTTTCGGGGTATTGGGGGGCTGCGTGAGTATTCACTCACGCAGCAACTAGGAGGTTCGGGCATGGTTGATTCCTTTCGATTTGGTACGCAAAGTTTGCTCACCAGCGATCTGTTCTAAAACGCTCCCGCTGCCGCAGGCGGATACTTTGCCGATTGACCTGCGCCGCCATGCGCAAAAGCGCCTTTGCTTGCGCAACGGGAATCAAGCGCTCCCGCGCGAGTTGAAAGGCAGTGCGGGCGAGCCAATGGGCAACCGCCGCCAACAGCCCGCCGACCCGCAGACGGACAGCAACTCGAAGTGCGGCGCTTGAGCGTCCCCGCGTTTTCACGATGTCCCGTCGCCGCTCGGTCACCAACCGGCTGCCGAATGCGCTTCTTTCGCCATGAAAGAATTCAGCTCGCTTTCTCATTTGCATTGCACGTCTCCTCAGTAGACTTCGCTGCTGGCCGACCGAGCCAGGTCAGTTGGACTCACCCCACATTGCGCTTCGACGGCGGGCTCGCTCGGACTTCCAAATGCGCCACGACCTCCTCGAGAGGCGCGACGAAAGGCGAAACGCCGCGAACGCGCCACGCCTGTTCAGAAACCCCTCCCGCACAAGAATGCGCGCGACCCTCACAACCCAGATCGCACCGAACAGGCAGGCCCGTTCTTCCAAGTGGCGCGCGATTGACCGCGGAGAGCGCATCAGCGCTTCCCGCCGGTTTCGTTGCGACCGAGCCTTTGCCGGATTCGCACGTGGCTCTGGTCCACCCATGCGAGAGCGGATCGCGCAAACGGGCCTTTCGGCACGTGTTTGAGAACAAGGACCTCCACTTTCCCGAGCCACCAGAGCTGCAGCCGAACGCTGATAGGCCGCTCCCGATGCTGGATCTTGCGGGTCATCATGGCTGCCTCCGCCAAACAGAGCCGATAAGCTCACGACCTCCAGCCCAACAGAGCCGTCGCGCTCTCTGAGGGCCGCAAGCGTGCAGGCGCGCAACCACAGCTCCGGATCGGCAAACGGGGCGAAACCCGATACAAGCCGGTCCCAGATTGTTGGTCGGCGCCGGCCAGACGCCGCAGTCGTCGAGTGAGGCCGCAGCGATGTGGAATGACGTATGCACATGCTCCCCCCTTCACCGGCCGATGAGCGAAAGCTGCACGATCCGCACGAGGACAAGCCCGCCGGCCAAGATCAGATAGCCGCGCAAGACCAGCATCCAGAGACGAGTCATCGGCGTCATCCGAGCTGACGGAAGCTCATCCAGCGGCGGCATGCGGTACGTCGCGCGCACCATCTCGTTCTTCGCGCTGGCCGGCTCTTCGCGGTGGATGAAGAGGAAGGCGACAGCGACGGCGAGCGTGAATACGCCTCCGATCCCGAGTATCGCGAGAATCGTGCTCTCGCTCATGTTTGGATACAGCACCGATGCGGTCAGGATGATTGACAGCATCACGAGGACACCGACGACGGCGCCGGTGAACAGGTTCATCCACCGCCCATTGATCCACGGACCCAGAACGGCTTTGTCGTTGCAAAGCAGCAGCAGGAACACGGTGGCGCTCGGTAGCAACACGCCGGCCAGAGTCTGCACGGCGTTGGTCAGCAGGCCGAGCGGCATGCCGGGGGTCAAAACCAGCGCAGCAGCCAACGTAACGAGGCCGCCATAGACCGCATAGAAGCCCTTGGCGTCCTGGGGCTTGCGATGCAGCGAATGCCGCAGCGACAGCACATCGCCTATCGCGTAGGCCGTCGACAGCGAGACCGCCATCGCGCCGATCACGCTGGCATCGAGCAGCGCAAGGGCGAAGAAGACGCCAGCCGTCTTCCCGACATAGGCGCCAAGCCCGGCAGCCACGGCTCCGGCGTCCTGGAAATTCCCGAACTCCGGACGACCTGCGAACGTCGCTGCGGTGAACGCCATCATCGCCACTGCGCCGATGACGACCAGCACAATGCCAAGGACGAGATCGATGCGCCCGTAGCTCAGAAAGCGCGTCGTGATGCGCTTGTCGATCACATAGCTCTGCTGGAAGAAGAGCTGCCAGGGCGCGACCGTTGTCCCGACAATGGCAATGATCAGGAGCATCACCTCGCTCAGCTTCCCGCCTTCAGGAAACTGCGGCACGACGAGATCATGGGCGATCTGGCTGACCGGGGGATGAACCCAGACGAGCACCGGCACCAACAGAAGACTGCCGAAAACGAGAAACAGCGAAAATCTTTCGAATCGCCGGAAATTGCCCGTCCCAGCCGCGGCGATAATGACGGCCGCTGCGGCAATGACGCCTACGCCTCGCGGAAGCCCGAGGTACTCGAGCGCCAGACTGATTCCGATGAACTCGGTGACGATGGTCAGAGCATTCAGCAAGAAAAGGTCGACAACGCTGAAGGCGCCCCAGAACTTGCCAAACCGTTCGAGAATGAGCCGCGCGTGGCCGACGCCCGTCACCGAGCCGAGCCGCAAAACCATTTCCTGGTTCACGTACAGGACGGGAATGAGCAGGATGAGCGTCCACAACAGCGAGGTGCCATAGTTCTGGCCCGCCTGCGTGTAGGTGCCGAAGGCGCCGGCATCGTTGTCACCGACCATGACGATCAGGCCCGGTCCAAGGATTGCCAGCAGCGTCATCAAACGAGCACGCCAACCGTTCCTGGGACCCGTATCGTTCTTCTTGATTGTGCCGAGCGCGCCTTTGATGTCGCCGATATGCGCTTCATCCAGCACAGCGTGACGCACGGGAGTATCGAGGTTAGACAGCATGATTAACCGCCTTTGAAATGGCGTTGACTTGAGGGTTCTTGCGTTGGAGCGGTCGTGCGGGTCGACCTGTCGCGCACGACACGCGATCGCGCTCAGTCCGGTGACAGAAACCACCGGCATTCGAGGCGCCCTCCCGCCGTCAGTCGCCAACGGGCTGTCAACCGCGGGCGCCTGCGCTTGAAAGAGAGAACCGAGCAGTTCGCTGGAGAAGTGACGCCTTGCGGACGCACACTGGAAAACTGGAAGGTCATTTTTTGCCTCCTGATGCCTGGGCTCAGGAGGCGGCACGCATCAAAGCAGCGCGAAGTGGATCGCGCGGCCCTCGACAATCGTGTCGTCGCCCTGAGCGTAGCCGAGCTGCAGCGAAACGAGAGCAGACGTCGAGCGTCTACTGTCGCATTCGTCGGCCAGACTGCTAGGTCGCGGGTTCATAGCGATCCCTTGCTGTGCCAATGGAAAATCCAGCCCACCATAGGCTGGACCTTGGCGCGTGAAATCGTTGCCGGTCTTCACAGCGCCACGGTTTTGATATATACCCAAGGGGGTATATTGCAACTATACCCGGGTATACGAAATGGGCAGATCGCACGTCGTTGCCGAGAAGCAGCGACTCCTTAACCGTGTCCGCCGCTTGCGCGGCCAGGTCGACGCATTAGAGCGGGCTCTCATCACCGACGAAGCCTGTGACGACGTCATGCGCCTGGTCACTGCAACCCGCGGAGCGATCAACGGAATCATGGCGGAAGTTATCAACGGCCACATCCGCACCCACATGGTCGACCCCAACCGCGCGCCCAGCCAGAGCGAGCGAAACGCCGCGGACGAGTTGGTCAGTGTCCTGCGAACATATCTTAGGTGATGTAATGATGCCGCCCCACGCCAAAGCTCAGGGCGTTGACGAGCCGAACGCGCCCGCACACCCGAACCGTGCGCGCCGCTTTGCTCGGCCATGGGCATACTTTGTCTCCCGCCTGGACCCGCGACCACAGGCCCTCTTCTCGCCGATGCTACCGATCTTCACGGCAGCACTCGCCATCGCCATCTTCATTTTCGACACGGTCACACCCTACGAGATCGCGGCCGCGAGCCTCCAGGTCGTGGTCGTCCTCCTGTCCCTGCGCTTTTGCCGGAAGCAAGGCGTCATCTTCGTGTCGCTAGGCTGTGCCGCGCTCAGCATCCTCAGCGCCGTACTTACCATCGTGAGCTATGTTCCAACCGCCGGGAGCACCTTCAGTCTCGGTGTCATCAACACGTCGATCAGTCTGACTGCGATCGCAGCAACTGCTTACCTCGCGCTGGCTACCGAGACCGCCCGCCAGACGGCTGAACGCGCGCAAGCGCACCTCGCCCACGTGGCTCGTCGGACAACACTTGGCGAGCTTTCCGCCTCAATCGCTCACGAGCTGAACCAACCCCTGACGGCGGTCATCACGAATGCGAATGCCGCCACACGCTGGATCCGCAGTGAGCCGCCAAATCCGCAGAAGGTCACGAGTTCGATCGAAAGCATCGTCGAAGACGCACGGCGCGCGAGTGAGATTATCGCTCGAATTAGAGCCCTGACCACACGCGCTGAACCCCAAAACGCATGGGTCGACATCAACGCGGTGATACAAGAGGTGCTTGTCCTCATCCAGTCTCAGTTGAACGAAAACCGCATCGTGGTCCGAGCTGAACTTAACAACGGCCTGCCGAGCGTCTTCGGTGACCGAATCCAATTACAGCAAGTCGTTCTCAACCTCATCGTCAACGCCATCGACGCAATCGGTGCTGCGCAAGCAGACCTCCGAGAAATTCGCATTAAATCCCGCAAGACACGGCCGAGTGGCGTCGAGGTCAGCATTGAGGACACCGGCGGCGGACTGACTACGACTGATGTCAATCAGATCTTCGATGCATTCTTTTCGACGAAGACCGGAGGCATGGGCATCGGTCTCTCGATCTGCCGCTCGATCATTGAAGCTCATCATGGCCGCATCTGGGCCGAAAAGGGCGAGCCTTCAGGAGCCACCTTCCACTTCACGCTGCCTGGGACTCAGGAGGCAAACCAATGAACCTCGGCGCTCCAGCCACCCGCACTCAGAAATCAACCGTGGCGATCGTGGATGACGATCCGTCCGTCCGGAAAGCCATTAGCAATCTATGTGAATCCGAAGGGTTCGACGTCGTGGCGTTCTCCTCTACGGCCGAATTCTTGCGCTGGTCGATTCCGGAGACACCCGTCTGCATGGTCTTGGACGTCCGCATGCCGGGCGAAAACGGGCTGAATTTTCAAGTCGAGTTAGCGAAGTCTCACGCTGAAATTCCGATCGTGTTTGTCACGGCGCACGGTGACATTCCGATGTCTGTCCGCGCCATGAAGGCTGGCGCCATCGAATTCCTGACAAAGCCGTTCAGGGATCAGGACCTCCTCGACGCCATCAACGGCGGCTTGGCGAAAAGTCGTATGCGCCGTAACGCGCTCGAGATGAATGCCGAATTGGAAGCTCGATACCAATCGCTGTCCAATCGCGAGCGAGAGGTGATGGATCTGATTACAAAGGGTCAACTCACGAAGCAGATTGCGGCAACACTCAACCTTAGCGAAATCACCGTTAAGGTCTGCCGCCGGCAAATCATGACGAAGATGCAGGCGAATTCCATGCTCGACCTCGGACGCATGTCAGAGAAACTGGAAAGGATGAGAAGCGGACCTGCGGAGCACCGGTAGAAGAAGCCACGCTCGGATCGCTGCTGCTCGATATACCCGAGGATAGTTGTGCGACGAGCTGATTTGTCGCAACGCTCTATCGGAGTCGTACCTCCGAGAAGAAAAGGGCGGAGATCGTGCCCCACACCGCCACGTTAGGACATAGGGCCCAAGCGATCCTGGCGGTGTTCGCACAGCTCCACAAGAGCGCCGGCGATACTCTGAGATACGACGAGATCACCGATTATATTGGCGACGCTCACGTCCGAAAACTCGGTCAGCAAGAGCTGACTCGCGAAGGCCTCGTTGTTGAACACCAATATACGCTTGAACTCACCTCGACCGGCCGAGCGGCGATCACCTCGCTATTCGGGCCGAGCGGCCGACTCGCTCCCAGGCTTTTGAACGGGATCGAAACAACGACGATCAACAACCATAAGATCAAGGCTTGGCCACGAGAACCTGACAATCCGAGCATCCGCTACGTCGTGAAGCGCTTTGCGTTAAAGCTCGCAATACTTCTCGTCTTTGCCCTTGCGCAAATACCGTCGCGATGGGGTTTCGGTTACGCCTTCGTCGCTTTGACGGCGTTATCGGGCATGATCTGCATTGGTCTGGCGCTCGTGCGTCGTGAGGCCTGGACGCTCGCGCGCCTGAACTACTGGCACGAAGCCGTCGCGTTTCTTGCTCTTGCATTGAGCGGCTGGACTACGATGCGCTGAACACCGGCGAATCCGCGCGGCGGACGGCCAAAGCGCCACGCCGAATATACCCGAGTATATTCTTCAGACACTTTTCGAGCGAAGAACGCCTCCGGGTATAAGTAGCGCAAACAACGATCGCACTCTATAGACACAGCAAATCTGCTTGGCGGGACTCGTCTATCCTCGCTTGAGCAGTTCTAGGAAACCGAACGATGCCGAACGACGGTAGTCGACAGCTTACGCCGCCACGGACGTTTCGCCGAGCCTAGACAAGAGCTCGCTCGTGACGGCCGGCACGGCTGACACGAGGGCGCCATGGTCTTTCTTTCCAGGAGTGACGGCAAACACCGCCATTTCGATAGGAGCTTGGCGCCTCGTCTCGCCGGGCCAAGTTGGGCAGACCTCGCCGCCATCGCCCTTGTGGTAGTCATCGCATTGCTCGTCATTGTCGGGGTTGGCCAAATGCGCCAACCGCTGACGGCTCTCAATGCCGCGCCCGTCGACCTTCAGCTCCTGCACCTTCCTGAATATGCGCTTCTCTCGACCCTGCGCATGTTCGGGGCACTTGCGGCATCTCTGATATTCACTCTGACTGTTGCGACCCTCGCAGCAAAAAGCCGCAAAGCCGAACTGATCATCGTTCCTGCTCTCGACATTCTACAGTCGGTTCCGGTGCTCGGCTTTCTGACGTTCACCGTCATGTTCTTCATGAACTTATTTCCTGGGCGCCAGCTTGGGGTCGAGTGCGCCGCGATTTTTGCGATCTTCACAAGCCAAGCCTGGAACATGGCGTTCAGCTTCTACCAGTCGCTTCGCACGGTCCCGAAGGATCTCGACGAGGTGAGCCGGCAGTTTGGCTTTTCGTCCTGGCGCAGATTTGTGCGCCTCGAGCTTCCGTTCGCCATGCCAGGTCTGGTCTGGAACGCCATGATGTCGATGTCGGGAGGATGGTTCTTCGTTGTCGCCTCGGAAGCGATCGCGGTTGGCAACACGACGATCGCATTGCCCGGTATCGGCTCCTGGTTGGCGCTCGCAATTGAGCGGAAAGATTTCGGCGCTGTCGCCTGGGCAGTCTTCGCAATGGCCGTCGTCATCGTCCTCTACGACCAGCTCATATTCCGACCAATCGTCGCTTGGGCTGACAAGTTCAGATTCGAGCAAACCGCGTCGCGTGAACGACCGCGCTCCTGGGTATACGACCTCGCACGCCGCACGCGCCTTCTGCCGTCGATCATCGAGCTTCTGCTGGTGGCTGGCCGAAGCCTGAGTGCGCTGAGCTGGTCGGCCCCACCTGGACGTCAAACGCTCCGCGCCAACAAACACATCATTCGTGTCCCCGACGGCCTCTGGATCGGTTTCATCGCCGTGGTCTGCTCCGGCGCATCGCTCTGGCTGCTGCGCTTTATTTCGACATCCCTGACAGCGGCGGACATCATATCAATTGTTGGCCTGGGCTTCGCGACCTTGGTTCGTGTCGCCGTCCTCATTGCGATCGCCAGCATCATTTGGGTGCCGATAGGCGTCTGGATCGGATTACGCCCGGCCTGGTCCGAGCGCCTTCAACCCGTCGCCCAATTCCTGGCCGCCTTCCCGGCCAATGTGCTGTTTCCCTTCGCGGTCGTGATCATCATCGGGCTGAGGCTTGATCCGAACATCTGGCTTTCGCCGCTCATGATTCTGGGCACGCAATGGTACATTCTCTTCAATGTCATTGCTGGAGCTAGCGCACTTCCTAACGATCTGAGGGAAGCGGCGCGGACGTTTAACATGCGCGGCCTGCAATGGTGGCGCCAAGTCGCCTTGCCCGGCATTTTTCCCTACTTCGTGACCGGCGCGCTCACAGCGTCAGGCGGGTCGTGGAACGCCAGCATCGTCGCCGAATCCGTTTCCTGGGGCGACAAACGTCTGCAGGCCACTGGTCTCGGCTCCTTCATCGCCGACGCGACCGCTGCTGGCGACTTGCCGCGGGTCGCCGTCGGCATCGTCGTGATGTCGGCCTTCGTCGTCACCCTCAATCGCACGCTTTGGCGCCCACTCTATCGGTACGCCGAGCGCCGGCTGCGGTTCGATTAAGAGGAGGATCAGTTCATGGTTGTCATTGAGAGCCGCAATTTAGTCGAAGTGCAGAAAGTCCGCCAGGTCTACGGAAAGTCCGGGGGACCCGATTTCCTGGTCCTCGACGACGTTGATCTCACCCTCAAAGAGAATGAAATCGTCGGGCTGCTCGGCCGATCCGGCTCCGGCAAATCGACGCTGCTCCGGTCCATTGCCGGCCTCGTGACGCCGACACAGGGCGTCATTGAGTTTCCCAAAATCGAAGACGGACAGCGCGCCACCGTTTCGATGGTATTTCAAACCTTCGCGCTTTTTCCATGGCTCACGGTCTTACAGAACGTTGAAGTCGGCCTCGAGGCGAAGAACGTGCCCCCGACTGACCGACGCAAGCGCGCGTTGGCGGCGATCGACCTCATCGGCTTGGACGGTTTCGAAAGCGCTTATCCGAAAGAGCTGTCGGGCGGCATGCGCCAACGCGTCGGCTTGGCGCGAGCATTGGTTGTCGATCCGGACATCCTGCTCATGGACGAACCATTCTCTGCCCTTGACGTGCTAACCGCGGAAACGCTGCGCACGGATCTTCTCGACCTTTGGTCCGAAGGGCGCATGCCAATCAAATCGATCCTGATCGTCACCCACAATATCGAAGAGGCGGTGCTGATGTGTGACCGCATCTTGCTCTTTTCCTCAAATCCCGGACGCGTCATCGGCGAAATCAAGGTGGAGATTCCGCAGCCACGCAACCGACAGGACCCGACCTTCCGTGCGCTGGTCGAACAGATCTACGTCCGCATGACGCAAAAGAACGACGACAGTCAACCCCGAGACGGCCTCTTTCCGGGATCCGGCATAGGGATGGCTCTTCCTGTTGTTTCGACGAATGCGTTGGCCGGTCTGATCGAGGCCATAAATGCAGAACCCAATAACGGCCGAGCCGATCTGCCCGAACTTGCGAGCGGTCTCCTCTATGAGACCGACGATCTATTTCCGATAGCAGAGGTTCTGCAGTTGCTCCGCTTCGCCGAATTGGTAGGTGGGGACATCAAACTTCTTCCGGCGGGCAAACGCTATGCACTGGCCGATGTCGATGAACGCAAGAAGATCTTTGCGCAGCAGCTTCTCAGTTATGTGCCCCTGGCCGCACACATCCGGCGCGTCCTCGACGATCGCCCAAGTCACAAATCCCAAGCCCGGCGTTTTCACGACGAGCTCGAAGACTTCATGTCCGAAAGCTACGCCAGCCGAACACTTAAGGCAGTGACGCAATGGGCGCGATACGCGGAGGTCTTTGCCTACCACGAAACCACCGATCTGTTCAGTCTCGATGACCCAACTTAGACGAAAACCGACCAGACACCGAAAGCAACACAGAGTCGCGCCTTGAATTTGGCGACGCATCCCGCACTTTGGGAGCATGTTATGACCAGCTATATCCGTATTGCGCGCAACTTAGCGACCGGCACTAGGCAAGCGCTATTTTCGTTCTTTGAGCCACAGTTACGCACGCTCTGTACAGCTCAGGTCAACACCCCGAATACAGTTCCACAACGGTGCGCGCGCGACGGTTTCGATTCCGCCCAGCGACTGGCGCGGTCCTCCCTTGGATCAGATTTCTACGACCGCGAGCCACCAAGACGTTCCGGCAACACGGGCCGGCGCGCCCGAGCAGGCCGTCGCCCCGTCCGATTACAGCTTTGGCTGGCAGGCGTCGTGCTGGCGAGTGCGGACCGTCTCTGTCATGCAACGCTGTGGCTGTACCGTCGCCGCTTGGTCGACGCACGCTTTACCAAGGCAACACTCCGCGCCTCGCATCGCATTCGCGCCTGGGGATTCAAGCTTGCATTTCGATGAGGCGCCGCAAGGCGGAAAGCTGCCATCTTGTGCGAGGTCATCATGGTTTCCAGGCCTGGTATTGGCACGCACGGCAATCTCGACCGCTCTTCTCGCGCAGGCGGTTCGCATACAGCCACACAATATACCTCGGTATACGACTCGGTGCCCTCGGGAGGGCTAGCTAAATCGCGGGAAGGAATTGAAATCAATGCAACCCTATGAACGGTGGCACTCGACAGTTCATAGGCTCTCTGAACGTTTGAGGCTGCTCGATATATGAGCAATCCGATAAACAATTCCAGCGGTCGGCGGGATGTCCCCGCAAACGATCGCCGCAACTCTCCGCGCCGGCGCACACTCCTCGCAGGCCGAATAATTTTCAATCAGCAATCCTCGGTCATCAATTGCATGGTGCGAAATGTTTCGGAGTCCGGCGCCCGTCTCGAAGTCGAGCCCTCGATCCACATCCCGGACAAGTTTGAGCTGGACGTACCGAGTGCCGGCATAACGATGTCATGCCGCATAATCTGGCGCCGCGGGAATCTCGCCGGAGTTTCAAGAGAATGAGCACGCCTAAAGTGGTCTGATACGGGCGAGCAGGTAAGAGCGCCTCATCCCTCAGCGCCTGCGCATTCTCAGCAAGCCAGCGCAACAAGATGAAAGCGATCGCGATAGGGATTCGACAGTGAGTGCTACGCAAATAACGCTTGTTGCAAATCTTTTCACCATGATCGTCGTCGTTATTGCCGCCATAAAGCGCCCGATTCCAAGTTACATTGCCTTGGCTACATTGTCCGTCATCGTCTCGATTGTATGTGGGTACGAGGTAATTACGGGAAAGGCCACGATATTTGCGACGTTGGCTACCTTCGCTCTGGTTATCCTCATAATGATCCGAATAAGTCTAAATAAGCTGCGCCGGTAGGCAATCTCTTCTCGAATGCGGCCGGGTAGGCTGACGAGGCCGCCCCCAAGACGCGCAATATCACGGATCGGCGCCGACCGATTGGCGTGAAGGCGGGATGGGCCAAGAGGTCCGGGTGGCATGTCTCGTACGATGGCCATCCGATTTCTAACCTCGCCTATCCTGCGGCCCCATCGCAATCAACAACGACTTCCCACAAGCCGCATCAACTCTCATCTTGCTCGTGCGCCATCGTGACGAGCCGGGACGAGCACCTCCACAATGTGACGGAGACATGCGCAGGCTTCCGCTCGATGCGCGACCGGTGACCAAATCCCGGGTCATAGTCTTGGATTTACGACGGAGGTGCAGATGGCCGAAGAGAAATTTCTGACCACCGAAGAGGTCTCCGAGCGATACCGCGGTCAGATCTCTGTCGGCACCCTTCGCAATTGGCGAGCACAGCGCGTCGGTCCGCCATACATCAAAATCGGCAAGTCGGTGCTTTACCCCGTGCCTGGACTCGAGGATTGGGACAAAAAGAATCTCGTGATCTGCCGTGCTTCGCATAAACTCATTGAGACAGAGGCTGAACGAAAGTGAATGTCACGCAACTTCACGATCTACCGACCCCAAACTCATACCCCCACCCCCTCGGGAATTACCAGAAACTATCATTAATTCAATAGGTTACCGCATACGGCGCGGTTGATGCACAACCACCCGTCAGGCGATCCGACGCCCTCGCAGGCCGACATCCGCATGACCAAGACGATCGTCGACATCGCCAAGCCGCTCGGCATCACCGTTCACGACCACATCATCGTCGGCCGGAACGGGCACATCAGCCTGAAGGGATCGGGACTGATGTGAGCCGTGATGAACGGGCGCGCGCCAACCGGGATTCGAATAGCGTGCGGCGGCTGAGGCGGTCAGGATCGCTACGCGATCACCGGACCAAGGGGGTGTCGATTGAACCGCTCGCCCTGCCATGTCGCCTAACATCGGTCAGCATGGACAGGGATTGCGATGCGCACAGCCTTCATCGGAGTTGTCTTCGCTGTTCTTGCCGCGACGGCAGCCGCCGCCTACGACGCCAATGATCCGGCCAATTGCAACGGTATCGACTGGGATGATGCGCGGCCGCTCGGCGTCGCCAAGGTTAGCGGGCAGGCGCGCGTCAATTTCGTCAAAAGTCCCTACGACGACGACTTCAAGGCGGCCGGCTGTCCGGCCCTGACAGAGGCCTGCCGGAAGAAGGCCTATCTGGTCAGCGAGGATCTCGTCCTGGTCGGCATGACGCGCGGCGATTTCTCATGCGTCAGCTACCAGTCGCCGCGTGCAAAAAGCCAGACCTGGACCACCGGCTGGCTGCCGCGGGCGGCGCTTGCCAAGATCGAGCCGATGGCGGCGCCGGCGCTCTCGGACTGGATCGGCAGCTGGGAGCATCCCGGCGGCGGCCTCACGATTACCAAGGCCTTGGAAGGACGGTTGCGCATCGAGGGGGACCAGGTCGTGCCGGCCGGGCGCGATCTTCACAACGGATCAATCGGCGCAACGGCCGAGCCGAAGGGCGGCGTCGTCGCGTTCGTCGATGATGGGACGACACCGTTCGAGCGGCCGACTGCGGGCGACGAATGCCGCGTCCGGCTGCAGCGCGTCGGCACCTGGCTCCTGGTCGAGGACAACAATGATTGCGGCGGGGCCGGCGTGAGCTTCACCGGACTCTATCATCGCAAATGAGCCGGCCTCGTCAGGCGCAGCGCCGCGCCATCGCGACACACAACACGACGCCGCCCGCGGCCCCGATCATGGTCGCGGACACCGGCTCGTGCAGCAGCAGGCTGGCGAAGCCGAGGCCGAGAAAGGGTTGCAGCAGTTGCAATTGGCCGACCGTCGCGGTGCCGCCGCGGGCGAGGCCGCGGTACCAGAAGGCGAAGCCCACGAACATGCTGAAGACGGAGACATAGGCCAGGCCGAGCCAGGCCGGCATCGTGATGCTCGGCCCGAGCGGCGGCCAGGTGAACCACGTCAGCAGCAGCATCAAGGGCGACGACAGCACCAACGCCCAGGAGATCACCTGCCAGCCGCCGAGCCGCCGGGTCAGCACCGCGCCTTCGGCATAGCCGAGGCCGCAGACAATGATCGCGGCGATCATCGCGAGATCGCCGGTCGCCGAGGCGGCGCCGCCCTGCGACAAAGCGAAACTGGAGACGATGGCCGCACCGAGACCAGCAAACAGCCAGAACAGCGGTCCCGGCCGCTCGCCACCGCGCAGCACGCCGAACAACGCCGTCGACAGCGGCAACAGCCCGATGAAGACGATCGCATGCGCCGAGGTGACGTGCTGGAGCGCCAGCGCCGTGAGCAGCGGAAACCCGACGACAACGCCGAGCGCGACGATGCCGAGCGAAACCAGGTCACGCCGTGCCGGGAGCGGCTGGCGCAGCAGAACAAGGCAGAGCGCAGCGAGACCCGCCGCGAGCGCCGCGCGGGCCCCGGTCAGGAACAACGGCGCAAAGCCGTCGAGCGCAGCGCGCGTGGCAGGCAACGAGCCGCTGAAGATCGTCATTCCGACCGCCCCGCTGCCCCACCCCTCGATCGATCCCTTCATCGTTCAAGCCCTCCGCGAACGCCTTTGGTCTAGCCGGACGCGCCTTGCTGCGACAGCAACAGATCGATACAATCTGATCAAACTGTACTAGTATGGATGATCACACACTTGAGCAACGTCCTCCCGAAAGCGCCGCAGATCGGGGCGCGGACCGCGGCCGTCATCGCCGCCATCCGGCAGCGGCTGGCGACGCGCAGCCTTGGCCCTGGCCAGCGCCTGCCATCGATCCGTGCCTTCGCCAGCACGATGGGCGTCGCGCCAGCCACCGTTGTCGAGGCCTATGATCGGCTGGCGGCCGAGGGAATCATCCGCGCCCGGCGCGGGTCGGGCTTCTATGTCGCCGACATGGCGCCGGAACCGCTCGCCTTGGCCGGCAGTGAACCGCGTCGTCCGCGCGCGGTCGATCCGTTCTGGGTGTCGAGGCAGTCGCTCGACGCGGATGCGACGACGCTGATGCCGGGGTGCGGCTGGCTGCCGGCCGACTGGATGCCGCAGGAGGCGCTGCGCCGCGCCGTTCGCGCGCTGGCGCGCAACGACGGCCCGGTGCTGACGCATTACGGCGCGGCCCGCGGATCGGCGAGCCTGCGCCGCGTGCTGCAGTCCCGCCTCGCCGGCCTTGGCATCGAGGCCACGAGCGAGCAGCTCGTGCTGACCTCCTCGGGCACACAGGCGATCGACCTGATCTGTCGGATGCTGCTGCGCCCCGGCGACACCGTGCTGGTCGACGATCCCTGCTACTTCAATTTCCTGGCGCTGCTGCGCGCGCACCAGGCCCGCATCGTCAGCGTGCCGATGACGCCGAGCGGCCCCGACATCGCGCAATTCGAGGCGGTGCTCGCAGCCGAGCGCCCGCGACTCTACATCACCAATTCCGGGCTGCATAATCCGACCGGCGCGACATTGTCGGCGCAGACGGCCCATCGCCTGCTCAACGCTGCCGCGGCGCACGACACCATCATCATCGAGGACGATATCTACGGCGATTTCGAGCCCGAGCCGTCGCCGCGCCTCGCAGCCCTCGACGGGCTCGCGCGCGTGATCCTGGTCGGCAGCTTCTCCAAGACGCTGTCGGCCGCGCTACGCTGCGGCTTCATTGCCGCGCGCGCCGACTGGATCGAGCCGTTGATCGACTTGCAGATCGCGACCGGCTTCGGCGGCCCCGGACAATTCGCCGCAGAGACGCTGACGCAGATCCTGACCGGCGGCAGCTACCGCAAGCATGTCGACGAGCTGCGCGCACGTCTTTCCCGGGCACGGCCGCGCGTCACCGCACGGCTGCAGCGCCTGGGCATCGTGCCCTGGCTGATGCCGCGCGGCGGCTTTCACCTCTGGTGCAGGCTGCCGGATGGATGCGTGGCGATCGACGTGGCGCAGGCGGCGCTCACGAACGATGTCGTGCTGGCGCCCGGCGACGTGTTCAGCGCAGCGCAATCAGCCGCGGCGATGATGCGGTTCAACGTCGCGCATTGCGAGGATGCGCGCGTCATGGCCGTGCTGGAACGCGCCATTGCGCAAGTCGCGCATAGCCACGCACCTCGCGGGTCGAGGGGGGCTGAAGCCTAATAGCAATAGCGCGGATGCACGCGGACCCAGGCGCCGTCGCCGCGCTGCAGGTAGCAGCCGTTCCGGTATGAGTAATAGCCGCTGCGCCGGCGCTCGCCTTCGGCGCCGATGACGGCTCCCGTTCCGGCTCCGATCACGGCGCCGATCGCCGCGCCACGTCCGCCGCCGAGTGCGCCACCCAGGATCGCGCCGCCCGCGCCGCCGAGAATGGCGCCGCCCAGCGCGTCCTGCGCGGCGGCCTGATGCAGCGGCGCGACAGTCGCCAAGGTCAGCAGCGCGACGGCGCCGAGACGGGTGGCAAAGCGAATTCCCAGATGTCGGATCATGAGCGGGCCTCCGTTCCGAGCACGCTAGTCAGCCCGGCCGGGGCCGTTCTTGATGCAGATCAAGGCGCAGTCAAGGCAGCATAATCCCGCGGTCAACTGGTTCCCGCTCACGCCGCGGCGCGATGAGCTGGAGTGCGGTCCTCGATGATGCTGAGCAGGAACTTGGGCTGGTTCTCGCCGATCGAGACCGTCAACCGGCGCACCACGATGTCGCGCTTGCCATTGCCCGGCGTCTCGATGCTGTGCGCCTGAGGTCCCTGATCGGCATCTCCCACGAGTTGGTCGCGATCGGAGCTCTCCAGCAGAGTACCGGTCGGTTCCGGAAACAGCTCGCGCGCGGCGCGGCCGATGATCGCCGAGCGCGGCAGGCCGAACAGCGCTTCGGTGGCGCGATTGGCGAATACGTAGCGCAGCGATTGCGCGTCCTTCGCCACGACCGCCTGCGGGATGTTCTCCAGCAGCGCGGCCAGAAAATATTCCGCCCGCGCCAGCATGCGCTCGTTGCGCCGATGCACCGTGAAATCCTCATGCGTCGCCACCCAGCCACCGCCATCCATCGGACGCTCGGAGATGCGGATGACGTGATCGTCGGCCAATTCGACTTCGGTAATGCAGGGCCTGCGTGCCTGGATCCGCGACATCAGATCAGCCAGATACTGCTCGACGTCGCCGGTGAAGACGCCGCTCTTGACCCGATGGCTGAGGATATCGCGCATCGTCGCGCCCGGCTTGGCAATCGACGCGGGGACGCCATAGATGTTGCGGTATTGCTCGTTGACGACGAGCACGGTTCCGTTCCTGTCGATCATGATCAAGCCCTGCGCCATGTTCTTGAGCGCGGCTTCCAGGCGCCACTTGCCGGTCAAGGCGCGCTCCTCGAGTTGCTCGCGCTGCTGGACGAACTCGGCCTGCTCCCGCCCGACGTCGAGGCCGTGCTGCTCCAGCTCGCTGACGCGCGATGCGGCGTCCTGATAGGCCTGAACGGCGCGCGCCACCTGACCGATCTCATCGTCGCGCTTCGCATGGGGAATGACCAGCTTGATCCGGCCTCCGGCGATCCGTCCCGTGGTCCGCGCGATCTCCAGCAAGGGGTTAACGACTGTGCGATGCAGCAGGAACGCCGCCACACCGGTGAAGCCCATCAGCACCGCGCCGAAGCCGAACAGCGTCAGCGAAAGCCAGCGGCTCCGGCTCACCATGGCCGCGATCTCCCGAGACCGCTGCTCATAGACCCGCGACAATTGCTCGAGATCCTCATTAAGCGCGGTGCGTACGGCGCGGTTCTCGTCATTGTCGCCGAGCTCGCGTGCGGCGGTCGATCCGATCGTCAGGGTCCGGCGCGCCATTTCTTGGCGGAAAGCGACGAACTGATCGATCCGGCGCTTGAATTGGGCGAACATCTCGGCATCTTCGCTCCGGACCAGTTGCTGCCAATCGTCGACTGCCTTGACGAGCTCGCTGCACTTCTGCATCAGGGCTTCCGCATAGCGGCGCGCGGCGGTGCGGTCGGCCGACATATAGATGCCGCGGGACTCCATCACGACCGCGTAGATGAGTGCATTGGTGCGCTCGATCTGCCGGTTCGAGCTGTTCGCATTGCCGAGCAGCAGGGTCAGCACGCGCTGCTCTTGGAACGAATAGAGCGCGCCGGACATCAGCAGTGCGATCAGAACGGCAAACATCGCGGCCACGCCGGAGATGCGGTCCTTCACGCTCGACGCCATCAAGCGACGCTGCAAATTCTGCCATGTCTTCATCATGGCCGGCTCCTTGGCTCGGGAGCTCATCGCAGCAGACACACGTAAAGGGAGATTGCGACGGACCTCGTGCTGGCACGGCTCGCGATTAACCGGAAACCAACCCGCTGCAGGCGCCGCACCCTTGGCACCAGCACAACGGTCGAACTGGTCCGCTGCGGCGCACCGCACCAAACAGCATTATGCCGCGGCGCGCTGATCCTGCGTATGATCCTCGACGATGCTGAGGAGATATTTCGGCTGTCCCTCTCCGACCGCCACCGGAAGCCGGCGGACCACCACGTCGCGCTTGCCATTGCCGGGCGTGTCGATGCTATGCGCCTTCGGCGTCTCGTCGCCGACCTCATCGAGATGAGCGCGATCGAAGCTCTCCAGCAGCTCGCCTGTGGGCTCGGGGAACAGCTCGCGGGCGGCGCGGCCGATGATCTGCGCACGCGGCAGACCGAACAGCTTTTCCGCCGCGTGGTTCACGAAGACATAGCGCAGCGATTGTGCATCCTTCGCCACGACCGCCTGCGGGATGTTTTCCAACAGCGCAGCGAGGAAATATTCGGCGCGCGCCAGAATCCGTTCATTGCGCCGCTGCGTGGTGAAGTCCTCATGCGTGGCGATCCAGCCGCCGCCATCCATCGGACGCTCGCAGACCCGGATGATGCGACCGTCACCGAGCTCGAACTCGGAGATCGCCGGCTTGCCCTCTCTGATGCGCTCGCGCAATGAGGCGAGAAAATCGGCCGGCTTTTCGCGCAGGAGCCCCTGCCGCGCGCGATGCGCAAGGATGTCGCGCATATGCATGCCGGGACGCGCGATCGAGGCAGGCAGGCCATACAGCGCACGATACTGGTCGTTGACCATCAGCACATAACAGAAGCTGTCCAGCATGATCAGCCCCTGGGCCATGTTGGCGACGGCGGCATCCAGGCGCTGCTGGCTGCTGAGCGCGCCCTGCTCCAGCCGCTCGTGCTGGCGCAGGATAACAGCGTGCTGCCGCTCGATCTCGATCTCATGCTCCTCAAGTTCCTGCAGCCGGAATACATTGTCTTGATACGTCTCGACGGCATGGGCAACATGACCGATCTCGTCATGGCGCCGCGCATGCGGAATTTTCAGCTTGATCCGCCCCGCAGCAATACGATCGGTCACGCGGGCGATGTCCAGGAGCGGCATCAGGACGCCCCAGCGCAGCGCCAGTGCTGCAGCCGCAATCAGCACGATGATGAGGAGGCCAAGTCCACCCAGATAGAACGCCACCATACCGCGCGCGTCGGCGGCCTCACCGAGTTCGCGGATGCGATCAGCGTAGAGCTGTGACAATGTTTCGAGGTCCTCGTTCAACGCGGTGCGCACCGCGCGGTTCTCGTCATTGTCGCCGAGCTCGCGCGCCGCGGATGAGCCGACCGAGATGGTACGGCGCGCCATCTCGGTGCGGAAGGCGACGAATTGATCGATCCGCTGCCGGAACGGCGCGAATGTCGCGGCATCGTCGGCAGGCAGCAGCGTTTCCCACTCCTCGACGATCTTGGTCAGCTGTCGGAGTTTCGCGAGCAACGAATCAGCGTAGCGCCGCGCCACGCTGCGATCGGCCGACATGTAGATGCCGCGCGACTCCATGACGACGGCGTAGATCGTCGCATTGGCCCCGCTCGATGTTGCGCGATGCGGCGGCGAGGGCTTCGAGCCGGTCGTAGAACAGGCGCTGCTCACGGAGCGCGGACAGCGCACCCAGCGTCGACAGCATCACAAGGACGGCAAAGCCGGCCGCAGCGGCGGAAATCTTGTCGTTGAGGTCGAAGGACGGCAGTGAATTGGTGAACCTGCGCAACACGGCTTGCATGGCTGGCTCCCAGCGCGGAGACAACCATCAGACGCAAGATCTGTAAACGACACGTTCCAAGCGGCGCAGCAAGTCGCAACGAATCGTTAACCCGGGTTTCGCGATTGTTAACGCCCGCCGGGCGTCGACCTCACTGCCTGAGCATGATGAGCGGATTGGCGCTGTCCGGCACCAGCCGCCATTGCGCATTGTCGTCGGCCTCGAACCGCCAGGTCTCGCCGCGATCCGACATCAGCATCATCTGGCCGTGCTCGAGCCGCCACTGCGACGGCGCAAACGCCGCGATCGCGGAATCGCATTTCGGCTTCACGAACACCTGAAAGTTGTCGTTGCCGGCGTCGTTATTGGTCAGCACCAGGCTGCAGATCGTGGCACCATTGCCGCGCACCATGGCCCAGTCGCCGATCATCTGGTCCATCGATTTGGCAAGCGATCGCGCCGCCGCCAGGTTCTGCAGGATGTAGACACCCTCGCCCTGGCGCAGGCCTTCGAAGATGCCGGACTCGACCTCGGTGAAGTCGATCACCGCCTCGCCATTGGCGGACTGCAGGCTGACGATGTCGAGCCCCTTCACGGTCCAGCCCGCGATGTCCTTGGTGAAGGGCAGCGCGGCGGCGCAGCCCGGCTCCAGCTCGAGCTTCTGCCCGCGCGGCGCTGCGTCGGGCTTCAAGGTCAGAACGCAGGTCTTGCTACGCTCGGTGGTCGCGAGCTCCCACTGCCCGATCATCGCCTTCTTCAGGCTGGTCGCATCCTGCGCAACGGCAGGGATGACGCCCACCGACGACATAAGCGCGATCAGCAATGAGAGAGCACGGTTCATCAGCGGCCTTTCACCGGCGTTTCCGGAACGGGCGTCAGCGGTGGCTTGCCAGCGAACCAGACCTTCAGGTTGTCGACCACCAACTGATCCATCGCGTTGCGGGTTACGATGGCAGCCGAGCCGATGTGTGGCAGCAGCACGACATTATCCATCGCCTTGAGCTCGTCGGGGACCGCCGGCTCCTTCTCGAACACGTCGAGGCCGGCGGCCAGGATGGCGCCGGACTTCAGCGCATCGACCAGCGCCGCCTCGTCGATCACCGAGCCACGGGCGACGTTGACGACAACGCCGCGCGGTCCCAGCGCCTTCAGCACCTCGGCATTGACGATCTTGTTGGTGCTGGCGCCGCCGGGTACGATCACGACGAGCGTGTCGACGTCCTTCGCCATCTGCAGCAGATCGGGATAGTGCTTGTTGGCGACGCCGGCGGCGGGATTGCGCGAATGATAGACGACCGGGACCAGCGAGGCTTCGAGCCGGCGCGCGATTGCCTGGCCGATGCGTCCCATGCCGACCATGCCGACGGTGCGGTCGCGCAGCGAGCCGACACTGAGCGGATACGGCTTTGACGTCCATTCGCCCGAGCGCACGAAGCGGTCGGCCTTGATGAACTCGCGGCAGGTCGCGATCAGCAGGCCGAGCGCGACGTCGGCGACCTCCTCGGTCAGCACGTCCGGCGTATTGGTGACGACGATGCCGTGCTGACCGGCGTGGGCAGCTGCGATGTGATCGTAGCCGACGCCGAAGCTCGCGATGATCTCCAGCCTGGGCAGCGAGGCCATCACGGCGGCATCGGTCTTCACGGTGTGGAAGGTCACGGCGACGCCGCGGATCCGGCCCTTCACCTCCGCCGGCAGCGCTTCGAGATCGGCCTGCGTCGTCGCATGGTGCACGTTGAAGCTGTCCGGGAACCCTTTCTCCAGGATCGGCCGCAGCGGCCCATAGATCAGAACATCGATCTTGTCAGACGAAGTGGCCGCCATCAGTTGTCCTTTCCAAGCGCGCTCTCATGCCAGCGCCGCAAAACGAGGTGGGAAACTAGCGCCAGCAAGCCATAGATGACAATCCCGGCGACCGACAGCAGCACCAATGCTGCGAACATGCGGGGGATGTTGAGTCGGTACCCCGATTCCGCGATGCGATAGGCAAGGCCCGAGCCGGCGCCGGCGCTGCCCGCGGCAATCTCGGCGACGACGGCACCGATCAGCGACAGGCCGCCGGCGATGCGCAGGCCGCCGAGGATGTAGGGCAGCGCGGCGGGCAGCTTCAGATAAAGCAAAGTCTGCCAGCGCGAGGCGCCATACAATTGGAACAGGCCGGCGAGATTGCGGTCGACCGAGTTGAGCCCGAGCGCGGTGTTGGACAGCACTGGAAAAAAGCCGACGATCCAGGCGCAGGTCACCACCGCCGTCTGCTGCGGCAGATAGATCAGCAGCAGCGGCGCGATCGCGATCACGGGTGTCACCTGCAGCACAACGGCGTAGGGAAACAGCGCCCATTCCAGCCAGCGCGACTGATTGAAGAGCAGCGCCAACGCGATGCCGCCAAGGGCTGCGGCGACGAAACCTTCCAGCGTCGTGATCAGCGTGGTCAGCAGCGACTGCGCCAGTATGTCCCAGTCGCTGACCAGTGTCTTCAACACCAACAGGGGTCCCGGCAGCACATAAGGCTGGATCCCGTTGAGGCGCACGACCAGCTCCCACGCCGTCAGCGCCGCGACGAAGACGACAGCCGGAACGGCCAAGCTCGCCAGCCGCGCACCGGAGACGAATGCGCCTCGCTCACGGGGGCCGGTCACAGCGCATGCACTCCGGTATAGGCCGGCGCCAGGGCATCCGAGACGCGGCGGCAATAGCCGGCATAAGCGGCGGATGCGCGGAACGCATCATCCCGCGGCGCATCGGCGTCGATCTTGATCTCGGCACTGAGCCGGCCCGGCCGCGCCGTCATCACCAGCACGCGCTGCGACAGATAGACCGACTCGAACACCGAATGGGTGACGAACAACACTGTCATGTTGAGCCTGCGCCACAGCGCCAGCAGGTCGTTGTTGAGGCGGAAACGCGTGATCTCGTCGAGCGCCGCGAACGGCTCGTCCATCAAAAGGATGTCCGGCCGCGTCACCAGCGCCCGCGCCAGCGACGCCCGCATCTTCATGCCGCCGGACAATTCGCGCGGAAAGGCATCGGCAAAGTCGGACAGGCCGACCTGCGCCAGCGCCGCATCGATGCTCGTTCGCGCCTCCGCCGCCGGCACATGGGCAAGCTTCAGCGGCAGACCGACATTGTCGCGCACGCTGGTCCAGGGCATCAGCGTCGGCTCCTGGAACACAAAGCCGATGCGATGGCCGGGGCGGGGTGCGGAGGACGCCGCGGCAATGTCGAGCGTACCGCTGCTCGGGCTGGCCAATCCCGCGATCAGCCGCAGCGCCGTCGACTTGCCGCAGCCGGACGGGCCGAGCAGCGAGACGAACTCGCCCCTGCCGATCGAAAGATCAATCGGCCCGAGCGCAGCGACGCCGGACTCATAGATCTTGGTCACGCCGCGCAGGCGCACCGCGACATCGGCGGCACGCTCGAGCGAAGGGGACGAGCTCATCTGCTGAAAGCGCCGGTCACGCGTCCTACTTCTTCGGCCGGAGATCGACGCCGACGCCCTTGTTGACGAAGCGCAAGGTGTAGGATTTGCGATAATCGACGGTCGGCTTGACCACGCCCGCACGCACCATCTTGTCGAAGAAGCTGGTGATGCGTTCCTCGGTCATGGCGCCGATGCCCTTCTCTACACTGTCGCCGGAATCGACGATGCCGTACTGCTTCATCTTGGCCACCGAATAGGCCAGCAGGTCGTCGGTCATCTCCGGGTTCATCTTCTTGATCAGCGCATTACCGGCAGAGTTGTCGCCGTAGATGTAATTGTACCAGCCGATGATCGAGGCATCGACGAAGCGCTGGACCAGGTCCGGCTTGCTCTCGATCAGGTCGCGCCGCGTCTCGATCAAGGTCGAATAGGTGTTGAAGCCGTAATCGGCGAGCAGGATCACGCCCGGCTTGAAGCCTGCGGCGCGCTCGACCGCGAACGGCTCCGACGTGACATAGCCCTGCATCGCGCTCTGCGCGGTCGCGATGAAAGGCTGCGGATTGAAGGTATAGGGCCGGACGTTCTTCTCGGAGAAACCGTATTCCGACTTCAGCCATTGATAATAGCTGGAGATGCCTTCCTTGGAGACGAACAGGGTCAGCGGCTTCAGCTCGTCCAGCTTGGTGATCTTGGACTCCGGATGCGTCAGGAACACCTGCGGGTCCTTCTGGAACATCGCCGCGATCGACACCACCGGCACGTTGTTGGCGACGGCATCGAACGCCATCAGCGTGTTCGCCGCCATGAAGAACTCGATCTTGCCGGAAATCAGCAGCATCCGGTTGTTCTCGTTGGGACCGCCGGGCACGATCGTCACGTCGAGGCCGTAGCGCTTGTAGGTGCCGTCGGCGACCGCCTGGAAGAAGCCGCCATGCTCGGCCTCGGCCACCCAATTGGTGCCGAACGAGACCTTGTCGAGGGTCTGGGCCTGAGCGGCCCCGACCATCGCGCCCGCAACCAGCCATGCCGCCATTAACGTTCGCGACAGAAGCGCCTGCGCCATGTCTGGTCTCCCCGGTTCTTTCAGGCTGAACATGCTAAGATTGGTCACGTGATAACTACCCTGCCCGACGGACGAAGGAAACTGCCCGCGCGATGACCCTGCCCCGCGACTGGACCGAGCTGCATTGGCCCGCTTTCGGAACGTCCACCTCGGGAACGCCCGAGGCGGCGCGCTGGATCGCGGTGCTGCCGCTGGCCGCCACCGAGCAACATGGGCCGCATCTGCCCCTGGGCACAGATGTCTACATTGCAAGCGCCTATCTCGCCCGCGTCCGCACGTTGCTGTCGGCAACGCTGCCGGTAACGATCCTGCCGGTGCAGCCGGTCGGCATCTCGACCGAGCATATCGATTATCCGGGCACGCTGACCGTACCGACCGAGATCGCGCTGCAGAGCTGGCGGGCGATCGGCGACAGCGTCGCGCGCGCCGGCCTCCGCAAGCTCGTGATCGTCACCAGCCATGGCGGCAACAGCGCCGCGATGACCCTGGTCGCCCAGGATCTGCGCGCCGTCCATCGCATGCTGGTGGTGACGACGTCATGGTCGCGCTTCGGCGTCCCCGACGGCCTGTTTTCTGCCGACGAGCTGCGCCACGGCATCCATGGCGGCGCGGTCGAAACCTCGATCATGCTGGCCTGCCATCCGGACCTGGTGCGCGGCGACGCCGTGGCCGATTTCGCCTCGTCAGGCCCGGACATGGAGAAGCGCCACCGCGTGCTGTCGACCCAGCGCCCGGCGCCGATGGCTTGGCAGACGCAGGATCTTCATCCAAGCGGCGCGGTCGGCGATGCGACCCGGGCTTCGGCGGAGAAGGGCGACCGCGTGCTCGACCATGGTGCGCGGGCGTTCTGCGCGCTGCTGGAGGACGTCGACGCATTCGACGCGACCACGCTGGGCGGCGGCCCTCTGGCCAGCCGCTGATCTGCCGGCAAGCCGCTCAACCCCGCACTCACAGGCCTCGGCTGGCGGCCGTGCCGTCACGGACCCATCCGGCGGCCCGGGGCGGTTCTGTTGCACAGACGTCACAATGGGTCGGCAGAAAAGCGCCAGAACACGGACAACATTGCGACTGCAAATTATTCGCAATAAAGTCTGTCCACAATCCGCCGCGCCCTGCGCTAAGTTGCGGACGAAGAGAGGCGGTTCCGCATTCTTCTCGTGACTGTGCGCGGGCAATCGGGTTCTGACTACCGTCTGAATCCTGCTTCGCCTGGGGACTCTGCCGCCATGATTCGCTCGAACCGCACCAAAGCGATGGTCCTGGCCAGCGCGGTGATCGCCGGACCGGCCTCCCTGGCTGCGCCCGTCGCGGCCGCAGATCTCCCGGTCAAAGCGAAAATGCTGCAGACCGCGTTCGACTGGACTGGACTCTATGTTGGCGCCCATGCCGGCTATACGCGCGACCATGCCCAGGCCAGCCTGAGCGATCTGGGCGGCGCGGTCGGCGCCGGCAGCCGGTTCAGTGGGCTCACCGGCGGCGTGCAGGCGGGGTACAATTGGGTCACCCGCTCCGGTTTGCTGCTCGGGCTCGAAGGCGATTTCAGCTTTCCCAACTATCTCACCTCGAATCACACGGTGGCGAGGCTGGGCATTCCCGGCTCAAACGTCTCCGAGCTCTGGGACTATGTCGCGACAGCGCGCGGTCGTGTCGGCTATGTGAGCGGCGACTGGCTGGTCTATGCCACCGGCGGCCTCGCCTGGACCGGCGGCCGCTTCATCAACACCGATCCGACGGGCGCGACAGAGAAGCTGTTGGCCACCCGGCTCGGCTGGGCGGCCGGTGCCGGCATCGAGCGCGGCTTCGCGCCGCATTGGAGCTGGCGGCTCGAATATCTGTACAACCGGTTCGAGGATGGCGGCGTCCGCTTCTCCAACGGCGCCAGCTACAATTCCGCGCTGGAGTTCCAGACCTTGCGGGTCGGCCTCAACCGGAAGCTCGATTTTGCCGGCGACAGCGACCTCAAACTCAAGAGAGATCCGTCCGACCCGGAATCCGATCGCTGGGAAATCCACGGCCAGTCCACCGCCATTGCACAGGGTTATCCAGCATTCCGCGCCCGTTACACCGGCCAGAACAGCCTGACGCCTGCCAGGCAGCTCCAGGAAACCTGGAGCAACAGCCTCTATTTGAACGCAAGGCTGTGGGACGGCGGCGAGGTCTATTACAATCCCGAGCTGCTGCAGGGCTTCGGCCTCAACAATACGGTCGGGCTGGGCGGCTTCTCCAATGGCGAGGCGCAGAAGTCCGACTTCCCCTATCCGCATTACAACACCTCACGTCTGTTCCTGCGCCAGACCTTCGGCTTCGGCGGTGAGCAGGAGCAGCTCGCCAGCAGCCAGCTGCAGCTCTCCGGCAAGCAGGACGTCTCGCGTCTCACTTTGCAGGTCGGCAAGTTCGCCGTGCTCGACGTGTTCGACGGCAACGCCTATGCCAAGGATGCGCGCAAGGACTTCATGAACTGGTCGGTGTGGGCGCCCGGTGCGTTCGACTATGCCGCCGACAAGCTCGGGCTCACCTATGGCGCGACGGCGGAGCTGAACCAGAAGACCTGGGCGCTGCGCGCGGGCTATTTCCTGATGGACGCCGTATCGAACTCGAACAGCTTCGACATGAACGTCTTCCGGCGCGGCGAATATGTCGTGGAGCTGGAGACCCGCTATCAGCTGTTCTCGCAGCCCGGACATCTGCGTGCCATCGGCTGGTACAACAGCGTGTTCGCGGGCAGCTACCGCGAGACGCTGGACAATCCCGCCCTCAATCTCGACATCAGCCAGACCCGGCGAGGCCGCAGCAAGTTCGGCTATGTCGTCAGCTTCGACCAGGCGTTGTCGGACGATGTCGGCCTGTTCGGCCGCTGGAGCTGGAACGACGGCAAGACCGAGATCATGGCATTCACCGACATCGACTCCAGCCTGTCGCTCGGCGCCTCGATCAAGGGCAACCGCTGGGGCCGTCCTGACGACACGATCGGCCTCGCCGGGGTAACCAACGGCCTGTCCCGCGACCACCGCGCCTTCCTCACCGCTGGCGGACTCGGCCCGCTGATCGGCGATGGCGGCCTGAACTATCGGCGCGAGAACATTATCGAGGCGTACTACGCCTATTCCATCAACAAATACCTGACCTTCACGGCCGACTACCAATTTGTGAGCAACCCCGCCTACAATGCCGACCGTGGCCCGGTGTCGATCTTCTCGGGCCGTCTGCACGGGGATTTCTGAGGGGCGGCGTTCCGTCGCGCATGCGGACAGTGCCGATGAGCGCTCCTCTCACAAGTAGAGTTGCAGCCATATCCCGACGCACCGTCATTGCGAGGAGCGAAGCGACGAAGCAATCCAGAGTCCCGCCCACGACTCTGGATTGCTTCGCTGCGCTCGCAATGACGCCGTGGAGCCAGTGGCGCCTCGTCATCGCCGGCTGCTCTGGGTCCTGGCTCTAGGCCGGGACGACAGCAGTGGGGGTGCGGCCGACGCGCGTCCAATCACACCCGTAAGACCGCATCCAGCCATGCGGCCACCGCACGAGCAATGGGCGCCTTCCATCCCCATATGCTAGGACCTGCTTCCATTCCCGCCCCCCGGGCGCCACATCAGGTCGCAATGCTCTCAGCCGAACTCGCCATCATCGTCGTCCTCATCGTCGTCAACGGGCTGTTGTCGATGTCTGAACTCGCGATCGTGTCGTCGCGGCCGGCCCGGCTGGCGATGCTGGCCGAAAAAGGCATCGCTGGCGCACGGCGGGCGCTGGCGCTGGCGTCCGATCCCGGCCGCTTTCTGTCGACCGTCCAGATCGGCATCACCCTGGTCGGCGTACTCTCGGGCGCGTTTTCCGGCGCGACGCTCGGCCAGCGCCTGGCGCAATGGCTGCTGGAGCTCGGGCTGTCCGCGTCTGCCGCCGATATCGTCGGCGTCGGCCTGGTCGTCACCATCATCACCTATGCGACCCTGATCGTTGGCGAGCTGGTGCCAAAGCAGCTGGCGCTGCGCGATCCCGAGGCGATTGCGGTGCGCGTCGCGCCCGCGATGCAGGTGCTCGCAAAGGTGTCGCTGCCGCTGGTGGTGCTGCTGGATGTCTCCGGCAAGCTGATCCTGGCGCTGCTCGGCCGGTCTGGCGAGGCCGAGGAAAAAGTCTCGGAAGCGGAGATTCACCATCTGGTGCGCGAGGCCGAGACCGCCGGCGTGCTCGAGCCCGGCGAGAAGGAGATGATCGCCGGTGTCATGCGGCTCGGCGACCGCCCGGTCGGCGCCATCATGACGCCGCGCCCGGAGGTCGATGTCGTCGATCTCAACGATGATCCCAAGGCGATCCGCGAATTGCTCGCCCGGAGCCCGCATTCGCGCCTGCCCGTGTCCGACGGCGAGCGCGACCGTCCGATCGGCGTCCTGCAGGCCAAGGACCTGCTGGCCGCCTACCTGCGTGACGAGACGCCGGATCTTCGCAGCCTGGTGCGCGAGGTGCCGATCATTCCCTCGACGGTCGATGCCCGCGACGTCATTGCGATCCTCAAAGTCGCCCCCGTGCATATGGGGCTCGTGCATGACGAGTACGGCGCGTTCGAGGGGGTCGTGACGGCGGCGGACATTCTGGAATCCATCGTCGGCGCCTTCTCGTCCGAGGAAGGCCCCCCTGAGCCGGCCTGTGTCCGGCGCGACGACGGCTCGCTGCTGGTCTCCGGCTGGATGCCGCTCGACGAGTTCGCCGATCTGCTCGCGATCGAGGTGCCGCCGCATCGCGGCTATCACACCGTCGCTGGCCTGGTGCTGCAGCACTTCGGCAGCGTGCCGGAGGTCGGCCAGAGTTTCGAACTGGACGGCTGGCGCTTCGAGATCGTCGACCTCGACGGCCGCCGCATCGACAAGATCCTGGCCACGAAGCTGGCAGCGGACGGCGGCGAGCCGAACGTGGGGTAGCGCGTTTCGCAGCTGACGCGCTGTCTGCCAGGGATAGAGTCGACGACCGTGCATGACCAGGATATCCGACGTCGCGGGAACGTGAAGATGCGGCCGGCGTATCCTTTGATAGGCCGGCACACGGGGCCAATTCCGGCGGTCCCCGCTTGCAATCAAACCATCACACAGCGCACTTAGGGTTCGGATTCGGCTGGCAGATCCGCCGGCTCAAAGCAGCCCTCAGCGCCACACAAGAAGACCCCCGCAGCCACAATCGATGGTTGCGGCACGACACGAGACACGCAGATGATGCTCCAGGATTTTCGGACGGCCGTGCTGCGAGAGACCGTGCGCCCCAACATCTGGGACGTGGTCGCGCTGATCATCGTGGTCGGCGCGATGGTGTTGATCGTCTATGGCGGCGAGCAGACCACGCAGCCGCTGTCGGCGCTGGACACCGCCCCGGTCTCGCTCGACCCGTCCAACCTGCCGCTCTACGCGCTGCGCACCACCTTGCGCATGCTGCTGGCCATCACCTGCTCGCTGGTGTTCACCTTCGTCTACGCGGCGCTGGCGGCCAAGAGCCGGCGCGCCGAGATCGTGCTGATCCCGCTGCTCGACATCCTGCAGTCGGTGCCGATCCTCGGCTTCCTGACCTTCACGGTCGTGTTCTTCATGAACCTGTTCCCGGGCAAGGTGCTCGGGGCCGAACTCGCCTGCGTGTTCGCGATCTTCACCAGCCAGGCCTGGAACATGACGTTCAGCATGTACCAGTCGATGCGCAACGTGCCGAAGGATCTGGAGGAGGCGACGCGCAGCTTCCACCTCTCCGGCTGGCAGTGCTTCTGGCGGCTCGACGTGCCCTATGCGATGCCGGGCCTGATCTGGAATGCGATGATGTCGATGTCCGGCGGCTGGTTCTTCGTCGTGGCGTCGGAGGCGATCACGGTCGGCAACACCACCGTCACGCTGCCCGGCATCGGCTCCTATGTCGCGCTGGCGATTCAGCAGAAGGACCTTGCCGCGATCGGCGCTGCGCTGTTGACCATGCTGCTGGTCATCACCGCCTATGACCAGTTGCTGTTCCGCCCGATCGTGGCCTGGGCCGACAAGTTTCGCTTTGAGCAGACCGCCTCGGGCGATCCGCCGAGCTCGTGGATGCTCGATCTGTTCCGGCGCACCCGCGCACTCCGCAAGCTGTCCGTACCCTTCGCAGCGCTCAATCGCGCGTTCTCCAACCTGCGCCTCAACTGGCCGACGGCGTGGAGCGGACCGGTGCGCCGCGCGCCGCCATCGCAGCTTGTCGACGGCCTCTGGCTCGCGGTTGTGGTGATCGGCTGCGCCTATGCCGGCTGGAAGACCTATCTCTACCTGTCGGCGACCTTGGCGCCCTCCGACGTCCTCAGCGCGATCGGCTACGGCCTGATCACGCTGATCCGCGTCGCCGTGCTGATCGCGCTGGCCTCGCTGATCTGGGTTCCCGTCGGTGTCTGGATCGGGCTGCGGCCGAAGCTCGCCGAGCGCATCCAGCCGCTGGCGCAATTCCTCGCGGCTTTCCCGGCCAATCTCGCCTTCCCGGTGTTTGTCGTGCTGATCGTGCGCTACGGGCTCGACGCCAATGTCTGGCTGAGCCCGCTGATGATCCTGGGCACGCAGTGGTACATTCTGTTCAACGTCATCGCCGGGGCCAGCGCCTTCCCGACCGACCTGCGCGAGGCCGCCGCGAGCCTGCACCTCACCGGCTGGCGCTGGTGGTTCAAGGTCGTGCTGCCGGGTGTCTTCCCCTATTACATCACCGGTGCGATCACCGCCTCCGGTGGCTCGTGGAACGCAGCGATCGTTGCCGAGGTCGCGAGCTGGGGCGACACCCATCTCACCGCCTCGGGGCTCGGCGCCTATATTGCGGCTGCGACGGAGCGCGGCGATTTCCCGCGCGTCGTGCTCGGCATCGCCGTGATGTGCATTCTCGTCACTCTATTCAACCGGCTGCTGTGGCGGCCGCTCTATGCCTTCGGCGAACGCCGGCTGCGGCTCGGCTGACCGGGAGAAATGTTCATGCGCGACCAGGTCAAAGAGACATCGCTGATCGAGATCAAGAGCGTCAGCCGACTGTTTCCGAAGGGCAGCGGCGAGGATCTCGTCGTGCTGGAGAAGGTCGATCTGACGATCCGCGCCGGCGAGATCGTCGGCCTGCTCGGACGCTCCGGATCGGGCAAATCGACCCTGCTGCGGATCATCGCCGGATTGGTGTCGCCGTCGTCGGGCGAAGCGACATGCCGCGGCGAGACGATCGCGGGTCCGCCGCGCGGTGTCGCCATGGTGTTTCAATCCTTCGCGCTGTTTCCCTGGCTGACCGTGCTGCAGAATGTCGAGCTCGGCCTCGAGGCGCTCGGCATCGACAGCGCCGAGCGGCGCAAGCGCGCGCTGGCGGCGATCGACCTGATCGGTCTCGACGGCTTCGAATCCGCCTTTCCGAAGGAGCTGTCCGGCGGCATGCGCCAGCGCGTCGGCTTCGCTCGTGCGCTGGTCGTGCATCCCGACCTGCTGTTGATGGACGAGCCGTTCTCCGCGCTCGACGTGCTGACCGCCGAGACCCTGCGCACCGACCTCGTCGACCTCTGGACCGACGGACGGCTACCGATCAAATCGGTGCTGATGGTGACGCACAACATCGAGGAGGCGGTGCTGATGTGCGACCGCATCCTGGTGTTCTCCTCCAATCCCGGCCGCGTCGCCGCCGAGTTCAAGGTCGACCTGCCGCATCCGCGCAACCGGCTCGATCCGGCGTTCCGCCAGCTGGTCGACAGCCTCTATGCCCGCATGACGCAGCGGCCCGAGCCCAAGCTGCCGAGCACCGCCCATGCCGGCGTCGGCATGGTGCTCAGCCACGTCTCGTCGAACTCGATCTCCGGCCTGATCGAGGCGCTCGCCGGCGAGCCGTATAACGGCCATGCCGATCTTCCCGTCCTAGCCGGACATCTGCAGCTCGAGGTCGACGAGATCTTTCCTCTGGCCGAGGCGCTGCAGCTGTTGCGCTTCGCCCATCTCAGCGAGGGCGACCTGACCCTGACGGAGTCCGGCCAGCGCTTTGCGCATCTCGATACCGACGAGCGCAAGAAGCTGTTCGCGGCGCATCTGATGGAGAACGTGCCGCTGATGGGCCTGATCCGTCGCGTGCTCGACGACCGCCCCTCGCACGCCGCCCCCGCCGCGCGCTTCCGCATCGAGCTCGAGGACTACATGTCCGAGCAATATGCTGACGAAACCCTGCAGACCATCGTCTCCTGGGGCCGCTACGCCGAGCTGTTCGCCTATGACGAGCAGTCCGAGACGTTCAGCCTGGAAAACCCGCATTGAGGCTCCGGCTGTTCCACCCTTCGCCGTCGTCCCGGGCAAGTCCGACGACGCGCGAGCGGCGTCGGGCGCCGACCCGGGACCCATACCGCGTGATCCATCTTGGGGCAGGCGGCGCGTTGAACCTTTCGCGCAACAAACAACCGGCTGTGGTTATGGATCCCCGCGTTCGCGGGGATGACAGTGAGGGTGAGGACGCTGCGTACCACCTCACTCAGAGCGGCAAACCAGCCTCACGCCGCAGCGAACGTGTCCGGACGCGCCATCGCCCAGGCGTCGCGGAAGCGGGCGTCCTGGGTGCCGTCGAGCAGTTCGCCTGGCCGCAGCGACGGATAGAGCTTGGCGAACGATGCGACCTCCGTGGTCGAGGTCCGCTGCGAGAAATGGATCGGCCGCAGATCCTGCGGATGTTCGAGGCCGGCGGCCGCGAGCAGCTCGGCCAGCGCATGCAGGGTCGCGTGATGATAGTTGTAGACGCGATCGACCTTGTGCGGCACGACCAGCGCGCGGGCCCGCGTCGGATCCTGGGTCGCGACGCCGGTCGGGCAGCGGTCGGTGTGGCAGCTGAGGGACTGGATGCAGCCGAGCGCGAACATGAAGCCGCGGGCGGAATTGCACCAGTCGGCGCCGATCGACATCGCCCGCGCCATATCGAACGCGGTGGCGACCTTGCCGGAGGCGCCGATCTTGATGCGGTCGCGCACATTCAGCCCGATCAGCGCATTGTGCACGAAGTTGACGCCCTCGCGCATCGGCATGCCCAGATGGTCCATGAACTCCAGCGGTGCCGCACCGGTGCCGCCCTCATTGCCGTCGACGACGATGAAATCCGGATAGATGCCGGTCTCCAGCATCGCCTTGCAGATCGCAAGGAATTCCCAGGGGTGGCCGATGCACAATTTGAAGCCGGCCGGCTTGCCGCCTGACAGCCGCCGCATCTCGCCGATGAACTGCATCATGCCTATCGGCGTCGAGAAGGCGCGATGCGCCGGCGGCGAGATGCAGTCCTCACCCATGGCGACGCCACGGATCTTGGAGATTTCCTCCGACACCTTCGCCGCCGGCAGCACGCCGCCATGGCCGGGCTTGGCGCCCTGGCTGACCTTGAGCTCGACCATCTTGATCTGCTCGGTCGCCGCAACCCGCGCGAAGGCGTCGGGATCGAAGCTGCCGTCGCGATGCCGGCAGCCGAAATAGCCGGAGCCGATTTCCCAGATGATGTCCCCGCCCATTTCGGCATGATACGGACTGAAGCCGCCTTCGCCGGTGTCGTGCGCAAAGCCGCCGCGCTTGGCGCCGCCGTTCAGCGCGCGCACCGCGTTCGGGCTCAAGGCGCCGAAGCTCATCGCCGAGATGTTGAAGACGGAGGCCGAATACGGCTTGGCACAATCCGGCCCGCCGATGGTGATGCGGTACTTCTCCTCGGCGCGCGGCTTGGGGGCCACCGAGTGATGCATCCACTCATAGCCCTCGCGATAGACGTCTTCCTGGGTGCCGAATGGGCGTTTGTCGAGCACCATCTTGGCGCGCTGATAGACCACCGCGCGGGTATCGCGCGAGAACGGCATGCCGTCCTTCTCGCTCTCGAAGAAATACTGCCGCATCTCCGGACGGATCTCTTCGAGCAGGAATCGCAGATGCGCTGAGATCGGATAGTTGCGCAGGACGGCGTGACTGCTCTGCAAGAGATCGCGTACCCCGAGCAGGGTCAGCGCACCGAAGATCAGCAGGGGAATGAGGACAAGATCGAGGATCTTGCGGTCGTAGACGCCGAGAATGAGCAGCAGGGCCGTCGCCGAAGCACAGATCGTCAGCACGATGTAGCGCGGCGAGAACGGAAGCAGCAGCGTATCCATGGGGAGGCCTCAGGGCGGCTCGCGGAAGGTCGATCACCAGGATACTACGCGTATCGCGAAACATTCGTTACACAAGCACGCGCGATCGGCCGTCGCTTTGATCACGACGTCGACAGCCGCAGGCGACCCGCTGCGGCGCTGCGGTATCGGTCCGCCGCGCCGGACCGGCCTTCCGAGACGCGGACAGGGCAGCCGGCGACCGGAGGCGGCAGCCGCTTACCCCTCCGCGAACAGCCCCGCATGCGCTTCGCGCAGCTGCCGCTTCAGCAGCTTGCCGCTTGGATTTTTCGGCAGTGCATCGACGAAGACGATCCGCTTCGGCGTCTTGAAGGTCGCAAGCTTGGCCGATGCCTGCTTCAGCACCGCTTCTTCCGTCAAATCGCAGCCCGACTTCACCACGACCATCGCGACCACGGCCTCGACCCAGCGCGGATGCGGCAGGCCGACGACGGCGACCTCCGACACTTCCGGGATCAGATACAGCGCCTCCTCGACCTCGCGGCTCGCCACGTTCTCGCCGCCGGTCTTGATCATGTCCTTCTTGCGGTCGACGATGGTGATGTAGCCTTGCTCGTCGATGGTCGCGAGATCGCCGGAGTGGAACCAGCCGCCCTGGAAGGCCGCCGCGGTGCGCTCGTCGTCGTGGAAATAACCGAGCATCAGATGCGGCGAGCGGTGCACGACCTCGCCGACCTCGCCTGGCGCAACATCGTTCATGTCGTCATCGACGACACGGGTCTCGACATTGAGCACGGCACGGCCGCAAGAGCCGGGCTTGCGCAGCTGGTCCTCAGGCCCGAGCATCGTCGCCAGCGGGGCGATCTCGGTCTGACCGTACAGATTCCACAAGCGCACCTTCGGCAGCCGCTGCGCCAGCTCGCGCAGCACCTCGACCGGCATGATCGAGGCGCCGTAATAGCCCTTGCTCAGGGTCGAGACGTCGGTGGTCTCGAACAGCGGCGAGCGCAGGATCGAGATCCACACGGTCGGCGGCGCAAAGAACGAGGTGATGCCGTACTTCGCGATCAGCGGCAGCAAATTGTCCGGTGTCGGGAATGCGGTGATGATGTTGGTGGCGCCGACATAGATCGAGGGACCGAAGAACACATCGAGCTGCGCGCAGTGATAGAGCGGCAGCGCATGCAGCGTCACGTCCTCGGCCGCGATGCCGGCATCGACCACGCAACTGACATACTGCCAGATGACCGCGTCATGGGTCAGCATCGCGCCCTTCGGCAGCGACTCCGTGCCCGAGGTGTAGACGATCTGCGCGACGTCGCTGCCGGCAATCTCGACAGCAGGCACGGCCGCCGTGGACGCAGCAAGCTCGGCGAAATCGATCATATCCGTCTGCCGCTCGCTGGGCCCTTCCGACGGCAGCCAGATGAGCTGCTCCACGGCCGGCGCCAGCGTCTTGGCAGCGCGCGCCACCCCGGCAAAGCCGCTGTCGGTGGCCAGCAGCCGCGCGCCGGCATGCTTGAGGATGTAGGCCACCTCCTCCGGCTTCAGCATGAAGTTGATCGGCACCAGCACGGCGCCGAGCCGCGCCAGCGCGAAGCGCAGGGCGGCAAATGCATGCGAATTGCGGGCAAGGATCGCAACGCGTTCGCCCTTGCCGACGCCGCGGGCGGCGAGGCCGGCCGCGAGGCGGTCGGCGATGGCGTTGAACTCGGCATAGGTCCAGCTGGTCTCGCCGCAAATCACGGCGGTCTTGCCCGGCGTGCGCGCCGCGCTCCGCCGCAGGAGGTCACCGAGCGTTTGCCTGCGAACGATGGAATCCATGGCCGTTCCCCTTGCTGTCACGGGGATGGCTGCCGTTCAGGCAATCCTACTCCCCTCCCTTCGCGCCGGACGTCTGAGGGTCCGGTTCTGCGCGTGAAAATCGCACAGCCAGTTCCACGCGTGCAAGGAGGATATTGCCAACGAAAAAAGCGCCCCGATTGCGTCGAGGCGCTCTTTGACGAAGTCCAGGATCGGACGGTTCGTAGCTCAGCGCTCGACGAAGGCCTTCTCGATCACGAAATGACCGGGCTCGTTGCCGCTGCCCTCGAGGAAGCCACGCGACTCGAACATGCCCTTGAGTTCCTCCAGCATCGCCGGGCTGCCGCACATCATGATGCGGTCCTTGGCGATGTCGAGCTCATGCTGGCCGATATCGTTGAACAGCTGCTGCGAGGAAATCAGGTCGGTGATCCGGCCGCGGTTCCGGAACGGCTCGCGGGTGACGGTCGGATAATACTGCAGCTTGCCGTCGAGCAGCGGTCCGAACAACTCGTCCTCGCGCAGCTTGGCGACCACGCTCTCGCCATAGGCCAACTCGGCGACCTGGCGGCAGCCATGCACCAGGACGATGCTCTCGAAGCGGTCGTAGACATCCGGGTCCTTGATCAGGCTGGCGAAGGGCGCCAGCCCGGTGCCGGTCGACAGCAGCAGCAGCCGGCTGCCGGGCAGCAGATTGTCCGGGATCAGCGTGCCCGTCGCCTTGCGGCCGACCAGGATGGTGTCGCCTTCCTTGATCTTCTGCAGCCGGGAGGTCAGCGGGCCGTCCTGCACCTTGATGCTGAAGAACTCGAGTTCCTCCTCGTGATTGGCGCTGGCCATGCTGTAGGCGCGCAGCAAGGGGCGGCCCTCGACCTCGAGGCCGATCATCGCGAACTGGCCATTCTGGAAACGGAAGCCCGCATCACGGGTCGCCCGGAAGGAGAACAAAGTGTCCGTCCAGTGGTGAACGGAAAGAACTTTCTCTTTATAGAACGCGCTCATGTCGTTTGTTTTTTCACGTGGGCTGAAGTTGGAAGAAACAAGTCGTGACGGAGGCAGGACCGCGAAAACCCTATAGATCCAGCGATTTCGGCGCCTGATGTACGTGAAAACAGCGAATAATCAACCCGCATGGACGCACCATTGATCACGATCAAACGCATGTCGGCTCGTGCCGGATGCCTCGATCGGCCGTTCATTCGTACACAAACGATCCGGGTAATTTACTTGCCGAGATTGTGGTTTTCCAGCACTTTAATTCCGCATCTCCGGCCCAATCCTTGAGCAATGATTAACCATCCGCATCTTCAGCTGGCCGCCGTCACGCGCTATTGCGCCAAACGCGGCCTCCGCCTCGAGATTCGCGACGGCGGCTGGTTGCTATCGCTCGAGGATGCCACCCGGCGTCACCTGATCTTCGGCTATGATCTCGGCCTGAACAGTGCGGTGGCGCACAGAATTGCCTGCGACAAGGCGGCCACCGCCGGGCTGTTGGCCGCATCCGGCGTTCCCGCGGTGCCTCACGCGTTCTTCCTCGCGCCGGCGGTGACCGGCGCCGCCGAGCCGGCCTGGACCGCGATCCTGGAATTGCTCGAAGCGCACCCGCATGGGGTGGTCGTGAAGCCCAATGAAGGGACGTCGGGCCGCGCGGTCAGGCGTGCGGCATCCCCCGCTGAGCTCAAGGACGCCGTCACTCACATCTTCAAGACGGGCGCGAGCGTGGCGATTGCACCACTGCTGGAGATCGCCGACGAGGTTCGCGTGATCATGCTCGATGATGTGCCGCTGGTCGTCTATCGCAAGCAGCGGCCGGTCGTGACCGGAGACGGCGTTCATTCGCTGCGCGAGCTCGCGCTCGCGATCGCGCCGGCCCAGCAGCACGCGCAGCTGCTGCGGCGCCTCGCCGACGAATTCGACGTGTCGGCGCTGCACGCGGTCATCCCCCAAGGCGAGCAGCGTCTGCTGAGCTGGCGGCATAATCTCGAATTCGGCGCCCAGCCGGTGCTGCTGACAGACGGCCCGGTGCGCGAGACCTGCACCGCGTTGGCGCACAACGCCGCGCGCGTCATCGACATCCGCTACGCCTCGGTCGACGTCGTCATGGCCGGCGGGCACTGGCAGGTGCTCGAAATCAATTCCGGGGTGAAGATGGAAGCCCTCGGACAGCACGCGCCCGAACTGGTCGAGGCGGCGTATGTCGCGGCGCTCGACAAGATCTTTGGCAACCACCCGTCCCGCTGAATTGCAGCCCTTCGGTCCAGCCGCCGGCAATAAGATTTCTCTGGCCTGGATCCGAATGAGGGATTAGTCTCCGACCCGAAATAAACAGTATACTGTCAATTGGGAGAACGTCCTTGCGCATCGCCGTGCTCGGCGGCGGCCCTGGCGGGCTGTATTTCGCCTATCTGTGGAAGAAGCGGCATCCCGCCGCAATCGTCGACCTGTTCGAGCAGAACCCGGCCGGCGCGACCTGGGGCTTCGGCGTCGTCTTCTCCGACCAGGCGCTCGAATTCCTGCGCGCAGACGATCCCGACACGGTCGACGCGATCGCGCCGCAAATGGAAAGCTGGCGCAACATCACGCTCACTCTGCATGGCGAGAGCGTCGAGATCGACGGCGTCGGCTTCTCCGCCATCGGCCGGCTCGAACTGCTGAAGCTGCTGCAGGCGCGCGCCGAGAGCGTCGGCGTCAGCGCACGCTACGGCACGCCCATTCAATCGCTCGACCAGCTTCAGGGCTACGATCTCATCGTCGCGGCCGATGGGCTGAACTCGCTGGTGCGCCGCAGTTTCGAAGGTGATTTCGGCTTCTCGGTGTCCTACTCCAGCAACAAGTTCGCCTGGTACGGGACCTCGAAGACCTTTCCGACGCTGTCCCAGACCTTCGTCGCAACCGACCGCGGCACCTTCAACGCGCATCATTATCGCTACGCACCGGACATGAGCACGTTCCTGGTCGAATGCGATCGGACGACCTGGCAGGCCTATGGCTTTGCCGAGATGTCGGTCGACGAGTCCCGGCGCGTTTGCGAGCAGGTGTTCGCGCCGGTACTCGACGGTCATGCCCTGGTCTCCAACAGGTCGGTCTGGCGCAATTTCCCGTGGGTGTGGAACGAGCATTGGTGGCACCGGAACATGGTGCTGATCGGCGACGCGCTGCATACGGCGCATTTCTCGATCGGCTCGGGCACGCGGCTTGCCATCGAGGACGCCATCGCGCTGGTCAAGGCGCTCGACGCCGAAGCCAAGCTCGCCGAAGGTCTCGCCCGCTACCAGGCCGAACGGCAGCCCATCGTCAAGAAGCTCGTGACCGCCGCCCGCACCAGTGCCGGCTGGTACGAATCGTTTTCAACCCACATGAAGCTCGATCTGATGGACTTCGCCTACGGCTACATCACCCGCTCCGGCCGCATCGATGATACCAGGCTCCGGGCCATGGCGCCGCAATTCATGCAGCGCTACGAGGCGTCGCGCAAAGCGGGAGAGCGCACGCATGACGACCGGGATTGCAGACGAGGTGCCGCGCGACAGCGCCGGCGCCCGTGAAATCGGCTTCGCGATTCCAGATCGCTACAATGCGAGCCGGGTGTTGTTCGACAATCTCGCTCGGGGCAACGCGAACAAGCCCGCGCTGATCGGTCCGGCCGGACAGCGCAGCTATGCCGAGCTATGCGAAGATGCTTGCCGCTGGGGGCACGGCTTCGCCTCGCTCGGACTCGCCCGCGGCGACCGCGTCCTGCTGTTCCTCGACGATACGCCCGTCTATCCGGCCGCGTTCTTCGGCGCGGTCCGCGCCGGCTTTGTGCCGCTACTGATCAACACGCTCACACCGCCGGATCTGCTTCAATTCTACCTCGCCGATTCCGGCGCCAAGGTCGCTGTCGCAGACGCCGAATTCGCCGCACGGTTCAACGCGCAGGCCTGCGCAGAGACTGCGCTTCACACGCTGATCGTCGTGAACGGCGAGACCTCAGGCACGGCGGCACGCTCGACGCTCACGGCCGATGAATGGCTGCGCGGCTTCGCGACTGAACTCGCCGAGGCCGACACCCACCGCAACGAGATGGCGTTCTGGATGTACTCATCCGGCTCGACCGGCCGTCCGAAAGGCATCGTCCATCTGCAACACGACATGGCCTATAGCGAGCAGGCGTTCGCAAGGAACGTGCTGCGGCTCAGGCCGGACGACATCTGCTTCTCGGTGCCGAAGATCTTCTTCGCCTATGGCTTCGGCAACGCAATCACCTTTCCGTTCTCGGCCGGCGCCACCACGCTGCTGTTGCCTGGCCAGCCGAAGCCGGCCGCGATTTTCAACGCGATCGGCCGCTTCCGCCCGAGCGTGTTTTTCGGACTGCCGACGCTGTACACGGCACTGACCAAGGCGGACGGCGCGCGGGAGACCGATTTCTCGTCGCTGCGACTGGCGGTGTCCGCGGCCGAGGTACTCTCGGCCGAGGTCTTCAACAGCTGGAGGACCCTCACCGGCCTCGAGATCGTCGAGGGTCTCGGCTCGACCGAAGTGCTGCACGTCTATCTTTCCAATCGTGAGGACCGGAAGAAGCTTGGCGCCGCCGGTCTGCGCGTCCCCGGCTACGAGATCGCCTTGCGCGACAGCGAGGGGCACGAGGTCGCGACCGGCGAGGAAGGCATTCTCTGGGTCCGCGGCGATTCCAACACGCCGCTGTATTGGAACCGTCCGGACAAGACCGCGGAGACGATCCGCGACGGCGGCTGGATCTACACCGGAGACCGGTTCGTCCGCGACGCCGACGGCTTTCATTTCTTCCGCGGCCGCGCCGATGATCTGGTCAAGATCTCCGGACAATGGGTTTATCCGCTGGAGGTCGAGCTCTGCCTCGCCGAGCACCCGGACATTCGGGAATGCGCCGTATTCGCGCATGAGCTGCCGGACCGCCGAATGAGCCTGAAGGCGGTCGTGGTGACCAACGGCGAAGCCCGCGATGAGTCGACGATGACGAAAGCGTTGCAGGACTATGTGAAGGCGAAACTGCTGCCTTACAAATATCCGCGCGAGATCGTCTTCATCGACGAGCTGCCAAAGACCGGCACCGGCAAGATCGACCGTCAGGCGGTGATGCGGCTGTGAGCGCGACTGCAGGCGGTCTTCGACCCTCGCTGCGCTCAGCCGGTCCTGCCGAGATGTTCCAACGCATCCTCGGCCCGCAGCGGCACGCGCGACACCTCGTTGTTGAGGTCGACCAGTTGCCCCAGCAAGGCCAGCAATGTCTTGCGGTCCGCGGCCTTGAGCGGCGCCAGCATGCGCACCTGCGCGCGATCGACCGACGGCAGGATGTTGCGCAGCTGGGTCGCGCCGGCCTTGGTCAGATAAAGCAGCTTGACGCGCTTGTCCTCGGCCGACGGCTTGCGCTCGACATGGCCCTTGGCCTCGAGCCGCTCGATGACGCTGCCGAGGGTCGAGCGGTCGAAGGCGATCACGGCCGACAGCCTGGTGGCATCGATGCCCGGATGATTCTGGATCGCGACCAGCGCCGCATATTGCACCGGTGTCAGATCGAACTCCCGGCATTCCTCGACGAAGATCGAGACGGCGATCTGCTGCATCCGCCGGAACAGATAGCCCGGCTTGGTGTAGACCGCGTCCATCGTGATGTCCGACGACTTACTCGGCATCTGGCTGGCGCTCCGGGGCAGCGTCCGCGAAAGCGGGCAAGGCCTTCGCTGCAGCTTCGGCCTGCAACAGACGCGGGAAGGCCGCGACATCGACGCCGAAGCGGCGCGCATTGCCGAGCTGCGGCACCAGACAGAGATCAGCCAGGGTCGGCGCCGCCCCGAAGCAGAACGGACCGGGCTCATGCTTGACCAGCGCCTCGCAGGCCGCGAGCCCCTCGCGATTGGCCCAGCCCGCCCATCCCGTGACCTTGTCCTCAGGCAGGCCAAGCTCGCGCAACCGCGCAAGCACCTTCAGGTTCTGAACGGGATGGGTGTCGCACGCCAGCACCTGCGCGAAGGCGCGGACCTGCGCCCGGCGCAAGGGGTCCTGCGGAAGCAGCGGCGGCGAGGGATACGTCTCGTCCAGCCATTCGATGATGGCGAGCGACTGGATCAGCACGACACCGCCGTCATCCTCGAGAGTCGGAACGAGGCCTTGCGGGTTGAGCGTGAGATAGGCCGCGGCGCGCTGCTCGCCCTTGCGGAGATGATGCGGCAGATGCTCGACCGTGAGCCCCTTGAGGTTCAGCGCGATCCTCACGCGATAGGACGCGCTGCTGCGGAAATAGCCGTGCAGCTTCATCATGGCACTCCTCCCGATATCATGGCTCTGGTTGTGTTTGACGGTAATCAAATTGGCAGTATACTGTCAATTAAGAACAACATCTGATCCTGGGAGGCATGCATGGCCGCAGTTTCGACACCGGAACGCGAGGCGTTCTACAAGAAGATCGACGGCGAGAACATGACCGCGCTGTGGACCGTGATGAGCGATCTCATCACGCCGGAGCCAAAGAGCGCATGCCGGCCGCATCTCTGGCAGTTCGCGGCCATTCGCGACTACATGATCGAAGCCGGGCGGCTGATCACCGCCAAGGAGGCGGAGCGGCGGGTGCTGATCCTGGAAAATCCGGGCCTGCGCGGTCAATCCAAGATCACGACCTCGCTCTATGCCGGCATCCAGATGGTGATCCCCGGCGACATCGCGCCCGCGCATCGGCACAGCCAGTCGGCCCTGCGCTTCGTGCTGGAGGGCCAGGGCGCGTTCACGACCGTCGACGGCGAGCGCACCTTGATGCAGCCCGGCGACTTCGTCATCACGCCGTCGATGACCTGGCACGATCATGGCAACGAGACCTCCGAGCCGATGTTCTGGCTCGACGGTCTCGACATTCCGCTGGTGCAGTTCCTCGACGCGTCGTTTGCGCAAGGGTCGCAGGAGGATCAGCAGAAGGTCGCGCGGCCGGCCGGTGACAGCTTCGCACGCTACGGCCACAATCTGCTGCCGGTCGACGCCAAGCGCCGATCCAGGACCTCGCCGATCTTCAACTATCCCTACGCGTATACGCGCGAGGCGCTGGAGAGCGCCCAGCGGCGCGAGGAGTGGGATGCGTGCCACGGATTGAAGCTGAAATTCTCCAACCCGGAGACCGGCGACTTCGCCATGCCGACGATCGGCACGTTCATTCAGCTGCTGCCGAAGGGATTCAAGACGGCGCGCTATCGTTCGACGGACGCGACCGTGTTCACCGCGATCGAGGGCAAAGGCCGCAGCCGCATCGGCGACCGCACTTTTGAATGGGGTCCGCGCGATCTGTTCGTGGTCCCGAGCTGGCAATGGGTCAGCCATGAGGCTGACGAGGATGCGGTGCTGTTCTCGTTCTCGGACCGGCCGGTGCAGGAGAAGCTCGATCTGTTCCGGGAGGACCGCGGCAACGCCTGACGCGCTCAGCGCCAGTGCAGGAGCCGCGCCTCGAGCAGGCTGATCAGCCGGCCGACCGCAAGGCCAAACAATGAGAGCACCAGGATGCCGGCCATCAGCTGATCGGTCTGCATCAGGTTGCCGGCCTGCAGCACGAAGGTGCCGATGCCCGTCTCGGCGCCGATCATCTCCGCCGAGACCACCAGCATCAGTGCCACCGACGCGGTGATGCGAAATCCCGCCAGGATGGACGGCAGCGCACCGGGCCAGATCACCTTGCGCACGATCGTGTGGAACGGCACGGCAAAGCTCTGCGCCATCCGGATCAGGTTGCGCGGCACGGCATCGACGCCGCTATAGACCGAGATCGTGGTCGAGAAGAACACGCCCAGCGCGATGGTCGCGATCTTCGGCTGCTCGCCGATGCCGAGCCAGAGGATCAGCAGCGGCAGCACAGCGATTTTCGGGATCGGAAACAGCGCCGAGACGAAGGTGATGCCGATGCTGCGTGCGATCCGCCACAGGCCGATGGCGAAGCCAACGGCGATGCCCGAGATCGTGCCGAGCGCCCAGCCGGCGACGATGCGCACGAACGACGCCGAGACGTGCTGCCACAGCGCACCGCTCGCCGCCAACCGATACAATGCGCGCATGATCATCGCCGGGGTCGGCAGGAACAGCGGATTGACCAGCGCGAGGCCACCGACCAGCTGCCAGACAGCAAGCGTCGCGGCGAGCGCCAGCCAGCCGGCCCAGCGGCTCGCGGCCGGCGTGAAACCAGCGCCGCGGAACGGCACGTGTCGCGTCGGCTGCACGCCGGCCGTCTCGGCCGGATCCTTCAGAGTCCGCTCAAGCATGCTGGACCTCGCGCTCGGCATCGATGGCCTCACCCCGGATCAGCACCCATAGCTCGTTCTGCAGCTCCAGGAGTTGCGCGCGCGTTGCGGCATCACCGCGGCTGTGGCGCGGTGCGGCGACATCGACGACCTTGCGGATGCGGCCGGGACGGCGCGACAGCACGACGATGCGATCGGCGAGCCGCACCGCCTCCTCGAGATTATGCGTGACATAGACCGCGCCCATCGTGCCGTCGGCCAGCAAGTCGACGAAATCCTCCATCAGCAGCTCGCGAGTCTGCGAATCCAGCGCAGACAACGGCTCGTCCATCAGGAGAATCGCCGGACGGACGGCCAGCGCACGGGCAAGGCCGACGCGCTGCCGCATGCCGCCAGACAATTGTTTTGGATAGACGGCGCGGAAGTCGCTCAGCCCGGTCCGCTGCAGGACATCATCCACGACAGCGGCGCGGCGCGCAGCCGACAGGGACGTATGCAGGAGCGGGAAGGCGACGTTCTCGGCGACGCTCGCCCAGGGCAGCAGGGCGAAATCCTGGAACACGAAGGTCAGCGGATTGAGGCTGCCCGGCGGCGGGACGCCGCGCAGCAGCGCCTGTCCCGCGCTTGGCTGGAGCAGCCCGCCGAGGATCGACAGCAGCGTGCTCTTGCCGCAGCCGGACGGGCCGACGATCGCAACCACCTCGCCGGCCGCAACCGTGAACGATACGTCATCGAGCACGTCGAGCCGATCGAACCGATGGCTGATGCCCTGCGCGATCAGATCCATAGCTGTCGTTTCCGCTGCAGCTCCGGGAGCCTCGCTCCGGTCAATCCGGCTTCACATAGTCCTTGGCGATGATCGCCGCGGCGTCGTAGCCCGGATCCGCGAAGCCCTGCGCCTGCAGCCATTTGATCTGGCTGTCGATGTTCTTCACGTCGAGCTTGCCCTCGGGGTCGATATAGGCACAATTGCCGACCACCTGATCGACCGGCAAATTGGTGTACCTGCCGATGATTTCCAGCAGCGGCTTCGTCCTGTCGTCGATCGCGGCGGTGCCATCCTTCACCGATGCCAGCACCACGTCATGATATTCGCGCTCGGCGCGCTGCAGCGAGACGAGCAGCTTGCCGACCGACGCCGCATTCGCCAGCGTCTTCGGACCTGCAAAGACGCCACTCACCTGCCAGGGGGTCTCGTCGCCGACCCAGCCGAGATGCTTGATGGCGCCCTCGTCCATCAGCTTGCGCGCTGCGGAGACCGGCATCAGCGCCGCGTCGACAGTCTCCCCCTTGATCGCGGCTGCCATGTTCGACATCGACTGCAGCGGCACGATCTTCACGTCGGCGAGCTTGAAGCCGTATTTCTCGGCGAGCAGCCCCACCGAATAGTGAAAGCTCGATCCCACCTGAGTCATCGCCACGCGCTTGCCGGCGATGTCCTTCGGCGTCTTCAGGCCCGCCTCATAAGCCTTGTTGCTGGCGAAGTAGCCGATCAGCGGGAAGCCGGGACGATCGCGGCTCATCCCGGCAATGATCTTCAAGGCTCCCTTGCCTGCGAGATTGTAGAGGCCGGCCGTGAACGCGGTGACGCCGACGTCGACATCACCGGTAGCCGTCGCGACCGCAATCGGTTGTGCCGCATCGAAGAACTTGAGCTCGACATCCAGCCCGGCGTCGCGGAAATAGCCCTTGTCGAGCGCGATGAAGACCGGGGCGGATGACGACAGCCTGAGCACGCCGATGCGAATCTTAGCCTCTTCGGCGCGCGCAGCGGCGATTGAAGCCAGGGCGAGGAAGGTTCCCAGCACGACTTTGGCGTATCCGAACATCCAGCTCTCCAAGATCCGGTCACAGGCGGGCCCGACCGCCGGTGGCGCAGACTTGTTGCAATATTTCCCGCTTGTTGTCGCGGCAAATTTTGGGACCGAGGTTCGAGCAATCCTTGCCGCGTCAGCTTTCGCGTGCCGCTATCAAGCCATTCAGCCATGCTGCGAATGCTCCGGTCAGCTCCGTGATGACCGCCTGATCGTTGCGGCCGGAGCGTGCGGGAACATGAAAGCCGTGATCGGCCTGGTCGATCGCATGCAGCGTCGCCAGCGGCCCCAGCCGACTGACGACGGGCTCCAGCAGTGCGATGTCGGCCAGCTTGTCGCGCGTGCCCTGCAAAAACAGCATCGGCACCGCGATCGCATCGAGATGATCGGCACGGCTCACCGACGGTTTGCCGGCCGGATGCAGCGGAAAGCCGAAGAAGGCGAGGCCTACAACCCGCGGCAGCGGACGCACGGATTGCGCCTGCGATGTCATCCGACCGCCGAAGGATTTGCCACCCGCGATCAGCGGCAGATCCGGATAGAGGTGCGCGGCTTCGGCGACAGCGGCCCGCACCGCCGCCTGCGCCAGCGCGGGCGGGTCGGGACGCTTGCTGCCCTTCTCCATGTAGGGAAACTGGAAACGCAGCGTTGCGACGCCGCGTGCGGCGAGGCTTTCGGCCGTGTCCGTCATGAAGCCGTGCGTCATGCCTGCACCGGCGCCATGAGCGAACACGAAGCATGCCCGCATCTGCGGCGGAGCCAGCAGCAAGGCCGATATCGCGCCGGCCCCGTCGACAGCGATGGTGAGAGAATGCAATGGCGATCCGGTCATTCCGTCAGCTTGCGGCTGCGGCCCGCGGAGGGTCAACTCCCATCATCCGAGCGGGCGGCGATTATCGCCGCCCGTCGGACCACCGTCTCGCTGCAGTCAAGCCGCGGTGCGGATCGTCCGCAGGAAATCCGCCACATTGCTCTTCAGCGATTCCGCCTGTTGCTGGAGCGCGGCAGCGGTCGCCAGCGCCGCTTCGGCGCCCGCATCGGTCTGTCCAGCCACGTTGCGAACGTCGCCGATCTCCTGCGTCACGGCCGCGGTGCCGCTGGCGGCCTGCTCGACATTGCGCGCGATCTCGCTGGTGGCGGCGCCCTGCTGCTCGACCGCCGCAGCGATTGCATTGGAGATCTCGGCGATCTCGCGCACCGTGGTGCCGAACTGGGCAATCGCCCCGACCGTCTCTTCGGTAGCGCTCTGAATGGTGGCGATCTGACTCGAGATCTGCTCGGTCGCCTGTGCCGTCTGCGACGCCAGATTTTTCACCTCGCTGGCGACGATCGCAAATCCCCTGCCCGCCTCGCCGGCACGGGCCGCCTCGATGGTCGCATTGAGCGCCAGCAGGTTGGTCTGGCTCGCGATCGCCTGGATCAGCTGCACGATGGTTCCGATCCGCTCGGCTGCGCTCGACAGCCCATTGATCAATTCGGAGGTTCGCTGCGTCTCGTGCGTGGCGCGGGTGGAGACCGTCACCGAACGCTGTACTTGTCCGGAAATTTCGCGGATCGAAGCTGCGAGCTCCTGGGTGGCCGAGGCCACTGTCTGCACGTTCACCGAGGCCTGCTCGGCGCGGCTGGCCACGGCTTCCGCCAAGCCACGGCCGCGTTCGGCCACACGCGCCAGCTCACTCGCGCTCTGGCCCATCTCGGTCGCGCGGCCGCCGACGCCGGTGATGACGCCATGCATGCCCTGTTCGAAGCGCCCGGCCAGATCAGCCATCATCCGGGCGCGCTCGGCTTCCGATGCTCCGCGCTGGGCCGCGGCCTCCTGCTCCATGCGCAGGACCGCGAGTGCATTGTCGCGGAACACCTCCACGGCACGCGCCATCCGGCCGATCTCGTTGCGCTGCTCGCCCCCCGGAATCGGCTGCTCCAGCTCGCCTGCGGCCAGCGACTGCATGCGTTCGGTCATGTTGCGGATCGGGCTCGAGACGCTGCTGCCGATCAGCCACGCCAGCAAAGCCCCGAGTGCGAGCGCGCCGCCGGCCGTCGCAATCACAGTCTGCTTGGTATCATCGACGGTGACCCTGGTCCGGGCGCCCTGCTCCGCACGCGTCGTCGCGAGCTGCTGGTTGATGCGGCTGACCTGCGCGTCGATCGTGGCGCTGGCGCTGGCGAGCTCGGTCTGCTTGCCGCGCAATTCGGCGGCCACCTTCACGACATCCTCGAGCGCGGCGGCGTTCGCCGTCAGCGCTTCCTTCAGCGCTGCAACCAGCGAGGCCAATTTGGGTTCGACGAGTCCGGCAATTTCGGCCTCAGTATCCGCGATCGCCAGATTGGCGTAGCGAAAAGCAAGGCGGGCATCGTCAGCATCACCGCCGGAAAAGCTGGCGTTGTGACGCATCAACGTCACACGAACGCCGTCCACAACGGCCGCCAGCCGCATCGGATTGAGCAGCATCGGCGATCCGGAGCGATTGGCGAGGGCCACCTGGATGCCGGCCGCATTGACGCCTGCCACAGCGCCGAGCGCGTCGGTCTTGTTCGTCGCTGCGCGCAACCGGTCGACGGCATCCGCCGCAGCCGCGAACGACGTCCGGTAGGTCGCGATCGCACTCCGTATCGCGCCGACGCCCTGGGCGATGGCCTGGAGCTTTCCGGAGTCCCGCTCGACCTGCTCCGTCAGTTGACCGACCGTATCGATCGCCTTGGTGGCCGCGTCCTTGTCGGCGACATTCCAGGTGCGGATGAACTTCTCCACCAGGCCGTTGGCATTGAGCACGGCTGCGCGGACCTGGGACATTCCGGCATCGGCCGCGCCGCTCGCAACCAGCTCGTCGACCGTGCTGCCGATATGCTCGACCTGGATCTTGGCAAAGCCGCCGAGCACCACCAGGAAGCTGAGGATCAGGGCAAAGCCGCCAAAGATGCGCGGGCGTATACCGAGCCAGGACATTAGCGAATACATCTTCATGGCAGGACCTGGCTGTTTCAGGGCGTGGATCGGATCGCGGCAAGCGCTTCCTTGCCGAAGCGCTTCTCGAACTCCGGCTCGAGCGGTTTCATCGCTTCGACAAAAGCCCTGCGATCGAAGGTCTCGACAACCTGCATGCCCTTTTGGCGCAACAGATCGAGTTTCTCAGTATTGATCTTCGACGTCCACGTCACCTCGGCCGCGCTTTTGGCAGCGGCGATGAGCGCGCTACGCTCAGAGGCATCGAGCTGCTCGAACATCGCTCGGTTGGCGACGATGGCGACCGGCGAGAAGAAATGGCCCGTGAGCGTGAGATGCTTCTGGACCTCGTCGAAGCGACTCGACGCGATGGTCGCGATCGGATTCTCCTGGCCGTCAAGCCGGCCGTCTTTGAGCGCGGCATAGACCAGGGGGAAATCCATCGGCACGACGTCGGCGCCGAGAGCCTTGAACGTCATCTGATAGACGGCATTCGGCAGCACGCGGATCTTCAAGCCTTTCACGTCGTCCGGCGTAACGATCGGCCGCTTTGAGTTGGTGATGTTGCGAAAGCCATGCAGCCCGACCGCGAGCAGCACCAGGCCCTTGTCGGCGAACTTGGCGGCCACCCCGGCACCGACCGGCCCTTCGGCCACGGCCTTGGCATGGGCTGCATCGCGGAACAGGAATGGAATATCGAACATGCCCATTTCAGGCACCACCGGGCCAAGGACTGGACCGGAGAGCACGGAGACGTCGACCGCGCCGCTGCGCGTTGCTGCCAGGATCGCCGTTTCGCTGCCGAGCGCGCCGCCGCCGCGCTCATCGACGACGAAAGACTTGCTGGCCGCTCCAACGAGCTTGGCGCGGACCTCGTCCGCAGCCATCTGCTGCGGGCTTTGCGGCTGCGCATTGTACGCCACCGAGAGCATGCGCGGTGCCGCCATCGATTGTTGCGGTAGATACGACGCCAGAGCCGCGAGCACGACAACTGATACTAATTTAAACAAGCCCGCACCCAATCTGCTTCGCGCCAGCGCACCCCAATGATTAGAATCATAGTTCCGATTGGTAGATGAGAGATTAAGCCTCACCATCACGAGATCGAATGGTAATTGAATGCTCCAGTCCGGAGAGGCAGGCCAGCGCGGCTGCAGCTGGGCTGTTGCGCCGCCGCACGCCACGAGGAGTTCGCCGCGCCGGACGAATGCCGACCCGGCTTCTGTACATCGGACCCGCGGACTACGCGGCCCGCACGGTGGCGAGGAATCGGTCGACTTCGGTGCGCAGCCGCTTGCTGTCATTGGCGAGCGACCTCGCCGCCGACAACAGCGTCGCAGAAGCATCCCCCGTATCGCTCGCTCCGCGCTTCACATCGGTGATGTTGGTCGAGACTTCCTGCGTGCCTTGTGCGGCGTGCTGGATGTTGCGGGAGATCTCCTGGGTCGCAGCGCCCTGCTCCTCCACCGCGGAAGCGATGGCCGACGACACCTCGGACAGGCGCTCGATCGTCGAGCTGATCTGGCTGATCGCACTCACCGATTCCTGTGTGGCCGCCTGGATGCCCGCAACCTGCTGACCGATCTCACCCGTGGCCTTTGCCGTCTGCTCGGCCAGCGCCTTCACCTCGGACGCCACCACCGCAAAGCCGCGGCCGGCCTCGCCGGCTCGCGCGGCCTCAATGGTCGCATTGAGCGCCAGCAGGTTGGTCTGGCCGGCGATCGCGTTGATGAGCTCGACGACGTCGCCGATCCGGTTCGCTGCTTTGGACAACTCACCCACGCGATCAGTCGTGTTGCGGGCCTGCTCGACAGCCTCTCCGGCCATGCGGGCCGATTCCTGCACCTGTCGGCTGATCTCATTGACGGACGAGGACAGCTCCTCGGTTGCTGACGCGACCGATTGCACATTTGTGGACGCTTCTTCCGAGGCCCCCGCCACGACTTCCGCCAGTTGGCGTCCGCGGTCGGCGGTTCCGGTCAGCGCGGTCGCCGAGGACTCGACATCGTCGGACGTCGCCGACACCGTCCTGACGATCTCGCCGATCGCCGCTTCGAACGTATCGGCGAGCCGGTGCATGTCCGCCTTGCGCTGCTCCGCGATGGCCTGATCCTGCACAAGCTTGGCCTCGACCTCGCGCTGCGCGCGTTCGGCCGCCAGCAGCTTGAAACGCTCGACCGCGCGCGCCACATGGCCGATCTCGTCCTTGCGTCTGACTCCGGGGAGAACGACGTCGAAGTCACCATCGGCAAGCCGGATCATCGCCTTCTCTAGCGAAATGATCGGACGGCTCAGCGAGTAGGCAAAGCCGAGCGCGAGAACAAGCCCGAGTACCAGCGTCATGCCGGTCGCGGTCATCATCATCGTGCGCGAGCTGGCAACATGGGACTCGGCTTCGTTGCGATATTCGTAGCCATAGGCAGCGACCAGTTCGACAAGGTCGTCGACTGTCGCCAGGGCTTCGTTGCCGAGCTTGCTGAGCAGAAATGTGGTCGGGATTTCTGTGACGCCCTCGGGGGCAGGCTTGAGCAGCTTCAGTGCAGCATCGGACCAGTCACGCAACTTCTTGGCCGCCTGCTCGCGGGCCGCATCGACGCTGCTCGACTTCACCCGCTCGCGCACGATGTCGAGATCCTCCGACATGGCCTTCACGAGCTTCTCGAATCTGTCGGCCGACGATTTCGAGGTTCCGACGGTCTCCGCCCGGTTGAGGATCAGCAAGGCCGCATTCAGCTCGGCATGGACCGAGCGGGCGTGATTGATCGCCATCAGTGGCCCGTCATAGAGACGGACGACGAGATCGCCGGCCGAGGTGATGCCGCGCAGGCCGTAGAGCGCAAGGCCGCAGGCCAATGTGAGCATGATGCTCAGGACCGCGAGGATCCTCAACCGGATCGACATTCGTCAGCGCTCCAGAACTAGTCGACGACCTTGACGGTCATCTTCATGCGCGGATGGATCGCGCAGATGACGGCAACGTCACCGGTCTCCTTGAAGGTGACGTCGGTGGACGCGCCGGGAGGCTGGGAGCCAAGATTGAACTCGTTGCCCTTGCTGGTCGACATGATGTTGTGGGGAATCGTGTCATCATTCAGGAAAGTGATGGCACCGCCTTTCGTCACGGTGACGCTTTCCTCCGAGAAGGCGCGCCCCTGCTGGTGAATGACCTGGGTGGCGGCCAGCGCGCCGGTGGAGAGGCCCGCGACGACCGCGAGGGCGAGAGCGGTTCGTGCTCGATACATTGGTGTTTCCCGTCATTAGCGCGGCAGCACCGGGGCGGCCGTCGGGGTGAGATTGCTGGTGAGAGTCTTCAGGAAGGCAACGAGGTCGGACTTCTCCTGCGCCGTAAGGCCGAGCGGGCGCATCAGGTCCGAGCGGCTTGGCCGGTCGACGCCGCCGCTGTCGTAGTGGTCGATCACCTGTTCGAGCGTTGCCAGCGAGCCATCATGCATGAAGGGCGCGCGGCGCGTGATCTCGCGCAGGCCAGGCGTCTTGAAGGCGTGCTGCATCTTGATGACGCCGGGAGCAAACTCGCCGCGCCCGACATCCTTGCTCGGCAGACCGATGTCTTGGAAGCCGTCATTGGTGAAGTTCCAGCCTTCGTGACAGGTCATGCATTGCGCCTTGCCGTTGAACAGCGCGAAGCCGCGCTTGGCTTCCTCTGAAATCGCCTTCTCATCGCCGTCGATCCAGGCGTCGAACGGCGCACGTTCGGAAACGACCGTACGTTCATAGGTGGCAATCGCCTTGGCCAGCGTCTTCGGTGTCATCCCTTCGCGCGGGAAGGCAGAATCGAACAGCGGCTTGTAGTCGGGAATGGCGCTAAGCCGCTGCATCAGGTGATCCAGCGGCATGTTCATCTCGCCGGCAGCCTGGATCGGTCCCAGCGCCTGATCTTCGAGCGTCGCGAGCCGGCCATCCCACATGAAGATCTCGCCCCAGGCCGCATTCACGATGGTCGGCGAATGACGGCCGAGCTTGTGCATGCCGTTGCCGACGCCGACCGCCAGCCCATCACCCCAGCCGAAGCTCGGGCTGTGGCAGCTGGCGCAGGATTGCGCCATCGAGACCGACAGGCGAGTGTCGAAATAAAGCTTCTTGCCGAGCGCGGCCTTTTCCGGCGTGTAAGCATTGTCCTTCGGAAATGGGATCGTCGCGGGACGACGATACAGCGCCTTCAGCGCATCGGTGCCCGACGGGCCTTTCTGCTGCAACGTGACCTGCTTGGTCTCGCCGACAAGGGCGGCGCCGAGGGCTGCGCCGGTGAAGCCGATGATGAGAGCGAGCGCGGTGCCAAGCGACAGAGAACGTGCGGTGAGGCTACGCGGTATCATCGATCTTTCCTGGGAATGCGCCGTCGACTGCGAATGCTGGGACGATTCGGTTGCACTCCGATAATGAGACCCGCTTCCGATTAAGAAAAGCTGATCCGCCGGTGCGAAGAAGCTCCGTGGAACTACGGATCTGACACTAATTAGTCATGTATGGTGCTTCGAAGCCCGTAGATGGACAGAGCCGCCGACTCGGCAGCAAGGTCACGCAACAACCGATTGCCGTGGATCCCGATTTTTCGATTCCCATAATCGGGGATGGCTGCATGGCTCTGCAAAGGGCGGCGTGCAAGATCACCGGCGCATCGCGCCCGACGAGAGCACCATGGCCCCCGTGGCCGAGGGGACCGCGGCCAGCAGCGCTGCCGCGACGTCTGCCGCCTTGATGGGCTTGTAGTCGGGCGGGATCAGGACGCCGAGCAATCTGGACAGCCTGTTGCCCCATTCCTCGCCGGGCCGGTTCGGCTGGCCGAGCTCGGCCCGCGCGCCGACGAGCAGCGATGGCCGTGCGATCACCAGCCCCGTGAAGGGCAGCGCGGTCAGATCGTTCTCGAGCTCACCTTTCACGCGGCTGTAGAAGATGCGCGACGTCGCATCGGCGCCCATCGCGCTGACGAGGCCGACGCGCCTGGTGCCGCTCGCGAGAGCAGCCTTGGCGACCGCAAGATTCGCGTCATGATCGATGGCGCGGAAGGCCGCCTGGCTGCCGGCGATTTTGATCGTGGTGCCAAGCGCCAGATAGAGCTCGTCAGCGGATGGCAGCGGCGGCAATGCGGCGAAGTCGACGACATGGGCCGTCAGCTTGGGCGACACGACCGGAGGCGCTCGGCGGCCGAGGACGTGCACATGGTCAATGACGGGATCGGCCAGCAAGCCGTCAAGAATCTCCCGGCCGACGAGGCCGGTTGCGCCGGCAATGATCACGGTGCGGTTTGCCATACCCGGTCCCCTGTCGACCTGGCGATGAAGGTAGGCATCGCGACGACGACAGGGAAGGCAGCGCCCCGTTCTTTTTAGGCAAGGCCGCGGAAGGAAGGTCAATTCCGCGGCCCGTGTTGACGGGAAAGATCAAGCGCAGCGCTTACGCGCCCTTGCGCCGCTCCACCGCCTTGGCCATCGCCGCGGCGAACGCGCCGCCGCCCGCCGGCTTCTCCTCGCGCGTGGTCATGCGCGCCGCCGCCGGCGGCCGCGCGCTGGTGCGCTTCTCACCCTTCGGCGGCAGCGGATCGGATAGCCGCAAGGTCAGCGAGATGCGGTTGCGCGGCACGTCGACGTCGAGCACCTTGACCTTCACGACCTGGCCCGGCTTCACCACCTCGCGCGGATCGTTGATGCGCTTCTCGGACATCGCCGAGATGTGGATGAGGCCGTCCTGATGCACGCCGATATCGGCGAAAGCGCCGAACGCCGCCACGTTGGTGACGGTCGCTTCCAGGATCATGCCGGGCTTGAGATCAGTGATCTTCTCGACGCCCTCCTGGAAGGTCGCGGTCTTGAACTCGGGACGCGGGTCGCGGCCGGGCTTCTCCAGCTCCTTGATGATATCGGTGACGGTCGGCACACCGAAGCGCTCGTCGGCGAACTTCGACGGATTGAGCGTCTTCAGGGTCTTGCTGTCACCGATTAGCACCTTGATGTCGCTCTTGGTGGTCTCGAGTATCTTCTTCACGACCGGATAGGATTCCGGATGCACGCCGGAGGCATCGAGCGGATTGTCGCCGTCGCGGATGCGCAGGAAGCCGGCGCATTGCTCGAACGCCTTCGGTCCGAGCCGCGGCACCTCCTTGAGCTTGTCGCGGGTCGGGAACGGCCCATTGGCATCGCGATGCGCCACGATGTTCTGCGCCAGGCTCTCGCCGATGCCCGACACGCGCGCCAGCAGCGGTGCGGACGCGGTGTTGAGATCGACGCCGACCGCGTTCACGCAGTCCTCGACGGTGGCATCGAGCGCCCGCGCCAGCTCATACTGGTTGAGGTCATGCTGATATTGCCCGACGCCGATCGAGGCCGGCGGCACCTTGACGAGCTCGCCGAGCGGATCCTGCAGGCGGCGGGCGATCGAGACCGCGCCGCGGATCGAGACGTCGAGATTCGGAAACTCCTTGGCCGCGAATTCGGAGGCCGAATAGACCGACGCGCCGGCTTCCGAGACGATCGCCTTGGTCAGCTTGAGATCCGGCTTCAGCTTCATCAGATCGTTGACCAGCTTCTCGGTCTCGCGCGATGCCGTGCCGTTGCCGATCGCGACCAGCTCGATGCGATGCTTGATGCAGAGCTGCGCGAGCGTCAGCATGCTCTCGTTCCACTGCCGCTGCGGCTCATGCGGATAGATCGTGGCGTGATCGACGAACTTGCCGGTGCGATCGATCACCGCGACCTTGACGCCGGTGCGGAACCCAGGATCGAGCCCGAGCGTGGCGCGGCCGCCGGCGGGCGCGGCGAGCAGGAGATCGCGCAGGTTCGCGGCGAACACGCGCACCGCCTCCTTCTCGGCCTCCTGCCACAGCCGCATGCGGATATCGAGCGCCAGCGAGGTCTTGATGCGGGTCCGCCAGGCCCAGCGCACGGAGTCCGACAGGAACTGATCGGCCGGGCGGCCCTGGCGCGAGATGCCGAAGGTCACCGCGATGCGGTTCTCATACAGCGAAGGGTCCTTCGAATCCTCCGGCTCACCATCACCGAAGTCGAGCTGCAGCACATCCTCCTTCTCGCCGCGCAGCATCGCCAGGATGCGGTGCGACGGCAGTTTGGTGAACGGCTCGGAGAAGTCGAAATAGTCGGCGAACTTGGCGCCCTCGGTCTTCTTGCCGTGGCGCACCGTCGATTTGACGGCGCCGCGGGTCCACATCTCCTCGCGCAGCGAGCCAACGAGGTCGGCGTGCTCGGCGAAGCGCTCGACCAGGATCGCGCGGGCGCCATCGAGCGCCGCCTTGACGTCCTTGACCGGATTGTCGCCGTCCTTCTTGATGAAGGCCTTCGCCTCGTCTTCCGGATTCTTCATCGGATCGCCGATGAGCATGTCGGCGAGCGGCTCGAGCCCGGCCTCCTTGGCGATCTGCGCCTTGGTGCGGCGCTTCTCCTTGAACGGCAGATAGATATCTTCGAGACGCGCCTTGGTGTCGGCGGTCGCCAGCGCCAGCTCGATCTCGGGCGTCATCTTGCCCTGCGATTTGATGCTCTCGATGATCGCGGTGCGCCGCGCATCCATCTCACGCAGATAACGCAGCCGCTCCTCGAGCGTGCGCAGCTGCGTGTCGTCCAGCATGCCCGTCGCTTCCTTGCGGTAGCGCGCGATGAACGGAACGGTCGCGCCGCCGTCGAGCAGGTCGATCGCGGCCTGGACCTGGGCATCCCTGACGGAGAGCTCAGCAGCGATGATGGAGGCAAAATTCGACACGGTGTTCTTCCGAGATTCGTGACGGGGCTGATTGGATAGGAGTCCGCGCGCGCCGGCGCAAGCGGGTGGCTGACGCTCTGTGGGCAACCGTGGCAAAAAAGACCGGTTGCGAATCATGTAAAACGCTGCAGCGACGGCGCCATGTCGTTGCGTCGGCGCGGCAAATCGCGGATTCTCGCAGATTGAGGGACGATTCGTGCAGGCCGTTGCGGCGACATATCTCGACGATCTCAATCCGGAGCAGCGCCGTGCCGTCGAGCATGGCGGCGCGGGTGCCGCACCGGGCCCGCCGCTGCTGATCATCGCCGGCGCGGGCTCCGGCAAGACCAACACGCTGGCGCATCGCGTCGCGCACCTGCTCGTCAACGGCGCCGATCCGCGCCGCATCCTGCTGATGACATTCTCGCGCCGCGCCGCCGCCGAGATGAGCCGCCGCGTCGAGCGCATCGCCCGCAAGGTGCTCGGCGGCCAGGCCGAGGCGATCACCGCGGGACTGACCTGGGCCGGCACGTTTCACGGGCTCGGCGCGCGGATGCTGCGCGACTACGCCGAGCGCATCGGCCTCGATCCGGTCTTCACCATCCATGATCGCGAAGATTCCGCCGACCTGATGAATTTGGTGCGGCATGAGCGCGGCCTGTCCAACACGCAGCGGCGCTTCCCGACCAAAGGCACCTGCCTCGCGATCTACTCGCGCTGCGTCAATGCCGACATGACGCTGGACGAGGCGCTGGTGCGGCATTTTCCGTGGTGCGCGGAATGGGCCAGCGAATTGAAGGGGCTGTTCGCGGCCTATGTCGAGGCCAAGCAGGCGAACGCCGTGCTCGATTATGACGACCTGCTGCTCTATTGGGCGCAGATGATGGCTGACGACAGCATCGCCCGCGAGATCGGCGAGCGCTTCGACCACGTGCTGGTCGACGAATACCAGGACACCAACCGGCTGCAGTCGCAGATCCTGCTCGGCTTGAAGCCTGACGGGGTGGGGCTCACGGTCGTCGGCGACGACGCGCAGTCGATCTACGCGTTCCGCGCCGCCACCGTGCGCAACATCCTGGAATTTCCCGATCAGTTCAGCCCGCGCGCCGACATCGTCACGCTCGACCGCAACTATCGCTCGACCCAGCCGATCCTGTCCGCCGCCAATGCCGTGATCGGGCTGGCGCGCGAGCGCTTCACCAAGAATTTGTGGACCGACCGCACCGCTTCCCGCAAGCCGCAACTGGTGACCGTGCGCGACGAGGCCGACCAGGCGCGCTACATCGTGGAACAGGTGCTGGCCAAGCGCGAAGAAGGCATCGTGCTGAAGCAGCAGGCGGTGCTGTTCCGGACGTCGTCGCATAGCGGACCGCTGGAGGTCGAGCTGACACGCCGCAACATCCCGTTCGTGAAGTTCGGCGGGCTGAAGTTCCTCGATGCGGCGCATGTCAAGGATATGCTGGCCTGCCTGCGCTTCATCGAGAACCCACGCGACCGCATCGCCGGTTTCCGCGTGCTGCATCTGATCCCCGGCATCGGCCCCGCCTCGGCACAGCGGCTGCTCGATGCCGCCGGCGACAGCGCCGATCCGATCGGTGCGCTGTGCGCACAGCCGGCGCCGGCGCGCGCCGGTGAGGATTGGACGGCGTTCGTGCGCACCCTGGAACAGTTGCGGGTCTCGGACTGGCCTGCCGATATCGCGCGCGTCAGGCAATGGTATCAGCCGCATCTCGAGCGCGTGCATGAGGATGCCGAGATGCGCAGCGCCGATCTGCTGCAGCTGGAGCAGATCGCGAGCGGCTACCCCTCGCGCGAGCGCTTCCTCACCGAGCTGACGCTCGACCCGCCCGACGCGACCTCCGACCAGGCCGGGGTGCCGCTGCTGGACGAGGACTATCTGATCCTGTCCACCATCCATTCCGCCAAGGGCATGGAGTGGAATTCGGTGCACGTGCTCAACGTCGTCGATGGCTGCATGCCGTCCGATCTCGGCGCCGGCTCCAGCGCCGAACTGGAGGAGGAGCGCCGGCTGCTCTACGTCGCGATGACCCGCGCCAAGGACGATCTGCATCTCCTGGTGCCGCAGCGCTTCTTCGTTCATGGCCAGCCGGTGCGCGGCGATCGTCATGTCTACGCCTCGCGCACACGGTTCATTCCGGAGGCCCTGGTGGCGCTGTTCGACCGCGCCAGCTGGCCACGCGTGCAGGCTGGCGTGGCAATGGCGAGCCAGGGTCCGCGGATCGATCTCGGCGCCCGCATGCGCGAGCGCTGGCGGTGAGCGGATCTTCTGCTGTCCTTGACCCAGGCTGTTGGTGCCTTACCCCCCATCTGACCATTTGACCCGATCTCTGGCTGCGACGGCGGTCCGCTCCCTCGCCCCGCTTGCGGGGAGAGGTGAGGTGAGCCTTAAGTTTCTCGCGAGAGCTGATCTCATCATGTCTCGGCTTCACCTCACCCACTGCGCGCAAAACCACGCCCAGGTCTGGCGCGTCACGGCGAGATAGCCCTGCCCGCGATATTTGATCTCGCCGTCGACGATCGCATGCAGCTTCGGCAGGGCGTGGAACGGCACGGCCGGATAGGCGTGGTGCTCGACGTGATAGGGCATGTTCCAGGTCAGCCAGTGCACGGCGCGCGTGGTGAAGGTGGTGCGGGTGTTTTGGAAGGCGCTCCTGGTGTGATCGCAGCCGGTGTGCTCGGCGTAGAGATAGGGCCGCAAGATCAGTTGTCCGAGCAGCAGCGGCAGCACCCAGACCCACAGCAGCAGCGCGCTGTGCAGCACGAGCGAGCCGACCAGCAGCAGCGCGTAGCCGGCGACGTAAGCGCGCGCCTCGCGCACGATGGCGGCACGGCGGCCGGCGGGCACCCAGGGCACCGTCACCTCGCCGGTCACGGCATGCGTCAGCACCAGCCTGAGCCGGCCGGCGACTTGAACCAGGCCGGAATAGGCGATCGCGAGCTGCGTCTCCGAGCGCGGCTTGGGGCCGACGATCAGCTCTGGATCGCGCTGGGGATCCTGGGTGTGGCGATGATGCTCCCAGTGGAACAGGCAGTAATAGTCGTAGGGCAGCCCGATCAGGAAGCCGGACAGGTTGCCGATCACGACATTCAGCCTGCGGCTGTCGAACGCCGTCTTGTGCGCCGTCTCGTGCACGGCCATGAACAGGAACGCGACCAGCACGCCCTGCACCGGCAGCAAGGGCAGCGCCCACAGCACGCCATACGCCGATGCGATCCACGCGACCAGGATGCCAACCAGGATGATTGCGCCGTAGTGACCGAGCGTGCGCAGCGCACCTTGCAGGTTGGAGCGCCTGCAGAGCTCCTGCAGCACCGGCGGGGTCAACAGCTTCGGGCGGGGCGCGAACTCGTCAGTGGGCACATCGGTCATGTCGGACTCAGCTGTCAGCTCTGCAGAAGGGTCGAGATAGTGGCTTTGATGAAGTCGCGATCGGCGGCGATGCGGATCGGATTGCCGGCGCGATGGCCGTGGATCGAGGGGATCGGCCGCAGCACGGCGGAGCGGGCGTTGACCAGCTTCGGCAGCTCGCGCTCATTGTCGCGCCAGTCGAAATAGCGATCGGTCTGTCCCGGCATCAGCAGCATATGCGCGGTGATGGCCGACAGCGCGCGATCGAGATCGCCGCCGAAGGCGGAGCAATGGCTGATATCGCCGTTCTGCCAGATCGCGATCTGCGCCAGCAGGTTGTTCGCGTCGCGATGCACGAAGGCGGTGTCCCAGGTCGCAGCGAGATAGTCCTCCTGCGCGGCGAAGCCCTGCTCGCGCCAGACCTCGTCGCGGTAGAACTCATAGGACATCGCCCAGCCGGCATAGATGCGGCCCATCGCGCGCAGGCCAGCCACGGGCTTGGCGACGAAGTAGCGATCCTTGTAGGCGGGATCGGCGATCAGCGCCGCCTTCACCGCATCGAGGAACAGATGATTGTAAGGCGAGCAGCGCGCGCTGCCGCACACGACGGCGGCGCGCTCGACCATGTCGGGATGACAGGCGGCCCAATGATAGGCCTGCATGCCGCCCATCGACCAGCCATAGACCAGCGCGATCCTGGTGATGCCGAACTGCTCCTCCAGCAGCCGTCGCTGCATCGCGACGGCGTCGTGATAGCTGATCGCAGGAAACGGCGCATCGCCGGGTGGAATGTTCGAGGGCGAGGTCGACAGGCCGTTACCGAACAGGTTCGGGATGATGACGAAGTATCTGTCGGGATCGAGAATGTTGCCGGGTCCGATCAGCCAATCGGTGTCGACATGCTGGGCGGCGAACGACGTCGGATAGAGGATGACGTTATCCTTGGCCGCGTTCAGCGTGCCATAGGTCTTGTAGGCGAGCCGCAGCGACGGAACCGTTGCGCCCGATTGCAGCACGACGTCGCCGGCTTCGAAGATCTGATAGTCCGCAACTGACGTCATGCGCGCCGTCCCATGGAGAAGCTGCAGCAAGCCTAGGTGATGCGCAGCCGGTTCACACGCCCATTTTTTGGCATGGCATGACCGCATGGTCAGCACAGCGGCCGTGGCCGGGCAGAATGGCTTCGCATCGGCATGCGCTCGCGTTCCCGCGGCCGGTTGCGCCCGAGTCTTGCAGGACGGAACACCCTCGACAATGTGAGGGTGCAGGGAATGCCGGGCGAAGGCCTCGCCCATGGCCCGCCTGCGGAAAAAAAAGCAGGCGGCAGGAACCACAGGTTCAGCCGATCAACCGGCATTCCCTGCGCGATGGGCTTACGGCTGCTCCGTGCTCTCCCCGGGGACCGGCTGTCTTGCCCCCGTTTGCGACAATGCGCGACGCGCATTGCGCAGGCCTCAGCATCGGGAGGCCAGGACCACACGGCTTGACCGTCCGCAGCGGATCGTTCGTCGGCGCGGCCAAGCCACGCTGCGACCCGCTCCGGCCACCGCATCCCCGCCTCGCGTCTCGTGACGACCGCGCGCACGCCCCTCATCGATGAGGCAGGATGGACGCAGCAAAGCATGTTTTCTGGAAAAACGAAAGTGAAATTTTGGTCCGCACTGGCTGCGGAGACGGCATGAGGGCTCATCCTCTCTACACCGTCATGGCCGGGCTTGTCCCGGCCATCCACGTCGACCTGCGGACGTGGATCGACGTGGATGCCCGGGCCTTCGCCGCGCCGAAGCGGCTTCGGCCGCGCAGGCGGGACAAGCCCGGGCATGACGTGCCACAAGACGCAGGCAGACAAGTCACGCGCATTTTGGCTGTCGCCGCAACAGCGAAACCCTGTGTTTCGCCACAGCCGGCTTGCAATCCGGCTCCGCCCCTTCCAGCTGACAGCGAGACGCCGTATGACGGCGCGACGCAATGGAATGGCACATGACCACAGCACTCGAATTCGGCCTGGACACCTTTGGCGACGTCACGCACGGCGCTGATGGCGCGCTGGCCACGCATGCCCAGGTGATCCGCGACGTGGTCGAGGAGGCGGTGCTGGCCGACCAGCTCGGGCTCGACTTCATCGGGCTCGGCGAGCATCATCGCGGCGACTTCGCGATCTCGGCACCTGAGGTGGCGCTGGCGGCGATCGCGGCGCGCACCACGAAGATCAAGCTCGGCTCGGCGGTGACGGTGCTGAGCTCCGACGATCCGATCCGCGTGTTCCAACGCTTCTCCACGCTCGACGCGGTGTCCAACGGACGCGCCGAGGTCATCCTCGGCCGCGGCTCCTTCACGGAGTCCTTTCCGCTGTTCGGCTTCGACCTGAAGGACTACGAAGCGCTGTTCGAGGAGAAGCTCGATCTGTTCGTCAGCCTGCTGCCGCAGCAGCCGCTCTCCTGGCAAGGCAATCTGCGCCCGCCGCTGCGCGAGCAGCTGGTCTATCCGCCGGTCGAGCATGGACGGCTGAAGGCCTGGATCGGCGTCGGCGGCAGCCCGGAGTCGGTGGTGCGCGCCGCGCATTACGAGCTGCCGCTGATGCTCGCGATCATCGGCGGCGACCCGAAGCGGTTCGCGCCCTATGTCGAGCTGTATCACCGCGCAATCAAGCAGTTCGGCCGCGACTTGAAGCCGATCGGCGTGCATTCGCCGGGCTATGTCGCCGACACCGACGAACAGGCGCGCGCGGAGCTGTGGCCTGATTACAAGACCATGCGCGACCGCATCGGCCGCGAGCGCGGCTGGCCGCCGATGGGCCGCGACGAGTTCGTTCAGGAGGCCGATCACGGCTCGCTATATGTCGGGTCGCCCGAAACGGTGGCGCAGAAGATCGCCGCGACGATCAAGGCGCTCGGCCTGTCGCGCTTTCAGCTGAAATATTCCGCCGGCCCGCTGCCGCATGCGAAGCTGATGCGGAGCATCGAGCTGTATGGACGGGAGGTGGTGCCGCGGGTGCGGGAGTTAGTGGCCGAGCAGCGTTAGGCTCGTGGGGGCCGCCTTCCGCGCGACGGCCTCTCCGACTTGAAAATCTCGGATTCACATGGCAACGGCTATGCGCGACGCGGCGCGTGCCCAAGCCGTCAGGCCATCATGGCGCTGGCGTCGACCGTGATCGGCATCCCAATAACCATGAGCGCATCGTGAACTATCTGCGTGGCGTCTTCAGTTTCTCCGGCCGGATCAACCGATTGCAATACACAATGGTGATGCTGGTTGGATATGCGGGATCAATCCTCGTATTCTGGCTGACCTGGCCTCATCTTCGCATGATGGGAGAGCTTGGAGTAGCCGTGGGTATGGCGAACCTGGCCCTCATCACCTGGGTCCTGTTTGCAGCCATGGCGAAGAGATTTCACGACTTCAATCGATCCGGCCTTTCCGGCCTGCGCATTTTCGTCCCTTTGATTGGCCTGTACACGCCGCTCTCGTTGTTCTTCATCCCGGGTGACGCGGCGAACAACGAGTTCGGTCGCCCGCCGATCTGGTTTTGAGTCGTCGTTCCTGCGCTCGCGCAGAGCATTGGCGCCTGGTCGGCGGCGGCGCACACTCGCATTGTCCGCTGCCCGCTTCGCGCGCCTCGCTTACGTCGCCTCGACATCTCGCGGCAGAAGCCGCTCGCGCTTCCCCGCGGCCACCCGCGCCAGCTCGGCCGCCGCCCGCGCCAGCACGCCGTCCCAGGCCATCGGCTGCTCCTGGCGGAACAGCCGCATGGTCGGATACCAGGGCGTATCGGCGCGGTCGCGCAGCCAGCGCCAGTCGAGCGCATAGGGCAGTAGCACCCACACCGGGCGGCCAAGCGCGCCGGCGAGATGCGCGACCGACGTATCGACGGAAATGACGAGGTCGAGCGCCGTGACGGCGGCAGCCGTCTCGGCGAAATCCTTCAGCAGCGGCGCGAGGTCGATGATTTCGCTGCCGAGATCCAGCAGCGCGGGCGCATCGTCGGGCCGCGGCTCCTTCTGCAGGGAATAGAGCTGGACGCCGGGCATCAGCAGCCGCGGCAGCACATCGCGCGCAGCGAGCGAACGCTGGCGATCGCCCTTGTGCCGGGGATTGCCGGCCCAGACCACGCCGACCTTCAAGGCCCGCGTGCGGCCGAGCACGTTGCGCCAAGCGGCGACCTTGATCGGATCTGCGGCGAGATAAGGCACATCGGCCGGGATGGTCTTCAGCGTCGTGCCGAAGATGCGCGGCAGGTCCATCAGCGGCAGCTGCAGGTCGAATGGCGGCAGCTTATCGCCGCGCGCCAGCACGGTGACGCCCTCCAGGCAGCGCAGCAGCGCCGCGATCGCCGGCTGCACCTGCAGCGCGACCGAACCGCCCATCCGCTTGACGCAATCGATGTAGCGGACGAACTGCAGCGCATCGCCAATGCCGTATTCGGCGAACAGCAGCAGCGTTCGCCCCTCAAGCGGCTCTCCCTGCCATTCCGGCGCATCGAAGCGCGGCATGCCCGCAGAGAGGTCCGGACAGTCGCGGCCCCAGCGATGCTCGGCAAAGCCGTTCGGGAGATCGCCGCACATCAGCAGGAAATGCGCGTGGTTGTAGCGGGCGAGCGCATTGTCGGGCGCCAGCGCGACGGCGCGATGCGAGGCGGCCAGCGCGGCGTCGATGTCGCCGGCATTGCGCAGCGCCACCGCCAGATTGGCATGGCCCTTGGCATAGGCCGGATCGGCGGCAACGGCGCGGCGATGCGCCGACACCGCCGCGTCGATCTCGCCGCGCATCTCATGGATGATGCCGAGATTGGTGTGCGCCGGAGCGTGGTCGGGCTGCAGCGCCAGCGCGTGCTCGCAGGCCACGGCGGCGGCCTCGAACTGGCCGACACCGCACAGGCAGGCGGCGAGATTGGAGAGCACGACCACATCGGTCGGGTCGAGGGCCTGCGCGCGGCGATAGGCATCGATCGCCTCGGTCGCGCGTCCGGCCTCGTGCAGTGCATGCCCGAGCAGCCGCGCGGCGTTGGCGTCGTTGGGGGCGAGCTCGGCGGCAACGCGATAATGGCGAGCGGCATCGGCGAAGGCCCGCTGCTTGTAGAGCACGTCGCCAAGACTGACATGAAGGGCGGCATCAGCGGGCTGCGCGGAAAGCGCCTGCCGATAGGCGGGTACGGCCTCATCGTAGCGGCGCTGGTCGGCCAGCACATGCGCCAGCGCCCGCCAGCCATCGGGATGGGCCGGATCGTGGTCGAGCAGCGCGCGATAGGCGGCTTCGGCTTCCGCGATCCGTCCCTGACGGGTCAAAGCGAGCGCGAGATTCCAGCGCGTATGCGACAGCGCGGGATCGAGCGCCAGCGCGCGGCGATAGGCAGCCTCGGCCTCGGCGAAGCGCGACAGCGCGAGCAGCGCGGTGCCGAGCTTGCTGTGGATGCTGGCATCGTGCGGCCGCAAGGCGACGGCGCGCGCAAACGCATCGGCCGCGCCGTCGCGCTCGCCCTTGACCGCGAGCGCATCGCCGAGCGTCACATAGGCCGGCGCGTGGCCCGGATCGCGCGCAAACAAACGGCCCAGCAGCGCCGCGCCCTCGGCCATGCGTCCATCGGCGAAAGCGAGGACCGCCGAGAGATGCAACGCCGGCAGATGATCCGACTGACGATCGAGAATGTCGCGGCAGAGCGCCTGCGCGGGCTCAGACCGCCCTGCATTGTAGTGATCAGCCGCCTCGATCAGCAGCCGGTCGACAGCCACGCTCGCCATGATGTCCCCACGTCTCGCACTCGGATGCAGGGTTCAACGGGCGGCGCGCCGATTTCAGGCGAGCCATCGGACTGCCGGCGCGCGGCGACGGGCGCCATTTCACGCGCGAACGGCGCCGCTCCGACCGTATGCAGCAGATACAACCGAGATGGCAGAACCGATCGGCGCCACACCAATTTGTTAGTAAGAATCGCGCGGCACGAAGCCGCAGGGCGCGCGATCACCTTGGATTGTGTATCTTTCCGACGACAGACACCAAGGAATGGACGTCGCTAACAATCCGTTAAGAATCTGAAACAAACGGTAAATAGTGACGGCGGCGGGACAAAACGTCGCAGAATTTACGGCTGGTCCCCGCCGGGCGCCGCGCGTCCGGCATCTATCTCGTTTGTCTGGGGACCGTTGCAATGTCGTCGTCTGCGTATCTGAAGTTCTGGAAATATGCCGCGCTGGGCTCGGCGCTGCTGCCCATCGCCGCGAAGGCCGGCGACATCCCGACCACGCCGCCGGTGAACTTCACCAATTCCAGCACCGCGACGGTCGGATCGACCATGGTCAACGTGGTCGATGCCTATACCAACCTGATGCTGAACGATCCGAAGCTGACCAACGGCACGGGCGTCATGGAGCAGAACCTTGCGACCGTGATCCGCATGACCAATGCACGCACGGCGGCGCAGACCCTGGAGGCGATCCATGACGACCGCACCAGCCAGCAATACAGCGTGCTGAACGGCCTCGGCGCTCTCACCAGGTATTTCATGACCGGCACCGGCGCATCGGCCAGCGGCACCACGCCGACCAGCCTGACACCGACCACCTACGCGCCGTACACGCTGCAGAACTTCCAGTCCAACATCAACTATCTGAACAGCGCGAGCTGGGGCGCCACCAGCTTCGGCAACGGCACCGCGACGCCGCTCGCCTCCGCCGTCAATTTCGTCAACAATGTCGTCCGCGCCAACTCGTCGACCGAGCCTTCCAAGCGCACCTTCGAGCGCTACATGGGCTCGACCGCGCCGGTGACCAACCCGTCCGCCTTCGGCGCATCGGTCACCCAGACCACGGTGAGCCCGCTCGCGGCGGCGTTCGGCAACTATAACGCCACCGCCAAGACCGGGCTCTCCACCGCCGACACCGCCAACATCGTCGTTCCGTCCTATTACGGCAATCTCACGGTGCCTGCGGTCTATGGCAACGTGACCAATTGGGTGCGCGGATTCACCGTGACCCAGGCAATGATCGACGCGCAGAACGCGGCGAACGGCACCAGCCTCGGCTATCTCACCGTGCCGAATGTCGGTACCATCGTGAACGGCGTGCTGCAGCCGACCCAGTTCAATGTCGGCGACTACGTGCCCGGCATCGGCGCGTCGGCGCGGCCCTACCGGCTGTCGACCGACGTCAACGTGCCCTCGCCGTTGATGCAGATCATCAACAGCACCAACCCCTATGCCGATGGCGGCTTCATCAGCGGCCACACCAATTCCGGCTACACGCAGGCGCTCGGGCTCGCCTTCCTGGTGCCGCAGGAATATCAGAGCCTGCTGGCCCGCGCGGCCGATCTCGGCAACAACCGCATTCTCGCCGGCATGCACTCGCCGCTCGACGTGATCGGCGGCCGCATGTTCGCGACCGCGATCGCCGCGACCAACATCTATAATTCGCTGTATGATTCCAGCGGCAACCCGGCTGGATTGGACCAATCCCGCCAATGCCAGCGCCTATGCCGTGTACCAGGCCTATACCCAGACGCAGTCGTATCTGTCGCAATCCTGCGGCACGGTCAGCGTGCAGGCCTGCATCCTTCAGAGTCAGGGCGGCGCGGCCGCGATCACGGCATCCTCGAAGGACGTGAATCTGAGCAACACCGATCCGTCGAGCTACACCTATCGCATGACCTATGGGATGCAGCTCGCTGGCGCCAGCACGACCCTGCCGGAGAGCGTGCCGGTGCAGGCGCAGGTGTTGCTGCTGACGCGCTTTCCCTATCTGAGCGACGCACAGCGCACCGAAATCCTGCGCACGACGGCGCTGCCGTCCGGCTACGCGCTGCTCGACGGCAACACCTGGGACGGCTGGGGCCGCATCAACCTCTACAAGGCGGCCTACGGCTATGGCGCGTTCGACAGCGCCGTCACCGTCAGCATGGACGCGGCGCAGGGTGGCTACAACGCCTTCGACATTTGGAGCAACGATATCTCGGGGGCGGGATCTCTGACCAAGAGCGGCTCCGGCACGCTCGTGCTCGCCGGCACCAACAGCTATAGCGGCCGCACCACCGTCACTGGCGGCGCGCTGGTCGTCGCGGCCGGCGCCACGGTGACGGGGCCGATCACGGTCAATGCGGGCGGCACGCTGAGCGGCCTCGGCACGCTCGGCGACGTCAGCGTCGCCGGCACCCTGGCGCCGGGCTACCAGGCGGTCACCGGCCTCACCGGCCAGGCCGGCAAGCTCGCCGTGCTCGGCAGCCTCGCCTTCACCAGCGGCGCGACCTACGCGCTGCAGTTCGCGCCAGGCAGCTTCAGTACCACCAGCGTCTCCGGCACGGCGACGTTGGCGGGCCAGGTCACGGCGACATTCGCCGGCGGCATGTACGCGGCCGGCAGCCGAATCGCGATCGTCTCGACCGGCGGCGGCGTGAGCGGCAGCTTCGCTGGCTTGAGCACCACGATGACCGGCACCACCAATGTCGCGCCGAGCCTGAGCTATGACGGCCAGAACGCCTATCTCACGCTGAACCAGGCGGCGCTGCCTTCGCTGCCGGCGACCGGCGTGAATGGCAATGGGCAGCAGATCTATGCTGTGCTGAATAATGCGGTCAACAAAGGCGGCACGCTGCCAGCGTCGCTGCAGTCGATCTACTTCCAGAACGCCGCGGGCGTCAGCGCCATCTTCAACCAGCTCGCAAGCCAGAGCGCGCCGGCCGCGACCCAGAGCCTCGGCCAGAGCATGACAAGTTTCATGACCACCGTGCTCGACTTCGGCAGCGGCGGCCGCGCCGGTGGTTTCGCATCGCCCGGCGGCAGCTCGGCGATGATGGCCTATGCGGACGCGAGCGGCGGCCCGAGCGCGAAAGCGGCGAAGATGTTCGCCAAGGCGATGCCGGCGGAGCCGGGCTGGGCGGTGTGGGGCTCGGCATTCGGCGGCGGCGGCCGCATCGGCGGCGATGCCGCCGTCGGCAGCCAGGACGTCTCGTCGCGGATCTACGGCCTCGCCACCGGCGCCGATTATCGGCTGGCGCCGGACATGACGGTCGGCTTCGCGCTCTCAGGCGGCCAGACCAGCTTCAACTCCGCGCAGGGCGGCGGCTATGGCAGCTCGGATTTCATCCAGGCGGCGGCCTATGCGACCAGGCGCTTCGGCCAGGCCTACCTCTCCGGCAGCCTCGCCGCCGGCGCGCATTGGATGTCGACGACCCGCAACCTTGCGACCGGCGCCGCCGAGACGCTGCGGGCGAGCTACACGGCTCCGACGCTCGCCGCACGGGCCGAGGCCGGATACCGCTTCGATCTCGGCCCGAGCAGCCTGACGCCCTACGCCGCGCTGCAGCTGCAGCAGGTCTGGAGCCCGTCCTATACCGAGACCAGCTCGCTCGGCACCAACGGAGCGGCGCTCAGCTTCGCCGCCCGGGACGCGACCTTGCCGCGCACCGAGCTCGGCGTCTGGGCCGATCGCCGGATTTCCGAGACCTTCCTGCTGCGTGGTCGGGCGGCCTGGGCCCACGACTACAATCGCGATGCGACGGTGACGGCGACATTCCAGACCTTGCCGGGCGCGAGCTTCGTGACCACCGGCGCGCGGATCGCAGCGGATTCGGCGCTGCTGTCCGGGGTCGCCGAGGTGTCGCTGACCTCGCACCTCACGCTGTCGGGCCAGATCGACGGTCAGTTCGCGCCGTCGGCCACGTCCTGGGCCGGCACGGGCCGGCTGCGCTATCAATGGTGAGCTGACGCCCCTTCCGTCATCCGGAGCCGCGCCCGCAAGGACGCGGCTCTTTTTTCATCTGCCTCAGACTGCACGTGTCGTCAGCTCGCCACCGCCTGATCCGCCGTCGGCACCTTGCGCGCGCGGTCGATATCGGGCGTGCGGTAGGCCGCTTCCGGAATGGTTCCCAGCCGCGAATCGTGAAGACGCGGGCCGAGGCCATAGAACTGCTGGAAGCTCATGATCAGCGGCCGCCATTTGTCGGGATCGATGCGGTCGCCCGCGCCGTCCATCAGGAGGGCCCCGTCGACATGAACGCGCTGGACGCGGACCTCGAAACACTGGATGTGCCCCTTCAGCAGCGCGTCGTCATCGGCGATGCCGTGCACCGCTTCGACACGCGCTTCGAGCTGCACCGGACATTCGGCGACGCGCGGCGCGGCGACGGTTTCGGACCTGACCGCAGAGAGACCAGCCGCAGCGAATTTGTCCGGCTCATGGCGGTAGCCCTTGCGCTGCTTCATCGCCGGCACCGGGTTCGAGCCCGTGGTCAGCGCGAGGCGATCGACCGCGGCGACGAGATCGACGGACGGCAGATTCAAGACACATTCGCCCGTGCGCCGCATGTTCTGCGGCGTCTTCGATCCCGCCGCGAGGCCGAGCATGCAGCGCCAGCCGAGCCAGAACGCCGACGACATCGGCGCAAGATTGAAACTGCCGTCCGCATTGACGGTACTGACGAGGACCACAGGCGTCCCGAAATAGAGGATGCCGGGCTCGATGGTCGCGTGCATGGGAAGATTCTCCAGGTGATGCATGTCGGCGGCGCCGTCGCGCACCGCGCGGACGGGGCCCGAGCCGCCGTCTCACCCTGGAAGGTTCATCGATCGGGACGCCATGCTCCACCCGATTCCCGAGCGCGGGCATGAGCAGAAGACGCTTCGATCTGGACGAGGTCTGCGCGCGCGTGACGCTGCGGCAGATGGCGATCCCGGCATGACTCGAACATGCGACCTACGGTTTAGGAAACCGCCGCTCTATCCAGCTGAGCTACGGGACCGGAGCCTGCACCGACGTGCACCTGCTTCGGCAGCCTGCATAGCAGACCCGGAAACCGACCGGAAGCCTTTAAGTCCAACCGGGATTGCTCCACTCGGCACAGCCCTGCCAAAGGGCGGCTGGATCATTGGCTCTCCGCACAGCCCGGCAGGTCGAACAGCGCCTGCAATCCGCAGGCCGACGTGAACATCCTGTCGCCGCTGTGGCCGACGCCGCTGACCTCCCACAGCCGATGATGCGGGGTCCCGCCGGGTCGCGCGGCCATCGTCGCGGCATAGGCATGGCCGCGCGCGTAGCGGGTCGGCCCCTGCGCCTCGGCCATGCAGCTCTTGTCGAGGGCGGGATGGTGCGGATCGATGTCGCGGGTCCCGAGCAGATAGATCAAGTTGCGGGCGACATAGGCCTGCTCAAGCTCGGCGGGGGTGGCGCCTGCCAGATAGGACGGACGGTCGACCATGCCAAACTTCCAGCTGTCATAGCCGGGGCAGGCCGCGGCGATCGCCGGCTCCGGCCGCTCCGCCGAGAAATAGGCGTAAGATGAGGGGTTGGCGACCACATAGCGCACCGCGATGTGCTGCTGCGCCAGCGCCGCCCCGCCGCGGGCGCCAATGGCGTAGCGCTGCACCACCTGCGCGCCGCCGGAATGGCCCGCGATCACGACATCGGTCAAGGCCGGGAACTGCGCGCGATTCGCCAGCTGCGCAAGGATCGCATCCAGCGCCTCGAACGAGCTCACCGGCTGCGGCCCGAGCGCGGCGTCGCCGCCCTGCCAGCCGGTCAGGGTCCAGCGCAGGGTGTCGGCGGGCAAATGATGAAACTCGACATCGGCCTCGGCCAGAAATTGCGGCACGATCAACAGCGTCGTCGCGCCCGCGGCGCCAGCCGCGGCCTGCGCCTTCTTGGCCGTTTCGAAATACACGTCGGCGTTGCGCAGCCGGCCATGCAGCACCACGACGGCGCGCGTGATGTCGGGCAGCTTCTCGGTCCATGGCCTGGACACATAGAGTGGCAGAACGCCGCGGTCGCCCACAGCGAAGCGCTGATCGGCGACGATCGCGACCGGCCGGCGGTTCGGTGCCGTCTCATCCTGCGCGACGGCCAGGCGGCCGAGCGCCACGGCGGCGAACAGCAGGACCCCCAAGAAGCCCATCAGCGCCCATTTCGACGACGTCATACGGCCTCCTTCGACCTGACGAGGGGGCAGAACGGTCTCCCCCGAGCGACCATACGCTCCCGACTGGAACCTGACATCAGTTGCGACCGGTCTTGGGCTGCGACCGTCTTGCGGATCGATCACAGCCCCGTTGGCAAGGGCGGTTTGACTATCCGGGAGACAGCCAATGGTCTAAGAGAGCGGCGCCAGCATGGAACCGGCCTCGGGATCGCCGTATTGGTCGTGCCTGAGCGCAGCCATGGCCTCAAGGGACGGCTGTCTCGCGACGCCATGTTGGCAGTCGTTATGTTGGCAGCCGTTCGTGCCCGTTCCATTGATGCCGTTCCATTCAGCTGAGGGAAACAGTCAAGTCGATGCTCATCCGGTCGGTCATCTCAGGCGCACTCGCAGGTCTCGTCTCCATCGCCGCCGCAAGCGCGCAGGACACCCGTAATCTCCTGGAGTCCAAGGAGTCGCTCTACAACAACATCTATGTCTACGAGCAGGCGCCTTACCGCAGCATGACCTTCGGTCACAACCGGCGCATCTATACCGAGAGCGTCTACAATACCCGCGACGAGCTCGATCTGCCGGTCGACTATACCCGCTTCATGACCGCGAGCGCGATGTACGCCAAGGACGTCCGCTCGATCCTGGAAATCGGCTTCGGCGGCGGCCGCACCGCCTGGTATCTCCACCGCTTCCTGCCCAAGGTGCAGGTGACGTCGGTGGAGCTCGACCCGACCGTGCTGGAGCTGGCCAAGAAATATTTCGGCATCAAGGAAGAGCCGAACTTCCATGTCGTCAACCGCGACGGCCGGCTCTACGTGCAGGAGTCCAAGGAGCGCTACGACATCATCCTGATCGACGCCTATCGCGGGCCGTTCGTGCCGTTCCACCTGCTGACCAAGGAATTCTATCAGCTGGTCAAGGACCATCTCGCCGAGGGCGGCGTGGTGGCGCAGAACGTCGAACCCTCGACCATGCTGTTCGACGCCGCGGTCAAGACCATTCACAGCGTGTTCCCGCAGGTCGACTTCTACGAAGCCGGCGGCAACATCGTCATGGTCGCCTATCCGGGTGACGAGCGGAAGCCCGAGGATCTGGCGGCCATCGCCCAGGAGCGCGACAAGGAGTTCGGCTTCCGCTACAAGCTCGCCGACATGCTGGCACAGCGCAAGCGCGTCGACATCGACAGCGGCCAGGTGATCGACGCCAAGGCCAAGGTGCTGACCGACGACTTCGCGCCCGTCGAAGCCCTCAAGAGCATCGAGCGCCACAACAGGAAGCTGCCGTGAGCGAACCGGTCTCCCGCGCGGGCGTGCTGGCGATCTATATCTGCTCGTTCCTGGTCGGCTGCGTGCTGATGGGCTTCGAGATGCTCGGCAGCCGCTATCTCAATCCCTATTTCGGCAGCGGCATCGGCGCCTGGGCCAGCCTGATCTCGACCGTGCTGTGCGCGCTGGCGATCGGCTATTTCGCCGGCAGCGCCATCGTCGACCGCCAGCCCACGACGCGCACCATCGGCACCATGATCCTGATCGCCGCGGCCTATATGGCACTGGTGCCGGCGACCGCCGACACCGTCATGGCCGACATTCTCGACACGATCGGCGATGGCCCTTCCGCGACCTTGATGGCCGCGACAGCGCTGCTGCTGGTGCCGCTGACGCTGCTCGGCACGTTTTCGCCGATCGCGGTCAGTCTGCTGACCCGCTCGGCCGGCGAAGCCGGCCGCGTCGCCGGCCTCGTCTACGGCGTCTCCACCATCGGCAATGTCGTCGGCACGCTGGTCACCACCTTCGCGCTGATCCCCACCATCGGCTCGCGCGCGATCACCTATTATTTCGCTGTCATGCTGGCAGGCTGCGCCGCCATCCTGTTCATTCCGTTCGGCAGAAAGTCGTCCTGACATACATCCTGAGAGCTTTGCGATGACTGAGTCGATGACTGAGTCCTGGCCTCGCCTCGCCGCCCTGGCGACCGCGGCGGTGGTGCTGCTGACCCCGCTTGCCGCGCGCGCGGCCGAGCCGCAGATCGAGCTGTGGGACGGCCAGCGTGCGATGGCGCATATTGCCGATCTGCTGCAATTCACGCCGCGTTCGATGGGCGAGCCGGGCCACCAGAAGACGATCGACTACATCAAGGCGGCGATGGCCAAGAGCGCGGCCGATGCAGTGCTGACGCAAAGCTTCACCGCCAAGGGCGATGACGGCAAGGCGATCCCGCTCACCAACATCATCGCCCGCTTCCAGATCCAGAATCCGCGCCGCGTGATCGTCGCGACCCATTACGACAGCATCATCAAGGCCTATCGCGATCCGAAATCGCCGGACGCGCCGATGCCCGGCGCCAACAACTCCGCTTCGGCGGTGGCGCTCCTTCTGGAGACGGCGCGCGTGCTGTCGCTGTCGCCCAAGCTGGATATCGGCGTCGACATGATCTTCTTCGACGGCGAGGAAGGTCCGAAATCGCTGGGTGCCGGCGATCCGGCCTGGCGTGCTTTGGGGTCGCCACATTTCGCCGCGCACCTGAAGGACTATTATCCGTTGCGCAAGCCGGAGAAGGCGGTCGATTTCGATATGGTCTGCGACAGGGACCTCAAGCTGCAGCCCGAGCCGTCCTCACTGGCCTCGGCCCTGCCCGAGGTCAAGAAGTTCTGGAGCATCGGCAGCCGCATCGCGCCATCGGCCTTCTCGCCCGAGCCGACGACCTTCCCGATCAGCGACGACCACACCGCCCTGCAGGCGGCCGGCATTCCGAGCTTCCTGGTCATCGACTTCGACTACGAGCCCTATTTCAACACCACGCAGGACACAATCGAGCAATGCTCGGCTCAGAGCCTGGAGAGTGTCGGCCGCACCTTGCTGCGCTATCTCTACGCCCCCTGAGCGGCGCGCCGCTGCGTCGACCGCGCGCCACGAATCGCCGCGGCGAGACCGTGCGGATCATCGGTGCCGATGCGACGCACATGGCCGTGCGCGAGACGTAGCTCGACCGCGTCGAGTCCGGACACGGTGTAGAAGCGGACTCCTGAGACGATGCCGACCCCGAGCCCATGCCACCATTTGTTGCGCACGACCGCGATCTCGGTGATGGCATCGAGCGGCACACGGTAGCGCCACAGCCCGGGGCCGAAGAACCAGCACAGCTCGCCGTCGCCGATCTCCACCGTCAGCGACGAGAACAACAGCGCGATCACCAGCTCGGTCGCGAGCAACCCGACGGCGACGATGCCATGGCCCGCATTCCACAGCAGCACCGCGCCAAGCGCGCCCGATCCGAGACATGTCGCGATGGCGACCAGGCCCCATTGTCTATGACGGTATCGCACGGCCATCCCCCCGCAAGCTGGCCGAGCTTAGTATAGCGTGCGATCGACGACAGTCTCGCTCATGGCGCGAGACAGCGGCGGAGATCTGTGCTCCACAGCCATCCCAAATACGTTCAGGCGATCGCCAGCACGGGCGTTGGCCTTTGAGCCGGCATGGCCTGCTTGCGCGCCAACAGGCCGGGCACGAGTGCCTCGGCCGCCTCGGCGCCGGAAATCGCCACCGCCTCGACACCCGCCCCCGCATTGCCGCCTCCGGCAATGACGAGATTGTGCACCGGCGCCTTGGCGCCCTTGAGCCTGCCCGCACGGGCCACACCGTAGATCGAGCCGGTTTTGGCGAGATCGTAGCGCGCATAGGTCACCGGACTGGCGTCCGTCCGGTAGACGATATGTTGCGAGAGGCCGGGAATGATGGTCTCGGCGGCCGCGACCATGGCATCACCGAGCTTCTGCTTGCGCGAATCATAGGACTGCGAGCGCCGCCAGTCCTTCCACTCGTCGCCGCCCTCGTCCGGAAACCACGTCTTGGCTTCCTCATGCGTCAGCAGGCTGATGATCGTCATCGTCGCATGCCCCTCCGGCGCCGCGGAGGGATCGAGCTTGGACATCACCGCCAGGCCCACGCCCAACGGCGCATCGAGATGCGTGGCTGGCGCGATATTCGGCACGACATCCAGGCCGAGATGCACCGAGAAGCACGAGTTCGCCGGCAGGATCGCGGCGGCCCGCTCGCGGAAGGCGGCCGGCAGATCATCCGGCTTCAGGAGCTCCGTGAAGGTGCACCCGAGATCGGCATTCGAGACCACGGCCTGCGCACGGATGGTGCGGCCATCACCGAGCGCCACGCCGACGGCACGGCCCTGTTCGATCAGGATGCGTGTCACCTTGGACTTCAGCAGCACCTCGCCGCCGCGCGCGGTGATCGCTTCAGTCAGCACGTCGGCCAACTGACCGGAGCCGCCGACCGGGTAGAAGCCGCCCTTGAAATAATAGCCGAAGATCGGGACCATCTGCGCGCAGCTCAGTCGCTCGCTGCCGTCGCCGAGATAGCCCGACAACGCGTTGAGATAGGCAATCAGCTCCGGATCGGAGACATGCGCGGCGACCAGGTCGTCGAACGGCCGGCTCATCCAGCGAAAGGCCTGCGGATGCTTGCGCGGAAAGGCCAGCAGCTCCTCCAGCGTTTCCGGCATTCCGGGAATGCCGCTGCGGCCGCGCCCGGTCGCGTACATGCTCTCGAAGATCGCATGGATCGTATCGAAGAGTTTGACGAGCCCGTCTGCGCTGGCCGGAAACATCTCGCACAGCAACCGGACATAAGCGCGCCAATCCGCGGGGACGTCGATGCGGCGACCGCGCAGGCGGTAGGAATGGGTGACGCGCTTCCATTGGATCCGGTCGGCAACACCAAGCCGGCGCAACACGCTGTCGACCGGCCCGCCGGGCCAGACCCCGGAGAAGTCATGCGGCCCGGCATCGAAGCGGTAGAGCACCGGCTTGTTGTCGTGATGAGCCTTGCGCAGATAGGTATGGCAGAAGCCGCCGGGCACGACGTGATGATCGAACACCTTCACCTTCAGCCCGGCATCGGCGAGCAGCGCTGCCGCGGTGAGCCCGCCGATGCCGGCCCCGATCACCGCGACATCGCAATCGATCGTCGAGGATGCGGAGAAGCTCGGAGCCGGCCAATGGCACTCCTCACGTGAGGCCCGCATCCGCATCAAGGCTTGGCGGATCGCAAAGTGCGGACCGAAAATCGAGATCAGCGCACCGACGACCACGATCGCGGTCGTGATCCAAGACGACACGCCGGCCCACCGGCACAGGCCGAGCACGAGGAACAGCATGCCCCAGAGTCCCGTCATCAGCATGTTGATGAGCTGGAACTGCGGCGTCGACGCGCTGTCCGCGTAGCTCGCCCGCGCGTAATCCGCGGTCCAGGGACGGCCAACCGTGAGCGAAGCGAAGCTGATCCCACCGAGACCCGCGAAGGACAGCCATAATGCATTGGCCGCCGTCCAGCTCGGCGCCACGTCGTTGGCGATTCCCAGCAGCACGAACAGCGCAAGGCCGCCGAGTTCCAGCAGGGCAAGCTCGGCGCGAGAGGCGCGCCAGAGATTGCCGGCCAGGGACAGGCCCAGGCCCGACCAGACCGCCCAGGCGGGCTGTTGCCAGGCGAGCACAGCCCAGAACACGACGAATGGCAGCAGCGCGAGCTTGATGGTGAGGAATACCTTCATACCAGCCTCTCCTCGGCGCGACGGCGCGACACATCTTTCCATCGTCAAGATAACCTAGAACGAGTTCCAGCTGCGGGTCAATGCAAATCTTTCCACCGTCAAGATTCGTCCATCAACCGAGACGTGATAAAAATGGTAGAAGGGTGCTCCCTATCGTACCGGCGCCACAGCAAGGAACGATTCAGGCGCTTCGTGCCGCTCCGCCGCCGCTCAACTGTGGCAACAAGATCACGGGAATCGAGTCCGCCACGAAGAAAGCCGGAAATTGCGCAACATCAGAGAGACACCCCGCCGCAAATTGGCGACAATCTCCCGTCATCTGAGGCGGGACACGCTGAGGAAGCCGTTCGTGTATCCACCCCGCCTGCCAGTTCTGGTCTTTGCTGCATTGAGTTGCCTGTCCGCGATTCAACCGGAACGCGCGCATGCGCAATGGTGGAGCCATGCTCCGTCGGACTTCGAGGAATGCGCCGACGCGGCCGAGAAGTCCGCGACCAAAGAAGAGAAGACGGCTGCGCTCGCACAATGCAACGCGAAATTTGCCGGGAGGCGGAAGCCCGGCGGCGGCTATGCGTATTATGATTTCATGCAGGACCGCAGCTTCGATATCGCCGGTCCCAATCCGACTCCTGAAGAGCAGAAATTCATCGATCAGCAGTACACGCAATATCTCGAGCGGCAGCGCCATGCCAATATGAGCTCGGCGATGATGACGCGACCGCAGCCGCAGGACCTGCAGGCGACATCCCTCAAGGACATGACGCCGCGCGCCGCCATCGAGCCGCCGAAGCCAGCGATGCCTGCAACGCCCGCACCGCGCCCGACCCGGCCGCCACAGGCCGGGACGGTTGAGGCACGAGCGCGCGTCAAAGCGGCGCAATGCGCCAAGGGCGTCATCAGGGATTCCTTCTCCTGCAACTTCCCGGTCCTGTCGGAGAAGCTCGGCGAGTTGAAGAAGATTTTCAGCGGGCCCGGCCAGGGACAAGTCGCGGCCGGTAAGGCCCCCAAGCGCGCCGACGCCAAGTACTGAAACCAAGTACTAAAGCTACCAAGTACTAGCCACCCGCCTCCGTCCGGAACAACTGCGGTGGCCCCGCGTCGAAGCCGCAGCGACGTGACGCGAGCGCCGCGCTGACCGCTCCCTTCACTCAATTGGTGATGTGAGCCGTCACCAGCGCGTGGTCGAACATCGCGTTCAGCGCCGCCGTGATATCCGCCGGCGAATTCGCGGTATGGAAATAGCCGGGCGACGCACAGGCCTGCAGGCTCGGCGGTATCTTGGGAATGTTGGCGTTGGCGTCAAAGTCCGCGGAATTGGCGCAACTCGTCGGATTCCGGATCGGCTGATACGGAATGGAGAGCACGGCAACGATGATGCCACGGCTCCTCAGCCGTGGTGCATTCCGACGTACCCATGGTCGTCGCTGAATGGCTAGCTGACTTGCGAGATTGGCGGCGGCGTCATTGATCGTATCCGACTGATCGTCCTCGGCGCCGCTGGCAAGCCGTTGATGTTCGCGGTCAGCGGCGTAGGCAAGGAGATCGCGAACGAACGGATAGAGGCCGATGCGGAACTGATCGGGCGTCTTCTGCGTCGCGTTCGCCATCATCTGGAGCTGCTGCAGATGACGGATGTTCGGCACGCCCGTCATCACCAAGGCGCGGGCGCCTGTCGTAAGCGACCGCCGAAGCTTTGCTGACATCGTTGGGTCGTCGAGGGCTGTTCGCGGGCACAGATGGCGCGGCATCTGCTCAGGACGTGAAGCTGATCACCAACATGGCGGGCCTTGCGCGGCCTTCCGGTATAATCGCGCCCATGCAATCGAGTTGCCGTAAGCGCCTTGTAACCGTCATCTCCAATCAGTATTTTTACGTGCGGGGCGCAGGAGGCGGATCATGGGTCTACTCGATATCCTGAACGGCATGCAGAACGGCCCGCATGGGCCGAGTCACCCCACCACGCAGCAGAACGGCGGCATGTCGCCGATGACGATGGCCATCCTCGCGCTGCTGGCGTGGAAGGCGGTGAAGCACTTCTCGCAGGGCAATCAGCAGCCGAATGCGGCGCCTGCGCCGGTTCCGCCGCCGCAGCCGACCGGCCATCAGGGCGGGCCGCTGGGTGGCGGGCTCAGCGGGGGACTTGGCGGCGGACTTGGCAACATTCTCGCCGGAGGACTTGGCGGCCTGCTGGCCGGTGGCGCAGCGGGCAGCGTGCTGTCCGGCGGCCTCGGCGATCTGCTGCGGCAATTCCAGGAGAACGGCCACGGCGACACCGCCAAGTCCTGGGTTTCGCCTGGTCAGAACAAGCCGATCTCGCCTGGCGACCTCGCCAACGCACTCGGCGCCGACCAGCTCGATCAGCTCACCGCACAGAGTGGTCTGTCGCGGGACGAATTGCTGAACGGGCTGAGCCAGTATCTGCCGAAGGTGATCGATCAGCTGACGCCGGACGGACGGCTGCCGACCGAGCATGAGCTGGCGGGCCGGATCTGACGATCCTGGATGACGTGACGGGAAGGACAGGACTCGTGTTGCACATTCTCATCGTCGGGCTGGTTGCAGGCTTCCTCGCGCGGCTTCTCTCGCCAGGGCCGAACAATCCCTCCGGCTTCATTCTGACCGTTGTGCTCGGCATCGTCGGCGCGTTCGTCGCCACCGCCATCGGGCAGACGATCGGCCATTACGGCCCAGACCAGGGCGCCGGCTACGTCACGGCGACCATCGGCGCCATCGTCGTCCTGTTCGTGTGGAACCGGCTGGTCGCCAGCGGCAAGATCCGCGATTTCAACCGGTAGCGCCGACGTCGCCCGTCATTGCGGACGAAAGCGACGTTTGCGCTGGCGCGCGAACGGCATCGGCCGAAGCAATCCAGCATCGAAAAGCCGGACCGCCTCGGCTGCTCGCAACGACTACCCGACCAGATGCATCCCGGCATCCATGCGCACGACCTCGCCGGTCATGTGCCCCGATGCCGGGGTGGCCAGGAACGCGACCAGCTGCGCGATGTCCTCTGCCGTCGACGCGACGCGCAGCGGCACGCGCGCGACCACGGCATCGCGCACCTGCTTGGCGCCGGCCTCGCCACGGCCCTTGGTGAACCAGGGCGTGTCGATATAGCCAGGACAGACGGTGTTGACGCGGATCGACGGCGCCAGCGCGCGCGCCAGCGACAAGGTCATGGTGTTGAGCGCACCCTTGCTGGCAGCATAGGCCACCGAGGAGCCGATGCCGCTGATGCCGGCGACCGAGGAGACGTTGACGACGGCGGAGGCGCGGACGGTCGCCTTGGCAGCGGCTTCGAGCAGCGGACGCGCCGCGCGGATCATCTGGAACGGACCGATCGTGTTCACCGCGTAGATGCGCTGAAAATCCTCGGCCGACAGGCCGTCCAGCTGATCGTGCGGGACATGCTTGGTGGTGCCGGCATTGTTGACGAGCGCATCGAGCCGTCCCCAGGGCGCGGCCGCCGCAACGATGGTCTTGCAGTCCTCGTCGCGCGACACGTCGCCCTGCACCACGATGACGTCGGCGCCCGCCGTGCGGCAGAGATCCGCCGTCTGCTCGGCTTCGGTCTTGCTGTTCGAATAATTGACGACGATGCGCATGCCGGCCTTCGCCAGCAAGAGCGCGGTCGCGGCTCCGAGACCCGATGCCGAACCCGTCACGATCGCGCAAAGACCCTTGGTCGGCATGCCGGCCTCTCCCTCTCATCTAACCCGGCTGCCTTCTTAGCCAAGTTCTGGTGCCGTGCAAATCGCTGCAATCTCCGCAACGCGGAAATCAAGGCAGCCCATGCGGCGCGCGGGCATGGCGTTGCGGCGCCAGCGCTTGTCATCATCGCCGCTTGCGCTCATCATGCCGCGCAAACGACCGACGCGGATCTCGTGCTGCAGCGAGGTCGAACAAGGTCGAATAATCAGGACGAGGAACGCCGTGGCGGAAGCTGAGAACATCGTGGTCGCGACCGCGGAGAAGATCTTCGCCGATCTCGCTGATCCGCAGACGATCAATCACGACAAGAGCGGCGGCTGGCGGCTACCGCTGTGGCAGGCGCTGAGCGAGGCCGGCCTGCCGCTCGCATGGGTCGCCGAGGAGCTCGGCGGGGCCGGCGCCGATCTCGCCGACGGCTTCGCGGTCATCAATACCGCCGGCCGTTTCGCCGTCGCGGTGCCGCTGGCGGAGACGCTGCTGGCCGGCTGGCTGCTGCAACAAGGCGGCATCGCTGCGCCTGAGGGCAGCATGACGATCGCGCCCGCGCGCCCGAACGACAGGATCGCGCTCGGCGCCGACGGCACGCTGTCCGGCCGCGCCCGCAGCGTCGCGTTCGCCAAAGCGGCACGCCATGTCGCGGTGGTCGCCCATGGCGATGACGGCGTCTCGATTGCGCTGGTCGCGGCGGACCAGCTACGCATCGAGCCCGGCCTGTCGCTCGCCAACGATCCCAGCGACACCGTCATCTTCGACAGGGTGGCTCCGGTGGCCATCCGTTCGGCGCCCGCCGGCTTCGATCAAGACAATATGATGCTGATGGGCGGCGTCGTGCGCGGCCTGCAGATCGCCGGCGCGCTCGACCGGCTGCTCGAAATCAGCGTCACCTATGCCGGCGAGCGTGTCGCGTTCGAAAAGCCGATCGGCAAATTCCAGGCGGTGCAACATAACCTTGCACGGCTGGCCGGCGAGGCTGCGGCCGCCAGCGCCGCCGCGACGTCGGCAGCCGATGCGATCGCCCGCGGCGGCGCCTTCGACGACGCCGTATTTCTCGAGGCGGCATCGGCGAAGATTCGCTGTGCCGAGGCAGCCGAGAAAGGCGCCGCGATTGCCCACCAGGTGCACGGCGCGATCGGCTTCACCACCGAACACATCCTGCACCGGTTCTCGCTGCGCGCGCTGGCCTGGCGCGACGATTTCGGCTCCGAGAGCCACTGGGCCGTCGCGCTCGGCCGGCGCATCGCTGCCCGCGGCGCCGACGAGCTGTGGCCGCTGGTCGCATCACGCTGAAGCGAAACGAAACGAGAAGGATAGCCGATGACCGCGCTCCGTTTCGATCCGATCCGTCTGCCGCCCGAATGCGAGGAGCTGCGCAAGGAGGTCCGCGCCTTTCTCGCCGAGGAGATCGCAGCCGGCACGTTCAACCCGTTCCAGCCATTGCGCGAGGATGCCGATGCCCGCGAGTTCTCGCGGCGGGTCGGCGAGCGTGGCTGGATCGGTATGACCTGGCCGAAAAAATACGGCGGTCACGAGCGCTCGTTCCTGGAGCGCTACGTGGTGACCGAGGAGATGCGGGTCGCCAACGCGCCGGTGCGCCGCTTCTTCGTCGCCGACCGCCAGAGCGGGCCGATCCTGCTGCGCTATGCGCCCGAACATATCAAGATGGACATTCTGCCGCGGATCTGCCGCGGCGAGTTGTGCTTCGCCATCGGCATGAGCGAGCCCAATTCCGGCTCGGACCTGTTCGCCGCCAAGACCCGCGCGACCAGGACCGAGGGCGGCTGGCTGATCAACGGTTCGAAGATCTGGACCACGTCGGCGCACATGGCCGACTATATGATCGCGATCTTCCGGACCTCCCCGGCGACCAAGGAAAACCGGCGTCACGGGCTGACGCAGTTCCTCGTCGACATGAAATCGCCGGGCATCAAGGTGAATCCGATTCCACAAATCACGGGCCAGAAGGAGTTCAACGAGGTCGTCTTCACCGACGCGTTCGTGCCCGATGATCATCAACTCGGCGAGATCGACAGCGCCTGGAAGCAGGCGACCTCGGAGCTCGCCTATGAACGGTCGGGACCCGAACGCTTCCTGGAAACCTATTATGTGCTGACCGAGCTGGTGCGCGCCGTGGGTCCTGATCCTGACACCCGTGGCGCCGAGGGCATCGGCCGCCTGGTGGCGCAGTTGCACACGATGCGGCGGATGTCGGTCTCGGTCGCCGGCATGCTGCAGGCCGGCAAGGAGCCGGTGGTGGAGGCCTCGATCGTCAAGGATGTCGGCACGATCTGGGAGCAGCAGCTGCCGCACCGGGTGCGCGACCTCGCGGCCTTTGTCGAGGAGGACGCCGGCAATCGCGAGACCTTGGAGAATCAGCTGAGCTTTGCGATCCGCACCGCGCCGAAGCTCACCATTCAGGGTGGCACCACCGAGGTGCTGCGAGGCATCATCGCGCGCGGGCTGGGTCTGCGGTGACGCCACTGGGCATCCGCGTCATCGCGGGCTGACGGCCGTCGTCATTTGCACACCGTCATTGCGAGCGAAGCGAAGCAATCCAGGACCGAGCAAAGACTCTGGATTGCTTCGCTTCGCTCGCAATGACGCCCGGACAATCAGAGTTGGAGACCACACCATGACCCACTTTCCGGACATCGGCGTCGAGATCCACGGCCATGTCGGCCTGATCGAGATCCGCCGGCCGCCGCTCAACTTCTTCGACATTTCGCTGATCAACCAGATCGCGGATGCGCTCGAGGGCTTCGACCGCGACATCGAGATCCGCGCGTCGGTACTGGCGGCGCAAGGCAAGGCATTCTGCGCCGGTGCCAACTTCACCGACCCGGCGCGGCAGGCGCAGGAGGCGGCCGAGGCGAAAGGCGATCTGGCCGACAGTCTCGGACCGATCAACCATCTCTATATGCAGGCGGTGCGCATCTTCCGCTGCAAGAAGCCGATCGTGGCCGCCGTCCATGGCGCGGCGATCGGCGGCGGACTGGGCCTCGCGGTATCGGCCGATTTCCGCGTCACCTGCCCGGAAGCACGCTTCTCGGCCAACTTCACCAAGCTCGGCTTCCATCCGGGCTTCGGACTGACGGTGACCTTGCCGGAGCTGATCGGCAAGAACAACGCCGAGCTGATGTTCTACACCAGCCGCCGCGTCACCGGCGAGGACGCCTATAAAATGGGGCTCGCCAATGAATGCGTGCCGCAGGACCAGGTGCGGACAGCCGCGATGAAGCTCGCCGCCGAGATCGCCGAATGTGCCCCGCTGGGCCTGCTCTCGACCCGGGCCACGATGCGCGCCGGCCTCGCCGACCGCGTGATGGCCGCCACCGAGCACGAGCTTGCCGAGCAGACACGGCTACGTGCGACGGAGGATTTCAAGGAAGGCGTCAAGGCCACCGAGGAGCGGCGCTTCGCGAATTTCAAGGGGCGGTGACAGAGGCACTGGTGCGACGACTGAGCCGACGCGCTCACGCGGTGAGCAGAAAGGTCACACCAGCAATCTCGAAACCATCACCTGACATCCGATAGCCGCGCGCCCGCGCGGCGTCGGTGACACGCGCTGCATCCGCGACGCGGAACGTCAGGCCGCTCATGAGCTCGCGCTCACCCGGCTCGACGCGGATGCGGGCATTCGGCAGCGTCAGCTGCAGGACGCCGTCGGCACGCATTGCAGGGGCCAGGTCCAGAATGCGGCCCCAATGCGCCGCCAGCGACCCCGGTTCGGGGCTCTGCAGCGCGATCTCCGTCAGCGCGCGCGTCACGTCGCTGCGGATGGCCCGCGTCCAATCCGGCCCCGCGGGTGGATACGGGCCTAACAGGTCGTCGCTTCCCGCGGTGTGATTGAGCTCGATGAAGGCGGCGCGGCAGTCGCGTGGATGCAACTGCACGCCATGGTACGGCGGATGATCGATGACGTTGGCGGTCCGCACGCCCATGGCATTGGCGCGAGCGGCTCGGCCGTCCGTATCCTTGCAGGTCAAGATCGCCATATAGCCGCCGCGTCCCCCGCTCTTCTCCAGGAAGCGGCCCGCCGCGGTGCCGTCGCGGATCGGCGCCACCACTTCGAGCAGGATCGGCCCGACGGGCAGCAGCGCATTTTCCAGCCCGTATTTCCCGACATGCGGATCGCGATAGCAGACGTCGAGGCCCATGATCGCCGCGATGTCCGACACCACGGGCTCGAGCCGCGGAGCGACGAGACAGACCTGGCGAAGATGCAGATCGGTCATGGCGCGGGCCCGGTCTATCGGCCGCGATAAACGGGCGCCCGTTTCTCGACGAAGGCTTTTGCGGCTTCCTTGTGATCCTCCGTGTCGCTGCAGCGCGAGTGATGCACCGCCTCGGCATCGAAGCAGGCCTCCAAGGGCATCGTCTCGGCATTGTTGATGTTGCGCTTGATGTAGCCGAGGGTCACGCTCGGCCCCTCCGCCAGCGACAGCGCAAGCGCGTGCGCGGCGGCGGCGACCTCGGCGTCTGGCACCACCTTCGTCACCATGCCCAGGGCCAGCGCCTCCTGCGCGGAGAGGATCGGGGAGGTCAGATAGAGCTCGCGGGCCTTGGCGCTGCCAAGCAACTGCGTGAGGAAATAAGTGCCGCCAAAATCACCCGACAGGCCGACCTTGGCAAAGGCGGTCGTGATCTTGGCGGAGGCGCCGGCGACGCGGAGATCGCAGGCGAGCGCTATCGACAGGCCGGCGCCCGCAGCGGCACCATCGATCTGCGCGACGACCGGCTTCTGCATCTGGTGCAGCAGGCGCGACACCTCCATGCGCTCGCGCAACGTCGACACCTTGGTCTCGAACGACGGCGTCCCCTTCGCCTCGGCCATCGCCTTGACGTCACCACCGACGCAGAACGTGCCGCCGGCGCCTTTCAGAAGCACCGCGCGCACCTCCGGGTCATCAGCCGCGCGATGCGCCGCCTCCACGAGCCCCTTGGTCAGGTCGCTGTTGAGCGCGTTGCGCCGCTCAGGACGGTTCATCGTGATCGTGAGCAGGCCGGCGTCCAGATGCTGCAGCACGGTAGTGTTGGTGGTCATGACGGAACCTCTCCGGATCTGGCCTCGATGCGCGGCGCCGCGGGTCCCGCCTGTGGCGAGCCCGACGGCTCTGCGCAATGTTGATAGCTACTTCTTCACCAGCGGACAGCGCGACAATTCCAAAGACTGGAACGCCTCGTTGCCGGGCACCGTCGCAAGCAGCTTGTAGTCGTCGGACTTCGCCCTCGACTCCGAGGGCTTCTTGACCTCGAACAGATACATATCATGCACCATGCGGCCGTCCTCGCGAATCCGACCGCCCTTGGCGAACATGTCATTGATCGGGGTTGCCCGCATGACCTTCATCACGGCGTCGGGATCCGTGGTGCCTGCCGCCTTCACCGCTTTCAAATAGTGCGTCACCGACGAATAGACGCCGGCCTGGGCCGAGGTCGGAACCCGCTTGGTGCGCTCCATGAAGCGCTTCGTGAAGGCGCGGGTCTCGTCGTTGAGGTCCCAGTAGAACGCCTCCGCGACCAGCAGGCCCTGCGCGGTCTCCAGCCCGACGCTGTCGATGTCCGAGACGAAAGCGAGCAGCGGCGACAGCTTCTGGCCACCCTTGGTGAGGCCGAATTCCGCGGCCTGCTTGATCGCGTTGATGGTATCGCCGCCCGCATTGGCGAGCCCGATCACCTTGGCCTTGGAGGCCTGGGCCTGCAGCAGGAAGGACGAGAAGTCGGACGTGTTGAGCGGATGCCGCACGCTGCCCAGCACCTTGCCGCCGCGACTTCACCACGACGGCCGTCGTGTCCTTCTCCAGATCCTGGCCGAAGGCGTAGTCGGCGGTGAGGAAGAACCAGCTGTCGAGGCCGGACTTCACCGCTGCAAGGCCGGTGACGTTGGCCTGCGCGAAAGTATCGAACACGTAGTGCACGGTGTAGGGGCCGCAGGCTTCGTTGGAAAGCCGGACCGAACCGGGGCCATTGAAGATGATGATCTTGTTGCGCGCCTTGGCGATCTCGCCCGCGGCGAGCGCGGTGGCGGAGGCCGCGACGTCATAGATCATCTCGACGCCCTGATTGTCGAGCATGTCGCGGGCAATGTTGGCGGCGAGATCGGCCTTGTTGAGATGATCGGCAGCGAGCACCTCGATCTTGCGTCCCAGCACCTCGCCGCCGAAATCCTCGACTGCCATCTTCGCCGCGGTCTCGCTGCCGGGACCGGTGATGTCGGCGTAGAGACTCGACATGTCGAGAATGCCGCCGATCTTCAGCGGCGGCTTGCTCTGCGCGTGCGCCGCGCCGGCCGACAGCGTCAGCGCTGACGCCAGCATGAACAACGACGCAGCTGCGCCGCCAATGGACCTGTTCATCGATTCCTCCCTGCCGGGCACGCCGCTACATGGCGGCAGCCTCGTTGATAGTTCGCATCATGACGCAGGCGCATCTCAGCGGCAAGCATTCACAATGCCATCGCGCGACGCCGTTTTCCGCTCAATGGAATGGACCAAACGTGCCATCATGCAGCATGGAAAAGGCGTCGATGATCCGCTGCGGGATTCGCAACAGAGACTGGCTCGGGGCCGTCCTGATATTCGCTGCGCAGTCCGCGGCCGTCACGACGAGCGGCGCGGCGCCATGCATGTTCGCGGCCTTGGGCGAGGGGCGCGTCACCGAGATCGTCGATGCGCGCAGCTTCCGATTAGCTGATGGCCGCGAGGTCAGGCTCGCCGGCATCGAGCCGCCGCCGGACAATGTCGCGGTCGCCGTCGCGACCCTCGGTACGCTGCTGCGCGACCGTGACGTCGTGCTCCGCGGCGAGGACGACGCGCCGGACCGCTATGGCCGCCAGCGGGCCTTCGCGTTCCTGACGGGGGAGGAGCGCACGGTCCAGGGCGAGCTGCTGGCGCGCGGCAGCGTCCTGCGCGGCACCGATGTTCAGGACCGGGATTGCACTCTCACCCTGGTTGCAGCGGAGGCTGACGCGCGCATGGCTTCGCGCGGGCTCTGGACGTCCCCGACCGTCATAAAAAACGCGGAAAGTCCAGACGATATTTTGGCTCGCGTCGGGCTATTTACGGTTGTCGAAGGGAAGGTGTTGTCCGTACGACAGACAGGGACAACAACTTATCTGAACTTCGCGCGTAACTGGACACGGGGCTTCGCGGTGATTATTCCAAAGCGTATGATGCCGGTAATGGAAGGTGCCGGCATCGACACAAAATCACTTGCGAATCGGCGGGTTCGGGTGCGCGGTTGGATCGAGGCGCATCAAGGCCCGAGACTGGAACTGACGCAGATCGCACAGATCGAGATGTTGAGCGGCAACTGATCCGCGAAGGTACGTGAGTAGCGACGTGAACCTGTCTGTTCGTGCACGCATGACGATGGTGAACTGCGGTTCGCGGATCGCACCGGCTTTGCTGTGCGTCGGCTTGATGCTGGCCGGCTGCAGCGACATGGGCAAACTGCAGCAGGCGACTGCGCCGATGCCGACGCCGCGGCCGAAGCCGGCGATGGTTCAGAGCACGCCCGCCAGCGATCGCGAGCACGAGCGCATTTTGGCAACCTATGGCGGTGCCTATGAGGATCCCCAGCTCGAGGGCCTGATCAGCCGCATCGTCGACCGGCTGGTTGCCGCGTCGGACCGGCCCGACCAGGGCTACAAGGTCACGATCCTGAACTCGGGTGCGGTCAACGCCTTCGCGTTGCCGACCGGACAGCTTTACGTCACCCGCGGCTTGATCGCGCTTGCCAACGACACCTCGGAACTGTCCTCGGTGCTGAGCCACGAAATGGCGCATGTGCTGGCGCGTCACGCCGCGATCCGCGAGGATCAGGCGCGTCAGGCGGCGGTCGTCACCCGCGTCGTATCCGACATGAGCAATGATCCGGATCTGACGGCGCTGGCGCTCGCCAAGACCAAGCTGACGATGGCGAGCTTCTCGCGCACCCAGGAATTCGAGGCCGACGGCATCGGTGTCGGCATCTCGGCCAAGGCCAAGTTTGATCCTTATGGCGCGGCCCGGTTCCTGACCTCGATGGAGCGCAATGCCGAGCTCAAGGCCGGCAAGGTTGCAATCGATCCCCGCGCGCAGGATTTCCTCTCCTCGCATCCGGCGACGCCGGAGCGGGTGCAGAACGCAGCGGCGATTGCGAAACAATACGTCTCGCCGGAGGCCAGGGAGCACGACCGCGAGACCTATCTGGCCGCGGTGGACAATATCGTCTTCGGCGAGGACCCCAGCGAAGGCTTCGTGCGCGGACGGCGGTTCCTGCATCCCAAGCTCGGCTTCACCTTCCAGGCCCCCGAAAACTTCACCCTCGACAACACCGCGCAGGCTGTGATCGGCGTGCGCGAAGGTGGCGCCCAGGCGATGCGGTTCGACGTGGTGCGGGTGCCCGCGCAGCAGACGCTCGGCGACTATCTCAACTCCGGCTGGATGGAGAATGTCGACAAATCCGCCACCGAGGAACTGACCATCAACGGCTTCCCGGCGGCGTCGACCACAGCCAGCGGCGACCCCTGGCAGTTCAAGGTCTATGCGCTCCGTGTCGGCAGCGACGTCTACCGTTTCATCTTCGCGTCCCGCCAGAAGAGCACCGAGAGCGAGCGCAACGCGCGCGAGACGGTGAATTCCTTCCGCCGCCTCAGCCTCGAGGAATCGCAGTCGGCGCGTCCGCTGCGCATCAAGGTCATCACGGTCCAGCCGGGCGACACCGTCGAGTCGCTGGCGCACCGCATGTCTGGCGTCGACCGCCCGATCGAGCGCTTCCGCGTCCTCAACGGCCTCGACGCCCGCGCCCAGGTCAAGGTCCGCGACCGCGTCAAGATCGTGGTGGAGTGACGCGCCCCCCGGGTGGGCGCGTTTCTGACGGCTTGCGCATGCTGCTGGATCGGGCGGCGGCCTTTCGTCGCCTCAGCCTGCCCGCGGACGTCGGCGAGGCTGTGAATGAACAAGTGCCGTGACTGACCAAATGCCGGCTCGCATCGGCGGATGTCGCCGATCATTCACCTGAGGCGAGCCAGAGCGCGGCTGGCGTCACATTACCAGGCGCGACGCATGACCAATTCCTCAAATCGCCGCACAACCGCAGGCTCCTCGGCCCGCCCGCGGCCTCGGGACAGGCATCCGTAAGAACGTCCGTCCGCATCCACCCCGACGCAGAGGAGCCCGCAACAAGGGCGCCTGCCGCCCCATCTGAGTAAGCCTGGCTTTCGACATGACTGGCCACGATGTTCAGAAGCGAGAGGCGACACACGGTGCCGCGCCCGATGCTGAAGGGGCAGCGATGGGCCGCCGTCGCGCTCGCGCCCCAAACAAAAAGCCCGACCTTGCGGCCGGGCCTTCGTAAGCAACAAATTCGAAAACGCGCTAACGATTGATCAGGCGGCCTCGTCGGCCACGGCATTGTCGTCGCCGTCGATATCATCGATATCGCCCTCGGCGTCGGCATCACCCTCGGCCACCGCATCGGCTTCAGTCTTGGCGCCGCGGCGCGGGCTCTTGGCGAGCTGCGTCTCGATCTCCTTGACGGCCTCGGTTTCGGTCGAGTGCTGCACGACCGCGATCTCGCGGGAGAGACGGTCGAGCGCGGCTTCGTACAGCTGGCGCTCGCTGTAGGACTGCTCCGGCTGCGACTCCGAACGATACAGATCGCGCACAACTTCGGCGATCGCGACAATGTCGCCCGAATTGATCTTCGCTTCGTATTCCTGGGCACGGCGCGACCACATCGTGCGCTTGACGCGGGCACGGCCCTTCAGCGTCTCCAGCGCCTTCTTGACCAGCGCCGGATCGGACAGCTTGCGCATGCCGACATTGGCGACCTTGGCGGTCGGCACGCGCAGCGTCATCTTGTCCTTGATGAAGTTGATGACGAACAGCTCGAGCTTCGCGCCTGCGATTTCCTGCTCCTCGATGGCCAGGATCTGGCCGACGCCGTGAGCAGGATAGACGACGAACTCGTTGGTCTTGAAGCCCTGACGCTGGGTCGGCAACTTCTTCTCCTCGACCCGGGGGGCAGCAGCGGCAGCCGCGGGCGCCGGAGCCGGCTTGGCGGCGGCAGGAGCCTTGGCAGCGGCGGCAGCCGCAGGAATAGCCGTCTTGGTAGCCTTGGGCGCAGCTGCCGGCTTCGCTGCGGTCTTCGCAACAGAGTCCTTTGCAAGAGTGGTCTTCGCGGCGGATGCTTTCGCGGCAGTCTTGGCAGTCTTTTCAGGCATTGCGCTTCTTTTGTTCTTGGTGGACTTGGCAGCCGAGGCCTTTGCGGCAGCCCGAATCTCCTTTACAGGAGCTCGTGCACGGCCCTTGGAAACGCTGCGGCTGGCCGCGGCGGCTTTTTTGGTACTCTTGGAAGCACTCTTTTTACGCGTTTTCTGTGACACAGCCTGCGCGCGGAACTGCCACGCCCCTGTTTGATGTTGCGGGAACCTAAAAGGGCGGCCAAAAAATTATACGCATGGCCGGGTTCGGCTCTGAGAATGTGCCATATATAGCACATTTCCCGCAAAAATCAATGATTTAGAGGGCGCAGGGGCGGTATTGTGACGGATCCGCAAAGTTAGGGTTAAACGAGGCGCGCTTGTTTCGAAGAATTTTGCGGCCGTCCCGCCGGCTGCAAAATCGTCCTACCCCTTTGTTTGCGCGCCGGGATTCCTCTCGGCTGTGATGTCTCGGCGAGGCCTCGATGACGGCTTGGCCGCGCCGCCTCGGGTTGCTCAGTCGCCGGCGCCAGGCTTGGGCGAAAAATATTTCTCGAACTTGCCGGCCTCACCGTCATGCTCCTTGGCATCGCCCGGCGGATCCTTCTTCTGGGTGATGTTCGGCCAGGCCTTGGCGTATTCGGCGTTCACCCCGAGCCATTTCTCGAGCCCCGGCTCGGTATCCGGCTTGATGGCGTCGGCCGGGCACTCCGGCTCGCAGACGCCGCAATCAATGCATTCGTCCGGATGGATCACGAGCATGTTGTCGCCTTCGTAGAAGCAGTCTACCGGGCAGACCTCAACGCAATCGGTGTATTTGCATTTGATGCAGTTTTCGGTGACGACGTAAGTCATCCAGGGCTCCGGAACGGATCGACAAATCACGCCTGCACTAGCGCAGGACGTGATGTGCCGCAAGTGAAGCAGAACGAAGAACTGAACCGCTGTCGGATTGAACACAGCAGATCGTCACCGTACGCCGCCATCGAGCTCATCATAGAGCGCACGAGCCGATATCGCATCGCCGCGGCGCTCGGCGAAGGCGGTCACCCTGAGCACGCGCACATTGCGGTCGAGCGCGATCGTCAGCACGTCTCCCGCCTTCACGCCATGGCCCGGCGAGGTCTCGCGGACGCCGTTGATGCGGACATGGCCGGAGGTCACCAGAGCCGCGGCGCTGGTGCGGGCCTTCACCACCCTCGCGTGCCACAGCCATTTATCGAGGCGCTGGCGCTCTGAGGGGACGTCGGACGTCGGCGTTGTCATCTCGACTCGGCGCGCTCAAGCGACGCGGATCAGTCCTTGCGGTTGTTCGCCGCGAGTTGCTCCTTGAGCGCGGCGAGCTTGGCAAACGGAGAGTTCGGATCGACCGGCCGGTCGCGATCCCGTCCGCCGCCGCCGCTGGAGGCGTAGGGCCGGAGCGCCGGGCCGCCGTCGCGCTTGTCGCGACCGCCTTTGCCGAACTCCCGGCCACCACGGTCGCCGCCGAACTTGCCGCCTTTGTTGCGATCGCGGTTCTGGTCGCGCCCCTTGGCGTCCTGGTCGCGACGGGGACCACGGTCCTCACGCGCCGGCGCGCCCTCGGCCGGCGCCGCAGCCGCCTCGCGGGGGCCCTTGCGGAAGTCCTTGCCGAACTCCTTCATCCGGTCGCGACGACCATGGCCGCGATGGCGGTCGCGCGCCTCGCCCTCGGCGGGCGCCGCGCCAGCGGCCTGCTCGCCACCGGCCTGCTGTCCGCCAGCGGCGGGCTGTCCGCGGTCGTGCTGCGGGCGCTGGTGCCGGTTGCGCTGATGGTGCTCGTGGCGCGGCCGACGCTCCTCCGAACGCCCGCCAGGCCGCCAGACCTCGATGAGAACCGGCTCGGCCGCGGCCGCCGGCTCCGCCTCGGCGGGCACAGCCTCGGCAGATGCTGCCTCGGCCGGCGTCGCCTCGCCGGTTGCCGGCTGCGCGGCCTCAGCGGCGTCGGACGCAGCGTCCACCGCGACCGCATCTGGAGCCGCCGCATCGGGCGCGGCGGTTTCAGGCTCACCGGCCGGAGCCGGGGCAACGAAATCGACAAGCGGCAACGACGTCAGCGCGGAGACCGGCGCGGGCGCCTCATCGGCCGGCGCGGTCTGCACGGGAGCCTCCGCGAGCGCTTCGGGCGCGGCCATCAGCTGCTCGGTCACCGGCGCAACGGCGGCTTCCGCCAGGGTCGGAGCCTGCTCGGGGGAACTCGCCTCGATGGCATCGGCCGATGGCGTCTCGGCCACCACGGCCTCGCCGGTCGCCACCTCCGCAGCCGGAGAAACCTCTGCCGCCAGCGACTCTGAGGGTTGCTCGACCACCTTCGGCGGCAGCGGCGGGCGCTTTTCCATGCGGTAGCCGAGCGCACGCAGAATCGAGGCGAAATCCTCGCCGGCCGATCCGGTGAGCGAGGTCATCGCCTGGGTCACGACGAAGCTGCGGCCGTCGAAGGCCCCCGCCGGCTTCTCGCCCGGCGCATTCTCACGCCAAGCCAGCGCGGGACGAATCAGATCGGCGAGGCGCTCGAGAATGTCGACACGGACGGCACGCTCGCCGGCCTGCTTGTAGCCGAGCACCCGATAGGCATCGCGCGGCAACGCCTTGTCGACCGGGAACGACGTGCGGCCCGAGCTCGCCAGATGCTGCGCGCCGGTCAGCGCCGACATGTCGACATTGCCCTGCTTCTCGGCCCACAACAATGCGGCCAGCGCCCGCGCGGCGGGCTTGAGCAGAGCTGGGACGTAGATGTGATAGGCCCCGAAGCGAACGCCATATTTGCGCAAGGTCGCCCGCGAGGGCTGGTCGAGATCCTTCATCTCGTTGGCGATCTTTGCGCGTTCGATGACACCCAGCGCTTCCACCAGCTGGAAGGCGATGCCGCGCGCGATCCCCGTGATGTCCTCGGCCTTGGACAGCTCGAACAGCGGCCCGAGCAGCTTCTCGATATGGGTCTTGAGCCACAGATCGAGCCGCGCCTGCACCTTGTCGCGCGCCGCGCCCGTCAGGCGCTCATCGGCGATGATCCGCAGCCGCGGATGCAGCGCGTCGTCCGCGGCGACGAGCTTGGCGACCGCGTCGCCGGTCCAGCGGATGGTGCCGTCGGCGGTCAGCACGAGATGCTCGTCCGGCGCATTGGACAGCTTCTCGGCCCGGGCCTCGATCTCGCCAGCCAACGCCTTCTGGGCGGCAGCCTGCAGGGCCTTGGCTTCAGAGCCAGCCTCAGCGGCGTCGGGCGCGAAGGTGAATCCATCGAGGCGGCCGATCGTGTGCCCTTCAACGATCACTTCGCCGGTCTTGCCGATTTCCGTATTCAAAACACTGTTCTCCCGCAGGCGCCGCATCAATACACTGGTACGACGATCAACGAAACGCTCCGTGAGCCGTTCATGAAGGGCGTCTGACAATTTATTTTCAAGTTCGCGGGTAATCCCCTGCCAATAGTCGGGATCACGCAGCCAATCCGGTCGGTTCGCGACGAAGGTCCAGGTGCGAATTTGTGCAATCCGGCCCGACAAGGTGTCGATGTCGCCGTCGACACGGTCGGCCTGATCAACCTGCGCGGCATACCAAGCATCGGGAATCCGCCCTTTCTGCATCAGAAACCCGTAAAGCGTGGTCACGAGCTCGGCATGAGCCGCCGGCGACAGCCGGCGATAATCCGGGATCTGGCAGGCCTCCCACAGACGCTCGACGGCCGCCGCGCCATGGGCCATATCGCGCACCTCGGCGTCGCGCGCGGCGTGATCGAGCACGCGCAGATCCTCCGCGATCGGCGCCCGTGTCAGCGCCTCATGCGCAGGCGCCAGTGCCAGCGACACCTGCAGCGCGCTCAGGGACGCGAAATCGAGCCTCGAATTGCGCCATTGCAGGACCTTCACGGAATCGAAAGTATGGTTCTGCAGCGCGTTGACCAGCTCCGGCTCAAACGGCGCACAACGCCCAGTGGTGCCGAAGGTGCCGTTACGCGTTGCGCGGCCCGCACGCCCCGCGATCTGAGCAAACTCCGACGGGTTGAGCCGACGGAACTGATAGCCGTCATATTTGCGGTCGGAGGCAAAAGCGACGTGGTCGACATCGAGATTGAGACCCATGCCGATGGCGTCGGTGGCGACGAGATAGTCGACGTCGCCGTTCTGGAACATCTCCACCTGCGCGTTGCGCGTTCGCGGCGATAGCGAGCCCAGCACAACCGCGGCGCCGCCATGCTGGCGCCGGATCAGTTCGGCGATCGCGTAGACCTCGTCGGCGGAAAAGGCCACGATCGCGGTCCGGCGCGGCTGCCGCGTGATCTTGCGGTCGCCGGCGAATTCGAGCTGCGACAAGCGCGGCCGCGTCACCATCGAGGCCCCGGGCAGCAGCCGCTCGATGATCGGACGCATCGTCGCAGCGCCGAGCAGCAGTGTTTCGTCGCGACCCCGGCGGTTGAGAATGCGATCGGTGAAGACGTGGCCGCGCTCGAGATCGGCGGCGATCTGGATCTCGTCGACCGCGAGAAACGAGACATCGAGATCGCGCGGCATCGCCTCGACCGTCGAGACCCAATAGCGCGGAGTCTTCGGCTTGATCTTCTCCTCGCCGGTGATCAGCGCCACCGCCTCACTGCCGACCCGGGCGGCAACCTTGTTGTAGACCTCGCGCGCAAGCAGCCGCAGCGGAAGGCCGATGATCCCTGAGGAATGCGCGAGCATGCGCTCGATCGCCAGATGCGTCTTGCCGGTGTTGGTCGGGCCGAGCACGGCGGTGACGCCGTTGCCGGCAACGCGATCGGGCGTGCGCTCGAAAGGCGAGGCAGCCGAAGAAGACGAAAAAGCCATTCGTTAAATTTGGGTCTCGGGCCGGCGTTGCAGGCGCGCGGGTCAGGCGCGATGGGTGCTGAATTTGTCGGGGTTCTGAAGCGGCTGCGATCCTCGCCCTTGTCTCACATTGTGACGCATATAGTGACGCCGCTTAAGCTTCGGAACGCCTTGAGAACGAATCACGAAGGAATCGCTGACTCCATCGTCTTTCCGGCTTCGTTCACCGCAACATCTCGCGCTCTGCGTTGACCACTCCACTAGATCAAGCTTTTGGCCGGTCCACAAGCAACGCTTTCGCCATGGAACCGCCACGCATGGCCACGGAGTCTGAGTCGAATCAGGATCAGGGAAGAGTCAAACGGATTCGCGCAAGAAGACGATGACGCGACACTGTACGCCAAGCGCTTGGCCGCGCATGGCAGCTCACAGCACCGCCGTCGGCGCGGAGGCTTCTGCTGCTACTGCGTCTTGGCGACGTGCGGTGTGGCCTGGGTGATGAAGGACGTGGCCTCCAGCATCGCGGTTCCCAGCGGCGTCGGGATCACCATCTTGAACGGCACCAGGACGCGGGTGCCCGCGATCGGCACGAAGAAGATCTCCATGTTGCGGGCCTGGGCCAGATATTTGATCACGGGACGATCAGGGATGTAGCCTGCCACCGGCGTGAAATAGATCGCGCAGACCAGCGCCGGACCGCGATAGCCCTTGTCGGCCTTCACGTTCTCCATGCGCTTGTAATCGAGCTTGAGCTCGTAGCGCATGCGTCCATCGAACACCGGCGCCGCCCCGCGGCAGGAATCCGGCGACAGCAGCTCGCCATTGCCGGGCACGCGCACCAGCGAGGCCGTCATGGGATCGAGCACGCCGCGCTTATGCGCATCCGTCACCGGAATACGGTCGGGATCGACCGGCGGCGTCGGCTCGATGGCGAAATCCTTTACATTCCCGTTCTGCAGATTGATGTGGATCTGCTCGGACTTCTTCCCCGTGGTGGTCGAGGCCTGGTAGCTCTGGCCGACCAGCGCACCATTGACCACACGTCCCTGGACCGCGCCGGTGCCGGCGCCTTGCGAGAAGCTTTTGAGCAGCCCGGCGGTGCCGCCCTGGGCCGAAGCTCCATATTGCTCGTCGCCGATCTCGACCGCCCAGGTGCCCTTGCCGACAGGGATACCGGCGAGCGAAGCCTCATATTGCGCATCGAGCCGGGCCTGCGCCTGGGCGTTCTGCGCCAGCAGCAGCAGGCCGAGGGCGGAACCGGCCGCGACCAGCCGACAGGAGAGGAATGAGGAAGCCGAAATGATGCTCACGTGAGGGATGATCCTGCCGATCCACCTGCCTGTGCGCCGGATCACCCCGGCACGTCGTCCTTGCTACTTAAGCCAAAAACGCCTTCAAACAACGCGAACCATTCGACAATTGCGGCTTGTCCAGCGCTTTGCGCTCCAACCGCTCGCCACAACCGCGCCCATACACCTGCCAGAGGCTGGGCTTGCGCCTTGCCCGCCGGCGCCTGCCTTGCCGCGTCGCCCTGCTCGCACCGGGATCCGATCCATCGCCCGCGAATACGCCCTTTATATGGTCTAAACTGCCCCCTATACCATTGATTGTACGCCCGCTTTTCGATCCGCTGGCGTTCGCGCCCGGCCGCGGCTTCATCCCGTGCGGCGTGCGGCGAGGATCCCTCGATCGGCGGGCCGCAGCCATCGTGTTTCGCTGCGGCCTTCAAAACCTTGACGAAAAGCCGCATCCCCCCTATAGGACCGCATCTCCCAGAGAAGAGCTGGACGAGTTTTGGACCCCCGCGGCCCGCCGAGACTGGCGGACGAAGGGTGCGGGGATGAGAGAGGATTTATTGCCATGTCGCGGCGCTGTGAACTGACGGCCAAGGGCCCCCAGGTTGGCCACAAGGTCAGCCACTCGAACATCAAGACCAAGCGGCGCTTCCTGCCGAACCTGTGCAACGTGACCTTCATCTCGGATGCACTCGGCCGCAACGTGCGCCTGCGGGTCTCGACCAACGCGATCAAGAGCGTCGACCACAATGGCGGCCTCGACGCCTATCTGCTCAAGGCCAACGCCGCGACGCTGTCGCCGCGCGCGCTGGATCTGAAGCGCGCGATCGAAAAGAAGGCTGCCGAGGCAGCGCCGGTCGCGAAGGCCAGCTGAATTCATCAATGACGCGAAAGCCGGTGCATCAAAGCCCAGCTTGAGCACGTCGAACAAAAGAACGGCCGGATCGCAGGATCCGGCCGTTTCTGTTTGACGACGCTTGACAACGCCTTGACGATACTTGGCTGCAGGCACGAACACCTCGCGCAACAGGCGACGTTCGACCAAGACTGGCGACCGAATGTTCGCAACGCGGCCTCATCATCGAGCAACATCGCCGTCCGGAGCACGCCCGCCACCTGTCGACGACGCGAGCCGATCGCCCCTGCCAGCCAATCTCCCCAAGCTTCGTCGGATGCTCTACACTCGTTGCGGTAGAATTATTGTGGGCATTACGCTGCCATGAAGAACATTGTCATCTGCTGCGACGGCACCGGCAACGAGATCAGCGAGAACATCTCGAATGTCCTCAAGCTCTATCGCTGCCTGCGCAAGACCGACAAAACGTCGCCGCATCAGGCGGTGCTCTACGATCCCGGTGTCGGCACGCTGACGCAGCCCGACAGCTGGCATCGCTTCAAGGCCAACTTCAACATGGTGCTCGGGCTTGCGACCGGCTACGGGCTCGACGACAACGTCATCAATGCCTATTGCTTCCTCGCGACCCATTACGAAGATGGCGACCGCATCTTCCTGTTCGGCTTTTCACGCGGCGCCTATACTGTACGCGTGCTGGCCGGACTCATTCACAAGGTGGGACTGATCTCTCCTGATCAGATCAATCTGGCCGGCTCGGGCGTGATCGCCTACAAGAAATACTCGTCCGACAATCCGAAGGCCGGGCGCGGCGTCACCACCGAGCTCGAGAGCACCGAGGAAGACGGGCCGATTCCGGAAAGCCGCGAGGACCAGGCCGCGCAATTCGCTCGGATCACGTCGTCACGCTGGCCGACAATCCACTTCGTGGGCGTATGGGATACGGTCGCGAGCGTCATCGTGCCGCGCACCGATCGCCTGCTTGCATGGCCCAGCCTGGAAGAGCTCGCTTTCACCATCCAGAATCCGAGCGTGAAGATCTTCCGTCAGGCGGCGGCGATGGACGAGCGGCGCTGCATGTTCCGCCTCAAGGCATGGAACATCCCGCAGACCTTCACGCCGAACCGCTTCAACAAGGCGCAGGCGCGGCCGCAGGATGCCAAGCAGGTGTGGTTCGCCGGCGTGCATTGCGACGTCGGCGGCGGCTATCCGGAGGCGCAGTCGGCGGCGTCGAAATATCCGCTGCTATGGATGATCGATGAGGCGGTCGAGGCCGGGCTCGCGGTCAATCCGCGCACCGTCAACCAGCTGGCCTGGGGTGTTCAGCGCAAGAACAGCCCGTTCCATTATGTCGCCCCGAGCGTCCAGGGTCAGCTCCATAACTCGATGACGCCAGCCTGGCGTCTGCTCGAATATCTTCCCAAGAAGGCGAAATACAAGGAATGGCCGGAACGCAAGGTGCATTTCGGCTTCTACATTCCGAATTGCGAGCCGCGCTTCATCCCCGACGGCGCCTTCATCCACGAAAGCGTTCTGATGCGCATTGCGGAATCGAAGGACTATCGGCCGGTGAACCTGCCGGCGACCTATGAACGCGTACCGCTGCCGATCAAACAGAAGGCGGACTAAGATCGTGATCGTTGTAGGAGCATGATCTTTTCAGGGGAACCGGTTTCCATCTGTCCAGATCATGCTCGAGCCTCAGTTGGCGCGGCGGCGGCGACCATGCGCCGCAACGAGGCGGCGGGATGTCAGATCATCTTCAGATGAATGACGCCATCCGTGACTTCGCCACGGGCAAACAATTCGCGGGCCCGCTGCTCGAACACCGTGCGATTTCGCTGCAAATAGGCAAAGGCCTGATTGCGCGTGCAGAAGCTGGTCTCGAGGTGGCAGACCTGCCGCGCAGAACCGATCGCCAGCGCAAACGCGATCGTCTTCCCTTCGCCGTCCGCATCATCCTTGGCGATACGCAAGTTCAATGCGATGGATCTAGCCACGTCAGCCTCCTCGGCAGGACATTAGAGCTGGACGCGAAACACTCGCCTGGACACGCGCTGACGCCATTGCAGCAGGCGCACAAGCGAGCGCACTAACGGAGCGCCTTCTTCCGTCGCTTGGGACTTGGCGCAGAGGCCGCAGCATTGCCGGCCATTGCGTCCTCGGCTTCCTTGGCGAGCCTGAGCGCACGCAACCGCGCCATGTTCTGGCGTACTGCGGCGGCACGCTGGTCGGTATCGGCCATCGCCTTGGCGCCCTCTTCGGCAGCGATCTGCCGCCGCTGCGCCCTGGCGACGCTCTCAGGCGATGGCTCCGAGGCACGCTTCGCCATGGACAGCTCCTTCCGCAAGGCTGCAGTTGTCGCGCGAACGCAAATGGCCCGCTCAATCGCAGGATCGAGCGGGCAAACCAACCATTTCAGTACATCCGTGAAATGGCTTGGCAGTGATCAAGCCAGCGAGAGATTCTCTGCGCTGACCTTGCCACGCATCTTGTCGGTCTTCAGGTCGAAGTTGACCTTCTGGCCTTCGGCCAGTCCGCCCAGACCAGCGCGCTCAACAGCACTGATATGAACGAAAACATCAGTTCCGCCGTCCTGCGGCTGAATGAAACCAAAACCCTTCTGACCATTAAACCACTTAACGGTACCCTGCGGCATGTTCTTTCTCCAAGAAATCAATCATCGCACGACGACCGTGCGATCTCATTCAACTGAGCGATGACTTCGGGAAATAGCCCACGGGCACATTCAGAAAGGCACAGCGGCTAATCGAACTCCTGTCAAACTAAACCTTTCCGGCGAGAATACAAGGCCGCGAGCAAAAATGTTTCGGCGTCGCGGCGCGGCCGATCAGCGAGCTGGCATTGGCTGCCCACAACGCCTATCTTCGTCACACCATCGATAACGGCCCGGCCATCGATGGCTGAGAGACACATTGTGCTCCCGCCTTCCCCCGAAGCGGATCACTGTGTCGAATGGCAGCGCGCACAACTCATTAGATCGAAAGATCGCAGCCGTCCGGCTCACGCGATGCCGGACCAGCACCGCTGCCGTCGCTTTTGCCTACAGACATGTCGACAAATGAAGCAAGGAGGACGCTTTTGCAGGTTCTGGTTCGTGACAATGACGTCGACACAGGCGTTGCGCATCCTGAAACGGAAGATGCAGCGCGAAGGTGTCTTCCGCGAGATGAAGCGCCGCAGAGCCTATGAGAAGCCCTCGGAGCGCAAGACGCGCGAAAAGTCGGATGCGATCCGGCGCCAGCGCAAGGTGGCCCGCAAGCAGGCGATTCGCGAGGGGCTGCTGCCCGCTCCCGTGAAGAAGATATTGCAGCCACGACCACCGCGCGGGCTGCCGCCGAGCTCTGCACCCACGACTGGCAGCGGTCCTGCGAGGGCCTAGTCTCCGGAACCATCGCTGATCCAGCCAGCATTGCTGGCGCGTCCCGGACGGATCCTACGAGATCACCGCCATCTCGGGGCGGCGTCCGGGCACGGCCGCGAGCAGCTCGCGCGTGTAGGCGTGCTCAGGATTGGCGAACAGCGCCGCCGTCGGCTTCAGCTCGACAATCTCGCCCTTCTGCATCACGGCGATGCGATCGCAGATCTGCGCGGCGACGCGCAGATCATGCGTGATGAACAGCATTGACAGGCCGAGCCGTGCCTTCAAATCCTCCAGCAGGCGCAACACCTGCGCCTGCACGGACACGTCGAGCGCGGAGACGGCCTCATCGGCGACGATGATCTCCGGATCGAGCGCGAGCGCGCGTGCGATGCCGATGCGCTGGCGCTGACCGCCCGAGAATTCATGCGAATAGCGGCCAATGGCGCCGGCATCGAGCCCGACCATCGCCAGCAGCTCCTGCGCACGCTTCAGCGCAGCATCGATCGGCGTGCCACGCGCCACCATGCCGTCGGCGATGATGCGACCAACCTTGCGACGCGGGTTCAGTGACGCGAATGGATCCTGGAAGATCATCTGGATGCGATGCCGCTGGGCGCGCAGCGCGCGGCCTTCCAGCGCGGTGAGATCGACGTCGCCGATGCGCACCGTGCCGCGGTCCGCTTCGATCAGCCGCATGACGAGCCGCGCGACCGACGACTTCCCCGAACCGGACTCTCCAACCAATCCAAGCGTCTCACCCTGGTGGATGGCGAAATTCACCGCATGGGCGGCGCGCGTCTCGCGCTTGGGGCGGAACCAGCCTGTCGACGTCACATAGGTCTTGTCGAGGCCGATCACCTCCACGGCCCGGGGCGCCGCCTCGCGCGATTGCCGCGGCGGCGGATCGAAGGACGGAACCGCCGCAAGCAGCGCCTTGGTGTAGCCGTGCTGCGGGCTGCCGAGCACCGCGGCGGCCGTGCCCTCCTCGACGACCTTGCCATGGCGCAGCACCACGACCTGATCGGCGATATCGGCGACGACGCCGAAATCATGGGTGATGAACATGACAGCCATGTTGTGGCTGGCCTGCAGATTGCGGATCAGCTTGAGGATCTGCGCCTGCGTCGTGACGTCGAGCGCGGTGGTCGGCTCATCGGCGACGAGCACGGCCGGCTCGAGCGCGAGCGCCATCGCGATCATTGCACGCTGGCGCTGGCCACCGGAGAGCTGGTGCGGATAGGCCCGGATGATGCTTTCCGGATCGGGCAGACCGACCTCGCGCACCAGCGCCAGCGCCTTGGCGCGGCGCTCGCGCGGCGTCAGCAGATCGTGCGCCTCGAACACTTCCATCAGCTGGTCGCCGATCCGCATCAACGGATTGAGCGCGGTCATTGGCTCCTGGAACACCATCGCGATGCGGCGGCCACGCAGGTCGCGCCAGCCGTCTTCGTCGACGGTCAGCAGATCGCGTCCGTCAAAGCGGATCTCGCCGCTGTCCACCCTCACTGTGTCGGGCAGCAGGCCGAGCAGCGCATGGGCGCACATCGACTTGCCCGAGCCGGATTCGCCGACGACGCAGACGATCTTCCCCGCTGTGAGATCGAACGAGACGCCATCGACGGCATGCGTGCGCTCGGCGCCCTTCGGCAAAGCGATTCGCAGGTTCTTGATGGCAACGACGGGATCAGACATGGCTCACCGGCCCTCGCGCGACAGGCGCGGGTTGAGCGCGTCGTTGAGGCCCTCGCCGATCAGATTGAGGCCGAGCACGGACAGCAGGATCGCGACGCCGGGAAACACCGTGATCCACCACGCCTGACGAATCACGGTGCGGCCGGCGCCGACCATGTAGCCCCAGGAGATCAGATTGGGATCACCGAGCCCGAGGAACGATAGCGAGGATTCCAGCAGGATCGCCGTCGCGACCATCAGCGAAGCCAGCACGATGACCGGCGACAATGCGTTGGGCAGGATCTCGCGCCAGATGATCCAGGCATTGCTCTGTCCGGTGACGATGGCAGCCTGAACATATTCCCGCGTCCGCAGACTCAGTACCTCGCCGCGCACGAGACGCGCGACCGGCGGCCAGCCGACGAGGCCGATCGCCGCGACGATCGAATAGATCGAGGGCTGCAGGATCGCGACCAGCACAATGGCGAGCGCGAAGCTCGGGATGGTCTGGAAGAACTCGGTGAAGCGCATCAGGGCATCATCGACCCGGCCGCCGAAATAGCCGGCGATGGCGCCGAGCGGCACGCCGACGACCAGCGCGACCAAGGTCGAGACCAGGCCGACCAGCAGCGAAACGCGCGCGCCGAAGATCAAGCCGGCCAGCACGTCACGCCCGAGCGCATCGGTGCCGAGCGGGACCTTGGCCACCGAGAACGGCGGCACGAACGGCCGCTGCACCATGCGCCAGGGCGAGTTGGGGAAATAGAACGGCCCGGCCACCGCGATCACGATCGCCAGGATGAGAATGATGAGCCCGATGATCCCGCTCGGACTGCGCAACATCGTCCGCCAGAACTGCTTCATGAGGCGTACTCGATGCGCGGATCGACCAGGCGGTAGACGAGATCGGTGATGAGATTGAAGATCAGCACCATGGCGGAGGAGACGACGAACACGCCGAGCAGGAGGTTGTAATCGCGCTGGATCAGCGCGTCGTACATCAGCCGGCCGATGCCGGGCCAGGCGAACACCGTCTCGGTCAGCACCGCGCCGCCGACGAGGGTGCCGGCGTGGACGCCGGCCAAGGTCACCACCGGCAGCAGTGCGTTACGCAGCACGTGGCGACGGAGGATGACACCGTCACGCAGACCCTTGGCCCTGGCGGTCTTGACGAAATCGAGCCGCCTGACCTCGAGCATCGAGGCGCGGGTCATGCGGGTGTAGGTCGCCATGAAGAACAGCCCGAGCGTCGCCGCCGGCATCACCAGATGCGCGGCAACATCGAACGCATGGCGAAGTCCGGTGTAGCCGGCGCCCACCGTCTCATAGCCGAAGCTCGGCAGCCAGTCGGCCCAAACGGAAAACAGCAGGATCGCGATCAGCGCAATCCAGAACAGCGGCGTGGCATAGAAGATCAGCGCCAGCACCGTGATCGCGGTATCCAGGAAGGTGCCGGCGAAGCGTGCGGCCAGCGTACCAAAGAGGACGCCGAGCACAAGCGAGATCGCGAACGCCGACAAGGTCAGCAGCAGCGTCGCGGGCAACCGCTCCATGATCAGCTTCGCGACCGGCGCCTGCTGGCGAAACGAGAAGCCGAGGTCGAAACTGGCAACGCCCTTGACGTAGATCAGCAGCTGCTCCGGCAACGGACGGTCGAGCCCGAACTTTTCGCGCAGCTGTGCGACGAAGAGCTGATCGGAAGCGCCGGCCTCACCGGCCATGACGACGGCTGGGTCACCGGGCGCGAGCCGGATCAGGACAAAGTTCAGCACGATAATGGCGAGAAGGACGATGACGCCCTTCACGACGCGCTGGGCAACAAAGGACAGCATGAAAGGCCCGTGAGAGTCGGCACAGCAGGAGCGTGAAGCAGCGGAGCGCGGCGACGATGGGCCGCGCTCCAAACCGCTCCGTTACTTGTCGAGCCAGGCGTCGCGGAAGCCATCATTGACGCCAACCCCGGTCGTGATCAGGTTCTTCACCTTGCACTTGGTGATCGTCGGGAACTGCAGCTCCAGAAGCCAGGCGACGGGCACGTCCTCGACGAGGATCTTCTGCACCTTCTCATAGGCCTCCTTGCGCTTGGCGTCGGTCGGCGCGGTCGCCCCCTCGGCGAACAGTCTGTCGACCTCCGGATTCGAGTAGCCCTCGACATTGTTGAACAGCTGCCCCTTGGCGATCGCCGAGGTGATGTAGTTGCGGGACACGCCGAGCGCGGGATCGCCGTACTGATACAGATAGGTGAAGGCGAGATCGTAGTCCCACTCCATAATCTTCTGGTTACCGCCGGGAACATCGGTCGCGATCGTCTCGATCGTCATGCCGACGTCCTGCAGGTTCTGCTTCACCGCCTCGCCCCAGCGCTGCCAGGTCTCGCCATAGGCCAGCGGCAGCATGCGGATCTTCTCGCCCTTGTAGCCGGCTTCCTTCAACAGCGCCTTGGCCTTGGCGGGATCGTACGGGTATTTCGGCACATCATCGGTATAAAACTTGATGGTCGAAGCCGACGGGCCGGTCGCGACCTTGCCGAGCCCGTTCCAGATCACGTCCTTGGCGAAGTCGCGATCGATGGCATACATGATCGCCTGCCGCACCTTCTTGTTGGCCAGAATCGGATTGCGGTGGTTCAGCCACATCCACGACAGCGGCGAGAAGAACTCCCAGCCGGCGCCGGTCACGCAGGCCCCCGGAAGCTTGGAGACACGCGGCACGTCGAAATTCTCGATCGAGCCGCCCGGCAGCACGTCAACCTTGCCGGTCTCGAACGCCACGGCGCGCGCCGCCGCATCCGGAATGATCTGCCAATAGACCTCGTCCAAATAGGGCTTGCCCTTCTCGTGGTAGTTCGGATTTTTCACCATGCGGATGAAAGATCCCTTCTGCCACTCCTTGAACATGAAGGGCCCGGTGCCGATGGGCGCGTTGTTGTTCGGATTGGTCTTGAAGTCGGTCCCTTCATAAAGATGCTTCGGGACCATCGGCATCGAACCGACCTCGAAGATGCCGATGAAAGGACCGAACGGCTCCTTCAAGGTGAACACCACGGTGAGATCATCCGGCGCCTCAATCTTCTCGACCATCACGAGGTTGTTGCGGGCGCGCGCATGGGTCTGCTTCAACATCTCGATCGAGAACAGCACGTCGGCCGAGGTGAACGGCTTGCCGTCATGCCAGGTCACGCCGGGCTTGAGCTTGAAGGTGTAGACCTTGGCGTCCGGGCTGATCGTCCAGCTCACTGCGAGGCCGGGCAGCGGTTCGAGCTTGGGACTGTAGCGCAGCAGGCCCTCGAAAATGTTGCCGGACACCATCTGGGTCGGGCCGTTCTGGACCATGGCCAGCATCAGGCCGGGCGGCTCGGGCTGGATGACAGCATTGACGACACCGCCGGCCTTCGGCTCCTCGGCATGAGCCGCGGACAGAACGAAGCCGATGGCAATACCCAGCAAGACCCGTTTCAACATGATGAACTTCCCAACTGTTTCGATCCGCTGCAATGCATCAAGCGCGCCAACGCGCGATGGATCGCCATGCGGCATTCCGACGTGACGCCTGCTCTGGGCGCATGGACAGGAGGGATGACGCGCGCTGTTGGATGATTTGGCCGCGGTCGTCGCACCTGCGATGCTCTGGATGCGCCCCGCGAGCGGGTTCGCAGGGCGCTGCCAGCAAGGCGTCGCCAACTTCGCGGCTGTCATGAACCGCCGCACATGGTCGTCGTCATCGTCGCGAGATGAAAGTCGCGACAGGATCAGCTCAAAAATTGGACAGCCTGGTCGCTCTCGAAAGAGCCGTCGTACGGCCGGCACGGCCGAGATCGCGGAACGCCATCAGCGCCTGAGGCGGGCGATGGTACCAGCGACGATTTGCATCACCACGCCGATCACCCAGCCCGCCATGATCAACGAGGTCCAGACGATGTGCGGGTCCTCGCGCAGAATGATGATGCCGACGGCGAAGAAGGCCGTCAGCGTCGCGAGGAAGGTTCCGACCGCACTGAGAAACTCCGCAGCGTCGATCTTTCGTTCCGCCGGCGTCCCCTCCTCATGCGGATGGAAAGGTATCTGGGGCGTGTCGATCCCGAGATAGAAGCCGAACGCGCCGGACACCATCATCAGCAGCAGAAAGCCCTGGGTGGTCAGGGCCGGTACGCTGGAGCCGACATGGGCACCGACAAACAGGCCGCAGGCGGCGCCCGCCAAAGCAAGACCGGAGCGCTCGAGGACATGGGCGAATTGTCGCACACGAAGGCGCATGGGCAGTCCTCGGAAATGTTGGATCGGCGGGGTCCGCCGATCCGTCCGTCATCAACGCAAGAATTGATTAATACAAGGCTACGCCGCCTTGGTCATATCGGCATTGAGATGGCGCAACCTCGGCAGCACCTCCTGCTTGAGCAGGCGGAGCGAGTTGTGCCAGGCTTCCGGCCTGTGCTTGTAGTCGAAGCCGAACACGCACAGGGTTCCGAAGCCGCCGACTTCATGCCAGATCTTCTCGATCTTTTCGGTCACCGTCGCCGGCGAGCCGATGATCCAGTTGCGCTTGGCACAATAATCCACCGTCACGTCGGAATCGGGCACATCGGGCGCGTGCTTCAGATAGTCCTTGAAGCCGAAATGCCCGAGCAGCGGCAGGAAATATTCGCCCATCATCCGGCCCATCATGTCGCCGCTCGACAGGCGCCAGGCCTCCTCGTCCGTGTCGGCGACGAATACTTCACGCACCAGCCGCCAATCGCTGCGGTTGGCCTTGCGTCCGGACTTGGCGGCGCCGGCCTCGACCGAGTCCCAATGCGACGAGACATAGGCCGGGTTGAGGTTCAGGCTCATCGGAATGAAGCCGCGTTCGCCGGCGAGTTTCAGCGTATCCGAGTTCTTCGACAGGCCGGCGACGCCGATCGGCGGATGCGGCGCCTGCACCGGCTTGAGGTGCGGCTTGAGGAAGTCGAACATCACGTCCGGCTTGGTCACCGTCCAGTATTTGCCCTTGTGCGTGAACGGCGCCGGCTCGCTCCAGAGCCGCAGGATGATCTCCAGCGCCTCGCGCGTCATCTCACGGTTCTGGCCGCTCATGCCGTCGACGTTGAACATCGCCCAGTCGCTCGGCAGACCTGATGCGGCGATGCCGAAATTGAGCCGGCCTTCGGACAGGTGATCCAGCATCGCGACGCGATTGGCGAGCTCGGCCGGATGATGATAGGGCAGCAGGAAACCGCCAGGCCCAAGCCGGATGTTCTTGGTCTCGCGGAAGGCCTGCGCGAGCAGCAGATCGGGCGCCGGGTGCGGCTCCCACGGCGCGGTGTGATGCTCGCCGATCCAGGCTTCCTGATAGCCGAGCTCATCGAGCCAGCGCAGGACCTTCAGGTCCCAATCGTGGCCCTCCTTCAATCCGCACTCCGGCGGATGCGAGGGCATCGTGAAATATCCGATTTCCATGGCGCTTTCCTCTCGCGTTTATATTGCGGCGCAGCTTTGCGATGCGCTCTTCGTCACGCGAGACGAAACACGACCAACCGAGTCGGCAACGCCGCACGTGGTCTGCGAAGTCTAGCACTTCGTCCGACAGCGACAATCGTCCGCTGTGTCGCTGGCGGAATGATGACGCGAATTCTGTGCCGAGACTCGGCAACATCCCGCCCAGGACACCGGGAACCTGCCGCTAACTTCACGTCAACGTGCGCCAAACGTGGTTCTGCCGAACAGCTCCTTCTGCGTCGACGGTTGCGAACGCCAATATTGCGGAGGTGCGGCCACCTGCCCGCCGAGCTCGGCCGCGGCATGCCAGCCCCAGCGCGGATCGTAGAGCATGCCGCGGGCGAGCGCGACCATGTCGGCCTTGCCCGATGCCACGATCTCCTCGGCTTGCTGCGCCTGCGTGATGAGGCCGACCGCCATGGTTGGAAGTCCCGTCGCCTGCTTCACGGCGTCCGCGAACGGCACCTGATAACCGGGGCCGAGCGTGATCTTCTGTTGCGGCGAGACACCGCCCGAGGAGACATCGATCCAGTCAGCGCCGCGGCGCTTGAGCTCCTGCGCAAAGGCGATGGTCTGGTCGAGATCCCAGCCGCCATCGACCCAGTCGGTCGCCGACACGCGCACGCCGACCGGCCTGTCGGCCGGAAAGGCGCCGCGGACGGCATCGAACACTTCGAGCGGAAAGCGCATGCGGTTCTCCAGCGAGCCGCCATAGGCATCGCTGCGCTGGTTGGCGATCGGCGAGAGGAATTGATGCAGCAGGTAGCCGTGCGCGCCGTGGACCTCGATCGCATCGATGCCGAGGCGCGCAGCGCGCTGCGCCGCAGAAACGAACGCGTCGCGGATGCGCGCCAGCCCTGCGGCATCGAGCGCCTCCGGCGCGAGTTCGCCCTCTTTGTGGGGCAAGGCCGATGGTGCGACCGTCTGCCACCCGCCGCTCGCGGGTGCCATCTGCTGGCCGCCATCCCAGGGCTTATGGCTGGAGCCTTTGCGGCCGGCATGGGCGAGTTGCATCGCAATCGCGGTCTTCGAATGCTTGCGCACCGATGTCAGGATCGGCACCAGCGCCGCTTCGGTCGCATCGTCCCACAGGCCAAGGCAGCCCGGCGTGATGCGTCCGATCGGTTCGACATGCGTCGCCTCGATGCAGACCATCGCCGCGCCCGACAGCGCGAGCGTGCTGATATGGGTGAAGTGCCAGTCATTGGCGACGCCATTCTCGGCCGAATACTGACACATCGGCGAGACCACGATGCGGTTGGCGAGTTCGAGGCCGCGCAGCTTGATCGGGGTAAACAGGGCGCTCATGCGGATGTTCCGGAAAAGGGGACGACGGAAGGCGCGTTAGCCTGATGTGTCGCGAGTGTCGGCCATCGGCGGGCCGCGGTCAACGCACCGGCCGATGCGATGTCGTAGCTCATTCCACCAACGTGAACTGCAACAACAATGTGCGCTGGATCATGGAGAAATTGTCGTCGGACACCAATGTCAGCACGGTGTCGCCCTCGGGCGTGACATGCGCATCGATGCCTTCGAGATTGTCGATCTCCTGGCCGAGATCGGCTGCGAAGATCGCTGGACCGTCGAGCAGCGCGCCTGGCGTGATCTGCGCCAGTGACAGCCGACGAATCCGGATGCCGACCCCGCTGAACAGCGAGAATTTGCGTTCCAGAATCAGGAGCTCTCCCGACGGCAGCAGCACGGCATCGCTGATGTCGAAGTCGTTGCTTCTGATGATGCTGAACTGTCCCGCAGCAGGGCCGCCGATCAGGAACGCCAGCAGATTGCCGTTCGCGTCCAGGCCGCGTTCGGAGATCGCGATCAAGCTGCCCGCGAGCGGCAGGCCCTTCGGCACCACCACCAGGGCCTCCAGACCCTTGTTGTTGGGCAGCCGTCGGGCGGCCGGCGGCAGCGGCACGATCTCGCTGCGCGCGCCGGTGCCGCCCTTGGCGAAATCGTAGCGCAGCAGCTGATTGACGCGCTCGAGGCCGACATAGACGACGTCGCCATCGCGAGCGAGCGACTCGGAATCATACCAGCCGCGATCGGTGATCGGCCGTCCGTCGGGCCCGAGCAGCGGCGCCGCCTCGACCTCCGCAAGCCCCGTGATCTCGTGGCCGGAATAGACGATGCGGCCGGTGAACCAGCCGCCTTTGTCGCTGATGGCAAGGAAACGCTCGCCCTTGGCATCGAGCCGCAGGCCGGACAGGCCGCCGAAGCCGGGATAGGACGAGGTCAGCGCCACGCCGGTGCGATAGTGCAATTTCCCGAACTGCAGACGCGTGCGATCGCGCAGGTCGAAAGCGGGCAGCGGCCGCGCCTTGACCTCGATCTTGACGGCCGATGTGACCGAATGCTCGTCGGTGGCCGCCCGCCTGCGGGCCGGCGCCGGCGTCGATTGCGCGCGAGCTGTCCCCCCGCCCGCGAGCGTCGCCACCCCGGCCAAGGTCAGCGCAAGAAAGCGCCTGCGGTCGGAGATCGCGTGCAGCGACATCGCTCGAGGGGCCCCCTCCCCACAGCTTCCCACATCCGGGAGGAACGCATCCGCTCCCGGTCAGGAATGCAGCTTGCGCTTCGGCCCACGCACAGGCTGCGGCGCCGCGTGAGTCTCGGTGAACAATTCGGCGAGCTTCTCGGTGATGGCGCCGCCGAGCTCCTCGGCATCAACGATCGTGACCGCGCGACGGTAGTAGCGCGTGACGTCGTGACCGATGCCGATCGCGATCAGTTCGACCGGCGAGCGGGTCTCGATCTCCTCGATGATGTGGCGCAGGTGGCGCTCGAGATAGTTGCCGGGGTTGACCGACAGCGTGGAGTCGTCGACCGGTGCACCATCGGAGATCATCATCAGGATCTTGCGCTGCTCGGGCCGGCCGAGCAGGCGCTTGTGGGCCCAGTCCAGCGCTTCGCCGTCGATATTCTCCTTCAGGAGCCCCTCGCGCATCATCAGGCCGAGATTCTTGCGCGCACGACGCCATGGCGCGTCCGCGGCCTTGTAGATGATGTGGCGCAGATCGTTGAGGCGGCCGGGATTGGCTGGCTTGCCGGCCGCGAGCCACGCCTCGCGCGACTGCCCGCCCTTCCAGGCCCGCGTCGTGAAGCCGAGGATCTCGACCTTGACGCCGCAACGCTCCAGCGTGCGGGCGAGAATGTCGGCGCAGGTGGCGGCGACCGTGATCGGCCGTCCGCGCATCGAGCCGGAATTGTCGAGCAGCAAGGTGACCACCGTGTCGCGGAAGGTCGCCTCCTTCTCGCGCATGAAGGACAGCGGCTGGTAGGGATCTATGACGACGCGCGACAGCCGCGCCGGATCAAGGATGCCCTCTTCCAGGTCGAACTCCCAGGCGCGGTTCTGCTGCGCCATCAGCCGGCGCTGCAGCCGGTTGGCGAGCCGCGCGACGATGCCCTGGAGGTGCGCGAGCTGCTTGTCGAGATAGGAGCGCAGCCGCTCCAGCTCGTCATGGTCGCACAGGTCCTCGGCCGCGATGATCTCGTCGAATTTCGGCGCGAAGGCATGATATTCGGGCCCGCGCGGCTCGTTGGCGCCGCCACGGTTCGGCCTTGTCGCCTCGCCCGGCGTCTCGTCGTCGCCGAGCTCGCCGTCATCCAGCGTATCGGACGCGGAGGCCTGCGCCGCTTCCATCGCGCTCTCGGACATCTCGTCCGATGTCGTCTGCGCCTGATCGGCACTCATCTCCTGCGCGGCGTCGGACTCGGGCGAGCCCTCGGCGCCGGACTGGTCGTTGTCGCCGTCGCGGTTGTCGTCGTTGTCCTCGTCCTCTTCCGAATCGGCATTGCGCTCATCGCCGAGATCGAGCGCCGACAACAAATCATGGACGAGGTCGCCGAACTTGGCTTGGTCCTCGGTGAAGCGGCCGAGTTCGTCGAGCTGCGAGCCGATCCGCTCCTCCAAAAACGGCCGCCAGAGATCGACCACCTTGCGCGCCGCGTTCGGCGGCGCCAGACCGGTCAGCCGCTCGCGCACCATCATCGCGAGCGCATCCGACAGCGGCGCATCGGCGCGGTCGGTGATCTCGTCATATTTGCCGCGATGGAAGTGATCGTCGAGCATCGCGGTGAGATTCTTGGCCACGCCAGCCATGCGCCGCGCGCCAATCGCCTCGACACGCGCCTGCTCGACCGCCTCGAACACGCCGCGCGCCTGCGGATTGCCGGGGATCAGCTTGCGGTGAATCTTCGGATCATGGCAGGCGAGCTTCAGCGCGATGGAATCGGCGTGGCCGCGCACGACCGCGGCATCGCGCTTGGTCATCTTGCGCGCGGGCTCCGGCAACCGCGCTTTGCCGGGCGCAAGGCCGGGCCGCTCGGCGGCGAAGGAGACTTCGAGCTCGGGCGCTCTCGCGATCGCGCGCAGGCAACCGGTCACCGAGCGCTTGAACGGCTCGGTCGGCGCCTCCTTGGTTCCGGGACGGAGTTTGCTGTTGGATGTCGTCATCTTGTCCCTGCCGCTGTCGTCCCGGCGAACGCCGGGAGCCGTAGCCACCGGCGGTCATTCATTCGTGTCGACGCCAGTTTCAGCGTCGCCGAATGTCACGACGTATGGTCCCGGCTTGCCGCCGGGACGACGCCTTGTCAGCTCAGCGCCACGTTGACGGCGGATTCCGGCAGCTCGGCGTTGAAGCAGCGCTGATAGAATTCCGCAACCAGCGGACGCTCGAGCTCGTCGCATTTGTTGAGGAACGTCACGCGGAAGGCAAAGCCGATATCGCCGAAGATCTCGGAGTTCTCGGCCCAGGTGATCACCGTGCGCGGGCTCATCACCGTCGACAGGTCGCCATTGGCGAACGCGTTGCGGGTGAGGTCGGCAAGCCGGACCATCTTGTTCACCGTGTCGCGGCCCTGCTGGTTCTGATAGTGCTTGGCCTTGGCCAGCACGATCTCGACCTCCTCGTCATGCGCCAAATAGTTCAGCGTCGTCACGATCGACCAGCGGTCCATCTGGCCCTGGTTGATCTGCTGCGTGCCGTGATAGAGGCCCGACGTATCGCCGAGGCCGATGGTGTTGGCGGTCGCGAACAGGCGGAAGGCCGGGTGCGGCTTGATCACCTTGTTCTGGTCGAGCAGGGTCAGCCGGCCCGAGACTTCGAGCACGCGCTGGATCACGAACATCACGTCCGGGCGGCCGGCGTCATATTCGTCGAACACCAGCGCCACATTGTGCTGGAGCGCCCAGGGCAGGATGCCGTCACGGAATTCCGTGACCTGCTTGCCGTCCTTGACCACGATCGCATCCTTGCCGACCAGGTCGATGCGGCTGATATGGCTGTCGAGGTTGACGCGCACGCAGGGCCAGTTCAGGCGGGCGGCGACCTGCTCGATATGGGTTGATTTTCCGGTGCCATGATACCCGGTCACCATCACGCGGCGGTTCTTGGCGAAGCCGGCCAGGATCGCAAGCGTGGTGGCGCGGTCGAAACGGTAGTCGGCGTCGACTTCAGGAACGTGCGGATCGCTTTCGGAAAAGGCCGGCACCTCAAGGTCGCTGTCGATCCCGAACACCTGCCGCACCGACACTTTCATGTCGGGCACACCGGTCATCTCCTGCGCAATGGTCGTAGCGGCGGTCGTCATTCATCCTCCGAGGTCCCGGGCATTCCCGAAACCAGATTTCATGTTTGGCTGCGGTTGAAGGGCTTCGAGCGCCAGCCTATCAGAGAGCACGCGCGGGCAGAAGCCTAAGCCTTGATCAAAGTTCCGTCGTTATATCATCGAGATAGGCATGGGACGACGTTTTTGGAAGGCTGCCCTGCGGAAAGCGCCACCGTTTCGCCGCGAGTGTCGCGTCCAGCCTTCCGACGTGGCAGTCGGGGCCGAGGTTCCTACTTATCGATAAGCCTCCAACCCTTCCCACCAGCAGGAACCGCGTGGCCCATCTGCTCGATCCCCTGATTGCCTTCGTCTCCGCGCATGCGGGACTGGCCTATCTCACCCTGTTTCTGGCGGCGTTGCTCGAGGCGGTCCCGATCGTCGGCTCGGTGGTCCCCGGCACGACCATCATCCTGGCGCTGAGCGCGCTGATTCCGGGCGGCGAGCTGACGCTGCAATGGGTGCTGGCCGCGGCTATTCTGGGCGCGGTGCTCGGCGATGGCGGGGCCTTCTGGATCGGGCATCGTCAGCAGCGCGAGATCCTCACGACCTGGCCGTTCTCGAACTATCCGCGCCTCGTGGCGCAGAGCGAGGCCTTCTTCCACCGCTTCGGCACGCTCGCGATCTTCTTCGCCCGGTTCGTGGCCCCGATCCGCGCCGTGGTGCCGATCACGGCGGGCGCGCTCGATATCCCGCCCCTCCGCTTCTATGCCGTGAACATTCCCGCGATCGCGCTGTGGGCCTGCGCCCACGTTCTGCCGGGCGTATTCGCGGTGCAGCTGCTGCATCGCTACGGCGGCATCCCGCATCACAGCCACATTGCCAAGTCGACCTGGATCATCGCGGCGGTCGCCGGAACGATCGTGGCCTGGCTCGTGCTGCGGCTGGTGCGGAAGCGGCGCGAGACCCAGTTGGCGGCTGGGACGGCCGAATAGGCGCAGCTGCATCCGCTAAAGCGGATCCAGAATGGCGCCGCGTCCTGGGACGGGCCCGGTATAGCGGGCGCGCGGCCGGATCAGGCGGCCGAATTGCAGCTGCTCGCAGGCATGGGCGATCCAGCCGACGCAGCGGGCCATCGCAAACAACGCCAGCTCACTGCCCGCAGGCAGTCGCAGGCTGTGCACCAGCACGGCCAGCGCATAGTCGATATTGACGAACTCACCGGTCGCCTCCGCGATCCGTTCCGGCACCTCGCGGGTGAATTTGCGCGGCGCACCGGCCCGCGTCAGCGCTTCCAGCAGCGAGATCGCGCGCGGATCGCCGCGCTTGTAGACGCCATGGCCGAAGCCCGCGAAGCGCTCGCCGAGCGCCACCCGCTCGCGGATCAGCGGTGCCACGTCGCGATCGATCAGGGTCTTCACCAGCTGCGAGGCCAGCACGCCGGCGCCGCCATGCTGCGGGCCTTTGAGGGCAGCGAGACCCGCGATCACCGCATCATAGAGGCTAAGCCCCGTCGAGGCCGCACAGCGCACCGTGAAGGTCGACGCGTTCAGCTCGTGATCGGCAAGCAGCACCAAAGTGCGGCGGATCAGGTCGGGTGCATGCTTGTGCTCGGGTGCCCAGGCCCTGGCGACCTGGATGTGAAGCGGCTCGGCGGACGGCGCCGCGTCCAGCATGGCCGCAACGACAAGGCGCAGGATGCGCGCGCCGACCAGGGCACGACCGTCGGGCGCGCGGTTGAACGCGGCAGGATCCGCTTGGGTCGCCAGCGCCAGGACGGCGATGGCCCGATCGATCGGCGCCGCGCGGCGCGCCGCCTCAGCGATCAGACGCATCTCGTCAGAGATGTGGGGCATGTTGTCAAGTGCGAACGGGTCGATCGCGGTCACGTCCCACAACAGGGTCGCAGCGTGTTCAAGCGAATCGCGCTCGGCCAGATCGACGCAATTGACACCGCGGTAGATCGGACCGGCCTCGGTGATCGTCGAGACCGCGGAATCGAACACCGGCAGGTCTGCGTCGAAGCTGCGGAACACCCGCGGCTCTGGAGCCGGCGCCCGCCGCTCCTTCAAGGCCCGGATGTCCTCGGCGCGATAGCGGTGGCTGCGCGAATCCGGCGACGGCTCCGAGCGCACGAGGCCGCGGCTGACATAGGCATAGAGGGTCGCAGGCGAGATCGCGAGTTCGGCCGACGCTTCGCGGGCCGATAGGTAAAGGCCATTGTCTTTTTTCATATTGATCAGCTTAATCAAGATTGATCAAGTTGTCGACCGAGCGGATCTTACCGGCGTGATCATTCACACAAGGAGATCCCGCCATGACGATTCAGCTCGCAAAGTCCCCCATCGGCCTTGATGGCATTCCCGCCGCCGAGACCGTGCTCAGCCATGTCGACGGTCAGCAGGGCGAGCTCATCATTGCCGGTAGCCGGGTGGCCGATCTTGCAGCCAGCGCAGGCTTCGAAGGTGTCACCGCCCGGCTGTGGAGCGCAGCGACCAAGCGCAGCATCAGCGACGCGGAGGTCCGCGCCAGCCTCGGGCTTGCCCGCCAGCGCGCCTTTGCGCGACTTCCCGAGTTGCTGGCGGCCACCGCCGAACTGCCGATCATCGACGGCTTCCGCGCGGCCGTCGCCGCGTTGCGGCCGGAAGCTGGACTCTCCGACGAGGCGACGATCGTCGGCGCCTGCCCCGTCATCGCCGGCGCGCTCGTCCAGCGCGCACTGGGATCACAGCCGATCGCTCCCGACCCCACCGCGACCCACGCCGCGGACACCCTGCGCATGGTGCGCGGCGGCACCCCAGAGGCTGGCGAGGTCACCGCGCTCGATACCTATCTGGTTACGGTCAGCGATCACGGCATGAACGCATCGACCTTTGCCGCACGCGTGGTCGCCTCGACCCAGGCCGACCTGTTCGCCTCGGTCACCGCCGGCTATTGCGCGCTCACCGGCCCGCTGCATGGCGGGGCGCCGGAGCCGGTGCTGGAGATGCTGAATGCGATCGGCACCCGCGACAACATCAAGCCGTGGGTCGATGCGGCACTCGGGCGTGGAGAGCGGCTGATGGGGTTTGGCCACCGCATCTATCGGGTGCGCGACCCGCGTGCTGACGTCTTGAAGGCGGCGATCGCGCGGCTGGCCGGCAGTGGCGCCGATCTGCCGTTCGCGAGCGAAGTCGAGGCCTACATTCGCACGGCGCTGCGGCAGAAAAATCCGGAGCGCGTGCTCGATACCAATGTCGAGTTCTTCACCGCCATCCTGCTCGATGCGCTGAAGATTCCACGCCAAGCCTTCACCCCGATCTTCGCCGTGGCACGCGCCGCCGGCTGGACCGCACATGCCCGCGAGCAGCAGCGGACGGGACGACTGATCCGGCCGAGCTCGGCCTATATCGGGCCGAAGCCCTGACTGCCTTCGAACAATCGGACGCGGCAGCGTGGCGGGCTGCCGCGTCAGCCCTTCACCACGGTCTTGAGGTAATTATAGGCCTTGATGATCTCGATCAGGCGATCCTCGGTCGAGCGGTCGCCGCCATTGGCGTCGGGGTGGTGCTGCTTCACCAGCGCCTTGTACTTGACCTTGACGTCCTCAAGGGTCGCATCGGGGCCGAGGCCCATCACCTGCAGCGCCTTGCGCTCGGCATTGAAGACCTTGCGCGTCTCCGCCTTGGGCGCCGACTGCGGGTTGGGCCGCCAACTGCCGCGGCCGTTGATTTCGGCGAACACGCTGAACGGATCCGACGCATCGCCGAGATCGGCCTCAGGGCTGCCGGTGCCGCGCTTGGCCGAGGTATTCGCGCCCATCTTCCAGGTCGGGCGATGTCCGGTCAGCGCATCCTTCTGATAACGTGCGACCGCCTCGGCGTTCATGCCGGAGAAGAAATTATAGGACTGGTTGTACTCGCGCACGTGGTCGAGACAGAAGTGCCAATATTCGCGCTGGTTCTCGCGCCCCTTGGGCGCGCGATGCGAACCCCGGTTCGTGCAGTCCGGCCATTGGCACGGCTGAGCCTCCTCGCGCACCGGCTGCCGCGCAGCCTGCTTTTTGGGCTTGATGCGGATGGAGTCGAAGAATTTGTTTGAATCGATCGGCATGGCGGACTTTGACTACGCAACGCGAAAAGCTTCAAGTCTTGACATTGCGAATACCTCAGGCGGGGACCGCCGATTGACGAAAAATAATTTGATGCGTATTTCCAGAGACCATGCGGACCCAAGATGCTATCATTGAAAAGTTGCGCGAAGCTTTCTCGCCGGAAAGCCTCGATGTGCAGGACGAATCACATCTGCATGCAGGCCACATGGGACACCGGCCGAGCGGTGAAACCCATTTCCGCGTGTATATTGTGTCGCAGGCCTTTGCCGGCAAGAGCCGCGTCGATCGTCACCGCCTGATCAACGCCGCATTGGCGGCGGAACTTGCCGGCTCGGTGCATGCGCTGGCGCTGCATGCGAAGGCGCCCGGCGAAGCCTGACATCAGATCCCTGACATCAGATCCGTGGCAACAAAGCCCTGATACCGACGTGCGCGACAATGATTAGAACGCCGTGCCGGCACGGCGCGGCCGCGTCTCCTCTGTCTCGCCGCGCGGCACCGGAACGATGCGCAGCGCGGTGATACGATTGCGCTCCCGGCGCAGCACGCGAAAGCGGAATCCATGGAAGGTGAAGCTCTGGCCGCGCTCGGGGATCGAGCGCGCCTCATGAATCACGAGACCGGCAACCGTCGTTGCTTCTTCGTCCGGCAGCGTCCAATCCATCGCGCGATTGAGATCGCGGATCGGCACGGATCCATCGACGACGACCGATCCATCCGGCTGCACGCGCACGCCGGCGACCTGCACGTCCTGCTCGTCGGAGATATCGCCGACGATCTCTTCGAGAATATCCTCGAGCGTGACGATGCCTTCGACCTCGCCATACTCATCGACGACCAGCGCGAAATGCGTCTTGCGCCGGCGAAACGCTTTCAGCTGTTCCGACACCGAACGCATCTCCGGAACGAACCAGGGCGGCAGCGCCAGCGACGCGACATCGATATGCGACACATCGCCCTCGGCTGAGCGGATCGCGCGCAACAGATCCTTCGCATGCAGCACGCCGATGATGTTTTCCGGCGTGCCGCGCCACAGCGGGATGCGCGTATATTCGGACGCCAGCACCTCGCGCACCAGTTCCTCCTGCGGCAGGTCCGCATTCACCATCACCATCTCGGTGCGGTGAACCATCACATCGGATACCTGCAATTCGCGCAGGTCGAGCAGACCGCCGAGCATGTCGCGATCCTGCTTCTCGACCTTGCCTTCGTGATGCAACAGGTCGACGGCACCGCGTAGGCGCTCGGTCGGCGACAGGATCGGCTGATTGGCACCGACCTTGAAGCCGATCAGCCGCATCAGGACGCGCACGATCGCCTCGATGACGGCGAGCACCGGACCGAGCACGATCACGGTCGCGCGCATCGGCCGGGCCACCGCGAGCGAGACGCGATCCGGCGCGTTGATCGCGATCGTCTTCGGCAAGACTTCGGCAAAGATCACGACCAGTGCCGTCATCACGCCGGTGGCGTAGAGCACGCCGACCTCGCCGAACCAGGCGGTGAAGATGCCGGTCGCCAGCGCCGAGGCGGCGATATTGGCGATGTTGTTGCCGAGCAGCAGCGCGCCGATCAACCGCTCGCGCATGTCGAACAGGCTCGATACCACGTCAGCGTCGCGATTGCCCTGCTTCGACAGCCGCAGCATCGAGGCGCGGGAGGCGCCGGTCAGGGCGGTCTCGCTCAGCGCGAAAAAGGCGGAGGCGCCGAGACAGACGAGAACGATGGTGAGTGTGATCCAGTCCATGACGCCGATGTCACCCTCGATGAAAGCCGCCGATGATGCGCCGCCACTGCTCAACGCGGCGTAAAGCGCGCAAGATCAGCAGCGACGGTGCAATTTGGCCTGCAGGAAGTCGCGGACGCGCGCTGGATCGACGTCCTTGGCAATGACGGCGCGGCCGATCGCCTCCATCAGGATGAAGGTGAGCTTGCCGCGCTTGACCTTCTTGTCCTGCGCCATCAAGGCCAAAAGCTGGTCGGCGTCGCCGATTCCCTCCTGGGCGAAGCCGGCGATGTCCTGCAGGTGGGTCGGCAGGCCGGCCGCCCCAAGGTGACGCTCGATCCTGATGACATCGTCGGGCGGCAGCATGCCGAGCTCGGCGGAAAACTGCGCCGCCAGCACCATGCCGACGGCGACGCCCTCGCCGTGGAACAAGCGATCGGAGAAGCCGGTGATCGCCTCCAGGGCATGCCCGAAGGTGTGGCCGAGATTGAGCAGCGCGCGGTCGCCGGTCTCGCGCTCGTCGCGGGCGACGATCGCCGCCTTGGCGCGACAGGAGGTGGCGACGGCATGTTCGCGTGCCGCACCGCCCGTGACGATGTCAGCGTGGTTGGCCTCCAGCCAGGTGAAGAATCCGGCGTCGCCGAGCAGGCCGTATTTGGCGACCTCGGAATAGCCGGCGCGGAACTGGCGCGGCGACAGCGTGTCGAGCACGGCGGTGTCGGCGATCACCAGCACCGGCTGGTGGAAGGCGCCGAGCAGGTTCTTGCCCTGCGGCGAGTTGATACCGGTCTTGCCGCCGACCGAGGAATCGACCTGCGCCAGCAGCGAGGTCGGCACCTGCACGAAATCGACGCCGCGGCGCAGGATGGCCGCCGCGAAGCCGGCGAGATCGCCGACCACGCCGCCGCCGAGCGCGATGACGAGATCGTTGCGCTCGATCTTCGCCGCGATCAGCGCCTCGCTGACCTTTTCCAGGCCGGCATAGGTCTTGGAGCCCTCGCCCTCCTCGACGACGATGGTCGACGACGGAATGCCCGCCTCCGCCAGGATCGCCTCGGTCGGCTTCAGCCAGTGCGCGGCCACGGTGCGGTCGGTGACGATCGCTGTCCGCACGCCCGGACGCAGCGCCGCGATGCGCTGACCGAGCGAGGCCAGCACGCCGCGGCCGATGACGATGTCATAGGCACGCTCACCCAGCGCGACGTCGACGATGATCGGATCGGAAGTCTTCAGGGGTGCGGTCATCGGAGCGCGCTCATCGCCTGCATGGAGTCGGTCTGCATGGAATCCGCCTGAACCGGACCCGGCTGGACGGGATCGGCCTGGCCCGGATCGGGTTGCGGCGTGGCAGGCTGGACCTCGGCCTGCGGCGCGGGCAACAGCAACGCCTGCAGCGCCTCGATGCAATCCTCGACCACCCGGTCGTGCGGCACGTCGCGCGAGCAGATCGTGAGGTCGGCGAGCTGGTAGACCGGCTCGCGCTCGCTCAAGAGCCGCGCGACCGTGCCTTCAGGATCGGCGGTCTGCAGCAGCGGCCGATCGGCCCGCCGGCGAACCCGGCGCATGATCACGTCGGCATCGGCTTTCAACCAGATCGAGACCGCCTTCTCGTGGATGCGGTGGCGCGTCTCCTCGCGCATGAAGGCCCCCCCGCCGGTCGCCAGCACCGCCGGACCATTTTCCAGCAGGCGGGCGATCACGCGGGCCTCGCCATTCCGGAAATAGTCCTCGCCACGGGATTCGAAGATCTCCGGGATTGTCATGTCGGCCGCCGTCTCGATCTCGGTATCCGCATCGACGAAGGGCAACCGCAGCCGCGCCGCGAGCCGCCGGCCAACCGTGGACTTGCCGACGCCCATCATGCCCACCAGCACGATCAGCCGCTTACCGAGAGCCGCGGTAATCGCGGCCTCCGGAGCGGCTGGGCTGGGTACGGATTGTGTCGGTTCGGTCATCAATAGGCTTCTAGCCCAGCCCTTGCCGCTTTCAAAGGCATCCTGTTCCGCTCTTGCGCCCTCAGGGCGCTCGCATTCGATCTCGTTCCGGGGCTCGCGCTGCGCGCGCCCCGGAATAACGGAGGGGGGAGAACCGGTCTTCGGATGAAGGTCGGGCAGCGGCGGACTTGCAAGCCCGGTGCGAACATGTTGGATGAAACCGTTCCCTTTCTGGTGGCCCGCGCGACCCCGATGCCCAGCCTGTTCCGCTTCCTGACCGTGATCGCCGTGATCGTCGGCGTGGTCTATGGCGCGATCTATGCGCTTGCCAATTTCGTCACCCCGAAGCCGCGCGAGATGACGGTGACGATCCCCCCGGACAAGTTCCAGAAGAAATGATCCGGATGGCTGCAGCGAACCGAAAAGCCACAGGGCATTGATTAAGACTTTTACGATTGTCTGAGGTGGCCCGGCGCCGTGATATCGGCCAGATTTGAGGCCACCGCTCGACGTGCCGGCGCGAACTCCTGGTCCTGATTCGATCGCCTCCGACGCAGCGGATTTCACGACATGAAGGTCAAGGCCTCGGACGCCCGACTGATGAGCCTGTTCCTCGACATGATGGCCGCCGAACAGGGTGCCGGCCAGAATACGCTGGACGCCTATCGCCGCGACCTCACCGATCTGTCCGAGTTTCTCGCTGGCAAGGCGAACAGCTTCACCACCGCCGACACCCAGGCGCTGCGCGACTATCTCGCCGATCTCGACACCAGAGGCTTCAAATCGTCCAGCGTGGCGCGGCGGCTGTCGGCGATGCGGCATCTGTTCCGCTTCCTGCTCAGCGAGCACATCCGCAGCGACGACCCCGCCGCCATCCTGTCCGGCCCCAAACGCGGCCGTCCTTTGCCCAAGGTGCTCTCGATCGGCGACGTCGACCGGATGCTGACCCGCGCCAAGGAGCTGACCGAGACCGCCGATGCGTCGCCGGCGCAACGGCTGCGGGCGCTGCGCCTGTACTGCCTGCTCGAAGTGCTCTACGCGACCGGCCTGCGTGTCTCCGAACTGGTGGCGCTGCCGCGCACGGCGGCGCGCCATGACGCCCGCATGATCGTGGTGCGCGGCAAAGGCAACAAGGAACGGCTGGTGCCGCTGAACCAGGCCTCGCGCCAGGCCATGGCGGATTATCTGGCGGCGCTGGATGCGCTGAAGCCAGAGAAGAAGGCCAGCGCCACCTTCGGCAAATGGCTGTTTCCCTCGTTCGGTGAGAGCGGCCATCTGACCCGGCAGCACTTCGCGCGCGACCTCAAGGAGCTTGCGGTGGTAAGCGGCCTGCCGGCCCGGCTCGTATCGCCACACGTGCTGCGCCACGCCTTTGCCAGCCATTTGCTGCACAATGGCGCCGACTTGCGCATCGTCCAGACCCTGCTCGGCCATACCGACATCTCGACCACCCAGATCTACACCCATGTGGTCGAGGAGCGGCTCAAGAGCCTGGTGCGCGACCTGCACCCGCTCGCCGAGACCTGACCCGCCCCACACAATCCCGAAACCAAATCCTTGGGCGCGGCGCGCGGCCCGCTTGACTTCGCGCCCGTCTGCCCCGAAAGAGCGCCATCCTGCCCGCGATCCTGGCATGAGGCCTGGCCGCGGCGCACCGATCGCACCCTAAGCTCCTGAGGACATTGATCTTCAGGTCCGAAGGCCGAACCGATTTCGTCTCCCAGCGCTCTTCCTTCAGCTCTTCCATGCCGGATCCCATGCGCAGCTACCTCGATTTCGAAAAGCCCGTCGCCGAGCTCGATTCCAAGGTCGATGAACTCCGGGCGATGGCCGCCGCCGGCACCGATATCGGCGAGGAGGTCAGCCGGATCGAGGAGAAGGCTGGCCAGGCGCTGGCCGATCTCTATGCCAACCTGACGCCATGGCAGAAGACCATGGTCGCGCGCCACCCGCAGCGGCCGCACTTCACCGACTTCGTCAACGGCCTGATCACCGAGTTCACGCCGCTGGCCGGTGACCGCAAATTCGGCGAGGACGCCGCGCTGCTGGGCGGCTTCGGCCGCTTCCGCGGCGAGCCGATCTGCGTGATGGGCCAGGAAAAGGGCGCCACCACCGAATCCCGCCTCAAACACAATTTCGGCATGGCCCGCCCGGAGGGCTACCGCAAGGCCGTCCGGCTGATGGAGATGGCCGAGCGCTTCGGCATCCCCGTGCTGTCGCTGGTCGATTCCGCCGGCGCCTATCCGGGGATCGGCGCCGAGGAGCGCGGCCAGGCCGAGGCCATCGCCCGCTCCACCGACGCCTGCCTGTCGCTTGGCGTCCCCAACGTGGCGATCATCACCGGCGAGGGCATGTCGGGCGGCGCCATCGCGCTGACCACCGCCAACCGGGTGCTGATGCTGGAGCACGCGATCTACAGTGTGATCTCGCCGGAAGCCGCCTCCTCGATCCTCTGGCGCGACGGCACCAAGGCCCAGGAAGCGGCCAACAGCATGAAGATCACCGCCCAGGACATGCTGCGCTTCGGCGTGGTCGACACCATTCTGAAGGAGCCGGTCGGCGGTGCCCATCGCGACCCCGCCGCGATGATCGCGGCGACCGGAGAGGCCATCGCCCAGGCCTTCGACGAGCTGAAGGGCCTCGACGCCGATGCCATCCGCAAGCAGCGCCGGCAGAAGTTCATCGACATCGGGCGCAAGCTGAGCTGAGCCCGGAGCGGCCCTGCCGAGGGCCCATTCAGGGCAGATCCCGCTCGCGGTTTTGTGAGTCTTTCCAGCCGTTTGGCCGTATTTCGGCCCCGCCGTCGGCGTCTGATGTTTAGAACTTGTTGACCACAAGGGCCAGGGCGCGTCGGCACCGCTGCACCGCGGGTTGCGGCGCTTCGGAGCAACGGATACAATTTTAATCATTGGTTTGACGGTGGCATGACGCATGGTCGATCCGGGATCCATCCAGCTTCCCGGCCGATCGATCGAGACGAAACTGGGGGTATTGCGGCATGCTGGGTTTGCGGGGAGCTTCGCTTTGATCAACCGCGCTTTCGTCCGGGTTCTGATGACCTCGGCGGCGTTGGCCGCCGGTGCGCTGCTGACCGGTTGCAACAGCGATCAGGTCGCACTCGCCACCAGTGCCAAGGCCAATCAGCCGGTGCCGCCCAAGCTGGTGGCAGCCATCGCCGAGAAGGACATGGATACGCAGTCGCCGATCCTGGTGCGCGTGTTCAAGCAGGAGGCCGAACTCGAGGTCTGGAAGCAGGACCGCTCCGGCAAGTTCGCGCTGCTCAAGACCTATCCGATCTGCCGCTGGTCGGGCGATCTCGGCCCGAAGGTGCGCGAGGGTGACCGCCAGGCGCCGGAGGGCTTCTACTCGATCAATCCGAGCCAGATGAACCCGCAATCGGCCTATTATCTCTCGTTCAACACCGGCTATCCGAACGCGTTCGACAAGGCGCTGGGCCGCACGGGCTCGCAGCTGATGGTGCATGGCGACTGCTCCTCGCGCGGCTGCTTCGCGATGACCGACGAGCAGATCGCCGAGATCTATGCGCTGGGACGTGAGTCCTTCTTCGGCGGCCAGCGCGCCTTCCAGTTCCAGGCCTATCCGTTCCGGATGACGCCGGTGAACATGGCCCGGCATCGCAACAACCCGAACATGCCGTTCTGGCGCATGATCAAGGAAGGCTACGACGCCTTCGAGGTCACCCGCCAGGAGCCGAAGGTCGACTTCTGCGAGAAGAAATACGTGTTTAATGCCCAGAAGCCGCCCGGCGCCACGCATGATCCGGTGTTCGACGCCGCCGCGAAGTGCCCGGCCTATGTCGTGCCCGACGAGATCACGACGGCCGTGCGCGAGAAGCAGCAGGCCGACGAGGCCGAGTATGCCAAACTCGTCGCGAAGGGCACGCCGGTGGCCAAGCTCAACACCGGCATCGACGGCGGCATGAATCCGATCTTCGCCGCGCGCGTGCCGGGCGCATCGACGGGCCTGTCGGTTCCCGGCGAGGCACCAGGGCTGTCGCTCGCGAACTTCACGCCGGCGCCGGGCACCATCCCGGGTCATGTCAATCCGCCGCGTGCGCCCACCGAGGACGAGGTCGCCGCTGCCCCAGCCGACTCCGCACCGACCGCGGCGACACCCCCCTCGACCCGGGTAGCCACCGTCAGCGCGCCCGACAAGCCAAGCTTCATGTCGAACCTCGCCCGCAAGGTCGGCATTGGCGGGAACGCGGCGGCCGACACGACCGCGACGGCGAAGCCGGCCGAGAGCAAGACCGCCGAGGTCAAGCCCGCCGAGAGCAAGCCGGCGCCGAAGCCGGTCGCCGCCAAGCCGGCCGAGACCAAGCAGGCCGCCGCACGGCCGCCGTACAAGCCCGCCGCCGGCGACGCGCCGGCGACGACCGCCTCGGCGTCCACCCAGACCGCGCTGGTCTCCGGCGCCACGCCGGTGCTGCCGTCGAACTCGTTCGACAGCCGCTTCGCCGGATTCAAGTAGGCCGGAGCTCGCCGGCCGCCTGCTCGCTGCCACCATATCCGGCGGCGGGCGCCGTGCCCCGCCCTTGTCCGACAATGACGGCTGATGGCCGACCTCCACCCTCCCCTGGAGGGGGAGGGTCGCCTCGCGGAGAGCGAAGCGAAACGTGAGGCGGGGCGGGGTGATCCCCCCACGCGCACCGGCGTCCGCGGAGGGGTCACCCCACCCCGCTCGCCCGCTTCGCGTGCGATCGACCCTCCCCCTCCAACGGAGGGCGGGCAGCGCAGTCCTGGCGCCATTGTCGCAAATCGTCTCGAGCTGCATGCGGGAGATGTGCGCCTGCGTTCTCGCAGCGCGTTTCGCGTCCGAGGGATTCGATTCATTGATCTGACCCTCGCCGAAGCGAGGGCGCAGGGAAGGCCGGGCCTCGACTGAGGCCCGTGGCCCGCCTGCGGAAGAAAATGCAGGCGGCAGTTACCACAGGTCCAGCCGGAACGACCCGGCCCTCCCTGCGCGATGGTTTGAACGGCTGCTTCGCGATCTCCCCGGTGCGCCGGGCTTGTTGGCCACCGTCATCTGCAGGACGCGCGTCCAGCGCATCACCGCACACTTGACCTCAGCTTCGGGAGGCCAGGACCACGCGACTTGACCGGTCGGGCCGGTGTTGTTCGTCGGCGCGATCAAGTCACGCTGCAAACCGGCCCGCCCACCACATCCCGCACTCCACGCTTCGTGACGACCGCGCAGCGCCCCTCGTCGATGAGGCGGGACAACCGAGAGAAGACCACAGGATTCCGAAAAAGCGAAGCACAATATTTTTACCGATGCGACTGGACAGCCCAAATCAGCCAGATCGCGCAGGCAAAATCAGTTTTTGTTGGCGCAGGGCGTTTCATCGCGGCGAGGCACGGACACCTCTGCCGCGTGCGGGACGCAGGACCGAGTCGCCCGACGGGCACGCCCTTGATACGCGGACCTATCGGCGAGACGATGCCGGCATGACATCCTCGAGCGACAGTTCGAAACGCTGCGGCGATTGCACGCTATGCTGCAAGGTCATGGAGATCGAGCAGCTCGCGAAACCCGCACAGGCCTGGTGCCCGTACTGCCGACCGCGGCAAGGCTGCACGATCTATCAGGATCGGCCCACCGAATGTCGCGATTTCAGTTGTCTGTGGCTGGTGAATGATCTGCTCGACAAGGCCTGGCAGCCGAACAAGGCCAGATTCGTGCTGACGACGTCGGAGGACGGCATCGAGGTCCGCTGTGACCCCGGTGTTCCTGACGCTTGGCGACGTGCCCCTTACCACGCCGAGATCCGTCAATGGGCCGTCTCCGGCGAACAGCACGACGTCACCGTGGTCGTCATCATCGGCCGCCGCGTGATGCTGATCACGCCCGAGCGGGACTTCGATCTCGGCGAGGTCGCTCCCGACGAGCGCATCGTGCGCGAACTCGAAGGCACGCGCGTCGTCGATGCACGCGTTGTGAAAATCGACACGCCCGCCAAAGCGTAACACGCGATGAGTTGCTGCTGATCCTGGGATGCCGCGTTCCCACTCGGGCTCACCAGGTTGACGGCAGACGCCATCATGCAATATATGAAGTTACATGAGGCCCAACAGCCAGTTGTCCGGCATCCTGCACGTCCTGCTCCACATGGCGGAGCATGACGGCCCAGTCACGTCCGAGGCCCTCGCAGCGATGATGCAGACCAATCCGGTCGTGATCCGGAGGATCATGGCCGGCCTCCGGGACAGCGGCTATGTGCGCTCCGAGAAAGGCCATGGCGGCGGCTGGACGCTCGCCTGCGATCTGGCGGCCGTCACCCTGCGCGACGTCTACGATTCACTCGGCCGTCCATTGCTGTTCGCCATCGGACATCGGAGCGAGAAGCCCGACTGCCTGGTCGAGCAGGCCGTCAATGCCGCGCTCGACACCTCCATCCAGGCGGCTGAGGCCCTGCTGCTGGCCCGTCTCGGCGCCATCACGCTGGCAGCGCTGAGCGCCGATTTCCACAACCGCTTCGAACGACGAAAGCGGCCTCGCAAGGGAGACGTTTGTCATGCCGGCTGACATTGCCGACGGCGCCCAGCAGTTCATCCGCGCATTTTCCGATCCCGAATTCGTCGCGCGCTACACGGATGGACCGCGCCGCTTCGTGCCCGGCCTCGACGGGCTGCACCGGATGACGGCGGTCCTGCTGGCCGAGCGTGCGCCCGAACGTGCAAGGGTGCTCGTGCTGGGCGCGGGCGGCGGCCTCGAGCTCAACGCATTGGCCGAAGCGCACCCATCCTGGACCTTCGTCGGTGTCGATCCGGCGCCGCAGATGCTGCGACTCGCCGAACGCACGCTCGGCGCGCGGATGAGCCGGGTCGAACTGATCGAGGGCACCATCGACGATGCGCCGACCGGCCCGTTCGACGGGGCGACATGCCTGCTGACGCTGCATTTTCTGGCAGCGCCGGACCGTTTGCGGACCGTCCGCGCCGTGCATGACCGGCTCCATGCCGGAGCACCGTTCGTGGTCGCCCATGGCTGCCTGCCCAGGGAGCCGGTCGAGAGGTCGCTGTGGCTGGATCGTTACGCAGCCTATGCCGTGGCATCCGGCACAGAGCCCGAGCGGGCCAGGACGATGCGCACGACCGTCGATGCCAGCGTCAACATGCTCAGCCCGGAGGAGGATGGCGCCATCCTGCGTGACGGCGGCTTTCGCGATGCCCGTATATTCTTCGCCGCGCTGAATTGGCACGGCTGGATCGCCCACGCCTGAACCGCAGCAGCTGCGTCATCGCACTGATGACCACTGAACGATCGCGCGATGCAGCCTGCTCATGAGTTGCCTGTCATGCCCGGCGTGCCGCCATCGTCCACATAGCCTCCCTTGGCCTCGCCTTGGCGGCTCCCGAAGGCGTGGATGGCACGCGTGCGGGAGATTTCGGAGGACCGAGCCCTGCCGCCTCAGAGCCTGCGTGACGCTCCTCACGGAGCGCAAGCGCAAGCTCTGCGACAACTCGGCCGTCACCCGCGGTGAGGTGACGTCAAACCGAGGGAGAACAACAATGAGCCTATTCGGCGATATCGGACACGCTCTGGGGTCGGCGGTTAAGGGTGTGGCGCATGTGGCGTCGGACGTCGGTCATGCGGTTGGTCACGCCGCCTCCGGGGTGGTGCATACCGTGGAGCATGCGGCGAGCGGCGTCGCGCATGAGGTCGGCCATCTCGGCGGGTCGGTGATCCACACCATCGGCAAGGTCACGCATGCGGTGGGCGACGCGGCGTCGAGCGCGGTCCATACCGTCGGGCATGTCGCCGGCGACGTCGGGCATGCCGTGAGCGATGTGGCGCACGGCATCGGCCATCTCGGCAGCGAAGCCATCCATACCGTCGGCGGCGTGGTCCACGCGGTCGAGCATGCCGGCGCCGCGGTCGGCGGCGGCATCATTCACACGGTTCAGGACGTCGTCTCGACCGCCGGGCATGTGGCCGGCGATATCGTCAACACCGGCGCCCATGTGATCGGCGACGTCGGCTCCGGCCTCAACCATCTTGCCCATGGCGATATCGGCGGAGTTCTCCACGACGTCGCGCATATCGGCAGCGATATCGTCAATGGCGGCGTCAAGGTCGGTGGCGATCTCGCGCATGGTGTGATCGCCACGGCGGGTGATGCCATCCACGGCGCCGTCGGTCTCGGACACGCCGGGCTCGAAGCGGCCGGCGCGATCAGTCACGGCGCGCTCGACATGGCCGGCACCATCGTCGACACCGCCGGCCATGTCGGCGCCGACGCGCTGCATCTGGCCGGCGACGTGGTCAAGGGCGGCCTCGACGTCGGAACGTCGCTGGGTCACGGTGCGCTCGGCGCGGTCTCAGGCGCGGGTCACCTCGTCGGCGGACCGCTCGGTCACATCATCTCGGACGTCGCACACACCGCCGATACGCTCGGCTCAGGCCTCACGAACGGCATCAGCCACGCGGTCGGCGCGGGCGTGTCGGGCGTGCTGAATGCCGCCGGTGACCTGTCGCAATCGATCGGACACCAGGCGGCCGCCATCAGCCACGATCTCGGCGCGCTGGCCAGCGACCTCAGCCACGGCAATGCGCATGCGGCGCTCAACGACCTGTTCAAGCTCGCCGGTGACGTGCTCGCCAGCCATGATGGCGGCCACAGCGGCGGCCATGAGAGCGGTCATGGCGGGTTCTGGGACCAGATCGCGCAGGCGATCCACCATGCCAGCGACAACGCCCACGGCGGCAACGCGAATTCCGGCGTGTTCCACCTGCCGCTGCACGGCGACGGCTCGTCGCACCACCCGATCATCGCCGACGGCTTCGGCGACCATGGGATTGGCGATCACGGTCATGGCGATCATGGCCACGCGGGCAACACCGGCGTCGTTCCGCCGCACTTCGACATCGGCCACGCCGGTGGCGCACACGACGCCCCGCACCACGACTTCAGCCACGTCGCTCACATGGACGACTCGCATCACTTCACGCTGCATGGCTGAGATGGGCGAGAAACGCAAAACCCGCGGTGACCATCACCGCGGGTTCTCTGTTGCCTCAGGGATGCGTGATGCTAGCGCACGGTGGCCGGCTGGGCGATCGCCGGTGGCGCCACGGAGGCCTGCGCGCGATCATGCGGCAGATGATCGTTCATCGCCGACAATGCACAGAGCGCCAGGGAGCCCCACACCGCGGCACTGAAATACAGCGACATCCAGGCGATCTCTTCCCTCCAGTGCTCGATGTCGTGGGTGACGGTCCAGCGCGTCGCGGAATCGCGCAGGCCGACCAGCGGGTGCAGCAGCGGCGTGCCGGCGGCGCGCTCGATCCGCCAGCGCTTCACATACATCGGCACATCGACAACGACGAGGAAGGCGAGATAGCAGGCGATGCCGACGAGGCCGGCGATCAAGAGCCAGCGTACCAGGCCGTCGAACTCCGGCAACAGCCGGCCGAGCCCGATGCCGACGAACAGGAAGGCGACGGCCCACAGCGAGTTCTCGATCGCATTGTAGAGGAAGTTCTTGGTGACGACCGCGTACCAGGAGCAGATCTCGGCGACGACGATGATCGGCACGATGACACCAGCCATGTTGACCGCGGTCTCGGCATCGGCGATCGCGCCGAGCTGCGCCAGAATGATGGCCCATTGCGCCGCGAAGGCGATCTCGGCGATGGTCGCGACGCTGCGGCCGACGAACACGCTCGACAGCCAGCTGTCGACAAGACAGATCCGCTGCACGTCGGCGCGCGGCAGCACCGAGCGGAAGGCGCAGCCGAACACATAGGCAGCCGACAGCGCCAGCATCGAGCCCGTCTCGGACGTCTGGCCGACGGCAACGCTGCCGCCATGGAGCTGGCGGTAGAGGATGAACCAGAACACGATGTTGGCGATGCTGACCATGGTCAGCATCGCCCACCACAGGGCGACCGGGTTCGACAGGGCTCGCGACTGCGCACGCATCCGGCACTCCAATTTTCATGTGAACGACATTCGACCGTAGTAATTCTGTCATGCAACGGCAACCCGTCCCGGTCCCGGGGGTGCGCAAAAGGCCGTGTGCGGGGAAGGGCTCCGGCGGAGCGAGAAGCATCGTCGCACCCGTTCCGGGGCTCATGGCTCGAGACGCGCCGCGTGCTTGTACATTCCATCGCGGCCCGCTGGCGGGCGCGGCGCTCCTCACCATGAGGGTCCGCAGCCGCCTCAACCTCCTCGCCGCGCATTCACCCCTCATCCTGAGGAGACTGCCGGAGGCGGTCGTCTCGAAGGATGGCCGCAATAGCGGTCCCCGAGCGCAACAAGGAACTTCCGCCTTGCCGCGCCGTTCATGACGCGACTGCGGCGTTGCGCCGCGCTTTCGTCATCCTCAGCCTGGAGAAGCGCATGGCCGCGGCCCGCGACCTGCAGCGCGCACCGCTGCTGACCTTCACTGCCGCCGTCGTCGGCCTGATGGGCCTTGCTCTGCTTGCCGGCGGCGCCTGGCTCGCGGCGATCGGCGGCTCACTTTATTACGTCATCGCAGGCGCCGCCCTGCTCGGCACCGCGTGGCTGCTGTGGCAGCGGCGCGCCGCGGCGTTGTGGCTGTATGCGGCGCTGCTGCTGGGCACGATGATCTGGGCGATCTCTGAGGTCGGGCTGGATTTCTGGTCGCTGGCCCCGCGCGGCGACGTGCTGGCGCCGCTCGGCGTCTGGCTGCTGCTGCCGTTCATCACCGCGCATCTGGTCGGCGACATGCGCTCCGCGCGCTGGGGTTTGGTCACGGTGCTCGCGGTCGCCGTGGTCGTGCTCGGCGCCGCGCTCCGCGGCGATCGTTTTGGGGTCAATGGCGCTTTGCCGCAGGCTGCAGAGGCCACGGCCGGCACCGACACCGCGCCGGCCGAGGCGAAAGCCGACTGGACCGCCTATGGCGCCAGCAATTTCGGCACCCGGTTCTCGAGCCTGAAGCAGATCACCGCGGACAACGTGAAGAACCTCCAGCTCGCCTGGGAATTCCAGACCGGCGACCACAAGGGCCCCGACGATCCTGACGAGTTCACCAACGAGGTCACGCCGCTGAAGGTCGGCGATCTGCTCTATACCTGCTCGCCGCACCAGATCGTGTTCGCGCTGGACGCCGCCACCGGCAGACTGCGCTGGAGATTCGATCCCAAGATCGAGCACCACAAGAACTTCCAGCACATCACCTGCCGCGGCGTCGCCTATCACGAGACCAGGCCGGGCGCGGTCGATATCGCGGGCGCCGCGGCGCCGGCCGAATGCGCCAGACGCATCTTCCTGCCGACCAATGACGGACGGCTGTTCGCGCTCGATGCCGACAGCGGCAAGCCGTGCGAGGGTTTCGGCGACCACGGCCAGATCGACCTCAAGGCCGGCAACGAGATCACCACACTCGGCTTCTATGAGGGCACCTCGCCGCCGGTGGTCACCGACAAGGTGGTGATCATGGCGGGCGCGGTGATCGACAACTACTCCAACAAGGTGCCGTCGGGCGCGATCCGCGGCTTCGACGTCTACACGGGCAAACTGCTGTGGGCGTTCGATCCCGGCAATCCCGATCCGAACGAGATGCCGTCGGCGACGCATCATTTCACGCCGGGTTCGCCGAATGGCTGGAGCGTCGGCGCCGCCGACGAGGCGCTCGGCCTGGTCTACATCCCGCTCGGCTCGAGCTCGCCGGACATCTGGGCCGGCAACCGCAGCACCGAGAATGAGCGCTATGATTCCGCGCTCGTCGCGCTCGACATCGCCACTGGTAAATTGCGCTGGTCGTTCCAGAACGTGCATCACGATCTCTGGGACATGGACATGCCGTCGCAGCCGAGCCTGGTCGACATGCCCGGCAAGGACGGCGTGGTGCCTGCGATCTACGTACCCGCCAAGACCGGCAACATCTTCGTGCTCGATCGCCGCGACGGCCATCTGTTGGTGCCCGCGCCGGAGAAGCCGGTGCCGCAAGGTGCCGCGCCCGGCGACCGGCTGTCACCGACGCAGCCGTTCTCCGAGCTGAGCTTCCGGCCGCGCCAGCAGCTGACCGGCGCGCAGATGTGGGGCGCGACGATGTTCGATCAGTTGGCCTGCCGCATCAAGTTCAAGCGGCTGCGCTACGAGGGACCGTTCACGCCGCCCTCCGAGCAGGGCACGCTGGTCTATCCCGGCGATTTCGGCATGTTCGAATGGGGCGGCATCGCCATCGATCCCGTCCGCAAGATCGCGGTCGCCAATCCGCAATCGATCCCGTTCGTGTCGCGGCTGGTGCCGCGCGGCAAGGATAATCCGGCGGCGCCTGACGCAGCGCATCCGCCGGGCACCGAACTCGGCGTGCAGCCGATGTACGGCACGCCCTACGGCGTCGAGCTCGGCATCTTCCTGTCGCCGCTCGGCATCCCCTGCATGGCGCCGCCCTGGGGCAGCCTCGCCGCGATCGACCTGAAGACCAACCAGATCGTCTGGCAGCACCGCGTCGGCACCATTCGCGACCAGGCGCCGCTGCCGCTGCCATTCAAGCTCGGCGTGCCGATGCTCGGCGGCCCGATTTTGACTGCGGGCGGCGTGGCCTTCCTGACCGGCACGATGGACGACTACATCCGCGCCTTCGACATCAAGGACGGCCGCCTGCTATGGCAGGACCGGCTGCCCGCGGGCGGACAGTCCACGCCCATGACCTATGAGGCCGGCGGCAGGCAGTACATCGTGACCGTGGATGGCGGCCACGGATCGTTCGGCACCAAGCTCGGCGATTATGTCCGCGCCTACGCGCTTTCGGGCAACGTCGCCAGCCGCTGAAGCGGGTTCCAGCTGCGTTCAGAATGACGTGCCAAATTGTTGGTTTCGTCATGATGTCCCGGGTTCCCGCGCGTAACCCGGACGGCCTTAAGCATCTGCTTTCGAAGCTCATGCATCAATCGAGGCTGTCGCAGCCGGTCGGGTTGACGCTTCGGTAACCGCGATGTCCATCGCACAAAACCCGTCCTGCCGCGATGCGTAGCTCGCCTGCATGAGGGTTCATTGCCGATGCTGACGATCCTGTCCTGCCTGCCTGCCGATCACGATCTGCGTTGTGTCGCCGCCGCGCTGCTGGTCTGCGGGCTCGGCTCCATTCTGTCGATGCGGCTGCTCGCCCGCGTACGCCGCAACACCGGCCTTCGCCGCTTTCACCTGTTGTTCCTGGCCGGCCTCGTCGCCGGCGGCACGGTGTGGACCACGCATTTCGCCGCCATCCTCGGTTACGAGGCGCCGGGGCATCGCTCTTTCGAGGCAGGGCTCACCTTCGCCTCGCTCGGCCTCGCCGTCGTGTTTTCCCTGCTGGGCTTCTTCATCACCACGCGCACGCAGCGCGGGCTGCTGATCGAGGCCGGTGGCGCGGTGTTCGGCTTCGGCATTGCCGCGATGCACTACACCGGCATGAGCGCGCTCAATCTCGATGGCATCAGAACCTGGCACGCGCCGGCGATCTGGCTCTCGCTCGTGCTGGCGATGGGCTTCGGCGCCGTCGCCGCCAACCGCATCGCGCGCCCTGTGACGCGCTTCTGCAAATATGGCGGCTCGCTGGCGATGGCGCTCGCGATCCTCAGTCTGCATTTCACCGGCATGGCCGCGCTGAGCGTGGCGCCAACGGCCGGCCTCGACACCCCCGCGCAAGCGCTGCCGGACAGCATGCTGCTGATCAGCATCGTGACCGGCATCGGCCTGATCATGGCGATGGCGGCCTCGGCCTACATGATCGACATGCAGGCGGCGCAGGAGGCGGTGGAGGGCTATCGGCAGCTGGCGCTGCAGGATCCGCTGACCGGACTGCCCAACCGCAACGGTCTCGGCCACCGGCTGGCGCCGCTGCTGGCCACAGGCGACGAAACCGCCCAACTCGTCGTGCTCGCGATCGACCTCGACCGCTTCAAGGACATCAACGACGCGCATGGCCACGCCGCCGGCGACGCGGTGCTGAAGACCGTCGCCGAGCGCATCGCGGCGACCTTGCAGCGGGGTGAGTTTCTGGCACGCATCGGGGGCGATGAGTTCGTTGCGGTCAAGAGCGAGATCTTCGCGCGCACGGAAGCCGCGAAGTTCGCCGATCGGATTCGCAGCCTGGTGCTCGCGCCGGTCGATTGGGAGGAGCGCAGCCTCTCGGTCGGCTGCAGCATCGGCATCGCGCTGCATCCCGAGCACGGCCTCACATCGGACGAGCTGCTCACCCGCGCGGACCTGGCGATGTACCGCGCCAAGAGACTCGGCCAGGGCAAGATCTGCACCTATGAGCCGTCGATGGACGAAGCGAGCCGTCGTCGCGCCGAGCTCGCCATCGATCTGAAGCGCGCGCTGGTGCGCAACGAGTTCGAGCTGCACTACCAGGTGCAGAACGATACGCAGAGCGGCGAGATCATCGGTTTCGAGGCGCTGCTGCGCTGGAATCATCCGGTGAAAGGCCGCGTGCCGCCGAATGATTTCATCCCGATGGCCGAGCAGACCGGGCTGATCGTCGACATCGGCGACTGGGTGCTGCGCACCGCCTGCGCCACCGCGGCCAGCTGGAGCCAGCCGTTCAAGGTGGCCGTCAACGTCGCGCCGATGCAGCTCAATCACGACCTGCCGAAGCGTGTCGCCGAGGTGCTGCGCGAGACCGGCCTGGCGCCGGAGCGGCTCGAGATCGAGCTGACCGAGACCGGCATCATCGCCGACCGCCAGCACGCGCTGCAGGTGATGCAGGCGCTGAAGGCGATCGGCGTCACCGTGGCGATGGATGATTTCGGCACCGGCTATTCGTCGCTATCCACCCTCCAGGTGTTTCCGTTCGACAAGATCAAGGTCGACAAGAGCTTCATCCAGTCGGTCGAGACCAGCGTGCATGCCGCGGCGATCGTCAAGGCGACGTTGCTGCTCGGGCGCAGCCTCAACATCCCCGTGCTGGCCGAGGGCGTCGAGACCGAGCAGCATCTCGCCTTCCTGCGCGAGGAAGGCTGCAGCAGCGTTCAGGGCTTCCTGTTCGGCAAGCCGATGCCGCAGGAGGCGATCAGTCGGATGATCCGCGAGGTGCCGGTGCCACACGACACCGCGCAGCGAAGACCGGCCGCGAGCGCCGCAGCGTAGGCGCAGGCCAGAATCCCACCTTCCTCTTAGGCCGAACAAGCTGCCGCGATCTCCGTTCACCTCTCCCTTCGGGAGAGGTGAAGAGGGTGCCGCACGATTCGTGATCCACCGCGCGAGGTTGTTCAGAACGTGCGGATGATCCTGAAATCCAGCCCGTCGGCGGCGGCGAGGTGCATCGCCATGCCAGCGCGGCCCTGGCGGATGGCGACCTCGCCACGGGCACCGGAATAGACGATGTTGCGGCCGGCGGCGGCAAGCGGACGCAGCGACAACGAGCCGGCCCGCTCCGCAGCGGCCTTCAGGAAGCGCAGGCCTTCATAGTTCGACTGGCCGACCGAGCCGACCGGCGGCGCATCGACGCCGAACATCGCGGTGTACAGGCTCATAAACTCGTCATTGGCGCGCGAGCCGATGCAGTTGAAATAGCCCGAGGCGGAATACAGGTTCTCGGTGTTGTCGGCGCCGATGCCGAGCAGCACGGTCTCATCGACGGCGCCGGCCAGGCGCAGGGTGGACGCGGCGAGGCCGGACTCGCCGAAAGCGCGGTTGAAGGTGATGCTGTCGGTGCCGATCAACGAGATCAACACGACGTCGGGCCTGGCGGCGCGAATGCGCGCCAGATGTGCCTCGTGATCATCATGGCCGACCGGGACGAACTCCTCGCCGACGACATGGCCGCCGGCCTCGCTGATATAGGTCTTGGTCTGGAGGTGCGATTGCCACGGCCAGACATAGTCGCTCCCCGATCAGATACCAGCGCCTGGCGCCCTTGTTCTCCGCGAGCCAGTGAATGGCGGGGCGGGTCTGGCTGTGCGGCGTCTCGCCGATCGCCATCACCCCCGGCGTGCGTTCGCCGCCTTCATAGACCGGCGTGTAGACGTAGGGAATGCGGCCGCGGGTCAGCCGACGCAGCGCCAGCCTGACGGCGCTGATATGCGAGCCCATCACGACGTGAATATCGTCGAAGTCGAGCGCGTCCCTGGCACGCGCAGCCACGTCCTCGACCGGCCCGCCGGAGTCGTAGAACGATAATTCGATCTCGCGGCCGAGAATGCCGCCGCGGCGGTTGATCTCGGACACAGCAAGCAGCGCACTGTTGGTCGCCGCCGGCCCCCAGATGCCGGGCGAGCCGGAGAAGGTGAGAAAATTGCCGATGCGCAGCCGGCTACGCGCGCCGCGCCGCTCGGCGCGGTCGGGATCGAAGGGAGCGAGGAATGGAACGGCGCCCCGCCGGGGCGGGCTCCTGAACAGCAGGGATGGCGGCAGGCCGTGGCGCCCGGCCGTGACAGATCCTGTCGAGAGCACACCCACTCCTTGGCCCGCAACCGTGATTGGCCCGCTGTGGGCCGGCGGTCATACGCCGTCAAAATCAGCACAGGTTCGGCAAATATCCTATTCGAAAATGTTGAATGTTCAAGAATTGGGATGCATATAGATCGGGCAGCAACTGCCGGACAATCATTCAATTCGGGACCCGCAAGCGAAGTTCACCGTGGCCAAATCGCCCCATCCCAACACCCCCCTCACCGAACATCTCGCCTACCTGCTCGCGCAAGCCAACCGGGAGATCAACCGGCAGTTGGAGACGCGCCTGAGCACGGAGGGCGTGCCCGTCGAGCAGTGGCGCATCCTCAAGGTGCTCTCCGACGGCGAAGGGCATTCGATGGGCGATCTCGCCGAGGCGGTGCTGCTGAACCACCCGACCCTGACCAAGATGATCGACCGCATGGTGTCGGACTCGCTGGTCTACCGCCGCCAGGACGCCCATGACCGCCGCAAGGTGCTGATGTTTATCAGCGACCGCGGCAAGGCGCTGTGCAAGCGGCTGAACTCGCTCGCCGCCAGCCAGGAGGCGCATATCCTGGAGAATTACGGCGACAAGGCCACCGGCGAGCTGAAGCGGCTGCTGGAGAACTTGATCGACGCGGCGAGCTGACGACACGCTGCGTCGTCCCCCCTAGAAGGTCGACTCCAACCGTCCGTCATTGCGAGCGAAGCGAAGCAATCCAGGGCTCGGGCGGGATTCTGGATTGCTTCGCTTCGCTCGCAATGACGGCTGAATTTGCCGTGACGCTTTGCGCCGCACCACGGCCTTCACCCGCGGATCCCGCCTGCGGCAAATGTGTCGGCACGCCCGGCAACGCCGGGGATAGACGCAAGACGAATCCTCCCTCATCCTGCTCCATGACGATCGCGACGAATGGGCCACAGAGCCCGCGCGCGATCACCGGCTGGGCCATGTCTGGCCGGACGAGGACACGACACAGGGAGGACAGGCCATGACGGGCATTCATCTGCTCGATCGCGCCATCGGCAGCGATTATCCGACATTCGCCAGCACGGCTGACATTCGCGCCTTCGAGCAGACGCCGTACAGCGAACGCATCGCCGCACAAAGCACCTACGAGGCCCTCAAATGCGGGGCTTCCGCCAATCCTGACGCGCCGGCGATCCAGTTCCTGCAAAATGCCGATCCGGCCGACACGCCGGTGGTGATCACCTATCGCGACTTCATCGCGAAGGTGACGCAGGCGGCCAACATGTTTCATGCGCTCGGCGTCGGCCCCGATGACGTCGTCAGCTTCATGCTGCCCTTGGTGCCGGAGGCGTTCATCACGCTGTTCGGCGCCGAGGTCGCCGGCATCGCCAACCCGGTCAACCCGCTGCTGGAGCCGCACCAGATCGCCGAGATCCTGGATGCCGCCAAGACCAAGGTGCTGGTGGCGCTCGGCCCCCTGCCCGGCACCGACATCTGGCAGAAGGTCGAGAAGATCAGCGGCAGCCTCAAGCACCTCAAGGCGATCGTGCAGGTGTATGGCGGCGGCGGTGATCCGGCGAACGGCATCCACGCCTTCAACGACCTGATCAAGCCGCAGCCCGGGGATCGCCTGGTCAGCGGCAGGCAGATCAAGGCCAGCGACACCGCGGCCTATTTCCACACCGGCGGCACCACGGGCACGCCGAAGCTGGTGCGGCACAGCCATGGCAACCAGGTCTACCAGGCCTGGGGCATCAACCTGATCCTGAAGGCCAGGCCGGGCGGCACGCTGCTGTTCGGCATGCCGCTGTTTCACGTCGGCGGCTCGCTGACGCAAGCGCTGCAGACGCTCTCGGCCGGTGGCAGCCTCATCGTGCTCTCGGGCGCCGGCTGGCGCAATCCGAACGCGGTGCGCAACATCTGGGGCCTGGTCGCGCGCTACAGGCCGGAGACGCTGTCGAGCGTGCCGACGGTACTGGCGGCAACGCTCGCAGTGCCGCAGGGGACCGCCGACATTTCCAGCCTGCGCTATGCCGCGGGCGGCGGCTCGGCGATTCCGGTCGCCGTCGGACAGGCGATCATGGACAAGCTCAAGCTGCCGGTGGTCGAGGTCTACGGCATGACCGAGACCGCGAGCGTGCACACCATGGCCTATCCGGACCAGCCGATCCGGCTCGGCTCGGTCGGCCTGCCCTTGCCCTACGCGCAAGTGCGCATCGTCAAGCTCGATGCCGACGGGCGTTATGAGCGCGACTGCGCCGTGGACGAGATCGGCGTCGTCATCATGGCCGGCCCCGGCGTGTTCTCCGGCTATCTCGACGCCGCGCACAACAGGGGCGCTTTCGTCGACGGCCATTGGGTCAATTCCGGCGATCTCGGCCGGCTCGATGCCGACGGCTTCCTCTGGATCACCGGCCGTGCCAAGGACCTCGTCATCCGCGGCGGCCACAACATCGATCCCGCGCCGGTCGAGGAGATCCTGTTCCAGCATCCGGCCGTCGGCTTCGCCGCCGTGGTCGGCCAGCCCGACGCCTATGCCGGCGAACTGCCGATCGGCTACGTCCAGCTCAAGCCGGGCGCAAGCGTGCAGCCGGGCGAGCTGGAGGATTGGGTGCGCGCCCGCACGCCCGAACGCGCCGCGGTGCCGGTGCAGATCATCCCGATCGATCCAATGCCGGTGACCGGCGTCGGCAAGGTGTTCAAGCCGCAGCTGCGCTGGGACGCGGCGACGCGCGTATTCACAGGCGTATTGAAGCAGCTCACCGATCGCGGCATCGACTGCAGCGTGAAGGTCGGCGCCCATGGCAGCCATGGCAGCATCGCCACGGTGACGTTACGCAACGTGCCGGCGGAGAGCCGCGAGGCGATCGCGAACGAGGTGCACACCCTGCTCGCGCCGTTCGTGATCCGGCACGAGGTGGTGCAGGAGTGAACGACCTGGGTGACGATCATCGCAGCCATTCGACGGGCGGCTGGTCAGCCGCCCTCTGCTCGATGACGTTCCTGTTGGAGCCTGATATCTTCCGAAGATCAGGCTCCTGTCCGGATCGTGCTCTATTTCGGAGCAGATAGCTTCGGAGGCAGCCCGAGTGGCTGGGCGGCGCCCCTGCCGAGGGCCACCTGACGCAGCAGCTCCGGCCGGTCGGAGATGATTCCGTCGACGCCGATGTCCATCAGCCGCCCCATGTCCTGCGGACGATTGACGGTCCAGACCACGACGCTCAACCCCAGCGCATGCGCCTCGGCGATCAGCTCCGGCGTCACGTCGGTGAAATAGGGCGACCACACCTTGCCGCCGGCCGCCTTGACGGTCCGCGGCAACGAGCCGCCATGATCGGCCGGGTTGAACCCCGCGGTCCAGCGGGTCGCCGCGGTCAACGACACCGTCTGCGTCTCGCCGCTCTGCCGTGACAGATACACGGTCGGGATGTCCGGCGCACGCTGCTGCACCAGCTGCAGGGTCCGCCAGTCGAACGACTGGATCATGACACGGCCGGCGAAATGCTCCGCCTGGATCAGGCCGAGCAGCAGCGTCACGAAGCGCTCCGGGGTCGGCGACTCGGCGGGAAACGCGGGATCGAGCTTGGTCTCGATGTTGAGACGGACATGATCGTCTCCCGAGCTCCGCACGAGCTCGATCACCTCTTTCAACGTCGGAATGCGCGGCGGCGCGACGCCCGGGCCGTGCAGCGCACGCTGCTCGGAGAATTGCTTGGCGTACTCGCTGCCGGGTCGGATCTGGCTGATATCGTAGGACTGCACCTCGGCGAGCGGCAGCGCGTTCAACAGCGGCCCGGGCGACGCGATGTAGTCGCCGGCCGCATCGCGGGCGAGATCGGGGTTCAGCCGCCGCTCGTGCGAGACGACGAGCACGCCGTCGCGGGTAACGCCGACATCGAGCTCGAGCGTGTCGACATGAAGATCCAGTGCCGTGCTGAACGCCTGCAGCGTGTTCTCCGGATGCAAGCCGCGACCGCCGCGATGCGCCTGGATATCGAACGCCATTGCGGGGCTGGCGAGACCCAGGAACAGCAGACCGAGAACAAAAGAGGTTTGCGACATCGGGGCAGACTATCATACCCTGCCAGACCCCGCGGGCCATTTCGCTTGTCTCGGCAATTCTTCTGAATTAGGCCTTCCGGCAGCGGCCGGGTGGGACACCGGCCGGCGAGGCCATGGGAGGACAGGTTTGGGCAGCCAGAACCGGCTCACCGCGGCGGCTGCCGGCCCGCTTCGTCCCCACCGCTCCCTTTCAGCGTCCAACGGATCACGCGTATGACCGACCTTCCCGTAATCATCGCCGGCGGCGGCATCGGCGGCCTCGCAACCGCGCTGACCCTGCAGCAGATCGGCGTGCCCTGCGTCGTCTATGAGAGCGTGCGCGAGATGCGGCCGCTCGGGGTCGGCATCAACCTGCAGCCCAACGCAGTGCGCGAGCTGTACGATCTCGGCATCGGGGCCGGTGATCTCGACCAGGTCGGCGTCCCCGCCAAGGAATGGGCGCTGGTCGGGCTGAACGGCAACGACATCTATTCCGAGCCGCGCGGCCTGCTCGCTGGCTACGACTGGCCGCAATATGCCGTGCATCGCGGCAAGCTGCACATGCTGCTGTACAGCCGGCTGGTGGAGCGCGCAGGGGCTCAGACCGTCCGGCTCGGCAGCCGCGTCACAGGCTATCAGAAGAATGCGGACGGCTCGGTCACGGCCTATGTCGAGCATGCCGATGGATCGACGTCGGAGGCCCGCGGGCGGCTGCTGATCGGCGCCGACGGCATCCATTCGGCGATCCGCGCCCAGATGCATCCGACGCAGCCGCCGATCCATTGGGGCGGCGCTGTCATGTGGCGCGGCGTCACCTGGGCGAAGCCGATGCGCACCGGCGCGTCCTTCGTCGGGCTCGGCACGCATCGCCACCGCGTCGTGGTCTATCCGATCTCGCCTCCCGATCCGAACACGGGGCTGGCGCTGATCAACTGGATCGCCGAAGTGACGATGGACAACAGTGAGGGCTGGAAGCAGACCGGCTGGTTCCGACAGGTGCCGGTGAGCGAGTTCGCGCATCATTTCGCTGGCTGGACCTATAACTGGCTGGACGTGCCCGCGCTGATCGCCGGCGCCGACGGCGCCTATGAGAACCCGATGATCGACCGCGATCCGGTGCCGACCTGGATCGACGGCCCGGTGGCGCTGATGGGCGACGCCGCGCATGCGATGTATCCGACCGGCTCCAACGGGGCCAGCCAGGCCATCGTCGATGCGCGCGTGCTCGGCGCATCCCTGCTGGCACATGGCGTCACGCCGGCGGCGCTGTCAGCCTATGACGAGAGACTCTGCGGCCCGATCTCGCAGGTCATCCTGCGCAACCGCGGCGCCGGCCCGTTCGGCCTGCTCAATCTGGTCGACGAGCGCTGCGGCGGCACGTTCAGCAATATCGACGACGTGATCCCGCCGGCCGAGCGCGAGGCCTTCATGGCCGGCTACAAGAAGGCCGCAGGCTTCGCCATCGAGCAGCTGAACACGGCACCGCGGACGATTGCGGACGGCGCACGGGTCGACGCGGCCAAGGCGGCCTGATCCACCCCAGCTGTCGTCCCGGGCAAGCCCTGCGACGCGCAGCGTCGCTGGGCGCCGACCCGGGCCCCCTACTCCGCGGTGGATGTGAGGCGGCATGCTGGAGCTACCAGCCGCGCCTCAGCACATCGTCCTGTGGTTATGGTCCTGCGTTCGCAGGGACGACACTGTTAGTTTGACAAACAGCCCGGCCAACAACGTCGTTGCGAGCGAAGCGAAGCAATCCAGAATCGTGGGCGGAACTCTGGATTGCTTCGCTTCGCTCGCAATGACGATGGAGAGTGCTGTGGCCGCGCTTACGCGTAGCGGCCGTGGCAGTGCTTGTACTTCTTGCCGGAGCCGCAGGGGCAGTCCTCGTTGCGGCCGACCTTGCCCCAGGTCGAGGGGTCGTTCGGATTGCGCGCTTCGGCGGGGACCGGGGCGGCGCCGGAGGACGGCACGAGGGAGACGTTGGCAAAAGCCATCTCGTCCTCGCCGGTGGTCGGGTTGGCGTGATGCGCCTGCATCGGCGGCAGCACCGGCTGCTGCTCCTCCGGCGGCACGATCTCGACCCGCATGAGCTGCGCGGTGACCGCCTCGCGCAGATGCGCGATCATCGCCTCGAACAGCGTGAAGGCTTCCGACTTGTACTCCTGCAGCGGATCGCGCTGGCCATAGCCGCGCAGACCGATCACCTGGCGCAGATGGTCGAGCATGACCAGATGCTCGCGCCACAGATGGTCGAGCGTCTGCAGCAGGATCGTCTTTTCGACGTAGCGCATCACATCCGGGCCCCACTGCCCGACCTTGGCGGCCATGCGCTCGTCGGCATGGGTCTCGATGCGCTTGAGCAGTTCCTCGTCGGCGATGCCTTCTTCCTTGGCCCATTCGTCGACCGGCAGCTCGATGTCGAGCACGCGCTTCAGCTCCTCCTTGAGGCCGGCGACATCCCACTGCTCGGCATAGGCATGCTCGGGCACGTGCTTGCTGACGAGGTCGTCGATGAAGGCGTGGCGCATGTCGGCGATGGTCTCGGCGACGCTCTCGTCCTGCATCAGCTCGACGCGCTGGTCGAAGATCACCTTGCGCTGGTCGTTCTGGACGTTGTCGAACTTCAAGAGGTTCTTGCGGATGTCGAAGTTGCGCGCCTCGACCTTCTGCTGCGCCTTCTCCAGCGCCTTGTTGATCCACGGATGGATGATGGCCTCGCCTTCCTTCAGGCCGAGCCGGGTCAGCATGCTGTCGAGCCGGTCGGAGCCGAAGATCCGCATCAGATCGTCTTCCAGGGACAGGAAGAATTTCGAGCGGCCGGGATCGCCCTGGCGACCGGAGCGGCCGCGCAGCTGGTTGTCGATCCGGCGGGATTCGTGGCGCTCGGAGCCGATGATGTAGAGACCGCCCGGCTTGACCACCGTCTTGGCCGGCTTGGAGCCCTTGGCCGGCTCGATCTCGACCGTCTCCTCGGCCTTCAGCACGATCTCGCGGAAGCGCGCGATGTCGGCCTTGATCTGCTCGATCTTGGCGGCCTTCTCCGCCTCGTCGGTGATCCCGGCCGTCTCCTGCTGGATGCGCATCTCCAAGGAGCCGCCGAGCTTGATGTCGGTGCCGCGTCCCGCCATGTTGGTCGCGATCGTGATCGCGCCGGGCACGCCGGCCTCAGCCACGATATAGGCTTCCTGCTCGTGGAAGCGCGCGTTCAGCACCGCGAACAGCTTCGCCGGCTTGCCGGCGCGGGCCGCCGCATAGAGCTTGTCGAGCGCACGTTCGCTGCCGAAATCGATCTGCTTGTAGCCGTGCTGCTTGAGATAGGCGGCGAGCACCTCGGACTTCTCGATCGATGCGGTGCCGACCAGCACCGGCTGCAGGCGGGAATTGGCCCGCTCGATCTCGGCCAGGATCGCGGCGTATTTCTCCTGCTGGGAGCGGTAGACCTCGTCGTCCTCGTCAAGGCGCGCGACCGGCAGGTTGGTCGGAATCTCCACGACCTCGAGTTTGTAGATGTCGAACAGCTCGTCCGCCTCGGTGGCGGCGGTGCCGGTCATGCCGGCGAGCTTCTCGTACATGCGGAAATAGTTCTGGAAGGTGATCGAGGCCAGCGTCTGGTTCTCGGGCTGGACCTGGACGTGCTCCTTGGCCTCGAGCGCCTGGTGGAGGCCCTCCGAATAGCGCCGGCCCGGCATCATGCGGCCGGTAAACTCATCGATGATCACGACCTCGCCGTCACGGACGATGTAGTCCTTGTCGCGGGTGAACAGCGTGTGGGCACGCAGCGCCTGGTTGATGTGGTGCACGACGGAGACGTTCTCGACGTCGTAGAGCGACTCGCCCTTGAGCTGACCGGCGTCGCGCAGCAGGGTCTCGATCTTCTCCATGCCGGCTTCGGTCAGCGTCACCGTGCGCTGCTTCTCATCGACATCGTAGTCGGTCTTGTCGAGCTTCGGAACGAAGGTGTCGATGGTGTTGTAGAAGTCGGAGCGGTCGTCGAGCGGGCCGGAGATGATCAGCGGCGTGCGCGCCTCGTCGATCAGGATGGAGTCGACCTCGTCGACGATCGCGAAATAGTGCCCGCGCTGGACCATGTCCTCCAGCCGGTACTTCATGTTGTCGCGCAGATAGTCGAAGCCGTATTCGTTGTTGGTGCCATAGGTGATGTCGCAGGCATAGGCCAACTTGCGCTCGGCATCGTCGAGGCCGTGGACGATCACGCCGGTGGTCAGGCCGAGGAAACCGTAGATCTGGCTCATCCAGCCGGCGTCGCGGCGGGCAAGGTAATCATTCACCGTCACGACGTGGACGCCCTTGCCGGCCAGCGCGTTGAGGTAGACCGCGAGGGTGGCCACCAGCGTCTTGCCTTCGCCGGTCTTCATCTCGGCGATGTCGCCCTCATGCAGCACCATGCCGCCGATCAGCTGGACGTCGAAATGGCGCTGGCCGAGGGTGCGCTTGGAGGCCTCGCGGACGGTGGCGAAGGCCGGGACCAGGATGTCGTCAAGCGTCTTGCCCTCGGCGAGCTGCGCCTTGAACTCCGCGGTGCGCGCCTTCAGCTGCTCGTCGGTCAGCTTGGCGAGCTCCGGCTCCAGCGCATTGATGGCGTTGACACGGGCCTGGTAACCCTTGACGCGACGGTCATTGGCGGAGCCGAAAAGCTTACGGGCGAGCGCGCCGATCATTGCTGAAATCCTGCCTCTATGGGTCTGCGTTGCAGCCGTAACTCATGCTTTGGGTTTGCTGTTCCCGACGTGATGCACCGCAGCACCCGCGCCAGGCTCGAACGTCGGCGCCATCAGGCGGCCGTCAGATGAGTGGGAGACGAGCAAACCAGGGTTCAACGGCCAAAAACGCAGCAAAATAAGCGCTATCGCCCTTGCAGCGATCGGGGAGAGATATGGCTGGGGGGGAACGTTGTCAACGGCGCCCGACACCGGGACATCAGCCCCAAACCTGTCGCCGATTTCACGAAATTGACAGACTTTTCGCGTTGCCAAGGCATCGCGATTGGGCGAGTGTCCCCGCCGCCCTGAGGCCACGCCCCTGGAGCCCCCTCTTCCAAGACAAGGATTTTCCATGACCACGTCGTTCCCGGTTACGAAAACCGGCCTGCGCTTCGGCCTTGCCACCGCTCTCGCCGGCAGTCTCGCATTGTCCCTGCTGGTCGCCCCGGCACGCGCGGCTGACGATGCCAACCCGGTGCTGGCTAAGGTGAACGGCGCCGAAATCCGCAAGAGCGACGTGACGCTCGCCGAGGAGGAGCTCGGGCCGAGCCTCGCGCAGATGGATCCGGCGACCAAGGACGACAACGTGCTGTCGTTCCTGATCGACATGAAGCTCGTCGCCAAGGCGGCAGAGGACAAGAAGGTCGCCGACAGCGAGGAGTTCAAGAAGCGCCTCGCCTTCACCCGCAACCGCCTGCTGATGGACAGCCTGCTCGCCAGCGAGGGCAAGGCCGCGACCACGCCGGACGCGATGAAGAAGGTCTATGAGGAGGCCTCCAAGCAGATCGGCGGCGAGCAGGAAGTGCATGCCCGCCACATCCTGGTCGAGACCGAGGACGAGGCCAAGGCCGTCAAGGCCGAGCTCGCCAAGGGCGGCGACTTCGCCGAACTCGCCAAGAAGAAGTCCAAGGACCCCGGCGCGTCCGATGGCGGCGATCTCGGCTTCTTCACCAAGGAGCAGATGGTGCCGGAATTCGCCAACGTGGCGTTCGCGCTGGAGCCGGGCAAGATCTCGGACCCGGTGAAGACCCAGTTCGGCTGGCACATCATCAAGGTCGAGGAAAAGCGCAACCGCAAGCCGCCGGAGTTCGACCAGGTCAAGAGCCAGATCGAGACCTATGTCACCCGCAAGGCCCAGGCGGACTATGTCAGCAAGCTGCGCGAGGCCGCCAAGATCGAGCGCCTGGACAAGCCGGCCGCCGACGCCGCCAAGCCGGCGGACGCGAAGCCGGCCGAGCCGGCGAAGAAGTAAGCGGCGAGCTTCGCTCAGGACGTGGCGGAGTCGTCTCGTAAGACAATCGTCAGAGAGCCGTCACCGCCACGTCACAAAAGGTGTCATCCCGGCGAACGCCGGGACCCATACCGCGTGATGCGGGGAATGGGCACTGGGCTAGTACCGAGCGCGACGACTAATTCCTGTGGTTATGGATCCCCGCCTTCGCGGAGATGACACCGTGGGAGTTGCCCCCCTCTCCCGTATCATTGACTGAGATGATACAGAGCGCTTCCCGCCATCATTCTGCCGGAAGCCTCTCGATGTCCTCAGCCGTCTCCCCGCTCGCCCCTACCGACGTCCCCGACATGCCGGCGCTTGCCGGCGTCAGGCTCGCCACCGCCGCGGCCGGCATCCGCTACAAGAACCGCACCGACGTGCTGCTGGCGCTGCTCGATCCCGGCACCACCGTCGCGGGCGTGTTCACCAAATCCAAATGCCCGTCGGCGCCGGTCGAATGGTGCCGCGCCAAGTTGAAGGGCGGCAAGGCGCGCGCGCTGGTCGTCAATTCCGGCAACGCCAATGCCTTCACCGGCAAGACCGGCAAGCAGTCGACGGCGCTGACCGCGGCCATCGCCGCCAAGGCGGTCGGCTGCAAGCAGGACGAGATCTTCCTCGCCTCGACCGGCGTGATCGGCGAGCCGCTGGACGCCACCAAATTCGACGGTGTGCTCGAAGGCCTCGCCGGCACCGCCAGCCCGGAAGACTGGATGGGCGCCGCGCGCGCCATCATGACCACCGACACCTTCCCGAAGGTCGCGACCGCCACCGTCAAGCTCGGCAAGGCCAAGGTGACGATCAACGGCATGGCCAAGGGCGCCGGCATGATCGCGCCCGACATGGCGACGATGCTGTCTTTCATCTTCACGGACGCGCCGATCACGGCGCCCGCGCTGCAGGCGCTGCTCAAGGCCGGCGTCGAGGACACCTTCAACGCCGTGACGATCGACGGCGACACCTCGACCTCCGACACACTGCTCGCCTTCGCCACCGGCGCCGCCGCCGCCAAGGGCGCGCCGAAGATCAGCCGCATCAGCGATCCCAACGCCAAGGCCTTCGTCAAGGCGTTCAACGCCGTGCTGGCCGATCTCGCCGAGCAGGTGGCGCGTGACGGCGAGGGCGCGCGCAAGCTGGTCGAGATCATCGTCGAAGGCGCCAAGACCAAGCAGTCGGCGCGCAGAATCGCGATGTCGATCGCCAACTCGCCGCTGGTGAAGACCGCGATCGCCGGCGAGGACGCCAATTGGGGCCGCGTCGTCATGGCGGTCGGCAAGGCCGGCGAGCCGGCCGATCGCGACAAGCTGTCGATCTCGTTCAACGGCATCCGCGTCGCCTCGAAGGGCGCGCGCGATCCGTCCTATGACGAGGCGGAGGTCTCGGCGGCGATGAAGGCGCAGACCGTCCAGATCAAGGTCGCCCTCGGTCTCGGCAAGGGCCGCGATCGCGTGCTGACCTGCGACCTGACCAAGGAGTATGTCGCGATCAACGGCGACTACCGGTCGTAGCTTCCCACGCTTTACGACAGATCCCGGGCTGGCGTCGGCCGTCCCGGGATGATCGCTGGGTCAGCTCGAAATGCGGGCGTCCGCCACCGCCTTCTTGAACAGCGCATTCATCGCGTCGGCGATGCCCTGTGTCGGCGACACCTCGAAATAGAAGCCGGGCGAAGCGCAAGCCTGCATGTTCTGCGCGATCTCGCTGTTCGGCGACGGACCGAACGGCCCCTTGTTGAAGGGATCGATCCAGCTCATGTACCAGCTGTTGGTCGGCAGCTGCAGATAGGTCGTATAGAGCACCGCGATCTTGATGCCGCGGTTCTTCAGCGTGGTGCAGAGCGCCGGGTTGATCGGCGACTGGCAGCGATTGCCGCTCGCCTTGGGCTTCAGGCACGCCGCATTGCTTTCGTCGGCAACGCCGTCGGAGACAAAGAACAGATATTTCAGCGGTGATCCCGTGGTGCCATCGCCGGGCGTCGAGATCTCGTTGTTGACGGCCGGAAAGACCGTCGTGAACGGCGTGTCCTTGTCGGCAGTATAGGCATCGTTGTTGCCGTAGACGCCCATCAGGTCGATATTTCCTGCGGCGCTCTTGGCGCTCGACAGATTGGCCGACAGCGCGAACAGAGCACCCAGGCCGATCGTCTTCGACGCCGCGCCGAAATCGTAGATCGCCATGCGGAACTGATTGGGATAGGTCTGGGTCTGCGTGGCCGTATCCATCAGCTGCTGGGTGGCGCTGCGCAGAACGTCGATCCGCGTCGTGACGCCGATGCTCTTCGCGAGATTATAGAAGTTGTTCGAATCATTGTAGTCGTGGCAGGCGAAGGCACAATAGCGGTTGCTGCCATACTTCGCATCCGAGGTCGCGTTTACCATCTTGGTGACGTCGGCGGGCGTCGCCGCCACGCCCATCGAGGGCGAGTTGTCGAGCAGCAGATAGAAGTCGATATATTTCGGCATCGAGGCGGTCGCCTTCGACATGCCCTGCAACGTCATCGTCTTGATCCCGACGATGGTCATGAACATCATCGGCACGCTCGCTGAGAACGACACGGTTGCCGTCAGTACCGAGCCGGTCTTCTTCACCTCGGGCGTGACGCTGTTCAGCGTGTAACCGGTGGTGCCGTTCATGTTGCCGTTGAAGATATTGCGGGCGTCATCATTGCCGGCAGTAATGATGCCGTCCGAGGTCATCGCGCCCGCGGCGATGAAGGCCGGCGACGTCCGCGACACCGCTCCGACCGAGGCGGCGTCCACCGCTGATTGCAACTTGGCGCGCAGCTGGTTCGCACGGCTGTAATCGACGCCGCAGCCGACCGCCGTGATCAGCGGCACGCAGACGATGGCGAACGTCACCGCGACGTTGCCCTGAACGTCGCTGCGGAAGCGGGCGAGCAGACTCGATAAAATGCGCATGAAGGATGCCTAACGAACCATGACGGGGTCACGGCGTTCTCCCGTGAAAATACCCATGGGCCGATTAAGGTTGGCTTATCTCAATCGTGGAAACACGGCCCGAAACCGCCTAGGTTAAGATTCCCTCAACCGACGCAGCTCACGCATGCGGTCATGCCGTGATGCGTTGCCACCTCGCCCGACCGGATCATGCCCGATTTGAAACTCACCCTCGTGGTCGCCTGCGCGTTGGTCGATGCCGACAATCGCGTCCTTCTGGCCCAGCGCCCCGCCGGCAAGGCCCTGGCCGGCCTGTGGGAGTTTCCCGGCGGCAAGCTCGAGCCCGGCGAACGGCCGGAGGCGAGCCTGATCCGCGAGCTCGACGAGGAACTCGGCATCACCGTGCGCGAAGCCTGTCTGGCGCCACTGACCTTCGCCAGCCACGCTTACGAGTCATTCCATCTGCTGATGCCGCTCTACATCTGCCGGCGCTGGGAAGGCCAGGCGACCGCGCGCGAGGGCCAGCAACTGGCCTGGGTGCGGCCCAACAAGCTGCGCGACTATCCGATGCCACCGGCGGACATTCCGCTGCTGCCGCATCTGATCGACTTGCTGATGTAGCCGAGGCGACTTCGATCGCCATGCGCCGAATCGCCGGGGTCAAGCCCGCCGATCACGATCGTGGTTATTCGTCCGTTGCAGGGCGCGGTGTGCGCTTCACCGCCGCCTCCAGGCTCGCCGTCGCCGAGCCCGGCTTCAGCGGCTTCTGCTGGCTGTCATGCGGCGCCCAGCCGGAGATCCAGATGATGTCGAAGGTGGCGCGGATGCGGCCGTCGGCATCGGCGAAGCGTTCGGAATAGATCTCGGCCATGCGCAGCAGGGTGGCGCGGCGCAGCGGCGTGCGGCGGCGCTCGACCAGGCTGTTGGCGGCGCCCATGCGGCGCAGATCCTGCATCAGCCCGAACGCGCTGGCATAGCGGACGACGACCCGATCGACGTCAGTGACCGGCAGCGCGAAGCCCGCCCGCTGCAGCAGGCCGCCGACATCTCGCAGGTCGGCGAACGGCGCGACGCGCGGCGAGACCCCGCCCTCGCATTCAGCCTCGGCGGCGGCGAAGGATTGTCGGAGCTCGGTCAGCGTATCGCCGCCGATCATCGCCGCGAGCAACAGCCCATCGGGGCGCAGGGCGCGGCGGATCTGCGCGAGCACGCCGGGGAGATCATTGACGAACTGGAACGCCAGCGCCGACAGCGCCAGATCGAGCGATTGCGGCGCCAGCGGCAGAGTCTCATCGGCCGTATCGGGTGCCGCGAGATGCACCAGCTGCGCCATGCGGTCCGCCAGAAGCGGCTTCAGGCCGACGCCGGGCGTCCACACATCGGCGGCGGCCGTGAAGGACCGGTTCACCGCGGCCAGCCGATCTCCGAGATCCTCGGAAACGCGCTCCAGCAGGAAAGTCTCCGGCGCGCCCGTCGCCCGGCGCTGCCTCAGTGCAAGCAAGGCACGATCAAACAGTACGGGAGCGGTCGCGGGCTGGGTCATGGCGGCTGGTTACGACGATCCTGCTGACCGGGCAATGCGCCGCTTGAGCCAAACGGGGCGCCCGGCTAGCCTCAATGCATGGGCCTCAACTTTGCTCCGATCAGCATCAGACGACTCGGTCCTGCCGTCAGCGCGGCCCGGGGCGCCTTCGGCCATATCGCCAAGCTCGCGCTCGATATTGCCCTGCCGACGCTGTGCATCTCCTGTCGCGAGCCGGTGGATGGCGAGGGCGTGTGCGCGGCGTGCTGGGGCAGGCTGTCGTTCATCGAGCGCCCCTATTGCCCCAAGCTCGGAATTCCCTTCGTTTACGACCCCGGGCCCGAATTGCTGTCGATGGAAGCGATCGCGGCGCCGCCGGCCTATGCCAAAGCGCGCGCGGCGGTGCGCTACGACGAGATCGCGCGGACGCTGGTGCATGCGCTGAAATATCAGGACCGCACCGACCTGGCGCCGATCATGGGACGCTGGATGGCGCGGGCAGGCCGCGAGCTGCTGGCGGATGCCGACCTGCTGGTCCCCGTCCCCTTGCATTGGCGGCGCGGCTTTTCCCGCCGCTACAACCAGTCCGGCGCGCTGGCGCAGGTCATCGCCCGTTGCAGCGGGGTCAGAATGCAGGGCGACGCGCTGCGCCGCGTCCGGGCCACCGGGCAGCAGGTCGGGCTGTCGCGGTCCCAGCGCAGCAGCAATGTGCAGGGTGCATTCCAGGTATCCGCAGACCGCCTGCATGACGTGCAGGGGCGCCGCCTCGTGATCGTCGACGATGTCCTGACCACCGGCGCGACGGTCGATGCCTGCGCCCGCGCGCTGCTACGCGCCAAGGCGGCCGAGGTCAGCGTGCTGGTCTTCGCCCGGGTTGTCGATACGCCCCGCGCTCCCATATAATCCAACGTTCCGTAACAGCTGAGCGCGACATGACCGCTGCGATTGAAATCTATACCCGTCCGGGGTGCGGCTACTGCACCGCTGCCAAATCGCTCCTGACCCGCAAGAACGTCCCTTTCACCGAGCACGACGCGGGCAAGGATCCGACGATCCGGCAGAAGATGTATGATCGGGTCGGCCCCGGCTCGACCTTTCCGCAGATTTTCATCGGGACGACCCATGTCGGCGGTTGCGACGATCTCTATGCGCTCGATCGCGAGGGCAAACTCGACGCCATGCTGGCCGGAGAGACGACATCATGAGCAATGACCGCAGCTTTACCGCCGCCATGGTGCAGATGCGCACTACGCTGCTGCCCGAGCCGAGCCTCGAGCAGGGCATCAGGCTGATCCGGGAAGCGGTCGCGCAGGGCGCCGAATATGTTCAGACGCCGGAAGTGAGCAACATGATGCAGCTCAACCGGACGGCGCTGTTCGAGCAGCTCAAGAGCGAGGAGGACGATCCCTCGCTGAAGGCCTATCGCGCGCTGGCCAAGGAGCTGGGCATCCATCTGCATATCGGATCGCTGGCGCTGCGCTTCTCGGCCGAGAAGGCGGTGAACCGCTCGTTCCTGATCGGGCCCGACGGCACTGTGCTGGCGAGCTACGACAAGATCCACATGTTCGACATCGACCTGCCGGGCGGTGAGAGCTATCGCGAATCCGCCAATTACCAGCCCGGCGAGACCGCCGTGATCTCGGATCTGCCGTGGGGTCGGCTGGGACTGACTATCTGCTACGATGTCCGCTTTCCGGCGCTGTATCGCGCGCTGGCCGAGAGCGGCGCCTCCTTCATCAGCGTGCCCTCGGCCTTCACCCGCAAGACCGGCGAGGCGCATTGGCACACGCTCTTGCGCGCGCGCGCGATCGAGACCGGGTGCTTCGTGTTCGCCGCCGCGCAATGCGGCCTGCACGAGAACAAGCGCGAGACCTTCGGCCACTCGCTGATCATCGATCCCTGGGGCGAGATCCTCGCCGAGGGCGGCGTCGAACCCGGCGTCATCGTGGCGCGCATCGATCCGGCGCGCGTCGAGAGCGTGCGCCAGACCATTCCCTCCCTGCAGCACGGCCGCCGGTTCGGCATCGCCGATCCCAAGGGCGGTCCGGACTATCTGCACCTCGTGCGGGGCTCGGCATGATCCGCTACGCGCTCCGCTGCGAGCGTGACCATACGTTCGAAAGCTGGTTTCAGAGCTCCTCGGCTTACGAGTCCCAGGTCAAGCGCAAGCTGGTGGAATGCCCGGCCTGCGGCTCGACCAAGGTCGAGAAGGCGATCATGGCGCCGCGCATCGTCAGCAAGAAGGGGCGAGACGCTGTCCCCGTGCCGGCGGCTCCTCCGGCGGCCCCGGCACAGGAGGTGATTCCGCCCGGCCCGACGTCGCTGTTGATGGCGCAGGAGCGCGAGCTGCGCACCAAGCTCAAGGAACTGCGCGACCACATTGTCAAGAATGCCGACGATGTCGGCGAGCGCTTCCCGACCGAGGCGCGCAAGATGCATTACGGCGAGACCGAGCACCGGCCGATCTATGGCGAGGCGTCCATTGAGGAAGCGCGCGAACTGATCGAAGAGGGCATCGAAGTCGCACCGATCCCGGTGCTGCCGGATGATCGGAACTGACGCGGGCGCGCCGGTTCAGGATGAATCAGCGGCGCATTTAGAATTTTGCGCTCCGTCAGTTTTGCCCTTCGTCATTGCGAGCGCAGTGAAACAATCCAGAGTCCCGCACGCAGCCCTGGATTGCTTCGCTGCGCTCGCAATGACGGGGGAGATATATCGGCCTGAACTACGACCTCCCCCTGAGAGATAAAAATGTCTCCCCTCTCCTCGTCCTGGCAGCTCTGGGCGCTCCTCTCAGCATTCTTTGCCGCATTGACCGCCATCTTCGCCAAGGTCGGGGTCGAAGGCATCAACTCCGATCTCGCCACGCTGATCCGCACCGCGATCGTGCTGGTGACGTTGGCGCTGATCCTGTTCACGACCGGCCAGCTCACGAGTCCCGGCCCGATCTCGACGAAGAGCTGGATCTTCCTGACCCTGTCCGCGCTCGGCACCGGCGCGTCCTGGCTGTGCTACTTCCGCGCCCTGAAGCTGGGGCCCGCGACCCTGGTGGCGCCGATCGACAAGCTCAGCGTCGTGCTGGTCGCCCTGTTCGGCGTCGTCTTCCTCGGCGAGCGCCCCAGCCTGCAGGGCTGGATCGGCATCGCCCTGATCGCCTGCGGCGCCATGCTGATCGCCATCAAGGGCTGACTACACTGCGATCAGCAGCGCCACGCCGCCGACGATCAGCACGATGCCGCAGACCTCGCGCAGCGAGACCGGCTGCTTGAACGAGTAGTACGAGACGCCCTGCGCGAACAGCACCTCGACCAGCGCCAAGGTGCGGACGTTGGCGGCCGCGGTCAGCGCGAACGCCAGGAACCAGAATTGCGAGGCGAAGGCGCCGATGAAGCCGGCCATCATCGACGGCCGCCACAGCGACAGGATGCCGCGCAGGATGTCCGGCGCGCGCGCAAGCAGATAGATGGTGAGGATCGCCGTCTGCACGAACAATCCCCAGACCAGCGTGTAGGACGCGGCGGTGACGAAGGAAACGCCGTCGACGGTGATGATGGCGCCGCGAAAGCCGACCGCCGAGAGCGCAAACGCCGCCGCAGCCACCAACCCGGTGACGGTCGGCTTCAACTCTGCAAAGCTCTTGTCGCCGCCGGGCCGCAGCGCGGTGATCACGACACCGATGGTGGCGATCAGGATCGCGATCACCTTCGGCAGCGAGAGCGGATCGCCGAGAAAGATGAAGCCGAAGATCGCGGTCTGGATCGCCTCGGTCTTCAGATAGGCTGTCGTGACTACGAAGGAGCGATCGGTCATCGCCAGCAGCATCAGCCCGGTGGCGACGATCTGGCTGAGCGCGCCGAGCAGCAGCCACGGCCAGAACACAGCCGGAGGCCAGGGCAGATGGTCACCCGTCGCCAGCAGCACCGCGCTCAGGAACACCAGCGAGAACGGGAAACCGAACAGGAAGCGGATATTGGTCGCGCCCCAGGTGCCGAGCCTGGCCGTCAACGAGCGCTGCATCGCATTGCGCGCGACCTGGCCGGCGGCAGCGACCAGCGTGAAGGGGATCCAGAGCGAGGCGACGGACAACATACGGGGCGACTACGCGACGGTGAGGGCGGGCCACCGTGACGAGGGCGGCGGCCGCGGTCAACAGCGCATGCGGCGGTTCAGCCGCATGTCAGGATTGCAGTGGATGTCAGGCAGGATACGACAGCTTTTGCATTCGTGGTAAGCTGGCGCCACAAAGACGCTCGTCCCTGCGAACGCAGGGACTCATACCCCCGGCTCCAGTTATGTCAGACGATCCATCCACGTGATGGTCCGGCCATGTACTACGTTTACATTTTGGCGAGTGGCCGTCACGGCACGCTGTATATCGGCGTAACCAACTCGATCCAGAAACGCCTTCAGCAGGATGGCGACGGCCACGGCTCGGCCTTCGTCAAGAAGTACGGTGTCTTCCGCCTCGTCTACGTCGAAACATACGCCGTCGCGGAAGAGGCAATCACCCGCGAAAAGCAGCTCAAACGTTGGAAGCGCGACTGGAAGATCGAACTGATCGAGCGCGACAATCTCGAATGGCGGGATCTCAGCGGATTGATCTCATAGCGTGCCTCAAACCACGCCCTGGGGTTATGGGTCCCTGCGTTCGCAGGGACGACAGCGGTGGTGGAGCAGCATCCGGGCTCGACCGATGACGCCACAGTTGACGCGCTCGCGAGGATCACCGCTGTCGTCCCGGGCAAGCCCGATGACGCGGAGCGGCAGCGGGCGCAGACCCGGGACCCATACCGCGTGATCTGTCTTGAGGCAGGCTGATCGTGGAACCTGTCGTGCCCCAAACCACGCCCTGGGGTTATGGGTCCCTGCGTTCGCAGGGACGACAGCGGTGGTGGGGCGGCATCCGGGCTCGACCGATGACACCACAGTTGACGCGCTCGCGAGGACCACCGCTGTCGTCCCGGGCAAGCCCGATGACGCGGAGCGGCAGCGGGCGCAGACCCGGGACCCATACCGCGTGATCTGTCTTGAGGCAGGCTGATCATTGAACCTGTCGTGCCCCAAACCACGCCCTGGGGTTATGGGTCCCTGCGTTCGCAGGGACGACACCGGTGGTGGGGCGGCATCCGGGCCGAAGCGAACGGCCGGGCTACACCATCTGCTCGGCGACGACCATGTAGTTGACGTCCATGTCGGTCGACAGGCTCCAGCGGTCGGCGAAGGGGCTGTAGACGACGCCGCTCTGCTCGGTGATGACAAGGCGATTGTCGAGCAGGTATTTCGTCAGCTCATCCGGGGTGACGAACTTGCTCCATTCATGCGTTCCGCGCGGCAGCCAGCGCAGCACATATTCGGCGCCGACGATGGCGAGGGCAAAACTCTTCCAGTTGCGGTTCAGGGTCGAGACCACCATCATGCCGCCCGGCTTCAGCACCGCAGCACAGCGGTTGAGGAAGGCGCTGACGTCGGTGACGTGCTCGACCACCTCCATGGCCAGCACGATGTCGAAGCGCTCGCGCGGATCCATGTCCTCGATCGTGGTGCAGCGATAGTCGATCGACAGATGGCCCTTTTCCGCGTGCAGCCTGGCGGCGGCAATGTTGCTGGGCGACGGATCGACGCCGACGACCTGGGCGCCCAGCCGTGTGAACGGCTCGCACAACAGGCCCGCGCCGCAGCCGATGTCGAGCATGCGCAAGCCCGACAGGCAGTTCAGGCTCTTGGCATTGCGCTCGAATTTCCGGCAGGCGGCATCGCGGATATAGGTCAGGCGCAACGGATTGATCTTGTGCAGGGGCGCCATCTTGCCCTTGGGGTCCCACCAGGTCTCAGACAGTTTCGAGAACTTCGCGATCTCGGCCGGATCGACGGTCGAGCCCGGAGGAACGGAGGTGCTGTGGGAATCCTGAGGCATTGTCATCGCTGAATACTCAATGATCTGACCTGACGCGCCGTCACGGCCTAACGCGCGGTGATGGCGTTGCGGAACGCCAGCGGCTCGGCAATGGTCGAGATGGTCTCCCTGCCCTCACCGACACCCAAGATGGTGACGTCGCCGTAGTTCAGAAGCCGACCCATGATGGTCTGGTTGACGTCGACACTCTCGACCTTGTCGAGGGCCATTTCGAAGGTCCGGCGGCGGATGAAGCCGGTTTTGTGAACGACCCGTCGGTTGGTGACGTCGGTCTCGGTGGTCAACCGGTGGAACCAGGCGCGGACCGTCCAATACAGCGCGACCACGGCGATGACGGCGGCCGAAGCCAGGCAGAGCATCGTCAGATTATCGTTGACGGTCGTGCGGGACAGGATGACCAGCGCGAAGGCCACGATCCAGGCGCCGATGGCGGGCAGGTAAAACATCCAGTGTGCATTGGTGGAATAAAGCACCTTCTCGCCGGGTTGCAGGATTTCGTCGATGTAACGCGCCATACTCCGCCTCTAGCCCACTCCAACACCACCAGGAACCGTCTTGCCCCGGGCCGCGCCGCTATGTATACGCGCGTTTCGGCTGGCGCGCCTCCGGTTTCGCGCTGGGCCGGTCAACTTATCCTCCTGATGGGAATGGGCGCGTCGTCATGGGTCGCCTCGTGCTGAAATTCGGCGGCACCTCCGTCGCCAACATCGACCGCATCCGCAATGTCGCCCGCCACGTGAAACGCGAGGTCGACGCCGGCCACGAGGTCGCGGTCGTGGTCTCGGCGATGTCCGGCAAGACCAACGAGCTGGTCGCCTGGTGCACCGAGGCGTCGCCGATGCACGATGCGCGGGAATATGACGCCGTGGTAGCCTCGGGCGAGCAGGTCACGTCCGGCCTGCTGGCGATCGTGCTGCAGAGCATGGGCATCCAGGCCCGCTCCTGGCAGGGCTGGCAGATCCCGATCAAGACCAGCGACGCGCATGCTTCGGCGCGCATCGTCGGCATCGACGGCTCCGAGCTGATTCAGCGCTTCCAGGAGCGCAAGGAGGTCGCGGTCATCGCCGGCTTCCAGGGCATCAATCCCGCCACCAATCGAATCACCACGCTGGGCCGCGGCGGCTCCGACACCTCGGCGGTCGCGATCGCCGCCGCCATCAAGGCCGACCGCTGCGACATCTATACCGACGTTGACGGCGTCTACACCACCGATCCCAGGGTCGTGCCGAAGGCCAAGCGGCTCGACAAGATCGCCTTCGAGGACATGCTGGAACTGGCCTCCCAGGGCGCCAAGGTCCTGCAGGTCCGTTCGGTGGAACTGGGCATGGTCCACAACATGCCGATCTTCGTCCGCTCCTCATTCGACAAGCCCGAGGATATCGACCCGCACGCCAAGCAGCCGCCGGGGACGCTGATCTGCAGCGAGGAACAAATCATGGAAAATCACGTCGTGACCGGCATCGCCTTCTCCAAGGACGAGGCCCAGATCTCGGTGCGCCAGATCGAGGACAAGCCCGGGATCGCCGCCTCGATCTTCGGGCCGCTGGCGGATGCCAACATCAATGTCGACATGATCGTTCAGAACGTGTCGGAAGACGGCAAGACCACCGATCTGACCTTCACGGTGCCGGCCACCGATTATAACCGGGCCCGTGAGACGATCGCGGCGGCCAAGGACAAGATCGGCTACCAGCGCCTCGATACCGCGACCGAAGTCGCCAAGGTCTCGGTGATCGGCTCAGGCATGCGCAGCCACGCCGGCGTCGCCGCCAAGGGCTTTGCAGCCCTGGCCGCCCGCAACATCAATATTCGCGCGATCACGACCTCCGAGATCAAGTTCTCGGTGCTGATCGACGCCGCCTATACCGAGCTGGCCGTCCGCACGCTGCATACGCTCTACGGATTGGACCAAGCCTAGAATAATCTCCCCCGTCGCGCCCGATGTCCCGTTTCGCAACAGCGGGACATCGCGCAGACGTGCGCGAAAGCGGTTGACGCCGCCCTCCTTGGCAGGCGTTTTGCTTGGCAAAACAAGCCCTAATTCGCTATACGCCTCGCAGGATGGCTGCCGCGAAGTGTGCTCAGTGATGGTTGTCCTGATTCGAACCGGCACTCTTGGCGTGCTATGGCTGTGAATCAAGAAAGCTGTTCGATTTCGCGAGGTTAGCGCCAGATCCCGGCTCCGCGCCGGGCTGGCCCCAGGAAGGGGGATTGTGCCACATGCGAAGCACGTCGGGAGGCCCCCGCGTCTTGCTCAGACGGCTTCGCGAGACCATGGCGGAGCAGGTCTCGGCACAGGAGCGGCTCGACAAGATCGTGGTGCTGATCGCGGCCAATATGGTCGCAGAGGTCTGCTCGGTCTATGTGCTGCGCGTCGACAATACGCTCGAACTTTATGCCACCGAAGGTCTGAACCGCGACGCCGTCCACATGACGGTGCTGAGCGCGCATGAAGGCCTTGTCGGCCTGGTCGCCAGCGAGGCGACCCCGCTCAATCTGAGCGACGCACAGAATCACCCGGCCTTCTCCTATCGCCCGGAGACCGGCGAAGAGATCTACCACTCCTTCCTCGGCGTCCCGATCCTGCGCGCCGGCAATACGCTCGGCGTGCTGGTGGTGCAGAACCGCGCCAAGCGCACTTATGTCGAGGAAGAGGTCGAGGCGCTTCAGACCACCGCGATGGTGCTCGCCGAGATGATCGCCTCCGGCGAGCTCGCGGCACTGGCGCAGCCCGGTGCCGAGCCGGCGGTCCGGCATTCGATTCACAAGACCGGCGCGGTGCTGTCCGACGGCATCGCGCTCGGCCATGTCGTGCTCCACGAGCCGCGCGTCGTCGTCAACAATTACATTGCCGAGGACCTGCCGAAGGAGATCAAGCGGCTCGATGCCGCGCTGGTCAAGCTGCGCGCCGATCTCGACCGCATGCTGGAGCGCGGCGACGTCGCCGATGGCGGCGAGCATCGCGAGGTGCTCGAAGCCTATCGCATGTTCGCCAACGACCAGGGCTGGTCGCACAAGCTGCACGAGGCGGTCGCGACTGGCCTCACGGCCGAGGCGGCCGTCGAGCGCGTGCAGTCCGACACCCGCGCCCGCATGCTGCGTTCGACCGATCCCTATTTGCGCGAGCGCCTGCACGATCTGGAAGACCTCGGCTATCGGCTGCTGCGCCAGTTGGTCGGCCAGGACCACGCGCCGAGCCGGGAGCACCTGCCGGACAATGCGATCCTGATCGCCCGCGCGATGGGCCCCGCGGCGCTGCTCGACTACGACCGCAAGCGGTTGCGCGGCCTGGTGCTGGAGGAAGGCACCGCCAACTCGCATGTCGCGATCGTGGCGCGCGCGCTCGGCATCCCCGCGGTCGGCGAGGTGCCGAACGCGCCGGGCATCGCCGATCCCGGCGACGCCATCATCGTCGACGGCACCTCCGGCTCGATCTACGTGCGGCCCTCGGCCGAGATCGAATCGGCCTATGCCGAGCGGGTGCGTTTCCGCGCCCGTCGCCAGGCGCAGTATAGCGAGCTGCGCAACAAGCCCTGCGTCACCAAGGACGGCCAGCCGGTCGAGCTGATGATCAATGCCGGCCTCGTCATCGACCTGCCGCATATCGAGGACACCGGCAGCGCCGGTATCGGCCTGTTCCGCACCGAGCTGCAGTTCATGGTGTCGGCCAGCCTGCCCCGCTCGAGCGACCAGCTGGCGCTGTATCGCAGTGTGCTGGACGCCGCCGGCACCAAGCCGGTCACGTTCAGGACGCTCGACATCGGCGGCGACAAGGCGCTGCCTTACATGGAGACCGTGATCGAGGAGAACCCGGCGCTCGGCTGGCGCGCGATCCGGCTCGGGCTCGATCGTCCGGGCCTGCTGCGTGGCCAGATCCGGGCGCTGCTGCGCGCCGGCGGCGGCCGCTCGCTGCGCATCATGTTCCCGATGATCTCGGAGGTCGCCGAGTTCGACACCGCCAAGGCGATCGTCGAGCGCGAGCTGACCTATCTGCGTCAGCACGGCCATACGCTGCCGGAGCGCGTCGACATCGGCACCATGCTTGAAGTGCCGGCCCTGCTTTATCAGCTCGACGAGCTGCTCTCGAGGGTCGACTTCATCTCGGTGGGCTCGAACGACCTGTTCCAGTTCCTGTTCGCGGTCGACCGCGGCAATGCCAAAGTGTCCGAGCGTTTCGACACGCTGTCGACGCCAATCCTGCGGGCCTTGCAGCAGATCGTGCGGAAGGCCAAGGCCGCCAAGCGGTCGGTGTCGCTGTGCGGCGAGATGGCCTCCAAGCCGATCGGCGCGCTGGCGCTGATCGCGCTCGGCTACCGCTCGCTGTCGCTGTCGGCCACCGCGCATGGGCCCGTCAAGGCGATGATCCTCGAGCTCGACGCCGCCAAGGCGGAAGCGAAGATGGCGGAATGGCTGGCCGCGCCGGCGGGCAGCCTCTCGATGCGGCAGAAACTGACTGAGTTCGCCGAGAGCGAAGGCCTGGCGTTGTAGCGGGCTTGCCTCGCGCCCGCTCCGCCTGAGCCCCATATTCCCCTATTGCCGTCCTGAGATCGCACGATGTCGTCGCTCCCCGAAGCCAAACTGGATGTCCTGCTCGCGCACCACGCCTCGCTGGAGGCGGAGCTGCTCGGCCAGGTCAATTCCGACCGTTACGTGCAGATCACCCGCGAGCTCGCCGAGCTCAATCCGCTGATCGAGGCCGTGAAGGCCTATCGCGCCGGCGTGAAGGAGCTCGCCGACACCGAAGCGCTGATGGCGGACCCGGCCACCGATGCCGAGATGCGCGCGATGGCCGAGGCCGAGCGCGACGAGCTGATCGCGCGCCGCGGCGAGCTGGAGCAGAAGATCCGCGTCGCGCTGCTGCCGAAGGACGCGATGGACGACCGCAACGTCGTGCTCGAAATCCGCGCCGGCACCGGCGGCGACGAGGCCTCGTTGTTCGCCGGCGACCTGTTCCGCATGTATGAGCGGTTCGCCGCCCTGCAGGGCTGGAAGGTCGAGGTGATCTCGGCCTCCGAGGGCACCGTCGGCGGCTACAAGGAAATCATCGCCGAGGTGCAGGGCCGCGGCGCCTTCGCCAAGCTGAAATTCGAATCCGGCGTGCACCGCGTGCAGCGCGTGCCCGATACCGAGACGCAAGGGCGCATCCATACCTCGGCCGCGACGGTTGCCGTGCTGCCCGAGGTCGAGGAGGTCGACGTCGACATCAAGCAGGACGATTTGCGTATCGAGACCATGCGCGCGCAAGGCGCCGGCGGCCAGCACGTCAACAAGACGGAATCGGCGATCCGCATCACCCACATCCCGACCGGGATCGTGGTGATGATGCAGGACAGCCGCTCGCAGCACAAGAACCGAGCCTCGGCGATGAACATCCTGCGCTCGCGCATCTACGACGCCGAGCGCCAGAAGGTCGATGCGGCGCGCTCCGCCGAGCGCAAGGAGAAGGTCGGATCGGGCGACCGCTCGGAGCGCATCCGCACCTATAATTTTCCGCAAGGACGCGTCACCGACCACCGCATCAATCTGACGCTCTACAAGCTGCCGCAGGTGATCGCCGGCGAAGCGCTGGGCGAACTGATCGACGCGCTCACCACCGAGCACCAGGCGGCGCAGCTCGCGGCGCAAGGCGCCGCGGCGTGACGAGCGTCCGAACGCTGTTGGACGCCTCGCGGCCTTGTCGCGACAACCACGGTATCGTCCCGGCGAGAGAGCCTTGGCGATGACCGAGATCGTCTCCGGTGCGACCATCGACTCGGCCCGGCGTGTGCTGGCGTCGCGCTTGTCTGCTGCGGGTCTCGAGTCGCCGGAGCTCGATGCGCGGCTGCTGGTAGGCCATGCGCTCCAGCTCGACCTCACCGGCCTCGTCATGCATGGCCAACGCGCGCTCTCTGCCCCCGACATTGCGCGGCTTGAGGCGCTGACGCAGCGCCGGCTTGCCGGCGAGCCGGTGGCGCGCATCCTTGGCACCAAGGAGTTCTGGGGCCTGGAGCTGCAATTGTCGGCCGATACGCTGGTACCGCGACCGGACACCGAGACCGTGGTCGAGCTGGCGCTGGAGCATCTTGCCGCCGGCGGCGACCTGAAGCGGCCGCTGCGCATCGCCGATCTCGGCACCGGCTCCGGCGCCATCCTGCTGGCGCTGTTGTCCGAACTGCCGGCAGCTTATGGCGTCGGCACCGATATCAGCCGCGCGGCGCTTCAGACCGCACGGGACAATGCGCGGACCCTCGGGCTCGGCGACCGCGCCGGCTTCATCGCCGGCTCCTACGCCTCGGCGCTGTCGCCGCCCTTTGATCTGATCGTATCGAACCCGCCCTACATTCCATCGCGAGAGATCGATGGTCTCGCCATCGACGTCCGCGCCCATGACCCGCTGCGCGCGCTCGATGGCGGCGAGGACGGGCTCGACGCCTATCGGGCGCTGATCCCGCAGGCTGCGCAGCTGTTGCAGCCGGGCGGCGCGCTCGTGGTGGAGGTCGGTCAAGGCCAGAGCGATGACGTCGCCGCGCTGATGGGGGCAGCCGGGCTGGCGATCGACTCGTCGGCCATCAAGGCCGATCTTGCCGGTATTCCACGCGCCGTCAGGGGTCTAAAAAAGGTCCGCTGAAGGCCCGCAATTGCAGAAAAAGCTCTTGGAATATCCCCCGGGAGCGACTACGTTCCGCTCATAGCATCGGCGCAGGCCCCGCTGAGCGGTATTCACGGAACACCGCCGCGGAGAGATGCCAGAGAGCCGCGCCGGGCGATTGGTTCCAGAACGCAGATCTGTTGAGCGCGAGAGCCGGATGGCTGCGCAGCCCGCGACTGCAAAGCGAACGAAAGCCTGACTTTGCACTTGACGTCTTACGCTAAGCAAACTGGGTCTGTCGTGGCGCATGTCGCGCACGCGGGCTGAATGACGTGGTTCGCCGGCCGAACGGGCTGGTGGGTGGGGAACGCGTTTTGAACGCGCTTTTGTCGAGAGAATCGGCTGTCGATCAGATCGGCACGGGTCGGAACCGGTATGAGCCGGTGCAGCCCCTTTGGACCGCGCGCGATGCGGCCAAATCCGTTGCGGTATTTCAATACGGTATCGGTATTCCGATGACAATCAGTGGTCCTAACGCAGGGTTGGAATAAAGGCAGGACATGAGAAACGGTCAGAACAACAAGCGGATGCGCAACCGGAATAGCGGTAACAATAATAATAACCGGCGCGGCCAAAACCCGCTGACCCGCGTGTTCGAATCCAACGGGCCCGACATCAAGATTCGCGGCACCGCCTCCCATGTGGCCGAGAAATATGTCCAGCTCGCCCGCGACGCCCGCTCCTCGGGCGATCCGGTGGCTGCCGAGAACTACTACCAGCATGCCGAGCATTATTTCCGCCTCATTGCCGCCGCCCAGGAGCAGTTCCGCCAGAACCAGCCGCAGCAGCCGCGCAACACCGATGACCTGACCGTTGATGATCTTGACGACGAGGGCGAGAGCTTCTCGCATTTCGGCCAGGAGCCCGGTTTCGTTCCCACCCAGCCGCAGCCTCAACCGTTCATGCGCGAAGGCGGCCAGCGCGAGCGCGGCGACAACCAGCCCCCCTATCAGCGCGATCAGCAACCGCGGGAGCACAGGGAAGCGCGTGAGCCGCGCGAACCTCGTGAGCATCGCGAACCCCGGGAGCATCGCGAGCCGCGCGAGCATCGCGAACGGGAGCCGCGCGAGCACCGCGAGCGTCCGCAGCCCGCCCAGTACCAGCCGCAGCCGCAGCCGCAGCCGGTCATCGCCGATAGCGGGGTCGACCGGCTGCCGTCCTTCATCACCGGCCCGCAGCCGCAGATCGCCAATGCACCGGCGGCGTTCGAAGGTGCCGCTGAGCGCTATCCGCGTCGCCGCCGCCGTCCGCATGGTCCGCGTCCGGACGCAGCCGCTGCCGCGCCGGCCCCGAGCGAAGACCTCAATCCGGGCGAGTAATCAATCAGGACCACTGTTGAAGGAGCGGGTGGGCGACGAGCCCGCCCGCTTTTTTTGCGCCGGCAACAAACAGCTTCTACCGGTCGCGCGGGGACGGAGCAGTCCCTCCCCGGCTCGACCCGTGGGTTGACGGCGACGGCGCCAGCACCGGCTCGAGCCGCGGGATCAGCCTGATACGCTCGCGCCGGGCCGGGATCACCCGATAGACCTGCTTGGTCGCCTCGACGATATGGACCCCGGCAAACGGCAGCGACAACGCGGCGCCGACCCGCTCCCACGCCATTGCTGATTTCAGGAACCAGCCGCCGATCGGCGGCATGAACAGCGCTTCTCCCCAGGCGCTGGGCGTGAACCAGGTCTGCCGCAGCAATTGCGTGATCTGGGAGCGCGAATAGGGCCGACCATGGCCGAACGGCGTGTTGTCGGTCCGCGTCCAAACGCCGCGCCGGTTCGGGATGACGATGATCAATCGTCCGGCGGGCGCCAGCACGCGCCAGACTTCGCGCAGCAAGCCGGCCGGATCGTCCGACATTTCGAGCGCATGCACGATGAGAATGCGGTCGATCGCGGAATCCGGCAGCGGCAGCGAGAACTCGTCCACCAAAGAGGCAAGCGTCGGCCGCGCCGTCGGCCATTTCAACACGCCCTGCGCCGCCGGCATGAAGGCGATGCAGCGCTCGGAATCTTCCCGAAACAGTCCGAGATAGGGCGTGGGATAGCCGATGCCGAGCACGCGCTGCCCGGCCGCGCTCGGCCAGCGTGCGCGGATGCCGCGGTTGATCAACAGCCGCGCGACGATGCCAAGGCGACCCGAATAAAAATTCCGCAGATCGATCACGTCCATCGCGTCAATGTACCATGCTGGAGCACGTTGCCGCCCGCCCAATATTGCGTTGCGCCTGCAACGTTAACGCCATATCTCTGCCAACAGGAGACCAGGAGACCGCCCGCAACGTCGTGCCCGGACTCCGGCCTCCCCCGACCTCTGACAGCAAGCGCCAGCATTGCGCCCCCGCCCAGGTACCGCCGACGGAGATATCATGGCCGCCGACATCCGCGTCTTCACCTGCCTGTCCGACAACTTCGGCTATTTGATCCATGACCCGGCCACCGGCGCCACCGCGTCGGTCGACGCGCCCGAAGCCGGTCCGATCATCCGCCAGCTCGAGGCTGCCGGCTGGACCCTGACCGACATTCTGATCACGCATCATCATCACGATCATGTCGGCGCGGTCGCCGACCTCAAACAGAAGTATGGCTGCCGGGTGGTCGCGCCGCACGACAAGACGACGGCGATTGCCGATGTCGACCTGCGCGTCGGCCATGGCGATGTCGTCAAGGTCGGCGAGCTGCTTGCCCGCGTGCTGGAGACGCCCGGCCATACGCTTGATCACGTCTCCTACGTGTTCGATGCCGACAAGGCGGTGTTCGCGGCCGACACGCTGTTCTCTGCCGGATGTGGCCGGGTGTTCGAGGGCACCTATCCGATGATGTGGGACTCGCTTCTGAAACTGCGGGCGCTGCCGGATGATTTCAGGCTGTATTGCGGCCACGAATACACCGCCTCGAATGTGAAGTTCGCGCTCACCGTCGACGGCGACAACGAGGCCCTCAAGGCCCGCGCCGCCGAGGTGACGCGTTTGCGCGCCGCGAACGAGTCGACAATTCCGTCTCTGCTCGGTGACGAGAAGCAGACCAACGTGTTCCTGCGCGCCGACGACCCAGCCGTCGCCGTCAAGCTGCGGATGAAGGGCGCGCCGGCCGAGCAGGTGTTCGGTGAATTGCGCGAGCGCAAGAACAAGTCCTGAGCCGGAACGCCCCCGATGACCGCCTTGTCGGCCGCCGACATCATCGCACGCCTTGGTCTGCATCCGCATCCTGAAGGCGGACATTTTCGTGAGACCTTCCGTGATCCGGCTTTGAATGCCGCCGGGCGCGCCGCGTCGACCCTCATTTACTTCCTGCTCGCCCGCGGCGAGCGCTCACATTGGCACAGAGTCGATGCGGTCGAGAGCTGGCACTTCTATGCCGGCGCGCCGCTCACTTTGCGGATCGCCGCCGCGGGACAGCCACCGCACACGACGACGCTCGGCATTGACCTCGCTGGCGGCCAAGAGCCGCAGGCGGTGGTCCCGGCTCATGCCTGGCAAGCCGCCGAGAGCACCGGCGATTGGACTCTGGTCGGCTGCACGGTGGCACCGGGGTTCGAATTTGCCGGATTCGAGCTCGCGCCGCCGGGCTGGGAGCCGTCGATCTAGATCCGCTGTTTGCGGATGATCCGTTCGGAACGTGCGTTCGCCGCCGATCGGATCATGCTCCGGACTACGCGGCGCCGGCGCCGGCGTACTTGCCTTCGGACGGCTCGGCCAGACGTTGGCGCTCCCTGGTCAGGAAACCGAGCACGGCATCTGCCGGCATCGGCTCAGCGAAATAATAGCCCTGGATGTAGTCGGCCCCGAGCCGGCGCAGGCTGTCGAGCTGCTCCTTGGTTTCGACACCCTCAACGACGCACGAGATCTCCATGTCGGCGCAGAGGCCGGTCAGCGACTTGATGATCTTGTGGCTGATCGGGTTGGCGTTCACGTCATGGACAAAGCTGCGATCGACCTTGAGTTTGTCGAGCGGCAACCGGTGAACGTGGCTGAGCGAGGAATAGCCGGTGCCGAAATCATCCAGGGAGATCCCGCAACCGATGGCCTTCAACGCTGAGATCGACTGCTCGGCATGAACGAAATCGAAGGTCACCGCGGTCTCGGTGATCTCGAACTCGATCCGCCGTGGCGGCACACCGCTGGCGTGAATCACGGAGATCAGCGGCAGAATGCCGTCGGGCGAGCAGATGTCATGCGCCGACAGATTGAAGGACATGCGGATGTCCTCCGGCCAGGTCCGCGCTGCAGCCAGCGCCTTCACCAGCAAGACGCGCGTCAGCGTGCGGATGACTCCGATGCGCTCGGCGGCCGGAATGAAAGCCGACGGCGAGACCAGGCCCAGCTTGGGACTGCGCCAGCGTGCGAGCACCTCGAAGCCCGTCGTGCGCGCGCTCGCAGCGTCGACGATGGGCTGGAACGCCAGCTCCATTTCCCGCTCGAAATCGGCGGCTAGCAGCAGATGCTCGATCACGCTGCGGCTGCGGATCTCCGCCTCCAGCTCGCTCGAGAAGATCACCGTCTGGCCGCGCGCATGGCGCTTGGCATGATACAGCGCATAGTCGGCGCATTCGTATAACGCATCGGCGGCAGTCGCGGAGCGCGGATAGAGCGCGAAACCTGTCGAGCACGACACTCCCGTATGCGCCGTATCGAGCTCGTAGGGCAGCTGGATCCGCTCGGTGATTTGCCGTCCAAGCGCGAGAAGCTCGTCATCCTCCGGATCGCCCGCGACGATCAGTCCGAATTCATCGCCGCCGAGCCGCGCGAGATGCACGTTGTCGCCCACGCTGTCGCACACGTCGCTGATCCGGCGCGCAGCCTCGATCAGGACGCGATCGCCGACGCTGTGGCCGTAGGTGTCGTTGACGGGCTTGAAGCCATCGAGATCGATAATGCCGACCGCGAGCCGCGTGCCGTCCCGCTCGGCGTCGTTGAAGGCTTGCGCAAGCTCCGAGAAGAAGCGACGGCGATTGGGAAGATCCGTCAACGAATCGAGATTGGCGAGACGGAAGTTCTCGTCCGACAGCGCCTGGGTTGCGGCCTGCTCGGCGAGCAGAGACTTGCGACTGGCGACCAGCGCGGCGAAATCCCGGTAGTAGATGAAGAGCACGATCACCATCGCGCACGAGACGAGCAGCTGATTGACTGCAATCGCACGCAACGCATGGACGCCGGTGGACATGAAGAAGATCACATAGGGCACGATCACCACGAGCGTAACGATCAGCGCGGCCGACCGCAGATGCATCAGGCAGAAGATGATGCCGATGACCGTGACGGCCATGTAGAAGGCGACCTGCCCCTTCGCGAACGGATCGCCATAGGGAAACAGCGCGAACGACCAGGCCACGAACAACGCTCCGATCGGCCCGGCGATCCGATTGGTGACGCGCAGCTTGTGCAGGATCTGTTCGCTGCTGGCTCCGACATCGCGCTGGCGCAACCACCACAGCATGCGAAAGCCGGTCAGCGCCGACAGCAGCGCCGGGACCGCCATCGTCAGCCATATCGGCGCCAGCGGCAGGAACGTATAGGCGAGGGCGAGACTGTTGGTGATCAGAATGAAATAGAGCAGCGGCACCTGTTTGGAGAACGCCTGGAACTGCGCCCGCGTCAGTTCGGGCTGGTCTGGAGGCACGCGAAACAAGTCCGCAGCGCGAGCGAAATAGCCCCTCACATCCGGCATCCGCCGCCCCGTCATCAGCACTATTGCTTGCAGAGTTTTGCCCATGACGGGTAAAGGGCACGTTAGGTGCCGGCACTGGCCGCGCCGAACGGACGGTTGCGAACTACCGCCCCACCGGCTCGTGCCGCTCCACCGTTAAGCTTGCATCAAGGATGGCACCGGATTCGCGAGCGCGACGGTGGCCTTGGGCCGAACCGAGCAAAGCGATTGCGCTATCGGCCACGCAGACGGAACATATCCTTGGCTGCGACCAATCCGCCACCGGCGATCAGCAAGGCCGCAACCGCGATCGCGACACTCGGCCGGGCGTAGCCGCCGAGAATCAGGAAAGCCGTCGACAGCAGCGGCGTCGCATAGGACGCAGCGCCGAGCACGCGAATGTCGCCGCGCTTCATGCCGATGTCCCAGGCGTAGAACGCCGCGCCCACCGGGCCCATTCCGAGCCCGATCACCGCAAGCCATTGCGCTGGAGTGACGGGCCACACCGTGCGCTCGATCGCAGCGTGAACAAGGGCCGCGAGCAGCGACGTCGCGAGGCAGAAGCCGGCCACGGCCTCCGTCGGCACCGCCTTCAGCCGCCGCGACAGCACCGAATAGATCGCCCACACGAACGCGGCAATGAAAGCCGCCGCCAGCCCCGGCAGCTGGCTCGCCGCAAAGCTCGCGCCATTGCCGACGAACAGCAGCACGGTTCCGACCAGGCCGAGGGCGGCGCCGATGACATGATGGATCGCTAGCCGCTCGCCGGGCAGAAAGGCCGAGAACAGCACGATGAGCAGTGGCCAGAGATAGTTCAACAGGCCGGCTTCAGCCGGCGGGGCGAAGCGCAGCGCCAGGAAATACAGCGCGTGATAGCCGAACAGGCCGCCGACGCCCACGGCCCATGCGGCCGCCGGCTGCCGCAACAATTGCAGCGCCTGGGGCTTACGCAACAGTGTCAGCAGGCCGACGGCGCCGCCGATCGCGAAGGTCATCGCGGCGAGCTGGAAAGCCGGGATGGTACCCGTTGCAACGGTTATGACGGCAAGCAGCGACCACATCAGGATCGCCGCCAGACCAATGAGGGTGGCTGTGCGTTGAGACATCGGACCGGCTCCGTCGCGGCCGGCTCAGGCCGGCCATTCACGCCGATGCCCGCGTCGAGCAATCGCAGAGACGTGAATGCCCGCGGGCGAGCGCGGGCATTCCATGTCCATGCCGTAGATTTAATCCTGACGCAACGCCGCTGCGCGTGTCAGGCCATGTACTGGCCGCCATTGATCGACAAGGTCGAACCGGTCATCGCGCCGGCCTCCTCGGCCGCGAGGAACACCACGGCGCGCGCGATCTCCTCCGGCTCGCCCAGCCGGCCGACCGGAATCAGCGGCAAGATGGCCTTCTCGAGCACGTCCTTCGGCACCGCCTGCACCATTTCGGTGTTGATGTAGCCGGGGCAGATCGCGTTGACGGTGATGCCGGCCTTGGCGGTCTCCAGCGCCAACGCCTTGGTGAAGCCGATGTCGCCGGCCTTCGCCGCCGAGTAGTTCACCTGGCCGAACTGGCCTTTCTGGCCGTTGATCGAGGAGATGTTGATGATGCGGCCGAACTTGCGCGCGCGCATGCCCTCGATCACCGGACGGGTCATATTGAACAGCGAGCCGAGATTCGTGTTGATCACCGCGCTCCATTGTTCGAGCGTCATCTTGTGAAAGGCCGTGTCCCGCGTGATGCCGGCATTGTTGACGAGAATGTCGACCGGACCGAGCTCGGCCTCGACCTTCTTGATCCCCTCGGCGCAGGCGTCGAATGAGCTGACGTCCCATTTGTAGACGGGGATCTCGGTCTCGCTCTTGAACTTCTCCGCAGCGGCATCGTTGCCGCCATAGTTCGCTGCGACCTTATGTCCCGCAGCCTTCAGTGCCTTGCTGATCGCTGCGCCAATACCGCGCGTTCCCCCCGTCACCAACGCCACACGTGCCATGTCGAATCCTTCCCTCGATGACTGTTCCAGCACGACAACCTGTGGGTGCTGCCGCGCATTCCGTTGTTATTGGACCACGGACCGCTGCGCGACATCAACTTGTCGCTGAGATATCCATGATCGCTCAACTTCCCTTTTTTACTGATCGATTATGCGACGTGTTTGACGGACATCAAGAACAAAACGCCCGGCGAGATCGCCGGGCGTTGATCTTTAGTTGAGGCGGGTGCGAATGCGAAGGTGATATGCCTCGCAATCAGTGCCGCGATTTTAGTCGCGTGCGATGCACAGCGCGATGCCCATGCCACCGCCGATGCAAAGCGTGGCAAGACCTTTCTTGGCATCGCGCTTCTGCATCTCGTGCAGCAGCGTGACCAGCACGCGCGCGCCCGACGCACCAATCGGATGCCCAATCGCGATCGCGCCGCCGTTGACATTCACCTTGGCGGGATCCCAACCGAGGTCCTTGTTCACCGCGCAGGCCTGCGCGGCGAAAGCCTCGTTGGCTTCGATCAGATCGAGGTCGGCGATGTTCCAGCCTGCCTTCTTCAGCGCGGTGCGCGACGCCGGGATCGGGCCGGTGCCCATGATCTTCGGGTCGACACCGGCTTGGCCCCACGACACGATCCGGCCGAGCGGCGTCTTGCCTTCCTTCGCCGCCTGCTTGGCGGTCATCAGCACCACGGCCGCAGCGCCGTCATTGATGCCCGAGGCGTTGCCCGCGGTGACCGTGCCGTCCTTCTCGAAGGCCGGACGCAGCTTGCCCATCGAATCGAGCGTGGCGCCGTGACGCGGATATTCGTCGGTGTCGACCACAACGTCGCCCTTGCGGCTCTTGACCGTCACCGGCGCGATTTCATCCTTGAACCTGCCAGCCTTCTGCGCGGCCTCGGCCTTGTTCTGCGACGCAACGGCAAACTCGTCCTGCTGCGCGCGCGTGATCTGATATTGTTTCGCGACATTCTCGGCGGTGTTACCCATGTGGTAGCCGTTGAAGGCATCCCACAGGCCGTCCTTGATCATCGTGTCGACGAATTCGAGCGCGCCCATCTTCACGCCACCGCGCAGATATTGCGCATGCGGCGCCATGCTCATCGACTCCTGGCCGCCAGCGACCACGATGTCCGAATCGCCGTTCTTCAGGGCCTGATAGCCAAGCGCCACCGAGCGCAGGCCGGACCCGCAGAGCTGATTGATGCCCCAGGCCGGGCTGTCGACCGGGATGCCGGCTGCGATCGACGCCTGCCGCGCGGGGTTCTGCCCCTGAGCGGCCGTCAGGATCTGTCCCATGATCACCTCGGAGACACGGCCGGGCTCGAGGCCGGCGCGCTCCAGCGCGGCCTTGATGGCCACCGCCCCCAATTCATGGGCCGGAAGGTTGGCGAAAGCACCGTTGAAGCTTCCAACCGCGGTGCGGGCGGCGCTGACGATGACGACATCGTCTGACATGGGCATCTCCTGGGTTCTTGATTTTGAGAAGTGAAGCGAGGGCTTGAGGACTTAGGGGTATTTGAAACGAAGCCGAATATTTTAGTTCACGGTCGTGCCGGCCGTCCGCAAGCCGAGGGATTGGCAAGTGCGCAACCTTCACCCTTTATCCTGTGAACGTCGTTGCGACATGTCAATTGGCGGCATGGGCAATTCCTGTTGCGGCGCACGCAAAATGGTGCGCTTGGCGGTTTGATGGGCAAGATTTCTGCTGCCGGATTAACCGTTCCGCACAAAACCGTAGCCGAACTCGCTCGAAAGTGATTACGTTATTGCATTGCGCAGCTCGTTTGCCCTGCGGCAACGCCGCAGGGTTTCCCGTTCCCGGATTGCATGTGTGAGCTCCATGGCGAAATCAGACCAACCGACCACAATCAAGAAATACGCGAACCGGCGGCTCTACAATACCGGGACGAGTACATACGTGACCCTCGAGGATCTGGCCGCAATGGTTAAGAACGGGGAGGATTTCCTCGTCTATGACGCCAAGACCGGTGACGACATTACCCGTTCGGTGCTGGCCCAGATCATCTTCGAGCAGGAGAATAAGGCCGGTCAGAACCTGCTGCCGACCACCTTCCTGCGCCAGCTGATCCGGTTCTACGGCGACAGCATGCAGATGGTCGTTCCGAAGTACCTGGAACAGTCGATCGACACGCTGACCAGGGAGCAGGAGAAGTTCCGCAAGCAGATCGCCGACACCTTCAGCGGCACACCCTTCGCCCCGCTCGAGGAGCAGGTGCGCCGCAACATGGAGCTGTTCCAGCAAACCTTCTCGATGTTCAAGCCGTTCGCGCCCGTGCCTGCCCGCACCGACGAGAAGGCGGCCGAGCCGGCCGCCGCCGCGGAGGACAATATCGATGATCTGCGCCGCCAGATGAAGGAAATGCAGGACCGGCTGGACCGCATGTCCGAGCCGAAAAAGGACGAGCAGAGCTAAATCAGAGCTGAACTTGGATCATGGTGCGATGCGACGACATCGCATCATGATCGACGCCCCTGGCGAGCTGCGCGAGCCCGCTCACGCCGCCGGCCGTCAACTCGCCGCAGGCAGCACAGCCCTGCTCGCGACCCACGGCTTCTCGATCGAGGCAAGCCCGATCAATCGGCCCTGGATGTAGTCGCAGCCCCAGTCGCGCAGCAGCGTGACCGAGGTGTCGTCCTGGACCCATTCCGCCACCGTCTTGATCTGCAGCCGCCGCGCCAGCTCGACCAGGGTCTGCACGAAGGCGCGATCGTCGGCCGAGCGCGCCAGGTTCTGGACGAACGCGCCATCGATCTTGACGATGTCGACGCCGAGCTTGCGCAGATTTCGGAACGAGGTGTGACCGGCACCGAAATCGTCGATCGCGATCCGGCTGCCCAGATCCTTCAGCCGCGTGACGAAGCCGCGGAGATCGTCGATATCCTGAATTTCGACCGTCTCGGTGATCTCGACGATCAGCCTTTCCGCGACGCCGGGATGGGCGCGCATCATCGACTCGATCGAGGCCCACCAATCCGGGTCCATCGTCGTTTCCGGGGAAATATTGAGACTCAGGGTCACGTCGGGCGCGCTGGCCAGCTCGGCCACGACGAGTTCGAGGATCCTGTGATCCACCAGGCGAATCAGGCCGAGGCGCTCGGCGACGGGCACGATGTCCGGCGCCAGCACGGCGCGTCCATCGTCCTGACGCATGCGCACCAGGCACTCATAGAAGGCGGTCTGGCGCGTGTCGGCATGCACCACCGGCTCGAAGGCGGTGACGATGCGCCGCTCGTTCAGCGCGGTGACGATCTCGTCGGTGACCCGGATATTGACCTTGCGCTGCGCGTCGCGCTCGACATTCGGCCGCCAGGTCGAGAACGAGCCGATGCGGCGCCGCTTGGCCGAATCCAGCGTCTCATGGGCGCGGTTGACGGCCTCTTCGACCGACCTTGCGTGCCGCGGCACACTGACCGCGCCGATCGTCACGGTCACCGCCACCGGACCCGATTTGGTCGGCACCACCTCGTCGCGCACAGCCGCGAGAAAGCGTTCGGCGGCGACGGTCATGTCGTCCATCGTGCAGTTCTTCAGGATCAGCCCGAATTTGTTGCCCGAGAACCGTCCGAGCGTATCGCCCCCCCGCAGGCGGGCGCGGATGCGCTGCGCGACCTCGAGCACCACCCCGTCGGCAACGTCGAAGCCGAACGCGTCGTTGATGCGGGCGAGATGATCGATCCCGATAAGCATGAAGGCGCAGGAAAAGCGAAACCGCTGCGACTCCTCGATGACCTCCGCCAGCGTCGCCAGCAAATGGGTGCGGTTGAGCTCGCCGGTCAGCGGATCATGGCGTGACAATTTGAGCAGCTGCTCGTCACGAGCATGGCGCTCGTTGTTGATCCTGACAATGCCCTGCGCGCGCGCAGGCCGGCCATCGGGGCCGGCGAACCAGCACCCGGTTTCCTCGACCCAGATCAGCGGCGCCGCCGAGTGGGTCCGCACGCCATATTCGATGCGGTAGGGCGTGCCGTCGACGCCGTGCAGCGGCGCGACCTGACGCATGGCTTCGGAACGGACGCCACGCTCCGGCTCGATGAGCTTGCCGAACTCGGTGCCGTTGCAGAGCTGCGGCAGCGGCACGTCCGGAAACACGGCGCCGACATGGTCGCTCCAGACGATCACGTCGCTGGCCAGATCCCATACAAAGGCGGCTTGGCCGAGGGACGACAGGATCGTCGCGGTCTGTGGCAATTCGGGTGTCAAGATCGCCTCGTTTCGGGACAAGCGGGCGCGGCCCGAGGTCAACAGCAAGGAGCCGGCGCCTACTCTCGCGAGCGACAGCACCGGATTTCGCGAATCAGACTACGCATCTCTGGTTAACGGAGAGCATGCCGATGCGACAGACACGCGTCGGAATCCACGTCAACCATCACGCGACATGTCGGAACGCGCTCTCCGGGAGCGGCATTGCTCTTGCGAGATCGGATGGTGAAAGGCTCCGGCGTCTCAGAACGTGACAATCGCGCCGGGTATGGTGGGACGATGTTAACGATCGATCAGGATCAGACCGGAGCGGCAACCGCCGACGAGGCCTCACGCTGCCTGACCCTGATCCGGACCGATCCGCAGGTCGAGCAGGAGGCGCCCAAGGTTCGCGCCCCACGCCCAGATGCCGGCTTCGTCGCCCATCTGATCGCGTCAGCCGAAAAGCTGCCGCAGACCCGCGCGCTCCGACGGGCTGCACCAGCCGATGCGAAATCGGCCTACACGGCCCGGCTTCAGCCGGCCGCCGCTCTCGGCGGCAGGACCCGCCAGGTGGTTTGAACAGGGAGGTGGTGCGCCGGATCAGGGCTTCGGCGTTTCCGGCGCCTTGATGGGGTCTTTTGCGGGATCGGCCGGCGCCTCGGCGGCACCTTCGGCCTGCAAGTCCGGCGCGGTCGACTCTGCCGGCGCGGGCGCTGCGCTCGGCGGGCGCGGCAGCGAGTGATCCAGCAGCACCGATTCCGCGACCGAGGCCGCGGCCGGCACGGCATCGCCGGGCTCCGCATGAATGGGGGTCGCAACCGCAGGAGCATCCCCCGGCTGCACGGCTTCTGCTTTGGCCGGTTCTTCCGTCGCCGTGGGTTCCGGAAGCGTTGCTGGCTCTGCGGCCGGCACCGGAGCCGGCACGGCGACAGCCGCCCGGGCGCGGCGCTTGGTGCGCAGCGCGACGCCGCCGAAGAAATCGACCATGGACAGCAGCGTCAGCAGCAGGAAGGTGGAGTTCCCGAATTTCGGCCACATCGCGAACTCGGCCGCGGCGCCGCCGAACACCAGCAGCGAGAGCAGATGGTCGGTCAGGTATTTGCCATTGGGCTTCGCCGCCTTGATGACCTCCAGCAGCAGCAGCAGCACGGCCAGCGCCAGCAGCATGTCGCCGAGCGAGACCGTCCAGACCTCGCCGGACGGGAGCTGAAGGCGCAGCAGCGTTTCGCTGAACGCGACCCCGGGCATCAGGAAGACGATCATGTTGTAGATCGCCAGCGGGATCAGCAGCAGCGGAAAACCGATCATCGACATCGGTTAAAGCCTTGGGTGGGGCGGGGCCACGGCCCTGCGCGAAATCGATTGGTCGAAAGAAAAGAGATGGCGGCGAGATGGGATCACGCAGCACTCATGCGTAACGGCCCCTGCGAATCAAATCGCACGGGCCCGCTTTCACCCCAATCGATGGCCGAATTCGGGCCGCTTGGAAAGCGGCCCTGCGGGCAATCAGGCGTCTTTCTTCTTCAGGACCTGACGGCCCTTGTACATGCCGGTCTTGAGGTCCAGGTGGTGCGGACGACGCAGTTCGCCGGAGTCCTTGTCCTCGACATAGGTCGGCTTCTTGATCGCGTCAGCCGAGCGGCGCATGCCACGGCGCGACGGCGAAGTTTTTCTTCTGGGGACGGCCATATCGGTATCCTCTAGGGGTAATTTGTAAGGCATCGTCCGCGAAGGACGGCTGCAGCCATGAAGCTGGCGAGCCCGGATGCCGATCAGGCCGCGCTTATAGAGGAAGGGGTCCGGTATGGCTAGGGGCTCTCCGAGGCATTTTTGGCCAAATTTGCGTCCCCGACGCGCTCAGCGCCGCTCGCCCCAGCAGGTCTGCAGGGCCGAGGCCTGCCCCCGCACCATATAGGTCCCCGACAAACGGCGCACGCCAGGACCAGGGGCACGGGCGCTGCGCCGGACCGGATTCGGCAGGATCGCGGCCAGCAGCGCCGCCTCGCGCGGCCCCAGCCCGGCGGCTGAGCGGTTGAAGGCGTAAATTGCCCCAGCTTCGACCCCGAATTGGCCGGATGGACCGAGCTCGGCGATGTTGAGGTAGATCTCCAGGATGCGCCGCTTGCCGAGGACGAGGTCGATCCAGAGCGCCAGCGGCAGTTCCAGCGCCTTGCGGACATAGCTGCGGCCCTGCCACAGGAACAGGTTCTTGGCGACCTGCTGAGTGATGGTCGAGCCGCCACGGCTGACGTCGCCCTCCTCGGCATCGTCCATCACCTCGCGCAGCGCGCCCCAATCGATGCCGTGATGGCTGCAGAATTTGGCATCCTCGGCCGCCACAACGGACCGCGGCAGATAAGGCGACATCGCCGAAAGGTCGATCCAATGCCGCGTGACGGGCTGGCCGGTCAGCGACCGCCAGAGCATCAGGGTCGAAACCGGGTGACCGGCAGCATAGAACGGCGTCAGCACATAGGGCACGAGCAGCACCAGCACGACGATCAGCAGGATGGTTCTGACGGTACGCAATGGCAGGCGTCGCCCGGGTTGGACCGCCGAGGCGGCGGTCAGTTGCCCCGAATTATCCGACATCTGCATGAGGATTCCTGCTTTTTTCCGCCATTATGGCCGAAAGGGCCCATTGTCCCCGCAATTGACGAAGTCGCCGCCATCAACGATTGTCCGGCGAATTTCGTCCCTGGAGCTCTTCTTAAATGACTGCGACGGCCCTCACCGACTTCACCCAACGCCTGGACAAGACCGCGGAAGAGACCGAAGCCCTGCTCGGCGAGCTGCTCGGCGATGCGCCGCTGGCGGACGAGATCGCCAGGCCGCAGCGGTTGATCGAGTCGATGCGCTACTCCAGCCTGGGCGGCGGCAAGCGGCTGCGGCCGTTCCTGGTGGTCGAAAGCGCTGCCGTGTTCGGCGTGCCACGCAAGGGCGCGCTGCTGGCAGGCGCCGCGCTCGAATGCATCCACTGCTACTCGCTGATCCATGACGACCTGCCGGCGATGGACAATTCCGACCTCCGCCGCGGACGTCCGACCCTGCACAAGGTCTATGACGATGCCACCGCGATCCTGGCCGGCGACGCGCTCTTGACCATCGCCTTCGACATCATCACCCGCGACGAGATCCACCCCGACGCCGGCGTCCGCCTGGCGCTGACCCGGGCGCTGGCGCGCTGCGCCGGTGTCGGCGGCATGGCCGGCGGCCAGATCCTCGATCTCGCGGGCGAGGGTCGGTTCGGCGACCGCGGCCCGGTCGACGTCGCACGCGTCCAGCAGATGAAGACCGGCGCCCTGCTCCGCTTCGGCTGCATCGCCGGCGCCCTGCTCGGCCAAGCCTCTCCAGCCGAATACCAGGCGCTCGACGATTACGGACGCGCGCTCGGCGAGGCCTTCCAGATCGCCGACGACCTGCTCGACGTCGAGGGCGACGCCGCCACGCTCGGCAAGCCGGCCGGCGCCGACGCAGAACTCGGCAAGACCACCTTCGTTACCCAGCTCGGCATCGAGGGCGCCAAGCAGCGCGTGCGCGACCTGCTCGCCCGCGGCGATGCCGCGCTGTCGATCTTCGGCAGCAAGGGCGACGTGCTGCGCGCCGCCGCCCATTTCGTCGCCGAGCGCAAGAGCTGAGGCGAGGCGTTGGCCGGACTCCATCCCGATGATCCGGCCCTCGCCCGCTTCGTCAGGCTGCCGGCGCCGCTGCGCATCGTGTATGCGCGTCCCCGCACCTTCGTCTCGCTCGGCATCGCGATCGTCGCCTTGCTGCTGCTGCCATCGGTGCTGCGGCTGGTCACGCGGCTCCTGATCAGCTGGGACATCTTCACCGCGATCTATCTCGTCCTGGTCGCGGTGATGATGCTGCGCAGCGAGCATCATGACATCCGCCGCAAGGCGATCATGCAGGACGACGGCCGCTTCGTGATCCTGATGGTGACCGCACTGGGCGCCTTCGCCAGCATCGCCGCGATCGTGTTCGAGCTCGGCGCCTCCAAGCGCGACGCGCCGGCGCTGACGCTCGCGCTGCTCACCGTGAGCCTGTCCTGGGCGGCGGTGCATGCGACCTTCGCCCTGCACTACGCCCATGACTACTACCGCGGCGCCAAGCCCGGCGGCCTGCAATTCCCGAGCGGCGACAAGGACGAGCACGCCGACTACTGGGACTTCGTCTACTTCTCCTTCATCATCGGCATGACCGCCCAGGTCTCCGACGTCGGCATCACCGACAAGATCATCCGCCGCACCGCGACCGTGCACGGCATCATCTCGTTCGTCTACAACACCGCGCTGGTCGCCCTGATGGTCAATATCGCTGCCAGCGCGATCTCGTCCTGATCAGTTGCAGACTTCCACGCTGGCGTTGTTGGCGGGGCCGCCACCGCCGCGATATTCGAGGCGGCAGCCTTGCCGGACGGGACGGCACAGATAGGCATCGCAATAGATCTGGCCCGAGGACGGCTTCGGACGCGCCTGCGCCTGCGGCCGGGGCGGAGCAATGCTCGGCGCCACCCCGATGCCGACACCGAGACCACCGCCGCCGACACCGATCCCCACCCCGACGCCCACATTGGGAGGCGGCATCGGCATGCCCGGCTCAGGCGTCGCGCGGGCCCGGCGGCGCGACGGCGGCTCCTCCTCGTCGCTGGTGTCGCGCCTGACGACCGGCTTTTTGTCGCGCCGCTTCTCGCATTCATTGTCGTCGTTCACGAAGGAACCCTCGGCGCAGACGATGCGGGTGCAGCGATCGCCATCCGATTTGTAACCGTGCTGGCAGACCAGCGGGCAGACCCGGGCCTGCTTAAGCTTGATCGCCTGCAGCGCATCCGCCGAGGCCGCCTGGGTGTCGAGCCTGGTGCCGGCATAGCGGTTGAACTGCGACATCGAACGCCGTGAGGCGGAGCCCCAGTCGCCATCGGCGTCCTCGGTGAGGCAACCGACGCGGCGCAGCTCGAGCTGCACGGATTTGGTCAAATCGGCGGGCTGCGACGCCGGCGTGAGCGCGGCGACCTGCGGCCCCTGCTGCGGGGAGGCGGCCGGCGATGTCGCCGCACGCGGATTGTCGGCCGCCGCGAGCTGCTGCTCCTGCCGCTTCCTTTCGGCCTCGGCGGCCTGCTGCTGCGCCAGCTGATTGGCCCTTTCCGCCGCGATGCGGGCCTGCTCGGCCGCCTTGGCCTCAGCCTCCGCCTTGGCGAGCGTATCCTTGCGCGCCCCCTCGGAGGCGAGGCGCGCACGCTCTGCCTCCGTCACGCGCGCCTTCTCGGCCGCCGCGGCGCGATTCTCCTCGGCGGCCAGCTTTTCGAGCTGCAGCTTGGCGAGGCTCGCATAGAAGCCGTCGGGATATTGCGCCAGGAATGCGTTCAGCGCGCCCTTGTTGCCGACCTGCATCGCGAGTTCGTAGTCACGACGCATATCGGCCTGCGCATTGACCGGGGGCGCCACCGGCATCTGCGTGACGACGCGTGGCACGCCCGGCACCAGCGGCACGTCCTCGCCGCCGAGCGAGCCATAAACAAACGGCTCCTGGCGGTTGGAGGTCGACTTCAACACCTCGTCACGCACGAAGCCAAACGCCTTACGGACGTCCAGACCGGGAGTGGCGATGTGCCGCGACAGTGCCAGGGTAAACGGGCTGTTCGTGCCGTCGCCATCCTGCGCGGTAGAGCCGGCCTTGGCGGAATAGGCGATCAGCGTGTTGGGGCTGGTCGGCTCGATCTTGGCCAGACCGCGGCCGAGGCTGCGGGTCGCGACCGTCCGCTGCATCGTGCGTGTAAACGGATTGTCGCGACAGGCGTCGAGAATGACCAGCCGCAGCTTCTTGGCCGGCTCGACGGCAACCAGGATACGGTCGAGCGACAGCGTCTCGTCATAGACGTCGGTGTCGCGCTCGAGCCGGGCATCGATCGGGATCAGGTAGTTGGAGCCTTCGACCTCCATGCCATGGCCGGCGTAATACACCACCGCGATATCGGCATCACGGGCGGCATCGGCGAAATCGCGCAGCGCCCGCCGCGTCTCTCTGGCCGTCAGGTCGCGGCGATAGTCGACGACATCGAAGCCTGCGTTCTTGAACGTCGTGGTCATGACCGCCCCGTCATTGGCGGGGTTCGTCAGCTGCGGCACGTTCTGATAGGCCGAGTTGCCGATCACGAGCGCCACGCGCTTCTCCGCGAGCGCCGGATGGCAGAGCAGCACCAGCGCTGCCGCCAAGAGGAACCCGCCGCATCGAGCTGACCAAGACATCTGACTTCCCCATACCGCCGGGAGACCTGCTGGAACCTGTCTATCAGATTCCGGATCATTCGGCTTGTGACTGGGATCACGCAGCCATTATCCCGCTCTCGCCCAGTTCTCCACGTTTATTGCGTCGCTCTCGGGGTGGCGGCAGTTCAAGCCTTGCCAAGCACGCTTTTGCATCGAAAATGCGATCGTTGTTCGTTCGCCGCAATGGAGAGAGCCGTGAGCACAGACCGTTCCAGCATCGAGGCCGTCGTGCAGGGTTATTTCGACGCGCTCTATTGAGGGCGATGCCGACAAATTAGGCGCCGTGTTCCATCCGACCGCCGATCTGCGCTGGATCGAAAATGGCGAGCTCAAGATTCTGACCGTGCCGGACTGGCTGGCCTGGGTCCGCAAGCGTCCGTCCGCCAAGGCCGAGGGCAAGCCGCGCGAGGATTTCATCGTCACCATCGACCGTTCGGATGACAAGACCGCTTTCATCAAGGTTCGCTGCCAGCTGCCGCCGCGCTATTTCACCGATTATCTCGTCGCCATGAAGCTGAAGGACGGCTGGCAGATCGTCTCGAAGTCGTATCGCTACGATCTCAGGGACTGAGCCCGGCGCAGCGACGCCTGGCTGATCGCGATGGAAGCTCACTTTCAGATATTCCTGATCCTGCTGGCGGTGCTGGCGGGAACCGCCCTGATTGCCCGGCGTGCCAATATCGCTCCGGCAATCCTGCTGATGCTCGCCGGAATCGGCCTGGCCTTCGTGCCGGGCATGCCCGCCTTCGTTCTGCCGCCCGAACTGGTGCTCCTTGTGGTGCTGCCGCCGCTGATCTACTCGTCGAGCGTTGCGATGAGCTGGCGCGAGTTCAGGCGCAATCTGCGGCCGATCGTGCTGCTGGCGGTCGGCTGCGTGATCTTCACCGCCTCCATGGTGGCGACCGCGACCCATCTTCTGCTCGGCCTGCCCTGGAGCATCGGTTTCCTGCTCGGCGCCATCGTGGCACCTCCCGACGTCGTGGCGCCGCTCGCCATCGCGCGCCGGCTGCATCTGCCGCGCCGGGTCATGGTGATCCTCGAGGGCGAGGGCCTCGCCAATGATGCCACGGCGCTGATCCTCTACCGCTTCGCGGTCGCCGCGATCATGACCGGCACCTTTTCCTTCCCCGTTGCCGCCGGCGAGTTCGCCGCGATCGTGGTCGGCGAGATCGCCTTCGGCATCGGCGTCGGCTGGCTGATGCTGCGCGCCCGCCATTACGCGCGCGACCCCCAGGTCGAGATCACGCTGTCGCTGCTGACGCCTTACCTGGCCTATTGGATCCCCGAGCATGTCGGCGGTTCCGGCGTGATCGCGACGGTCTCTTGCGGCCTCTATATGAGCTGGAACGGCCCGCTCTGGATATCGTCCGCCACCCGTTTGCAGGGCGTGTTCTTCTGGGACCTCGTGGTCTACCTGATCGAGGGCATGCTGTTCCTGCTCACCGGCTTCCAGATGCGGCTGATCTATGAGAAGTCGAAGGTCTTCCCGCTCGATGCGATCCTGGTCGCCACGGCGCTGGTGGTCGCGATCCTGGTGATTGCGCGCTTTGCCTGGACGTTTCCGGCGACGATCCTGCCGCGCATCCTGAGCAGCTCGTTGCGCGCCCGGGATCCGCTGCCGCCCTGGCAGCAGACCTTCATCATCGGCTTCACCGGCGTGCGCGGCACCGTCTCGCTGGCGACCGCGCTGGCGCTGCCGCTGACGCTGTCGACCGGCGATGCGTTTCGCTATCGCGACCAGATCCTGTTCGTCGCCTTCGGCGTCATCTTCTTCACACTGATCGGGCTCGGCCTGACCTTGCCGCTGGTGGTGCGCTGGCTCGGCGTCGGCCGCACTGGCCGCGCCGAGCACGTCCGCGAGCACGAGCAGGAGATCGCCGCGCGCCGCGAGGTGCTGGACAGGGCGCTGCAGTCGCTGGAGACGATGACCAATGATCGCGACCTGTCCGACGAGGTCGTCCGGCTGCTGCGCGCGCGGCACGAGGTGCGCGTCAACCAGCTTCCCGAAGCACTCACCCCGGACGACTATGATGCTTCCGCGCGCGGCATCGCGCTGACCCGCGAGCTGATCGGCGTCGAGCGCAAGACCATTCACGTCATGCTCCGCGACGGCAAGATCACCGACGAGACCCGCCGCCGCATCGAGCGCGACCTCGATCTGGAAGAAGCGAGCCTCGCCAACCGCGAATATGGCCGCGTGCCGCTGTAACCGACGACATCGCCAAGGCGGCCAGCGCTGCCCGCGCCGGATCGCAACCAATCGCCGGCAGACGAATGACGCTCGCCATCCCCTGCCGATGACGATCCTTGGTCCCCGACGCCGAGATACCGGACAATTTCGATGGATGGCGGCCCGCCGGGGCACGGCCGTCGGCACGACCGTGCTCGCTCTGACGGTCTGATCTGACCAAGCGTCAGCCGTTTGCCGCCAATTTCCTCACGCCAGGCTCAAAAGTTCCGCAGCTGCGGCCTCGTGGCCGTTTGACAGAATAATTTCAATATCTGAAATTCTAGTTCAGAAATGAGGATCATGATGGCTCGGCTCACCCCGGTGCAACGCAAGACCGATACGACCCTGCTGGACCCCGGCGAGGATGCCCGGATCGTTCAGGGATTGGCCCGCGGACTCGCGGTGCTCAGGGCCTTCCAGCCGGGCGAGACGTCGCTGAGCAACACCGAGCTGGCGGCGCGTACCGGCCTCGCCAAGTGCACGATCTCGCGGCTGACGCAGACACTGACCGCGCTGGGCTATCTGTCCTATGTGCCGCGCCTAGGTCGTTACCAATTGGGGGGCGGCGTGGTCGCGCTGTGCCACTCGCTGCTGGCGGGCATGCCGCACCGCCTCGCCGCGCGGCCGCTGCTGCAGGACATCGCCGATTTCGCCAGGTTGCCGGCCTCTCTCGGCATGCCGGATCAGAACGAGATGCTGACGATCGAGACCGCGCGGCATGCGGGCCTGCGCCCGCCGCGCTTCGATCTCGGCGCGAGGCTTCCGATCGAAACGACGTCGATGGGACGCGCCTATCTGTTTGCTCTGCCGGCGGACGAGCGCACCCTGCTGCTGCGCCGGCTGCGCCTGAAATGGACCAAGACGGAGTGGCAGAAGATCGATGGCGGCATCGACAAGGCGTTCACGTCGCTGGCCGAGCGCGGCTTCTGCGTCTCGCTCGGCGATAGGCGCCCCGATGTGTTCGCGGTCGGCGCGCCGCTGGTGACGCCCGAAGGGCTGGTGCTCGCGCTCAACTGCGGCGGCATGCCGTCGGAAGTCACGGCCGAGCGGCTCGAACATGAGATCGGTCCACGGCTCGCACGCGCAGCATCACAACTCTCGGCACAGGACCGCAACCATGCGTGATTTCAGCAAGCCCGGACGCTCGGACACCATCGGCGAACGCGGTATGGTTTGTACGTCGCATCCGGCGGCGTCGGCAGCTGGCCTCGACATGCTTCGATCAGGCGGCAACGCCATGGACGCGGCGATCGCCGCCGTCGCCGTCCAATGCGTGGTCGAGCCGCATATGACCGGAATCGGCGGCGACTGCTTCGCTTTGTTCTCCTGGAACGGTGCGGCGCCGATCGCACTGAACGGCTCGGGCCGTGCGCCGCAGGCTGCGACGGCCGCGTGGTACGTCGACCGCGGCCTGACGGCGATCCCGGACCATTCGGCCCACGCTGTCACCATCCCCGGCGCGATCGCAGCCTGGTGCACGCTCAACAAGGATTATGGCGCCAAGTCCCTCGCGGAAGTCCTCGCGCCGGCGATCAGCCTCGCCGAGCAGGGTATGCGGGTCACCGCGCGCGTCGCATGGGACTGGGCGCGGCAGGTCGAAAAACTCTCCCGCGATCCCGACGCCCGCGCCGCTTTCCTGCCTGGCGGCAAGCCGCCGGCGTTCGGCGATCTTTTCCGCAATCCGGCCCTTGGCCGCACCTTGCGTGCCGTGGCTCAGGACGGCGCGGCTGCGTTCTATCGCGGCGGGGTGGCGGAGGCGCTGACACGCAAGCTGCGCGCCCATGACGGGCTGCACAGCATCAACGACTTCGCAAGCGAGCACAGCGATTACGTGCAGCCGGTCAGCACGGCATATCGCGGCCACACGGTCTACGAATGCCCTCCGGCGGGGCAGGGCCTGGCGGCGCTGATGATCCTGCGCCTGATCGAACGCTTCGAACTCGGCCAGCCGCAGCACTCCGAGGCAGACCGGATCCACTATCTGGCCGAAGCGACCAAAGCCGCCTACCGCGCGCGCGACGCCTATTTCAGCGATCCCGCGTTCGGACCCACGCCTGTGGCCAGCTTCCTCTCCGACGACTGGACGCAGCGCGCGAGCGATCTGATCCAACGCGACCGCGCCACCGCGCCGGAAGCCTGGGGCGAGATCGAGCACAAGGACACGGTCTATGTCTCCGTCGTCGATCGCGATCTGAACGCCGTCTCGCTGATCAATTCGTTGTTCGCAGCGTTCGGCAGCGGCCTCTACGAGCCCACGACCGGCGTGTTGCTGCATAATCGCGGCCTCGGCTTTCGAACCGATCCGACGCATCCGAGCGCGATCGCCCCCGGAAAGCGGCCGATGCACACCATCATTCCGGGAATGCTCTATCGCGACAATCTCCCGGTGATGCCGTTCGGCGTGATGGGCGGCCACTACCAGGCGACGGGCCACGCCCACTTCGTCTCGCAGATCCTCGATCACGGACGCAGCGTTCAGGAAGCAGCCGACGCACCGCGCTCGTTCGCCTTCGACGGCAAGCTGTCGCTGGAGACGGCCATCTCAGCCGACGTGAAGCGCGACCTCGAAGGCCGGGGCCACACGGTCGAATGGTCTGATTTCCCGATCGGTGGCGCCCAGGCGGTCTGGATCGATCGCGAGCGCGGCATTCTGATCGGAGCATCCGACCAGCGCAAAGACGGGATGGCGCTAGGGTTCTAAGGCGAAGAAGGAAAAAGCCATGGATGACCGGATCTCACAGGACCAACGGAACGCATCCCGGGCTTCACCGCCAACCGTCTCCTCCGGTCCCGGTGCTCACCCCTCCGCGATCCATGTCTCCGCTCTCTGCAAGACCTACGGCACCGACGACACCGGCGTCATGGCCTTGGACGACATCAACCTGGACATCCGTGCCGGGGAGTTCGTCACGGTCGTCGGCCCATCCGGCTGCGGAAAATCGACATTGATGCGCATGATCGCCGGGCTGATCGCGCCGAGCCGCGGCGAGATCCGGCTGGGCGGCGAGATCGTCCGGGGAACGCGGCGCGACATCGGCATCGTCTTCCAGTCGCCCGTGCTGTTTCCGTGGCGCACCGTGCTCGAAAACGTCCTGATTCCGATCGACGTTCAGCGCCGCGGCCGGCAGCAGAACCTGCCCAAGGCGCGCGACCTGCTCGGCATGGTCGGCCTGGCCGATTTCGCCCACCGTTATCCAGCGGAGTTGTCGGGCGGCATGCAGCAGCGCGTCGGCATCGCGCGGGCGCTGGTCAACGATCCGGCGATCCTGCTGATGGACGAACCGTTCGGCGCCCTCGACGCCATGACGCGAGAAAATCTCAACGTCGAATTGCAGCGGCTCTGGCAGAGCAACGGCAGCACCGTTCTGCTCATCACCCATTCCATCTCCGAAGCCGTCTTCCTCGCCGACCGCGTCGTGGTGATGACCGCGCGGCCGGGACGGATCGCCGAAGTGCTGGAGATCGACCTGCCGCGGCGGCGCACGCTCGAGATGATGGGCAGCACCGCGTTCGGCCACTACGTCAACCGCATCAGGACCCATTTCGGCGCCAAAGGAGTGGACTAATGCTCGACCTCACCTCCATCGACACGCCGCGAAACCGCATTCTGAGTGTTCTGCTGCTCGTCGGCCTGCTCGCAGGCTGGGAGGCCGTGATCCGCGTGTTCGGCATCGCGGCCTTCATCCTTCCGGCGCCATCGGCCGTCGCGCAGGCGCTGTGGCGTGGCTTCGCGAATGGGCCGTTCCTGCAGCACACTCTGGTCACCGTTGCGGAGGTGGTGCTCGGCTTCATCTTCGGCTCCGCCGTCGGCCTGGTGCTCGGCGTCGGCATCGCGCTCAATCGACACATCGCCTATTTCGTCTATCCCTACATCGTGATGTTCCTGTCGATGCCGAAAGTAGCGCTGGCGCCGCTGATCGTGCTCTGGTTCGGCCTCGGCATCACATCAAAGATCGTGACGGCCGCGCTGGTCACCTTTTTCCCGGTGATGGTCAACACCATCGCCGGCCTCAACGCCGCCGATCGCGACGGCATCGACCTGATCCGCTCGCTCGGCGGCACCGAGCGCCAGATCTTCACCATGCTTCGGCTGCCGGCGGCTCTCCCCATGATCGTCGCTGGGCTGGAGATCGCGATGACACTCTCCTTGATCGGAACGGTGGTCGCCGAGCTGATCGGCGCCGAGCAGGGCCTGGGCATGCTGATGCAGAGCATGAATTTCTCGATGGATACCGCCGGCGTCTTCTCGATCCTGATCGTGCTCGCAATCGTCGGCCTGGTCCTGAATCAGGCGCTGAAGTCGGCGCGCCGCCGGGTGATCTTCTGGGAAAATGCCGGCCGCGCCGCATCGACCCCATCCAAGCGCTCGCCGCCCGCAAGCGAGGTCGAGAACACGCTGGCCGTTTCGCGCTGAGCAGAACGTCTCCCACGGCAGCAGGACGTTGCGTGTCGCGGGTCGGTCAAACGGAGGAAGAGGACATGAACTACAAGTCTGCACTCGTGGCCGCGTCACTGGGCCTTGCGGTGCTGCTCCAGGCCACGGCCGCCATCGCGCAGACCAAAGTCAGAGTGGGCTGGTGCACCAGCGTTCCAACCACCGGCGCCGTGCCGTTTGCCGTGGCGACCAAGCTCGGCTGGTTCAAGCAGGCCGGCGTGGATGTCGAGCTCGTCAATTTTCCCGGCTCCTCCGATTGCGTCCGCAATATCGCCACCGGCGAGGTGCTGGTCGCCGTGCCAACCGTCGATCCGGTCGCCATCCTGAATTTGACCGGCGTCAGAACCCAGGTGTTCTACACCGCCTATCGCCGCAACATCTTCGGGCTGGCGGTGCCGGCCGACAGTGCCATCAAGACCTACGCCGACCTGCGCGGCAAGAAGATCGGCGTCACCTCAATGGCCTCGGCGGGCGTGATCGTCGCGCGATCGGTCGCCAAATCGGTGTCGCTGGACCCCGACCGCGACATTCGGATCCTGGTGTCCGGGCAGCCGGCCCAGACCGCGGTCCTGCTCAAGCGCGGCGACATCGACGCCGTATCGCAGTGGGACACGCAGTACACGCTGATGGAGCTGGCCGGCGTGCCGATGCGCCAGCTCGACGACAAATATCTCGGCTCTTTTCCGGCCAACAGCTTCGTGGCCACACCCGACACCATCAAGACCAAGAGCGATCTGCTGAGCCGGATGATGCGCGCCTACACGATGGGCGTGCTGTACACGATCGCGAAGCCGCGCGCCGCCGGCGAGATGTTCCATGCGGTCTATCCGCAGGTGGTCCCGGCTGGCATGGACCCGGTCCAGGCCCTGGACCAGACGACGGCCCTGCTGGCCACGGTCATCGGCAAATGGACGCTTGAGTCGGCCGACATGCGCTGGGGCGAGAGCAACATCGAAACCTATCAGCGCTATCTCGACTGGCTCCGCGATGCCGGCATCCTGAAGGACAAGGTCGATGCGCACGACATCGCGACCAACGAGCTGGTCGAGAACATCAACAAGGACCTGGATCTGAAGGCCGTCGACGCCGCGCTGGCCAATTGAATCCGAGCCGCTCCCGCCATCAACACCTGAGAGAAACCGATGCAAGACGCGATGTCGATCGACGTTCCACCCAACGATCTCGAAGCCTTCTGGATGCCGATGACGGCGAACCGGCGCTTCAAGAAGACGCCGATGTTCTTCTCCGCCGCCGAAGGCATATATTATGCGACGCCGGATGGCCGCCGCGTGCTGGATGCGATCGCCGGATTGTGGTGCGTCAATGCGGGCCATTGCCATCCCAAGATCGTCGAGGCGATCAGGACGCAGGCCGGCAAGCTGGACTACGCGTCCAGCTTCGGCGTCGGTCATCCGCTGGCCTTCCATTTCGCGAACCGGGTGGTCGAGATCGCGCCTCGCGGCTTCCGCCACCTGTTTCTTGCGGGCTCCGGATCGGAAGCCGTCGACAGCGCCTTGAAGTTTGCGCTGGCCTATCATCGGGCGCGTGGGGAGGGACACCGCCAGCGGCTGATCGGCCGGCAGCGCGCCTATCACGGCGTCGGCTTCGGCGGCCTGTCGGTATCGGGCATCGGTTGGCAGCGCGCGCAGTTCGGCGCGTTGTTGCCGGCGACGTCCCACCTGCCGCACACGCATGATCTGGCGCGCAACGCGTTCAGCCGCGGCCAGCCGGCGCATGGCGTCGAATTCGCCGATGCACTCGAGGGATTGTTGTACGCGGTCGATCCATCGACGGTGGCCGCGGTCATCGTCGAACCGGTCGCCGGCGCGGGCGGCGTGCTGCCGCCGCCACAAGGCTATCTGCAGCGGCTGCGTGAGATTTGCGACCGCCACGGCATTCTCTTAATCTTCGACGAGGTGGTGACCGGCTTCGGCCGGCTCGGCGCCCCCTTCGCGGCCCAGGCGCTCGGGGTCAGCCCCGACCTCATCACCTGCGCCAAGGGCATGACCAGCGGCACCGTGCCGATGGGCGGCGTGTTGATCAGCGATCGCGTTCACGACGGGTTGTCACAGGGGCCCGAGGCGGTCCCGGAGCTCGCGCACGGCTACACATATTCAGGCCACCCGCTCGCCTGCGCGGCGGGACTTGCCGCGCTCGACGTCTACCGCGACGAAGGGCTGTTCGACCGGGCCGCCCGGCTGGCGCCGATCTGGGAGGATGCGCTGCACGGGTTGCGCACACTCGGACCGGTCAGGGACATCCGCAATCTCGGCCTGCTGGGCGCCATCGAGATCGACGGTGGAGACGGCGCCCCTGGCGATCGCGCGCGCGCCTGCGCCGAGGTCTGCCTGGAGCGCGGGGTGTTCATCCGCGCCCTCGGCGACACCCTGATTCTCTCGCCTCCCCTGGTGATCGACGAGGGACAGATCGGACAGATCGTCGACGCCATCGGCAGCGGCCTCAGGCGACTTGCCGCGTGAGCGCAGGCCGGCGATCGAACGCCGGCACCGGCTGTTCCTCAGGACACGCGCGAACACCTCCCGGGAACGCAAGGCGACATTCGCGGGCGCTTGTGGCCCAGCCGGAGCGATCCGGCGGCCTCACCGCTCGATCATCCAGCGCGTCACCGCCTGGTGATAGTTCATCGGGCCCGGCACGGTCTTGTAGGTCTTCACATAGCGGAAGCCGGCCTTCTGCAGCGCGCGGTTGGGGGCGGTGTTGTAGGCATGCGGCTCGCAGAACAGCCGCTTGAGCTGCAGTCGCTCGACATAGAGAGCCACGCTGCGGCTGACGCAGGCGGTGCCGAGGCCGCGGCCGCGCAGCTCCGGCGCGGTGACGTGCAGATGCATATTGGCGTGGCTGCCGCGCACGATCCGATCGCAGCTGGAGAAGCCGATCGGCCGGCCGTCGAGCTGCCACACCACCATCAGCACCGCGCGCTCGGCAACCGGCGCTTCGTAGAGCGACTCGAACAGATGGCTCCAGACAGGCCTGGTCGGCATCCGCGTCGGATCGATGCCCATCAGATCGAGCTGCTCGACGGTCGACGAATAGAAATAGTCGATGACCATCGCGGTCTCGTCGAGTGTCATTTCGCGGATGTCGAGATTCATCGAGACGCCCTTCCCCAGGCGTCAGGGTGCCGATCATGCGGGCGGCAGTGGGGCGACACGGCGGCGGCGCGTAGCGGCGAATCCGGGGCGAAAAATTTCAGACTGGGGTGAGCGGCACAAGCGGCCAACGGCTGCTGAGTCAGCTGTCGCGCTCACGACGAAATCTTGAAGACGAGATCTTGAGGACGAGATCTAGCCGCGGGCTTTGTCTTCTCGAGCTCCACCCGCTTGCAACAGCACCATCGCCGAAGGCGACCGGAGTGATGCGCTCGTCTGCTTTCCCACCATGGCATGACGGAGAAACTAAAGGGCAGACGTCCGAGCCGCGATCTGAAGCACCGCGCAATCAGCCCGCAGCACAGAAGGCGCCGCCGGCTCCGATCCAGGGCGCGCCCCTACTCGGCCGCCGTCACGCTCTCGGGCGCCATGGCGGCGTTGCCGTAGCGCTGGTCGATGTAGTCGATGACGAGCGCCTTGAAGTCGGCCGCGATGGTCGGCCCGCGCAGGGTGCGGAACTTCTTGCCGTCGACGAACACCGGGGCGGCCGGCGCCTCGCCGGTGCCCGGCAGGGAGATGCCGATATTGGCGTGCTTGGATTCGCCCGGGCCGTTGACGATGCAGCCCATGACGGCGACGTTGAGATTCTCGACGCCCGGATATTTCGACTTCCAGGCCGGCATTTCCTCGCGGATGAAATCCTGGATCGAGCGCGCCAGCTCCTGGAACGTGGTCGAGGTGGTGCGGCCGCAGCCCGGGCACGCGGCGACCAGCGGCACGAAGGTACGGAAGCCCATGGTCTGCAGCAGTTCCTGCGCGACCTGGACCTCGATGGTGCGGTCGCCGCCGGGCTCCGGCGTCAGCGAGATGCGGATGGTGTCGCCGATGCCCTGCTGCAGCAGGATGCCGAGCGCCGCCGAGGAGGCGACGATGCCCTTGGAGCCCATGCCAGCCTCGGTGAGGCCGAGATGGATGGCGTAGTCGGAGCGCGCGGCGAGGTCCTGATAGACCGCGATCAGGTCCTGCACCGCCGAGACCTTGGCCGACAGGATGATGCGGTCCTTGGGCATGCCGAGCTCCTGCGCCCGGGCGGCGGACAGCAGCGCCGACTGCACCATGGCCTCCCTGGTCACGGCGCGCGCGTCGCGCGGCGTCGCCGAGACGGCGTTCTCGTCCATCAGCTTGGACAACAGCTCCTGGTCGAGCGAACCCCAATTGGCGCCGATGCGCACCGGCTTGCCATATTTGTTAGCCAGTTCGATGATGGTCGAGAACTGGGTGTCGCGCTTGTCCTTGAAGCCGACATTGCCGGGATTGATGCGGTATTTCGCCAGCGCCTCGGCGCAGGCCGGATAATCGGTCAGGAGTTTGTGACCGATGTAATGGAAATCGCCGATCAAGGGCGTGGTGATACCGCGCTTGTCGAGCTGCTCGCGGATGTGCGGGACGGCCGCCGCGGCCTCCTCGCGGTCCACCGTGATGCGGACCATCTCGGACCCGGCGCGCGCCAGCGCTGCGACCTGGGCCACCGTGCCGTCGATATCGGCGGTGTCGGTGTTGGTCATGGACTGGACCACGATCGGCGCACCGCCGCCCACGGCGACGTTGCCGACCATGACTTTGGTGGTCTGGTGCCGGGGAGCGGGTCCGGCGATGTCGGTCTGGGTCATGATCTCGGGCTTGTTCATGGGCGCTCGGATATCAGGTTTTGGTGACGTTCAGCAATGGATCAGTCGCGGCGAGGACCGCACGGTTCGGGCGGTTGACGAGAAAAAGCCCAATGATCACAAGCACGGCAGCCAGGCCAAAGGCCAGCGTCAGGGCGTCATGCAGGATGAAATAGCTCGCCACGACCCCGAATAAAGGGGTGATGAAGGTAAATGCCGACAATTTGCTCGCCGAATAGGCCTTGATCAGCGCGAACCAGATCGTGAACGTGGTGCCGACCACCCAGATCGACTGGTAGGCCATCAGCCCGATCACGAAGGGGCTGGGAACCTGGGCCAGCCGTTCACCAGCGATCAGGGCCGCCGCCGCCATGATCGGGACCGAGACACCGACCTGGTATCCCAGTGCGCGCTCGGGCGCGATGAAGCGCAGCCTTGTGCCTTTGACGAACACGGTGGTCACGCCCCACAGCAGGCCGCCGCCGACCACCAGGAGATCGCCGAGCAGCACCCTGCCGTCGACATTCGCCTGGGGAATGCCGATCGCCAGCGCCACGCCGGTGAAGCTCATCGCCAGCCCGCCCCATTGCGCCGGGCCGAGCCGCTCGCCGAGGAAGCGGAACGAGCCGAGCGCGACGAAGAACGGCGCCGTGTAGAGGAACACCACGGCCCGCGACGCCGAGGTCAGCAGCAGGCCCTGATAGATCAGCACGAACTCGAACCCGAATAGCGCCCCCGCGACCAGACCAAGCCCCAGCGTTCCGTCGCGCTCGAACATTTTCACGCCGCGCAGCTGCGCAAAGATCAGCAGCACCGGCAGCGCACCGGCCGAACGGAACGTGGCCTGCAGCAGCGGCGGAATCTCCGGCAGCGCCAGCTTGATCGCGATCTGGTTGAAGGCCCAGGACAGGCAGAGCACGAGGACGATGGCGATCGCGCCCGGACCGAGCGGCCGGGTCCCGGCCGATGGCGATGAGTTTGCGGACATTTGCTCCCGGCAGACGTTGATTTTCGTTGGGCCGAACGCTTATCGCGCTCACGCCGCCTTCTGGCAATGTGCGCAGAGACCCGTGATCTCCACCACCGACATTTTGGGCGTGAAGCCCGACGCGGCAGCGGCGCTTTTCAGGCTCTCCGCAATCGGTGCGGCGGGAACCTCGCCGACGGCCCCGCAGCTCTCGCAGATCAGGAACGCCACCAGCGCGGTCTGCTCATGGTCATGCGCGCAGGCGAGAAAGGCGTTGCGGCTTTCGATGCGGTGCACCAGGCCGTTGGCCATCAGGAACTCGAGCGCGCGATACACCGTGATCGGGGCGGGCCGCGGCGCCACCTTCGCGAGTTCCTCGATGATCTCATAGGCGCCGAGCGGCCGATGGCTGGAGAGCAACGCCTCCAGCACCTGGCGCCGCAAGGGCGTGAACTTCTGGCCACGCTGGGCGCAGACGCGCTCGGCGTGGGTCAGAGCATCGGCCGCACAGCGGCCATGATCATGGTCCGGCGCCGGGAAGGTGGGTTTTGCGAGGGTCATTGCCGACAATCTAGCATTCCCTTCGGCTCCCGCCAAAGGGGGCGGGCCGAGCCATGCATTTGCGACAAGGCCCGGCCGCGCTCCGTCACCATCACATATTCATAAGCTTGCTTATTGTAGTCGAGGCTCATAAGAGCGTCAGCTTAGTTTCCCGCTTGCAGCCGAGATCAGCCATGCGCCACACGTCCGTGGACGTGAACTTCCTGTTTACGCTCGGCGAGTTGCAGCGCCTGGTGCGCGCCTATGCCGACAAGGAGGCGGCGCGCTTCGGCATGACCCGCGCACAATGGGCCGTGCTCGCCAAGGTCGAACGCAACGAGGGCATGAAACAGTCCGAGCTCGCCGAGCAGATGGAGATGCAGCCGATCACCCTGACGCGGCTGATCGACAAGCTGGCCGAGGCCGGGCTGATCGAGCGCCGCGACGACGACACCGACCGCCGCGTCAACCGGCTCTATCTGAAGAAGGCTGCACGCCCCCTGCTCGCCAAGCTGGCGGTGCTGCGCGCCGAGCTGACCGGCACCGCCCTTCAGGGCATCAGCCCGGCCGAGGCCGAACGGCTGATGACCCATCTCGAAGCCATCAAAGAAAACGTGAGAAACGCCCTGCAGTCCCTGTGTGACGCGCAGCGAAAGGAGCAGCGCTATGGCTGAGCCAGCCCTGAAACTCGCCCCTGAACAGAAGACCAATCCCGATGCGGCATCGCCTTCGGCCGCGGAGGCGACGCCGGCGCGCCCCGGCTTTCTGCGCCGCTATCGCCGCCCGCTGCTGCTGGTCGTGCTGCCGCTGCTCGCCGCGGCCGGCGGCCTCGTGCTCTATCTCAATGGCGGCCGCTACGTGACCACGGACGACGCCTATGTCGGCGCGCAGAAGGTGCTCATCACCCCCGACATCTCCGGCAAGATCGTCAAGGTCGTCGTGAAAGAAGGCCAGCAGGTGCAGAAGGGCGACGAGCTGTTCGAGATCGATCCGGTGCCCTACCGCCTCGCGGTGGACCAGGCCAAGGCGGCGCTCGAGCAGGCGCGCACGAGCTATGAGAACCTCACCGCCAACATCAAGATCTACGGCCAGATGCTCGATCTGGCGCAGCAGGGCATCGACCTGAAGCAGAAGGATGTCGAGCGCAAGCAGACCCTCGCCAAGAGCAATTTCGGCTCGCAGCTCGATCTCGACAATGCCGCGAATGCACTGGTGACGGCGAGCGCGCAGGCGCAGTTCATCAAGCAGCAGTTGTCGAACGCCAGGACGCAGCTGCTCGGCAATCCCGATCTGCCGCTAGAACAGTTCCCGCCTTACATCCAGGCCAAGGCCAAGCTCGAGGACGCCCAGCGCGACCTCGACCACACCACCTTGCGCGCGCCGATGCCGGGCATCGCCACCCAGGTGGACCAGATCCAGCTCGGCCGCTTCGTCACCGCGGGCACGCCGGTGTTCTCGGTGATCGACATCAGCAATCCCTGGGTCGACGCCAACCCGAAGGAGAGCGACTTCACCTATGTCGCGGTCGGCCAGCCGGTCGAGCTCGATGTCGACGCCTTTCCGAACCATCGCTTCAAGGGCACCATCGGCTCGCTGTCGCCTGGCACCGGCGCGCAATTCGCGATCCTGCCGCCGCAGAATGCCAGCGGCAATTTCGTCAAGGTGGTGCAGCGCGTGCCCGTCCGGATCTATTTCGACAAGACCGACAAGTTCGTCACCAGGCTCAAGGCCGGCATGAGCGTCAACGTGTCGATCGACACCGGCCATCAGCGCACGCTGGCCGGTCTTTTCGGCGCCGCCCACGCTGCGGAGAAGGAGGAGTAGCGCGCCATGACTGCGCCGGCGGCCTCATCCTCGGCGGTTCCTGGGTTCCGCCGCAACATGGTGACGATCGGCGCCATGACCGCGACGATCATGCAGGCGCTCGACACCACCATCGCCAACGTCGCTTTGCCCTACATGCAAGGCACGCTGTCGGCCTCGACCGACCAGATCAACTGGGTGCTGACCTCCTACATCGTCGCGGCCGCGATCATGACCGCGCCGGTGGGCTGGATCGCCAACCGCTTCGGCCGCAAGCGCACCTTCATCGTCTGCTCGGCCGGCTTCACCATTGCGTCTGTGATGTGCGGGCTGGCCCAGGACATCACCCAGATGGTGCTGTTCCGGCTGTTGCAGGGCGTGTTCGGCGCCTCGCTGGTGCCGCTGTCGCAGGCCGTGATGCTCGACTCCTACGCGCTGCATGAGCGCGCCAAGGCGATGGCGATCTGGGGCATGGGCGTGATGCTCGGCCCGATCATGGGGCCCTCGCTGGGCGCCTGGCTGACCGAGACCTATTCCTGGCATTGGGTGTTCTTCGTCAACCTGCCGTTCGGCGCCGTGACCGTGCTCGGCCTGATGGTGTTCATGGAGGAAACCAAGCCGAATACGGAGCTCACCTTCGACTGGTTCGGTTTCGTCGCGCTCGCCATCGGCATCGGCTCGCTGCAGATCGCGCTCGATCGCGGCGAGGATCAGGGCTGGCTCGAGAGCAACGAGATCATCATCGAGTTCATCATTGCCGCCGTCGGCTTCTATTACTTCCTGGCCCATTCGCTGACCACGCAACGGCCGTTCATCCAGTTCGCGCTGTTCAAGGACCGCAATTTCGTCGGCGGCTGCGTGTTCATGACCGTGATGGGCCTGGTGCTGTTCTCGACCATGGCGCTGTCCTCGCCTTACTTGCAGAACGTCATCGGCTATCCGATCATCACCGCCGGCGTCCTCCTGGCGACCCGTGGCTGCGGCACATTGGTCGCAATGATGCTGGTCGGCCGGCTGTTGCGCTTTATCGAGGCGCGCACCTTGATCGTGGTCGGGCTGTCGCTGACGGCGTTGTCGCTGTTCCAGATGACGGGCTGGACCGACCACACCGGCGTGCCCGAGATCATCACCGTCAGCATCATGCAGGGTTTCGGCTTCGGCCTGGTGTTCGTGCCGCTGTCGACCGTGGCGTTCCTCACCTTGCCGGGCCATCTGCGCACGGATGGAACATCGATGCTGACTTTGGTGCGCAACGTCGCAAGCTCGATCGGGATCTCGATCGCGATCGCGCAGCTGACGGAGGGAACACGCCGCAGCCACGCGATCCTGGTCGAGCACATCAACCCGTTCAACCACGCTCTGCAGATGCCGAACGTGGCGGGGCTGCTCAACCTGTCGACCGATGCCGGACGCGCGATGGCCGATGCAATGGTCATGATGCAGGCCCAGATCCTGGCCTTCTCCCACGATTACCAGCTGGTGATGACGTTCATCCTGGTGTCGATCCCGCTCGCCGTCATGATCGGCTCGACCCGCACCGCGCTCCGTGCCCAGTCCGCGCCGGCGGAGCACGCTGTGATGGAGTAGTTCCCGGTATGCCTATGCTGCGGACGCGCGTGCGGCGTTCGGACGCGGCGCGCCGTCGGATAGCGAAAAGGTGACCGGCTCGTGATGCAATTGTAACTTCAAGCCGGCCCGATTCCAGCTATCGTTTCCATACCCCACTCGGATCTCTGCGTATGAGTTGCGCGCAGGGACAGCACCTCATGAGCGCCCCACTCGTGATGTGCCGGGCGGGGGCGGTGGCTCCTCCAGCGCCGCCCCCAGCCCCCGGGGATTTTTCCACTCATGAAATACCGTATTTCGCCTACAGGCGAGAAAGCCTGCAACGACCACCGCTTAGCGGCTACCTGATCGGCGCACGCGGCAGCACGGTGTCGCCGATCTCCATGCGGTAGACGTGATCGAGCGAGTACCAGGGAGCGCTGACGTCAGCGTCCGTCGGATGCGGTTCGTCGTGACGGATGAAATTGCCGAGCAAGGCCTTGGTGACACCGAACTGGACGTCGCTGTCGATGTGCGGGTCGCTGGGGTCGTAGATCTGCGAGATCAGGACCTTGAAGCCCGGCTTGACGATCAGCGCATGCAGATGCGCCGGACGATAGGGATGGCGGCCCTGCGCCTTCAGGAGGCGGCCGACCACGCCGTCGGTCGGAATGGGATAACCGACCATCATCACCGAGCGGAACCAGAATCGGCCATCGGCATCGGTGGTGAGCTTGCCGCGCAGGTTCATGTCGGCCTGCTCCGGGTCCTGGTTCTCGTAGTAGCCCACGGGTGAGGCGTGCCAGACGTCGACCTCGGCGCCGGCCACCGACGCGCCTTGCGGATCGACCACGCGCCCCTGTACGAACAGCGCCGGGCCCGGTGTGGCCGAGCGCACGATCGACCCGCCATTCTCGGTCCGCGGCGAATTCAGCCGCCAGAACGGACCGAGCAGCGACTGCGCGGTCTCGGTGTTGCCGCCATCGCCATTGTTGAGCAGGCAGACCAGCGGCGAGACGCCGAGCGAGCCGGCCATCAGCACCACTTCATTGTGGGTGTCGTTGGTGCGCTGTCCGAGCTCGGCGATGAGGGCGGCGGCCTCGCGGAATTCGGCCTCGGTGAGACGGACATCGCGCACGAAGCCGTGCAGGTGCTTGACGAGCGACACCATGATCTCGCGCAGCCGCGGATTGGTGGTCTGCTCCATCACCGCCAGCGCCGCCGGCGTGACGTCCTGTTCGCGGGAGATTGTCATGACGCGATCCCTTGGCATTCTCCGTCATTGCGAGCGAAGTGTTCAGACCGGGGACATAGCTTACACCTGTTCGGAGACATAGTTGACACTTTTCGGGCAGCGCAAATCGATCGCTGCGATCTGATGCGCGGCAAAGAAAATTCCGAATTTTCCGTCGGAACTGAGCGGACGAATAGCGAGCCGCTCACCGCGAAAGGCTTGCGGGACTTTCCAGAGCCGTCCCTTGAAACTGACATAGGCCTTGGTGGTGGATACCGAACGGACGATCTCGCCATCGTCGTATTCCACCGTCGGAAGGCGATCCGGCATCGTGCGCTGGCTGGGTCGATAGCGGCTTGCGGGCACATCGAAGTCCAACGCCTCGTGCGGCCGGTCGAGATTGTAGACGGCCCGCCAGTCGTCGAACGCCCGCTGGACGTCGATCAGGTCGCGATAGCGCTTGAGGGCAAAGACCTCGGCCTTCAAGGTGCGGTGGAAGCGTTCGTTCTTGCCCCGGCTCTGAGGATGGTAGGGCCGGCTGTGGATCGTTCGGACGCCGAGCTTCAGAAGCCACACCGTCAGCGTGGTCCAGGGGTCTTCAAGGGTGAAGCCCCAGGGGCCGCCATTGTCGACGAACATCGCATCCGGCAGTCCGTAGCGGCGGAACGTCGTCTCCAAATGGCCTTGTACCGTAGAGCCTCGTTCGTTGTCACAGGCGGCCAGGCACAAGGAGAAGCGCGAGTGGTCGTCCAACGCCGTCAGCGGATGACAGGACACGCCGTTCTCCAGCGCGCTGTGCCCCTTGAAGTCCATCTGCCAAAGCTGATTGGGCGCATCCTTCTCGAAGCGCGTGTAGGGCTGCCCGGGCGTGCCTGCAGGCTCGCTCACGCGATCGTAACGGCGCAGGATGGAGTGCACGGTGGATATCGCCGGGACAGCTTGCCCATCGCGCTCGAGACGACGTGCGAGCTTGCGCGCGCCCCAGGCCGGGTGAGCATCGCGCAGCGCGACAATCTGCTGCTCAGTCGCAGCCGCCGTGCGCTCCGGACTCCGATGCGGCCGCCGCGATCGGTCCGCCAGCGTCGTATCGCCAGCATCATCCCGCTGGATCCACTTGTAGCCGGTCTGGGGGCTGATGCCGAACTGCCGACACAGCTGCCGCCAGTTTACTCCCTCCTGCTTGGCAAGCATCACAAACTCTCGTCGCTGATCCATGACAGACACCTCTCGCCACGGCATCGCTCGCCCCCTTGTTTGACGAATCGAGCCGATTTTGACGTGTCAACCATGTCCCCGAACACCCGTCAGCCATGTCCCCGGGCTAAACAGAAGCGAAGCAATCCAGGACCGCAGGCGTGGCTCTGGATTGCTTCGTCGCTTCGCTCCTCGCAATGACGGCGGCTTGTCAGTTGATCGTCTCGACCGCGAGCGCGACGCCCTGGCCGACGCCGACGCACATCGTCGCCAGCGCGCGTTTTCCGCCGCGGACTTCGAGGCCGTGCACGGCGGTCATCGCGATGCGCGCGCCGCTCATGCCGAGCGGATGCCCCAACGCGATGGCGCCGCCATGCGGGTTGACGAAATCGGCGTCCTCGGCGACGCCGAGCTGGCGCAGGCAGGCGATGCCCTGGGATGCAAAGGCCTCGTTCAGCTCGATCAGGTCGAAATCGGTGATCTTCAGGCCGAGCCGCTCCATCAGCTTGCGCACGGCCGGCACCGGACCGATGCCCATGATGCGCGGCGGCACGCCGGCAGAGGCAAGGCCGAGCACGCGTGCGCGCGGCGTCAAGCCGTGCTTCTTCACCGCCGCTTCCGAGGCCAGGATCATGGCGGCGGCGCCGTCATTGACGCCCGAGGCGTTGCCGGCGGTCACCGTGCCGGGATTGCGCACGATCGGCTTCAGCTTGGCGAGACCTTCCAGGGTGGTCTCAGGACGCGGATGCTCGTCCTTGTCGACGGTGATGGGACCAGCCTTGCCGCCGGGCACGGACACCGGGGTAATCTCGGCGGCGAAATAGCCTGACGCGATCGCCTGGCCGGCGCGCTGCTGGGAGCGGATCGCGAACGCGTCCTGGTCGGCGCGCGACACCTGGAATTCCTCGGCGACGTTCTCGCCGGTCTCCGGCATCGAATCGACGCCGTACTGCTGCTTCATCAGCGGATTGATGAAGCGCCAGCCGATCGTGGTATCGAAGATCTCGGCCGAGCGCGAGAATGCCTCCACAGCCTTGCCCTGCACGAACGGCGCTCGGGTCATCGATTCGACGCCGCCGGCGATCGCGAGATCGACCTCGCCGGCGCGGATCGCGCGGCCCGCGGCGCCGACCGCATCGAGGCCGGAAGCACAGAGACGGTTCAGCGTCTGGCCGGGAATGGAGTCCGGCAGGCCCGCAAGCAGCAGCGCCATGCGCGCGACGTTGCGGTTGTCCTCGCCAGCCTGGTTGGCGCAGCCGAAGAACACCTCGTCCACCGCGGCCCAGTCGAGATTGGGATGCTTGGCCTTGAGCGCCTTCAGCGGCGTCGCCGCGAGATCGTCGGTGCGCACCTTCGCCAGCGAGCCGCCGAAGCGGCCGATTGGGGTCCGCACCGCATCACAAATGAACACGTCTCGCATCGCTCTCTCCCGGGATCTCGGTGTTTTCTGGTCAGAATTGACGGCGGTTTTAGGAGTGCGCCGGGGGCAGGTCAAATGACGGGAGCGCGGGGTGGCATGCGTTGCGGCGGTGGAGTCGACGCCCTCGCCGCACAGACGGGTCCGCTCCCTCTCCCCGTTCTTCACGGGGAGAGGGCTGGGGTGAGGGGCAGCCACACGGGAAGTGCCGCTTCTCGCCTTGCCCGGCTCTGTCGATAGTCATCATGTCCACTGAACCCCGGAGCCGCCGTGCCCGTCCGAGAGACCTGCGTCTGGGCCACGTATGTGCCATGCCCCTCACCCGGATTGCTGCGCAATCCGACCTCCCCCCGCAAAGAGCGGGGAGAGGTTACACCGCCGCTGTCGCGCCGATCTGCTCCCTCTCACCAGTCTTGCGGCCGCACGGTGAACAACACCCATCGTGGAAAACCGGGACAGCCTCCGCAAAGCGGTAGGACCGTCCGGGCAAATTGGCTAGTTTCCGCGCCATGACGATCCAGCAGCCCATCTCCGCCCCGGTTCCGCACGAATCAGAGCCTGCGGCAGCGCCCGCCGAGGCGCCGGCCAAGCTCACGCCGATGATGGAGCAGTATCTCGACATCAAGGCGGCCCATCCGGGCCTGCTGCTGTTCTACCGGATGGGCGACTTCTACGAGCTGTTCTTCGAGGACGCGGAGGTCGCGTCGAAGGCGCTCGGCATCGTGCTGACCAAGCGCGGCAAGCATCAGGGCCAGGACATCCCGATGTGCGGCGTGCCGGTGGAGCGCTCCGAGGACTATCTGCACCGGCTGATCGCGCAGGGCATCCGCGTCGCCGTCTGCGAGCAGATGGAAGATCCGGCGGCGGCGCGCGCGCGCGGCAACAAGAGCGTGGTCAAGCGCGGCGTGGTGCGCGTGGTGACGCCGGGCACACTCACCGAAGACAATCTGCTCGATGCCCGCGCCAATAATTATCTGCTGGCGATCGCGCGCAGCCGCGGCTCCTCCGGCGCCGACCGGCTCGGGCTCGCCTGGATCGACATTTCGACCTCGGACTTTATCGTCACCGAATGCGCCTTTGCCGAGCTGACGGCGACGCTCGCCCGCATCAATCCGAACGAAGTGATCGTCTCCGACGCATTGTACTCGGATGAAGCCTTCGAGCCGGTGCTGCGCGAGCTCGCCGCGGTGACGCCGGTGACCCGCGACGTGTTCGACGGCGCCACCGCCGAGCGCCGGCTGTGCGACTATTTCGCGGTGGCCACCATGGATGGCCTCGCGGTGCTGTCGCGGCTGGAAGCGACCGCGGCGGCCGCCTGCGTCACCTATGTCGAGCGCACCCAGGTCGGCCAGCGCCCGCCGCTGGCGCCGCCGGCGCGCGAGGCGACCGGCAGCACCATGGCGATCGATCCGGCCACCCGCGCCAATCTCGAGCTGACGCGCACGCTCGCCGGCGAGCGGCGCGGCTCGCTGCTCGACGCCATCGACTGCACGGTGACCTCGGCTGGCTCGCGCCTGCTGGCGCAGCGGCTCGCGGCACCCTTGACGGAGCCGGCGCAGATCGGCCGCCGGCTCGATGCCGTCAACGTGTTCGTCGCCGACAGCGCCGCGCGCGAGGACATCCGCTCCATCCTGCGCGGCGCGCCGGACATGACGCGCGCGATGGCGCGACTGTCGGTCGGCCGCGGCGGCCCGCGCGATCTCGCGAGCTTGCGCGACGGCATCCTCGCCGCCGACCAGGCGCTCGCGCGGCTGTCGGCGCTGGATCAGCCGCCTCAGGAGATCGCAGCCGCGATGGCGGCGCTGGCGCGGCCGGCACGCACGCTCGCCGAGGAATTGAGCCGCGCGCTCGACGACCAGCTGCCGCTGATCAAGCGTGACGGCGGCTTCGTCCGCGCAGGCTATGATGCGACGCTCGACGAGACGCGCAATCTGCGCGACGCCTCGCGCCTCGTCGTCGCCTCGATGCAGGCGCGCTATGCCGACCAGACCGGCGTCAAGGCGCTCAAGATCCGTCACAACAACGTGCTCGGCTATTTCGTCGAGGTCACGGCGCAGCATGGCGACAAGCTGATGTCGGCGCCGCTCAACACGACCTTCATCCATCGCCAGACGCTTGCCGGCCAGGTGCGCTTCACGACGTCGGAGCTCGGCGAGATCGAGGCCAAGATCGCCAATGCCGGCGAGCGCGCCCTCAATCTGGAGCTCGAGATCTTCGACCGGCTGTGCGGACAGGCGCTGGCGATCGGCGACGATCTGCGCGCCGCGGCCCATGGCTTTGCGATGCTCGATGTCGCGACCGCTCTTGCCAGGCTCGCGGTCGATGACAACTACATCAGGCCGGAGGTCGACGGCTCGCTCGGCTTCGCCATCGAGGGCGGCCGCCATCCGGTGGTGGAGCAGGCCTTGAAGCGCGAGGGCCAGCCATTCATCGCCAATTCCTGCGATCTGTCGCCGACGCCGGGGCACAAAAGCGGCCAGCTGTGGCTGCTGACCGGTCCGAACATGGCCGGTAAATCGACCTTCCTGCGCCAGAACGCCTTGATCGCCTTGCTCGCGCAAATCGGCTCGTTCGTTCCGGCGACGCGGGCCCGCATCGGCATAGTCGACCGGCTGTTCTCGCGCGTCGGCGCCGCCGACGATCTGGCGCGCGGACGCTCGACCTTCATGGTCGAGATGGTCGAGACCGCTGCGATCCTCAACCAGGCGGGCGAGCGCGCGCTGGTGATCCTCGATGAGATCGGGCGCGGCACAGCGACGTTCGACGGCCTCTCGATCGCCTGGGCCGCGATCGAGCACCTGCACGAGAGCAACCGCTGCCGCACCTTGTTCGCCACGCATTATCACGAGCTGACCGCGCTCGCCGCCAAGCTGCCGCGGCTGTTCAACGCCACGGTGCGGGTCAAGGAATGGCAGGGCGACGTCGTGTTCCTGCACGAGGTGCTGCCCGGCTCCGCCGACCGCTCCTACGGCATCCAGGTGGCCAAGCTCGCCGGCCTGCCGCCGGCCGTGATCAGCCGCGCCAAATCGGTGCTGGCCAAGCTGGAAGCCCAGGACCGCGGCCAGAACGCGCGTGCGCTGGTCGACGACCTGCCGCTGTTCGCCGTGCCGTCGCGCGCGGCGGCCGAGCCCGCGATGTCGAAGGAGGCGGAGGAGTTGATCGCCGCGGTCAAGGCGCTGCATCCCGACGAGATGACGCCGCGCGAAGCGATGGACGCGCTGTATGCGCTGAAGGCGAAGCTGCCGAAGTCATAGTTTGATCGTCATTCCGGGGCGGGCCAGCGCGGCGCGATGGCGCGAGCCCGGACTCCATCTCACGCTGACGCATGCGGCCAGATGAGGCGCATCGATCAACAGCGCCGTCATTGCGAGGCGCCCGTGCGCCGAAGCAATCCGGAGTCCCATCCGAGTCCTGGATTGCGTCGCTGCGCTCGCAATGACGACGGAGAGAGCTAGTGAATTGCGGCGGCCTTCCTTCGCCCCAGCCACCACAGGCCGAGATTCCAGCCGACGCAGGTGGCCAGCGCGCCGCTGAGGCCGGCGGCGGCGCCGAGATGCAGGCTGCCGAGATGCAGCACGACGACGGCCAGCGAGAAGCCGATCAGGCCCCAGGCGCCGTTGGCCATGACCGCGGCGGTGGCCGGGCCGCCGATGCGCGGCTGCAGGATCAGCATCATCGAGGTGAAGACGATCGGAAACAGCGCCAGGATGCCGGACACGCTCGGGCCGGCCCAGCCAGAGACCGAGGTGACCGTGGCGACGAGGGTGGCGACCAGCGACGCCCGCAGGGGTACGTCGTACCAGCGCCTTGTGATCAGCGGCATCTTCGCATGGCGATAGCGCTGCAATAGCGGCAGGCAGATCGCAAAGGTTAAGATGTTCGCGACGAGGCCCATCAAGAGCGTCCACTGCACGCTCTTGATCAGCGATGCGAGGCCGAGCCACACCGCGACGGCGGTCGCACTCGCCACCAGCACGCTGTGGCGCTGCGCCAGCACGGCATAGGCAAGGCTGAGGAAGATCGTCGCGGCGTTGATCGGCAGGCTGGTCAGCGCTCCTTCCGCGATGAACGCGGCATCGTGGTCCAGCGCCAGAAACACGTAGGTCGGCCCCGCCGAGATCGGCAGGGTCGCGACCAGCGCGCCGATCACCGGCCCAGTGCGCTCGGCAATCATCGAGGCGGACACCACGAACGACGCCGCGATCGCCATGCGCAAAGTCAGCAGCAGCAGGAAGGAGGAATCGAGGGACATCAGCTCATGCCGCAGCGGCAGTGCTCTCCCTCCCCCGCGCTTGTCCGCCGTAGCTCGAAGAGCGAAGGCGGATGCGGGGGAGGCTGATCGCATAGCATATGGCCAATCGAGAGTTTTGCGCTCGTCAATTTCCGGATCGTCATGGCCGGGCTTGTCCCGGCCATCCACGTCGTTCGGCATCCTGGGAGCGACGTGGAAGCCCGGGACAAGCCCCGGCATGACGGTGCAAACTCACCAAGGAGGTTGCTGGGCGCGACAGCGCCGGCTTCTTCATCTATCTGCCGCGGTTATTGGCTACGCCGCCACCCGCTTCAGGCTGACCGAGACCTTCGGGCCGTTCTTGATGGTCTGATAGACCACGCAATAGCGCTCGGTGAGCTTGAGCAGCAGATCGAGCTTGTCCTGCGGGGCGTCGGTGTCGACCTCGAAGCGCAGACGGATTTCCTGGAAGCCGACCGGGGCCTCCTTGTCGACCCCGAGCGTGCCGCGGAAATCGAGATCGCCTTCGGCCAGCACCAGCCCGCTTCGGAGCGGCACCTCGACCGCCGTCGCGACCGATTTCAGGGTGACGCCGGCGCAGGCGACCAGCGCCTCCAAGAGCATGTCGCCGGAGCACAGCTCGAGCCCGGAGCCGCCGGTGGCCGGATGCAGGCCGGCGACGGCAAGAGCGCGGCCGGTCTCTAGCTTGCAGGTCAGGCCTTCGCCGCCGACCTCGCCCTTGGCCTTCAGCGTGATAACCGCAGCGGAGGGATCAGCCTTGTAGCGTTCCTTAATCGGCGCCTGCATGGCGCGCAGTTCGGCAGCATCCATTGTCGTTCTCTCCCGGATTCATTTCCTACCATTCGCAAGAGATTTACCGGGACGCGCCGCCGATGTCACCACCACAGCCCGCCGCCCGCGTCACGCCTGCCCGGCATGTCCGGCACCGTCCGGTCGAGCGACCGGTCCAGCGCGGTCAACACGTGGCGTTTGAACTGTTCGAACAGCGGCGCATTGCGGTCGCGCGGGCGCGACAGATTGATGGTGATCTCCTCGAACAGCCGGCCGGGATGCGGCCGCATCACCAGCACGCGGTCGGCCAGCACCACCGCTTCTTCGACATCGTGGGTGACGAGGACCAGGGTCGGGCGGGTGTCGGCCCAGAGGTCGAGCAGATGGTCCTGCAAATCCTTGCGGGTGAAGGCATCGAGCGCCGAGAACGGCTCGTCGAGCAGCAGCACCTCCGGCTGCGCCACCAGCGCCCGGGCGATCGCAACGCGCTGCGCCTGGCCGCCGGACAATTCGCGCGGCCAGACCTTGGCCTTATCGACCAAGCCGACGCGCGCCAGCGCCTTGGCCACGCGCTCGCGGCGCTCGGCCGCAGGCAGCTCGGACAGGCCGAAGCCGATATTGTCGGCGACCGTGAGCCAGGGCAACAGCCGCGGCTCCTGGAAGATGATGCCGACCTTGGGATGCGGCGCCGTGATCGCCTCGCCGTCCAGCGTGACGGTGCCGGCGCTGGCGCGGTCGAGCCCGGCGACCGCGCGGAGAAGCGTCGACTTGCCGCAGCCGGAGCCGCCGATGATGGCGATGATCTCGCCGAGCTGGATTTCGGCCGAGAACCGTTCCAGCGCGTGGACGCCGTTGGGATAGACCTTGGTGACGGATGCGAGCTGCAGCATCAGGCCGCCCCGCTCTGGCGTGCAAAACTGTCCTGCCAGCGCAACAGCGGCGCGGTCGCGATCTCCAGCAGCCAGTCGGTCGCCTTGCCGATGATCGCGAAGATGACGATGGCGGCGACGATCTGCGCCGGCTTGCCGAGCTGCTGGCCGTCGATCAGGAGGTAGCCGAGGCCCTCCGAGGCGCCCATGAACTCGGCGGCGACGACGAACATCCACCCCAAGCCCAGGCCGACGCGCAGCGAGACCACATAGGCCGGCAGCACCGCCGGCAACAGGATGCGGCGGATCATCGCCGGCCCGGACAGCCGGAAGATGCGGCCGACCTCGACGATCTTCCGGTCGACCGACAGGATCGCGCCGGTCAGACCGAGATAGACCGGGAAGAACACGCCGACCGCGATCAGCGCCACTTTCGAGGTCTCGAAGATGCCGAGCCAGAGGATGAACAGCGGCACCCAGGCGATCGACGGGATGGCGCGCAGCGCCTGGATGGTGGGGTCGATCAGCCGGCGGGCGAGGCCCCAATAGCCGCAGATGCCGCCGAGCAAGGTGCCGGCGGCAACGCCGAAGCCGAAGCCGACCTCAACCCGGGAGAGCGTCGTAGCGATGTGCCGGGTCAGCTCGCCGGAGCGGGCGAGCTCGGCGATGGTGGTGAAGACTTTCGAGGGCGGCGGCACCAGCCGGCCATTCGACCAGCCGGCCCAGACCAGAAGCTCCCAGGCCAGCGCCAGCGACAGCGGCAGCAGCAGGCCGAGCAGCGGCCGCGCCAGGCGGGTGAGCCATGCCGCTCGGCCGATCTGGGGTGTGGCAGCCGCGGCGGGTGCCTGCAATTCGACGGTCATGGTCATAGTGAGAACAGTGTCTCGCGCGGGAATGCAAGGCGTGGTGATGGAACGGATGGTCATGGTGGCCGAGGACAGCGCCCCATACTCGCTGTCGTCCCCGACCCCCGCTCCGGGACCCATACTCCGCGGCGGTCATTGTGGAGCGAGATGCCGCTCCAATGTGCCTCACAACAGGCGTCACGGAGTATGGGTCCCGGATCTGCGCCCGACAACACCAAAGCGTTGCCGGGCTTGTCCGGGACAACATCGCTTGTTTGGCTGGCCTAAATGACCAACCGACGCGGCATCAGTTGGTCGGCAGCGGGACCTGGTCGTCGATCAGGGCGTCCAGGGTTGCCTTCACGTCGACCTTGGCGTCCACCACACCGGCCTGCTGCAGCGCCAGACCGGCCGCCAGGATCGAGTCGCGCTGCGGCGCGCCGATGCGGCTGTGGATCAGTTCGGTGCGTTCTTTGAGCTGCTTGTCGACGACAGTCTCCGGCAGCTTGGTGACCGCGATGAACGTCTTCTTGAGGTCGTCGTAATTGGCCAGCGCATCCTTGCGCGCGACCTCATAGGTGGCGAGCACGCGGCGGACAAGGTCGGGATTGTCCTTCAGGAACTGCTCACGCACGTTGAGGATGCCCCAGGTGTTGGCGTCGGCCTTGCGGTAGAACAGCTTGGCGCCCTCTTCGACCTCGGCCTGCGCCATCATCGGATCGAGCCCGGCCCAGGCGTCGACGTCGCCGCGGATCAAAGCCGCCTTGCCGTCGGCATGCTGCAGCAGCACCGGGGTGATGTCCTTGTCGGTGAGGCCGGCTGCGAGCAGCGCGCGGACCAGGAAGATGTGCGGATCGGTGCCGCGGGTCACCGCGACGCGCTTGCCTTTGAGATCGGCGACCGAGGCGATCTTGGAGTCCTTGCCCGTCACGAGCGCCGTCCATTCCGGCCGCGAATAGACATAGATCGACTTGATCGGGTTGCCATTGATCTTGGCGACCAGCGCGGCGGAGCCGGCCGTCGAGCCGAAATCGAGCGAGCCAGCGTTGAGGAACTCGAGCGCCTTGTTGGACCCGGCCGACTGCACCCAGACGATGCTGATGCCGTCCTTGGCGAACTCCTTCTCGAGCAGCCCCTTCTGCTTCAGTACCAGCGACACCGGATTATAGGTCGCCCAGTCGATGCGGATCTCCTTGACCGGTTCGGCGGCGCGTGCGGCGCCGCAGCCCAGTAGAAACACGGCCGCAAGCCCGGCGAATCCGCGCCTTGACAGTCCACCCATCATCAATCCTCCTGATCAAGAAAACATCGCTGTTGTTTCAATGCGTTATGCCAGGGGCTCGCGAGAATTGTTTTTCCTTTCGATTGCCTCACCGAGAACAATCCTCATCTCCATGTGGCCGACGGCAGCATGGATCGATTGCCGCATTGGAAGTTTCGTGACAGCACTGGCCTTGTTCGATATCCGGTTGCATCCATGGACAGCGTCACCCCGAATTCCCGACCCGAAAGCTTCCCCGAATTTGACAGCGCCGGCCTCGCGGCGACCGTCGATGCGCTCGCCGCGCAGCATTCCGGCCGGGAGGACATGTTCCGCGCCGCCGTGGTGCAGTTGCTGAAGGCCGAGCTGGTCAAGGCCCGCGCCGTGGCCCAAGCGCAGCTCTTGAAGGACCGCCACGGCCGGCGTTGCGCCGAGCGGCTGTGCTTCGTGCAGGACGAGATCATCCGTATCCTTTACGCGGCAGCCACCCAGCACCTGTACCGGTCGCAGGTGCCGAGCGGCGCCGAACGGATGGCCGTGGTCGCGACCGGCGGCTATGGCCGCGGCCTGATGGCGCCGGAGTCGGACATCGATCTCCTGTTCATCCTGCCCTACAAGCAGACCGCCTGGGGCGAGCAGGTCGCCGAAGCCATCCTGTATTCGCTGTGGGACATGGGGTTGAAGGTCGGCCACGCCACCCGCTCGGTCGATGAATCGATCCGGCAGGCACGCGGCGACATGACCATCCGCACCGCCATCCTGGAGACGCGCTATCTCGCCGGCGACCGGCCGCTTTATGACGAGTTGGTCGAGCGTTTCGACACCGAGGTGGTGCAGGGCACCGCGGCCGAATTCGTTGCCGCCAAGCTCGCCGAGCGCGAGGAGCGGCACCGCCGCGGCGGCCAATCACGCTATCTGGTGGAGCCCAACGTCAAGGACGGCAAAGGCGGGCTGCGCGACCTGCACACGCTGTTCTGGATCGCCAAATACGTTTACCGGGTGCGCGAGACCGCCGAGCTTGTGGAGCGCGGGGTGTTCGACGCCCACGAATACCGGACCTTCCGCCGCTGCGCCGATTTCCTGTGGTCGGTGCGCTGCAACCTGCATTTTGTCAGCGGCCGGCCTGAGGAGCGGCTGTCGTTCGACCTGCAGCGCGAGATCGCCGTCCGGCTGGGCTACACCAGCCACCCCGGCATGCAGGACGTCGAGCGCTTCATGAAGCACTACTTCCTGGTCGCCAAGGAGGTCGGCAACCTCACCGCCATCCTCTGCGCCAAGCTGGAGGACCAGCAGGCCAAGCCGGCGCCGGTACTGAGCCGGGTGATCTCGCGCCTCAAGACCGGCAACAGCTGGCGGCGCGTGCCGGAAAGCGACGATTTCATCGTCGACAACAACCGCATCAATCTCGCCGCGCCCGACGTCTTCAAGCACGATCCGGTCAATCTGATCCGCATCTTCCGGCTGGCGCAGAAGAACAACCTCGCCTTCCATCCCGATGCGATGCGCGCGGTGACGCGCTCGCTGAACCTGATCAATACCGACCTGCGCGACAATCCCGACGCCAACCGGCTGTTCATGGAGATCCTGACCTCCAACGACGCCGAGACCGTGCTGCGGCGGATGAACGAGACCGGGGTCCTCGGCCATTTCATCCGGGCCTTCGGCCGGATCGTCTCGATGATGCAGTTCAACATGTATCATCACTACACGGTCGACGAGCACTTGATCCGCTGCATCGGCTTCCTGCAGGAGATCGAGCGCGGCGGCAACGACGAGTTCGCGCTGGCCTCCGACCTGATGCGCAAGATCCGGCCCGAGCACCGCGCCGTGATCTATATCAGCGTGCTGCTGCACGATGTCGCCAAGGGCCGTCCCGAAGATCATTCGATTGCCGGCGCCAAAGTGGCGCGCCGGCTGTGTCCGCGTCTCGGCTTCAGCAATGCCGATACGGAGCTGATCGCCTGGCTGATCGAGGAGCATCTGACGATGTCGACGGTGGCGCAGTCGCGCGACCTGTCGGACCGCCGGACGATCGAGAAATTCGCCGCCGTGGTGCAGTCGGTCGAGCAGATGAAGCTGCTGACGATCCTGACCACCGCCGACATTCGCGGCGTCGGCCCCGGTGTATGGAACGGCTGGAAGGCGCAACTGTTGCGCACTTTGTATTACGAGACCGAGCCGGTGCTGACCGGGGGCTTCTCCGAGGTCAACCGCGCCAAGCGCATCACCGCGGCGCAGGCTGAATTCCGCAACACCTTCACCGACTGGCCCGAGGACGAGCTCAACACCTATATCGGCCGGCACTATCCGGCCTACTGGCTCAAGGTCGAGCTGCCGCGCAAGATCCGCCACGCCCGCTTCGTGCGCGCGAGCGAGGATGCCGGCCATAAGCTCGCGATCAATGTCGGCTTCGATCCGGCGCGCGGCGTCACCGAGCTGACGATCTTCGCCATGGACCATCCGTGGCTGCTGTCGATCATCGCCGGCGCCTGCGCCTCGGCCGGCGCCAATATCGTCGACGCCCAGATCTACACCACGACCGACGGCCGCGCGCTCGACACCATCGCGATCTCCCGCGAATATGAGCGCGACGAGGACGAGGGCCGCCGTGCGACGCGGATCGGCGAGACCATCGAGCAGGTGCTGGAAGGCAAGCTGCGGCTCCCGGATGCCGTGGCGCGGCGGACCACGCGCGGCAAGCAGCACAAGGCGTTCTCGGTCGAGCCCGAGGTCAGCATCAACAATCAATGGTCGGAACTCTACACGGTGATCGAGGTCTCCGGCCTCGACCGCCCCGGCCTGCTCTATGAGCTGACAACCGCGATCTCGAAGCTGAACCTGAACATCGCCTCGGCCCATGTCGCGACCTTCGGCGAGCGCGCGCGCGACGTGTTCTACGTCACCGACCTGCTGGGCGCGCAGATCAACGCGCCGACGCGGCAGGCGGCGATCAAGAGCGCGCTGCTGCATCTGCTCGCCAGCGACGACACGGCGGCTCAGCCGGCGGCCTGAAGGCATCGCGCAAGTCAGACGCGGCGGCTGTCCGCAACGGAATGAATTGAGGGGACCGGCACCACCGCCGGTCCTGATGGGCTTGGGGGAGCCGAACCATGGCATTGATTGCAAATATCGTCGTCGGGCTGATCGGCCTGCTGCATGTCTATATTCTCGTGCTCGAGATGTTTCTTTGGACCAAGCCGGCCGGCCTCAAGGCGTTCAACAACACGCCCGAGCGCGCGGAGGCCACCAAGGTGCTCGGCGCCAATCAGGGCCTCTATAACGGCTTCCTCGCCGCCGGCCTGTTCTGGGGCCTCGCGCACCCGACGCCGGCCTTCGGCTTCCAGATCAAGCTGTTCTTCCTGCTCTGCGTCCTGGTGGCCGGCCTCTACGGCGCTGCCACCGCCAGCCGCAAGATCCTGTTCATCCAGAGCGTGCCGGCCACCATCGGCCTGGTGCTGGTCTGGCTGGCGGGCTGAGGCGGACTGCACCCCATCACTGGTGTCGTCCCGGGCAAGCAGGGCGGCGCAACGCGCCGGCGTGCGCCGACCCGGGACCCATACTCCCAGGGAGCCGTTCGAGGCAGAATCGCAACTCCGAATCTTCGCCACACGACGGCCCGTGGTGACGGATCCCGGCTCTGCGCCCCGACGTCGCTGCGCGACGCCAGGGCTTGGCCGGGACGACACTGAATGTGGGGCGTTGGCAGAGCTCGCGACAGGCCGAGTCACATCATGATCCGCATCCCGCGTCCTCACCCCCGCGGAACCGCCGCCCCCTGTCCCCTCGCCTTGCGTCCGCCAAGCCCTTCCTCCACACTGCCGAAAGCGATGGCGCCCGGCCGGGCAGACCAGCCGCATAACAAATCAGGAGGAACGATAGCCCCCATGCGACAGGGATTTTTCCGTCTCGCGGGAGCGGCCGCTTTGGCCGTCACCCTCTCCGTCACCTCTGCCTCGGCCCAGAAGAAGTACGATCCCGGCGCCTCGGACACCGAGATCAAGGTCGGCCAGACCGTGCCGTTCTCGGGTCCCGCTTCGGCCTATGCCTCGATCGGCAAGACGCAGGCCGCCTATTTCAACATGATCAACGAGCAGGGTGGCATCAACGGCCGAAAGATCAAGCTGATCCAGTATGACGACGCCTATTCGCCGCCAAAGGCCGTCGAGCAGGTCCGCAAGCTGGTCGAGGACGACGAGGTGCTGCTGACGTTCCAGATCATCGGCACGCCGTCCAACGCCGCAGTCCAGAAATATCTGAACGCCAAGAAGGTGCCGCAGCTGTTCGCCGCGACCGGCGCCTCCAAATTCACCGATCCGAAGAACTTCCCCTGGACCATGGGATACAATCCCAACTACTTCACCGAGGGCCGCATCTACGGACAGTACATTCTGAAGGAGCATCCCACCACCAAGGTCGGCGTGCTCTATCAGAACGACGATCTCGGCAAGGACTATCTCAACGGCATCAAGGCCGGACTCGGCGACAAGGCCGGGACGATGATCGTCGCCGAGGCGTCCTACGAGGTGTCCGACCCGACCATCGATTCGCAGATCCTGAAGCTGAAATCGGCCGGCGTCGACCTGCTGTTCTCCGCCGCCACCCCGAAGCAGGCCGCGCAGGCGATCAAGAAGCTGCACGAGCTCAATTGGAAGCCGGTGCACATCGTCGACATCAACGCGACCTCCGTCGGCGCCGTCATGCAGCCGGCCGGCCTCGACGCCGCCAAGGGCGTGATCTCGGTCAATTACGGCAAGGAGCCGCTGGACCCGACCTGGAAGGACGATGCCGGGCTGAAGCGCTATCTCGACTTCATGGCCAAGTATTATCCCGACGGCGACAAGAACTCGAACTTCAACACCTACGGCTATTCGACCGCCCAGCTACTCGCCCGCGTGCTCGAAATGTGCGGCGACAACCTCACCCGCGAGAACGTCATGAAGCAGGCGGCCTCTCTCAAGGACGTGGTCGGCGACCTCGCGCTGCCCGGCATGAAGATCAACACCTCGCCGACGGATTATCGCGTCAACAAGCAGCTGCAGATGATGAAGTTCAACGGCGAGCGCTGGGAACTGTTCGGCCCGATCCTGGAGGACAAGGGCGCGGCGGGTTAGCTGGCTCACGCGCGATCTGACCAAGTTAGCTGCCACGATCTCAGTTCACCTCTCCCCATCGGGGAGAGGTGAACCTCCGTTGCCGCGCCACAGAATAGAGTAGTCGGCAGTCGTCATCGAACACGCTGATCAACGGTACGGGGCTGCGCGATTGCGCGGCCCCGTTTTGCGTTGCGGCACAGAATGCGCCCGTTCGTCGCGCCACGAAACGTTGCGTTGTCGACTTGCTTCCTCCACACTCGCGTGTAGCGATGGCGACATAACAACCAAGAAGACCATCGGCCTATCTCACCGGAGGAGGACTCGCATGAGAACGTCACTGTTCGGTCTCGGCGCCAAAACATGTGCGATGGCGCTTGCTACGGCGCTTGCCGTCGCGCTGCCTGCTTCATCAGCCTTCGCCCAGAAGAAATACGACATCGGCGCCACCGACACCGAAATCAAGATCGGCCAGACCGTGCCGTTCTCCGGCCCGGCCTCGGCCTATGCCGGCATCGGCAAGACCCAGGCTGCCTATCTCAGGATGATCAACGACAAGGGCGGCATCAACGGACGCAAGCTCAACCTGATCCAGTATGACGACGCCTATTCGCCGCCCAAGGCGGTCGAGCAGGTACGCAAGCTGGTGGAAGGCGACGAGGTGCTGTTCACCTTCCAGATCATTGGCACACCGTCCAACGCCGCCGTGCAGAAATATCTCAACGGCAAGAAGGTGCCGCAACTGCTGGCCTCGACCGGCGCCTCGCGCTTCACCGACCCGCAGAACTTCCCGTGGACCATCGCCTATAATCCGAACTACCAGTCAGAGGGACGGATCTACGCGAAATACATCCTCGCCAACCACCCCAACGCCAAGATCGGCATCCTCTACCAGAACGACGATCTCGGCCGCGACTACATTGCCGGCCTGCGCAGCGGCCTCGGCGCCAAGGCGGATTCGATGATCGTCGCGGAAGCGTCGTACGAGCTTTCCGATCCGACAGTCGACTCGCAGATCGTCAAGCTGAAATCGTCGGGTGCGGATCTGCTGTACAATGCCTCAACGCCGAAATTCGCGGCGCAGGCGATCAAGAAGCTGGCCGATCTCGGCTGGAAGCCGGTGCACATCCTCGACATCAATGCCAGCCCGGTGTCGGCGACATTGAAGCCGGCCGGGCTCGACATCTCCAAGGACATCATCAGCACCAATTACGGCAAGGACCCGGCCGATCCGCAATGGAAGGACGATCCGGGCGTGAAGGCCTATTTCGAGTTCATGGACAAATACTATCCGGAGGGCGACAAGCTCAACACGGTCAACACCTATGGCTATTCGACCGCAGAGCTGCTGGTGCAGATCCTGCGCCAGTGCGGCGACGACCTGACGCGCGAAAACGTCATGCGCCAGGCCGCCAACATCAAGGGCTTCGTCCCGAGCCTGGCGCTGCCCGGCCTGTCGATCAATACCTCGCCCACCGATTTCCGCATCAACAAGCAGATGCAGATGATGCGCTTCAACGGCGAGCGCTGGGAACTGTTCGGCCCGATCATCGAGGACACGGGGGCTGCGGGGTAAGACACCCTGCTTCCGCGACAGCCGATGTCATGTCCTGCGCAGGCGGGGCATCCAGTACGCCGAGGCTTCTCGGTTGATCACAACCCTCTCGGAATACTGGGTCCCCCGCTTTCGCGGGTGACGACAACGGTTGTTTGGGCACACTTCAACGGTTCATGAGCGGCCGAATCAGCAATCGGCGCTATTCCTCTGCTTCACGACGCGGTCAATCAAGCCCCACTGCAAGGCTTCGTCGGCCGTCATGAAATGATCGCGATCCAGCGTGCGCTCGACATCCTCATAGCTCCGTCCACAATGCTCGGCATAGAGCCGGATCATCCGGCGCTTGGTCTGCTCCATCTCCCTGGCGTGGATCATGATATCGGACGCCTGTCCCTGAAAGCCGCCAAGCGGCTGATGGACGTGCAGGCTCGCATTGGGCAGCGCAGTCCGCTCACCCGGCTCGCCGGCCATGAGAAGAAACGAGCCCATCGATCGCGCCGTTCCCATGCAGAGCGTGTGCACCGGCGCCTTGACGTATTGCATCGTGTCGTACATCGCCAACCCGCTGGTCACGACGCCGCCTGGCGAATTGATGTAGAGATGGATCGGCCGCTTTGGGTTCTCAGCCTCGAGAAACAGCAGCTGCGCACAGACCAGGGCCGAGACGGTGTCGTTGACTTCGCCGTTGAGGAAGACGATCCGCTCGCGGAGCAGCCGCGAATAGATATCGAAGGATCGCTCTCCCCGGCTTGACTGCTCGATGACCATAGGGACGAGTTGCATCGTTTCGCGCATGCGCGAGCTCCCGGGTTCGGTGAGGTGTTGATGAGTTGAAACGTCAGGCCGCGCGCATCAGACAGCGCTGGTTGCTGTTCGCCGCGGGCGACGTCCGCCGCATCTGCGCCGTGACAACCAGTCCGTGGATGATTCTGAGCGTCGTGCCGCCCACGGCATTCGGCATGACCTGGAACGTCACGATGCTTTCAAGGTAGGGCGGTTCGTCGTCGCGCATCCGGTAGCGGACCTCTTCGCCGGGCGTCGAGGACACCGGCGCGGCATCGGCCAGTTCTCCTGAGGGCAGCCAGGTCTCGCGCAGCGCGGGACTACTGATGGCACGCCAGACCTTCTCCGGCGGTGCGTCGAGTTCGTAGTCGAGCACGAGAGCTTCGCCTTGCTGGTCAGCCTTGAGATCGGTCATTGGTCCATGTCCTTCAGCAAGGTTTTCAACGCATCGACCCGTGACGGCCAGTAGGCGCGATACTTCGCCAGCCAGCGCGCGATCAGCGCCAAGCCGGCCGGATCGACCTCGTAATTGACGAAACGCCCCTGTCGTTCTTCCCGCACCAGCCCGGCGTTGCGCAACACCGCGAGGTGCTGCGACATCGCCGGCTGGCTGATCGTCAATCCCTCGCGAAGGGCGCCGGCATTCATGCTGCCGGTCGCCAGCTTCTCGAAGATCGCGTATCGCGTCGGATCGGCCAAAGCCTTGAAGATTTCGCTCTCGATCATGTAAAATACATAAGCATAAACTTATGTATCGCGCAAGGCTGCTGTCACGAGGCCAGCCTGCGCTAGGAGCTACGCCATCGATCTGTCGGTCTACTAGCCCGACTGCCGCTCCACGGCCGGTGTGGTCCCAGCGAACGCAGGGACCCATAACCCCGGGGCAGGGTTTAGGGCAGGACCGGTGCAACGTGCGACCGGCCACAAGATAGATCACGCGGTATGGGTCCCGGGTCGGCGCCCGCTGACGCGTTGCGTCACCGGGCTTGCCCGGGACGACAGCGTTCTGTGATCGCCAGCTTCACGGCCGATCATCGAGGAGGCTGTCGCTGCCGAGACAGCTCGTCACCTCACCGGCAGGAGTATCACCCCGGCACCTCGCCAAAATTTTTCCCCACCGGCAGCACGGCGTGACGGATCAGGCGCGAGTCCTCCACCGCGGCCTGGCGGTGCTTCACCGCCTCGCGATAGACCGGATCGCGGATCATCTCGACGAAGGCCTGAACGGATGGGTATTCGGCGATGAAGCAATGGTCCCAGCGTTCCTCCTGCGGACCGATCAGCATCAGCTCGAAGCGGCCCTGCCAGACGATGCGGCCGCCGAGGCGCTCGAACACCGGACCGCTCTCGCGGCCATAGGCCGCATAGGCTTCGGCGCCGCTCACCTGGCGTCCGTCGGGATAGGCCGCCTCCTTGCGCAGCCGGACCAGGTTCAGCATGTGGATCGGGCCTGGGCGGTCATTTTCCCGGAACTGCGCAAACACCTCCTTGGTGGGATCGATATGCCCCATGATTATCCTCGCCTGATTGTTGTTTACCGGAACTTAACCATAACGCCGTGTTAGCGGCGCGAAACTCCTAATCGCGCGTTAAGCTCTTCCTAACTGCCCCTTAAACTCCGGACATTAACGTGGCTGGACGGCAGGTCGCGGGCTCGGGTTGCGTATGGCGCGGGGACGGAAACAGGGCGGCGGGCGCAAGGAGCCGCGATTCGGCCTTGCGGCGGCGATGGCCGATCTGCGTCTCGATCCCAAGGATCGCATCCCCGCCGGCGAAGACGCCCCGAAGAAATCGGCTGCGAAGAAAAAGCCGGTCGAGCCCGACGACCAGGACGATGTGCTGGCGCGCGAGCCCAAGGCCGCACCACCCAGACCGAAGCCGAGCCGCGGCAAATCCCGCTGGGGACTATCGCTCGGACGCATGGCCTATTGGGCGCTGGTCTGCGGCCTTTGGGGGTTGATCGCATTGGTCGGCGTCGTCGTCTGGGCCGGCGCGCATCTGCCGCCGATCCAGTCGCTGGAGATTCCCAAGCGCCCGCCGACCATCGACATCGTCGGTGTCGACGGCACCATGCTGGCACAGCGCGGCGAGATGGCCGGCGCCAATGTCGCGCTGAAAGATCTGCCGCCCTATCTGCCCAAGGCCTTCATCGCCATCGAGGACCGCCGCTTCTACCAGCATTGGGGCATTGATCCGATCGGTATCGCCCGGGCCGTCGTCGCCAACATCCTGCATCGCGGCGTGTCGCAAGGCGGCTCGACCCTGACGCAGCAGCTCGCCAAGAATCTCTTCCTGACCCAGGAACGCACGCTGGCGCGCAAGCTGCAGGAGGCCGAGCTCGCGCTGTGGCTGGAGCGCAAATATTCCAAGCGCGAGATCCTGGAACTGTATCTGAACCGCGTCTATTTCGGCTCCGGCGCCTATGGGGTCGAGGCCGCGGCACAGCGCTATTTCGGCAAGTCGGCGAAGCAGGTGACGATCGGCGAGGCCGCGATGCTCGCCGGTCTCGTCAAATCGCCGTCGCGGCTGGCGCCGAACCGCAACCCCGAGGGCGCCGCCAAACGCGCGCAGACCGTGCTCGCGGCGATGGCCGACGCCAAGTTCATCACCGATGCCCAGGCGCAGGCTCAGATCGCGCATCCGTCCGTCGCGGTGAAGCCGGCCGGCGCCGGCACCGTGAACTATGTGGCGGATTGGATCGGCGAGGTGCTCGACGACCTCGTCGGCCAGATCGAGCAGTCGATCGTGGTCGAGACCACGATCGATCCGAAGCTGCAGGCCGTTGCCGAGGCGGCCGTCATCGACGAACTCGCGGCCAAGAGCGTCAAGTTCAATGTCAGCCAGGGCGCGCTGGTGGCGATGACGCCGGATGGCGCAGTGCGCGCCATGGTCGGCGGCCGCAACTATGCGGACAGCCAGTTCAACCGCGCGGTCACGGCCAAGCGCCAACCCGGCTCGGCGTTCAAGCCATTCGTCTATCTCACCGCGATCGAGCAGGGCCTCACCCCCGACACGGTGCGCCAGGACGCGCCGCTCGATCTGAAGGGCTGGAAGCCGGAGAACTACAGCCGCGAATATTTCGGCCCGGTGACGCTGACCCAAGCCCTGGCCATGTCGCTCAACACCGTCGCGGTCCGCGTCGGCCTCGAGGTCGGACCGAAGAACGTGGTGCGGACCGCGCATCGGCTCGGCATCGCCTCGAAGCTCGATCCCAACCCGTCGATCGCGCTCGGCACGTCAGAAGTGTCGATGATCGAGCTGGTCGGCGCCTATGCGCCGTTTGCCAATGGCGGCGTCGGCGTGTCGCCGCATGTCGTGACGCGGATCAAGACGCTCGACGGCAAGCTGCTCTACATGCGCCAGAGCGAGCCGCCGGCGCAGGTGATCGAGCCGCGCAATGCCGCGATGATGAACCAGATGATGCAGGAAACGCTGATCTCGGGCACGGCCAAGAAGGCCGAGATCCCCGGCTGGGTCGCCGCCGGCAAGACCGGCACCAGCCAGGATTTCCGCGACGCCTGGTTCATCGGCTACACGGCACGCCTGGTCACCGGCGTCTGGCTCGGCAATGACGACAATTCGCCGACCAAGAAAGCGACCGGCGGTGGCCTGCCGGTCGAGGTCTGGACCCGCTTCATGCGCGCGGCGCATCAAGGCGTGCCGGTCGCGGCGCTGCCGAATGCGCAGGGCTCCGGGCTCGCGCCGACCTTAGCGCAGATCACCTCGCAGATCAGCGCGCCCTCGGCGCCGGGAGCCAATGCAGCCACCACCGCGCGGGCCGCGCCTTCGGGTCGCGGCACGACACGGCCCGAAGCGGCCGCCGGGCTCGACGGCTGGCTAGTGGACCGGTTGTTTGGTGGTCAGCGCTAGCTTGAGACCCGCCGCCGCGGCGGGCGACGGCTTGCAGCGATCAACTGGCTGCGGCGATCGCAGCAGGCGATAAGCGCTCGCCCTCGCTGACCTCGCTGACGCCGGCCGCCTGCGCCAGTGCGCGGCCGACCTGCCGCAGCATGAGGCTGGCGCGATGCGCGCTGTAGTCCAGCAGCCAGCGGCTGAACGCTCCAGCGGCCATCGGCCGCGCGAACAGGAAGCCCTGCATCGCATCGCAGCCAAGCTCGGCCAGCAGCCGCCGCTGCGGCTCGGTTTCGACGCCCTCGGCGACGACCTTGACGTCCAGGCTCTGGCCGACCCTGACCACGGCGGTCACGATCGCCCGCGTGCCCTGGTCGTTCTCGAAATCGCGCATGAAGCTGCGGTCGATCTTGAGTTCGTGGATCGGCAGCTGCGCCAGACGGCTGAGGCTGGAATAGCCGGTACCGAAATCGTCCAGCGACAGGCCCACCCCCATGTTGCGCAGCTCGCTCATGGTGGCGATCACGGTGGCGCGCTCATTGAGAATCACGCCCTCGGTGATCTCGAGCATCAGCATCTTCGCCGGCAGGTCGTTGGCAGCCAGGATCTGAGCCACCACGGCCGCCAGATTGACGTTCTGGAAGTTGATCGGCGACAGGTTCACCGAGATGCAGGGGATGTCGAGACCGGCGCGCCGCCACGACGCCATCTGCTGGCAGGCCTGCTTGATCGACCACACACCGATCTGCTCGATCAGACCGCATTCCTCGGCGAGCGGAATGAACTTGGCAGGTGAGACCTCACCCAGTACCGGATCATGCCAGCGCGCCAGCGCCTCGACGCCATGGATCGCGCCGTTTCGGGTGCAGATCTGCGGCTGATAATTCAGCGTCAGGGCCTCGCTCGCGATCGCCTCGCGCAGCGCGGTCGAGTGCATCAGCCGTTCCTCGGCGAGCTTGTCGATGTCGGCGCTGAAGAAGCGATAGGTGGCGCGCCCGGCGCGCTTGGCCTTGTACATCGCTGCATCGGCCTGCTTGATCAGGGTCTCGATGTCGGTGGCGTTGTCCGGATACAGGCTGAGCCCCATGCTCGCCGACATCGGCACCTGGCGCTTGCCGATCGTCAGCGGCATCGCCAGCGCGGCGGTGATCCGCGCCGCAGCCAGCGACGCCTCGAGGGCATCGCGGTTCTGCAGCACGATCACGAACTCGTCGCCGCCGAGCCGGCCCAGCATGTCACCGGGGCGGATCTGCGCCCGGAGACGGTTGGCGAAGGCGACCAGGAACTCGTCGCCGGCGGCATGACCCAGCGTATCGTTGACGTCCTTGAAATTGTCGGCGTCGAGGAAGGCGATCGCGAGATGGCTGCCCTCCGGACAGGCCTTGATGGCCTCGGCGATCATCGATGGGATGCGGGCGCGGTTGGGCAGGCCCGTCAGCATGTCGTGATAGGCAACCTGCGAGATCGTCGACCTGACCTCCTGCCGCTCGATGGCGAGCGCGCCGAGCTGGACGCAGGCGGCGACGATCTGCTCGTGCCAGGGGCTCGGGCCTCGGCATTCGCGGAAATAGAAGGCGAAGGTGCCGATCACCCGGCCATCCTTGCCCTGGATGGGCGTCGACCAGCAGGCGCGCAGCCCGGCGCCGAGCGGCCCAGCCTTATAGGGCTGCCAACGTGGATCGGTGTCGAGGTCGCGGGCCAGCACCGGCTCGCACAGAAAGGCTGCCGTGCCGCAGGAACCGACATCGGGACCGATCGCTACACCGTCCAGGCCAGCCGAGTAGTCCGCCGGCAGGCTCGGGCCGCCGAGCGGATGAATCCGTCCCTCCGAGTCGACATGCAGGATCGAGCAGACGACGTCGGGGGCGAGCTCTTCGACCCGGCGGCAGAGCTGGTCGGCGATGGTGGCGATCGCGATGTCGGAGGCCAAGGACGACATGATCAGCTGCTGCAGGGAGCGCAGCTGCTTGGTCTCGCGGATATCGCTGAGCAGCCCGACCAGATATTTGACCTTGCCGCGCTGGTTGCGGTGCGCCTTGACGTGGGCCGTGGTCCAGATCTCGCAACCCGCTTTGTCGTAGATCATCAGGTCGTCCTCGACGCCCCGATCATCCTCCACGCATTGCTTCAGGCGTTCGATTGTCGCGGGATCGGTACAGGGGCCGACCAGAAGAGTTTCAACCTGACGCCCGAGCACCTCCGCGCTGCTGTAGCCGAAGATGCTGCAGAAGGCCGCGTTGGTATAGAGGATCTTCAACTCATGGTCGGTGACGATGACGGCGCGGTTGCTGCGGTCGGCGACCGAGGTCAGCAGCGCGTTGCGCTCGCGCAGCTGGACGTCCGACGTCACGTCACGCAGCAGCAGCAGCGACTGGATCGGCGCGTGGTCGGACGGGAGATCGCGCACGATGGCACGCACCCGGCTGCGGGAGCCATCCGCGTGGCGGAGCATCATCTCACGGCCGGCATCGCCCGCCTCTGCCGCGTGTGGCGCATCTGCAGGCGCCTCGGCCTCGCCCTCCGTCATTGCCGGAAGCTGGTCTGCCGGCAGGCCGAGACTATCGAGATCGGCGCCGATCAGGTCCTTGAGGTCACGTCGCAACAAGGCAACCGCCGCCTGGTTGGCGTGATGGACACGGCCCTCTGCGTCGAGAAAGAGAATCGCCTCGGAGACACGGTCGAGCGCGGCCGAAAGCAGGTTCGCAGATGCGGCCGGTGGGAACTCGCTTGCAAGCATCGTTCGATTCGGGGCGCGCTGCACGTTTTGGGAGAAACGATCTGCGCTTTGGTTGCAGGAAAAACTCCCGGCGCCTGGCTGGGACGTCACCGTGGGCTGATGGTGTCAAATCTGACGAGCACAGCGTTACAGCCACGTTAAGGCGGCCTGGCATTCGGCCCGATCTTGAGCTCGCGCCGTCGGCACGCTTAAGAATTCGATAGCCGGGGTCGGCATTCCACATCGATTAATCGGAGGCACAAAAGCGAAATGGCCCGGATCAGAGGCCGGGCCATTCACAATGATCAATCGGCAATTCGCAGAACCGTTGGCGTCAATCGTCGACGCCGTAACGGTGCAGATCATTACCGCAGGTGTCGAGCCACTTCTTCGCACGGTCGACCGAGGAGCAGATCTTGCCACAGACCTTCCAGAACCGCGGCGAGTGGTTCATCTCCACGAGATGCGCGACCTCGTGGGCGGCGAGGTAGTCGAGCACGAAGGCCGGCGCCAGGATCAGGCGCCAGGAGAATGACAGCGAGCCGGCCGAGGTGCAGCTTCCCCAGCGGCTCGACTGGTCGCGGATCGACAGCCGCTTCACCTTGACGCCGAGCTGTTCGGCATAGGCGTCAGCCGCCTTCTGCAGGTCGCGGCGGGCCTCGCGCTTGAGGAAGTCGAGCACACGGCGCTCGGTGTGCTCGATCGCACCGGCCACACACAGGATCTTCTCACCGCTGTCGCGGGTCTCGGTCCAGACCGTGCCGCGCTCGCCCGCGCGGTGAACGATCTTGTGTGGCACGCCGCGCAGCGGCACCAGCGTGCCCGGCAGGAACGGCGCCGCCTTGGGCAGACGACCGAGACGCGCCGCGATCCACGCACCGTGTCGTTGCGCGAAGTCTTTCGCTTCGACAATGGTGCCACGCGGCGGCATCGTCAGGATCGCTTCGCGATCCGACGGATGAATTCTCAGGGTATAACGTCGCGCACGACGGTGACGCCGCAATCTAATCGAGTAGATTTGCGAGCCATGCTTGACGAGAAGACGCGAAGGTTCGGCGGGCCGCCGATAGAGTAGCGCGCGAGTGGCCATTTCTGTCAGTCCGGGAGGGAAGAACTCGCCCGGATTTTGCCATATCCACCGCCAGGGAAATCGGTCGGCGCAAAAACAAATCATTTGCCCAACATACAGGGGGCCCGCCGGTTCCGCCCCCTAGCCGTTGGGGCTCGCGCGCCGCGCATGAGATGAATTCAGATTCAAGAGCGTCGCTCAAGCAGCGACGCCACATTCACTGCTTGAGTCAGTCTGGAAATCAGGTTTCCGACATCTCTTCAAGGAGTTACCGCGCAGCCGGATTCGGATGCGCGGTGAACGTTGTTGTCGCTTATTCAGCCGCAATGGCGAGCAGCGACTTCGGATCGGCTGCCGACAGCATGAAATCGTTGATGCGGGGCACGATCTCCGACTTGAATCGCGAGCCATTGAACACGCCGTAATGTCCGACACCCGGCTGCACGTAGTGAACCCGACGATGATCAGGGATCGACGAGCACAAACCATGCGTCGCTTCGGTCTGGCCGAGACCGGAGATGTCGTCCTTCTCTCCTTCCACCGTCATCAGCGCGACGCGCGTCACCTTCGACGGGTCGACGAGCACGCCACGATGCGTCATCTCGCCCTTCGGCAGCGCGTGGCGGATGAACACCGTCTCCACTGTCTGCAAATAATATTCCGCAGCCAGATCCATGACGGCGAGGTACTCGTCGTAGAAATCGCGATGCTTGTCGACCTGGTCGCCGTCACCCTTCACGAGGTTGGCGAACAGCGCCTTGTGAGCGTCGACATGGCGGTCGAGGTTCATGCTGATGAACCCGTTCAGCTGCAGGAAGCCCGGATAGACGTCACGCATCACGCCGGGATGCGGGAACGGCACTTTGGTGATAACGTGGTTGCGGAACCAGTCGATGCCGCGCTCCTGTGCGAGATTGTTCACCGCCGTTGGATTGCGCCGCGTATCGATCGGCCCGCCCATCAAGGTCATCGAGATCGGCGCGAACGGATCACGCTCGGCCTCCATGACGGACACCGCCGCCAGCACCGGCACCGCCGGCTGGCATACCGCCATCACGTGCATGTTGGTGCCGAGGAAGCGCAGCATCTCGATGACGTAATCGATGTAATCGTCGAGATCGAAGCGGCCTTCGGCCAGCGGCACCATCCGCGCATCCGCCCAGTCGGTAATATAGACCTCATGGGTCGGCAGGAACGCCTCCACCGTGCCACGCAGCAGGGTCGCGTAATGGCCGGACATCGGCGCCACGATCAGGAGCCGCGGCTGCGGCTCGCGCAGCGGGCGGGTCAGCTTGCGGTCGAAATAGAGCAGACGACAGAACGGCTTTTCCCAGATGGACCTGACCTCGACCGGGGTCCTGATGCCATTCACCTCGGTCTCGTCGAGGCCCCATTCGGGCTTGCCGTAGCGGCGCGTGGTGCGTTCGAACAGTTCGCAGGCCGCGGCGATCGACTTGCCCATCTCGGTATGCGCCCAGGGATTGAGCGGATTCTGAAACAGGATCTTGGCGGCATCCGTGACAGCGCGCGCCGGATTGAGCGAGGCATGCGCCATTTCGTACATCCAGTACATCGGCGTCGTCAGGACAGGACTGCCTTCCGACGCCAGGGGCGGCGCACCGCCAAACTCACCTATCGGCATTCTCGTTCAACCCTCTCTGCAACGCAGCATACTGCCGAATGCGTAATTAAGCGTCAATGCGGTGTTGTACGAGTTGGCGCCTCAAAGCAGCGAAATGAGCCCGAAAATCCACGGGAAAAAGCAAATTATTCACCGGATGACAGCAGCGAGCCGGCACGGCGCGCGCTGCGCAAAAGGGCAATGAATGCCGCAAACGACGCCAATAGCAGGGCGGCATTGAGCCCGAGCGCGGTCAGCATCAGGTCGGAGCGGAAGACGTGATCGGAGAGCAGCGCGCGCATGCCTTCGAACACGTAGGTCGGCGGGAGCGACCAGGCGACCCACTGCAGCCAATGCGGCAGCACTTGCACCGGATAATACACGCAGGTCAGCGGCATCAGCGCAAACATCAGGGTCCAGACGATGCTCTCGGCGCCGAGCCCGTTGCGCAGCACCAGGCCCGACACGAAGATGCCGACCGCCCAAGAGGTGAAGATCAGGTTGCAGAAGAACGCGATTAGCGGCAGGCCGAGGCTGTAGAAGTTGAAATCGAAGAACCAGACCGCGATCAGGGTCATCGGGATGATGCCGATGGCGAGCCGGATCAGGCTCATGGTCATCAGCGCCAGCAGGAATTCGACCGGGGTCAGCGGGCTCATCATCAGATTGCCGATGTTGCGCGCCCACATCTCCTCGAGGAAGGAGATCGAGAAGCCGAGTTGGCCGCGGAACAGGATGTCCCACAGGATCACGGCGCCGATCAGCGTGCCGCCGGCCCTGGCGAAGAACCCGGCATTGCTGGCGATATAGGTCTGCAGGAAGCCCCAGGTGATGATCTGCAGGGTCGGCCAGTACATCAGCTCCAGGAGCCGCGGCCAGGACGACAGCAGGAGATACCAATAGCGCAGGACCATTGCGCCGATGCGATGCGGGGCAATGTGTAAGGAGAGGTCGTTCATTGCGCCGCCTCCCGGTCGCGGCCGCGGGCGACGTCGAGGAAGACCTCCTCGAGCGTCGAGCGGTTGTAGCGCACCATGATCCCGGCCGGGCTGTCGTCGTCCTCGATGCGGCCGCGCTTCATGATGATGACGCGATCGCAGAGACGCTCGACCTCGAGCATGTTGTGCGACGCGAGCAGGATGGTGGCGCCACGGCGCTGACGGTAGCGCTCGAGATGGCCCCGGACCCAATCCGCAGTGTCGGGGTCGAGCGAGGCCGTCGGCTCGTCCAGCAGCAGCAGCTCGGGGTCGTTGATCAGCGCCTTGGCCAAGGCCACGCGGGTCTTTTGCCCCGCGGACAGCTTGCCGCTGGCCCGATCGATGAAGTCGGTCAGGTCGAGCTGCGACGCAAGCTCGGCGATGCGTTCCTTCAGATGATCGACCGCGTAGAGCCGGCCGAAGATGGTGAGGTTCTGGCGCACCGTAAGCCGCATCGGCATGTCGACATAGGGGCTCTCGAAATTCATCCGCCCCAGCACGGCCGCGCTCTCCTCCGGCATGCTGTGACCGAGCACCTCGACCTGCCCCGAGGTCGGCTGCACCAGCCCCATGATCATCGCGATCGTGGTGGTCTTGCCGGCGCCGTTGCCGCCCAGCAATCCGGTGATGCTGCCGCGGCGGATCGCAAAGGAGATGCCGTCGACCGCCGTCGCGGTCTTGTAGATCTTGGTTAGCCGCGCCACGGCGATCGCTGGCGAAGCGGGACCAGAAGCCGAGGCTGGAGGCAATGCTGCGTCATCTTGCGTCATGTCGGGAGTTCATTGAGGCATTGTGCCGCAAACCGCAACAGGCCACCAACGGCCGGTCCGATTTGTCGCCGCACATGCGCGGCATTAAGTTCCCACCATGACCGACACGCTGATCATCGACACGCCCGACACCGACTATCGCCATCCGCGGCAGCGCGTCCGGCTCGACACCATTCTGCGGCTGCGCTGGCTGGCGGCCCTTGGGCAGCTGAGCGCGATCTTCATCGTCGTACAGGGGCTGGAATTTGACCTGCCGGTGGTGCCCTGCCTCGCGGTGATCAGCGTGTCCGCGCTGCTCAATCTCGGCCTGCAGATCGCCTTCAACCCGATGCAGCTATTGGAGCCGGCGCATGCCGGCGGCCTGCTCGCGCTCAACATCATCGAGCTGACGGTGCTGCTCTATCTGACCGGCGGGCTGGAGAACCCGTTCTCCTACATGTTCCTGGCACCGGTGCTGATCTCGGCGACCGCCCTGCCCGTACGCTTGACGATCACGCTCGGCCTGCTCGCGGTCGCCTGCGCCACCGCCCTGTTCTTCATGCATCTGCCGCTGCCCTGGGAGGGCGAGGAGCCGCTGATCTTCCCGCCGATCTACCTGTTCGGCGTCTGGCTCTCGATCGCGCTCGCGATCGGCGTCACCAGCCTGTACGCGTTCCAGGTCACCGAAGAGGCGCGCAAGCTGTCGAACGCGCTCGCCGCCACCGAGCTGGTGCTGGCGCGCGAGCAGCATCTTACCCAGCTGGACGGGCTCGCGGCGGCCGCCGCGCATGAGCTCGGCACGCCGCTCGCCACCATCGTGCTGATCTCGCGCGAGCTGGAGCGGGCGCTGCAGGACAACAGCCAGGTGACCTCGGACATCAAGACGCTGCGCGAGCAAGCCCAGCGTTGCCGTGACATTCTCGGCAAGATCACGCAGCTGTCATCCACGGGATCGATGTTCGACCGCATGAAGCTGTCGACCCTGATCGAGGAGACGGTGGCGCCGCACCGCGATTTCGGCGTGGACATCAAGGTTCGCGTCGCGGTGACTGCGACCAGGGAGCCGGTCGGCACCCGCAACCCGGCGATCCTCTATGGCGTTGGCAATATCCTGGAAAATGCCGTCGACTTCGCGCGCGATTCCGTCGAGGTCAACGCCTGGTGGAACAACGAGACGGTCGAGCTCGTGATCTCGGACGACGGCCCCGGCTTCGCGCCAGACATCCTCAAGCGAATCGGCGAGCCCTATCTGTCCCGTCGGCGCAGCACAGAGGACGCCCAAGGGGGCAACCAGGCCGGCGGCCTGGGTCTCGGCGTCTTCATCGCCCGCACCCTGCTGGAGCGCACCGGCGCAAAGGTCTCGTTTACCAATCGCACCTTCCCGGACCATGGCGCCGTGGTCCAGATCGTATGGCCCCGCCGGCGCTTCGAGGCCAGCGAGGACGGCGATCAGACGGAGCCGGAATAGCGCCGTCCGCGCCAAACCGATGCATCGCGGCTGGCATACAGAACATCACGATGCGCGGCGTCACGCCGCAGACTGCGGCAAGGCGCGATCTTGGCAGCGCCTGCCCGGCAAACCATATGATGCTGGAACAGATCGTCTCGCAACATCGAGCCTTCTCGAGGAATATGACCGTGGGCGCCATCGCCGAACTGACGAACCACCCGGACCGCTCTCTTCTGATCGTCGAGGACGACAAGCCGTTCCTGGAGCGGCTGTCGCGCGCCATGGAGAGCCGCGGCTTTACCGTCACGTCCTGCGATAGCGTGGCCGAGGGCATTTCGCAGATTGGCAAGGCCGCCCCTGCCTTCGCGGTCGTCGACCTCCGACTGGGCGATGGCAACGGCCTCGACGTGGTCTCGGCGCTGAAGCGCAAGCGCCCCGACGCCCGCGCCATCGTGCTGACCGGCTATGGCAACATCGCAACCGCCGTCACCGCGGTGAAAATGGGCGCCGTGGACTATCTCGCCAAGCCGGCCGATGCCGACGACGTCGTGGCCGCGCTGCTGGCGACCACCAGCGAGAAGTCCGAACTGCCGCAGAACCCGATGTCGGCCGACCGCGTGCGCTGGGAACACATCCAGCGCATCTACGAGATGTGCAACCGCAACGTCTCGGAAACGGCGCGCCGGCTCAACATGCACCGCCGGACCCTGCAGCGCATCCTCGCCAAGCGCGCGCCGAAATAAGCCCTCCGTCTGGCTCTCCGACTGCGGCGCAGCGGAAACCGCGCCGTAGATCTATACCCCGACGGCTCGCCATCGAGCTGCCGACAGGCCTCTTCCCTTCACCCGCGCTGCATCCATCCAACACCGCGCGCAAGCAACACGCACCGGCGGCATCTGCCGCATGACGGGTTGATCAATAATCGAATATCGGTGCCTATTCGGAGCGTCGCCGAAGAGGGATGCGGAGCGCACGCAGAACAGGGGGCAGATGATGTCGCGCTCTCGTCTCAACCGCTTCCGCGCAGCCCCCCGATCAATGATCATCGGGTGGCAATGGATGCTCGAATGCTCGGACGAGCTCCAACAATAGTGGATCGCGATTATCGGCGCTCCAAACCAACTGAAGCTCGAACGGAATATCGAGTTCGGGAACCTTGCGCAGCACAATTTCGCTCTGATGATATCGCGCAAAGGTTTCTGGTACGATAGCGAAGCCCAGTCCGGCAGCGACCAGTCCAAGCAGTGTGGCGCTATCGGACGCAGTCGCGGCGCTTTCGGCCGGCTCGATGCCGGCCTGCGCGAATTTCCGCATCAACGAATCGTAATGCGCTGGCGATCTGTCTCGTGGAAAAGTCAGAAACGTCTGCCCGGAGAAGTCTCGCAGGCGAAGGTCGCGACTGGACGCGAGTGAGGATTTGCGGGGGATGGCAATCGCCATTTTTTCGGTGTGGATCACAATACCGCGCAGGGAGGGGTCCTGCGGCGAACGCCACGCGAGGCACCCGGCATCCAGCCGACCGCACTTGATCAGGTCGAGCTGTTCCCCGGAAAGGCACGAGACGAACTCAAATCTTATCTCACGCTGGTTCGAGGCAAGACCCGACACTGCCCCAGTGATTCCCGGCAGCCAACCGTAGCCGGGGATGACACCAATTCTGAGCCGCCCGATCGTGCCAGCAAATGCCTGCGCCACTTCGGATCTCATCTGATCGGCCTGTGCGATCAACACGCGCGCCCGAACTTCCAGCTCGCGGCCGAAGCGGGTCAGACTGACGCCACGCGACAGACGATTGAACAGCCTTGCCCCCATCTCGGCTTCCATCGTCGAAATCTGACGTGACAAAGCCGGCTGGGCGATGTTCAGGACCCGAGCCGCTGCGGCCACACTCCGATGGTCCGCAACACACAGAAAGAAGCGCAGCTGTCTTAGCTCCACTGATATACCCATTCAGCATGGATCGATATCCGAACATAGTATTTGTCGAAATTCAGCGTCCATTCGATTGTTGCTTCGTCACAAAAATAGAGGACGATCGGATGCTGAATGCGCATAGGTCCATCTCTGGGACGTCGGCTCCTATGCCGCTGCGTGACCGCAGCATACCCCACGTCCCGGCATCGAACGGGAACTGCAAAACCTATTTCTCTGACGTCGATCTCGACGAACCGGGGCGCAGTGTCGGCTTCCTCTATATTCCTCAGTCACCTGACCATGATGCATGGGGCACGGTCCGCATTCCGCTCGCCGTGGTCGCCAACGGCACCGGACCAACGGTCATCGTCGAGGCCGGCAATCACGGCGACGAGTACGAGGGGCAGATTATTGTTGGAGAGCTGATACGCTCGCTCGCCCCCTCCCAGGTTCAGGGTCGCTTGATTCTTGTTCCCTCCGTCAACATCCCGGCATCGACGGCAGGCAAGCGAACTTCGCCGGATGATGGGCTGAATCTCAATCGTGTTTTTCCTGGCGATCACGCTGGGTCGATCACCCAGCAGATCGCCGCCTTCTTCAGCGACGAGCTGCTCTCACGCGCCGACGCCTTCCTCAGTCTGCATTCCGGCGGGAGCTCGCTCGACATTGTGCCAAGCGCCCTCGTTCAACCGGCGCAGGACCCTTTGCAACAGCAGCGCAATCTCGACTCCGTCCTTGCCTTTGGCGCGTCCATCAACGTGCAGCTCGATAACCTTGGCGACACGAGGACCTGCGTCGCTTCCGCTGTTGCGGCTGGACTGACTTGCGTCAGCACGGAAATGGCAGGCCGCGGGACGGTCGATCGTGATGCTCTCGCGCTTTGCCGCCGAGGCGTTTTCAACGTTCTGCAGCATTGGGGCGTGTTCGATTCCGGACTGGATCTCCCCCGACCGGAGTCGCGCACCCTTCATCGGGTACTGGGGCCGCAATCCTACGTCATCGCCGGAGAGGATGGCGTCTTTGAGGGTCTGCACCATCCCGGTGAGCCCGTCTGCGCCGGTGAAACCGCCGGACGCATCCATTTCCTGACCGATCCGCGCAAGCCGCCAGTTGTACTCACCTACAATGCCGACGGTATCGTCTTCGCCCGCCGACAGCCGGGGCGAGTGCGGCCAGGCAACGTCTGCGCAGTCGTCGCTACGCCCGACAGCTGATCGAGCAGTGACCTGAGCTTGAGCACGCACCGAGCAGAGGGCGGGCGGATCGCAACAAGAGACGGTGGAGATCCACCGAGCAACGTACCCTCCGCAGTCTATGGACATAAGCGTATCATGATGATTCATCGGCAAACGCCGCTGGTACAGGCCCTCAGCCTTTCCGTAAACCTGGGCAAGGACATCCATCTGAAGATGGAAGCCGTCCAACCCACCGGCTCGTTCAAGGCGCGCGGAGTTGGCCACGCCTGCATGGTGCACCGAAACCGGGGCGCGCGCCGCTTCGTGTCCTCCTCCGGAGGCAATGCGGGCTTGGCGGTCGCCCATGCCGGCCGCAAACTTGGAATACCGGTCGTCGTGGTCGTACCGAGCACGACGTCCGAGCGCGCCAAGACGATGATCGGGCTCGAAAGGGCGGAGATCGTCGTCCACGGCTCGTCCTGGACCGAGGCGAACGAATGCGCGCTCTCGATGCTCTCTCAAACCGATGCCTTCATCCATCCTTTCGACGATCCGCTGCTCTGGACGGGTCACGCAACCCTCGTCGATGAACTGCGCGCCGAAGGCGAGAAACCAGATACCATCGTCCTCTCGGTTGGTGGAGGTGGCCTCCTCTGCGGTGTCGCCGAAGGGCTGGATCGCAACGGCTGGGGCGATGTTCCGATCGTCGCGGTCGAAACACGCGGCGCCGACTCTTTTGCTCAGGCGGTTGCGGCCGGTCAGCCGATCACACTCGCGAGGATAGACAGCATCGCGACGTCGCTCGGAGCCAAGACGGTCTGTCACCGGGCGCTGGAGGTGGCGCAGTCCCATCGGATTGAATCCGTCGTCGTCTCGGATGCCGAAGCGGTCGAAGCCTGTCTACGGCTGATGGACGACCACCGCGTGGTCGTAGAGCCAGCATGCGGCGCTTCGCTCGCCGCGCTGACACAGTCGAGGACTGTGTTGCAAAGCGCCGGACGTATCGTCGTCATCGTGTGCGGTGGGGTCGGCGCCAGCGCTGAAGACCTCTTACGCTGGCGCGTGAGCTTTGCTGGCGAGTAGCCGTCTCCGGCTGCCGCAGAGGCTCATGTCCCGAGATGAGGATCCGGATGAGACAGACCCGTCGCGCGCTCATTCCGATCGGCGCGCAACCGCGAAATCCTGCTCTTACTGCCAACAGCGCAAGGCCCGATCCTTGATCGCACCATCGTCCGTTCGCGGGACGGATCAATGCGACTTCACGAACGCCTGCAGCGCATGAAAGACCGTGCGCCGCTGGTTGCGGCTGCACCAATTGCGCATCCAGCTGTCGACCTCGGTGAGATCGAGCTTGATCTGCATGCCTTCATCGCCGCGCGCGGCGTTGACGGCCGAGATGTAGCCCATCATCCATTGCTGATATTTCGAAATGCTGTTGACATAGGGCCCGTCGGCATTGCCGATCGCCTTGTAGGTGCCGGGCGGCTGTTCCTCGGCGGCCGCGATGAACCGCTCGCAGGAGTCGGAGCCCACGCCGAGGACATAAAACGCGACTTCCTCCGCGCGAACGTTGGTCGCGAAGAGCAGTGCCAGCGCCAAGACCACCCTTCGCATCTGCCGTCCTGTCTGAACCCCCGGGTCTGAATACCGGTCAAGCCTTAATAAGGTGGCGACATGTTGCGCCCCATGCAGGGCAATTGTCGGGCAGAACCGGGAAAATGGCCCGAGCCGGCGTTCAATCACCTCTGTCGCAACGCTGTAATAGTCCCGGATCGATCCGCCAGGAATCTTTCAGAGGCCCTGACGGTACCATCCTCCTGCAACACCTTCGGCGCGGGCCGGCAGCCGGCCGCGGATGGCCGGACAGGCAACATGACGCCGTTGCGGTCAGTCCTCTCCGCTCAGCCGGGAAAAATCGGCGAGAACGGAGGCGATCAGCTCGCGATGTCTCGTATCGTGTTCCGAAAGGCTCGCGGCGTAGATGTTGAGGAGATAGCGTGCCTTTGCCGCCGCTTCCGGCCAGGACGCCGCTGCATTCGCCAGCAGATGCCCTTCGAGCGCGGCCTGCCGCTGGCGCAACTCCTGCGCATGACTTTCCGCCTCCGCGAGCGCACGGCGCAGGTCCACCGCCTTCTGCTCACTCATGCCGCGATGACGGTCGAGATCGAGCGGCTCGTCAGACATCCGATGCACTCGCATCGACACGCTGCGCAGCGGCAAGATCCGCCGAGCTGATCGACAGCATCTCCATGGCGGCGCTGTGTGCGGCCGGAACGATGATCATCGTGGCCACCCGACGGTAGGCCGCAAAGGACAGTCCCTCGATCATCTCATCGTCCGTGACCACCTCATAGGTGCCCTCAGGCAGGAGACGCTCGATGGTCCTGATGCGGAATGGATGGTTGAAGGTGACGAATTCGCGCTGCGAGCGGATGCTCATCTGCGCCTGCCTTTCAGAGGCCCCGTCGTGGTAACCCCGAAGCCTCGGGAAGCATGCGCCTTGCCGCGCCCAATAGCCACCGCTTTCTCATCGGCCACGAAGGCGTGAGCAGCAGGCCGGAGGTCGTACTCGGCTTGCGGCGCTTTGGTCCTCGCTATTACATCGGCCCGGGTGTACGGTGAGCAATCACCGTAATTTCGACGGCATTCACCGGTGACCGAGGGTCGCGCGCACTCCCGCCGCAACATGCGAAGGGTGTCCTATGTCGCGATTTCGTCTGAGCGACTGGATCGTCCGCCCGTCATTGTTCCGCTTCTGCTGCTCGTGCTCGCGGCTGCCGTACTGCATTCGTAGAACAGACCACCGCGCGCCTGTCGGCAACCGGTGGAACGGCGGCCACCCGGCCGATGATCAGCGACGCCGCGCCTGCAGCATCGACGCGGCGCCCTCGTCCGACACGTTGAACCAGTTCCACCCCGAGCCGAGGAGACCGACATGGCCAAAGGTCAGCAAAAAGGCAATCGCGAAGCCAAGAAGCCCAAAAAGGAGAAGCCCAAGTCCATCGCCGCAGCGCCGAGCCAGAAGACCGGAGGCTGGCAGCCGGATTTCTCTGGCGACAAGAAGAAGCGCTAACGCATTTCTGCCGCGCATCGACCTGGACGGCGCCCACGCAACGCCGCACGCAATTCACTGACGATGCGGTCGATCGTTCTCGATAGTTCAAAGGACAGACCATGGCGCGCGAAACGATCTATGTCGTCCAGGCCTTCAGTACCGGCCGGGGCGGACGCGCCAAGGCCGAGACGCCGATCGCCTGCAAGACGGAAGCAAGCGCGCTCCGGACCGCGGAACGACTGGTGTCGAGCAAGGCAGGCGTCGTCGCCTTCTCATCGTCGGGCGATCCCGACATGGGCGACTACGACGATGAGCCCAAGGTCTTCTTCCGCCACGGCTCGCTGCCGTCCGCGTTCGATTGAGATGCGCAACCCCTTTGTCGCCGGCGACCACTGCCGTGCGACGCCCCCTGGATGACGTCCGGCCTCTCCGCGGCGCCATCCGAACCTGATTGGTCACACACATGATTGAGTTCCCAAACCACAGCCGCTCCTACGACCGCACACGGCGGGCCGTACGCTTCTGGGGCTATGACAGCGCGATGGAAGCCTCGTTCTTCGTCGATGAAGGCGCGCTGCGACGCCTTCAGCCCGACACCCGTCCGGACGAGTCGGGCTTTCTGACCGCGTTCGATTCCCACCGCGATCGCATCTGTGCCGCCGCCGCCAAGGTCTATGTCCGTGGCAGCCGGGGCTCGTACGATCTGCTCGCCGCCCATTTCTGACGGCGATCTCCGGCTTATCGATTCCGCCGGATGCTGTCGTACGGCCTTGCGTCGCATGGTAAGAGGAACGCAGCTTGCCGCGCGTCTCGAACCATAAGCCCCCGGATGGACTAAGCCTCCGCGTGGCCCTGCGGGTCGATCAACCGGTTCATCCGATGCGCCGCGGCGAGCGCGAAGCGGACAGTCATCAGTTTGCGCGTCGGCGCCGGCAGTTTGTGCTCGGGCGCCTCGCACTGCAGATGGGCGCCATAAGCGTCCGCCACGATCAGCCCGGTGCTTTTCGGAAACAGCTCGCAGGGCAGGTCCTGCGTGAAGGCGAAGAACAGTCGGTCGCAATGGGCGCGATAATCCTCCCATTTGTGGTCGGCGCGTAGATCGTCGAGTGACGATTTGATCTCGACGATCCAGATCTCGCCGCGCTCGTTGAGCGCCACCAGATCGGCGCGGCGTCCCGAAGGCAGAGGCAATTCGCTGATCGTGGCAAAGCCCAGCGATCGCAACAGACGCGACGTGCCGCGCGCGATGGCGAGCGCCGTCTCCGATTGGCGGCGGTCGATGGGAACGAGGCTGATCCGGGCGGCTGACGACTCCATGGATCAAGGATAGCCGATTCTGGCCGCAGCCCAAGCGCGCCATCGGCGCGGAACCGGACCCCTGCGCCGCCCTTTCGCTTATCAAGCGGCCACCGCCTCAGGTGGCGCAACGGGGCCTATTCCCGCAATCACGACGAGCTCGATTTCGGACGTCTCACCAAGCCGCAGCGCGAGGCGGTGTTCGCGGCGTTCGGGCAGGACAAGAGCATGCAGCTGTACGATCGCCGCATCGAGCTCGCCTACAGCCTGATATTCACGAAGACGCGGCCGCGGCAGCGAGGTCGCCGACCCCGTCGCCGTCACTGTCCTGAAACGAGCGCGGATAGATCTGGTAGAAGATCCCCTCGCACCACCACGCGCCCTGCTCCGCCATTTCGACCGCTTTCTGCTCTTGACCTTGCGGCCCAACGCCGGAACCGGCGGCGGGTTCACAAGCTGCCGTGTCGGCATCCCGACGCGCGGCTCAAGCCGTCGCGAGCCGACGTTTTTCGCTTGGCGCATTGCAAAAAATCGGCATGCTGGGCGCCATGAGCGAAGCAAACCAGGGCAAGGCGAAGGCCGGCGCGATGATCGTGCCGGTCACGCCATTCGAGCAGAACTGCACCATCCTGTGGTGCGAGACGACCAAGAAGGCGATCGTGATCGATCCCGGCGGTGACGTGCCGAACATCCAGGCGGCGATCGCGCAGGCCAAGGTCACCGTCGAGAAGATCTGGCTGACGCATGGCCATATCGATCATGTCGGCGGCGCCGCCGATCTGCGCGACGCACTGAAGGTGCCGATCGAGGGCCCGCATATCGCCGACAAGTTCTTGCTCGACAATGTCGTCGCCAGCGGCGCCCGTTTCGGGATCACGGGGGTGCGCGACGTCACGCCGGACCGCTGGCTGGAGGAAGGCGACACCGTCGAGATCGGCGAGCTCGTCTTCGACATCCTGCATTGCCCCGGACATTCGCCGGGCAGCGTCGTGTTCTTCAACAAGGCCATGCGCTTTGCTCATGTCGGGGACGTCTTATTCAACGGCTCTGTCGGCCGGACTGATCTGCCCGGCGGCAGTCATGAGACGCTGATCAGCTCGATCAAGGACAAGCTGCTGCCGCTCGGCGACGATGTCGGATTCATCTGCGGCCATGGCGCCGGCTCGAGCTTCGGCCAGGAGCGGATGACCAACCCGTTCCTGACGGGGATGGCCTGACGCTTGGCTGAATGACGGCAGCTCAGGGTCGGGTCGTCTGCCTCCCACGAACGGAGATCTGAAATAGAGGTCGCGGCCAGCTTTTCGGCTAACCGCGACTGATCCGTGGCCTGGTGTTACTTCAATCCCGCCGCCTGCAACGCACGCTCAATCACGGCCGCGACATCGATCACGCGGCGGCGCTTCGGGACGGGCGGTGTCGCGGCGGCGGAGATCGCAGGCCCGGCGTTGATCGCAGGCACCGCGTCGGCCGGCGTCATGTCGACCGCCTTGGCAACGGCGGGCGTTGCGACGACGGTCGTAGCGCCGAGCGGCTTCACGTCGGCCGGGCTTCCGGGCGCCGTTACGCTGACAGCCTTGATCTCGGCGGACGCCTGCGGAGAGGATTGTGGCTCGGCCTTCGGCGTTGCCGGCTTGATCGCCGAGCGCGCCGGCTTGGCCCGCGCCGGCCGCGACTGCGCCGGCTTCGATGTCCTGGATGGATTTTCGCGCACCGTCTCCGCGGCTGCCTTGGCCTCAGGCTCGCCTGAAGGCATGTCTGCCGAGCGGCGCAGCAGCTTGGTCACGGCCGGCAGCACCGAGATCGGCGAGACCTCCGGGATGAGCTTTGTGCTCGGCGACGTGACCGCGGGCTTCGGCTGGCGGATCCAGTCGGTGACGCCGAAGAATTTCGCAATCAGATAGGACGAGGAGATGCCGGCCTCGAGCAGGAATGGCCCGGCCTTGCCATAGCGCTTGTCGTTGGCCGCGACGCCGATCGGCGTGCCATGCGACATGTTGGTGATGGTGAAGGATTCCACCACGGTCTCGCCATCGGCATTCCACCACTGCTCATGCGGATAGCCATTGACGCGTCCAGCGGCCATCGGCGCCAGCGGCAGATGATGCAGATCGAGCCACTGCTTGACGATCTCACCGGCATTGTCCGGATGCACGGTGTAGTCCGCGGTGCCGTGCCACACCGAGAGTTTCGGCCATTTGCCGCGATGGTGGGAGGCGCGGCGCACGAGGTCGCCGAGTTCGCCGGCGGGACGCGCCGGCGGCATGCGCATCTGCAGAATGGCGTCGCGCATGCTGCGCGCGGTGCCGAACGGCAGCCCAGCGATGACCGCGCCGGCCGCAAATAATTCCGGATGCGCCGATAGCAGCGCCATGGTCATCGCGCCACCAGCCGAGAGGCCGGTGATGAAGATGCGGCGCGGATCGATCGCGCAATCGGCCACCATGCGCGCGATCATCTCGCGGATCGAGGCGACTTCGCCATGGCCGCGAGTGATGTCTTCCGACTGAAACCAGTTGAAGCAGCGCTGCGGATTGTTGATGCGCTGCTGCTCCGGCATCAGCAGCGCGAAGCCGAAATGCTTTGCCAGCGTCGACCAACCAGCGCCGAGGTCATAATCGAACGCGCCCTGCCCGCAGCCATGCAGCACGACGACAAGCGGCAGCAGCGGCTGGCGCTGCGCCGGCACATGAGCGAACATCTTCAGCCGACCGGGATTGCTGCCGAAGCTCTCAATCTCGACCAGCGGACATTCCGGCACAGGCCGCGGCTGGCGATGAAAATCGGCAAATCCTGTGATGCCGTTCAGCTCACGCAGCCGTCGCAAATACTCAACATTTTCAGCGAGGGACAACGGCAGCTCCTTGGCAGTCACGTCTTCAAGTCGGCAGTTCACGTCAGCGCGGATCAACGCCACCATCACCCAGATGGTTGCTGCAGTGCAAAAGAAAAAGCCCGCGCAAGCGCGGACGTCAGCAATTTGATTGCGAATTTCGGTCTTGCTGCGATCAAAATGCCACGCGGACGCGGCGCTTCACACAACAATCACCGAAACGCGAACAATGCTGCGCCGAAATCGCGGCGAGGGTGAGCAACGACGATCACGCAACTGCTTTTGAGCCGTTGACTGCGAGAGGGCCGTGGTCAGTCTCTATTCTCTGCGAATCGCGACCTCGCTCCGAAGTGTGCGCAGCGATCGACGATCAGTAAACAACAAATGGCAGGCATGCACCGCTCTCATCTGAGCACCATTGCCTGCGCACGACGGGCCAATTAGCCTGATGAGCAACCAACAACGACATTCCATTCGGGAGAGAACACATGGCGCGGCTCAAATTCGGTGCGTTCCTCGCCCCGCATCATCCGATCGGCGAGCATCCGATGCTGCAATTCCGCCGCGACCTCGATCTTGTCGCGCAGCTGGACGAGCTCGGCTATGACGAGTTCTGGTGCGGCGAGCACCATTCGTCGGGCTGGGAAATGATCGCGTCGCCCGAGATGTTTCTCGCCGCCGCCGGTGAGCGTACCAAGCGCATCAAGCTCGGCACCGGCGTCATCTCACTGCCCTACCATCATCCCTACAACGTCGCGCAGCGCATGGTGCAGCTCGACCACATGACCGGCGGCCGCGCCATCTTCGGCTCAGGTCCCGGCGCGCTCGCCTCCGATGCGCATACGCTGGGCATCGATCCGATGACGCAGCGCGACCGCCAGGACGAGGCGATCGGCATCATCCGCCGCCTGTTCAACGGCGAGCGCGTGACCGCGAAGAGCGACTGGTTCACGATGAACGACGCCGCGCTGCAGATCCTGCCCTTGCAGGAGGAGATGCCGTTCGTGGTGGCCTCGCAGATCTCGCCGTCCGGCATGACGCTCGCAGGCAAATACGGCATCGGCATCATCTCGCTCGGCTCGATGTCGACGCAAGGACTGATGGCGCTGCCGCAGCAATGGGAGTTCGCCGAGGACGCCGCACGCAAGCACGGCACCACGGTGAGCCGCGCCGATTGGCGCGTGCTGCTGTCCTGGCACATCGCCGAGACGCGCGAGCAGGCGCGCCGCGAGGCCGGCCCCGGCCTGATGCGCTGGCACAACGAATATACCGTCGGCACCTTGATGCGGCCGGGCCTGAAGCCGTTCTCGTCACCCGATGAAGCCGTCGACAAGACCGCCTTCGTCGAAGGCGCGGCGTCGACGATCGGCACCCCGGACGATCTCGTCAAGACGATCAAGACTCTGATGCAGGTATCCGGTGGCGTCGGCGCCATCATCGGCTTCGTGCATGACTGGGCCAATCCGGAGAACACCCGCCGCAGCTGGGACATGGTCGCGCGCTACGTCGTGCCGGAGATCAACGGCTATATCGACGGCCTGCGCCGCTCGCAGAAATTCGTCATCGAGAACCGCGCCATCTTCGAGCGCGCGGGTCAGGCGGTGATGGCCAAGATTATGGACAATGAAAAGGCCGCCGCGGCGTTGTCGCAGACCGGACCGGGACGCATTGCGATTCCTGCCGTCAACGCGCCGGATCTGCAGGAGGCCGCGAAGCGGAGGAGCTGAGGCGCTGGGCGAGTTGCGCGGCCGCGGCAATCCTCGCCCGCGCCGGGCGTGACGTTCCGATTCATCTCACCAGAGAGTCCTGACGCCGCGCGGATCGCACCCCGACGCGATCCGCTGCCGCGGTCGTGCCGATCTCCGCAACGGCCGGACGCCGTGATCCGCTGGACGGATGCGACCTGATCACGTGCGTACAGCTCGTCAGCCAGATCAACCGCCAGCATTCCCAGTCGGGTCCAAGCATTGCGTTGGACGCGGCGGTTGGACTCGCCACGACACCGGAGATCGCACATTCGCCTCCCGCCACGACGGCGGCCGACACGGCGAAGGCCAGGCGCAGGCTGCGCGAAACGAAAAAGGCCATATCACTTACGTCCGTCCAACGACCGTCGAAGGGGGACTGCCGCGAACAGCTCCTGACGCCTGCTCGGTAGAAGCCCCCCATCGCCGACCATGTTGCAGAGATCGAGGCGGGACGACACGCATCCAGGAGCAGCCGCGTTGCGCAAGCTCCGCTCCGGATGTGCTTGCACTATCGCGATGGATGGTGCCGATGCGATGCGTGTTTTCCGTTCGTGCCGGAGGCTCGCTGATCCTGATCGGGCACCCCGGCAATGGCCTCGCTGGGACCATTGGAGATCAGTACGGCGCCATAGGCCCGCTGGAGTCCCATCTTGCCGGCAGGGGTGATTTCACCTCCGTTCAGATGGTCCCGATCCGGGTACATCGCGCAATCCACACATTGCGCGGACGCGCCAAGTGTCGAAGCCAACAGGGCGAAAGAGGCGGTAGCAAGCGTTCTGACGTTCATCGCAGCTCTCCATAAGGACCGCGGAGACCCTAGCTTGTTGACGCCAGCGGAATAATCCGCATTCCTGTTCCAGGTCTTTTGCGTTTTTCGAGGAAATCGATGGACCTTCTGCGTACGCTGGATGTGCTGGTGCGGGTGGTGGAGGCCGGCTCATTCTCGGCCGTGGCCCGCGAACGGCAGATGAGCAACGCTGCCGTCACCCGGCAGATCGCGCAGTTGGAGGACTACTTCGGAGTCCGGCTGTTTCACCGCACGACCCGCAAGCTCAGCCTCACCGATGACGGCGAGATGCTGCTGGGGATGGCCCGACCGCTTCTGGATAGCGCGGAGGATATCAAGTCGGCCCTCGGGCGGCACCGTGCATCACCCATCGGGCTCGTCCGGGTGGGCGCGACGGCAACCGTGAGCCGTTTCCTCACCCAGCGCCTTCCGGTCCTGCTCGCTGACCATCCCCGACTGCGGGTCGAACTGGTGGTGACGGATAGGTTCGACGAAATGATCGAGAACCGGCTCGATCTGGCCGTGCGGCTGGGGGACGTCAAGGACGCCTCGCTCGTCGTCCGCCGTGCAGGCGCCGCTGCCGCCCGCGTTGCAGTCGCTGCACCGAGCTACATCAGGACGCACGGCGGGCCTGCCACGCCGGCCGAACTGACAGATCACCTTTGCATCGTCCTCGATGCCGGCGTAGATCCGGACGTCTGGAGCTTCATCACCCCTGATGGTCCGGTCGATGTGCGCGTGTCGGGAGGTCTCCTCTCCAACGACAGCCGCACGGTGCACGAAGCAGCGCGAACCGGGTATGGCATCGCGTTCCTCTCGCTGGTCGAAGTCCTCGACGATCTGCAGAATGGCGCGCTGGTTCAGGTACTCAGCGATTTTCCGGCCCCGGACATCTCGCTCAACCTGGTCTATCCGTCGCGACGGCATCTTGCGCCGCGCACACGGCTGGTTCTTGATTTCATTTTCGAGCAGGTGAAGCAGGCCGTCCGCAGTCTCGACGAGATATCGACGGCTGCCACCAAGGCGACGGGCTGAGCGCATCGCCTCACGATCCGGCTCGAAGCGCCGTCAGCTGTGTCGGGGCGTCAGGCGCTGCGTCTACCTCACCGCCGCGACCAGCTTCTCGCAATCGGCGATGGTCGCGATCTGTTTCAGCGTCTCGCGCAACGCCGGCAGGTCGACCGGCTTCTGGAATTGCGGGTAGACGACCAGCCCGAGCACGGTCGCAAGCCGCACATGCTCCTCGCGCGTGCCGTCCTCGGCGCCGCTGATGAAGATCACGGGGGTGCGCGATTTCAGCTCGTTGAGCAGCAGCAGGATGTCGGCGCCGCAGCGATCGCCGAGCGACAGGTCCAGGGTGATGCAGTCGAACGTCCGGCTGCGCAGCAGTTCGGCGGCGGCGTCCACCGAGGTGACACACGTCGCCTCGTAGCCGCATTGGACAGCGATCTTGCGAAGGATCGAGAGATGAACTTCGGCATCCTCGATCACCAGCAACTGATTGCTCATGCTCTTGCCCTCGTTGCCTGTTGGCCAGACGTCCCGGTCTGGCCGTGCTAGATGACAGCGATGGCTGCGAGGTAAAGATTCGGGTCCGTAGATTTACGGAGCGAGGTCGGCACGACGAGGTTGACTTCGCCCGAAGCGCCCACCCGACGGGCATGATCAATGTGGACTCCCGGCAACATGGCGAGCTTTTTGGCCAACCGCCCGATGAAGCGGTTACGGCGCTGACGACAACCATCGATGGTGACGGCGATCGTCTTGAAGGGACGTCGCGGGCTGGGGCAGGACATTGGCAAATCTGTAGCGGTGAAGATGGCAGCGGCGCTGATCGGCGCCGGGCTCGCGGGCTCCGCAATGGCAGCCGATCTGCCCGTCAAGGCACCACCTGTCATGGCCGCACCGAACTGGACCGGCATCTACGCCGGCGTATCGGTCGGCGCCCGCTGGGCGGACAACGACTGGCGAACCAGCGACATCTCCCCGAGTTTCCCCGGCGTGTTCGTGCCAACCAGGCACGCGCGGGAGCATGGACAGTGTGGCCGCCAGGATCGGCGGCTATCTCGGCGTCAACTGGCAGTTCGCATCGTCGTGGGTCGCAGGCATCGAGGGTGACTTGGGGTGGGCCGACAATAAGAAGGCGGCGAATCCCCACCCGGGAACAGCCGGGCTGTTCTTCGGCGCGCCGCTGGTCGGCCTTCCCGCCGGCTCGGTGAAGGACACGTGGGACGGCAGCGTACGAGCCCGGCTCGGCTATCTGGTCGCACCCTCAACGATGCTCTACGGCAGTGCCGGCGTGGCGTAGCAGCGCGTCGAGCTGAACGCCAGTTGCACCGTCGTTCCCGGCAACCCGTTCTGCTTCGGCAATCCGCACAACGACAGCTTCGCCTCCACCCGGGTCGGCTGGACCGTCGGCGGCGGCGTCGAGCACATGATCGGTGGCCACTGGCTGATGCGCGCCGACTACCGCTACGCCGATTTCGGCACCTGGACCCAGCCGTTCTTCAACGTCGGGGGCGGCTTCGACGACCGCTTCACCGCGCATGTCACGACGCGAACGCATACGGCAACGGTCGGCATCGCCTACAAGTTCTGAGACGCAGGCGGCACTGAGGCGGCTGCAATGAGCAAGCCGGCGGACATCGGGGGCGATCGGACGGACGAGCATTTCCTTAACCGGGTCCAGCTAGACTGGCGGCCACTTGAGCAGGGCCTGCAGGGGACCGCTCGCGCGTATGGATGCGTCAGGCAGCCCGCCGTTTCGACCCGGCGGGCTTTTCCGTGGAAAGGTCGCCAATGTCACTCTCCTCAGCCAAGAACTACGCGCTGCGCGCCGAACGGTCGCAGGATCCCAAGGAGGCCGCCGACCTTCTGGCAAAGGCGATCCTGGAGCTGGCGGCCTCGATCGAAGCGACCGATGCCAAGGTGAAAAAGATCAACAAGTCGGCCGGCTAATGGTCCTGGCGTCCGCTTCGGACGGTCTGGCGGGTTGAGGTGGCGGCGAGGCCTTCTCGCTTCGACGATGATCCCCTGATCCTTATGAGCGACGACAGCAGGACGCTGACGGCGAACGTCCGGCCCGACGGCAAATCGCGTCCAGCAAGCCATGCTTGAGAATGCGAAGTCTCACTGCTTTGGCCTGCCGATCACAGGTTGATCGCTCTTCAACGGTGCGCGGGCAGGCGGGCCATGGGTGCGGCCAGCGCCCGGCATTCCCCGTGCCCTCGGTCTGAAGGAGGGCGGAATATTCCATCCCTCGGACGCAACGGCGCGCGGCGAGATCGCGGTCGTTTGCGATGCAGCACGACGAGCCGATCATGAGACACCGGAGCGTATTGCATCGCGGCTGCAACCGCCTATCAATGATGGTCAGGGAGTCCGGCCATGCGACGCTGACCAAGACGAAGTCAGACCCGAAACGCCAAACGGCAGACGGCCGGCCAGCAGACGAGAGGAAACCCCGCGATGTCGATGCAGCATGTGGTCTCTGATCCGATCAGGCTGACCGCGCCACGGCGCAACTCACTGACCCATATCCCCGGCGACGAAGGCTGGCCGATCATCGGCAAGACCTTCGAGGTGCTCGCCGACCCGAAGGGCCATGTCGAGCGCAATGCCCGGAAGTACGGCCCGGTCTATCGCAGCCACATGTTCGGCGAGGTGAACGTGGTGCTGCTCGGGCCCGAGGCCAACGAGCTGGTGCTGTTCGACCAGGCCAAGCTGTTCTCGTCGGCCCATGGCTGGGGCCACATCCTCAATTTGCTGTTCCCGCGCGGGCTGATGCTGCTCGATTTCGAAGAGCACCGCATGCATCGCAAGGCCTTGTCGGTCGCATTCAAAGCCGGGCCGATGAAATCCTATCTCACCGGTCTCGACCGCGGCATCGCAGCGCGCATCGCGCAGTGGAAACAAACTCCCGGCGAGATGCTGTTCTATCCCGCGATCAAGCAGCTCACGCTCGACCTCGCCGCGACATCGTTCCTGGGGACCGAGATCGGGCCCGAGGTCGATGCCATCAACCGCGCTTTCGTCGACATGGTCGCGGCGTCCGTGGCCCCGATCCGAAAGCCGCTGCCCGGCACGCAGATGGCCCGCGGCGTCAAGGGACGCCAGCGCATCGTCGCCTATTTCTCGGAGCAGATTCCGCTGCGCCGCGCGAAAGGCGACGGTGACGATCTGTTCTCGCATCTCTGCCGGGCCACCGACGACCACGGCGCGCTGCTGTCGACCCAGGACATCGTCGACCATATGAGCTTTCTGATGATGGCGGCGCATGACACGCTGACGTCGTCGATCACGTCGTTCGTCGCACAGCTTGCCGCCCATCCGGAATGGCAGCAGAAGCTGCGCGACGAGGTCGCGAGCCTTGGCCTCACCGCCGGCGACCCGATGGCCTCGGAGCATCTGGAGAAGATGAAGCTGACCGAGATGGCGTTCCAGGAAACCTTGCGGCTGATGCCGCCGGTGCCGTCGCTGCCGCGCCGGCCGATCCGGGACTTCACCTTCAAGGGCTATGCGATTCCGGCCGGGACCGGCGTCGGCGTCAATCCGATGTTCACACACCATATGCCGGAGATCTGGCCCGAGCCCGAGCGCTTCGACCCGCTGCGCTTCACCGACGAGGCGCAGCGCGGGCGTCACCGCTTTGCCTGGGTCCCGTTCGGCGGCGGCGCGCATATGTGCCTCGGCCTGCACTTCGCCTACATGCAGGTGAAGTGCTTTGCGCGGCACTTCCTGTCGAACATCGAGGTGTCATTTGCGCCGGGCTATCGGCCCAATTGGCAGGTGTGGCCGATCCCCAAGCCGCGCGACGGATTGCGGGTGATGCTGAAAGCGGTCTGATTGCGGCATCGCGACCAGGAGCGCGGCGTTCGACGGCGAGACCCGGATGGCGTCGCGCGCTGTGACCGTCACATGTGAGCCGGTTGATCGCGGACGCGCATCAGCGCAGCGGAGTTCCGCAGATGGAACAATCCGTAGCGCGCAGCGATGCCATGAAAATCGCGCGGTCTACACCGATTGAACGAATTACCGCCATCGCGGCCATAATTTGGTTGCGCGATTGAGGCTCATGCAGCTTCATGACCCGACTCATCTCGGACATCGGCCGCATCTGGCGCGGCGAGTTGCAGCCGTCGCTTGCCTGGAGCAGCGCATTTGCAGCGATGTGCCTGGCGATGGCCACCATGGTCCGCTTCGGCATGGCGCATCTGCGGCCCGACGTGTTCTTCACACCCTATATTCCGGCCGTGTTCTTTGCGACCGCCATGGGCGGATCCGCCGTCGGGCTGGTCACCGCGATCATCGGCGCGGCGCTCGGGCTGTTGCTCGAATTCGGCAGCGCGACTGTGGACGTCGCGCGGGTGGCGCTGATGACGATGTATCTCACCGTCGCGGCCCTGGTGATCTGGGGCGTCAACCATTACCGCGACCTCGCCGCCAAGCAGCGCGAGATCGCGAAGCGGCTGACCGACGAGGAGCAATATCGCAAGCTGCTGGTCGACGAGCTGCATCATCGGCTGAAGAACAAGACATCCACCATTCACGCCGTTCTGCATCAGGTCCTGCACGATCAGCCGCAGGTGTGGAGTAGCATCGACAAGCGCATCCGCGCACTCGCCGGTGCCGACGACCTGATCGCACGGGTCGACGCACAGGGCTGCGATCTGAAGGATCTCTTGGTGTCGGAGCTCGGGCCTTACGGCCATGTTCGCTTCGAGCTCAATGGCGATCCGCTGTTTCTTCCCGCCAAGCTCGCGGTCAGCCTGGCGCTGATCTTCCACGAGCTCGCCACCAACGCCGCCAAATATGGCGCTTTCGCCTCGCCGCGCGGCTTCCTGCAGGTGTCCTGGACGCTGCACGAAGACCGCCTCAGATTGAGCTGGGACGAAACCGAGGGACCTCCGATCGATCAGGTCGGCAAACCGGGTTTCGGGACCAAGCTGCTCAAGGCGGCGCTGTCGCCGTTCGAAGGCAAGACAGAAACCACATTCTTGAAGACCGGGATTCACTGCACCATGCAGTTCAGAGTGCCGCCGAGCTGAGGCCCGACGCCGCTGCGGCCTTCGACTTTCGCAGCAGGACGATCGAGGCCTTCTCTTCGGCGATTTACCCGCCATTAATGACGCCTCGGCAGGATTTCGCATCATTTCCGATGCTTGCCCGCAGAGTTCCGTGTTTCTACGTACCGCTTAACTAAAATGAAGCGGGAACTTTGCACAATCGGCGCATGTACAGCAGCGATCGATTCAATTTTTCAGCCGAGGCGCGCGAAGGCCTCGGGGAGACCGAGGCCGAGCTGCGCTTTCTCCGCAGCATCGTCAGCCAGCTGCCCTCCGGCATCACGGTCCAGGACGAGCACGGTCGCTTTCTGCTCGTCAACGATACCGCAGCCATCCAGCTCCGTGCCGCCGCCAATAGTGCCGATGGAATCGCCGCGCCGCATCTCGATGTCAGGCGCGCGACCTGCCGCGAGCTGCTCGGGCGCGGCCGGGTTGTGATCGCCGAGGAAAAAGTGACGAGCGAACGCGGTCCGCAGACATTGCTGACCGCGCACCGTCCGGTCCAGATCGGTGAGCAACGGTTGCTGCTGTCGAGCTCGGCCGACATCACGGAGCAGAAGGAGTTCGAGGACCAGCTGTTCCGCGCCGCTTATTACGATGAGCTGACCGGCCTGCCGATGCGCCGGGTCGTCGAGCATCGCGCCGACACTCTGGTCCGGCGCGGCCGCGTCGATGGCCGTTTCGCACTCGCCTTCCTGGATCTCGACAATTTCAAGTACATCAACGACTATTATGGCCATGCCACCGGCGATGCCCTGCTGGTCGAGCTTGCCAAGCGCATCAGCCGGGATCTGCGCGAGTCAGACCTGCTGTCCCGCATCAGCGGCGACGAGTTTCTGCTCCTGCTGCATCCGATCGAGCGTGCCGAAGAGGTCGCGGAGTTCCTTCAAGGCATGCTTGACCGCCTGAACGCGCCGTTCTTCATCGACGGCGCCGAGGTATTTGCCTCTGCCTCGGTCGGCGTGAGCCTGTTTCCCGAGCACGGCACGAGCTACGACGTGCTGCGCCAGAATGCCGATCTCGCGATGTATCGCGTCAAGAACAGCGACAAGGGGACGCTGGCTTTTTTCTCCAGCGCGATGGAGCATGAGGCGCTGGCGCGCATGAAGGTCGAGCAGTCGCTGCGGCTCGCCATTCTCGAAAAGCGCTTCTGCTGTGCGTTTCAGGCCAAGGTCGACATCCGCACCGAGGAGATCAAGGGCATCGAGGCGCTGGTCCGGCTGCGCGACAATGAGGGCGTGATCCAGGCGCCCGGCGCCTTCATCAATCTCGCGGTCGAACTCGGGCTGATCGATGAGCTGACCCATCTGGTGCTCGACGAAATCGTCAAATCGATCGACCTGATCAACGAGACCTTCGGTCACGAAACGACGATCAGCATCAACGTCGCCGCCAAGCAGGCCGCGAACCCGGACTTCATGCGCCCGTTCGCGCGGGCGCTCGAATCGACGGGGTTTCCGAAGCGGTTCATGGTCGAGGTCACCGAGGACGCGTTCGTGACGCGTAGCCATTTTCAGGACGAGATCGTGCCGCTGCTCCGCGGCATCGGGGTCGGCATCTCGATCGACGATTTCGGCATCGGCTATTCGTCGCTGTCGGCATTGGCCGACATCACTGCGGACGAGATCAAGATCGATCGTTCCTTCATCACCGACATCCATAAGCGGCCGCGCAGCCAGGGCATCCTGCGCGCGATCGAGTCGCTGAGCGAGGCGCTTGGCATGACGGTGATTGCCGAAGGCATCGAATCCTTCGAGGAGCTGGCCTATCTGCAGGCCGCGACCAGGATTCGCTACGCGCAAGGCTACTACTTCTCGCGACCGATCTTCCTGGAGGAGCTGAAGCCGGCGATCCCGCTTGCAAGCGAAGCGCGTATGAGCCTCGCCAGTCGCCCTGTGCAGGAAAATCGGCAGGCTTACGCCCGCAGCGGCCGCTATCGGCGCTGATCGTGCCGGAGCGGGAGAGGAAGCAAGCTTGTCAGCACAAAGTATGAGCCCTCCCGCGCTGCCAATGAAAGCGCCTTGACCCGCCCCGAGACTGCACACTATCAGTTGCAGACAACAGCCGCCGGTAGCTGGGAGGAAGGCTCGTGGGAACGTCACATATTTTCAAAGGTATTGCTTTATCATTGGCTGCAGCCGTGCTGGCCACCGCCGCACAGGCCGACGATCTGAAAATCGCTCTCATCTATGGCAAGACCGGGCCGCTCGAGGCCTATGCCAAGCAGACCGAAGCCGGCCTGCGTCTCGGCTTCGAATACGCCACCAAAGGCACCAACATGATCGACGGTCGCAAGATCGTCATCATCACCAAGGACGATCAGGGCAAGCCCGATCTGTCGAAAGCCGCGCTTTCAGAGGCCTATCAGGATGACGGCGCCGACATCGCCATCGGCACGACGTCTTCGGCCGCCGCGCTCGCTGACCTGCCGGTCGCCGAGGAGAACAAGAAGATCCTCATCGTCGAGCCGGCCGTGGCAGACCAGATCACCGGCGAGAAGTGGAACCGCTACATCTTCCGCACCGGCCGCAACTCGTCGCAGGACGCGATCTCCAACGCGGTGGCGATCGGCAAGCCTGGCGTCACCGTCGCCACGCTGGCGCAGGATTACGCGTTCGGCCGCGACGGCGTCGCTGCCTTCAAGGAGGCGCTGGCCAAGACCGGCGCGACCTTGGCGGCCGAAGAATACGTGCCGACCAACACCACCGACTTCACCGCGGTCGCCCAGCGTCTGTTCGACGTGCTGAAGGACAAGCCGGGGCGGAAGTTCATCTGGGTGCTCTGGGCCGGCGGCGGCAACCCGCCCGGCAAGCTGCAGGACATGGATCCGAAGCGCTACGGCATCGAGATCTCCACCGGAGGCAATATCCTCGCCGCGCTGGCCGCCTACAAGCAGCTGCCCGGCATGGAAGGCGCCACTTATTACTACTATGACATTCCCAAGAACCCGGTGAACGACTGGCTGCTCGCCGAGCACCAGAAGCGCTTCAGCTCGCCTCCCGACCTGTTCACAGCCGGCGGCTTCTCGGCCGCGATGGCGGTTGTCGCCGCGGTCACCAAGGCCAAGTCGACCGACACCGAGAAGCTGATTGCGGCGATGGAAGGCATGGAGTTCGATACGCCCAAGGGCAAGATGATCTTCCGGAAGGAAGATCACCAGGCGCTGCAAAGCATGTATCACTTCCGCGTCAAGGTCGATCCGAACCTCGCCTGGGCCGTGAACGAGCCGGTGCGCGAGATCAAGATCGAGGACATGGATATCCCGATCCGCAACAAGCGCTGAGTAAATGACATCCGTGCCCGGCCTCGCGCCGGGCACGTTCGCATTGGCAGTCCTACGGCTGGCGACATGACCCTCACCCTCGAAACCCGCGATCTGACCATCCGCTTCGGCGGCCATGTCGCGGTCAACAACGTCAGCTGCAGCTTCCGCCCCGGCGAGCTGACGGCGATCGTCGGCCCGAACGGCGCCGGCAAGACCACCTATTTCAACCTGATGTCCGGCCAGCTGCGGGCCTCATCCGGCTCCATCCTGTTCGATGGCCGCGATATCACCCAACTCTCGGCTCCGCTGCGCACCCGCGCGGGCCTCGGGCGAGCCTTCCAACTCACCAATCTGTTTCCGAATCTCAGCGTGGAAGAGAATGTGCGCCTCGCCGTCCAGGCGCAGAGCGGCACCCATTACGACCTGCTGCGTCCGTGGATGGCGCGGCGTGACCTGATCGCGCGGGCAGATGCCATCCTCGATCAGGTCGCCCTCGGCAGCCGCAGCGGCGTCACCGCAACGACGCTCTCGCATGGCGACCAGCGCAAGCTCGAAGTGGCGCTGATGATGGCGCTGGAGCCCAAGGTCTTCATGTTCGACGAGCCGACCGCCGGGATGAGCATCGACGAGGTGCCGGTCGTGCTCGACCTGATCGGCCGGCTCAAGCAGGACAAGAGCAAGATCATCCTGCTCGTCGAGCACAAGATGGACGTCGTCCGCTCGCTCGCCGACCGCATCATCGTGCTGCATAACGGCCAGCTGGTGGCCGATGGCAAGCCGGCCGAGGTCATCGCTTCGCCGATCGTGCAGGAAGCCTATCTCGGCGTCGCGCCGCGGAGTGCGGCATGAGCGCGCTCCTGAAGCTGTCGGGCGTCCAGACCTATATCGGCCGCTATCACATCCTGCAGGGCGTCGAATTCGACGTGCCAGAAGGCCAGACCACGATGCTGCTGGGGCGCAACGGCGCCGGCAAGACCACGACGCTGCGCACCATCATGGGGCTGTGGCAGGCGAGGACCGGCAGCATCTCGCTGGCCGGCGAGGCGATCGAGAAGCTGGCGACGCCCGACATTGCCCAGCGAGGTGTCGGCTATGTGCCCGAGAGCATGGCGGTGTTCTCCGACCTCACAGTCAAGGAGAACCTGGTGCTGGCAGCGCGCAACGGCCCGCTCGACGAGGCTCAGCTCGCCTGGATCCTCGGCTTTTTTCCGGCTCTGAAGAAATTCTGGCTGTCGCGCGCCGGCAGCCTGTCCGGCGGCCAGAAGCAGATGCTGTCGATCGCCCGCGCCATTGTCGAGCCGCGCAAGCTGCTGCTGATCGACGAGCCGACCAAGGGGTTGGCGCCGGCCATCGTGATGTCGCTGATCGAATGCCTGAAGGAGATCAAGCGTCGCGGCGTCACCATCCTGCTGGTGGAGCAGAATTTCCACGCCGCACGCGAGCTCGGCGATCAGGTCCTGGTGATGGACAATGGCACCATCGTTCATCGCGGGGAGATGGCGGCGCTCGCCGCCGACGTGCCGCTGCAGGAGCGCCTGCTGGGGCTGAGCCTGGAGACGCATCAATGAGCGACATCGCCGCAACCGATCCGCTGCCGAAGCCGAAGCGCGACCTCGCCCCGATGCTGCTGCCTGTCCTGCTCGCGCTCCTGATGCTTCCGCTGGTCGGATCGGCGAGCTCCTGGGTGACGCTGACGGTCGCCAGCCTGGCGATGGGCATGATGATCTTCATCATGGCCTCCGGCCTGACGCTCGTGTTCGGCCTGATGGACGTGCTCAATTTCGGCCATGGCGCGTTCATCGCGGTCGGCGCCTATGTCGCAACGCTGGTCCTGCTGCCGCTCGCAAGCTGGGCGCAGGCCGACTCGCTGCTGGCCAACCTCGCGGTGCTGGTCCCGGCCGCATTGCTGTCGATGGGCGTGACCGCTGCACTCGGCCTGGTCGTCGAACGCGTGCTGGTGCTGCCGGTCTATGGCCAACACCTCAAGCAGATCCTGATGACCACCGGCGGCCTCATCGTTGCCGAGCAGACGCTTTATGCGCTGTTTGGCCCGCAGATCATCCCGCTGCCAGTACCGGCGGCGCTGCGCGGCTCGTTCATCATCGGCGACATCGCGATCGCCAAATACCGGCTGCTGGCGATGCTGATCGGCTTTGCGATCTTCGTCGCCATCGAGCTGGTGCTGAACCGGACCAAGATCGGCCTTCTGATCCGCGCCGGCGTCGAGAATCGCGAAATGGTGGAGGCGCTCGGCTATCGCATCCGCCGCCTGTTCCTCGGGGTGTTCATGACCGGCTCGGCGCTGGCCGGGCTCGGCGGCGTGATGTGGGGCCTCTATCGCGAGCAGGTGCACGCCTCGATCGGCGACGAGCTGACCGTGCTGGTCTTCATCGTCGTGATCATCGGCGGCCTCGGCTCGATCACAGGCTGTTTCATCGGCGCGATCCTGGTCGCGATGGTCGCGAATTATGGCGGCTTCCTGGTGCCGAAGCTCGCCCTCGTCTCCAACATCCTGCTGATGGTCGCCGTGCTGATGTGGCGACCGCGCGGCCTCTATGCGGTGACCAGCCGATGATGATCCTGTCGGGCGATCCTCCCCGCAGCCGTACGCTGTCCGTGCTGCTCGTCATCATCATCCTGGCATTGCTGGCCACGCCCTTCATTTTCCCCGGCGCCAAGGCATTGAATGTGGCCGCCAAGATCTGCATCTTCGCCGCGCTGGTCGCATCCTACGACCTGCTGCTCGGCTACACCGGCTCGGTCTCGTTCGCGCATACGATGTTCTACGGCATCGGATCCTACGCGATCGCCATCGCACTCTATGGACTCGGTCCCAATTGGACGTCGGTCGTGGTGGCCGTCGCAGCGGGCCTGCCGATCGCGCTGCTGCTTGCGCTCGCGATCGGCCTGTTCTCGCTGCGCGTCGAGGCGATCTTCTTTGCGATGATCACGCTGGCGGTCGCCTCCGCCTTCCTGGTGCTGGCGTCGCAATTGTCGTGGTTGACCGGCGGCGAGGACGGTCGCAGCTTCCAGCTGCCCGAGCTGTTGCGTCCCGGCACCGTGTTCATCGGCAAGGAGTGGTTCGGCTTCCCGATCAACGGCCGCATCCTGACCTATTACCTGGTGCTGTCGGCCTGCGCGCTGATGATCCTGGCGCTGCTGCGGGTCGTGAATTCGCCGTTCGGCCGCGTTCTGCAGGCGATCCGCGAAAACCGTTTCCGGGCCGAGGCGCTCGGCTACCGCACTGTCTTTCACCTGACCTATGCCAACTGCATCGCCGCGATGATCGCGGCCGGCGCCGGCATGCTGAACGCGCTCTGGCTGCGCTATGCCGGTCCTGATACCTCGCTGAGCTTCTCGATCATGCTCGACATTCTTCTGATGGTGGTCATCGGCGGCATGGGTACCATCTACGGCGCGATCATCGGGGCTGCGATCTTCATCCTGGCCCAGAACTATCTCCAGGCGCTGATGAGCATCGCCTCGACCGCCGCGGCGGACGCCGGACTGCCACTTCTTCCGGCCCTGCTGCATCCGGATCGCTGGCTGTTGTGGCTCGGCCTGCTGTTCATCGCCAGCGTCTACTTCTTTCCAACAGGCGTGGTCGGCCGCCTCCGCAGCAAGCCAGGCAGCCTGCGCTGAAGTTCGACTCCGGCAGCGCGCGAGCCTGTTGCGCACGCGCCGGTCCCGGATTCTGCCGGCGCGGTATCGCCGTGCTGACCGCGCGGCTTTTCGACAAAATTCCTCCCGGCATTTAACAAGCGGCTAACTGAGTTTCCTAACCGCTCCGGTACCAGTGCCCTGTTATCAAGCATGCTTGCGATCATTGATTTCCTCCCGGGTCGATCCAGGCATGCAACGCGCAGCAGACACGTCAGGGGCGGCCGAGACCGAGCCAATGCGGCTGGGCACGTCGATCTGGCGCGGTCCTGTGCCGTGGCTCGCGGCCTGCGGCGCGCTGCTCATTGCAGCCATCGTGATCGGAACGCTGGTCATGGCCAATGGCTTCAAAGAGCGCACGATCGGCAATAATGAGCGCGAGCTCGAAAATACCGTCTTGTTGCTCAGCCGGCATTTCGCCCAACAGTTCGAGGATGCCGAGACCGCGGTCTCTCACGCGATCCACCGCATGCAGCTCCGATCGATCGACTCGCCTGAGGCCTTCCGCTCGCGCATGGCGCGGCCCGAGATTCGCGAGATGCTGCAGTCGCAGATCAATGGCCTGTCCTATATGGGCGACCTGACGATCATCGGCGCCGATGGCAACTTCATCAACTGGTCGGAAAACAAAGTGGTCCCGGCGATCAACGTCGCAGACCGCGAGTATTTCAAGACCCTCGCTGCCAGTCAGCAGTCCGACAGCGTCATCATCGCGCCGGTCGTGAGCTATGTCACCGGCAAATGGGCCACCATCGTCGCCCATCGGTTGAGCGATGCGAACGGTGAATTTCTCGGCCTGCTGTCGCGCCGGGTCGATCCGAAGACCTATGAGAAATTCCTGGAATCGATGTCGCTCGGCAATGGCGCTTCGATCACGCTGTTCCACGCCGACGGCACGGTGCTCGCGCGCTACCCGCACACCGATGCCGTCATCGGGCGCAGGGTCGGGAATGGCGAGCTGCTCAACACCGTCGCTGACGGCGCGGTCCACACCGCGCTGATCACGAGCCCGTTCGACGACCTCGAGAAGATTGCTGCCGGAGCCAAGGTCAGCCGCTTCCCTCTGACTATCACCGCCACCCGGACGATCGACGACGCGCTCGCGGACTGGCGTTCTCAGGTGGTCCTGCTGGTCGGCGCCGCGACGTTGGCGGCCGGCGTCATTGCCGTGATGTTCAGCCTGATGATCAGGCAGATCCTGCGGCAGAACCGGATGGCCAGGCAGCAGCTCGAAGGCGAGAAGCAACGCGTCGAGACGGCGCTCGACAACATGACGCAAGGGCTGATCTCGTTCGACGCCGACGCATGCGTCGTGATGTTCAATCGACGCTTCATCGATATGCTCGGCCTGTCCACCGATGTGATCAGGCCGGGCGTCCACCTCACGGAGGTCATTGCCCATTGCAAGGCGCAGGGGTGCTTCAACGGGGATGTCGCTGACTTCTGCACTGCCGTCATCGACCGGGCGGACGCAGGCGACGCCTCGCAGATGGTCACCGAATCGGGAGCAGGACGGTTCTTCAACGTCATCGACAAACCGCTGGCCACCGGCGGCTGGGTCACGACCATCGAGGACATCAGCGAGCACCGCAAGCTCGAGCAGGAGCGCGATCGTAATTACGCATTCCTGCGCGAGATCATCGATCACATCCCCTCGCATATCATGGTCAAGGATGCCCACGACCGCCGTTATGTGCTGGTCAACAAGTCGTCCGAGCGGGGCTTCGGCCGGTCGCGTGAGCAGATCGTCGGCAAGACGGTGTTCGACCTGTTGCCCCGCGCGAGCGCGGAAAAGGTCACCGCCGACGACGACCGGGCATTGGAGCATTCGGACGGGCTGGTTCTCGAGGAGCATCCGTGGCAGACGCCTGCCCTCGGCCTGCGCTATGTCACCTCGCGCCGGATCGTCGTCGCCGATGACAGGCAGCGGCCGCGTTATCTGATCAACGTGATCGAGGACACCACCGAACGGCGGCTCGCCAATGAGAGAATTGCCCATCTCGCCCATTACGACGCGCTGACCGAACTGCCGAATCGCGTCCTGTTCCGGGATCGCATCGCCCACGAAATCGAGCGCGCACGGCATGGCATGTTCTTCGCGCTGCTTTATCTCGACATCGACGAGTTCAAGGGCATCAACGACTCGCTTGGACATCACGTCGGCGACGAGCTGCTGAGGACGATCGCCAGCCGGATCAGGAGCTGCCTTGCGCCGGAGGACACCGTGGCTCGGCTCGGCGGCGACGAGTTTGCGGTGCTCCTGACCATGGCGGCCGATCGCGACGAAGTCATCGCCAAGGTCACCGAGATTCTCGAGCGGATTCGCGAGCCCTATCGCTGCCTCGGCCATCAATTGTCGACCGACGCCAGCATCGGTATCGCGCTCGCACCGGAACATGGCGTCGAGATCGACCAGCTGACAAAGCATGCGGACCTCGCGATGTACGCCGCCAAGGCGGACGGCCGCCATACTTTCCGCTTCTTCGAGCCGGCGATGGATGAGACCGCGCGGGAGCGGCTGCAGCTGCAGCAGGATCTGCGCCGCGCCATCACCGAGGGCCAGTTCGAGCTGCATTATCAGCCCCTGCTCGGCTTCACGGAAAACATCATGACCGGCTGCGAGGCGCTGCTGCGCTGGCGTCATCCCGAGCGCGGCATGGTGCCGCCGCTCGATTTCATCCCGCTCGCCGAGGACACCGGCCTCATCAACGAGATCGGCGACTGGGTGATGCGAACGGCTTGCGCCGAAGCGGCGCACTGGCCGAACGACATCCGTGTCGCCGTCAATGTCTCGCCGATCCAGCTGAAATCGCCGACATTGGCGCTGCACATTGCGAGCGCCTTGTCGGCCGCCGGCCTTGCGCCGGAACGGCTCGAGATCGAGATCACCGAGGCGGTCCTGATCGGCGACGATGAGGTCGCGCTCGACATCCTGCATCAGCTGCACGCCATGGGCGTGCGCATCGCGCTGGATGATTTCGGCACCGGCTATTCGTCGCTCAGCTATCTCAAGCGCTTTCCGTTCGACAAGATCAAGATCGATCGCTGCTTCGTCAACGATATCGGTGTCGGCAGTTCATCGGCGATCGTGCAGGCGGTGGTGAGCATTGCCGCGGCGAGCAACATGACGACCACGGCCGAAGGCGTCGAGACGGGCGCGCAGCAGATGGCGCTGCGCCAGCTCGGCTGCACCGAGATGCAGGGCTATCTGTTCAGCGCGCCCAAGCCGGCCGCGGAACTGCGCAAGCTGTTCGCGCCGGGCGCAGCTGTCCCGGACGATCTGCAGGCTGCCGGCTGACGGCGCCGCAGGGCCGTCCACGGCCCGCCGATCATCGGCCGAAGGCCGGATAGCGCGAGTTGCACGCGGTGATGATCGAATCGTGGATCTTGCGGTCATTCTTGTATTGCGGCGCCAGCTCGGCGTTGATGTTGGCGACGCACTGCTTGTATTTCGGGTTCATCCGGTCGAGGAAGCTGAGATCGAGCGCGGCGGCGTTCCGGCCAGACCCGAGCAGGGTGCCCACGGCACCTGCGGTGACAAGCGCGACGAGCGCGTTTCGAGACGGCGACATGGCCCTGATCCTTCCGCCTGGGCGGCCGCGTCGTGCAGCCGGCTTGAGGACAATGCCGCAGACCCCGGCGCGTCGTTCGTGATCGAGGTCACACGCGCCCCGCTGCGCCAAACCGCCCCACAACACATCCGCAGGATCCGCCGCTGCGTGCCTTTGGCCGACGCCGGGAACGACCTATATAAGCGTCGTTGGAACCCAGCAGGTGGCCCCATGCAACCCGTCTCATTGCTTCTCAACGTCCTCTGGATCGTGCTCGGCGGCGCGTATATGGCGTTCGGCTGGCTCGTGGCCGCGGTCGTCATGGCCATCACCATCATCGGCCTGCCCTGGGCCCGCGCCGCCTTCAACATCGCCGCCTATACGCTGCTGCCATTCGGCTCGCGCGCCGTCCGCCGCGACGAGCTCACCGGCATGGAGGATGTCGGCACCGGGCCGCTCGGGCTGCTCGGCAACATCATCTGGTTCGTCCTGGCCGGCTGGTGGCTGGCGCTCGGTCATCTCCTGACGGCGATCGCGCTGGCGGTGACCATCATCGGCCTGCCCTTTGCCTGGGCGCATCTGAAGCTGGCCGGATTGGCGCTTTGGCCGATCGGCAAGACCATCGTGCCGGCCTGACCCCGGGGATGGCAGATCGCTCCACCAGCCCATCCGCCCCCTCAAGGCCGGACACTGCGCCGACGGTCGACCCGAACCCGGCCGGGCGTCGCGTTCAAGGCCGTTGCCGACCCCGGGGCAATCGGCTAAACCGATTCCGCACGCACCCGTAGCTCAGCTGGATAGAGCGTTGCCCTCCGAAGGCAAAGGTCACACGTTCGAATCGTGTCGGGTGCGCCAATAAAATCAATAGCTTGCGCAGATTGTGGTTAACGCGCCAAAATCAAAACTCACCATAGACTCACCAACAAATCTCACGCCTTAGCGTATGATCGGCGGTCGTTGCGTATGCGATCGAGACGAGCAAGGTGAAAGACCCATACGGTTTCACGTATCACCGGCTAAAGCCTGACAGGCCGGGGCGGTCGCCAGTGAAGGTCGCAGCGCAGCTCGTTCGACTATCCGATTCAGCAGACCGTCGGAGGCAGTCTTCACGGCTTAGCGATTCACAATCTGTGGTGGGCGAGTGTGTGGCCTGCGCCAACCGCTCCAGTTCTAATCCGACCTATGCAGACGCCGTCGTCGACCGCCTAGTCGATAACGCGCAACGGATCGACCTCAGTGGCCAGAGCATGCGGCGAACCTGAAAACCGGGGCGGAATACCTGAGCCCGTGGCGCTGCGGATACGCCGCTGCGCTTGGACCAAGTGGAGAGCATTGCCCACGGCAGTAACGGCAACAGAAAGATCAATCTTCAAGCAGCGATTCAGATTGCCCCCCCCCCCCGCGGGTTCGCCGATGCGAGAAGCTAGACGGCCAGAACGCCTCGCGCCCCGGGCGAGATCGGGCCGCCTGCCTATGACAGTTCGCCAGAGGCGACATCAACTCAACCCTCCTGTTCTGCGCCAGATCATTTCCAAAACTTCCACCACGCGTGCTTCGTCAACCGATACACGTGCAGGGTTCCCGCACTGCTCGTCTCTGTGAAATAGTCCCCGTGCAGTAGAGACCCAGCGCTCTCAACCCGCAAGGTCGCAAGTCCCTTGTAGCTTTCACCGGCCGCGACGACGCCTTCCTTGCGCTCGTTAAGATATACATAGTAGATTCTGTTGCGCGCGAGATCCGCATCGTATTGCGCGTGCGCGACCAACGTTCGCGAGATTGACTCGTTTGTCTCTAAGACAAGCTTCAGTCCGAATAATTGGTGCGCAACATTGAGCTTAATGTCTCTGGTGCCACTACCGCGCAGTCCCTGGAACGCGAGCTTTCCTTCCCACTCACCACCAAGATATGGAAACGTGATCTTTTGCAGTGAGGGCATCCAACGCCATGCGGCCGAGGCCACGATCGGCAAAGCAACCGCAGAGACAGACGACCATCTAATGACAGTAATAGCATCGTGAAGACCATCCGCGCCAATATACCCAGCATATATGGCCGAGAGCATCGTTAACGCAACCGATAGGAGAATCAGCGTGAGCAACTGGCGAACCGGCAAGAGATGCAGCATGACTTTTTCCGCTTGAGTTCGAATACCTTGTCAGTAAAGCAGTTCGACATCGACGCCATTTTGAGGTCTTTTGCCGCGCAAAGGCACTCTGGCGGAACAACAATAATATGCTTGTACACCGGCGACGCGCTTCCGCGAAACTGCGCCGCCATGCCTCTGAAACCCAGACCGCCCTCGACCTGGTCTCTGGATGAAGATTTTCCGAGCCACTTCGCAGCAGCCCTTCAGATAAACCACGCTGCTCACGATGGCGCTGTCATGTGTGGAAGGATGCATCCGACGCAAAACTATGTCGTGTCTGGCTGGTCCTTCCGACTTTTCCCACCGCCGCCAGAAACCTCGACTTACTTCAATCGCGGTTCAGCATTTCACAGCTGCTTAGCGATGTCTCTGGTTGCCAGCGTTGATTTCCTTTACTTGGTGTCGGGGAATTCCTTGCTGAAGTTTCGAGAGGGCCACGTAGTTACACCTTAAGCTCCAAGCTCGCAAACCAGAGTGAGGCCTCCTCAGGTCGCCAAGCTAGCGCCGAAACCTGGGGGTCCAGCTTTCGATCAAGTCGGTTTCTTCGTCGTCATATTCAGACTCCTTGTCTGCACTTAACCCATCGCAAGTCAGGACAGTAAGGGTCCGACCGTACTGACCAAGCCCGACCACGTCTTCGTGCACGCGGTAGATGCGTTCGCCGCCCATCCAATCGTTCAAACGTCCATCACCACCATCTCGCTCGCCCGTGCGCACACTCTCTGGTCGAGCATTGAAGGCTGCGGTCACTGTTCCGTCAGGGATAACCGTGCCCTTTCTTATCCAACTTATTCCCTTTGCTTCCTTAAGCCCCTCGGACATAAAGCAATATTCAATGACGCCCTCTGAAGTCAGGATCACGGCGACCCCGTCCCTCGTTAGGGTTGCATAACGGATTGCCGTGGCCGTCAACGATGTGTCGCAAGCCTTCCCGAGCTCTTCGATGCAGGCAAGCCCTGGATCGTGACGGTTCATCTCCTTCTTGAAAGGCAACTCGGGCATCAGGAGCGCTGCAGCGAAATAGTCGGCCTCCTGCTCGAAGGGGTCTGCCGAACGAAATCCAGCCTGAGAGTAATGAATGCCGCTTGAAAGCAGCGCATCGCAATGCCCTTCAATGCAGTAGTGACCCAGCTCGTGCGCAATCGAGAATCTCTGAAAACCTTTGCTACTAATGTTGGTGGCGTACATGATCCCGAACTGGTCTCCCGCTTTCACCAACATGCCCGATACGCCATCCACCGTATTCGGCTTTGCCTGAACGAAAATATCCTTGCCCGCGGCAATTTCCACGGGGTCAACACGCAGCGTGCTGATATTCATCTCCCGCAGAACGAGACTTGCCATACCTTCTGCGAGCGACTTCCGAGCGAGCTTCGGTTTCAGGGTCAACTCTCGTCCCTCTTTTGGGCACCGCGTTTCAGAAGCATCTCCACGAATTGCTCGGTCAGCTTCAAATCCTCCGAGCTAAGTTTGTGCTGGTCCCGATGAAGTCGGCCAACCTCACCTGACGCATCCGGCACTTCGGATCGGCCAAGCAAGTAATCTGTCGTGACTCGGAGGGCACTGGCCAAACGCTTCAAGTTGTCGAACGACGGCTTTCTCGATCCAGCTTCAAAATGAGACACCGAACTAGGTGGAAGACCGGCGCCGCTAGCGAGTTGGGACTGGCTAAGGCCTCGCAATTCGCGAGCCGACTTCAGCCTTTCTTTAAAGATATCAGTGGCTTCCTTAGGTGACATGGCGCTTTCGGCATGACATTGTTGACGCATTCGCCAATTCGAGTCATCATGGCGATATCGTCAAGTATGCCATGTCGGAGTCGCACACGGCAACTACAATGCTAAGGAACCCTCGGATGAGCAAAGACCACAACTGCACGACCGGCCTCGATGATCGCTGCCGTGACCAAGATGGAGAGATCCGCCGGAAGCGAGGCGACACTCTGGTCGGAACGCTCCGTAAGACCTACGGCACCGCCTTCGCACCGGGCGTTCGCAGTGACATGAGATTGGATACCTTGCGTGACCGGATGGGTGCCGCTTCCCTGTCGAAAATCATCAAGGGGAAGTAGGCTATTCGGAACGGGGGGCTCAGCAGAATGCGCGAGCATGAATATGCGCTTCTCGGCGCAATGAACCGGGCTCACGTTGGCAGATATCTCGGACTCGTTTCCGCGGGCGTATCCGCGGTGATCGTGTACGTGTTGCTGTCCGCCGTCGACATCGCGCATCGTCTCGGCTGGAATGCAAACCTTACACCCTCGATCCTTTCGCTGGCCGGGGCTGCCAGCGTCTTCACGACGCTTTATTGGCTGTTCGACCGGTTTGCGTGGAAGTGGCGTTTCATCAAGCTGGTGATCAAAGTCCCGGACATCGCGGGCGAGTGGGAATGTCAGGGACAGACGATTAATCCCGACGGATCTCCCGGCTATAGTTGGCAGGCGGCTGTCACCATCCTGCAGAGCTGGGATCGGATACGAGTTCTACTCAAAACATCTCAATCGACATCGAACAGCGTTTCGGCTGCGCTGATCTGCGACGATGCGGACGCATACCGTCTTCTGTACCACTATCGCAACGACCCGCGTATTGGAGAGATCGAACTGAGGAGCCATCTTGGTTTTGGCGAGCTTGTTTTTGCACGAAACCTAGAGGCGGCTGATGGCGAGTACTTCAATGGACATGGGCGCAACACATTCGGTACGATGAAACTCAAGAGGATCTAATGGCTCGTAACATTGGAAATCGCCTCAACCAGTTGGCCAAACGCCGGAAGGGCATGGACCGCTTAACGCGGATCGCGCAGGATTCGCAGTTAGAGATTGTTGCGAAAAGCCTTCAATCAGAGACTTGGCAAGATCGCGCAAAAAATCAATCTTACACCCGCTACGCGCTTGGAGCGATGCAGGAAGTTGGTCCGGACTACACGCGGATCAGCGTTCAAACCGCGGAGCGCGTAGGAGCCCAACTCAAGACGGGACTCGCAAACGCCGGCATAACAGCGGAGTTTCGATTGCAGGGTTCCGTACCTCTTAACGTCCATATCCGCGGCGTGAGCGACGTCGACCTCTTAACACTCGATCTGGGATTCTTGACGTATTCAACCACCGGCGCACTGAGCCGGGCTCGCGGATACTACTCCGGTATTCCCACTCCGAAGACGTCGATCGGCACCTTGAACTCACTGAGAACTGAGGCAGAGAAGATTCTCAAGGGCAAATATCCTGCCGCCACAGTCGATACGTCGGGTGGTAAGGCGATCAGCATCTCGGGCGGTTCACTCGCCCGCCCCGTCGATGTCGTTCCCAGCCATTGGCATGATAGTTCCGCTTATCAAGACTCTCGGCAAGAGCATGATCGTACGGTGACGATCCTGAATAAGAAGGTGCCGGAAACCATCGACAATCTTCCGTTTCTTCACATCAAGCGCATCCAAGAACGCTGTGACAGCACATTCGGTAGCTTACGGAAGGCCATTCGCCTCTGCAAAAATGTGAAAGCGGATGCAATCGAAGAAGGTACGTCTATCGATTTTCCTAGCTTTGACATCGCAGCCACAATGTACCACGCAGACACGGACGCCCTCAAGATGGGCCTCTTCTACGAGCTAAGAATCTTGGGCGAAGTACAGCGATTCCTCGACTTCCTTTATCACAACGAGACATACGCCAAGTCGCTTCGGGTCCCCGATGATTCACGGATCATTTTTGATACCCAAGCGAAGTACGAAGGTATGAAGCGACTATCCGCCGAAGTTGACGATCTAATGAAGGAAGTTGCCAGGGAGCAAGTACCGCTTCTCTATCTTCCGGAGGGACAAGCATTAAGGACAAGCCGCGACGCTATCTGGTCATTGAATATACCGACTTGAGGGCAGATTGGCGGGAACGCATCACATTGATCGAAATGTTTTTTGGGCTAGAGCAACAAGCTGAACGAAGCCTGTATCCGCATACAGAGCTGATGCCCTGGCTCGCTTCAAAGGCCTTCTGCGGCTCAGGTTCGTCCGACAATCGTGCATTTTCGGCTACATGGCCGCAGCAGGACGCGACCTTGGTCCTTAGATAATTATACGTTTTGCTGCATCGTACGTTTACCGCATGGCGGCACGCCCGGCAGATTCCGTTTTCATCTCCGGACATGCCCTTGCCGTATCCTTTAACCCCGGAGAATTCCATGGCGACAAAAGCAAAAGCGAAGAGGCCCAGTCACGAAGCGTTGGTCGTGACTGGCGGAGGCGACAGCGCGTTCTGGACCAAGCTCGGCGGTGTCTGGCCGCAAGATGATGGCAAAGGCTTCGACGTCGAATTGATCGCCCTACTCGTTACCGGGACGGCTTGTCATCCGTGAACGGAAAGAAGCCGGCGAGTAGACTCGGCGATCTTCCACCAACATCGAGGAGAGGCTCTGTGCGAGTCCTTCCCGGAGCAGCGGCGAGGCACGCTGACGTGGCAAGGGAAATCGTTCCGGGATGGTCGAAGCCCGTGGAGAGCTGATGACCCGCAAAGTGCAGAGCAAGACCCCACATCTGAACCGGTGTGGGGCTATCCTGTCGACGGCGGTATTGAAATACTGGACCCGTCGCTTATCGGATTTCCTTGCCAAAACAACGCAGGGTTGCTCTAAATAGTTGTTTCTCCAAGCCTATCGATACTTTGGTTCTTGCAGGAGCCGACACATGGGGACGGTAACCCGCATCAGGCCCACGCTGTCGCTGGACGACGAGTTCGCCAACTTCGATGTCCGCGAAGAGCTCGAACGTCAGCTCGAGCAACGGCTGCGCGAGGTCGAGCTCGATGCCAGGCCCGCACTGAAAGCTTTCCAGCCTGCCGCGGATGCCGACCAACTCTCGCTCATCCATGCACCCCATCAGACCATTCGGCTGATCGCACCGGCCGGCTCAGGAAAAACCCAGACCATCATCAACCGGGTGCTGCATCTGGCCAAAAAGGGTACCCGTCCCGAGCGCATCCTCTGTCTGACATTCGATAACTCTGCCGTCAGGGCTCTACGGGAAAAGGTCACGGAACAGCTTTGCGGCCTCTCTGCGCCGCACCAGAACTTCCAGATAAGTACGCTGAACGCGTTCGGCTATAAGATTTTGCGCGACCATTTTCACGCCGAGCACAAGCAGATCATCGAAGCGCCTCGTGTCTGGCGATTGATCAAAGAGCTGAAGGACACCCTCGCCTCGACAGAGGAGGGCCGCAAGCGGCACGACGCCCTGCCAGCCTCCCTTCGATTCCGCTTCTACAGTGAATTTTTTGGCCTCTTGAAAAATGCTCTCTTCGACCCGCGTGCGCCTGACCCGCAGAAATTGGCGGATTTCATGCTCACCAGCAAAGCCGGTGAGGTCTTTTTCCAGCCCGGATCAACCTCCGACGAGAAGAAACTCGTCATTCAGGCTGTCTACTGGATGTTCAAGGAATACGAACGCCTGCTCCAGCGCGAGCGGCGCATGGACTTTGATGACCAGAAACTCCGCGCCGTCAAATGCCTGGACTCGTCCCCCAACGCCCTTTCGCTGGCCCAACACCAGTTTGACGAAATCATCGTCGACGAATTCCAGGATATCAACGAGCTGGATTTCGCCTTTGTGTCCCTGATAGCTCAACGGGCGCGGCTGGTCATCACCGGAGACGATGATCAGGCCATCTATGGCTTCCGGGGCTGCACGCCGCGTTACATAATCGAACTCGAAAAACACCTCGGACGTCAGGTCGAAAGCTTCGAGCTCAAACGCAACTACCGCTGCCCCCGCAATATCGTCGACCACGCTACGCGACTGATCCGCCATAACCAATGGCGCGTCGAGAAGAATCCCATCGCGCACCGTTCAGACGATGCCTCCATCAAGGTGATCGAGTCAACGACGGCCACTGCCGAAGCCAAGATGATCGCCACGACCATCGAACGGGTACGCCGGCGCAACAAGGAGCTCAAATTCTCTGACTTCGCCGTGCTCTACCGCACCAACGCCCAGAGCCTGCCGATCCAGTTGCAGTTCATCCTCCGCGACATTCCCTACAACGTTCGTGAACAGGACAACATTCTGCACAACAATGAGTTGGAGAAACTACTTGGTGTATTGCGTGCAAAGCTGGCCCTCAGCAAGAACCAGCAGCCGGACCCGGCCGACGCGGTCCTGAGCCTAAGGTCATATTTTCAGTACGTTGATGAACGGATCCTGGCGAGACTCGAAAGGGCCTTCGAGGCCGCGCCTTCTTTCTTTGACGCACTGGCGAGTCGATCCGTGTTGACCCTCCTGCCGAAGCTCCGGGAAAGCCGTTTTGCCTCCGTCATGCAGGACGTCGCGAAGGCGCCCTCACTCTTCAAGACGCTGGATATTCTCGCCAAGGATTTCCGGGGGCTTCGCGGCATGGTCGGCAGCCTCGAGGACGTGATCGATAACGAAGTACCCCTCGGTGAAGTCTACGAATTGGCCGCGAGCTTCCGCGGCCGCGTCGATGCGTTCGTCGACACCGTGGACAACGCCCTCAAGCGTGCAAAAGAGGCCAAGACGGGTGAAGAGCAAGATGGCGTCGCCCTGGCGACCTACTTCAAGGCCAAGGGGCTGCAATGGCACACCGTAATCCTGACCAGCTGCAACGAAGGGCTCATTCCCCACAAACGCGCGCCCGTCGAGGATGAACGGCGCCTTTTCTACGTGGCGTTGACGAGAGCCTCTTCGAACCTGGTCGTCAGTTATCTGAAGACGTCCTGTAAAACCCGCGTGACGGCGAGTACATTCCTCACGCAGGCCGGCCTGCATGGCTAGCTCCTACAGCCGCCGCTGTCGAAGCTGCAACCGCTGGATCAACATGCGGCAGATGCCCCACGGACAGTGGGTGCCGTTCGAGAACAATGAGCCCCATAAGTGCGAGGCCGTTCCCGCGCCACCGCCTCCTCGGCCTGCGCCGCCGCGACCCGCTCCAATCGATCCGCCTGATTTTCCTGACATCGAGATTCCCGAGGATGTCGCCGAACCCGTGTGGCCATCGCCGCAGCCGCGCCCGCGTCCGGAGGAGCCGCCCGTTTCTCCCGCGCCGCGGTCACGCCCATCGCCACCTGTCAATCCACAGCCTCCGCCGCAGCCCCAACCACAGCCCGCGGGCGGTGCCTTGCCTCAAAGGCCAACGGCCAGGCCGCCGGCGCCGGAAGTTATTGCACGTCTGCGGTTACGGTTCACGGATCTCCTTAGGATCGGCGCCTACGGCGTCCTCACAATCTATCTCTCAATCGGCGTGCTTCACTCGATCGCCTTTTCGCTCTTCATCAGCCGCGTAGCCTGCGTCACCACCTCCAAAACGATCATCTCGATCTTCTGCAACGCGGGCATAGGGACTTCGCACCTAGTCGCGGTAATCGGCTGGCCATGGTATTGGCTATAGACCCGCTTCTCGTTGGCGAAAATCATGTGGGCAGCGCTCGCTAGCTTGCGGCACTCCGGACTGCCGGCGTTCTGATTTGGAGACTTAATTTTTACGTCCATACCGCGGCAACCCGCGTCATCGCGGCGCGCAGAGCGCCGTCAATCGTGGGACAGCGGTAGGCCGCGAATCGGCATCTGGTTGTTGCTGTAAGGCTGATGCGCTCCTCGACCATTTCCGCCAAAGGCAAGAGGAAGTAGCCCATGACTTCTCTAGTTTGTTGCTGACCGAGGCTCATGGCCAGGACAGTCCGGCGGGCTCGACGATCCGGCGATGGACCAGCCAAGTGGGCGCGTGACGCGGCCCAATGTGGTGGCGCGCCGTGCGCAGGGGCACGGAGAGCTTCCCGTCTGCGTCTGACCTGCCCATTGAACAGTCCGTCGCGCCCCGGGCCGGAATGCGGGTGGCGATGAGCGACGCCTGCTCGAAAACTCCACATCAGACTCCTGAGGTGCATTAGAAATAGCCGAAATCCCGTTCCGCGTTGACATGGCCATCGGCCTTGAATCGTGGTGGACTGAGGATATGCGGTGCTTGTGCACGCGATCAAAAGCTGACCTTCCCGGCGTGCGCAGGTGAACTTGGTGCTCGATCAGCCACACCACGCTACGGGCACAATCAAGACGGGCGCGTTTCAGTCAGATCGATTGACTAGCTTTGCTGCTGCAGCAGTCAAACGTACGCCAGGCTGATCGCCATTGCTGAACTCAATTCCCGCCAGCTCCAAGGCCCGACGCAGCTTGTCCACGGTTCCTGTGTAAGCCGAGATCGGGCCCGGATTCCGTTCGATCCTTTTGATGGTTTCCAGTGAGACACCGGATTTCTCCGCAAGGTCGCGTTGTGCGATACGCAGCATTGCCCGAGCTGCGGATTCCGACGAAGTCGCCCAGGCGTACCGATATGAAGTCGCCCGTGGATTCCGAGACGATGTCGCCCACCTTTCCGATTTGATCTCGCCCAGCGGCGAGGCGTTCTGGCCGGCTGGTTCTCTGGCATCGGTCAAGCCGCGCGGTCAATCTGGAATCGCGACTTCAACCTTTTTTCTTCTTCTGCGGTTGCTGTGGGCATGTGGACAACGCGATTGCGTTGTCCAAGCGCAGCGGCATGTCCACGGCGCTCAGGTCTTTCGGGCGGATTGCCGAGTTCGGCGCAGGCTCTCACCGGTGAGGTCGAGCCGATGGGCATTGTGGACGAGGCGATCGAGCACGGCGTCGGCATAGGTGGGATCTCCAATGAGCAGATGCCACTGGTCCACGGGGAGCTGGCTGGTGACGATGGTGGAGCGATGACCGTAGCGATCTTCGAGGATTTCCAGGAGGTCGTGACGGGCGCCGGCATCGAGCGGCTCGAGCCCCCAATCATCGAGGATCAGCAGATCGACACGGCCAAGGCCGCGCAACAGGCGTGGGTGACGACCGTCGCCGCGGGCGAGCGCCAGATCGTCGAACAGGCGCGGGACGCGTTGATAGAGCACGGAGCGATTGTCGCGACAGGCCTTGTGGCCGAGCGCCGAGGCGAGCCAACTCTTGCCGACGCCTGCCGGGCCGCAGATCAGGAGATTGACGTGGTCGTCGATCCAACGGCCCTCGACAAGCTTGGCGAACAGCGGGCGGTCGAGACCGCGCGGGGTGCGGTAGTCGATGTCCTCGACGCATGCCTGCTGGCGCAGCTTGGCGTAGCGCAGGCGAGTGGCGAGCCGTTTGTCGTGCCGCAGCGAGGCTTCACGTTCGAGCAGCAGAGCAAGCCATTCGGCGTGACCGAGGCTGCCAGCCTCACCGGCGGCTTCGATGTCGGCGAAGGCCTTGGCCATGCCGTGGAGGCCGAGGGCGTTGAGGCGGTCGAGGGTCGGATGGGTGAGCAAGGGACGGTCTCCTAATTGTAGTAGCGCGGTCCGCGGATGTTGGCATGCAGGATCGGCGCATCGTCCGCGGAGCGCTGGTGAGCGGGACGCCGATCGAGATTGTTGGCGAGGATCGACTTGACCGAGCCATAGGTGCGCGCGCCGATGTCGATCGCCCGCGCAGCCGCCGCGTCCAGCCGTTCGCGCCCATAGGAGGCGGCGAGCCTGAGGATGCCGAGGCAGGCGCGGAAGCCTTGTTCGGGGTGCGAGCGCTCGTCGAGAATGAGGTCGCACAATGCGCTGGTTGCCGGCCCGATCGCGGCGGCGTCCTGACGGATACGCCCGATAGTCCAGCCGGCGTAGCGCCGATGGCTGGAGGCCATGTGCTCCGGCACGGTGGTGTGCTTGTGATTGCCACTCATGCGCTGATGCGCGGCAATCCGCTCGCCCTTGTGGAAGATCTCGACGGTGCGGGCGGTGAACCGCACCTCGACCTCGGCACGCGCGAAGCGATGCGGAACGCTGTAATAATGCTTCTCCACCTCGACGTGGTAGTCGAGGCTGACGCGGCGGATCCGCCACTCGGCGAGCACGTAGGGGCTCGCCGGCAACGGCTTGAGCGCCGGCCGGTCGATCTCCTCGAGCAGCCGGCGGCGCGTCACGCCGAGCCGCCGGATCGGCCGCTCCTCGTTGAGCCTGGTGAGCAACTCGCCGATCGCTGCGTTGACCTCGGCGAGGCTGTAGAAGACGCGGTGGCGCAGGCGACCGAGCAGCCAGCGCTCGATGATGAGGACGGCCTGCTCGACCTTGGCCTTGTCGCGCGGCTTGCGAGGTCGCGCCGGCAAGACGGCCGTGCCGTAATGCGCGGCCATCTCCGCATAGGTGCGATTGATCTGCGGGTCGTAGAGGCTCGCCTTGATGACTGCGACTTTGGTGTTGTCAGGCACCAGGAGCGCCGGGACGCCGCCGATCGCCGCGAAGGCGCCAACATGGGCGCTGATCCAGTCGGCGAGCCCCTGCGTCCACGTCGCCTGCGCGTAGGTGAAGCTCGAGGCGCCGAGCACGGCGACGAAGATCTGCGCCGTCCTCCGCTCGCCGGTGAGGCGGTCGACCACCACCGGCACGCCGTCGCCCGCGTAGTCGACGAACAGCTTGTCACCGGCCGCGTGCGCCTGGCGCATCGTCACCGACAGGCGTCCCTCCCAGGCGCGGTAAAGCTCGCAGAAGCGCGAGTACCGGTATCCGCCGGGCTCGGCGCCGATGTACTCCTCCCACAGGATCGACAGCGTCACGTGCTTGCGCTTGAGCTCGCGGTGCACCGCCGCCCAATCGGGCTCGGCGATGCGGCGATGACCCTGCCGGTTACCGTTGCCGGTCTTGGCGAACAGGCGGGCCTCCAGGGCCGCGTCCGTGAGTTCGTCGGGCAACGGCCAGCTCAGGCCTGCGGCCTCGAACCGCCGGATGGTCAGCCGCACTGTCGAGGGCGCCGCGCCCATCCGCCGAGCAATCTCGCGGCTCGGCAGCCCAGCCGCCTTCATCCTGATCACATCGCGCACACGGCGCATCGCAAGCCTCTCCGTCGGCATCCAGGGTCCCCCTTCGCAAAGCCGAAAGGTTGACCCTATGGGAGCCAGAAGAGGTCTCGTCACCCCGGGTTCGCTCTTGCGATACCCGGGCGACATCATCCCGGAATCGTGGGCGACATCATCTCGGAACGGGTGGGCGACTTCAAATCGGAATGGTGGGCGAGATCATCTCGGAATCCTGGGCGACATCGATCGGAATCCGCACCCGAGCTGCCCGGATCTGTTCGCTAGTCAACATTACGCCCCGAGGGTAAAATTTTGCACCTGAGGTGTTGACACGTCAGGGGCTCTGGATTACTCTGGTAGCGTAACATCGAGCCCCTTGCGGGCAAACCTTGGCGCGCGCCTATCCCACAGATATCGGCGTCGCGCGGAAGCGTGCCGCCATGCGGTTCACAAGCCTGACAAGTCGTGCGACCAAGCGCGTGCGGAGTGGCCAATGATCAACCACTTCCGGAAGACCAGCGGTGAAGAGTCATCGGTTTACCCTCCGGCACCTCAGCTGGAAGATTCCTCGCTCCTCGCACTTGAACAGCAATTCACCGAGTTATGCGCAGAGCTGAAGGCGCTGGAGTCGTCGCGTCGCAATCGAATTCAGGATGATGGCGAGGTACCTGAACAGTCCCGCGGGGAGCTCTCTTTTTGGCAACCTCCTTCTGATGAAGTCACGACAGACAAAATAGAAGCGATTCTTCTCCGCCTGTACCCGGTCGAGCAGGAGATCATACAAACTCCTGCATCGACAATGGTAGGATTGGGCGTAAAGGCGCGGCACGCCGCTTATGTTACTTCCCAGTATTGGGAAGAGGACCTTGGCCAACTCGATTGGGACGCGAAGGCGGTCCGCTGCCTGATAGAAGCAGTCTGCGAGGTAGCAGGCGTCGCGTTGCCATTTCATGGTTCAGAAGTCGACGAGTGAGTGCGCATTGCGTCGCGTTTCTACAGCCCATGCACGAGAGAGCGAAGCGAATGAGTGTCATATCGATCATGGCCGCAATACTAGAGGATGAATTAGAAGCGTACGGCGTACTTGGATTGACCCAAGTTGATTGCAAAGCCATCGTTCAAAGCGTGATCGACCGGACGATTGAACTTGAGGTCAGAGACAGCTGGAGTCGGTCCGAGCCCTATCCAGGTGAACAGAATTGACGGTTTGTTGGCTAAATTTTCCGAAAATCAGAAGCGTGAATGTATCATGCACATCGCGTATCCACGAGGCGCTTTCGGTCGCCTGTCTCCTCTGTGACGAGGTCGCCCATTAAATGATCGGCGCAAAAAGATCATGCGACACCTGTTATGTGTCACCCTCAAGCACAGTGACTGCTACTGGCCGACGATCGTCGGAGCAGAGAAATTTCCAGGACCCTCCCTTTTATATCCTGTTGTTCGATGTGCCTTTTCATCGGTTGAAGTGCGTCTCAACGTCTGAACGAGATTGTTTGAGGGGCGACAATCGGGTGCACCGATAGGCTCCGCTCCCTTCTTGCGCTTGCCGACCTTCGGGTGAGCGTTAGACTTGAAGTCTCCTGGACGCTCCAATTGGGCAGCGGGCTCATCCGCATTCATGATCGATCGCCTCGGCAACTCAGTTGAGGCCATCTCATGACAAGCAAGACAAGACCAATCTCGATCCGTCTCACAGCGAGCGAGATTGAGCAAATCCACGCGCGGGCTCACAGGCTTTCGGCAAACGTGACGGGCGTCGCCCGCGACCTGATCCGCACCGGGCTTGCCGGCGGAGACAACAAGGCGCTCGCCGATCGGTTGATGCGGATTGAGCGTCGGATCGCCGCGCTTGAACAGCAAAGCCAGGAAACCTACGCGCAGGTTCAATCGACCGACAAGGCAGCACGTGATCTGCTTGCGATGTTCGAGGCGCTGTTGAAGGCCCTGACCGGCGAAAGCTCTGGGAGGGCAGCATGACCCGGCGTTTGCGGATCATTTGCTTTCTCGCTGCCATGGGCTGCTTCGCGGTTGCGGCGAGCATCTCGTATCTCGGGTTTGAGGTCTGGCCGCCGAGCGCCACGCTGGCAGACGGAAGGAGCGCCGAATTCAAGCCAGCAGACATCCAAGCCTGCATCAGAGGGCGTGGCTTGGCCTGGCTGGGAGACCGCACCGGCGAGGCCTATTGGCAGGCCTGCCGAGACTGGCTCACGCGATATCAAGCTCTCACCGGCTTCGAGCTTCGTTTCTGGAGCGTCATCGGCGCCAGTCTTGCGGGCTTACTTCCGCTGTTCGGGTTTGCGCTAGGTCTTCGGCTGGACTCGGTCTCGCTCAAAGTCCTTCGCGGAGCACGGCTGCAAACGGGCCGCCAAGGCCTGAAGGCGTTCGCCCGGGCCGCAACTGCGGAGTGCAAGGTCCATGGGAAGGGCGTTGAGTTGATGCCGTCGGTGCCGTTCGGCCGCGAGCGGGAGGCGCGGCATTTCCTGATCGTCGGCAGCGTCGGCGGCGGCAAAACTCAGACCATGCTTCACTTGATCAATGAAGCGCTCTCTCGCGGAGACGGCCTTCTGGTGCTCGACACCAAAGGCGACATGATGGGCGGGCTCCCAGCCGATGGAGAGCCCCTCCTCGTTGCGCCCCACGATCGGAGATCGCTGGTCTGGGACGTTGCTGCCGACTGCAGCATCAAGCAGGATGCCCGCGAGCTTGCCGCCCGCTTCATTCCGCCAAGCTCCGATCCGATGTGGTCACAGGCAGCGCAGGAGATCTTTGTCGCCTGCATCGTCTACCTCCAGGCGACCAAGGGTAAGGACTGGGGGTGGAGTGATCTGGAACGAGTCGTGACCGCAGATGTGGACAAGCTCGCGGGATTCGCAAAGGATCACAACCCCAATGCGCTACGACTGCTCGACCAGCCGGAAAGTAAAACCACCCTCAGTATCCTGACCACCTTCCAGACCCATATGCGGATCGTCTCGGTCCTGGCGGAGGCCTGGTCCGACCCAACGGCCCCCCGCTTCTCGATCCGCCACTGGCTGCATCACCCGACTCGCTATCGCCCCCTGATCCTCCAGCACGACCCCGGCTACCCGGAACTATCGCGGATCTGGATCGGCAGCCTGCTCGGCCTGCTGGCCTCGGCGGTGGGAAGCCCGACCCTCGCGGAAAGCCGTGAGCGGAGGGTCTGGCTGTTCTTGGACGAGTTCCCGCAGCTGCCGCCGATCAAGCAGTTTCCAACCTTCCTCGAGCTTGGCCGATCTAAGGGCGTCGCTGTCGTGATCGGAGCACAGGACACGGCCCAGATCCGCGCTGTTTATGGGCAGGACCAGGCCAAGTCCTGGTTCGGCATGACCGGCACCAAGATCATCACCCGGATAAACGCCAGCGAAGCGGCTGAGGACATCAGTCGCCTCATCGGCGAGCAGGAGGTCGAACGGCGCACGAAGAGTTCGACCCATGCCGGCGGCAAGACCAGCGTCACTGAGAGCACCCAACGCGAAATGCGCCGGGTGATCACGGCATCCGAGCTTGGCTCCCGCCTTGGCCCAACCCGGGACGGCGTGCGCGTCCTGCTCATCGGTCTTGGCGAAGACGTGTACGAGCTGGAACTGCCCTATCTGAAGCTGCGGCAACTGCGCGAGCCGATAGTGCCTGCTGATTGGACTCGCCCCTTGTCCGGGGCGAGGCTGTCCGACCGCGCCGACGATGACACCGATCCAACTCCACCCCCTCCGCCTGCACGCCTGTCGAGGGAGCTGGCGCGGCAAATCCTCAAGCGGCGGGAGTGAGCCATGGTGGCGTCGATCTCAGCCCGTGGGAACGCGGCTTCTGCGTCACGCTACTATGGCCATCTGCAGCACGACGACTACTACAGTCGGGAGGGCGAGCCGCCGGGCCGCTGGGCGGGCAAAGGGGCCGAGCGGCTCAGCCTAGACGGACCGGTGACGCGAACCGAGTTTGACGCCGCGCTGCGCGGGATCGATCCCAAGACCGGCGAGCGGCTGGCGAAGCTCGGCGGCCGCGGCCGGGAGCACGCGGCCGGCTGGGACATGACCTTCAGCGCGCCCAAATCCGTCTCGGTGCTCTGGGCGCTTTCTGAGGCCCCCGAGCGCCAGATGATCGCCCAGGCCCATCGGTCAGCCGTGCTCGCGGCGACTGCTCAACTGGAAGGCACCGCCGGCTGGGCCAGACGTGGCCGGTCCGGAGCCACCCGAGAGCAAACGGCAGGGCTGCTGATGGCGCAGTTCGACCACCATACCAGCCGCGAATCCGATCCGCAGCTGCACACGCACACGTTCATCTTTAACCTCGCCCCGCGGCGCGACGGCGGCTGGGGCGCCATCGTCAGCCGCGAGCTCTACAAGGCCCAGAAGCAGGCCGGCGCAACCTACCGCCAAGCAATGGCTTTAGAGCTCGAACGGCAAGGCATTCGGCTGGAGCGGCGGAAGGACACGTTTCGGGTGGCGGCCATCCCGCGCCATGTCGAGCGGGCATTCTCCAAGCGGCGCCAGGCCATTGAGGAAGCCGCGAAGGCCCACGGCTACAGCACGCCAAAGGGCATGGAGCTGGCGACCCTGCGCTCGCGCCGCCCCAAGCGGGACGCCAAGCTCAGCGAACTCACAAACCATTGGCGAGCCGAGGCCAAGGCGCTGGGCTTTGATCTCGGCAGGAGCCATGATCACATGCACGCCACGACCAGCGGCCATTCGTATGCGTCCGGCGTAGGCCGCAGGCGAGTTGGATTATTCGGACGGCCAGCGCTTAAGCAATCCCGGACTTTCTTTGTACATCCGGACGAGTTCGATCAGGTTTTCGATTCCGAAGTTGGTGAACGCCTGGACGCCGTCTTCTCCGACGCCATAGACCCAGATGACGCCGTCCTCGATCTCCATTTCGTTGGCGACGTCACGTAGCCAATCCTCATCTTCGCCGAGGTCTTTCGCGACCTGAGTGATGGTGGTGACGTGATGGACCTTGTTAACATGGATGGTCATGCGGCTTGAGCAGAGATTGTTGGTGCTGGCGTCCAATTCCAGGGCAGAAGCTCGTCCAGCCGATGAGCCGGATGGGCGGCGATGCGAGCGAGGATATCCGTAAGCCACGCCTGCGGATCGATGCCGTTCATTTTTGCCGTGACGATCAAGCTGTACATGGCTGCGGCACGTCGCCCTCCGCGATCAGACCCGCAGAACAGCCAGGATTTTCGTCCAAGAGCAATGCCTCGCAAGCCTCGTTCGGCGGCATTGTTGGAGAGACACACGCGTCCATCGTCCAGGAACAGCGTGAAGCTTGCCCATCGCTTCAGGATATAGTTGAACGCCTTGGCCAGGTCGTGACCGCGGGACAGTTTGGCGAGCTGTTCGCGCATGTAGACCTGAAGGTCCTCCACCAGAGGCCGGCTCAGCATCTGTCGCACCTGAAGACGCCCTTCGGGGCTCCTGCCATTGATGGAACGTTCGATCTCGAACAGCTCATCGATCCGCCGCACGACCTCGATCGCGATCGGAGAGAGCGGGATTTCCTTCTTTCCGGCGCCCTTGCGCCGCGCATTCTCTTCGATGTCGGCCATGGCAAAGAACGGGCGCCTTCCATGTGACCAGCAGGCAGCCTCCCGGATCGGTCCGGGCTGGCGCCCGGCCAGATAGAGCTGGTTGTAGCCGTCATAGGCGTCGGCCTGCAGGATGCCGGCATACCGGGCCAGATGCCCCTGCGGATGCTCGCCCTTGCGGTCGCGTGAGTAGTAGAACATCGCTGCTGGTGGACCCGCGCCCCCAAACGGCCGGTCGTCCCGAACGTAGATCCAGCACCGTCCCGTGTCGGTCTTGCCCTTGGCCAGGACCGGCACCGTCGTATCGTCGGCATGAAGGCGCTCGGCTGCCATAACATGGGCTTCCACCAGGCGCAGCAGGGGATCCAGCGACGTACAGACCGCCCCCACGGCATCGGCCATGGTTGATAGCGCGATCGGCACCCCTTCCAGGGCATACCGCTCGGCCTGGCGGTTCAAGGGCTGATGCTGGCCGAACTTCTCGAACATGATCATGGCCAGGAGGCTCGGGCCGGCCCATCCCCGCGGGATGGCATGGAACGGCGCCGGGGCCTGGCTGATCTTCTCGCAATCGCGGCAGGAGAACTTCTCCCGTACCGTCTCGATCACCTTCCACTGGCGCGGCACTACCTCCAGCGTGCGCGTCACGTCCTCGCCGAGCTTGCGAAGGCGATTGCTGCCGCAACATTCACAAGCTGCCGGCGGATCGATCACCACCCGTTCCCGTGGCAGATGCTCGGGGAAGGTCTGACGCTCGGGGCGCTTGCGTGTAAATCCACGCACTGTCGTCGTCTTCGCCACGGCCCGTTCCGCCGCCAGCTCGTCCTCGGTGGCGTCGGCTTCCAGCTCTTCGAACGTCAGCGCCAACTGCTCGATCAGCCGCGCCGAACGTTCCGACCGTGGCCCATAGATCTGATGTTTCAGCTTGGCGATCTGCAACTGCTGCTGGGCGATCAGCGCTTCGTCTTCCGACGCTTTCGCGCGGGCGACCGCGAGTTCAGCGGCGATCTCCAAACCCTTCGCGCGCTCGACTGCCAGCGCCTCCTTCAGGGCGCCAACGTCATCCGGAACAGCGTCGCGATCAGCATTCATGCGACGCAGTGAATCATAGATTGAATGCGTTGGGACTCCTCAAAATGCCGGCAGCCGCAGATTTTCCTGAATCAGCCAGCGCTCTGCGGCCGCCAGCTTAGTTGGGGATTCCTCCAGTCGATGCCCTCGAGCATGTAAGCCATTTGCGCCGCCGAGATCGATACCGCGCCGTCCGACGCTGAGGGCCAGATGAACTTCCCACGGTCGAGGCGCTTGGCGTAGAGCGACATGCCCAGCCCATCGTGCCAAAGAATCTTGACGAGGTCACCGCGGCGGCCCCGGAAGATGTAGAGATCGCCGGCATGGGGATCGCGCTTCAAGGTCTCCTGAACCGTAAGAGCCAGGCTTTGCATGCCGCGACGCATGTCGGTGTGGCCAGTGGCGATCCAAACCCTGACGCCGCTCGGAATCGGGATCATCGTCGCCGCAGCAGCTCAAGAATTCGCTGCAGCGCCTCAACGTCCACGTCACGGTCAACGCGAACGCGACAGCCGCCGCCAAGCTCGATCTCGATGATTCCAGCCCTTGCACGCTGCGCAGGCGGTGAAGATACTCGTTGTGGCGCGTCGCTCGAAGTCGGAGCCGCCATCGGTGTGATCTCGACGGGAACGAGAGCTGGCACAGAATCTCCGCCCAGTCGACCCTGGCGCGCCTGTCGACGCCAAGTGAACAGCAGGCTGTGAGCCACCCCATGCCGGCGCGCGACGCCGCAGACCGTCTCGCCAGCCTGCAAGGTTTCTTCGACAAGGCGAACCTTCTCGTCGTAACTCCATCGCCGCCGACGCTCGGCGCCCAACACATTGACCTGCATTCGCCAGGTGACCTTAAAGCTAGACTTAAGGTCAAATCCTCGGCCCGCCAATCAAACTACACAAGGCGGCCGCCGCCGGGGGGATACGGCCATTCTCACGCGGGACTGCCAGAAGGGCGCGGCCATGCCCGCTCGCCGGTCGCTCAACCATCAGCGCCGGCAGCTTTGGCAGCAGGTCAGCCAACCCAGCACCAAAGCGCCGCTCAACTCGGCTCTCGCCTCGGCCACGTCCTCCGCACGTTGGACCAGCCGGCCGGCACGTCTGGCGTCAGGATCAAGCTCCGCCACCGCGAGTACGAGCGGGAATGACCGAGAGCCGGGAAGACAAATTTGACGTTGCCTCCCGAGCCTGCAGCTGCCGCTGATCGCGCAAACGGGATTGCCGACTGGCGGAGCCCCTGCGCGCTTCCCAATCGATCTGCAGCCCTCAGGGTACGCATCCGGTGAAGACCACGGGCGGAGTAGCCCGCGCGGAGTATCCATCCGGCCGAGACCGCGGCAGATCTGTTACGCGATTTGCCACGCGACGTGATCGTATCGTGCTCCGTCATTGACGAAGAAGTACGCAATCGCTTTGTAGCATTCTTCTAGATCTATGCACCAGGATAGGGGATGCTCGTCGACCTGCCCGTTGGAGAGTGTGTAAGCGCAGGTTCCCTGATGGTCTGGGTTACCCTTTGTCACGACGCCGCTATCGCCATTGAACCGCAGATACATAAGCCAAGCGTGGCTACCATTGCGCAGCATGGCTAAGGACTGACCGTTCGGTACCGATATCCAGAGTTCGAACTGCGGTTGCTTGTCGATGCGATCCAGAGCAAGGCTCAGATGCTCGACAGTGGCAATCGACAAGTCAGTTCCGTTAAACGTGATCTTCATCTGATCAGGCAGCGGCGACAAGGGTTCTGGGTTTTGACCAATTCCACGGCAGCAGCTCGTCGAGCCTCGACGCCGGATGATCATTGATCCGCAGCAGCACGTCCGTCAACCAGGCCAGCGGACCGATGCCGTTGAGTTTGGCGGTCTGGATCAGGGTGTAGATGGCGGCGGCACGGCGGCCGCCATCGTCGGAGCCGGCGAAGGTCCAGTTCTTGCGGCCGACGGCCACGGCGCGCAGCTCGCGTTCGGCCGCGTTGTTGGTCATGCACAGCCGGCCATCGTCGATGAAGCGCGTGAACACCTCCCAGCGCTTGAGGCTGTAGTCGATCGCCTTGGCGGTCTCGCTCTTGCCGGAGAGCTTGGCGCGGCGCTCGTACAGGAAGGCATGAAGCTCATCGACCAGCGGGCGGCTGCGCGCATGGCGCGCGGCTTTGCGCTCGTGGGCCGGCAGACCGTTGATCTCGCGCTCGATCGCAAACAGGGCGTCGATCTTCGCGATCGCTTCGATCGCGATCGGCGCCTTCTTCAGCCGCGCGATCTCGAAGAACTTGCGCCGTGCATGCGCCCAGCAGCCGACCTCGATGACCGGGCCCGGCTTCCGCGATGGATCGTAGAGCCTGTTGAAGCCGGCATAGGCGTCCGCCTGCATCGGTCCGGCATAGATCGCAAGATGCGCCTCTGGATGGGTGCCGGAGCGGTCGGGCGAGTAGAAGAACGCGGCGGCCGGCGGCGCGTGCCCGGCGAAGGGCCGATCGTCGCGCACATAGGTCCAGACGCGCCCCGTGCGCGTCTTGCCCTTGGCCAGAACCGGCACCGTGGTGTCGTCGGCATGGATGCGCTCGGCAGCGAGTACATGCGCCTTGATCGCCTCGACCAGCGGCATCAATGTCGCCGCCGCCGCGCCGACCCAGTCGGCCAGCGTGGAGACGTCCAGCATCACACCTTCATGCGCATACGTCGTGCTCTGCCGGTTGAGGGGCAGGTGCAATCCGTATTTGGCGAACAGGATGTGCGCGAGCAGACGCGGTCCAGCGCGCCCGCGCGAGATCGGATGGAACGGCGCCGGCGGCTGGCTGATCGCCTCGCAGGCGCGGCAGGAGAACTTCTCACGCACGTGCTGGATCACCTTCCACTGCCGCGGCACGAGCTCCAGCGTCTCGGTCACGTCCTCGCCGATCTTGCGCAGCCTGTCGCCGCCGCAACACGGGCAATGGGCCGGCGCGGGATGAACGATGCGCTCCCGCGGCAGGTCTTCGGGCAGCGGCCGCCGCGCCGGACGCCGCCGCTCGAATGGCTGCACGTCTATCTTCGCGGCCTTGGCGCGTTCGGCTGCCAGCTGCGCATCGGCTTCGGCCTCCGATGCATCCTCCTCGAGGTCGGCGAGTTCTAGCTCGAGCTGATCGAGCACCGAGGCGCGCTCGGAGGATTGGCCGTGCTGTTCGTGCTTGAGCTTGGCGATCGTGAACTTCATCTGCTCGATCAGCAGCGTGCGGGCGCGGACCTCGGCTTCGAGATTGCGTGCCTTGGCTTCCGCCGCAAGCTGGGCCGCCTGGCCGGCGAGCACCAGCGCCTTCAGCGTCGCGACATCATCAGGGAGCGAATCGGCTGTGATCATCACAGAAGATGGAATCACAGCTCCGCCCGGTACGCATCAGTGCCGTGACGTTCGAGCGCTCAACCAACAGCTTCCGGGCGCCACGTCCGCTGCGGATGCCGCCAGTCGATGCCTTCGAGCAGATAGCCGAGCTGGGCCGGCGTGATCGTCACAGCTCCGTCCACAGCCTGTGGCCAGATGAAGCGGCCGCGCTCCAGCCGCTTGGCGAACAGGCACATGCCCTGGCCATCGTGCCACAGCACCTTGATCAGTCCGCCGCTGCGGCCGCGGAACACGAACAGATGGCCGCCATGCGGATCTCGCTTCAAGGTCTCCTGGACCAGCAGCGCCAGGCCGTCGAAGCCCTTGCGCATGTCGGTATGGCCGGTCGCCAGCCAGACCTGTGTGCCCGAGGGGATCGGGATCGTCATCGCGAACCCGCCCGGAGCGCCGTGATCACCGCCGTCACCGTCGCGGCATCCGCCGCGCCGCTGATCCGGATCTTGGTCTCAGTCCCGATCTCGACTTCGATCAGCCCCTGAGGCGGAGCTGCCGCTGCGTGAAGATCGCGATCGGCTGCAATCGTCACAGCGGCGAAGCCGGGCACGGCAGTCTCCTTGCCGCACAGCTGCCGGCGCCAGCGGAACACCTGGCTGGAATGCACACCAAACGCGCGCGCCACGCCCAGGATCGTCGCACCCGGCTGCAACGCTGCAGCGACGATGCGCTCCTTGTCAGCCCGCGACCAATGCCGCCGTCGCCGCTCCGACGTGATCACTTCAACTTCCGCTTTGGCCATAGGACTAGCTCCAGGACTAGTCCTATGGCTTCGCGAAGCCTCACTGCCGACGCAAGGTGGCCGTCACCGGGGGCTTACCCCTCAGGAAGCGATCTGCGAACTTCAATTCAGATCGGGAGAGCCGACAACGTTGGCGGGGGCCCTAAACCGAAGGAGACGCACGAGAGATCGAGAGCGAGACCGGAGATTTCGTTCGTATACGCGCCCAATCGCCGGCAAGTGATTGACGAGCTTTGATTTGTCGATCATTCCGCACGACCGCTGTATTCGTTCGGGCCCGCTTGTGTAAACATCGATCAACAGGATCTTTTTGTTTCACCCCAATGAGATAGCCGCGCGCGGCCCGCGAAGCGTCAGCATCGGAGGTGCATAGGGTGTGAAAAATCCCTTCCTCCTCTTCCCTGAGCCTTCGCTTCGATCCTCGTTGCGTGCCACGGCTTACGAAGCGGCGCAATCGCAGCCGCAAAGACGCACAACTCTCGCCGCCGGGACGTCGACTAGGCCGCGGTCATGCTATCAACCAACAGCGGTCCGATTGCGCTAGGCAGGTGGACTTTTTGCAGAAGAGCCGGGCCGAAATGTCCTGCCACCGCTCCGCTGAAACGAGAACGTCTCTGCAGTCCTGGCGCAAATCGACTGCGAGTCGTCGCGATTGATCGACGCTGGGAATCGTCAGCCCGATGACATCGGGCCCCGACCATGTCGCGCGGCCATAGCTCAAAGCTGAAGTCAATTTGCGCGCCGCAGGTGACGTGTTTTGGCTGCCGTTGTGCGGAGGGCGGCCGGCAAACGATTTGTCAACTGGCAATAAGCTTTCATGCAGCGAAGTGGCTGAACTTCCGCTGCCACACAGGGGCACCGTGGACGAGGTTGCAGCATTCTAGCCGCTGGAATCCGTCGATCTCGCGCGATTGAAGAGCCAGCGCAAACCAAAAAGTTCGGACGAGCTCGTCCGTCCGCCTGGCAGTCGTCGCGATGAGTTGCCGTCGAACTGTGCTTTCGCGAGCCGGGCCGAAGGCCCGGCGAGCACCGAACGCGTGCACGCGTCAGCGTCGCCGATCTGGCTAGCGGGGTCAGCAACGCCGTTCAACTTTGTTGAGAGCGACCGCGCAACCGGTGTCACCCGGTTGCGCGGCTTGTGTTCAGACGCCGCGCTCCATCAAGCGCCTGGCCTTGCCCTCGAGCTCGAGTCTTGCGTCCTGATGCGCCTTACCCCGAGCAACAGCCGTGATGCCCTGCACGAAGTCAAAGATGCTCTCCGGCTTGCGGTTCTCTTCACCCAAGACCGCTTCAATGACCTTCGACGTTTCGGCTTTGGACAAACCGCTCTTGCGCAGAAAACTTTCCCGATCCTCATCTGTGCGGGCGACAATCCGCTGCCGAGCGGCCGCAATGCCGGCAACAAACGGCGCGGGCGAGGAATTGGCAAAGTTCGTCAGCGCCGGTGCGGCCTCATGCGCAAAGCGCTGCGTGGCAAACTTCGAATGCCGGATCGTGATCTGCTCGAACTTCTCCACGCCCCAGAGATTACGGTTCATGCAGACGGCGCGCAGATAGAAGCTCGCAATGCCGAGCGTCTTGCTGCCGACCTCGGAGTTCCAGCAATAGAAGCCACGGAAGTAGACATCCGGTGAGCCGTCCGGCAGCCGTCCCGCCTCGATCGGATTGGCGTCGTCGACCAGAAACAGGAACACGTCGCGATCACTGGCGTAGAGCGTGGTGGTGTCCTTGGTCACGTCCACGAACGGGTTATGAGTCATGCTCGACCAGTCCAGCATACCCGGCACTTTCCATCGTGTGTCACCGGTGCCATTGCCGGCGATCTGCATGACGGCGGCAACCAGTTCATGATCCCAGATGCGTAGTCCGGCCCGGTGACGGCGCGAAGCTCGACACGGCCGCTGTCGGCTTCCAGGGTCTTGACCAGTTCGGCACGGTGCGACAGCAAGCCATGTTGCAAATTGATGGCCGATAAGGGCGCGGGCAGTTGCCGAAGGTACGCGGCGGGCGCACCGACAAGCGTGCACAATTGCCCAAAGCTCCAATGCGTCGGCGCCACCGGTTCGTCACGACCGGGAACGATCAGGGCCAGCCGCTCGGCGTTCTCTCGGGCAGCTTCGACGCGAATGGATTGGCTTTCGACGGTGCGGGCCTGTGCGCACGCTGCCCGGCTGCGCACGGCATCATAGAGGTCCGGCAAACTGAGATATCGCTCGTCATCGGGACGCGCAAACCACTCCGACGATACCCGGCCAATGCGCTGGCCGCGCGAGATGTCCACCCGGAATCCTCCCGAAACCTTCTGCCCGCCGTGCTGAGAAATTGTCACGTTCATCGTCATCTCCTGTCAGGTTGAAGCGCAGCGCTGCGCTGCAACCCTGCCCGTCGGCGAGACCTGGGGTAGCAAGGGCAAGGGCGGTCGGAGTGGAGGGGACTCCCCACCTTTTGCAAGAGCATTCTGCTTGCGAGTGCGACCAACCATTGCAGCTTCGGTTTCGCTTTTTAGGCAGGGTGAAGAGCGCACAAGCGCGCTCGAACCCCTGCCTCGCGGCGAGCAGCGGGTGTGCAAGCGGAGTGAGTGCCTTCGCGGGGAACCGGCTGCAGGGAGCGTGTTGAAGCTGTCGCTGATAGCTCCCGTGAGCCGCGACTGAAGCTGGGCGGAAGGCACTCCGAAGCGCGCCGAGGGCGGAGCCCTAAGCCTTCGGTGTGTGAGCGCAGCGACGCGCAAAGCACCGCCACCAGGCGACAACTCGTCAAGGTCATCGCTCGCTCATGTGAACAGACTGATCGGCGATCATCTGGGCCTGTCGTCGTCGCGACGCTACGCTATGCGGAGGCTTCGCGCCTCGCCGACGACAGGATCAAACCGCCGCACAGCGCGGAGTTCGGTCTCTGTCGAAGAGTTCGCCGGTCTTCAACATGGCACAGGCAACACCGATCAAACGGCTGCCGATCGAACGCAGCGCGCGAGCATGAGAGTGTCCGCGCTTTCGTAAGGCGGCATATCGATTGCGTGTTTGGAAGTCGTGCAGCACCGCCACGCGCGCCCAATGGTAGACAGCCGTTCTGAGACGATGCGGACAAGACTGCCGCATGACCACGAGAATCTGCTTACCGCTGCGCCGCGTGACGGGCGCGACGCCAGACAGGCCCCGAAGTGCTTGGGCATCGCGGCGAGCGACCGCGTCATGTGCTTCGGATAGAAGCGCAGCGAGGACGATCGTCCCAATTCCGGGCATCGATCGCAAGATTTCGGGATCAGCCTGGGTGTTTGGTGCGACGCCGATTGCTGGTGGGAGCTCGGCGACCGCAGAACACAAGCGCTCGAGCTGCTTCATCGCAAGCTTCATCTGCCCCATGACGAGCCGTAGACGCTCCAGGATCAGCTCGCAATGCGCGACGCAGGCTTCCGTAACACCATCTGCAACCGTTATCGGCTTGCCACGAAGATGGTTGAGCAACGTGTCGGCCGTCCACTTCTTCACCCGGCTTTGCTTCAGTCGCTTTGCGACCGTCGACGTTCTCACCGTCTGCGCTTTTGCGGGCGTGGGGATCAAGTCCCAGAGCTCCAAGATCCACTGCTGCGACCAATCTTCCGCAAGGTCCAGCATCTGCGGGAAATAGCGCCAGAGCTGATGCCGAAAGCGGTTAGCCAAACGATTGCGTTCGGCAGACAGGTCCTCCGCCATGCGTGACCACTCGCGCAACTGGATGATCGTCGGATGCACCGGTTCCAAGAACCGATAGAAGCGCCGATCTGTTCGCAGGGTATCGGCAAGAACGAGCGCATCAAGCCGATCATCCTTGGCACCCGCCATGGTAAATCGATCTCGAAAGCGATCAAGTTGCTTCGGATTCAAGGCATGCACCAGAAAACCAGACTCCATCAGGCTCTCGACGACTGGTCCGTGCGGGACTTCGATTCCAACAGCGATGCGGCCTGGCTCGACACCCGTCGTTGTTCGGATCCAGTCGGTAAGTTCAGCCAACCCTTCACCGCTATGCTGGAACGAGCGATGGCCGAGCTTTGCTCCTTGGGCATCCAACGCGTAAACGTAGTGCGTCGCCGATGCCCAATCGACGCCCGCGTATGCAGCAATATCTTCAGTCATTCCCTTTCTCCTGCTCAGTCGGGCAGCTGCGCTCCTCGCCGGCCCTGTTCTGGCGCTCAAAGGCGCAACTCCCCACGGGGCGTCGAACGCAGCTCATCCGTCGGGGCACTCGTCCCCTCTAGGCGCTCACGGCGCAGGATCACCAGGTGACTCCCAACGAATCAGCCCGCAGGCGACGATAGCCCCGTGAGGAGCATTGTGATTGGAACAGGGATCGCCCGCGCTTAAGGGCCGCTCGAAGAGCGGGTCTGCACAAGCGCATGACCGACTGCGACGATTCCGGAATTGAGGACGCGCGGAAGACCGGGGAGACCGCTCGGGGCGGCGTCGGCACAAGCCGGCGCTTCACCCTGGTGCGCGCGAGGGGCGGCGCCCCATAGCTCTTCAACAGAAAAAGAAGCGTATGGGCGGAGCGCCAGCGGAGGCCACTCGCGGGTCGCAAGACCGGTTAAGAGGGCAGCCGCAGGAGCGTCAGCATAGCGCCGCCGAAGGCGGGACGCGGGACCGACTGCCCCCGGCGAGCGACTCAAGAGCATCGCGACGTAATAGGATCAATTTTGCATTTATGATTTTATGGTATCGTCTCATCGTTGAGCATGTAGATGCACGACGTGCGCACGTTCACTGAGCGAGAGTCTCATAGAGGACGAAATGGCCAAGAAAGCGAAGAAGGCAAAGAAGACCGCCAAGGCAGCCACCAAGAAGGTCGCTAAGAAGACTGCAAAGAAAAAGAAGTAATCTCTCCTACGACTAAGAGATTGCGCCTCTGGGTCGCACCCCGAACGCAAAGCGAAACCTCTCCCAGGAATCTGAAACGTCCTTTGGCAGCCGTACGGTTTCGCGGCAAGGTAAGATGAGATCGGCCCCTTGTTCAGGTAGCTGCTGCATAAAGGTCCGGTTTTTCGTTTCTGCCCCGAAGAGCGTGATCCGCTCTTGCGCAAAGGATCGATGACGCCAAGCCGCGACGCTCTTGCGGCGCGGTTCACGAGAGCCCGGTCCGCGATGCGAGTTGGAGAGCGGCGGCGCGTAGAAAACTAACGGCCGAAGCCGCAGTCTGGGCCTCCCGCACTCCGCCCGTCAACCAGTCGAGGTTGCGAAGCACCTCAATATCTGTATCCCTGAAGGCGGCGGCTAGCACGCTTTCGTCGTCGCGGCCTCGACAGATTGCGCGCGCGAACAAAGATCCGCGCGCGTCAGAGACTGCAGAACTTTGCGCGGTCTCGCGCCGATGCCGCCCGCGAACAATGCCGCCGCAGCGCCATGCACTGTCCCGCCACCAGCCACCTAATGAAGAACACCGAACGCCAGCCGAGGCCCGGAAGCGCGTCGTCGATCTCCGCGACACTAAACGGCAGCGCTTCGCGCACGCGCCGAGAGGCACTGGACGCGCCGACGCCGGATATCAATGGCGGCACGCGGCCCCAAATCTACCCTCCTCTAGCGATCTAGCTGGACATTTCCAATGTTCATGATATGTACTGTCAGCAGTTCTCCCCCGCTGACCGAAATTGATGGCCGCGGTTGGACGTCCATATTGCCGCGACAATCGCAGCGGCCACGCAGCCGCAGCGGCGAATATCCTTTGGTTTCAATGCCCGACAGCCTACACAGCTTGATCGTTGCCGTCTTGCATTCGATGAGCCATTCGGCCCTGAGTGTCGAGCCATTGCGCATAGCAGGGCTGGTCGTGCCAGGTGGTGAGGGTCTGTCCAAGCGGCAACGTATCGATCTGGCGCTGGACGGTTTGACCGAAAGGCAATTGGCAACTCTGGCGTTGAGATTTGCCGTTGAGCGCAACGACCCAGCCCTCGACGAGGCGTCCCGTAAGGCGTTGGAGGCCGGTGACCCGCCTCTGACGCACATCACGCGTCGAGACGTCGCCAGGGTTTACGGAGACGATCTGGCCGGGGAACTCGACACCGTGTCGCTGGTCGGAAAATACTTCCCTCTATCTTCGCCGTTTGAAATGTTCGAGCAGCGCGGCCGCAGCCTTCGCGATCAGATCGAGAGACATATGGACCGCAATCCCGGCGATTGGTCGGTCGAACATTTGTTCGGGCAAATTGGGGCATTCGACTGTTCCCGGGCGCGCTTCGCAGCGATGATCGAGGAGTCGGTTCATCCGCTCTCGCGATCGGGGGACGAGCAGCTAAGAATAGTGACCGCTCTGAACAAGGTCCTAACGCGAGATGGCTATCATCTAGTCCCCGATGGAGAAGTATCCGGTCATCCAATCTTCGCGTTTCGGCCCGTAGTACGGGGCGTGGCTGGGCGGCCCAAGAACTTGATTTTTGCTTCAAGGGGACCGAAAAAGCCCGAGATCGGCTTCGTTGACGCAATCAACAACGACATCGTCGTACTGTCCGGTGAAGAAAGCTGCCTGATCTATGATCATCCGATCGGATCGAACGGGCTGCTTTGGTCAGACCTTGTGGCTTGGTGGGAAGAAGCCACCCCCGGCGGAAACGCCGCCGGTTTGGGAGCGCGCCTTCGGCAATCGTTGTCGTCCGACGGTGAAGAAAACCTTTTCGCGACCTACTTCAAGAAGTACAGGCCCACCCTCGGCGATGATCTGCCGGCGTTGCTGCCGCAGGTCTATCTTCATTACGACCCCGCCATCGTCAAACTGCTGCGCCACCGCCTACCTCTAGCACGACAACGCATGGACTTTCTGCTGCTGCTCCCGGAGCGACAGCGGATCGTAATCGAGGTCGACGGCACACATCATTTCTCCGAAGAAGGCAAACCCTCGCTGAAGGTCTATGCCGACATGGTGTCGGCCGACCGTGAGCTGCGGCTCGCCGGATATGAAGTGTACCGATTCGGCGCGAACGAGGTCGTCGGTTACGGCTCCGAGACGAGAATTACGAATTTCTTCGACAAGCTCTTCCGACTCCATCGAGTCGGCACAGAAAGCTGATAGTCCGAGGATAAATCGAAGCGCGCTACGTGCTCGCATGAGAAGTTCGTGTCGGAACTCTGCAGGGTCTGCGATCATGAACGATGGGCGGGAATTTCAGGAGATCGCTCACTGCGGTGGGCAGGTGATATTCACCGTCGACCGAGGCGACGACGGTCGGAGGCGATATCGTGTCACCTGGCAAAGCAGCCGGCCCGTTCCGGCGGCCGTATACTCGATCTACGCGTTGAGAGAGGGCATCCCGATCGCCGATCTGCCGATGGGAGGAATAGGTGCGCCTTGGCCCGCTCCACCCGTGCCCGGCTGCGTTCCGGTATTCGTGGCCTCAGACAGCGAGGGAAAATTCGGATTTCAATGCCCGAGATGCGACCAGTATTGGCGGACGCGTGGCGGCGTATCGCTCTGCCCCTACTGCGGAGCCCACGCCGAGCGTCACGAATTTCTGTCCGCGGCGCAACGGGTCTACGTCCGGCTTTATTGCGAGAAGCTCGACGAGGCGCTTTCGACGGACCAAGACGGGACGCACGTCATCGATATGGACGTCGTAGCGGACGCGGCGGGAAAGGACGTCGCAAAGCCACCGTTCTATTATGCCGAGCAGAGCCAACAGAAGCAGTTCGACTGCACTGCCTGCGGCGAGTTCAACGACATCCTGGGTCGCTTCGCCTATTGCTCGGTGTGTGGCACGCGCAACGATCTCGCCGAACTCGAGGGGAGCATCATCCCGGCAATCCGCGAGGGGCTGAACCGTGGCGCCGATCCTCCGGGCTGCTTAAGGGACCTCGGCTCGGCTTTCGATACCTTTGTCGGGCAATACGCGACGCAACTAATCAAGAACAGGCCGATGCGCTCGGCGCGTCGCGAACGCATCGGGAGAATGCGCTTTCACGATCTTGCCACAACGAGACGAGAGTTGTTGGGCGGTTTCGACATTGATATCTACGAAGGCCTAACGGAAGCGGAGATTGCCGCCGCGACGCGTTCGTTTCATCGCCGTCACGTCTACGAACACAACGGAGGCGAAGTCGATGAGAAATATCTGCGTGACAGCGGCGATACATCGGTCCGACTGAAGCAGAGCATTCGGGAGACGCAGGCAGGCGTCCACGAATTCGCCAATCTCGTGCTGCGCATGGCGCGGACCCTTCACCGCGGCTTCCACGACATCTACGAACCGATCAAGGCAGCCGTAGATCGATATGAAGCGGAGAAGAAACGCGTGGCCGCCCTCCAGCGTACGAACGAGCGGCGATCCCCCGCGTCACCAGTCAATTCCGCCAAGCCTCAATTGAGTGGTGAATAGATCGAAAAACCAGCGGGACATGCCGCAGAGTTCCGGGCCATCTTCCGCTTCGAGAAGAAGCGCGCTCGTCGGCGACGGGACCACAGCGACGGCGAGTAACGGGAAGCAGGCGGTTGAGGTGGACGCCCCCCTGGACGGGTCGATCGCCATGCCGCGCCCATCGCGCCTCGATGGAGCCCTTGTGCCCCAGGGGGATCGCCCCGCAGCCCTCGGCGCTGCGGAGGACGGAGAACGGACGTCTTTTTGACTTTGACGAGGAATGCCGCGGTTGGCGGCAGGGAAGAAAGTAGGCATTGAACCGTTGCGGGAAGGCGATTGAGGAGCTTCCGTCCCTCGGGCCCGATCAGCCATTCGAGGCCCGCGACGGACACGGCCATTACCATACGAACGGAGAGCACATTGGCGACTGCCGCCACCCAAATCTACGCATTGGTTCGCTCTCCCGCCCAACAGCGCTTTTCATGCGTTCAATGCAGAGCAGGCGAAGAACCTTGCCGACACCCGCGGTCAAGCCGCCGAGATCGAAGTCGCAGGTCCTCAGCCGGCTCCCTCGCTCGTCACCTTCAGTCCAGCAAGCTCGATAAAGAATCCTACAGGGACGAACATAGCAGAGGTCCAAACAAGCAATAGATTTGCGGCCGTACTGCCAGGCTCTCCCGCCAGAACACTGCGATACGCGATGACAGAGCCGACGAAGATCGCAACGCCGACCAGAACAAACAACATTTTCCAGCCCGCCGTCGCTTTGTGCGCTGGAATGCCCAAACCGCCGCCGGCCAGCGCAGCGACGGTACCAACGAGCACCACCCAGGACTCCATTCCTGGTGGACTTGACATGAACTTTGCCACGATGGCGGCTACAAGACCGGCCAATACCATGAAGCTCAGGTTCTTCATCGCCCTTTGCTTCCGGCTATCTCGTGCTGCCCAATAGGTCCAACTTGACAGTTGTCAGACCAAGTGCTGCACCGTCAGGTGCGAGTAGCAGCATTGGTGTCACCCCAGACGGGGCCAGCGCATTTTCAATCATCAGCGAACGCCCACCGTTGATGCGAACCAGTGCCACCAGGTATCGCGGATCGAATCCAATCGCCCGAAAGTCTTCCTGCTTAAGCAGTTCTCCGAGGGGCATGGGGCCGCGGAAATCGAGATCCCGCGTCTTCAGACTCTGGACGAAGCTTTCGGAAGTAGCTCCCAGCATTTCCGCGCCGAAGCCGACGCGGATATCACCGGGGCCCGTTGCCAAGTCGACCTGCAACGACTTCTTTTCCGGGTAGTACCTGAGTACAATTCTGGCGAAGGCCTCTGCGATCTCACCTGCGCCGGTCTGGTACGTCCTCCTCAGCTCGGCACCAGTCGTTTTCGGTCCACCTGCTGTGTCTCGCTTGCCTGGAACCTGGACATAGGCTTCAGCGGATTTCATCCCATCATTGCTGACGGAGATAGGAGCGTCGTGATCCAACTGGTAGCTCTCAAGGCTGCCATAGTCGTTCTTGCAGAAGACCCCACCGGGCTCCAATGGCTTGTCGAAGGGGATGATGAGTGCCGGCTTTTTCCAATCGAGCGATAGCTTCTTGTCGTGCAGGTTCTTTATATAGTGCCAGGCACGAGCTTGCCCGTTCCACGGATCTACATCCGAGCCCCACTCGAACCTGCTGTCTTTGGTTTGAGGTGTGACGTCTCGGACAGGCGGCGGCAGACCGCCCTTGCCAAAATCCCCAAGGTTGCAGCCTTGTGCAGAGGCTCCTACGGAGCCTACCGAGAGCGAGACAACTGCGGCGACGCAAACAAGAACACGTCTCATCTGTCCTCCAGTCAACCGAAGCTCCTGCAAGGGAGATAGAAGTATTTAGCGCCCATGCTTGAAGGTTAACATGGCTTGCAAACGCCGAACAGGAGCAAATTTGCTACCTGAAGTCCGGGTGAGTGAGAGCGCGCGTCGACAGTAAAATTGAGCGCTTTTCCTTGGAAGCCCTCCGGTAAGGGTCGCGGCCGCGAGCTGGCAGCAGGGTTGAGTATGAACACATCTGGCAAAAGGATAGAGGCACCCGCAAGAGGGTCACGACGCGCAGCGGCGGGATCCGCGACCGAGCGCAGTCGCGAGACCGGTCAAGAAGGCACCCGAGCGCGGGACAGTGATGGCGAAGCCGGCGTGCAATGACGGCGGGACCGCGAACGAGCGGCTCCGGCGAGCGACGCATTATCCTGCGCTAGGGATCAAGGCCGGATGGCCGAGATGTTACGCGGCTCGGTTGACGAGAGCCCGACGTGGCACAGCAGCGTAGCGCGAACAACAACTAACGGGTGACTGGAATCACGTCGCTTGGCGAGCTTTCCTGAACGAGGAGCACGTGCCCATTTCTACTTTTTGGTCCTATTCAGCGGCTACGCTCGAAGGCATCAAGGCGGCCCGGAGACTGGAGACCATTTCGACTGCGATCTCCCGGGCCATGACCGGCGGAACTGAATTGCCGATCTGCCGAAATGCCGGGTTCATGGTTCCGGCAAATACAAAACCGTCCGGGAACGACTGAAGCCGGGCCGCTTCCCTGACCGTGATCACCCGTGCCTGGTCGCTGTCGTAGTGGATATGCGTATATGTATCCTTGCCGATGTGAGCAGTAAGCGTCCGGACGGGTCCGTTTGCCTTCAGTTTCCACCATCGGTTTGGAAACTTCGTCGGGTCATACGGAGGGACCATTGAATCGCGAAGGATGCGCCACTGGGCAGTAGAAGGCGCAAGCCCACGTCGCCGTGCCGCCGCCTGAAACAACTGTGATGCCAGACGATGAGCTGCGGGATATTCGTCCCCTGGCGCCATGGCCCTGAAGATCTGAGCGTCACGAGGCAGGAAGCGCAACACGTGATCATAGATGCCATCGCGCGCCTCGAAGTCTGGCCAGGAACGCATCAGCCGGGCGTACGAGGACAGGTTCTCCCAGGCCGTTCTGCGATAGCGAACCGCTTCCGTAAAACGACGGGCTCCTCGCTTCAGTTTTCCTTCGAGATGCGCCGTGACAGGCGGTAAATCGCTGAGTGCCTCGCGAGCGGTGACGGCATGTGGCAATCCCTCGTGTCCGGTGTCAGCCTTGACGAAGGCATATTCATCCGAGCCTTTTACCAGCTTCAACGAGACGGCACGTGTCCCGGCATATCCCGAAGGGAGGTCGCAGTGACGCGTTGCGCGGGGAAATCTGATAGTTGCGCCAAGCTCCCTCCGATACGCGATCATATAGACGCGATCTCGCATCTGCGGGACCCCGTGATGGGCTGCATTAATCAGAGAGTACGCCGCGTCATAGCCCATGTCGTCGAGCGCCTCGACGATCTCCTGGACGACGTTGTGCCCGCCGTAGTTCAGAACATCGGGAACATTTTCAAAGAGAATTGCCAGTGGCTTGAGCCGGTCGACATAGTGAAGATAGCGCAGGTACAGATTTCCCCGCGGATCAATCTTGAATGCGCGTGGATGGTCCGCCACCTCGCGGAGTTTCGCACGACCGACACGAGCGTATGCTTGGCAGGGTGGCCCGCCCACGATTATGTCGACAGCCTCGGCTGTTTCTCCCAGCCCGAACTCGGCAACGATCTCTTCCGGTTCAAGCTCGGCAACATCACGGGGCATCGCGTGATGCTCCAAGACATCCTTCGATGCATTCCTGAAGAAGTTGATCGCATGCGAACGCGCCGCCAGTTTGTCGATTTCGAGTGCAGCGGCGATGTCACAGCCTGCCGCTCTAAAACCGAGGCTCAGGCCGCCGCAGCCCGCGAACAAGTCGAGGACCCTTGGCCGAGCCGCAGGGTTGCTGAGCCGAGCGCATTTCGCAGCGATGGCGGATGACGATTTCATGGAGGTGCGCTTCCATTGCGCGAGGCAGAGTGACGCAGCAACTTACCAGGTTGGGCGGACATTGCCAGGCCGCTGAAGCGGAAATTGTGGTCCAGGGAACAGGAACCAAGTGCACGCAGGCGCGCCGGGACGAGAACCGCCCTGGCCTCCATCCACCGGCTTAGAACCGAGGGAGCTCGTCGTGCGCTTTCGATGAGCACGGCGCCTCCTGGCGCAAGATTCGGCCGATGCAGGTTGAGCAAATCGCGCAAGTAATGGCTACCTGGCTGCTGTTCTTTGGTGCCAGACCGTCGGTGCCGATCTCCCTCCATACGCCGACCAGCAGACCGAACGCTCAGTATTCTTGGCATCCCATGGCCCGCGGAGCCTATTGCTGTGCGGGATCGGCCTGAGCGCGAGCTTTCCTCCCCGGCCGTTTCTCGCGCGGCCCAGTGCGAGGGAGCAGCCTGCCAGGCGGTCCAAGCACCTTCTTGAGCCTTTTCGCCACGGGCGCGAGATCCGCCAGCTCACATTCCCACACCACCACAACGCGCCACCCCATCGCTTCCAGTTCTCGCTCTGCTTTTCGATCCCGGGCGATGTTGCCGTCGAATTTGCGCTGCCAGAATTCCGGGCGGGTCTTGGGCACGTACGCCAGCCCGCAATCGTGGCGGTGCCAGAAACAGCCGTGGACAAAGATCGCGGCCCGCCTGCCCCGGAACACGACGTCGGGCTTTCCAGGAAGCTCCCTGGCGTGGAGCCGAAACCGATAGCCCATGGCATGCAGCAGCTTTCGAATGGCCAACTCCGGCCCCGTGTCGCGTCCCCGGATGCGCCCCATAAGGGCGCTCCGCTTCTCGGAGCTCATGATGTCAAACCGCAGACTTGGCTCGCCAGCGCGCTCAACCCCTGGTAACCTGCTCTTCGTTTTCTCCCGTAGGGTTTTTTGAGCCATTGCCAACGCGCGCCGTACCGCCATCCGCTGCAGCCCTCGTAGGCTCCCTTCGGGGGGTCGGCTATTCGCTGGAGACCGCAATTGCCGACATTCTCGATAACAGCATAGCTGCCGACGCCAAAACTATCGAGATCCAATGCGATTGGAATGATGGCGAGCCGGTCGCCTGGATACTGGATGACGGCGCGGGCATGCATGCCGATGGGCTCGTCGAAGCGATGCGATTCGGCGGCATCGGCCCGGAGGCCGAACGGTCGGCCGAGGACCTGGGCAGGTTTGGACTGGGACTCAAGACCGCATCCCTGTCCCAATGTCGCCAGCTTACGGTCGTGTCAAAGATTTCCACGGAGGAGACCTCATTTACCTGGGATCTTGATCAGCTGCGCAGGAATGGTGGTGGATGGGATCTGATCGAGGGCGATGCGGGCCTCCGCGAGGACATCCGCGACCGCTTGGCATCCAGGAGATCCGGCACGCTCGTCGTCTGGCGGAAGGTGGATTTCGGGCGAACGAGCGATCGGCCGAGCCACGAAACGTTTCTTGCTGATCTCGAGCGCGTCGATGCGCACCTTGGAATGGTCTTCCATCGGTTTCTCGCGGGCGATGCCCGGGCTCTCAAGATGACTCTCAATGGCAGCCGGGTCGAGGCGTGGGACCCGTTCCTGGAGAAGGACGAATCGATCATTCGAAATCCGGAGCAGCACATCGCGGGGCCTGGCGGCAAGATACGCGTCCGCGGGTTTGTCTTGCCGCACCGCGACCGCTTCCGCAACGACATCGAATTCGAGAGGGCCGGCGGACCTGACGGCTGGACAGCCCAGCAGGGCTTCTACGTGTATCGGCAGAAGCGCCTCCTTTCGGCGGGGGGTTGGCTTGGGCTCGGAGGGAGCCGCGCATGGACCCGAGACGAAACCAGCCGGCTGGCCCGCATACGGATCGATATTCCGAACACCGCCGACCACGATTGGCGTATCGACGTGCGCAAGGCGATCGCCCGGCCGCCGGATGCGATCAGAAAGCCATTGCAGCGGATAGCCGAGGATGTGCGTCGCAAGGCCCGCGAGGTTTTCGTCCATCGAGGCCAATTCGGAAGCCGACAGAAGGCAACCACAGTATCTCGAATCTGGCAGGTGAACCCTGAAGGTACCAGGCGCCGGTACACCCTGCGACGAGATCATGAGTTCATCGAGCTCATAAATGGCCGAATGGACAAGACAGCATTCGACCTGCTTGAGGGACTTTTTGATCTTATCGAGCGGACAGTACCCGTGGACCGCGTATGGCTGGACGTGACTGAACGCGGCGTTCCAGACGAAGGAGTCGACAACACCGAGCTGGTGAACGCCGCGCTCTCCATGGCGCGGCTGATGGAGCGGGCCGGGCTCCCCCTGCTCGAAGTCGCGGCACGGCTTTCGAGAATGGATCCGTTCGACAAGGTTGAGGAAATCGAGCAGAAGCTCATACGCAAATTACAGGGGGAAAAACGATGAGCTCGGTCGAGGACACGATTGGTTCGATGGCCCTCATGATGCTTCGGCAACGCCATCCCAACGCGGCCATGGGCAAGGAACAAATAGAGGCTGCAGTAGATGATTGTTCCCGACTGCTCGCGCAGGACCTATCGCCTGAGCAGATCGCAGCAATCGTGCATGAACTGGAAACACGGCTGACCGTCAAGATCGGCCGGCCTACAACACTCATTGACCAGCGAGGCCACGTCCCCTGGTACTTCGGAGATCGTAAGGAAGGCCGGAGGTTCTTCAAGCGGTATGGCGAGTTCCTGCTTCAGGATCAAGGCTGGCCACCGGCGGCCATCGACGCGATCGACCTCTCTACCGATCTGATCATGGAGCTGATCGAAGACCCGAATCGGGACGGCCCCTGGGATCGTCGCGGCCTAGTCGTCGGGCATGTGCAATTCGGAAAAACGGCCAACTATGCCGGACTCGCGAGCAAGGCAGCGGACGCTGGGTACAAGCTGATAATCGTTCTCGCCGGCATGCACAATGCTCTCCGGCAGCAGACTCAGCGGCGCATGGATCGCGATTTTCTCGGCTACAATACCACTCCGACAAATGGCGGTGGCTTCACACGGATCGGAGTGGGCGAACTCGACAAGAGCATTCATGCCGAGCACCTCACCACCCAGGCGGCCAACGGCGATTTCAATCGCGCGTTCGCCGACAACCTTGGAATCGGGGTGCAGCAACGTCCCGTGCTTCTGGTCATCAAAAAGAACGCGCGCATTCTCGAAAATCTGAACAACTGGGTTAGCGAGGTCCTCGCCCCCCGGGCCGACACCGAGGCTCGGCCTCTGCTCGTCATCGACGACGAGGCGGATCAGGCGTCGGTTGACACGGGCGAACAGCAGTTTCTCGATGACGATACGCCTGATCCCGAATATGAGCCCAAGCGCATCAATGGACAGATACGCCGTCTTCTCGCGGCATTCTCACGTTCGGCATACGTAGCCTATACTGCGACGCCGTTCGCAAACGTTCTGATCCACGATGCCGCGTCTACCGACGAGCACGGCGATGACGTGTTTCCTCGCAGCTTCATCATCAATCTCCCCTCGCCCTCGAACTATGTTGGGCCAAGCCTTCTCTTCGGCATCGACGGCAGTGGAGGTGAGGCAGCGGTCGAACCGATCGACGTCACTCGAGACGTAGACCAAAGCGATGAAGGTTGGATCGCGGTCGACCACAAGAAGACTTTCTCGCCGCGTTATCACGGCGAGGATCGTATTCCTCCATCACTCGAAGACGCAATCCTGAGTTTCGTACTGGCCTGCGCGGCGCGGGCAGCGCGGGGACAGCGCAATGTTCACAATTCGATGCTTATTCACGTCTCCCGCTTCAAAGACGTGCATCAGGCGGTCTTTCGGCAGGTAGATGAATGGGTCTCCGACTTGAAGCGCAAGCTCAAGTACAGGACAAAAAAAGCGGATCCGATCCTCGACCGTCTGCGTGAGCTTTGGGAGAGCGATTTCGCGCCGACTTCGGCGTCGATCAGAGCGCAGGAAATCGGACAATCGCTAGCCACGACGGACTGGGCGGATGTGGAGCGCGAACTGGTTTACGCTTCCGACAAGATCAGACCGCAGGTCGTCAACAGCGAAATACGGGATGCGCTCGACTATGACGGCAACGCAGCTCAGGGATTGAATGTCATAGCGATTGGTGGCGACAAGCTTTCTCGAGGACTGACGCTAGAAGGACTTACTGTCAGCTATTTTCTGCGTGCATCAAGGATGTACGACAGCCTGATGCAGATGGGACGTTGGTTCGGATACCGTCCCGGATATGTTGACCTCTGTCGGATCTATATGACACCCGACCTACGACTGTGGTTCCGCCATGTGGCGACCGCCGCCGAGGAGCTTCGAGAGCGTCTCAATCATATGGCCATGATAGGCGCCACTCCTGAGCAATACGGGCTTAGAATCCAGTCCCACGACATTCTGCTCGTCACCGCTCCGAACAAGATGCGTCACTCGCGGGAATTCCAGGTCTCGTTTCAGGGTGAGGCAAAGATACAAACCGTTCTTTTCCACGACCAACCGACCAACTACCGTAACGCACTGGCAATTACAGGATTTCTGGACCGAATTGGACCCGCTGTAGAACCTGGCGCGAACGAGGAGCTCAAAGCGTTCCAAGGGCGCCGGGTATGGAAGGCGGTAGCCGGAGCCGAAGTCGCAACTCTGCTCGCATCGCTTCTCTTTCCCGAAGCGGCTCACGATGTGAATGCCGTCCGCCTGAGTTCTTACGTCAGAGAGCAACTTGGTGCCGGGGAACTGACGGACTGGACGATCGCGGTGCTCAGCGGCAGCGGAGAGACATTGGGCGTGAATGGATGGACCTTCACGACAGTAGAACGTGCCCCCTTACCGCGTGGAGACGCGTCTGGTCGTTATGTCGTCAAGACGATACTCTCACCCCGAGACGAAGCAATCGATCTGAGTCGATCAGAATTCGAGCGTGCACTTTCCGCAACGAACAGAAAACGGGTCGCGGCCGGCAAGGATGAAGCCAGCACACCCGACGGCCCCGAGATCCGAAGGGTCCGCGGCGAAGATCCGAGGCGGGCGCTTTTGTTGCTCTACCCGCTGTCTCCTAAGAATGCAGGCCTGGACGCCGTAGAGGTTCCGATCTTCGGTGTCGTAGTCAGCTTTCCGGACTCCAATAGCGGCCGTTCAATTCGGTATCGATTCAACACCGTTGAACAACGGCTCGAACCCGTATGATATCGCCTCGAGACGAACTCGTATCAAAATGGGCTGAGGCAGCCTGCGTCGCTCCGTCGGATCATCAATGGCGGGCAATTTCCCTCTCGATCGCCGCGCCAGTACGCTTGCGAGCCGGTATCAGAGAGCCAGATGGCCGGATAGCGCTTCTCGTCGAGTCGCCACTAAGCGCAGCGCCGAACAGGCTGCTCAGGCTTACTGCTGAAGGTGTCAGCCTGAGCGATGAGCGAGACGCGGCAAGGGGGCTCCTTCGCATTGCGATCACACTTGAGCGCGAACAACTACGAGATATTTTTGAAGTGCTGGCAGCCGACCTGGTGGAAGTCGCGCGGGAGGCCTTGGATGCTGCCCGGACCATAGCCATCGTCGTGTCTCGACTTGAGGCATGGCAGGTATTCCTGCGTTCGGGTCGCCGGGGTCTATCACGAGAGGAGCAGGTTGGGCTTCTCGGTGAACTCGTCGTCCTGGAGCATCTGGCGTCCGAGATCGGATATGAAGCGGCCGTCGAAAGCTGGTTTGGGCCGCTCGAAGGCATTCACGACTTCAGCAGATCAGGAATCGGCATGGAGGTGAAAGCGGTCGCCCGGGGCGGAAATCTCCTGCGGATATCACGACTGGACCAACTGGATCGACGAGGACTTTCGGCTCTTCTGATTGCCCGCGCAAGATTTCAGGAGGTACCAGGGGGACGCACAGTTCTGACTGCCGCAAATGACATTCGGAATGCCCTGAACCAATCTTCGCCCGATGTTAGATCGACTTTTGATGATCTACTGATTCGGGCCGGGCTTGTTAAGGTCGGACATCTGCAACCCCCCATGCTCTCGTTCTCCCTTCAGACGCTGTATGGCTTTGACGTTCGTGAGGATTTTCCTAGGTTGACTGGCGCGTCGGTTCCCAAGGAGGTTGTGGATGCGTCCTATGCTCTTGACGAGAGACTACTGGTAGATTTCCTAATTACCCACGACGCTCTTAAGAAGCACCTCAAGATGATGGGCTGAACCTCATGAGTGAAGAAGCGATCGAGATTTTTGCTCGGGAGCTTGCGGCTGAAGTCGACGAGGCCGTACAGCTTGGCGACAACAGCATCTACAGCGAGGAAGAGTTCACCCGCCTCGTCCTCGATCGGCTCGGTGATGAAGGTGCCATTGAGAACCCGATGCTGCTCTGGCAGGAGGGAAGCTTTTCCCGAACGAGATACAAGATCACCGGTTATTCGATTCCAGATGACGAGGAGCGCCTCATACTCGTCACGACGCTCCACACTGGAGAAATGCCTCCACGCGCGTTGACGCGCGACGAGATTCTGAATGCTCTGCAGCAGGCCATGAAGTTCTATGAATGCAGTTGCAAGGGACTTCACACGAAAATTGAACCCTCGAACACAGATGCGAGCGAACTCGCTAGGCACATCTACGAAGCTCGTGAAAAAATCGGCGTTCTTCGAGTGGTTCTCCTCTCCGACGCTCTTACGGGGCTGAGATCCATCGATCTGAAGAAGGCCTTTGACGGCACCCGCGTAATTGTCGACCTGTTCGGCATTGAACGGCTACAGCGGATTCTGGGACAAGGCCTTCGCAGAGACGACATCACTGTGGATTTTGTCGCCGATTTTGGCAGTCCACTTTCCTGTCTCAAAGCCTCAGCGGACACTGCAGACTATGACGCGTATCTCGCATCCATACCGGGCATCCTGCTCGCAGATATATACGAGAAGTATGGTACGCGACTGCTTGAACTGAACGTACGAGCGTTTCTTGGTGTTCGTGGACGCAAGAGTGTAAATTCTGGTCTCCGTCAAACTATCCGTGAACTACCGCACCGTTTTCTTGCATACAACAACGGTATCGTTGCGACTGTCGACTCCATGGAGATTGAGGAAAATGGCGCCGGACTGTATGGCATCAAGTCAGTCCGAGGCCTGCAGATCGTGAACGGTGGCCAGACTACTGCGAGCCTCCATCGCGCCCAGCGGAGAGATGGAGCCAAGCTCGACGCGATCTCTGTGCCTGCAAAGATTATCTGCGTGGGCGGAGCGCACCTCGACGAAATGGTTGGTGCAGTCTCAAGGTCTGCAAACAGCCAGAATACGGTTCAGCCCGCCGACTTCTCTGCAAACGATCCCTTCCACGTCACGATTGAAAAGCTCGCGAACAATACGTGGCTTCCAGACGGAACGAGTCGCTGGTTCTATGAGCGCGCTCGCGGCAGCTACGGAGCAGCGGAGCTCAAGGCGTCCTTTGCTACTGCCCAGAAGCGACGATTCGCTCAGGAGACACCAAAGGAGCGAAGGTTCTCCAAGACCGACATGGCAAAGTACCTGAATGCCTGGGCTGGACACCCTCACCAAGTCAGCTTTGGCAATCAGAAGAACTTTCAATTTTTTATGCAGGGATTGAAAGACGAGCACCCGACTGGATTTGAACCGGATTCCGGCTGGTACAAGGCATTCATTGCCAAGGCAATTCTGTTCCGGACCGTGCAGACTATCGTCAAGGCAAAGAAATTTGCTGCGTTTCAGGCCAACATCACGGCGTATACAATCGCGTATCTTTCCTGGACGACTGAAGGCCGCTTAGATCTTGAGATGATCTGGAGCCGGCAGGCAATCTCGCCTGAGCTTCACAACATACTTGAGGACTGGGTGACCAAGATCGACGAGGCCCTAAGGAAGACCGCCGGCAATCGTATGGTCAGCGAATGGGCCAAGAAACCCTCGTGCTCGGAGGCGGTTCGCGAGTTGAAGCTGGAGCTTCCGAATAAGCTCCCGCCAGAATTTCTCTACCAGACCGCGCCCCGCAGCTCAGTCATGCGTCGGCCCAAACTGCCGGATGACGAACTTAGGCTGTAATCGGACGAAGAACGCGCAAGCCGCACGATGAGCCAATGCTCTGCTAGCCGGTCAAGCGATCCTGGCGACAAACCGCTCCAAGGTAGCGCATGCGTCAAGACAACAACGAATCAGACGCCCGTCGTGATCCGAAACTTGCAGCACTTGGCGAGCGGTGGGCCGCCGCGCTACGGCTTACGTTGCTTTAGCTCACGATTCCGTTACTCTTGCACGTGCGGCAACTTTACGAGGAGCATTCATATGCCTGATCCTGATGACCGTATCAAATTGGCCGATGCGATTATGGGTCTTCGAAACGAATGCGGATTCCGACGAAGTCGCCCAGGCGTACCGATATGAAGTCGCCCGTGGATTCCGAGACGATGTCGCCCACCTTTCCGATTTGATCTCGCCCAGCGGCGAGGCGTTCTGGCCGGCTGGTTCTCTGGCATCGGTCAAGCCGCGCGGTCAATCTGGAATCGCGACTTCAACCTTTTTTCTTCTTCTGCGGTTGCTGTGGGCATGTGGACAACGCGATTGCGTTGTCCAAGCGCAGCGGCATGTCCACGGCGCTCAGGTCTTTCGGGCGGATTGCCGAGTTCGGCGCAGGCTCTCACCGGTGAGGTCGAGCCGATGGGCATTGTGGACGAGGCGATCGAGCACGGCGTCGGCATAGGTGGGATCTCCAATGAGCAGATGCCACTGGTCCACGGGGAGCTGGCTGGTGACGATGGTGGAGCGATGACCGTAGCGATCTTCGAGGATTTCCAGGAGGTCGTGACGGGCGCCGGCATCGAGCGGCTCGAGCCCCCAATCATCGAGGATCAGCAGATCGACACGGCCAAGGCCGCGCAACAGGCGTGGGTGACGACCGTCGCCGCGGGCGAGCGCCAGATCGTCGAACAGGCGCGGGACGCGTTGATAGAGCACGGAGCGATTGTCGCGACAGGCCTTGTGGCCGAGCGCCGAGGCGAGCCAACTCTTGCCGACGCCTGCCGGGCCGCAGATCAGGAGATTGACGTGGTCGTCGATCCAACGGCCCTCGACAAGCTTGGCGAACAGCGGGCGGTCGAGACCGCGCGGGGTGCGGTAGTCGATGTCCTCGACGCATGCCTGCTGGCGCAGCTTGGCGTAGCGCAGGCGAGTGGCGAGCCGTTTGTCGTGCCGCAGCGAGGCTTCACGTTCGAGCAGCAGAGCAAGCCATTCGGCGTGACCGAGGCTGCCAGCCTCACCGGCGGCTTCGATGTCGGCGAAGGCCTTGGCCATGCCGTGGAGGCCGAGGGCGTTGAGGCGGTCGAGGGTCGGATGGGTGAGCAAGGGACGGTCTCCTAATTGTAGTAGCGCGGTCCGCGGATGTTGGCATGCAGGATCGGCGCATCGTCCGCGGAGCGCTGGTGAGCGGGACGCCGATCGAGATTGTTGGCGAGGATCGACTTGACCGAGCCATAGGTGCGCGCGCCGATGTCGATCGCCCGCGCAGCCGCCGCGTCCAGCCGTTCGCGCCCATAGGAGGCGGCGAGCCTGAGGATGCCGAGGCAGGCGCGGAAGCCTTGTTCGGGGTGCGAGCGCTCGTCGAGAATGAGGTCGCACAATGCGCTGGTTGCCGGCCCGATCGCGGCGGCGTCCTGACGGATACGCCCGATAGTCCAGCCGGCGTAGCGCCGATGGCTGGAGGCCATGTGCTCCGGCACGGTGGTGTGCTTGTGATTGCCACTCATGCGCTGATGCGCGGCAATCCGCTCGCCCTTGTGGAAGATCTCGACGGTGCGGGCGGTGAACCGCACCTCGACCTCGGCACGCGCGAAGCGATGCGGAACGCTGTAATAATGCTTCTCCACCTCGACGTGGTAGTCGAGGCTGACGCGGCGGATCCGCCACTCGGCGAGCACGTAGGGGCTCGCCGGCAACGGCTTGAGCGCCGGCCGGTCGATCTCCTCGAGCAGCCGGCGGCGCGTCACGCCGAGCCGCCGGATCGGCCGCTCCTCGTTGAGCCTGGTGAGCAACTCGCCGATCGCTGCGTTGACCTCGGCGAGGCTGTAGAAGACGCGGTGGCGCAGGCGACCGAGCAGCCAGCGCTCGATGATGAGGACGGCCTGCTCGACCTTGGCCTTGTCGCGCGGCTTGCGAGGTCGCGCCGGCAAGACGGCCGTGCCGTAATGCGCGGCCATCTCCGCATAGGTGCGATTGATCTGCGGGTCGTAGAGGCTCGCCTTGATGACTGCGACTTTGGTGTTGTCAGGCACCAGGAGCGCCGGGACGCCGCCGATCGCCGCGAAGGCGCCAACATGGGCGCTGATCCAGTCGGCGAGCCCCTGCGTCCACGTCGCCTGCGCGTAGGTGAAGCTCGAGGCGCCGAGCACGGCGACGAAGATCTGCGCCGTCCTCCGCTCGCCGGTGAGGCGGTCGACCACCACCGGCACGCCGTCGCCCGCGTAGTCGACGAACAGCTTGTCACCGGCCGCGTGCGCCTGGCGCATCGTCACCGACAGGCGTCCCTCCCAGGCGCGGTAAAGCTCGCAGAAGCGCGAGTACCGGTATCCGCCGGGCTCGGCGCCGATGTACTCCTCCCACAGGATCGACAGCGTCACGTGCTTGCGCTTGAGCTCGCGGTGCACCGCCGCCCAATCGGGCTCGGCGATGCGGCGATGACCCTGCCGGTTACCGTTGCCGGTCTTGGCGAACAGGCGGGCCTCCAGGGCCGCGTCCGTGAGTTCGTCGGGCAACGGCCAGCTCAGGCCTGCGGCCTCGAACCGCCGGATGGTCAGCCGCACTGTCGAGGGCGCCGCGCCCATCCGCCGAGCAATCTCGCGGCTCGGCAGCCCAGCCGCCTTCATCCTGATCACATCGCGCACACGGCGCATCGCAAGCCTCTCCGTCGGCATCCAGGGTCCCCCTTCGCAAAGCCGAAAGGTTGACCCTATGGGAGCCAGAAGAGGTCTCGTCACCCCGGGTTCGCTCTTGCGATACCCGGGCGACATCATCCCGGAATCGTGGGCGACATCATCTCGGAACGGGTGGGCGACTTCAAATCGGAATGGTGGGCGAGATCATCTCGGAATCCTGGGCGACATCGATCGGAATCCGCAAAACGAAATCCGGACAGCCGCTGAGCGTGCTCAAGCGCTGGATGCCAAGGATCGGTTTCTGATAACTGAGGCGGAGCTCGAACTTACGATCGTTGCAGAGGACACGATCGGAATGGATGCGGAGCTTGGATGGTGGATCTTCAAGGCGAAGGCACAAGGGGCAGCCAAAGATGCCAGCACTCAGAAGGTCCGCCTGAAATTGGCTCTTGGCAACGTTGAGGTCGGCTCGGCCAAGAAAACAAAGTGATACGCTTCGATGCCAGAGCTTGGACGGCTAGTTGAGATCAAGGGAGATCGAGATCACCAGGAAGGCACCGGCTTTCTGATAGCCGACGGCCTGATTCTGACGGGCTGGCACGTGCTGCGCCCCCCTCCCGGGGATCCGTTTCCGTCTCGCGTGCGTGTCAGGTTGGAGCGAGATTTCGAACCGAGGAAGGCCGTTGATGAAAAAGATAAGATCGCCGACATTCTGTGGCCCGAAAGCGACCCAGGCGACGATTTGGACTTTGCGCTGCTGGGTCTCCCGGCCTCGAACGGCAAGCTGCCCCCAGGGACTAGCGTAGCGCCCGTCAGGTGGGCGTCCTTGGGAAGATGGGGCCAAGTTGAAGTTACTGCCGTCGGATACCCTGACACAGCCGTTGATGACAAATTGGAGCGCCGTGAAACTAAGGGAATCTCAGGCCTTATCCAGCTCGCCGATAATGCTCGAGCTTTGGCCGAGGGAACGGGCCTGCTCAAGATCACGTTGAGAGACGAAGACACCCCCAGCGAACCGGCTGCCAAGGCGTGGCCTGCGATGTCCGGCGCCGCCGTTTTCGCTGGAGAGGTTCTAGTAGGAATAATCCGACTAGCAGGCCAAGAACTAAGCAGGCATCGACTTTATGTCGTTCCGATCGACCGCCTTTTTGCGCGCGATGATGTCATCGCAAAGCTTCGCGCAACTCACTACGCGCTTCCACCGCGTATCGATCTGGATCGCACACCATCAGCCTCAGCGTGGACTAATTCAACCCTATGGAATGTTCCTTATCTGAGGAATGATGCATTTGCCGGCCGTGAAGAGATCATTTCTCGAATTTCAGCAGAATTGAATTCAAGCTCGGCACGGGCCGTCATACAGGCTATCGCCGGACTTGGGGGAATTGGCAAAACGCAGGTCGCGCTTGAATACTGCTATCGGTATCGTGATTCTTACCAGATCATCTGGTGGGTTAGAGCGGAAGACAAGAAAACTCGCGCTGCCGATCTGAAGGAGCTAGGCCAACGGCTGGGGCTAGCCATCGACCAAAACGGCGAGACGGAACAGATCCAGTCAACGCTCCAGTTGCTCAACCAATTGTCAAGCTGGCTTCTAGTATTCGACAACGTTGAAGATCCAAATGATTTGACGGGACTGCTACCAACCGCTGGGCACGGACACGTTATCGTAACATCCAGGCATGCAAGTTGGGCAGGTGTGGCGAAAGCTATTACGCTCGATGTATGGACGAGAGATGAGACAATCAATTATTTGATTAATCGGACAGCCCAAGCTGATACGGCGGATAATCTGGCCGCGGCCGCAGAATTGGCCGAAGTTCTGGGGCGGCTACCGTTGGCGATCGAGCAGGCTGCCGCCTACATTGACGAAACCAAGATAGGTCTCATTGAATACACAAAGCTATTCTCCAAACATAAGCTCCGGCTCTTCCAGTTGCGTCGTCCATCGCGAAATCGAGATGAGCAAAGTGTCGCCAAGGTCTGGAATATTTCTATTCGCCGCGTCGAAAGAGCTTCGCCAGGCGCCGTTGCACTGCTGAAGCTTTGTGCCTTTCTGCGGGCCGATCAAATCGCCAAGGAAGCAATTCAAAAGCAGCATACGGCGATGCCTGAGCCGCTCAGAGCCACCGCGGCGGACTTTGTCTCCTTGGGTGACGCGATCGCCGTCTTACGACGATACTCATTAGTTACTGCAACCCCGGAATATATTTCAGTTCATCGACTTCTTCAACTGGTAGTTAGAACTCGTCTCAGCGAACGTGAATATCGACTTTTCTCTGAGTTGGCGAACCGCCTTGAGCACCGGGTAGACGACACCCATTATGCTGACGAACAGCCACACCGCTCTCTATCGGACGCCTCACTTGAACTATGGAACCACCTATTTTACCAGGCGAGAACAAGACGTAACTTCCTGATATCGGTTAGTACAAGCATGACTGTTGGCGGTATTGGCTTCACCTTGTACAGAACACTTCAGAGCAATTCCTCAGACGAAGCAGACACCGACCCAGCTTCGCCTCCGATCGTGAGCAACGGAGACCCCTTTCCACTGACATGGTTGGCCGAAGTACTTAGGTCGGCGGGCCTAAGCGTTACGGAGCAGCCAGGCTGGCTCAACCGAGGACGCGGCAGCGTAGGCCCACTCAAAGGTGTAATGTGCCATCACACAGCTGGACCGCGATTTGGGAACATGCCCTCTCTGAGCATCATCACCAACGGCCGGCCGGATATGCCGGGCCCTCTTGCGCAGCTTGCTCTTGGGCGTGACGGTACCTTCTTTGCGATAGCGGCCGGAAGAGCAAGCCATGCCGGATCAGGCATGTGGCAAGGCATCAGCACGGGAAACGAAAGCTTTCTCGGGATTCAAGCCGAGAACTCAGGCGGTCCGGATGACGCCTGGCCTGCAGAACAAATGCAGGCTTATCAGCGTGGAGTCGCCGCCATCTTACGAAAGATCGGCGCCGACGCCATCATGTGTTGCGGACACAAGGAATACGCGCTGCCTCCGGGACGCAAGGACGACCCCTCATTTGACATGGAGAAGTTTCGAACTGACGTTGCCAGGATTTTGGCTAACGTTGCGGAAGCGGATGAAACCGTTCCGGATCTGGACGAAATAGCCAAAAGTCAGGGCCCTATCGCAGCAATCACGGCCATCGCGATGCGATCCAGGAGCGCCCGACTATCGTGGAGAGACCGGGGCATCGCGCCTGTAGGATACATCAAGGGCATGGCCGTCGTCTTTGCCAGAGTGTCCCTCAAGCTCAAGATTGGCGACCCCGCCGCGATTGATATGGCAAAGGCGAATAGTGGAGATGCTGCTAGGGACGCTCTTGCGTGGTATGATGACGTCTTCCGTGCAGCAGGAATGGATAACAGCAAGGGCGGTCTGGATACGCTGCGGCACCTCTTTGTGCTTCTGATCGGCCTAGGGATGCGTGAAAGCATCGGAAGATATTGTGAGGGTCGGGATAGAGCGGCCAACTCGACTGACGAGCAGGCCGAAGCAGGGCTTTTTTCTTCCAGCCTTGCGACCCAAAATGCAAGTCCGCTCCTTACGCCGCTATTCCAACAATACCTCGCTCGCCCATCTGGCTTTTCAGAAATCTTCAGAGAGGGCGTAACGTGCACCTCTTCGAACATGGAGAACTTTGGGAACGGAGCAGGCAAGGAATTTCAAAAGCTCTCGAAGGAGAGGCCAGCTTTCGCGGTGGAGCACGCAGGCGTGGTGCTTCGGAATGCGCGGAGAGCGTACGGTCCGATCAATCAAAAGAAGGTAGAAGTTCGCACGGAATGCAATGCGATGCTCCAACGGGTTCAAAGTTTCCTGGAAACACAACAAGAATTATTCGCCGAGCTCGGCGTAGACAAGACGACGCCCTAATCTGGCGGCGTATGGCGGCGCCTCACTTCGCAATCGTCAGGCACCCGGCCTACCCGCACTGCATCGGCTTCGCGGCCGAGCTTCGCGGCTCGTTGTCTCATTTGCAGTCAACACAGATTGAGCGCAGTCCTCTTATTGCTATGCGGCAACCATGCCGTCGCCAACCCGATCGTCGCCAGGATCAACTGATTGCTCGAATAGCCGAGCAAGCGCCGCCTCTCGCGATGCGTAATCGAGCGCATAGATCGTCCGCCGAAATTTCTTGCCATTAAGAAGTCCCTGTATGTAACCCGCGATCGTGTCGGCTGCCATCACGAGAAGCGAATCGACCGTGTGAATGTATCGCCCTGTGATTGAACCGCGAGAATGTCCCATCAATGTGCCAATTGTTGCTTCTGTGAAGCCCAGATCGTTCGCAATGCTCGAGAAGCTATGGCGGAGTACGTGGGGTGTCAGATCGGCGAGAGTGGTATCCTTCAAGAGCTTACTCCAAAGTCGAGGAAATCCGACCAGTGGCTTCCCTTTGACGGTACCCTCAAACACAAAGCCATCTGCGTTTCCGGAAAGGAGCGGAGTAAGGAGATTCAAGACCGGCAGACCTACCGGACGGACTGAGGCCCCTTCCTTGCTGTCGTTTAGACGCAGACAGCTGCCGTCCACGTCCACCTCGGATCTCTTGAGATTGATTGCCTCGCCACGGCGGCAAGCCGTCAGAGCCAGATGACGAATAATCTTCACTGTTGTTTCAAACCGCGCATCTGTGCCCTTCTCAAGGAGAATTTTCCCCAGCAACCGATACTCATCATCGCTAAGACGCCTTTTCTTTACACCGTCTGCCGGCTTGCGGACGCCGTGGGCGGCGTTCTTCTCGATCAAGCCTTGATTCACAGCGTAAGTGAGAATTCCGCTAAGCAGTCCCGCAGTTCGTGTTGCCGTGCCAAGCCCTCCCCGTACAACAGATTTTCCACGCTTGTTCTTCGTCTTTTCGATCGTAGCCGACTTGCCTGAAGCGACATCCTCGATGAACTTGTTGATATCAGCAGGCTTGATATCCTGTAGGCGCTTCCTGCCCAACAACGGCACGATGTGGCGGCAAATGCGGCCCTTGTCGACGTAAAGAGAACTGGCTTTTTTAGGCCGGTTTCCCTTCCCGAGAATGAGGCCCTTTTCGGCCGCTGCCAGATATCGTTCACAGAGCTCCTTGACTGTAAGAGCTTTGCGGTGTCGTGCGCGATCCTCCGCAGGATCCTGACCTCTCAAGGTCTCGCCGAGGGTAGCAATCGCCAGCTTGCGGGCCTGCTCGGCTGAAATGGTTCCGTGCCGGCCAATGGTCAGACGCTTGCGGCCGCCATTGCGGTTTCGATAGTCGACAAAGAAAGTACGACTCCCGCTCGGGTGGACAAATACGCCAAACCCCTTCAGCTCACTGCACCAGATCGTGAATTGCTTGGACCGGGGTATCGCAGCGTCGACCACCGTCTTCGTAAGTTTGGGCATCCCACTAAACCCGTTAAAAAAACTCACCAAAAACTCACCACCAATTGGAAAGCGGTAGCGAACTGGAGAGTAGAATACCCGCGCTTTGTGTCGGAAATGTATTCAATATCTCAAGGCATTAGAGGATGCCCTCGAAGAATGACGAAGGCTAGCGCGCTCTAGCGCAAGTGGGATTTTTGCCCTCCGAAGGCAAATGTCAAGCTGTTTTGCGGGAGCGTAAAAGTAAAAAGTGACTTGGGTTTCAAACACTTAAGAAATCGGCGCGGACCGCTTCACAGCCACGAAGTTTCCGCGTAAGCATTGCGTAAGCAGGCAGGCACCCGTAGCTCAGCTGGATAGAGCGTCGCCCTCCGAAGGCGAAGGCCACACGTTCGAATCGTGTCGGGTGCGCCACCCAATAGGTAGCTCTCTCGGAAGCCGGGAAGAGCCCGCAGCACATCTCCCAGCTACTCATCAGAATTGCGTTCAGCGCGGAAGGCGCCATCGCCCGGTTGCGTTTGGTCGTTAGAAGCCAATTGATTTGCATGCGTTGCGACCTGGGTCCTGACGCCGTCGATCGAGGCAATGGGGAGCATAGACTTGGGGCTGGTTAGGCTTTGGGGTTCTTGAGCCTCACGCCCTCGCCTTTTTGGTCCGCATCGAGAAATTCTATGCCGGCTTTGACCAAAGCTTTCTGAACAGCTTGCACCGTACTTATCCGAGAATCCACAACACCGCCCTCGAGCCTGGCAACGGCGTTCAGGGACACGATCGCCTTGTCCGCAAGTTGCTGCTGGGACCAGCCAAGCAACGCTCTAGCAGCCCGAATTTGTCGAGAGGTGATCATATGATCACCATCGACACCCCTAGCAAATGCGCCACTATAAGGTTATAAATACACCTCTTAAGGGTATCATTCACCCGCATCAGGATGAAATCTCATGTGGATAGCCTTGGGGTCCGAGCTGAGCCGTCTGCGCGCATTTTCGGGTGCATGCTGCAGCTTGTTGAGGATGCATGAGCCATGAAGCCCCCCTCGTCCCGACCGTCTTACAAGCCCCAGGCCGGAGTCGCTTCTCATTGTGGCCGCACCGACAATTCCAACAAACCTTCCCGACGTCCGACTTCAAAACTCGCCAGCAGACCGTTTAATGCAACCAATGACGATTCAGGTCTGGTTGTATTGGGCAAGCAGCTCGAAGAGGCTTTAGCCAAGATACGAGCTTTGCACGATCCGGCATCGCCAGATCATCTCGAGCAAATTGAAACCATGCTCGCGGACTTAGCGCCCATAGAGCAGGCCATTATGGCTACACCGGCACGAACTATAGCGGGTCTGGGCGTAAAAGCTCGCCATGCGGCCTACGTCAATTCCGAGAATTGGGATGCGCCGATTGACGAGATCGACTGGGATGCTCGGGCCGTTCGCTCCTTGATTGAAGCGGTGTGCGACGTGGCCTCTATGTCATTCTCCTTGGGGTCGAACTGCAAGGAAGAGAACTAGTCGCGCCGCGCAGATCCTGCTGCCGTTCAATTCTGGATAGAAAGGATTGGAGCGAATGAGCGTCCTGTCGATCATGGCCGCGATCCTCGAGGAGGAGTTGCGAGAACATGGTATCCGCGGACTAACCCAACGCGACCGTGAAACGATCGTCCACAACATTATCGAACGCACAGCCGAATTAGAAACAGATATCAAGCGGCGTCATTTGGGAGCACACCTCGACGATCAGAACTGAGGACAGTTGGTGAGTTGCGGACCACTTTCGAGCGTGGAGGAGGGAGTGTCCGCAATTATGCGTCAAAATCCTCCTTTTACGACGAATAGTTATCTTGATTTCTCGTTTCTGTTCCCACGGCATCACCGTCGCCAGAATCGCGGATTGGAGCGAAAACGGACGAACGATTGCGGCCAATTCTAGAGGCGACTAGAGAATCTGCGGCGCGGGGAGATTGGATGGCCGATTTCTATTGGACGCCGAAAACACCAGAGGCCCTCGCCATTGCAATGATGGGCTGCCGAGGTAGCCCGTAACGCGCAAACGGCGTCGATGCCATCTTGCTGGACGCAGCCAACATCGCCTACCGAGAGCGGAACGCTCCGGGCCTTGAGGCGCAGAAAGCCGAAAGTAAGCCGGCGTTGACTTTGTTGTGGTGGACTTGCCATCGGTCGGCCGGCGCACAGTTGGGATCATAGCCGTGATGCCAGAGTACGAGGCGCAGCTCATATCGGGACGTACGAATACGGCGCTGGCGGCAGCGAAGCGCTTTCATTGTGCGTCGGGCGAGGCGTCCGCGCGCTACGCTATTTGCCACGTCGGCAAGACATCGTGCACCGACTCAATCCCAAAAGATGTTGAGTTGGGCATGGACGTACCGCGCGACCGCAGCCGATCTACAGACAGCGCAAAGCAGAATGGTGGACCCGATGGTCGTTCGAGTACAAACCAACGCGCGTACCCACGCATCGACTATCTAGGAGATCGCGGGCAGATCAGCATCGCCAAGAAATATCGCAATCTGGCAGACGCCGATTAGACTTATCCCTGCACGATCGGAGCGCTGTGGGGCGTGGCCCTGACATCCAGCGAACAGGCGGCTTTCTGCAGTTGCGTCCAGGCGGAATTCGCGCGCGAGAGAAAGGAGCGGGAAGTCGAGCGCCTGAGGGAAGACGCAGCGTGGGAAGATGAGTGGGCCAGATGCGAGAAACTGATCGCCAAAGCGCAGGCGGCGCTGGAGGTAGCGCAGCGGCAGCCCGAGGAACATCGGAAGCTCTCGAAGCCGAGCGGCGCGACCTAGAATATTAAGCTGAAGAGCCTGCCATCGGCCGTGGGCCCGGATTGCAGATAAGAGTCCGCTCACGGCCTCAAGTAAGACAAGAAGTAGAACGCTGATTGTGGTGCAGCCAAATGTCAAGTTATCCGCCGGGACGCCGGCACAAGGTGTTGCTTCGATCGCTGCCGCGTCAGGCGGACTTCCCGGCCGCAACAGCGCCCTCATTCTTAGGGGTCTTCTGTCGGTAAGGCGCGCTACAAGGTCAGGAAAATTTTGATCGCGCGTGCTCGAAGCGCCGGAGGAACGTGTCCGCGATTTTGTTGAGTTCGACGAACACGCCGATCTCCTTCCGGGAGCTCGATTGCGACGAACTTGCAGATAGCCAATTCTGACTACTTACCGCCAATGCATCGTCGTCCCAGCACAAGACTTTCGCATGGAGTCTCGGCTGGAAGATTGGACGAATACGGACTCCCTGCCTCTCGAATTCGCGGGTGAGTTCCGCGGCATCGACGCCCGACAATGGACCGGTCGCTCGTCCATAAAACAACGACGCCTGAATTTTCTTTTCCTGTGCGGCCGTGACCGCCGGGACGATTGCCATTGGAAGTCCGGCGATGCCGATGCGGTGGCTCGTGATGGCGATGCGCTTTTTGGCCTGATCGCGAGCCTCCAACGGGATCGAGGCATGATCCGGCGACAGGAGGATACGCACCTTGGCCTTTCGCCCAGAACCGGGCTTCGCGCTCGCGATCCGGCGGGCAAGTACCGTCAATTCATCCGCCAATGGATGCCAGACACCACGCGAACCCAAGGACATCGCCGCAACGTGATTCACGATGCGGCCAGCGAGCCGGGCATCTCTCAGGCGGACAGTAGCCTCGAAGCTGTCGAATTCCGTCGACAGCCAATTACAGGAACCGACCAACGCGGTCCACGCGCCGTTGCCATCGTCGCTTGCGATGATCTTGGCATGCGAATCCGTCGTCAAAGTGTGCACCCTGACGAGATCCGAACGGCCGGCCTGCTGGATCGAATTCCGAAGCGACGAAGACGCATGCGCGACGACAATCAAGGTGAGAACCCAGCGACAATCAGGATGAGAGAGTGCCGGCGGGAGCGGGACGAAGGGAGGGCGTAGCCCGACCGGAGGACCGCTCCCGCCGGCGGCGCGTCCCTTTCAGGCCGTCTGGCGGCCGGGTGTGGTTAGCGCAAGCTGTTGATTCGTCTCGACAAGAGAGGATCGACGGCTTGCCTGGCCTCCACATCACCGACCACCAGATGAGGCTATACATGAGTTACCGATTGACGTTATCGGCCGAGGCCGCGGCGGCCAAAGCCGGGTTTTCGACGGCGAGTGCCTACCGGATCGAGGCCGATCCGCGGCTGCCGTCGCAGAAGCAGGAGCCGCGTGGCCGGCGGCGGCCTGATCCGCTGGCGCCCTATTGGGACGCCGAGATCGAGCCGATCCTGAAGGCCGCACCGGGTATCCGGGCGGTCGGTGTGCTGGAGGAGCTGCGCCGGCGCCATCCCGATCTCAATCCCAACATCCGCCGCACGCTGGAGCGGCGCATCACGGCCTGGCGCGCCTTCAATGGGCCCGAGCAGGACGTCATCTTCCGCCAGGAGCATGAGCCCGGGCGGCTCGGCCTGTCGGACTTCACCGATGCCGGCGTGCTGGGTATCACCATCGCGGGCGTGGCGCTCGACCACCGGCTCTATCACTTCCGGTTGGCGTTCTCCGGCTTCGCGCACGCCCATGTCGTGCTCGGTGGCGAGAGCTTCGTCGCATTGGCCGAAGGCCTGCAGAATGCGCTGTGGGCGCTCGGCGGCGTCCCCAGAGAGCATCGCAGCGACAGCCTGTCGGCAGCGTTCCGCAACCTCACGATCGATGCGCGCGAGGACATCACGCAACGCTACGACGAACTGATGCGGCATTACGGCATGGTGGCGACCCGCAACAATGCCGGCATCGCGCATGAGAACGGTTCGATCGAGAGCCCACATGGCCATCTCAAGAAGACGCTGGAGGACGCGCTGCTTTTGCGGGGGACGCGCGACTTCGCCGACCTCGATGCCTATCGCGCCTTCGTCGACATGGTCGTCGGCCGGCGCAACGCCCATCTCGTCAAGCGGATCGCAATCGAGAAGGAGACGCTGGCGCCACTGCCGAGAGGTCGCAGCAGTGACTTCGAGGAGAAGGTGATCCACGTGACCTCGTCGGGCGGCTTCATCCTGCGCCGCGTGTTCTACACGGTGCCGTCGAAGCTGATCGGTCATCGTCTGCGCGTGCGCATCTACGATGATCGCCTCGAATGCTTCATAGGCACCACGCAGGTCGCGACGCTGCGTCGTGGTCGTCCGGTGTCGGACAAAAAGGGCGGACATGTCGTCGACTATCGGCACGTCATCCACGCCCTGCGGCGCAAGCCGATGGCGCTCGCCAATCTCGTCTATCGCGATCAGCTGTTCCCACGGGCCGCCTATCGACGCGCGTTCGAGACTCTGCAGGAACGATATGACGATCGTCATGCCTGCAAGGTGACGGTCGAGCTTCTCGCCCTCGCTCACGAGCGGGCCTGCGAGGCAGAGCTTGCCGAGATCGTCGCCAGAGATCTCGATGCGGGACGGCTGCCTGACCTTGCCGCGTTGCGCATCCGCTTTCGCCCGGAGCAGGCCGCGATCCCGCACGTCGCCGTCGAGCTCGCACCGCTCGCCGCCTACGACGAACTGGCGTCCATCGGCTTCGTGCCGGCAACCTCGAATACGGGAGATGCAGCATGACCAGCACGACCACATCCATCGATGCCGCGCGTGTCGAACTCCTTCTCACAGAGTTGCGCTTGCCGAGCGTCAAGGCGATCTGGCCAAAGCTCGCCGCGCAATCTGACAAGGAAGGCTGGCCCGCGGCGCGCTTCCTCGCCACGCTCGCCGAACACGAGGTGGCCGATCGTGGCCGTCGCCGCATCGAGCGGCACATGACGGAGGCACGCCTGCCTGCGGGCAAGACGCTCGCGACATTCGACTTCGAGAGCGTGCCGACGCTGTCCAAGGCGCAGGTGATGGCACTCGCCGCAGGTGACGTCTGGCTCGAGACCGGGGCCAATCTGTTGCTGTTCGGTCCGCCCGGCGGCGGCAAGAGCCATCTCAGCGCGGCGATCGGGCTTGCCCTCGTCGAGAACGGCTGGCGCGTCCTGTTCACGCGCACGACGGACCTCGTGCAGCAGCTGCAGGTGGCGCGGCGTGAACTGGCTCTGGAATCCGCGATCGCCAAGCTTGATCGCTATGACCTGCTGATCCTCGACGACATCACCTACGTCTCCAAGGATCAGGCCGAGACCAGCGTGCTGTTCGAGCTGATAGCCACCCGCTACGAGCGGCGCTCGCTCCTGATCACCGCCAACCAGCCGTTCGGCGAGTGGGGCCGCATCTTCCCCGATCAGGCCATGACGCTCGCCGCCGTCGACCGCCTCGTCCACCACGCCACGATCATCGAGATGAACGTCGAGAGCTACCGCCGCAAGGCCGCCCTCGGCCGCAAGCGCGGCGCCAGCCGGCCACCAGTCCATGCTACGCCGAAGGAGGTTCAAAGCTCCGCTGATTGACGCTGCCGCACCGCTGATTGTCGCCCAGCGTCAATCAGCACTTGCCAAGCCGGACGTCCGCGACAATGATCCCAGGATCCCGGCCCCAATCTTCTCATCCAGATTGACGCCCAGTTCTCATCCTGATCGTCGCGCTACAGACGCAGTACGGGACGATGAATTGTCGGAGAGATCGTCCGACTGCCCCCACAGAATATCGACCCGCACGTTGCGCGCCGCTGCGGCCAATATTGGCTTCATGAAATCGTCCTGCCGGTCCGATATGAACGTCGAATGGATAACGACGTGTTCCCGCGCGCGAGACAAGGCATCCAGGAATGCCTTCTTGTGCTCCTCGTCACCAAGTATCAGGTCGCTCTGATCGAACACCGCATCGACCACGGGTTCGGTCCAATCGGTCGGATCGGTGACCGTCACCTCCGTGCCGGCACTAGTCTTCGCAGCAGGCGTCGTGGCAGCCGACGCTGCCTTCAGTATCGCAGCGCGCAGCGGTTGCTCGGCCCGAGTGGATATATCGTCGATCACACCACCCATCACCCTGACGACCGCATATCCCTCGATCGGCAGATGCGGAGACGAATCGGAACCGATGATGACCTCGTTATCGCCCTCCAGCGCACTGTAGATCTGGCTCAGATCCTCGGCATCCTTGCGTGGGTCCGGACTCAGGAAGACCAAGGCATCGGCATCCGACGACTTCGAAACGCGATTGCGAGCCCTAATCGAAAATTCGCTACCTCGAAACGCCTGCCCGGTCACGCGATCGTAGGCGAAGCTCATAGTTCTGGGCCGAATCGTCGTCAGTCCGCGCAGCTCGCCAAACTTTATCTGCTCCTTTCCGGCGACAGTGGCCCGAAATATCGTCGCGCTCGGATTGTCGATGATCTCAACCCACCCCGCCCTCATCAGGCGGATGAACGCCTCGACGACGATCCGACGATGCAACCTAGAGCGCTTCGAGAGGTCCGCCGTCGTGGCGGGCGCCTTCGAAACGGCCTCAAGCATCAGATGCTCGATCACGCTCCACCGCCGCCCCTTCTCGACGTGGAAGCGGCGCCGACCCCGTCGCATCGGAATGGCTACTTCGATCAGGCTCATGACTTCTTCCGCAACGTGTTCCAAGGGACGATGGTCGCATCGCCGTCACGTTCTGCCGTCTCCAAACAGGCCAGAAATTTCTTCAGAAATCCAATGTCCGCAGTAGGCACTTTTTCCGAGTATTTCATCACGTGGCGATAGAAGCTCAGACTTCCGATGACGATCATGCGCCACTTCGCGCGACTGAGCAGCACGTTCATCCGACGGCTGTCCTCAAGAAATCCGAGGGCGCTCTTGATGGTCGCCTTCTCGTTGTTCCTCACGAGCGATATCAGAACAGCGTCGGCCTGGTCGCCTTGGAAGGAATCCACCGTCCCGCAGTAGCCGTCTTCGCCCAACGCCGGTTCGAACTGCAACAGATGCTTCAGCGAGGTCGCCATCTCCGACCGGATGGTCTGCCGCAACTTTTTGACCTGCTCGTTGTAGGGCGAGAGCACGGCGAGCGAAGGCCGTGAGCGATCGGTCGTTCGCAGCAGCCGAAGTACCTGCAGCGCGGCAGTCACCTCGTCCGGATTCACCCACGGCGGGGCACGATCGCCGCCGCGATAGCCGATCGTTTCGCGACTGTATGGCATGTCGACGAATATAATCGGTCTCTCCGGAAGGCGCTCGTCTGAAAACCTGAACGGTGGACTGCCGTTGCGGTACTTCTTCTCGACCTTCTCGTTCGTCTTGATCGTGCCTTCGTAGAAGCAGTCCGAGACGATCTTGGCGATCGCCGGATGCATACGATGCTGCTCATCGAGCTTATGGAAGATCGGACGCCGTACCCGACCTTGATCCGATCTCGCGCCGATCTCACCTCGAACCAGAGTTTCGAACAGCGTCAAGACGGCGAGCGTATCGGCGCAGAGCCGGCCAAAATCCGCTTCGTCTAATTCTATGACATTGAGGATTTCCTCGATACCCGGCTCCTTCTGGTACCTGGCTACGTACGGCATCGCCGCCCGCAGCGCCTTCTTGACGGATTCGGCGCTCGACAGAAGCTTGATCATGTTGTCAGCGCCATAGGGCGCCAACTGCTGGTGATCGCCGATCATCAGGCGCCGATGGGAGAGCAGAAGAGGCGAAAGCAATTCGCTGCCTGTCGCCTTTCCCGCTTCTTCGATGATCGTCCAATCGAACAGGCTGGACTCCTCGATCAATTGCTCGACCGCGGCGGAATTGGTTGTCGCGAACACGAGGTTCGCCGAACGCAGGATCATCGCCTCGAACGCGCGCGCCTCCGCTATCATCGCCCGCGCGGCCTTCGACTTGTCGGATCCCTTTGCTTTGCGGACTTCGGCCAGATCTCTGATCTTGTCGCGAACGCTCGGATCCGCCTCCTCGACCAGATCGCTGTCGGCCAGGGCTTCCAGCCAGATGTCGGCTTGGCGATCGATCTCCAGATCCGTATCGCTCGCATCGTCGTCCGCCGGCCTGGCCCGGACGGCCACCGGCTCGACGCCACTCGGCAGCATCGCCATCACTTCCTGCATCAAGTGATCGATAGCGGCGTTGCTCTGCGCCGAAAGCAGAAGTCGCGAAGTCGGTTCGTCTATGAAGCGGCGTCGTACGATTTCCGAGACAGCATACGTCTTGCCGACGCCCGGAGGCCCCTGCAGCAGAAAGAAGGGAATCGTCGAGAGAATGCTCGTCAGCGCCTCTTGCTTCGATTTGTCCAGGCTCTTGAAGTCGCTATCCTGCTTGACGGGATCGTGGCTGTCTTCGATCCGTCCGCGGGGGTCGGTCAGCATCCGCAGCAGCTCCGAATGCTCGCGCAACGTCCGGAGCGCCTTGAGACGCCGGCGCAGCTGTGTGAGCTTTCCGCGCATCTCACCCGGAATCAAGAACGCCTCGTCGCTGATTCTGGTCGCGAAGGAGCCTTCGAACTTGAAGCTTTCCCTTTGGTTCGCCGAATCGACACCGACGTATCGCCAGTGGTTTTCGACGTCTCGTTCGCCCAGCGATCCGATTTGGGCCAGGGACCAACCGTCGTTGCTCTTATCCGTCGCCTCTCCCTTGTCCAGTAACTCGGACAAACGAACCGCTGGAGAACTACGGAACAGGAGCACCTTCGACAGCGCCTCCCGCTCCTCATCGTGTCGCGATGTGGCGATCACGCCGTGATTTCCTCCTTCGGACGGACGGCCGGGCTTCACCGAGACCGGAAAGATATCGGCGACCGCGTAAGCCATCTCAAGTGCAGTGAGCAACGCAAAGGCTTCGTATTTGCGATCCAGATCCGTCTTGCGGTGCTCGGCGGGCTTGAGCGCATCGATGTGCGGCTGCCAGTGAGCCACGCGACCTCTGCGGCGGGAAAAGCTCTGCTCCTGAGCCTTGCCCGTTGGCAAAATGTCGAGCATCTCGGGAAGTAGCACTTCGGATCCCATGATCGCGTGCGGCCTGGCAAGCTCCGCCTTCTCGCAAACTGCGAACTCGAAGGTCGGAACGTCCGTGGTTTCGGGCGCCCGATAGGGCGATAGCCAGTATGTCATCTGGTTGCCGAGCAAGGCGACCTTGGCCCCGCCCGCATTGTCTTTGACCAGCGTTAGGTAGGGCTCGCCGGCAAGATCATCCTTGACGAAGGCGACCAGACCATCGACATCGTTCGCCTCGATTTCGTTGCTGGTTGCGAGGCGAATGTCCCGCGTCAACTGAGAGCGCGCATCGAGCCTGAAAGCCGCTGCGAGCTTGAGTTCTCCGCCGGCGGCCTGAGCTTGAATGGTTTCGATCACGTCGGAGATTTCCCGGCAGATCTGCTCTCCATCGAGACGTTCGACCGGGATCGTCCCGGTCAGTTTGCGCAAAATTCTCACTTCGGTGACCGAAAGGTGGTCGGCGACCTCTGACAGCAACAGACGCAGATCGATGACCCTGCCTGGCGAAACGTCGAGAAGTTCCGCGATCATCAGGCCGAGATTGCGCCAATCTTGGCCGAAAGACGCCGCCTGCGCTTCCGCCCCTCCTGCACCTGCGCGGGGGACGTCTTCAACCGTCGCCAACCGCATGGACCATTCGAAGCCAGTCAATCGAAAGTCCGGTTCATCGCCGAACGATCCGACGATCGACCACGGGTCCAGATTCCGGTGGATAATGCCCTGCGAATGTAGCAGTTCGAGCGCCCGAGCAACACGGAGAAAATTCTCCCACAACAACCGACGATTTCTCGGCAACCGCGGCGCCGACAGGACGGGTGGCTTTGCCGTCGTGCTCCGGAACGTCTCAAGGGGGTCGCCGCGGCCGGGATCAAGCACAATGTAGAAGCCATCCCTATCCGCCCCCGCCGTGATCATGGGAACAAACAGGTCATCCGCCTTCGGCACTGCGGCAAGTCTTTGTAGTTGCCGAATTTCGCTCCGCCAAATGTCCTTCATGTCCTCGTCGGAGGCGACGCCTTCGCGACTCCAGGCTTTGACCAGAACCGGTAACCCCTCCGGATTGCGAGCTCTGAAGAGAGACGGCCGCCCGCGCGACGGGTCGCCGCCCACCAAATCGTCTGGCGCAGGTTTGTACCCCTTGAGAAAGGAAGTCGTCTTCCCTGCCCTACTCTGGGCCATGATACTTCTCTCCGTCCGAACATCCTTCAGACCTCATACGACCTTCCGACCATTCAACGAAGTGATATTTTTTGACGCCCCAACCGATGGTTGATAACTGGAAATCCCCCGATGCAACCAGAAAGCAATGGAAGGCGCCGAGTTCGATCCGATCGATCGTGCGGCCTCGCTTCACCTTCCAAGAGGCCGGCTTCACCTGCCCACCGATTAGAACACCTCGAGGACGATGTAAGTCCGTCTCTTAGGCGCCAGCCATACAAAAGGATAAATCGCAAACGCCGGCTACGCGAGTAGCGGGCCCAAATGAACGTATCAATCAAGCAGGTCATATTTCACGTCGCAGACCAGGTCTCTCAGGTTCTTGCCACGCTTCTTCAGAAACTCAGGCAAAAACGGCCAATCCAAATTTTCACCCGACGCGGAAATGATCAATTGAGGTTCCTCGTATACGTCGAGGTATCCCAAGCCATTTCGATCCAGCGTCATCGATAGCCTTCTTATCCGATAATCTGAGGGGCGAGCATCTTTGATCATGATCGTCTTAAGAGCGTCGGGATGCACGCACACCCCTCCGGCATCAGTCGTTCGTCTTCCGCCGAGTTGTAAGCACTTCTCCACGATCGCTCTCATCAGATTTCTATCCGGAAGACTAACATGGCGGAGTCGTTCGACGTATGCTGTCACATACCCAACGGTGCGACCATTGATGGTATGGCTGCACTTCCGATCATCGAGGCACCTGATGTAGGCCTGAAGTTATTTCGGGACGGTAATGCCTCCCTCATTGGCCTCATCCTTTATTTCCTGCAGATAACGCTGCCGCAGCGTATCTCCAGCCGCAGCAAATCGTTCTTCGCGGTCACGTTTCCACTTCGTGAGAACCGCCAGGGTGAATTTCTTGGGATCAGTATCGACAAGCTTGTGACAAACGTTGCACAAGAAGATTGGGTTATCGAAAGCACGTCGCTGGTCTTCGCTGAGACTCTTATCAAAACGCGCTCCGCCAGGGCTTTCAGCTTTGATGTGACAGGCCTCGCCGATCAAAGTTCCGTTGGCGTTCACCAAAACGGTATTGCATCCCGGCTTCGCGCATAGGTTCCCGGAAAGGATATAGAGCTGACGAAGGGGTTTGTGCAGACGGAGCTTTTCGAGCGGTCTTGGCCGTTGCTTCCCTTCTCGCCAGCCCGCCCAGTATGTACGGCCAGCTAGACACCTTCGGTCCGCTTCGTATTTTAATCGCGGGCGAGAGACTGGATTTGTAAAGTGACTGTATATAGGAAGCAAAGACGCACAAAAAGTGCTGATGACTCCGTCTTCGTCGCGGCATCGACAAGAACGATGGGAACGCGTGTGCCAAGGAGATCGTGATCCATTAGCCTGTTGACCGAATTCAAAAAGAATTTTCGCTTCTCCCAAAGGGGTCAGTCCAGGCGCGTAGATAACTCGAGATATCGACAGAATGCGTTCGCCAGCTGCATCTGTCTCGGCGTCCGGCACTCCGCTTCGAAGAGCCGCGGCGAGGCGACGATCACGCAGATGCATTTCGCGCGCGAGGTCGCGACGTTCAATCGGTTTGCGCTATACAGAAATTCCATACCCCGGGGCGCATCGGTATGACTCGAAGTTGTCATCGAGTAGATCACGATCGGAGCCTCGCGACCCTGAAATTTGTCGACCGTCCCTATCCGTGCGCCCGGAAGGCGCTCCTGCAGTTCGAACACCTGAGCATTGTAGGGCGCTATGATCAGTATGTCGTCCAAACCGACTGGCGCCTCCGCGCCTTCGCGGTTCGTCCAGGTCGTCCCACTTTGCAATATCTCCCCGACCAGGTCACGAACGCAGTCGGCCTCTTCCGGCGACGAGCTCTGGTTACCTTCGTGCTCGACGGGCAAATATTTGAGACCCGATCCTTGGAGGCGCCCGCCGGACCGGATCGACTGGTTGTCCAGTCCGGGGCGCGGATAAAGACGGCTCTCGTAGAACATTTCCGAATTAAACGAGCATATCGACGGATGCAGACGCCACGTCTCCGGCAGGAATAGTCCGCGGTCGGGCGGGACCGTCGCATGAACACCAAGAATGTGATCGAGGGAAGATACATCGACGCCGTCGGGATGACTGCCTTGGATCGGCTGCTCGAGCTGCCGGGGATCTCCGAGGAGAACGATACTCTTAGCGGCCTGGGACACGGCTAGGACGTTTGCGAGCGACATCTGCGCGGCCTCGTCGATGAAAAGAACGTCGACACTTCCCGCGGCATCGGTCCTTGCCCAGAACCAGGCCGTCGCGCCCCCGACGTTGCAGTCGGAGCGCAGAGCGTCAAGAAAGTCCGCGTTGTCGGACGTGAACCGGAGTGGCGGCCGGTCGTCCTCCCTTTCGGATACCTTCTGGATGCATCCGAACTCGATACCTTCCTTGCGCGCCGCCACGAGCACCTCGTCCAGAAGGTTACGGATCACCTTGTGGCTGTTCGCGGTTACGCCTACGGACTTTCCGTTCTTCGCCAACGCGCAGATCATGCGAGCGCCCGTGTATGTCTTGCCAGCTCCCGGCGGTCCCTGCACCGGCAGGACGCTTTGGTCGAGATTGAGCGCGGCTCGAATGGCCGCGGCGAGCGTCTCCTCGCCCTCGACCTGAAACGCTTGTCCGCGCAGCCGAGGCGCGGCACCTATGAGTAGATCCCGCGCCGCCTTGTGATCGCCGTCGCCCTCCATCCCGTGGTCCGCCACATACTCGCCGAGCCGCATCAGGGAATCGGCGAGCACCTGGGTGTCGACGTAGCTATGGGCGAAGATGGCCGCGGGATGATACGTCGCCGTATCTCCACGCTTCTTGATGTCGATCGTTCGTTCGTCGAGTGAAATCCCCACCGCGCGCCCGAACTTGTCGCCTCCGACGCTCCTGAGTTCATCACCTTCCCGGATGTCCGTGTCCTGAAGCACGAACGCGTACCGGTGGATGGGTGCCTTGGCGGTGCCGCCCACTTGGTTCAGGAAGGTCATGTCCGACAGGCCATCGCGCTCGTGAAGCAGGTCCTCGGCGGACAGGTCGCGAAGCCGGAAGTATTCCCACCAGACGGCTTTCTTCTCCCGACCGTGCCAGTCGAGCATGAAGGCGAGAAGCCAGCGAGCTTGTTGTTCGGGGCTGCGTTGCAAGACGTCGTCCGACACACCGAGGGTGAGCCGTGCCACGAGTGCAGCGACCTTCTTCTGCCACTCGTCGAGCTCGGCGCTGATCTCGGCGGTCGGCCCCGCCGGCCGCTCGACTGTCGCGCCGGCCGCGACCAGAGCCGTTCGAACCGTCTCCAGCCAGTTCCGCAGAGCTTTGGTCGAGACACAGTCGTCGCAATTGTATCCTTCGACCGCGATCTTGTCGGCTTCGGGAACGCCCGATGGGTCGGCGAGTTCCAGCCGCGCCTGCGTCCGGGCCATCGCGGCTCCAACGTCGGCCAACGGCACGCTCCGGACAAAGCCGTAGAGCGGCTCAAGCTTCTTTATCGAATAGCTTTCCACGCTCGCCCTGATGGCATGGCGTACGACCGAGAAGAGATCGACGAAGATCTCCCCTCGAAGAAGATTGTCGACTTCATTTTCGCGCGTCGCGTAGCGTCCCATCAGACGCTTCATCGCCGCCGGTTCGTAAGGGGCGAAGTGAAAGATATGAAGGCCCGGGTATTCCTTTAGACGCAGCGTCACGAAGTCGACGAAACGTTCGAACGCCGCCCGCTCTTCCTGCCTGTTGGAAGCCCAGTCTCCGACATATCGCTCCGCCCCGTCCGCATCGATGAAGACGTATCCAAACAGAAATTCGAGACCCCCGTCGCCCACGAACGGATCTCCTTCGAAGTCGAAGAAGATGTCGCCGGGCGAAGGCTCGGGAAGACGCGCCAACCCGAACCCCGGCACCGGAGCGAGCGTTTCGTACAGGATCTTACCGGCTCTGATCCCTTCGATTTGGATTCTCGCCTGTTCGCGTATCTTCTCGAAGCTCTTGGCGGCACCGCGATCAGGTCTCCAGGGAAGCGGCAGAGGCACCGCCGCGAGCTCCGTGGTGGTGTTGACCCCTCGCCTTTCCAATTCGCCGATTTGGGATTTGCTGATGCCTGCGACCAGCGACATGTGGTCGTCGGCCCTCCTCCTGTCGTCGCACTGACGGCGCCAACGGCAGATTTCACAATGCTCGATCGGTTCGGGATAGGCGGCGACAGCGTCTCCGCCGGAGACGGCACGCTCGAGGCTGGCCCTCACATGGCGGTAGTAGGCGGCGTAGTCGGCGACGCGATGCTCTTCGGGCGAGAAATCGTTTCCCGGTGTGATGACCAAAGCCGACTCCGATTCGCAACCCTGCATCTTGGAAAGAAGATCGGAGTACAGCGATATCTGCAGGACCGTGTTGCCCTTCGTTTCCCGGGACAGCTTCGTGTCAGTCACCTGGTACGACCATGCCCCCAGCCGGCTGGGCTTCTCCACGCGAAGAAGGACGTCGGCCCGCCCGCTCCATACACCGTCCTGCAGCGCCGCCTGCACGATAGTGGCGTCACCCCTGCCGAGAGCTTCGCGGGTGGCGGCAACCGAGATCGCGTCAACGCCCACGCCCTCGATCAGGGTGGCGACCGCACCGTTCGAGGTCAGGTGACGGACGTAGTCGCGCTCGTGCAACGCACCGCGCTCCGCCAACGTCTCAAGCACCGGGTCCCAGATCTTCGGCATGGCGAGCTCGCCGTTCACGACCTTGACGTCGAGCGCGGTCAGATAGCCGCAATTCAGATGCCCGACCAAATCGCCGGCGCTGAGAAACAGCTTCCCATCCGCTCTGTGCATTCCGCCTCCTCACCGATCGCGATCGCCTTGAAAATAGCTACGCGCCGGCGGCCATCGCTGATATATCGGCTATTCGGCCGCGGTTCTGCTTGGCCCACAGCGAGCGCGCCAACCCTTCCGGCACCTGCTCTCTGAACTTTCCGGTCTTGACGTTAGCGACGAACGCCGAAACGACCGCCGGATCGAACTCGTGCATCTGTACGAGCTTTTGCAAGATGGGCTGGAGTTCTTCCTGCTTGACCTTGGAAACCGACACGCCCAGTTCGTGTACCCCGGATTTGAGGCCGGCCATGGCCAGAGCCGCGCTGAACACTGCTGTCGCCTGAGAACCCCGCCAGAGAAAGACGTGCATGTCCCGATCTTCGGGCATCAGCCAGCGGTGCTGTAAATCCAGATTTCTGAACATCTCGCGCCCTTCGGACAGAAGCTTCCGAGCCTTCTCGTCGAGATAGGGCGGGACATCGCTCGCGAGATAGACCGATCGCATCTCCGCCACCAGCCTGTCGTGCGCGGGTTCGCCGTTAGCTGGTTCGAAGCGCGGGACGACGCCGCCCGGATGCGGCGCGACGACCAGGGTCATCGTCTGCTCGTCAAGGTCCTGCACGATCCATCGTCTCCCGGCGAAGACAACCAGGCCGTCCTTATGGACGGGATGGGTGATCGGCAGCGTTCCGAGAGTCCGCCCGCCGACCGTCAGCCGCCACTCTTCGCCAGACTCGAAGACCGCGAAGAAGCTGCGCGACTGCGCCGTCTTTTCGCCCTCCTGCCCGAGCATGAGCGTACCGTCCTCGGCCTGCTCGACGAAGCGCACGTCGCGTGATCCAAGATGGCGCAGCAGGTTCATGAAGTCGTTGGTCGAGATGGACGCAAAAGGACCAGGTCCACACAGAAGGTCGTACAGCGGCTTGGGTCTGATGCCGCCGCGCTCAACGATGACCGAGAGTATCTGGTGGATCAGCGTCGACGCGATCTCTGGAGACGTGCCGGCTTCCTCCACGAACCCCTGAAGAAGAAGTCTGACGACCGCGACGGACCTGATCGTGTTCGATCGAAGGCGGTCCAGTATCCCGGACTTCCGATCGATGTTCGGTTCTCTCAGGTAGATGCGTAGGACCGACGGTGTACCGCGGCGTCTGCCGGTCCGACCGAGTCTTTGCCTAAGCGACGCCAGCGAACGCGGCGCTCCTATCTGAGCGACCGACTTGACCGAGCCGATGTCGACGCCCAACTCGAGTGTCGACGTGCAGACCGCTGTCGTGGGCCACTTCCCGTCCTTGAGGCGGTCCTCCAACTCCTCCCGCAATACCTTCGAAAGGCTACCGTGGTGAGGATAAAATTCGTTCGGCACGTTCAGCTTTTCAGAGCGTCGGCGCAGCCGGTCGGCCGTCGATTCCACAGTCCGCCGCGATCCTCCGAAGACGAGATTGTTTTCACCTCGCAGCGTCTCGAACAGATGATCCGAGATCCAATCGAGCGCGATCCGATGCGGCAGGCCGTCCTCGTTCTCCGTCCCTCCCTCGGCGTGATCGGGATCGTCGAGATCAGGTGGCTCGACGTATCCCCTGACCTGGAGCCTCAGTTCCGGCGCATCGGACTTCGCCAGAAGTTCAGCCACACGATCCGGATCTCTGGGCCGTAGCCAGGCGCGCGCTTGCCCTAGATCGCCGATCGTCGCAGAGAGACCCACCCTCCGCGCCGGGCGGGCCGCCATTGCGTCGATGCGGCGGAGCAGGCTCGCTACATGCAGTCCTCTCGGTCCCTGGAGGAAGGAGTGGAGTTCGTCGATCACAATAAATTCCGCAGCCGACAGCAGCCGCTTGGCGTCAGCAGGACGGCGGACGAACATTGCCTCGATGGACTCCGGCGTGATGAGCGCGATGCCGTCCGGCCTACTTATCGCTTTCTTCTTGTCCGCCTGCGGCGCATCGCCGTGCCACTTGACTACGGGGATCTCCATGCTTTCGCAGAGCTCTTCGAGACGCCTGAACTGATCGTTGATGAGTGCCTTGAGCGGACTTACGTACAGAACCGAGAAGCCGGACGCCTTCCGGTCAGCTATCGAAGTCAAGATCGGCAGAAACGCCGCCTCGGTCTTTCCGGCGGCGGTTGTCGCCGCAATCAGGATGTCGCTGTCGCCGTCGAGCACCTCGACGATCGTACGGGCCTGGATTTCGCGGAGTTCGTCCCAGCCTTGGTCGCGGATCCAGCGGCGGATCTTCGGGTGGAGCCGGTGATAAGCGGATTCAAGTCCCGATGCGGAAACTGGTGAGCTCATCTCCATCTCCCGGTTGCGGTCCGCCCTCGGGCACCATCTCCTCCTGGCCGTGCAGATCGGCGGAGATCTGAACTTGACCCAGCAGATCCTGCCATTTGGCGCCGGGATTCTGCTCCAGAACCGAGAGCAATTGGACGAACGCCTTCACCGTCGTCCGGGGCGTCCGGAAGTACGCTTCACCAATCCGTCGATCGCAATGGTTCATGAACGCCTTCAGAGCCTCGTCCGGCACCAGATTGTTGGAGGGATCGCCTCCTGCAAAGACGTTCCTGATATTCGACAGCAGGACGAGGAGGTCCTCCGGCGTCAGGCTCTGGAGGTTGATGACCGGTCCCGAGAGGTCCACGAGACCTCCCGTCGCGAATTGGTTCTCGGCGAGGCGCGACTGCAGCGCTTCGTAGCTGAACAACCCTCGCCGGGTGTCCATCAGGAACGATGGCGTTCCGCACATCATGAATCCGATGTTGGACGTATTCCCCTGCAGGGCGTCGTTGACGATGCGCAGTATCTGCTCGAAATTTAGCTTCCGCGCTTGGGCACTCTGCAGCTTGTAGATGTTCACCATCTCGTCGAACATGACGAACAGCCCGGCATAGCCGGCCACCTTGGTCAGACATGCGAGCGATTTCAGAGAGTCGTACACGCTGTCGTCATCGATGATCGTACGGACTCCGAGCGACTTGTTCGCCTCCGTCTTTGTAGAGAACTCCCCACGCAGCCAGCGCAAGGCAGCGGTCTTGAGTTCTTCGTTCGACGTTTCGCTGCCGCGCCAATAGGCCTTTAGGACGGTCGCGAAATCGTAGCCGCCGACGAATTCCTGTATCGACGCCAGCCTCTCGTCGATGACCTTCTCGACCGCGATCTGCCGCTCACTCGCCTCCTTCACGGCGTCCGTCACCAACCGCTCCACAACCGCCGCCAACGCGCCGCCTTCCGGCTTGGTCCGCGTAGCCATGTTGCGGACCGCTTCGGAATACAGTGCTCTGGCCTGGCCCCCTCCGGCATGGATGCGGCGGTCGGGCGCTAGATCGGCATGGACGGTGACGCACTTCCGCTCCAGCGCGATCAATCGGATCAGGTTCGCGAAGAAGGTCTTTCCGGCGCCGTAGTCGCCGATCACGAACCTGACGGCGGCCCCACCGTCGGCGATACGGTCGACGTCGCGAAGGAGAGCACCGATCTCCGCGGCTCTGCCGACCTGGATGTGCGGAAGGCCCACTCGCGGAACCACGCCTGCGCTGAGCGCCTGAATAATCGTATCCCGTTCCTTCGGCTTGATTGCCTTCGGCGCTTTGCTCATGTCGTCGTCTCTCTCAATTCGGCCAACCGCGACCGTAGCTGGGGCGCCATGACGATCTCATCGCCCTCCTCCAGCAACGGCTCGTCGAAGTGGTCGAAAGACCAGTCGTTGATGCATTCAAGAGCGCCTTCGGGAAGGAGCTTCATGGCGCGTGCGCGCTCTTCAAATTCGGCTTTGGAAATGGAACCCTTGAGCTCGATTTGCTCAAGCAGTTCGGTGTGCTGGCGGTCCAGGCCTTCAAGGGACGCGCCGTTCGCGGTGGAAGCGATGGGCGTCTCGACTTCGGAAGGTGCCGGTTCTTCCTCAAAGATGTTCGCCAGCAATTCGGAAACGGCCGCCGTTTCGCGTTGCGTCCGGGCGAGACGCACAGCATCGATCTTTATGCCAGCAGCATCATTCGGCGGAGCGGGAGCTTCCTTGGGAATCGGAATGCCCACCTCGCGCCTTTCGTCCGAGACAGCGACAGGTTCGTCGCTTCTTGGTACCGCCCGGTGCAGTTCGGAATAGACACGCTCCTTAGGCAACCCCAAAGACTTGTGCAGCCGTTCGAGAAACTTGACGTCGTCCGCATCGACGTTGCCGCTACCACCCACGACGGCAAGCGCGGCGTCGGCGATCGCCTCGCGTTCGGCATCGCTCCGTTCCGCCAGCCGCTTCATTACTCTCGACAGCTTCGGCGGACTGTTGAAGGTCGTGACGGCGAAAGCGATAAGGCGGGCACGCTCGATCGCGCCGAGGTTGTTTCCGTCTCTGATCCCGGCGATCACACGGGACATCTCGTCTCCGGATGTTTGACCATCCGCTGCCGCCGCGAGTACGGCGACTTCGACTTGAGCCTTCATCGTGCGGTAGGCCGGACGCTCGAAATCGACGTGACCGCCGCCTGGAGCACTGAATAGGAAAACCTGATCGTCCAATTGCGGAACGGCGCTGCCAAACCGGCGATCAGGCTCGATGGCGATGTCGACAAGATCTAGCACCTGACTCAATTGGTCGGCGAGACCAGGCGCCACCTTGTCCCGCATCTCGAAATTCGCCGCCCGTAGAACCGTCCGCATCTTGCTGCTCGCGCTGCCGTGGCCGCCCATGATCTCCGACAGACGCGCCTTGAATTGGTGCAATGCCTCGAACCCGATCTCCAACAAGAGATCGGCAGGAAGCATGAGCGCGGCCTGCACCGAATTTCTCGCTTCCGGCCTCTTTCCCAGCAATCGGCTGAAACTATCGAGTTCGTCGGTACAATCCTGCAGCAGCTGCCTCAACGGCTCCGGTGATATCGCCGTCTTTACGACGTCCGGATAGTCTTCGTGCGGTCCCTCGATCTGGGCGTTGAAAGCGCTGCTTGCCGCTTGATATCGGATCTCAATGTTGCCCGTCGTCTCGACAACGAACCCTTCAGGGAACCTCGCCCGAAACCGGAGGTGCCACAAGGCGACGAATTCGTCGAAGCAACGGACCGCGGCCGTACGTAGGTAGACGTCCTGCAGCGCCAAGACCCAGACAAGGGCGTCCTCCGACAACAGAACCCGCGACAGCGACAGGCGACGTCCCAAGTGGATACGCACGCCGAGGTCCATCTCGGACGAATGCGTACGTTCAGGCGACAATGCGGGAACGGGAAGCGGAATGCCGGCCGCGCATCTCGCTGCGTCGAGGAAACGTTTCGCGTACCCTTGGAAGGAGTCGCTGTCCTTTCGCGCCGCCACAAGTCTTTCGACTTCGGCAATAATTTCCGGAGCGCTAGCAAGATCGCGCTCAACGAACAGCCGGTGCTCCAATCCGTAGAAGAACAGAAAGACATGCCCGATGCCGTACGAGGTCGACCGCCGCCCTGTGGACATCCAATCGAGGAACGCGCGCCTCGCGGCAGGAGACACGTCGGCGTAGGACGGCCAGTAAGGCATCGAATTCCCGGCAACGTCCGGCCTGGGCGATTTCGCGCTAAGCTGCGGGTTCACAGCGTAGCCGTCTATTTCACGGTTTTCGAAGGAGAGAGCGCGTCCGAGGTAGAAGAGCCCTGAGGATATGTCCGCGCCTTGAACCGTTACGAATTCCCCCGATCGAACCCACACCTGGCCGAGCTCGGTCGGTCGCGGGAGGCTCCTGCGTTGGATTGTCCAGACCTGACCTTCTGCATGGAGCCAATCCTCGCCATGCTTTCGACCGGGCTTACGACAGGGACCGTAGACTCCTTGCGCTTTCCGAACCTGACGAGAAAGAAAACGAGCGCGAGAAGGACGCAAATCGTCCCAACCGCGGCCAGATGTTCCATGACGAACTGGTAGACCGCCGTCAGGACCGCAAAAAGCGCGCCCAGCACGATCAGCAAGCCAGTTCCCGCGTTTGATCCTCTCTTACGCCGCCCCATACCCCGTCAGTCCGATGTCTGGTCGAGTGATAAAGGCATAGCGTGTGACGGGCGACCAGTGCAATCGGCCATTGTTCGATAAAACCCGCCAGCGGCTGCTCGCGATATCGGGCTTCGTAATGACCTTGCCCCCAAGTTTTATCCAGGTCTGAGTTCGTTCGGGCGGTTGGATTGAAGTGCTCCCCGAAACTAGGCCAACTGAGGCTGGAATTTTCCGGGGTTAGGCTCATGCCGGCGGGGGCGCCGATGAGCCATTCAACAGCGAAATCGGCGCCTTGTTGCCGATCGCGCTATGTGGCCGGACCTCATTGTAGTCTCTACGCCAATCCTCCATTTTCTGCCGGGCATCGTCAAGGCTCAGGAACCAGTGCGTGTTCAGGCACTCGTTTCGGAACTTGCCATTGAAGGATTCGATGAAGCTGTTGTCGGTCGGCTTGCCTGGCCTGGAGAAGTCGAGAATGACATTCTTCTGGTAAGCCCAGATGTCGAGATCGCGGGAGATGAACTCCGACCCCTGATCGACGCGAATAGTCTTGGGGTAGCCGACGGCCTTGCAGACGCGTTCCAAAGTCAGCACGACATCCTCGCCTCGATAGCTGAAGCGCGGATCGACGGCTGGTGAGAAGCGACTGAAGGTATCGACGATCGTAAGAACCCGGATCTTGCGGCCGGTAGCGAGCTGATCGTGAACGAAATCCATCGCCCAAGTCTCATTGATCTGAGATGCGTCGGTACGATCCTCGCGCAGCTTGGCCTTGACGCGACGTCTCGGCGTTTTATTGCGCAATTGCAGGCCTAATTCCCTGTAGAGACGATAGACGCGCTTAACGTTGACGGCCCAACCGTCACGTTGCAGCAGGACATGGACCCGGCGATATCCGTATCTCACCCGCGTCTGGCAGACGTCCTTGATCCGATTTTTAAGGGCGGCCTGGTCGCCGCGCTTCGACTTGTAGACGTACAGTGCGCGATCGATCCGAAGCGTCGAACAGGCCCGCCTGATCGAGACCTTCCAGTCGCTCCGCACCTTGTCGACAAGCTCCCGCTTGCGGCCAGGCTTCAGAGCTTTTTTGAGAGCACATCCTGCAGCATGGCCTTGTCGAGCGACAAGTCCGCAACGATCCGCTTGAGCTTGGCGTTCTCCTCCTCGAGTTGGCGCAGCCGCTTCATCTCCGATGGCATCAGACCGGCATACTTCTTCTTCCAATTGAAATACGTCGCCTGGCTGATCCCGGCCTTGCGGCAAACCTCCGCAACCGCCGTACCGTCCTCAGCCTGCTTCAGAACAAATGCGATCTGAGCCTCCGAAAACTTCGATGCCTTCATGGAACTCTCCTCTGTCCCGGGTGGGATCATAAGTGGAAAATTCCAGTTCAAACTGGCCTAATTTGGCGGGGGCACGTCAGCAGAACCCCTTACGGCGTTCTTCGCGAGCGATGGCGATGTGGACCGCCGCGCCGGTGCCGCCGTTCAGGGAATGGCCATCCCCGTCGCCTTGTCGAAGAGGTGCGTTCGCTCCAGGTCGAGAGCGACGTCGATGAATTGATCGGGCGCCGCAGCCACGCCCACCGGCATCTGCGCCGTGAACGGAAACGCGCCGACGGTGCCGATCACCAGCGTATGCGGCCCGAGCGGCTCCACGTCCTTCACCAGGAGGCGGATGCAAGCGCCCGCCGGGGCGTCCTGCCGCAGCACGTGGTCGGGCCGCACGCCGAGCACGACCGGCTTGCCGACGCTGCCTGCATAGGCGGCCTCGCGGGATTTCGGCAGTGTCAACGCCGTTCCGGACGGCTCGGTGAACACCAGCGCGCCATCGCGGGCGAGGATTTCGCCGTGAATGAAATTCATGCTGGGCGCGCCCATGAAGCCCGCCACGAAGAGATTGCTGGGCTTCTCGTAGATCGTGATCGGATCGGCTGCTTGCTCGATCCGGCCGCGATTCATGACCACGACGCGATCGGCCATGGTCATGGCTTCGACCTGATCGTGCGTGACGTAGACGATCGTCTTGGCGAGACGGCGGTGCAACGACTTGATCTCGGTCCGCATCTCGATGCGGAGCTTGGCGTCGAGGTTCGACAATGGCTCGTCGAACAGAAACACGTCCGGACTGCGCACGATGGCGCGGCCGATCGCCACGCGCTGGCGCTGCCCGCCGGAGAGCTGCTTGGGCCGACGGTCGAGATATTGCTCGAGCTCGAGCACCCGCGCCACCTCCTGGACGGCTTTCGCGATGCTGGCGCGTGGCTCGCCGCGCACCTTCATGCCATAGCCGATGTTCTCTCCGACCGTCATATGCGGATAGAGCGCGTAGTTCTGGAAAACCATCGCGCAATTGCGCAAGCCGGGACGCAGCTGCGTCACATCGCGCTCACCGATGCGAATGGTTCCGCCGGTGACCGTCTCCAGCCCCGCGATCATACGCAAAGTCGTGGTCTTGCCGCAGCCCGACGGGCCGACAAGCACGACGAACTCCTCGTCGGCCACGTTCAGATCGAGCCCCTCGATGATCTTGTAGGGCCCGTATGCCTTGCTGACGTTCTCGATCTCGACGCGCGCCATGGAATCCTTTTTCCGTCCTCTCTGTCGACGGCCAACCAGCCCGGATGAGGCTCACGCATCATCCGGGCAGGCCTCAGCGAACACTACTTCTTGGGCGGAAGTCCCATCGCCGCACGATAGGCGGCGAGTTGCTTCGCGCGACCGAACTCGTCGGTCAGCCGATTCCATTCCTTCGCGACCGCGTCCAGCGCGGCCTGCGGCGTGGTCTGGCCGGCGAGCGCCTTGCCAAGCTCGATCTCCACGACCTCAGTGTAGGAGAAATAGCCGGGCAGACGCATATCGAGCGCGACGTTCTTGCCGTTGATGGATTCGGCCTGCGCGCCGAGATATTCCTTGGCTTCCGCTGGCGAGAAGATCTTGTTCCACAACTCCAGATTCGCGGTGTGCGACTTGCGGTAAGGATTGACACCGGTGCCGCCGGTAATCGCAGCCTGGCCGGAGACTTCGGGACTCGTCAGCGTCTTCACGAAATCCCATGCCGCCTTCTGATTCTTGCCCGCCTGGGGGACGCCGATCTGCCAGCCTCCGAACGCCATGAAGGGGGTCGGCAGGACCGCCGGGAACTTGTCCCACTTTTTCGTCTTCGCGTTCCAGATCTCGTCGGAGCCGGGCAGGATCGCCGAGCCGACCTTGCCTGAAATCTTGGACTGCTTGGGGTCAGCCGCGATCACGCCGGTGTCGCCCCAGCCGATCGACTCCGCGACTTGGCCGCCGGCGACCGCCGCGTTGACCTCGCCGAACGAGAAGTTCAGCGCGTTGGGCGGGCCGAGCTTGGACGCGCGGATATACTCTTCCAGCCCCTTCACCCAGCCGGGATTGTTGATCTGCGCATCCATCGTTTCGGGGTCGAAGAACATCGCGCCCGGATAGTTCGGATTGTTGGTGTAGGCAGCCGCGTGGCTGAAGAAGAACCAGAACTGCTGGCCGCCGCGACGGAAGGCTTCCGCGGTGCCCCAAAGTCCCTTGTCCGGACGCTGGAAGAACTCCGCGATGTCGAGATATTGCTTCCAGGTCTTCGGCGGTGCCAGGTCGTAACCGTATTTGGCCTTGAAAGCGTCCTTCTCCTTGGGATCGCTGAACAGGTCGGTACGATATGTATAGGTGTGAACGTCACCGTCCATCGATTGCGAATAGATCTTGCCTTCCCACACCATCAGGCGCTCGCGATAGGCCGGCTCGATATCGTCCCAATCCTTGCCGGACTGCATGTCCTTGGGCATCTCGCTGAGATAGGGAACGAAGTCAGGCAGCCATGCCGGGGCGAAGCTGACCAGATCGAAGGTCGCATCCGAGGAGGTCAGCGACGTGACGATCTTCGGATAGAGCTCAGACCATGGGAACTCGACGACATTGACCTTGCCGCAGGTCTTCTTGGTCCATTCGTCCGCGCCAAGCTTGAGCGCGGAGGCGATATACGGTCCGGTCTGCGTCGCCACCGTCAGGGTGACGCCGGAGTAATCCGGGCTACAGGCCGCATGCGCCTGGCTCGCGGCGCAAGCCATCGCGAGCGAGGTGGTCAGCATCAGAAACGTCCGTCGTAACATCGTCCAGTCCTCCCTAGATGATTTTTGCTATTTGATTGCCCCGAGCAGCAGGCCCGACCGCATCATGCGGCTGAGCAGGCCCGCCATGATCATCATCGGCACGATGGCGACGAGCGCCGCGGCGGAGATCGCCCACCATTCGTCACCGCGCTGACTGTTCTGTCCCGCCACCAGGATCGGCAGCGTCTGCCATCTGGAATTGGTCAGGAACAGCGCGAACAGGAACTCGTTCCAGACAAAGGCGAGCGTGATCATGAAGGTCGCGAGCAGCCCGTTCATCGACATCGGCACCACGATGCCGAGAAAGATGCGCCAGCTCGGCACATTGTCGACCATTGCGGCTTCCTCCACCTCGATCGGGATCGCCTCGAAGAAGTCCCGCATCAGCCAGACGACGATCGGCAGCGAGAACGCGACGTAGCACAGCGTCAGGCCGAGATAGCTGTCGACGAGTTGGAAGCCGAGCCGGCCGATTTCGCTGTAGAGCAGATACAACGCAAAGGCCGTGACGATCGGCGGGAACATGCGCTGGCTCACAAACCAGAACAGGATGTCCTCATTGCCGAGGATCGGCCCCGGCAGCGGCAGCCGGTTGGCGATGATGGCAACGACCAGCGCGATCGGAAACGCGAGCAGCAGCGCCTGCGGCCGGTTGAATCCGAGTGTATTGTTGAACAGCAGGTAGCCGCCCAGTGCCAGCAGCAAGAAGATCAGCCCTGCGCCAAAGCGAACCTTGAACTCGAAACGCACCAGCGCGTAGGCCGCCATCGCACCGATCGCCGTCGCGATCGCCGCCGCGGACAGGCCGACGATCGTCGAGTTCAGGAACGTCCGGAAGAATTCCCCGCGGATCCCCTGGTAGAGATCGATGAAGGGCTGCAGAGTCGGCGTGAAATCGACGAAGGGAATGTAGGTCGGGCCACCGACCACGCCCGGCGGCGTCTTGAAGGCGGTCACCACCACCCAATAGAGCGGAAACGTCGTGATCAGACACCATGCGAGCACGCCGACCGCGACAAGGCGTCGGCTCCAGCTCGACAGTCCGGTAAGGCCCCGCCGGCTCATCGCCGCTTCTCCAGATGCGGCCGCAACAGGGCCAGATAGGTGACGCCGATGATTGTGATGGCGATCAGGAACAGGAAACTGAGCGCAGACGTATAGCCGAGATTGAACTTCTTGAAGCCCTCCTGATAGGCGAACAAGGTCAGCGTCTCGGTATCCACGCCGGGTCCACCGCCCGTCATCACGAACACGGTGTCCATGATCTTGTAGCTTTCGATCAGGCGGACGAATACGACCGCGCCGGAGATCGGCAGCATCATCGGAAACGTGATGCCCCAGAACTGCTGCCAGGCGCTGGCGTTCTCGAGCTCGGCGGCCTCGTAGACGTCTTCGGGAAGCGTTTGCAGGCCGGCCAACATCATCAGGATGACGAACGGCGTCCACTGCCAGATCTCGACGGCGATGATGCAGGCCAGCGCCCAATGTCCGTTGGTCAGGAACGGCAGATTCGCCAGACCGAACATCGACAGCAGCTGGTTGAGCGGTCCCATGGTCGGATTGAAGATCATGCGGGCCACCAGTGCGACGGCAACAGGGGCCAGCAGCATCGGCAGCAGCAGGGCGACGCGAAACAGCCGTTCGCCCGGCACACGCGCATTCAGCGCGAGCGCGACGACGAAACCAATCACATACTGCAACCCGACAGCGATGAAGGCGATCAGCGTCGTCGTCAGGATCGCATTCCAGAAACGCGGCTCCTGCAGAAGCGAGGCGTAATTGCCGAACCACACCACGCGCGGCGGGATCGGCGGAATCAGGCGATAGCTGAGGAAGCTCGTGGTCAACGAGTAGATCAGCGGAAAAATCGAAATCGCCAGCACGACGAGCACCGCCGGCCAGATGAAGACATGCTTGATGGGATCATTCCGCAGCATGGCGCCGATCACTTCTTCAACAAGGCCTCGATCTCCGGCCGCCGCGGCATGGCAGGCGCAGTCCCGGCGCGCGTCACGGAAATCCCGGCCGTCGCCGAGCCGAAGCGCGCCGCCTCCAGCGGATCGGCGCCGCCCGCCAGCGCGGCCGCAAAGCCGCCAACGAATGCATCGCCCGCACCGGCCGTCTCGACCACCTTGCCGGCGGCAAAGGGCGGCACATGCAACGAATGATCTCGCCCGTGGAACAGTGCGCCGCGCTCACCCAGGGTGATCAGCGCGGTCCCGGCCCCCTTGGCCAGCAGCGCGTCTGCCGCCCGGCGCGCGCCGGCAAGATCGCTCACCGCGATCCCCGTCAGCGCCTCGGCTTCGGTCTCGTTGGGAACGACGTAATCACACAATGCAAACAGGCGGTCGTCGAACGCTGTCGCGGGAGCCGGGTTGAACACCGTGATACTGCCCGCAGCCCGCGCGATCTCGAGCCCGCGCTGCGCTGCGGCGACCGGCTGTTCGAGCTGGGTCACGAACACGCGGCTGCCGCGGATCGCATCCGCCGCCGCATCGACATCCGCCGCGCCAAGACCATCGGCCGCGCCGCTCACCACGATGATGGCATTGTCGCCGCGCGTCTCGTGGACATAAATGAAGGCGGCGCCCGTCGGCGCGTCCGACGTCCTGGCCACGCGCGGCCGAATTCCCTCGGCTTCCCACGTCTTGACCGCGAGCTCGCCGAAGGCATCGCTGCCGATCCGCGAGATGAAGGTCACCTCCGCGCCCGCCCGCGCGGCCGCGACGGCCTGGTTCGATCCCTTGCCGCCCGGTCCCATGGCAAATCCCGAGCCTGCGATGGTTTCGCCGATCGCAGGCATGTTGCCGGCCCGGAAGGCCAGATCGACGACGAAGATGCCGAGAACGGCGACGCCACTCTTGCTCATGATCGTCACTCGACGTCCGGGGCGATGACGCCCTTGCAGAACAGGAAACAGCCGTAGAAGCGCCGCTCACCGGTGGCGATCACGCAATAGGCCCGCTTGGCTTGCTCATAGAAGGCATGGCGCTCGACCCCGACCAGCGGCCAGGAGCGCCCCTCGGCGCGGTCGATCACGGCCTGGACCTCGCGCTGGACCGGAGGCACCTCCTGGGGCTGGCCGACGATCTCCATCCGTATCGCGGCATCGTCCACGAAGGTGTCGAGCGGCATCACCGAGAGAATGGCTTCGACCGCCTTCGCCGTGCTGACATTATCAATGCGGAGCAGCTCGCCGAATGTGGTCTGGCGCGCAATGGAGTCAGCCGGGAAATTGGTGTCGCAGACGACAAGACGATCCCCGTGCCCCATCGCGCGCGAGGCGTAAAGCACGTCGGCATTGAGCAGTGGATTGATGCCCTTGAGCATGGTGTGTCCTCCCTCGTCTTTAAAAATCGCCCGGACTCTGACGGTCCGGATGCCAATCCATCTCACCGCAAGGTGACGATTCTAGTCTCCATAGGGAATCCAGATATTCTTCACCTGAACCGCGTGGCGCAGCAGGATCGGCCCCTCGCTCGCCGCCCTGTCGTACCAATCGAGCGCCAGTCCATGGTCGACCAGCGTCCGCTTGAGATTCCCGACCGACAGCCGCTCCGCCATTGTCGAGGCCTGCTGCGAGCCGAACACCCAGAGTGCGTCGACATCGTCATGCTCGGCAAGAACCTTTGCCAGCGCATCGCGCTCGCCTGTCACGATATTGACGACGCCTGCCGGCACGTCGGACGTCTCCAGCACCTGATAGAAATCGGTGGCAGCCAGCGGGTGCCGCTCGCTCGGCACCGCGACAACACGGTTGCCCATCGCGATCAGCGGTGCCACCAGGCTGATGAAGCCCAGCAGCGGCGCCTCGTCCGGACAGACCGCCCCGACCACGCCGATCGGCTCGTGCATGGCAAGCGCGACGCCGCGCAGCGGCGGTGTGTGGATTGTCCCCTCATATTTGTCGGCCCAGGCGCCATAGCTGAACAGCCGCTCGATGCTCGCCTCGACCTCCGCGCGCGCCTTTGCCGGCGAGACGCCGGTCAACTCGCCGATACGCCGCGCGAACTCGTCGCTGCGCGCCGACAGATTCTCGCCAAGGTAGTAGAGGATTTGGGCGCGATTATGCGCCGTCGCCCGAGCCCACGCTTCGGCGCGAACGCGCGGCGGCCACGGCGTTACGGATGTCCTTCCGATTGCCCTCACCGACTTCACCCAGGGGCTTCCCCTTCGGCGACAGCACCGCGCGCGCATAATTTCCATCGGGGCGGACCTGCTTGCCGCCGACAAAAAGCTTGGCGGTCCTGTCGATCGACGGCGTGCCGAACCCGGCGCTCTCGGTTGAAGCTTCGGGGAGCGGCGGCAGCTGGGCGCGCGCTGTCCGGCCGCTCCACGCCTTCGGCTTGAGATATTCGTAGATCCCTTCCCGGCCGCCCTCGCGGCCGAAGCCGGACTCCCGGTAGCCGCCGAAGCCGACGCTGGCATCAAACAGATTGGTTGCATTGACCCAGACCACGCCGGCCTGAAGTTTTGGCGCGATATCGAGCGCCAGGCCAATGGTCTCGCTCCACACGCTGGCCGCAAGCCCGTAGCGCGTGTTGTTGGCGAGCACCACCGCCTCATCCGGCGTGCGGAACGTCATCGCGACCACCACGGGTCCGAAAATCTCCTCGATGGCCACGGTCGAGGACGGCTGCACATTCCACAGCAAGGTCGGAGGATAGAAGCAGCCCTCCGCGGGGATGGCACCGGATGCCTGATACTTCTCGGCCCCCTCCTTCACCCCGGTCTCGACCAGCGCCTTGATCCGCTCGAGCTGCACCGGTGCGACGACGGCGCCCATGTCGATCGTCTTGTCGAGCGGTGGGCCCACGCGCAGCGTCTCCATGCGGCGGATCAGACGCCTGCGGAACGCCTCTGCAATCCCCTCCTGCAACAACAGCCGCGATCCGGCGCAGCAGACCTGCCCCTGGTTGAACCAGATCGCATCGACCACGCCCTCCACGGCGCCGTCGAGATCGGCATCTTCGAACACGATGAACGGCGACTTGCCGCCGAGTTCGAGCGTCAGCGATTTGCCGCTGCCTGCGGTCGATTGCCGGATCAGACGACCAACCTCGGTCGAGCCGGTGAAGGCAATCTTGTCGACGCCGGGATTGTCGACCAGCAAGGCGCCGGTGGTGCCGTCTCCCGTCACCACGTTCAACACGCCGGGCGGCAGGCCGGCTTCCGCCGCCAGCTCCGCGAACAGCAGCGCGGTGAGCGAGGTGAACTCGGCCGGCTTCAACACCACGGTGTTGCCGGCCGCGAGCGCAGGCGCGATCTTCCAGGCCAGCATCAGCAGCGGAAAATTCCACGGGATGATCTGGCCGATGACACCGACCGGAACGTGATCGGCGAATTCTCGCTCCTGCAATTGCGCCCAGCCAGCGTGATACAGAAAATGGCGCGCAGCCAGCGGCACGTCGAGATCGCGGGTTTCCCTGATCGGCTTGCCATTGTCGATCGACTCCAGCACCGCAAACAGGCGCGCGTGACGCTGCAGCATGCGCGCCAAGGCATAGAGATGGCGAGCACGGCCGTGGCCACCGAGCTTTGCCCACGGCGATTGCGCCGCGCGCGCGGCGCCGACGGCAGCCTCGACATCGGCGGCGACGCCTTGCGCGATCCTGGCCAGCGGCTTGCCGGTAGCCGGCTCGATCGTCGCCAGATGCTTACCCGAAGCGGGCGGCGTAAATTTTCCGGCGATGAAATGCCCGAACGTCGCCTCGTGCCGCTTCAGCCAGGCGCGCGCCTCGCCGTCCGCCTCGGGCGCCGAACCATAGTCCATGGTGTCAAAGTAATGCGCGATACTCATGATCAGCCCACGGGATGACGATTGAAGGCCGAGTAGCGGCCGGTGACGTGATGTTCGAGCTGACGCTCGATATCGGCGAGCAGGCTGGAGGCGCCGATGCGGAACAGCTCGGGCTCGAGCCAGTCGCGCCCCAGTTCCTCCTTCATCAGGAACTGGTAGTTGAGAACGTCCTTCGCGGTCGAGATTCCGCCGGCAGGCTTGAAGCCGATCTTGAATCCGGTGCGCTCCTCATAGAGCCTGATCATGCGCAGCATCGCCAATGTCACCGGCAGCGTGGCGTTGACGCCCTCCTTGCCGGTCGAGGTCTTGATGAAGTCGGCACCGGCCATCATGCAGACCATCGACGCCTTGGCGACGTTGCGCAGCGTCTTCAGGTCGCCAGTCGCCAGGATCGTCTTCAGATGCGCCGCGCCGCAGGCGGCACGGAAATCCCGCACCTCGGCGTAGAGCGCGCGCCAATCACCGGTCAGCACATGCTCGCGCGTGATGACGATATCGATCTCCTGCGCACCGTCGTTGACGGATGCCTCGATCTCCTTAAGCTTCAGATCATGCGGGATGAGGCCTGCAGGAAATCCGGTCGAGACCGCGGCGACCGGAATGTCGGAGCCGTCGAGCGCCTCCACCGCGGTCGCGACGAAGCGGTGATAGACGCAGATCGCGCCCGTGTGCAGTCCGCGTCCGGAAAAGCCGAGGGCTTCGAGGAGATCGCTCCGCAGCGGCGCTCGCGCCTTGGCGCAAAGACGCTTCACACGCTCGGTCGTATCGTCACCGTTGAGCGTCGTCAGGTCGATGCAGGTGATCGCCTTGAGCAGCCAGGCTGCCTGCGCATCCTTCTTGACGGTGCGCCGGCCCGGCAGACTCGCGACGCGGCGCTCGGCGGCGGATAGATTGATCCTGATCTCGTCGACCCAATCCATCTCGAGCGCGCGGCCGGTGTTGCGCGCGATGGCAGGCGTGTGATTATGATCGCGCCCATGCGGCTGCACCGGCACGGCGGATGGATTTGGTCTCAAGACGCCCTGCGCCATCGGTACGCCGTGCGGTGCTAGCGAATCGGCAGAAACGCCGGATTGACTGAATGTGCCCACTGCAACATGCGCTCCTCCCATCCCTCGCCTCCGCTGCCCGCCATCGCGCGCAGGACCTGTCCGCCGGACCATGTTATTATTGTAACATTTCGACGTTGCTAAACTCACATCATTGTAAGATCATTGTCAACCAGATAAGCAAGCGCGGTGACGAACAAGATGGCTGAAACACCGACCGCACGTTCCAGCGAGTCCCGCGTCCAACGTCTGCAACGGCTGCGGCGCGCAGTGGAGACAAGCGGCGCACTGCATCTGAAGGACGCCGCCGACCTGCTGAAGGTGTCGGAGATGACGGTCAGGCGCGACCTTGCCGGTCCGGAGGCGGTGCTCGCCCTGCTCGGCGGCTATGTCGTCAACGCGGCGTCGCCGACCGGGATCAAGTACGCATTCGAGCAGGAAATCGACCAGCACACGCAGGACAAGCGCCTGGCCTGCCGGTCCGCAGCCGCCTCGATCAAGGAAGGCGACACCATCTTCATCGACTGCGGCACCACCATGCAGTCGCTGGCGGATTGCCTGCCCGAGGACATGCCCCTTTCTGTGATCTGCTATTCGTTGAACGTCGTCACGATCGTCACCCGCCGGCCTGCAACGCAGGTGATGCTGATGGGCGGGCTCTACCATCCGTCGTCGCAGTCGTTCTCGTCCGACGACGGCCTGTCCTATCTGCGGCGGCTCGGGGTCAACAAGGCATTCATCTCGGCCGGCGGCCTGCACTGGGCCCGCGGCGCGAGCTGCTCGAACTTTCACGAGGTCGCCATCAAGCAGGCTGTGATCGCGACTGCGATGGAGAGCATCCTGGTGGTCGACGCCAGCAAGCTCGGCAGCCTCAAGCCGGCATTCTTCTCGGATGTCAGCTTGTTCTCGCGGATCATCGTCGGCGGCGCGGTGCCATCAGAGACACGCAAGCACTTCCGCGGCCTTCCGGTCGAATACGTCACCAGCGCCGCCTGATTCGGACGATCCAGTTCGGACGATCCAGGTCTGCTGAACGATGCGCGGCTCCGCAGAACCGCGCATCGCTCTGACGAACTCAATTGCAGGCCGGCTTTGCCTTGTTGCAGGCGTCCACCAGCTCGGGCGGTGGTTCCTTCTTGAAGACGGTCTTGTAGGATTCCAGCACGTTCGACTGGGTGACCGGCAGCGACTGCACGCCGATCCAGCCGGGCGTTTCCTTCCCCAACAGCGCATTCATCATCGCCATCGCCTCGGCGACGCCCTGGTCATAGGGACGTTGCGAGCCGGTCGCCTTCAGCGGACCGCCCTTGGCAATCTCGATCGCCGATTGCAGGCCGAGATCGACCGTCGTCATCGGAATGTCGATGCCCTGGGCCCGCATCGAGCTCAGCGTGTCGAGCGCCGGCTGATCCCACACCGCATACAGTCCCTTGACGTCGGGATTTCCGGTCAGGAAGTCGCCCGCGATCTGCGAGACCTTCGGCGGATCGGTGAAATCAACCTGCTTCATCTTAATGTCGGGCCGGTTTGCTTTCATCCACTCCCGCACGCCCTTGGTGCGCTCATTGGTGCTGAAATAGTCGACGCCGAAATTGACCAGGCCGATCGTCGCGCCCTGCGGCACGCAGGACGCCAGAATCTGCGCCGCGATCTGGCCATTGCCCTGGCTGTCGGCCGAGACCATCGTGACGTATTCCTCGGGGTGCTTCAGGCCGGTCGGGATGCTGTCCATCAGCACGAGCTTGATGCCCGCCTTGGCGATCTTCTTGTAGGTCGGCGCCGTCGCGGTGAAATCGACCGGGATCGAAATGATCCCGTCCGGATGCTGCTGGATGGTGTTCTCGATATCAGCGATCTGCTTGTCCACCTGATATTCGGCCGAGGCGACGCCCGTCACCGTTACGCCGTACTTCTTCAGCGTATCCGTGATGCCCTGGATCTGGAGCTGCGACCAGTCGAGGTTGACCGTCTGCATGGAAATGCCGACCTTGAAGTGCTTCTCCTTGATCTTCGCGGCATCGGCCTCCGACAGCGCCAGCACCTCGGGCGACGCCGCCTTCTCGCCGTGGGGCCCTTGGCCGACGATCGATTTCGGCCCGAGCTTTGCGAGATCGACGCCCTTGACGCAGGTCGCGGGCACGTCGGCGCGGGCCGGAGAGATCGCGGAGACGGCCGCAGCGGCCATCAACACGGTCAAAGGCAAGGTTTGTCGCAGGATCGGTGTCATTGTTTCCTCCATGTCGGTCGCGGATTGCCGGAGGGCGAGCGACCTTGCCCCTCCCCACGCCGCGCGATGAGCTTGTGGCTCAGACGCAGCGCGAGACCTTGACTAGCGTTTCGTGAAAGCCACGGCGGCCACGATGATCGCGCCCTTGATCACGAGCTGCATCGGCGAGCTCACGCCGAGCAGAACCAGGCCGTTGTTGAGCGTTCCGATGATCAAGCTGCCGAACAGCGTGCCCAGGATGTAGCCGCGCCCGCCGAACAGGCTGCAGCCGCCGAGGATCACCGCCGCGATGACGTCGAGCTCCATGCCCTGCACGACGTCGGGCCGCGCGGCATGCGAACGCGCGGAGAGTACCAACGCGGCGAGCCCCGCCAGCGTGCCGGTCAGGACGAAGGCGGCGGTCGTGATCAGCTTGGTGTTGATGCCGGAATAGAGCGCCGCGGTCGGGTTGCCGCCGACCGCATAGATGCGGCGGCCGAACACGTTGTAATGCAGCAGCAGGATGCCGACGATCATTGCCGCCAAGGTCCAGACGATCGGAACCGGGATGCCGAGCAACGTGCCTTCGCCGAAGATCGCGAAATAGGTCTCATTGGTGATGATGACCGGCTTAGTGTTGGTCACCATCATCGCCAGGCCCCGTGCCATGCTCAGCGAACCCAGCGTCACCAGGAAGGACGGGATCGATAGCTGCGTGGTCAGGATGCCGTTGAGCAACCCGACCAGCGCGCCGGTGCCGAGCCCGGCCACGGCACCCACGACCCAGCTGTTGTTGATCTGGCTCATCGCCAGAGCGGCCGCCATGCCTGACAGCGCCAGCGTCGATGCAACGGAGAGGTCGATCTGACGTGCGATGATGATGAAGGTCATGCCGACCGCGATGATCGACACCAGCGTCGTCTGCCGCCCGATGTTCAGGAAATTGTCGACCGAGAGGAACCAGGGCGACGACAGGCTGAACACGACCAGCAGGATCACGAAGGCGATGTACAGCATGTAGGGCCGCTCGCCCCGCAGCAGACTCTGCAGAATCCTGCGGCGCCGGTCGGACCGGGTCGACGAAGCGACGATGTTGGGTGCAGTCAGTTCGGTCATGCGGGAAGCTCTTGCAAGTGGCCGGGCGCGGAGGCCTGGTAGATCTGGAGGAGATGGTGCAGCTCTTCGGCGTTATCGATCTCACCGCGCGCGAGCGTGCGAGCGACGCGCCCGTTGACGATCACGGAGATGCGGTCGCAGAGCGCGATCAATTCAACGAGGTCGGACGAGACGACCAGAACCCCGCTGCCGTCGCGGGCGGCATTCCGGATCACGGCGTAGATGTCCTCGCGTGCTCCTACGTCCACGCCGACCGTCGGTTCGTCCAGGAGCAGCACACGGGGCCGCGGATCATTCCATTTTCCGAACACGACCTTCTGCTGGTTGCCGCCGGAGAGCGTCCTGACCGGGCTGAAGGTGCCCTGCGCTTTCACCGCAAGCCTGGCGACCGCGGTTTCCGCACGCCTGGCTGCAGCGCGCCGCTGCATCCAGCTCCAGCGCGAGAAATGCGGAAGTCGCGGCAGTGTGACGTTTCGCTCGATCGAATGGTCGAGGACCAGGCCCTGCACGTGCCGGTCTTCCGGCACCAGCACGACGCCCTGTTCGATCGCATCGGCTGGCCCGCTCGGCCGCCATCGCCGGCCATCGATCTCGATCGTGCCGCTCTCGAGCGGCCGCATGCCGAACACCGTCTCCAGAATCTCCGTGCGTCCGCTGCCGATCAATCCGGCGAGCCCGTGGATCTCGCCCTTCCGCACGGAAACATCGACGGCGTGAAGCCGGTCGTTGGAGACGTTCGACAATGACAACACCGGCGATGGATCAATCTTGCGCGGCGCGGCAGGCTCGGCGCGCGAGCTCATCGATGCCGAACGAGCGGTTCCGACGATGGCGCCGACCAGCAGCTTCATGTCCGTCTCGGCGGTGACGAAGGTGCCGGCGTCGGCGCCGTCGCGCAGCACAGTCACACGCTGCGAGATCTCGAACACCTCGTTGAGCCGATGGGTCACATAGATGACGCCGACGCCGCGGCGCGTCGCCTTTCCGATCGCGTCGAACAGGATCCGGACTTCATCCGATGTCAGCGAGGAGGTCGGCTCGTCGAGGATCAGAAGCCGAACGTCGCCCAGCAGCGCCTTTGCGATCTCCGTCATCTGGCGGTAGGCGAACGGGAGTGAGCCGACGGTCGCTCTCGGATCCAGGGAAATGCCGAGCTCTGTCAGGAAGGCCTCGGCCCTGGCCATCAGCGCCCGCTGCCTGACGAAGCCGAGAGCCGCGCGTGGCTCGCGCCCCAGCAACAAATTGTCCGCAACGCTCAGGGATTCGACGAGGCTGAGGTCCTGATAGACGACGGCGATCCCCGCGGCGCGCGACTTCGCCGGGCTGTCGAATTCCACCCGCCGGCCGGCGATCTCGATCGTGCCGCTGTCGAGGGCATGAACACCGCTGAGAATCTTGATCAGCGTGGATTTGCCGGCGCCGTTCTCGCCGAGCAGCGCATGCACCTCGCCGGCCCGGACCTCCAGGTTGACGTCGCGAAGTGCTCGCACGCCGCCGAAGCGCTTGTTGATGGCACTCACCCTCACAAGCGCGGTCGACGGCAGAGAGTCTGCTGCAACCGAACCGGACAATTCCACGCTTTCCTCCCGCCGCCCCGCGCGATGCTGGTACGATGGTGACATATTGTTATTTTTACAACGTTATATGTTATAATTCTATCATATCGGATTGCCTGTCAATGGCCGATCGCATCGCCGCAGCGATTGACCGCGGGCTCCATGCAGTTTGTGCGTTTGCGAATGCCGCCTCAGGGGGGGGGAGGAGCCGACGTCAGCCGAGCCGGAATCGAGCGACCTCCGGGAGGCTTGTCGTTACGGGCCTGCCGCGTCACCCTGCAGAGGCGCCACCAGCCTCTTGCGCGCTGACAGCGGCTGAAGCCGGAACTCCTAGGACCCGGAACCTGCAGAGCCAGCAAGTGACGATGTGGGACGATGCGCCCCTGTCACGGATCACCTCGGCTGCTGCGAGGCGCGTGATCGGGCGATCTTTGGTCGTTTGACGGCAAGGTGCTCGCCGCAGAGGGTCACCTCGAGCGGCGCCGATAAAGAGAGCCAGGTCGGCACCGACCTCTCAGGCGGAGCGGATCTCTTGTTGGTTCGTTGAACGTCGCATTGCTGTCTTTCGAACGCCGCGCGCCTGGCACACTCGTCTGCGCACGGCAGACGACTGATTTTTGCCAGACAGGCTCGGCGCTCGCTCGGCTCGCCGACCGCGCCCGCTCTATTCCGCCGACGCCACCTGCCCGGCGTGATGCCAGGCCATGATCTCGCGCGGGATCTGATCGAGCCCCACCACCTTCTCGACGGCTCCGCAGGCGATCGCCTCCTTGGGCATCCCGAACACCACGCAGCTCTCCTCGTTCTGCGCACGTGTGGCGGCGCCGAGCTTGCGCATCTCCAACAGGCCGCGCGCGCCATCGTCGCCCATGCCGGTCATGATCACGCCGAGCGCATTGCGCCCGGCATATTGCGCAGCGGAGCGGAACAACACGTCGACCGAGGGGCGGTGACGCGAGACCGGCGGGCCGTCCTTGATCGCGATGTGGTAGCGCAGGCCCGAGCGCTGCAGCAGCATATGGCGGGCACCGGGCGCGATATAGGCGCAGCCGGCCTGCACCGCTTCGCCATCCTCGGCTTCCTTGACGTGGATCGCACAAATGCCGTCCAGCCTGCGGGCGAAGGCAGCCGTGAAGCCGGGCGGCATGTGCTGGACGACGAGAATGCCAGGACAGTCCGCCGGCAGCGCTTCCAGCACATCGGAGAGAGCTTCCGTGCCGCCCGTGGATGCACCGATGCAGACGATTCGCTCGGTCTTCGGGCGTGCGCGCATCTCCACCGGCGGCGGCATGATCGCATCCGCCGTCAGCTTCTTCTCGATCACCAGGCGGCGTTCGTTGCGCGGCCGCACCCGTGCGCGCGCCGCCGATTTGACCGCGTCACGCAGCCGTGCCGATGCCTCGACCAGCGCCTGGCGCGTATCGACGCGCGGCTTCGGCACGATGTCGACCGCGCCGGCCTCGAGCGCCTCGAACGTCAACTGCGACCCCTCCTCCGTCCCGGCCGAGCAGATGACGACCGGGATCGGCCGCTGCGCCATGATCTTGCGCAGGAAGGTCAGGCCGTCCATTCGCGGCATCTCGATGTCGAGCACGATGACGTCCGGCAGCTCCTTTTCCAGCCGACGCGCAGCGGCGAACGGATCCGCCGCGGTGCCCATGATCTCGATGTCGGGATCCTCGCCGAGGATCGACGTCATGATCTGGCGGACCGACGCGGAGTCGTCCACGATCAGCACACGCACCTTTTGCCTGGTCATGTGATCGCCTCGCCTAGACCGTGAAGATCGTCGGCCGAACCTGCTTGAGGCCCGGGACAATGCTTTGAACCATCGATTCGGAATGTCCCACCAACAGGAACCCCCCCGGCCGCAGATGCGAGCACAGCCGGGTGACGACCTTACGCTGAGTCGGCTTGTCGAAATAGATCAGGACGTTGCGGCAGAAGATGACGTCGACGTCGCGATCCACCGGATAGGTCGCATCCATCAGGTTCATGCGCTGGAAGTTGACGCGGCTGCGCAATTCCGGAACCACCCGGCACTCGGCCCGCGAGGGATCGCGCGAGCGCAGGAAATAGCGCTTGGCCAGCGGCTCCGGCACCGGGGTCAGGGCCTCGATGTCATAGATCGCCTTTTGTGCCATCCGCAGCACGGGATTCGAAATGTCGGTTCCGAGAATCCGGAACTCGGCACGCAATCCGCTGCGCACCATGTCATCGAGCACGATGGCCATCGTATAGGCTTCCATCCCGGTCGAGGCTGCGGCACTCCAGAGCTTGAGGCCGTGCACGCGACCGGCGCCTCCCCGCAGCTTCATCAGCTCGGGAATCGCGGTGTGGCGCAGGAAATCGAAATGGGCCGGCTCGCGGGAAGAAGTCGGTCTTGTTGGTCGTGACCACATCGATCAGATGGACCAACTCGTCCTCGAACTGATCCTCGTGGAACAATGCATCGACATACTCGCCGATGCTGGAGAGACCGAGCGCGCGCACGCGCTTCTGCAGCCGTCCTTCGAGCATGAACCGCTTCGCGGGCGGAAGCTTGATGCCGACCTGCGCTTCGATGAGCTGCGACAGCGCACGGAAATGCGGTTCAGACAGCGACCCGAAGCTATCGAATGTCTCCGCCCAGCGGACCTCAAGCTGCGGCTGGGGCATGATCATCGCGGGCGGCAGCGGCAGGCAGGCTGGTATGGGCCATCAGCTTGGCCAGATCGAACAGAATGACGAATTTGTCGCCCTTGCGTCCGATCCCGGCGATGTAGTCGGACTTCCAGCGGCCTCCCACCTCGGGCGCGGGTTCGGCCGAGCTCTCGTCGATGTCGGTCACCTCGAACACGCAATCGGCGACGAAGCCCACGCCAACCAGGCGGTCGCCGACGGGCACATCGAGGATGATGATCCGGGTCGCCTCGGTCGCGGCCGTGCTCGGCAAATCGAGCTTCAGCCGGAGGTCGACGATCGGATACCCGCTGCCGCGCACGTCGATCATCCCGAGCAGGAAATGCGGTGCGTGGGGCAGCCGCGAGATCGGCCGCATATCGAGGATCTCGCGGACATTACGGATGCTGATGCCGAATGTTTCTCCCGCCAGACCAAGCGTGAGATATTGTGAGGTCTCGGCCATGCTGTGTCCTGTTCCCTGTCCTCTCCGACACGCCCTCCGGACTAACGCCGGAAATCCGCGTCGCGTTCGTCTTCGCCGTCATCCAGGCTGAAGGTGAAGCCGCCACCGCCGGCGGCGGCGGCCTTCACCGCCCGCGCCGGTTTGGCCCGCCCTGGAACAGGCTTCTTGGCGCCCCGGTCGGCCGCAGCCATGCTGGCGGCCTTGGTCCGCAGCTGGCTGACGGCGGCATCGATCGGCGCAGAGCTGTCCGCGTCGTTTTCCACGGTGCGCCCGTCGATGCGGAAATAAGCGATGGTGGATTGCAGCTGATCGGCCTGCGCCGCAAGCTCCTCCGATGTGGCCGACACCTGCTCCGAGGCGCTGGCGTTCTGCTGGCCGACCTGGTCGAGCTGCTGGATCGCCTGGTTGATCTGAGCCGCACCCACATCCTGCTCGCGGCAGGCGACGGTGATTTCAAGCACCAGCTCCGCAGTCTTCTTGATGTCGGGAACGAGCTTCGCCAGCATCGCGCCGGCATCCTGCGCAACCTTGACGGTCTCGGTGGACAATTGGCCGATCTCGGTGGCCGCAGCCTGGCTGCGTTCGGCGAGCTTGCGGACCTCGGAGGCGACGACCGCGAAACCCTTGCCATGCTCGCCGGCACGCGCGGCCTCGACCGCCGCGTTGAGCGCGAGCAGATCGGTCTGGCGCGCGATCTCCTGCACGATCGTGATCTTGCCGGCAATGGTCTGCATCGCCTCGACGGCGCGGCCGACGGCGGTGCCGCTGGCCTCCGCATCCTTGGCGGACTGCGCGGCAATCTTCTCGGTCTGGCTGGCGTTCTCCGCGTTCTGCTTCACGTTGGCGGCCATCTCCTCCATCGAGGACGACGCCTCTTCGGCCGACGACGCCTGCTCGGTCGCGCCCTGAGACAATTGTTCCGCGCTGGCCGAGAGCTCCTGGCTTCCGGCGGAGACGTTCTGCGCCGCGGTCAATGCCTCCGATACGATCTGGCGCAGCTTGCTGACCATCCGTTCCAGCGCCATGCCGAGCGTGTCCTTGTCGGACAGCCGCTTGGCTTCGATGATCAGATTGCCGTTGGCGATCTCGTCCGCCACGTTCGCCATCTGCTTCAGATTCGACGTCATGGCGTTCAGCGAGGTGATGAGGTCGCCGACTTCGTCGTTGCTCTTATGCGCGATCGTCTGGCTGAGATCGCCGATCGCCACCGCCTCGGCGAGACCAACGGCACGGCTGAGGCCGCGGCTGATATTGATGGCGATCCACAGCGCGGCCGCGACGCCGAGAACGAGCGCGACGCCGACCACGCTCATCAGCAGGATCTGAGCACGCATGCCATCGGCTCGCGCCTGTTCGGCACGCGACGACATCAATCCCTGGACATAATGCACATATTCGGTGAGGGCATTCGTCGTCTGTCCGGCGGCTTTGCGCCCCTCCGTCGTCGAGGCGACGGCGCCCTTGGCGCGATCCGCCTTGCCGATCTTGAACGTCTCTTCTTGCGTGGCGTTGAACGTGGCATATTGCGCGGCGAACTGATCCAGCAGCTTGCGTCCGTTCTCGGTCGCGACGGCGTAGATCTCGTCCTTGATCTTGTTCATCGTGCCGCGCAGCGTCGCGTTTTCGGTCGTGAAGCGATCGAAATCCGCGTCCGTCGCTGTCAGCAGCGCGTTCTTCTCCGCGCGCACTTGGAGCAGCAGCGTCACCTCCAGCTCCATGGCCTTTTCCATGCGCCCGGCCGCGGCGACGATGGTCTCCGTCGTCGCGATCGTATCCGACAGCTTCGTATAACCCACCGCGCCTGCGATCATCGACAGCAGGATCACGACGCCAAACGACGCCGCCAGTTTCGCCTTGACCGTGAATCTCATCTTTAACCCCCTCGGGAATTCGCTCTGCTCATTTCATTGTTCGTGCGGCAACACCGGATGACTCAGAAGCGCTTGAAGTCGTCATCGCGATCATCAGTGCCGCTGTTGAGGTTGAATGCGAAGCCCGAGCCGCCTCCGGCAACGCGCGCAGCGCGAACCGGCCTGGGTTTCGGCGCCGGCGTGTGCGCGCCACGCTCGGCCGTGGCCATGGCCGATGCCTTGCTGCGCAGTTGAACGACCGCGCGGTCGATCGGCTCCTCCTGCGGCCGGGACGCCCTCGGCGGTGATGTCGCGGAGTCGATGCGGAAGAACGCGATGGCGGACTGCAGCTGCTCGGCCTGCGACGCGAGTTCCTCTGATGTCGCGGAAACCTGCTCCGAGGCGCCGGCGTTCTGCTGCCCGACCTGATCGAGCTGCTGAATGGCCTGATTGATCTGGGCGGAGCCGAGATCCTGCTCGCGGCAGGCTACGGTGATCTCGAGCACCAGCTCCGCAGTCTTCTTGATGTCGGGCACGAGCTTCGCCAGCATCGCTCCCGCGTCCTGCGCCACCTTGACGGTCTCGCTGGAGAGCTGGCCAATTTCGGTCGCCGCGGCCTGGCTGCGCTCGGCAAGCTTACGAACCTCTGATGCGACCACTGCAAAGCCCCGGCCGTGCTCTCCGGCACGAGCGGCCTCGACCGCCGCATTGAGCGCCAGCAGGTCGGTCTGCCGCGCGATCTCCTGCACGATGGTGATCTTGCCGGCGATGGTCTGCATCGCCTCGACCGCGCGGCCGACAGCGGCGCCGCTGGCCTCGGCATCATTGGCCGATTGCGCCGCGATCTTCTCGGTCTGGCTGGCGTTCTCGGCGTTCTGCTTCACATTCGCGGCCATCTCTTCCATCGAGGAGGATGCCTCTTCAGCCGACGAGGCCTGCTCGCTCGCGCCCTGCGACAGCTGTTCCGCGCTGGCCGACAGCTGCTGGCTGCCGGCTGAGACGTTGTCCGCGGCCGTCAGCGCATCGCTGACGATCTGGCGCAGCTTCTCGACCATCTGATTCAGCGAGTTGACGAGATCACCGACTTCGTCGTTGCTCGACACTTTGGCGGTCTGGGTCAGATCGCCACCGGCGACCGCGCTGGCCAGCCCGACTGCGCGGCCGAGCGCGCGGCTGATGCCGAGCGCGATCCAGAGCGCCGAACCCACAGCGACCAGCAGCGACACGATGACGGTCCCCATCATCAGCATCTTGGCGCGCGAGGCCTCCTGGTCAGCCTCGGCGGCCTGTTCCGACATGGATTTGCGCAGATAAGCGATGTAGTCGCCCGAGGTCGCGATCGCGGCATCCGCGTTCGCCTTGCCATCGGTCGACGCCAGCATTCCACCGCGAATATTGCCGCCCTCCTTCACGATGTTGCCGACCTGGGACAGCACCTTGGCCAGGCGATCGGTCTGTGTCGTGACGGCGGATGGCGACAGGCCCGCGGCGCTCAGCGCGGCGCTGCCGCGCTGCGTGGCGGCCCGCAACGCGTCGATGTCGGTAAACAGCGCCTTGATCGTCGCGTTGAGGTCGTCCAGGCTCGTCACGTAGTACGACAGCGACAGATTCTTCTGGGCGGCCTCGCTCTGGGTCCGGATGGTTTCCAGGGCCAAAAGGGCGTTGCTGCGCTCCACCGACGGCGCGGCGCGGCCTGCCTCGGCGGCCAGACCGTCCAGCGCCGCGGTGAAGTCCTTCACAACCGGGAGGCCTTCCGCGGTCCACATCTGGAAGCCGCGATTGTTCGAGTTCATGATCGAAAACTTGATGACCTCGTCTTCGGTCGCGTCCATCTTGTCATAGGCTGCCGAGAACTTGTCGAGCAGCTTCCGTCCTGTCTCGGTCGCGGTTGCATGAACCTCGTCGCGAAGCCGTTTGACCTCGGCACGATTGCGCTTGATCTCCTCGGTGATTTTCGTGACCTCGGCCTCGGTGACTGCCGCGACGACGTCCCGCTCCTGCCGCGTCTGATCGAGCACGTAGTTCTGCAACTGGCCGATCTTGTCGATGCGCTCCGCACGGTGCACGAGGCTGGACGTCGTCTCCGCAAATTGCGTCAGCTTCATATAGGCCAGCCCGCCGGTGACCCCCGACAGGACGATGATCGCACCGAAGGCGCTGGCAAGCTTTGCCTTGATCGTAAATCTCATCATTGCCTCGATTTGGGCTCTAGTGGAGGATGCGTTCCATGTTGGGAACGATGACGAACTCGTCCCGCCACTTGGTGATGAATCGAATGAATTCGGGCTTCCAGTTCACACCAACGCGCGGCGTCTGCTGCGTGTCGGCGTGGGAGATCTCGGTGACTTCGTAGACCTTGTCGGCGATCAGTCCAACCAGGACGGGCTCATCGTCGATCGGGATCTCGATCACCACGATCCTGGTATCCGCCGAGGCGTCGGTCAGAGGCATGCCGAAGCGAAGCCGGAGATCAGCCAGCGGGACGATGTTGCCGCGGACATTGATGATGCTCGGCACGAACGGCTTGGCCCCGGCGACCTTCGTGACCGGAACGGGATCGATGATCTCGCGAACGATCGCGGCGTCGAGGGCGAATTTCTCGTCGCCGAGACCGATCATCACGACCTGCAGGAGCCGCGCGTGATCGGCTGAGGCGTGTTCAGCTTGTCCCGTCATCACGCGGCCTCGTTCAGATGGTGCTTGTCGGCATGGGCCTGGGCGAGCCCGACGAGCTGGGCGACGTCGAGGATCAGCGCGGCGGTGCCGTCGCCAAGGATCGTAGCGCCTGAGAAGATCGTGACATCGGAATGCAGCTTCGACAGCGACTTGATCACGGTCTGATGGTTCCCGATGATCTGGTCGGCAACCAGCCCGACGCGGGTCTCGCCGGTCGAGACGATGATCGTCTTCTGGTAGGTGTCGGGCGAGACCGTCGATTGCAGAATGTCGCGCAGCATCAGATAGGGCACGAGATCGCCGCGGATGTTGAGGAAGTGGCGGCCGCGCGCGCGCTGGTCCTCGGCGGTCAGCTCGACGCACTCTTCCACGGCCGACAGCGGGATGATGTAGCGGGCCTCGCCGACGCGGATCAGCAGTCCTTCAATGATGGCGAGCGTCAACGGCAGCCGCAGCGTGACGGTCGTGCCGACGCCCGGCTTGGTCGAGAGATCGATCGACCCACGCATGGTCTCGATCGTGCGCTTGACCACATCCATGCCGACGCCGCGCCCCGAGAGCGCGGAGATGGTCTGCGCCGTCGAGAAGCCCGGATGGAACATGAACTGGTGGATGTCGGCATCGGGCAGCTCAGCGCCGGGTGCGATCAGCCCCTGCTCCTCGGCCTTGGCGCGGATGCGCGCCGTGTTGAGACCCGCGCCATTGTCGCGGACGGTGACCAGAACCTGCGCGCCGGAATGGACGGCGTGCAGCTCGATGCGCCCTTTTTCCGTCTTGCCGGCGGCAGCGCGTGCCGCCGTCGCTTCGATGCCGTGGTCGATGGCGTTGCGGATCAGATGCACCAAAGGATCGGCCAGGCATTCGATCATGGTCTTGTCGAGCTCGGTGTCCTCGCCCGAGGTGACGAGGTCGACCGGCTTCGACAGCTCCAGCGAAAGATCGTGGACCAGTCGGCGGAAACGCCCGAAGACCGAGCCGATCGGCACCATGCGGGCGCCCATGGTCGTGTCCCGCAGGCTGCCGGCGAGGCGCTCGATCTCTTCGGCGATTAGCTTGACGGATGGATCCGAGCTCGTCGCGGCCAGCTGGCTGAGCCGCGCTTGGGCGATGACGAGCTCACCGACGCGGTCCATCATCTCGTCCAGGCGCCGCGCCTGCACACGCACGGTCGCGGTGGCGCGGTCGTCACCGCGCTTCTGCTCGTCGCGACGCGGCTCCGAGGGAGACGAAATCGAGGGAGGCGAATTCGAGGCCGGCGACCGCGATGGAGCGATGGCGGCGGGAGCGGCTGGAGCGGTGGAGACGTTCACGTCCGGCGCCGCCGTCGGATGCTGGTCGGCGGCCGGCAGCTCGGACTGTGCCAGCGGCGTCACAGACAGCACCATCTCGTCGATGACGAACATGAAGATGTCGTCGATGACCTCTCGGCTGCAGGCCGAATGCAAGGTCACGTCCCATTTGAGATAGCACTCCTCCGGATCGAGCGCATCGAGCAACGGGATCTCGTCGGTCAGAGCAACGGCGAAGCAGGGACCGAGCTTACTGAGATCGTCGAGAAAGTTGAGCGGATTGGAGCCGTTCCTCAGGATATGCGACTCGAACTCCAGATGAAGACGCCAGCCGACCGTGGCGGCGTCGCTCTCATCCGCCGCAGCGGGCGTAGTGGGCGGCGCGCTGAGCGGCTGCACCGCGCTCGTCTCCTGAGGCGGGGCCGGCGCAACGAATTTGCGCAGATCGTCGAGGATGGCGTCGCCGATGATGGCATCGGTGCCGTCGGGCGATTCGATCAGCGAGCGAATATAGTCCTTGGCCGACAAGGCCACCGTAATCAGCTCGCGCGTGGGCGAGATCTCGCCTTTGCGGACCTTGTCGAAAGCGGTCTCGAATTCGTGCGTGAAGGCCGCGACCCTGTCGAAGCCGAACATCGCGCCCGATCCTTTGATCGTATGAAGGGCGCGAAAGGCGGAATCGACGAGGTCACGATCGTCGGGACGCTCGCAAAGGTCCAGCAGGGCACCTTCCAGCGTCTCGAGAAGCTCGGTTGCTTCCAGGCGAAAGGCCTGCGTCCAATCAGGCTTGCTCATGCGCGCACCGACAGGCTGGAGCTGACTGAACGTGGTCCAGCACGCAGGGAGTGGCGATCGAATGAGCCGCGCCTGCGCGTCTGGCGCCAGGCGCGATGACGATGAGTGTGCCGCATGTCATCATCCGACATCCTTCGTCGTGAAGTGATGGCCGACTTCGGCGTCACCGGGGAAGCCGGCGCGCCGAATGACGCTGCGCAGAACCTGCGACGGCGCCATCAGCGCCACGGCCTGCCCCCGCTCACGTCCGGTCTTGGCGGTCGAAATAAGCAACTGGATGGATGTCACATCGGCCCGGTCCACGCAGGAGCCGTCGATCTCGAGTTCGCCTCGCTGCGCGAGGGCGGCTCGGATCATCTCGTAGACTTCGCGGATCGCTGAAATGCTACAGTCGGCCGGTAGTTTTACGGCCTCTTTGGATTTCAGGTACTCGGACACGATCACCTCACAGCGCGAACATTGCGGCGGGATCGTGCAAAGCGGGACTTAGGGATTCGCTAAAATGATTCACGATTCCGGTCGAGAATCGCTCTTCCCCGGAATACCACGGGTGATCCAACAGCGAACTATGCTCACTCGCGTGCATTCGGCAGCGCTGTCGCACGCCGCCTCACCGGTGCGACGCATCGCTGATGGCTGTCAGTTCGCCGCGAGAGATCGAATACAGGCCGGTCGACATCTCATCGGATGCGCGCGCCGGCGGACTATTCCGTTGGCTGACCGACGGCCGGAGCTCGACACATCACTTGCGGACGAGCCCCGCCCGCGCTTTCTGGAATTCGCGGGCGACGATGAGCTTCTGGACCTCGGTCGCGCCTTCATAGATGCGCAGCGCGCGAATCTCGCGATACAGGCTCTCGACGACCTCGCCCTTGCGCACGCCACGTCCGCCGAACATCTGCACGGCGCGGTCGATCACGCGTTGAGCGGTTTCGGTGGCCGCGAGCTTGGCCATGGCCGCCTCGCGCGTGGTCGGCAGCTTCTGCACGTCGCGACGCCATGCGGCGCGATAGGTCAGCAGCGCGGCAGCATCGGTGTCGGTGGCCATCTCGCCGAACGCGGCCTGGGTCATCTGCAGGTCGGACAGCGTGCCACCGAACATGCGCCGGGTCTGCGCATGCGCCTGCGCCTCGTCGAGCGCGCGGCGACCGAAGCCGAGCGCGGCTGCGGCGACCGAGGCGCGGAAGATGTCGAGCGTCTGCATCGCCAGCTTGAAGCCGCCACCCGGAGCGCCGAGCCGGCGGCTCGCAGGGATGCGGCAATTCCGCAACCGCAAGGTGGCCAGCGGATGCGGCGCGATCACCTCGATGCGCTCGGCGACCGAGAAGCCGGGATCATCGGGGTAGACGACGAAGGCGGAAATGCCACGCGCGCCCGGCGCCTCGCCGGTGCGGGCGAACAGCGTGTAGACGTCGGCAATGCCGCCATTCGAGATCCAGGTCTTATCACCGTCGATGACGTAGTCATCGCCGTCGAGCCGTGCCGCGCAGGCCGTCGCGGCGACGTCGGAGCCGGCGTCCTTCTCGGACAGCGCAAAGGCCGCCAGCCATTCGCCGGCGCGCACCTTGGGCAGCACGTGCGCGCGCAACGCGGGCGAGCCGCCGAGCGCAATCGCGCCGGAGCCCAGCCCCTGCATGGCAAAGGCAAAGTCCGCGAGGCCGTCGGCATAGGCAAGCGTTTCGCGCGACAGGCAGATCGCGCGTGAGTCGATGGCGGCAGCGTCCGCGTCGGGCGCCACGACCGCGCTGTCGAGCAGTCCGGCCGCGCCCAGCGCCCGCACGATCTTGCGGCAGGCGGCATCGACATCGCCGTGATCGACATCATCGAGGCGGCCGGACGCGACGAAGCGGTCGAGCGAGTCGCACAGCGCGCGATGACGCGGCTCGAAGAACGGCCAGTCCAGCCAGTCGCGCGGAATCACCTTGGCCGAAGTACTCATGGTCTGCCTCGCTGCTGGATTGGACCCGCACCGCCGCAGGCGGCATTCCGGGCAATTATTTTAAACCTAAAATATTCGCGCGAAAATCCCTCTGTCAAGCGGCAGCGTCCGTCAATAGCCCCGCCGGCGGCCGCGGATCATCCGAGCCGCGCCCGCAGCCGCGCCAACGCGCGGCCGAACACGGCGTCGTCTCGCATCGCGCGTGCCAGCACCAGCGCCCCCTGGATGCCGAGCACGGCCTCCTCGGCGCTGTCATGGGCCGCGCGCGTCTCCCGGCCGCGTCGCACCAGCGCGTCGCGCAGGGCCGCGATCCAGCGCGTGAAATAACCGGCAATCACCGCGGCGAAGCGGTCGCGCGTTTCGTCGAGCGCAAAGGCGCCGACCAGGCACACCCGTCGCCCCGAGCGGAAATAGTCATCGACGGCGCGCCACATGCGCGCGATCGCCATATCGGGCGGATCATCGCGCAGCGGAGCGAAGACCTCGCGCTCGAACCAGGCGTCGACATGCGCGAGCACGGCGCCCGCCATCTCCTCCTTCCCGCCGGGAAAGAAGTGATACAGGCTGCCCTTGCCCAGCGCCGTCTTCTCGGTGATGCGGCTGAGCGACGTCCCCTCGAAGCCGAACTCGCGAAACACCTCGGCGATCAGCGGGATGACGTCAGCGCGTTCATGGAGCGTCCGCATGGCGCGGCGATCTCGCGTCCTACAATCCCAATTCAGTCAGACCGGGATGGTCGTCCGGCCGCCGTCCGAGCGGCCAATGGAATTTGCGCTCGCTCTGCTTGATCGGCAGATCGTTGATGCTGGCGAAGCGGCGCTGCATCAACCCTTGCGCATCGAACTCCCAGTTCTCGTTGCCATAGGACCGATACCAATGACCGCTGTCGTCATGCCACTCATAGGCAAAGCGCACCGCGATCCGATTGTCGGTGAAGGCCCAGATTTCCTTGATCAAACGATAATCCAGCTCCTTCGCCCATTTGCGGGTGAGAAACGCGACAATCTCGGCGCGGCCGTTGACGAACTCGGCGCGGTTACGCCAGCGGCTGTCCGGCGTGTAGACGAGCGACACGCGTTCGGGGTCGCGGCTGTTCCAGCCGTCTTCCGCCAGGCGCACTTTCTGGGTGGCAGTCTGGAGGGTGAAGGGTGGGGCAAGAGCGGCCATCATTGTCTCCATCTGTACTATTCGGCATATCATGTACCATTCGGTACACTGCGTCAAGCTGCCACAGACAATGTGCGGTTGATGGGCGCGGTTCGGTCGCTCGACGAACGCGCTGGCTTTGATCACGGTGCGGCTCTACCGATCTGCGGCGACGGCGCTGAGCACGCTTGTGTGCTGAGCGGAAATTGGATGATCTGCTGAGGGAACCGGCTGGGTCGCGGGGACGACACGACCTGCCGATCGTACGTATGGGGATGGCTCGAGATGACGACGCTCACGCCGCACGGCGAGTGCTTGCTGTGGACGCCTGAACTGATCTGGGTGAATGCGGTCTCAGATCTCCTCATTTCATTCGCCTTCTTCGCGATCGCGTTTGTGCTCGCCTACATCGTCTACCGGCGCCGGGACTTTCAGTTCAGCTACATTTTCTGGGCCTTTGCCCTGTTCGTCAGCATCTGCGGAATGACGCGACTGATCGAGGTCCTGACGATCTGGGTCCCGGCCTACGTGCTGGAGGCCGCGACCAAGGGCTTTCTCGCCTTCATCTCAGTCGGCATCGCCGCCGCGCTGCTGCTGATGCTGCCGCGCGTCCTGACGATGCCGTCGCGCGCCGAGCTGCGGCTCGCTTATGCGCAGCTCGAGGAGGAGACGCGGCAGCGGCGCACCGCCGAGGCCATGGTCAAGCGCTTCCAGGAAATCGAGGCGACCGAAGCCCAGGTGCGGCAGGCGCAGAAGATGGAAGCGATCGGCCAGCTCACCGGCGGCGTGGCTCACGACTTCAACAATATCCTGACCGTGATCACTGGCACCATCGAGATCCTGGCCGAGGCCGTGAAGGACCGTCCGCAGCTGGTGCAGATCACCAGCCTGATCAACTCGGCCGCCGCCCGCGGCGCGGATCTCACCAAGCACCTGCTCGCCTTCGCCCGTCGTCAGCCGCTGCAGCCGCGCAGCGTCGACATCAACGGCCTGGTGGTCGATACCGCGCGCTTGCTGCGGCGGACGTTGGGCGAGCAGATCGAGATCGAATCCATGCTGGCGCACGATTCGGCGCCGGCCATGATCGATCCGAGCCAGCTGTCGACCGCGATCCTCAACCTCGCGCTCAACGCCCGCGACGCGATGCCCAATGGCGGCAAGCTGACCCTTGAGACCAAGAACGTGCTGCTCGATGCCGCCTATGCGCGCATGAACCCGGAAGTGGTCCCGGGCAATTATGTGATGATCGCGGTCAGCGACACCGGCGAGGGCATCCCGGCCAATCTGCTCGACAAGGTGTTCGAGCCGTTCTTCACCACCAAGGACGTCGGCAAGGGCGTCGGTCTCGGGCTGAGCATGGTCTACGGCTTCGTCAAGCAATCCAACGGCCACATCAAGATCTACAGCGAGCCGGAACATGGCACGTCCGTCAAGCTGTATCTGCCGCAGGCCACCGCCGATTCCGATCTGCTGCTGTCCGAGACGAGCACCGCGGGGATGGAGCGCGGCGACGAAACGATTCTCATCGTCGAGGACGATTCGCTTGTGCGCGAATACGTCACCGCCCAGATCAAGCGGCTCGGCTACACCACGCTGGCCGCCAGCAAGGCGGACGAGGCGCTCGCCATCATCGAGAGTGCCACACGCATCGACCTGCTGTTCACCGACATCATCATGCCCGGTGGCATGAATGGCCGCCAACTCGCGATCGAGGCGGTGAGGCGACGCCCGGATCTCAGGGTGCTCTACACTTCAGGCTATACGGAGAATGCGATCGTCCATCACGGCCGCCTCGATGCCGGCGTGCTGTTGCTCACCAAGCCCTATCAGAGCGCCGATCTCGCGCGCATGATCCGCATCGCGCTGAACTCATGATCGCCATTCCGGCAACAGATGATCCGGCTCGCATCCGGAGCCGTTTCCAAAGCGCGGCTCCAAGACGAGCTGCAGACCTGAGGTGGGCGTGAATGAGTAAATTGTTCGGACGCTGGCTGGCCGCCGTGCAGGCCTATGCATCAGCCGACGATCCGCAGTCCGACATCGCCGCCAAGGTGGCGCTGGTCATCGTCTCCAACCAGCCATTCTATCCGCTGTATCTGCACGCCATCGCAGGCACGGCGGCATGGCCGGCCTGGCTGACATTGTTCACGACGCCGTTCTTCGCGGCCGTGCCGGTGCTGGCGCGGCGCAACCCGTTTGCCGGCCGCGCCCTGATGGTGCTGGCCGGCACCGCGAACACCGTGTTCTGCGTCAAGCTGTTCGGCGCGCAGAGCGGCGTCGAGCTGTTCCTCATGCCCTGCGCCCTTCTCGGTGCGCTGCTGTTCCGCCCCGACGAACGCGTCCGGTCGCTGCCGCTGCTGGCGCTCCCGTTCGTGTCCTATCTGCTGATCGACTCCCGGCTCGGCGAGCCGGTGATGCGCGTCGCCGACGCCAGCTACGCCTCGCTGGTGTCCATCAACGCGATGAGCGTCGCCGCCCTCACGGCCCTGATCGGCCTGCTCGCCGCGGCGCGCATGGCCGCGAGTGACCCGTCGTTCGAGTGATGCGGCACACCTCAGATCAGACCGGCCGGCGGTGAGGCCGGTGGCGGCGCGGAGGCCCAGATCGGCTCCCGCCTGGCGCCGCGCCGCCGCCGGTCCCACATCTGCTCGTAGAGGTCCTGCAGCGATCGGGCGTAGGCGGCCGCATCGAACAACGGGGCGGTCAGGCGGTTGCGCGCGAGCCGGGCCTTGGCCGCGAGCAGCAGGTCCGGCTCGGCCGCGAGCGTCAGCGCGACCGCGACGTAATCGGCCTCGTCGGACGCAATGAGTTCGGGAAGACCGACCGCGTGCAGCAGGCTGCCGGCCACCCGCGAAGCCAGCGTATCACCCGCGCAGGTCACGATCGGCACCCCGGCCCACAGCGCGTCGCTCGCGGTGGTGTGCGCCCCGTACGGCGCGGTATCGAGCACGAGATCGGCGAGCTGCAGCCGCCGCAGATGCTCGCTCTGGCTGGTCTGCGGCGCGAACACCAGGCGATCCGGCGACACGCCACGGCGCAGCGCCTCGCCGCGCAGATTGCCCTGCGCCTGGTCGGAGGCCAGCAGCCACAGCACGCTGCCGGGGGTCGCTGCGAGCAGGTGGCACCACAGGTCGAACACGGAAGGCGTAAATTTGTAGGCCTGGTTGAAGCAGCAGAACACGAAGCCTGTCTCCGGCAGACCCGCCTCGGCGCGGCTCGGCAGCCGGCCCAGCGCTGCCCGGCCATGCGGCTGATAGGAATGCGGCATATAGGCAAAGCTTTCCGCGTAATCGGCGGCCGCTGCCAGCGGCGTCAGGAACGGATCGGTGATGATGTAGTCGCAGATGCCGCTGCCGAGCGTGCCGGGATAGCCGAGGAAGTTCACCTGAACCGGCGCCGGATGCAGCATCATGATCCCGGTCCGCGCGCCCCTGGTGAAGCCCTTGAGGTCGACCAGGATGTCGATGGCCGCCGCATGCACCGCCGAGGCGGCGTCACTGTCGGTGGACGCCGTGATGTCGTGAAAGACCTCGAACGCGCCGCTGAGCCGGCTGCGCATCGCGCCATGATCATTGCCGCCGAACGAGAAGGCGTGCAGCTCGCAGCGCGTCCGGTCATTGGCTTCGAGCGCCTCGATCAGGAGATGGGCGGTCGCATGGTCGTGGAAGTCGTTTGAAAGGTATCCGACACGAAGCTTGTCGCGAACGCCCAGGTCGAAGCGGAAGTTCAGCCGCGTTCGTTCCGGAGCGCTGGCCGCGACGCGATCTCGCACCCACAGCTCGGAACAGCGACGATGCTCGCGCGCGCTCATTCCGGGCACCGAAAGCATCAGGAACGGCGGAATCTGCCCCGATCGCGCCAGCGCCAGCGAGCGCCGCGCGTCCGTCGCCGACTGGGTGAAATCGTCCCAGGCACACATGCTGCGGTCGCGCCCGAGCGATCTCATCCGAGTCCCTGCGTCGCCGGAACCGCCGGCCGGCTCAGTCTCAGCAAGTCTCGCGCCAGCTTTGTGAGCGCAGCGACCCACGCGCTCCGACGAGGCCGCAGAACACCTGGCTGCGCGACTTGCCGCGCAGGTGAGTCGCCCGTCGGGCCGTCCAATACGCCGCCGCGCGGCTGCCCGGCTGCTTCGGCGACGAGAAACGCATGCGGCGAAAAACTGATTTCGCGTCCCGGCTCAATGCCATGCCCCTTGTCCAGATGGCATCGCGGAAATATTTATCTTTCGTTTTTTCAGAATCCATTGTCTGCTGGATCCAGACCGCCTCGGGCAGAGGGCGTATCGCGGTCGTCACGACACGCGAGGCGGGGAGCGATGGCCGCGCCGGATCGCAGCAGTCCCTTCGGGAGTGCCGACGAACGGTTCGCTGCGGACGGTGAAGTCGTGTGGTCCTGGCACCCCGATGCTGGTGTCCGCGCTGACGCGTCAGCGTCATGCGCAACGGTGGCCAGAAAGCCCGGTGCACCGAGGAGAGCGCGTAGAAGCCGTAGCCGATCGCGCAGGGAGGGCCGGGATTGCCGGCTGAACCTGTGGTTACTGCCCCGTGCACTTCTTCACGCACGGGGGCCACAGGCACCGGTTGGTGCCTGGTCTTCCCTGCCCCTCTCGTTTGCGGAGGGTCCATCGTCAGCACAACTCGGGCGCGGAGCCCGCCGCGGGACTGAAATGCTTTCGCCTGGGAGCTACGCAGCCATGTGCCAGCGCGATGGCGCGGAGGACGGCGCGTGATGGTTCATGTTCGCCGGTGCTTGCAGCGGCGCCTGACGCGCGAGGAAATAGGCCTCGAGCTCGGCGACGGCGCGGGCTTCCCATTCTGCGGCCTGCGCCAGCAGCGAGTCGCGCTGATGCGGCCGGAACGCCGCGGTCTGCCGATACAAGGAGGCGACGGTGCGATAGCGCCGCACGTTTTCCAGAACCGCTTCCCCATTCATCATGATGGCTCTCCCCTCTCCGTCCCCCTCAGGACGTGCCGACGGTGCACCAGCGCGATTTTCCAAATCGTTATCGGCGCAGGCAGGTGATCGGCATGGTTGGAGAAGCGTTGCCGCCAGATCCGCTGGAAATTGCGCTGGACGATCGTGCCGCAGGGGCCGCGGAGCCGGAGTGTTTACGCGCTGGAAACCCTGTCGCGCAGGCAATCGCCGTCGTGGCTTTCCTGTCACGCGCCAGCCGCCGCGATGGCCGCCCGGAAGCGGCGCAAGGTGAGCGCCAGGACCAGCGCACCGATGCCGGCCACCGCCAGAAATTGCGGCCAGACCACATCGAGCCCGGCACCGCGATACAGGATCGACTGCGCGAAGGACACGAAGTGGGTCGACGGCGACGCCTGCATGATCGTGGCGAGCCAGACCGGCTGGCTTTCGACCGGCGTCATCGCACCGGACAACAGGTTCATCGGCACCGCCACCAGGATGTAGAGCAGGCCGAGTTGCGGCATCGATCGTGCGATGGTGCCGAGAAAAAGACCGACGGCGGTCGCGAAGAACAGATAGAGCACCGTCCCGGAGAGAAAGAGCGGGATCGACCCGTTGATCGGCACCTGCAGATACCAACGCACGACGACGTAGAGAGCCACTGCAACGGCGACCGCGATGACCAGCGCATTGGCCCAGATCTTCGACATCGCGATCTCGAAGGGCGACAGCGGCATCACCAGGAGATGATCCATCGTGCCATGCTCGCGCTCGCGCACCAGCGCCGCGCCCGCCAGGATGATGGCCAGCATGGTGACGCTGTTGATGATGCCCATCACGCCCTCGAACCAGGCGGTGGTGACGTTGGGATTGAAGGCGATCCGCGTCACCAGATTGACCGGCGCCTGCACCGAGACCTCCGAGCGGGCGACGAACCAGGCCACCTCGGTCGTGATGATCTGGAGCGCATAGCCAGAGCCGATCCCGGCCTGGATCATCGCCGTGGCGTCGACATTGGCCTGCACCGACGGCTTGCGCCCGGCGAGAACGTCGCGCTGGAAATTCGGCGGAATGTCGAGGACGAAGGTGAAGCGGCCGCTGTTCATCAGCGGCTCGACCTCGCGCTGGGTGATGTAGATGGGGCGCTGGAAATAAGGCGGCAGGAATGCAGCTGCGATGCGGCGCGACAGCTCGGAATTGTCCTCGTCGACGACGGCGATCGAGGCGCGGTGCAGCTCCTGGGAGCTGCTCTGCGCCTGGCTGATCACCGCCACCGTGAACGAGTAGATCACGAGCCCGATCAGCACGACGTCGCCGAACAGGCTGCGCAGCTCCTTGGTGCCGAGCCAGAAGATGTTGGACAACGAGCGAACCATGGCTCAGCGCTCCTGCTTGGGCAGCATGAGAAGGCTGAGCCCGGTCAGCACCGGAATGAAGACGAGCAGCACCAGGATGTCGGCGCCGACATCGGCGAAGCCGAGCCCCTTGGTGAAGGTGCCGACGGTGATCGGGCGATAGTAAGTCATCGGAAAGCCCATGCCGATCACCCGGGCCACGCCGGACAGCGACGACACGGGCACCAGCATGCCCGAGAACTGGGTTGCCGGCAGCACCGTGAGGATCGCGGTGCCGAACAGGGCCGCGATCTGGGTTCGGCAGAAGGTCGATATCAGCATGCCGAAGCCGGTGGTGGTGAAGACGTAGACAAACGTACCGACCAGCAGCGGCAGAAAAGCGCCCTTGAGGGGAACCCTGAACAGGACGATGGCCATCACATACATGACGGCGAAGTTGACCAGTGCGACCGCAACATAAGGAAGCTGCTTGCCGAGCAGGAATTCGAGCCGTGTCACCGGCGTGACATAGAGGTTGGTGATCGAGCCGAGCTCCTTTTCGCGGACCACGGCAAGCGCCATCAGGATTGCCGGAAACAGCGCCAGCAACAGCGCGATCGTGCTGGGGGCCATCGCATAGATGCTGTCGAACGTCTGATTGTACTTGAAGCGGATTTCGACATTGACAGGCGAGGCCGCCTGCGGCCGCGTCGTCTTGACCGCGGGATCGGAGAGATAGAGCTGATGCGTACCCTCGAGATAGCCGCGGATGGTCTCGGCCCGGAACGGCATCGCGCCATCGATCCAGGCCGACACGAAGGCCGGCCGGCCGCGCTTGATGTCAGCACCGAAGTCGGGCGGGATCTCGATCGAGGCCTTGATGTCGCCGCTCTTCATGCGGCGCTCCAGCTCGGCATAGTCGGCCAGGGGTGGCTTCTCGACAAAATAGCGCGAGCCGCGCAGTTCCGCGAGATAGGCCCGGCTCTCCGGCGACTGGTCGCGATCGAGCGCGGCAAAGGTGAGATTATTGACATCGGTGGAGATGCCGAAGCCGATCACGATCATCAGGAACGCCGTTCCGAACAACGCGAACATCAACCGGATCGGATCGCGAACCAGCTCCAGACCTTCGCGAATCGTATAGGCGAGCAGCCGCCGCAGGCTGAAGGCCGACCGGCGCTGGCCATCCCGGGGGCGATCGATCGGATCAGGATCCGCCTTCGCTTGCGTCAATGTGACCGGCGGGTCGGCAACGCCGGCGTCCTGTTCGAGAAAGGCGATGAACGCCTGCTCGAGCGTCTGCACGCCCTTGGCCCGGATCAAGCCGTCGGGCGTGTCCGTTGCCAGCACGCGCCCCTCATGCATCAGCGACAGCCGGTCGCAACGGGCTGCCTCGTTCATGAAATGCGTGGAGACGAAGATCGTCATGGCGTCCTGGCGCGACAATTCGATCAGCAGCCGCCAGAATTGATTGCGCGCGACGGGGTCGACGCCCGATGTCGGCTCGTCCAGGATCAGCAGGTCCGGTTTGTGGACGATGGCCACCGCGAGCGACAGCCGCTGGCGGATGCCGAGCGGGAGGTCGGCGGCAAGACCGTCGATGTGCTCGGTCAGATCACAGCGGTCGATCAGTTCCGCGATCCGCCGCTCGGCCTCCGCCGACGGCAGATGAAACAGGCGCGCATGCAGCACCAGGTTCTGCCGCAAGGTGAGCTCGCCATACAGCGAGAAGGCCTGCGACATGTAGCCGACGCGACTGCGCGATTCATGATTGCCGGCCTCCATCGAGCGGCCGAAAATCAGCGCCTCGCCGGCGCTCGGCGGCAGCAGCCCGGTCAGCATCTTCATCGTCGTGGTCTTGCCGCAGCCATTCGATCCGACGAAGCCGAAGATCTCGCCTTTGCGGATCTGGAAGTTCACGCCGTCGACGGCGGTGAAGTCGGCGAACCGGCAGGTCAGGTCGCGCGCGACGATGACCGTCTCCTGACTGCCATCGAGCTCGGATTTCTCCGGCATGTCGGCGGAGCGACCATCCGGCCGCTGCGGCAGCAGCGCGACGAAGGCCGCCTCGATCGAGCCTCCACCGGTCTGCGCCTTGAGCTCGGCCGGCGTACCGGTCGCCAGAATGCGCCCCTCATTCATCGCGATCAGCCAGTCGAACCGCTCGGCCTCCTCCATATAGGCAGTGGCGACGATGACGCTCATGCCGGTGGCGCTGCGCGCGCGCAGCCGGTCGATCAGATCCCAGAACTGGCGCCGCGACAACGGATCGACCCCGGTGGTGGGCTCATCCAGGATCAGGAAGTCCGGATCGTGGATCAGCGAGCAGCACAGGCCGAGCTTCTGCTTCATGCCGCCAGAGAGCTTTTTCGCCGGCCGGTCGGCGAAGTCGGACAACGCCGTCGCCTCCATCAGCTCGGCGATACGCCAGTCGCGCTCGGATCGAGTCTGGCCGAACAGGCGGGCGAAGAACGCGATGTTCTCACGCACGCTCAGATCAGGATAGAGATTCTTGCCAAGCCCCTGCGGCATGTAGGCGATGCGCGGGCAGACCTGTTCGCGCGCGCGACGGTCCGCCATGTCGGCGCCGAGCACGACCGCCTGGCCGCTCTGGATCGCGCGCGCGCCGGCCAGGATCGACAGCAGCGAGGATTTGCCGACGCCGTCCGGTCCGATCAGTCCAACCACGCGTCCCGCAGGAATCTCGATCGAGACGTTATCGAGCGCCACGACATCCCGGTAGCGCTGCGACACCTCTCTGACGACCGCGACCGCGCTTTCATCAGACGTCATGGCGCGGCTTGCAGGCGCGCCGGCCACGCCACGTCGGCGTTCCACTTGACATACGCGACGCCGGGCAACCCGCTTCGCACGGCATCAGCATGCGCGGCCAGCCTGTCCTGATCGACGCGGACGCGGATGCGGAACATCAGCTTGTCGCGTTCGCTGCGGGTCTCGACCGTCTTCGGCGTAAACTGCGCCTGGCTTGCGACGAACGACACTTTGGCCGGAATGGGACGATCAGGATAGGCATCGAGCACGATGCGCGCCTCGCTGCCGACCTTGATCTTGCCGACCTCCTCGGTCGGCAGGAACACGTCCATATAGACATAATTGACGTCGAGCATGGTGAACACCTTGCCTCCGGCGCCGAGCACTTCGCCGATATTGGCAAGGCGATATTGGATGCGGCCGGCCTTTGGCGCGATCAGGGAATTGTCGGCCATCTGAACCGTGTAGAGCGCAACGTCGTGGCGAACCGCTTCGAGCGCCCGCTCCGCTTCCGCCACCTTGGCCTGCGCACCGGCAAGGCCGGCGGTGGCGGCGCCCAGCACCTGCTGCCGCTGATCGGCCAGCTCCTTGGTCGTCCAGCCGTTCTGCAGCAGACCGCGGGTGCGTTCCATCTCCTGTTCGGCCAGAGTCTTCTGCGTCTGCAATTGGACGAGATTGGCGCGCGCCTGATCGACCACGTGCTGCGCCTGCTCGGCCTGGGCACCGGCCTTCGACAGCGATTGCTGCAGCTCCCGGGTGTCCATCCGTGCGACGATCTGGCCGGCCTCGACGAGGTCGCCGATATCGGCGCGCAACTCGGCGACACGTCCGGCATATTTGGTGGCGATGTCGATTTCGTCGGCCTCGATCCGGCCGTTGCTCATGCTGATGCCGATCGGCAGCGGCGGATGCAGACGCTGCCACCAGACATAACCGGCGCCTCCAGCGCCACAGATCGCAATCATCACCACGAGAAGTGGCCACCATCTTCGTTTCGGCGGGACCACATGGGCCGCGACCACCGGCAATGCGGCGCCATGCGCCGATGCCAGCGGCTTAGCCGGCGGCCGGTTCAGCGGCGCCAGATCGGCCACAGTCTCGGTTTCCTGCTGATCCATGCACCAACGCCTCTCTTTCCCGGAGCAGGCGCTTCGTTTGCCACAGACGAAGGGAACTCCATTGATGCAGCTCAACAGCGATCGCGCCGCTGCGGTCCAGCCGCAGCGATCGCGATCACGTTTGAGTTAGGGCGCGGAGTCCGAGGTCGCGATCGCATGGATCAGGATCAGGCTGCCAAAGATGACGAACAGCGCAAATGCCTGGAATTCGCGCAACGACATTTCGAGCAGAGCCATGATCCACTCGGCCGGCAGACCCGCGACCAGCAGCAGGAGAAAAGTGCTGGCTGCAATGAAGATACTGTCGAGAATTTTCAACGCGATCGTCTTGGACGTCATTCGGCGGCTCCGCCAGAGCATGTGTTCAAACGAAGGGCGCGGCCACGGACGCGATCGCCGCGGACCTCCCGCGGCGTCAGCCCGTATTGGCGGCGGAACGAGCGATTGAAATGCGACAGGTCGCCGAAGCCGACGTCATAGGCGATGCTCGCGATCGCCAGCGAACGACAAGCGGGATCGCACAGCATGCGATGCGCATTCGTCAGCCTGACCCCGGAGAGGAAGGCGGAGAAGGTGGTGCCGTCGATCTCGAACAGGCGCTGCACATAGCGCGGCGTCACATTCAGCTTGTCCGCCACGACGACGATCGAGAGATCGTGACGGGTACTGTTGGCAAGGATGAAGGCCTTGGCGAGCTTCAGCCGCGCGGCGCGCAAACCTCTCGCACGCATCGTGTCGCCCAGATCAGCCGTCGGACCGATCGCCAAGGCCAGCAGATCCTGCACATGACGTATCGAGAGATTGCGCAGCTGGGTCTCGATTGCGTCCCCGCTGCTCATCAGCCAGCTCGCATAATGGTCAAGCAACTGCAGCGCGCCCCGGTCGGCTGGAATCGGCCGCATGATGGCGTCCTCGACGCTGACATCGGCGGCTTCGATCGCCATACGTGGAACAAGCAGCGTGAACGATCGGCCGGGGCTTGCGCGATGGAACGCGCATGGATCGGCACCGCTCAGGAGGACGGCCTGCCCTTCGCGCAACTCGCAGCTCTCGTTCCCCGATGTCACGAAGGCGGCGCCGTTGCGATTGATCGCGAGAATGATGTTGTCGGCGCCGTGGGCCAGGTAGCAGCCGGATCGCGAGATCCGCGCCGGAGTGGCCCAGGCATCGAACAGCTGCAGGCCGGGCAATGTCATCGCACGATTGCGCGCCTTGAAGACGACCTGTGGCGCGGGCTCGAAATCAACGCGCAACATCACCTGACCGTAGTGCTCGCGCCAGAGCGCCGCCCGCTCATGCTCCGGAACATGATCGGTGGAGAATTCGACAATGCGAGAGTTGAGGTCTGACATGCAATCACCCGCGACCTTTGCACCGAAATGCCATGCGGGGATCGATAGCGCCGAGGCGATGCAAGGGGCGTCCTCCGATCAGGGGACGGCTCACATGACACGGGCGTCAAATGTGAACTGGATCACGTGCGTTCGTGCGAACCCTGATGATGGTCGTTGCGGTCCAAGACGCATCCGCCCTGGAATGATGCCGTTCGTCCGTCTCACAACTGATGAGGACGAGGATGATGCTGTCTGGACGATGCTTTTGCGGAACGGTCGAAATCGAAGTGTCCGGCGCGCCCGAGGCGATGGGCTATTGCCACTGCCGCTCCTGCCGGTCATGGTCCGGCGGACCGGTCAACGCTTTCAGCCTTTGGAAGCCGGAAGCTGTCAGAATCACGTCCGGGATCGCACATCTCGCGATGTTCCAGAAGACGCCGCTGAGCCAGCGGCAATATTGCGCCAAATGCGGCGGCCATCTCATGACCACGCATCCGCCGCTCGGACTGATCGACGTGTTCGCGGCGACGCTGCCGGAGCTGGAATTTCAGCCGGCCGTGCACGTCAACTACGCGGAGACCGTGTTGCCGATGCGCGATGGCTTGCCGAAATTGAAGGATTTTCCCCGCGAATTCGGCGGTTCCGGCGAGGCGATGACAGAATAGCCCGGCGCAAGCTGGAGGCTCCGTGGCACGATCGCATCCGAGGCCTCACAGCGGATGACCTGGACAAGCCTGGCCATCGCACCGCGTGCCGCGATCGGGATTCGTTGAACCTCGCGCGCTCCCTGGCGACCCATGAAGGGAATGAACTCATCGCGACAGGGTTGACCGTTCAGACCGGCACGGCTGGCCTGGGCCAGCGCAGCGAGGTCACCGTGCGGAGCGAACTCTATGCGCAGGCGCTGGACGCCATCTATCACGGCTTTACGGAGCCGGACGGAATCGAGTCCGCATTGGAGTCGGTCAAGATCTTGATGGGCGCCGAAGGCGCTACCCTCGAAGTGATCGACAAGGCGGCACGCCGGCCGGTGACGTTTCAGAGCAGCGGCGTCGCATCGGCCGAAGGCGACGACTATCTCGCGCATTTCGCGCCACGCAATCCGCGCCTGCCGGTGGCGCTGAGCCAGCAGCAAGGCGGACTGTGCTGGGACTATCAGGTCATGGATGAGCGTGCCATGAACCGCGATCCGTTCTATGCCGAGTTCCTGCCGCGCGCCGGGCTTCGTTATTTCCTCTCGGTGGTGCTGGAGCAATCGCCGCAAAGTCTCGTCGCCTTCACCGTGCAGAGGACAGGGGCGCAGGGTCATGTGAGTGCGGCCGAGATCAAATTGATGCAGCGCCTGGCGCCTCATTTGCAGCGCGCTTACCGGATGCGGAGCCGGCTTGCCGCCGCCTATGGCCGCGATGCCACGACGGGCGCGCTCGATCTTCTGAAGGATGGCGTCGCCTTGCTCGGCGCCAAGGGCGAGACCGTGTACCTCAATCCGAGCCTGCAGGCGATCTCGGCCGAGAGCGGATTGTTCCGGGTCGACAAGCGCGGAATTCACTTCAGCTCCGCAGATCTCCGCAGCCGCTATGCGCGCGCATTCGGCACGGCGGCGCGCGCCAGCGAAACTGCTGAGACAGACGCGGTGACCGACTTTGTGGCCGCGCGCGCCGACGGGCTGCCGCCCTGCACCGTCTCGCTGCGCGCGTTGCGGCATCCGCGGCTGCGCGCCGACGGCTCCGACGCCGCCGTGATCATGCTGGTGCACGACCCCTTGCGGGAGGGTGTTGCTGCACGCATGCTCCAGGAGCTCCATGGCCTGACCAGAGCGGAAGCGGAGCTCGCCTGCGCGTTGAGCACCGGCATGACGGCCGTCGAATACGCCGCGCGGCGCGGCGTCAGAGTCACCACGGTCTACACCCATCTGAAACGAACACGCGAGAAGACCGGATGGCGGAGCGTCGCCGAGCTGACGCGGCGCGTCCACGAGATCTCGATCGGGCTGCGGACGAACTGACCGCTGGATCTATTTGGGGGTGAAGCCTGCGGCCTGCGCCACAAGCGCCTCAGCGATCCGGGCGACGACATCGACATAGTCGCGGCGCGCGTCCTGGCGGAACAGCCGTACGCTCGGATACCAGGGACTGTCGTCCCGCCCGAGCAGCCAGCGATAGTCCGGCGTATAGGGCAGCATGATCCAGGTCGGCTTGCCGAGCGCGCCGGCAAGATGCGCGACGCTGGTGTCGACGGTGATGACGAGGTCGAGGCTGTCGATCAGCGCCGATGTGTCGACGAAATCGCGGATGTCGCCGGTGAGATCGACAATGTCGCCGCGCCGCTCGAGCAACACCTTGTCCCGCGGGCGCGGCTCCTTCTGCAGGCTGATGAAGCGCACATCGCGGTCCAGCAACGGCTCCAGCATGGCCAGCGGCATCGAGCGGTTGTGGTCGTTGAGATGGGCGGGATTGCCGGACCACACCAAGCCGACCCGGAGCTTGTCGTGCCGTCCGAGCCGCTGCTCCCACGCCGCCAGCCGCTCTGCCGGGGCTGGCGGCAGATAGCGAGGCACGGCCGGGATGGTGTCCAGGCGGGTCGCAAACGCGAGCGGCAGGCTCGACAACGGGCAATGATAGTCGATGGCAGGCACGGCATCGATGCCGCGGGCAAGACATTGGGCCACGCCATTCAGCCCCGACAACAGGGGCTGAAGCACCGCGTCGACCTCGAGCACGACGTGCGCGCCCTGCGCGGCCACCAGCGTGGCGTAGCGCGCGAACTGAATCGTGTCGCCCAGCCCCTCGTCGCTATGGAGCAGAATGGTCTTCCCCGCGAGCGGCGCGTCAGCCAGCCACAGCGGCACGTCGAAGCTGCGCTCGACGAAGCCGACCGCGCGGCATTGGCGCCCCCATTCGCGCGCCGCCCAGCCGCGGGCGAAATCGCCGGTCAGCAGCCGGAACAAGGCGGCGTTCCAATGCGCATCGGCAAGATCCGGCTTCAACGTCACGGCGCGGTCGAAGCTCGCGAATGCCTCATCGAAACGATGCAGCTCGGCCAGCGAGGTGCCGCGGTGATTATAGAATTCCGCGGTCTGCGGCCGCAGCGCGATGGCCTTGTCGAACACGGCGATGGCCTCGTCGTGCCGGCCGAGATTCTGCAGGATGCAGCCATAGCTGTTGGCGATGTCGGGATCGTGCGGCGCCAGCACATGCGCGCGCTGCCCGCAGGGCTGCGCATCCTGGTAGCGGCGCAGCCGCCGCAGCGCGATGGCCTTGAGGCATAGCACGCCGGCCTGGTCTGGACGGACGGCGAGCGACCGGTCGAACCGCGTGATCGCCTCGTCATAGCGTCCGGCATCGAAATGAACCGCGCCGGCCTTGTTGGCGGCGTCGACATGATCGGGCGTGGCTTTCAGCACCTGATCGAACGCCAGGGCCGCCTCGTCACGGCGGTCCTGCGCTTCGAGCACCTCGCCGAGACGAAACCACGTCGTTGCGCGATCCGGCGCGAGCTGCAACAGGCGATCGCAGGCCAAAGCCGCCTCGGCGTGCCGGCCAGTCCGCTGCAGCAGCTCGCCGAGCGCGTCCCAGCAGTCCTGCGCATCCGGCCGCAGCTGCAGCGCGCGATCATACGCCTTGATGGCGTCGTCGAGCCGGCCGGCCGACCGCAACGCCTCGGCAAGACCGATCAGGGACTCCGGTACGGAGATATCCAGCCTGATCGCCCGCGCGAACCATTCGATCGCATCATCGAAGCGCTTGAGCGCGAGACAGACCTGACCCATCGCGCGAAGCGCATCGACGGAGCTGGCATCGAGGCTGAGCGCGCGCCGGCAGGAGTCCTCCGCCTGCACCAGGTCGCCAGCCCGCAGCAGCCGCACGGCGGCGGCGCACAGGGCATCAGCCGTCGTCTGGGAATGGGGCGACCCGGGTTTGCCCGGAGATTTGCCGACGGGCCGCCGCGGCTTGTGCTTCATCTCGGATTCTCTGCGCTCGCGGGACCAGCGGTAGATGATTCCCCGATGCGCGGAAAGATTGTGGATTGCGCTCTCGCGCGCAATCAAAGAGTCGGCGCGGGCGCAAGCGGCACCGCGTCGAGCCCCCCGAACCGGCGCTCGCGGCCCCGGAACGAGGTCAGCGCCTGGGCGAGATCCTCGGCATCGAAATCGGGCCACATCCGCTGGGTGAAGTGCAGCTCGGCATAGGCGCCTTCCCAAAGCAGGAAATCCGACAACCTTTGTTCGCCGGAGGTCCGGATGATCAGGTCGACATCCCGCAGGCCGGCTTCGCCGGTGACGAGATCGGAGAAGGCCTCCCGCGTGAGCGCATCGACGTCACGCGCCTTTGCCGCGGCATGCAGGATCGCGTCGCGCGCCGAATAGTCGACGGCGATGCGCAGATGCAGGGCGGTGCCGTCGCGCGTGGCCGCTTCGGCGCGGCCGATGGCATCGGCAATGCCGCCGGGCAGGCGGTCGCGACGGCCGATCACGGACAGGCGGACGCCATTGCGCACCAGCGATTCGACCTCGCTGGCGAGATAGACCCGCAGCAGCGCCATCAGACCCATGACCTCCGTCCGGGGTCGCCGCCAATTGTCGCTGGAGAACGCATAGAGGGTCAGCGTGCCGACGCCCTGATCCGGGGCGGCCTCGACGACGCGGCGGATCGCCTCGACGCCGGCCTCGTGTCCGCGCAGCCGGGACAGCCCTTGGCGTGTCGCCCACCGGCCATTGCCGTCCATGATGATGCCAACGTGAAGGCCGTCCACCACAGCAGGCGATTTGAGTTGCAGCCGACTTTGCATTGCAAAGCTCCAGGTCAAAAAAACGCAAATGAGAGATTCAGGCGCGGCCCGGGACGAACCCGACCGAGGATGGCGAAGGCTCCTTGCCGGCCGCAGCCGCCGCATCGCGAACGAGCCTTTCGAGCACCGCAAGGTAGTCCAGGAAACGGCGCCGGCCTGCTTTGGTCAGCCGGCACGTCGTGTGCGGACGGTTGCCCTCATACCCCTTGGTGACCTCGACGAGGCCGGCCTCCTGCAGGACCTGCAGATGACGCGATAGATTGCCGTCGGTTAGTCCGCACAATTGCTTGAGATCGGCGAAGGCGAGGCCCTTCGGATGCGCCATCAGCGACGTCAGCAGGCCGAGTCGCGCCTTTTCATGGATCACGCGATCAAGGCCGTCATAGGAAAACGGCGCACCGCCGTCAGTCTTCGACATCGGAATCTCCGGTCGCAAAATAAAGAATGCCCGCCATGAGCGCCTGTCCGACCGCAAAGGGCAGGCCCATGGTCCAGGGCGACAACGCGTGGCTCACGCTGCCGAGCAGCAACACCGCAAAGCCGGCCAGGAAGTAGAACGCGCCGGCCAGCGCGACCGTGCGCGGGAGCGAGCGCACCGAGGCGAACACGCCGAGCGATGTAAGGATCTGCCACAGGCCGGGAAGCATCCACAGCGCCTCGGGCACGAACTTCCAAAGCAACACGGCCAGCAGCACCCCGGCGATGCCAGCGGGCAGAAATTGTTCGACCGCCTGATGGATCATCGCGTCGGCGAGGCCGGAATGATGGCGGCGCGAGCGCGCGCGCATTTCCACCCAGATCATGGACAGCGAAATGCAGGCGGCCGCCGCCCAGCCGAGCAGGAACATCAGTGGATCCGCGGCGGGGTCGCGCAACACCACTTGCTGAATCGCGGCCGTGGCGAGCGCGACCACCGCCGTGGCGGCCATCGTCGCCGGCCCGTAGCCGCGAAACGCGGTGCCTGCTGCCAGTTGGCTGCGGATCGCGATGATATCCGCCAGCGCCTTGTCGAGGTCGCGCATGTCTCACCTGAAGCCGTGGCCGGCGCGATTAACTTTGCAATACAAAGTATACATGATCACCAAGTTCGGGCAAGCCCGTCGTCACGGCCGGCCGCCGGAAATCATCCCGTCGCGCTGTATTCGGAACCTCAGTAATAATTGTAGCGGTGGACACGGCGCGGCGGCGGCATGTCGACATAAACAGAGGGGCCACGGCGCGCCGGATCGAATGCGACGCGCGGATTGATGCCGCAACCGGCGCTGCGTCCTGAGGCGCTGGCGCGGCATTGCTCGAAGGTTTCGTAGGAGCATTCGCCGGGATAACCGACGCCCCTGCCCTGCACACACCAGGGATAATCGTGGCCGGCAAAGGCCGGTGCGGCACCGCCGCCGCTGACCAATGCAACGCCGACGAGGCCGGCCGCCATCATCATCACCTTGCGCATGATCTGTCCCTCCTGAGGCGAGCAGGTTGCAGCACATCGGCATGGTTAAAAAACGACAAATCGGCGGAGCGCCTCGTCAAACAAGGCGATGACGTGTCGCGCATGCGGCACGTCATGTTTCGAGCCCAGCCTCCCTTCGCGTCAGTCCAGCTTCAGGCCGGCGAACTCGACGACCTTTTTCCACTTGTCGGTTTCGGCAACGATCTGCGCCCCGAACTGATCGGGCGATTGGATCAACGGCTCTCCGCCGAGATCGACCAGCTTCTTCTTGATCTCGGGCTCGGCGAGAACGGCGTTCACCTGCTTGTTCAGCTTCTCGATGATCTCTTTCGGCGTATTCTTCGGCGCGCCCATTCCGAACAAGGCGCTCGCCTCGTAGCCCGGCACGGTTTCGGCAATCGCCTGCACGTCCGGCAATTGCGCCGAGCGGTCCTGGGTGGTGACGCCGAGGGCGCGCAGCGAGCCCGAGCGGATATGCTGGATGATCGACGGCATGTTGTCGAAGATGACCTGGACCTGGCCGCCGAGCATGTCGGTGATGGCCGGCGCCGCACCACGATACGGCACATGCTGCATCTTGGTGCCGGTCATCGCCATGAACATCTCGCCCGAAAGATGCACCGAGGTGCCGTTGCCGGAGGACGCCATGTTCACCTTGCCGGGATTTTCCTTCAGATAGGCGATGAATTCGGCGACAGTCTTGGCCTTGATGTCGTTGCTGACGGTCATCACGTTGGGCACGCGATTGAACGAGGCGACCGGCGCGATGTCGCGCACGAAGTTGAACTTCAGGTTCGTGTAGAGGCTGGCATTGATGTAGTTCGCTGGATTGACCAGCAGCACCGTGTAGCCGTCGGCGGCCGCGTTCACCACCGACTCGGTTCCGATATTGTTGCCGGCCCCCGGCTTGTTCTCGACCACGAATTGCTGACCGAGCGTCTCGGATAGGCGCTGTCCGATCAGCCGCGCCAGGATGTCGGTCGCCCCGCCCGGGGGATAGCCCACCACGAACCGCACCGGGCGGGTCGGATATTCCGCGGCCGACGCGAAGCGAACGGCAGCGACGGATGGGACGGCGGAAGCGAGCAGGCCTAATGCGCGGCGACGTGAAATCATGCGTTTCCTCGACGTTTATCGTTGAGCGGCCATTCGCGGACCGCCGAAGAATGGTGTAACAGACTCCCGCGACGACGGCGAGTTCGACGTGTCATCAGGGGAGGAACAGGCCATGCCGGTTAAGATCGACGCACTCGACCATCTGGTCATCAATGTCGCCGACGTGGAGCGCACGACCGCCTGGTATCAGAAAGTCCTGGGCATGACACTGCAGGTGTCCGATCCGGGCCGTGGCCGGGCCAAACGCACGTCGCTGCATTTCGGCAGCCAGAAGATCAACGTGCGACCGAAGGACGCGGACAAGGTGGACTGGTTCACCGCCGATCACGTGATGGCTGGCAGCGACGATCTTTGCTTTTTGACCACCAGCACTCCCGAGGAGGTTGTCGCCCATCTGAACGCGCTGAGCGTCGCCATCGAGGAGGGCCCGGTCGCCCGGCAGGGAGCGCGCGGCACTCTGCGCTCGGTCTATTGTCGCGATCCCGACGGCAGCCTGATCGAAATCTCGTCGTACCAGAATTGAGCCCGAGGGCAGCGCGTCACTTCAATTCGCCCTCGCCGCTCTGCACCATCTTGGCGACGATCTCGCTGCGCGGCCAGCCGGTCAATGCGGCGAGATCGGTCGCCTCCTTGGTGAAGCGCGCGGTGAGTCTGTCCTGATAAGACTTGGCCGCCTCGCATGTGGCCTGGCCGCGCCACGGATGATGCTGCACGTAGCGCCCCTGGAAGTTGCTGCGGTCCCTGGTCTCCGTGAACACGATGTCCTCGGGAAACGTCTTGGCGTCGTAGCGGACGTGCAGCCGGGTCACGAAGGCATCGGAGCCGCCACCGCGGCGCATGGCGCTGAACGCGGTGTCGTCGCTGCTGCCGATCCAGCGCGCCCCGAGCTCGGCCAATTCCTTGTTGCTCATGGGATCGGCGGCACAGGGATCGCACCATCCCATGTCCCAGGCATATTCGACGAACACCGCCTGCATGTTCTCGCGCGCCACGGCGCGCTCGAACATCGCCTTGTAGAACGGGCCGAACTCGTTCTTGACGTAGAGCGGAACGTCGATGTCGGTGGGGATCTTCACGGTGCGGTAGTTGGCGGCTTCAATGCGGCCGCTCCTGGTGAGTGCGTAGATGATGAGATCCTGCGGCCCTGCGGCATTGACCGTGCCGAGCCGCAGCGGCACCATGAACTTGGCGCTCTGGTAGCGCACCTGCAGAGGACGCAGAGTGCCGTTGCCGACCGCCTTCATGCGCTCGACATTGACCTTGGCGACGAAGAACCGCATGCCCTGCCTGATGTAGCTGCCGAGCACCGTCTCCGCACCCTGCGGGATGCGATAGTCATTGTCGGTCAGCCAGCGCGTCAGGCCGTCGCTCTCCTGCGCCGACAGGATCAGCACGTCGTATTCGGCGACGTCGTAGCTCGCCTCGATGGTGACGCCGTACTGGCGGGACATGGATGCCTCGCCTCTTGCAACCGCGGGCGGCATCGGAGCGCCAGGGGCCATGCGGTACATGATCGGATGGCACGGATCCTCGTCGTGATACTCCACCAGCCGCGGCGCGGTATATCTGTCGAGATGGTCGATCGTCTTCGGCTCGACCACGCCGATCTGCTTGCGTTCGATGAACGTCGGCACGGGGACGACAACCGCGAACTCCTTCACGTCGCCCTCGAAGTCACTGGCCATGGTGATCGAGGTCTGTTCACCATCCCGGGCCAGCACCACCTTCGAGGATTTGTTGAACAGCTTGGCATCCGCCTGCGCGACGTAGAAGCCGCAGAATGCATTGGCCGGGACCACGGCCGCGTGGGCCACGATCGCAGCTGTGGCGACACTGGTCCGGAAGATCTTGTCGATGCGCAGGGTCATGTCGAAACTCCTTTCGGAACGGAAGGACACCAGGAAAAGCGCGCGGCCGGCACGAGCCGGTCGAGCACGAGCGTGAGCGGCGACAGCGCGATCAGCGCGACATAGAGCGCCGGACGCATCTGCAGAACGAAAGCCAGATAGTGCGCGGCGACGGCCACCGTGATCGCGAAAAGCAGGCGGCCCACGCGCGAATCCGGCGATGTCCGCGGGTCGGAGATCATGAAGAAGGTGAAGATCAGCAATGATCCGCTTTGCAGCTGATGCAGCGGAATGGCGACGGGATCGCCGAGCCAGGCGGCGCGCAGCAGCAGCAACGCGGCGTGGCTGGCGAAGAAACAGATCGCGATATCGACACGGTGCGAGGCACTGAGCACGAGAAGCGCGAACAGGCCGGCCAGACTTGCGAACCAGATCTCGGCGCCCCATTGGCCCGGCGAGATCCACACGCCGCGCGCCGTGAACAGCAGCACCACGATGGCAAAGCCGGCGGGATTGAAGATGTGCTTGCCGTCGACGCGCAGTACGAGTTTCGAGCCGATCGCGATCAGGGCCGCGGCGGCATGCAGCCACAGCGCATCGGCGCGCAGCAGCAGGCTCAGCGACAGGCCGGTGATCAAGGGCGACTTGGCATCGAACGGCACACCGGAGAGACGGCAGCCGAGGGCCTGCGTGAGCAGCGCCGTCGCAACGGCGATCAGGCTTGCCGCAGGACGGGCCCCGAAATCGATGATCGCGAAGTTGACAGCCAGCAGCGTCGCCAATGCCGCGATCTGGAAATAGCGAGCATCGGGCAACCGCCATGGTCGTGGCCAGGTCAGCATGCAAACCTCCGGGCGCGTTTTGCCGCGCCATTGGTCGCGCGCGACGAGAGGCGGGTTCAATCCCGATTTGATTGCAGAGGCGGGGAATGGCAAAACACCCTGCAAGACCACATCAAGCGGCCAGCAGTGCCCGCACATCAATGATCGGGAGGACAGATGAACGGAACCAGCATGGCGCGGGGCACGGTGACGCCGTTCGACGGCATGGACGTGCCGTGGCTGCTCAAGCAGCGCAGCGAGACCCGGCGTGACCATCCCTTCCTGATCTGGGCGCCGTTCGACGCCCCGGCCCGCCATTGGAGCTACGGCGCGTTCCATGAACGGGTCGGTGCATTGGCCGCCGGCCTGGTCAAGCGCGGCGTCAAGCCGGGCGACGCCGTGCTGATCCATCTCGACAATTGCGTCGAGGCGATGCTCGCCTGGTTCGCCTGTGTCGAGCTTGGCGCGCTCGCTGTCACCACCAACACGCGCTCGGCCGCGGCCGAGATGAGCTATTTCGCCGAGCATTGCCGCGCCGTGGCCGCGATCACCCAGCCGGCCTATGCCGAGATGATCTCGGCGCATTGCCGCGGCATCCGCTGGCTTGCGGTGATCTCGCATGATCCTGGGCAGTCGGAAACGGCCACCGTCGGCGTGGGCGACCGTTTCGAGACGCTGTTCGCCGACAGCGCCGACCGGCCGCGGCGGCCGGTCGATCCGTTCGCCCCCTGTAGCGTGCAGTACACGTCAGGCACGACGTCGCGGCCCAAGGCGGTGCTGTGGACGCATGCCAATGCGCTGTGGGGCGCCAAGGTCAACGCCGTGCATGAGGGCCTGCATCAACACGACGTGCACCAGACCTATCTGCCGCTGTTCCACACCAATGCACTGGCCTATTCGATGCTCGCAAGCCTGTGGGTCGGCGCCAGCTGCGTGATCCAGCCGCGCTTCTCGGCCAGCCGGTTCTGGCCCGTGGCGCTCGAGCATGGCTGCACCTGGACCTCGACGATCCCGTTCTGCATGAAGGCCCTGCTCGACCAGGAGGTGCCGAAGAATCACAAATTCCGGCTGTGGGGCACCGCGATGTCCGAGCCTATGGCCTTCGCCAAGTTCGGCATCAAGATCATCGGCTGGTGGGGCATGACCGAGACCATCACCCACGGCATTGTCGGCGACATCGACCAGCCGAACACGCCGATGTCGATCGGCCGCGCCGCGCCGGAATACACCATCCGCATCATCGACGATGACGGCCGGCCGACGGAGGTCGGCGGCACCGGCAACCTCGCCATCAAGGGCGTTCCCGGCCTGTCGCTGTTTGCAGAATATCTCTACAACGCGGAGGCGACGCGGACGAGCTTCGATGCCGACGGCTTCTTCCTCACCGGTGATCGGGTCACGCGTCTGGAGAACGGCTTCATCAAGTTCGGCGACCGCACCAAGGACATGCTCAAGGTCGGCGGCGAGAATGTCGCGGCGTCCGAGATCGAGCAGGTGATCATCACGGTGCCAGGCGTGCGCGAAACAGCTGTGGTCGCCAAGAAGCACCCGATGCTCGACGAGGTACCGGTCGCGTTCGTGATCGCACAGGATGGCATTCCGCGCGACCAATTGCCCGAAAAGGTGCTGGCGGCCTGCCGCGCGGGACTCGCCGACTTCAAGGTGCCGCGCGAGGTCCGGCTGGTCGACGAGCTGCCGCGCTCGACGCTGGAAAAGGTCGCGAAGGCCGAACTGCGCAAGCTGCTCGACTGAGCGGCCTCAGGCCATCGTCACACGGATCGGCAACGTCTTCGGTCCGTTGACGAAGGTGGCCTGGGTCATCTTCACCGGACCGGCCAGCGACAGCGAGCTCAGGCGCGGCAGCAGCTCCTCGAACAGGATGCGCATCTCGAGCTTGGCAAGGTGCTGCCCCAGGCATAGATGCGCGCCATAGCCGAAGGCCAAGTGCCGGTTCGGCCGGCGGTCGCTGCGGAACCTGTCGGGCTCCTCGAACACGGCCTCGTCGCGATTGCCGGACGCGTAGCACAGCATCAGCCAGTCGCCTTTCGCGATCTTGCGGCCGCCGAGTTCGGTGTCGGCGGTGGCGCTGCGCATGAAATGCTTGACCGGCGTCATCCAGCGGATCGCTTCGTCGACCAGCCCCGGGATCAGCTCGGGATCGGCCTTGACACGTGCGAACTGCGCGGGGTCCTCGGCCAGCGCCCAGATCGCACCGGCCGTCGACGACGAGGTCGTGTCATGGCCCGCGGTCGCGACGATCATGTAGTAGCTGGTGCGGTCATGCAGCGGCATGTCCTCGCCATTGATCTTGGCGTTGGCGATGACCGTGGCGAGATCGTCGCGGGGATGGGCGCGGCGGTCTTCGGTGATGCGCTGGAAATAGGCGGCGAAGTCGGCCACGACGGACTGCAGCATCGCCGCGAACACCTCGGCCGACAGCGCCTCGCGCACCCGCGCCGTGTCCGGGTCCTGCGGTCCGAACAGCTCCTGCGTCAGCTTGAGCATGCGCGGTTCGTCCGCCTCCGGGACACCCAGGATCTCCATGATCACGTGCAGGGGATAGCCGAGCGCGACGTCGGCGACGAACTCGCAGACACCCGCATTGGCCGCGGCCTTCGCGGCCATGCGATCGACCGTGGCCCGGGCGATCTCGCGGATGCGCGGCTCGAACTTGGCGATATTGGCGGGCATGAACCAGCCCTGCGTCAGCGCGCGATATTTCGGATGATCCGGCGCATCCATCTGCACCAGCGAGCGCACCAGATTGGGCTGGCCGGTGATCTTGTGGACGCGCTCCAGCACGGCCTTGTTGGTCAGGGTCGTGGCGCGGTCGGCGTTGTGGAACAGGTCGTTCTGGCGGCTGATCGCGAGAATGTCGGCATGCCGCGTCACCACCCAGAACGGATCGAACGCGTCGAGCTGCGCGCGGCCGAGCGGATTGTGGACGCGCAGCCAGCGATAGGCATCATGGATGCGGTGATCGGCGTAGCACGCCGGATCGACCAGCGCGGCCGCGATGTCCTGGGGAATCGCCTCGTCGGCCGATGCGGCTGCGCCCATCCGGTCCCTCCAGCCTATTGTCTTTATTGCGGCAAGAGTAACGGACCACGAGCCGGCCGCACTTGCGTCCAGCGGCTGCGGAGCGGGTCGACGGTTGCGCGCAGCGCGATCCGGTCAGTGAGCGCCCATGGCAACGGGACGGAACGCCTGCAGCAGCTGCTGGTCGAGCTTCGGCCCCATATTCTCCATGATCGAGAACGCTCGCGCATGCGAGAAGGCCGGCCGATAGGCGCGATTCTCGATCAGCGCCGCATAGATGTCGACGATGGTGGTCAGGCGCACGATGTCGCTGATCTGCTCATTGTGCAGGGCATCGGGATAGCCGGAGCCGTCGAGGAATTCGTGATGATGCAGGATCACGTCCAGCATCTCCGGCGGGAAGCCGCCCTGCCGTGCGAGCGCCTCATAGCCGCGACGCGGATGCTGGCGCAGAATGGCGATCTCCTCGGCGGTCAGCTTGCCCTGCTTGTCGAGCACGGCGACCGGAATGAACGCCTTGCCGACATCGTGCAACAGCGCTGCACGCACCAGGCGGCGCTGGTCTTCCTCGCGCATCCCGAGATGGATCGAGAAGCCGACCGCAAAGCCGGTCACGTACAAACAATGCCGATAGGTGTCGTTGTGGTGGCAGCCGACGACGGTCAGCCACTCGCGCAGCGAGGAGTGCTTGATGGCCTTCAGGATCTTGCTTTCGGCGGCGACGATGTCCGCCATGGTCAGCGCGACGCCGTCCGGCAGCTTCTCGAACATCTTGACCATCACCGCCTGCGCGGCCTCGACGCCGCGATTGAGCAGCTTGCCGCGATCACTCTCGTCATAGCCGTCATCGGCCGGCAGGGCCGAGCGGATCCGTTGCAGCACGTCCGCCGGGCTGAACGGGCGCGCGATCGTATCGGTGGCGCCCAGCGCCCAGGCCTGCATCGTGGCATGGTGCAGCGCCTCGGCCAGCACGAACAGACGCGGCACCTCGCTATAGGCGCGCGACGCGAGCTTCTTGCGCACGCGCTGCACGCTTTCCGGCGAGCGCAGATTGATATCCACGATCACGCCGGAGAAGCGGTTGCCGGGATTCTCCGGAATCTCCGTGGTCGCCATCATTTCGACATCGCCCACCGAGCGCAGGATGCGCGCCAGCTCGCTGCTCTGGTCGCCGCGATCGGAGGCGAGCAGGAGATGACGCCTGGTCGCGGTCTCGGTCGCGGTCTGCTTGGCTGTCGCGCTCATACGTGCTCGCCCCTGCGGTTTGCTGCGCATGCACCCTATCCGGATGCGGGTTCGTCACGGCTTAACCGGTTCGTTCAAGCTGTCTGCTTTCCGGTAAGCGGGACGTTAAGAGCAACGGCTGATTTTCGCAGCATTCATCGGCGGTGGCGACAAACAAGAACCGCCGGAGACGGTCTCCGGCGGTTCCCAGGTAGAGCGGTGCACGCCCGATGCGCTACGCCTTCATGTTGGCCTTCACCGCTTCCGCGGAGATCGGCAGCGACCGCAGCCGTGCGCCGCAGGCGTTGTAGATGGCATTGCCGAGCGCCGGCGCGACCACGGTCACCGCGGGCTCGCCGACGCCGGTCGCCTTCTCGCCATTGGCGATCACGGCGATCGCGACCTCCGGCACCTGGCTCATCCGCAGCGGCGTGTAGCTGTCGAAGTTGGTCTGCTCGATGCCACCATCCTTCAACGTCGCCTTCTCGTACATCGCGAGCGACAATCCCCACAGCGCCGCACCCTCGACCTGGGCGCGGATGTTGTCGGGATGGACCTGCGTGCCGACGTCGGTCGCCACGGTGAGCTTCTTCACCGTCACCGCGCCGGTCTCGGCCACCGCGACATGGGCGACGCAGGCCGTCCAGCTCGCGCTGGCCCGCTCCTGCGACGAGACGCAGGCCACGCCCATGCCCTCGCCCTTCGGCAGCTTCCTGCTGCCGTAGCCGGACAGGCCCATCGCCGCCAGCAGCGTGTTGCGCAGCCGCTGCGCGCCGCCATCGTTCTTGCCCTTGCCGTCGAGCAGCGTGATGCGGAACTGCGCCGGGTCCTGGCCGGACGCGGCCGCGATCTCGTCGATCATGCTCTCGACCGCCCAGAACGTCCACCCCGGCGCCACCGAGCGCAATTGCCCGGACGGCGTCGCATTGTGCGCGAGCTCGTTCTTGATCGCGCGCACATGGTGGTTGGGCACGGTGTAGAAGAAGTCGGCGCCGTTGACCGTGAACGAATCGAGCGGGCCCTTCTTGTCGACCGACGGCGTCAGGAAGTCCGGGATGCCCCAGCGCGCCGTCGGCCAGGCCGAGACCACGTCGTGGCTCAAGGCAATGAGCTTGCCATTGCTGTCGAGCCCGGCCTTCACTTTCTGGTAGGTGAGCGGCCGCGAGTAGTCCATCGTCATGTCGTTCTCGCGGGAATAGATCACCTTGACCGGCTTGCCGACAGCCTTCGCCGCCTGCACCGCCGGCACCATCATGTCGGCATCGAGCCGGCGGCCGAAGCCGCCGCCGAGCCAGGCCTGGTGCATCACGACGTATTTCGGGTCGATCCCGGCCGCACCGGCCGCGATCGCGCCGGAGCGGGTCGCGAACTGATTGCCGGAATAGATGTGCAGGATGTCGCCCTTGAACTCGGCGGTCGCGTTCATCGGCTCCATCGGCGCGTGGATGTTGATGCTGGTGGTGTACTCCGCCTCCAGCACTTTCGCCGCGCCGGCCAGCGCCGCGTTGGGATCGCCGTCCTTGACGAAGAACTGCCCGGCATCGTCCTGCGCCTGCAGCCGCATCGCCTCGGTAATGATCGTGTCGGTGCTGACATTGGCGTAGGGGCCCTTGTCAAAGCTGATCTTCAGCGCATCCGCGGCCTTCTTGGCATTGGCGAAGGTCGAGGCCACCGCGACCACCCAGCCCGACGTGGAGCCGGTCTTGTCGTCGAGCACGACCGCCTTGATGAAGCCGGGCACCTTCTTGGCCTCGCTGTCATCGACGGACTTGACGGTGGCGCCGAAGCGCACCGGCGGCGTCACCACTTTGCCGTAGACCATGCCCGGCAGCATCGTATCGATACCGTATTTCGCCGTGCCGTTGGTCTTCGACGGAATATCGAGCTGCGGCACCGAGACACCGATCAGGGTGTACTGATCGGGCGTCTTCAAGGTCAGCGCCTTCAGCTCGTCGGCCGTGAAGCTCTTGGTGATCTTGCCGCTCTTGACGATCTCGGCATAACTCATCTGCTTCTTCGACCTCGGATGCATCACGACGCCGTCGCGCACCACGAGCTCCTTCACCGGCACGCCCATCGCCGTGGCGGCCGCCTCGGTCAGCGCGATGCGCCCCGCCGCGCCGGCGCGGCTCATGGCGTCGAAGTTCATCATCGTGCTCCAGCTGCCGCCGGTGATCTGGGCGCCGAGCACGGGATCGTTGAACTTCGGATCGTTGGAGGCGAGCTGGACGCGCATGTCCTTCCAGGCCGCACCGAGCTCCTCGCAGATGATCTGCGCCATGGTCGAGGCGATGTGCTGGCCCATATCGGCCTTGCCGCAGGTCACGGTGACCAGGCCATCCGGCGCGATCGAATACCAGACGCTGGGCTCGAAGCCCGCGGGTGTCGTTGCGGCGAGCGCGCCGTCGGCGAGGCCGGCATAGCCGAGCACGAGGCCGGTGGCGGCGGTGCCGACCAGGAAGGAGCGGCGGCTGAGATCGGGCGCCATCGACGGCGTTGCCTTGACGTGCTGGTTCATGTCGCCCTCCGGTCGCTGGTGTTCGACGCGGTGCGCATTTCGGATGCGGCGCGCTGGATCGCCTTCTGGATCCGCGAATAGGTCATGCAGCGGCAGAGATTGCCGTCCATATGCGCGACGATCTCCTCCTTGGTCGGGCTCGTCGTCTTGGCGAGCAGCGAAGCTGCCTGCATGATCTGGCCGGACTGGCAATAGCCGCATTGCGGCACCTGCTCGGCGATCCATGCCTTCTGCAGGGGATGATCGCCCTTCTGCGACAGCCCCTCGATGGTGGTGATCTTCTTGTTGGTGACGTCGCCGACCATGGTCTGGCACGAGCGCACCGCCTCGCCATTGACATGCACGGTGCAGGCACCGCACAGCCCGGCGCCGCAGCCGAACTTGGTGCCGGTCATCTGCAACTGCTCGCGGATGACCCATAGCAGCGGCGTGTCATTCGCCGCGTCGACGGACATGGTCCGCCCATTGATAGTGAGATTAGGCATGTGGTTTCTTCCCCGCCCGGCGTGCGACTTCGCTTACGGCGAAGTTCGGTTTGTTGATGTCCCTGGCACCCACCGGATAGATGCCAGCCATCATGAAGAATGATCGCGTTGCTGCGGTGACGCAACGGAATTTGGAACAGCGCCCTGCGAAATGAATCGTCAATCCGCGTTGTGCGGCGCAGAAGCGCTGGGATCGCGGCGCCGCACAGGCTAAGAACGGCGGCTGTCGGCCGCGTTCTGCCGAAGGAGACGCCTGTCCATGAGAACACCCGCGCACAGACCGCCGCGTCTCGGCGTCGTCATGCTCTCGTCCGTCGCGCTGCTCACGGATTTGCTAATCGCGAATCCCGCTGACGCGCACGAGACGGGTTCCTTGCCGGGCGACCGCGCGCCTTTCACAGCGACGTTATCCAACCTGTCGCCGCTTGCCTTCGGAATGGATGTCGGTGAGACATCGCGCGCGCTGGCGCAGCCGCTGATCTACGTGAAGGGATCACCCGGCAACGAGACCTATCTCGCCTTGCGGAATCTCGGCGGCAGCGGATTGGTGCCGCATCGTCATCGCCTGTTTCTCAAGTTCCGGAACGGACGGCTGACCGGTTGGAAAGAGGATTACGGCACCAATTGGATGTGGCGGTAGCCCGCCGCGGAGGTTTGGACTCATCGTTGGAAGGACGGAACGTGGGACAGGACATCAAGCTCACTGCAGCAGACGGCTTTCAGCTCGGCGCTTACCGGGCAGATCCGGCGGGAACGCCGAAGGGCGCCCTTGTCGTGATCCAGGAGATCTTCGGGGTCAATCATCACATCCGCAATGTCTGTGACCGGCTCGCCGCCGAAGGCTATGTCGCGGTGGCGCCCGCGATCTTCGACCGCATCGAACCCGACTTCACGTCAGGTTATTCCCCTGACGAAATCGCCTTGGCTCGGAAATTCGTTGCCAATCCAGACTGGCCGGCGATGCTGCGCGACACCCAGGCCGCGATCGACGCCGTGAAGGATGTGGCCGCGGTCGGGATCATCGGCTTCTGCCTCGGCGGCAGCATCGCCTATGCGGCGGCGACCAAATTGACCGGGTTGAAGGCCGCGGTCGGCTATTATGGCGGCGCCATCGTGCGCTTCGCCGATGACAAGCCCACCGTCCCCACCCAGCTGCATTTCGGCGAGAAGGATGCCGGCATTCCCTTGGCCGACGTCGACGCCATCAAGGCCAAGCGACCCGATGTCGAGATCTTTGTCTATCCCGGCGCTCAGCACGGCTTCGGCTGCGATGAGCGCGCGAGCTATGACAAGGCAAGCGCGGGTCTCGCCTGGACGCGCAGCCTCGCCTTCTTCGCGCAGCATTTGCGTTGAGAACCGCCATCATTGCGAGGAGCGAAGCGACGAGGCCATCCAGAATTTCAACCTAACTCTGAATTGCGCCGCTTCGCTGGCAATGACGGGAACATAAAGCCAACGTTGCTTACAGCCGCCGGATAGCGGGACCTGCGAGCAGCTGCCGAGATCAGAACCAACGCTCGCCGACCTGAATCGTATCGCCGGGCTTGAGCGAGGTGCCCAACGGTACCTCGTAGCGGGCTGCGCCTGACGCATCGGTATGGGTCAGCGTGACCACGTCGCGGCGCGCGCGCGGCGAGAAGCCGCCGGCGATCGCGATCGCGCTCTCGACCGTCATGTTGGGAACATAGGGATATTGGCCAGGCGCCTGCACCTCGCCCAGGATGAAGAACGGGCGATAGGCTTCGATCTCGACCGCGACCGATGGTTCACGAATGTAGCCGTTGCGCAGCTTGGCCGCGATCTCGGCGGCGAGACCAGCCGTGGTGCGGCCACGCGCCGGCACGCTGCCGATCAGCGGCATCGTGATCGCGCCGGACGCATCGATCGCGTAGGTGTTGGTGAGCCCCTCCTGGCCGTAGACAACGACGCGCAGCCGGTCGCCGGCGTCGAGATGGTACGCAGCATCATACCGCGGCGGCATGTAGCCGGCGGGCATGACATAGGCGCCACCGCGCGGGGCGGCAGCAAACGCGTTGCGCAGCGCCGGGATGGCCCCACCCTGCCCGGTGGCGGCAACCGGGTCGGAGGAAGGCATCCCATAGGCCATTGCATCGAGATCACTGTGCGGCTGGCCGACGGCGACGGGGGAAGCCGTGTGCATACAGCCCGACAGCAGGATCGCGGAAAAGGCGGCAATGACTGGAACGAAAAACGCGCGCACTCGAACAATCCTTGAAGGAGGATGTGCCCTAGTGATGCGCGGTTAAGGTTAACAAATCGTTGGCGCGTGTCGTCTGCGTCGCGCGCAACTGCGCCTGGAAGAGACCGCGCGACGCGAGCCATCGGCCTTACGAGAAAAACCCTCTCCCACGAGGCCGGAGAGGGCATCCCATGTCACGGCAACGCGCCGCTGAAACGCAACGAGAGTTTCCTCAGGATGGGCGCCCCGTGCTGATTTGAGCTCGCCGCCTGAAACGCTGTCATGCTCCGCGCATGCCTACGCGGACGACGACAGCGGGGGTCGACATGTCCATCTCAACAGGACCGAGACTTTGGAAACGCTCGTCTAGGCAGTGATACCGACGCCGATCGGACACGCCACACCGGTGCCGCCGAGCCCGCAATAGCCGGCCGGGTTCTTTGCCAGATATTGCTGATGATAATCCTCGGCGAAATAGAACGGGCCTGCCGGCGCGATCTCCGTCGTGATTGCTCCGAGCCCCTTGGCGCGGAGCGCAGTCTCATAGGCGGCCTTCGACGCGTCCGCCGTCTCGCGCTGCGCATCGCTGAAGGTGTAGATCGCCGAGCGATATTGCGTGCCGATATCATTGCCCTGGCGCATGCCCTGGGTCGGGTCATGACTCTCCCAGAACGTCTTCAGCAGGCGCTCATAGGAGATGACCTTCGGATCGAACACCACCAGGACGACCTCGGTATGAGCCGTCAGCCCCGAGCACACTTCCTCATAGGTCGGGTTCGGCGTGTGGCCGCCAGCATAGCCCACGGCGGTGACGTGAACGCCTTCGCCAAGCTGCCAGAATTTACGCTCGGCGCCCCAGAAGCAGCCGAGCCCGAACACGGCCTGCTCCAGGCCGGCGGGATAGGGCGGCAAGAGCCGGCGGCCATTGACGAAATGGGTCGGCGCCGTCGGGATCGGCTGGGCACGGCCGGGCAGCGCGTCGGCGGCGGTCGGCAAGACAGGGGATTTGCGCATGAAGAACATGGATGTCTCCGCTCATGGCCATGGGTTTCCGCGGGAAGAGAGAGCCCGCGGGCAGGATGGCCGATATCGTTCCGGATATATAGAACTCTACGCGCCGGGCAGTAGCGCCGTTACGCCGGACGCAGCGTCGCGGCCCAGGGTTCCGCGCGCCAGCCGGTCGTCGGACGCGGCGAACCGCCGCGCTCAGTCGCGCGAATAGCCGATCAGCGGCCGGCGCGGCCGGAACAGGAGCATCAGGAGGATGCCGAGCAGGCCAAGGACGGCGAAAACGGGCTGGTCGAGCAGCACCTTGACGATCCACTCCCACAGGAACGGCGCCTTGGCGTCCACCCAGGCCCTGAACGCCGCCTGGCTCGACTGATGGACGTCGTTCCAGAGCTGGCCGAAGCGGGTGAATTGCAGGGTCTGGTCGGCCACCCAGCGCGCACCGTCATAGACGACGAAGATGAAGCTCCCGGCGAGCAGCAACAGCCCCACCAGCCGGAAAAAACCGCGGATCATGCCTCACCTGCCCTCTCTCAGATGCCCCGAAGGGCAGCAAGGCCATAGCGGGCCTCCTCGGGAAATTCAACCTCGTCAGGGGTTTAGAAGCCCGTTTTGCGCGGTTTCGGCGGCAGCGGGGGTCGCAGAGACCGTTGACGCTCGGCGGGGCTGCGCCTATAAGGTACCCCACTGGCGGTGGGCGCAATCCCGCCGCCGCTGTTCTTTGAGCAGCGCCGGTCCACCGAGCAGACCCGCTCTGGTCGTGGCATTCTCAGAGAGGCGTCCGAACAACCACCGCGTCGATGGGACCGCGTCAGGCGGGCCGCGCGCGTACCCGCAAGAGCGGCGACTGCTCGCCGGCGAAGGATATTTGAGAGCATGGCCAACACGACTTCCGCGAAGAAAGCGACGCGCAAGATTGCCCGCCGCACCATCATCAACAAGTCGCGCCGCACCCAGATGCGCGGCGCGGTTCGCTCCGTCGAGGACGCGATCAAGAAGGGCGATCGCGAAGCTGCGCTGAAGGCGATGGCCAACGCCGAGCCGCAGCTGATGCGCGCCGCGCAGCGCAACATCATTCACAAGAACAATGCGAGCCGCAAAGTGTCGCGCCTCACGCACCAGATTGCCAAGCTCGCGAAGTGAACCGTTCGAGCGACTAACGAACTAATCAAGATGCAACAGCCCGGCTTACGCCGGGCTTTTCTTTTGTGCTCTCTGTCTTTAGCGCGCTCTCTGTCTCGCACCCCTTGCAGCCGGCCACCAGCGCATGTCAGGCGCGCACCACGCCTGACTGAAATCGTGTGAACCAGATTGGGACGCTGCGCCGCGCTCGCACATTCGAACCGCGGTGCTGTCGCGCAGGCCTGACACGTTCCGTAGTCCTACGTGCCTGCGTTCCGTAGTTCTACGCGGTGACAATTTTGCCTCACCTGAAACAATCGCGAATCTGCATTGTGCATGCGCATCGATGTCAAGAGCACACAATCCGAGGCTCAACTCGCGCACGCTGTGCGGCGGGAGTTACCCGCTTGAAGTAATCGCAAAAAACTTCGCTTCGAAAATGACTTAAGCGCATAGCGCGACCAAGTGATTGGAAAACCGGGCGCGCTCGGGGGCAACGTAAAAAAATTATGAAGAAATTTTGGGCAGACGATGTTGTTTGTCACATCCGAGATTCCTCGCGATGATTCAAAACCTTGCTTTCTTAACGCGCGACGCGATGCGGCAAGCGGTGCAAAGACTCGTCACGACTGCTCCGATCAAATGGATTGCGAGTCCCGGCGGATGATGTATTTCTTTAATCCACTCGCGGCGCCCACGATCTTGAGACCAGCGCGGTTTTAGAAACGGGGCGGACGTGCAAATCGGCGGCGGTGTGCGCGTTGGCGACGCTTTCCATAGCGATGGCCGGTTCGGTATCCATAGTCATTATGGGTAGCGGCTGATCATTGTCGAAATTTCTCGGGCACAACATCATCGTTGTGCCGTTTTGAACAAGAGAAATACGGCAAGGGTCGACCCGGCTGGAGCTTACGACAGCTTCGCTCAGTGGGTGGACAATTGGACGGGATGTATGGCGTAGCGGCTGAATCTGGGGTTCGGACGCGTCTGCCTTTGAGACTTGTGCGAGATGACAACTTGCCGTGAGCAATCACGGCGAGGCGGGGAGGTTGCATGCTTTACGGACACATCACGGTTGGACACAGAACACCGGTTCCGGATCACGCACCCTTAGCGGTCGACACCACCAGCACGGCCATCGGTCCTCCCCTCCTCATCGCGCATCGGAGTATGCGCTGACCTCGCGGAGACACTTCCTCGACCAGCATTGATCTGCCCGACAGCGTGCGCGCTGAACGGCGAAGCTATGTCTGGAGTTGAGCCTCCGCTCGAGGTCTCGCCGCGGCTGGCGATTCCGTTTCAGGACATCTGCCCGGCGATCACTTGACACCACCACTCAATTCGAAAAGTTGCGACTGCCATGACAAATTCGGAACAGGAACGCTGGTCTCGCGTGAAGGGTCGGCTGCGCTCGACCGTCGGCGAGGACGTCTATACGAGCTGGTTTGCGCGGATGGACCTCGAAGCCGTGCAGGATGAGAGCGTTCATCTGTCGGTGCCGACGCGGTTCCTGAAGAGCTGGATCCAGGCGCATTACGCCGAGCGCGTGCTGTCCTGCTGGCAGGCCGAGATGCCGGAGGTGCATCGCATCGATCTCTCCGTTCGCACCGCCATGCGCTGCGCAACGCCCGCCAAGGAGGCGCCGGTCGCCGTCGAGGCGCGCCGCGCCGAGCGCGGTGACGCCAAGCCTGCCGACACCCGTGCGCCGGTGATGACGCCCGTCGCGGCCAGCCATGACGCGCTCGGCGGCTCGCCGCTCGATCCGCGCCTGACCTTCGCCAGTTTCGTAGTCGGCCGCGCCAACACGCTCGCCCATGCCGCCGCGCGCCAGGTCGCCGACGGCCGCCGCGGCGATCCCGTGATGTTCAACCCGCTCTACATTCATGCCGGCGTCGGCCTCGGCAAGACGCATCTGCTGCAGGCCGTGACCTGGGCCGGCAATGCCGGCGGCGAGCGCAAGGTGCTGTATCTCACCGCCGAGAAGTTCATGTACGGCTTCGTTGCGGCGCTGAAATCGCAGACGGCGCTGGCCTTCAAGGAGGCGCTGCGCGGCATCGACGTGCTGGTGATCGACGATCTGCAGTTCCTGCAGGGCAAGTCCACGCAGGCGGAGTTCTGCCACACGCTGAATGCGCTGATCGATGCCGGACGCCAGGTGGTGATCGCAGCTGACCGCCCGCCGTCCGATCTCGAGAGCCTCGACGACCGCGTCCGCTCGCGGCTCGCCGGCGGCCTGGTCGTCGAGATGGCCACGCTGGGCGAGGATCTGCGGCTCGGCATTCTCAAGTCGCGCGTCGCGGCGGCGCGCGCCCATCATGCCAGCTTCGACGTGCCGGAGCCGGTGCTGGATTATCTCGCCCGCTCCATCACCCATAATGGCCGCGACCTCGAAGGCGCCATCAACCGGCTGCTGGCGCATTCCAAGCTCAACAACCAGCCCGTCACGCTGGATATGGCCGAGCGCGAGGTGCGCGACCTGGTGCGGCCGCAGGAGCCGAAACGGATCAAGATCGAGGATATCCAGCGCGTCGTGGCGCGGCAGTACAATGTCAGCCGCTCCGACCTGCTGTCGTCGCGGCGCACCGCCAATGTCGTCCGCCCGCGCCAGGTCGCGATGTATCTGGCGAAGACGCTGACCTTGCGGTCGCTGCCCGAGATCGGCCGCCGCTTCGGCGGACGCGACCACACCACCGTGCTGCATGCGGTCCGCAAGATCGAGGCGCTGGTCGGCAAGGACACGACGCTGAACGACGAGGTCGAGGCGCTGAAGCGCCAGCTTCAGGACTGAACGAGCCCGCACGGCCCGGGGGAGCGGACAGAAGGTCCGCCCCCAGCCGTGGTCTCCCTGCCCTTCAGACGCCCCCTCGGACCTGGCCTCCGGATCGCGGAAGCGCCTGCCGAAACATGGGAAATCGGCCCGCCATCACTTGCGCTCGGGCCACATCCGCGCCACTTTACGCTTCCCCCTCACGCTCCTGGACGCTGACCAAGCGCCGTTCGGGCGCGAGGAGCCATCGGCCGCGGCGCTGCTCAGCCCGCCGGCATTCCAGGACAAGCTCAGTTGGGAACGGGCGGGTAGTGCAATGAAGGTAACCGTCGAACGCGCGCAGCTCCTGAAGTCGCTGGGCCACGTCCATCGGGTGGTCGAGCGGCGCAACACCATCCCGATCCTGGGCAATGTGCTGGTGCGTGCCGAGAATGCCCGGCTCTCGCTGCGCGCGACCGATCTCGACCTCGAAGTGACGGAAACCCTGGCGGCCGAGACCGCGACCGCGGGTGCGACCACCGTGCCGGCGCACATGTTCTACGACATTGTGCGCAAGCTGCCGGATGGTTCGCAGATCGTGCTGGAGAGCGATGGTGAGCGCGCCGTGCTTGCGATCCGCGCCGGCCGCTCCAAATTCACCCTGCAGACGCTGCCGGAAAGCGATTTCCCGGATCTCGCCGCGGGCGACATGACGCATGCCTTCGGGGTTCCCGCCAAGGACATCAAGAGCCTGATCGACCGGACCCAATTCGCGATCTCGACCGAGGAGACGCGCTATTACCTTAACGGCATCTATCTGCATGCCGGCGGCACCGCCAAGCAGCCGAGCCTGCGCGCGGTCGCGACCGACGGCCACCGCCTCGCTCAGGTCGACCTCCCGCAACCCGCCGGCGCCGCCGAGATGCCGGGGGTGATCGTGCCGCGCAAGACCGTCGGCGAGGTGCAGCGCCTGATCGAGGACAATGACAGCGAGATCAGGATCGAGCTGTCGCAGGGCAAGATCCGCTTCACGCTGGGCCAGGTCGTTCTGACATCGAAACTGATCGACGGCACCTTCCCGGATTACGGCCGCGTCATTCCGCAGAACAACGACAAGGAACTGGTCGTCGACAAGGCCGACTTCGCCGCCGCCGTCGACCGCGTCTCCACCATTTCGAGCGAGCGCGGCCGCGCCGTGAAGCTCGCGCTCTCCCCCCGGCAGGCTGGTGCTGTCGGTCACCAATCCCGATTCCGGTAGCGCGACCGAAGAGCTCGAGGTCGAATACGCCGCCGACGCGCTCGATATCGGCTTCAACTCGCGCTATCTGCTCGACATCGCCGCCCAGATCGAGGGCGAGGTCGCGGTGCTCAGGCTTGCCGACCCGGGCTCGCCGACCCTGATCCAGGACCGCGACAACCGCAACGCGCTGTACGTGCTGATGCCGATGCGGGTGTGAGCGGCAGCGCGGAAGCGGCGCTGCCATGGACGCCGCGGACCGCAGCCAACAAGTATCAATCATCCGTCATGGCCGGGCTTGACCCGGCCATCCATCTCAACAAATGGCCTACTGGGTCAACATTCTCGCGAGCAAACCGGGTGGTACGCTGTATGTCGGCGTGACCAATGATCTCGTCCGTCGCATCTATGAGCACCGAGAAGGTCTCGCGGAGAGCTTTACGCGACGCTACGGGATCAAGCGACTGGTCTACTGTGAGGCGCATGAGACGATCGCGGCCGCGCTGCAGCGTGAGAAGAACATCAAGCACTGGCCACGCGAATGGAAGATCGACTGATCGTGGCAACTAATCCCGACTGGCGCGAGCTCTACGATGAAACAGTCCGCTGACGCGGACGATGAATTGCCGGGTCGAGCCCGGCAATGACGAAATTAAGGTCCTAGCTCCTCTCCATGACCCCCTCCCGCATCAATCGCCTCGCGCTGACGCATTTCCGCAGCTATCGCGCGGCCAGTGTCAGCGTGCAGGCGGACATGGTCGCGCTGGTGGGAGCGAACGGCGCCGGCAAGACCAATTGCCTGGAGGCGATCTCGTTCTTCGCGCCCGGCCGTGGCCTGCGCCGCGCCACGCTGGAAGACGTGGCCGACAATCAGGGCGACGGCTCCTGGGCGATCTCGGCGGAGATCGAGGGCGCGCTGGGACTGGCGACCTTCGGCACCGGCATCGAGCCGCCGCGCAGCGACGCCGCGATTGTCAGGCGCTGCCGCATCGACCGCGAACCGGTCGGCTCGGCGGCCGCGTTCGGCGACCACATCCGCATGGTCTGGCTGACGCCGGCGATGGACGGCCTGTTCATGGGCGCAGCCTCGGAGCGCCGCCGCTTCTTCGACCGCCTGGTGCTCGCGATCGACAGCGAACATTCCAGCCGCGTCTCGGCGCTGGAGCGCTCGTTGCGCTCGCGCAACCGGCTGCTCGAGGTGCGCAATTTCGACGACCATTGGTGTGACGCGATCGAGCGCGAGACGGCGGAGCTTGCGGTTGCCGTCGCCGCGAGCCGCGGCCAGACCGCGGTGAAGCTCGCCGCGATGCTGCGCCAGCGCGGGCAAGCTTCCGCATTCCCGTCGGCCGAGATCGCGCTCGACGGCTGGATGGAGAACGCGCTGCTGACCGAGCCTGCGCTCGCCGTCGAGGACCGCTATCGCGCCCTGCTGCGTGACAACCGCGCGCGCGATGCCGCGGCGGGGCGGACGCTTGACGGCCCGCATCTGACCGATCTCCACGTCATCTATGCGCCGAAAAGCATGCCGGCGCGCGATGCCTCGACCGGCGAGCAGAAGGCGCTGCTGATCGGGCTGGTCCTCGCACATGCGACCCTGGTCGCCGAGACCACCGGCATCGTGCCGATGCTGCTGCTCGACGAGATCGTCGCCCATCTCGATCCCGGCCGCCGCACGGCGTTGTTCGCCGAACTCGGCACGCTCGGTGCCCAGGTATGGCTGACCGGGGCGGATCCCGCCGCCTTTGCCGAGCTGCGCGAGCTCGGCGAGATCTTCGACGTCGAAGGCGGCCGGATCAGCGCGCGGCCGTAAGGCCACCGGCAGGAGCTGCAGTTCCGATGCGTCGCCCGGCCAACCCGGCCGCAGGCGGATTCAGCGGTCATCTCGGCGCCCGAAGGGCGCCGGAAACGGCGCTGCAACAGCCGGAGACGGCGCTTCGAATCGGCCTTTCGCGCGGCCCCGACGAGGCCTTCGGGCGGCTTGAAAAAACGTTAAAAAAACCTATTTCTTCAATATCTTAGGATGCGCCTTTTTGCGCTAGGCGCGTCCGCTCTTTCATGGCACAAAGAATGCTCTCAGCACCCTCGCGCGACACCGCTCCTCGGGATCCTTTCAAAGGCCTCACATGACCGAACCCGCCCGGCAAACCATCGCCGACAACGAGCCTGCAACCGCGAACGACTATGGCGCTGAATCGATCCGGGTGTTGAAGGGCCTGGATGCCGTGCGCAAGCGCCCGGGCATGTATATCGGCGACACCGATGACGGCTCCGGCCTGCACCACATGGTCTACGAGGTCGTCGACAATGCGATCGACGAGGCGCTCGCCGGCTATGCGAGCCGCGTCGAGGTGGTGCTCAACGCCGACAATTCCGTCACGGTGCGCGACGACGGCCGCGGCATTCCGGTCGACATCCACAAGGGTGAAGGCGTGTCGGCAGCCGAGGTCATCATGACCCAGCTGCATGCCGGCGGTAAGTTCGACCAGAACTCCTACAAAGTTTCCGGCGGCCTGCACGGCGTCGGCGTCTCCGTCGTCAACGCGCTGTCGAGCAAGCTGCAGCTGCGCATCTGGCGCGAGGACAAGGAGCACCTGATCGAGTTCGCCCATGGCGACGCCGTGGCGCCGCTCAAGGTGGTCGGCGAGGCGCAAGGACGGCGCGGCACCGAGGTGACGTTCCTCGCTTCCACCGAGACCTTCAAGATCGTCGAATACGACTACGCCACGCTCGAACACCGCCTGCGCGAGCTGGCGTTCCTCAACTCCGGCGTCCACATCGTGCTCTCGGACATGCGCCATGCGGTCGAGAAGCGCGAGGAGATGTTCTATTCCGGCGGCGTCGAGGAGTTCGTCAAATATCTCGACCGCAACAAGAAAGCGATCGTTCCCGCCCCGATCATGGTGCGCTCGGAAGTCAACGGCATCACCGTGGAGGCGGCGCTGTGGTGGAACGACAGCTATCATGAGAACGTGCTGTGCTTCACCAACAACATCCCGCAGCGTGACGGCGGCACCCATCTCGCCGGCTTCCGCGGCGCGCTGACGCGCCAGGTCAACGGCTACGCGGATGCCCACGCCAAGAAGGAGAAGATCGCGCTGACCGGCGACGACTGCCGCGAAGGCCTCACAGCGGTGCTCTCCGTGAAGGTGCCCGACCCGAAATTCTCGTCGCAGACCAAGGACAAGCTGGTGTCCTCGGAAGTGCGCCCGGTGGTCGAGAACGTCATCAACGAGGCGCTGTCGGCGTGGTTCGAGGAGCATCCGTCCGAGGCCAAGACCGTTGTCGGCAAGGTGATCCAGGCCGCCGCCGCCCGCGAGGCGGCGCGCAAGGCGCGCGAACTGACGCGCAAGAATCCGCTCAACAACATCGCCTCGCTGCCGGGCAAGCTCGCCGACTGCCAGGAAAAGGATCCGGCCAAGTCCGAGCTGTTCATCGTCGAGGGTGACTCGGCCGGCGGCAGTGCCAAGCAGGGCCGCAACCGCGAGTTCCAGGCGGTGCTGCCGCTGCGCGGCAAGATCCTCAATGTCGAGCGCGTGCGTCCGGACAAGATGTTGTCCAGCGAGCAGATCGGCACCTTGATCACGGCGCTCGGCACCGGCATCAGCGACGACTTCTCGATCGACAAGCTGCGCTATCACAAGATCATCGTGATGACCGACGCCGACGTCGACGGCGCCCACATCCGTACCTTGCTGCTGACCTTCTTCTACCGGCAGATGCGCCAGATCATCGATCGCGGCCACCTCTACATCGCGCAGCCGCCGCTCTACAAAGTGACGCGCGGCAAGTCCGAACAGTATCTGAAAGACGAGCGCGCGCTGGAGGATTATCTGATCGGCAGCGGCCTCGACGACTGCGTGTTCAAGAGCGCGGAGGGCGAGGAACGCAAGGGCCGCGACCTCCTGGCGCTCGTCGAAGAGGCACGCATCGTCCGCAACATTCTGCGCAACCTGCACAGCCGCTACGACCGCACGGTCGTCGAGCAGGCGGCGATCGCCGGCGTGCTGCGCGCGGACATCACCCGTGACATCGCCACTGCCGATGCCGCGGCGGAGTACATCGCCAAGCGGCTCGACGTGCTCGCCGACGAGGTCGAACGCGGCTGGATCGGTCACTTCGTCGAAGGCCAGGGTTTCACCTTCGAGCGCACCGTGCGCGGCGTCAAGGACGTCGCCGTGATCGACGACGCCCTGCTTGCCTCTGCCGATGCGCGCAAGCTCGACGACTACGCGGCGCGCTTGCAGGAGGCCTATGCCAAGCCCGGCTTCCTGCGCCGCGGTGACGCACCGACCGTGATCCATGGCCCCATCGACCTGTTCGAGGCGGTCACCGATGCCGGCCGCAAGGGCATCGCCATGCAGCGCTACAAAGGGCTGGGCGAGATGAATCCGCAGCAACTCTGGGAAACCACGCTCGATACCGAGGCGCGCACCCTGCTGCAGGTGAAGGTCAAGGAGGTCGACGAGGCCGACGACATCTTCACCAAGCTGATGGGCGACGTCGTCGAGCCGCGCCGCGAGTTCATTCAGGACAATTCGCTGTCGGCGAATGTGGACGTGTAGGCTGAGCTAACTAACCAACCCAACCGAGACAGATGCTGCGCCTGGGCATTGATATCATCATATCATATTGATATCATATTCGCATGGAGGGACGAACGCAGTCATGCCCGCGGTGACCATTCGCAACCTGTCAGAAGAGACCCATCGCGCCCTGAAAGCGCGGGCGGCTCAGCACAATCGCAGCACCGAAGCGGAAATTCGCGCCATCCTCGAAGAGGCCGTTCGGCCCGAGGGGCGACTTCGTATCGGCACCGCGCTGGCTGAAATGAGCCGGAACATCGGCCTCACCAATGCCGACGTCGACGCCCTCGAGCAACATCGCGCGACCAACCCCGCTGAACCGTTGCGCTTCAAATGATCCTGCTCGACACCAATGTCGTGTCGGAAGCAATCAAGCCCGAACCATCGGCGCAGGTCAGAGCATGGCTCGATCAACAAATCGCCGAGACGCTGTATCTCTCAAGCGTCACCATTGCGGAGCTGATGTTCGGCATCGGTGCGCTTCCCAATGGACGGCGCCAGGACCGACTGACCGCTGCGCTCAATGGCGTATTTGAGCTATTCGAAACGAGAATCTTGCCATTCGATACCAGCGCTGCCCGTCGCTATGCCGAACTCGCCGTGAAGGCCCGCGCCGCCGGACAGGGGTTTCCAACGCCTGACGGCTACATCGCCGCCATCGCCGCGCACCATCATTTTTCCGTCGCAACCCGCGGTACGACCGCGTTCATGGCCGCAGGTGTTGCCGTCATTGATCCTTGGAACGCCACGTCCTGAAGTCGACCGCAGTGGCCTGCCCTCGCCTTCCGTGATAATTCCGTGCCCGACCGATGTTCCGCGTTCGCCGCTCTCTGGCAACCCTCTCAAAACGGACCTTTCGCGCATGGCGCCCATTCAATACATCGTCGAGGGGGGTCACCGGCTCAAGGGCGCGATCGAGCCGTCGGGCAACAAGAACGCGGCGCTGCCGATCATCGCCGCCGCGCTCTTGACCGAGCATCCGGTGACGCTCGACAACGTGCCGCGCATCCGTGACACCGAGACGCTGGTGGAGCTGGTGCGCTCGGTCGGCGCCTCGGCCGAATGGCGCGGCCGCAACAGGCTCGCGATCCACGCCAAGGAGATCCGTGCCGCCGATCTCGATCCGGACCTGTGCGCCCGCATCCGTGCCTCGATCCTGCTCGCCGGTCCCCTCCTCGCCCGCTGCGGCGAAGTGGCGCTGCCGCCGCCCGGCGGCGACGTGATCGGCCGCCGCCGCCTCGACACGCATTTCCTGGCTTTCGAGCAGCTCGGCGCCACCGTGACCGCGACCGACAAGATCGAGCTGCGCGCCTCCGGCCTGAAGGGCGCCGACGTCTTCCTCGACGAGCCCAGCGTCACCGCGACCGAGAACGCGCTCGTCGCGGCCGTCGCCGCGCACGGCACGACTTATCTGCGCAACGCGGCCTCCGAGCCGCATGTCCAGGACCTCGCGCATTTCCTGGTCGCGCTCGGCGCCAATATCGAGGGCATCGGCACCAACACCATGGTGATCCATGGCGCCAGCACGCTCGGCCAGGCGTCCTATTCGATCCAGCCCGATCACATCGAGGTCGGTTCGCTGATCGGGCTCGCCGCGGTGACGCGCTCGCCGTTGCGCATCGTGCGCGCCGGCACCGAGCATCTGCGCTCGATCCGGATGGGCTTTGAGCGGCTCGGCATCGTCTGCGAGGTCGCGGGCGACGATCTCATCGTGCCGTCCGACCAGACCATGAAGATCAAGGACGATTTCGGCGGCCACGTGCCGAAGCTGGAGGACCAGCCCTGGCCGGCCTTTCCCGCCGACCTGATGTCGATCGCGATCGTCACCGCCACGCAATGCGAGGGCGTGATCCTGATGTTCGAGAAGATGTTCGAGTCACGGATGTTCTTCGTCGACAAGCTGATCTCGATGGGCGCGCGCATCGTGTTGTGCGACCCGCACCGCGCCATCGTTGCCGGCCCCAGCCGCCTGCGCGGCGCCCGCGTCGTCTCCCCCGACATCCGTGCCGGCATGGCCATGCTGCTCGCCGCGCTCGGCGCCGAGGGCACCTCGAAGATCGACAACGCCGACCAGATCGAGCGCGGCTACGAGCGCATCGACGAGCGGCTGAACGCACTCGGCGCCAAGATCACCCGCGTGCCCGAGCGCGGGCGGTGAAGCGTTCGACGCCAGGGCTTTCGCCAGCGTCATTGCGAGCGGAGCGAAGCGATCCAAGATCCTTGCTCCGCCCTGGATTGCTTCGCTCCGCTCGCAACGACGGATTAGTGGCCGTCCCGCCGCCATCAGATCGCTTCGTGGGGGCCACAGCTACGACCATTACATGCGGGGCTCACTGTCCATGACCATCAGCGAGATCACTCCCGAGGTCGACCGCAACAGATGGCTCGCTGGCGCGGACTTCGCCGATGCCTTCCGCGTCACCGTCGAAGCCTCGGCGCTCGATGCCCGTACGGCGGCCGAGCTCATGCTCGGTCAGGCGCCCACGTGGATGGCCGCGCTCTTGAAGCTCCGCAATCTGCTGGTTCGTCCGTTCGGTCTGAAAACATCCGGCGCCGACGCGCGACATTCACGTCCCATGATCGGGATATTCCCGGTTGTCGACGAAACGCCGCAACGGATCGTCCTCGGCTTCGACGATAGGCATCTGGATTTTCGCGTCGTGATCGATGCCGCGTCTCATGGCGAAACGTCGCAGGTCACCGCGACCACCTTGGTGCAGACCCACAACGCGCTCGGCCGCATCTATCTCACGATCATCATGCCGTTTCACCGGCTGGTCGCAAAGACGATGCTCCGACAAGTCGCAGCGTCCGCCTGATCCCGCAGCCCGCGCAAAGCGCCCCCCCCAAGCCAACTCCGAATTCCGCTGCTGTGGCAGCCTGGATTGCTCCTCTGCCCACTGACGCCAACACGAGCCGACCAACAGGCTCGTGAGAGTTTTGCGCAATTCAGCCGGGACTGGCGCCTCGACATCCGCTCGCTCAGGGTCGACGCTGATGCGACCAGCCTTGCCCTGCGACAGGATCGAATCCCATCTCCTCCCAGAAGCGTGCAGCGTCATCGCTGCCCGCATGGACGGTCACGATCTCGACCTTTCCGGCGGCCGCACGCAGCAGATCTGCCGCGATGGTTCGCGCCACGCCGGCGCGCCTGAAGTCCCGGTGCACGTAAAGCCGCCGCATGCGCCAGGCCGGCTGCCCAGCCGACACCGGCTCGTCCGTGATCGCGCCGATGCCGGCGAGCACGGTATCGACATGAGCTGCTATCACGCGGTGGAACATCGACGGAGTCCCGGCGAACTCGGCCGACAGCCGGGTCATGTTGGCATGACCGTCGGCTCTCGCGTCCAGCTCCAGCTTATGAAAATCGATCGGCAACTGATCGTCGACAGGTTCAAGAGCGATCGTCATGGTCAGCGAACTTCCATATCACGCCCAGATATCGAGCTAAGGGACGCAGCAAAGATCGAGCGTATGGCGGTTTGGCGACTCACCTCGCGCTTCTGTTGACGGCCTCGCGAGCGAGATCGCTTCAATGTCACGGCGGATCGGCCGAAAAAGCCGAGGCCGAGTTCGCCGAAAAGCGCAATTTGATAGTCAGCTCAGTGGCATGCTCCAAGTCATCTGTTCTGCCGAAATTTTCCGCTTGCGCGATTTCCGAAAATCGGAAACATTGTGCCCATCCCGTCCTCATGAGAGCAACTGTGCTGTTGAGGTAGGCCGGCGATCGGCCGGCCTCAAGGCTGGCGCGAGACGCGCCTCCGCCTTCGGCGGCTGAAGGCCTTGACCCCGTCCGCTCGCCGTCCTGTTGGCTTGGCATGCGCTCGGTCGCGGACCGAGCGCGGCGTGGCGCTCGATCAGCTCACCGCAACGCGTGGCGGCTTGGGATTCCACTTCTCCCCGCGGGCGATCATCGTGTTGAGGATGATGATCAACTTGCGCATGCAGGCGATGAGCGCAACTTTCGGCTCCTTGCCCTTGGCGGTGAGGCGCTCATAGTAGGCCTTGAGCACCGGATTATGCTGGGTTGCTGCGCCGAGGCAGGGAAGAAACAGGCCGTTTCTCACCCAGCGCCGGCCACCCTTGATGTGGCGCTCGCCTCGGCGCTTGCCACTGTCATCGTCGTAAGGAGCGACCCCGATCAGGGCGGCGGCGATCTCGTCGCTCACCTTGCCGAGCTCCGGCGCTCCTGCAATGAGGATCGCGGAGGTCGTTCCGGCAAGCCCTGGAACACTTTCGATGATCTCGGCGCGCTCGGCAAACTCCGGTGTGGCCTTGACCTTGGCCGAGATCGCAGCCTCAAGCTTTGCAATCTGTGCCGCGAGCGTCTTCAACACCTGGGAATGGGCCTTCTGCGCCAATCCCGGCACGACATGTTCGTGCTGGTTCTGTAGACGGGTTTTCAGATCCATCAGGTTCTTGCGTGCTTTCACCAGTCCCGCCAGTTCCTCGCGGGCAGCGTCGTAGGTCTGGCTCGGTGCGTCGTTGAACGTCTCGGCGAACCAGGCGATCATCTCCGCATCGATCGTGTCGTTCTTCGCCAGTCGACCGGCCGATAGGGCAAAGTTGCGAACCCGCTTGGGATCGACGATCCGCACCTCCACGCCTGCCTGGCGCAACACCTTGGCCCATTCGCGCTCATAGCCGCCAGTGGCCTCCATGACGGCCTTGTTCACCTTGTGCTTGCGAAGCAAGGCCAACAGCTGGCGGTGCCCTTGCGGAGTGCTCGGGAACGTCTGCCGTAGTCCGAGACCGCGAATGCAGCCGTCCACCTTGTCCTTGGCCACATCGATGCCGGCGACACCGTTTGCGATCTGTGTCATCATCCACTCCCTTCCTTGCCTTGTATGGGCTCGAGGCCCTTGCAACTGTTCGGGTTGAGGAAGATCACCGGAGCTGTCCCTCGCTCTGAAACAGGCTCTGCCGCGTTTGGGGCGTTACGGGCTCAGATCCTGCGACGGGCGGTTTTGCGAGAACCGCCCGTTCGCACATTCTGACAGACTTTCTGAACACAAGGGGCGCTTCGCGATCGTCACGGACCGTAGAGGGCGGGGATGCGATGGATGCGGCGGCTCACAGCGCGCACTTTGGGCAACCCCGAGGCTGGCGCGTGGACGAAGGAGCGACCGCATACGGCGAAGTCGTATGGTCCTGGCCTCCCGATGCTGAGGTCAAGCTGGCGGGCGATCCGCTGGCGACGGTGGCCAACAAGCACGGCGCACCGAGGAGAGTACGTATAAGCCGTTCCAACCATCGCGCAGGGAAGGCCGGAGTGTAGCGGCCGACCTGTGGTGACTGCCGCCTGCTACTTCTTTTGCAGGCGGGCCATGGGTGTGGTCAAGCACCCGGCCTTCCCTGCGCCCTCGTATCCGAGGGCCACTGACCAGTCAGAGCTCGGACGCGAAAAAGCGCCGCGAGATCGCGCAGTCGCGAACGCGAAGATGTTTGAGGCTATGATCGCGAATTGTTGCGCGGAACTGCGCTCACGCGCCGCACGTCTCCGAGCCAGAACATACGTCCTTGATGTGCAGGACGTCACGGGTGCTGCTATAGCCGCGCTTATGACCACCACAATTGGAACCGGCCATGCGCCTCCGGCGGCGCCCACACCTTCTTTCGCGCTCGAACTCTGGGACACGATCCGCCTCGCCGCGCCGATGGCGCTGACGCAGCTGTCGCAGATCGCGATGATGTCGACCGATCTCGCCTTCATCGGCCGGCTCGGCGGCGATGCCGTCGCGGCGGCAGCCTTGGCGGGCACGGTGTATTTCGTCGGTTCGACCTTCGGCATGGGGCTGATGTCGGCGGTGGCGCCGCTCGCCGCGCAGGCCTATGGCGCGGCCGATGCCGGCTTGGTGCGGCGCGCGTTGCGGGTCGGAATGTGGGCCGGCCTGTTCATCGCGCTGCCGATCATGCTGATCGCGCTGAATGGCGAGGCCATCCTGCTCGCGCTGGGACAGGCCGCGGGAGTGGCGCATCTCGCACAGAACTATCTCGCCGGCCTCGCCTGGGGCGTTGCGCCGATGCTGTGGTTCCTGGCACTGCGCAGCTTCATGGGCGCGGTCAACCGCCCCGAGCCGGTGCTGTGGATCACGCTGGCCGCGATTCCGCTCAACGCGTTGCTGGTCTATCCGCTGCTATACGGCAGATGGGGCTTTCCGCAGCTCGGCCTGACCGGCGTCGGCTTGGCCACATCGACCGTCAATTTGGGAACGTTTCTCGCCGGACTCTGGTTCGCGACGTGTCGTGCGCCGTTCCGCGACTATCACGTGCTGGCACGGTTGCAGCGGATCGACTGGCGGCTGATGCGCCAGCTCCTCGTCATCGGCGCGCCGATCTCATTGTCGTTCCTGCTCGAATATGGCCTGTTCTCCGCGGCCGCGATCCTGATGGGGGTTGATCAGCACGACCGCGCTGGCCGCGCATCAGATTGCGCTGCAGATCACGGCGATCCTGTTCATGGTGCCGTTCGGCATCAGCATGGCCGCCACCGTCCGCGTCGGCCACGCCACGGGACGCAACGACGCGATCGGGGTTCGGCGCGCCGGGCTGATGGCGATGCTGCTCGGCGTTTCGCTTGCGGTGCTGTTCACCGTCGGAATCATCGTGGCGCAGCACGACATCGTGCAGCTGTTCCTCGGCGCCGGCCTCGCCGATGCGCAGGCCACGGCGGTGCTGGCGGCCACCTTGCTGCTGGTCGGTACGACCTTCTTCATCACCGATGCGCTGCAGACCATCGCGGTGGGCGCCTTGCGCGGCATCAAGGACACGCGCGTGCCGCTGCTGCTCGCCGTGCTCGGCTACTGGCTGATCGGCTTTCCCGCCTCCTATGTGCTCGGCCTGCATACTGCACTCGGCGCGACCGGAATCTGGATCGGGTTGTCGCTCGGCACCGCGATCTACGCAGCCCTGCTGGTGCTGCGCTTCCTGCGGCTGTCGCGATGACGCCGTCACGCGCCAGCCGTGTCAGACGTCTCCTCCGGCTCCGGCCGATGCGGCTTGCCGGTCGACGCCCCGGCCCATTCGGCGACGACGCGCTCGAGGTCGATCAAATTCTGCCGCATCTGGTCGAGCGAGAAGCCGAGCGCGAAGAAGCGCTCGGCGGCATCGCCGGGCAGGCCGCGCGTCAGGCCGTCGCTGCGCACGGCGGCGACCGCCTCGGCATAGGCCTTGAGGGCGACATGAACCGGCCAGATCGCCGGCGGGCCGGAACCATTGCGGATGGCGCTGGCGCAGCCGCGCAGATAGCTGGCAATGGCGTCGCTAACGCGCGTCACCGGACCCGACAGCCGCGCCTGCAGTTCCGACGGCAGCGGCACCACGCTGGCGCGACCGATCATCACGACGTCATGGCGCAGCCGCAGGATCGTGCGCAACAGCGGCCCGGTATCCGCGCCCGACGACAGCCGCGCCGCGCGCTCGCGCTCGGCCTCGGCGCCGGTCGCGTTCAGCTCGGTCAGCGCGGCGCCGATGCCGTCCTGGATCCGGTGCAGCGCGTCGTTGTCACGGCCGCGCGACAGGCCGGCGAGCAATTCGGCCAGCGCTGCGGCGATCAGCTCGAGCAGCCGCCCCGCCGCGCTGCGCATCTGCACATGGGCGCGCGACGGCAGCACGATGAACGAGACGGTGAGTCCCGTGAGCGCGCCGACCGCGACCTCGAACACACGGTCGATCGCCGAGCCCAAGGGATCGAGATGGCCCATGGTCGGCACCAGCAGCACAATCACCGCAGTCACCGTCGCCGCGTTGAGGCTGGGATTGATCGCGGCGATGAAGGCGAGCGGCGTCACCGCGAGGATCAGCATGCCGAGCAGTTGCAGCTCGCCCGAATGCGGGATGAAGACCGTGATGGCGCCGCCATAGATCGCGCCGCCGATGGTGCCGAACATGTAGTCGCGCGTCGCCTTCAGCGAACGCCCGACGCTGCCTTGCGTCACGATCAGCGAGGTCAGCACCGCCCACAGCGGCAGCTTGAGCTGAAACGCGGTCGCGATCGCGAAGGCCAGCGTCGCCGCCACCGTGCCACGCACGGCCAGCGACATCGGCGCCTTGCGGGCGCGGACCCGGCCGAACAGCTCCTTGAACGACGCCATCGTTCACTCACCTCGCAAGGACCGGCGCGGTCCGGACATAGCAGCTTCCCACCCGATCCGAGCGGCTTGAAACGCAGAATCAGCTTGCCTACGCTATTTCCAACGAACCGAGGAAACACGATGGCCCAGGAAACCGCAACGCTCGCCGCCTATGTCGCCGACCTGAAATATGACGCTATCCCGCCCGAGGTGCTCGACCGCGCCAAGGTGCTGACCCTGGACTTTCTCGGCAGCGCCATCCGCGCCCGGCGCGAGGCGGAATCGACCCCGTCCGTGGTGAAGATGCTGGCGGCGCTGAAGCTGGATTCGGCCGGCGAGGCGACCGTGTTCGGCGATTCCAGGACGTGGACGCCGGCGGTGGCGGCGCTGCTGAACGGCACGATGGGCCATTCGCTCGATTTCGACGATACCCACGCCGACTCGTCGCTGCATCCCAGCGCGCCGGTGGTGCCGGCCGCCTTCGCCGTCGGCGAAATGGTCGGCGCGTCCGGCCGCGAGGTGCTGACCGCGATCGTCGCCGGCTATGAAGTGTGCTGCCGGCTCGGCAATGCGCTCGATCCGACCTCGCATTATGCCCGCGGCTTCCATCCGACCGCGACGGCCGGCACCTATGGCGCAGCCGCGGCCGCCGGCAAGCTGTTCGGCCTGTCCGAGCAGCAGCTGATCTACGCATTCGGCGTGTCCGGCAGCCAGGCGGCCGGTTCGCTGCAATTCCTGGTCAACGGCGCCTGGAACAAGCGCTATCAGGTCGGGGCGTCGGCGATGAACGGCGTGATCGCGGCGACCTTGGCCAAGAACGATTTCGTCGGCGCAATCGAATCCGTCGAGGGCAAGCACGGCCTGCTGGTCGGCTACACCGACACGCCACACCGGGAGAAAGCGGTCGCCGGCCTCGGCACCACCTACGAGACGATGAAGATCGGCGTGAAGCCATATCCGAGCTGCCGCTATACGCATGCCGCGATCGACGCCATCATCGCACTGCGCCGCGAGCACAATCTGACCCCGGACCAGGTCAAGCGCGTCGAGATCGGTCTGCACCGCAACGGCATCACCTTGACCGGCGACGCCGCGACCAAGCGCCACCCGACCTCGATCGTCGGCGGCCAGTTCTCGATGTTCTTCACCGGCGCGCTGGCGCTCGACCAGGGCCGCTTCGGCTGGGACGACTACACGCGGCTCGGCGATGCTGCGATCAACAACCTCGCGAACAAGTTCGACGTCGTGCAGGACGACAAATTGGAGATCGGCCGCAGCCATCCGTTCGGCGCGCGCGTCACCATCACCACCGAGGATGGCGTGCACGAGCGTCTGCACGACGATCCCTCGGGCGAGCCGACCTCGTTCCCCTCGGCGCAGGCCATGAGCGACAAGTTCATCACCTTGGCGCGGCCGGTGCTGAGCAGCCGCGCACAGCATTTTGCCGACGCGATCCTGGGGCTGGAGCGGTTCGATCGTGTCGCGCAGGCCACCGCCCTGGGCCGGGCGTGAGCCATGCGTCACTCGCCACGCGTCGCCACCACGACATCACTCACGAGCTGCGCCACGCCGTCGACCTCCGGCGGCCAGTTCACGGTGCGGCCGAAGCGCGCGATGACCAGGCGCTCGGAGGGGATGATGATGACATACTGGCCGAGCGTGCCCTTGGCGAAGAAGGCATCGCGCGGCCAGCCATGGGAGGAGCGGTAATTCGCGCCGAAACTGTCGCCGCGATTGGTCCAGAATCCGGCGCCGATGCCGACAAAGGCGTCCGGCGTCGGCATGCTGACATAGTCGACCCAGCCCGCGGGCAGGATGCGGCGGCCGCCGACGACACCGTCGTCGAGATGGAGTTGGCCGAGCCGCGCCCAATCGCGGGCCGTTGCCAGCATCTGGCTCGATCCCTCCGGCGTGCCGGCGGCGTCGACCTCGATCGTGACTTTGCGCATGCCGAGCGGATCGAACAGCTCGCGATGGGCAAAGCGCAGGACATCCGCCGCACTGCCGCCGGCGGCATCGCGGATGAGATGCGAGAGGATGACGGTGTTGCCGTCGTGATAGTTGAACACAGCGCCCGGATTGGTTTCGAGCGGCATGGATTCGGCGAACGCCGCGCGATCCGCCTCGACGAACTTCATCTGATTGACCGGCTCGAGCGCCGACAGCAACGAGGCCTGCAGTGAGCTGCCGAGCGCGAGCCCCGCGGTATGCCGCAGCAGATGATCGACGGTGATGGCGTGGCGCGGATCGATCTCGCTCCGCCACGCGCCGACGGGCACCGGCGCGTGCAGCGCGAGCCTGCCCTGGCGGACGAGAATGCCGACCAGGGTGGCGGTCATCGACTTGGTCGCAGAGAAACCGAGCAAGGGCGTGTCGAGCGTGAAGCCGGGGGCGTAACGTTCGGCGATCACCTTGCCGTCCTTGAGCACGATCACGGCATGCGTGCGCCGGAACGGCGGGGACTCCGGCTCGGAGAAGGCGCGATCGAGTGCAGCGGCAAGGGCAGGTGTCGCCGGCACCACGGGATAAGGCGGAGCGATCTCCGGGAGCGCGGCCGGCTGCACAGGAGCGGGCCGCGCCGGCGGCCAGCTTTGCGTCTCGCCATGGTCCAGATGACAGCCGAGCCCCTCGGCAAAGACCGCATGGCTGCGGCCGAGTCCCAGGAGCGTGACGGTAACGTCCTTGGCGGCACGATCCACATGGACGTCCATCGCCCAGCCCAGCAGGCCGGCACCGGGCATCGCGGCTTGGGTTTCGGACAGGATGCGGTCCGGGTCGAGACCGGAGACGAAGGTCTCCGAACACACGACGCCGGCGATGAAACCCGTCGCGATTTGGGGCACGTCGCGGGCGCGGGCGGCGGCGACGGCCAAGGCGGTCAGCGCAGTGGTGGCGAGAACAACGAGCAGCAGGCGGCGGCGAGTCATGAGAAGCTCCGGCGGATGGACCTGCCGGACGACAGCGCAGCGGCGGCCGCGGATCTCGCCGATTTCGAAGGATCGCCTCGCCGGAAGCCGCGGCGACCTCGCCGATTTCGAAATTCTCCTTCGATTTCAACATCGCAAACGTCACGCCGCGGACCGCCTCATGCGCCGGTATTCCGTCGGCGTCACCCCGGTCACCGCCTTGAAGGCGCGGTTGAAGGGGCCGAGCGACTGGAACCCGGCATCCATCGCGATGGTGATCACCGGCACCTCGGCCTGGGCGGGATCGGCGAGTGCCGCTTTCGCCTCCGCGATGCGGTGGCTGTTCAGGAAGCTGTTGAAGTTTCGGTAGCCGAGCTCGCTGTTGATCAGCCGCCGCAACCGGTATTCGGGAATGCCGAGCCTGGTGGCCAGCACGCCGATGGTGACGTTCTCCTGGCGGTAGATCCGCTCATCCGCCATCAGCCGGGTCAGCCGCTCGACCAGTCTGCGGTTCGCGACCGTCTCGCCCATTTTGGTCGCCGCAGCAGGTGCGGCCTCGCTGGCGGCCACGGACGGAGGCGTCTCCACGGCGAACACGTCGCCGGCGCCGACCCTCAGCAGCATCAGCGCGACGGTGCCGACCACCGCCAGGAACATCGCCGCGTTGATCACATTGGCGAGCTCCGACGCCCCGCCGCCGACGACCGCGATCTGCAGCAGCGCGTTGACGCCGCCATAGCCGAGCACCGCGATGACCACGACAGCGCGGACGCGCCTGCGTCGATCGACCAGATCCACCGACCACGAGCGGACCGTCTGCGCCAAGGCGAGCCCGACGAAGCCAAGCGCCAGCAGATTGTTGGCGACGATCACGAGCCGCACATGGCCGGACGGTCCCAGCGCGAGGCAACTGATCATGCTGAAACCGAACACTGTGAGCCAGATCAGGCCGTGCCACCAGCGCGGCGCAAAACCATCGTCGAACAGCGCGCGGCAGAACAGCCAGAGCACGACGATGGCGGCGGTCGCGAACGCGATCAGCGGCGCGACCGCCAGCGAGGGCGCCGCAGCGCCGCCGATATTGAACGTCAAGGCATGCGCCGCCGCGCCGAGCGCCAGGGCGATCGCGAGCCGGCCGCTCCATGGCCTGCCGAGGTCGCGTCCCAGCGACACGGCGAGCACCGCAAGCAATGCGATGGCGGCAGCACGCAACGCGAGATCAAGGCTTTCCAGCGGCATCAAGGCGGGTCCATTGTCAGCATCGGAACTCTAGGCTGGAGCAGGCTGTCGTTCAAATCGCGGCACGCTGCGGCCTCGAGCCCTGCCGTGGCCTCAGCAAAGCTGCTAAGCTCGCGCGACCACATCTCTGGAGGGTCCCATGAGCTGGCAGCCATCGATCGATCCCGAATTCGGCGATCCCGCCTCCTGCGATGCGCTGGAGCACGTCATCGTGCCGCGCACCCGCGATCTCGGCGACGGCTTCGCCGTGCGCCGCGCACTGCCGCATGGGCGGCGACAGATGGTCGGTCCGTTCATCTTCTTCGATCATTTCGGCCCGGTTCAGTTCGTCTCCGGCAAGGGCATGGACGTGCGGCCGCATCCGCATATTGGGCTCGCCACCGACGGTCAGCGACACCGGCTTCACCGCGCGCGTGATCGCCGGCAAAGCGTTCGGCGCGGCCTCGCCGGTGACGATGGTCTCGCCCTGGTTCTATGTCGAGGTCACTGCGCAGGCCGGAACGGTCGTTCCGCTCGATCCCGACCACGAGGAGCGCGCGATCTATATCGTCGATGGCGAAATCGAGATCGCGCGCGAGCGCCACACCGGGCCGCGGCTGCTGATCTTCCGCCCCGGTGACGCCATCAGCGTGCGCATCGTGAAGCCGACCCGGATGATGTTCCTGGGCGGCGACGCGCTGGAAGGGCCGCGCCACGTCTGGTGGAATTTCGTCTCCTCCAGCAAGGAGCGGATCGAACAGGCCAAGCAGGACTGGAAAACCGGCCGCTTCGCCGCCGTTCCGCAGGAGCACGAGTTCATTCCGCTGCCGGAATAGGCTATTGCGGTCGCAACGCTCCCGTTTCGAAGGCCCCGTACGATGACCACGCTTCTCGCCAGCAATCTGCCGCTCCCGAAGATCGGCCGCGGCAAGGTCCGCGACAGCTATGCCGTCGGCGACGACCGCGTGCTGCTGCTGACCACCGACCGCATCTCCGCCTTCGACGTCGTGATGAACGAGACCATCCCGATGAAGGGCACGGTGCTGACGCAGATCTCGGCCTATTGGTTCAATGCGCTGGAAGGCGTCGTGCATCACCACATGATCTCGGCCGATACCGACGCGATCATCGCCGAGGTGCCGGCGCTCGCGCCGCATCGCCAGGAGATCCTGGGCCGCGCGATGCTGTGCAAGCGCACGACCGTGTTCCCGATCGAATGCGTGATCCGCGGCTATCTCTCCGGCTCGGCCTGGAAGGAATACGCGGCGAGCGGCACCCTCGCCGGCGAGCAGTTGCCTACAGGCCTGGTCGAGAGCCAGAAGCTGGAGCCCGCGATCTTCAGCCCGGCGACCAAAGCCGAGACCGGCCATGACGAGAACATCACCATCGCACGGATGCGCGAGGTGGTCGGCGATGACACCGCCTACACGCTGGAGAGCATGACGCGCGCGGTCTATACGCTCGGCGAGACGCTCGCCCGCGAGCAGGGCATCATCATCGCCGACACCAAGTTCGAGTTTGGCCGCGACAAGGACGGCCACATCATCCTGATCGACGAGGTGATGACGCCTGACAGCTCGCGCTTCTGGGCGGTCGACGCCTATCAACCAGGCCAGCCGCAGCCGAGCTTCGACAAGCAGCCGCTGCGCGACTATCTCGACGCCGAGCGCAAGGCCGGCCGCTGGAACGGCGAGGCCCCGCCGCCGCCACTGCCGCAGAGCGTGGTCGACGCCACCAGCCAGCGCTATCTCGAGGCGTTTCGGCGGGTGACGGGGCGTGAGCTGAAGATCTGAGACGTGCTCGGTGCCGCTCGCAGTCATCGCGAGCAACGGTGAGCGCCGCCCTGACGTCTCCCCGCAAGCAGCACGGCCACAGCATATCGCGATTGACCTGTTGCGCCCGTCTGTTTCCACACCGTCATGGCCGGGCTTGTCCCGGGCATGACGGTGAAAGTTATCGACAGTGGTTGCGGGCTGCGATCGAACATGGGTTCGAATATGATCGTTCTGCCGAAAGCTGGGCGAGGTGGGCACCATCGGGTCGTGGACCGACCGCACTCTTGGCTTCCGATCTCAATGACGGATCATCCATCAACATTCGAGGACAGACGCGCATCATCGGCCTCGCGGCGCGACGGCCCGAGCTTTACGGATCAATCTCGCCCTTGAAAAAGCCGAGGGCGCAGGGAAGGCGGGGAGCTGGCTGCTCCCATGGCCCGCGTGCGAAAGAAAATGCACGCGGCGGTCACCACAGGTTCAGCCGGACATCCCGGCCCTCCCTGCGCGATGGGTTTAACGGCTGCTCCACGCTCTCCCCGGGGACCGGCTTGTTTGCCCCGTCCTGATGACACGTCATGTCACAGATCATGTCACAACGAACTTAGCGCTAGCATCGGGACAGGATGCGGGGGATAAGAGCACGCATTTCTGAAAATACGCAAGATAGACCGCTGCGATAGAACAGCCCGACGGGCAGTTTTCGCGCAGCTGACATGCAGCGCAGCAACGAACGCATGATCACCCGGTGGCCAAAAAGCGGCTCTCGATATGAAACGACTTGGCCGTCACCAGCCACTCGCCGTCAATCAGGTGGAAGCAGAGATAGTCGAGATAAAGCGTTTGATCGATCCGCACGCGGACCTTCGCCAGCGCCTGGGATGGCGAGGCGAGGTCGATCAGCAGGACCTCCTGATGGCGTGGCGCCGCTTTCGACTGAGGCGAGGGAGTGGTCGCCAACAGCTGACGATACTCAACCGCGGTGAGAACACGCAGACCGCCGTCACGCAGGCCGTGCAGTCGCGCGGTGGGCGCAAACACACGATCGAATTGCTCGACATCGGAATCGAACATCAGATCGAAATATCTCTCGACGGCAACGATCACGGATCGGTGCGCAGCAATATCGGCCATATTCGACGTCTCCCGGGCTGGTGAAGGCAAGATCATGCGACGGAGACCGGCTGAGCACCCGCAAGCTGGCCCATCAGCCTCTCCGCGCACCCGCTGTTGGTCGACAGGGATATTGATCCTGAACTGGAGCGCATGTCCTTGCGAACTGTGCTATCTTGCCGACGGACGACGCAACGAATGATCCGCTGCCTGCCGCGATTGTCAGAGATATGCCAAAAGCCAGACTCGACGCGATCGATCAACGCATCATCGGAGAGCTGCAGGCCGATGCGCGGCTGAGCAATGTCGACCTTGCCGACCGGGTCGGATTGTCACCTTCGCCCTGTCTTCGCCGCGTCAAGCGGCTGGAGCAGGAGGGCGTCATCCAGGGCTATCGCGCTGTCCTGAATCGCGACAGCGTCGGCCTCGGATTTTCCGCATTTCTCGCGGTCAAGATCGAAGGGCATGCGAACGAACATGCCTTGGCCTTCGAGGACACGGTGTGTGCGATGCCGGAAGTCCTCGCCTGCCATCTCGTCTCCGGCGACTCGGACTACCTGCTCGAGGTCGTCACCGCTGATCTGGAGCACTATCGGCGGTTCCTGGTGGAACGGCTGCTAAGCTTGTCGATCGTGCGCGAAGTCAGGAGCAACATCGCCATCCAGACCCGCAAGGCTGCGGCCCCGCTGCCGTTGGAGCAGCCGCGCTGATCCTGCTGATAGACGCCTGGATTGCTGCGGCACATGCGCCATAGGGTGGGCGCAGCCATGCTGCTCGCAACCGACGCCGAAGCCGCTGCAGCCGTGATCGAGGATTTCTGCCAGCGCTTGGAGCGCGGCTAATCGTCAAACCCCACGAACACGGTCGCCTCTTTCACCGACTTCCGCTCCGACACCACGGCGTTGGCTGGAAAATCGTGATCCGGCCAGCCGAGCGCGATGCTCTTCATGATGACCTGATCGTCGGCGATACCGGCGTGCTCGCGCACGACCGGCGACTGCATGATGCCCTGGCTGTTGATGACCGCGCCGAGGCCGCGGGACCAAGCGGCATTGACCAGCGCCGTGGTGACGGCGCCGCAATCGAACGGCGTATCGTCGCTGCCGGCGAGCACACGGTCATAAGTGACGATGATGCACACCGGCGCGTCGAACTGACGGAAACCGCGCAGCACCCAATCCTGGCGCTTCTCCTTGTCGTCGCGCGCGATGCCCATGGCGGAGAACAATTGCTTGGCGACGCCGATCTGGCGCTCGCGGTGCTGCCCGTCGAACGGCTGACCGATGCGAAACTCGCGCGACTGCGGCACGCCGGCCAGCATGCGCTCGGTGTTGCCGGCGCGGATGCGGTTGAGTGGCTCGCCGGTGATGACGTAGAAATTCCACGGCTGGGTGTTCATCGACGACGGCGCGCGCATCGCCAGCGTGAGGATTTCCTCGATCAGCGCCCTCGGCACGGGATCGGGCTTGTAGCCACGGATGCTGCGGCGGCCGAGGATGACGTCGTCGAATTCCATGCGTGGTATTCCTGCCCTGAGATTATTTGGTCGCGATCTTCGCGGCTTTTGAGTTCGGGCGCAAGATTGCGACCCGCCAGGACGCCATCATGGATCCAACAGAAGCTGCTCGACCGGATGATCACCGCAGCATCGCCAGCACCGTGCGCGCGAGATCGGCCGGGTTTTCCACGAGGCGTTCTGCGCCGGCGGTTTCGAGCTCGTCGCGGCTGCCATAGCCCCAGAGCACACCGAGACTCTTCATCCGCACGGCGTGGGCGCCGGCGACGTCATGGCGGCGGTCGCCGACCATGAGGCTGTCTTGCGCGGCGATATTCCGTTCGTCGAGGATATGCGCGAGCAGCTCGGGTTTGTGGTCGAGCGCGCCTGACGGCACCGAGCCGTGAATGGCCTGGAAAAACGACGCCAGATCGAGATGCTCCAGGATGCGCCGCGCGAACACCTCGCGCTTCGACGTCGCGAGATAGATCCGCAAGCCGGCGTCGTGCATCGCCTGCAGCGCCTCGCGCATGCCGGGATAGAGCGCGCTGCCGAACAGGCCGACATCACCATAATGCCGGCGATAGGCCAGAACGGCGTCGTCGACCCGATCGTCGCCATGAGCCTGCAGCAGCACGCGCAGCATGTCCTGCAACGGTGGACCGATCACGGCCGTGACATCGAGCGTGTCGTCAGGCGTGTGTCCCAGCGACCGCAACGCCGCCAGCGCACTCGCGGCAATGCCGGGACGTGAGTCGATCAGGGTGCCGTCGAGATCGAGCAGGACTGAATGGATCGGGGACATGGCTGAGCATAGCGCGTCACCGTATACCTGCAAACATCCAGCCCCATTTTCACATCAAGTGCTCAGCCGCGCAGGTCCGGCGAGAGCCTGCCTCCTCTTCTGAAGCGAATTGTCGGGTGATCCATATCGTCGTTGTTGAAAACGACATCGGCGGTTCCGGCTGGAGCACAGGTCTCTTCATAGAAGTCAAAGGCAGGCCCATAGCGCTCTGCATAGACCTTCATGGCGATCTGCTGGCCGAGGCGGTCGCGGCTAAGGCCTCTTGCATCAGAGATGCGTCTCGACGTCTCTACAAAGATCACGATGTCCCAATGATCCCGCAGCTCGGGTCGTTGAAGGAAGGTCCCGTCGACGACCAGCACGGCATCGACCGGCGCCAGCGCGGAAGGTTGCGCGATCGCCACATCACGTTCGAGGTCGAAGGACGCCGTCCTGTAGAGGCGATCGCCACCGGGCGCCAATGGCTCCAGCAACAGGGTTCTGACGGCGGACAGATCGCGGGCATCATCGTAATACCCGAGAGCGGAGAACCGTCCGCGCGCGTAGCGCTGAGCTTTCGGACGATGAAACCCGTCAATCGATGTCCGGATGACCGGGCGGCCGCTTCGCTTGATCAGCTCTGCCAACTCGTCCGACAGGGTTGTCTTGCCCGATGCCGTTCGGCCATCGACGGCCACTCTCATCGGATGACCCATCTCAAGGCGCGAAATCCGAAGGGCCAGATCATGCAACGCCGCCACGCGATTTGAATTCATCGACACCTCTACTGTCGCTCACAGCCGGCCCAGGTTCAGGATCAAGGCCGACAGGACAGCGCAAAATTCAAGCTCTTCATCCAAAGCACAATGCGTAGGGGGCCAAGACCGGAGGTCACCGCGCGGCGAAGACCCATTCGAGCGCGGCATTCTGCGCGTGCAGCAGGAACGCCTTGGCCTGTACCGTGCGGCAGGCGCGATGCCGCATGGCATCAGCGGAGACCTCGTCTCCCCTCGTCACCGGCGGACAAGGCAGGAAGTCCAGGTCGGGCCGGAGGCCATCCAGCAGCGCCGCTGTGATCTGATAATCCTGCAAGGCACCGGCGTCGTCATCTCTCGGCGAGCAATCGGTGACGACCACATCGGCGTCCCGCAATTCGCCGAGATCGGTCGCGACGCGAAAGCGCGGCGAATCTCCGGGCGCATGCCATTGCGCCGGGTAGACCTGGACGACGTCGATCGGCAGCACCTGCGCGGCCTCGATCCACGAACCCAGGATGTTCGCAGCAGGCGCCACCACGGCGATCTTCAATCCATCGATCGCGCCGCGGCGATGCCACAGGAAGGCCAGGTCGCCGAGCGTCTCGCAGGGATGATTCTGCCGCGTGCGCGCGTTGATCACCGGCGCCTGCGCCCAGTGGGACAAGGCATAGAGCATCTCGAGCTCCGGCGTGCGGCAGACCACCGCATCGAACCAGTTGTCGAGATAAGCGGCGAGATCCTCGACCGCCTCCGTGGCGTTGAGACGTATCGGCGCATGCACGCACAGACCGCCCATCGATCGCACGCCGAGATCGAAAGCGGTGGTATTGCGCCAGCCGCCATCATCGACGATGAGGGCGATGCGCCGGCCTGCAAGCGTCTGCGGCATCTCGCGCGTCTGCCAGCAGGCCGCAAGCTCCTGCGCTCGCGTCAGCATGCCCAGTATATCGGAGCCATCGAGGTCACCCAGAGCCAGGATGTCGCGATCGCTCGTCATTCAAAATCACCACATCCAGGGATCATGCTGATCCATATCGAGGCCCGGCCCGTGTCGGTCATGCGCCGTTCGCATTTGCCCTCGCCGCATCACGAGCATAACCTTCATCAAAAATCCAGGGAAGGAACCGCGCCGATGGCACTGATTGCATCGATCGAGACCGGGCTCTATCGCATTCCGCTCAGCGTGACGTTGTCTGACAGCACGCATGGCGCGATGACGGCGTTCGAGCTGATCACCTGCCGGGTGCGCGATGCCGATGGCGCCGAAGGCGTCGGCTACACCTATACGGTCGGGCGCAATGGCGGCGCTGTTGCCGACATCGTCGGGCGCGAGATCCCCGATCTGACCGCGGGCCATGATGCCGACGATACCGAGGCGATCTGGCATCGGGTGTGGTGGGGCCTGCATTATGGCGGGCGCGGCGGACCGGTCGTGCTGGCGCTGTCGGCGCTCGACATTGCGCTCTGGGATCTCAAGGCGCGGCGCGCGGCACTGCCGCTGTTCCGCCTGCTCGGCGGCTTCGATGCCGGCGTGCCCTGCTATGCCGGCGGCATCGACCTCGATCTGTCGATCGATGCGTTGCTGAAGCAGACCGACGACAATCTCGCCAAGGGTTTTCGCGCCATCAAGATGAAGGTCGGTCGCCCCGATCTCGGAGCCGACGTCGCGCGGGTCGCCGCGATGCGCAGGCATCTCGGCGATGGCTTCCCGCTGATGGCCGATGCCAACATGACGTGGACGGTCGAGGAGGCGATCCGCGCGGCGCGCGCGCTGCAGCCCTATGATCTCACCTGGCTGGAGGAGCCGACCATTCCCGACGACATCGCCGGCCATGCCCGCATCCTGGCCGCCGGCGGCGTGCCGATCGCGGCGGGCGAGAATTTGCGTTCGCTATGGGACTTCAAGAACTACATCGCCGCTGGCGCCGTGTCCTATCCCGAGCCCGACGTCACCAATTGCGGCGGCGTCACATCGTTCATGAAGATCGCGCGGCTCGCCGAGGCCTTCAATCTGCCGGTGACCAGCCATGGCGCGCATGACATCACCGTACACCTGCTCGCCGCCTGCCCGAACCGCTCGTTCCTCGAAGCGCACGGCTTCGGCCTCGACCGCTACATCGAACATCCGCTGGTGCTGCAGAATGGCCTCGCGCTGGCGCCGGCGCGGCCCGGCCACGGCATCACATTCGACTGGGACGGGCTGGCCAAACTGGCGGCGTGAGAGCAAGCCGATCCGCCAGGTCACGCCTTCGCGCTCGGGCGGCTCGACACCTCCTGGTGCCATCGCCTGAGATGGCGCAGCTGCTCTGGTGGATCGAGCTTCGCGCGCGCGGCAAAATCGACCGTCACCATGGCGCTGATGTCGGCGATCGTGAAGGCGGCTCCGCCGACGAAGGCGTGATCGGCGAGCCGCGCATCGAGCCATGCCAGGAAATGCCGCGCCCGCAGACGGCCGCGCTCCGCCAGCGCCGGAATCTGCTCGAGCGGCAGCGGGCCCGGCAGCGCGCGGTGCTCCAAACCCGGCATGCTGTTCCGGAACGCTTCCTGGATGGCGTAGATGCCATCCCACTCGATGCGCCGGACCCAGCATTCGATCAGCGCCCGCTCTTCCGCGTCTCGCCCCATCAGGGCAGGCTCAGGATGCAGCTCCTCGATGTAGCGGCAGATCGCGATGATGTCGGTAATGGCCGCGCCGCTGTCGAGCGCGAGCACCGGCACCGTGCAATCGGGATTCATCGCGCGAAACGCCGGGGCAAACTGCTCGCCTGCGCGCAGATCGACCTGCACCGTGGGAAGCGTGAGACCTTTCTCGGCGAGAAAGATGCGCACGCGGCGCGGACTGGGCGCCGTTGCGGAATCGTACAGCATCATGAGGGCTCTCCCAGCCAGTCTCGGCGCGATTGACGGCCTGTCGCGGGCCGATGAGGCCGGGGCCTGCCGACCTCCTGCTCCGGGCCGCGCTGCCACATCCTCAACGCGAACATGGTCCCGCGCCGCATCCTCAACGAACCGCCCTTTTGTTGCAAGGATTTGCGGCATCGCCGCAGGCCGGCTCTGCCATCCCGAACTTGTCATAAAATTGTCACTTGCGCCGGGCGGCTGTCAGCCTACCAGTGGCGCCTATTGAATTGAGGCTTATTGGTGTGAGCAACACGGTTTCGGCCACGATCGGCCATTCGGCCGCGCGACGCGGTTTCGAGGATATTCTTGGCGGCGCCGCCGCCAGCGTTCTGACCATCACTTACGGCCTGTCCTATACGCTGCTGATCTTCGCAGGGCCGCTCGCGCCCTATCTCAGCCACGGCATCGGCATCACCTTCACCGTCTCGGCGCTGATGGCGCTGGTGCTGGCGCTCGGCAGCTCGCTGCCATTTGCAATCGGGGCGCCGGACAGTTCGATTGCCGCGACGACCGCGATCCTGGCCGGCACAATCGCGGACCGGCTCGGCGGAGCCGCTCCCGCCGCGGCCCTGCTGCCGGTGGTGCTCATCACCTTCGGGCTCGCCAGCCTCGCCACCGGATTGATCCTGGGCGGCCTCGGCACCACGCAGCTCGGCCGCGCCATCCGCTACGTGCCCTATCCGGTTGTCGCCGGCTTTCTTGGCGCCACCGGCGCGCTCATCCTGCTCGGCGCCATCAGCGTCGTCACCGGTCAGCAGCTGGAGCTGGCGACGCTCGGCGTCTTCGCCACGCGGCAGGTGCTGTACGAACTCGGCGCAGCGGCGGTCATGGCGCTGGTGCTGTACCTGACCTGGCACCGGTCGCGCTGGCCGTTCAGCCTGCCACTGATTCTGATCGTCGCGACCTTGGCTGCCCATGGCGGCTTCTGGCTGGCCGGTATTTCGCCCACGGCGGCGCAGACGCTGGGATGGACGTTCCTGCCGCCGCAGCACGTGGCGCTGGCCTGGCCGTGGACGATCGATGCGCTCAGTCATTTTCCCTGGCATGCGCTGCCGGCACTGGCCGGCGACATCATCGCCGTCATCTTCGTCACCGCCTGCAGCACGCTGTTCAACACGACGGGCATCGAGGTCGCGACCCATAGCGAGGCCAATATCGAGCGCGAGCTCACCGTCACCGGCCTCGGCAACATCCTCGCCAGCAGCATCGGCGGCTACCCCGGCTGCATCTCGGTGAGCCGCACCATCCTGAATTTCAGCGCCGGCGGCAGCGGCCGGCTGTCGGGACTGACAGCGGCGGCCATCGCGCTGTCGATGCTGGTGCTGGCGCCGTCCCTGCTCGGCTACATGCCGAAATTCGTGCTCGGCGGACTGCTGCTCTATCTCGGCGCCGACACGCTGTACAAATGGGCGGTGCAGTCGCGCCGGCGGCTGTCGCTGATCGAATATGCCTCGCTGCTTGCAATCATCATCATCATCCTGAAATGGGGCTTCATCGCCGGGATCGTGCTCGGCATCGTGATCGGCTGCACCGCCTTCGCCTTCAGCGCGGCGCGCATCAACCCGATCAAATACAGCTTCGACGGCACCGAATATCGCAGCTCGCTCGACCGCTCGCGCGAGCAGCAGGAGATCCTCGCGCTGCATGGCGGCGAGATCCATGGCCTCAACCTGCAGAGCTATCTGTTCTTCGGATCGGCCAACCGGCTGTACCGCCACGTCAAGGCGCGGCTGCAGCGCCGTTCCGAATGCCGCTTCCTGGTGCTCGATTTCCGGCTCGTGACCGGCATGGATTCCTCGGCCGCCTACAGCTTCAGCCAAATCAAGCGGCTGGCGCGCGACCGCCACGTCCAGATCGCGATGGCGCATCTGACGCCCGCGATCGAGCGGACGCTGCGCGCCGGCGAGTTCATCACCAAGGATGTGGTGATCACGCCGGAGCTCGATCATGCGCTCGAACGCTGCGAGAACGCGATCATCGCGCGCCATCAGGGCCATGCCCAGGACGAGGCCTCGCTACGCGACTGGTTCGCCGCCATCCTCGGCAGCGACGCCGATGCCAGCGAGTTGATGCGCCGCTGCGAACGGCTCGACGTGCCCGCCGGCACCACCATCGTGCGCGCCGGCGACGAGGCTGCCTCGATGCATTTCATCCTCGACGGCCGGGTCGGCGTCATGGTCCCGGCCGAGCGAGGCGGCACGACGCGGGTGCGCAGCCTCGGCCGCTACACGACGATCGGCGAGATGGGGCTGGTGGCGCATACGCCGCGCAGCGCGACGATCCAGGCCGAGACCGACAGCGTGCTCTACGAGCTGACCATCCCGCAATTCGACGCCATCACGCGCGAGCACCCGGCGCTGGCGCAGAAGCTGCTGACCTATTTCGTGACGATCATGGCGGAGCGGCTGAGCTTCGCCAATCGCACGATCGCGGTGCTGAGGCGGTAGCCCGGCCGTCAACAGGCGCAAGGCAGACTCACGCCGCGACCCGGGCTTGCGGCAGCGGCGCGCGCCCGAGACGATCGGTCGCAGTCGGCACTGGGGCACCGCCGTCGCCATTAACCCATCGTTTACCCTGCGGGACTACGCCTCGATACAGTTTGTAATGTTCAGAAATATATAGAAGAGCACATCAGCTCGTTGCGGGCGCTCATGGCGATCGTTCAAAGCGCGAACCAGATCTCTCCCGCCATGGAGCGGGTCTATCACCAGAGCAACCTGCTCGGTGAATGGAAGGGCAGTTGGACGGCCAACAATCAGGCCGTGAGCTTCAAGGTCGTGAACATTCGCGGCGCCCAGGCCACGGTGGAATACACCCACCATGGACGCACCGAGCGCGGCATCGGCAAGGTCAACGGCTCCACCATCGACTTCGGCCCCGTGACGCTCGGAACCAAGAACGGCAAGAACGCCGTGCTGCTGTTCTCGGCCGGCGGCGGCAAGGCCACCGCGATGCTCGAAAAGCAGGCCCCTCCCGCCAATGAGAGCAACCTGACGGGCAGCTGGGCCGGCTATTCGAGCGACAACGGAAAGAGCGCGAGCTTTCGCGTCCTGGCCGTCAAGGGCAATGAGGCACAGGTCAGCGTCACCACCGACGGCATCACGCGACAAGGCATCGGCATCGTCTACAAGAACGTCATCATGTTCGGTCAGTCGCAGATCTCGACCAATGACGGCAAGAGCGGGAAGGTGATCTACCAGGTCGGCAACAAATCCTTCATGGTGCCGGTGAACAAGCTTCCCGCGGTCTCGACGTCATCTTCGGTCGACAGGTCGGCCTGATCTCACACACCGGCCATCATCACATATTTGATCTCGAGATATTCCTCGATGCCGTGATGCGAGCCCTCGCGTCCCAGGCCGCTCTCCTTGACACCGCCGAACGGCGCCACTTCGGTGGTGATCAGGCCGGTGTTGACGCCGACCATGCCCGACTCCAGCGCCTCCGCCACGCGCCAGACGCGGCCGAGATCGCGGGCGTAGAAGTAGGAGGCGAGACCGAACGGCGAGGCGTTGCACATCGCGATGACGTCGGCCTCGCCATGAAAGCGGATGACCGGCGCGAGCGGGCCAAACGTCTCCTCATGCGCGACCAGCGCATCCGGCTTCACATTCGATAGAACCGTCGGCTCGAAGAAGGTGCGGCCGAGCGCATGGCGCTTGCCGCCGGTGACGATCGTCGCACCGCCCTTCACCGCATCGGCGATATGGCGCTCGACCTTCTCCACCGCCTCCTCGTTGATGAGCGGTCCCTGCACGACGCCGGCCTCGGTGCCGTCGCCGATTTTCATCGCCGCGACCCGGGCCGCCAGCTTCTCGACGAAGGCGTCGTAGATGCCGTCCTGCGCATAGAGGCGGTTGGCGCAGACGCAGGTCTGGCCCATGTTGCGGTACTTCGAGACGATGGCGCCTTCGACCGCCGCATCGACATCGGCATCGTCGAACACAACGAACGGCGCGTTGCCGCCGAGTTCGAGGCCGAGCTTCTTCACCGTGCCGGCGGACTGGCGGTACAGGATCTTGCCAACCTCGGTCGAGCCGGTGAAGCCGACGAAGCGAACGGCCGGATGCTCGCACAGCACCTTGCCGATCGGCGGCGCGTCGCCGGTGATGATGTTGAGCACGCCCTTCGGAATGCCGGCGCGCTCCGCCAGCACGGCGAGCGCCAGCGCCGACAGCGGCGTCTCATTGGCCGGCTTCAGCACCACAGTGCAGCCGGCGGCGAGCGCCGGAGACACTTTGCGGGTGATCATCGAGTTCGGAAAATTCCACGGCGTAATCGCACCGCAGACGCCGATCGGCTGCTTGAGCGCGAGCAGCCGTGCATCCGGCTTCTGCGTCGGGATCGTCTCGCCATAGACGCGACGCGCCTCCTCGGCGAAGAACTCGATATAGGCGGCGCCGATATCGACCTCGCCGAGCGCCTCGGTGAGCGGCTTGCCCTGCTCGGAGGTGAGGATCAGCGCGAGATCCTCGCGGTTCGCAACGATCAGCTCGAACCATTTGCGCAGGAGATTGGAGCGCTGCTTGGCCGTCAGCCTGGCCCAGGCCGGGAAGGCCCGCGCGGCGGCCTCGACCGCCTGCGTCGTCTCCGTGGCGCCGAGCTGCGCCACCTTGGCGAGTTCGGCACCGGTGGCCGGATTGTTGACCGGGAAGACGGGAACGCCGACCCAGCTGCCGTCGATATAGCACTGCTCACGCAGCAGCGAGCCGTCCTTCAGGCGTTCCCGCAGGCTGGCAGTCGCGGACGGCGTGGAGCGGGTGGCTGCGGTCGGTGTCATCGGGCAACTCCTCGAAAGCGAGCAATATGTCGCTTCGAATATAGCCACCGCCCGGCGCAGGCGCACGGTGTGTGCGCCGCCTGAACGGTACATTCGATCTGGCCAACCGTGCCTTTCCAGCACCAAATGCGTACCAACGGCGCGAGCTGGCCGCCCGATGACAGCGGCTCAGGCCGCGCCGCTCATATAGGTCTCGCGACGTCCGATCATCCGCTCGGCTGCCGCCTTGGCGTCGGCCTTGGTCGACGTCGCGCAGGTGCGGTATTCGAGGTCCGGCAGCACCGCGGGGTCGCGGCGTCCGAACCAGGATTTCTGGCCGACCGGCAGCAGCGCCAGCGCCTGCGCGACATTGTCCACGGCGCCGAACGCGTACAATGCACCGGTTGCGGCGATCCGCACCTCGTAGATTCCGGGCGTGATCGGCGCCTCGATGTTGTCACCGCGGCCGGGCCGCGGATACCGCTTCCACTCGCTCCATGTCGAAATCATATCGCCCCCATTTGGCGGTCGTTGCCGCCAAAAACGTCTCGTGCGGCCTGAAAAGACCGGCTTGTTCAACCCTTTAATGCAGAAATGGTTGCAACTCACAACAGGACCAGGCCCGTGATGGGAACATGGCCCCCATGTGGCAGGCTCGCGGCTCGACGGAACTAACCATGATTCTCTGAGGAATTTGAAGGGATGTGACCTTCCGGACGGCCTTCTCCCCTGCCGCGATCATTCGCGCCGCATCATCACGAGATCGCGACCAGCCGCACGGCGGACGGTTCTTGCTGGCCGGAACGGCGCAGGAAACAATCGCCCGCCGTCACACAAGAACGGAACGGGAGGACATCATGCAGAACAAGACCGATATTGATCGCGGATTGCGGCAGAGGGCCGAGGCCGGCGAGATCCCCGGCGTCGTCGCCGTCGCCGCGGACAGCAACGGCGTCATCTACGAAGGCGCCTTCGGCAAGCGCGACCTCGGCCGCGACGACCCGATGACGACAGACAGCGTGTTCTGGATCGCGTCGATGACCAAGGCGATCACCTGCGCCGCCGGCATGCAGCTGGTCGAACAGGGACGGCTATCGCTGGACGCGCCGATCGGCCAGGTCCTCCCCGATCTTGCCGCGCCGAAGGTGCTGGACGGCTTCGACGCCCATGGCGAGCCAATCCTGCGGCCGGCCAGGACCGCGATCACCTTGCGTCATCTGATGACCCATACCGCCGGGTTCTGCTACGACATGTGGAACGGCGACATGGCGAGCTATGTGCAGAAGGCCGGCACGCCCGGCATCATCACCTGCAAGAACGACGCGCTGACGCTGCCGCTCGCCTCCGACCCGGGCACGCGCTGGGAATATGGCATCAACATCGACTTCGTCGGCAAGGCGGTGGAGGCCGTGAGCGGCGTGACGCTCGATCGCTACCTGCGCGACAATCTGTTCGCGCCGCTCGGCATGGACGATACCGGCTTCAAGCTCGGCGCATCGCAACGCGCACGGCTGGTCGGCATGCATGCCCGCGGCGAAGACGGCGCGCTGGCCCCGATTCCGTTCGAGATCGAGCAGGAGCCGGAATTTCACATGGGCGGCGGCGGACTCTACGGCACCGCCGGCGACTACATCCGCTTCACCCGGATGATCCTCAACAACGGCCGCGGCAATGGCAACCAGGTGCTGAAGCCGGAGACCGTCGCAGCGATGCGCGACAACCATATCGGCGAGCTGGAGATGACCAAGATGGCGGCCGCTGTGCCGGGGGTCACCAATGACGTCGATCTCTATCCGGACATCGTCAAGAAATGGGGCCTGAGCTTCATGATCACGACGGCGCCGACGCCGGAGGGCCGCAGCGCCGGCAGCCTCGCCTGGGCCGGCCTCGCCAACACGTATTACTGGATCGATCCCGCGCGGGACGTCACCGGCGTAATCCTGATGCAGCTGTTGCCGTTCGCGGACCGGCTGTGCCTGGAGACCTTCGCCGGCTTCGAGCGCGCAGTCTATGCCGGCCTGGATGCCGCCGGCGGACGGAAGGCCGCGTGATGCATTGAGACAGCGCGGAGGCGCGCGATCGAAAACATCGCGCGCCTCTGATATTTTACGTGGCCTCAACTAATGGAGTTCTCTGCGCTCTCCCGGGCAAGCTTGAGTTCCGCTCTGCTGGAGCTGGAGGCATTCAAACTGCTGCCGCACCGACGGTGCGCTCCCTCCCCGCTCTTACGGAGGGGGTCAGGGTGAGTGGCAGACGCCCGGGAAGTGTTCGCGGTCATATGATGTAGACCCCCGCCGTGATCGTCGCGAAGGCGGGCGATCCAGTACGCCATGGCGTTTCGGTTCGATATCTTCTGCCGCGGAATACTGGATGCTCCGCATGCGCGGAGCATGACTGCGTTGCAGACGGCGCGAGCTCAAACCAGCACGGACCGCCGTCTCTCAGGAAACGCTCGTCTGGTCAGCTACGCCTTCAGCCCGTTCTGCGCGGCCAACTCCTTCAGCGACACCTGCGGGCGGGCGCCGATGTGCTGGATCACTTCGGCGGCGGCGAGGCCGCCGAGCCGTCCAGCCATCTCGTAGCCGGTCTTGCGCACCAGCCCGAGCAGGAAGCCCGCGGCGAACAGGTCGCCGGCGCCGGTCGTGTCCACCAGCGTCTCGATCGGATGCGCCGGCACCGCGATGACGCCGTCATTCGACACCACGACGCAGCCCTTGTCGCTGCGGGTGACAATGCCGAGTGTCGCATCCTCCCGCAGCTGCTTCAGCGCGCCATCGAAATCGGAGGTCTGGTAAAGGGAGTGCAGCTCGGCCTCGTTGGCGAAGACGATATCGACAGTGCCGCCCCGCATCAGGTCCAGGAACTCTTCGCGATAGCGGTCGACGCAGAACGAGTCCGACAATGTCAGCGCCACCTCGCGTCCTGCATCATGCGCGACCGTCGCTGCCTTCACAAAGGCCTCCTTGGCCTCCTTGGGGTCCCACAGATAGCCTTCGAGATAGACGATACGGGCCGCGGCAATCTGGGCGGGATCGATGTCGGCGGCGGTCAGGTTCTGCGCCGCGCCGAGATAGGTGTTCATGGTGCGCTCACCGTCGGGCGTCACCAGGATGTAGCAGCAGCCGGTCGCCGGACCGTCCGTGGCCGGCGCAGTGTCGAAGGTCACGCCGGCAGCGCGGATATCGTGAGAGTACATCCGGCCGATCTGATCGTCCCGGACCTTGCCCACATAAGCGGCACGCGCGCCGAGGCTTGCGAGGCCGACGATGGTGTTGGCCCCAGAACCGCCCGACATCTCCGTGGCCGGGCCCATGTCGCGGTAGATCGCGGCGGCACGCGCCTCGTCGATCAGCGCCATACTGCCCTTCGTCATGCCATGCCTGGCGAGAAAGGCTTCGTCGGCGTGCACCAACACGTCGAAAATCGCGTTGCCGATACCGAGAACATCGTATTTCGCGTCAGTCATTCACGGGCCCCGTTTACGGCGTTTTGCAAACGCTGCGGCCTATCACAAGCCGCGCTGCTATAGAAGCCTCATGATCCGTTCATTCGTCACCGTGTTGTCAGGAACAGTGGCCTCGCGCCTGCTCGGCTTCGGGAGGGACGCGCTGATCGCCGCGCTGCTGGGAGCAGGCCCGGTCGCGGACGCATTTCTCGCGGCATTCCAGCTCGTCAATGTCGTGAGGCGATTGCTGACAGAGGGCGCGCTGAATGCAGCGCTGGTGCCGGCGTGGCTGCGAATATACCAGCAGGCTGGCACAATGCAGGCGGCGGCCTTCGCCGGCCGCGTGCTCGGCACCGTCAGCGCCGGTCTTTTTGCGACAACGGTCGGGCTCGCACTGCTGATGCCGCTGTTGATGGCGATCCTCGTGCCGGGATTCAGCGGTGAAGAGACGCTCACCTTGGCCGTGGATGACGCCAGGCTGATGCTGCCCTATCTCGCTTTCGCCGGCCCCTCCACCGTGCTGCTCGCGCTCTCCAGCGCGCAAGGACGATTCGCGCTGGCGGCGTTTGCACCGCTGCTCTTCAACGTCGCGCTGATCGGCACGACGATCGTGCTGCTGATGCAACATCCGGATCCCGCGCGGGCCGCGCTGCTGCTCGCCGCCACGATCGGCGTCGCCGGCCTGCTGCAGCTCGCGATGCTGGCGCGACGCGGCCGCGGCGCGCGCATGGCCTCGCCCGTGCGGCTCGCATTCGACGCGGACATGCGCGGCTTCTTCGCCAAGGCGTTGCCGGGCATGGTTGCCAGCGCCGGCCCGCAGTTGCTCGCCGTCGCCGGCGCGATCATCGCATCGAGCCAACCCTCGGCGGTGTCGTGGCTGTATTTTGCCAACCGCCTCATCGAGCTGCCGCTCGGGCTCGTCGGCGTCGCCATGGGCATCGTGCTGGTGCCGGAACTGACACGGGCGCTGCATGGCGGCAACAAGCAGGCGCTGGCCGAGGTGCAGTCGCACGGCCTCGAGCTGACCATCGGGCTCGCGCTGCCGGCCACGCTGGGGTTGATGATCCTGAACGATCCGATCATTCGTTTGCTGTTCGAACACGGCGCATTCACCTCGGATGACGCGACCGCGACCGCGCATGTTCTGGGCTGGCTCGCGGCCGCCCTTCCCGCCCAGGTGCTGACGAAGGCACTGCAGCCCGCTTTCTTCGCCCGCGAGGACACGCAGACCCCTCTGCGCGCGACATTGATCGGATGCGGCGTCGCGATCGCGCTGGCGTTTCTGCTCGGCCAGCGATTCAGCGTGGACGGCATCGCAGCGGGATTGGCGCTCGGCGCCTGGGCCAATACCGCGGTGCTGATCCGGCGCGGGACCGCAAGCTTCGGCTTTGCGATCTCCCAGGCATCACGCCGCCGGCTGCCGCGCATGGTGCTCGCGGCGGCGATCATGGGGGCGGCGCTCGCGGCAGCGGCGCAGCTGACCAGCCCGGAGACCACGGGCCATCTCGGCCTCGCCGCCTTGCTCGCCGTGCTGATCGGCGGAGCCGTCATGCTCTATGTCGGGCTGCTGTCGGCCCTGCGCGTCGTGAGCTGGGGTGAAACCGTCCGGGCGCTGCGGCAGCGACCCGCCGGCGACTTGCACCTTTGAGGCGCCCGTGCCAAACGACGCACCAAATCCATCATCTGGAACAGTCACCATGGCCTTCGTGGAACGGGTTTTCTCGGGCGTCCAGCCGACCGGCAACCTGCATCTCGGCAATTATCTCGGCGCGATCGTCAACTTCGTGAAGATGCAGGAAACCCATAACTGCATCTATTGCGTGGTCGACATGCACGCGATCACCATGCCCGTCGATGTCTGGGGCGGCCCCGCCGAGCTCGCACGCAACACCCGCGAAGTCACCGCGGCGTTCATCGCCGCCGGCATCGATCCGAAGAAGCACATCGTGTTCAATCAAAGCCAGGTCTCGGGTCATGCCGAGCTCGCCTGGATCTTCAACTGTGTCGCGCGCATCGGCTGGCTGAACCGGATGACACAGTTCAAGGAGAAAGCCGGCAAGGACCGCGAAAATGCGTCGGTGGGTCTGTACGATTATCCGGTGCTGATGGCGGCCGACATCCTGCTCTACCGCGCCACCCATGTTCCGGTCGGCGAGGACCAGAAGCAGCATCTCGAGCTGTCACGCGACATCGCGCAGAAGTTCAACAATGATTTCGGGGACTCGATCCGCAGCCGCGGCTTTGGCGATGGCCTGTTCTTTCCGCTTCCGGAGCCCTTCATCACCGGTCCTGCGACCCGCGTGATGTCGCTGCGCGACGGCACCAAGAAGATGTCGAAGTCGGATGCGTCGGACTATTCCCGCATCAACCTGACGGACGACGCCGATACGATCGCGCAGAAGGTACGCAAAGCCAAGACCGATCCGGAGCCGCTGCCGACCGAGGAAAAGGGACTGGAGGCACGTCCCGAGGCCGACAACCTCGTCGGCATCTATGCGGCCTTGTCGGACCGCAGCAAGGCCGAGGTGCTCAGGGATTTCGGCGGCGGTCAGTTCTCCAGCTTCAAGAATGCGCTGGTCGAACTGTGCGTGACCAAGCTTGGTCCGATCGCCGCGGAGATGAAGCGCCTCACAGCCGATCCCGGTTATGTCGACTCGGTGCTGATCGATGGCGGCGAGCGTGCCCAGGCCATTGCAGCAGAGACCATGAAGGCGGCGAAGGATATCGTCGGCTTCATCCGCAAGAGCTGAGCGCGACGACGCCCTGGCGTTTCGGGCCGCACGGTCGTTGTCGACGGCAAGGAACCTGCGGCCCCTCTCCCCAACGCAACCGGGGTGTGGCAGCATCGCGATGTCCATCTCGCAGCAGCAGGCGGGGATAGCGATGGCGGTGCAGCGGCAGAGCTACGATATCGGGCACACGCCGAAATGCCTGGTCGTGGTCGATGACAGTGCGGAATGCGACCGCGCGATTCGCTATGCGGGGCGCTGGGCCGCGCGCGCGGGCGGCGGCATCGTGATGCTGCATGTCATCGAGACGGAGGACCAGAACCAGCAATGGCTCGGGGTCGCCGATCTCATGCGCGCGGAAGCCCAGGATGAGGCCAATGCGGCGCTCGATCAGGCCGCGACGCAGCTGTCGTCAATCGGCATCCAGGCACCGGACCGGGTGATCCGGGAAGGCGATCCCACCACGCAGATCCTGGCGACGGTGGAGGCCGATCCCGATATTGCGCTGCTCGTGCTGGCGGCCAATGCCGGCGCCGAAGGGCCGGGGCCGTTGGTGAGCCACGTCACCAAGACAATCGGCGCCTTCCCGGTGCCGCTGGTGATCGTGCCGGGCGACCTCGCCGACACCGATATTGACGCGCTGTCATAGGGTTACGCCGGAAACCGGGACGCGCCCCTCTTGATCGTGCGCGGCCGCGCGCCATCTGCTATGAGGACGCATCAGGCCGGCCTTGAACCGGCGCTGCCGGAGAAGATCATGTTCATCCAGACCGAAGCCACCCCCAATCCTGCCACCCTGAAGTTCATCCCGGGCCGCGTCGTGCTGCCCTCCGGAACGATGGAATTTTCGAGCCGCGAGACGGCTGCGCGTTCGCCCTTGGCCGAGCGCCTGTTCGCCGTCGGCGGCGTCACCGGCGTGTTCTACGGCGCCGACTTCATCACCGTGACCAAGAACGACGGCGAATGGCAGCATCTCAAGCCGGCCATCCTTGGCGCGATCATGGAGCACTATATGTCGGGCGCGCCGCTGCTCGCCGATGGCAGCGCCGCCAATGACGACGCCACCGATGAGGACGACGAGTTCTATGACGAGGCGGACACCGAGACGGTCGGGATGATCAAGGATTTGATCGAAAGCCGCGTCCGCCCAGCGGTCGCCAATGATGGCGGCGACATCACCTTCCGCGGCTTCAAGGACGGCATCGTCTACCTCAACATGAAGGGCGCCTGCTCGGGCTGCCCGTCATCGACCGCGACGCTGCAGCATGGCATCCAGAATCTGCTGAAGCACTTCGTACCCGAGGTGGTCGAGGTCCGCCCGATGTGAGACGGGCCAAGGCTGATAGAGAGTCGCGAACAGTCTTCCTGTTCGCGACATCATCATTGGCCCGCTGCTCACGCCGTCGTTCCGGTCTCGGCCGCGGGCCGCGTTGCCGATGATACGTCATCGTTGACGTTCCGGTTTGCGTTTCCGACGGCATCCAGAGTCGACACGCCCGGGCTCGCCCGCGCGGGGCGCCTCGATCTTGCGGCTCGGCGCCGGCAGGTTGATCTGCCCGTGATGCTGCTGATCAGCTCGATCGCACCCGCAACTGATGACAGGCCCCGGGCCAGCTTAAAGCCGTCCGAGCGCGCTGAGCGTGCCATCGAGATCGAACGCAATCATCGCCCGCGCGCGGCTGATGGCATCGACCACTGCCAGCGTATCGCGCGGCGCCCTTTGAGTCACAACGAACTTGCTTTCGGCGGCCGGACAACGACCACCGCGACCGGCGCCGTCGCCCGGCATCGCCGGGCCTCCGGGCTATGGGCACGGAAAGATTTGCTTAAACGGCAGCATATCCAGTAATTTAACTTAATCCTGCCTCACGCCGTGATGCGCTCCTCGCGGCGACCGTGTAAGAACGTAGCAACTCACTTTATCGCGTTACCGCAAAGGTATTCCGCGCATCGCGCGCCTCCAACAATGCGACCCTGACAGGATGCTGATACTGGCCATCGATACGGCTCTCGACCATTGCGCAGCCGCCGTTCTGGACACGGATTCCGCGGTGATGCGGGCGCAGGAAACGCTGCCGATGAAGCGTGGCCATGCTGAAGCGCTGATGCCGCTGGTCGCACGCGTGAGGCAGCAATCCGGCATCGCATTCCAGGAACTCGACCGCATCGTCGTCACCACCGGCCCCGGTAGTTTCACGGGGCTGCGCGTCGGCCTCTCCGCTGCCCGCGGCCTTGCGCTGGCGGCGCACAAGCCGGTGGTGGGGGTGACGACGCTGTCGGCCTATGCTGCGCCGGTGGTCAGCGCCGACAGCGATGCTCCGGTGATCTCGGCGATCGATGCCCGGCATGATCACGTCTACTACCAGATCGTGAGCGGCAATGGCGACGCGCTGGTCGCGCCGAAAGTGGCGCGGATCGACGATCTGCTTGCCGACGCGCGCTTTGCCGCGCCGCATCTGGTCGGCAATGCCGCATCGATGCTGGCGGAGCGATGGCCCGCCGGCGCCACGGCGCCGGTGGCGGTCGACAACCAGGCGGGACCCGACATCGCGTGGGTGGCGTGGCTGGGCGCGGCGACCGATCCGGCGCATGCGCCGGCGCGGCCCTTCTATCTGCGTGCGCCAGATGTGAAGCCGCCGGCGGGCGCGGCGCCCGAGCTGGCGCACACGGCTGCGTCGTCATGAACATGCTGTTCCGCTGGTTTGGACGCTCCAAACCGTCGATCCAGGTCGCCTCGCCGGGCGATGCCGCTCGGCTGGCCCAGATCCATGCCGCATCGTTTCACCGTGGCTGGGGAGAGGGCGAGTTCGAGTCGATGCTCGCCGAGCGCAACACGATGGTCCACCGGCTGCGCCTCGGGCGTCGCGTCATCGGCTTCATCGTCTCGCGGATCGGTGCCGACGAGGCGGAAATTTTATCGGTTGCACTTGACCCAAATCAGCGCGGCCGTGGATTTTCTCGTGATCTGTTGCTGCAACATCTGGGGCATCTGGCGGGCCGCGGCGTGCGGACAGTTTTCCTCGAAGTCGAGGAGAACAACCAGCCCGCGCGCAGACTCTATGAACGCGCCGGATTTGCGACCGTCGGCCGACGGGAACGCTATTACCTGCAGCCCGGCGGGGAACAGTTGAATGCGCTTCTGATGCGCCGGGACTTGTCGTAAACTGCGCTTGGTGGCAGAAAGCGCATCCTTGAGGCGAAACACGATGACCTCCTTGAAACCAACTCCAGCGCTCAATTCCACCGGGATCGAGGCCCGCTGCGCCGCGACCGGCATGCGGATGACCGAGCAGCGCCGGGTGATCGCCCGCGTGCTCGCGGATTCCAGCGACCATCCCGATGTCGAAGAGCTCTACCGCCGCTGCGTCGCCGTCGACGACAAGATTTCGATCTCGACGGTGTATCGCACGGTCAAGCTGTTCGAGGACGCCGGCATCATCGAGCGCCACGATTTCCGCGAGGGCCGCGCCCGCTACGAGCAGATGCGCGACAGCCATCATGATCACCTGATCAATCTGCGCGACGGCAAGGTGATCGAATTCACGTCGGAAGAGATCGAGAAGCTGCAGGCGGAGATCGCCCGCAAGCTCGGCTACAAGCTCGTCGACCACCGGCTCGAGCTGTATTGCGTGCCGCTCGACGACGAGACGAATGGCTGATCCAGCGCGGTGAGCTTCGATCTGGTCATTTTCGATTGCGACGGCGTGCTGGTCGACAGCGAGGTGATCTCCTGCCAGACCCACGCCGACGTGCTCAGCCGCTGCGGCTATCCGATCACCACCGATCAGGTTTTCCGTCGTTTTCTCGGCCGATCGTTGAAGCAGGCCTGCGTCGAGATCGAAGCTGAACTCGGGCACGGTCTGCCCGACGATTTCAGCTCCAAGCTGCAGGCCGAGATGTACGGCGCGTTCGAGCGGGACCTGCAGGCGATCAGCGGTATCGCCGAGGCGCTCGATGCCCTGACATTTCCAGTTTGCGTCGCGTCCTCGGGCTCGCATCAGCGGATGCGCGTCAGCCTCGGCGCGACCGGTCTGTACGACCGGCTGGCCCCCCATATCTTCTCCTCGTCCCAGGTCGAGAATGGCAAGCCCGCTCCGGACCTGTTCCTGTTCGCCGCGGCGCAGATGAACGCCCGGCCCAGTGCCTGCGTGGTGGTGGAGGACAGTTCGGCCGGCATCCGGGGAGGCGTCGCCGCCGGCATGACGGCGCTCGGGTTTCATGGCGGCAGCCACTGCCGCGACGGGCATGCAGACGACCTGCGGGCTGCCGGCGCCACCCTGGTTTTCGACGATATGCGGCAACTTCCGGCCATTTTGGGCCAGCTGGGCCAGAAAACGAGCCCGCTCGCTGGATTTTCGGCCCTATAGCCTATATCTGAGCCCTGCGCCGAAGGGGCGCGCTCCCGATCGCATGCAAGGGTTCATGACGCCGCCGCGGAAGCTGCACATCAAGTCCTATGGCTGCCAGATGAATGTCTACGATGCCCAGCGCATGGTGGACACGCTGGGCGCTGAGGGCTTCGTCGAGACCGCCGAGGCCGGCGACGCCGATCTGGTGATCCTCAACACCTGCCATATCCGTGAGAAGGCCTCCGAAAAGGTCTATTCGGAGCTCGGGCGGCTGCGGGTGGCGAAGGAGGAGGCGGCGCGGCAAGGCCGCGCGATGCAGATTGCGGTCGCCGGCTGTGTGGCCCAGGCCGAGGGTGCCGAGATCATCACCCGTGCCCCGACTGTCGACGTCGTGGTCGGACCGCAGAGCTATCACCATCTGCCCGAGCTGCTCGCCCGCGCCGGCCGCGGCGAGCCGGCAATCGAAACGGGATTCCCGGCCAAGGACAAGTTCGGCTTCCTGGCCCGGCCGAGCCGCGAGGCCATTCGCGCCCGCGGCGTCTCGGCCTTCGTGACCGTGCAGGAGGGATGCGACAAGTTCTGCACCTTCTGCGTCGTGCCCTATACGCGCGGCAGCGAGATGTCGCGTCCGGCGGCGCGCATCATCGACGAGGTGACGCAGCTGACCGAGAACGGCGTCCGCGACATCACGCTGATCGGCCAGAACGTCAACGCCTATCACGGTGAAGCGCCGGACGGCAGCACCTGGACACTCGGCCGCCTGCTCTATCGCATCGCCGAGATCCCCGGCGTGGCACGGATCCGCTATTCGACCAGCCACCCCAATGACGTCGATGACAGCCTGATCGCCGCCCATCGCGATCTCACATCGGTGATGCCGTTCGTGCATCTGCCGGTACAGTCCGGTTCCGATCGGATCCTTGGCCTGATGAACCGTAAACACGGCGCATCCGATTATCGGAAAGTTGTCGACCGTTTTCGCGCCGCGCGGCCGGACATTGCATTCTCTTCGGACTTCATCGTCGGGTTCCCCGGCGAAACCGAGGAAGATTTTCGCGCCACCCTCGCGCTCATCGCGCAAATCGGCTACGCTGCGGCGTATTCTTTCAAATATTCGCCGCGCCCGGGCACCCCAGCGGCGGACATGCAGGAGATGGTGTCAGCGACCGAGATGGACGAGCGATTGGAGCGGCTCCAGAGCTTGATCGACAGCCAGCAAGCAGCCTTTAACAAGGCTGCGATCAGCTCGGTCGTCGACGTGTTGTTCGAGCGCGCCGCGCGCAAGCCCGGTCAGTTGGTGGGACGGACGGCCTATCTGCAGCCGGCCCATGTGATGGCGCCCGACGACATCATCGGCCAAGTCCTGCCGGTTCGAATCGACAGTCTTGAACGCTACAGCCTGCTTGGCGAGCTCGTAGCAACAGCGGCTCCGGTTGCGGGCGCCGCCGCTCCCCTTGTGTCCATCGGAGGCTGAGCACTTGCCCAAGAGCGCATCGGATTCATCTTCCCTCGCTCCCAGCCGCAAGTTCGACCGCGACATGTCCATGCCACCCGAGACCCAGGTCGTCATCGACTTCGACGACAACCGCGCCGCATCCGCCCTGGTCGGCCCCTACGGCCAGAACCTGGCGCTGGTCGAACGCCGGCTCGGCGTCGTCGTCGACTCCCGCGGCAACCACATCACCATCGGCGGCTCACGCGACGGCTGCGACGCCGCGCGCCGCGTGCTGGAATCGCTGTATGCGCAGGCGGTCCAGGGCCAGGATCTTGCTCAGGGCGATGTCGAGGGCGCGATCCGCGCCGTCGTCGCCCAGGGCTCGCTGTTCGAGTTCGACGCCAAGGGCGGCAAAAGCGCCTTCGAAAGCATCAACCTGCGCAAGCGGCCGGTCCGCGCCCGCACCGCTGCGCAGGATTCCTACATTCGCGCGCTCAAGCGCCACGAGCTGGTGTTCGGCATCGGCCCGGCCGGCACGGGCAAGACCTGGCTTGCGGTCGCCCATGCCGCGCAGCTGTTCGAGCGCAAGGAGGTCGATCGCATCATCCTGTCGCGACCCGCCGTCGAAGCCGGCGAGCGGCTCGGCTTCCTGCCGGGCGATCTGCGCGAGAAGGTCGATCCCTATCTGCGTCCGATCTACGACGCGCTGTATGACCTGATGGATGCGCGAATCGTGGAGCGCGCGCTGCAAGCCGGCGAGATCGAGATTGCGCCGCTCGCCTTCATGCGTGGACGCACGCTGACCAATGCCGCAATCATCCTCGACGAAGCCCAGAACACCACATCGATGCAGATGAAGATGTTCCTGACCCGGCTCGGCGAGAACAGCCGCATGATCATCACCGGCGACCCGTCACAAGTCGACCTGCCCAACGGCCAGACGTCGGGGCTCGCTGAGGCTGCCCGCCTGCTGGAGGGAGTCGAAGGGATCGCCCAGGTCAGGTTCACCGGCGAGGACGTCATTCGTCACGAATTAGTGGCCCGCATCGTCGCCGCCTATGAGGGGCCGAAAGCCCGTTGACGCGAGAGCAAGCACGCCGATCGGCGCATGATATGAGCGCGCCATCCGCACAGATATCGACCAGGATGCCACAAAGTCCCATTCCAACAACAGAGGTGATCATCGCGGCCGACTGCTGGCAGGACCAGCCCGACGCCGAGGACGTCATACATCGCGCGATCCTCGCCGCCGCGGAAATGGTCGACGCCGAGGTCGGCGACGCCGAGATCGCGGTGATGCTGACGGACGACGCCGGCATCCGCACCTTGAACAGCAATTGGCGCGGCATCGACAAGCCGACCAACGTGCTGTCATTTCCGGCGCTGCAGCCGACCGGGCCCCGCGGCGACGATGACGCGCCGCGCATGCTCGGCGACATCGCAATCGCCTATGAGACGATGCGCCGCGAGGCCGACGAGGAGCAGAAGCCGTTCGACCACCATCTCAGCCACCTCACCGTGCACGGCTTCCTGCACCTGATCGGCTACGATCATGAGAGCGATGCCGAGGCTGAGGAAATGGAGACGCTGGAGACCGAGATCCTGGCGCATCTCGGCGTCCCCGATCCCTATGCCGACCGCGAGCGGTTGGACTGATCATGGCCGATTCCGAGCCCATTCACGACAATCCGCGCCAGACGCGCAATCTGCCGGCCGTGGTCCCGCCAGCCGAGCTCGGCCGCTCGCCCAGCGAGAACTGGCTGTTGCGGGCGCTGCGCAATTTGTTTGGCTGGAAGGGCGGCGGGTCGGTACGCGATGACCTGCAGGTCGTGCTCGACGCCTCGACGCCGGATGACATCGGCTTCTCTGCGGTCGAGCGCACGCTCCTGCGCAACATCCTCGACCTGCACGAGCGGCGCATCGCCGACGTGATGGTGCATCGCGCCGACATCGTCGCGGTCAGGCGTGACATCCCGCTTGGGGAGCTGATGAGCCTGTTCGAAAGCGCCTCGCACTCGCGGCTCGTCGTCTACAACGACACGCTGGACGATCCCGAAGGCATGGTCCACATCCGCGACCTGCTCGCCTTCATGACGGCGCAGGCTCGCGTCTCCGACGAGGCGAAGGCCAGACGCAAGAAGCCGCTGCCCGCGGGCCTCGATCTCAAGACCGTCGATCTCGCGATGCCGCTGTTCGAGGCCAACATCATCCGCAAGCTGCTGTACGTGCCGCCCTCGATGCGCGCGATCGACCTGCTGGCGCAGATGCAGGCCTCGCGCATCCATCTCGCGCTGGTCGTCGACGAATATGGCGGCACCGACGGGCTGGTTTCGATCGAGGACATCGTCGAGCAGATCGTCGGCGAGATCGATGACGAGCATGACAGCGACGAGCCGCCGGCGATCATGCGGCAGGCCGATAACGCCTTCATCGCGGATGCCCGCGCCAGTCTCGACGACGTGCGCCGGGTGATCGGCGAGGAGTTCGTGACCGGCGAGGCCGGCGAAGGCGTCGAGACGCTCGGTGGCTATCTGGTGAACCATGTCGGCCGATTGCCGGTGCGTGGCGAGTTGATCTCCGGCCCGGGCAATTTCGAGGTTGAGGTGCTGGATGCCGATCCGCGCCGGGTCAAGCGACTGCGCATCGCGCCGCGCAAGGAGCGACCCGTCCCGCGTCCGCCGCGCGAGAGTCGGCGTCGCGGCGAAGCCTCGGGCGAGGCCAATGAGGTGATCGAGCCGCCGCGGGCCGCCGAGGGCGGCAAGCTGCCGGGCGCCGACGACGACAATCCGCCCGCAACCGACGGAGCCAGCCCGCAGTGATCCGCCCTTCGTCGATCCGGGGCGTCGCGCTCGGCGTCGTGCTGGCCTGGGGCTGGAAACGTGCTGCGATCGCCCTCGCGGCCGGTGCGCTGTCGGCGCTGGCCATGGCGCCGTTCAACGTCTGGCCGGTGCTGGCGATCAGCTTTCCCGTGGTGGTCTGGCTGATCGACGGCGCCGCGGCAGGCGCGCGCCGTGGTATCCCAGCCGCTGCGTTGACCGGCTTCTGCTTCGGCATGGGCTATTTCGTGCCCGGCCTATACTGGATCGGCAACGCGTTCCTGGTCGATGCCGAGACCTTCGCCTGGCTGATACCGTTCGCCGTCCTCGGCCTGCCGGCCTACCTCGCCCTCTTCCACGCCCTAGGCTTCGCCATGGCTCGGTCGATATGGACCCGCGGGCCGACACGGATCCTGGCGCTGGCCGTCTGCCTGACGGCAAGCGAATGGCTGCGCGGCCACGCGCTCAGCGGCTTTCCCTGGAATACGTTCGGCTATGCGCTCTCGCAGCCGCTCGCCTTGGCGCAATCGGCATCGCTGATCGGGCTATGGGGGATGACCTTCCTGGCCGTTGCGATCTTCGCAAGCCCCGCGGCGCTGATCGACAGCAAGAGATGGCGCGACGGCTGGCATGTGCCAGCGGCGGCGGCGGCCGTGCTCGTCCTGATGGGCGCATTCGGCGCGATCCGGCTCGCCCAGCACCCGACGTCCCTGGTCCGCGATCTCAAACTCCGGATCATGCAGCCGAACCTGCAGCAGGACGTGAAATTCAACTACGGCGCCAAGGCCGACGTGATGCGGCGCTATTTGGCGCTGTCAGATCGCGCCTCCGGGCCGAACGCCACCGGTGTGCGCGACACCAACATCCTGATCTGGCCCGAATCGGCGTTTCCGTTCTTCCTGACGCGCGAGGCGGACGCGATGGCCCAGATCGCTGATCTGCTGGCCCCAGGCACGGTGCTGATCACCGGTTCGGTGCGCGCCCCCGACGGCCCTCGCAATGGCCCGATCGCCCGCGCCTACAATTCGATCTACGTCATCGATCATGACGGCAGCGTGCTGTCATACTACGATAAGCTTCATCTCGTCCCCTTCGGCGAGTACTTGCCGTTCCAGGACCTGATGGAGCGGATCGGTCTTGAGCAACTGACAAGGGTCCAGGGCGGCTTCATCGCCGGGACATCCAGGCGCAACCTCGACGTGCCACACGCACCGCGTGTTCTTCCTTTGATCTGCTATGAGGCCATTTTCCCGGGCGATATCAGCGGATCGGACGAGCGCCCGGGCTGGATCGTCAACCTGACGAACGATGGCTGGTTCGGTATTTCGACCGGTCCTCATCAGCATCTACAACAAGCGCAATGGCGCGCAATCGAGCAAGGCCTTCCATTAGTTCGATCCGCGAACACTGGTATATCTGCTGTGATTGATCCCGTCGGCCGCATTATCGCGCAGTTGCCGCTCGGCGCAGAGGGCATACTCGATGCGGCGCTGCCAGCTGCCTTGCGGCCGACGATCTACGCCAAGGCCGGCGATATCCCAGCGATCATCCTGTTAGTGATCGCTCTGGGCACCGTTGTGCGCCGGCGTGTTGCTGAAAAGCGTCCCTGACCGAGCCGAATCCCAATTCTTTCCGGCCTCGTAAGATTTTTTTTGACAAGCAAAACTCCAAGTGTTGACAGAGGCGTGCTGCAATTCGCATTCTCGCGCGGCAGCATGATCCGCTCAGTTTGCCGCTCGACCGTCCTCGTTAGTAAGACATGCGAGCATAAATTGACGGCGTGAGCGCCTGAGGCATACTGCAAGCGCCTCGTTCCGGGACCTGATTTCTAGGGAGTTGAGAGATGTCGACGAAAGCGCCCAACCCTGTTGACAAGCATGTTGGCAGCCGGGTGCGGATGCGCCGTATCATGTTGGGTATGAGCCAGGAAAAGCTTGGTGAGGCTCTCGGGCTTACTTTCCAACAGATCCAGAAGTACGAAAAAGGCACCAATCGTGTCGGCGCTAGCCGTATTCAGCAAATTTCTGAGGTTCTGCAGATTCCGGTCTCCTTCCTGTTTGAAGGCGTCCCGAGCGGCAGCACCAATGGCGAGCCCTTCGACGGCGCCTCTCCGGCCTATGTGTCAGATTTTCTGGCAACCTCCGAAGGGCTGGCATTGACCCGCGCGTTCACGCGGATTCACGACTCCAAGCTTCGTCGCAGCATCGTCGACCTTGTCGAGCAGATTGCTGATCGTGAAGCGCCGGAAGATGACGCCTGAACACCACCGAGATTGAAGTTCCGATCGGGCGGCAACATCCTCCTCATCGGAACTTCGGAACGAAATCGCGACAAATCAGACATTTGGCTTCATGCCGGACTGACGACACGTCCGGCGCCCCGCTCCGGCAGGGTCTCAGAACAGGTGACTGGCTCCGGTGAGTTCGACGTGCGGTCCTGGCGAACAGCGAGGTCGTTCGATCTACTAACCGACCATCACGAGCCGAATGTCAGTCTTCCGAGCGCGGCCGCTGTCAGCGTAGCCCGTGCCGCCTGTTCGCAATCTTCATTCTGAAAATCAAAACGGGCGATAGGAAAATCCGATCGTCGTGCTCGCAGCTGGAGCCGAGCGGGCGGAAATCAGGGTCGCGCGTCCGGCCGTTTTGTGCGCATGTGGGCCGAGAGGTTGACCGCTGGCACGTGCATTGGCAACTCGCAGCGGTCAGCCTCTTTCCAGCGATCGGATCCCCCAAACTTAGACACCCGACAAGCCGACACACATGACTGCTCCGACCAATCCGTTCGATAGTCGAACAATCCTCGATGGCATCCGCCGATGGGTGGAGATTGAAACACCCACCGAAACCCCTGATCAGATCAACCAATTGGTCTCTTTGGTCGCCGAGGGCTATCGCGGGCTGGACGCAGTGGTCGAGCGCGTATCCGGCCGGGACGGCTGCGGCGACCACCTGATCGCCCGGTCGGGCTGGGGCCAGCATGAGCCGGGAATTCTGATCCTCAGCCATCTCGATACGGTGCATCCCATCGGCTTTCTTCGGCGGCTGCCGTTTTCGATAGACGGCGACGTCGCTTTCGGCCCGGGCATCTACGACATGAAGGGCGGCGCCTACCTTGCTTATCATGCGTTTCGTCATCTCTGTCTGACCGGAGAGCGATCGCCCCTCGGCATTACTCATTTGTTCGTCTCCGACGAGGAGATCGGCAGCCCGACCTCGCGCGCACTGATCGAAGAGGAGGGCCGCAAGGCCAAATACGTGCTGGTGACAGAGCCGGCGCGCGACGGCGGCAGGATCGTCACCGGCCGCAAAGGCGTGGCGCGTTTCGATGTCACCATCCGCGGCGTGCCGGCCCATGCCGGCGCGCGGCCGCAGGATGGACGCAGTGCGATCCGCGAACTCGCCAACGTGATTCACGCGCTTGAAGCTCTCAATGATCTTGATCGCGGCATCACGGTGAATGTCGGCGTCGTCCGCGGCGGCACGCGTCCGAATGTGATCGCCGAGGAAGCCTATGCAGAGGTCGATGCGCGCCTGCCGACACCAGCAGACGCCGAGGAGATCGTCCCGAAGATCCTAGGCCTGACGTCGCGCAGCGAGGGCGTCAGCGTCGAAGTGACCGGCGGCGTCAACCGCCCGCCTTACGTCAAGGGCAACGCCGGCGCTGCGCTGTTCGAACATGCGCGGTCGCTCGCCGAAGAGATTGGCTTCGAACTTGTCGACACCATCACCGGCGGCGGCTCCGACGGCAACTTCACCGCGCCGTTCACGGCGACCTTGGACGGGCTCGGCGTCGACGGCAAGGGCGCACATACGCATTACGAGCAGATGTACATCTCGTCGATCGAGCCGCGGACGCGCCTCCTTCACCGTCTCTATCAAACCCTGCGATGAGTACTGCGACCATCATGCCCGTCGATCACGATCACGCCGACACCGAGGCTTCGCACCGTCAGGGCTCCTTTTTTGGCCGGCGCAAAGGCCACAAGCTTCGTGCGCATCAGGCCGATCTGATGGGAAACCTGCTTCCCCATCTCGCCCTTGATCTCGCTTCGCCTGCTGATGCCGTGCTGCCGGCGTTGTTCGATCCGCCGATCGATGAGCTGCGGATCGAGATCGGATTCGGCGGCGGCGAGCATCTCGCGGCCGAAGCAAAGGCCTATCCACGAACCGGATTCATTGGCTGCGAACCCTATGTCAACGGCATGGCCAAGATCCTTGCGGCGATCGAGGCCGACAATATCGGCAATGTCAGGCTGCTCGCGGGCGACGCAGCCGAGCTGCTCGCCTGGCTGCCGCCGAGCTCGGTTCAGCGGGTCGATCTGATCCATCCAGATCCCTGGCCAAAGCGGCGCCATTGGAAACGACGCTTCGTGCAGGAAGCGACGATCGCCGCGATGGCGCGAGCCCTGAAACCTGGCGGCGAATTCCGCTTCGTCAGCGACATCGCCGATTATTGCGCATGGACCTTGTGGCATCTGCTGCGCTCACCCGACTTCGCCTGGACTGCGGAGCGCGCCGACGATTGGCGCCTGCCATGGCACGACTACACAATGACGCGCTATGGCCGAAAGGCGATGCGTGAGGGCCGGGTCGCGAACTATCTCATTTTCAGGCGGCGCTGATCAGCCATTGTCCGCGCGCCGATCGGCGTCGCCGCGCCGAGAACGCCGCCACTTGCTCGTCGATGACCGCAGGCGCGCATAGGCCCGCGGACGACACAGACTGGCGTTGCACAGCCGGTTCGTTCGTCGGCGAAGCGGGAGCAAAGCCCCGGAGGGCACTCCGGTCGCAGCCGCCCAGGCGCCGAGCTCAGCCAATCACGGCCACACCAAGACAAGTCGACCCGCCTCTTTCCAGCCCGCTCGCTTTTGGCCTGAGCGGGGCAAATCCTCTCCTTCAATTTTATTCAATCTTGGTGAACGAGCAGTTATTTGTCGGGAGCGTCGGGCGCACCCAGGTTGAGGCGGTGGACCGAAGGACGGCCGCGGCGGGCCGGCAATTTCGCAGTTCCACCCTCCCGGGGCCGACACGACCCTTGCCGTCAGCCCGCAAAGCGGCTATATGGGCGGCATCAAACATCATCTCATATACGATCGCGTAGTGAGGGTGGGCCCTTCCGGACCCGCTCTTTTTTGTTACCTGGATCGCTCCGCCGCGAGGCGATTTGGTCCGGTGAACGCGATCGAGCCGGCCGCAGGGCCGAACAAGCAAGATACGCGATCGACCCCCTGATGACTGAACCCACGTTCGCAGCCGCTGACACCGATCTTCTGACCGAGCCCCGTCTCGTGGTCGAGCCGGGTGTCGCCGCGCGCGTGGCCGCGGTGGCCGAGCCGGTGCTGCAGGGAATGGGTTACCGTTTGGTTCGGATCCGCATTTCCGGCGAGGCCGGCTGCACCGTCCAGGTCATGGCCGAGCGTCCCGACGGCACGATGCAGATCGAGGATTGCGAGGCGGTGTCGCGGGCGCTGTCGCCCGTGCTGGACATCGCCGACCCGATCGATCGCGCCTATCGGCTCGAGATCTCCTCGCCGGGCATCGACCGACCGCTGGTCCGCCGCACCGATTTCGAGCGCCACATCGGCCATCTCGTCAAGATCGAGATGGCGGTGGCGCATCAGAACCGCAAACGCTTCCGCGGCATCATCACCGGGCTCGACGGCGACGGCGTGTGCATCACCCGCGACGACGTGGCGAAAGACCAGGACCCGAGCGTCGTGCTACCGATGACCGACATCGGCGATGCCAAGCTGGTGCTGACCGACGAGCTGATCGCCGAGTCGATGCGCCGCGGCAAGGCGGCCGAGCGCGAGAAGAAGCGCGACCTCGGGCTTGCCCCGCCGCTGGCGCCGCACGCCAAACCTGCGGCCCAGGCCAAGCCGAAGCCGAAACCGAGATTGAAAGACGGCCAGGTGGCGAAGAAGCCGCTGCCGACCAACACCAAGAAGCATCGCCTCGCCGCGGATCGCGCGCGCAGAGGCGAGATCGATCCTGATTAGAGGAGATTTGAGCCATGGCCGTCAGCGCCAACCGGTTGGAACTGCTGCAGATCGCCGACGCCGTCGCGCGCGAGAAGTCGATCGACCGCGGCATCGTGATCGCCGCCATGGAAGACGCGATCGCCAAGGCCGCCCGCGCCCGCTATGGCAGCGAGACCGACGTCCACGCCGAGATCGATCCGCGCAAGGGCGAGCTCCGGCTATCGCGCCACATGCTGGTGGTCGAGAAGGTCGAGAACCCCTCCAACCAGATCTCGCTGGATGATGCGCGCCGCGCCAATCCGGGCGCGCAGATCGGCGACACCATCGCCGACACGCTGCCGCCGCTGGAATATGGCCGCATCGCTGCGCAGTCGGCCAAGCAGGTGATCGTGCAGAAGGTGCGCGAGGCCGAGCGCGACCGGCAGTATCAGGAGTTCAAGGACCGCATCGGCGACATCGTCAACGGCGTCGTCAAGCGTGTCGAATATGGCAGCGTGATCCTCGACCTCGGCCGTGGCGAGGCGATCATCCGCCGCGACGAAATGCTGCCGCGCGAGGTGTTCCGCAACGGCGACCGTGTCCGCGCCTATGTGTTCGACGTCCGCCGCGAGACACGCGGCCCGCAGATCTTCCTGTCGCGCACCCATCCGCAATTCATGGCCAAGCTGTTCGCGCAGGAGGTACCGGAGATCTATGACGGCATCGTCGAGATCAAGGCCGTCGCCCGCGATCCCGGCTCGCGCGCCAAGATCGGCGTCGTCTCCCGCGACTCCTCGGTCGACCCGGTCGGCGCCTGCGTCGGCATGCGCGGCTCGCGCGTGCAGGCCGTGGTGAACGAGCTGCAGGGCGAGAAGATCGACATCATTCCGTGGTCGCCCGACATCGCGACCTTCGTGGTCAACGCGCTGGCGCCGGCCGAAGTGGCCAAGGTCGTCATCGACGAGGATCGCGAGCGCATCGAGGTCGTCGTGCCCGACACCAACAATCAGCTGTCGCTGGCGATCGGCCGGCGCGGCCAGAACGTCCGCCTCGCCTCGCAGCTGACCGGCTGGGACATCGACATTCTGACCGAGCAGGAGGAATCGGAGCGTCGCCAGGCCGATTTCGAGAACTCGACCCGCGTCTTCATGGAATCGCTCAATGTCGACGAGGTCGTCGGCCAGCTGCTGGCGTCCGAAGGCTTCACCTCGGTCGAGGAATTGGCGCTGGTCGATCTCAAAGATCTCGCCGGCATCGAGGGCTTCGACGAGGAGACCGCGACCGAGCTGCAGACCCGCGCCCGCGAGTTCCTGGAGCAGCAGGAGGCCGAGCTCGAGGCCAAGCGCAAGGAGCTCGGCGTCGAGGACGCGGTGAAGACCGTGCCCGGCGTCACCTCCAAGATGCTGGTCAAGTTCGGCGAGAACGACATCAAGACCGTCGACGATCTCGCCGGCTGCGCCACCGACGATCTGGTCGGCTGGACCGAGCGCAAGGATAGCGGCGAGCAGACCAAGCACGCCGGCATTCTCGACGGCCTCGAGGTTTCGCGCGACGATGCCGAAGCCATGGTCATGCAGGCCCGCGTCAAGGCCGGCTGGATCAGCGAAGCCGACATTGCCAAGCCGGAAGCCGAGGACGAGGACGCCTCCGAAGGACAGCCTGCCTGACCCATGCTGGACGCCGCCATGATACCCGCCACGACACTGCTGGCTTGAGATGAGGAGCCGCACCACCACATGCTCGCTTTGGCTGACCCCGAGCTCGACAATGGACCGCGGACCGAGAAGTCCGCGACCATGCGCATGTGCGCGGTCAGCCGCGAGGTGCGGCCGATCGAGGAGCTGATCCGCTTCGTGGTCGGCCCGTCGGGCGAGGTCGTGCCCGACATCAAGCGCAAGCTGCCGGGACGGGGATTGTGGATCACGGCGTCAAAGCCGGTGGTTGCGGAAGCGGTGCGGCGTCACCATTTCAGCCGAGGCTTCAAGGCGAACGTCCGCGTCCCGCCGACACTGGCCGACGATTTGGAGGCCCTGTTGGCCCGCAGCGCCATCGAGGCCCTGGGGATCGCCGCCAAGGCCAGCCAGGTCGTGTCCGGATTCTCCAAGGTGGAAGCGGCGCTGTCGCAGCGGCAATCCCGGACCGCACTGGCCGCCCTGCTTCATGCCTCCGACGGCGCAGCCGACGGGATTCGCAAGCTCGACGCCCTGGTGCGGTCGAATGACGACGACCAGGGGCAAGCCCCGCCATTTCCGATCATCTGCTGCCTCACTTCGGCAGAATTGGATTTGGCACTTGGGCGCTCAAATGTGATACATGCTGCCGTGCTCGCAGGCCCGGCGAGCAGGACATTCCTGTCGCGCAGCCAGACTCTGGTCCGATACCGGTCGGCCGACGCTGACAAGATTGCCGGAACCGCGGCCACGAAATCTGCTTCGACTTCGAAGACATAGCGACGAATACGCGACGATTGCACGAATGGGACGGTGCGGCAGACCCGCACGCTGGTAACGAGATTAGGACGACTGAATGGCCGACAACAACACTCCGGGCGACAAGAAACTGAGTGTCCCGACCAAGACCTTGACGCTGAAGCCGCGCGTCGAGACTGGCACGGTACGCCAGAGCTTCCCACATGGCCGGAGCAAGCAGGTAGTGGTCGAGAAGCGCGGCACCAAGCGCCGCGTCGGCGATGGGGCGCCCGATGCGCCGCATGCGCCGGAGCCAGTCGTCGCCAAGGCGCCGCCGCCGCCACCGCCAAGCAACCGTCCGTCAGGGCCGCGTCCCGGCTCTTCGCAGCGCGGCGGATCCGGCGTGGTGCTGCGCACCCTGACCGAGGATGAGCGTTCGGCCCGCGCCAGCGCGCTCGCCGACGCACGCGTCCGCGACATGGAAGAGCGCCGCCAGGCTGAAGAGGAAGCCCGCCGCCGCGCCGAGCGCGAAGCCGCCGAACGCGCCGAGCGCGAGGCTGCCGAGGCGCGCCGCAAGGCCGAGGAAGAGCGCCACCGTCATGAAGAGGAAGCCAAGCGCAAGGCCGAGCTCGAGGCCAAGAAGCGGTTCGGCGAAGGCGAGGCGCCCCGTCCGGCGACCGCCGCGCCGCAGCAGCAGCCCGCCGCGGTCACGGCTCCCGCTCGTCCGGCTCAAGCCCCAGGTCGCCCGCAGGGCGCACCGGGCAGCCGGCCACAGCAGATCGGCACCAGCGCACGCCCCGGCGGGGCGCAGCCCGCCGGTGCACGCCCTGCAGCCGCCCGTCCCGCGGGCGGTGGTCCGCTCGGCCGCGCGCCCGGCGTTGCCGCCGGTCCCGAGGATGATGAGGGTCCGCGCCAGATCCGCCGCGGTCCCGGTGGCGCTGCGCGTCCCGCGCCGCCGCCGAAGACCACGCACAAGCCGGGTCCGCAGAAGCAGCGCGGCCGCCTGACCGTTGTCACCGCGCTCACCGCCGATGACGTGCGCGAGCGCTCGATCGCGTCGTTCCGCCGCCGCACCCAGCGTCTCAAGGGCCATGCGGCCAATGAGCAGAAGGAGAAGCTCGTCCGCGAGGTGACGATTCCGGAAGCGATCACGATTCAGGAACTCGCCAACCGCATGTCGGAGCGCGCGGTCGACGTCATCCGTCTGCTGATGCGCCAGGGCGCGATGCACAAGATCACCGACGTGATCGACGCCGACACCGCACAGCTGATCGCCGAGGAACTCGGCCACAGCGTGAAGCGCGTCGCAGCCTCGGACGTGGAAGAGGGCCTGTTCGACGTCGTCGACGATTCGACCGACACCGAGCCGCGCTCGCCGGTCGTGACCGTGATGGGCCATGTCGACCACGGCAAGACCTCGCTGCTCGACGCGCTGCGCCATGCCAACGTGGTGTCCGGCGAAGCCGGCGGCATCACCCAGCACATCGGCGCCTACCAGGTGACGGCGCCGGATTCCGGCAAGAAGATCACCTTCATCGACACGCCGGGCCACGCCGCGTTCACCGCGATGCGCGCCCGCGGCGCCAAGGTCACCGACATCGTCGTGCTGGTGGTCGCGGCCGATGACGGCGTCATGCCGCAGACGATCGAGGCCATCAACCACGCCAAGGCGGCGAAGGTGCCGATGATCGTGGCGATCAACAAGATCGACAAGCCGGATGCACGGCCCGATCGCGTCCGCACCGAGCTGCTGCAGCACGAGGTGCAGGTCGAGTCCCTGGGTGGCGAAGTCGTCGACGTCGAGGTCTCGGCCAAGAACAAGACCAACCTCGACCGTCTGCTCGAGATGATCGCGCTGCAGGCCGACATCCTCGACCTCAAGACCAATTCGGATCGTCCGGCCGAGGGCACCGTGATCGAAGCCAAGCTCGATCGCGGCCGCGGTCCGGTCGCCACCGTGCTGGTCCAGCGCGGCACGTTGCGGGTCGGCGACATCATCGTCGCCGGCGCCGAGATGGGCCGCGTCCGCGCGCTGATCTCGGATCAGGGCGAGACGTTGCAGGAGGCAGGTCCGTCGGTGCCGGTCGAGGTGCTCGGCTTCAACGGTCCGCCGGAAGCCGGCGACCGTCTTGCCGTGGTCGAGAACGAAGCCCGTGCCCGGCAGGTCACCTCCTATCGCGCCCACCAGAAGCGCGAGAACGCGGCCGCCTCGATCTCCGGCATGCGCGGTTCGCTCGAGCAGATGATGTCGCAGTTGAAGACCGCGGGCCGCAAGGAATTCCCGCTGGTCATCAAGGCCGACGTGCAGGGCTCGCTGGAAGCCATTCTCGGCTCGCTGGAGAAGCTCGGCACCGACGAGGTCGCCGCCCGCATCCTGCATGCCGGCGTCGGCGGCATCAGCGAGTCCGACGTGACGCTCGCGGAAGGCTTCAACGCCGCGATCATCGGCTTCTCGGTGCGAGCCAACAAGGAAGCGGCTGCGCTCGCCAAGCGCAACGGCATCGAGATTCGCTACTACAACATCATCTACGACCTCGTGGATGACGTGAAGAAGGCGATGAGCGGCCTGCTTGCGCCGACACTGCGCGAAACCATGCTCGGTAATGCGCAGATCCTGGAGGTGTTCAACATCTCCAAGGTCGGCAAGGTCGCTGGTTGCCGCGTCACCGACGGCACCGTCGAGCGCGGCGCCAATGTCCGCCTGATCCGCGACAACGTCGTGGTTCACGAAGGCAAGCTGTCGACCTTGAAGCGTTTCAAGGACGAAGTGAAGGAAGTTCTGGCCGGCCAGGAATGCGGCATGGCCTTCGAAAACTACGGCGACATGCGTGTCGGCGACGTCATCGAGTGTTATCGCGTGGAGACCATCCAGCGCTCGCTGTAAGTCCGAATCCTACAGAGCGCTGTGTTTTGACTGAGCTGCGACCCCCTCCCCGGAGGGGAGTCGCAAGTCTCATTTGAACGAATCGAAGCGTCGTCGAACTCAATCAGAATGGCCTTCATCGCCCGTGCCACGCCGGGTGATGATCTATTGGATTTTTAAACAATGCCTCGCCATCACCAGAGAGGAAGCACGGCTTCCGTAGGCTCGCAGCGCCAGCTGCGGGTGGCCGAGACGGTGCGCCACGCTGTCGCCGACATCCTCAGCCAAGGTCATGCGCACGACCCGGACCTGGAGGGACACATCATCACGGTGCCCGAAGTCCGCATGTCGCCGGACCTCAAGCTCGCCACGATCTACATCATGCCGCTCGGCGGCCGGGACACCGAAATCGTGCTTGCGGCGCTGGAGCGCAACAAGAAGTTTCTGCGCGGCGAGATTGCGCACCGCGTTAACCTGAAATTTGCACCTGACATCCGCTTCCGCGCCGATGAGCGATTCGACGAAGCGGAACGGATCGAGAAATTATTGCGAACACCCGCGGTGCAAAGAGACCTCAATTCGGATTCGGAAGAGAGCTGATGACCATCCCCCCCGAAACCGGCACTGTCGATACGCCCCACGCCGATACGACCGCCGTCAACGTCAAAAAACATCACGCGGCTGACGCACGTCCGCGCGACAACAATGACCCGCGCAACAAGCCGCGCCAGCACGGCAACCAGCCGCGCCGCGACCGGCGCGACATCCATGGCTGGGTCGTTCTCGACAAGCCCATCGGCATGACCTCGACCCAGGCCGTTGCGGTCGCCAAGCGGCTGTTTCAGGCCAAGCGCGCCGGCCATGCCGGCACGCTCGATCCGCTCGCCTCCGGCGGTCTGCCGATCGCGCTGGGCGAAGCCACCAAGACCGTCCCCTTCGTGATGGATGGCCGCAAGCGCTATCGCTTCACCGTGACCTGGGGTGAGGAACGCGATACCGACGACACCGAGGGCCGCGTCGTCCAGACCAGCGCCAGCCGGCCGGATGTCGCAGCGATTCGGGCGCTCCTGCCGCAATTCACCGGCCGGATCGAGCAGACCCCGCCGCGCTATTCCGCGATCAAGATCCAGGGCGAGCGCGCCTACGATCTCGCCCGGGACGGCGAGGTCGTCGAACTCCAGCCGCGTCCGGTCGAAATCCACGAACTGACCCTCGTCGACCAGCCCGATGCCGACCATTCGGTATTCGAGGCGGAATGTGGCAAGGGAACCTATGTCCGGGCGCTGGCCCGCGACATGGGCCGGCTGCTCGGCTGCTACGGCCATATCAGCGCACTCCGGCGCACCCTGGTCGGTCCGTTTACCGAGAACGACATGATTCCGCTGGAACAGCTGGAGGCTTTGTGCAATAGAGCCGCGTCCGGTGAGGGAAGCCTCGCCGACGCACTGCTGCCCGTTGAGACCGCGCTGGACGACATCCCGGCACTGGCCGTCACTCGGGCTGATGCGGCAAGGCTCCACAGGGGTCAAGCCGTTTTGTTGCGCGGACGGGATGCGCCCCAGAGTAGCGGCACAGTCTATGTCACGGTCGCAGGCCGCCTTTTGGCGCTTGCCGAAATTGGCAATGGCGAACTCATCCCCAAGCGCGTGTTCAACCTGACCGGACTGACTGCCAGCTCCGGTCGCAACGAAAGAGACTGACGATGTCGGTGACCGCAGAGCGCAAGGCGGAAATCATCAAGGCGAATGCCACCAAGGCCGGTGACACCGGTTCCCCCGAGGTGCAGGTTGCGATCCTGTCGGAACGCATCAACAACCTGACCAGCCATTTCAAGACCCACGGCAAGGACAATCACTCCCGCCGCGGCCTCCTGAAGCTGGTCTCGACCCGCCGTTCGCTGCTCGACTATCTGAAGAAGAACGACGAGGCGCGCTACAAGGCGCTGCTCGAGAAGCACAACATCCGTCGTTGAGCTTCGACCTGGACTGAACGCGCGCGATCCCGCGCGCGTTGATGGCATGATCCTGAGAACGCCGCATCTGTCGCGGCGTTCGCGAATCCGGGATCATGCGGTCTGGCCGGACCTGGAAAGAAGCGGATACGCTCTTCAACTGGTCCCACCCAGACCGTGCAGTACGCCTCAGCAGCAATCCGGCCGCTGGGCGTGACGGGCAAGGTGCCCGTTACTTACGAGAAGGATGGCCGCCATCCGAGATAAGAAAACCATGGCAGGATCGCAGGGTGCTGATCGCTTTCCAGCGCCCTGCAATCTTGCGCATGGTTTTTTTGTTTCTGGGCGGCCTGCCTTCGATCATCTCATGAAAGAAGACACGCATGTTTACCAAGCATTCCGTCGAGATCGACTGGGGTGGACGTCCGCTCAAGCTTGAAACCGGCAAGATCGCCCGCCAGGCCGACGGCGCCGTCGTCGCCACCTATGGCGAGACCGTCGTGCTCGCCACCGTCGTCGCCGCCAAGGCGCCGCGCGACGGCGTCGACTTCCTGCCGCTGACCGTCGACTACCAGGAAAAGGCCTATGCTGCGGGGCGCATCCCCGGCGGCTATTTCAAGCGCGAGGGCCGTCCGACCGAGAAGGAGACGCTGGTCTCCCGCCTGATTGACCGTCCGATCCGCCCGCTGTTCGTCGACGCCTGGCGCAACGAGACCCAGGTCATCGTGACCGTGCTGTCGCACGACATGGAGAACGATCCGGACATCGTGGCGCTGGTCGCCGCCTCGGCCGCGCTGACCCTGTCGGGCGTGCCGTTCAAGGGCCCGATCGGCGCGGCCCGCGTCGGCTTCGCCAATGACGAATACATCCTCAATCCCACCCTCGACGAGATGACCGACACCCATCTCGACCTGGTCGTCGCCGGCACCTCGGACGCGGTGCTGATGGTGGAATCGGAGGCCAAGGAGCTCAACGAGGACATCATGCTCGGCGCGGTGATGTTCGGTCACCGTCACTTCCAGCCGGTGATCAACGCGATCATCGAGCTCGCCGAGAAGGCTGCCAAGGAGCCGCGTGACGTCGCGATCATCGACAACAGCGAGATCGAGAAGGAGATGCTCGGCATCGCCGAGCAGGACCTACGCAAGGCCTATGCGATCCCGGTGAAGCAGGAGCGCTACGCCGCCGTCGGCGCCGTCAAGGAAAAGGTGCTGGCGCACTTCTTCCCGGAAGGGCAGGAGCCGAAATACGACAAGCTGCGCGTCTCCGGCGTGTTCAAGGAGCTGGAAGCCAAGATCGTTCGCTGGAACATCCTGGACACTGGCAAGCGCATTGACGGCCGCGACGCCAAGACCGTGCGCAACATCGTCTGCGAAGTCGGTGTGCTGCCGCGCGCCCACGGCTCGGCGCTGTTCACCCGCGGCGAGACCCAGGCGCTGGTCGTCACCACGCTCGGCACCGGCGAGGACGAGCAGTACATCGACGCGCTGTCGGGAACGTACAAAGAGACGTTCCTGCTGCACTACAACTTCCCTCCCTATTCGGTCGGTGAAACCGGCCGTCTCGGCGGCACCAAGCGCCGCGAGATCGGTCACGGCAAGCTGGCCTGGCGCGCCATCCATCCGGTCCTGCCGCCGCACCACGAGTTCCCCTACACCACGCGCGTGGTGTCGGAGGTGACCGAGTCGAATGGCTCGTCGTCGATGGCCACCGTCTGCGGCTCGTCGCTGGCGCTGATGGATGCCGGCGTGCCGCTGAAGCGGCCGACCGCGGGCATCGCGATGGGCCTGATCCTCGAGGACAAGCGCTTCGCCGTTCTCTCGGACATCCTCGGCGACGAGGATCATCTCGGCGACATGGACTTCAAGGTCGCGGGCACCGAAGCCGGCATCACCTCGCTGCAGATGGACATCAAGATCGAAGGCATCACCGAGGAGATCATGCGCGTGGCTCTCGGCCAGGCGCGCGACGGCCGCATCCACATCCTCGGCGAGATGTCCAAGGCGTTGACTGCTGCGCGCGCCGAGCTCGGCGAATACGCGCCGCGCATCGAGACCTTCAAGATCCCGACCGACAAGATCCGCGAAGTGATCGGCACCGGCGGCAAGGTGATCCGCGAGATCGTCGAGAAGACCGGCGCCAAGGTCAACATCGAGGACGACGGCACCGTCAAGGTCGCCTCGAGCGACGGCGAAGCGATGAAGGCCGCCATCAAGTGGATCAAGTCGATCGCCTCCGATCCGGAGATCGGCCAGATCTATGACGGCACCGTCGTCAAGGTGATGGAGTTCGGCGCCTTCGTGAACTTCTTCGGCACCCGCGACGGCCTCGTCCACATCTCGCAGCTCGCCGACAAGCGCGTGCAGAAGACCACCGACGTCGTCAAGGAAGGCGACAAGGTCAAGGTCAAGCTGCTCGGCTTCGACGATCGCGGCAAAACCCGCCTGTCGATGAAGGCGGTCGATCAGACCACCGGCGAAGACCTCGAAGCCAAGCAGAAGGCCGAAGGCGGTGCCGAGGCGCGCGAAGCCGCCGGCGAGTAAGCCGGTAGGTCATCGCAGGAGATACGAAGGGCGGCTTTCGGGCCGCCCTTTTTTGTGATCGATTGCCGGCTGGTCCGCGTCATTGCGAACGTCAGCGCAGCAATCGAGGGCTGCGCCAGGATTCTGGATTGCTGCGTCGCTTCGCTCCTCGCAATGACGGGTGAGAGGGCTTACGTCGCCTTCGCAGCTCGCCAGAGGTTACAGCCATGGACCACCAGCCGGTCATCATCCGCCCTGCCCGCACTGACGAATACGACGCCGTCGCCAGGCTCTGGATGGCGAGCTGGTGCTCAACCGGGCTGGACGTCCCGAGCGAGAAGCTGCTCGCTGCTCTCCAGGAACGGGTGCCACGCGAAGTCCACAATGGCTGGAGCCTCTACGTGGCCGATGACGGCGGCCAGCTTGCGGCGATGCTCGCGATCAACATCCCGCAGCTCTATCTCGACCAGCTGATGATCGCGCCGTCGCATCAGGGCGGCTCGCTCGGCCGCCGCCTGCTCGCCTTCACGCGTGAGCTGCTGCCCGACGAGGTCTGGCTGCGCTGCGCCGAAGGCAATGCGAAAGCCTGGCGCTGGTACGAGCGCGAAGGCTTCGTGCTGGAGAAGGCGGAAGCCGATCCAGTCCATGGCCGCATCATGAAATATTATCGTTGGAAGCGGGGCCGTCAGGCGGCGGCGCCCTGATCACAGAGCGTGCAGGCATCGAATATTGCGCGCGCCGATGAGAAAGCATTGCGTCCGCGTTCGCAAGCGATCAAAGTTCGGGTTCCCGACATCTGCGCCATTCCCGAAATACACCATGCCCGTGCCGTTCTTGCTGATCCGCCGCCTTGCGCCCATCGCCTTCGCCGCTGCTTTCACGACCGCGGCTTGGGCCCAGGCTCCCTCGACGCCGGCAGCGCCGGCGAAGGCCCCGCCCGCAGCCAAGAAGGCGGCCAAAGCCAAGTCGGCCGCGAAACCGAGCGCCGTCGAGAGCGGTCCGTGCCGGCTCGGCGTCATTTCGGCGCTCGGCGACCAGCTCGCGGTCAGCAAATTTGGTCTGACAGTGTTCGAAACCGAAGAGGACGACGTCACCTTGCCGGGGTGGGGACTGGACGACCTCGCAGTGGCGCGCGTGCGTGCGGCCACGGGCGGCGACCCGACTGTCCACAGGATCAGCTATCCGACGGGCGCGTTCGAGCCCTACTACCACCCGACATCGCGCTTCCTGCCCGATCCGAAGGAGGGCCTGAGCTCGATCGTGCGCAATGTCACCACGGCTGCGAACTGCGCCCGCTATCTCGTGGTCACGAAGTTCGAGACGACCATTCCCAACACCACCCTGAGGCTCAGAGGCATCGGCGCCTATAATCAGGGTCTCGGATCACTCCTCCGGCACTCGCATCTGTTTGCGAATGTCAACATCACGCTGATCGACGGCCAGTCCTACGAGAAGATCGGCTCGTTCTCGGCCGACACCGGCGCCAGGCTTGCGGAGACCATGAGGCTCACCGAAGATCCTCTCAACAAGCTCGACAATGCAGACTTTCCCGAGCCGCTGGCGGCCGCGGCCAAGAGCGCTATCCTGCGTGAGCGACTGCGCACCTTGGTCGCCGCGAAGCTCGATCGCGACCTGCCGAGCTACCTGAAGATCGACTGATGCAGGCGCCCATGTCTGACGGCGCGCCCCACCCGTTTGCCCTCTCCCGCTGAACGAGTTCTCCCTGTGACCTTCATTCGCCGATCAGTGCCGCTGCTCATCGCCATGCTCTGGTCCTGCACCAATGCCCTGGCACAATCGTCGCCGGCACCACCGAATGCCAGACCTACGCCAAAGGCCGCGGCCAGCCCTGCCAAGGGCGGCAAGTCAGCAACGAACTTCCGCGACAGCGGCCCGTGCGATACCGGCGTGATCGCCGCCCTCGGCGACAGCTTCACGGTGCAGAAGAACGGCCTGACGCGGCTGGGCGACGACTATGCCGAAGTGCCGGTGTCCTGGGGCTTCGACGATCTCGTCTTCGCGCGGGTGAAGGCCGCCGCGGGGGACGCCGGGGTCCACCGCATTGCCGTTCCGAAGGGCACGTTCGATTCGTACTATCAATCCCCGCCGATCAGAGCCGAGAACGGCACGCTCACGGCCATCGTCAGGAAGCTGGCCGGAACGGCGCGCTGCGCGAGCTATCTGGTTGTCACGCTCCGCACCGACAGCGAGCCGTCCACCAATGACGAGGTCACGGGAATCGGCGTCATCAACCGCGGCGAGGGCCTCGGACGATACACGCATGTTTTCACCATGATGGATATCCGGCTCTACGACGGCACGACGTTCGAGACGCGCGAGCCTGCGACGAGCTCGAAATCGTTCCTCTCCCGCCTGACGTCCGGCGTCGGACCGCCGTCACGTGCAGGCGATGTCGACAACGCCAATTTTCCGGCGTCCCCGCCCGACGCGGCCAACAACACCGTGCTGCGCGACATGGCACGCTCGATGCTCAAATTCCGGCTCGATCAGCGACTGCCGGCCTATTTCGGACACGAGTGAGACGGGGACGCGCTGCGCGCCGTGATCGACTGGGCATCGCCAGCGCGTGACACGACTGCTGAACGAGGCCGAAATGGCGGCGCGCAGCCGACGATCCGCCTATGCCGCCAGAGCGAGGCGACTACTCGCCCTTGAGATCCTCCGGGCGCGGCATCGAGATCACGTTGTAGCCGGAATCCACGTAGTGGATCTCGCCGGTGACGCCGCCCGAGAGCTCGGAGAGCAAATAAAGCGCAGAGCCGCCGAGCTCCTCCAGGGTCACGCCGCGGCCGAGCGGCGAATGCTTCTGCTGGAACGCGAACATGAAACGGGCGTCGCCGATGCCGGAGCCGGCCAGAGTGCGCACCGGACCTGCCGAGATCGCGTTGACGCGGATGCTGCGGCGGCCATAGTCGGCGGCGAGATAACGCACCGAAGCTTCGAGCGCGGCCTTGGCAACGCCCATGACGTTGTAGTTCGGCATCACGCGGTTCGAGCCGTCGAAAGTCAGCGTGATCATGCTGCCGCCGCTCTCCGGCATCAGTTCGGCGGCACGCTTGGCGATCTCGGTGAAGGAGAAGCAGGAGATCAGCATGGTGCGCGAGAAGTTCTCGCGCGAGGTGTCGGCATAGCGGCCCTTGAGCTCGTTCTTGTCGGAGAAGGCGACAGCATGGACGATGAAATCGAGCCCGCCCCAGGCCTCGCGCAGGGCCGCGAAGACGCCGTCGACGCTGGCGATGTCTTCCACGTCACAGGGCAGCACATGCTTGACGCCGAGTTCGTCGGCGAGCGGGCGCACGCGCTTGCCGAGCGCGTCCCCCTGATAGGTGAAGGCCATTTCGGCGCCGTGCGCGGCCAGTGTCTTGGCAATGCCCCAGGCGATCGAATGGTCATTGGCGATGCCCATGACCAGACCGCGCTTGCCCGCCATCAGACCCTGCATGATGTCTCTCCTCCGTCATGCCGGGCACCCGCCCTGGCAGCTTGAATCATCCGTCCGCCAGGATTCGTTCGCCAGCACGCCGACGGCCGGACATCGGTGCGAAGATTGGCTTCGCGCTGTTGCCCGGCGACGATGCCGATGGAACAATCCGTTTGAAAGTCTTAAGCGTCGAGATGCTTGAAAACCAGCGTCGCGTTGGTGCCGCCGAAGCCGAACGAGTTCGACAGCACGGTGCCGAGCTTGGCGTTGTCGATCCGCTTGCGCACGATCGGCATGTCAGCGAACACCGGATCGAGCTCGGTGATGTGAGCGCTCTCGCAGATGAAGCCGTTCTTCATCATCAAGAGCGAGTAGATCGCCTCCTGGACGCCGGTGGCACCGAGCGAGTGGCCGGTCAGCGCCTTGGTGGCCGCGATCGGCGGGCACTTCTCGCCTGATCCGAACACCTTGCGGATCGCCTCGATTTCCGGCGGATCACCGGCCGGCGTCGAGGTTGCATGCGGATTGATGTAGTCGATCTTCGTTCGCACCGTCGACAGCGCCATCTGCATGCAGCGCTCGGCGCCCTCGCCCGAGGGTGCGACCATATCGTAGCCGTCCGAGGTCGCGCCGTAGCCGACGATCTCGCCATAGATCTTGGCGCCGCGCGCCTTGGCACGCTCGAGCTCCTCGAGCACGAGGACGCCGGCACCTCCGGCGATCACGAAACCATCGCGCGTCACGTCATAGGGACGCGATGCGGTCGCCGGCGTGGCATTGTGCTTCGACGACATCGCGCCCATCGCATCGAACAGCACCGACAGCGTCCAATCGAGTTCCTCGCAGCCGCCGGCGAACATCACGTCCTGCTTGCCATACTGGATCATCTCATAGGCATTGCCGATGCAATGATTGGAGGTCGCGCAGGCCGACGAGATCGAGTAGTTGACACCCTTGATCTTGAACCAGGTCGCAAGCGTCGCGGAGGCCGTCGACGACATGCATTTCGGCACGGCAAAGGGGCCGACCCGCTTCGGTCCCTTGGTGCGGGTGATGTCGGCGGCTTCGACCTGCGTGCGCGTCGACGGTCCGCCGGAGCCCATGATGATGCCGGTGCGCACGTTGGAGACGTCGCTGGGCTCCAACCCGGAATCCAGGATCGCCTGCTCCATCGCGACGTGATTCCACGCCGCGCCCTCGCCGAGGAAGCGCATCGCGCGACGGTCGACGACATCGGCCGGATTCAGCGTCGGCGCACCTTGCACCTGCGAACGGAAACCGAGTTCGGCATATTTCTCGGCACGGGAGATGCCCGACTTCGCCTCATACAGGCTCGCCAGCACCTCCTGGGTGTTGTTGCCGATCGATGAGACGATGCCCATGCCCGTGATGACAACCCGCCTCATGATGTCCGCCTCGCCTTGCTCGTGTGTCTGGTTGCAGTCGCGCCTGCTGCACTGTCTGTGGTCGCAGCCCGCCGGTTCAAGCTGGCGTGGCGCCCTGCTTGAACAGGCCGACCTTCAGGTCCTTGGCGCGATAGATAATCTCGCCATCCATCGAAAGCCACCCGTCGGCGATGCCGAGCACCAGCTTTGAGCGCATCACGCGCTTGATGTCGACATTGTACACGACCTTGCGGGCGGTCGGCAGGACCTGGCCGGAGAACTTCAGATCGCCGAGCCCAAGTGCCCGCCCACGGCCTTCGCCGCCGCTCCAACCCAGGAAGAAGCCGACCATCTGCCACATCGCATCGAGGCCGAGGCAGCCGGGCATCACCGGATCGTTCTTGAAGTGGCAGGCAAAGAACCAGAGATCTGGTTTGACATCGAGCTCGGCGCGCACGACGCCCTTGCCGAACTCGCCGCCGGTCTCGGTGATCTCGACAATGCGATCGAACATCAGCATCGGCGGCAGCGGCAGCTGCGCATTGCCGGGGCCGAACAATTCCCCGCGGCCGCAGGCAAGCAGATCCTCATATTCGTAGACGCTGCGCCGATCCGGCATACTTGATGGCCTTTCTCAACGATCCCTGGGTGGAAATTGTGCCGCGCGACATGGATCCCTCCCGCGCGTCGCCCCGTTCGCGCCACCCTGGCTGTTCAGCCATCGCATCGGGACGAGGGCTGGGCCATCGCGCCAGACGAAGATGACCGCTGTCGGCGGGCCGGCGGACCGACATATGGATCCGCGAATACGGCCGCCAGAGCCGGTCACGCTCGCAGCGCCAGGCAAATCGGGTCCGGGCGCTCTCTAACATAGGGGTTTGCGGCGTCAATGCGGGTGTCCCGCTAAATCGCTGCAGGATCCCGGTCCGCAACCGGGTCGGGCGCCAGACGCAGTTTAGGGGCGTTCTAGATCGGTCAGTTGCGATAAGCTTGCATCTGACCGACTTCGTCCCTATATCAGTTGTGGATGAGAGCGAATTCTGTGGTGCTTGAAGTGGATGCGAGCAACAACGCCTCGATGAGTGGCCATGACCGGGGTACCCCGGAAGGTCTTGGGAGCGGACGTCAGCCGGCTCTTAACGGCTGTCCGTGGCATGACGTCAACGAGATGCTGCAGGCGGCCGGGTTACGCCCGACTCGCCAGCGCATGGCGCTCGGCTGGCTGCTGTTCGGCAAGGGTGCGCGGCACCTGACGGCCGAAATGCTCTACGAGGAAGCGACCCTGGCGAAGGTGCCGGTCTCGCTCGCCACGGTCTACAATACGCTGAACCAGCTGACGGACGCAGGACTACTGCGCCAAGTCAGCGTTGACGGCACCAAGACCTATTTCGATACCAACGTCACCGCCCATCACCATTTCTACCTTGAGAACAACCACGAGCTGGTCGATATTCCGGATCAGCATCTCGCGCTGTCGAAACTGCCCGAGGCTCCGGACGGCTACGAGATCGCCCGTATCGACATGGTGGTCCGGCTGCGCAAGAAGCGCTGAGCAGACCGGTCTGGAGAGCAGCGTTTCGGTAATGCCCGCCTTGACGGCGGGCATTTTGTTGTCTGCACGGCAGCGGAATTGCGTCACGCGGCACGCAACACGCCGAACCGTCCGGCGGCTGCCGTCAGTTCACCTGCTCGTCGGCGTAGACGCCCCACAGCCGCTGCTGCTCGATCCAGCCGTCGAAGCCGTTGCCGAGCACGCGGCACCAGCCATTGCTGCACTTCTTGACCTGGGCGATGACGCCGACCTGCAGTCGTGCCGTCACCGCGCCCGACGCGCTCGGGCTGTCATAGACCGCGGCCAGATCATCCTTGTTCTTCATGGTCACGACGGCCGTGCGGCGTCCGGACAACAGGGAATGATACACCCAGCCCTCAGAGCCTTCTGAGTCGCGCACGCGCCGCCAGTTCTCATATTCGGCGGTGATTTCGACCGGCAGGCCGGACCGGGTGTAGACCCAGGCCACGTCATTGTCCTTGGTCGGACCCGCGCGGACATTCACATGATCCGATTTCAGGCTGACATAACGCGGCACAGGCAGGCCGCTGGTGGAGAGAGCCACATCTTTTGCCGCAGCGCCGCTGCCGACCGCTCCGTCGAACAGACAGAGCATGAGCACCGCGACCATACCGAAACGCCCTAACGCCATCGAACTCAACTCACTCTCCCTCGCAAGGACCGCCGCGCTCCGATCTGGTCGCCGGCAATCCCTCGCCCGATCCCCATCGAACCGCTCGGCTGCCCCCCTTCGTGCACAGAGAGGGCTTGCCGTAGCGCAAGTCCCGGCCCGCCGTTGGCTTCTTGTCTTGGCCCGGCCTTCTGCTAGACAAGACCGAACACAAGCGGCCAGGAAGCGCCTGAGAATCGCTCGCGAAACCCTGTCAGGGACGGATCGACCCACCTGCGAGATCCGACACGACCAGTCCAGGGAAACGCCGTTCTCAGACGACGACGGTAGTTTCGGCGAACCCGGTTAATGAGGTCTGAAGGATCTCATGAGAGCAGCACATGTCAGCTAGGAAAAAGCCCCTCGTCGTCGTGACACGCAAGCTGCCGGACTCGGTCGAGACGCGGATGCGCGAGCTGTTCGACGCGCGACTCAATCTCGACGACGAGCCGATGAGCCAGGAGCAGCTCGCCGACGCGGTGCGCACCGCCGAGGTGCTGGTTCCGACCGTCACCGACCACATCAGCGCTGACATTCTGAATCAGCCCGATTGCAAGCTGCGGATGATCGCCAATTTCGGCAATGGCGTCGACAATATCGACGTAGCGGCGGCGGTCGCGCGCGGCATCACCGTCACCAACACGCCGAAGGTCCTGACCGAGGACACCGCCGACATGACGATGGCGCTGATTCTCAGCGTTCCGCGCCGGCTGATCGAGGGCGCCTCGATCCTCACCGAAGGCAAGAACTGGGCGGGCTGGTCGCCGACCTGGATGCTCGGCCATCGTATCGGGGGAAAAAGGCTCGGCATTATCGGCATGGGCCGCATTGGCCAGGCGGTGGCGCGGCGCGCCCGCGCCTTCGGCCTGCAGATCCATTATCACAACCGCCGTCCGGTCGCGCCCGTCATCGCCGACGAACTCGGCGCCACCTATTGGGAAAGCCTCGACCAGATGCTGGCCCGGATGGACATCATCTCGGTGAACTGCCCGCACACGCCGGCGACGTTCCACCTGCTGTCCGCGCGCCGGCTGAAGCTGATCCGCAAGGATGCCTACATCGTCAACACCGCGCGCGGCGAGGTGATCGACGAGGAGACGATGACGCGGCTGATCGAAGCCGGCGATATCGCGGGCGCAGGCCTCGACGTGTTCGAGCACGAGCCGGCGGTCAATCCGCGGCTGGTGCGGCTCGCCAAATCCGGCAAGGTGACCTTGCTGCCGCATATGGGCTCGGCCACCATCGAAGGCCGCGTCGAAATGGGCGAGAAGGTCATCATCAACATCAAGACCTTCCTCGACAACCACCGCCCGCCGGACCGCGTGCTGCCGAGCATGTTGTAGGTCGATCCGTCCACTCAGCAACCGCCGTCGTCCCTGCGCACGCAGGGACCCATACCGCGTGATGCCCGAAACAGGCACGCGGCGCGTTCCGCGCACCTCATCGACTTTACGGAGTATGGGTCCCGGATCGGCGCCCGACGACGCGTTGCGTCGGCGGGCTTGTCCGGGACGACACCGGCGTGTGGGGCGGGATACTCGCTACTTCACGACTTCCGATGCGGACTCAAATCCGCAATGACGGGCCCATCGCCATTCAGCGGATTGGCCGGATCTCGCTTATAACGCAGCGTCTCGAACCGCAGGGTGCGCGCATCGAGCATCAGCAGACGGCCAACGAGCCCCTCGCCAAAACCGACGATCTCGCGGATCGCCTCCAGCGCCATCATCGAGCCGAGCATGCCGGCAAGCGCGCCCATCACGCCGGCCTCGGCGCAGGCCGGCACCGTGCCGGGCGGCGGCGGCTCCGGAAACAGGCAGCGATAGGTCGGATTGAACTCGCCGTTCTCGTTGCGCTCATGGGCGCGGATCGTCGTCAGCGACGCATCGAAGGTGCCGAGCGCGCCTGATATCAGCGGCCTTTCGGCCAGGAAGCAGGCATCGGAGGCGAGATAGCGGGTGTCGAAATTGTCGGAGCCGTCAAGCACGAGATCATAGCCGCCGATCAGCGCGAGGGCATTGTCGGCGTTGAGCCAGGTCCGGTGCGCGATGACCGAGACATGCGGGTTGAGCGCGTTGATGCGCTCCGCGGCACTCTCGACCTTGGGACGACCGATATCGGGCGTCGCGTGAATCACCTGGCGCTGCAGGTTCGACAACGACACCACATCGTCATCGACGATACCGATGGTGCCGACGCCGGCAGCGGCGAGATACATCAGCGCCGGCGCCCCGAGTCCACCCGCGCCGATCACCAGCACCGACGCGCGCTTCAGTGCGGCCTGTCCGGGCCCCCCGACATCGCGCAGCACGATATGACGGGCGTAGCGCTCCAATTCCTCGTCGCTCAGCATCTCTGCACAACGTCCTTTCGCTGCCGCATCGCCGTCGGCCGTGATGGAGACCGCGGATCTCCACACTGAACCCTCGCCGGATTGTGACCGACCAAGCAGATGTGCTTATTTATGTCAGCGGCAAGAGCAGCGGGATTTGTCATGAGACGGCTGGCCACGGCAACCTTCATCTGCGCGAGCGCAGTCAGCGTATGCGTATCGGCCCTGGCACAGACGACACCCGCACCAGCGCCGCAGGGTGTGCTGCCGGGCGCCAAGCCGAAGCCGGTCGCGACCCAGCCGGCCCGACCCGGCGTGCAGGCGCCGGCCGACACCGCCAATGCAATGGGACAGGCCGAACGGCTTGCGCTGCAATCCGATCTCGCCTGGGTCGGCCAGTACAATGGCGCCATCACCGGCGAGGTCAGCGAGCGCATGGTCAACGCGATCAAGGAGTATCAGAAGCTCAAGGGCGGCAAGCCGACCGGTGTGCTCAATCCGCAGGAGCGCGCCGTGCTCGCCGACACCGCCCGCCGCAAGCAGGAGAGCGTCGGCTGGAAGCTCGTGACCGAGCCGGTCAGCGGCGCGCGCGTCGGGATTCCGACCAGGCTGGTGCCGCAACAGAGCAGCGACGGCAGCGGCTCGAAATGGAGCTCGCCCACCGGCACCGTGCAAGTCGTGCTGTCACGCCGCAAGGAGGCCAGCCCGACCAGTGCGGCGCTGGCCGACCGCGAGAAGAAGGAGCCCGGCCGCACGGTCGACTACAGCGTCGTCAAGCCTGACTTCTTCGTGCTCTCCGGCCTGCAGAACCTGAAGAAGTTCTACATCCGCGGCACCTTCAAGGGCGACGAGGTCCGCATCCTGACCATCCTCTACGACCAGGCCACCGAGAACACCGTCGAGCCGGTGGTGATCGCAATGTCGAGCGCCTTCACGCCGTTCCCGGCGACGCAAGCCGCTGCGCCGGCACCGCGGCGGAGCGTCGACTACGGCACGGGCGTCATTGCGACCCAGGACGGCACCATCATCGCCGACCGCGAGGTCACCGATGGCTGCGTGGCGCTCACCATCCCGGGGTTCGGCCATGCCGAGCGCGTGGCCGAGGACAAGGAGCGCGGACTGGCGCTGCTGCGGATCTACGGCGCCCGCGGCCTGAAACCGCTGGCGCTGTCGGGCGCCAGCGCCAAATCATCCATCGACATCGTCGGCATCGCCGATCCGCAGAGCCAGGGCGGCGGAGCTGCGATCAGCACCGTCAAGGCGCAGCTCGCCGGGGCTGGCAGCGGCGATGCCGCGCTCGCGCCGGCGCCGGGCCTCGGCTTCTCCGGCGGCGCCGCACTGGATGGCGACGGCCGTTTCGCCGGCATCACGCTGCTGAAGCCCGGCGTGCTCGCCGGCACGGCCATGATCCCGGCGACGCAGGCCGTAATGGTCAGCGCGGAGGCGACGCGCGCCTTTCTGAAGTCGCACGGCGTCACGCCTGACGGCACGTCGCTCGACGCCAAGGCCGCCACCGTGCGGGTCATCTGCGTGCGCAAATAGCGCCATTGTCCAAGCGCGGAGCGGCGACGATGTCCGAGCACGACCACGACGCCCTGCGCCGCGCCTTGCAGCGCAGCGCCAGCCTGACGGCCACGGACCTCTCGGAGTTCAGCTTCGATGACGACACGCCCGACTCGGCGCAATTCGTGAACTGCAGCGCCGATTCCACCCGCTTTGTCGGCGGTGGACTCGCGCTGTCACGATGGACGACGACCCGGTTCAGCCACTGCGAATTCGCGAACGTGAATTTCTCGGGTGCACGGTTCGAGGAATGCCGCTTCTTCGACGCCGAGCGCGCCCAGGGCTGCACGTTCCGCTTCTGCGACCTTCGTGGCGCGGTCTTCCGCAACTGTGACCTGATGCTCACGACCTTCAACGCCTGCGAGCTATGGGACGTGACGTTTTCCGATTGCCGGATGTCCGGCGTGGTGTTCGAGAAGCCGGCCTTTGCCTTTTCGTCGGCGCGCACCAGGTCGAAGAAGCCGGTGCGGCTGGCGGGCACGTTCGAGCGCTGCCGGATGGACAATGCGGTGCTGCGCGAGACCGACCTGTCCTCGCTCCGCATTCTCGACTGCAATCTCTCCGGCGCGGAGCTGCAGGGCACCTCGCTGGTCAATGCCTCGCTGCGCGGCAGCGATCTCAGCCATGCGGCCTTGCGTCTGGCCGACCTCTCGGGAGCGGACCTGCGCGGCGCCGACCTCACGGGTTTCGACCTGCAGGACATCAAAAGCTTTTCGGGCCTGCAGATCTCGGCGAGCCAGCAGCATCATCTGCTGCGCAGTCTCGGCATCGACGTTTTCGCCGATGAGGCGTGACGCGCCGCCGCTGCGGTGCGGTGCGTTGACCGCGGCGTTTACGCAAAATTAAGCATGACATTTTAGAAAAAATTAAGGGCCCGACGGCGGCCGGCGAGGATCTGACGTGCAGGATCGCGACTGCACGGGAGGAGGCTCGACGATGCCGAACCCTTGCCCGCGGCATGCAGCCGCTGACTTCCTAGCACCTTGCTATCAACTCGGAACGGCTCCCGCCGTAATCAACCGGTCTGTGCAAGCCCAGGCCGCGCGTGAAATAGTTCGAACAGTTTTGTCGGCGTGCTGATTCGGACCACCGCGATCCCTCGTTCTGCGTCGGATCGGGCCGGGACTGTCCTGAGCGAGAATAGCTCTGCACCGCGCTACCGCGATGCGCTCAGCTTTGGCGTTCTCATTGGTTCCGTCAACATCCGAAGGACTGTCTCCCGATGTACACGATCGTTTTGGCCACGCAGAAGGGCGGCAGCGGCAAGAGCACGCTGGCTATTGGTCTGGCCGTGGCTGCGCAGCAGGCCGGCCATAGAGTGCGAGTGATCGAGACCGATCGCCAGGGCACGCTGTCGAAATGGCAGGCGCGCCGCACGACGGACGAGCCGATCGTCGAAGCCGTTTACGACGCGAAGATGATCGAGACGCGCCTCGCGGCGCTCGCCAGCGACGGCGTGACTGTCTGCGTGATCGATACCGGGGCGGGCATCACCGCGTCGACCACCGCGGCGATCCGCTATTGCGATCTCTGCCTGATCCCGGCGCGCCCCAGCGTCGCTGACATCGAGGCCACGGCGCCGACGCTGAGCGTCGTCAGAGCTTGGCGCAAGCCGTTCGCCTTCGTGCTCAACCAGGCCCCGATCCGCGGCGGCCACCGCATCACCGACGCGACCACCGCGCTCGATGCCGACGCGCCGCGCGATATCGCCGAGGTGCTGGCGCAACCCTTCATCATGATGCGCAACGACCACCAGGATGCGCTCGCCGCCGGCCTCGGCGTCAGCGAGTTCGATCCCGGCGGCAAGTCGGCACAGGAGATCAAGAGCCTGTGGCGCTGGACCGCCGGCAAGCTCGCCGGCGACCACGTCATGAATGAGGCAGGCGAGCTGAAGGAGGCGAGCGAGCACGCCGAGGTCGAATTCCCGATCATGCTGACGCCGCCGGCCGAGGAACCCAAGCTGCCGGTGACCCGGGTCTATCCCACCTGGGCCGACAATGGCATCAACTGGAAAGCCGGACTGTAGGCCGCGCTCCGGCGCTGCGCCCCTCTACGCACACGCAAATGATTCGCCGCCTATCCGGCCGCTCGCCAAACGAGCGGCCGGATATTTTTGCGCGATCCTCATCCGCAAACGCGATCGGATGCTACGACCCACGTCACACAACTATCAACTCTGCGCGGCGCGCGCCTGCTGCGCGTCTGACATTTACATTCGTCACACAAGTGTCATAGTTGCTGCGGGACGTGAAAGCTTGCGATTCGAGTCATGCCATTCGAGTCGATCCGCTCACAGGCGAGCGATCAGCAGCAATCCTGCCGGCGGTTCGAACGGTGCTTCCGTTGCGGGGGTCTGCAACCGGCTTTTGCGGACCAGCGGGGGATCGCATGATGCGCACGATCGTATTGGCCACGCAGAAGGGCGGCAGCGGCAAGAGTACGCTGGCGATGGGATTGGCCGTGGCCGCACAACAGGCCGGCGAAATTGTTCGCCTGATCGAGACCGATCCGCAGGGCACCTTGTCTTATTGGCAGAGCTGCCGCGGACTGGCCGAACCCCTCGTCGAACCCATTCAACAGCCCGCTGATATCGGCCGCCGCCTCGATGCGTTCGCGCGAGGCGGCGTCACGCTCGCCGTCATCGACACGTCGAGCGGCATCAATGAACTGACCCGCGTCGCGATCGAGCAGGCCGATCTGTGCCTGGTGCCGGCGCGCCCCTGTGTCGCGGACATCGTTGCATCGGCGCCCACCGTGAAGATCATCCGGGCCAGCCACAGACGGTTCGCCTTTGTGCTCAACCAGGCGCCGCATCGTGGCCCGCGCGCCAGCGAAGCGGCGAACGCGCTGTGCCACAACGATCGCGATCTCGCCGATGTCGTCGCCAAACCACTGGTCACATTACGCAACGATCATCAGGATGCGCTGGCTGCCGGATTGGGAGTCACCGAATTCCATGCCAGTGGAAAATCGGCCAGCGAGATCCGGCTGCTGTGGCAGTGGGTCGAGACGCGACTGATCGAAGTTGACGAGTCGCGCATGCGGCTCTCGCCACGGACCGAGCTGCATTCCCTGCTGACCAACGCCGTCGCGACCTCGGCGAACGAGGCGAGTTCATCCTGGGACGCCGGTCTATAGCAGGTCGGCGTCGCCGCGGATCGACCGCGATCCCGCCTCCCGCATCTCCAGCGCCTTGATGCGCGCGTCAGCACGGCGCAGCCGGCGGCATAGCTCGCGATTGATATTCTGCATCACGATCACATAAGCGTGGATGTCGGCCTTGTAGAACGCATAGAGCTCTCGTGCCGTCAGCTCGTACAGCACGGTCGGCGTTTCCGCGACCACCGTGGCCGACCTGTTCTGCATTTCCAGCAAGGTCATCTCACCGAAGAAGTCGCCGGGCGTGAGGCTCGACATCCTGATGACGCCGCCGGTCTCCAGGCGCTCGCTGACGCCCAGCGTCCCGCTGTGCACGACGAACATCGCGCGTCCCGGTTCGCCCTCGGCGACGATGGTGTCACCGTTCGCAAACCGGCGCTCGACCAGCCTCGCGACCAGCAGATCGAGGCTCGAATCCGACAGGCCGCCGAAGAACGGCGTGGCAAGCAGGAATGCCTTCAATTCGGGCGCGCTGACAGCCATGGCAGCAGTATACGCCGGCCCCCTGCCCCTACAAGCGCACCGCGGTCCGTTCAGGCACGCCAGCCGTCACCTCACCGCTGGCACTTCGGACACCAGAAGGTCGAGCGGCCGTTCTGCACGAAGCGTTTCACCACGCCGCCGCAGCCGTCGGTCCGGCACGGTTCGCCCTCGCGGTCATAGACTTGGAACGAGTGCTGGAAATAGCCGAGCTCGCCGCTCGTCTGGCGGTGATCACGCAGCGACGAGCCGCCGGCGCGGATCGCCTCGTTGAGCACGGTGTGGATCGCCTCGACCAGCCGCCTGGCATGATCGGTCGGCTCGCCCTTCCTGGTGGCGAGCGTCGCCGCCAGCCGTCGCGGCGACAGATGCGCCCGGAACAGCGCCTCGCAGACATAGATGTTGCCGAGCCCGGCGACGACGCGCTGATCGAGCAGCGCCGCCTTCAGGCTGGTCTTCTTGCCCGCGCAGGCCGTTGCCAGCATCGTCGCGTCGAATTCATTGCCGAGCGGCTCCGGCCCGAGATCCTTCAGATGCGGCTCGCGCTCGATCTCGCCGCGGCCGATGATCTTCATGAAGCCGAACCGGCGCGGATCGTTGAACACGATGTCGGCGCCCGAGGACATGTGAAACACCACGTGATCATGCACGCTGTCCTTGCCGCGCGGATAATGAAACTCGCCTGGCGTCTCCTCATGCTCAGGCTTGATGACCCGGAACGAGCCGGACATGCCCAGATGCATCAGCAGCACGTCGCCCGAGCTGAGATCGGCCAGCAGATATTTGGCGCGGCGGCCGAGCCCCCTCACGGTCTGGCCCTGCAGGCGCTTCGCAAAATCGGGTTGGAAGGGAAACCGGAGATCGCCGCGCCGCGCTTCGGCGGTGACGATCTTGGCCCCCTCCATGACCGGCTGCAGCCCGCGCCGGACGGTCTCGACTTCGGGCAGCTCAGGCATGGCGGTTCATTTCACCTTTTGCGTCCACGACCATTCACCTTGTCCAGCTGACGTGATAGCGCCTTGGCCGCACCGGCGCTATGGTGCCGTATCGGAGTAAGGGTGATGGATCAGACGGACCAGACCACTCATTTCGGCTTCAGGGACGTTCCGCTGGGCGAGAAGCAGACGCTGGTGAACGACGTGTTTCACAGCGTGGCACAGCGCTATGACCTGATGAACGACCTGATGTCTGCAGGACTGCACCGCGTCTGGAAGGACATCATGATCAACACGCTGAACCCGCCGAAGAGCGATGCGCCGTTCGCGCTGCTCGACGTCGCGGGCGGCACCGGCGACGTCTCCTTCCGTGCCGCCAAGAAGGCGGGTGCAGGCTTTCACGCCACCGTCTGCGACATCAATGGCGACATGCTCGAGGTCGGCCGCCAGCGTGCGCTGAAGCAATATCTCGAGGACAAGGTGTCGTTCGTCGAGGGCAATGCCGAGAAGCTCGCCTTTCCCGACCGGTCCTTTGACGCCTATACGATCGCCTTCGGCATCCGCAACGTGCCGCAGATCGAGCTGGCGCTCGCCGAGGCTTATCGCGTGCTCAAGCATGGCGGCCGCTTTCTGTGCCTGGAATTCTCCACCGTCGAGGTGCCCGGGCTCGACAAGCTCTACGACCTGTTCTCGTTCAACGTGATCCCGCAGCTCGGCCGCGCCGTCACCGGCGATGCCGAGTCCTACCGCTATCTCGTCGAATCGATCCGCCAGTTTCCGCGTCCCAATGCCTTCGCCGAGATGATCTCGGCGGCGGGCTTCTCGCGCGTCTCCTGGCAGACCCTCTCCGGCGGCATCGTCGCGCTTCATTCCGGCTGGCGTTTGTGATCTCCGCACTGACCCATATCACGCGTCTCGCCCGGGCCGCCTTCGTGTTCGCGCGCGAGGGTGTGTTCGGGGCTGTCGACCCGAGCCTAGCGCCGCCGCCCGGCCAACTTGCGCTGAAGCTGGCGCGTCTCGTCGAGCGTCCCGGCGCCAAGTCCGGGCCGCGGCTGTCCCGCGCCCTGGAGCGGATGGGGCCGGCCTATCTCAAGCTCGGCCAGTTCCTCGCGACCCGGCCCGACGTCGTCGGCGTCGTCATGGCGCGCGATCTCGAATCCTTGCAGGACCGGCTGCCGCCGTTTCCGCAGGCCGAGGCCGAAACTGTCATCGCGACCGCGCTGGAGCGGCCGATCAGCCAGGTGTTCGTCTCGCTCAGCGCCCCGGTCGCCGCCGCCTCGATCGCCCAGGTCCATCGCGGCGAGGTCGAGCGCGACGGCATCCGCCACGCCGTCGCCGTCAAGGTGCTTCGGCCGAACGTGGCCGCACGGTTTCGCCGTGACCTCTCGGACTTCTTCTTCGTGGCCGAGAAGGCCGAGGCGCATTCGTCGGAAGCGCGCCGGCTGCGCCTCGTCGAGGTCATCAACACGATGTCGCGCTCGGTGGCGATGGAGATGGATCTCCGTCTCGAGGCCGCCGCGCTGTCGGAGATGGCCGAGAACACGCGCGACGATCCGGACTTCCGCGTGCCGACCGTCGACTGGGACCGCACCGCGAACAACGTCCTGACCATGGAGTGGATCGACGGCATCGCGCTGAACGACCACGCCCGCCTCGCCCAGGCCGACGTCGACCTGCCCGACATCGGCCGCAAGGTGATCCAGAGCTTCCTGCGCCACGCCCTGCGCGACGGCTTCTTCCATGCCGACATGCATCCGGGCAATCTCTTCCTCGACAAGGAAGGGCGTCTCGTTGCGGTCGATTTCGGCATCATGGGCCGGCTCGGCATGAAGGAGCGGCGTTTCCTCGCCGAGATCCTGCTCGGCTTCATCACCCGCGACTATCGCCGCGTCGCCGAGGTGCATTTCGAGGCCGGCTACGTGCCGCCGCATCATTCGGTGGAGAATTTCGCGCAGGCCATCCGCGCCATCGGCGAGCCGATCCACAACCGCACGGCCGAAGAGATTTCGATGGCCAAGCTGCTGACCCTTCTGCTCGAGGTCACCGGCCTGTTCGACATGCGCACCCGGCCAGAGCTGATCCTGCTGCAGAAGACCATGGTGGTGGTCGAGGGTGTCGCGCGCGGCTTCGACCCCAAGCTCGACATCTGGAAGATCGCCGATCCCGTGGTGCGCGAATGGATCGAGCGCAATCTCGGCCCGCTCGGCCGCATCGAGGGGGCCGTCACCGGCATCGGCGAGCTCGCCCGGCTGACCGCGACCTTGCCGGTGCTCGCCGCGCGCGCCGCCGCCGTGCTCGAGCACATGGAAACCATGACCCGCGACGGCCTCCGCCTGTCACCCGAGACTATCGCCGCGATGGGCCGCACCGAAGGCAAGAAGAGCCGCTGGCGTGCCATCGCGCTGTGGGTCATCGCGCTGACCTTCATCGGCATCCTGTTCGCAGTGCTCCGGCTGTGACGCCGTGAGAGCCCAGCTCTCACCGCGAGCACGGCGCACCTCTGCCCCTCCCCGTAAGAACGGGGAGAGGGAGCAGACCGCCTGCTCGGCGACAGCTCCCTTCAGCTCTCGAAATACGATTGCACTGCCTGCAAGTTTTGCTAGCATTGCCTTCATAAGGACAATGCTGGGGAGGCGGTCATGGCCAGCCTGACCATCCGCAAGCTCGACGAGACGCTCAAGACCTATCTGCGGCTGCGCTCGGCGCAGAATGGCCGCTCGGTCGAGGAGGAAGTCCGGGTCATCCTGCGCGGACTGATCGAGCCGGCGGATCCGTCCGAACCGCCGACGGCGCCGCCCACGCCGGCCGCCGTGCCCGAGTCGATGGTGCCGCAGCCCGGCGTCGCACGCGAAGCCCGCGTCACCCTGATCATCGGCGGCGGCATCGCCGCGTACAAGTCGCTCGACCTGATCCGGCGGCTGAAGGAGCGCCACATCCAGGTCCGCTGCGTGCTGACCAAGGCGGCGACGCAGTTCGTCACCGAGCTCGCCGCGTCGGCGCTGTCGGGCGAGCGCGTCTTCACCGACCTGTTCGATGCGCGCAGCGAGTTCGATGTCGGCCACATCCGGCTGGCACGCGACTGCGACCTGATCGTGGTGGCGCCGGCCACTGCCGATCTGATGTCCAAGATGGCGCAGGGTGCCGCCGACGATCTCGCCAGCGCGGTGCTGCTCGCCGCGAGCCGGCCGATCCTGCTGGCGCCGGCCATGAACCCGATGATGTGGAGCAACCCGGCCACGCGCCGCAACGCGGCCACGCTGCAGCGCGACGGCATCCAGATGATCGGGCCGAATGCCGGGGAGATGGCCGAAAAGGGCGAGGCTGGCGTCGGCCGCATGGCCGAGCCGACCGAGATCGCCGACGCCGTGGTGGCGATGCTGAAGCCGCCGACGCCGCGCCCGCTGGCCGGCCGCCGGGTGCTGATCACGGCCGGGCCGACCCATGAGGCGATCGACCCGGTACGCTACATCGCCAACCGCTCCTCCGGCAAGCAAGGCTTTGCGATCGCCGCTGCCGCCCAGGCCGCCGGCGCCGATGTGCGGCTGATCGCCGGTCCGGTCGAGCTGACCGATCCCAAGGGGGTCAGGGTCACGCATGTCGAGTCGGCGCGGCAGATGCTCGACGCGGTCGAGGCCGAGCTGCCCGCCGACGTCGCGATCTTCGCCGCGGCGGTCGCCGACTGGCGCGTCGCCCATGAAGGCGGCCAGAAGCTGAAGAAGACCGACAAGGCGATCCCGCCGCTCACACTGGTCGAGAACCCGGACATCCTCGCCACCATCTCCAAGCTGAAGGAGAAGCGGCCGGGACTGGTGATCGGCTTCGCCGCAGAGACCGAGCATCTGCTGGACAACGCCAAAGCCAAATTCGCGCGCAAAGGCTGCGACTGGATCGTTGCCAACGACGTCTCGCCCGCGACCGGGGTGATGGGCGGCGACCGCAACACCGTGCATCTCTTGACGAAGGATACCGAGGGCGTCCATGTCGCGTCCTGGCCGATCATGACCAAGGACGAGGTCGCGACCGCTCTGGTCGCCGAGATCGCCCGAACGATAGGACCCGCCGCGTGACCGAGACGATTGCGATCGACGTTCAGATCCTGCCGCATGGCGAGGGCCTGCCGCTGCCGGCCTATCAGACCGCGCATGCCGCCGGCATGGATCTGCTCGCCGCTGTTGCCGCCGATGCGCCGCTGGTGCTCGACCCCGGCAGTCAAGCGATGGTTCCGACCGGTCTGTCGCTGGCGCTGCCGGACGGCTATGAGGCGCAGGTGCGGCCCCGCTCGGGGCTGGCGGCGCGGCACGGCGTCACCGTGCTGAATGCACCCGGCACGGTCGACGCGGACTATCGCGGCGAGATCTGCGTGCTCTTGATCAATCACGGCAAGGAACCGTTTACGATCCGCCGCGGCGAACGCATCGCGCAGATGGTGATCGCTTCCGTCGCACGCGCCGCGCTTTCCATCACCACGACATTGTCGGCGACGGCGCGCGGCAGCGGAGGCTTCGGGTCGACGGGCCGTTGAAACACGGGTCGCCACCATTTGGACTCGAAAGCGCCGATCGATAGACGCATTTTCCTCACACGCAACCACCGTTCACGGTCTGGACTCTTACCGCTGGAGTCCCGAAGCGGGTATTGTTGATTGATTCGTGAAACGGCGCGGTCGACGCGATCGGCGCCGCGCGGAACTTCGTGCGGTTTGGGGCAAAAATGTCGGGCGTGATCGTGGTGATGCGTCAGACGCTGCTGTCATGCACGTCACTCGCGCGCAAGGGCCTGATCGGGCTCGCAGCGACCGCGCTTGCTCCGGCGACACCGGGTTTTGCAGGCAATGGCGTGCCGGCGGATGCAGTCACGACGCTGTTCGAATTGAGCCGTCAGGACGTCGCCGAGGTGACGGCGATGCTGGCGCTGCTTGGCTTCTCGGTGGTCGCCGCCGTGGCGCTGGTGCGCACGCGGCTGGCAGCCGCACGCAAGGAAGCGCGGCTGCGTGCCGATGTCGCCGCGCTGCAGCTGCAGGCCGATCGCTACCGCGCGCTGCTGTTTGCCGAGCCGCAGATCCTGATCGCCTGGCCGGCCGGCGGCCATCGCCCGCAGATCTCCGGCGACACCTCGATGCTCGTGCCCCAGGATCAGCCGCAACGCATCCTCGCCTTCGGCAGCTGGCTGCCGCCGGAGCCGGCGCTGCAGCTCGATCGCGCGGTCGATGCGCTGCGCGAGGCCGGCGAAGGCTTCCTGCTGCATCTCACCAGCTCGCATGGCCATGCCATCGAGGCGATGGGCCGCGCCATTGGCGGTCAGGCCATCGTGCGCATCCGCGAATTGTCGGGCCTGCGCCGCGAGCTCGCCGAGACCCAGCTGAGGTTCAAGGCGCTCGGCGAGGAGACCGAGTCGCTGCGCGCGCTCGCCGCCGCCCTGCCCTGGCCGGTCTGGGCGCGGCAGGCCAATGGCGCGCTCACTTATGTCAACGCCGCCTATGCGCGCGCCGCCGACGCCCGTGACGTCCCCGACGCGATCAGCCGCAATCTCGAACTGCTCGATTCCGCCGACCGCACCGACCTGCAGCGCGCGCTTGGCGCCGCCGGCCGCTTCGAGGGCCGGCTGCCGATCGTGACCGGCGGCGAGCGCCGCATGCACGATGTGCACGCCTTCACCTTGAGCAATGGCAGCGCCGGCGTCGCCATCGATGCCAGCGAGGCTGCAGCGCTGCGCACCGCCCTGGTGCGCATGGCCGAGGCGCATCGCCGCACGCTCGACCAGCTTTCATCCGGCGTCGCCGTGTTCGATGGCCAGCGCCGGCTCTCTTTCTACAATGATTCCTATCGGCGCCTGTGGGATCTCGACCCCGCCTTCCTCGACAGCCAGCCGGACGATTCCTCGGTGCTCGACCGCCTGCGCGCCGCGCGCAAATTGCCCGAGCAGGCAGACTTCCGCGCCTGGAAGGCCAAGCTGCACGAGGCCTATCGCGCCGTCGAGGCGGCCAAGGACACCTGGTTCCTGCCGGATGGCCGCGCGCTCTCCGTGGTCACCACGCCCAATCCGGAAGGCGGCGTGACCTATCTGTTCGACGATGTCACCGAGAGCTTCGCGCTCGCCCGCCGCTTCGACGGACTGATCCGGGGTCCAGCGCGAGACGCTCGACAGCCTCGCCGAGGGCGTCGCGGTGTTCGGCTCCAATGGCCGCGTCGAGCTGTTCAATCCCGCTTTCGCCAAGATGTGGCGGCTGTCACCGGATCAACTGCGCGAGCATCCGCACATCGACGCCGTCGAATCCTGGTGCCATCAGCTGTACGACGACGCCGTCGCCTGGCGTACCATCCGCGAGGCCATCACCTCGATCGAGAACCGTCTCGACATCGCGCTGAAGCTCGAGCGCAAGGACGGCAGCGTCCTCGATTGCATGAGCCGCCCCTTGCCCGACGGCGCGACCATGCTGACCTTCCAGGACATCACCGACACCGAGAATGTCGAGCGCGCGCTGCGCGAGAGCAACGAGGCGCTGGAAGCCGCCGGGCAGATGAAGATCGACTTCGTCCACCACGTCTCCTACGAGCTGCGCGCGCCGCTGACCACGATCATCGGCTTCGCGCATTTCCTGTCCGACCCGTCGACCGGGCCGCTGACGCCGAAGCAGGCCGAATATCTCGACTACGTCACCAAATCGACCAACGCGCTGCTGGCCCTCACCAACAACATTCTCGACCTCGCCACCATCGACGCCGGCGCGATGAAGCTCGAACTCGGGCCGGTGGACGCCGCCAAGGCGATCGAGGCTGCGGCGGAAGGCGTGCAGGACCGGCTGGCCACCGACCGCATCCGCCTCAAGGTCCAGGTCGATCCGAATGTCGGCACCTTCGTCGGCGACGAGCGCCGCGTCGTGCAGGTGCTCTATAATCTGCTCGCCAATGCGGTGGGCTTCTCGCCGCAGGATTCGACCGTCCTGGTCAGCGCCCGCCGAACCGACCACAGCGTCGCGTTCTCGGTCACCGATTCCGGACCCGGCATTCCGCCCGATCTCAAGGACCAGATGTTCGACTGGTTCGTCAGCCGCTCGCAGGGCTCGCGCCATCGCGGGGCCGGACTCGGCTTGTCGCTGGTGCGCTCCTTCGTCGAGCTGCATGGCGGCAAGGTGCGGATGGATTCGGTGGTCGGCAAGGGCACCACGGTCACCTGTGACTTCCCGACCGACCACATCGCGCAACGCAACGCCGCGGAATGACGGACCGACTGACATTCACCACCGCGCTGGCGGACGAGACCGCGACCGCCGCCTTGATGGCCGACCTCGCTTTGCTGATCGGCCCGGGCGTGCTGATCACGCTCACGGGCGATCTCGGCGCCGGCAAGACCGCTGCGGCACGGGCGATGATCCGCTACCTCGCCGATGATGCCGAGCTCGAAGTGCCGAGCCCGACCTTCACTCTGGCGCAGAGCTACGATCTGCCGAGCTTCGCGCTAGTGCATGCCGATCTCTACCGCATCAGCGATGCGTCGGAGCTGGAGGAGATCGGCCTGTCACCGCTGCCCGAAGCCACGGTCGTGCTGATCGAATGGCCGGAACGCGCCGGCGGCGAGCTGCCGCATGATCGCATCGACATCGCGCTGCGCCACGATGCATCCCAGGGCGACACCGCGCGCAGCGCCGAGATCACCGGCACCGGCAAGGCCGCCGCGATCGTCGCGCGTCTCAAGGTCCTGCGCGAATTCCTCACCGAGGCCGGCCACGCCAAATCCCGCCGCGAACGCATGGCCGGTGACGCCTCGACCCGGTCCTATGCGCGGCTCCATAAGGGCGAGCGCGTCTTCATCCTGATGAACTCGCCGAAGCGGCCCGATGGGCCGGCGATCTACAACGGGAAGCCCTACAGCGGCGCCGTGCATCTCGCCGAGGACGTCCGCCCCTTCGTGGCCATTGCCGGCGCGCTGCGCGGCCGCGGCATCTCGGCGCCGAAGATCAACGACGCCGATCTCGACCACGGCTTTCTCATCACCGAGGATCTCGGGCACGAGGGCGTGATCGAAGGCGATCCGCCGCGACCGATCGTGGAGCGCTACGAAGCGGCGACCGACCTGCTGGCCGCGCTGCATGCGCAGGACGTGCCATCGGTGCTGCCGCTGGCGCCGCAGGTCACCTACACGGTCCCGATCTTCGACGCCGACGCGATGCTGATCGAGATCGGTCTGATGCTCGAATGGTACCTGCCGGACCGCGGCGTCGCGCCGTCGCAGGTGCTGCGCGCCGAATTCCTGGAACTCTGGCGCGACCTGCTCGACGCGCCGTTGGCGGCCAGGCCGACCTGGGTGATCCGCGACTATCACTCGCCGAACCTGCTGTGGCTGCCGGCCCGCAAGGGCATCGCCCGGGTCGGCGTGATCGACTTCCAGGACGCCGTGATGGGCCCGCCGGCCTATGACCTGGTGTCGCTGGCGCAGGACGCGCGCATCGACGTGCCGGCGGACATCGAGCAGGCGCTGCGCACGCGCTATATCGCCGCGCGGCAGGTGGCGTCCACCGCGTTCGACGCGGAGGAATTCGCCGCGCACTACGCGATCATGGCCGCCCAGCGCAACACCCGCCTGCTCGGCACCTTCGCCCGCCTCAACCGCCGCGACGGCAAGCCGCAATACCTCAAGCATCAGCCCCGCATCTGGGACTACCTGCACCGCGCATTGTCCCACCCAGCCCTCGACCCCGTGCGTGGCTGGTACGCGGCGAATGTGCCGCCGCCGGTGGGCGTGGCGTAAGCGCGAACGTTTTCTGAAGACTGACAATCAAGCGCTCACTGCCACCCTTTCCCGGAGGGGGAGGGTGGCCGAGCCACACGCTTCCCAGCCTCCCCGTAGCTTTACCGGTTCTTAGCCGTCTCCCTTTACCTTGCCGCCGCGGCGCCGGGCAGCGCCGCGTGGATGGAGGTTGCGATGGCAGAGCGAATGAAGGGCGAGCGCGTCGTCTTCGAACGCGGCATCCCGGCTTTCATGATGGGCATCGACGGCACCTGGCGGCGCAACTGCACCATTGAGGACGTCTCCGAGACCGGCGCCAAGCTGACCGTCGAAGGCTCCGTCGAGGGACTGCATCTGAAGGAATTCTTCCTGCTGCTGTCGTCGACCGGCCTCGCCTACCGGCGCTGCGAGCTGGCCTGGGTCAATGGCGACCAGATCGGCGTCACCTTCCTGAAACAGGGCAAGAAGAAGGCCAACAAGCGCGCGGCCGCCGAAGCCTGACACGGACCGCTGCGGCATCTTGCATCACGACGGCGCTGCCGTCGTCGCATATTCGTCATCCCGTCAGGCTATCGCAACCGACCGAGACGATAGCTGAATTTGCGTGGTATGATTCGCGTCGACCACCTTTGATCGAGATGTTTCGAAGATGCCCGTCCAGCCGCACAAAGCCATGGTCCTCGCCGCCGGTCTTGGATTGCGCATGCGCCCGCTGACGGAGACCATGCCCAAACCGCTGGTGCGCGTCGCGGGCCGTCCGCTGCTCGACCATGTGCTCGACCGCCTCGCCGAGGCCGGCGTCACCGAAGCCATCGTCAACGTCCATTATCTCGCCGACCAGATCATCGCGCACACGGCGGCGCGAACCGCGCCGCACGTGACCATCTCCGACGAGCGCGATCAGGTGCTCGGCACCGGCGGCGGCGTGGTCAAGGCGCTGCCGCTGCTCGGCCATCAGCCGTTCTTCCACGTCAACTCCGACACGATGTGGATCGAGGGCGTGCGCCACAATTTGTCGCGCCTCGCCGATGCCTTCGATCCGGAGCGCATGGACATCATGCTGCTAATGGCCCCGACCGCGACCTCGATCGGCTATTCGGGCCTCGGCGACTACGCGATGCTCGCCGACGGCACCTTGCGCAAACGCCGGGAGCACCAGGTTGTCCCGTTCGTCTATGCCGGCGCCGCGATCATCTCGCCGGCGATCTTCGACGGCGCGCCGAAGGGCGAATTCTCGCTGACCCGGATGTTCGACAAGGCCAACGAGCAGGATCGCCTGTTCGGCCTCCGCCTCGAAGGCGTCTGGATGCATGTCGGCACGCCGGCCGCGGTCATGGAAGCCGAGGAAGCGCTGATGGAGAGCGCGGCGTAGCCGGGCGAAGCCGCCGGCTCACATTCGGCATCGCCCCGAAACGTGGCGATTATTCACCGTCATTGCGAGCGCAGCGGCGCAGCGAAGCAATCCAGGGCTCCGGGCGTGACTCTGGATTGCTTCGCTGCGCTCGCAATGACGACGAGTGGGCAGCAGGTTCCGACAACTCCGCTGTCATCGCCCGCGAATATCAAGCCGGGCGATGACAGCGGAGGGGATGGGTGCAGATCGGGCTCCTGCCCACGGCACCTCCCAGCACCGGAACGGAAGGTCACGCAGCTATCAACACCCATCCACACCCCCGATATGACCTGCGCCCGATCGCTCCCTATATAGATGCCTCGATCAACGCGAATCGCAGGCCATGCGCGTCTTCACTGTTCCGATCTCGGCCCCGTTCCTGCGCAGCGTGATCGCGGCGCTGGTGGACGGCCGGCTGGTCGACGGTTTTGAGGCGCGCAGCGATCCGGCGCGGCTCGCGACTGCGACGCTGTATCTGCCGACGCGCCGCTCGCTCCGTGTCGCGCGCGAAATGTTCCTGGACGAGCTGAAGACCGACGCCGCAGTGCTGCCGCGCCTCGTCGCGCTCGGCGACATCGACGAGGACGAGCTGGCCTTCGCCGAGGATCGCGACGCGTTCCTCGGCCCGGCGCCGCTGGAAATTCCCGAGCGGCTCGACGATTTGCAGCGCCGGCTCACTTTGGCGCGGCTGGTGGCGGCCTGGGCCAAGACGCCGGTGTCGGCGCCGCTGGTGATCGGCGGTCCCGCCTCGACCTTGGCGCTGGCCGGCGACCTCGCGCGGCTGATCGACGACATGGTGACGCGCGGCGTGTCATGGGAGGCGCTGGACGCGCTGGTGCCGGACCAGCTCGATAAATACTGGCAATATTCGCTGGAGTTTCTGCGCATCGCGCGCACCGCGTGGCCGGCCTATCTGCAGGAGATCGAGCGCATCGAGCCGGCGGCGCGGCGCGACCTGCTGATCGCGGCCGAAGCCGCCCGGCTGTCGGCACATCCCGATGGACCCGTGATCGCTGCAGGCTCGACCGGCTCGATGCCGGCGACCGCAAAATTCCTGCTTGCAGTGGCAAAGCTGCCGCATGCCGCCGTGGTGCTGCCTGGGCTCGATACCGACCTCGATGAAGCCGCATGGAGTTCGATCGGCGGCGCCAAGGATCGCGCCGGCCGTGTGATGACGCCGCCCGCCGTCAACCATCCGCAATATGCGATGCACCTCTTGCTCAAGCGCTTCGGCCTGGAGCGGCGCGACGTGATCCGGCTCGCGCATCCCGGCCGCGGCGGGCGGGAGGTGCTGATATCAGAAGCGATGCGGCCGTCGGAAGCCACCGCCGTCTGGCATGAACGGCTGCGCCAGCTCGACGTCGCCGCCAACATCGCCGAAGCAATGGACGACCTCGCCGTGGTCGCCGCGCCCAATCCGGAGATGGAGGCCCTGGCGATTGCGATCGCCATGCGCGAGGCCCGCCATCTCGGCAAATCGGCCGCCCTGGTGACGCCGGACCGCGCGCTGGCGCGCCGCGTGATGGCGGCGCTGACACGCTGGCACCTGACCTTCGATGATTCCGGCGGCGATGCGCTGTTGGAAACGCCGGCCGGCATCTTCGCCCGCCTCGCTGCCGAGGCCGCCGCGCGCGGCCTGGAGCCGTCGACCTTGCTGGCGCTGCTCAAGCATCCGCTGTGCCGCGTCGGCCGCGCCGCCCATGGCTGGACAAGCGCAATCGAGACGCTCGAACTCGCGATGCTTCGCGGGACGCGGCCGCAAGCCGGCACAAATGGGCTTGCACGCGACTTCACCCGCTTCCGCGACGAGCACACCAGGCTGCATCAGGGCGAAGCCTCATCGTTGCACCGGGCCGAGCCCCGCGCGCGCCTGAGCCCCGAGCAGCTCGACCGCGCCGGCGCGCTGATCGCGCAACTGCAGACCGCGCTGGCGCCGCTGGAAAATCTCGCCTCGCCGCGCCCGCAGGATTTCGCCGAGCTCGCGGCGCGGCATCGCGAAGTGCTGATCGCGCTGTCGACTGATGATGTCGGTCTCAGCACCGCCTTTACCGACCGCGACGGCGCGGCGCTGGCGCGCTGCTTCGATGATCTGCTTGCCCCCGGCGAGCGCTGCGGCCTGATGGCGCCGCTGTCGGACTATCCGGATCTGTTCCACACCGCCTTCTCCGACCGCGCGGTGCGCCGCCCCGAGCGCCATGGCGCGCAGCTGCAGATCTATGGCCCGCTCGAAGCCCGCCTGATGCAGGCCGACCGCATGATCATCGGCGGTCTCATCGAAGGCGTGTGGCCGCCGGCGCCGCGCATCGATCCCTGGCTGAGCCGCCCGATGCGGCACCAGCTCGGCCTCGATCTGCCCGAGCGCCGCATCGGCCTGTCAGCGCATGACTTCGCGCAGCTGCTCGGGGCCCCCGAAGTCATATTGACCCACGCAGCGAAATCCGGCGGCGCGCCGGCCGTGGCCTCGCGCTTCCTGCACCGGCTCGAAGCCGTTGCCGGCGCCGAGCGCTGGAAGGCCGCTCTCGCCCGTGGCGAGACCTACGTCCGCTATGCCGAGGTGCTCGACCAGCCCCCCGAAGTGAAGCCGGTCGAACAGCCGGCGCCGAGGCCGCCGCTGGCGGCGCGTCCGCTGCGCATGTCCGTGACCGCGATCGAGGACTGGCTGCGCGATCCCTACACCATCTTCGCGCGCTACATCCTCAGGCTCGATCCGCTCGATCCGGTCGACATGCCGCTGTCGGCGGCGGATCGTGGCTCGGCGATCCACGAGGCGATCGGCGAGTTCACGCAAACCTATGCCGATGCGCTGCCGCCGGATCCCGCGCGCGTGCTGCGGCAGATCGGCGAGAAGCACTTTACGCCGCTGATGGAGCGCCCCGAGGCGCGGGCGCTGTGGTGGCCGCGTTTCCAGCGCATCGCTGGCTGGTTCGCGGCCTGGGAAACCGCGCGGCGCGCGCAGATCGGTGCCATCACTGCGGAGATCCGCGGCGAGATCGGCATTCCCTTGTGTCCCGACCGGACCTTCATCCTGTCAGCCCGCGCCGACCGCATCGAGCGCCGCGCCGAGGGCACCTATGCCATTCTCGACTACAAGACCGGCCAGCCGCCGACGGCCAAGCAGGTGCGCATGGGCCTGTCGCCGCAGCTCACCTTGGAAGCGGCGATCCTGCGCGAGGGCGGGTTCGACGGCATCCCCGCCGGCAGCCTGATCAGCCAGCTCGTCTATATCCGGTTGTCCGGCAACAACCCGCCGGGCGAGGAGCGCATTCTCGAATTGAAGATCAACAAGAGCGACACGCCGCAGCATCCGGACCAGGCCGCGCAGGAGGCGCGCGCCAAGCTCGAAGCGCTGATCCGCAGCTTCGAGGACATCAATCAAGGCTACACCTCGCTGAACCTGTCGATGTGGGCCAACCGCTACGGCGCCTATGACGACCTCGCCCGCATCAAGGAATGGTCGGCGGCCGGTGGTCTGGGAGTGGAGGAATGGTGAAGGCGCCGCGTCCCATTCCGCAGGCCGTGCGCGACGCGCAGACGCGCGCGTCGAACCCGGCGGCGTCGGCCTTCGTCTCGGCCAATGCCGGATCGGGCAAGACGCATGTGCTGGTGCAGCGCGTGATCCGGCTGCTGCTCGACGGCGTGCCGCCGGAGAAGATCCTCTGCATCACCTTCACCAAGGCCGCCGCCGCCAACATGGCCGAGCGCGTGTTCTCGACGCTCGGTCATTGGGTGACGCTCGACGACGACGCGCTCGACGACGCCATCAGATCCACCGGCATCCTCGCGCCCGACAAGAAGCTGCGTGCGTCGGCGCGCAAGCTGTTCGCCAGCGCGCTGGAGACGCCGGGCGGGCTGAAGGTACAGACCATCCACGCGCTGTGCACCCGGCTGCTGCAGCAATTCCCTTTCGAGGCCAATGTGCCGGCGCGGTTCTCGGTGCTCGACGAGCGCGACCAGACCGAGATGATGGAGCGCGCCAATCTGAAGGTGCTGCTCGACGCCGCGCGTGCCCCCGACAGCGCGCTCGGCCGCGCGCTGCAGGTCGCGATGGCCAACGCCGCCGACTCGACCTTCAAGGAGGTCGTGCGCGAGGCCTGTCTCAGCCGCGATCATTTCATGGCCTGGACCGACGGCGCGGGCCGCGTCGAGGTGGCCGCGCAGCAGCTTGGGCAAGTGCTCGGCATCGCGCCGGACGAGACGCTGGAGGCGATCGAGCGTGACATTCTCGATGGCCCCAATCTGCCGCGCGCGGACTGGACCGACATAGCCGCCCGGCTCGATGGCGGCGCCAAGACGGACCAGAAGCAGGCCGACCAGCTCCGCGCCGCGCTGGCGTTCTCGGGCAGCGATCAGGTCGACGAATATCTCCGCGTGTTCCTCACCGAGGACAAGGAGCCACGCAAATCGCTGCTGACGAAGAAATTCGCCGACGCCAACCCTGGGCTCGCCGGCCTGTTCGAGTCCGAGGCGCGCCGGCTCGACCGCCTGATCGAGAAGCGCCGCGCCGCGGTTGTGCGCGACCGCACCGAGGCGCTGCTGCAGATCGCGACCGCCGCCGCCGCCAACTATCGCCGCGAGAAGGAGGAGCGCGGTCTGCTGGATTATGACGACCTGATCGACAAGACGCTGGTCATGCTCAACCGGGTCTCCGCCGGCTGGGTGCACTACAAGCTCGACCGCGGTGTCGATCACGTGCTGATCGACGAGGCGCAGGATACGAGCCCCAGGCAATGGGACATCGTCACCCACATCATCGAGGAGTTCACCGCCGGAGCCGGTGCGCGCGACGGGCTGACACGCACGATCTTCGCGGTCGGCGACGAGAAGCAGTCGATCTTCTCGTTCCAGGGCGCGGATCCGCATGAATTCGATGCCCGCAGACGGCAACTGCAGAAGCGCTTCACCGACGCCGGCCTGCTGTTCGATCCGGTGTCCTTCACCTATTCGTTCCGCTCCGGCCCGACCGTGCTGCACGCCGTCGACCACGTGTTTCGCGAGCGCGAGGTCTACAGCAGCATCCATTCGCCCGACATCGGCTATCCCGTCCACAACTCGCTGACCGATGCCGGGCCGAGCCTGGTCGAGCTGTGGAGCCTGTGCGAGCGCGACGACCGCAAGGAGATCGAGGGCTGGCGCGCGCCGTTCGACGGCGTCTCCGTCACCAGCCCCGAAGTGAAGCTGGCACGGCGCATCCAGGCCGAGATCAAACGGCTGATCCGCGCAGGCACCATGACCGGGCATGACGGCGCGCGGCGGCGGCTCAGCTATGGCGACATGCTGATCCTGGTGCGCCGGCGCGGCACTGCATTCGATGCCGTGATCCAGGCGCTGAAGCATGCCGAGATTCCCGTCGCGGGCGCCGACCGGTTGAAGCTGACCGAGCATATCGCAATCATCGATCTGATGAACCTCGCCGACGCTTTGCTGCTGCCGCAGGACGACCTCGCGCTGGCCATCGCGCTGAAGAGCCCGCTGTTCGGCCTCGACGATGACGACCTGTTCAAGCTGGCGTGGCAGCGCCGCGGCGCGCTGCGCGATGCGCTCACGGCGCACGCCGCCGAGGACGCCCGCCTGCAGGCCGTGCTGCGCCGGCTGCAGCAATGCGAGCGCCGGGCCGCGGAGGACACTCCCTTCGCGTTCTACGCCTGGCTGCTCGGCGGCGATGGCGGCCGGCGCCGCATCCTGGCGCGGCTCGGCCACGAGGCCAATGACGCGCTCGACGAATTCCTCGAAATGGCTTTGTCCTACGAGCGCAAGGCACCGGCCTCGCTGCAAGGCTTCGTCGCCTGGCTGCGCGCCGCCGATACCGAGGTGAAGCGCGACATGGAGATCTCGCGCGACGAGATCAGGGTGATGACCGTGCACGGCGCCAAGGGCCTCGAAGCGTCGGTGGTGTTCCTGGTCGACACGACGTCATCGCCGGCGGATTCGCAGCGGCTGCGGCTGATTCATGTGCCGCATGGCGACCAGGAAATCGTGGTCTGGGCCGGACGCAAGTCGGATGATCCGCAGCCTGTCGCGTCAGCACGCGCGGCGATGCTCAAGGAGACCGAGGATGAGTATCGCCGGCTGCTGTATGTCGCGATGACGCGCGCCGCGGATCGGCTGGTCATCGGCGGCTGCATGCCCGGCAACATGACCAACGTCCGCGGCGGCAGCTGGTACGACCTGATGGCGCGCGGGCTGGACGCGGCGGGCCTCCAGGTCGAGGTGATCGAGACCGAGGACGGGCCGATCAAGCGCTACGCGCGGGCGGAGGACATCGCGGAGACCGCCAAGGATGAGGCGCGACGCATGGTGGAGATTCCCGTGGAGCTGCCGGCGTGGCTGCGCACGGTCGCCGCCGAGACACAAGGCGAGGTCGCCGTGCTTAGGCCGTCCGATCCCTCCGCCGACGAACGGCCGGTACGCTCCGGCGAATCGCTGGCGGCGCGCAGCCTCGCGATGCAGCGCGGCACCTTGGTGCACCGCCTGCTGCAGTCCTTGCCGGAGGTCATGCCGGAGCGGCGACGCGACGCCGCGTTGCGCCACCTGCTGCGCAATGCCGCCGACTGGCCCGAGGAGCAGCGCGCAGGGCTCGCCGAACGCGTGCTCGCCGTGATCCAGGCCCCGCGGTTCGCCGCGGTGTTTGCGCCCGGCAGCCGGGCCGAAGTGTCGATCGTCGGGCGTCTCACCCTGCCCGGACAGCCGCGCGCGCTGGTGTCTGGCCAGATCGACCGTCTCGTCGTGACCGAAGCCGAGGTGCTGATCGTCGACTTCAAAACCAACCAGCAGCCACCGTCGGAGTTGGCCGAGGTGCCCCCGGCCTATGTCCGCCAGCTCGCGCTGTACCGCGCGGTGCTCGGCCAACTGTATCCTGGGAGAGCGGTCCGGGCCGCCCTGCTCTGGACCGAAGCCCCTGAATTCATGGAGATTCCGGCCTCCGCGCTGGACGCCATGCTGCTATCCGATCCCGTCTGAGTGAGCGCGCTTGACCCGGCATCGCCCCATTCATACTTTCACCCCCACGCTGCGGCGGCGCCACATCAGCGCCGCTCCCTCCAACCGAACGAGGTAATCCCATGGCCGTTGGCAAGGTTTCCGACGCCGATTTCGAAAGCGAAGTGCTGCAGGCGGACGGCCCGGTCGTCGTCGATTTCTGGGCCGAATGGTGCGGCCCCTGCCGCATGATCGCCCCTGCCCTCGACGAGATTTCGAGCGCGATGGGCGACAAGGTCAAGATCGTGAAGCTGAACGTCGACGAGAGCCCCAAGACGGCCTCGAAATATGGCGTGATGTCGATCCCGACCTTGATGGTGTTCAAGGGTGGCGAGATGGCCTCCCGCCAGGTCGGCGCTGCGCCCAAGGCGAAGCTGCAGCAGTGGATCTCGTCCGCGGTCTGACGCTCGCGGGGCTGAGCATTTTTGTCGAGCGGCCGGCGCAATCGCCGGCCGTTTGCGTTGAGAAGGGTGTTTTCAGCGTTTCCCGGTTTCGACGCGAACTCTACCGGATCCAGCCGGTCGCCAGCGCCGACGCGAATTCGGTGTCGCCATTGGCGCGGGCCAGCGCCGCCATCGGCAGATGGTCGTAGGGAACGTGGCGGAACGCCACGCTCCAGCCGGCCGGCTGCAGCTCCAGGATCGCGTAGCGGGCGTCGGGCGTGCCGGCCTCCACGACATGCGGATGCGGGACATTGTAGGAGTAGCCGGGGCTGCCGACGCTGCCGGGGTTCACGATCAGCCGTCCATCGCGCAGACGCACGGCGCGCGCGGTATGGGTATGGCCGCACAGGATCAGCGGCTGCGCAATGCCGGCGGCGATCGTCTCGATGTCGTCGCGCGGCGCGCAGGTGATCGCCCCGTCGGACGCGACACGCTCCAGCCAGTAGACGTTGTCGTTCTCAGGCGTGGCGTGACAGAGAAACACCTGCTCGCGATACACCGCCGTCGCCGGGATCGAGCGCAGCCAGTCGAGATGCTCGGTGCCGAGCTGGGGGTAGGCTGGGCGCTCCCAGCCGCCCATGGTCTCGAACGGCCGGTCGATCAGCCAGCGGTCGTGATTGCCGCGCACATGCACGGCGTCGAGCGTCATCAGCCGATCCATCGTGCGGCGGGCATCGAGCGGACCGCTCGCCATGTCGCCGAGATTGACGATGTCGGTCACACCTTGCGCCCGGATGTCGGCGAGCACGGCGTCGAGCGCGAGATGGTTGCCGTGGATATCGGCGATCGCGGCGAAGCGCATGTGCTATTCCCCTCAACTCGGTGGCGTGCCGTTGAGATCGAGCACGTGACCCGCGAGATAGAGCGACCCGGTGATCAGGATTCGCGGCGGCGCCTCATAGGCGAGGCGCGCGATGCCGGCGAGCGCTGACGCCACGCCATCGGCGATCTCGACGCGCATGCCGAGCGTGCGCGCGGCCGCGGCGAGATCGACCGGCGCCATCGCCTTGCTCTCGTTCGGAATCGGCACGACGATGATATGGCGCGTCAGCCCGGCGAAATTGGCCAGGAAAGCCGCCGCATCCTTGTTGCCCATCATGCCGACGATCACGACGAGTTGCCGCGAGACGCGCTCTTCGAGATCGCCGAGCGCCGCGGCGACGACGCGACCCCCTTCAGCATTATGCCCGCCGTCGAGCCAGATCTCGGCTCCTTGCGGCCCCAGCGTGGTGAGCGCACCGCTCGACAGCCGCTGCATGCGCGCCGGCCATTCGGCGTTGACGATGCCGTCCTCGAATGCCTTGGTGGTGAGCCTGAACTGATCGATCGCGCGCAAGGTCGCGATGGCCAGCCCCGCATTGTCGAACTGGTGGCGACCGAACAATCTCGGCGCTGGCAGATCGAGCAGACCGCGATCATCCTGATAGACCAGCCGATTGCGCTCGACGCTCACATGCCAGCTCTCACCGGCTGCGAACAGCGGCGCGCGCTGCCGTTTGGCCTCGCGCTCGATCACCGCCATCGCATCGGGCTCCTGCGCCGCCGAGATCACCGGACAGCCACGCTTGATGATGGCGGCTTTTTCAGCGGCGATCAGCGCGCGCGTGTCGCCGAGGAAATCCATGTGGTCCATGCTGATCGGCGTCAACACGGAGGCCGCGACCCGCTCGACCACGTTGGTCGAATCGAGCCGGCCGCCAAGGCCGACTTCGAGCAGAACGACATCGGCAGGATGCTGCGCGAACAGCAGGAAGGCCGCGACAGTCTTGACCTCGAAGAAGGTGATCGGCGCGCCGGCATTGACGCGCTCGCATTCCAGCAGCGCGGAGATCAGCTCGTCATCATCGACCAGGACGCCGCCGCCGACCTTGCCGAGCCGATAGCTCTCGTTGATACGCACCAACCAGGGTGAGGTGAAAACGTGGACCCGCAGACCGGCGGCTTCGAGCATCGCGCGCAGATAGGCGACCGTCGAGCCCTTGCCGTTGGTACCGGCGACATGGATCACCGGCGGCAGCTTGCGCTCGGGATGGTCGAGCTGCGCGAGCAGGCGCTGCATGCGTTCGAGCCCGAGCGAAATCCTGCTCGGATGCAGCGCAGAGAGTCGCGCGATCAACTCGTCGAGCGAAGGCCGTGGCTGGGCGGCGAGTTCGTTCACGCGGTCGGCGCGACCGCCGGCGCATCCGTGGACTCGGCCGCCTTGGCCGGCGGCGGCAATTGCGGCGCCGGCTTCGCATGTTCGATCGCCGGCGATTTGGTCAGCAGGCGGCACAGCCGCGCCAGGGTCGGACGCAGGTCGTGACGATGCACGACCATGTCGACCATGCCGTGGTCGAGCAGATATTCGGCACGCTGGAAGCCTTCAGGCAGCTTCTCGCGAATGGTCTGCTCGATGACGCGGGCGCCGGCGAAACCGATCAGCGCGCCGGGCTCGGCAATGTGGACGTCGCCGAGCATCGCATAGGAGGCGGTGACACCGCCGGTGGTCGGATTGGTCTGCACGACGATATAGGGCAGCTTGGCCTCGCGCAGCATCTGCACCGCGACGGTCGTGCGCGGCATCTGCATCAGCGACAGGATGCCCTCCTGCATGCGCGCGCCGCCGGACGCCGCGAATACGATGAAGGGTGACTTCTTCTCGACCGCGAGCTCGAGCCCGCGCACGATCGCTTCGCCGGCCGCCATGCCGAGCGAGCCGCCCATGAAGTCGAAATCCTGCACGGCGATGACGACGCCCATGCCTTCGAGCTTGCCGAACCCGACCTTGACGGCATCGTTCATGCCGGTCCGCGCCCGCGCATCCTTGATGCGATCGGCGTAGCGGCGCTCGTCACGGAACTTCAGCGGATCGGGCGTCACGTCCGGCAACGCGACATCGAACCAGGTTTCGTTGTCGAACATCGATTTCAGCCGGGCGGTTGCGCCCATGCGCATATGGTAGTTCGAGCCTGGAATGACGAACTGGTTGGCCTCGACGTCCTTGTAGAACACGAGCTGTCCGGAATCCGGGCACTTGATCCAGAGGTTCTCCGGCGTCTCGCGGCGCAGGATGTTGCGGATCTTCGGCCGGACCACATTGGTAAGCCAGTTCATGAGAAGCTCCGTGTTGCGGTCGCCGGGATATATGGCGGGGCGGCAGCGTCACGGCAAGCCGGCCGGGACGCCCCGTCATCGGGTGGTTGACGGACTATTCCGCCGCCTGTTGCGCGCCGCGCACGCCCTGGGCCAAGGCTGCGGCCAGATCGGCGACGGCGCTCACGGTCTTCGCCGTCGCCCGGCCCTCGGCATCGAGGCTGGCGCGGAGCGCGTCGACCAGAGCGGTGCCGACCACGGCGCCATCGGCATTGGCCGCGATGGCGCGGGCGGTCTCCGGTGTCCGGATGCCGAAGCCGACGCAGACGGGCAGCGCCGTGTGGCGCTTGATCCGCGCCACCGCGGCGCCCACAGCGGACGAATCCGCCGCCGCCGCGCCGGTGATGCCGGTGATCGAGACGTAGTAGACGAAGCCGGAAGTGTTCGCGAGCACGGCGGGCAGGCGCTTGTCATCGGTCGTGGGCGTTGCCAGCCGGATGAAGTTCAGCCCGGCCTTCAGCGCGGGAATGCACAGCTCGCTGTCTTCCTCCGGCGGCAGATCGACGATGATCAGGCCGTCGACACCAGCCAGCTTGGCGTCGTCGAGAAACTTGTCGACGCCGTAAATGTAGATCGGGTTGTAGTAGCCCATCAGCACGATCGGCGTCGCCGCGTCGCTCTCGCGGAAGCGGCGCACCAGCTGCAGCGTCTTCTTCAGGGTCATGCCGGCCTTGAGCGCGCGCAGGCCAGCCGCCTGGATCGACGGACCGTCGGCCATCGGATCGGTGAACGGCATGCCGATCTCGATGATATCGGCGCCCGCCTGCGGCAGCGCCTTGACGATCGCGAGCGAGGTCTCCGGATCGGGGTCGCCCCCCATCACGAAGGTGACGAACGCCGAGCGGCCTTCCTTCTTCAACTGCGCGAAGCGCGCATCCATCCGGCTGGTCACTGTGATTTCGCCCTCTTTCGTAGGATCTCGCCGACCTGCGGCACGTCCTTGTCGCCGCGGCCGCACAGATTGACGACCATCAGGTGGTCCTTCGGCTTTTTCGGTGCGAGCTCCATCACCTTGGCGATGGCATGCGCCGGCTCGAGCGCCGGGATGATGCCTTCCAGCCGCGACAGCAGCTGGAACGCCGCCAGCGCCTCCTCATCGGTGGCCGAGAGATAGGTCACGCGCTTGGCTTCGAACAGCCAGGAATGCTCGGGGCCGATGCCGGGATAGTCGAGGCCGGCCGAGATCGAATGCGCCTCGGCGATCTGACCGTCCTCGTCCATCAGCAGATAGGTGCGATTGCCATGCAGCACGCCGGGACGACCGCCGGCGATCGACGCGGCATGCAGCTGCGTCAGGCCGTGGCCTGCTGCCTCGACGCCGAAGATCTCGACGGAGGGATCGTCGAGGAAGGGATGAAACAGGCCCATCGCATTGGAGCCGCCGCCGATGCAGGCGACCAGCGAATCCGGCAGCCGGCCTTCGGCCTCCTGCATCTGCAGCCGCGTCTCCTCGCCGATCACCGACTGGAAATCGCGCACCATCATCGGATAGGGATGCGGGCCCGCCACGGTGCCGATGCAGTAGAACGTGTCGTGGACGTTGGTGACCCAGTCACGCAGCGCCTCGTTCATCGCATCCTTCAGCGTACGTGCGCCCGACTGCACCGGCACCACCTTGGCGCCGAGCATCTCCATCCGCAGCACGTTGGGCTGCTGCCGCTCGACGTCGACCGCGCCCATATAGACAACGCAGTCCAGTCCGAAGCGGGCGCACAACGTCGCGGTGGCGACGCCATGCTGGCCGGCACCGGTCTCCGCGATGATGCGCTGCTTGCCCATGCGGCGGGCCAGCATGATCTGGCCGAGCACGTTGTTGACCTTGTGCGAGCCGGTGTGATTGAGCTCATCGCGCTTGAAATAGATCTTGGCGCCGCCGAGATGGTTGGTCAGCCGCTCGGCGTAGTACAGCGGCGACGGACGGCCGACATAATGCGTCCGATGGCTGTTCATCTCGGCCTGGAACGCCGGATCGGCCTTGGCGTCGGCATACGCCTTTTCGAGATCCAGGATCAGCGGCATCAGGGTTTCGGCGACGAAGCGGCCGCCGAAGATGCCGAAATGGCCGCGCTCGTCGGGACCGCTGCGGTAGGAATTAGGACGTGCTGTCGTCATTGAACGCTCAACTCTTCAGCGGCGCGCGCCGCGCGGATGAAATTCCGGATCATGTCGCAATCCTTCACGCCCGGGGCCCGCTCGACGCCGGATGACACGTCGACGCCGCCAGCGCGCGTGATCCGCACGGCCTCCGCGACATTGTCGGCGCTCAAGCCGCCTGAGACCATGAACGGGCGATCGAGCTTCAAGGCCTGCAGCAAATGCCAGTCGAAGGTGGCTCCGAGGCCACCGGGACGCGTCGCACCCTTCGGGGCCCGGGCATCGAACAGGATGCGATCGCAGACGTCAGCGTAGCCGGCCAAGGGAGCTAGATCGGCGGCGGTCTCGACCGGAACCGCCTTCATCACCGGCAGGCCGAAGCGCTGCTTGAGATCGCGGATGCGCGCGACGCTCTCGCGGCCATGCAACTGCAGCAGATCCGGACGCAGGGTCTCGACGATGTTCTCGAAGGTCGCATCATCGGCATCGACCGTCAGCGCGACCTTCAGCGCGCGGCCCTTGGCCTGCTGCCCGAGCTCTCGCGCGGCCGTCAGGCCGACGTGCCGGGGGGACGGCGGAAAGAACACGAAACCGACCATCTCGGCACCCGCGTCGAGCGCGGCACCGAGGGTCTCGGGCGTGGTCAGGCCGCAGATTTTGACGAGCAGGGACATCAGTGAAGAACGCGCGTCCGAACGGAAAAGATTACCGGGGCCGACGGATTCCGATCGCCGTTCGGCCTTGGCCGCCTTCTACAACGCGGCGCCCTGCTTGTCTCGCCCATAAGGGGCGAAAAGCCGGGCCGGCGCGGCAGGAACCAGGGATTGTGACGAGCCCTGGTTGGCACGCAACGCGGCGCTCAGCTGCGCCATCTGGGCCCGAGCCGCTTCAGCATCGGCGAGATGCCGGCGGGCAGCGCGCCGCCATCGACGCTGGCCGATCCAGGTGGCGCAGCCACCGGCGATGACGCCCAGGATCGCAACGGCGATGATCAGAGCGAACAGCGGAATCGAGACCGACAAAGCAGGGTCGGCCGCGTTGAAAGGATCGAACGAGACGGTAACGAAATGCCGGTTCGCGACGGCAAAGACGACGAACAACACCAGCAAGGGAACGACGATCACGACGGTGAGGAATCTTCGCATGCGTTCGCTCGTATCAATCAGGCTGGGTTCGCCTTGAAATCATCCGCAAACGACGCGCAGGTCGGCCGCGAGACGGGATCAATCGTCGGTGTCGGCCGCACCCGCCGGATTGTCCCGGTTCAGCCGCTCGCGCATTTCCTTGCCCGTCTTGAAGAACGGGACGCTCTTCTGGTCCACTGGCACATGGGCTCCAGTGCGCGGGTTGCGCCCGGCACGTGCGGGGCGATGCTTGACCGAGAAGGCACCGAAGCCGCGCAACTCGACGCGATCACCACGCGCCAGCGCAGCCACGATCTCATCAAGGATCGCATTGACGATATTCTCGACATCCCGCTGGTAGAGGTGCGGGTTGTGCTCGGCGATACGCTGAACAAGCTCGGATTTGATCATCGAGAAAATGTACCCGGGGAGACAGCTCCCATTTCCGTGAAAATATGCTGGACTGTCAAGACGCTAAATCATTCGTTGACGCCGTGAATCGGGCGCGCGACCCGATCCCCGACCCTATTCGCAGTACACGCAAGACGGGATCTTTGTGACCATGAAGGTCTTGGCGGGTTCAATTGCCCGCGGCCGGCGTCCACAATGCGAGCATGCCGTCGAGTCCCAGCCGGTCGACCGCCTGCACGACCCCGGCCTGCTCGATCTGATGCGCGATCCCGGACAGGCCGACGGCATTGAGCACCAGGGAGGTCGCGGTGCGCAGGAAGGTCAAGTCACCGAACCGCGGCACGAGCTTGTAGTCGCGCACCGGCAGATCCTTCTTGACGTTCTTGTTGGCCACGAGCCAGGCCACCGCCGTCTTCTCGTCGCCGAGCTCGTCGATCAGCTTGAGTTCGATCGCCTGCCGGCCGGTGAAGACGCGGCCGTCGGCCACCTTCTCGAGCAGCGCGTCATCCATCCCGCGGCGATCCTTCACGAGGCCCCGGAACCAGGCGTAGGAATCCTTGACCAGGGCGTCGAGCGCGGCGCGCGCTTCCGGGCTGGTCGGTTCATAGCCGTTCGGCGCCGCCTTCAGCGGCGAGGACTTCACCTCCTCGACCTTGACGCCGATCGTCTTCAACAATTCGCTGACATTTGGATATTGGAACAGCACGCCGATCGAGCCGACCAGCGAGCTCTGCTGCGCGACGATGTGGTCAGCGGCGATCGCGCCGATATAGCCGCCGGACGCGGCGAGCCCTTCGACGACCACGACCAGGGGCTTCTTCGCCTTCAGCCGCACCAGGGAATCGTAGAGCTGTTCGGAGCCGGCGGTGGTTCCGCCAGGCGAATTGATGTGAACGATCACGGCCTCGGCCGATGAGTTCTCGAGCCGCTCCAGCGCCTCGACGCGCTCGTGGTCGCTGCGGATCAGCCCCTCGATGTTGACGCGGGCGATCGAGCCTGACGTCGAGAGCGCGGTGCGGCCACGCGGCGACATCGCAAGACCGATGGCGGACAACGCTGCGATCGCGATCAGCACTGCGACGACGCGCCAGAAGGTCAGCTTGCGGCGCAGCCTGCGGCGATCGACGATCACATCCGAATCAAGCGACATGGACAGCTCCTGGAAATCTGGGCGCGTTTTGCAGCCGCAGCCTGAATATCTCGTTATCCGATTACATCAATCACGGCGCATTTTGAAGAAAGGAAGGCCCGCCAACCCGCCGCCAAGCAGTGGGAGAGCCGGACAGGCGGATAAAAAAAGCCCCGGCCGGAGCCGGGGCTTTGATCCGATGACGACGATCGAAGGCTTACTTCGCGTCGCGGTTCTTGAGCGCGGTGCCCAGGATGTCGCCCAGCGTGGCGCCCGAATCGGACGAGCCGTACTGCGCGATGGCTTCCTTCTCTTCCGCGACTTCCAGCGCCTTGATCGACACCTGGACCTTGCGGGCCTTCTTGTCGAACTGGATCACGCGGGCATCGACCTTCTCACCGACGGCGAACCGCTCGGAGCGCTGGTCGTTGCGGTCGCGCGCCAGTTCGGAGCGCTTGATGAAGGTCGAGAACTCGGTGCCGACGATCTTGACGTCGATGCCGCCGTCCTTGACGTCGAGCACTTCGCAGGTGACGACCGCACCCTTCTTGACATCGCCCGGCTCGGCGAAGGGATCGCCTTCGAGCTGCTTGATGCCGAGCGAGATGCGCTCCTTCTCCACGTCGACGTCGAGCACCACGGCCTTGACCATGTCGCCCTTCTTGTAGTTGTCGATGACCTGCTCGCCCGGCAGCTTCCAGTCGAGATCCGACAGGTGGACCATGCCGTCGACGTCGCCTTCGAGACCCAGGAACAGGCCGAACTCGGTCTTGTTCTTGACCTCGCCCTCGACCACCGAACCCGTCGGATGCTTCTCGACGAAGACCTCCCACGGATTGCGCATGGTCTGCTTGAGACCGAGCGAGATGCGGCGCTTGACGCTGTCGACCTCGAGCACCTGCACTTCGACCTCCTGCGAGGTCGACACGATCTTGCCGGGGTGCATGTTCTTCTTGGTCCACGACATCTCGGAGACGTGGATCAGGCCTTCGATGCCCGGCTCGAGCTCGACGAACGCGCCGTAGTCGGTGATGTTGGTGACACGGCCGTGGAAGCGGGCCTGCAGCGGGTACTTGGCCTCGATGCCCTGCCACGGATCGTCCAGCAGCTGCTTCATGCCCAGCGAGATGCGGTGCGTCTCGTGGTTGATCTTGATGATCTTGACCTTGACGGTCTGACCGATGGAGAGCACCTCGGTCGGGTGGTTGACACGGCGCCAGGCAATGTCGGTGACATGCAGCAGGCCGTCGATGCCGCCGAGGTCGACGAACGCACCGTAATCGGTGATGTTCTTGACGACGCCGTCGATCACCTGACCCTCTTCGAGGTTCTGCACGAGCTCCTGGCGCTGCTCGGCGCGGGTCTCTTCCAGCACGGTCCGGCGCGACACGACGATGTTGCCGCGGCGGCGGTCCATCTTGAGGATCTGGAACGGCTGCGAATTGTTCATCAGCGGCGCGACGTCGCGGATCGGACGGATGTCGACCTGCGAGCGCGGCAGGAACGCCACGGCACCGTCCAGGTCGACAGTGAAGCCGCCCTTGACCTGGTTGAAGATGACTCCGTTGACCTTCTCGTTGTTCTGGAACGCCTTCTCGAGCTTGCCCCAGCTCTCTTCGCGACGGGCCTTGTCGCGCGACAGCACGGCTTCGCCGAGCGCGTTCTCGATGCGGTCGAGGAACACTTCGACCTCGTCGCCGACCTTCAGCTCGCTGTCGCGGCCGGGACCGGAAAATTCACGCAGCGCCACGCGGCCTTCGGTCTTCAGGCCGACGTCGATGACGGCCATGTCCTTCTCGATCGCAACGACCTTGCCCTTGACGACGGAGCTTTCCTGAAGGTTGCCCTTCGTGAAGGACTCATCCAGCATCGCGGCAAAATCATCGCGGCTGGGATTGTAGGAATTAGCAGAGATACTCGAAGCCATTGGTTCTCCAGATGCGGACATTCTCGCCAGCTTTGGGTTGATCGGCGCATCGGATGGACAGTGCCTGGAGGTCCACAAATCCCCAGACGTCCGCGCGGTGCGCTGAGAGCGCAACGACGCGGGCCGGCAATGCCTGCACATGCGATACGTATGAAGCTTCGTCCGGATGATCGGGCCCGATTGAACCGCAATCGAGCTATCGATGGTCAAGGGCGGGAGCGGGCGGTTCCTCCAATGACGCCAGCGGAAATCAGACCCGCTGGCGGCCCGCTCGAACGGCCTCGACGATATCGATGGCGGCCCGGACGCCGCCCTCTATATCCAAATGGGAGTTATCAAGCAAGTAAGCATCCGGGGCTTGTTTCAAAGGAGCGACGGCCCGGTTCTGGTCGCGTTCGTCGCGCGCCAGGATGTCGGCCAGAATGGCCGCTTCGTCGGCCGGCTCGCCGCGGGACTGCGCCTCGAGGGTGCGGCGACGCGCCCGGATGCGCGGATCGGCCACCACATAGATCTTCACCTCGGCGTCCGGGCAGATCACGGTTCCAATGTCGCGGCCGTCGAGCACGGCACCGGGCGACGCGCTGGCGAACTGGCGCTGGAAGGCCACCAGCGCCTCGCGCACCCGCGGCAGCGCCGACACCACGGAGGCGGCCGACCCGACGTCGTGGGACCGGAGCGCCGGATTGTCGAAGGTCGACGGGTCCAGGGTCATCGCGACCTCGGCCGCCCGGACCTCGTCCTTGAGGTCGATGCCGGCGGTCAGCAGCGCATGCGCGACGGCGCGATAGATCACGCCCGTATCCAGATGCCTGAGGCCGTAATGCGCCGCGAGGCGCTTGGCCATGGTGCCCTTGCCCGAGGCGGCCGGACCGTCGATGGCGATGATCATGCGAAATCCGCCCCCGCCTTGCACATCAGCCCGATGAAGTCCGGAAAGCTGGTGGCGATGAAGGCGATGTCGTCGATCTTGACCGGCTTGTCCGAGGCAAGCCCCATCACCAGAGCGGACATCGCGATGCGGTGATCCATATGGGTCGCGACCAGCCCGCCGCCCGGCACATGGCCGCGGCCCTCGACGATCAGATCGTCACCGGAGATCTCGACCTTGACGCCGTTGACGCGCAGCATCGCCGCGGTGGCCGCGAGCCGGTCGGATTCCTTGACGCGGAGCTCGTGCAGGCCGCGCATGATGGTCGTTCCCTCGGCATAAGCGGCGGCCACCGCCAGCACCAGATATTCGTCGATCATCGAGGGCGCCCGCTCCGGCGGAACCTCGACGCCGCGCAGCTTCGAGCCCCGCACGCGCAAGCGGGCCATCGGCTCGCCGGCCTCGCCGCGGACATCGTCCTCCTCGATCGAGGCGCCCATTTCGCGCAGGGTCGCGAACAGGCCGGTGCGCAGCGGATTGGTCATGACATCCGACAGCACCAGATCCGAGCCATCGACGATCAAAGCGGCGACCAGCGGGAACGCCGCCGAGGACGGATCGGCCGGGACAACGACCGCAGCTCCGTGCAGCTCCGGCTGTCCGGTCAGCGCGATACGACGGCCATGGGCGCCTTCCGGCGTGGTGACGATCTCGGCGCCGAAATGCTTGAGCATCAGCTCGGTATGGTCGCGGCTGGCCTCCGGCTCGATCACGGTCGTGACGCCGGGCGCCGCCAGGCCGGCCAGCAGGACGGCCGACTTGATCTGGGCCGAGGCCACCGGCGTCCGGTACGTGATCGGAACCGGGTTGCCGGCCCCCTGCAGGGTTAACGGAAGCTTGCCGCCCTCGGCGCCGGCGGTCACCTTGGCGCCCATCAGCGCCAGCGGATCGAGGATGCGGCGCATCGGGCGGCTGCGCAGCGAGGCGTCGCCGTCGAACACGGCGGCGATCGGGCAACCGGCCACGGCGCCCATCACCAGCCGGCAGCCGGTACCGGAGTTGCCGAAATCGAGCGTCGCCGTCGGTTGGGCGAAGCCGCCGACGCCGACGCCGCGCACCGTCCAGGCGAACTCACCCTGACGTTCGACTTTCGCGCCGAGCGTTCGCATCGCTTGCGCGGTGTTGAGGACATCCTCGCCCTCGAGCAGCCCGGAAATCCGCGTCTCGCCCACCGACAGCGCCCCCAGGATCAGCGCCCGGTGCGAGATCGATTTGTCTCCGGGGACGCGCATGGCGCCCGAGAGCGGCCCTGAGGCGCGCGATTCGAGGGGGATCGGGGCGGCTGGCGCGCTCACGGCGGGGTCCTTCTGGTTCGAAGCCGGCAGGTATCACAGGGGCCCGCGCCCGTCACGGGCCGTGATTTCCGGTTGAAAGCGCTATTGACAGCGGCGCGGCAACTAGCCAAGTGAGACAGCGCTTTTCAGACATTGCCAGGACGCCTGCACGTGGCCAAATCCGAGCTCGGAACCAAACGCATTTGCCCGACGACGGGCAAAAAGTTCTATGACCTCAACAAGAACCCGGTGATTTCGCCCTACACCGGCGAGGTCGTGCCGATCGCGCCGGTGGCGCCGACCCGTGCCATGCGCGGCGAGGCTGCTCGCGCTGCTGCCGCCGCCGACGTAGTCGAGCCCGCCGAGGCCGAGGAGTTGGTGCCGCTCGAGGAGGCCGATGCCGAGGAGAACACCGGCAAGGTCAAGGCCGTCGTGCCCGAGACCGAGGACGACATCGAGATCGACGAGACCCTCGACGACGACGAGGACGATGACTCCACCTTCATCGCCGACGAGGAAGAAGGTGACGAGGATGTCACCGACATCATCGGCGATGTGGGCGGCGACGAAGAATAATCGATCAAGACACTTGAGATCGTCCGCGAACTGTGGTTCACGGTGCTCCCCGGCGGTCGCCCAGACCGCCGGTTCGGTTCAGGGGCCATAGCTCAGCTGGGAGAGCGCTTGCATGGCATGCAAGAGGTCGGCGGTTCGATCCCGCCTGGCTCCACCACGCTTCGCCCTTCGGGCTACGCGTGGCGCGGCCACGACGTATCCCGAAGGGCGAAGCGTGGGGCTGCCGGCGCTCTCATAGCGGCGCATGGATCGCAGCTCGGAAAACGACCGACGAAGACCGCTGACGAATGCTGGGTTCCGCGGCAGAATGTTGGGCGTTGTCTGCTAACCCGACGAGCGCGGCCACCACATGTGGTACGTTTACATCATCCGCAGCGTGACCTTTCCAAACCAGGAATATGTCGGCACAACCGCCGACTTGAGGCAGCGCCTCAAAGACCACAACGCTGGCCGCTCGGCCCACACGTCTAAATTCATGCCGTGGACATTGGCCTTGTATTGCGCCTTTCCGGATAAGCAGCGCGCTCTCGCGTTCGAGGCCTATCTGAAATCGCATTCCGGGCGGGCTTTTTCGAAGAAGCGTCTTCTCCGGCCGTGTTGAGGTGCTGCGCCCTCACCCCTCCGCCGCCGCATTCAGCTGCTCGCGCAGGCGCACCAGCTTGCCGTGCAGGTCGGCGAGCTCCGCGAGCGAGCAGCCGGTGGCATCCAGGATCGCCGGCGGGATGATGGCCTTGGCCTTCTCTCGCAGAGCCGCGCCCTGCGCGGTCAGCGCGACCAACACCTGCCGCTCATCCGCTGCCGAGCGTGTGCGCTTCAGCAGATGCGCCGCCTCCATCCGCTTCAGCAGTGGCGTCAGGGTGCCCGAGTCGAGGAACAGCCGCTCGCCGATCTCCTTCACCGACAGCCCATCCCTGTCCCACAGCACCAGCATGACCAGATATTGCGGATAGGTCAGACCGAGACGGTCGAGCAGCGGCTTGTAGACGCGGTTGAAGGCGTGGGCCGTCGAATAGACCGCGAAGCAGAGCTGGTTGCCGAGCTGGAGCGGCACGTCGGCCGCGGATTTCTTGCGCATCGAGGTCACCACAGATCGATCCTGACCGGCATCTTTGGCGCGCGGTTCCCGCATCGACAATGCGGGCGGCGGGCCGATCACGAATTTTCTACCGAACAATTATATTGTACACAATTAAATTGTGTGCAATATCGCCTCATTGAATTCGTCATCAACCCGGAGACACCCCCATGTCCGTGAACGTGCTCTATAAGACCAGCGCCAAGGCCACCGGCGGCCGCGATGGTGAGGCGGCCACTCTCGACGGCTCGCTGAGCGTCAAGCTCTCCACGCCGAAGGAGCTCGGCGGCGGCGGCGGCGCCGGCAACAATCCGGAGCAGCTGTTCGCAGCCGGCTACGCCGCCTGCTTCATCGGCGCCATGAAGTTCGTTGCGTCGCAAGGCGGCCCGAAGGTTCCGGCCGATGCCTCGGTGACGTCAACGGTCGGCATCGGCCCGCGCTCCGAAGGCGGCTTCGGCATCACCGTCGAGCTCGCGGTCGCGCTGCCCGGCCTCGCCAAGGCGGACGCCGAGGCGCTGGTCGAGAAGGCCCACCAAGTATGCCCGTACTCGAACGCGACCCGCAACAATGTGGACGTGAAGCTCAGCGTCGTCTGAAGCTGAATTCCATCTCGCGCCACAATCGTCCGTCGTGCTTCCGCATGGCAGCCTTCGTCTCTGGCGAGGGCTGCCATGACCTGACGGGTTTGCACCGGTGCCTCGGCAATGCTTAATGATCGCGAGTTCAATTCAACCTCGCGACATCCGATGACACCTCAATTTGCTCCCGGCGCCATGGCCGGACTTCGCGTGATCGATCTCACGCGTGTGCTCGGCGGCCCCTATTGCACGCAGATCCTGGCCGATCACGGCGCCGACGTGATCAAGGTCGAGCCGCCCGCCGGCGACGAGGTGCGCGACTGGGGTCCGCCCTTCCATGACGAGGACGCGGCGTATTTCGTCGGCATCAACCGCAACAAGCGGTCGATCGGCCTCGACCTCGCCTCGGACCGCGGCCGCGTGGTGCTGCTGAAGATGCTCGAGACCGCCGATGTGCTGATCGAGAACTTCAAGCCGGGCACGCTCGAGAAGTGGGGCATCGGCAGCGATATTCTGCGCGAGAAATTCCCGAAACTCGTGCACTGCCGCATCTGCGGCTTCGGCGCCGACGGGCCGCGCGGCGGCAATCCCGGCTATGACGCCATCATCCAGGCGATGACCGGCATGATCGCCGCGACCGGCTCACTGGAAAGCGGCCCGATGCGCATCGGCGTGCCGCTGGTCGACATCACCACCGGGCTCTATGCCGCCATCGGCATCCTGATGGCGCTGTCGGAGCGGCAGCGCTCGGGGATCGGCCAGTTCCTCGAAGTGACATTGTACGAGACCGGCCTCGCGATCATGCATCCGCACACCGCGAACTACTTCATGCATGGCAAGCCGCCATCGCTGACCGGCAACGAGCATCCCAATCTGGTGCCCTACACGATCTTCCCGACCAAGACCGACGACATCTTCATCGGCGTCGGCAATGACGGCACCTTCCGCAAGCTCGCACGCGAAATCGGCCGCCCCGAACTCGGAACCGACCCGCGCTTCGCCCGCAACAGGGACCGGGTCGCCAACCGCGAGGCGCTGCGCGCGGAGCTTGCCGCGGTATTCAGCCAGTTCGAGGCCGAGCCGCTATGCGACCGGCTGCTCGCGGCCGGCCTGCCCGCGGGTCCGGTGCAGAAGATCGATCAGGCCCTGACCAACCCGCACACGCTCTACCGCGGCGATGTGATCGAGAAGGACTGGTACAAGGGCGTGGCATCGCCGATCCGGCTCGAACGCACCAAAGCGAGCCTCCGCGCCACGCCGCCGACGTTCAGCCAGCACGCCCAGGAGGTCCTGGCTGAGTTCGGCTACACGCCGGGAGAGATCGAGGCGCTGCTGGCTGAAGGAACTGTTTGCGCCGAACGCAAGCGCTGACCACGGCCACATCGGAGCGATCGCCGCGTCGCAACAGGACGCGGTGATGACTCGCTGGATTTACCGCTGTTCAACGACGCATCTCGCACGGCTTTCGCATGCGGGAGCCGCCGTCTATACATTCACATAACTGTCATCTGGCGCTGTTAACGGCCGCAAACGACGATGACGTTCATGGGAGGTATATTTTGATGTCACTTCGCCAATTCGCTGCTGCCGCCGTGGTCACGGCGACCTTTGGTTTCGCTGTTTCTCCCGCACACGCGGTGACTGAGATTCAGTGGTGGCACGCCATGACCGGCGGCAACAACGACATCGTCAACCGGCTCGCCGAGGAATTCAACGCCTCCCAGAGCGACTACAAAGTCGTGCCGACCTTCAAGGGCGCCTATCCGGACACGCTGAATGCCGGCATCGCCGCTTTCCGCGCCGGCACCGCGCCGCACATCCTGCAGGTGTTCGAAGTTGGCACCGCGACGATGATGAGCGCCAAGGGCGCGATCAAGCCGGTCTATGAGCTGATGAAGGAGGCCGGCGAGCCGTTCGATCCCAAGGCGTATCTGCCGGCGATCACCGGCTACTACTCGACGTCGAAGGGCGACATGCTGTCGTTCCCGTTCAACTCGTCCTCGATGGTGATGTGGATCAACAAGGACGAACTGAAGAAGGCCGGCGTCGCCGAGATCCCGAAGACCTGGCCCGAAGTGTTCGAGGCGGCGAAGAAGCTGAAGGCGGCCGGACACGACACCTGCGGCTTCTCCAACGCCTGGGCATCCTGGGCCAATATCGAGCAGTTCTCGGCCTGGCACAACGTGCCGATCGGCACCAAGGCCAACGGCCTCGACGGCTTCGACACGGTGCTCGAATTCAACACCCCGCTGCACGTCAAGCACCTGCAGAACCTCGTCGAGCTGCAGAAGGACAAGACCTACGATTATTCCGGTCGCGGCAGCGCCAGCGAGAGCCGCTTCGGCTCCGGCGAATGCGCGATCTTCCTGACCTCGTCGGGCTATTACGCCACCGCCAAGAGCACCGCGAAGTTCGACTTCACCTCGGCACCGATGCCGTACTACCCGGATGCGCCGGGCGCGCCGCAGAATTCGATCATCGGTGGAGCCTCGCTCTGGGTGATGGGCGGCAAGACGGCGGACGAGTACAAGGGCGTGGCCAAGTTCTTCACCTTCCTGTCCGACACCAACCGCCAGGCCAAGCTGCATCAGGAATCCGGCTATCTGCCGATCACCAAGGCGGCCTATGAGAAGACCAAGGCGGACGGCTTCTACGACAAGAACCCGACCCTTCAGACGCCGCTGAAGGAGCTCACCAACAAGGAGCCGACCGAGAACTCGCGCGGCCTGCGCTTCGGCAACATGGTGCAGATGCGCGACGTCTGGGCCGAGGAGATCGAGGCGGCGCTGGCCGGCAAGAAGAGCGCCAAGGACGCGCTCGATTCCGCCGTCGCCCGCGGCAATGCGATGTTGCGCACCTTCGAGAAAACGGCCAAGTAGAGCTGTCCTTGAGACGTCCCCTCCGCCCGGAGGGGACGTCTCGCTTCTCTCCCTCGCGCGGCGCACTGCATGGAAAAGTCGGTCGTCTTCAACGGCAAGCTCTTGCCTTATGTGCTGCTGGCGCCGCAGCTCGCGATCACGCTGATCTTCTTCTATTGGCCGGCCAGCCAGGCGATCTGGCAGTCCTTCCTGCGCGAGGACGCGTTCGGCCTCAATTCCGAATTCGTCGGCCTCGAAAACTATCAGGGCCTGTTCGCCCAGCCGGAATATTACACCGCCATCGGCACGACCGTCGTGTTCTCGTCGCTGGTCACCGTGCTCTCGCTCGGCGTCGCGCTGCTGTTCGCCACGCAGGCCGACAAGAACCTCAAGGGCGCCTCGGCCTATAAGACGCTGATGATCTGGCCCTATGCGGTGGCGCCGGCGATCGCCGGCGTGTTGTGGTTCTTCATCTTCCATCCGACCCTGGGCACGTTGGCGCGCCCGCTGCGCGTCATGGGCTTCGACTGGAATCCGATGCTCAACGGCACCCATGCCATGGTGCTGGTGGTCATGGCCGCGGTCTGGAAGCAAGTCGCCTACAACTTCCTGTTCTTCCTCGCTGGCCTGCAGGCGATCCCGAAAAGCGTGATCGAGGCCGGCGCGATCGACGGCGCGGGCCCGCTGCGACGGTTCTGGACCATCATCTTCCCGCTGCTGTCGCCGACCACCTTCTTCCTGCTCGTCGTCAACATCGTCTATGTGTTCTTCGAGACCTTCGGCATCATCGATGCCGTGACTTCGGGCGGCCCTGCCGGCACCACCACGACGATGGTCTACAAGGTGTTTGCCGACGGCCGGCTCGGTGGTGACCTCGGCGGCTCGGCCGCGCAATCGGTCGTCCTGATGGTGATCGTGATCGCGTTGACCGCGATCCAGTTCCGCTATGTCGAGCGCAAGGTGCAGTACTGATGGTCGAGCATCGCCCGCTCCGAGATCTCGTCGCGTATCTGGTGCTCTCGCTCGGCGTCGTGATCTTCGCGTTTCCGGTCTACGTGGCGTTCGTTGCCTCGACCTATGACGCGGCGACCGTGGTCAGTGGCAATCTGCCGCTGGTACCAGGCGGGCGCATGCTTGAAAACTACTACCGCGCGGTGTTCGTCGGCGGCTCCCGCTTCATGAACCAGCCGGTCGGCGTGCTGCTCGTCAATTCCTTCATCACCGCCATCGGCATCGCGGTCGGCAAGATCATCATCTCGATCCTGTCGGCTTTCGCGATCGTCTATTTCCGGTTTCCGTTCCGCAAGACGGCGTTCTGGATCATCTTCATCACCCTGATGCTGCCCGTCGAGGTCCGCATCTACCCGACCTACAAGGTCGTCGCCGATCTGCGCATGCTCGACACCTATGCCGGGCTGATCCTGCCGCTGATCGCCTCCGCGACCGGCACGCTGCTGTTTCGCCAGTTCTTCATGACGGTCCCCGACGAGCTGCTTGAAGCGTCGCGGATCGACGGCGCCGGCCCGCTGCGGTTCTTCTGGGACACGCTGCTGCCGCTGTCGATGACCACCGTGGCGGCCCTGTTCGTCATTCAGTTCATCTACGGCTGGAATCAGTATCTCTGGCCGCTGCTGATCACCACCAAGGATTCGATGCAGACCATCGTGATCGGCATCAAGAAGATGCTGACCACCACCGACGAGCTTGCCGAATGGCAGCTCGCAATGGCCACCGCTGTGCTGGCGATGCTGCCGCCGGTCGCTGTCGTCATCTTCATGCAGCGCCTGTTTGTCAAAGGCCTGGTGGAGACGGAAAAGTGAGGGGGGCGAATAGCGAATGGCGAGTAGCGAATAGGATTGTCCGAGCATGAGGATCCATTCGCCTCCCCCTATTCGTCACTCCCTCTTCGCTATTCGCCAGCAATCGCTCGCTCGTCACGCATCACCGGTATCCGCCCATGGCTAACGTCACGCTCCGCAACGTCCGCAAGGTCTATCCCGGCGGGTTCGAGGCCATCAAAGGCATCGATATCGAGGTCGGCGACGGGCAATTCTGCGTGCTGGTTGGTCCGTCGGGCTGCGGCAAATCCACGCTGCTGCGGATGGTCGCGGGGCTCGAGACGATCACCTCGGGAGAGATCGATATCGGCGGCCGCATCGTCAATGCGATCGAGCCGGCCGATCGCGACATCGCGATGGTGTTCCAGAACTACGCGCTCTATCCGCACATGACAGTCTACAACAACATGGCCTATGGCCTGCGCAATCGCGGCGTGCCGGAAGCCGAGATCAGGACCCGCGTCGAGGATGCCGCGCGCATCCTTGAGCTCGGCACGATGCTGGAGCGAAGGCCGCGACAGCTGTCCGGCGGCCAGCGCCAGCGGGTGGCGATGGGCCGCGCCATCGTACGCCAGCCGAAAGTATTCCTGTTCGACGAGCCGCTGTCGAATCTCGACGCCAAGCTGCGCATCGCGATGCGGGTCGAGATCCGCAAGCTGCAGCGCCGTCTCAACACCACGGCGATCTACGTCACGCATGACCAGCTCGAGGCCATGACACTGGCCGACATCCTGGTGGTCATGAATGGCGGTAAGGTCGAGCAGATCGGCAATCCGCTGGAGATCTATCAGCGGCCGGCGACCACGTTCGTGGCGTCCTTCATCGGCGCACCGCCGATGAACCTGATGCCGATCGAGGGCGTGCGCGCGCAGCTGCACGGCGCGGATGCGGTTCCGGCCGAGGCCGGTCAGCTCGGCATTCGGCCGGAGGATTTCGAGCTTGCCGACACGGTTCCACACGGCGGCATCGGCCTCGACCTCAGGGTCGACGCGATTGAGCATGTCGGCGCGGAGACCTATGTTTACGGCGCCCGGCAGGGTTCCGGCAGCCAGGACAGCCTGATCGCGGCCGCCAACGACGTCATCGTGCGGCTACCGGGCACCACGGCGCCGGACATCGGCGCCCGGATTCGCGCCGTCGCGCCGCGCGGCAAGCTGCATCTGTTCTCGGCCGACGGCCGGCAACGGCTGCCGATTTAACCCCTTCCACAGACAGGCCGTTTGCGACTTTGGAGGTGCTTGAACGCGCCTGGCATCATGACCATATTGCTGCTCAAGGGGTGCCGCCAGGGCCCTGAAACATCAAAGTCGCTTCGAGAGGACTTTGTAAACCATGTCTCGTGTTCCTTCGCTCTCCAGTCCGTTCCTGCTGGGCTTCGACGAGATCGAGCGCGTGCTCGACCGCGTGGTCAAAGGTGCCGACGGCTATCCGCCCTACAACATAGAGCGGTTCGAGCGCACCAATGGCCAGCCCGAGCGTCTCCGGATCACGCTGGCGGTGGCGGGCTTCACCCGCGACCAACTCGATGTCACCATTGAGGAAAACCAGCTCGTCATCCGTGGCCGCCAGCAGGACGACAAGTCCCGGCAATACATTCATCGCGGCATCGCCGCGCGCCACTTCCAGCGCACCTTCGTGCTGGCGGAGGGGATGCATGTGCTCGGGGCGGATCTGAAGAACGGGCTGTTGTCGGTCGATCTGGCCAGGCCAGAACCTGAGCGGATCGTTAAGACAATCGCTATCAATGAACACGAATAATGGTGTGATGGAACGAGTAGCGGACTCGACCGCTTGAGTCTCAGAAGGAGTCGAGACCATGAACGAAGTGAATGTTGCGTCTGATTCCCGCGTCTCCCCAGAGGCGCTGGCCACCTTGGGTGAAGGTCACATCGCCTATGTGAAGCAGATCCGCTCCGAAGATGTGCCGGGCCTGTTTCCGCAAGCGCCGCGCATTGCGCCGGGACTGAAGCTGTTCGCCTTGCATGCCGCCGACGGCACGCCGATCATGCTCACCGACAGCCGCGAAGCCGCGATCGCCAATGCGTGGAGCCATGAGCTTCAAGCTGTGAGCGTGCACTAAGCGGGGCGCAGTCCCCGCCGCTGTCGACGGCTTCTTGTGCGACCCGTGCGGCTGATGCACTGATATGAGGGCGGTCCCCTAACCAGGGGACGGCCCTTTTTTATCGCCAGGACGGTCGCAACGCATGAGCTCGTTGATCACCCCGTTGAGCGCGGCGGAGCTGCGGGTCGACGACAACCTCGCGGCCGCCCTGCTTGCGCTGAACAATGCCCACGCGTCTGAACTGTCGTGGCTCGCGCCCGAAGCGCTGCTGCATCTGGTCGAGCAGGCATGGCGCGCCTGGCGGATCGGCGCGGCGGATGCGCTGCTGATCGCGCTGGACCAGGACGCCATCTATGACAGTCCGAACTATCGATGGTTTCGTGCCGGCTATGATCGCTTCGTCTATGTCGATCGCATCGTGGTGGCGCCCTCCGCCCGCGGCCGCGGTCTGGCGCGCTGGCTCTATGACGAACTGATTCGGACGGCGACGGCAGCCGGGCATGACCGCGTCGTGTGTGAGGTCAACCTCGACCCGCCCAATCCGCAATCGGACGCGTTCCACGCCGCATTCGGCTTTCAGCCGTTGGCGACAGCGCGCATCCATGACGGCGCCAAGACGGTGCGTTACATGGCGAGATCGTTGCGCTAACCGGCCATGGACGAAGCCGCTGCTGAAAGGACTTTCGAGAAATTCATTTCCACCGATGTCCGGAGCAGCTGATTTCACAACCAGAAACAATCCGAACGAAGGTGTCCAATCCTTAAGTTGTTCTCGTTGCAGCACGCGGTAGTCCGATGTGTGACGAGCATGTGTAAGGATGGCAAATGCATGGATCACGGCTTGATGCAGGCGTCTTTCACGAGCTTGCACGCGGGACCATACCCAACCGGCACGTCTTTCTGGACAGTCCTCAGCCGGGGCCGAGCCCTTATTACGTCATCTGCAACAGCGTGCCGAAAGCAGGGACGTACCTGCTGGTCGAACTTGTCCGAGCGCTGGGCGGTCATGTCGATGTGGGCTATCACACCTACACGTCATCGATCAGCAAACTGAATCCCGACGGTTCGTTGGACTACGGACGCGCGCTTCCGGCCCCGCTCTGGGCGTCGGCCCTGCGCTCCGGTTATTTCTGCGCCTCGCACACCGAGTACTGTCCGTATCTCGAGCAATATCTTCTGGGCAGACCGGAACACAAGATGCTGTTCATCGTCCGCGACCCCCGCGACATTGTCGTGAGCTGGGTCGACTTCGTCTACCACTCGGCGTCGTACCCGAAGATGCGGAAGTGGAACGCCTATCTGCGGGCGGCCGGATCGGCCGCTCACCCCGATGACGCCTCCCGCATTACGTCGACCCTGCTCTCTTTGCCCCGATCGGGCATCAGGAACTTCATGAGCTGGCTGGACTCGCCGGCCTGCCTGACCGTGAGGTTCGAAGAGCTCTATTCAGAACTCGCGGCCGACGATGCGGCACGGTCATCGTTTCCTGTCCTGCACCGCATCTGCGACTATCTTGGACTGGCGCGCAGGACAGCCGCGGAGCTCGATGTGCTCGGCCGTGGTCTGACGTCGTCAGGGCGCGGCCGGAAGGTCGGCATCTACAAGGAGCGGATGCTGCCGCAGCATTTCGACCTGCTCCGTAGCGAGGCATTCCAGGAGTTGGTCGTCGAATTCGGCTACGAGCCGACGCCGCTGCACACACCCGCGGACGAACGGGTTTGGTGCCGCGCGGAGGCTCGCCAGCAGGCTTTCCCGGTCGTTGCAGGGCGGGGTGATACGACGTCAGGCCGCGGAGGCCGGCGGCAGCGCAAGCACCGAATACAGCGCCTGAGCATCGCGTGAGGCCCGGAGCTTCTTGGCGACATCCTGATCGCGGAGCAGCCGGGCGATACGGGCCAGCGCCTTCAGATGATCGGCCCCCGCCCCTTCCGGCGCCAGCAGCAGAAACACGAGGTCTACCGGCTGGCCATCCATGGCTTCGAAATCGATCGGCCGTTCGAGGCGGGCGAACAGGCCGAACAGCTTGTCCAACTTCGGCAGCTTGCCGTGGGGGATGGCCACACCGTAGCCGACGGCGGTTGTGCCGAGCTTCTCGCGCTGCAGCAGGACTTCGAACACGGCACGCTCGTTCTGCCCGGTCAATGCGGCGGCGCGGGCCGCCAGCTCCTGCAGCGCCTGCTTCTTACTGATGACCTTCAAAGCCGGCACGATCGCCTCGGGTGCGACCAGATCGGTAATCGGCATAGGGCGTTCCGAGGTGATTGAACCGTCAGTGTGCGAAATAGGTCGGGACAGACCGGCGTCAAGAAGCTGAGGCGGCAGGCGGGGTTAACCCCGTGTCCGATGCGAGGCGCTTCTACCCCAACGCAACGGCGGTGCCAACTCCCGCAAGCATGTTCCGGCAGCCTATCCTTAAGATCGCCGGAGCATGGCGGCCTGAAGGCGCGAACGCCCCAGACCGCTCATCGCACCTCTTCATCACCGTGGCGTGACGCCGCGACCTCTTCGGCAAACGTTTGATCAGCAAACGATTTTGCGGTTGCAGCGCCACCCGGCCTCTCCCGTCAAATTACGGTTTCACGGCCGGCGGATCGACCCAGCCAATATTGCCGTCGGCGCGGCGGTAGATGATGTTGACCCGGCCGCTGGAGCCATGCTGGAACACCATGCAGGGCGCGCCGGACAGATCCAGCTCCAGAACCGCTTCGGACACCGACAGCCGCTTCAACGCGGTGGTGTTCTCGGCGATGATGACCGGATTGTAGCCCGTGATCTCCTCATCGCCCTCCGCCGGCGCCTCGATCACATAGCTCGGCGCATCCAGCACGGCGCCGTCGAGACCAGCCAGCGCGGCATTGGCCGCATGCGATTTGCGCGCCGAGCGGTCCTTGAGCCGGCTCTTATAGCGGCGGAGCCGCTTCTCGATCATCAAGAGCGCCTGATCGGCACTGGCATAGGCGTCCGGCGCGTTCGATTCGGCCTCGAGGGTGATCCCCGAATCAAGGTGCAGCGCGCAATCGGTCTTGAAGCCGAAGCCGTCCTTGGAGAGCGTGACGTGGCCGGAATAGTTGCCATCGAAATATTTGCGCAGCACCTCGTCGGTGCGCTCGCTCACGCGGCCGCGCAGCGCTTCGCTGACGCTGATGCTCTTTCCGGAAATCCGCAGGGTCATGTGTCGCCTCGATTCATGTGAACCGAATATGACACTAAGCCTATTTGGTTAAGGCGCAATCTTGCGCAGTGGTCAAACTGACGCGGTATCCCGGGTGCGGTCGGCGCCGGCAGGTCCCGACAGCGCGTGCGCCAGCATGCTCTGCTTGTCCCGGCGGCGCTGCACCGAGGATGGGATCCGCATCGCCTCCCGGTATTTTGCGACCGTGCGGCGCGCAATATCGATGCCGGCCGCGCGCAGCTTCTCGACGATCGTATCGTCGGAAAGGATTGCGGAGGGATCTTCCGCATCGATCAATTGCTTGATGTGGTGGCGCACCGCTTCCGCCGAATGCGCCTCGCCGCCATCGGCCGATGCGATTGAGGCGGTGAAGAAATATTTCAGCTCGAAAGTGCCGCGATTGGTCGCCATGTATTTGTTGGCGGTGACGCGTGACACCGTCGATTCGTGCATCTGGATCGCATCTGCAACGGCTTTGAGGTTCAGGGGCCGCAGATGCGCGACACCATGGGTGAAGAAGCCGTCCTGCTGGCGCACGATTTCGGTCGCCACTTTCAGGATGGTGCGTGCGCGCTGATCGAGCGCGCGCACCAGCCAGGTTGCGTTCTGCAGGCAATCGGTGAAGTAGGACTTGTCGCCGTCCTTCCGGATCGTCTTCGACAGCTCGGAGTAGTAGACCTGATTCACCAGGACGCGCGGCAGCGTGTCGCTGTTGAGCTCGACCAGCCAGCCGCCGTCCGGACCGGGACGCACATAGACATCGGGCACCATGGTCTGGGTGCGGGTCGTGCCGAACTTCAGGCCCGGCTTGGGATCGAGCCTGCGGATCTCGCCGATCATATCGACGAGATCCTCGTCATCGACGCCGCACAATTTGCGCAAGCTCGCAAAGTCGCGCTTGGCGAGGAGATCGAGATGCTCGACGAGAGCCTGCATCGCCGGATCATAGCGGTCGAGCTCGCGCAGCTGGATCGCCAGGCACTCGCTCAAATTGCGCGCGCAGATGCCGGGCGGATCGAACGTCTGCAGCACGCCCAGCACGGCATCGACATCAGCCTGTTCGGCGCCGAGCCGGTCGGCAGCCTGGCCGAGATCGGCCGGCAGATAGCCGGCCTCGTCGACGAGATCGATGAGATATTGACCGATCATGCGATCGGCTGGCGCGGTGAAGGCCACTGCGGCCTGTTCGGCGAGATGGTCCGACAACGTCGTCTCGGCGGCGACAAAGGCTTCGAGATTGTAGTCCTCTTCGCCGGAGGCGCCGCCGCCCCATTCGGTGTAGGTGGTGGGCGCAGCGTCCTGGGCATTGCGCGCCGCCGTCTCCGCCGGCTCCTCGGAGAACACGTTGTCGAGCCCGGTGTCGAGGGTTTGTTCGATCTCCGTACGGGTGCCGAGATCGCGGCTCATCCAGTCTTCCGGTGCGCCGTCGAAGCTCTCCCCGGCGGCGGCGCCGCTATCGCCGAAATCCTCACCGGCGGCTTCGCCGGCATCGGAAAACTCGGCGCGCTCGGACATCTGCTGCTCGCCGGCGACTGGCGCTTCCGGACCGTCATTGGCACGCTCCAGCAACGGATTGCGCTCAAGCTCCTCTTCAACGAATGTGGAGAGGTCGAGATTGGACAGCTGTAGCAGCTTGATCGCCTGCATCAGCTGCGGCGTCATCACCAGCGACTGCGACTGGCGGAATTCTAATCTCTGCGTCAACGCCATGGGAGCAAGAACATTCCCTTACTGGTCCAATTCTTGCTTATCCTAATCTGCGCGCGATGTACACGGCTTGACGAATAAGAAAAACGGAGTATGGCGCGGCCAGAAGACGAGGTTACCGGTCCCCGGGAAGCCTTCAGGAAACAGCGTTAATCGCAGCGTTTCCGTCGCCTGTCACACCCGCGACAATACCGGCACACAGCGCGTCCGTAATCCTACAGCCGGAATTCCTCGCCGAGATAGAGCCTGCGCACGTCGGGATCGGCGACGATCTCCTCGGGGCTACCCTCGGTGAGAATCTGTCCGGCATAGACGATATAGGCGCGGTCGGTGAGGCCGAGCGTCTCGCGGACATTATGGTCGGTGATCAGGACGCCAATGCCGCGATTGGTGAGATGGCGCACCAGCTGCTGGATGTCGCCGACCGCGATCGGATCGATACCGGCGAATGGTTCGTCGAGCAGCATGTAGTTCGGACGCGTCGCCAGCGCGCGCGCGATCTCGACGCGGCGACGCTCGCCGCCGGACAGCGCGATCGACGGCGATTTGCGCAGCCGCGTGATGGTGAACTCCTCGAGCAGCGCATCGAGTTCGCGCTCGCGCTTCTTGCGCGACGGCTCGACCACTTCGAGCACGGCGCGGATGTTCTGCTCGACGGTGAGGCCGCGGAAGATCGAGGCCTCTTGCGGCAGATAGCCAATGCCGAGCCGCGCGCGCTGATACATCGGCAGTCGCGTGACGTCATGGCCGTCGAGCTCGATGGCGCCGCGATCGGCCTTGATCAGGCCGGTGATCATGTAGAACACGGTGGTCTTGCCGGCGCCGTTCGGCCCGAGCAGGCCGACCGCCTCGCCGCGCCGGACGTAGATCGACACGCCACGCACGACCTGACGGCTGCCGAAACTCTTTTCGATCGAATGAACGGCAAGGAATCCGGGACGGCGCAACAGCTGCGGGCCGCCACTGCCATTACTGCGCGGCTTGGCCGACATCGGCTGCGAGGCCGGCCGCTTGCGCTGGATCTGCTCCGTGTTCTGCGGCGAGCGCGGATTGATCCGCGGGGTCGCTTCGTCGCGCACGGAATCCGCCAGCGCCGCGAGCGGATCATCGCTGTAGGAATTGCCAAAGGGATCGTTCATCGCGGTGATGTCGTCGCGCCGACGCGCCGAGCCCTGCGGGCTGCGCTTGGCGGGACGCCGACGAAACATGCCGATTAGATCCACCATCCCTGCTTCGCTTACGCCCTTCGACGCGCCGCTCATCATCGACCGCAGCACTGGTCCGGCCGCACCAGCCTGTCAGGACGAGCAAAGCCCAGCGTTAGATAGAGGCAGCCGCAGCCGGGTTCAACTGCAGCCGGCAATCTTTCGGTAACTATTTGAGGTCACTTCATTTTGGTGTTGCCCAGCGACAGCGGCGCGCCGCTACCGGGAGCAGCACCGCCGGATGATCCGCAACCGCCCGATCCCGACGAGGCCTGCGGCAGCAGCGCCTGGACCCGGCCGCTGTCGGATTCCACCCGCGACACGCCGGTCGTCATGTCGACCATCAGCCGATCACCGCGCAGCACGTTCTTGCACTGGGTCAGCACGACGTTGCCTTGCATCGTGATCTGGTTGGTCTTGGTGTCAAACACCGCGGTCTCGCCGGTGACGACCTGCTCCTTCTGGGTCACGGTCACGCCGCCGCGCGCCTCCAGCCGCCGAATCGACGAGCTCCCGTCCGGCCCGGGCGCCGCCGCCTGCATGGTCTTGGCCGGCTTCGCACCGCCCTGGGCGCCGCCATCATAGAACACGACCAGCGATTTGGAGGTCATGGTGGTGTCGCCCTGCACGACCTTCACATTGCCGGAGAACGTCGCCTCCTTCTTCTTGTCGCGCATTTCCAGCGAGGCCGCCTCGATCTGGATCGGCTGATCACGGTTTTGCGAGAATCCCTGCAGGGCGTTCGGCACCCCGGTGGCTGCCGTCTGCGCCTGCATCGCCCCGGCGCCTGCGACCATCGCCAGCGCAACGAGGCCGGCACCGCGGATCGCGGCGGAAATGAAACGACACGTCGTCATGCGGTCACTTTGCGTTACGGGCCGGACGGCCAGGATCGCTGCTCGCGGTCGCGGCCGGAGCGGCGTTGATGTTGTCGAGGTTCATCACGACATTGCCTTCGAAACGCACCACCTCGCCGTTGTCGGTGATGCGCAGACGGTCCGCCGACAAGGTGCCATTGGTGAGCTTGACGTCGACGCGCTCGTCCGAGCTCACCATACCCTTGGCCATGTCGACGAAAGCGCGGCTGAGACGCGCCTCGTAGCCGCTCGATGTCGTCAGCAGGATGTCCTTTTTCAGATCGAGCTGCTGCTGTTTGGTATCGAACACGCCGGTCTTCGCGTTCAGCGTCACGGTCGACTGATCCTCCATCAGCACCTTGGCGCGGAGGATGTTGAGCTCGACATGATCGGGATCGGTGAGGTCCTGCACGGCACTCTTGGCGACGAGATCATAGGGCCGCTGGTCCGGCGTGAAGCCGGTGAGATGCGGGGTCTCCATCGTGATCTTGCGGCCGGAGATGACGAGATTGCCGGTGAGGTTCTTGGTGTTGATCTCCATGTGGAACGGATTGAACAGCGCAACGCCGATCACCACCGCCATCGCCAGACCCACGGCCGCCGGCACCGCCACGCGCAACACCCGCACGAAGCGGCTGTGGCGCGCCGCCACCGCGAAGCGCGCCTGAAGGCTGGGATCGTAAGCGGGGTTGTGGACCGAGTTCACCGGGACTCCGAAACACACGGGACGCGCGCGAAACAGCGATCATCCTACCATGGGCACCGGGTGCATTGCAGCCCGGAACTGGCGCGAAATCGCGACGCAGCGGTGCTCGGGACCATTAAGAAAGATTAATGCTTATGAACGGATCGGGATCCGGGTGGCGGTCACGAATGCGCGAAGATGTCCTCGGCCTCGAATCCGCCCAGATCGAGCGTTGCCCGATGCGGCAGGAACGCGAAACAGGCCTGCGCCAGGGCCAATCGGCCCTCGCGGGCCAACATCACGTCGAGCTTCTCGCGCAAAGCGTGCAAATGCAGCACATCCGACGCGGCATAGGCGAGCTGCGGTTCGCTCAGATGATCGGCGCCCCAATCGCTCGACTGCTGCTGCTTCGAGAGATCGACATTGAGCAGCTCGCGCACGAGATCCTTCAGGCCGTGACGGTCGGTATAGGTGCGCGCCAGCCGCGAGGCGATCTTGGTGCAATAGACCGGCTGCGGCATGACGCCGAACGTATGGAACAGCGTCGCGACGTCGAACCGCGCGAAGTGGAAGATTTTTGTGATGGCGGGATTGGCGAGCAGCGCCTTGAGGTTCGGCGCGTCGGTGTGCCCCTTCGGGATCTGCACCACATCGGCCGAGCCGTCGCCGGGCGACAACTGCACCACGCAGAGCCGGTCGCGGTGCGGATTGAGCCCCATGGTTTCGGTGTCGATCGCAACCGACGACGTGTAGCGGGACAGATCAGGCAGGTCGCCACGATGCAGGCGGACGGTCATGGGGTTCAGAATCCTGGTCGATTTTGATTCGGCGGCGAAAGCAGCGCGGGAGGCGAGCGCCGGCGCATTACGCCCGAATTGGTAACGATTCGGCAAATGGACAACCAGCGTCACGTCGAGAAAGCAACGGCTCGAGGCTCCAGAATGGCTTGGATTTTCGGCTGTCCGGTATGATGTTGTGTACCGGCGGGCGGTACGGTTTTCAAGCCGAATGAATTCGAGGCCGTTTCGCATGACGCCACAGCCTGCGGCAGAGACCACCATCAGAGACTTGTCCGCGCTGCAGCGGGCCAGCTTTCCGGCCGAGCCCGCGCCCACGACGTTCTGCCGCGGCGCCGGCCAGCCCTCCGACGACATCCGGGATGAGCTTGCCCTGCGGTTGCCGCGGCAACAGCGACGCGCGTGACCGCGCATGGCCGACTTGCCCCACTTCCTGAATCTCGATCTGGTCCTGAAATCTGCGAGCGACTTCGCTCCGCTGATCGCGCATCTCGATCAGAGCGTCTATCTGCTGCATCATCAGCAGCACGAGAATGAGTTTCTGCTGGTGCTGGAGACCGACGCAACGGAGGCGCTCGACCCGATCACATGCAAGCAACGCTTCCTGACCTTGATCGAGTCGTTACCGGACAGGGCAACCGATCTTTGGAACGGCTGCACGTCGCGCACCTTCTCCTACGGCTTCGAGGGCGGCCGCGATTTTTCTGCACTCGACATCACGATGCCCGCCGACCTGCTGCTCCGGATCGCCAGCCTCGGCGCGGACATCGGCATCACCGTCTACCCTCATAGGGCCGACGACGCGAATGGTCCGGCTGGTAAGGAAGCACCAGATGCGCTACCCTGACGGTCAGCTTGCAAGACTCGGCGATGAGGTCGGCGTCGCCGGCATGACCGGCAAGGTCGTCTGCTCGATCGACACTGGCGAATACTCCGACGCCTATCCGGAACAGGCTTGGGCCTATCTGCAAGAAGGCGTCATGATCGACTGGGACAGGCAGGGACTCACGCACCATGTGGAGCCTGAGATCGGCATGATGCTGATTCGGCGGCACCGACCGGCCTGATCAGGATGGCGTGATGAACTTTCTGCCCCGCGACGACGCCGATGCGCTGACGGAAAGGCTTCGCCGCGAGATCGCTGAACGCCCCCGTCCGAAGTCAATTCTGTATTACAGCAGCGGCGGCCGCGACTATCTGCCGGCAGCGAATGCCATCGCACAATCGGCTGGGAGCTTTGCCGAGGTGACGGTGCTATTTCTGTTCAGCCTGAGCGGCGACGGCTGCAGTGCGCACGAGGCCCATGACGAGCGATGGCGCCGCTACCGGCGTTGGCGCGCCGGGCCACCGCCTCGACGCAGGCGAGGTCGTGCCGCTGTCGGAGTTGATCGCGTTTGCGCTGGAGCTCGGCTGGGATGCCCTGGTCGCAGCGAAGCCGGGACGCCAGATTCTCGTACTGTCGCATGACGATCGGATAGAGATCTACCGCGGCTTCGCCGGCCGCGCGCTGGTCCGACAGTTGATCGCGCTGGGCGACTGGCAGCGCGTCGACAGATGATCAATTTGCACCGAAGTCTCGGTCTACCTCACCGAAGCCGATCGAGCTCGAATCATCATTGACGCTTCAAGTCGCCGACACGCCAGAACGCCATCACTTCACGCAGGAGCGCGAGATGATGCCGATCTTGCGGCGGTCGCCGGCCAGGTCGAATTCCAGGCCCATTGCGGTTTCGGACTCGACCTTGCCGATTCCGTCATAGTCGATCTCGATCCGCTTGGCCGCCTGCAGATCCGCCATGGTCGCGCCGACGATCTGCGCCGAGGCCTGCGGGCCGAGCGGACCGGCCTCGAGCGCGACCAGCTTGAACGGGAAACTGCGCTTGCCGGACTCGCTGACCAGAAACACCGAGCGCCCCTCCATGATGCTGCGCATGGTCGGCTCGAACGTCCTGAGATCGATGTTCCAGTTCGGGATCATCGCCACATGGACGGTCGAGGCATCGCCGCGGCAATACAGGCGAAGACGGAAGCTGACAAAAGTCGAGCGGTTGATGATTTCGACATAGGAGCCGGCGGCACCGAACGGCTCGATCGTCATCGGGCTAGAATACTTGTCAGTGACCTCGATGCCGAGATCCGTGATCTCCTGCTGCTTCAGCCAGCGGATCTCGCGCCACGGTGTCCCCGCGGCGGCCAAAGCGAGCAGCTTCGGACTGGCGTCCATGCGCAGGACGTAGTTGATCAGCGTGCCCATCAGCGCCTGGTCGGCAGCGCGGTCGAGGGCGCTTGCGGTCTTCGCCTGCGGGTCCTTGATCGCCTCGGGATCGTGAAATTGTTGCACGCCGAGTTCGCCCTCCTTGGCGGCGCGCCGGACGCCGCCGAGGAACGCCCAGACGCAGGCCGACGCGCAATGGCCCGGATCCTGGCCGCCGTCGATGGTGTTGATGAAGCCGTCCTCGGCATCGAGCCGGCCGGTCGTCTTGCCCACCGAGCTGTGCAGGTTCTGCTCGCGAATCATCTCGCCGAGCTTGAGCGCAGCCTTGAGGTCACCGCCGGGCGAATTGAACACGATGTCATACGCCGTCTTGCCCTTGGCGAGAAACCGCCGAAACACCTCCGGCGTGTCGCGCTGGATCGTTCCTTCGGCCGCGATCCATGAGCAGCCGTTGCAATTGCCGGTATCGCCGGCGCGGAAGAATTGCATCGGCTTCGACGCGTCGTAGCTGAACACCTCCTCGGCCACCCCCACCTGCGGAACCAGCGCGACGATCGTGCCAAGCAGCATGAGGGTCGGGCCACATCGCAGCGGAGAGCGACGAGGGCGGTCCGGAGCGGGCGCATCGGGCATGATCGAGGACATCGGGCAGTGTCCGTGACGTCGGACGAATGACGGCTGCGAGTTTCATCCGCTGCGGCAACGCCGAATGTGTCCGGGGAGACGGTGCGAGGGGCGGCGAGCAACAGAGGTCGGACCGGGCGCATCGGCAATCTCACACCGACACGTCCTGCCGGCACGATGCTACCGCCGAAGCCATCTCAGATCAACAAGCAATAGGGTTTGCACGGGCAGCACATGGCCTGACCGCCGACTCCAGGGTGTCGTTGGTGGGGCCCAGGTCCATGTCCGCCACAACTCCTGATTGCTGCGTCGAATAGCGCCACCGCGCTCCGTCGATCGATGCAAGTCGTGCATTGATCGATGCCGCATTTGGCTTGGACAGAGATTGCCACTCGCCCTAGGGACCATATTGGTGCTTGACTTCATTGGTGCTTGACTTCGCATGTGAGGCGAAGCGGCCCAAGGCGGCCCGCAGCATCGGCCAACAACGACATAATCAACCCAGGAGGAAGCCAAGATGAAGGCACTGACAGGTATCATCGCAGCCGCCGTGCTGGCGGTTTCGGCACCGCTGGCGACCGCGCGCGATTTCCGCTCCGCCGACGTGCACCCCGCCGACTATCCGACCGTCGAAGCCGTGAAGTTCATGGGCAAGCAGCTCGCCGCGGCAAGCGGCGGCAAGCTCGGCGTCAAGGTGTTTCCGAACGGTGCCCTCGGCTCCGAGAAGGACACGATCGAGCAGCTCAAGATCGGCGCGCTCGACATGATGCGGATCAACTCGTCGCCGCTGAACAATTTCGTACCCGAGACCGTCGCGCTGTGCCTGCCCTTCGTGTTCCGCGACACGCAGCATATGCGCAACGTCCTGGACGGACCGATCGGCGACGAGATCCTCGCCGCCATGGAGCCCGCGGGCCTGATCGGCCTCGCTTATTATGACAGCGGCGCGCGCTCGATCTACACCGTCAAGGCGCCGATCAAGTCGCTCGCCGACGTCAAGGGCCTGAAGATCCGCGTCCAGCAATCCGACCTCTGGGTCGGCATGATCCAGAGCCTCGGCGCCAACCCGACGCCGATGCCCTATGGCGAGGTCTACACCGCCCTCAAGACCGGCCTCGTCGACGCCGCCGAGAACAACTGGCCCTCCTACGAATCCTCGCGTCACTTCGAGGCCGCCAAGTTCTACAACGTCACCGAGCACTCGCTGGCGCCGGAAGTCCTCGTGATGTCCAAGAAGGTCTGGGACACGCTGAGCAAGGAAGATCAGGCCCTGGTCCGCAAGGCGGCCAAGGAGTCGGTGCCGGTGATGCGCAAGCTCTGGGACGAGCGCGAGCAGGTGTCCCGCAAGGCCGTCGAAGCCGCCGGCGTCCAGGTCGTGACGATCCCCAACAAGCAGGAATTCGTCGACGCGATGAAGCCGGTGTACCAGAAGTTCGCCGGCGACGAGAAGCTCGCGAGCCTCGTCAAGCGTATCCAGGACACCAAGTAACAACAACCAAGCCAGACAACAGTGACCGGTCCGGCGTCGCCGCGCGGCGGCACCGGACTCGGGCACGGGAGGGGGAGGGAATGACAGACCCACATGTCGCAAGCCACGAGCTCCAGGACGGACGCCCATCGACCGGCCTGCTGTCGCGGATCAATGCCGTCATCGCACGCCTGGGCATGTATCTGTCCGTCACCGGCCTGCTCGTCATCGTCACCATCGTGTTCTACCAGGTGTTCGGACGCTACGTGCTCAACTCCAGCCCGACCTGGACCGAGAACCTGGCCCTGGTCCTGATCCTCTATGTTACCCTGATCGGCGCCGCCGTCGGCGTTCGCGACGCCGGACATATCGGTATGGACAGTCTCCTGGTGATGCTGCCCGACCGGACGCGCGAGAAGATCGAGCTCGTCATCCACGTGCTGGTCGCGCTGTTCGGCATCGCGATGGCCTATAATGGCTGGATCCTCGGCGCCTCGGTCGGCACGGTGAAGATCCCCAATCTCGGCCTGCCCGAAGTCGTCCGCTATGTCCCGCTGGTCGCCTCCGGCCTCCTGATCGTCCTGTTTTCAATCGAGCACATCATCGCTCTCTTGCGCGGTGAAGAGGTCGTCCCGTCATGGAACTGATCATTCTCGGCGTCACCTTCTTCGGCTTCCTGGTCCTCGGCGTCCCTGTCGCCTTCGCCATCGGCCTCTCGGCGATCTGCACCATCCTCTATGAAGGCCTGCCGGTTGCGGTGATCTTCCAGCAGATGATGTCGGGGATGAACATCTTCTCGTTCCTCGCCATCCCGTTCTTCGTCTTCAGCGGTGAGCTGATGCTGCATGGCGGCGTCGCCGACAAGATCGTGCAGTTGGCCAAGAACCTCGTCGGTCACATCCGCGGCGGGCTCGGCATGTCGAACGTCGTCGCCTGCACGCTGTTCGGCGGCGTCTCCGGCTCTCCCGTGGCCGACGTGTCGGCGATGGGCGCGGTGATGATCCCGATGATGAAGAAGGAAGGGTTCGACACCGACTACGCCGTCAACGTCACCACCCACGCCTCGCTGGTCGGCGCGCTGATGCCGACCAGTCACAACATGATCATCTATGCGCTCGCCGCTGGCGGCAAGGTGTCGATCGGCGCGCTGATCGCCGCGGGCCTCCTGCCGGCGCTGGTGCTGATGGTCTGCATGCTGGTGGCGGCCTATGCGGTGGCCGTGAAGCGCGGCTATCCCGCGGGCAAGTTTCCCGGCTGGGCTGAGGTATTCCGCTCGTTCGCGGCCGCGCTGCCTGGCCTTCTGATCGTCGGCATCATCCTGGCGGGCATCCTGTCCGGCGTGTTCACGGCCACCGAATCCGCGGCCGTCGCGGTCACCTACACGATCGTGCTGACGTTCTTCATCTACCGCACCATGACGCTGCAGAACTTCCTGCGGGCCGCCGCCAAGGCGGTCAAGACCACCGGCGTGGTGCTGCTCCTGATCGGCGTCTCGACGATGTTCCAGTACCTGATGGGACTCTACGAGGTGGCCGATTTCGCTGGCGACCTGATGAGCAAGGTCTCGACGCAGCCCTGGATGATCTTCCTGCTGATCAACATCATCCTGTTCCTGCTCGGCACGTTCATGGACATGGCGGCCACCATCCTGATCTGCACGCCGATCTTTTTGCCGATCGCGATGAAGGCCGGCATGGACCCGGTGCAGTTCGGCATGCTGATGCTGATCAACTGTGCGCTGGGCCTCAACACCCCGCCGGTCGGCACCACGCAGTTCGTCGGCTGCGCCATCGGCGGCATCTCGGTCGGCGCGGTCATGCGCACCATCCTGCCGTTCTACGCCGCCCTGATCGCGGCCCTGATGTTCGTGACCTACGTCCCCGCCTTCTCCCTGTGGCTGCCGCGCCTGCTGATGGGCTACAAAGGATAGTCGGGGCGCGTTCGCCGGCCTTGGTCGCGAGCCTTGGTCGCGAGCCTTGGCCGGCGAATGCTCCTGCGCTTTGGCTGGGACGAAACGGCTGAGTTCGCTGAAGCCAGCAGCGGTCCGGTACGATGCTGGCGCTGTTGTGGAGCTGGTGGGCGGTGTTTCAGCGGTCTGGGACATCAGCGCCAACTCCCAAGCCAATTCGGCGACCGCAGCTTTCCATGAACGTCACCCCGAACGGTCCTCATCGAGTGATGATCCGGCCGGACATCGACAAACAGCTCGCCTTTGGTCTCCAGGCGGCTCATCAACGTGGATCGACAGTCGCGCTGGCCATCCTCGCACCGGACGCTGAGCAGCAAGGACCGGTGACCGTCGCCGTCTCGCGACTCATGGCCCAGAGAATCGGGCACAACGATCTATCGTCTGCCTTCAGCAATGAAGGACAGCAGCGGTCATCCGCGACGCTCGCATGCGCTCAGAGAGCTGATCGGGCGGAGAGCTCCGGATGTACGAGCACAGGCCGCTGGAAGTCGGAAGAGGGCATGAATCTCTCGCAGGATCTCAGGCCATGAGATTCGCGACCGTCATGGCTCCGTCGCCTCGCTCTTCGCAATGAGGGCTGGTGCCGGTGTGCTCTCAGCCGACCGCATAAAGCCCGAGGGTACGATGTCTGCCGATTATGCGGATCCACCTCTGCCTTTGTGAGAGTGATCCCGGGCTCGTGCTGTGCACCACTGGGATGACAACGAAGATCTTGGACGAGCCGGGCTCAAGTGGCCGGGCCCCGCCTCAGAACGACGTGCCGCCGCCGAACCTGAACTCCTGGACGACGTCGTATTTGCCCTTAGACAGCGGGACCGCGTAGTCGAAGCGCAGCGGGCCAAACGGGGAGGCCCAGATCAGGCCGACGCCGACCGAGGAGCGGACGACCTTGCTGTCGTCATACTGCATCGCGCATTTGCAGGCGGCGGTGTTGACCTCGCCGGTGGCGGCCCAGGAGGTCGGGCCCTGATAGCCCCACAGCGAACCGGCATCGGCATACACCGAGCCCTTCAGGCCGACTTCCTTGGGCAGGAACCAGAACGGCATCTGCAGCTCGGCCGATGCGCCCCAATATTTGGTGCCGCCGAGCGCATCGCCAGTCGCGCCCAGGCTGCGATAGGTGATGTCGCGCGGCCCGATGCCGTTGGAAGCGAAGCCGCGGACCAGCGTCGGACCCATCTGGTAATGGTCGAGCATGCGCAGGTCCTTGTCGCCGATCTTGTTCAGGACGCCGCCCTGCAGATGGATCACGCTGACGATGTCGGAGACCAACGGCGTGAAATATTTCGCGTCCACGGCCGACTTCAGGTAGCTGACATTGCCGCCGATGCCGGCAAAATCCTGGCGCCAGTCGATCAGGAGACCGTCGGTCGGGTTCTTGGTGTTGTCGAGCGTGTTGTAGGTCAGCGTGTAGCCGAGCGCCGAGGTCAGCGCCGCGCCGTCATTCAGCTCCTTGCGCACCGCCAGGCTCGATTCGCCGTCGCCGTAGCAGCCATAGCCATAGACGCCCGAACTGGTCGAATTGGTCGGGTCGACGCCGCCGAGCACGCTCTGGACGTAGGCCGGAGTCGGATTGAAGGCGAGCAGGCCGTTGGCGGAGTTGTTGTTACAGTTCGCGAGATAGGACGGCAGCGTGATCTCCTGCCGATACAACGAATAGCGCAGCTGCAGCGACGTGTCCTCGCGCAGCTGGAAGCCGAGCCGCGGGCTGAAGCCGACCGTCCTCGTGCCGTAGCTGGTGTAGCTGTTGGCGAGTTGCTGGCGGTAGGAAACATCAAGGCCGAGCGCGACGCGGTAATCCAGCAGATAGGGCTCCACAAAGGACAGCGCCACGCCGCGGGTATATTGGCCATAGCTCACGGAGGCCTTGGCATAGAGGCCGCGGCCGAGAAAGTTGCGCTCGGAGATCGACACCTCGGCGAGCGCGCCGTCGGTGGTCGAATAGCCGCCGGAAATCGAGAAGTCGCCGGTCGACTTCTCCTCCAGGCCGACCACCAGGATCACGCGGTCGCTTGAGGAGCCGGGCTCGGTGGTGATCTTCACGTCCTTGAAGAAGTCGAGGTTCTTCAACCGCCGCTCGGCCCGATCGACCAGAGCGCGGTTGTAGGCGTCGCCCTCCGAAATGTCGAACTCGCGCCGGATCACATAATCACGGGTGCGCGTGTTGCCGCGGATGGTGATGCGCTCGATATAGGTGCGCGGTCCTTCATCGACCTGGAACACGATCGCGACGGTGTGGGCTTCGAGGTTGCGGTCGCCACGCGGCCGGACCACGGCAAAGGCGAAGCCGCGGCGGGAGGCCTCGATCTGCATTTCCTCGACCGACTTTTCGAGCTGCTCGACATTATAGAGAGCGCCGACATTGACGCGCGAATAGGTGCGCAGCGCATTGGCGTCCAGGGCAGCGATGGTCGATTGGAAGTCGACCGAGCCGACGCGATATTGCTGGCCTTCGTCGATCTTGAAAGTGACCAGGAATCCCTTCTGCTCGGGATCATATTCGGTCAGGGCCGCAACGACCTGAACGTCGGCATAGCCGTTCTTGAGATAGAAGCGGCGGATGAGGTCACGATCGGCCTCGACCCGGTCGGGGTCGTAGACGTCGTTGTTGCCGAGGAAGCTGAGCCAGTTGGATTCGTGGGTCTTGATCACGTCGCGCAGGCGGGCAGCCGAATAGGCGTTGTTGCCGACGAAGGTGATCGACTTCACCCCGGTCTTCACGCCCTCCACCACCGTGAACACGAGGTCGACGCGGTTATTGGGCTGCTCGATGAGCTCAGGCGTGACGCGCACGTCATAGCGACCCGAACGACGGTAGATCTCGGCGATGCGTTGCGCGTCCGACTGCACCATGGGACGCGACAGCGTGCCGCGCGGCTTCGACTGCACCTCGGCCTGGAGCTGCTCGTCCTTGACCTTCTTGTTGCCTTCGAAGGCGACGCGGCCGATCACCGGGTTCTCGACCACGCGCACGATCAGCCGGCCGCCCTGGCGCTCGATCTTCACGTCGGCGAACAATCCGGTCTCGACCAGCGCCTTGAGGCCGTCGTCGATCTGGCCCGCGTCCAGCGCACCAGACGGTCCTGGCTTGAAGTAGGAGCGGATCGTATCGGCTTCGACACGCCGGTTGCCCTCGACCGTGATCGAGGTGGCAGAGGCAGCAGGCGCGGCCGTCACCATCCGGGGCAACGTCGTCACGGGCAGGGCCAGCAGCATCAGGGCAAGCACGCCCGGCAGTCTCAGACGCATCATCGACGCTCTTTCGAAAAGTCAGAGTCCTCGGCGCGCCGCAAGGCACGGCTCGCCCATGGGAATCGGTGATGCCCGTCAATGATGGTCGAGATGCGCCGATCTCGTTTCGCGAAATGTCGATTGATGCGCGATGTGGCTGAGTGTTTCCGATCGGAAATGATCGACGACGCGCGGTGCGCCAAAGTCGATCAGCATGTAGTTATGTGCCGCCTGCACCTTGCGACCGGGAAGCCACAACCGGCGCGGACATCTCCGTTAAGCAATTGGCCGGCCTCCGCCGCATTCTGCGCGTTCCGACATCAAATTCTACAAATCTTCGAACACCGGCAATACGCCGGAAAAACGACCGTGCTAATCGAGGACCATCCGAACTAAGCCCCCAAGTAGTTCGGCCAAGGCCCGGTGCGTACAGATTCCCAGACTTATTCCGGCGCACCGGGCCGCCCATTTCTCCCTGAGTGCTTTCTCCCTGAACAGGCAAAATGGATCGGCGACGGACGGTCCGCGGACGAGCCGCTCGTCGAACCGTGCGTGGCTCACGCTGCAGCTGAGATCGCTCGGCACGGTGAAGGCTGCGGCGTGACGGCGACAGGGAATCGAGCCCGCTCGGATCGCATGACATCCAAGTGCGGGAGTCCGAGCTGCCGGAGGAGTTCGGCGTCAGCGACCGCAATGGTGCCCGCCGGCCGCCGCGCGGCAACCTTCTAAGCCGTTCGCGTGTGACGAGCAGCGCGATCTCCGACGTCCGTTCGAGGCGCCCGTCGTGGCGGCATCGTTTGGGTGAGGAGCGCCGCGTCTCGAAACATGAGGCCCCCGGCGGGGCGAAACATCTGCGACCGCCTGCTTCCTGCCCCGGGGACTCGTGCGTGAGCGACACGAGGTTGCGGAGCGCCCGCCCGCCAAAGGTTCCCGGGCCTGTCGCGAATCACCACAATGTCCGCCGCTGTTGCGAAATTGCCTCTGGATCGGGCCCCGAAAAACGATCAAAACGGACGACAGCGCCGATGGTTAATCGCGTCTTAACCTCGCCCCACCTATGGTGACCACAAAGGCACCGGTTCATGGGCGATCGGCGGCTTCCACTGGTTTGGCGCGCGTTTTACGTATGGCAATGACCGCTTCATCCCCCGCGCCCGCTGGCGCCAGCCATTCGGAGAGCGAACGCTCGCCGTTTGCGCGGCTGAACGAGCTGCTCGCACCTTATTCTCCGGGCAAGCCGATGATTACGCTCGCGGTTGGCGAGCCGCAGCATCCTGTTCCCGGCTTTGTCGGGCCGGTGCTGGCGCAGCACATCGCCGATTTCGGCCGCTACCCGGCGGCCAAGGGCATCGAACCGTTTCGCAAGGCCGCCGCGGGCTGGCTGGCGCGCCGATTCGCGCTGCCGCGCGCGATCGATCCGGAGCACGAGATCCTGGTTCTGAACGGCAGCCGCGAGGGCCTTTTCTTCGCCGCCCATGCCACGCTTCGCCATGTCGGCCCGCGCCGTGGCAAGCCTGCCATCCTGATGCCGAACCCGTTCTATCCGGTGTACGGCGTCGGCGCCCGTACCGCCGGCTGTGACTCCATCTATCTGCCGACGACGCGCGACAACGGCTTCCTGCCTGACCTCGATGCGATCGACGAGGCGACCCTGGCGCGCACCGTCGCGTTCTACATCGCGACGCCTGCCAATCCGCAAGGATCGGTGGCGAGTGCAGACTATATGCGGAAACTGGTCCAGCTCGCCAATCGCTGGGGCTTCCTGATCTTCAGCGACGAGTGCTATTCGGAAATCTATACGAGGCAGGCGCCGGGCAGCATGCTCGAGCACGCCGGACCCGACTATCAGAACGTCGTCGCCTTCCAATCGCTGTCGAAGCGCTCCAACGTGCCGGGCATGCGCATCGGCTTCGCCGCCGGCGACCGCCGTTTCCTCGCCGCCTTCCATGAGCTGCGCAACGTCGCCGCGCCGCAGGTGCCGGTGCCGCTGCAGCACGTCGCGGTCGCCGCCTATGGCGACGAGGCGCATGTCGAGGAGAACCGGCGGCTGTACCGCGCCAAGTTCGATCTCGCCGACCAGATCATCGGCAACCGCTACGGCTATCAACGGCCCGATGGCGGCTTCTGCGTCTGGCTCGACGTCACGGAGCGCGGCGGCGACGAGGACGTCACCGTGAGACTGTATCGTGACGCCGGAGTGCGCGTGGTGCCCGGCAGCTATCTGGCACGACCGCAGGCCGACGGCTTCAATCCGGGGCTCGGCTATATCCGGCTGGCGCTGGTGGCCGACGCCTCGTCAACCGGTGAGGCACTGCACCGGCTGGTCGAGGTCCTCAGGTAGACGCGGGGCTGATGCGGATGCCGGCGATCGAACGAGTCATTCCCCTGGTCAATCACCTGCCGACGTCGCTGCGCGACGCGCTGGTGCGGCGGCTGCGCGAACTCGCGGGCCTCGGCCTGATCGCGCTGTGCGGCATCGCCGCCGCCGCGCTGATGACCTGGTCGGTGCAGGACCCGAGCCTCAGCCACGCGACCTCGCGCGCTATCCGCAATATCGTCGGCTATCCCGGCGCGATCGGTGCCGATCTGCTGATGCAGATCCTCGGCCTCGGCTCCATCATGGCGATCCTGCCGATCGCGATCCGCGGCTGGCGCATGATGACGCACCGGCCGTTCGACCGCGAGGCGCTGCGCTTCGGCGCCTGGGTGCTCGGAGCCGCCATCGCCTCCGGTTTCGCCAGTTGCTGGCCGCGCTCGCATGCCTGGCCGCTGCCGACCGGGCTCGGCGGCGTGGTCGGCGATGCCCTGGTGCGCGCGCCGGCGGTGGTGTTCGGACCGCCCGGCCTGATCTACCGGGTCGTGTTCGGCAGCCTGCTGCTGATTGCCATGATCGGCTGCCTGCTGGTCGCCGGCGGCATGGGCGCGAAGGAAGCCGATCCGAACCTCGCGGCGGACGAGGAGGACGACACGCCGCTGTCCGACGCCGAGGATGACGACGACCGCAAGGCGATCCGGCTCGGCTGGGTGTTTCACGCCATCATGAGCGCGAAGGCGCAGATCGGCTGGTTCCTCAGCACAGCCTATCGCGCGCTGGTGTCGTCAGGCCCGCAGCCGCGCAGCGCCGCATCCGGCCGGCAGGAGCCGAGCCTGGCCCGCGGCCAGAAGAAGCCGACGCTCGCCCCCGAGATGACCGAGGACGACGAGGAGGAAGAGGCCGGCGAGGACGAGGAGGAGGAAGAAGAGGAGGAGCCGGCTCCGAAAGCGCGCAAGAAGCCGGCGGCGAAAGCTCCGGCCAAGAAGTCCAGCGACAAATACGAGCTGCCCTCGGTCTCGATGCTGGCAGCGCCCAAATCCTCCGACCGCCAGCCGCTGTCCAAGAGCGAGCTCGAGGCCAATTCACGCGCGCTGGAAGGCGTGCTGCAGGATTTCGGCGTGCGCGGCGAAATCGTCAAGGCGCATCCCGGCCCCGTCGTCACCCTGTACGAGCTGGAGCCGGCGCCCGGCATCAAATCGTCGCGCGTGATCGGCCTCGCCGACGACATCGCCCGCTCGATGAGCGCGCTGTCGGCGCGCGTCGCAGTCGTGCCCGGCCGCAACGCCATCGGCATCGAGCTGCCCAACGCGCATCGCGAGAAGGTCTATCTGCGCGAGCTCCTGGTCGCCAAGGAGGCGGCCGAGAGCGTCGCCAAGCTGCCGCTCTGCCTCGGCAAGAACATCGGCGGCGATTCCATCATCATCGATCTCGCCCGCACGCCACACATGCTGATCGCCGGTACCACCGGCTCGGGCAAGTCGGTCGCGATCAACACCATGATCCTGAGCCTGGTCTATCGCCTGCGGCCCGACCAGTGCCGGCTGATCATGGTCGATCCGAAGATGCTCGAACTCTCCGTCTATGACGGCATCCCGCATCTGCTCACGCCGGTCGTGACCGACCCGAAAAAGGCCGTCGTCGCGCTGAAATGGGCCGTGCGCGAGATGGAGGAGCGCTACAAGAAGATGGCCAAGCTCGGCGTGCGCAACATCGACGGCTACAACGCCCGCCTCGCGGAAGCCCGCAACAAGGGCGAGGAGCTGACGCGCACCGTCCACACCGGCTTCGACAAGGAGACCGGCAAGGCGATCTACGAGGAGGAGAAGCTCGACCTCGATCCCCTGCCCTACATCGTCATCATCGTCGACGAAATGGCCGACCTGATGATGGTCGCCGGCAAGGACATCGAGGGCACGGTGCAGCGCCTCGCCCAGATGGCACGCGCCGCCGGCCTGCACGTGATCCTGGCGACGCAGCGCCCGTCGGTCGACGTCATCACCGGCACCATCAAGGCCAACTTCCCGACCCGCATCTCCTTCCAGGTGACGTCCAAGATCGACAGCCGCACCATCCTCGGCGAGATGGGCGCCGAGCAGCTGCTCGGCCAGGGCGACATGCTCTATATGGCCGGCGGCGGCCGCATCAGCCGCGTGCACGGCCCATTCTGCTCCGACGAGGAAGTCGAGAAGGTCGTCAGGCACCTCAAGGCGCAGGGCTCGCCGGAATATCTCGAGGCGGTCACGGCCGAGGAACCGAGCGAGGAGGACGGCGCCGTGTTCGACGCCACCGGCATGGGCGGCGGTGGCGGCGGCGACGACCTGTTCGCGCAAGCCGTTGCCGTGGTCAAACGCGACCGCAAGGCCTCGACCAGCTACATTCAACGCCGGCTGCAGATCGGCTATAACAAGGCCGCTTCGCTGATGGAGCGGATGGAGCAGGAAGGCATCGTCGGCCAGGCCAACCATGCCGGCAAGCGCGAGATCCTGGTGCCCGAGGAAGAAGGCGGGTTCTGACCGCCCGCTTTGGTCCCAGATCTGCCGTTTCCGTGTCGTATCTTCACGCAATTACGATCACGCTGCCCGACCGAACCAAGATAGAACGCGTAAAACTCAGGACGTCGTTTTGAAAAGCCCCTTGTTGAACAGCCTGTTTTCGCTTCCAGCGCCGCTGCACGGACGCCGTATTCCGGCTGGGATGGTCGCGGCCGTGGCGACCTGTGTCCTGACCCTTGCCGCCGGCCACGCGGCCGCCCAGACCACGCCGGCGCCCAAATCGGGCCCCAAGGGCGGCGCCCAGCTCAGCGCCTCCGACCAGCAGCGTGGCGGACAGGGCCCTGCGACCACCCAGACCACGCCGCCCAATCCGATCATTCCGGATCCCCGGCGCAACGTGCCGGCCAGCATCTTCACCTCGTTCGACGCCAATCAGAAGGCGATCGCGGGAAAGGTGAGCGCCTATCTGTCGTCGCTGCAGACGCTGGTTGGCAACTTCGTCCAGGTCGGCCCGGACGGCAGCAAGACCAAGGGTGATTTCTACATCCAGAAGCCCGGCAAGGTGCGCTTCGAATATGATCCGCCGACGCCGATCGACATCATTGCCGACGGCTCATCGCTGGTCGTGCGCGACCGCAAGCTCGCGACCCAGGACGTCTACCCGCTGTCGCAGACGCCGCTGCGCTATCTGCTGTCCGACCGGATCGACCTGCTCAAGGACACCAATGTGATCGCGGTCGCCTCCGACGACCTCTATGTCACGATCACGATCGAGGAGAAGCAGGCGCTGATCGGCACCAGCCGGCTGATGCTGATGCTCGGCACCAAGGACGGCCAGCTCAAACAGTGGACCGTAACCGATCCGCAGGGCTACGACACGACGATCGCCGTCTACAATCTCGATACGACCAAGAAGCTTGATCCGGCGATGTTCAAGATCGACTTCACGACCTATCCGAGCACGCCGCCGGGCTGATGCATCCGGCCGTCCGGTCAGCCCGCCTCAAGCCCTCGGACCTTCCACTGCGCCTCTGACAGCACGAGCTTCTCGAAGCGCTTGCGCGCCTCCTCGAGATCCTCGGCCGGGATCGTGTCGCAGCCGGGACGCGCACGCAGGATCATCGCCGTGGTCGGCCAGCTCAGTCGCGCCGCCTTGCAGGCCAGCACCAGATCGGTGACGCGGTCGTCCTCCATCAGCGCTTCGATCACCTGGATGGACACGACGCAAAGCAGCGCCAGCGCGGCGATCACCGCCGGAAAATCGCCGGTCACGCAGAACCGGTTGACGGCGGAATCGCTCAGCTTGCCGCTGCGATTGAGGGCGGCGACCTCGGTCTTGACCTGCTCATAGTCCCACATCGCGCGCATCGCGGCGCCGGCGGTCCTGGTCGGCGTGGCTTGCAAGGTGGCGCGCGTCGCGGGCGGCGCTGCCTTGATGAAGCGGGTGCGCGCGCCTTCGCTGGCCGCCGCGACGAAGGCGCGCGACAGCTTGGCCGGCAGGTCGGTACGCAGCGCCAGCTTTTCGGCGAGGTCCTCGTCGCGCTCGGCGATCTTGAACAGGCTGCGATAGCCATCCTCGGACAGCCGCGCCGTGAGATTCTGCACCAGCGCCATGCGCACCGCCGGAAAACCGCGCGCGATCAGCTGGTTCGTCAGGCTGTCGCCGATGCCCCTGCGGCTGGCGATCGCAACGAGATGCGCCGGGCTGGAGCTCCGGATGAATTCGGCGAGGTCACGTTCCGTGAGCACGGCCGCCTTGGCCAGCATCGGCCCGGCGACACGCAATTCGGGATGCACGGCGAGCAAGCGCGCGGTGGCATAGGGCGCGCGCTCGACGCCGGCCAAGGCCATGCTGAGCTCGGCCAAGAGATCGGTCGCAACCTGCGGCATCAGGCGGGCAAACATCTGGTCATAGAGATCGAGCTGCTCGGCCGACGCCGGCCGCGGCCCGGCGAGAAACAGGGCCGTGGTCCGGCGCAGCATGTCCGTGGCGAGCTCGGACACCGTCCGCGCCTCACTGGGGGGCATCTTGACGGGAGCGGCCGAAGGCGCTGGAGGCATCGCAAATCTCTCATTGCCGGCGCGCCCGCGGCACGGGGCGCGATCATCAGATGTGGAAGAATGAGAGCACCGGCCTAAAGCCGCGTTAAGCCAGTTCCGGGGAACTACGGAGGGCTCTCAGCGTCCTTAACAGCCTTCGGCGCACCCCTGGACGACAATGTTCTTGCATTGTTCTTGCAAACTCTGCCCGCTTCCGATACCGTTGAGCGCGGGAGGGCATCATGGTCCAGCGCGTTTCCACCGTCGCTTTCGAGGGCATCGAGGCCCGCGCGGTCGACGTGCAGGTTCAGGTCGCCCCTGGCCTGCCGGCGTTTGCGATCGTCGGCCTGCCCGACAAGGCGGTGTCGGAGGCGCGCGAGCGGGTGCGCTCGGCGCTGATCGCCTCGGGCCTGGCGCTGCCGGCGCGGCGCATCACCGTCAACCTGGCGCCGGCCGACGTGCCCAAGGAAGGCAGCCATTACGATCTGCCGATCGCGCTTGGCCTGATGGCGGCGATCGGCGCCATTCCGCCGGATGCGCTCAATAGCTTCACCGTGCTCGGCGAGCTCGGCCTCGACGGCTCGATCGCGCCGGTGGCCGGCGTGCTCCCCGCGGCGATCGGCGCCAATGCGCGCGAGGAAGGCCTGATCTGCCCGGCCGCCTGCGGCGCCGAGGCGGCCTGGGCGAGCCCGGACCTGCAGATCATCGCGGCGGCGTCGCTGATCCAGATCGCCAATCATTTCAAGGGCACGCAGGTGCTGTCGCGGCCGCAGCCGAAGATCCAGGAGGCACCGGCGAGCCTGCTCGATCTGCGCGACATCAAGGGCCAGGAGAGCGGCAAGCGCGCGCTCGAAATCGCCGCTGCCGGCGGCCATCATTTATTGATGATCGGGTCGCCCGGCGCCGGCAAGTCGATGCTGGCGGCGCGGCTGCCCTCGATCCTGCCGCCGCTGTCGCCGGCCGAGCTGCTGGAAGTCTCGATGATCGCCTCGGTCGCCGGCGAGATCGATGGCGGCGCGCTGACCAACCGGCGACCGTTCCGCAGCCCGCACCATTCGGCCAGCATGGCGGCGCTGACCGGTGGCGGCCTGCGCGCCCGCCCCGGCGAGATCTCGCTGGCGCATCAGGGCGTGCTGTTCCTCGACGAGCTGCCTGAGTTCGATCCGCGCGTGCTGGATTCGCTGCGCCAGCCGCTGGAGAATGGCGAGGTCTCGATCTCGCGCGCTAACCACCGCGTCACCTACCCTGCCCGCTTCATGCTGGTCGCGGCGATGAATCCATGCCGCTGCGGCAATGCTTTCGAGCCCGGCTATGCCTGCAAGCGCGGCCGCATCGACCGCTGCACCGCCGACTATCAGATGCGCATCTCCGGCCCGCTGATGGACCGCATCGATTTGCGGATCGAGGTGCCGGCCGTCACCGCTGCTGATCTGATCCTGCCGCCCTCGAAGGAAGGCTCCGCCGAGGTCGCCGCCCGCGTCGCCGCCGCGCGCGACCTGCAGCGCGCGCGCTACGCCAAGGCCGGCCTGCCGCACGTCCGGACCAATGCCGAGGCGCCGGCCGCGGTGCTCGACGATATCGCCAGGCTTGATCCGCCCGGCCAGAAGCTGCTCCGCGAGGCCGCGGAAACGATGCGCCTGTCGGCGCGCGGCTATCACCGCGTGCTGCGCGTGGCCCGCACTTTGGCCGATCTCGACCACGCAGAGGCGATCGGCCGGCTGCATCTGGCGGAGGCGCTGTCGTATCGCGCGCTGGCGGAGGACAGCCGGCATGCGGCGTGAGCGCTGTCCCGCATCAACCTTCTGGTAACGATTTCTCTTTACGCTCCGGCAACCATAAGGCCCGCCTTGTCCGTCATCAGGCCTTCCGTGTCGGTGCGTGTCATGTTGCGTATCAAGCTCGTCGTTGCGGCTGCGTCGCTGATCGCGGCTGCGCTCATGGCGCGATCAGAATTCGCGCCGGCGATGCCGCCCTGCACGGCGGTGGCGGCCGACTGCATCGCGCTCGATTCCCCACCGTTTCATGCCGACCTTCATGTCGACTCGGCTGACGATCCCGCGCGCGTGGCACTCCGCGACGATCCGCAGGCGGTCGATCTTGTCGTCGTCGACCATCCGCCCGTCCAAGCCGATCAAGACTGCGGCGCGACCGCCGCGGTCCAGGCGGTGGGGATTGCGACCGCGCCGCCGGCCGGCACGTCGCGCATCGATCTCGCCAGCGAAGGTGCGACGGACGGCCGCACGGATGACCGCATCTTTATTCGCTCCGACCGTAACACGGCCCGACGGGCCGCCGCATCGGTTGCTGCCGCTCACCATCACGACGTTGCGCCGGCGAATTCGCTGCTGTGAGCCGGGCTAACGCCCGGTTCACCATCTCTGCACGGCCAACGATCCGTGCATGATCGTTTCAAAGTCTCAGCAAGACCGACGCCGCATGGTGCGGGCCGGCCGTCATATTGGAATTGATGATTTCGGGAGTAAGCGAGATGATGGGAGCGAGTTTTCGCATCAGGCTGCGGCTGCGCCGGTTCACACGCCGTCATCACACGCTATTCACGATCCTGCGTTCGGCAATGATCTTCATGGCCGGCTTCGGCGGCGCCTATGGCTTCATCAAGGCCAGCCTGTCCGAGACCTCCGGCTACAACCCGCACGCCTTCGCGATCGGCGCCAGCTTTCTGTTTGCGCTCGCCTGCGTCGGACTCGCGACGCTCAGCATGCGGCTGCGCTTCATGCGCAAGAAAATGCACAAGCTCGCGCTTCACAACGAGGTGCTGGCGGACCGCAATTGGGAGCTTCAGGAGGCCGAACAGCGCGCCCGCAGCCTGTTCGAGCAGCAGGGCGACCTGATCGTCATGCGCGAAAGCGACGGCACGATCATCTTCGTCAACGACGCCTATTGCCGGATGGCCGGCCTCGATCGCGAAAACCTGCTCGGCAGCCAGTTCAGCTTCGATCTCATCGAGCAAGGCGACAGCGCGCTGGAGCCGAGCGGCACACGCGTCCACGACCAGCGGATCGACAGCGCCATCGGACCGCGCTGGATCGCCTGGCGCGAGGCGCTGGTGCGTTCCGACGCAGGACACCCGGCCGTGCTGCAATGTGTCGGCCGCGACGTCACCGACCGCACCGAGACCGAGCGGGCGCTGGGCGAGGCGCGCGACCAGGCCAATGCGGCGAACCGCGCCAAATCGCGCTTCCTGGCGATGGCCAGCCACGAGATCCGCACCCCGTTGAACGGCATCCTCGGCATGAGCGGGCTGCTGCTGGAGACGCAGCTCACGCCGGAGCAGACCACCTATGCCAAGGCCGTCCGCAGCTCAGGCGAAGCGCTGATGTCGCTGATCAACGAGCTGCTCGATTATTCCAAGATCGAGGCCGGCAAGCTGGCCCTCGAAGCGCAGCCGTTCGCGCTGACCGCGCTGATCGAGGAGATCACCGAGCTCCTGGCACCGCGCGCGCAAGCAAAACAGCTGGAGATCGCGGCCTATCTCGACGAGCGGCTGCCGACCTGGGTGACCGGCGACGCCGCAAGGCTGCGCCAGGTGCTGCTCAATCTCGCCGGCAACGCGATCAAGTTCACCAGCAAAGGCGGCGTGGCGCTGATTGCCGAGCCCGGCATCTGGCCGAACGAGATCAGCTTCCAGGTGCGCGACACCGGCATCGGCATCGCCGCTGACGCGCAGGAGCGGATTTTCCACGAGTTCGAACAGGCCGACGACAGCGTCGCGCGCAGCTTCGGCGGCACCGGGCTTGGGCTCGCGATCTCCGACCGCATCGTCAAGCGGATGGGCGGACGCATCTCGCTGCAGAGCCAGCCCGGCGCGGGCTCGACGTTCGAGGTGTCCGTGCCGCTGCCGCCGGCGCTCGAGCGCGGCGAGCAGAACAGCTTTCGCGGCCCGGATCTGGCCGGACAGTCGATCATGCTGATCGCGCCGACCGGCCTGCAGGCCGAGCTGATCGAAAGGCGGCTGCAGAATTGGGGCGCGCAGACCTGCCTCGTCGCCGAGACCGAGATCGCCGCGGCGCTGCTGCCCGAGCGCACCTGGCACGCGGTCTTGATCGATGACGCGATCGGCAGCGAGGCGGCGCGGCGATTGGGCGAAGCCGCACACCATCATACGACACGGCTGATCGTGCTGGTCACGCCGACGAGCCGGCACGAGCTGGCCCCGGCCGCGCCCTTCAACGGCTATCTGGTGAAGCCGTTGCGGGCCGCTTCGCTCGCCGCGCGCGTGGGCTTCGACACGGATGCAGGAGCGGCATTCGCCGAGCATCCGATTCCGACGATCGCACCATCCATCGCGGCGCGGGCCGGCACCGGGCTGGCGATCCTCGTCGCCGAGGACAACGATATCAACGCGCTGCTGATGCGCTCACTGCTGACCAAGCTCGGCCATCACGCCGATATCGCCGTGCATGGCGAGGCTGCCCTAGATTCCTGGCTCGCCGCCCGCGCGGCCGGCACGCCCTATGATCTCATCCTGATGGACGTGCAGATGCCGCGGCTCGACGGCATTGCCGCGACCCGTCGCATCCGCGCCCATGAGTCCAGCGAGCCCGGACGGCGCACGCCGATCCTCGCACTTACTGCCAATGCCCTGGTCGAGGACCGCTATGCCTGTTTCGAGGCGGGAATGGACGGCTTCCTGGTCAAGCCGATCGACCGCGACAAGCTGGATGAAGCGCTGGCCAATCTGGCGGCGGCACGGCAGGTGGCGGCGTAGTTAATAGTATTCGCACGGGAGGTGCGCTCCCTCTCCCCGATCTTACGGGGAGAGGGGCAGCTCCGCGGGCGGTGCTGATTGTTTGCAGCGAGCCGCCTTTTCTACGACGCGGCTCGGACAACGATCATGTCTCGGGCAGCTAAAGCGAGATGAGATTAAGTTCGATATCCTGAGTTTTTGAGGTAGTTGGCACACTCTTCTGCGGAGAAGGCGTCGAGGGCACCAGCAATTGCGGCGCAAACCGTGTCGACGGTTCGCGCCGCGGCTTTGCGTAGAAGGTGCTTGAGCTTGGCAAAGACCTGTTCGATTGGGTTCAGGTCGGGCGAGTATTTGGGCAAGAAGAAGATCCTGGCTCCTACCGAGCGGATCAATTGGCGGACGGCTTTGCTTTTGTGGCTGCCGAGGTTGTCCAAGATCACGATATCGCCCGGATGAAGGGTCGGCAAAAGAACGTGCTCTACATAGGTGCGAAAGCTTTCGCCGTTGATCGGCCCTTCAATGAACCATGGTGCATCAATGCGGTCGTGGCGCAGTGCCGCCAGAAAGGTCATTGTTTTCCACCGTCCGTGAGGGACTTTGGCGGTCAGCCTGCTACCACGCGGGCTCCATCCTCGCAACGGCGCCATGTCTGTCCTGGTCCAGGTTTCGTCGATAAAGACAAGGCGCGTGGCGTCGATGCGATCTTGATATTTCCTCCATTGCTCTCGTCGCCGCGCCACGTCAGGACGATCGCGTTCGCCAGCCTCCACGCTTTTTTTTGAAGCTGAGCTTCTCGGCATGAACGAATTCCCAGACCGAACGGTAGTCGACTTTCAACCCGCGTTCGGCGAGCTCGGCCACCAGCCCTCTTAAGGTGAAGTCGCTCGCTCTGATTCGCTGTTGCAGCCACGTGGCATGCTCACCCGAGATCGCCTTGGGCTTATGGCCGCCCATCTGGCCAGGTTCGATGCTGCCTGTCTCCTTCTCAAGCCTGGCCCAATTGATCGCTGTGCTGATCGCGACCCCAAACTGCTTGGCCGCCTTATTGCGAGACATCCCGCCCTTGATCGCGGCGACAACCCGCTTTCGAAGGTCCAGAGAATATGGTGCGCCCATCCGTGCTGGCCTCCTTCCCAGCCAACACGGTGAATCAGAAACACGCTGATTTGGGAATCCCAAATCGATTCAGGCTATTCTCATCCCGCTTTAGCATGCACTCAGAGCCACTGTGCCCGCCCGACGAATTTGGGATCTGAGCTCCGCGTGTACCATGACCCTCACCCGGATTGCTGCGCAAGCCGCCATACCAAACGCTATCACGACGATCGGCCGGGCACGAACTCCGATTCGCGCTTGAGTCCGCTTAGCACTTCGCAGCTCACAGCCGCCGCAGCGCCACGGTTTCGACCTCGTGGTCCGCGCCCTTCTTCAGGATCAGCGTTGCGCGTGGCCGTGTCGGCAGGATGTTGTCTTCGAGATTGGCGAGGTTGGTGCGTTCCCAGATCGCGATCGCGGTGGCGATGGCCTCCTCGTCCGACAGCAGCGCATAGCGGTTGAAGTAGGATCGGGGATCGTGGAACGCGGTGTCGCGCAGCGACAGGAAGCGCTTCACATACCATTTGCGCAACACCGCCTCATCGGCATCGATGTAGACGGAGAAGTCGAAGAAGTCGGAGACCACCGGCACGGCCTTGCCGTCGCGCGGCAACGGCCCGGTCTGCAGCACGTTGACGCCCTCGACGATCAGGATGTCGGGCTGGTCGATCTCGACCCAATGATTGGGAACGATGTCGTAGGTGAGATGCGAGTACACCGGCGCGCGCACCGTATGGCGGCCGGCCTTAATGTCGGAAAGGAAGGCGAGCAGCCGCGGCAGGTCGTAGCTCTCGGGAAAACCCTTCTTCTGCATCAAGCCCTGCCGCTCCAGCACGGCGTTCGGATACAGGAAACCGTCGGTGGTGATGAGATCGACCTTGGGCCGCGGCGACCAGCGCGCCAGCAGCGCCTGCAGCACGCGCGCGGTGGTGGACTTGCCGACCGACACCGAGCCGGCGACGCCGATGATGTAGGGCATCTTGCGGTCGCGGATGCCGAGAAACTGACGCTGCGCGTAGTACAGCCGCTGAGCGGCATCGACATACATCGACAGCAGCCGCGACAGCGGCAGATAGATCTCCTCGACCTCCTGCAGATCGAGGCGGTCGTGCATCGAGCGCAGCTTGGAGAACTCGCCGGGCTCCAACGTCATCGGCGTGTCGTTGCGCAGCTCGGCCCATTGCTGGCGGGTGAAGACGCGGTACGGATTATATTGTTGTTCGGTGGTGCGCATATCCATGATGCTGCCCTTCGTTTCCCCCGCCGTCGCGCCCTACTCCGTCTTGCGCGACGCCTTTTCTTCCAGCCCCGACATGCCGGTGCGCTTGACGAGCGCCGCCTCGACCTCTTCGAGGTGGACGTCGCGCGACTTCAACAGCACCAACAAATGAAACAGCAGATCGGCGCTTTCGGAGATCAGGTGCTCACGGTCGGTGCCAACAGCGGCAATCACCGTCTCCACCGCCTCCTCGCCCATCTTCTTGGCGCATTGCGCCGGGCCCTTGTCGAGCAGCTTGCGCGTATAGGACGCCTCGCCGCCCGCCGCGGCGCGGGCGTCGATGATGGCGGCCAGATCGTGAAGCGTGAAGCGTGACATCAGCCTGTACTCGGAACGCCTGCCCGCCCACGGAGGCGGCCGGACCAGCGTTCATCTAACATTTTTGCGGCGCAATGTCGTCAGGGATCGAGCCGCATCGGCAGGCCCTGGCGCACCATGTGCTCCTTGGCCTGCCGAATGGTAAATTCCCCGAAATGGAAGATCGAGGCGGCCAGCACCGCGGTCGCCCTGCCCTGCCGGATGCCGTCGACCAGATGGTCGAGATTGCCGACGCCGCCCGAGGCGATCACCGGCACCGGAACGCTGTCGGCAACCGCCCGCGTCAACGGAATATCAAAACCCTGCCGCGTGCCGTCGCGGTCCATCGAGGTCAGCAGGATCTCGCCGGCCCCCAGCGAAACAACCTCCTGGGCATATTCCAGCGCATCGATGCCGGTCGATTTGCGGCCGCCATGGGTGAAGATCTCCCAACGGCTGCCGCCGCCCGCCCGTGGCACCGACTTGGCGTCGATCGCGACCACGATGCACTGCTCGCCGAACTTTTCGGCGGCCTCCTTCACGAATTCGCGCCGCGCGACCGCGGCCGAATTGATCGAAACCTTGTCCGCACCCGAGCGCAGCAAGGTCTTGATGTCGTCGATGGTGCGCACGCCGCCGCCGACCGTGACCGGCATGAAGCAGGCCTCCGCCGTGCGCCGGACGACGTCGAGCATGATGCCGCGGTTCTCATGGGTGGCGGTGATGTCGAGGAAGCAGAGCTCGTCGGCGCCGGCGGCGTCATAGGCGATCGCAGCCTCCACCGGATCGCCGGCGTCGCGCAGATTGACGAAGTTGACGCCCTTGACGACCCGTCCGTCCTTGACGTCGAGGCAGGGAATGACACGGACCTTGAACATCCTGTTCTCTCCTACGCGCGCGCCGCGCGGATCAGCGCCAGCGCCTCGGCCGGGTCGAGCCGCCCGTCATAGAGCGCGCGGCCGGCGATGGCGCCTTCCAGCTTCCGGGCGCGCGGCGTAAGCATCGCCTGGACGTCCTCGATCGAGGCGAGGCCGCCGGAGGCGATCACGGGGATCGAGATAGCGTCGCCGAGCGCGATCGTCGCATCGAGGTTCAGCCCCTTCAGAAGACCGTCACGGGCGATGTCGGTGAAGATGATCGCGGCGACGCCGGCGTCCTCGAACCGCCGGGCAATGTCGAGCGCGGTGACTTCGGACGTTTCGGCCCAGCCTTCCACGGCGACCTTGCCGTCACGGGCGTCGAGGCCGACTGCGACGCGGCCTGGAAAGGCTTTCGCCGCCGTCTTCACCAGTTCGGGATCGCGCACGGCAGCGGTGCCGATGATCACCCGGGTGATGCCCTTGCCGAGCCAGGCCTCCACGGTCTTGAGATCGCGGATGCCGCCGCCAAGCTGCACCGGCATGTTGACGACCTTCAGCATCGCCTCGACCGCATACGCATTCATCGGCTTGCCGGCGAAGGCGCCGTCGAGATCGACGACGTGGAGATATTCGAAGCCCTGGTCGGCGAAGCTCTTGGCCTGCGCGGCGGGATCGAGGTTGAAGACGGTGGCCCGCGCCATGTCACCTTGCTCCAGGCGCACGCACTGGCCGTTCTTCAGATCGATGGCGGGAAACAGGATCATCTGAGTTGTCTGTCTTTCAGGCAAGCGCCCTGCCCGCCTCTCCGGCGAACAGGACAAAAGCGCTCACGGCTTCCATTTCAGGAAGTTGGAAATGAGGGCGAGACCGAAACGCTGGCTCTTCTCGGGATGGAATTGCGTGCCGATCGCGGTGTCCTTGCCGACGATCGCGGTGATCGGTCCGCCATAATCGGCGCGCGCCAGCACATCGTTCTCGTTGACAGCGTTCAAGTGATAGGAGTGCACGAAGTAGGCATGCAGGCCCTTCGGTCCGAGCGGAAGCCGCTCCAGCACAGGATGCTCCTGCACCAGGTCGAGCGTGTTCCAGCCCATATGCGGGATCTTCAGGCTCTCGTCATCAGGCGCGATCTTCTCGACATCGCCTGCGATCCAGTCGAAGCCATCGGTGGTGACATGCTCCTTGCCGTGCGTCGCCATCAGCTGCATGCCGACGCAGATGCCGAAGAACGGCCGCGCCTTGTGGCGCACAGCCTCGGTCATCGCCTCCAGCATGCCGTCGACGGCATCGAGGCCGCGGCGGCAATCGGCGAAGGCACCGACGCCGGGCAGCACGATGCGGTCGGCGCGATACACCGTGTCGGGATCGCGGGTCACCACGACCTTCTGCGGATACTCCATGCTGCGCGCGGCGCGCTCGAACGCTTTCGCGGCGGAATGCAGATTGCCGGAGCCGTAATCGATGATCGCAACACTCATCGTCCACCTCCGGGTTCGGGGAACAAGCCAATGATACTGGCATGCGGGAGCGGCGGCGGCGGCCGCTGTCCATTGTCACGCGTCGGCGGCGCAGCGCCGCGATCGATGGTGTGATTGTCGTAGCCGATGGTGCTCCGGCGCGCCGCCCAGCGCTCGAAGAAGCGCCGCTCGGCGGCGTCGAGATCGTCGGCGACCACGACGTCGAGCTGACGCCAATTGCCGCGCGAATAGCTCCAGCGCTTCAGGCTCGAAGCCTCGAGCCCGAGCAGGATCGCCATCAACAGATCGATCGCGGCGATCGCGCCGGATGCGACACCGATCCGCGCCAGGATCAGGTCGATCACCATCACGACGGCGGCATAGCCGATCATCGCCAGCCACAGCCGATGCCAGGCCAGCCAGACGGCGCCGAGCACCGCGGCCCAGAGATGAAAGCCGTCGCGGATGAAGACGAAGCGATCCGTCGAACGCAGATCGGCCCCGGCGGCGAGGGGAGCGTGAACCGTATAGACGGGCATGTCGAATATCCCTTGAGGGAAGAGATCAGCCGCCGAGCTGACCCTTGGTGGAAGGCACTTCGCCCTGGGTTGCGCGGATCGATCGCAAGCGCTGACCGCAACGCCCGCGCCAGACCCTTGAAGCAGGATTCGGCGATATGATGGGCGTTCTCGCCGTACAGCGTCTCGACATGCAAGGTGATGCCGGCGTTCATGGCGAAGGCGTTGAACCATTCGCGCACCAGCTCGGTGTCGAACTCGCCGATCTTGTCGCGCGGGAAGGTCGTGCGGAACACCAGCATCGGCCGGCCCGAAACGTCGATCACGACGCGGGTCAGGGTCTCGTCCATCGGCATGTGGATCGAGGCGTAGCGCGTGATGCCCGCCATGTCGCCGAGCGCCTGGCGCACCGCCTGGCCGAGCGCGATGCCGACATCCTCGGTGGTGTGGTGGAAATCAATATGGAGGTCGCCGACCGCCTTGACCGTCATGTCGATGCGGGAATGCCGCGCCAGGAGATCCAGCATGTGATCGAAGAAGCCGATACCGGTCGCGATGTTCACCGCCCCGGTGCCGTCGAGATTGACGGCCACCTCGATGTCGGTTTCTTTGGTCTTGCGCTTGATGGACGCGCTACGCATGGGGTCAGCTTTCCCTTGAAAACGCGGCCCTTTTATCAGGCGGATGACACCTTAGCTACTGCGGGATGACGGCACCTCGCCTGATCTCGGGCCATGGTGAGCGGATTTCAAGGCCTGACCGGGCAGGGCAGGGGCGCGGTAATTGTGTCCCCCGGCCCGAGCGCCTAAATGAGGGCACCAACCAGGGACTTTCCATGCACGCAACCTCGCACGAGCCCGCCGTCTGGCACGGCACTACGATCCTGACCGTCCGCAAAGGGGGCAGGGTGGTCATCGGCGGCGATGGTCAGGTCTCGATCGGCCAGACCGTGATCAAGTCGAATGCCCGCAAGGTGCGCAAGCTCGGCAAGGGCGATGTGATCGGCGGCTTCGCCGGCGCCACCGCCGACGCGTTTACCCTGTTCGAGCGGCTGGAGAGCAAGCTCGAGCAATATCCGGGGCAGCTGACCCGGGCGGCCGTCGAGCTCGCCAAGGACTGGCGCACCGACCGCTATCTGCGCCGGTTGGAAGCGATGATGATCGTGGCCGACAAGGAGGTCTCGCTGGTCCTGACCGGGACCGGCGACGTGCTGGAACCGGAGGCCGGCGTGATGGCCATCGGCTCGGGCGGCAATTATGCGCTGGCGGCGGCGCGGGCCCTGATCGACACCGACAAGGACGCCGAGAGCATCGTGCGCCGCTCGCTCGACATTGCCGCCGATATCTGCGTCTACACCAACCGCAACATCACCATCGAAGCGCTGGCGGCGGAGTGACGTCGCCTCCCGCGGCATCCGCTGGAGGCAGCGGACCCCGGACGACGCGGCACCAGCCCGTCCTGTTCAGCCCCTCAACCAGTTCCTGGCCCAACCCATGACCGACTTTTCTCCCCGCGAAATCGTCTCCGAACTCGACCGCTACATCGTCGGCCAGGCTGACGCCAAGCGCGCGGTCTCCATCGCCTTGCGCAACCGCTGGCGCCGGCTGCAGCTCGACGCTGGCCTGCGCGAAGAGGTGCTGCCGAAGAACATCCTGATGATCGGCCCGACCGGCGTCGGCAAGACCGAGATCGCGCGGCGGCTGGCCAAGCTCGCCGGCGCGCCGTTTCTCAAGGTCGAAGCCACCAAGTTCACCGAGGTCGGCTATGTCGGCCGCGACGTCGAACAGATCATCCGCGACCTCGTCGAGGTCGCGATCGTTCAGGTCCGCGAGCGCAAGCGCAAGGACGTTGCCGCTCGGGCCCAGCTCGCGGCCGAGGAACGCGTGCTCGATGCGCTGGTCGGCGCCAATTCAAGTGCGGCGACCCGCGACTCGTTCCGCCGCAAGCTGCGCGCCGGCGAGCTCAACGACAAGGAAATCGAGATCGAGACGCAGTCCTCCGGCAGCGGCTTTCCGATGTTCGAGATCCCGGGCATGCCGGGCGCGCAGATGGGCGCGATCTCGATCGGCGACATTTTCGGCAAGCTCGGCGGCCGCACCAAGACGCGGCGCGTGACGGTCGAGTCATCGCACGACATCCTGATCGCCGAAGAGTCAGACAAGCTGCTCGACAATGACCAGCTGGTGCAAGAGGCCATCAGCGTGGTCGAGAACAACGGCATCGTGTTCCTCGACGAGATCGACAAGATCTGCGTGCGGGAGAACCGCCACGGCGGCGACGTGTCGCGCGAGGGCGTGCAGCGCGATCTGCTGCCGCTGATCGAGGGCACCACGGTCTCGACCAAGCATGGCGCGGTCAAGACCGACCACATCCTGTTCATCGCGTCGGGTGCGTTCCACATCGCAAAGCCCTCCGACCTGTTGCCGGAGCTGCAGGGCCGACTGCCGATCCGCGTCGAGCTGCAGGCGCTGACACGTGACGACATGCGTCGCATCCTCACCGAGCCGGAGGCGTCGCTGATCAAGCAATATGTCGCGCTGATGAAGACCGAGGGCGTCACGCTCGACATCACCGATGACGCGATCGATGCGCTCGCCGACATCGCGGTCGCGGTGAACTCCACGGTCGAGAACATCGGCGCACGCCGGCTGCAGACGGTGATGGAGCGCGTGCTCGACGAGATCTCCTTCACCGCCTCGGACCGATCAGGCGAGACCATGCGCGTCGATGCTGCCTATGTGCAGCAGCATATCGGCGATCTCGCCAAGAACGCGGATTTGAGCCGGTTCATTTTGTAAGAGGTTGTTGCGCTTGTAGCGGCTTCGCTCGTCCGCCCCGGTGCAACCTCAAACTCCGCCGTCGTCCCCGCGAACGCGGGGATCCATAACCACGAAAGCTGATTTGTAATTCAAGATGGCGGCTCCAGCCCTGCCTCAGCACAGACAGCGGTGGTTATGGGTCCCGGTTCAAAGCCGGGACGACAGTTTTGCGCGTGGCGACGATTTCTTCTCCATCTGCCATCGCTCGGACGCTGCATGACCGCGTTCGGCAAACACTGGCGGGCGATGCTCGCCGTCAACGCCGCCGTGATGCTCGGCGTGGTCCTGCACAAGCTCACGCTGCCGCCCTACATCCCCTACATCCATCTGCTGGTCGACTATCACCACGGCTTCATCAAGCGCGCGCTGATCGGCGCGATCGTCGGACTGTTCACGACGAAGGTACCGGTATGGCTGGTGTTCGTGCTCGGGGGCACCGTCTGGTTGATCACCTTCGCTCTGTTCGTGCAACTCTTCCGCCGCACCTTTGGCCTGGACCGCACGACCCTGCCGCTGTTCGTCTTCACCGCCGGCTCGCCCTTCGTGTTCAAGAACTTCCTGTTCACGCTCGGCCATTTCGACATCTATGGCTGTCTCGGCGCGATCATCCTGCTGCTGGTTCCGGCGGGCTCGCTGCTCTACGTGCTGCTTGCAGCCTTCATCTCGGCGGTGCTGGTGCTGATCCACCACATCCATCTGCTGATGTATGTTCCAACCATCACCGCCATCGTGGTGCTGCGCTACTATCTCACCCGCAGGATCACGACGCTTGATATCGCTGCCGGCGCCGGCGTGCTGGCTGGTCTCGGCGCGCTCTTTCTCGCCGCGCAATTCCTCGGCACGATGCCGCTCGCGGAAGCGGACTTCGTGACCTATTTGCGATCCCGCATGGCCAATCCGTCGCGCACGGAGCTGCTGCAATTCGCCTATGTCTGGTACCAGCCGCTCGCGAAGGAAGTGCAGGACACCTGGGCGCGGCTGCCGTCGAACCTGCTCGGCGTACCCGTCTATGCGCTGCTGCTCTGGCTGCACCTGCCGTTATGGTCGAGCATCAAGGGCCTGATCGGAGCACTGCACGAGCAGCGTCATCGCCAGATCGTCATCGCGTCGCTCGGCGTGATCAGCCTCGCTTATCTCGTGATGTTCGCGATGGTGTTCGACTATTCGCGCTGGATCTCGAGCTGGGTGGTCTGCATGGTGCTGATGCTGCATGCGGTGAAGACGCTGCCGGCCAAGCCGGTGGTCCTCGTCGATGGCGACGATCGCAAGACCACGATCCTGGGCTGGATCGTCACGGTCATCCCGCGTGTCGGCATCATACGGCCGTTCTGAGCCTCAGCCGCGCGGCCGCCGGATGCGCACATAGAGCGCGCCCGCGCCGCCATGGCCGGTATGGGCTTCCTCGAAGCCGACGATCAGCGCGCGGAATTCCGGCAGGCTCAGCCAATGCGGCACCTGGCGCCGGAGCACGCCGCGCTCGGGATCGGCCCCGATCGTTCCCTTGCCGGTGATGATCAGCACGAACGTAAGGCCGTCATGCTGGGCGCGGTGCAAGAAGTGGTGCAGCGCCTGATGCGCCCGGCTCTGGGTCATGCCGTGCAGGTCGAGCCGTGCATCGATCTCGCTGCGGCCGCGTGACAGTTTTGAGCGCTCCTTGCGGCCTAGCGAAACCAGCGGCGGGATCGCCGGCCTGACCGGCTTGGAGGCGGCGACCGGTACGACCTGCCGCTGCGTCATGGTCGGCTTGTCCGGCTGCGGCTCGGCCGTCACCATCGGCGGGTGCGGGCGAACCGGGCGCTGGATCTTGCGCAGCGGCTTGACTTGTCGCGCGACCGTCTCCCACAGCGTGCGCTCGTCCTCGGTGAGACCGCGCCTGCGGCGGCCACGGGGCGGCTCGGGATCATGCGACATGGCGGCGGCGGTTCATCGGCGATTGTGGTGGCGTCTGCCATAACGCAATCGGCGGATATTGCGATCACTTTCAAGCCGCGGCCTGGCCTCGGGCAACGGCACCGGAGCCGTCACGGCCTGCGCCACCGTGGTCGGCGGGCTTGCGCTGGCAACCGGGGCAGGGGCCTTGGCATCCTTGACGGCAGAGGCGGCGGGATTGGGCTGATCCGGCCCCTTCACCTGATCTTTCGACTGGTCCTTTGTCTGATCCTTGGCCGTCTCCTTCGGCGCGTCCTTCGGCAGCACCTGGGGAAACAGTTTTGCGATCTTCTCCGAGGGCCGCGCATCCGGCAGCGGCATGTTGCGGCCGCGCGCCACCGGGTCGAGGCTCCGCGGCACCAGCATCACAAACTGGATGTTGTGCTTGAGCCGGCCTGACACTTTGCCGGCGTCCTGACCGGCGCCGAAATAGAGATCGGCGCGGGCAGGGCCGACGATCGCCGATCCCGTGTCCTGCGCGATCATCAGGCGATGAAACGCTGTCTTTGATTTCTCGGAGTCAATCGGCAACTCACCAGTGATGAAGAACGGCGTGCCGTAGACATGCAGCGACTTGTCGACAGCGATCGAGCGGCCCGGCGTCAGCGGAATGCCCTGCGCGCCGACCGCCTCGTCCTTCTCCGACAGCTGCACCTCGCGGAAGAAGATGTAGGAGCGGTTCATCCGGCGCAGCTCGTTGGCGCCTTCGGGACTCTGCTCCATCCACTCGCGGATGCGCTGCATCGACATCTGCTCGCGCGGGATGATGCCGCGCTCGATCAGGATGCGTCCGACCGGCGTATAGGGGTGACCATTATAGGCATCGTAGTTGATGCGCACGGTCGAGCCGTCGTCGAGACTGATCCGGGCCGAGCCCTGGATCTGCGCAAACAGCAGATCCGTCTGATTCCTGAGCCACGCGATTTCGAGACCGCGGCCTTCGATGGCGCCGTCCTCGATCTCGGCGCGGTCATAATAAGGGACCAGCTTGCGCCGTCCGATCTTGCGATAGACCGGCCCCTTGTTGGGCAGGCTGGTCGCGTCCTGCTTGAAGCCACGCACGAACAGGTTGGAGGGGCGGCGATAGACCGGAACGTTGTAAACCTCGTTCTGGGTGCGCGAGCCTTCGATCACAGGTTCGTAGTAGCCGGTGACAAAGCCGTCGGCGTCGCCGAGCTTGGAAATCTTTAGCGGTTCGAAATGCCGTTCGAAGAAGGCGCGTGCTGCGGCATTGTCGGCCAGATCAGACGCCCGCGCCTCGCGGCAGGGATCACGCAGCGAGTCGCCAAGCGCCTTGTCTTCGGGCGTACCGTCGGGCTTGGCCGCGATCGGCTTGCAGCTGGCGCGAAATGTCCGATAAGCCGCGAGCTGATCGTCGTCGGTCCAGCCAGGCACGTCGCTCCATGTCAACGGCAGATACTGGCTGTTGCTGATCTCGAGCGGCCAATCGAGCTGCGGGTAGGGCAGGTGACGCATCGGCGGCGCGGAACGATGACGCGCGCGCACCGCCTCGGCCGCATAGGGCGCGAGCACCACGGCGACGACGGCCAAAGCGAGCGCCGCGGTCCAAGAGTCGAGACGATGGGCGGAAAAACCCCGCTTCCAAATTTCGCGAACCATGTCTGCACCGTCTAAGTACCACTCAACGCGAAGCTCGGAAAAAACAGGATCAAAAAACCGGTGCCGCCCTCGATATCCCTCTCTTCACCACCGCGACCAAGATCGGCCATTTGAGCCGCCGATCATGCAATGCGATCGGCTGCCCGGCGTCAGCATCAGTGGCTGCCGGTGCCGACCAGCTTCCAATTCGGATCGCGCGAACCGGTGTCGCGCGCAAAGGTCCAGATGTCGGTGATGTCGGCAACCTTGTCCGGATTGCCGTCGACGATGTTGCCCATCTTGTCGCGCGTCACCGAGATCATCTGTGACACGAAGCGAACCGTCAGCTGGGCCGTCCGGTCCCGCAGGTCAGCGCCGACCAGCTCCGCCGTGTCGATCGACACGAACCGGGTCTCGGTTTTCTGCTCGTGCTTCTCGCGATCCTTGATGACGGCGTCGAAGCTGTCATAGACCTCCGACGACAACAGGTCGCGCAGCGCGCGACGGTCGCCATTGGCAAAAGCCAGCACGATCATCTCATAGGCGCTGCGCGCGCCGGTGAGGAAATGGCGCGGGTCGAACGAGGGATCATTGGCAACGAGGACGTCGAGGCCGCGCGCAAGCGGCGTGCCCGGCTCGGCCACGCCGCGCCAGCGATCGCTCGGCAAACCTGGATCTGCACCGGCGGTTGCAACCGCCGGATCGAGCGGCGCGCCCGGGACTGGCAGCACATGGTTGTCCGGAGCTCCCTGCACCGCATTTCGGGCGGCGCGATCGAAGGGCGTCCGCTCGCTGCCGGTGCGCTGACCGAGCACGGCCCGCAGGCGCACGAAGATAAAGACCGCCAATGCCAGGAAGATGATGGTATAAATATCCACGTCGTGTTCGCTTTCTGACTTGTCGGGCCGGACACGGGGGTCTGGCCATCGGACACCCGTTTACCGAGAATCGGGTAAAGACCAATGAATCGGTCCATCCACCCCGATGTAGTCATCGAAATGAGCCGGGCCAATGGCACATTGTGGCACGGCGATCCTAACCCGTTTCCAGGCCAAGGGGAAATCGGATCAGGACGTTCCCGGCCGAGGTTTCCGGCCATCGCCGACGCCCCGTTGCAGCCTGGTACCTTGTGCGACAAATGGAGGCATATCGGGTTGGACCAGCGATGGTCGGCGGCCGAAACAGCCTCTAAGCCTCGTCCTTGTGGAACAAGCCGGCCCTATGGTAGCCACGCGCCGCAACGAGCGGCCCTTTGTGCCAGGAGAACACTGCGATGACCAACGGTAACGGCGCCAACCCAGAGGCGGCCCCTCCCCCCCAACTCAACGTGCTGGCGCAATACATCAAGGACCTGTCCTTCGAGAACCCGAATGCGCCGCAATCCCTGGCACCGCAGGGTCAGCCGCCGCAGATCAACATCCAGATCAACGTCGGCGCCAACGCCCTGGCGGACACCGAATTCGAGGTCACGCTCACGATCGAAGGCAAGGCCGAGAGCGGCACTCAGGTCATGTTCAGCTTCGAGCTGGTGTATGGCGGCGTGTTCCGGCTGGTCAATGTTCCCCAGGAACATCTATCGCCGATGCTGCTGATCGAATGCCCGCGGCTGCTGTTCCCGTTCGCCCGCGAGATCGTTGCGAATTCGGTCCGTGACGGCGGCTTCCCGCCCTTGATGCTGGACCCGGTCGATTTCGTCAGCCTCTACCGGCAGAACATGGAACGTCAGGCGGCTGCCCAGGGCGCGCAGATCCGTCCGAGCTGATCCGTTAGAGCATTATTTGCGATGATTGACGGACGTGATCCCCAGCCGGACGGCGCCGGGTCACGTTCCGGCGAGAAATTCCATCCAGATGGGCTTGTCGCCCAAGGTGGCGATAAAGGCGCGGTGCGCCTCGCGTTCCGCATCCGTCAAGCGCGCGGCCAATGGGGTCTCGCGCTGCCGCCGCGGCGTGTCGCCAGCGGCGCCGACCCGGATCTCCTGCGTGTCCTGCGTCAGGATCAGCTGCGACTGCCGGGCCCCAACCAGATCGACATAGACCTCGGCCAACAGTTCGGCGTCGAGCAGCGCGCCGTGCTTGGTGCGCCGGGAATTATCGATCGCATAACGCGAGCACAGATCGTCGAGCCGGTTCGACACGCCCGGATGCTTGCGCCGGGCGAGCAACAGCGTATCGACCAGGCGCTCCCGCGGGATCGCCGCACGCTTGACCCGGTCGAGCTCGGCATTGATGAAGCCGATGTCGAACGACGCGTTATGGATCACCAGCGGCGCATCGCCGATGAACTCCAGGAACTCCTCGACGATCTCGTGAAACAACGGCTTGTCCGCCAGGAATTCGCTCGACAGGCCGTGGACTGCGAATGCCTCGGCCGGCATGTCGCGCTCGGGATTGATGTAGCGATGGAAAACCTGGCCAGTCGGCATGCGGTTGATGATCTCGACACAGCCGATCTCGACCAGACGGTCGCCGCGCAGCGCGTCGAGTCCGGTGGTTTCAGTGTCGAGTACGATCTCACGCATGGCTGGGTCCGTCGCTGCAAAGCGCGTGGCGAATCACGCGCGCCGCTGCGGCATCTTAACGACCTCGGCGAGGATGTCGCGGATTCGGGCCCGCACCGGATCGAGACCATTGGACGTATCCACCACGAAATCGGCCCGCGCGCGCTTCTCCGCATCCGGCATCTGCCGCGCCAACAGCGCATCGAGCGCTTGTTCCGTCATCGTGCCACGCGCCAGGATGCGCTGGCGCTGAATCTCCGGCGAGGTCGAGACCACCACCACGGCATCGACCCGCTTGTCGCCTCCGGTCTCGAACAGCAGCGGCACATCCACCACCGCGACCGGCACACCGGACTCGGCGGCCTTGTCGAGAAAATCCTGATGATAGGAGCGCAGCATCGGATGCACGATCGCTTCAAGCCGCCGGATCGCCTCGGGATCGCCGACAACCTTGGCCGACAGCTTGCTGCGGTCGACCTTGCCGCCGACCGTGGTGCCGGGAAAGGCAGCCTCGATCGCCGGCGCAGCCTCGCCTTCATACACTTTGTGAACCGTGGCATCGGCATCATAGACGGGCACGCCGGCTTCAGCGAACAGCTTGGCCGTGGTCGATTTGCCCATCCCCATCGAGCCGGTCAGCCCCAGCACCCTCATTGGCGTCGGCTCCTGTCAATGATCTCGTCCCGCGGTCAAAACCTGAGCAGCCGCGCTTCGCGGAAATAGGCGAGCAGCGGCAACAGCGGCAGGCCGAGAATGGTGAAATGATCACCATCGATGCGGTCGAACAGATGCACGCCGAGCCCTTCGAGCTGATAGGCGCCGACGCTCGACAGCACCGCCTGACCGGCCGTGTCGAGATAGGTGGCCACGTCGCCCTCACTCAGGCTCCGCATCGTCATCCAGGCGACCGCGACATGGGAGAACAGCACCTCTCCGTTGCGAACCACCGCAATCGCGGAGTGCAGCGCATGCGTACGCCCCGCCAATGCGAGCAGTTGCTGCATGGCTTGCTGCCGGCCGGCCGGTTTGTTGAACATGCGCTCACCGAGCGCAAGCGTCTGGTCCGCTCCAACAACATAGGAGTTTGGCTTCGCCGCCGAGACGGCGCGGGCCTTGGCCTGCGCGAGATGCAACGCGATCTCGTAGGGCGCCACCAGTCCAGCCTCGGACTGCAGGACACGCTCGTCGATATCGGCAGGCACTGCCTCGCAGGCCAGACCAGCGTTCTCGAGCAGCATGCGCCGCGCGCGGCTCTGCGAAGCCAGAACGAGGCGTTCGTCACCACACCATAAGGTCATCTTTATCAGCTCATTCCGGCAGGCGCTGCCGCTGCCGGTCGGTATAGAGTTTGAGGATGGCCGCGGCGGTCTCTTCAATCGAGCGTCGCGTCACGTCGAGCATGACCCAGTTGAATCTCGCACTGAGCTTGCGCGCATAGGCGACCTCATCGGTCACCGACTGCTTGTCGACATAGTTCTCATTGCCGGATTCCGCACCCATGCTCAGCAGACGATTTTGCCGCACCTGGATCAGGCGCTCCGGGGTGGCGTGCAGGCTGACCACCAGGGGTTTCTTCAACGTCTCGAGCTGATGCGGGATCGGGATCCCCGGCACCAGGGGAACGTTCGCCGTTCGCACACCGCGGTTGGCGAGATAGATCGAGGTCGGCGTCTTCGACGTCCGGCTCACTCCGACCAGGACAACATCCGCGTCCTCCAGGCCGTCGACCATCTGGCCGTCGTCGTGAAGCATCGTGTAGTTGAGCGCGTCGATCCGGGCAAAATATTCGGCGTTCAACACGTGCTGCGCGCCGACCCGGCCTGCGGTAGAGGCGCCCAGATAGGCCTCGAACAGCTGCATCACCGGTCCGATGATCGACAGGCTCGGAATGTTGATCTGCTGGCATTTGCCTTCCAGCCGGCTGACCAGGTCCTTCTCCAGCAGTGTGAACAGCACGATGCCCGGTGCCTCCTCGATCTCGTCGAGGACCCGGTCGAGCTGCTTCTGGCTGCGGACCAGCGGGTAGACGTGCTCGACCGGCGTCACATTGGCGTACTGCGCGGCCACGGCGCGCGCGACCGTGATCAGAGTTTCGCCCGTCGAGTCGGACACCAGATGGAGGTGAAAGTAGTTTCCGGTGGTGGGCATCAAATCCTTAATGATCTGTGAATCACTGTGAAGGATGGGGTGAAAAAGCGGCCCTTGGCGGACCCCCCTGTATAACTCCCGTCGTTGTTCACACGGTCGCAAGCCGGGATAAAGCAAGTGGCCTGGTTCGATGATATCGGGAAGGGCCGCGCTTGTCTCTGGATAAGCTGTTCGTGATTGTCGGCAAGCTTTTGAGTCTCATGGGACTCCAGCGCGCGGAGCTCTGCCTCCCGGTCCTGTTGAAGGATGTGAACAAGCTGCGGGAAATTGGCTGACAGGATTGCATGAGTCCAATCCACCGCTACTTAGACTCAAACCTTAAGATTCTAATAATATTTAGTTTGGAAGCGATCGAGCGAGCGGATATGTCTCGCCTCCCAAAGATTGGGCCAGCCGGCAGAGGATCGCGTCAACAGATGTACGAGTGGATCAAGGCGCTGCATGTCATTGCTGTGATCGCCTGGATGGCCGGCATGCTCTATCTGCCCCGCTTGTTCGTGTATCACTGTGACGCAGAGATCGGCTCGAAGCAGTCCGAGACGTTCAAGATCATGGAACGCCGGCTTTTGAAGGCGATCATCAATCCAGCGATGATGGTAACCTGGCTGGCAGGTCTCTACATGGCGTGGGCTGGAAATTGGTATGCCAGCGGCTGGTTCCACGGCAAATTCCTGCTCGTTCTGATCCTGTCCGGCGTCCACGGTCTGTTCACCCGTTGGGTCAAGGACTTTGCCGCCGATCGAAACACCCATACTCAGAAATTCTATCGCTATATCAACGAGGTACCGACAGTCCTCATGATCGGGATCGTGATTCTCGTCATCGTCAAGCCGTTCTGACGCTCCCCGGCCTGGACCGCTCGGTCACCGAGCGGCTTGCGAACGACGGCGCGATTTTCTATATTGACCAAATCCCACCCCACGCAGGCGGATGTGGTTGCGTCCCGGCTCGACCGGCCGCCGCATCAGGTCTGGCGCTGATCGCGCCGGCCTGCTCAGACCTGCGGACCTCATTTCGTCCGCCTTCCCACAGCCACCTCGCATCCCTCCCAAGTCGCTTCCACAGGACCACCCCAATGCGGGAAATCAAACTACAGGACCTCAAGTCAAAGACGCCGGCCGAGCTCGTCTCCTTCGCGGAGGAAAACGGGGTCGAGAACGCCAGCACGATGCGCAAGCAGGAGTTGATGTTTGCCATCCTCAAACAGCTCGCGATTCAGGAAACGGATATCATCGGTGAAGGCGTCGTCGAGGTTCTCTCCGACGGCTTCGGCTTCCTGCGCTCGCCGGACGCCAACTACCTTCCAGGCCCGGACGACATCTATGTTTCGCCGTCGCAGATCCGCCGCTTTGGCCTGCGCACCGGTGACACGATCGAAGGCCACATTCGCAGCCCGAAAGAGGGCGAGCGCTATTTCGCGCTGCTGAAGGTCAACACGCTGAACTTCGAGGATCCTGAGAAGTCCAAGCACAAAGTCAATTTCGACAATCTCACGCCACTCTTCCCGGACGAGCGCTTCCGGCTTGAGCTTGAGGATCCGACCCGCAAGGATCTCTCACCGCGCGTCATCGACATCGTCGCGCCGATCGGCAAGGGTCAGCGCGCCCTGATCGTCGCCCCGCCGCGGACCGGCAAGACCGTGCTGATGCAGAACATCGCGCATTCGATCACGGCCAATCATCCCGAGTGCTACCTGATCGTGCTTCTGATCGACGAGCGTCCGGAGGAAGTCACGGACATGCAGCGCTCGGTCAAGGGCGAGGTCGTGTCATCGACCTTCGACGAACCGGCTGCGCGTCACGTTCAGGTCGCGGAGATGGTGATCGAAAAGGCCAAGCGCCTGGTCGAGCATGGCCGCGACGTGGTCATCCTGCTGGATTCGATCACCCGTCTTGGCCGCGCCTACAACACGGTCGTGCCGTCCTCCGGCAAGGTGTTGACCGGCGGTGTCGACGCCAACGCGCTGCAGCGGCCGAAGCGCTTCTTCGGCGCGGCCCGCAACATCGAGGAGGGCGGCTCCTTGACCATCATCGCGACTGCGCTGGTCGACACCGGCAGCCGCATGGACGAGGTCATCTTCGAAGAGTTCAAGGGCACCGGCAACTCCGAGCTCATCCTCGACCGCAAGGTCGCGGACAAGCGGACCTTCCCGGCGATCGACATCGCCCGCTCCGGTACCCGCAAGGAAGAGCTCATCACCGAGCCGCAGAACCTCAAGAAGATGTACGTCCTTCGCCGCATCCTCAATCCGATGGGCACCATGGACGCGATCGACTTCCTGCTCGACAAGCTGCGCAGCACCAAGAGCAATGCCGAGTTCTTCGAGTCGATGAACACCTGATCGACGGATCGATATCTGAATCCGGCAGGGGCGCTCTTCGGAGCGCCCTTTTTGTTTGTGGCTTGTTTTGTGGTGCCACGGGTGACCATGCTGCCTTTGCTGCTCATGCCGGGCTCGGTCTGAGCATGCAGCTGTGTCGCGGCAGCGAATGAGACATCCGGATCAGGAGGCACTGCGGATGAGCCTGCATGACAACCAGCTCTACATCTCCATTCGGCGCATGATCACTCAGAGATCGAGTCGGAGCTTGCGCATCCCTGGTAAGATCTCCGCCCATAGGGCCCTTATCGCAGTCTCACGCTTCGCGACGCCGGCGCGCAATTCTCAAGTCGAAGGCTACTTGTGGTGTGGCGCTCGCCATCCAGCGTAAAGCATGCCGGCGCAAACCGATTGTCTTTCGGATCCGGTGAACCCAACTGAGGATCATGCATCCTCATGATCAGACCATTTTCGCGCTTTCCTCCGGACGCCCACCGAGCGCGATCGCTATCGTCAGGCTGTCGGGAGCTGGTGCCGGCCCGGCGCTTCAGAAGCTGACAGGCAAGCTGTCGCCGCCACGCTTGGCGACCCGCGCTTTGCTTCGCGACGAGCGTGGCGATCCGATCGACGATGCGGTGGTGCTGTGGTTTCCCGGACCGGCCAGTGCGACCGGTGAGGATGTCGCCGAGCTGCATGTCCATGGCAGCCGCGCCGTCCTCACGACGCTGTTGTCGATGCTCTCAGCAATGCCGCAGATGCGCGCGGCCGATCGCGGGGAGTTCACCCAGCGTGCCTTTGAGAACGGCAAGATTGATCTGACCGAGGCCGAAGGCCTCGATGATCTCATTCATGCCGAGACCGATCGGCAGCGGCGCCAGGCACTCCGACAGCTCAAGGGTCTGCTCGGAGACAAAGCGCGGAGCTGGCGCGACCAGATCATTCAGGTGGCGGCACTGATCGAAGCCGGCATCGACTTCGCCGATGAGGGGGACGTGCCGGCGGAGCTGATCGCCCCGGCGCTCGCTCGGATCAGGCAGCTCCTGGCCGAGATCGAGGAGGTCTTGGCGGCGCGGGGCCGAGCGGAGCGGCTGCGCGATGGTCTGACCGTGGTCATCGCCGGACCGCCGAATGCCGGCAAGTCGACGCTGATGAATCAGCTGGCCCGGCGCGAGGTCGCGATCGTGTCCCCGCATGCGGGCACGACGCGTGATCTGATCGAGGTCGCGCTCGATCTCGACGGCTATCCGGTGACCGTGATCGATACCGCGGGCATCCGACAGACGGATGATCCGGTGGAGCAGGAGGGTGTCCGGCGCGCCAGGGATCGTGCAGCTCAAGCCGATCTTGTGCTCTGGCTGACGGAAGAGGACCAGGCCGAGCCGGAGCGCCAGACTGACGTTCCGACTTGGCTGGTCCGCAACAAGATCGATCTGGTGGTGACGGAGCCGAGCAGAGCGATCTCCGCGAGCCGCGAAAGTCCAGTGTTCGCGATCTCCGCGCGGAGTGGAGCAGGGATGTTAGACCTGCTGGAAGCCCTGGTCGGTTTCGCGCGAGACTATTTCGGCGCGACGGAGCACGGACTGATCACCCGGGAGCGGCAGCGGACGTTGCTGAGCGAGACCGCTACGGCGCTTCGCCGGAGTATCGCGGTGGTTGACCTGGGCGAAGAGCTCGCCGCGGAGGAGCTGCGCATCGCCGCGCTCGCGCTGGGACGTCTTTTGGGACGGGTGGATGTCGAGGATCTGCTCGACGTGATTTTTCGTGAGTTCTGTATCGGGAAGTAGCGGGCGGCAGATATGCTTAACCAAACGTTCTTTGGTTAACTGCGCGTCAATTGTTTCACGTGAAACAGAGGGCGGAACCGGGGGGCTTGTTTCACGTGAATTGTCTTCGACTGCCCTCAGATGTTTCACGTGAAACTTTGGCGGGCGTCGTACGGACTGTTTCACGTGAAACACCCGCCGTTCTGAATCGCGCAATGTTTCACGTGAAACGTCTTCCGAGCGTTGTCCTTGAGCGTTAGATATTCGGCCATGAGCGATCATCTGACATCCTACGACGTCATCGTCATTGGTGGCGGCCATGCAGGCTGCGAGGCCGCGGCGGCTTCGGCGCGTATGGGCGCCCGCACAGCGTTGGTCACGCATCAGTTCGCGACCATTGGCGCCATGTCCTGCAATCCGGCCATTGGTGGACTTGGCAAAGGTCACTTGGTTCGGGAGGTCGATGCGTTGGATGGACTGATGGGCCGAGTCGCTGACGCGGGCGGTATCCAGTTTCGCGTTCTGAATCGTCGGAAGGGTCCTGCCGTACGGGGCCCCCGCGCCCAAGCGGACCGGAAGCTCTATGCTTCGGCCATGCAGGCCGCGATCCGCGAGACGGCAAACCTGACGGTGGTTGAAGGCGAGGCGGACCAGCTGATCGTTGCGGATGGGCGGATCACTGGGCTCAAGCTGGCCGATGGACGGCCATTGGCCTGCGGTGCCATTGTCATCACCACCGGCACCTTCCTTCGCGGGCTCATTCATCTCGGCGAGAAGACCTGGCCCGCCGGTCGCGTCGGCGAAGCGCCTGCGCTCGGCCTGTCGCAGTCACTCGAAGCCATCGGATTTCGTCTCGGCCGACTCAAGACCGGAACGCCGCCGCGGCTCGACGGGACGACGATCGATTGGTCGGCTGTGGAGATGCAGCCGGGGGACGATCCGCCCGAGCCGTTCTCCGTCCTGACCCGGACCATCACGACTCCGCAGATCCAATGTGGCATCACCCGGACAACGACCGCGACCCATGACGTTATCCGCGCCAATGTGCATCGCTCGCCGATGTATTCCGGCCAGATCAAGTCGACCGGCCCGCGCTATTGTCCCTCAGTCGAGGACAAGATCGTCCGCTTCGGCGATCGTGACGGTCATCAGATTTTTCTGGAGCCCGAGGGGCTCGACGACACGACCGTCTATCCGAACGGCATCTCGACGTCGCTGCCTGAGGAGGTTCAGCTCGCGCTGCTTCCGACCATCCCGGGGCTGGAGCGGGTCCGGATGATCCGGCCGGGCTACGCGATCGAATATGATCACGTCGATCCGCGCGAACTCGAGCCCACGCTTCAGACCAAGCGGATGAGGGGTCTGTTTCTGGCAGGCCAGATCAACGGCACCACCGGATATGAAGAGGCGGCGGCCCAGGGGTTGGTGGCCGGGCTCAATGCGGCGCTTGCTGCGGGAGGCGGGGATCCGATCGTACTCGATCGCGCCGATGGCTACCTCGGTGTCATGATCGACGACCTCGTGACCCGCGGGATCACCGAGCCGTACCGGATGTTCACCTCGCGGGCGGAGTATCGTCTCACCCTGCGGGCCGACAATGCCGACCAGCGCCTGACCGACAAGGGCATCGCGATCGGTTGCGTCGGGGCGGATCGCGCGCGTTTCCACCGGACGAAGATGGATGCGCTCGATGCGGCGCGGTCGCTGGCAAGGTCTCTGGCGATCACGCCTAACGAGGCGGCCAAGCATGGTCTCACGCTCAACCGGGACGGCCAGCGCCGCTCGGCTTTCGAACTGATGGCCTATCCGGAGATCGGCTTCGCCGAGGTGCGAGCCATCTGGCCCGAGCTCGACGCGATCGAACCAGCCATTGCGGTCCATCTCGAGATCGATGCGAAATACGATGTCTATGTTCGTCGGCAGAGCGAGGACGTCGACGCCTTCCGACGCGACGAGGGCCTGGTGCTCGGCGACATCGACTACGCGCTCGTCCCAGGCCTGTCGAACGAGGCGCGTGCGAAGTTGACCGCCGCGAGGCCATGGACGATCGGGCAGGCGGGACGGATCGACGGAATGACGCCGGCCGCGCTCGGGATCCTCGCAGCCTATCTCCGCCGTGAAGCCCGGCGCAGCAAAGCCACGGTCTGAGGGCGTTTCACGTGAAACAGACATCGGCGGTGGCGGCGTCCAAAGTGATCGCGACGGATAAGGCGGCAGCGCTGGCGCTGACACCTGTTTCACGTGAAACGGAACAGCGCCTCGATCGCTATGTCGCGTTGCTGTTGGAGTGGCAGGCCAAGACCAATCTGGTCGCGCCTTCGACTCTGCCGCATTTATGGACCCGGCACATTTCGGATTCGCTGCAGCTGCTGGATCTCGCGCCCGACGCAAAGATCTGGGTCGATCTCGGCAGCGGCGGCGGCTTTCCCGGTGTGGTCCTCGCTTGTGCCTTGGCCGAGCGGCCGGGCGCCCAGGTCCACCTCGTCGAACGCATCGCCAAGAAGGCGGCCTTTCTTCGCGAAGCAATTCGCGTCACCGGCGCTCCGGGGATCGTGCATTTGTCAGAGATCGGGGATATCGTGGAGAAGTGGAGCGGGCCAGTCGATTGCGTGACCGCACGCGCGCTGGCTCCGCTACACCAACTCATCGGCTTTGCGGAGCCCTTGGTGAAAAAAGGCGCGAAAGCGCTGTTTCTCAAGGGTCAAGATGTAGAAGCGGAATTGACCGAATCTACTAACTATTGGAAAATTGAGCCGAAACTTTACTCCAGCCGGACGGGCGGGCAGGGCTGGATCGTCGCAATCGATTGTATCGAGCGACACAACTGAATTCCGCTGACAACCGATGGCGATCGCGCATGGCCGTAATTGATCAAATTTATCAAGAAGATAGAGCCCCTCACCCGGATGGGCATCCGCGCATCCTGGCGCTCGCCAACCAGAAGGGCGGGGTCGGCAAGACCACGACCGCGATCAATCTCGGCACGGCGCTGGCGGCGATCGGCGAGCGCGTGCTGATCGTCGATCTCGATCCGCAGGGCAACGCGTCGACCGGGCTCGGCATCGACCGCGGCAGCCGCAACTGCTCGACCTACGACGTGCTGATCGGCGAAGCCTCGCTGCGCGACGCCGTGGTGGCGACCGCCGTGCCGCGGCTGCACATCGCGTCCTCGACGATGGACCTGTCGGGTCTGGAGCTCGAGCTGGGCAACAGCGCCAACCGCGCGTTCCGTCTGCGCGATGCGATCGCCGGCCTGAACAACAATGTCTCGCCGGAGAACGACTACACCTATGTGCTGGTCGACTGCCCGCCGTCGCTGAACCTGCTGACCGTCAACGCCATGGCGGCGTCGGACGCGATCCTGGTGCCGCTGCAATGCGAGTTCTTCGCGCTCGAAGGTCTGTCGCAATTGCTGCAGACCGTGGAGCAGGTGCGCTCGACCTTGAACCCGAACCTGTCGATCCACGGCATCGTGCTGACCATGTTCGACTCGCGTAACAACCTGTCCAACCAGGTCGTCGCGGATGTACGTCAGTTCATGGGATCGAAGGTCTACAACACGATGATCCCGCGCAACGTCCGCATCTCGGAAGCGCCGTCCTATGGCAAGCCGGTGCTGGTCTATGACCTCAAATGCGTCGGCAGCGAAGCCTATCTGAAGCTCGCGACCGAGGTCATCCAGCGCGAGCGCGATCTGCGCGCCAACTGATCAATGCCTTTGCTCCGGGTGACCTTGCGTCATCCGGGCGCCATTCAAGAATGACGGCGGATCCCGGTCGCGGGGTTCGCGATGCCTTTTTATTGTGCCGACGCGTAGCTCGGCAGCAGGACGCGAGCGGAGCTTGACGTGAATCCAAAGGAGAAGGCGATGGCGGACGAGTCGCGATCGCGGTTGGGCCGGGGTCTTGCAAGTCTGATCGGTGACGTCGGCCGCGAGGCTGGCGCGCCGCCGGAACGGCCGCGCAATCAGCGCAAGGTGCCGATCGAGTTTCTCAAGCCGAACCCGCGCAATCCCCGCAAGACGTTTTCCGACGGCGAGCTTGCCGAGCTCTCGGCCTCGATCAAGCAGCATGGCGTGATCCAGCCGATCGTGGTGCGTCCGGTCAAGGGTCAGCAGGATCGCTACGAGATCATCGCCGGCGAGCGGCGCTGGCGGGCATCGCAGGCTGCCGGCCTGCACGAGGTGCCGATCGTTCCCGTCGATGTCAGCGACAGCGATGCGCTGGAGCTCGCGATCATCGAGAACGTCCAGCGCGAGGACCTCAATCCGATGGAGGAGGCGCAGGGCTATCACGCGCTCGCCAACGAGTTCAAACGCAACCAGGAAGAGATCGCCAAGATTGTCGGCAAGAGCCGCAGCCACGTCGCCAACATGATGCGGCTGACCAAGCTGCCGGCCGAGGTGCAGGGCTTCATTGCCACCGGCGAAATTTCGGCCGGCCATGCGCGCGCGCTGATCAACCTGCCGGATCCGCTGACCGCCGCGAAGAAGATCATCGCCGAGGGGCTGAACGTTCGCCAGACCGAGGCGCTTGCGCATGACGAGGGTGTGCCCGAGCGCAAGCCGCAGAAGCCGCGTAGCACCGGCAGCGGCGCGGCGCCGGAGAAGAAGGATGCCGACACGCTGGCGTTGGAGAAGCGCGTCGGTGATGCACTCGGTCTCACGGTGTCGATCACCCACCGCGATCCCGGCGGCACGGTGCAGATCACCTATCGCAGCCTCGAGCAGCTCGACGAGGTGATGCGCAGGTTGGAGCAGGGTTAGGTGAGAGCTTGCGGCGCTCACTGCGTCGCCGCACCGCGCCTTGGGCCCTCGTTAGTTTGTTGCTCCGCTGTCACCTTCGTCATGGCCGGGCTTGACCCGGCCATCCATCTTTTGAGGGACTCGCTCGAAGCGGATGGATACCCGGGCAAGCCCTGGCATGACGAGCTACTCATGGGCGACGTTTGCGGTCTAAATGCATCCTCGTCCCCGCTGCCTCTGCTGATCTCGGCTCTCTCCTTTGTCAGTCCGGGGCGGCGCAGCGCGAACCAGGAATCCATCTCATCGCATGTGACTTGGTCCGATGGCTTCCGGGTTCGCCCTTCGGGCGCCCCGGAATGACGCCGGAGCCTGGAGCATGGGCGCCTGCCTACTCGGGCTGATAGTTTCGGCGCACCTCGGACTGAGTGTTCGCCCCGCCGCGCATTACCCCTTCCGCCGCGCGTTCACCGCGATGGACAACAATGTCCGCTGCGCGATGGCTGCGGCTAGTCCCGGCTGCTTGCGCATGTCGAGCGCGGCGGTGGCGAGCTGGTCGATGATCGGCAGCAGGCGGGCAGGGGAGAAGTTGCGCAGCGCCGTCTCCGCGCTCGGCTTGCGTGAGAAATGCAAGCGGGGAAATCCACCCTCCAGGATGCTCGATACCGGCGTGCCCGAGGCGACGGCGAGCGCCGATTTGTGCAGCCATGCGGCGTGCCGTTGCGCCGCCGAGATGATCACACCGGGATAGGTGCCGGCGATCATCGCCTTGCCGAACTCGGTTTCGACGACATCCGGCTTGCCGCCGAACGCGCCGTCGACGATCGGATCGAGCTTCATCTCCGAGGCATCGGCGACGACAGCCATGACATGATCGAGCGTCACCTCGCCCTCGCCATGGGCGAACAAGGTCAGCTTGCGCAACTCGTTGCGCGAGGTCTGACGGTCGCCGCCGAGCAGCGCCATCAACGAGGCCCTGGCGTCGGGCGCGATGCGCAAGGCGGCAACGCGGAGCTCCTCGTCGATCAGCCGGGCCAGATCGCGCTCGGTGTCCGGATAGCAGCCGATCGCCGCCGCAGTCGTCGCCTTTTCGCAGATCTTGCGCAGCGGTGAATCGGGCCTGATATCGCCGGCCTCGATCACGACGCGGCAGTCGCGCACGGTCATCTGGCTGAGCGTCTCGACCCCGGCCGCAAAATTGCGCGATCCCGCGCGCACCCGGATGGCGCGGCGGCCGCCGAACAGCGGCACCGTCATGGCCTCGTCGACGAGCCTTGACGGCTCGGCGGCGAGTTCGTCGCCATCGAGCTTCACGACGGAAAACGGATCATCCGGATTATCGACGGCTGACGCCATCAGCGCATCGGCGCGCTCGCGGACGAGCCCGGTATCCGGGCCGTACAGCAGAATCAGCGGCCGCGCGGGGTCGGGTCTGCCCAGGAAGGCGTCGATGTCTTTTCCGCGCAGCGCAACCACGGCGGTGTCAGCCGTGTCTCAGGTGCCCGCGGTGAAATAGGCCGCGAGCCTGGTCTTGATGTTTTCGGCGATCTGCTCGGCGGCGCGGTCCTCGGCATCGCGGAACGCGCGCTGCCGCGAGAAGCGCTGATAGGATCCGGGAATGTCGTAGGAGGTGCGGGCGAAGGTGGTCCCGGTCATGACCGACTTGTTGGTGGCGAGCTCGACCAGATTGTACTGGGCGTCGATGCCGACATTCTCGGTGGTGGGCAGACCCGTCGTCTGCGACACGATCAGCGACGACCGGCTGGTCTGGAATTTCAGCACCAGTTTGTGGGTCGGGGCCGTGCCGGTTGCGGTGCCGTAAAGCTTGAACGCGAGTGCATTGCGGATGCCGACGCCGATGCGCGCCTCCGGTGACGCGTTCGGCTTGTCGACCGGCGGCAGCTCGATGCCGGCCAGCTTGTCGCGCAGGCCGGGGGTGCCGTCGGCATGTTCCGCATACATCGGCTGGAAGCAGCCGGCCGTCAGGCCAGCCAAAGCGGCCACGGCGACCAGGCGCGCAGCGATCCGAAACCTAGCCGACGACATTCACGATCCTCTTGGGAACAATGATCACCTTGCGGACGGGCTTGCCATCCAGTGCCAATTTTACTGCATCAAGGGCCAAAACGGCAGACTCAATTTCCGGATTCTGCGCGTTGCTGGCGACTGTGACTTCTCCGCGTTTCTTGCCGTTGACCTGCACGACCATGGTCACGCTGTCCTCAACCAGCAAATCTCGTTCGATTTGCGGCCAGGAGGCCTCCGAGATCAGCCCGCTGTGGCCCAGCACCTGCCAGCACTCCTCGGCCAGATGCGGCATCATCGGCGAGAACAGCTGCACCAGGATGCTGGCCGACTCGCGGATCGCCCAGGCCAGGTCGGGCGCCGGCTTGGCCGGCCGCGCCAGAACGTCGGCCAGCGCATTGGCGAATTCGCGGATATGCGCCAGGCAGACGTTGAAATGCAGCCGCTCGATGCCGCCGGTCACCTTGTCGAGCGCGCCATGCGCGGCCTTGCGCAGCGCCAGCGCGTCCGGGCCGAACGTGGTCGGGCGGGAGGAGGGGGCCTCCTGGCTCGCCGCGACCGATTCGTTGACCAGCCGCCAGAGACGCTGAACGAAGCGCGCTGCGCCCTGGACCCGTTCGTCGCTCCAGATCACGTCGCGATCCGGCGGTGAGTCCGACAGCATGAACCAGCGGGCGACGTCGGCGCCGTAGCTCTCGATGATATCGTCGGGGTCGACGGTGTTCTTCTTCGACTTCGACATCTTCTCGATCGGGCCGATCGTGATGTCCTCGCCGGTCGCGGTCAGCACCGCGCGGCGGCCATTGCCGCCGACCTCGATCTTGACGTCGGCCGGGTTGACGTAGGTGCCGTCGGCCTTCTGATAGGTCTCGTGGACCACCATGCCCTGTGTGAACATGCCGGCGAACGGCTCGTCCATCGCGACGTGGCCGGTGGCTTTCATGGCCCGGGTGAAGAACCGGCTGTAGAGCAGATGCAGGATCGCGTGCTCGACGCCGCCGATATACTGGTCGACCGGCATCATCCGGTTGGCCACGGCGGGCGTCGTCGGCGTCGTCTCGTTCCACGGATCGGTGAAGCGCGCGAAGTACCAGGACGAATCGACGAAGGTGTCCATGGTGTCGGTTTCGCGGGTCGCCTTTCCGCCGCATTTCGGGCAGGTGACGTGCTTCCAACTCGGATGATGGTCGAGCGCGTTGCCCGGCTTGTCGAAGGTGACGTCATCCGGCAGCACCACGGGCAGGTCCTCGGCCGGCACCGGCACGACATCGCATGTCGGGCAATGGATCACCGGAATCGGGCAGCCCCAATAACGCTGCCGTGAGATGCCCCAGTCGCGCAGGCGGAAATTGACCTGGCGCTCGCCGACCGCGGCGCCGCCGCGCTGCTCGGCCTCGAGCCGCTTGGCAACCTCGTCCTTGGCCCGCGCGATGGTCATGCCATCCAGGAAGCGCGAATTGATCAAGCGCCCGTCGCCGTCGAAAGCGGTGTCGGTGATGACGAACGACGCCGGGTCCTGTCCCTCCGGGCAGACCACCGGCGTGTTGCCCAGGCCGTATTTGTTGACGAAGTCGAGGTCGCGCTGGTCATGCGCCGGACAGCCGAAGATGGCGCCGGTGCCGTATTCCATCAGTACGAAATTGGCGACATAGACCGGCAGGGTCCAGCTCGGGTCGAACGGATGCACCGCGCGGATGCCGGTGTCGAAGCCCTGCTTCTCCGCCGTGTCGATCGCCTCCTGGGCAGTGCCGATGCGCTTGATCTCGGCGATGAACGCGGCGAGTTCCGGCTTCTTGGCCGCGGCTGCCTGTGCCAGCGGGTGGTCGGCCGAGATCGCCATGAATTTGGCGCCGAACAGCGTGTCCGGCCGCGTCGTGAAGATCTTCAGCTCGGTCTCGCCCGCCGGTGTCGTCTTCGGCTCCAGAGCGAAGCGGATCAACAGGCCCTCGGAGCGGCCGATCCAGTTGCGCTGCATCAGCCGCACCTTGTCGGGCCAGCGGTCCAGGCCGTCCAGCGCGTCCAGCAGCTCCTGCGAGTACTTCGTGATCTTGAACACCCACTGGTTCATCTCACGCTGTTCGACCACCGCACCGGAGCGCCAGCCGCGGCCGTCGATGACCTGCTCGTTGGCGAGCACGGTCATGTCGACCGGATCCCAATTCACCTTGCGCTGCTCGCGCTCCACCAGCCCCGCCTGCATGAAGTCGAGGAACATCTTTTGCTGGTGCTTGTAGTAGGACGGGTCGCAGGTGGCGAACTCGCGGGCCCAGTCGAGCGACAGGCCGATCGAGCGCAGCTGCTTCTTCATCGCCGCGATGTTGTCGTAGGTCCATGCTTTTGGCGCGACCTTGCGCTCGATCGCGGCATTCTCCGCCGGCAGGCCGAACGCGTCCCAGCCCATCGGGTGCAGCACGTTGAAACCCTTGGCGCGCATGAAGCGCGCCAGCACGTCGCCCAGCGTATAATTACGGACATGGCCGATATGGATGCGTCCCGATGGATAGGGAAACATCTCGAGTACGTAGTATTTCGGACGCGGATCGTCGTTCTTGGTGGCGAAGATCGCCTTCTCGTCCCACTGGCGCTGCCAGCGCGGCTCGGCTTCACGGGCGTTGTAGCGTTCGGATGTCATGGAATCGCTTGTAATTTTCGAGGATTCGCGTCGTTTCAAGACGGCGGACTAGGCCACAAAAGCAGCACGCGGGTCAATGGGGCGGGAGATGATGATACCATTTCGAGCATCAACTAAGCGACGGTAATTGCGAGTTTTTTGGCGGCTCTGTCCGGGGTGTCGAAGGTTCGATTGAGGCACGGTTAAGACTTGAATGGGAGACTGAGTGCATAATCAAGATCCCCAGCCAGCATCTTGGAACACTCCGCATCGTGTCCGGCGCTACGTTCGACGAGCTTGACTTCGAGTACGCGACGACGGTCGCGGACAAGGCCATGCGTTCCATGGCTCAGCAGCGCGTGCCCCCCACGCCTAACAACTTCCATTTGTGGTTCAAGTACTCGCTGGGATCGGCGTCGGACCTGAAGCGTGCCGTCGACATTCTTGTCAGCAACAAGCGGAAGTTCGACAAGACGACGAACCAGGCGCTGTTCGACACCTATGTCGGCCAGCAGGGAACCGAAGCGGCTGTCGTCCATAAGGTCTCGCAACAGCTGCATGGTGTGATGGATTCCGCCAAGAGCTATCTGACCGCCGCCATCGCCGACAACCGCACGCATATGGCGGCGATCGACGGTGTCGCCGAGCGCAGCGAGCAGGGTGTCGATCCGAAGATCCTGATCGAGAATCTCGTCAGCGAACTCGCCCAGGCCACCGCGCGGGCGGCCAAGCTCGAAGCGAGCTTCGCCGAGAAGTCGCGCGAGCTCGACACGATCAGAGACTCGCTCAACAAATCGGAACAGCGCGCGCGCACCGATACGCTGACCGGTCTGCCAAATCGACGCGCGCTCGAGGAATTCTTCCGCCACGCCCAGATCGAGTCGATGGAGAGGGACGAGCCGCTCAGCATCCTGCTGATCGACGTCGATCACTTCAAGAAGTTCAACGACAATTACGGTCATGGTGTCGGTGATCAGGTGCTGCGCCTGGTGGCCAAGGCGCTCCGCGAGCGGGTGCGCGACCAGGATCTGCCAGCACGCTATGGTGGCGAGGAGCTGATCGCAGTGCTGCCGCAGACCGATCTCGAAGGCTGTCATGCCATTGCGGAACGGATCCGGCGCACGATCGCGGATTGTCAGTTCACCCGGCGTTCAACCGGCGAGGTCCTGCCCCAGATCACCGTGTCGATCGGAGTGGGGCAGTTTCAGTTCGGCGAATCGATGGCCGATCTGATCGACCGCTGCGACCGCGCCCTCTACCTGGCCAAGAAGCTCGGCCGCAACCGCGTCATTACCGAGCTCGAGCTTGACCGCAAGCTGGCGGTCGGCTGACCATATCGCGCTCATCCCGCGCGCGCCACGCCAGTTGTTTCGCTCGCGGAGTCCACCAAGCCGTGCGCAATGACAGTGTTGCGACCGTGGTGCTTTGCGGCATAGAGCGCGGCGTCGGCGGCTTCGATCAGGTCGGTCGTCGCGAGCGCTTCGTTGGGCCGGGCAGAGGCCACGCCCACGCTGACGGTGACGCAGCGATACGCCGAAGTCGCATGCGGCAGATTCAGCTCGAGCACCGCATAGCGGATCTGCTCGCCGATCTCGAAAGCCTGCTGCGCATCGATGCCAGGAATCAAGAGGCAGAACTCCTCGCCGCCATAGCGTCCGGCAAAGGCATCGGTGGCTTGCGCGATCTGCGCCAAGGTCTCGCCAAGCCGAGACAGGCAGGCATCGCCCTCCGGATGGCCATAGGTGTCGTTGTAGAGCTTGAAGTGATCGACATCGATCATCAGCAGCGAGAGTTCGGCGCCGGTTTGCGAGGCGCGCTCCCATTCGACGTCGATGTGGTTCTGGAAGCCGCGCCGGTTGGCCAGTCCGGACAGCATGTCGATCGAGGCCATCACGGTGAGCCGGTCATTGGCGGCGATGAGCTCGCGCTCGCGCTGGCCGAGTTTGGCGGCCATCGCATTGAACGACTTCGCCAGCGGCACGAATTCCGAGGGCAGGTTCTTGGTGGCGACACGCGCCGACCATTGGCCGAGGCCGAAGCGCTTCGCGGTCGCCGCGAGAATGTTGACGGGCTTGATGATCAGCTTCTCGGCGGCGATCAGTGCACCGAGCAGCACGATCAGGCAAACCAGCCCGGCCTGCAGATAAGCGTTGCGGATGTCCCGGTCGATCGCGGCGGTGACGCGGGTTTCATCGATGCTGACGATCAGGCGCGAGCCGGTGTCGGCGATGCGCGTGAAATTGATCGCGCGTTTTGATCCGTCGGCGGCCGTGAACGAGACGGTGTCTGAAGGCTTGTCGGAACTCATCGCGGTCTCGGCCACCGCCGACAGCAGGGGCACGCTGTCGAGCGGCCGTCCGATCAGCTCGGTGCGATCCGTCGGTGCGGCCAGCACGGTTCCCTCGCTGTCGATCAGCACCGCCGTGATTCCCGGACGGCCGCCAAGATTGCTCATGATCTTGGACATCCATTCCAGATTGACACTCGCCAGCATGACGGCGTCGGGCTCACCGGTGATCGCCGCGACCGGATAGGCGGCCATGACGATCGGCATGTGCGTCGGTTTCGACAGCAGATAGTCGCTGAACACGAAGTCGCGGGTCTCCTGCGCCCCGCGGAAATAGGGCCGCTCGCTGAAGTCGAGACCGACATATTGATTATTGGTGGAGCATTGGATGCGTCCGTCCCGTCCGGCGATCATCAGGGTGCGGATCCAGGGCAGCGTTGTCGGCAGGCTGGCGCGCAGCATATCGCAGCTGCGGCTGACGCCGGACGCTGACGCGCGGACATAGGCGGTGGATTTCAGCACCGTTTCGACCGACATGATGACCTCGCGCTGCATGTCGGCGCTTTGTCGGGCGATATTGAGGAACTCTTCGGAGGCGAGCCCAATCTGCCGCGTGCGGGCGGTTTCGAGCGACCGTGCGCGCTCCAGCATCAACGGCGCAACCAGGATCACGGCCAGCAGCGCCAGCCGTGCCCGAATCCCCAACAGCCGGTTCAGCTTCACTCTATTGCGATTGAAGCGGATGCTTGGCATTTTTTCCCCCTGCCCCCGATCGCGCAAGGTAGGGAGAAGGGTTCAAGAAGCCTTTCTCGAACTCCGTAAAATTGCAGCCAAACCCGTAAATCTACCGACGGACACCCTCGTGCCAGATGCCCCGACCAGCTACAACTCGTCTTCAACATCCGCTTTCGCCGCGGTCGAGCAGGAGATCCTGCGGGCGTGCCGCGACGCCAAACGTGAGCGAGCGTCAGTCACGCTGATCGCCGTGTCGAAGACCTTTGCGGCGGATGCGATCGAGCCGGTCATTGCGGCCGGCCAGCGCGTGTTCGGCGAGAACCGGGTGCAGGAAGCCAAAGGAAAATGGCCGGCCCTGATGGCGGCGCATCCGGGGCTGTCGCTGCACTTGATCGGACCGTTGCAGTCCAACAAGGCCAAGGAGGCGGTGGCGCTGTTCGACGCCATTCATTCGGTGGATCGTCCGAGCTTGTGCGCCGCGCTCGCCAAGGAAATTGCCGCGCAGAACAGGCATCCGCAACTGTTCGTTCAGATCAACACCGGCGAGGAGCCGCAGAAGGCGGGCATCGCGCCGGGCGAAGCCGACGCGTTCGTTGCGGCCTGCCGCAAGGATTATGGGTTGGAGATTTCCGGCCTGATGTGCATCCCGCCGGTCGACGAGGCGCCGGGTCCGCATTTCGCGCTGACAGCCAAGATCGCGGCGCGCAACGGCCTTGCGAATCTGTCGATGGGCATGAGCGCCGATTTCGCCACGGCCATTCAGTTCGGCGCTACGCATGTGCGTGTCGGCTCGGCGATCTTCGGGCACCGCTGACGGCCCACGCTCCGGCTGAGGCCGCGACTCCCAACGACGGACGTCGTCACGCGAAGCGCACCGATACCCGCCCGAGGTCCCCAAAATCGACGGCCATCGTATCGCCACTGCCGATCGGCAACGGCGGATGGCAGGTGCCGGTCGTGACCACCTGCCCTGCCCGCAACGTCAGTCCCAGCGCGCCGAGCTCGTTGACCAGCCACGCCAGCGCCACGCGGGGATCGCCGAGCACGTTGCGGCCGTGGCCGATGAAGTCCCGGCCGCTCAGCGTGATCCGGGGACGTTCCTCGACCAGATCGCGGCTGCGCCAATCTGCGGCCGTCGGAGCGCCCAGCACAAACAGATGTGCGCAGGCATTGTCGGCGATCAGCTGCGCCTCGCCGGCCGTGACGAAATCGGCGAACCGCGAATCAGGGATCTCGATAGCCGGATGCAGCGTGGCCACGGCGGCGAGCACCTCGCCGACGTCGTAGGGCGTGGTCCGCGGCGCCAGGTCGCTGGCCATGCGAAAGGCGAATTCCGGCTCCGCGACCCGCATCGCATTGCCGGCCATCGGTGCCGTGCCGCCATCGGGCAGCACGGTCTCGGCGAGAATCCGGCCCGCCAGCGGTCCGGCCACGTTGATGTGGCGCTGCCCGGCTTCGCTGGTCGCCGCGATCTTCCAGCCGAACAAGGGCGTGCTGGATTGTGACTCGATCTCTGCCTGGATGGCGTAGCCCTCGGCACGGTTGCGTGGCTGCAGATCTGGCGGCAATGCCGCGAACTTGCTGCCCTCGCGCCAATGCTCACGCAGGATCCGCGAAGCCGATACGGCCTGGCTCGGCGTGAGCATGGTGTCCTCCCTCAGAATCTTGTCATTCGATGATGATCCTGGTGCGCGGGCCGATGCTTTGCAACAGCCGCAGCATTGCCGACTGGGTCATGGCCACGCAGCCGGCCGTGGGGCCGAAATTCGGCCGCGCCAAATGCAGGAACACAGCGCTGCCGCGTCCGGCGATCCGGGGCCGCGTGTTGTGGTCGATCTCGATGATGAAGTCATAGAGATGATCGCTGCGCGCCAGCCGGTCCCCCGGCTGATCGCCGTGCAGCCGGAACGGCCTGTTGTAGCGGCGATCGGCCGGATCCTCGCACCAGGCGTCCTCGGGGCCGATCGGCCGGACGGGAAGCCGGGTCTGCGGCCGTCGGTGGCGGTCGGCCCGCCACCACAGCCGGCGTGGCCGGAAACTGCCGCGAGGGGTGCCGCCGTCGCCCTCGCGCTTGTTGGCCAGGATGCCACCGCGGCCCAAGGCAACGGGGATGATCGGTCCGGTCATGACCAGCCAGCCGCGCTGCGGATTCCCGGCGGCGGCCCGGATTCGGATCGTGGTAGTTGGCATGCCAGCCGATCCCTTTGCATCCTTTGCATAATGATATGAAACAACGTGCCTTTTCATTGCCATGCATTGCCCGTCAATTGCCTTAATGTCGGCAAATGGTCCCGCGCGGGGGGCACACAGGACATTCACCTCATTCCCTTCCCAAATCTGGAGTACAGTGTCGGGCGCTTGTGAATCGGTAACAGCCCCCTACTTCAAGACGAAACAGGGCTGATGAGCCTGTTTTGCCCACCGTCGAAGGCGCCCATCATTCGATCCCGCCGGCGCCAGCAAGAGGATTTTTACCAATGGCCAATGCCCGCAAGATCCTGATCGTTGATGACGATACCGATCTGCGCGACACACTGATGGAGCAGCTGTCGCTGCATGACGAGTTCGAGGCTCAGGCGGTCGATACCGGCGCCAAGGGCGCCAGCGCGGCAAAGGCCAATTCCCCCGATCTGGTCCTGATGGATGTCGGCCTGCCCGACACCGACGGTCGCGAGGTGGTGCGCAGTCTGCGCAAGGGCGGTTTCAAGGCCCCGATCATCATGCTGACCGGGCACGACACCGATTCGGATACGATCCTGGGGCTGGAATCCGGCGCCAATGACTATGTCGCCAAGCCGTTCCGCTTCGCCGTGCTGCTGGCGCGCATTCGCGCACAGCTGCGCCAGCACGAGGCCAGCGAGGATGCGGTGTTTTCGGTCGGTCCGTACAGCTTCCGCCCCGGCTCGAAGATGCTGACCGGCGCGAACGCCCGCAAGGTCAGGCTCACGGAAAAGGAAACGGCCATCCTGCGGTTCCTCTACCGCGCCGGCCAGCAGCCGGTGTCGCGCGAGACGCTGCTCCAGGAGGTGTGGGGCTACAATTCCGGCGTCACCACCCACACGCTGGAAACGCATATTTACCGTTTGCGGCAGAAGATCGAGAAAGATGCCGCCAATCCAGAGATTCTGGTCACGGAGGCCGGTGGCTACAAGCTGGTGCCGTGATACGTTCGGGGATGGCGGTCCGCCGTCTATGATATTGGATTAATTCTGCCTTCCCCGGGCTCTCGATGTCGATCGAAGATGATATTGCGCTGTTGGAGCGCGTCCCGACGCTGCGGCTGTTGGGACGCGAATCACTGCGCATGCTTGCGATCGGGTCCGAGCCGCGCAACATCCAGAGCGGCGAGGCGCTGTTCCGCGAGGGCGACACGGCTGATTGCGGCTATGTGGTGCAGCGCGGCTCGCTGCGCGTCAGTGACCAGGTGGGAGCCGAGGTCGTCGCCACGCCGGGCATGCTGATCGGCGAGCTGGCGCTGCTGGTGGAGATGCGGCGCCCTGCGACCGCGACGGCCCTGGAATATGCGTCGGTGGTTCGGCTTTCGCGCAGCCTGTTCCAGCGCGTGTTGGAAAGCGATGCTGTCGCGGCACGGCGGCTGCGCGAGGAGTTCGCCAATCGTGCGACACGGCTGGCCGGCGATATCCTGAAGGCCGGCGCCAAGCTGATGTCGTGACCTCTAGATCATGAGGCTTTTCCACGGAAACGCATCATGAACTTTCCCCTCTGTTTAAGCATGATCTTTTCGGGAAACCGGTTCCCACTTTTCTGGATCATGCCTAGACGTCGAGCGTCACTGTCACGGGGACATGGTCCGACGGACGCTCCCAGCTGCGGGCATCGCGCAGGATGCTGAAATCGGTGACATTGTCCTTGAGCGCGCGCGACACCCAGATGTGGTCGAGCCGCCGGCCGCGATTCCCGACAGTCCAGTCGGCGGCGCGGTAGCTCCACCAAGTGTAGACCTTCTCCGACATCGGAATCCGCTCGCGGGCAACGTCGACCCATTCGCCGTGGCTCTGCGCGGCCAGCAGCTTCTCGCATTCGATCGGTGTGTGCGACACCACCTTCAGAAGCTGCTTATGCGACCAGACATCGTGCTCGTGAGGCGCGACATTGAGGTCGCCGACCAGGATGTGGCGGTCGTCGCCGCGCGGATGCAACGGCTCGCACGCTTTCATCTCGTCGAGGAATTGCAGCTTGTGCTCGAATTTCTCATTGAGCGCGGGATCGGGAATGTCGCCGCCGGCGGGCACGTAGAAATTATGCAGCACCAGTGGCCGGGCCAGCTGCGCCTTCTCGCCGAACGCCACCGTGATGTGACGCGAATCCACCTTGTCGCAGAACGTTCGGACATGGGTGGTCTCGAACGGCCATTTCGAGATCACGGCGACGCCGTGATAGCCCTTCTGGCCGTTCAGCGCGATGTGCTCATAGCCGAGCCGCTTGAAGCGCTTCAGCGGGAAGGCATCGTCGATGCACTTGGTCTCCTGCAGGCACAGCACATCGGGCCTGACCTGCTTGATGAGCTTGGCGACGAGATCGATGCGCAGGCGCACCGAATTGATGTTCCAGGTGGTCAGGACGAGCCGCATGAGGCCCGCGTCATACCACGGATTGCGCCGGTGTCAGCGCGCTGGAGCTGGCTGCGGGCGGCGCGTTGGCCTGCCTTATCCCCAGCTATGTCGTGGCGATCGCAGCGAGGCCCCAGGGGAGGAAGCTCTCTGTGGATGTGAAAAGCAGGTCGGCCGAACGTGGCGTTTGCTCGCTCTCCGCTAGCGTCCTGCTCAGCGTCGCCGGGCCTCGATCACGTCCCACATGCGGGCGGCGATGTCGGGCCCGCCCAGGCGCGAGATCGCGCGAATGCCGGTCGGCGAGGTCACGTTGATCTCGGTGAGATTGCCGTCGATCACGTCGATGCCGACCAGCAACAGGCCGCGGGCGCGCAATTCCGGTCCCAGAGTATCGCAGATCTCGCGTTCGCGCGGGCTGAGCTCGGTGGCCTGCGCGGCGCCGCCGCGCACCATGTTGGAGCGCAGATCGTCGGCCGCCGGGACGCGGTTGACGGCGCCGGCGAACTCGCCGTCGACCAGGATGATGCGCTTGTCGCCATGCTTCACCTCGGGAAGGAAGCGCTGGATCACCCAGGGCTCCTTGAAGGTCACCGAGAACATGTCGAACAGTGAGCCGAAATTCATGTCCTGCGGCATCACCCGGAACACGGCCGCGCCGCCATGGCCGTGCAGCGGCTTCATCACCACGGCACCGTGCTGAGCGCGGAAGGCGTTGATCTCGTCGAGATCGCGCGAGATCAGCGTCGGCGGCATCAGCTGCGGGAAGTTCATGACGAACAGCTTTTCCGGCGCGTTGCGCACGCTCGCGGGATCGTTGACCACCAGCGTCTTCGGATGGATCCGCTCCAGGAAATGCGTCGACGTGATGTAGGCGAGATCGAACGGCGGATCCTGCCGCAACAGCACGACGTCGAAGGAGGCCAAGGCAGTCGGCTTCGGCTCGCCCAGCGTGAAATGATCGCCGATTTCATCGCGCACGGCCAAGGCCTGCACCGGCGCGTACAGCTCCTCGCCGCGCAGCGAGAGCTTGTCGGGCGTGTAGTAGGACAGGCCATGGCCGCGCCGCTGCGCTTCCAGCAGCAGCGCGAAGGTCGAATCGCCGCGGATATTGATGCGCGCGATCGGATCCATCTGGACGGCGACATTCAGTTTCATGGGCAGGTCCCTGCTCGCTGCAGTGAGGTCATGTCAGGTGCTGGCGTCGAATGCCGCTATCAGATGGCGCGGCAGGCTGCGCGGCGCAACGAGAATCGCGTCGAACCGCAGCTCGAATTCGGCATGTTCGGGATGCGTCATCAGCCAGGCCAGCGCGGCATCGATGATGCGCTGCTGCTGACGCGGCGTCACCGCATAGGCGGCATCGTCGAGCGAGGCACGGGCCTTGACCTCCACGAAGGCGACGAGGTCGCGCTTGCGCGCGATGATATCGATTTCGCCATGCGGCGTGCGGAAGCGCTTGGCGAGGATGCGATAGCCCTTGGCGATCAGCAGCGCGGCGGCGCGCGCTTCCGCCGAAAGCCCGGTACGAAACGCGGCGACGCGTTCAGGCGCGGCTGGCTTGGAAGGCTTGGCCGTGCTGGTGTGCTCAGCCTTCGCCATCGGCCTCTCCCGCCCGCTTGGCCTTGGCGAGATCGAGGGCGCGCGCATAGACCTCGCGCCGCGGACGGCCTGAGAGTTCGACGGCGTGCATGACAGCGTCCTTGACGCTCGACCGTTGCAGCAGATCCGCGAGCAGCGCGTCGAGCTGATCCGTCGTCAGCACCTCGGCATCGCGTGGCGGCGGTCCGATTACCAGCACGAACTCGCCGCGGGTTTCCAGCTCATTGGCCTGCGCCGCCAGCTCGCTGATCGCGCCCCGCAGGACCTCCTCGTGGAGCTTTGTCAATTCGCGGCAAATCGCCGCCTGGCGTCCGGGCAGGCCGTCAGCGAGATCCGCCAGACACTCCTGCACCCGGTTGCCGGACTCGAACATCACCAACGTCGCCTCGACACGCGCCAACTCGGCCAGCCGCGCGCGTCGCGCCTGCTGCTTGGCCGGCAGGAAGCCTTCGAAAAAGAAGCGGTCGGTCGGCAGTGCCGCCACGCTCAAGGCGGCCAGCACCGCCGAGGGGCCGGGCAATGCGGTCACGGCATGACCGGCCCCACAAGCTTCGCGCACCAGCTTGTAGCCGGGATCCGAAATCAACGGCGTGCCGGCATCGGACACGAGCGCGATGGCGGCGCCCTCGGCCAGGCGCTGCAGGATCCTCGGCCGGACGGCTTCGGCATTGTGCTCGTGATAGGCGGCGAGTTCCGACGACAGGCCGTAGCGTTCGGTCAGCCGCCGCGTAATCCGCGTGTCCTCGCACAAGATGACCTCGACACCGGCCAGCGTCTCCAGCGCCCGGAGCGTGATGTCGGCGAGATTGCCGATCGGCGTCGCCACGAGATAAAGTCCCGGTCGCGCCTTCGGGGCTGTCACGCGGTGTCCGGCCACCACATAGCCCTGCGTGGTGGCAGATATGGTGGAAGAATTGCCGGGGTTCGGCGACATGTTCGAGGTTGTGTGCGCGCCCATCGGGGTAATTTAAATGGCCCGGCCGGGGAAAGCCACCGCGGAACGGGCGTCCGGCCGATCGACCTTCCGATCCAGACGGGGGTGTCCCGTTCATCGGAGCTTCAAGTTCGGAACGGCAAGTTCGGAACGGTCAAGGAAGCGGCAGCGTGCGAGCGGGGGATATGCCGTGCAAAACGTCGAATTGATCGGCTCTGTGGCCCTGACAGCCTTTTGTTTTGCTTAACTATTCATCGACAATATGAATGAATCAGTGCGACCCGAGGGGCGTGCGATAAAGGAACTTCTGGCCGTCTCGGCCGAACGAAGAGATGCCATGGTGGGCCCGCGTCATCCCAAGTCTCACGGTCCCAGGTCTTTCGGCCTCAAGTCTCACGGCCCGGGCGCGCATGGTGTCGCCCGGCGTACGGCGCTGGGGCTGATCCTTGGCGCGCCGCTGTTGTCGGCCTGCTCTGGCGTGCAGCAGGGCATGAGCATCCCTAACCCGTTCGAGCAACCGACCGGCCCCTCCGGGCCACCGCTGCAACCGGCGGTAGCCGGCAACGGCCAGGTCAAGGTCGGGCTGCTGCTGCCCTTGTCGGCTTCGGGCAATGCGGGCATTGCGGCGCAGTCGATGAAGAACGCCGCCGAGATGGCGCTCGCCGAGTTCCAGAACCCCAATATCCAGCTGTTGATCAAGGATGACGCCGGCAGTCCGCAAGGTGCGCAACAAGGCGCGCAACAGGCCTGCGATGAGGGCGCCGAGATCATTCTCGGGCCGCTGTTCGCCGGCTCGGTGCCGTCGACCGCCCAGGTCGCACGTACGCGCAACATCTCGGTGATCGCCTTTTCCACCGATTCGAGCGTCGCCGGCCGCGGCGTGTATTTGCTGAGCTTCCTGCCGGAGTCCGATGCGATCCGGATCGTCGATTATTCGGCGAGTGTCGGTAAGCGCTCCTTCGCGGCGCTGCTGCCCGACAACGCCTATGGCACGGTGGTCGAAGGCGCGTTCAAGACGGCGGTCAGCCGGCGCGGCGGCCGGATCGTGGCCTTCGAGAAATATAGCGGCGATCGCAACACGGCGGCGCGCACCGTGGCGCAGTCGCTCGGCGGGGCCGACGCGCTGTTGCTCGCCGATGACGGCGATTCGGTGGTTGCGACGGCGGATGCGCTGACGGCGGCGGGCGCCAATCTGCGCAACATCCAGCTGCTCGGCACCGGGCTGTGGGACAATCCGCGGGTCTACAACAGCGCCAGCCTCCAGGGTGGCCTTTACGCGGCGCCCGATCCCGCAGGTTTCCGCGCGTTTGCCGGCCGCTACCGCACACGGTTCGGCGGCGATCCCGTGCGCACGGCGACGCTGGCTTATGATGCGGTCGCCCTGGTGGCGGCGCTGGCGCGGACGCAAGGCGCGCAGCGTTTCGCGCCGGACGTGCTGACCAACGCGTCCGGCTTTGCCGGCATCGACGGCTTGTTTCGTTTCCGCAGCGACGGCACCAATGAGCGCGGGCTCGCGGTGATGCGAGTCGGCTCAGGGGGCGGGCAGGCTGTCGCCGGTGCGCCCAAGAGCTTTAACGCCACATAGCTTCAACGCCACACAAAAGCGCGCAGCGTCAGGCGGCGAGATCGGCCACGACGGCGTCGAGCACCGGAAAGCCGTCCTGCGTCACCCGCAGGCGACCGTCTCCATCGACGATGATCGCGCCCTCCTCGCGCAGCAGCGCGATGCGGCGCGGATCAAGCTGCCGTCCCGAGATCGCGGCATAGCGCTGGGGGTCGATGCCCTCGGCGAGCCGCAGCCCCATCAGCAGGAATTCGTCGGCGCGCTCCTCGCGGTTGAGCTCATCGTCGGTCATCACGCCATGACCGTTGGATTCGACCCGCATCAGCCAGGCTTCCGGCCGCTTGTCGGTCGCGATGGCGTGCCTGATGCCGTCGATGTCGAGCCGGCCATGGGCGCCGGGACCGATGCCGGCATATTCCTGGCCGCGCCAATAGACGAGATTGTGCCGGCACTCCGCGCCCGGCCGTGCATGATTGGAGATCTCATAGGCCGGCAGGCCGTGACGCGCACAGACCTCCTGCGTCACATCGTACAGCGTGCGCGCCAGACCCTCGTCCGGTGTCTTCAGCTTGCCGGCGGCGTGCAGGCCGAAGAACGGCGTGCCCTCCTCGATCGTCAGCTGATACAGCGACAGATGCTCGGCCGCCTCGCCGATGGCGCGGGTCAATTCCTCGGTCCACATCGCCGGCGTCTGGTCAGGCCGGGCATAGATCAGGTCGAACGAATAGCGCGCGAAGGCCTGCCGCGCGATGGCCACCGCTTTCATGGCTTCCTCGGCGGTGTGCAGGCGGCCCAGCATTTTCAGCGAGGCGTCGTCCATGGCCTGGACGCCGAGTGACACGCGGTTGACGCCGGCGGTGCGATAGCCAGCGAACCGGGTCGCCTCGACGCTGGTCGGATTGGCCTCCAGCGTCACCTCGACATCGCCTGCAACATGCCAGTGCCGGCCGATGGCATCGAGAATGGCGCCGACGGTCTGCGGCTGCATCAGCGACGGCGTGCCGCCGCCGAGAAAGATCGAGGAGACGGTGCGCGCGCCGGTGCGCGCGGCGGTGGTCTCGATTTCCCTGGCGAAGGCGCGGGCGAAGCGGTCCTGGTCGATGGCTGTGTGGCGGACGTGGCTGTTGAAGTCGCAATACGGACATTTCGACAGGCAGAACGGCCAGTGCACATAGACGCCGAACGCTTCGCTGTCAGCGCTGGTCAAGGCAGATCTCCGCAAGCTTCACGAAAGCACGGGCCCGATGCGACAGGCCGAGGCCGAGCGGCGGCAGGCCGTGCTTCTCGACGCTCGTCATCTCGCCGAAGGTGCGATCATGTCCCTCGGGCAGAAACATCGGGTCGTAGCCGAAGCCGGCGGAGCCGCGCGGCGGCCACACCAAGGTGCCGTCGACGCGCGCCTCGACCTCCTCGATATGCCCGTCCGGCCAGGCCACGCACAGCGCCGAGACGAAATGCGCGCCGCGTTTGTCCGGTCCGGTCGCACCGCGCTCCTGGAGCAGACGCTCGATCCGGGTCATCGCGGCCGTGAAATCCTTGTCCGGCCCGGCCCAGCGGGCCGAGTAGATGCCCGGCGCGCCGTCCAGTGCATGGACGACGATGCCGGAATCATCGGCAAAGGCCGGCAGCTGCGCGGCCTCCGCGGCGGCCACGGCCTTGATGCGTGCATTTGCCTGGAATGTCTCGCCGGTCTCGTCCGGCTCGCCGAGACCGAGTTCGCCGGCTGATACGGCCTCGACGCCATGGGGGGCCAGCAGCTCGCGCATCTCGGCCAGCTTGCCGGGATTGTGGGTCGCGATAACGATGCGACCGCTGAGCTTGCGATGGCTGCTGCTCACGCGACTGCCATCTTCTGCAGATCGACCAGCCGGGCCACGCCCTTGCGCGCCAGCGCCATCAGCGCCAGGAACTCGGCCTCGGTGAATGGGGTCTTCTCCGCCGTGCCCTGCACCTCGATGATGCGGCCATCGCCGGTCATGACGAAATTGGCGTCGGTCTCGGCCTCGGAATCCTCGGCATAGTCAAGGTCGAGCACTGGCGTGCCGTTGTAGATGCCGCAGGAGATCGCGGCGACATTGGCGCGCAAGACCTCGGTCTTCAGCATGTTGCGGGTCTTCATCCATTTGATGCAGTCGGCGAGCGCGACCCAGGCCCCGGTGATCGACGCCGTGCGGGTGCCGCCATCGGCCTGCAGCACGTCGCAATCGACCGTGATTTGGCGCTCGCCGAGCGCCTCCAGGTCGATCGCTGTGCGCAGCGAGCGGCCGATCAGGCGCTGGATCTCGACCGTGCGGCCGGTCTGCTTGCCAGCGGAGGCCTCCCGCCGGGTCCGTTCCAGGGTGGCGCGCGGCAGCATGCCATATTCGGCCGTGATCCAGCCGCGGCCCTGGCCCTTGAGCCATGGCGGCAGCCGATCCTCCAGTGTGGCGGTGACCAGCACATGAGTGTCGCCGAACTTCACCAGGCAGGAGCCCTCGGCGTATTTGACGACGCCCCGCTCCAGGCTCACGGGTCGCAATTCATCCGGTGCACGGCGGCTCGGCCGCATGATTCTCTCCGTGGCAGGGCAAAGACGGGTGTTAAACGGCCTTGTAGGAGCCGGGGCCGGCAGCGGCAAGGGCTTATCAGGGTGGATCGCGCCAGGGGGCCCCTGCGCAAAGGAGGCCCCTGCTCAAGACCAGCTTGCCACCGAGCCGCCGCATGGACACATTATAGGCAACTGGGGAGGAGAGTCTCTGGTGGCCCACCACGATCCGATCAACCTGATGACACCGCCGGCGGGGCTCGCGCAGCTCAATGAGCGCTCGCGCGAGATTTTTCGCCAGATCGTCGAAAGCTATCTGGCGACCGGCGAGCCGGTCGGCTCGCGCAATATCTCGCGTCTGATCGCGGTTCCGCTGTCGCCTGCGTCGGTGCGCAACGTCATGGCCGATCTGGAACAGCTCGGCCTGATCTATGCGCCGCATACCTCCGCCGGCCGTTTGCCGACCGAGGCGGGGCTCCGCTTCTTCGTCGACGCCCTGATGCAGGTCGGTGACATGACCGAGGCGGAGCGGCAATCGATCCAGAGTCAGCTCGCGTCCGTCGGACGGGCGCAGTCGGTGGAAGCTGCCCTCGACGAGGCGCTGACGCGGCTTTCCGGCCTGACCCGTGCCGCTGCCGTGGTTCTGACGGCGAAATCCAACACCCGGCTCAAGCATATCGAGTTCGTGCGGCTGGAGCCGGAGCGGGCGCTGGTGGTGCTGGTCGGCGAGGACGGCCAAGTCGAAAATCGTGTGCTGGCGCTGCCACCCGGCGTGCCATCCTCGGCGCTCACCGAGGCCTCAAACTTCCTCAATGCCCGGATCAGGGGACGCACCCTGGCGGAAGCGCGGCTCGAGCTGGAGACCGCGCTGGCGCAAGATCGCGCCGAGCTCGATCAGCTGACCCAGAAGGTGATTGCGGCCGGTGTCGCGAGCTGGTCGGGCGGCAACAGCGAAGATCGCCAGCTGATCGTGCGCGGCCACGCCAATCTGCTCGAGGATCTGCACGCGCTCGAAGATCTCGAACGGGTCAGGCGGCTGTTCGACGATCTCGAGACCAAGCGCGGCGTCGTCGACCTCTTGGGGCGCGCCGAGAATGCCGACGGCGTCCGCATCTTCATCGGCTCGGAGAACAAGCTGTTTTCGCTGTCGGGCTCATCGACGATCGTGTCGCCTTATTCCGACGCCACCGGCCGCATTGTCGGCGTGCTCGGCGTGATCGGTCCGACCCGGCTGAACTATGCCCGCGTGATACCGACGGTCGATTATGCGGCGCGCCTGGTCAGCCGGCTGCTCGGTGGCTGATGCGCGATCGGTCCGGTTAACCCTGCGATCGCGCGGAGCCGCGAGCCCGCGCTTGATTTTCGCTGACTAAAGCACGATATCCCGCCCGACATCCAGAAAACCCGTTCAGCCGAACTTGCGAGAAGTCTGTCCATGACCGATCCCGACCTGCATAAAAACGATCCGGAAAACCCGGCGCAGGCCAGCGAACCCGTCGTCTCCAAACCCTATATCATGCCCGACGACCCCGAGACCGGCTCAGCAGAGGCACTGGCAAAGGAAGCCGCCGACGCGCGCGACAAGATGTTGCGCACGCTGGCGGAGATGGAGAATCTGCGCAAGCGCACGGCCCGTGAGGTTGCCGATGCCCGCATCTACGGCATCACCGGCTTCGCGCGCGACGTGCTCGATATCGCCGACAATCTGCAGCGTGCGCTCGATGCCGTGCCGGCCGAGACGCGGGCCAATGCCGATCCCGGCCTCAAGGCGCTGATCGAAGGCGTCGAGCTGACCGAGCGCTCGCTGCTCAACACGCTGGAGAAGAACGGCGTCAAGAAATTCGATCCGACCGGACAGAAGTTCGACCCGAACTTCCAGCAGGCGATGTACGAGGTCCCCGATGCCTCGGTGCCGTCGGGCACGGTGGTGCAGGTCGTACAGGCCGGGTTCATGATCGGCGAGCGCGTGCTGCGTCCGGCGCTGGTCGGCGTGTCCAAGGGCGGCGCGAAGCCGGCGCCCGCTGCGAACAGCGATCAGCCCAACAACGCGGCCTGACGGCGGCGCCCAAGTCCAAGCGAATCAGAAAGCCACGGGCTGTGAGCTCGTGGCTTTCTCTTTTTTAAGCCGTGGCGCTGGTTTTTCGCTGTGGCGCGTCGCGCCGGACTATGCCGCGATATCCTCGGATCTGATCCGCTTGACGCCGGCCGCCGCCATGTCGGTCCATGCCTTGGCCAGCGAGCCCTGGGTGTCGATGCCGCGGCAGGCGTCCTCGACCACATAGGTTTCCAGTCCTGCCTTGCGGGCATCGAGCGCGGTCCAGGCGACGCAGAAATCGGTCGCCAGTCCGGCAACGAAGACGCGGGCGATGCCACGCGCCTGCAGATAGGCAGCGAGACCCGTGGTGGTCCTGCCATCGGCCTCGGTGAAAGCCGAATAGCTGTCGACCTCATTGTGAAAGCCCTTGCGGATGATGAGCTCGGCCTGTGGAATCACGAGATCCTTGGACAGCGCCGCTCCCTCGGTGCCTTGCACGCAATGGTCCGGCCACAGCACCTGCTTGCCATAAGCGAGGTCGACCAGTTCGAACGGCTTCTTTCCGGCGTGGCTGGAGGCGAATGAGACGTGCGCCGGCGTGTGCCAGTCCTGCGTCAGAACCACATTGCTGAAGGCCTTCGCGATCCGGTTGATGATCGGAACAACCTGCTCGCCGTCCTTTACGGCGAGGCTGCCGCCGGGCAGGAAACAATTCTGCACATCGATCACGAGCAGTGCCGATGTCTCGTCCGGCTTGATTGATGCCGCGGCCCAGCCGCGGGCGGGAAGCGCTGACATCAGCGCCGTGGCACCGAGACCGGCCAAAATCCCTCGTCTGTCCATATGACCTCCCTCCCCTGATTGAGCTGATGCCACCGCCGTCCTCTTCGACCGCGCGAAACGCGCAATGGCAAATCAGGCGCAAGCATCGGCGCTTGGTGCGCCGGCTCGAGGTTACCTCAGATTGCGGGCAGAGCTGGCAACAATTCGATCAGGGCCGGGCGGCGCGCTCAGCCCCTCGGCTGGATGCCATCCCGCACCGCGCGGAAGCGCGGGAACGCTGTTGACCATTGGTCTCGCGGAGCGCTGCCGATGATCCGCAGCGTGTTCGGGCCGCCGAAGCGCAACCATTGAACGACGGTGACCGGCGTGTTGTCCTTGCCGCTGACGGCGTCGACGCGGGTCTCATAGGCTGGCAGGCCGTCGATCCGAATGGGCTCCGACATCGTGATGCGAGCTTCGCGAACGCCGGGAATGGTCGTCGCGGCCTGCTGCGCGATACGGCCCCGGTCGCCGGCCTCCGGTGTTGCTCCGGCCACGAGCCCGATCACCACGAAGGGCGCCGCTTCAATGCCCTTGTCCTCTTCGCCGTCGGCGAGGAGCAGCGCGCCCGGTCCGAGCGTCCGCACCGTCTTGAAGCCGGAGAGCTCGGTCACCTTGAACGGCATGGTCGACAATTGCTCGTCCACCGGGACGTCCTTGCGGACCACGGCGGAGGCGAACATCTGGCGCACGGCGTCATCCGTGTAGATCTTGCTCGCCGTCTCCGGGACCTGCACCGCGACATAGCCGGAGAAGCCGGTGCCGGGCAGGATCATCGAGTAGCGCCGCACCGCGGTGGCGCCGTCGCGGCCGTTCTCGACTGTGTAGTAGGCCGTGCCTGCAGCGGTCTCGATGCTTTCCGGCTTGATGTTGCCGGTACCCCCGGGATTGGCCGTGAACGCATTCTTGACCTCGCCATAGGCCGCTGCCGGCAGCTCGGTCAGCAGCACCTTGACGCTCTGATCCTCGGTCTCGAAGCCGGGGAAGGTCTTGGCCTTGGTGAGGCCGACCAGGGGCGCAAGTCCGATCCGGACGCCCGGCGGAAAAATCGCGTCCGCAGCCGACACGGGGCCGAGCAGCGACAGCGAAACGACGGCCGCGGCGAGAAGTCGGGAGAACATCATGAAGAAGCAGCCTCGTTCACAAACCCAGGGCATGCGGCCGGCCGCAGCCCCCGTACGGTCGCCATAGGACGGCACGCCTTTTAGCGGGTTTGCCAAGCCAGCAACAGACCGATTGGCTGCGACCAGAAGTTCCGGTGCCGGCGACCGTCGCTCCGATTATGACTTCGCTAAGGATGATTCGACGCGGCCGCCGCGCCAGCTGATGTGGCGCCTTTGCGGCGGCGCTGCGGATCAGGCTCGGAAACGGGCGCGGCGCGATGCCAAGGTCCGGTTGAGATACCGCTGGGCTCCGCCGGCCGGCGCTTTCGCGCAGCGCGCAAAAATCCGCGGTTTTTCCGCGTGCCAGGGTCCTGTCCGGTCCTTGCGGGTCAGTCACCCCCTCCTATATGACGCTCATCGTCGCAATATCGCGAGCATTTGATCTGAGGGGGTTTTGGATGGGGGCGCCGTCAGGGCCCCACCCAACCTGCCGCAAAAAGAAGGATATGAGACCATGGGAAAGGTCATCGGGATCGATCTCGGCACCACGAATTCGTGCGTGGCCGTTATGGACGGCAAATCGTCGAAGGTCATCGAGAATGCCGAGGGCATGCGCACCACGCCGTCGATCGTCGCGTTCAGTGACGACGGCGAACGTCTGGTCGGTCAGCCGGCCAAGCGCCAGGCCGTGACCAACCCCGAGCGGACCTTCTTCGCGGTCAAGCGCCTGATCGGGCGCCGCTACGACGACCCGATGGTCGAGAAGGACAAGAAGCTCGTCCCCTACAAGATCGTCAAGGCCGGCAACGGCGACGCCTGGGTCGAGGCCGACGGCAAGACCTATTCGCCCTCGCAGGTCTCCGCCTTCATCCTGCAGAAGATGAAGGAGACCGCGGAAGCCCATCTCGGCCAGAAGGTCGATCAGGCCGTCATCACCGTCCCCGCTTATTTCAATGACGCCCAGCGCCAGGCCACCAAGGATGCCGGCAAGATCGCGGGCCTCGAGGTGTTGCGCATCATCAACGAGCCGACCGCGGCGGCGCTGGCCTACGGCCTCGACAAGACCAAGGCCGGTACGATTGCCGTGTACGACCTCGGCGGCGGCACCTTCGACGTCTCGATCCTCGAGATCGGCGACGGCGTGTTCGAGGTGAAGTCGACCAATGGCGACACCTTCCTCGGCGGTGAAGACTTCGACATGCGTCTGGTCAGCTACCTCGCCGACGAATTCCAGAAGGAGCAGGGCATCAACCTGCGCAACGACAAGCTCGCTCTGCAGCGCCTGAAGGAAGCTGCCGAGAAGGCGAAGATCGAGCTGTCGTCGACCACGCAGACCGAGATCAACCTGCCCTTCATCACCGCGGACCAGTCCGGTCCGAAGCATCTGACGATGAAGCTGACCCGCGCTAAGTTCGAGGCGCTGGTGGCCGACCTCGTCGAGAAGACCATCGAGCCGTGCCGCAAGGCGCTGAAGGATGCCGGCCTGACCGCCGGAGAGATCGGCGAAGTGGTGCTGGTCGGCGGCATGACCCGCATGCCGAAGATCCAGGAGATGGTGAAGCAGTTCTTCGGGAAGGAGCCGCACAAGGGCGTCAACCCCGACGAGGTGGTGGCGATCGGTGCGGCGATCCAGGCTGGCGTGCTGCAGGGCGACGTCAAGGACGTGCTGCTGCTCGACGTGACCCCGCTGTCGCTGGGCATCGAGACCTTGGGCGGCGTGTTCACGCGCATCATCGACCGCAACACCACGATCCCGACCAAGAAGAGCCAGGTGTTCTCGACCGCCGAGGACAATCAGAACGCGGTCACCATCCGGGTCTTCCAGGGTGAGCGCGAAATGGCGGCCGACAACAAGATGCTCGGTCAGTTCGACCTGATGGGCATTCCGCCGGCGCCGCGCGGCATGCCGCAGATCGAGGTGACTTTCGACATCGACGCCAACGGCATCGTCAACGTCTCGGCCAAGGACAAGGCCACCGGCAAGGAGCAGCAGATCCGCATCCAGGCCTCGGGCGGTCTGTCGGAGGCCGACATCGACAAGATGGTCAAGGACGCCGAGGCGAATGCCGCGGCGGACAAGAAACGCCGCGAGGCAGTCGACGCCAAGAACCATGCCGACGCGCTGGTGCACTCCACGGAGAAGGCACTGGCCGAGCATGGCTCGAAGGTCGCTGACACCGAGCGCCGCGCCATCGAGGACGCTGTCAGCGATCTGAAGGAAGCGCTGAAGGGCGACGATGCCGAGGCCATCAAGGCCAAGACCAACACCTTGGCCCAGGCGTCGATGAAGCTCGGCGAGGCCATGTACAAGCAGCAGGCCGAGAGCGACGCGGCCCGCGATGCCGCCAAGGATGACGTTGTCGACGCGGAGTTCACCGAGGTCGACGACGACAAGAAGAAATCTGCTTAAACGACGGTAGAGGCGACAGCCATGACCCCCACGCCAAAGAGCGCAGCCTGCGTCTCGTTGGATGGGGGTCATTTTCATTGAACTGGCGCGCGGCGATCGCGCGAGCCGTTCAGGTCTGACCATGTTCGGGCGGGTTTGATTGATGTCCACCAAGCGCTGCTATTACGAGACCCTGGAAGTCGAACGCGACGCCGACGAGACCAAGCTCAAGGCCGCCTTCCGCAAGCTGGCCATGAAATGGCATCCGGACAAGAATCCGGGCGATGCCTCCAGTGAAGTCAAATTCAAGGAAATCAACGAGGCCTATGAGGTGTTGCGCGACGCCGACAAGCGCGCCGCCTACGACCGCTATGGCCATGCCGCGTTCGAGCAGGGCGCCGGTGGCCCGCACGGCTTCGGCGCCGGCTTTGCGTCCTCGTTCTCCGATATTTTTGAAGACCTTTTCGGCATGGCCGGACAGCGCCGCGGCGGCACCGGTCGCGAGCGCGGCGCCGATCTCCGCTACAACATGGAGATCACCCTCGAAGAGGCCTTCCAGGGCAAGACGGCCCAGATCGAGATTCCGGTCTCGGTGACCTGCGAGTCCTGTTCCGGCACCGGCGCCAAGGCCGGCACCAAGCCGAAGACCTGCGCGATGTGCGGCGGCGCCGGCCGCGTGCGGCAGGCGCAGGGCTTCTTCACGCTGGAGCGCACCTGTCCCGGCTGTCACGGCCGCGGCCAGATGATCGAGGATCCCTGCCCGTCATGCTCCGGCTCCGGCCGGGTCACGCGTGATCGCACACTGTCGGTCAACATTCCGCAGGGCGTCGAGGACGGCACTCGAATCCGTCTCGCCGGCGAGGGCGAGGCGGGCTTGCGCGGTGGGCCGCCCGGCGACCTCTACATCTTCCTGTCGCTGTCCCAGCACGAATTCTTCCAGCGCGATGGCGCCGACCTGCATTGCCGGGTGCCGATCTCGATGGTGACCGCGGCGCTCGGCGGCGAGTTCGAGGTGCCGACGATCGACAAGGGCAAGACCAAGGTCAAGATTCCCGCCGGTGCGCAATCCGGGCGCCGGTTCCGGATCGCGTCCAAGGGCATGCCTGTGCTGCGCTCACGCCAGACCGGCGACATGTATGTCCAGATCGTCGTGGAGACGCCGCAGAACCTGACCAAGAAGCAGCAGGAGCTGCTGGCCGAGTTCGAGAAGCTGTCGTCCGGCGCAACCCAGCCTGAGGCCGCCGGCTTCTTCACCAAGGTCAAGGATTTCTTCGGCAAGGCGGCGAGCTGAGGCATGCCCTCACGCGACGCCGCGCTTGCGCGCGGGCGTCGTGTGACTTTGCTGCTCTGCACATGCAGAAAATTATCGAATGCATCTGTAAGAGGGCGGAGCGCGAGCCTTAATCGTGCGTTACGGTTCGGCTTGACCGCCCCGCCTGCGACCTATACGTCTTTGTGACTCTTTTCTGACATCGCCGTGAAAACGGTCCCGTCCGGTACTGAGATGCCCCTGCAAACGTCCGTGCGTGCGTCGAAAAAACCTCTTCGTCTCGACGATGAGGTGCGATTCCTCCGCTCATGGATCGAAAAGCCGCTGCACATGGGTGCCGTCATGCCGTCGGGTCGGCTGCTGGCCCGCACCATGGCGCAATATGTCGATCCTCATGGCACCGGACCGGTCATCGAACTCGGGCCGGGCACGGGCGCGATCACCAATGCGCTGGTTCAGCACGGCATCGACCAAAAGCGGCTTGTTCTGGTCGAATATAATCCGGGCTTCTGTGCGCTGCTGCGCGACCGCTATCCGCAGGCCAAGGTCGTTCAGGGCGATGCCTACCGGCTTCGCGACACGCTCTGGAACGTTCTGGGCATGCCGGCTTCGGCCGTCGTCTCCGGATTGCCGCTGGTCACCAAGCCGATGCTGACCCGCATGAAGCTGGTGCGCGATGCGTTCGCAGCGATGGCGCCCAACGCACCGTTCGTGCAGTTCACCTATTCGGTGGTGCCGCCGATCCCGAAGTCGCTGCCGGGTGTCACGACCGAAGCCTCCGAGCGGATCTGGATGAACCTTCCGCCCGCGCGCGTCTGGGTGTATCGCAAGCCCTGACCGGCAGCCGCGGCTCATCGTGGCGGGTCGCCGTCCGGCCGCACGATGTCCGCCCTGAAAATCCTGATCATCCCCGGCTCGACGCGAGCCGGCTCGCACAATGTCAAGCTCGCCGCCGTCGCCGCCTATCAGTTCGTGCAGGCCGGCGTTGACGTCACGCGTATCTCGCTGGCCGATTTCCCGCTGCCGATCTACGACGCCGACCAGGAGGCGAGATCGGGCGTGCCGCGCGAGGCAGTCAATCTGAAGCGCATGATCGCGGCCCATCACGGCGTGCTGCTGGTGACCCCCGAATACAACGCCTCGGTGCCGCCGCTGCTCAGCAATGCCATCGCCTGGCTGTCGCGCGTGGAGGAGCCGTCGGAAGCCCGTGGCCGGGTGTTCCGCACCCGCCCATTCGCGATCGCCGCGGCTTCCGAAAACCGCTTTGGTGGTGTCCGTGCGCTCGCCGCGTTGCGGCTGATGCTGACCGCCTGCGAAGCACAGGTGATCCCGAGCCAGCTCGCGCTGGCCTTCGCCGACAAGGCCTACAACGACATGGATCGGCTCCGGTTGCCGGCCGACATCGCCGCGCTCGATGCGCTGGTGCGGCAGCTGATCGATTTTGCGCAACATACGATGTGAGGTGACATGCCGACCGAGATTGCTCCGCGCGACCGTCTGATCGTGGCGCTCGACCTGCCGGGTGTGGCGGAGGCCGAAGCCATGATCGCCAGGCTCGGCGAGGCCGTGACGTTCTACAAGATCGGCATGGAGCTGACCTATGCCGGTGGCCTCGGGCTCGCCGAACGCCTCGCGGCCGGCGGCAAGCAGGTGTTCATGGATCTCAAGCTGCACGACATCCCGAACACCGTCGAACGCGCCACCCGCCAGATCGCCCGGCTCGGCGCCCGCTTCCTCACCGTGCACGGCTTTTCGCAGAGCATGACCGCCGCGCTCACCGGCGCCGCCGGCTCCAGCCTCGAGCTGCTCGCCGTCACCGTGATGACCTCCTATGACGACGCCGACCTCGCGGCGGCCGGCTACGCGATGGGCGTCAAGGAGCTGGTCGCCCGGCGCGCGGTGCAGGCCAAGCAGATCGGCATCCACGGCCTGATCCTGTCGCCTGAGGAGACCCAGCTGGTGCGCCCGCTGGTGGGCCCCGACATGCAGCTCGTGACCCCCGGGATTCGCCCGGCGGGATCAGACGTTGGCGATCAGAAGCGCATCATGACGCCGGCGCTGGCCATCGCCGGGGGGGCCGATCGTCTCGTCGTCGGCCGTCCGGTGACCGGCGCGGCCGACCCGGCGGCCGCCGCCGAAAGCATCGTCGCCGACATCGCCAGCGCCCTCGCGCTGGTCGGCAAGACCAATCGAACCTAAGCAGGACCGCCTCATAACAAGGAGACGACAGGGATGGCCAAGGCCTATTGGATCGCGCGGATCGACGTGCACAACATGGATGGCTACAAGCAATACGTCGCGCAGAACGGCGCGGTGTTCCATCAGTACGGTGCCAGGTTCCTGGTCCGCGGCGGCCAGTACGAGACCAAGGAAGGCACCTCGCGGTCGCGCAACGTCGTGATCGAGTTCAAGGACTATGAGACCGCGCTCGCGTGCTACAATTCACCGGAATACCAGCGCCTGGTCGCAATGCGATCGCCGCACTCGGAAGGCGATCTGGTCATCATCGAGGGCTATGACGGCCCGCAGCCCTGATCTGTTGCGCGGGAGCTAGGGCTGCTCCGCGCCTGGCTCGGTTGCCCGCGCTGTCAGCCCCGGCTATAGCCCTGACCCGGCGGAGGAACTGACATGTCGAAGATGCGCTTGATCGTTGCCGGGGCCGGCGGCCGCATGGGTCGCGCGCTGGTGCGTGCGATCGCTGACAGCGACGGCGCGGTGCTGGCGGGCGCGCTCGAAGCCCCGGGCTCGGAGCTGATCGGCAAGGATGCCGGCGTGCTCGCCGGCCTGCCCGCCAACGGCATCAAGCTGTCGGGCGACCTCTGGACCATGTCGGCCGAGGCCGACGGCATCCTCGACTTCACCGTGCCGGCGGCGACCATCGCCAATGTCGCCATCGCCGCCGAGCGCGGCCTTGCCCATGTCATCGGCACCACCGGCCTGTCGGCTTCCGACGATGCCGTGATCAAGAGCGTCACCAAGCGCGCCATCGTCGTGCAGTCCGGCAATATGAGCCTCGGCGTCAATCTGCTGTCGGCGCTGGTCAAGCAGGTCGCGAAATCGCTCGATGCCGGCTTCGACATCGAGATCCTCGAGATGCATCACAAGCACAAGGTCGATGCGCCCTCCGGCACCGCGCTGATGCTCGGCCGCGCCGCCGCCGAGGGCCGCGGCATCGCGCTCGATCAGCATTCCGCGCGTGGCCGCGACGGCATCACCGGCGAGCGCCGCTCTGGCGACATCGGCTTCGCCTCGCTGCGCGGCGGCACCGCGGCCGGCGATCACAGCGTCATCTTCGCCGGTCCCTCGGAGCGGCTGGTGCTGTCGCACCAGGCCGAGGACCGCATGATCTTCGCCCATGGCGCACTGAAGGCGGCGCTGTGGGCGCATGGCAAGCCGCCGGGCTACTACACGATGGACGATGTGCTCGGCCTCAAGGACCTGTTCTAATCAAACCAAGTGGATCAGTGAGCAATGAGCGAACGTCTCCTGGTGCTGGTGCGCCACGGCCAGAGCGAATGGAATTTGAAGAACCTGTTCACGGGCTGGAAGGATCCGGACCTGACCGAGCAGGGCGTCAGCGAAGCCAAGGAGGCCGGCCGCAAGCTCAAGGCCCAAGGCCTGACCTTCGATGTCGCCTTCACCTCCGAGCTGACCCGCGCCCAGCACACGCTGAAGCTGATCCTGGATGAGCTCGGCCAGCCCGGCCTGCCGACCAGCCGGAATCTCGCGCTCAACGAGCGCGATTATGGCGATCTCTCCGGCCTCAACAAGGACGACGCCCGCGCCAAATGGGGCGAGGAGCAGGTCCATGTCTGGCGCCGCTCCTACGACGTCCCGCCGCCCGGCGGCGAAAGCCTCAAGGACACGCTGGCCCGCGCGCTGCCTTATTACGTCCAGGAGATCCTCCCCGGCGTCCTCCGCGGCCAGCGCACTCTGGTCGCCGCCCACGGCAACTCGCTCCGCGCCTTGATCATGGTGCTGGAGAAGCTCACGCCCGAAGGCATCCTGAAGCGCGAACTCGCCACTGGCGTGCCGATCATCTACCGGCTGAAGGCGGATTCGACGGTGGAGTCGAAGCTGGACCTGGCGGGCTGATCGAACACGCTGGCTCGAGCGAGCTAATTAGCTCGTCATGCCCGGGCTCGACCCGGGCATCCATCCCCCTCAACTGATAGCTTCCAGGAAACGTGGATGGCCGGGTCAAGCCCGGCCATGGCGTTTGGTGCTGAGGTCCTACCCCAGCCCGACCTGACCCGCCTCCCAGCCGATCATGGCCTGCTTCCGCGTCAGACCCCAGTGATAGCCGGTCAGCGCGCCTGACTTGCCCAGCGCGCGGTGGCACGGCACGACGAACGAGATCGGGTTCTTGCCCACAGCCGCGCCGACGGCGCGGGAGGCTTTTGGTGCCTCCAGCCGTGTCGCGATGTCCGAGTAGCAGACGGCGCGGCCCATCGGGATCTTGAGCAGGGTCTCCCAGACGCGGACTTCGAAATCGGTGCCGATCAGGACGACGCGCAAGGGTTGGTCGGGGCGCCAGAGGGTCTTGTCGAAGATGCGCTGGGCGAGGGCGGCGGTGCCCGGGACGTCCTCGATATAGGTGGCGCGGGGCCAGCGGCTCTTCATGTCTGAGAGTGCGGAGGCCTCGTCGCCGGGGTCGGCGAAGGCGAGGCCGGCAAGGCCGCGCGAGGTCGCCATCACCAGCGCCATGCCGAACGGGCAGGGGTGGAAGCCGTAGCGGAGCGTGGTGCCGGCGCCGCCGGTCTTCCATTCGCCGGGCGACATCGCTTCATGGGTGACGAACAGGTCGTGCAGGCGGCCAGGGCCTGACAGGCCGGAGTCGAGCGCGGCGTCGAGCACGCTGGCCGAGCCCTTCAACAGGCCCTTGGCGTGGTCGAGCGTCAGCGCCTGCATGAACGCCTTCGGCGTCAGCCCGGCCCAGCGCCGGAACAAATGGTGCAGCTCGTCCGGGGTCAGGCTGGCGGCGTCGGCCATGTCCTCGATGGCCGGCTGCCGGCGCCAGTGCTCGGAGATGAAGGCGATCGCGCGGCGCACCGCATCATAGTCGCGCAGGTCAGCCGATTGGTGCGGGCCCGGCTTGGCCAGGGCGGAATCGTGAATGGCGAGGGTCATCATGGGCTCGGATGTAAGGCCGCCGGGGAGGGGACTCCACCCGATTTCTGATCGGGAGGCCATAGGCTGACGCGGGCGGCCCCCGCTGGCGCAGCGATCTCCGTCCACCTCTCCCGGAGGGAGAGGTGGACGGCATCGTCAGATGCCATCCGGGTGAGGGGCTCAGGTGGGAGTGGTCGTGTGGAGAGACCCCCTCACCCGGCGCTGCGCGCCGACCTCTCCCCGGAGGGGAGAGGTGAACGGAGCTCGGGGCTGTGGGCGCGTTCCCTCGAAACAGGATCGTCTTACAGCGGATTATACACCGGCCCCCGCTTGGCCGCCTGCAGCCCGGCCGTCAGCGCCTTCGCGAAGCTCGCCTTTTCCTCCGGGCCCAGGAAGCTCGCGATGGCGACTCGCTGGCCGCGGGCGACGAGGTAGAGGTTCTCGATGCCGAACTCCTCGTGGCTGACCTGGTCGAGCCGCACCCAGAGCGGGTTGAAGCGCCACTCCATGACGTGGCCCTTGTGGCTGACGCGGCGCAGGCGCAGCTCGGTCAGGGTGATCGAGACCTCCTCATAGGCGCGGGCGCGGCGGAAATTGACCTTGAAGGCCCAGTAGATCGCGAGCGCGTCCAGGCCGAAGAAGCCGAACACCGGCCAGGCGCCCATCAGCAGCGAGGCGACGCCGCCGATGAAGCTGATCGCGCAGACCACGACCATCAGCACCACGAAGCCGGTGCGGTTCAGCGACCGGTGCGGCGTCAGCCGTGCCGCGAACAGCTCCGGATCCGCGCTGCTAGTCTCCTGAGACGCAAAAGCATTGCCTGGCATCATGGGGCCTCAGTATACCCGGATCATGGCCAAAATCACCCGCCCCCAACGCGCCAAGCCGGCGCCGGTTCGCAGCCCCGCCAAGAAGGCCGCCAAGACTGCTTTGAAGGCCGCGGCCAAGACGGCGTCCAAGGCAGCCGCCAAAAAGTCCGCCAAAGCGCGGACCAAGGCTGCGAACAACGCCGCGAAGGCCACCCCCGCCCGAGCGGTTAACAAAGCGTTGAAGGCGGCCAAGCCGTGGACGCCGGCCGAGATCCGCGAGGCCTTCAGCCGCTTCGCGGCGTCCAACCCGGAGCCGAAGGGCGAGCTCGAGCATCTCAACCCCTACACCTTGCTGGTCGCCGTGGTGCTCTCGGCGCAGGCGACCGATGCCGGCGTCAACAAGGCGACCCGGGCGCTGTTTCAGGTCGCCGACACGCCGCAGAAGATGATCGCGCTCGGCGAGGAGCAGTTGCGCGACTACATCAAGACCATCGGCCTCTACCGCACCAAGGCCAAGAACGTGATCGCGCTGTCGGAGAAGCTGATCAGCGAGTTCGGCGGCGAGGTGCCGCGCACCCGCGCCGAGCTGGAGTCGCTGCCCGGCGCCGGCCGCAAGACCGCGAATGTCGTGTTGAACATGGCGTTCGGCGAGCACACGATGGCGGTCGACACCCATGTGTTCCGGGTCGGCAACCGCACCGGCCTGGCACCCGGCAAGACCCCGCTCGAGGTCGAGCTCGGGCTGGAGCAGGTGATTCCGGCGGAGTTCATGCTGCACGCCCATCACTGGTTGATCTTGCACGGCCGCTACACGTGTCTGGCGCGCAAGCCGCGCTGCGAGCTCTGCCTGATCAAGGACCTCTGCCGCTGGCCCGAGAAGACCGCCTGATACGTTATGCGTGACGAACGGTTGCACGCGAGAACGCGTTTGACAGTCACTATTGCGTCACGCGGCGACGCCGTCTCACCATGGCCGGGCCACATCGGCGCCCGCATTGGACATAAGATGAAACCCGTTATCCGGGCGATGTGAGTGGCGCGTGAGGATTCCCGCGTTCTCGGACTTTTGCTGCGCCGGGACGTGGGAAGGATCAGACGCATGGACCATACCGCCGCCCTCATGTCGCTTGCGACCGCGGTGCCGCCGCATCAGTTCCGCCAGAACGAGGTGACGGAGGCGGCGCGCGTGGTGCTGTCGCCGCGCTTCCCGCAGTTCGAGACGATGGCGAGCCTGTTCGCCAACACCGGCATCCGGCAGCGTTACGGCGTCAAGCCGATCGAATGGTACATGGAGCGGCGCGGCTGGCCGGAGCGCACGGAAGCCTATCTCCAAGGCGCCGAGGCGCTGTTCATTGACGCGACGACCAAGGCCCTGGCGCAGGCCGATCTCAAGGCTGACGAGATCGACACCATCGTCAGCGTGAGCTCGACCGGCATCGCCACGCCGACGCTGGAGGCGCGCGTCGCCGGCCGCATGGGCTTCCGCTCCGACGTCTCGCGCGTGCCGGTGTTCGGGCTCGGCTGCGCCGGCGGCGTGTCGGGCCTGTCGATCGCGGCGCGGCTGGCGCAGGCGCGGCCCGGCACCAACGTGCTGTTTGTGACCTTCGAATTGTGCACCCTCGCAGTGCGCCACGATGAGCTGACGAAAGCCAACATCGTCGCGCTCAGCCTGTTCGGCGATGGCGCTGCGGCCGCGATCCTGCGCGCGGGCGACGGCGGCGCGACGCGTGTCGAGGCGACCGGTGAGAAGCTGTGGCCGGACACGCTCGACATCATGGGCTGGAGCGTCGATCCGGAAGGCTTTGGCGTGATCTTCCAGCGCACGATTCCGGACTTCGTCACCGAGAATATGGGCCCTGCGGTCAACGAGATCCTCGGCGGCATGAAGCTCGCTTCGTCGGACGTCGACCGCTTCGTCTGCCATCCTGGCGGTGCCAAGGTGATCACGGCGCTGGAGCGCGCGCTGTCGCTCGGCCAGGGCACGCTGGATCATGAACGCGAGATCATCGCCGACTATGGTAACATGTCGGCGCCGACGGTGCTGTTCGTGCTGGAACGTGCCCGCGCCCGCGGGCTGCCGCCGCGCTCGGTGCTGACGGCGCTCGGACCTGGCTTCACCGCAAGCTGCGTTTCACTGAGGCACGCCGCATGACCTTTGCAGCCTTCATCCTCGCGCTCGTCACGATGCAACGGCTCGGCGAGCTCGTGCTCGCCCGCCATAACACACGCCGGCTCCGCGCCATGGGCGCGGTCGAGGTCGGCGCGGATCATTATCCGCTGATGATCACGATGCATACGGCCTGGCTGGTGTCGCTGTGGCTGCTCGGCACCGACCAGGAGGTCGATCCCTGGCTGCTGTCGGGTTTCGTGCTGCTGCAGGGGCTGCGCTGGTGGGTGCTGGCGACGCTCGGCCCGCGCTGGACGACCCGCATCATCATCCTGCCCGGCGCGCCGCTGGTGACGGATGGACCCTATCGCTACATCTCCCATCCGAACTATCTGGTGGTCGCCGCGGAAATCGCCTTGCTGCCGCTGGCGCTGCATCTGCCGCTGATCGCGCTGATCTTCTCCGGCCTGAATGCGGCCGTCCTCGTCATCCGCATCCGCGCCGAATCGGAGGCGCTGTCGGGCATCAGCCGCAGCCAGACCGCATGAGCGCACCGGCGACGCCGCAGGAGACACCAGGCCTCGCCATCTGGCTCGGCTTCATCCTGATGTGCGTCGGCATGTTCATGGCGATCCTGGACATCCAGGTGGTGGCGACCTCGCTGCCGACGATCCAGGAGGCGCTCGGCATCACGCCGGACGCGATGAGCTGGGTCCAGACCGCGTATCTGATCGCCGAGATCATCGCCATTCCGCTGACCGGCCTGCTCACCTCCGCGTCTTCAGCCTGCGCTGGCTGTTCGTCGGCGCCGTCAGCATCTTCACGGCGGCCTCGCTCGGCTGCGCGATGAGCGGCAGCTTCCACATGCTGCTGGCGTTCCGCGTGCTGCAGGGCTTCTTCGGCGGCCTGTTGATCCCGGTCGTGTTCTCGGCGGTGTTCCTGCTGTTTCCGGCGCGGCTGCATGCGGTCGCAACCACGATCGGCGGTGTGGTCGCCGTGCTCGCGCCGACCATCGGCCCTGTCGTCGGCGGCTTCATCACCAACACCTGGTCGTGGCCCTGGCTGTTCCTGATCAACATCGTGCCGGGCATCATCGCCGCCTTGATGACGCCGAGCTTGCTGCCGAAGCAGCGGATGAATCTCGTCGAGCTCGACAAGCTCGACCTGCTGGCGCTGATGCTGCTCGCGGTGTCCCTGGCGAGCCTTGAACTCGGACTGAAGGAGGCCCCCAAGGGCGGCTGGCTCTCGTCGAATTGCATCGCGCTGCTGGTGCTGAGCGGGTCCTGTCTGACCCTGCTGATCCAGCGGCTGCTGGCCTCGCCGCATCCGATCCTGCGGCTCGGCAGCTTTCAGCGCCGCTCGTTCACGCTCGGCTGCCTGTCGAGCTTCTGTCTCGGCATCGGCCTGTTCGGCTCGGTCTATCTGATGCCGGTGTTCCTCGCCTTCGTGCGCCAGCACGATGCGTTCGAGATCGGCAAGATCATGCTGGTGACCGGCGTGGCGCAACTGATCGCGGCGCCGCTGGTGACCGCGCTGGACGGCAAGGTCGATGCCCGGCTGCTGACCTCGTTCGGCTTCGCGCTGTTCAGCGCCGGTCTTGCCGCCAGCGCGTTCCAGCCTGCCAGTGCGGACTATCAGGAGATGTTCTGGCCGCAGGTGGTGCGCGGCGTCGGCATCATGTTCTGCCTGTTGCCGCCGACGCGGATCGCGCTCGGCGATCTGCCGCAGGCCGAGGTCGCCGACGCCAGCGGCCTGTTCAACCTGATGCGCAATCTCGGCGGAGCGATCGGCATCGCGCTGATCGACACCATCATCTATGGCCGCGTCGGGCTGCATGCCCAGGCGTTGCGTGACCGGCTGATGGCCGGCGACACCACGGCCGCCAAGGCGATCGGATTGGCGCCGGAGCTGTTGCGCAACCGGCCGCGCGGCGTCTCCGAGGAGGCCGCGATCGCCTATGTCAGACCGCTGGTGGAGAAGGCCTCGCTGGCGCTGTGCGTCAACGAGGCCTGGGCGCTGCTGGCCGGCGTCGCGCTGCTCGGCTTCATTCTCATTCCCTTTGCCCGCAACAGGACCGAGAGCCCGGCGCCGCGGCGGCTGGCCCTAGAGGCTGCGCAGCCGGCGCTCCGGCGACGGCTCGATCAGCTCGGGCCGCGGTCCGGATAGGCGCTTGTGCAGGTGGACCATGAAGGCCATGCCGAACAGCGGCGTCGCCAGGTTCACGATCGGGATGGTCACAAAGGCAGCGATGATCAGGCCCGCTGTGAATACGGTGACGGCATTGTCGCGCCGCATCGCCTTGGCCTCCGCGGGGGAGCGGAAGCGCATCGCGGCGAGCTCGAAATATTCGCGGCCGAGCAGCCAGGCGGTGGCGAGAAAGAAGATCACGAAGCCGGCGCCGGCCAGGAACACGAACGGCAGGGCGACCAGATAGACCAGGATCGTGAGGCCCGCCGCCTTCAGGCCTTCGATGATGGCGACGCCGAACGGCAGCGCGACGCCCGGGCGCTCGGCCGGATAGTGCTCGCGCTCGACCAGATCGGCAACGTCATCGACAAAGAGGCTCGCGATCAGCGAGGTGATTGCAGGCATCAGCATGATGCCGCCGAACACCACGCCGAAGCCGGCCGCGATCGAGATGATCCAGGTCAGCACCTCCAGCGTCCCATGGGAGTTCGGGCCGAGCATGGATTCGGCCCAGCCCTCGCCGGCGGTGGCGAGCCAGCTCAACAGCCGCTGCAGCCCGATCGCCAGCACCGTGACCAGCACCAGCGCCAAGCCGATCGAGCGCCACAGGATCGAGCGCATCGGCGGCGACAGAATCTGCGAAATCGCCTTGACGGCGGCATCGATCATGGCGGTGGAACCTCTCTGTCAGACACGCGAGAGACGTAGACATGCCAGCGGGCTTCGGCAAGCCCGGCATCCCCACCGCTCGCAACTGCGCCAAAAATGCTTCCATCGTCATTGCGAGCGCAGTGTTTAGCCCGGGGACATGGCTGACGGGTGTTCGGGGACATGGTTGACACGTCAAAATCGGCTCGATTCGTCAAACAAGGGGGCGAGCGATGCCGTGGCGAGAGGTGTCTGTCATGGATCAGCGACGAGAGTTTGTGATGCTTGCCAAGCAGGAGGGAGTAAACCGGCGGCAGCTGTGTCGGCAGTTCGGCATCAGCCCCCAGACCGGCTACAAGTGGATCCAGCGGGATGATGCTGGCGATACGACGCTGGCGGACCGATCGCGGCGGCCGCATCGGAGTCCGGAGCGCACGGCGGCTGCGACTGAGCAGCAGATTGTCGCGCTGCGCGATGCTCACCCGGCCTGGGGCGCGCGCAAGCTCGCACGTCGTCTCGAGCGCGATGGGCAAGCTGTCCCGGCGATATCCACCGTGCACTCCATCCTGCGCCGTTACGATCGCGTGAGCGAGCCTGCAGGCACGCCCGGGCAGCCCTACACGCGCTTCGAGAAGGATGCGCCCAATCAGCTTTGGCAGATGGACTTCAAGGGGCACAGCGCGCTGGAGAACGGCGTGTCCTGTCATCCGCTGACGGCGTTGGACGACCACTCGCGCTTCTCCTTGTGCCTGGCCGCCTGTGACAACGAACGAGGCTCTACGGTACAAGGCCATTTGGAGACGACGTTCCGCCGCTACGGACTGCCGGATGCGATGTTCGTCGACAATGGCGGCCCCTGGGGCTTCACCCTTGAAGACCCCTGGACCACGCTGACGGTGTGGCTTCTGAAGCTCGGCGTCCGAACGATCCACAGCCGGCCCTACCATCCTCAGAGCCGGGGCAAGAACGAACGCTTCCACCGCACCTTGAAGGCCGAGGTCTTTGCCCTCAAGCGCTATCGCGACCTGATCGACGTCCAGCGGGCGTTCGACGACTGGCGGGCCGTCTACAATCTCGACCGGCCGCACGAGGCGTTGGACTTCGATGTGCCCGCAAGCCGCTATCGACCCAGCCAGCGCACGATGCTGGATCGCCTTCCGACGGTGGAATACGACGATGGCGAGATCGTCCGTTCGGTATCCACCACCAAGGCCTATGTCAGTTTCAAGGGACGGCTCTGGAAAGTCCCGCAAGCCTTTCGCGGTGAGCGGCTCGCTATTCGTCCGCTCAGTTCCGACGGAAAATTCGGAATTTTCTTTGCCGCGCATCAGATCGCAGCGATCGATTTGCGCTGCCCGAAAAGTGTCAACTATGTCTCCGAACAGGTGTAAGCTATGTCCCCGGTCTGAACAGCAGCGAAGCAATCCAGAGTCCCGCCCCGACACCCTGGATTGCTTCGCTGCGCTCGCAATGACGGAGGATCGACTGTACGTCGCCTCAGAGCTTCGTCGCCCGCAGCCGCAGCGCGTTGCCGACCACGCTCACCGACGACAGCGACATGGCGGCTGCGGCGATGATCGGCGACAGCAGGATGCCGAACACCGGATAGAGAATGCCGGCGGCGATCGGAATGCCCGCGGCGTTGTAGATGAAGGCGAAGAACAGGTTCTGGCGGATGTTGCGCATGACCGCCGCCGACAGTTTGCGCGCCCGCGCGATGCCGCCGAGATCGCCCTGCAGCAGCGTGATGCCGGCGCTCTCCATCGCCACGTCGGTGCCGGTGCCCATGGCGATGCCGACATCGGCCGCGGCGAGCGCCGGTGCATCGTTGACGCCGTCGCCGGCCATCGCCACCACCTTGCCGCTGGCGCGCAGCCGCGCGACCACGGCGCTCTTCTGCTCGGGCAGCACCTCGGCCTCGACCTCGGTGATGCCGATTTTTCGCGCGACCGCAGTCGCCGTGGTGCGGTTGTCGCCGGTCAGCATGATCACCTTGATGCCGTCGGCGGCGAGCGCCTTCAGCGCCTCGGGCGTCGAGGCCTTCACCGGATCGGCGATCGCGAACAGCGCGGCCGGCTTGCCGTCGACGGCCATCGTGATGACGGTGGCGCCCTCGCTGCGCAGCCGCTTGCTCTCGACGCCGAGCGTGTCGGTGATGATGCCGAGCGAGGCCAGATAGGTCGCGTTGCCGAGCACCACCGATTTGCCGTCGACCTCGCCGCGCGCGCCCTTGCCGGTCGGCGCGTCGAAGTTCTTCACCTCGGCGAGCCTGACGTTGCGCTCGGCGGCGTGACGGACAATCGCCTCGGCGAGCGGATGCTCGCTGGCGCGCTCGACGCTGGCGGCGAGGCGCAGCGCCTCTGTCTCGTCGATGCCATCAGCGGTGACGATCGCCGTCACCTTCGGCTTGCCCTCGGTCAGCGTGCCGGTCTTGTCGACGACCAGCGTGTCGACCTTCTCCATGCGCTCCAGCGCCTCGGCGCTCTTGATCAGCACGCCGGCCTGGGCGCCACGGCCGACGCCGACCATGATCGACATCGGCGTCGCCAGGCCCAGCGCACAGGGGCAGGCGATGATCAGCACGCTGACGGCGGCGACAAGGCCGAAAGCGAAGCGCGGCTCGGGACCGAAGGCGTACCACGCGACGAACGCCGCGATGGCCGCCGCGATCACGGTCGGCACGAACCAGCCCGCGACCTGGTCGGCGAGGCGCTGGATCGGCGCGCGCGAGCGCTGCGCGTCGGCGACCATCTGCACGATCTGCGACAGCAGGGTCTCGCGGCCGACCTTGTTGGCGCGCATCACGAAGCTGCCGGTCTGGTTCAGCGTGCCGGCGATCACGCGCTCGCCCTGGTCCCTGGTGACCGGCATCGACTCGCCTGTTACCAGCGACTCATCGAGCGAGGAACGGCCTTCGAGGATGATGCCGTCGACCGGCACCTTCTCGCCCGGACGCACGCGCAGCCGGTCGCCGACCGCGAGCGCGGCGATCTCTACCTCATGATCGTTGCCGTCAGCATCGAGCCGTCGCGCCGTCTTCGGCGCCAGCTGCAACAGCGCCTTGATCGCGCCCGACGTCGCCTCGCGCGCGCGCAATTCCAGCAATTGGCCCAGCAGCACGAGGATGGTGATGACGGAGGCGGCTTCGAAATACGCCGCCACCGCGCCGCCATGGCCGCGGAACGCCGGCGGAAAGGCCTGCGGCGCCAGCGTGGCGATCACGCTGTAGCCATAGGCGACCGATGTCCCCATCGCGATCAGCGTGAACATGTTGAGATTGCGGGTCCGGACCGATTGCCAGCCACGCACGAAGAACGGCCAGCCGGCCCACAGCACCACCGGCGTCGCCAGCGCGAACTGGATCCAGTTCGACAGCACGGGATCGATCAGGCCGTGGCCGCCGACGATGTGACCGCCCATCTCGAGCACCACCACAGGGGCAGCGAGCACCGCGCCGATCCAGAACCGCTTCGTCATGTCGGCGAGCTCGGGATTGGGCGCATCGTCGAGGCTGATGACATCCGGCTCCAGCGCCATGCCGCAGATCGGGCAGGTGCCCGGGCCTTCCTGGCGGATCTCCGGATGCATCGGGCAGGTGTAGATCGTGCCCGCCGGCATGTCCGGCGGCGGCTCGCGTCTGTCCAGGTACTTCGTAGGATCGGCGGAAAATTTGCTGCGGCAGCCGGCAGAGCAGAAATGGAAGGTGTGGCCTTGATGATCGAAGCGATGCTTCGAGGTCGCGGGATCGACGCTCATGCCGCAGACGGGATCGATGGCTTTGGCCGCGTCGGGCTGATGCGCATGGTGATCGTGGCCATCGCAGCACGACCCGGCAGTCGCAACGGGCGCGAGATATTTTGCGGGATCGGCGGCAAATTTGGTGCGGCAGCCGGCCGAGCAGAAATGAAAGGTCTGGCCCTGGTGTTCGAAGCGGTGCTTCGACGTCGCCGGATCAACCGACATGCCGCAGACCGGATCTTTCACCTTGGCGGGCAGCGGCGTCGTGTGGTCATGACCGCCACAGCAGCCGCCCGCATCGCTCTCGGCGGCCGAACCGGCACGATCGCTGCAACACGCCTCGGCAGCCGTCTCGCTCTGTCTGGTTTCGACCGTGCTTGCGCGCGGTCCGCAGCCGCATCCAGCGGATTGACCTGCTGCGACAGCTTGCCCGTGTTCGGTTTCCGACATCAGCCCAGCCTCTTGAAACCTATACCCTGTAGGGGTATATAGAACTCATGCGCGAGGACATCAAGACATCCTGTCAGAAACGTTTGAGCCGGATCGAAGGGCAGGTCAGGGGCCTGTCGAAGATGGTCGAGGACAACCGCTACTGCATCGACATCGTGACCCAGATCTCCGCCGTGCGCGCGGCGTTGCGCCGCGTCGAGGAGGAGATCCTGCGCGATCATGTCGCGCACTGCGTCGAGCACGCGATTGCCTCGGGTGACAGAGCGGATCAGCGCCAGAAGATCGCGGAGTTGATGGACGTGATCTGCCGATCGGACCGCTGACGGTCTCAGTTGATTGATAGGGCTGCGAGCCACGACCTCGGTTCACCTCGCCCCGCTGGCGGGGAGAGGTCGGATGGCATCGTCAGATGCCATCCAGGTGAGGGGAGCTCTCCTGCACGGTCGGTGGGCGTGGCTGCCCCCATCCGTCTCAGCGCGAACTCATACGGCGGCCTTGCGCCGTCGCGCGGCCGCCCGCGGCGCCGTCGTTCGCACCGGCTCGGCGACGAGAAAATGCTCGTTGATCACGAGCCGCTCACCGAGCTTCTCGATCGTCACTTCCTGAGCCGCAACCGGCTCCGCCGCTTCTTGGTCAGCCGCTTCAGGAACGAGCGGCGGCGCCTGGACGGCTCCTGGAAACACGGCGAACTCGCCCGCTACCTCCGCGAGCGGCTTCTGCTTGTCGGCCCAATGGAGCGTCGTGTAGTCGAACCCGTTGACGATGGTCGGCTTGACGATCTCGAAATAGGGCGAGATGTCGAAGTCGCGTGGCATGTACAGCGATGAATCGCGGATGTGCAGGATCTCGCGCTTGGCCCGCCTGGACGGCGCCCGCGTGATCTTGGGCAGGATCGGATAACGCACTGCGTCGAAGGCCTGCGCGATCAGCGCCGAGCAGATCATCTTGGTCGGATCGCCCGAGCCCAGCGCGATCATGCGCCGCCGCCAGCGTTGCGGGATCGGCATCGGGATCAGGTAACGCATCAGGTCGACGATGTTCTTGGTGTCGTAGCCGAAGCCGATGCGATTGATGGCATAGCGGCAGACCGTGTGGCGGTCCTCGAACGTGAGGCCGACCGGCCGGCAGACGCGGGTGTGATAATCGAAATATTTCGACAGCGGCGCCGAGATCACGCCGTCGCCGACATAGGCTTCCACCAGCACATGCGGTTCGCCGTCCGGCTCGACGGCACCGTCGATGGGGCCGACATAAAGCGCGGCATGCGACCAGGTCGATTGCGTGAGGTATTTGATGATGCCGGAGATGCGGCTGTTGCCCTCGACCAGCAGCACGTCGCCGGGCTGCATGTCCTTGCGAAGGTACTCCGGATCGCTCGGCGTGAACGGCTCATAACCCGGTATCTCCTTCTGGAGATAGGCGGCAATCAGCTTGCCGATCTGATCGAGCACGATACCCATGACGCTCCCCGCGACCTTGAGTGGCCGCCTGCTTCTTCCCTTCGCCCATGATGGTCGATTGCGGTTGCAATTTGGTTCATAGTCGAAGCGTAGCCAAGAACCGCCAGTTTACCATCCTTGTTGCCGCAGCGCGGCGAATGCTGCAAAACTTGACGTGAATTCATTTCGTTCAAGCTTTCGGAAACCATGTCATGAGCTTCACGCGCCGCGGCTTCCTCTCCGCTTCCACGGCGCTGGCCGCATTGCCCCTGGTCGGCCGCAGCGCGCGGGCTGCTGTTCCGCGCGAAGCTGACATTGTCGTGATCGGCGCCGGCGCGGCCGGCATCGCCGCCGCACGCCGCATCGTCGCGGCCAACCGCAAGGTCGTCCTGATCGAGGCGTCCTCGCAGATCGGTGGCCGCTGCAGCACGGATCTCGCGACGTTCGGCGTCCCGTTCGACCGCGGCGCGCGCTGGCTGCTCAACGCCGACAGCAACCCGATCGGCAAGCTCGCGCGCGGCGTCGGGCTCGACGTGGTGGCGGCGCCGGTCGGCCAGAAGATCCGGGTCGGCCGCCGCAATGCGCGGCCCGGCGAGACCGAGCAGTTTCTCGCCGGCCTGGTGCGCGCCAACCGCGCCATCGACGAGGCTTCGCGCGGCAAGCTCGACACCTCTTGCGCCGCGGCGTTGCCGAAGGATCTCGGCGACTGGACGAACACCACTGCTTTCGTTCTCGGCGCCAGCGCGACCGGCAAGGATCTCGCTGATCTCTCCGCCATGGACAAGGCGCGGGCCCAGGACCGTAGCGCGCCGCTGGCCTGTCGCCAGGGCCTGGGCACACTGGTCAGCAAGCTCGGCGAGGCGCTGCCGGTGTCGTTGTCGACTCCGGCGACCCGCATCGTGTGGGGCAACCGCGACGTCGCGGTGGAAACACCGGCAGGCCGCATCGCCACGCGCGCGGTCATTCTCACAGTGTCGACCAACGTGCTGGCATCCGGTGCGATCAAATTCGCGCCGGAGGTGCCGAAGCGACAGCTCGACGCCGCCGCGAAGCTCAGCCTCGGCAGCATGGATCACATCGCGCTGATGCTCACGGGAAATCCGCTCGGCCTCTCCCGCGACGAGGTGATCATCGAGCAGAGCAACTCGAACCGGACCGGCCTGCTGCTCGCCAATATCGGCGGGTCGTCGCTGTGCACCATCGACGTTGCCGGGGCGTTCGGCCGTGACCTGTCAGCTCAGGGCGAGGCGGCGATGGCCGCCTTCGCCAAAGACTGGATCGGCAAGCTGTTCGGCAGCGAAGCCGCCGCGGCCGTGAAGTCGACGGTGGCCACGCGCTGGAACCAGGTGTCCGGCGTGCTCGGCGCGATGTCGGCTGCGGCGCCCGGCAGCCAGGGGGCCCGCAAGATCCTCGCAGAGCCGCTCGGCCCGCTCTTTCTCGCCGGCGAGGCCACGCATGAGACGCTGTGGGGCACGGTCGATGGCGCCTGGGACTCCGGCGAGCGCGCCGCCGAAGCGGCGTTGCGCCGGATCGGTGCGCTGAAGGATCCTGAGCCGGAACAGGCGAGCGAACGCCAGCGCGGCCGTCGCCGCAAGCTGCGCTCGGCCTCGCCCGAGGATTGACGTCGGAGCGGCGCGCCAAGCTACAAACTGGCTACGCGTCTCGTGAAGCTGGCCTGGCCATTTACCGAAGAGCGCGTCAACGCCTACACCGGCAGCTTCAGCTCCATCAGGTCCTTCGCGACGACGATGCGGCCGGAGTAGTTCTTCTTCACGTCGCGTGTCCAATCCTCGTCGGTCACTTCGGGATCGTCGCCAGGGACGAAATGGCTGAGCACCAGCGCCTTGACACCAGCGGCGGCGGCGATGCGTCCGACGTCCTCCGTGGTCGTGTGGCTCTCCAGCAGATGTTTCTTCAAGGTCGCGCCGTTCTTGGTCTTGATCACCAGACGATCAACGGCTGGGACGTAGAGGCACTCGTGCACGAGCACGTCGGCGCCCCTCGCGAACTCGGCGAGCTTCGGGTTGTAGGCGGTGTCGCTGGAGAACACGATGGTGCCGTCAGGTGTCTCGAATTTGTAGGCGAAATTGTCGGTGATCGGCGGATGCGGCGTGCGGAACGCCGTCACCGTCACATCCGCGGTCTTCACCACGACGCCATCCGCATCGATGTCCCTGGCGATCAGCAGCGGCCGCGGATCCGGGCGGCCTTCGTCGTCGATCCGGGTGTCGACGTCGAACTTGTTGGTTTCCCAGAAGCTCCGGGTCATGGCCTCCAGGCCTTTCGGCCCGAACGACTGGATCGGCGTCGACAGACCTGCCGCCCAGGCATTGTAGAACAAGTTGCCGTATTCGAGATTGTGATCGGAGTGGTGGTGACTGATCAGGATGTACTTCACCGACGGGATCGGCACGCCGGCATTGACGAGCTGGCGGCTGATGCCCATGCCGCAATCGATCACGAACGGCGTGCCGTTGACCACGACGAGATTGGCCGGATTTGACGCGCCGATTCCGACGCGTGGTCCACCCTTGGTGCCGAGGAAGACGATGCGGGTGCCGGTCCTCGCACCCTGCGCGAAGACGGAGCGCGTCGCCACGGCTCCGGCCGTACCCATGGCGAGCGACAGCATCGTGCGGCGATTGATCATGGCATCCTCCCGGTTCGTCTCATTGCGGTGAGGCTAGCCGCGGCCGAGCACGCCGTCGAGAGCCGGCAGGCCGGCGATGACGGCTATCGCGATCAGCGCGTAGCAAATGACGCGGAACACGTGCTCGCTGGCGCGGCCGAACAGCGAGGCGCCCAGCGCCACGCCGAGTGCATAGACCGGGCCGATCAGCAGCGCGAGCTTGAGCGCATCCCAAGTGATCAGGCCGCTGGCCACATAGCTGACCATGGCGAAGCAATCCGACGCGCCGAAGAACAGCACGATGTTCGCCCGCGCGATCTTTGGCGCGATCGGACGCCCGAGCCAGTAGCCGACGATCGGCGGCCCACCGGTCTGGGCCACGCCGCTGCAAAAACCCGAGACGGCGCCGACCGCAACCGAGAGCGCGGCGTAGTCTTTGCCGCGGTAGCGCCAGCCGGAGATCAGCAGTGCGAGCAGCGCGATGACGAAGCAGGTGATGATCCAGCGCACGGTGACGGGATCGAGCCGGGTGAGAAACCAGGTGCCGAGCGGCACGCCCACCAAGGCGCCGGCCACGATCACCGCCGTGGATCTGCGGTCGGCCTCGCGCCAGGCTGCCGGCACCGTCGGGGCCATCGACACGAAGTCGATCACCAGCAGCAGCGGCGCGACGAGCCGCGGCGTCGCAAAGCTGCTCGCCAGCGGCATGAAGATCAGCGCCGCGCCAAAGCCGGAGAAACCCCGCGCGGTCGCGGCGACGAGGGCGACGACGGCCAGCGCGGCCGTCGCGAACAGGCTGAGATCGGCAGGGATGAGCCCGGACAGGCTCATCCGCGCAACGTGCCGCCGGTCTTCTTGCCGACGTCGGCGGTGATCTTTGCCGCGACCGCGTCGATCTCCTCGTCCGTCATGGTCTTGTCGCGCGGCTGCAGGGTGACGGCGATCGCGACCGACTTCTTGCCGTCCTCGATGCCCTTGCCCTCATAGACGTCGAACACGGTGACGTCCGTGATCAGCTTCTTGTCGACGCCCTGCGCCGCACGAACGATGTCAGCGGCCTTGACCTTGCGATCGACGATGAAGGCGAAGTCGCGCGACACCGGCTGGAACGCCGACAGCTCCAGCACCGGCTTGGCCCGCGTCGGTTTCGCCTTGGCCGCCGGAATGCGGTCGAGGATGACCTCGAAGGCGACGAGAGGTCCGTCCGCCTTCAAGGCCTCCAGCGTGCGCGGATGCAGCTCGCCGAAATGGCCGAGCACGTTCTGCGGGCCCATCTGGATGGTGCCGGAGCGGCCCGGATGCATCCAGGCCGGACCCCCGGCGACGATCTGCAGCGACGCCATCGGCGCGCCGGCCGCCGCCAGCACGGCGAGCGCATCGGCCTTCACGTCATACGCGTTCGCCGCCTGCGAGCCGGTCCAATGCCGGCCGAGACCCTTCGACGACGCGATGCCGCGGCGGATGCCGCTCGCGGCGACAAACTGATCCTCCGGGCGATCGCCCTTGAACACCTGCCCGACCTCGAAGATCGCGGCATCGCCGAAGCCGCGATCGGCATTGGCCTGCACGGTCGCGATCAGGCCCGGCAGCAGGCTCGGCCGCATGTCGGAGAGATCGGCTGCAATCGGGTTCGCGAGCGCGATCTCGGCCTTGCCACCGCCGAACAATTCGGCCGCCGGCTTGGAGATGAACGACCAGGTGACGGCCTCGACCATGCCACGCGCCGCCAGCGCGCGCTTGGCGCGTCGCGTGCGCAGCTGCAGCGGCGTCAGCACCGGCTTGCGCGGCGCGTCGCCGCGCTCGAACGGGGTCATCGGCACCTTGTCGACGCCGACCATGCGCACGATTTCCTCCACGATGTCGGCCTTGCCGTGCACGTCGCTGCGCCAGGAGGGGACCGCGACCTTCACGACCGGGCCAGCACCCGCGACCACGAAGCCGAGATGGGTCAGGATTCGGCGCATCTCGGTCAGCGACACCTCGATGCCCGCGATACGCTTCACCTCGGTCAGCGGGAAGTCGATGATGCGATCGTCGCCGAAGCGGTTGCCCAGGACGACGTTCTCCGACGGGGTGCCGCCGCACAGCTCGAGCACCAGCCTCGTCGCCAATTCCAGGCCAGGCACCATGAAGGCCGGATCGACACCCCGTTCGAAACGGTAGCGCGCGTCGGAATTGATGCCGAGCTTGCGGCCGGTCTGGGCGATGTTGATCTCGTTCCACAGCGCCGATTCGATCAGAACGTCGGTGGTGGTCTCGTCGCAACCCGAGGCCTCGCCGCCCATGATCCCGGCGAGCGATTCGACGCCGGCATCATCGGCGATGACGCATATCGAATGGTCGAGCGTGTAGGTGCGGCCGTCGAGCGCCAGCAGCGTCTCGCCGTCGCGGGCGCGGCGGACGACGAGGTTGCCCTTCACCTTGTTGGCGTCGAACACATGCAGCGGCCGCGCGCGGTCGAACGTCATGTAGTTGGTGATGTCGACCAGTGCATTGATCGGGCGCAGGCCGATCGAGGTCAGGCGCTGCTGCAGCCATTTCGGCGACGGGCCGTTCTTGACGCCGCGCACCAGCCGTAGCGCGAAGCCGGGACATAGCTTCTCGTCGTCGACCGCGACGGTCACCGGACATGGGAACTCGCCCTTGATCGGCTTGATGGCGGGATCCTTGAGCTTGCCCATGTCGGCGGCTGCAAGGTCGCGCGCGATGCCGTGCACGCCGGTGCAATCCTGGCGGTTCGGCGTCAGGTTGATCTCGAACTGGGGATCGCCCAGCCCGGCCCATTCGGCATAGGGCTTGCCGATCGGCGCATCGGCGGGCAGCTCCATGATGCCGTCGTGATCGTCCGAGATCTGCAGCTCGGCGGCCGAGCACAGCATGCCGCGGCTCTCGACGCCGCGGATCGTGCCGACCGACAGCGTGATGTTCTTGCCGGGGATATAGGTGCCCGGCGGCGAGAACACCGACACCAGCCCCGCGCGCGCATTCGGCGCACCGCAGACCACCTGCACCGGCGCGCCACCGTCGCCGGTGTCGACCATGCAGACGCGCAAGCGGTCGGCGTTCGGATGCTGCTCGGCGGACACGACGCGCGCGATTCTGTACGGCGCGAGCAGCTTCGCCTTGTCCTCGAGATGCTCGACCTCGAGGCCGATCATCGTGAGCTTGTTGGCGAGTGTCTCGACCGACTCGTCGGTGTCGAGATGGTCCTTCAGCCAGGACAGCGTGAATTTCATGGCTGCATGCCTCGGGTCTTGCTGGAGTTCGTATCGTGTGGGTGATCTTCGTCGCTTGCGCTGCTCTCTCCGCTCCCTCCCCCCCTGTGGGGGAGGGCGGGGGAGGGGGGTAAGCCGCGGGCGCGGACGGCGAGTGCTTGACGGATTGCTTCAACGACGCCTTCCAAATTCGACGTCACCTGCTCGTTGGTGAAGCGGAGGACGTCAAAGCCTTCAGCTGCGAAGAATGCGTCGCGTTCACTGTCTCTTCGCTGCCGCTCGGCGAAGTCGTGCGACTCGCCGTCGAGTTCGATCACGAGCTTTGCCGAGAAGCAGACGAAGTCGGCGATGTAGTTGCGAAACGGCACTTGGCGTCGAAAGCCTGCGCTTTCAATTCGGTCTGCCCTGATGTAGCGCCAGAGCAGCGTCTCGGCGCGCGTCATCGCCCGGCGAAGCTGCTTCGCTCGGCTGCGCTGGCGCTCCGTGACAACTGAGTGCGGCATCCGCGGCTACCCCCCTCCCTGACCCTCCCCCACAAGGGGGGAGGGAACGGAAAGACCGATGATTGTCGAAGCAAGCGCGCGCAGAGCCCAGCCTTCCCCCGCGAGCGGGAGAGGGAGTCCGAGTCTTTGCTGGGAGAGAGCGAGTTCGACAAGCGTCACGCGCTCAATCCTCCCGCCAAGGTCGGCACATCGAGCGGCTTGAAGCCGTAATGCGACAGCCAGCGGACGTCGCCTTCGAACAGTTGGCGCAGGTCGCTCATGCCGTATTTCAGCATCGCGATGCGGTCGATGCCCATGCCCCAGGCGAAGCCCTGGTACTCGTCGGGATCGATGCCGCAGGCGCGCAGCACGTTCGGATGCACCATGCCGCAGCCGAGAATCTCCAGCCAGTCCTCGCCCTCGCCGAAGCGGATCTCGCCCTTGTCGCGGCGGCACTGGATGTCGACCTCGAGCGACGGCTCGGTGAATGGGAAGAACGACGGCCGGAACTTCATGTTGATGTGGTCGACCTCGAAGAACGCCTTGCAGAACTCGTGCAGGATCCATTTGAGGTGGCCGAGATGCGAGCCCTTGTCGATGACGAGGCCTTCGACCTGGTGGAATTGCGGCGTGTGGGTCGCGTCCGAATCGATGCGGTAGGTGCGGCCCGGGCAGATGACGCGGATCGGCGGCTTCTGGGTCAGCATCGTGCGCACCTGCACCGGCGAGGTGTGGGTCCGCAGCAGCATGCGCGAGCCGTCCGGCTTCGGATTGAAGAAGAACGTGTCGTGCATCTCCCGCGCCGGATGGCCTTCGGGGAAGTTCAGCTTGGTGAAGTTGTAGTCGTCGGTCTCGACATCAGGACCTTCCGCGATCGAGAAGCCCATGTCGGCGAAGATCGTGGTCAGTTCGTCCATCACCTGGCTGAGCGGGTGGATGCGCCCGGTCTCGGCCGGCGAATCCTGCAAGGGCAGGGTGACGTCGATGGTCTCGGCGGCGAGGCGCGCGTCGAGCGCGGCGGCCTTGAGCACGTCACGCCGCGCGGTCAGCGCCTGCGTGACCTTGTCCTTGGCGAGATTGATCGCAGCTCCTTGCGTCTTGCGCTCGTCCGGCGACATCTTGCCGAGGGTGGCCAGCAGCGCCGAGATCGAGCCCTTCTTGCCGAGGGCTGCGACGCGGACTGCTTCCAGTGCGGCTTCATCGCCAGCGGCGGCGATCTGGTCGAGGATCGAGGTTTCGAGTGAAGCGAGGTCGGACACGGGCAAAATCTCCGCGGGACAAAAGGCGGCTGGGTTGTCGCCGCGCGGGCGACAGGGGTCAAGCGAAGGATTGATGTCGCCGGATAGCAAAAAGCGGCCGAGAGCATCGGCCGCTTCTTCAGTTCTCACGATGCGGAGGCGATCAGGCGGCGAGCGCCGCCTTGGCCTTCTCAACGATCGCCTGGAACGCGGCGGGCTCGTTGATCGCGAGATCCGACAGCACCTTGCGGTCGACGGTGATGCCGGACTTGGACAGGCCGTCGATAAATCGGCTGTAGGTGAGCTCAAACGGACGCACGGCGGCGTTCAGGCGCTGGATCCAGAGCGCGCGGAAGGTGCGCTTCTTGCGCTTGCGATCGCGGAACGCATACTGGCCGGCTTTTTCGACGGCCTGCTTGGCGGTCCGGATCGTGTTCTTGCGGCGGCCGTAATAGCCCTTAGCGGCCTTGAAGACTTTCTTGTGCTTGGCGTGGGCGGTCACACCGCGTTTGACGCGAGACATGCCGGAAATCCTTGGATTCAGAGATGACGATCAGCCGCAGCTTTGAGGCGGCCAGGGTTTCGGAAGCGAGAGGCTGGTCAGGCGTTCGGCAAGAAGTACTTCTTGACGTTGTCGCCGTCGGTCTTGAACAGCACGCGGGTGCCGCGCAGCTGCCGGATCTGCTTCTTCGTCCGCTTGATCATGCCGTGGCGCTTGCCGCGCTGGGCGTGCATCACTTTGCCGGTGGCAGTCACCTTGAAGCGCTTTTTGGCGCCGGATTTGGTCTTCAGCTTGGGCATTTGGCTCTCCTTCATGCCAACGGCAAGCCGCCCGCAAAAGCGGCGCCATCTGGCGAAAATGCTCGTTAGAGCGTTGGTTGTGCTCAGGTTTCGGATCCAAACCCGGACCCACCCGCACAGGAACATCGCCACGGCAGCCCTTGATCAGCCGGGCGACGAAGGCCGCGCTTATGCCAGAGCCAAAGGGTTTTGGCAACGTCGAACCACGGAATCAGCTATTCCGACCCATGTTCAGCCCATTCCAAGCCGAGGTTCGCCCATGGCCCGCATCATCCCATCCGTTGCCACCGCCGCCGTCCTCACCGCCGGCCTGGCGCTCTTGCATCCATTCCCGGCCCGCGCCGCCGGCTTCGACGGCCCCTGGACAGTCCTGATCATCACCGAGGCCGGCAACTGCGACCAGGGCTACAGCTTCCCCATCCAGATCAGTGGCGGCCGGGTGACCTCGAGCGGCTCGGCCAACATCACCGGCTCCGTCGGACGCGGCGGCGCGGTCACGGTGCGGGTCTCCCAGGGCGGCTCCTCGGCCAGCGGTAACGGGCGGCTGGGCGCCACGTCCGGCTTCGGCCGCTGGAGCGGCAAGGGTTCGGCCGGGACTTGCAGCGGACGATGGCAGGCGACGCGGTCCTGAGCGGTCGCCATCAGGAGGCGTCGCCAAAAGAAAAGCCCGCCAACGCGTGGCGGGCCCGGTTTGAAGCGTGGTCCCTGCGCGCTAGCGCGGGGCCAGAACCATGACGACCTGACGGCCCTCGAACTTGGCGTCCTGCTCGACCTTGGCGAACGCCGCCACGTCGGATTTCACCTTGTCGAGCAGCTTGGTGCCGATCTCCTGGTGCGCCATTTCGCGGCCGCGATAGCGCAGCGTGATCTTGACCTTGTCGCCCTCTTCGAAGAAGCGCTGCATGGCCCGCATCTTCACGTCGTAGTCGTGGTCATCGATCATCGGACGGAGCTTGATCTCCTTGATCTCGACGACCTTCTGCTTCTTGCGGGCCTCGGCGGCCTTCTTCTGCGCCGAATATTTGTACTTGCCGTAGTCCATGATCTTACAGACCGGCGGCGAGTTGTTCGGCGAAATCTCGACCAGATCCATGCCGGCTTCGGCGGCCATCTTGATGGCGACAACGGTCTCGACGACACCACGGTTGGTGCCTTCGGCGTCGATCAGCTGGATCTGCGCATTGCGAATCTCATCATTGGTACGCGGCCCGTCTTTGACGGCAGCGGGCGGGGCTCGATTGGGGCGGCGAATGGGTAGTTCTCCAAGGTTGTGGAAGAAGGCGGCTAGTTTGAAGGAAGATGCCTTTGCGGGCAAGCTCGCGCGTGCCCGGTGCGTCTAAATTCCGCCCGGCGATCGCGGCACTTGCGTCGCACGCGCAGGACGTCAGCGCGACGGCGTAATCCCCCAAGGAGACCATCTGGCCAGGACGAGCGCTCATAGGCGTACTGCCGGCCATGCTGGTTCCGCCCGCGGACATAGAGTGTGGGCGGCGCTTTCGCAAGCGGCAGCGGCCGGTCGAGCGATTGACGGACACGGCCGGTTCGCCCACACAACGTCCATCATCGAGTAACGATCCATGAACCAAGCTGTCGAATCTGCCGATCTCCCTGCTTTCATCGCCGTCGGCGCCGGCGAGCAGTCGCGCCAGATCGCGGTGCGCGCCAGGACCGGCCATCCGCCCGGGCTGTTCTGGCTTGGCGGCTTCAACTCCGACATGAAGGGCACCAAGGCGCTGGCGCTCGACGCCTGGGCGGCCGAGCGCGGCCGCGCCTGTGTCCGGTTCGACTATTCCGGCCATGGCGAATCGGGCGGTCGCTTCGTCGACGGCACCATCAGCCGCTGGCTGGAGGAGAGCGTCGCGGTGTTCCGCCAGCTATGCAGGGGGCCGCAGGTGGTGATCGGCTCGTCGATGGGCGGCTGGATGGCGCTGCTGCTCGCGCGTGAACTGTTGAGGCAGCCGGCCGAGGCGACGCTCGCCGGTCTGGTGCTGATCGCGCCGGCGCCCGACTTCACCGAGGAGCTGATGTGGAAGGGCTTCTCCGCCGAAATACGCCGGGAGATCGAGACCAACGGTGTCTGGATGCGTCCGTCCGAATATGGCGAGCCCTATCCGATCACCAAGGCGTTGATCGAGGACGGCCGCAACCATCTGTTGCTCGGCGGGGCGATCACGGTCGGCTGTCCGGTGCGCATCCTGCAGGGCGCGCAGGACCCGGACGTGCCGTGGCAGCACGCATTTGCGCTGGCGCACCGGCTGCCTGCCGAGGATGTGGTGCTGACGATGATCCAGGATGGCGATCACCGGCTGTCGCGGCCGCAGGACATCGCGCGGATGCTGGCGGCGGTCGGCGAGATCGGCTGAGCGTCGGGCTCAGCACGGCGCTCGCCACTCCGCGCGGACGCTGTCGTCGGCCTCGCAGGCCAGCGCGGTCGCTGCACGCCGTGTGAACGCGTCCTCGTCGAGCAATTGTGCCAGCGCCCAGGCCGCAGCGCCGCGCACCAGCGGGTTCGGGTCTGCCGTCAGTCGCTCGACGGTCGGCACCAGCGCCGCATCACCGGAATTGCCGATCGCGATCAGCACGTTGCGCAAGAAGCGGTCGCGGCCGATGCGCTTGATCGGCGATTTCGTGAACAGCGCGCGGAACGCGGCGTCGTCGAGCGCCGCCAACTCCGCAAGGGATGGCGCACGCAGTGCGTCGCGGGCGGCCAGTTTCGCTTCGCGTCCCTCCCGCGCGAATTTGTTCCACGGGCAGGCGGCGAGGCAGTCGTCGCAGCCAAAGATGCGGTTGCCCATGGCGTTGCGGAACTCGCGCGGGATCGGCCCCTTGTTCTCGATCGTCAGATACGAGATGCAGCGCCGCGCATCGAGGCTATAGGGCGCCGGGAAGGCCGCCGTCGGACAGCTGTCGAGGCAGGCCCGGCACGAGCCGCAATGGTCATGCTCCGGCGCATCCGCCGGCAGCGCCAGCGTTGTGTAGATGGCGCCGAGGAACAGCCAGGAGCCGAAGCCGCGCGACACCAGATTGGTGTGCTTGCCCTGCCAGCCGAGGCCTGCCGCTTCGGCCAGCGGCTTCTCCATGACGGCTGCCGTGTCGATGAACACCTTCACGTCGCAGCCGGCCTGCGCGACCAGCCAGCGCGCCAAGGCCTTCAGGTTCTTCTTGATGACGTCGTGATAGTCGTCGCCGCGCGCGTAGACCGAGATCGCGGCGCGGCTGCGCTCGGCCAGGATCGTGCACGGGTCGTCGTCGGGGCCGTAATTGACGCCGAGCATGACGACGCTGCGGACCTCGCTCCACAGCGTCCGCGGATCGGTGCGGCGAGACGGCTCGCGGGCGAGCCAGTCCATGTCGCCGTGCTGGCCTGACGCGATGAAGCGCTCGAACGCGGCGGCGCGCTCGGCGCTCACCACCGGCGCGGTGATGCCGATCGCATCGAACCCCAGCCGCTGCGCCTCGGCGGCCAGCGCCGCCCTCAGCATCTCCGGCGGGGGCGCGTCACGGCTCAGAAGTCGAGGTCCACATAGGTCCGCGACGCCGGCACGCCCGCCAGCCAATCGCTCAGCAGCGGTCGGAACGACGGCCGCGACTTGACCCGCGCGTACCACGCCTTCGCTGCGTCGTCCTCGATCCATGGCACGTCGCCCAGATAGTCGATCGCCGACAAATGCGCGGCGGCGGCGAGGTCGGCATAGGTCAGGCGGTCGCCCGCCAGGAAATTGCGCCGCTGCGCCAGCCAGCCGATGTAAGCGAGATGATAGCGCACATTGGTCTTGGCGGCGCGAATCACGTCGGTCGACGGCGGCCCGCCGCCATCCTCCTCGCTCATGAAGCGCTTATAGATGCGTTCGGTCACCAGAAGGTTCGAGGCCTCCTCGAAGAATTTGGTGTTGAACCAGTCCATCAGCCGGCGCACCTCGATGCGCTCCGCAGGCGAGGTCGGCATCAGCCGCCGGTCGCCCATGTCGGGCCCGCAGGTCTCGTCGAGGAACTCGGCGATCACGCCGACGCCCGGCACCGCCGGCTGGCCCTCGACCGACAGCACCGGCGTCGTTCCCGCCGGATTGAGCACCAGGAACGCCTCGCGGCGCTCCCAGGCGCGTTCTTCCACCAGGCGCAGATCGAGCCCGTATTCGCCGAGCACCAGCCGGACGAAGCGCGAATGCGGGCAGAAGGGGTGGTGGAAGAGCGTGTACATGGAGCCTTTCGATGATGGTGCCGCCACAGCGCTTAACGAACGATCAACCAACGACCGCACCTCGCAGATCGGCCGCAGGAGCGGCGCAGATTTGCCGTTGCGAATCGGACCATTAGCGCATGGTCGGCGAAAGTGTAAGGAGTAGGGCGGCGGGCCGGCATGCGCGAAAACTCACGCCGCTGACCGCGGACCGGCGATGCGGTCCGTGCTGATTCGTATGTCCGACCGCGCGCCGGTTCATGGCTCCGGGCCGGCGATGCCCGCTTTTTGCAATTGCGGGCAGCGGCCGAATAGGCGAGAAGGGCGGCGTTTTGCCGGCAATCATGGATCGGATCAATGATGTCAGATACGCTGCGGGCGGTGCTTCTCGGGATTATCGAGGGCGTCACCGAATTTCTTCCCGTATCGTCGACAGGCCATCTGTTGTTGGCGGAACGCTTCTTCGGCCTCGGTGAGGACGGCTTCTGGAAGAGCTTCGCGATCCTGATCCAGCTCGGCGCCATCCTCGCGATCGTTGCGCTGTACTTCTTCAAGCTGTCGCGCGTCGCCATCGGCGCGCTGTCGAACGCTGACGACCGCCGCTTCATCATCGGCGTGCTGATCGCCTTCCTGCCCGCCGTGATCATCGGCCTCATCGCCGGCAAATACATCAAGGCGCTCCTGTTCGATCCCTGGGTCGTCTGCTTCTCGCTGATCGTTGGCGGCGCCATCCTGTTGTGGGTCGACCAGATCGATCTGAAGCCAAGGGAGCACGACGCCACGCGCTATCCGCTGCTGATGTATCTCTGGATCGGCGTTGCGCAGTGCCTGGCGATGATCCCCGGCGTGTCGCGCTCCGGTGCGACCATCGTTGCCGCGATGCTGCTCGGCGGCGACAAGCGCTCGGCCGCGGAATTCTCCTTCTTTCTGGCGATCCCGACCATGGTCGGTGCCTTCGTCTACGACTTCTACAAGAGCCGCGCCGAGATGACGTCCGACCATCTCGGCCTGGTCGCGATCGGCTTCGTCGTGTCCTTCATCACCGCGATGATCGTGGTGAAGGCCTTCCTTGGCTACGTCACCCGCCACGGCTTCGTGCTGTTTGCCTGGTGGCGCGTCATCGTCGGCACCCTCGGCCTGATCGCGCTGGCGCTCGGCAAGTAGGCCGCGGCTCTCTCACGGGTCATTGCGAGTGCAGCAATCCAGAGTCCTTGTGCGGCCCTGGATTGCTTCGTCGCTTCGCTCCTCGCAATGACGGCGTTGAGCAGTCGGGCGTCACGCGTTCTTGCGCTGGAACTGACCCGCCGGACGGAAGCGCCAGAGATATTGCGGGCCGATCGCCTCGAGCGAATCCGGCGTGATGCCGAGGCCCTGCAAGGTCAGCCCGGCGGCCTTCGCCGCCTCCGACACGACATTGTCGGAGCGCAGCAGCTCGACCTGGTCCGGCGTCAGCTTCAGCGGTCCGGGCGCGAATTGCAGCAGTGCCGCCTGCAGCCTGGCGAGCCCGAATGGCAGCGGCAGCAGCGCGCGGTCGCGGTCGGCGATGTCGAGGATGATCTTGAGAATCTCGCGGAAGCTCAGCACCTCCGGCCCGCCGAGCTCGTAGGTCGCGCCTGCCTGCGCCTTGCCGTCGACCGCGTCCGCGACCGCGGTCGCGACATCGCCGACATAGACCGGCTGCATCTTGGTCTCGCCGCCGCCGATCAGCGGCAGGAACGGCGATATGCGCGCCAGCCCCGCAAAGCGGTTGGTGAACTGGTCCTCAGGACCGAATACGACCGATGGCCGCATGATCACGGCCTCGGGCACCGCGGTCAGCGCAGCAGCCTCGCCGGCCGCCTTGGCGCGGGCGTAGCTCGATGTCGATTCCGGGTCGGCGCCGATCGCCGAGACGTGCACCAGTCGGGCGCCGGCGGCCTCCGCGGCCTTGGCGACGATGGCGGCGCCCTCGGCCTGGACCGCCTCGAAGGTCTGCGCGCCGCTCTCGGTCAGGATGCCGACGAGGTTGATGGCGACGTGGCTGTCGCGCAGCGCCGCCGCGACCGACTCGGGATAGCGCAGATTGGCCTGCACGGTGTGGATCTGGCCGACCCGGCCGAGCGGCTGCAAATGACCGGCGAGCTCCGGCCGGCGCACGGCGACGCGGATGCGGTAGTCGCGCTTGGCCAGCGCCCGGACCACGTTGCGGCCGACGAAGCCGGAGCCGCCGAACACGGTGACGAGGGTGTCCAGATTCGATGCCAGATTCGTTGCCATGGGATCATTCCTGGGATTGCATCCGGACGGTCCGTCCGCCCGGAGGAGGGCTCTTTGCGGCGATTCGCACCCCGCGGCCCGCCATCTTGCGCCGCTGTATAGCCGATCGTCCGCATCGCGGAAAAGGGAGCCGTGTTTTTGCGTCCGGGTTAAGAAAAATTGTCATCTTGGGCCTTCAGCGGTTTGACAAGCGCGCGTTCGGTCCGTACACAGCGCCCCCATGCCCAGGTGGCGGAATTGGTAGACGCGCTGGCTTCAGGTGCCAGTGGCTTAACGGCCGTGAAGGTTCGAGTCCTTTCCTGGGCACCATTTTTGGTGACCTCCCCCGCACAAGAGATGTCCCACAGACGAGCACGCTGAGGCGCGTCGTGATCGGATTGACGCGGGCGCTGGTCGAGCCCCGACGCAGCCGGCTCGAACTTCGTCGCCGTATCACCGCATGCCGACATCGATCTCCGGCCTGCGCATGGTTCTCGCGACGGCGCACCTATGGATGACGGAAGCTCAATCCATGTCACCCTCAATCCCTGTTCGCCGGCGTCTGGATGAAGCCACGATTCCAGGTCGGGCTGATCAGGATCTCGTTGACGCAGACGCGCGGCGGCATGTTGGCCACGAACGCGATCGTGCGGCCGAGGTCTTCCGGCTGCAGCATCCGCGCCTGCTCTTCCGCGCTCGGCACGACCGGTCGTTGCTCCAGAATCGGCGTCGCGACCTCGCCCGGCATCAGGCAGCAGGCGCGCAAGCCGTGCATGCATTCCTCCATGTTGAACGAGTGGGTCAGCGCCAGCACCGCATGCTTGGTCGAGGTATAGGCCGGCCCCGGCATCTTGGAGACATGGCGTCCCGCCCAGGACGACACGTTGATGATGGTGCCGTCCGCTTGCGCGCGCATCGCCGGCAGCACCGCCTTCATGCAATACAGCACGCCATTGAGATTGATCTCGACCAGCTGGTTCCAGCCGTCGAGCGTCATGTCGTCCCAGCGTCGCTTGGGCACGTTCACGCCGGCTGAGTTCACCAGCAGATCGATGCGGCCGTGCCGCGCCAGGATGGCGTCGGCCGCGGCCTGCACCTCCGCCGCCTGGGCGACGTCGAGCGGAGCGGCTTCGGCCGTGCCGCCAGCGGCCGCGATCTTCGCCGCCACCGTTTCGAGCGCAGCCTTGCGCCGGCCCGACACGATCACTGTCCAGCCGTCGGCGGCGAGCGCCAGCGCGCCGGCCTCTCCGATGCCTGTGCCGCCGCCGGTGATCCACGCGATCCGTTTCCCCTTGGTCATTTCCCAGCGTCTCCCGTTGCCTTCGAAAGGGCGTTTTTGCTAAGGCAGCCTCGATCAGAGACGGCAACCCTGGCGACATCGCCGGTGCCATCCGCCGTCCCGGCCCTTTCGTCTTCGTCGAGCACGATGTTCCGCCGGCTGGCACTGCCGGCCGGTCACCGCTCCAGGGGAATGTTGCATGAACCAGACCGCCAACGCCAATCTGTTCGCCCGCTTGTTCGACGGTCTCGACGATCCCAGCCGGCTTGCGATCGAGACCCATGACGGTCAGCGCATCACCTATGGCGACCTGATCGCGCGCGCGGGCCAGATGGCGAATGTGCTGGTCAGCAGGGGCGTGAAGCCCGGCGACCGCGTCGCGGCGCAGACCGAGAAGTCAGTGTCGGGCCTCGTGCTCTATCTCGCCACGGTCCGCGCCGGCGGCGTCTATCTGCCGCTCAACACCGCCTACACGCTCAACGAGCTCGACTATTTCATCGGCGACGCCGAGCCGACCGTCGTCGTGTGCGATCCGGCCAAGGCCGACGGCATCGGCGCGCTGGCGGCCAAGGTCGGCGCCAAGGTGGAAACGCTCGACGCGTCGGGCCAGGGCTCGCTGACCGAGGCCGCCGACAAGGCGGAAACCGCGTTCACCACCGTGCCGCGCGGCGCCGACGATCTCGCCGCGATCCTCTATACATCAGGCACCACCGGCCGCTCCAAGGGCGCGATGCTGTCCCACGACAATCTCGCCTCGAACTCGCTGACCCTGATCGACTATTGGCGCTTCACCAAGGACGACGTGCTGATCCACGCGCTGCCGATCTATCATACGCATGGCCTGTTCGTGGCCAGCAACGTGACGCTGTTCGCGCGCGCGTCGATGATCTTCCTGCCCAAGCTCGATCCCGACCTGATCATCAATTTGATGGCGCGCGCCACCGTGCTGATGGGCGTGCCGACCTTCTACACCCGGCTGCTGCAGAACCCGCGATTGAACAAAGAGACGACCAGCCACATGCGTCTCTTCATATCCGGCTCTGCGCCTTTGCTCGCCGATACCCATCGCGAGTGGTTTGCGCGCACCGGCCACGCCGTGCTCGAGCGCTACGGCATGACCGAGACCAACATGAACACGTCGAACCCGTATGATGGCGAGCGCGTGCCCGGCGCCGTCGGCTTCCCGCTGCCCGGCGTATCCGTGCGCGTGACCGATCCCGAGACCGGCAAGGAGCTCGCGCGCGACGAGATCGGCATGATCGAGGTGAAGGGCCCGAACGTGTTCAGGGGCTATTGGCGGATGCCGGAGAAGACCAAGTCGGAGTTCCGTCCTGACGGCTTCTTCATCACCGGCGACCTCGGCAAGATCGACACGCAGGGCTACGTCCACATTGTCGGGCGCGGCAAGGATCTGGTCATCTCCGGCGGCTTCAACGTCTACCCGAAGGAGATCGAGAGCGAGATCGACGCCATGCCGGGCGTGGTGGAATCCGCCGTTATCGGCGTGCCGCATGCCGATTTCGGCGAGGGCGTCACCGCGGTCGTCGTGCGTCACCCCGGTGCTGACGTCAATGAAGCCAGCGTACTCAAGGGGCTCGATGGCCGGCTCGCCAAGTTCAAGATGCCGAAACGCGTGTTCGTGGTCGACGAGCTGCCGCGCAACACCATGGGCAAGGTTCAGAAGAACGTGCTGCGTGATCAGTACAAGGACATCTATACGCAGTGAGAGCGGCTAGCGCCGTCGCCCGATCCTAAGACCCACGAGCGCCGCCAGCGGCGGCGCGGCGCAGATCAAGATCAATTCCAGCACAGCGAACGAAGCGAGCTCGTGCTGGATGGCGAGCGCGAGGCACGCGGCAAACAGGCCGGCCGCGGTGAAGCCGAGGATGCAGGTCAAAGGCTCCTCGGCTGGCTCGTGCGAGGACGCTTGCCGCGCCGGCAGCGCTGCCGGGCGTTCGGTGGTTGTCGGCCGGACCGTTGGCACGGGCATCGGACCTCCCTGCAGCGCGGCTTTTTTGCCCGCGTCTCACCGCAGACTAGGTGAAGGCGTCTGAGCCCGACATGCGGCAAAATCGACCAGCGGCAAGATACGGGCATAAGCCAGCAGGAACGCGGCACGTCGGTGCCGACTTGCTCCAGAGCAGAGCCGACGGCCTCCGGGAGACATTCTTTCGTCCCGCGAATCCTTCCGGTCAGCCTTGCAGATTTGTCGCCCCGCGGAGCCCTGCGGATCGCGAAACCGACGTCGTCAGGTCCGTAGTTAAGCGGTGAATCAATGCTCTACGATCTGCGTTATTTACGCGTTCTAACGTGTTCGTGGCAGCCGGCGCGAGGAGTTAGAAGTGAATAGAAATTCGCTATATGACCGACGTGCTGGGTCCTGGCATACCACGGTGGCCATTGATCCTTTTTACACTGCTGGGCTAGTACTGAATCGCTGTTCGGTTTTGGGCCATTTGTCCGTTGCAAGGCCTGTTCCTTCTCCGTAAATAAAGCCCGCCTTGCCGATCCGCACGGCCGCAAGCCCCTTCCGTTCACGGCCCACAAGAAATCATCAAAGCACCAATGACAGCCAGGATCGAACGACCGCTTTCGCCGCATCTGCAAACCTACCGTTGGACGCTGACGATGATCCTGTCGATCGTCCACCGCGCTACCGGGGTTGCACTTTATTTCGGGACGCTGCTGCTGGCCTGGTGGTTGATCGCCGCCGCGTCCGGTCCAAGCGCCTATTCCTACGTCCAGGGCTTCATGGGCAGCTTCCTCGGCCGCCTGATCATGTTCGGCTACACCTGGGCGCTGCTGCACCATCTGTTGTCCGGCATCCGCCACTTCGTCTGGGACCTCGGTTACGGCTTCAAGCCGAACGAGCGTGAGACTTTGACCTGGGGCGCACTGATCGGCGGCATCACCTTGACCGTTCTGGTGTGGATCGTGGCTTACGCCGTGGGAGGTGGCCGATGAGCGACGCACGCGCGAAATCGATGCGGACCCCGCTGGGCCGCGTCCGCAACCTCGGCGCCGCCCATTCCGGCACCAGCGACTTCTGGCGCCAGCGCATCACCGCGGTCGCGATGACCTTGCTGATCGTGCCCGTGGTCGTGGTTGTGATCATGCTGCTCGGCCGCAACCAGGCCGGCGCGGCGCAGATCCTCGGCTCGCTGCCGATCGCGCTGATCATGCTGCTGTTCGTGATCGCCAGCTGCTGGCACATGAAGATCGGCATGCAGGTCGTGATCGAGGACTACGTGCACAGCGAGCCCCTGAAGCTCGTTGCGATCATGACCAACAACTTCTTTGCGGTGACCGTGGCGCTCGCCTCGATCTACGCCCTCATCAAACTGTCCACTGGAGTCTAGCCTATGGCCGGCGGAGCAAATGGCAGCGCGAACGGCGCGCCCGCGACGAACGGAAAAGCCTATCCGATCGAGGACCACACCTACGACGTCGTCGTGGTCGGCGCCGGCGGCGCCGGACTGCGCGCCGTGGTCGGCTGCAGCGAAGCGGGCCTGCGCACCGCCTGCATCACCAAGGTGTTCCCGACCCGCTCGCACACCGTGGCGGCGCAGGGCGGCATCTCGGCCTCGCTCGGCAACATGCATCAGGACGACTGGCGCTGGCACATGTACGACACCGTCAAGGGGTCGGACTGGCTCGGCGATCAGGACGCGATCGAATACATGGTGCGCAATGCGCCCGACGCAGTCTACGAGCTCGAACATTGGGGCGTGCCGTTCTCGCGCACCGAAGACGGCAAGATCTATCAGCGCCCGTTCGGCGGCATGACGCTGGACTACGGCAAGGGCCAGGCGCAGCGCACCTGCGCCGCCGCCGACCGCACCGGCCATGCGATGCTGCACACGATGTATGGCCAGTCGCTGCGCCATGCCGCGGAGTTCTTCATCGAGTTCTTCGCCATCGACCTCATCATGGACGACCAGGGCGTCTGCCGCGGCGTCATCGCGCTGAAGCTCGATGACGGCACGCTGCATCGCTTCCGCGCCCAGACCACGATCCTTGCCACCGGCGGTTACGGCCGCGCCTACGCCTCCTGCACCTCGGCGCATACCTGCACCGGCGACGGCGGCGGCATGGCACTGCGCGCGGGCCTGCCGCTACAAGACATGGAGTTCGTGCAGTTCCACCCGACCGGAATCTACGGCTCCGGCTGTCTCGTGACCGAGGGCGCGCGCGGTGAAGGTGGCTATCTCGTCAACGCCGAGGGCGAGCGCTTCATGGAACGCTATGCGCCTTCCGCCAAGGACCTCGCCTCGCGCGACGTCGTCTCGCGCGCGATGACCATCGAGATCCGCGAAGGCCGCGGCGTCGGCAAGAAGAAGGACCACATCTTCCTGCATCTCGACCACCTCGATCCGAAGGTGCTGCAGGAACGGCTGCCGGGCATCTCCGAATCGGCCAAGATCTTCGCCAATGTCGACGTCACCCGCGAGCCGATCCCGATCGTGCCGACGGTGCACTACAACATGGGCGGCATCCCGACCAACTATCACGCCGAGGTGCTGACCAAGAAGGACGGCGACGACAACGCCATCGTGCCCGGCCTGATGGCGGTGGGCGAGGCGGCCTGCGTCTCCGTGCACGGCGCCAACCGCCTCGGCTCGAACTCGCTGATCGACCTCGTCGTGTTTGGACGCGCTGCCGCGCTGCGGCTCGCGGAAAAGCTGACGCCGAACGGCAAGCAGCCGGATCTGCCGAAGGACTCGGCCGACAAGGCGCTCAGCCGGCTCGACCGTTATCGCTACGCCTCCGGCGGCACGCCGACGGCGAAGCTGCGTGAAAGCATGCAGCATGTGATGCAGACCAACTGCGCCGTGTTCCGCACCGGCGAAGTGCTGCAGGAAGGCCATAACCTGATCCACAAGGTCCATGGCGGCATCGGCGACATCGCCATCTCCGACCGTTCGCTGGTGTGGAACTCCGACCTGATCGAGACCCTGGAGTTCGACAACCTGATCGCCCAGGCCGTGGTGACGATGGACTCCGCGGTCAATCGCACCGAGAGCCGCGGCGCGCATGCCCGCGAGGACTTCCCGGATCGCGACGACAAGAACTGGATGAAGCACACGCTGGCGTGGATCGACAACAAGGACGGCAAGACCACGATCGATTATCGCCCGGTGCACAACTACACCATGACCAACGACGTCCAGTACATCCCGCCGAAGGCGCGGGTGTACTGAGCCCGGTCCGTCATAACAAAGAAGGCCTACCGAAATGGCTGAGTTCGCACTTCCGAAGAATTCTCAGATCACCGGCGGCAAGACCTGGCCGAAGCCGGCGGGCGCCACTGAAGTCCGCGAGTTCAGGGTCTATCGCTGGAATCCGGACGACGGCAAGAATCCGAGCGTCGACACCTATTATGTCGACGTCAATGATTGCGGTCCGATGGTCCTCGACGGCCTGATCTGGATCAAGAACCACATCGACCCGTCGCTGACCTTCCGCCGCTCCTGCCGCGAAGGCGTCTGCGGTTCCTGCGCGATGAACATTGACGGTCAGAACACGCTGGCCTGCACCCGCTCGATGCACGACGTGAAGGACGGCGCGGTGAAGATCAACCCGCTGCCTCACCAGCCGGTGGTGAAGGACCTCGTACCCGACCTCACCAATTTCTACGCGCAATACGCCTCGATCGAGCCGTGGCTGAAGACGACCTCGCCGACGCCGCAGAAGGAATGGCGGCAGAGCCATGAGGATCGCGAGAAGCTCGACGGCCTCTACGAGTGCATCCTTTGCGCCTGCTGCTCGACCTCGTGTCCGAGCTATTGGTGGAACAGCGAGCGCTACCTCGGACCGGCGGCGCTGCTGCAGGCCAATCGCTGGGTCAAGGACAGCCGCGACGAGGCCACCGGCGAGCGGCTCGACAATCTCGAGGACCCGTTCCGGCTGTATCGCTGCCACACCATCATGAACTGCGCCAAGGCCTGCCCGAAGGGGCTCAACCCGGCCGAGGCGATCGCCGAACTCAAGCTGAAGCTGGTCGAGCGCCAGATCTAGCCGGGCGCCAGCCGACCAAACGATCGATCATCGGAGCTTGCGCCCGGAACCGTCATAAGTTCCGGGCGCAGCTGGTTTGTAGCTTTTGCCGATTGCGTTAAGCTCGTGGTCTTTTGAGGGCCGGAGCGACCGTGCAGACCGCACAACGCAAATCGCTGATCATGCTGCGCTGGATGATGGTGGCGTCGCTCGCGCTGCCGGTCGCGCTGTTCCTGGTCGTGGCCTATGTCTCCTACGGTTCGACCTGCGAGGAGGCCGATCGCGACATCCGCCGCTCGCTGGACGTCGTCCACGAGCATGCCGAGAAGGTGCTCGAGACCATCGACCGCAGCCTGTCGGAGATCGACGAAATCGTCCGCGATCTCTCCGACGCCGAGATCAAGGCCCGCGAGCAGGCGCTGCATGGCCGGCTGCGTCAGCTCTCGGATACCCTGCCGCAGATGAAGTCCGCCTGGGTGTTCGATGTCCGGGGTCGTCCGTTGGTGAGCAGCATGATCTATCCGGCGCCGGATATGATCTTCGCCGACCGTGACTACTTCAGCGCCCATGTGACGACCAACGCCGGGAGCTTCGTCGGTGCTGCACTGACGCCGCGGCCGCCCGACCATGGCGCTGCGTTCTTCAGCGTCAGCCGCCGCCGCCAGAGTGAGGACGGCCGCTTCACCGGCGTAATCCAGGCTGCGGTGCTGCCGGATTATTTCGAGCACTTCTATGCCCGGATCGGACGCGCGCCGGGCAGCTACTTCGCGCTGCGCCGCTTCGACGGTCTCGTTCTGGCACGCTTTCCGGCAGCGCAGCGCAGCGCGGGCCCGCCGCCGAACGATGTTCCGGCGGCCGCCGCCGATACGGAGCAATTGGTCACGGAAATCTCGCCGATCGACGGACTCGAGCGCCGCGTCGGCTATCAGCGTCTCGCCGGATTTCCGGTCTACGTCTCGGCAGGGTTGGAGACGGCGACCATCCGCGATCGCTGGATCGGCACGATGGGCCGGCACCTGATCTTCGGCATCCCGGCCACCGCGCTGCTCGTCGTCTTCCTGGCGATCGCGCGGCGCCGGACCGAGCGCTTCTATATCGAAGCGGCCCGTCGCCTGGAGGCTGAGGATGCCCTCAGGCACGGCCAGCGCATGGAAGCGTTGGGCCAGCTCACCGGCGGCGTCGCGCATGATTTCAACAATCTCCTGACCGTCATTCGGGCGTCGGCCGACCTGCTGCGCCGCGCCAACCTGCCGGAGGAGCGGCGGCTGCGCTACATCGATGCGATCTCGGACACGGTGGCGCGCGCGTCCAAATTGACATCTCAGCTCCTCGCCTTCGCTCGGCGCCAAACACTGAAGCCGGAGGTGTTCGACATCAGCCGCAGCGTCGTCACGCTGCGCGACATGGTCAAGACGCTGGTGGGCTCGCGCATCGAGATCGTGACCTCCGTTCCCGACGAGCCCTGCTACGTCAACGCCGATGCCGGCCAGTTCGAGACGGCCCTCATCAACATCGCCGTCAATGCGCGGGATGCGATGGCCGGTCAGGGCCAACTGGTGATCAGTGTGATGGCAGCGCCCGATCTGCCGACGCCGGCGGCGCCGCAGGAGCGTCCGCCACTCGGCTATGTCGCGCTCGCTGTCCAGGACACCGGCATCGGAATTCCTCAGCAGCAGTTCAGTCGAATCTTTGAACCGTTCTTCACCACCAAGACGATCGGCCAGGGCACCGGGCTCGGCCTGTCGCAGGTGTTCGGTTTCGCCAAGCAGTCCGGCGGCGAGATCGGTGTGACCAGCGAACTCGGCAAGGGCACCACTTTCACGCTCTATCTGCCGCGTGTCGCGCCGGCCGAGCAGCCAAGGAGCGATGCTGGCGGGCATGCGCTGCCGGTCGGCGGCCGGGGCATGGCGGTGCTTGTGGTCGAGGACAATATTGACGTGGGCAGATCCGCGACCGAGGCGCTCGCCGAGCTCGGCTATCTCACGACCCTCGTCGACAACGCCAGGGACGCCTTGGAAGAGCTGATCGACGGTGGGAGCCGGTTCGACGTCGTTTTTACCGACGTCGTGATGCCGGGGATGACCGGTCTCGAACTGGCCGAGGAGATTCGCCGGCTCGAGCTCAACATTCCCATTGTGCTGGCGAGTGGCTACAGCCATGTGCTGGCGCAGCAGGGCACCAATGGCTTCGAGCTGCTGCGCAAGCCGTATTCGATCGAAGAATTGTCGCGCGTGCTGCACAAGGTGGTGCCGGTCCCGCTCCACCGCGCGCCGCCGGTGGCTCCGAGCTCGGAGATGCGTTGATCATCGGAGCGGAAACTGGGGCGCGGAACCTTCTACTTGGCTTGCCGTTGTCGGCGAATGGGACAGGTCCAGGACATCGCGCGGCCCGCTGTGTCGTCGGCTGATGAGGCGCCGATCATCGAAATCGCCGCCGAAAACGGCGCGCAGGTCGAGCCGCCTCCGCCGGAGGTGGTGGAGCCGGACCCTGAACTGTCGCCGGAGGATGCCGAACAGGTCCGCGAGCGCTATCTGCTGACGCGGTTCTGGATCAGTGCGCGCGGCTATTGGGGAGGAGCCGGCGACCGCCTCGCCTGGCCGTTCACGATCGGCCTTCTGGTGCTGATCGTCGGCACCGTCGCGTTTCAATATGGCATCAACGTCTGGAATCGGTCGATCTTCGACGCGATCGAGAAGCGCGATTCGGCGACCGTCTTCCATCTGACCGCGATCTTCTTCCCGCTGGCGATCGGCAGCGTGATTCTCGCCGTTGCGCAAGTCTATGCCCGGATGGCGATCCAGCGCCGCTGGCGCGCCTGGCTGACGAACAGCATCATCACGCGCTGGCTGGCCTCCGGGCGCTACTATCAGCTCAACCTCGTCAGTGGCGATCACAAGAACCCAGAATACAGGATCGCCGAGGATCTGCGCATCGCGACCGACTCACCGGTCGATTTCGTGGCCGGCGTCACCTCGGCGCTGCTCTCGGCGGCAACCTTCATCGTCGTACTCTGGACCATAGGCGGCGCGCTCACATTGCGCTTGGGCGGCACGAAGCTCACGATCCCCGGCTTCCTCGTGCTGGCCGCGGTGATCTACGCCGCCATCGCTTCGGGCTCGATCGTGACGATCGGCCGTCGCTTTGTGCAGACGTCCGAGGACAAGAATCAGGCAGAGGCCGACTTCCGCTACGCGCTGACGCGCGTGCGCGAAAACGGCGAGAGCATCGCGTTGCTCGGCGGCGAAGCCGAGGAGCGTGCTGGCATCGATCGGACGTTCGGCAACGTCCTGGGACAATGGGCGCGGCTCGCCGGGCAGCACATGCGCACGACGCTTGTGTCGCAGGGCTCGAGCCTCATCGCGCCGGTCGTGCCGCTGTTGCTGTGCGCACCGAAGTTTCTCGATGGCAGCATGACGCTTGGCCAGGTCATGCAGGCTGCGAGCGCTTTCACCATCGTGCAAACCGCCTTCGGTTGGCTGGTCGACAATTATCCGCGGCTGGCGGACTGGAATGCCTGCGCCCGCCGCATCGCCTCGTTGATGATGTCGCTCGATGCGCTCGAACGCGCGGAGCGCGGCGACGGCCTCGGCCGCATCAAGCATGGCGAGACGACGGGCGACGCAATGCTGAGCTTGAACGATCTTTCGGTGACGCTCGATGACGGCACCGCGGTCGTCGGCGAGACCGAGGTCGTGGTCGATCCCGGCGAACGTCTGCTCGTGGCCGGTGAGTCGGGGACCGGCAAGAGCACTCTTGTGCGCGCCATTGCCGGCCTGTGGCCGTGGGGCGGTGGCAGCATCAACTTTCATCCCGATCGCCGCCTGTTCATGTTGCCGCAGCGGCCCTACGTGCCGTCGGGCAGTCTGCGCCGTGCGGTGGCCTATCCCGGCGCAGCGGAGGATTGGCCTGTCGAGCAGGTCGCCGACGCGCTGCACAAGGTCGGGCTCGATCATCTCAAGGATCGGATCGAGGAAGAGGCCCCTTGGGATCAAACCCTGTCCGGCGGCGAGAAGCAGCGCCTGGCCTTCGCGCGACTGTTGCTGCACAATCCGGATATCGTGGTGCTCGACGAGGCCACCTCCGCGCTCGATGAGAAGAGCCAGGATCGCATGATGCAGGTCGTGACGAGCGAGCTGCCGAAGGCGACCATCGTTAGCGTCGCGCATCGTGCTGAGCTCGAAGCGTTTCACAGCCGGAAGATCGTGCTGGAACGGCGCAAGGGCGGCGCCAAGCTCGTGAGCGATATCGACCTGATCCCGCGCAAAGGTAAGCGGCGCCTCATCGGCCGGTTTCTGCGCCAGCGCAAGCGGGTCTGACCGGGCGCGCGAGGTCGCCGATCAACGACGATCGTGCTGCGCACGGTCTCAGAGAGGACACAATCGCGCCGCGCCCTCCGCATTGGAGTCCGCAGCAAAACCGGCTATCACACGTCGCCTCAGCTCAGGACGCGACTTTGACGCCAGACAACGATCCTTCTCCCGCCCCCTTTGGAGCCTTCGCTCCCAACGCCGCGCAGGCGCTCGTCATCCGGGTTGCGCGCGGCTCCGGCTTGAAGCGCGGTGCATTCCGGCCGATGCTGACGCGCATCGTCAATCTGCTCCGCGCGGGACCGCTCGACGTCGACTATCAAGGGGCGCGTTTCCGCTTTCATCATCAGGTCAGCGCGACTGAGCGCGGAGCGCTGTTCAATCCCGAGTATAATCGTGAGGAACTGGATTTTCTGCGCTGTCACATTCCGCCGGGCGGGGTGGCGGTCGATGTCGGCGCCAATGTCGGCACCTTCGCATTGCCGCTCGCGCGCCATGTCGGGCCGACCGGCCTGGTGATCGCGATCGAGCCGCATCCCGTGACCCATGCGCGGCTTGCCTTCAACCGCGATGCCTCGGCCCTGCCGCAGGTGAAGCTGTTCGCCGTCGCGGCCGGCGATAGCGATGGCGAGGTGATGATCGAAACCGATGGCGTCAATCTGGGCGCCAGCCACATCGTGGTCGGCCCCGCCGGGAGTGAGGCCATCAAGGTTCCATCGTTGCGGTTGCAGGCCATCCTCGAACAGGCTGGCGCGAACCGGATCGACGCGCTGAAGATCGATGTCGAAGGGTTCGAGGATCGCGTTCTGACCTGCTTCTTCAGAGATGTCCCTGACCTGCTGTGGCCGCGCGCGGTCGTCATCGAACATCTGTCACGCGACGAATGGCAGACCGATTGCCTCGCAGACATGCTGGGCCGGGGCTATCGCGAGATCGGGCGGACACGCAGCAACACGCTGCTGCTGCGGAGCTGAATTCGCCGCACCCGGTTCCGTTGCGGAGGTCGGAACATCGCGGCGCGCCGCGGCGTTATCGCTCCTGACATTCCAGGGAGCGGACCATGAGCAACGACGACATGCGCGATCAGGATCGCGCCTGGGACCTGATGAAGAAGATCGGCTTCGCCATGCTGGTCACGCGCGACGGTGACAAGCTGCGTGCGCGGCCGATGAGCGCCTATCTCGCGCGTGACGAGAACATGGTCTACTTCCTCACTGATGCGCGGCATCACAAGGATGAGGAGATCGCGCGCAATCCCCAGGTCAATTTGTCATTCGCAGACGCAGGCAGCCAGACATACGTATCGCTGACGGGGACCGCCGCCATTTCGAACGATCGCAACAAGATCCGCGATCTGTTCACGACGACGGCAAAAGCGTGGTGGGACAGCGCCGAGGACCCTAACATTCGGCTGCTGAAGATCACGCCTGATGACGCCGAGTTCTGGGATTCTCCCGGTACGGTTGTCAGCTACGTCAAAATGGCGGCCGCAGCCGTCACCGGCACGCGTCCTCACGTTGGCGACAACCGCAAGGTCTCGATGTGATGCCGATCGAGCCGCCCGAGATTCCGCCGGCCACGCCGGGTCGTCCGGTGGAGCCACCGCCGGAGGACCCGGTCGGCAATCCGAATCCCGAAGTGCCGCCGCCGATGCACGAGCCAGATATGCCGGCGCCGCCGCGCGAGTTGCCGGGCGAAACACCCAACGAGGTGCCGGCGCGCGGACCCCAGGGGCCGACCACGCCGAATCCGGCCACGGATTGATCGTGGTTGAGCCGTGATGATGGTGGACAGAGCACGGTACCGGCGTAGGCCGGCACCGCAGCGTTAAATCCCGGCAAGCCCTTGAAAATCAAGGTTGAATGAAACATGAATGGCGGCGGTCCGGCAGCCGGTTCACGTCGAAATAAATCGCCGCGCGAATTTGAACCCCGCCACAATCCAGCCTAACGCATAGCTGTTGATCACGCCGTGCTTCAAAAAGAACGTCTCGGGAAAACAATTCACATGAGCAAACTTCGCGTCCTGCTGCTTGCGACGACCGCGCTGTCGGCAATGCAACTGACGAGCTCCGGAGCCTACGCGCAGGGGGCGCCGATGGTCGTCGCCCAAGGTCCGGGCGGCGGCGAAGTCGGTCCGGATGGCCGACCGAAGCAGCAGCCGCAAGGTCAGCCGCAGCGACCCGGCCCTGGGGCGCCGCCACCGCATCAGGCTGCGCCTCCGCCGCCTCCCGCGCCGCCGCCGGCCGCTGCGCCACGCCCGGCACCTCCGCCGCCCGCGCCGCCACCGGCAGCGGCCCCGCGTCCCGCTCCCCCTCCACCACCGCCTCCTCCGCCGCGGGCCGAGCCGCCACGTCCGGCGCCGCCGCCGCCCCCTCCGCCACGGGCCGAGCCACCACGTCCGGCTGCTCCGCCGCCACCCCCACCGCCGCCGCCGCGGGCTGAGCCGCCACATGCGCCGCCGCCGCCACGGGCCGAACCGCCTGCACCTCCGCCGGCGCGTCCCGCGCCGCCTGTCGCGGCTCCGCCAGTGCACACGCCGCCGCCTCCCGCACCTCCCCCGGCTCCGCCGCATGAGCCGGCACGTCCGGCGACTCCGCCTGCGCCGCCGCCGGCGGCTGCTCCCGCGCGTCCAACGCCGCCCACGCCTCCCGTGGTCACGCCCGCCCCGCCGCCTCCGTCGAGTTCGGCACCGAACCAGCGGCCGGGAACGCCGCCGTCAGCCGTGACACCGCCACCTTCGCCTCCGGCGGCGGGGAACGCGCTACCGCCTGCGCACACGCCGCCGCCGTCCGCGGCGCCGTCTCCGCAGCCGACGCCGGCGCCGACTCCTCCAGGTGGCCCCGGGCAGCGGCCCCCGATACAGCCAGGTGCCGGCGCTCCGCCGCCCGGTGCTCCCCAGGGGGCATCGCCTCCGCGAGGCGCGCCGCCACCGCCGGCCGGAACCGTCGCGCCCGGCCCCGGAACGCCGCTTTCACCGGCGACGCCTCCGGCCGCGCAGACGCCGCCCCCGAATGCGCAACCTGGCGCGCCGTCGCCCGGCGCTCGTCCCGGCACGCCGCCTACGCCGCCGGCGGGCCCTGGTCCCGCTGCGGGTCCCGGCGGCGCCGCCGGGACAGCTCCCGGCACCGCCGCTCCTGGCCCCGGTGCGCAGGGGGCTGGGCCGCGCGGCACGCCGCCGCCGGCTGGAACCATCGCACCCGCGCCCGGAACGCCGTCCTCGCCGGCAACACCGCCGGCCGGCCAGACGCCGCCCCAGAATGCCCAGCCTGCCTCGCCGCCGCCGGCGAGCGCTGGTCCCGGCGCTGGTCCGGGTCCAGGTGGACCGGGAGCTACGCCGGCACCTGGACCGGGACCTGGTCCCGGAGCCGGTGCGCAGGGTGCGGTGCCGCCCGCCGGACCGCCGGCGATGACCAATCGGCCGCCGCCGCAGGTGGCAGCTCCGATTCCCGCGCCGCCCCCACCGTCACCCCAGCAGCTCACGCCGATTGCGCCTGGCGCGCCCTTGGTGGGGCCGCAGCGCCTCGAGGACTTCCGCGGTCAGCGCCGCGAGGTTCAGGAAGGCGGTCGCACCCTGATCTATGAGCCCGGCCGCGTCATCGTGCGCGATCCGGGCGGGCAGGAGTTCGTGCGTCATGACGAGCTCGAGCGCTTCCGCTACGGCGCCCGCGACATCCGCGTGATGCGGGAGGACCGCGGCGAGACACGCACCGTGGTGATCCGCCCGGACGGCAGCCAGATCGTGACGATCACCGCGCCCGACGGGCGGCTGCTGCGCCGCATCCGCCGTGATATCGGCGGCCGCGAGATCATCATCATCGACAATACCTACCGCGATCCCCAGGCGGTCGGCGGCTTCTATGTCGATCTGCCGCCGCCGGAGATCCGCATCCCCTACAACCGCTACATCGTCGACGCCGAGGAGGCGCCGCCGGATGTCATCTACGACACGCTGGTCGCGCCGCCCGTGGAGCGCGTCCAGCGCCGCTACTCGCTCGATGAAGTCCGCTACTCGCCGTCGGTGCGACAGCTGATGCCGTCGATCGATCTCAACACGATCACCTTCGAGACGGGATCGTGGGAGATCGGCCCTGATCAGGTGGCGAAGCTGCAGGTCATCGCCGACGGCCTCAACCAGGCGATCCAGCGCAACCCGCGCGAGGTCTTCCTGATCGAGGGCCACACCGATGCGGTCGGCAACGAGACGGACAATCTGTCGCTCTCGGACCGCCGCGCCGAATCGGTCGCGACCTTGCTGACCCAGCAATTCGGCGTTCCCGCCGAGAACCTGACGTCGCAGGGTTATGGCGAGCAGTACCTCAAGGAGCAGACGCAGGGACCGAGCCGCATCAACCGCCGCGTCACGGTCCGCCGCATCACGCCGCTGCTGAATGGCGGCCAGGCCGCGCTACCGCCGCCGCCCCCGGGCATCGCGCCGCCGCGCTGAGGCGCCGCGACCGAGACAAAATGAAAATGGCCGGGAGCGATCCCGGCCATTTTGCTGGAGACAACCTGTCTCGTCTTATTCGGTGTCGTCCCCGCGAACGTGGGACCCATACTCACAGGATCGAGTTTTGCGAGAGCTGGAGCTACCACCGTCTGTCAACGAGACCCGCCGGTGGTTATGGGTCCCTGCGTTCGCAGGGACGACAGCGGTGGAGACGGCCCTGTATCTTGCCTCAGCCTTCGCTCAGCCCTTGTCGTGGCCGAGCTGGAAGATCTGCGCGCCTTCCGACCCCGTCAACAGGCCGGTCTCCGAATAGAGCTTCAGCTTGGTGCGGGTGTCGGTGATGTCGAGATTGCGCATCGTCAGCTGGCCGATGCGGTCGGCGGGCGTGAAGGCGGCATCCTCGACCTTTTCCATGCTCAGCCGCTCCGGCTGATAGGTCAGGTTCGGGCTCTCGGTGTTGAGCAGCGAATAGTCATTGCCGCGGCGCAGCTCCAGGGTCACCTCGCCGGTGATCGCGCTGGCCACCCAGCGCTGCGCGGTCTCACGCAGCATCAGCGCCTGCGAGTCGAACCAGCGGCCCTGATAGAGCAGGCGTCCGAGGCGCAGGCCGTTGATGCGATACTGCTCGATCGTATCCTCGTTATGGATGCCGGTTAGCAGCCGCTCATAGGCGATGTGCAAGAGAGCCATGCCCGGCGCCTCGTAGATGCCACGGCTCTTGGCCTCGATGATGCGGTTTTCGATCTGGTCGCACATGCCGAGACCGTGGCGGCCGCCGATCGCATTGGCCTCCAGGAACAGCGCCACAGGATCGGTGAAGGTCTGGCCATTCAGCGCCACCGGCTGGCCTTCCTCGAAGCGCACCACGACCGTCTCGGGCTTGACGATGCAGTCCTCGCGCCAGAACGGCACGCCCATGATCGGGTTGACGATGCGGATGCCGCTATTGAGGTTCTCGAGATCCTTGGCTTCGTGGGTGGCACCGAGCAGATTGCTGTCGGTCGAATACGCCTTCTCGGCGCTCATCTTGTAGTCGAAGCCGTTGGCGGTGAGGAACGCCGACATCTCGGCGCGGCCACCGAGCTCGTCGATGAACTGCTGGTCGAGCCACGGCTTGTAGATCTTGAGGTTCGGATTGGTGAGCAGGCCGTAGCGGTAGAACCGCTCGATGTCGTTGCCCTTGTAGGTCGAGCCGTCGCCCCAGATGTTGACGCCGTCCTCCTTCATCGCGGCGACCAGCATGGTGCCGGTCACGGCGCGGCCGAGCGGTGTCGTGTTGAAATAGGTCGCGCCGCCGGTCGAGATGTGGAAGGCGCCGGACTGGATCGCGGCGATGCCCTCATGCACCAGCTGGGTCCGGCAATCGACCAGACGCGCCTTCTCGGCGCCGAAGCTCATCGCCTTGCGCGGGATCTCATCATAATCGGATTCGTCGGGCTGGCCGAGATTGGCGGTGTAGGCGAAGCAGCGCGCGCCCTTCTGCTTCATCCAGAGCAATGCTGCGCTCGTGTCGAGCCCGCCGGAGAAGGCAATGCCGACTTTCTCGCCCTTGGGCAGGCCCTTCAGGATCGTGGTCATGTGGAGTTCAACCGGGTGGTGGTGACGGTTTCGTTGCGAAATTCGGCGGCGAATAACAGATTTCGTCGCCTTGGGCACGCGATTAATCGCGCTCAGGCCGCAGGGTTGGCCCCCGCGGTCCGGCGGCGGGAGCGAAACAGCCGGCGTATCAGCCGGAAGCCCGGCCAGGCGATCCGCGTCAATGCGGCATCGATGCCGGCGTCGGTCAGGCGCGTCGACGGCCAGCGGTAGATGTAGCCATGAGTCAGCCAGATTACGAGGAAGGTGACGAGGCCGGCGGCGGCGACGTCGGTGAAGAAGTGGCCGCCGAACGCCATGCGCAGCACTGAGGTGGCGAGGCCGAACAGCACGGCGGCGCCGTAAGCGATCGGCCGGACCGCGGGGGGCGTCAGCGCGGCCGGCGCGAGCGTCCAGAACGCTGTGGCGCCCTCGCCGGAGAAGAACGAGCAGTTGCGGCCGCAGCCGCCGCGCGGATCCCACCACGGGACGAACTGCATGTCGCCGCCGAACTCCGTGACGACGACCGGCCGCGGTCGGCCCCAATAGGACTTGAAGGTGAAATTGGTGAGCACGCCGGCCGACAGTGACAGGGTCAGCAGCAGGAACGCGACGGTGCGGCCCCTGATGAGCAGCGGCCGGTCGGGCCGGATCAGCTTGACCACCAGCGCGACGATCGAGGGCAATGCGAGGCCCCAGGCGACCCACATCGCCGCGTCGCGCGCGAAAGCGGCGTAGCCGTCCAGCTTCAAGGGGAAGCTGCGGGTGTGCGGATCATAGAACAGCGCCGCCAGCTTGAGGTCGAGCTCAGGGTAGACGCCGAACAGCACGCCGATGACGAGCGCGAGCGACAATGCGATGAAGAGACCGGTGCGGTTCATGGCGCGCGGTTTAGCGAAAGCGCGTGGCCTTGGAAAGACCGGCCATCACCGCGGCGATCCCGACGGCAGCGGCGGCGGTGGTGGAAACGCGGGCGGCGGCTCGCGCCAGCGGCCGGCATTGCGCCCGGCGATCATCCAGTAGACGAGGCCGCCGAGGATGCCGGCCCCGCTCAGGATCTCGAACTGGCGGTGGTCGATGCCGTCGAAGCGAAACGTCTCCGGATCGAACGGAATCAAGCCGAGATAACAGGCCGCGCCGACCAGACCGCCGCCGATCGCATAAGCGAGCACGCTGCGGATCGACAACGCCTCGGTGATGAGGGCGATCAGCATCGCCGGGATCAAGGCGAAGCCGGATACGAAGATGAAGCCGAAGCCGATGACGATCTGGAACGCGCTCTGGTCGATCGGGGCGATGCCGAGATCTGATAGTTCGGGGAACAGAATGGCGGTCACGACGACCAGTCCCGCGACAAAGCACGCGACCAGGAACGCGAATGCGATCACGACGAGCCGGCCGATCAGCGCCATGGCGTGAAACCATTTCTAGGCAATGGAGGCCTGCTTTCGCCACGCGTCATGCCCGGGCTTGTCCCGGGCATCCGCGTCGTCCGTTCCAGAGCAAACACGTGGATGGCCGGGTCAAGCCCGGCCATGACGACTCATTAATGGCTGGCCTGACGAGGACGAGACTATCAATCCGTCATCGCCATCGCGCGCAGCGCCTGGCGCTCGCGCGCCGACAGCTTCTCGGTTTCCGACTTCAGCTGGCCGCAGGCGGCGAGGATGTCGCGGCCACGCGGCGTGCGCACCGGCGAGGAGTAGCCCGCGTTGAAGACGTATTCCGAGAATTTCTCGATCTGTTCCCAGTCCGAACATTCATAGGCCGAGCCGGGCCAGGGATTGAACGGGATCAGGTTGATCTTGGCCGGAATGCCCTTGAGCAGCTTGACCAGCAGCCTGGCATCGTCGAGCGAATCGTTGACGCCCTTGAGCATCACATATTCGAAGGTGATGCGGCGGGCATTCGAGGCGCCGGGATAATCGCGGCAGGCCTGCAGCAGCTCGGCAATCGGATATTTGCGGTTGAGCGGGACCAGCTCGTTGCGCAGCTCGTCGCGCACCGCATGCAGCGAGATCGCCAGCATGACGCCGATTTCCTCGCCGGCGCGCTTGATGTTCGGCACCACGCCCGACGTCGACAGCGTGATGCGGCGTCGGGAGATGCCGATGCCTTCATTGTCGGATACGATCAGCAGCGCATCGCGCACCGCGTCGAAATTGTACAGCGGCTCGCCCATCCCCATCATGACGATATTGGTGATCAGGCGATTGCCGTGCGGCGTCTCGCGATCCGCCCAATCGTTGAGCCGGTCGCGCGCTACCATGACCTGGCCGACGATCTCGCCCGCGGTGAGATTGCGCACCAGACGCTGTGTGCCGGTATGGCAGAAGGCGCAGTTCAGCGTGCAGCCGACCTGGGAGGAGACGCACAAGGTGCCGCGGTCGGTCTCCGGAATGTAGACGCATTCGACCTCATGCGCCTTCTGCAGATCGTCGCCGCTCGGCAGCCGCAGCAGCCATTTGCGGGTGCCGTCATTGGAGATCTGCTCGGCCACCACCTCGGGGCGGTCGACCGTGAAGCGCTCGGCCAGCGCGGTGCGCGTATCCTTCGACACCGAGCTCATCTCGTCGAACGATCTGGCGCCGCGGAAGTAGATCCAGTGCCACAGCTGCTGCACCCGCATCTTCTGCTGCCGCTCGGGAACGCCGACGTCGCCGAGCCTGGCCGCCAGCTCCGCGCGCGACAACCCGATCAGCGACGGCTTCGCCGGCGGCACGTAGGTTTCGAGCGGGGTCTTTTCGAGGGGCGCGTCGGGTTCGCGCAGCCCGGCAGTCCTTGCCATGTCCAGGGGCCCAAAATGCTGCCCGGCCGCTGCGGCCGAAGGCTTTCGTGGCCTTATATAACGATCCGGCCGGCAAATGCGACCGGCAAGACAGGGCGGTAAAAGCGTGACCTGACCTAGCGGCGGCAGTCCTGGGCGATGCGATCGAGCGCCTGCGCCAAGCCCTTCAGCGAGAACACGTCGGTGGTCTCGGTCCCCTTGACCGAGACGCCCTTGACCACGGCCTCGGGAGCCTTGCGCATCGCATCCACCATGCGCTCTTCCTCGGCCGCATTCTTGATCCAGAGCCCGTCACCCTGGGTGTACATCGCATAAGAGGCCCCGCCGACGTCCAGCGTTGCCTCGGAGCCCGGCTTCAGCGCGTAGCCGATCATGATCGAGACCTCGTTGGTCACCTTCTCGGCCGGCCGGGTCGAGACAAAGGCATAGGCTGGATCGCGCGGACGATTGGCGGGATTGGTTTTCGACGAGGCGGGCTTGGCCAGGGCAAAGCAGACCTTCTTGCCACCCGGCGCGGCCGTATAGGCGCCCCATCCGCCGAACTGGCCGATCAGCGTCGGTTCCACGCCGCCAATGTTCGGGACTGCCGGTTTCGCCTCGGTCTTGGGTGAGGCTTTCGGCTGTGGCGCCGCAGCCTTGGCTCCGGCCTTTGGTGCTGCCGTCTGGGCCAAAGCCAGGGACGGCCCGCCGAGCACGAGTACGCCGGCCGCCAGCACTGTCGACAATCGCAATAAAAACATGATGAAGCTAAGTTCCCCTGCGATTTCGTTCGACCAATAATGTGACTGCATAATGGCCCGGAATCGCCGACCGGCTGCGGCGAGGGATAGCGGCTAAACGCATCGTTTGCAAAGCCGGATCGACGGCCGCGCGCGTCGGTCGCGCGGCAAGCTCCGCGCGATCATCGTCACATCGGGTGATCGTGACTTCGACGCACGTCGGAGCGTCTTTGTTCCGAGTGGCGGTATTTGTCGCTGCTCGTCGTGTGAAGCGCACGTGATGGCGATTGTCGCGGGGGTGCAAATCCGGCATGACGTTCCAAAAGCCGGGCCCGGTCCGGACAACAGCCAAGGAGCGCCCATGAAAGCCATTCTCTGCTCGCAATTCTGTCAGCCGGACGATCTCGTCCTTGCGGACGTGCCGGATCCGGTGGCTGGTCCCGGGGAGGCCGTCATTGCGATCAAGGCTGCGGCGCTGAACTTCTTCGACATCCTGATGATCCAGGGCAAGTACCAGATGAAGCCGCCGTTCCCGTTCTCGCCGGGCGCGGAGGTCGCGGGTGTCATCGAGAGCGTCGGCGAAGGCGTAACCGATCTGAAGGCCGGCGACCGGGTGGTGGCGTCCTGCGGACATAACGGTGCCCGCCAGAAGATCGCGCTGCCCGCCGCCGCGATCGTCAAGATCCCCGACAATCTCGATTTCGACCGCGCCGCTGGCATCATCATCATCTACGGAACGGCGCTGCATGCGCTGGAGGATCGCGCCAGCCCCAAGCCCGGCGAGACACTCGCGGTGCTCGGCGCTGCCGGGGGCACCGGTCTTGCGGCCTGTGAGCTCGGCAAGCTGATGGGGCTGAAGGTCATCGCCTGCGCGTCGTCAGACGAGAAGCTCGAATTCGCGCGGCAGCATGGCGCAACGCTGACCTTGAACTACGCCAAGGAAGATCTGAAGGAAGGCCTGCGCCGCCTGACCGATGGCAAGGGCGCCGACATCATCTTCGATCCGGTCGGCGGAACTTACGCCGAAGCGGCGTTGCGCTCGATCGCCTGGGAAGGCCGCTTCCTCGTGATCGGCTTTGCCGCCGGTGACATTCCGAAGATGCCGCTCAACCTCGCGCTGTTGAAGGGCTGCGACATTCGCGGCGTGTTCTGGGGCGCATGGACACGGCTCAATCCGGAAAAGAACCGCGCCAATCTCGAGAAGCTCGTGCAGTGGACGGCGGAAGGCAAGCTGTCGTCGCATGTCGATCGGACCTTCCCACTGGCGCAGACGGCTGATGCCCTCAAGGTCCTCGCTGGGCGGCAGGCCATGGGCAAGGTGATCCTGCATCCGTGACGCCGTGAGAATCGCCTGCCCTGGTTGAGGGGCGTGCGTTGTCATGCGCGGTCAAAAAGCGCCGGCCTTGTGGCCGGCGCGCTGCATTTCGGACCTAATTTGATACGTCCTGATCGCCTGCTGGCCCGTCGCGGGCGATCAACGAACTTCGGTGCGGAATGATCGTCCGACGGCAATCTTCTGATACCAGCCAGAGCCGGTCACGCCACGTCTGCCGCCAGACGGCTGCAACCTGGTGACGAAAAACTGAAAACGAGCGTGTTTTGGTTAATGCAACCAAGGCAAATTGTGGCACGGTAAATTCGGGTGATTAGTCGTTGTTGCCTCTTGATTATCACACGTTGCGCGGGGCAATAATCTGATCAGCTCGCCACAATGAGATCATAATTTACCCAGAATCGCGCCAGCTCTTGTCCACTTTTAGTCGGATTCAATTAGTCAATTAGTTGGTGGCAGTGGGGTGCCTCTAACAATCGTAACGGTCTCGAGCTTCTGACGAGCTTGAGACCGCACGTGTGTTGCGTGACGTGAGATGGGGAAGAAGGCCATGGCTGAGCGGACGACCCGCGGACGTTTCGAGGACAGGAACCAACCTGAATCTGGATTTGGTCCTTTTCCTGACGATCCGCCGCCTGAGCGCAATCGGACCTATCGTTTCGGCAGGTCGGCCCAGGACAACTATCCGGCCGACGAGTCCATGCCGATGTTCCTCTCCGAATATGAGAGCGGTCATCCCATCGAGAGCACGCAGTTCGAGGAGCAGTGGCCGGCGCGGGCGCGCCGCACGTCGATCTCGTCGCGCATTCTGTTGGCTGTTCTTGCCGCGGCCGGCGTCGCCATGCTGTTCGCGCTGGTGACGTCGGATGCGACCCGCGACCTCATCGCCACCGCCAAGGCATCGATCATCGGCAGCACCCCTGATCCCACCGCGCCTCCCCAGCCCAGCGGCACCCAGCTGACTGCGCGTGACATGCAGCTGAATGAGCCGGCCCGACTGCCGCCGGAAGCGTCCGCCGTGGCCTCGCCGGTGCAGACCGCGGCCGTCGCGCCGAGCCGGGACGACATCGCCAACGCGTATCAGACTGCGCTGCAGAACCGCGTCGTTACTCAGCCTGCGCCTGCTGCACCCAACGCGGCTGCCGCGCCGGCCGGGTCCTCGGCCATGGCGCCGTCCTCCATCACGTCCCCCGGTGCCGGAGCCGCGATCGTGGCTCCGGGCCTGGGCGCTGTGACGGCGGCCCCTCCGCCGGTGCAGACGCGGCGGCTGGAGCCGGATGAGCTGGCCGGCATCATGAAGCGCGCCAAGGGGCTGCTCGCGGCAGGCGATATTCCGTCCGCCCGCCTGCTGCTCGAGCGTGCGGCCGAAGCACAGGAGCCGGCGGCGGCACTGATGCTGGCGCAGACCTATGATCCGCATGTGCTCGGAACCAAGGACATCCGCAACATCAATGCCGATCCGACGGCCGCCCGCAATTGGTATCGCAGGGCGGCTCAGCTCGGTTCATCCGAAGCGCAGCGGCGCCTCGACCAGCTGCAGAATTGAGCACACATGGCGGCTGTTGCCGTCGTGTTTGGTTTTTTGCTTTTAGACATGATCTTCGAACCAATCCTCGGCGCCCGCTTTGACCCGGCGCTGTCCGCGTTCCGGTGAGCGATCATGTGCCCGACTTGAATGAAGGGGGATACATGCGACGTCTTTTTGGAGCGGCCGTTGCCGCCATCATCCTCGCGCTCGGATTTTCTGCCCATGCCGAGGAGAGCGAATTCGATCCCGCCAAGGTCAGCGACAGCCTGAAGGCGATCTTCCAGTTCGGCTCGGTGCAGACCAAGCAGGCGTTGAACGCCAATACGGTGACGCTGATCACCGGCACGATCGGCGGCACCTATGTGCAATTCGGCGCCGACCTCGCCTCGCTGCTGGATGACGGCAACAATCTGCGCGTTCTGCCGATCGTCGGCCGCGGCTCGGTGCAGAGCGTGGCCGACATCCTGTTCCTGCAGGGTGTCGACCTCGGCGTCGTCCGCGCCGACACGCTGGACTATCTGGAGCGCAAGGGCTTCGCCAAGGACATCAAGAAGCAGTTCACCTACGTCACCAAGCTCTACAATGAGGAGATGCAGGTGATCGCGCCGCGTGCGGTGCGTAATCTGCGCGACCTCGAGGGTCGCCGTGTCAGCGTCGACCTGCCCAATGGCGGCACCTTCGTGACCGCGCTGACCGTGTTCGAACGGCTCGGCCTGCGGGCGAACTTCCTCTACATCGAGCAGCGCATCGCGATGGAGAAGCTGAAGCGCGGCGAGCTCGACGCCGTCATCGTCGTCGGCGGCAAGCCCTACAAGTCGGTCAGCAACTTCGTGAACGACGGCCGCTTCCATCTCGTCAATGTGGACTACGACCGGCCGCTGCAGAACGACTATCTCCCGGCGACCTTGACCGCGAAGGACTATCCGAACCTGATCGCCGAGGGCGAGAAGGTGGATACGATCGCAGTGCCGGCGGTGCTCGCGGCCTATAATTGGGCGCCGAACACCGATCGTTATCGCAAGCTCGCGACCTTCGTCGATGCGTTCTTCACCAAGTTTCCGGCGTTCCAGAACCCGCCTTTCCATCCGAAGTGGAAGGAAGTCTCGCTCTCGGCGCCGCTGGCGGGCTGGCAGCGTCTTCCCTCGGCGAGCAAATGGCTCGAGAGCCACGCGATGGAAGGCGCCCAGCGCGATCGCTTCGACGACTTCCTGAAGCAGAGCAACGCCGGCAAGAACCTTCAGAGCGACGCCGAGCGGGAAGCCCTGTTCAAGCAGTATCAGGCCTGGGAGGCCGAAAAGACCGGCAGCGCCCGCGCCCAGGCTCGGGGACAGCGGTGAGCGGCTGATCCCGGCTCAGTCCAGGTCGAAGCAAATGAAAAGCCCCGCCGCATGGCGGGGCTTTTTGTTGAGCAGTCCAGACGATGAGTGTGGCCATCCAAGGCCAGTCGGCATCAACCGGCGTCAGCTTCCGCATCCGGATCATGCTTCGCAGCGAGCCGCGCAAGCGCATCGCGCGCAGCAGCGCGATGGTCCGGCGTGATGTGCGAGGCCACCATGCGGATGGCCGTGGCGAGCACGGCCGCGTCATCGGTGAAGCCGAGAACCGGCATCACGTCGGGCAGAAAATCGAACGGCAGAATGAAGTAGGCGATGGCGCCAAGCAGCGCGGCCTGGACGTGCCGCGGCGTCTCCTTGTCGAAGGCGCAGTAATACGCGGCAAGCAGATCCTCGGCGAAGGGCAGCCGGGCAACGACCTGCTTGAACTTGACCCAGAACCGCCGGCGCACAGTGTCGCGGTCCCGCGCCAGCCGGTCGGCAGGCTCGAAACCCACGCTGTAGTCGGTCGTATCCGACGCCATGTGTCATCTCCAGGTTCCGGATGTCGCCATGGAGCGCCATCCCCGGCACATGTGGGGATGGCCAATGCTGCCGCAAGTCGCAGGGCCGGGTTCAGGCCATCGATGCGGCGATCGCATCCATCGCCTCGGCGAGCTCGACATCAAGCCGCGTCAGGCCTCCGGCATCATGCGTCGAGAGCACGACCTCGACGGTGCGGTAGACGTTGCGCCATTCGGGGTGGTGATCGCGCTTCTCGGCCATGAGCGCGACCCGCGTCATGAAGCCGAACGCTTCGTTGAAGTCCCGGAACGTGAAGCTGCGGGTGATCGCGTCGCGGCCGTCCAGCTCGGTCCAGCCGGGGAGTCTCCGCAGCGCGTCGCTCCGTGCCTCCGCAGATAATCGTTCCATCATGTCAACCTCCCGTTCACCTCGTGGATGGCCCGCGCCCTTGTGCCGCACCCGGACCTTTACGGGCTACAATGTGCAGCCGTCGCGATGATCGCGCCACATCGTTCAAAAGGCAGCTCTCACCCGGCCGATCCCGCCGGGTCATGGAACTGCCCCGATGATCGGGCCACTTGGGTCCGGTAACCATGACGCAGATGTCACCCCGGGCGGACAAGAAATTTGCTACAGTCTACCTCTAGAGCAGAACGAGGGCAGGCGGCGCTGCGCGTGGCGCCGCTTCCGAGCCGTCGGATGACCGGAGGACCGGACCTGGTAGACCCACAGACCACGCCAGCGCAGCGCTCGCAAATGCGCCCTGCCGTGTTCATCGTCATCGCCGGGATCCTCGCGATTGTCGGCGCGCTGGCGGGTGCCTACTATTTCGCGATGCGGCCGGTGACCCTGAAGATCGCGGTCGGTCCCCCGAACAGTGACGACCTCAAGGTCGTCCAAGCCCTCACACAAGCCTTTTCGCAATCCCATGCCGCGGTGCGGCTCCGTCCGGTTCCGACCGAAGGCGCGGCCGAGAGCGCGCAGGCGCTTGCCGCTGCCAAGGTCGATCTCGCGATCGTGCGCGGCGACCTCGAAGTGCCGAAGAATGCCCAGGCCGTCGCGACCCTGCGCAAGAACGTCGCCGTGCTCTGGGTGCCGCCGGTGGCCAAGGGCAAAGGGCGCAAGAGTGGTGCCAAGATCACCAAGATCTCGCAATTGGCCGGGCACAAGGTCGGCATTATCGGGCGGACCCCGGCAAACGTGAACCTGCTGAAGGTCGTCCTGCATCAATACGGCGTCGATGCCAGCAAGGTCGAAATCATCCAATTTCCGATTTCGGAGGCGGCCGAGGCGGTACGCAACCAGAAGGCGGATGTCTATCTCGCGGCCGGGCCGGTCAATAGCAAGATCACCGCGGATGCCATCGCCGCCGCGACCAAGGATGGTGGCGTGCCGACCTTCCTGGCGATCGACTCCGCCGAGGCGATCGCGCAGAACCATCCCGAATATGAATCGACCGATATCCCCGCCGGTGCCTTTGGCGGCTCGCCGGACCGGCCCGAGGACGAAGTCAAGACCATCAGCTTCACTCACCACATCGTGGCGCGGAAGGGCCTGTCGGATGCGACGGTGTCGACGTTCACCCGCCAATTGTTCTCGGTGCGCCAGCAGTTGATGTCGGAATTCCCGCTGGCCGCCAAGATCGAGACCCCCGACACCGACAAGGACGCTGCGATTCCCGCCCATCCCGGCGCCGCGGCATTCGTCGACGGCGAGGAGAAGACGTTTCTGGACCGCTACAGCGACTACATCTGGTGGGGGCTGATGACGCTTTCGGCGATGGGCTCGGCGGGCGCCTGGTTCGCCGGCTATCTCAAGCGGGACGAACGTACCATCAACAGCTCGCTGCGCGACCGGCTGCTGGAGATGATCACGATCGCACGCAAGAGCGATTCGACCGAGGAGCTCGATCAGCTGCAAGGTGAGGCCGACGAGATCCTGCGCAATACGCTGACCTGCTTCGAGGATGGCGCGATCGAGCATGCCGCTCTCACCGCGTTCAACATTGCTCTGGAGCAGTTCCACAACGCGGTCGCCGACCGCAAGCTGATCCTGATGAGCATGCCGGCCAATCTGCAGCGCACCGGCGCGCAATTGCGCGCCGCCGGCACCTGAGCCCGCCCGTTCCCCAACGGTCCTGCCTGTGAACGGTATCCCGATGCGCTCGGTGTGGTCGTGTTATTCCAGCGTCACCAATCTTTTCTAGGCCTGCCGTGGTGGCGGCGGCGCTGATTGCACGCGCCATCCAAGCAGGAGATTCGCATGACCATTCACCTTTCGCGCCCGCAGCTGTCCAAGCTGTCCCGCCGCCGTTTCCTCTCGACGGTGGCTGCCGCCGGCGTCACGACGCTGTCGATGCCCTATCTGAGCCGCGCCGCCGACCGGCCGCAGATCACGCATGGCGTCCAGTCCGGCGACGTCAGCATGGATGGCGGCGTGGTCTGGGCCCGTGCCGACCGCCCGTCGCAAATGCTGGTCGAGGTCGCGACGACGGAGTCGTTCAAGAACGCGCGCAGCCTGGCGCCGGTCGCGGCGCTGCCCGAAAGCGATTTCACCGCCAAGATGCTGCTGGAGAATCTGCCGAGCGGCCAGGACATCTTCTACCGCGTCAAATTCCGCGACCTCTCGCACACCGCCGTCGAGAGCGAGGCGGTGGTCGGCCGCTTCCGCACCGCGCCCGGCAACAAGCGCGACGTCTCGTTCGTCTGGGGCGGCGACGTGGCGGGGCAGGGATGGGGCATCAATCCCGACGATGGCGGCATGTTCACCTTCGCCACCATGAAGAAGCACCGGCCCGACTTCTTCCTCCATTCCGGCGACACCATTTATGCCGACGGCCCGATCAAGTCCGAGGTCAAGCTGCCGGACAACAAGGTCTGGAAAAACTTGACGGTGGAAGAGAAGGCCAAGGTCGCCGAGACGCTCGACGAATTCCGCGCGGCTCATAAGTATAACTTCCTCGACGAGAACGTTCGAGCCTTCAATGCCGAGGTGCCGATCTTCGTGCAGTGGGACGATCACGAGGTGACCAACAACTGGTCGGCCTCCAAGGAGCTGCCGGCGGCCTACAAGGAGCGCAACATCCAGCTGCTCGCCGCGCGCGCGGCCCGCGCTTTCCACGAGATGTATCCGATGCGCGAGAGCATCGCCGAGCCGGGCCGGGTCTATCGCACCATCAATTACGGCCCGCATCTCGACGTCTTCGTGCTCGACGAGCGCAGCTATCGCGGCGCCAACGGCCCGAACCTCGAGGACAAATATGGCCCGTCGTCCTATTTCATCGGGCCCGAGCAGATGCGCTGGCTGAAGCAGGCGCTGCTGAACTCGCGCGCGACCTGGAAGGTGATTGCCTCCGACATGCCGCTCAGCCTGATCGTCTATGACGACGCGACCAACAAGAAGGGCTCCGAGGCGATTGCGCAGGGCGATGGTCCGGCGCGCGGGCGCGAGCTGGAGATCGCCGAGATCCTGCGCTTCATCAAGACGGCGCCGATCCCGAACACCGTCTGGCTGACGGCGGATGTGCATTACGCCGCCGCGCATTACTACGATCCGAACAAGGCGCAGTTCCAGGACTTCGAGCCGTTCTGGGAGTTCGTCTCCGGTCCGCTGCATGCCGGCACGTTCGGTCCGAACGAGCTCGACAACACCTTCGGCCCCGAGGTGCGCTTCATCAAGGCGCCCGGTCTCGACAAGCAGAACCTGCCGCCGTCCGCCGGCATGCAGTTCTTCGGCCACGTCAAGATCGACGGCGAGAGCGGACAGATGACCGTGACGCTGCGCGATCGCGCCGACGTCGCGCTGTGGTCGACGACCCTCGACCCGAAGCTCGGCTGAGCCGGCGGCCGCACTCGAAAACGCAGTAGGGTGTTGCGGCGGCAGCTAAGCCTGCCGCCGCAACACCGCCTCCAGCGCCTCGGTCGGACACGGCTTCGGCAGCCGCGGCCGGTCGCCGAACGCCGCCGGCACGCGGTCGGCGCCGTAGCCGGTCGAGAATGCGAAGGGAATGCCGAGCGTTGTCAGCCGCTCGGCGATCGCGAAGCTCTTTTCGCGCACGAGGCCGACATCGAGCAGCGCGAATTGCGGTACGCGCTCCTCGATCATGGCGAGAGCGCTGGCCACATTGGCCGCGACTCTGATGAGGGGAATGCCAAGATCCGTAATCGTATCTTCGAGGCCGAGCGCAATGATCGGGTCGTCTTCGACGACCAGCACGTCCTGATAATGCTCGGGCACGCTGGACTGCGAGCTTGTCATGATCTGCGGGGTTCCGGGTGAAGGCCCCGCTGCCCGGCGCCTCCTTGTAAGCGCGCCGGGGGGTTCCTGGAACCGAAGGCAGCATATCAGAGTTCCTGTGTCGGTGCACTTGTGAACACAAGGGGCGGGGATCACGCACATGCGCATGGCGCGGGGAACGATGATGCTGAACCAAGCTGTGACGACGCTGTCCCGGGAGCGGCCCTACAACAATCTGCTGCGACGCTTGAGTCCGGCCGACTACGCGCTCATCGCGCCGCATCTCGTCGAGGACGCGGCGGCGCCGAATGATCTGCTCTACCGTCCCGGCGACGACGTTCAGATCGTGCATTTCCCCTGCGGGCCGGCGCTGACGTCCTATCTGGTGCCGAACGAGGATGGTCGCGACGTCGAAACCATCCTGGTCGGACGTGAGGGCGCGGTGGGCGGCATCGTCAGCGAAGGCTTCCTGCCTGCCTATACGCGCATCGTCGTCAAGTTCGGCGGGCCCTTTGCGCGGCTGCCGCTGTCGCGACTCGCCGCCGCCAAGCTGCAATCGAAGACGCTGCGCAACGTGTTCGCCCGCTATGCCGATTGCATGCTGGCGCAGGTGTTTCAGTCGACCGCCTGCAACGCCATCCATTCGATCGAACAGCGCACGGCGAAGTGGATCGTCGCGGCGCTGGACCGCACGGATGGCGAGCCGATCGTGCCGCTGACCCACGAGCAATTGGCGACCTTGCTCGGTGTCGGCCGCAGCTATGTCAGCCGTGTCGTGCAGACCTTCAGGGCGGAAGGAATTCTCGACACGCGGCGCGGCGCCTTCATGGTGCGCGACTTCGAGGCGCTGAAACAGCGCTCCTGCCTGTGCAACGAGGCGGTGAAGACGCATTTCGAAGAGGTGTTGCGCGGCGTCTATCCTACCGAGCAGGCCGCGACGGGCTGATCCGATCCCGGCATTGCCTTTGCCTGCTGGAACTTGTCATAGTCCGGATGCAACCGGATTTGGGAAGTTCTCAGGGCAGGCATGGACGGCGCCGTTCTCCACGCGATCTTCGACGTCGGTGCCTGGCTCAGCGCGGCGGCCGCCGGCTGGTGGCTCGCGCGCTTTGGCGGCGTGAGCTTTCCCCGGCAGTCGACCGAATGGCCCTATATCGCCGCGCTCGTATTCGGCGCCGGCCTCGGCGCGTATCTGTTCGGCACGCTGAACCTGTGGCTCTCCGGGATGGCCGGGCTGGCGCGCTCGGTCGAGGGCGCGCTCGCCGGCGGCATTATCGCGGTCGAACTCTACAAATGGCGCCACGGCATCACCTTGCGCACCGGGGCGCGCTTTGCACTGCCGTTCGCGGTCGGGGTCGCCGTCGGGCGGATTGGCTGCTTTGCGGCCGGGCTCGACGATTTCACCTACGGCACGCCGACGGCTCTGCCCTGGGGCCATGATTTCGGCGACGGCATCCAGCGCCATCCGGTGCAGCTCTATGAGAGCCTCGCGATGGCCACCTTTGCCGCCGCCTATGTCGTCGCGGTGCTCAGGCGGAATGCGGCGGTGATCGACAGCGGCTTCTATCTCGCGCTTCTGGTCTACGGCGTGCAGCGCTTCGTCTGGGAATTTTTCAAGCCGTACGGGCCGGTCGTTGGCCCCTTCACCTTGTTTCACCTGCTGTCGCTCGCCATTGCGGCCTACGCCCTGGCGATGCTGGCAACCGCGCCGCAATCGAAGGTCATGCATGAACGCGCCGCTGCGTAAGTCACGTCCCTATGTGTTCTGGGGACAGACCCAATCCCTGTGCGAGACGTGTCTCGCGCTGGTGCCGACCAAGATCCAGATCCAGGACAACGAGGTCTGGTACGAGAAGCGCTGCAAGGAGCACGGCGTGCAGTCGACGCTTGTCTCCGATGACGCGGCCTATTGGCGGCGCTGCAAGGCGTTCATCAAGCCGGGCGATACGCCGCTCAGCTTCCAGCGCCGCACCGAATATGGCTGCCCCTATGATTGCGGCCTGTGCCCGGACCACGAGCAGCATTCCTGCCTGGCGCTGATCGAGATCACCGATCACTGCAACCTAACCTGCCCGGTGTGTTTCGCCGAATCGTCGCCGCAGCGGGCGCATTTCACCCCGCTTGCGACCGTCGAGCGGATGCTGGACGCGCTGGTGACAAGCGAGGGCGAGCCGGACCTCGTACAGATCTCCGGCGGTGAGCCGACGCTTCATCCGCAATTCTTCGACATCCTGGCTGCGGTGCGCGCCCGCCCGATCCGCCACGTCATGATCAACACCAACGGCCTGCGCATCGCCCGCGAGGCGGACTTCGTGGCGCGCTTGGCCGAGAACAGGCGCGGGCTCGAAGTCTATCTGCAGTTCGATTCGCTGTCGCGCGCCGGCCTCACCGACATCCGCGGTGCCGATCTGCGCCGCATCCGCCAGCAGGCGCTGGAAAATCTCGAACGCGAGGGCATCTCGACGACGTTGGTGGCGACCATCAAGCGCGGCGTCAATGACGACGAGATCGGCGACATCGTGCGTCATGCGCTGCAATGGTCCTGCGTGCGCGGCGTGACCCTGCAGCCGGTGCAGGACGCCGGCCGCAACGCCGGCTTCGACAAGGACACCGACCGCATCATGCTGTCGGAGATCCGCCGCCGTGTCGTCGCGACCGGCGTGTTTGGCGAGCAGGACATGATCCCGCTGCCTTGCAACCCCGAGAGCATCTCGATCGGCTATGGCCTGCGCAATGGCACGACGGTGCTGCCGCTGACCGCGATGGTGCCCCAGGAGGAACTGTTGTCGGTGATGCCCAACACGATCAGCCCGGAGAAATATCCGGCGCTGCGCGACAAGTTCATCGAGCTGTTCTCGCTGTCGTCGGGGCCGCTGAATACCAGCGAGCGCGTCGCCGAATTCCTCTGCTGCCTGCCCTCGGTCCAGGTGCCCGACAATCTCGGCTACGAGCACGTGTTTCGCGTTACCATCGTGCAGTTCCTCGACCGCTTCAATTTCTGTGTCGGCAACGTCAAGCGCTCCTGCATCCATTTCGTCACCGAGCGCGGCGAGATCATCCCGTTCGACACCTACAATCTGTTCTACCGCAACGGCGCCATCGACGGCATCCGCGCCCGGCTGGCGAAGGGCCAACGGGCGTGAGTGAGCCGGAGTCTGATCTGACCTCACCGCAGCAGGGGCCCCGGCGCTCTGTCCAGCGAGGCTGCTCTACGGCAGAATTCGTTGTCCGACTTCGCCGTTTCGTTCGGCTGGTTCGTCATCGGCGCGATCGCGCTCTGGCTCATGGTGTCGCCTTGCAATGAGTGAACGTCCCATCCTTCCGCCCGAACTTCCACCGCCGCAGCGACGCTCCGGCTGTCTGACTGCGCTCGCGGTCATTGCCGGCCTCGTCCTGCTGTTTCCCGCCGCCTGCGTCCTCGTCGTCTTCCCCAATGAGATCACGCGCAATGATCTGGTCGATCCGATCGGACTGTTGTTCATCTGCGCGGCCATCGCCGGAATCGTGCTGATCGTCCTCGCGATCAGGCGCGGGCGGGGTCAACGGGACGACCCATGACGCCCTCGTAGCCTCAACCATGCGCGTCAAGCGGTCGCTTGAAGGCGGTGTCGTCCATCCCGATGCTGCTGATCGGGCTGGTGCTGCTTGTACCGGGCTTGCTATGCTTCATCATCGATTTGCGTACGCCCAGCCCCGCGAATCCGATCACAGCATCATATTCGTGGCCGTTGCCGGCCTGCTCGTCGTGTTTTTCGCGATCCGTCTGATGGTGCCCCGACGCCATGAATGATCCCGATCACCGCCCGCCGCTGTCGCCCTTCCTGGAGGAGGTCCGGAGGACGCGAGAGCCCGTCAGCCTCGCTGCGACGATCATGGCGATCCTGGGCGGCCTCGTCCTGGCCTTTCCTTTTGGTTGCGTGATGGTTGTCATGCGTCGCGAGTGGAACGAGTTCGGTGGCTTTTTCGGTCCGGGAGCGATCCTGGCCGGTATGGCCGTGGCGGGAATCGTCATGATCGCGTTGGCGGTGCGCCGCCGCTGGGGCTGAGGCGGAACGATGACGCAGCCGGATGAGCCGCATGGGGATGCCGGTGGCCCGTCGCCGCCGCTTCCCAGGGAGCGCTGGAAAGGCCCGCCTGGAGGTGCGCCCGATCCCATCGCCGAGTCGCGGCGGGGCTGCGCCGTGGCCACGATGCTCATCTTCGGGGGTATCCTGATGGTGCCAGGCCTGTGCGCGTCCGTTTACGCCTTCAATGTCACCTACTTCGCGTTGGGACCGTATGCCGGGATCTTCGTCGCCAGCCTCGGCATCGGGTTGCTCGGGCTCATTCTGGTCGGGATCGCCCTGCAGCGCGGCCGGAGCGCGGCGGAGGCGTCAGCCAGCCGTTCGGAAACCGCTTCTGGCTCCTGAAAGCAGTCATTGTTTTTTGGCATTTTTTGCCTATATTGCGCCGCAACGCGTGAGGTTTGCCCGGTCCATTGGCCGGGCTTCCTATTTGGGGCTGCAGGCCCCTGCCGCCGAACGAGTTTCGCGAGCGCGCGTCGCAAAGCTAACAGCTTGATTCGACTATAACAAAGCGCGCGCCCCGCCGGGGACAGAGCACGGGCTCTTGAGAAAGCTTAGAAGACACCGACCATGAACCTCCGTAACATCGCCATTATCGCCCACGTCGACCACGGCAAGACCACACTCGTCGACAAGCTGCTGCAGCAATCCGGTACCTATCGCGAAAACCAGCGTCAGGTTGAGCGCGCGATGGATTCCAACGACCTGGAACGCGAGCGCGGCATCACCATTTTGGCCAAGTGCACCTCGGTGCAGTGGAAAGACACCCAGATCAACATCGTCGACACCCCTGGCCACGCCGATTTCGGCGGCGAGGTCGAGCGCATCCTGTCGATGGTCGACGGCGTGATCGTGCTGGTCGACGCCGCCGAGGGCCCGATGCCGCAGACCAAATTCGTGGTCGGCAAGGCGCTCAAGCTCGGCCTGAAGCCGATCGTCGCCATCAACAAGGTCGATCGGCCCGACGCGCGCATCACCGAAGTCGTCAACGAAGTGTTCGATCTGTTCGCCGCCCTCGATGCGACCGACGAGCAGCTCGATTTTCCGATCCTCTACGGGTCGGGCAAGAACGGCTGGATGGGCACCTCGCCCGACGCCTCCCACGATGACGGCATGCAGCCGCTGTTCGATCTCGTCATCAAGCATGTGGCGCCGCCGGCGGTCGAAGAAGGCCCGTTCCGGCTGCTCGGCACCATCATCGAGGCCAATAACTATCTCGGCCGCATCATCACCGGGCGTATCGCGTCCGGCACCGTGAAGCCGAACCAGGCCGTGAAGGTCCTCTCGCGTGACGGCAAGCTGGTCGAAACCGGCCGCATCACCAAGATCCTGGCGTTCCGGGGTCTCGAGCGCCAGCCGGTGGAGTTCGCCGAAGCCGGCGACATCGTCGCCATCGCGGGTCTCACCAAGGGCACCGTGGCCGATACGTTCTGCGATCCGTCCGTCGAAAGCCCGCTGCAGGCGCAGCCGATCGATCCGCCGACCGTGTCGATGTCGTTCATCGTCAACAACTCGCCGCTGGCCGGCACCGAAGGCGACAAGGTCACCAGCCGTCTGATCCGCGATCGCCTGCTGCGCGAGGCCGAGGGCAACGTCGCGCTGCGCGTGGTCGAGTCCCAGGACAAGGACGCGATGGAAGTGTCCGGCCGCGGCGAATTGCAGCTCGCGATCCTGATCGAGACCATGCGTCGTGAGGGCTTCGAGCTCTCCGTGTCGCGTCCGCGCGTCGTGTTCGAGAAGGATCCGGCCACCGGCCAGACCCTGGAGCCGATCGAGGAAGTCGTGATCGACGTCGACGAGGAGCATTCCGGCGTCGTCGTGCAGAAGATGAGCGAGCGCAAGGCCGAGCTGATCGAGATGCGCCCGTCCGGCGGCAATCGCCTGCGGCTGGTGTTCTACGCGCCGACCCGCGGCCTGATCGGCTACCAGGGCGAGCTGATGACCGACACCAAGGGCACGGCGATCATGAACCGCCTGTTCCACAACTACCTGCCCTACAAGGGGCCGATCCAGGGCCGCCGCAACGGCGTCCTGATCTCCAACGATCAGGGCGAGGCCGTGGCCTACGCCATGTTCAAGCTGGAGGACCGCGGCCCGATGATGATCGAGCCGGGCTGGAAGGTCTACAAGGGCATGATCGTCGGCGAGCACACCCGCGACAACGATCTCGAGATCAATGTGTTGAAGGGCAAGCAGCTCACCAACATCCGCACCACCTCGAAGGACGAGGCCGTCCGCCTCACCCCGCCGATCCGGATGACCCTGGAAAAGGCGCTGGCCTATATCGAGGACGACGAGCTGGTGGAGATCACGCCGAAGTCGATCCGGCTGCGCAAGAAGCACCTCGATCCGAACGAGCGCAAGCGCGCCGAGAAGCAGAAGGAAGCGGTCGCCTGACGGCTGCGAATAGCGAGTGGCGAATAGCGAGGTAGGGTCTTGACATGGCGCGGCGGCTTCTGAAGCCCTATTCGCTACTCCCTATTCGCTATTCGCGCTGCTCATGAGCAGCCTTCCATCCTCCATCGACATCGCCATTATCGGGGCCGGCGCCGCCGGTCTCGGTGCGGCACATGCGCTGCAGACCGCGGGCGTCTCGTTCATCGTGCTCGAGGCGCGGGATCGTATCGGCGGGCGGGCCCACACCATCATGGCCTCGCCTGATGTCACCTTCGATCTCGGCTGCGGCTGGTTGCATTCGGCCGACCGCAACTCCTTCGTCGCCATCGCCGGGCAACTTGCTTTCGCCATCGACAAGAACCTTCCGCCCTGGCGCGACCAGGCCTATGACGCGGCATTTCCGCGTGCCGAGCGTGAGGACTTCATCCGCGCTCTCGATGCTTTCTTCACCCGCACGGCAGAAGCCGCCGCGCGCGGCCGCGATGCGCCGGCAAGCGTCTGCCTGGAGACCGGCAATCGCTGGAACGGCATGATCGATGCAATCTGCACCTATCTCAACGGCTGCGAGCTGGAGCAGATGTCGCTGCTCGACTTCGAGGCCTATGAGGACACCGAGCTGAATTGGCGCATCCGTTGCGGCTATGGCGCGCTCGTCGCGGCCTATGGCGCCGGCCTGCCGATCGCGTTGAATTGCAATGTGAGCCTGATTGATCACAGCGACACGCGCATCCGCCTGACGACCTCACAGGGCACCCTGACGGCCGACAAGGTGATCGTGACGGTGCCGACCAATCTCATCGCCGACGAGGCGATCCGCTTCACGCCAGCACTGCCCGTGAAGGTCGAAGCGGCCGCCGGCCTGCCGCTCGGCCTCGACAACAAGGTGACGCTGGCGCTCGACGGCTGGGAGCACCTGCCGAAAGATTCCGGCATGCGCGGCCGCAGCCATACCGCGCGCGTCGGCAGCTTTCAGCTGCGTCCGTTCGGCCAGCCCTGCATCGAAGGTTTTTACGGCGGCAGCTTCGCCCGCGAGATCGAGGCGGAAGGCGAGGGCGCGCTGGCGGCGCAGGCGATCGACGACGTCGTGGCGCTGCTCGGCCATGATATCCGCAAGAGCCTCAAGCCGCTCGCCGAGTCGCGCTGGGGCGCCGATCCGTTCGCGCGCGGCGCCTATTCGCATGCGCTGCCCGGCCAAGCCGCCAAACGCGCGGTACTGGCGGCCCCGGTCGATGATCGCCTGTTCTTCGCCGGCGAGGCCACGCCGCCGGATTTCTTCTCGACCGCCCATGGCGCTCGCGACAGCGGCGAGCGGGCCGCCAAGGAAGCGCTGGCATCGCTGGGGAAGCGCTAGCCCACCCGCAGTCACTGCGCTCGCGATGACGTGCCCGCGATCAACCCGCCGCGCTCACCATGCGCAGGAATTCGCGCGCGGCCTGGGTCTGGTGGTGCTCCTTGTGACGTAGGCTGAAGAAGCGCCGCTTGGGAAGCTCAATGTTGCCAATGGCGAGCAGGCCTGCCTTCACGGCCCGCATCACCACGAGGCGCGACAGCACCGTGACGCCGGCACCGGCCTCGACGGCGCCGCGTACCGCCTCGTTCGACGGCAGATCGAACGCGATATCGAGCTGCGCCGGCGTGATGCCGACCCGGCCGAGCGCGGCTTCGAGCACGGCGCGGGTGCCCGAGCCCTGTTCGCGCAGCACCCATCGGGCCGCCTTCAGATCGCCGGCCGTGAGGGACGCTGCCCGGCACAGCGGATGGCCGGCCGGCCCGACCAGCACCATCTCGTCCTCTGCCACCGGCTGCGCGGCGAGCAGGGGGTCATCGACATCGCCCTCGACGAATCCCAGATCGGCTGAGCCGTCCCGCACCTGGCCCGCGACCTGCTCGGTGTTGCCGATCGACAGTCCCAGCGTGATCGCCGGATGCGCGTCATGGAAACGGTGAATGAAGGCTGGCAGCCAATAGCCGGCGATGGTCTGGCTCGCTGCCAGCGCCAGCCGTCCGCGCTTCAGGCCGGCGAGGTCGTCGAGCACGGTCTCGGCGGCGGCAGCGCGCGCGAGCACGGCTTTGGCTTCGACCAGAAACGCCTTGCCGGCCGCCGTCAGCACGATGCGGCGGCCGACGCGATCGAATAGCCTGGTCTGGTAGCGCGCCTCCAGCGCAGCGACCGCAGCCGACGTTGCCGACTGGGTCAGATGGAGCTCGCGCGCCGCCTGGGTGACGTGCTCGCGCGTCGCCACCGCAACGAAGATCCTGAGCTGCTCGAGCGTCACATTGGCTCCTATGTCGTCAGCTTCACCAGCGCCAGGCTGAAGGTCGCAATGAACAGGAAGGCTGCGAAGCCCAGCGCCAGCGGCCGTAGCCCCTTCGCCCGCAGCTTGGCGAAATCCGTCTCCAGTCCCATGGCGGCAAGCGCCATCGACAGCAGGAAACTGGTCGCGGTCACGATGGTCGTCTTCACTTCGGCCGGCACCGTGATGACGCTGTTGATGCCGACCAGCGCAATGAAGCCGAACACGAACCAGGGCAATGGCGGCTGCGCGCTGACATGGCCTTGGCCGTGTCGGCGGGCGCGGCGCGCGGCCAGCAGACCAAGCATCAGCACCACCGGCGCCAGCAGCGTCACCCGCGCCAGCTTGGCGATGGTGCCGAACTCGCCGGCCTGCTGGCCCTGCTGGAACGCGGCTGCGACCACCTGCGCGATCTCGTGAATCGAGGCGCCGCTCCACAGGCCGAAAGCGTGGGCGTCGAGCTGCAGCAGCGCCGGCAGCAGCGGGTAGGCGAACATCGCGATCGAGCCGAACACCGTGACGCAGGCCACCGCATAGGCGACGTCCTCGTCAGGTGCGCGCGTCACCGTGTTGGTCGCGATCACCGCGGATGCGCCACAGATCGAGGTGCCCGCGGCGATCAGTTCCGTCAGCTTGTTGTCGACACCGAGCTGCCGCCCCATCCACACCGTGAACAGGAACGTGCCAGCCAGGCTCAGCGCGATCACCGCGAGCCCGCGCGCGCCGACCTCGACGATCTGCGCGGCCGTCAGTTGCAGGCCGAGCAGGACGATCGCTATCCGCAGCACGCGGCGCATCGCGAAGGCGACGCCCGGCTTGGCCTGCACCGGCGTGCCGACGACGTTGTGGAGCGCCATGCCGGCCATGATCGCCAGGATCATCGGGCTGAACAGGCGGAAGCCTGGCAGCTGGTGGAGTCCGAAGGCACCGGCCGCGAGCGCGGCGGACAGCGCCAGCCCCGGCAATAGCAGCGAGAGACGCGCGGCAGGGGCGCGGGCATTTGCGCGATGAGCGACGACAGGGGCATCGGCGGCGAGATCGTGCGCAGGGGTAGCCATGGAAAACTCTCCCAAACAAGCGGTTTCGGAGAGAATTTCATGCTGAATCCAATCGATCCAACGAATTATATTGGATAAATCGTTCGTTTCAAGTGATCAATATGGTCTTACTCCAGCACCCGCCGGCGCAGCTCGGCGTCCGGCACGAAGCACGCTTCGTATTTGCCGAAGATCCGATAGCGGTTGCGCGCGACCACGCTATAGACGGCGTTACGTAGCGGCTTCGGTACCGCGAACAAGGCGCGCGTCCAACCCCAGCCCGGCAGGTTCGACAGCACGGTGAGCGCCGCATCGGATTTGAGATGCGCCCGGCCGCCATGCACGACGGCGTTGGTGTCGGGCTCCTTGGGATCGATGCCGAACGCCTGCGCCAGACGCATGCCGTAAGGCGACTGGATCGGCGTGAAGCGGAAACGCTTGGCGTCGTCGCGGGCGATGATGAACTGCACCCAGCGCGAACAGAACACGCAGATGCCGTCATAGAGGATCACGTCGTCGTCGGGCCAATTGGTCATCATCGATTGTCCATTGTCAGCAGCGCGACCAGCATCAAGACGATCGCAGGTCCGGTCTTCACCAGCGCGCCGAGCGGCTCGAGCCAGAGATCAGGCGTCAACAGCGCGCAGCCGGCCAAGTAGCCGAGCGAGACGAAAATGCCTGCGGTCAGGCCGAAAACAGCCGTCCGCCGGAATGCGATGAGAACGCCGACCGAGATATCCATCATGCTGGTGATGGCTGCGAACGGAATTGCAAAGCCCTCGGGCCAGCCGCGCGTGGTCAGGATCGCCGTGGTCGCAGGAAACGACACGAACAGCGCGATGCTGCCCGAGGCGATCCAGAACAGCACCAGGCTCGCGATGATCAGCGCCTTGATCAGGAACAGCCGCGCGAACCATTTGTCCTGAATCGACGCGCCATGCCCGCCGATCGCGTCAGCCAGCGACGTCGGCGTGAGGCCGGTGGCGGCGATCCAGGGCTGCGGATCGCCGCGGACGCCGCGGCGCAGCTCGGCCATGGCGGTGGTGCGGATCGGCGGCCTCCAGCCGAGCCAGCTCGACAGGTCGCCGGCAACAGCCCCCAGCTTGAGGAGCGGCGCGGGCAGCGCGATGCGCGGCCACTGCACCGTGCCAAAGCTGCGGCGAAACCCACCGATGACGTCGCCGAGCGTGACCGGCTGCGGTTGCATCAGGTCCCAGCTCACCGCACGGGTGGTCTCGTCATCCATCGGGCGCATCGCCAGCCAGGCGACCGTCGCCGCGATGTCCGCCACCGCGACCGGCTGGAACGGCGTTGCCGCATCCTTCGCCGGCAGATCGAGCGGCAACGCTGCAAGCGCGCGCACCATCGCGCTGCCGCCATAGGCCGCGGGCGCGATCACGAAGCCGGGCCGCAGGATCGCGTAGGGGAGGTCTGACGAGGCAATCAACCGCTCGGCCTCGCGTTTGGTCGTCGCGAAGGCCGTCTGGTCCTCTTCGGCTGTGCCGGGGATCGAGATGTGAACGAGGCGAACGTTGCGGCCGCAGGCGGCGAACGCGGCGAGCAGCCGCGCGACGATATCGCGGTGCACGGCATCGGTGCTGCTGCCCGGACCATCCTGCAGCACACCCAGGCAATTGACGACCACGTCGATCTCATGGGCGCGGATCAGCCCTGCCAGAGCCGACGGATCGAGCGCCATGATCGGCAGCTCGATGTCCAGCGGCGACATTCGTTGCGAGGCCGAAAACGCCCGCGCCAGGCCGATCGTCGCAAAGCCGCGCCGGCGCAGGTCGTCGGTGATGGAGCGGCCGATCAGGCCGGACGCGCCGAGCACGAGGATGCGCGGATGGGCGGTCATCGCCGGCTCCCGATCAGAACGGCTTTGCGATCATCAGCCAGAGAATGGCCATGGCCGACCCGAAGCCGGGAATGCCGCAGATGAACCAGCGGCGGAAGACGGTGAAATAGCGCGGCGGCAACGGCTGGGCATCGGTGTCGGCGGCGCGCGCGAGATCGCGCAGCTCGATCTGCATGAAGACGACCGGTACCCAGAACAGTCCCGCCAAGGCATAGAGCGCGAGCGACATCATCAGCCAGCGCTCCGACAGCGACGTCGATGACAGCCACATCAACGTGCCGCCGCTGATCGGCTGCAGCAGCACCGCCGACAGTGTAAACAGCATGTCGGCGATGACGACCACGCCCGCGGTTCGCGCGATGAACGCAGCCTGTCCGCTCAGATGCGCCATCAGCATGAAGAATGCGATCCCCGTCCCGGTGCCGACAATGACGATGGCGCCGAGGACGTGCAGATATTTGACCAGGAAATACAGCGTCATCATGGTCCTGCTTGCAGGCTGCAGCCATCGGTCGCCGCCCTTCATTGGCTCATCGATATCGCAGTGCGTGCGTGCTGTCCCGGCCAGGTTGGCGCCGCGGCCGGGCGCTTGTGCGTCCTGGCGAAGCAAGGTGAACAATTCTTGGATCCTGTGGAGCGGCATCGTCCTGCCGCGCGGAGAATCGTTCTCCGCTGGCCGCGTCAGCTGTTGCTGCGGCCGGTCCGCTGCAGTTTGTTGTTTCTCGTCGTGGCTGGCGGTTATTAAGCACCGTTCGCGCGCGGCGATGTTGCGAATTTGTCCCTTTTCGGCACAGCTTTCCGCCACGGTGATGCCGAAAGTCCACAGGTTAACCGATCTTTAACGTGGCACCTTGAAGGCGCGCCGCCGACTTGCTTTGATCTCGTCATGAGCACAACCCTGATCGAAGTCCGTCCGGCCAAGGCTGCAGATGCGGCTGCGGTGGCGTCAGCCCATGATGAAGCTTGGCGTTCTGCCTATCAGGGAATCATCCCTGGCGCAGAGCTGGAGAAGCTGATCAACCGGCGCGGCCCCCAATGGTGGGACAGCGCGATCCGCAAAGGCAGCCGCGTCAGCGTGCTGGTGTTCAACGACAAGGTCGCAGGCTATGCGAATTACGGCCGCAATCGCGCCCGCAGCCTTCACTTTGACGGTGAAGTCTACGAGCTTTATCTGCGACCGGAATTTCAGGGGCTGGGGTTCGGTCGCCGGCTCTTTCAGGCCGCCAAGCGCGACCTCGCGCAAAGCGGGCTGAAGAGCATGGTGGTGTGGGCGTTGTCCGACAACGATCCCGCCACCGAGTTTTACCGTGCCTTGGGTGGCCGCATGGTCGCACGGTCGTCGGAGCGCTTCGGGCCGAAATCGCTCGACAAAGTCGCCTTCGCCTGGACGAACTGAGTCCCGGTCACTTGCACCCGGACCGCTTGAACCCTGGACGCGTCAAGCGTTAACGCGGTCCTGAACTGAACTGAAGGTTTCGGATTGAGGTAGCTGTTGCGCAGTCGCGATTTTTTTGCGACTGCGAATATGAGCGCTCAGCTCGCGAGCGTCTGACCCTCAAACGTTCACGTTCTCAAAGTTCAAGTTCTACGGAGCATCCATGCGCATCGACGCCATCCCGATCGGGAAAGATCCGCCGCGCGAGGTCAACGTCGTCATCGAAGTGCCGGTTGGCGGCGAGCCGATCAAATACGAGCTCGACAAGGAGGCCGGCACGCTGTTCGTCGACCGCTTCCTGTACACGGCGATGCGTTATCCCGGCAATTACGGCTTCATCCCGCACACGCTGTCCAATGACGGCGATCCCTGTGACGTGCTGGTTGCCAACACCCGTGCGATCGTTCCCGGCGCGGTCATGAGCGTTCGCCCGGTCGGCGTGCTCATCATGGAGGACGAGGCGGGCGGCGACGAGAAGATCATCGCGGTGCCGTCCTCGAAGCTGACGCAGCGCTACGACAAGGTCCGCACCTATTCCGACCTGCCGGACATCACGCTGCAGCAGATCCAGCACTTCTACGAGCACTACAAGGATCTCGAGCCCGGCAAATGGGTGAAGGTGCTGCGCTGGGGCAATGCCGACGACGCCCACCAGCTGATCAGCGAGGGCATCGCCCGCGCCAAGGCGGCGAAGAAGTAGGACTGTTTTTCAAGTCAGCCCGGCGCCGCGGGATTTCAAGCCGCGCGGCGCCGGCGCTCTGATCTCCGACGTATGATCCGGACGGGTGGAAGCTGGTCCGTGAGATCATGCTCCAGCAAAGCTTGGCCGGTCGGGACGAAGGCTCACACCGCCGGCTTCGGCAGCCCGGCGATCGCGCAGGCGGCGCGCAGCGTGTTCACCAGCAGGCACGCCACCGTCATCTGGCCGACGCCGCCGGGCACCGGCGTGATCGCACCGGCCACTTCCGCCACTTCGGCATAGGCGACGTCGCCGACCAGCCGGGTCTTGCCCTCGGCGGTCGGGATGCGGTTGATGCCGACATCGATCACGGTCGCGCCCGGCTTGATCCAGTCGCGCTTCACCATCTCGGGACGGCCGACGGCGGCATAGACCAGATCGGCGCGCGCGGTCAGCGCAGCCAGATCGCGCGAGCGCGAATGCGCGATTGTCACCGTGGCGTTCTCGTTCAAGAGCAGCTGCACCAGCGGGCGGCCGACCAGATTGGAGCGGCCGATCACGATGGCGTTCAGGCCTTCCAGCGAGGGGTGGACGGTCTTGCTCAGGATGATGCAGCCGAGCGGCGTGCACGGCGCCAGCGCCGGCTGGCCACCGGCGAGGCGGCCGGCATTGTGCGGATGCAGGCCGTCGACGTCCTTGGCCGGGTCGATCGCGTTGATGACCATCTCGGTCTCCAGGCCCTTCGGCAACGGCAGTTGCACCAGGATGCCATGAACGGAGGGGTCGCGGTTGAGCTTGTCGATCAGCGCCAGCAATTCGCTCTGCGCGACGTCGGCCGGCAGCTTGTGCTCGAACGAGGCCATGCCGGCGGCCTGGGTCTGGGTATGCTTGCTGCGCACATAGACCTCGGATGCCGGATCGTTGCCGACCAGCACCACCGCGAGCCCCGGCGTCAGGCCGTGGTCGCGCTTGACCCGCTCCACCTCGCGCGCCACCTGCCCGCGCAGGTCGGCTGCGATCACTTTTCCATCGATGATGCGCGCGGTCATGTCCGGTCCTCTGTTTTGTCGATCACCATGGGTCCGGGGCGCGACGATCGCCGCCGCCTGATCGGACCGCTCTAAGATTTCGCGGCCGGCTTATGGGCTGCGACGAGGTCGCGCAAGGCCTGATCGAGCCTGGATGCGTCGCCTGTGATCGTTACCTGCTTGAGCCGCGCGGTGGCGCCGGAGGTGATTCGCACCGACGCCTTGGTGACGCCGATCGCCTTGGCCAGCAGTTCGGTCACGGCGCGATTCGCCTCGCCACCATCGGCGACCGCGCGCACCCGGATCTTCAGCACGCTGCGGCCGTCGGAGAGCGTCTCGATGCCGTCAATGGCGTCGCGGCCGCCGCGCGGCGTCACCCGCAGCGCAACGGTCAGGCCGTCGGACGCCGGGCGCCAGGGCAGCGGATTCATCGCCCCGTTCGGCCTAGGGCACGAACGGATAGACGTAATCGGCCAGGTACATCTGGATCAGCATCAGCAGGAAGAAGACGATGATCGGCGAGATGTCGAGCCCGCCGAAATTCGGCAGCCGGCGGCGGATAGGGCTGAGCACCGGCTCGGTGATTCGATAGAGGAACTCCGCGATGCCCGCGACGAACTGATTCCGCGTGTTGACGACGTTGAAGGCGATCAGCCAGGACAGGATGGCCGACGCGACCAGCAGGTACATGTAAAGCGAGATGACCTGGATCAGAACGTAAATGATGGGCTTCATCAGGGGGCTTCTTGGGGCGGGAGAACGGGCTCACCGCTAGATATCGGTTCCCCCAGGGGCAAACAAGGGAAGCTGCCCGTCAAGGCTAACGGGCGATGTGAGCGTTCTTGACTTGGCCGGAGGCCCGACTGTAAATGACGCCGTTCTGCCGGCCGCCTTCCCAATCTCGAGCGGCCGTGCGTGACCAAGCCGTTGGACTTGAAACGTGACTTGGGGCCATAGCTCAGCTGGGAGAGCGCATCGTTCGCAATGATGAGGTCGGCGGTTCGATCCCGCCTGGCTCCACCACGCTTCGCCCTTCGGGCTAAGCGTGGCGCGCCCACGCAGTGCCCGAAGGGCGAAGCGTGGTGCCCGGCGTAGCCACTTGGCGAAGCCGGGCCGATATTCAGCCCAATGGACTTGAATAGCCTGATTGACTGAAAAGATCAGCCTCTACTCTGCTGCCTCGGCCATCGCCGCAACCGGTCGCCGCGCCAGCCAGCCATCCAGGAAATGCTGTAGCCACGCGCGCTCCGCCGTATCGTGCACCGCCCGGCCGTCGAAATGATGGTGGCGCGGCCGCGCGCCGGGCGTGTCCAGCCGGGCATGACCGCGCGTAGTCCAGCGGCACATCATCGCGTAGGTCACGTCGGGGTGGAACTGCAGCCCGGTGGCGTTGTCGTATTGATAGGCCTGGACTGGAAAGTCGCCGCCCTCGGCCAGCAGTTCGGCCCCGGCGGGCAGGTCGAAGCCCTCGCGGTGCCAGTGATAGACGTGATCTGGCCAATGCGGACACAAGCGGCGCCCGGCATGGGTCGGACGGATCGGGTAATAGCCGATCTCAGCGCGCCCCTCCGGATGCGGCGCGACCTTGGCACCGAGTTGCATCGCCAGCATCTGCGCACCCAGGCAGATCCCGAGAAACGGGCGCTGCTCACGCAGCGGCACATCGATCCAGTCGATCTCGCGGCGGACGAACTCGTCGGGATCATTCGCGCTCATCGGACCGCCGAAAATAACGGCACCGGCGTGCTCATCGAGCGTCTCCGGCAGCGGGTCGCCGAAGCGCGGCCGGCGGATGTCGAGCGGATAGCCGCGGGCACGGAGCGCATTGCCGACCCGTCCAGGGCTCGACGTCTCCTGATGCAGGATGATCAGAACCGGCCGCCGCGGCGTAGCCGCGCGGGCCGGGATGGAGGGCAGTTGTCGAACGTCCGTCGTGGCGGTCCCGTTCGGTTGGCGCGAAGGGTCTTGCCTGAGCATCACCTGACGATCATAGCTAAGCGAAAGTTAACGGCGCGTGAGCGCGCAACCCTGGCCAAGCAAGCCCCGCGCCAGCGTCGATCAGCTGCGCTTCAGCTGCAGCCGGCCGACCGCGTCCAGGATGAAGCCGCGCGGGAACCAGCGCAGCAGGAACGGCACGATCTTGATGCCGAGGCCGGGCAACACCACGCGCTTGTCGGCCATCAGGCCACGATAGCCGGCCTCGGCGACCGCTTTGGGCGAGACGTTCAGGATCACCGAGTCGACCCCGGGCTTGAAACCGGCGCGGTCCTGGAATTCCGACGGCACCGGGCCAGGGCACAGCACGGTCACCCGGACGCCATGCGGCGCGAGCTCCTTGCGCAGCGCCTCGGTGAAGGAGATCACATAGGCCTTGGAGGCATAATAGACGGCCATGCCCGGTCCCGGCAGGAAGCCGGCCACCGACCCCAGATTGAGGATGCCGCCTTTGTTGCGGATCAACTGGTCGGCAAAGCGCAGCGACAGCTCGGTCAGCGCGCGCACATTGACCGCGATCATGTCGAGCTGCTCGGTCCGCGACAGCTGCACGGCCTTGCCGAACAGGCCGAAGCCGGCATTGTTGACGAGAAATTCGAGCTCCACGCCGGCGGTCGACAAAGCGGCTTCGATGGTGTCGCCCGCATCAGGCGAGGTCAGGTCGCAGGGAATGACCAGCGGCTCCGGGCCACCTTGGGTGACGATCTCGCGGGCCAGCGCCGCCAGGCGGTCTTCGCGCCGGGCTGCCAACGCCAAACGGTGTCCATTGGCGGCAAACACACGGGCCAGCTCGGTCCCGATCCCCGCCGACGCACCTGTTATGAGCGTGACACGTTCACCCACGATCCCAGCTCTTTGATCTGATCAAATTCCAGACAATCTTCGGTCGCGCCGGACGAGAGCATAGGCAGACCGGAACATGCAAGCCGCGCAAAATGCGACGCGGGATCCAATTGCAGCAATAGTTTCGAATTCACATAGGCTTATCGGACCGACTACGGCCAGAAACAAAATTAAAGTTTGTTCATCTCGGGTTCCGCTTCGAGCTCCAAAGCGGGCCTCAGGCCGGATTGGCCGGCCGGCGCGCGGCAACGCGGTGCTTCAGGTCGACACGGTCGCGGGTCGAAATGCCGAGCAGCTCCGAGGCACGCCAGACGACATTGTCCTCGAATTCGGTGACCTTGCCGTCCGCATAGACCAGCTCCCACATCATCTCGACAATGCGCAGCCGGCCGGCTTCATCGACCTCGCGCATGATCACGCTGGTGAAACGATAGAGGTCGACCGCATCGCCCTCGGCCAGCATGGCCTGGGCAATCAGGCGATCGGCGCTGCCGGGGTCGAGCCCGAAACGCAGCTCGATCAGGGTGTGCAGCTTGCGCCGCTCGGCCTCGCTCGGCTCGCCGTCCAGCGAGATGACATGGATCAGCAGCGCGGTCGCGGCAAGCTGATAGCCGTTGTCGTCAAAGGCCGGCGTCTGCTGCGGCGAAACGACGTCGGCGATGAATTGGCGCAGTCCTTCCAGCATGACGTCCTTCGCGGCTGTTGTCCCGGCTACCCCCGAGCCCACATGTTCAATATGCGAATCAAAAGCGGCTCCGGCAATGCGCCGGACTGTCCGGACCGCATGACATTTCGGTAAGCGAACGGCTGGCAAGCGCCAGGGTTGCTCAGCGCGGCGTGATCCTGAACAGCGGCGACCGGTCCGGCTGCGTCGTCACCACCCCGACCGGCATCACCGGGGCCTGGTCGATGAGCTCGATCTTGAACGCGCCGACCAGGCGCGCCAACGCCAGCACGGCTTCGACCAGCGCAAAATGGGCGCCGATACAGACCCGCGCTCCGGCGCCGAACGGCAGATAGGCGAAGCGCTCGGGCGGCGCGGCGCCCGGCAGGAATCGCTCGGGCATGAACGCGTTGGGCGCGCGCCAGAGCTTTTCGTGCCGATGCAGCAGCCAGGGCGAGATCAGCACCACGTCGCCGCGCTTGACCGGAAAGGCCGCGATCCGGTCCGGCCCGCTGGCGGCCCGCGCAATCAGGAAGGCCGGCGGATACAGCCTGAGCGTTTCGTCGATCACGGCGCGGGTGAACGGCAATCGATCCGGATCGCCGAGATCGGCGGCCGCGCCAACCTCCTGCGCCAGCTTGCTCTGGCTGGCTGGATCGAGCGCGATCAGATACAGCGCCCAGAACAACGCCGTTGCAGTGGTCTCGTGGCCGGCGAGGATCATGGTCGCGACCTCGTCGGCGAGCTGCGCATCGGTGAAGGCGGCACCGGTCTCCGGATCGCGGGCCGCGCCCATCAGGTCGAACAGGTCGCGCGGCGGCGCGTCGTCCAGCTTGCCGGCGGCCCGGCGCTCCGCCATCAGCAGGGTGACGAACGCGGTCCAGCGCTTGCGGAAGCGACGGCGGGCGATGTCGCGCGGCGTCGGCCAGGACAGCGGCAGCACGATGTCGAGCAGATGCGGGCTGGCCAGCCGCGCGCCATATTCGAACACGAAGTCGCGCAAGGTCGCGCCGTGGCGGCCCATCTCGAACGAGAACATCGTGCGCCCGGCGATGTCGAGCGTCATGCGCTGCATGATCTCGCGCAGGTCGACCGGCGCGTCGCATTGCTGCTTCAGCCGCGTCACGGTGTCGTCGGTCACCGCGATCATGTGCGGAATCAGCCCCGCCACGGCGCGCGGCGTGAACGCCGGCGCCAGGGTGCGGCGCTGGTGCTTCCAGGCCCTGCCCTCGGCGATGAGCAGGCCTTCGCCGAGCACCGGTCGCAGCACGCGGATGGCACCGTCGGTGCGAACATAGTTCTCCCAATTGTCGACCAGCACATGCTTGATCGTGTCGGGTGTGTTGAGAATGTAGCTCGAGCTGCCGAAGAACCGGCCGCGGACGATCTCGTCCTCATAGGCGCGCTGGCTCCAGGTCGCGATCGCGTTCTCGCCCATCAGCAGCACGCGACGGAACGCGCCCATGCTGTCGGGCGCACGCGGCGGCATCGGAGGAATGAGCGGTGCTCGGGCCTGCGGCAAATAATGGATCTCGGCGGTACTCATGGGCGGCCTCACGGCGCCGGCGACGCGGCAAAGGATCGATCGGCAACATCATCGCCACGGCCTGTGCAGGCGACCGCGGCGAACTGCGGCAGACCCTCAAGCGGCAGACCCTCAAGTCGACGGCGAGAGATCCTGCGAAACAGATCCGTGCCGAGGCGCTTGCGAAGCGAGGAAGAGGGCGCGTCGACGCGCCCTCCAGAGCGTTCGTGTATCATTTGACTCCGGTAACTAATTAGTCAGCTCGATAACCGCAATCCTGCTCTCCGAAGCTGGCCAAAGCCGGGCGGCGATGCGTTCCTCGTTGAACAGTCCGATGACGCTGCGCCCGACGTCGCCCGCGGGCAGCCGCAATGTCGTGGCGGCGTCGGTCGGTACTCCCTTCTGTATGTCGGCAGGTTCCTTGCCGTCGAGCAGCACGATGTCGCGCGGCAGGCCGAAATAGCCCCGCGGCCTCACCATGATGACGATCGCGCCCGCTCCGGCATCGGACTGCCCCAGCGGCCGCGCCGCGCGCAAATGCACGACGTCGGACGAGCGCGGGAACGGCGAGCGGTAGAAATGGGTGATCGGCGCGCCCGGCGAGGTCAGTACGATCTCGATATAGGAGGTCGAATCGATTTCCGCTGGGCCCCAGCGCCCGTCCGCGCCGGTCTGGCCGCGATAGACAGGCTCACCGTTACGCGCCCCGGTCTCGGCGGCGATGCGATAGACCTCCACGCTCGCGCCGGCCACGGGACGGTTCGTCGGTGCGCCGCCCGGCGTTCCCGTGACGAGGCCGCTGATTCGCACCTCTCGCTCGGGCTGGATGGCAATCAGCGCCGGCTCACGGCCGGCGATGAATTTGTAGATCTCGCGGAACGCGCGCGGATGAAACGCCACCTCGCGATGGTCCAGCGCGCCGATCACGAGGTTGGTCGCGCCCATCAGCGCCGGGCCTTCGGCGGTGATCCCGGTGGGAACTCCGGGCTTGCCGAGCAGGCGGCCATCGGGCTGGGCGTATTTGTCGAGCCCGTCGCTGCGCAGGGTCATGAAGGCCGTGCCCGCGGTGACCTCGCTGTCGGCCGCATTGAGGCCGCGCAGGAACGGTCCGCGGCCGTTGAACTCGCTGTTCGGACTGTCCTCCCAATCGAACACGCCGTGATTGGGCGTACCGCACAGCACCGCATGGCTGACATCGGCGCCGCCGCCATTCCTCACGAGGTTGCGAATGGCGTTGCCGCCGCGCGAGCTGCCGACCAGTGCCACCCGCGCGGCGCCGGTCCGTTCCTTCAGCGCCTTGACCGCCTCGGCCAGCTCGCGGCGTTGGTCGTCCGTCGACGAGCGGTTGGGCTGCGCCACCGCATCATCGTTCCGCGCGAGCGGATCGGTGAAATTGAGCGCGGCGAGGCGCGTGCGCTGTACGCCGTTGGATTCCATGCGCCACAGCGTCGTCATCCAGAGCGCTGCATGGTCGCCATTGCCATGGACGAACAACACCGGCGGCATGTCGCCCCCTGTAGGCACGGCCTGCCCCCACGCCGGTAAGGCCAGACCGCCGGTGAGCAGGGGCAGGGTTCCCATGCTCTTGAGAATGGTGCGGCGCGTCAATTTCATCGGCGATCTCCCCGTCGTCTCGTTCATTTTGTGTTCGTTGGCCGTGATCCATGATGCGCCATATGGCGGCACTGGACAGCGGCGGACATTCGCAGGCATCACATCGGTCCGGTCGGAATCAAGCGATAGTTCAATGCGACATCATTCAGAACGGGTGGGCGACGTGGACGGACCTGCATGAATCCGCCGCAGAAACGTGAGCTGTTCGCGGCAGAAGGCATTGCCGCGCCGCTGCGCCACATGGTGTTCCGCCGCATCTGGCTGGCGAGCCTGCTGTCCAATCTCGGACTTTTGATCCAGGCGGTCGGCGCGGCCTGGGCGATGACGCAGATGACGTCGTCGGCCGACAAGGTGGCGCTGGTGCAGACGGCGCTGATGCTGCCGGTGATGTTCATCTCGATGCCGGCCGGCGCCATCGCCGACATGTATGACCGGCGCATCGTGGCGCTGGTCTCGCTGCTCGTAGCGCTCGGCGGCGCCGCCACCCTGACGGCGCTGGCGTGGCTCGGCCTGGTGACGCCGGAGCGCCTGCTGGCGCTGTGTTTCGTGATCGGCAGCGGCATGGCGCTGATGGGGCCGGCCTGGCAATCCTCGGTCAGCGAGCAGGTGCCGCCGGAGACGCTGCCGGCGGCGGTCGCGCTCAACGGCATCAGCTACAACATCGCGCGCAGCTTTGGTCCGGCGATCGGCGGCGTCGTCGTCGCCGCCGCCGGCGCGGTCGCGGCCTTCGCCGCCAACGCGCTGCTGTATCTGCCGCTGCTTGCGGCGCTGCTCCTGTGGCGGCGCGTGGTCGAGCCGAGCCGGTTGCCGCGCGAGCCGCTCAACCGCGCCATCGTCTCGGGCGTTCGCTACATCATCCATTCGCCGTCGATCCGGATCGTGCTGATCCGCACCCTGGTCACCGGCATCATCGGCGGCTCGATCTCGGCGCTGATGCCGCTGGTCGCGCGCGACCTGCTGCATGGCGGCGCGCAGACCTACGGCATCATGCTCGGCGCGTTCGGGATGGGCGCCGTGGTCGGCGCGCTCAACATCGGCGAGATCAGGAAACGGCTGTCGGGCGAGGCGGCCATCCGCACCTGCGCGCTGACCCTCGGCGCGGCGACGGCGGCCGTGGGCCTCAGCGGAGAGCCGGTGCTGACCGCGGCGGCGCTGGTGGTCGCCGGCGCGGTGTGGATGCTCGCGGTGGCGCTGTTCAACATCGGCGTGCAGCTGTCGGCGCCGCGCTGGGTGGCAGGCCGGGCGCTGGCGGCGTTTCAGGCCGCGATCTCCGGCGGGATCGCGATCGGCAGCTGGGGCTGGGGGCACCTGACCGACGCCGCCGGCGTCGAGGTCGCGCTGCTGGTCTCGGGCGCGCTGATGATGGTCTCGCCGCTGCTCGGCCTGTGGCTGCGGATGCCGCCGATCGGCGCTCGGAATGAGGATGGCGAGACCCTGGCGGATCCGGAGGTGCAGCTCGAGCTGACGCCGCGCTCAGGTCCGCTGGTGGTCGAAATCGAGTATCGCGTCGCCGAGGACGATGCGCGCGCGTTCCACGATTTGATGCAGGACGTGCAGCTCAGCCGGCAGCGCAACGGCGCCTATGGCTGGTCGATCGCGCGCGACATCGCCGATCCCGAACTCTGGACCGAGCGCTATCATTGCCCAACCTGGATCGATTATCTGCGCCAGCGCAACCGCGCGACGCGGGCCGAGCGCGAGCTGCATCAGCGTGCGATTGGCTTCCACATCGGCCCGGATCCGGTTCGGATCCGCCGCATGCTGGAGCGGCCGTTCGGCTCGGTGCGGCCCAAGGATGATGTCGATCGGACCGCGGAACAGGCGCCGGCTGTTGCCACTGCGTCGCGCAGCGGCCCGTAGCCGCCATCACGGTCGAGATCCTGGCTCCGGGACCGACCGCGGCACCAGGTAGCAGGCCGGGGAATATCCTCGGCTGCCCAGCTGGATGCTTCTGCTCTTCGTTGCAGCGCATGTGCGGCGCGACGTTTCACCGCGCCTTCGTGTCATATTACTGTCGTGTCGTCATCATCGCGACGTAGCAGGCCGCCGGTAATCGCGTCGGGGACCGTCAGCACTGCACAAGGTGTGCTCCTGCCGTGGCGGATGTTCTCTGAGGAATTCCGATGCGAGGATCGTTGGGCAAGCTGTCGACTTGCTTTCTTGTCTCCGTCATGACGATCGCGCCCGGCGCCGCCGAAATCTTCAAGCCGCCGTTTCCCGGCCACGCCGGCGAAGTTCGCACCAGGACTCCGATCAAGCATCTCGTGGTCATCTTCGGAGAAAACGAATCATTCGACCATTATTTCGGCACCTATCCGCTCGCGACGAATCCTTATGGTGAGCCCGGCTTTCATCCGCTGCCCTACACCCCCCACGTCAATGGCCTGGATTGGGAGCTGATCAACAACAATCCGAACAAGACCAACACCGCCAATGGCGACGGTGCGTCCAACCCCTTCCGGATCGACCGCGCGCAGGCGGTCACGGCCTCGCAGAATCACGACTACACGCCCGAGCAGAAAGCCTTCGATAACGGCAAGATGGACCTGTTCCCAGCGAACACCGGCCGGGCCGGCCGGTTCGGCTCCGGCACGTTCAGCACCACCGCGCTGGTGATGGGCTATTTCGACGGCAACACGGTGACGGCGTTGTGGAACTACGCCCAGCACTTCGCGCTCAATGACAATTCCTACAGCTCCCAGTTCGGTCCTTCGACGGTGGGGGCGCTCAATCTGGTCGCAGGTCAGACCAATGGCGCCGTCCACTACGTCAGCGGCGTGAAGAGTGGCGCAGACAATGATGGTGTCGCCGATGACGGTCAGGGCGGCCTGACGGTGATGGGGGATCCCGATCCCCATCTGGACAAATGCTCGGGCACCGACACGGTCGAGATGCAAGGCAAGAACATCGGCGATCTGCTGAATGCCAAGGGCATTTCCTGGGGCTGGTTCCAGGGTGGCTTCGACCTGACGCTCACCAATGGCGGCAACACCAACTATCCCTATTCACCAGCCACGACGACGGGCTCGGGGACAGGCTGCGCGCGCGCAACGGCATCCAAGACGCTGATCGATGCCGGCGTTGCCCTGCAGAAGGACTACGTGCCGCATCACGCGCCATTCCAATATTATCCGTCGACGCGCAATTCCGCCCACACCCGGCCGAGCGTGCAGCCCAAGCTGTACGGCACCTCGCAGGATACTGGCGCCAACCACCAATATGACACGCATGATTTCTTCGATGCGCTCAAGGCCGGCCACCTGCCGTCGGTGACCTATCTCAAGGCGCCCAAATTCCAGAACGGCCACCCCGGCAACTCCAACCCGCTCGACGAGCAGGTGTTCGTCGTCAGCGTCGTGAACGCGCTGCAGGACAGCGAATTCTGGGAGAGCACCGCCGTCGTCGTTGCCTATGACGATTCCGACGGCTGGTACGACCACGCCCATCACGTGATCAACCCCTCGTTCAACAGCAGCGTGGACGCGCTTGAAGCTACCGGGCAATGCAAGCCGCTTCAGGGCCGGTTTCCGGCGCTTCCCGTCGCATTCGGTGACGAGCATGAGCACACGCCCGGGTTCCAGACGCCGCTGCCGGGCATCAACGGCAAGCCGGTCAACGGCCGCTGCGGCTATGGTCCGCGCCTGCCGCTGCTGGTGATCTCGCCTTGGGCGAAACACAACTTCGTCGATCATGAGCTGACCGACCAGTCCTCCATCCTCCGCTTCATCGAGGACAATTGGCTGGACGGGGAACGGATCGGCCAGGGCTCCTATGACGCCTACGCCGGCTCGCTGCTCGGCATGTTCGACTTCAACCAGCTGCCTTACAAGCGGCTGAAGCTCGACCCCATCACCGGGCTCGTGCAGTAACCGCTCTGAGCGGGGACGGCGTGAGCCGTCCCCGCTTGCTCCGGACATGCTATCGTTTCGTCCTCTCCGATCCTTCGCATGATGCGTTCCCACGAACTCACAACGGCCGTGCGTCCGGTCGCCGGCCTGCCCAAGGCACTTGCCATGATCGCGGCGCTGCTGCTTCCGTCAGCGGTGCTTCTTTGTGACGGCACGCTGCATCAAGCTCCGGCCGCCGCGCCCGAGGGCACGGCCACCTCCGAAGGGACGGCAGTTCTGCCGGGCGATGCGTCGGCCACGCGCAGCGGCGTTCCCGACCTGTCGATGCTGGCGCGGTTAGGCCGCCAGATGTTCTTCGATCCTTCGCTGTCCGCGTCAGGCAAGCTCGCCTGCGCGTCCTGCCATGATCCGTCACATGCCTACGCGCCCGCGAATGCGCTCGCGGTCCAACGCGGCGGCCCCGACGGGACCAGGGCCGGCGCCCGGGCGGTGCCGTCGCTCACCTATCACGAGCGCACGCTGTTGTTCCGGATCGGCCCCGATCCCGACATTCCCGACGATGACGAGAAGCCGCAGGCGATCGTAGCGCCTGCCGACGATATCAAGGTTGCCGCCGTTGCCAAGGCAGCCGCCGCAGCTGCGGACGCCAAGGTTCCGCGTGGCGGCCTCGATTGGGATGGCCGCGCCGACAGCTTCCAGTCGCAGGCACTGGGGCCCTTGCTCGACCCGAACGAGATGAACAATCATGACGTCGCCGAGCTGCTCGCACGGCTTGAGCGCGCGCCCTATGCTGATGACATGAGGCAGCTGTTCGGCCCGATGATCTTCAGCACGCCCGGCCTGGCGCTCGACGAAGCGCTGTTTGCGCTTGCCCGCTATCAGCTGGAGGAGCGCAGCTTCCATCCCTATGACAGCAAATACGATGCATTTCTTGCCGGAAAGGCAAAGCTGAGCGAGGCCGAGACGCGTGGCCTGAAGCTGTTCGAAGATCCAAACAAGGGCAATTGTGCGTCGTGCCACCCCAGCAAGCCATCGGCCGATGGCCGGCTGCCGCCGGCATTCACCGACTACGAATTCGAGGCGCTCGGCGCGCCACGCAACATGGATATTCCGGCCAACAGCGACCCTCATTACTATGATCTCGGCCTGTGCGGTCCCTTCCGTACGGACTTTGCCGCTGCGGGTCCGTATTGCGGCCTGTTCAAGACGCCGAGCCTGCGCAACGTGGCGACGCGCAAAGTATTCTTCCACAATGGCGTGTTTCATTCGCTCGACGAGGTCATGCACTTCTATGTCGAGCGTGAGACCAATCCGGGCAAATGGTACCCGAAGCTGGCGACCGGAGAGATCGATCGCTACAACGATCTTCCTTCAAAGTATAAGCCGAACGTCGATGTCGCCGATGCGCCGTTCGACCGCAAGCAGGGCGACGCGCCTGCGCTCGACGATGCCGAGATCGCCGACGTGATCGCTTTTCTGCAGACGCTGACGGACGGCTATCGCCCCGGGCAGGACGAGCCGCGGAATTCTGCCGACGCCGCCAAGTGAGCCGACGCCACACGGTGCGCCAGCTTCGGGGGGGCCCCGGAGCACGCAGCGTCAGCGGGCCATGTTAATTTCGGCGCACCTCAGCGCGGCCAACCAGGTAGCTGCGACTTTTATTGCCCGTGTTCGGTCAGCACCTTGTCGCAGGCCTTCGACAGCTTGGCGCGATGCTCCTTGAGACAGGCCAGGACGGCCTGATCGCCATTGTTCATCACCGCGCGGCAGTGCCGCGACACGTCGCGCGCGCAGGCGTCCTGGTTGGCCTGCTGCTGGGCTGACCCTGCCGACACCGCCAGCATGAGCAGAATGACAACCATTATTATTCGCATGACAGACGCCTCTCTCCCGGCATTGAAGCTTGGCGGCGCTTTTAGTGGTCACAACCGGCCGTCGCAAGCGTTGCGGTCGCAGCCATGGCGCGCAGGCTGGAGCCGCAAGCGGGCGTTCAATTCGCGTCGCTGACCTCGGCGATTTTGCCGCTGCGCTTGGCGACCTCCTTGTCGAGTACGGCGCGGCAGCCGGAGCTCAGCGACGACCGGTTCTTGATCATGCAAGCGGTGACCGCCGGAATGTTCGGGATCTCGCTGCTGCAGAGGCGGAACGCATCTCCGGTGCACATCTGCTGCGCCTCGGCGCTGAAGGCGAAGCTCGTGCTGGACGTGACGGCCGAGATGGCGGCGACGCCGACGGCGGTCAGAACGGTCGTGCGCAGGAGATTGAAGGACTTCGTCATGGCTGGCTCCCATTGGCTCGGCGTGATTGCGAGCCCCGTGTTCGATGCGTCCATCATGGCCCGATCGCTCTCTAGCAACCGTGACGCGGGTCACGCCAGATCAGGCCCATCAACCCCGGTCCGCGCGTCGAGCAGAGCAATCGCCGCGACGACGTGTCGCTCCGGTGAAGTCCTGATGCGGCGCGGAGGGCGCGGGAAAACCGCGACCGTCCCGGCGGCGTTGGCACCCCGTTAAGGATTCGTTGGCATTAATGGAAGCTAATGGAATGGGACGAATACCGTCGTATCCGTCCCTCGCGTATCTCGCGTTTTCGGGAAAAGTAACCATGCGTAATGCGTTAGGCTTGCTGTTGGCCACCGTCGTCGCGGCGTTGGCGATCACCGGTGTGTGGTATTGGCTGTCGAAGCCGAACCCCGCCAACGCCGCCGCGCAGAGCGCAGCGGCGAAGCCGTCTGAGTCCGCGCCGCCGCCCGCCCGCGTCCCCGCCAAGGCCAGCAAGGACGCGCCCAAGGACGATATCGAGATCACCGGGACCCTGCCGTCCAAGACCGCCGCAGCATCCTCCGCGCTGGCGTTGCCGAAGTCGACCTGCGCCAATCCGGACGCGCTCGGCATCTCGCGCACGGTCGTGGTCGACACCACCGGCGGCCCCGGCTTCGGTCTCGACCATTTCAAGCAGTTCGACTTTCTCGCCGACCGTGAGGTGGTGCTGACCTTCGACGATGGCCCGTGGCCCGTGAACACCCCGGCCGTTCTGAAGGCGCTCGCCGACGAATGCACCACCGGAATCTTCTTCTCGATCGGCAAGCACGCGACCTATCACCCGGAGATCCTGCGCCAGGTGCTGGCGGCCGGCCACACCGTCGGGGTGCATACCTGGTCGCACGCCAATCTGAACGGCAAGAAGATGACCGACGAGGCGGCCAAGGAAGAGCTGGAGAAGGGGTTCAGCGCGGTGAAATTTGCGCTCGGCACCAACCCGGCGCCATTCTTCCGCTTCCCGCAACTGCAGCACCGGCCGTCGGCCGTCGCCTATCTCGGCAGCCGCAACGTCGCGATGTTCTCCTGTGACGTCGACAGTTTCGACTTCCGCTCCAAGGATCCCGACCAGGTCGTGAATACGGTGATGACCGGGCTCGACAAGAAGGGCAAGGGCATCATCCTGATGCACGACTTCCAGAAAAACACCGCGCTCGCGCTGCCGACTTTGCTGCGGCGTCTCAAGGCCGGCGGCTACAAGGTGGTCGCGATGAAGGCGAAGGGCACGCTGGACACGCTGCCGGAATATGACGCGATGGTCGGCCAGGACCCGAAGCTGCCGACCACGATGACCAATGCGCGGCCGATCTCGAGCGTGATCCAGACCGTCTCGCAGTGATGCCGCTGGGACAAAGCTGACGTGCCAAGGCCGGGCGTTCGCCCGGCCTTTTCGTTGCGCGTCGTTGGCTTCGTGGCCGCCTGCAGTCTTGCGCTCACCAATAGATGCCGTGGCGATGCAGCTCGCGAATGATCCGCGCTTCGGTCCAGCTCTTGCCGCGCGGCTTGCCGGCCCGTGCTGATCTTGCTGCAGACGTCGAGCGCCGCGATGAGTTCTGCACCGAGCCGGTCGGATCTGGCGTCGGTGCCGCGGCGGCCGCGGGCTGCGTGGCCGGCGTTGAATTGGAGACAGGTGCTGCAGCTGCCGGGGCCGGTTGTACGGGCTGTGTCGCTGGCTGGCCGGCGGCGACAGCCGGCGCCGGTGTGATCGTGACCTCGCCGGCCTGCTGGACATAGGCCGGGCGCGGCGCAGGTGCGGCGGTGTCGCCCGGTGACAGTGACAGGCTGCGCGTCCCGCCGGCCTGGGCGGTCGTGGCGGATGCCAGCACCATGGCGCCGATCAGCATCATCTTGGTCATCGTCAAAGCTCCCCTCGTTGATGGCAAAGCAATAGGCCGCTGCCGCGTCCTGCGATGTGAGGGCAGTCACGCGCGGTGATGACCAGGCCCGGCAAGGGCACGCGGTTAGGCGCAGCGGATCGTTCTTTCTGAGAACCTTTTCGCAGCCGCCGCGACTTCCCTGCAGGGACGAGGTGCTCCGGCGGCGAGCAGGCACACACACGACAAATGGCATCGATTGCAGCGGCCCGCGGAGCGGCCGTGCTGCAATTCTGCTCGCTTTGCTGGCTACCTTGTTACCGTCACCCGGAGCTGTTCACGAGCCTCCGGACGACCCACGGTTGAGGTATGATTGTATGCACATGTACTATTCGTTGGTGCGATTCAGAAACTTCTCCGAATCCGATAGTGAAACCTGTCGATTCGGGGGAAGGGTGGGCGCATGCGCCGCTTCGTGATGGCACTTTCGCTGGCGGTCGCCGCGCTACTCCCGGCGACCGGGCGGGTCTGGGCGCAGTCCGGTGAAAACGACGTGGAGGAGATCTTTGTCGCTCGGACCGTGCGCCATGGTCGCGTGGTGCCGTCGGACTTCTGTGCGCCGACAAAGACGGGGTTTGCGCCAGCGCTGGAGGATCAGCTCACGATCCACGCGGTGACGGTCCGGCCGTCGGATGGGCGCATGACCGACACCGGTGAGAAGAGCATCGGCGAGTTGCGGGTGTGTATCGGCCAGGCGATGGATCCGACATTGCTCGGCACCTATACCGAAGGTCAGCTGAACGGAATTGCCTTCAACGGCGTCGGCGATTGCCGGCTGGTGCGCGGCAATCAGCCCGAGGAAGGGCTGCTCACGCACCGCTGTTTCCTGGCGTTGTCCGGATTGCCCGAGCCCTATGTCGGCGGCTTCCTGATCTCCAGTTCGCTGTATTCGAGGACCCCGTTCGGCCCCGAGAGCTCGCCGCCGGGCTATGCCCAGGCCGGCATCGTGATCATCCGGTTGTGGCGGAAGCGGCTGCCCTGAAGCCGCCGCTCCGCGCCGCCGTCCCGCACGAGGTCAGGCCGGCGAGAAGGTCTGTACGAAGGCGCGCACCGTCGCCGCCACCTTGTCCTCCGAGACATGCCAGGCAGCGCCGTCATCGGCGGCGAAGAAGCTCGAGGCGTTGGAGCCGCCCCAGCGGAACACCTCGAAGGACGGCCAGTACCAGATGTCCTGGAGGTTCGAATTGTTGACGACCTCGTGCGCCACCAGCCGCATCGTGCTCTTCGACAGGCAGTCGGCCTGCACCACAGATTCATATTCGAACGAGGTCAGCAGCGGCACGGGGGACACCGTGACGATGACCTTGATGCCCGGCCGGATGCTGCGGATGAAGTCGATCAGATAGAGCACGTTGTCGACATTTTCCTGCACGCTGGCGGTGCGGAACTTGTACTTCTCGGCCAGCGCGCGGGAGTTCAGCGCGGTGGGGCGGGGCAGCACGAAGGCGCCGGTCTCGCGGTCGAAGAACGCGGCGGCAACGCCGAGCGTCAGGATGAAGACGTCGGCCTGTTTGATGACCGCGAGCGTGTTCTCCTTGCTCGACCCCGGCGGCAGCAGCTCGACGATGCGCTCCTGGATCTCCGGATCAATCTTGGCGTCGCGCAGCCAGTCGACGAACACGCGGTTGGCGAATGTCGTGTTGATATATTCCGAGATCTCCATGTGGTGACTGGAATAGCCGCTGTCGTTGAGGCTCTTGGACAGATTGCGCGCGAAGCACGAGCCCATGGTGAAGAAGCGCGTGCTCTTGTCGAGGAATTTGGGCGCGGCCGCCAGGTTCACCGCAATGTGGCTGGTGATCAGCGTCTGCAGATCGCCGAGGAAATCCTTGGTTTCCGGATAACGTCCGACCTTGGCGCGGGCCTTGACGTCCTTGGCCTTGCCCTTCTTGGCGTTCGAACGCGCGAGCTCCAGCGTCTCGCGGTTGATCGGGTTGTCGTAGGCCGGATTGAGCTGAATGGCCTTTTCGAGCGCGGCCACCGCCTCCTCGAACTCGTTGCCCTGGGTCAGGATCTCGCTGAGCGAGAAGTAATCGGCGGCCTGGTTGGAGGCGCGCGCGAGCTTGCGGAACAGCTCCATCGAGCGCGTGAACGGTCCGACATGGCTGCAGCGCACCGCGGCGCTGCGGATCAGGTGCAGATTGCCTTCGCTCGGATCGTTGAAGATCTCCGGATGCTCGTCGAGGATCGCGAGCATCATGTCGCGCGCCTCAGCGCGCTTCTTGTGCGAGCCGTCGTCGATCAGCTGCGCATAGATGAAGCGGGCATTGATGTCCTTGGGGTCGAGCTCAAGCAGCTTCTGGAACGCGAGCTGCGCGCTGACGAAGTCCTTGTCCTCGATATATTTGTAGGCGAGCGTCCGGATCTGGCCGACGATGGATTGGAACTGGGTATGATTGTCGAGGGCAGTGCTCATGTCGAGGATCGCCTTTGTCTCTCGTTGCGTGTCGGCGGTCGATCCCGCCCTGCGCCGGCCCCGGCCGCGCATTGCCGTGTGTCGTGTGACCGAATCGTCACGCGCGCGGGCGTCGCGACCGTGACCTCTGGATACTCATCGCCACCGGCTCAGCCGTTGGCGCACACCGAGCGCAACCGACATTCGCGAGACTCGAACGCGTCGGGACGCGCCGAATCACCACCTGCTGCCAGTGCGGGAAACCCGGCCCGCGGCTCGCGCAGGACGATGGCGCGATTTGGGTTAAGCAATTCTTAACCGGCGGCGGGCCGAGAGGGGGAGCGGGAAGCTGGTGCGCAAGAGGGCGTCTCACTATGGGCGCATCCTGTTGAAGCAAATCACGAATTTTTGCGCGATTCTAGACGAAGGCCAACGGAAAGGCCAACATGTCTCGCGGCCTTGGGCGAACGATCGCGAACGCCGGAGAGGATCACGCTCGTGCGCCTAGCCGCCTTTCGTCAAGCTAACACCTGTTTGCTTCTGGTCGACTCTGAGATGGGAAAGTCCGTGATAGGCCGCGACCGGACATTTATGCAGCTGTCGTCAGTGGCCGAGCGCTACCATTAGGCGGCGCGGACGGTGTTGAGGAAGCGATCGACCTCGAGCTTCAGCCGGTTGCTGTCGCCGGACAGCATCTGCGCCGCGGACAGCACCTGGGACGACGCCGTACCGGTCTCGCTCGCGCCACGCTGCACCTCGGCAATGTTCGACGACACCTGCTGGGTGCCGATCGAGGCCTGCTGGATGTTGCGGGAGATTTCCTGGGTCGCGGCGCCCTGCTCCTCGACCGCCGCCGCGATCGCCGACGAGATCTCCGAGAGTTTCTCGATGGTGCCGGAGATTTCCCTGATGGCGCCGACAGACTCCTGCGTCGCCGCCTGGATGCTGCCGATCTGCTGGCCGATCTCCCCGGTCGCCTTGGCAGTTTGCTCGGCCAAAGCCTTGACCTCGGATGCGACCACCGCAAAGCCGCGGCCGGCCTCGCCGGCCCGCGCCGCCTCGATGGTTGCGTTGAGCGCAAGCAGGTTGGTCTGGCCGGCGATGGTGTTGATTAGTTCGACGACGTCGCCGATGCGAGTCGCGGCCTTCGACAGTTCGCCGACGCGCTCGTTGGTGCGACGCGCCTGATCGACGGCATCGCTCGCCATGCGCGCGGACTCCTGCACCTGGCGGCTGATCTCGGTGACCGACGAGGACATTTCCTCGGTCGCCGAAGCCACCGACTGCACGTTCGTCGAAGCTTCCTCGGAAGCGGCGGCGACCGTGGTCGCCAGCGTCTGCGAGCGCGCGGCGGTCGAACTCAGAGACGTGGCCGACGCCTCCAATTCGGTCGAGGCGTGCGACACGGTGCCGACGATCTGCCCGACCGCCTGCTCGAAGCTGTCGGCCATCTGGCGCATCTCGGCGCGGCGCTTCTCGGCCATCAGCTTGTCCATCGCAATCTTGGTCTCGGCCTCCTGCTGAGCCTTTTCCGCCAGCATCACTTTGATGCCATTGACGGCCTGCGCCGTCTCACCGATCTCGTCGCCGCGTCCGTCGCCGGTGATCGCGACATCCTCGCCCTTCGCCATTCGCTGCAGCACCGCGACCAGCGCGCGCATCGGCCGCGCAATGCCGTACTGGCCGATGACGAAGCCGAGCGTCAGACCGAGCGCGATGCCGACGACGGCGATGGTGATCATCTTGCGCGATGTCGACTCGTACTGCTCCTCTGCTTCTTTCGCGAGGTTCTCAACGCGGGTGTTCAGCCGGTCGGCGACGTCCTTGATCTTGGCCTGGAGCTTTTCGGCTTTGGCGCGGCTCTTCATAGCGGCATCGCGCATGCGCTCAGTCTGCTCGCTCAGTTGCACGTCCTTGGCGGCTGCAATGACGCGGAAGGTCTCCTCCATGCCCGTGATGTAGTCGTCGTAGGCGGTGCGAACATCCGGAATCATCGCGCGCGCCTGGTTGTCGAGGGTCTTGGAGACTTCCTCCATTCGCTCCGTGAACAGCCTTCGCTGCTCATCGATCACCTTGAGCGCGGCGTCGCGATTGTCGGCCCGCGGGTCGAGCGCGGCGCGGAATTCCGCGCGGTTCAATGCGATGACGTTCTGATTGGCGCGCGCGGCTTGCAGGGCCCGGTTGGCGGCCAACGCCATCTTGCTCGCATCGTCTGCGACGACGTGCAGCGCGCCGATCGCAAACCAGCTGATGGTACCGGCGACGGCGGCCATCAGCAGCACGATGGCGAGAATCTTGGTGAGCACGCGAAAGCGGGACAGCAGCGACATCGATCACCTCGTCTGATGCCAGCGACGAGCAATAGAGGCCGAGCGCGCGCTGCGCGTCTCCTCACTGGCGGTGTGGAACCCGCGCAGCTTGCGCGGTTCCATCGCAACTTTTATTAATTTTGTAGCCCGTATTGCTCCGGTCGTGACATTCAGGGAGGCGAGGAGGAAAGTTAGCGGTTTCGTGGTAACTCAGTCGCGGGATGCGCTGACGTTGGCGACGCAAACCGTCAAGGTCGGAATCGGGTCAGAAGCGGATGCTCGAGTCTCGATGCAAACCTCGCAGGGGCATGGATCATCCCGGTTACTGAAGTCCTTCGAACCGTGGTCGTGCCCTTCGTGCTGACCAGCGGCCGAAGTGCGGCTGATCTCCCCGCGGAGCCACGCTTGCTTCCCCCTTGCGGCCCAAAGCGCAAGCGGTTGGTCGCCCTGATCGCTGTTGACCCTGCCGACGATCCAAAGCAGAGCCCCGAGGATCGTGGCGCGGTCGTCGCCGGTTAAGATCGACAATGCCGGCTTTGACGACGAGCCCACCGAGTTCGATAAGATGCCGCGTGCGCTTGCGGCGTTCGACCTGCCATTTGCGCATGTCATGTCGCGCCCTTGCGGTTTGGCCCCGGTTGCGTTGCCGCTTGGTTGCGCAGGAGGGCTTTGCATGTTGCGGTCAGCTGCTTGCCCATTTCGCCGCGCCGTCCTTGAAAAAAGGCGGCGCCGCGCCTGGCCCAAGCCTCCCTCTTTCCGGTCTCTTTTGTCTCGGCCAGCATGATAAGCGCGCCAGCCAGTCCACCGGCGCTGAGCGTGTCAGCCCCGGTGGCGATCACCAACTCGCCGAGCTGTCGCACATTGCGATTTTTCAGTCCGCGCGCCTTGTCTTCGAGAGCCTTCAGGTCCGCATCAAAGTCTCGTGGTTTGCGCATCACAGTCTCCATGGGTGTTAATGGAGAAATGATAGCTGCGGGACCGGCGTAAGGCTGTAAGGTCGTCAGGACGGCCTGGGACTTCGTAGTCCCTCCCGAGATTTTTTCGAGGGAGGGCGCGCTTATACGTCGTTCCAACGTGCGCTTCGGTGTGTCAGTGATCTGATCGCGATGGCGATCTATCATCTTCACGTCAAGGTCATCGGCCGTAAGGCCGGAAGCAGTGCGGTGGCGTCGGCCGCCTACCGTTCGGGCTCGCGTCTGCGCGACGAGCGGCTTGGCCGTGATCAGGATTTTTCTGGCAAGCGTGGCGTCGTCCATTCCGAGGTGATGCTGCCGGAGAACGCGCCGGAGGCTTGGAGCGATCGCGAACGGCTTTGGAATGATGTCGAAGCGTTCGAAGTCCGGAAAGATGCCCAGCTTGCACGCGAGGTCGAATTCGCCCTTCCGCGCGAGATGACTGAGGCGCAGGGCATCGAGCTGGCCCGGGACTTCGTTCACGGTGAGTTCGTCGGTCTCGGCATGATTGCCGATCTCAATGTGCATTGGGACAGGGGTGAGGACGGACTGCCCAAGCCCCATGCCCACGTGATGCTAACGATGCGCGCGGTCGGCGAGAAGGGCTTTGGCCAAAAGGTGCGAGACTGGAACCGCACCGAGATGGTCGAGCGCTGGCGCAAACGCTGGGCGGAGCTCGCCAACGAGCGCCTGGCCGATCTCGACATCGACGCGCGGATCGACCATCGCAGTCTAGATGCCCAGGGCATTGCGCTCGAGCCGCAAAGCCAGATCGGCGCGCCGGCCAAAAGGATCGAAGTTCGGGGCGTCGCAGGCGAAGGGATTGAGGCCGACCGGGCTGAGATGCACCGCGAGATCGCGCGGAACAATGGCGCGCGGATCATCGCCGATCCCTCCCTTGGACTGGAGGCCATCACCCGGCAGCAATCAACCTTCACGCGCCGCGACCTGGCGAAGTTCGCGCACCGGCACAGCGACGGGCTCCACCAGTTCAACGCGGTGATGGGCGCAATGCAGGGGGCGCCTGATCTGGTCGAACTCGGCAAGGACGCCCGCAGCGAGGATCGGTTCACCACCCGCGGAATGATCGAGGCAGAACAGCGGCTGCACCGCGCTGCTGAACGGATGGCGGACAGGGAGCACCATGAGGTGCGCGACGAGGACCGCAGGGCCGCTTTGGCACGTGCGGAAGCGCAAGGCCTGGTCCTGTCATCCGAGCAGGCCGAGGCGCTGGCGCATGTCACAAACGGGCGCGATCTCGGCGTCGTGGTCGGCCATGCCGGGACGGGAAAGAGCGCGATGCTGGGGGTGGCGCGAGAGGCGTGGGAGGCGGCCGGCTTCGAGGTCCGGGGCGTGGCGCTGTCCGGCATTGCCGCGGAAAACCTCGAAAGCGGATCGGGCATATCGTCACGCACGATTGCCAGCCTGGAGCATGGCTGGGCGCAAGGCCGTGATCTGCTGAAATCGAGCGATGTGCTGGTCATCGACGAGGCCGGCATGGTCGGCACGCGCCAGCTTGAGCGCGTGCTGTCCAATGCTGCCGAGGCTGGCGCCAAGGTGGTCCTGGTCGGTGATCCGCAGCAACTGCAAGCGATCGAGGGGGGCGCGGCATTCCGGTCGATTCATGAGCGTCACGGCGGCGCCGAAATCGGTGAAGTGCGCCGTCAACGCGAGGACTGGCAGCGCGACGCCACGCGCGATCTGGCGACCGGTAAAGTGGGCCATGCGCTCGGAGCTTATCGCTCCCGCGGCATGGTGCATGAGGCCCAGACCCGAGAGCAGGCGCGCGGCGATCTGATCGAGCGCTGGGACCACGACCGGCAGGCATCGCCGGATCGGAGCCGGATCATCCTCACCCACACAAACGACGAGGTCCGCATCGTGAACGAGGCGGCGCGCAGGCGGATGCGGGCCGCGGGCGATCTGGGCGACGAGGTGCGTGTGACAGTCGAGCGCGGCGCGAGAAGCTTCGCGAGCGGAGATCGCGTCATGTTCCTGCAGAATGAGCGGGGGCTTGGCGTGAAGAACGGCACGCTCGGGACCATTGAGTTGGTCAGCATTCAATCGATGACCGTGCAGACCGACGATGGCCGAGCCGTGCGCTTCGACCTCAAGGACTACAACCGGATCGACCACGGCTATGCGGCGACGATTCACAAGGCGCAGGGCATGACGGTCGACCGGGTCCATGTGCTGGCGACGCCCGGCATGGATGCCCACGGCAGCTATGTCGCGCTGTCGCGACATCGCGACGGCGTCGACCTGCATTACGGCCGTGACGATTTTCCCGATGCGGACCGTCTTGTCCGCGCCCTGTCGCGCGATCGGGCCAAGGACATGGCTTCGGACTACGAACGTGCCGATCCGATCCAGAACTACGCCGAGCGGCGTGGCATCGCCTTCCGCGAGCGCGTGGCCGAGATCGTGCGCAAGATCGTCCCGGACAAGCTGCGCGACATATTCGACGGCCTTCGCGTTCCTGGGGAGGTGTCTGACAGAGATGGCGGACTACGGCCCGAGCAGGGGTCGCCGGAAAGGGAAAGGAGCGGTACGGCAGCCGACCGACGTGAAACCGAAGTGCCGGCAAGGAACGTGGCGCGAGATCCGGAAGCGGAAGCGCGTCGCATTCGGACCCGTGCGCTCGTGCGCCATGCCCGCGCCGTGGATGCGATCTTCGCGGCGCAGGAGACGGGCGGCAGAGCGAGCCCCGAACAGGTCAAAGAGCTGCAGAACGCCCGCAAGGCCTTCGAGCAGGTACGCACTTTTGGCTCGCACGACGCTGAGGCCGCATACAAGAAGAACCCGGAGCTCGCCCGCGAGGCCGCTGGCGGCCAAGTCAGCCGTACCGTGCGCGCGCTCCAGCTCGAAACCGAATTGCGCACCGACCCGGGCCGCCGGGCTGATCGCTTCGTGGAGCGCTGGCACAAGCTCGAGCAGACCAGTCAGCGCCTGTATCAAGCGGGCGACATGTCCGGCTACAAGGCCGCGCGCTCGGCGATGGGCGATATGGCCAGGAGCCTCGAACGCGATCCGCAAATGGAGTCTATCCTCGTGAGCCGTAGGAAAGATCTCGGCATCGCATTGGAATCAGGACAACGGCTCGGCCAGCAATTAGCTCTTGCCCATGGCATCGGCCTCAGAAAATACCGAGGCCTCGAACGTTGATTTCGCGTTGTGCCGCCTGTTGTGTTGCGCACATTCCGCGCGCTCGCCCATCGCGTCTCAGCAGCCGGTCAGACATGGCCGCTCATGCTGACACTCCCGTGAATTTCAGCACGCGCGCACCTTGGCGCAGCGTATCGATGTAGTCTGCCCACCAAGTCATCAGTTTGACGCGCTCGTCCCAGTAATCACCCCGAGCATAGGCGCGGCGCACGGCATTCGGCTCGACATGTGCCAGTGCCGCCTCGATGGCGTTGACGCTCCATTTGCCGCTCTCGTTGGCCAACGTCGAAAAGGTCGAGCGGAAGCCATGCGCGACCATCTCATCGTTCGAATAGCCGAGGCGGCGCAACGCCGCGCAAAGCGTGTTTTCGCTGATCGGCCGTGCCACGGAGCGCAGGCCGGGAAAGACCAGCCCGGCTACGCCCCGTCCCGTGATCGTATGTAGGTCTCGCAAAATGGCGACAGCCTGCGCAGGAAGCGGAACGCGGTGGGGTCGGCGCATCTTTGTCCGCTCGGCAGGGATGTTCCAAACGCCAACGTCGAGATCGAATTCAGTCCAGGTCGCGTGACGCAGCTCGCCCGGTCGCGGCGCCAGCAAGGCGATCAACTGCAGCGCGGCCTTTGTCGTTGGCTGGCCCTGAAAGCCGTCAATCGCCCGCAGCAAACCGCCGAACGCCACAGGCTCGATAATCGCCGCCCGGTGCTTCGGCTTTGGCGAGGCGATTGCGCCGCGCAGCGCCTGGGTCGGGTCCGCATTGGCACGGGCGGTGGTGACGGCATAGCGGAACACGGCACCGATGACCGCCCGCAGGCGTTTTGCCGTTTCGAGCTTGCCGGCCGCTTCCAGCGGTTGCAGCACCCGCAAGATTTCGCCAGCGGCGATGTCGCCGATCGGCAGTGGTCCCAGATCTGCCTTGGCCAAGCTGAGCAGCCATCCCAGCTTGCCGGCGGTGGTGGTCGCAACGCCCTCCCGCTTCTTCTTGGCCAGCAGCTCATCGGCCAGAACATTGAACGTGTTGGCCTGGGCCTCGGCGCGCGCGGCCTTCGCTTGGCGCTTCCGCATGGCCGGATCGATGCCTTCCCGCAAAAGGCCCGTTGCTTCATCCCTGAGCTTCCTGGCAGCTTCCAGCGGCACGCCAGCCGGGGCCTTGCCGTATTCGCCGATGGCGAGCTTCTTCTGCTTGCCGCCGAACCGATAGGCGAAATTCCAGAGCTTGCCGCCGCTCGGCGTGAGCCACAATTGCAGGCCGCCGCCGTCCGACAGCTTCACCAGCCGCCCATTGGGCTTGGCGTTCCTGACAGCCGCATCCGTGAGTTTTCCACCCGCCATGCTCGCCCCAAATGTTGGCCTTTGCAAAATCGCATCGGGTTAAAGGCCAACAAGAAGGCCAACAATCTTTCCGCCTGTCAACGAACGGGAACGAACCATGAAAGTCGTTAAGTGATGAAAACGTATTGTTTTCAGTGCTTTGTCGGCTGAAAACGAACGGGGGAGAACGGCTGCGGAAGGGAGGTGGTGCCGCAAGAGGGACTCGAACCCCCGACCCCGTCATTACGAATGACGTGCTCTACCAGCTGAGCTATTGCGGCGAACCAAAGCAGCGCGTGCCCAGCATGACGCCGGACCACGCGAACGCGATCCTGATATCGGGCCAATCGGCGGTTGGCAAGGACAACGCGCGACGCCATGGCGTGGAATCGCACCGCTGTGACCCGGAACCGGCGGACGGCGGGACCGGCCGTCGCTAGCTACCGAAGCGCGACCAGAAGCCGCGCCAGCCGCCGGCCTGCGCCTTGGGCGCGATCTGCTCGGCAAACTCGTCGCGCGCCTGATCCTCGTCGTCGACGCCGGGATCATCGGGGGGCCGCATGATCGGAACGATCGTCTGGAGCGGCGTCTCCGGCGGCTTGCCGAGATCGGTGCGGGTGCGGAACAGCGGCGTCGGCGCGGTGGCCACCGGGTCGGCCGGCTTGGCAGGCGCCTCGGCCTCGCTCTCCGCCTCGTTCCGCTCGGCTTCAGGCGCCTCGCTGTCGGTATCGGTCGGTCCGGACGCTTGCAGCGGCGGTGCGGGCTCGGCCGGCGCCGCGCTGCTCACCTCGATCAGCCGGTTGTCCTCGGCCTTTTCAACAGGGTTATCCACCGGCCTGTCGACAGGCTTGTCCACGGGCTCTTGCACAGGTGTGTCCACAGCCGGCTCGGACACCGCAGTCTCGGCGGGCCGCGGCGGAACATTGTCCTGCGGGGTCGGCGCGATCACCTCCGGCTGATTCTGACGGGCGACCTCGCGCGGCGGCTCCGCCAGGCCCTCGGGAATGGCGGCGCGGCTCGGCGGCGCCAGCACCGCATCGGCGAATTCGGAGCTCTCGATGACGCTGTTGCGCTCCGAGGGCAGGCTGGCGACTGGCATCTGCCATTGGAAGGCGTCGAGCCGGCCGGTCACTGGCGAGATCGGTCGCCAATGGTCGCTGACATAGCCGTCCGCGGTCCAGGCCGGGTCGTGGCGGGCGCGCACCGCGCGCAGGGTCCATTCGCGTGACTTGCCGGCGTCGCCATGCTCGGTTCGCTCCAACTCGGCCATCAGCATCGCCACGCGCTGGGTCGGGTCGTCGGTGAACGGCGCCAGAGCGGCGCGGGCGCGGCCGAACTCGGCGGCGTCGATTGCCGCGCGAGCGATCGCCAGCGCGCCCTCGATATGATCCCGCGTGCGGGCGGCGAGGTTCTCGATCCGCGTGAGCCGCTGCCGCGCGGAATCGCCGAGCCGCACATGGGCATAGGCGTCGGCGAGGTCGGGATGCGGGCAGGCCGCCCAGGCCGCCTCGATGATCTTCATCGCGCGGCGCACCTGGTGGGCCTCGCTCTCGAATTTTGCCGCCAGCACCGCGGCCGGAACCAGCGTCGGGGCCAGCTTCACCGCCTCCATCGCGCTCGATCGCGCCAGATCGCGGTTCTCGGTCTCCAGCGCCATGGCGCGCGCGGTCAGCAGCACGCCGCGCTGGCGGCGATAGGCCGGCTTGTCGATCATGCCGGCGGTATAGTTGCTGTCCAGGATCGCAAGCGCGCCGTTCCAGTCGCCCTGGGCGCAGCGGAAGCCGAGCACGGCGTGCGAGGCCCAGGTCGCGTTCGGCGCAAGCTTGAGCGCTTCGTCGGCGATCATGACCGCGGCATAGGCGTCGTCGGCGCGCTGCGCCTCGATGAACAGGCCGCGCAGGCCGAGCAGCCGGGTGTCGTGGCGCTCGGCCATCGCCCGGAAAGCACGCTGCGCACCATCGCGATCGCCGCCGAGCTGGGCGGCCTGCGCATGCAGCAGCAGGGTCAGCGGATCGTCGCCGGCGAGCCGCTTGGCAGCATCGGCATGCTGGCGTGCCGCGGTCAGATCGCCATGGCCGATGGCCAGCAGGCCGTGGGTGATGGCGTGCCGTCCGCGCTGATGGCGGCGGGTGCGGTGATGGTTGCGAATCCGCCCCGGCGCCCGCAACAGCGCGCTGATGAGGTTCCAGACCAGGACGCAGGCCGCGATGGTCAGGCCGAGCGCCAGCACGAAGACTGGCAGGGTCATGGCGACTCGCCACGGGCCCCAGTTCAGCACGACATCGCCGGTCTGCTCGGCGACCCAGGCCGAGCCCGCGGCGGCGAGCCCGACCAGGATGAGGAAGACAACGATCCGGAGCATGGGCGTCCTACTGCGCGGGTTTGGCGAGCGCGGTCATCGCGTCGTCAGCAAATTTGCGGGCGGTCGACAGCGCCGCGTCGCGGGCATCGGCCTTCTCGAGCCAGTCTTTGGCGGGGGCGCGCTCGTCAGGCGACAGTCCCTTCAGCTCGCGCCGCGCCTCTGCGAAATCATTGCGCAGCGCGGCCGCGGTGATCCGCGCCACGACCGCGCCGCGGTCGGTGCCGGCGCCGTCGGTGCGCTCGACCTTCACCAGGCCCGCGGCGCCGGCCGAGAGCTTGCTCAGGATCGAGCTACCCGTGGTGCCTTCCGGGGCGGGCGGCGCCAGCTTCGGCACGATGGTGAGGAGATCGCGGCTGAGCGCCGCCGGACTCGGCACGCCGGTGGCGGCAAAGACGTCCAGCGGTTTCAGCGCGGCGGCATCGGGCGCCAGCGATTTCGCGGTCGACAGCGCCGCGGCATAGGGATCGCCATGGCGGACGGCGACGTCGAGCAGCGTGGCAGCGACCACCCGGCGTAGCGGCGCATCGTCGGCGGGCTTGGCGGCGTCGGCGAGCTTCTGGCTCTCCTGCGCCAGCGCCGCGCTCTGGCTCCTGCTGGCCCGCTCCAGCGCGTCGATTCGCGCAATCAGCCCGGACAGGTCGACCGGGGCGGGCGCGGGGACCGGTGCGGCGCCATCGCGTGGCTGAGCCTTGACGTCGTTGAGCGCCGCGATCGTCTTGTCAGACTGCGCGCGCAGGCCGGCAATGTCGTTCCGCACCGCCGCGATCGCCTTGTCGGCCGCGTCGAGCCGGCCGGTCACGGCCGTATCCGGTCTGCCGATGCGCTGCTCCAGCCCCGCAACGCGCGAGGTCAGCTCCGCGACGGCTGCGTCCTGGGGCGCCGTGGCCGACGGCGGTTGGACCGGCGGCCAGCCCAGCATCCAGCCGACGCCGATCACCAGCGCCGCTGCGGCCGCGCCGGAGAACGGCGCGATGATCCAGGGCGATACCGGACGGGGCGGTGGAGGCGTGTCGGCGCGCGGCGGCTCGGCCGCGGCGACAGGCTCCTCGGGCGTCGCGCTTTCGGCCGCTTCGGGTGCGGCGTCCGGCGCCGCATGGGGATGCGACTGGCTCGCGGCGCCCGACGATCCCTCGGCGACGGCCTCGGCCGGGGCTGACCAGGGTGAGGCGGCCGGCCGCTCGGCCGCGCTCTCGGCAGCCGATGGACGCTCCTCGCGCGAGGTCGGCTCCAGGTCGATGGTCGGCGGTGGCCGTTTCGGCCGCCCGGTATCGGAGGCCGGTGCAACGGTGTCGGGTTCATCGACCATGGTGGAAGTTCCCTGGCTGAGGCAAGATTGAGCAGGCCCTCTTACGCCATTCACGACCGTAGCGCACGGGTCAGCCCTTCCAGCATGTCGTTTTCATTCGGATGCGCCGCGATTGTGACCTGCGTCGCGCCGGCCTCGCGCAGCACTTCGGCGACATTGGCCGACATGCAGCAATGCGGCACGGCCAGCGCCGAAATTTCGACGCCATCGGCCCTGATCGCCGCGACGAAGGCCGCGGCACTTCGCCGCGAATAATGCAACACGGCCGTGATGGCGTTCTTTGCGAATGCATCGCAGACGTCGCGCGGCAGCGTCGCCACCGGCGCCATGCGGTAGACGGTCTGGGTGATCACTTCGAAGCCGCGCCCGGCGAGCTCGCCCGCGAGATCGCGCGAAATGTCGGCTCCGGCGAGATAGAGCAGCGGCGCATCCGGCTTGATGCGGCCGTTGCCGAGCTCACGCGTGACAAGATCGCGCAAGGCGCCTGCATCGCCATCGGCTGACATCACCTGCGTGAAGCCGGCCTGGCGCGCCGCTGCCGCGGTGTGGTCGCCGACCGCGAACAGCGGCAGGTTCAGCAAGGCGGACCGCGCGAGCTGAGGTGCTGCCGCGCGCAGTGCGTTCGACGACGTCACGATGACAGCCGCGGCATCGCGGCCGGCCTCGTCGGGCAGCACCACGGGCTCGAATCGCAACATCGGCGCCAGCAGCACCTCGAAGCCGCGCGCACGAAGCGCGGCCGCACTGCGATCATTGTCGGGAGCGGGACGGGTGACGAGCACGGCCATGTGCTATGCTCCCGTCGAATACGGATCAGCCGGGCTGCAACGGACGAACGATTGCACCTGGCGACCTCGTGGTGTTAGGCGGTTCTGCGCACTCATAATGACCAAAAGGGTTGAGATTGGGTAACGATTCGACAACGCTCGTGCTCGGCATCGAAACCACCTGCGACGAGACCGCCGCGGCGGTGGTTGCGCGTGATTCGGACGGCAAGGGGCGGATCCTTTCCAACGTGGTGCACTCGCAAACCGACGAGCACGCCCTGTATGGCGGCGTGGTTCCCGAGATCGCCGCGCGCGCCCATGTCGACATGCTCGATCATCTCATCGATGCGGCGATGCGCGAAGCCGGCATCGATTATGCCGATCTCGATGGCGTCGCCGCGGCCGCCGGCCCCGGCTTGATCGGCGGCGTGATCGTCGGGCTCACCACGGCGAAGGCGATCGCGCTGGTGCATGATACTCCGTTGATCGCCGTCAATCATCTCGAGGCGCATGCGCTGACGCCGCGCCTGACTGATGCAATCGATTTCCCCTATTGCCTGTTCCTGGCTTCCGGCGGCCACACCCAGATCGTCGCGGTGGCCGGCGTTGGCGACTATGTCAGGCTCGGCACGACCGTCGACGATGCGATGGGTGAGGCGTTCGACAAGGTGGCGAAGATGCTCGGCCTGCCCTATCCCGGCGGGCCGCAGGTCGAAGAGGCGGCCCGCAACGGCGACGCCGCACGCTTCGCTTTTCCGCGTCCGATGCAGGGCCGCAGCGACGCCAATTTCTCGCTGTCCGGGCTGAAGACCGCCGTGCGCAACGAGATCGGCCGGATCGCGCATGTCAGCGCGCAGGATATTGCCGATCTCTGCGCGAGCTTCCAGGCCGCGGTGCTGGAGTCGACCGCCGACCGCCTGCGCGTCGGCCTCGATCTGTTTAAGCAGCGCTTCGGTGCGCCCAACGCGCTGGTCGCTGCCGGCGGCGTCGCGGCCAATCAGGCGATCCGCGCCGCCTTGGACGATGTTGCGCAGCAGGCCGGCACCCGCCTGATCGTGCCGCCGCCGGCGCTGTGCACCGACAATGGCGCGATGATCGCCTGGGCCGGCCTTGAGCGCCTCGCCCTCGGCATGGTCGACGGCATGGACGCCGCGCCGCGCGCCCGCTGGCTGCTGGATGCGAATGCGCAAGTCCCCGGCAAGTTCGCGAATACGCGCGCGGGGTTTTAAGCGGTGGCGGAATTACGTTCTGGCGCAAGCTATCTTTTGAGCCGGGCTCCTGGGCATGATCGCGCGAGCCGGCGCGCCGCGTTCGTTGCGCTCCCCTCCCCCTTGCGGGGAGGGGGTGGGGGTAGCCCCCTGGAGATTGTCGCTTGGGGCACCCCCCTCCCCAGCCCTCCCCCACAAGGGGGGAGGGAGCGCAGCTGAGTTCGCCGCTGATGACGGGCTTTCAGACCATCTCCATCATCGGCGCCGGGGCCTGGGGCACGGCGCTCGCCGCCGTCGCCGCGCGCGCCGGGCGTGCCGTGACGCTCTATGCCCGCGATGCCGATCATGCCGCGCGCATTGTAAGCGCCCGCGAGAATCCGCGCCTGCCTGGCATTCCGCTCGCGTCGAGCATCGCGGTCACCGCCGATCTCGCCACGGCCGCGCGTGCCGAGGCCGTCCTGCTCGTCGTTCCCGCGCAGCATCTGCGCGGCGCCGTCATGCAGGTGGCGCCGCTGCTTGCAGCCGGCACGCCGCTCGTCGCCTGTGCCAAGGGCATCGAGCATGGCACCCACAAATTCATGACCGAGGTGATCGCCGAAGCCGCGCCGCGCGCGACGCCTGCGATCCTGTCCGGCCCGAGCTTCGCCGACGATGTCGCGCGCGGGCTGCCGACGGCGGTCACGCTCGCCGCCCCCGACGAGGCGCTGGCGGCGGCGTTGGTCCAGGCGCTGGGCTCGCCGACCTTCCGGCCCTATCACTCCATCGATGTGCGCGGCGTCGAGATCGGCGGCGCCGCCAAGAATGTGCTCGCGATCGCGGCGGGCATCGTGGCGGGACGGCAGCTCGGCGCGTCGGCGCTGGCAGCGCTGACCACGCGCGGCTTTGCCGAACTGGTGCGGCTCGGCCGCGCCCATGGCGCGCGCAGCGAGACGCTGACCGGCCTCTCGGGTCTCGGCGATCTAATCCTGACCTGCGCTGGCCCGCAATCGCGCAACTTCGCCGCTGGCCTCGCGCTCGGCCGCGGCGAGCCGCTGCCGGCCGGCAAGCTGGCCGAGGGGCAATACACGGCGCCGGTGCTGGTCGAGCTCGCCGCCGCGCGCGGCGTCGAGATGCCGGTCGCGCAGGCGGTGGCGGCGATTCTCGCGGGCGTCGTCACGATCGATGCCGCGATCGAGGGGCTGATGCAGCGCCCGTTCAAGGCGGAGGAGTGAGCCGGCCGCCGGACCGGCACGACGCGCAAACGGCGCGGGTGCTCGACGCTAGTCGCGACGTTCTTCCATGTTGACGAACGGGTTGCGCCGTCCTCCGCCGTCATGCCCGCGCTTGTCGCGGGCCTCCACGTCTTGATAATGCGTTGCGATCAGAGACGCGCACGGCCGGGGCTCGCGCAACAGGCGCCTGCCGCCGCGGCCCGATCATGACGAGTGGAAAGAGACGAGCATCATGAGCTACTGGCTGGTGAAATCCGAACCCTCGGTGTGGTCCTGGGACCAGCAGGTGGAGAAGGGCGCCAAGGGCGAGGCCTGGACCGGCGTGCGCAACTACACGGCGCGGCAGAACCTGGTGGCGATGAAGACGGGCGAGCTCGCCTTCTACTACCATTCCAACGAGGGCAAGGAGATCGTCGGCATCGCCGAGATCATCAAGGAGGCCTATCCGGATCCGACCGACAAGACGGGCAAGTTCGTTTGCGTCGACATCAAGGCCCACAAACCCTTCAAGACCCCGGTGACGCTCGCCGCCATCAAGGCCGAGCCGAAGCTCGCCGAGATGGCTCTGGTCAAGCTGTCGCGCCTGTCGGTGCAGCCAGTGACGCCCGAGGAGTGGAAGCTGGTGTGCAAGATGGGCGGGGTGTAGCGGCGCGAGCCGATCCTGTCATGTCGCCTGCACGAAGGCCGTTATGACACTCGATTGACGGGGTGGCTGACGGCATCGCGGCCATGCGTATTTTGCCCGTCGAGCCAGTTTGTCGCACGCTGCCCGCGTTGCATCGTCGGGCAAATCAGCTGCACCTTTCCGCGCGTCCCTGCTGCCGCATGGGGGGCGTTTCGCGACCGTCACGAACCGTTGGCAGTGGGATGCGATGGGCGCGCGTCGACGCAGCGTGAGTGTCTTGCGCGGACGAACGGCGATGCACGCACGGTCAAGTCGCGCGGTCCTGATATCCCGATGCTGATATCCCGCGCGATGCGTGTGAGCGCATCGTGCGCATGGTGGCCAACAAGCCCGGTGCACCAGGGAGAACGCGAAGCAGCCGTTAAAACCGTCGCGCGGGGAGGGCCGGGCGTGTCCGGCCAGACCTGTGGTACCTGCCGCCTGCATTCTTTTTCGCAGGCGGGCCACGGGCGCGGCCAGCGCCCGGCCTTCCCCGCGCCCTCTGTTTGTCGAGGGCGATGAATTCAGCACAACTCGGGCGCAGATGCGCGGCGGGGATGATGGCGCACGTATTCTAATTGCTTCTCGGAGGCAACGCCGGCTGCGCCAACCTCCACTGTCGTCCCCGCGAATGCGGGGACCCATAACCACGGGGGCCAGTTGTCTTGCGCGGGACTTGCAGCATGCCTGTTTCGGACGTCACGCGGTATGGGTCCCCGCGTTCGCGCGGACGACAACGGGTGTTTGGCGCGCGATCGGCTCTCGCGCCGTGTCCGCGGCGCTGCTGCGAAATCGCGGGAACGACAAGCGAGATCGCCGCAAAAAGAAAGGGGCCCCAGCTTGCGCTGGAGCCCCTCAACGGTCAGGGCATTGCCGGGTATCTGCCCGAACCGAAGTTGCGGACCTGGTCCGGTGGGACCAAGTCCCGGGAGAACTCAGTAGTTGTAGGCGCGCTCGCCGTGGTCGGTGATGTCCAGACCCTCGCGCTCCTGCTCGACGGTCGGGCGCAGGCCGATGACCACGTCGACGACCTTGTAGAGGATCGCCGAGCCGACACCCGACCACACCAGCGTGGCGACGACAGCCTTGACCTGCGCCAGCATCTGCGTGGCGAAGTCGTAGGTGCCGGCGTTGTTGCCGGTGATGTTGGTGTAGTCGGTGATGCCGACGCCGCCGAGGGCCGGGTTGACCAGGATGCCGGTGGCCAGAGCGCCGATGATGCCGCCGATGCAGTGCACGCCGAACACGTCGAGCGCGTCGTCATAGCCCAGCGAATTCTTCACGGTGGAGACGAAGAACAAGCAGACCGGCGAGACGATCAGGCCGAGGACCAGTGCGCCGATCGGGCCGGCGAGACCGGAGGCCGGTGTGACGGCGACGAGACCGGCGATCGCACCCGAGCAGATGCCGAGCAGCGAGGGCTTGCCCTTGACGGCCCATTCGCAGAGCAGCCAGGACAGTGCCGCACCGGCGGTGGCGACCATGGTGTTGACGAAGGCCAGCGCGGTGACGCCGTTCGATTCCAGGTTCGAACCGGCATTGAAGCCGAACCAGCCGACCCACAGCAGCGAGGCGCCGATCATGGTCATGGTCAGCGAGTGCGGGGCCATCAGCTCCTTGCCGTAGCCGGTGCGCTTGCCGATCAGCACGGCGCCGACGAGGCCCGCGATACCGGCATTGATGTGCACCACGGTGCCGCCCGCGAAGTCGAGGGCGCCAGCGCCGGCGAGCCAGCCGACCGCACCGGTGACTTCGTCGAGCTTGGCCTGGGCGGCGGTCTTGGCAGCAGCGTCGCCAGCGGCAGCGAGAGCCTTGGCAGCGGCGGCGATATCATCCGGCGCGGCGATGTACCAGACCCAGTGCGCGATCGGGAAGTAGATGAACGTCACCCAGAGCAGCACGAACAGCATCACCGCCGAGAACTTGATGCGCTCGGCGAAGGCACCGACGATCAGGGCCGGGGTGATCATCGCGAAGGTCATCTGGAACACGAAGTAGGAGAGTTCCGGGATCACGACGCCGTTCGAGAAGGTCGCGGCCGTCGAGTTGGCGTCGATGCCGTGCATGAAGGCCTTGGAGAAGCCTCCGACCCACGCGGTCATGCTGCCGCCATCGGTGAAGGCCATCGAGTAGCCGTACAGCGTCCAGACCACGCCGACCATGGCGACGATCGCGAACACCTGGGTCAAAACCGAGGCCATGTTCTTGGTGCGGACGAGGCCGCCATAGAACAGCGCGAGGCCGGGGACGGCCATCATCAGGACGAGCGCGCTGGACAAGAGCATCCAGGCGGTGTCGCCCTTGTTGGGAACGGGGGCGGCGGCAGCCGCGGCGGCCGGCGCATCTTCGGCGAACGCCACATCGACGAGGCCAGCGACGCAGAGCCCTGCGATTGCGAGCGTAACCCATCCCGCGCTGGTTGGACGCTTGAACGTCATTTCATTCTACTCCGTAAGTGTTCAGGTTTGAGCGCGAAATCAGAGAGCCGCAGCGTCCGCTTCGCCGGTGCGGATGCGCACGGCGTGGTCGAGGCTGATGACGAAGATCTTGCCGTCGCCGATCTGGCCGGTCTTGGCGGCCGAAGAGATGGCGTCGATGGTCTTGTCGACCTGGTCCGACGGGATCGCGACTTCGATCTTGATTTTGGGCAGGAAGCTCACCGCATATTCGGCGCCGCGGTAGATTTCCGTGTGGCCTTTCTGGCGGCCGTACCCCTTCACTTCGGTCACCGTGAGACCATGAACGCCGATGGCGGTCAGGGCGTCCCGGACTTCTTCGAGCTTGAATGGCTTAATGATCGCCATAACAATTTTCATGGGTCCTATCCCCGCTTGGGCCCGGCACGGACGTTACCGAGCGCTGCTTGTCGACTGAGGTTCACCACGCGGAGAGAGCTTCACGACGCGGGCACAGCCGGGGCACTTAGAATCAAATGCCGTGCCAGTCGGTCGGTCAGGGCTAACAAGCCGTGAATCCTGACCTTTTCGGCCTTCAGGGGGGAAGACGGGGGCTGCGCCATTCCGTCGCGCCCAGAGAATGGGCAGATATGCGCAAAAATTGCGCATGCCAGGCTCAAGACACAATGCTGCTCACTGCGCGGGCAGAATTCCCCGACTCAGAACAGGTCAATTGCCGCCAAATCCTGCAATTATTGCAGCGCTTCGCCGTGCTGGGAGATGTCGAGACCCTCGAGTTCCTGCTCGCGGGACACCCGCAACGGCACGAAGACACTGACCAGTTTCAGGAGACCCCAGGTCACGCCGCCCGACCAGACCAGAGTGACTGCGACGCCGTAGAGCTGGGCCACGAGCTGCTTCGGGTTGCCCTCGATCAGCCCGGCGGTGCCGCCGATCGCCGCGGTGGCGAAGACGCCAGCCAGCACTGTGCCGGTGAGGCCGCCGACGCCGTGGACGCCGAACACATCGAGCGAATCATCGTAGTTGAAGCGGTGCTTCAGCGAGGTGCAGGCCCAGTAGCAGATGATGCCGGCCAGTGCGCCGATGACCAGGCCGTGCCAGGGCGCAACGAAGCCCGATGCCGGGGTGATGGTGCCAAGGCCGGCGACCGCCCCCGAGATCATGCCGAGCACCGACGGCTTGCGACGGGTCGACCATTCCAGCGCGCCCCAGGTGACGGCGCCGGCGCAGGCGGCAAGATGCGTGGTCAGGATGGCCATCACGGCATGCGCGTTGGCGCCGAGCGCCGAGCCGCCGTTGAAGCCGAACCAGCCGACCCAGAGCAGGCCGGTGCCGACGACGGCGAGCGACAGGTCGAACGGCGACAGGTTCTCGCTGCCATAGCCGTGGCGGCGCCCCATGACCACGGCCGCGACCAGGCCGCCGGTGCCAGCGGACAGATGCACCACGAGGCCGCCGGCAAAATCGACCACGCCGGCCTGGGCGAGGAAGCCGCCGCCCCAGATCCAATGCGCCAGCGGCAGATAGACGAAGATGAACCAGGCGACGCCGAACACCAGATAGGCCGAGAAGCGCATGCGATCGGCCACCGAGCCCGCCACCAGCGCCACCGTGATGATCGCGAAGGTCATCTGGTACAGCATGAACAGCGCCTCCGGGATCGTCTTGGCTCCCGGATGCACGCTCTCCATGCCCATGCCGGCGAGGAAGGCACGGTCGAGCGTGCCGATCCAGGCGCCCTCGCCGACGAAGGCCAGCGAATAGCCGAACGCGACCCACAGGATCGAGATCAGCATGACCGCGGCCAGACTCTGCGCCATCGTCGCCAGCACGTTCTTCTTGCGCACCATGCCCGAGTAGAACAGCGCCAGCCCCGGGATGGTCATCATCAACACGAGGGCCGTGGCCACGATCATCCAGGCGGTGTCGGCCGGTTCGATCGTCGATGGCGCCGCCGCCCAGGCGGGCGTGGTGAAGATGGCCGCGCCTGCTGCAGCCGAAGCTGCAGACGCGCGAAGGCAACGAGACGCATAGGTCCCCATGACAGTCCCCCCGGCATGTCAGATCAGATTGAGATGTCTTCCGCCGCCGCGCCGTTGCGGCGGGCGTGCCGCCGTCGCGACGGCCTACAGCGCGTCGCTGTCGGTTTCGCCGGTGCGGATGCGGCGGGCGTGATCAATCGGCGTCACGAAGATCTTGCCGTCGCCGATCTGGCCGGTGCGCGCATGCGTGGTGATCACCTCGACCGCCTTGTCGGCGATGTCGGAATTGACCGCGATCTCGATGCGCAGCTTGGGCAGGAAATTCACGATGTATTCGGCACCCCGATAGATCTCAGTGTGGCCCTTCTGGCGGCCATAGCCCTTGACCTCGGTCACGGTCATGCCGTGGACGCCGATCGCGGTGAGGGCCTGGCGCACCTCGTCGAGCTTGAAAGGTTTGATGATCGCGACGACGAGCTTCATGGTCGGGCCTTGGGTTCCTCGGAGCTAGGCAGCCTGTTTCGAAGGCAGATTGCGGGCGGCCGTTTGGGCTGTTGCTAGGCAAATGGCACAAAATGAGCGCAGCGTTAAGCGAAAACGTCAAGGAGTGACCGATATCACTGAACGAAATGCGGCATCGCCCGACAGATCGAAGACGTTTTCCGCCTTCCTCCAGCCAAGGACCCACTATGTCGAATCGTTCCTGGTATTACGCAGCGCAAGGTCAGCAACAGGGGCCCATATCAGAGGACGAACTGCGCGACCTGATCGCCAGGAGTGTCGTGACCGCCGACACGCTGCTCTGGAGCGACGGCATGGCCGGCTGGGAGAAGGCCGGACGCATTCCCGGGCTGATGTCGGGGGTGCCCGAGATCCCACCGGCCGCACCTGCTTTCGATCCGGCTGGCCCTGCCTCGGCCGGTGCGCTCTCGGCCAAGCTGGACACCTGGCCCTATTTCGGCTGGGCGTTGCTGTACGTCGTCGGCCAGCTCGTCATCATTCTCGCGCCTTGGACCGCGGTCTATCTCTACCGCTATGTGGTCGAGCGGATCAGGGTGCCCGGTCGACCCAATCTCAGCTTCACCGGCCAGCCGCTCGACATCTGGTACGTCTTCGTCGGTCTGGGCGTGCTGACCTATATCGGCACCAGCGACAGGCCATTCTTGCAGCTCGTCTCAGTGGTCGGACAGGCGCTGCTGGGCTGGATGATCCTGCGCTGGGTGGCCACCAAGATCGCATCGAATGGCGAACCGCTGCCGCTTCGCTTCGAAGGCAGCCCGCTCGCCTATTTCGGCTGGTATCTCGCAACGCTGGTGTCGGCGATCACCATCATCGGCTGGGCCTGGGTGCTGACGGCCTGGATGCGCTGGATCTGCCGCAACGTCCAGGGCTCCCGGCGCGAGCTGGTGTTCAACGCCTCCGGGCTGGATGTGCTGTGGCGCACGCTGCTGTTTGCGGTGGGCTGCGCCTTCATCATTCCGATCCCGTGGCTCCTGCGCTGGTACAGCACCTGGTACGTGTCGCAATTCGCGCTCGTGCCACGCTCCGCGCAGCCGGTGTGACGCGGCTACGCCCTTCGCTCGCGGATCGAGCCCTCCTGCGCGACCGAGGCGACCAGCGTGCCGTCGGGCTTGAAGATCGAGCCGCGGGTCAGCCCGCGGCCGCCCTGCGCGCTCGGCGAATCCTGCGCATACAGCAGCCATTCGTCGGCGCGGAACGGCCGGTGAAACCACATCGCATGGTCCAGCGAGGCCGGCATCATGCGCTTGTCGAACAAGGTCCGGCCATAGCGCGCCATGACCGCGTCGAGCAGCGAGAAGTCCGACGCATAGGCCAGCGCGCACATGTGCAGCGCCGGGTCGTCCGGCAGCGTGGCCGCCGTCTTGATCCAGACGTGAATGCGGCCGTCGTCGATCTTCTGGCCGAAATAGCGGCTGAGCTCGACCGGGCGCAGCTCGATGGGACGATCGGATTCGTAATAGCGGCGGATGAAATCCGGCATCCGCTGGAAGACCTCCTGAAACATCGGCTGCTTGGAGATCTCCTCCGCGGTGAGCTTCTCCGGCGGCGGGACGTCCGGCATCCTGTCCTGGTGGTTGAACGCGCTCTCCTCGTCGCTGTGGAACGAGACCATGATCGAGAAGATGGCGTTGCCGTGCTGGATCGCGGTGACGCGCCGGGTCGCATAGCTCTTGCCGTCGCGCAGGCGCTCGACCTGGTAGATGATCGGCACCTGCGGATCGCCGGGCAGGATGAAATAGCAGTGCAGCGAATGCGGCAGCCGGCCCTCGACGGTGCGGCAGGCTGCCATCATCGCCTGGCCGATGACCTGGCCGCCGAACACGCGCTGCCAGCTGGTCTTCGGGCTGTTGCCGCGGAACAGGTTCACCTCGATCGGCTCGAGGTCGAGGATCGAGATCAGGTCGATCAGTCCCTTGGACATGGCGGTGCTTTCGCTGGCTCGGCCGCCGGTGCCCGCCGCGCCAAAGCGGGACAGGCATCCGGAAATGACGGCCTGGGTTGGCGGCCCTTGGTTCACGCCCCTGTTTCGCCTAGCTATAGTCCACCCGCAAGAGCAACCGTGAGCAGAGTGGCATGACGACACAGCGAAGCATTGTCATTTGCGGCGGGGCCTTCGCCGGCCTGGCGCTCGCGCTTGCGCTCCGGCAGGGACTCGGTGCCGAGGTGCCGGTGATCGTGGTCGATCCGGCGCTCGCCAACCGGCCGAGCCGCGATCCGCGCGCCAGCGCCATCGTCGCCGCCTGCCGCAAGCTGTTCGACGCGATCGGCGTCTGGGCCGATGTCGCGCCGGAGGCGCAGCCGATCCTCGACATGGTCATCACCGATTCCAAGCTCGAGGATGCCACGCGGCCGGCCTTCCTGACCTTTGCGGGCCAGGTCGAGGCCGGCGAGCCGTTTGCGCATATGGTCGAAAACCGGCTGTTGATCGACGCCCTGGTCCGGCACGCGGAGGCCGCCGGTGTCGAGCTGAAGGCGATGCAGGTGACCGGCTTCAAGACCCGGACGGACGCTGTCACCGTCACGCTGGGCGACGGCAGCGAGCGCGAGGCCAGCCTGCTGGTGGCGGCCGACGGCGCACGCTCGAAGCTGCGCGAGCGCGCCGGCATCCAGACCCATGGCTGGGACTACGACCAGTCCGGCATCGTCGTCACGGTCGGCCATGAGCGGGATCATGGCGGCCGCGCCGAGGAGCATTTCCTGCCGCCCGGTCCGTTCGCGATCCTGCCGCTGACCGGCAAGCGCTCGTCGCTGGTGTGGACCGAGCGCCGCAAGGAGGCAAAACGCCTCGTCGAACTGAGCGCCGACGAATTCCATGCCGAGCTCGAGAAGCGCGCCGGTCTTCACCTCGGCGAGTTGAAGGTGCTCGACCAGCCGCGCGCGTTCCCGCTGTCCTATTTCGTGGCGCGTTCATTCATCGCGCCGCGGCTGGCGCTGGTCGGCGACGCCGCCCATGTGATCCATCCGATCGCGGGACAGGGCCTCAATATGGGGCTGAAGGACGTTGCGGCGCTGGCTCAGGTGGTTGTCGACGCCGCCCGCATGGGAATCGATCCGGGGCAGGTCGACGTGCTCGAAAGCTACCAGCGCTGGCGGCGCTTCGACACGATGGCGATGGGCGTCGCCACCAACTCGCTGAACTTCCTGTTCTCGAACAAATCGACCTTGCTGCGCGCCGTGCGCGACATCGGCCTCGGGATCGTCGATCGCGCGCCGCCGTTGAAGGAGCTGTTCATCAAGCAGGCCGCGGGCCTGACCGGTGAGATGCCGCGGCTGTTGAAGGGGGAGGCGCTGTAGAGCATTGATCCGGACAAGCTGTAACCGGCTTTCCGAAAGGATCATGCTCCAACAAGGAGCTCAGCGCGGGCCTGCGGCCGCGATGAAGCCGGCGACGGCCTCGACCATGTCGGGGTCGAGCGGGCGGTCCGGGTCGTTATAGGAGGCGAGGTTCTCGTCCTCATTGGCGACGTCGACCAGCACGTGATTCATCTCCGGCAGCCAGAGCGTCTTGGCGGCAGGCGCGGCGGCGGCGAGCGCGACCATGTCGAGCCGCGCAATCTGGCTGTCGCGGGCGCCGCCGACGATCAGGATCGGGATCGTGATCTGCTTCAGCGGATCGATCGGGTCCTCCGCGAAGGCCGAGCCGATGCCGGGCTGCATCTGGGGCGCGATCGGCAGGTCAGGGGGCGGCGGATCGACGATCTGCCCGGCCATGATGGCGTCGATCGCCTTCGCGACCGGCTCCATCTTGGCAGCAGGCAGCTTCCGCTCGAGCTGCGTCTTCAGCAGGTCGCCCTGCCGCCGCGCCGAGGTCGCAAGCAGGATCAGGCGGTCGACCGGCGTGCGTCGGGCGGTGAGGATCGCCACCAGGCCACCCTCGCTGTGGCCGACGAGCGCGATGCGGGCGAACTTGCCGCGCAGGGAATCGACCAAAGCGGCTGCGTCGGTCACATAGTCCTTGAAGCGGAAGTTCTCCGGTCTGCCGAAGTCCGCCTTCCAGCCGCGCGCGCCTCTCTTGTCGAAGCGCAGGCTGGCGATGCCGCGGGCGGCGAGCTGATCGGCCAGCTTCTTCAACGTCGCCGGCTTGAGCTGCGGCCCGTTGCCGTCCCGATCCGTCGACCCGGACCCGGCGATCAGGAGCGCGACCGGCGGCCGCTCGACGCCTGCGGGGGTCGTGAGAACGGCGTCGAGCGCGCCGACGCGGATCGTGCTCTCCTCAGCCGTCGCTGCCGAGGTGAGGGCGACGAGGGCAAGCGCGCAGCGAATCAGGGCCGAGCGCATTGTCAGCCGATCTTCCGCGCTTCCTCGGGCAGCATGATCGGAATGCCGTCGCGGATCGGATAAGCGAGCTTGGCCGAGCGGGAGATCAACTCCTGTTTGGCGGCGTCATACTCAAGCGGCCCCTTGGTCATGGGGCAGACCAGGATCTCGAGCAGCTTGGGGTCGACGGAATTGGCGGGGCGATCGAGCGGGGCGTTCATGGCATGGTCTCCGGCGGGCGCTGTCCTAACATATTCACGGTCGGGCTGTCGTCACTCAAGGCTCATGCAGCGCGATCCGGATCAGCTCGCCGAGCACCCCCTGCTGCTGTCCGACCGGCAGCGGTCGGCCGGACAATGCGTGGCCGAGAAACGCCCAGTACAGCACTTGCGCGCGGGCCTGGGCGACATCCGGCGGTAGACATCGGGCGGTGAGCAAGCCCTCGATATAGTCCAGCCGGCGCTTGTCGATCGCCTGCACGGCGTGCTGCGCCGCCGCGTCCGACGCGGCCCAGCTGCGGACAGCCCGCTCCAGACTGAGCCTGATGGTAAAGCTGCGACGCAGCAGCACGGCGATCGCCGGTTCATCGCCAGCGCTCGCCTCGACCCCGCTGATGATCTGCTCGGCCGCGATGTCGCGCCAATGCTTCAGCAACGCGGCATGGAACGCGGCCACGTCGGCAAAGTGCCAGTAGAAGCTGCCGCGCGACACCCCCATCACCTTGGCCATCGGCTCGGCCTTCAGCGCGGTGAAGCCGCTGCTGGCCAGCACCTTGAGACCCTGGTCCAGCCAGTCCTTCGCCGAGAGCTGTTCGTTCATGTCGCCACCACCTGATCGACCATACATAAGTGTATTGACGGGCGCCATCCTCTCGGGCAGGCTCCATACATAACTGTATGGAGGCGGCGATGCGCGATATCCTGTTGCAGTGTGCCGGATTGGTGGTGGTCGTCGTGGCACTGATCCATGGCCTGCTCGGCGAGACCACCGTGTTCGCGCGGGCCAACATCACGCCGGAGCGGCTCCGCACCTTGCTCCGCCTGGTGTGGCAGGCGGGCACGGTGGCATGGATCGGCTATGGCCTGTTGCTGATTGCTGCGCCCTGGATGGGCTCGGAGCCCGCGCGGCATTGGATCGCGATCACGGCCATCGTCGTGTTCGCGTCCGCCGCCTGCGCCAATGCCGTGGCGACACGCGCGCGCCATTTCGGCTGGGTCATGCTCGCGGGAGCCGCTGTGCTCGCCGCAGCGGGCTATTGAGACGCGCCGGACACCAGTCTCACGTCGTTTACCTGCTCTGATCGGCGGTCAATGTTTTGCCGCAAAACAGCAATGCGCGGCGGCAGTGTGGCAAGCCGACGAACGATCTTAACGAAACAACGCCGGACGACCGTTGGCAGCCAAGCACTCGCCACTGCCAAGACATATTCGCGAAGAATGGTTCCAACTTAGAAGGAGTCTCTTTGCAGACCCGGCGGCGGGCCGATTAGCTGTTCGTCGTCGCGAACGGGTACTCGCCATCGAGAGGCCGCGTACCAGTTCTCCGATTTGTTTGTCGTGATACGAGGGGACTGATCGATGTTGGTCGACGTGGTGCGGAAGTTGATGGTCGTTGCCGGCAGCCTCGGCGTGATGCTGGCGATGACGCAGGCGCAGGCAGACGGGCGGAACGAGATCTGCCTCACTTATGCGAATGGACAATTCGAGCCGAAAGAGCCGACCGTGCCGGCCGACGCGCCGCTGACCATCCGCGTCAAGAACATGGATGCCAAGGCGATGGAGTTCGAGAGTGAGACGCTCAAGATCGAAAAGGTCGTTGCGGGCAACAGCGAGGCCGTCCTCAACGTTCGGGCGGTGAAGTCGGGACGCTACGAATTCCATAACGACTTCAACGAAAAAGCACGCGGTTTCCTCATCGTTCAGTAAAGGGTGGTCTCATGCTTGCCGCGCTGATCATCGTCTTTCGTGAAGTGTTCGAGGCCGGTCTGATCGTCGGCATCGTGCTCGCGGTCACGAGCTCCGTGCCGTATCGGCTGCGTTGGATCGGCGGCGGATTGTTTGCCGGGTTTGTCGGCGCCTGTGCCGTCGCGGCCTTTGCCGGGACGTTGACCCAGCTGTTCGAGGGCATGGGGCAGGAGCTGTTCAACGCGGCCATCCTGTCGACGGCGGTGATCATGCTGACGTGGCACAATGTCTGGATGGCCCGGCATGGTCGTGAGATGGCGGACGAGCTGCGGACGATGGGGCTGGCGGTAGTCGACGGCGCAAGGCCGTTGGTTGCGTTGGCGACCGTGATCGCCATCGCCGTGCTCCGCGAAGGCAGCGAAGTCGCGCTGTTCCTCTATGGTGTCGCGGCCACAAGCGATGGCGGCGGTCGCGCGCTGCTCGGCGGCGGCGCCTTGGGCCTGCTGCTCGGCGTGGCCGTCTGTCTTGCGACCTATTTCGGTCTGATGCGGATTCCGCCGCGCGCCTTGTTCAAGACCACCACCGTGCTGATCACGCTGCTGTCGGCCGGTATGGCGGCCCAGGCAGTGTTCTTTCTCGCTCGCGCCAACTGGCTGACCTCGTTCGATCAGGTGGTGTGGGATTCGAGCGCTGTTCTGCCCGAAGGCGGGGTCGCCGGCCGGACCCTGAAGGCGCTGATTGGATATACCGACCAGCCGACGGTGATGCAGCTCGCCGCCTATGTCGGGGTGATCCTGCTCACGGTGATATTGATGCGCTTGACAGCGGGAACGCGCGCGCCGCGCGTGGTCGCGGCCGAATGATCATTGCAGCGGCGGATCGCCCGAGGTCCGCTTCTTGGCGAGATCCATCTCGGTCACGGCGATCAGGATCTCGGCGCGGGTTTTCAGGTCCGGCGCTTCGAGCATGGCCTGCTTTTCGGCCGGACCATACGGCGACATCATGGCCAGCGCGTTGACGAGCGCCTCGTTCGGGGCCGCCTCGATGCCCGCCCAGTCGACCTTGAGATTGTTGGCCTTCAGGAAGTCGGTGAGCACGGCCAGCAGGGCCTCGCGATCAACGGCGTCCTCGCCCTTGCGGGCCTTGAAGTCGTCGACATACGGAAAATAGTCGACCTTGCACTGCCGGTACGGCGTCAGCACCGACATCTCCTCGATGACCTTGAAGCGGGACACGCCGGTCAGTTCGAGGATGTAGCGCCCGTCTCCGGACTCGGCGAGTTGCGTGATCCTGCCGACGCAGCCCACCTTGAACAGGGCCGGACGCTCCTCGCTGGAGGAATGGCTGACGTCGGGCTGGATCATGCCGATCAGCCGACGACCGTCGCGGAACGCGTCGTCGACCATCGCGAGATAGCGCGGCTCGAAAATGTTGAGCGGCATTTGGCCGCGCGGCAGCAGCAGGGCGCCGGCCAGCGGAAACACCGGAATGACCTCCGGCAGTTCGGCAGGACCGCGATATTCGGCATTGATCGGCATGCGATACCTCGTGTCCGCTAAACCCGTATCCGCTGAAGCGTGGGCCCCGCCGGTCTACGAGAACAGGATCGTCGACAGCCGCTTGCGGCCCTCAATGGTGGCCTCGTCGGCGCCGCCCCAAGCCTCGAAGAATTGCACGAGCTGCTTGCGCGCGCCATCCTCGTTCCACTTGCGGTCGCGCTTGACGATCTCGAGCAATTGATCGGTGGCTTCCTTCCGCTTGCCCGCGGCGTTCAACGCGGTGGCCAGATCGAAACGCGCCTGATGATCCAGCGGATTAGCGGCGACCTTTTGTTCGAGCTCGCCGATCGGTCCGAGCGACTGCGCCTGTTCGGCAAGATCGATCGCCGCCTGCACCGCCGAGACCGCGGAATCGCCGCGCTTGGCTTCCGGGACTTGTGCGAGCGTGTCGCGGGCCTGCTCGATCGCGCCGGTCTCGACGTAACATTTGGCAAGTCCCGCCAGAGCCGCGATGTTGGCGGCGTCGAACGACAGGACCTCAGCATAGATCTGTGCGGCGCCCGCTGGGTCGCCCTCGGCCAACACGGCTTCGGCTTCCTTGAGAATCTCGCCAATGTCCGGTTCGCCGACACCCGGAACGCCCTTGGTCAGCTTCTCGATGAAGGCACTGACCTGACTCTCGGGAACGGCGCCCATGAACCCATCGGCAGGCCTGCCGCCGACAAACGCAATCACCGCCGGAATCGATTGGATGCCCATCTGGCCGGGAATGGCCGGGTGCTCGTCGATATTCATCTTGACCAGCTTGACCTTGCCCTTGGCGGCCTTGACGACCTTCTCCAGGATCGGAGTCAGCTGCTTGCACGGGCCGCACCAGGGAGCCCAGAAGTCGATGAGAACCGGCTGACGCTTCGATTCTTCGATGACATCCTTAACGAAGCTCTGCGTCGTGGTGTCCTTGATCAGATCCGGCACCTGTGCCGTTCCGCCGCCCTGCTCAACAATGGTCACGGGAATCCCTCGTCCGAAAATGCTGGGATGGCCGGCCGGCCGGAACCGGCCGCCGCCGTGCCTCAATACACGGTTTCCTCCGCTTTAAGTGGCGGTCCTCCCGGAAATTTCAATCTGTTCATGCCCGAACCCGCCAATTGCTCGGTTTCCATCGGTGGGGCGCCCTGGACGTAAAAAACGATACTGTTCCGCGACGAAAGCTGTCGCAGACCTGTTGCATTCGTCCGCGGCTTTTGGCATAGGTCTGCCCGTCGCTGGCGGCCACGCCGCCCAGTGGTCACGGATGCGGGTGTAGCTCAGTGGTAGAGCACGACCTTGCCAAGGTCGGGGTCGAGGGTTCGAACCCCTTCGCCCGCTCCAAATATCTCGCTCCGCGATTGCTTCCTCCTCGCAGCACCCCCGATCATCTGGATGTGATCACGAAAGGTGATCATTTGGCTGCCTGGGATCTGCCCCAGGCCGCGAACGCGTCGGCAAACACCCTGTCCCCGCTCGGACCTTTGCCGATCGCCAGGATACCGCGGCGCTGGCTGGCATAGACGAGCGGAATATCGAACCATTCGCGACCGGCCAGGAGCTCCTCGTTGCGTGCGCGATCGGCCTCGACGTTGGACAGGCCGACGAGGAACGATCCCTCGGTGATCTTCACGGCGAGCCCCGCCAGCGGCGTCCCGCGCGCCTGTTCGCTCGTCTTCATCAGCATCCCCGGCACGTTGCTGATCGCACCGCCGACGAATTCGGGTGCCGGCTTGAAGGTGAGCTCGGCGACGTGGCTGGCCGGCAGGGCCGGATCGTCGTTGCGCCGCAGCTGCAGGCTCACTGTCAGCTTGCGCTCGGGAATATCGATCTCGGCGCGGATCGCCGCCGTGTCTGCTCCCGATTGCGCGCTCTTGATGGTCTCCAATCGCCAGACGACCGAGCCGGAATAGCGCTTGCCCCGGGGCTCCGAAACGTCCTCGTCATACAACACGGCGAGGCCGGGCGTCCTTGCATCGGCTGCCACGGGTGACGCGGCGGGGATCGGCGGAGCAGCAGGGCGCGGCGGAGCGGGGGCCTGGTTGGCGACCGGGCTTGTGGGCTTGGCCGCGGCCGGGCTGAGCTGGGCACCGCCGTCGAGCAGGGTGAACATCACGAAGGGCTGCTGCGCGCCGCTCGTGGCGCGCTGCACCGCCGTGTTGGTCTGGTTGAAGATGTCGATCAGGCGTGGGCCGGGCTGCCGGAGCACGTCCGCAAGTGCGGCCGTGAACACGCTGTGCCCGTCCGGGCCGCGCTGGCCGATGGTCCCCGCTTGCGCGGCAAAGGACAGCACGGTCCGCGCGGGCATGCCGACCGGAACGACGCCTGCGGCCAGTCCGGCGATGCCGCGCGCAGCGAACGGATTGGCGCGGAATGCATCGAGGATGACGACGTTCTGCCGGCCGCTCGGCCCGTCCAGCTCGCGCAGGATCGCGCCGAGGTCGCGCAGCTCGGTGGCTAGGTCGTCAGCCTTGGTCGGCGCCGCATCGACCGGAACGAGGTAGCTGGCCCCGTTGAGATTGAGCCCGTAGCCGGCGTAGTAGATCAGCGCGAGGTCCGCATCGGCGATCCGCCCCTTGAACTCGGCCAGCGCGCGGTCAAAACCCTTTCTGTCGAGGTCGATCTGGGCAGCGCCGCCGCTCAAGGTGAAGCCGAGCCGCGTGAGCCTGTCGGCCAGCAGCCGGGCATCGGTCGCAGGCTCGTCCAGCAGCGGTGCATGTTCGTGAATGGAATTGCCGATCACCAGCGCCACGCGCTTGTCGGCTGCCGCTGGCTCTGCAGCGGTGAACATTGCGATGACGATGATGATTGCGGACCACAGCTGTGTGCCTCGGCCGCTCAGCCCATGCATGACGACAATCTCCTGCCGGTTTTGACCTGCTCGCCCGCTGATTTTACCGCAAGCTGAACAAAACAGGAACAAGAATCGTTTGGCGCCTGCGCGATACTGCGTTCCGCGGCTCAGACGACCACGGGCGTCCGCACCCGGCCGGCATCGCCGAACACGCGCAGGTAACGGGCGATCTCGGCGGGATCGCCGGTCGCCTTCTCCGGGTTGTCGGACAGTTTTACCGCGGGCTGGCCGTCGACCGACGTGACCTTGCAGACCAGCGAAATCGGGTCGAGATCGACCGAGCCGTCCGGCGCGCAGCCGACGAAATCGTTGGTCAGGTTGGTGCCCCAGCCGAATGACAGCCGCACCCGGTCGGAGAAGCGATGATGGATCTGCTCGATCGATTCGACATCCATCGCATCGGAGAACACCAAGAGCTTCTGCTTGGGATCGCGGCCCTTCGACTTCCACCAGGCGATGATCTCCTCGCCGGCCTCGATCGGCGGCGCGCTGTCGGGGCGGAAGCCGGTCCAGTCGGCGACCCAGTCCGGCGCGTCGCGCAAGAAGGCCTTGGTGCCGAACGCGTCGGGCAACGCGATCAGGAGGTTGCCGGCATAGGTCTGCCGCCATTGGTCGAGAATCCGGTACGGCGCAAAGCGCAGTTCGTCGTCATCCCTGGCGAGCGCCGCCGCGACCATCGGCAGCTCATGGGCATTGGTGCCGATCGCTTCGAGATCATTGTCCATCGCCAGCAGCACGTTCGAGGTGCCGGTGAAGGACGGGCCCAGGCCTTCCTTGACCGCCTCGACACACCAGCGCTGCCACAGGAAGCCGTGGCGGCGGCGGGTGCCGAAATCCGACAGCCGCAGCCCCTCCAGTCTGCGTAGCCGCTCGACCTTGGCCCACAGCTTGGCCTTGGCGCGCGCGAACAGCACGTCGAGCGCGAAACGGCCCTGACCTTTCATCGCCTGGCGGGAGCGCAGCTCGTTGACGATCGCCAGCGCCGGGATCTCCCACATCGTGGTGTGGGTCCATGGCCCGTGGAAATGCAACTCGTACTGGCCGTCGGCCTTGTGCAGCTCGTATTCGGGCAGGCGGAAATGGGCGAGCCAGGCCAGGAAGTCCGGCGAGAACATGTGGGTCTTGCCGTAGAAGGTGTTGCCGGCCAGCCAGATCAGCTCCTTCTTGGTGAAGCGGATGGTGCGGGCGTGGTCGAGCTGCGCGCGCAGCTCACCCTCGTCGATGACGTCGCCCAGCCGCACGCGTTTGGTGCGGTTGATCACCGAAAAAGTCACCTTTTGATCCGGGTAGAATTCCCGAATCATCTGAAGCATCAGCAGCTTATAAAAATCGGTGTCGAGCAGGCTGCGCACGATCGGATCGAGGCGCCAGCCGTGATTATAGGTTCTGCTCGCGATATCTGTGACGGTCATGCGAAAATTCTACAGCGCTGGTTGAAAACCCGCCACTGGGCTTTGCCGCAGACGGCGGCTCCGGCCGATGGCAGTGCTTGTTCTGAAGCAGGCGTGCTTTAGTGACGCGCCAGCAGTGGCAGGCCGGGATCGAAGGCCAGCGCCGCCTCGGCCCATTTTGCGACGCGCAGGACATGGAGGTCGTTGCGATAGACGCCGGCGATCTGCACGCCCAGCGGCAGGCCGTGCCGGCCGAATCCGGCCGGCAGCGACACCGCCGGCGCGCCGACGAACGTCCAGGGAGCGCAATATTCGGCGTCGCCGGTCCAGTCGAGGCCGTGCGGGGCTTCGCCGAAGGCCGGCAAGGTGAGCACGGCATCGAAACCGCCGAGCTCGGTGGCGAGCGCGTGCTGCCGTTCGGCCTGCGCCGCCTTGGCCGTCAGATATTCCATCGCCGTCTTGCCCCGCCCGCTCGCGACATGCGTCTTCATCACGTCGCTGACGCGGTCGGGGAAGCGCGCGATCAGATCGGAGAAGATCGTCGTCGCCTCGCTCAGCATGATCGTGTTGATCGCATCCCAATGCGCCGCATCGAGTGCGGGCAAGGCGATCTCCTCGACCACCGCGCCGGCGTTGCGCAGTCGCTCGACGGCAGCCTCGAACACCGCCTTCTGCTCAGGCTCGGCGCGCTCCCATTTGGCAAAGCGCACGACCGCGAGCCGTGGATTGGCGAACGGACGAAGGCCGTGGGCGATGTCGACGGTAAAACCGGGCAATGGGCGGCCGTGGAGATCATCGTCGCTGCGTCCCGCCAGCAGCGACAGTGCCAGCGCGACATCGTCGACACGGCGGGCGAAGAAGCCGACATGATCCAGCGACGGGCTGAGCGGATGGACGCCGACGCGCGGGATCGCGCCGAAGCTCGGCTTGAAGCCGACGACGCCGTTGAAGGCCGCCGGGCGGATGACCGATCCCAGGGTCTGCGTGCCCAAGGCCAGCGGCACCAGCCCCGCTGCGACGGCCGCCGCCGAGCCCGAGGATGAGCCGCCGGGGGTATGCGCCGGGTTCCTTGGATTGACCGTCGGCCCGGGATGACGCCAGGCGAATTCCGTCGAGACGGTCTTGCCGAAAATCGTTGCACCGAGATCGCGCAGCCGCGCGACCACCCAGGCATCCGCGGCCGGCACATGATCCCGATAGATCGGCGAGCCATTGCTCGTCGGCATGTCCGAGGTGGCGATGATGTCCTTGACGGCAACCGGAATTCCGCCGAGCGGACCACTTTTCGCGGACACATCCTTCGGCAGATATTCGAACGCCCTCAGCCGCGGCTCGATCGCCTCGGTGCGCTTCAGGCAGTCTGCACCATAGCTCGCCGCTGCCGGCGGATCGGCTGCGAATTGCCGCAACAAATCGAGGACGCCGGCGCCCGCCTGCGGTGGCGGCAGAATGAACGCATCTGACATCGACGGTCCTGTTTTCGAGACATCTCTTTGCTCTTTGCCGCGCGGTGAACGGTCGCAGCCCTTCGCTGATGTGTTCCGATCCTATAGGCTGTTCGATCTCGCGCCAATCGCGCTGCCGATCGGTACATATGAATACAGCGCATGTCGGCTTGCGAAGTTCGCGTGCTGCGGCGCGCCGTCAGCCTCGCGCGAGCTGGGCCGTAATCCGCTTCTCACGCGCTCAGGATGTGCTACCATTTTCGTGTCGGACCACCGATGTGGCCGGCCAAAGGACGTCTTCAAATTCGGTCCGATAAGTAGACGCGGCCATCCGAGCTGCCTCATGGGAGTGAAGCGATGACATCGGCTTTTCACCGAAGCATTCTTGCGCTTGCTACAATTGGCCTTCTCGCCGGCACCAGCATCGCCGGCGCGCAGCAGCAATCCGACCAGGGTAAGGGTCTGAAGAAATACGAATCCGGCACCAAGGAGTTCTGGACGCATCCGCCGGATGACTGGTTCCTCGGCGACGAGACCGAGGCGCAGAAGGGGCTGGCGCCGCCGTCCGGTCCGCCGACCGGCGCGTCGGACGCTGAGCTTGCCAAGATCGTCAAGCAGGTCAAGCTGCCGGACGGTTTCAAGATGGAAGTTTGGGCCTCGGGCGTGCTGGCTGCGCGGCAGATGGCGTGGGGCGACAAGGGCACGCTCTTCGTTGGCTCATTCGGTCTCGGCAACGTCTATGCGATCAGCGACAAGGGCGGCAAGCGCGAGGTCAAGACGGTCCTCAAGGGCCTGAACATGCCGACCGGCCTCGCCTTCCAGGACGGCAATCTCTACGTCATCGCCGTCGACAAGCTGATCAAATATGAGAATGCCGAAGCAAATCTCGACAATCTCGGCCAGGGCAAGGTGGTCTATGACGACATGCCCTCTTATGCGGCGCATGGCTGGAAATACATCGCGGTCGACAAAGAGGGCTGGTTCTATATTCCGTTCGGACCGCCCTTCAATATCGGCATTCCGCCGACATCCGTGTCGCAGATCCGCCGCGTCGATCCGCGCACCGGCAATGCCGAGATCTGGGCGCTTGGCGTGCGCAACAGCGTCGGCGGCGACGTCGATCCGCGCACCGGCCGCTATTGGTTCACCGAGAATGCGCGCGATTGGGTCAGCGACGACCTGCCGAGCGACAAGCTCAACATGATCTCGAAGATCGGCGAGCATTTCGGCTATCCCTATTGTCACCAGGGTGACATGCCGGATCCGAAATTTGCGATGGGCCACAAATGCTCGGAATTCACGCCGCCGGTGCTGAACCTTGGTGCCCACGTCGCGCCGCTCGGTATGAAGTTCTACACCGGGGACCAGTTCCCCGCAGAGTACAAGAACAACATTCTCATCGCCGAGCACGGCTCCTGGAACCGGCACAAGTACCAGGGCGCCCGGATCATGCGCGTGATCGTCGGCCCCGACGGCAAGGATGCCAAGCAGGAGGTGTTCGCCTCCGGCTGGATCGAGGGTGATCAGGGCTATCTCGGCCGTCCCGACGACATCATCCTCGCCAAGGACGGCTCGATCCTGGTGGCGGACGATTGGGCCGGCGCGATCTATCGCATCAGCTACGAGAAGAAGTGAGCTTTTGACCTGAGGGGGCTGCGCGCTGCCATGATGGCGGCCGCAGCCCCAACTATTTTCGGTTCGCTGCGTTGATCGCGGCGCGTTGCGCGGAAACCAGGTTCCGTCCGCGCAGACGAAGCGGGCCATTCGGAGGATTCGAAATGCGTCATGGTGTTGCCGCCGCAGGAGCGCTGGCCCTGGCCCTGATGAGCGTGTCCGTTCAGGCGGCCGATCTCGAAGCCGGAAAGGCCAAGGCGGAGCTCTGCGCCGGCTGTCACGGCGAGAACGGCATCTCGCAGACCGAGAACATTCCTTCACTGGCCGGCCAGCAGGATCAGTTCATCCAATGGCAGCTGGTGTTCTTTCGCGCAGGCACCCGCAAGAACGAGGCGATGAAGCCGATTGTCGATCAGCTCACCAACGAGGACATCCGCAATCTCGGCGCCTATTTCGCTTCGCTGACGCCGGCCAAGGCGCCGCCTGACAATGACCCGGACCTCTCCAGGAAGGGCGCCGAAGCCGCCGCCGGCCGCCGCTGCGCCTCCTGCCATCTCGACAGTTATGCCGGCACCAAGGGCGTCGCGCGGCTTGCCGGCCAGCGCGAGGAATATCTGGTCAAGGCGCTGCACGACTACAAGAGCGGCCAGCGCGTCGGCGGCAGCCAGGCCGCGATGACCGATGTCGCCTATCCCCTCAGCGCCGAGGAGATCACGGCGCTGGCGCATTATCTGGCGCATTTGTAGTCGGGGCCTCGCCACACCATCAGCTGTCGTCGCGGTCGCTCCCGCGCGAGGCGTAGGATCGCAGCTATTGGCCCCGCTGCGCCTCGTACACCTTCAGCTGCGTGTAGGAGATGCGCAGCCGCGGCACCGGCACCTTGGCGGCATCGGCGCGGGCAACGAGATCGCCGATCACGTGATCGGCCTCGACCGGCAGGCCGGCGCGGAGGTCGCGGAACATCGAGGCGGTCATCGGTGATCCCTCGGCGGTGATCATCCCGGAGACGCGCTGGAAGAACGCACCGGCCGGCGCGTAGCCGGCGGCCGCCGCCGTGGCGCTGCATTCGTCGAGCATGCCGAGCAGGAAGTCCTTGCCGCCCGGCGCGGTCAGGATCACGCCGACCGGCGCCCGCATCAGCGTCGTGGACGCTGCCAGCGAGGCGAGGAACACCCACTTCTCCCACATGTCCTGCATGATGTGGTCGCTGGCCGAGGCATTGAAATTGCCGCGCGCGAAAACCTCGGAGATCGCGCGAATGCGATCCGACGATCCGCCGTCGCGCTCGCCTAAGGTCAGGGACTGCATCGGCTGCAGCTGCACCACCTCGCGGCGTTCGTTCAAGGTCGCCGCGATCGCGCAGAGTCCGCCGAGCACCCGCTCGCGTCCGAATTTCGCATCCAGCACGTCGAGATGCTTCATGCCGTTGAGCAGCGGAATGATGCTGGTGTGAGGACCCACCGCGGGCGCGAACGACGCGATCGCATCATCCAGGTCGTAGGCCTTGCAGCTCAGCAGCACGACGTCGAAAGGCTGCTTGAGGCTGTCCGCCTGCACCGTCGGTGGGTTGGGCACGGTCGCGTCACCAGCGGGGCTGCGAATCACGAGCCCGGCACTGGCGAGCTCGGCGGCGCGGCCCGGCCGGACCAGGAAGGTGACGTCAGCACCGGACTGCAGCAGCCGGCCGCCGAAATATCCGCCGATGGCACCGGCGCCGACGACGAGAATGCGCATGTGTGGATCCCTCTTTGAGCGAGGCGCATCATGCAGAAGCCAATGGCGAATGGCGAGTAGCGAATAGGGATGCCCTCCATTCCCTATTCGCTACTCGCCGTGCCATTCTATTCGCCCCTACCATTTCTCACCAAATGGCCGGATCTCCATTTCGAAGGTCCACGCCGTCCTGGGCTGCTGGTAGAGCTGCCAATAGGCGCCGGCGACCGAGGCGGGCGGCATCAGCAGGTCAGGATTGTCCAACGCCTCCTTGCCCCAGAACTGGACGCGGCGCTCGCGCACCCAGGCGGTGTCGACGCCGGAATCGATGATCAGATGCGCGACATGGATGTTCTGCGGCATCAGCTCGCGGGCCATGGATTGCGCCACCGCGCGCAGGCCGAACTTCGCCGATGCAAAGGCGGCAAAGCCGGAGCCGCCACGCAGCGAGGCCGTGGCGCCGGTGAAGAAGATCTTGCCGCCGCCGCGCGGCAGCATCAGCCGGGCGGCCTCGCGTCCGGTGACGAAGCCGGCCCAGCACGCCATCTCCCAGACCTTGCGGAACACGCGGTCGGTCGTCTCCAGAATCGGAAAATTGACGTTGGCGCCGACGTTGAAGATGACGACCTCCAGCGGTGCTTGCCTGTCGGCGTCGTTGAGGAAGGCGGTGGTCTCCTCTTCCTTGCGCGCATCCAGCGACCGCGCCACGATCCGGCCGCCGGCAGCTTCGACCTCGGCCACCAGCGGCGCAAGCTTGTCGCCATTGCGACGGCCGGCGAACACCGTGAAGCCTTCAGAAGCGAACTTCTTGACGATCTCGGCGCCGATGTAATCACCAGCGCCGATCACGGCGACGGTGGCGTTGCGCTGCTGCATGGGTCGTCTCCGTTCAGCTCTTCGTCTCCTCCTCGGCTCTGGATCGCGCCGCCTCGCTGGCGGCAATAGAGATCAATGTCCGAGGATCATCTCCTCGACGTCACGCAGCTGCTCCTTGCCGAAGAACATTTCCGTGCCGACGAAGAAGGTCGGCGAGCCGAACGCGCCGCGTTCGACCGCGGCATGCGTGTTCTCGACCAGCTTTGCCTTGACCTCAGGCTCCTGGGCACGCGCGAAAAGTTTCGCGCCGTCGAGACCCGAGGATGTGATCGCCGCGATGGCGATCTCCGGATCGTCCATCTTCTTGGGCTCGCGCCACATATGGTGGAACGCCGCGTCGACATAGGCCTCGAACACGCCTTCGAGCTGGGCGGCGACGGCCGCGCGCATCAGGTTCAGCGTGTTGACCGGGAAATGCGGATTCCGGACCCAGGGCTGGACCTGATAGCGTTTGACGAAGCGTTGCGTCTCGATCTCGTGGAATTCGCTTTTGTTCTTGATGCCGGCGAGCGACTCGGCCGGCGACTTGTTGTTGGTCGCCTTGAAGATGCCGCCGAGCAGCACAGGGATATAAGAGAACCGGACGCCGATGCGTTGCTCGATCGCCGGGATCGCTTCATGGCTGAGATAGGCGTTCGGGCTGCCGAAATCGAACAGGAACTCGGGTGTTGGTCGGCTCACAGGCAGTCTCCTCGCGTGTTTTTCGCATTGTGATCGAAGGCGCCAATCGCGTCCAGGGCTTTATGATGAGTGTCATATTGCACGCGGCGGGATGTTCCGGCCTGTGTCAGAGCAATCGGCGCACCGTCCGCTTGCGCCAGACCAGGAGGTAATAGCTCATCTGCAGCATCATCATCGCGGTGAACGTGACCGGATAAGCGAGCCAGACGCCGTCGAGGCCGATGCTGCGGCTGAGCCAGGTTGCCGCGGGTACCTCGATGGCCGCGATCGAGAACGCGGAAATCGCCAACGGTATCCACACCGTCCCGCCGGCGCGCATCGCCGCCGAGAAAGTCGTGGACATGCCAAACAGAACCGAGCTCCACAGCACGATGTGCAGCGAGCGCTGCGCGACCTCGATCACGGCAGGATCGGTGATGAAGAATCCCATCAGCGTGCGCGAGAACAGATAGCCCAGCGCGACCAGGCCGCCGGTCAGCACCACATTCATCTCCACTCCGGTGCGCACGATGCGGCCGATCTGCTCCGGGCTGCCGCGGCCAATCGCCTGGGCGCCGAAGATCGAGACCGAGATGGCGATCGACAGCGCCGGAAACTGCACATAACCCAGCACCTGGTTGACCGCGCCATAGGCGGCGGTCGCGTCCGAGCCGAAGCCGTTCACGAGGCCGATCAGCACCATCTCGGCCAGGGACATCACGATCATGCCGATCGCTGCGGGAATGCCGAGCCGCAGCACCATGCGCAGCAGCTTCGGATCGGGCCGCATGCCGCGCAGAAAGGCCGCATCGATCGCCAGCGGGTGCTTGCGCCGGAGCAGATGAAGATGCAGTCCGCCGAGCGTCACCAAGGTCGAGATCGCCGAGGCCCAGGCCGCGCTCGCGACGCCGAGCTGCGGCGCGCCGAGCCAGCCGCGGATGAAGATCGGTGTCAGCACCAGGCCGAGCAAGGTGGATGCAGCCAGTGCAGCGAGCGGCGTCACGGTGTCGCCGACCGCGCGCATCTGCGACGACAGCAGGATATAGGCGAAGGTCAACGGCATCGTGATCATCATGATGCGGGCATAGCCCGCCGCGGCATCGAGGATGTTGGCGGGCGTGGCGAGCGCGCTCAGCAAGTCGCGGCTGAACAGGCCGCCGACCGCGATCAGCGCGGCGAGCAGCAATGTGATGGTCATCGTCGTGCCCGCGATCGCCTTGACCTTCGCGGGCTCCTTGGCGCCCCAGGCCTGGCCGATCAGGATGCTGGCGCCGGAGCCGAGCCCCATGACAAAGGCCACGAAGAAGAACATCGCGGGAAAGAACACCGAGACTGCGGCGAGCGCGTCCACCCCGATCATCTGGCCGAGATAGACGTTGTTGATGGTGCCGAATAGCGATTGCAGGATGTTGCTCAGCATCATCGGCGTGAGAAACATCAGGAACGGCTTGCGAAGCGGAGCGGGAGCGGACACGGCATGTTTCCGTCGACCGCCGTCATGCTCGGATCGGCAGTCGCGTTGAAGGAAGTAAAACCAGAGCCTGCCGCGAATGGCGGGCATCGACGTCGCTGGTCGGCTTACTCGCCGCGGTGGCGGTTGGCGAGCGCGACCACATGGTCGCGGATGTCGGCGGGCCAGGTCGCGATCAGCGCAGCCAGGCGCGCGAGATCGCCGGCGAACAGCGCCCGTGACGCCTCCTCAAACTCAGGCAGATGGCTGCCGATCCCCGACATGAAATGATAGGCCGCATCGCGCGCCGCACGGGCGCGATCGGTGTCGCCGCTGGCGCGCCGGGCGTCGTGGACCAGCTTCCGCAATGCGATCGAAGCGCCGCCCGGCTGCGCGTTCAGCCATTCCCAATGCTGGGGCAGCAAGGTCACCTCGCGCGCGACGACGCCAAGCTTCGGCCGGCCGCGTCCGCGCGGCTCGGTCGGCTGCTCCGTGGCCGCAGAGCCGGCTTCGCTCGGCAGCCGGGCCAGAATCTCGCGGTCACTGCCCCGCAGATCCAGATCGATCGGTTGTCCGGTGCGGTCGCTGAAGATCACGACCGGCGCGTCTGTCGGAGCAGCGTGCTTGAGCACGAGCGCCACCTTGACCAGCGGGCCGGTCGTGATCCGGGTGTGGCCGCCGAAGGCCGTATAGGTATCCATATGCTTACGATTCCCTGCATGTGCAGCCAATATTACCCGGATGAAAATAAACGTCAATATTACCCGGGTATTTTATTCGAGCGGATGCGAGCCCTGCCGCTCGCCGAAGTCATCGGGCCCTGCTACGGAACGCCGCCTGCTTCCGCGATCCGTCTTTCGGGGACCTCATGCTGACCGTTCATCATCTCAACAATTCCCGCTCGCAACGTGTGCTCTGGCTGCTCGAGGAGCTCGGCGTGCCCTATGAAATCATCCGCTACGAGCGCCAGCCCGACATGCGCGCGCCGAAGGAGCTGCGCGCCATTCATCCGCTCGGCAAGTCGCCGGTCATCACCGACAATGGCAACACGGTCGCCGAATCCGGCGCCATCGTCGAATATCTGATCGACACCTACGGCAATGGCCGGCTGATTCCGCCGCCGAAGACGCCGGAGCGCTTGCGCTATTCCTATTGGCTGCATTACGCCGAGGGCTCGGCGATGCCGCTGCTGCTGCTGAAGCTGCTGTTCAATATCATGCCCAAGCGTGCCCCTGCGCTGCTGCGTCCGCTGGTGCGCAAAGTGTCGAACCAGGCGCTCACCACGCTGGTCAACCCGCAGCTGAAGCAGCACATGGCGTTCTGGGAGAGCGAACTGCAGAAGAGCGAATGGTTCGCCGGCGATCAGTTCACCGCGGCGGACATCCAGATGAGCTTCCCGCTGCAGGCCGCGGCGTCGCGCGGCGGGCTGGAGCACGGTCATCCCCGCGCGATGGACTTCCTGGCCCGCATCGAAGCGCGGCCGGCCTATAAGATCGCGCTGGAGAAGGGCGGCCCCTACGAGGTCGGCCGCTGAGAGGCTATTTAGCGGCGGTCGCCGGCGACTCGGTCGCCGCAATCACCTCGCGGACCAGCCGGGCGACGCCTCTGATGTCGCCGTCCGGATCGAGGGAATCGCCGAGGCGGACCACCACCATGCGCTGGCTCGGCATGATCACGAGCCGCTGGCCGAGCAGGCCGAAGGCGAAGAACGCGTCCGCCGGGATACCCTGCTTGGCGCGTCCGAGCGCGTGGACATGCTGGCTGCGGTTGGTCCAAAGGCCCGCGCCATAGTCGGTGTCCAGCGTCGCCTTGGCGGACATCGCGACCCAGCCTTCCGGGAGAATGCGTCGGTCGCCGACCACCCCGTCGCCGAGATAGAGCAGCCCGAGCTTCGCCCAGTCGCGCGCGCTCGCCAACATGTTGGCGTAGCCCTGCATCGTTCCGGTGCCGTCATATTGCAGCGTCGCGCTGCGCATGCCGAGCGGGCCGAACAGCTCGCGCCACGCGAACTCGATGGTCTGCTCCGGTCCGCCGGTGGCGTCGCGAATGATACGGGCCAGGATCTGGGTCGAGGCGCTTGAATAGGCCCAGCGCTGCCCGGGCGGCGCGATCAGCGGGGCGTGCACCGCAAACGCCGCCATGTCGCGGTGGATCTCCATCTGGCTCGATGGATCGAAGCCTGAATTGGTCTCGTCCAGCGCCAGCCCGCTGGTCATCCGCATCAGCTGCTCGAGTGTGATGGCGTGCCGGCCGTCCGCCGCGGCGAGCCACTCTGCGACCGGTGCCGGCATTCGTGGGTTGAGCCTGCCCTGCCGGGTGAGAATACCGAGCAGGGCATTGGTGACCGTCTTGGTCATCGAGAAGCCGATCAGCGGCGTGTCGACGCCGATCGTCGCGGCGTAGCGTTCGGCGATCAGCCGGCCGTCCTTAATGACGACGACCGCCTTGGTGCGCCGGAGTGGCGGGCTCGCAGGCTCCTCGAAGGCGTGATCGAGCGCCGCCCTCAGGCCGGCGTCAGCAGGCTCGACCGGATCGGCTGCGGCAATGTCCGGCAGGTCCGGCGCAGGCGCGGCCGCGCGCAGCGCCCCGACATTGCTGTGCGGCACGTAAGGTGGCTTCTGGCCCTGCAGCGACACACAGCCGAGACCGTCATGGTAGGAGGCCCGGCTGACATGCAGGCCGAGCAGCGAGGCATCGACGATCCGCGTGTCCCGCTCGACCCGATAGCGCATGACGGCGCGCAGGCGACGCAGGCCCGGTCTCTCCATCGTTTCGGCAAATGTGGTTTGCGGGTCCAGGCCGGACACGAAGGTCTTGGCGCAGACCATCTGGGCGACTGCCGTCGTCGCGGACCGTAATGCACGATCGGGCCGATAGGTGAGCCAGCCTGCCACCAGCAGGCCCACAAGCACCAGCAGACCGACTACGAATCTTCGCAAATGCACCACAACGTCCGACGTCGCCTCGCGGGCGTGCCCTCGCTGCGCCCTGGACTTCTTCTAGCCCGCCCGGGCCGGCACGCCAACGGCGCGAACGGCTGAAAGGGTGCGCCAGACGGCGGCAAATCGTCCTGCTGCCTCATTCTGGCTGCCAGGCTCGCCTCGCACCTTCCGCCGAAGCTGGTTCCGCGCGCGAACGGCAGATCATGGTGCGACACGATCGAGACCGATCGTTCCAAGACATCATGATCTAACGTCCTGCGGCGGCTGCCCCCTTGCTGCGTGGATCCGGCGCGCCGATCAGTCCCGCGGGCGTGACCAGGATCGAGTTGGCCGACGTCCGCCCCATCGGTTCCTCGATCCGGTGGCCTCGCGCGCGCAGATCGGCGAGCACGTCGTCGGCAAAGCCCTTTTCGACACGCACCTCGTCCGGCATCCATTGATGGTGCAGGCGGGGCGCATTGACAGCCTCGCGGACGTCCAGCCGATAATCGAGCACATTCACGATCACCTGCAGCACGGTCGAGATGATACGGCTGCCGCCCGGCGAGCCCGTTACCAGCACCGGTTGGCCGTCCTTCAGCACGATGGTCGGCGACATCGACGACAGCGGCCGCTTGCCCGGACCGGGCAGATTGGCCTCGAAGCCGACCAGGCCGAAGGCGTTGGCGGCGCCGGGTGCCGCGGTAAAGTCGTCGAGCTCATTGTTGAGCAGCACGCCGGTGCCCGCGGCGACGAGGCCGACGCCGTATGGAAAGTTCAGCGTGTAAGTGTTGCTGACGGCGTTGCCGTCATTGTCGACCACCGAGAAATGCGTGGTGTTGCTGCCCTCGCGCAGCGGCTTGATGTTGAGCACGTCGCCGGCGCTGGTGGCGCGCATCGGATCGATGCTGACGCGCTGACGCGCCGCATAGTCCTTGGACAGCATCGCGCGCACCGGCGCATCGACGAAGGCGGGGTCGCCGAGATAGCGGGCGCGATCCGCATAGGCCCGCTTCATCGCCTCGATCAGCAGATGCAACGATGCCGGGGAGCCCTGCTTGAGCTCGGCCAGCGGAAAACCCTCCAGGATGTTCAGCATCTCGACGAGCACGGTGCCGCCGGAGGACGGCAGCGGCATCGAGACGATCTCATGGCCGCGATAGGAGCCACGCACCGGCGTGCGCAGCACCGGCTGATAGGACTTCAGATCGTCCGTCGTCATGATGCCGCCGGCATCCTGTATCGCCTTGGCGAGCTTGTCGGCGACCGGTCCTTCGTAGAAGCCGCGTGGTCCCTGCTCGGCGATCGCGGTCAGCGTGGTGGCGAGATCGCGCTGGACCAGCCGGTCGCCTTCCTTGAGCGCGGTGCCATCGGGCCGCATGAAGATCGCCGCCGAGGATGTCCACTTCGCCAGCCGCGGCGCCATCATCGGCAGCGTGACGGCGACGTCATCGGCGACGGGGATGCCCTCGCGCGCCAGCGCGATGGCCGGATGAAGCAATTGGGCCAAAGTGAATTTGCCCGAGCCGTATTTCTCCAGCGCCAGCGACAGTCCCGCCACCGATCCGGGCACGCCGATCGAGAGCGCCGAATCTCGCGACTTGGCATTGTCAGGCTTGCCGTCGGCGCCGAGGAAGCTGTCGCGCGTCATCGCGGCTGGCCCGGTCTCGCGATAGTCGATGGCGACGTCCTCATGACTGGCGGCGAGATGGATGACCATGAAGCCGCCGCCGCCGATATTGCCGGCGACCGGGTAGGTCACCGCCATCGCAAAGCCGGTGGCGACCGCGGCATCGATCGCGTTGCCGCCGAGGGCGAGGATGCGCTCGCCGACCTGTGCCGCGATCCGCTCCTGCGCCACCACCATGCCATGCGCCGGTGGTTGCGCCGGCGCGGCGACGCCAGGCGGTTGCGGGATATCGACGCCTTGCGGGTCGAAGGCTCGCGCCGGCACGCCGCCGGCCAGCAGCAGCGTGACGCCGGCCGCCGATGCCAGCCGCGAAAGGAAACGTCGTCGATCAAACGTGAACGTGCGCATCGAGATTCTGCCGTCGCTGACATCCGTCCGGGATCATCAGATGTTATAGGGCCGCGTCGTCGGCGTAAAACGCGATGCCGTGATCGCAAAGGACTTTGCAATGGCTGTTACCACCATCGAGACGTCAGATGCGGCCCAGCAGCGGGTCTATCCGCGGCGCGCCGCCGTCGTCAGCTGGATCTTCTTCGATTGGGCGGCGCAGCCTTATTTCACGCTGATCACCACCTTCGTGTTTGCGCCTTATTTCGCCGCCCATGTCGCGTCCGACGCGGCGAGCGGACAGGCCTTATGGGGCTTTGCCACCGCCGCCGCCGGCATCGTGATCGCGCTGCTGTCGCCGGTGTTCGGCGCCATCGCCGATGCCACCGGCCGGCGCAAGCCGTGGATCGCGGCGTTCGGCGCGATGCTCGTGGTCGGCTCCTGCCTGATGTGGATCGGCCGCCCCGGCGCACCGCAGCTGATCGTCCCGCTGCTCGCAGCCTATGTGCTCGCCACCATCGGCGTCGAATTCGCAACCGTATTCAACAATGCGATGATGCCGACCCTGGTGCCGCCCGAGCGCATCGGCCGCCTCTCGGGCACCGGCTGGGCCACCGGCTATATCGGCGGCATTGTCTCGCTTATCCTCGTACTCGGCTTCCTCGCCGCCAATCCCGACAGCGGCCGCACCCTGTTCGGACTGAAGCCGCTGTTCGGTCTCGATCCGGTGACGCATGAGGGCGATCGCATCTCCGGTCCGCTCACGGGACTCTGGTTCATCGTGTTCGTGCTGCCGATGTTTCTGTTCACACCGGACTATCCGGCGCGGCACCGGCTCGGCGCCGCGATGCGCGAGGGCCTCGGTCAATTGCAGGCGACGTTGCGCAGCCTGCCGCAGCAGCGCGACATCGCGCTCTTTCTCATCGCCAACATGATCTACACTGATGGCCTCGTGTCGCTGTTCGCCTTCGGCGGCATCTATGCCGCGGGCACGTTCGGCTGGAACACGATCCAGATCGGCACCTTCGGCATCATACTCGCGGCGGCCGGCACGCTGGGCGGCTGGCTCGGCGGCAAGCTTGACGACCGGCTCGGGCCGAAGCGCGTCATCGCCGGCAGCATGACGCTGTTGCTGCTCGCGATCATTGCGATCCTGCTGGTGAGCCGCGATTCGATTCTGTTCATTCCGGTGACGCCGGCGGCGCCCGGCGGCCCGCTGTTCGCGTCGCTGCCGGAGCGCGCCTATCTGCTGCTCGGCTGCATCATCGGCGCCTGCGGCGCGCCGCTGCAGGCGGCGTCACGCTCGCTGCTGATCCGGATGGTGCCGCGGGATCAGGTCGCGCAATATTTCGGCCTGTTCGCGCTCACGGGCAAGGTGACATCCTTCATCGGCCCGCTGCTGATCGGCACCATCACCGCGCTTACTGCGAGCCAGAAGGCCGGCATGGCTGTGCTCGTGCTGTTCTTCGCCGCAGGGCTGCTGCTGCTGGCGCGGGTCAACGCCCATGGTCATGCGCGGGCTTGACCCGCGCAGCCATCTCAGTTCGACCAGCCTCGCTGGACGATGGATTGCCGGGGCAAGCCCGGCAATCCGATCGCATCAGTGCCGGAAATGACGGACGCCAGTCAGCACCATGGCGATGCCGTGCTCGTCGGCGGCCTTGATGACCTCGTCGTCGCGCACCGATCCGCCGGGCTGAATGACCGCGGTGGCGCCGGCCTCGATGCAGGCGAGCATGCCGTCGGCGAACGGGAAGAAGGCGTCGGAGGCGACCACCGATCCCTTGGTCAGGGGCTCGGCGAGCTTCAGCTCGCTCGCGGCATCCAGTGCCTTGCGCGCCGCGATGCGGGCCGAATCGACCCGGCTCATCTGGCCCGCACCGATGCCGACAGTGGCCGAATCCTTGGCATAGATGATGGTGTTCGACTTCACGTGCTTGGCGACGCGGAAGGCGAAGCGCAGGTCGCGCAGCTCGGCCTCGGTCGGCGCCCGCTTGGTCACGACCTTCAACGTCATGTCATCGACGACAGCATTGTCGCGGCTTTGCACCAGGAGCCCGCCGGCAACCGTCTTTGCCGTCAGGCCGGCCTCGCGCGGATCGGGCAGGGCGCCGGCCAGCAGCAGCCGCAGATTCTTGCGCGCCGCGATGACCGCGATCGCCTCCTCGGTCGCGTCGGGCGCGATGATCACCTCGGTGAAGATGCCGGTGATCGCGCGCGCGGTGGCGGCGTCGAGCTTGCGGTTCATCGCGATGATGCCGCCGAATGCCGAGGTCGAATCGCAGGCCAGCGCCTTCTGATAGGCGGTGATCAGATCCGGGCCCTCGGCGACGCCGCACGGATTGGCGTGCTTGACGATCACGCAGGCCGCGGTGCGCGCCGGGTCGAATTCGGCGATGCATTCATAGGCGGCGTCGGTGTCGTTGATATTGTTGTAGGACAGCTCCTTGCCCTGCACCTGGCGCGCCGTGGCGACGCCGGGACGGCGGCCGGGCAGCGCGTAGAAAGCGGCGTGCTGGTGCGGGTTCTCGCCATAACGCAGCGACTGGATCAGCCTGCCGCCGAAGGCGCGGTAATCCGGCGCGTCGTTCTGAATGGTGGCGGCGAACCAGTTGGAGATCGCGGCATCATAGGCCGCGGTGCGCGCATAGGCCTTGGCCGCAAGGCGGCGGCGCAACAGCAGCGTGGTCGAGCCCTCATGCCGGCCGAGGTCTTCCAGCACAGCGTCGTAATCATTGACGTCGACGACGACGGCGACATCCTCATGGTTCTTCGACGCCGCGCGGATCATCGCCGGGCCGCCGATGTCGATATTCTCGATGCAGTCGGAGAACGGCGCGCCGCGTTCGACCGTGGCCTCGAACGGGTAGAGATTGACGACCAGCAGGTCGATCGGCGCGATGCCGTGGGTCTTCATCGCCTCGGCGTGTTCGTCATTGCCGCGGATCGCGAGCAGTCCGCCGTGAACCTTCGGATGCAGGGTCTTGACGCGGCCGTCCATCATTTCCGGGAAGCCGGTGAGGTCGGAGACGTCCTTCACCTTCAGGCCGGCATCGGCAATCGCCTTGGCGGTGCCGCCGGTCGAGATCAGCTCGATGCCGCGTGCGGCGAGCGAGCGGGCGAACTCGACCAAGCCGGTCTTGTCGGACACGGAGAGCAGAGCACGGTGAACGGGACGAAGCTGGTTTGTCATGGCAAAGAGTCCTGTTGCAGGAGTTCAATTTGCCCAGGCGCACGGCGATCTACCCCGCGCTCCCCGATGGTGCTCCATCCAAAGTCGCCAGTCGCGCGAGAGCCGGGCTCATATCAGCTTTTGGCCGTCGCGACAACGGGCAGTTCCCGACGCCGCGCTCACAGCGGCGGTTCGGGCTCCCGCCGCGCGTTGCGGCGGCCGTTGCTGTCGCTCGGCGAGGTCGACGAGCGCACGAAGCTCCAGCGGATCGAGGCCGCCTGCTGCGCGTCCTGGCGGATCACCAGCTGGGTGGTGCGGCGCGGGCCGTCATTGCCGGCGAGGAACACGCTGTCCTCCAGCTCGACCCGGTCTTCGAAGGTTTCGAACGTCCAGACCTCGCGATTGGGCAGCACCAGCATCGCGCCGCGGCCGTCGCTGAGCCGGCTCGCCTTGACCGCCGGGTGCAGGTGAAAGCGCAGCGCATAGTCGGAGCCGCCGCCGCGCAGCCGGGCGCCTTGCGCCGGCGTCACCGTGTCCTCGCCGTCGAGCCGTGAGCCATCCTCGGCCGCAACCAGCACGCGGCGATGGATCAGGCCGAACTTGGCGGCATAGCCGTTGTGGGACGTCGACAGCACGGTGCCGTCCGGCACGACCTCGCGGAAATTCTCGACCCGCGTTGGGCCGGAGACGATCGGCGCGCCGTGCAGCAGGCGCTTCATCGCCGACATCTCGACGAAGGTACAGGACGAGGTGTTGTGATAGGTCAGCGTCGAATGCGCCACGGTGCTGCGGGCGAAGGTGCGCCAGTTCTCGCGTCCGGTCGACGGCATGCCGCAATTGATCACGATGCGGCACGCGCCGGATGACAGTTCGAATGCGAGACAGCCGGCATGCGCCTCGTGGCTCAGATGCGGCGGCGGCGGCGGGCCGGTGTCGACGATCACCGTCATCGCGCCGGCATCGAGCCGCTGGAAGCCGGAATGCGGCATGCTCGCCATCGGCGTGCCATGCGTGTCGTCATAGGCGAGCAGCGTCGCCAGCAGGTCGGACGGTGTGCCGCCCATGCCGTTGAACAGCGCCATGTTGCCGTCGCCGTGACGGAAGAAGCGCAGCATCGGCATCATGCGATCGATCGCGTTGAGCAGCGCTGGCGGTGGCGCGATGTTGCGCGCGGCGAAGGTCTGGCGCAGCGGCAGCAGGTCGATCAGAAGTTCGATCAGGGCGCCGGGATTGCGCGAGACATGGCCGCCGTCGGGCAGGATCTGCCGCTGCAGCTCGTCGGACAATTTGCGGCTGGCGCTGCGGATGTGCTTCGCCTGGTTGGCGAGGCACAGCGCCGCATAGCACAGCGCGATCAGCACCTGCAGCCGCGGCGCGCCATCGGGGATGTCGATGGTCGAATAGCGCAGGAAGCGGATCTCGCGGGTCAGGCCGCGCAGATAGCGCCGGTAGAACTTGCCGTCGGAATCGGCCAGCACCAATGGCGCCTGCGACAACAGCGAGATGACCCGGCGCGCCAGCACGTCGGCGCGGCGGCTCAGCGGGTGGCGGCCGATCTGGTTGGTGATCCAGTCGTCGACCAGCGCCCGCGCATTGGCGCGGGTGAGCGCGGTGTCGGCTGCGCGAAGATGTCGCAGCCAGCCAAAACCGAGCAGCGCGACTTCCCAATCCTCCGAGGGCGGCTCCAGGTCGAAGATCGAACGGCCATGGCAGGTGACGATCTTGCCGGCGAAGACGAAGCGGCCGGCATAGATCTCGGCGGCCCGCGTGGCGTCCGACGTGCGCAGATCGTGCGGAGCAATGATCAGCCGATCGGCCCGGCCCGGCCATACGCCGGACAATGATACCGACACACCGCTGACGTTGGAGATCAGGCTGCGCGCGAAGCGGCCCAAAACCAGCGTCGATATGCGTCTGCGTTGAGCGGCGGGCACGCCAAGCCTTGGATTTGAGAAGGGATTCCGGTTGCGACCCATAGTGGATCGCGACTGCCGCCGATACACCATTTTTGGTCTCGGTGCAGCACCATCGCGGAGCCAAAATGTGGTGCGAAATCAGGATTTAACGACTAACGCAACGCGAAAGCCCTCAACCGCTACCGGCGCAGGCCGGTGCAACCCATGCACGATGGCACGCTCATGGCCGCCGCTCCAGCCTGGCCGCGTAAAAACCGTCCAGGCCGCCCAGCCGCGGGTCCTGGTGGGGCAGGTGGCTGGGCAATGTGCGCAGATCGCCCGCTTCGGTAATGAGCTCGGCCAATCCCGCCACCTCGCTTGGCGTGATCGGGACCCGGCGTAACTCGGTCGTATCGGCGAGCGCACTCTCGACCACGTGCTCACCCTCCTCAGGCTCGAGCGAGCAGGTGCAGTAGACCAGCATCCCGCCGGGCTTGAGCAGGCTGGCGGCCCTGGTCAGCAGCCGGCGCTGCACGCTCGACAGCGCGGCGATGTCGGCTTCGCTCCGCAGCCAGCCCACGTCAGGATGGCGGCGAATGGTCCCGGTCGACGTGCAGGGCGCGTCGACGAGGATGCCGTCGAAACCGCCTGCCGCAGCTGGCTGCCATTCGGCGGCGTCGGCCACCGCAGTCTCGGCCGTGAGCTGCAGCCGCGTCATGTTGTCCTTCAGCCGCGCCATCCGGGCCGGCGAACGGTCCACCGCCGTCACATGCGCCCCGCCATGGGCGAGCTGGGCGGTCTTGCCACCGGGCGCGGCGCAGAGGTCGGCCATGGTCTTGCCGGCGACGTCGCCGAACAGCCGGGCCGGCAGCGCCGCCGCTGCGTCCTGCACCCACCATTGTCCCTCGGCGAAGCCGGGCAGCACCGTCACCGAGCCATGCAGCAAGGTGCGGACGGTTTCGGTTGGCAGCACCTCGCCATGGAGCCGCGCCGCCCATTGCGCCGCGTCCGACTTGACGGTCAGGTCCAATGACGGCTCCTGGCCGAGTGCGGCGGCAATGTCCTTCGCTGTCGCCTCGCCATAGTGCGCGATCCAGCGGGTGAGCAGCCATGGCGCAATGTCGAGCGGCTGGCCCTGGACGTCATCGAGCAGCCCGGCGCCCTCGCGCGCGCAGCGACGCAGCACGGCGTTGACGAGCCCGGCATATTTGGCGGCGCGACGGTCGGCCTGCACCAGCCGCACCGACAGGTCGACGGCGGCATGGTCAGGAACATCCATCCACAGGATCTGGGCCGCGCCGATCAGAAGCGCGCTTTGTGCCCGCGGCGCGTCGGTCGGAACGCCGCGATCCAACAGGCGCGAGAGCACATGGCCGAGCGTGCCGAGCCGCCGCAGGGTCGTCGCCACCAGCCGGCGCATCAGCGCGCGATCGCGATCGGCAAGCTGCTTCAGTCCCGGATGCGCGCCGGTGCCGTCGAGCTGGTCATCGAGCGTCCGGTGCTTGTGCAGAACGCCGTCGACGACGTCGGCGGCGATTCGCCGAGCGGCAAGGCCAGGGACTTCGGAAGAGGTCGCAAAACGCGGCGGGGGCATGCCTGGAGATTACTCGCGAAAAGAAGAAAGGCAGTTCCGCGACGATCCGGTGCTTGCCATCAGCTTGCGGGACCTCTGCCACGGGAATATGCCAAATGTAAGAATCGGCTCTGCTTTTTTTAGACCTGTTTCATCGGCCGTGGGCACACGATCTGATGAGGTCGGGAATGATCCGGATTAACGGTGGAATGGTAGGATGAGCAACGAGCCCCCGCGCAAGCCCGCATTATCCGTCGTCGCGAGCCAAGAGGCGCCGAAAAAGCCGCTGACGCCGGCCGCGCAGCGCGCGCTGGCCGAGGCAGAGGAGCGGCGTCGCCGCGCAGCGGAGGAGGCGACGCCCAGGCCCAAGGAATTGCAGGGGCCGAAGGGGCCGGAACCGACCCGCTACGGCGACTGGGAAAACAAGGGCATCATCTCGGATTTCTGACGTGAGCCGCCCCACCGCGGCTCTTCGGTCAGAAATAGTGATGCTCGCGCAGATAGCTCACGATCAGGTCGGCCGCCTCCGGTGCCGACATGGTCGCGCCGTCGATCGCGATCTCCGGCCGGTCGGGCGCTTCGTAGGGCTGGTCGATCCCGGTGAAATTCGACAGCTCGCCGGCGCGTGCGCGCTTATACAGACCCTTGGGATCGCGCGCCTCGCAGGTGGCGAGCGGGGTGGCCACGTGGACCTCGATGAACTCGCCATCGGCGAAACGTCGGCGCGCGGCGTCGCGGTCGGCGCGAAACGGCGAGATCAGGGACACCAGGGTGATCAGGCCGGCATCGACGAACAGCGCCGCGATCTCGCTGACCCGTCGAATGTTCTCGACCCGTGCTTCCGGCGCGAAGCCGAGATCCTGGTTGATGCCGTGACGGAGATTGTCGCCGTCGAGCAGTGCGCTGTGACGGCCGAGCTCACACAGCCTTCGGTCGACCAGGTTGGCGATGGTCGATTTGCCGGCGCCGCTCAGTCCGGTGAACCACAGCACGCAGGGCTTCTGCTGCTTCAGTCCGGCCCGCACCGTCTTATCGATGTCGAGTGTGTGCCAGCGGACATCGGCTGCGTGCCGCAGCGGCGCATCGATCAAGCCCGCTGCCACCGTTCGCCGGCTCACCGGATCGATCAGGATGAAGCTGCCGAGATCGCGGCTGTCGCGATAGGCATCGCAGACCAGGGGCCGATCGAGCGTCAGATCGGCGTAGCCGATCTCGTTGGCCTCCAGCGTCTGCGCGGTCTCCTGCGCCATCGTGTCGATACAGACGCGATGTTTCAGCGTCGAGATGACGGCGCCGGTCGATGAGGTTCCGGATTTGAGCAGGTAGCGGCGACCGGCCTGCATGGCGGCGTCGTCGAGCCAGATCAGATGGGCCGCGATCCGGTCCGCCACGACCGGCGGTGCGCCGGATGCGAGCACGTCGCCGCGGCTTGCGTCGACCTCGTCGGCGAGCAGCAGGGTCACGGACTCTCCCGCCACCGCCTGTTGCAGCCGGCCATCGGCGGTGACGATGCCGGAGATGCGGCTCCTGCGTCCGGAAGGGTGCACCACCACGGCGTCGCCGCACCGGATTGTGCCGCTGACGACGCGGCCGCTATAGCCCCGGAAGTCCGCGTTCGGCCGATTGACCCATTGCACCGGGAAGCGGAACGGCCGGTCATCGATGCCGTCGGTGACGTCGATGGATTCGAGATGCGCCATCACGCTTGGTCCCGCATACCAGGGCATGCGCGGGCTGGCGCGGAAGATGTTGTCGCCGTCGCGAGCTGCCACCGGGATGCACTGCACGTCGGCGATGCCGAGCCGCTTCGCCATGCTCCGGAAATCAGACGATATCGCCATGAAGCGGTCAGCGTCGAAGCCGATCAGGTCCATCTTGTTGACCGCCAGCACGACGTGGCGCACACCGAGCAGCGCGAGGATGTGGGTGTGCCGTCGGGTCTGACTGATGACGCCCTTGCGGCCATCGATCAGCACCACGGCAAGGTCCGCGTGCGATGCGCCTGTGGCCATGTTGCGGGTGTACTGGACGTGGCCCGGCGTGTCGGCGATGACGAAGCGGCGGCGCTGCGTCGCGAAGAAGCGATAGGCGACATCGATCGTGATGCCCTGCTCGCGCTCGGCCTGCAGCCCGTCCACCAGCAGCGCGAAATCGAGGGCCGGACCGGCCGTGCCCGCGAGTTTGCTGTCCGAGGCGAGTGCGTCGAGCTGATCGTCGAGCAGCATCTTCGAATCATACAACAGGCGCCCGACCAGCGTGCTCTTGCCGTCGTCGACGCTGCCGCAGGTGACGAGGTGCAGCGTCGGCCTGTCATCGGTGGACATTGCGGTGGACTCGCGCGTCCGTCCCAGAACCGGTTCGCGGACAGCCATCAGAAATAGCCCTCCACCTTCTTTCGCTCCATCGAGGCGGCGCTGTCGCGATCGATCACGCGGCCCTGCCGCTCCGATGTCCGCGACGTCCTCATCTCGCGGATGATGGTGGCGAGGTCGGAGGCCGTCGATGGCGTTGCGCCGGTCAGCGGATAGCAGCCGAGCGTCCGGAATCGGATCGACCGCCATTGCGGCGTCTCGCCGGGCCGCAGCGGCATGCGCTCGTCGTCGACCATGATGAGCGCGCCGTCGCGCTCGACCACCGGGCGGCGTGCGGCGAAATACAGCGGCACGATCGGGATGCGTTCGAGCTGGATGTAATCCCAGACGTCGAGCTCGGTCCAGTTCGACAGCGGAAACACCCGCATGCTTTCGCCCGGCGCCAGCATGGTGTTGTACAGGTGCCAGAGCTCCGGACGCTGGTTCTTGGGATCCCAACGATGCGTGGCGCTGCGATGGGAGAAGATGCGCTCCTTGGCGCGGGATTTCTCCTCGTCGCGGCGCGCGCCGCCGATCGCGGCGTCGAAGCCGTGCGCATCGAGCGCCTGGCGCAGCGCCTGCGTCTTCATCACGTCCGTGTAGAGCGCCGAACCATGCGTGAAGGGGCTGATCTTCTGCGCCAGCCCCTCCGGATTGACGTGGACGAGGAGCTCGAGTCCGAGCTCCCGCGCCCGCTGGTCCCGGAACGCGATCATGTCACGAAACTTCCAGGTCGTGTCGATGTGCAGCAACGGGAATGGCGGCTTGGCCGGATGAAACGCCTTCATGGCCAGATGCAGCAGGACCGAGGAATCCTTGCCGATCGAATACAGCATGACCGGCTTGCGAAACTCGGCTGCGACCTCGCGCAGGATGGCGATGCTCTCGGCCTCCAATTGGCGCAGATGGTTGAGCGCCGCTGGCCGCGGCTCCGCAGCCGCCGGCCAGCGCGTGGTTGCGATCTCGGTCGCGTGACGCAGCGAACTCATGCCGCCACTCCCGCACGCTCGCCGAACAGGCGCGCCGCCGTCGCCGCATTCAGGTCGAGGTCGCGAACGCAGGCCGCAACCGAGTTGCGATAGACGTCGTTGACGCCGCAGCGCTTCAGGACGACGAGCTGATGGTCGCTGAGCGAGTTTGTCGCCCGGAACTGGTAGCGATAGGCGCTGTCAGAGGTGTGGAGATTGGGCACCTTGTAGATGGTCGCCTCGGCGGGAAAGATCACCCTCGCATTGGTCTCCTGCGCCTGCCCCGGCTCCTGCCAGGAGGTCACGGCTTTCTCCGCGAAGATGCCGGACAGGCCGAGGCGCTCGAACAGCACCCGGATCGAGGAAAGCGGCTCCTTGCTGACCTCGTAGACATAATGGGTGACAGGAATGCCGTGCTGCCTGGCGTAGCTTGCGACCCGGGCGGCACTGAGCGCGGCGACGACGTAATGCGCCAGCAGCGTGCTGTCCGACGCCCGCGAGATCAGCTTGTCCAGCCAGGACGCGAGCGCGCTCGCCGGCTCGCGGTCGAGCGCGATGAGGTGAAGCCGCGACGGCGGGTACCCGGCCTCTATCAGCAGCTGCAGCGGATTGAACAGGCTCTCCGCGAGGACGTAAGGGCCGATCGTCTCCTTGCTGAAGAGGTTCGGCTCGCGGGTGGCAGACGGAATGACCCAGGGCGTCAGCGGCCGGCCGACCATCGCATCGCGCAGCATGGCCTTCAATGGCTGATAGTAAGACGGCATTCCGGTCATGCCGAACAGGTTGCTCAGTGCGGTCGATCCGACGCGCGCCTTGCCGCATGCGAAATAGAGCATCGGGAAATCCTGCGCCGCGCGATCACGAAAGTTGTCAGCCAGGCAATCCGTCACCTCGCGCATCAAGGTCGTGAGCGCGACCGTCCGGCTCTGGAATGCGCCGACGGGAGACAGCGGCATCGTGTCAAGCGATGGGTGCTCGGCCCTGATCAGCGCGGCCATATGGGCAATGGAGTCAGCCGATGTCACATCGAGAATCATGTGTTCGCTCCCTTATGAGTTCAAAAAAAATCTTTAAGTTCGAAAAAATCCGGCCCGCGTATCGGCGGGCGACGGCACGGCCGTGGCGCGCGGCCGTGCCGAATGGGTCACGCCGCGCGCACGGTCTCTAGAAATCTCTCCACCTCCGTCTTGAGATTGCTGCTCTGGGATGTGAGCGAGCGCGCCGAGTCCAGCACCTGGCCGGATGCGTTGCCGGTCGCGCTGGCGCCGCGGTTCACTTCCGTGATCCGCTCCGCGACCTCGGCCGTTCCCTTGGCCGCCTCGCCGACATTGCGCGCGATCTCGCGGGTGGCAGCGCCTTGCTGCTCGACCGTGGCGGCGATCGTCGCGGCGATGTCGGAAATCTGCGTGATGGTTGCGCCGATTTCCTTGATCGCAGCGACCGATTCCTGCGTCGCAGCCTGCATTCCGGCGATCTGGGTGCCGATGTCCTCGGTGGCTTTTGCGGTCTGGGCCGCAAGCGCCTTGACCTCGCTCGCCACGACGGCAAATCCGCGTCCGGATTCACCGGCGCGAGCGGCTTCGATCGTGGCGTTCAGGGCCAGCAGATTGGTCTGTTCGGCGATCGCGGTGATGAGCTTGACGACGTCGCCGATGCGGCCCGCGGCGGCCTGCAGTTCGTTGATGCGGGCGTCGGTGCGTTCCGCCTGCTTGACGGCTTCGTTGGCGATGCGGCTGGAATCGTGAACCTGGCGGCTGATCTCGGTGACGGAAGCACTCATCTCCTCCGTCGCGGAGGCCACCGCACCGACATTGGTCGAGGCCTCCTCCGAGGCTGCGGCCACCATGCTGGACAAGACCTGTGTCTGGTTGGCGGTGCCGGACAGCGTGCCCGCGGCCCCCTCCAGCTGATGCGCCGCTGACGACACGGTGGTGACGATGCCGCCGACGGCGGCCTGGAACGCGTCTGCGAGCTTGATCATCTCCGCCTTGCGCTGCTGCGCGGCGATCTTGTCCTGGTTCTTCTGGGCGAGCTCCATCTGCTCGATGCGAATCAGGTTGTCCCTGAAGGTGCTGGCCGCGCGCGCGTTGTCGCCGACCTCGTCGCCGCGCTCGGTGTAGGGAATCGCCACCGATTTATTGCCGCCGGCGAGCTCGAGCAGCACCTCGCCGACCCGCCGGATCGGACGCGCGATGCTGAGCGAGGAGAAGACCGCGGAGCCAATCAGCACCAGCACGACCAGCGCGCCGACGATCAGGGCGACAGTGCCGACCCGCTCCAGCTCTGCGACCAGCTGGTTCTGGCGCAGCGCCATCATTTCGGAGCCCATAGTGGCGGCTTCGCCGATGCGCTTCGCGATCTCCTTCGAGGTGGTCGCGACATTGTCGTTGAAGACGCGCTTGCTGACCTCATCGGCCCTGAAATAATCCAGCGCGGCCGTCTTGAACGAGGTCGCGATGGCGATCAGTTCGTCGATTCCTGTCTGCAGGTCCTTCTCGCCGGCAAGGCTGCGTGCCTTCTGCAGGGCTGCGACCAGCCGATCGACGCCCGCGGTTGCGACATCCCGCTGCTTGACATCGCCGGTCTTGGCGAAGTGCCAGCTTGCCGCGCGGACGGCCGCCAGCGCCGCGTCGGCGGCTCGCAACTCGGGCTCGAGGCTGAAATGATTGGGGGAGGCGGCGAGGCTGGGGCTGGTCAAGAGTTTGGTAAAGCCTCGTTCCCAGGCCTCAGACGCCTGGCCGCGCGCGGCGACCTTGGCGAGTACGTCGGCTTGCGCCTTGGCATAGTCGGTCCCGGCCGCCGCCGCTCTGTCGATCAGCGTGCGGATCTCGCCATACATCTCACGCGCCACCGCACGGGTCGCGCGCTGGCGCGCGGCGTCAACCTCCTTGGCCGCGGCGGCGAGGTGGTCCTGCAGCGCCTGCAAGCTGGCCTGCAGGCGATCCGGTGCGGCAACGGTGCTGATGTCCTGCGCGCTGATCTGCGCCCGCAGCATCGCCGCTTCTGCGGCCTGGGCGTTGGCCCGGTTGGCCGTGTTGATCACGACCAGTTTGCTGGACTGTTCGATCGACTGGTTGCCGATGATCTGGTTGGCCAACATGCCGGCCACCAGAACCACCCCGATCCCGGCCGTAATCCCGAGTTTCGTCCCTATCTTGAAATTGAACCGAAACATGCACCAACTCCCCAAAGTTGTAATTGGGTAGTTGGCGCAACCAAGATAAACAAGATATAAATCCTCGACCCCGTACAACTACAGGTAAAAAGTTCCGCGGACATGTCGTTAACGGGGAGTTCGTTCTCTGGCGCCCGGCTGCGATAGCTCCAGCCGGACCGCGCTTCAGCGCGCCACCACGACGGTCGTGCCGATCGGCACCCGCTCATAGAGATCGGTGATGTCGGCGTTGAGCATGCGGATGCAGCCATAGGAGACGAAGCCGCCGACCGAGCCCGGCACATTGGTGCCGTGGATGGCGTAGTCGCCGCCCGCCAAGGTCATGGCGGCGACGCCCATCGGGTTGCGCGGCGAGCCGCCGGCGATGACGTCGGGGAGGTTGGGCTTGTCGCGCTTGACCTCGGCCGGCGGCGCCCAGGCCGGATATTTGTACTTGCCGTCGATCTTGGTGGTGCCGGCCCATTGCCGCCCGGCCTTGCCGACGCCGACCGGGTAGCGCATCGCGTGGCGGCCATCGAGCACGAGGTAGAGCTTTCGTTCGCCGGTCTTCACCACGATTGTGCCAGGCGAAAAGTCGCCGGCCATGTCCACCAGCTCGGGGCGGGCCGACGCGGGAGCGGTCGCGGCAAAGCCTGCGCCCAGAGCGGCCGCTGCGAACGCCACCGCCTTTGCCGTCGCCGTCCTGATCGCCGCGAACCGCATCGTCATTCTCTCTTCTGTCTGCCTGGTTCCCGTGCGGCCGCTCCACACCGGACGATTCGAGGAAAGAAAAACTTCCCGGCCAAGTAAATGACCCGAAAACAACACTCGCCCGCAAACCGGGTTGTGGCGGTCTGATCGGTTCCTGACAGGGGCTGCGCCGGCGCCGGGCAGCTCTATTTGATGCCGGTGATCGCCGACAGTGCCCGGACGGCGTAGGTGCCGGGATGGTCGTGGATGTAGGCCGTCGTCTCCTGCCGGACATAGTCGTGCTGGCGCACGTTCGACCCGGTGGCCCAGAGAGCAGCGGCTGCAACGACCATCCGGCCGCGTTGGGCCGCGTCATAGCGCTGTTTCAGTGCGTCGTAGATATCCTTCGGCCCGCCCACCATCGCGACGGTGATGCGTGCGGTGTCGAGTGCAATCAGCTCAGATTGATTGGTGATCGAAGCAAAGAAGTCGAGGATCATGTGCACATAACGGCCGTCACCCTCGGCGAAAGACGCCCCCCACAGAAGGTCCAGGTCGGTCGGCGTCCTGATCTCGATGTTTTCGAGCCGGGCTGGCGCGTTGCCGAACTGATCCTCCAGCGTGGAGTCGAGGTCGTTCGGGCCGAAGCGGCTGCGGTACTTGCCGGCTTCCGCGGTATGGCCCGAAAGCCGAACGGCGGCGAGGAAGGCCGAGGCGGCCTTGCTGTCTCCGCTTGATGGCGCCAGCCGGTCGATCCAGTCCGGATGCAGCGCAAACGTCCGCGCCAGCAAGCCGGCGACCGGCGGGTAGGCTGTCCAATCGCGTCCTTCCGAGGTCAGGGTCGCAAAGACATGGGTGAGGGTTTCGATCCGCGGATCCCTGTAGAAGAACGCGATCGATGTCTTCAACTCGGGCGACTGCGGCATGAGCTGCGCGGCCGATGGCCCGATCCCGCCCGCAAAAAGCAAGAGAACGCAGCCCATTCGGGCTACGTTCTCCAACCGTTTCCTGATCCGCCCCACAGGCATTCGCTAGGCCTGCTTCTCCTTGCGGTTCTGCCGGTGCTGCACGAGATCGTCGACCACGCCGGGATCGGCCAGGGTCGAGGTATCGCCCAGCGCGCCCGGCTCGTCCTCGGCGATCTTGCGCAGGATGCGGCGCATGATCTTGCCGGACCGGGTCTTGGGCAGGCCCGGCGCGAACTGGATCTGGTCGGGCGAGGCGATCGGTCCGATCTCCTTGCGCACCCAGGCGACGAGCTCCTTCCGCAGCTCCTCGCTCGGCGCCTCGCCGGCCATCAAGGTGACATAGGCGTAGATGCCCTGGCCCTTGATGTCGTGCGGATAGCCGACCACGGCGGCTTCCGAGACCTTCGCATGCGCGACCAGGGCGCTCTCGACCTCGGCGGTGCCCATGCGGTGGCCGGAGACGTTGATGACGTCGTCGACGCGGCCGGTGATCCAGTAATAGCCATCGGCATCGCGGCGGCAGCCGTCGCCGGTGAAGTACTTGCCCTTGTAGGTCGAGAAGTAGGTCATCTCGAACCGGGCATGGTCGCCATAGACGGTGCGCATCTGGCCGGGCCAGGAGCGGGTCAGGCAGAGATTGCCCTCGGTCGCGCCTTCGAGCGTCTTGCCGTCGGCGTCGACGATCTCGGGCACCACGCCGAAGAACGGCCGCGTCGCCGAGCCCGGCTTGAGCTTGGTCGCGCCGGGCAGCGGCGTGATCAGGATGCCGCCGGTCTCGGTCTGCCACCAGGTGTCGACGATCGGGCAGCGGCCGCCGCCAACGACGCGGTGATACCACTCCCAGGCCTCCGGATTGATCGGCTCGCCGACCGAGCCGAGCAGGCGCAGCGACGCGCGCGAGGTTTTCGTCACCGGACCGTCACCGCCCTGCATCAGCGCGCGGATCGCGGTCGGGGCGGTGTAGAAGATGTTGACCTTGTGCTTGTCGATGACGTTCCAGAACCGTGAATTGTCCGGATAGTTCGGCACGCCTTCGAACATCAGCGTGATCGCGCCGTTGGCCAGCGGCCCATAGAGGATGTAGCTGTGGCCGGTGACCCAGCCGACATCGGCGGTGCACCAGTAGACGTCACCCTCGTGATAGTCGAACACATATTGATGCGTCATCGCGGCGTAGACGAGATAGCCGCCGGTGGTATGCAGCACGCCCTTGGGCTGGCCGGTCGAGCCCGACGTGTAGAGGATGAACAGCGGATCCTCCGCATGCATCGGCTCGCACGGGCAGTCCGTCGTCACCATCTCCGCGGCCTCGTGATACCAGAGGTCGCGCGTCGGGTTCATCTCGACTTTGCCGCCGGTGCGCTTGACCACGACGACCCAGTCGACATTGTCGACCTTGTTCAGCGCCGCGTCGACATTGGCCTTCAGCGGCACCTTGCGGCCGCCGCGCAGGCCTTCATCGGCAGTGATGACGACCTTGGAGTCGCAGTCCTTGATGCGCTGGGCGAGCGAATCCGGCGAAAATCCGGCGAACACCACCGAGTGGATGGCGCCGATGCGGGCGCAGGCCAGCATCGCATAGGCCGCCTCCGGGATCATCGGCAGGTAGATGGTGACGCGGTCGCCCTTCTTGACGTTGCGGTTGCGCAGGATGTTGGCCATCTTGCACACTTCGTCGTGCAGCTCGCGATAGGTGATGTTCTTCGACTGCGAGGGATCGTCGCCCTCCCAGATGATCGCGGTCTGGTTGGCGCGGGTGGCGAGGTGGCGGTCGATGCAATTATAGGCGGCGTTGAGGACGCCGTCCTCGAACCATTTGATTGAGATGTTGCCGGGGGCGTAGGAGACGTTCTCGATGATGGTGGGCGCCTTCACCCAGTGGACGCGCTTGGCCTGCTCGGCCCAGAAGCCGTTCGGATCCTTGATCGAGCGCGCATACATCTCCTGGTATTTCGCGTCGTCGACGAAGGCGCGTTTCGCCCACTCAGCCGGGACGTCGTAGATCTTCTCGGACATTTCACACCCTCCACCATGCGGCCTGCGGATGGACCCCGTCACAGGCCGTCGTTGTTTCCACTATGCGTCCGCGTAACCGGCGGCGACAAGGCAAGACAAGTAGAACCTTCGGCGGGGAGGCGGTCTGCGCAGGATCAAAGAATTGTGCGTGGAGGTTGCAGCAGGTGAGATCGCTTTGCCGCAGGGAGGGCCGCCAATCATCAAGGTTACCCCGAAACCGGCCGCCGTACGGTATCTTGAAACCGTTTTGCCTAAATTTCAGGACTCGCCTTCCGGGCGATGACGCCCTAAATCGCCCTGAAGCTGTGGATAACCTCGCCGGAACCAAATTGCGGCGCGGGGCATTGAGCGGATGAGCACGACGGCAGGGCGTCTAAAGCAATGACGGATCAGCAGAATTTCGAGAGCTCGCGGGTCGGCCCGGCCGATGCCGAGGTGGCGCTCGCGAAAGCGCTGGGCCAGTGGCCGCCCAAGCCGCCCCGGCGCAAGCTGACGCTGAAGGACCTCGCCCACACCAAGGCCGCCAACGCGCAGGCCAATGCCAAGACCTCGGTCGAGGAGCTCGCCAAGCGCATCGGCCTCAAGCTCGGCGACCAGACCGAGCTGACCATCCGTCGCATCAAGCGCGGCAAGAGCTACAGCTTCATTCGTGCCAATGGCACGCCGATCCGCCATGCAGGCACGATTCGCCGGCTGCACGCGATGGCGGTGCCGCCGGCCTATCGCGACGTCCGCTACGCGCCGGATCCGAGTCTGCATCTGCAGGCAGTCGGCATCGATGCCGCCGGGCGGCTGCAATATCGCTATCACGCCGATTGGGAGAAGGTGCGCGAGCATCGCAAGGCGCATCGGCTGGCGAAGCTGGTCGGCGCGCTGCCGCGCATCCGCCGCGCGGTGTCCAAACATCTCGCCGGCGACGAGCCGACGCGCGAGTTCGCGCTCGCGGCTGTCATCGAGCTGATCGCGCGCACCGCCATTCGCCCCGGCAATGAATCCTATGCGCGGCTGAACGGCACCCGCGGCGCCACCACATTGTTGAAGTCGAACGTCGTTCTCGAAGACGACGGTCTGGTGCTGACCTTCAAGGCCAAGGGCGGCAAGGCGGTGCGCAAGGAATGCGACGCCGCCAAGCTGGTGCGCGCTGTCGCCATCCTGCGCGGCCTGCCCGGCCGCCGCATGTTTCAGTATCGCGATGCGCAGGGCATGGTGCGCGCCGTCTCCACCACGCAGGTCAACGCCTTCCTGCGCGAGATCGCCGGCATCAAGATCTCGCTGAAGGATTTCCGCACGCTGATGGCCTCGGCGGTGGCGCTGGAGACATTGTCGCGGATCTCGCCGGCGGCGAGCGCGCGCGGCCGCAAGAAGCAGATCCTGGAAGCGATCCGCGCCGCGGCCGACGAGCTCACCAACACGCCGGCGATCTGCCGCAAGAGCTATGTGCACGACACCATCGTGACCGCGTTCGAGGACGGCATCCTCGAGCGCTTCGCGGCCACCATGAAGGGTCAGCGTTCGCAGACGCGGCGCGAGCAATTATTGGCCCAGGTCGTGATGGCCGCCGCGGCCTAGCGTCAAATGAGTTCAGGCCTGACATCCCGGACCGATCTTGGACGATGCCAGGAAGCGGGCGATCGGATCGAGTTCGCGGCAAGGCACCGCCACGCTCTTGACCGGTTCGACGCGGCGCTTGGCCGGACGGAGTACCGTCCTCTTATAGACAGCGCGCGCACGACGGATCGTTGACACGCCACGCCCATCGGCGCGCACGGCTTTCGAAACCAGCGGCAAAGCCGATGTTTCCCTGACGTCGACCGGCGCGCCGACGCTGCGGTCGGTGTCGCTCAACGTATCAACGCCGGGAATGGACATGCGGATCACCGTCGATGTTGTCTCGTTGTCGAAATCTGCTGGCGACACCGCCGCCAGCACCATCTTTGTTGCAAGCAAGCAGCAGATTATCACGAGGCAAAACCCCGCGATCCAGATCGTTCTGTTCACTTTAGGAAACCCCCGCCGAGAGCGCCGGAGTTGCAGGACATCCCCTTCCCGCAATGGCGCCGTGTGCCGATCAGTCAACCTTAAGAGATTGTTAACTGCAATATTTTCCGGGTGCGGCAGCGGCGCCGGTTGTGATTGTAGTTAACGCCTTCAAGCGCGTGCGCGCCGTTGAGCGTCGTCGGCCATTGACCGACATGCACGCAATCAGCTCCGCGCTTGTGACATCACGGCGCGCGACATTCGGTCGTCGATCGGGCGTCGATGCGGAGAGCGAGACGATCTCGACGCGCCGAGGTTTCACGGATCACGTTAAATTATGGCGCGAAACCCGCTCGCCTGAGGCGGCGTAACTCGGCCCGACACGACGCAAGAGCAATATCGCTCACCATCGCATCGGTGTCGCAGTCAAACTGATCACGCGGCACTGCCGCCGCCTTCATTAGGGAGCTATCCATGTCCAAGCGCATTGCCTATCTCGCTGCCGCCGCCTTCAGCGCTCTGTCGCTGACCTCGACCTTTGTCGCGCCCGCGCGCGCCGAGGAGAAGACCGTGATGGTCGGAGGTGCGGCGATGTATCCGTCGAAGAACATCATCCAGAACGCCGTCAATTCGAAGGATCACACGACGCTGGTCGCCGCCGTGAAGGCCGCGGGCCTTGTGCAGACGCTGGAGGGCAAGGGCCCGTTCACGGTGTTCGCGCCGACCAACACCGCCTTCGGCAAGCTGCCGGCCGGCACCGTTGACACGCTGGTCAAGCCCGAGAACAAGGCAACTCTGACCAAGATCCTCACCTATCACGTCGTGCCCGGCAAGCTCGAGGCCGCCGACCTGAAGGACGGCCAGACGCTGAAGACGGTCGAGGGCGAGCAGCTCACTGTCAAGCGCGAAGGCAAGAACGTCATGATCGTCGACGCCAAGGGCGGCACCTCGATGGTCACGATCCCCAACGTCAATCAGTCGAACGGCGTGATCCATGTGGTCGACACCGTGCTGATGCCGGCCTCCTGATCGCGGACAGGAACACCGGTCACATCCGTTCTTCCTCCTCCTCGCGGATGTGACCACGAGCGAGCCGGGCCCACCCCGGCTCGCTTTTTTGTGAGAGCTTGCGCCCAATCTGCATCGATTTGCCGGTTTGCGCCCGTAACGATCGGCCAGCATGTCGCGTATATACGCCTGGAACCTTCAGACCACCCCGAACGACCGAGCCCGTCATGTCCAGCATCGCCGCCACCGCCACGACGATCAGCACGTCCCGTACCAAGGTGATCCAGCCGGCCTGGGTCCGCGTCATGCACTGGATCAACGCCGCAGCGATGATCGTCATGATCATGTCCGGCTGGCAGATCTACAACGCCTCGCCGCTGTTCGACTTCCGCTTCGATCGCAGCATCACGCTCGGCGGCTGGCTCGGCGGCGCGCTGCTGTGGCACTTCGCCGCGATGTGGCTGCTGATGCTGAACGGGCTCGCTTATCTCGTCACGGGTCTCGTCACCGGCCGGTTCCGCCGCAAGCTGCTGCCGCTCTCGCCGGCGTCCGTCATCGCCGACCTCAAGGCGGCGCTGACCTTCAAGCTGTCGCATGACGACCTCACGGCCTATAATGCGGTACAGAAGCTGCTGTATCTCGGCATCATCCTGGTCGGCATCGTCGTCGTGCTGACGGGCCTGTCGATGTGGAAGCCGGTGCAGCTGCATTGGCTGGTCAGCCTGTTCGGCGACTATCCTGCCGCGCGCTATGTCCATTTCGTCTGCATGGCGCTGATCTGCGCCTTCCTGGTCATTCACATCCTGCTCGCGCTGCTGGTGCCGAAGAGCCTGCGCGCGATGATCACCGGGCGCTGAGAGGAGACATCGTCATGGCCAAACGTACGTTCCTGATTCCCGGCGTCGACAAGCGGCTCTTGATCAAGGACTCGCTCAAGACGATGCCTGACCTGACCCGACGCCGCTTCCTGACCGGCGGTGCCAGCCTGGGTGCGCTGACCTTGCTCACAGGCTGCGATGTTGTCGACAGCGACACGGCCGAGGAACTCTTGAAGAAGGTCTCCAAGTTCAACGACGCGGTACAGGCCTGGATGTTCAATCCGGACGCACTGGCGCCGACCTTTCCGGAGAGCGCGATCACCAAGCCGTTCCCGTTCAACGCCTACTACACGCTCGATGAGGCGCCGGAGATCGATGCCGCCGACTGGAAGCTCGAGGTGCGTGGCCTCGTCGACAACAAGAAGTCGTGGACGCTCGACGAGCTGCACGCGCTGCCGCAGGTCACGCAGGTGACACGCCACATCTGCGTCGAGGGCTGGAGCGCGATCGGTTCCTGGACCGGCACGCCGTTGCGCGACTTCCTCAAGCTGATCGGCGCCGATACGCGCGCGAAATATGTCTGGTTCAATTGCGCCGACAAGGACGGCTACAACTCGCCGCTGGATATGCGCACCGCGCTGCATCCGCAGACCCAGATGACGTTCAAATTCGCCGACCAGATCCTGCCGCGCGCCTACGGCTTCCCGATGAAGATCCGCGTCCCCACCAAGCTCGGCTTCAAGAACCCCAAATACGTGGTCGCGATGGAAGTCACCAACGACTACAAAGGCGGCTATTGGGAGGACCAGGGCTACAATTCGTTCAGCGGGAGTTGAACTCGGGCTGATAGAGCCCAGATGGCGCCCACGATCTCCGCTGTCGTCCCTGCGAACGCAGGGACCCATGAACGCCGGCCATGATGAGGTGGGCAATTTCCCGCCGCGTCCCTCGAGCGCATCCGCGGTATGGGTCCCCGCGTTGCGGGGATGACAGCGTTTATGAAGCGCGGTCCGTGCGCTTCAACTTGCCCTGCATCGCCGCCATGACCGCGCCTAGCAGCAGCAGTGCCGCCGACACGTTCAATGCATAAGTCAGGCTCCCCATCGCATCGGTGATCGCGCCGACGCCGAATGGGCCCATCGTCTGGCCGATACCGAATGAGATCGTCAGCGCGGCGATCGCGCGCGGCCAGGCGCTTTGCGGCAGGTTGAAGCGCACGAAGGCGGTGGTCGCGGTGGTGACGGTGGAGAACGCGATGCCGAACACGGCGGCTGACAGTGCCAGCATCGCCGGTGAATGGCTGAGCGATGGCAGCGCAGCGCCGATCGCGTTCACCGTGAGGATGAAGGCGGTCGGCCGGCCGCCGCGGTCCTGCGCCAGCACGCGGCGCCAGACCCAGGGCGTGCTGAAGCCGGCGAGCCCGATCAGGCACCAGAAGGCGGATTGCGCCACCGCACCGCCGCCGAGATCGCGGACATAGGCAATCATGAAGGTGAGATAGGCAATGTAGCCGGCACCATACAGGAAGTAGCTGACCAGATAGATCGCCATCGGCCGCAGCGAGACGCGGTCGGCGCGGGTCTCCGGCACCCCTGCGCTCGCCGGGATCGGCATCACGAGCAGCGGCACGATCAGCACCGCGCCGAGCGCGGCCAGCACCGCCCACACGATCCACCACGAGCCGGGCCCGAACGCCTGCAGCACGAACGGAGCGATCAGGCCGGAGACCACGATGCCGAGCGGCGGCCCGGCATAGAACAGGCTGAGCACGAAGCTCGCCCGCGCCGGCTGGGCCAGTGCAACCCGCGCCGCCAGCGCGCCGCCGGCCACGAGCGCCACGCCGGCGCCGATGCCGGTCACGAGCCGCGCCAGGCTGAGCGCCGCGAAGTCGCTCGTCATGGCGCAGACGGCAAGCGACGCCAGCGCTGCCAGCGTTCCGCCGCGCACCGCGGCCAGCCCGCCGACGCGCCGCGCCAGCTGTGCTGCGATCAGCGCGCCGAGCAGATAGCCGGCGGCATTGACGGTGTTCATGAAGCCGGCGGCCGAATACGACCAGTGCAGCGAGTCGCGCATGTCCGGCAGCACCAGCGCATAGGCGAAGCGGCCGATGCCGAGACCGATGATCGGGCCGAGCGAGAGCGTGAGGTTGGTCAACGCGGGGCGGACCGGTGTCGGGACGGATTGGGGTGTTGGCAAGAAATGCTCCGGCGCCGCGATCATCGGGCAATTCATGCTGTTCGGTCGCCATTTTCGAGCACATTACAGCGCGGGCCGCCGGTACAGAAGACGGGCGGTGACATTGGTGGCTTGCCAACGGCGCAGGAGGGCTTTAGCACTCCGCGCGGATTTTAAAGCCGCTCTTCGTCATGTCCGGCCGCGCGCCGGGCCTCCCGTCCCTGCTCGCAGAGGCGCGGATGGCCGGACGAGACCGGCCATGACAACGACCCACATGAGGACAACGACCATGGCGACCCACAAGCTCCTTCTGCTGCCCGGCGACGGCATCGGCCCCGAAGTAATGGCCGAGGTGAAGCGGCTGATCGGCTGGCTGAACGGCAAGGGCCTCGCGTCGTTCGAGACCGAAGAGGGCTTGGTCGGCGGCGCCGCCTATGACGCGCATGGCGCCTCGATCTCGGAAGCCGACATGGACAAGGCCAAGGCGGCCGACGCTATCATCTTCGGCGCCGTCGGCGGTCCGAAATGGGACGGCGTTCCCTACGAGGTCCGGCCCGAGGCGGGTCTGCTCCGCCTGCGCAAGGATCTCGGCCTGTTCGCCAATCTGCGTCCGGCGGTGTGCTATCCGGCGCTGGCCGATGCCTCGAGCCTGAAGCGCGAGATCGTCGAGGGGCTGGACATCATGATCGTCCGTGAGCTCACCGGCGGCGTCTATTTCGGCGAGCCCAAGACCATCACCGATCTCGGCAACGGTCAGAAGCGCGCCGTCGACACCCAGGTCTACGACACCTATGAGATCGAGCGCATCGCCCGCGTCGCCTTCGATCTCGCGCGCAAGCGCCGCAACAAGGTGACGTCGATGGAGAAGCGCAACGTCATGAAGTCGGGCGTGCTCTGGAACGAGGTCGTCACCGCCGTCCACGCGCGCGAGTACAAGGACGTCACGCTCGAACACCAACTCGCCGATTCCGGCGGCATGAACCTGGTGAAATATCCGAAGATGTTCGACGTCATCGTCACCGACAATCTGTTCGGTGACATGTTGTCGGACATCGCGGCGATGCTGACGGGATCGCTCGGCATGCTGCCCTCGGCCTCGCTCGGCGAGGTCGATGCGAAGACCCACAAGCGCCGCGCGCTGTACGAGCCGGTGCATGGCTCGGCGCCCGATATCGCCGGCAAGGGTCTCGCCAACCCGATCGCGATGCTGACCTCTTTCGGCATGGCGCTGCGCTATTCATTCGATCTCGGCGGCCTCGCCGACAAGCTCGACGCCGCAATCGCCGCCGTGCTCGCGTCAGGCCTGCGCACCGCCGACATCAAGGCCGAAGGCTCGACTCCCGCATCGACCGCGCAGATGGGCGAGGCGATCATCAAGGAGCTGGAGAAGCTCACCGCGTAGTCGGACGCGGCTCCTCATCGGAGCCGAGGTCCCTCGGCGCGAACGCTGCGCTCCCCGCAAGGGGAGGGCCATCGCATACGACTGTGCAGCAGTGCGAGGCCTCATGGTTCGAGACGCGCCGAAGAGGCGCTCCTCACCATGAGGAGCTAATTTCGTGTCGCAAGACAAGACCTCATCCTGAGGGGCCGCCGAAGGCGGGTGTCTCGAAGGATGGCCGCAGAGACGTTGTCAGTTTTCCATATGCAATCGCCCTCCCCGCAAAGGGGAGGGAAGAGTGTCGCGCCGCCTCTGCACAGCTCGAAGCTTGCGGATGCGATCTTGCTGCCGTGACGTGATCGCTCATGGCGGTTGGGTTGACCATCAAGACTGCTTCCTCGGGCTGACCCGTCAAGACGGCTCGTCGGGCAAATCAGGGCGGCGCAACTGCGCGATTGCAGCCAATCACCGGCTCTTACAGACGCTCTCATCCACCAAGATCCGCTTCGCCGAAAAACTCATTTCATCCGCGCCTTCAAATGGATCGGACGATCCGTCCATCCCGCGCGCAAGAATCGTATTTCGCTTTTCCAGAATTCGTGGTTTCTCAGGCCATCCCGCTTCGCCTGCAAGGGGCGTTTCGCGATCGTCACGAGGCGTGAGGCGGGGATGCGGTGGCCGCGCGGGCGCGCAGCATGTCCTGAGGGACGTGCGGACGAACGAGGCTCTTGCGGACGCGAAGCTGCGTGGTCCTGGCGCCCCGATGCCGGCGCCAAGCCTCAGGGGGGCAATGATCCCCACGGCGACGGTGGCTATCTGTGGTCTTCCAGGAGGTTGTCCATCCGGTCTGAACCGAGGAAGCTGAGGTTGCGAAGCTTCAGTGTTCCAAGGAGAGACCAGATGGACGTCCACAAGAATGCGCCTATGACACCGAAAGGTCGAGAGGCGATGGTGCGCAGTGTCGTAGACGGTGGGCTGAGCTATGCTGAAGCTGCTTACCAGTACAATACGACGCCGAAGACCGTAGCCAAATGGGTGAGGCGGTTCCGCGAGGAAGGTGTCGAGGGATTGCTCGATCGCTCCTCCAGACCGCACTCATCGCCAGGCCAAACCACTGCTGCCACATGTACCGCTATCGAGGCTTTGCGCCGTCAGCGCCACACCGGCAAGCAGATTGCGGCTGAGGTTAAGGTGTCGCCGGCCACGGTCAGCCGCGTTCTGCGACGGCTGGGGCTGAACCGAATCCGTGATCTGGAGCCGATCGAACCGGTGCGTCGCTATGAGCACGCTGCGCCCGGCGAGATGATCCATATCGATATCAAAAAGCTCGGCCGTTTCGCGCAAAGCGGCCATCGCGTCACCGGTAATCGGAACGGTTATAGTCATTGTCGCGGTCTTGGCTGGGAGTACATGCATGTCTGCATCGATGACCACTCCCGTGTCGCTTTTTCACAGCTCAAGCCGGATCAGACCGCCGAGAGTGCTGTTGCGTTTCTCAAGGCCGCTGTCGCTCACTACAAGAGCTTGGGCGTTACCGTCACCCGCGTCATGACTGACAACGGAGGCTGCTATATCGGCTTCGATTTCGATAAGGCCTGCCGCGATATTGGTCTCAAGCATATCCGCACCAAGCCCTACACGCCCAGAACCAATGGCAAGGCTGAACGCTTTATCCAGACAGCGCTCCGGGAGTGGGCTTATGCACACACCTATCCCACTTCCGATCAGCGCGCCGCGCAACTGCCCATCTGGCTGCACCAGTATAATTGGCACCGGCCTCACGGCGGCATAAACTCCCAGCCGCCTATCAGCAGACTCGGTTTAACCGAGGACAACCTCCTGAGGCTCCACAGCTATCAAGCCGGACACCGAGGAGAGCGCAGAGTAAGCGTGAGCCCATCGCGCAGGGAGGGCCGGGTCGTGCCGGCTGGACCTGTGGTACCTGCCGCCTGCATTTTCTTTCGCAGGCGGGCCACGGGCCTCGCCGAGGCCCGGCCTTCCCTGCGCCCTTGCTTTGGACGAGGGCGGAACGCTCCGGATGACTCGGACGCGACAGCGCCGCGAGAAAGGGCTCGCTTGTTGTCTCGATCGTCATTCCTCGTGCAGGCGGGGCATCCAGGACGCCGCGGCCTCTCGGCCAAGTATTCGCCGCCTCTGGACTACTTGATCGCCCGGTCGGGGCCGGGCGATGACAGCGTGACTTGATCGAAGACGCTTGAATGACGAGAGAATGCTTGGGTCATCCCCCCAACGCAAAAAGCCGGGCGGAGCCCGGCCTTGGTGATCGGATGATGCCGCAGCCCTCAGTAGGGGATCGGAATCCGGGTCGGATAGCCGCCGAGATCGGACGGCGCCATCAGCGGCTGGCGGTCGATCGGACGGTTGAGGTTCTCGCGGGCGAACGACGGATAGCCGACGGCTGGCGGGAAGGCATAGTCGCTGAACTTGCGGTCACCCGGCAGCACTTCGGTGCCGCCATCGAGCCAGGAGCGCTTGCTGACATACACGCGGGTGCGTGGGCCGGACTGGTAGGAATAGTTCGGGCCATTGCCGGAATAGGCCACGGTGGCGCGGCGCTTGGTCGGGGCGGCATCGGCAGACGTGACGGCAAGACCGGTCGCGGCGATCACCGCCAGGGTCAAGGCCCGGGTTGCGGCAGAAAATTCAATCATCACGTCCTCTTCCTCGCGCCTCAAGCGGCCGGCGCACGCCATGCGCATGATTTGGCCCGCACAATATCTGCGTCGGCTGTGGCATCACAAGGTCATTCCGGCGGCCGGGCGCAAGATAAATTCCTGCTGTGGCGGGAAAGTTGCATCAAAATCCGTCACTTGGCAGCACGGGCAGCGGCGCCAATGTGGCGCTGTCGCGCCCAGCAACGCGCAGACCCATTCAGACATTCACAGCGCGCCGCGCAGCCTCGGATTGGCGGTGGACATCACCCAATCGCCGGCGCTGCCGGCCGTCGCGGGCGTGTCACAGCCGCCGCGCCGCTGCTCGGGTCCGGCGAACAGTTGGCCCAGCGCGCGGTCCTGTTCCGGTGCGAGCAAGGTCAGCCGGTTGAGCATGCAGCCGACCATCGCCCGGCGCGTCGGTATGGTGACGCCCTGGCAGGACCAGCCAGAGATCCGCAAGGCCGGCTCGGCGATGGTCTTCAGAAAACCGAGGCAGGCGCCGGGGCCTTCGGAAGCGCCCACCGGCCGCATCAGGCTGACCGGCCCGAACCGGCTGTCGATCACGCCGGCGGTCTCCAGGTCGGTGGCGCCGCCTTGGCCCATCCGAACTGCAAGATCGGCACGCGGGTCGCGACGCGCATCGCGCTCCGGGCCGAACCGATAGACCTCGAGTTCCGTCGCGGGGCGGTCAGCGGGCTCGCCCCAGCGCAGCACGTCCTTGCGGCCGCCCTCGGGATGGGTGAGCACCGTATAGGTGGCGGTCTTGTCGGGCTGGTCGGTCAGACGGAGGGAGAATGCCGGCACCGCCCCGTCGGCCAGCGTCCAGCCAGCCCGGCCGGGTGGCGCGTCGTCGCCGTCGAGATGCTGCCAGCCGGCCAGGCCGAGCATGGCGAGCAGCGCCAGAGCCCCCACATAAGCGAACAGGCGCGCCACCGTGCCGCAGACCTCGTCCGCGAAGCTTTCAAGCCCCTGCAGGACGGATGCGGATCGGGAGGCGGTGGCTGTTCTGGCCGAATCGGAATGCATCAAAGGCGAGACATCGTGGTAACGTTGTGTCAGGGACGTTTCTCGCATAGAAGCGCTGCCGCTTCCGTTTCCGCTGATATGCGCGGTCGGCCATTTTTCTTCGGAGAGTGAATGATGGGTTACAAAGTCGCAGTGGTCGGCGCGACCGGCAATGTCGGACGGGAAATGCTCAATATTCTGGATGAGCGCAAATTCCCCGCGGACGAGGTCGTGGCGCTCGCCTCACGCCGTAGCGTCGGCGTCGAAGTGTCCTATGGCGACCGCACGCTGAAGGTCAAAGCGCTCGAGCACTACGATTTTGCCGATGTCGACATCTGCCTGATGTCCGCCGGTGGGGCGGTCTCGAAGGAGTGGTCGCCGAAGATCGGTGCCGCCGGCGCGGTGGTGATCGACAATTCTTCGGCCTGGCGCATGGACCCCGACGTGCCGCTGATCGTGCCCGAGGTGAATGCCGATGCCGCCGCGGGCTTCACCAAGAAGCACATCATCGCCAATCCGAACTGCTCGACCGCGCAGCTCGTCGTCGCGCTGAAGCCGCTGCATGACAAGGCCCACATCAAGCGCGTCGTGGTGTCCACCTATCAATCGGTCTCGGGCGCCGGCAAGGACGCGATGGACGAACTTTTCTCGCAGACCAAGGCTGTCTACACCAATGACGAGCTGGTCAACAAGAAATTCCCCAAGCGCATCGCCTTCAACGTCATCCCGCACATCGACGTCTTCATGGAAGACGGCTTCACCAAGGAAGAGTGGAAGATGATGGCGGAGACCAAGAAGATCCTGGATCCGAAGATCAAGCTGACCGCGACCTGCGTGCGCGTGCCGGTGTTCGTCGGCCATTCCGAGGCAGTCAACGTCGAGTTCGAGCAGCCGATCACCGCGGACGAAGCGCGCGAGATTCTCCGCCGTGCGCCGGGCTGCCTGGTCATCGACAAGCAGGAGCCCGGTGGCTACGCGACGCCCTATGAGGCCGCCGGCGAGGACGCGACCTATATCAGCCGTATCCGCGAGGACGCGACGGTCGAGAACGGCCTCGCCTTCTGGTGCGTGTCGGACAATCTGCGCAAGGGCGCGGCCCTCAACGCCATCCAGATCGCGGAAGTCCTCATCAATCGCAAGCTGATCACGGCCAAGAAGAAGGCCGCCTGAGCGAGGATTTCAGCACGCAGCGGCTTCGGGGTGGGATCGAACGTGGCTGAAAGAACAACAACCGAGCCGACGCGGGCGCAGCCGCCCGTGTCCGGCCAGCATGCGCCGTCGAAGCTGGAGCGCGGGCTCGAGGGCTTCCTGTTCAAGAGCCGCTGGCTGATGGCGCCCTTCTATGTCGGGCTGATCGTCAGCCTCGCCGTGCTCCTGTTCAAATTCGTGCTGCTGCTGTGGGAGAATGTCGTGCATCTTCCCACCGCCAAGGAGAGCGATATCATCCTCGGCGTGCTCAGCCTGATCGATGTCTGCCTGACCGGCAATCTGGTGCTGATCGTGGTGTTCTCGGGCTATGAGAACTTCGTCTCGCGCATCGATCCCGGCGGCCATCCGGACTGGCCGGAATGGATGACGAAGGTCGACTTCGCGGGCCTGAAGCAGAAGCTGCTCGCCTCGATCGTCGCGATCTCGGCGATCCAGCTGCTCAAGGCGTTCATGAATCTCGACGCGGGCTACGACTCGGTCAAGCTCGCCTGGCTGGTCGGCGTGCACATGACCTTCGTCGTCTCGACCGTGATGCTGGCGCTGTCGGATCGCTGGAGCGGCGGGCACTGATGCGGGGCGAATAGGGAGCAGCGAATGGCGAATAGGGCAGAGGAACTACGCGCTACTCCCAATTCGCTATTCGCCATTTCGCGCACTCTTGAATTCCTTGGTGGCCGTGTCGAGCACGAACAGCGATCCCTCGGCAACACCGAAATAGGCGCCGTGCAGCTGGAGGTCACCGGCCTCGACGCGGCTGCGTACGAACGGAAAGGTCATAAGGTTCTCGAGGCTGCGGAACACCGCGGCCTTCTCGATCCGTGTCACGAAGTCCTGGAAGGTCTCGTGATTGCGCTGCTCGACCACCTCGCCCGGCTTGATGAACATCGACATCCAGCGGCCGATGAAGTCGCCAGGCGACAGCGGCGCCGCCTTGTCGACGAAGGCGCGGATGCCGCCGCATTGGGCATGGCCGAGGATGACGATATGCTTCACCTTGAGCACGGTGACGGCATATTCCAGCGCCGCCGATACGCCATGGGCATTGGCGTCGGGCTGATAGATCGGCACCAGATTGGCAATGTTCCGGAGTACGAACAATTCGCCCGGGCCGACGTCGAAAATCACCTCCGGCGAGACCCGGGAATCGCAGCAGCCGATCACCATCACGTCGGGCGACTGACCGCGCTCGGACAGCTCCAGATAGCGGCTCTGTTCGGTGGGCAGGCGTTGGGTGGTGAAGGCGCGATAGCCGTCGAGCAGGCGTTGCGGAAACGAGACCATGGACCATGCCTAAACACATGCGGCTGACGGGAACAAGCCTTTCGGGGCGGCCGCCGAAATGGTATCGCGAGCCGCTTCGATAAACCAAGGGAAACGCCGAATGATCCGCCCGCGCCGCAGTCTTCTCTTCATGCCCGGCTCCAATGCACGCGCGCTGGAGAAGGGTCGGAACCTGCCGGCCGACGGGCTGATCCTGGATCTCGAGGATTCCGTGGCGCCCGATGCCAAGGCCGCCGCGCGCGAGCAGATCGCCAAGGCGGTTGCCGCCGACGGTTACGGCAAGCGGGAACTGCTGATCCGCATCAACAGCCTGGACACGGCGTGGTGGGCTGACGACGTCGCGATGGCCGGCCAGGCCGCGACCGACGGCATCCTGGTTCCCAAGGTCTCGACGGTGGAGGACCTGCGCCTGGTGAGCGATCGTCTGGCCGAGGTCGGCGCCGATCCGGCGTTGAAGGTGTGGGCGATGATCGAGACCGCGCGGGCGGTGCTCGATGCCGATCGTCTCGCGGCGACGGTGCATGAGGCTGGCTCGCGGCTGGCGGGCTTCGTGTTCGGCCCGAACGACATCTCGCGCGAGACCCGCATCCGCATGCTGCCGGGCCGCGCGACGATGCTGCCGATGATCAGCCACTGCATCCTGGCGACGCGCGCCCATGGGCTGGAGATTTTGGACGGGCCTTACAGCGATTTCGCCAACACCGACGGCTTCGCGCAGGAATGCATCCAGGCCCGCGACCTCGGTTTCGACGGCAAGACGCTGATCCATCCCGGCCAGATCGATGCCTGCAACGCCATCTTCACGCCGCCGGCCGAGGAGGTCGCGGCCGCGCGCAGGATCATCGCTGCGTTCGAATTGCCGGAAAACGCGTCGCGCGGAGCGATTCAGATCGATGGCCGCATGGTCGAGCGGCTGCATGCCGACATGGCGCGGCGGACGATCGCGATCGCGGATGCGATCGCCGCGGCGGGGAAGTAGTTCTCAGATGTGCTTCAGGCTCAGGATGTAGTTGACGAGGTCGCCGCGCTGCTCGGCCGTCAGGACGACGTTGGGCATCGTCGGGTGACTGCTCTGCAGGAACACTTTCAGCGCCAGCTCCGTGGTCGACGGCATGTTGGCCACGGCGACGAAATCAGGCGCCGTCGTGGTCTGGGCCCGCGATCCCCCGGCGTCGATGGCGTGGCAGGAGCTGCACCAGGCTTCCGCCAGCTTGCGGCCGGCCTGAACGCTCTCGGTGGCCGGCGTGGCGCCGCCGGCATTGTGCAGCCGGATCAGCAGCATCGCGCCGAGCGCGAGCAGGATCGCGGCGCCGACATGGAGCCAGGTATTGCGGTGCAGCTTCGGCAAACTCATCGCGTTGCTCCGCTCTCGGGGACGTGAGGTGAGACGCCGTCAGTGCTTTGCGGCGGCAGCGCCCAGGCGGTCGATGGTCGGTGCGTTGAGGCAATAGTCCTCATAGTGAGCGGCGGATGTGCCCGCCGCCAGATCGCGATGGCAGCGCGGCTTGTCCTTGCACATGGCGCAGACCCGCTCCATGTCGCGCAACACCAGCGGCTCGGCGCGGCCGAGCGCGGCCTCGTCGATGCCGAGCGCCTTGAGCATCTGCGGCAGCTCGTCGGCGGCGTGCTCGCCCTGCCGGACCAGTTCGTCGAGATCCGCCGGCGTGACCTGCAAATCCATCGCGATGCGCTCGAAATCGTCGCGATCGAGCTGCCTCAGTTCGCTGAGCTCGCGCCGGTGCCGGAGCCATTGTGCGAACGTGTCGATCAGGAATTGGACGCGTGGATAGGGCTTCGCTTGGGCGGTCATGGCTCGTCTCCGATGATGGCTGCAATCAATCACCGGGCCGGCAAACCGACGTTGCGTTAGATCAAGCAGCGGTGCGGCCGTGCGGGGGGCAGGAGGGCTCAGGCGCCGAAGCGGTCGGCCGCCCAGCCATACAGGCTGCCGGGCAGCGGGGCCTCGCCGCCGCGGCCCTTGGGCGAGATGTGCAGCCCGATGATGGCCGGGTCGCCGATCAGTCCGGCGAAGTCTGACGGATCGAAGAATGCCCTGGGCTCGGCATGCACCGCATAGAAGCTGCGCTTCGGCAGCGCATGGCGGAGCGAGCCGTACCGACGGGCCAGCGCGGTCAGCGCCGCCGGTCCGAAAATGGCGACGCGGATGTCCGACAGGCGGTTCGAGACGCCGCGCAGCCGCCGGAGTGCAAAGGTCAGCCGGTGGCGCAGCGACAGCCAGTTCGGCGTCAGCTCCTCCTGGGCCATCAGCGCGTCGAATTCGGCGACGATCGGATCGTTCGGCGGCAGATAGAGCACAGAGTTGCCGAGCTGCCGCGGCCGTTCCCAGGCGAAATAAGGCTGGGCCGGATCGATCTCGACCGGGCGCAGCAGCAGCACGTCGGCGTCGAGCCAGAGCCCGGCGCCTTGCGCCATCAGCCGCATCCGGAAGAAGTCGCTGAACTGCAAGGTGGTCCAGTCGCGCCAGCTGCCGTCGGGCTGCGGCGGCCTGAGACGCTCGGAGAACGCATAAGGCAGGATCGCCTCGGCCTCGGCGTTACCGACGCCATCGGGCAGCCCGGGCAGCGGATCGAAGCTGTAGACCGTGACCTTGTGACCGGCGGCGAGCTGCGAGCGCAGGCAGGTCTGGCGCAGCCGGTCGAGCGGTCCGCGCCAGAAGGTGACGACCTCGGGCAATACACGCGTCAAATGAGGACCGCTCTCGTGAACCGCGCTCGAAACAAAGCCCCGGACAAGGTCCGGGGCCTGTGAACTCTGGTGCTGAGCCCCGTGATCAGGCCCAGGCGCGCTCCGCCAGCTTGGCCTCGTAGCTGTCGATCGACGCCTTCTTCTCCAGCGTCAGCCCGATATCGTCGAGCCCGTTGAGCAGGCAGTGCTTGCGGAATGGGTCGATGTCGAATTTCACAGTGCCGCCGTCGGGGCCGCGGATTTCCTGGCTCGCGAGGTCGACCGTCAGGGTCGCATTGGCGCCGCGCTCGGCGTCGTCGAACAGCTTGTCGAGATCGGCCTGCGAGACGCGGATCGGCAGGATGCCGTTCTTGAAGCAGTTATTGTAGAAAATGTCGCCGAACGAGGTCGAGATCACGCAGCGGATGCCGAAGTCCAGGAGCGCCCAGGGGGCGTGCTCGCGGCTCGAGCCGCAGCCGAAATTGTCGCCGGCGACGAGGATCTTGGCGTTGCGATAGGCCGGCTGGTTGAGGACGAAATCAGGGTTCTCGCTGCCGTCGTCCTTATAGCGCTGCTCCGAGAACAGGCCCTTGCCGAGGCCGGTGCGCTTGATGGTCTTCAGGTACTGCTTGGGGATGATCATGTCGGTGTCGACATTGATGATCTTCAGCGGCGCAGCGACGCCTTCCAGCGTGGTGAACTTGTCCATCGGGGGGCACCTTCGAGAATATCGTTCAGGCCGCTGTTTAGCCCGATTGCCGAGGCGGATAAAGTCAAAATCCCCGGAGAGCCGGCCGCGATCGTCAGTCGGCGGAGGCCTCGATCGCGGCCATGTCGTCGTCGGACATTCCGAAATGGTGGCCGATCTCGTGGATCAGGACATGACGGAGGATGTGGCCGAGGCTTTCGTCGTGCTCGGCCCAGTAATCCAGGATCGGGCGCCGATAGAGCCAGATCATGTTGGGCAGGCGTGGCAGGTCGTCATTGCTGCGGAACGGCAACCCAGTGCCCTGGAACAGGCCGAGTAGGTCGAACTCGCTCTCCGCGTCCAACTGGTCGAGCACCTCCTCGGTCGGGAAGTCGTCGACCCGGATGATGACGCCTTCGCACATGGTGCGGAAATGCTCGGGCAGGCGCTCGAACATCTCATGCGCCATGATTTCCATGTCGGCGAGCGAGGGAGCTTTCAAATCTGTCCACATTGCCGCCTTCTAGCCCGACTTTGATCATGACGCATCCTGGTTTATGTCCTCAGGCGCGGTGGCCGTTGACGCGAGGGGTGAAAACGGCGACCGTCGTGATGCACGATTTGGTTGGGGGATGCATGGGACGGATGTCGATGATGCTCGCTGGAACAGCGCTCGCAACGGCGGTCTTGGTCTCGATCCCGGCCACAGCCCGGGCGGAGCAGCCGGCCGGTGCGCAGCTGCGCACCATCCCGAGCGACGCGAGCACGGATATTTCGGCGCAGCGCCGTCCGCGGCGGGTCCCGATCTATCCGCGCTATGAGGGACATTGGGAGCCGGACGTGGTGCCACGCTACAATCCGGGGCCGAATGCGGTCAGGGTGTGCGACGCGACCTATGTCCAAGAGAATCGGCCGAGCGGGACTGTCATCGTCCCCCATATGAGCTGCACATGGCGGCGTGGCTGATCCGCGCTCGCGCGCTGAGCACAACAGCAGCGGCATAGTCGCCAACGGTCTGCCGTGATCTTTCGTCTGGCGTGGCCTTCTCGACACAGTGCGCGATATGTCGCGCGCCGCGGCGGAACCGCGCGCGGCGATTCGGCATTCTGGTCCGTGCGCAGGTCTTCAGGTCCTATTCACGTCGCTCGTTCGAGATTGATCTGCGTCGTGCCGTGGCGGTCGCCATCATTCAGTTGATGAACGGGCGTTCGGTGCCAGACGTGATCTCAGCCGATCCAAGGAGAAGTTCATGACTGTGACGAAGCTGTTGGGCATCGCGGCGATCGGTGCTGTTCTGGCGCTGGCTGCACCGGCCGAACGCGCGCAGGCGCTGTCGCTCATCAATCCGGGCGCCGCGACGGCGGTGCAGCAGGGCACGGTCCAGGAGACCTCTCAGGTGCATTGGCACGGACGCCGACATTGGCATCCCCGCCGGCACTATTGGCACCCGCGGCGTCACTGGCACCCGCATCGCCATTGGCATCCGCACCGCCACTGGCATCGGCATCACCGGCACTGGTGAGCCTCGCGACCCTGCTTTGCGGGTCATGACCGAAATCAAACAGGCCCGCTTCGCGGGCCTGTAGTTTCACGGCGGGCTGGCGATGGGGTCTGCCATGAATGCACCGCTCAACACGATTCGGCATAACACGACTTGGCACAATAAGACCTGGCTTGGGATCGGCATCGTGACCGTGGCGATGTTGCTTGCAAGCTCTGCTGCAACCTCTCCCGTTGTCGCGTCACCGGAGAGGCGACAGGCAAGCCGCCAAGCGATGGTCGCTGCACTCGATCTCCGCCTGCGGCCTCGTCCCTGCAAACCGGCCGGTTGTTGGGTCGAAGCGCCGCATTATTACGGTCGTCCTGCCCATGATAGGCCGGCCTATCCGCCAGGGCCCGTCGTGCTGTTCACGCCGTTCCTTGACTAAGAACGTCAGCGATCAAGATCGTCGGCGTATCAACGTGCAGTGCGGTCGGGTCGCTCGCCAAGTCCGCGCACGAGCAGCACGATGGCCTCAGCACCGACTTTGCGATCCCGCGCAAGCTCCTGGTACGCGACCGACTCTGCCCAGGCGCGAAAATCGTGTTTGTCGGGAAGCGATATCAGCACGATCTTGTCACCGTCCCAGCGTCCTTCGATCAAGATTGGCGCCTCGTCGGGCGGCGAGAATGGGGCCGTTGTAGTTGCGAAAGACGTCGAAGAAGCCGGCCAGATAGCGATCATACGCGGCGCGATCAGTGATCTTGAGTCGCATGACAACGTAGACGCTCATGCAGAGTCTCCCTGCCGCGACGCCACGTCGCAGATGCGCGCGTTGCGTGTATCATTCATGCCGCATTCACGTCCCTATCACTACGTTCATGTTGGGGGTGCGCCAATCCACCGATCGGACGACCAGCAAGGGCGCTGCATAGGTCCATCGTTGCACAGCATTCAGGGAGAAGGGACCATGATGAGGATGAAAGACCAGCGTGCTGGTCTTGCTCGTCGCCTCAGTCTTGCGGCGGCAGCTTTGTTCCTACTGGCGGGCGCATCCAGTCGGCCTGCGCTTGCGATGTCGCCGGTCAGTCCCGGTGCCGGGTCGAGGGCGCAAGCGCCGTCCGACTCACTGGCCATCCAGGTGCGTGGCCCTGGCGGTCATGGTGGAGGCGGTGGCTTCCACGGCGGCGGCGGATTTCACGGTGGCGGCGGCTTCCATGGCGGTGGCGGGTTCCACGGTGGCGGCGGTGGCTTTCACGCTGGTCCCGCCTTCCACGGCGGCGGAGCCATGTTCAGAGGTGGTGGAGGCCCTGCGTTCCATGGTGGCCACGCCTTTGGAGGCGGTGGACCGCGTCCTGTGTTCCACGGTGGTGGCCCGGTGTTTCATGGCGGCGGTCCGCGGCCGATCTTCCATGGCGGCGGCTATCATCATCGTCCGCACTACGCCTACCGGCCGTACTTCCACCACCACCGGCGGCACTTCTACGGCTATCGCAGTTACTATTATCCGACCTACACGACCGGCTATTATTATCCCTACCGTCGCTGCCGCGTTGTCTGGACCCATTACGGACCGCGCCGCATCTGCCACTACCGGCATTGGCGGGGACATCATTGGCGTCATCATCACCGCTGGCACCATCGTCACACACCGCCACCACTGGCGCTATTACTGACGAGACCGAGAGCCCGAGCACGACATGGAAGGACGCCCAACGGCGTCCTTCTGTCGTTTGAGCGCCCAATCTGGTGCGGTGGTCAGAGCCAGTCCTTGAACTGCCAGTTCTTCACCGTCAGCTTCCACGGCACCAGCGTCTCCAGTCGCCATTTGGCAAAGCGTCCTGGCGGCCAGTTGGACAGCCGCCGCTCGTCCTTCGGGGCTTCGGGCTTGGCAATGATCTTGGCCGGCGGCGTCCGCCGGCGCTGCCGCGTTGCGTCGCGGATGAGGTCAACGAATTCCGGCTTATCGGCCATGGCAGGCTCCTCGGCACGTTCCTCTGCAGACGCCGCGCGTCCGGCGGTAGCATCATGCATGCGGAAGCTTAAGGAGCCCTTGCCGGGCGGGGTCGACATCGAGTCAAAATGAAAAGCGCGATGGCTCGGGGCCATCGCGCTTGTTCGCAGCTCGGTCGCCGAGCAGCTCTGCTGCTTCGGCGCATCAGAGCATCAGCGCCAGTCGCGCACGTCGACGAAGTGGCCGGCGATCGCGGCGGCTGCGGCCATCGCAGGCGACACCAGATGGGTGCGGCCCTTGAAGCCCTGGCGGCCCTCGAAATTGCGGTTCGAGGTCGAGGCGCAGCGCTCTTCCGGCGCCAGCTTGTCCGGGTTCATGGCGAGGCACATCGAGCAGCCCGGCTCGCGCCATTCGAAGCCGGCCTTGATGAAGATCTTGTCTAGCCCCTCAGCCTCGGCCTGCTCCTTGACGATGCCCGAGCCCGGCACGACCATCGCGTTGACATGGCCCGACACGGTCTTGCCCTCGGCGATCTTGGCGGCGGCGCGCAGATCCTCGATGCGGCCATTGGTGCAGGAGCCGATGAAGACGCGGTCGAGCTTGATGTCGGTGATCTTCGTGCCGGCGGTGAGGCCCATATATTTCAGCGCGCGGTGCTTGGAGATGCGCTTGGCCTCATCGGCGATCTTGTCCGGATCGGGCACCACGCCGGTCACCGAAATCACGTCCTCGGGCGAGGTGCCCCAGGTCACGATCGGCGGCAGCTTGGCGGCGTCGAGCCGCAGCTCGTGGTCGAAATGCGCGCCGTCGTCGGAGCGTAGCGTCTCCCAATAGCGCATCGCGGCATCCCAGGCCGCGCCCTTCGGGGCCTTGGGACGGCCGCGCAGGAAGTCATAGGCCTTCTCGTCCGGCGCCACCAGGCCGGCGCGGGCGCCGCCCTCGATCGACATGTTGCAGACGGTCATGCGGCCTTCCATCGACAGCGCACGGATCGCCTCGCCGGCGTATTCGAGCACGTAGCCGGTACCGCCAGCGGTGCCGATCTCGCCGATGATGGCGAGGATGATGTCCTTGCCCGTCACGCCCTCCGGCAGCTTGCCGTCGACGGTGACGCGCATGTTCTTGGCCTTCTTCTGGATCAGCGTCTGCGTCGCCAGCACATGCTCGACCTCGGAGGTGCCGATGCCGTGCGCCAACGCGCCAAACGCGCCATGCGTCGAGGTGTGGCTGTCACCACAGACGATCGTGGTGCCCGGCAGGGTAAAGCCCTGCTCGGGGCCGATGACGTGGACGATGCCCTGGCGGCGGTCGAACTCGTTGTAATATTCGATGCCGAATTGCTTGGCGTTCTCGGCCAGCGCCTTGATCTGCTCGATGCTCTCCGGATCCGGATTGGGCTTGGAACGATCGGTGGTCGGCACGTTGTGGTCGACGACGGCGAGCGTCTTCTCGGGCGCATGGACCTTGCGGCCGGTCATGCGCAGCCCTTCGAACGCCTGCGGCGAGGTCACCTCGTGCACCAGGTGGCGGTCGATATAGAGCAGGCAGGTGCCGTCCTCGGCTTCGTGCACCAGATGGTCGTTCCAGATCTTGTCGTACAGCGTGGTCGGTTTCGACATGAGCGAATGCTCCCGGGAATGAAGGTTTGAATCAGGACGCGTGACGGGCACGCGTAATCAGGACTGAGGCGCTGCGGCTTACAGCGCGCGCCTAAGCTCCGATGTCGCCGAGGTGGCGAAGCGTCCGAAGAACCGCCCGGGCAGCCGGCGGCGATCGTCGATGACGACGCGGCGGCAGGCCATGCTGGTGCGATCTAGAACCATTTCAGGCGATATATAGCACGCACGGCGCGGAGTGCGAGATGCGTTTGTGGCCGCCGTCCTTCGCGCGCAATGACGAGGGCAAAAACAAAAAAGCGCGGGGCCAGCCCGCGCTTTTCATCAACCCAAGGGCTGCAACGATTACTCGTTGACCGCGGTCTGCTGGCGGTCCTGCTTCTCGACGATGCGGGCCGACTTGCCGCGCAGCTGGCGCAGGTAATAGAGCTTGGCGCGACGCACCTTGCCGCGGCGCACGACCTTGATCGAGTCGATCATCGGGGAGAGGATCGGGAACACGCGCTCCACGCCCTCGCCGTAGGAGATCTTGCGCACCGTGAAGCTCTCATTGATGCCGCCACCGGAGCGGCCGATGCAGACGCCCTCATAAGCCTGCACGCGGGTGCGGTCGCCTTCGACCACCTTCACGTTGACGATCACGGTGTCGCCGGGTCCGAAATCCGGAATGGTCTTGTTGGCGGACAGCTTATCGAACTGCTCTTTTTCGAGCTGCTGAATCAGGTTCACGGGTAAATCTCCATCGGCGGCGCGCCCAGCCGGGTCACGCGGGCTGCGCTTGTTCCTGCCGTCACTTGCGGAATTGGGCGCTCCTATAAGCCAAAGCGCGAGGCTTGTCACCCGTCTGTCGTGCTTTTTGGCGCTTTTTGGCCGGTCCCGCTTTGTTCTCGTCCCTGGCGTGCCTGCCATTCGGCCCAGAGATCCGGCCGGCGCGCTTGCGTGAGCGCCTCGGACTGCGACCGCCGCCAGGCGGCGACCTTGGCGTGATCGCCGGAGGTGAGCACATCCGGAATGGTCCGGCCCTCGAACAGTTGCGGGCGGGTGTATTGCGGGTATTCGAGTAGGCCGTCCGAGAAACTCTCATCGGTGCCCGATTCGAGCTTGCCCATCACGCCCGGCAGCAGCCGCACGCAGGCATCGATCAGCACCAGCGCCGCGATCTCGCCGCCCGACAGCACATAGTCGCCGATGGAGACCTCGATGAGCTCCCGGGCATCGATGACGCGCTGGTCGATGCCTTCGAACCGGCCGCACACGATCAATGGCCCTGGGCCGGCCGCGAGGTCGCGGACGACGGCCTGGGTCAATGGCCGACCGCGCGGGCTCATCAGGAGCCGCGGCCGCTCCGGCGCGACCTCTGTCGCGTCGATCGCTGCCGCCAGCACGTCGGCGCGCAGCACCATGCCGGGCCCACCGCCGGCCGGCGTGTCATCGACGCTGCGGTGCTTGTCGGTGGCCGACGCCCGGATATCGCGCGCCTCCAGCGACCAGATGCCGCCCGTCAGCGCGCGGCCGGCCAGGCTGACGCCGAGCGGCCCGGGAAACATCTCGGGAAACAGGGTGAGCACGGTGGCGCGCCAGGGTGCGGCGGGCGATGCGGAGGAAGCGGTCATGACGTTCTGTTACGGCACCGGCGCGGTGAGATCGAGCCCCTGGATCGATACCGCGTCCGCCGCTCGAGCGGCCGCATGATCGGAGCCGTCCCGGACAAGCCGTGACGCGCATCGGCGCGTCGCGGCGCCGATCCGGGACCATACCGCGGGCTGTCGGGGGCGGGGCAGTTGGCCGGTCCCGCGCAACCCAATCAGCTGCGGTGGCTATGGGTCCCCGCTTTCGCGGGGACGACGAGCTGGGTTTGGCGCGGCAGCATCGTCATGATCCGAGTCATCGGACGCCGCTTCATCCTCGCCCTCGATCTCTGCAGGCAGTTCGATGATCACACGACCACCCGCGAGGTCGACCGTTGGCACCACGGCATTTGTGAACGGCAGCATCAGCGTGCTGCCGGAGGGCGGGGCGATCTCGATGATATCGCCGGCGCCGAAATTATGGATCGCGAGCACGCGGCCGAGCGGTGCGCCCGCCGTCGTCTCTGCAGCCAGGCCGATCAGGTCGGCATGGTAGTATTCGTCGTCATCGGTCTCCGGCAGGCGGTCGCGGGGCACATAGAGCTCGAGCCCGTTGAGCCGCTCGGCCGCATTGCGGTCGGTGACGCCTTTGATCGTTGCGACGAGATGATCCTTGGCCTCGCGCGCCTTGGCGACCTCGAACGATCGGCTGCCGTCCTTGGTCGTGAGCGGGCCGTAATGCAGCACGGCCAGCGGATCCTCGGTGAAGGTCCATAAACGAACATCGCCGCGCACGCCGTGCGCGGCGCCGATCTTGGCGACGCAGATGAGCTTGGACATCAGGAGGCCTCGTCCTTCGAGACGCGCGCAACGGCGCGCTCCTCAGGACGAGGAGCCACGTCCTCATGCTGAGGAGCACGGCGCAAGCCGTGCGTCTCGAAGCATGAGGCCGCGCTCGTCAAGGGACCTTAGCCCTTGGCGGCGGCTTCGGCCTGCGCCTTGCGCTCCTTGCGCGGCACGGCCTTGATCGGGTTCTGGCGGGCTTCGCGCTTCTTGACGCCGGCGGCATCGAGGAAGCGGGCGACGCGGTCGGACGGCTGCGCGCCCTTGGCGAGCCAGCCCTTCACCTTCTCCATGTCGAGCTTGAGGCGCGCCTCGTTGTCCTTCGGCATCAGCGGATTGAAATAGCCGAGACGCTCGATGAAGCGGCCGTCACGCGGGAAGCGCGAGTCGGCGACGACGACGTGATAGACCGGGCGCTTCTTGGTGCCGGCACGGGCGAGACGGATGACGACGGACATGAAAACTCTCCTTTGAGGACGATGTCTTGATACGAAGTTGGATGGGTCGTCATTGCGAGCCAACGGGTCCGCGCCAAGCGCGGCCCGATGACAAGCTCCGCGAAGCAATCCAGGGCGGCGTGCGCGACTCTGGATTGCTTTGTCGCTTCGCTCCTCGCAATGACGGAAGAGAGGTCATTTCTTCTTCCCCGGAGGCAGCCCGAGGCCGGGCAAGGTCGGCTTGCCGCTGAGGCCGGTGAGGCCCGGCAGATTGGGCAAACCGCCGCGCAGGCCGGCGGGGAGATCCTTCGGCAAATTCGGCAGGCCGCCGCCGGGCAGGCCGCCCGGCATCTTCTCGGCCAGCGCCTTGAGCTGCTCGGGCGAGGGCATGCCGCCACCGCCGCCAAACCCCATCGCCTGGGCGATGCCGGCCAGCGGGCCGCGCTTGCCGGAGCCCATGGCCTTCATCACGTCGGCCATGTTCCGGTGCATCTTGAGCAGCTTGTTGACGTGCTCGACGCTCTGGCCGGAGCCGGCGGCGATACGCTTCTTGCGGCTGGCCTTGAGCAGGTCGGGATGCTTGCGCTCCTCGCGGGTCATCGAATCGATGATCGCGACCTGGCGCTTGAGGATCTTGTCGTCGATCCCGGCGGCCGCGATCTGATTCTTCATCTTGGAGATGCCGGGCATCATGCCCATCAGCCCGCTGATGCCGCCCATCTGGGCCATCTGTAGCAGCTGCTCGCGCATGTCGTTGAGGTCGAACTGACCCTTGCGCATCTTCTCGGCGGCGCGCGCGGCCTTTTCGGCGTCGATGTTGGCCGCGGCCTTCTCGACCAGCGAGACGATGTCGCCCATGCCGAGGATACGGCCGGCGATACGCGAGGGATAGAAGTCCTCGAGCGCATCGGTCTTTTCGCCTGTGCCGAGCAGCTTGATCGGCTTGCCGGTGACCGCACGCATCGACAGCGCCGCACCGCCACGGCCGTCGCCGTCGATACGGGTCAGCGCGATGCCGGTGAGGCCGACGCGCTGGTCGAAGGCGCGGGCGAGGTTGACGGCGTCCTGGCCGGTCAGCGAGTCCGCGACCAGCAGCACCTCGTGCGGGTTGGCGACCGCCTTGATCTCGGCGGCCTCCTTCATCATGTCCTCGTCCAGCGTGGTGCGGCCGGCGGTGTCGAGCAGCACCACGTCATAGCCGCCGAGCTTGGCGGCCTCGATGGCGCGGCGCGCGATCTGCGGCGGCATCTGGCCGGCGACGATCGGCAGGGTCGGGATGTCGAGATCGCGGCCGAGCACCGCGAGCTGCTCCATGGCGGCCGGACGGTAGACGTCGAGCGAGGCCATCAGCACCTTGCGCTTGTCGCGCTGGACCATGCGGCGGGCGAGCTTGGCGGTGGTCGTCGTCTTGCCGGAGCCCTGCAGGCCGACCATCATGATCGGCACCGGCGGCACGGCATTGAGGTCGATGGTCTGGCCCTCGTCGCCGAGCGTCTTGACCAGCTCGTCATGGACGATCTTGACCACCATCTGGCCGGGGGTCACCGACTTGACGACCGTGGCGCCGATCGCCTGCTCGCGCACGCGCTCGGTGAAGCTGCGGACAACCTCCAGCGCGACGTCGGCCTCGAGCAGCGCCCGGCGGACCTCGCGCATCGCGGCGTCGACATCGGCTTCCGAGAGCGAACCGCGCCCCGTCAGCCGATCGAGAATGCCGCCAAGCCTTTCCGACAGATTGTCGAACAATGCCGTTATCCCTGTTGGTGCCTCGCCCTGAGGAGCTGGCAAAGCCTGCGTCTCGAAGGGCGACCACATCGTCGGCCTCATCCTTCGAGACGCCGCATTCGCGGCTCCTCAGAATGAGGGTCGTCCAAACAATTTTGCGCCCGAGGGCGCACAGCGCTGTCGGGCGTTGACCTCCGGTCTCCAGGGCCGGGCGGTGGCTCGAAAAGACGAAACTTTCCGAAATTCGGCCGGGTTAAACCCCCGGGAGACGGAAAAGTCAAGGAAACTTGCGTCCCGGCGTCCCGTTGCCGGACCTTGCGGGGCTGCTTACCTCTTGCGCCAGTTCAGCTTTCCCGCGAGGACGCCTTGCTCCGCCGTTCCAGGACCTATTCCGGCCCCGTCACCGACCATTTTGACGGCAAACGCTTCTGCGATCCCGATGGCGCCCCGCCCGTATCCCTCTCGCAAGTGCTGCGCTGGCAACTCGACCGCAACGGCAAGCGCGCCCGCTGGCCGAAATGGGCGCCGAGCCCACATTCCGATACGCCGCCGCACAAGGTTCATGCCGAGGCGGTGCGGCTGTCCTTCATCGGCCATGCCAGCTGGCTGGTCCAGACCGGTGGGCTGAACATCCTCGTCGACCCCGTCTGGTCGGAGCGGGTGTCGCCGTTCTCGTTTGCCGGCCCCCGCCGGCACAACGATCCCGGCATCGCCTTCGAGGCCTTGCCTCATATCGATGTCGTGCTGGTCTCGCATGGCCATTACGACCATCTCGACCTCCGCACGCTGTCGCGGTTGACCGCGCGCTTCGCCCCGCGGGTCGTCACGCCGCTCGGCAACGACCTCACCATGACCGCGGCGGATTCGAAGATCCGCGCCGAGGCTTATGACTGGCATGACCGCGTCACCTTGAACGACGAGGTCGCCGTCACCCTGGTGCCGACGCGGCACTGGACGGCGCGCGGCGTGTTCGACCGCAACAAGGCGCTGTGGGCGAGCTTCGTGCTGGAGACGCCGCGCGGCAAGTTCTACATCGTCTGCGATTCCGGCTACGGCACCGGCAAGCATTTCCGCCGCGTCGCCGAACTGCATGCGCCCATCAGGCTCGCGATCCTGCCGATCGGCGCCTATGAGCCGCGCTGGTTCATGCGCGACCAGCATATGAACCCGGAGGAGGCCGTGCAGGCGCTGCAGGATTGCGGCGCCGAGACCGCGCTGGCGCATCATCATGGCACCTTCCAGCTCACCGACGAGGCGATCGACGCGCCGGTTCACGCGCTGCACGCTGCGCTCGATTCCGCAGGCATCCCGCGCGAGCGTTTCGGCGTGCTGAAGCCGGGACAGGTGGTGGAGATCTAGGCAGACTGCCGCAACAAAACAGGTGTCGTCGCGCTGCCGGTTCACGACCGTGCATGAATGGGCTGCGCCGAGGGAGTGCGCCTACGGGCCGGCCTTGATCGCCCAGGTGACATTGACCGTGATCGACAGCGTCTCCTCGCCCTGCGCCACCGGTGTCGGCGTCGCGGCCATCGGTGCGCCGAAGTTCTTGGCGCGGAACACCGGCGCGGGGGCGCCGTCCTCGGAGATGCTGAGCGGCTGGCCGAGCGTGACGCCGGCCGCCTTGGCGTAGATCTCGGCCTTTCGCCGTGCGTCGGCGACGGCCTTCTCGCGCGCGTCATCGAGCAGCTTCGACGGCTCGGCAACGGTGAAATAGATGTTGCCGACATCGTTGGCGCCGGCGCCGACCACCGTGTCGATCACGCTGGCCACTTTGCCCACGTCGCGTAGCTTGATGGTGACACGGTTCGAGGCCCGATAGCCGGTGACCTGCGCCTGGCCCGGTCGGTTCGGGGCATATTGCGGCTGTAGCGACAGCCGCGAGGTCTGGACATCCTTGTCGGCTAATCCCGCCGTCTTCAGCGCCTGCAGCACCTTGGTCATCGCGGTATTGTTGGCCTCGGCGGCCTCGCGCGCGGTCTTGGCGTCGGACGCCACCCCGGCATCGATCTGCGCCAGATCCGGCGGCGCCGAGACGCTGGCCTCGCCGCTGACGGTGATCGCGGGCATGTCGAGCCGCGGTCCGTCCTCTGCGACCGCCGGAAGCGCGATGCAGCCCGCAATCGCGGCTGCCAGGATCGATCTGATCATCAGGGCACTCATTTCAGCGGCACATAGACGTTGATGATGAGCTTGTCCTCGGCGGTCTTCAAGGGGTCGGTCATGTACTCCTCGATGAACGTGTCCTTGGCTTCGAGGCGGCGCTCGTCGAGATGGTTCGTGATCGCCTCATACGTGTTGTCCATGTTGTCGTAGGAGCCGCGATGGACGAATTTCAAGGCCTTGCCTTCCGGCGACTGGCCGATGCTCATGCCCTTGCCGAGCGTCTTCGGCTCCTGCTCGATCGGCATCTCGGCCAGGAAGGTGAAGCCGTTGTCGTCGGTCGACGTGTAGACGATCATGCCGTTGCCGGCGGGCTTCACGCCTTGCTTGTCCAACATGGTTGACAGCGCCTTGAAGGAATCGATCAGCGTGTCGAAGGCATTGTCCCAATTGGCGGTGCCCTTGACGAGGACAACCTTCTTGGCCTCGAGCTTGATCTCGTCGCCGAAGGCGTCGGTCGTCTGGGTGGGCGGTGTGGCCGGCGCCTGGCCGGGGGCGGGGGACGGCGGCGGTGAGGGGCTGGCGCTGGCTGCCGGCGTCGGGCTGGCTGCGGGAGCCGCTGCGGCCGGCGCCGGGGTCGTGCTCGGGGCCGGCGGGGAGGGCGTCGCCGATACCGCCGGAGCCGTGGGGGCTGCCGGCGCCTGCGCCCGGGCGACCGGACCGCCCAGCGCAAAGGCGACCGAGCTCACGGCCAGAACGAGGCGGAAAGTGCTGAAATTCATTCGACTATTCTCCAGTGCCGTGCTGCCTTTGCCCGGTTCGTGCCGGCGAACGACCGGTCCTAACATGCCCGGCGGCGCGGCGTCCCATGACAGATGCGTCATGTCAGTCTGCGGACTGGTCAAGGCCGCGGCTGAGGCCATATAAAGCGGACAAAATTTGGATAATTTCATGAGCGCGCTGGCCAACCACAGCTTCGTCAAAATGAACGGGATCGGCAACGAGATCGTCGTGCTTGATCTGCGTGACCTGAAGCATGTGGTCACGCCCGACGAGGCGCGAGCGGTTGCAGCGCGCGTTCCCTACGACCAGTTGATGGTGCTGCAGCCGCCCCGGCTCGACGGTACCGAGGCGTTCATCCGCATCTACAACAATGACGGGTCGGAGTCCGGTGCCTGCGGCAACGGCATGCGCTGCGTCGTCCGCCAGGTGTTCGAGAAGACCGGCCAGGCCAGCGCGACCTTCGAGACCCGTGCCGGACTCCTGAACTGCTGGCAGGGCCCCGCGCCCGACCTCTACACCGTCGACATGGGGGTGCCGAAATTCGGTTGGCAGGAGATTCCCCTGGCCGAGGAGTTCCGCGACACCCGCTATATCGAGCTGCAGATCGGGCCGATCGATGCGCCCATCCTGCACTCGCCCTCGGTGGTCAACATGGGCAATCCGCATGCGGTGTTCTGGGTGGATGGCGACGTCAATTCCCATGACCTGGAGCGGTTCGGACCGCTGCTGGAAAATCACCCGATCTTCCCGGAGCGCGCCAACATCACGCTCGCCCACATCGTCGATCGCGACCACATCACGATGCGCACCTGGGAGCGCGGCGCGGGGCTGACGAAGGCCTGCGGCTCGGCGGCCTGCGCCACGGCGGTCGCGGCCGCCCGGCTGAAGCGGGCCAATCGTATCGTCCAGATGACCTTGCCCGGTGGCGAGCTGACGATCGAATGGCGCGAGCGTGACGATCACGTGCTGATGACGGGCACTGCGACGTTCGAGTTCGAGGGCCGGTTCGAGCCACAGCTGTTCGCCAGCGTGGCATGAGCGTCGATGTCGTCACCTTCGGCTGCCGGCTGAACGCGTTCGAGTCCGAGCTGATCGCGCGACACGCGGAGGCGGCGGGCGCCTCCGACACCATCGTCATCAACAGCTGCGCGGTCACCAATGAGGCCGTGGCGCAGGCACGGCAAACGATCCGCAAGCTGAAACGCGAGCGCCCGGCGGCGCGCATCGTCGTGACCGGCTGCGCGGCGCAGACGCAGGCCGGCATGTTTGCTGACATGCCCGAGGTCGATCGCGTCATTGGCAATGAGGACAAGCTGCAGCTCGATGCCTGGCGCGTGACGGCGCAGGCGCTGGCGGCGCCGCGCTTCGGCATCGACACATCCGAGAAGGTCGCCGTTTCCGACATCATGGCCGTGACGGAGATGGCGCCGCATCTGGTCGACGGTTTTCAGCGCGGCCTGCCGCGGGTGTTCGTCCAGGTGCAGAACGGCTGCGATCATCGCTGCACCTTCTGCATCATCCCGTTCGGCCGCGGCAATTCGCGCTCGGTGCCGATGGGGGCGGTCGTCGACCATGTGCGTGCGCTGGCCGCGCGCGGCCATGCCGAGATCGTCCTGACCGGCGTCGATCTGACCAGCTACGGCCACGACCTGCCGGGGACGCCGAAGCTCGGCCGGCTGGTGAAGCAGATCTTGCGTCACGTGCCGGAACTGCAGCGGCTGCGCATCTCCTCGATCGACTCGATCGAAGCCGATGCCGATCTGCTCGACGCGCTCGCAGACGATACCCGGCTGATGCCGCATCTGCATCTGTCGCTGCAGGCCGGCGACGACTTGGTCCTGAAGCGGATGAAGCGGCGGCATTCGCGCGCCGATGCGGTCGCGTTCTGTCAGCAAGTGCGGAGATTGCGGCCAGACGTCGTGCTTGGTGCCGATCTGATCGCGGGCTTTCCGACGGAGACGGAGGACATGTTTGCGCGCTCGCTCGAACTCGTTGAGGAATGCAGGCTGACCTTCCTGCATGTTTTTCCCTACTCGCCGCGCCCGGGCACGCCGGCGGCCCGCATGCCGCAGGTCGATGGCGCCGTCATCCGTGATCGTGCACGGCGCTTACGAGCAGCGGGTGAAACAGCGCTACGACAGCGGCTGGATGCCGAGATCGGCCGTGAGCGCGAGGTGCTGATCGAGAGCGAGACGCAGGGGCGCACAGAGCACTATCTGCCGGTGGCAATCGTCGGTGCGTTGCCGGGCATGGTGCAGCGTCTCACGGTCACAGCGCATGATGGTGCTCGGTTATTAGTCCAGAACCTCGTCAAGCCCGGCCATGACGAGTGGTGAGAGCGCGCTTCACTCGCCATTCCACCCGCACAGCTTCAGCCGCTCATGCATATGCGGCGGCGCTGGCGCGACGACATTCACCGGCGGCTTGTTGCGCGACAGCGGAATGGAAATCTCGCGCGCATGCAGGTGCAGCCGCGGCTCGCCGAAGCGGGGGCCGTTGCCATAGATGTTGTCGCCGACGATCGGCCAGCCCTGAGATGCCGCGTGCACGCGCAATTGATGCGTGCGGCCGGTGATCGGTTCCATCGCGAGCCAGGTGAGCCGCGGGCCGTTGGTGGCATGCACTGACTCTCCACTCGGCAACTGCGATCCCTCCCCCCTTGTGGGGGAGGGCTGGGGAGGGGGGTCCACACGGGCAGTCTTTGCTGCGACCCCCACCCCCGACCCCTCCCCGCAAAGGGGAGGGGAGTTCGTGCCGCAAATGAGAGGCGAGCTAGAGGATGAGCTGGCTGCCAAATGCGACCGCCCCAGCACGCGCCATTTCGTCACCGCCGGCTGGCCCTGCGGGTCCGGCTTCTGCCACCAGCCGCGTTCCGCATTCAGCTTGCCCAGCGGCAGCTCGATCACGCCTTCGTCAGCGTCGGGGCCGCCTTCGACGACCGCCCAATAGGTCTTCGAAATCTTGCCATGCTTGAACAAAAGCCCAAGCGAGGCCGTTGCCTTGCGATGGCGGCCGAGCACCAGACAGCCCGAGGTTTCCTTGTCCAGCCGATGCGCCAGCACCGGCGGGCGCGGCAGGCCGAAGCGCAGCGCATCGAACGACGCTTCCAGGTTCGGCCCGCCCTTCGGTCCCTTGTGCACGGGAATTCCGGCCGGCTTGTCGATCACCAGCATCAGCCCGTCGCGGTGGAGCACGCGGGCCAGCATCTCCTCATCGGAAGGTTGGTTAATATCCATGGAAACCGTAAAGGGGGTGCGAGGCTTTCGTTTGCGGGAGGAAAGGGCTAACACCACGCCATGAACGATACCACCTCCGAAACACCCAAGCTGTCGTGGTGGCGGCGGCTGTCGGCCGGCCTGAAGCGCACCTCCGGCGCGCTCGGCACGGCCGTGGCCGATCTCGTCACCAAGCGCAAGCTCGATCGCGCGATGCTCGACGACATCGAGGATGTGCTGCTGCGTGCCGATCTCGGCACCCAGGTGGCGGCGCGGATCGCCGAGGCGGTCGGGACCGGCCGCTACGACAAGGCGATCAGCGCCGACGAGGTGAAGGCCGTGGTCGCGACCGAGGTCGAGAAGGTGCTGGCGCCGGTGGCGAAGCCTCTCGAGATCGCGCCCGGCCACAAGCCGTTCGTTATTCTCGTCGTCGGCGTCAACGGCTCCGGCAAGACCACGACCATCGGCAAGCTGGCGGCAAAATTTGCTTCCGACGGCAAGCAGGTCATGCTGGCGGCGGGCGATACGTTCCGCGCCGCGGCCATCGAACAGCTGAAAGTCTGGGGCGAGCGGACCGCGGCGCCTGTCATCGCCGGAGCGCAGGGCTCGGATTCGGCGAGCCTCGCTTTCACAGCGATCACCGCGGCCAAGGAGCAGGCCCGTGACATCCTGCTGATCGACACCGCCGGCCGGCTGCAGAACAAGGCCGAGCTGATGAACGAGCTCGAAAAGGTGGTGCGTGTCATTCGCAAGGTCGACGCCTCGGCGCCGCATGCGGTGCTGCTCGTGCTCGATGCGACGGTGGGACAAAATGCGCTGTCGCAGGTCGAGGCGTTCCATCGTACGGCAGGTGTGACAGGTCTCGTGATGACCAAGCTGGACGGCACGGCGCGCGGCGGCATCCTGGTGGCGCTGTCGGAGAAGTTCAAGCTGCCGGTGCATTTCATCGGCGTCGGGGAAGGCGTCGACGACCTGCAGCCCTTCGCCGCCAGGGATTTTGCGCGGGCGATTGCCGGCATCGAGGATTGACGTCACCGCGCCATCCCGTGGCGTGGACGTAGGTAACGACTGGATCAGCCGCGGCTGATGGCAGCCAACAGGACATCGAATGGACAAGACCCAGCCGCACCCGTTGTTCAAGCTCGCGACCGAGCTTGGTCCGCTGATCGTGTTCTTCGTGGTCAACGCCAAGTTCAATCTGTTCGCGGCGACCGGCGCCTTCATGGTCGCGATCATCGCGGCGCTGATCGCGTCCTATGTCGTCACCAAGCACGTGCCGCTGATGGCGATCGTCACCGGCATCGTCGTGCTGGTGTTCGGCACGCTCACTCTGGTGCTGCACGACGAGACCTTCATCAAGGTCAAGCCGACCATCATCTATGGCCTGTTCGCGGCCGTGCTCGGCGGCGGGCTGCTGTTCAACCGCTCCTTCATCGCCATCATGTTCGATCAGATGTTCAATCTGACGCCGGCCGGCTGGCGGGTTCTCACCTTCCGCTGGGCGTTGTTCTTCGCCGCGATGGCGGTGCTGAACGAGATCATCTGGCGCACCCAGAGCACGGATTTCTGGGTCGGCTTCAAGGCCTTCGGCGTGGTGCCGCTGACCATGATCTTCGCCATCGCCCAGATGCCGCTGATCAAGCGCTACCATCAGGAGCCGGCGTCGCTGGAAGCCAGCGATGCAGCCGAGGGCGATGTGAGCAAGGGGTAGCTCTCCCCGTCTCCGTCATTGCGAGGAGCGTAGCGACGAAGCAATCCAGAGCTCAGCATGCCGCCCTGGATTGCTTCGCTTCGTTCGCAATGACGAAAACCAACGGTTTGTCGTAAGCAGATTACGACCCCGCCTTCAGCGCCTTCTCGATCTCCGGCTTCAACACCGCGTCGATATTCTGGACCGTGATCGGGCCAACCAGCTTGTAGACGATGGTGCCTTCGCGTCCGACGACGAAGGTCTCGGGCACGCCATAGACGCCCCATTCGATGCCGGCGCGGCCGTTGCCGTCGACGCCGACGACGTCATAGGGGTTGCCGTAGCGGCCAAGGAAGCGGCGGGCGTTGTCGGCGCCGTCCTTGTAGTTGATGCCGATGATCTGGAAGCGCTTGTCGCGGCCGAGCTCCACCAGCAGCGGCGCCTCGTCGTGGCAGGGCACGCACCAGGACGCCCAGACGTTGACGATGCTGACCTTGCCCTTGAGAGCGGCCGGGTCGAGTCCTGGCACCGGCGTGCCGTCTTTGGCCAGTTCGGGCAGCGCCGGCAGCGGCGTGTTCGGGGCGGGGCGGCCGATCAAGGCAGAGGGAATCCGCGACGGATCGCCATTGCCGAGCCGGAACCAGAACAGCGCCGCAAGCCCGAGAAACACCACGAGCGGCAGCAGCATGAGGAATGAGCGGCGCCGCGGCGCACGCTCCGTTGCAGCCTGTTCGGTCATTGGATGTCCGTCGCCGCGCGGCCTGAGCGCCGGCTGACGCCGCTCTCCTCGAGCGCGCGCAGCCGCGCCTTCTGGGTGCGGTAGTCGATCGCGATCCAGACAATGAGCAGCACCACGACGAGCGCGGCGGCGAGATAGGAGGTTGCGATGAAGGAGGTGTAGGGACCGAGGTCCATGTCAGGCGGCTCCCACGATCTGGCCGGTTGCACCGCTCGCAGGGGCGCTACCCGTATAGGCGCGCGCCTGCATCATCTGCAGGCTGCGCACGCGCCGGCGCAGGATCTCGTTGCGCATGGCAGCGACATGCAATGTCACAAACAGGAACGAGAAGCCGATCGCCATCACCAGCAGCGGAATCAGGAACGATTTGTCGAGCGCAGGGCCGCCCATCCGCATCACCGAAGCCGGCTGATGCAGCGTGTTCCACCAGTCGACCGAAAACTTGATGATCGGCAAATTGATCGCGCCGACCAGCGTCAGCACGGCGGCGGCGCGGGCGGCGCGCGTCGGATCCTCGACCGCGCGCCACAGCGCCATCAGGCCGAGATACATCAGGAACAGGATCAGCACCGAGGTCAGCCGCGCATCCCATTCCCAATAGGTGCCCCACATCGGCCGGCCCCACAGCGAGCCGGTCAGCAGGGCGAGAAAGGTGAAGCTGGCGCCGATCGGGGCGGCCGCTTTTGCCGCGACATCGGCAAGCGGGTGTCGCCACACCAGGGTGCCGAGCGAGGCGAGGCTCATGACGCCCCAGACGAACATCGACAGCCACGCGTTCGGCACGTGGATGAACATGATCTTGACGGTGGCGCCCTGCTGATAATCGTCGGGCGCCAGCGCCGAGAGGTACAGGCCGGCGCCCAGCAGCACGACCGTAACCAGCGCCAGCCACGGCAGCAGCCGTGCCGTCAGCGCAAGGAACCGGGTGGGATTGGCGAGGTCGATCAGCGACATGAGAACCTTGTTAAAGGCGGAAGCCGTTGCAGGCAATCAGCACGGTGCGTCTGGCCAAGAGTTGATCATGGTCAAACCCCGCCGGTGTTCGGTTAGTCCAGGCCGTTGCGGAGGCTTGTTGCAGCTGCGAAGGGGCCGATCACGAAGCTGACCAGCGACAAGGCGCAGAGGATCGAGAACGGCGCCCCGAACGGCAGCGGGCCTGTGATGGCGGCCTGCGACGCCGCCACGCCGAAGATCAGCACCGGGATCGACAGTGGCAGCACCAGCACGGCCAACAGCAACCCGCCGCGCGACATCGTCACCGCCAGCGCCGCACCGATCATGCCGATGAAGGTCAGCGCCGGCGTGCCGGCCAGCAAGGTCAGCGCGACAGCGCCGGTGGCAGTGGCATCGAGGTTGAGCAGCAGGCCGAGCACCGGCGTGGCGATGACCAGGGGCAGGCCAGCCGCGAGCCAGTGCGCCAGCGCCTTCGCGGCGCAGGCGAGCTCCAGCGGTGTCCGGCTCATCACGATCAGGTCGAGCGAGCCGTCCTCATGGTCGGCGGTGAACAGCCGGTCCAGGGTCAGCAGGCTGGCGAGCAGGGCGCCGAGCCACAGGATCGCCGGGCCGAGCCGGGTCAGCAGCGCGAGGTCGGGCCCGACCGCGAACGGCATCAGCACCACGACGGTGAGAAAGAACAGCACGCCAATCAGCGCGCCGCCACCGATGCGCAGCGCGATCCGGATGTCGCGGCGAATGAGAGCTCCGAGCGCGGTCATGCGGGAAGGGCCTCGGGTGTGGACGCGTTGCCGGAGAGGGAGCCGTGTTCCCTTTCTCTCCCCCCGCACACTGCGTTCCCTCGCCTCTTGTGGGGGAGGGCTAGGGAGGGGGATGGCTCCGGGCGAGACTGCCCGTGGGGACCCCCACCCCCGACCCCTCCCCGCAAGGGGGAGGAGGGCGCAAACCGATGGGACGGAATTTGACACACGGGGATCTTGTCCAAAACGATGGACCACGTCGTGGGGCCTCCCCCCTGACCCTCCCCCACAAGGGGGGAGGGAACGGAGAGCGCGGTGGGCTTGGCGCAAAGAATGCTGACGGTCATCGTACTCATGCTCCGATCCGCAGCTCGCGCGTGTCGATGCCGAGCGGGCCGTGCGTGGCCGCCACGATCAGCCCGCCCCCGGCGAGATGCTCGCGCATCAGGCCGGCGAACATCGCCTGGCCTGCGACGTCGAGCGCTGCGGTCGGCTCGTCGAGCAGCCACAGCAGACGGGGGACGGCGAGCAGGCGGGCCAATGACAGTCGGCGGCGCTGGCCGGCGGAGAGATAGCCGGCGGGCAGATCGATCGCGTGGGCGATGCCGACGGCGGCGAGACAGTCGGCGATCGGCCGCGTCGTGCCGCCGCCGAGGAAGTCGGCCCAGAACGCCAGATTCTCGCGCACGCTGAGCGCCGGCTTCAGCGCGTCGCGGTGGCCGAGATAATGCGCCTGCTCCGGCACCGTCAGCTCGGTCTCGCTGCCCTCGATGGCGATGGTGCCACCGGCAGGCAGCAGGAGCCCTGCGATCAGCCGCAGCAATGAGGTCTTGCCGGCGCCATTGTGCCCGGTCACCGCCAGCGCCTCGCCCGCGACCGCCTCGAAGGCAAGGCCTGCGAACACCTCACGGCCGCCGCGCACGCATCTGACGTCGTGTCCGAACAATCTGGGAGCAAGCTGCATGGCCTGTCGTGACAGCCCTTACGAAATTGAAGGCTAGCGTGTGAGAATTTGTGGGTGATGCCACGTCGCGACTTGCTTGTGGCTGTGGCGGCGCAGTTAGAAAGCTTCTATAAGCCCGACCTTGATGCAGCACACAATCGTCCGCTGCAAGCCATCCGGCGCCTCGCGCTGACGGTTCTTAAATACCCCCTCAGGGTATACAGATCAATTGGGATTCCCACGCATGACCTCGCTCGACAGCTTCAAGTGTCGCAAGACCCTCAAGGTCGGAACGAAGAGCTACATCTATTACAGCTTGCCCACAGCCGAGAAGAACGGTCTCAAGGACATCTCCAAGCTGCCCTACTCGATGAAGGTGCTGCTCGAGAACCTGCTGCGTAACGAGGATGGTCGCACCGTCACCAAGGACGACATCGTCGCGGTGTCGAAATGGCTGCGCAAGAAGTCGCTGGAGCACGAGATCGCGTTCCGCCCGGCGCGCGTGCTGATGCAGGATTTCACAGGCGTCCCTGCCGTCGTCGACCTCGCAGCCATGCGCAATGCGATGCAGGCGCTCGGCGGCGACGCCGAGAAGATCAACCCGCTGGTGCCGGTCGATCTCGTGATCGACCACTCGGTGATCGTCAACTACTTCGGTGACAACAAGGCGTTCGGCAAGAACGTCGCCGAGGAGTACAAGCAGAACCAGGAACGTTATGAATTCCTGAAGTGGGGCCAGAAGGCGTTCTCGAACTTCTCCGTCGTGCCGCCCGGCACCGGCATCTGCCACCAGGTCAACCTTGAATATCTGGCGCAGACCGTGTGGACCAAGAAGGAGAAGATGACCGTCGGCCGCACCAAGGGCACCTTCGAGGTCGCCTATCCGGATTCGCTGGTCGGCACTGATTCGCACACCACCATGGTCAATGGTCTCGCCGTGCTCGGCTGGGGCGTCGGTGGCATCGAGGCGGAGGCCTGCATGCTCGGCCAGCCGCTGTCGATGCTGCTGCCCGACGTGGTTGGCTTCAAGCTGACCGGCGCGCTGAAGGAAGGCGTCACCGCGACCGACCTCGTGCTGACCGTTACCCAGATGCTGCGCAAGCTCGGTGTGGTCGGCAAGTTCGTCGAGTTCTTCGGCCCCGGCCTCGACCATCTCTCGGTCGCCGACAAGTCGACGATCGCCAACATGGCTCCGGAGTATGGCGCGACCTGCGGCTTCTTCCCGGTCGACGCCGCGACGATCGATTATCTCAAGACCTCGGGCCGCAAGGCGCCGCGCGTCGCGCTGGTCGAAGCCTACGCGAAGGCGCAGGGCCTGTTCCGCACCGCCAAGTCGCCGGACCCGGTGTTCACGCAGACGCTGAACCTCGATCTCGCCGACGTCGTGCCGTCGATGGCCGGTCCGAAGCGTCCCGAGGGCCGCATCGCGCTGCCGGCCGTGGCCGAAGGTTTCGCGACCGCGCTGGCCGGCGAGTACAAGAAGCCGGATGCCGCCGATCAGCGCTTCCCGGTCGAGGGCAAGGACTTCGACATCGGCCATGGCGACGTCGTCATCGCCGCCATCACCTCCTGCACCAACACCTCGAACCCGAGCGTGCTGATCGGCGCCGGCCTGCTGGCCCGCAACGCTGCGGCGAAGGGCCTCAAGGCGAAGCCGTGGGTGAAGACCTCGCTAGCCCCGGGCAGCCAGGTGGTTGCTGAATACCTCGCAAACTCCGGCCTGCAGAAGGACCTCGACAAGGTCGGCTTCAACCTGGTGGGCTTCGGCTGCACCACCTGCATCGGTAATTCTGGTCCGCTGCCGGAGGAGATCTCGAAGTCGATCAACGACAACGGCGTCGTCGCGGCGGCCGTGCTGTCGGGCAACCGCAATTTCGAAGGCCGCGTCTCGCCGGACGTGCAGGCCAACTACCTGGCCTCGCCGCCGCTGGTCGTCGCCTACGCGCTCGCCGGCACCGTGACCAAGGATCTGGCGGTCGAGCCGATCGGCATCGGCAAGGACAAGAAACCGGTCTACCTGAAGGACATCTGGCCGACGACGAAGGAGGTCAATGACTTCGTCAAGAAGTTCGTCAAGGCCTCGATCTTCAAGAAGCGGTATGCCGACGTCTTCAAGGGCGACACCAACTGGCGCAAGATCAAGACGGTCGAGAGCGAGACCTACCGCTGGAACATGTCGTCGACCTACGTGCAGAATCCGCCGTATTTCGAGGGCATGAAGAAGGAGCCGGAGCCGATCAAGGACATCGTCGAGGCCCGCGTGCTGGCGCTGTTCGGCGACAAGATCACCACCGACCACATCTCGCCGGCCGGTTCGATCAAGCTGACCTCGCCCGCCGGTAAATTCCTCAGCGAGCACCAGGTCCGCCCGGCCGACTTCAATCAGTACGGCACCCGCCGCGGCAATCACGAGATCATGATGCGCGGCACCTTCGCCAATATCCGCATCAAGAACTTCATGCTCAAGGGCGCCGACGGCAACATCCCGGAGGGCGGCCTGACCAAGCACTGGCCCGACGGCGAGCAGATGTCGATCTACGATGCCGCCATGAAGTACCAGGAAGAGGGCGTGCCGCTGGTCGTGTTCGCCGGCGCCGAATATGGCAACGGCTCGTCGCGCGACTGGGCGGCCAAGGGTACCCGTCTGCTCGGCGTCCGCGCCGTGATCTGCCAGAGCTTCGAGCGCATCCACCGCTCCAACCTGGTGGGCATGGGTGTGCTTCCACTCACCTTCCAGGAAGGCACGTCGTGGTCGTCGCTCGGGCTCAAGGGCGATGAGAAGGTCACCATCAAGGGGCTGCAGGGCGACCTGAAGCCGCGCCAGACGCTGACCGCTGAGATCGTTTCGGCCGACGGCGCGGCGCAGCAGGTGCCGCTGCTTTGCCGCATCGATACGCTCGATGAGCTCGACTACTATCGTAACGGCGGCATCCTGCACTACGTGCTGCGCAAGCTCGCCGCTTAACCAAGGCGCGATGCGGCAGATTGGCTCACTCTGAAGTGAGTAGCGGGTGATGAAGGAGGCGGCCTATGACATAGGCTGCCTCCTTTGCATTTTTGGTTGTCAACGCCGAGGGCGGCTTCGCATTTTATTGACGCAGCAGGGTGTGGCGGACAGTGTTGTTCCGGACAGGACAGTGATGATGGGTGGACAGATGTCGTGGTGGTCGCGCGCGGCGCTCAGTGTCTGTGCGGTCATCGCTTTCGTCCGGCCAGCTGCCTCCGATCCGCGTGCGGTGATCGAACTTTTTACCTCTCAGGGCTGCTCCTCCTGTCCGCCGGCCGACAAGGTGCTCGGCGATCTGGCCAGAGATCCGTCGGTGATCGCGCTGTCGCTGCCGATCGACTATTGGGACTATCTCGGTTGGAAGGACACCCTGGCGGACTCCCGCTTCACGGCGCGGCAACGTGCCTACTCCCGCGTTCGCGGCGATCGTGAGGTCTATACCCCCCAGGCTGTGGTCAACGGCTCGGTTCATGTCATTGGCAGTGATCGCGAGGCGATCGAGGGCGCCATTGAGGAGACCGCGCAGGGCGGTGCCGCCATGTCGGTGCCGGTCAGACTGTCGATCGAGGGCCAGGAGCTGACCGTCTCTGTCGCCGCGGCCGATGAACACATGCCGCGCAGGCATGGCGAGGTCTGGGTCTGCTCGATTTCGCGGGCCGTCCCGATCCAGGTCGGGCGCGGCGAGAACAGCGGGCGCGAGCTGACCTACTACAACGTCGTTCGCAATCTGTTGAAGCTTGGCGATTGGACCGGAACATCGACCAGCTGGAGCGTGCCGCTGGAGAAGATCGCCAAAGAAGGCGTCGACGGCGCCGTTGTCTATGTGCAGGACGGCAGCCGTGACCGGCCGGGTCCGATGCTCGGCGCAGCCTATTCCGAGCTGCATTAGCGCCTGCTCCAAATCCGCTGGTCTTGGAGCCGTTCCCGGCCGCGCTCAGGCGCGTCAGGCTTGATCGCGCGCATCCCGCAGCGACGCAGCCCTGCGCCGGTCCAAAAAGCAAAAGGACCAACTTGCGTTGGCCCTTTGCCATCACTTGTGAATAGACCCGATCCTGACGACCCCGGGGGGCTGGGGGCTGAGGAATCCGGAACCGAAAGGACCGGGCCAACGCACACGAAACTTATGCCCAAGATCGGGGGCGGTCCCTGGGCGGAAAGACGGCGCGATTATGATTCCGCTAACGATCCCGTGACGCTGACGTGTTCGCGGAACTCGTGACGTCCGCAGCTGGAGCCGCACGCAACACTGAAAGCCGCCCCTTGCGGCTTCCGGCGGATGGCGCGATCATGTCACAGAGATGACAGGAGGACGCCGATGAAGCTCACCCCGGAGGATGCCGATCCGAGCGAGAACCGCGCGGCGGCCCGCAGCGCGGCCGCAGCGCCCAATCGGGTGACGTTCGACCGGCTTGAGCTGAACCGGATCCTCAATCTCTACGGCCGCATGGTCGCCGATGGCGAATGGCGGGACTATTCGATCGACTTCCTGCGCGACCGGGCGGTGTTTTCCGTGTTTCGTCGCGCGTCCGAGGTGCCGATCTACCGCATCGAGAAGGACCCGCGCCTCGCTCGCAAGCAGGGCATGTACAGCGTCATCTCGGCGACCGGCCTGATCCTGCGGCGCGGCCACGAGCTCGAGCGCGTGCTGCTGGTGATCGCGCCAAAGCCAGCCTTGGTCTGATCCGGTGATATGACGCGCGTCACGTAGTCCCGGCCCGCCGACCGGCGGGGCTCGCGAGGCGCGATCGCGGAGAGGACCTGCCTTGATTACGCGGCCGGCACGTTGCTACTGCCGGCGCCGAGCGGCAGCTGCATCATGACCGTGTCGAGCCATCGGCCAAATTTGAGCCCGACGCTCGGATGGGTGCCGATCATCTGGAAGCCGCAGGCGCGATGCAGCCCCACCGATCCGGCATTGGCGGAGTCGCCGATCACGGCGATCATCTGGCGGAAGCCCCGCTCCTCACAAGCCGCGATCAAGCGCTGCATCAATTGCCTTCCGATGCCGCGGCCCTGGCTCGCAGGGGCCAGATAGATCGAATTCTCCACCGTGAAGCGATAGGCAGGGCGGGGTCGGTAAGGTCCGGCATAGGCATAGCCCACCACCTGCCCGTCCAGCAGGGCGACGAAATAAGGGAAGCCGCCATCCGCGAGCGCACGGAAGCGGCGGGTCATTTCGGTCAAGTCCGGAGCATCGAGCTCGAAGGTGGCCGTGCCCTCGCGCACGGCCTGACCGTAGATGGCGGTGATGGCGGGAAGATCGGCCTCGCCGGTGGGCCGGATGTCGATGTCAAGCATGGCGGAACCATAGCAAGGCGGATTGGACGATCAATCCGCCGTTGCGGCATGGCTGTCGCTGCGTGTCTGCGCTCGGCGCAAACGAGCAGGGTGCAAACGAGCAAGATCCAAGCGGGCCGGCAAAACGAAAAGCCCCGGCGGTGAGGCCGGGGCTTCGAAGGCTGTGACGGTGGTCCGCTGGATCAGTCGCGCTGACCGAGCAGCTGCAGCAGCAGCGTGAACAGGTTGATGAAGTTCAAGTACAGCGACAGGGCGCCGGTGATCGCTGCGCGCTCGGCGATGTCGCCGCCCGCGGAGGCGTAGCCATAGATGTACTCGTTCTTCAGGCGCTGCGTATCCCAGGCCGTGAGGCCAGCGAACACGAACACGCCGACCACCGAGACGATGAACTGCAGCATTGAGCTCGCCAGGAACAGGTTCACGAGGCTCGCCAGCACGATGCCGATCAGACCCATGAACAGGAACGAGCCCATGCCGGTCATGTCACGCTTGGTGGTGTAGCCGTACAGGCTGAGCGCACCGAACGTTGCCGCGGTGATGAAGAACACCCGCACGATCGAGGTGTGGGTGTACACCAGGAAGATCGACGACAGCGAGATACCCATCAGGGCCGAAAACACCCAGAACAGGATCTGCGCGGTCGACGGCGCCAAGCGGTTGATACCGGCCGAGATCGCGAACACCATGACCAAGGGAGCCAGGATGAACAGCCATTTCAGCGGGCTCACGAACATCGCGTAGCCGAACTGCGTCAGGTAGGTGTTGGCGCCGAACTTGAACACGCCCGCCGCCGGATCGCCGGTCACCGACGCCATGTAGACGCCGAGCGCCGCCAGACCGGTGATTGCCAAGCCGATGCTCATGTAATTGTAGATGCGCAGCATGTAGGCGCGCAGACCGGCGTCGACGGTCGCGGCATCGGCGCGCCCGGCCACCCGGCCAAAGGGTGAAGCATAGTTGCGGTCTAGGTCCGACATGGTCGAATTCCCGTTGGTTGCCCGGAATTGAGGTCCTGACGGACCTTATGCCGGTTCTCGAAAAACCCTATCTCATACCCCCCACCACAGACATTAAATTTGCGTCATCGGCAAATTTGCCATCTTTGGCAGGTCTCTGAGCCCATTCCCTAGATGGGAAACTAGCATATCCGCTGCAAGCTTCCACGCGCGGCTGAATGTCGCTCCGCATGCGTTCGCCCTCTATAACGCGCGTTAACCGTGCGGCATGATCGCGCAAGCTGCTACAGATTCCTCAGAACGGTCGCCGGCTTCTGGTTGAGCGCCAGCAGCGTTCCGGCCAGTCCGAGGCCGACCGTGACGACCAGCGCGGCCAAGACGACCAGCGCGGCGCTCCCACCCTGCCAGGCGAAGCTCAACGTCATCAGCCGGGTCACGATCAACCAGGCGGCGACCGAGCCGGCAATCACGCCGAACGCGGCGGTTGCAAAGCCGATCATGAGATATTCAAGCGCGTAGGCGCCCAGCAAGCGCAGCCGGGTGGCGCCGAGTGTCTTCAGGATCACGGCGTCATAGACGCGGTGACGGTGGCCGGCGGCGAGCGCGCCGCCCAGCACCAGGATTGCCGAGATCAGGGTCACCGCGCTGGCGCCGCGGATCGCGAGCGCCAGGTTTGAAACGACAGCTCCGACCGTCTCCATGACCTCGCGCACGCGCACGCTGGTCACCATCGGGAACGCGTCGGCGACCTTGCGGATAACGCGGGCATCCTCGGCCGCATCGGAGCGCGCCTCGGTCAGGGTGGCAACATGGGTATGAGGCGCGCCCTTGAAGGCATTCGGCGAGAACACCAGGACGAAATTGATGCCGAGCCCCTGCCAGTCGATGGTGCGCATGTTGCCGATCCGCGCCGCGATGTCGCGTCCGAGCACGTTGACGACGATGTCGTCACCGAGCTTGAGGCCGAGGCCATCCGCGATCCGCTTCTCGATCGAGACCAGCGGCGGTCCGCTGTAGCTGTCGCCCCACCATTCGCCCTCGACGATCTTGGAACCCTTGGGAATCTCGCCGGTATAGGTCAGGCCGCGGTCGCTCTGGAGGACCCATTCGGTATCCGCCGTGGCCTTGAGGTCCTCGGCGCGCACGCCGCGGGCGGAGACGATCCGGCCGCGCAGCATCGGCACGTCCTCGACCGAGGATTGCGGCGCAAGCTCCTTGAGGAAGCCGCGGAAGCGCTCGGCCTCGCCGGAGGGGACGTCGATGAAGAAGAATGACGGCGCCTGTTCCGGCAGCTGCGCGAGGAACTGCCGCCGCAGATTGCCGTCGATCTGGGTGATCGTGACCAGCACCGCGAGCCCCAGTCCGAGCGACAGCACCACCGACGGCGTCAGCGCGCCCGGGCGATAGATGTTGCTGACCGCCAGCCGCAGCATCGGGAAGCGGCTGCGCGGCATGGCGCGCGCGCTCGCCATCACGACAGCGGCGATGCCCCGCAGCAGTACGAACACGAGCGCAGCGGCGACCACGAACACGGCGGCGATCTTCTTGTCGTAGGACAGGCCGATCACCACCGCGATCAAGAGCGCCACCGTGCCGGCGATCAGGGCCAGATAACTCCAGCGCGGGCGGTGCCACTCGGCGATGACCGCCTCGCGGAATAGCGCCGCCACGGGCACGTCACGGATGCGCCCGAGCGGCCACAGGCCGAAGGCGAGCGCGGTGAGCAGGCCGTAGACGAAGGACAGCGCCAGCTCGTCCGGATGCACCGCCGCGATCACCGGCAGCGGCAGGATCTTGCCGAACAGCCCGACGATCGCGAAGGGCAGGGCGGCGCCGGCACAAAGTCCGATGATCGAACCGATCGTGGCGAGCACCATCACCTGCACGAGGTAGATCCCGAATACGTCGCGGCTGGTGGCGCCCAGCGCCTTGAACGCCGCGATCACCTCGGTGCGGCGGTCGACATGGCTCTTGACCGCATTGGCGACGCCGACGCCGCCGACCAGCAGCGCTGCGAGGCCGACCAGGGTCAGGAATTGCGTGAAGCGACCGATGGTGCGCTCCAATTGCGGCGAGGCATTGCTGCGGCTGCGGATCTCCCACCCGGCCGATGGCAGCGTCAGCCGGGTGTCGGCGATGAAGGACGCCGCGGCATGATCGTCCTTGGCGTTGTCGGGCAGCCGGACCCGGTAGGTCCAGCGCACCAGGCTGCCCGGCTGCAGCAGCGGCGTGGCGCGCAGGCCGGCCTCGCTGATCAGGAAGCGCGGTCCCAGCCCGATGCCGCCCGACAGCTTGTCCGGCTCGGCCTGCAGGGCGCTGCGGATCTGGAAGCGCACGGTATCGATGCTGACGATGTCCCCGACCTTGAGGTCGAGCCGCGCCAGCAGCGCCGGATCGGCGGCCGCGCCATAAGAGCCATCGCGCTCAGCCAGAATGTCGGTGAGCGGCAGGTCGGGCTGCAGCCCGGCCTTGCCGAGCAGCGGATAGGCGTCGTCGACGGCCTTGAGCTCGACCAGCGCCAGCTTGGCGTCGGTCGAGCGCACCATGGCCCGCAAGGTCGCTGCCAGCGACACCTGGCCGCGCGAGCGCAGGAACGCGATCTCCTCCGGCCTGGCTTCGCGCTGAAACAGCGAAAACGCGACGTCGCCGCCGAGCAGCGTGCGGCCCTCGCGAACGAGGCCGTCATTGAGGCTCGCCGCCACCGAGCCGACGCCGGCGATGGCGAGCACGCCGAGCGCGATGCAGGCGATGAAGACGTAGAAGCCGCGCAGGCCGCCGCGCAGCTCGCGCAGGGCGTAACGCACCGGCAGCGCGGCCATGCGGCCGGCAGGGATCGGTTCGGCGACGCTGCTCATGCCAGGGCAGGCTCGTGTGCGCCGTCGGCTTCGATCCGTCCCGAGCGCAGCCGCACGACACGGTCGCAGCGATGCGCAAGCCCGCTATCATGGGTCACGAGCACCAGCGTCATGCCGCGCTCGGCATGTTTGGTGAACAGCAGGTCGACGATCTGCCGGCCGGTGGTCTCGTCGAGATTGCCGGTCGGCTCATCGGCCACCAGGATGGCGGGATCGGGGGCGAGGGCGCGCGCCAGCGCCACGCGCTGCTGCTCGCCGCCGGACAGCTGGGTCGGATAGTGCTGCAGCCGGTGGCCGAGCCCGACCGACTCCAGCTCGCGGGCGGCACGCTCGGCAGCGCCGGAATGCCCGGCCAGCTCCAGCGGCACCGCGACATTCTCCAACGCGGTCATGGTCGGGATCAGGTGGAAGGACTGGAAGACGATGCCGACCTGGCGGCCGCGGAACCGGGCCAGCGCGTCCTCGTCCAGGGCATTGAAAGCGGTCCCATTGACCACCACCTGACCGCTGTCTGGACGTTCCAACCCCGCCATCACCATCAGCAGCGTGGACTTGCCGGAGCCCGACGGTCCGATCAGGCCGATCGTCTCGCCTTGTCCCACCCGCAGGCTGATGTCCTTGAGAATGTGAACACGCGCCGCTCCGGTGCCGAGCGAGAGGTTGACGTTGGCGATGGTAATGGTGTCCGGCGCGAGGCCGGCCAAAGGCGAGGTTTCGATGAGACTGTCCATGGCTCGGTCATATGGCAACTCCGCAAGCCGGGTCGAGAGGCGCGGACGCATCTTCGTGCACATACTCGTGTTGATGCTCGCCTTGATGACATCAGGGCCGGCATTCGCGGGCGCTGAGGCCGGCAAGCCGATCAAGCTGGTCGTGCTCGGCGATTCCTTGAGCGCGGGTCTCGGCCTGTCCGCTCCGGATGCGTTTCCGGCCAAGCTGCAAAAGGCGTTGAACGACAAGGGGCTGAAGGTCGAGATGACCAATGCCGGGGTGTCCGGCGACACTTCCTCGGGCGGCCGCGACCGGCTCGACTGGTCGGTGGCCGATGGCACCGAGGCTGTGATCGTCGAGCTCGGCGCCAATGATGCGCTGCGCGGCATCGATCCGTCGGTCACGCGGCAGGCGCTGACCGAGATCCTCACACGGCTGAAGGCGCGGGGCATCGCCGTCCTGCTCTGCGGCATGCTGGCGCCGCCGAATTACGGCAGCGACTACGCCGCGAAATTCAACGCGATCTACCCCGACCTCGCCAAGCAGTTCGACGTCCAGCTCTACCCGTTCTTTCTCGACGGCGTCGCCGCCGATGCCAAGTTGAACCAGGCCGACGGCATTCACCCCACGGCCGCGGGCGTCGACATCATCGTTTCCCGGATGTTGCCTATGGTGGAAGCATTCCTGCGTCCGCTTCGTGGGCAATGATGGAACGGAGCCGCGATCGGATCATTCGCGGTAACCTTGCGGGCGAGGTTTTCCGCAGCTTTTACCGGCGTTAACGCTGCGTCCGTCGCGGAGTCATATAAATTCGGTAGGAATTATGCATTGGCGATTCGTCGTCGATCATTTCGTCAAGGCATGATCTCGTCAATTTTCGGGATCAGCCTCCAGCATCGGGAGTCCTGCAACGATGCCGCGTCTGTTTACTGGACTGGAGATCCCGGCCGAGGTCAGCCAGACCCTCTCCACCTTGCGAGGTGGCCTTCCCGGCGCCCGCTGGATCGATCCGGAAAACTACCACGTCACCTTGCGCTTCATCGGCGATATTGACGGCGCCTCGGCCAACGAGATCGCTGCGATGCTGTGGCGGGTCAACCGCAAGCCGTTCGAAGTCACGGTGCAGGGTCTCTCGAGCTTCGGGGGCCGCAAGCCGCGCGCTGTTGTCGCCAACATCGCGCCGAGCCGGCCGCTGATCGAGCTGCAGGCCGAGCTGGAGCGCATGATGCAGCGGATCGGGCTGGATCCCGAGGGGCGCAAATTCGTGCCGCATGTGACCTTGGCGCGGCTGCATGATGCATCGAGCCAGGACGTCGCCGATTATCTCTCGGTCCGGGGCTACTTCCCGAGCCGGGTGTTCGTCGCCGAGCGCTTCGTCTTGTTCTCGTCCCGTGCTTCGACGGGGGGCGGGCCCTATGTCGTGGAGGATGCCTACGACCTCTGCGCCGGCTGAAAGTGGCCGGCGCCGGTCGCGAGGCCAACTCGCAAAGGCCAACCCGCAAAGACCAAGGAGCGGACGACACGCCGCAAACGAACGTCGTTACCCCGGGACTAACGGACCGGGCAGCGTTTGCGTGCCATATACCAAGTCCCTACGGCTCGGCTGCATGGCCGCTTCCACCATTTGCGGATTGCATTTTCCGTAAGTCTCGTGACCTAGAGTGGGCTCATGCTGTCCACACCGTCTGACGCGTTCCGCGCGCAATATCAGTCTTTGGTCGATACTGGAGCGATCGAGGCCGACCCGGCCCAGGCCGAGGTCGCCGACGCGCTGGCCGCGCTTGAGCGCAGGCTGTCCACCTACAAGCCGGCGCGCAAGCAGGGCTTGTTGGGACGCCTGTTCTTCGACAAGAGCGAGCCGCCGCGCGGCCTCTACGTTCATGGCGAGGTCGGGCGCGGCAAGACCATGCTGATGGACCTGTTCTATCAGAACTGTCCGGTCGAGCATAAGCGCCGGGCGCATTTCCACGAATTCATGGCCGAGGTGCATGAGCGCATCTACGGCTACCGCCAGAACATTGCGCGCGGCGAACTCGCCGATACGGATGTGATCGGGCTGACGGCGCAGGCCATTTTCGAGCAATCCTGGCTGCTCTGCTTCGACGAATTCCATGTCACCGACATCGCCGACGCGATGATCCTGGGCCGCCTGTTCGCCAGGCTGTTCGAGCTCGGCACCGTGGTCGTGGCCACCTCTAACGTTGCGCCGGAGGACCTCTACAAAGGCGGCCTCAATCGCGCGCTGTTCCTGCCCTTCATCAAGCATATCGCCGACCACATGGACGTGGTGCGGCTCGACGCCCGGACCGATTTCCGGCTGGAGAAACTGGCCGGGGTCAAGATGTGGCTGATGCCTGCGGACGTCGAGGCCCGCACGGCGCTCGACAACGCCTGGGGCAGGCTGACCGGCCACGCCCGTTGCAGGTCGCGCGACATCACCATCAAGGGGCGCCTCCTGCATGTCCCCTGTTCGGCCAATGGCGTTGCCCGTTTCGGCTTTGCCGACCTGTGCGAGAAGCCGCTCGCGGCGTCGGACTATCTGCGGCTGGCGCACGACTATCACACCATCCTGATCGACCATATTCCGGTGATGGACTACGCGGAGCGCAATGCCGCCAAGCGCTTCATCACCTTGATCGACACGCTCTATGACAACGCCGTGAAGCTGATCGCCTCCGCCGAAGCGGATCCGATCTCGCTGTACGTCGCGACCGACGGCATCGAGGCCATGGAGTTCAAGCGGACGTCCTCGCGCCTGATCGAGATGGGCTCGGAATCCTACTTGGCGCTGCCGCACGGCCGGAAGGACTCGGCAGCCTCCGGGACTTCTACGGGGCTGGTCGAAACCTGACAAACACCGGAGTTTGGTAGCGCCTGCCTTCGGGCCCACAGCCGTGAAAAGGCCACGTCAATCAGGCTGAAAGGATCATCAGCGCCCCTCCGCCTCGGACCTGATCGAAATCAAGGCAGGCCTGTCAATTGGCCATAGCGTGACTTGAACGGCCCGGGCGAAAGGGATAACCACCCAATCGACTTTTAACCTCCCTCACCCCTTCGGGTTCAAAGGAAATTTCCCATGGCGCGCGACAAGATTGCTTTGATTGGCTCCGGTCAGATCGGCGGAACGCTGGCTCACCTCATCGGCCTCAAGGAGCTCGGCGATGTCGTCATGTTCGACATTGCTGAAGGCGTCCCGCAGGGCAAGGCGCTCGACATCGCCCAGTCCTCGCCGGTCGATGGTTTCGATGCCCATTACAGCGGCGCCAACTCCTACGAAGCGCTGGATAACGCCAAGGTCTGCATCGTCACCGCCGGCGTGCCGCGCAAGCCGGGCATGAGCCGCGACGATCTCCTCTCGATCAACCTGAAGGTGATGGAGCAGGTCGGCGCCGGCATCAAGAAGTACGCCCCCGACGCGTTCGTCATCTGCATCACCAACCCGCTCGACGCGATGGTCTGGGCGCTGCAGAAGGCCTCCGGCCTCCCGGCCAAGAAGGTCGTCGGCATGGCCGGCGTGCTCGACTCCGCGCGCTTCCGCTACTTCCTGGCCGATGAGTTCAACGTCTCGGTCGAGGACGTCACCGCCTTCGTGCTCGGCGGCCATGGCGACACGATGGTGCCGCTGACCAAGTACTCGACCGTCGCGGGCATTCCGCTGCCCGACCTCGTCAAGATGGGCTGGACCTCGCAGGCCCGCATCGACGAGATCGTCGATCGCACCCGCAATGGCGGCGCCGAGATCGTCAATCTGCTCAAGACCGGCTCGGCCTATTACGCGCCGGCGGCCTCGGCGATCGCGATGGCCGAGAGCTATCTGCGCGACAAGAAGCGCGTGCTGCCCTGCGCCGCCCATCTCAACGGCGAGTTCGGCGTCAAGGACATGTATGTCGGCGTTCCCGTCGTGATCGGTTCCAAGGGCGTCGAGCGCATTGTCGAGATCGAGCTGGCCGGCAAGGACCGCGAGGCGTTCGACAAGTCGGTGGCCGCCGTGCAAGGCCTGGTCGACGCCTGCAAGAAGATCGCGCCCGACCTGCTCGGCCGCTGACCCTAGCCGGGCGGACCCCTAGCCCGCCCGACCGAGTTGCAGGATGCTTGGTATATGGTATACCAAGCATCCTCGGAACAATTCCAGACGTCACCCTCTCGCGGGTTCGGGGAGCAACCGCTTATGAACATTCACGAATATCAGGCCAAGGCACTGCTGCACGAGTTCGGCGTGCCGATTTCCAAGGGCGTGCCGGTGCTCCGTCCGGAGGACTCGGATGCGGCGGCGAAGACGCTCGGCGGTCCGGTCTGGGTCGTGAAGAGCCAGATCCACGCCGGCGGCCGTGGCAAGGGCAAGTTCAAGGAAGCCTCGGCCGGCGACAAGGGCGGCGTCCGCCTCGCCAAGTCGATCGACGAGGTCAACGCGTTCGCCAAGCAGATGCTCGGCGCGACCCTCGTCACCGTGCAGACCGGCCCCGATGGCAAGCAGGTCAACCGCCTCTACATCGAGGACGGCTCGGATATCGACAAGGAATTCTATTTGTCGCTGCTGGTCGACCGCGAGACCTCGAAGGTCGCCTTCGTGGTGTCGACCGAAGGCGGCGTCAACATCGAGGACGTTGCCCACAGCACGCCTGAGAAGATCATCACCTTCTCGGTCGATCCGGCCACTGGCGTGTTGCCGCATCATGGCCGCGCCGTCGCCAAGGCGCTGAAACTCTCGGGCGATCTCGCCAAGCAGGCCGAGAAGCTGACCATCCAGCTCTATAACGCCTTCGTCGCCAAGGACATGGCGATGCTGGAGATCAACCCGCTGGTCGTCACCAAGCAGGGCCAGCTGCGCGTGCTAGACGCCAAGGTGTCTTTCGACTCCAACGCGCTGTTCAAGCACCCTGAGATCGTCGCGCTGCGTGACGAGACCGAGGAAGACGCCAAGGAGATCGAGGCCTCGAAGTACGACCTCAATTATGTCGCGCTCGACGGCACCATCGGCTGCATGGTCAACGGCGCCGGCCTCGCGATGGCGACGATGGACATCATCAAGCTCTACGGCATGGAGCCCGCCAACTTCCTCGACGTCGGCGGTGGCGCCAGCAAGGAGAAGGTCGCGGCGGCGTTCAAGATCATCACCGCCGACCCGAACGTGAAGGGCATCCTGGTCAACATCTTCGGCGGCATCATGAAGTGCGATGTCATCGCCGAGGGCGTCGTGGCCGCGGTGAAGGAAGTCGGCCTGAAGGTGCCGCTGGTGGTGCGCCTCGAAGGCACCAATGTCGATCTCGGCAAGAAGATCATCAGCGAGTCCGGTCTGAACGTGCTGCCCGCCGACAATCTCGACGACGCCGCGCAGAAGATCGTCAAGGCCGTCAAGGGAGGCTGAGCGCCGTTTCAGGCGCTCGCTTAGCTCCTCACCGCAACGCTTTTAGAGAAAGCACGATGTCCATTCTCATCGACAAGAACACCAAGGTCATCTGCCAGGGCTTCACTGGCAAGAACGGCACCTTCCACTCCGAGGCGGCGATCGCCTACGGCACCAAGATGGTCGGCGGCACCTCGCCGGGCAAAGGCGGCTCGACCCATCTCGGCCTGCCGGTGTTCGACACCGTCAAGGAGGCCCGCGAGGCCACCGGCGCTGACGCATCGGTGATCTACGTGCCGCCGCCGGGCGCGGCCGACGCCATCTGCGAGGCGATCGACGCCGAGGTCCCGCTGATCGTCTGCATCACCGAGGGCATCCCCGTGCTCGACATGGTCAGAGTGAAGCGCTCGTTGCAGGGCTCCAAGTCGCGCCTGATCGGCCCGAACTGCCCGGGCGTCATGACCGCTGGCGAGTGCAAGATCGGCATCATGCCGGCCAACATCTTCAAGCCCGGCTCGGTCGGCATTGTGTCGCGCTCCGGCACGCTGACCTATGAAGCGGTGTTCCAGACCACATCGGAAGGTCTCGGCCAGACCACCGCGGTCGGCATCGGCGGCGATCCGGTCAAGGGCACCGAGTTCATCGACATGCTGGAGATGTTCCTCGCCGACCCCAAGACCGAGTCGATCATCATGATCGGTGAGATCGGCGGCTCGGCGGAGGAGGACGCAGCCCAGTTCATCAAGGACGAGGCCAAGCGCGGTCGCAAGAAGCCGATGGTCGGGTTCATCGCTGGCGTCACGGCGCCTCCGGGCCGTCGCATGGGCCATGCCGGCGCGATCATCTCGGGCGGCAAGGGTGATGCCGGCTCGAAGACGGCCGCGATGGAAGCGGCTGGTATCACGGTGTCGCCGTCGCCGGCGCGGCTCGGCAAGACGCTTGTCGAAAAGTTGAAATCCTGATTCAGGACTTAGTGCTTTTCGGCGCGAATATTTACAATAAATAAGGTAAACGGTCCTAACCCGAACCTGACCCGCTTTTTCCTGCGGGTCAGGCATTGCGCCGTTTTGATTGGGCGCATCGAAATTACCAGGACGCCTACCATGTCTCGCCAAGATGCGAACGCCGCCTTCGCCCTGTCGTCTTTTCTCCAGGGCACCAATGCCACCTACATCGATGAGATCTATGCGCGCTACGAGAAGGATCCGTCGTCGGTCGATGCCGACTGGCAGGAATTCTTCAAGAGCCTGAAGGATGCGCCGGCCGACGTTCAGAAGAACGCCTCGGGCCCGTCCTGGGAGCGCAGCAACTGGCCGGTTTCGCCGCGCGACGAGTTGACCTCGGCGCTGGATGGCAACTGGGCTGTGGTCGAGAAGAAGGTCGGCGAGAAGATCGCGGCCAAGGCGCAGACCAAGGGTGTCGAATTGTCGCCGGCCGACATCAACCAGGCCACCCGCGACTCTGTGCGTGCGTTGATGCTGATCCGCGCCTACCGCATGCGTGGTCACTTTCACGCCAAGCTCGATCCGCTCGGCATCGAGGCCCCGCGCAACCGCGAGGAGCTCGACCCGCGCTCCTACGGCTTCACCGAAGCCGATTACGACCGCAAGATCTTCCTCGATCACGTGCTCGGCCTTGAATATGGCAGCTTGCGCGAGATCGTCGCGATCTGCGAGCGCACCTATTGCCAGACGCTCGGCGTCGAGTTCATGCACATTTCGAACGCCGCGCAGAAGGCCTGGATCCAGGAGCGTATCGAGGGGCCGGACAAGGAGATCTCGTTCACCCGCGAGGGACGCCGCGCCATTCTCACCAAGCTGATCGAGGCCGAGGGCTTCGAGAAGTTCTGCGACGTCAAGTTCACCGGCACCAAGCGCTTCGGCCTCGATGGCGGCGAGTCGCTGATCCCGGCGCTGGAGCAGATCATCAAGCGCGGCGGCAATCTCGGCGTGAAGGAGATCGTGCTGGGCATGCCGCACCGCGGCCGGCTCAACGTGCTGACCCAGGTGATGGGCAAGCCGCACCGCGCGCTGTTCCATGAGTTCAAGGGTGGCTCGGCCAACCCGGACGCGGTCGAAGGCTCGGGTGACGTCAAGTATCACCTCGGCGCCTCCTCGGACCGCGAGTTCGACGGCAACCGCATCCATCTGTCGCTGACCGCCAACCCGTCGCATCTCGAAATCGTCGATCCCGTGGTGCTCGGCAAGGTCCGCGCCAAGCAGGACCAGCACGGAGATCCGCCGGACATGCGCATCTCGGTGCTGCCGCTGTTGATGCATGGTGACGCGGCGTTCGCCGGCCAGGGCGTCGTGGCCGAGTGCTTCGCGCTGTCAGACCTGAAGGGCTACCGGACAGGTGGCTCGATTCATTTCATCGTGAACAACCAGATCGGCTTCACGACCTATCCGCGCTACTCGCGCTCGTCGCCCTATCCGTCCGACGTCGCCAAGATGATCGACGCGCCGATCTTCCACGTGAACGGCGACGATCCGGAGGCGGTGGTGTTCGCGGCCAAGGTTGCGACCGAGTTCCGGCAGAAATTCCACAAGCCTGTTGTCATCGACATGTTCTGCTATCGCAGGCATGGCCACAATGAAGGTGACGAGCCCGCCTTCACCCAGCCGGTGATGTACAAGAAGATCGCCGGTCATCCGTCGACCCTGGAGATCTACTCCAAGCGCCTCGTCGCCGAAGGCGTGATGACCGAAGGCGAGGTCGAGAAGGCCAAGGCCGACTGGCGTGCCCGTCTCGACGCCGAGTTTGAGGCCGGCACCTCCTATCGCCCGAACAAGGCCGACTGGCTCGATGGCAAGTGGGCCGGTCTGAAGTCCGCCGACCAGGAAGAAGAGGCGCGTCGCGGCGTCACCGGCGTCGAGATCGACCGTCTCAAGGAGATCGGCCGCAAGATCACCAAGGTGCCGGACGGCTTCCGCCTGCACCGCACGATCCAGCGCTTCCTCGAGAACCGCGCCAAGGCGATCGACAGCGGCATCGGCCTCGACTGGGCCACCGGCGAGGCGCTGGCCTATTGCACGCTGCTGCTGGAAGGTCACAAGGTCCGACTGTCGGGCCAGGATTGCGAACGCGGCACCTTCTCGCAGCGCCATTCGGTGCTGATCGACCAGGAAGACGAGAGCCGCTACACGCCGTTCAACCATCTGGCGCCGGAGCAGGGACATTTCGAGGTCATCAACTCGCTGCTTTCGGAAGAGGCGGTGCTCGGCTTCGAATATGGCTATTCGCTGGCCGAGCCGAACGCGCTGACCTTGTGGGAAGCGCAGTTCGGCGACTTCGCCAACGGCGCGCAGGTGCTGTTCGACCAGTTCATCTCGTCGGGCGAGCGCAAATGGCTGCGCATGTCCGGCCTCGTCTGCCTGCTGCCGCACGGCTATGAAGGCCAGGGTCCCGAGCACTCGTCGGCCCGCCTCGAGCGCTATCTGCAGATGTGCGCCGAGGACAACATGCAGGTGGTCTATCCGACCACGCCGGCGAACTACTTCCATGTGTTGCGCCGCCAGCTGCATCGTGAGATCCGCAAGCCGCTGATCGTGATGACGCCGAAGTCGCTACTGCGCCACAAGCGCGCGGTGTCGCGGCTCGAGGAGCTGGCCAAGGGCACCACCTTCCACCGCATCCTGTATGATGACGCCCAGATGCAGGCGGACGACAAGACCAGGCTGGTGCCGGACGACCAGATCCGTCGCATCGTGCTGTGCTCGGGCAAGGTCTATTACGACCTCTATGACGAGCGCGAGAAGCGCGGGCTGAACGACATCTATCTGATGCGCATCGAGCAGCTCTATCCGGTGCCGCTCAAGGCGCTGGTCGCCGAGCTCGGCCGCTTCAAGAACGCCGAAGTCGTATGGTGCCAGGAAGAGCCGCGCAACATGGGCGCCTGGCACTTCATCGAGCCCTATCTCGAGTGGGTGCTGAACCAGACCGGCGGCAAGAGCAAGCGTCCGCGCTATGCCGGCCGTGCCGCGTCGGCCGCCACCGCCACGGGCCTGATGTCGAAGCATCTTGCCCAGCTGAAGGCGCTGCTCGACGAAGCCCTGAACTGAACCTGCCTTTCACGCGCCCCGCATGCCATGCGGGGCGCAAGTACACCGCGTTGATCGTCCGTGCCGCATCGCTTGCTCGCCGCAAGGCGATGACGGACGGGCTTTATGACCGCACGGGTTATTGAGGATAGAGACCATGACTGAAATTCGCGTTCCGACGCTCGGTGAATCCGTCACCGAAGCCACCATCGGCCGCTGGTTCAAGAAGGCCGGCGACGCCGTGGCGGTCGACGAGCCGCTCGTCGAGCTCGAAACCGACAAGGTGACGATCGAGGTGCCGGCTCCGTCGGCCGGCACGCTCGGCGAGATCATCGCCAAGGACGGCGAGACGGTTGCCGTCGGCGCGCTGCTCGGCCAGATCAATGATGGCGCTGTGGCCGCCAAGCCCGCCGCGGCTGCCCCGGCTCCCGCGAAGCCCGCCGCAGCACCCGCGGCTGCAGCTGCCGCCCCGGCCAAGGCGCTTCCCGCCGATACGCCGCAGGCGCCCTCGGTACGCAAGCTCTCTGCCGAGAGCGGCGTCGATGCCACCACCGTTCCCGGCTCCGGCAAGGACGGCCGCGTCACCAAGGGCGACATGCTGGCCGCGATCGAGCGCGCCGCGTCGGCGCCGGACCCCGGTCAATCAGCCGGCCGCCGCCGTGCAGGTCCGTGCGCCGTCGCCGGCCGACGATGCCGCGCGCGAAGAGCGCGTGAAGATGACCCGGCTGCGCCAGACCATCGCGCGCCGCCTCAAGGACGTGCAGAACACCGCGGCCATGCTGACGACCTTCAACGAGGTCGACATGACCAACGTGATGGCGCTGCGCAGCCAGTACAAGGATGTGTTCGAGAAGAAGCACGGCTCCAAGCTCGGCTTCATGGGCTTCTTCACCAAGGCCGTGGTGCAGGCGCTGAAGGACATCCCGGCGGTCAACGCCGAGATCGACGGCAGCGATCTCATCTACAAGAACTACTATCACATCGGCGTCGCCGTCGGCACCGACAAGGGCCTGGTCGTGCCGGTGGTGCGCGACTGCGACCACAAGTCGATCGCCGACATCGAGAAGGGCATCGCCGATTTCGGTCGCCGCGCCCGTGACGGCCAGCTCAAGATCGACGAGATGCAGGGCGGCACCTTCACGATCACCAATGGCGGCATCTACGGCTCGCTGATGTCGACCCCGATCCTGAACGCGCCGCAGTCCGGCATCCTTGGCATGCACAAGATCCAGGAGCGCCCGGTCGTGGTCGGCGGCAAGATCGAAATCCGTCCGATGATGTATCTGGCGCTGTCCTATGATCACCGCGTCATCGACGGCAAGGAAGCGGTGACCTTCCTGGTGCGCGTCAAGGAAAGCCTGGAGGATCCGGCGCGGCTCGTGCTGGATCTTTGATCACCGTCATTAGCTGATGCTCGAGAGGCGCGCTGAGAAGCGCGCCTCAGATCTAACGGGGGCCATCATGACCGACAGGGTTGCAGTGATCACCGGCGGCAGCCGCGGCATCGGCCGCGCCACCGCGCTCGCCGCCGCATCGCGCGGCTTCAAGATCGTGGTCGGCTATGCCTCCAACGAGGCCGCAGCGCAGAGCACGGTCGCCGCGATCGAGGCCAGTAACGGCAAGGCGATCGCGGTGAAATGCGACGTTGGCCGCGAGCACGACATCCTCGCTTTGTTCAAGGCGGCGGACAAGTTCGGCACCCTTGGTGCGCTGATCAACAATGCCGGCATCGTCGGCCCGACCACGCGTGTCGACGAGATGAGCGCGGAGCGCATCGAGCGCCTCATGGCGGTCAATGTCACCGGCAGCATTCTGTGTGCACGTGAGGCCGTGAAGCGAATGTCGACGCGACATGGCGGCCAGGGCGGCGTGATCATCAATCTGTCGTCGGTCGCCGCCAAGCTCGGCTCGCCCAACACCTATGTCGACTATGCCGCCTCGAAGGGCGCGATCGATTCCTTCACCGTCGGCCTCGGCCATGAGGTCGCCAACGAAGGCATTCGCGTCGCCGCCATCCGCCCGGGCCTCATCGACACCGACATTCACGCCTCGGGCGGTGAGCCCGATCGCGCCCATCGTCTGGCGCCGATGGTGCCGATGAAGCGCGTCGGCACCGCGGAGGAAATCGCCAATGCCATCGTCTGGCTGCTGTCGGACGAGGCCTCCTATGTCACTTCGGCCATTCTCGACGTGTCGGGCGGACGCTGACGACCGTCGCTATCTCTGACTTGCAAGCTTACGGAACATTCGATCATGGCTAACTACGATCTCGTCGTCATCGGCACCGGACCCGGTGGTTATGTCTGCGCCATCCGCGCGGCGCAGCTCGGTATGAAGGTGGCAGTGGTCGAGAAGAACGCCACTCTCGGCGGCACCTGTCTCAATGTCGGCTGCATGCCGTCGAAGGCCCTGCTGCATGCCTCTGAATTGTTCGAGGAGGCCGGGCATTCCTTCGCCAAGATGGGCATCAAGGTGCCGGCGCCCGAGATTGACCTGCCGGCGATGATGAACTTCAAGCAGCAGGGCATCGACGGCAACGTCAAGGGCGTCGAGTTCCTGATGAAGAAGAACAAGATCGACGTGCTCCAGGGCAAGGGCAAGATCCTCGGCACCGGCAAGGTGCAGGTGACCGGCAATGACGGGACCGCGCAGACCGTCGAGACCAAGAACATCGTGATCGCCACCGGCTCCGACATCGCGCGCCTCAAGGGCATCGAGATCGACGAGAAGCGCATCGTCTCCTCGACCGGCGCGCTGTCGCTGGACAAGATTCCTTCGAGCCTGCTCGTCGTCGGTGCCGGCGTGATCGGGCTCGAGCTCGGCTCGGTGTGGCGCCGCCTCGGCGCCAAGGTCACCGTGGTCGAATTCCTCGACCGCATCCTGCCCGGCATGGACCTGGAGATCGCCAAGCAGTTCCAGCGCATCCTCGAGAAGCAGGGCTTTGCGTTCAAGCTCGGCGCCAAAGTGACCGGTGTCGACACGTCAGGGGCAACGCTCTCCGCGACGATCGAGCCGGCGGCCGGCGGCGCGGCTGAGAAGATCGAAGCCGACGTGGTCCTCGTCGCGATCGGCCGCGTGCCCTACACCGACGGCCTCGGCCTGCAGGAGGCGGGCGTGGTGCTCGACCATCGCGGCCGCGTCCAGATCGATCACCATTTCGCGACCAACGTGCCCGGCGTCTACGCCATTGGCGACGTCGTCGCCGGCCCGATGCTCGCGCACAAGGCCGAGGATGAGGGCGTGGCGGTGGCCGAGATCCTCGCCGGCCAGGCCGGTCATGTGAACTACGACGTCATTCCGGGCGTCGTCTACACCACGCCGGAAGTGGCCTCCGTCGGCAAGACGGAAGACGAGCTCAAGCAGGCCGGCGTTGCGTATACCGTCGGCAAGTTTCCGTTTACCGCGAACGGCCGCTCCAAGGTCAACCAGACCACTGACGGTTTCGTGAAGATCCTCGCAGATGCGAAGACCGATCGCGTGCTCGGCGTGCACATCATCGGCCGCGAGGCCGGTGAACTGATCCACGAAGCCGCCGTATTGATGGAGTTCGGTGGCTCTGCCGAGGATCTGGCGCGCACCTGCCACGCCCATCCGACGCGCTCGGAGGCCGTCAAGGAAGCCGCCCTTGCGGTGGGCAAGCGTGCCATCCACATGTGACCGACGCTTTGCGGCGTGATCGGTGGGTGCGACAAAAAGGTCTGTCGACCACGCTGAACCAAACGGCAAGGTTCGAGGTCGTATCGTCATGGCGGCCTCAGCCCGAGGCCGGGCCGAGATGGAGTGCCATGCTGCGCCGCCTGCTTCAGCCGTTCTGGGTCCTGCTCGCGATCATCTTCCTGATCGAAGCTTGGCTGTGGGACCATCTCGAACCGATCGTGGCGCGCATCGTCGCCGCGATCCCGCTCCGCAGCCTGAAGCATTGGCTCGCCGCCCGGATCGAGACGCTGTCGCCGGCGCTGACGCTGGTGGTCTTCGTCGTGCCGGTCGTGCTGCTGTTTCCGCTCAAGCTGCTCGGCATGTGGCTGCTGATGCATCATCAATGGAAGCTCGCGCTGGGTACGATCGTGTTTGGCAAGATGGTCGGCGTCGGCATCACCGCCTTCATCTTCGACGTGACGCGCAGCAAGCTGCTGCAGATGCCGTGGTTCGCTTGGCTCTATGACGCCGTGCTCACGCTGCGCCGGAAGGCAGCGGCGCTGGTCGACCCGATCAAGCAGCGCATCCGCGAGATCGTCAGCGACGTGCTCGGCGGCAACACCCGTGGCTGGTCCGCCCGGGTGGTTCGCCAGATCACGCGCTTTCGCCGCAGCGTGCAGCAGGCGCGGTGATCCGGACTTGCCCGGAACCTAACAGCGGGCAGATTTGCCGAGTTGTTATTCACTCCCCCCGCTTGCGGGGAGGTCGCGTCGCATCGTCAGATGCGACCGGTGGGGGAATTGTCTCCATATGCACCGCTGCTGCGGTGGCCTCCACCCCAACCCTCCCCCGCAAGCGGGGGAGGGAGTCACACGCCGTCCTTCACCTCAGTGCAGATGCAGGAGATGCGGCTGGAACAGTCCGAGCACGGTCATGGCGATCCCGACCAGTGCGAGCGCGCCCGAGGCCCAGGCCAGCACCAGCATGCCGGTGATGATCGTCGCTGACGCCAGCACGATGCCGATCTGGAAGGCGGCCGAGGCCAGCTCGTAGTGGTGGTATTTCGCCGTGGCGAGGTCACGCTCCTCCTCGGCATGCTTGGCGCGCGCGGCGAGCTGTTCGCTGCCTTCGCCGGTCTCCGGCTCGGAGCGGTAGCGTGCGGCGTTTTTCTGCCAGTCGTCGATCTGCTTCTGCAGCGCCGCCTTGGTCGCTTCGTCGGGCAGCGCGGGCAGGTTGAGCTTGGCCTGCTCGGCGGCGGTCTGCACCACCGTGCGCCGCACCGTCTTGGCCTGGAAGAAGGCCCACAGATTGGACGCTTCGACGTTCTTGCTGATCGATTCGGTCTGCGCGCCCTTGCCGAGCGTCTCCGACAACGCCAGGAACAGCGCGATCACCGCGATCAGCAGTGCGATCTTCTTGTTCTCACCCGAGGCGTGCTCGGCGTGCTCCGCATGCTCCATGCTCTCATGTGCGCTCATCTGTTCCCCTCCGGATCAAGCGTCGGACGATTGCCGGAACGGGGGCGCCAGCGCAAGCGAAACGATATGACGGAACGGTGTCAGCGCCGCGGGTGCGCTGACGCGTAGACCTGCAGCAGCCGCTCCGAATCGATGCCGGTATAGACCTGCGTGGTCGACAGCGAGGCGTGGCCGAGCAGCTCCTGGATCGCGCGCAGGTCGCCACCGCGCGACAACAGATGCGTCGCGAAGGAATGCCGCAGCGCGTGCGGTGTGGCGCTGTCGGGCAGGCCGAGCGCGCCGCGCAGCCGCTCCATCACGAGCTGGATGATGCGCGGGCTCAACGGGCCGCCCTTGGCGCCGAGAAACATCGGCCCCTCCGCGGGAAGCGGATAGGGACAGAGCCGGGCGTAGTCGTCGATCAGCTGCAGCACGTTCTGCAGCACCGGCACCATGCGGGTCTTGTTGCCCTTGCCGGTGACCACCAGCACGTCGCCTTCGCCCGGCCGCGGCACCTCGCGCCGCTTCAGGCCGAGCGCCTCGGAGATGCGCAGGCCCGAGCCGTAGAGCAGGGCCATCACGGCGGCATCGCGCGCCAGCACCCAGGTCTCGCGCGTCTCGCCGGCGCGCTCATCGGCATCGGCGAGCCGCTTGGCGGCATCCATCGGCAGCGGTTTCGGCAGGCTCTTGGCGATTTTCGGCGCGCGAATCCCGGCGAGCGCGCCGACCTTGCCTTGGCCCTCGCGCTCCAGGAAGCGTCCGAACGAGCGCAAGCCCGCCAAGGTCCGCATCAGCGAGCGCCCGGCAATGTCGTCGGCGCGGCGCATCGCCATGAAGGCGCGGATGTCGGCGGCCTCCAGCGCGGCGAAGCGCGCCAAGGTCACCGGCTCACCCCAATGCGTGCAGAGAAATTGCAGACACTGCCTGAGGTCGCGGGCATAGGCCTCGACCGTCTTCGGCGACAGCCGCCGCTCGCTGCGCAGATGCGCCAGCCACTGCATCATGGCGCGGATCACGCCCTCGTCGGCGCCGAGGAGGTCCATGAGGTCGGGCGTCTCCGCCGCTGATGTCGTGGTTGCGGCCATCGCGAACAGCTCGATCTTATCGTGTCGATTCGTTTATATCGCACCGTCGTCCTTTACCGTTCGCTAACTTTGCCGGGCGGCTTTCGCTTCAGCCAGAGCAAGGCTATCTCCGCCCCTATGGACCGCGCGACCGATCTCTTTCCAGGTGCCCCTAGCACGGCCGGCGTGGTCGACGTGCTGGTTCCGGTCGCGCTCGACCACACTTATTCCTACCGCGTGCCGCGCGGGATGGACCTAAAGCCGGGCGACGTCGTCGGCGTGCCGCTCGGCGCGCGCGAAGTGCTGGCGGTGGTGTGGGCGGAGAATGCCAATCCCGATCCACGGCTGCACAACCGGTTGAAGGATGTCAGCGAGAAGCTCGACGTGCCGCCGCTCAAGCCGGAGCTGCGGTCGCTGGTCGACTGGGTCGCCAATTACACGCTGTCGCCGCGCGGCATGGTGCTGCGGATGGCGCTGCGCATGGGCGAGCATCTCGGACCGGAGCGTGTGCGGCTCGGCGTCCGCCTGGTCGGGAACCCGCCGAAACGGCTGACGCCGGCGCGGAGGCGGGTCATCGAGGCTGTGTCGGACGGCCTGCTGCATGGCAAGTCCGATCTCGTCCGCGAGATCGGCGTGTCCGGCAGTGTCATCGACGGCCTCGTCGACGAGGGCACCCTGACGGTCGAAGCGATGCCGTGGACGCTGGCGCCGCCTGCGCCCGATCCCGACTTCGCCCGGCCGGAGTTCTTCGACGCGCAGCTGGCCGGCGTCGCGGCGATGCGGACGCTGGCCGCCAACGGCACCTTCGCTGTGGCACTGCTCGACGGCGTCACCGGCTCCGGCAAAACCGAAGTGTATTTCGAGGCGGTGGCCGAAACGATCCGCCGCGGCCGCCAGTCGCTGATCCTGATGCCGGAGATCGCCCTGACCGGCCAGTTTCTCGAGCGCTTCTCGCGCCGCTTCGGCGTCCGCCCGCTGGAATGGCATTCCGAGCTGACCCCGCGCACGCGCCAGCGCAACTGGGCGTCGATCGCCGCCGGCGAGGCGCCGGTCGTGGTCGGCGCGCGCTCGGCGCTGTTCCTGCCCTATGCGGATCTTGGCCTGATCGTCGTCGATGAGGAGCACGACCAGGCCTACAAGCAGGACGAGGGCGCGCATTACCATGCCCGCGACATGGCGGTGGTGCGCGGCCACATCGCCAAATTTCCGGTGGTGCTGGCGTCGGCGACGCCGTCGGTCGAGACCGAGGTCAATGCGCGCAAGGGCCGCTACCAGCGCGTGGCGCTGCCGTCGCGGTTCGGCGGCCAGCACATGCCGCATATCGAGGCCATCGACCTCCGGCGAGAGCCGCCGCCGCGCGGCCGCTACATCTCGCCGCGGCTGGCGGGCGAGATCCGCACCGCGATCGAGCGCGACGAGCAGGCGCTCTTGTTCCTAAACCGCCGCGGCTATGCGCCGCTGACCCTGTGCCGCGCCTGCGGCCACCGCTTCGCCTGCACCATCTGCGACGCCTGGCTGGTCGATCATCGTTTTCGCCAGCGGCTGGTCTGCCACCATTGCGGGTTCTCGATGGCCCGGCCGCCGACCTGCCCGCATTGCGCGGCCGAGGAATCCCTGGTCGCCGTCGGCCCCGGCGTCGAGCGGCTGCAGGAGGAGGCGGCGGCGCTGTTTCCGGACGCGCGCAGCATGGTGCTGTCGAGCGACCTGATCACCTCGATCGAGACCATGCGTGCCGAGCTGACCGAGATCGCGGAAGGCCGAGTCGATCTGATCATCGGCACCCAGCTTGTGGCCAAGGGCCATAATTTTCCGCGGCTGAATCTGGTCGGGGTGGTCGATGCCGATCTCGGCCTCGGCAATGGCGATCCGCGCGCCGCCGAGCGCACCTGGCAGCTCCTCAACCAGGTGATCGGCCGCGCCGGCCGCGAGCAGGGCCGGGGCCGCGGCTATCTGCAGACCCACCAGCCCGAGCATCCCGTCATGAAGGCGCTGGTCGCCTGCGACCGCGAGGCCTTCTACACCAGCGAGATCGACGCCCGCGAGCGCACCGGCTATCCGCCGTTCGGCCGGCTGGCCAGCCTGATCATCTCGGCCGGCGACCGGCCGACCGCGGAGGGCTTCGCGCGCCGGCTGGTGGCGTCAGCGCCGCGAGAGGAGGGCGTGCTGCTGCTCGGTCCGGCCGAAGCCCCGCTCGCCGTCATCAAGGGCCGCTACCGCTTCCGGCTGCTGCTCAAATCGGCCCGCAATTTCGATCTGTCGGATTATCTGCGCCACTGGCTGGCGCATGCCGAGAAGCCCAAGGGCAATCTCAAGCTCGAGGTCGACGTCGACCCGCAGAGCTTCCTGTAACGTCCGGGATCGCTCTCTCCACCGTCATTGCGAGCGCGGCGAAGCAATCCAGGGGCCTGGTCGGGACTCTGGATCGCTTCGTCGCTTCGCTCCTCGCAATGACGCGTGGATAGTGGATAGATGCAGGTGCCTTACGACACGACCTCGGCGGTGACGCGGCCGACGCCGGCGCGGGTCAGGCCGATGGCGCGGGCGGCGCCGGTCGAGAGGTCGAGCACGCGGCCGCGGATGAACGGGCCACGGTCATTGACGGTGACGATGACGCTGTTGCCGCCATGGGTGACGCGCAGCTTGGTGCCGAACGGCAGCGAGCGGTGGGCGCAGGTCATGGCGTTGGCGTTCATGCGCTGACCGGATGCGGTGCGGCTGCCGGACTCATTGCCGTAATACGAGGCCATGCCGGAGAAGGTGCGGCCGGTGCCGGAGGTTGGGGTGACCGACGCATTGGCGTTCATCCAGGACGAGCCGTTGGACGACCAGCCGTTCGAAAAGGAGTCTGCCGCGGGCTGAGCGGCTTGGCGCGCCATGTGGTGATGGTGGCGAGCGTGATGATGGTGATGCCTGGAGCGGGCCGAGGCTTCGGTGGCACTGCCACCGACGATCAACGTCACGGCTACAGCGAGTGCGGTGCGCGAGCCGGCGATTTTGCCAGCCGAGAGGTTCTTCAGTTTGATCATCTATCTGTCCCTCGAAACAGTATTGCCGCCTTCTGCGGCCAGTGGACCCCCGTCAGGTGTTGAGGCGGGCGCCGTTTGGTGGGGCAATGAGGCACGAATGGGGCAGTAGAAATTGTTCCGATCCAGTTCAATTATCTTCGGACTTGTTCCGTCACGCTCGGAAAATTCCGTAATCCGGCCCTTTAACACTTCGTTAAGTAATGAATACTTCGTACTACTTTCGAGTTAAGTTCTCGTTGGGCATACCAAGATGACGCCAAGTAATGCGTTCCCAGCGCGGGAGGCGCGGCGAAGTCGGCCAAACAAGAGTCAAGGGGAATGGGACATGGCGGCCATGCAGCAACAGCTGGAACACTTGGACTCTACGGAGGTATTTCTGTCCGGTCTGCGGTTGGCCCATTTGGCGTGGTCGGCGTGGGTGCCGCGGTTCCCAATGCAGCGCGGCAACAACGTGCCGAATAGCGGGCCGCCGCTTGTTGCGGCTGCGCTTACGCTATGTTAGCAAAGCGCCGCTTTTCGTGATCAAGCTGCTCTCGCGGCGATCGAAAATCAAAGTCCTGCTTGAATTCCAAGGGCTTAACTGGACTGCCGCTGCGGCGGCGCGCCGGTTTCCCTCTTGTGGGTTGGGCACATATAAAAAGAGCGCGCCTGTGGCTGCTGAAGATCCCTCCGTGTCCGGTGTGTCCGGTCGTTACGCGACGGCCCTGTTCGAACTGGCCCGTGACGAAAAGTCCGTCGATACGGTCAAGGCCGATCTCGACAAATTCAATGCTCTTCTCGATGAAAGCGCCGACCTCAAGCGCCTCGTTCGCAGTCCGGTGTTCGGCGCGGACGTGCAGCTGAAGGCGCTGAACGCCGTGCTCGACAAAGCCGGCATCGCCGGAGTTGCAGCCAATGTGCTGCGCGTGCTGACCGCCAACCGCCGTCTGTTCGCGGTGGTCGACGTGATCCGAGCCTTCAATGCGCTGGTCGCAAAGTATAAGGGTGAAGCCACGGCCGACGTCACCGTCGCCGAGCCGCTCTCCGACAAGAATCTCGACGCCCTGAAGGCCTCACTGAAGACGGTGACCGGCAAGGACGTCGCGCTCAACGTGAAAGTCGATCCAGCGATTATCGGCGGGCTCGTCGTCAAGCTCGGCAGCCGCATGATCGATAGTTCGCTTCGCACCAAACTCAACTCGATCAAGCACGCGATGAAAGAGGCAGGCTGATGGACATCCGCGCCGCGGAAATTTCCGCGATCCTCAAGGACCAGATCAAGAATTTCGGGCAGGAAGCCGAAGTCACCGAAGTCGGGCAGGTGCTGTCCGTCGGTGACGGTATCGCCCGCGTCTACGGTCTCGACAACGTCCAGGCCGGTGAGATGGTCGAGTTCGAGAACGGCACCCGCGGCATGGCGCTGAACCTCGAGACCGACAATGTCGGCGTCGTCATCTTCGGTGCCGACCGCGAGATCAAGGAAGGCCAGACCGTCAAGCGCACCCGCGCCATCGTCGACGCCCCCGTCGGCAAGGGCCTGCTCGGTCGCGTCGTCGACGCGCTCGGCAACCCGATCGACGGCAAGGGCCCGATCCAGTTCACCGAGCGCAAGCGGGTGGACGTCAAGGCGCCGGGCATCATTCCGCGCAAGTCGGTCAACGAGCCGATGGCCACCGGCCTGAAGGCGATCGACGCGCTGATCCCGATCGGCCGCGGCCAGCGCGAGCTGATCATCGGCGACCGCCAGACCGGCAAGACCGCGATCGCGCTCGACACCATCCTGAACCAGAAGCCGCTCAACGCGCAGCCGGACGAGAAGATCAAGCTGTACTGCGTCTATGTGGCTGTCGGTCAGAAGCGTTCGACCGTCGCCCAGTTCGTGAAGGTGCTCGAGGAGCAGGGCGCGCTGGAATATTCGATCGTGGTCGCTGCGACCGCGTCCGATCCGGCCCCGATGCAGTATCTGGCGCCGTTCACCGGATGCACTATGGGCGAGTACTTCCGCGACAACGGCATGCACGCTGTCATCATCTATGACGACCTCTCCAAGCAGGCTGTCGCCTACCGCCAGATGTCGCTGCTGCTGCGCCGTCCGCCGGGCCGCGAAGCCTATCCGGGCGACGTGTTCTACCTGCACTCCCGCCTGCTCGAGCGCGCCGCCAAGCTGAACGAGACCCAGGGTGCGGGTTCGCTGACCGCCCTGCCGGTCATCGAGACCCAGGCCAACGACGTGTCGGCCTACATCCCGACCAACGTCATCTCGATCACCGACGGCCAGATCTTCCTGGAGACCGACCTGTTCTTCCAGGGCATCCGCCCCGCGGTGAACGTCGGTCTGTCGGTGTCGCGCGTCGGCTCCTCGGCGCAGACCAAGGCGATGAAGAAGGTCGCTGGCAAGATCAAGGGTGAGCTGGCGCAGTACCGCGAAATGGCGGCGTTCGCCCAGTTCGGCTCCGACCTCGACGCCGCAACGCAGCGCCTGCTGAACCGCGGTTCGCGCCTGACCGAGCTCCTGAAGCAGCCGCAATTCTCGCCGCTGAAGATGGAAGAGCAGGTCTGCGTGATCTGGGCCGGTACCAACGGCTATCTCGACGCACTTCCGCTGGGCAAGGTCCGTGCGTTCGAGGACGGCCTGCTGTCGCTGCTGCGCGGCAAGCATGCCGATCTGCTGAACACGATCCGCGACACCCGCGATCTGTCGGACGACAGCGCTGCCAAGCTGAAGGCTGCGGTCGAGGGCTTCGCCAAGACCTTCTCCTGATCGTTCGGGAGGCGTGGCCGGCTTGACCGGCCACCCCACGTCGACGACGTGGACCAAGATGTCACGCCAGGCACACGGCCTGGCGCCAAATGATCTTTATGGGTTGAGCGGCCGGGTCCTGACGGATCGGCCGCCGGGGTGAGCTAACGAACCATGGCGTCACTGAAAGATATGCGGGTGCGCATCGCCTCGACCAAGGCGACGCAGAAGATCACCAAGGCGATGCAGATGGTGGCGGCCTCCAAGCTGCGCCGCGCGCAGCTTGCCGCCGAGGCGGCTCGTCCCTATGCCGAAAAGATGGATGCGGTGATCTCGAACATCGCGGCGGCCTCCGCCGGCTCGCCGGCGAGCTCGAAGCTGCTGGCCGGCACCGGGCGCGACCAGGTCCATCTGCTGCTGGTCTGCACCGGCGAGCGCGGCCTGTCCGGTGCGTTCAACTCGTCGATCGTGCGCCTGGCACGCGAGCGTGCCCTGGCCCTGATGAACCAGGGCAAGGACGTGAAGTTCTTCTGTGTCGGCCGCAAGGGCTATGAGCAGCTGCGCCGCCAGTTCGAGAAGCAGATCATCGAACATGTCGACCTGCGCTCGGTGCGGCAGATCGGCTTCGTGCACGCCGAGGACATCGCCAAGAAGGTGATCGCCCGGTTCGATGCCGGCGAATTCGACGTCTGCACGCTGTTCTATTCGCGCTTCAAGTCGGTTATCGCCCAGGTCCCGACCGCTCAGCAGATCATTCCGCTGGTCGTCGAGGCGCCCGCCGCGAACGCGGCGCCGGTGGCGCTGTACGAGTACGAGCCGGAGGAGGACGAGATCCTGTCCTCGCTGCTGCCGCGCAATGTCGGCGTCCAGATCTTCCGCGCTCTGCTCGAGAACAACGCCTCGTTCTACGGCGCGCAGATGTCGGCGATGGACAACGCCACGCGCAACGCCGGTGAGATGATCCGCAAGCAGACGCTGGTCTACAACCGCACGCGTCAGGCGATGATCACCAAGGAGCTGATCGAAATCATTTCGGGTGCCGAGGCGGTCTAGCCGCGCCGCGCCCATTGGAAGCAATCACGTTCAATTCTCGCGGTCGAACCGACCGCGGCCTGAAATTCGGATCGTAAGGAGAGAGATGAGATGGCTACCGCAGCCAACCAGATCGGTCGCATCACCCAGGTGATCGGCGCTGTCGTCGACGTTCAGTTCGAAGGTCACCTGCCCGCAATTCTCAACTCGCTGGAAACGAAGAACGCCGGCAACCGCCTCGTGCTCGAGGTCGCACAGCATCTCGGTGAATCCACCGTGCGCGCGATCGCGATGGACACCACGGAAGGTCTCGTGCGCGGTCAGGAAGTGACCGACACCGGCGCTCCGATCCGCGTTCCCGTCGGCGAAGGCACGCTCGGCCGCATCATCAACGTGATCGGCGAGCCGATCGACGAAGCTGGCCCGGTCAAGGCCGACAGCCTCCGCGCCATCCACCAGGAAGCGCCGAGCTACACCGACCAGTCGACCGAGGCCGAGATCCTCGTCACCGGCATCAAGGTCGTCGACCTGCTCGCGCCCTACGCCAAGGGCGGCAAGATCGGCCTGTTCGGCGGCGCCGGCGTCGGCAAGACCGTGCTGATTCAGGAGCTGATCAACAACGTCGCCAAGGCGCATGGTGGTTACTCGGTGTTCGCCGGCGTCGGCGAGCGGACCCGCGAGGGCAACGACCTCTATCACGAGTTCATCGAGTCCAAGGTCAACGCGGATCCGCACAATCCGGATCCGTCGGTGAAGTCGAAATGCGCGCTGGTGTTCGGCCAGATGAACGAGCCGCCGGGTGCCCGCGCCCGCGTCGCGCTCACCGGTCTGACCATCGCCGAAGACTTCCGCGACAAGGGCCAGGACGTGCTGTTCTTCGTCGACAACATCTTCCGCTTCACCCAGGCGGGCTCGGAAGTGTCGGCGCTGCTCGGCCGCATCCCTTCGGCGGTGGGCTATCAGCCGACGCTCGCCACCGACATGGGCGCGCTGCAGGAGCGCATCACCACCACCACCAAGGGTTCGATCACCTCGGTGCAGGCAATCTACGTGCCGGCCGACGACTTGACTGACCCGGCGCCGGCCACCTCGTTCGCCCACTTGGACGCGACCACGACGCTGTCGCGCTCGATCGCTGAAAAGGGCATCTATCCGGCGGTCGACCCGCTCGACTCGACCTCGCGCATGCTGTCCCCGCTGGTCGTCGGCGAGGAGCACTATGCGGTCGCCCGTCAGGTGCAGCAGGTGCTGCAGCGCTACAAGGCGCTGCAGGACATCATCGCCATCCTGGGCATGGACGAACTGTCGGAAGAGGACAAGCTGACCGTGGCGCGCGCCCGCAAGGTCGAGCGCTTCATGTCGCAGCCGTTCCATGTCGCCGAAATCTTCACCGGCTCGCCGGGCAAGTTCGTCGAGCTCGCCGACACCATCAAGGGCTTCAAGGGCCTGGTGGAAGGCAAGTACGACCACCTGCCGGAGGCTGCCTTCTACATGGTCGGCACCATCGAAGAGGCGGTCGAGAAGGGCAAGAAGCTGGCGGCGGAAGCCGCCTAGGGCGAATGGCGAATAGGGAGTAGCGAATAGGGTTTATCCGCTGCTTCCTTCCCCCACTCGCTATTCGCTACTCGCTATTCGCAGGTTTTCTCATGGCAACTTTCCACTTCGATCTCGTCTCGCCGGAAAAGATCGCCTTCTCGGGCGAGGTCGATCAGGTCGACGTTCCCGGCCAGGAGGGTGATTTCGGCGTGCTCGCCGGTCATGCGCCGTTCGTCGCGACTTTGCGGCCCGGCATCCTGACCGTCACGGCCGGCGGAACGCAGCAGAAGATCATCGTGCTCGGCGGCCTCGCCGAGATCTCGGAGAAGGGGCTGACCATCCTCGCCGACGTCGCGACGTCGCTGAAGGAGCTGGACCAGACCGCCTTCGCGGCCGAGATTTCGAGCATGGAAGCCAAGCTGAACGAGAAGCAGGGCAACGAGCTCGATCGTGCGTTCGAGCGGCTCGACCACTTCAAGACGATTCAGCAGCAGCTCAGCACGACGGCGCTGCACTGAGTCTCGGTGCCGCAGGCTGACAAGCGATCGTGGCCGGGCTCCGCCCGGCCATTTTTCATTCCGGCTTGAACGCGCGGCGCGGCCGGGCGACGACTTCAGGGAAGCTGGTTGCGCGGTTGCCGATCCGGCGGAATGCTCCCGGCCCGGTCGAACAGGCGTGGTGAGATGGCAGGCCAGATCGTCTTGAAGCGCAAGATCGCGGCGATTCTTGCCGCTGACATTGCCGGCTATTCACGTCTGGTCGCCGAGGATGAAGAAGAGACGCTGCGGCGTCTGGCTGCCTATCGTGAGGTCGTGGACGACTTCATCGCCCGCGCCGGCGGCCGCATCTTCAACACCGCTGGCGATGCGGTGCTCGCGGAGTTTCCGAGCGCCGTCGAGGCCGTGCGTTGCGCGATCGACATTCAGGAGAGCCTGCGAACCCGGAACAGGGATTTTCCGCCGAACCGGCAGATGAGCTACCGCATCGGCATCACCATCGGCGATGTCGTCGAGCGCGACGGCGATCTGCTCGGTGATGGCGTCAATATCGCGGCTAGGCTGGAGGGCCTCGCCGACGTCGGCGGCATCTGCATCTCGCGCGCGGTGCATGAGCAGGTCGCCAACAAGCTGGCGGTTCAGTTCGCCGACATGGGCGCGCGGGAGGTGAAGAACATCCCGACCCCGGTGCATGCCTATCGGGTGGCGATGCGCCGCGAGGACGGCACCTACGCCGTAGCGGTCACCAAGAAGGCTCGCGCGCTGCGCCTTTTGGGATGGCTTGCGCTCGCTGCGGTCTCACTTGCGGCGATCGGCGTCGGGACGGCTCTCTATCTGGATTATCGCGATCCGCCTCCTGCGCAACGCGATGCCGCCAAGGCCGCGGCCGAGGCGCTGGCGCGGCTCTCGGCGACTCCAGCGCCGCCCGTTTCGTCATCGTCCAAGCCGACGGCGTCACCCGCCGCGCAGCCGGCGTCCACCCCCGAGCCGCAATCGTCGCCGCAAGCCTCGCCCGTCATCGCCGCCGAGAGGTTCGCCGCCGATGCGGTGCCCTTCGTCAGCGAACGTACCCGCATCGCACTGGCCCGCGACTACGGCCCCGCTCCAGCTCACAAGGCGTTCGCGACGACCATCAATGGCGTCAGCGCCTACGTCACGGGACAGTCAAGCGAAGAGGCCGCCAAGGCGGCCGCGCTCGAACAATGTCGCCAGCGCGCCGAGACTTCCAACGGATCGCGCAAATGCGAGCTCTATGCGGTCGGCGACAGCGTGGTCTTTCCGCACAGCAAGCCGCCGCTGCCGCCGCTGCCATGGGTTCGGCACGATCCCACGACGGAGCGCGCTTTCAGCGCCGCCGAGGTGCCCCTGGTGAGCGCCAACGGACGCGCCAGGCTTGAGGTGAATTACGGTCCCGGGCGCCGCTCCAAGGCGATCGCGCTTGGACCCAAGGGACATTTCGTCTTCAGCGTCGGCGCCGACCTGGTCGAAGACGCAGTCAGGCGCAATCTCGAATCCTGCGGCGCGCAGGCCGGCACCCCCTGCATGATCGTGGCGCTCGATGACGCCTTCGTCGTGCCGGTGCCGACCGTGCTGAAAGCCACCGGCTTCTTCCATGCGACGAGCGACCCCGCGATCGCGGCCGATTCCCGCGACGAGGTGGTGCGTCGCCTCGCGGCCTCGCCGTCCGGCTGGAATGCGGTGGCGGTGGGCACCGCGGGTCATCCCGGCTTCGGCCTCAACGGCGACCGCGAGGAGACCGCGATCGGCGGCGCGCTGGCGGATTGCTCCACGCAGGACAGCGACTGTCGTGTCATTGCGATCGGCCCGTTCACGGTCGAGCCGAATTAGCGAGAGCATGATCCGGGAAAGTGGAAACCGGTGTTCCGACAAGGTCATGCTCAAACAAGGAGGAAAGATCATGATGCGTTTCCGTGAAAACGCATCATGATCTAGCCGCCGCTCCTTGCGATTCCCAAAAATGCCTGCGCCACGGCGCGGTAGACCTCGCGGCGGAACGGCACCACCAGATCGGGCACGCGCGCCAGGTGCTCCCAGCGCCAGGCGTCGAACTCTGCCGGCTGGCCATTGCGCGGCGTCACCGGGTCGATGTCCGCCTCGCGTCCCGTGAAGCGCATGGCAAACCATTTCTGGCGCTGGCCGCGAAAGCCGGCGAGGCGGTGGTTGGGATCCTTGAACGGCGGAAACTCGTAGGTCAGCCAGTCGGATTCGCCGAGAATCTCGGCGTCGCGAATGCCGGTCTCCTCCCACAACTCGCGCCGGGCCGCCGCCTGCAGGTCCTCGCCGGGATCGACCCCGCCTTGCGGCATCTGCCATTCGAGGCCAGGCAGGATGATCTCCGGCCCATCGTCGCGAAAGCGGCGTCCGAGAAAGACGAGGCCGTCAGCATTGAACAGCGCGATGCCGACATTCGGCCGGTAGGGTCTGGTTTCGGTCATGCTCTCATCCATGGGATTTTGCGCCGGATAGCAACGCATCGTGACGGCGTTGTCGCGGCCGAGCTGCAGAGATTGTTTGCATGTGCAGCGCGACGCCACCGCCTCAAAGCGAGACCGCGCGAAGCGTCAAGGCGTGGCCGAAGAGGTCACTTGCCGGCGAGGGCGGCGAATTCCTTGACCACGCGCTCATAGACCGGCCGCTTGAACGGCACGATCAGCGTCGGCAGGTTCTGCATCGGCTCCCAGCGCCAGCTGATGAATTCGGCCTTGTGGACGCCGCCGCCCGGACGCTCGACGTCGATCTCGGTATCCGTTCCCGTGAAGCGCAGGGCAAACCATTTCTGCCGCTGGCCGCGATAGCGTCCTTTCCAGGCCCGGCCGGCCACGGTGCGGGGAATGTCGTAGGTCAGCCAGTCGTCGATCTCGGCCAGCTTCTCGACGGAACGGACGCTGGTCTCCTCATAAAGCTCGCGCTTGGCCGCCTCCCAGGCGTCTTCACCGGGGTCGACGCCGCCTTGCGGCATCTGCCAGACATGGGCGTCGTCGACATGCTCGATGCCGCCAGCGCGGCGACCGATGAACACCAGCCCTTCCGAGTTGATCAGCGCGATGCCGACGCAGGTGCGGTAGGGCAGGTCCTCGTAGCGCGTCATTCCGTCTCGGCCTTCCTGCGTTGCTCCGGGCGTCGTCGCTCAGGCTCCGCTCCGACGTCGCCGCGGCGTACGTCCGTTCAGTTCGATTTTGATTTCAGCATCGCAGTTGTCAATGGCACCAGCAGAATGCCCTTGCGATCGAGCCCCTTGATCCAGGCCCCGATGCGGTCGATCGAGACCGGCAGGGCGGAGGCGGTGCCGATCGCGATGCCGCGCTCCTTGGCGAGGCTTTCCAGCTTGGCGAGCGCATTGTCGATTTCGACCGGCGTCGGCACCGCGTCGATGGCCACATCGCCCTTGGCGAACGGCATGGCCCGCCCGGCGGCCAGCGAAGCGGCCACGCTGCGTGGCGCGGCGCCGTCATCGAACAGCGCAAGCCCGCGCTTGGCAGCCTCGTTCACGATCGGCTGCATCGCTGCTTCCGTGGCGACGAAACGCGCGCCCATGAAATTGCCGATACCGACATAGCCCTGCAGCCGGCTCATGTGCCAAAACAGGCGGTCGATGTTCTGGTCCGGCCCAAGCGTGGCGAGCAGCGTCTGCGGTCCCGGATCATTGTCCGGATAGTCGTAGGGCTCCATCGGCACCTGCAGCAGGATCTCGTGGCGCTGGGCCCGCGCCCGCTCGGCCAGCTTGGTCGGGTCGGCGCCATAGGGGGTGAAGGCCAGGGTCACGGCCGGTGGCAGCTTCATGATGGCCTCGACCGTCTTGGCCGCGCCGACGCCGAGACCGCCGATCACGATGGCGACGGCCGGCATCCGGGCGGCCTTGGCCCGGTCGGCCTCGGCCGCATAGGCGGTGAACGGCTTCACGCCATCGGCCATCACCGGGATCATGCCGTAGCGCGATTTCTCCAGCAGCCGCGGATCGACGCCCGGCATCTGGCTCGCTGCCGCGCCTGGTTCGGCTGTCTCGCTGCCACCGCCGCCAATCGCCACCTCCTGGCGCGCGCCGCTCGATCCATCGATGATGGTGACGGTCTTGCGGTCGCCGCCCTCCTGCTTGGCCGGCGCGGCAGCGCCGTGCTCGGACGTCGCCTCATGCTTGGCGTCCGGCTTTGCAGCGCCCGATTTGTCGTCCGGCTTGGCGCCCGCGTTGATCGCGATCCGGGCAATCGGCTCGCCGCCGAGCGGATTGTCGCCGAACAGAGCGAAGCCGGCGAACACCACCAGCAACAGGCCGAGCAGCACGGCGAGAGCCTGCAGGAGCGTGAAGGGAAGCCGAATGCGGCGCCTGCGACGCTTCTCCGTCTGTCCGAGCGGGGCGCTCAGCTCGTCGGCCGTCTCTGTCATCAAAATTCCCGAATCAATCAGGCCTACGATACCACGGCGACGATTCAGGCACAGGCTTCGTGTCCGGGACCGTAGATCCGCGGGACCCGGGCACGGTGGAAAGAGGCTCCTTCCAACGAAAAAGGCGGCCCTGCGGCCGCCTTCCGAAGTCGATGTCGTTGCTGGCAGGATCGGCTTAGTTGGCCGCCTTGGTCGCCGGCTTGTCGGCTGCCGCCTTGTCGGTGGTGGGCGCCGGCGTGTTGGCGCTGTTCTTGATGCCGTGCAGCAGGTCGGCGGCGAGCTTGAGCGCCTTGTCGTCCTTGGCATCCGGCGGCACGTAGGACTGCGAGCCGGTCTTCTCGTCGCCATCGTTCTTCAGATGGCCGCGCAGCGAAGCCTCGCCCTTGGTGTCGGTGCGCGACTTCAACTCGTCTGGCACATCCTGCAGCACTTCGATGTCTGGCACGATGCCCTTGGCCTGGATCGACTTGCCCGACGGCGTGTAGTAGCGCGCAGTCGTCAGACGCAGCGCGCCGTTGCCGGCGCCGAGCGGGATGATCGTCTGCACCGAGCCCTTGCCGAACGAGCGCGTGCCAACCAGCGTCGCACGCTTGTGGTCCTGCAGCGCGCCGGCCACGATCTCGGAGGCCGAGGCCGAGCCGCCATTGATCAGCACGATGACCGGCTTGCCCTTGGTGAGGTCGCCGGCATGCGCGGAGCGGCGCTGCGTCTCCTCGGCGTTGCGGCCGCGGGTGGAGACGATCTCACCGCGCTCCAGGAACGCGTCGGACACCGTGACGGCCTCTTCGAGCAGGCCGCCCGGATTGTTGCGCAGATCGATGACGTATCCCTTCAGCTTGTCTCCGATCTGGGTCTGCAGATCGGCGATGCTCTTCTTGAGGCCTTCGGTGGTCTGCTCGTTGAAGGTGGTGATGCGGATATAAGCGATATCGTCGGATTCGATGCGCGAGCGCACCGAGCGGACGCGGATATTGTCGCGGGTCAGCGTAATATCGAGCGGATTGTCGGCGCCCTTGCGCACCACCTTCAGCTTGATCTTGGTGCCGACCGGGCCGCGCATCTTCTCGACCGCCTGGTTGAGGGTGAGGCCCTGCACCGCTTCTTCGTCGAGATTGGTGATGATGTCGTTGGCCTGGATGCCGGCCTTCGAGGCCGGGGTGTCGTCGATCGGCGACACCACCTTGATCAGGCCATCTTCCATCGTGACTTCGATACCGAGGCCGCCGAACTCGCCGCGGGTCTGCACCTGCATGTCGCGGAAGCTCTTTGCATCCATGTAGCTCGAATGCGGATCGAGGCCGGACAGCATGCCGCTGATGGCGGATTCGACCAGTTTCGAGTCGTCCGGCTTCTCGACATAGTCGCTGCGCACCCGTTCGAACACGTCGCCGAACAGGTTGAGCTGGCGATAGGTGTCGGCAGTTGCGGCGCGCGCGGTCGATCCCATCAACACCGCGCGTGGTTGAGTCACGAACAAGGTCAATGCCGCACCGGTGGCCGCGCTCAGGAGAATTACCGAAGTCTTACGCATCATCCGCGTACCTTTTCGCCTTCATTTGCGGCCCACCATGGGCCTGGATCGATTGGAGTGCCGTCCTTACGGAACTCGACATAGAGCACTGGTTGACTCGCATTGGTAGCGAGAATGGAGGCGACCTGGGACGTCGTACCCATGGTCGCGACCGGCTCTCCCGTCTGAACAAACTGCCCGATGTTGACGGAAATGCGCTCCATCCCGGCGATCAAGACATGATACCCGCCACCGGCGTTAAGGATCAAGAGTTGTCCGTAGCTGCGGAAGGGGCCGGCATACACAACCCAGCCATCACACGGGGTTGTGACCTGAGCCCCCGGACGGGCCGCCAAGGAAATGCCTTTATCGACGCCGCCCGCGCCGTCGGATGCACCGAATTCCCGAAGCTTGGTGCCGTTGACGGGGTAGGTCAGCATGCCCTTGGTCGACGCGAAGGCGATCGCCGGCGTCTTGCGGCCCGGATTGCGCAAGGCGTTCGCATCGGGCTTGCCGTTGACCGGAACGCCCTGCAGGCTCGCGGTCGAGGCCGCCTTGGCGGCGCTCTTGATGTCGAGCTCCATGGTCGAGATCAGCCCCTGCAGCGTGTCGATCTGCTGGGCGAGCGCCACAGCGCGGAGGCTCTCGGCCTCCATGTCCTTCTCGGCCGTCGCCTGCTTGCGCTGCCGCTCCTCGACCAGCGCGGCGAGCCGGGTTTGATCGGTGCGGAGCTTGTCGCGATCGGCGGCCAGCTTGTCGCGCTCAGTGGCGATGGTCTTGCGCAGGGCGACGAGTTCGCCGAGATCGGTCGAGAGCTTTTCGGCCCGGCCGCGCATCTCAGGAACCACCGAGCCGAGCAGCATGGCGGTGCGCAGCGATTGCAGCGCGTCCTCGGGCCGGACGAGCAGCGCCGGCGGCGTGCGGCGGCCAGCGCGCTGCAAGGCGGCCAATACTTCGATGATCTCGGTGCGCCGCGCTTCCAAAGAGGTGCGAAGATCCTGCTCGCGACCATCGAGGCCGCGCAGGCGGGTCTCGGCTTCGCCGACTCTGACCTCGACGCTCCGCACCTGCGAGGCGACGTCGATCAGCTGCTGGTTGAGCTTGCCGCGGTCCTCCCCGAGCGTCGCGATCTCCGCCTTCAACCGCTCCTGCGCCTCGGCAGCCGCCTTTTGCGCGGCACGCGCGGCCTCGAGCTCCTGCGCGCGCTGCTTCAGCTGCTCCGGGGTCGGCGGTGTCGGTGAGGGTGTACCGGCGATGGACGGGCGGAGGCCGGTCTGGGCTGCCGCCGGCGTGCTGGTCAGCGGAGTGAGGCCCAGCGGAGTGAGGCTCAAGGCTGCGAGGCTCACCGCGGCGGTCATCCACGCGCTGCACGTCCGGCCGCTGCGGACGGTGGCAGGTGAGCGAGTGGGGGGCCGCGCAGCGAACATCGACGTCCTTAATGTGCTCCGATCTTAACTGATTCAAGCGCGGTGGTAGGGGTGACCCGCCAGGATCGTAGCAGTACGGTAAATCTGCTCGAACAGCAGAACGCGAACGATCTGATGAGGCCAGGTCGCAGCCCCGAACGCCACCCCGAGCTTGGCTCTGCGCCGTAATTCGGGCGAAAGTCCGTCGGCGCCGCCGATGACGAACACGGCCGCCGGAACGCCTTCGTCGCGCCAGCGTCCGATCTGTGCCGCCAAACTCGTGCTGTCGATGTTCTGGCCGCGTTCGTCGAGGCAGACAAGCACGGATCTGTCCGGAATCAGCGCCGCAATGGCTGCCGCTTCCTCGCTGATCCGCGTGGCCGCGTCGCGTGCGCGGCTTTCCGGTAGTTCATGAAGGTCGAGACCGCGGAAGCCGAGCTTGCGGCCGAGATCGTCGAAGCGCTCGCGGTAACGCTCCGCGAGCTCCCGCTCCGGACCCTGCTTCAATCGGCCAACGGCGATCAAGACGATGCGCATGCGCACGCTCTATCACGTGCGCAGGCCGATTCGTATCGCCCGGCGGCGCTAGAGCACGATCCGGAACAGCGGCAACCGGCTTTCCGAAATGATCGTGATCTACAGCGTCTTTGCCGGGTTGGGCCCTTGTGTCCACAGCCGCTCGAGGTTGTAGAACTCGCGGACCTCAGGCCTGAACACGTGCACGATCACGTCACCGGAATCGATCAGCACCCAGTCGCAATTGGGCAAGCCCTCGATATGGACCTTCTTGGCCCCGGCCTCCTTGAGGCCTTTGGCGACGTTTTCCGCGATCGAGCCGACGTGCCGGTTGGAGCGGCCTGTCGTGATGACCATGTAGTCGGAATACGCCGATTTGCCGTGAAGATCGATGGTGACCGTCTCTTCCGCCTTCATGTCCTCGAGGCGGGAGAGGATCGTGCGCAGAGTCTTGTCGGCGTCGGGTTGCGCCTGCAAGGCCGCATCGTGGGTCGGAGTCTTACGCGCCTTGGCAGTCGCCGACTTGGAGGTCGTTGCCTTGGTCTTGGGTAAGGCCGACTGGGACAATACAGATGTGGTCAGGGACCATTCCTTTCACTGTATCGCAGGCCGAATCCATCCGGCCTGCTGACCATACTAGCCATGTGGGGTTAACTGTTTCAATAATCCAGTCCCCCGGATTCTGGCACTCCGGCCCGACTTTTTAACCATCAGCCCGCCTCGGGCAGGGGCGGACTGCGACGCACTATCTGCGACACACTATGCACATCCGATGCCGCGCGGGTCGCGGCACAGGTCAGACAGACTTCCAACTGCCGTCCGGGTTCCTCAACCCGGTCGACGACAGGCTCAGCTTCAGCCCGGTGAGGTACACCCAGGCCGGCGCGGCGCGGTCAGCCAAGCGGCCGGCATCGGCCTCGGGCAGGCGATAGCGCGCCAATGCGCGGGCGGCGGGTGCGTTCAGAGCGCGGAAGCTGCGGGGCGGGCGATCGACCACGGCCATCGGAACCTGGGCCGCGATGTGCTGCCACTTTTGCCAGCGATGGAACTGCGCGAGATTGTCGGCGCCCATGATCCACACGAAGCGAAGACGCGAGGCGCGCCGGCGCAGGTAATCAATCGTGTCGGCAGTGTAGCGGGTGCCGATGACGGATTCGAGACAGCTGATTTCGATGCGCGGATCCGCTGCCACCTTGCGCGCCGCGGCAGCGCGTTCGGCGAGCGCATGCAGTCCGCCATTGTCCTTGAGCGGATTGCCGGGTGTGACCAGCCACCACACGCGGTCGAGCTGCAGCCGCTTCAGCGCGAACAGGCTGATCGCGCGATGGGCCTGGTGCGGCGGGTTGAACGAGCCGCCGAGCAGGCCGATGCGCATGCCGTCGCTGTGAGGCGGCAGCGTCTGGCGGATCGCAAGGCGCATGGCTGCCGTGGCGGTCGGCCCGGCCTCGGCCTGCTGCTCAGGAAACTCAACCACAGGATGCGGCAGTCATGGCCGGGTCTGTCCGGTGCCGTGAATGCGGTATTTGAAGCTCGTCAACTGCTCCACGCCCACCGGCCCACGTGCATGAAACTTGCCGGTGGCGATGCCGATCTCCGCGCCGAAGCCGAACTCGCCGCCATCGGCGAATTGCGTCGAGGCATTGTGCAGCACGATCGCGGAATCGACCTCGTTGAGGAACTTGTCGGCGGCGGCAGGGTCCGCGGTGACGATTGCGTCGGTGTGGTGCGAACCGTGCGCCTGGATGTGCGCGATCGCGCCTTCCACACCGTCGACGACCTTCGCGGCGATCACCGCGTCGAGATATTCGGTGTCCCAGTCCTCGTTGCTGGCGGGCTTCACCCGCGCATCGGCCGCACGCACGGCATCGTCACCCCGCACCTCGCAGCCGGCGTTGATCAGGATGTCGACCAAAGGCTTGATCTTGTCCTGCGACGCGCGATCGATCAGCAGCGTCTCGGCCGCGCCGCACACGCCGGTGCGGCGCATCTTGGCGTTCAGCACGATCGACTTCGCCATCTCGAGGTCGGCGGCGCCATCGACATAGACGTGGTTGACGCCTTCGAGATGCGCGAACACCGGCACCCGCGCCTCGGCCTCGACGCGGGCGACAAGGTTCTTGCCGCCGCGCGGCACGATGACGTCGACGCCGCCGTTCAGGCCGGACAGCAGCAGGCCCACGGCGGCGCGGTCGCGCGTCGGCACCAGCGTGATCGCCGCGTCCGGCAGGCCGGCCTCGCGCAGGCCTTCGACCAAGCATTCGTGAATGGCGCGGCAGGAGCGGAACGAGTCCGAGCCGCCACGCAGGATCACGGCATTGCCGGACTTCAGGCACAGCACGCCGGCATCGGCCGCCACGTTCGGACGGCTCTCGAAGATCACGCCGATCACGCCGAGCGGCACACGCACGCGCTCGATGGTCATGCCGTTCGGCCGCTGCCAGCTCTCGGTGACGACGCCGATGGGATCGGCGACCTCGCGTACAGCGGCAATGCCGTCGGCCATGGCGGTGACGCGGGCCGGGGTCAAGGTCAGGCGATCGAGGAAGGAGGAGGTGATGCCGGCGGCCTTGGCCTCGACGACGTCCTCGGCATTGGCGGCGATGATCGTGTCCGCGCGAGCCCGGATCAGCCGCTCCATCGCCTCCAGCGCCCGGTTCTTCTGCGCGGCCGGTGCCAGCGCCAGCACACGCGCCGCAGCACGGGCGCGGCTTGCGAGGTCGTTCATCAGCGCAGGCAGATCGGCGCTGCCGTCGATGGCTTTGAGGGGCGCGGTCATGGGCGTTCCAACCTTGAATTAAGGCGATGTTCTAGCACGGAAATTGAACTGATGCGAAGCCAGCGCACTCAGCCCGCGATCAGGAGCGGGGCGTCACCGACAGCGTCGCCGCCGCCCGATGGCGGAGAACCGCGTCTTTGACGCTGTTGAAGAGGCTGACCGGCAGGAACCCCCAATGCCACATCGGCCCGCCCGGTTGCCAGTCTTCTCGCGCGCGGCGGATGTCGTGCCCCGGCCAGAAGAACCGGTTCAATTCGCTGGTCACGATCCAGGAATGATCCTGGTCGAGACCCATCCGGCGCTTGACCGCAATCGGGATTTCGATCGCGTCTGGCGAAGCGGCATGAGTGATCGGGACGACGTCGGCGACGATACGATCAGGGAAAGCTGGAATTCGTTCATAGGTCAGCACGACGGCGCACGGGCGGTTCTTCAATCCCTCGATCTGCCGCTTCTCCGCTTCCCGATGCCAGAGGTAGGAATAGCAGATCACGAGACCGGGCAATGGGCGCTTCGGAAGCTGCGCCCGCGTGACGATCTCACTCATTCACCGCCGACGCCCCGGCGCTCATCGGTGATGTCGTCGTCCGTCGCCTCCCAGCGGTATTCTTCGGGGATCTCGCTGTTCACCAGGGCACCCGCGAGGGCGTCGCTCAAGTCCGTCGTCGGGATTACTTCGCGGTAGCCGTCGACGAGCTTCTGGTACGTCTCGGCGGAGAGCAGGACGGCGCTTTCGCGGCCATGCTTGGTGATCACGACCGGCTCCCGCATGGCCTTGTCGTGCCATTCGCCAAAATTCTTGGCCAAATCGGTTGCTGCTGCGCGCGCCATCAAAAGCACCTCGTTTTCCGTATTTTACGGATTTTTGGGCCCAGCGCAAGCGGCTGCGCTATCCCATTGCCCCCGCCGGGCCGATCACCAGGTCGTCGCGATGGATCATCTCGGCGCGGCCGGACATGCCGAGGATGACGGCGACATCCGGCGAGGACCGGCCCTTGATGCGCTCGGCATCGTCGGCGTCATATGCGACCAGGCCGCGGCCGATCTCGTGGGTATCCGGCCCGCGCACTACCACCGCATCGCCGCGGGCGAACTGGCCGTCCACCCGGATGACGCCCGCGGGCAGCAGGCTCTTGCCGGCGCGCAGCGCGGTGACGGCGCCGGCGTCGATGGTCAGCGTGCCCTTCGGCTCCAGCGAGCCTGCGATCCAGCGTTTGCGTGCGGTGACGGGGTTGGCGGGGGTCAGGAACCAGGTGCAGCGGCCGCCATTGGCGATCGCCGCCAGCGGGTGCTCGATCTTGCCGGAGGCGATCAGCATGTGGGTGCCGCCGGTCGTGGCGATCTTGGCGGCCTCGATCTTGGTGCGCATGCCGCCGCGCGAGAACTCCGACGCGGCGCTGCCGGCCATCGCCTCGATGTCGGCGGTGATGCTCTCGACCACCGGAATCAGCCGCGCGTTCGGATCCTGCGCCGGCGGCGCGGTGTAGAGGCCGTCGATGTCGGACAGCAGCACCAGCAGGTCGGCACTGGCCATGGTCGCGACGCGTGCGGCGAGGCGGTCATTGTCGCCGTAGCGGATTTCGGCCGTCGCGACCGTGTCGTTCTCGTTGATGACCGGTACCGCGCGCCAGTCCAGCAGCTTGGCGATCGTCGAGCGCGCATTGAGATAGCGGCGGCGCTCCTCGGTGTCCTGCAAGGTGACCAGGATCTGTCCGGCGCCGATGCCGTGGGCGCCCAGCACCTCCGACCAGATCCGTGCCAACGCGATCTGGCCGACGGCGGCGGCTGCCTGGCTCTCCTCCAGTTTGAGCGGCCCGCGCGGCAGCTTCAGCCGGCTGCGGCCGAGCGCGATCGAGCCTGACGACACCACCAGGAGCTCGCAACCGCGACCGTGCAGTCGCGCGATGTCGGCGGCGAGCGCCGCAAGCCAGGAGGCGCGGACCTCGCCGGCCTCGGAATCGACCAGCAGCGACGAGCCGACCTTGACGACGATGCGGCGGAAATTTTCGAGACGGGGGCTGGCCATGGTTTTGAAAGGGCGGCTTTGAACGGGAGCAGTGCAGTCCCTCGCTTCGTGATGAGAGGCGCGCAACGGATGCGCGGTCGGCACTGACGGGGGCTGTGTGTTGATGGATGGCGGTGAGTGTCGCAAGTGGAGGCGTGCGAGGCAAGACTGGTGTCAGCTCACAAGGCTGGCGTCAGCTCAGCCCTGCGGTGGCAGCGGCGCCGCCCATGGCTCCTCGGTCGCCGCGCTGTCGCTGGTGCTCTTGGCTTTGATGGACACCGGCTGCTCGCTGACCACGTCGGCGAGCTTGCGCAAAGCCTCCTTGACGCCCTCGCCGGTCGCGCCGGAGATCAGTAGCGGCGTCTTCTTGGCGGCGCGCTTCAGCCGGTCCTTCTGCTTCTTCAGCTCGTCCGGATCGACCGCGTCGATCTTGTTCAGCGCGACGATCTCGACCTTGTCGGTCAGGTCGCCGCCATAGGCCTCGAGCTCGTGCCGCACCGTCTTGTAGGCCTTGCCGGCATGCTCGCAGGTGGCGTCGACGAGGTGCAGCAGCACGCGGCAGCGCTCGACATGGCCGAGAAAGCGGTCGCCGAGACCGGCGCCCTCATGGGCGCCCTCGATCAGGCCGGGAATGTCCGCCAGCACGAACTCGCGGCCATCGGCGTTCACGACGCCCAGCTGCGGATGCAGCGTGGTGAACGGATAATCGGCGATCTTCGGCTTGGCAGCGGAGACCTTGGACAGGAAGGTCGACTTGCCGGCGTTGGGCAGGCCGACCAGGCCGGCATCGGCGATCAGCTTCATCCGCAGCCAGATCCAGCGCTCCTCGCCGAGCTGGCCCGGATTGGCATGGCGCGGCGCCCGGTTGGTGGGTGACTTGAAATGGGCGTTGCCGAAGCCGCCATTGCCACCCTGGGCCAGAACGAAGCGCTCGCCGACGGTGGTAAAGTCGTGGATCAGGGTCTCGCGGTCCTCGTCGAAGATCTGGGTGCCGACGGGAACCTTGAGCACCACCGACTTGCCGCCGGCGCCGTGGCAGTCCTTGCCCGACCCGTTTCCGCCCCTCTGGGCCTTGAAATGCTGCTGGTAGCGGTAGTCGATCAGGGTGTTGAGGCCATCGACGGCCTCGATCACAACATCGCCGCCACGGCCGCCATTACCGCCGTTCGGCCCGCCGAACTCGATGAACTTCTCGCGCCGGAACGCAACGCAACCGTTGCCGCCGTCGCCGGAGCGCACATAGACCTTGGCTTCATCGAGGAATTTCATGATGCGCTCTACGTAGGCGAGGCAGGCCCCTACGGCAACCGCAGAATGGGCCTGATTCAGCTCTCAGCCTTAATTTCGAGCGGTCAATCAGCACTGCGCAAGGCTTGAACAAGCGTTGCGCAGGGGTTGCGGCAGGGCTGCGTCACGCGTCCGGCGGAAGGGCTGGAGCCGTCCAGGCCGGCCTGATAAGGCAGCGCCATCATGAGCGTGCTGTCCCGAATCTCTACCACAAACGATGAGCGCTCGGCGCGGCTGGCCGGCATCGGCCTGATGCTGCTGTCGATCGCGATGTTCTCGTTCGGCGATGCGCTGGGCAAGTTCCTGGTGTCGACCTATGCCGTCGGCCAGCTGCTGTGGCTGCGCGCCTGCGCGGCGCTGCTGCTGCTCGCGCCATTCATCTGGCGCAACCGCGCCGCGTTCCTGCAGCTCGAGCGGCCCTGGCTGCAGCTGGTGCGGGTGATCCTCTCGACGCTCGAGGTCGCCGCATTCTTTCTCGCCACCGTCTATCTGCCGCTCGCCGATGTGATCACCTATTATCTCGCCGGGCCGATCTTCGTCACCGCGCTGTCGGCGCTGGTCTTGCGCGAGCATGTCGGCTGGCGGCGCTGGACTGCGATCCTGATCGGCTTCTGCGGCGTCTTGATCGCGCTCAGGCCCTCGGCACAGACATTCAGCCTGCCGGCGCTGATCGCGCTCGGCGGCAGCCTGTCCTTCGCGGTGCTGATGCTGATCACCCGCTCGCTGCGATCGACGCCCGACATCGTGATGGCGTCCTCGCAATTCGCGGGCACCTTCCTGCTCGGCGCGGCAACGTCATCGTTCGGCTGGGTCACCCCGACACCCGGCAGCCTGCTGATGTTCGCGCTCGCGGGCATCATCTCGGTCACCGCGCTGTTCTGCGTCAACCGCTCGCTCAAGCTGGCACCGGCCTCGGTGGTCGTGCCCTATCAATATACGATGATCGTCTGGGCCGTGCTGTTCGGCTTCGTCGTGTTCGGCGACGTGCCGCACCCCGCGACCATCATCGGGGCCACCATCATCATCGGCGCCGGGCTGTACATCTACCTGCGCGAACGCAGCCTGGGGCAGGGCGCGGGCGCGGTGAATCCGCCGGTATGAGCTTTCACCCTCCCCTCGAGGGGGAGGGGCGCCTCACGAGGAGCGAAGCGAAACGTGAGGCGGGGTGGGGTGATCTATCCCGGACAGCGGCGTTCGCGGAGACATCACCCCACCCCGCTCGCCCGCTTCGCGTGCGATCGACCCTCCCCCTTCAGGGGAGGGTGACGTCGGTTACCGCCGGCCCGCATTGGCCCAGGCCTTCAGCGAGGCCCAGACGCCGCGGGTCAGGCGGAAGGCGTCGACCGGGGCCGACGAGCCGATCACCTCGAAGCGGTGCAGCTCGACGCCGGTCCATTGGAAGCCGCACTTCTCCAGGACGTTGCGCGAGGCTGGATTGCTGACGCGGGCGTGTCCGATCAGCACGGTCTCGTCGCTCGCGCCGAAGAAATAGTCGATCGCGGCACGCGCCGCTTCGGTGCCGAAGCCGCGGCCCCAATGCGCGACGCCCAGCCAGTAGCCGAGCTCGGCGCGGCCTTGCGCGGGCCGGTTGATGCCGACGATACCAATCGGCGCATCGAGATGTTCGATCAGGAAGGCGGTCTCGCCGGTCTGCTCCAGTCCGCGCACGAAGCGGGCGGCATCGACCTCGGAATAAGGGTGCGGCAGGCGGCGGGTGTTCTCGGCGATGCGGCGATCATCGGCGAGACGGGCGATGGCGGAGACGTCCGCGAGCACGGGCGGACGTAGCGTCAGCCTGGGTGTCTCGAGGACGCAAGGTCTCGCCTCGCGCAAGGTGGGAGTCGTGATGTCCTGCAGCATGTCGGGCTCCATCGACGCTTCGGAATCAGCTGAAGATCAGCAGAAATGAAAAGGGGAGGCCGGTTGTCCCGCCTCCCCTGGAGCCATCTGGCGCTCCGCCGGTTCATCAGGACCCGGCGGACGCGACGTGTTCCACCGTATTCTATTCGGCAGCCTGGGCGGCTACCGGACGCACCGAGATGAACGTACGGTTGGCGCGCGCATGGAATTCGACGACGCCCTCGATCTTGGCGAACAGGGTGTGGTCCGTGCCCATGCCGACATTGAGGCCAGGATGCCAGGTCGTGCCGCGCTGACGCGCAATGATGTTGCCGGGAATGACGCGCTCGCCGCCGAACGCCTTGATGCCGAGGCGTTTGCCCTTGGAGTCGCGTCCGTTGCGGGATGAACCGCCTGCCTTTTTATGAGCCATCGCTCGTCTCCGATCTCGCGATCACAATTAGCGCGATTCCGCTAAGGGATCATTCACATTTCCGAAGCGCGCGGAAAAAATCCGCGCGTGATGAGGTGTCAGCCGAGGCCGCGCGCCAGGCGCGCCGGCAAGTTACTCGGCAGCTTCGGCCGCCGGAGCTTCCGTCTTGACCTTCTTCGGCCGCGGGCCCTTGGTCGGCTTGGCGTTATCGGTCAGGATCTCGCTGACCCGGATCAAGGTCAGCTCGTCCCGGTAGCCGCGCTTGCGGCGCGAATTCTTGCGGCGGCGCTTCTTGAACGCGATGACCTTGGGGCCGCGCTTGTGGTCGAGGACCTCGACGGCCACCGATGCGCCGGCCACGGCGGGCACGCCCAGCACCGGAGTGTCGCCGCCGACCACCAGCACCTCGTTCAGCTGCACGATCGTGCCGGGTTCACCGTCGATCTTGCCGATCTCAAGCACATCATCCGGGGCGACGCGGTATTGCTTGCCGCCGGTTTTGATGACTGCGAACATCGTTCTCATCCTTCGTGTTCGATCCCGGCCTCAGAGCGCTGTCGCCCCGGGTCGGCTTCTTGTTCAGTCGTTATGGTTCATGGGGTCCGGCCCGAGCAGGGCCAGCGTTGGCGTGTCCCGGGCATCGACGCCCGTCTGATACGCGCAACAGCAATCGGCGCGAGAAGCTCGCGCCGGTCGATCGGGCGCTTATAGCGACCGGGGCGGGGGAGTCAAGGGAAGTGGAGAGGGCGAATGGCGAATAGCGAATAGGGGAAGGCCGCGGCGACCCCTATTCGCTACTCCCTACTCCCTACTCGCTATTCGCTCACTCCTCCGAACCAACCGTTCTGTCCGCCGTTGTCCCCCGCGTAAACGGAGCGAGACATGGCCGACGACGTCATGACCACCACGGGCATTGCCCGTCACGGCGCCGCGCGGCTGCCGTCGGTTGAGATCGACAGCTTCAATATCGAGATCAAGGACGAGGACGGGTTCCTCGGCGACCGCGCCTCCAAGGGCGCCTTCCGAAAGATCCTGGAGCGCTGGCGCAAACCCCTGCGCAAATCCGGCAAGGACCCTTTCGGCGACGAGGACAGCGACACCATCAGCAAGAAGGCGCTCGACGACATCCTGGTCGGCGACGACACCGAGGCCTCGGCCGTGATCCATTCGGCCATCGAGGAATTCGCCCAGGAGCTCGCCCATGTCACCCGCCGCTTCCTGCGCACCAAGGCCTGGGCCAAGACCGAATGCATCGTGGTCGGCGGCGGCTTTCGCGATTCCCGGCTTGGCGAGCTCGCCATCGCGCGCACCGAGATTATCCTGAAGGACGAGGGCTTCGGCGTCGAGCTGGAGCCGATCCGCTACCATCCCGACGATGCCGGCCTGATCGGCGCGCTGCATCTGGCGCCGTCCTGGATCTTCGAGGCCCATGACAGCATCCTCGCGGTCGACATCGGCGGCACCAATATCCGCTGCGGCGTGGTCGAGACGTGCTGGAAGAAGTCCCCGGACCTCTCCAAGGCTGCGGTCTGGAAGTCCGATCTGTGGCGCCATGCCGATGACGAGCCGACGCGCGAGGGTGCGGTGAAACGGCTGGCCAAGATGCTCAAAGGGCTGATCGAGGAGGCGGACACCGAGGGCCTCAAGCTCGCGCCGTTCATCGGCATGGCCTGTCCCGGCGTCATCAATGACGACGGCTCGATCGAGAAGGGCGCGCAGAACCTGCCGGGCAATTGGGAGAGCAGCAAGTTCAATCTGCCGGCCAGCTTGGTCGAGGCGATCCCGATGGTCGGCGATCACGACACGGCCGTGCTGATGCACAATGACGGCGTCGTGCAGGGCCTTTCTGAGGTGCCGTTCATGCAGGATTTCGAGCGTTGGGGGGTGCTGACCATCGGCACCGGGCTCGGCAATGCCCGCTTCACCAACCGCCGCAAGGAGAACGGCCGCAAGGACAAGGTCGACAAGGCCGACGAGAAGAAGACCGCGAAGAAGAAGAAGGATTAGCGGCCCGGCGGTATTGTCCAAATGGGCAGGACCGAAGCCGCGGCCATCGGCGCGGCAGGCAGGCTCGCGGCGGCGTCCTGCGGCGGGGCCTGCTCCGGAGGATGGTAAAAATCGCTGTGCTGCCAAGCGGATGGCTGCGACGCACGGTAACCTTGACGGGTTAGGTTAAGGACCGGTTTGCGTTGCGATGTGGGCCCGGATGGCCCAGGGTCCTTCGTGTCGCTCAGGCCGGCCGGATTGACCCCCGTCTCTTCCGTCGGTTTCCCCAAGATGTAGCGACACGGGACCGCCGGCATGTGTCAGCGTACGGCGGTCCCACCTTGCTTTTTTTCTCCGCGTTGGGATCCGGCCATCCGCGCAATCACGCCTGATGATTGCCGCATCGTTGCCTTGACCTATTTACAAGCCGTCTAGTCGGTTTTATAAAGGCCTATCCTAATTGGGGTGGGATTGGCCGGCCCGAGCCGGCGCCAAACGGAGTGTTGAGGACATGAGGATCACAGGCGCGAGCCATTGGGCGGCCGCCGTCGCGGCGACCGCGCTGGCTATGACGGTGGCACGAGCGGCGGATATGCCGGCCACAACCTACAAGGCGCCGGCCTACGCCCCCGCACCGTTCTCCTGGACCGGCTTCTACGCCGGCGCCAATGTCGGCGGGGCCTTCACCGGCGATGATGCGGTGACGAACCTCGTCGGCGGCAATGGCGGGAAGCTCTCGGGCGTGATCGGCGGCTTGCAAGCGGGCTACAATTACCAGGTCTCGCCGTTGCTCGTGGTCGGCATCGAGAACGATCTCGATTTCGCCGGTCTGTCGCGCAAAGGCGATCTGGTCAATCCCGCGGTCAGCGTGCCCTGGCTGACCACGGGGCGGGCCCGCGCCGGCTTCACGATGCTCGACCAGCGCCTGTTCCTGTACGGGACGGCCGGTCTCGCGGCCGGCGAGTTGAAGGACGGCCCGATCCACAAGGTGAAGATGGGGTGGACGGCGGGCGGCGGTGCGGAATGGGCGTTCCTGCCGAAATGGTCGGCCAAGCTTGAATATCTCTACACCGACCTCAAGCACGACGCGCTGCCGGACTGGCGCGCGGCGAAGATCCACAGCGTGCGGGTCGGCCTCAACTACCATTTCGATCTGTTCCGCTGAGCGGCGCCGCCTTTCGCGAGGTTCGAGGGCCCAAGCGTCAGTCCGGGCCTTCGGAACGCGGCGATCGGGCGGTGCAGCCGCCCAGCCGTCGCGTGCGGTCCGCTTCCCCACGAGCGGACCGCAACCGGCGCCCCGGCTTTGGGACAGTGCGGGAAAAATTCGGCCGGCTGCCTTGTCACCCCCGCCGCCGTGCCCTAGAACGGCGCCCGACCACCGGGGCTCGCCCCTGATTTGCGCCTGGAGAGGTGGCAGAGTGGTTGAATGCACCGCACTCGAAATGCGGCATAGGTGCAAGCCTATCGGGGGTTCGAATCCCTCCCTCTCCGCCATACCCAACCGCCCCGTTCCGCCGGCCCGGGATTTCGTAGGCGCGACCTGTGAACCAGCCTTCAGATCCCGTCGCGTTGGACAAGCTCAAGGCGCGCATCCAGGCGCTGCGTGCCAAGACCATGGCCAATGGCTGCACCGAAGACGAGGCGCTGTCTGCGGCCGCCAAGGTGGCCGAGCTGCTCGATCGGCATGATCTGTCGCTGTCGGATGTCGAGCTGCAGACCTCGCTTTGCGAGCGGAGGGTCTATGAGACGCATCGCAAGAAGCGCATTCCGCTCGACGACTGCATCGGCGCCGTCGCACAGTTCTGCGACTGCCGGGCCTGGCGCGAGAAGAACGCCGCTGGAGAAGCGAGCTACGTGTTCTTCGGCCTGTCAGCGGATGTCGAGGTGGCGCATTATCTGGCCGAGCTGATCGACGGCGCGGTGCGCGCCGAGCTCGGCCGCTTCAAGACATCAGCCGATTATGCCCGGTTTCGTCACCAGGAGCGGCATCTCGCCAATGCCTCCTTCGCGCTCGGCATGGTGACCTCGATCGCGGATCGCCTGGTGGCGATGAAGAAGAGCCGCGACCAGGTCAACGAACGCACCGGCCGCGGCCTGGTCGTTCTCAAGACGTCGGTCGTCGACGCCGAGTTCGACAAGCTCGATATGAAGCTGCGTACCCAGCGGGCGACAAGCCGCATGGTGTCGACGGCAGCCTACGAGGCCGGCGGTGCCGCCGGCGCGACGCTGCCGATCAATCCCGGGCTGAAGGCCAACCAACCGGGAAACAACCCGACTCGCCGATGAAGCAATTCGGGACGCGCCGTGGATGCGTTTTCAACTTTGCCCGATTTGCCACGGTCCGCAACCCAGCTAAGCTGACCGCATGAGCAACTGCGTCTTCATGCATCGGACAGATTCGATCTACGACGACAGTCCGGCGGAGCAGTACCAATTTCCGAAGCAGTATCTTGGTCGCGCCCTGGGCAGCATCGGGGACTGGATCGTCTACCTCGAGCCGACGAAGGTGCCGGGCACGCGCGGCTATTTCGCCATCGCACGGGTCGAGCAGATCATCCCCGATCCGAAGGCGCCCGAAATGTATCTCGCGCTCATGCAACCCGGCTCATATCTCGAGTTCGCCAACCCCGTTCAGTTCAGCGATTTCACAGGGCCGATCGAACGCGGCCTGCTCAATCAGCAGGGGAAGCTTTCGGGGCGAGCCCAGTCGGCCGTGCGCCCGATTTCGCCGGCAGATTTTCAGCGCATCATCGAACGCGGCCTGGATGATCGGGACGCCGTGCTGCCGCGCATTCAAGAGACGCAACCGGTCGACGGATTTGCCGAAGATCAAACGCCTCTGGTGTACGCACAGCTCCGCGACCGTATCGAGTCTCTCACCTCGCGAATTGCGCGTGATCGCGTGTTCCGCAAGATCGTGTTGCGCGCATATGGAGAGCGCTGCGCCATCACCGGGCTGAAGCTGATCAATGGCGGCGGGCGCGCTGAGGTCGACGCCGCCCACATCCGCCCTGTCGCGTCCAACGGACCGGATCTCGTCAACAACGGGATGGCTCTGTCCGGCACGGTGCATTGGATGTTCGATCGCGGATTGATCAGCCTCGGCGATGATCTGCAGATCCTGATCTCGCGCCACGTGAACGACATCGACCGCGTCAGCGGCTTCATCAACCCATCCGGCTTCGCATTCGCTCCAAACCGCGCCAATGACCGTCCTCACCCGCACTTTCTCCAATGGCACAGAGAGAATTGCTTCAAGCAGTGATGGTTGAAAGAGGTTGATGGTGACTGAACCGAAGAGACGCTGGTTTGACTAATGAGCCTTTGGGGCAGGCCGGAGATCTTTGAGGCTCTGATTGAGACCATTTTCTGCACACACCAAGCGCGTAATGGCCCACAGTTCTTCGGGCGTGCATCAAGGCACTCCAGCTTTGTGACGGAGCGAACAAACTATCTTTCCAAGACGCAGCTACACGCATGCGCGAACAGAAGCCGCTGACAGCAAGGCCTCTGTCAGGATGTGCTGCCGGCAGCACAATGCTCCCAAAGGGTCTGGAGGCGGAGGTGGCCTTTATCCGAAACGCTCACGTGCGGGCCTGGCGCGAGAAGAATGCCGCTGGAGAAGCGAGCTACGTGTTCTTCGGCCTGTCAGCGGATGTCGAGGAGGCGCATTATCTGGCCGAGCTGATCGACGGCGCGGTGCGCGCCGAGCTCGGCCGCTTCAAGACCTCGGCCGATTATGCCCGGTTTCGTCACCAGGAGCGGCATCTCGCCAATGCCTCCTTCGCGCTCGGCATGGTGACCTCGATCGCGGATCGCCTGGTGGCGATGAAGAAGAGCCGCGACCAGGTCAACGAGAACGCACCGGCCGCGGCCTGGTCGTTCTCAAGACGTCGGTCGTCGACGCCGAGTTCGACAAGCTCGATATGAAGCTGCGTACCCAGCGGGCGACAAGCCGCATGGTGTCGACGGCAGCCTACGAGGCCGGCGGTGCCGCCGGCGCGACGCTGCCGATCAATCCCGGTCTCGACGGCGCCCCGGCGCGGGGGCGCGCAAGACAAGGGTGACCGGGCCGGACGGGTCGCGCGGCGTTCAGCCTTTCGGGCCGCTCCCCTTCAGCGCATTCCAGGCCGCCTGATTGGCCTGGTCGAACGCTTTTCGGGAGTCGCTCAAGGCGGCGCTCAGCACCGACCAGGACTCGCTGCCGGTCTGCTTCAGCTTTTCGAGATGCGCGCCAGCTTCGCTCGCGTCGGATCTGAGCTGCTTGAGCACGGCATCGATATCGGTGGTCCCCGCCGTGGTCACCTTGGCCGCGGCCTCGCGAAACCTGTTGGTGGTCTCCTGCCAAGCCTTCGCCTGTGCCGCGGCAATCTGCTTGAACGTCGCCTGCTGCTGATCGACCTGTTTGCCGGCAGTCTCGAAATAGGCTTTCATCTGGGTCTCGAACTCGGCCCACTGCCGGTCGAGCTCCGTCTTCGCGCCGGCCAGTGCCGCTTCGCCGGCTTCGGATTGCGTCTTGAGCAGCGCTTCGAGCTCGCCGCGCCGCTTCTTCAGGTCGGCGATGATCTCTGCGGCCTTGACCTTGGACGCCGCCTCGGCCTTGGCCGCCGTCGCGTCGAAGGAATCCAGCGCCGCATCCATCTCGTGAAGGCGCTCCTTGGCCCAGTTCAGGTACACATGCATGCTGCTCTGTGTCGACATCGCCGCTCTCCCTTTATTCCAGCGAGCGAAGCCTAGGGAAACAAAACTATGTAGTTTTGACCTGGGTCAAGCTGGGGGGCGCCGGACTTCACGTTCCCGTGCGCGGCGGACGCGTCTGCCTGTCGCACCATGGTGCGCGGCCTTGAGAGAGGCCGGCGAGCCTTTCAAGGATGCTGCGGCCAAGGATGCTGCGGCAAGGCGGCTGGCGCGCCGCCGCCGATCGGTGCCATCATCTTTCTTCTGCCGAGGCGATAGGGGCCTTCAGATGACTGGTGATGAATTCGGTGCCCTTGCGCTCTCTTTCGAGGGGACGACGGCCGCGCCGCATTTCGATCGCACGGCGTTCAAGCGACACCGGACCTTCGCGACGCTCGCCGCCGACGGCGCATCCGCCAATATCCTGCTCACGCCCGACGAGCAGGAGCACTATGCAGGCCGGCAGCCCGGGATCTTCCGCCGCGTCCCCAACAAATGGGGCGACCAGGGCTGGACCATGGTGACGCTGAGGCAGGCCGATGCGGGCCTGCTGCGTGCCGCGCTTGAAAGTGCCTGGCGCGCGGCCCATCGCCCACAGCGGTCACGATCCGGCAAGCGGCGCTGAGCGGCGCGACATCAAGCGGCGCCGGCCGGCCGTTGTCTCAGCGCAGGCCGACGCGCGCGGCGAGATCCCTCAGCGTGCGATAGCCGAGGCCCTGATAGCTGAGCGGCTCGTATCTGAGGCTGTCCTGCTCGGCTTCGATGACGATCCAGCCGGAATAGCCGCTATCGGCTGCGATCTTCAGCACTGGCGCGAAATCGATGCAGCCGTCGGGATCGCCCGGCACCGTGAAGGCGCCGCGCCGCACCCCTTCGAGGAAGCTCAGGCCGTTGTCGCGCACGTCACGCATGACCGGCGGCCGGACGTTCTTGCAGTGGATGTGGCTGACGCGATCAATGTATTTCGCCAGGATCGCAACCGGATCGCCGCCGCCGAAGCGCGCATGACCGGTGTCGAACAGCAGCCGCGTGTAAGGCCCCGCTTGCGCCATGAAGCGGTCGATGTCCTCGGGGCTCTCGATGATCGTGCCCATGTGATGGTGGTAGCCCATCTTCACGCCCTGCTCATGCGCGTAGTGCGACAGCGCCTCGTAGCCGCGGGAGAAGCGGTCCCACTGCGCGTCGGTCATGATCGGACGGTCATTGACCGCGACATCGTCATTGCCATGGACGGTGTTCGAGCATTCGCAGGCATTGATGTGGTCGCCGCCGGCCGCCTTCACCATGTCGATGAAGCCCTGCAACGCCTTCATCTCGGTCTCGATGTCGTTGACGAGAAGGTTGGTCGAGTGCCAGCCGGCGGCGAAGCGCAGGCCGTATTCGCCGAGCTTCGCCTTCAGCGCCGAGCCCTCGTCCGGCATCTTGTGGCCCTTCTCGATGCCATCGAAGCCGATCTCGCGGCAGTCGCGCAGGCAGTCGTCGAGCGACAAATGATCGCCGATGCGCCAGTCGTCGTCGTTCGACCAGGCGATGGGGTTGGTGCCGTACAGGATCATGGGGGAAGCTCTCAGTCGAAAGCGCGCTGTTGCGTGGTGTTGGCCTCGTAGATCTCGCGCAGTCTCTCCAACTGCGCCGATCCGGTCTCGGGCACCGCGACATCCCACCACGCGCCCCCGGCGCCGGTGCCGGGCACCGGGTCGGTCTCGATCACGATCACTGTCGGTCTGGTCCGGCCGCGCGCGGCAACGATGCGCGCCGCGAGATCGGCGAGGCCTGAGGCCTTCTCCGCATGCGCGCCCATCGCGCGGGCGTGCGCGACGAAATCGATCTCCGGGCGATCGGCAACGGCGCAATCCTTGTAGAGATTGTTGAACTCCGCGCCGCCGGTCGCGATCTGCAGCCGGTTGATGCAGCCATAGCCGCGATTGTCGGTCAGCACCACCGTGAACGGCACGCGGCGCATGACGGCGGTGGCGACCTCGGAATTGGCCATCATGTAGGAGCCGTCGCCAACGAAGCAGATGACCTCCTTGTCGGGCGCGGCGAGCGCCACGCCGAGCGCGCCGGCGATCTCATAGCCCATGCAGGAATAGCCATATTCCACGTGATAGCCGCCGGCGGCTGCCTGCCACAGCACGTGGAGCGCGCCGGGCATGGTGCCGGCGGCGCACATCACGATGCTGTTGTCGGTGGCGACGCGCTGCACCGCGCCGATCACCTGCGCGTCGCTCGGTAGCCCGTTGGCGCTCTCCTCCGGCGCCGCGGTGACCGCCTTCACCTTGTCGTGCCAGGCGCGGCGCAAGGTCATGTCCGGCGCCGCGGCCTTGTGGTCGCCGAGCGCCGCCGAGAGCTGCGCGAGCGTCGCCTTGGCGTCGCCGACCACGCCGATCGCGCCGTGCTTGCTGGCGTCGTAGCCATGCAGGTTGATCGACACCAGCTTGCGCGCGGGATTCCTGAACAGCGTCCAGCTGGCGGTGGTGAAATCCTGGAAACGGGTGCCGACGCCGATGATCAGGTCGGCCTGCGCGGCGAGCGCATTGCCGCAATCCGATCCGGTGACGCCGGGCGAGCCGAAATTGAGCGGATCGGTCCAGGCGTTGCCACCCTTGCCGGCCTGGGTCTCGAGATAGGCGATGTCATGCTTGCGGGCGAACGCGGCGAGCGCCGCTTCGGCGCCGGAATAGATCACGCCTCCGCCGGAGATCAGCACCGGCCTTTGCGCCGCGCGGATCAGCGCCGCGACGGCCGAAACCTCGTCCGGATCGGGCAGGGGGCGGCGGATGCGCCAGACCTTCGGCGCGAAGAAGCTGTCCGGATAATCATAGGCCTCGGCCTGCACGTCCTGGCAGAAGGCGAGGCATACCGGGCCGCAATTGGCCGGATCCGTCATCACGGCGAGCGCGCGCGGCAGCGCGGACAAGATGTGCTCCGGCCGTGCAATGCGATCGAAATAGCGCACCACCGGGCGGAACGCGTCATTGGCGGAGACCGTCCCGTCGTCGAAATCCTCGATCTGCTGCAGCACCGGGTCGGGCCGGCGGTTGGCGAACACGTCGCCGGGGATGAATAGCACCGGCAGCCGGTTGACATGCGCGAGCGCCGCGGCCGTCACCATGTTGGTGGCGCCGGGTCCGATCGAGGAGGTCACGGCCATTGTCTTGCGGCGCTTCATCGTCTTGGCATAGGCGATCGCGATATGCGCCATGGTCTGCTCGTTCTGGCCGCGCCAGGTCGGCAGATCCGCGCCGATGCCGTGCAGCGCCTGGCCGAGGCCGGCGACATTGCCATGGCCGAAGATGGCCCACACGCCTTCGATGAAGCGGTCGCCTTGCTCGGTCAGCTGCACCGAGAGCCAGCGCACCATCGCCTGCGCCGCGGTCAGTCGGATCGTTCCGGTCATGTCGTGGTCTCCCGCATCGCTCAGCCTTGCAGCAGGGACGCGGGATCGACCGCGGCGCCGGTCTGGGCGGAGCGCGTCGCGGCCTCGGCAAGGGCGAGCGCCTTGACGCCGTCCGCCAAGCTCACCGGCATCGGGCCGCCGCTTTCGACGGCCGCCACGAACGCCGCCCATTCCGCCGCATAAGCGCGCCCATAGCGTTCGAGGAAGAAGTGCTCGGGTTTGGCGCTGCTGATGCCGGCCGTGGTCGCCTTGGACACGGTATTCTCCAGCACATTGCCGGCGGACAGCAGCCCCTCCGACCCGAGCAGCTCGATGCGCTGGTCGTAGCCATAGACGGCGCGGCGGCTGTTCTTGATCACTGCCATGGCACCATGGGCGAAAGCGAGCGTGACGATCGCGGTGTCCACGTCGCCCGCCGCGCCGATCTCGGGATCGACGATCGCGGCGCCGACCGCCATGACTCGTGCCGGCATCGCCCCCATGATCCAAAGCGCCACGTCGAAATCGTGGATCATCATGTCGCGGAACAGGCCGCCGGAGACCTTCACATAGCTGACCGGCGGCGGCGCCGGATCGAACGACGTGATCGACAGCAGTTCGGGCTTGCCGATCTCGCCACGCTCGGCCGCACCCTTCAAAGCCGCGAAATTCGGATCGAACCGTCGATTGAAACCGATCATCACCGGCCGCCCCGTGGCGGCGGCCGCCGCCTGGCAGGCCCGGGCCCGCGCCAGGCTGAGGTCGACCGGCTTTTCGCACAACACCGCCTTGCCGGCCCGGGTCGCGGCTTCGATGAGGTCGGAATGCGTGTTGGTCGGTGTGGCGATCAGCACCGCGTCGATGCTGGCGTCGGCGAGGATCGCCTCCGTGCTCCGCGGCTCGGCGCCCATCTTCGCGGCAAGCGCCGCCGCGCTTTCCGTGATCGCGTCCGAAATCGCCGCGAGCCGGCTTCCCGGATGTGTCGCAATCGTTCTGGCATGGACGGCGCCGATCCGTCCGGCGCCGAGCAGTCCTACATTGAGCACGCGTCGTCTCCGTTTCCTCGTTCAGGCGCCGCATTCTGTCTGTGGTGCGGCTGCCTCATCTTCGCTGCCTCGCCGGGCTGATCCAGCCCGACGGTGCGAAACTTGGTTTGATCTTTGTCAGCTGAAGGCTTGGGGCAGCCGTGCGGTCGCGCGCTGCGCAGGCTCGGCTCTCGACGTTCTCCCATCGGTGCTGCGCAGGGCGGCGGGTCTGTTGCCGCAGAACAGAGGCTATTCTCCGGACGCGATCCGGCGGTTCCGGCAAAGGGTGTGACCCGCTCTTGCGTCGCCATCAGCCGCGGCGATGTCGAAGACAATCTCCCCGCTGTCCTCCCGCAATTCGACCTCCCCTCGTCTTCCATCAGGACGTGCCAGCGTCATGATGTGAAATTTAAGGTCACGCTACCAAATTACCCCGGGAGTGACGAATGGAAATTTGTCCGGACAAGGGGGGCGGCAGGCGGGCGCTCCGCGCTGCAGTCGCCGACCGCGGCTCGTGACGCCCGCACGCGGTGCGTGCGGGGTGTGTCACGCCCTTCGCCCGACCATCAGCAGGATGCCGCCGATCTGCGGCAGCAGCGCCAGCAGGATCAGGCGGAGCATCACGAAGTCGTCGGCCGACGGCTTCACCACGCCGCGCGACACCCAGGCGACCAGCTTGATCGCGGCCTCGGTCTGTGGATCGGCGGTCTGGCTCACGGCGCTCATCGCCGCGTCCAACGCTTGCCGCCGCTCGGCCACCGCGGCCTCGCGCTCGCGACAGAACTTGCCGACGCCGCCTTTGCACTCGCGGTCCCGCGCGGTCATCGCATCGGCGAGCGCGGTCTGGGCCGCCTGCACGGCCGGTGTCACGCGGGAGGCGCGGGCGAGCGTGACGTCGCTGATATTGGTGGAGGCGAAGCCGATGCCGGCGGTGACCGCGAACACGAAGGTCATCAGCCACACCGTCCAGCCGGTCAGCGCCGACGCGCGGTGCCGCGCCTGCCACAGCCGCGCAGCGCAGGTCGGCATCACCAGCGCAACGAGATCTGCGGTGACGCCGACTGCCAGGAACATGTATCCGGCGGTGTTGTTCGAGCCGAGCGAGTGCGCGAACCAGCCGTTCATCGCCATGCCGACGGCGGCGAGCGCCAGCGCGGCCAGTTGCAGCAGGATCGACGAGGCGCTGATGCGGCGGCGCGCGGGCCAGGCCGAACTGTGTTCGGCCTTGGCGGGGCTGCGCCCGGCTTCAGGCGCGGCGAGCGGTGCGCTCGCCGCGACGACCTCGCCCGCGGTCGTCTCGCGCAGTGCCTGCGGAGCAGCCGCGGCCTGGCTCGCGGTCACTGCGGCGGCGGCGCTGGCGGCGGCCTCGGTGCGACCGGGCTCGCCCGCAACCGGGGTCTTCGCCGGCTCGTTCACCAGTTCGAGGAAGTCCGGCATGATCAGCGTCTCGGATGCGAGCATCTCGTCATCGAGCGCTGCCGCCTTCGTCTTCTCGGGCCGGTCAGATTTGGGCCGCGGCCGCGGCTTGACGACCTTGGGCCGCTTCGGGCGCGGCTTGGCCGTCTTCGGCTGCTGCCAGGGAATGATCGATGCTACTACGGACTCATCAGCCATCGGGGCTCCAATCGGTCGTGATGGGACGCGGGCGCGCGTTTGCACGCGCGCAGATCGCGCCGGCATCAGGTGGACGTATGATCGGGAATCGAGCAGCGGCCCGCCTCGAGGCGGGCCTTCAATTCTTGCGGCCGGATTGGCGTCGCGCGAAGAAATTGTCGGCGTCTCACGCGCCCGTCGCCGCCGATGAGGCGGCTGGGCAGCGGTCACGAGCGCCACGTAATGAGGCGGCGCCCGGAAGGTTCTGGTCCGCGCGGGGCCGGGCCGGTCAGCGTGTGCCCAACACCCTTGTTCTTAACCAATGGTTAACACGGATTCGCCGGTTTCAAAACCGTGCGGCGCGTGTGGCGGGCGGACGAACGGTCAAGAGCGGCGAAGTGCGGCTTTGGAGTCACAACCGCCGCGAGAGCAGGCTGCTTGTTCACTGTGCGAACGGAGTGCCAAGTCCCCCGAGCCGGCGCTATGATCGGATTTCGGAATCGGAGTATCGACTTCCCTGATGTCATGTCCCTGCGGATCGGACCTTCCCCTTGACCGCTGCTGCGGTCCCTACCTCAGCGGCGATGCGACGCCGCCGACGGCCGAGGCGCTGATGCGCTCGCGCTACACTGCCTATACGCGCGGCGATATCGGCTACATCGCGGCGACGCTTGCCGCCGACAAGCGCGCGGCGTTCGACGCCGCTGCGGCAAGGCAATGGGCGACGCGTGCGACCTGGCTTGGTCTGCGCATCGTGTCGACCGCGCGCGGCCAGCCCGGGGACGTCGATGGAGTGGTCAGCTTCGTCGCCAGCTATCGCAAAACCGGCAAGACCATCGAGCATCACGAGGTCTCGCAGTTTCGCCGCGATGACGACGGCGCCTGGCGGTTCGTCGCGGGTGACACGCGGGCCGTCGTTGTGGAGCCGAAGCGCAACGCCGGTGCAGCGAAAGTCGGCCGCAACGACCCGTGTCCGTGCGGCAGCGGCAAGAAGTACAAATTTTGCTGCGGCCGCTGAGCCATCGCGCCGCGAATGCCGGTGGCGGGCTGCACCTGCGGTAACCACCTCCGGCTTTTCTTGTTGCAGGTGGGTCGTCGATGACGCCTTCACCCGGCATTCCCCGCTCCTCACATTTGCGAGCGCGAATGAGAAGCAAAACCCGGGCTCATGGCGCCGCGTGAACGACGGCGGCTGCCTCGTTTCGATCTGTTGTCAGGCCGCGAATGCAACGCGGGGCCGCTCGGCCCGCCTTGACTCCGCCCAACCCGGCTGGCCTTAGAGAGACGGGGATCTCAACAAGGATGGTGTCGGGTGACGGAGTTGGACGGGCAGATCCTGCAGGACGAGCACGCGCGGCCGGAGGCGGCAGCCATCGTGGCGCCTGCGCCCAAGGCGTTGTCGCCGCGCAAGCAGGCCATCCTCGATCACGCCAACATTCATGCCGATGCGCGCGCCGGCTGGCGCGACAAGGCCGCGTTCTTTCATGCCGAGGACGAGTGCTATCTGCGCTTCCTGATCCCGCCCGGCAGCCGGGTGCTGGAGATCGGCTGCGGCATCGGTGACACGCTGGCCGCGCTGGCGCCGTCCTACGGGGTCGGCATCGACTTCAGCGACCGGCAGATCGCCATCGCACGCACCCGTCATCCCAACCTGACCTTCATCGCCGGCGATGCCGAGGATCCGGCGACGCTCGCCGTCGTCACCGGCCCGTTCGATGTCATCCTGGTGCTCGACACGATCGGCTCGCTCGACGACTGCCAGCAGTTCATCGCGCAACTGCATCCCTTGTGCACCCGCGAGACCCGGCTGGTGGTCGGCTACTTCTCGCATCTCTGGTATCCGCTGTTGAAGGCGGCGGAGGCGATGGGCCTGCGCATGCCGCAGCCGGAGCAGAACGTGCTGTCGCCGGCCGACCTGCGCAACCTCGCGCATCTGGCCGATTTCGATCCGGTGAAATCCGAGCAGCGCGTGCTGTCGCCGCTGCGGCTCTACGGCCTTGGCCGCTTCGCCAACCGCTTCCTCAGCGTGTTGCCCGGCCTGCGCGCCTTGTCGCTGCGGCATTATCTGGTGTCCCGCTCGATGCGTTGCGTGACCGACGACGTCCGCTCGGCCACGGTGGTGATCCCCGCCCGCAATGAGCGCGGCAACATCGCGCCGGCGGTGCAGCGCATCGCCGCGTTCTGCCCGGACATCGAGATCATCTTCATCGAGGGCCACAGCCGGGACGGCACCTATGAGGAGATGGAGCGGGTGCGCGCGGCCTATCCGCAGCACGACATCAAGCTGATGCGCCAGCCCGGCAAGGGCAAGGCGGATGCGGTGTTCACCGCATTCGATGCGGCGCGCGGTGACGTGCTGATGATCCTCGATGCCGACCTCACGATGCCGCCGGAGCAGCTGCCGAAATTCTTCGAGGCGCTGCGCGAGGGCAAGGGCGAGTTCATCAACGGCTCGCGCCTGGTCTATCCGATGGATGAGGGCGCGATGCGCTTTCTCAACCTGATCGCCAACAAGACCTTCTCCTATCTGTTCTCATGGCTGCTCAACCAGCGCTACACGGACACCTTGTGCGGCACCAAGGTGCTCCGCCGCAGCGACTACCAGCGGCTCAAGGCCGGCAAGGCCTATTTCGGCGATTTCGATCCGTTCGGCGATTTCGACCTGATCTTCGGCGCCTCCAAGCTGAACCTGAAATCGATCGACCTGCCGATCCGCTACGCCGCGCGCAGCTATGGCGAGACCCAGATCTCCCGCTTCCGCCACGGCTGGATGCTGCTCAAGATGGTCGTCTTCGCATTCTTCAAGATCAAGGCGATCTGAGGAATGTGCAGGGCCGGCGTCGAGCAGGCGAAGTCGTTGACGAGCGTCGCTGTCCGGGCCTCAAGGTTCGAGACGCGCCGAAGACGGCGCTCCTCACCATGAGTCGCGTGTGCCAACTGGCGCTGCACACCAACCATGAGGACGCTGCCGGTGACGGCAGCGTCCTCATGGAGAGGGTTTCGAGCCATGCCGCGCATTCGGCCCCCACCGGCGGCGCTTCGTTTCGACCGGCGACGGGTGTCTGCCGTGACCCGCGTTGACCGCCTCGGGCCCGGGGCCGGAGCGGAATGCAAGACGGCGGCAGACGCCCCATCCCGCGACGCCCTCGATCGCCTCACACTGTTCGGCTGGCGCGGCGGCGTGGCAGTCACGCTGCTGTTGTCGCTCGCCTCGTTCCTGATCGTCGGCTATTTCACCGTGTATTGGCGCAACGCCGACATGGACTTCATGGTGATCTACAACGCGCTCGCCATGAATGATGGCGGCGCACAGGTGTTCTTCGACCATCCGGCCTATCTCACCATCCTCTCGGTCAAGGCCTGGTTTGCCCTGCTGCACCGGATCGGCCTGCTCGACGCCTGGACGCTCTCGACGATGCCGTCGCCAGCGGATCGCGCCGCCTTTGACGCTACGATGATCAGCGCCGTTCGGGCCGGTCGCATCGCCGCGCTGCTCACCGCCGGCGGCATTATCCTCGCATTCGCCGCGCTGGCACGCCGGCTGGTCTCGGATTGGCGTATAGCCATGCTTGCGGTCGTCGCCTTCGCCTGGTCGGGCGGCGTGCAGATGCATCTGCGCATCCTGCGCAGCGAGATGATCGCGGCGTCGTTCTGTGTCCTCGCGTTGATGATCCTGATCTGGGCCGCGCGCCGCGCCAGCGTGTCGCGTCCGCTCGCCATCGGACTCGCGGCGCTGCTCTGCATGCTCGGACTGGAGAACAAGGTGCATGCGATCCTCCTGATCGCCGCCATTCCGATTCTCGTCATGCCGTTCGGGACGGCGACGAGCGGAAGCGTGGCGTTCTGGCTGAAACCACAGGCTTGGGCGGCCGCGCTGCTCGCGGCTGTCCTGGCGCTCATTGGAGCGCTCGCCGCCTGGCCGCTGGTTGTCGCCGGTATCGATCCGGCCAACGCGGCTGCCGCGGGCCTGAAGCCGCTGCTGCTCGGCCGCTTCGGCGCCTATCAGTTCGCGCTGATCGGCGGGATCGCGATCGGCATGATCGTGTTCGCACGACTCTGGCGGGTGAGCGCGGCTGAGACGCTCGCCGCGATGGCGGCGGCCTCAGCCGGCGCGAGCCTCGGGCTGCTGGCGCTCGATCTCAGCTACGACATCAACAACGTCGTGGTCGTGCTGAATCCGCTGGAGAAGATGATCACCTATGTCGACGCGCCGGAGGCCGTGGGCAGCCTCAGCGGGGCGATCGGACTGCTGTTGTCCGGGGTCCTCGGGGTGATCCGGCGCTACACGTTCATCCTGCAATCCTCGGCGCGGCCCACGGTGTTCCTGACCTGGCTGATCTTGCCCGGCATCGTGCTGGCGTGGCGCCGCGGCGAGCGGCAGGTGGCGCTGCAAGCCGCGCTCTTGATGCTTGCCGCCATCGGCATCGACACGCTCGGCGTCCGCCGCGGGCTGAAGGTGGAGTATTTCGTCTTCACCGATCCGCTGATCATCGTCGCCGGCATGATCCTGCTCGACCGCCTCGTCGACCTGCGCCTGGCGCGTTTCGCCTATCCGATCGGGGTGACGCTGCTGGTGCTGCATGTCGGCATCAGCCAGGCCGAACCGGTCAAGATGGCGCTCAAGCGCAGAGGACCCGAGGAGGTCTGCACGTGGAACGGCTATTACATGCCGCGGCTGGCCTTGCCCTGGTGCGGGCCGCCGACCAGCCCGCCGAGAACGTGATCGAGCGAGATCTTGCCGGCGCCATGGGCGATCAGACCCAGCGCCATTGCCGCCCAGGTGAGATGGATCGGCCAGCCGTCGGGCACGGTGAGCTCGACGATGCAGGTCATGAACAACAGCCCGAGCGCCGCGAAGCGGGTGCCGAGGCCAAGCACGAGCAGCACCGGGAACGTCACCTCGCCGCAGCCCGACAGGAATGCCATCACCGATGGCACGGGGAAGTGATACGGCCCGCCCGGCAGATGCAGCATGAACTCGTCGCTGAACAGCGTCACGGCGGTGTCGCTGAGCTTCAGAAAGCCGTCCCATTTGAGAATGCCGGAGCGCCAGAACGGCACCGCGAGCGCAACGCGCGTGGCCAGTTGCACCAGGCTGAGCGGCGTCGCCGCCTGCAGCAGACGCACGGCCCTGTCGGCCAAGGCGGGCAGCGACAGGGCCGGGCCCGGCGTCATCGATTGATCCGTCGTCATGAGGCGTCCTCGACCGTGATGTCGGTGAATGCGCCGGCTTCGAGTAAGCCGGCAAGATTGGTGGCGAGATCGAAATCGGGCGCGGCGTCGAAAGCGGCTTCGGCCGCGGCGCCGAGAGTCCGGCCGCCGATCAATCGGCCCGCGAACGCCGCGCCGCCGGGCGGCAGCTGGCGCACGACGATGTCGAGCTCGGGCCGCGTGATCAACCCGTCCTCGGGCACGGAGCCGTCGATCCGCGGCACCGGCGCATCGCTGCGGTTGGCGGCGAAGATCGTGACCGCGGCAAAGTCGGAGCAGACGATCGCGGTGGCGGGATGCGCGCTGAACCGGACGTCCGCGAGCCGCTCGGGCGGGATCTGCGCGAGGGCCGCCGCATCCAGCGGTGCCGCGTCCGCCGCGTGGTAGGCGTCGAGCCAGGCGCGCTCGATGCGCGCGACGTCGATCAGGAAGGGCATCGCCGCAGCGTGCTCATAGCGCGCGATAAAAGCGGGAAAATCGCGGCCATAGGCGAACAGCAGCGGTGAGGTCGGCGGCGTCTCGCGGATATGCGCCCGCGCCATTGCGCGAAAGAAATCGACGCCGGTGATGCGCTGCACGGCCGGAAAGGTGGCAGCCAAGGCCTCGATCAGGCTGACCATGACGTTGTTGCGATAGACGTTGAAGCGGCGGTGGGCGGCCTTGCCGCGCGGCGCGGTGACGGTTGCGGGCGTCGGGCGCTGCGGTGACAGCAGCGCGGCGGCGAATTCGGCGGTGGTGTCGTCCGCGCGGTCAGGCTGCAGCATCGTGCACTCCGGGTGAACGCTTGGCCGCATGCCGATCAAGGATCGCCTGTGCCGCCGCAGCTTCGGCCTTCAGCACCGGCCAGTCAGGAATGTTGCTGTCCCATTCGATCAGGGTCGGGACCGGGCCGTTGTGGGCGATCACGTCGGCGAACAGCGTCCAGACATCATCGGCGACCGGGCCGTCATGGCTGTCGATCAGCAGCGGCTCGCCTTCGTCGTCGGCCTGCACGGCGTGGCCGGCGAGATGGATTTCTCCGACCTCGGCCAACGGAAAATCCGCCAGATATTGTTGCGGCGAGAAGCCATGATTGGCGGAGGAGACGAACACATTGTTGACGTCGAGCAGCAGCCCGCAGCCGGTGCGTTCGACGATGGCGCGGATGAAGCCCGTCTCGCTCATCGTGGAGTCGCGAAACGCGACGTAAGTCGAGGGATTTTCCAGCAGCAGCGGGCGTCCGATCGCGGTCTGCACCTCGTCGATATGCGCGCAGACCCGCGCCAGGGTCGTGGGATTGTAGGGCAGCGGCAGCAGATCGTTGTAATAGGTCGTCGCGTGGGTCGACCATGCCAGATGCTCGGAGACGAGACTCGGCTGATAGCGTGCCACCAGGTTGCGGAAGCGCGCGAGGTGATCAGGATCGAGCGGCTGCGGGCCGCCGATCGACATGCAGACGCCGTGGAGCGACAACGGATGGTCCCTGCGGATCGTCTCCAGCGCGCGATGCGGCGGGCCGCCGGCGCCCATGTAGTTCTCGGCATGCACCTCGAAGAAGCCGCGTTGCGGCCGTTCGGCGAGGATCTCGGCCAGATGCGTGGGTTTGAAGCTCGTGCCGGCGATACCGCCGAGCGGCGGCGGAAAGCGGAGCGGCAGCGCCGGGCACGGACCATCGGCGATCTTGTCTGTGCGCATGCTGCGTCTCCGCTCTCCGTTCGCGGCAGGGGGACAGGATCAGATCGGCTTCAGTGAGCCCTTCTTGCCGCCGGGGACTTCAATGCTGGTGCAGGTGCCGCCCTGGACGAACTTCCATGCGTTGCCCTGGAAATCGATCGTCGAGGTGCCCTGGCAGGTCGTGCCCGGACCGGCGGCGCAGTCGTTCTGGCCCTTCAGCGCGACGCCGAAGCATTTCTCCTTCTTCGCGGCGACCGCGGCGTCGGCCTCGGCCTTGCTCAGCGGGCCGGCCATGGCAAGGCTGGCGAGCGCGGTCGTGACGGCGCCGGCGAGCGCCAGCGTGGTGACGGTCTTGGTGGCGGATTTCTTGGCGGACATGACATTCCCTCTCGTGTTGGGCATCGCTCGCTCGGCGACACGCATCTCACCCTTCGTACGCAACCGCTGGATAGTTACGCGCGAGTTCCATTCACTACGTTGTGAACGGTATTGCGTGCCGCGGAGCTGCATCCAGTCGAGCGCAGGCCAGCGTCAGCGGCCAATGCTTTGCAGGCATCATGGGCTTAGCCAGCCGGCATTTGCGGTCCATGACATCGCGCATCATTCTGTCAGCTCGACGTTGCGACGCCCCACACGCCGGCGGGCGTGCCATATGAGCGCCGGCGTTCGCGCCGGCCGGAGATCAATCTGCGATGATGGCCACCTCCGAGCCCTCGGCGGCGCGCAGCGGCTCCGGCGACGAGCGGCTGACCGTGAGCATTCGCTTTGCGGTGTCGGCGCTGGTATTGACCGCGATCCTGCTGACGGCGCTGGCCTCGAGCCTGTTGTGGTGGCGGACGTCCGAGGCGATCAGCCGTCAGCTCGCCAGCACGATCAATGCGCAGATCGTGGGCGCGGTGCGCAAGGAGGTCACCGCGATCGTCGGCGAGGCGCGCGCCGCGCACACCGCTATCCGCACGCTGTTCCTGCAGAACGTGCTCGACACGCGCGAGGCCGACAAGCGCGAGTTCGTGTTCCTGTCGCAGCTGCAGTCCCAGGCCACGATTTCGTCGGTGGCGTTCGGCTGGCCAGACGGCTCGTTTTTCGCGGCCCACAAGCTCGGCGACCAGCGTCTGGAGATGATGGAGATCTCGCTCACCGATCATGTGGGTCAGCGGCGCGTCGATGAGTATGACGTGGTGCCCGGTGATATCGAGTTTGCCTCGCGGCGCTTCGAGCCGACCAGCTTCAAGGTCGCCGACCAGCCCTGGTTCAAGGAGAGCCTGGCCGGCGATGCGCCGCGATGGTTCAGGGTCGATCATCATCCGGGTGGAGAGCGCCCCGCCATCGCGCTGGCCGGGCCGATCGATGTCTATCAGGAGCGGCAGGGCGTGCTCGCGATCATCATCGAGCATGCGCGGATCGCCCGCTTTCTCGCCCAGCTGCAGGTCGGCAGCACCGGCAGCGCCTTCATCCTGGAGCGCGGCGGCAGCTTGGTGGCGGCGCCCGACGAGCGCGCGGACGAGGTCAATGCCGGGCAAGGCCGCCAGCCTTTGTTGCCGGTCGCGCAGCAGGCGATGCGGTCGTCGCCGGGGGGCGACGAGGCGTGGCGCGGCCGCGCGCATTCGGGCGATGAGGCCTTCGAGGTGGCGCGCACGGCGCTGCCATTTCCCGGCTGGTCGCTGGTCACGGTGATGCCGGAAGCGGAGTTTCTCGGCCCCGTCGACGCGGCGCTGCGGCGCGTCATCATCGGCCTCGGCATCGGCGCCGTGCTCGCGGCCCTGGTCTCCGCCGCGCTGGCGCGCGCCGTGATCGCTGCGCCGCTCGGGCGCGTGGTGGCCGAGCTGCGCCACGTCGAGGCCTTCGCGCTCGCGCAGGTGCGCCGTCATCCCTCGCGGCTGCGCGAGATCGCGAGCCTGTCCGGGGCCATTCACGACATGGCTGGCGGCCTGTCGTCATTCGGCAAGTTCATTCCCGCCGACCTGGTCCGCCAATTGCTGCGGCAGGGTGTCGATGCCAGGCCGGGCGGACATATCCAGGAGCTCAGCGTGATGTTCATCGACATCGCCGGCTTCACTGGCCTGTCGGAGCGCCTGGGCGACCGCGTCGTGCCGCTGCTGTCGCGCTATCTCGATCTGATCTCGACCGTTATCGTCGATCACGGCGGCACCATCGACAAGTTCATCGGCGATGCCGTGATGGCGTTCTGGGGCGCGCCGGCCGCGCAGCCGGATCATGCGGCGTTGTGCTGTCGTGCCGCGCTGACCTGCCGTGCCGCCGTCGCGGCCAGCGGCCTGTGCGACGACGACGGCCGGCCGCTTGCGATCCGCATCGGCATCAACTCCGGCGCCATGCTGGTCGGCAATATCGGCTCCGAGCTCCGCCTCAACTACACGGTGATCGGCGACGCCGTGAACGTGGCCAGCCGGCTGGAGGGCGCCAACAAGACCTACGGCACCGACATCCTCATCGGCGAGGGTACCGCGCGGCTGGCGGGCGAGGCGTTTCTCACCCGCGAGATCGACCGCATCGCCGTCTATGGCCGCGAGGAGGGCCTGCGGGTCCACGAGTTGATCGGACTCGCGGGCGAGGGGGCAGCGCAGGACATCGGCTGGATCGCGCAGTACAGGCGCGGGCTGCAGGACTATCGCGCGCGGGACTTCGCCACTGCGATTGCCGCCTTTGAAGCCGTCCTTGCGCTCAAGCCGGGCGATCGTGCCGCCGAGCTCATGATCGCGCGCTGCAGGACGCTGCAAGGCGCGCGGCCGGATCAGCATTGGCATCCAGTGACGGCGCTGACGAGCAAATAGCGGCCATCCTCATCATCAGGCCGACCGCAGCTTGCCGCGCAGCGGCCGCCGTCCGGCAAACACGGCGGCGAGATCCTGGGTCGGCGTGGCCTCGTCCTGGTCCAGCCGCAACCGGCCCTCGACATGCAGGAAATGCTCGCGCGACACCGCGATGGCCCGCATCAGGTCGCGGTCGCGCAGCGCCGCGACGATGGCGCCATGCTCATCAACCGCGCAGATCGACTGCGCCGCCGGCTCGTAGACGGAGACCATCACCGAGGAGCGGCTGAGCAGGTCGGCGAGGATGCGGGACAATTCGGGATTGCCCAGCGCCTCGACGAGATGGACATGGAAGGCCCCGGACAGCCTGACAGAGGCGGCGCGATCGCCGCGCCGCGCGGCGGCGCGCTCCTCTTCGAGATGGGCGTCGAGCCGCGCGAGCAGCACCTCGTCGACCCTGACAACCAGCTGGCTGAGCACGCCGGCCTCGAGCACGCGATGCGCCTCATAGACCCGCCTGATATCGTCGAGCGTCGGCCGGGGCACCCGCGCGCCGCGGTTGGGGATCATCTCCAGCCGTCGCTCGGCGCCGAGCCGGTGCAGCACTTTCCGGATGCGCTCGCGCGACACGCCGAAGATCGCGGCCAGCGGTGTCTCGGCGAGCTTGGTGCCGGCCTTCAGCTTACCCTCCAGCAGCGCGCGCAGGATGGCCTGGTACACCGCCTCGTCCTCGGCGGGATTGGCCTTCCCGATTCGTTGCGCGCGCATCGCCATGCCTCCTAGCTAGGCCCAAAGGCGCGGCAGGTCATCCCCAAAAAATGTGCACATTATGCGCCGCGGCGAGCAGGGGGCGGCGCAATGATTTGACTAAGGCGTTGATAGTATGATTGAAATAAAAATGTGCACATTTGGCATAGGGCTTGCTGATGTCTGGCGACGCGCCACGCGACAGCTCACACGGGATCACCTCATGCACCCTTTCTCCCGCCGCAGCCTCCTGAAGACCGGTGCGGCCTTCGCCGCCACCTTCGCCGCACCATCCCTGGTGCGCGCCGCCCCGAAAGAGATCGTGATTGGCGGCCCCGCCGGTGCCGCCAAATATTTCAACGCCGACCTGTTTCCGGTGCTGGAGAAGAAGCTCGACTGCAAGGTGCTCTATGAGGGCACCAACTCGCTGACCAATCTGCAGAAGATGCAGGCCGACAAAGCGAGCCCGAAAATCTCGGTCGTGATCATGGACGACCCGGTGATGCTGCCGGCCGCGGCCGAAGGGCTGATCACCAAAATGTCGTCGTCGGCGATTCCCAATCTCGGCAAACTGGTCGACGACGCCGTGCACCAGGACGGCCTATGGGCCAACTACCAGAAGCCGTGGGTCGGCATCGCCTATTCGACCAAGCGCATGAAGACGCCTCCGGTCAGCTGGGCCGAACTGTGGGATGCGAAATACGACTCCAAGATCATCGTGCCGTCGCTGTCCAACACCGAAGGCTTCTGGACGCTGCTCGCCGCCGCGCATCTCGAGACCGGCAAGCCCTACAAGGAGGCGCAATACGAGATCGACGCCGGCTTCAAGAGGATCAAGAGCCTGAAGGCCAATCTGCTGAACGTCTATACCAACGCGCCGCAGGCCATCAATCTCCTGGAGCAGGGCGAGGCGTGGATGATCGGCGGCCAGTTCTCGGCCTACACATTGATCCGCAAGGCCGATGGCTCGCCGGTCGATCTCGCCATCCCCAAGGATGGCGGCTTCTCGATGCCGTCGGGCATCGCCAAGGTCGCAGGCGGCCCGGCCGGCGATCTCGCCGACGCTGTGATCGATTTCTATCTCAGCCCGGAGGCGCAGAGCATTCTCGCCAAGACGGCCTTCATCGCGCCGACCAGCAAGGCGACGCCGCTGCCGGCCGGCTATCCGGATCCGGCCTCGCTGTTCGCGCCCGATTGGGCCTTCATCGCCAAGAACCGCGCCGGCTGGGTCGATCGCTGGAGCAAGGAAATGACATGAGCGAGCCTGCGCCGCATCTCGTCATCAGCGCAGTCTCCAAGCGCTTCGGCGCGGCCACCGTGCTCGATCGCGTCGATCTCACGATCCGGCGCGGCGAGCTGGTCACCTTGCTCGGCCCATCCGGCTGCGGCAAGACCACCTTGCTGCGCGCCATCGTCGGCCTCTCGCCGCCGGACAGTGGCACGATCGCGCTTGCCGGGCGCGATGTCACTCATGTGCCGCCGCACCGGCGCAATGTCGGCGTCGTGTTCCAGAGCTACGCGCTGTTTCCGCATCTCACCGTCGCCGGCAACGTTGCCTTCGGCCTGAAGGTGCGCGGCGCCCCGAAAGCCGAGATCGATCGCGCGGTGCAGCGGGCGCTGGCGCTGGTCAAGCTCGGTCATCTCGGCAGCCGCCGCATTTCGGCATTGTCGGGCGGCCAGCAGCAGCGCGTCGCGCTGGCGCGCGCGATCGCGGTCGAGCCCGACGTGCTGCTGTTCGACGAGGCGCTGTCGGCGCTCGATCGCAAGCTGCGCGAAGAGATGCAGATCGAGCTGCGCAGGCTGCTGCAGGACGTCAAGGCAACCGCGATCTTCGTCACCCATGATCAGGACGAGGCGCTGACCATGTCGGACCGCGTCGCGGTCATGAACAAGGGCCGCATCGAGCAGCTCGCTGCGCCGCGCGAGCTGTACGCGCGCCCCGCCAGCCTGTTCGCGCTCAATTTCGTCGGGCTGTCCACGCGCATCGCAGGGCAGGTGGTTGGCGGGCAGGACGGCATGGTCGATGTCGTGACCCCGGTCGGCCGTCTCTCGGCGCGCGGTGTCTTTCAGCTCGGCGCCTCGGTGATCGTCGCGACGCGGCCGGAACAGTTGCGTCTCGGTGCGGACCATGGCGCGAACGCCGCGAGCGGCCGCGTGCGCTCGGTGGTGTTCCAGGGCTCGCGGACCCTGATCGATGTCGACGCCGGCGCAGGCGCGAGCCTGCTCGCCGAGCTGTCGGGACGCGAGGCCGAGGTGCCGCGCGTTCATGACGAGGTCCGCTTCGCCTGGCCGGCCGCCGAGACCTTCGCCTTTGCCGCCGAGGCGTCGCCATGACCGACGCCGTGCTCTCAGCCCCGATCGTGACGCCTGCGCCCGATCGCGAACGGCTCGCCGCGGTCGGCTTCGTCGCGCCGTCGGTGCTGATCATCGCGCTGGTGTTCGTCGTGCCACTGACGCTGCTGCTCGGCGTCAGCGTGTTCGACCCCAAGGGCGGCGTCACCTCGGCGCACTACGTCCGGCTGCTCGGCACGCCCTATTATCTCGGCGTCATCTGGAATTCGCTGCGGCTCGGGTTGCTGACGACCCTGATCGCCTTCCTCATCTCCTATCCCGCCGCCTTCGCGCTGGCCCGCGCACGCGGGCCGTTGCGTTCGATCCTGCTCGCGACCTTGTTCCTGCCGCTCGCGGCCTCTGTCATCGTCAAGGCCTTCGCCTGGACCATCCTGCTACGCAGCGATGGTCTCATCAACACGGTGCTGATCGCGGCGGGGATCATCGAGGATCCGATCCGAATGATCTTCACCCAGACCGCGCTGATCGTCGGCGCCGTCAACATCTTCCTGCCGTTCATGGTGCTGCCGATCTACGCAGTCGTCGCGCAAATCGATGGTCGCTATGCGGAAGCCGCGGCGACGCTCGGCGCCTCGCCGCTCGTCGTGTTCTTTCGCGTCATCCTGCCGCTGACCTTGCCCGGCATCGTCGCTGGCGTGGCGCTGGTGTTCTCGCTGTCGGTGTCGGCTTATGTCGTGCCGACGCTGCTGATCGGCGAGAAATACCCGACGCTCGCCACGACCATTGCCAAGGCCTACCTGCTGGCGCGCGAGCCCGGCTTTGGCGCCGCTGCCGGCGTCGTGCTACTGGCGATCGCCATCATCGTCGTCGCATTCAGCGCGATGCTGTCGCGGGAGCCGAAATGATGACGCGCTTCGCCATCATCCTCTGCTGGGTGCTCGCGATCGGGCTCGCGCTGTTCCTGTTGCTGCCGCTGGTCGTGATCGCGGCGGCAAGCTTCTCGCCGACGCCGGTGTTCGACCTGCCGCTGTCGGGCGCATCGCTGCGCTGGTATGGCCGCATCGGACGGCTCGACGGCTTCTGGCCGTCGCTGTCGCTTTCGCTGCAGATCGCCGTGCTGTCGACCGCGCTGTCGCTGGTTGCCGGCACGCTCGCCGCCATCGCGATTGCGCGCGGCCGGCTGCCGGGCGCGACCGCGCTCGGCACGCTACTGGTGTCGCCGCTGATGATGCCCGGCCTCGTGCTCGGTATCGCGCTTCTGCAATATTTCCGCATGATCGGCTTCACCGCGACCTGGAGCGCGCTGCTGGTGGCGCATCTGGTGGTGACGCTGCCTTACGTCGCGCGCACCATGATCGCCGGTCTCTCTCGCTTCGACTTCACCCTGATCGAGGCGGCGCGCACGCTCGGCTGCACCTATGCCGGCAGCGTTCTGCGCGTGATGGTGCCGGCGCTGGCGCCGTCCTTCCTGATCTCAGGCCTGTTCAGCCTGCTGGCGTCGTTCGACAATTACCCGGTCTCGATCTTCCTCACCGATGTGCGCTCCAAGACGCTGCCGATCCGCATGCTGCAATATATCGAGGAGGCGCCCGATCCGACACTCGCCGCGCTCTCCACCCTCATTCTCGCCGGCACCTTGGTGCTGCTGCTGATCAGCGATCGCCTCGTTGGCCTGCACCGCATGGCCGGAACCGCGGATTGACACGATGAATTCACAGCCTGTCTTCCGTCGCGATCTGCTCGGCTATGCCGGCCGTCCACCGCATCCGCGCTGGCCCGGCGATGCGCGCGTCGCCGTGTCGCTGGTCGTGAATTTCGAGGAGGGATCGGAATTTTCCGTCGCTGATGGCGATGCGACCAACGAGGCGATCTATGAGGTCGTGCACCGGCTCGACGGTCCCGACCCCTGCATCGACAGCCATTTCGAATATGGCACGCGCGCCGCGTGGTGGCGCATCATGGACCTGTTCGACAGTCATGGTGTCAAGGTCACCGTCAGCGCCTGCGGCCGCGCGGTGGAGCGCTCACCGGAGCTGGCGCGCGATGCGGTCGCGCGCGGCCATGAGATCGCGGCGCATGGCTGGCGCTGGCAGAGCCATGCCGGCATGGGCGAAACCGAGGAACGGCGCGTGATCGCGCGCACGGTGGAGACCATCCAGCGCGTCATCGGCAAGCCGCCGCTCGGCTGGCACACGCGCTCGGCGGCTTCGCCGAACACGCGCCGGCTGCTGGTCGAGCAGGGCGGCTTTCTCTACGACAGCGACACCTATAATGACGACCTGCCGTATTACCTCGATGTCGCCGGCCAGCCGCATCTGGTGCTGCCCTACGCCTTCGACAGCAACGACATGCAGTTTTTCAACGGCTCGCGTTTCCGCGGCGGCGACTTCGCCGACTACGTCATCGACGCCTTCGACTGGCTCGCGCGCGAGGGCGCGACGGCGCCGAAGATGCTGTCGATCGGGCTGCATCTGCGCATGATCGGCCGCCCCGGCCGCATCGGCGCGCTGGACCGCATCCTGGCCCACGTCACCGGCAGCGGCGCCGCCTGGATCGCGCCCCGCGCTGACATCGCGCGGCACTGGCTCACGACGGTGCCGCCGGTCTGAGCCGCGTCAATCGTCCTCATCGAGGTCGTCCGGCGAGAGCGGCAGCTCGATCGTGCCGCCTTCGCCGGTGGCGAGATCGCGCTCATCCTGGGCTTGCTCGTCGTCGGCCTCCTCGAGCGGCCACAATCCGCGGTCATATCCATTGCGTGGCGTCATGGTGTGTCCTCCCGTCCGGGATAAGACTGCACGCGTACAATGGTTCACGCCGGCCGATCCGCGCTGCGACGGTCTGGCGCAGGCGACCTTGGCCCCCTACATCTGCGCCATGGTCGATCCCGCCGCGCTGAAATCCTTTGTTCAGAGCCACAGCCGCATCGTCGTGCTCACCGGCGCCGGCTGCAGCACCAATTCCGGCATTCCCGATTATCGCGACACCGACGGCCAGTGGAAGCGCACGCCGCCCGTGACCTACCAGGCCTTCATGGGGACCGAGGAGACGCGCCGGCGCTACTGGGCGCGCAGCATGGTCGGCTGGCGCCGCTTCGGCCGCGCTTTGCCGAACGGTGCGCATCACGCGCTGGCGCGGCTGGAGGCCCAGGGTCGCAGCTCGCTGCTGGTGACGCAGAATGTCGACCGGCTCCACCAGGCCGCCGGCGCCAGCAACGTCATTGACCTGCATGGCCGGCTCGACCGCGTCCGCTGCATGGGCTGCGGCGCGACCTTGTCGCGCGCGTCATTCCAGGAGGAGCTGGCGTCAGCCAATCCGCGTTGGCTCGATCTCGATGCGGCCGACGCGCCGGACGGCGACGCCGATCTCGACGGCATCGATTTCACGGCGTTCACCGTTCCGGCCTGCCACGTTTGCGGCGGTATCCTCAAGCCGGATGTCGTGTTCTTTGGCGAGACCGTGCCGCGCGAGGTCGTCGCGACGGCGCGCGATCACGTCGATCAGGCGGACGCGATGCTCGTCGTCGGCACATCCCTGATGGTCTATTCCGGCTTCCGCTTCGTCCGCGGCGCCGCCGAGCGCGGCCTTCCGATCGCCGCCGTCAATCTCGGCCGCACCCGCGCGGATGATCTCTTGTCGCTCAAGGTGGAAGCGCCCTGCGACGAGGCGCTGGCGTTTCTGCTGGAGGAATAAGGCAGGACTTAATCACCGGATGGGCCGTGAGTTGCGAGCATCTCGCCGCTTGCTCAGTGCACCTCGCCCCGCTTGCGGGGGCCGCAAGCGGGGCGAGGGAGCGTACCGTTTTCACCGCTCGAGCTCGGCTCACACGACCTCACCGCGACTGCGGCCGTTCGCGGTTCTCGATGCGGTCCTTGTTGTTGACCTGCTCGTCTTCCGGCTTCACCACGTCCACCGTTTTGCCGGACTGATTGCCGGGATTGTAGTGATACTGCCCTTCCTGCTTCTCGCCGGGCTGCTTCTGGTTCGGATTGACGTTGTCGGCCATCGGGTGCTCCTCGGGACATGCCTGTTGTCCTGACGACAACCGTCCGGCACGGGACGGGTTCCGCGGCCCCGTGCCGCAGGCGCGCGCATCTTGCATGCGGTTGCCGTCTCACCGCTCTGTGCGCGCCGTCACTTAAACCGCGCGCCGTTATCGTCATGATCCCCGCATCGGCTGCACGGGGCAGCCCCACGCAACAAGGGACATGGTCATGACCACCAGCATTCGCCTTCTCGCCGCCGCCATCGTCGCCACCACCGGCCTGCTCGCGTCCGCACCGACCTCGCCGGCTGAGGCAGGCTGGGAATGGCTCGGCAACAAGGATTACATCCGGTGCCTGCAGCTGTTCTACACTGGCGACTTCCTGATGCCGGCGAACGCCACCCCGGCGCAGCGTGCGGCGAAGCATGAAGCCGGCCGCCGCTACTGCAATCGGCAGTATTACGGCCACGATTGAGCATGGCGGCCCAGGCGCAAGGCCGGAGCGAACCTGGCCCCGGCTGTTGCGCGGCGCCTCACGCTCCCGTCACGCGCCAGATGCAATTGCCGACATCGTCGGCGACCAGCAGCGATCCGTCCGGGCCGAGCGACACGCCGACCGGCCGGCCATAGGAGAAGCTTTCGTCGGGGGCGAGGAAGCCGGAGAGAATGTCGCGCGCCGGTCCGCACGGCTTGCCGTTCTCGAACGGGATGAACACGACCTTGTAGCCGGACAGCTTGCTGCGGTTCCACGAGCCGTGCTGGCCGATCACCATGCCCTGAGGAAAGCCGGGCAGGGTGCCCGCCGGCAGCCAGCACAGGCCGAGCGAGGCGGTGTGGCCGCCGAGCGCGTAGTCCGGCGTCAGCGCGGTCGCGACCAGAGCCGGATCCTGCGGCACGCGGTCGTCGACCGTCTTGCCCCAATAGCAATACGGCCAGCCATAGAAGCCGCCCTCGCGCACGGAGGTCAGGTAGTCCGGCGGCGTCTCGTCGCCGAGCCCGTCGCGCTCATTGACGACGGTCCATAGCACGCGCGTGGTCGGCTCGAACGCCAGCCCCACCGCGTTGCGCAGGCCACCGGCGAAGATGCGCGACTGTCCGCTCGCGATGTCCAGCTCATAGATGCAGGCACGGCCGTTCTCAACCTCAAAACCCTGCTCGGCGATGTTGCTGAGCGAGCCGACGCCGGCATAGAGCTTGCCGCCATCGGGGCTGACCAGCAGGCTGCGCGTCCAATGGCCGCCCGGCTTGAACGTGGTGAGGCGCTTGCCCTGCGCGGTGATGCGCTCGGCGCCTGCGACATAGGGAAAGGCGACAATGCCGTCGGTGTTGCCGACATAGAAGGTGTCGCCGACCAGCGCCATGCCGAATGGCTGGCTCAGATTCTCCATGAAGGCATTGCGGCGTTCGGCGGTGCCGTCGCCATCGGCATCGACCAGCCTTGTGATGCGGTTGGCGCTGACGCCGAGCGCGGCGGCGCGGCGCATCGTCGCCTGCATCGCATAGCCGAACATGTTGCGCACCGGGCCCGGAATCTGGGTGGCCTCCGCGATCAGCACGGACTTGTCCGGCATCACATAGATCCAGCGCGGATGGTCGAGCCCGGTGGCGAACGCATTGACCTTCAGCCCCGGCGCCGCCACCGGCCGCTCGCCGTCGCGCCAGCCGCGCGCAGTCGGCATCTTCAAGGTCGGCAGCAGGCCCTGCGGCTTCGCGACCGGAATCTGCGGCTGCGTCCCCCAGGCCGGTTGCGGCGTCTCCCCCTGTAGCTTGCGCCATTGCAGCGCCGCATTGCCAACCAGCGCGACACCGCGCGCGACGATCGAGGAGAGGGTTGTCATGGGAGTCCTGTGGGGATGGGGCAGGCGGAAGGATGTCGGCCGCTTGATAGTCCATCTCGACGACGAATGCGACCGCGGTACGGTTGTTCCGTTGCGTCAGATCGCGCGGGCCACATCCGTCCTTGCGAAATCGTCACCGACGAACAGCAGCCGGCAATCATGCGCCGTCGCGACCTCATAGGCGAAGCAGTCCCCGAAATTGAGACCGGCCGGATGCATGCCCTTGCCCCAGCGCGCATAGGCGCTGGCGACGCGCCGCGCGGCAGCTTCGGTGAGGGTTACGATTTGGAGGCCGAGCACATCGATCAGGCGCTCCATCTCCGTGGCGACGTTGCGCCTGGCCGCGACGATCAGCGCTTCCGCCATGGTTCCCGCCGATAGGATGATGTCGGCTTCGTCCTGCAGCGCCGTCATGCAGGCGCCGGCCTCCGGCTCGTCGAGCAGGATCGCCATCAGCGCCGACGTATCGACCGCGATCATGACGGCAGCCCGTCCTCGCCGTAGAGAAAGTCCTGGCTGCGCGCGGCCGTCGGGCCGACGGTGGCTTTCGCTGCGCCGGCAGCCCGAAGCTGCTCCAGCAGCGCGCGGCGCGCGGCGCGGTCCAGCACCGGCTTAACCGGCACCAGCCGAACGGCGTCCTGGCCATGCCGGGTCAGCACCACCTCCTCGCCGGCCTCGGCGCGACGCACCAACTCGGTCAATTGCCCCTTCGCGTCGGTCACGGAGACTTTCATGCGGCAGTCCTGCGCTGAACGAGATCGGCTCGTAATCTAGACCATCAAATGGTCCATTTCAATCGGGGTGGATCACCAGCTCCGCCCCAGCGTGCCGCGCAACCCTTTGAAGACCATCCGTAACGGTCGCCTCCACTGAACTCGATCGCACCGCCGATGCCGATGTCATGACGCCCCCGAGCGGCCGCGGCTCGCCCGCGTGATCCGCATGGGCTGCGGAACCGAAGGTGTCGATTCAAGGCGACGCCTCGGTCCACGGGTTGACGAGCATCACGCCCGTCGTGGCAAAATCGGCGCTGTTGCGGGTGACCACCGTCAGCCCGTGCACCAGCGCCGTCGCGGCGATCAGCGCATCGCGCTCCGGTCGGGGATCGGGCACGTGCAGGCGCGCGCACGCCTGCGCCACGGCGGTGTCGACCGCGAGAATGCGGCCGTCGAAAGCGGTCAGGATCTGCTGGTCGATCCAGGCGCGCAGCGCCGCGCCCTGGGCGGCGTCCCTGCGTGCGACGCGCTGCGCGCCGAGCTCGATCTCGAGGATCGAGATCGCCGAGAGGAAGATACTCACGGCCGGTCGCGCCGCCGCCCAGGCGACGACGTTGCGGTCCGCCCTGTCCCGCCGCCTGAGCTCGGAGACGACGTTGGTGTCGAGCAGGAACATCAGTCGAGGTCGGCCGGCCGGCTGATCGGCCCGTCGATGCGCGGCGGCTCGAAGTCGAAATCCGCCTCCGGCTGCACCAGCGCATCGGCGAGGCTCAGGCTGCCGCCGGAGAGGCGCAGATAGTCCTCGATGGTCAGCAGCACATGCGCCGGCCGCCCGCGGTCGGTGATGAACACCGGCCCTTTGGCCGCCTCCTTTTTGGCGCGGCTGGTGTCCTGGTTGAACTCGCGGCTGGTCAGCGTGGTCATGGCCAGGGCTCCAGGTCAGTGGCGTCGCCCAGAGTGTATGTAGAAATGTTGCTACATTCAAGTGGGGGCGAGCTTGATGGGCAAAGCTGCAGCTGCTCCCATTGTCCACCGACGGCGTCGCCTTCGAGGCCAAACTGTGGGCTGCGGTGGATGCGGAGGCTGCTCAAGGGCGAGATCAAGCTGCGCTCGCGCCGCAACGTCGTGCAGGCGCGCGCGTTCTCCGAGATGCTGGAGCAGTCGCCGCGGCGCTATCAGAACCGCGCCATCGAGACCGCCAAGATCATCGAGGAGCTGATCCAGCTCGCCGGGGACATGTGGCACGCGGCGCAGCGCGGCGAGCGGCTTGGGTTGAGCGACGACGAGGTGGCATTCTACGATGCGATGGAGACCAACGACGGCGCCGTGAAGGTGCTCGGCGACGATGCGCTGCGCACGATCGCGCGCGAGCTGGTCAATGCTGTCCGCGCCAAAGTGACCATCGACTGGACCATGCGCGACAATGTCCGCGCCCATCTGCGCGTGCTGGTCAAGCGCATCCTGCGCAAATACGGCTATTCGCCTGACCTGCAGGAAAAGGCGACTCAGACGGTGCTCGAACAGGCCGAGATGTTGTCGCGCGAGTGGGCGGCGTGATGGCAGCGTCGGATGCGGAGCTTGCCCCCTTTCCATGAGGACGATCCTCATCGTCAATGTGCAGCACCGGTCTCGGTGCCAAACCCTCATGGTGAGGAGCGTCGCCCTTGCGACGCGTCTCGAACCATGAGGCCGCGATCCGGGCCTCGCCCTTCGAGACGCCCGCCGAGGGGCGGGCTCCTCAGGGTGAGGTTGTGAATGTCGTGCAAGGCGACAGGGATCAGATCGAGGCGAACACTCTCACCACGGCTCGGCGAAAATTCGCCTTGCTATTTTTCCGAAATCGTGATCTGATCCGAGCATCCCGTCCTCATGCAGAGGGGCGTGCGCGTCGTCACGATACGTAGAGGCGGGGAGCGGTGGCCGCGGGCCTGTCAGGTGCTGATGCGCTGGACGATTGGCAGCTCGCGGACGGTCAAGCCGTGTGGTCCTGGCGCCCCGATGCTGGCGCTAAACCGCGATGACATGACGTGTCGTCAGGTGACGGGGGCAAACAAGCCCGGTCCCCGGGGAGAGCGCGGAGCAGCCGTTAAACCCATCGCGCAGGGAGGGCCGGATCTGTCCGGCTGAACCTGTGGTACCTGCCGCCTGCATTCTTTTCCGCAGGCGGGCCACGGGCCTCAGTCGAGGTCCGGCCTTCCCTGCGCCCTCGGCATTTCGAGGGGGGTCATTGAGAGCAATCTCGGGTGCGGTCGCGCTGCGGGAGGCTTTGCTGCGTGCGTGGGGACTCATGATGGTTGAGAGCGATGACCCATCGCATGGAAGCGGTCACCAACGAGCTCTCGCCCTGCGGGCAGCATGCTCCCTCGCCCCGAGCCAGCCGCGCAGCAGCGTGCAACGCCCGCAGCCGTGGCGCCGTCATTGAATTGCGCTACACTGGCGGCAAACAGGGGCGGCGTTGCGCGAGTCGCGCGGGGCCAAGCTCAGGGGAGGTGGGTGACGGCATGACGGGAGTGATGGTTCCAGACGCGGCGGCCGCGTGGGCGCTGCGCGTTGCGGCCGCAGATGTGTCGCCGATCCGCAGTGCCGCCGTGGCGCTATGCGTCGCCGCCGACGGAGCCCGCCGATGACGTCGCTCGACATGTCCGCCTTCACGCCGCACGCCCTTCGTGAGAGCGTGCTGAACGAGGTGCATGCGCGGCCGTTCACGCCGCTGACGCAGCCGGTGCTGGTGATCCGCTTCGCCTTCATGGCGAAAGGCGACAGCGCCGCGACCGACCGCGCCAGCCTCGCGGCATTCTGCGCGCAGCACGGGGCGCCGCCGCCGGAGCCGGGCGTCAAGCATCACCAGGTCGATCTTGGCCCGGTCAGGCTGCGCTTCGAGCAGCATTCGGAATTCGCCACCCTGACCTGGATCTGGAGTCCGCCGGCCGGCGCCGGCCCGCGCCGCTTCGGCGCCATCGCGCCCGAATTGCAGGCGCTGATCACCGCGCTGCCGCAGGCCGGCGAGCTCCTGGTCGCGGTCAAGCTCGAGGTCGAGAACGCGGCCGATCCGGTGGCGCGTGCGGAGGAGATCTTCAACAAGACCAGTCTCGCCATCGTGACGATCAAGGGCAGCGCCGGCGCGGTCGCCTCCGACTTCCGCCTCGACGAGGACGGCTTCACCCGGGTCCTGGTCTGCGCCGACGGCCCGACGCAGGAGCGGCTCGGAGCGCTGGTGCAGCGCGCGCTGGAGCTCGAGACCTACCGCACGCTGGCGCTGCTCGGCCTGCCGGCGGCGCTGGAATTGGCGCCTCAGGTCGATCGCATCGAGCGGCGGCTCGGCGAGGTGCTGGAGGAGATGCAGGGCGCCGAGACGCTCAAGCTCAACAATCACCTGCTCACCGAACTCACCGAGCTCGCCGCCTCGCTGGAGCGCGGCGCCACCGGCAGCCTGTTCCGGTTCGGCGCCAGCCGCGCTTATTACGACCTGGTGCAGGCCCGGCTCGCCGTCATCGAGGGCGAGCCGATCGCGCCCTATTCGAGCTGGTCGTCCTTCCTGAGCCGACGCATCGCGCCGGCGATGCGCACCTTGAACGCGCTGGAGGGACGCCAGTCGGAGCTGTCGCGCAAGCTCGCCCGCGCCGCCGACCTGTTGCGCACCCGCGTCGATGTCGAGCTGGAGGAGCAGAACCGCGACCTCCTGCGCTCGATGAACGAGCGCACCAAGCTGCAGCTGCGCCTGCAGAGCACGGTCGAGGGATTGTCGGTCGCCGCGATCGGCTATTACGTCGTCAGCCTGTTCGGCTATCTCGCCAAGGGCGCGCACGACATCGGCCTGCCGGTCGAGCCGACCTTCGCCACCGCCGCCTTCGTGCCGGTCGCCATCGCGCTGATCTGGTTCACGACGCACCAGATCCGCAAGCGGCATCTCAAGGAGGATCATGAGGCGGAGAAGACGGCCGGGGAGTGAGGGGCGGGCGCTTGCCAGCGCGCGACAGCGGGGTTAAGCGGCGTGCTGATCAGCGAGAGGCGGTGAGACGATGAGCGGCACGACGATCGATGTTCTGGTTCACGCGGACGGAACGGCCACGCGGCAGCAGGTCACGGTGAACCGCCTCGTCATCGCCGGCTGGACCGGGCGCGATCCGGTGGCGCGCGACAAGCACATTGCCGAGCTGGAAGCGCTCGGCATCCCCCGCCCGGCGACCACGCCGATCTATTACGAGGTCGCGGCCCGCCGGCTCACCACGTCGGACACGATCGAGGTCAGCGGCGCCGACTCGTCCGGCGAGGTCGAATTCGTGCTGGTGAAGGCCGGCGGCCGGCTGCTGGTCGGCGTCGGTTCCGATCACACCGATCGCAAGGTCGAGACCTACAATATCACCGTGTCGAAGCAGATGTGCGACAAGCCGGTCGCGCCCGAACTGTGGCTGGTCGACGATGTCCTGGCGCATTGGGACCAGTTGGTGCTGCGGGCCTATGCGACGATCGGCGGCGAGCGCGTGCTGTATCAGGAGGGCAGGCTGAGCGGGATGCTGGCGCCGGCCGATCTGATCGCGCGCCGCTATGGCGAGGCCGGCCTGCCCGAGGGCACCGCGATGTTCGGCGGCACTTTTGCTGCCATTGGCGGCATCCGCCCGGCCGACCGGTTCGCTTACGAGCTCGTCGATCCCGTGCTGAACCGTACGATCGGGCACTCCTATGCGATCGAGCAGCGCGTGATCGCGGGCTAGCGCGGAGGAACGAGCAGCGGAGGAACGAGAGAGGATGCGCGATTGGCTGGCACCGCTCGGGATGTCGTTCGCGCGCTGTGTGAGGCGTCCCACAGTCGGGCGGACGCGCTCGGCGCCATTGTCCATCGCAACGATGGAGATGGAAATGACCTACATATTCGATGCGGCTCTCGCCGCTGCGCTGCTGTTCTTCCTGTTCCTGCCGATCACCGACCGCCGGACGGTGATGATGAAGCTTGGCATGATCGCGGTGCTGGCGGTGTCGTTCTCGCTGTCGCTCGGCATCTCCCGCAACGCCGAGCGGGAGGGCCGCCCGGCGGCGACCTTGGTGAGCAGCAATCAGGTATCGCCGGCCGCTCCGGCCCATTGAACCGATCGCGAGGCCCTGACATTGGCATGGCGCCGCCCATCGTGTAGCACCGGTCGACGCTCCTGCGCAGGAGGACGCTGATGCCTGCTCTCGCTCATGTGCTGCTTGCCGCTCTGAGGGACCACGGCGCCCGCGAGATCTTCGGCATTCCCGGCGATTTCGTTCTGCCTCTGTTCAAGGTCATCGAGGACAGCAGGATCCTGCCAGCCGTCACTCTCAGTCATGAGCCGGCGGTGGGCTTTGCGGCGGATGCCGCGGCCCGTTATCACGGTGGCCTCGGCGTCGCCGTCGTCACCTATGGCGCCGGGGCCTTCAATCTCGTGAACTCGGTCGCGGGCGCCTATGCCGAGCGCTCGCCCGTCGTGGTCATTGCCGGCGCGCCTGGCGCGCGCGAGCGCGTGTCCGGCTTCCTGCTGCATCACCAGGCCCGCACGGTGGATACCCAGCTTGCGGTGTTCAAGGAGATCACCTGCGATCAGGCCGTTCTCAGTGACCCGGCCACCGCGCCGGCGCAGATCGCGCGTGTGCTGCGCAGCGCGAAGGAAATGTCGCTGCCGGTCTATCTCGAATTCCCGCGCGACATGGTCGATGTCGAAGCCGAGCCGGTGGTGCCGCTGCCGCCGCGGCGGGCCGATCAGGACGCGCTCGGCGAGTGCGTCGAGGAGATCCTCGGCCGTATCACGCGCGCCGATCGCCCGGTCATCGTGGTGGATGTGGAGATCCGGCGTTATGGAGTCGAGGACAGGATTGCGGCGCTGGCGCGCAAGCTGGGCCTGCCCCTGGTCACGACCTTCATGGGACGCGGCTTGCTCGACCAGGCCGACGATGTCGTCGCCGGCACCTATCTCGGCGCTGCGGGGAATCCGACGATTACCGCGCTGGTCGAGGATGCCGATCTGGTGCTGATGCTCGGCGTGATCCTGTCGGACACGAATTTCGCGCTGTCGAACCGCGCGCCGGACCCGCGCCGCATGATCCTGGCGGCGAGCCGCGAGGTGCAGATTGGGCACCATGTCTATCGTGACATGCCGCTCGGCGATCTCATCGATGCGCTGGACGATCGCGCGACGCCGCGCGCGGCGCCGGCCGATCTGGTCCGGCAGCGCTCGGCCTATCCGCGCGGTCTGGTCGCCGATGGCAATCCCATCGCGCCGTCGGACATCGCGACCGCCATCAACGACATGTTCGATCGCCATGACCGGATGCCGATGACCGCCGATATCGGCGACTGCCTGTTCACGGCGATGGAGATCGACAACACGGCGCTGGCTGCGCCCGGCTACTACGCCGGGATGGGGTTTGGCGTGCCGGCCGGCATCGGCGTCGCGGCGACCGGGCTGCGGCCTTTGATTCTCGTCGGCGATGGAGCGTTTCAGATGACCGGCTGGGAGCTCGGCAATTGCCGGCGCTACGGTCTCGATCCGATCGTGGTGCTGTTCAACAATTGCAGCTGGGAGATGCTGCGGGTGTTCCAGCCGGAATCGCGCTTCAACGATCTCGACGACTGGCACTACGCCGATATTGCCAAGTCCATCGGCGGTGTCGGCGAACGCGTCACCACGCGGGCCGAGCTCGTTGCCGCGCTCGAGCGCGCCGTGGAACGGCGCGGGCAGTTCTCGCTGGTCGAAGTGATGCTCCCCCGTGGCAAGACATCGGACACGCTGGCGCGCTTCGTTGCCGGGTTCAAGTCGGCGCGTGAGCGGATGGCCAGGCGATGAGCAAGCCGATCGGCGGACCGATGTCCGCCTCAGCCCGTCGTCGAGCGCAATGCGGTCTTGATCGCATCGCGGCCTTTCCAGGCCAGGTAAGTGAGGCGTCCGCTGAGGGAACGGTGGCCGCGCAGGCGGTTGGAGCCGAGCACGTGCCCGACCTCGTCCGGGAACCGTTTGATCTCGGCCTGGACCATCCGGTCAGTGCTGATCATGATCGCCCCCAGCCGTGCGCCCCAGTCGGACTCCTCGATGCGGTCGATGCGCACCTGGATCGCGTATTCGATCTCGTAGATGCTGGTCAGGATCTCCTTGGCCGTGACCACGCGGTTGTTCTTCAAGGCCATTCGCAGCGCAAGCCGCTTGTCCTCCAGCTGATCGAGCACCATCGGAATGGTCATGGCATAGGGCGCCGCAACGACGTCGGCGACGTTTTTCGTTCGTGCGGCCTTCGTCGCCAGCCGCATCACCTGCCAGGGCTCCTTCAGCCGCTTGGCCACCAGCGTCAGGGCGAATGGCACCGCTTCCGGCTCCTTCTTGCGAAGGCCATCGAGCAGCAACGCCATCTTCTTGACCTGCGGGTCGTCGAACTCGGCGATCCGATCCGGCAGTGAGTCGGCGAACTTTGCGAGCTCGTCGCGGGCGCGCAGCGCTTTCATCAGCTTGACGACATCGTCGAAGACCGACGGCGACGCCGTATAGGCCTTGAGCTTGCTGCGAACCTGCTCGATGCCGTCAGCGCGCGCGAGCGTGCCCTCCAGCGACTTCGTCACCTTGGTCTGGAAGGCACTCGCGACCTGGCGAATCTCCCGCTGCTTGTCCGCCGCGATCAGGTCCCGCATCTGTGCATTATAGTCGCGCGCCATGGTCGGCAGCAGATCGCGCGAGATCCATTCCCAGATCGGCGTCAGCGAGCCGCGGGCGATGCGGCCTTCATTGGCATGCTCCGGTGAGCCGTCGATCAGGAGCTGCTCCACCGGCATGAAAAAGTAGCGCGAGGGATTGGCCGTCCGATGGCCGCCGACGCCATCCTTGCGAATCTCGGCCCGCAGGCGTGCCTGGATATCCGCCGATCCGGGCATGTCGACACCGCTCAGCTCGAGCCGCTCCAGCTCGCTGAGAAGACAGCTCCGCGTCAACGGCGACAACCGCTGCAGAAATTCCCAGATCCGGTCGACCGGTCCCATGCGTCTGGCTGTCAGCTGAATGTCCGAACCCGCTCGCCTCTATGGGCGAGAACGGGAATATCGAACCACGAAACAGTTGGTGCTCGATTAATTCCGGTAAACAAAGCCGCCAAACCATGGCCTGTTCGCTCGGAATGGCCGGTCGGTCCCGCCGTCTCAGAGTCATATCGCCCTCCGAGGGTTAACTTCCAGCTGTGCAGCTCATGAGGGAAATTTCTCGACGTTTGCGGGAGTTCCGCGGAAAATCCCGTATTGTTACGGGTTCCAATATTAACCATGTTAAAGTTGCCGAGTCGTCAAGATGAGGCATGGCACAGCTGAGACACAGACTTCCCGACGATCGCGGCGTCGCCCTGTCGAGCGAGCCGAAAGTTAACGACTGCGGCTTGGCGCCCCCTCGCGCCGAGGCGCTGGGTGCACTCGTCCCGGCACAGGCCGAGCCGTCCGACGGACTTGTCGCCTTGACCGGCCAGCTCAACGGCTCGCTCACGGCGCTGATGCTCTACATGGGTGAGATCAAGCAGCGGAGCGATGACATCGCCAGGACGCCCAGCGACCGACGCCACGTCCAGATGATCGTCGACAACGCGCTGATGCAGACAGAGCGGATTTGCACGCTGGTCAGCCAAATGGCTGGTGCGCAGCCGCAATACGGCTCGGCGCCGCGAAGCCCGCCGGGCCAGGATTCCGTCGTTATCGGGACGGCTACGACGCCAAGACACCCAGGCCGGACCAACAAGTCGCTAACCCCTCGCGAGCGCGAGGTGCTCGAATTGATCAGCGCAGGACACTCGAACAAGGAGGGCGCGCTGCGCATGGGGATCAGCCCGCGTACTTTCGAAAGCCATCGCGCCGAGGCGATGCGCAAGCTGGGTGCACGCAACACCGCCGAGCTGGTTCGCGCGGCCTTACTCAATCAGATCGGATGATTCCACCTGGCTGCGGGTTGTCTTGCGGACTAAGCCGCAGCCAAACGAGTAGAATCGACCGCGATGATGGTTGGGTATCGATCGCGGATCGCGGTTGCTGCTGTGTCGGGAGATGCGGCGGCCCTGCGATCGTATCGATCAGGCGCTTGGCGAGCCGCTCGAGATCCGGGCTGCTCGTCTATCAGAAATAATCCTCGGCGAAAGGACGAACGCGGGACGCTGGGCGCAATGGAGCCTGTGCCTTGGCGGGCGTCGGCACGAGCGTAATCGTCCAGCGTGGCGGAACGCTGGCTTCCTTTTCCATCACGGAGCGGACGTGGCCCGTGATCGTGGCTCCGCCGGATTTCACTGTCGCGGTCCGGCCGTTGAACTGCGCGATTCGGAAACGCCTGACTTCCTTCTGGTCGGCGGTTTCAAATGTAAACATGGGACACATCTCCTATGTATCCGCCAGTCTCGCAGCTCATGATTAGTTGATTGTGAAAATCGTGAGCCGTAGAAGTACGGCGTCAACTCATTGTAAGGAATTGCCGGTATCGCGATCGGCGAATCTCTCCGATCTGCATCAGCCGTTCTCTTGTCGGTCGCTGTTTGCGCCAACTCGTCCCGCGGTTCCAAGATTGTTGCCGGATGAGTGCGCGTCCCTGGCTGCGGGCCCGCGCTCCCTCAGTATTGCAGCTCCTGTGCTCGAGCTGCTTCATAGGCGGCATCGATGTTGTCGAGCAGCTCGGAATATTCCCTCGGCGATAGGCGGGGTGCGCTCTTCTCCAGCGCGAGTGCATAGGTCGCGAGCCGCCGATAGCCGAACGTTCCGGCTGCGCTCTTCAGAGAATGCGCCTCACGGCCGATCTTGATGCGCTCGCTATCGAGAGACAGTTTCCGGAACAGCTTCAAGCGCGCATCGGTTTCGCTGAAGAAGACATTGCGAATCTCTTGCGCGGCGTCGTCGCCGATTTCGCCCACCAGCTCCGCGAAGGCTTCCCGGTCGAGCGCCGGTTCCGCGGGGATCTCTGCCTCGGCCGAAAACTCCGCCGGCATGTCGTCCTGTTCCGCCGGGGCGAGCGGCGGTGCGTCCGAGGCGATCGTCTCGATTGCCATGGTGCGGGCCGGCAGCACGCGCAAAATGGCTTCGACAAGCGCTTTCTTGCGGGCCGGCTTGACCACGAAATCGTTCATTCCCGCTTCGCGACAGGCGCGGATGTCTTCCATGAAGGCATTCGCGGTGAACGCGATGATCGGCACGTTCGAGCGGCGCTCGCCGCGCGCGCGGATGGTTCGTGTTGCCTGGAAGCCGTCCATCTCCGGCATCCGCACATCCATCAGGATCAAGTCATAGTTGAAGCGGCTCGCTGCCGTGACCGCTTCGGCGCCGTCGCAGGCGGTGTCGGTCTGGATGTCGAAATCCTTGAGCATCTTGGTGGCGACGAGCCGGTTGGTCGGGTTGTCGTCGACGACCAGAACGCGCAATGGCCGGCCATAGGCGGCGATGCGGCTCTGCAGGGCTGCATAGATGCTGTCGTCATTCTGCTCGGGCACCGCGACGGCTTCGGCGATAGGTAACGTCAGGCGGAACGAGAAGGTCGAGCCGCGTCCCAGCGTCGAGGTCACGTCAATTTCGCCGCCCATCTGTTCGGTGAGCCGCCTGCAAATGGCGAGTCCCAGTCCTGATCCGCCGAAACGACGGCTGATCGAGTTGTCGGCCTGAACGAAGTTCGCGAACAGCGAGCCGATCTTGTCGGCTGGGATACCGATTCCAGTATCGGTGACCGTCCATTCGACCGTGGCCTTCACATCGTCCTTGGCGAGGCAACGGGTCGTGATCACGACCTCGCCGGCGGCCGTGAACTTTACCGCATTGGATACGAGATTCAGCAGGATCTGACGAATGCGTCCTGCATCTCCGACCAGCGCCGGCGGCACTGCGGGGTCATTCACGCTTCTCAGCTTGAGATCCTTGGCCGAGGCGCGTGGGCCGATGATGCTCAGCGTGTTGTGAACCAGCGCCTCGGCGGAGAATGCGATGTCCTCCAGCGACAGCTGCCCCGATTCGAGCTTCGAGAAATCGAGGATGTCATTGAGGATCTCGAGCAGATTATCGCCCGCATTATGGATCGCAACCACTGAGCGGCGTTGTTCGGGGTCGAGGTTGGTCTCGAGCAGCGTGGTGGCGAGTCCGAGCACCGCGTTCATCGGCGTGCGGATCTCGTGGCTCATCATTGCGACAAAGGTCGATTTCGCCGCATTTGCGGCCTCAGCCGCCTCGATCAGGTGTTCATGCCGTTCCCACAAGCGGGAGATCAGGACGGCCGCTGCGAGGACCGCGGTGGCACTCACCAGGGACATGATGACCAGCAGCGTTGCCATCGCGCGCCAGGCTTTCAGGACGTGCTGCTCCGGCACCGATACGACGATCATGGCGGGATAGCTGGGCAGCATCTTCGCCGCGCGCAGGCGCATCTCGCCGGTCCGGCCCGAGAGCTCACGCAGCACACCGCCGGCGGCCAGCGCGCGCTGGCCGAAGCCGGAGGTCGACTTTCCGATCTCGCTGGTCGGCGGGAAGTGGGCAAGCAGGATGCCATCTTCGCGGATCAGGGAAACTGAGGCATCGAGGCCCAGCGCGGTCGAGCCGAAGAAGTTTTCGAGATGGGGGACCGACATGGCGCCGAGCAGCAGCCCCATGAACTCGCCCTTGCCGTCGTCCAGCCGTCGCGCAAAGTAGATGTTCCAGGTGCCGTCGCCACGGTTCTGCACGGGCGTGCTGACGTAGCTGCGCAGCGCCGAGTCGCCCTTCAGCGCCTTGAAGTAATCGCGGTCGGAAATGTTGACGTCAGGTATGGGCCAGTAGCGCGAGAAATTGAGCAGCCGGCCCTGCGCGTCGATCAGCGTCACCGCATCGATCTGCGGAAGTCCCGCGATCTTTTCCTTGAGCAGCAGATGGGTCTGGTAGTCCGCGGCGACTTTGCCGTAGGTCGCTGCGTCGATGGCGCCGCCGCGCACCAGATAGTCCCTCACGCTCGACAGCACGAGATCCACCGACTTCACCGAGCGGTCGGCGTTTTCGGCGAGCGTCAGGCTGTGCCGGCTGAGATCCTCCTCTGCGTGCAACAGCGCGTTCTCGCGCAGGTTGGTGAGAAAGAACAGATTGCTGCCGGCGATGATGCAGATGAGGATGAGCGCGATTGCTGCCGGCGCACCCAGAACGCGTTTCTTCTTGTCCATCATCCTCTACCAGCCTGCCGTCGGACCAGCTTCTGGCGATCGGTCTCGCTCGCGATCTGCTTGAGGGTCTGCCGGAGAAGAGGCAGATTGATCGGCTTCGAAAATGGTGGGCAGACGTTCAGCTCAAGAAAATTGCCGATGCTTACCGAGGCGTCGAGTCTGTCGTTCTCGGAGGCGCTGATGATGAGAATCGGGCCGCGATATTTGAGCTCGGCGAGGCGTTGGAGCACTTCCGTGCCGGATCGCTCGCCGAGCGACAGATCCAGCGTGACGCAATCGAAGCGCCTCGTTCGAAGGATGGCGGAGGCTGCGTCGACCGAACTTACGCCCGTCGTGTTGAAGCCGGCCTGGGTCGCAATCTTTCTGAGGATGGAGAGATGCACGTCGGCATCTTCGATCACGAGGAGCTCGTTGCGCATGAATCTTTTGTCCCCTTGCCACCCCGAGCGCGGTTCTCGGCAACAGGAACTGGTCTAGCGTCCGGCTCTGACCCCCTCGTAAATTTTGGCTTCCGTACAACTACGGGGCGATCGCCCGGCAGGAGGCGTGCGTCGCGTGAGACCCGCGCGCCACGATCCAGAGCGCGCGGCGAAGACGAGCTGAAAAACGAAGCGGCCGGAGGGGCGCTCCGGCCGCTATGCTGATCCGGAGAAGACGGGCACTATTCGGCCGGGCCGAACACGGCTTCCATCTTGGTTTTGAGGGTCGCCGCATTGAATGGCTTGACGATGTAGTTGCTGACGCCGGCCTTCTTGGCGGCGATAACGTTCTCGGTCTTGGATTCCGCCGTAATCATGATGAACGGAGTCTTGGACAATTCGGGGCTGGCGCGGACCTCACGCAGCAGGTCGTAGCCGGTCATCGGTTCCATGTTCCAGTCCGAGATCACGAGGCCGTACTTCTTCGCCTGCATCTTGGCGAGTGCAGCGGATCCATCACTGGCGTCGTCGACGTTCTCGAATCCGAGCTGCTTCAGCAGGTTGCGGATGATCCGGATCATCGTGGCGTAGTCATCGACCACCAGGATCGGCATCGACAGATCAAAGGCCATGTCATTACTCCGCGCGTTTGGTCAAAAGCCGAACACGGGCGAGATATTTCAGCACGAAAATTATTCGACGCTTTTTTGGAACTCGCGCTCGTCAGCAACGCGACAATTATCAGCGCCCGTTGAACAGCGCGTTAATTCCGCCCGGGCGAAGGATGTCGTTGGACCCGTGGTCCGTAGTTGTACGGAACGTTCCGTCCGATAGCGCCCGTATCGTCGCGCCAGGCCAGGATCAGGGGTGGCACCGCATCAGCCGGTCATACTGGGACTTGACCGTGCCGTAGCATTCGCAAGCTGTCTTCTTCAGCCCCTCCAGATCGATGATCTCGATGTGGCCCCGGCTGTAGTGGATGAAGTCGGCCTGTTGCAGGGTGCTGGCGACCAGCGACACGCTGTTGCGCCGGGCGCCAATCATCTGGGCCAGCGACTCTTGCGTGATGTAAAGCTTGTTGCCGCCCGAAAGGTCGTGGGTCTGCAGGAGGCAACGGGCGAGACGTGACTCAACCGTGTGGGCGGCGTTGCAGCCGGCGGTTTGTTGGCTTTGCAGATATACAGCAAGAGCATGTCTCAGCATTTGTGCGCGGAACGTCCCGCTCTGCTCGGCCGCATTCCGCACTCGCTCTATGTCGACCACCGACGCGGCCCCCGGGACGAGGACCGCCGCGGTGTTGAGCACCAACGACTCACCGCCTCCGAGCAGCGACATGCTGCCGAAAAAACTATCTCGGCCGATCATCGCCACCTGGACGCGTTCTCCACGCGCAAGGTTGACGACCAGCGAGATGACGCCGCGATGCGGGAAGTAAATGCGAGCCAGCTTCTCGCCCACCTCGGCGAGAACCGAGTCCTGGACCAGATCCACCGTCCGGAGGTAAGGGCGGATCAACTCGAAATCCTCGTCGGAAAGCGACGAAAGGAAGCCGTTCGGAGAACGCAAGCCTAGGTCCAAAGCCATCTCCTGCATTGCGGTAACGGTGCCTCGCAGATCTCATCCACTCATGGTTCCATAGAACCGCGTGCTATCCGCTGACAAGAAAAAACAACCAGGACATCAGTCATCGCGGCATGCAACCGCATGGCTGTGCTCGTTGATGTGCAGAGGCGGCGCCGTGCTGCCATCAGCTCGCACGTTTGAGCGCTTTCGAGCGTTGAGCGCAGCCTGTATACAATCTGCACAGCGTCCTGCTGGTCTGGCTAGTGATGGTGGCGGCTGCCCAGAGACACCATGCCAACGCCCATTCAAAAAGCGAAGAGGCTGTACTAGTTCCGGTTGTGTCGCTCCTGCGATCGCTTTCACAGTCTTTGGCACAATTGACAGCGGTCATCTTGGGGCCAAGATTGCAGAGAAATGCGCTGATTCGTTTGACGGATCGTTTGCAACCGGATGCGTTCTTCAACGTGATGTGCTGGCATCAGCCGACTTCTTGACGTGGCGTACCGGGACAAGCTTGTCAGTAAGCTGCAGGTCGGTTCGAAGCTGATGATGTGGGCTTCTGGGCGGGATCGCTGATCAGCCATGAAAGCCAACATCGCGGCCGCATGAATGCGCACTGCCGCGCCGTCGTTCGTGCGTGCCTGTTGATAGTTAGTAAGCCAATCATCTTCAATCGCAGCTACCCTGAGACTCATGGCGCTCCCGATCCATCAACAGTCCGACCACCAGAGCGAGGACGCGAACGCCGCCAAGCCGGTCACCACCGAGCCGAACCCCGGTCTCGCGATTGTCGGGCAGGTTGCCGGCGGCCTGCTGCACGACTTCAACAACATTCTCACCGTGATCACGGGGACGATCGACATTCTCGCCGAGGCTGTCGAGGACAGGCCCGAGCTCGCCGCCGTCGCTCGATTGATCGACGAGGCAGCGACTCGCGGGGCACGAATGACGGCCCAGCTGCTGTCGTTCGCGCGCGGACGGCCGCCGCAGCCATGCGCGGTCGAGCTGAACGAGCTGTTGATCGACGTCGGTCGTCTGCTGCGACCGACGCTCGGGACAGATGTCGAGGTCACGACATCGATCGAGCCGACGGTCCCTGCGGTGTTCGCCGATCCGGGCCAGCTGATGGCTGCGCTGCTCTGTCTGGCGATCATGGCTCGACCGAATATCGAGAATGGCGGCAAGCTCGATATCCTGGCGAAGGCCATCGCTGCCGCCGAGGGCGACGACTCCGACGGAGCTTCATCCAACGTGCTGATTACGGTGACAGCGACCGCGAGCGCCACGGTGATCATCCCCGCGGAGCGGATGTTTCCGGATATCCGCATGGTCACCGACTTCGTCATGCGGTCGAACGGGCAACTCGCGCTGAAGACCTCCGATGGTTCTGCCGCAAGCGTCGAGATCGTTCTGCCCTGTGCAGTTCAGGACTGAAGCGCGACAGCGGGTCCAACCCGTCTCATAGTTAGCGACATCTTAACATGGCTTGGCCTGCCCCAAGGGGCGGACGAGCTTCTGCGCGCATTGGGTGTATCGTGCAGAAATATTCGCTGATTCATCTGCATTTCATTGAATTGATTAGCGGCCGATTAGGATTAACGCAGGTCGCGCCCCGCGTGCCGGGCTGCAACGGGCCTGATTTAACGAACGGGTAGGATTCCGCGGACCAGTGTGCACCATCGCCGACAGAACGGTGCGGCGATGTTTACTCGTGTTCATCCAGAAGGGAATGACAATGTCAGGTATCGTACTCTCGGCGTCGGTGCGCCAGAATCTGCTCTCGCTCCAGTCGACGGCGCAGCTCCTCGCCACCACGCAGAACAACCTCTCCACGGGCAAGAAGGTCAACTCGGCGCTCGACAACCCGACCAACTTCTTCACCGCGCAGGGGCTCGACAACCGCGCTTCCGACATCTCCAATCTGCTCGATGGTATCGGCAACGGCGTGCAGGTCTTGCAGGCCGCCAACACCGGCATCACCTCGCTGCAGAAGCTCGTCGACAGCGCCAAGTCGATCGCCAACCAAGTGCTGCAGAGCGCCGTTGGCTACTCCACCAAGTCGACCGTGACGTCGGCTGCGCTGACCGGTGCGACCGCCACCAGCCTGATCGGTGCCAGCACCACCGCCGTCACCGGCTCGGCCGTGCTGAACGACAATACCTCGACGGCGGTGGCGATCACCGGCTCGACCAAGCTGTCGGGCACGGCAGGCACTGCGTCGAACAACCTGGCCACCGGCATCACCACGGCCGACACGCTGGTCGTGAACGGCACCACCTTTACCTTTGTCGCCGGCACCTCCTCGTCCGGCACCAATATCGGTATCGGTGACAGCGTTACGAACCTGCTGTCGACCATCCAGAGCGCGACCGGCGTCACCTCGTCGATCACGGCTGGTGCGATCACGCTGACGCCTCCGGCGGCAGGCCTGACCATTTCCGGTACGTCACTGGCCAAGCTCGGTCTCAGTGCGGTCGGCAATTCCCTGTCCGGGCAGACTCTGACGATCGGCGCCACAGGAGGTGGCACGGCGACCAGTGTCACGTTCGGTCTTGGGACAGGGCAGGTCAACTCGTTGAACGACCTCAACGCGAAGCTTGCGGCCAACAACCTGCAGGCCACTGTCGACTCCGCGACCGGCAAGATCTCCATCACGACCACCAACGACGCAGCGTCTTCGACGATCGGTGCGATCGGTGGTACGGCGGCGGCGGCCAGCCAGTCCTTCAACGGTCTGACGGCGGCGGCTCCGGTGGCTGATGCGACCGCGCAGTCGCAGCGGGCAAGCCTGGTCGCGCAGTACAACAACGTGCTGGCGCAGATCAACACGACGGCAGCCGACGCGTCGTTCAACGGCATCAACCTGCTGAACGGCGACACGCTGAAGCTGACCTTCAACGAGACCGGCAAGTCCACGTTGTCGATCACCGGCGTGACCTTCAACACCGGCGGCCTGGGTCTGTCGACCCTGACCTCGGGCACCGACTTCCTCGACAACAACTCGGCGAATAAGGTGATCAAGGTGCTCAACACCGCGAGCTCCACGCTCCGGGACGAGGCGTCGACGCTGGGTTCGAACCTGTCGGTCGTGCAGGTCCGTCAGGACTTCAACAAGAACCTGATCAACGTGCTGCAGACCGGTTCGTCGAACCTGACTCTGGCCGACACCAATGAGGAAGCGGCCAACAGCCAGGCGCTGTCGACCCGCCAGTCGATCGCGGTGTCCGCGCTGTCGCTTGCCAACCAGTCGCAGGCGAGCGTGCTGCAGCTTCTGCGCTAAGGCGCGGCAGTTCGATCAATATCGGAGGCGGCGGGGCTGGTCCCCGCCGCTTTCGGCTAATGTCCGGGATTCACGCCGGTCTCGTTCGAGGTCGCTTGCGCCGGTTTCCGCGAGCAAGCCGCGGACCTATCGCAACAGCCTGCTCTATCGACGAGGATGCAGCCCGCCGGCCGTGCCGCTCCCGAGAGGAGATCCAGGGGATGCCGCTGCGGGTCGAGCTGAAGCCGTTCGAACGGATCGTGATCGGCGACAGCGTCATCGTCAATTCGAACACGCGCGCGTGCTTCATCGTCGAAGGCGATGTGCCGATCCTCCGCGAGCGCGACACCGTCTCTGCCGAAACGGCGGACACGCCGGCAAAGCGCCTCTATCACTGCGTCCAGACCATGTATCTCAAGAACGACGCGATCCGCTATCGCGCGTCCTACCTGGCCTGCATGAACGAATTGCGGGAGTCCGTTCCGGACGCCGCCGCTCTCGCCGAGACTGTGGACCGCCATGTTGCGGCGGGAGCTCTCTACAAGGCGTTGAAGGCGATCAGGATGCTGATCCAGTGCGAAAGCCCGGCCATCGCGCCCGTCCAGGTGTCGCCTTGAAGTCCCCCGCACCTGCGAACCGATCCGCTCGGATCTCCAACGCAGGCTGCGGTTCCGTATTTGCACGGACATTAAAATTAACGGGACGGAGAAAAGCCCGGCCTAACGATGGCACGGAGGAAAGTCCGTTGAGCCGAGCCAACCGACGGCCGGGTTCGATGCCGAGCTGCATGGTGGTGGCTCCGGATCGACCGTCGATGACACGATCAGCGGTCGCCCGGCGATCGCAGCGCCAATTCTTGGAAGGCCAGTTCTATGGATGATCTGTTGCGTGAGTTCCTGACGGAGACCAGCGAGAGCCTGGATACCGTCGACAATCAGTTGGTGCGGTTCGAGCAGGAGCCGAACAACGCCAAGATTCTCGATAACATCTTCCGCCTGGTGCACACGATCAAGGGGACCTGCGGCTTCCTCGGCCTACCGCGGCTCGAAGCGCTGGCGCACGCCGCCGAGACCCTGATGGGCAAATTCCGTGACGGCATGCCGGTGACCGGCGAGGCCGTGACGCTGATCCTCACCACCATCGACCGCATCAAGGATCTGCTGGCGCAGCTCGAGGCCAATGAGTCCGAGCCGGAAGGCGAGGACCGTGATCTGATCAGCGAGCTTGAGGCGATGGTCGAACGCGGCATGGCCGCGATGGCCGCCGGTGCGGCTGCGCCGCCGCTGGTGCCGGCCGCGCCCGCAGCGCCGCCGGCTGCGCCCGCGGTGACGCAGGGCTCCTTGATCGACCAGACCCTGGAGCGTCCGCTGCGTCCGGGCGAGGTGTCGCTCGACGAGCTGGAACGCGCCTTCCGCGAGACCGCGATCGAGATGCCGCCCGCGCATGAGAAGGCGCCCGAGCCCAAAGCGGCCGCGCCTGCGCCGAAGGCCGAGCCGGCCAAGGTCGAAAACAAGGTCGAGGCAAAGGCCGAGGCAAAAGCCGAAGCACCGAAAAAGGCAGCGCGCGCCAAGGCCAATGCCGATGGCGAGGTGCATGAGAACGACAAGGTCGCCAACCAGTCGATCCGCGTCAATGTCGACACGCTCGAACATCTGATGACGATGGTCTCCGAGCTGGTGCTGACGCGCAACCAGTTGCTCGAGATCGCCCGCCGCAACGAGGACACCGAGTTCAAGGTACCGCTGCAGCGGCTGTCCAATGTCACCGCCGAGCTGCAGGAGGGCGTCATGAAGACGCGCATGCAGCCGATCGGCAATGCCTGGCAGAAGCTGCCGCGCATCGTCCGCGACCTCGCAACCGAACTCGGCAAGCAGATCGAGCTCGAGATGCACGGTGCCGACACCGAGCTCGACCGCCAGGTGCTCGACCTGATCAAGGACCCGCTCACCCATATGGTGCGCAACTCCGCCGATCATGGCCTGGAGACGCCGGCCGAGCGCGCCGCGGCCAACAAGCCTGATCAGGGCACGATCCGTCTCTCCGCCTATCATGAAGGCGGCCACATCATCATCTGCATCGCCGACAATGGTCGCGGCCTCAACACCGAGCGCATCAAGGCCAAGGCTGTCGCGAACGGTCTCGTCACCGAGGCCGAGCTCGAGAAGATGACGGAAGCGCAGATCCACAAATTCATCTTCGAGCCGGGCTTCTCGACGGCCGCCGCCGTCACCTCGGTGTCCGGCCGCGGCGTCGGCATGGATGTGGTGCGCACCAATATCGACCAGATCGGCGGCACCATCGATATCAAGTCGGTGGCCGGCGAGGGGTCCTCCGTCACCATCAAGATCCCGCTGACGCTCGCCATCGTCTCGGCGCTGATCGTGGAAGCCGGCGGCGACCGCTTCGCGATCCCGCAATTGGCTGTCGTCGAGCTGGTGCGCGCCCGCGCCAATTCCGAGCATCGCATCGAGCGCATCAAGGACACCGCCGTCCTGCGCCTGCGCAACAAGCTCTTGCCGCTGATGCATCTGAAGAAGCTCCTGAAGATCGACGACGGCTCGTCGACCGATCCGGAGAACGGCTTCATCGTGGTGACGCAGGTCGGCAACCAGACCTTCGGCATCGTGGTGGACTGCGTGTTCCACACCGAGGAAATCGTGGTCAAGCCGATGTCGACCAAGCTGCGGCACATCGACATGTTCTCGGGCAACACCATCCTCGGTGACGGCGCGGTCATCATGATCATCGATCCGAACGGCATCGCCAAGGCGCTCGGCGCCGCCGGCTCGGCCTCGCAGGCGGTCGCCGACGAGCATGCCGCGCATCATGCCGTTGGCGGCGAGCAGCTGACCTCGCTCTTGGTGTTCCGCGCCGGCACGGCGCATCCCAAGGCGGTGCCGCTGGCGCTCGTCACGCGCCTGGAGGAGATCGCGGCCGACAAGATCGAGATCTCCAACGGCCGCTATATGGTGCAGTACCGCGATCAGCTGATGCCGCTGGTGCAGATGGAAGGCGTCTCGGTGCAGACCACGGGATCGCAGCCGATCCTGGTGTTCGCCGACGAGACCCGCGCGATGGGCCTCGTGGTCGACGAGATCATCGATATCGTGGAAGAGCGGCTCCACATCCAGGTGTCCGGCGCCAAGGACGGTATCCTCGGCTCGGCGGTGATCAAGGGCCAGGCGACCGAAGTCATCGACGTCGGCCACTTCCTGCCGATGGCGTTCGCCGACTGGTTCATCCGCAAGGAGATGGCCACCGAGGCGCAGACGCAATCGGTCTTGCTGGTCGATGACTCGCCGTTCTTCCGCAACATGCTGGCGCCGGTCCTGAAGTCGGCCGGCTACAAGGTGCGCACGGCGGCTTCCGCAATCGAAGGCCTCGCGACGCTGCGCTCGGGGCATACGTTCGACATCGTCGTCACCGACATCGAGATGCCGGAGATGAACGGCTTCGAGTTCGCCGAGGCGATCCGCTCCGACCAGAACCTGAACCAGCTGCCGGTCATCGCGGTATCGTCGCTGGTGTCGCCGGCGGCGATCGAGCGCGGCCGCCAGGCCGGGCTCTACGACTACATCGCCAAGTTCGACCGGCCAGGTCTGATCGCGGCGCTCAAGGAACAGATCGAGGAGCGGGCGCGGGCCGAAGCCAACCGGCGCGCCGCGTAACAGCAACCTGCAGGAGTAGCGTGCGATGAGCAGTAAGATCGAGACCACTGACGGCGCGGCCTCCGAATTCGTGACTGCCGTCATCGGCGGCCAGCTGTTTGGCCTGCCGATCTCGCGGGTGCAGGACGTGTTCATGCCGGAGCGTGTCACGCGGGTGCCACTGTCGTCGGCCGAGATCGCCGGCGTGCTGAACTTGCGCGGCCGCATCGTCACCGTGATCGACATGCGGGCGCGCCTCGGCCTTGCCAGGGCCGACGACGGCAAGCCGCCGATGGCGGTCGGCGTCGACCTGCGCGGCGAGTCCTATGGCCTGCTGATCGATCAGATCGGCGAGGTGCTGCGGCTGCCGGAGGCGAGCCGGGAGGAAAATCCCGTCAACCTCGATCCGCGCATGGCCAAATTCGCCGGCGGTGTCCACCGCCTCGATGGCCAGCTGATGGTCATCCTCGATGTCGATCGCGTCCTCGAGCTCCTGCCCAAGGCAGCTATCGCCGCCTAGCCTCTCAACCATCCCATAGGGGAGATCAAAATGAAAAGCTGTCTGGTCGTGGATGACTCCAGCGTGGTCCGCAAGATCGCGCGCCGTATCCTTGAGGAGCTGGGCTTCTCGGTCGTCGAGGCGGAAGATGGTGAGCAGGCGCTGGAGCTCTGCACCAAGAGCCTGCCCGAGGCGATTCTGCTCGACTGGAACATGCCGGTCATGGACGGCTATGATTTCCTCGGTCGGTTGCGCCGGCTGCCCGGAGGCGAGGGCCCGAAGGTGGTGTTTTGCACCACCGAGAATGACATCGATCATATCTCGCGCGCGCTGAATGCCGGCGCCAACGAGTACATCATGAAGCCGTTCGACAAGGAAATCGTCGCCGCTAAGTTCCAGGAAGTTGGTCTCATCCAGGCAATGTCAGCCGAGTCCGCCTGATCCCTTCCTCTGCCCAGAAGAGGCCGTCCGTGAACCAGCCAGATTATGAGTTCCTGCGCAAGCTGCTCCGAGACAAGTCCGGTCTCGACCTGTCAGCCGACAAGCAATATCTGATCGAGAGCCGCCTGCTTCCGCTTGCGCGCAAGGCCGGCCTCTCCAGCATCAGCGATCTCGTCCAGAAGCTGAAGGACGGGTCGAGCGCCTTGATCAGCCAGGTCGTCGAAGCCATGACGACCAACGAGACGTTCTTCTTCCGTGACAAGGTCCCGTTCGATCATTTCCGCGACGTGATCATGCCGGAGCTGCTGAAGGCGCGCGCCGGTCGCAAGTCGATCCGGATCTGGTGCGCCGCATGCTCGACGGGGCAGGAGCCCTATTCCCTGGCGATGTCGCTCAAGGAGATGAGCGCCGCGCTCAATGGATGGCGCGTCGAGATTCTCGCGACCGATCTCTCACAGGAAGTGCTCGAGAAATCGAAGGCCGGACTCTACAGCCAGTTCGAGGTGCAGCGCGGTCTGCCGATCCAACTTCTGGTCAAATACTTCAAGCAGGCCGGTGAGCTCTGGCAGATCAATTCCGACGTTCGCGGCATGGTGCAGCATCGTCAGCTCAACCTGCTGCACGATTTTTCGCAGCTGGGGACCTTCGACGTCATCTTCTGCCGCAACGTGCTGATCTATTTCGACCAGGACACGAAGATCAATATCTTCAACCGGCTCGCCAAGCAGATGGAGCCGGACGGGTTCCTGGTGCTGGGTGCGGCGGAAACCGTGGTCGGCCTCACCGACGTCTTCAAGCCGTTGGCTGATCGGCGCGGCCTGTATCGTCCAAGCGGTGCCGCTTCCTCCGCCAAGCCACCGGCGCCGGGAATGCCCCGGGTCGCGGCGGCAGGAAACTAAGCCGCCTTTATCGCAGCCTGACAGGACACAAAGATGTCTGAAGAGAACAAGGGTACGGAGCGCGTCACCTTCAGCCGAGGCTACGATGTCTGCATCATGGGCATCGACGGGACATGGCGACGCGATTGCCAGCTCAACGCCATTTCGGACAATGACGCGGTCTTGACCGTCGAAGGTTCGATCCAGGGCCTCAATCTGAAGGAGTTCTTTCTGCTGCTGTCCTCGACGGGGCTCGCTTATCGCCGTTGCGAACTGGTCCGGGTCAACGGCGCTGAGATGGACATCCAGTTCATCAAGGGCAAGAACAAGAAGAAGCGCGGAGGCGCTTCGTCAGGTCAGGAAGCGACAGTGAACTAGCCTACGCGTGTGGCCCGGCACCTGCGCGGGCCTCAGCCAGGTGGGCGTCGTTTTTCCGTGGAACTGGTTCTTCGGGCTGGTTTCCTGCGCAAATGCTAAGGTCTGTGTCCGTTTTTCCGGAACTGATTTACGCCAGCGCAGGGTCCGACGTGTATGACGAAACGGTCAGTCAATCTTTCCAGGAACGGCCCATGTCGGTCATGAGTTCGGAACTTGCTAGTCGCCGCCCGGACGCCGCGGAGGAGGGCGACCGGCGTGCGCTGCAGCTCTTGGTCGTCGACGACGATGCGTCCCAACGAACCTTGATTTCACTGGCGGCGAAGCAGGCCGGCCACGCGGTCACGGTGGTCGCAAGCTGCGCTGAGGCGATCCGCGAGATCGGCCACAAGCGCTTCGATTGCGTGACCCTCGATCTGATGCTGGAAGACGGAGACGGGACCGAGGTCCTCAAGGCCATTGCGGATAGCCGGTTCGCGGGTTCGGTCATCGTCATCAGCGGGATGGATGCGGCGCGGCGAATCGCGGCCCGGCTCTATGCACGCTCGCTCGGCATTGACCTGCAGAGCCTGCCCAAGCCGGTCGATTTGGCCGCACTTCGAATCTTCTTGGCCAATCTCGGCAAGACAGCGTTGGGTTTGCCAGTTGTACACACCTGGGGCGGCGTGGCCGCCGAGAGTGTTGCCGCGAAACATCGATCCTGAACTCATGACAGAGGTGCGTGCCGCTGTTTCGAGCCGCCTCGATGAGATGCATCTTCCCAGTTTCGTCCGCATTTGATGAAAACAATGGCAGTCCGACGAGACGTCGGCCTGTTGTGTCGGATGCTGTGCAGAGTACGGACCGTCTCAGCCCCTTATCGATGTGGTCCAGGTGCAGCGATCATGCGTTTTGACCGGGAGCGCAGCCGCGACCTGGGAACGGGACTTGGAAACGGGATTTGGGAACACGACTTGGAAATTTGACCTTGATCATGATTTGCGCGGCGCCGATGTGTTTTGCACGGCAGCAAGAGGCGCATAAAGAGCGTCTTGAGATCGCGCCGAGTTCGTGTTCTCGTGATCTCGGTGAGTGATCCGCCGCTACTACTTGTGGGTTAGGATCACAAACCGTACAAATACGGGTGCTCAAAACGCCTGCTGAATGTGGTATCATAAGACGCGCTTTCATTGTTTCTTCTCCTTTGCAAGAGCAATCGCCCATGGCTGAACAAGCAAATTCCCGCGGTGAGATTTTTGTCGTCGACGACGATCCGGCCGTACGCGACACACTCTCGATGGTTTTGTCGGCCGGTGGCTACGAAGTGATCTGCTTCGCGGATGGCGCGGCGCTGCTGGCCGTTGCGCGAAGCCGGACGCCCGCCTGCATCCTGCTCGACGTGCATATCCCCGGAAAGTCGGGCCTCGACATTCTCCGGGAACTTCACGGCGAGGATTATCCCGCGCCCATTTTCATGATTTCCGGGCAAGGAGATATTCCGATGGCTGTGAACGCCATCAAATACGGTGCCCTCGACTTCATCGAGAAGCCGTTCCGCGGAAGCGAGATCGTGGCCCGCCTGAACGAAGCGATCGGCGCCTTCGCACGCCGACAGAAGGAGAATGCTTCGCCCAAGATCGGGTCGCTGCATTTCCCCGGCCGCGAACCGCTCACGCGGCGTGAGCGTGAGGTGCTGGAACAGTTCACGGCAGGTGCTTCGAACAAGGAGGCGGGTCGCACGCTTGGCATCAGCCCGCGTACCATTGAGGACCATCGCGCCAACATCATGAAGAAGCTTGGGGCGCGGAATGCCGCCGATCTGATCCGCATCGTGATGACGGCGTCGCGTACCAATTAACAAACGAGGGCTGCGTTCCCATCCTGGGAATGCACGTCGGAACAGGCGTCTTGCCGGTGGGGTGCCTGCTGCTGGCTCGGAACCGGGGCCCCCGGCGGGCTCATTCGCTTCTGTTCTCTGGGTGGGCGGCTGACCGGCCTAGGTCGTGGACTCATAGGCTCTGAGCCAAATTCTTGTTGAAGCCAGCAGGACAGCGGCGAGGAAATTTCTGGCGGGCTTGTCGAAGCGCGTGGCGACGCGGCGGAAGTGTTTGAGCTTGCAGAAGAAGCGCTCGATCAGGTTGCGTTGGCGATAGAGCCTCGGATCGACCGAGCGCTGAACTTTGCGATCGCGCTGGCTCGGGATATGCGCTTGGCCAGCCGTGCTGGCGGACCAGTTCGACAATGGCTTGGACGTCGTAGCCGCGATCGGCAATAAGGGCGCGGGCAGGAGGTCGTCCTTCCAACGGGGCCGCGACGGCGGTTTTGTCTGAGCTTGGCCGGCTGAGAGCACGATCCGCAAGGGCAGGCCGTTCTCGTCCACGACGGCGTTGATCTTGGTGCTCAGTCCTCCACGAGAACGGCCGATGGCGTGATCCGGGCCCCCTTTTTTCCGCCGGCGGCGTGCTGGTGAGCGCGAATGATCGAGGAGTCGATCAGATGCAAGGATTGGGGCGATTGCGCCGCAAGCGTCTCGAAAATCCGCAGCCAGATCCCGGCTTTGGACCAACGGTTTTAGCGATTATAGGCCGTCGTATAGGGGCCGTAACGTCTCGGCAGATCGCGCCAGGGCGAGCCCGTCCGCAACACATAAAAGATCGCATTGATGATTCGCCGATCGTCCACCCGCGCTACGCCTCGTGGCTTGTTGGGCAGCAGCGGCGCAATCAAACGCCATTCGGCTTCCGAAACATCATAACGGGCCATCATCAAGGTCCTCCCAGGACCTTGAATCACGACCGCGGCAAAGGCTCAACCGTTTATGGGTACAGAACTTAGTCGGAGGTGAGCGCGGTCCGGATCATTTTGGCCAGCTCGGATTTGCGGTACGGTTTCGGCAGCAGCAGCAGTCCTTCGTCGAGCCGCCCATGATGGACGATGGCGTTCTCCGTGTATCCGGACGTGAAGAGCACGCGCTGTCCGGGACGAAGCCGCTGGATTTCTGAGGCCAACTGCCGTCCATTCATCGTGCCCGGCATGATGATGTCGGTGAACAACAGATCGAAGCGCTCGCCGCCATTGGCGATCGCGAGGGCTTCCGCGGCATTCGCGGCCTCGAGGGTCGCGTAGCCCAGCGCATGCAACTGGGCAAGTACGTAACCTCGCACCAGCCGGTCGTCCTCGACCACCAGGATCGTCTCGTGCCCGCCCTCGATCGCCGGGGCGGCGCTCGCGGCCGGTATCGCCACGCCCTCCCGACCCGGGGGAAGATACATGCGGATCGTGGTGCCGTGCCCCTCTTCGCTGTAGATCCGGACATGGCCGGAGGACTGCTTCACGAAGCCGTACACCATCGACAGCCCGAGCCCCGTTCCCTTGCCTGGGCCCTTCGACGTGAAGAACGGATTGAAGACCTTGTCGATGATGGCAGCCGGAATGCCGCTGCCGCTGTCGCTGACCGCGATCATGGCATAGCGACCGGGCCGGACGTCATCGTAGAGACTCGCATAGTTCTCGTCGAGGTCGGCCCAGCCGGTCTCCAAGATCAGCTTGCCGCCGCTCGGCATCGCGTCGCGGGCATTCAGCGCGAGGTTGATGATCGCAGTGGCAAGCTGGTTGGGGTCGACATGGGCCGCGCAGGTCTCGTCCTGGAAGACCGACTCGATCTCGATCTGCTCGCCAAGCGTCGGTCGCAGCAGCTTCGCCGTGTCGATGACCAGCATGTTGACGTCGACCTCGCGCGGTTGCAACGGCTGCCGGCGCGCGAAAGCGAGCAAATGCTGGGTGAGGTCGGCGCCGCGGGCGGCGGCCTCGTCGATCATCCTGGTGATGGCCGCGAGCTGCGGCTCCTTGGCGACAGCGGCAGCGAGAATCTCGATGGTGCCGGTGATTACGGTGAGGATATTGTTGAAGTCGTGGGCGATGCCGCCGGTGAGTTGGCCGATCGCCTCCATCTTCTCTGATTGCCGAATGCGCTCCTCGGCGGCGATCTTGTCGGTCAGGTCCCGGAAAAAACCGTTGAAGACAAAGCCGTTGCGGGTCTTGAGCGCGGTGACGCTCACTTCCGCCTTGAACTCGCGGCCGTCGCGGCGCCTCACGATGACCTCGCGCCGACGGCCGATCCCGAGCGCGCTGGCCTCTCCGGTCAGCACGATGCGACCGAGCGCGGAACGCAGTTCCTCGCCTTCGTCGTCGATCGTGATCAGATCGAACACGTCCTTGCCGAGGATTTCGGCGCGCGGCCAACCGAAGATCTTCTCGGCCTGGGAATTCCAGTTGAGGATAGTACCCTTGTCGTCGATCTGAATGAACGCGTCGAGCGCCGTCTCGATGATGTTGCGGGCGAGCTGCTCGCTTTCGCGCAGCGTCTCCTGCGCCAGCCGGCTCTCGGTCATGTCGCGCCCGATGAAGAAGTGCCGCTGCACCGGTTCCGACCAGTTCGAGGTCCAGGATAGCGTGACGACCCGGCCGTCTTTATGGACGTAGCGACCGTCGGAGGTGCGCGGGCCCAGCCCTTGGCGCGAGGCGCGCAGTTCGTCGCGGGCCTTCTGCAGATCGTCCGGATGAATGAAGTCAGCGCCGTTGCGGCCAATCATCTCGGCCGGCGTATAGCCGAGAATGGCCTCGACACTCGGCGAGACCTGCACCAGCACGCCGCTGCGGTCGGTGATCAGGATCAGATCCTGCGATGTTTCGAAGATCCGCCGGCGTTCCTCCGTCTGCTGACGCAGGGCCTGTTCGGTCTTGCGACTCTCGGTGATGTCGCGCGCGATCTTGGATGCGCCGATGATCTGTCCGGTGGGTGACTTGATCGGGGAGACGCTGAGCGAGACAAGAATGTGCTCGCCATCCTTGCGAATACGCACCGTCTCGAAATGCTGGATCCGCTCGCCGCGCGCAACGCGCAGCAGGATGTCCTGGGCTTCGGCCATGCGGTCGGCAGGCACGACGAAATCGGCCTGGCGGCCGACCGCCTCTTCGGCGGCGTAGCCGAGCATGGTTTCGGCGGCCGGATTCCAGGCCGTGATGGTGCCGTCGAGCGCGAGGGTCACGATGGCATCGTTGGAGGATTCGACCGCGGCGCTGTACAGTCGCTCGCGCGCCGCAAAATGATCGCGTGCCGCCTCCGTCAGGTAATGTTCCTGGACCTCGCGTTCGAGCTCCGCGGTCTTGGCGCGGACCTCCTCCAGGACCCGCGCGAACGCCCGCGCCAGGACCCCGGTCTCGCCGACGGCCTCCAGCGGAATCTTCACCGACTCGCCGCGCCCCACGCTTTCGATGGCCTGGGTCAGTTGATTGATGGGGCGTGTCAGCGACCGCGCCACGACGAAAGCGAGGGCGGCCGCGCACAGCATCGCGATCAATCCGACCTCGATCGCCGTCTTCCGAATGGCGAGCGCCGGCGCCATGAAGGCGGTGTTCGGGATCGTCTCGATCACTGCGACCCATTCCTGCCCAGCGAGCATCGCCGGAGCGAAGGCCACACCGCCCGGACGCTTCGCGTCGTCGTGAAGAATCCGTGCGAAGCCCTGGGTCGAGCCGGTCGCGCTCGCCAGGCTCGGAAAATCGTCCTGCCACCGCGTCGATCCGCCGCGCTTCGAGGCGAACTCGCGGTCCGACTCGGGATGGAAGAGATAGTCGCCGCGAGCGTTCACGACGTAGAGCTGAGCGCCCGGGCGCGCCGCCGAACGCAGATGTGCGAATATCGGCCGCATGTCCACATCGAGCAACAGAATGGCAAATGGCTTGCCGTCCGGCGCGAACACGGGCGTGCCCACGCAGAGCATCGGGACGCCGGTCTTCGGGTCCGTCGTGTTGCCGTCGAGAACGATCGGGGATACGCGGATTTCGCCGGGCGCGAGCTGTAGCGTTTCCTTGATGTATTTGCGCTCGCCGCGTGTGATCAGCTCGTTCTCGGGAACGATGCGAACCGTGCCGCCGGGTCCTAGCCGGTCGACCCGGATCAGCTCGCGATAATTGTTCTCGGTTCCGATCAGGCGGACCATCGCGTAGGTCGTCTTCGCCTGCAGCTCGGCAAAATAGCGCGTGGCGACCCGCTCGCGCCACGACTGCGCCGACAAACCCTCGCGCGGATCGGGGCCTCCCGTCTTCAGCGTGCGAATGAGCGTGGCGAGATTGGGCGAGGCGCGATAGCTGTTGAGATCGTTGCGAGCGCCGCCGACATAGTTCTCGAGCTCGGTGGCCATCAGGCGCGAATGCGCTTCGATGCGGTCCAGGGCACGCGGCAGCAGCGCGCTTTCGAGGCTGCGGTAGCCAAGCCAGCCGACAGCGAACACGGCCATCGCGACCAGCAGGATCATCGCGATGGCGAGACGCGTCGTGAGTGTCAGGCGCCGGCCGAGGCCGAGCGCCTCGCGGCCGTCAGGCGATCCGGCCCGGCTAGGCTGCTGGCCCATTCTGCTGTCAGGTGTTCGGAACAGCATCGGGGCCTGGCCGGGATGGAGTCGCGTTCGTCCCTCCGCGCTCCAGGCAATCGGAGACCATCGCCAAGAGAGCTGCCGGCTTGAACGGCTTCGGCAGCGCCGATACCGCCCCAAGCTTGGTGGCCATGGTAAGATAGTCAGGCTCCGAGATCGAGTTCGGGGTATTCGGACGCCCCGAGGTCATCAGGATCGGCGTGCTCGGAGCGTGCTTGAGGATCAGGCGCATCGCTTCCAAGCCGTCCATGCCCGGCATGAAGATGTCCATGACAACGAGGTCGAAGCTCTCGCCCTGAAATCTCGCGATGGCCTTCTGACCATCGTCCGCCACCGTCACGGCGTGGCCGGCCTGCTGCAGCAGCCTCTGGATCGTCATCTGCATGACCGGATCGTCGTCTACGACCAGTATCTTCGCCACGGTCCGTGTCTCCCGAATGCTGGCGGCAAGACCAACGGTCAGTTGTAAAGGTTTTGCCCAATTCGCGTCGCGCCGCAAGCGCTTCCCCGCGCCTGTCACCCGTTCCGGTCACGCCCGAGCAATGATCACCGGAAAATTGGGTCCTTTTGGGCGCAACCCGACGCTCCAGCGCAGCCCCTTGCTCAAACCTCCAGCCCTGCCTCCCTTTGAGGCATTCGCGCCGTAGTTGTACGGGCGGAACGCTTCATATTCGCTTAATCGGATCAATAGAAGAGTGACCAAGGTTCCCGTCCTGCTTGTATCGGCGTGGCCGGATTGATTGCGCAACCTTTGGGCACATTTTCAACGACCTGCTATCTTGGACGAGGTGAGATGATGTTCGGCAAGATCAAGATCGGAGCTCGCTTGTCGCTCGGCTTCGGTGTGCTGGTTGCCGTTGGGCTGGCGACGGCTGCCTTTGCGTATCGGGAGCTCGACTTCATCTTGGCGAAGGTCGTGCGCATGGCCGATCAGTCGCAGAACGCGATCGGCGTGGTCAGGATTGCCGGCGAACTCCATGCCGCGTCGCGGGCGCTGCTCCGCTATCAGATGGATCGTGACCAGGCCTCCTATGGCGAGGCGGAAACGCGGCTGGCAAGCGCCGCCACCACTCTCGAGGCGACGATTCGCCGGACGGTGTCGCAGGAGCGCCTTGCAGCCTATCGCGTGCTGCAGCCGGAAATCGCGTCCTTGAATGAAAAGCGTCTGGCGCTGGGCCGCGTTCTGCAGGCTTATTTCGCTGGCCGCGATGCATTGTTCGAGGACGGCGACCGATTGGCAGCCGATCTGCGCAAGCTGGTGGATGCCGCCCAGGCGTCGCGTGACGCTGCGGCGATTGCAGCGTTGGAGACGAGCATTGTTGCGGCGCGCATCGCGGTCTGGCGGCATCTTGCCACATCCGATGTCAAGCCGCGCGAGGCATTCCAGGCCGAGCTGACGCGGTCGCGCGCGCAGCTTGCCGAGTTGGAGAAGCGGGACCTCGCACCCGCGTTGGCTCCGCTGGTTGCGACGGTCAAAGCGGATCTGAACAAATATGCCGGCAGCTTCGAGACGGCGTCCAGCGGCCTGCTGCGGGGCCATGAGATCCTGGTCGGCGAGATCGGGCCGCTCACCAAGAGCGCGATCGACCGCATCGAAAAGGTCGAGAGCGGCATCCGTTCGGCCTACAGCGCGACGATCGAGGAGACCAGCGGGCTGATCGCAACCTCGTCACAGGTGCAGCTGACGACGGCGCTCATCGCGGCCTTGGTCGGCGCCCTCTGCGCCCTGTTGATCACCCGCAGCATTGTCGGTCCGGTCCGTGTGCTCGTGGATGAGGCCGGACGGCTGTCGGCGGGCGATACATCCGTCGAATTTCTGGGCGCGCGGCGGGGCGACGAGATCGGCCAATTGGCGGGCGCCGTGGCCAAGTTTCGCGACAACGTTCTGGCGCAGCAACAGGCTGCCAAGGAGGTCAGTGCTGCCGCCGAGCAGCGTGACGCCGTCAACCGCAATATGGAGCAGGCCGTCGAGGAGTTCAGGCAAGCGGCCGAAGGGCTGCTCGGCAGCGTCGGCGAGAATGCCGGCAGAATGAAGCATACCGCCAGCGCACTCACCGAGATCGCCGCCCAGGCGACGCAGCAGGCCGACGCGGCGGCTGACGCGTCGGAGCGGACGGCCGCGAATGTCCAGACCGTGGCCGCGGCCGCCGAGGAACTGTCGGGCTCGATCCAGGAGATCGCACGTCAGATCGACCGTTCGAATTCCACTGTGCGTTCGGCCAACACCACGACGGCACGTTCGGAAAGCGAGATCGAAGGCCTGGCGCAGGCGGCCCAGAGCATCTCCTCCGTGGTCGACCTGATCCAGGCGATCGCAGCACAAACCAACCTGCTTGCGCTCAATGCGACGATCGAGGCCGCGCGCGCCGGAGAAGCCGGCCGCGGCTTCGCGGTGGTCGCGCAGGAGGTGAAATCGCTGGCGGAGCAGACCGCCAAGGCGACGCAGGAGATCGCGCAACACGTTCAGGGCATCCAGACCTCGACCGGGAATGCCGTCGCGTCCGTCAAGCAGGTCGGTGTTGCGATGCGCGAGATCGACGAGGTCACGGGCGCGATCGCCAGTGCGGTCGAGCAGCAGGGGGCCGCGACGCGCGAAATCTCGCAGAACGTGCAGATGGCTGCGTCCGGCTCGCACACTTTGGCGTCGAGCATCGCCACGGTCAGTGAGGCGATCCGCAAGACCAATCGCTCCGCTGATCAGGTGTCCGATTCCTCCGGTCAGGTCTCTGAAGCGGCCGAGCGTCTGGCGGAGGAGGTCCGCAGCTTCTTCGTCAAGCTTCGTACTGGTCCTTTGGATCGTCGCAAGGAGGATGATGCGGCCTACAAGGGGCCTGAGCGTCGGCAGAACTACATCGCCTCCTTGTCCGGACGGCGAAAAAGCGCAGCGTGAGTCGGACTGCCCGGTGGTGCAGGACGGGCTGTCTTGAATTGTTGGGGGAATTCGATGTTTGGCTACATTTCGAAACTGAGGATTCAGAGCCGGCTGCTCGCCGGCTTCGGTCTGCTTTGTATGTTGCTCGCCTGTTCCGTGGGCTATTCGGCCTACGCCGTATCCGACCTGTCGGCGAAATTCAGCAAGATCGTCACGCTGAGATCGCCCGTCGCCATAACCAGCACCCAATTGGTCGCCGATCTCCATGCGACGCTTGCAGCCCTGCGCGGATATCTGCTGACGGGAGATCCCGAGATGAAGCAGCGCCGGGCGGCGCTGTGGGCCGAGTTCGACACATCGGTCCAGCAGCTCGACCGCCTTGCTGACAAGTTCGTGCTTCCTGAGAACCGGGCGTTGTGGGCCGAGGTCAAGCCGCTGGTCGCGGAGTTCAGGACCGCCCAGGACAAGGCCGAAAGCGTTGCCTTCACCGCCGACGCCTATCCGGCGACGAAGCTGCTTGGCGCGGAGGCGTCGCCGCTGATCGCGACGATGTTCGCCGAGGTCACCCGGATGATCGATGAGGAGAATTCGCTGGAGGCGACCCCGGAACGGAAGCGTCTGTTGAAGACGATGGCTGATCTCCGCGGCAATCTCGCCGCAGCCGGCTCGCAGCTGAGGCTGTACGTGGCATCGGGCGACGTATCGGATCGCGACAAATTCGCCGCTCCCTATACCAACTACAAGAACGCGGTGGCGGCTATCAGGTCCCAGGCGGATCTGTTGACGCCGACGCAGAAAGCCGCCTTCGACAAGGTGGCCAAGGCGAGCGAGGCGCTCGCGCCGCTGCCGGACAGGATCTTCGCCATCCGTCAGTCGCCGCAATGGAACGCGGCCGTGTACCTGCTCGCGACCGAGGCGACGCCGCGGGCCAACAAGCTGCTCGATTTGCTGGACGGCAAGAAGCGGCCCGACGGCACGTTCGGTGGCGGGCTCAAGACCAACCAGCAGGATGTGCTGGTCAAGGAGTCGGCGGACGTCGCGGCGCTGATCGATCGGCTCCTGTTCACCGAGTGGACGCTGCTCGGGGTTGGGTTGCTGCTGGGACTGGGGATCGCGGTCCTGGTCGCGCGCTCGATCACGCGGCCGATCCAGGAGCTGGTCGCCGACGCCGTTCTCCTGTCGGAGGGCGATACGACGGTGGAGTTCAGGACTGCGGAGCTGGCCGACGAGGTTGGCGACGTGTCGAAGGCGGTGGCGATCTTCCGCGACACTGCGATTGCGCAGCAGCAGGCGTCGTCAAACTATGTCCGTGAAGCTGAGGCGCGCGAAGCGATGAACCGCAACATGGAAGAGGCCGTGGAGGCCTTCCGCGCCAAATCGACGGAGCTGCTGTCCGAGGTGGACGACAATGTCGGCGTGATGAGGAGCACCGCGGAATCGCTGACGGGGATCGCAGGTCACGCCACCGAGCAGGCCGCCTCCGCGGCCGGCGCCTCGGAGAAGACCGCTGTCAACGTGCAGACCGTCGCGGCCGCAGCTGAGCAGCTTGCGAGCTCCATCGTCGAGATCGGCCGCCAGATCGAGCTCTCCAACACCACGGTGCGCAATGCCAATGCGACCACGGCGCGGTCGGAAGCCGAGATCGAAAGCCTCGCCCAGGCGGCCCAGAGCATCTCGACCGTCGTCGACCTGATCCAGGCGATCGCGGCTCAGACCAATCTTCTGGCGCTGAATGCGACCATCGAGGCCGCCCGTGCCGGCGAGGCCGGCCGTGGCTTTGCCGTCGTCGCGCAGGAGGTGAAGTCCCTCGCGGAGCAGACCGCCAAGGCGACCCAGGAGATCGGCCAGCACGTGCAGGGCATCCAGAACTCGACCAGCAACGCCGTCGCCTCGGTCAAGGAGGTCTCCACGGCGATGCGCCAGATGGCCGACGTCACGACCGCCATCGCCAGCGCGGTCGAGCAGCAGGGCGCGGCGACACGGGAGATCACGGAGAACGTTCAGATGGCGGCCTCCGGCAGCAAGATGCTCGCCTCGAACATTTCGACCGTCAGCGGCGCGATCGAGGAGACCAGCCAGTCCGCCGCGAGTGTTCGCGACGCGTCGAACAACGTGTCCAGGGTGGCCGAGGACCTTGCAGCGGAGGTTCAGGACTTCTTCATCCGGCTGCGCAGCGGTCCGCTCGACCGCCGGGTCGATGACGATCCGAACTATCAGGGCCCCGAGCGCCGCGCCAATTCAGGCGCCGGCCGCAGGCGTCGGCAGGCGTCGGCAGGCAGCGTGATAGCGGGCGCGTTCGAGGACGAAGCTATCCGCTGAGATAGTCCGGCCAGCGTCCGCGGATGGTCGCGAGATCGCTCAACGTGCCCGTCAGGTGCTCGCGCAGATGCGCCTGCGCCGCGTCCGGCTGGCCGGCCGCGATCGCGTCGACGATCTGCTTGTGGTGCCGCAGGATCGTCTGCGCCTTGCCAGGCGACGGCAGGTGCAGCCGCCGCAGCCGGTCGATATGGCCGCTGCGGCTGCGCACCAGCAGCCATAGCTCCTGCATGTCGGCGGCGGCGTAGAGCCGCTCGTGGAAGGCGTTGTCGACGACAGTGAAGGACGCGAAGTCGCCGTCCTTCGCAAACCGCCGCTGCTGAGCAATCAGCCCGTTGAGCTCATCGACCGGTGCGATGGCCGGCTTTAAGGCCAGTAGCCGCACGATCTCGAGCTCCAGCGCCTGGCGCAGGAACTGCGCCTGCTGCGCCCGCCCGACGTCGATCCGGCTGACCAATGTCGCATGCTGCGGAAACACCTCCACCAGGCCCTCTTCGGCGAGCCGCATCAAGGCGTCTCGGATCGGTGTCGAGCTGAGGCCGAATTCGGCCTGCAACGTGACCCGTGACAGCGGAGCGCCAGGCGGCAGCACCAGCGCGATGATCTGGTCGCGCAGCCGTTCGAACACTTGCGGCGCAGCGCGCCGGCTCGGATCGAGCCGGTCCTGGAAGCCGGAGGCAGAATGCGGCGCGGGCAGGGAAGCCATGGAGCTCAATCGTGGACGTTGATGTCGCTGCCGAGCAAAGAGAGCTTGTCAGAGATGCACTAATGCATTAGTGCATCTGTCGACCGGCCGTCAAGAAGGAGCCGGCGTGCGAGGAGGGATGTCCCATATGTTGATGAGTTTCGGGCGCTCGGCCACACGAGCCGCAGGCCTGCTGGCCGCCTTGGCTGCGCTGACGTGGAGCGGCGCGGCTGCCGCGCAGCAGAAGACCGAGGTCTCGCTGTCACGCCAGCCCGGCATCTTCTACATGCCGAGCCACATCATCGAGAAGCAGAAGCTGATCGAGAAGCATGCCGCCGCGCTCGGTCTTGCCGGCGTGACGACCAAATGGCTGACCTTCTCCGGCGGTGGTGCGCAGACCGATGCGCTGCTCTCCGGCAGCGTCGATATCCTCAACACCGGTACCGGCAATCTGCTCTTGTTGTGGGACCGCACGCGTGGCGGCGTGAAAGGCATCGTCGCCACCTCGGCGCAGCCGATGACGTTGATCAGCCGCGATCCTCATATCAAGTCGATCAAGGATTTCGGTCCGACCGACAAGATCGCGGTGCCGACCGTGAAGGTCTCGACCCAGGCCATCGTGCTGCAGATCGCCGCCGCCGAGGCGTTCGGCGCCGACCAGTGGAACAAGCTTGACGCCAATACGGTGCAGCTCGGTCATCCCGACGCCTATACGGCGCTGTCCAATCCGCAGCACGAGGTGCACAATCACTTTTCGATCCCGCCCTATACGTTCCTCGAAATGAAGAACGTGCCGGGGGCGCATGTCGTGCTGAACTCGCCGGATGTCATGGGCGGACCGCTCAGCCAGGCGCAGTTCTTCACCACCACGAAGTTCGCCGACGCCAATCCGAAGATCATCCAGGCGGTGCGTGACGCCACCAAGGAGGCGCAGGATCTGATTCGCAGCGACACGAAAACAGCGGTCGAGATCTACAAGGAGATCACCGGCGACAAGACGTCGACGGAGGACCTGCTGGCCTGGCTCAAGGAACCTGGCATGATGGAGTGGAACCTCGAGCCGCAGGGCACGATGAAGTTCGCGACCCACCTCGCCAAGATCGGCACCATCAAGACTCAGCCCAAGGCCTGGACCGACTATTATCTGCCGGTGGCACACGACCTGAAGGGCAACTGATGTCCGCGCTCCTCGATGTCGATGGCGTCACCTTGCGCTACAAGACCTCCAGTGCCGTGATTACGGCGACCGAGCGCGTCGGCTTCTCCGTCGACCGCTCCGACCGCTTCGTGCTGCTCGGTCCGTCCGGCTGCGGCAAGTCGACCCTGCTCAAGGCCGTCGGCGGCTACATCAAGCCGAGCGAGGGCCGGATGAAAATCAACGGCCGCGAGATTACCGGTCCGGGCGCCGACCGCATGATGATCTTCCAGGAGTTCGATCAACTGCTGCCGTGGAAGACCGTGCTCGCCAACGTCATGTTCCCGCTGTTGACGGCGCGGCGCATGCCGCGCAAGGAGGCCGAGAGCCGCGCCCGCGCCTATATCGAGAAGGTCGGGCTCACGCGCGTCGTCGACTCCTATCCGCACACGCTGTCCGGCGGCATGAAGCAGCGCGTGGCGATCGCGAGGGGCATGGCGATGGAGCCGGACATTCTGCTGATGGACGAGCCGTTCGCCGCGCTCGATGCGCTGACCCGGCGGACCTGCCAGGACGAGCTTTTGCAGCTGTGGAATGAGACCAAGTTCACGGTGCTGTTTGTGACGCATTCGATCGCCGAGGCGATCAAGATCGGCAACCGCATCCTGCTGCTGTCGCCGCATCCGGGCCGCGTCAAGGCCGAAGTCATCGATGTCGACAAGGTCTCGGCCGAGGACGGCAGCGCGGCGCGCCTGGAGAAGCAGATCCATGATCTCCTGTTTTCTGAACCTGCAACGGCACATTGAGGGCTGCTCCAATGGCTGAAGCCAAGATCATCCTGCGCGATACGTCGACGCCGAGTGCGGCGTCGGCTGCCGATGTCGCGCGCAAGCTGAGCGTGCTCGAGCTGTTGTGGAACGACGGCTTCGTGCGAAAAAGCCTGATCATCGTCGTGCTCGCCGCTATCTGGCAAGCCTATGGCAGCTATCTCGACAATCCGCTGCTGTTCCCGACCTTCTCCGACACCATCGCGGCGCTGTGGGAGAAGGTCCGCGACGGCACCATCCCGATGCGCGCCTGGACCTCGCTGAAGGTGCTCTTCATGGGCTATGCCGCCGGCATCGCCCTGGCGGCGATCCTGACGGTGCTGGCGATCTCGACCCGCATCGGCACCGATTTCCTCGAAACCGTCACCGCGATGTTCAATCCACTGCCGGCGATCGCGCTGCTGCCGCTGGCCTTGATCTGGTTCGGGCTCGGCAGCGGCAGCCTTGTCTTCGTGCTGATCCATTCGGTGCTGTGGCCGGTCGCGCTCAACACCCATTCGGGCTTCAAGAGCGTTTCGAACACGCTGCGCATGGTCGGCCGCAATTACGGCCTGACCGGCTTCTCCTACGTCATCCGCATCCTGATTCCGGCAGGATTCGCCGCCATCCTCACCGGCCTCAAGATCGGCTGGGCCTTCGCCTGGCGCACCTTGATCGCGGCTGAATTGGTGTTCGGCGTCTCATCGGGGCAGGGCGGCCTCGGCTGGTTCATCTTCGAGAACCGCAACCTGCTCGAAATTCCCGCCGTGTTCGCGGGACTTCTCACCGTGATCCTGATCGGTCTCGTGGTCGAGAACCTGATCTTCCGCACCATCGAGCGCAAGACCGTGCTGACCTGGGGCACCCAATCATGACCAAGAACAAACAACCTGATCAACTGCGCAGCGCACGCTGGTTCGCGCCTGACGATCTCCGTTCCTTCGGTCATCGCTCGCGCGTGATGCAGATGGGCTACGCCCAGGAGGAGTGGAAGGGCCGGCCGGTCATCGCCATCGTCAACACGTGGTCCGATGCGCAGCCTTGCCACATGCACTTCAAGCAGCGGGTCGACGACGTCAAGCGCGGCGTGCTGATGGCCGGCGGTTTCCCGATCGAGCTGCCGGCGCTGTCGCTGTCGGAGTCGCTGTTGAAGCCGACCACGATGCTCTATCGCAACATGCTGGCGATGGATGTCGAGGAGCTGTTGCGCAGCCATCCTGTCGATGGTGTCGTGCTGATGGGCGGCTGCGACAAGACCACGCCGGCGCTCCTGCTCGGCGCCACCAGCATGAACCTGCCGGCGATCTATCTCCCCGCAGGGCCGATGCTGCGCGGCAATTGGAAGGGCAAGACGCTGGGCTCCGGCTCCGACGCCTGGAAATACTGGGACGAGCGCCGCGCCGGAAAACTGTCGGACGCCGATTGGAGCGCGATGGAGGCTGGCATCGCCCGCAGCCATGGCACCTGCATGACCATGGGCACGGCGTCGACCATGACGGCGATCGCCGAAGCGATCGGCATGACCCTGCCGGGCGCGTCCTCGATTCCCGCTGCCGATGCTGAGCACATCCGCATGAGCTCGGAATGCGGCCGCCGCATCGTCGAGATGGTGTGGGAGGATCTGACGCCCGCGAAGATCCAGAGCCGTCAGGCGTTCGAGAATGCCATCGCGGTGGCCATGGCGATGGGCTGCTCGACCAACGCGATCATCCATGTGATTGCGCAGGCGCGCCGCGCCGGCGCCGACATCGGGCTCGACGATTTCGAGGCTGCCAGCCGCAAGGTGCCGGTGCTCGCCAATGTCCGGCCGAGCGGCGACACTTATCTGATGGAGGATTTCTACTACGCCGGCGGGCTGCCCGGGCTGATGAGCCGGATGAAAGAGCATCTCCATCTCGGCTGCCTCACCGTCAATGGCCGCACCCTCGGCGACAATATCGCCGACGCCGGCGTCTACAATGACGATGTGATCCGGCCGCAGTCCAACCCGATCTATCGCGAAGGCGCGCTCGCCGTCCTCAAGGGCAATCTCGCCCCGGACGGCTGCGTCATCAAGCCCTCCGCCTGCGATCCGCGGTTCCTCAAGCATACCGGCCCGGCGCTGGTGTTCGACGACTACCCGTCGATGAAGAAGGCGATCGACGATCCCGATCTCGACGTGACAGCCGATCACGTGCTGATCCTGCGCAATGCCGGCCCGCAAGGCGGACCGGGCATGCCGGAATGGGGCATGCTCCCGATTCCGACCAAGCTCGTGAAACAGGGCGTGCGCGACATGGTGCGGCTGTCGGACGCGCGCATGAGCGGCACGTCGTATGGCGCCTGCATCCTGCACGTCGCCCCGGAGGCGTATGTCGGCGGTCCCCTGGCGCTGGTGCGCAATGGCGACCTCATCACGCTCGATGTCGCCGCGCGCACCATTAATCTCGACGTGCCCGAAGACGAGCTGCCGCGCCGCCGCGCCGCCTGGACGCCGCCGGCACCGCGCTTCGAGCGCGGCTATGGCTGGATGTTCGCCCGTCACATCAAGCAGGCCAATGACGGCTGCGACTTCGACTTCCTCGAGACCAGCTTCGGCGCCCCGATCGGGGAGCCCGCGATTTATTAGTTCATGATCAGCGTGGAAGCCACGCTGTCACCGCCATGGAGGTGCGCTCCCTCCCCCCTTGTGGGGGAGGGCCGGGGAGGGGGGTAGCCCCAAGCGACACCGCATTTGTGGACCCCACCCCAACCCCTCCCCGCAAGGGGGAGGGGAGTGCAGCGAGCAGGACATGACCAAACTCAGCACCGCCACCCGCAACAAGCTCAAGACCGTGTCGACCGCCACCGTCGCTACCGCGCTGTTCAAGCGCGGCCTGCGCATCCAGTGCATCCAGAACGTCCATCCGCTCAGCCCGCAGCAGCCGACGATGATCGGCGAGGCGTTCACGCTGCGCTACATCCCGGCGCGCGAGGACCTCAATACGATCGAGGTGTTCAAGGACCGCGGCCATCCGCAGCGCAAGGCGGTGGAGGAGTGCCCGCCCGGCGCTGTCCTGGTGATGGACAGCCGCAAGGACGCGCGCGCGGCGTCGGCCGGCGCGATCCTGGTCAGCCGGCTGCAGCAGCGTGGCGTCGCCGGTATCGTCACCGACGGCGGTTTTCGCGATTCCGCCGATATCGCCAGGCTCGGCATCCCGGCCTTCCATCAGCGTCCGAGCGCGCCGACCAATCTCACCCTGCATCATGCGATCGAGATCAACGGCCCGATCGCTTGCGGCGATGCTCCGGTATTTCCCGGCGATGTGATTCTCGGTGACTCCGATGGCGTCATCGTCATCCCTGCTGGCATCGCCGATGAGATCGCCGACGAGACCTTCGAGATGACGGCGTTCGAGGATTTCGTCGCTGACCAAGTCGCGCAGGGCCGGTCCATCCTCGGCCTCTATCCGCCGACCGATCCGCAGACCCCGCAGGACTTCGCGGCCTGGCGGGCCAGGAACGGGCGCTGATGCGTTCGGTCTTTGCATCAGGCGCCGACCGCATCGTCGGCGCAGCACGCTCAACTACGTTGATGCCGATCGAAACTACCTCAGCGTGATTTTGCTGATAATCTAAGCACGGCCTGCCCCTCAAATTGCAGCGCCGCGGCCTCCAAATTCACGCTCCCTTAAATGCACTCACATACCGATCGATCGTCCGCCGGATGATCTGATGGTCATGATCGTCGCGCGCGGAAAACGAGAACTGCGTGTGAGCCGCAACTCCGCGCAGGTCCCAAACAATCAGTCCACGGGCGTGAGCGGTATGAAGATCAAGACGCGTTTGTATGTTGGTTTCGGTGTGCTGGTCGCGCTGGGGCTTCTGATGGCCGGCTTCGGCCTCTGGCAGTCCAGCGCAACCTCCGAACGTGTCGAGCGGCTGAGCACCCAGGCCGAGTACGCGATCGGCGTCGTCAAGATCTCCAGCGAACTCCAGGCCATTCGCCGGGCTCTGCTGCGTTATCAGTTCGACAATGACGAGGCGTCCTTCGCCGAGGCCGAGCGGCGTCTCGGTGCGACCGCGACGATGCTGGAGCAGACCGCCACGGAGGCCGGCTCCGACATGCAACGCGACAGCGCGCGGCAGCTGCAGAAGAGCATCGTGGCCATTCAGGAAGCCCGCATGGCGCTCGGCGGGTCGGTCAAGGTCTATTCCACCGGCCGCACGGCGCTGTTCGCCGAAGGCGACAAGATGACCGCCGACGTGCAGAAATTCCTGGACGCGATGCAGTCCAGCGACTTTGCGGATGCAGCGCGGACGCTGGAGAGCCGTGTGCTGCTGGTGCGTGTCGCCAATTGGCGCTTCCTGGCGACCCGCGATCCCAAGGGCCGCGACATCTTCAAGAGCAATCTCGGCAAGGCGACGGCGCAGGTCGCCGAGCTCGAGAAGCGCGAGCTCACGCCGGCCCAGGCCAAGCTGCTGGACGAGGTCAAGCAGGGCCTCGGCCGCTACGCCGAGGCCTTCGACAAGACCTCCGCCAGCATGCTGCGCGGCGACGAGGTCTACTACAAGGACGTGGCGCCGCTCACGGCAGCCGCGATCGAGATCATCGACCGCGCGGAGAAGGACATCCGTGCTTCGTTCGCCGCGACGCTAAAGGAGACGCACGAGCGGATCAGCTCGGCGACAGCGATGCAGCAGACCCTGGCCGTGCTTGCCGGCCTGCTCGGCATTGCGATCGCCATCCTGATCGCCCGCAGCATCAGCACGCCGCTGACCTCGCTGGTCCGCGATGCCGATCGGCTGTCCGGCGGCGACACGAGCGTCGAATTCCTCGACGCCCGGCGCGGCGACGAGATCGGCGATGTCGCCAAATCGGTGGCCCGCTTCCGTGACAACGTCATCGCGCAGCAGAAGACCGCGAAGGAAGTGGCGGAGGCCGCCGAGCTGCGCGAGGCGACCAGCCGCAACATGGAAGCGGCGGTGGCGCAGTTCCGTGCCGCCTCGGAGCAACTGCTCGGCACTGTCGGCGACAATGCCGGCAAGATGACGCACACCGCCAAGACGCTGACCGGCGTTGCCGGCCAAGCCACGGAGCAGGCGTCGGCCGCCGCTGCGGCGTCCGAGCAGACCGCCTCCAACGTACAGACCGTCGCGTCCGCGGCCGAGGAGCTCGCCAGCTCGATCCACGAGATCGGCCGCCAGATCGAGCGCGCCAACACCAACGGTGCGTGCGGCCGGCTCGGTGACGGCGCGCTCGGAGAGCGAGATCGAGGGGCTGGCGCAGGCCGCGCAGAGCATCTCCTCGGTGGTCGACCTGATCCAGGCGATCGCCGCGCAGACCAACCTGCTCGCGCTCAATGCGACCATCGAGGCGGCCCGTGCCGGCGATGCCGGCCGCGGCTTCGCCGTGGTCGCGCAGGAGGTGAAGTCGCTGGCCGAGCAGACCGCGCGGGCGACGCAGGAGATCGCGCAGCACATTCAGGGCATCCAGACGTCGACGGGCAATGCGGTGGCGTCCGTCAAGGAGGTTGGCCTGGCGATGCGCGAGATCGACGAGGTGACCTCGGCGATTGCGACCGCGGTCGAGCAACAGGGCGCTGCCACGCGCGAGATCTCGCAGAACGTCCAGATGGCAGCCGCAGGCACCCAGAAGCTCGCGAGCAACATCACAACCGTCGGCGATGCGATCCGCGAGACCAATCGCTCCGCCGATCACGTGCTGGGCGCCTCCGGCAGCGTATCGAGCGCCGCCGATGCGCTCGCCGCGGAGGTGCAGGCCTTCTTCGCCCGCCTGCGCGACGCAAGTGGAGGCCGCACCCGCAACGCGGCGTGATCGAGACCGATGCGTCAGGCCGCAGCCTTCTCCGCCAGCCCGACCGCCCATAGCGCGAAGGCGTAGACGATCGCGACCTCGTCGAGCCGGTTGAAGCGGCCGGAGGCGCCGCCATGGCCGGCGCCCATGTTGGTGCGCAGGAGGACGGGACCGCCACCGCTCATGGTCGCGCGCAGCCGCGCGATCCATTTCGCCGGCTCCCAATAGGTGACGCGCGGGTCCGTCAGTCCGGCCATGGCCAGGATCGCCGGATAGGGCGTGGCCGCGACATTGTCATAGGGGGAGTAGGACAGGATGGTGCGGAAGTCCTTCTCGCTCTCGATCGGGTTGCCCCATTCGGGCCATTCCGGCGGCGTCAGCGGCAGGGTGTCGTCGAGCATGGTGTTGAGCACGTCGACGAACGGCACCTCGGCGACGATGCCGGCGAACAGCTCGCCCGAACGGTTCGCCACCGCGCCCATCAGCATGCCGCCGGCGCTGCCGCCATGGCCGACGATGCGCTTGGCGCTGGTGTAGTTCGCCGCGATCAGGGCGCGGGCGCAGGCCGCGAAATCGTCGAAGCTGTTGGTCTTCTTCTCGCGCTTGCCGTCGAGATACCAGCCCCAGCCCTTGTCGGTGCCGCCGCGGATGTGCGCGATGGCGTAGACGAAGCCGCGGTCGACCAGTGACAGCCGGTTGGCGGAGAACGAGGCCGGCATCGCCATGCCGTAGGAGCCGTAGCCGTAGAGCAGCAGCGGCGCTGACCCGTCGGCCTTGAAGTCGCGCCGGTGCAGCAGCGACACCGGCACCTCGGCGCCGTCGTCCGCCTTGGCCATGATGCGCGTGGTGACGTAGTCGGCCGGATTGTGCCCGGACGGAATCTCCTGCCGCTTGCGCAAGGTTCTCGCGCGCGTCACCATATCGTAGTCATAGACCTCCGACGGCGTCGTCATCGACGAATAGGAAAACCGCAGATTGGTCGTGTCGAACTCGTAGGATCCCATCGCGTCGAGCGAATAGGCGTCTTCGTCGAACGCGATCGCATGCTCTTCGCCCGAGGCGAGGTCACGGATCACGATCGACGGCAGCGCATTGGCGCGTTCCAGCCGCACCAGGTGCCCGGCATAGAGATCGTGGTCGAGCACGTAGATGCCGGCGCGATGCGGAATGAGGTCGCGCCAATTGGCGCGCTCCGGCGCCGCCAGCGGCGCGGTCACGATCTTGAAGTCGATAGCGCCGTCGGCATTGGTGAGGATGAACAGCTCGTCGCCGCGATCGGCGATCGCATATTGCACGCCGTCTTCCCGCGCGGCCACCAGACGCGGCGGCGCTTCGGGAGCATCGAGATCGATCAGCCGCTGCTCGGAGGTCTCGTGATCGCCGCCGGCGATGACGCAGAACCGGCCGGAGGTCGATTCATGGACATGCGTGAACCAGCCGGTGTCCTTCTCCTCATACACCAGCACGTCGTCCGACTGTTTGGTGCCGAGCTTGTGCCGCCACACCTGCATCGGGCGGTGATTGTCGTCGAGCTTGACGTAGAAGAAGCTCTTGCAGTCGCGCGACCACACCACGCCGCCATCGCTCTCCTCGACGAGATCCTCGAGGTCGTGTCCGCCATCCCAGTCGCGGACGCGGATGGTGAAATATTCCGAGCCCTTGGTGTCGGCGCTCCAGGCGACCAGCCTGTGATCATGCGAATGCCGGCTGCCGCCGAACTTGAAATAGTCATGCCCCTTGGCCAGCGCGTCGCCGTCGAGCCCGATCGTCTCCGCGCCGCCATGACGCGGGGTGCGGCAGAACAGCTCATGCTGCCCGCCCTCGCGATATTTCCGGAAATAGGCGTAGGGCCCATCCGGCGACGGCACCGAGGAATCGTCCTCCTTGATGCGGCCGCGCATCTCCGCGACGAGCTTCTTCTGCAACGGCGCGGTGTGGCCGAGCACGCTCTCGGCATAGGCGTTCTCGGCCTCGAGATGGCTGCGGATATCGGCGTCGAGCAGCGACGGATCGTGTAGCACCTCCTGCCAGCGTGCATCCTTCAGCCAGGCATAGTCGTCCTGGACCGTGATGCCATGGCGGGTGAAGGAATACGGGCGGCGCGGCGCCGTGGGCGTCCTTGTGCTGCTGTCGGTCATCTCGTCCTTTACGGGGTCACGCTCTCGCCAAGCCATTGGATCGCGGCATCGAGGCCGCCTCTGCCATGCGGGATCTTCAACGCCACCAGCGCCATTTCGATCACGCCGAGCGTGCCCAGCACCATCGGTGCGTTGACATGGCCCATATGGGCGATGCGGAACGCCTGGCCCTGCAGATCGCCGATGCCGGTGCCGAGCACCACGCCGCATCGCTCCTTGCAATAGCTCTGCAGCACGGCCGGATCATAGCCGCCGCCGACCAGCACGGTCGTGACCGTATTGGAGCGCTCGGCGGCATCGGCGATGTTGAAGCCGATCACCTGGCCCTCGCTCCATTTGGCGACGGCGCGGCGCACGGCCTCGCCGAGCAGCTGGTGCCGGCGGAACGCGTGCGGCAGCCCTTCCGCGAACAGCATGTCCATGGCCTGGCGCAGCGCAAACAACAGATGTACCGGCGCCGTGCCGCCATATTTGCGGTAGTGCTCGGCGCCTTCGCGCTCGCTCCAGTCCCAATAGGGCGTGCGCATATTGGCGCGCTTATGCGCCTCGAGCGCGCGCGCGTTCGCCGCGACGAAGCCCAGGCCGGGCGGCGTCATCAGGCCCTTCTGCGAGCCGCACATCGCGACGTCGATGCCCCACGCATCCATCTCGAACGGCATGCAGCCAAGCGACGCCACGGTGTCGACCAAGTACAGCGCGGGATGGCCGCTCGCCTTGATCGCGCGGCCGATCGCCTCGACGTCGTTGACGACGCCGGAGGCGGTGTCGATCTGCGCCACCACGATCGCCTTGATGCTGTGCTCCCGGTCGGCGCGCAGCCGTGCCTCGACCTCGGCTGGCCGCACCGCGCGGCGCCAGTCGCCTCTGAGCACCTCGACCTCCGCGCCCATGGCGCGCGCCGCTTGGCCCCAGCCGATCGCGAAGCGGCCGCTCTCCAGCACCAGCACCTTGTCGCCGCGCGACAGCACGTTGGACAGCACGGCTTCCCAGGCGCCATGACCGTTGGCGATGTAGATGTAGGTCTTGCCCTTGGTGGCGAACAGGCGGCCGAGATCGGCCATCAGGCCGTCGGTCAGCTCCACCATCTGCTTGGAGTAGATGTCGAGCGCCGGGCGGTGCATCGCCTGCAGCACCTCGTCGGGCATCGTGGTGGGTCCCGGGATGGCCAGAAATTCCCGGCCCGCGCGAACGGTCATAGTCTGTGTCCTTGGCGATGTGGTCTTGCGATTGGCGTCGGGGTGATGGCGAGCCGTCGCAGGCGGTCGGCCCGAGCCGTTTGTACGTGGCGCGGCCGCATCTGAAAAGCCGGGGAAGCCGGGGGGCTGGCATGCCCCGACCGGCCGGCGCAGCGCAGCCTCAGCGCCGGGTTTCGCGGCAACCGGCGGCCTCGGCCTCCTCGACCGAGCAGAACCAGCGCGTGCCCTTCGACACATGCATCTTGATCTGGGCGTACCAGCGGCTCTGCGGCGTGTGATAGATGCACTCGCCGGCGCTATTGACATTGCCCTTGATGGTGCAGTCCGGTGACGGCGCAACCGGGCCCGAGGCCGAGGCGAGCAGGATGTTGCGCGCACTCTCCGGCGGCTTGGTGGCGCCGAGGATCGTGGTCTTCTTGTTGCGCACCCGCCAGTCCCATGGCGCGATGAAGGCGCCCTGCCACATGCCGGCCTTGGCCGTGCGGGCCTCTGCCTCCTCGGGCTCGTAATCGTGCGAGACGGTGCGATAGGCCAGTGCCCAGCCGTTGCGCACCAGCCATTTCTGGATATCCTCGCCATCGACGTCGCAGCGCGCCACTTGGCGGCCGCGGCGATCGATCGCGCGTGGATGGCAGACCCAGCTCTTGCCGTCGGCATGCTTGATCAGTTCGTCGCGCGCAGCTACCCCGCAGGTCCAGCGCTCGCCATCCTTGTTCAGGCACAGCTGATCGACCGACGGCGCGTCGATGCCGCCGAGCCGGATCCGCGTCGTGCCGATCGTGATCCCGTCGGCCTCGCGAATCTTGGGGATGCCGGTGATATCCGCGGCGTGGGCAAGCGACGGCAGCAGCAGGAGCAGGGCGAGCGAAACTGTTTTCATCGACATCAAGGGGTGCGTGTTCGTCCTTGGATGGAACAATGCACACGATTGTGCGGCGGATCGCCTGGCGGTTCCAGCGCCGTGATCGCGTGAACCGCTCAACTTCACGCGATGGTGGCGCAATCTCAAGACGCCGGCCCTCCCGGGAGTTGGACCCGCGCGGTCGCCGCGCCGGCGGCGATCTCCCTCACCGCGCCACCACCCGCCGCGCCAGCGCCAGGCCCATCAGCACGAAGGCCGAGGTGACCTCCGGGCCGCCCACCAGGATGCGGGTCGGGGTCTTCATCTTGTTCCACTCATAGGCGCGGTACGGATGCCGCCGGCCGCCTTCGCCGAACGCCGCGACGATGCAATGCACGGCGGGAGCGAAGCTCGCGGCGGCGCCGCCGAGATGGCCGAGCGCGATCAGCGCCAGCGCCGCGTCGAACGGGTTCATCTCGCGGCCGATCAGTTCGTCCTCGACATAAGCGAGCACGCGCAAGCGGATCAGCTCGAACGCGTCGTCCGGATCGATCGCCTGCCGCGCGGCCGGCGGCAGCGCCATGAAGGCGTGGTAGCAGCGGCCGAAATAGGCGCAATACAGCTCCGGCAGATAATAGATGTGCGACCGCGGATCGGCAAAGGCGCCGCTGATCACCAGCCGTTGCTGGAAACCGACGATCCGCCTGACGACATCGAGCCGGCCCTCGGTCTCCAGGATCTGCCAGCGCGACAGGTTGCGGAACGAGACTTCCAGCACGTCGAGATTCAAGGTCGGATCGAGGTCGTTGCCGTAGGGCCGCTCGCCGGCCAGGCTGTCGATCCAGGTCGCTATGCCGCCTTCATAGTCGATATTGTCGTTGATCGGCACCGTCACCCGCGGCTCGTTGCCGCCCGCGCGGACCTGGTAGCCGGCGTAGAAGTCGACCAGCGGCTGCGCGAGGATCGGATCATCCGAGCCGGCCTGGGTCGCCGCCGAAAACGAGCACGCCGTCGTGTCGCAATCGGGCACGTAGACGCCGAAGCCGAGATCCTGCTTGATCTGGGTGAAGAAGCGCGAGAAGCGCGGATGCGGCGCGGGCGCCAGTGCGGTGACGACGTTGTAGCTCTTGCCGTCGGCCCCGCGCACCTCCTCGCGGCTGGTGGCGAGGCAGAACGCGACCATGTCGCCGATCGCGCCGCGCGCCGCGGTCGTCTGATCGGGCGAGGCCAGGCCGGTTGCGACGTAGCTCAGCAGCGCCTCGGTAAAGAAGGCGTCGTAATAGGCCGAGCGGTGGCGGATCTGCACCGGCTCCCACATCGGCTCGGCGATGCCGCGCCATGGCGGATGGATCACCGCCGCGGCCGGCGAACGGGCGATGAAGACGCGGGCCAGGTTGAACAGCAAGGTCGAGTTCTTGTAGCCGCGGGCGTCCAGGCCCTTGAGCGCCATCAGCACCTCGCGGCCGCCGAGATCGGGATCGCCGATCAGATTGAAGGCGGCGTAGGTCGGAATGAAGCCGTTGCGCGCGTAGGAGCCGAGCAGGTCGGTGCCGCAGGCCCGGATCACGCGGTCGATCTCGCTGGCCGGCGGCATCGTGACGGCGGTGGTCCGGCGCGGCGGCGCCGGATGGCGCAGCGCGATGCTGTCGACGAGTTCGGCGATCGGACGGCCGACCGCCTCCCAGTCCGGTGTCGGATTGTCGCGGGCGAGCACCAGCGCCTCGCGCAGCGCCGCGAGCCGCGCCGGCTCTTTCAGCTCCGGTAGGCCGGCCCGGCGCAACAGAGCGCGCAGCGCGGGATTGCCGAGCGCGGTTCGGTAGAATTTGGCCAGATGCGGGTCGCCGCGGCCGGGCTGGCGCAGGATGGGATCGCAGACCTCGTAAAGTGAGGGACCGTCCTTGCGGGCCGTCAGCGCGCGGCAGGCCGCGCCGGCAAAATACTGGAAACTCAAAATGAGACTCGCGGGTTGTCGAGGCGGGATCAATGGCATGCGCTGCTCGAAACGCCCGGCAAACGGCTCGTCACACGCATGCACCCGTCAAACTGGCATGGGGCGCGGGCAAAGACAACGTGACCGGGATCACTGCCCCGACCGGCGATTTGGCCGCAATGTGGCGTTCGGACGGTCCCGCGGAGACCCTTTGGAGAACGGCGGCATGGTTAAATTTTCGTTGATTTACAAGTGCTTGAAAAGTCAACGGTGTTTGGATGTTGCCCTGCTTGCGGGTTCGGGTTAAGCCTTTCTTCGTTGCGGTGCCGCAAATTGCGCGCAATTCGACGACACATCGTCTCGCAACCCCTCAAACCTCAGAGGCGCCCGCGCGACCCAAAGGTGCGATCCTTTGGCGCCGCATGGACAGGCTCGGACCAGGATTGACGTGATGACCGCAAGGCCGCCTTCCTTCTCCCGCCGTTCGGCCGTGATCGCCGCCGCGTTGCTCTGCACGGTGTCGCTCGCGATCGGCGCGAATGCTGCCCTGAACAAGCGCTCGCTCGAAGCCCCGAAATCTGCCGCCGCCGACCAGGGCATGGCATCGACCGGCAACGGCGCGCGGCTCGCGCTCGTCATCGGCAATGGTCACTACCCCGACGCCAACGCGCCGCTGGCCCAGCCGATCAATGATGCCCGTGCACTGACCGGCGCGCTGCGCCGCGACGGCTTCGACGTCGACGTCGTCGAGGACGCGAGCAAGGACGATCTGGCGCGCGCGGTCGAGCGGCTGACCGCGAGAATCAAACCGGATTCGGTGGTGATGCTGTTCTTCGGCGGCTACGCAATCCAGGCGGGCCGCGACAGCTACATGATCCCGACCGATGCCAAGATCTGGAAGGAAGCGGACGTCCGCCGCGAGGGCACCAGCATCGAGAGGGTGCTCGACGCCGTCAGCGAGAAGGGCGCCCGGGCCAAGCTCGTCGTGATCGACGCCTCGCGCCGCAATCCCTTTGAGCGCCGCTTCCGCGCTTATTCGCATGGTCTCGCGCCGATCAACGCGCCCGCCAATGCGCTGATCATGTCGTCGGCGACGCCCGGCAAGGTGCTCGACGACCCGCAGCAGGCCAACAGCGTGCTCGTCTCGGAGCTGCTCAATCAGCTCGGCAAGAGCCCGAGCGCCGAGACCGTGTTCAACAAGACCCGCAATGCGATCGCGCGCAGCTCCGACGGCGAGCAGGTGCCGACCGTGTCATCGTCATTGGTCGAGGACATCCGCCTCAGCGCCGATGTCGCCAACGCCGGCAGCTAGCGCGTGATCCAAAAGACAAGATCACGAAGCGTTCCGTGGAAATGCCTCATGATGTAGCTCGCACGTGCCGATCGCTCGCGCCCGTCAGTTGCTCGCCAGCACCGGCCGCACCGGGTCGCCTTCCCGCAACAGCGCGCCGGCGCGGGCGACGACGACTTCGCCCTCGTTGAGCCCGTCGCGGATCTCGACCTGGCCGCCGGACATCAGGCCGATCTCGACCCGCTTGGTCTCGACCCGCTGATTGCGGACCACCTGCACGACGGTCCCGTCGGGATCATACAGGATCGCCGTCAGCGGCAGCGCGACGCCGCAGCTCTGGCCGGTCTTGATCACCGCGCGGCCGAACGCATTCACCAAAAGCCGGGCGTTGCCCGTGATGGCGATGAATGCCTGGCCGAGCTGGCTGTTCGGCTCCACCGTGGGCGCGATGCGGCGAATCTTGCCGTCGACCTCGCCGGCGCCGACGATCCGGATCCGTGCCGTCTGGTTGACCGCGAGCCGGTTGATCTGCGCGCTCGGCACCAGACCGACCAGGTCATATTCGTTGCGGGCGATGATCGAGAACAGCGCCTCGCCGCGGCCGGAGGCAAGCGCGCCGATGGTGGCGGTGGATGTCAGGATGGTCCCGGCGACCGGCGCCTGGACCATGATCGTGCCGCCCTCGGGCGGCGTCAGCCGCGCCAGGTTCTGCCCGGCGGTGACGGTGTCGCCGGCATCGACCATGACCTCGGCGACCTTCAGTCCGGGACGGTCCGGCCGCACCGCGGTCTCGTCGCGGGCGAGCACCATGCCTGACACCTCGACCGTGTTGTCGAAGCAGGCCTTGGTCGCCTTGAGCACGCTGACGGCGGCGCCTCTGGTCGCGCTGTCCTCGGCCGCCATGGCCGGGCTCGCGGCCGCGCCCAATGCCAGGAGGCCGAGCGCCGTGAGCATCGGCATCCGGCGGGACGTGGCGGCAATGGCGGCATGTCTCATGCGAAACCGATCCTCGAAAACCCGATCCATTCGAACGGCAGCGTCCGAAATAGCAGACGCGCCGCCGCCGGGCCAGCCGACCCGCGTCCTCGTATAGTCGCGCCAGCCGGCCGCGACGTTCAGCGCCGTCGTTCATTGAACGGGCTCGAAATTCCTCGCGGCTGCGCAACTCCCGGCAACGCGCAGGACTACGGATCGCCCTCGCCGGTACCTGGCGCTTTCATGGCTGCGACGACGCCGCGGCGCGCGGCCTCCGCGACGACGAAGTCCGTCACCAGGATCTCGCCGTTCTCACCAAAGATTTGCACCGGCAGCCCGGCCTGCAGTGCGAGCATCACCGTATTGAGCGTGCCGCGGCTGCGACCGTCCCAGAAGGCTGCGATCTCGTCGACTTTCCGAACCAACTCGGCATTACGGAGAGGGCCAGCCTTGCGGCCATGCCGTTCCCAATCGGCCTGAATGATCAAGGTCGGCAGGCCCAGGCTCCGCGCCGCTTCGATCGCCCAGGTGTCGACGCCCTGCGCTCCACCGGAGACCACGCAGGTGCCGCACGGCAGCGAGCTCACAAAGGACACGACAAGCGCCCGATTCGGAAAGTGCCGCGACCCGACGATGCCGATGACCATGGATGCGCCGTCCATGCAGGCATGTTCCTTCTATCACACTGGTGTCGCCGATTGGTTTTGACGATTGTCTCTTCCGTGATGGCTTCTCCATCCTGTTCCAAGACAGCAGATCGGAGATGTCCCGCGGCAGGATCGCGCGTTCATACGCGCAGCACCTCATCGCCGATTTTGTCTCGCGAGTTCAAGCTGATTTGGTCTGTCCAATGCTTCTGGAAAAAAGAAATGGCTTGCGCCGTCGGGCAAATCGGGTGGAGATTTCCGCCCGTCCCGCCTCATTGACGAGGGGCGCTTCGCGAACGTCACGACGCGTTGGGGTGGGATGCGATGGCCGCGATGTGGTGCAGCGTGCTGGGCACGCCGACGTACGCCATGCCGCGGACGGTGAAGTCGCAGGGTCCTGGCCTCCCGACGCTGAGGTCCGCGCAAGGCGCCAAGCGCGCATTGTCGCCACGGTGGCAAACAAGCCCGGTCACCGGGGAGCCTGCGTATAATCCGTAAAGCCACCGCGCAGGGAGGGCCGGGTCGTTCCGGCTGGTCCTGTGGTTCTGCCGCGTGCTTGTTTTGCTGCACGCGGACCGCAGGCCTCAGCCGAGGCCTGGTCCTCCCTGCGCCCTTGTCTCGAAGAGGGTGTCCCGATGAGCACAGCTCGGACGCAACATGCGCCGCGAGAGCGAGATGTCATGTTTGCCCGACTTTTCACCTCATTGGGCCTGCTACCGCGCAAACGACCGCGACGGCGCCACATGCAGCGCGTAGGCATCGGCCGCTTCGCTGACGCGCGGGTAGAGCTCGGTGACCAGCGGATCGTGCCCGGGGATGAACTGATCCGGGTGTCCCGCGAGCCGTTCGATGATCTCCCAGCCCAGCGCCATGTCGCCGACATTGTAGACGATCGGAAACGGGCTGCGGCGCTGCAGATTGGCGTAGTAATGCGCCGCGTCGGAGGCGAGCACGACGGGCCCGCGCGCGGTGTCGACGCGCACCACCTGCAGCCCGTCGGAATGGCCGCCGACCCGGTGCACGGTGATGCCGGGGGCGATCTCACCGTCGCCGCTGTGGAACGTGACGCGCTCGCCATAGACATGGCGCACCATCGTGATGACGTGCTCGACCGAGAACGGGTGCCGCAGCAGGCCGTTGCACATGCAGCGTCCGGTCGCATAGGCCATCTCGCGCTCCTGCAGATGAAACCGCGCATGCGGGAAGCGGTCGAGATTGCCGGCGTGGTCGTAATGCAGATGGGTGACGATGATGTCGCGGATGTCGGCGGCGTTCACGCCGAACAGTTCGAGCGCATCGACCGGGTTGCGGGTCAGCTTGCGGTTGCGCGCCTGGGCCTCGGTGGCGTTGAAGCCGGTGTCGACCAGGATGTCGCGCCCTGCGCTGCGAATCAGCCAGACGAAATAATCGAGGTCCTGCGCGACCGCCTCGTGCGGATCCGGCTGCAGGAAATTCATGCTCGGCGTGCGCGGCGACATCGTCGCATAGCGCAGCGCGTAGATCTCGGCGGCGTTCCCCATGATGCCCGTCTCGTTGATGGTCATTGGCGGGCATCGAGCCATCGCGGGCAGGCGGCGTCAATCGCTGCGGCACGCGAACCGGATCGACCGGCCGCCCGACACAGTGTGAGGCGCCTCACGGGCGTTCGTCCCGCTACGTTGCATGTTCCGACTGTGGCGATCGAAAGACGCCGCCGAGATCCGCCTGCCGTGGCGATTCTTCAACCGGCCCAAGCGGTTGACGAGTCGTCACGGCGATTTGATAATGCCCGACGCGTGGGTTAAGGTCGCCGCGGCGCAAGCTGGACGGCGCCTGATTGCTGGACCGCTGGACCGCCATCGTGATGACTGCTCGCCTGCTGTTGCTGCTCGGTTTGATGTTTGCCGTGGCGTTTTCTGGTCCCGCGCTGGCGGCCGGCGATCGCTTTGCGCTGGTAATCGGCAATGCGAAATACCCAGATGCCGAAGCGCCGTTGAAAGAGCCGATCAACGATGCGCGCGACCTCACCGACGAGTTGAAGCGCGACGGCTTCACGGTCGAAACGCTGGAGAACGCCACCGGCGAAGCGATGCGCCGCGGGCTCGAACGGCTCTATGGCAGCATCAAGCCCGGCTCCGTGGCGCTGGTGTTCTTCTCCGGCTTCGGCATCCAGTCGAATCGCACCAGCTACATGATTCCGATCGACGCGCAGATCTGGCAGGAGGCCGATGTCCGGCGCGACGGCATCAGCCTTGAGCAGGTGCTGCAGGAGATCAACAGCCGCGGCGCCGGGGTCAAGATCGCGCTGCTCGATGCGTCCCGCCGCAATCCCTATGAGCGCCGCTTCCGCACCGCCTCGTCCGGACTGGCGCCGGTCATTGCGCCAAGCGGTACCCTGGTCATGTATTCGGCGGCGCTGTCCGCGGTCGTGTCCGATACGGGCCGCGACCGCAGCCTGTTCGTGCAGGAGCTCTTGAAGGAAATCCGCGTTCCCGATCTGACCGCGGAGGAGACGCTGAACCGCACTCGGGTCGGCGTGACCCGCGCCTCGCGCAGCGAGCAGGTGCCGTGGATCTCATCCTCGCTCGCCGAAGACTTCTCCTTCGTGCCGGGCGCAGGCGGCGTGCGGCCGAATCCGCCGGTCGAAAGCAGCACCGCGCCAGTCGCGGCTCCGACGCCGACCCCCACGCCGACCCAGGTGGTGGTGGCGCCGCCGCTCCCGCCGCCGCCTCCACCCCCGCCGATCCAGAAGGCGGATACGCCGCCGGCGCCGCCCGTTGTTCCGCCGCCGCCCGTTTCGACCCCGTCGCCCGTCATCGCGACCACCGCGCCGACGACAACCGCGCCGACCACCAACGTGCCGGCCACGCCGCCGGTGCAGGATCCCTTCGCCGAGGACCCGTCCATCAAGAGCCTGACGGCCAAGATCGCGGCCAATCCGGATGACGCCGGCGCGCTCTACCGGCGCGGCCAGGTCTATGCCAGCAAGGGCGCCTACGCGCAGGCGATCCGCGATTTCGACGACACGATCCGGATCAATCCGAAGGATGTCGAGGCCCTCAATAATCGCTGCTGGGCGCGCACCGTGGTCGGTGAGCTGCAGGCGGCGTTGCGCGACTGCAACGAGGCGCTCCGGCTGCGGCCGAATTTCGTCGATGCGCTCGACAGCCGCGGGCTCGTCAACCTCAAGAGCGGCGCGACCAAGAACGCGATCGCCGATTTCGACGCGGCGCTGAAGATCAACCCGCGGCTGACGTCATCATTGTACGGGCGAGGTCTCGCCAAGCAGCGCAACGGCGCGGCGCAGGAGGGCGCGCTCGATATCGCCAACGCCAAGGCGATCGATCCCAATATCGTCCGAGAGTTCGAAAGCTACGGCGTGCGCTGATTTTTGCGCGCATGCGCCGGCCGCCTCGAACCATGCGGCGCGCCGGATCGACATAACCGCGACCGCCGGATCGCGAGTGTGATGTCGCGACGGGACCGGACCATGCGTTCGCGCCGATCATGCGCGAGGAGGGATTGGCAAATGACCGTATCGCAGACGAAGTCGACCTACGCTGCCAGCCTGACGGGCCTGTTCGTGGCCGTGGCGCTGAGCGCCGCCGCCGCGCTGAGCGTCACCGTGGCCAAGGCTGCCGAGGATGTCACCGAAGACCAGATCGTCCGGGCGCTGGCTGGACCCAAGAAGCCGCTGACCCGCGGGCTGTCGCTGTCGCCGCCGTCCGAAGCGACGCCTGCCGTGGCGCCGGAACAGGACAAGTTCCTGCAGAGCATCCGCGGCCGTTCGACGCGCTCGCTGTCGACGGCAGAACGCGAGGAGATCGCGGCGGTCGCCAAGACCAAGCCGAACATCGATCTCGAGATCACCTTCGACTACAATTCCGCCAATATCAGCCAGAAGTCGCTCGCATCGGTGCAGGCGCTCGGCCGCGCGCTGACCAGTCCCGACCTCAAGGGCTCGACCTTCGTCGTCGCCGGCCATACCGATGCCGCGGGTGGCGATGCCTATAATCAGGATCTGTCGGAGCGCCGCGCCGATTCGATCAAGCGCTATCTGGTCGAGAAGTTTGGCATTGCCGGCGCCGATCTGGTGACGGTGGGCTACGGCAAGAGCAAGCTCAAGGATCCGAGCCAGCCGCTCGCCGAGGTGAACCGCCGCGTCCAGGTCGTCAATATGCAGAGCAAGACGGCGGCCGCCAAGTAGCTCGGCGTCCGCATAGCGCCGACGGGGGTTGCGTGGCCAGAGATCGAGTTGACCGGATGCGTCCCGCAGTCCTGCGGGGCGCATCATCTCGTCGGGACCTCCCGCGCCGCGTTTGCAGCCGGCGCCGCTCCCTCGTAAAATCGCAGTTCGCGCCGACCGGATCGAGCCTCCGATGAAGCTGCCAAAATCCCTGAAAACCGTGGCCGGCGCGATCGTCTTCGTGGCTTTGTTCGCCGGCTATTACAGCTACGAGCATCGCTCGCATCCAGCCGCCGAGGAGCCGCCGATGCAGGCGCAGGTGCTGGTGACGAAGGCGGTGAAGGCCTGCTTCTCCGATCTCGTCCGGGTCACCGGCTTTGTCGTTCCCCGCCGCGAAGCCGTGGTCGGCACCGACCAGGAGGGATCGCGGGTGACGGATGTCCTCGTCAAGGAAGGCGACACGGTCACGGAGAACCAGGAGCTGGCGCGCCTGACGCCGCCCCCGGGGGCGCCGGCTGCTGCCGCGAACCGGCCGCTCTCGCTGCGTGCGCCGGCGGCTGGCGTCGTCACCGAGGTCCGCACCATCGCCGGCGCGCCCGCCTCCCCGCAGGCCGGGCCGATGTTCCGCATTGCCGTGAACAATGAGCTCGAGCTCGATGCCGAGGTCCCGAGTGTTCACCTCCTGAAGCTCAGTGCCGGTCTGCCCGCGCGCATCACCCGCGATAATCTGCCCGACATCATCGGCCGCCTCCGTGTCGTGGCGCCGCAGGTCGACCGCTCCACCCAGCTCGGCCACGCCCGCATCACGCTGACCAGCAGCGCAACGCTCAAGCCGGGAATGTTCGCCCGCGCCAATATCGACGCCAGGCGGAGCTGCGGCGTCGCCGTTCCCAATACGGCGATCGATCATCTCACCATCCAGGTCGTGAAGGGCAACACGATCGAGACCCGCAGGGTGCGGGTCGGCCTGGTGTCTGACACATCGACCGAGATCCTGGAAGGTCTCGCGGAGGGTGAGATCGTGGTCGCCGACGCCGGCAGCTCGCTGCATGATGGTGACCAGATCAAGACCATGTTCGCCGAAGACATCGATCGCACGCGGGTACGCTGATGGCACTGAATATCTCGGCATGGTCGATCCGGAACCCGCTGCCGTCGATCCTCTTCTCGCTCATTCTCCTGATCCTCGGCTGGATGAGCTTCAGTAAGCTCGCGGTGACGCGGCTGCCGAACGCCGACATTCCGGTGATCTCGGTCGCAGTGGCGCAGTTCGGCGCGGCGCCGTCGGAGCTTGAGTCCCAGGTCACCAAGATCATCGAGGACGGCGTGTCCGGCGTGGAGGGCGCGCGCCACATCCAGTCCCTGATCACCGACGGCCTCTCGGTCACGACGATTACGTTCGCGCTCGAGACCAACACGGATCGCGCCATCAACGACGTCAAGGACGCCGTGACGCGGGTGCGCTCCGACCTGCCGCAGAACGTCACCGAGCCGTTGATCTCGCGCGTCGACAAGATCGGTTTGCCGATCGTGACCTATGCCGCGATCTCGCCGGGGAAGACGCCGGAGCAGCTGTCCTTCTTCGTCGACGACGTGGTCAAGCGCGAGCTGCAGGGTGTCCGCGGCGTCAGCCAGGTCGAGCGCATCGGCGGTGTCGAACGCGAGATCCTGGTCTCGCTCGATCCCGACCGGCTGCAGGCGATGGGCCTCACGGCGGTCAATGTCAGCCAGAGCCTGCGCGGCACCAATGTCGACGTCGCCGGCGGCCGGGCGGAGATCGGCAAGAACGATCAGGCGATCCGCACGCTCGCCGGCGCCAAGACGCTGAACGAGCTGTCGAACACGATGATCCCGCTGTTCGGCGGCGGCGAGGTGCGGCTCGCCGATCTAGGCACCGTCACCGACACGATCGCCGATCGCCGCACCTTCGCGCGCTTCAACGGCGAGCCGGTGGTGGCGCTGGGCATCAAGCGCGCCAAGGGCGCCAGCGACGTCGTCGTCGCCGCGGCCGTGCAGAAGCGCATCGACCAGGTGAAGGCCGCGCATCCCGACGTCGATCTCAGGCTGATCGATACGTCGGTCGAATTCACCAAGGGCAATTATGAGGCTGCGATCTCGACCCTGTTCGAGGGCGCGATTCTCGCCGTCATCATCGTGCTGCTGTTCCTGCGGGATTTCAGGGCGACGGTCATCGCGGCGATCTCGCTGCCGCTGTCGATCTTCCCGGCGTTCTGGGCGATGGATATCCTCGGATTCTCGCTGAACATGGTCTCGTTCCTGGCGATCACGTTGTCGACCGGTATTCTGGTCGACGACGCGATCGTCGAGATCGAGAACATCGTGCGCCACATGCGGATGGGCAAATCGCCCTATCGCGCGGCGCTGGATGCCGCGGACGAGATTGGACTCGCGGTGATCGCGATCAGTCTCACCATTATCGCGATCTTCGCGCCCGCGAGCTTCATGTCGGGTATTGCCGGTCAGTTCTTCAAGCAGTTCGGCATCACCGTCTCGGTTCAGGTGTTCTTCTCGCTGCTCGCCGCGCGGTTCGTCACGCCGATGTTGGCGGCCTACTTCATGAAGCATCACGACCACGAGGATCCGCCGCCGGGCTTCATCCTGCGCGCCTATCAGCGCATTGTGACCTGGTCGGTGCAGCACTACTTCGTGACGGTGCTGCTTGGCATCGGCATCTTCGCCGCCTCGATCTGGAGCACGACCCTGCTGTCGCAAGGGTTTCTGCCGGCGCAGGACGCGGCGCGATCGCTGCTCGCAATCGAGCTGCCGCCCGGCGCGCAGCTCGCCTACACCGAGAAGGTCACTGAGGAGATCGTGGCGCGGCTGCGCAAGCGGCCCGAGGTGCGTAGCGTCTTTGTCGACGGCGGCAGGCTGCAGGGGGCTATGGAGGTTCGCCGCGCCGGCATGATCGTCAACTACACCCCGAAGACCGAGCGCAAGATCACCCAGAAGGAGCTCGAGCTCGCGATCACCAAGGATCTCGAGACCATCCCCGACATCCGCTTCTGGTTCACCGATGAGAACGGTCTCCGGCCGATCAAGCTGGTGCTGACGGGGTCTGATCCCAAGCTGGTCGACAATGTCGCCAGCGAACTCGCGTCGCAGATGAAGCGGATCCCGATCATCTCCAACGTGGTGTCCGACACCTCGCTCGACCGGCCGGAATTGCGGGTGCAGCCGCGCGCCGATCTGGCCGCGCGTCTCGGCGTGTCGACGGAGAGTCTGTCGCAGACGATCCGGGTCGCGACGATCGGCGATGTCGGACCTGCGCTGGCGAAATATGATGCGGGCGGCCGGCTGGTGCCGATCCGGGTCCAGCTCGAGGATGCGGCGCGGGGCGATGTGAAGATCCTCGAACAGCTGCGCGTGCCTCTCGGCCAGTATGGTGAGAAGGGCGGCGTGCCGCTGGCGGTGGTCGCCGACATCAAGCTCGATCAGGGCCCGACCAGTATCAGCCGTTACGATCGCGGCCGGCAGGCCACGGTCTCGGCCGATCTCGTCGGGCTGGCGGCGCTCGGCGATGCGACCAAGCAGATCGACGACCTGCCGGTCCGGAAAAGCATGCCGGCGAGCGTCAAGCTGATCCCGTCGGACGATGCCGAGAGCCTGAACGAGCTGGCGTCCGGCTTCATCACGGCAATCACGGCAGGGCTGATGATCGTCTATGCGGTGCTGGTGCTGCTGTTCGGCACGTTCCTGCAGCCGATCACGATCCTGTTCTCGTTGCCGTTGTCGATCGGCGGCGCCATCGGCGCCTTGATGCTGACCGGCAAGCAGCTCACGATCCCGGTCTATATCGGCATGATGATGCTGATGGGCATCGTCACCAAGAACGCGATCATGCTGGTCGAGTTCGCGGTCGAAGCGATCCATGCCGGCACCAGGCGCGATGAGGCGATCATCGATGCCGGCATGAAGCGGGCTCGTCCGATCGTCATGACCACGATTGCGATGGTCGCGGGCATGATGCCGAGTGCGCTCGCGGTCGGCGCGGGCGGCGAGTTCCGTTCGCCCATGGCGCTGGCGGTGATCGGCGGGCTGGTGTTCTCGACCGTCCTGTCGCTCTTGTTTGTGCCGGCGATGTTCCTGGTGATGGACGATCTCAGCACGCTGTTCGGACGGCTCGGCCGCCGGTTGATCGTGTCTGACGGAACGGATGAGCCGGGCCGCGACGCGGAGGGCGGACACGCCCAGAGGCCGCGGCCCTCGGTGGTGTCGCCGGCGGCGGAGTGAGCATGCAGGCGCGGGTGGCGCTCAGTACGCCGTAATCGGCTGACGCCGTTGCGCGCTCACATCGTCGGCGATGTTCGGCGCGGGCTCGCTTGGTGGGCTGGTCTCGGGCGGCACGATGATGGCGACGAAGCGCTGGCCCGCTCCGGGCCAGCCGAACAGCGTGGTGCGCAGCGAAATCTCGGCGCGCACCGACCGCCGCGCCCGCGCAGCGACGGCGCTCATGCCCGAGATGCAGGAAATGTCGGTGTCGTAGCACAAGGCGGCCCAGCCCTGCGCGGTCAGCGCCGGGGCCGGAATTTGCAGCTCGTACGGATGCACCAGACTTATCTCATAGCGGGGATGATCCGGGCTGTAGAATGCGGCCGCAAAAGCGAGCCCGTCATCGCCGCCCACGGCGGCAAGCGGACGGCTCGAGACCGACTGCCAGAGGCGATCGAGCTCCGCCACTGCCGGCTGGTAGAAGTTGCGGCCCTCGCTGAGCGGCACACAGTTGCGGTAGAGCGCGTGAAGGGGGGCTGCGACGGTCGCGGCGAATGCGGCGATGCCGATCGTCGTCGCGGCGAGGTTGATCGTCGTGGCGCGGGAGGGCTGGTAGCTGGCCCCGCAGACGATCACGATGACAAACAGGAATACGCCCTGCAGGCCCCATAATGGCGGCATGTCGGTGCCGAACACGACCGAGGTCAGGGCGGGAAGGGCGACCGTGCCGATGCTCATCATCGCCAGCAGCCGGAGTCCGGCGCCAAGACTGAGGGCATCGTTGAGCACGCGGGCCGGACGGGGGCGTGTCATCGCGAGCCAGATCAGTCCGGGAATGCCGCCGATGCCGGCCATCGCCAGAAGGAAGCCTCCGCCCTCGATCAGGGCAGCCGCAGCCGTCTTGCCGACGTGATGCGTGATGGCGTGCGAGAACGGTTGCGCCCCGGTCATGCCGAGCCAGATCAGATGCGGCGTCAGCGCGGCCAAGCCGGACAGCGCGGCGACCCACGGCGCCGACGAGGCGAAATAGGCGCGTCGCTCGCCGTGACACAACGCCGCGATCGCGAAGCTGGCGATCAGGAAGATGGAGTAGTACTTCCCGAGCATCGCCAGTGCCGCGGCGAGGCCGGCGGCGATGGCCCATCGGACATTGCGGGTTTCGTACGAGCGCAGGAAACAGTAGGTCGCCAGCGGCCAGCTCGACAGCAGGACCGCATTGGCGTTGAAGCGCTGCGCGTGCAGCTGGTAGACGGGAAGCAGCATCAGCAGCAGCAACACGATCAGACGCTTGTCGTCGCGCGCGAACCGCCGTGTGATCAAGTCCACGGCCCAGAGGCCGACCGCAGCGTTGGTCAGCGCCAGCAGGTTGAAGGACCAGTTCGTCAACGGAAACGCGCTCGTCCAGGCGCGCGCGGCCCAGCCCATCAAAGGTGGGTGCTTGCTCGAACCCCAGGCGAAGCTGCGCCCGAGCGACCATGTCTCGATCACGTCCTGGTGCAGGTCGCCGCCGACATAGGCGATCGAGAAATAGATCATCCAGACCGCAACGAAACCTGCGATCAGCGCCGGCACGGCCCAACCGTCCTCGACGGCGTCGATCCAGATCGCAAGGGCTCTGCGCCAGCGCGGGATCGAGCCGCTGGTCTCGATCCCAATTGCCGGCCATGCAAGACTCATGAACTCACTTCCAACCTAGGTTCTGGCGCGCGAACTCCGCCCCGCGCGCTCGACGCGCAGGCGAATGGCGCTCATGGCTGCCGAATTGACCCCTGTTAGAACCGTTAAAAAGAGTTCATGTCGCAAATTGTGAGGTGCCGTGGCCCAATTGCGATCATGTTTGGCCGGGGCGGACATCGCGCGATGCACAGCGCTCGGTTCCGGTCACGGAGTGGACGCGGATCGAACATAGTTCCCACGCGCGTGGTGTGCAGGCCGACGGACAAAGCATCACCAGGGCGTAGCGACGCCGGTGGAGGTTGGGCTGAGACTACTCGTTCCGTGCGATGGTGTTGAGCTTGGTCAGGTCATGCAGCAGGATCCGGCCGCGTTGCAGGTCCAGGATCTTGTCCTTGCGCCACGCCTGAAGCTGGCGATTGACGCTCTCGCGCGCCGCGCCGACGAAGATGCCGAGCTGCTCCTGCGAGATATGCACCTCGGAGCCGAAATCCTCCGCGAGTGCGCAGAGCCGGCGTGCGAGTCGGACCGGCAGCGGCTGCAGCACCGACTCCTCCATCCGTTCGCTCTGCCAGCGGATGCGCTGGCACAGCAGCTGGATGATCTTGATCGCGACCTTGGGTTCGCGTTCGAGGAAGTTGAGGAAGTCCTCGCGGCGGAGCACGAACAACTCGGTCGCCTCTCCGGCCGTGGCGTCGGCGGTGCGCTCCTGCCCGTCGAGCACGGCGACCTCTCCGAACAGGTCCCCGGGGCCCATGAAATTGAGGGTGAGCCGACTGCCGTCCGTCGCGCCGGTCTCGATCCGGATCTGGCCGCGCCGGACGCCGAACAGGGCGTTGCCGGGATCGCCCTTCTGGAACAGTACCTCGCCCGATGAGAGATGCTGGGTATGGCACAGGTTCGACAAGCGCTGCAGTTCGTCGGCGCCGAGGTCCGCGAACATCGGGTTCATCTTGAGAATGACCGCAAATTCGGCCTGCTTGCTCATCACTATACCTTCAGCAATGGTTTGAAAGCCCCAGTTACATAAACCGCTCGGGCAGAAGTGTGTCATAAGTCACATAATGACGCACGTGCTTACGACTATTTTCGCCGCTCCTGGAGCGGTCCGCGGCATCTGGGATACATATCGGATTGAACCGGGTCGGCGTTGCCGCACGCTAACCCGTGTAGACCGCTCGCACGTCGCGAATGGGACATCGACATGAAAGCATTGAAGATCGCAGGCGGGTTGGTTGGCGCCGTCGCCGTCGTGCTCGTCCTGGCTCTTGCCTTTGGCCTTCCGGCGAGTTTTGTGACCGCGGCGATCCAGGACCGCGTCGAGCGTGACACCGGATATCGTTTGAGCATCGCCGGTTCCGCGAGCATCAGCCTGTGGCCATCGCTGCATGCGACGCTGACCGACATCACGCTGCTCGATCCGAAGGACCGAGACGGCAACAACCGGCTGACCATCGCCAAGCTGCAGGCAGATTTGGCGTTGTCAGGCCTCTGGTCGGGCCGGTCCGACATTGCCGAGGTCATCGTCGACAAGCCCACGCTCTATTTGCCGCTGCTGCGTGAACGCCTGCGCGACAACGCGCCGCGCAATCGCACCTCGACAAAGTCGGACGCGGCGCCCTCCGTCCGGATCGAGCGGGTCACGATCAAAGACGGGGCCGTCATCCTGTCCAATCCGCGCGACCGCGTGGAGAATCGCATCGACGGGATCGGCGCGACGGCATCACTGAGCGGGGACGGCAGGATCAAGCTCACGGGCACGGCCCGGGCGAGCGACCGTCCCGTCAGCTTCGAGGTCAATTCGGCTGCCCCCGGCGTGCCGATCGATCGGCAGACGTTGCCGGTCGAGTTCAAGCTCGAGATGGCCGATGCCTTCCGCGGCGTTCTGGCCGGCCGCGCCGACCTGCGCCTTAATGGACCGTTGGTGATGATCAACGGGCTCAGCGGCACCCTCGGCGGCGGTGACTTCAACGGCTGGGCCTCGGTCGATGTCGCCAGCAAGCCGCTCGTCAAACTTGATCTGGATGTGCGGCGGCTCGACCTCGGCAGTCCTGCCGCGCCACGCAACGCCGGCGCTTCGGGATGGAGCACGGCGGCCATCGACCTGCGTGGCCTCAACTACGTCGATGCCCGCGTGAAGCTGTCGGCGACCGACGTCGGAGTCGCCGGTGCTCGCCTCGGCCCGCTGGAGGTCGAATCGTCGCTGGCCGGCGGCGTGCTGAAGTCGACCGTCACCAATCTCGGTGCCTATGGCGGACAGGCCAGCGGAGAGGTCGTGATCGATGCCTCCACCGGCAATCCGGCCTACGCCATGCATTGCGACCTGGTCGGCATCCGAGCATTGCCGTTGCTGCAGAACCTCGCCGGTTTCGACAGGCTCGACGCACGCCTGCAGGGCAAGTTGGCGCTGCGGTCGAGCGGCGCCAGCCAGCAGGCCATCATGAGCAATCTGAGCGGCTCGGCGTTCCTGCTGTTTCAGGATGGCGCAATCCGCGGCATCAATGTCGCGCAGATGATCCGTTCCTTGACCTCCAACCCGCTGTCCGGCTGGCAGGATTCGAAGGAGCTCACGACCGATCTCACGCAATTGTCGGCCTCCTTTCAGGTCGAGCGTGGTCAGGCCGCGACCGGCGATCTCAATCTGATCGGACCGCTGGTGAAGGTCACTGGTGCAGGCACCATCGATCTCGGCAATCGCGCGCTGGCCATGCGCGTCGAGCCGAAGCTGGTGATGACCTCCGAGGGGCAGGGCCGCAACTCGGATCCGATCGGGCTCGGCATTCCCGTGGTGATCGACGGCCCTTGGAGCCAGCCGCGCTTCTACCCCGACATGGCCGGCATCCTGGACAATCCCGACGCTGCCTACGCCAAGCTCAAGCAGATGGGTCAGGGCCTGTTCGGCAAGGACAATGCGGGACTCAACAACCTGATCAACGGCCTCGGCGGCTTGATCGGCAACTCTGCCCCGACCGGTACGGCCAGCGCGAATGGCGGGCCTTCGGCAGCGGCGCCGAACGGGCAGGCGCCGGCGGCAGGGCAATCCGATGTGCTGGGCGGGCAGCTCGGCGCGGCGATCGGCAATCTGATTCAGCAGGGTCTGCAGCAAGGCCCGCCGCCGCAGGGCCGCAGCCGAGGCCGTATCCTGAACCCGTCGGAGAGCGCCGCACCGCTGCTGCAGTCTCCCCGGGGCACGCAACCTCCGGCGACGGACGCTGGCCAGGACGCGGCCTCGGCGTCGGGCAACCCGTCGGATGCCGCCATGGACCGCGCACCGGACAGTCAGCCGATGAACGATGTCTTGAAGCGCATCTTCAACAGGTAATATGACGCCGCAGACCCCTGCGGTATCATCCGAATGGTGGATGACGCCCGCGTCCGAATGGCCGAGGATGTTCGCGGCGGCTCACACGCCGGTCCGCACCGAATGATGCCCGAAACGACCGGTTCTGCCGCGTCATTCTGTGCTAAACGGTGTTCACGGCGGACCGTCTCAGCGTGAGAACGGTCCTGTTTGTGAAGTGCCGTTGTCGCGCAACACGGCAACGAACGCGCTCTTCCGGCAGGCTTGATCGGTCGCGGCGCGCGAGGGGTCCGGATGAGCGGGGTCGAGGACAGAGGCTGGTCGCTGCGGCAGGGTCTGTTCGCCAAATATGTAGTGTCGCTGGTCGGCCTCGTTGTCTTCGTGCTGGCCGTGAATGGTGCGACGGAAACCTGGATCAGCTACCAATCCACCAAGGCGAGCCTGACCGCCGCGATGGCGGAAAAGGCCGATGCGAGCGCCCGGCGGATCGACCAGGCGCTCTCGGACCTGCAACGACAGATCAGCTGGGTCACGCGGGCGAGCGCCAATACGCTGGAGCTGCGGCGCGCCGACTATGTGCAGCTGCTGAGCCAGGCTCCGGCCGTGCGGCAGCTCTATCAGCTCGATGGCCAGGGGCGAGAGCAGCTTCGGGTCTCACGCACCTCGATTGCGTTCTCCTCCGGCAACGATCTGTCCCGCGACCTGCGCTTCACCGACACGGTCACTCACGGCAGCAATTTCTCGGCTGTGACATTCAAGGGCGCGCAGCCCATGATGTCGATCTCGGTCGCGCATTCCGGCTTCAATGCCGGCGTCACCGTTGCCGATATCGACCTCGACTTTCTCGAAGACTTCATGACCGAGGCGCAGGTCGGAAAAGTCGGCATTGCTTATGTGGTCGATCCGCGCGGGCAGGTGCTGGCGAGTTCGGCGAAGGGACCGGCTGTTGGTCAGGACCTTGCCAAGCTGCCGCAGGTCGCCGCGGTGCTCACGCCCGATGGCCAGTCGCTGAATTCCGGGACCGACAGTGATGGGCGCGCGGTGCTGTCGGCTGCCGCCGTGCTGCCCAAGCTCGGCTGGGCCGTGTTCTTCGAGCAATCCACGGCGCATGCGCTGGCCCCGATTCGCGACCAGCTTCTGCGCGGCGCGCTGCTGATCGCGCTCGGACTGGCGGTCGCGACGCTCGCCGGCTCGCTGCTGGCCCGCCGCATGCTCGTACCGATCACCGCCTTGCGGATGGGCGCGCGGAAGCTCGGGGCCGGAGATTTCGCCCAGCGCATCGAAGTGAAGACGCATGATGAGCTCGAGGAACTCGCCGATCAGTTCAACAGCATGGCCGGCCAGCTTGCCGAATCCTACGCCGTGCTCGAAGCCAAGGTCGAGGAGCGCACAAGAGATCTCGCGCGTTCGATCAACGAGCTGAAGGTGCTGGAAGAGGTCGGACGGGCGATGGCTTCGTCACTCGATCTCAACGCCGTGCTGCCGACCGTGGCGGCGCGCGCCCTTGAGATCACCCAGGCCGACGCCGTGCTGATCTACTCCTACGATGCTGCCGAACGCCGGTTCAGGCTGGTCGAGGCCAAAGGCGTCGAGCGGGCGCAGGATGGCGCGCACACGATGCTGGATGGCGAGACGAGCCTGCTGGCCGACTCGATCCGCAGCGGTGAGCCGATCGCGATCGCGGAACTCGAAAACGCCCCGGATCATCCGCTGCGCGACGTCGCGGTCGCCGCCGGCTTTCATGCAGTTCTGTTCACGCCGCTGGTCGATCAGCAGGGCGTGCTCGGCGCGCTGGTGGTGCTCAGGCGATCCGCAGGCGCATTTTCGCCGAATCTGATCGGCGTGATGCGCACCTTCGCCCACCAGGCCGTGCTGGCGATGCGCAACGCGCGGCTGTTCACCGAGGTCGATCAGAAGGGCCGCGAGCTGGCGCTGGCGCATGATACTGTGCAGCAGCAGGCGGTAAAGCTCAGGGAACAGACCGAGCAGCTGCGCGAATGGAACAAGTCGCTGGAAGAGCGCGTCGAGAAGCAGCTTGGCGAGATCGAGCGCATCCGCCGGCTTGAGCGCTTCCTGGCGCCGCAGGTCGCGCAGATCATCGCATCCTCCGACGGGCATGATGCGCTGCTGGAAAGCCACCGCCGTGAGGTCACGGTGGTGTTCTGCGACCTGCGCGGCTTTACCGCGTTCACCGAGACGACCGAGCCTGAAGAGGCGATGAACGTGCTGCGCGAATATCACGCCGCGCTGGGCAAGCTGATCTTCAAGTATGAAGGCACGCTCGATCGCTATGCCGGCGATGGCGTGATGATCCTGTTCAATGCGCCGATCCCGTTCGACGACCACACCACGCGCGCGGTGAAGATGGCGCTCGAAATGCGCGACGAGATCGGCCAGCTGACCGAACGCTGGAAGAATCGCGGCCACAGCCTGGGCTTCGGCGTCGGCATCGCGCTCGGCTATGCCACGCTCGGCCAGGTCGGTTTCGAGCACAGGTTGGAATATGCGGCGATCGGCAGCGTCACCAACCTTGCCTCGCGGTTGTGCGATGAAGCGAAGGCGGGGCAGGTGATCGTGTCGCGCCGGGTCTATGGCGTGGTCGACCAGTCGGTCGATGCGCGGCCGATCGACGATCTGCATCTGAAGGGCTTCAATCACCCGGTGCTGGCGATGGAGATCCTGCGCTGGCGCGGGGAGAGCGCCGCACCTGTCGATGTGCCCGCGGAGCGCCGGCGATCATCCTCGTGATCGCCTGGGGCCGCTTCCGGCTGCGCCTTCTTAGTCGAGTATGATCGTTTCGGACGACCGGTTTTCGCGGTCCCCGATCATGCTCCTGACTAATAGGCCTGCTTCGCGTCCGCCTCCTCGCTGGTCTGGATCAGATCGAGGCTCGCCTCGATCTTGCCGATGAGGCGGTCGAATGTCCTGCGCTCGTCCGCTGACAGGCACGCCATGATCTCGCGCTCACGCTGCTGCAGACGGGGGATCAGCTCCTCGTACAGCGTCTTGCCCTTGCGGGTGAGGCGCAGGCGGAATTCGCGCCGATCCTCGGCATTCTCGACGCGTTCGATCAGGCGCCGCTCCAACAGCGCGGTCACGGCGCGGCTGATCGTTGACTTATGCGTGCGCGTGCACTCTGCGACATATTGCGCGCTGCAGGCCTCGCGGCGAAAGCCGAGCGTCGCCAGCACGCGCCATTCGGGAATGTCGAGGCCGTAGCGCTCGCGATATTCGCTGGCGAGCGCGGCGCTGACCTCCGCCGCCAGGCGGTTCAGCCGAAACGGCGCGAACTTGAACAGATCGAGCCGGTCTTCCGCATGTGGCGCTGCGGCATTGCGGCCGGCGTCGACCGGCTTGGGCTGGCGCCTGGACGCCGTGTCGGCGGAATTTGCCACGCTCGCGCTCCGATTTTTGTGTTGACGCGGCCTAGGCCGTCGGCTTTAGAATAGTTGCAGGTGAGACTATCTGGCAAGACGCCAGTCGATCCCGCCCGAGGAAATGTCGGTCGCTTCGAAATTCGTCGCTTCGAAAGTCCAAGAAAACCACAAGGCGAGCAAGCCATGGTGCAGGCCAATCCAGGGAAGGGCGCCAGCCAGGCGAAGGTTCAGTTCGGCTATCATCGGCACGAAGACCAGGATCAGGCCGCGCCGGCCGCGCATCCGGTCGTCGTCGTGGGCGCGGGTCCTGTCGGGCTGTCGTTCGCGATCGATCTTGCGCAGCGCGGCCATGCCGTCGTGGTGCTCGATGATGCCGACCGGATCGGCGAGGGCTCGCGCGCGATCTGCTTCTCCAAGCGCTCGCTGGAATATTGGGATCGCCTCGGGGTCGGCGACCGGATGGTCGACAAGGGCGTGGTGTGGAACGTCGGCCGCATCTTCCACGGGCCGTCCGAGCTCTATCAGTTCAACCTGCTGCCGGAACCCGGCCACAAACGGCCGGCCTTCATCAACCTGCAGCAGTTCTATGCCGAGGCCTATCTCGTCGATCGCGTCAACGCGCTGCCTTCGATCTCGCTGCGCTGGCGCAACAAGGTCTCCGCGCTCGAACAACGCAACGATCACGTCGTGCTGACGATCGAGACGCCGGATGGAGCCTACCGGCTGTCGGCGCAATATGTGATCGCCTGTGATGGCGCACGCTCCTCGCTGCGCCAGATGGTCGGCGCGGGCTTCTCCGGCAAGGTGTTCGAGGATCAGTTCCTGATCGCCGATGTCAGGATGACGGCCGAATTCCCCACCGAGCGCTGGTTCTGGTTCGATCCGCCGTTCCACGCCGGGCGCTCCGCGCTGCTGCACCGGCAGCCGGACAATGTCTGGCGCATCGATCTGCAGCTCAGCCGCTATGCCGATCCCAATGTCGAGAAGCAACCGGAGAATGTGCGGCCACGGATCGCGCGCATGCTCGGCCATGATCAGTTCGAATTCGAATGGATCTCGCTCTACAAATTCCAGTGCCGGCGCATGGAGCGCTTCATTCATGGCCGCGTCGTCTTCGCCGGCGATTCCGCCCATCAGGTCTCGCCGTTCGGCGCCCGAGGCGCCAATTCGGGGCTGGAGGATGCCGAGAACCTCGCCTGGAAACTCGATCGCGTGCTGCGCGGAGCCTCGCCAGCGGCGCTGCTTGAAACCTATCATCTGGAGCGAAGCGCCGCGGCCGACGAAAACATTCGCGAGTCCACGCGGGCGACGGATTTCATGGCGCCGAATTCGCACCAGGAGGCGCGGCTGCGCAAGGTCGTGCTCGCGCTTGCCAGGGACACCGAATTCGGCAAGCGCATGGTCAATGGCGGCCGTCTGTCGGTTCCCTCGGTCTACCAGACGCGGCTGTCGACTGAAGACGCCGAGGCCTGGCACAGTGGGCCTTGTCCGGGGACGTCGATGCCGGATGCGCCGCTCCAGACGGCCGATGGACGGCATCTTCACCTCACCGACGCATTCAATGCTCAGGGCCGGCGTTTCACGCTGCTGTCCTTTGCCAATGGCGAGGCGATCGATGTGCCCGACGATGTCGGCCTCATCCGCATTGGCGATTCGGATGGCCTCGCCGACGGCGAGGGGTTCGCTGGCCGGCGTTACGGCGCCGCACCCGGTACATCCTATCTGCTGCGCCCGGACGGCTATGTGGCGGCACGCTTCCGGCACCCGAGCCGCGCCGCGATCGCGGCGGCGGTCGCCCGCGCCTCCGGCCTGAGCTGAGGGAGCCGCAACGATGACGCTCTCGACCGCTTCCAATTTCCCCAAGCCCGACGATGCCTTTCGCGCCATTGTCGAAGCCCATCGGGGCCTCTCGGACCTCGAAAGCGCCGACCTCGATGCGGCATTGGTCCTGATCCTTGCCAATCATATCGGTGACATCGGTGTGCTGCGCGAGGCGATCACGTTGGCGAAACGCAGCATGGCTGATGCCGGTCAACAGCAACAACAGCAGCAGCAGCAATAGTCTGCTGCGCAGACAGGGAATGAACTGATGGCGAAGGGTTTCGCATCCACCACGGATCTCGCGGAGAAGAAGGTCACCTTCTCCGAGATCGGCCCGGATCTCTATGCCTTCACGGCCGAGGGCGATCCGAACTCGGCCGTGATCGTCGGCGACGATGGCTGCATCGTGTTCGACGCGCAGGCAACGCCTGCGATGGCCAACAAGGTCATCGAGCGCGTCAAGACGGTCACGGACAAGCCGATCAAATATGTCGTGCTGTCGCATTACCACGCGGTGCGTGTGCTCGGCGCCTCGGCCTATCACGCGCAAGGCATCGTCGCCTCACAGGAGACGCACCGGCTGATCGTCGAGCGCGGACAGCAGGACTGGGATTCGGAGTATGGCCGCTTCCCGCGGCTGTTCCAGGATGCGCAGAGCATTCCCGGCCTGACCTGGCCGACACTGACCTTCGAAGGCGAGATGACGATCCATCTCGGCAAGCGCGAGGTGCAACTGATTCAGCTGGGCGCGGGCCATACGTCGGGCGACATCGTCGCCTGGGTGCCGGACGCCGAGGTCATGTTCTCCGGCGATCTCATCGAATATCACTCGGCCTGCTATTGCGGCGACGCCTATTTGCGCGAATGGCCGTCGACGCTGAACGAGATCCGCGACTTCAATCCCAAGGCGATCGCGCCCGGGCGCGGCGACGCGCTGAAGGGCGAGGCCACCGTGCGCGAGGCGATCGCGATGACGCGTGACTTCGTCACCTCGCTCTATGGCGCCGCCGAGATGTCGGTCGCCAAAGGGCGCAGCCTGAAGGAATCGATGGCGGCGACGCGCGAGGTCATGGATCCGAAATTCTCGAGCTTCGCCATCTATGAGCACTGTCTGCCGTTCAATGTGTCGCGCGCCTATGACGAGGCCAGCGGCATCGACGATCCCGTGATCTGGACCGCCGAGCGTGACCGCGAGATGTGGGCCCGCCTGCAAGGAGAAGGATGATGAACATCAATACATCGCCTGACCAGCTCAGCCGCGCCTCGGCGCAGGTCACGCCGGGCTACATGTCCGGCTTCGGCAATTCGTTCGAGACCGAGGCGCTGCCCGGCGCGCTGCCGATCGGCCGTAACTCGCCGCAGCGCTGCGCCTATGGCCTCTATGCCGAGCAGCTCTCCGGCTCGCCCTTCACCGCGCCGCGCGGCTCCAACGAGCGCTCCTGGCTGTACCGCATCCGGCCGTCGGTGAAGCATTCCGGCCGCTTCGCGAAGGTCGATGCCGGGCTGTGGCGCACGGCGCCCTGCCACGAGCAGGAGATCACGGTGCAGCAGCAGCGCTGGGATCCGACGCCGGTGCCCGCCGGAGAGGTCACGTTCCTGCAGGGCGTGCAGACCATGACGACGGCGGGCGACGCCGCCACGCAGGCCGGCATGGCGGCGCATGTCTATGTCATCACCAAGTCGATGGTCGATCAGAATTTCTACAATGCTGACGGCGAGCTGATGTTCGTGCTGCAGCAGGGACGTCTGCTGTTCGTCACCGAGTTCGGGCGCATCGATGCCGCGCCCGGCGAGATCGTCGTGATCCCGCGTGGCGTCAAGTTCCGGGTCGAGATTCCGGCAGGGCCGGCGCGGGGCTATCTGTGCGAGAATTATGGCGGCGCCTTCACCCTGCCGGAGCGCGGCCCGATCGGCGCCAACTGCCTCGCCAACGCCCGCGACTTCTTGACCCCGGTGGCGTCCTATGAGGACAAGGATACGCCGACCGAGCTTTACGTGAAGTGGGGCGGTGCGCTGTTCAAGACCGAGCTGAAGCACTCGCCGATCGACGTCGTTGCCTGGCACGGCAACTACGCACCCTACAAATATGATCTGCGGACCTTCTCGCCGGTCGGCGCCATCGGCTTCGATCATCCCGATCCATCGATCTTCACGGTGCTGACGTCGCCGTCGGAAACCGCCGGCACGGCCAATATCGACTTCGTGATCTTCCCCGAGCGCTGGATGGTGGCCGACAACACCTTCCGTCCGCCGTGGTATCACATGAACATCATGTCCGAGTTCATGGGGCTGATCTACGGCGTCTACGACGCCAAGCCGCAGGGCTTCGTTCCCGGCGGCATGTCGCTGCACAATTGCATGTTGCCGCACGGACCGGATCGCGAGGCGTTCGATCACGCCAGCAATGGCGAGTTGAAGCCGGTGAAGCTCACGAGCACCATGGCCTTCATGTTCGAGACCCGTTTCCCGCAGCGGATCACCAGGCACGCGGCGGAGTCCAGCACCCTGCAGCCGGATTACGCGGACTGCTGGAACGGACTGGAAAAGCGGTTCGATCCGACCAGGCCGTAGATCCCGCAATTTCAGCACCGTCATGGCCGGGCTTGATCCGGCCATCCACGCCTTCCTTTCCCCACATGGATGGCCGGGCCGCGCCCGGGCATGACGACGTGGTTTGGAGAAGCACCGTGACTCACCCCAACGACCCCACCCTCCGCTCCTTCATTCCGGTCGATCCGGCCTCGGACTTCCCGATTCAGAACCTTCCCTATGGCGTGTTCTCCGCCGCCGACTCGCCCAAGCCCCGCGTCGGCGTGGCCATCGGCGATGTCGTGCTCGATCTTGCCGTGCTCGAGGACGAAGGTCTGCTCGATCTTTCGCCGGCCTATGAGGTGTTCGCGCAGCCCTCGCTCAACGCCTTCATGGCGCTCGGCCCTGCGGTGTGGACGAAGACCCGCGCCGCGATCAGTGCTCTCTTGCGCGATGACAATCCGCGACTGCGCGACGACAAGCCGCTGCGCAGCCGGGCACTGCTGCTGCAGAAGGATGTCACGCTGCATCTGCCGTTTCATGTCGCCGGCTACACCGATTTCTACTCCTCGAAGGAGCACGCCACCAATGTCGGCGTGATGTTCCGCGGCAAGGACAATGCGCTGCAGCCGAACTGGCTGCATATGCCAATCGGCTATAACGGCCGCGCCTCGACCGTGGTCGTGTCGGGCACTCCTGTGCGCCGGCCGCGCGGGCAGCTGAAACCGCCGAGCGCGGAGCTGCCGAGTTTCGGCCCATGCAAGCGGCTCGATTTCGAGCTGGAAATGGGCGTCGTCATCGGCCAATCATCTGCGCTCGGCGAGATGCTGACCGAGGCACAGGCGGAGGCGATGATCTTCGGCTTCGTGCTGCTCAATGACTGGAGCGCGCGCGACATCCAGCAATGGGAATATGTGCCGCTCGGCCCGTTCCAGGCCAAGGTGTTTGCGACCTCGATCAGCCCTTGGGTTGTCACCCGCGAGGCGCTGGAGCCGTTCCGCGTGCCGGGGCCTGCGCAAGACCCGACGCCGCTGCCTTATTTGCAGCAGGCGCATGCGCAGAACTATGATCTCGCGCTCGAGGTCGCCCTGCGCGCCTCCGGCAGCAATGCGCCACAGCGCATCTCGCAGACCAATTTCAAATACATGTACTGGTCGAGCGTGCAGCAGCTGATGCATCATGCGTCGTCCGGCTGCGCCATGAGCGTTGGTGATCTCCTGGGATCGGGCACCATCTCTGGTCCCGAGAAGCACCAGCGCGGCAGCCTGCTCGAGATCAGCTGGAACGGCAGCGAGCCGATCGAACTCCCGGGCGGTGTGACACGCACGTTCCTCGATGACGGCGATTCGCTCGTGATGCGCGGCTGGTGCCAGGGGCAGGGCTATCGCGTCGGCTTCGGTGAGGTCGAAGGCACGATCGTTCCAGCGAGGTAGGCGTCATTGCGAGCGGAGGAAGCAATCCAGAGTCGCGGGCGGGACTCTGGATTGCTTCGCTTATGCTCGCAATGACAGCACTTTAGCGGTTATCTGGGGCAACGTCCTTCACGCACGCTACGAAAGCTGAAACGTCCTCGGCCGCATATTTCAGATGCACGCGCTTGTCCGACGGCAGCTGCTTCGTCACGCAGGCGCCCGGCCGCCATTCGCGTGCTGGACGGATCGGCCGCGGCGCAAAGCCGCCGCCGCAGTTCGGGCAGACGTTGAACAGCTTGGTCTCCACGCAATCGGCGCAGAAGGTACACTCGTAGGAGCAGATGCACGCGTCCGTCGCGGCGGGCGGCAGGTCCTTGTCGCAATATTCGCAATTGGGGCGAAGCTGCAGCGCCATGGTCGTCTCGCTGATGGTCTGGCCTGTGCAGTGTCGCAAAGCCGCGCCGTGATGTGGAGGCCGCAATTCCCTCGATTCGCGCCACGCGCTCAGCTGCGCGGCAGTGCGGCCAGCGGCAGCTTCGCGCTCTCCTTGAGGCGGTCGAGCACGATCGAGGAGCGCACATGGGCCACGCTCTGATGCGGCATCAGCACGTTGTTAACGATGTCGGACAGGCCCTTGAGGTCGCGCAGCACCACTTTGAGCAGATAGTCGGAATCCCCGGTCAGCGCATAGGCCTCCTGGATCTCGTCGACGCGGTTCACCAGCGCGCGAAACTTCTGCGCGTTGTCGGGCGAATGCGTCGCCAAGGTGATCTGGATGAAGGCGATGAGCTCGAAGCCGAGCGCCTGGCTGGCGAGCTGCGCGCGATAGCCCGCGATGACGCCGTCCTCCTCCAGCCGCATCCGGCGTCGCGAGCATTGCGAGGCGGAGAGGCCGGCGATCTCGGCCAGCTCCTGGTTGGTCAGCCGGCCGTCATCCTGCAGCGCGGCGAGGAGGCGGAGATCGAAGCTGTCGACGGATATCATGCGTCGTTTCCTCTAATGAGGCACGGATCGTGCATATTTTGGCGAAAATGACAATGGTTTGCATGCTTCATGCGCCAAATCCGAGGGATCATGCAGCAAGTCAGCCAAGGAGCTCCGCCGATGGGACCGTTTCCGCACGATGCGCCGCCTGCCATCATCTCTGCCGACAATCCGATGGGCACCGACGGCTTCGAGTTCGTCGAATATGCCCATACCGATGCGGGTCAGCTGCACGCGCTGTTCAAGCTGATGGGCTTCGCTGCTGTCGCGCGCCATAGGACCAAGGCGATCACGCTCTACCGCCAGGGTGACATCAACTATCTCGTCAACGAGGAGCCCGGCAGCCACGGCCACGACTTCGTCGCCGCGCACGGTCCCTGCGCACCGTCGATGGCATTCCGCGTGGTCGATGCGAAGAAAGCCTATGCGCGGGCGGTCGCGCTCGGTGCCGAGCCGGCTGATCTGCTGCCTTCGCAGAAGGCGCTCGACGTTCCCGCGATCAAGGGGATCGGCGGCAGCGTGCTGTATCTTGTCGACCGCTACGGCGCCAAGGGCTCGGCCTATGATCTCGAATTCGACTGGCTCGGTGCCCGCGATCCGCGGCCGGCGGGCTCCGGCCTCTATTATATCGATCACCTGACTCACAACGTCCATCGCGGCCGCATGAATGTGTGGACCGGCTTCTATGAGAGACTGTTCAACTTCCGCCAGATCCGCTTCTTCGACATCGAGGGCCGCGCCTCCGGCCTGTTCTCGCGTGCGCTGACCAGCCCTGACGGCAAGATCCGCATCCCGATCAACGAGGACGCCGGCGACTCCGGCCAGATCGAGGAATATCTGAAGGTCTATCGCGGCGAGGGCATCCAGCACATCGCCTGCGGCGCCCGCGACATCTACGCCACCGTCGAGGGCCTGCGCGCGGCCGGCCTGCCGTTCATGCCGTCCCCGCCCGACACCTATTTCGAGCGCGTCGATGCCCGGCTGCCCGGCCATGGCGAGGATATCGCGCGGCTGAAGACGAACGGCATCCTGATCGACGGCGAAGGTGTCGTCGATGGCGGCCACACCAAGGTGCTCTTGCAGATCTTCTCGGCCAATGCGATCGGCCCGATCTTCTTCGAGTTCATCCAGCGCAAGGGCGATGACGGCTTCGGCGAAGGCAACTTCAAGGCGCTGTTCGAGTCGATCGAGGAGGATCAGATTCGTCGCGGTGTGCTGAGGGTCGAGGCGGCGGAGTAGGTCTATCCGTCATAGCGAGGAGCGCAGCGACGAAACAATCCAGATTCCCGTCGCGGCCCCGGCGGATTGCGTCGCTTCGCTCGCAATGACGGTGTGCGTGGGAGGCAGGCTGTCACCAAACAAATAGTGTGTTCCCGGGCAAGCCCGATGACGCGACGCGTCAGCGGGCGCCGACTCGGGACCCATACCGCGTGATCTCTCGGTCGAGCATGGTGGCGGACGATCTTAGCCACACGACGGCGGCCGGTGGTTATGGGTCGCCGCGTTCGCGGGGACGACACAGAGGTGGAGGTGCGGGCGTCGTCAACTCATAAGCTTGCCACAGCAGCGCAGCGCTTGCTCAGAGCTGCCGCACCTCTATCGTCTATCGCCCCGCCCTCCACGCATTCACCACGGCGCCGATCTCCGTCACCTCCGGCTCGCGGATCGTCGACGGCGTGCGCGAGAAGCGCGGTGCGGGCGCCGGCTGCGTGATGCCATGGCGCTCGACGAACACGCCGCGCGCGGCCATGTGGACATGCTTGGGCGCCTCCGACATCGTCAGCACCGGCGCGAAGCAGATGTCGGTGCCTTCCATGATCGCGCACCACTCCTCGCGCGTCTTGCTCTTGAACACCGCGACCAGCTTCTCCTTCAGCGCCGGCCAGGCGCGCGGATCCATCTGCGCCTCGAAGGCGGGATCGGAGAGGCCGGCATGCTGGCGCAGCAGCGCGTAGAACTGCGGCTCGATCGAGCCGATCGAGACGAAGTTGCCGCAGGCGCATTCGTAGACGCCGTAGAAATGCGCGCCACCGTCGAGGAAGTTGCGCTCGCGTCCCTCGGTCCAGCGGCCCATCGCGGTGAGGTCGAAGAACATCGCAAGCAGCGACGCAGCCCCGTCGCACATCGCGGTGTCCACCACCTGGCCCTTGCCGGACTTCGAGGCCTCCAGCAGTGCCGCGAGCACGCCGACCACGAGATAGAGCGCGCCGCCGCCGAAATCGCCGACCAGGTTGAGCGGCGGCACCGGCCGCTCCTTCGGGCCGATCGCCGCCAGCGCGCCGGTGATCGAGATGTAGTTGATGTCGTGCCCCGCCGCCTGCGCCAGCGGTCCCTCCTGGCCCCAGCCGGTCATGCGGCCATAGACCAGTTTCGGATTGCGCGCGAGCACGACGTCGGGGCCCGAGGCCGAGCCGCTCCATCACGCCGGGACGAAAGCCCTCGATCAGCGCATCGGCACCGGCGAGCAGGTCGAGCACATCAGCGATGACGGCCTTATCCTTGAGGTCGAGCTCGATCACCTTGCGGCCCCGGCCGGCGACCGACTTCATGGTCTTGCGCGCTCCGACGCGATCGAGCGTCACCACCTCCGCGCCCATGTCGGCCAGCAGCATGCAGGCGAACGGTCCCGGACCGATGCCGGCGAACTCGACGATGCGAAAACCTGCGAGCGGGCCTGTGGCGCGGGTCCCGGTGTGTGGTGTGGTCTTGTCGAGCACGTCCTTATGTCCTTGGCTTGTTGCACCGCGCTGTCACGACGAGACCGGCTCAATCTCCACGCGCTGCGACTGGCGTTTCCTGATCCTTTGATTGTCCCGCGTGTATCAGGCCAACGCAAGCGCGCCGTATGCCGCAAAGCAACACGGCGCGCATCGCTGCGCGCCGTGTGGAATTTGATCTGCCGCTTCGCGGAATGATCCGCGTCGCGCACTCAGCCGGCCGCTTGCACCGCGCGCTGCGCCATCACCTTCACCAGATTGGCGCGATAGTCGGACGAGCCATGGATGTCGCTGAGCAGGCCTGATGCCGACACGGTGACGCCGTCGATCGCCGATGCCGACCAGTTCGACTTCAGTGCCGCCTCGATCGCCGGCACCCGCATTACGCCGCTCTGCGACGCGCCGGTGGCCGCGACGCGGACATCGCCGCCCTTGGTCTTGGTGACGAACACGCCGGTCAGCGCGAAGCGCGACGCCGGGTGGCGCATCTTGGCGTAGCCGGCCTTCTCCGGGACCGGGAATGCCACCTCGATGATGATCTCGCCATCCTCGAGCGCCGTCGTGAACAGGCCCTTGAAGAAATCATCCGCCGTGATCGCGCGCTTGTTGGTCTTCACGGTTGCGCCGAGCGAGATCAGCGCCGCCGGGAAATCCGCCGCCGGGTCGTTGTTGGCAATCGAGCCGCCGATTGTGCCGCGGTGACGGACCGCGGGATCGCCGAGCACCGAGGTGAGATAGGAGATCGCGGGGATCGCCTTCTTCACGTCGGCATTCGTCATGATGTCGTAGTAGGTGGTCGCGGCCTTGATCACGAGCGTGTCGCCGGACAGCTGCACGCCGATCAGGTCCTTGATCTTGCCGATGTCGATGACGTCGGACGGCGAGGCGAGACGCTGCTTCATGACCGGAAGCAAGGTGTGGCCGCCGGCGAGGAACTTGGCTTCGCTGCCCTTGGTGAACAGCGCCGCCGCCTCGTCGACCGAGGAGGCACGATGATAAGTCGTCTGGTACATGGTTGCTCCTCCAATCGTCTCAAGCGTTGCCGTGGATCGCGTGCCAGACGCGGTCCGGCGTCGCCGGCATTTCCAGCTTGTTGTTGCCGATCGCATCCGTGATCGCGTTGATCACGGCCGCCGAGGCACCGATCGCGCCAGCCTCGCCGCAGCCCTTCACGCCGAGCGGATTGCCCGGGCAGAGGGTCGTGGTGTGGCTGAGCTTGAATGACGGCACGTCGTCGGCGCGCGGCATCGCATAGTCCATGAACGACGCGGTGACCGGCTGGCCGTTGCTGTCATAGACAGCGTGCTCCAGCAGCGCCTGGCCGATGCCCTGGACGAGACCGCCATGGACCTGGCCTTCGACGATCATCGGGTTGATCAGCCGGCCGAAATCATCAGCCGCGACGAAGTTGACGAACGACGTCTTGCCGGTGGCCTGGTCGACCTCGAGCTCGCAGATATAGGTGCCGGCCGGGAAGGTGAAGTTGGTCGGATCGTAGAAGGCGCTCTCCTTCAACCCGGGTTCCATCCCGTCGGGCAGATTATGCGCGGTGTAGGCGGCGAGTGCGACCATCGGCAGTGCGATCGACTTGTCGGTGCCGGTCACCTTGAACTCGCCGTTCTCGATGACGATGTCGCCTTCAGATGCCTCCAGCGCATGAGCGGCGATCTTCTTGGCCTTGGCCTCGACCTTCTCCATCGCCTTCAGGATCGCGGTGAGACCGACGGCGGCCGAACGCGAGCCATAGGTGCCCATGCCGAACTGCACCTTGTCGGTGTCGCCATGGACGATCGAGACCTGGCTGATCGGCACGCCCAGGCGTTCCGCGATCAGCTGGCAGAAGGTGGTCTCGTGGCCCTGGCCGTGGCTGTGCGATCCCGTGAGCACCTCGATGGTGCCGACCGGATTGACGCGGATCTCCGCCGATTCCCACAGGCCGACGCCGGCGCCCAGGCTGCCCACCGCCTTCGACGGCGCGATGCCGCAGGCCTCGATGTAGCAGGACAGGCCGATGCCGCGCAGCTTGCCCTGCGCCTTGGCGGCGGCCTTGCGCGCCGGGAAGCCGGCATAGTCGATGGCCTTCATCGCCGCGTCGAGCGAGGCGTTGAAGTCACCGGTGTCGTAGGCCATGATCACCGGGGTCTGGTGCGGGAACTGGGTGATGAAGTTCTTGCGCCGCAGCTCGGCCGCATCGACCTTGAGCTGACGCGCCGCGGTCTCGACCAGCCGCTCCAGCAGATAGCTGGCCTCCGGACGGCCGGCGCCACGATACGCGTCCACCGGTGTCGTGTTGGTGTAGACTCCCAACACCTCGGCATAGATCGCGGGGATGTTGTACTGGCCCGACAGCAGGGTCGCGTAGAGATAGGTCGGGACCGACGACGAGAACAGCGACATATAGGCGCCGAAATTGGCGTGGGTCTTGACCCGCAGGCCCAGCATCTTGTTGTCGGCATCGAACGCCATCTCCGCCTTGGAGATGTGGTCGCGGCCATGCGCGTCGGTCAGGAACGCCTCGGTGCGGTCGCCGGTCCACTTCACCGGACGGCCGACCTTCTTGGACGCCCACAGCGCCACCATCTCCTCCGGATAGATGAAGATCTTGGAGCCGAAGCCGCCGCCGACATCCGGCGCGATCACCCGCAGCTTGTGCTCGGGGGCAATGTTGTAGAACGCCGACAGACACGAGGCGGGCGACGTGCGGATTCTGCGACGTCGTATAGAGCGTGAAGTGCTCCTCGGCGGCGTCGTAGTCGGCGATCGCCGCGCGCGGCTCCATCGCATTCGGCGCCAGCCGGTTGTTGGTGAGCTCGAGGCTGACCACGTTGGCGGCTTTGGCGAAGGCGGCGTTGACCGCGGCCTCGTCACCGATATGCCAGTCATAGACGACGTTGCCGGGCGCTTCCGGGTGCAATTGCGGCGCGCCGGGCTTCAGCGCGGAGGGCATGTCGGCAACAGCCGGCAGCTCCTCGTATTCCACCACGACCGCCTCGGCGGCGTCACGCGCGAGGTTCTTGCTGTCGGCGATCACGACGGCGACGGCCTGGCCCACGAACCGCACGGTCTCCGGCGCCATCGCCGGCCATGCGCCCATCCTCATCGGCGAGCCGTCCTTGGAGGTGATGGCCCAGCCGCAGATCAGGTTGCCGACCTTGTCGTCGACGATCTGCCTGCCGGTCAGCACCGCGACCACGCCCGGCATCGCCTCGGCAGCGGAGGAGTCGATGCTCTTGACCTTGGCGTGAGCGTGCGGGCTGCGGATGAAATGGGCATAGGTCATGCCCAGAAGCTTGATGTCGTCGACATACCGGCCCTTGCCGGTGATGAAACGCTTGTCCTCCTTGCGGACGACGCTCGCGCCAATGCCTTCCATACCCATGCAAATCTCTCCCCTACCGGAGTTTGTTGTCCCGCCGCGGCCATCGCGCGCAGCGGTCGTGGTCTCGGTATTGATTGAAAGACGTCGAAGCCGACGGGCTGTCCCGCCGCCTTTATTCGGCAGCCTGGGCGACCTTCATCCGCCCCGCGGCGTCGAGCACGGCCTTGACGATGTTGTGATAGCCGGTGCAGCGGCAGATGTTGCCTTCCAGTTCCTCACGCACCGTGGCCTCGTCGAGCTCGCCTCCGTGGCGGTGCACAATATCGATGGCCGACATGATCATGCCGGGCGTGCAATAGCCGCATTGCAGGCCGTGATTGTCGCGGAAAGCGGCCTGCATCGGGTGCAGCTCGTCGCCTTTGGCGATGCCTTCGATGGTGGTGACATTGGCGCCGGCGGCCTGGGCTGCGAGCACGGTGCAGGACTTCACGGAGCGGCCGTCGATATGGACGACGCAGGCGCCGCATTGGCTGGTGTCACAGCCGACATGGGTACCGGTGAGATTCAGATGATCCCGCAACAGGTGCACGAGCAGGGTGCGATCCTCGACCTCGACCGAGACCGCCTTGCCGTTCACTGTCAATTTGACTGTCGACACGAGTAACCTCCCGATGAATTATTCTTATTCTGATTAGAAACAGCGCATTCAGGACTTTGCAACTCGAATTTTCGTCTGCGATGTCATTGCGACGTCTTGCGCGCGCCACCGGCGATTCGGTCGCATCTCCTGATGCAAGGACTGGCAGTTGCAGCGCTATTGGCCGGGCTATCTGCAGTCACTGCCCATTTACTCACCCTTAGCCATTGTGACGTAGTTTTGATCACAGTCCGGTGTATGCCCGCCGGGTGGAGGGGCGCCGGCCATAATAAAGGCTGGCCTATCGGGGGTGGGAATGTCTGCGCATCTGGCGCCGCAGTCGCTGCGTGGCAATTTTCTGACCCTGCGTTTCCGTGCCAAGATCTTTCTCGGCTTCGCGGTCGTGCTGGCGATCTCCGCGGCCAGCATCGGGTTCGCCTATCTTGGGTTCGAGAAGGTCGCGGCCGCCGTGGCCTCCTATCGGGTCAGTGTCACCGAGGCCGATGCGGCCAGAACCATCGACCGGGAGCTCATCTCCTACCAGGCGCTCGCGCGCTATTTTGCTCTGACCGGCAAGCCGGAGGACGAGGCCGCCGCGACGGCAGCGCAGCAGTCGCTGCTGGCGGCGATCGACAAGTCGCTGGCGGCCGCCAGCGCCGCGGAGCGGCGGGCGCAGCTCGGCAAGCTGCAGGCGCAGTTTCAGACCTTCGCCAAGATCTTCTCCGAGATCGTCAACTTGACCCGCGACAATGCCAAGCTGGCCACCGACCAGATCGGCATCGTCGGCAACAAGATCCGCTATAAGTTCGACGATCTGGCCGATACGGCCGCGCTCGCCGGGCTGCCGACGGTGCAGACCACGGCCAAGGACCTGACCGGTCAGTATCTGACCGCCGCCGCGCTGGTCGGCACCTTCATCGCGAAACCCGATCCGAAGACGGCCGATGGCGCCATCGCCCGGACGCGTTTCCTGGAGACGTCGCTGGTCACGATCTACGCCAATGACGAGAAGGTGACGCAGCGTGTCACCGAACTCGGTGACCTCATCAAGCAGTACCGCGCCGCCTTCGTCAAATTCGCGGACAATTCCAAGGCGCTGGCGAAGCTGGTCCAGGACATGGGCATCGCGGCCACCGAGATCCTCGCCCTGTCCAACGGGCTGCGATCGGACCTTGCCGCCGACCAGCAGCGCATCGAGGCCGCCACCAATGCGACCATCGCCGAGATCGAGCGGCTGATCGCGATTCTGGCCGTCGGCGGCCTTGCCCTCGGCGCCGCGCTGGCGTTGATGCTCGGCAACGGCATCTCCAAGCCGATGATCACGATGTGCAAGGCGATGCGCGAGCTCGCCTCCGGAAATTTCGATGTGCGCCTGCCGGGGCTCGGCCGCGCTGACGAGATTGGCGAGATGGCCGCCGCCGTCGAGGAGTTCAAGGTCCAGGCCGTGGCGAAGGCCGAGCGTGACGCTGCGACCCAGGATGCCCAGAACAAGGCCGCCGGCGCGGCGCGCCGGGCGGAGCTGATCCGTTTTGCCGACGAATTCGAGGCGGCGGTCGGCTCCATCGTGTCCAACGTGTCGAGCTCCGCGGAGCAGCTCGAACATGCCGCCTCCACCCTGACCAGGACCGCGGAGACCACCCAGTCGCTGGCCAGCCGGGTCAGCGGCACCTCGGACCAGGCCGCAGGCCGGATCCACTCGGTCGCCAGTGCGACCGACGAGCTGTCGGCTTCGGTCAGCGAGATCGGGCGCCAGGTTCGCGAGTCCAACCGCATCGCCGAATCCGCGGTGACTCAGGCCGAGGAGACCGACGGCCGCATCGGCAAGCTGTCGCGGGCGGCGCAGGAGATCGGGGACGTCGTCAAGCTGATCACCGCGATCGCCGAGCAGACCAACCTTCTGGCGCTGAATGCCACCATCGAGGCGGCGCGGGCCGGGGATGCCGGTCGCGGCTTCGCGGTCGTCGCCTCCGAGGTCAAGTCGCTGGCCGAGCAGACCGCCAAGGCGACCGATGACATCTCCAACCACATCTCCGGCATGCAGGCTGCGACCCAGGAGTCGGTGACCGCGATCAAGCAGATTGGCGGAACGATTCGCCAGATCTCCACGATCGCCTCGTCGATTGCGACCGCCGTCGAGCAGCAGGGGGGCGCGACCCAGGAGATCGCGAGGAACGTGCAGAGCGTCGCGGCCGGCACGCAAGCCGCGGCTTCCGATATTACCGAGGTCAATCGCGGCGCGACGCAAACGGGCGAGGCTTCGGAAGAGGTGCTGCGCTCGGCCAAGTCGCTGTCGTCGCAGAGCGCAAGGCTGCGCGAGGAGCTCAACCGCTTCATGGCGAATATTCGCGCGGCATAGGGCGCGCCGGAACGGAGTTAGGCTGGTCGGCCCAAAACTGCCCGCGAGGTGGCTTCAGTCCGTCCAGCATTCTACTGTCGTCCCCGCGAAAGCGGGGACCCATACGCCGCCGCAACGGTTTGGCGGGTGGTATCAGTTGCGCGGCTCAATCAGGTATCGCGCGGTATGGATCCCGGGTCGCGCTCTTGCCCGGGACGACACTTTGATTGAGGCCCATCGGGAGGCTTCACCAACGAGACCCTTAACTGGGGGCTAGTAGGGTTCCCGTCCCGTTCCGGGAACCCCGTGCCAAACGAGACGTTGGGTCGCAGCGGCAGCGGCTCGCTGCCGCATTTGCTTCATCCTCTCCGGTCTAGCATGCGGTGCGACCTGCGCCGTTGCATTGGGATTCCATGGCACCTCGACAGGCACCCGTACCCGATCTCCGCATCGTCGCGCCGGCGCCGCAATCGGCCGGTGTCGCGCGCGAGCTGCCCGAGCACGCCCGCATCATCGAGACCAACATCCCCGCGCGGCTCGACGATCTCCGCTGGAGCGGATTTCATACCCGCGTGGTGCTGGCGCTCGGCATCACCTGGGTGCTCGACGGACTGGAGGTGACGCTCGCGGGCGCGCTGTCCGGCGCGCTGAAGCAGAGTCCGGTGCTGCACTTCTCCAATCTCGATATTGGTCTGGCGAACAGCGCCTATCTTGCCGGTGCTGTTCTGGGCGCGCTCGGCTTTGGCTGGCTCACCGACCGCATCGGCCGCAGGAAACTGTTCTTCATCACGCTGGCGCTCTACCTGTCTGCGACCGCGGCGACGGCCCTGTCCTGGAATGTCGCGGTCTATGCGCTGTTTCGCTTCCTCACCGGCGCGGGCATCGGCGGCGAGTATACGGCGATCAACTCGACCATCCAGGAGCTCGTCCCGGCGCGCTACCGCGGCTGGACGGATCTGATGATCAATGGCAGCTTCTGGCTGGGTGCCGCGTTGGGTGCCGTCGGTGCCATCGTTCTGCTCGATCCCGAGGTGGCGAGCCCTGACATGGGCTGGCGTCTGGCCTATGGCATCGGCGCTGGTCTCGGCCTCGTGGTGCTGATCATGCGGATGTGGATTCCGGAAAGCCCGCGCTGGCTGATGATCCACGGCCATCCCGAGCAGGCACACGACATCGTTGCTGCAATCGAGCGCGACGTGACCGGCCATGATCGCGAGGAGCGGGCAAAATCTTTGCCGAACATCCGTTTGCGCATGCGTGACCACACGCCGCTCCTCGAGGTCGCGCGCACGCTGTTCTCGGTCTATCGCCAGCGCTCGCTGGTCGGACTCACCTTGATGATTGCGCAAGCCTTCTTCTACAACGCCATCTTCTTCACCTTCGCCTTGGTGCTCACCGACTTCTACGGCATTCAGGCGGATCATGTCGGCTGGTACATCCTGCCCTTCGCGGCCGGCAATGTGCTTGGGCCGCTGCTGCTCGGCCGCCTGTTCGATACACTTGGTCGTCGCGCCATGATCACCTTCACCTATGGTGTTTCGGGGGTGTTGCTCGCGCTGACCGGCTATCTGTTTTCCCTCGGGGTCTTGAGCGCGCAGACGCAGACGGCCGCCTGGATGGTAATCTTCTTCTTCGCCTCGCCGGCGGCGAGTGCGGCCTATCTCACTGTGTCGGAGAATTTTCCGCTCGAAGTGCGGGCGTTTGCGATCGCTTTGTTCTACGCGATCGGGACCGGCCTCGGCGGCGTCGCCGGGCCGGCGTTGTTCGGCGCGCTGCTCGACAGCGGCGCGCGCGGCGCCGTGTTCGCCGGCTATTTGTTCGGCGCGGCGCTGATGGTGGTGGCGGCGCTCGTCGCCTCGCGCTATGCGGTCGCGGCCGAGCGGAAATCGCTCGAAGACGTGGCGCGCCCGCTCGCGGTGATGGAGTAGATTGGCATGTCCGACGTTTCGAAGCTGATTGCAACACAACCGTCCGCGGCCGCCAGCGCGCCCCCCGAGATCGTGCCCGCGCCCGCCAGCCTGGTGCCGCATCTCGGTGAGGTCGCGATCCTTCTCGATATCGACGGCACGCTGCTCGATCTCGCGCCGACGCCACGCGAGGTGTGGGTGCCGCCGGGGCTCGCCGAGACGCTGAATAGCTTGCTGCAACGAACCGCCGGGGCGCTGGCGCTGGTCAGCGGCCGCTCGCTCAACGACATCGACCTGATCTTCGCGCCGGAGATCTATCCCGCCGTCGGTGGCCACGGCGCGGAGATGCGGCTCGGCAGCGGCAACGAGGCCGACGCCGTTCAGGCGCCGCCGATGGACAAGGAGCTCAAGCGCAGGCTGGCGGCGATTGCCAAGCTCAGTCCCGGCATCCTGCTCGAGGACAAGGGCTACTCGCTGGCCCTGCATTATCGTCTCGCGCCGCAGGCCGAGGCGGCAATCTACGAGGAGGTGTCGCGCATTCGCGCGGAGCTGCCGGGCGCACCGATCGAGGTATTACCGGGCAAATGCGTGTGCGAGATCAAGCACGCCGGCTTCACCAAGGCGACCGGTGTGCGCGAGCTGATGCGCCGTGCGCCGTTCGAGGGGCGCAAGCCGTTCTTCATCGGCGACGACGTGACCGACGAATCGGTCTTCGCAATCATGCCTGATTTCGCGGGCCTGTCGTTCTCGGTCGGTCGGCGTGCCCTGGGTGTCGATGGACATTTCGATTCGCCGGACGATGTGCGCGCGTTTCTCGCACGACTCGCGCAACGCGAAGGTCAGTCCGCGGCATCGCGCTGAACTCGTCGTCATCTGCTCGGTTCCAGCTGCCTCGCGTTCGCATATCGCACCTTTGCTTGCGATTAGAAATACTCTGACTTGATCGGCGCTCCGATTCTACCGCGCCGCTGCCTGAATTTGGTTTCAATTGGTTGAAAGGGTGGCCCGGAACCATATTGATGAACAGCTGTTAACCGACACTGACCAACAGGAGGGGAGCTGTGAACCTCGTCGTGGTTTCGAATCGGGTGGCGCGTGGCAAAGCCAATGAGCCAATGACCGGCGGACTTGCGGCAGCTCTGCTGCCCGTGGTGGAAAATTCTGGGGCAGTTTGGGTAGGTTCCTCAGGTCGTGTGCGCGATGGCGCGCAGATGGAACCGATTGCGCAGATCGAGCAGCTCGGCCAGGGCGCGCTGGCCTTGTTGGATCTGCCGGCCGCGCATTATGCCGGCTACTACGAAGGCTTTGCTAATTCTGCGCTGTGGCCGGCGCTGCATTCACGCAGCGATCTGATTCGCGTCTCGCATGACGACTATCGCTCATATCGCGAGGTGAATGCGTTCGTCGCGCGTGCCTTGTTGCGGTTTCAGAAGCCTGAGACCCTGTTCTGGATTCAGGATTATCATTTTCTCTCGCTCGGCGCGGAACTGCGCACGCTGGGCGTGAAGAGCCCGATCGGCTTCTTCCTGCATACGCCGTGGCCCGCGCGCAGCGTCATCGACAGCGTACCGAATCACCGCGATCTCGTGACCGCGATGCTGGCCTATGATCTCATCGGTTTCCAGACCGAGGACGATCGGGACAATTTCTGCGCCTGCATTCGAGCTGACCTTGGCCTGCAGGTGCGGGATAGCGTCGTGAAGTCGCGCCATGGCCGCACGCGTCTGGCGGTGTTTCCGATCGGCATCGATGCCGACAAGTTCGCGGCATCCGCGGCCAAGGCGGCGTCGCATCCCGACGTGTCGCGGCTGCGCCGCAGCCTGCATGGCGAGAAGCTCGCCATCGGCGTCGACCGGCTCGATTATTCCAAGGGGCTGGTCAACCGCATCACCGCGTTCGACCGCATGTGGACGATGCATCCGACGCTGCTGCGCGCCGCGTCGCTATTGCAGATCGCGACGCCGTCACGCGAATCCATCGAGGCCTATGGCAATCTTCAGAGCGACGTCGCGCGCCTTGTCAGCGAGGTCAATGGCCGTCATGGCGAGGCCGACTGGACGCCGATCCGCTATCTCAACAAGGGCTATGGGCAGGGCGTGCTGTCCGGTCTCTATCGCAGCGCGCAGGTCGGCGTGGTGACGCCGCTGCATGACGGCATGAATCTCGTGGCCAAGGAGTATGTCGCCGCGCAGAGTCCGGTCGATCCCGGGGTGCTGGTGCTGTCGAAATTCGCCGGCGCCGCCAATGAGCTCGATGCCGCTCTGCTGGTCAATCCGCATGACATCGACGGCATGGCGCGCACCATCGCGATGGCGCTGTCGATGCCGCTCAATGAGCGCCGGATGCGCTATGAGATCATGATGACGAAGCTGCGCCGTCACTCCATCCAGCAATGGTTCACGGATTTCCTGGAGGCGCTGCAGGATAGCGACGTGCAGGAGACAGCCGAGATCGCGCCGCCTTTGGCGGCCTCGCCCGCCGGCCTCCTCAGCAGTCGCCTGGCGTCATCGAGCGTGCGTTATCACTGATCAGGAGAGGCCCGCTGCGACGGGTCTCGGCGGCGTCAATGGCAATAGGCCACGCCGTCCAGCACGGCGCAGCGCAGCTTGTTCGGCGAGCTCGGATTGTCCATCGGCACCATGCCCTTGCCCTGGCCGACGAAGACGCCCGGCCCGACCACCACGGAGGCCTTGTTGCCGACGATGACGGACGGGTGTGGCTTCAGGCTGGACTTGGTGCCGTCCGGCCACAGGATCGCGTCGCCCTGCCAGATCCCTTTGCGGCCGTCGTCGCAGGTGACGTCGACGCCCTGCCGGGTGCATTGATCGGCCCGCGCCGCGCCGAGCGGCGCAGCCACAGCCCCAAGCACCAGCGACAGCGCGACGAGCGAGCGAAAACGGGCGGTTGACGGCATAGCAGGTCCTCGGGGGGCTCCGACCGGTGGAGCCGCAAATCAGTGGTCGCGCTGCCGGGCCCGCGGGTTCATCACCGGCCGTCCGGACCCGAGACAGCCTTGATCCGGCCGGCAACGGCGGCCGATTGATGATTTTTATCAGTGATTTGCAGGAAATTTGGTCGGAAAGGCCGCGACCCCGCTTGCAAAACGCCGCCGACCCCGCCAAGAGAGGGCCACCGGAGAGATGGCCGAGTGGCTTAAGGCGCACGCTTGGAAAGCGTGTGTGCGGGAAACCGTACCGTGGGTTCGAATCCCACTCTCTCCGCCAGTGACCTTGCCCCCAAGTTTTATCCAGGTCTGAGTTCGTTCGGGCGGTTGGCGACCTACCTTGCGGACGAATCCTCGACGTGGCTCCTTAGCGAGTTCGCTTGTTGCTGCAGGGCATCAGCTGCAGCTGGGGCGGCCTCGGCGCCGGTGTCGGTTTCTCTTGCAGGCACCCTGACGCCGCCGATCTCATGCGTGCCCCCTCGCACAGGCCCCCCGACAAGAGGGGGCGACGGCGCCACCGGCGCGGCGCTAACCCTCCCGACAAATGACTTGAGCCGTCGGGGAGGAAACATGGGCGACATCTATGTCGCCGGGGTCGGCATGACCGTGTTCGGCCGAAATCCGGAAAAACAGGTTTGGGACTTCGCCAGGGAGGCGTTCGACCTCGCGCTCGCCGACGCCGGCGCGGCGCCGGCTGACATCGAGACCGCGTTCTATTCGGGGCAGACGCAGGGCGCGCTGCAGGGCCAGTTCGCCATTCCGGGGCAGGTCGTGTTCGCCCGGATCGGACTCTCGGGTCTGCCGGTCTACAATGTCGAGAACGCCTGCGCCTCCGGGACGAGCGCGTTCCAGCTCGCCGTGCAGGCGATCCGCGCCGGGCAATGCGACGTCGCGCTCGCGCTCGGCGCCGAGAAGATGAACATTGTCGACAAGCTGCGCGCGATCCAGCTGTTCGAAGGTGGCTGGGACGTCGCGCAGGCCGAGGAGAACGCCGCGCGGCTGCTCGCGCTCGGGACCGCGATCGCGCCGCCCGAGGGTAGCGAGTCGAGCCGCCCCTACAGCCGCTTCATGGCGATCTACGCCGCCATGTGCCGGTTCTGGATGAGCGAGTTCGGCACGACGCAGCGCCAGATCGCGGCGGTCTGCGCCAAGAACCACAACCATTCCGTCCACAATCCGCTTTCGCAATACCGTAAGCCCTTCACCGTCGAGCAGGTGCTGGCGGCCGATCCCATCACCTATCCGCTGACCATGCCGATGTGCTCGCCGATCTCCGATGGTGGCGCGGCGGTCGTGGTCTGCTCGGAGGCCGGCCTCAGGCGGCTTTCGGGGTCGGTCCGCCGGGCGATCAAGGTGGCGGGAACAGCGATCGCCACGGCCACGCCGCGCGAACCCACGGATTTCGCCAGCGCCGTGTGCCGGCGCGCCGCCGACAAGGCCTATGCGGCGGCGGGACTGGGCCCCGATGAGGTCTCGGTGGCGGAGGTCCATGACGCCACCGCCATGGGCGAGATCATGGCGGTCGAATATCTGCGGCTCGCCGAGATGGGCGCGGGTGGTGCGGCTGCCGAGCGCGGCGAATTCACCCTCGGTGGCCGCGTTCCGGTGAACCCTTCGGGCGGGCTCGAATCCAAGGGGCATCCAATCGGCGCCACCGGGCTGGGCCAGATCGCCGAACTCGTCACCCAACTGCGCGGTGAAGCCGGCGCGCGGCAGGTCGAGGGCGCGAAGGTCGCTCTGCAGGAAAACGGCGGCGGCCAGGTCGGCTACGAAGAGGCCGTCGTCACCGTCAATCTGTTCACGAGGTGACGCCATGACCACACACGCCATACCGTGGCCGCACATGGAGCTGTCCGGCTTCGACGCGAGCCTGTCGCCCGAGGAGCGCAGCGCGCAAGCGGGACTGCGCCGCTTCGCCGCCGAGGTCATGCGTCCGATCGGCCGCGCGCTCGACCGGATGGATCCGGACGCGGCCTATGCGCCGGGCTCGCCGTTCTGGGACTTCCACAAGGCCTTCGCCGGCCTCGGCGTCGGGCCGGAGGCGACGGCGAGCCTGGAGCCTGCGGCGGCGGCGCGGCTCGAAGGCGTCGTCATCGCCGAACTCGGCTGGGGCGATGTCGGCCTCGCGGTCTCGGCCGGCGCCGGCGAGATGCCTATGCGCGCCTCGCTCGCCAGCGGCAGAAGCGAGCTCGTCGAGATGTGCCAGGGCAGGCTCGGCTGCTGGATCGCGACGCAGCCCGACCGCGGCTCGGACGGGCTCACCCTCTATTCGCAGGAGCGGGCCGCCGGCGCCAAGGGCAATGTCGGCAATCTCACCGCGCGGTTCGTCGGCGACGAGATCGTGATCAACGGGCAGAGCTCGTCCTGGGTGTCGAACGGCTATGTCGCCGAGGTCGGGCTGCTCGACATCGTCGCCGATTACGGCGACGGCTACCACGCCGCGAACGGCGACACGTTCGGCTGCAACATCGTCTTGCCGCTCGACCTCAAGGGCATCACGCGCGGCAGGGCGCTGCGCAAGCTCGGCAAGCGGCCGCTGCCGCAGGGCGAGATCTTCTTCGACGACGTGCGCGTGCCGCGCCGCTTCGCGGTGGCCACGCGCGACGACTACGAGATCAAGCACGCGATGGCCTGGGCGCATGCGGGCACGGCGATGAGCCACGTTTCGACCGGCCTTGCGCGCGCCGCCTTCGAGATGGCGCTCAACTATGTCAACCAGCGCTGCCAGGGCGGCGCACTGCTCGCCGATCTCCAGCTCACGCAATACCGGCTCGGCGTCATGGGCGCCAAGGTCGAGGCGATCAAGGCGATGGCCCGCCATGTCGCCGAATACACGCGGCTGTCGCCCGCGTCGCATCCCTATTTCACCGCTGCCGGCAAGGCGTTCTGCAGCGCCGAGATGTTCGCCGTCTGCAACGAGGCGCTGCAATTGTTCGGCGGCGTCGGGCTGACGCAGGACTATCCGATCGAGAAGCTGCTGCGCGACGCGCGCGCCATGCAGATCGAGGACGGCGAGACCAGCCTGCTGTTCATGCACTTCGGCTTCCTGATGGCGCAGGTCAACCGCCACGCCGCCTGGGGCGCGGAAACAAAAAGCAGATCCTAACGGAGGACACCATGAGTTCCGACTATCCTGTCGTCGTCTATGGCGCGAGCGGCTACACCGCGCGTCTGGTGATGGAACATCTGCGCGAGCTCGGCGTGCCCTTCATCGCCGCCGGTCGCAGCCGCGCCAAGATCGAGGCCGCGCTCGCCATCGTGCCCGGCATCGAGGCGGCCAGATATCAGATCGCCGAAGTCGAGCACAGCGCGGAAGCGCTGACGGAACTGCTGACGGGCCGGCAGGTCGTCTGCAACACTGTCGGCCCGTTCAATCGCTTCGGCCGCGAGATTGTCGAGGCGGCTTATCGCGCCAAGGTCCATTATTTCGACACCACCGGCGAACAGCATTGGGTCGCCGAGCTCATGCGTGAGTGGGACGCCAAGTTCCGCCAGATCGAGCGCCTGATCGTGCCGTCGCTCGCCTACATGTACGGCGTCTCCGAGATCGGTGCGCGCTTCTGCCTCGACACGCCCGGCGTTGACTCGCTGGAGTTGACCGGCATTGCCGAGGCCGTGCCGACCGTCGCCTCGGCGCAGACCATTCTCGACGCCGTGCGCCAGCCCGCGGTCTATTTGAAGAACCGCGAACTCGTCAGATATCCTGGCATCGAAACCACCGACATCTCGGCGCCTTCAGGCCAGGTGCTGCGCGCCTCGAACTGGGGCGGGACCTCGCATCCGATCTGGTTCAGCCGCGACGGGCGGGTGCGCAATTGCAAGATGATGGTCGCGATGTGGAACCAGGAGCTCTACAAGAAGGAGCTGGAGCTGGAGCGCGCCAACAAGGTGTCGCTGCAATGGATCCCGGATGAGGTGCTCTATCCCATGCTGGACGCAATGGCGATCGCCATCACGCCGGCGACGCCGCCGCGCGAATCCCGCTTCGTCCATCGTGCCGTCGACGTCTGCGTCGGAAGCGGCAACGTCGTGATGGTCAAGTCCACCCTGATCGCCACCGGCGGCTATTACACGACGGGCCTGATGCAGGCCTATGGCGCCATGCGCGCAACGCGCGAGCCGCCGCGCCGGGTGGGCTTCGCCAGCCCCAGCGAGGCCTTCGGCCACAAGGAGCTCCTGGGCGCGCTCGAGAGCTACGGCTATGCGGGCCTCAAGGTCGAGCGCCTCGTCTGATCATTCGCCGGCATTTGAGGAGCCTACCTATGAACTTCGAAACCCTGACCCTGCGCGAGGACAACGGCGCGCTCCATGTCACGCTGCGCAATCCGCCGATCAACCTGATGAACAGCCAGATGGTGCGCGAGCTGTTCCAGGTCAGCGGCCTGCTGATGCAGAACCGCGGCCTCAAGGTGGTCGTCGTCGACAGCGCCGATCCGGATTTCTGGATCGCGCATTTCGACATGACGGAGCTCGAGGCGTCGCTGAAGAACCCGGCGACGCAGAGCAAATTCCCCGACATCAACGTCGTGCAGGCGCTGGGCCTGAGCTGGCAGAACGTGCCGCAGGTGACGATCGGCAAGGTCGCCGGTCGCGCGCGCGGCGGCGGACTGGAGTTTCTGCTCGCGCTCGACATGCGCTTCGCCTCGCAGGATTCGCTGTTCGCGAGTCCGGAAGCGAGCGCCGGGTTCCTGGCGACCGGTGGCGGCGCGACGCGCATGCTGCTCGGCGCCGGCCCGGCGCGCGGCCTGGAGATCCTGCTGTCCACCCGCGATTTCTCGGCGGCGGAATTCGAGCGCTACAACCTCATCAACCGTGCGCTGCCGAAGGCCGAGCTCGACGCCTATGTCGCAGATCTCGTCGCCCGCATCGTCTCGCTGACGCCCGAAACCATCGCCATGCATCGCGCCGTGCTCGACAAGGTCGCGCAGCCCTTCGTCGAGCCGCTGTTTGCGGCGATGGCGGCGGAGAATGTCGGCTTTCGCGCCGGCATCGCGAGCGGGACGATCGCAGCCGCGGCGCAGGCGATGGCGGCGGTCGGGCAGACGCGCGAGTTCGAGCTCGATCTGCCGGCCAATCTCGCCAGGCTCGCCGCTGGCGGCTGAGGGGCTCACAGCATTCCGAGCACGCGCGCGCGGGCGACGGCCGTCTTGCGTTCGCCCGCGTCGAGCTTCTGGAACAGGTTCTTCAGGTGCCACTTCACGGTCTCGTCGCTGAGGTTCAGCGAGATCGCGATCTCCTTGTTGCTGAGATGGGCAGCGAGGCCGTGCAGGACGTCGTATTCGCGCGCGGTCAGCAGGCCGGGACGCGCGGCCTGGCCAGTGGCGGCGCGCGGCGTTGGCGCCACGGGGATGCGCTCCCCCGGAGCGGCGGCGTTCGCGCTGAACTCCGCGTGCATGCGCTGAAGTCCCCACGCACGCGCTGTCGCTGCCGCCTCGCGCAATTCGGACTGGCCCTTGGCTTGACCCTGCCGCAGCAGGGCGCGTCCGTACAAGCCCTGCGCCGTCAATCGCTCGCGACCGCACTCCAGCCGTATCGCGAGCTTCTGCGCCTTGCGCGCGCTCTCGGCGGCCAGTTGCAGATCGGCGGCCACCTCGCTGCGCACCCGGCTCGCCGCCGCCGCGAGGTCCGCCTGAAGGCGCAACATGTCGAGCAGGGAGTCCGGCAGCTTGCCGTCATGCTGCGCCACCAGCACGCTCAGCTGATCGGCGACGTCCTCGGCCGCGCGGTCACGGCCATTGCGCGCGTTGAAGCGCGCCAGCGCGCCGAGCCCGACGGCCTCGATGCGCGGCAGCCTGCGCATCCGGCCGAGCGCGACCAGGCCTGAGATGTGCTCCTCCGCCAGATCGAGCCGCCCCTCGATCTCCGCCAGCCGCGCCGAAGCGAGATAGCCGGCGATGACGGCGTCGGGGACGGCGATCTTCTCGATCTCCGGCAGGCGCCGTAGGATGACACTGCGGGCCTCGTCGAGGTGGTCGGTCTCGACGGCGGCTTCGGCGAAGACGGCGGCGATCGTCGAGACGATGCGGTGGCGCGGATCGAACCTGCCTTCCAGCCTTCGCAGCGCGCCGCGCAGAAGCTCGTAGGCAAGCTCTGCCTTGCCTTCCCAGAGCAGCGATAGTCCCTGATAGTACTCGACGAAGGCTGCCACGAGGACGGAGGCCTTCGCCCGGTCGACGTCGACCAGCGCGCTCGCCAGACGCTTGCGGGCCTGCCCCGGACGTCCGCGCAGGAGGTCGGCGGTGCACAGGCACAGTGCATGAATCAGGATTTCGCTCGCGCCGGCGCCGCGCTCGGGCTCCGGCCATTGCGCGGCGAAATGCTCGAGCTTGCGCAGGTCGTCGCCATAGCCGGCGGTGGAGGCTTCGATCAGCAGTGCCTCGAAGCGCTCCTGCGCATCGAGGCCCGGCTGGGCGAGCACGCGCTGCAGCAGCGGCTCGACCTGCAGGAAGCGCAAGCTGTTCATGGCCGCCCAGGCGGCGGGCAGCCAGACCGCGGGACGCCGCTCGATGCCGTCGGCGGCCATCCGGTCGACCCAGTCGAGGACCTCGGCCGTGCGGCCCTGCACCGTCATCTCGCGCATCGCCCGTTCGGCCATGTCGAGCGCCGTCTCGCTGTCGCCGGCGAGCCGCGCCTGATTGGCGGCTTCCTCGTAGAGCCCGCGCCCGGCGTACCACTGCGCCGCCGTCTGCGCGACGGCGCGGCGGCGCGCTTTTGGCCACGCCGCCTGCATCGCGCCCAGAACATCGCGCGCCGCCGCATTGAGCCGAAGCCATTCGTCGCCTTCGATGCGGGTCAGCAACGGCGTGAGGTCGGCGAGCTGCAGGACCTCCGCGACGGGCGCCTCGGGGCCGGCGAGGGCGCGGCACAGGTCGGGATGCACGGGATCGAGCAAAGCGAGGCTCGTGAGCAGGTCGATCACGGCTTCGGGCTGCTGCTTGACGATCCGGTCCGTGAAGAACTGGCCGAGCGCGAGCGAGACCGTCTCCTCCGGCGTCTCGGCCAGGCCTCGCCCGAGCTGCGCCGTCAGTGCCAGATGAACACCAAGCGGCCATCCATCGGTCAGGCCCTGGATACGGGCGCCGAGCTTGGCCGCCTCCGCCGCTGGCAGCGCGCGCGCGACGATCTCGACCGTCTCCTCCTCCGTGAGCCGCAGCGCCTGCGTGCCGATGCGGGCGATGGACGAGCCGGCGAAAGCGGGCTGCCGCGCGATCTCGGCGCCGGGTCGGGTCGAAAGCGCTGTGCGCAGGTTCGCCGGCGCGTTCGCCAGAACATAGGCGAGCGCGCCCTCGCGCAACGCGGGTGGCGCCAGATCGGCGTCATCGAGCAGCAGCAGCGCCTCGCGCCCGCTGCGTTCGATTTCGGCGAGCCACGCCGTCAGGGCTTCGTAGGGGGCGGCAACGTTGCGCGCCCATTGCAGAAACGCCTCGCCGATCACACGCGGATCCTGCCGCGAGGATGCGTGCAACAGGCCCTGAACGAATCTCGATCCGTCGTCCTCGGCGTCGAGGCCGAACCAGATGGCGGCCCGACGCGCGGCGAGAGCTTCGGCGCGCCAATGGGTCAACAGGCTGGTCTTGCCAAACCCTAGCGGCGCGCTGACCTCCAGAATCTGGGTTGCCCCGTACAGGCAGCGGTCGAGTGAAAGCCGCGGGCGCGACATCGCGGCTTCGGCCAGCGTCGGCGGCGCCGTCTTGAGCACGATGGCCTTGCGCCAGGTCACGAGTCTCCTCCCAAACCGTGATCGGGCGTCCTGCCAGTCGGACCGTTCCCCGCACGGGCGCTTTTGCGTCGTCTTATGCGTCTCTTCATAGCGCCAAGGCGCGTTTCAAATCTAGGGCAAGACGGCGCCCGGCCGACCTGCGGCCCCCCCGTCGCTGGGGGGCGCAGCCGCGCCTGTCGTCGCGTATCTCACGCGCAACAACCAATGTCGCGCCCAAGACGCAGACGTTTCCCGGAGGAGATCGCCATCTCGCTCGCATCATTGCTCGACAGGGGCGCAAGCCTCGGCAGGGACAGGATCGCCTATGTCATCGACGACAGGCAGATCACGTTCAGAGAGGCGCAGGATCTGTCGCTCCGCGTTGCCCGCGCGCTTGCGGCGCAGGGTCTCGACGGCGCGGCCAAATGCGCAGTGCTTTCGGACAACGATCCGGTCGCCTGGCTTTGCGTCGTCGGGGTGTGGCGCGCCGGCCTGGTCTGGACGCCGCTGAACCCGCGTGCGCCCGTCGCCGAGCACATCCAGCTCGTCGAGGGCTTCGACGTCGACGTGCTGTTCTTCAAATCCGCCTTCGCCCCGGCGGTCGCGGCGATCCGCGCGGCCTGTCCCGGCCTGCGCCACCTGATCTGCATCGACGGCGACGACGAGGGCGCGGCTTCGCTCGCGCGCTTGCTGGAGAGCCATCCGGCCACGCCGATGGCGTTCCAGCCCGACCCCGCCGCGCTCGCCGCCATCATGCCGACCGGCGGCACGACGGGGCGGCCCAAGGGCGTGATGCTGAGCCATCGCAATCTCATCGTCTCGGCGATGAACGGCATCGTCAACACGCCCTATGCGCCCGGCGAGGAGATCGTCAATCTGGCGGCCGCGCCGATGACTCATACCGCCGGCTTCCTGACGCTGCCCGCGACCGCGCGGGGCGGCAAGATCGTGGTGATGACCAAGCCGGATCCGGCGGTGCTGCTCGACCTGGTCACGTCGCAAGGCGTCACCGAGTTCTTCTTGCCGCCGACCGTGATCTATCGCCTGCTGGAGGCGCCAGAGATCGAGCGGCGCGACTTCTCGCGGCTGAAGTATCTGATGTATGGCGCGGCGCCGATGTCGGTCGAAAAGCTACGCCGGGCGCTGCGCGTGTTCGGTCCCGTCATGCTGCAGGGCTACGGCCAGACCGAAGCGCCCGGGGCCATCGCCTTCCTGCGCCCGGGCGATCATTACCGCGACGGCGAGATCGCCGAGGATGCGCGGCTCGCCTCCTGCGGTCTGCCGTCCGTCTTCAATTCGACCGCCATCCTCGACGAGACCGGCCGGCCGTTGCCGACCGGCGAGACCGGCGAGATCGCGGTGCGCGGCGACATCGTGATGATGGGCTACTACAAACAACCCGATAAGACTGCAGAGGCCGTCATCGACGGCTGGCTGCGCACCGGCGACCTCGGCCATATCGACGCCGAGGGCTATTTACACATCACCGATCGCAAGAAGGACATGATCATCAGCGGCGGTTTCAACGTCTATCCGAGCGAAGTCGAACAGGTCATCTGGCGTCACCCGGCCGTGCTCGACTGCGCCGTGATCGGCGTCGCCGATCCCGACTGGGGCGAGGCGGTCACCGCGGTGGTCGAGCTCCGCGCCGGTGCCGCGGCGACGGAGGATGAGCTCATCGCATTGTGCAAGGCCGCGCTCGGCTCAGTCAAGGCGCCCAAGCGCGTGCGCTTTGTCGAAAGCCTGCCCCGCAGCGCCGTCGGCAAGGTGCTGAAGAAGGACCTGCGCGATCACTTCCGCCAGCCCAGACAAACAACCAATTGAGGGAGGACGTCCAATGAACGCCATCGCGGCGAATACGGTCAATCGCCAGTGGATCTTGAACCGCCGTCCCGTCGGCGCGGTGAGCCGAGCCGATTTCGACCTTGTCGAGGGCGGCGTCCCGGCCCTGATCGAAGGCGACGTACTCGTGCGTTCGCTCTATTTCGGCTTCGACGCCAGCCAGCGCATCTGGCTGACGGACGACGGCGGCTACATGAAGCCGATCATGCCCGGCGAACCCATGCGTTGCATGGGCATCGGGCAGGTCGTGGAGTCGCGCAATCCGGACTATCGCATCGGCGATGTCGTCGAAGGCTTCATGAGCTGGCAGGATTATGCCGTGGTCCGCGCCGACGGGCCGATGCCGCTGCGCCATCTGCCCAAGGCCGATTATCCGCTGTCGTGGAACCTCGGTGTCTTCGGCGTCGGCGGCCTCACCGCCTATTTCGGCGTGACCGATGGGCTGAAGATCGGCAAGGGTGATACGGTCGTCGTCTCGGCCGCGACCGGGGCGACCGGGTCGATCGCCTGCCAGATCGCGAAGCTGCTCGGCGCGAGGGTGATCGGAGTCGCCGGGGGGCCTGAGAAATGCCGCTGGGCGATCGAGAACGCCGGCTGCGATGCCTGCATCGACTACAAGAACGACGACATCCCCGCGCGGCTCGCGGAGCTCGCGCCGAGCGGCGTAGACGCCTATTTCGACAATGCCGGCGGCGACTTGCTCGACACGATGTTCCTGCACATGGCGGCGCGTGGGCGCATCCTGATCTGCGGCGCGATGAGCCAGGGCTACACCGATGTCAAGGTGCAGGGACCCCAGAACTACATGCGGATCTGCACGCATCAGCTCACGGTGAAGGGCATCCTGCTGTTCTTCTACGCCGAGCAGATCCCGCAGGCAGCCGCCGAGATTGGACGCTGGGTGATGGAGGGCAGGCTGCGCGTGACGGAAAACCGTCAGCACGGCTTCGAGAAGGCGCCCGATCTGCTGCCAACGATGTTCTCCGGCAAAGATCCCGGCAAGTTGGTGCTGCATGTCGCCGACCCGGTCTGATCGGCATCCGGCGGAACGTAACAAGGGTCGTCTCGAGGAGGAAACAGGCCGATGAGCTCATTGAAGGACAAGGTCGTGCTGGTCACGGGCGCCTCGACCGGCATCGGCGCTGCGATCGCGCGCCGCGCCGGTGCCGCCGGTGCCAAGGTCGCGGTGGTCGGGCTCGACGAGCCGGGCGCGCTCGCTGTTGCGGCGGAGATCGAGGGCGCGCGCGCCTATGGGGCCGACGTCTCCGACCTCGCTCAGATTCAGTGCGTGTGTGCCGAGATCGTGCGCGACTTCGGCCGGCTCGACGGCGCCGTGAACAATGCCGGAATCGGCGGCGAGTTCGGCCCTGTCGGCGCCTGCACGGCGGAGAACTGGAGCGCGGTTCTCGCGGTCAACTTGACCGGGGTCTTCTACAGCGTGAAGGCCGAACTCGAGCAGATGCTGCCGACCGGCGGCGGTTCGATCGTCAATATCGCCTCCGTCGCGGGCGTTCTCGCCGAGGCCAATCTGCCGGCCTATGTCACGTCCAAGCACGGCGTGATCGGGCTGACGAAGTCGGTCGCCGTCGACTATGGCCGCGCCGGGGTGCGTTGCAACGCCGTCTGTCCGGCCTATGTGCGCACCCCGCTCACCGAGCCGCTGTTCTCGCAACCGGGCTTCGTCGAGATGGTGAACGCGCGCCAGCCGATGGGACGCACCGTAACCGCGGAAGAGGTCGCCGATGTCGCGGTGTTTCTGCTCAGCGACGCCGCCAACGCGATGACTGCCGGCGTGCATCTGACCGACGGCGGCATCGCCGTCACCTGAATCCGACGTCATCCGCGGCGGGCAGGCGGCTTCGATGCAGGCCGTGGATCCCGGCGCTGATGGCGAGCACTTGACGCAGGCCGTGCGGCCGGCTCGATTGCGCGCCGAGGTGGGCGCCAACCGCACCTGCGTTGATCGTTTCACTCCAGGAGAGACCCAGCCGAATGTCGAGCTACGTCGCGCCGCTGAAGGACTACCGCTTTCTGCTCGATCACGTTTTCGTCGCCTCGCGGCTCTGCGAGACGGAGCGTTTCGCGGAGGCGACGCCCGATCTTCTCTGGGCGGTGATCGAGGAGGGCGCGCGGTTTGCCGAACAGGTTCTTGCGCCGCTCAACCGTTCCGGCGACGAACAGGGCTGCGCCTACTCCGAGGGCCGCGTCACCACGCCGGCGGGCTTTCCTCAGGCCTACGAGCGCTTCCGCCACGGCGGATGGGCGGGGCTGACCGCCGCCGTCGAGCATGGCGGACAGGGCTTGCCGCATACGCTCTATGCGCTCGTCGACGAGATGATGACGTCGGCCAATCCAGGCTTTGCAATGTATCGTGGCCTGATCGACGGCGCCTATCGCACGCTTGCGCGATACGCTGCGCCGGAGCTGCAGGACATCTATCTGCCGGCGATCGTGGCCGGCGAGACGCTGCCGACGATGAACCTGACCGAGCCGCATTGCGGCAGTGATCTCGGCCTGCTGCGCACGCGCGCGGAGCCGGACGGCGAGGGCGCCTATCGCATCACCGGCGTGAAGATATTCATCACCGGCGGCGAGCATGATCTCACCGAGGACATCCTGCATCTCGTGCTTGCGCGGCTGCCCGACGCGCCGGCCGGCAGTCGCGGCATCAGCCTCTTCCTGGTTCCGAACGTCCTCGTCGACGACCGTGCTGGCACGCGCGTGCGCAATGCCGTCAGTTGCGGCGGCGTCGAGCACAAGATGGGCCTCAAGGCTTCCGCCACCTGCGTGATGAACTACGACGGCGCCAGGGGCTGGCTGGTGGGCGAGCCGCATGGCGGGCTCGCGGCCATGTTCACGATGATGAACGCCGCGCGGCTTGGTGTCGCGCTCCAGGGCGTTTGCGCGGCGGAGGCGGTGGGCCAGATCGCTGAGGCTTACGCTGCCAGCCGGCGCCAGGGCGTCGCGCCCGGTGCGACCGACCCGGCCCCGCACGCCATCGCGCGCCATCCCGACGTTCGCCGCATGCTGTTGACGCAGAAGGCGCTGGCGCAGGGCGGCCGGGCGCTGGTGCTGCGCATCGCATTGGCGCTCGACTTCAGTGAAGCGGCGTCCGAGGCCGCCGAGCGCGAGGCGAGTGCGGATCTCGTTCAGTTGCTGACGCCCGTCGCCAAATCGTTCCTGACCGATGCCGGCACGGAGGCCGCCAATCTCGCGGTTCAAGTGCTGGGCGGCCACGGTTACATTCGTGAATGGGGCGTCGAGCAATGGGTGCGCGATATCCGGATCGCCGCGATCTACGAAGGCACCAACGGCATCCAGGCGCTCGACCTCGTCGGCCGCAAGCTCGCGCTCAAGGACGGACGGCCGGCGCAGCGCTATTTCGACGCGCTCGCCGAGCGCTTCGAGCGGGTGTCGGGCGTGTTGCCCTCGGCGTCGCGTGCCTGTGAAGCGCTGCAGACGCTACGCGATCTCACCGCCGCCGTCAGCCGCGCCGCGCCGGTGCCGCGCAGCGATGCGGCAAGCGACTATCTGTCCCTGTTCGGTCTCGTGGCGCTTGCGGGAGAGTGGGCGGAGATGGCGCGCGTCGCCGCCGCGACCGCGGAGGCCGATCCTGAGTTCTGCGCCGACAAGATCGCGACCGCCGATTTCTACATGCGCCGCATCTTGCCGCGCCATCTCGGGTTGGCGGAAGCCGTCCGCGCCGCGCTCGCCGCCTGAAGTGCTCCGGTGTCCTTCAAGACGATCAAGGGCGCCCGCGGGCGCCCTCTTCGTGCGATCCCACCGAAACAGCTTCGGCCTTATTTGACCAGCAAGCCCAGCGCCGCGCAGATCAGCGCGAAACCCGCCATCAGCCCTATCGCGAGCGGCAAGCCGCCAACGGCGCCCGCGATCCCCAGCACGATCAGCGGACTGCCGAAATTGCCGATGAAATAGGCGGTGTTGAAGCGTCCGGTGCCGCGGCCGCGCAGTTCGAACGGCAGATGCGTCATGATCTGGGTCGTGATCGTCGGCATCAGGAAGCCCATGCTGAGGCCGGTGAAGACGCAGCCGAGGAGCGTCACGCCGTAAAGCTCTGTGCCGACCACGAGCGCGAGACCGAGCGCGGCGAGAAAAAATCCACCGATGAGGTTGAGCTTGAACGAGGCGTCCGCCCGGAAGCGGTAGAGCAGCGAGCCGACCAGAATGGCGAGGGAGAAGCTCATCGCGCTCATGCTGATCGTCAGCGGAGACGTGATTCCGCGTGCCGTGAGCAGGAACGGCAACTGGATCGGGACCACCAGGATCAGCACGGCCAGCGCGAAACCGAAGCCGTAGAGGCCGAGCACGTCCTTCCACGGGAATCTGCCTGCGGGCGGCTCGTGCGCATGTTTCACTGGCTCGTGCAGCAGCAGCATGGCCGCCGGGGCGCCCAGGATGAAGAGGCCGTAAGCATAGAACGGCGCATTCCAGGCGATCTCGCCAAGCGCACCGCCGAGCGGAATGAAGAAGAGACCCGACAGCGAGACGAAGACGGTCTGCATGATCAACCATTTCTGGCGCGCCTTGCCGACGAAGTAGTCGCCGATCAGCGTCGTCGAACTCGTCATCGCCGCCGCCTCCAGCGCGCCCAGCACGATGCGCTGGACGATCAGCGCATTGAGCGTCATCTCAACCAGCGCCGGCGCCATTCCGATGCAGCCATAGGCGAGCACGCTGAAGACGAGCACCTTCTTGCGGCCGAAGCGATCGAGCACGGAGCCGACGAAGCTCGAGCAGAGCGCGACCATCAACGACGGCACCGAGAGTGCAAACAGGGCCTTCGGCTCAGCGCCGGGATCGGTCGCGGCATAGTGGGCGACGATGATCGGCATGGCCGGGGCAAGCAGCACGGCGGCTGCGACGGTCACCAGCGAGTAGAGCCCCAGCAGAACGCCCTGCGTCGTTCCGGGCGCAGGGCTCGCTCGATCGAGCGGCTCAACCATCGACGTCATGTATTCCTCCCTTTTTTTGTCAGCTTCGAGGCTGCGGGCTCGACGGTCTTCGCCGTCGAGCTTTCAAGGAGAGGAGTATGAGCACCGCGGCCGGACGCCGCGCCCCCCGCGAAAGGGGGGGCTGCGGGTCAGGTGGCGTGCTGCATGCGCCGCGACAGCTCAAAGTCGGGATGAACTGGTTTCGCCGCCCGCTCGCGGCAGAAATCTGCCGCAAGGCAGAAACTAGTCGGGAGACTTTTTAACAAGAAGAAGCATGACGGGCTGCCGCCGATCGAGACGCGTCGGCTGATGCAGCTGGAGGAGGAAACGGTAGGCTGAAAAGGGAGGCTGAAGACTGCCCTGAGGCCGGACTGCGGTCGACCAAGAGATCTGTGCCTCTTTTGCCGTGGCTGCGCGAATGGTTCGGAACGCATCTGCTGGAGACACGCTAGCGTGAACGCGCGAGGGTAAGGTCGCGGCCTCAACCGCATGCCCCGCCTTACTCCTCGCGACAATATTGGTTTGAGACTGACGAGACGAGATCGGTGAGATGCTATCGTTCACTCAGATGTGTCAGGTGGAGAGAGGGCCCGCAAGCGAACACCGACATCGAACTTCGCGTACCGGGTAGAAATCCGGGTGCTGAACGGGAAAATCAAGAAAACAACTTAGATATTTCAATAGTTTAAGTTATCAGATGTGAAGGACACACTCTCTCTGCCATCCCAGCGTTCGCATCTGTTCGCTGCCGTCCGCCAAGCCCCTGAAAAATCGCCGCAATTTTCGCCTTTGATGCTCGCAAACGTCCGCGCTGTGCCGCGTGCTTGGCGTTGCGCCGGCCGGCGCTGTGAGCCGCGAGATACTGCGTGGTGCACTCCTTGAAGGTCAGCGCGGCGGCTGCCTCCAGCGCAGCCTGGGCGCGCTGCGCTCGGCGCGCCTCGATCGGATCGATCCCTTCGTAGACCTGCCGTCGATACTCGGCTGCCTTCGCCCAACCCAAAGATCGAGAAGGAACCAAAGCCCATTTCGCGGGTGCGGCCGCGAGGGGTGAAGCGAAAGATCCAGGAGTTGGCAGGGGTGCTTTGGCCGTCGCCTGTGACCTGCAGATAGAGGCCGGCGCCATCGGCTTACATGCCGGGCTTCTTGACCTTTATCACCTTCAGGTGCCGTCAGGCGGCCCACCAGATGCGCCATCTCTGCCTCGCAACCTTACCCACGATGCTACCCAAATCCTGCACGCGTTTACCCACGTTTTGAGGCGAACCAAATGGAGCTCGACGCTGAAAACCTATGCCGAGCCGGTGATTGGTTCGCTCTCGGTTTACAGCATCGACACCGCGCTGGTGATGAAAACCATCGAGCCCTTGTGGTCGAAGAAGCCGGAAACGGCTTCGCGGCTGCGTGGCCGGATTGGAGCGATGCTCGATTGGACGACGGTGCGCGGCTTTCGCCAAGGTGAGAATCCAGCTCGGCGGCGCGGCCATCTCGACAAGCTGCTGCCAGCGCGTGCCAAGGTGCGCAAGGTCAAGCAAGGTGCGCAAGGTCAAGCACCACGCCGCCTTGCCCTATGATGAGCTACCCGTATTCATGACAACCTTGCGTGCCCAAGAGGGCGTCGCGGCACGCGCGCTCACGTTCCTGATCCTTACGGCCGCGCGCACCGGTGAGGTGATCGGTGCGCGCCCGGAAGAAATCAAGGACAAGGTCTGGATGGTGCCGGCCGGACACATGAAGGCCTCCAAGGAGCACCGCGTCCCGTTGTCGGCAGCTGCGCTCACTATAACCGAGACGCTGCGCAAAGAGCAGGGTGGGGCGCACCTGTTTTCCGGTGGCAAGCACGACAAGCCGCTCAGCAATATGGCCATGCTGGCGCTGCTGGACCGCATGGGACGATCGGATCTGACGGCTCACGGTTTCCGGTCGACCTTCCGGGACTTGGCCGCCGAGTGCACGAATTATCCAAATGAAGTGGTCGAGATGGCGCTCGCCCACACGATCAATAGCAAGGTCGAGGCCGCTTACCGACGAGGTGACCTTTTTGAGAAGCGGAAATCGTTGATGTTCGATTGGGCAACATTCTGCGCGTCAAACGGAGGCGCGGATCGAAAGATAATCTCGATGCGCGCATGATAGTCCATTCGCTTGCTTAGGTGTGCAACTTTCGCACTCGGCGGCGCCCCGATAGGCTAGGGTAGATCTTTAATCTTAGCAGTCCAATACGCCGGGCGACATCGGCCGGCACCTCTGCATGCGGCGGGCTGAAGCTCGCCATCGAGGAGCTTGAACAAACTCCAGATGTGAGGAGCCTACAGCCGCCGAGATCGCAGTCATTGGGCTTAGTTTAGGTCGTGCTTAGGCATCGATCGTCGCTGAGGCGCGCAAATAACGAGCGACGGATTGTCTTCGATCGACCAGCCGTCACGATGTTGGAGTCCGCAGACCACTAGAGAAGCGCACCGAGCGCGTCACTAGAAAATGGCAACCGCACGCCGGCAGCTTTGCAAATCGCTTCAATCAGGAGCCGAACTGCTCGGGCATCCCATTCCATTTGCTCGATGGGCACATCCCAATGCTCTGACATCACGTAGGCTGCTTGGCGGGCTTTTATGCCCAGACCGACGATCGTTCGCGCCGGCGTAGCCATAATTGCTCGCTCGATAGGGGCATCGGCGGGGAGGCCGCCCGCGCGCTGAATGGTCGGCGCCACCGACGCCCGTTGGGACGAACTACCTTAAGCGCGGTGTCGCCCCGCTGTGCATCGGAGGAGGCGAGACTACCGCTCTCGCTATCGAGCGAATTGTACACTGATCAAATACAATGGCCGGCAAGTGGCACATGACGACCTCGCCGGCGGTTGGATTACTTCAAGAGCGGTCCCTTGTACGGATCTTGGGGTTAGGTATCGAATTTGGTCAATCGCCAACGCACCAGGTCGTCTGCCCCTGGACCGGCTTGCGGCCGTATGTCCCTCGATCGAACCCGCTCGCTGGACTTCTCATCGACGACGGCAAGCTTCACCGATCGGCCGCTATTCTTGTCGACGAACCTGAGGGGCGGCCCTGCATCTCCGGCGCTCGTCCACTTGTCTCCGACCTGCGCCAATGCGTGAAGGACGAGGGTGATGTCTCTTCCCTTCCGGGTCAGCACGTACTCGAAACGATCGGGCCGGGTCTGATACTGGCGTCGCTCGATTAGCCCACTTTCCTCTAAGTGCTTGAGGCGGCTCGAAAGCGTCGCGTGCGTGACGTCCGTCGATCTGCGCAGGTCGTCATATCTTTTCAACCCGAGCGACAAATCACGGAGGATGAGCATGCCCCAGCGGTCACCGACGGCGTCGAGCACCCTGGCCATCGAACATGCCATCCCCTCGAAACCCTTGGATTTCACAGCGACTTTCCTCCGTTCCGCGTTATCGGTAGGCCCCCTTCGGATTGGGACTACCACGTGCCCGTTCCGAAACCTACAAAAAGCGCTTGAAAACATAAACTCTAATTATTAGAGTGACTGCCAGAGAACAGGCAGATAGCCTGCACGCCGCGAAGGAGGAGAGATGTCCAGGTCCGACGGGCGTCACACAGTGACGTTGACAGTCAACAGCACCCGAAGAACCGTCGACGTTGAGGCGAGGAAGCTGCTGGTCCACCTGATTAGGGAGGATCTCGCCCTGACAGGTACGCATGTCGGCTGCGACACTTCCCAATGCGGAGCCTGCACCGTCGAACTGGACGGGCAAGCCGTAAAGTCCTGCACCATCCTGGCAGTGATGGCCGATGGAGGGTGCATCACCACGATCGAGGGCCTATCAACGCCTGCCGCCCCCCTCGATCCGATACAAGCCGCCTTCCACGAACATCATGCCTTGCAATGCGGGTTCTGCACACCCGGCATGGTGATGAGCGCACGGCAACTTCTTCGCGATCACGCGAAGCCGAACGAAGCCGAGATCCGACATGGACTTGGCGGCAACATCTGCCGTTGCACCGGCTACCACAATATCGTCCGCGCGATTGAGTCTGTTGCATCGAGGGGGCCGAACCCATGAATGACATGACCGTCACTCGCTACGTGGGTCAGTCGCTCAAGCGGCGCGAAGACTTCAAGCTTCTCACCGGCAAGGGCCGCTACGTCGATGACGTGCGGTTGCCGGGCATGCTGCACATGGCGGTCCTGCGGTCTCCGCACGCGCACGCAGACATCAAGCATGTTGATCTCGGAGCGGCCAAATCTGCGCCAGGCGTCCGCCTCGCCCTTTCCGGCGATGAGCTCGTCGGCAAGCTCGGTCCGATCGTCCCGAACTGGATCATGCCCGGGACCAAGGTGCCGTTCCGGCCGGTGGTTGCTATCGATCGGGTACGCTTTGTTGGCGAATGTGTAGCATTGGTGGTTGCTGAAACGCTGGCCCAGGCCTATGACGCGCTAGGCCTGATCGATGTCGAGTACGATGTGTTGCCGGCCGTCATCGACGAGGAGGCCGCTGTCCAGGAGGGCGCGCCGCTACTCCATGACAACGTGTCCAACAACGTCACCACGATCTACAAGGTACGTGGCGGCGACTACAAGAAGGCTGCCCTCGAGGCCGATCATGTCATCACGCTGCGCGTGGCCAACAATCGCCTGATTCCAACATGCATGGAGACGCGCTCGATCGTTTCCGCTCCCGAGCCGGATGGTACGCTCACGGTGTATATCGGCAGCCAGGTCCCGCACATGCATCGACGCTGGATTGCCGAAACTATCGGTTTCCCCGAAAATCAGTTGCGGATCGTCGCGCCTGACATTGGAGGCGGCTTCGGCGCCAAGATGCACCTGTATCCGGAGGATCTGCTCTGTCCGCATCTCGCTCGCGAGCTCGGCGAGCCCGTCAAATGGTGGGAAAGCCGCTCCGAGAGCCACCAATCGACGAGTCACGGTCGCGCGCATACTGAAAAGCTGGAAATCGCATTCAATAACGATGGCACCGTGCTGGGCTTGAAGGTCGAGACCCTTGGCAATGTCGGAGCATATCTGTCTAACATGGCAAGCGGTGGCCCCACCGTGAACACGGTCAATTTCGGGACCGGTACCTACAAGATCGACAATTACGAAGCGATCTCGCGCGTCGTCGTCACCAACACCGTACCGGTGGATGCCTACCGGGGCTACGGTCGCCCCGAAGGCGCCTACATCGCGGAGCGCGCGATAGACGCAGTGGCACGGCATCTGCACCTCGACCAGGTCGAAGTAAGGCGCAAGAACTTCATCCAGCAAGCTGAGTTCCCCTACCGGCCCTACGGTAGCCAGGCCGTGATGTACGACAGCGGGAACTATCAGGGGCTGCTTGAAAAGGCGCTTGCCATTTTCGATTATGACGGACGACGCAAGGAACAGGATGTATTGCGCGCTAAGGGCGTCTATCGAGGTATTGGTGTGGCGGCCTACACGCACATGTGCGGCATGGCGCCTTCGCGGAGATTGTTGCATGTGGGATTCGATCGTGGCGGGTGGGAGAGTGCACGGGTCAGTATCGATTCCAGCGGCCGAGCCACGATTTATTCAGGGTCAATGAGCCAGGGACACGGTCATGTCACCTCGTTGGCTCAGATTGCCGCGGACGTGCTGCAGATTCCGATCGAGAACATCGACGTCGTGCAGGGCGATACCCGCCAGGTGCAGGCAGGCCACGGCACCTTCAATTCGCGCTCCATGGCTGTAGGCGGCTCGAGCGTCCACGTGTCCTCCCTGCGTATCGTGGACAAGGCGAAAAGGATTGCAGCGGGCTTGCTTGAGGTGGACGAAAAGGACGTTTCCTATTCGAGCGGCGTGTTCAGTGTGCCAGGTACCGACATCAAGCCGGTAACCTTTGCAGCGGTCGCCCGTATGGCGTATGTCGGTTCTAAGCTCCCGGACAATGTTGCTCCTGGCTTGGACGAGACGGTGTTTTACGATCCGACCGGTATGGGGTCGCCATCTGGCGTCCACCTTGCCTATGTGGAAGTCGATCCAGAGAGCGGCATTATCGACATTCTCGACTACGTCGCGGTCGATGACGTCGGCACTTTGGTCAATCCTCTGCTCGCCGCCGGACAGATCCATGGCGGCGTCGTCCAAGGAATCGGCCAGGCGATCTATGAGGACGTGAGCTACGATCCCGACAATGGACAGCTTTTGACCGGCTCACTGCTCGACTATGCGGTTCCCCGTGCCGAACACGTGCCGAATATCCGGTCTGTGTTCCAGGTAACACCCTCTCCGACCAATCCGATCGGCGTCAAGGGTATCGGCGAGAGCGGCTCGATCGCAGCGCCGCCCTGTATGGTCCACGCAGTTCTCGACGCCTTGTCGCCCTTCGGCATCAAGCACCTGGACATGCCGCTGACGCCTCCTCGCGTCTGGGCGGCGGTCAGGGAAGCACGCAACGGAGCAGCCCAATGATCCCCGCAGCCTTCGATTATGTTCGTGCATCCTCGCTGAACGAAGCGATCAGTTTGCTGCATGATGATCCAGAGGGAACGAAGCTGATCGCCGGTGGTCATACCCTACTGCCCGCCCTCAAGTTACGCTTGGCTTCGCCCAGCCGCCTGGTCGATATCGGCGGCATCCGCGAGCTTAGGGGAGTCGAGATAAGCGGAAGAAGCATCAAGATCGGAGCGTTGACGACTCATGCCGAACTGTTTGCTTCGGAACCGCTGAATAAGGAATTGCCGATCTTTCGCGAAGCCGCGCGCATGATCGCCGATCCCCAAGTCCGCAACCGGGGCACGATCGGCGGCTCGCTCGCGAATGCCGACCCAGCGGCTGACTGGCCGGCTATCGTCATCGCGTTGCAGGCCGAGATCGAAATTGCCGGGTCGAACCGCACGCGTCGGGTGCCGGCGAACGATTTCTTCGTCGACATTTTCTCGACGGTGCTTGAGCAGGGCGAGGTTCTCGCGGCTATCCATGTCCCGAGGCCAGAGCCTGACATGCGGTTCACCTACCGGAAGATCCGCCATCCGGCGAGCGGCTTTGCAGTCGTGGGGGTGGCAGCCGGCGTGCGCTTGCAAGGCGGAGTCGTCGTCGCGGCGTCCGTGGGCATTACAGGTGCCGCGAGCCATGCATTCTCTAGTCAAGCCGTCGTCGACTTCCTGACCGGCAAACCGCTTTCGCAGGAGAGTGTCGAAGAGGCCGCCAAGTTGGCAGCCGAGACGACCGAGTGCCTGTCGGACCGCTACGCATCGGCGGGATACCGCGCGAACCTGATCCGGACAGAGATGAGGCGAACGCTACTTGCGCTTGCGTCCTGAAGCGGGCGCCTTCGTACCAAGGTCAGGACCGGGAACGACGTCTGGGAACCGCCTGCGGTTGAAATGTACAGCTCCCGATCCAGCCGCCACCTCGACGTCTTCGAGAGTCAGCGGCTTGCCGTCCTTCGTCCGCAGTTGCGGGTATTCGATCGGACGGCCGCCGGCACGTTCCCGGAAAACGACCTGAGGCCCCGCTGGCTCCGCGAGCCAGTCGTCTCCCCACCTCTTCAACGCGAGATATGCCGGAAAGAAATCTCGTCCCTTCTCAGTCAGAATATACTCAAATCGTCTGGGATGCTCCGGCAAGGACCTGCGCGTCATGACGCCGGCGTCGACGAGTTTTTTCAGCCTATTGCTCAGGATATTGGGGGCGATCCCAATATAGTATTCAAACTCATCGAAGCGCTTCACGCCGTAGAAGGCTTCGCGCAGAATGAGGATCGACCATCGATCACCGACCACCTCCATGGCTCTTGCCATGGAACATTCCTTGTTGGCGAGACGTCCTTGCTGCGAACCCGACATGGTTCTCCCGTATGGCGAAGAGGTTTCAATACCATATCGCCAGTATGCGTGCAGGTCCAGAATGAGGCCTGACGACGGGTGCGCCGCTTCGCTGCGGGCGATAGCCCTCTATGGGACCGCAGTCGCCTCGATCACGGGGCCGAAGGGCTGCCAGCGCTCGCCCACCAGCCGTCGGAGCTGGATCGACTCTACGGGAGCGAAGTCATCGGGGGACGTTTTGATCTTGATGCCCGGCATCAGCATGTCGACCTCGAGATCCTTGAGATTGGCCGCCTGACGCATGATGTTCTCGCGCGTGAGGTTGTCGCCAGCCTGTTTCAAGACGTGGGCCAGGACCTGCGCCATCACATATCCTTGGGTGTTGCCCGTGGAGGTGACATCGGCGCCCGGGTAGTACTTCTCGAGAAACGCAAGGTAGCTTTTGACGCCAGGGTCGTCGGCCATGGCGGGATCGCTCGCATCCTTGAGGAACCCGCCAGAGATGATCCCTTGGGAATTTTCGAAGCCCGCCGGTTTGATGACGCTTCCGATGGAGGCCGCCGGGATATTCAGAATATGCACGGGCTTCCAACCGAGTTCGGCCGCCTTCCGGATCGCCTGGGCCGCGAACTTCGGCCCCGTGAAGTTCATGAAGATATCGGCCCCGCTCGCTTTCAACTGGACGACTTGCGAATCTATCGTCGGCATCGATACTTCGTAGCTTGCCTCCGCGACAATCATCGATGCCCGAGCACCCAGACCCTGCTTGAGCCCATTGAGGATGTCCTTTCCATAGTCGTCGTGCTGGTACAGGACCGCGATCTTACCGTTCGGATGATTGGCTGCGAGATACTGGCCGTATGCCCTGCCTTCGCTCAGAAACGATGGCTGAAACCCCATAGTCCACGGAAAGTTCTTTGGATCGTTCCATTTCGAGCCGCCGCCCCCGATGAATAGCTGAGGGATTCTTTTCGCATTCAGGTATTTGTGAATCGCCGTATTGGTAGGAACTCCAAACGGACTAAATATGAGAAGCACTTCGTCGTTTTCGACGAGACGTCGGACCTGCTCCACCGTCTTGGGAGGGCTATAGCCATCGTCATAGCTGATGAATTTGATCTTACGACCATTGATGCCGCCTTCGGCGTTGATCTTTTCGAAGTAGGCCGCCTCCGATTTTCCGAGCAGACCCCACGCAGACCCTTGCCCGCTATATGGCATCGTGTTGCCGATCTTGATCTCGGCGTCGGTCGCCCCCACATCGTATTTCGCGTCGCCGGCGACTGCGTTACAGCAGCCAAACAATGCGATCATCGCGGCACAGGCGCGCGATATTCCCGTTGATTTTATGTGCATCTTGGTTTTCCTCCCACACGCCTTCCCGCCCGGAGCAGGGCGCGCTGCATCGCCCTGCTCCGTGTTGAAGTGTCGTCGTTAGTTCTTTGTTAGATCAACCGTTCTGAACCGGCTTGTCTTATGACTTGTCTTGCGGTTTGTCCGGCGCTCGGGCTGCGGCAGAAGGTTCCAGCGCGCGACGGTGCGTGACGAGCACGCCGGACTCACTCAGGCGCTTCAGTTCCGAATCCGAGACGCCGAGTTCGCTGAACACCGCCACGTTATGTTCACCCTGAAACGCCGGCGCGCCGATCGGCGTCAATTCCTCGCCGGAGAAGTGCCAGGGTCTCCCAGGCAATAGATACTCACCCCCGCTGCGATCGGGAACACGCTGGACGGCGCCCCAATAGTCGCTCCATTCAGAGGCGGTCAGCTCCTTGATCGAGCGGATCTCTCCCATGGCAATTTTCGCTTCGTCAAGTTGCGCATCGAGAGTTGCCATGTCGGGGAAGGTTAAAATCCACGACTGGATGATCTGGTGGATTGCGCCAAAATTCAAACGGCGCGCCGCAGCACTGCTGAAGCGCGGGTCGTCAATCAAGTCGGAGCGGCGCATGGCGCGCATCCATGACGGAAACGTCCGGCTCCCGATGATGCTGGTTGCGACCGTGAAATGCTCGCCTTGCGGACCAGTGAAGAACGCACAGTCAGTTGCGCCCAAAACGGCGGGCTCGGCTCCGATATCGTCGTCCGAAAGATCGACATGCGCACGCTCGTTGACTGCCAGCAGCGTTGCCGCCATGGCCACGTCAACGTACTGCCCCTGACCGGACTTCTCACGACTGTTGAGTGCGGCGAGGATGGCGATAACCGCCTGCAAACCAGCATAGACGTCAGCATGCGACAGGCCGTCCGTACGCGGCTCGGTCAAGGCATCGCCGTAGTGACGGATGCTGTTTTCCGTGAACCCGGCCTCGGCCTGCACCGTCGGCGCATAAGCCATTCGGCTCCGCCAGGGACCACCCTGTCCGTAACCCGTGATGGACGCGTAGATCAGCCGCGGATTGCGCTTCGAGAGCGTCTCATAATCGAGGCCGAAGAAGCCGAGCGTTCCCGCACGGAAATTCTCGACGATAACGTCCGCGGTGTCGCAGAGCTTCAATGCAAGCTCATATGCACCCGGAAGGTTGAGGTTGATGCTCACATTGCGTTTCCCGGCATTTTGCTGGGCGTAGTAGCCCGACATGCCGTCGGTCGATGGAAACGCATAGCGCGACACATCTGGGCTCGGCGGTTCGACCTTGATGACCTCGGCCCCGAGGTCCTGCAATGTGCGTGCACATAGCGGGCCGGCCAGCACGCGAGAAAAGTCGACCACCCGAATTCCGCTGAGAGGTCCGGCCATGTTAGCGCCCCATGAATTTCGCGAGACCCGGACCGTTCTTGCGGAATGAAGCAAGGCCGGTCTTCAGATCTTCCGATGTCCAGATGGGAGCCTGTACTCTTGCCATAGCCTCGTCCGCAGCGTCGACTCCTTCATTCACGGCAATGTGCACGAGTTCCTTCGTCGCCGCATGTGCCAATGTCGGCCCTTGCGCGAATTCCTGGGCGACCGACATCGTGGCCGCGGTCAAGGACTCCTCGGGGACCGTCAGATTGATCAACCCCCATTTTTCGAGTGTCGGCGCATCATAGCGCCTGGCGAGCATCGACATCTCCTTAGCCCGCTGTGCCCCGATCCGTTGCACCTGACGTTGAATTCCTCCGAGCAGCGGGTGAAGGCCAAGCGTCGCCTCGACCGAACCGATCTTGGACGAAGAAGCGGCGATGATGTAATCGCAAGACAACGCCAACTCGAGGCCACCACCAAGACAGACGCCATGAACGCTGGCGATCAGCGGAATCGGCAGCAGTTCCATGAACCGCAGGAACTCGACGCCGGTCAGTCGCCGGCTTTCGCTGGCCTGGTTCGAACTGCCCGCTTCGATTCGCTTGTCGAAGATATCGAGGTCGGCGCCGGCGGAAAAATGCCGCAGTCCGCTCTGGATGACGATGGCGCGGCTCCCTGCCTTCTGCGCCGCCTCGATCTGCTCCACGAGCGCGTTGATGAGTTTCGGCCCAATGAGATTGTAAGGCCTGTATGTCATCGTCAGGACCGACACTTGGCCGGTTTCTTCACGGGCCACTAATTCATTATCAGACAAAGCTACCTCCCTGTTTTTGCTATGTGCTCGCGCATTGCTTCTCATTGTCGAGCTCGCAATGCGATCATGACCGTACGCAAGAAGATGCACTCAGGTCGCCTGGCGTTGGACCCGATTCTTCAAGACGCCGATCTTCTCGACTTCCAGCTCAACGCTGTCGCCGTCTTCCAAATACCAGCCGAGTTCGAGGCCGCAGCCATTCCCGACCGTACCTGAACCGATGAACTCACCGGGCATCAAGGTCTCGTCGCGCGTGATATAGGCGATAATTTCCTCGAACGAGAACAGCATGCCCTCGCTGGTCCCCTGCGAGCGCACTTCGCCGTTAACGCGGGCCTCCATCCTGAGCTTGTAGGGATCGCCGATTTCATCCGGGGTCACGATCCAGGGGCCAAGCACGTTGCCACCATCGAAGCTCTTCCCCTTTGCGGGACCGAGGCGTCCTTCCATCTCGACGCGTTGCGCGTCGCGGGCAGAAAAATCATTGAAAATGGTGTAGCCGAAGATGTGGTCCCGCGCTTTCGCGGCAGAAATGTTCGCACCCCTGTTCTTCGTGATGATTCCGAACTCGAGCTCGTAGTCCATCACCTGGCTGTAACGCGGCCACCTGATCGTCGTGTTGGTGCCGCTCACGCTGAAACGGTTTGTTATGTAGTAGATGGGCTGCTTGCGATAGACCTCGGGCAATTCGGGCAACGGCGCAGCCAATAGGCGCGCGAGTTCCGCCATGTCGCCGGACTTGCGTGCTTTTAGTTTGAGATGCCCGATCGGGCTTTGCACGATATGTACCGGAAAGGACATGCCGTCCCGCATCTGACGCGGCTCCGGTAGCGGAGCCAGGATCTCCGATTCATCCACTGCAAGCGACAGATCTTCGTCCTTTCCGTATCGCTCGAATAGCGTTGATGCATCGTCCAGCGCCGCTTCGCCACGGTCTACGAGCGCAAGCATTGAGCTGTATGAAAACTCTTGCTTACCTGCCCTAGTCGAGGCGGAATCGAGATCGAACAGCCGCTTATCATTACTGTGGACCAACCCAACTCTCGCGCAGCCGCCTGACCGATACGTCGCAAGCTTCACTTGCTTCCTCCCGCGCTGCGGAATGCTCCTTGCAGTTCACGGACAGAATACGTCATGACTTGCAATCTGCAAGTTATAATTCTGCTGCCGCAGAAAAATCCATCGCTCGTCCGCGCATACGCGAGGTTGTCTCCCCGCTTGTCGAGGTCGCAACTGCCGAACTTCGCGAGAAGATGGAGGTCACCGCGCCATTTCGTACGTCGGGAATCGATTCCGCCAGAGCTGCAAACTGTAACGCCATGAGCAGATCCCGAGAATCCCATTGCGCCTTCCGCGCGCGTAGCATCCCAGCTCAGAGGACGACATGCTCGGCGCTCGTGATCTAGGTCTTCGCCATGGCTTCTCGTGGACCCCGGTCCCGGAATTTCAGTTTGTCGTAGGCGAAGCCGGATTTCGCGATTGGTGAAGGTTCAGCTCTAATCACCAGTTATCGACCCAGGGACGGAGAACCACTTCGAGCGCCCACGTCGACCGATGCAATTGAAGATAAGTTTCGGCGATACGGTCGGGATCGGCCATATTGTCGTCGACTAGCGGAGCAGCCGGCGGCGAGCCTCAAGGGCGCGGCATGACAGCGGGCATGGCAGATCAATCGACGTGAGCGCACGCGTCTCCCGCAATTGATTGACGGTCGCGTCTTCAAGGCGTGCGTTGTGGTCCGTACCGGCGACTACCGCGCGATCATCTACGGCGCGCTGCTTTGGATAGCCGACAAGCTCGGAAGCGATGAGCGCGAGAAGGCATTGGCGCTCTGGGTCACGGAGGAGAAAGAGGCGTTCGAGGACTGCCGAGGTGTTGGCATCGAGGCACATGCCTAGGCTACGAAGCGCTCAGGCACTTCGGCGACCTTCGCCCATGGACTTTCTATGAATTCCAAGTTTGAGGCTGGGAATAAGTTGCGCGCAAGTCCACGTCGTCAACGAATGTGGCTGTGATCGGCGCGCGGGGCGCATCGAAGCTCGGGCCACTCCAGCCATTCCCAAGACCTGCCAAAATGTTCGTTGTTGACGATGCACAAGGCGATGGGATCATGGCCAGCATTCCAGGATTGTCGGCCCAAACCTCGCTCAGACCGGGTTCAAAACCGGGGCATCGGGCTGCGCAGGCGGGGCGGCTCTGGTCGGGCGGCGTCCAGATAAGGCCCAAACGCTGGAAGCTTCTGCGCTCCGCAGCAGTTGAGCGAGGTCGAATGTGGATGCGTGACGCGCGGCGGCAAGTTGATCGACGCCGCCGATGTCAGCATGGCACAACGACTGATCATGCTTGCCTGTTGGAGCAAACCGCCGTCGCCCGTGATGGCATGCTTGAGCGAACTCCGGGGGCGGTAGGATTTCAACAGCGGGACGCCTTGGGCTCGCGGCTTTGACTTGGCACGCAGGGCTGTTCGCGCACCCGCTGGCCCCCTGCAGTTATGAGCAGGCTTCATCATATTCGCGCCTGAGCCTCGTGACGAGCTCCGACACGGTCGGGATGTCGTCGATGAGTCCGACGCCCTGGCCGGCTGACCAGACGTCGCGCCAGGCCTTGGCGACGGCGAGCCGGTCCGGATTGTCGCGCGCGAACGCGGCGAGGGCATCGACTGGGAAGCCGTTGTCGGCGATCGAGCGCTTCAGGAAGCTGGCCGGAACGCCGCGCGTGAACACGGGCGTATAGAGGAGCTCGTCGCTGCGGCTGTCGATCAGCATCTGCTTGTAGCGTGCCGGCGCCATCGATTCCTGCGTCGCGATGAAGCGGGTGCCGAGATAGCAGAGATCGGCGCCGAGCGCCTGCGCGGCGCGAATCGCGCGGCCGTCGGAGATGGCGCCGCCGAGCACGATCTTGCCTGGGAAGAATTTACGCACCTGCGGCAGGAAGGCGAAGGGGTTGAGCGTGCCGGCATGGCCGCCGCCGCCGCCGCAGATCAGGATCAACCCGTCGACGCCGGCGGCCGCCGCCTTCTCGGCATGGCGGAGCGTGGTCACGTCGTGGAAGATCTGGCCGCCCCAGGCGTGGACCTCCGGCACCAACTCGGTGGGATCGCCCTTGACGGTGATGACCAGCGGGATCCGCCGCTTGCGGCAGACCTCGAGGTCGCGCACATGTCGCGGCGTGTCGCCGCGATCCCGCGCCGGCGCGCCGATATTGGCGGCGACGGGACCCGTCGGCCGACCGGTGCGCGCCGCGTAGGACTTCAGCCGCTGCGCGATCTGCTCGAACCAGTCGTCGAACTCCTCCGGCGATCGCGTCGATGACGAGGCGGCGACGCCGACGATGCGGGCTTCGGCCGCGGCGGCCACCAGCTCCGGGCCGGTGACGAGGAACATCGGCGCTGCGATCACCGGCACAGCCAGATCTGAGAACAGTGGGGGCGGGGCAGCGAGAAAAGATGTCATGGGCGTGGTCCGGCGTCAGTCTGGCTTCGCATTCCGCTGATCCGATGGGGAGCGCTTGGAGTCCCAGTCGAACAAGGGCGGCTCCTTGTTGACGAAGCGATTCACCGCCGCGGCATGATACGCGTCGGTGCGCGCTGTCGCCTGGGCGTAGGCTTCCAGCTCAAGGATCGTGCGGGCGTCCAGGTGGAAAGACTGGTTGAGAATGTTCTTCGTCAAGCCGATCGCGCGCGTCGGCGCGAGGCAGAGGCGGCGGGCCAGATTCCGGGCTGCGTCCATCAGCAGGTCCGGCTCGTGAATGGAATGGACAATGCCGAGGTCGCGGGCTTCCTCCGCGCCGATCCTGCGGCCCGTGAACATGATCTCCTTGGCCTTCTGCAGCCCGACGAGGCGCGGCAGCAGAAACAGGCCGTTCCAATCGGGGACCAGGCCGATCCGAACGAAGCTCTGGACGAAGAAGGCGCGTGAGCTCGCCAGGATGAAATCGCCGACCAGAGCCAGGTTGAAGCCGGCCCCGGCCGCGGCGCCATCGACGGCGACCACCACGGGGACTTCGAGGTTGAGCAGGTCCATCATGCGATTGTGCGATTCGCGCAAGCCCTCGCGGGCGGCGAACGCCGTTCTGGTGCCGCCGCGCGTCTGCATCGACTTGACGTCGCCGCCGGCGCAGAAGGCGCCGCCAGCGCCGGTCAGAATGACCGCCTTGACGTCATCGCCGGCGCGGGCTCGCAGACTTTTCAAGGCCTCATCCAGATCCTCCCGCATCTCGTCGGAGAGTGCGTTGCGCGCCTCGGGCCTGTTGAGCGTCAACGTTGCGATCTCGTCCGCGATGTCCAGCTTGATGTGAGTGAACTGCATGTCCGGGGGACCTCAGGCGAAAATGTTCATGATGACGAGGAAGGCCTCACGCGCCGTGCGCTGTGGGTGACGGATCACGGAGGAGACGTCTGCGCATCGATGGCGGCGCCCGATGCGATCAGGTTCTCGATCTCGCCGTCGTCGTAGCCGGCTGCACGCAGGATCTCGCGCGTATCGGCAGCCTCGTTCGGGGCGTCGCGGACGATGGCGGGAGGGGTCTCCGACATCCACACGGCCGGCCGGGGAACGACCATGTCGCCCTCGGTCGGATGCGTTCGCCGCTCGAAGAAGCCGACGGCGTTCAGATGTGCATCTCCGAGCAGGTCTTCGAGTGTCTGCATCGGGCCGTGCGGAATCTCAGACCGCGCGAAGGCGTCCATCCATTCGGCAGTCGATCGCGTTGCGAGCACAGCCGCCATCGCATCGAGGACGGCCTGCGGATTCCTGGCTCTGGACTCCTGGCTGCAGAAGCGCTGGTCGGACAGATAGTCGGGCCGCGCCGTGACCTCGCAGAAGCTCTGCCAATGCTTGTCCGTGAACGGAATGACACAGATGGCGCCATCCTTCGTCGGAAAGGGGCGTCGTGCCGGCGATACCGCGCGGACGTTTCCGATCGGCCCGAGCGGAGGATCGTAGAGCGCGCCGGTCATGTGGTCGCCGAGCATGAACTCGATTGCCGTCTCATACATCGGCACTTCGACGGCCTGCCCACAGCCGGTTCGTTCCTGGCGGACCAGGGCGGCAAGGGTCGCGTGGGCCGCCGTGATTGCGGTCAAGCGGTCCACGGCGTTGAGCGGGAGATAGCGCGCCGGTCCGCCGTCTCCCCTCGCTGCGAGCGAGGCGAGGCCGCTCATCGCCTGGATCAGATCGTCATAGGCCGGGCGATCCCGGTACGGACCGCGGCGGCCGAAGCCGACGATGTTGGTGCATACCAGCTTCGGATTGGCCTTGCGCAGCACCTCATAGTCCAGGCCCAGCCGGGCGAGCGCGCGCGGTCGCATGTTGTGGATCAGCACGTCGGCGGTCGATAGCAGCCGGCGCACGACGTCGATGGCGTCCGGCTTCTTCAGATCCAGGGTGATGGCGCGCTTGTTCCTGTTCAGCAGCAGATGGAAGGCGCTCATCTTGCGATGGCCGGCCGGAACGGCGATCCGCAGCGGATCGCCACCCGGCGGCTCGACCTTGATCACGTCGGCGCCGTAGTCGCCGAGAACGCGGGCGCAAAGCGGTCCCGCGATCACGGTGCTCAGGTCGACGATGCGCTTTCCCGCCAATGCGCCGTTCATCAGGTCTCGCTCCACGCTTGAATGCCGGCCGAGCCGCTCAGCGGTCCCTGTGGCCGTCGATGAGCTCGCCGAAGAACTCCCATGTCGTGCCGGTGAAGCGCATCATGCGGATCTGCTCCAGCGGCGCATGATCAGTGGGAGAGGTCTTGATGCGCGAGCCGGGGAGGTAGACGCCGACCGAAAAGTCGAGCGTTTCGGCCTGCCGCATCACGTTCTCGCGCGTCAGCTCGTCGCCGCACTGCTCGAGGACCTTCACGAGGGTCGTCGCCACGCCATAGCCATAGGCGTTGGACAAATCCGTCTTGTCGCCCTCCGGATAGTGGTCCCGCATGAATGTCAGAAACTCGTTCATGCCTGGATCATCCTTCCATTGCGGATCGTTCGGATCCTTCATGTAGTGCGAGCTGAGCACGCCAGTCGAGTTGTCGAGTCCTGCGGGTTGCAGCACATTGGTGATGCCGGCCGCCGAGCTCGAGATGAAGCGAATCGGCTGCCATCCCAGGGATGCGATCTTCCTGATCACCTGGGCCGTGAACTTGGTCGTCGTCAGCGCCATGAAGATGTCGGGGTTGGTCGCCTTGATCTTGTAGACCTGCGAGTCGACCGTCGGCTCCGAGGTCTCGTGCGACACCTCGGCCACGATCAGCGCGCCCGCGGCCTCACCGAGCACCTCGCGGATCCCCTTGCGGTAGTCCCGGCCGATATCGTCGTTCTGGTAGAGGATGCCGATCTTCTTGTCGGGAAAATTCTTCAGGATGTACTGCGCGTAGACGCGCCCTTCGGCGACGTAGTTCGGCGACCAGCCCGTGCTCCACGGCGCCCCCTTGGGATCGTCGAACCGCGCGGCGCCGCTGGCCGTGAACAGCTGCGGAACGCGCTTGGCATTGAGATAAGTCTGGGCTGCGGCGCTGGTCGGGGTGCCGATCATGCCGAACATGAACAGGACCTCGTCGCCTTCGACGAGCTTGCGCGTCTGCTCGACGGTTTTGGGCGGGCTGTACCCGTCGTCGTAGGAGATGAAGTTGATCTTCCGCCCGTTGATGCCGCCGTGCGCGTTGATCATCTTGAAATAGGCGGCCTCGGCCTTGGCGATCGATCCATAGGCCGAACCAGGGCCCGAATACGCCGCCGTGTTGCCGATCTTGATCTCGGTATCCGACACACCCGGACCGTATTTCTTCTCACCCGCATTGCCGTTCGTGCCCGCGAGCAGCAACACGGCGGCGAAGCAAGAGCCGATCAGTCTGCGGTGAACCCGAAGCGTCATGTGTCCCTCCCGTCATCGGCTGCGATCTCAGGCCATCCGTCGGATGGGGTGTCGCATTGAAAACTGTCAACAATATACAGATTGAGCGAGAGGGCGTCAAATGCAACGCTGGCGCAACCATGATCGTCGGTCGATCAGAAGGCTGAACCCCATCAGCAAGATCTCGAAGCAGGGCCCGAGCCGCGCGCCACAACTTGGCAAGCCCGCGTGGCCAGCGCAGCTGTTGCCGACGCCTGCAGGCCCCAACGTTACGAATGGCGATAGGCCGCGCGAGCTTCGCCCGGATCGGGGCGTGCGACCCGCCGACCTTCGTCGCGTCAGGACATGGAGGCCTGACGGGGCAGAGCAGCAGATGACGACGGCCGTGCACGCCAGATCACGCGCGCCGAGCGCTGCTTTGCGCACCCGATAGGGTCATGTCGGTGCGAGCACGGAGGTGCAGCGACTAGGCCGCCGCCACGGTGAGCTCGGCGGTCGCGACCGCCAGCACGTCCTGATCGCAGAGCGCACGGAGGTCGAGTGAGACGCGCCGGTCCGCGATGGTCCGGACGCTCATCTCCAGTCTCACCGTGCTGTCGATCTTGCCGGGAGCGACGAATTTTCCGCGGATCACGCCGCCTGCGCTCCAGGCCGCTTCGCCGAACAGCTCGCAGATCCAGCCCTCGAACGGGGCCAGCAACAGCGGTCCCTGGGCGATCACCTTGCCGAACGGCGTCTTCGCTGCGTAGTCCGGGTCGCAGTGGATCGGAGCATCCGTGCCGAGCAGGGCGCCGAATTCCCGGAACGCCTGCAGCGTCATGGGCGGGCCCGGGCGTGCAAATTGCTGCCCGATGTCGATGTCGCGAAGTGTCAGCATGGCCAATACAACGTGTGCTTGATTCGGGCGATGGAACGGTCGTCGGTCGTGCAGGTCACGTGATGATCGACGACGATGAAGCGCTTTTCGTTGCGGATGTACTTGTCGACGATCGAAATGACGACGCCGAGCGGCTCACCGAGATGCGCCGCGCTCAGCATCGCGATGTCCTCCTGCGCGTGCAGCACGCCGGGCGGAAACCGCATCTGTGTCTTGACCGACTTGAACTCGTTGAGCAGAAACGAAGGGATCCGGGCGCCCGGCCGCACCGCCGGCGCATTCTCGCCCAGGCAGCGATAGAATCTGGTCAGATCCTCCGTCTCAATCGGCAGCGGTTGCGGCGGAAATGTCGTGCCGACCTCGATGCTGTCGTAACCGACGCCGCTCCATCCTCCCATTCGTCGATCCGGCTCGGGTGCATTCATCGTCACGCTCCGCCTCGGCTGGTCATCGGGAAAACCGGTCGTCGTGGTTTTTGACTTCACCACCGACTGATAGTAAGTCGGAGCCAAGGTGTCAACAGTTGGCACGTGGCGCGGTCCATTTAGGGGCTACGCCGCTCGTCTGTCGCCGGATTTTCCATGTGGGAGGATATGTCATGCCGCTCTTCAACGATTTCGGGTTCACCGACGAGCAGAAACTGATGCGCCAGAGCCTGCTCAGTCTCGCGGAGCAGCATCTTCCCGTCGAGAAGATCCGCCAGCTCGATCGCGACGGCGGGTGGCCTCACGAGGCCTATCAGGCGCTGGCGCGCGGCGGATGGCTCGGTCTTCTGTATCCCGAGGCGTATGGCGGTCTCGGCGGAAGCTACAAGGACATGGCGATCCTGCTGGAGACGCTGTCCTACCACTATGCCTGCCTCGGTACGACCTACATGACCAGCGCGATCTATGCCGGACTGCAGCTGCTCTACAATGGCAGCGAGGAGCTGAAGCAGACCTACATGGTCCCGATGATCAGGGGCGAGATCTATATCGCCTTTGCGCTGACCGAGCCGCAGACCGGCTCGGATGCCGCCTCGATCAAGACGCATGCGGTCCGCGACGGAGGCGATTACATCATTCGTGGGCAGAAATGGTTCATCACGTCGGCGCATGTGGCCGACTACATCGTGCTGGTGGTCAAAACCGATCCGAATGCAGAGCCGGCGCACAACGGCTTCAGCCTGTTCCTCGTCGATGCAAAGGCGCCGGGCGTGACGATCCGCCCGATCGAGACGATGGGCCGGCACACCACCCATACCAACCAGATCTATTTCGATGATGTGCGGGTGCCGGCCCGCAACCTGATCGGCCAGGAGAACAAAGGCTGGCGCATCCTGATGCGCGGCCTCAATCTCGAGCGCATGGCGATCGCGGCGTGCGGCGCCGGCAACGCCCAGAAGGCGATCGACATCGCGCAGGATTACGCCTTGCAGCGCATCCAGTTCGACCAGCCGATCACCAAGTTTCAGGTCATCGCGCACAAGCTCGCGGACATGCGGATCAAGGCGGAGATCGCCCGCCTGGTGACCTATCGCACCGCCGAGATGCTGGATGCCAATTACGATTCGCGGATGGAGACGGCGATCGCCAAGATCGTGGCGACCGAGAACGACTTCGAATGTGCCAATATCGGCATGCAGGTGATGGGCGGCGCCGGCTTCTCGATGGAGCACGACATGCAGCGCCTGTTCAGGGATTCCCGGCTCGGGCCGATCGGCGGCGGCAGTAACGAAATCCAGCGCAACATCATCGCCAAGCTCATGGGCCTGTAAGCGGAGGACACGCAGCAGATGACGACGACCGCTCCAGCTCCACGCGGCATGTATTTCGAGGATTTCACCGTCGGCCAGGTCCTGACCACGGGACGCCGCACCATCACATCGACCGACATTGTGAACTTCGCCTGCCTGTCAGGCGATTTCAACGATGTCCACACCAACCACGAATATTGCCGATCGACGCCCTTCGGGGAGCCGATCGCGCATGGCCCGCTGGTGTTCGCCGTCGCGGCCGGGCTCAACTATGCGTCGGGGATCAACGACGGCACCCTGATCGCGCTGCTCGGTATCGACAAATGGCGGATGAAACATCCGGTGAAACACGGCGACACCATCTTCGTCCGCACCGAGGTCGTCTCCAAACGCGAGACCAGCCAGCCGGATCGCGGCGTGGTCACGTTCGCACGGGCGTTCGTCAATCAACGCAACGAGAATGTCCAAGAGATGGAAGTCTCGATCATGTACCGGCGCCGGCCGGCCACCTGATCATGGCTCGGGCGGCTGCGCGGCGACCCAGGCCTCGACCTCGGAGCGGATGATCTTTCCGGTGTGGTTGCGCGGCAGACTGCCCTTGGCCACGTACATGATTCGCTTCGGTCGCTTGTAGGAGGCGAGCTCGCTGCGGCAGAGTGCAACCAGCTCCTCCGCGCCGGGAGTCGGCGCCTCCGATGCGACCACGAGAACCGGCACCTCGCCCCAGCGCGGGTCGGGCTGCCGAACCACGGCCGCCTCGACGATCTTCGGGTGCTGCAGCACGACGCGCTCGATCTCGGCGGGATAGATGTTCTCGCCGCCCGACTTGATCAGATATTTGCTGCGGTCGACGTAGCTGAGCCGTCCGTCCGGCTGGCGAATGAAGACGTCGCCGGTGTGGTACCAGCCGCCGTGGAATGCCTCCCGTGTCGCCTCGGGAGCATTCCAATAGCCGCTGAACAATGTCGGGCCGCGCATGACGAGCTCGCCCGGCTGACCCTCGGCCACCGGTTCTCCCGAGCTGTCGACCAGCGCCACCTCGCACAGCAGGCTCTCGGTCTTGCCGAGATCGCTCGGAGCTTCTCCAGCGGCGAGCCGACCCGCCGAGGCCGGTGGCATGCCGGTCTCGGTGCTGCCGAAGGTGTTGGTGAAGGGAACGCCGAGGATCGCCGTCAGGTCCGCGATCTGCTGTGGTGCGAACAGGTCGGCCATGGCGCCGAACTTCTTCAGCTGCTTCACCACGGGACGCCGCTCCCGCAAGTAGGCGAGCGTCTGCTCGACCATGCCGGGGAAGAAGATCAGGTTGCTGAGGCTGTCGCGTTCGAGATAGTCGCAGATGACGGGAAGGTCCGCGCCGTCCAGCACGACGACCTTGCCACCCAGCAGCAGCGTGCCGAGGCCGAGCTCGATCGAGGCCATATGGCACAGCGGCGACCACGCGATGAAAGTGTCGCCGCCATCGATTCCATAGTCGCTGACATACACCATCAGGCGGGCGAGAAGGGCGCGGCGGCTGATCAGCGCTCCTTTCGGCAGGCCGGTGGTTCCGCTGGTGTAGATGATGAACAGGCCGGCTTCCGGATCGTCGTCCCTGCCGGCGCCCGGCATCGGCGCGCAACGCTGCAGCCGGTCATCGAGAGGCTCTCCCGTCTGCAGTCGTTCACCACGTGTCGTCTCGGCCAGCAGCGGGGCAAGCCTGGGCGAAACGATCGTGACCTTGGGCGCGACGAGCTCGACGCAATGCCGGATTTCCTTGTGCGACAGTCGCACATTGAGGGTCGACACGATCAGCCGCAGCCGGATCGCGGCGATCGCCAGCTCCAGGAAGATCGGCGCATTCTCGCTGAGAATGCAGACGCGATCGCCCGCGACGCACCCCAGAGACGACAGTAGGCTCTGCAGCCGCCGTGCTCTCTCGTCGAGCTGGGCATAGCTGATGTTCTGTCCTCCGGACACCACGGCCGTGTGCTGCGGCCTGAGGCGGCATTGCTTTGCGAACAGGGCGGCAAGGGAGAGGCGGGAGGCCGCGGCGATGTCATCGTTCATTGGAGGTCCTGAGGGCGCACGGGTTGATCGGGGCCATGTTACCACACGCTGCCAATATTGTAATCTGTAGACAGTTGGCAGATACGGCGCTATCAGCGAGGACCGGACGGCATCCGGTCAATGACACCGTCCGCGGGAGGAACCGATGACACACGTGATCCGGCTGGGATTCGCTCTGCTGGCGCTCGGTCTGACTGTTTCAGCGCAAACGGTCGCCGCCCAGACCTATCCGACCAAGGCGGTCAAGATGATCGTCGGCTTCGCCCCCGGCGGCACGATCGATGTCGTCGCGCGAATTCTCGGCGAGCGCATGAGCAGCCGGCTGGGCCAGCCCTTCATCGTCGAGAACCGCAGCGGGGCGAACGGCATGCTGGCTGCGGAGGCGGTGGCCCGCGCGGAGCCCGATGGCCATACGATCTTCGTCAGCAACAGCAGCACGATCACGCTGAACCCGACGTTGTTCAAGGACATTCGCTACAGTCCAGAGCGTGATTTCACGCCGATCACGACGGTGGTTTCGGTGCCGCTGATCCTGGCGGTCAACCCTGAGAATCCGAAGGCCGCCAACATCAAGACGGTCGCCGATCTCGTCGCCGCGGCGAAGCAGAAGCCGGAGGAAATTCCATACGGCTCGGCCGGCAACGGCAACATCACTCATCTCGCCTTCGAGTTGCTGAGCCTGCGCGCCGGCATCAAGATGATCCACGTTCCCTACAGGGGAGCCGCTGCGGCCGAGGTCGCTGCGTTGTCGCAGGAGGTCTTGGCGATCTTCGATACGCTGTCCGCCCTTCAGCTCGTCAAGGCCGGCAAGTTGCGCGCCCTGGCGGTGTCGTCGCGCGAGCGCCTTGCGGCGCTGCCGGATGTGCCGACCATGATCGAGGCCGGCTATCCCGGCTTCGACGTCTCGTTCTGGGTCGGCTTGTTCGTTCCCAAGGCCACGCCCGCGCCCGTGGTGGACCTGTTGTATCAGCAGGTCGCAGCCGCGGCGGCCGACCCCGCCGTCGTGTCGCGCCTCGAAGCCCAGGGGCTGGTCTCGGTGATCACCCGACCCGAATTCGTGGCAAAAATCCAGCAGGAGACGAAGGAGCTTGCGGACATTGTCAGCAAGGCAGGCATCAGGCCGGAATGATCTCGCGATGTCCTCTCATGGCCCGTGATCGAGGCCCATGCTCGGCTCCTGATGAGCCATGCTGTGGTGAACGCGCCTGAGTGCGATAACGGAATCTCACAGTCGTATTCAATCAAACAATATCGTCCGGTCCGGCAGGATCAGTGTCCTGCCGGCGGACGCGAAGCTATTTCGATGACTGCGCCCAATTCTGGTACATCGCCAGCAATGCAACGATGTCCTGTCCCCTGAAGCCCTCGGCCAGCGCCAGCGCATAGAGCTCGCGCGATGCCGATGCCGATGGCGTCGGCATCTTCATCGTCCGTCCGAGCTCGATCGCGAGCGCAAGATCCTTCTCGCCCAGCTCCATCTTGAAGCCCGGCGAGAAGTCGCCCTTGAGCGCATTCGGAAAGCGCTTGGTGAAGTGATGCGAGCGGCCACCGCTGACGGAGAGCACGTCATAGAGCTTCTGCGGCTCGACGCCGGCGGCGACGCCGAGGGCAAAGGCCTCTGCTGCGACGAGCACGTTGCCCATCGTCATCATGTTGTTGACGATCTTGACCGCTTTCGCGGTGCCGACCGCGCCCGTGTGCTTCCACTCCGCGCCAAGTTGCTGCAGCACCGGCTCCGCGCGGGTGACGTCGGCAAGCTCGCCGCCGGCAATCAAGATCAGCTTGCCGGTGCGGGCCTCATTCGGCCCGCCGCTGACAGGGCAGTCGACGACGGCGATGCCGCGCGCCGCCGCCGCGTCTGCAACGATCCGCATCGTCTGCGGGTCGATGGTGCTGAGCTCGATGCACAGGCTGTCCTTGGCCGCGCTCGACACGATGCCGCCGGACCCGAGCCAGGCGTCCTGGACCGCTTTCGGGTCCGGCAGGCTGGTCAGAATGATAGAGCGGCCGTCCAAGGCGTCGGCGATGCTCGTGGCCATGCGGAAGCCGTCTTTGGCAAGGCGCGCGCGCTGCTCGGCGCTGACGTCGAATCCGACGACGTCGAAATTCGAATCGCGAAGTCGCGAGGCCATCGCCGACCCCATCTGGCCCATGCCGATCACGGCAATCTTCTGCGTCATGTCAACCTCCCTGTGTCGCTTGTTCTGGATGCGGCCCGATGCGGTTCTTCGGATTCGTCCCTGGACCGGCAGTCTGCTGGTGTTCTCATCGGCAAGCCGAGCCGTGCCGTCAACATGATCCTCACAGTCCGAGCATCTGCTTGGCGATGACGTCGCGCTGGACCTCGGATGTACCGCCGAAGATCGTATAGGCGCGGCTGTTGAGATAGGTCGGCATCACCGCAAGCAGGGCGTCCGGCAGCACGGCCTCGTGATCGAGCCGATACAGCGGGCGGGCGGATTCCACGGCGAGACCATCATACCCGATCACGTCAGCCCCGAGCCGGGTCACCGCCTGCCGGATTTCGCTGGCCCGCAGCTTGAGCAGCGACGACGCCGCTCCGGGATTCTGCCCGGACTGCAATGCAGAGAGCAGCTGAAGCTCCTGCATTTCCAAGGTGTCGATGTCGATCTCGACCTCGGACAGGCGAAGACCGATGTCCGGATCGCGGATCGCCGGGCCGGTGATTACGTTGGCCGCGAGGTCAGTCACCGCCCGGAGCGCAGCGCGGAGCTTGGCCGACATGATGCGCGAGCCGCGCTCGAACTCGAGAAGATATTTTCCGTAGGTCCATCCTGCGCCTTCGTCGCCGACGCGATTGGCGACCGGCACGCGGACGTCGTCCAGGAACACCTGGTTCACCTCGTGGTCGCCGCCGATCGTCACGATCGGCCGGACCGTGATGCCTGGGCTCTTCATGTCGACCAGGATGAAGGAGATGCCGTTCTGCTTTCGCTCGGTCTCATTGGTGCGCACCAGGGCGAACATGCGATTGGCATGGTGCGCGTGCGTGATCCAGATCTTGCTGCCGGTGATGACATAGTCGTCGCCATCGCGCCTCGCGCGTGTCTGCAGCGAGGCGAGGTCGGATCCTGCGCCTGGCTCGGAATAGCCCTGGCACCAATAATCCTCGCCGGACAGGATTCTCGGCAGATAGAATCGCTTCTGCTCGGGCGAGCCGAAGCCGATGATGACCGGCCCGACCATGTTGACGCCCATGCTGTTTACGTTCGGCGTCCCGGCCCGGGCACATTCGGTCTCGAAGATCCATTTTTGCGTGAAGGACCAGCCCGGGCCGCCATATTCGGCGGGCCATCCGTGCGCGCCCCAGCCGCGCCGATGCAGCGCGCGCTGCCAGGCCATCCCGATCTCGGGTTCGGAGGAGGCCGACGCGGTCATGGCCCAGGCCCGCTTCATGTCCGGCGTCAGATTGGCTGCGAGGAAGTCCCGGACTTCTTCGGCGAAGCTGAGTTCGTCTGCATCCAGATTGAGGTCCACGTCCGTCTCCTCGAAGCTGCGTGCACGTCGCCTCCCGTGCAGGGTAGCGGCACAAACTGACAACTGTTGACAATCTGTGCCTTTCGGTTTTCTGTCAAGCAACGCAGCAACCGCAGACGCGTGTCGGCAGAGCGTCGGCGTCGCTCGCCGCGCCCGGTGATGGCAGGACAGGCAGCATGGATCTCAATCCGAACGAGGAGCAGCGGCTGTTGCGCGAAGCCGTGCAGCGCTTTGTCGCCAATCGACGCAGCAATGACGCTCGCCGAGCCGCAGTTCACGATGCGCCAGATGTCGTGCGGGATGATTGGCGGCAATTCGCCGAACTCGGCTGGCTGGCGCTTCCGCTCGAGGAGGCCTGTGGCGGGCTCGGCGGCAGTGCGGTCGAGATCGCCATCCTGATGGAAGCGTTCGGACGGGGCCTCGTGTCGGAGCCCTATCTGTCGACCGTTGTGCTCGGCGCCGGCCTGGTCGGCAGGCGGGGGACCGAGGCGCAAAAGCAGGCGTTGTTACCGAGGGTTGCCGACGGGACCGTACGGCTCGCCTTTGCTCACGCAGAACGCACTGCTCGCTTCGACCTGGCCGCTGTCGCGACGCGCGCGACGGACATCGAGACCGGCTGGCAGGTGAAGGGCAGCAAGATCGCGGTGCTCGACGGCCGTGCTGCAGACTTCTTCATTGTCTCCGTGCAGATGCTGGCGTCGTCGAGGCTGTCGGGCGGACTGGGACTGTTCCTGATCCCGTCGGCAACACCAGGCCTCGCGGTGCACGACTTCCCCTGTCTCGGCGGCGGCCGCGCCAGTCACCTCGACCTCACGGACGTCAAGCTGCCGGCCACCGCGCTATTGGGCGAGGCGTGTGACGCGCTGGGCGACATCGAATGGGCCGTCGACCGCGCGATCGCCGCGCTGTGTGCAGAGGCTGCCGGCATCATGCAGAAACTGCTGGAGATGACCGTGGAATATACGTCCGTCCGCAAGCAGTTCGGGCGCCCGCTATCGGCCAATCAGGTCGTCAGGCATCGGCTTGCCGACATGGCGGTGCAATGCGACGAGGCCCGCTCGATCGCGCTCCGCGCGGCGCTGATGGTCGAGGCCGATCCCATCGCGCGGTCACGCGCGGCATCTGCGGCCAAGGCGAAGGTCGGACGATGCGCGCGGTTCGTCGGCGAGCAGGCGATCCAGCTGCATGGCGCCATGGGGGTGACCGAGGAACTGGATGTCGGTGCGTATTTCAAACGGCTGGTCGCGATCGATACCTTGTTCGGAGGAAGTGCCCATCACTATCGTCGGCACGCAGACCTGACCCGCTCGCTTCTGTCCGTCTGACCTGGACGTGATGCCGCCAATATGGCGGCTCTAACGGCTGGAGTCGCGGGACGCCGGCACCGCCCGCGTTCGCGTGGCAGCGCCGGCTGGGATGGCGCGCCTGCTATTTCACGAGTGGGCAACCACCCTCTGCCATCGACCGGAAGGCCTTCTCTGCGGGAATCGTTTCGATCAGTCTGTACAGATCCCAGGGACCCTTCGACTCCACCGGCGTCTTGACCTGGAACAGGTACATGTCGCGCAGCACGCGGCCGTCGGCGCGCAACTTACCGTTATGGGTCATGAAGTCGTTGATCGGCGCCGCGCGCATCTGCGCCATCACCTTGTCGGCATCCTTGCTGCCGACGGCCTGGACGGATTTGAGGTAATGCATGATCGCGCTGTAGGTGCCGGCCTGGATCATGGTCGGCATGCGCTTCATGCGCTCATAGAAGCGGCTGGAGAAGGCGCGGGTCTCGTCATTCATGTCCCAATAGAACGCCTCCGCCAGCATCAGCCCCTGCGAATCCTTGAGCCCGAGGCCATAGACGTCCGAGACGAAGGCAACCATCGCCACCAGCTCGATGCCGGATTTCGGCAAGCCGAATTCGATCGCCTGCTTCAGGGCATTGGTAGTGTCGGCACCGGCATTGGCCAGAGCGAGGACCTTGGCGCCGGAGGACTGGGCCTGGAGCAGATAGGATGAGAAGTCCGACGTGTTGAGCGGGTGCTTGACCGAACCCAGCACGCGGCCCCCATTGGCCGTGACAATGGCCGTCGTGTCACGCTCCAGAGTCTGGCCGAAGACATAGTCGGCGGAGATGAAGAACCAGTCCTTGCCACCGCGCCTGGCAACGGCCCCGCCGATGCTGGCCGACATGGCGTAGGTGTCCCAGATCCAATGGGCCGTGTAGGGTGAGCAGGATTTGCCGGTGATTTCCGAGCTGCCGGCGGCGGTGGCCAGGACGATCTTCTTCTTGGTCTTGGACATCTCCATGATCGCGAGCGCGATGCCGGACGAGGGCAGGTCGGTGATGACGTCGACCCCCGAATCGAACCAGCTGCGGGCAATGTTCGTGGAAACGTCGACCTTGACCTGACTGTCGGCGGATATGACCTCGATGGGCTTGCCGAGAACGCTGCCGCCGAAATCCTCGACGGCCATCTTGGCCGCCTCGACGCTGCCTGGACCACCGATATCCTTATAGAGGCTGCTCATATCGGTCAGGACGCCGATCTTGACCGGATCGTTGTCGCCGCCCATGGCGGCACTCGTGCCGGCGATGATGAGCGCCATGCAGAGCGCGCGCGTGGTTCCTCTCAAGAAATTTGGCATGTCTCCTCCTGGTGCGTTCTTGCTTTGTTGAAGTCAGGGGTCTCATCGATACACGCGACCGCGCGCGCGCCGACCTGCCGGCCTCAGCCATTCAGGCCGAAGCAGGAGCGCTCTCACCAAGTCCGTCACCCGCCCAGCGCCAGGTCGTAGCCAGTGCGCTGGGCAGGCCGCTTGATCGATCTGTCAAATGAAGTGGGGTCGCTCGCTCAAGCCGCCGATTGTCGCGGATTTGCGCCGACATAGGCTGCCGCGCTTTCGCCGGCGAGCTTGCCGAACACCGAGCCGGACATCAGCCCGGTGCCGCCCGGATAGTTCTCGAAGAACAGCCCGCCCACCAGCTCGCCCGCCGCATAGAGGCCGGGGATGGATTGGTCGGTCATATCCTGCACCTCGCCGCGCGTGTTGACCTGCAGGCCGCCGAAGGTGAAGGTGATGCCGGTCGTCGTCACAAAGGCCACGTAAGGCGGCTGGTTGATCGGAAGCGCCCAGTTGGATTTGGGCGGCGAGATGCCGCGCGCCGCCTTGCCGTCGAGCACGGCCGGATTGTACGGCTCGGGACCGCAGGCCGCGTTGTATGCGCTGATCGTCTTCTCCAGCTCCACGGGATCGAGCTCGAGCTGCTCGGCGAGGCCGGCGATCGTGTCGGATTCCGCCTTGGTCACCTGCTTGATGCGATACTCGTCCCGCAGCATGCCGACCGTCTGCTGATCGAAGATCTGGATCGCAGTGCGGCGCGGCTGGTTCATGATCTCGCGGCCGAACTTTGCGTAAGTCAGGTTGCGATAGTCCTCGCCCTCGTCGACGAAGCGCTTGCTGTTGAGGTTGACCATGATGCCGAGCGGATAGGAATGCTTCTGGAAATTGTCCAGCACCCAGCGGTCGCCATAGGGCGGGGCGGAAATATCCCATTCGCAGGCGTGGCAGCTCGACCAGTTGCCATAGGGGCGCGCGCCGATGGCGAGCGCGGCAAAGATGCCTTCACCCATGTTGTGGCGGGTGCCGCGCACGCGGCAGAGATCCCAGCCCGGTCCGAGATAGCGGACGCGCAGCTCGGGATTGGACTCGAAGCCGCCGCAGGCAAGGATCACGGACTTCGCCGGAATCTCGGCATAGCCCTGCTGGGTCCTGACCTTGACCGCGGTGATCACGCGATCATCGCGCTGCACCAGCCCGATCAACGCGGTGCCATAGCGGATCTCGATGCCGAGCTTCTGCGCCCGCGCCAGCTCGGCCTCGACCAGGCCCGCGCCGCCGCCGACCGCCTCGATGTTGACGCCGCCATAGAAGTGGTGCTTGCCGTCGACCAGGAAGGACTGCCGGCCATACATCGGGACGAAGCGGATGCCATGACCGCGGAGCCAGCCCATGGTGGATCGGGAGCGGTCGATCAGGAGGTTGGCGAGGTCTTCGTCGGACTGGTGGTGCGTGATCTCCATCAGTTGGTTGTAGAAGAACTCGCGCGTATGCGGCGGAATGACGATCTTGGCGCGCTCTTCCGGCGTGAGATCCGGGATGATGTCCTTGGCGATGTCCTCGGCGCCATCGTGCACGAAGCGAAAGCCGCCGGCGGTGAAGTAGGAGTTACCGCCCTTTTCCGCCTCCGGAGCGCGTTCGAGAATCAGCACGCGTGCCCCGTTCTCATGCGCGGAAATTGCGGCACACAGCGCGGCATTGCCCGCGCCGGCAACGATGACGTCGTATTCCTTCACGGCAGAATCCTTTCCCGAGGAGTTGTTCTTGGCTTTCCTGCCGTCCTCTTAGCGCGAATTGCATCAAGTGTCTACAGTTTGCACTTTTTGTGAGAACTGTTGACAGTATGGTGCGGCTGTGGTGGCATCGCACTGAACTTCAGGTTCGGGTCCTGCAATCCGAACCAGCAAGTTCCTACAATAAGGATGCTCATGGAAACTCCTAGGGAAAGTCGCAGTGCCGCGGGTCGCGCCGGCCTAATGGTCTGCCGGGCGCTCCGTCGCTTGCTGCGATCGCAGGGCGGGACGGTGACGCCGAACGCTGCATCGGCGGGCCGCGATGCGCTGCAACGCCGCTGGGCGACCGCCTGACCGGGAGCAAGGCATGTCCGAATACGAAATCGTCGCTGTCCACTATGCGCAGATCGCCGAACGGCGGGCGCGCGACAACTTCATCGGCGGAGACCCGCATGATGGTCCGATGCCGATGGATTTCTTCGTCTGGGCGCTCAAGGGCGGGGGGCGCACGATCGTCGTCGATACCGGATTCGACGAGACGATGGGACGCAAGCGCCAGCGGCAGGTCCGGCGTCCGGTGGCCGAAGGCTTGAAGGCTGCAGGGATCGCGCTCGAGAGCGTCAAGGACGTTGTCGTGACGCATATGCATTACGATCATGCCGGCAATCACGATATCCTGCCGAACGCGACCTATCACGTGCAGGATCGGGAAATGCAGTACTGCACCGGACGATGCATGTGCCATGCGACGCTGCGCCATCCATTCGAGGCTGAGGATGTCAGCGCGATGATCCACAAGCTCTATCAGGGACGAGTCACGTTCCATGATGGTGCGAGCGAGATCGCCGATGGCGTCACGGTGCATCTCGTCGGCGGGCACTCCCGCGGACTGCAATTCGTGCGCGTCCGGACCCGGCGCGGATGGGTGGTCCTGGCGTCCGACGCCTCGCATTATTACGCCAATTTCGAGCAGCGCCGGCCGTTTCCGATCGTCTGCGATCTGAGCGAGATGCTCGACGGCTACGATGCGATGCTCAAGCTCGCTTCGTCGCCGGCTCACATCATCCCTGGGCACGATCCGCTCGTTCTCGCACGCTATCCGGCGCAGCCGGGTGGACCTGCAGACATCGTTCGGCTCGACGCCGATCCGCTGACGTGAGGACGTGAAGGCTCATGCTGTATCGCCGGCTGCCTGCGGTTTTCATGCGGGGTGGGACGTCCAAGGCGGTCATGTTCCAGCGCGGGCATCTGCCGGCCGACCGTGACGACTGGGATCCGATCTTCCTTCAGGTGATGGGCTCGCCCGATCCGAACGGCCGGCAATTGGACGGCATGGGCGGCGGGCTCTCCTCGTTGTCCAAGATCTGCGTCATCGGTCCATCGACGAGAGCGGATGCCGACGTCGACTACACCTTCGTCCAGGTCGGCATCCAGGATACGTTTGTCGATTATGGCGGCAATTGCGGCAACATGTCATCGGCCGTCGGCCCCTTCGCAATCGAGGAGGGCATCGTCGATAGGCCGACCGACGGCGAAGCCGTCGTTCGAATCCACAATACGAACACCTCGAAGATCATCGTGGCGCGGTTTCCCGTCGAGGGCGGCAGGCTGGCTGCGCACGGCGACGCCGAAATCGACGGCGTTGCCGGAACGGCGGCTCCGATCCGGCTCGAATTCGTTGCGCCCGGCGGCGCCAGGACGGGACGGCTTCTGCCGACGGGGCATGCCCTTGACACGTTCGACATCGCTGGCCTCGGGCGCATCGAGACGTCGTGCGTCGATGCCGCCAATCCTTGTGTGTTTGTGGCGGCCGAGGCGGTCGGGAAGGCCGGCGACGAGCCGCCGCAAGCGCTCGAGCGCGACGAGATCTTTCTCGCGCGCATGGAAGAGATCCGTTGCTGTGCGTCGGTCGCGATGGGAATCGCGACAGACCGTGACAGCGCCCGGCGAATGACCGGCGTCCCGAAGGTCGCGATGGTTTCGGTCCCCAAGGCAGGGCGAACGCTGTCCGGCCGTGAGCTCAAGGCGGCGGATGCGGACCTCTCCGTCCGGATGATTTCCGTGGGACAGCCACACCGAGCGGTCCCGATCACGGGCGCGATCTGTCTCGCCGTGGCGACCCGGATTCCTGGCAGTCTGCCAGCTGCACTAACGACGGCGGCCGGTCCGATCCGTATTGCCCATCCGTCAGGAGTGACACTGGTGGACGCTCGTGTGTCCGGGGAAGGAGGGATGCTGACGGCCGACTACGGAGCCGTCTACAGAACCGCGCGTCGGCTGTTCGAGGGGCAGGTGATCTATCGCTCCGCGTCCTAGGCTGCGGCGACGACTTCGGCCGGCGGCCGCGATCTCGACTTCGCTGTGCGGCGACGGCGCGCCCGGGGGCGCCCGTCAATATTTGCGTAAGCGTTTGTTCTTTCGACTTATTTCGGTTGAAAACGGGAGCGGTATCAGCCACGGGATAGTAGGAATCTGCCGTCCTCGTGCTACATAGGCGTCGATGAGGCTGCCGCGCTTGCGGGATCGCCCCCGGGAACCCGGCATCTTTGCCTGTTGTGTCCGACGCTGAACTGATCAGTCCCAGGGATTCTGCAAGGCTGCCGTAGGCTTCGAAAGGGCACGATGACCGAGTTACTCAATCGCAAAGTCTCAGCACGGTCGCTGGTGGACACGCTCGTCGAGCGCATCGAAGGCGCGATCATCAGCGGCGAGCTTCAGCCGGGCAGCAAGTTGCGCGAGCAGACGCTGGCCGCATCGCTCGGCGTCAGCCGTGGTCCGCTCCGCGAGGCGATCCGTCGGCTGGAAGGACGCAAGCTGCTCGAGCGCACGCCCAACATCGGCGTCAGGGTGGCGGCGATCTCGCCGAAGGATCTCTATGAGGTCCTGCAGCTTCGCGAAGTGCTCGAGGGGCTCGCCTGCTCGCTGGCCGCTACGAACATGACCGATGAGGAGTTGGAAGCGCTGTCTGAGCTGCTCGATCAGCACCAGCAGCAGCGCAGCGTCCAGGAGGGCACCGGCTACTATCAGGAATCGAAAGATTTCGATTTCCATTTTCGGATCGTCAAGGGAAGCCGCAACGCCCGCCTGATCAACATGCTCTGCGAGGACCTGTATTATCTGCTGCGGGTCTACCGCTACAAATCGAGCACCAAGCCCGGTCGCGCCAGGCTGGCGCTGAAGGAGCACAAGGACATCGTCGCGGCGCTGTGCCGTCGCGATCCGGAGGATGCCGAGCGCAAGATGCGGCTGCACATCAGAAACGCGCGTCGGTACGTCGAGGAGCAGATGTTGGCCGCCACGCTGCGTCAGGATGTCGATCCGCCCGCCGCGGCGACCAAGCCCAGGGCAGGGGGCGGCCGTCCGCCGCGTGAAAAGGCTGCAGCAAGCGAACGACGATAGTGCGTTTCTCCTGTTCGGGCGGCGACTTGCCTGCAATTCATCGGCCATGGACGGTCAGTCCGCCTGGTCCTGCGGCATCTCCTCCGGCGTCACCGATCTGATGATCGAGGAGTCGAGCGCTTCGTATTCGTGATATCCGATCGTGGCGTAGAGTTCGGCGCGGGTCTGCATGCGGTCGATCAGCCGATGTGTTCCGCCATCCCTGCGAATGCCTTCGAACAGGTCTGCATGCGCCTTTGCAGCCATGCGCAGCGAGCTCACCGGCCAGATCACCATCTTGTAGCCGAGCTGCTCGAAATCGGCGGAGGTCATGAATGGCGTGCGGCCGAACTCGGTCATGTTGGCGAGCAGCGGCACCTGGATCGCGTCGGCAAACTTCGCGAACGCGTCCCGATCGGTCAGCGCTTCGGGAAAGATGGCATCCGCTCCGGCCTCGACGTAGAGCTTGGCGCGCTGGATGGCGGCGTCCAGTCCCTCGCTCGATGCCGCGTCCGTTCGCGCGACGATGTAGAGATGCCGCCGCGCCTTGACGGCGGCCGCGACCTTGGCCGCCATCTCCTCTGGCGCGATCAGCTTCTTGTCGTTCAGGTGACCGCATTTCTTGGGCAGGATCTGGTCCTCGATCTGCACCGCCGCCGCTCCGGCGTCCTCGAATGCTCGCACCATGCTCATGACATTGAGCGCTTCGCCATAGCCGGTGTCGCCGTCGACGAGGACCGGAAGATGGGCCGCCCGTGAAACCTGCCGCGTGTAGAAGCACACGTCATCGATCGTCAGGATGCCGAGGTCAGGCAATCCCATCGATGCGGACATCGCCGCGCCTGACAGATAGACGGCTTCGAACCTGGCCTGCCTGGCCTGCAGCGCTGCGAGCCCGCAATGCGCGCCCGGAATCTGCAGGATCCCGGGACGCTTGAGCAGATTGCGGAAACGTTCGCCGGCTGGCATCGTTGGCAGGTCGGCGGCGACCAGATAGGTCATGTTCTCGTACCTTCGCTGAACGGCTTGGCCGGCGCTGACGGCGCCCTAGACTCTGATCGCGAATGGATCTCTTGTCTCGTCGGAGAAATCGATCATCACGTTCTTGCTGACAGTGAATTCGAGCAGGCCCTGTTCGCCGCGCTCACGGCCGAAGCCGGAGTTCTTCACGCCGCCGAAGGGAGCCTGAGCGGACACCACGCGGTAGGTGTTCACCCAGACGACGCCGGTCCGCATCACCCGGATCATGCGCATCGCCCGCGGCAGGTTCTGCGTCCAGACGCCGCAAGCCAGGCCGTACTCCGTATCATTGCCGATGGTCACCGCGTCCGCTTCGTCGTCGAACGGAATGATCGACAGCACCGGTCCGAAGATCTCCTCGCGGGCAACCCGCATCTGGTTGTTCACGTCTGCGAAGATCGTCGGCCTGATGAACAGTCCCCTGGCCAAGGCACCGTCACGTGCCGGCTCTCCGCCGGTCACCAGTCGGGCGCCCTCCTTGCGGGCGGCACCGATGAACTCCATGATCCGATCGAACTGCGGCGTGTTGGCCGCCGTCCCCATCTCGGTGGCCGGATCGCGCGGATCTCCCATCACGATCTTTTCGGCCCGCGCGGCGAGACGTTGCACGACCTGCTGATAGACCGGACGCTGCACGAGCAGGCGGGAGCCTGCGATGCAGGTCTGGCCGGTTGCCCCGAAAATTCCCGCAAGCGCTCCAACCACGGCTTTGTCAAGATCCGCGTCGGCGAAGATGATGTTGGGTGACTTGCCGCCCAACTCCAGCGTCACCGGGCGGAGATTCCGGCCTGCAGTCGCGGCGATCTCGCGACCGACCGCCGGGCTTCCGGTGAAGCTGACCTTGTCGATGTTCTGGCTCGCGACCAGCGTGCGGCCGACGTCGCCGGCGCCGGTGACGACGTTGATGACGCCAGGCGGGAAGCCCGCCCTCTCGACGAGCTTGCAGATCTCCAGCGTCGTTACCGAGGCGTGCTCGGAAGGCTTGATGACGACGCAATTGCCCGCTGCGAGCGCCGCTGGGAGTTTGTTGGAGAGCAGCGAAATCGGCGAGTTCCACGCCGTGATGATGGCGACGACGCCATAGGGCTCCCGCATGGCGAAATCGACCATTCCCGGCTGATCCAGCGGGATGACGCTGCCGTAGATCTTGTCAGCATAGCCGGCGTAGAAGCGAAACAGTCGGGCGGCGAACAGCATCTGCGATCGGGTCTCGCGGATCACCTTGCCATTGTCGGTGGTCTCGAGCACCGACAGCGGTTCCGCATTGTCCTCGATCAGGCTTGCAAGCCGGCCCAGGAGTGTCGCGCGTTCGGCTCCGGTGGTGTGGCGCCATCTCGTCTCGTAAGCGCGTCGTGCCGCGGCAATCGCGCTGGTCACGTCAGCCTGCGTGGCCGAAGGGATGGTCGCCCAGATCTGCTGATCGAAAGGATTGATCGCAGGAAAGCTGCTGCCGTCCGAACTATCCGTCCACTTGCCGTCGATGAAGAGCTTGCAGGTCTTGACCATTCTCGAAATCCGCCTGTCCACGCCAGATTGATAGCCGGCCCCCTGGCAAAGTGTCAACAGTTGACTTTTCTCTGATCCTGTCGGACAGCGGCCGCCGTGCCGCGATGGGAGCCATGCTGCTGATCGGAGCAATCTCGACAGCGGAGAGTTCCGAGCGTGCCGGCTCGGCATTTCCAAGGACGTCCGCTTCGCCATTCGAGGCCCGCGAAATAATCGTTGATTCCGTCGCTGGGCATCAGGTGTCATCAGATGATGACTGCCAGCGATGACGGTGCTCCGCAGCCAACGATGGGGGATCTGAACATCGTCGGATTCGGCTTAGGCCAAGCCAATCGCAGGGCGCTGTCTCGGTCCTTGCAACCAGATCGGTGAAGGCGCCTCTTCGTAACAACAGACGACGAGCGCAATACCACTCCAGGCGCGATCGGGCGGCCAAGTTGCAATCGAGGATTGCTTTCGGCGCTGACCCTTCAATGTGGAGGAGGCGGAAGTTCAGCGCGACCGCAAATTCAAGCGCAGGCCTTCTGAGGACCGGGTACAATTTCGGGTGTTCAATTCAGAATGTGAGAATTACTGGATAGATATTTCAATGATTTAGATGGCTTGATGTGGCGGGCACTCTCTCCGCCAGCCCAAGAACATCTGCTGCAGGCTGGCGCTCGCCTCACGCGCCGGAGCCAAGGCCAACGGCGAATTCTCCGGGCCGCGCGAGGCGGCCAAACGGCCTGGGCCGCCGGAAGCCACCGGCCGGTCGGCGGGCTCGTCGATGGCAGACTGGATCTATGCCGACTATGTTCTGCTGCTGGCGCCGCAGATGAACCGTGGCTCACCGACATCCTGACTAGGTTGCCGGATCATCTGGCCAGCAAGGTCTCCGACCTGCTGGCGTGGAACTGGAGGCTCGCCGAGATATCCGGTGCTGCCTCGTCGAACCGGTCAAGCTTCAAGCCCGGCAATCGCTCAGTTGGCGGTCCTCGCCGGAGCGTACGATACAGATGCTCACGAGGCTCCGCGAGCTGTCCAACATCGACAGCACTGCTGGAAAGCCGCAGCGATCTACCACCCCGCGCAAATCGGGCCTCGTTTCAGGGCCTCCCAAGCCAGAAATCATTCGACACCAAAACCGGCTACGATACCCTGCCTGCAGAACCTGATCTCCGTTCGACGTGACTACGTTTGGCTGATTGAGTATATCAGGCGATCTCTACCATTCACAGTCATTCGCCGCTCGAAGGTCTCGCCAAGGCGCACGGCAACGCGAATTGATCCTGCATTATCCGGGTGAATCATGCTGATTATGCGCTCACTCTTCAGCTGCCGGAACGCGTAGTCGAGCGCCGCGCGAGCGCCCTCGAGCGCGTAACCCTTGCCCCAGTGCTCATGGCACAACATCCAGCCGACCTCGGTAGCCGGCCACCCATCAGGCCGCTGCAGACCGATCCGCCCGACGAAAGCTCCTGTCGACTTCTCCTCAACTGCCCATTCGCCGAAGCCAAGCAGATGCCAGTGGCCGATAAAAGCAGCCATTTCAAACCAAGCGCGGGTTCGACTCAACGCCCGCCCATCTCCCAAATACTGCATGACCCGAGGGTCGCCGGTCATTTGAGCGAATGCCTCGAAATCCGCGTTTGTGAAGGGGCGCAACTTGAGGCGCGGGGTCTCAAGGGTAACGAAAGCAGCCTCGGGCACGCTCGATCTCCGCTTCCACCTGACGAGTCCTGACCTGCATCATCAACTATAAGAGCCCCATCCGGAGCAAGTGAACGTAGAATGCGTTCACTTTTGTCTGTGCAGAAGTGCCCCCATGATGATGCCATTCATCGAAAAGGATGCTGCCATCACACCGAAGAGCCATGAGATCTCTGCTTTAGCTACGTGAACCGTCACCCACGAAGCAATTCCTGTGCATAGGGCGAGTGTGATCCGCGCAGACACTGCAGGCAGTACGTTTCCTGTACCGATAAAATAGTAATAGAGGGCCAGCGCTAGTCCGAGGAACGCAAAGGATGGCCCGACAAGGCGAAAATAGCTCGCCGCGATCATTGCGACTGATTGATCAGAACTAAATACGGTGGCCCAATACTCGCTGAATATTGCCAACACAAAGCCAAGCCCACCGGTCGTGGCCGAAGTGAGAAAACCGCCAAACCAGCCAGCCCGCTTAGCTCGCTTGGCCTTGTTAGCTCCAATGTTTGTTCCGACCAGCGTCACGATTGAAGTGCCGAAGCCGAACACGATTGATGGCATCAGATACTCTATTCGCAGAGCCACGCCATAGGCGGCAACCGCAAGGGTTCCGTAAGAGGCGACCAGGGTTATCAGAAACAGCACCATCAAGTTGGTAACCGCATTGTTCAGCATGCCCGGAAGGCTCACTCGTAGCATTTCCCAGAAAAGCCCAAGGCGAAATTCGAATTCCGCTAACGATGGATATAGCGCTGCGTGACCACTAAATAAGTACACGAGCAGCACTGCTGAGCCAATCACGCAGTAAGCGACGGCCGCTATAGCTGCGCCCTGAAGCCCGAGGCCTGGAATAGGACCAATTCCGAACATGAGCAACGGACTCAGAGATACCTTGACCAGCGCTGTACCGAACGCGACGTTGGCTGGCAGCTTAACGTTTCCGGAGGCTCGAACGATTGCCATCAAAACGCCGACCAGCCAGAAGGCAATTGCTCCGCCGAACAGTACGTCCGAGTAGCGGATGGCTTCGTCAAGCGCTTCGTTAGTGCCTCCCATGGCAACGTAGAGCGCGGGCCCTGCAACCAGAAAGATGCACATGAACAGGCAGCCACCAGCAACGGAGATTACGGCGGCATGAATGACGAGCAAGTTTGCTTCCGCTCGGCGGCCTGCGCCTAACGCTCGCGCAATAGCTGAGGTGACGCTGCTGCCCAGCGAGTTAGTTGCCATTGTCAGCATGAGCATGAATGCTGGGTAAACAAGACCCATGCCTGCCAAAGCAACTGTGCCAATTTGCCCTATGAAAAACACTTCGCAAAATTGTGCGGCAATCTGGCACAGCGTTGACGACACAGTCGGCGTAGAAAGGTTGACCAGAGCTGATAGAATGGGTTTCTCGAGCAACTGGTGGTGCCCGAAGCCGGCTATATCGCGATTTCCTCCCATTCGTAGATCCTCTTCGTCGTGGCCTCTCGCGATGATCTTTCGCAACGGGGGAAATTGCAGGACACTTGCGCTCGGCAATTCACACATTTGTGTTTGCCGAAGATGTTCAGCCGGCCGTAGTTTCGACGTTCTACTTTCACGTGTCAGTTGTTCGTCCAACGCCAAACATTAGATCAAACATGTCCCCACGATCTTGCGTGGCTATGGAAGCCGTGGCCTTGCGCTGACGCGAGAATCGATTGCTGCAGCAATGCTAGTTGCATTGTTTGCACGGACAATCGATTCGTGAGTTGCGTCGAGATTGAGGTACTCGCAAAGCGGCAAAATGGCACTCCAGCGCCGTCGCATCAGGTCCGGATCAGAGTATTCGGATGCAATGAAGAGTGTCGACGGGACGTGCAATGCGTCCGGTCGATATCGGCTGGCAGCCAGAGCGTTTGATCTATACGATCGGATCAAGGTCGTCATATCGCCCCCACCCGTCGGAATACGCCGCAGTTGTTCTGTTATCAGTGCAATGCGTTTCTCTTCAGAGCCGCGGATAAACTCTTCCGAAGGAAGCGCTTCGAGTACGTCGATGTCTAGACCGAGAGCTCTGATGAACCCGACCCAAGGCTTGTAATCGGTGGCGAATCGTGCGCCTGGATCGTCGTGGAGATGGCTGTCGATGAGCGCAAGAAGGTCCGGGGCGGCCCCGGAGTTGGACATAAGTCGCGCCATTTCGCACGCAATCAAGCCTCCACTCGACCATCCACCCAAAACAACTCTATGCCCGGGAAGCATGTCTTCTATCCAGGAGAGATAGACGGCCGCCTTCTCCTCGATGCTTTCTTCCTCGGATAGCGTGTCCACATTTTCGATTCCGAGCACATTCCAGCTGGGAGGCATCGCGGACGCAATTTCTCGATAGCCCGAAATCAAACCCAACGCTGGATGAATAAGGACAAGTGTAAATCCCGATGTTCCGCGCCGAAGGAAATGGACGCTGCCGTTATCCCGCACCGTGGGTTCACCCAGAAGCGTGGCAAGGGCGCCCACCGTTGAGTCTTCAACAAACTGAGCGAGTCGAATTCTCTTTCCGGTGCGCTGATATGCGATCGAGAGAACTTGAACGGCGAGGAGCGAATGCCCTCCCATTGCGAAGAACTCTGCATTCGCATTCTCAGGTCGCCTTCCGAGGACCTCATAGAAGATATCTGCTGCCATGGCTTCGATAGCGCTCATGAACTTCGGTACAGGCTGCGAACCGTCTTCGAGGTCGGGCTCCGGCAGTCTCGCGCTGTCCAATTTTCCATTCACCGTTGTCGGAAGATCGTCCAACAGGATAACGCGGGACGGGACCATGGCGCTCGGCAGCTCTCGCGCAAGCGCCGAACGCACGATCAGCTCGTCCAGGATAGCCCCAGCGCTTCGACAGACATATGCAACAAGCCGCCCGCCTTCAGATGCCCTCTTCTGGGCGAGGACAACCGCATCTCGTACACCAGGCACCTGCCGCAAGATGGTCTCAATCTCGCCCAGCTCTACACGCTGACCGCGAATCTTCACCTGATGATCAAGCCGTCCCAAAAACAGCAGACTGCCATCGGGGCGTCGTCTCACAAGATCACCCGATGCGTACATCTGTTTGCCTGAGTATCCCGGCTCACACAGAAATCGCTCTCGGTTCAGATCTGGGCGGTTCAAGTACCCAGCGCCGAGACAGTTGCCAGCAATAAATAACTGCCCGGGCACGCCGTCCGGCACGGGATTGAGGTGCTTATCGAGTACGTAAAGCCTGACATTTGGCATCGGGTATCCGATCGGCGACACAGCTCCCTGATAGTCTGCTTCACATTCCCACAGGGTCACGCCGATGGAGGTTTCTGTCGGGCCATAGCTATTGATAAGCTGCGCGCGAAGTTTGGCCCCAAAGCGCGATATCAAATCTGGTGGAAGAGCTTCCCCCCCAACGAATACGGTAGCTAATGTTGGGCAGGAGTTCCTGGAGATCCCGGCCAGGAAGGCCGCCAGCATTGATGGCACGAAGTGCGCGACCGTTACGCCTCCGGTGTCGATGAGACGCTCCAATTCAGTGGGGTCCGATTGAGCACCGGACGGCGCGATCACAATGCTGGCACCATGCATCAATGGCCAGAAGATCTCCCAGGCCGAAACATCGAATTGCAGCGATGCCTTGTGGAGCACCCGATCTCCAGGACCGATCGGATAGCTCTGTTGAATGCCTTCGACAAAGTTTACAATGCCCCGATTGAGATTGATCGCGGCCTTCGGCTGCCCCGTGGAGCCAGACGTATACATGATGTAGATGGCATCGCCGGGAAGGCCCGCTTCATACACACCGCACGCTCCACGCGAGACCTCGTCGATGATAAGCATCGACCCTGGCACCCATGATGTTCCGTTCATGGTATTCGTGTCCGTCACGACGACGACCATGTCGCTGTCGTCTTCCATGAAACTCAGGCGGCTGGCGGGATAGTCAGGATCCAGCGGGACATAAACGGCTCCGGCAGATAGGATGCCCAAGATGGTTGCGACAGTCTCGGCAGACCTGCGCATCAATAGACCTACGACGCTACCGGAGCGGACTCCCTTCGTCCTCAGAGCTTCGCTGACTTCTGCTACTCGTAACATTAGATCGCGATATGACCATCTATGGTGGCCGAACATCAGCGCAATTTCGTCGGGTGATTTATTGGATCTCTCAGAGATCACGTCGAAGACCGTGCGCTCTGTATCGAGAGGTGCCGCCGACCTGCGGGCCGGATTAGACACAAATGACATTTGCTCATCGTCACTAAGAATGCTCACGCGTCGAAGTGGAGTGCGCTCGTCGTTTGCAACATTGGCGAGCGCGATGGCGTATCGACGGCAAAAATCTGCGGCGAACTCGTCTGACAGCAGACCATCTCTATAGTATAACGTCATACGATATTGATCATCAACAAGTTCGGCCGCCAGCGAGAGATCGAATCGCGTTGCTGCCACAGGCACGGAGACCTGCGTGATTGCAGCCCCAGGCAGGCTTTCGGAAAGTTGCGGCCCATTCTGAAGTACAAAGGCAACTTGGAACAGCGGAGATGAATTGCCCTTGCGTTCGCTCAGTGACCTCTGAACGACCTTGTCGAACGGAACGTCCTGGTGATCCAGATCGGCGAAGACCTCTTGGGTAAATCTCTGAATTTGAGTTGCAAAGCTTACGTCCCAATCGAACTGGAAACGATGGACAAGTGTGTTTGCGAAAAGGCCAACGATCTCTTCCAATTCTGGTCGCGTACGGCCAGCCGCGGTCGCGCCGATGAGCAAGTCATCTGCTCCGCTATAGCGAGCCAGAAGAAAGGCATAGATCGTAAGAAGTACAATATAGGACGACGATCTGAGACGTCGCGCCGGCCCGTCTACGTCAATCCTCGGCAGGCTGAACACTGTGCGGCGTGCTCGTGGCGACGACATCCGCCTGGATGAGTCAAACGGAAAGTCGAGGCACAGCGGTGCTCCTCTGAGGCGGGTCAGCCAGTAAGCCAGGGGCTGCTCCATGAACCCGTCGGTCCATCGTTGCCGCTCCCAAGCAGCGAAATCACGATAGCTGATCCGAAGTGCCGGTAATGGTCGTTCGCCATTTTGAAGAAACGCGGTCGCAAAATCACGTGCGAGCAGCGCGATCGACCATCCGTCGGCAGCAACGTGATGGACTACCACGAGAAACACCGCTGTGCCGTCAGATGTCCTAAAGAGGTTGAGCCTGAATGGCAGATCATTCGCCAGATCGAACGGACGAACGACTTCCGCGCGCATAACGTCGCTCAACGGGTCGGGAGTTTCATTACACGCGACATCCAGTTGTGTGACGCGAACGGATGCGCCGGATATGCCAGACGGTACCTGAAACGGCTTTCCGTCCTGTGTCTTGATGAGTGTGTTCAGGATTTCATGGCGTTCGATGACACGGGTGAAGCTGCGCTCGAGGCGATGGCAGTCAACCTGTCCTTCAATGCGAAACGCAGCAGCCAGATTGTACGACCAGTCGTTCGGCCGTAGTTGGCTCAGGAACCAAAGCCGGCTTTGAGCAAAGGAGGCCTCGACTGGTCCTTCACTGCATCGTGGTATGATCGTGCTGTCGCCCCAGCGGAACCCGTCTGCGGTGAGAAGTGACTGCACAACTCCAAAATCGTCTTCGTGAAGCGGGCGTTCTTGCATGCTGTTGCCCTTTGGCAGACTGAGTATTCAGGAATGTCAGGACATGGTGTGCGATCAACGCCTCTGTCGGTCGATAGATCGCGCCATAACCTCCGCCCTGGAGATTGCATTCGCCATAAGCACCACGATACGGCGAGGTCCGGCATAAGCGCCGCGGCCATGTGCCATCAACATGTTGTCCGCGATAAGTACGTCGCCTGTCTGCCATGGCCACGCTAGGGTGCAGCGAGCCATCGCTGTACGGATCTGCTCGATCGTGTCGGCCCCGATGGAGCTCCCGTCTCCGTAGAACGTCTGCGTGCTGAGATCGCTTTCGTCCTCCTGAAGCAGGAACTCCCTCAATGCTTTGGGCTCCAGCGAGCGCACGTTGAAGAAGAAAGCATGGTTGAACCAGACCTCGTCACCGGTTACCGGGTGTATCAACACGGCATCGCCGATCTGCTCGGTGCAGAGCCCGTCTTTTGCAGTCCAGATGGCATGGATGCCGTTCCTCGCGCAGTAGGACTCCACGACTTCACGGTCGGTCGTGCCAAATGCCGTTCTCCAGTCGATGCCGATGCCCGATGTATAGTTTCGGCGATAAAGCACCTTCTTTCGACGAAACCGATCAACCAATTCCGGATCGAGCAATCCCAAGACTTGGCGCATATCGGCTATGGGGGTCTCTCCCCCCTGGGCAGCTGGTTGTAGGCAGCCGAATATGATTCGGAGAGGCCACGCCGATGCATAAGAATACTCATTATGCATTTGGATAGGATAGCTGGCCGGATAGTCGGTAGATGTGAATACATCGCCGGACACTCGGCTGCGCGGCGATGATTCCTCGTCGAATTCGGCGCGACGATAGCCAAGAGCAGCTGATATCTCGGCCAGATCTTCGGCTCGGTTCAGGGCTGCTCTCAAGAGAACAGCACCGCTGCTTACCAGTATTGTCTCGACGACATGGCGGTGGGAGGAGAGCCAAGCGGAGACGCCCTGGCCACGGTCCCATTCAAGAACAGGGATATTCGTTCCGTCTTCTAAGGTGCGTGTCATCGTTTGCCTCTTCCGCCTATTCGACCGCTGCTGCGCCGTGCTCTTCCGCAGGTGTCGTGATATGTCGTTCGTGACGAACCCTGCCTGATGTCAGACCCAATTCGGGATCAGCACGGACTCGGAGATGGGCTCGGGCAACGGCTTCGGTCCGTCCCTCTTGTGCCTCAGACGACTTCAGTACCTGCACCATTCCTGAGACTGTCGGACGCAAGAACACCGATGCGAGCTTTAGGTCGATGTTGAACAGGACGCGCAGGCGGCTGACCACCCGTAAACCCGCAAGCGAGGTGCCTCCCAAGTCGAAGAAGTCATCGTCCAAGCCTACGTCTGCGATCGCCAGAACGTCTTTGATCACGTCTGCGACCAGGCGCTCTGCCGGCGTTGCGTCTCGCGGGTCTCCAGGGCGCGCAGCATGCCGTTTGCCGAGTGCAATGAGCGCTGCTCGGTCGACTTTACCGTTCACGGTAAGCGGCATTATCGGGAGGATTCGTACGATCGATGGGATTAAATAGGGAGGTAGCCGTTGACGGAGCGCGGCTATCACGTCTTCACTATGAATACTGGCGCGACGGACAGTGACAACGAAGGCAGCGAGCGTGCGCAAGGCGCCGTCGCCAATCGGAAGCACGACGGCCTCGTGGATTTCTGGGAGCTTCTGCAGTTCTGCCTGAACTTCGCCGAGTTCGACCCGAATGCCCCTGATCTTCACTTGCTGATCAGCACGGCCGAGGAACTGCAACTCGCCGTTTTCTGCCAAGCATACAACGTCTCCCGTCCGGTAGAGCACGTCGTCGCGGTCAAACGGGCTCGGTATAAATCGCTCTGCGGTAAGGTCCTCCCGCTCGATGTAGCCGTTAGCGACGCCGGGACCGCCGATGTAGAGTTCGCCAGCCATCCCCACAGGGACTGGCTGCAGTCCCCTGTTGAGGACATACGTTCGTGTATTGGATATCGCCCGTCCAATGGGGACCGGTGATGGCACCGTAGATCCGTTGCGTACAAGCCATGCCGTTGCGAGGGTGGAACATTCGGTTGGACCGTAGCCATTGATAATCGTGAGGTCCGGCTGCCTGTCCAGAATCTCGGACGTCAACTTCGGTGATAGCACGTCTCCAGCCACTAGCAGCGTTCGAACAGGCATCAACGCCTGGGGTATCTCCTCTACGAGAGCATGAAAGACTCCGGTTGCGAGAAGAGCGACATTGGCGGCGTGGCGCTTCGCGCCATCCGCGATCGCGTCGAGACGCGGCAACTCATCGTCGATGAGAGCAAGTGCAGCGCCATTCGTCAGCGCTCCCCAGATGTCGAAGTTCGACAGATCGAACGCCAGTGTGTTTGCGTGCAGTATGACGTCAGACTCCGAAATCGCGATATAGTTGGTATCCCTGACCAGTCGCACAATGCCTTGATGGGGTATGCATACCCCTTTTGGCACTCCGGTCGATCCCGACGTAAACAGCACACATGCCGTGTCCTGGACAGGTACCCGAGGCCACGACGCAATGGCCTGATCGTCCTCCGCCGTGGGTTCACCCGAGTCGATACAGCCGACTCCAAACCGGGGCTGTCCGGCGGACGCATCGTCCGACAGGACACAACGTGCCTTGCTGCTCGTCACAAGCAGCTTAAGACGCTCGTCGGGAAGATCGCGCTCTAGCGGGAGATAGGCGCATCCACAACGTAGTATGGCGAGAAGGCCGGCGACCATGTCCGGCGTACGCCTCATGTGGATGCCGACGACATCGCCAGGTTTAATACCGCATGCGAGAAGCTTTCCGGCGATCTCGGTAGATCGTTGAACCAATCCGCCGTAAGTCACCGCTCCTTGGCGATACCTGACAGCGATAGCATTCGGGCGTCGCGCCGATTGATTCAAGACCAAGTCATGCAGCGGCACCGTCGGCGTTGGCGAATCGGAGCCGCGCCCGTACTTCAGTAGGAGGATCTTCTCCTCCGCGTTGACCAGTTCCAGATTCCACACAGGCACATGCGGCTTCGATAGTCCGTCAACGAGGATGTTGCGAAATGTTTGAAGGAATCGTCGCGCTCCGGCTACGTCAAATACGTCCGCTGCGTGGTCCAATCGCAAGGACCAGCCGGCATCGGTTCTGATTGCGGCCAGTGTAAGATCGAAGAGGACTTGCTGCGTATGCTCGCCGACAGTGAGTTCGACATCGAGCCCTGGCAAGGACATCGTTCCCGAAGCCTGCAAAGAATCGTGGACGGTGATCACCGCCTGCACAAGGGGATGTCGGTCATTTGGGCGCGCAGGCGACATCTCTTCAAGGAGCCACTCGAAGCGCAGGCTCTCGGAGTCCATTGCCTCAATGGCGCTTCGGCTCGAAGCGGCAACGACATCCAAGAAGGTGAGAGCTAGATCCAGCTGCACTCGTGAAACAACGAGGTTCGCAAACGGACCGACTGTCCGCTCATGTTCAGGAAGAGGTCGGCCCGCAGTGGCGATTCCACATAGAAAGTCGTCCCTGCCACTATAGTTAGCTAGAAGCACTCCGTATGTGGCGTGGAACACGGCGAAGGGAGTGCATCCATGCGTCGCGCAAAACACTCTTAACCGCTCGTGAACATCAGAGGGGAGAAGAATGCTGCTGCTTGATCCGGCTCTTGCAGTCCCGCGCAGCCTGTGCTTAGCGCCCGGAAATTCAAGCACCGGATCGGCATCCCGCAGCTTGTCTGCTAGGCGACGCAAGCGCTGAACCGTTTGTTCGTTGAGTGGCTTGGGCGAGTATCGCTCCGCATATTGAGCGTAATGAGAACGCAGCGCTGGAAGAGCAGGCTCTCGGTCCGCCGCAAACGACCGATAGGCGTCTGCGATCTCGGATAGGACGAGGTGGAGGGACTGTCCATCGCTCGCAGAATGATGCACGGTCAGAGCAAGAACGTGATCCTTTGGTCCGTTTGCGATGAGGACCGCGCGAAACGGCGTGGCCGTGAACCGATCGATCGGTTCGTTTGCAAGCCGGCGAACACGTTCATCCAGCACATCATCGCTCTCCGTAGAGCCCGTCTTGATGAACGGGACATCCGGAAGCTCTATCATCTGCTGTACAATGCCCTCTTCGGTCCTCACAAAGATTGTGCGCAGCATTGGATGGCGGTTGGTAACAACACTTACGCTCCGGCGTAGCATCTCGGCATTCAGCTCTCCGCGAAGCCGGAGGGTTGCCGTCACGTTCATGACCCCCGAGAGCTCCGAGAGTTCTTCAGCCATCCAAAGATTGGCCTGCACAATAGACAGCGGCCATGCACCAGGAAATGCCTCTTGCGTCGATGCTGCCGAGCAGTCGGTGGTACTCCGCGTCGGAGAAGCAATGCTTTGACAAATGCCGCTGACGGTTCGCTTCAGGAAAATCAGACGAACGGGTAGCGTCCTGCCGGACAGTTCCTCGAACTGGCGGGCGACCTTGAGAGCGAGCAACGAGTATCCACCAAGCTCGAAGAAATCATCATCGATTCCAACCCTCGGTACTTGAAATGCCTCGGCCAGAATTGCACACAGCATCGACTGATCGCCTGTGGTCGGCGCCGAGTACGGCCGCTCCTGGCCGCCGCTCAATGCGGCAAGAAGAGCGCGGTAATCAACCTTTCCGTTTTTGGTCAGAGGTATGCTATCAACCTTCTGGAGCGATCCCGGTACCATCTGACGCGGCAGGCGCGCTTCAAGTGCGGATCGGACAGCGGCTGGGTTCAAGCCTCGTCGCGTGCTGGCGATATGGGCGGCCTCAGCGATTCGTTCGATCGATTCCAATGCCAAGTCACCCGGCACGCCAAAGTCGATCAGGCAGGCGATCTCATCGACGCCGATCGCCTCAAGGGCCTGCAGACGATCGGCGCACGTGGCAGGCGAGCCGATCAGCCCTTGTTGAAGCATTCGTTCCACAGCTGCATCCAACACGTCCTCGATATCCATCTCGGAAATGGCTCGATCGTTCCTCGCATCGCGCAAGTAGGACGCTCTCAAACTTGCGTGTTTGCGCAGGTATTCTCTCAGCGCGGGAGCAGCAATTCTTCGCGCCTGGTCGTCTGTGGGGGCCACATATGTGTGCAGCATCACTGCAATTCTGGGGTGGCGAACGCCGGCAGGACTATGCGCGCGTAGGAGTTCAACGTTGCTGGCGAGTTCCGCCAAGCTCTGGTTATTCAATGCCGTCAGCACGTTCGTGCCGAGCTCGCGCGCAGCCTTAAATGTCTCGGTGCTTGAGGTCGCAGTCAGCCAAAGAGGAATTCCTCGGGTAAGCGGAAGGGGCCGGATCGCGGTCTCCTTACTCTCGCCCGCGCCATTTAGAAGAGCCACAGGATCGCCGCGCCAGAGCGTCCGCAACACAGGAACGGCGGCCAAGACGGCTTGCTTTCGCGCGGCGTAGGCCGATGGCGCCAGTACGAAGTCGTCGGCCAGCCAGCCGCTGGCCAGAGCGACCTGAGCTCGTCCGCGCGACAGGACATCGACTATCGCCCACTCCTCCGCGATACGAATGGGGTGATGGAGAGGAGCAACGACGCTTCCGGCACGCAGGGATATGCGTTCGGTCACCATCGCGACCGAGGCTGCCAGCAAGGAGGGGTTCGGAAAGGCTGATGCAATTTCGGTAAAATGCCGCTCCGGTGTCCAGACGGCGCAAAGGCCGAGTTTGTCCGCCCTTGTCGCTGCCTGCATGTAGAAGTCGTATAGTCCGGGTCCAGTTCTTGTTTCTCCGTCACCAAAGAAAAAGATGCCGCATTCCGTGCCTGGTGTCGGCGGACCTTTCTGGTCTCCCACGTAAAATGCCGCGAGAGATGCTTCACCAAGCTGATCCACGCGCGGGATGACAACGGCCTCGCGGACGCCCTCGATTGTACATAGCGCCGCTTCGACCTCTTGAGGTGCGACCCTGTAGCCGCGAATCTGGACCTGCCGATCAGACCGTCCTGCAAACTCGAGCAAGCCATCTGCCCTTAGGCGAACCAGATCTCCTGTCCTGTAACCTCTTCCAAGGCTGTCCGAGGCGGGCAGGAAGTTCCCGTCGACCTGTAATTGGCCATCGACAACGTAGCCGTTCGCTAGCTGCGAACCCCAAATGATCAGTTCGCCGATCTGACACTGTCCGGCTCTGCGTCCGGAGCTGGAGCGGACTTCAGCAGCGACACCAGGCACTGGGCGTCCCAGGGGGACCCTGGCTCGATCGGAGTCACGTGAACCGCAACGGTGAAACAAAACCGCCTGTGGCGTTTCCGTCGTTCCGTAGAATACGGTGCATTCTGCCGCAGAAACCCTGCGACACATTGCGACATCGCCAGGTCGTACCTCGTCGCCGCCGAAGAAGACCAGACGCAGTTTAGGCAGATGCGATACCGTGCCAAAGGCGAGCCGGCCCATCGCCGGCGTCAAATGCGCGACCGAGATCTCCTTCTCCGCCATCCATGCACCAAGTGCACCTTCGTCGATCAATTCCTGCAACGGAATTTCCAAGGAGCCACCGACCACAATAGGAGCGAGCATATCGCGAAGCGAGGGATCGTGACCGATGCCGGACAAGAACGAAAACCTGTCCGTGGGCATCAGCGCGAACTCGTGCTTCTGCCAGGCAAGAAAGCGCGACAGCGGAGCGTGGCTGGTGATGACCCCCTTGGGTGTTCCCGTCGTGCCAGACGTGAATTGAATTAGAGCCGGATCTGACGAACTTCGCTCCACTAACGGGCGCAGCTCCGAATGCTCCGGAAACCAGTGGCATGGAGGTGTTCGTGACGGAATGAGGATCGCGCGACAGTGTTGTAGTCCGTGAAGGATCGTCGGCTCAAAATCTTCGTCGATCAGAACGAAGTTGGCGCCTGAGAGCCTCACCAGTTCCATGATGCGCGCTGGGGGATGACGGCCGTCAACAACGGCCGCCACCGCTCCCAACTTCCAGGTCCCCAGTAGCGACAAGGGCAACGCGTGGTTCCGCTGAGCAATAATCGAGACCACGTCTCCATGACCGATTCCCCTCGTGGCTAGCATATTCGCGAGTCGATTGGAGATGTCTTCAAGCGCGCCGTAATTGAGTGAACATTCGCCGTACCTGATCGCCTCGCGCATTCTATCACCCGCTGCATGCGCTGCGAGGCGGTCAAGGACGTCGGTTGCGGTGCTCTCTTCGCATATAGGTGCAACGCTGACATCTGCGGACGCGAGTGTCGGCTCCCTGCCTACCATAAGTGACGAAAGCAGGCTGCAGTAACTGTCCAGCAGCGCGTTGACGGTTTGCTCGTCGAACGCCGCCGCATTGTATACGAGCTCGACGAGGGCATGCCCGGCATCAACTGGGCGGACGTAGAATGACAGGCCCATCTTGGAAAAGAGGCTTGGAAACTGCCAACGGGTAGCGACAATGCCGTCGAGCTGTATAGCCCCCGAGTCCCATGGAATATAATTGAAGCCGACTTGATACGGTGACCTGGTCTCAGAGCGGCGCATGGGGTCCATACGTACTGCTGCATCCAGCGGAGTCGTGCCGTGTCTGGCGACCTCGTTGATTGCTATCTGAAGTTTATGCAGCTTGATAGAAAACGGATCAGCCTGATCGCTGGCTATCTGAATCGCGACAATGTTCGCGAAAAGTCCGACGGTATTGCGAACCCGCCGACCAGAGCGATTTGCCACCGGCATTGCGATCGCCATGTCTGATTGGTGCGGATTCCGATCGATGTCGCCCAGGATTCCGAGATGATCTCGCCCACCATTCCGATTTGAAGTCGCCCACCCGTTCCGAGATGATGTCGCCCACGATTCCGGGATGATGTCGCCCGGGTATCGCAAGAGCGAACCCGGGGTGACGAGACCTCTTCTGGCTCCCATAGGGTCAACCTTTCGGCTTTGCGAAGGGGGACCCTGGATGCCGACGGAGAGGCTTGCGATGCGCCGTGTGCGCGATGTGATCAGGATGAAGGCGGCTGGGCTGCCGAGCCGCGAGATTGCTCGGCGGATGGGCGCGGCGCCCTCGACAGTGCGGCTGACCATCCGGCGGTTCGAGGCCGCAGGCCTGAGCTGGCCGTTGCCCGACGAACTCACGGACGCGGCCCTGGAGGCCCGCCTGTTCGCCAAGACCGGCAACGGTAACCGGCAGGGTCATCGCCGCATCGCCGAGCCCGATTGGGCGGCGGTGCACCGCGAGCTCAAGCGCAAGCACGTGACGCTGTCGATCCTGTGGGAGGAGTACATCGGCGCCGAGCCCGGCGGATACCGGTACTCGCGCTTCTGCGAGCTTTACCGCGCCTGGGAGGGACGCCTGTCGGTGACGATGCGCCAGGCGCACGCGGCCGGTGACAAGCTGTTCGTCGACTACGCGGGCGACGGCGTGCCGGTGGTGGTCGACCGCCTCACCGGCGAGCGGAGGACGGCGCAGATCTTCGTCGCCGTGCTCGGCGCCTCGAGCTTCACCTACGCGCAGGCGACGTGGACGCAGGGGCTCGCCGACTGGATCAGCGCCCATGTTGGCGCCTTCGCGGCGATCGGCGGCGTCCCGGCGCTCCTGGTGCCTGACAACACCAAAGTCGCAGTCATCAAGGCGAGCCTCTACGACCCGCAGATCAATCGCACCTATGCGGAGATGGCCGCGCATTACGGCACGGCCGTCTTGCCGGCGCGACCTCGCAAGCCGCGCGACAAGGCCAAGGTCGAGCAGGCCGTCCTCATCATCGAGCGCTGGCTGCTCGGTCGCCTGCGCCACCGCGTCTTCTACAGCCTCGCCGAGGTCAACGCAGCGATCGGCGAGTTGCTCACCAGGCTCAACGAGGAGCGGCCGATCCGGCGGCTCGGCGTGACGCGCCGCCGGCTGCTCGAGGAGATCGACCGGCCGGCGCTCAAGCCGTTGCCGGCGAGCCCCTACGTGCTCGCCGAGTGGCGGATCCGCCGCGTCAGCCTCGACTACCACGTCGAGGTGGAGAAGCATTATTACAGCGTTCCGCATCGCTTCGCGCGTGCCGAGGTCGAGGTGCGGTTCACCGCCCGCACCGTCGAGATCTTCCACAAGGGCGAGCGGATTGCCGCGCATCAGCGCATGAGTGGCAATCACAAGCACACCACCGTGCCGGAGCACATGGCCTCCAGCCATCGGCGCTACGCCGGCTGGACTATCGGGCGTATCCGTCAGGACGCCGCCGCGATCGGGCCGGCAACCAGCGCATTGTGCGACCTCATTCTCGACGAGCGCTCGCACCCCGAACAAGGCTTCCGCGCCTGCCTCGGCATCCTCAGGCTCGCCGCCTCCTATGGGCGCGAACGGCTGGACGCGGCGGCTGCGCGGGCGATCGACATCGGCGCGCGCACCTATGGCTCGGTCAAGTCGATCCTCGCCAACAATCTCGATCGGCGTCCCGCTCACCAGCGCTCCGCGGACGATGCGCCGATCCTGCATGCCAACATCCGCGGACCGCGCTACTACAATTAGGAGACCGTCCCTTGCTCACCCATCCGACCCTCGACCGCCTCAACGCCCTCGGCCTCCACGGCATGGCCAAGGCCTTCGCCGACATCGAAGCCGCCGGTGAGGCTGGCAGCCTCGGTCACGCCGAATGGCTTGCTCTGCTGCTCGAACGTGAAGCCTCGCTGCGGCACGACAAACGGCTCGCCACTCGCCTGCGCTACGCCAAGCTGCGCCAGCAGGCATGCGTCGAGGACATCGACTACCGCACCCCGCGCGGTCTCGACCGCCCGCTGTTCGCCAAGCTTGTCGAGGGCCGTTGGATCGACGACCACGTCAATCTCCTGATCTGCGGCCCGGCAGGCGTCGGCAAGAGTTGGCTCGCCTCGGCGCTCGGCCACAAGGCCTGTCGCGACAATCGCTCCGTGCTCTATCAACGCGTCCCGCGCCTGTTCGACGATCTGGCGCTCGCCCGCGGCGACGGTCGTCACCCACGCCTGTTGCGCGGCCTTGGCCGTGTCGATCTGCTGATCCTCGATGATTGGGGGCTCGAGCCGCTCGATGCCGGCGCCCGTCACGACCTCCTGGAAATCCTCGAAGATCGCTACGGTCATCGCTCCACCATCGTCACCAGCCAGCTCCCCGTGGACCAGTGGCATCTGCTCATTGGAGATCCCACCTATGCCGACGCCGTGCTCGATCGCCTCGTCCACAATGCCCATCGGCTCGACCTCACCGGTGAGAGCCTGCGCCGAACTCGGCAATCCGCCCGAAAGACCTGAGCGCCGTGGACATGCCGCTGCGCTTGGACAACGCAATCGCGTTGTCCACATGCCCACAGCAACCGCAGAAGAAGAAAAAAGGTTGAAGTCGCGATTCCAGATTGACCGCGCGGCTTGACCGATGCCAGAGAACCAGCCGGCCAGAACGCCTCGCCGCTGGGCGAGATCAAATCGGAAAGGTGGGCGACATCGTCTCGGAATCCACGGGCGACTTCATATCGGTACGCCTGGGCGACTTCGTCGGAATCCGCATGATTGGCCTGTCCAGTTCCGAAGCAACTCGGCGAGTGCTCCGATAAGAACTGTGTTCCGCGTGACAGACGAACTCGTCGCAATCTTCGATACGGCCATCCAACTGTCTTTATCCAGCGGGCGCGAAATCGATTTAGGTTCGAATCTCACATCGTTCCTGGACCAGTCGGCCGGAAGGTTTATCGACTCCAGTGAACCCTGGGTAGAGTTGCGCCAATAGCGACAGTCTTGATCAAAGCGAGCGTTTGCCTGTTTCGCCCATTCTGCGTAGCTGCTGTTATCCTGGGAGCTCGTGTTTTCTGTTCCTGAGTAGAGCGCCTCGAATTGACGAAGTATGACGTGCAGGGACCATCCATCAACTACGAGGTGATGAGCGACCAATAATAGAATGTGCTCGTTCTCAGCGAGCCGGATGACGAGGAACCGAACAAGAGGAGCAAGCGAAACATCAAATCGCTCTTGAGCGAAACGGGTGGCGACCTTGCGGGCCTCGGCCTGTCTTGTGGTCGGGTCGTGTCCGGACAGATCCCTGGACACAAACCTCGGAATTGCCTCGTCCTGTATGCACGCCGTCCACTGGTCGCCATCGTTGATAAATCGAGCTCGGAGCATTCCGTGATAGGTCACGACCTCGCTCAGCGCGGCTTTAGCGGCATTGACATCGAAGCGGCCGATGAGGTGAAGTCCCTCGGAAAGATTAAACACGTCATCCGGGTTGCCTAGAGACTCGGCTAACAACAATGCGGATTGCAGACGGCTTGGTTCGAAGTGGGTGTCCCGGCTAGCTGAAAACGTATGGGTCACGGATGCTCTCCAAGATAGACGAGCTTGCGCAGAAAGAGGACGCAGAAAGCCGCACGCTACTGGTTGAACAGCAACATTGTGCAGCCATGCTTTGATGAAGATCTACGGCGATGAGATGCGCTTACAGTCGAAGCGGCAATCACGAGCCGCTCGCTACGACGGAGCGGCCTACCCCAAAACTCTCCAGCGATTTACCTTAGATTGACGGTATTAAAGTATACATCCTGAAGTTCTGCAAGCGTTCTTTTGACTTTTGATCGTGTTCGGAAGCCGCAAATTGAGTGCCGAAGCAGAATCGAGCGAGAGCGTATTTGTGAAGCTGTGCGGATGTTCGGCATCACGCATATGCATCACAGATATTGTGAGATCATCGATGTAACGACGTCGCCCGCCGAATGTGGACCGAGGGTCAGCATCATCTCGTCGTCCCGGGAGCGGGCTAACGCGTTTGTGGCGGCTGTGGCATGTGCCGAGACTTGGTCAGTCGCAATGTCGTTGGCGGCGAACCGCAAGGTGGTGCCTTTCGTATTTCTGGCTCCTGCAAGCCGGCGAACGAGGACGCAGTTGTAATGTTGGTTGACTGCCGTCGAGCACCTAGATCTGGGACCTCTCGTCCAAGCACAGCAGGAAGGCGCGTTCGGACCGACAGGCCACTCTCCTGTGCTCGCATCGTCAATGGTGCTCGGCGTACCTGAAGGTGGCTTTCCGCGAAATCCGTCAATGCCGCAGTCAACGAAACGGCTGCAGTCATTGCCGACCGTCAAGTGCTCGAGGCCCATCGACGTGCCGGTGACCTTGTCTGGTCACCCGAGGTGTCGGCCAGGGAGCGGGCAGTCCTGCGATGTTCGAGGTCAGTCGCGATAAGAAAATCGTGTGTCTCCAGCAGTCGTATGTCCGATGACTAAAGGGCAGCGAGTCCGATCCGACTACGTAAAATCAGGGTGTCTGGCGGATAAATCGTCCATATTCGGCGGCCGGCCAGGGGTTTATGCCATTCTGAAGCCAATCGGATGCCTTTGCCCAAAAGGAGTTTCGATAGCGGCTATGGAAGAGGCTGAAATGACCGATCGCCTGACAGCTCAGATCCGCGGGTTGCAAGAGAAGTTGCCAGCGCTCGCTACCGGTATAGTACTCAAGGCCCCTTTGAATGGCGCGCGGGGTGCCATACTCGTCATCGCTTAAGCCGATTGCAAGAATGTCCGCGCGTACGTTGGCGAAACGAGACAAGACCGTCTCACGATCTCGCCTCGGATAGCTCAACTCCAGAAGGTGTCGACGGAAACTCCATTCGTAGGCGACGCCTGCCGGCAGATCCTCAAGCCAGCCCAGGCGGCGTCCGGGAAAATAGCCGAAGATTGATGTTACGATCGGCATGAACACATGCCATCGGAGAAAGAGACGACTTCGGTGACGTGCATCGTAGTCTTTCCAGTAGGCATACTGCCCCGCAACCGCGAGAATTCGGCCGATACGGTCTGCGTTGGGCGCGAATCCGGGCAAAAAGCCGCCGATGCTATGTCCGACTACAGCGAGAGGTCCGGACTGTTGCAGGCTATGCACGCAGTCAACGGCAGCAGCAAAGTCGAGTTCTCCCCAGTCGCGCCACGTAAATGAAGCCGATCGAAGATTGGTGGGCCGCGACATTCCAATTCCGCGGTAATCATAGGTCAGAACTGAAAATCCGCGTTCGGCAAGATACCTAGCGAATGGATGGTAGTAGCGCGCGAGGACTCCTGTGGCCGGATTGATAATGACAGAGCCGAGTTCGCTCGACGTCTGAGACCTCCAGAAGTGCCCGTGAAGATGGTAGCCGTCTCCGCATGCAAAGCTAACCACCTCTGGCGCCAACGTCACGGCCTTCTCCAGCGTCTGAACCATGCTATCCTGCCCCATCTAAGGTCGATTGTTGTTGTTCGGGCAGCGCTGTCCGATGGTCACCATAGAATGTCCTCGTAGACGCTGAGCTTTGTCTTCGCTATGGAAAGTCCAACGCTTGCAACGGGCTTTGAGCCGATCGTAGCAGACCCACGGAACATCCCGACCTTTGGCGTGAAGCCGCGAGCCGTTAGTGACAGCTCCAGGATCTCACCGGGCGGTACTGGCGCCATCAATCTGATCTTGAAGGACGAGACGACTGTCAATTCGTCCTCTGCCAAGAATCCATTGGTGACCTTGAAGAACACGATGCCGAGCTGAGCGAACGCCTGCATCATTGCCGATCCCGGCAGAATTGCGCGTTCGGGAAAATGACCGACGAGTTCCGGAGAGTTTCCTGTGACGGCCTTGGTTGCCTTGATCCATTCGCCCGGTTGATATCCAGTGACGCGGTCCAACATCAGAAGCGGATATCTTTGCGGCAGATATCGTTCCTTAAGTTCTGTGAAGCCGATTGGACGGAATTGAGCGGACATCCAGTTTACTCCTGTTCGCCAAGATCGGCTGAGGGTGGGGGAAGGGGGATGTCGTCGGCAAAGCCGCGGTAGGTTGTGAAGTCAGACACCGCCAAACGCGTACGCTCAAAAGAATTGACCGGCTGTGTCGGGTCCGCATAGCCGAGGCTCAGGCCGCAAAGAAGGAGCAGATGATCCGATATCCCGAGGACGCGGCGAATTGCATCTGGATAGTCGGCGATTGATGCCTGCGGACAGGTATCCAAGCCGCTCGCCCGTGCTGCGAGCATTACATTCTGAAGGAACATGCCGTAGTCGAGCCATGAGCCGAGGTTTAGTCTCCGGTCGATGAAAAACAGAAGAGCAACCGGTGCTCCGAAGAAGGTGTAGTTACGATTCCAAGAGTCTTCGCGTGCTTTTGGCGACAAGTATCTGCCAAGGCTTTTGTACATCGCCGATCCCAACGAGAGACGCCGATGGCGGTAAGGCTCAAACCATTCATCGGGGTAATATGAGTAGTCTGGCTTAGGCGGATGCGTGGCGGCCCGCTCTGCCATCATCGCCGTAGTGACCTTCTCTTTCCAGCCACCGCACAGCACGTAGACCTGCCATGGCTGCATGTTGGCACCGCTCGGCGCCCAGCGGGCCGCATCAAGGATTTCATCGATCATGCCGCGCTCGACTGGACGGTCGGCGAAGCCGCGCGTCGATCGTCGTTCGAGCATCGCAGCGATGGCATCCATACTGCTGCGGCCGGCATGTCTCAGGCTGTCTCCCGAAGAGCTTGCAACATCATCCATCTCGGGTCGTCCTTCAGTGATGACCTGGTGAGCGGGCCGAGATCATCCAATTGTCTGGCCGAACGCAGCCGTGTCGTTGGGATCGTAATAGACGCGCGCCCGCGGGCGATGGTCGCCAATGGCGCCCGGTCGTCTGTTCATGCGTTCGCGCATTCGATTGATCCGTTCCCATTCACGCTTGAGACGCCGATTTTCCTGCGGCGTGTTGATCGCGAGATCCATTTCTCGAACGAGTTCGCGCGCTTGCTCGGGGCGGATAACCGGATGGTTCCATACCAGGTAGCCACCGGTCCACCGGCGATAGTTCCAGTCGTTGATGAGGCCACGACGATTCATGTCGTGATATTGAGGTGTACCGGGCATCGGCTGCAGGACGCTGAAATAGGTGTAAATCGGTCCAAGGTCACCGAGTAGCCTCTTGGCGCGCCGAATACTTTCAGGCGTATCGTCTTCGAAGCAAATAATGTAGGTAGCCGAAAGGCGGATACCAACAGCATCCATATCCTGAACAGTCTGGCGGATATGAGTGAGATTGGTCGTCTTGAGTGACTTGGAAAGATTGCCGTCATCGAGGGACTCGACGCCCAATTGGGCCATGGTAAGCCCCTTCTCAGCGAGCCAACTCAATCCTTCTTGTCCCTTTGACGTTAGTGAAAGAAAGCTCGTCATCATCGTGAACGGAAGGCGATATTCGGCTAGCAGCTCAATCACCTGCTTGCCCATTTTGCTGAACGGCCTGACATCCTGATTGACGAGGTGGACCGTTACGACGCCGGCTTTCTTGTACTCGTCAAGAACAGCTCGTACAGCGTCGAGCGACATCGCGGCCTCGCCACCTGGCTGGAATACAGGATCGGCGCAGAACGTGCATCGTTGGGTGCAACCGCGTTCCCAGAACAGGTGGCCGATCTTGATTTTGTGCGCTAGATATGTCGACTCGTTGATGAGCAGGGGATGCTTCATCTCGGCGGGTTTGAGATGGCTGAGTCCGAGCGCCTGTCGGAACAGGCCTTCGCCATAGCCCCAGAACAGGCGATCGAACAATTCTCTGATGCGCGGCTCGGGCGTCATCACACTGTAGCCCCCCAGCCAGACTTCACGGACGCCGTAGATTCTACGGGCACGTTCGGCCAATTTCAGGGCCCAGGGTACCATCCAAGTATAGGCCGTGATCGCGAGCACAGTGTAGTGGCCGGTTGCAAGCTGTGCTTCGATCTCGTCCTGCAATGGGAGTTCGAGATAGGTTGGGCCGGGAACGTTTTCCTGCAGGAACGCGATTTCATAGGCTCTTGATTTGACCGATGGCTGGTACTCCTCGGGATAAGCGAGCGGATGATGAGCAAACCAGTCAAGGCGACCATCGTCGGTGATGCATGGGATATCGCCGTCGTAGCCCTCATCAACATATATGTCGCGTGGAGCCGTCGTGAGCAGAACGCGCTCGGGCTGCGGCACGTAGCCCGTGCGGGTTATGTCGTCAACAAATCCGGTCCTTCGTTCACGGCCGCCGCTCATCGCAAATCTCCTTGCTGAAGGTCTCAGCCTCAGCTGTCCTGGGTCCAGTCTGCAGTTAGAACAATTCGTCGACCATCTTTCCGTCCGGCACGCAGTTCAGAGAAACTCTCAGCGATCCGCCGCATCGGCCGTGTCTCCGTGAATGGCACGACGGCGAGTTGGCCGTTGATCACATACTGCAGGACGTCAGCGTACAGACGCGGATCGGCCCCCCAGCTGCCAATAATCTCGGCATCCAGGGCCATGACGCGGGATAGCTGATAGTTGACCGCGCCAGGCGCATACCCGACGAGTACCAGCCGGCTAGCGAATGTGAGCAGGGATAGGCCGAGCTCTTGACCGGCAACAGTGCCAGTCGCCTCGAAGATGATCCACGAACAGCGCGGATTGATGCCGGACGTCTTGCATGCTTTCCAGATTTCGTGGCGAAGGTCACTGACCGGACGGCCATCGTTTACAATGGCTGCATCGAGTCCGTAGGGCCGTAGCGCGTCGAGCTTAGCTGCGTCGCGTGCGATGCCAATGACGGTGGCAGCGCCAAGCAAGCGGGCAAGCTGGAGCAAATAGACGCCGAGACCCCCTGTTGCGCCGATCACGACCACTTTGGTGCCAGGTTCGACCCGCGCACGCCGGATTGCCTGATAAGGAGTCGAGATCGCGTCAGCGACCACGGCCAGTCGTTCCAATGGCACTTGACAGTCATCGGGCACAAGCGTGAGCTCTGAAATCGGTGCGACGATGTGACTGGCGAAGCCGCCCCAGGGTCCATGATTTCCGCCATACATCTTTTGATTCAGGCAGCGGTTCGCGCGGCCGGTCCGGCACAGTTCGCATTTGCGGCAGGGAACGATCGTCGGCAGGATTACTGCCTTGCCCTCGATCCCGCCACCACGCAGGACCCGTCCGCTTGCCTCGTGGCCGAGAGTCACCGGCGGCGGCACGACCGTCGGTACATCACCGAAAAAGTACGACAGATCGGTGCCGCAGATGCTGCACGCCGAAATCTCGACGAGTGCTTCGCCGGACTTGATTTCTGGTAGCGGCGAGGCGAACCGTTCAAAGGTGTACGGCGAAGCCGCTCCACGGTCAGATTGGACCATGCGCCAAGCTTGGTACTCAGACAGGCTCATATGAGTTCCTCCGCATGGTCCGAAGCGAAACATGCGCGTATCGCTAGGGCGTCGTGCTGAGCCTCGTCCGTCGTTTTCCATAGCGTCTTGATGGAATTCAACGCGGTGCGTCCGTGGCCGGCCAGAGTGGCTGCGGAGTCCTCGGCCCAGGCGAGGAAATCTCCGCCACCGAATAGTCGCCCAACCAGGCCGACCTCGTGAGCACGACGTGCCGAAATCCGATGCCCCATCAGCAACTCCCAAGCCAGCGCAGAGGGAATCCTGCGTAGCTTGGGAATTGCGTGCCAAGCCGGGACGAGCTGATGTCGGAGTTCCGGAGAGGAGAAGGTCGCGCGTGGATGGGCCCAACAAAGATCGCAGGCGAGAGCGAGTTCGAAGCCTCCGCCCATAGCTGTTCCACCGACAGCGGCAATTGTCGGAATTGGCATATGTTCGAGCTGCGCGATGACGCTCTGCCCCTGCCGCAGATAGCGTTCAGCCTCATCTCGCCGGCACGCGCGAAGATAGGACAAGTCGGCTCCCAAGCAGAATTCGTACCCGCTGCTTTCGAGAAGCATCAGCGCGATGTCCGCATCGCTCGCGATCTCAGTCAGGATGAGCGAGAGGCTCCGCAAGTGGTCAGGCGTGAGGAGAACCCGCCCGTCAGCCGGCTCAAGTCGGACCGTGGCGACGGCTCCCTTCCGCACATATTTCAGCGGTGATACTGACATCAAACGCGTCCCGCGGTGTCCGTCATGGGAGGGGCGCCGACCTTTGCCAACAGACCGCGAAAATCCTGTTCGAGGCTGGCGGTATCCCATGTAGCTGTTCCCGCGCGACTTTGGACGCGGATCTCGCCGGGCCTCGGCAAGCGTAGCAGGCAGGCCAGGTCGGTTGTTTGCGTGGTGACGGGGAGCAATACCGCCATCGCAGCATCGCTCACATCGACGTATCCGGCGACCAGCCGCTCGACGCGCTTCGCAGCGAACAGGTATTGGGCGATCTGAAGGAGCCGAAAGCTCCACCCGCCTCCCATCCCGAAGGTCAGAACTGGTCCTCGGATGCCTTGGCTGCGCGCCAGCATCGCGCTGACGATGTTATAGCCGCAGTTGGAGAACAGCGTCGCGGACGCTGACTTGCGGCCTCGCGCAAAATAGCTTTCAAGGAACTGCTCCCGAGTCCGGACCGGCCCGCGCTTCGTGGCAATCAACAGTCCGGTGCGCGCCGGCGATGCCGCTATTGCGCCAGGGTCGATAGCGGCAGCCTGCATCGCATTATCCAATGCAAGCAGGCCCAGGCCAACCGAATCGTCGAGATAGCGCTGCCGCGTGCTCGCTTTGAACGCCGTCAATGCGGTATCGGCGCATTGACGACCCGACGTGGTGAGCACTCTCAGAACTGAAGGATCGAGGCCCGAACCGCCGAGAGCGTCCGCGTGAGAAGCAATGCCGACGCCTCCAACTTCGATGCTCGTCATGCCGCCGCCCTCCGTACCGCCATGCTCAATCCGACCCACAACAACGAGATGCTATTGCCCGAAAACCAAGACGCCGTTCGCTCCGCCAAACCCGAAGGAGTTGCTCATAGCAAAGCGGATGGAGGTGGCGCGCGTCGCGTCCGTCACCAAGTCGAGTGGAAATTCCACGTCGTCGGCCTTTGAATTGAGTGTCGGTGGAACCGCGCCGTCTCGTAGGCTCAGCACAGTTGCCACCGCCTCTAGTCCACCGGCCGCGCCCATCGCATGCCCAACGGCACTCTTGATCGATGTGCAAGGCAGCCGACGCAGACGGCTACCGAAGACATTCGAGAGCGCATTGTACTCCGCTGAGTCGTTCAGTGGCGTTCCAGATCCATGCAGGTTGACATGATCGATGTCGTCAGGCGCGAGCTCGGCGTCATCGAGCGCGGCGCGTATCGCCCATATGCCGCCCACTGCGTTGGGATCCGGAGCGGTGATGTGATTGATGTCCGTGCTATAGCCGGCGCCACGGCAGGTCGCGTAGGATCGTTTCGACAACGACATGGTGCTTGACTGAAGTATCAATATGCCCGCGCCTTCGCCAAACAGCGTTCCGCTGCGATGACGGGAGTAGGGACATAGTATCCCGCGAGTCAGTGTTGAAAGCGCCGTGTGCCCGAGATATTTCATACGATCCAGGCTATCGGCGCCGCCTGCAATCACGGTATGGTAGCCACCATATCGAATCATGTCGATCGCAAGACCGATGGCGTGCGTACCCGAAGCGCATGCTGTGCTTACGAGCGTGACGTCGTCGTCGAGCCCGTACCGATCTTCCAGGACTTCTGTCAGAGCGCCGAGATCGTCGTTAGCGGCGTCGCCGTCGAATTCGGTCAGCCGTTCGTCCCAGCGATCGGGAGCGACGAGCGACATGCCCAAGGAGGTGCCGAGCACCATACCGACCTTCGCTCCGCTCTGCTTCAGCGAGGCGATTTGAACATCCGCATCAGCCAGGGCCTCATCGATGGCGGCGGTTGCGAAGAGGACCAGTCGTGACGATGGCGCGGCCTCAGCTGTGGCTCGTGCGCGTAGCGTGGGTGAAAGATGAATCTCGCCCGCCGCCGACGTCAGCAAGCCGTCTGACGCGAAGGTGCTGACCGTCTTGATGCCACTTTTGCCGGCCAGTAATGCACGCCACGTCTCCGCCACGTTCTCGCCGACCGCGGAGACGCATCCCATCCCGACGACGCGTGGGATTTCCCTCATCGTGCTCACTCCGGCCTATGAGTCAACACGACTTGCAACTTGACTGCGGATGAATTGACTGAGTTGTCTCAGTGAGCCGAAATGACCCTGGCCAACGGTCTCGTCAGAAATCTCGATGTTGAAGGCCTCGCCGACCAGGGTCGCCAATTCGACGAAGCCGACTGAGTCAAGGCCGACGTCCGCTTCAAGAGCGCTGTCGAGACCGATGTCGTCCGGGCTGTCCGCAACGAACAGATCGTCGACGAGAATGCGCTTCAGCCTTTGGACGATTTCATCGTTTTCCATCATGCTCTCCCTTGTTGACTGGCTTCCGCTTGGTCTCCGCCGCTCTCGCTACCAAAGCGAAGCCGGCGACCCTTGAAGAAGGAGAAATGGTCTTCAGCAATTGTGATGAAGTGACTGGGAACCAGTCGACCCGGTAGATTGCGCCGGCAATGCTGCAGAAGCTGCGTCTTGAGATGGGCGCTGTCTGTTCCGGATCGGTAGTGGACTGTCGCCTGCAGACCGTCGCTGCCGACCATCGGTTCGACGTGGCTGAATAGTACCGAGGGAAAGCGCTTGATCACGCATTCGACCTGCGCGGGATGGAACATCCGGCCCCGATATTTGAAGGCACGGTCGGCTCGACCTTGTATGCTTAGGTATCCTTGCGCGTCGACAGCGGCGATGTCGCCGATTTCAAGCCATTGCGAGGTGGGCTCTGCATGACCGAGATATCCGCTCATCCGGGATGGCGTCGATACAAGGAGGCGTCCGCTCATGCCCGAGCGGACCGGGGCGCCGGCCTCGTCGACGACCTTCACTTGAACACCATTCAGCGGAAGGCCGACGGAAAGGGGATGGGCCAGGAAGTCCGCTGGCGGAAGGGTCGCAATTCGCGGACCAGCCTCGGTCGCGCCATAAGTCACGTAGATTGCGGTCGAGGGAAATGTCTCGGCGATTGTCCGCCGCAACCACTCCGGGCAGGCGTCACCACCGATCCCGAGACGCTGTATCTCGCCAAGCACAGCGAGTTGCGTCGGTGATCCTGTGTTCACCAGGTGCTCGATCAAGGCCGGGGTCATCAGGGCGACCGTCGGTCGGCCCGTTTCGATCGCTTGGCTCAGACCGGTGATGTCGCCGCGTGGGGGGAGTACCACTGTCCCACCGACGACGAGTGGTGACAGGAACGACGAAATCAGGCCGTAACTATAGCTCAATCCGAGACTTTGCAGCGCTTGGAATGGTCCTGACAGCCCGAGGCTGTGAAGATGCTCTACGGCGTTAAAGATCACGGCTGCGTGGCTCAGCCGAACAATCTTTGGCTTTCCAGTACTTCCCGAAGTCGCGATCAGAAGGAGATCATCGGTCGGGCGACAATCCTCTCGCGTATCCGCAGCGTCCCGAGGTCCATCTTTGTTCGTTGCCATGAGCTGAAAGGGCGATGCTTCGCCGTTGACTGTGACAACACCAGAGAGTCTTGGCCGTTTGGCGTGATCTCTGTCGTCGAAGGCAATGCGCACACGGGAAAGCTCTCGTGACGTTCGCGCTAGAACAGCAACGGGCCCGGCAATTGCGTCTGCATTCACGGCGACGAGATGGTCGGCGAGCGACAGACCCCGCAAACTGGCATCGATAGGCGCGACGGCAGCTCCGAGGCGGGACGCCGATAGCAGCGTTGAAGCGAACTCCAAAGAGTGCGTCGCCACCACCGCCAACCGAGAGCCAGGGCCGATTCCGCAACTCTTCAGCAGATCCGTCATTTCGACGACGAGAACTGCCAATTCGTCGTACGTCACCCTGAGTTCGGGCTCCAGAAGATGTAACGCAACCGCCCCCATGTGTTGCGCTCGAAAGCATCGGCTGTGCAGAAACTCAGACATCCAACGCTCCTAATCATTCTCACGGCGAGACCATGGCGCACACGCCAAGGATCATGATATGCAGTCGAGCACCCCTAAATTGTATACTGGCGCAAAGGCACCCTTTATGCCCCACACGTAGGTACTGGGCCACCTGGGTTGCTCGTCACGTCGGATTGCGTACCAGAATAAGGTTCCACAAGCATAAGTAAAGTCGAATTTCGTTATCCTATAAATAGATTTCCGTTATGCTTGTTGGAGAGGGAGATCGAAATGAAGCTTCAGCAATTGCGCTACTTCTGTGCCGTCGTGCAAACCGGCAGCATTACCGTCGCCGCAAGTAAACTGGGTGTCAGCCAGCCCGCACTCTCGGCAGCCCTGAAAGCGCTTGAAGAGGAATTGGGGGGGGCGCTCCTCGAGGGAAAGCGTGGCGAGATGCGTCCGACACTTCCGGGAGAATCGTTCCATGCCAAGGCGGCGCGCATATTGAAGGAATGCGAAGCAGCCAAGGTTGAGTTCAGGCGTGGCCAAAGCCGTCGCCGCATAAAAATCGGCGTCCTCTCGACCATCAAGATGCAATGCGTGACCGCTTTCCAACAAAGCCTCGCGACATTGCAGCCCGACATCGATGTTGCTTTGCGCGAGGGCTCGACCGACACTCTACTGGCCGCCCTGTCGGGCGGACGTATTGACGCTGCGATCATGGCGCTCAACATGGCAAGTAGCGGAGGATGGGTCCCGCTCGTCGAGGAGCCGGTCGTTCTCGCCTGCAGGCCCGATGATAGTCTCGCGGCCTGTTCCAGTGTGAAGGTGCAACAGCTGGACAGTAAGCCCTTCATACTGCGGAGTCATTGCGAGCGCAGCCGTGACGGACACGACATCCTCACCGCGAGAGGAGTTCGCCTGAATGTGGTCCTCAAGACGAATCAGGACCAGCGCGCTATGGAGGCTGTTAAATCCATGAATGGTATAACAATCGCTCCACTGAGTCTGATTACCGAACTATCAGCAGTTCCCCTCGACGACTTCGGATTGACGCGCTCTTTGGGTATGTATCTTTCGAAGAGCCTCGAACAGGGCTTTCAAGCGGACCTTGTTTCCGCTTTGAAGGTAGCCTTGGAGGAAAATATGAGGGACTGGATGAGCAAATAAGTGCGCTCCCGCAGAAACAAGCGCAGTCCAATAGCACTTGAAATATGAATTCACGATGCGACGCCGGCCGTTATTGATCACAAGTCGCGGCGCTTCGGATGACATCGAGATCGGCGATCCCGCTGTCAGGCCTGTGATGTCATCGCCTTATCCTGCAATCACAATGTTGATGCAACTGCCGACGCCGTCCCGCTCCGATTTGAAATGCCGGGAAGCCGATGCTGTCCAGGGCGCCAGATGAAGGTCACGCTTGCTCATCGTTGCCTCCCTGGGGGTTATGTGTACCCCGGTCAAATAATCACTTGGCGGGAAGCGGTGTACCGTTGGCCAGGGCTGCATGTTCGCTCCTTCCTTATGGATGAGCGGATTGTGCGCGGAGAGCGTGCGCGCGTTGCGCAAGTGTCGATGGCAGTCGGCTGCGTTCTTGATTGACGAAGCCCTGCTGACGTACCAACGCCGATCGGCGTCACGATTTCGCGACCTGGCATTCGCATGCGCGAGGCCAACACTCGGAAGCCGACCGCTTGCATCTTTGAAAGCCGGCCACCTCCAAATGCGCCGAGCCTTGGCGCTCGCCGGAATACAGGGTCGGATGCGACTAAGAAATATATGGTGCGTTCGCGATTGTGAGCAGGCGCGCGGTCGGCTACGCTGCCTGTCCTGCCTCGTATGCCAGCTGTAGAGGACAATAGATTGCGCCGATCCTGGTTGAACGCGAGTGGATAAAACTCCTCGCGTCAGTCCGGAAGCTTGAAATCAGATTGCTTCGTTCGTCCGATGAGACGCTTTGTCCCGTCCCAAGTCCGGCGCCCGCGGGCCACATCTGCCGTCCGTCCGGTGCCGCCTCATGCGACCGCGTCTTGGAAGAGGCCGCAGGCCGCTGCCCGAGGACGTCATGCGCTCCGATTTGCTCAATGACAGGAGAGTGGCTTGAGTACCAATCTTGGCACTGCAGTTGCGAGGCCCGCCAATGCCATGAGGCGGGCGAGGCCGGATGACGCTGAGACGCTGACACGCATCGCTCAGGCGGCGTATGGAAAATACGTGCCGCGCATGGAGAAGGCGCCAGCGCCGATGTCGTATGATTATCTCGCCTGGATCAGGGAAGGAAACACTTATGTGTTGGAGCATTCCGGCAAAGTGGCTGCAATGATCACGCTTCTGCCGAAGGACGATCACCTGATGATGCGCAATCTCGCCGTTCTTCCTGCATTTCAAGGCAAGAGACTCGGTCACGCGCTGATCGATTTTGCCGAGGCGGAGGCCAGGCGTCGGAATCTCCCTGAGTTGCGTCTCTACACCAACGAGAAGTTTCCGGAAACAATACCGTTCTACAAATCGCGCGGCTTCTCTGAAACGCATCGTGCCAAAGTCGACGGATATTCGTTCATCTATCTGTCGAGAACACTCACCTGAGTTTCTCCTCGGCAAGCATCGCCGATCCGATGAAGCGTCCGTATAAGCCGATCAGTCGTTGGCCGGCGGAGAGTCGCGGTGTGGCGGAAGTCAGCTCTCTCCGCCGACTCTCTGATCAAAGCTCGCAGGCGTTCGAGCTTCTGCTCGGCGTCGGACGCCGCGAGACGTCAAGGCGATCAACGCGGCTGGTGCGTTTCATCGCGGGCTGGTGCGGACCGACGGCGGTGGCCGAAACGCGCGAGCTGCCAGGGCTACATCATCAGCATCGGCGTGTTCAGTACGGCTTCACACATCTCCTCAAGCAGAGATCGCCGTCGGCGGGACTGAACCTCTGATCCGGGCCCCGCACGGTGAAGAAGGAGCCAAACGCGGTTGAACATGCCCACTCCTGTCCGCTCCTCGTCTCTGGCCCGTCGGCTGCGTCAGCAAAGTCAGCTCTGGATTCGCAAGCCGGCGTCCGTCGTGGGGGGCTGACCAAGGGGGCGGCAATCACCACCGACGCAGTCCGGCGTGCCGAAGACGCGATAAGATGTGCTATTCAGGCAGAGCGAGGCCCTCCCGCGCGAAGGCGCGCCGGACCGCAGGCCGCTCGGCGAGGCGCCGCGCATGGTCGGTCCAAGCGGGGAAGTCGGTCGCCATATCATAGCGCAGACGTTGACCGCGTCCCCAGTTCCAGAATACCTGGAGATAGGGATCGACGACACTGTAGGTGTCGCCGAGCGCCCAGGGGCTGGCGCTCAGGCGATCGTTGATCTCCTGCCAGAGCGGCCTGCACGATTCGATCCCTTTCCGGACCACCTCTGCTTTGCCTTCGGGGCTGTCGGCATAGCGTTCGGCGCGACTGATATGCGCGTAGGTGACGTGCACGGTCGATGCGAGCCACGAGCACCACTCGGCGCAACGGGCATCCGCGCGCGACTCGGTCGGCCAAAGCCGCGAGGCGGGCGTCGGATGCGTCCCGGCGGCTGTCAGATAGCGCAATATCGCTGGCGTCTCGGTCAGGATGCCCCAGGGCGTCGCAAGCGCCGGAACGCGGCCGCGCGGATTGATGGCCAAGTAGTCCGGTTCTCGTTGCTTGCCTGCGGCGAAGTCGACCTTGATGGCATCGAACGGCAGCGCTGTCTCCTCGAGAACGATATGGGCTGCAATCGAACATGCGCCGGGCCAGAAATAGAGTACCAGATGGCTCACAGAACTAATCCCCTGATTGGCGTCTTGGTAGGATAGGGCTTCTATGCTTCGGATTGAACGCCGGTCTCGAATATATTTCGCGCAATATCCGCTTCGCTGATCATCAATGATCGAGATGAATATCGCGTGGCATGTGCGGACTCATATAAGTTCAAAAATCACTATCAAATCGGCGAAGTGCAACCTAGCGTCGGCTCATGACTGCAATTGTTCAGGAGCGTAACGAATGGCCGAGCACCTCGTATCCAGTGATTTCCTGCAATTCCAGACACTGTTGGCGAGCCGTGGATGGGCGGTTCTTGCATCAGATGAGATCGATGCCGATCCGGCTGTGACGCTTCGGCGGCTTGGGACGATCGTACCGCAATATGACGGGCGCGATAGTTTCGATGTCACCTACCGGCGAGGCTATGACGATGCACCCTATAGTCAGAGCATGAATGCGCTCGGCGCGCATACGGAGGCGCCAGGCTTCATGCCGCCGCCGAAATATCTCGCGCTCTATTGTCACCGGCAGGCGCGTTGTGGAAATGGACAGACGCTCCTCGCCGACGGTATTCGCTTCTACGACGAGGCGCTGAGCCCCGATCTGCGGCGTTGGTCTCAGAACAACGAGGTCGAATTCGTGTCCAGCGCGACACCGGGCGATGAGACCAGATCATCGCTCCGCGCGCCGATCCGCGCCACAGTCTCGGGCGAGCCGGTGCTGAGGTTCAGCTACAATTTGTTTCGTTACGGTAATGTGAACCCTGATGCGATCGAAGTCAGGCGCGTCGGCGACGATCCTTCCGATCCGCTCGGGCAAATCGCGGAAGAAGGGGAGGCGTTCTTCAGCCGAAACCTGATCCCGGTCCTGATTCCGGACGGCTGCATGCTCGTCTGGAACAACCATCGCCTGATGCACGGCCGTGGCCGCTATGCCGACCAGGCGCGTCACCTCACGCGCTACTGGCTGAGCTGAGCGTTCGAGGTCGCCGTCGCGACGGCGACCTCGTTGCGCGACTTCCGGCATGACTGACAGAGGATGCGATGATGAACGAGGGGTATTACCTGGCTTATGGCGTCCTTCGCGACGCGTTGAAGAGCAGAACCATCGAGCCCGTCGCGTGGAGCTGGAGTCGAACGGCCGCCGAGCTTGAGGCCAGGGTTGGCGCCGAGATTCGTGGCATCTCGCTCGTGGCACTGTCGACAGCTGCGAGTGACGCGACGGGCGAGGTCGTTCCCGGCATTTCCTTTGCGGTGCAGTCGTTGCCGGTCGACGGGCAGACTCCGCGTCATTCCCATGCGTGGTGGCACGTGTTCGTCGTTCAGAGTGGATCCGGAATCGTCGGCTTCGGCGATGGCCGCGAGGCGCTCCGTATGACGCGGAACGACGTCGTGTTGATCCCGGCCTGGTGCGTCCATGAGCTTCGCAATGACGGTGCCGAGCCGTTCGTCACCTTGAACCTCAGCAACATGCCGCAGCAGGCTGATCTCGCAAACTTCAGAACGGCTGACGGACGTCGATCATCGTCTTGCACTGATCCAATTGGAAAGGGCCGCACGCATGCTACAGGTCTCTGATCTCCCTCGTACGACCAGAATACAGCCACACATCGCGCAACCACCGGAGCGATTGATCTATTACACCAACCATCGCCTGTCGCAGGTGCCGCAGCTCAAGTCTCTGCCGCCGCGCCTGGTTCGTGGCATCCATCTCGCGGCAATGGTGTTTCCGTTCAAGGTCAACAGTTACGTCCTCGACAATCTGATCGATTGGGAGGCGGCTCCGGATGACCCGATGTTCCGGTTGGTCTTCCCGCATCCAGATATGCTGCAGGATGGCGATCGGGAGGTCCTTGATGATCTTCTTGAGCGAGGGGATGAAGTCGCGATCGCCGCCGAAGTGCAGCGTATCCGCGCGGACATGAATCCGCACAGCTCCGACCAGATCGTCAACGTTCCGCTGTTCGAAGGGGGCTCCCTGGAGGGCGTGCAGCACAAATATGACGAGACGGCATTGTTCTTTGCCAAGCAGGGCCAGACCTGCCACTCTTATTGCTCATTCTGCTTTCGATGGCCGCAGTTTGTGGATTCGGCCGTCAACCGGTTCGAGGCGCGGGACGGAGAGCGGCTCTACGCCTATCTGCGGACACGCCGCGACATCACGGATGTTCTGCTCACGGGCGGAGACCCGTTCGTCATGAGCAGCCGGCGGCTAGCCGATTACCTCGAGCCGCTGCTGGCGCCGGAGTTCTCACATGTGACGAACTATCCGTATCGGCACCAAGGCTTTATCATATTGGCCGCAGCGATTCTATGTCGGCGCAGAGGCGGAGGAACTGAGCCGGCTATTGGTTCGGATCGCCGATTCAGGAAAGCAGGTCGCGGTCATGGCGCATGTCAATCACTGGCGTGAGCTGACGCCCGAGCCGGTTCATCGGGCCGTCGAGGCGCTGAGAAGGTCCGGTACGGTGATCCGCACGCAAAGTCCGGTGCTGCGCCATGTCAACGATGATGTCGCGGTGTGGCGTCGCAATTGGCGCGACCAGGTCGCGATGGGAATGATCCCGTATTACATGTTCGTCGAGCGTGATACCGGCGCGAACCACTACTTCCGCATCGGCCTCGATCGCGCGCTGGCGATCTACCAGGCGGCCGCTGCGTCGGTGTCGGGAATTTGCCGTACGGCGCGCGGGCCGGTCATGAGCGCGGGGCCGGGCAAGATCCACGTTCTCGGCCGGCTTGCGATCGGAAATGACGACTATTTCGTGCTGTCGTTCCTGCAGGCAAGGCGCAAGGAGTGGCTGCATCGGCCATTTCTGGCCAAATATTCTGCAGATGCGGCCTGGATCAACGAGCTCGTGCCCCCCGAAGGCGAAGACGGCTTCTTTTTCGATAGGCCGTATGCCGAGCTCTTGGCGCAGAAAAGCGGCGAACATCGCCTGGAAGCCGAGGAGGTCGGACATGAGTGAGATATCGGTCGCAATCATCGGGGCCGGCTCGCGCGCGCTCAACGTGATCGAACATCTGGCTTGGCGGTTGTCGTCAGACGCGGCGCTTCCCGGTGTTGTGGTGCATCTCATCGATCCAGGCGAGCCGTGCGCCGGTGTGCATGTCGCCAATCAGTCCAGCCAGCTGCTCACGAATACACTCGCGTCACAGGTGACGATGTTCTCGCCGACGAACAGGCTCGAGCCAAAGTCGACGCCGAGCGGGCCGTCCTTCACAGAATGGGCGCGTCGTCAGGGTTACCGCCGGTTCGGCACCGAGTATCGTCAGGCCGCCGGCGGTGAGGAGATCGGTGAGCTCGATTATCTCCCGCGCGCCATGCTGGGGGAGTATCTCCGCGACGCATTCAGGATGGTGCTGCAGCGAGCGCCGAGAACGATGACGGTCAAACACCACCGGACGACCGCCATCGACGTCTCGGAGCATCCGCGCCGCGTGCATCTCGAAAGCGGTGATCGCATCCCGTGGGACGCGTTGATCATCGCGACGGGGCATTGCGAGCTCCAGCCCTCGCCCGAAGAGCTCAAAATGCAGTCGTTCGTGACACGCAATCGGTCGCGAAACAGCGAGCTCAGATACATTGGCAATCCGTACCCCACCTCGCGATTGGCGGAGATCTCCCGGTCCGACGTGGTGCTGGTTCAGGGTCTGGGATTGACGGCGTACGATGTCATCGCCGACCTGACCGCCGGCCGAGGAGGCGGGTTCGTCGAGACAGGCGGCGGGCTGCGCTACATTCGCTCCGGCGAGGAGCCGCTGATTTCGTTTGTTCTCGCGTCAGTCGCTTCCCTACGGAGCGAGAGGGATCAACCAGAAGGGAGTCGACGGAGGGCATGTCGCTCAATTCCTCACCAGACCAGCCGTCGACGCCATTCGGGCGCGATCTGCCGCCGGCAGAATGGCGAAGCTCGACTTCCTGACCGACATCCTGCCGCTGATCCGGAAAGACATGGCGTTCGCGTATCGGTGCGCCGAGCAGCGGCGAAGGATCGATGTGGAAGACTTTCGGCCGACGCCGGCGGAAGACGCGATCATCGACCGGATCTTCGCGCCGAAAGAGCTGTTGTCTTGCGGCGGACTGAGTGAATTGCGATCACGCGTCGTGAAGTACCTGCGCGACGATTTGGCGGAGGCCGTTCGAGGCAATGTGGACAGCCCCTTGAAAGCGGCGACGGACGCCATCCGGGATCTCCGAGACGGTCTGTCTGCGGCCATCGAGTTCGGCGGACTGACGCCGGACTCCCATCGTTACGTCGTCGAGGTGTTTGTTCCGCTGACGAATCGGATCACATTCGGTCCGCCCTTGAGGCGGAACGCAGAATTGCTGGCCCTGATCGAGGCCGGCGTGGTCGACTGGGCAGGCGGCGCAGGAGCCCGAATTTGCCTTGACGAAAATCTTGCGCGCTTCGTGGTTCAGACGACGTTCGGATCGAAGGAGGAGCGCGTTGCTGGTGACGTTCTCATCACGGCGCGCGTGTTTGGCCACCGGCCGCTCGAGGACGTCCGGCCGTTGTCGCGAAATCTGGTGGAGCGGGGCATCGCCAGGCCATTCTGCAACGGCAACTATCATCCGCACGGTCTCGACGTGGACCGCGGCCTGCGGCTGCTGCGAGCTGACGGATCACCAAATCGAAACATCTGGGGAATCGGCTTCGTCACCGAAGGGCCGCGCTTTCATACTCATGCACTCCCGCGGCCCGGCCGGCGTTCGAGCCAACTGGCCGATGCTGCGAGACTCGTGGATGATCTCCTCGCGTCGTTCGCATCGGGAGCAGCGCCGCATGCTGCGGCGGCTCAAGCTGAAGTCCTGGCTGAAGAAGGGGTGCGGTGATGCAACAAGATGCCCGCTCGCCCCTTGCGCATCTCGGCGGTGCTCTGGGGTTCGGCAAATATATGACCAACGCGATGGTGCTCTGTCGGTACAGCGACGGGGCTGGCTGGGAAAAGCCAAGCCTGGTCCCCTATGGGACGCTCGCATTCGACCCATGCGCGCTGGTGCTGCATTATGGCCAGGCGATCTATGAGGGGATGAAGGCATATCGATCCCCCGACGCCTCGATCGCGCTGTTTCGACCGGATCGCAACGCGGCGCGCTTCCGCGCTTCTGCACGGCGCATGGAGATGGCCGAGATGCCGGAGGACTTGTTCATCGAGGCAGTGAGCACCCTGGTGGACGCGCAACGCGATTGGGTGCCGGCTGGCGCGGAATCGTCGCTGTATCTGCGACCGGTCATGGTCGCCGACGAAGCTGCATTCGGTGTGCGCAGATCGACGACTTACCTGTTCTTCATTGTCGCGACGCCCGTGGACGCGCTTTACCGCGACGGCATGGCGCCGTTCAGATTGATGGTGAGCGAGGACTTTGCCCGCGCCGCGCCCGGCGGCGGAGGGGATGCGAAGACATCGGGAAACTACGGCAGAACACTTATTGCGCTCGAAGGGGCGCGAAAGAGCGGCTTCAACAACGTCCTCTGGCTGGATCCAGTTGAACGTGAGTTCATCGAGGAGGCGGGGATCACGAATGTCTTCGTTCGCCGCGGGCGCGACCTGCTCACGCCGCCGCTCAACGGCCGCATTTTGCCGGGCGTGATGAGGGAGACGATCCTGGAGCTGGCCCGTGAATGGGGCCTGACCGCGATCGAACGGGAGATATCCGTTACGGAGCTGCTGAGCGGGATCGATGCAGGCGATGTCGATGAGGTGTTCCTGAGTGGCACAGCCGTTCACGTCGCTCCGGTCGGCGTCATCGCCCGGCGGGGGCGCGAACATCGATTGACGGCCGCCGAGGAGGCGCAGAGCCTGGCGAAGCGGCTGTCGCAGGCCATATCCGAAATCCAGCGAGGGCTGGTCGCGGATACGCGAGGTTGGATGCGCCGCGTCGCCGCGCCGTCAGAGTGTCTCGTCCCCAGCGAGCCCTGATTCAAGTCGATTGCCGCTGATCGCAGGTCACAGCAAGCCTGCGCGACAGGGCGCGTCGGCAGATCGTCTTGCCCGTCGGCAGACGTGCGTCGCGGGCTGACGGCTGGTCCGAGTCCGTCAGCTTCGGTCAAGGTCGACGGGCATATCAAAGCGTTATCACTGAAAGCTCCGGAGGCGCGCTTTCATTCCAGGCGCCGATTAGTAGGGTCGCGTGGCAGAGGAGCAATGATGACGATCGTGGCCGGCAAGTCGCAGTCCGTTGAGACGGCGCCGACAAATATCTGGACGGTGCTTGCGATCGCCGTAGCGGCGCAGACCGCTGGCTCTTTTGTGGCTCAGGGCGTCTACGTCATGGTGCCGATCTGGCGCGAGGCCTTCGACATCTCGTTGGCCGTCGCGTCGCTGGCTGTGACGTTCATGAACGGCGGCCAGATCATAACCATGTTTCTGCTCGGCAAGGCGATCGACCGTCATGGCGAGAGGATCGTCGTCTCCTTGATGATGTTGGGAATGGGCGCCGCTGCCTTCCTATGTGCCGGCCTCGCGACCAGCTTCTGGGCGACGCTGGCCTGCATGACCTTCCTTGGCATGACCTATGCGGCAGTTCAGCCGGGGGGCACGCGCGCGATCATCCGATGGTTTCCTCCGCATCGGCGCGGTCTGGCGACCGGGTTTCGTCAAGCCGCTGTTCCGCTCGGAACGGCGCTGGCGGCGGTGTCGCTGCCGCTGACGGCTTATGCCTATGGGTGGCGCGCCTCGGCACTTCTTCTCGGAAGCGTCGCCGTCGCCGGTGGAGCCATGTTCTGGGCATTCTACCGCGAGCCGTTGGAGCCGATGAGCGCGACGGAGCGGGTCCTGCCGCTGAGAGATCTGCTCAAAGCCGTGGGCCAAGATCCGCTCTTTTGGCCTGTGCTGTGGGCTGGCGTAACGATGTCTGCATTGCAGTTCACGCTGACGGCGCATGTGATCGGGTTCTTGTCCAGCGGTCTCGGCCTATCCGTCAAGACCGCGGCTTCCTTGTTCTCGTTTGCCCAGCTGCTTGGAATACCTGGCCGCATTCTGCTGCCGTCCCTCAGCGACCGCTGGTTTCCCGGCCGGCGCATCAGGTCTCTGGCCTGGACGATGATGATCGCGGCCGCGACCGTCGGAAGCTTCGCCCTGCTCGAGGCCGGAACCCCGCAAGCGGCCATCGTGTTGCTTCTCATCCTCCTCGGCGTGTTCGGGATCGGCTGGTTTCCGCTTTATCTCCTGCAGGTTGCCGAAATGGCGCCGCGGAGTTCGATTGCGTCGACCGTCAGCCTGGCGACCACCTTGTGCATGATCGCAATGGCGACCGGGCCGTTCATCTTTGGTCTGCTGGTGGATCAATCCGGCTATGCGGTCGCGTGGATCGCACTCGTCCTGCCCGTGGCCATCAGCGCGGTCTCATTGCTCAGAGGTCGGACATTGCGCGCAGCCACCTGACTCTGGACGTTTGCTTGCCAGCGCGGTGCGCCAAGATCGTCCGGGAATGTCCTGGCGGCCGTCTGCTCAGGCGCATTGGCCGAGAAGCTTTCGCCGGCCAAGATCGCGAGCGCGCTAGTCTGCTGTCGGCTGCGCTGCAGTCTGAATCGCGCGAGCGACAGTGAACAGCACCTGTCGCGATGCGGCCGTTCGAGCGTTTGAATGGAGCACGACTTCCCTCTCCGGTAGCGGCGGCAGATGGAAGCGCTGAGTTACGTCGATCACCCCGGCCGGCATCGCGGTTCGGGCCATCGCGGCAATTGCCAATCCCGCGGTCGCCGCGGCGCCCACCGCGATTGCGCCGCCGCCAACGATCGCCTCTCGCCAGCGAATGTCGGCCCTCGTCAAGGCTCGCACCGTTAGTTCGCGCACCTGACAGGGCTCGGGCTGGATTGCGATCGGCAAGGGCTCCGATCGCCCCACCTTGAGATCGGGCGAGCCAAACCAGGAGAAGCGCTCATTGAACAATCGCTCGCCCGAGCGGCGGTTCTCGCCATGCCGCAGGATGATTGCGGCGTCCACCTTCCCGCTGTCGAGGAGCTCGAGCAAGCCGCGCGTATCTCCGATCCGAAGATCGAGCACGAGATTGGGATCGTTTCCGCCCACCCGTTCCAATGCCACCGGAAGTCCAGGCCCGACCAGATGATGAGTGATCCCGAGCGTCAGCCGGATGGTTCGGGGGGACAGCGCGGCGAGCGCACGCTTGTAGGCATTCACGAGCTCGCGTGCAGGATCGAGAAATCTCTCACCCTCGCGGGACAGGCTCACTTTGCGCGGTGTCCGGTCGAGCAGGCGCTGTCCAAGTCGCTCTTCGAGCCGTTTGATCCTCAAGCTCACGGCGGCCTGCGTCGTATTCAAGCTCTGGGCCGCAAGTGTAAAGCTCCGCAACTCCGCGGTCAGAACAAATGCTTCTACAGATTCGGGATCAAGCGATGGCATTTGGAGCCATATCCAATCGTAATCACTGAAATCCATTACAGCACGTTTTCGTCGGAGAATTCAAACCGTAAGATGATCGCCCCGCGAGACGAGATATGCGCGCAGGCGGATGACGCGCACTGCGGAGCATCGGCTGCCGACGTCCCCGACCGAACCGGTTCGTGCAAGCCGCCTCGGCCCCATCCAGGGCGCCTCGTGCGGCTTCGTTGATTGTTTTCATCCGACGATCAGCGGCAGGTGCCGCGTTCCCCATGACGACAACGGCCCTTCAGCGATGCCTCGAATTGAGCGGCGCAAAGCGAAAAGACGACGTGATCGCCAGCGCGCTATGGGCGAAAGAAGGAGCCGGATCGCGAGCGACGTCTCCGCTCCCGACGATGCACTTGAGGCACTTGGCTCTGCTCAAGATCATGAGCGACGTTACAGTCGCCTCAATTCGACGATCGGGGAATCGTGCGGTCCACACGCGATCGGAATCGTCACCTTATCAGCCTTGACCGATATGCCCGGACAAAGCCGTAATCGGCGTTCAATTGATTCCGCCCGCGCTCCGATCTCAGCCATCCGATGGCAGTCGACTGAAAAAACAAAGCGCCTATCCGTCCTTTGCGGAATATTTATTCTAAGGACGATCTCGTTGATTCGATGTCGTACGAATCGGACATGTCGCACGGCTTGATAGTTGTTGCATCCGACCATGCCATGTCGGATTAACGAATAGTTGTCCTTCTCTGATACATTCTTAGGTTGCTCAGGATGCTTTTGCGACCTATCGTCCGTGGCTCTGTGAGAGGTGATGCAAGCGATGTTGATCAATCTGTCTCCCACGCCGCCCGATGCTGTCATGCTGGCGGCCAGACTGTTTGCGGAAGACCCCAGGCCTCACAAAGTCAATCTCGGCATCGGCATGTACTATGACGAGGAAGGCCGGATTCCTCAATTGGCAGCGGTGCGCGAAGCTGATCATCGCCTTCGATTGCGCAACCGGCCGTGGCCCTATCTGCCCGCGGAGGGTTTGGTCGATCTGAAGAACAAGGCCATGCCGGTCGTGTTTGGCGAAGGCCAGGTGGATGATCTGCGCCGGCGCACGGCGTGGATCCAGACTGTCGGTGGTACTGGCGCCGTTCGCATCGGAGCGGAGCTCGCCCGGGCGATCGCGCCGGACGCGATGGCATCGATCAGCGATCCGAGCTGGCCGAATCACGAAGCAATCTTTCGCGCTGTCGGGGCCCAGGTTTCGAGCTACAGATATTACGATGCCGAATCCTGTAACATCGATGTCGACGGCATGCTTGAGGATCTCGGTCGTCTTCCCAGGGGGACCGTCGTCGTGCTTCATGGTTGTTGCCACAACCCGACGGGATTCGATCCGACGCCGGCGCAATGGAATCAAATCGCGCAGGTGCTGGCGGATCGCGGCCTGATTCCCTTCATCGATCTGGCCTATCAGGGATTTGGCGAAGGGCTTGAGGCCGACGCGCAGTCGGTTCGCATCATCGCGCAATCGTGCAATCTGATTTTCGTCAGTGTCTCTTTCTCGAAATCTTTCTCTCTTTACGGAGAGCGCGTTGGATTATTGTTCGTGGTCACCGAGAGCGAGGCCCAAGCGGCACTCGTCGGCGAACGCGCTCGCGCGGTTTCACGGGCGTTATATTCCAGCGCGCCAAGCAACGGAGCTCTTCTCATCGCCGAGGTTCTCGGCGATCCGCAATTGAAGAAGACGTGGATCGACGAACTCGATGCCATGCGCCGGCGTATCCTGCTGATGAGGGCTGAGCTCGTCGACCAGCTTGCTGGCGGCAATCGAGGAGCAAATTTCGTGCCGATCAAGGCGCAGCGCGGGCTGTTCTCGTATTCAGGCCTGACCCGCACCGAGATCGAGCGACTGAGAGTCGACCACGCGGTTCACGCGGTGGCCGACGGGCGGATCTGTCTGGCGGCGCTCAATGCGGGGAACCTTCCGTCGGTCGCTGCTGCAATTCGACAGGTTTCGAGCCGGCATTGACGGCGCCCGTGCAGTTTTGTCGCAACTTTAAGTCGAGTATAGTTAATTTTGCCCGAGTTCGGACAAGTTTTTGCAGGAGATGAGTTCGCGAAGGAGAGTGACCGTCAGTCGAATGTTGGGACGGTCATAGAACCTGTTTCACAATTGATCACCATGAACGAGCGCTCGCTCCATCAGCGAGAGCGCGAACGTGACGATCGAAATGCTCCGGAGGAGCTTGTGCAGAGTCTCGACAGATCGCTCTTGAAGCGAAGAGCAAAAGTATATCCAACTCTTAGAGAAATGTGTCTCGACTATGCATTCTGGCCGCGACAGCAGCTACATATCGAGGATCTCGCCGCTCTTCTGTCGTCGAGTGCGACGCCGGTCCGGGAAGCTCTCGCCCGCCTGGCTGGGGAGGGCCTGATCGAGGCGCTGCCCAACCGCGGCTACGTGGCGAAGGCGCTCTGCGAAGATCAGATGCGCGGCAATCTCGATCTTCTGTTCACGCTGCTGACGGACGCAATTGCACGGGCGAAGCCGGAGCGCTGGCCCATCCGGGCCGAGCAGGGCGCTCTGGACGAGCAGGATCTGTTCCGGTTGGCCGATGCGAACTTCATGAATATCGCGCGCCTGCCGGACAATGACGTGCTGTGCGAGCACATTGTCCGGCTGATGGAGCAGACGCGCTTCGTCAGGAGGCTGTATTTCGAGGACGACAGCGGCCGTGCGGAGATGACGGAGCCGATCAGATGGCTTCGTGACAGCCTGGTCACGCATGATGCGATGTCCGCGAGGCAGGCGCTCGACGATCAGATCCGTGATCTTCACGAGCGCCTCGGTGCGCTTATCAAAGAGGGGCGCACGCGCTCGATGACTGTCAACCGTGCGCCCACGCTCGTTCGAAGCGTCGGAGCGATACGACTCCCCACGGCTTGAGCAGTCGTCGTGGGCCCCAGACGCGGTTGCGCCTGGGCCCATCTATCTGCGTTCATCGGTCGCGTTCATGGCGGCAAGGTCAATGGCGATGGGACTTGAAATGAAGCTGCATATGGCTCTGGCTCGACGCGGGTGGAAGCATCGCCGATGGCCGGTCCCGGTGTGCCACTCACTTCACTACCCGTTGATGTGCCGTCGCGGCTCACGCGCTGCTTTCGCTGGCGCCTCGTCGGCGGCAGGAGTCTCCGATCAACATGCCTCGAACCCGTTTCCGTCCGGTCATATCAGGAGAGCGCAGGACACCATTGGCGATCACGGTCGGCAACGATCGGAATATACAATCGGAGATAGCATCAAATATTGCTTCCGATTGTCAGCAATCGTCTCCTATATGGAGCAGCTGCGTGCTGCATTCGTGCGGACTCCATCGATCTCGACCAGCGCTGCGGCGGTGCTTGCTGTGGAGGTCCGGCGCGGCGCAGGTCTCGGCGCGTCGGAATTCGGTCGAGCGGGCCATTGAACAAGCCGCCGGTGCCACGTGACCATCGATCAGCACCTGGCCCCAGGTCGGAAGGGAGAAAGTGAAGCATGTCGCTCAGGGTGGGAGATTACGTCCGCTATGCGGATTATCGCGCGCATTTCGACGCCGACGTCGCTCGGCCTCCCGTGCTGTGGCGAAGAAAGGATCTGCTCAAGGTTCTGGATGCAGCTGATAAGGACGAGCGCGGGACCGTTGCTCTCTCGAGTACGGGAACGATCGATGGGCTCACGATCATGGACGGACTCTCGATGACCGTTCAGGTCGTGCCGGCGGGATCGTCGACGCGGCTGCACTCTCATTCATGGTGGCATCTCTTCATCATCCAGTCCGGCCATGGTGTGGTCTGGTTTGGCGACGGCGGTGATGAGGCGCCCGTCCAGGCGGGCGACCTTCTGCTTGTGCCGGCCTGGAGCGAGCACGCGTTTCGGTGTTCATCCGAGGATGCCCTGGTAATGGCTGTGCTGGGTAATCTGCCGCAACAGGCGCGGCTATCGAACAAGCTCGCTCGCGAGCCGGCGGATTCAATGGCGGCCGGGAAACGCGCATGAGTGAGGTCGATCAGTCGCTTCCGCAAAAGGCATCCTGGCAGATCGGGTATCGCTGGATCGTGCTCGTCGTCGCGTCGATGGCGCAGGCAACTGCCTCGGTCGTGTCGCAGGGATCCTATGTGATGGTGCCGTTCTGGCGGGAGGCGTTCGTCCTGAGCGAGGCGCAAACCGGTGCATTGCTTGCTGCCATGAATGGAGGGCAGATCCTCTCCATGATCCCGCTGGGCACGGCGATCGATCGTTATGGTGAGCGCGTGGTCGTCGGCGTCACCATGCTGGCCATGAGCGCAGTATCATTCGCGATCGGACATTTTGTCGACAGCTATGTCGGGCTTCTGTTCGGTCTGGTGGCGCTCGGCGCGTTCTACGCATCGGTGCAGCCCGGCGGCACGCGCGCGATCCTCAAATGGTTTCCCCCCAGCGAGCGCGGCTTCGCCATGGGCATCCGCCAATCCGGCCTGCCGCTGGGAACGGCGGCGGCGGCATTGCTGCTTCCGGCGCTTGCAATCAGTGCCGGCTGGCGCAACGTCACCCTCGTGCAGGCCGGCATCGGCATGGCCGGTGCGCTGCTTTTTCTCGCCTTGCACCGGGATCGGGATCTGCCGCCACAAGGTGGCGCAAAGGGGCGCATTCCGTTCTTCGCTCTCGTCAAGATCATCAACGAGACACCTGGATTCAAGGCGACGTTGGCAGCCGGCGCCATCATGGCGGGATTCCAGTACACCTTCTCGACCTTCGTCGTCGTGTACCTCGCGTCGGCCGTCAAGGCGCAGCTCTTGACGGCTTCGTCGCTGTTCGCGCTGACTCAGATCGTGGGCGTGGTGGGACGCGTATCGCTGGTCTCGATCAGTGACAGACTCTGGCCTGGGCGGCGCACCCGAACGCTGCGCTGGCTAATGATCTCCTGCGCTGGTCTCACGCTGTCCCTGTTGATGCTGCCCGCGGGTGCCTCGACCGGCCTCTTGGTGCCGCTATTGGCCGCCTTCGGTCTCGCCGGCATCGGCTGGTATCCGGTCTGGCTGCTCCAGGTGGGCGAAAATGCACCGAAGGAGGCGGTGGCCGCGACCGTAAGTTTCGCCATGACGCTCAACCTCGTCGTGATCAGCCTCTCGCCGCCGCTCTTTGGATTGATTGCCGATCTCGGCGGGTATGTCGCTGCTTGGATCGCGGTTGCGGTCGGCGTGACGATCGGCGCGCTCGCGCTGCGTGAGCGTCGGGTCCCTGTCGCATGACCGACGCGCGCGGCCGCGAGGCATAGGGCGTTGCGCGGCCTTGAGGGAGTGCCGCTCGACAGGGAGTGCGCGCGAGAGCTGTGAGACCGGCGCCGGCCGCGCGCAAGTCTGCGGCGGCGGCGCTCGTCTGTGCGATGCGCAGACGGCGCGCGGCCCACCCAATGACTGCGCATCCGTCCGCGTGACACGGCGTGAAATTCACAACCTGCACCAGCGAAGCTCTGTCGCCATTCGCGCCGGGACATCTGCTGCTGTCGATGGCATTGAGCTGCAGCCAGCGCCGGCGAGGTGGGGGCGGATCGCCATGATTTCGCAAACGTGCGTGTCGTTCGTCGCGAAGGTCGAACTATATATTCGCTTCTATATCAGGCGATCACAATACCGGACATCAGACGACAAATCCGCTGGGATCGACGCTGCATGATAGAGCCAGATATAGCTTCTGCACGGTTCGCGGCCGTCTTAGTCTTGCATCAATGGTCTTGATGGACGTCGTGGTCCGATCTGATGGAGTAGACTGGTGTATGAGGTTTTTGCACTCCACGTGGCGTCCGATCCGCATCGTACGGTGGGGAAGAATTTCTTTTTCGATGCGCTGCCTGCCGATGTCGATACGGCGATGCCCCAGGATTATTTCTTCTGGGTGATCCGTGGAGATGATCGCACCATCGTGGTCGACACGTGTTTCTTGGGCCGTGCGGCAGAGCGTCGCGGCAGGGTGATGCACGCATTGCCAGGGGGGCTGCTTCGTGAGCTCGGGATCGAACCGGCGAGTGTCACGGATCTTGTCATGACCCACCTGCATTGGGATCACGCCGGTGCGCTCGGTGAGTTTCCGAATGCGAGAGTGTTTGTGCATGATGAAGAGCTCGCCTATTGCACCGGTTCCGCGATGCTGTATCAGCAGGTCAGCAAGATCTACGACGTCTCCGATATTCAGAATGTGTTGGGGCTGCTGTTCGGCGGGCGGCTGAGACTCATTTCCGCGGATCAGGAGACGCTGTTCCCTGGCATCGTGGCCGCGAAAGTGGGCGGGCACACGCCGGGGAGCCTGGCGCTGCAGGTGACGACCGAACGTGGCGTCATCGTGCTTGCATCGGATGCGGCGCACTTCTGGGCCAACTACAGCCGGCGGAGCCCATTTCCCATCCTGGATAATTTCCCGCAGGCGCTGCGTGCCTTCGACGATATCGAACGACTTGCGCTCGGCGAGCTGCATCGGGTCGTTCCCGGTCATGATCCGCTCGTACGTTCGGCGTTTCCGTCGTTGGGTCGGAATGAGCGGATCAGTTGTCTTCATGAGCAGCCGGTCGCCGACATCGCCTCCCTCGTGGCGGCTCAGTTCTCCTGAGAGGAGACGCCCCCCCGCATTCACGACGCCGGCACGCAGCGCGAGCCGCGTCGGGCCAATGCGGCAGGAAGACGGCTTCAACGGCGCTTCGCAGATCGAGAGAGTGCGCGTTGGCTGCATGGCTCAAGCGAGCATCGGAGATGACGGATGAATGATGCGTATGAGGTGGACACTGTCATCATCGGAGCAGGCATCGTGGGGGTCGCGCTGGCTCGGGAGCTGGCGTCCGCCGGGCGCGACGTGCTCGTCATCGAACGCGAGAAGCGCCATGGACAACATCAGTCGTCGCGCAACAGCGGCGTGATCCATGCCGGATTCTACTACCCGTCCGGCAGTCTGAAAGCGCGTCTGTGTTGCGGGGCCAATCGTGATCTCTATCGCTACGCGGAGAGCCGGGGCATCCCGCACAAAAAGGTCGGCAAGCTTGTCGTCGCGGCAAACGCAGATGAGGTGGTTGGCCTGGAGCGGCTCGCCGCCCGCGGCGCCGAATGCGGGGTCGACGGACTCGAGATTCTCGACGCGGACCAGGCGCGGCGGTTGGAGCCTCAATTGTCGTGCTTCGCGGCCATTCTGTCGCCGTCGACCGGCGTCATCGACCCGCTGGCTTATCTGTTGTCGTTACGCGGCGAGGCCGAAGCCGCAGGTGCGTCATTCGCGATGAGCTGCCGTGTGGTGCGAGGCGAACTGACGGCTGCTGGTTGGCGGCTCTGGCTTGCGGCTGAGGAGGGCATGGTCCAACTGGAGTGCCGGCTGCTGCTCAATTGTGCGGGCGTTGAGGCGCCGATGCTTGCCGCTTGTCTGGAAGGTTATCCTGCCGACCGTGTGCCGCCTCACTATTTGGCCAAGGGGCACTTCTTCACCTGCACGACTCCTGTCCCGTTCAACCGGCTGGTTTACCCCGTTCCCGGCAGCGTCGGTCTTGGTGTTCACTTGACCCTGGACGTGGACGGCAGCGCCAAATTCGGCCCGGATGTCGAACTCGTCGAGCGGATGTCCTATGACGTGCCGCCGGCGCGGGCCGAAGGATTCTACGCTGCGATTCGCAAATTCTGGCCCGGTCTTCCCAACGCGAGTCTTCAGCCGTCCTATGCGGGGATACGCGCCAAAATCGGTTCTGTCGGCGCTTCCCAGGATTGGGTCGTCGACATGCCGTCCGACCATGGCGTTGGAGGGCTCGTCAATCTATTCGGTGTCGAATCGCCGGGCATGACCTGTGCCGTTGCGTTGGCGCAAGAGGTGTCGCGGCGGCTTGGCGCCGAGTCTCTCCTGTGACAAGGCTTGGACGCGAGCTTCCAAGGAATGCCGACGTGGTTTCGAAAGCGCCGGAAGCCTAGCGGCTCACGCGTGGCACGGCTCGCCGGAAGCATCGCCGGCCGCTCCGCAAGCTTAACCGCGCGAGAAATCCTGTTCATCGCGCCGGCCGAGCATCGCTCTGAAGGCCATCTCTAACCTGATCGAGAACTCAGCACCTGTCCTGCCTGTCGTCAGGCGCGCCGGTGAGGGGCAGCCATCCACTGTCAAATCGTGTGCGTCGCCCTTGAGAATGCACCGAGTACACTGGCGCATCGTTAGATGCTGCCTAACATCCATCACGCTGCGACCATCTTCGAGCCGCGTCGTCCCATTCAGGTCGTGGCGCGAGTGGTTGCTCGATCCGTTTCACCGAAATGTCGCTTTCGACGTCGTGAGTTCACCGCAATCGAGCTCGACAATAATGATGAGTCATCGCGAAGCGATGCCGCTGCTCGGCCGTGTTGCGTAAGGCTCAGCTTGGTGTCGCCATCGCCGAGATGAGCCTTAGGCGTCCTCACAGCGGCTGACTTCTGCCGGGAAAACCGTGCGCATAGGCGCACTCCGGAAAACCGGTCCCTGCACGCAGCAATCAAATTGAGACAGATTCGATGCACGCAACTCATCGGCGCGGCATCTGCTCGGCGCCATCCTCAAATGCTGTGCATCCTTTAAACATCATCCGTCTCCGGGAAAATGCCATGCGTGCATTCGGGAAGTATGTCCCGTGGCGCGCCTTAGGATGAATCTAAACGACAGGGTCAGCTAATTAGACGATCGATCGTCGAGGCATTCTAATTAGTCGCGAACGCATTTGCGTTGCGGCCGATCAAATGTCGCCTTAAGCAAAGCGGTAAATGAGTAATGGCAATCTGTGATCGGTTTGTCGTCGCAAGTACGACTTTAGCGGGTAAGCTTCCAAGGAAGCCGACCGCAGCGTGATTTGCGTCCACCGAAGCAGATGCTGAGGCGCCTCGTCATCCGCGGTCACCGCAGGCCGATCGTGGGGTCAATTCGACGTGCTGGCCTGTGTTGGGGAGTTCGGTGGGAATGCGGCGTGCTTGCGTAGGGAGAGCGGTAGCTCCATTTGTTGCAACTCTGTTGGGCGGCGTGACGTTGTTCGAGGTGCCCGCCTATTCTCAGCCACAGGCTGAAATGGCGCTGCCGCCCGTCACTGTTGATGCCCCCGCGTCCCGGTCGGCTCGCGCCGTGCCCGCCAGGCGGCCTCCCGTGCGCATTCGGTCGGCGTCGCGGCGGAACGCGCCGCCGCCCCCTTCACGCGTTGACCGCGCGCCGGTGGCGCCGTCGTCATCGCCTGGCGTCGTGCCCGCCTTTGCCGGCGGTCAGGTCGCTCTCGGCGGGCGCGTAGGGCTCCTCGGAAATGTGCCTGCGATGCGGTCGCCCTTCAACGTCGCAAGCTATACGGATAATTTGATCCGGGACCGGCAGGCGGCAACAGCGGCGGATGCGCTGATCCTTGATCCCTCCGTGCGCAGCACTCATCCGGGCGGCGGTGTGCTCGACTCCTTCAACATCCGCGGCTTTCCGATCGGTGAAGGCAATAGCGGAGAATTCGCCTTCGAGGGCCTCTACGGAATCGCGCCGACCTATCGGCTGTTCACCGACTATATCGAGCGCATCGAGGTGCTCAAAGGGCCATCGGCCGCGCTGTCGGGCACTGCGCCGAATGGTGGCGTCGGTGGAGTCATCAATGTCGTGCCCAAGCGCGCTGGGGAGGATCTGACCCGCTTCACCCTGGATTACGGTTCGACCGCCCGGTTCGGAGGGCAATGGGACGTTGCGCGACGCTATGGTGCCGCGCGGGAATGGGGCGTGCGCGCGAGCGGCAGTCTGCGGGGCGGTGATACGCCGATCGACCGTCAGTCCGAGACGACCGGCGTCGGCTCGCTTGCCCTGGACTATCAGGGCCAGCGATACAGGTCCTGGCTCTATCTGCTCGCCCAGACCGATCGGTTCGACGCGCCTGTGCGGCCTTTCCTGATGGCTCCCGGCGTGCAGGTGCCGAAGGCGCCGGACGGCAAGCTGAATGTCACCCAGCCCTGGGAATGGTCGCACATCGACGACAAATCCGTGTTGTGGCGGAACGAATATGATCTGAGCAATCAGGTCACGCTGTTCGCCGATATCGGCGGCTCGCGAACCGATGTGTCACGCTTCTTCGGCCTGCCGACGATCATCAATGCGCGTGGCGATACCACGTCGACGCCGCAATTCTTTGGGCTGAATATCGATCGATATACCTATGATGGCGGATTCCGCGCCCGATTTGACACCGGCATTGTTCACCATGCCCTGACTGTCCAGGCCTCGGTCTATCATGACGAGCTGTACCGGCGCTTGACCAACGGAACGCCCGTTACCTCGAACATCTACAGCCCGAGCATCGCAGCCACGCAACTCGCCAACGATATGCCTGGACGTCCGCGGCTCTCGGACAGCACGCTCACCGGGGTGTCGGTCGCCGACACGCTGTCCGTGCTCGATGAGCGCGTGTTGTTAACCCTGGGCGTGCGGCGTCAGGGCATCGAGGCGAACAATTATCAGTCCAATGTCGGAACGCTGACCTCGTCCTATGACAAGAGCGCGACCACGCCCGTGGTCGGCCTCGTGATCCGCCCCCTGGAGCACCTTTCTCTGTATGCAAACTACATCGAAGGTCTCAGCCGCGGTGACGTGGCGCCGCAGACGGCCTCGAACTTCGGCGAAGTGCTCGCCCCCTATATCGCAAGACAATATGAGGCCGGTATCAAGGCCGATTTCGGCCGGCTCTCGACCACTCTCAGCGGCTTTGAGATATCAAAGGGCAGCGGAGAGCTGTTTGCGGGCCGCTTCGCGGCCACCGCGGAGCAGCGGGTGCGCGGGATCGAGCTCAACGTTGCCGGCGAACTCGCGCAGAACGTCCGCGTGCTTGGAGGTCTGGCGTTCCTGGATGGCACCCTGACCAAGACCGCGGTCGCGTCCAATGTGGGCCATACGCCGATCGGCGTTCCGAACCTGCAAGCCAATCTTGGCGCCGAGTGGGACCTGCCGTGGGTCGCAGGGCTCACTTTGAACGGCGCCGTCATCTATACGGGCAAGCAATTCATCGATGCGGGCAACAGCCAGTCCATTCCGGATTGGACGCGGCTCGACCTCGGGGCGCGCTACACGACGGCGATCAACGGCAAGAAGACGGTGTTCCGCGCGAATATCCAGAACGTGACCGGGGAGAGCTACTGGTCGAGCGTGGCGTCATTCGGGACCTTCTTCCTCGGTGCGCCGCGCACCTACCTGCTGTCGATGAGCGTGGACATGTAGTTGCCGCGTCGCCCGTCAGCCGGAACGTAAGCGAAGCACGATCATGAAATCCGCAACGATCCTTGTGCGGCTCGGGGAGGCGCGCGGCCGTGCTTCGCCTCCCCCACCGCTGCGCAGGGCGGTCCGAATTGCCCCCGCAGCTGGCGCCTTCGGAGCAATGGTGCGGCTCTGCTCCGAGGAATTGATCAACAACCGCCGCCTATTCAGATGGAGATCGAGTTGATCGAGATGCAAGTTCGCCTCGTATCGCCCGAATGCTTGATTCCAACCGAGGACGTCGACCCCGAAAGGGTCATCGCGCTGCAGGCGCAGATCCTGCGCCAGGGCACCTGGACTGTTCCCATTACGGTCGAGAAGGATGCGCTGTTCGTCATGGACGGCCACCATCGGCTCACGGTGGCGCGACGCCTGCGTCTGGCGTCGATCCCGGTGGTTCTGCTGGACTACACGGTCGTGCGGGTGGAGAGCTGGCGGCCGGATCGGACGATCACACCCGCCTGCATCTTCGCGATGGCGCGTAGCGGCCGAACTTTCCCGTGCAAGACGACGCGACACATCTTCGACCAGGGCCTGCCGAGCTGCAGCCTCTCGCTGGAAGCCTTGCGTCATCCCGCGCCGGCCAGGCCTGCACCAGCTGACCTCGCGAGGGCCGGCTGATGCTCTTGCACGGCCACAAGCCTGGCGCATGTTTGCCGCCTCTTCTGAGGTCCGGCGCCGTGGCGTTGCTCGCCGAGAACGGCACGCTGCTGCACGGCTGGATCGCGCATCATGGCTCCCCGACCCATCTGATCTGGCCTGAAGAGCTGCAGAACAACATCGCGTCGCTCAAGTGTGTGCTGCAGGATAGCGGCGTCGCGCACGCGATCTACTATGGAGCGAAGGCCAACAAGTCGCCGGCGCTGTTGGCCGCCGCGCTGGGCGCCGACGCTGGCATCGACGTGTCCAGCCTCTATGAGCTGCGCGAGGCAAGGCGGCTCGGTGCCGATGGTGCGCAGATCGTGGCGACGGGACCGGCGAAGACGGCCGCGTTCCACCGCGAGCTGATTGCAGCGAGGGCGCTGATTTCGGTCGATTCGCCCGAGGAGCTCGACGACCTCATCGATGCCTTGCCGTCGAATGAACGCGATCCGGCTTGGCCGGTGCTGCTGCGGTTGCGGCCTGGCAGCCAGGCACAAAGCCGCTTCGGCATGCCGGCAGCCGCCATTCGACATTGCCTGGCGCGGATCGCGGACGAGCGCAGATTGCGGTTCGATGGGCTGCACTTTCATCTCAGCGGTTATGATTGGCCGTCGCGCGCGCAGGCGATCGACGAGGTTGCCGGCCTGATCGGCGAATGCCGCGCACGTGGTTTTTCGCCGCGGATGATCGACATTGGCGGCGGGCTTCCGGCCCAATATGTCGATCATGACGTCTATCAGGCGCATCTCGGGGCACAGGCGCCCGAGGATTATCGCACGCGCGAGGTGCCGGCGTCGTTCTATCCTTACGGCGGAAGGCTCTCCGCGGCTGACTGGCTGCGCTGTCTGCTGCGCGCGCCGCTGGCCGATGGCCGCAGCATTGCGGACTATCTGAATGATGAGAGACTCGTGCTGGCGATGGAGCCGGGGCGGGCGCTGGCCGATCACGCCGCGCTGTCGGTATTCCGGGTGTCGCGCGTGAAGGCGCTGGCCTGCGATGCGCATGTCGTGTTTGTCGAAGGCAGCAGTTTCAGCGCATGCGAGACCTGGTTCCGATCCGAATTCCTGGTCGACCCGATCCTGATTCCGCGCGACGCGCGCCCGGCCGGCGCTCCGCCGATCAGAGCCTATCTCGCCGGCCATAGCTGCCTGGATGACGACGTGCTCTCCAACCGGTGGCTGACCTTTCCGGTCGCCCCGCAAGCCGGGGATCTTCTCGTCTACGCCAATACCGGCGGCTACCAGATGGATCTCCTTGAAAATCAATTCCATCGCCATCCGATGCCGAACCGCCTTTGCGTCGCCCAGGACGCCAAAGGGCAACTCACGCTCATTCCCGATACATAGGAGAGGCGCAATGCTCTGCACGACCGTAAGCCAGCTGATCGGCCAGACGCCGGTGATGCCGATTGCCGTTCCGAACAGGAATGCCAGCCTGGTGCTCAAGCTCGAGAAGAACAATCCGGGCGGCTCGATGAAGGACCGGATGGCGCGCAGCATGGTGCTTGCCGCGCTCGAGGACGGCCGGCTGCCGCCGGGCGGCACGATCGTCGAATCCTCATCCGGAAACACCGGAATCGGATTGGCGATCATCGCCTTGGAATTGGGTCTTCGCTTCATTGCCGTCGTCGATCACCACGCCGCCCCGGACAAGATCCGCATGATGCGGGCGCTGGGCGCCGAGATCCGCTATGTCGAAGGCGACTACCGCGAGGACGAGGTGGCGGTGGTGGCGCGGCAGCGGCTGGCGGCGCAGCTCGGTGCCCAGCTTCCCGGCGCGTTGTTCATGAACCAGTCGGACAATCCGGCGAATCCGGCCGGCTATGCCGGCTTTGTCGAGGAGCTTCTGACGCAGCTTCCTGACGGCGTCGACGCCTATGTCGGCTGCGTCGGCACCGGCGGTTCGATGACGGGAATCGCGCAGCGGCTGAAGAAGCTCAATCCGGCGGTCCGCACCGTTGCCGTCGAACCGGCCGGCTCGATCGTGTTCGGCAAGCCCGGCCATCCCTATTATCAGTCCGGCACGGGAACGCCGGCCGGCGACGACATCGGCAAGGTGCTCGATTATTCGTGCATCGATGAAGGCGTGCAGGTCACCGACACGCAGGCGTTCGAAACGGCACGTTTCATCGCGCGCCGCTACGGGCTTCTGGTCGGAGGGTCGACCGGAGGCGCGATCTACAAGGCGCTCGAATTCATCGCGGCCGGCAAATTGTCCGGAACAGTGCTGACGCCGGTCGCGGATGGCGGCGAGAAATATCTCGGCTCGATCTTCGACGATGATTGGATGGCCAAGCGCAATCTGCTGGATCCGGCCGTTGCCATGCAGCTCGAGGCCTGGCTCCCCGGCCGGGCGCGTGCAGCATGAGGGTGGCCATCTGCGGTGCAGGCCGCACCGGCCATGCGAACGCCGTGCTGTTCAAGCAGCGGCCCGACGTCAGCGTGTCGGTGCTGACAGGGGCGGCCGATGTCGCCGAGCGGTGGGCGAGCGGCGACCAGATCTGGCGCGCCCATACCCGCGATGGCGATGTCCTGAGCGGGCGCCCCGATCACGTCGGCACCGACCCGCGCGAGGCGCTCAGGGATGCGGACATCGTCATCGTGACGCAGCCGGCCCATGCGCGCCCGGCGCTGCTGCGCCAGGTCGCGCCCCACCTGCCGCGCGACAAGCGGGTCCATGTCGGTGCGATCCCCGGCTTCTGCGGCTTCAACTGGCTTGCGGCGCAGGCGCTGGCCGGGATGGACAATGTGGTGATCTGGGGCATGAAGGACGTGCCGCATACGGCGTTCGATCTGGTGGCGGGCGAGCAGGTGCGCATCGGAGGCGCGAAGTCGCAGCTGTTTGCCGCGCTTCATGGCCGCGACAGCGCGGCGAACAGGGCCCAGTTGCAGGCGATGCTGGCCCGTCTCTACGACGCGCCGGTGCAGCTCCTGCAGAACTACCTGGAGATCACGCTGACGCCGGGCAACGCGCTCATGCATCCCGCCGTGCTCTATGCCCTGATCGGTCCCGGTGCACCTTGGGAAAACAAGCCCTTCGACGGTCCGCTTCGTTGGTGGAGCGACTGCCCGCGTGCCGGAGCCGAACTGCTCGAGGCCTGTGACGCCGAGAACCAGGCCATCTGCAAGGCGGCCGAAGCGCGTCTTGGGATCGATCTCAGCTCGGTGAAGCCGCTCCGCCAGGAATTGGTCGAGGCGTATGGCGTCCAGATCGCGGACGATCGGACGATGTATTCGCTGTTACGGACCAACCGGGCCTATGCGGGCATTCGTGCGCCGCTCGTCGCTAATCCGGACGGGCCCGGGTTCGTCATCGATCGCGCCAGCCGCGCCTTTCACGAGGACATCGCCTGCGGCCAGGCACTGCTGGTGGCCTTGGCCGCACGGCTCGCAGTCGCCACGCCGTCGATCGCGAAAACCTACAATTGGGCGCTCAACTATTACGGCGGGTTCACCGCCGGTGTGCCGAGCTGCTTGCCCGCCGACTGGCCGGAGGACACCTGATGGATGAGACATTGCCCCGTGTCGCCGCCGATGCCGAGGTCCAGGTTGACGAGGCGCGATTGCGCGCGAACGCGTCGCGCAATGCGCTCAACCGGCTGGTCCGCTGTCTGTTCGCCGAGCGTCTGCTCGATGCCGACGCGTTGCTGTGGGCGCACGATGCCAACCAGGCATGGCTCCCGCTGTGGCAGCAACGCCTCGTGCTGCATTTCAGCGACCTCAGGCGCGCCCCGGCCAGAACCTTGCGCAATCGCGGCGCCATCGATGTCGTGGATGAGGGGGGCGCCCGGCGCCGGATCGATGGTCCCGCCGAGCTCATCACGCTTGTGGCGCCAGCGCTGGCGATCTCGCCGGCGCCGGATGGTGTCGCGACACTGATCCGCGACGTCGAGGACAGTATGCGCAATGACGTCATGGCGCGGCGTCACCGCGACATATGGAGCGCGGAGTTGCGGGCACAGGTGGCCGATGCGGGCGATCCCGGCCTGCTTGCTTATCTGGCCAACAGTCTGCCGTCGCATCTGGCGGCGATGACGCTCGATCAATGGGGGGCGCTGGAGGGCCATCCGTTTTATCCGACATGGAAGGCCAAGCCCAATCTGGCGCCGGATGACGTCGCCGCTTTGTCACCGGAATTCGCGGCGCGTGTTCGCGTCCGCGTGGGCGCGCTGCGCAAGGACTGGGCCTATGTCGAAAAGATGCCTCATGTCGAAAGCTATGCGGACTGGTTCGCGCAGAACTTTCCCGATCTCTGGCAGGACTGGGTGAAGGGATTGAGCGAACGCGGCCAATCGGACGATGATTGGTTACCGCTGCCGGTCCACATCTGGCATCTCGACCATTTCGTGCGGCGCGAATTCGCCGCCGAGATCGCAGCCGGGGTGTTCGATCCAGATGGTCCGGACATCGTGACCCTGCCGTCGATGTCGTTCCGGACGATGCTGCCGTTCAGTACGCAGCAGCGACCCTTCATCAAACTGCCGGTGGCGATCTGGATGACGAGCGAGCAGCGGACGCTGCAGGCCAAATCGATCCATATGGGACCGCGGCTCAGCCTTCTGATCGCCGACATCCTGTCGCAAGAGCCTGAGCTTCAGGACAGTCTGGAGATCTTCACTGAGGAGCTCGGCGCAATCCTGCATCATCCCACGACTGGCGACGAGCATCCGGGTCGCTTCCTCTCCGTCGTCTACCGCAACTCCGACGCGCTGGCGCGCCATGATGGCCTGCTGCCGGTCACCGTGGCCGCACTTCTGACGGCAAGCCCGATCGATGGCCGGCCGCTGCTCTGCGAGCTGATTGCGCGCTCCGGCGACCAGAGCGAAGCGGCGCCGGTCGCATTCTTCCGCGCCTATGCCGCGACCGTCGTGCGGCCGGTGCTCGCGATGTATCTGCTCTATGGCGTCGCCTTCGAGGCGCATCAGCAGAACAGCACGGTCCTGTTCGACGACATCGGCGGCCCGCGCAAACTTCTGATCCGAGATTTCGGCGATGGCCGCAGCTTTGCCCCGCTGTTCCAGCAACGCGGCCATCGGATCGAGCCGTTTTCGCGCGAGGGCATTCTGCCGACGACCTTTGACGACGATATCAGCCTGGTGCGCTCGTTCGTCATCGATGCCTGCTTCGTCTGCCACCTGCATGAGGTGGCGCTCTGCCTGGACGAGCATTATTCGTTCACGCACACCACGCCCTGGCATATCCTGCGCGAGGAGATCGAGAGCGCCTTCGACGCGCTCAGGCCGCGCATGTTGTCGGACGCGTTCTGGCTGGACGAACGCAACGCGTTTCTCGAGCAGCCATGGCCCACGCGTTCGGTGCTGCGGATGCATCTGGAGCGCTACCGCGACTATCGCGTCGAGCACGAATTGCCGAATCCGGTGGCGGAGCTGGCATGACGTCCGCGTCCGCCGCGCTGCGCGGCTTCGGTCCCGTCGTCGGTCTGCTGTTCGGGCTGCAATTCGTGTCGATGGGCGCCATGGAGATGAGCGGCCCGTTCTGGCCGATCCAGATCAAGCTGCTCAGTCCGTCGGAGGGGGCCTTCGGTCTGGCGGGGATCGGCGTCTATCTCGGCCCGATGATCGGAATGTCCGTGACCAGTGCCTTTTGGGGCCGGATGGGCGATCGCTACGGCAACCGGCTGATGATGGTCCGGGCGCTGATGGGCCTCGCGGTCACGCAATTGCTGGTCGCGGCCGCCGCGGATGTGTGGACGATCGTGGCGCTGCGAACGCTGCAGGGCGGCTGCGCCGGCTACATCGCGCCGGCCCAGGCCTATGGCGTACAGATCACCGGCGGAAAGGATCGCGCTCGCCTGTTCGCCTGGCTGCAGATCGCCACCAATGTCGGTTCGATGGGCGGAGCGTTCCTCGGCGGCCTCATTCTCGATCGCATGCCTTTTGCGGCGGTCAACCTGACCGCTGCCGCGATCTGCGCGCTCTGTGCCGCGCTCGCCTGGTTCAGCCTGCCGGTGCCGACGCGCGCGGCGCCGGTCGCGCATCTCCGCCGTGAACCTGCTGCGGCGCCCGACGCGGCGGGCGCGGTTCCGATCCCCGCGGTCCTGATCCTGATGGCGATGCTGCTGGCCAGCCGCATGGTGCTGCAGGTTCCGTTCTCGCTCTACATGAGTCAGATCTTCGGCGCCCGGCATTGGATGATGGGCGTGATCTATGGGCTGCTGGCCTGCGGCTTCGTCGTCGCTGCGCCATTCTGGGCCCGGCTGGTCGAGCATCGAAAGCCAAGCGACGTGCTCGGCGCAAATATGCTGATCGCCGCCGCCTGTGCAGTGGTTACGTATCTTGCGGGCAGCACCGGTTCGGTCGCTGTGTTTGCGCTGCTTTACTTCATCTGGGGCATGCTGCTCGGAGGAACCACGCCTGTGCTGCTCGCACTGGTGTCGGCCGCAACGGCGCATGATCAACAGGGCTCCGCTTTGGGCCTTGCCCAGGCGCTGCAGCAGGGCGCGTCCGCGACCGGCATCATTGCCGGAGTCGTGGCGACGCAGCTCTACGGCATCGAGGCGGCATTCCCGCTGGTCGCCGCGCTCTATGCGGTGTCGTTCCTGGTGGCGCTCGGCATCTGGCTCGCGGCACGGTGAGCTGTCACCGGGCGTTCCAGCCAACGGGCGCGCGATCCGCTTGCCGGCACCGCGTCGCTCATCCTTGTTTGTTAACGTCTCCTCCGTACCTTTCTGGGCCGAACCGGAGAGGATCGCATGGCGGGAGCATGCATGGCCTGCGCTGACGGAACCGAATTTCCGTTCGTCTTCAAGATGGCGTTCCAGCCGATCGTCGATGTCAACGCGCACAGGGTCTGGGGCTACGAGGCTCTGGTGCGCGGGCCGGCGGGCGAGGGCGCTCACAGCGTGCTCTCCCAATTGACGGACGCCCAGCTCTATCGTTTCGACCAGTCGGCGCGGGTGCTGGCGATCGAGACCGCGGGACGGCTGTTCACGGATCCCGCGGCGCGGCTGTCGATCAACTTCATGCCCAACGCGGTCTACGAGCCCCGTGCCTGCATTCAGAAGTCGCTGGCGGCGGCCCGGCGCGCCAACTTCCCGGCCGAGAACCTGATGTTCGAGTTCACCGAGAACGAGCGCATGGCGAGCCCCGATCATGTCGAGCGCATCGTCAAGAGCTACAAGGAGCTCGGCTTCTGGACCGCGCTCGACGATTTCGGCGCCGGCTATGCAGGCCTCAATCTGCTGGCGCGATTGCAGCCCAATTTGATCAAGATCGATATGGAGCTGTTGCGCGACATTCACCGATCCCCCGCCAAGCAGGTGATCGTATCGGGCGTGGCGGCGATGGCGCGCCAGCTCGACATCGAGGTGCTGGCCGAGGGCGTGGAGAGCGAAGCGGAGTTCACGGTGCTGCGCTCGGCGGGCATTAACCTGTTCCAGGGCTATTACTTCGCCAGGCCGGCGCTGATGGCGCTGCCCGAGGTGACGTGGCTCGCCGAGCCCGCGCGCGACGTGGCCTTGGGCTGACGCGCGGAGCCTCACACATCCTTGGCGCTGTCGTCGCCGGTCACTTCGGGCGAAGCCGCAACGGGTCCTCATCCCGGTCGCATCACGCAAGATCGCGGGCGTCGGCTGATCTGTGCGCTCATGGATTGGGCCCATGGTGCGTCTTGCCGCTGTGCAAGCGGTACCATTCACCCTTCCGGCGGTTTGCCGTCAGAGCCGCGTAGTTGGCAACTGCGCTGCACGCATGGTCAAATCCAGCTGCGCAGGTGGGTTTGTTGCCGAGCCGTTTCACCAGGAAGCGGGCTCGCCAAGCTGGCCGAGCGGCTTGTCCCTCCATGACAGTTGAGCTAGTCTGATCATGATTTTCCTGCTGCTTGATCGCTGATTGTCGCTTGTCTTTTTGGAGGCCCCAGCCGTCGTTGCGACGAGCCGCTTGTTTGAAGCGGTTCGAGTAGACCTTCTCTTCGTGGCTCTCTCTTGCCGGCTCTGTGCGCTGTTGCGTCTTGCGTGGCGATCATCGATCAACGCGATGTCCCGTGCGTAATTTCTTCTCTTGCTGAAATTGCTGTCAGGTGGGCCTGTCCAGGGCGTGTCGAGCCCGTAGCGTCTCCAGCCACCATCCTGCCGATCTACCTGGAGTGAACGTTCCGTCTGTTTCGTCTCCTCAAGGCCTGACTTAGGAGAGTTTCCGTGAAAAATCCTTTTGAGCGTCTCGACAAGGAGGAGCTCAGGCATTGTTTTCTCGATGCGAAGCCCGTGCACTGGATCAAGATCGACGGCTTCCTGCCAGAAGCAGACGCCAGAGCCGTCGCCGGGTCCTACCCCGAATTCGATGCGGCGCTGCAAATCGGCCGGGCGTTCCGCTCGGTCAACGAGCGCAAGAAGATCCAGATCACCGACAGCTCGAAATTTGCGCCTGCTGTCGCCGAGCTTCATCAGGTGCTGGCGTCCCCCGAGTTCCTGTCCGATCTGGCTTACATCACGGACATGCCGAATCTGCTGGCCGATGATCAATTGGTCGGTGGCGGCATTCACATCACCGGCCCCGGCGGTCGACTCGACGTCCATGTCGACTTCAACTATCTCGAAGATCGCAAGCTCCATCGACGCCTGAATCTCCTGATCTACTTGAATGATCCGTGGCGCGAGGAGTGGGGAGGCCAGTTTCAGCTCTACGATGCCGAAGTTCGAAGCTGCCAGGCCACGTTCGCGCCGATCTTCAATCGCTGCGTCATTTTCGAGACTAACGAGGTCAGCTTCCACGGCGTGATTCCGGTCTCGCCGGCCGCTCCCAATCCGCGGCGATCCTTCGCGACCTATTACTACACGCGCGAGGCGCCGGATCATTGGTCCGGCGTGGCCCACAGCACCATATTCAAAGCCCGCCCCGAAGAGCGAATGAAGGGAATGATCCTGATGCCGGCCGATCGCGCCAAGCAAACCTTGTTGGAGCAGGTGAGGGTCGCCAAGCGCGGGCTCCGGCGAATCTTCGCGCGGCAGATCTGACTGATGACGGACAAGAGTATCGGAACGCGCGTCCTGCGCCGGCTGTGGACGATGGCGCTTGGCGAGAGATCCTGGGTGTCGCGTACGGGAGACTTCAGAACCCGGGAGCGGTATGGCCTCGTTGGTCGGCCCAATTATGCCTACGGCATGCTGAGAGCGGCTGACACCGCGCGCTATTTCGGTCATGACCATGTCACGATCGTCGAATTCGGCGTGGCGAGCGGCGCGGGTCTCATCAACATGTCCGACCTCGCGGGCCTCATATCCAAGGAGACTGGCGTCAGCTTCAAGATCTACGGCTTCGACACCGGAGCGGGTTTGCCCGAGCTCCGGGGTCCCAAGGACCATCCGGAGATCTGGAATGTCGGCGATTTCACCATGGAGGACCGTGCGACGCTTGAACGTCGCCTTGCCGGGCGCGCGACGATCATCTGGGGCGACATCGAGCAGACCATCGGCGCGTTTGTCCGTGGGCTGAGCCCGGAGGCGCCGGTCGGCTTTGTTTCGGTCGACGTCGACATCTATTCCGCCACGATGTCGGCGCTGAAGCTGTTCGACGGTGACGTGCTGAATTATCTCCCGGCCGTGAGCATGTATTTCGACGATGTCGGGTTCTTCTTCGCCAATCATTGGGCGGGCGAGCTCGCCGCCATCAACGAATTTAACGAGGCTCACGCGCTGCGGAAGATCGATCGAGATCGCAGCCTGCCGAGCGACAGGCGTCCTGGAGGGCCACGATCCTGGTATGGGCACATGTACGCGTGTCACCTGCTCGATCATCCGCGGCGCCAGACATCCATGCCGCGCTCCCAGTTGACGATCAATGCGCATGCAAGGTTCATGACCGACAATGCGCTGTTCTGATCGACGTGCCGGCCCAGAGCGGCAGGGCAGGCGAACCCGCGTATCGCGCGCATGACTCGCTCGCTCCAAGCCATCAAAATCGAGTGGTTCTAATCAGCGGCGGCCCTCAGGCCGTCCGGAATGTCATCGTCAAGATCTAGGTTGTTGACCCAAAGGCGTGAGCTGAAGGGGCCGACCGTTGATCTCAGACCGAAACATCCTGACCGCGCTCGCGGTTTTGGCCATCACGCAAGTGATCGGCTGGGGCACCCTCAGTCTGCCGGCTGTCCTCGGCAGCGACATGGCCGTGGATCTCGGGCTGAGCCTGAGCGCGGTGTTTGCGGGCAACTCGGTGCTGTACGTGGCGATCGGCCTGTGCTCGCCGTTGCTGGCCCGGTCCTTTGCGCGTCACGGTGGCCGACGGGTCATGATGGTTGGTACGGTCGTCGCCGCGGTCGGGTTCACAATTCTGTCCGCTGCGCGAGGGCCGATCTCGTATTACATCGCCTGGCTTGTGCTCGGTGTGGCCGGCAGCGCGACGCTGTCGACCGCAGCCTATGTCGTCCTCAACGAGGTCGCCGGCCCTGGCGCGCGCCGCGCCATCGGGGCCCTGATGCTCGTGACCGGCTTGTCGAGCAGCATCTTCTGGCCAGTCAGCGCGGTGATCGCCACCCAGCTTCGCTGGCGCGGCACGTGTCTTGTCTATTCCGCCCTGCTGCTGCTGGTTTCGCTGCCGCTTCTTGCCGCGCTGCTGCCAAAGCGTTGCAACGAGCAACCGACGCCCGCATCGGACGCCGGTGCTGCGATCGCCCGTCAGGAGCCTAGCCAAGGCACATTCTATGTTCTGACCGCTGCCATCGCCCTCAATGCGTTCGTCACGATGGGACTGAGCGCGGTCTTGATCGAGCTGTTGAAGGCGGAGGGGCTGACAGGACTGGAGGCGATCGGCTTTGGTTCGATGCTGGGGGTGATCCAGATCAGCGCCCGTGCCCTCGATCTGCTGGGAGGAGGGCGCTGGGACGCGATTACAACCGCGCTTGCCGCAGGTCTTGCTCTGCCGCTGGCGATGCTGCTGCTGATGGTGTGTGGCGGCTCTGCGGGCGCTGTGGCGGTCTTCATCGTCGTGTATGGGCTCGGCAGCGGTGCACTGGCGGTGGCACGAGCGACCATGCCGCTTGTGTTCTACGACGGAGCGGCGTTTGCCAAAGCGTCGGCGCAGATTGCGCTCCCGCTCAACCTGCTTTCCGCCACGGCAGCGCCGGTCATGGCCGCACTGCTGATCCGCTTCGGCAGCAACACTTTGTTAAGCCTGACCCTGATCTGCTCCTCGGCGGCCCTGCTCATGCTGCTGCTGCTCCGGCTGCGACGCCCAGCCGTGGCGGCGTCGGCATGAGGCGAGCACCCCCATCCGCGTTGGGTGGCAATTCCGAAACAGCGGGTCTGGCCTCGGTCCGAATGCTCTAAAACCATGGTCGCGCCGGGTGCCGGCGCGCTCCCCGCTCTGCCAACATCCCCCCATGCCGCCCGTCATCGCCGACCCCGCTCTGCTGCGCGTTCTGATCGTTCTGGCAATTACGCAGCTGATCGCCTGGGGCACGCTGAGCCTGCCAGCGGTCATCGGCCGGGCGATGGCGGCGGATCTGGGCATGGACCTGACCGCGATTTTCGCCAGCACGACGGTGCTGTACATGTCCATGGGGCTGTGCTCGCCGCTGTTGGCGCGGCCGTTCGTCAAGCATGGCGGCCGCCGGGTGATGATCGCGGGCACGCTGCTCGCGGCGCCCGGCTATGCGCTGCTGGCAGCCGCACAGGGCCCCCTGACTTATTATGCGGCCTGGCTGCTGCTCGGCATTGCCGGCAGCGCGACGCTCTCGACCGCCTCCTATATCGTGCTCAACGAGGTCGCCGGCCTGCGGGCGCGCAGTGCGATCGGCGCCCTGATGCTGGTCACGGGGTTGTCGAGCAGCATTTTCTGGCCGATTACCTCGGCGCTGTCGGCCCATATCGGCTGGCGCGCCACATGCCTGCTCTATAGCGGTCTGCTGCTTGCGGTGTCGCTGCCGCTGTTTGTGTTCCTGCTGCCCCGACGGGTCCACGACCATCTGTCACCGGCGGCCGGAGCCACGGAGTCCGCGCCCGCGGCCGTCCCGGCGCGCAGCACCTTCTATCTGCTGGTCGGCGCCTCCGGTCTCAACGCCTTCGTCGCCTTCGGCATGGGCGCCGTCCTGATCGAGCTGCTGAAGGCCGAGGGATTGTCCGCGGCGGAAGCGATCGGCTTCGGCTCGCTGCTCGGCGTGATCCAGATCAGCGCCCGCGTGATCGATTTTCTCGGCGGCGGCCGCTGGGACGGCATCAGCACCGCGATCGTCGCCGGTCTGGCGTTGCCGGCCGCGATGCTGCTGTTGATGCTGAGCCATGGCTCACATGCCGCGATTGCCATGTTCATGCTGATCTACGGTCTCGGCAGCGGCGCGCTCGCGGTTGCGCGCGCCACCATGCCGCTGGTGTTCTACGACAAGGCGGCGTTCGCCAAAGCCTCCGCCCAGATCGGTCTGCCGATGAACCTGCTGTCAGCGGTCGCCGCCCCGATTCTGGTCGAGCTCCTGACCCGCTATGGCAGCAACGCGCCGCTGGCGCTGAGCCTGGTGTGCTCCTGCGCGGCCGTCGCGATGCTGCTGCTGTTGCGGCAGCGTCGGCCGTCACGCGCGACCGTCTCTTGAGTCACGATGCGCTTCGCGATCTCTTCCGCAGCCGGTTCCCGTCCGGATCCTGGTCCGGACGAGGCGCTTGGCTGATTCGCCCGTCGGGCCGGGGGGCGCCGCGAGCAGCGCCTCACACGGCGTGACAGCGCCGCGTTCGTTGTGCGCCCAGGCACGAAGTTCATTTTGAGCTGCAAGCACATCGGCTCGGCCATGGGCGCGCGCTCAGATTTTTGTCTTTCGTGTTATCGGAAATCATGATTGTCTAGCGCCGTCCCGCCTCATCGATGAGGGGCGCTGCGCATCGTCAGGAGCGTTGGGGCGGGGATGCGATGGCCGGGCTGCTGCCGACTGACGAGAGGTGGCGGTGCGGACAACGAAGTCGCGTGGTCCTGATACCCCGATGCTGGTATCCCGCGAGAACGCGTCAATGGCGCGTTGTTGCGCACGGTGGCCAATAAGCCCGGTGCACCGAGGAGAGCGCGTATAAGTTGTAAAGCTATCGCGCAGGGAAGGCCGGGTCATCCGGCTGAACCTGTGGTTCCTGCCCCGTGCACTTCCTTTCGCACGGGGGCCGCAGGAATCAGCCGAGACCTGGTCTTCCCTGCGCCCTCACGACTGGAGGGCTTCGATGATTAAAGCTCGGGCGCTTGGCGCGTCGCGAGGACGCGGATTCGCGAATGGAACCTTTTGGCGTCCGGTAAAGCGAACCTCACAGGCGCGACGCCGACGAATTAACGTATGTTGGTTTCTGCTACCGTCAGTGGAACTTTTCTGCTCGCTCTCCAAAGCAAGAGTGCCCAGGCAGAGGATCGTCATCCCAAAGACTAATTAGTTTGGTCCGGCGCGCGACCGCGCATAGCAAACAATTAATGCGAGCCTGGTATCGTGCATACAGCATATCCAACGAGAACCATAAAATGCGACACCTGACTGTCTATCAGCGTCTGGCGGCGATCATCGCCGTGATGTCGATCGCACTGTTTGCCGTCTCGGCGATGCAAATCCTGATGCTGCGTCGAACCGTGATCGAGGAACGGCAGACCATGGTCCGCAGCCTCGTGGAATCTGCCGTCAAGGTGCTAAGCTATTATGATGCTGCGGCGACCGCTGGCAAAATCCCGGCGGATCAGGCGCGTCAGCAGGCCTTCGCGGCGATCGGTGCCATGCGCTGGGGGCCGTATGCGGATTATCTCGGTGTGTATGGCACCGGACCGGCCGATGCTGGCGTCACCTATGTCCACGCCAAACCGGAGTACATCAACGTCAACCGCTGGGGCTACAAGGATTCCACCGGCAAGCTCCTGATCCAGGACATCGTGAGCGCGGCGCGCGCCGGCGGCGGCTTCGTCGAATACAAGGTGCCGCGAGCCGGAGGAAGCACCGAGCTGCCGAAGATGTCCTATGTCGGAGCCTATGGCAGCGGCGACAAGATGCTGGCACTGCAGGCCGGTGTGTATGTCGATGATGTCGATGCTGCCGTGCTCGAGCGCGCGCTGTGGGCCGGCGGCGGCGCCCTGTCGGGGTTGCTGGTGGCCGCGATCGTCGCCTTCGGGCTCGGACGCAGCGTCGTCGCTCCGCTCGACCAGACCTGTGCCGTGATGGACGAACTGAGCAAGGGCAATCTGGCTGTCGAAGTGCCGTTCACCGACCGCAGAAACGAGATCGGGCGCATGGCGCGCAGCCTGCAGATCTTCAAGGATCATCTTGCCGACAGCGAGCGGATCCGCGCCGAGCAGGAGCAGTCCAAGCAGCGAACGGCCGAGGAGCGCCGCACGGTTCTGGCGCGCATCGCCGACGAGTTCGAACGCTCGATCGGCGGCGTAATCCAAACCACCGCGAGCGCGGCCGACGAGCTGCAGACGTCGGCGAAATCGATGTCGGGCATTGTCTCCGGCACGACCGACCAGAGCGCGAAGGTGGCTGCGGCCGCCGAGCAGACGGCCAATAACGTGCAGACGGTGTCGGCCTCCGCGGAGCAACTGTCGTCATCGATCCAGGAGATTGCCAAGCAGGTCACGCAATCATCGTCGATCGCGCAGAACGCGGTGGAGCAGGCGGCCAAAACCGAAGCGATGGTCAACAGGCTGGTTCTCGCCTCGCAGAAGATCGGCGAGGTGATGGCGCTGATCCAGACCATCGCCGGCCAGACCAATCTGCTGGCGTTGAATGCCACGATCGAATCGGCACGTGCCGGCGAAGCCGGCAAGGGCTTCGCCGTGGTCGCCAACGAGGTCAAGGCGCTGTCGGCGCAGACTGCCAAGGCAACCGAGGAGATCACCAGCCAGATCGAGGCCATCCGCGATGCGACGACCTCGACCGTCACCGCGATCCGCGACATCGGCAGCACGATCGGTCAGATGAACGAGATCACCGAGACCATCGCGGCTGCGGTCGAGGAGCAGGGCGTTGCAACCAAGGAGATCGCGCGTAGCGTCCAGCAGGCGGCCCAGGGCACCCAGGGCGTCATGCAGCACATCGTCGGCGTCCGCGAGGCCTCCGGCCAGGTCGGCGCGGCGGCGGCGCAGGTGCTGAGCGCGGCGGCCCAGCTCGGCAGCCAATCGGATCAGCTCAAGACCGAGACCGGCCGATTCCTCGGCAACGTTCGCGCGGCGTGAGTCCGGCGGCGAAGGGAGATACCTCACCCGTCGCCGACGATCTCCGCGAGACGATCGAGCAGCACGGCCTGCGCCGGATTGATGCGTTCGCTCGCCTCGGCGAGGCCGAACCAGGCGGCGCGGTCCACCTCGGGAAAGCGTCCGATGCGGCCGCTGCGTGGTGGCCATTCCAGCTCGAATTCGTTGCTGACGATGGCATCGGCATCGAGATCGACCTCGGCAGCGAACGCCTCGACCACCTTGCCGCCGCGCTGCTTGATCTCACCGAGCCCGATCAGTGGCGCGGTCATCGCGGTGCCGAGCTCCTCGGCAAATTCGCGCCGCGCCACCGCCTCGGCTTCTTCTTCGCCGCCGAACTCGCCCTTCGGAATCGACCAGGCGCCGAGATCCTTGTTGCGCCAGAACGGCCCGCCTGGATGCACCAGCAGCACCTCGAGCTGGCCGGCGGTTCGGCGAAAGGCGAGCACGCCCGCGCTGCGCGCCGACATGCCGTCAAGCCTCGCCGGTGCGTTGAATGAGATCGCGCTCCCAGCCGAACACCGAGCGCCCGTCGAGGTCAGGCGACGCAGTCCGCTCGGTGGCGATGAAGGCGTCGAGCGACGGGCCGGACGCCGTGCGCTCCAGCCGTCGCGCCTGGTCGTCGAGCCGCTTCAGCGCCGACATCGCCTCGTCGCGGCCGAGCTTGGCCTGGCCCACCGCCGATTTGAGCACGCGGATGGTCTCGTCATAGACCTTGATGGGGACGGGATAAGGATGCCGATCCTTGCCGCCATGCGCCAGCGAGAACCGGGCCGGATCCGTGAACCGGTACGGCGCGCCATGCACGACCTCGGCGACCATGGCGAGCGACCGCACGGTGCGCGCGCCGACGCCGGGCGTCAGCAGCAGCTCGGGGAAGTCCACCGGCCCGCGCTCGGCCGCCGCCGCCAGCGTGCCGTGCAGCCGGCGCGCGAACACGTCCTTCGGCCTGACATCGTGATGGGCGGGCATGATGAGGTGCGGCAGCAGGCCCTGCGCCGGCTCCGGCGTGCTGAGCCGCTCGAACTCGGTGACGAGGCGGTCCGGTCCGAGCTCGGTCAGCAGCGAGAGCTGGGCATGGCGCGAAACCGCGGCGCGTCGGTCGGTTAGATTGACGATCTCGCCCTGGGCGGGGCCGTCGATCGCGCTGTGCGGGGCGTCGACGAAATCCGCCAGCTGTTGCGAATGCCAATGATAGCGGCGGGCCTGGCGGGCGTCGCCATTCATGCCCTGCTGCACGACGGTCCATGTGCCGTCGGCGGTGACGAAGAAGCCGTGCAGATAGAGATCGAAGCCGTCCTGCACCGCGGCGCTGTCGACCTTGGCGACGAGCTTGCTGGTGCGCACCAGATCCTCGCCATCGAGACCGAGCCGGTCGCTGAGCAGGCGAAGCTCGTCCGGCGTCTTGCGCGAATGCTCGCCGCGGCCGCCACAGACATGGATGCCGAGCTCTCCGGACAGCGGCTTCAGCCCACGCTTCAGCGCGCCGATCACGCTCGTGGTGATGCCAGAGGAATGCCAGTCCATGCCCATCACGGCGCCGAACGACTGGAACCAGAACGGATGCGACAGTCGACTCAGGAATTCGTCGCGGCCATAATGATGCACGATCGCCTGGGTGATGATGGCGCCGAGCGTGGCCATACGCGTGCCGAGCCAGGCCGGGACGCGCCCGGAATGGAGCGGAAGATCGGCGCTGCCGGTGCGTCGGGCCATCGGGACCTTGCAAAGCGGGACTGTCGCGCCAATGTAGCAGACGGCGGGCTTGAGCGCGATCCATCCGGCACCGGCGGCCGACAGCATGGGGACCGGCCGGTCATCATGGCTTCGGATGGGTGCTGTTCCCAATTCCTCCCGGAGCTGGCATTCTCGCTCTGCTTGGCGATGGGGGTCATATGACAAAGGCTGTGCTTGGGATTATCGGCGGCTCGGGCATCTATGATCTGCCCGGATTGGAAGCGGCCCGCGAGGAGGTGATCGCAAGCCCGTGGGGCGAGCCGTCGGCGCCGTTGCGCCGCGGGACCATCGCCGGACTGCCGATCGTCTTCCTTCCGCGGCATGACAAAGGGCACCGGCTGTCACCGTCCGACATCAACTATCGCGCCAATATCGATGTGCTGAAACGCGCCGGGGTCACCGACCTGGTGTCGCTGTCGGCCTGCGGTTCCTTCAAGGAGGAGCTGCCGCCCGGCACCTTCGTGCTGGTCGACCAGTTCGTCGATCGCACCTACAAGCGCGAGAGCTCGTTCTTCGGCAAAGGATGCGTGGCGCATGTCTCGATGGCGCATCCGGTCTCGCCGCGGCTGCGCATCCATCTGGCGGCTGCGGCCGAGGCCGAGGGCATCGCGGTCGCGCGCGGCGGCACCTACGTCTGCATGGAGGGGCCGCAATTCTCGACCTATGCCGAAAGCATGACCTACAAATCCGCAGGCTATTCCGTCATCGGCATGACCAACATGCCGGAAGCCAAGCTCGCACGGGAGGCTGAGATCTGCTACGCGACTGTGGCGATGGTGACGGATTTCGATTGCTGGCATCCGGACCATGACGCGGTGACCGTGCAGGACATCATCCGCGTGCTCACCACCAATGCCGACAAGGCCAAGGGACTGGTGGCCCGGCTCGCCCGCGAATTTCCGCGCGAGCACGAGCCGTGCCCGATCGGCTCCGATCGAGCCCTCGACACCGCCCTGATCACCGCGCCCGACGCGCGCGATCCCGAACTGCTGAAAAAACTCGATGCGGTCGCCGGCCGCGTTCTGCGCAACTGAGCTGAGGGCGGGCGATGAAGGTCGACGGCAAGCATTATCGCAGCATCTGGCTCGATGCCGACGGCTGGTCGGTCTGCGCGATCGATCAGCGCCGGTTGCCGCATGAATTCGTGTTGGCGAAGATCACGACCTGCGAGGAGGCGGCGGACGCGATCCGCAGCATGCTGGTGCGTGGTGCGCCGCTGATCGGCGCCACCGCCGCGTTCGGCATGGCGCTGGCGATGCGCGACGACCGCTCCGATCCGGGCATCGACCGCGCCTATGAGATGCTGATCGCGACGCGGCCGACTGCGATCAATCTCAAATGGGCGCTCGACACGATGCGCACGATGCTGGGCCGGCTGGCGCCGTCGGAGCGGCGTGACGCCGCCTATGCGCGCGCGGTCGACATCGCCGGCGAGGATGTGACGATCAACCAGGGCATCGCCAAGCACGGCCTCGCGCTGATCGAGGCGGCCGTGGCGCGTAAGACGCCGGGCGAGGTCGTGAACGTGCTCACCCATTGCAACGCCGGCTGGCTCGCGACCGTCGATTGGGGCACGGCGACGGCGCCGATCTATCTCGCGCATGATCGCGGCATTCCGATCCATGTCTGGGTCGACGAGACCCGGCCGCGCAACCAGGGCGCATCGCTCACCGCCTGGGAGCTCGGTCATCATGGGGTGGCTCATACCGTCATCCCCGACAATACCGGCGGCCATCTGATGCAGCACGGCATGGTCGATCTCGCCATCGTCGGCACCGACCGCGTCGCGGCCAATGGCGATGTCTGCAACAAGATCGGCACCTATCTGAAGGCGCTCGCGGCGCATGACAATGGCGTGCCGTTCTATGTCGCGCTGCCGTCGCCGACGATCGACTTCGCGGTCGGCGAGGGGCGGCAGATTCCGATCGAACAGCGCAGCGCCCAGGAGGTCAGCGAGATGACCGGCCGCACGGCGGACGGTCGCATCGAAACGGTGCGGATCGTTCCTCCGGGATCGCCAGTGGCGAATTACGGCTTCGACGTCACCCCGGCCCGGCTGGTGACGGGATTGATCACCGAGCGCGGCGTCCTGCAGGCCGACGGCGCGGCACTGGCGGCGGCATTTCCGGAGCGGAGCAGCGCGGCGAACTAAGTGAGCCTGAGCCCGGTCGCGGCCTCGAGCTCGGTGATCGCCTGCGATGCGCTGACTACCTTGATCGTCGTTATGCCCAGGGCCCGCGCTGGCTTGAGGTTGACGCCGAGATCGTCGAGATAGACGCAATCGGCCGGATTGACGCCGAGCGCCTCGATCATCATCTGATAGATTCGCAGATCGGGCTTGCGCAAACCGATCTTGGCCGATTCGATCACGTGGTCGAACAGCGCCATCACCTCGGCGACGTAGAAGGAGCGCCCGCTTTGGCTGCCGATCGCGTTGGCCGGCAGATTGTTGGTGATGCAGCCGGTCTTGCACTCCGACTTGATTCGGCGCAGCGCCTCGACCATCTCGGGGCGGAGATCACCGGCGAGCAGCGGCAGCACCTCGCGGCCGCTGACCGCGGCGCCGCCGAGCGCCAGCGACTCCTCGGCGAACAGCCGGTCGAACGTGTCCAGATCGATCTCGGCGCGCTCGAACTTCGCCCAGGCGTTATCGAGGTGATTGGCGGCGTTGGTGTTCCGGATGATGTCGGCGGGATAGCCGCGCTCTCTTTCGAACCGCGCAAACGCCTCGAACGGCGATGTCGTCATGACGCCACCGAAATCAAAGATCACCGCCTCGACCATGATGCTCTCATCCTCGCTCGATCTCCCGATGATCGCTATCATGGGACGCCGCGCTTGGCGATATCGCCGCCAGCGGCTATGTGTGCCGCGATGAAGCGCCTCGCCGCCACTGCTGTCGCCGCCCTGCTGGTCTCGTGCCCGGCTGCAGCCATCGTCGGCAACGCACCGGCTGTGACCGATGGCATCGGACGGTCCGTCGTCACCATCGTCGGCTCGCGCGGTAATTTCTGCAGCGGCGCCTTGATCGCGCCGAAGCTGGTGCTGACCGCGGGCCATTGCGTGCAGCCGGGCGTCGATTATCGCATCGTGGAATATGATCGTGAGCGCAAGCCGGCCCTCAAGACGGTGCGGCGCGTGGCGGTGCATCCGGGCTTCAGCATGCAATCCATTCTCGCGCATCGCGCCACGGCCGATGTCGCATTGCTGGAGTTGGCGGATCCTGCGCCCGAGCGCGTTGCGGCGGCGCTGGGCGTGCCGCAATCGCCGCTGGCGGCCGGCAACATGTTCACGGTCGCCGGCATCGGCGTCGCGATTCCGGGGGACGGCAAGAGCGGCGGCGTGGTGCGCGCCGCGCCGCTCGTCGCGACCGGCAAACCGGGCACGTTGCAGATCCGGCTCGTCGATCCGGCGACCCAGGGCACGAAGCCCGGCCTCGGCGGCTGCACCGGCGATTCCGGCGGGCCTGCATTCGAGACGCAGACGCAGGGACAGGTCCTGATCGGCGTGGTCTCATGGTCGACCGGGCCAAATCTGGGCGACGGCTGCGGCGGCATGACCGGCGTCACGCCGCTCACGCTGTATCGCGAGTGGGTGGTGCAGACCGCGCGGCAATGGGGCATGCCGCTCAGCGGAAATTGACGGCATCGCCGCAATGAGGCGGCGTGCTGCGACGGGTTGACCGTCGTCGTGATCAGGTTCAGCCTGTTGCGCGAGGAAACAACAACCGCCCAAGGACAACAATGAACGTCATCGCGCCCATCCGGGAGGCTGCCTCCTCTCACGCGACTGAACATTTCGACGTGCTGATCGTCGGCGCCGGCATATCGGGCATCGGCAGTGCCTATCAGCTTGCCAGGCAGATGCCGGAGACCCGCTTCGTCATCCTGGAGAGCCAGGACAGTTTTGGCGGCACCTGGCGCACGCATCGCTATCCCGGCATCCGCTCCGACAGCGATCTGCATACGTTCGGCTACAGCTTCAAGCCGTGGGTCGGACCGCCGATCGCGACGGCCGAAGAGATCCTCAAATATATGGGCGACGTGATCGACGAGAACGACCTCGGCCGTCACATCCGTTACGGTCATCGCATCCTGTCAGCCAGCTGGTCCAGCGCGACCAATCTCTGGACGGTTCACGCGGTGAAGGGCACGGATCAGGAGCCCGTCACCGTCACGGCGAATTTCCTCTGGATGTGCCAAGGCTACTATCGCCACTCGAAAGGCTACACGCCGGAGTGGCCCGACATGGCAAAGTTCAGGGGCCGCATCGTGCATCCGCAAAGCTGGCCGGAGGATCTCGATCTCGCGGACAAGCGCGTTGTCGTCATCGGCTCCGGCGCGACTGCAGCCACGATCCTGCCGTCGATCGCCGGCAAATGCGCGCATGTCACCATGCTGCAGCGTTCGCCGACCTACTTCCGCATCGGCCGCAACGCCATCGAGCTAGCCGAGGAGCTGCGCCGATTGCAGGTCAAGGAGGAGTGGATCCACGAGATCGTCAGGCGCAAGATCCTGTTCGAGCAGGATTGGTTCACCAAGCGCTGCCTCAGCGAGCCGGATCAGGTGAAGAAGGAGCTGATCGGGCAGATCAGCGCGATCCTCGGACCGGAATATACCGCCAAGCACTTCACGCCGACCTACCGCCCGTGGCGGCAGCGCATTGCGTTCGTGCCGGATGCCGACCTGTTCGAAGGCATCAAGAGCGGCAAGGCTTCCGTCGTGACCGACGAGATCGAGCGCTTCACCGAAGACGGAATCCAGCTGAAGTCCGGCGATGTGCTCAAGGCCGACATCATTGTCACGGCGACTGGCTTCGATCTCTGCGTGCTCGGCGACATCGCGTTCACGATCGACGGCAGGCCGCTCGACTTCGCCGACACCGTCACCTATCGCGGCATGATGTTTACGGGCGTGCCAAATCTGGCCTGGGTGTTCGGCTATTTCCGCGCCAGCTGGACATTGCGCACCGATCTGGTTGCGGACTTCGTCTGCCGACTGCTCGCGCATATGAAGGAGAAGGGCGTGCACAAGGTCACGCCGACGCTGCGCCCGGAAGACCACAACATGCCGCTGCTGCCCTGGATCGATCCGGAGAACTTCAATCCGGGCTACATGATGCGCAACATGCATCTTCTGCCCAAGCGCGGCGACAAGCCGGAATGGCAGCACAGCCAGGACTATTGGAGCGAAAAGGATCAGATCCCTGCCATCGATCTGGATGATCCGGCGTTCGTGTATGAGTGATGCGGCAATCGATGTTGTGCTCAGTTGCGCGACAAAATCCGGTGTCATCCCGGCCAAGCCCTGGCGTCGCGCAGCGATGGCTGGGGCGCAGAGCCGGGATCCATAGCCACAGGCGGATGTGTTGGGCACAGGCCAACTTTCATCCTGCCCCAAGCGAGCTCACGCGGTATGGGTCCCGGGGCGGCGCCCAGCGATGCTGCGCGTCGCCGAGCTTGCCCGGACGACAGCGGAGGATCAGCTCTCCCGCCGCGTCAGGCCGGTGGCGATCGCAGCCGCTGCAGTGCGGTTCTCGACGCCGAGCTTGGCGTAGATCTGCTCCAGATGCTTGTCGACGGTGCGGGGGCTTAGCCCAAGAATCTGCGCAATGTCGCGGTTGGTCTTGCCCTTCGACAGCCAGGACAGCACCTCCGCCTCGCGTACGGTGAGACCGAACTCGCTGGAGAACTCCTTCGGCAGCTCGCCAGACGACTCCTTGGCGAGCCGCAGCAGGAATTCGTTGGGGCCGGCGCCGCCCATATAGTACAGTCGCAGCGACGGATGGTCGGGGACCGACGCCGCCGGCTTGGTGCCGGCCTTGCCCTTCTGCGCCTGCTCCAACCATTGCCGCAATGCGTCCGGCAGCACGAGCTCCTCGGCCGTGCCAAGGCTGTCGGAGAGCAGACGCTGCGCCTGCGGGGTCGCCCACATCAACCGGCCCTCGCGGTTCACCGCGAGCAGAAAGCGGCCTGAAACGTCGAGCGCCGCACGCGCGCTCTGCGTCATCCGTGCGTTGGCGAGATGCACGCGGATCCGCGCCAGCATTTCCTCCACCGCGATCGGCTTGGTGACGTAGTCGACGCCGCCGGCCTCGAGGCCCTGCACGATATGCTCGGTGTCGGCCAGCCCGGTCATGAAGATCACGGGGACGTTGGAGAGGCCGGCCTCGCGCTTGAGCTTGCGGCAGGTCTCGAAGCCGTCGATGCCGGGCATGACGGCGTCGAGCAGAATGATGTCCGGCGTGATCTGGTCGACGATGCGCATCGCCGCCGCGCCATCGAGCGCGACCATGACGGTCATGCCGGCGCCGTCCAGCGCGTCGGTGAGCAGCCGCAGCGTCTCTGGCGAGTCGTCGACGACCAGCGCGACGTCGCGCTTCTTGCTGTCAGTGCTCATAGGCGTGCAGGGTCTTCAGAGTTGCCATGTACTGATCGAGGTCGAAGCGGTCGATCAGCGTGCGCATCTGGGCGACGAAGTCGGCATGCTCGGGATGCGCGCTGCCGATCTCGTCGAGCTTGAGCTGAATGGCCCTGATATAGCCGATCTGGCCGAGGCCCATCAGCTCCTCGACATATCTCGGCGGCGGCCGCGATCCGGTTTCCAGCCGCCAGCGCGGTTGCGCCACGGGAACGTCGCTCTGATAGCTCCAATCGAGCTTCAGCAATTGACGGATCGCCTCCAACAGCCGCGGAATGTCGATCGGCTTCATCAGATAGCTGTCATGGAACGGCTGTGCCAGCGGGCGTCCATGCGCCTCGAGCGCGCTTGCCGATGTCATGAGGATGCGCGCCTGATGATGGCCGCTGCTGCGCAAGGTCTCGGCAACGGTCCAGCCGTCCATGCCGGGCATCGAGATGTCCAGGATGAACAGGTCCGGCTGGCAGTGCTGTGCCAATGCCAGACAGGACGGCCCGTCGGGCGCGCTGAGCAGAATGAAGCCGAGCGGGGTCAGCACCTCTCGCAGCAGGTCGCGATGGACGGGATCGTCGTCGGTGATCAGGATGGTCTTGCGTGGGCCGAGATAACCCGCGACCGGCGCCTTCACAGGCGCATGCCGCGTCGGATTGGTCACCTCGGAGAGCAGGATCTTCACCTTGAACGTGCTGCCGAGACCGACCTTGCTTTCGACCTTGATGTCGCCGCCCATCACGCCGGCGAGCAGCCGGCTGATTGTCAAGCCGAGGCCGGTGCCCGTTTGCGGCTGCGCCGCACCGAGCGCGCCGCGCTCGAACGGAGCGAAGATCCGTTCCAGGTCATCGGGCTGAATGCCGGGGCCGGTATCGATCACCTCGAATTCGGCGACGGGGCTGCGGTAGTGGACGACGAACTGGACGCTGCCTTCCTGGGTGAACTTGATCGCATTCGACAGCAGGTTGATCAGGATCTGCCGAAGCCGTTTCTCGTCCGCGTAGACCACGAGCGGTAGCACGGCCGGACGCTTGAACACGAAGTCGATACCTTTCGCTGCCGCCTGCAGCCGGAACATGCCGACGAGCTGGTCGAGGAACTCGCTGAGACGCACTTCGTCGCGCGACAAATACAGCCGTCCGGCCTCGATCTTCGAAATATCGAGAATGCCGTCGATCAGTCCGGAGAGATGATCGGCGCTGCGCCGGACGACACGGACCTGGTCGCGCGGCTTCGGCGCGAGGCTCGTATCCTGCTCGAGTAGCTGCGCATAGCCGGAGATCGCGTTCAGCGGCGAGCGCAGTTCGTGGCTGAGCCCGACCACGTAGCGGCTCTTGGCGAGGTTGGCCGATTCCGCCACCTCCTTGGCGCGCTGCAGTTCGGCATCCGTGCGCTTGTGGGCTTCGATCTCCTGGATCAAGAGCTGGGTCTGGCGCCGCGTCTCGGCCTCGGCCGCGCGGCGGCTCTGCTGCGCCAGCACGAACAGCCACGTGACGACACCGATGATGATGGAGAGGGCGAAGAACACCTTCCAGAGAACGTCGGAGATGATGCCCTTGAAGCCGGGCAATGCTGCGGATGTTTCCAGATAGATCATGCCGAGCGTCAGCGCGACCAGCCCGGCAGAGGTCAGAAACACGCCGACATAATGCCCGAACTGCGAGTTGATCTTGGCCAGCACGGATTGCGGCAGCATGCCGCTGAGCGCCGCGGCGACCTGCGCCTGCGCGCGCGCATGCGGCTTGCAAAGATCGTGGCAGCGTGCGTCCAGCGAACAGCAGAGCGAGCAGATCGGGCCGGCATAGGCCGGGCAGGAGGTGGTGTCCTCTGGCTCGAAATGATGCTCACAGATGCAGCATTGGATCTGCTCGATGTTCTGCCAGCTTCGCTTCGGCTTGCGTGCCAGGTAGTATTTCCCGTCTGTCAGATAGGCGATCGCCGGGGCGGTGACGAGCGCAACGCCGAGCGCGACGAAGGTCGACAGCGCCTTTCCGGTCGGCCCGAACAGACCGTAGAAGGCGCTGATCGAGACGATGGTCGCAATGGTCATGGCGCCGACGCCGACCGGATTGATGTCGTAGAGGTGAGCGCGCTTGAACTCCATTTGCGGCGGCCGCAGTCCGAGCGGCCGGTTGATCACGAGGTCAGCCACGAGAGCGCCGACCCACGAGATCGCGATGTTGGAGTACAGGGCCAGCGTCTGCTCGAGCGCCTTGTAGACGCCGATCTCCATCAACAGCAGCGCCACGACGACGTTGAACACCAGCCACACCACGCGGCCGGGATGGCTGTGGGTCAGCCGGGAGAAGAAGTTCGACCAGGCAATCGAACCGGCATAGGCATTCGTGACGTTGATCTTGATCTGCGACAGGATCACGAAGGTGCCGGTCAAGGCGAGGGCGAGGTCCGGCTGCGCCAGCACGTAGCGGAACGCCTCGAGATACATGTGCGCCGGTTCGGCGGCGCGCTCGGCGGACACGCCGTGGCTGAGCGCAAAGAAGGCGAGGAACGACCCCGCCAGCAGTTTGAGCGCGCCGAGCACGATCCAGCCTGGGCCGGCCGACAGCAGCGCGATCCACCACGAGCGCCTGGATGTACGGCGGTCGCGCGGCAGGAAGCGCAGGAAGTCGACCTGCTCGCCGATCTGGGCCACCAGCGAAAACACCACGGCCGCGGCCGTGCCGAACAGCGCCAGATCGAGATGCCCGGCTGGATCGCCATGCTCGCCCGGAAATTGCCGCCATTCGGCGAAGGAGTGCGGGCTCGCATAGGCGATCGCCGCGAACGGCAGGATGTGCAGCACGACCCACAGCGGCTGGGTCCAGAGCTGGAACCGGCTGATCAGCGTGATGCCATAGGTGACGAGTGGAATGATGACGACCGCGCTGATCAGGTAGCCGACTGGCCGCGGGATACCGAAGCACATCTCCAGCGCAGACGCCAGGATCACCGCCTCGATCGCGAAGAAGATGAAGGTGAACGACGCATAGATCAGCGACGTCACGGTCGAGCCGATATAGCCGAAGCCGGCGCCGCGGGTCAGCAGGTCGATGTCGATGCCGCATTTCGCGGCGTGATAGGCGATCGGGAGACCGCAGCAGAAGATGATGACGCTGGCGACGAGGATCGCCGCGGTGGCGTTGGTCACGCCATAGTTCAGCGTGATGGTGCCTCCGATCGCCTCCAGCGCCAGGAACGAGATCGCGCCCAGCGCGGTGTTGGCGACGCGGGCCGCGGACCAGCGCCGCGCGCTCTTGGCGGTGAAACGAAGTGCGTAGTCCTCCAACGTCTGGTTGGCGACCCACTGGTTGTATTGGCGCCTGACGCGGTCGATCCGCTGCCGCCCTGCCACTCTCGAACTCCTGACCGCGAAGCGGTTGTCCCGCACGCTCTGTCCCACCCCTCGCAAGATCTGCGTAGAGCCTACGTCGCGCTTTTGCGGTGCAGTATACGCAATCTTGCGTATCCGTGCAGTGCAGGAAGCGCGCCATCCTTCGTCCGACCCAAAGCGTGTCCTCGAACCAATGAATGGGGTGCTCATGTCAGACGAAACTGAAAAAGGCCTGAAGTCGCCGCTTCGGCGCCAATTGCTGATGGGAATGGCGGCTCTCCCGGCGCTTACCATGTTGCCGCGGCCGTCTTTTGGTGCCGGCCCCGCAACCTCTGCTGTCAACACGACCGGACTTGCAGTCACTGATAGTGAGGTGACGGTGGGCATTCTGCATTCGGTCACCGGCACCATGGCGATCTCGGAGACCGGCTCGGTGCAGGCCGAGAAGCTCGCGATCGAGCAGATCAACGCCGCCGGCGGCGTGCTTGGCCGCAAGATCAAGTATATCCAGGAAGACGGCGCGTCCGACTGGCCGACCTTCGCCGAGAAGGCCAAGAAGCTCCTGGTCAACGACAAGTGCGCCGCGGTGATGGGCTGCTGGACCTCGGCTTCGCGCAAGGCGGTGCTGCCGGTGTTCGAGCAGTACAACGGCATGCTGTATTATCCGACCTTCTATGAAGGCCTCGAGCAGTCCAAGAACGTCATCTACACCGGCCAGGAAGCCACCCAGCAGATCATCGCCGGCCTCGACTGGGTCAACAAGACCAAGGGCGCCAAGACCTTCTATCTGCTCGGCTCCGATTACATCTGGCCGCGCACGTCGAACAAGATCGCGCGCAAGCACATCGAGGGCCATCTGCAGGGCGCCAAGGTCGTGGGCGAGGAATATTTCCCGCTCGGCCACACCCAGTTCAATTCGGTGATCAACAAGATCAAGCTGACCAAGCCGGACGTGATCTACGCGATCATCGTCGGCGGTTCGAACGTTGCCTTCTACAAGCAGCTCAAGGCGGCTGGCATCGACATGTCGAAGCAGACCTTGCTCACCATCTCGGTGACCGAGGACGAGATCGACGGCATCGGCGGTGAGAACATTGCGGGCGCCTATGCCTGCATGAAGTACTTCCAGTCGCTCGACAACGCCAACAACAAGGCATTCGTCTCGGCGTTCAAGAAGATGTGGGGCGAGAAGACCGTCATCGGCGACGTCACCCAGGCGGCCTATCTCGGTCCGTGGCTGTGGAAGTTGACGGTGGAGAAGGCCGGCAGCTTCGATGTCGACAAGGTCGCCGCGGCCTCGCCGGGCATCGAGTTCAAGGGCGCGCCGGAAGGTTATGTGCGGATCCACGAGAACCACCATCTCTGGTCCAAGACCCGCGTCGGCCGCGCCAAGGCGGACGGTCAGTATGAGCTGATCTACGAAACCGCCGACCTAGTCGAGCCCGATCCGTTCCCGAAGGGCTATCAGTAAGCGCACAACGCGCGCTTCTTGGTTTGTCGGCGAAGCAATGCTGTAGCCGCACGAAAAGTGCGCTCCCTCCCCCACAAGGGGGGGAGGGAACGACCTCATCTGCGGTGGCCAATCCGCAAACCAGTGCGCATCCAAAGACAGCACGTACTGAACGAGCATCACGCATCACGAGAGGACGGATCATGTTCGGTGACTATTCCATCGGCGACCTCGGGGCCATCTTCGCGATGCAGGGCTTCGCGGGCCTCATCCTGTTTTCCGTCTATGTGCTGATGGCGCTGGGGCTTGCTATCATCTTCGGCCAGATGGGCGTCATCAACATGGCGCATGGCGAGTTCATGATCCTCGGCGCCTACGTCACCTGGATGACGTCGAACGCCTTCCAGAGTTTTCTGCCCTCGCTGTTTCCCGGCTACTTCTTCGTCGCGATGGCGCTGGCCTTCATTGCCTCCGGATCCCTGGGGATGCTGGTCGAATGGGCGATGATACGACGGCTCTACAAGCGGCCGCTCGATACGCTGCTCGCGACCTGGGGCCTCAGCCTGATACTGCAGCAGGCCTATCGCTCGGTGTTCGGTGCCCGCGAGGTCGGCGTCGAACTGCCGGAGTGGATGATGGGCTCCTGGCAGGCCACCGATGCGATCCAGATCCCGATCAACGGCATGTTCGTGATGTGCCTGACCATCCTGATCACGATTGTCGTGGCCTATGTTCTGTTCCTGTCGCGCTGGGGTCGCCAGGTCCGCGCCGTGGTGCAGAACCGCGTGATGGCCGGCGCCGTCGGCATCAACACCGAGAAGGTCGACCGCTACACCTTCGGCCTCGGCTGCGGCATTGCCGGCGTCGCCGGCTCCGCCTTCACGATGATCGGCTCGACCGGTCCGACCGCCGGCCAGCTCTATATCGTCGACACCTTCCTGGTGGTCGTGTTCGGCGGCGCTGCCAGTCTGCTCGGCACCATCGCGTCGGCCTTCACCATCTCCCAGGCGCAGTCGACCATGGAGTTCTTCATGTCCGGATCGATGGCCAAGGTGCTCACGCTGCTGGCGATCGTCGCCATCCTGATGATGCGGCCGCAGGGCCTGTTCGCCCTCAAGGTCCGCAAGTGAGCCAGCTCCGACAGTCCAACAAGAAAGCACGGCCATGATCATCAACTCGCGCTTTTTCAACCGATCAGAACTCATCGGCTTCGTCTCGCTGCTGCTGCTGCTCGTCGTCATCCTTCCCTTGGCGCTGGATGTGTTCCGCCTGAACCTGGTCGCGAAATATCTGACCTATGCCTTCGTCGCGATCGGCCTGGTGCTGTGCTGGGGCTATGGCGGCATCCTCAGCTTGGGTCAGGGCGTGTTCTTCGGCCTCGGCGGCTACTGCATGGCGATGTTCCTGAAGCTGGAAGCCTCCAGCGTCGCCAACACCAAGATCCAGTCGACGCCGGGCATCCCCGACTTCATGGATTGGAATCAGCTGACCCAGCTGCCGTTCTTCTGGAAGCCGTTCCAGAGTTTTCCATTCGCGCTTGCGGCGATCATCCTGGTGCCGGCGATCTTCGCCTTCATCATCGGGGCAGCGATGTTCAAGCGGCGGGTCGGCGGCGTGTACTTCGCGATCATCACTCAGGCCATCGCGGCGATCATGACGATCCTGATTGTCGGCCAGCAGGGCTATACCGGCGGCATCAACGGCATTACCGACCTCCGCACCTTGCACGGCTGGGACATCCGTACCGACCACGCCAAGTACATTCTCTATTTCGTCGAGGTGTTCTTTCTGTTCGCTGCCATCCTGGTGGCGCAGTTCATCCGCCTGACCAAGCTCGGCCGCATTCTGGTGGCGATGCGTGAACAGGAGGATCGCGTGCGCTTCTCCGGCTATAGCGTCGCCAACTTCAAGATCTTCGCCTTCTGCGCGGCGGCGATCTTCGCCGCGGTCGGTGGCGCGCTGTTCACTCTCGAGGTCGGCTTCATGTCGCCGTCCTTCGTGGGCATCGTGCCTTCGATCGAGATGGTGATCTACACCGCGGTCGGCGGCCGTCTGTCGATCTTCGGTGCGGTCTATGGCGCGCTGCTGGTCAACTTCGCCAAGACCAGCCTGTCGGAGACCTTCCCGCAGCTCTGGCTGTTCGGTCTCGGCGCGCTCTTCATCGCCGTCGTCCTCGCTTTCCCGAACGGTCTCGCCGGCATCTGGGGCGATTATGTGCAGCCGCGCATCGACCGGCTGCTGGCGTCGCGCAGCAAGAAATCCGGCAATGGCGGCCTCGTCGCCAATGGCGCTCCCGCAGAGTGAGGACACAGCGATGCTCATCGGTCATCAGCCCAAGGACTTCCTGCTTGCGGTCGAGGCGCTTACCGTCTCCTTCGACGGCTTCAAGGCGGTCAACGATCTCTCCTTTTATGTCGAGGAGAACGAGATCCGCGTCATCATCGGTCCGAACGGCGCCGGCAAGACCACGGTGCTCGACCTGATCTGCGGCAAGACCAAAGCGACCTCCGGCTCGATCCAGTTTCGCGGCAAGGAGCTGACGAAGCTGCGCGAGAATGAGATCGTCAAGGCCGGCGTCGGCCGCAAGTTCCAGACGCCCTCGGTGTTCGAGGATCTCAGCGTGTTCGAGAATCTCGAGATCTCGTTCCCGCGCGGCCGCACCGTGTTCGGCTCGCTGACCTTCCAGCGCGATGCTGTTGTCAAGGATCGTGTCGAGGAGGTCGCCGAGATGATCTTCCTCAAGGATCGCCTCAAGACCTCGGCCGCCGAGCTCAGTCACGGCCAGAAGCAGTGGCTCGAGATCGGCATGCTGCTGATCCAGAACCCGGACCTCTTGATGCTCGACGAACCGGTGGCCGGCATGAGCGTCAGCGAGCGCGCCAAGACCGCCGAGCTGCTCAATCGCATCATCAAGGACCGCTCGGTGCTCGTCATCGAGCACGACATGAAGTTCGTCGAGGACATCGCGCACAAGGTCACCGTGCTGCACCAGGGGCAGATCCTCTCGGAGGGCACGATGGAGCGGGTCAAGAACGATCCCAAGGTCGTCGAAGTCTATCTCGGGCATTGAGCCGATGATCGCAATCCTGTTCGCCCCCAACGACGCTGCGTTCCCCTCCCCTTGTGGGGAGGGGTTAGGGGAGGGGGCCCACGGCGGCAGTCTCGCTTGGGGCCACCCCCCTCCCCAGCCCTCCCCCACAAGGGGGGAGGGAGCAGACTGTCGATGACGCTTCAGCTTCTTCCGATTTCATCACTGTGCAGGAGCCATTGATGCTCGCAATCTCCGATCTCCATGTCGCCTACGGCCAGAGCGAGGTGCTGCATGGCCTCAACGTCAAGGTCGCGCCCAACGAGATCGTCGCGATCATGGGGCGCAACGGCATGGGCAAGACCACGCTGATGAAGTCGCTGATGGGCATCCTGCCCTCCAAGAGCGGCTCCATCGATATGAACGGCACTGAGTTGTCCGGCCTGAAGAGCTATGAGCGCGTCGCCAAGGGCCTCGCTTACGTGCCGCAGGGCCGCATGATCTTCTCGACCATGACGGTCAAGGAGAACATCGAGACCGGCCTCGTCGTCTCCGGCGAGTCCGAGGTGCCCGGTGACATCTATGAGCTGTTTCCGGTGCTGCTGGAGATGAAGGGCCGCCGCGGCGGCAACCTCTCCGGCGGCCAACAGCAGCAGCTCGCGATCGCGCGCGCGCTCGCCACCAAGCCGAAGGTGCTGCTGCTCGACGAGCCGACCGAGGGTATCCAGCCGTCGATCATCAAGGAGATGGCGCGCACCCTGAAGCGCATTCGCGACGAAAAGGGGCTGTCGATCGTCGTCTCCGAGCAGGTGCTGAGCTTCGCGCTCGACATCGCCGACCGCGTGCTGGTGATCGAGAACGGCGAGATCGTCCGTGACGATCCGCGCGATCAGGTCGATGCCGCGCAGGTCTCGAAATATCTGTCCGTCTAACCACTCCGTCCAAGCAGGTAAAAGGGGAGCTTCTGATGCCAGACACATTGATCAAGGTCGATCTCACCAAGTCGGCCTACGAGAACGACAAGGTGCACAACCGCTGGCACCCGGACATTCCGATGGTCGAGTGGGTCAATCCCGGTGATGACTTCATCATCGAGACCTATGACTGGACCGGCGGCTTCATCAAGAACAACGACTCCGCCGATGACGTGCGCGACATCGACCTGTCGATCGTGCACTTCCTCTCGGGTCCGATCGGCGTCAAGGGCGCCGAGCCCGGCGACCTCCTGGTCGTCGACCTGCTCGATGTCGGTCCTCTGAAGGAGAGCCTGTGGGGCTTCAACGGCTTCTTCTCCAAGCAGAATGGCGGCGGCTTCCTGACCGATCACTTCCCGCTGGCCCAGAAGTCGATCTGGGACATCAAGGGCCTTTACACCTCGTCGCGCCATGTGCCGGGCGTCAACTTCGCCGGCCTGATTCATCCGGGCCTGATCGGCTGTCTGCCCGATCCGAAGCTGCTCGCGACCTGGAACGAGCGCGAGACCGCGCTGATTGCGACCAACCCGACCCGCGTGCCGGGCCTCGCCAATCCGCCATTCGCGCCGACGGCCCATGCCGGCCAGGCCAAGGGCGACGTCAAGGCCAAGATCGGCGCCGAGGGCGCGCGCACTGTGCCGCCGCGCGAGCATGGCGGCAATTGCGACATCAAGGACCTGTCGCGCGGCTCGAAGATCTACTTCCCGGTCTACGTGCCCGGCGGCGGCCTCTCGATGGGCGACCTGCATTTCAGCCAGGGCGACGGCGAGATCACCTTCTGCGGCGCCATCGAGATGGCGGGCTGGCTGCACATCAAGGTCGACGTCATCAAGGACGGTGTGGCCAAATACGGCATCAAGAATCCGATCTTCAAGCCGTCGCCGATCACGCCGAACTATCGCGACTACCTGATCTTCGAGGGCATCTCGGTCGACGAGGCCGGCAAGCAGCATTATCTCGACGTCCACATCGCCTACCGGCAGGCCTGTCTCAACGCCATCGAGTACCTCAAGAAGTTCGGCTACTCCGGCGCCCAGGCCTATTCGATCCTCGGCACCGCGCCGGTGCAGGGTCACATCTCCGGCGTCGTCGACGTGCCCAATGCCTGCGCGACGCTCTGGCTGCCGACCGAGATCTTCGACTTCGACGTGATGCCGTCGGCGGCCGGGCCGATCAAGCACATCAAGGGCGATATCCAGATGCCGATCTCGCCGGACAAGTAATTCTTCTCCCTGCGCGATGGGTGCGGGACGGCAGCGGATTTGCCGCCCCGCATCCGCCGCGCGGGACTTGGAGACGATCGTTGCGCAGGAGACGAGACAATGCCGGTTTACGAATATCTCTGTGATGCATGCGGGCCGTTCACCGACATGCGACCGATGTCCGAATGTGATGATCCGCAGGTCTGCCCGCAATGTGCAGACATGGCGCCGCGCGTGATCCTCACCGCGCCCGCCTTCGCCTGCATGCCGGCGGAGCGGCGCACGGCGCATGCCACCAACGAACGCAGCCGCCACGCGCCGCAGACGCTCGCAGAATACAAGGCGAAGCACGGGCCGGGCTGCGGCTGCTGCTCGCCGAAGAAGTCGCCGCGGCTGATGACCAAATCCAAGAGCGGCGCCAAGGGCTTTCCCTCGGCGCGGCCATGGATGATCAGCCACTGAGTGAAAGCCATGGGCGGCGCGATGCGCCGTCCCTCAGCGTGACGCGGGCACGCGGCGCGGTCCCGGTGCGGGCTGGCCGCCGAACTTGGCGCTCATCGCATTCGCGCCGTCGCTGATGTCGACCAGCGTCTTGCGGCTGTCGTCGATCACCTTGGCGGATTTGCGCTTGAAGCTGTCGACGAGCTCGCGCATCGACTTGATCTGGTCGAACAGCTGGCCGGGATTGCCGTCCGCGAAGCCGGGAATGGTGCCGTCGATCCTGGTCACCAGAGTGTCGAAGCCCTTGAAGATGTCCTCGGCCTTGTCGATCGCGGCGTCGATTGCTGCCGTCTTCTCCTGCAGCGCGGCGGTTTCGGACTGGAAGCTCTGCAGCGCCTCCTTGATCGCCGGGGCGTTGCTGACGACGTATTTATCGATGTTGTGCACCGTCTCGACCATCGTCTCCTGGTCCTTGAGATCGGCTGTCAGCACCGGCACGCCGTCGTGATCGAGCGGCACCGGCGGCGCCGTCGGCGCGCCGCCGACCAGCGAGATTGCGGCGATGCCGGTGAGTCCCTGGAACTCGATGCCGGCCGTGGTGTCCTTGCGAATCGGCGCGGATTTGTCGAGCGTGATCATGGCGACGATCCGGCGCGGACTCTCGAGATTGATCGAGAGGATCTGTCCGGCCTGCACGCCGTCGAAATTGACCGGGCCGCCCTTGCGCAGGCCGGCCGCCGAGCCGCCGTCAAACACCACCCGCATTACGCTGCGCTGCTGGGCGATGCGCGACTTCTGCTTGATCAGCACGCCGCTGATGCCAGCCGCCACCGCCGCGATCGTCAGGGTTCCAACAATGAGATTGATCGCGCGCATTTGTGTCCGCCGCTGCCTCGGCCGATTTTAGCCGTTAGGTCCCCCGGTTGAAAGCTCAGCGCGCGAGGCCCGGCCGGGACGGGGCGGCAAGGCCGGCCAGCAGCACCGCCAGGATGCCGGTGAGGAAGATGCCGTCGAAGGTTCCGGCACCGCCGATCGAGGCCACGGGGGCGCCGAGGCTGCCGATCTTGTCCAGGTTCATCAGGTCGGCACCGACCAGCGTGCCCATCGAGCCGCCGATATAGGCCAGCGGCGCAGCGTATTCGCGCGACAGCAGGAAGGCGAGGATCGCGGTCACGACGATTGGCGCGAACACCGGCACCGCGATGCCGACGCCGCGCACCGGCGTTGCCATGGCATGGATGATCACCGCGATCACCAGCACGGCGATGACGGCGCGCAGCCACAGCTGGTAGCGCAGCACGAGATAGGTCGACATGATGGTCGGGATCACGGCGCCACCGACATTGACCGCGAGCAGGGTGCCAGGCCATTGATGCACCAGCGGCACGACATATTGCATGCCGAAGAAGTCGATGATTTCGCCGGAACGGGCGACCTGTCCGGGCAGCATTGTGATCGGGATGTTGAAATAGCTGCCGACCAGCGATCCCAACAGCAGCAGCATCGCGGTGCCCGAGCTGACGCCGAGCTTCATATAGGCGTAGCGCAGGATGCCGAGCTGGATCAGGACGATCAGCACGCCGAAGGCCAGCACCAGGATCGCGAAGAAGGCCGGCGTGATCGGCAGGTATTGGATCTGGGAATGCATGTCGGAAGCGCTTGGAATGTGAGCCTTGCTGACTCCGTGAGATCATCTCACGGAGCGGGCGGGCTGACAAATGCTCATCCGGCGCCTGGTTCCCGCCGGTGGCCACGCCGTGCCCGTTCATCGCTCGGCGATCAGCGTGGCGTACAGCACGTAGCGCTCCGGCCCCTGTGTCAGCGCATCAAAGGGCCAGCAGGTCGAGAGCACAAGCTCGGGACTGTCGGTCGTCGGATCGATGCCGGAGGCATCGAAGCGGACGATGCTGAACGCGTCAGCGCGGTAACGAAAAGCCTTGCCGTCGCGCCTGACGACCTCGATCTCGTCGCCGATCCTGACGTCGCGCAGGAAGCGGAAATGCGTGTCGCGATGCGCGGAAAAGACCGCGATGCCGGGCTCGCCCGGCTCCGCTGTGCCCCCGACATGGCCGGCGCCGAAGGCCAGCGCCTGGCCGCTGGAGCCGGCCAGCGCGATGGTGGAGACGCGGAGCCGCTTCACGTCGATACGCGCCACCGGGACGGTGTCGGCCCATGACCATGGCTTGACGGGATGGCCGGTGGCGATGGTCTCGCTGAAGGCGCGGTCGAGCAGCACCTGCGCGACGATGGCCTTGGCATGGATAAGAGCGCCGTGGCCGAACAAGGCGGCGCCGACCAAGGCGATCGCGAGCGGGATGATGAAGCGGGGCATTGTCTCTCCTCCCGTCATTGCAGGGAGCGAAGCGACGGAGCAATCCAGAGTCGCGCACTCGGCCCTGGATTGCGTCGCTTCGCTCGCAATGACGGTGCGCCTTAGTTGGCAGCCCGCCGCCGGATGGCGGCGAGCCAGATCAGTTCGAGCATCAGCACGCCCAGGCCCAGCAGCATGCTCAGCTCCGCATGGGTCGCCGTCTTCGGCAGGGTGATCGTGGCCGGCGCTGCCGGCACGACCGGCCACTTCAGCGCGGCGAGCTGGACGTCGCCGTCCGCTTCGGCACGGCGCTCCTTCGGCATGGCCGGCATCCGGTTGCGCTCGCCGAACACCTTCTCGAAGTCCCAGCCGGCCGGTAGGTTGATCGGCAGCTCCGCCACTTTGAGCGGCTCGCCGTCGGCCCGCCGCGGCGTCTTGTCGACGGCGACGAGGCTGGTCAGGCGCGTCACCAGCTGGTGCTCCATCGCAAGCTTCAGAATGGCGCCGTCGGCCTCTTCCGGCGTCATCTGCCGCATCGTCTTCGCCACCTCGGCATCGCCGATCTTGCGCCGCGCCCACAGTTTCGACAGGCCCTTGCCTTCGGCCGCGCCCGCAAGCGGCAGTGTGATGGTCCAGGGCTGGTCGCCGATGCGGCCCTTGAGCTGCAGCGATCCGGCGAGCCGGTCGATCCTGGCTGCGAGCACCAGCGGCTCGTTGCCATAGACGTCGGGCAGCACGGCCGGCGTGAGGTCGGCCGAGGCTTCCGAGAACGTCGCGCTCAGCCCGGTCACGACCGGATTCTCCAGCTTGGCGAAGAGATCTCGCATGCGCTCCTCGACCTGCTCGACGGCGCCGATATGGGTGAAGGCGCCGCGGCCGAGCTCGGCGGCGCGGCTCATCAGATAGGTGTTCGGCGCCGAGCCGATGCCGACCATGAAGATGCGCGAGCGGCCGCGCATCGCGGTGATGGTCTCGAACAGCTGCTGCTCGTTGCCGATGGCGCCGTCGGTCAGGAACACCACTTGGCGCACACGGTCGCTGTCGCTGCCGTCGTCGGTCAGCGCCGCGCGCATCGCCGGCACCATCTCGGTGCCGCCGCGCGCGTCCAGCGCGCTCACGAAGCTGGTCGCGCTGCCGACATGTTCGGCGTCGGCCGGCACCGAGGATGGAAACAGCACCGTCATCGTGTCGTCGAAGCGGATCACGTTGAAGCGGTCATTGGGCTGCAGACGTCCCAGCGCATAGAGCAGGCTCGCCTTGGCCTGGCGGATCGAGGTGCCGCCCATCGAGCCGGAATTGTCGATCACGAAGATCACGTCGCGCGGCTGCGGGCGCTGCGCTGCCGCCGCCACCGCGGGCGGGGTGACGAAAGCGAGCAGATAGTCGGCATCGCCGACCTGCTCGTGAAACAGGCCGACCGACGGCATGGCGACAGACGCCGGTTTCCAGGTCAGCTCGAAATCACGGTCGGCCGGCACCACGCCCTTGGCCAGGGTCACGACCCGCGTCTTCGCATCGGGGCTGTCGATGGTCACCTGGTGATGATGGCTCTTGACCTCGCCGAGCGCGAAGCCCGCCTGCAGCCGCACCGTGATCTTGGTCGGATTGACCGGGTCGGTGTTGGCGGGGTCGAGCACCTCCGGCGAGATGCGGTCGCGGTCCGGCACTGGATCATTGCTTGCGGCGCCCCAGCCATTGCTGCCCGGGCGCAGGTCGACGCTTTGCACGATCGGCGCGGGATTGTAGCGCGGCGCGACGACCAACGGCACCCGCAGCGAGAACGCGCCATCCGCCTGCGCCACCGGCTGCTGATATTCGATCTGCACCAGCACGGTCTCGCCGGGGCCGATATTGGCGAGCGAGTTGGTGAAGATGTTCGGCCGCTCCTGCTCGGTCAGCGCAGCGGTTTTGCCCTCGCGCTTGGCCTGCTCGTAGATCACCTTGGCCTGCTCGCGCGGCTTGATGTCGCCGACCACGACGCGGTCGCCGACGATCATCTTCAGCGTATCGACCGCGCTGTCCGGCGGCAGCGGATAGACATAGACCGCCTCCATCCATTGCGAGCTCGTGTTCCTGAACAGCTGCGTCACGCGCGCCCGCGCCGTCGGGCCGGAGACGACGATGTCGACATCGATTCCGAGCCGCAGCGCCTCGGCATAGCCCGCGTCGGACTTGAACAGCAGCGCGCCGGAGCGCGCGTCGCGCGGCTTGGTCAGCGGAGCCGGCGAGCCTTCGGCCGACCAGCCTGGCGTGATGCTGAGAAACAGCGCCGTGAAGCCGACCAGCAGCACCGCGGCGGCCTGCAGCAACAGGAACAGCAGCATGGTCACGATCCACGACCGGATCGGATGGGCACTGCGGCGGATGTCGTCGTCGATCGTCTCACTCATCGGTGGCTCCGCAACGAACAGGATAGGGCACGCCGAGATTGAGCGCGGTGCCCCGTCGCCGCGAGCGGAATGGTCGGTCTTGTTCGGCCCTCGTCCGCCCGGCATTGTCCGGTGCCGGCCAAGCGCGCGGCTGATCTGTGCGGGTTTGTGCTGATTTGTCCGTCTGCTAGAAGGGGCAACGCCACGCAGCAGGGGACCGCATGTCGATACCGGAGAACGAGCTGTCGGACGAGCTGAGCCGGCAGGTGGCGGAGACCATCCGCGAGGAGATCGCGCGCCGCCGCATGTCACGGCAGGCGCTGGCGGAGCAGGCGAAGCTGAGCCTGTCGACGCTGGAGAAGGCGCTCGGCGGCCGCCGTCCGTTCACGCTCGCGACCATCGTCCGGCTCGAGCAGGCGCTCGGGATTGCCTTGCGCAAGGCGCCGAGCCCGCCAGTTGCAGCACCAGGCGCAAGTGGCGGCATCGCGCCAGACAGCCTCGGCTCCTATTCGCGGCGGGCGGTGGAGTGGATCGAAGGCACCTATGTCACTTTGCGGCCGTCATTCGGCGACAGGGAGGCGATCTACGCCTACCGCACCGACATCCTCTGGGACGATGCGGCCTCGTCCCTGGTGTTTCGCGAGGGCGCGCGGCTGGATGCGGCATTCACGCAGTTCGGCGAGGTCGCCGTGCCCAACCAGTCCGGCTTCGTCTACCTGGTCACCAACCGCCACGGCCAGCATCGCCTGATCACGGTGTCGCGCCCGACCATTACCGGCGAGATGTACGGCATCATCACGACGCTTCTCGCCGGCCGCGGCTCGCTGCTGACGCCGATCGCAGCCCCCATCGCGCTGTTGCCGCTGCGCAATGTCGTCGAGCCGAGCTTCGGCCGGCTCGGTGCCGACGATCCACACTATGCGCTGTATCGCGAGCACCTGCGCAAGACGGTCGAGGAGCCGTTTGCGCTGTTCGCGCAGAGCGTGCCGTGACTTGTTAGACCACACAACGAACGGCTGTCATTGCGAGCAGCAGCGAAGCAATCCAGAGTCCTCGCGCCGCCCTGGATTGCTTCGCTGCTGTTCAGACCGGGGACATAGCTTACACCTGTTCGGAGGACATAGTTGACACTTTTCGGGCAGCGCAAATCGATCGCTGCGATCTGATGCGCGGCAAAGAAAATTCCGAATTTTCCGTCGGAACTGAGCGGACGAATAGCGAGCCGCTCACCGCGAAAGGCTTGCGGGACTTTCCAGAGCCGTCCCTTGAAACTGACATAGGCCTTGGTGGTGGATACCGAACGGACGATCTCGCCATCGTCGTATTCCACCGTCGGAAGGCGATCCGGCATCGTGCGCTGGCTGGGTCGATAGCGGCTTGCGGGCACATCGAAGTCCAACGCCTCGTGCGGCCGGTCGAGATTGTAGACGGCCCGCCAGTCGTCGAACGCCCGCTGGACGTCGATCAGGTCGCGATAGCGCTTGAGGGCAAAGACCTCGGCCTTCAAGGTGCGGTGGAAGCGTTCGTTCTTGCCCCGGCTCTGAGGATGGTAGGGCCGGCTGTGGATCGTTCGGACGCCGAGCTTCAGAAGCCACACCGTCAGCGTGGTCCAGGGGTCTTCAAGGGTGAAGCCCCAGGGGCCGCCATTGTCGACGAACATCGCATCCGGCAGTCCGTAGCGGCGGAACGTCGTCTCCAAATGGCCTTGTACCGTAGAGCCTCGTTCGTTGTCACAGGCGGCCAGGCACAAGGAGAAGCGCGAGTGGTCGTCCAACGCCGTCAGCGGATGACAGGACACGCCGTTCTCCAGCGCGCTGTGCCCCTTGAAGTCCATCTGCCAAAGCTGATTGGGCGCATCCTTCTCGAAGCGCGTGTAGGGCTGCCCGGGCGTGCCTGCAGGCTCGCTCACGCGATCGTAACGGCGCAGGATGGAGTGCACGGTGGATATCGCCGGGACAGCTTGCCCATCGCGCTCGAGACGACGTGCGAGCTTGCGCGCGCCCCAGGCCGGGTGAGCATCGCGCAGCGCGACAATCTGCTGCTCAGTCGCAGCCGCCGTGCGCTCCGGACTCCGATGCGGCCGCCGCGATCGGTCCGCCAGCGTCGTATCGCCAGCATCATCCCGCTGGATCCACTTGTAGCCGGTCTGGGGGCTGATGCCGAACTGCCGACACAGCTGCCGCCGGTTTACTCCCTCCTGCTTGGCAAGCATCACAAACTCTCGTCGCTGATCCATGACAGACACCTCTCGCCACGGCATCGCTCGCCCCCTTGTTTGACGAATCGAGCCGATTTTGACGTGTCAACCATGTCCCCGAACACCCGTCAGCCATGTCCCCGGGCTAAACACTGCGCTCGCAATGACGGAGCTCTTTGTCGATGACATCGCGCCTCACGGCTTGCCCGGAATGACGCCCGCCGGGCGGGACTGGATCACAGCGTCCCCCGCTTGGTGAGGGTAGGCACGCGAACGCCTGTCGGCGTTCGCTCCGGTCGGCCACCGCAGCTGGAATCGACGCTGCATCGCGCGTCAGCCTAACCCCCGACATCCGCGCTGATGATGTCGCCGAACAGGTCCCATTTGCCGCCCTTGAACTGCATCATCTTGAGCTGCTCGATCGGCGCGAAATCGTTGGGGCCGGTGTTGACCTTGATGCCGGGGATCAGCGTATCCGGCGCGAAGTCCTTCAGGCTGGCGGCCTGCTTCATGACGTTCTCGCGGGTGAGATTGTCGCCGCACTGCTTCAGGGTCTGCACCATGGTCTGCGCCGCGGCATAGCCATAGGCAAGATTGGCGTCGGAGATGTTCGCGCCAGGCATGTACTTGTCGATGAAGGCCATGAACTTCTTCATGCCCTCGTCATCCTTCCACTGCGGATCCGACGGGTCCTTGAGGTAGCCGGCGGAGAGCACGCCCTCGGAGGCGTCGAGGCCGGCTGGCTTCATCACGGCGCCGATCGAGATCGACACGTCGGTCATCAGGTGCATCGGCTTCCAGTCGAGCTCGGCGATCTTCTTGATCGCCTGTGCCGCGAATTTCGGCGTCGCGATGTTGACAAACACGTCGGCGCCGGTGCCCTTGACCTTGACGATATGGGCATCGATCGACGGCTCCGACGTCTCGTAGCTCTCCTCGGCGACGATCATGGTCTTGGCCTTGTCGCCCAGCACCTCCTTGATGCCGAGCAGGTAGTCCTTGCCGAAATCGTCATTAGCATAGAAGATTGCGATCTTCGCGTTCGGCTTCTCCTTGAGAATGTATTTTGCGAAGATCCGCGCTTCGACGCGGTAGCTGGGCTGGAAGCCCATGGTCCAGGGGAATTCCTTCGGCTCATTCCACTTGCTGGCCCCGGTGGCCAGGAACAGCTGCGGCACCTTCTTGGCGTTGTGATATTTCTGCACGGCGGTCTGGGTCGGCGTGCCCAGCGCGTTGAAGACGAGGAAGACCTCGTCGCTCTCGATCAGCTTGCGCACCTGCTCGACCGTTTTCGGCGGGCTGTAGCCGTCGTCATAGGAGATGAAGTTGATCCGCCGGCCGTTGACGCCGCCCTGATCATTGATCATCCTGAAATAGGCCTCCTCGGTCTTGCCGATGATGCCGTAGGCCGAGGCCGGCCCGCTATAGGCCTCGACATTGCCGATCTTGATCTCGGTGTCGGTCACCCCGGTGTCGTATTTCTTCTGGGCGAGCGCACTCTGGCTCGCGAGGACGGAAAAGGCGGCCGCGGCCGCGAGAGAGAGCAGAGTCCTGGTCGTCATCGGCAACATTCCCTGGGCTTCCTCTGGTTGGTCTTATGGGTCTTGTCGAGCAGTCGTGCGCAGCTTCCGCTGAGCATTCGATCGTCACGACGCCTGCTGGATGAGATCGACCGCTGACGCCGGCGCAAAGCTCTTGCGCAACGTCGGCTTGTGGATCTTGCCGGTGGCGTTGCGCGGCAGCGCGTCGACGAAGCGGACGGTGCGCGGGCATTTGAAGCGCGCGAGGTTGGCCTGGCTGTGGGCGAGGATCTCAGCCTCACTCAGCGTATGTCCCGGCTTCACCGCGATGATCGCCATGCCGGTCTCGCCCCATTGCGGATCGGCGATGCCGATCACGGCGGCTTCGGCCACCGCGCTCAGCTGGTGCAGGACGTTCTCGACCTCGGCCGGATAGACGTTCTCGCCGCCGGAGATGTACATGTCCTTCCAGCGGTCGACGATGTAGTAGAAGCCTTCGTCATCCACGCGCGTGGCATCGCCGGTGTGCAGCCAGCCGTCGGTGAACGAGGACCGGTTGGCGTCCGGCCTGTTCCAGTAGCCCGGTGTCACGTTCGGTCCACGGACCCAGAGCTCACCGAGCTCGCCGACATCGGCATCCGTCCCGTCGGGGCGGACGATGCGCACCTCGGTATGCAGAACGGGCTTGCCGGCGGAGCCGGCCTTGCGCCCGGCATCTTCGCGGTCGAGCGCGAGCACGGCGGGCGAGGTCTCGGTCATGCCATAGCCCTGCTGCAGCGCGACGCCGCGCGCCTCCCAGGTGCTGAGCAGCGGCACCGGCATCGGCGCGCCGCCGACGCCGCCGATCACCAACCGGCTGAAATTGGCGGTCGCGAACGCCGGATGCTGCGCCATGAACTGATAGATCGCGGGCACGCCGAAGAACACGTTGATGCCTTGGGCGGGATCGCTGATCAGCTGCAGCGCCAGCCCGGGATCAAAGGCGCGCATGATCAGCACAGTGCCGCCGACATGCATCACCGGATTGGTGTAGCAGTTGAGCCCGCCGGTGTGGAACAGTGGCAGCACGGTCAGCAGAACTGATGACGGCGTGATATAGGCCGGGCCGCCGAGATTGACGCAATTGTAGAACGTCATGCCGTGGGTGATCATGGCCCCCTTGGGCTGGCCCGTGGTGCCCGACGTGTACATGATGGTCGAGACATCATCGAGCGTGACCGGCTCGATCGTGGCGAGCGGTTTCGCCGCGGCGATTGCCTGCTCGTAGCTGCCGGTGGCGCCGTAGCGCAGCGTCGTCGCGACACCACACAGCCGGCTGACGCTCAGCGCGGTATCAGCGAGGTCGTCATCATGGATCATGACCTTGGGCGCGGCGTCGCCGACGATGAACTGCAGTTCGGGCACTGTCAGCCGGGTGTTTAGCGGCACGAAGATCGCGCCGACGCGGAAGCAGGCGAACTGCACCTCCAGCGTATCGGTCGCGTTCAGCGCCAGCACTGCGACGCGATCGCCCTTGCCGACGCCGCAGACGTCGCGGAGATGACTGGCGAGGCGTGCGACGCGGGCATCGAATTCCGCATAGGTGAGGCGTCGGTTGCTGCCGAGATCGACCATCGCGGTCTTGGCCGGCGTGCGCCGGGCATGATGCGCAATCCAGTCGTAATACCGTACTGGCACGGGGTTCCCTCCTGGTATCAGGCGATCTGATGCCGCCTTGATCGCGATGCGCTGGTCTTTGTCTGCGCGTTCCACCTGACGAGAAGCGATGCGCGCAATGCTTTTGGCCCGAGTGGGCCGGTGTGTGCATTGCACTGTCTTGCGTCCAGGCGCTGTTGGCGGGCAACCGACGCGTCCCCGCTGCGCGCGATTTCAGCAGTCAGCCACTCGACGCAAGGCGTTACCGCCGCTTCCGGCCATTCTGACGAAGCAGCAACCAGAGCTCCGGCACCGATGACCAAGAGTCCGTTCTACACGGCCGAGCACGAGGCCTTCCGCGACGTGGTCAGGCGATTCGTCGAGAAGGAGATCGCCCCGTTCGCGAGCGCGTGGGACGAAGCCGGTGAGTTCCCGCGCGCGCTGTACGCGAAAGCCGCCGAGATCGGCCTGCTCGGACTCGGCTTTCCGGAGGAGTTCGGCGGTGTCCCGGCCGACCAGTTCATGCACATCGTCGCCTCGCAGGAGCTGGCCCGTGCGGGAGCCGGCGGCGTCAGCGCCAGCCTGATGAGCCATTCGATCGGTGCGCCGCCGATCGCGCGCGCGGCGAGGCCGGAGGTCCGCGCCAGGGTGCTGCCGGAGATCCTTGCGGGACGGAAAATCTCGGCGCTCGCGATCACCGAGCCGAGTGGCGGCTCGGATGTCGCCAATCTCCGGACCAAGGCCGTCCGCGATGGCGATCATTATGTCGTCAGCGGCGAGAAGACCTTCATCACCTCGGGCATGCGCGCGGACTATATCGCCGTCGCGGTGCGCACCGGCGGCCCAGGGCCGTCCGGGGTGAGCCTGCTGCTCGTTCCTGGCGACACGCCCGGGCTGACGCGCACCAAGCTGAACAAGATGGGCTGGTGGGCGTCGGATACGGCCACCCTGCATTTCGACGGCTGCCGGGTGCCGGTCGAGAACCTGATCGGCGAGGAAGGGCAGGGCTTCAAGCTGATCATGCACAATTTCAACAGCGAGCGGATGGGCATGGCGGCGAGCTGCACGGCGTTCGCCCGCGTCTGCCTGGAGGATGCGATCGCCCATGCCAAGGAGCGGCACACCTTCGGCAAGCCCTTGGCGCAGCACCAGGTCATCCGGCACAAGCTGGTCGACATGGCGCAGCGCGTCGCGGCCTCGCAGGCGATGCTGGAGATGCTGGCGTGGCGGCTCGAACAGGGCGATAATCCCGTTGCCGAGATCTGCATGATGAAGAACCAGGCGACGCAGACCATAGCCTATTGCGCCTCCGAGGCGGTGCAGATCTTCGGTGGCGCCGGCTTCATGCGCGGCATTCGCGTGGAACGCATCTACCGTGAGGTCAAGGTCAACGCGATCGGCGGCGGCACCGAGGAGATCATGAAGGACCTGGCCAGCCGCCAGATGGGATTGTGACGAGTCGCGCGCCACTGTCCATGGAGTTGATCGTGGAGACTATCCCGATGTGGCCGTCCTTCGAGACGCCCGCCTGCGGCGGGCTCCTCAGGACAAGGGCTTTTGTTGCGGCGACACGGACGAAGGATCCTCATGGTGAGGAGCACCGCGTCCGGGCCGCAGCGTCATGAACGCGTGTTGAGCGCGGAGCGTCCCGAACCATGAGGCCCCGATGCATCTTGGTGTCTGCCGCCGCGCCCAGAAATGACGAGAGGAATTGAGATGCTCTTCACCGCCGACCACGACGAGCCGCGCCGCATCCTGCAGAAGTTCATCGCTGCCGAGATCAACCCTCACGTCGACGAATGGGAGGCGGCCGGCATATTCCCCGCGCATGAGCTGTTCAAGAAGCTTGGCAGCCTCGGCTTTCTCGGCCTCAACAAGCCGGTCGAATTCGGCGGCCAGGGGCTGGACTATTCCTACGCGCTGATGATGGCCGAGGAGCTTGGCGCGATCACTTGCGGCGGCGTGCCGATGGCGATCGGGGTGCAGACCGACATGGCGACGCCGGCGCTGGCGCGCTTCGGCTCGGATGAGCTGCGGCGCGAATTCCTGGCGCCCGCGGTTTCCGGCGATGCGGTGGTCTGCCTCGGCGTGTCGGAGACCGGTGCGGGCTCGGACGTCGCCTCGATCAAGACCACGGCCCGCTCCGACGGCGATGACTATGTCATCAACGGGGGCAAGATGTGGACCACCAATGGCACCCAGGCCGACTGGATGTGCCTGCTCGCCAACACCGGCGACGGACCGGTCCATCGCAACAAGTCGCTGATCATCGTTCCGATGAAGACCAAGGGCGTGCAGATCGCCCGCAAGCTCGACAAGCTCGGCATGCATTCGTCCGACACCGCGCAGATCTTCTTCGACAATGTGCGCGTGCCCAAGCGCAACCGGGTCGGCGAGGAGGGGCAAGGCTTCACCTACCAGATGCTGCAGTTCCAGGAGGAGCGGCTGTGGGGCGCGGCGGCCTGCCTGAAGTCGCACGAATACATCATCGCGAAGACGATCGAATACACGCGCGAGCGCAAGGTGTTCGGCCGCAGCGTGCTCGACAACCAGGTGATCCATTTCAAGCTCGCGGAGATGCAGACCGAGGTCGAGCTGTTGCGCGCGCTGATCTATCGGGCCGCCGAAGCGCTGATCGCCGGCGAGGACGTCACCCGGCTCGCAACCATGGCCAAGCTCAAGGCCGGCCGCCTTGGTCGCGAGCTGACCGATGCCTGCCTGCAATATTGGGGCGGCATGGGCTTCATGAACGAGACGCCGGTCAGCCGCGCCTATCGCGACGCCCGGCTGACCTCGATCGGCGGCGGCGCCGACGAGGTGATGCTGACGATCCTGTGCAAGATGATGGGCACCTTGCCCGGCACCGGCAAAGCGGGGAACGCCTGATGATCACGCTGTATCATTGCGACGGCGCCCGCTCGTTCCGCCCGCTGTGGATGCTGGAGGAGCTCGGGCTCGCCTATGAATTGAAGATGCTGCCGTTCCCGCCGCGGGTGCTGGCCAAGGACTATCTCGCCATCAATCCGCTCGGGACGATCCCGTTTCTGATCGACGGCGAGACCAGGATGACGGAGTCCTCCGGCATCTGCCACTATCTCGGCATCAAGCATGGCCCGACGCCGCTGATGGTCGGACCTGAGGAGAAGGACTACGGCACGTTCCTGAACTGGATGTATTTCTCCGACGCGACGCTCACGTTCCCGCAGACGCTGGTGCTGAGATACGGTCAGCTCGAGCCGGATGAGCGACGCTCGCCGCAGGTGGCGGGCGATTATGCCAAATGGTTTCTGGGCCGGCTGCGTGCGGTGGAGGCAGCGACGGGGAATGCCGAGTTCTTGAGCGCCGGCCGGTTCACCGCGGCCGACATCGTGATCGGCTACGCGTTGCGTCTCGCCGAGACGATCGGGCTGTCGAAGGACTTCGGTCCGAATGTGGCCGGCTATTGGGCGCGGCTGCAGCAGCGCGATGGCTATCTGCGGGCCCAGGCGGCCGAGCAGCGCGCCGGCGTGGAGCAGGGGGTCGCGCCGCGCGTGCGGCCATGACCGGTGTCGCTCATAGCGACGATTAACCGCGACAAAAATCGGCAGTGACAGCCGATGACAGCGGCGCGAATTGCGCTATGGTCCACCTCCAAAGAAGCGGCCGACAGAGCCGCGCCTCAGGAGGAAGACCATGGATGTGACCCGCCGGGACTCCGGCCATCTCATGCTGATCACGCCCGAGCGCGTCTTCTACGCCGGGCTGCTCGGCCGTCCGCGCCAGCGCTGCTCGGGTGCGTTCCATATTTATGTTGCGCTCACCGGGAGCCTCCGGCTGCTGCCCGAGGGGGGCGAGGAGCGCTGCGGCGAGCTGCTGGTCGTGCCGCCCAACAAGCAGCATACGATCGAGAGCGATTACCGCACCGTGATCGTCGTGACGATCGAGCCGGAAAGCGTGCCGATCGGCACGCTGGATCGTTTCGCTAGCAAGGTCACGCGCGAGGCGGAAGCCTATGCCTGCCGCATCCGCGCCGCCTATGAGGAGCTGGTGCAGCGGCCGCTGAGCGGCGACGTCACCAGCGCGATCTTCGATCGGCTGTGTTTCGGCGAGGTGCTGCCGCAGCGTTCGCTCGACCCGCGCGTGGTCAAGGCGATCGGCCTGATCAGCCGTTTCTCCGGCGAGCCCGCCACGGCCGAGAGCTGTGCGGCGGCGGTTGGGCTGTCGACCTCGCGCTTCCTGCATCTGTTCAAGGAGGAGACCGACATCTCCTTCCGTTCGTTCCGGGCCTGGAAGCGCGCGCGGCATCTGCTGAACTATGCCAACCAGGATCTCAACCTCGCGCATCTCGCGCAGGACATCGGCTATCCCGATTCGACCCATTTCAGCCATTCGATCCGCCGCTTCTATGGCCTGAAGCCGCGCGCGATCTTCTCCGGCTCGCGCGATCTTGCGATCTACCGCGCCGGCGAGGCGGCCTTGACCTGATCGGGTCTCGCGGCGCGCCGTGTGAGAGCGGCGCGCAGCGGGAACTTCGACAGTTCGAGCACGATCAGCGTCGCGATGGCGGCGCCTGCGGTCAGCATCAGATCGTCGGCGTGCAGCGGGCCGAACCGGAACAGCGCCGTTGCGGCCGGCAGCATCAGGCTGGTCGCGAGCACGGCGATGACGAAGCCGATCACCAGCAGCAGCACGCGATTCGGCCGCAGCAGCGCTTCGCGCAGCGAGCTCGAGAACGAGCGGTTGACGAAGATCAGGCTGACGATCACCGACACCAGCACGAAGAACACCAGCGCGCGGATCTCGTCGGCGGGCATGCTGGCCCGGCTCGCCAGCAGCAGCACGGCTCCGGTCACCCCCATTGCCAGGATGCCCTGCAGCGTGCCCCACAGCACCAGCGGACGCGGCAGCAGCGGCTCCTGCGGATCGCGTGGCGGCCGCCGCATGATGTCGCTTTCCTCGGTCTCGGCCTCGAACACCAGCGAGCAGACGGGATCGATGATCATCTCGAGAAAGGCGATGTGCACCGGGCCGAGCAGCAATGGCAGGCCGGTCACGAGCGGCAGCAGCGCCAGCCCGGCGATCGGGAAATGCACCGCAAGGATGAAGCTCATCGCCTTGCGCAGATTGTCGTAGATCCGCCGGCCCAGCTGGACCGCCTTGACGATCGAGCCGAAATCGTCGTCGAGCAGCACGATCGCAGCGGCCTCGCGCGCGACGTCGGTGCCGCGGCCGCCCATCGCGATGCCGATATGGGCGGCCTTCAGCGACGGCGCATCGTTGACGCCATCGCCGGTCATCGCGACGATCTCGCCATCGGCCTTCAGCGCCGAGACGATGCGCAGCTTCTGCTCCGGCATGATGCGCGCGAACGCTGTCGGCCGGCGCGCCGCCTGCGCCAGCGTCTCGTCGTCGAGGGTCGACAGCTCGGTGCCGGTGATGACGCGCTCAGGATCGAGCCCGGCCTGTCGCGCGATCGCCGCCGCCGTGGCCGGATAGTCGCCGGTGATCATGATGATTCGGATGCCGGCAGAGCGGCATTGCGCGACGGCATCGGCGACCTCCGGCCGCAGCGGATCGGCAAAGCCGACCAGGCCGCAGAAACCGTAGGCGAAGCCCTGCTGGGTGTCTGGCAGCGCTTCGCCGCGCCAGCTCGCTTCGGCGACGCCGAGCACGCGCAGTCCGTCGGCGGCGAGGGTCTCGACACGCGCCTGTAGCGCGTCCAGCGCGGCACCGCCAAGACCGCAGAGCGTCGCGATCGCCTCCGGCGCACCCTTGGCGGCGACGACGGTGGCGCCGCCGCGCGACCAGACATTGGTCATCGCGAGCAGATCCGGACGCAGGCCGTAACGCCGTTGCAGGGTGGCGCCGACGATCGCTTCGGTGTCGAGCGCCTGCAGGGCTCGCTCCATCGGATCATGCGACTGCGGGTCGCAGGCGAGCACGGCGGTGGCGACGAGATCGCGGAATGCCGGCGTCACCGCGTCCGGCGTTGCCCCGGCGGGGTGCAGCCCCTCGCCGTCGGGACGCACCAGCCGCGCCACCATCATCCGGTTCTGCGTCAGGGTGCCGGTCTTGTCGGTGCACAGCACCGTCGCGGCGCCGAGCGATTCGATCGCCGCGGCACGCCGCGTCAGCACCCGTGCCTGCGAGATGCGCCAGGCGCCCATCGCGAGAAATACGGTGAGCACGACCGGGAATTCCTCGGGCAGCATCGACATGCCCAAGGCGATGCCGGCCAGAATTCCCTCCAGCCAGCCGCCGCGATAGAGCGCATAGAGAACGACCGTGATCGCCACCACGATGCCGCCGCCGATCGCGAACGCCATGACGAGACGTCGCGTCTGCTGCCGCAGGCGCGGCGTCTCGGTCTCCAGCGTGCTGACCGATTGGCCAATCTTGCCGATCGCCGTGCGCGGTCCCGTCGCGATCACTTCGGCAATGCCGCCGCCGCGCACCACGAGGCTGCCCGAGAACACGAAGGGCTGATCGTCGCCGCCAGCCGTTGCGGCCATGTCCATCGCCTCGTTCTCGGCCGGCCGCTTGCGTACCGGCACGGATTCGCCGGTCAGCAGCGATTCATCCGTCAGCAGATCGTCACATTGCTGCAGCACCGCGTCGGCCGCGACGCGGTCGCCCTCGGCGAGCACGATGACGTCGCCGCGCACCACCTCGCGCCCGGCGATGCGGCTACGTTCGCCGCCGCGGATCACCAATGCGCGGGGGCTGGACAGGTCGCGCAGCGCTTCCAGCACCCGCTCGGTGCGTGCCTCCTGCACGATGGTGATGGCCACCGAGGCCGAGGCGAACACGCCGAGCAGCAACGCCTCGGCCAGATCGCCGAGCGCGAGGTAGATCCCGCCGCCCGCCAACAGCAGCAGCAGCATCGGTTCCTGCAGCACATCGGCGATCAGCCGCAAGATCGAACGCGCGCCGGCCTGCGGCAGCTCGTTGAAGCCCTCGGCCTGCAGCCGCCGCGCGGCCTCGGCGGCGCTCAGGCCGAGCGAGACGGCTGGCGCTGGTTGTGTATCGATCGGCATTGCACGTCCTGTGATGGGAGGAGCTGGAACCGCTTATCGCTGATCCCAGAAGCCGGCTTGATGCAGAGCAATACCCGGTTGCGTGCTCCCAACCAGCGAGTCAACGCAAGCAGATTTGGCTTGGACATCATCATATGTGACCCGGATCAGCATCGCGCTGCGACGCACAGCCTATCGAACGAGTGCCATGAGCAACAAAGCCGTCATCACCTGCGCGCTGAACGGCGTGCTCACCGATCCCCGGCAGCATCACGTGCCGGTCACGCCCGAGGAAATGGCGCGCGAGGCCCGCCGTGCCTTCGACGCCGGCGCCGCGATCATGCATATCCATCTGCGCCAGCAGGCGCCGGGCAAGGGCCATCTGCCGTCATGGGAGGTGAATGTCTCCCGCGAGATTCAGCAGGCGATCCGCGAGGCCTGTCCGGGCGTGATCATCAACCACACCTCGGGTGTGTCGGGCCCGAACTATCAGGGCGCGCTCGATTGCATCCGGGAGACGCGGCCGGAGATCGCGGCCTGCAATGCCGGCTCGCTGAACTATCTGAAGGTCAAGGCCGACAACAGCTGGGCCTGGCCGCCGATGATGTTCGACAACTCGGTCGAAAAGATCCAGGACTATCTCGCCGCGATGAAGGACGCGCACACGATCCCGGAGTTCGAGTGCTTCGATGTCGGCATCGTGCGCTGCGTCGGCATGTACCGCCAGACCGGGATGTATGGCGGGCCGCTGGAGTACAATTTCGTGATGGGCGTCGCCTCCGGCATGCCCGCCGATCCCGAGCTGCTGCCGATCCTGCTCAGGCTGAAGCTGCCGGAGGCGCATTGGCAGGTTACCGCGATCGGCCGCGCCGAGATCTGGCCGCTGCATCAGCGCTGCGCCGAGCTCGGTGGCCATCTCCGCACCGGCCTGGAGGACACGTTCTATCTCGCCGACGGCACCAAGGTGACGTCCAACGGCCAGCTGATCGAGGCCATCGCCGCCTGCGCCCGCCGTGCTGGCCGCGAGATCGCCAGTCCCGCCGAGGCGCGGCAGATGTTTGGAACGGTGAACTGAACGCAGCATGCGCCGTCATTGCGAGGAGCGAAGCGACGAAGCAATCCAGAGTCGCGCACTCGGCCCTGGATTGCTTCCGCCTTCGCCCGATTGGCTTCGGCGGACACGTCATCGCCTTCGGCTCCTCGCAATGACGTGAAGGGGGAAGGATTAAACCAATGACCAATCTCGACGCCACTGGCGGCGTTTCCGGTCCGGGCCGCATCGGCCGGGTCGCGATCGGCGATCTCCTGAAGCGCGCCGCGCGGCGCTTCCCGGAGCGCGTCGCAATCACGGACGGCGGCCGCCGGGTCACCTTCACCGAGCTGGAGCGTGACGCCAACCGGTTCGCCAACTACCTGGTCGCAAAGGGCTTGAAGCCGGGCGAGAAGATCTCGACCGTCTGCAACAACTCGATCGAGTTCGTCAAAGCGCTGTTCGGCATCCATCGCGCCGGTCTCGTCTGGGTGCCGATCAATACCATGCTCGGCCCGGCCGACATGGATTATATCCTCGGCCACGCCGAGGTCCGCTTCGCCATCATCGACGATAATCTCCATGCGCAGCCGGAGCGGCGCGCGGCGCTGGACAAGCGCGGCGTCGAGCTGATCGCGGTCGACCTCACCGGCACGGCCCAGGCGGCGGGGCTTGCGAGCTTCAACGAGCTGATCCACGGCCACTCCGAGATCGAGCCGGATATCGAGATCAACGACCGCGATCTCGCGATGATCATTTACACCTCCGGCACGACGTCGCGGCCGAAGGGCGCGATGCATTGCCATCTCGCGGTGGTCATGGCGGTCATGAGCAACTGCATCGAGATGCAGCTGTCGCGCGATGATGGCATCACCGGGCAGTTCCCGCTGTTCCATTGCGCCGGCCATGTGCTGCTCTTGAGCTATCTCTCGGTCGGAGGCCGCATGGCGCTGATGCGCGGCTTCGACCCGGTGGCCTGCATGGAAGCGATCGTGCGCGACCGCCTCACCGTGTTCGTCGGCCTGCCGCTGATGTATCAGGCCATCCTCGATCACCCGCGACGCAAGGAGTTCGATCTTTCGCATCTGCGCACCTGCCTCTACACGATGGCGCCGATGGGCCGGCCGCTGCTGGAGCGGGCGATCAAGGAGCTGTGCCCGAACTTCGTGCTGACCAGCGGCCAGACCGAGATGTATCCGGCGACGACGATGTCGCGGCCGGACGTTCAGCTCAACCGCTTCGGCAATTATTGGGGCGAGTCGCTGTTCGTCAACGAAACCGCCATCATGGACGATGCCGGCAATCTGCTGCCGCCCGGCGAGATCGGCGAGCTCGTGCATCGCGGACCCAACGTGATGATGGGCTACTACAAGGACCCCAAATCGACCGAGGACGCGCGAAAGTTCGGCTGGCATCACACCGGCGATCTCGCGGTCATCGACCAGGGCGAGGTGCTGTTCCTCGACCGCAAGAAGGACATGATCAAGTCCGGCGGCGAGAACGTCGCCTCGGTCAAGATCGAGGAGACCCTGCTGGCGCATCCGGCCGTGCAGAACGCCGCCGTCGTTGGCCTGCCACATCCGCAATGGGGCGAGGCGGTCTCGGCTTTCGTCAAGCTCAAGCCCGGCGCACAGGCGAGCGAGACCGAGCTGCTCGATCACTGCCGCAAGTCGCTCGGCGGCTTCCAGGTGCCGAAGCTCGTCCGCGTGCTCCAGGAGATGCCGATGACCGCCACCGGCAAGCTGCGCAAGGTCGAGCTGCGCCAGGCCTATGGCGATCATTTCGCGGCGAAGAGCGCGTGAGCTGCTTCACCAACTCCTTCGTCATTCCGGGATGGCCCGAAGGGCCAGGCCCCGAATCCATAACCACGATCGTGAGTATGGAGTCCAGGCTCGCGCTTCCGCCTTCGCTCTTCGAGCTGCGGCCGACAAGCCACGCACCCCGGAATGACGTTCAATAGCGAGCTTGTTGCTTATGGCCATCATCGACAACACCATCTCTCCCACCGGCGCCGCCTTCCAGTCCAATCGTGACGGCATGCTCGGCCTGATCGGGCGGATGCGCGATCTCGAGGCGCGCACGCGCAACGCCTCCGCTGCGGCGAAGGATCGCTTCCATCAGCGCGGCCAGCTGTTGCCGCGCGAGCGCGTCGCGCTGGTGCTCGATCCCGGCGCGCCGTTCCTGGAACTGTCGACCCTGGCCGGCTACATGTTCGATGTGCCGGACCCGGCGAAGAGTGTGCCGGGCGGCGGCGTCGTGGCCGGCATCGGCTTCGTCTCCGGCGTGCGCTGCATGGTGTCGGCCAATGACGCCGGCATCGATGCCGGCGCGCTGCAGCCCTACGGTCTCGACAAGACGCTGCGGGTGCAGGAACTGGCGCTGGAGAACAAGCTGCCTTACGTGCAGCTGGTCGAGAGCGCCGGCGCCAATCTTTTGCGCTACCGCGTCGAGGATTTCGTGCGTGGCGGCAACATCTTTCGCAACCTCGCGCGGCTGTCGGCGGCCGGTCTGCCGGTCGTGACGGTGACGCACGGCTCCTCCACGGCGGGCGGCGCCTACCAGACCGGTCTGTCCGACTACATCGTCATGGTCCGCGGCCGCACCCGCGCCTTTCTCGCCGGGCCGCCGCTCCTGAAGGCCGCTACCGGCGAGATCGCCACCGAGGAGGAGCTCGGCGGCGCCGAGATGCACACCTCGATCTCGGGTCTCGGCGACTATCTCGCCGAGGACGACCGCGATGCCTTGCGCATCGCCCGCGAGATCATGGGCAAGCTGAATTGGGACCGGCCATTGCGCGACGCGCCGCCGACGAAGCCGCCGCGCTACGACCAGGAGGAACTGCTCGGCATCATGCCGCTCGACCACAAGCGGCCCGTCGACATGCGCCAGGTCATCGCCCGGATTGTCGATGACAGCGACTTCGTCGAGATGTCTCCGAACTACGGCCCCGCCACGGTGTGCGGCCACGCCCGCATTGAGGGCCAGGCGATCGGCATCGTCACCAACAACGGCCCGCTCGATCCCGCCGGCGCCAACAAGGCGACGCATTTCATCCAGGCCTGCTGCCAGTCCCGGACGCCGATCCTCTATCTCAACAACACTACCGGCTACATGGTCGGCCGCGCCTATGAGGAGGCCGGCATGATCAAGCACGGCTCCAAGATGATCCAGGCGGTGACCTCGGCGACGGTCCCTCAGATCACGATCTATTGCGGTGCCTCGTTCGGTGCCGGCAATTACGGCATGTGCGGCCGCGGCTTTCATCCGCGCTTCTGCTTCTCCTGGCCCAACGCCAAGACCGCGGTGATGGGCGGCGAGCAGGCTGCCGAAACGATGGCGATCGTGACGGAAGCGGCCGCGGTACGCCGCGGCAAGCCGGTCGAGCGCGAGAAGCTCGACGCCTTGAAGGCGCAGATCATCGGCGTGTTCGACAGCCAGATGGACGTGTTCGCGACCTCGGCGCGCGTGCTCGACGATGGCGTGATCGATCCGCGCGACACCCGCGCCGTGCTGTCGGAGGTGCTGGCGATCTGCCGCGAGGCTGAGGCGCGTGAGCCGCAGCGCATGCAGTTCTCGGTGGCCAGGCCATGAGCGGAGAGGTGAAAGCGATGTCGCGCAGGCCGTTCCACAAGGTGCTGATCGCCAACCGCGGCGAGATCGCGCTGCGCGTCATGCGCACCGCGCGGCGGCTCGGCCATGGCGTGGTGGCGGTCTATTCCGATGCGGATGGACATGCGCCGCATGTGCGGCTCGCCGACCAGGCCGTCCGCATCGGCGCGCCGCCGCCGGCGCAATCCTATCTGAACATCGCAGCGATCATCGCGGCGGCAAAGGCCACTGGCGCCGATGCCGTGCATCCCGGCTATGGCTTTCTCGCCGAGAACGAGGATTTCGCGCAGGCGTGCACGGATGCGGGCCTCGTGTTCATCGGGCCATCGCCTGACGCGATCGCTGCGATGGGCAACAAGGCCGGCGCCAAGGACATCATGCTGCGGGCCGGCGTGCCCTGCGTGCCCGGCTATCAGGGTGAGGACCAGAGCGACGAGGCGATGCTGCGCGAGGCGCGCCGCATCGGCTTTCCCGTGATGATCAAGGCGGTCGCCGGTGGCGGTGGCCGCGGCATGCGGCTGGTCAGCGATGCAGATGCGTTCCCGGACATGCTGCGCAGCGCGCGCTCGGAAGCGGCCGCTGCCTTCGGTGACGGCACCGTCATCCTGGAGAAGGCGATCGCCAATCCGCGCCACATCGAGATCCAGGTGTTCGGCGACAGCCACGGCCATGCCGTCCATCTCGGCGAGCGCGACTGCTCGGTGCAGCGCCGGCATCAGAAGCTGATCGAGGAGGCGCCGTCGCCCGCCGTCGGTCCGGAGCTGCGCGCGCGCATGGGCGCGGTGGCGGTGCAGGCCGTGAAGGCGCTGGCCTATGAGGGCGCCGGCACACTGGAATTCCTGCTCGATGGCGATGGCCAATTCTACTTCATGGAGATGAACACGCGCCTGCAGGTCGAGCATCCCGTGACCGAGGCGCTCACCGGCCTCGACCTCGTGGAATGGCAGCTGCGTGTCGCCGCTGGCGAGCCGCTGCCGCTCCGTCAGGAGCAGATCAGGCTCGAGGGCCACGCCATCGAGGTCCGGCTGTGCTCGGAGGATCCCGCGCAGGACTTCATGCCGCAATCCGGACGGATGGCGCTGTGGCAGATGCCGGAGGCAATCCGCGTCGAGCATGCGCTGGAATCCGGTGCGGAGATCCCGCCTTATTATGATTCGATGATCGCCAAGCTGATCAGTCATGGCGCGTCTCGCGAGGAAGCGCGGGCGCGGCTGATGGTCGGACTTGAGCAGGCCGCGGCGCTCGGCGTCACGACGAACCAGGCTTTCCTGCTGTCATGCCTGCGGCATCCGGCGTTTGTTGCCGGCAAGGCGACCACCGCGTTCATCGCGGCGCATCGCGATGATTTGAACGCGCCGGCCGTCGCTGCGGCGGACGTTGCGCTGGCCGCGCTTGTGCTCTCCGTCAGCCATCCACTTGCGCATCCCGTCGGCGGTGGCCGCTCGCTGGCCGCAAGCTTCGCGACGCCGTTGCGGTTCGAGATCGGTGGCGCGGTTCGTGAAGCTGAGTTGTTGCGCGAGCGCGACGGGAGCTATCGCGTGACGTGTGACGGGATCGAACATGGCTGCGAGGTCATCTCGCTGGAAGCCGATACGATTCGTGTTCGTCACGGCGATCTCACCGAGAGCGCGAGCTTCGTGCGTGCCGGCGATCGGCTGTTCGTGCAACATCGCGGTCAGACGCTGGCCCTCCGCGACCTCACGCTGGCTGCACCGCAATCCTCCGCAGCCGCCGGCGGCGACGGCAAGGTCCGCGCCGCCTTGAACGGGCGCGTGGTGGCGGTGCTGGTCAAGCTCGGTGATCGCGTCGCGGTGGGGCAGCCGGTCGTCACTTTGGAAGCCATGAAGATGGAGCACGTCCACGCCGCCGGCCTCGCCGGAACGGTGACCGCGATCGAGGTTGCCGAGGGCGATCAGGTGACGACAGGCCGGATCGTGGTGGAGATCGCGGCGTGAGCGTTGGACCGGCTTGATTGTAAGGCACCCGCCTTGCCCAGAGTCAGTCTGGCGCCGGCCTTGATTCCGCTGCCAGCGCGGGACCGGCCAGTCTCACTGGTGCAATTGCCGCTTCAACGTCGCCACCAGCCGGGCGGTCTGGAACGGCTTCGAAAGCAGCGGAGCGGTGGCGAATTCCTCCGGACATTGGTCAACGGCATAGCCGGTCACGGCGACGAAGGGCACACCGGCGGCGATCAAGGCGCGCGCGATCGGTGCCGAGGTCTCCTGGCCGAGATTGACGTCGAGCACGGCGAGATCGCAACGCTGTCGCTCCAGGAGATGCAGCGCCTTCGCGACCGTCGGCGCGACACCAACGACGTTGAAGCCTGCTTCCTCCAGCTCGACGGAGAGATCGAAGCCGATCATGGGATCGTCCTCGACGATCAGGACATTGATCTTGTCAGCGACGGGCATGGATGCTGCCGCGGCTGAGGCGTTGCAGGGGGCATCTCAGGTGCCAGCGCAGTCCGGCGGGCGCGAAATCGACATCGACCATCCCATCCAGCCCGGCCCGGACCATGTCGGAGATCACGCGGCTTCCGAAGCCGCTATGTGTCGGCGGCGAAACCGCGGGTCCGCCGCTTTCGCGCCAAATCATCTCCAAGTCTTCGCCGTCGCGGACCCAGCGGAGCGTGACATGTCCGTCGTCATTGGACAGCGCGCCATATTTGGCGGCGTTGGTCGCGAGCTCGTGCACCGCCATGCCGATCGCCTGGGCCGCTTCCGGGGTCAATTCGATCTCCGGACCGTCGATCGCGATGCGGTTGCCGACCAGGTCGCTGAACGCGCCGAGTTGGGAACGGACGAGGCCGCCGAGCGGAATGAAGCGCCAGTCGTTCTGGATCAGGAGATCCTGATTGCTCGCGATCGCCTGCAGGCGCTGCAGGAAGCGTTCGAGATCGAGCGGCCGGCCCCGGCGTGTCATCTGCCGGGCGATGGCCTGCACCAGCGACAACAGGTTCTTGCTGCGATGATTGACCTCGGCGAGCAAGCTGCGCAGCTGCTCCCTGGTCTGGCGCTTGTCGGTGATGTCGCGCACGATCTTGGACGCGCCGATGATACGGCCATCGGAGTCGCGGACCGGCGACACCGTCACCGACACGTCGATCAACGCGCCGTCCTTGCGCAGGCGGATCGTCTCGAAATTGTCGATGATCTCGCCGGAGACCACGGTGGCGAGAATGCGGTCCTCTTCGGCCTGGCGCTCCAGCGGGATGATGGTGCGGATCGAGCGGTCGATCATCTCCTCTTCCGAGAAGCCGAAGATGCGCTCGGCGCTCCTGTTCCAGCTGGTGATGGTGCCATCCAGGGTCTTGCTGACGACGCCGTCGGACGACGAGGCGACGATGGCTGCCAGCATGGCGGCGCCGCGTTCCGCCTTCTTGGTCAAGGTCACGTCGCGGATGATCTCCGAAATACCGACGACAGCCGCCTGCAGGCTGCGCACCGGCGAATAGGTGATTGAGACCTCGATCGGCCGGCCCTGTTTGCTGAGCCGGACCGTCTCGAAGCTCTCGACCGATTCACCCGTCGCGATCCGGGCTCGAATGTTGCGCGCCTGCTCGTGCAGTTCCGGGGGAATGATGTCCGCCACCGGCCTGCCGATCATCTCCGCCGCGCTGTAGCCGAGCATCCGTTCGCAGGCGGCATTCCAGCTACGGATGGATCCGTCCGTGGTCGTACTCAGGATCGCATCGGCCGACGAGTCCACGATCGCGGCGAGATGAGCCCTGTCATCATCGCTCACATGGGCCATGGGGGAGGCGCCGGGCATTCCGTGCACGTGGCGGGCTCCTTGCTAACGGGACGACGGAGAGGATGCCGCACACACGATTACCAACTTGTTTGTGTACGAATGCAAGGGCTATCTCGTTCGTTGCTTGTTGTTGGTTTTCCGGCAACGAGGACAGGTAACACGGCCGTGGCCGATAGCGGTCGCTGCGACGTGCTCCAGCTCACCGCGGCGATCACCTGTAACGTCGGTCTGACGATTTTGTTCCGCCGGACCTCCCTGAAAGGTTCGGGAAATCGCGGCGCCGAGGCGGTCTGCGGCGGCGGCTTCACCCATTCGCAAGCACCAGCGTCGCGCCGGAACTTTGGATCCCGCTCGGCCGAGCGGGCTACCGACGCTTACTGACCGAGGCTGAGGATGTAGCTCGCGAGATCGGCTGCATCCGCCGCTGTGAGTGGATTGTTAGCCATGGTGGCGTGAGGCAGGAGAAGGAACTGGACCAGTGTTTCCTTCGTCAGGCCCGGCTTGGTCGCAATCGCCACGAATGGCCGGGCGCGGCGGAACTTGGGGGTCTCTGTGCCGACGACATGGCACGCGGCGCACCAGCGCTCAGCGAGCTGGCGCCCATGATCGGGGTCCTCGGCATTCCCTGGAACCGTCGCCATCAGCAGCAGCGCCATGATCGACAACGCGGTGGCTCGACGCACGGGCGGCACTCCTCATAGCGGCTGGTCGTCGTCGGTCGACGGCTGATCCTGGAGCGAGACGATATCGCCGCCGCCGAACTCCTCCTCCGGGGGCGGGTAGACCCACATGTGGTCGCGCACGTCGCGGACGCCCTGGACGCTCTTGGCCGCGACGATCGCGGTTGCCCGCTCCTGGTCGTTGCGCACTGCACCGGTGAGATGCGCGACGCCGTTGCGGACGACGACATTGAAGCGGCAGTGTTTGCAGGCGGCCTGGTCGAGCGCGTCGAGGATGGCCGTGCGGAGCCCATCATCGTCAGGGGTGGGGCCCGGTACCGCCGTGGCGAGATCGGCCAGGGTCTGGACGAAGTCGGTGTGAGTGACCATGCCGACCAGCCGCTCGCCACTGACGACCGGCAGGCGCTTGATGCTGCGCTTCTCCATGATCGCGGCGATCTCGGCGAGACTCGCATCGGGGCTGACTGTGGCCGCAGGCCGGCTCATGATGTCGCCCACGGTGCGGCCATGGGAATGGACGAAATCGGCGCCGATGCGGCCCCGCCCGACCAGCAGGTCGAGCCAGCGGCCCTGCTTCCGCTCGGTGCCGAGCTCGGCCCGACGGAGGAAGTCGCCATCGGTGACCATGCCGACCAGTCGCCCGGCGGCATCGACCACCGGCAGTCCGCCGATGTGATTGCGGAGCATGATCCGCGCTGCCTCGGCCACCGGGGTTCCCGGCGTCACGGTGATGACCGATCTCGTCATGATCTGATGAGCGCGCATGTCGTGATCTCGCGAAAAGGGCTGCTGTCGCAATCAAGCAAACATAGCCCCAGGTGTCGCCGTGCGCTTGACCAGGATCAACGCCGTCCCGGGTGTCCTACACGATCCGCGAGGTTTTGTTGCCCCAATAGCGATCGCGCAGCAGGCGCTTGTACAGCTTGCCGGTCGGCAACCGCGGCAGCTCCTTCTCGAAATCGATCGAGCGCGGCACCTTCTGGCGCGACAGCGACTGTCGGCAGAATGCGATCAGCTCCTCTTCGAGCTCGGCGCTGGGTGCAATGCCGGACATCGGCTGGATCACCGCCTTCACCTCTTCGCCGAGATCCGGATTGGGCACGCCGAACACGGCGGCGTCGGCGACCTTGGGATGGGTGATCAGCAGGTTCTCGCATTCCTGCGGATAGATGTTCACGCCGCCCGAGATGATCATGAAGGTGGCGCGGTCGGTGAGGTAGAGATAGCCGTCGGCATCGACATAGCCGACATCGCCGACGGTGCTCATCGTGCCGTCGGCCGAGCGTGCCTCCTTGGTGCGCTCGGGATCGTTGAAATATTCGAACGGAGAGCCGGTCTTGAACCACACCGTGCCGGCGGTGCCGACCGGGCAGGGCTGCATGGCCTCGTCGAGGATGTGCAGGTCACCGAACAGCACCTTGCCGACGGTACCGCGATGCGCGAGCCATTGTTCGCTGTCGCAGGCCGTGAAGCCGAGCCCTTCGGTGGCCCCGTAATATTCGTGAATGATCGGTCCCCACCAGCGGATCATGTCCTCCTTGACCTGCGCCGGGCAGGGCGCGGCGGCATGAATCGCGACTTCGAGCGACGACAGGTCGTAGCGGCTGCGCACCTCCTCCGGCAGCTTCAGCATGCGCGAGAACATCGTCGGCACCAGCTGGGTGTGGGTGATGCCCCATTGCTCCACGAGCTGCAGATAGCGCTCGGGGTCGAACGTCTCCATGATGATGGCGGTGCCGCCGCTGCGGATGGTGAGGTTGACGGCGGCCTGCGGCGCGGAGTGATAGAGCGGCGCCGGCGACAGATAGATCATGCCTTCGCGGTAGCGCCACAGCCTCTCGAGAAAATCGAAGATCGGCAATTGCTGCACCGGCGGCTGCTCGGGCAGCGGCCGGAGGATGCCCTTGGGCCGGCCCGTGGTGCCGGAGGAGTACAGCATCGCCGTGCCCACGCTCTCGTCGGCGATCGGCGTCGCCGGCAGTCCGGCGATGGCCTCCGCGAGGCCGACGATGCGCTCGCTCTCACCAAATTCATTCCGATGCCCGTCGACGACGATGCACAGCTCGATGCCGGGCGCCTCCTTCAGCGCCTCGCGCGCAACGTCGAGCTTGGCGACCGAGGTGATCAGCAGCCGCGACTGGCTGTTGTTGAGGATGTAGGCGAGCTCGCCGGGGGTGAGGTACGAGTTCACGCAGGTGAAATAGAGCCCGGAGCGTTCGCCGGCGCCGCAGGTCTCGAGATAGCGGTCGTTGTTCTCCATGAAGATCGAATAGTGGTCGAGCCGCTTCAGGCCGCGCTTGCGAAACAGATGCGCCAGCCGGTTCGAGCGCGCCTCCAGCTCGCGATAGGTTACCGCCTCGCCGGTGGAGGCCATGATGAACGCGGGCTGCAATGAGCGCAGCCGGGCGTGCTTTCCGGTATACATGAGTCCTCCCTGCGAATGTCTGCCGTTCGGCTTGCAGGAGAGTGCATGAGGGAGAACACGCGAGCGAACTGGCCGGGACGGGGCAACGCCCATCTCACGCCCTCCAGCTGTCTCCTGCCGCATGCACCGTCCCGCGGGACGGCCGCTTATTGCTTGGACGTGACTGTAGCGGAGGAACCGGGAGCCCTCAACACGGCTCTCATTCCATTGGCTGAGGCGGGAAGGGATGGGCGCGGCCGGGGTTCTGGCATAACATGACGGTGCATTCCAAAACGAATGACTTCTCAAGACCAAAAAACTCTGGGAGAGACGATATGAAATCGGGCTTGCTGGCTTTTGCTGCGATTGGCGCGCTGATGACGGCGGCGCCGGCGTGGGCACAGGTCAAGATCGGCATCCTCAACGACCAGTCCGGCGTCTACGCCGATTACGGCGGCAAATATTCCGTCGAGGCCGCCAAGATGGCGATCGAGGATTTCGGCGGCGAGGTGCTGGGGCAGAAGGTCGAGCTGGTCACCGCCGACCACCAGAACAAGCCGGATCTTGCCTCGTCGATCGCGCGGCGCTGGTACGACACCGAGGGCGTCGACATGATCACCGAGCTGACGACCTCGTCGGTCGCGCTGGCGATCCAGGAGCTGTCGAAGGAGAAGAAGAAGATCGACATCGTCGTGGGTGCTGCGACCTCGCGCATCACGGGCGATGCCTGCACGCCCTACGGCTTCCACTGGGCCTATGACACCCGCGCGCTCGCGGTCGGCACCGGTGGCGCGCTGGTCGAATCCGGTGGTGATACCTGGTTCTTCATGACCGCCGACTACGCCTTCGGCTATGCACTGGAAAAGGACACCAGCGACATCGTGACGTCGAAGGGCGGCAAGGTGCTGGGCTCGGTGCGCATCCCGCTGAACTCGTCGGACTTCTCGTCCTTCCTGCTGCAGGCGCAGAGCTCCAAGGCCAAGATCATCGGGCTGGCCAATGCCGGCCTCGATACCACCAACTCGATCAAGCAGGCGGCCGAGTTCGGCATCGTCAAGGGCGGCCAGAAGCTGGCCGGCCTGCTGATGACCCTGTCGGAGGTGCACGGCCTCGGCCTCGAGGCGGCGCAGGGGCTGGTGCTGACCGAGGGCTTCTACTGGGATCATGACGACAAGGCCCGCGCCTTCAGCGAGCGCTTCATGAAGCGCACCGGCCGGATGCCGAGCATGATCCACGCCGGCACCTATTCGGCGACCTTGTCCTATCTGAAGGCGGTGAAGGCTGCGGGCACCAAGGACTCCGACGCGGTGGCTGCAAAGCTGAAGGAGCTGCCGGTCGACGACGCGTTCGCGCAGGGCAAGGTGCTCGCCAACGGCCGCATGGTCCACGACATGTATCTGTTCGAGGTCAAGAAACCGTCGGAATCCAAGAAGCCGTGGGACTACTACAAGCAGCTCGCCACGGTACCCGGCGACAAGGCGTTCTTCTCCGCCAAGGACAGCGGTTGCCCGCTGACGAAGTGACGGCCTCCGACATCGGTGTCGTCCCGGCGAACGCCGGGACGGCAGCTATGTGTGGCAATCAGCCCTGCAGCATCCGCCAGACGATCGCGATCAGCGCGCCGACGAGGAGCGCCAAGGCCGCGAGCGCCTGCACGCCGAAGCCCGCGCCGCGCTTTTCCGCGGCCTTGGCGTAGGCGGTCATGTACATGACGCGGCCGACGATCCAGGCCAGGCCGAGCAGCGCCGCGATCGCGTCGCTGACATAGATCGCGAACAGCCACAGCGCCGGCAGGAAGATCGGCAGCCATTCCAGCGTGTTCATGTGCACGCGGAAGACGCGCTCGAACTCGGCATTGCCGGTCGTGGCCGGCGCCTTGACGCCGAACTTGCCGCGGGCCTGTCCGACCAGGATCGACATGTAGAAATACAGCAGCAGCGCGAGCACGGTGATGATTGCGGTGAAATGGTACATGCTTGTTTCCCCCTGTAGTTTTATCAATATCCGGTCAGCTCGAGATAGCCCACCCCGCCGTGGCTGCCCTTGAAGCTGATCGGCCCCTCCCAATACGGCACGCGCGTGCCCATCCAGGCCTTCGGATTGAGCGGCGTGGTGTCGATCGCAATGCCGAGCGCCGCAATCTCGACACGCCAGCCGACCGGCAATTTGCGCTCGCCGATCGCAGCGATCTCCGTCGGCCTCATCGCGATGCCGTCGGGACCGAGCGGACGCGCGGCGCCGTCCGCCGTGATCCAGGTGCCCGACGTGTAGTCGCCGTTTCCTTGCCGCATCCGGTACAGCATTAGCTTCTCGCCGCCCGCAAAATGCAGCGCGAACCAGTCCCAGCCGCTCTGGTCGGACGCCAGCGGCTGGCTGCTCCATTCGCGGTCGAGCCAGGCCATCCCTGTGACGTCGACCGGCGTGTCGTCGAACGTGATGCGGCCGCGTGCGCGATAGAACGGTTGGCTGTAATAATAGGACGCTTGGCCGCGCTCGGATTTGCGGCTGTAGCCGTCGATGCCCTGCAGCACGACCGGACGGTCAGCCTCCAGACGCAGCGCATAGGAGAAGTCGGCTGCGCTCGCCGTCATGTCGAGGGGGGCCAGCATCTGATCATCAGTTGCGCCGGTGCCGCGCAGCTGCCAGTCGTCGATCCAGGCCTGGAACGGCTTGCCCTCGACGCCGGCCTGGCCAATGCCGCCGCGGGCAAATTTCTCGGTCGAGCGATGGCTGTCGGCGCGCGTCACCGCCGCATGCGCCATCCAGAGCTGCTGATTGTCGAAGCCTTCGGCCTGCGGCCCGGGCCGCGCCGCCGAGCGGAACAGCGTCCATTGCAGGCCATAGGCCCTGCCGCCGGCGTCGCTGAGATTGGCGGTGACGTACCACCATTCGATGCGGAAATCGTCATGGGGGCCGTGGTCGGCCGGGAAGCTGAAGGCCTTGCCCGGCGTGACCGGCGTAAAGCCGTCCGCGCTGTCGCTCAGGCCCGCAAAGCCCTGTGCCCGCGCAAGGCGCGGCAGCGCCAGCAGGCCAAGGCTGCCGATCAGGCGGCGTCGCGTCAAGGTGGCTCTAGCGCTCAATGGTGAAGGTCCTGACCAGTTGGGCCGGCTGCATCCGCGCCAGCCGCAGCACCGGCAGCAGCGAGGCGATCAGCGCGGCGACCAGCGTGACGATCAACAGACGGATCAGCTGCAGCGGAAATACGTCGAATGGCAGCCGCCAGCCGAACGCCTTCACATTGACGATGGCGATCAGGCACCATGCCACCACGAGTCCGAGCGGCAGCGCCAGCAGCGCGGTGAGGCCGGCGAGCGACAGCGTCTTCAACAGTTCCACCTCGGCCAGGCGTCGACGCGTCAGCCCGATCGCCCAAAGCGGCGCGAGCTGTGGCAGCCGCGAGTTGGCGAGGGTCAGCAGGCTAGTCAGCAGCGCGATCGCGGCGACGCCGAGCGTGAAGGTGTTGAGCGCGCCTGTCACCGCAAAGGTGCGGTTGAAGATCTGCTCCGACTCCTGCTTCACGGTGGCCTGATCGACGACGTTGCGGCCATCGAGGCCGAATTTGTCGGTCAGCGCCGCGATGAGCCCCGGCACGTCGGCAGGCGCCGCACGCACCGCCATACGGGTGATCGGCGTCGCCGGGAAGCGCCGCGTGAGCGCGGCGACGTTCACCGTGACCTGTCCCTTCGGATTGCCATAATCGGCATAGATGCCGGCGACATTGATGCGCCAATCGCCGGTGGGGGCGGGAATGTCGATCCTGTCGCCGAGCGAGAGATGCTGCCGGCGGGCGAGCTGCTCGCTGACGAAGCCGCCATCGCCGCGCACCAGCTGCTTCCAGGCGTCGCTGCCGGCCTGCAGCAGCGGCCAATGCTCACGGTAGGTGTCGTGATCGGGCAGGCCGAGCATGTCGATCGGCGCGCCCGCGAGCTGAATTTCGGCGCGACCGCCCGGCAGCACCGCCTGTACCTCGGGCCGCGTGCGCAGCCAGGCCTGGACGTCGCGCGCCTGCGCCTCGTCGGCCGCGCTGATGTAGATGTCGGCCGCGAGCCGGCCATCGAGCCAGACCAGGAAAGTGCGGCTGAAGGTCTCGACCATAGTGGCCACGCCGACATTGACGGCGAGCGCCAGCAGTAGCGCCATCAATGCCAGCGACAGGCCCGAAATCTGCTGGCGGCTGTCGGCCCAGAACCATTGTGCCAGTGCCGCGCGCGCGGTGCGCTCGCCGAGCCGCAGCACGAGCTCCAGGATCGCCGGCAGCAGCAGCGCGGTGCCGAGCATCAGCGCCGCGAGCACGCCGAAGCCGGCCAGCAATGACTGACCGAGCCACAGCAGCAGGCCGGCAGCCACGAAGAAGGCGAGCGCCGCGGCGCTCTGCAGCTTGAGCCAGCGCCGCTGCGCCTCCTGCCACGCATAGGGCTGCGCCGTCGACAGGATCGGCAGCCGCATCGCCTTGATCAGGCTTGTCGTTGCGGCGGCGAGCGCGCCGGCGACGCTGATCACGAGGCCGGCCAACCACCATTCTGGCCGCAAGCTGAGCTCGCCGGGCACCTGCGCGCCATAGAGGCCGCGCAGCGACGCGGCGACATTCGGCAGCAGCGCCGCGGCGATGATGTAGCCGCACACCAGGCCGACAAGACCTGCGACGAGCGCGAAGGCGACGAGCTCGCCGATCAGCACGCCGTTGAGCTGCCGGGCCGAGACGCCGCAGGCGCGCAAGGTGCGCAGCACCGGCAGCCGCTGCTCGAAGGCGAGGCCGATCGCGGAGTTGACGATGAAGAGACCGACCACGAATGAGAGCAGCCCGAATGCGGTGAGGTTGAGGTGGAAGCTGTCGGTCAGCCGTTCCAGGTCGGTCTCGGCCTCGGGCTGCACCAGCTGCAGCCGGCCGCCTGCGAAGCTCTCCAGCGGCTCCCGTTTGCCCGGTGCTTGACCGACGAGGAGCCGGGAGATCTGGCCCTGTTTGCCGAGCAGTCGCTGCGCGTCGCCGATGTCGACGACGAGCACGCCGGGCGCGAGCTGCTGCTGCGCCATCAGCGGCGGCAGCATGGCGTCGTTGCTCAGCCGTGGCGTCGTGCCCTCCTTCAGTCCGAGATCCGCCAGCGTCTCCGGCGAGATCAGGGTGCGATGCGGCGGTGTCAGAAACGCCTCGAGCTCGCTGCGTCCGACCCTCGGCGCGTCGCCGACCTCCCGGGGAATGCTGAACGGCTCGATCCCGAGCAATCGGATGGAATGTCCATCGAGCTGCACGCGGCCTTCGACGACCGGCGACACCGGCCAGCCGGCGCGGCGCAGCTCGGCGAACACGCTCTGCGGCAGCATCTTGCCGTCGCTTGCGACCAGCATCGGCGTGCGCGCGCCGCCGAAGATCGCAGCCGCCCGGTCATAGGAATTGCGCGCCTGCTGGTTCAACGCCTGCACGCCGCTCCATAGCGCCGTCGCCGAGATCAATCCGATCAGCAGCGTCGCGAGCTGCATCGGATGCCGGCGCCAGTGACTGAGCAGTACGGCGAGAATCCACAGCGCGCGTCTCATGCGACGCGTCCGGCATGCAGGTGAACCTGCCGGTCGAGCATCGCCGCCAGCCGCGCGCTATGTGTCACCATCAGGAAGCCGCAGCCGGTGCGTGCGACGAGGTCGCGCGTCAGCGCCATCACCTCATCGGCGGTGTCCTCGTCGAGATTGCCGGTCGGCTCATCGGCGAGCAGCAGGCTGGGCCTGACCGCCAGCGCGCGGCCGATCGCGACGCGCTGCTGCTGGCCGCCCGACAATTGCTCCGGATAACGCTTGAGCAGCGGGCTTGAGCCCGAGCCGCTCGACCAGCTCGGTGTGCCAGGCGGGATCGTGGCGTCCGGCGAGCCGGGCCTGAAAGCTGAGATTGTCCGCCACCGACAGGCTCGGTACCAGATTGAACTGCTGGAACACGAGGCCGAGCCGTTCGCGCCGGATCGCTGCGCGCGCCGCGTCGTCGAGCGTGCCGATCGAAGCCCCTTCGAGCAGGATGTCGCCGCCATCGGCAGCGTCGAGCCCCGCGATCAGATGCAGCAGCGTGCTCTTGCCGGAGCCGGATTCTCCCGTCAGCGCCACGCGTTCGCCCGAGGCGACCGCGAGGTCGACGCCGCGCAGGACTTTGACCGGCTCGCCGCCGGATCGATAGGACTTGGTGAGATGACGGACGTTGAGCACGAGCCTGATCGCTGTTGTTGCGTCACAACATAACAAGGGCCAACGCGAACATCATCTGCTCGTTCTCGGCAACGCCCATGATGTGAATGGCGGGTTGGCTCGTGATCAGGTTGCGCAAGTTCCCCCGCGCAGCCCCAGAGGGACGATTCTTGCGTTGCAGCAAGAACTTAGCTCGCGAGCTGGTTGCTTGTGGCGCCGCTTCGTGGGTAGCATCGGCAAAACGCCCGAACAACAGGGGCGGATCATAACAATGACGGGGAAGAAACATGGCCGCGCCGACGACGCTTCAAGGCACATCCCGTACGAGACCGGCAGCGACGCCCAAGGGAGCGTGGAAGGTCACCTTCCTGCTGTTCCTGTTCATGCTGGTGAATTTCGCCGACAAGATCGTGGTCGGCCTCGCTGGCGTGCCGATCATGACCGAGCTCAACCTCTCAGCCGAGCAGTTCGGGCTGCTCGGCTCCTCCTTCTTCTTTCTGTTTTCGATCTCGGCCATCGTCGTCGGTTTCATCGTCAACAAGGTGCCGACGCGCTGGGTCCTGCTGGTGTTGGCGCTGGTCTGGGCGGTAGCGCAGTTTCCGATGGTTGGCAGCGTCGGCTTCACCACGCTCCTGATCTGCCGAATCATTCTCGGCGCCGGCGAGGGGCCCGCAGCCTCGGTGGCCGTCCACGCGGTCTACAAATGGTTTCCCGACGAGAAGCGGGCGATGCCGACCGCGATCCTGTCGCAGGGGTCCGCCTTCGGCGTCATTCTTGCTGTGCCCGCGTTGAATTTCGTGATCGTGAATTACGGCTGGCATTATGCCTTCGGTGCACTCGGCATCGTCGGACTGATGTGGAGCGCCGCATGGCTGTGGCTCGGCCAGGAAGGGCCGCTGGCCGAGATCGAGCTTGCCGGTTTGCGCGAGCAGCGCGTGCCTTATCTGCAGCTCCTGACGTCGCGCACCTTCATCGGCTGCGTCGCCGCGACCTTCGGTGCCTATTGGGCGCTGTCGCTCGGGCTCACCTGGTTCACGCCGTTCCTGGTCAAGGGACTCGGTTTCTCGCAGCAGCAGGCCGGCTTCATCTCGATCCTGCCCTGGGTGTTCGGTGCGTGCGTGGTGATGACCACGGGCTGGCTGTCGCAGCGGCTGATGGCGCGGGGCGTCTCGACGCGCATGGCCCGCGGGGTGCTCGGGGCGACGCCATTGATCTTCGGCGGCATGCTGATGGCGGCGATGCCGCATGTCGACGGCGCCGCCACGCGGATTGCGCTGCTCGTCGTCGGCTCGGGGCTGTGCGGGTCGATCTACGTCGTCTGCGCGCCGATGATCGGCGAGTTCACGCCGGTGTCACAGCGCGGCGCCGTCATCGCCATCTATGGCGCGCTCTACACGCTCGCCGGCATCGTCGCGCCGGTGGTGATGGGCAAGATGATCCAGGCCTCGGGCAGCCTGCTCGACGGCTACATGTCCGGCTTCACCATCAACGCCGTGATCATGATCATCGCCGGCCTCACCGGGCTTGCGTTGCTCTGGCCGAACACCGAACGCGCGCGCCTGCAGGCGCATCAGGCTGTCGCGCCGGAATTCGCCTGAGCTGCGGCTGCGCGGGGTTGGACAGCCCTCAACGAGTTGCCCCGCCGGCCGTTGGCGTCACGCCAGTTTGTCCCAACACGGGCCCTGCAACCGGTGTCGTCCCGGGCAAGTCCGGCAACGCGAAGCGTTGACGCACGCCGACCCGGGACCCATACGCCGCGGCGGTCGTAGTTGGCCGAGATGGAGCCGCTAACGCGCCCCAAACACTCCCTGGGGTTATGGATCCCGTATCGGCGCGCGCGTGTCGCGCGCTTGTCCGGGATGACCCCTGAGGATTTGACTGGTTGCTCGGGGCTGACAGCAGAGGAAGATCAAGCGCCCTATTGCACGCAGCTCCGCGCACCCCTGACCAGCCGCCCCGACCTCGCACCGGTGGCTTCACCGTGTCGGCGGGTCACGACGCCCGAAACGATCGTCGCGTCATAGCCGTCGACCTCCTGCATCAGCCGGCGACCGCCGACCGGCAGGTCGTAATGGACCTTGGGCGGATGCAGATGCAGCCGGCCGTAGTCGATGACGTTGACATCCGCCTTGTAGCCTGGGGCGATCAGGCCGCGATCGTCGAGACCGACGGAGAGCGCGGTCTTGCGCGACTGCGCCGCGACGACGAAGGGAATTGAGAGCTTGTCGCCGCGCTTGCGGTCGCGCGTCCAGTGCGTCAGCAGATAGGTCGGGAAGCTCGCATCGCAGATGATGCCGCAATGCGCGCCGCCATCGCTGAGGCCGGGCACGCTTCTGGGATCGCGCAACATCTCATAGGTGGCGTCGAGATTGCCGTCGGAATAGTTCAGGAACGGCACGTAGAGCATGCCGCGCCCCTGGTCCGACAGCATCGCGTCGTAAGCCAGCTCCTCCGGCCGGCAGCCGCGCGCACGGGCCTGGGCGCCGAGCGACTGCTCCGGCGGCTGTTCATAATCGGGCGGATCGCCGAGCAGATACATCTTGTCGTAGTTCGGCTTGAAGAACAGCGGGTCGTCGGTCGCGCGGGCCTGTTCGCTCAGGATCGCTGCGCGCAGCTGCGGATCGCGCATCCGCGCGACACGCTCGGCCAGCGGCAGATGCGCGATCGCCTGATAGCTCGGATGCGTCTGCAGCGGGTTGCGCGACAGCTCCAGCCCGAGCAGCAGGCCAACAGGGCGCGCGGCGATCTGCGCCGTCACCGACAGGCCGCGCGCGGCGGCGGTGTTGATCTCGGCCAGCGTCTGCCGCCAGCGTTGCGGCGCGCGGTCGTTCTGCGTCACCGAGAACGAGATCGGGCATCTCGTTTTGTCCGCGATGCGCAGCATCATCGGCAGGTCTTCATGAATGGTGGAGATGTCCAGCACGAATTGCAGCACGCTGCGCCCGGCGCTCTGCATCGCCGCGGCGATGGTCGTCAGCTCGTCCTCGCCGGCTTTCAAGGTCGGCGTGTAGTCGCCGGTCGATGTCCGATGGTTGAGGGTACGCGAGGTCGAGAAGCCGAGCGCGCCGGCCTTGACCGCATCGCGCGCCAGCCCCGCCATCGCGCGGTTGTCGTCGGCCGTGGCAGGATCGCGTCGCGCGCCGCGCTCGCCCATCACATAGACGCGCAACGCCGCATGCGGCAGCTGGGCGCCGATATCGAGATCGAATTCGCGTCTGCCGAGCCAGGCCATGTAATCCGGAAAGCTTTCCCATTCCCAGGGAATGCCGGCCTCGAGCACCGGCTCGGGAATGTCCTCGACCCCTTCCATCAGCTGGATCAGCCGCAGGTGATCGGCCGGCCGGCATGGCGCGAAGCCGACGCCGCAATTGCCCATGATCGCCGTGGTGACGCCGTTCTGCGACGATGGCGAGATGTCGTGGCTCCACGTCACCTGGCCGTCGTAATGGGTGTGAACGTCGACGAAGCCGGGCGTCACGAGCTTGCCGCGCGCGTCGATCTCCTCGCGGCCTTTCGCACTGACCTTGCCGACCTCGACGATGAGTCCGTTCGCGATTGCGATATCGGTCTCATAGAGCTCGCCGCCCGAGCCATCGGCGACGGTTCCGCCGCGGATCACGAGATCTGGCTGCGTCATGGCGTGTCTTCCCCGGATGTTGTTGTTATCGGGGCATCATCGGCGAGCGGGCGGTGATGTCAACACGCGGGAAGAGACAGCAGAGTTGCATGGCGAGGTGGAAGCGCGCCTCAAATCATCCAAACGTCGCGCAATGATCAAGCGGTACTCATGACTGCGCCCTCTCCCCTTGCGGGAGAGGGCATGCAAACTGGATCAGCAGGCTCGGTCGGGTGAGGGGGATGCCTCCACGAACGGCATCTGCGGAGAGAGACCCCGACCGAGGGCGCCGGTGCGCCGGCGGTGCCCTCTCCCACAAGGGGAGAGGGCGCTGCATCGGGCGGCGCTGACGAACTAACAGCCTATGGTTCCAAGACGATAACTACGCCTTCGCCTTCTTCGGCTCGGTGAAGAACGCGAGCACGATGGTCAGCAGCATGAACACGACCGAGGTGCCGAACACCCAGCGCGGCGCGTTCATGTCCATGATCCAGCCGAACAGCAGCGGGCTGACGACGCCGGCGAAATTGAAGCCGGTGGAGACGATGCCGAAGGCGCGGCCGGCCGCGCCTGGAGGCGCGGCATTGCGCACCAGCATGTCGCGCGATGGTGCGATGACGCCGCTCATGAAGCCCGCGACCAGCATGATCGCGATCAGCACTGCGGCGGGCAGGCTGACGAAAGTGATGACCAGCACCAGCACCGCATTGATCGCATAGGCGACGGCCGCGACCAGGTTGTGATGTCGGATGCGATCGGCGAGCTGGCCGCCGGCGAGCACGCCGATGGCGCTGGCGCCGAGGAACGCGGTCAGCGCGATATTGGCGGTCGAGAACGAGATGCCGTAGCCGTTCATGAAGGCGACGACGCCGAAGCTGGAAATGCCGGCGTTGGACAGGCTGAGCAGCATGAAGAACACGGTGAGCAGCATCAGCATCGGCGTCAGCAGGCTCGGCTGCTGGGCCCTGGTGCCGTCGGCCTTGGTGTGATGCGGATGCGGCGGCACCTCCGGCACATTGCCGGCGAGCAGCAGCAGCGCCGCGAGCGGACCGACCAGACCGGCCGCGATCAGCGCGCCGGAGCCGCCGACCGTGGTGACCAAGGCCGCCATGATCGCGGGCGCGACAGCGCCGCCGAGATAGCCGGCGAAGGTGTGCACGCCGAAGGCGCGGCCCATCCGACTCTCTTCCATATGCGCCGAGAGCAGCGCGTAGTCGGACGGATGATAGACCGCATTGGCGAGGCCCAGCAGCACGGCTGAGGCGACGAGGCTGGCATAGGTCAGGTAGATGCCCAGCAGCGCCAGCGACAGGCCGCCGAGCGTCAGGCCGAGCAGCAGGATGCGGCGCGCGCCTGCGCGATCGACGAGATAGCCGACCGGAGCCTGGGTCAGCGCCGAGACGACGGCGAACACCGTGAGCGGAAAGCCGAGCTCGACATAACCGACGCCGAGCTTCTCCTTCAGGTACGGAAACAGCATCGGCAGCACCAGCATATGCAGGTGGCTGACCCAATGCGCGAGCGAGATCAGCGCCAGCGTGCGCAGCGAGGAGGCGGACCGGACCGGAGCACCGGTATGTTGCGATGCGGCGAGGACGTCAGCCATGGTCGATCCGTTTGGCTCCCGGCGCCAGCGATGGAACTGGAAGGCGCGTCGCCGGCAGACCGCTAGGAGACAGCCAAGAAACAGCCAAGGCTCCCGCGGAGGGCGCGCGGCACAACGCCACACTATCGGATTGCGGTTCATTGTCCATGAACGCGGGCGCATGGCACCTGCGCGGGCCAGCTGGCGTTTTCGCGACAATCGCCAAGCGATCCGCGCCGCTGCAGCCTCCTGAGTGGCAGGCTCATCGCCCCTCCGACAGAGGTGTCATCCCCGCGAAGGCGGGGATCCATACCCACCGGCGGCGGATATCTGTTGCAGGACAGGCTCAACGTGCAGCGTGCCAAAAGACAGATCACGCGGTATGGGTCCCGGGTCTGCGCCCGCCGACGCTTCGCGTCGTCGGACTTGCCCGGGACGACAGCGGAATGTGCGGTGCCGTCGGGGGGCAGTCCAGAGTTGACTGACCGCCTACTGCTCGACCGGTCCGCCAGCCTTCCTCCACGCATCGAGCCCGCCCTCGATATGTGCGGTGTTGGCAAGCCCCGCGGCTTGCGCGCTCTGCACCGCCATCGCCGAGCGCTCGCCATAGGCGCAGAAGAATACGATGCGGCGGCCGGTGGCGGCGGCGACTTCGCGCAGCATGCCGCCGGGCTTCAGACTGTCCTCGATCGCGGGATAGGGCGCGTGCAGTGCACCCGATAGGGTGCCGTGCTTGGCGCGCTCCGATGCCTCGCGCAAATCGACCAGCAGCACGTCGGGGCGTCCCAGGCATTCGATCGCCTCGCGCGCCGACAGCGCCAGGCCCTGTTTGGCAAGTGCGTCCTGGTGCAGGCCGACCCGCATATTGGCGGGAACCGCGACGTCCATCATCTTCGGATTGGGAAGGTTCAGCCCGGCCATCAGCGCCACGTAGTCGTCGACGGAGCGCACCTGCAGACGCGGATTGTAGCGACGCTCCTCGCCGATGGTGGAGACGGTATCGCCCTTGTAGTCGTGCGCGGGATAGACCAGCGTGTCGTCCGGCAGACGCAGCAGCTTGTTGAAGATCGACTCATATTGCTGACGCGCATCGCCGTTCTGGAAATCGGTGCGGCCGGTGCCGCGGATCAGCAGCGTGTCGCCTGTGAAGACGCGGTCGCCCATCAGGAAGCTGTAGGAATCGTCGGTGTGGCCCGGCGTGTACATCACCTCGAGGCCGATGCCCTCGATCGCGATCTTGTCGCCTTCGGCCACGCGCATCGCCACCACGTCGGCCTTGGTCTGCTCGCCCATGATGGTGACGCAATGGGTTCGGTCGCGCAACGCGCCGAGGCCGGTGACGTGGTCGGCATGCAGATGGGTGTCGACCGCCTTGACCAGGCGCAGATCGAGCTCGCGCAGCAGCTGGCAATAGCGATCGACCTTCTCCAGCACGGGATCGATGATCAGCGCCTCGCCGCCGCCGCGGCTGGCGAGGATGTAGCTGTAGGTGCCGGAGACGCTGTCGAACAATTGACGGAAGATCATGACGCGTCCTCCGATTCGGATCATGCGGCCGATTACAGCACGCTCCGCGCCGCGTCACCAACATCCTCGGACGACGCGCCCCGCGTTGCGGCGCAGCGCGCCTCAGGACGGCGCTGCAAAACCGGGATTGCCGTCCACGCCGGACAGCGTGACGGTGCTTGTTCCCGCCGAGGTCAGGCCGATGCTGCGCAGATGCGTCGCGACGACGTCCCATACCGGCTTGCCGTCCTGCGCCGTCATCGACGCCCAGCCGGCAACCTTGTAGGTCTTGCCCGGCTCCAGCGCCCGGCCATTGGCGAGCGTGAGGTCCGAGATGCGCCGGCCGATCGCCTCGGCGGGCGCGCAGCGGTAGGACAGGCCTTCGAGCCGCACCATGTCGCCGCCCTGCTGCAGATACGGATCGGCGTTGAACAGGTTGTCGCAGACGTCTTCCAGCACGTCCTTGATCTGGGCGCCGGTCAGCCGTTGTACATATGTCTCGGGATAGCTGATCGCTGTCTGCGCCAGCACGTCTTCCAGCATGATCGATTGGCCGGCGAGCAACGTCGTGCCCCAGCGGAACCCGGGCGACAGCGCGATCTCCGCATCGAGCTGGCTGCGCAGCGCCTCGCAGATCATGTCGTCGGTCGGGCCCTCGAAATTGCCGCGCCGATAGAGCAGGCGGTCCGAGGTCGCGAGCTTCTCGCTCCAGGCGGCGACCTGCGGCTGCTGGGTCTGGTCGATCAGCGCCTGCATCGCAGGGTCGGGTTTCAGCAGCTCCGAATAGACCGGCAGCAGCCGGTAGCGCGCATCGGCGACGCGGCCCTTGCCGACGTCGAGGTCGAGCACCGCGAGGAATTTGCCGTTCGAGCCGGCATTGGTGACCAACGTCGCGCCCTTGGCGTTGCTGACCGCGACCGGCTGCGGCACGGCATCATGGGTGTGGCCGCCGAGAATCACGTCGATGCCGGTGACTCGGCCTGCCAGCTTGAGGTCGACATCCATGCCGTTATGCGACAGCAAAATCACGGCATCGACCTTGTCGGCGCCGCGCAATCCGTCGACCAGCTTCTGCAGCTCCTCCTCGCGGATGCCGAAGGTCCAGTCCGGCGTGAACCGGCGCGGATGCGCGACCGGCACATAGGGGAAGGCCTGTCCGATCACGGCGATGCGCGCGCCGCCGATCTCCTTGATCATGGACGCCTTGAAGACGCGTCCCGATCCGGGATCGAAAGCCTTGGCGTCGTTGAACGCCGCCTCCTCGGTCAGGAACACGTTCTGCGCCAGGAACTCGCCCTTGAAGCGCGCGAGGTTGGCGCGCAGCGCCTCCTCGCCATAGGTGAATTCCCAATGTCCGGTCATCGCGTCGATGCCGAGCAGGTTGGCCGCGTTCACCATGTCGGCGCCGTGCATCGCGTTGGCGAGCCCGCTGCCCTGCCAGAGGTCGCCGCCATCGAGCAACAGCGACCGCCGGTCGCCGACATCGGCGCGGAGCTTGTCGATCAACGTCTTCAGATGCGCGAAGCCGCCCATGCGGCCGAACCGGCCGGAATATTTCTCGAACTCGAACGAGGTGAAGGCATAGGCCTCGGCGCTGTCGGGCCGGATGCCGTAGCGTTCGAGAAAGGCGCGCTCGACCAGATGCGGCGGCCGTCCCCACATCTCGCCGATGCCGATATTGACGCTGGGCTCGCGGAAATACACCGGCCTGAGCTGCGCATGCGTGTCGGTCATGTGCAGGATGCGCGCATTGCCGAACTTCTCGACGTCATAGAGGCTGACGGTCTCGGCGGCGCGGGCGCTGCGCAGCAGGGCAGGCGCAGCCAGCGCAGCGGCACCCGACACTCTGAGAAAATCACGGCGCCGCATCGTCATGGCCAGCGTCCTAGCGGATCTCCATGTCCTTCCAGCGCTGCTTCTCGCTGGTGGCCTGGACGATCGAGGCCTTGGCGAGCGCCTCCGCCTCCTGTGCAGCCTTGACGGCCTGATCGAAATTGCCGGCATCCGCCGCCTTCTTGGCAGCGGTGAGGGCGGCCTGGGTCACTGTCCATTGGTTGCGCAGACGTCCGGCTTCCTTGTTGGCGCTCTCGGCCGCCGCGACAGCCGTGAGATAGTCGGCTTCCGACGCGGCCCGCGCGGAGCCGGCGCCGACCGCGACCACCATCAAGGCGAAGACGATCTTTTTCATGACGTGCGGTGTCGTGGCATCTCTCATGGCCGCGCTCCCGGTCCTGAAACCGGCAGGCCGTTCGACACGTAGGAGAGATAATATTCGAGGTTGCGATATTCGTCCGACTGCGGCTCCAGCGGCACGGCGCGGGTCTGGCTGTTGCAGGTGACGATGCGCCGGCTGATCGTGCCCATGCCGCTCCATTCCGAGCGGTAGATCGGCATCGCGTTGAGGATGCCGAGCGCCGGCGCCAGGATCTCGGCGCGGATGCGCTCGCCCGGGCTCTGCACATGGCAGCTCGCGCAGGAGAAGTTCAACTGGCCGCGGCGGGTGTAGAAATACTCCTTGCCCTTCTCATAGGCTTCCAGCGCGCGCGGATCGTCCGGGATCTTGATGTCGAAGCGCTTGCCGCGCGAGGTGAACGCCATGTAGGCGGTCAACGAGGCCATCTCGTCCTTGACATAGGAGTAGGGCGCTTCGCCATTGGCTTCGCGGCAGCGGTTCAAGGCCAGCTCCAGGGTGATGACCTTGCCTTCCTTGTCGTCGAAATACGGATAATTCTGCCGGATGCCGATGCCGCCATTCGGGAAGCAGTCGGCATAGGTCTTGCCGTTCTTGAACGGCTTGGCAAACATCTCCCTGCCGGCCTCGAGCGCGAACTCGTAAGGTGGGAACTGCTCCTTCTCCTCCCACTGGCGGCGCATGTCGGCGTTCATCGAATACGGGCCGTTGACGAAATCGTCGAACGCGACCTTCGGGAACTTCTTGACGAAGTAGTCCAGGAACGCCTTGGCATCGGCGACCGGATCGGGCCTGTCGGCCGCCGCAACGGCGGATGCGCCGAGACCGAGCGCCAACGTGGCAGCAAGAACGAGAATGAGGCGCGTCGCGCTCATTGGATGGTCGCCGTCAGGCTGTCGGTGGCGCCCTTGTTGTCGACCCAGCTCACCTTCAATTCGTCGCCTTTGGCGGCGCCCTTGAAGGCGAATTTGACATAGGGATCCTTGGAGACCGCGGTGCCCCAATCGGCCAGGAACACGGTCTTGTCCTTGTGCACGAAGGTCAGCTGCTGGATGTAGTGCGCCGGGATCAGTTCGCCCTTGGCGTCCTTGACGAGGCCCGTATCCATCGGATGCTGGATCAGGGTCTGCACCTCGGTGATCTCGCCGTTCAGGATTGCGCGGACGCGGATGCTCGATGCCATGATGATCTCCTGTCCTCAGCCGCCGCAGCCGCCGACGGTGACCTTGACCTCCTTGGTCGCGCTGTAGAGCTTGCCGCCGGATTCGACGAGCGCGATCACGCTGGAGGTCTTGGCCATCTTGAGCCGGTTCGCCACCGCCGGCACGGTGCCTTCGGGGATCTTGTAGGACGCCGCCAGCGCGTTCGGATTCTCGGCGACGATGAAGGCGATCGAGGTGACGTCGGGCAGGGTCGTGGTGACCGCGATCGGCACCACGCCGCCATTCTCGGCGATCTCGGGCGCATCCAGCTTGATCTTGTCCGAGGCCTCGTGGTCGCGGCCATACAGCGCCTTGATCGCGTCGGTCGCGTTCTTCTGCCTGAAGGCGTCTTCCGGATATTTGTTGTCGTTGGTCGCGGCAAACGCCGGCGCCGCGTGCAGCACGGCATTGCCGAGGCCGATCAACGCGACCAGGCCCGCGCCCTTCAGAAGCAGGCGGCGGTTGGCCAACGGGCCGAACGAGGCAGTCATGGCGGGGTCTCCAAAGCGCGGAATCAGAGGGTCTGCAGGAAATCGACGATGGCGCTGATTTCCTGCTCGGTCAGGATGCGGTTGCGGCCGAAGGGCGGCATCACCGTCAGCGGATTGCGCGTGGTCTCGTCGTTGAGAATCGCGGTCAGCTCGGCGCGGTCATATCGGCCCTTGAGGTTCTCCAGCTTCGGGCCGATCGAACCGGGCAGGTCGCCGCCCTTGATCTCGTGGCAGGTCAGGCAGTTGCCCTTGCCGCGGTCGAAAGCGAGCTTCTGGCCCTCGGCGGCCCCGGATTGGGCGTGCGCCGCCGCGGACATGGCGAGCGAAAGCCCCAGCGCCAGGGCGGTACGCAGAACGGATGTGATCAAGGTGAAGTTCCGACGTCTCGGTTATCGCGGCAATATAGGGGCTGCAAAGCATAAAGACCATCGGCTGACAATGCGGGTATGGTGCCCCGCGCAACGCGGTTAATGGCGCCGTTCATCCGGCGGCCGGGAGGTTCGGGCATGGCGGAATATGTCGTGGAATTCGGCCGGGACGGGCGGCCGGTGGAACCGGACGGACGGCTGGACGCGGCCGCCTTCCACCGCAACCACCAGCCGATCTGGGCGGTGCTGGCGCGTCTGCTGGCGGGACGGACGGGCCATGTGCTGGAGGCCGGCAGCGGCACCGGCCAGCACATCGTGCATTTCGCCTCGGAGCGCCCCGATCTCGTCTGGTGGCCGAGCGACCTCAACGACAGCCATCTCAAGAGCATCGCGGCCTGGCGCAGGCATGCGGGCCTGGCCAGCATCCGCGACGTGCAGCGCATCGACCTCGCCGATCCCGGCTGGGTCGCGGCGTTTCGCGCCGCTGGCGGACCGGAGCACCTCGCCGCGATCTTCTGCGCAAATGTCATTCACATCGCGCCGTGGTCGGTGGCCGAGGGATTGATCGCCGGCGCCGGACAGTTGCTGTCGCCCGGCGGCCTGCTCGTGCTCTACGGCCCGTTCAAGCGCGACGGCAAGCACACCGCCGTCAGCAATGCGGTGTTCGATACGTCCTTGCGCGAAGGTAATCCGCAATGGGGCGTGCGCGACATCGCCGATGTCGCAGCGCTCGCCGCGAGTCACGGCCTCGCTTTGCGCGAAACGGTCGAGATGCCCGCCAACAACATGATCCTGGTGTTTGCACGCGGGTCCTGACCCACTCACCGTCATTGCGAGCGAAGCAATGCTATCCAGGGCCGGGTCGGGATTCTGGATTGCTTCGTCGCTTCGCTCCTCGCAATGACGGCGGAGAGGTCAGCTTAATCCATCTCCAGCCCGACATGCCGCGCCAGGAAGCGCATGCCCAGCGTGATGAAGCTGGCGCGCTCGCGGTTGTCGGTGCCGTAGCCATGGCCGCCGGCGGCGGGCTCGTAGAAGGAGGTGTCGTAGCCCATGGCCTGCAGCTTGGCGGTCATCTTGCGCGCATGTCCCGGATGCACGCGATCGTCGCGCCGCGTGGTCGCGATCAGGAGCGGTGGATAGGGCTGGCCGGGCTGCGCCATGTGATAGGCCGAGTAGGTCGAAAGCCAGCCCCAATCCTCGTCCTTCTCGGGATCGCCATACTCGGCGATCCAGCTCGCGCCGGCGAGCAGCTTGGTGTAGCGGCGCATGTCGATCAGCGGGATGGTGCAGAACAGCGCGCCGAAGCGTTCGGGATAACGCACCAGCATGTTGGTGATCAGGATGCCGCCATTGGAGCCGCCCTGCGCGGCGATGCGCTTCGGGACCGTGACGCCGCGGCGGACAAGGTCGGCGGCCACCGCGGCGAAATCATCATGCGCCAGCCGCTTGCCGGCGTAGCGGCCGGCATCGTGCCAGGCGGTGCCGAACTCGCCGCCGCCGCGGATATTGGCCTCGACGACGGTGCCGCCGCGCTCCAGCCAGAGCTTGCCGAGCGCCCCATTGTAGGCGGGGCGGATGCTGTGGCCGAAGCCGCCATAGGCGCTCATGTAAACCGGCGCGTCGCCGGTCGGCCGGGCCGGCCCGGTCATCGTGTAGGGGATGCTGACACCATCCACCGAGATCGCCTCGTGCCGCGTGACGACGCAGCCCTCGGCGGTGAAGGTGCGCGGCGCCTGCTTCAGCACGGCCGGCGCGCCGAAGCCTTCGATCAGCTGCAGCGAAGGCGGGGTCAGCGGATCCTGGATGCTGGCGAGCAGGTCGCCATTGCCGGTCAGCTCGTAGGCATCGAGCGGCCAGACGTTGATGGTGGCAAGCTCGGGCAATCCGGGAAGCCGCTGACAGCTCCAGCCCTGCGCAGCCGGCGTCCATACCTCGAACTGCGGCCTCAGTTCGTCGAGGATCGACAGCAGCAGCCGGCCGCCGGCCCAATAGAGACCCTGCAGCGCGCGGCGCGGGCCGGGCTCGAACACCCGAACGAAATCGCGCGCGCCCTCGAGAAACGCCGACAGCCGGATGCCCAGCACCACGTCGGCGCCATGGGTCACGTCGCCCACGGTCCAGGGCTGGCGCAGCTTGACCGCCATCCAGTCGCCATCCGCTGTCATCCAGCAATCGGTCGGCAGGTCGAGCTTGGTGCCCGCGCCGGTGGCGTCGCCGAGCCACAGATGATGGTTGAAGAAGTCGAGCCCCTCGGTGAACCACACCCGCGCCGGCGTCACGCTGCGATCGACCCCGGCGCGCACCCAGACCGACTGGCTGTTCTCGACCGCGAAGATCACCTTCGCTGCTTCGATCGGCTCGCCGCGCCGCCACAGCCGTACTGTGCGCGCATAGCCCGACGGTGTCGCCATGCCCTCGCCGAAGGCGCTCGCAAGCAGCAGCGTGTCCTGATCGAGCCAGTCGACACCGCCCTTGGCCTCGGTCAGCGTGAAGCCATCGGCGACGAAGCGCTTCGCCGCAAGATCGAACTCGCGCAGCACCACCGCGTCGCTGCCGCCGCGCGACAACGCCAGGATCGCCCGCTCATGTCCCGGCGGCAGGCTCGAGACCCAGTTCAACGCCCAGTCCTCGCTTTCGTCGGCGGCCAAGCGATCGAGGTCGAGCAACACCTCCCATCGCGGTTGCGGTTTACGGAACTCGTCCAGCGACGTGCGCCGCCACAGGCCGCGCGGATGCTCGGCGTCCTTCCAATGGTTGTAGAGCAGCCCGCCGCGGCGGCTGACGAACGGGATGTTGTCGGGGCGATCGAAGATCGCAGCCAGCATGTCGCGATCGCGTTCGAAACCCGCACCGCCGAACACGGCGAGGGTGCGCTGATTCTGCGCCGCGACGAAGGCCAGCGCGCGCTCGCCATCGATGTCCTCGAGCCACAGATACGGATCATCGTCGGGCGCCGCGAGGGTGGGACGATCGTCGATTGACATGGCTCAACCTCCGCAGGCGCCATTGACGCAAGAATACCGTCGGCCTGATTAGCCGCGCCGGCCGGGGCTGTCGAATCACGCATCTCGCTGCATGGCTTGTCTCCGTTGCGGCCGGTTGCCTCGGGTGCGGGCTTCCCGCAATAGTGCGGCCACTTAACGCAGGAGCGCGCCCGCGCATCCGGACACCGACATGATCGACCTGACCGTGACCGAAGACACCTCCGACGATGCCCGCGCAGCGCGCAATGTGGCCCGCCTCGCGGTCGCGCAGGCCCTGACGGGCGCCAATTCGGCCGTGATCTTCGCCACCGGCGCGATCGTCGGCGCCACCATCGCGCCCAGCATCTCGCTCGCGACGGTGCCAATCTCGATGTATGTGGTCGGTCTCGCGGCCGGCACGCTGCCGACCGGCGCGATCTCGCGCCGCTTCGGCCGCCGCGTCGCGTTTCTCATCGGCACCGGCTGCGGTGTCCTCACCGGCGTGCTCGGCTGTCTTGCGGTGCTGCGCGGCTCGTTCGCGCTGTTCTGCCTGGCCACGTTCCTGGGCGGGCTTTATGGCGCCGTCGCACAATCCTACCGCTTCGCCGCCGCCGATGGCGCCAGCGCCGCGTTTCGGCCGAAGGCGGTGTCCTGGGTGATGGCGGGCGGGATCTTCGCCGGGCTGCTCGGTCCGCAGCTCGTGCAATGGACCATGGATGTCTGGGCGCCCTATCTGTTCGCCTTCAGCTACCTGGTGCAGGCCGCGATCGCGCTGATCGCGATGGGCATCGTCGCCGGCGTCGATCTGCCCAGGCCGGAGGCGGCCGGTCTGCATGGCGGCCGGTCGCTGTTGGAGATCGTGCGCCAGCCGCGCTTCATGGCCGCGGCGTTGTGCGGCACCATCGCCTATCCGGTGATGAACCTGGTGATGACTTCGGCGCCGCTCGCCATGCAGATGTGCGGGCTCACAGTGTCGGATTCCAATTTCGGCCTGCAATGGCACATCGTCGCGATGTACGGCCCGAGCTTCTTCACGGGATCGCTGATCGCGCGCTTCGGTGCGCAGACCATCGTCGCACTGGGCCTCGGGCTGGAGGCGGTCGCGGCGATGATCGGCCTGTCGGGCCTCACCGCCATGCATTTCTGGTCGACCCTGGTCATGCTCGGTGTCGGCTGGAATTTCGGCTTCGTCGGCGCCTCCGCGCTGGTCTTGGAGACGCATACATCGGCCGAACGCAACAAGGTGCAGGCGTTCAACGATTTCCTGATCTTCGGCCTGATGGCGCTGGGCTCGTTCTCATCGGGGCAGTTGCTGGCTCATTTCGGCTGGTCGGCGGTCAATCTCGTGGTGTTTCCTCCGGTCCTGTTCGGCCTCTGTGTGCTGGCGTTGGCGTGGTCGTCGAAGCGCCGCGCGGCTACGGCGGGCTGACGTGGTGGAGCCGGCGAGCACCGCAAACTCTGTGATAGTGCCAACGGTCAGTCGACTCGGGCGGTGCACCCTCTCCCCTTGTGGGAGAGGGTGGCTTTCATGCGCAGCATGAAAGCCGGGTGAGGGGTTGCCCCGGGCTCTGGCCTGAGTTTGTGGCACGAACCCCTCACCCGAGTGAGTTCGTGGCTGATTCTCGTGTAGCCCTCTCCCGCAAAGGGAGAGGGCGCAGTCATGGGCACCGCGATGATAGGCAGCTTCGGCGCATTCGTTGATTACTTCAACTCCGACACCTCGCCCTCCGGCAGGTCGAACTCGAACGCGTTCAGCGTCATCGACACCATCGTGTAATAGCCGCACAGGCCGATGATCTCGACCAGGCCACGCTCGCCGAGCAGGGCGATCGCTTGCTTGTAGAGCGCATCCGTCAGGCCATGACCCTCATGCAGCGACTTGGCGACGTCGTAGATCATCTGCGCCTTGGGATCAGAGAATTCCGGCGTGCGGCGGTCGCGGATGGCGTCGATGATCTTGATGTCCAATCCGCCGGCCAGCGCGAGGCGCTTATGGGCGTACCATTCGTAGTGCGCGGTCCAGTGCCGCGCCGTCACCAGGATCGCGATTTCCGACAATGCGGCTGGAAAGACCGTGTCGTAGCGCAGGAAGGCGCCGAGCCGCGTCGCATGCCGCGCCATCTCCGGGCTGTTGAGCCAGGCCATCATAGGCGGCGGCGGCGAGCCGCGCTTGCTGGCGATCGACTCGTCATAGGTCTGGCGCTGGTCGGCGCTCATTTCGCCAGGCGAAAGCAGTTTCAGGCGCATGGTCGGGTCCTCATATTTCGGGCGGCGGCATCATGATCATAGAACGGCTGATAAGGCGAGGGCGCGGCCCGATGCGGCGACATCGATGTTGAATTCCAGCAAGGGCTGAGGTTAGGTCTCGTCAACGACAGCCTTCATGGAAACGCGCGAGGACCAGACATGGCCGATCTCGACACATTCCGCCGCGAAACGCGTGCCTGGCTCGAGGCAAATTGCCCGCCGGAGATGCGCCAGCCGATGGCCTCCGAGGAGGACACGTTCTGGGGCGGCCGCAACGCGAAATTCTCCTCCGAGCCGCAGCGCATCTGGTTTGAGCGCATGCGCGACAAGGGCTGGACCGTGCCGCATTGGCCTAGGGAATATGGCGGCGGCGGTCTCGATGGCGAGGAGGCCAAGATCCTGCGCCAGGAGATGGCCGCGATCGGCGCCCGCGCGCCGATCACCTCGTTCGGCATCTCGATGCTCGGGCCGGCGCTCTTGAAATACGGCACGGAGACACAGAAGCGCGAGCATCTGCCGAAGATCACCGCCGGTCTCATCCGCTGGTGCCAGGGCTATTCCGAGCCGAATGCCGGCTCCGATCTCGCCTCGCTGCAGACCCGCGCCGAGAGCGACGGCGACGACTACATCATCAACGGCCAGAAGATCTGGACCTCCTACGCCAACTATGCCGACTGGATCTTCTGCCTGGTGCGCACCGATCCCACGGCGAAGAAGCATGACGGCATCAGCTTCATCCTGTTCGACATGACCTCGAAGGGCGTGTCGACCAAGCCGATCCTTCTGATTTCCGGCCGCTCGCCGTTCTGCGAGACCTTCTTCGACAATGTTCGCGTGCCCAAGGCGAACGTGGTCGGCAGCGTCAATCGCGGCTGGGACGTCGCGAAATATCTGTTGCAGCATGAACGCGCGATGATCTCGGGCATGGGCGAGCGCGGCGGCAGCCGGCCGCTCGGCCAGGTCGCCGCTGACACCGTCGGCAGCGACGGGCAGGGCCGGCTCGACGACGCATTGCTGCGCGCTCAGATCGCCACCTTCGATGTCGACGAGGCCGCGCTCGCGGCCGCTGCCGAGCGCATGGTCGATCTCGCCAAAGCGGGACAGGGCCATCCGGCATTCTCGTCGGCGATGAAGTACTACGGCACCGAGCTCAACAAGCGCCGCCACGAGATCCTGATGTCGGCAGGCGGCATCGACGCGCTGGAGTGGGAGAGCGAGCGCTCGGGCGAAGGCGCCCGTCCGCGCGCCTGGCTGCGCACCAAGGCCAACTCGATCGAAGGCGGCACCTCCGAGGTCATGCTCGGCATCGTCGCCAAGCGCATCCTCGATCTGCCGGGGGCGTAGTTCGCCACACACTCCGTCATGCCCGGGCTTGACCCGGGCATCCACGTCCCTCCGCGCGAGGAAAGACGTGGATGGCCGGGACAAGCCCGGCCATGACGCGCTGAAAGAGCTTCGCTTACAAACAACACCGACACTGGACAGCCGCCATGCCTCTCCTGCTCACCGAAGAACAATCGATGCTGCGCGACAGCGCGCGCGGCCTGATCTCTGACCACGCGCCGGTGGCTCATCTGCGCAAGCTGCGCGACGCGCGCGACGCGACCGGCTTCTCCCGGGAGCTCTGGGCCACCTTCGCCGAGATGGGCTTCGCCGGCCTGCTCGTTCCCGAAGAATACGGCGGCTCCGGCCTCGGCGCGGTCGAGGCCGGAATCGTGATGGAGGAGATCGGCCGCACCTTGATGCCGTCGCCGTTCCTGGCCACCTCGGTGCTGTCGGCTTCCGCGCTCACGCGCGCCGGCTCCGCTGCGCAGAAGTCGGAATATCTGCCGAAGATCGCCGCCGGTCAGTTGATCGCCGCGCTCGCGCTCGACGAGGCCGCGAAGCATCGCCCGTCGCATACGGCGCTGCAGGCGACGCGCTCAGGCAACGGCTTCAAGCTGAGCGGCACCAAGGCGATGGTGGTCGACGGCCATGTCGCCGATCTGCTGCTGGTGGTGGCGCGCAGCGCCGGCACGCCCGGCGAGCGCGAGGGTCTGACGCTGTTCCTGGTCGATCCCAGGGCCAAGGGCATTGCGGTCGAGCGCACCATCATGGTCGACGCGCACAACGCGGCGCGGATCAGTTTCGACAATGTCGAGGTCACCGCGGATCATGTGCTGGGCGAGGTCGATGGCGGTGCGGCCGTGCTGAGCGGCGTGCTCGATCTCGGCCGCGGTGCCGTAGCCTCCGAGATGGTGGGCCTGAGCGAGGAGGTGTTCGGCCGCACGGTCGCGTATCTCAAGGAGCGCAAGCAGTTCGGCAAGGCGATCGGCGAATTCCAGGCGCTGCAGCATCGTGCGGCGCAGCTCTATATCGAGATCGAGATCACCCGCGCCGCGGTGCTCAAGGCGCTGCAGGCGCTCGATGCAGATCCCGCGGGCGCCGCCGCTGCCGTCGCGGTCGCCAAGGCCCGCGCCGGCACCACCACGACCCGTGCGGTGCAGGAAGGCGTGCAGATGCATGGCGGCATGGGCATGACCGATCAGTTCGACATCGGCTTCTTCATGAAGCGCGCGCGGGTCTGCGAGGAACTGCTCGGCGACGCCAACTACCACGCCGCGCAATTGGCGCAGCTCAGGGGGTATTGAGCGTACTCATTGTCGGGGGTGATGATCGCCACAACCTCAACTGTCATCGTCAGCGAAAGCGGACGATCCAGTACGTCGAGCCGACTATGATCGACCGAAACGCTGCGGCGTACTGGATACCCCGCCTTCGCGAGGGCTTTGCATAAGTCCAGCCAGATGCTTCTCTTCTGATGGAGATTCGCGGGAGAAGATCATGGCGGAGCGGCAGATCGGCCAATTGAGCTTTACCGATGACCTGGTCAGAGATGCTGTGCGCGCGAATGCCGGATTGCAGCGCGTAGCGGAGTTGGTCGATTGGAGTGCTGTCGAGGCGCTGCTGAGTGTCTTGCGCAGCGGGTCCATGGGCGCGCCAGCGTATCCTTCGCTGGCGCTCCTGAAGGCGCTGTTGCTGCAGCAATGGTATGGCCTGTCTGATCCGGGCCTTGAGGAAGCCTTGGTCGATCGGCTGTCGTTCAGGCGCTTCCTGGGGCTGTCCCTGTCCGATCGGGTACCAGATCATTCCACGCTGTGGCGTTTCCGCGAGCAACTGGCCAAGAGCGGATTGGCCGAGCGCGTCTTTGCCTTAATCACGGCGCAAATCGAGGCGTCCGGCTTTGTTCTGAAGCGCGGCACCCTAATCGACGCCTCGCTGGTCAAGTCGGCCGTCAATGCGCCCGAACCGCCGGATACTCCTTCACCTCCAGACGCCGACGGCAGACCCGCGAGCAAGCTGATCAGAAGCCCCCTCGATCCGGAAGCCGCCTGGACGAAGAAGGAAGGTAAATATTTCTTCGGCTACAAGGCGCATGTCGCAATGGATCAAGGCAGCCGCATCATTCGGCGGGCGACCTTCACGCCTGCCAATATCAACGATTCCGTACCTGCCAACGCATTGATCTGCGGAGACGAGAAGACCGTCTATGCTGACAAGGCCTATGACAGCAATGCTCGTCGCGAGAAGTTAAAGGCTCTCGGTATCCGCGATGGAATCGCACGCCGAGCCAACCGTTGGCACCCGATGCGCCCATGGATGACCCGCCGGAATGAGTTGATTTCCTATCTCCGGGCGCCGGTCGAGCCGCTGTTTGCGCTCTTGAAGAAAACCTATCGCTTTTCGCGGGCACGACACCGCGGCCTCGCCCGGAATTCGGCGGCCTTCTACCTCGCAATTACAGCCATGAACCTCAAGCGGTGGATCACCCTGCACCCTGTCTAACCCAGGTGCCGGGCCCATCGGCCCTGCATCGTCTTCGATGCTTCGAGAGCTAATCTACTCGAATAAGACATGGCCGCCCCTAGACCTTGTCGGCCCAACTTCTGCAAAGCCCTCGCCTTCGCGGGGTATGACCGTCTTTACGAGCGAATGGCAGCGCGCCTCTATTGATGGCGCGCTGCTCAAGAGGATGTCGTCAGACGATCAATGATGCATCGGCGCCTTGGCCGGCGGCAGCAGCACCTTGTCGATGACGTGAATGACGCCGTTGGAGGCGACGATGTCCGCCTGCACCACATGGGCATCGTTGACCTGCACGCCGAAGAAGGTGCCGTCGACGTCGACCTTCTGGCCCTGCGCGGTCTTGACGCTGAGCTTCTTGCCGGCCACGTCGCCCGATTTCACCGCGCCAGGGATCACGTGATATTTGAGGATCGCCGCGAGCTTGCCCTTGTTCTTCGGCTTCAGCAGATCCTCGACCGTGCCGGGCGGCAGCGCGGCAAAGGCTGCGTCGGTCGGCGCGAACACGGTGAACGGGCCCTTGCTCTTCAGCACTGGAACGACCCCCGCAGCCTTTGCTGCAGCGACCAGCGTCTTGAACTGACCCGCGGCGACCGCCGTATCGACGATGTCGGCAGCGCGTGCTGCGGTTGCGGAAACGGAGAGAGCGCCCAGCATGATCGCGCCGGCCACGAACGAACGAAATCCCAGCGTCATTCGAATTTTTCCTTGTGACTAGAACTGATGAGTTGGCTGATGCGCAAAAAGGATCAGCGGCCCTTCTTCGCCCCGTTGTCCAGGTCGCATCACCATGACCGGAGTGGTCAGGTTCGTTACGATCGCTGCGGTCGGATGGATTTGAGATCGTGTTCACGAACTCGTGAGCTCGTATGCAGCTCCATGGGCGAAGGGCGGCAGAGGCCTGAATCAGCGCAACTAATCGTGCAGCCCGGGCATTCGCTTTGCCCGTCGTGCCATTTTGTCGCAACCCGACGGGCGTTGTGCCGTCGGGCAAATCGGCCGCACATTCGGGGCCGTCACCGCCCACTAGAGGGACGCTTCGCGATCGTTACGAAACGTGGGCCGGTGATGCGATGGCCGTGTCGGATCGCAGCGTGAGGGATCGCGCCGACGAACGATTGCGATGCGGACGTGAAAGCACGTGGTCCCGGCATCCCGATGCTGATGCCAAATCGGCGGCGATGATCCCCGCCGGTGACGGTGGCCAAAAAGCCGGCGCACCGAGGAGAGCGCGCCATAAGCGTGAAAACCATCGCGCAGGGAAGGCCGGGTCGCACCGGCTGAGCCTGTGGTTCCTGCCGCCTGCATTTTTTTCAGCAGGCGGGCCGCAGGTGCCAGTCGGCACCTGGCCTTCCCTGCGCCCTCGAATTTCGGAAGGGTGCGAGACGCTGGCAAAGCTCGGACGCGCGGTGCGTCGCGAGGACGATGATGGCTGTCGTGTGGGTTTCGACGTGGTGTCGTACTCACAGCGCGCCAAGAGCGCAGGTCAATCGCGGTGCTCATGACTGCGCCCTCTCCCCTTGTGGGAGAGGGTGCACGGAGCGCGCGGCGAGAGGTGCGCGAATCGAGAAGGGGCCGACGATCGAAATCCAACCCCTACCTGATCGGCGGTGCGTACTGGATGCCGCCCGCGTTCCACAGCTGGTTCATGCCGCGCGGAATCTTCAGCTTCGACTCGCTGCCGACGTTGCGCTCATAGACCTCGCCGTAATTGCCGACGTGACGGATGATTCGCGCGGCCCAGTCCTTGGCCAGGCCGAGGTCCTGGCCGTAGGTCCCTTCGTTGCCGACCAGTCGCATGACGTCCGGCTTCTTCGACTTCAGCGCCTCGTCGATGTTCTTGGAGGTGACGCCGAGCTCCTCGGCATTGATCATCGCGTACAGCGTCCATTTCACGATCATCATCCAGTCGTCGTCGCGCTGGCGCACCACCGGCGCAAGCGGTTCCTTCGAGATCATGTCCGGCAAGATGTCGTGGTCGTTCGGCTTGGTCAGGACCAGGCGCAGCGCGTAGAGCTGCGAGACGTCGGCGGTGAAGGTGTCGCATTTGCCGCTGTCATAGGCCTTGAGGACGTCGTCGAGCTTGGGAAACTTGATCTCCTCGTACTTCATGTTGTTGGCGCGGAAATAATCCGCGAGATTGAGCGCATTGGTGGTCGAATCCTGGACGCAGACCTTGCTGCCATTGAGATCGAGCGCCGTTTCCAGCTTGCGCGACCGCGGCACCATGAAGCCCTGCCCGTCATAATAGGCGACCGCGGGGAAATAGAGATCGTAGTTCTGCTCGCGCGCCATCGACCAGGTGGTGTTGCGCGAGAGGATGTCGACCTTGCGGCTCTGCAGCTCCTTGAAGCGCTCATTGGCGTCGAGCGGGACGAACTTCGCCTTCTTCGGGTCGTCGAAGATCGCGGCCGCCACGGCGCGGCAGAAATCGACGTCGAAGCCGGTCCAGTTGCCCTTGTCGTCGGGAATCGAGAAGCCGGGCAGGCCGGCATTGACGCCGCACAGCACCTCGCCGCGGCGGACGGTGCGCTTCAAGGTGCGGGTGTCGTACATTTCGTAGGTGACGGCGAGGGCCGCAACGAGGACAGCGACGGCGAGCCCGATCAGCAGGCCGCCTCGGAAACTGCGCATGATCAATCTCTTTCGAAAAATGTCAGGACAAAGCGATGGCTGGATGTCCGGCGGCCGTGGCCGCCGTCACAGCTCCGGTTTCTGCTTCACGACGACCTTGGTGCCGACGGGAACGCGGTCGAACAGGTCGGCGACGTCGGTGTTCACCAGACGGAAGCAGCCGGAGGAAATCTTGGTGCCGATGGTCCAGGGCTGGTTGGTGCCGTGGATGCGGTACACGGTGGTGCCCAGATACATTGCACGTGCGCCCAAGGGGTTGCCGGGGCCGCCCGCCATGAAGCGCGGCAGATAGGGCTGGCGCTGGATCATCTCCGGCGGCGGCGTCCAATCCGGCCATTCCGCCTTCTTGGTGATCGACAGCAACCCCTGCCACTGGAAGCCGTCGCGGCCGACGCCGATGCCGTAGCGGATGGCGCGCCCGCCAGGCTGCACCAGATAGAGGTGACGCTCGGACGTCGAGACGATGATCGTGCCCGGCGGCTCGGTCGTGCGGTAGTAGACGACCTGCTTTCGCCATTCGGGGTCGAGCTCGTAGCCGTCATCGGCCACCAGGCCGGGCTGGTCGCCGGGATCCTCGGACTGCGCGAAACACTGCGATGTCGACAGCGCCAGCGCGATGATGGCGCTGGTGGCACACAGCAGGCGACGAAAACTCGGCATTCAAAGCTCTCCTCAACGGACCCCTGCGAAGCTCGCCCGATCAAATCCACCCGCCAAATTTCAGGAACATCTTGGCAGCAAAGTCAAGGCGAGCAAAGCGGCCCACCTGTCATCCCAGCTTCATCCAGAGCCGAAGCACGAACGCGACAGCGGCGACGGCGGCCACGCCGGCAAGCCACAGGCCTGCGAACCAGGCGAGACGCCAAGCGAGCGGCGCGGGTGGTGGAGCTGGGCGCGGCATCAATGATAGCCCGCGTCGTGGCCGACCTTGCCGCGAAACACCCAATAGGCCCAGGCGGTGTAGCCGAGGATCAGCGGCACCAGCACCAGCACGCCGGGCAGCATCATCAGCTGGCTGCGTTCGGGCGCCGCCGCCTGCCAGATCGTGATGCTTTGCGGCACGATATAGGGATACATGCTGATGCCGAGGCCGGCATAGGACAGGAAGAACAGCGCCAGCGCGAGGAAGAACGGCCAGCCGTCGTGCTTCTGGGCCAGATTCTTCATCAGCAGCACGGTGACGCCGATGACGGCGAGCGGCACCGGCGCGGTCAGGATGATCGCGGGCCAGCTGAACCAGCGCTGCGCATATTGGATCGTCAGCAAGGGCGTCGCCAGGCTGACTGCGGCGATGGCCAGCAGCATCAGGACCAGCAGAATCCAGCTGATGCGGTAGGCCTTGTCGCGCAGATCGCCTTCGGTCTTCAGGATCAGCCAGGTCGCGCCGAGCAGCGCGTAGCCGGCCACGAGCGAGACGCCGGTGAGAATGCTGAACGGCGTCAGCCAGTCCCACCAGCCGCCGGCATAGTGGCGGCCCTCGACATGCACGCCCTGCAGGATCGCGCCGAGCGCGATGCCCTGCGCCAGCGCCGCGACCCACGAGCCGCCGGAGAAGGCGATGTCCCAGAGATTGCGTTGCGCGCGGGTGCGCCAGCGGAATTCGAAGGCGACGCCGCGGAAGATCAGCCCGACCAGCATTGCGATCAGCGGCGCGTACAGGGCGGGCAGCAGGATGGCGTAAGCGAGCGGAAAGGCCGCCATCAGCCCGCCGCCTCCGAGAACGAGCCAAGTCTCGTTGCCGTCCCACACCGGCGCAACGGTGTTGGTGATGACGTCGCGATCCTGCTTGCCCGGAAACAGCGGGAACAGGATGCCCAGGCCCAGATCGAAGCCGTCCATCACGACATAGATGAACACCGCGAGCGCGATGATGAACGCCCAGAGGGTGGCGAGATCGACGGCGACGCTCATGATCCGATCGCTCCCTGCACCACGCCCGCCGCCGGCGTCACGCCCGCGGTGCGGATCGGCGGCTCGCTGCTCGGCCCCGCCTCGCCGGCATGCGGCGGCTCGGTCATCAGGCGCAGGATGTACAGCACGCCGGCTGCGAAGATGATGAAATACACAATGATGAAGGCGAGCAGCGACGCGCCGACGGCCGGAGCGGCCAGCGGCGACACGGAATCGGCGGTGCGCAACAGACCGTACACGGTGAAGGGCTGGCGGCCGGTTTCGGTGGTCACCCAGCCGGCGATCACGGCGACGAAGCCGGCCGGCCCCATCGCGATCGCAAAGCGGTGCAGGCCGCGATTGATGTACAGCCGCCCGCGCCAGCGCTCCCACAGGCTGAACAGGCCGAGCGCCAGCATCAGCATTCCCAGGCCGACCATGATGCGGAACGACCAGAAGGTGATCGGCACCGGCGGCCAGTCCTGGCGCGGCACGGTGTCGAGCCCGGCCATCGGCGCGTCGATCTGGTGCTTGAGGATCAGCGAGCCGAATTTGGGAATGCCGAGCGCCCATTTTAGTTCGCCCTTGGCCTGGTCGGGCCAGCCGAACAGATACAGCGGCGCGCCGTCCTTGTGGCTCTCGAAATGGCCCTCCATGGCCATGATCTTCACCGGCTGGTGCTCAAGGGTGTTGAGGCCATGCTGATCACCGACCAGGATCTGCAGCGGCGCCACCAGCGCGGCCATCCACATCGCCATCGAGAACATCACGCGTGGCCCCGGCAGGTGCGGATTGCGCAGCAGATGCCAGGCGCCGACCGCGCCGACCACCAGCGAGGTGGTGAGATAGGCCGCCAGCACCATGTGGACGAGGCGGTAGGGGAAGGACGGATTGAAGATCACCTTGAGCCAGTCGACGGAGACGAACTGGCCGTCGGCGTTGACGGCGTAGCCGGCCGGTGTCTGCATCCAGGAATTGGCCGAGAGGATCCAGAATGCCGAGATCAGCGTGCCCACGGCGACCATCAAGGTGGCGAGGAAATGCAGCTTCGGGCCGACGCGCTTGAGGCCGAACAGCATCACGCCGAGGAAGCCCGGCCTCGAGGAAGAACGCGGTGAGCACCTCATAGGCCATCAGGGGGCCGATCACCGGTCCGACCTTGTCGGAATAGACCGACCAGTTGGTGCCGAACTGATAGGACATCACGATGCCGGACACGACGCCCATGGCAAAGGCGATGGCGAAGATCTTGAGCCAGTAATTGAAGACGTTGAGATAGACGTCGCGGCCGGTCCACAGCCACAGCGCCTCGAGCACCGCGAGGTAGGAGGCGAGCCCGATCGAGAAGGCGGGAAAGATGATGTGGAAGGTGACCGTGAAGGCGAATTGCGCGCGCGCCAGCTCCACCGCATCCAAACCGAACATCCGTACCGTCCGTCATTGTCGCTGGAGCTCTTAGCATGGCTCCATGACGGAAGATTGCACCGCTGACGGTCGATATCAAATGGTCAAATCGCCCTACGCGGACATTGCGCGGACCTCCCGGGTCCACAAAAACGAAGACCCGGCGGGGGCATCCGCCGGGTCTCCTGAGCAACCTGGAAGGTGGAGGTATCCTCGAATTTGCTCGCTCAAAACCGAGATCAGCTGGGGGACTGACGCTCGGTCGATGGGGGATCTTGTAGCGGCCGAAGTTTTCGAGGTGATTTCGCCGATTGTTTCAATTGTTTCGTTCGGCGATTTTCTTGGTGTCGTCACGGGAACCCGCCGGGACCGCAGCCGCGACGGTCATCAACGTTCAGGCGGCGATGCTGTGCACGCCGGCGCCGCGGAGGAGTTCGGCAAGGTGCTTGCGGGCATAGAACATGCGCGTCTTCACCGTGCTCTGCGGGATGCCGATGATCTGGCCGACCTCCTCCACCGACTTCTCATGATAGTAGATCAGGGTGATGATCTCGCGATGGGCCGGCGACAGCTTGGCGACACAGGCGCGCAGGATCGCACTGGTGGTGGAGCGCTCGAGCGAGGTCTCCGGCGTATCGGCGTCGTCGGCGATCTCGCGCACCTCGTCCTGGTCGATGTCTTCGAAGCGGCGCTGGCGCAGCGCGGTCAGCGCCTTGAAGCGGGCGATCGACAGCAGCCAGGTCGAGACCTGCGAGCGGCCCTCGAACTGCTTGGCGGTGCGCCAGACGTCCAGGAACACCTGGCTGACGAGGTCCTCGGCAATGGTGGTGTCGCGGACGATGCGCAGGATGAAGCGATAGACCCGCACATTGTGGCGCGCATAAAGCGTATGCATCGCGGTGCGATCGCCATCGGCAATGCTCTCCAGGAGCATGTCGTCCGTGGTCGCCTGGGCCGCGATGATGCCCTGGCTGGCAGCGGAATTGATGGCAACGACGTTCTGCATGGCACTCTCCCGTTCCGCCGCCCCCTTGCGGCGTTTCGACGGGTCGGATTGTTACGGAGTGCCGGTTTCGGGACGTCTGCACGAAAATGGGAAAATGGTTTCGTCGCAGCGAAGAAATGTTTCGTCGCGCCGCACACCGCGAAACACACGTGGCGGAATTGTGCCGGATTCCAATATACGGAACTGCGGGCCGGCTGCGATCGACGGCTCGCGGCCGCTTCAGGCCTTCTCGCCGGCCGGCGAAAACAGGTAACCGCCGCCGCGGATGGTGCGAATCACGGCCGGTTTGGCCGGATCAGGCTCGATCTTGCGGCGGATCCGCATGATTCGCAGGTCGACGGCCCGGTCGAACGCCTCGGCATCCCGGGCATTGGCGAGTTCCAGCAGCCGTTCACGCGACAGCACCCGCTTCGGATTGGCCGCGAACACCTTGAGCAGGCCGAACTCGGAGGCCGTCAGCGGATGCTCATTGCCTTCATCGTCGCGCAGCGCCTGGGCGTCGAGGTCCAGCCATTTGGTGCCGAATCGGACCAGCTGCGGGTCCTTGGCCTTGGCCTCGACAACCTCCGCACTCGCGGACGCGGCAGCCTTGGCCGGGCCGCTGCGACGCAAGACCGAGCGGATCCGCGCCATCAATTCGCGCAATTCGCACGGCTTGGCGACATAATCGTCGGCGCCGAGCTCAAGGCCGACGACGCGGTCGATCGGGCTGGCGGTTGCCGTCAGCATGATGATCGGGATGTTGGTGCGGCCCTTGAGGTCGCGGATGATCGACAGCCCGTCCTCTTCGGGCATGTTGAGGTCGAGCACGACGAGATCGGCGGGCCCTGTGTCGATGGCGCTGCGCAGGCTCTTTCCGCCATCGCACAGAGTCACGGTGAAGCCGTGCATCTTGAGGTAATCGCCCACCATCTCCCGGGCAGGGGCCTCGTCGTCGACGATGATGATGTGCTGGCTCTGACTCATGACAACTCGGCCGCAGGCAGTGTGATGGTGAAGGTTGACCCCGATCCCGGCCCATCGCTCTTGGCCGTTACCTCTCCACCATGCATGTCGACGATGCGTTTGACAATCGACAGGCCGAGGCCGGTCGAGCTCTCGCCGGCGGTCGGTTTTGCCGACAGCCGCTGGAACCGGCCGAACAGCCGGCCGAGATCCTCCGGCGACAGGCCGGCGCCCTCATCGGTGACGGCGATGAGGGTGTTGTCGCCGTCATCTGCGGCATTCACGGTGATCTTGCCGCCGATGGGGCTGTATTTGATGGCGTTGCTGAGCAGATTGTCGATCGCCTCGCGGATGCGGTCGATATCGCACATGGTCGACAGATGCGGCGGCGCCGACACCGCAATCACCTGCTGCTTGTTCAGCGCCAGCGGCTGGTTGGCCTCGGCCACTTCGCGCACGAGCGCGGCGATGTCGACCGGCTCGCGGCGGATGGTGATGTCGAACGCATCGGCCATGGCATCCGAGATCAGGTGGTCGACCATCGAGGTCAGCCGCTTGGCGGCGTCGCGGATGTGCTCGATCTGCGTGGTGACGCCGTCCCTGGAGGAGCCGGTTGCGATCAGCTCGGTCAGCATTTCGGTGCGCCCGAGGATCACGCCGAGCGGATTCTTGAGGTCGTGGGCGACGGTGCCGAGAATCTCGTTCTTGAAGCCGTTGGCGCGCTGCAGCCGCAGCCACTGTGCCGAGAGCCGCCGATTGGCCTGCATCAGCGCGCGGGTGCGCTGGGCGACGCGGTCTTCGAGCTGGGTGTTGGCCTCGTGCAGCTGCTGATAGAGGATCACATTGTCGAAGGCGATCGACAGCCGGCTGGAAAAGATCTCGACCAGCGAGCGGTCGGTCTCCGACAGTTGCCGCTCCGCCTGAAGCAGCACCACGACCTCGCGGCCGGAGCCGGTGCGGACATACAGCACGGTACGCTGGTCGGCGAACTCGTTCGCGCGCTGCCGGAACGCGGCCTCGACCATGTCGCGCAGCTCGGGATCGAGCGCACGCGAGGTGGCCGCGCCGGAGAAGCGGCTGTAGCAGCCGGAGCCGGCCAGCACCGAAAAATCCTCCGCCTGGCTGCCGTCGTCGCGCAGCACCAGGATGCCGGCGCAATCGACGTTGAGCAACGACGCCATCTGCGTCAGCACGCCCTCCGCCAGCCGCTGCATCGACTTGAAGTCGTAGAGCGTCGATGCGGCGTCGATGATGATCTCCAGGCCGCGCCGGGTCTGCACCATGCGCTCGAGCTGCTGATAGCTGCGCAGCGCCGCGGTCAGCGAGGTGAACAGCTTGTCGGCGGTGAGCTCGGTCTTGGCCTTGTAGTCGTTGATGTCGTACTGGACGATGACCCGCCGCTCCGGCGCCTGACCCGGCTGTCCCGTGCGCAGGATGATGCGCACCGTCTCGTTGCGGATCTCATTGCGGATGTATTCCACGAGCTCGAGACCGGCGACGTCGGTTTCCATGATGACGTCGAGCAGCACGGCCGCGACGTCCGGATGCTCCCGCATCAGGGTGCGGCCCTCCGCTGCGGAATAGGCCGACAGGATCTCCAGTCCCTGTCCGTTCAGATTGTAGTCGGACAGCGCAAAGCGGGTGCCCTCATGCACCGCGTGATCGTCGTCGATGACGGCGATCTTCCACTTCCGGGCCGAATGGTCGTCCTGGTCAACTCCGCTATCCTCGATCAGGTGGAGGACATCGTCCTGTTCGGCCATTGCGTCGTTCCGTCACCTATTGCTGTCTCGGCGCCGCCCTTGGCGACCCTCGGCATGGTAATCCGAAAGGTGGTGCCTTGTCCCACCCGGGACTCCAGCATCATGCGGCCGCCGAGCTGCTGCGTTACCAGATTGTAGACGATATGCAGCCCGAGCCCCGTCCCGCCTTCATTCCGGCGCGTGGTAAAGAACGGATCGAAGGCCTGGCGCTGCACGTCGGGCGTCATGCCGGCGCCGTTATCGGCAAAAATGATCTCGATGTCATCTGCACCGCGCGGCCGCGCGGTGATCGAGATGGTGCCGGCGCGCCCGCCGGCGAAGGCATGGTTGACCGCGTTGAGAAACAGGTTGGTCAGGATCTGGCCATAGGACCCCGGATAGCCGTCGATCGGCAGCCCCTCGGGCACATCGACCGCAAGCGTGATCGCCGCCCGCTTAAGGACTGGCTTCAGGCTCGTGATGATCTGGTCGGTGGCCTCGCCCAGCATGAAAGTCCGTCGCTCGGCATGCGAACGGTCGACGGCGACCTGCTTGAACGACTGGATCAGCTCGCCGGCGCGCTGCAGGTTGGCGACCAGCTGCTCGGACGCATCGCGCGACGAGCGCACGAATTCCTCGAGCTGCGACCGCCGCAGGCCGCCCTCGGGCGACTTCAGCATCGCTTCGAACATCTCCGCCCGGCGCGCAAAGCTGGAGGCCACCGTCAGGCTGATGCCGATCGGATTGTTCACCTCGTGGGCCACTCCGGCGACCAGCCCTCCCAGCGCCGCGAGGCGCTCGGCATCGATCAAATTCCGTTGCGCGGCATTGAGCTCGAGCAGGGCGCTCTCGGCCTTCTCCTTCGCGTTGCGCAGCTCGTCTTCGGTCTTGCGCTTGGCGATCGCGTTCTGGCGGAAGATCTCGACGGCGCGGGCCATCGAACCGACCTCGTCGCGCGCCTCGGTGCCCTGAACCTTTCGGTCGTAGTCGCCGATGGTGATCGCGCGCATCGACGCCATGATCTGCTGCAACGGCAGGCGGATCGAGAGTGCGATCAGCACGCCTGCGGACAGGATGATGCCGAGAAAGATCACCGCGATCGACAGCACGCGTCGGGAAATATCGCTCAATGTCCGATCGAAGGTCGCCTGGGCCTTCTGCTCATGCTGCCGCATCTTCACCGACAGGCCGTCGATGGCCGCGATGGTTTCGGCCTGACTGGCGTCGATGGTGTTGCGCAGCAATTCCGTGCGATTGGTCAGCTGTCCGGTCAGCTTGGAAAAGCCTTCCCGGAGCGCCGCGGTGCGGGCCGACAGCCGCTGCAGCGCAAGGCGCTGCAGGTCGTTGTCGGCAAGCTCCGACATCACCGGAATGGTCTTCTCGATCGTCTCGGTGTTGCGGCGCGCATCCTCCGCCGACGCCGGGGCCAGCGAGAGGTAGTAGGAATTGGCCGCGACCAGCATCGCGGTGAAGGCCTCCCGCGACTTGCCGAGCGACGGCCAGATCTGCGCGTCGCGATGACCGGTCGCGCCTTCGATCACCGAATAGAGCCCGGCGATGTCTCGGGCGGGACCGAGCACCTCCTCGTCATAGGTCTTGGCGATCGTCGCCTGCAGGCTGCGCAACTCGCCGAAACCGTCGAGAAAGCGCACGGTGACGCGTTCGAGCTCTTCGGCCGATCCCGACAGCATCGGGTCGGTCGACGCGCGCGTGGTGAGGGTGCCCAGCACCGCCTCACGCAAGAGCAGGATCTCGGCGAACAACTCGGGACTCGGCTGATTGATGTAGCGGTGAATGAGGTTCTGCAGCCGGCTGGTCTCGCTTTCCAGCAGTGCCAGCACCTTGTCGGATTCGCGGACCTGGCGGACATCGTCCCAGGCGGTTCCCAGCACCTTCGCTCCGTTCCAGATCAGCGCCGCGAGAACGATCACGACAGCGGAGTTGAGGGCGGCAATGGACAGGATACGCCAACGGATCGGCACCGCCCGCAGCACGCGAACGACCCTGGCCCGGCCCGATGCGATCAGGCTGACCGATGGTCCGACGGAACTCCGCGTCTCGGCTGGTTCCACGACGTTACCTCGCGCTGCCCGGTGCGAACCGAGGCGGACGCGGCACTCGCGGCGTTGGACCTGCATGGTGCAGTGCAGCCAATCGCGTTGCACACCGGCAGCCATGACGGCCGCCCCGCGCAGCCAGCGTACGACGCTCCGCTTTCGTCCCGCCCCGTCTCCACACCGGTGTCACGTTCATGATCGAGATCCGCGGAAGGCAGGCGCGGTACACAGGCAACATGTTCCCCTTGCTGTTGAGGTCGGCCTGACGATGAAAAGGTTCAATGCGTCCACGAACAGGTGCTATAAGGCCATTCTGACGCGTGCGCGATACGCGTCAATGGTTTGTTCATAAGTTGTTGCAGCTGCTGGTTGATAGTTCGCCGGGCCGCCCGACAGGATTTGGGGCATGCGGCGCAGTTGATGATTTGAGCAGTTGATTATTTGAAATGGAGTTGGCCTCCGGTGACGATCGTCCTGCGTCTTCTCTGCGTCGTTGTCTTGCTCTGCAATGCGCTCGGTGCGGTGTCGGCTCAGGCCGCGACCGAGATCATCTGGTGGCACGCGATGTCGGGCGAGCTCGGCAAGCAGGTCGAGAGGCTCGCAGCCGATTTCAACGCGTCGCAACACGACTATCATATCCAGCCGATCTATAAGGGGACGTACACGGAGACCGTCACTGCCGCCATCTTTGCGTTCCGGTCGCGGAGCCAACCGGCGATCGTGCAGGTCAATGAGATCGCGACGGCCACTATGACCGCAGCCAAAGGCGCGATCTATCCCGTGTTCGAGCTGATGCAGGACGAGCAGGAAGCCTTTTCGCCATCGGCCTATTTGCCGGCGGTTGCCGGCTACTACGCCGACGCCGACGGCAACATGCTGTCGTTTCCGTTCAATGCTTCCACCCCCATCCTGTACTACAACAAGGATCAGTTTCGCGCCGCTGGGCTCGATCCCGATGTCCCCCCCAAGACGTGGCCGGAGCTTGGCAGGGCGGCCAAGCGGCTGCGCGAGCACGGCATGGCCTGCGGTTTTACGACCTCGTGGCCGGCCTGGATCAACATCGAGAACTTTTCTGCCTTCCATAATTTGCCGATCGCAACGCGGGCCAATGGCTTTGCGGGACTCGACGCCGCATTGATCCTCAACAATCCCCACGTCGTCCGCCATGTCGCTCAGCTTGCCGAATGGCAGAAGAGCAAGGTCTTCGATTATGGCGGTCGCGGCCAGGCGGCCGAGCCGCGCTTCCAGAAGGGCGAATGCGGCCTCTTCATCGGGTCCTCGGCGACGCGTGCCGACATCAAGGCGAATTCGAAATTCGCGGTTGGTTACGGCATGATGCCCTATTGGCCCGATGTCGCCGGAGCGCCGCAGAACTCGATCATTGGCGGTGCAACGCTCTGGGTGCTGCGCGACCGTCCGGCCGCCGAGTACAAGGGGGTGGCCAGGTTCTTCGCCTATCTGTCGCGGCCGGACATCCAGGCCGCCTGGCATCAGAACACGGGCTATCTGCCGATCACCCGGGCCGCGTTCGATCTCACGCGTGCGCAAGGATTCTACGATCGCAATCCCGGCACCGCGATCTCGATCGAGCAGGTGACGCTGCATCCGCCGACCGAGAATTCGCGCGGGCTTCGGCTCGGCTCCTTCGTGCTGATCCGCGACGCCATCGAGGACGAGATGGAGCAGGCCTTCAGCGGCCGCAAGTCGGCCGAGGCTGCGCTCGACGCCGCCGTCGAGCGCGGCAACCGTCTGTTGCGCCAGTTCGAGCGCGCCAGCCCGGATCGTTGATGACGACGCTGCCGCCGATTGCCGATGTTGCGCAGCTCAAGCGCTTGCGCGCCAACGAGGCGCATTGGCTGCCGGCCGCACAGCGGATTGTTCGCGCTGAGGGCTACGACGGCGCGCGGCTGGTGCCGTTCGGGGCGGGAACGAATCTCGTCGCCGCATTGAACGACCAACTGGTTCTGAAGATCTTTCCGTCCTTCCATCGGGCCAAGTTTCTCTCGGAACGGGCGACGCTGCGCGTCCTCGGCGGTCGCGTCGGTGATGTCACCACGCCTGAGCTGCTGCATCATGGTGAATGCGAGGGGTGGTCCTATCTGATCATGAGCCGGCTCGAAGGTGTCGCTGCTTCGGAGGTCTGGCCGCTCCTTGCAGAAGCGGACAAGCCGCGTCTGTTGCGGCAGCTCGGCCGCATGATCGCCGACGTGCAGCAGGTCACGCCAGGCGAGCTGCTCACGCTTGGTCCGCGCTGGTCTGATTTCCTGCAGATGCAGATGGCCGGGTGCCGCGCCCGCCATCAGCGGCTCGGGCTGCCGCCGGCGCTGCTCGCAGGCCTGGATGATCTGCTGAACGAGGCCGTCGATGAGCTGCCGCGAGATCCGCGGCCCGTCATTCTCACCGGCGAGTACATTCCTGAGAATTTCATGCTCGCGCCTGTCGGCGATGGCTGGCGCGTGAGCGGCCTGTTCGACTTCGGCGACGTCATGACCGGCTTCGGTGAATACGACCTGCTCGGGCCGAGCGCCTTTCTCGCGGCCGGGCATACGGCGCGCATGCGCGCCCTGTTCGATGGCTATGGCTTGGCTCCGGGTCAGGTCACCTGGCAGCTGAAGCGGCGGCTGCTGATTTTGATGCTGCTGCATCAGGCCAGCGATCCGATCCGGCACATCGCCATTCCGGACTGGCCGCTCCGGGCTGGGACTTTCGACGCATTGCAGGCGCTGATCTGGCCGGATTGACCTGACACCGGAAGGTTGCGCGGCAGGCCGCCCGCAGCCAGCTGCGTAGATTCGGCGCAGCCAGTGACGTTAGCTTAATAATCGGGCAATTCTGTAGCTTTGTATGCAATTGCTTCGAGGGCGGCCAAGGGATGGCGAGCCCTATCTCGAATTTTCAATGACTTAGCTATGACAGTGGATTGGCACGAAGCTTGCGACTTCTTGCCCCGTCGGTTGTATTCCGTGGGAGCATTTGATGAAGCGTCGCGATTTTCTGAAGTCCGTCTCCGGTCTGGCTGCCGGCGCCGCGCTGCCCCTGGCGCCCGCGGTGATGTCCGCCGCGAAGGCCGATGCGCGATCCGAGACGCTGCTGATCGTGTCCGAGGGTGGGCCCAACAATCTCGACATTCATGGCGTGGGCACCAACGTGCCGGGCTACGAGGTCTCCTGGAACTGCTACGACCGCCTGATCAGCCATGAGATGAAAAGCGGCCCTGGCGGCGTGCCGTATTACGACCGCGACAAGTTCAAGCCCGAACTTGCGGAGGACATGAACATCGGCGACATGTCCGTGACCTTCAAGCTGCGCAAGAACGCCAAATTCCACGACGGCACGCCGGTCACCGCAAAGGACGTCAAATGGTCGCTCGACCGGGCCGTCAGCGTCGGCGGCTTTCCGACCTTCCAGATGAGCGCGGGTTCGCTGACCAAGCCTGAACAGTTCGTCATCGTCGATGACCATACGGTCCGCGTCGACTTCCTGAAGAAGGATCGCCTGACGATCCCCGATCTGGCCGTGATCGTGCCCTGCGTCGTCAACTCGGAACTGGTGAAGAAGAACGCCACCGACAAGGATCCCTGGGGCCTCGAATTCACCAAGCAGCAGACGGCAGGCTCCGGCGCCTACAAGGTGACGAAGTGGACCGCCGGCACCGAAGTCGTCATGGAGCGCAACGATGACTGGGTGTGCGGGCCGCTGCCGAAGATCAAGCGCGTGATCTGGCGCATGGTGCCGCAGGCCGGCAACCGCCGCGCCCTGCTCGAGCGCGGCGACGCCGACATCTCCTATGAGCTGCCGAACAAGGACTTCCAGGAGATGAAGGCGAACGGCAAGCTGAGCGTGGTCTCGCTGCCGATCTCGAACGGCATTCAATATATCGGCATGAATGTCACCAAGCCGCCATTCGACAACCCCAAGGTTCGCCAGGCGCTCGCTTATGCGATGCCCTATCAGAAGATCATCGATGCCGTGATGTTCGGCCTCGCCAATCCGATGTTCGGGGCGCCCGCCGACAAGGCCACCGAGGTGGCGTGGCCGCAGCCGACCAAATATGCCACCGACATGGAGAAGGCGAAGGCGCTGCTTGCCGAGGCCGGCTACGCCAACGGCTTCGAGACCACGATCTCCTTCGACCTCAACTTTGCGCAGGTCAATGAGCCCCTGTGCGTGCTAGTGCAGGAGAGTCTCGCGCAGCTCGGCATCAAGACGACGATCAACAAGGTGCCCGGCGCCAACTGGCGCACCGAGCTGAACAAGAAGGAGATGCCGCTCTTCACCAACATCTTCTCGGGCTGGCTCGATTATCCCGAGTATTTCTTCTACTGGTGCTATCACGGCAACAATTCCGTATTCAACACGATGAGCTACAAGTCGCCGGAGATGGACAAGCTCATCAACGGCGCGCGCGACGCCGCCGCGACCGGCGACAAGGCGACCTACGATGCCGACGTGAAGGGCTTCGTCGATCTCGCTTTCGCCGAGGTGCCGCGCATCCCGCTGTACCAGCCCTTCGTCAACGTCGCGATGCAGAAGAACATCTCCGGCTATCAGTACTGGTTCCACCGCCGCCTCGATTATCGCGCGCTGGTGAAGGGATGAGCGGCGTGAATCGGCTTTTTCATGTGAGCCGGGCTCTCTCCCTCCCTCCCCCCTTGTGGGGGAGGGGCGGGGAGGGGGGTAGCCACGGGCACCTCCTTCTCGGCTCACCCCCCTCCCCAGCCCTCCCCCACAAGGGGGGAGGGAGCAGACCGCGCCGTGCTGTGAGATTGGGGGCAGTTCTGACGGGCGGCTTGGCATGCTGATGCTGATCGCCAAGCGCCTCGCCTTCGCGATCCCCTCGCTGATCGGCGTGGTGATCGTCACCTTCCTGCTCACCCGCGCACTGCCGGGCGATCCCGCCGCCTATTTCGCCGGTCCTGCTGCGACCAAGGAGGCCGTCGAGCAGATCCGCAAGAAGCTCGGTTTCGACAAGCCGCTGGTCGAGCAGTTCTTCCGCTACACGGTCGATCTCGCCCATGGCGATCTCGGCAGCTCGCTGACGACAGGCCAGCCGGTCGCGACCGAAATCCGCAATCGCCTGCCGGCCTCGGCCGAGCTCACTCTGCTCGGTCTTCTCGTCTCTGTCGCGATCGCGCTGCCGCTCGGCGTGCTCGCCGCGACGCGGCCGGGGTCATGGATCGATCACACCTGCCGCGTCGTCACCACCGCGGGCGTCTCGCTGCCGGTGTTCTTCACCGGGCTGGTGCTGGTCTACGTGTTCTATTTCCGGCTCGGCTGGTCGCCGGCGCCGCTCGGCCGGCTCGACGTGTTCTACAGCGCCCCGAACGCCGTGACTGGCTTCTATCTCATTGACACGCTGATCGCTGGTGATGCCGAGGCGTTCCGATCGGCGCTGAGCCAGCTGATCCTGCCGGCTGCGACCTTGGCGATCTTCTCGCTCGCGCCGATCGCGCGCATGACGCGCGCCTCGATGTTGCAGGTGCTGTCGTCGGAGTTCGTGCGGACGGCGCGGGCCTCCGGCCTGTCACCCGCCACGGTCACGGTGACCTACGCGTTCCGAAACGCGATGCTGCCGGTCATCACCACGCTCTCCATGGTGTTCTCCTTCCTGCTCGGCGCCAATGTGCTGGTCGAGAAGGTGTTCGCGTGGCCGGGCATCGGCTCCTACGCGGTCGAGGCGCTGATCGCCTCCGACTTCGCGCCGGTGCAGGGCTTCGTGCTGACGATGGCGGTGATGTACGTCCTCCTGAACCTGATCATCGATGTTCTCTATGGCGTCATCGACCCCCGTGTGAGGCTGGAAGGATGAGCTCTGTCGCGCCGACCGTCGAACCCGCCGTCGCCCGCACCTCCGGCTTGGCCGCGCTGATCGGGCACACGCGCTATGTGCTCGCCGAGAACAAGGTCACTGGCTTTGCCTTCGGATTGTTGGTGCTGATCCTGTTCGCCGCGATCTTCGGTCCGTGGATCGTGCCGTATGATCCGCTCGCCAGCGACACAGCGTCGGCGCTGAAGCCGCCGTCCGCAGCCCATTGGTTCGGCACCGACCAGCTCGGCCGCGATATCTTCAGCCGTGTCGTGGTCGCCACCCGGCTCGATACGTTCATCGCGGTCGCCTCGGTGGCGCTGGTGTTCTTCATGGGCGGGCTTGCGGGGGTCGCGGCTGGCTTCTTCGGCGGCTGGACCGATCGCATCGTCGGCCGCATCGCCGACACCATCATGGCGTTCCCGCTGTTCGTGCTGGCGATGGGCATCGTCGCCGCGCTCGGCAACACGGTGCAGAACATCATCATCGCCACCGCGATCGTGAACTTCCCGCTCTATGCCCGGGTGGCGCGCGCCGAGGCCAATGTCCGCCGCAACGCCGGCTTTGTTCAGGCAGCACGCCTGTCGGGCAACAGCGAAATGCGCATTCTGCTCGGCCATATCCTGCCGAACATCATGCCGATCATGATCGTGCAGATGTCGCTCACCATGGGCTACGCGATTCTCAATGCCGCCGGCCTGTCCTTCATCGGCCTTGGCGTGCGGCCGCCGACTGCGGAATGGGGCATCATGGTCGCCGAGGGCGCCTCCTTCATGGTGTCGGGCGAATGGTGGATCGCGCTGTTTCCCGGCCTCGCGCTGATGATCGCGGTGTTCTGCTTCAACCTGCTCGGCGACGGCCTGCGCGACATCGTCGACCCGCAGCGCAGGACGTGAGGCGATGAGCGGATCACAGCAAGACTCCGTCATTGCCGGGCTTGACCCGGCAATCCATCGACTCGCCAAAACCTCGGCTGTGCATGACGTTTTGAACAAGCGGAGCCATTCATGACCGCCCAGCCGCTGCTCGATGTCCGCGATCTCACCGTGGAGTTCTCCACCCGCCGCGGCATCGTCAAGGCCGTGCAGCATGTCGACATCTCGGTTGCCAAGGGCGAGACTCTTGCGATCGTCGGTGAGTCCGGCTCCGGCAAGTCGGTGACCTCCTATGCCGTCATGCGCATTCTCGATCGTGCCGGCCGGATCGCCGAGGGCTCGGTGATGTTCTCCGGCGTCGACGTCAAGGCGGCCGAGGAGAGCACGATGCGCGACCTGCGCGGGCGCGAGATCTCGATGATCTTCCAGAACCCGCGCGCGGCGCTCAATCCGATCCGCAAGGTCGGCCTGCAGATCGAGGATGTGCTGAAGCAGCACGCGCAGGCCGCGGCCAGCGATCGTGGAGAGAAGGCGATCGCCGCACTCGAGCAGGTCAAGATCGCCCGTCCGCGCGAGCGTTACCATGCCTATCCGTTCGAATTGTCCGGCGGCATGTGCCAGCGTGTCGTCATCGCGCTCGCGCTGGCGTGCAATCCGCAGCTCCTCATCGCCGACGAGCCGACCACCGGCCTCGACGTCACCACCCAGAAGGCGGTGATGGATCTCGTCGTCGAGCTGACCAGGAGCCGCGGCATGTCGACGATCCTGATCACGCATGATCTGGGACTTGCCGCCGCCTATTGCGACCGCGTCGTCGTGATGGAGAAGGGGCGGGTGGTCGAGACCGCCAAGGCCGCCGACATCTTCGCCAACCCGCAGCACCCCTATACGCGCAAGCTGATGCGCGCGACGCCGCGTCTCGGCGTGTCCCTGCGCGAATTGCTGCCGGAGGAGGAGGCGTCGCCCAATGCACAGTCCGTCATCGCCGGGCCTGACCCGGCGATCCATCCCGTTGCGCAAGAGTCGTCGAAGCTGTTGGACCCCCGGGTCAAGCCCGGGGGTGACGAGCGGAGTGGCGCGGACGAGCAGGGTGGGAGGGACGAGGCGCGTGCCGGAATTGTGCGGCCGCTCCTTCTCGTCGACAAGCTCGTCAAGGAATATCCGCGCCAGGGTGCATCGCCGACGCTGTCGAGATTGTTCGGCCGCAAGCCGGCGGTCGAGCCCGAGATGTTTCGTGCCGTCGACGGCATCAGCTTCACGGTGGGGCATGGCGAGAGCGTCGGCCTGGTCGGCGAGTCCGGCTGCGGCAAATCGACCACGTCGATGATGGTGATGCGTCTGCTCGACCAGACCTCGGGCCGCATCAGCTTCGACGGCGAGGAGATCGGCAACATCCTGCCGCCGGCCTTCGCCCGGCTGCCGCTGCGCAGCCACATCCAGATGGTGTTTCAGGATCCGACCGACAGCCTCAATCCGCGCTTCACCGCGGCCCGCGCGATCGCCGATCCGATCCTGCAGCTCGGCGACATCAAGGGGCGCGACGCCCTGCGCGGGCGGTGCGAGGAGCTGGCGCGCATGGTCGGCCTGCCGCTCAACCTGCTCGACCGCTTTCCGCACCAACTCTCGGGCGGCCAGAAGGCGCGCGTCGGCATCGCGCGTGCGATTGCACTGCACCCGAAGCTCGTGATCCTCGACGAGCCGACGGCGGCGCTCGACGTCTCCGTGCAGGCGGTCGTGCTGAATCTGCTGCAGGACCTCAAGCAGCAATTGGGCATGAGCTATCTGTTCGTCTCTCATGATTTGAACGTGGTGCGGCTGTTGTGCGATCGTGTGATCGTGATGCGGTCGGGCCGAATCGTCGAGGAAGGCAGCTCCGAACGTGTGCTAGGAGATCCGCAACATGACTATACGCGCGAGCTGCTGACTGCGATTCCGCATCCGCCGCTGCCGGTGCATTGAGGGGAGAGGTGCATGGCCGAGCCATGGGATGACTACATCGACGCGGTCGGACGCGCGCTCGGCCTGTCAATCGAGGACGCTTGGCGGCCGGCGATCCGCGCCAATCTCGATGTGTCGCTGAGAATGGCGAAGCTGGTCGACGAATTCCCCCTGCCTGATGAAGCCGAGCCTGCCAGTGTCTTCACCGCTTGATCCCGCCGACATGACCGCGAGCGCCATCGCCGCCGCGGTGGCTGCCCGCAAGCTCTCCGCCATGGAGGCGACTGACGCCGCGCTTTCGCGGATTGCCGCCCGTGACGGCGTGCTGAACGCCTTCACCGATGTCACGGCCGAGCGCGCACGCGCCAAGGCGGGTGAGATTGATGCGGCGATCGCGGCCGGCAAAGCCGTCGGCCCGCTCGCCGGCGTGCCGTTCGCGGTGAAGAATCTGTTCGACGTCCAGGGTCTGCCGACCCGTGCCGGCTCCAGGATCAACCGCGACCGTGCGCCGGCTCAACGTGACGCCACGCTGATCGCGCGCATGGAGGCCGCAGGCGCGGTCCTGGTCGGTGCGCTCAACATGGGCGAATACGCCTATGACTTCACCGGCGAGAACGTGCATGACGGCCCGTCGCGTAATCCGCATGATCCGACGCGGATGAGCGGTGGCTCGTCGGGCGGCTCGGGCAGCGCCGTGGGCGGCGGCCTGGTGCCGATCGCGCTCGGCTCCGACACCAACGGCTCGATCCGCGTGCCCTCGTCGTTCTGCGGCATCTTCGGTCTGAAGCCGACCTATGGCCGGCTGTCGCGCGCGCGCTCGTTTCCGTTTGTCATGAGCCTGGATCATCTCGGCCCGTTCGCGCGCTCGGTCGAGGACCTCGCGCTCGCTTATGACGTGATGCAGGGGCCCGATCCGGACGATGCCGCGTGCACGACGCGCCCTCTGGAGCCAGCGTCCGGACGGCTGTCGCAAGGACTCGACGGTTTGCGCATCGGCCTTGCCGGCTGTCATTTTCAGACGAACCTGTTTCCCGAAGCCGCCGAAGCCGTCGCGCGCGTCGCTGCGGCGCTGAAGGTGACTGAGGTGATCGAGGTGCCGGAAGCCGCGCGCGCCCGCGCCGCGGCCTATGTCATCAGCACCACCGAAGGGGCCTCGCTGCATCTCGACCGGCTGCGCACGCGCCCTCATGATTTCGATCCGGCGGTCCGCGATCGTCTCATCGCCGGTGCGATGATTCCGGCGCCGCTGGTCGACCGCGCACAGAAGTTCCGCCGCTGGTATCGCGCCAAGGTGCTGGAGCTGTTCACATCGGTCGACGTGCTGATCGCACCGGCGACGCCCTGCATCGCGCCGAAGCTCGGGCAGACGACCTTCATGCTCGACGGCGTCGAGCTGCCGGTGCGCGCAAATATCGGCATCCACACGCAACCGATCTCGTTCATCGGGCTGCCGGTCGTCGCGGTGCCGATTCCGCTCGAGCCGATGCCCATCGGCGTGCAGATCATCGCCGCGCCCTGGTGCGAACATGTGGCACTGCGTGTGGCCCACGCCTTGCAACAGCTGGGTGTCGCCGCTGCGCCGGCCCCGAGAGGAGTCCTGGAGAATGGAAGTCGATCTGCCTGACGTCGTTGCCGAGGTCACGGCGCAGTTCCAGCGCTATGAACAGGCGCTGGTCAGCAACGATGTCGCCGTGCTCGACGAGCTGTTCCGGAAGGACGCCCGCACCTTGCGCTATGGCATCGGTGAGAACCTCTACGGCTATGGCGAGATCGCGGCCTTTCGCGCGGCGCGCTCGCCCGCGGGGCTGATGCGGCGCACCGCGCGCACCGTCATCACCGCCTATGGCCGCGACACCGCAGTCGCCTCGACCCTGTTCTATCGCGACAGCGCGCCCGGCAAGGTCGGGCGCCAGATGCAGACCTGGGTCCGGTTCCCAGAGGGCTGGAGAATCGTCGCTGCCCATGTCAGCATCATCGATGAAGCAAAAGGCGGCTGAGGCATGAGCCTGGACGATCTTCCGCCGCGGACGCAGCAGCGGCCCGCTCGCGATCCTGATGGGCCGCGCGTCGATCGCGCGCCGCCGGCGGTCGCAAAGATCACGCGCGCGGAGGAGCTGCGCCTGCAGCTCGCCGACGATATCGTGCGCGGTGCGCTGGCGCCGGGTGCGCCGCTCGATGAGACCGAAATCGCCAAGCGCTTCAATGTCTCGCGCACCCCGGTGCGCGAAGCGCTGCGCCAGCTCGCGGCATCCGGCCTGATCGAGGCGCGCGCGCATCGCGGCGCAGTGGTGGCGCGGCCCTCCGTCGATCGGCTGACCGGGATGTTCGAGGCGATGGCCGAGCTCGAAGGCCTGTGCGCAGGCCTCGCGGCGCAGCGGATGACACCGGTCGAGCGGCAGCGGCTCGAGGCCATTCACGAGGAATTGCGCAACCTCAGCCATGCCGGCAATCCCGAGCGCTTCCACGAGGTCAATGAGCGCTTCCACAATGCGATCTATGCCGGCGCGCACAACGCCTATATCGCCGAGATCACCTTGGCGACGCGGGTGCGCGTGCAGCCGTTCCGCCGAGCCCAGTTCCGTAATCTCGGCCGCCTCGCCAAGTCGCACGCCGAGCACGACCGCGTCGTCGTGGCCATCCTGCGTGGCGACAAGGCCGGCGCGGCCAGCGCGATGAAAGCCCATATCGAGCTGGTGCGCGGCGAATACGAGATCTACGCGGTGTCGGTGTAGACGAACTCCACCGCAATGACGGTGCTAAACTAACGTCGATCAGCTCTTCTGCGCCATATACGCGCGCCAGCCGCCGAATTCCGAGATGTCGCGTGCGCCATCGAGGGCGGCGGGCTCGACCAGGAACCCCTTGGCGCTGCGGCCGTCGGCCAGCCGGATCGTGCCGATCGACAGCGGCGGCGGGATGAGATCCACAAACTTGCCGAAGCCTGCGGCTGACAGCGCCCAGAGCTCGACCTCCATCGCCGCCCCCTTGCCAGCCTCGATGCGCAGCATGCCGGGCTTGGGCGGCGTGGTCGGCAGCGCGTAGAGCTTGTAGTCCGGTGCGGTCCTGGCTGCTTCCAGCAGGCGGCCCCCGAGACGGGTCAGCTCGTGATTGAGCGCCATGCCGGAGAGGTGGGCGCCGACGACGACGATGGGGATCTCGTCGCCACTCAATTTCGATGATGGAGCCGCGAGCGGTGGCTGCGGTGTCGCCTTCGCGCCCACCGGCAGCGCGGTGTCGGAATGGAAGACGCGGCCGATGCTGGCGAGCGCGGCGTCGCGCCCGGCAGGCGCCAGCAGCGTGATGCCGAACGGGATGCCGTCGCCGCGCACCGCAGCCGGCACCGCCAGTCCGCACAGATCGAGCAGATTGACGAAATTGGTGTAGGTGCCGAGCCGGCTGTTGAGCAGAATCGGATCGGCCAGCACCTCCGCAGTGGTGTAGGCGGTCGGCGCGGTCGGCAGTACCAGCGCTTCGACTTCGGCGAAGGTGCGCTCCGCCACCTGGCGCAGCGCCTGCAGCCGGTATAGCGCGGCGAAGGTATCGGCCGCGCTGCCGCGCGCGCCGCCGATCGTGATCTCGCGCGTCACTGGATGGATCGCGTCGGGATCGGACGCCAGGAGATCGCGGATCACGAGGTAGCGTTCGGCGACCCACGGGCCTTCATAGAGCAGCCGCGCCGTCTCGTAGAACGGCTCGAGGTCGAATGCGACGATCTCGGCGCCAAGCTTAACGAAGCGCGCCACGGCCGCGCCGTAGGCGGCTTCCGCGGCTTTGTCGCTGAAGAAGATCAGTTGTCCCGGACGGGGAATGCCGAGCTTCACGCCGCGCGGAAATGCCGTCACCGCGCCGAGCGGCCGGTCGCGCGAGAATGGATCGAGCGGATCCGGCGCGGCCATGACGTCGAGCGCTGCGACCGCGTCATCGACCGTCAGCGAGAACACCGAGATGCAGTCGAGGGTGCGGCAGGCCGGCACGAGGCCGGCGGTCGAGATCATGCCGAGGCTCGGCTTCAGCCCGACGATGTTGTTGAGCATGGCCGGAACGCGGCCGGAGCCCGCCGTATCCGTTCCCAGCGACAGCGGCACGAGCCCTGCCGAGACGGCGACCGCCGAGCCCGAACTCGATCCGCCCGGCACCAGATCGCCTCGCACCGGATTGGTCGGGATGCCATAGGGCGAACGCACGCCGACGAGGCCGGTGGCGAACTGGTCCAGATTGGTCTTGCCGATGATGATGGCGCCGGCGGCGCGCAGCCGCGCCACCGCGGTGGAATCGCGGGCCGGCGTATAGGCGAAGGCCGGGCAGGCGGCCGTCGTCGGCAGTCCCGCGACGTCGATATTGTCCTTGACCGCCACCGGCACGCCGAACAGCGGCAGCGCCGCGGTGTCCTTGCCGGCAAGCCGCTCCGCCTCGGCGATCGCATCCGCTTCGTCGCGCAGGCTGATGAAGATGGCGGGGTCGGCATGCGCGCGAATCCGCGCGTAGCAGCGTGCGATCGTATCCTTGGGGGTCGTCAGCCCGGCCCGATGGACGGCGACGATCTCGGCGACGGTTTCGGTCACGAAGCGCTCCGCCGTCGAGGGCCCGATGTCTGGCTTGCCATGTCCTTGCGCTCCGCTTCGCAGATCCTGCTGCGAACGTAGCAAGCCACGTGCCATTGTGTACATTGGCCGGAACTGGCAGCTCGCTGAAAATTGTTCGTTTTCAGTGATTTGCAGTAACCGCCCGGCACGGGCTTGGCGGAATTGTCCTGCGAAGCAGGCGAATTGCCTAAATAATAGTCGGCATCAATCCAATACCTTGCTGCTGCCCTGCGTGATCAGGCGAGCTGCGCGCTGGTCGCGGGCGTGAATCCACAGCCAGCTCAGCGCGACGCTGAGCCGATTGCGCAGGCCGATCAGAAAATAGATGTGGGCGAGCCCCCAGATCCACCATGCCAGGGCGCCGCGCAGCTTGATCCAGCCGAAATCGATCACCGCGAGCCGTTTGCCGATCTGGGCGAGACTGCCGGCGTGATGGTAACGGAACGGTCGCAGCGTGCGGCCGGCGAGCCGCGCCTTGATCGCCTCGGCGACGTAGCGGCCTTGCTGTTTCGCGGCCGGCGCAATGCCGGGCACCGGCTTGCCGTTCCAGGCCGCGATGGTCACTGTGTCGCCGATGGCGAAGATTTCGGGGTGGCCGGGCACGGTGAGGTCCGGCGCGACCTGCAGACGGCCGGCGCGATCCGCCGCTGCGCCGAGCCATTCCGCTGCGCGCGAGGCGCGCACGCCGGCCGCCCAGATGATGGTGCGCGTGTCCAGCCGCTTGCCGCCATAGACCACGCTGTCCGCGGTGCATTCGGTCACCGCCTGGCCCAGCACGACCTCGACGCCGATGCGCTCGAGAGATGTCAGCGTGTAGGCCGAGAGGTCTTCCGGAAAGCCGCCGAGCACCCGCGGTCCCGCCTCGATCAGCACCACCCGGGCTTCGTGGGTGTCGATGCTGCGGAAATCCGGCGGCAGCGTCGAGCGCGCCAGCTCGGCGATGGTGCCGGCGAGTTCGACCCCTGTGGGCCCTGCGCCGATGATCACGAAGGTCATCCAGGCTGCGCGCCGCGCCGGATCGCGCTCGCGCTCGGCGCGCTCGAATGCGACGAGGATGCGCCGCCGCAAGGTCGTCGCATCCTCGAGCGTCTTCAGGCCCGGTGCGAACGGCTCCCATTCGTCATGACCGAAATAGGCGTGGCGGGCGCCGGTCGCGAGCACCAGCGTGTCGTAGGTGACGTCAGTGCCGTCTTCGAACAGCACACGGCGGCCGGCCGCGTCGATCCCGTTGACGCTGGCGAACAGAGTGGTCACCTCCGGCCGGTTCCGCACCAGCGACCGGATCGGCCAGGCGATCTCCGAGGTCGCCAGCGAGGCCGTCGCAACCTGGTAGAGCAGCGGCTGGAACAGATGGTGGTTGCGGCGGTCGATCAGCGTGATGCGGACGGGCGCGCCGGCCAGCCGGTAAGTCGTTTCGAGGCCGCCAAAACCGGCGCCGACAATGACCACGTGATGCTGATTCTGGGCCTGACCCGTCATGAAGCTGGCTCTCGCTGCTGCGCCCCGGCTTCAAATCAAAACGCTACGCCTGGGTTGCTTCAAGCCCGTATTGGCTATGGTGCGATAGCGCCCGCCTATCGGCCGGCGTGATCAGTAGAGGCCACGGCCGGCGTCGCCGCCGGTGATGCGCGCGAGCCGCGCCTCAGTGGCCGGGACCCGGCTACCGCGGCCCGACGTCGGGGGCGAGCGGGTGATGGAGGGGCCGCCGGACGATGCGTCGTCGGCGCCGCTCGGGAAGAACAGCAGCGCAATGGTCAGGCCGAGATTGATCAGCGCGCCGGCCCATGTGCCGTGGTGTGATCCCGGCAACGCATAGTCTGGAAACCGGCCAGCGACGGCATAATCCAGCACCATGGCCGCGATCCAGCCCGGAATCACGCAGACCGGGTCCCAGCCGATGTCCCGGAAGCGCATCGCCTGCAGCATCACGTTCGCCCACAGGAACAGCGCGATCAGCACCACGATCGTCCCGCCCAGGACCATGCCGGGGATTTTGGGAATTGCGGCCAGCGCAACGACCACAATGGTCGCAAGGATCGCCGAGCCGACCCCGAGCCCGAGAGAGGCCAGGAAGTACTGCAGCCGTCCGAGGCGCGCATTGAATCCGAAGAAGAAGCCCAACATCCGCTGCTCCCGCAGTCCGCGCCGCAACGGGCGGATCTGACCGACAGTCGTAGCTGCGCGACATTTCCGGCCGCCTTCGTGGATGGCTAAAAGTTGAGACATCGCACCGCAGCGGTCCATCCGCTGCAAAGTTTATAGTTGCCAAAGCAACCAATATGTGGAACGGTTCGAGCCGTGAAGAAGAGAAGGCGCAGGAGGGCTTGCGCCTCGCACAGGGAATGGAAACGCCATGCGCTGCCTGCTCGCGGCAGGCGCGGTCGCTTGCGTGCGCGCCGACAGGCGGCCAAGCCGCGGTGATCCGCTCCGGGACCGATCGACCCGAGACGGCTTAGCTCGCGCTGGTGACGGCGTCGAGATTGTCGTGAATGCGGCGGAGCAGTGCGATCAGCATCTCCTGCTCATTCTTGTCGAGACACGCCAGCAGCCGCCGCTCGCGCTCCAGTGCGGCGACAATGACCTTGTCATGGGTGGCGCGGCCCTTGGCCGTCAGCGAGATCGAGTGGCTGCGGCCGTCCTGTGGATCGTTGCGGATCGCGATCAGGCCGCGGTCCTTCATCAGCGCAAGGGTGCGGCTGACCGGACCCTTGTCGAAACCGATGACGCTGCAGATGCGCGACGCCGGAATGCCGGGTTCGATCGCCAGCAGCGACATGATCCGCCATTCGGTGACGTTGACGCCGAAATTGCGCTGATAGAACGCGGTCGCGCTGTTCGACAGTTTGTTGGCGATGAAGGTGATGAAGGCCGGCACATAGCGGTCGAGGTCGAGCGTGAGGCCGTGGTCCTCAGGCTCGCGCGGCGGCGCTTTGCGCGGCGTTCTGATTTTCTCGCTCATGACCCCCAACGTCCATGCATCGCCAGTCATAGGGATAGGAAAAGCCGCATGACAAGGCCAAACTTCGGGAGCAACGCATGAACCCACCAGGTCTTTCCGCAGGCGCGGCCGGCACGCCGCCGCTCGCGATTCCGCATCTCGGCATCGATCCGTTTGCGATCTCGTTCTTCGATGATCCCTATCCTGCGCATGAGCAGATGCGCGAGGCGGCTCCCGTGGTTTACCTCGATCGATGGAATGTCTATGGCGTCGCGCGCTATGCCGAAGTCTATGCGGTCCTCAACGATCCCTTGACCTTCTGCTCCAGTCGCGGCGTGGGCCTCAGCGACTTCGCCAAGGAGAAGCCGTGGCGTCCGCCGAGCCTGATCCTGGAGGCGGATCCGCCGGCGCATACGCGCACGCGCGCGGTGCTGAGCAAGGTGCTGTCGCCGGCGGTCATGAAGCGGCTGCGCGACGGCTTCATGGCCGCGGCCGAGGCCAAGGTCGACGAACTCGTGGCACGCGGCTCGTTCGACGCCATTCCCGATCTCGCCGAAGCCTATCCGCTGTCGGTGTTCCCCGATGCGCTCGGTCTCCAGCCGGAGGGCCGCGAGCATCTCATTCCCTATGCCAGCCTGGTGTTCAACGCGTTCGGGCCCCCGAACGAGTTGCGCCAGCAGGCGATCGAGCGCTCGGCGCCGCATCAGGCCTATGTCACCGCGCAGTGCCAGCGCGACAATCTCACGCCGGGCGGCTTCGGCGCCTGTATCCATGCCTTCAGCGACAGCGGCGAGATCACGCCGGATGAGGCGCCGCTGCTGGTGCGTTCGCTGCTCTCGGCCGGCCTCGACACGACCGTCTACGGCATCGGCGCCGCGGTCTATTGCCTCGCCCGTTTTCCCGACCAATGGGCGCGATTGCGTGCCGATCCGTCGCTGGCGCGCAACGCGTTCGAGGAGGCGGTGCGTTTCGAAAGTCCGGTGCAGACCTTCTTCCGCACCACGACGCGCGATGTCGAACTCGGCGGTATCGTGATTCCCGAAGGGGAGAAGGTGCTGATGTTCCTGGGCGCCGCCAACCGCGATCCGCGCCGCTGGGAGCAGCCGGACAGCTACGACATCACGCGAAAAGTCTCCGGCCATGTCGGCTTCGGCTCCGGCATTCACATGTGCGTCGGCCAGCTCGTCGCGCGCCTCGAAGGCGAGGCGGTGCTGACCGCGCTCGCCCGCAAGGTCGGCGCGATCACCATGAGCGGCGAATCGAAGCGCCGCTACAACAACACGCTGCGCGGGCTGGAGAGCCTGCCGGTCACCTTCACTCCAGCCTGAGCTGTCCCATGACCATGATCACCTTCATTCATCCCGACAACCGCAGCGAGACCGTTGAAGCCGAGGACGGCGCCAGCGTGATGCTGGCCGCGCTCACCCATGGCGTCGACGGCATCGTCGCCGAATGCGGCGGCAATGCCGTTTGCGCCACCTGCCACGTCTATGTCGACGACGCCTGGACGTCGAAGCTCGATCCGGTCTCCGACGACGAGGATGCGCTGCTCGACGGTACCGCGGCCGAGCGCCGGCCGAACAGCCGGCTGTCCTGCCAGATCAAGGTGCAGCCGGCGCTCGCCGGGCTCGTCGTCCGCATTCCGGAGCGGCAGAGCTGATTTCTTTCGGTAACGACAACAATGAAAACAAACAACAGGGGAAGGAACATCATGACGCAATTCAAGACGTTTGCGCTCGCGTTGGCCGCATCGTTCGGCGTGGCGGCGGCATCGGCCGGCGAGATCTCGGACAATGTCGTGCGCGTCGGCGTGCTCAACGACATCTCCGGCATCTTCCAGGACACGAACGGCATGGGCTCGGTCGAGGCCGCGCGCATGGCGGCCGAGGATTTCAACGGTGGCGGCAAGGGTATCAAGGTCGAGATCGTCTATGCCGATCACCAGAACAAGGCCGATGTCGGCTCGGCGATCGTGCGCAAATGGCTCGATGTCGACAAGGTCGATGCTGTCGTCGATGTACCGAACTCCGCTGTCGGCCTCACCGTCAACGAGCTCCTGCGCAACAGCCGTATGACCTTCCTGGCTTCGTCGACCGCGAGCTCCGACCTCACCGGCAAGGCCTGCTCGCCGAACACGATCCAATGGGTCAACGATGCCTGGGCGACCGGCAACACCACGGCGGCCGCGATGATGGGGCGCGGTGGCAAGGACTGGTACTTTATCACGGTGAACTATGCACTCGGCCAGGGCATCGAGGCCGAGGCCACCAACTACATCGAGAAGCACGGCGGCAAGGTGCTGGGCTCGGCCAAGCATCCGCTCGGCACCACAGATTTCGCCTCGTTCCTGCTGCAGGCGCAGGGCTCGAAGGCCAAGGTGATCGGGCTGGCGAATGCCGGCGGCGATACCATCAACGCGGTCAAGCAGGCCGCCGAGTTCGGCATCCAGCAAGGCGGCCAGAGCTTGGTCGCCTTCCTGCTGTTCATCAACGACATCCATGGCATGGGCCTGAAGGCGGCGCAGGGCCTGCAGCTGCTCGAAGCCTTCTATTGGGACATGGATGACGACACGCGCGCCTTCGCCAGGCGCTTCGCGGCGCGTCCCGGCATGAACGGCAAGATGCCGAGCGGCAACCAGGCCGGCGTCTACGCCTCGACGCTCGCTTACCTCAATGCGGTCGCGGCGACCGGCAGCGATGATGCCAAGGACGTGGTGCCGCAGATGAAGACGGTGAAGGGCAAGGACAGGTTGTTCGGCGACGTGACCATCCGCGCCGACGGCCGCGTCGTGCATCCGATGTACCTGTTCGAGGTGAAGAAACCGGAGGAGTCGAAATATCCCTACGACTACTACCGGCTGGTTTCGACGATCCCGGCCGACCAGGCGTTCCGGCCGATCGCTGACGGTGGGTGCGCGCTGGTGAAGTAAAGCGGTCCGCTTGGACGAGGCGCCCATCGAAGCTCAAAGTCGATCCTAAGAGCGGTCGCTCATTGGTCACTCCGTCATGGCCGGGCTTGTCCCGGCCATCCACGTCGTTCAACGGCTGCCGCTCGCCGTGGATGGCAGGCAAGCCCGGGCATGACAATATATTGGGCTTGCTCTCGACTCTGATTGGCTTCCGCTGCCCGTCGGAGGTATCTTGTGCTGTGCTGCAGTATCCTTAACAGGCACTATAGTTCTTGCCTTTGCCCGTTTCCGGGAATTATGGTGCATGGATCGAGGGTGCGCGAAACGACGATCGCGCGATGGAGCGCTGCGACGAAACGTCGCCGCTTGTCGCGCTGCCGCGTGCCAGTGACGTAACAACGATAAGAACGACGTGATGAGGGGAGGGAAGACCATGAAGACGAGCTTCTGGCTGGCAGGTGCCGCGGCGCTGCTGTTTTCGAGCACGGCCTTTGCCGGCGACACCATCAAGATCGGCTTCGTCTCGACATTCAGCGGTCCGACGGCGGTGATCGGCAACGACATGCGCAACTCGTTCGAGCTCGCGCTCGACCATCTCGGCCGCAAGATGAACGGCAAGCCGGTCGAGGTGGTCTACGAGGACGACCAGCAGAAGCCCGACGTCGGCAAGCAGAAGACCGAGAAGCTGGTGCAGTCCGACAAGGTCGACTTCATCGTCGGCTACATCTGGTCGAACGTGCTGCTGGCCTCGCTCAAGACGGCCGTGGATTCCCAGACCTTCCTGATCTCGGCCAATGCTGGGCCGTCGCAGCTCGCAGGCGAATTGTGCTCGCCTTATGTGTTCTCGACCTCCTGGCAGAACGACCAGACGCCTGCCGCGATGGGCCTCTATATGAACCAGAAGGGCGTCAAGTCGGTGTTTTTGATCGGCCCGAACTATGCGGCCGGCAAGGATATGCTGGCGGGCCTGAAGAGCACCTTCAAGGGCCAGATCGTCGGTGAGGAATATACGGTGTGGCCCAGCCAGCTCGACTTCTCGGCCGAGTTGTCCAAGGCGCGCGCCTCGGGCGCCGAATCCATCTTCGTATTCTATCCTGGTGCGGCCGGCGTGCAGTTCCTCAATCAATATTCGCAGGCCGGCCTCAAGGAGAAGATGCCGCTCTACACCGCCTTCACGGTCGACGAATTGTCGCTGCCGCTGCAGAAGGAGAACGCGCTCGGCGTTCCCGGCGCCCAGCAATGGGTCAACGACCTGCCGAACGAGCAGAACAAGACCTTCGTCGCCGACTATCGCAAGAAGTACACCGGCCTGCGTCCGACCTATTACGGCGCCCAGGCCTATGACGCGGCGCAATTGATCAATAGCGCGGTGGTTGCGGTCAAGGGCGACACGTCCAAGAAGGACGCTATGAAGGCCGAGATGGAGAAGGCCAACTTCAAGTCGCTGCGCGGCGCGTTCAAGTTCGGCAATAACCACATCCCGATCCAGAGCTTCTACCTGCAGGACGTGGTCAAGGACGCCGATGGCCAGCTGTCGTTGAAGACGGTCGCCACCATCGTCGAGAACGACCAGGACCGTTTCCACGACAAGTGCCCGATGAAATAAGCAGAAGAACTCCCGGCCGGAGCGGGAATCGGCCTGGAATTTGCTTGAAGCTTAAAACATCTCCGTTCTAAGATCCGGACGGGCATGGCGGCAGCTCCTGACACGGTTCTGCCGCCGTCTTTTTGAGCGTGAAGTGAGGGGCATGCTTCTCGTCGTCGAACAATTCCTGAACGGGCTGCAGTTCGGACTGCTGCTGTTTCTGCTGGCTGCCGGCCTGACGCTGGTGTTCGGCATCATGGACCTCGTCAACCTCGCCCATGGCTCGCTCTATATGATGGGCGCCTATTTCGCGGCGACCTTCGTGGCCTGGACCGGCAGTTTCGTGCTCGGCGCCGTGATGGCGCTCGGTGCCACGCTTCTGCTCGGCATCGTGCTCGAATTCACGGCACTCCGGCATCTTTATGGGCGCGACCATCTCGACCACGTGCTGGCGACCTTCGGCCTGATCCTGTTCTTCAACGAGGCGGTTCGGCTGATCTGGGGGCCTGCGGGATTGGCGCTGCCGCTGCCGCCGTGGCTTGCCTTCCCGGTCACGATCATGCCCGGCATCCAATATCCCGCCTATCGGCTGGCGATCATCGTCGTGGCGCTGCTGGTCGCGCTGCTGCTTTATCTCGGCGTCATGCGCACCCGCATCGGCATGCTGATCCGCGCCGGCGCTTCCAATCGCGAAATGATCGGTGCGCTCGGAATCAACATCAAGCTGCTCTACACTCTGGTGTTCGGCCTCGGCGCCGCGCTCGCCGGCCTCGCCGGGCTCATGCAGGCGCCGATCCTCACGGTGCAGATCGGCATGGGCGAGAACATCCTGATCCTCGCCTTTGTCGTTATTGTCATCGGCGGCATCGGCTCGATCCGCGGCGCCTTCATCGCGGCAATCATGATCGGCCTGATCGACACCATGGGCCGCGCCTTCCTGCCCAATCTGCTGCGCCAGGTGCTGAACTCGGCCGCGGCCTCCACTGCGGCGCCGGCGATGTCGTCGATGCTGATCTATCTCCTGATGGCGATCGTGCTGGTGGCGCGGCCTGAAGGTCTGTTCCCGGCCAACCGCAGATGAAATCACAGCTCAACGTCTCGACCCTCGTGGCCGCCCTCGTCGTGGCCGGTCTCGTGCTGCTGCCGGTCTATTCGAACCTGACCGGCAACATCTTCATCCTCACGCTGTTCACCCGCATCGTGATCCTGGCCTTGGCGGCCGTCAGCCTGAATCTGATCATGGGCTATGGCGGCATGATGAGCTTCGGCCATGCCGCCTATCTCGGCATCGGCGGCTACGCCGTCGGCATCCTGGCGCAGGAGGGCATCGGCTCCGGCTACGCCCAGTTCGCGGTCGCGATCGCGGTCTCGGCGCTCTATGCGCTGGTGATCGGCGCGCTGTCTCTGCGCACCCGCGGCGTCTATTTCATCATGATCACGCTGGCGTTCGCGCAGATGGCCTATTACGTCGCCTCGGGCTTGGCCCGCTATGGCGGCGACGATGGCCTGACCGTGTACAAGCGCAGCGATTTCGGCAGCCTGATCAATCTCGGCAACCGCGTGCAGTTCTACTATCTCTGCCTGTTCTGCCTGCTGGCGGTCGTGGTGCTGATCTGGCGTATCGTCAATTCGCGCTTCGGCCTGGTGTTGCAGGGCCTGCGCTCCAACGAGCAGCGCATGCAGGCGATCGGCTTCCCGTCGAAGCGCTACAAGCTCGCCTGCTTCGTCATCGCCGGCATGCTGTGCGGGCTGTCCGGCGCGCTGCTCGCCAACAACACCGATTTCGTCAGCCCCGCCGTGATGTACTGGACCCGCTCCGGCGACCTGATGGTGATGGTCATCCTCGGCGGCATGGGCACCCTGATGGGGCCGGTGGTTGGCTCCGTTGCGTTCCTGGTGCTGGAAGAGGTGCTGTCGCAGCTCACCGAATATTGGGCGCTGATCATGGGGCCGCTGCTGCTGCTCGTCGTGCTGTTCGGCCGGGGCGGCATCATGGGCATGCTCGGGAGATTGAACCGTGGCTGAACCGCTGCTTCGCGTCGACAATCTCGTCCGCCGCTTCGGCGGCATCGTGGCCACCGATCACGTCTGCCTCGATGTATCCAAGGGCGAGATCCACGCCATCATCGGCCCGAACGGCGCCGGCAAGACCACCCTGATCAGCCAGCTCACCGGCCATCTCGCGCCGCATGCGGGCCGCATCTTCTTAGGGGGCCGCGACATCTCGCATTTCCCGGCCTACAAGCGCAGCGCGCTGGGGCTGGCGCGTTCGTTCCAGATCACCTCGCTGCTGACCGACTTCACTGCGGCGGACAATGTCGCGCTGGCGGCGCAGGCCCATGACGGCCGGCATTCCTTCCGGTTCTTCGCCAATGCGCGCAAGGAGAAGACGCTGCGCGACACCGCGCGCGCCGCACTGGAGCGCGTCGGCCTCGGCCATCGCGCCGACGTGCTGGTCTCCAAGCTCAGTCACGGCGAGCAGCGTGAGCTGGAGTTGGCGGTCGCGCTCGCCACTAAGCCGCAACTGCTGCTGCTCGACGAGCCGATGGCCGGCCTTGGGGTCACCGAATCGCAGCGCATGGTGAAGCTGCTCAATGAGCTGCGCAAAGAGGTCTCGATCGTGCTGGTCGAGCACGACATGGAGGCGGTGTTCGCGCTGGCCGACCGCATCTCGGTGCTGGTCTACGGCCGCATCATCGCCTCGGGCAAGCCGGACGAGATCCGGCAGAACGAGGAGGTCAAGCGCGCCTATCTCGGCGATCAGCACGTGGTGGTCGGCCATGGTTGATCAGGGGACAAGCGCCATGCTGCTCGAGGTCGACGGCATCGAGACCTGCTATGGCCTGAGCCAGGTCCTGTTCGGTCTGTCGCTGGCGATCCGTCCCGGCGAGATGGTCTCGCTGATGGGCCGCAACGGCATGGGCAAGACCACCACGATCCGCTCGATCATGGGCCTGACCCAGGCCCGCGCCGGAGTGATCCGGTTCAGCGGCCAGGAAACGCGCAAGCTGCCGTCCTACCGGATCGCCCAGCTCGGCATCGGCCTCGTGCCGGAGGGGCGGCAGATTTTCCCGAATCTCACGGTCACCGAAAATCTCGTGGCGGCCTCCACCAACCGGCTCGGCGCCGCCGATCCGTGGACGCTCGACAGCATCCATGCGCTGTTTCCGCGGCTGGCCGAGCGCGGCAGCAACATGGGCAACCAGCTCTCCGGCGGCGAGCAGCAGATGCTGGCGATCGGCCGCGCGCTGATGACCAATCCGAAACTGCTCATCCTCGACGAGGCGACCGAAGGCTTGGCGCCGCTGATCCGCGAGGAGATCTGGAACTGCCTGTCGCTGCTCAAATCGCGCGGGCAATCGATCCTGGTGATCGACAAGAATGTCGAGCATCTCACCCGCATCTGCGACCGCCACTACATTATCGAGCGGGGCCGTACCGTCTGGCACGGCACGTCTGAACAGCTGATGGCCGAGCCCGAGCTGCAACACCGCTATCTCGGGATTTGACAGTCATTCTCTGCGGCAGACGCAGTCTGTGCCTCCTCCGCTTGCGGGGGATGTCGCATCGCATCGACAGATGCGATGCGGGTGGGGGAACGCTCCGGAAAGACTGCCGTTGTAGCGCCTCCATCCCAACCCTCCCCCCCTCCCGCAAGCGCAGGGCTACCGCATTTGACGAAAGCAGTGGTGCGCTCGACCGTCTCCACATCGTCATGGCCGGGGCTTGTCCCGGCCATCCACGTTGTTCGGCACTCTGAGAAGCCCGGGCATGGCGGAGTCACTAACTGCCGGCTTGCTCGTCGCCGAATCCGGCAGCCAAGCTGACATGTGCCGTTTTTTCGCATTGAGATGCGTTCGGGCCGGACCTATTCTCTCAGGGTAGTAGTTTGTTTTGCCTTTTATCAAAGGTCGAGCAAATGCGGGCGCATCCCATCGACATCCAAGCGCAGAACAAGCCGGTATCCGGCCGGCGCGGCTTCTGGTCAAACCACCCCGACATCGAGACGCTGCTGTGCCTTGCCTTCATGCTGATCGTCGGCGTGATCGTGAAGCTCACACCGGCCTGAGCGGCGCGTCAGCGCGCGAATGGAATATACTTCTGATACTCCCTCGGCACCCGGCTGCGGTAGCGCGAGGGCACGGTCCCGCTGCGCAGTGAGTCCTCGACTTCCCTGCGCGTGCTGGTCTTGGTGCGCTTCTGCTTCGGCGCAGTCGCCTCCTTGGCCGGCTTGGCGTCACCCGTCTTGTCGGCCGAGGCGGCCGGTGCGGGCGTTGCATCCGGGGCGGGGCTTGCGGCGGGCGCGGGCTGGGCCGGGGCAGGCTGGACCGGGGTAGGCTGAGCCGGCGCATCGGCGGCGGGCGCGCTCTGCGCGACGGCGGCTCCGGCGGAGAAACTCAAAGCCAGAACGGATGCAAGTGCGACCCGGGACAACCTGATCATGTCGACGAAACCCCAAAAAGCGTGTCGGTTGATACTGGTCTGATGAGGTCGCCTGCGTGCGCCGCCGGGTTCATGCCCGGCACATGGCTCACGTCGGCCGATGGTCCCATCGCCCAACTTCAATTCGTGCTGCCAATTTCTTGGGCACAGCGTGCGATTGCTCGTGTTGAATCGCAAGCATTTTTCTCTGGCACGAGGATTGCTGATCTCATGTTCAGAGTTGGCAGCTAGGGTTCCGGTTCTCTCGATGAGAACGCTGGTCCGAGAGCAGCCGCCAGGGGAGAGCCCTGGTGCACGGCGGGATAAAAACCCGGGAGACCTCAGTGGCCGCGCTTGGCAGGCTCGAGGTTGTATTTGCCAGTCCGCAGGTCACAAAACCGATGAGGGACTGGACATGTTCAAAGCACGAAATCTGTTTGTTGCCCTGCTCGCGGCATCGACCCTGGCGACCGCATCGCTGTCGCCTGCGTTTGCCGAGAAGAAGAAGGAATTCAACATCGCCTGGACGATCTATGTCGGCTGGATGCCGTGGCCCTATGCCGCGGAATCCGGGATCGTCAAGAAATGGGCCGACAAATACGGCATCTCGATCAAGGTCACCCAGATCAACGACTACGTCGAGTCGATCAACCAGTACACCGCGGGCAAGTTCGACGGTGTGACCGTCACCAACATGGACGCGCTGACGATCCCCGCCGCCGGCGGCGTCGACACGTCGGCCATCATCATGGGTGACTACTCCAACGGCAATGACGGCGTGGTCCTGAAGAAGGGCAAGACCCTGGCCGATATCAAGGGCCAGAAGGTCAACCTCGTCGAGCTCTCGGTGTCGCATTATCTGCTGGCGCGCGGTCTGGAGACCGCGAAGCTGTCGGAAAAGAACATCAAGACGGTCAACACGTCGGATGCCGACATTGTCGCGGCGGCGAAGTCGCCGGACACCACCGCGGTCGTCACCTGGAATCCGCAGCTGCTCGAAGTGAAGGCCGAGCCCGGCGCAACCCTGGTGTTCGACTCCAGCAAGATCCCCGGCGAAATCGAGGATCTCCTGGTCGTGAACAGCGCCACGCTCAAGGACAATCCGGAGCTCGGCAAGGCGTTGGTCGGCATCTGGTACGAGACCATCGCGCTGATGAAGGACCAGAGCGAAAAGGGCAGGGCCGCGCGTGAGGCGATGGCCAAGCTGTCGGGCACCGATCTCGCGGGCTTCGAGACCCAGCTCAAGACCACGTTCATGTATTACGAGCCGAAGGACGCGCTCGCTTTCATGACCGGGCCGGAGCTGCCGAAGATCATGGATCACGTCCGCACCTTCTGCTTCGACCACAATCTGCTCGGCGAGAACGTGAAGTCGAAGGATGCGGTCGGCATCTCCACGCCATCGAAGGCGCTGGGCTCGACCACCAATGTCAAGCTGCGCTTCGACCCGACCTACATGAAGATGGCCGCCGACGGGAAGCTCTGAGTTTCTGCGCAGCCGGTTTCAACCCTCATCCTGAGGAGCTCGCGTCAGCGAGCGTCTCGAAGGATGAGGCCTCCACCGGGCCTCATGGGTCGAGACGGCGCTCACGCGCCTCCTCACCATCAGAAGGGGCGGATCGTAGCCCGGATGAGCGGAAGCCGAAGCCCGGAGGGCGAAGGCGGATGCGATATCCGGGGTCTCACGAGGCGTCGCGTGTGAACCCGGATGTCGCTTCGCTCATCCGGGCTACGCGGGCTCGTCACCATGAGGATTTGGCGCCGAGTGCGGCGCTGCACATCGACCATGACCATCGTGCCATGGAGAGGATTGAGGGAGCGTAGCAATGCCGCGTGCCATGAACGTCGTTCCGAACCGGGGCAGCCGGATGCTGCTGGCGTTCCTGCCGTTCCTGCTGATCGCCCTCATCTACGTGGTCGGCTCGGCGCAGCGGCGCGCTGATAATCCCGACGACAAGCTGCTGCCGCCGGTCTCCGAGATGGTCGCGACGTCGAAGCGGCTCGCCACCGAGCCGGATCGCCGCTCCGGCGATTACGTGCTGTGGTCGGATACGGCGGCGAGCCTGCAGCGCCTCGCGCTCGGGCTCGGCATCTCCGCGATGATTGGTCTCGTGCTCGGGCTTGCGATCGGGTTGCTACCGATCGCCGGCGCCGGTTTCGGCACCTTGGTCGCGGTGCTCTCGATGATCCCGCCGATGGCGGTGCTGCCGGTGCTGTTCATCGTGTTCGGCCTCGGCGAATTGTCCAAGGTGGTGCTGATCATCATCGGCGTCACGCCGACGCTGGTCCGCGACCTCTCGCTCGAAGTCCAGAACATGCCGCGCGAGCAGCTGATCAAGGCGCAGACGCTGGGGGCATCGACCTGGCAGGTCGCGATCCGTGTGGTGCTGCCGCAGATCATGCCGCGGCTGATCCAGGGCCTGCGCCTGATGATCGGGCCCGCGTTCCTGTTCCTGATCTCGGCGGAGGCCATCGCCTCCGACGTCGGGCTGGGTTATCGCATTTTTCTTGTCCGGCGCTATCTGTCGATGGACGTGATCCTGCCCTACGTCGTCTGGATCACCTTGCTCGCCTACATCTTCGACTACGCGCTCATCTGGTTCGGCCAGCGCGCCTTCCCCTGGGCCTATGCGGGAGCGAGCCGCTGATGAGCACGTTGTCGTTCCGCAACGTCTGGGTCGAGTATGGCAACCAGGTCGTGCTCGAGCGGATCAATCTCGAGATCACCTCCGGCACCTTCCTGTCGATCGTCGGTCCCTCCGGCGCGGGAAAAAGCACGTTCCTGCGGCTGATCCTCGGCCAGGAGCGGCCGAGCCAGGGCGCCGTGCTGCTCGACGGCGAGCCGTTTCCGGCCGAACCGGGGCCCGACCGCGGCATCGTGTTCCAGCGCTATTCTGTGTTTCCGCATCTGACCGTGCTCGGCAATGTGCTGCTCGGCTATGAGCTCGCCGCCCGCCCGTTCACGGCGCGGCTGATCGGTATCGCGCGCAAGCAGGCGGTCGAGAAGAGCCGCGCGCTGATCGACGCCGTGGGTCTCGGCGCTCACTGCGACAAATATCCGAGCGCGCTGTCCGGCGGCATGCAGCAGCGGCTGGCGATCGCGCAGGCGCTGGCCAAGCAGCCGCGCGTGCTGCTGCTCGATGAGCCGTTCGGCGCGCTCGATCCCGGCACCCGCGCGCAGATGCATGCGCTGATCAAGCCGCTGTGGCGCGAGCACAAGATGACCATCGTGATGGTCACCCACGACATCAAGGAGGCGTTCGGCCTGGCCACGCGGCTGATTGCGCTCGACCGTCCCCGCAAGGATCCGCAGGCGCCTGAACGGTTCGGCGCCCGCATCACCTACGATCTCGATCTCACCCGCGAGAGTCCTGTGCCCGTGCTCGGCTTCATCCGTGCCAGCGTGCAGGCGGCGCAATAGTCAGCCTCAAGAAACGTCGAAAGAAACGAAGGAGAGTTTTCATGTCGTTCCCGTCCTTGCGCCGCACGCGCCATGCCGGATTGCAACAACAGCGCCGAAGCATGCGCCGTCACCATCCGGATTTCGACAAGATGGCGACCCAGGGCTGGCAGGCGCTGGAGGCCGAGGGCAAGCTGCCGAGCAATGGCTGGCGCAAGGAGCGGCAATGGGCGCTCGACATGGGTCTGCCCGGCGCCGACACGCTGACCGATCGCGAGATCCCGACCTTCGCACGCGGCGAGCTGCCGCATTTCGCGGGCATCAACACCTTCATGAAGGCGCCCTATGTCGAGAACGTCCGCGACGTCGGCAAATATGACGCCGCGGTCATCGGCATCCCCTTCGATTCCGGCACGACCTATCGCCCCGGCACCCGCTTCGGGCCGCAGGGCATCCGCCGCATCTCCGCGCTCTACACGCCCTATAATTACGAGCTCGGCGTCGACCTGCGCGAGCAGATGACCCTGTGCGACGCCGGCGACGTTTTCACGATTCCCGCCAATCTGGAAAAGAGTTTTGACCAGATCAGCCGCGGCGTTGCGCATGTGTTCTCGTCCGGCGCGCTGCCGATCATGCTCGGCGGCGACCACTCGATCGGCTTTCCCTGCGTGCGCGGCATCGCGCAATGCACCGACAAGAGGATCGGCATCATCCATTTCGACCGCCATATCGACATCCAGGAGAAGGATCTCGACGAGCGCATGCACACCACGCCCTGGTACTGGGCGACCAACTTGCCGAACGTGTCGCCGACCAACCTGGTGCAGCTCGGCATCGGCGGCTGGCAGGTGCCGCGCGAGGGCGTCGAGGTCGCGCGCAAGCGCAACACCAACGTGCTGACCATCGCCGACATTGAGAAGATCGGCCTGGAGAAGACCGCCGAGATCGCGCTCGAACTGGCCTGGAAGGATGCCGACGCGGTCTACATTTCGTTCGACGTCGACTCCATCGATTGCGGCTTCGTGCCCGGCACCGGCTGGCCGGAGCCCGGCGGTTTCCTGCCGCGCGAGGCGCTGAAGCTGCTCGGCCTCGTCGCCGCCGAGGGCCTGTGCGGCCTCGAAGTGGTCGAGGTCTCGCCGCCCTATGACACCTCGGACATCACCGCGCTGATCGGCGTCCGCGTCGTCGTCGAGGCGCTGGGCTCGATGGTCGCGCATGGCAAGCTCGGCAGCCACAAGCACATCATCAACAAGCCGGTCAGCTATTGAGGCCCTTGATGCGACATCATCACCACGGCCATCATCATCACGACCACGGCCATTCGCATGGTCATGATCATCCTCATGATCACGATCACCCGCCGCACGGCCCAGGGCATAACCATCCCCACGGCCGCTCACCGGTGCAGTGGCAGACGCCGCATCAGCCGGAGGGCGCCAAGCCCGCCCCAGTGGTCGAGCCGGATCTCGACAAGGTTGAAGCCGCCTTCGTCGACGGCTTCATCGCCGCGCCGGATCCGACCAGCTTCCTGCGGCTCGCGCGCATTCCGTTCGAGATCCTGCGCGACGGCGCGAGCCTCAAATTGCTGCGCGTCGAGATCGATGCGCTCACCGATGTGGGAAGCCTGACGCCGCATCTCGGCGGCGGCACCTTCCGCTACGATCCCTTGCCGTCGAACTTCATCTCCCGGCGGCGTCGTCTGCGCTTCATCTATTTCGATGGCGCCGGCCTCACGCCGCTGACCTATGCGGAGCTGCGGGAGCTCGAGATCCCGGGCTGATCTGCGCCGTCATTCGCTCATACGGCCGGCTCGTGCTTGCGCGACGCCGGCCGTTGTCGTTGGATTGTCTCTCAATCATGGGCTGTGCCGGCCTTCCAGGCCGGCGCGACGGGGGAGGGGACGATGGCCAATGGACATGGGCAGGAAGCGGGCGCGGATTTCGTCGCGCGCACACTGAGCGATGCGCTGCGCTGGAGCGGCCGGGGGCAGAAGCTGTGGAGCTTCGCCAATCACGGATCCACGGTCTGCGTCGTGGTGTTCAGCGCCACGGCTGCGGTGCTGTCGCAGACCAGCAGCGCCATCTTCGGCTATGATGCGAAGACCGCAGCGACGGTGTTGTCGCTGTGCGTGACCATCATCTCGACGGTGCAGTCAAAGCTCGGCTTTGAGCGCAAATGGGTCGCCAACCGGCTGACTCACAGCGCGCTCAACCGCCTGCTGCTGGACGAGAAAACCGGCGCTGACGTGCAGGACACCAAGGAAAAGCTGAAGACGATCCTCGAAGCGCACGACCGCGCGATCGCCGCAACGGGTGGCTGATTCATTCCGCCGCCACTCTTGTCATTTCGGGGCAAGGCCGAACGCTTTGAACCCGGAATTTTGTGTCGGGTCGTGATTGCTGAAGGACCAGCTCATCCCCGCGCGAAGATCCGGGCCTCGTTGGCGATGACAGGCTGCACCACCTCGTTCAGCCGCACCGCGGCCGCTTCGACCGTCAGTCCCGCGGTGTCGACCACCGCATTGGCCCGCGCATAGAGCGGCTCGCGGCTCACCAGGATGTTGCGCAGCTCGGCCATCGCCGAGCGATCGTCGGCCATCGGCCGCAGATCGCCCTGGCCGCGCACGCGCGCCATGTGCTCCTCCGGCTTTGCCTTCAGCCAGATCGTGTAGAACGCGTTGAGGATCAGGTCGAAGGTGACGGGCTCGGAGACGATGCCGCCGCCGGTCGCCAGCACCATCAGCTCTTTGCGCGCGAGCAGTTGCTGCAGCGCCGCCTGCTCCATGCGGCGAAATCCCTCCTGGCCATAGAGCGCGATGATCTCCGCGACCGACAGACCGGTCTGCCGCTCGATCTCCTTGTTCAATTCGACGAAGCTCCAACCGATCCGTTCCGCGAGCATTTTGCCGAGCGTGGATTTGCCGGCGCCGCGCAAGCCGATCAGTGCGATGCCGGAGAACGATCGCCGCAGCGGCGCCGACGCGCCGCCCGCGAGCAGATCCTTGACCTCGGCGATCTGGCTCGGGCTCGCCTTCTTCAGGAGGTCCCGGATGACGGGCCAGTCCGGCGACGGCTCGCTGCCGGGAATGATGTCGTCGAGCGGCGCGTTGATCGCGTTGGCGATCCGGCGCAGCAGCACGATCGAGACGTTGCCTTTGCCGCTTTCGAGCTGGGCGATGTAGCGTTCGGAAATGCCGGAGACCTGGGCCAGCACCTTGCGCGACATGCCGGCAAGGCCGCGCATCCGCCGCACCCGCTGGCCCAGCTGGTCGAGGAAGTCGGTCTCGGCCGCGGACTGGCCGTCGTCGCGCGGAGCGTCGCTGTCTGGCGTCATATTCCTGAGGCACTCTTGTGACTCGGAAACATAATGCCGGGAAGGATTGACAGCAAGCGACGTTGGTGGCCTTCTATGAATTATAATTCAAATGTCGGGGGAGGAACGCCGTGAGGTCGTACAATGCGGTGTCATGGTTGCTTGACCGCAATGTCGAAGCGGACCGTGGCGAGAAGCTCGCCTACACCGACACGGTCTCCGAGCTGACCTATCGCGGACTGCAGCAGCAGACCTGCCGCGTCGCCAACATGCTGCGGCGCCTTGGCGTCCGCCGCGAAGAGCGCGTGGCGATGATCATGCTCGACACGGTCGATTTTCCCGCGGTGTTTCTCGGCGCGATCCGCGCCGGCATCGTCCCTGTGCCGCTCAACACGCTGCTGACCTCCGAACAATACGCCTATGTGCTCGCCGACTGCCGCGCCCGCGTGCTGTTCGTCTCCGAGGCGCTGTATCCGGTGGTGAAGGACGTCGTCGGACGGATGCCTGATCTCGACTGCGTGGTCGTCTCCGGCAGCAATGCGTTCGGCCACAAGCGGCTCGCCGAGGAGCTAGCGCGCGAGAGCGATCAGTTCGACACCGTCGCCACCCATGAGGACGAGCCGGCGTTCTGGCTCTATTCATCCGGCTCCACCGGCATGCCGAAGGGCGTCCGCCATCTGCATGGTAATCTCGCCGCGACGGCGGAGACCTATGCCAAGCAGGTGCTTGGCATCCGCGAGACCGATGTCTGCTTCTCCGCAGCCAAGCTGTTCTTCGCCTATGGCCTCGGCAACGCGCTGACCTTTCCACTGTCGGTCGGCGCGACCACGATCCTCAACTCCGAGCGGCCGACGCCGGCGCTGATGTTCAAGCTGCTCAAGCGCTACAACCCGACGATCTTTTACGGCGTGCCGACCTTGTTTGCGGCCATGCTGCACGATGAGTCGCTGCGCCATGAGACGGCCGGCAGCGGCTTGCGCATCTGCACCTCGGCCGGTGAGGCGCTGCCGGAATCCGTCGGTCATGCCTGGAAGGCGCGGTTCGGCGTCGATATCCTCGACGGCGTCGGCTCGACCGAGTTGCTGCATATTTTCCTCTCCAACACCCCCGGTGACATCAAATACGGCTCATCCGGCCGCCCTGTGCCGGGTTATCAGGTTCGTCTCGTCAACGAGGCCGGCCAGGACGTGCCGGACGGCGAAGTCGGCGAGATGCTGGTGCATGCGCCGTCCGCAGGCGAGGGCTATTGGAATCAGCGCCACAAGACGCGCGCAACCTTCGAGGGCTATTGGACGCGTACCGGTGACAAATATGTCCGCGACGCGGAGGGGCGCTACACGTTCTGCGGTCGCTCCGACGACATGTTCAAGGTCTCCGGCATCTGGGTGTCGCCATTCGAGGTCGAGAGCGCGCTGATCACCCATCCCGCGGTGCTCGAAGCGGCTGTCGTGCCCGAGGCCGATCCGGAAGGGCTGTTGAAGCCGAAGGCCTATGTCGTGCTGAGGCCGAGCGTGGATCGTGCGACGCTGCACGAAGCACTGAAGGATCACGTCAAGCAGAAGATCGGCCCGTGGAAATATCCGCGCTGGATCGAGGTAGTGGACGCACTGCCGAAAACTGCAACCGGCAAGATCCAGCGCTTCAAGCTGCGCGAGGGGGCGCCCCAATCGTCGGTCAGCTCTTAGTCGTTGGCCGAGCTCATAGTTGTCGTCATGCCCGGGCTTGACCCGGCCATCCATCCCGCTGCGACGAAGAAAGACGTGGATGCCCGGGTCAAGCCCGGGCATGACGAAGGAGAGAGTGACCGTGCAGCTTTCATCGAACGGCTTCCTCACCATCGGCTCCGCCGAGCTCGAATATCGCCTGATCGGCCCGCAGCCGTCAGATGGGCCATGCATCGTATTGCTGCATGAAGGGCTCGGCTCCGTCGGCCTGTGGGGCGACTTCCCCGACAAGCTTCAGGCCGCCACCGGCGCCGCCGTGTTCGCCTATTCGCGCGCCGGCTACGGCGCCTCGAGCCCGGTGCCGCTGCCGCGGCCGCTCGACTACATGCAGCGCGAGGCGTGCGATGTGCTGCTGGCTCTGCTCGACCGGATCGGCTTCCGGCGCGGCCTGCTCGTCGGCCATTCTGACGGCGCCTCCATCGCCGCGATATATGCCGGCAGCCACGCCGATCATCGCCTCGACGGCATCGTGCTGATCGCGCCGCATGTCATCGTCGAGGACGTCTCGGTGTCCTCGATCGCCGCGATCAAAACCGCCTACGAGACCACCGAGCTGCGCGCCAAGCTGGCGCGCTGGCACAAGGACGTCGACAATGCGTTCTTTGGCTGGAACGGCGCCTGGCTGGATCCAGCCTTCCAGGCCTGGGACATCACCGACGCCCTTGCCTATATCCGGGTGCCGGTCGCCGTGATTCAGGGGATCGACGACCAGTATGGCACTATCCGCCAGGTCGAGATCATCCAGGAGGAGTGCTACTGCCCGGTCGAGGTGGCCATGCTGCCCAAGACGGGCCATTCCCCGCATCGTGAGGCGACAGACGCCACCTTGCGCATCATCGCCGATTTCGCCGTAGCCACCTTGCCCGCCTCGCTGTCCCGAACATGAAACAAAATGCATGTTCTGGCTTTTTGCGGTAGACGCTAGGCTGAACATGAACTATTGTGCATATTAACGATAAGCCCAGCAACGTAAGGGTGACTCATGGCCGGGGAAGACCGCGTGCTCGCGGGAGGCAAGACGTTCATCGATTTCCAGACCGATCCCTCCCGCTATCGTCATTGGAAGCTGTCGATCGACGGCGAGGTGGCGACGCTTGCGATGGACGTCGACGAGAATGGCGGCCTGTTCGAGGGTTACCAGCTTAAGCTGAATTCCTATGATCTCGGCGTCGACATCGAGCTCGCCGACGCCGTCCAGCGTCTCCGCTTCGAGCACCCCGAGGTCAAGGTCGTTGTGCTGCGCTCGGCCAAGCCGCGCGTGTTCTGCGCCGGTGCCAACATCCGCATGCTCGCCGGCGCCACCCATGCCCACAAGGTGAATTTCTGCAAGTTCACCAACGAGACCCGCAACGGCTTCGAGGATTCATCGGAGAATTCCGGCCAGCGTTTCATCACGGTCATAAACGGCACCGCGGCCGGCGGCGGCTATGAGCTTGCGCTCGCCACCGATCACATCATTCTGGCAGATGACGGCTCGTCCTCGGTCTCGCTGCCGGAGGTGCCGCTGCTCGCCGTGCTGCCGGGCACCGGCGGCCTGACCCGCGTCGTCGACAAGCGCAAGGTCCGCCGCGACCGCGCGGACGCGTTCTGCACGACGGAAGAGGGCGTCAAGGGCAAGCGTGCCGTGCAATGGCGGCTGGTCGACGAGATCGCGCCGAACTCCAAGGTCGAGGCCAAGGTGGCCGAGCGCGCCAAGGAGTTCGCCGCCGCCTCCAAGCGCAACGGCAGCGGCAAGGGTGTCGCGCTCACGCCGCTCAACCGCGTGATCGACGCCACCAGCGTCCGCTATGGCTTCGTCAATGTCGATATCGACCGCGCGGCCCGCATCGCCACCATCACGATATCCGCGCCGGAGGCGGCGCCGCCGGCCGATGTCGACGGCCTGATCGCCCAGGGTGCGGCGTTCTGGCCGCTGCAGGTCGCGCGTGAGCTCGACGATGCCATCCTGCATCTGCGCCTCAATGAGCTCGGCATCGCGATGCTGGTGTTCAAGTCGCATGGCGACCGCGCCCAGGTCCTCGCGCATGATGCGTTCCTGGACGCCAACAAGGCGCATTGGCTGGTCAACGAGATCCGGCATTATTGGAAGCGCGTGCTCAAGCGCATCGACGTGACGTCGCGCACGCTGGTGACGCTGGTCGAGCCCGGCTCCTGTTTCGCGGGGACGCTCGCCGAGCTCGTGTTTGCCTCGGACCGCTCCTACATGCTGATCGGCACCATCCAGGGCGACAATCGCCCCGCACCGGCGATCGAATTGTCGGCGATGAATTTCGGCCCCTATCCGATGAGCCATGGCCTGACGCGGCTGGAGTCGCGCTTCCTCGCCGACCCCTCGGAGCTGGACCGCGTGCGCGAGCATGCCGGCCAGCCGTTGGAGGCCGAACAGGCCGAGGAACTCGGGCTCGTCACCTTCGCCCTCGACGATATCGACTGGGATGACGAGATCCGCGTCTATTTCGAGGAGCGCGCCAGTTTCTCGCCGGACAGCCTGACCGGTCTCGAAGCCAATCTGCGCTTCGCCGGCCCCGAGACGATGGAATCGAAGATCTTCGCCCGCCTCACCGCCTGGCAGAACTGGATCTTCCAGCGGCCCAATGCGGTCGGCGAGGAGGGCGCACTCCGGCGCTACGGCACCGGCGAGCGGCCGCAATACGACATGACGCGAGTGTAAGAGCGCATAGAAAAGCGAATAGCGAATAGGGAGTAGCGAATAGGGAAGGGAGGGCCAAAACCGAATCCCGCATTCGCTACTCTCCATTCGATATTCGCCGGCCAAGGAGCACGGCGATGAATATGAATATTCTGAACGTCGACTACAGCACCAAGATCCCCAACAACGTGAATCTGGCTGAGGACCGTCAGGTGCTCAAGGCGCTGGAGGGATGGCATCCGGGCTATGTCGACTGGTGGAACGACATGGGGCCGGAGGGCTTCCAGCAATCGCTGGTCTATCTGCGCACCGCCTATTCGGTCGACCCGCGCGGCTGGGCCAAGTTCGACTATGTCAAGATGCCCGACTATCGCTGGGGCATCCTGCTTGCGCCGCAGGAAGAGAACCGCAAGATCCCGTTCGGCGAGCATTATGGCGAGCCGGCCTGGCAGGAGGTCCCCGGCGAATACCGCGCGCTGATGCGCCGCCTGATCGTGATCCAGGGCGACACCGAGCCGGCCTCGGTCGAGCAGCAGCGCCATCTCGGCAAGACGGCGCCGTCGCTCTACGACATGCGCAACCTGTTCCAGGTCAATGTCGAGGAGGGCCGTCACCTCTGGGCAATGGTCTATCTGCTGCAGAAATATTTCGGCCGCGACGGCCGCGAGGAGGCCGACGAGTTGTTGCGCCGCCGCTCCGGCGATGCGGACAGCCCGCGCATGCTCGGCGCCTTCAACGAGAAGACGCCGGACTGGCTGTCCTTCTTCATGTTCACCTACTTCACCGACCGCGACGGCAAGATGCAGCTGCACTCGCTGGCGCAGTCCGGCTTCGATCCGCTGTCGCGCACCTGCCGCTTCATGCTCACCGAAGAGGCGCACCACATGTTCGTCGGCGAGACCGGCGTCGGCCGCGTCATCCAGCGCACCGTCGATGCGATGCGTGCGGCCGGCATCGACGATCCCACCGATATCGCCAAGGTGCGCGCGCTCGGTGTCATCGACCTGCCGACCATCCAGAAGAAGCTGAACCTGCACTACACGCTGTCGCTCGACCTGTTCGGCTCGGAGGTGTCCACCAACGCCGCCAACGCCTTCAATGCCGGTATCAAGGGCCGCTATCACGAGACCCAGATCCAGGACGACCACCAGCTCAAGAACTCGACCTATCCGGTCCTGAAGTTCGTCGATGGCGAGATCAGGCTGGTCGACGAGCCGGCGCTCACCGCGCTCAATATGCGGCTGCGCGACGACTACTCGCAGGACTGCGTCAAGGGCCTGTTGCGCTGGAACAAGATCATCAGCACCGCCGGCTACGAGTTCCAGCTCAAGCTGCCGCACGTCGCCTTCCATCGTGCCATCGGCGAGTTCAAGGACGTGCATGCGACGCCCGACGGCATCCTGATCGACGAGGGCACGTGGGCCAAGCGCAAGGGCGACTGGCTGCCCTCTACCGATGACGGCGCCTACATCACCTCGCTGATGAAGCCCGTCACCGAGATCGGCGAATACGCCTCCTGGATCGCCCCGCCCAAGGTCGGCATCGACAACAAGCCGGGCGATTTCGAATATGTGAAGATCGAGACTTGATGAGGTGTGAATAGGGAGTGGCGAGCAGCGAATAGGGACATGACCTACTCGCTACTCGCCCTTTTCAACTATCCCAGCCCGCGCCCGGAATGCCCGGATTCGCGTAGACGATGCCGCCGTCGACCGCGATCGTATTCCCCACCACGTAGTCGCCTGCGCGCGAGGCGAGGAAGATCGCGGTGCCGGCCATGTCCTCGTCGGTGCCGATGCGCCCCGCCGGAACGCGCTTGGCGACCTCGTCCTCATTGTCGCGCGCGGCCTTGTTCATGTCCGACTTGAACGGTCCCGGCGCGATCGCGGTCACCACGATGTGGTCGTGGATCAGCTTCGCCGCCATGCGCCGCGTCAGATGGATCAGCCCGGACTTGCTGGCCGCGTAGGAATAGGTCTCCAGCGGATTGACGAAGATGCCGTCGATCGAGGCGATGTTGATGACCTTCGCCGGACGCTCCGCGCTCGCGGCTGCACGCAAGGGAGCTGCCAGCGCCTTGGTCAGGAAGAACGGCGTCTTGACGTTGAGGTTCATCACCTTGTCCCAGCCGCTCTCCGGGAATTCGTCGAAATCCGCGCCCCAGGCTGCACCCGCATTGTTGACGAGGATGTCGAGCTTCGGCTCGCGCTGCTTGATCTCCGCCGCCAACCTGTCGATGCCGGCCATCGTCGAGATGTCGATCGGAAGCGCGATACATTCGCCGCCATAATCGGCCGTCAGCTGCTTGGCAGTCTCCTCGCAGGGACCCGCCTTGCGCGCCGTGATGTAGACCCGCGCCGCGCCCTGCGCGAGCAGGCCGGCTGCAATCATTCTGCCGATGCCGCGCGAGCCGCCGGTGACAAGCGCGATGCGCCCGTCGAGTGAGAACAGGTTCTTGAGCATGGTGCCTCCCTTTCTTTATCGGCTGCGCTTGTGGAGGCAGCCTGTCTCCACTGTCAAGTGAGACGCAGTCGCGGGAAGGGGGCGCAGTCGCGCTGAAGCCTGGACGATCTAAGCCGCGTCGATGCGGCGGAAGCCGTTCCACATCGCGGTGGCGGCGCCGGAGGTGAGCACCGGCAGCACGCGCGGGTCCTGGTAATGGCCATTCAGCGACACGCGCGACAGCGCCGTGAGGTGATCGGCGCTCTCCGGGAAGATCATGCCTGGACGGGTCGTGACGGCGGTCTTGTAGCCGCTCGCCGCGGCCAGCACGAATTCGCGCGGCCCGGCCGCCGCGCGGTCGCCATAGGGATAGGCCATGTGCAGCACCGGTCGCTGCAGTTCGGCCTCGATCCGCGCACGGCTCTCGGTGATTTCGCTGCGGGCCATCTCCTCGGTCTGCTTGGCGAGGCTGCAATGGCTCATCGTGTGCGCGCCGATCTCGACGAGCGGCTCGGTGGACAGCGCTCGGAGTTCGTCCCAGGACAGGCAGAGCTCGCGGCAAATCGCCGCTTCGTCGACGCCGTGCTCGGCGCACAGCGCGCTGATCTCGCGCCGGATGTCATGCTCGCTCGGCAGCGAGCGCAGCCAATCGTGCAGGCGCTGGAACGTCACGCATTTGGCGCTGTGCGTGGAGGCGTCGAGCCGGAGCCGCAGGCCGCCGATCTCGACCTCGATCTGCTGCGCCTTGGCCACCAGGCGCTCCAATGCGACCCACCAGAGCCGTCCGACACCGGCGGCGAAATCGCTGGTCACATAGATCGTGAAAGGGGCGCCGAAGGTGCGCATGACCGGCAGCGCGAAATCGCGGTTGTCACGATAGCCGTCGTCGAAGGTGAAGCAGGCGAAGCGGCGCGAGAAATCCTGCGAGACGAGGCGCCGGTGCAATTCGTCGAGCGTGACGATGTCGATCTCATGGTCGCGCAGATGCGACAGCATCTGGCCCAGGAACTCCGGCGTGACTTCGAGATGACAGTTCGGTTGGAATTCTGCCGTGCGGCGGGGCCGCACATGATGCAGCGTGTAGATCGCGCCCACGCCGGAGAAAATCGGGCGCAGCCAGACATGCGCGCCGCTGAGATACAGCGCTTCCAAGCCGGCGCGAATAAAACTTTTGCGAAATCGCTTCATCTGAAATAAGCGGCCCGGTGGGTGGTCGGACAACGTTACCGACAAACCGCTGAAGAAAACCTTAGCCGCGGCCTTGCAGGATACCGGAAAACTCGCCTCATTTCCGGTTTGACAGGCATGCAAGGGTTTGTTTTCTCTCTGCTTCCTCGATGCGACGGATGACGAATGCGCGGACTTTTCAGGTGGAGCGGCAAATGGTGGCCCGGCGTCATCCCGCTTGTCGTGCTTTGGGGCTTCGCGGCCTGGACCAGCACCGTTCCCCTGGAAAATGATCTCGCCGGCCGCAGTTCAGCCGCACTGAAGGGCTCCGTGCTCGACAAGACCAGCATCACGGTCGATGGCCGCGACGTAGCGTTGCGCGCCAATGCATTCTCGGAGGCCGGCCGCCGTGATGCGGTGGTTGCCGTCGATGCCGTGCCAGGGGTGCGCCTCGTCAATGACGAGACCCGGCTGGTGCCGGAAGCCAAGCCGTTCGTGTGGTCGGTCGAACGCGATGTCGTCCGCGTTACCCTGGGCGGCAATGCGCCGCTGCCGGCGCTCAAGGGCAAGCTGGTGGAGGCGACGCGCTCCGCGCTGCAGGGCGGCGAGGTCGCGGATCAGATGAGCCTGGCGCGCGGCGCGCCGCCGCATTTCGAGGATGCCGCGCTGCTGCTGATCGGTCAGATCGGCCGGCTGAAGGACGGCAAGTTCACGCTCTCCGATGGCGAGGTGTCGCTGACGGGCATGGCGCGCGATCTTGGCGGCCGCGAGGCCATCGCGGCGGCGCTGGCCAAGCTGCCGGACGGCTTCAAGGTCGCCAACAATGAGGTCAAGGCGCCGCCCTACATCTTCCAGGCCTATAAGGACCCGGTGGCGGTCACGGTGACCTTGTCGGGCAATGTGCCAGACGAGAACATCCATGCTGTCGTGGTCGGCTCGTCGTCGCGCAAATTCTTCAGCGAGAAGGTCGTCGACAATCTCAAGAACAGCGTCGGTGCGCCGGCGAATTTCGTGAATGCGGTGGTGCCGGCGCTCGGCGCGCTGTCGCGGCTGTCGACCGGCACGCTGGTCGTGTCGGATCGTGACATCAAGATCTCCGGCGATGCGCTCTACGATGCGGCCGCGGGGCAGATCCGCACCGGGCTCGCCAAGGATGTGCCGCAGGGCTGGCAGGTGAAGGCCGACATCACCGTCAAGCCCGCTGCGGCCCCGGTCGATCCGACGGTGTGCCAGCAGCTGTTCTCCGACCTGCTCGGCAAGGCCCGGATCCGCTTCGAGACCGGCCGCAGCGATCTCGACCGCGACTCCACCGGCCTGTTGGACCGCCTGGTCGAGATCGCGATGCGCTGTCCCGCGGCCAATGTCGAGATTGCCGGCCATACCGATGCCGAAGGCGACGCGGCGGCCAATCAGGCGCTGTCGGAAAAGCGCGCCCAGGCGGTGGTGGATTATCTCGCCAAGGCCGGGCTGCCGGCCGAGCGTTTCACGGCGGTCGGCTATGGTAGCGCCCAGCCGGTCGCCTCCAACGACACCGGCGACGGCCGGGCGCAGAACCGGCGCATCGAATTCCTGGTGAGGTGACGACATGGCCTATCTTGTTGCCTTCCACTGGGGCTGGCTGGCCGGCGCCTTCGCCATCGGGCTCGCCATGGGGTGGGTCGCCGTGGTGCATCGGGCTCCCGGCGTGTCGCGCCCGGTCATGCTGCTGCTGTCGGCGCTCGCGGCCATCCTGGTCGGTGCCGCCGTGGCCTGCCTGATCCCCGGCCGGGCCGGCTACTGGCTCGAGCTGTTGCTGCTGCTGTTCGTGCCCTATCTGGTCGGCTGCACCATCGGCACCTGGCTGCGCGCTTTGGTCGTGGTCCGCAGCATGCGGACCAAATCCGCTGCCTGAGCCCCTCGGGACGGCAAATCCCCTCCGTCCGCCCCCCGCGGATGCGCGACCATTCTCCGGCGAGGCGTCGCGCCCGGGCTCGCGCTGCGCCGCGTCATCGCTGGCGCAAGGCCGACGGTGGTCTGCAGACACGAAGGTTTGACGACGTCCGAGCCTGTCAAAGCGGCATCGGACGATTATCGTCTGATCATGGCCATCCCCGTCCCCCCGGAAAGCCCGGAGAGCGGCGCTCCTCACCGAAGTTTAACCGGGGATCCGCAAGTTGGTCGGCGCCGCAGCTTCGCCGCATGTGCGGCAAAACGGTGCATCGCATTTCCGCGAAGCCTGCTAAGTATAGCCATGCGGTGGTTTCGGTTCATATGGCCCGTGTTCCCCAATGCGTCGAAACGCGCTACCAGGGCGTTGTGTGCGCAGGTGATGCGGCGGCTTCCGGGCCCCGTGCCGAGCCCAGTCATCGTGATGTTGTCACGGTTAGAGGTGTAGATGCTTGAAGCCATACGCGGAGCGGCCACGTTCCTGCGCGAGAAGCAAGTCCTGCACAAGCTCGGTGTGCTGATCAGCATCGCCGTCATCGCGATTGCCTGCTACGTCCTCTATCACATGCTGCGCGGCATCGACACTTACGAGGTGCTCGAGGCGATCAAGAGCACGGAGCCGCATCAGATCGCGCTGGCCGCGCTGTTCGTCGCGGCAGGCTATTTCACGCTGACATTCTACGATCTGTTCGCGGTGCGCACGATCGGCCACGACCATGTGCCGTACCGCGTCAATGCGCTCGCCGCGTTCACCAGCTATTCGATCGGCCACAATGTCGGTGCCAGCGTCTTCACTGGCGGCGCGGTGCGCTACCGCATCTATTCGGCGCATGGGCTGAACGCGATCGACGTCGCCAAGATCTGCTTTCTCGCCGGCCTCACCTTCTGGCTCGGCAATGCGGCCGTGCTCGGCCTCGGCATCAGCTACCATCCGGAGGCGGCGGCCTCGATCGACCAGCTGCCGCCCTGGGTCAACCGGCTGGCGGCCATCGCCATCCTGGTCGGGCTGATGGGCTATGTCGCCTGGGTCTGGACCAAGCCGCGCGTCGTCGGTCGCGGGCCCTGGACCGTGGTGCTGCCGGGCGGCCCCTTGACCCTGCTGCAGATCGCGATCGGCATTATCGATCTCGGCTTCTGCGCGCTCGCGATGTATGTGCTGGTGCCGGACGAGCCCAATCTCGGCTTCGTCGTGGTCGCGGTCATCTTCGTTTCCGCCACGCTGCTCGGTTTCGCCAGCCATTCGCCCGGCGGGCTCGGCGTGTTCGACGCCGCGATGCTGGTCGGGCTCTGGCAGATGGACCGCGAGGAGCTGCTGGCCGGAATGCTGCTGTTCCGGATGCTGTATTATTTGGCGCCCTTCCTCATTTCTGTAATCTTGCTGACGTTTCGGGAGGTCATCATCAGCGCGAGGTCGAAGCGGTTGCGCCAGGCGGCGCTCAGCCTCGATCCGAGCCCCCCGCCCGAAGCCGCTTATGTGAGGAAGCGCAGCGATTCCTGAGCCTGAAAGCAATAACGGGAGACGAGTAGGACGCGATGGCTCTTGACTCTCCCTCGGACGCTCCCCCGACATTCTTCGCCCCTTGGCCGGACCGGCTGCGTCATTCCGCGATCATCCTGCTCGCGGCCGCGCTGGCCCTGACCGGGCTGGTGCTGCTCGACGAGCTGCTGCCGTTCCGGGCGCTGGCGGTATTCCTGTGCATTGCAGGCGCGGCCCTGGTGCCATGGCGGCTGCACAGCGCCGTGGCCAAACGCGAGGAGGAGCGCCATGCCAACCCGGTCGAGGCCGCCGCGGTCAGCGCCGTGGTGGCCGGCATCCCAGTGCCGGCCGTGCTGCTCGACCGCGCCGGACGCGTCATCCATCTCAATGCGGCGGCGGCGCAACTTGCGCCCGCCTTGCGCAAGGGCGAGCTGGCCCAATTCGCGCTGCGTACGCCCGAGATCATCACCGCGCTGCGCGAGGCGATTGCCTCGACCGAACTGCGGCGCGCCACCTATCACGATCACGTGCCGGTCGATCGCTGGACGGAGCTGATCATCACCCCCGTCCCGGTGCCCACGGCATTCGGCGGCACCGACAAATGCATGCTGATGACGTTCCACGATCTGACACCGCTGCGGCGGGTCGAGGAGATGCGTGCCGATTTCGTCGCCAATGCCAGCCACGAGTTGCGCACGCCGCTCGCGGCGCTGTCCGGCTTCATCGATACGCTGCAGGGGCCGGCCAAGGATGACGCCAAGGCGCGCGAGCGTTTCCTCGGCATCATGCACACCCAGGCCACCCGCATGGCGCGGCTGATCGACGACCTCCTGTCGCTGTCGCGGGTGGAGCTGTCGGCGCATGTTCAGCCCCACACCATGGTCGAAATGGTCGCCATCATTCGCCAGGTCACCGACGGGCTTGAGCCGTTGGCGCGCGAGCGGCAGGTGGTGATCGAGACCAGCCTGCCGGAGGCGCCGGTGACGATCGCCGGCGATCGCGAGGAGCTGCTGCGCGTGTTCGAGAACCTGATCGAGAACGCGCTGAAATATGGCGCCTCGGGGGGGCGCGTGATCGTGTCCCTGGAGCAGGCGGTGTCCGGCGAAGGGACGCCGGAAATCCGGGTCAAGGTCCGCGATTTCGGCCCGGGCATCGCGCCTGAGCATCTGCCGCGCCTGACCGAGCGGTTCTATCGCGTCGACGTCGGTGACAGTCGCGCGCAGGGCGGCACCGGGCTCGGCTTGTCGCTGGTGAAACACATTCTCAACCGCCATCGCGGCCGGCTGCTGATCGAAAGCGTTCCGCGCAAGGGCGCTGCCTTCACGGCGTGCTTCCCGCAGTCGAAGCCCGCGCGAGCGGCGTAGTCCACCGAGGCGCGCGCAGCCGGCGTGTGCCGGGTCGATCCTCGTCGGCCATTGTGAATTGAGGCCGGGGAGGTGAAGCGCGTGGGGCGATGCGGAGCCATCCTCATCGCCCGTGCGTGCCGAGCCCTCAGCGCGTGCTTGACTTCGCCGGTTGGCGGCGACGATCGGCCGCGGGCTGATAGGCGACGCGCGAATGCTGCGCGCAATAGGGCAGGCCGGCCAGCGCCTTGCCGCCGCAGAAGAAGAAATCCGGGCTCGACGGATCTCCGACCGGCCAATGGCAGGTGGCCTCGTTGAGTTCCAGCAGCGACAGCCGCTGGTTCATCGGCACGACATTGTCGAATGCAACTGGATCGGGCTCTGCCTCGACCTCGAAAACCTGAGCGAGCGCGGTGTTGCCGCGCGCCACCGGACGCGCCACCCGCATCATCGGCTGAGCCGGACGGGCCGCCTTGCGCTGGCGCGGGGCTGCAGTCGCCGGGCTCTTGGCGCGGCCTGACAGACCCAGCCGGTGCACTTTGCCGATCACGGCGTTGCGCGTCACGTTTCCGAGTTCCGCGGCGATCTGGCTGGCCGAAAGCCCGGCTTCCCAGAGTTTTTTCAGTTGCTCGACGCGATCGTCGGACCAGGTCAGTACCGTCATCGAACCTTTCCCTTCGCGTTGCGCCGGCCAATTCTGGGACGGCGCTGCGATATCTGTCTCAAGAAAATCCCTGACGGCAGAATCCCTTATCCCTCGCCGGGAGCGCGTGAAGCACCCGGACGTTACGCGAACAAAGAACTTCTAGAGGGATCGGAACTGCCGCACGAGATGTCGTACTCGACGCTGAAAACGCTACAATATGGCGTGACTCCCGCGCAAGAGTCGGAGGCCACAGTCCACACATTCCGTGGTTCCCTGTGGCCCATCTTGAGCTGTGTCATGCATCCGCAATGTCACGGTCACCATGGCGCGGATCAGCTGACGCGTAGTTGACTCCAAGCGCCGCCCGCATACAATAGGTGCACGTGCCGCCTTGAAAAGGCGGCACATTTTGTTTTCCAGGGTGGGGTCCCTGATGCGATGGCGCCGCAGGGCGCGTGTCTCGGCCAGCCCGTCAGCTCATGTGATTGTCATGACCAGTGTTGCCGCTACGCATCTGCTCCCCGTATTCGCCCGGGTCGATCTTGCTTTCGAGCGTGGCGAGGGCGCGTGGTTGATCGCGATCAATGGCGATCGCTACCTCGACTTCACCTCCGGCGTCGCTGTCAATTCGCTTGGCCATGCGCATCCGCATCTGGTGAAGGCGCTGCAGGAGCAGGCGACCAAGCTCTGGCACATGTCCAACCTGTTCAAGAGCCCCGACGGCGAACGACTTGCAGCACGGCTGTGTGAGCAGAGCTTTGCCGACTACGTGTTCTTCGCCAATTCCGGCGCCGAGGCGATGGAAGGCGCGATCAAGATCACGCGCAAATATCACGCCGCCAAGGGGCACCCCGAGCGTTATCGTATCATTACCTTCGAGGGTGCGTTCCATGGCCGGACGCTGGCGACGCTCGCTGCCACCGGCTCCGCGAAATATCTCGAAGGCTTCGGTCCGCCGATGGATGGCTTCGATCAGGTTCCGCTCGGAGACCTCGAGGCTGTGAAGAAGGCGATCGGACCGCACACCGCCGGCATCCTGATCGAGCCGGTGCAGGGCGAGGGCGGCGTGCGCACGGCGCCGCTGTCCTTCTACAAGGCGCTGCGCCAGCTCTGCGACGATCATGGCCTCCTGCTCGTCGTCGACGAGGTGCAGACCGGCATGGGGCGCACCGGCGATCTGTTCGCGCATCGCTGGCTCGGTGTCACGCCGGATGTGATGTCGCTGGCCAAGGCGCTCGGTGGCGGCTTCCCGATTGGCGCGGTGCTGGCAACGGCTGAGGCGGCCTCCGGCATGACGCCGGGCTCGCACGGCTCGACCTTCGGCGGCAATCCGCTGGCGGTGTCCGCGGCCAATGCCGTGCTCGATGTGATGCTGGCGCCCGGCTTCTTCGATCATGTCCGCAGGATGTCGCTGCTCTTGAAGCAGAAGCTTGCCGCCGTGGTCGATCGTCATCCCGACATCATCTCCGAGATCCGCGGCGAGGGCCTGCTGATCGGCGTCAAGGCGGTGGTGCCGTCCGGTGATCTGGTCGCGGCCCTGCGCGAGCAGAAGCTGCTCACCGTCGGCGCCGGCGACAATGTGGTGCGCTTCCTGCCGCCCTTGATCGTGAGCGAAGCTGAAATTGAACAGTCGGTCGAGATGCTCGATCGCGCCTGCGCTGCGCTGTCGGGCGGTCCTGCGAAGCAGGCGGCCGCATCATGAGCAAGACCATGGCCAATACGCCGCGTCACTTCCTCGATCTCACCGAGATGCCGGTCGAGGAACTGCGCAACATGCTGGCGCTGTCCAGCCGGATGAAGAAGACGCTGAAGGCCAACGAGCCCGCGAAGAAGCCGCTCGAGGGCAAGGTGCTGGCGATGATCTTCGACAAGCCGTCGACGCGCACCCGCGTGTCGTTCGATGTCGGCATGCGCCAGCTCGGCGGCGAGGCGATCATGCTGACCGGCACCGAGATGCAACTCGGTCGCGGCGAGACCATCGCCGACACCGCGCGGGTGTTGTCGCGCTATGTCGACGCGATCATGATCCGCATCCTCAGCCATGAGGCGCTGCTCGAGCTCGCTGCGCACGCCACCGTGCCGGTCATCAACGGCCTGACGCGGCGCTCGCATCCCTGCCAGGTGATGGCCGACGTGATGACCTTCGAGGAGCATCGCGGGTCGATCGAGGGGCGCACCGTCGCCTGGACCGGCGACGACAACAACGTGCTGGCCTCCTGGGCGCACGCCGCCGAGCGCTTCAAGTTCCGCCTCAACGTCGCCACGCCGCCTCAGCTGTCGCCGGGCAAGCCGATGAAGGATTTCATTCGCGCCACCAAGGCCGACATCCATCTCGGCCACGACCCGGAGGCGGCGGTGAGCGGCGCCGACTGTGTCGTCACCGACACCTGGGTGTCGATGGGCGACAAGGACGGCGAGCACCGCCACAATCTGCTGAAGCCCTATCAGGTCAATTCAAAGCTGATGTCGCTGGCCAAGCCGGAGGCGATCTTCATGCACTGCCTGCCGGCGCATCGCGGCGAGGAGGTCACCGACGAGGTGATCGACGGCCCGCAATCGGTCGTGTTCGACGAAGCCGAAAACCGCCTGCACGCGCAAAAAGGCATCCTGGCCTGGTGCTTCGGCGAGCGGGCGTAAGGGCGACTGGTCATCCATCACGGGGCGTCGTCCCGGACAACCGAGCGCAGCGAGGGCAGAGCCGGGACCCATACCGCGTGATCCAACTTGTTTGCACCGGTGGCCGTTGATCTGCGGCCTTGGCGCGATGGTCGTTAGTTGATCGCCGTTTGGTCTCGGGCCGAGTTTGAGATGTGGCGAGCGGCTCGCCATGTTCTGCGTCCACATCGGACGGGTCACGACCACCGATGTCCTTCGATAGCGTCCGCGGTATGGGTCCCGGCTCAAGGTCGGGACGACAGCCGGAGAATGCCCTTCCATTCGTTCCAATCATCCCCAAATACGCCCGATGACAGCCAATTCCCCCGACAACGACATCCATCTCGATACCGGCCGGGCGCCCTCGGCCGTGCCGGTCGACGACGCCGTGCTGCCGTTCGAAGTGTCCGCCCTCGATCTGCGTGGGCGCCTCACCCGCATGGGGCCGGCGCTCGACGACATTCTCACCAAGCACGCTTATCCGGCGCCGGTCGGCAAGCTGCTCGGCGAGGCCATCGTGCTGACGACCCTGCTCGGCTCGTCACTGAAATTCGACGGCCGCTTCATCCTGCAGACCCAGACCGACGGGCCGGTGTCGTTCCTGGTGGTCGACTTCCAGGCGCCCGACCGCCTGCGCGCCTATGCGCGCTACGACGAGGCGCGCCTCTCGGAGGCGAGGGACTCCGGCGCACTGCTCGGCAAGGGCCATCTGGCGATGACCATCGACCAGGGTCCCGACATGAGCCGCTACCAGGGTCTCGTCGCGCTCACCGGCGGCAGCCTGGAGGAGGCCGCGCATGAATATTTCCTGCGCTCCGAGCAGATCCCGACCCGCGTGCGCCTCGCCGTCGGCGAGGAGTGGAGCGGCGGCAAGCTTCGCTGGCGTGCCGGCGGTCTGTTGACGCAGTTCCTGCCGCAGGCGCCCGAGCGTCTGCGCCAGGCCGATTTGCATCCCGGCGATGCGCCCGAGGGCACCGAACTCCATGCCGTCGAAGAGGACGAGGCCTGGGTCGAGGGCCAGTCGCTGGTTGCCACCGTCGAGGATGTCGAGTTGATCGATCCGGCGCTGTCCGGCGAGCGTCTGCTCTATCGCTTGTTCCACGAGCGCGGCGTCCGCGTGTTCGACTTGGTGCCGCTGCAGGCGCGCTGCTCCTGCTCGCGCGACGCTGTCGCCAACATGCTCAAGAGCTTCTCCGCCCAGGACCGCGCCGACATGGTCAAGGACGACAAGGTCGTCGTCACCTGCGAGTTCTGCTCCTCGGTCTATCAGTTCACCCCGCATGAAGCGGGCGTGACGGAGAACTGAGCGGCTCTCTCGTCGCGTTGCGGCGAGAGTAACTGGGTGATCCTCGTTCTACACACGTCATCACGAGCGCAGTGACGCGATCCAGAGCCGTTGACGCCGCTCTGGATTGCGTCGTCACTTCGCTTCTCGGGATGACGACAAGGATGAGCTCGCAGGTGAGCAAGGCGATGTGCTGGCCCCGACGGGAAAATGCATCGCAGCGAGCAAGGATCTTTGTTAGCAAGGTGTTGCGCCTCGGATGCTCCGTCCGAGCACGCATGCCACACGCATGCCAATTGCCCGTCGCGTTACGACCCCGGCTAGTTCAACACCCTCTTGCCGCCGTCCGGACTGTCGAGCGAAAACGCCGGCACCGCGATGTCGAAGTGCTCGCCGCTCGCGCTCTCCATCTGGTAGGAGCCCGCCATGAAGCCGGAGGCGGTGGTGAGCGGCACGCCGGAGGTGTATTCGAAGCGCTCGCCGGGCGCGAGCACCGGCTGCTCGCCGACCACGCCCTCGCCGCGGACCTCCTGCTGCCGGCCGACCCCGTCGGTGATGATCCAGTGCCGGCTGCGGAGCTTCACCGTGTCCTCGCCGGTGTTGGTGATGACGACTGTATAGGACCAGAACCAGCGGCCATCCGCGACCGAGGATTTCTCGGGCAGAAAGTTCGGTTCGACGGTCACTTCGATCTGGCGAGTCACGGCGCGGTACATGAATGCATTGTAGCGGAAACTTGCCAGGGAACCAATCCGGGGCGTACCCAGCTTTCAACACAGTTCCAGATTATGGCACCAGAATCGCGGACTCCACCGTTCGCACACGCGGCTCCGTCGTGATTTTCGGACCGGAGACCGTGACGGCCGGCGCAGCTTGTGGATAGCGAAGCGATCGGGTTGTGCGTCCGCTGTCGCCGTCAGGTCTTGGAATTGGTCTTGGAACCGGATTTCGAACCGGATCTTGAATCGATCCCTTCGAGCCTGTGCCTGGCGTCGATCAAAAACCGGGGCACGGCTGAGCTGATAAGTCCTTCATCGCTTGCGCAAAAATTGCGCAGCCTTACATTCCCTTTGCCGTGCCTCTCGGGCTGGCAGCCTTGACGTGGTGCCTGATGACGTCGATTGCCGATCGCATTGCCGGACCGTCCGTCCCCGGAGCCGCTGCTGGGCCTGCGCCGGCGGAGACTGCTGCGCCCGCGAGCGTCGCAGCACCCGCGATCACCTTCCCGGCGGTCGGCGAGCGCGAGCTGCGCTTGGACCTGTTTCGCGGGCTGGCCCTGTGGCTGATCTTCATCGACCATCTGCCGCCGAACCTGCTGACCTGGTTCACGATCCGCAATTACGGCTTCTCCGACGCCACCGAGATCTTCATCTTCATCTCCGGCTACACCGCGGCCTTCGTCTATGGGCGGGCGATGCAGGATGCCGGCTTCATCGTCGCCACCGCGCGCATCCTGCGCCGGGTTTGGCAGATCTACGTCGCCCACGTCTTCCTGTTCACGATCTTCCTCGCCGAGATCTCCTACGTCGCGACCAGCTTCGAGAACCCGCTCTACACCGAAGAGATGGGGATCATGGACTTCCTGAAGCAGCCGGACGTGACGATCGTCCAGGCGCTGATCCTGCGCTTCCGTCCGGTCAACATGGACGTTTTGCCGCTCTACATCGTGCTGATGCTGTTCTTGCCGCTGATCCTGTGGCTGATGCGCTGGCGCCCTGACGTGACGCTCGGGCTGTCGGTCGTGCTCTACGCGGTCACCTGGGAGTTCGATCTCTATCTTTCGGCCTATCCGAATGGCTTCTGGGCCTTCAATCCGTTTGCGTGGCAGCTGCTGTTCGTGTTCGGCGCGTGGTGTGCGCTGGGCGGCGCCAAGCGCATGTCACGCATCCTGAACTCCCCGATCACGCTCGGTATCTGCGTCGCCTATCTGGTGGCGGCGTTCTTCGTCACGCTGACCTGGTACATCCCGCAGCTCGGTCATCTGATGCCGCGGCGAATCGAGCAATGGATGTATCCGATCGACAAAACAGACCTTGACGTGTTGCGTTTTGCCCATTTCCTCGCACTCGCAGCACTCACCGTCCACTATCTGCCCAAGGATTGGCCCCCGCTGAAGTCGCGCTGGCTGCGTCCGTTGATTGTTTGTGGGCAACACTCGCTGGAGATCTTCTGTCTCGGCGTGTTTCTGGCGTTTGCCGGACACTTCGTACTTGCCGAAGTGTCCGGCGGCGCCATGATGCACGCCTTGATCAGTCTGAGTGGCATTCTGGCCATGTGGGGAGTTGCCTCGCTGATTTCGTGGTACAAGCGTGAGGCCGATAAGGGTGCGGCGCGGAAGGGTGCGCGCAGCAACGCGGATATGGCGGGAGGGGGCTGATGAAGTCCGTCTCGTGGTTAAGGTTTGGTGTCGCGGCGCTGGCGATCTCGCTGGCCGGAGTCGCTTGGGCCGAAGATGCACCGCAAAATTGCGAGGTGCCGGCCTACCTGCTGACGACCGAGAGCCCACTCTCAAAAGTTGCAGATGCCGTGAAGAATGGCCGTCCGCTTGATATTCTGGTGGTGGGGAGCCGCTCATCCGCCATTGTCAGCGCCTCCGACGCCAATGCGTACCCCGCCCGGCTGCAGGCGGCTCTGAAAGAGAGGCTGCCGTCCGTCTCCGTCAATATCAGCGTCGAGCTGCAGCCGAAGAAAACAGCAGAGGAAACGGCTGCCAATTTTGTTAAACTGGTGGAAGGAAAAAGGCCTAATTTGGTCGTCTGGCAAACCGGTACGGTCGACGCCATGCGGTCCATCGATCCTGATGAGTTTCGTCAGGCAGTCAATGACGGTGTCGCGACGCTGCAGAATGCGGGGGCTGATGTCATCTTGATGAACCTGCAATACAGCCCGCGCACGGAGACCTTGATCTCCGTGCCGCCCTATATCGACAACATGCGGGTGGTGGCGCAGCAGCGCGACATTCCGCTGTTCGATCGCTTTGCCATCATGCGGCAATGGAACGAGCAGGGCGATTTCGACCTGTTCAATCCGACGCACGGGATCGAGCTGGCCAAGCAGGTTCACGACTGTCTCGGCCGGGCGCTGTCGAAGTTCATCATCGACGCGGCGCATCTCGGGCCGGCACAGCAGAACTAGGATCCGTCTTGTTCATGACTTCCACCTGTAAAGACCGCGTATCCGGAAACTGGAAGACGCTGTCCGCCGTCGTCGCCATGGTGCTCGCGCTCTCGATGAGCGCGCAGCTGGCGCGTGCCGACGGCGCTGCCCCGCCTGCGCCTGACGCAGAGACCGTTTCGATCGGTGAGTTACGGCCGACCATCGGCCACATGATGCTGGCCCAGGCCGGCAGCCAGGGATCGCGGCCAGATCGCCGCGGTGCGCCCATCGGCCGCCGCTCAGCCATCGCCGCCGCCGACCCAGCCCGCGACGCCGGAGATCAGCGCGCCGGGCACGCCCGCTCAGCCTCTCGCGGCCACGCAACCCGCGTCGCAGCAGAGGAGCATCACCGACCGGGCGATCGACAAGGTCAAGCAGGTCGCGAAGTCGGCGACCGACATCTTCAACCGCGTGCCGTGCCTGCCGCCGAAGGGTGTGGCCAAGAAGAACTTCATCTCGCTGCCGCACGTTGCCAACAAGCTGGCTTCGGGACTGCCGGTCGTCATCGTCGCGTTCGGTTCGTCCTCCACGCAGGGCTATGGTGCGAGTGCGCCGGACTACACCTATCCGAACCGGCTCGCGGCGCAATTGCGCCGGCAATATCCGATGGCCGACATCAGCGTCATCAACGCCGGCGTTGGCGGCGAGGACGCGCCGGAGATGATGAAGCGGCTCGAGACGTCGGTGATCGATCATCACCCCGATCTCGTGATCTGGCAGGTCGGGACCAATGCCGTGCTGCGTGATCTCGATCCGGCCGAAACCGCAAAGCTGGTCGAGGATGGCGTCGCCAAGATCCAGGCGGCGGCCTCCGACGTCGTGCTGGTCGATCTGCAATATTCGCCGCGCGTCAATGAGCGTTCCGAGAATGCCAGCCGCATGAACAAGCTGCTCGGCCGCATCGCCGAGCTGCATCACGCCGGCATCTTCCCGCGCTTCGAGGTGATGCGCGACTGGCACGAGCGCCAGGCGATCCCGATCAATGAGTTCGTGATCTCGGACGGCCTGCACATGAGCGATTGGGGCTATGCCTGCTTCGCCCAGTTGCTTGGCGACGACATCATTCGCTCGGTCGGTCAGGTCAAGCTCGGCGTCAACGCCCCGGCCAACGTGCCGACCTACCGGCCGATGTGATGAGGGGCGAATAGTGAGTAGCGAGTAGGGAATGGCGCGTAGCGAATAGGGAATGAGGTCGTTCTATTCGCCACTGACTACTCCCTATTCGCCACTTCGCCATTCGCTACGCCGCCCTCAGGGCGGCGTCGAGATCCGCGATCAGATCGTCGGCATGCTCGAGGCCTGCCGAAAAGCGGATGAAGCCCTCGCTGATGCCGAGTTCGGCGCGCGCCTCCGGCGACAGCCGCTGATGCGTCGTCGTCGCGGGATGCGTGACCAGCGTCTTGGAGTCGCCGAGATTGTTGGAGATGCGCGCGAGCTTGAGGCCGTTGAGCGTGCGGAACGCGCCGGCCTTGCCGCCCTTGACCTCGAAGCCGACCAGGGTCGAGCCGGCGCGCATCTGCTTCCGGACGGTCGCCGCCTGCGGATGGTCCTCGCGGCCGGGATAGATCAGTCGCGAGATCTTCGGATGCGTCGCAAGAAAATCCGCAACCTTCGCCGCGTTCTCGGTCTGCGCGCGGACGCGCACGGCCAGCGTCTCCAGGCCCTTGAGCAGCACCCAGGCGTTGAAGGGCGAGATCGACGGGCCGGTCTGGCGCATGAAATTGTGGATGTGCTCGGCGATGAAGGCCTCCGAGGACAGGATCACGCCGCCCAGGCAGCGGCCCTGGCCGTCGATATGCTTGGTCGCGGAGTAGACGACGACGTCGGCGCCGAGCGCGAGCGGGCTCTGCCAGATCGGCGTGGCGAACACATTGTCGACGATCAGCCGCGCGCCGTGGGTATGCGCGATCTCGGCGATGGCCGGAATGTCCATCACGTCGAGCGTCGGATTGGTCGGGCTCTCCAGGAAGAACGATTTGGTGTTCGGCCGGACCGCCTTCTGCCACTGGTCGAGATCGAGCCCGTCGACCAGCGTCGACTCGATGCCGTAGCGCGGCAGCAGGTCCTCGACGACATAGCGGCAGGAGCCGAACAGCGCCTTCGCGGCAACGACGTGGTCGCCGGCGCGCAGCGGGGCCAGGATCGCGGTGGTCACTGCAGCCATGCCGGTGGCCGCGGAACGGCAGGCCTCGGCGCCCTCGAGCTCGATCATGCGGCGCTCGAACATCGCCGTTGTCGGGTTGGAGAAGCGCGAATAGATGAAGCCGGGATCCTCGCCCTTGAAGCGGGCCTCGCATTCTTCGGCGGTGGCGTAGACGAAACCCTGGGTGAGGTAGAGCGCCTCGGCGGTCTCGCCGAATTCGGAACGCAAGCTGCCGGAATGCACCAGCCGGGTTTCGGGGCGATATTGAGCGAACGACGCGGGCGCCTTCGCGGGGGACTTCGACATGTGACCTCCATCGTGACCGCCGCCTCCGGCGACGGGCACAAAAAAACCGGCCTGGGATAACTTCCTCACGGCCGGGATCACATTCGTCCCCGGCCTGTTTAGCGACTTATTTAACGTGGCTGCAAGCCGGCCGGCTCAAATCACCACGGGATAAGTGCTGCTCTTAGTCGTAACCGACCTTCCCGTCAAGCCAGCCATCGGATAACCGGTAAAAAGACCCTATATAGGCTCGATAAGCCGCCGTTCCGGCGCCTGCAAAGGATCAGGTCTTGCCGTTTTCGCTCCCTCCCGACGCCCATGGCATCCTGCCCGATCGCATGATCGTGGCGATGACGGAGGCCGGCCTGATCATCCCGGAATATGATTTCGTCGAGAGCCAGATCCAGCCGGCGAGCCTGGATCTGCGGCTCGGTGACGTCGCCTATCGGGTGCGCGCGAGCTTTTTGCCGGGGCCGGGATCGACGGTGGCCGAACGCATCGACGAGTTGAAGCTGCATGAATTCGCGCTCGCGGATGGCGCGGTGCTGGAGACCAACTGCGTCTACATCGTGCCGCTGCTGGAGAGCCTGGCGCTGCCGAAGGATATCGTGGCTGCGGCCAATCCGAAAAGCTCGACCGGCCGCCTCGACGTGTTCACCCGGGTGATCGCCGACGGCACTCGCCGCTTCGACATGATCGGCGCCGGCTATCACGGCCCGCTTTATGCCGAGATCAGCCCCAAGACGTTTCCGGTCTTGCTGCGTGAAGGCTCCCGCCTGTCCCAGGTCCGCTTCCGCTACCGCGACGCGGTGTTGACGGAGGCGGAGCTGAACGCGCTGCATCGGGTCGAGCGGCTGGTCGACCGCGATGATGCCGATCTCGCCGGCGGCGTGGCGCTGTCGGTCGATCTGTCGGGCGCCAATGCCAATGGCTATGTCGGCTATCGCGCCAAGCGTCATACCGGCGTGGTCGATGTCGACCGCCGCGGTGGCTATGCGGTCGAGGAGTTCTGGGAGCCGATCAAGGCGCGGCCCGATGGCAGCCTGATCCTCGATCCTGGCGAGTTCTACATCCTGGCCTCCAAGGAGGCCGTCCAGGTGCCGCCGGACTACGCAGCGGAAATGGTGCCGTTCGATCCGCTGGTGGGCGAATTCCGCGTGCATTATGCCGGCTTCTTCGACCCCGGCTTTGGCTATGCCGGTGCGGGCGGGCATGGCGCGCGCGCCGTGCTCGAGGTGCGCTCGCGCGAGGTGCCGTTCATTCTCGAGCACGGCCAGATCGTCGGCCGTCTCGTCTACGAGAAGATGCTGGCGCGCCCGGATGCGATGTATGGCAGTCGCATCGGCTCGAACTATCAGGCCCAGGGCCTCAAGCTCTCCAAGCACTTCCGCAGCTGAGGATCGTTCACTTGGTCAAGAGCACGCCCGGCGCCGTTGACGCCGGGCTGCGCTGTCGGTTCTCTGCCTCAGACGATATGCAGCTGCGACTGATGTGCCAGCAGCGCCGCGACCGAAACGTGATCGAGCGTCAACGTGTCGTGCGCCGCGTCCGCAATCACGGCGTTGCCGTGGCCATCGTCATGGATCGCGGCCAGCAGAGCCTGCTGACTTGCGAACAGGCCCGGGCTGAATGCGATCGTATTGCGCGCCGGATCGAAGTCGGTGATGCGGATATCCCCGAAATGCGAGGCGAAGACGAACGCATCATGTCCGGCGTCGAATCGCACCAACGGATCGCCGCCGTTTGCGGCGGCCGCCCCCGTGCCTGCCCCTGCCACGCTGATCGTGGCTCCGCCCTTGCCGTCGGCGGCAAAGTGGAATCGGTCCAGCGTGTGCAGCCCATCATAGGTCGCCGAGGCGCTCAATGTCAGGCTATGGCCGTCATAGCTTGCGGGCGCCTTGTCCCGCCAGCCGGCTGACCAGGCCACGACTCCATCGAGATTCAGAGGTACGCCGATGATGCCATCATGATTGAGATCTTGATGGAAGGCGAGCTCCGCTGTCTCGAGTTCGGTGCTGGTGCCGGCCACTTTCTCGAACGGCTTGCTGACGAGATTGCCGAGCGGGTCGACGGTCCAGACGCTGTAGACTTCGGACCCTTGCAGCTTCCAGGCGACCTGATAGCCGTCCGCCGTCGCTTCGGCGCCGACCGGAACCCAGCCGTTCTGTAATCCGGCGATGACCGGTTTGCCATTGGCCTTCAGCTCGATGCTGCCCCATCCTCCGATCTGATTGATGAAGTAGTTGATGCCGTGCTGCGACAGGCTGGTGTTGCCGCTGAACTCGATCAGCACGTCGGCATAGGCTTTGGCTGCGGCGACCGCCGGGTCGACGCGGACCAGGCCGGCGCCGGCCTTGTCCGTGTCCTTCATTTCCAGCGCCGTCTGCTGCATGACGTCCGACACTGCGAAGGGAGTCAGTTGAGAGTTTGCCGCCAGCATCAGCGCGGCGAGTGCCGCGACCGTCGGCGTCGCGGCCGAGGTGCCGTAGAAGTCGACGAGAGCCGGCACCGAGGTGGCAATATTGTCGACGCCCGAGACCGTCACGGGATGTAGCTGAACGGGCAGTGGCAGCCGGTTGCCATGATCATCGAAGAGAAGCTGAGTGCCCTGGCCTGACGACGAGAAGCGCTCGTTGACGAGCTCGCCTCCGAACGGCGGCGTATTCGCGCTGTTGACGGCGCCCACCGAGATCGCGCCCGGCACCATGGAATGCCCGAACACGGTTCCGGTGTTGGAATATTGCAGCGTGGCGTAGTGGCGGCCGTTGTGAGCCGCTACCTCCCTGATGATGCCCGGATCCACATCGGAGGCGTTGTCGATCACCACCTGGTAGGTGCCCGGCTTGTCGAAAAAGTACTCAGTCCATGGATCGTCGGGAACGCCGAAGCGAATATGATTGGTCGTTCCCTGCCACTTGCCGTCCTGGAAGACATGGATCTGCAGGTTGGCCTTCGCCTGCCCGTAAGCCTCGTCCCACCACAACAGGAGCGGCGTCTCGCTCCCTGGCTTGGGGTCGACGGTGATGTTCTGAACAATGCTGCCATTGAAGCTCATGGCGTTCTTGAACGTCATGCCGCCGTATTCACCCGATACGCCTTTCCAGGCACCTTGATAGCCGGCGCCGTCATTGTTCCCGGCGAGGGTCACGTATGTCACGCCCTTCGCGACGACCTCCTGAATGGCCTTGGCGATCGGACCGTTCTGGAACATCGGCTCGTGATAGTAGAAGATGTCGTCGCAGATGACCTTGCACCCCGCATCCGCGAGCTTTCGGATTCCGTCGGCGAAGTTCTGCTCGCTCCCCCATGCGCTGTAGAAGGCGAGGCTCGCGCCTGGGGCGATCGTATGCACGATCTGCAGCATCGCGCGGCCCTCGTCGATTCCGGACGTCCCCTCTTTGAGGATTTCGATCGATGACGGCAGCGCGCCGCTCGCTTTGTCAGCGTCGGCACCTTTCAGGAAATCGTAACTGTCCGAGAGCAGGCCGATCTTGATTCCCTTTCCGTCCCCGCTGGCCGCAGTCTGGTCCATCGCTTGACGCAGCTGTTGAGGCGTGGCTCCGACCTTGCCGGTGGTGTCGATGGTGTCTCCGTTCGACCACGCTTTGTGCAAGAGCGATGTCTGACTTTGCGTCGCCGGCGTCGGGCTTCCGGCCGAGATTTTGGATGCACTCGGAGCCGTGTCGAGGGCCGGCGCGCCGACCGTATCGGAGTGCGCGGCAACGTCGTGATGCGGCGCGACGGCGACGGCATCATGCCTATTTGCGGGTGCATCCCTTTCAGCGGCGAAGAAGGTTAAGTTGCCGGTGAAGGGGGCAAGGAATGAGAAGCCTGACGTTTCGCCGGCCTTGGCCGCGGTGCTTGGGATGGGTCCGGCAAGAGCGCTCATCCAGGCGGTGAGCGGAGAAGACGTCTCACTCGAAGACGCAGCCAGCGCGCTGACGGACCATCCGGGACCAGAGATGTCCGCGCTCTGCTCGAAGGCGGAGGGCGGCGTTTGGTCACTGTCGTGGTCGAAGGGCGTGTGTTCGCGCGACGCGGTGCTCGGGAGCCGGAGGCCCCAGTGCCAAGGCGTGAGTTCAGCGCCACTGAGGTCGAGATAGGTCGAATAAAGGCCACCAGCTGCAGCCGTGCCGCTGGCATTGCTGAGGTTGCCGGAGCTGGCCGTCTGCGCTGTGGACGCGGTCGCGGTACTTTGTAGCTCGATCAGTTGCCGCAGCGAGTCCAATCCGTCGCCCCACAGATCGAAGATCGAATCGGTCGATCGAAAGATGTTGAGTTCAGTAGGCAGAAAAACATCTTTAGGTTGTATTTTTGGCGGCATGTCGGCGCTCCTCCGTAACCGTTGCACGGTAGGATCATAGGGGGCACACGTCATTTCTGCCGAGCAAAATGTTTGAGCCTCTCCGCATAGAATTTGGTCAACAAACGTTGTGGTTGTATGAGGAGTCATTCTCCGATGCGGGTTGGTGACTGGTATGCAGGACCGCGTCTTGCGCGCGTGAAGTGCGCACATGATCGCGACATCGACTGAGAATGCGATGCTCGCGCACAAATCCGAGCGCGCCGCTATGGCATCAGGCATGCCTCGCTGCAGCGCGATATCTGCGAGAGTTGCTTTACTCGTGCCTGCGTCCTCGTCAGAGCCCCATGAGCGAGCTCGCGTGTGGCGCTCTGCTGCGTCGTGCTACAGACACCCTTGCTCCGGCCCCGATGACAACTCAGCTCTTCACGGCGGATCGGATTGGGAGAAGAAATGTCCGAATACAGCCTCGCCGATAGTTCGGTCGAGCGGGCCCCACCGAAGCAGGCGGAAAGACAGCCCCGCAGCGCGTTGTCTGACGGGCCGATCCTGCGTACGCTGTTGTCGCTGGCGTGGCCAAACATCATTGCGAACTCGGCCGGCACCTGCGTCGTGATCGCTGAGACGTCCTATATCGGCCGGCTCGGCATCGAGGCGCTCGCCGCAATGGCGCTGGTCTTTCCGTTGGTGATCCTGACAATGACCATGTCCGGCGGCGCCATGGGCGGTGGCGTCGCTTCGGCGATCGCGCGCGCGCTCGGCGCCGGCGACACCGAGCGTGCCTCGACGCTTGCCGCGCATGCGCTGTTGATCGCGCTGTCGTTCGGTGCAACCTTCATGGTCGGGATGCTGATGTTCGGTCCCCGCCTGCTCGAAGTGCTCGGCGGCCGCGGTGCGGTGCTCGAACATGCCACGGCCTACCTGCAGGTGTTCTTTGGTGGGGCCATCCTGCCGTGGCTGATGAACGCGATGGCGGGCATTCTGCGCGGCACTGGCAATATGAAGCTGCCATCGTTCATGATCCTGAACGCGGCGGTGTTGCAGATCGTGCTGGGTGGAACGCTGAGCCTGGGCCTCGGGCTCGGCATGCGCGGCGTCGCGGCCGGTGCGCTGCTCGCCTTCAGCGCCAGCATCTCTGTGATGGGCTGGTATCTGCTCTCGGGACGCGCCCGTGTGCGGCCGAAGCTGTACGGTCTCAAGATCAGCCGCGCGATGTTTGCCGACATTCTCAAGGTCGGCGCGATCGCCTGTTTCTCGCCGCTGCAATCGGTGCTGTCGATCGCGATCTTCACGCATATGCTGGCGACGTTCGGCACGGCCGTGCTCGCCGGCTACGGCATCGGCGCGCGCCTGGAATTCATGATGACGACCGTCGCGTTTTCGTTCGGCATGGCCTCGGTGCCGATGGTCGGCATGGCGGTCGGCGCCGAGCGGATCGCAAGGGCTCGCCGGATCGCCTGGACGGCGGGGCTCGTCTCGTTCGTCACCGTCGGCGCGCTCTCGACCTTGATCGCGATCTTTCCGCAATTATGGGTCGACATCTTCACGCAGGACCCGGGCGCGCGGACGGCGGGAGCGCATTATCTGAGAATCGCGGCGCCGATGTACGCCTTCATCGGTCTCGCGATCGCCTTGTATTTCTCTTCTCAGGGAGCGGCGAAGGTGATCGGCCCCGTGCTCGTGCAAACGGTGCGGCTGGTGTTCATCGCCGCGGGCGGCAGCTATCTGCTGGCTGGCGAGACGACTGAAACGGGGTTCTTCCTGCTGGCCGCCTCCTCGATGGTGCTGCTTGGCGTGCTCACCCTCGCCAGCGTCATGCTGACGCGCTGGGGGCCGAAGCCGGCGGTCGCCGCACTGCGCCCGGCCGTCGTGGCGGCCGAGCTGAAGGGCGCTCCGCCGTCGTCGCGCTGACCGGCCTCTAGCGGCCGAGATCGGCAAGCGTCCGCTGCATGACCGCGGCACCGAGCTCCATCTGCTGCTCGATCGAGGGAGCGATGTCGTGCGGCAGAACGTCGGTGATCCAGATCATGCGGCAGCGCTGCTCGCCGTCGGGAATGATCTGCATCGAGGCATTGTGCCGCTGCATGCGCGCGTCGTCGATGGCATAGACGATCCGCCGTCTTGCGTCGCTGCAGTCGACGAGATGTTCTCGAACCACCTTGCCATTGGCGAAGCTGACGATGCGGACGTCGCCGTCGCGCGTCGTATCGATCACGAAGCCGGGGGCCAGCCGCGTATGCACAGCGCCAAAGTCGCGGACGGCGTCCCAGACCGCGGCTGCCGATGCGGAGATCGGGATATCCTTGCAGATGGATGCCATTGGATGGATGCCTTCACATGTATGCCTTGGCTTCGCTCTCACGGACACACGGCTTCGATGTTGTTGCCGTCCGGATCGATCAGGAATGCCGCGTAGTAGGTCGGGCTGTAATCCGCGCGCGGCCCGGCACCACCATTGTCACGGCCGCCGGCCTTCAGTCCCTCGCTGTGGAATCGGGCGACGCCCGCCTGGTCGGCGGCGCGGAACGCGACGTGGACAGGGCCCTTGGCCGCGCTGCCGTCGAGATAGAGCCACAGTCGCGGCTCGCCCTTCGGCCCGATGCCGGCCGAGGTCTCGTCCTTGCAACAGAGAATATGTCCGAGCGGGGCCAAGGCGGCCGCGTAGAAGCGGACACTGGCGTCGAGATTCCCGACCTTGAGTCCAATATGATCGTACATCGCTGGTCTCCCGTGTTTCGCATGCGCTGGCGCACGCTCCGGGATCAGCTAATCAATGGCGGCTCAGCCGTTCTTGGAGAATCTTGCGCTCGCCGCGCGAGGCTCGGCGAAACTTCAGCGGCGACACGCCGACGGCACGCGTGAAGGTCCGGGTGAAGTTGGACAGATCGGCAAAGCCGACATCGTAAGCGATTTCGGTGACGGCCGTATCCTCGGCGCTCAGGCGCTGGGCCGCGCGCCGCAACCGGGACCGGATCAGATATTGGTGCGGCGTCACGCCGATCGTGGCTGCGAAGAGTCGCAGGAAATGGAACGGGCTGATGCCGGCGGCCCGCGCCGTCTCCGCCAAATTGATGTCGTCGTGGGCGTTGTCGTCGATCCACAGGGCGCTCTCGACGGCGCGGCGGCGGTCACGAAGGCTTGGGCGGGCTGGCCGTTCCTCCCGGCCGGTGACAATCGCCACGAAACGGCCGGCGATCATGTGACCGACTTCGTCAAGTCCGAACGTCTGCTTCTGGGCGGCGATGGCCTGGGCAAGCTCGCCGAGCGCCATGAACTCCGGGAGCGGCGGAATGGCTCCGGCCTGCCATGCTTGGCCGCCACCGATGTCATCGATCACCGCGCCATCGAAGGAGAACGACAGGCATTCGTCGCCGCAGACGTGATCATGTGTACACATGAACTCGTCGCCGGGATATCCGACCAGCAGCGCGCCGGTCACCAGTTCGAAGAGGCGGCCGCGATGCTGACAGCCGAAGCTGCCCTTGCGCACATAAGAGAGCGAGTAGCCGCCATACTGCTCGACAAAAGGACGCTCGCCCCGCGCCGCTTCGCAGCGGAACTCGGACACGGTGACGTCTCGGCTTTCGAACAGGATGGTCGCGGCCATGGCACCAATCTAGCGCATCAGGCCGAAAAGAGCAGGGCCTCTGCGAGATAATCCGGTGAGGCGCGCGCGAGCCCGGTTCTAGGACGCGCGCGGCCGATCGGCTGCGAGCAGGGCGTCGAACAGGGTCAGGCCGGCAGGCGGCCGCGCACCTTCGAGCGAGAGCAGGCGCCGTTTGGAGATGATGCCGCTGTTGGGAGACGGCTTGTCCAGTCCGCCTCCGATGTCGCGCACGCGATGGCAGGGCACGATCAGGACGAACGCGTTGTTGGTCAAAGCCTGCGCGATCTCATGCAACGTTTCGGGGACGTGCAGCTCGTCCGCGATATCGTCGGCGCTGCGGGTCTCGCCGCGCGGGATGCCGCGAATGCAATCATAGACGCGCTGATTGAACGGCGTTACGCCTTCGAGGTCGAGCACGACGTCGGAGAAATCGACATCGCGTCCGCGCAGCATGGCGACGATGCCCTCGATGGCAAGTTCGGTGTTCGCACAAGGGCGCAGCTCCCGCGCCTCCGGAAATTGTCGAAACAGATGCCGCCGCGTCTCGATTTCTCGTGCCTCCGGCAATTGCACGCCGGTGATCCCGGCGTCGCTCCAGGCGATGCCGCAGCGGCCGAGCGCTGTATCAAAGATCGTGTACCCAAGCCTCATGACGCCACCCCAACCCACGCCACACCCTGTCGCGATCGCCGCCTTGATGGTGTTAACAACGTGTTAACAGCGCGGCGCGACGGAGGCGGGTTTGCCCTGATTTGGGTCGTGGTTGTCAAGTGCGCTGACGGACGACGTCTGTTCGCTCGCGCAAGAGCAGCCCGGCATTCATCTGCTTGCAAGGCGAAGCACGGCGCGTGGCGAGCTATGTGGTCGTCGTATCAGCGACATCAGGATCATGCGCCAGCCACAGTTCCAACAGGCTCAGGAACGTGACAGCGATTCCGATCGCGATACTCACATGCATTGCCGAGCTATGGACGAAGCCGAGCAGCCACGGTGCTGCGATCAGCCAGACGCCAAGTGCGACCTTCAACCACTCCTCCCGATCGTCAAACGCGACCAGCCCGGCGATCGACAATGCGATCACGGCTGCGCCGACGAGTTCTGCATCGACTTGGCCGGCGGTGTGGGCGAAGCCGAACAGCCAGGGAGCACCGATCAGAAAGAGGCCACAGCCGAGCGTATAAAGATCGAGTGCGGCGGGGCGCGACATGATCGCGAGAATGTCTGCCTTGTGGGCCGTGAGGGTGTGGCTGTGGATTCGCATGATCGTCCCTCCGAGGGACTCGGGCGGCTGCGCCGCTGCGAGCGACGGCGCCGCATTCGACAGGGAAAGCATGATCGGCGCGATTCGTTCCCAGGATGGACGGGGCTTGTCGATCACAATGGCGAGACGCGACGGTGGCGTGGCGGGATGTCGCCGGCCGGCGAAAGCCCGCGGCAGGCGACAAGAAGCCGCTTGGCGAAACGCATGCTCTCGGCTAATCATGGACCCGTGCGGGCGTAGTTCAATGGTAGAACGGCAGCTTCCCAAGCTGCATACGAGGGTTCGATTCCCTTCGCCCGCTCCAGTCGACATCGACCGGTCCGGCGTCCGCTTCAGAGCTGATCTCCTGGTTTGCGGCTAGCCTTCCCCGATTCCTCCTGACGCGGCGCCAACCGGCAGCACAGGATCATTCCCTACCGCTGGCCAGGCGAGATTGACAGCTCCTGTTATCGATAACATAGTCTCGGCTAAATCGGCGCGCGATTGGCGGGAGGGCACAGGTGGCGGTCGACTTGTTCGATCTGACGGGGCGTCGTGCTCTGGTGACCGGATCCTCTCAAGGAATCGGCCTTGCGCTCGCGCGCGGTCTCTCCGCGGCTGGCGCCGAAATCGTGCTCAATGGCCGCGACGAGACGAAGCTTGCCCGCGCTGAAAGCGCGATTGCGGGATCACGCAGGCTCGCTTTCGATGTCACCGATCATGCGGCTGCGAGAGCCGCGGTCGATGGTTTCGAGGCTGAGATCGGCCCCATCGATATTCTCGTGAACAACGCCGGCATGCAGCATCGGGCGCCGCTCGAGGACTTTCCGGACGAGGCGTTTCAGCGCCTGCTGCAGACCAACATCGCCTCGGTGTTCAACGTCGGCCAGGCCTGCGCCCGCCACATGATCGGGCGGCGCGCCGGCAAGATCATCAACATCGCCTCGGTCCAGTCCGCGCTCGCCCGTCCCTCGATTGCCCCCTACACGGCAACGAAAGGCGCGGTGGCGAACCTGACCAAGGGCATGGCGACCGATTGGGCGAAGCATGGCCTCCAGGTCAACGCGATCGCGCCCGGTTATTTCGACACGCCGCTCAACGCGGCGCTGGTGTCCGATCCGGCCTTCTCTGCCTGGCTGGAAAAACGCACCCCTGCGGGGCGCTGGGGCAAGGTCGAAGAGCTCGTCGGCGCCTGCATCTTCCTCGCCTCGGCTGCATCGTCCTTCGTCAACGGGCACGTGCTCTATGTCGACGGCGGCATCACCGCCTCGCTTTGAGCGGCGTCGTCGACGCTGTTGAAGCATGCGGCTCAGGTGCTTTCGCGCTCGATCACCTCGAAGGGCACGATCAGCGTCGCCGGCATCGGCGTGCGCTCTTTCTGCATGTCATCGAGTGCGCCCAGCAGGATGCGGCCGGCCTCCAGCCCGATGTTGCGACAATTCACGGCGACGGTCGTGATCCGTGGCCAGGCCCAGCGCGACACCTCGAAGTCGCCAAAACCGGCAATAGCGATCCGGCCCGGGACCGTCCAGCCGCGACGATGACACTCCATGATGGCGCCGAACGCGGAGAGGTCGGACACGCAGACGGCGGCGTCCACATCCGGCCATTGCTCGATCAGATGAACGATGGCCTGACCGCCTTGCTCCATCGAGATCGGCGGATCGCCGAACGCGATGGTGCGGCCGACCGGCAGGTCGAGCTCCTCGATCGCACGTAGATAGCCGAGCCTGCGGTCGGCGCCGCGGCTGTCGCGCCGGCTTGCGCCGCCGATGAAGCCGATATTGCGGTAGCCCTTCTGGTAGAGCCGATGGACGAGCGCGCGCGATGCCTCGGCATTGGAGAAGCCGACGACGTGATCGATCGGCTCAGCCGGCAGGTCCCAGATCTCCACCACCGGAATGCCGGCGGCCTGCAGCATCCGGCGTGCCCGGGGCGTATGCCGGCCATCGGTGATGATGATGCCGTCTGGGCGGCGCGTCAGCATGGTCTGGACGAGATGCTCCTCCTTCTCGATGTCGTAGTCGGTGGCGCCGAGCAGCATCTGCAGCCCTTGGCCATCGATGACCTCGGTGATGCCGCGGGCGGTGTCGGCAAAGTTGGAATTGTTGATCGAAGGCACCAGCACGGCCACGAAGCCGGTCCGCTTCGACGAGAGCGCGCCGGCCGACAGATCCAGCACATAACCGAGCTCCTCGACGGCGGCGAGGATGCGGCGCCGCGTCTCCTCGGAGACGGCGCCGTCTCGCTTCAAGGCGCGCGAGACGGTCATCGTGGACACGCCCGCCCGCGCCGCGACCTCCGCCATGGTCGCCGGCCGCCTCGGGCTCCGGTTGATCGTCGTCCGGGTCTGCTTCATCGCATGCGCTTGCTCCGGGGGGGACGTTGGGATGCCCGCATGCCTGAGCTGCAAGCGCGACAGGGCGGGGCCGCTTCCGCGCCAGGATACATCGCCTGTGATATCGATAACAATCGCCTGCAGTCGGCAGCCTGCACGGCGCTTTGATCGATCGCGCGATGAACCGCCAGCGTTGGATCAGCCCTTGCTATGGTCGGACGGATCGGATCGTTCTGGTCGATCGGCCGGCTTCGGCTTTCGCGGCGACCCGCGCCGGTGGCTACGCCGCCGCGACCGGCCGCCTCGCATAGATCGCCTCGATTTCCTTCGCGAAGGCGCGCTCGATGGCCGGGCGCTTGTTCTTCAGCGTCGGCGTGATCAGGCCGGCCTGCACGGTCCAGGGCTCCAGCGTCCAATGCACCGCTTTCGGCGTCGCATAGGACGGATAGGCCTTCACCGCGCGCGCGATGTGCCGCAACAGGGAGGCCGCCTCGGCCTCCGTCCCGCGCTGGCCATGGGTGGCGAGCCTTGCCTGCTGCTCGGCCCAGCCCTTCGGGTTGAGCACGACGATCGCGGTCAGGAAAGGTCGGTTCTCGCCGATCACGATCGCCTGCTCGAACAGCGGATCGGTCAGTATCGCGGTTTCGAGATCGGCCGGCGCGATCTTTTCGCCGGTCGAGGTTACCAGGATGTCCTTGATCCGCCCGGTGATCGTGATGCGGCCGTGGTCGATGCGCGCCTGGTCGCCGCTATGCAGCCAGCCATCGGGCTGCTTGATCCGCGCGGTCTCCTCCGGCCGGTGCCAATAACCGAGCATCACGTTGGGTCCGCGCACCATCAGTTCGTTATTGTCGCCGATGCGAACCTCGATGCCCGGCAGGGCGCGGCCGACCGTGCGCGGGTCGTTGTCGTCAGGCGTGTTGACGCTGACCACCGGGGAGGTCTCGGTCATGCCGTAGCCCTGCAGCACCTCGAGCCCGAGCGCGAGGAACAGCCGCACCACCGGCTCGGCGATCGGCGCGCCGCCGCTGACCGCCACCTGCAGGCGTCCGCCGAACCGGGCCAGCACCTTGTCGGCGACGAGGCGCTTGAGCAATGGCCATGCGAAGCGATCGAAGGCCCCGAGCTGCGTGCCGCCGTGCTGCGCATCGAAACGGCGGTTGCCGATTGCGATCGTCAGATCGAGCAGCGCCCGTTCGATCGGGTTGGCGAGCGCGCGGTGGTGCATGACCAGGGAGAAGATCCGCTCATAGATGCGCGGCACCGAAATGAGGATGGTGGGGCGGACCTCCACCAGATCCTCGGCGAGCTGCTTCACCGAGCGCGCATAGGCGACACAGGCGCCGATCGCGATCGGGTAGTAGTAGCCGGCGGTCCGCTCGAACGTATGCGACAATGGCAGAAATGACAGGAACACATCGTCCTGACGCGCCGCGAGGCGCTGATGGATCGCCTTGAGGTTGGAGACCACATTGTCGTGCGACAGCATCACGCCTTTCGGCCGGCCTGTTGTGCCCGACGTATAGACGATGGCGGCGAGGTCGTGCGGCACGACGGGCACGATATTGTCGTGCGACATGGGGGCGCCAGCCGCGTCCAACCAAGTGTCCAATGCCTTTAGGCGCGGGTCGCCGGCCATTCCGGAGCTGGCGCGCAGCTCGGCACAGATGATCCGCTTCAGGTCGGGCATCGCCTGGCCGACGGCGGCGATCTCGTTCCAGCGCTCGTCCGAATCGACCAGCAGCAGCCGGGCGCCGCAGTCGGCGAGAATGTAGGCGATGCTGTCGGCATTATCCACGGCGTGCATCGGCACCGGCACCAGGCCGAGCGACAGCGCCGCCTGATCCATCGCGAGATGCGCAACGCCGTTCGGCATCAGGATGGAGGCGCGCTCGCCGGGTTCGAAGCCCTCTGCCGCGAGCGCCCGTCGCCAGCGCTCGACGAGGGCGTCGATCTCGCGCCACGAGAGGCTGGTCCATTCGCCGCGACGTGAGTCGAAATGACGATAGGCCTGCTTGTCGGGGCTCTGCAGGCACCGCCACCGCCACAGCTCGGGCAGCGTCGCGATGTCGGCCAGCGCGCCGGCCGCCGCGGGGGGATGATCGATGGGACCTGATTGCTGCACGCCCGTCTCCGGCGATCTGTAAGGTGTCGCGATGTGCCGCTCTTGCAGCGGCGGATCGCGGCCGACCTTGACGTAGCGCAATTGCGCACGGCCAGCCCCCGCACCCCGGCATGGGAGACCGGCGCCAGCGGGAAGGCTCGATCCTATCCGGATGCGGCAGCGCTCCGGATCGGAGCGCTGCCGGTCGCTGACGTTCTCAGGCGCCTTCCGGTACCTTGTCGAGAAAGCCGATGATCCGATGGATGCGGCCGTCCTTCAGCTCCGCGACGTCGCTGCCCTCGATCGGACTGCTCTCGCCTGTCGGGCCGAGCTCCCAGCGAAAGCGGACATAATCGCCATGGCCGTTGGCCGCCCCGATCAATCTGAAGCTGTAGTCGGGAAAGCGTTGCTGCACGCCGGCCACCAGCGCCTCGATGCCCGTGTGCCCATCGCCGCGCATCAGCGGGTCCACATAGGTCGCGTCGGTGGTCCAATGCCGCGCGAGCAGCTCGCGACGTTGTGCGGATGTGCGCGCATTCCACAGCGCGATGTAGCTATCAGCGATGGCGGCGATGTCGGTCATCGGTGCTCTCCATGTTGTGAACGATGATGAGGCGATGATCGCGCCCGCCGTGTCGCGAATCGATTACGTCGGACGTCATCTCATATCGCATGACGAAACTGTAAGTTGCCGATCTGCAGCGCCCCGCATACGAGCGCGCAGAGACGGTGCGGAGATCGCGTTGCATGTTGTCCGACACTTGGAAATTGATCGCAGTTGCGATCTGTCTCGTGCTGTTCACGGCCGATACGGTGCTCAAACCGCAGGACAAGCCCAATCGCATGGTGTTCTTCGAGCTGCATCGGGGCGAGAGCCCGACCGTGATCGGCATGATGCGCGATGATCTGCGCAAGCTGCCGGGCACCGGCGCGAGCCGCATCCGCGACGCGTTGGCGCGTGGAGAGACGTTAACGGTCTGGCAATATGCGTTAAGGAAAACTGAAGACGGCAGTTATCAGGAAGTCCCCGACAGGCAGATCCAGCTCGGGTCTGCCGATGCCGCGCTCGTGACCTTTGGCGCCCGCATTCGTTTGCCGAACGATTAGTCGATGGACGACATCTGGCGGGGAATGCGCATCCTCGGGCGCGCTCCCGCCGAAGGTTGGGACGATTCCAGCCCGAGTGATTCCTGTCCGAGTGATTCCCCTCCAAGCGAGGTCTGCCGAGGCGCGGCTGCGCGCTCCTGGCCCGCGCAAGTCGGCAGCGTTGCGCTGCAACCGACTGCAGCGGGCCGAGTGCTCTCGGCGGCTCAGGCGACGACGCGTGATCGGCTGCGCGTCGATCTGATTCGCGCGGCTGACGGTCGGTCAGCGATCCGCATGGCGGCGATCGCCTGGCGTTGAACAGGTCGCGCAAATCTCGTGAGCGCACGATTGTCCAAAGCGCGGCGTGCACCTCTCATCACGCGCGCGAGACAACGGTGATTGCGCGTCGCTCGCCGGGCGGCCGGCGTGAGCTGCAGCGCCCGTAATTTCCCGGTGTTCAGCGCTGCGTGATCCGCGAGCCGCGCAATAGGGCGATGATGGCGAGCTCTCGCCTTGCTCGTGGCGCGCCGGCCATGCTCGGAACCCGGGTGGGGCGATTTTTTCGCCACGGCAACCGCTGGTGCAGCCGCCTTGCAACACTTGCTCTGAATTTGGCTCTGCTGGCTGCGCTGTCCTGGACAAAAACGCGATCTCGAAACACGCTGCGTTAGCGATTTGGATCTGACTGTCGTGTTCCGGTTCTGGGGAGCGGGGTGCGTCGGTAAGGTCGGCGCAATCCAAGCATCACAAGAAGCGCATCACAGTCGGTCAGATCGGCTTCGCCGGGTTGAACTGGGGCTCGACATGAAATTCTGGACGGGGTTGCTCGCGGTTGTTCTGTTGCTGTCCGGCGTCGGTGCGAGCCATGCCGTTGTCAGAATCGCCGATGACCGCGGTGGCCGGATCGGTACCTATGTCGACAAATATCAGGGGCTGCGCTCGTCCGGTGAGTATGTTATCATCGACGGTCTGTGCGCCTCGGCCTGCACCATCGTCCTGGGCGCCATTCCCCACGAGAAGATCTGCGTCACCTCGCATGCCAATCTCGGCTTCCATGCTGCCTGGGATTTCGGTGCCAACGGCCGGGCCGTTACCAATCCCGAGGCGACCCAGATGCTCTATTCGATGTATCCGTCGCCGATTCGCCGCTGGATCTCGCAGCGCGGCGGCCTGACCCCGCGAATGATCTTTCTGAAGGGCAAAGAGCTGCAGGCGATGTACAAGCCCTGCTACATGGATGCCCAGGCCTCCTCGCCAGCCCCGGCTCAGGTGGCGCCGAACGCCCCGGCGATGTCGCCGGCGGCTGCCAAGGCGTCCGCCGCGCACTGAACGGACGTCCTCTCCCCCGGCCAAGTTATCGCCTCGGTCCCGTAGCGCTTGCCTCGCTCGTCGCTGCGGCCTATCTGAGAGGGCGAGAGGCGGGCGGCTGCTTGTGCCATTCTGGGGCAGTGGCCCCGCCGAATGAGCAGGCCATCATGCAGCCTCTTTCAGCGCCGCAAGAATCAGCACCGCAAGGAAGAGTGTCCGCAGCGGCCAGCCGCCTGACGGCGGTGCTAGCTGGCGTTGCGGGGCTCGTTCTCCTGACGGGGGCGGTCGGTCTGTGGGGGAAGTATGGGACGGCTGTGTTCTTCGAGATCATGGCTGCCGGCCTTCGGGCCTGCTTCTGAGAGAGAGTGAAGGAACTCGGCATGCCGCGTAATGTCACGCGCCCGCTCGTCATCGTCGGCGCCTTTGCCGCCAGCCTGGTGGTCGGGCTCTCACTGATGTTCCTGATCATGGGGGGCGGGCGGAATATCGCGGCGCCGGCCGCGATCGGCGGCCCGTTTCAACTGACGGATCAGAGCGGCGCCGTCGTCACCGAGCAGAGCCTGCAGGGACGGCCAACCCTGATCTTCTTCGGCTTCACCCATTGTCCGGACGTCTGTCCGACCTCGCTGTTCGAGATCTCCGAGGTGCTGCGCGCCATGGGCAAGGACGCCGATGGCGTCAACGCCTACTTCATCTCGGTGGATCCCGAGCGGGACAATCCGGCGACGATGAAGGACTACCTCTCGAGCTTCGATCCGCATCTGAAGGGGTTGACCGGCGATCCCGAGGTGCTGGCCAAGGTGCTCACCGAATACCGCGTCTATGCCAAGAAGGTTCCCCTCAAGGATGGCGATTACACCATGGACCATACGGCCCTGGTGTATCTGATGGATCGCAATGGCCGATTCGTTGCGCCTTTCAACCTGAAGCGGACCCCGGAGGAAGCAGCGGCCGACCTGAAAAAGTACCTCTGAGCATTAACGCTTAGGGCGGAGGGTTGTCCTGCGCCGAATCCAGCCTCGAATTTGCGCTTGGATGGTCTATAAGGCGCGCTGACCTCGGGACCGCAAATGCCGACCGCCTTGTCACAGCCTGCGAAGTCGATCTTTACCGCCCGCGCCGCCATTGCGGGCCTGCTGCTCTGCATTGGCGTGGCCGGTGCTGCGTCGGACGCGCATGCCCAGGCACCGATCAAGCCGCCGGTTGAGGCTGCGCCACAGGCCGTGCCCGGCTTCTGGGATCCGCGCCGCCGTCCCGAGCGGCCGGATCTTTCCCGCCTCACCGTGATCCGCTTCCTGACCGAGACCGATTATCCGCCGTTCAACTTCACCGGTCCGGACGGCAATCCGGCCGGCTTCAACGTCGATTTGGCGCGAGCCATCTGCGACGAGATCAAGGTGACCTGCACCGTCCAGATGCGCCGCTTCGAAACCCTGCTGGACGCGCTCTCCTCGAACCGCGGCGATGCGATCATCGCGTCGATGGCGGTGACGCCGCAGATGCGGGCGCGGCTGGATTTCTCCGATCCCTATTACCGGGCGCCGGCGCGCTTCGTGTCCCGGCGCGACGCTGTCTTGACCGAGATCCGCCCGGAATTTCTCGAGGGCAAGAAGATCGGCGCGATCGCCGGCACCGCCCATGAGGCCTATCTCAAGGCGATGTTCACGGATGCCGAGATCAAGGCCTATCCGAATGACGAGGCGCTGCGGCAGGCATTGCGGCGGGCCGAGGTCGATCTGATCTTCGGCGACGGCATTTCGCTGGCGTTCTGGGTCAACGGCACCGATTCCGCCGATTGCTGCGCCTTTTCCGGTGGACCTTTCGTCGAAAGCCGCTATTTCGGCGAGGGCGTCGGGATCGGGGTGCGCAAGGGCAATGACCTGCTGCGCCAGGCCCTGAACTGGGCGCTGTTCCGGGTCTGGGAAAAAGGCCGCTACACCGATCTGTGGCTGCGCTATTTCTCGATCAGCCCGTTCTAGAGTTTCACCTGTCAGGTGGGCAAAGGCGCATTGCGCCGCGCCCATCATCGCTACGCATCCACCGTCATTGCGAGGAGCGGAGCGACCAAGCAATCCAGGAGCCGCGCGTGAGACTCTGGATCGCTTCGCTACGCTCGCGATGACGCCGTGTGTTAGTTTTCTGCTCCTTTGAAGAACCGGTAGTTCAGATGTCCACGATCGACCTTGTCCCCACCAGCCCGAGCGACCTGCGCGCGCTCGCCGAAAACTCCAATGCCTGGCCGTTCGAACAGGCGAAAGCGATCGTCAACCGGCTGAAGAAGACCCCTAAGGATGAGGTGCTGTTCGAGACCGGCTACGGCCCGTCCGGCCTGCCGCATATCGGCACCTTCGGCGAGGTCGCGCGCACCACGATGGTGCGCCATGCCTTCCGCGTGCTGACCGAGGACAGGATCAAGACCCGGCTGCTGGCGTTTTCCGACGACATGGACGGCCTGCGCAAGGTGCCGGACAATGTGCCGAACAAGGAGATGCTGGCGAGCCATCTCGGCAAGCCGCTGTCGCGCATCCCCGATCCGTTTTCGAACGAGTATCCGTCGTTCGCCGCGCACAACAATGCGCGGCTGCGCGCCTTCCTGGACAGGTTCGGGTTCGATTACGAATTCGCGTCCTCGACCGAGTACTATACCTCCGGCAAGTTCGATGCAGCGCTCTTGCGCATGCTGGAGCGGCTGGAGAAGGTGATGGCGATCATGCTGCCGTCGCTCCGCGAGGAGCGCGCGGCGAGCTATTCGCCGTTTCTCCCGATCTGCCCGCGCACCGGCCTCGTGCTGTACGTGCCGATCGTCGAACACGACGCCAAGGCCGGCACCATCTCCTATGACGACCCCGAGACCAAGGAGCGGATGACCGTCCCGGTGACCGGCGGGCATTGCAAGCTGCAATGGAAGCCGGACTGGGCGATGCGCTGGCACGCGCTCGGCGTCGACTATGAAATGGCGGGCAAGGACCTGATCGATTCGGTGAAGCTGTCGGGCAAGATCTGCGCGGCGCTCGGCGGCACGCCGCCGGAGGGCTTCAACTACGAGCTGTTCCTGGATGAGAAGGGCCAGAAGATCTCGAAGTCCAAGGGCAACGGCCTGACCATCGACGAATGGCTGCGCTACGCCTCGCCGGAATCGCTGTCGCTGTTCATGTATCGCGAGCCGAAGGCGGCGAAGCGGCTGTATTTCGACGTCATCCCGCGCAATGTCGACGACTACCAGCAGTTCCTGGAGGGCTTTCCGAAGCAGGACCCCAAGCAGCAGCTCGGCAATCCGGTCTGGCACATCCATTCCGGGACGCCGCCGAAGGCCGACATGCCCGTCACCTTCCAGCTGCTGCTGACGCTGGTGTCGTCGTCGAACGCGGAGAATGCCGAGACCCTGTGGGGTTTCATCGGCCGCTACCGGCCGGGCGTGACGCCGCAGACGCATCCCAAGCTCGATGCGATGGTCGGCTACGCCATCAATTATTACCGCGACTTCGTCGCGCCGACGAAGACGTTCCGCGAGCCGACCGAGGGCGAGCGGGTGGCGCTGCAGGACCTGCGCGATGCGCTGTCCAACCTGTCTGCGGAGGCGCCGGCCGAGGACATCCAGAACGTGGTCTACGAGATCGGCCGCCGCGAGCCGTTCCTCGACCACGCCAAGAAGGGCAAGGACGGCCGGCCCGGCGTGTCGCTGGACTGGTTCAACATGCTCTATCAGGTGCTGCTCGGCCAGGAGAAGGGCCCGCGCTTCGGCTCCTTCGTCGCGGTCTACGGCCTCAACAATGCGGTGGCGATGATCGACGGCGCGCTGGCGCGGAGCGCGTGAGGCAAGCTGATTGCCTCTCGCGGTGTCGTCCCGGCCTTGAGCCGTAGTGATTGCTGGATCAGCCGCGTTGCCGCGAAGCTCTCTGCTGTCATCGTCCGCAGGCGGACGATCCAGTACGCCGCAACTCACCTGTCCAAGCACCGGAGCTGGTGGAATGCTGGGTCGCCCGGTCAAGCCGGGCGAGGACAGCGGAATGCGTGGCCGCGTCAGTCCGAAGCGGCCACGTCAGCTACACGCCCTGCAGCACGAAGCGGCGGTCGAGCTTCTGCACCGGGCGGGCGTTCATCGGATAGAGCTTGGCGAACTTCGCCACGTCGGCTTCCGCCACCTGGATCGGATCGGCCAGCAGCAGCCACTCGACCACTTCCGAGCAGGGCGGCGTCGTCAGCGAGCCGGCATAGCGATAATACGAGCGGCGGTTGGGCAGCATCTGGTTCGGATTGATGCGCGCATCGGCCTTGACCGCAGGACCTTCCTTGTCGGGCATCGTCGCCACGATCTGCGCAAAGGCAGGATTGGGACGGCCCGTCGTCATGAGCACGCCGACCACGGCGAGCCCGCCCGAGGCGGCGCGGTGCACGAAATGCGCCTCCATCGGATAATTCTTGCCGCCGATCTGGTGCTCGCTCGGCCGATGGAAATGCACCTGCAGCAGCTTGTAGGTGGTGCCGTCGAGCTTCAGGGTGCCGCTGCCATCGGCGAAGTTGAGCTGGATGGTGTGGCCGTTGTTGACGATGGTGTCGGCGGTCTTGGCCCAGCTCAGCTTGAAGTCGGGCAACCGGGCCTGGGTCGCGTGCTCGATGTCGATGGGAGATTGCTGGCTGCCGATGCTGCAGACCTTGTTGGCCGCATCGAGATCGCCCCATTTGGCGGGGCCGGTTGCCCCCTCATAGCTCCAATGCGGCGCGCCCTCGGCGGTAAAGCCCGGCTGGGCGCAGATAGGACAGAGGGCGAGCCCGGCGAGGGCCTTCAGGGCGTTGCGGCGGTTCATGGCAATCTCCAAAACGACAGGTGTGATGCGTGCAATCGGTGCGGCGCGTCGGCGCAGCATTGGGCGCGAGCGCGAGTCGCAGGCCCCAGAAGAGCCGAATTCGGTTAATCCTTGCTGAGGAACGGGCCACATCCGGGTGAACCCGTGATGACACGGGACAACTTCAACGCGCCGGCGCCGACCGCCGCTGGACAATCGATGCTTGAGTTCGCCGACACCTGCCGATACGGTCGTCCGCATCCCGAAAAACATCAGCAAACTCAAGATCGAGCAGGATCGCGCGAAGGTGCCCAAAATCTACAAAATCTGCTCAGCTTCGGCCTGGCGCGAGGCGGAGCGGCAGGGCGTCTATCGCGGCAGCGCCGACGATCTGCGCGACGGATTCATCCATTTCTCGACCGCGGCCCAGGTGCCGGAGACCGCGCGAAAGCACTTCTTCGGGCAGAACGCGCTGTTCCTGGTCGAGGTCGAGGCCGACGCGCTGGGCGCCGCGCTGCGCTGGGAGCGGTCCCGCAATGACGAGCTGTTCCCGCATCTGTATGGCGAGCTCGATGTGGGCGCCGTGACTGCGGTTCACCAGATGCACAGCCGGGCCGATGGCGGCCACGACATTCCGGAACTCACGCCGTGATTCGCGCCTTCGATCAGCTCTCGCTGCCGCTGTTGCGCTGGCTCGATGCCGAGGACGCGCACCGGCTCGCCATTCAGGGCCTTAAGCTGCTGCCGGCGATCAAGCCGCGGCCGGACGATGCCAAGCTCGCGGTGCGGGCCTTCGGGCTGAACTTTCCGAACCCGGTCGGCATGGCCGCCGGCTTCGACAAGAATGCCGAGGTGCCCGACGCGCTGCTGCGGCTCGGCTTCGGCTTCGTCGAGATCGGCTCGGTCACGCCCCGGCCGCAGAGCGGCAATCCGCGCCCGCGGCTGTTTCGCCTGGAGCGTGACGAGGCAGTCATCAACCGCATGGGCTTCAACAATGACGGCGCCGAGATCGTGCTGCGGCGGCTTGCCGGCCGCGCCAATCAGGGCGGCATCGTGGGCGTCAATGTCGGGGCCAACAAGGATTCGGCCGACCGCGTCGCCGATTACGTCCGGCTGATCGAGACCTTCGCGCCGGTCGCGAGCTATTTCACCGTCAACATTTCCTCGCCGAACACGCCGGGCCTGCGCAATCTGCAGCAGGCCGCGCAGCTCGATGAGCTGCTGTCCAAGGTATTGGAAGCACGCGACCGCGTCCGGCGCAAGGCTGGCGACACGCCGGTGCTGCTCAAGATCGCGCCCGATCTCAGCCTGGCCGAGCTCGACGACGTCGTCCATGTCGCGCGCTCGCGCGGCGTCGACGGCATGATCGTCTCGAACACCACGCTGGCGCGGCCGACTACGTTGCGCGAGCCGTTGCGCGCCAAGGAGCAGGGCGGATTGTCGGGCCGGCCGCTGTTCCGGCTGTCGACCCGCATGGTGGCGGAGACGTTCGTCCGCGTCGAAGGCGCCTTCCCGCTGATCGGCGTCGGCGGCATCGACAGCGGCGGCGCCGCTCTGACCAAGATCCGCGCCGGTGCCAGCCTGATCCAGCTCTATTCCTCGCTGGTCTACAAGGGGCTCGGCCTGGTCGAGAGCATCAAGGCCGACTTGACCTCGACCTTGCTGCGCACGGGGCGTGACTCGCTCTCGGAGATCGTCGGCGCCGACGCAGCGACCATCACCGCCGAGGACTGGCCGGTTTAGTTGTGGCCGAGCGGTGCGGCATTCTCCGCTGTCATCCCCGCCTGCGGACGATGACAGTTTACAACGCTGGGCCAGCCGGGCCTTTCCCGAACGACGCCTTCAGCAGTGCCGGATAACGCGCGGCCTGGAAGCCGCCGCGCGCGGCGTAGAAGCCGAGCATCGCGATCCACAGCCCCGTATTGCCGAAGCCGCGCAGTGCAAACCAGATCGCGAGGAACACGGCCAGCGCCGCCACCATGAGGTTGCGCATGTCGCGGGCCCAGGTGGCGCCGATATAGACGCCATCGAACGCGAAGGCGAACACCGACAGCAGCGGCGAGGCTACCACATAGGGCAGATAGTCGCGCGCGGCGCTGCGCACCGCTGGACTCGCCGTCATCACGTCGATCAGCGCCGGGCCGAATAGCGCCAGCACCACGGCGACGACGAGCGCGAAGCCGAAGCCCCAGGCGAGCACCAGCCGGGTGGCGCCGGCAAACGTGTCCCTGTTGCGCGCGCCGTAAGCATAGCCGCAGAGCTGCTCGGCGGCGTTGGCGAGCCCGTCGAGGAAGAAGGCCGCGACCAGCAGGAAATTGTTCAGCACTGCGTTGGCCGCGAGCGTCGTGTCGCCGGCGCGCGCGCCCTGCGAGGTGAAGAACAGGAACGCCACGATCATCGCCGCGGTGCGGATCATGATGTCGCGGTTGACCGCCATCATGTGCATCAGCTTGGCCCGGTCGAACAGCGCGCGCCGCGATAGCGTGGCCGCGGGCCTGACCAGCCGATGCGCCAGCAGCAGGCCGATCGCGACCCCGAAGGTCTCCGCGATCACGGCGGCGATCGCCGCACCGGCAATACCAGTCTCCAGCACCTGCACCAGCAGGATGGTCGCAGCCATGTTGATCAGATTGATCGCGACCTGCACCGCGAGCGCGAGCCGGGCGCGCGCCAGGCCGACCAGCCAGCCGAGCAGGACGTAATTGGCGAGCGCCAGCGGCGCCGACCAGATTCGGATCATGAAATAGGTCCGGGCAGCACCGCGCACGGCCTCGCTGCCGCCCATCAGCTCGAACAGCACCGCCGCGAGCGGCACCTGCACCGCGATCAGCCCGAGGCCGACCAGCCCCGCCAGTGCGAGGCCGCGAATCAGGACCATCAGGATCTCGCCGCTTTCGCCGGCGCCGAGCGATTGCGCGGTAAAGGCGAGCGTGCTCGCGCGCAGGAATGCGAACAGCCAGAACAGGCAGTCGAAAATCACCGAGGCCATGGCCACGCCGCCGAGCATCGCAGGCGCGCCGAGCCGGCCGATCGCGGTGGTCGCGACAATGCCGATCGAGGGCGTGGTCAGGTTCGCGATCATCGCAGGCCCTGCGATGTCGAACACCTGTCGGCTGGTGATGGCTGGCCTTTTGAATCCCGGTGAATGCAACGGATTGCTCGCTCGCTTGGCCGGGTCGCAATGCGTCGCGCTGGTGCGGCGGATCTCAGCCTCGGTCAGGACCCGAGCTTAGCCGGTGTTCCCGGTATGAGGCTACAGATCAATCGTCATACCGTCATGCGCCGCTGCATGCGGCAGGGTCTCCAGCCGGGAGAGCATGTCCGGGCCCAGATGGGTGAGCACGAGCCGCTTCGGCCTGATCACGTCGAGATGCGCCGCGAGCGCAGCCAGGCTGAGATGGTTCTTGACCGGCCTGTCGAACGTATAGGCTTCGGCGATGAACAGGTCGGCGTCGCGGCCCAGCGGGATCAGGTTGTCGGTCCATTCCGTATCGGCCGTATAGGCGATCACGTGTCCCTCGGCCGCGATGCGATAGCCGAGAAACGGCCCGCCCGAATGGCCATGCACGACCGCAAACGGGGTCACGCCGATGTCGCCGAAGCGCGTCGTGCGCTCCGGTGTGAGCTCGATCACCGACAGCTCGAACTTGCGTGGCGTCGACGAGGAATGCTCGAACAGCGCCTCCATCACCTGCGTCAGCCGCGTCGCGATGCCGGCGGGGCCCGCGATCACCAGCGGCTGCGTCCGCTTCGAGAACTGCGCGTCGAGCAGCAGGAACGGAAGCCCGGCGAAATGGTCGCCATGGAAATGCGTGATCAGGATCAGCGAGACATCGTTGCAGGCGATGCCGAGCCGCTTCAGCGCCGGCAGCGACGAGGCGCCGCAATCAATCAGGAGATTGGTGCTGATGCCCGTCAGGTGGAAGCAGGTGTTGGACCTGCCACCCGATCCGAACGCATCGCCACAGCCGACGAAGCGGAGCTGCATCGGCTGTGTCCTGTCATCTGCCGCGCGGCGCGAACAGCCGCGACAGGAACCAGAGCGGGATGACGATCACGGCGCCGAGCAGGAAGTAGCGCCACAGCCAGTTAAAGGCATCGAAGCCGAGCTCATAGAGCCGGATGAATAGCAGCCGGATGCTGTGGATGATGTTGAGCGGATCGAAGCCGATCGCCGACAGCACCACGCCGACCAGGATCGACAGCAGCACCAGCCGGAACGCCACCGACAGCGGCGAGCCGCCGAGAAAACGATACAGGCTATCCGAGCTGCGGGCGCGGGCCGGATAGTCCCTGATGTCATTCGACATGTCATCGTCTCCAATGCCGGGTCGCCGGCGGATTCGTGCCGCGATTATAAAGCACGGCAGGGCAGGTGGGGAACCCGCCTCAGCGCCGCAAGCGGGTTACTTGCATTTAATGTTGCCCCGGAAGTCACGCCGGCTGCTCGCTCTTCAGCAGGCGTTCCAGCGTTTCCAGCCGGTCGGCATCCCGTGGCGGCTTGTCCCAGCGCAGGCGGTTGATGCGCGGGAAGCGCATCGCGATTCCGGATTTGTGCCGCGGCGACCGTTGCAGGCCTTCAAAGGCGACCTCCAGCACCAGCCCCTGCTCGGGCTCGTGCACGACATGGCGGACGGGGCCGAATTTCTCGGTGGTGTTGCGGCGGACGAAACGGTCGATCTGCAGCAGCTCCTCGTCGGTGAAGCCGAAATAGGCCTTGCCGACCGGGACGAGCTGATCGCCAGCCTCACCCGCCGTCCACACACCGAACGTGTAGTCGGAGTAGTAGGACGAGCGCTTGCCGTGGCCGCGCTGCGCATACATCAGCACGGCATCGATGATGTGCGGATCGTGCTTCCACTTCCACCATTGTCCTTTGGGCCGGCCCGGCAGATAGGGCGCGTCGCGCCGCTTCAGCATCACGCCTTCGACCGCTTCGGCATCGTCGCCGGCGCCGGCCGATGCGGGATTGGCGCGCGCCGCTTTCAATTCGTCCCAGTTCGCGAAGGCGATCGTCGGCGACAGGTCGACGCGCGGATCGCCCAGCCGCCGGATGAACGCCTCAAGCTTTTCGCGCCGTTCGGCGAAGGGCCGCTCGCGCAGATCGCCGTCCTCGTCGCCGAGCAGGTCGTAGGCGCGCAGATGGATCGGATATTCCTTCATGAGCTTTGGCGACACTGTCTTGCGGTTCAGCCGCTGCTGCAGCACGTTGAAGCTCTGCACGCGCGTCTCGCGCACCACCAGCAGCTCGCCGTCGAGCGCGCCGGGCAGATGCAGTGATGGCAACAGATCAGGGAAGCTAGGTGTGATGTCCTCGCCGCTGCGCGAATACAGCCGCGTCACGATGCGGCCCTCGGTGTCGCGGCCGCTGACGGCCTGCACGCGGATGCCGTCCCATTTCCATTCGGCGATGTAGTCGGCCGCATCCATGCCCGCCAAATCGTCGTCTTCGACGGCATGCGCGAGCATCACGGGCCGGAACGGCGCCGGATCGCGGTTGACGGGTCTGTCGCCGCGGCCCTCGAGCCAGGCGAACAGGTCGAGATAAGGCGGCGACAGCCCCGGCCAGATCAGCTCGACCTCGTGCGGGTCCTTGTCGCCGAGCGCCGCCGCCGCGGTCTTGGCGAGACGCGCCGAGATGCCGATGCGAAGTGCGCCAGTGACGAGCTTCAGCAGCGCCCAGCGCCCTGTCTCGTCGAGCTCGTCGAGCCATTGCGCCAGCTGCCGCGGCATCTCGGTCTTGCCGAGGGTGCGCAAGGTGGTGACGACCTCGGTGAGCGTCGGCGGCGGCGGCGGATTGTTGTGGCCACGCGGCGGCTCACCCGAGAGAGCACCCGTGTGGTCCCCCCCTCCCTGACCCTCCCCCACAAGGGGGGAGGGAACGGAGAGAGCAGGGGTTGAGGAAGCGAGGATGTCTGTCGGATCCACGTTCGAGGTTGTGTCGGCGGTGGATGCCGCACGCCCTGTCGAGGTCGTCTGCTCCATCGCCGATGGCATCCCAGGTGCAAGCGCCTCGCGCAGCTGCGCTTCCTCCCCCCTTGTGGGGGAGGGCTGGGGAGGGGGGGACCCGGCGACGTGCTGCTGATGATGTGCACCGCCCTTCGGCCACATCAGCGCGACCGTCTCCGAGAGATCTCCGACATAATCATACGACAGCGCGAACAGCACCGGATCGGTGCGGGCTGCGATGAGGTCGCGGATTAGCGCCGGCTTGGCGTGCTTGAACGACAGCGCGCCGGTCAGCGCGCCCAGCGCGTAGCCGCGGTCGGGGTCCTCGGCCTCGCGGAAATACGAGGTCAGCAGGCGCAGCTTGTTGTTGCGGCCGGGCTCATAGGCGAGGCGGTCGAGCAGCTCGGCGAAGCGGTTCATGCCTCGGCGTCCTCCGTGGCCGCCGCCTCGCTCTCCTCCTCGTCGCCATAGCCGACCAGGTCGAGCGGCCGTGCCGCGAGGCCCTTGCTCCGGCACCAATGCACCAGCGCGTCCTCCTGGCCATGCGTGACCCACACCTCGCCGACGCCGGTCGCCGCGATCGTCGCGGTCAGCCCGTCCCAGTCGGCGTGATCCGAGATCACCAGCGGCAGTTCGACGCCGCGTTGACGCGCGCGGGCGCGCACCCGCATCCAGCCCGAGGCGAAGGCGGTTACCGGATCGGGAAAACGCCGCGTCCACAGATCGGAGGTCGCGCTCGGCGGCGCCAGCGTGATGGTGCCGGCGAGCTCCGCCTTCTTGACGCCCTTCACCGGCCTGAGCTCGCCGAGCGCGATGCCCTTGTCCTGATAGTAGCGCGTGATCTTCTCCATCGCGCCATGCAGGTAGATCGGTGCGTCGTAGCCGGCCTCGCGGATCAGCGCGATCACGCGCTGCGCCTTGCCGAGCGAGTAGGCTCCGACCAGATGCGCGCGCTCCGGAAACAGCGCGACCGACGCCAGCAGCTTCTTCACTTCAGCCGCGGCGTCGCCATGGCGGAACACGGGCAGGCCGAACGTCGCCTCGGTGATGAAGACGTCGCATTGCACCAGCTCGAACGGCGCGCAGGTCGGATCGCGCGCATCCTTGTAGTCGCCGGATGCGACGATGCAGGTGCTGCCGGAGGACACCTTGATCTGCGCCGAGCCCAGCACGTGCCCCGCCGGATGAAAGCTGACCGTGACCTCGCCGAGCCGGATCTCGTCGCCATAACAGATCGCCTGCGTGCTGCCGGCAAAATTCTCGCCATAGCGCAGCCGCATGATGTCGAGCGTCTCCTGCGTCGCCAGCACCGCGCCGTGGCCGGCCCGCGCGTGGTCGGAATGGCCATGCGTGATCAGCGCCCGTTCGACCGGGCGCACGGGATCGATGTGGAAGCCACCGGCCTTGCAGCACAGGCCGGCGGGAACCGGCAGCAGGATGTCTTGCGGACGCATGGCGGTCATATAGGTCTCGCCCGACGGATTTTCAGTCTGTCCCAAACCTCGGCCGCCATGCGCGGGCTTGACCCGCGCATCCATCTCCTGGAATGACAGCCCGTCCAAACCACGGTTCCACGATGCCCCACCGCCTGTTCCTCTCCTCCGGCAACCTGATCGCCGATCGCCGCTACGAATTCGCCCTCGACCTGCAGCTCAAGGGCGATCGTGCCGCCGCGGCCGAGGTGATGGAGCAGGCCATCGAGCTGGCGCCGACATTCGCCTCGGCCTGGTTCGAGCTCGGTCAGATTCGCCTCGCGCTTGGCGAGACGGACAAGGCGATCTCGGCGTTCCAGAACGCCTGCGCCGCCGATCCGGATGACCGCCACGGCGCCGGCGTGCGGCTGATGCAGCTCGGCGCCGCGCCGCTGTCGGATATGCCCAAGGCCTATGTGCAGTCGCTGTTCGACCAATATGCGCCGCGCTTCGAGGCCGAGCTGATCGAGCGGCTGCACTACCGCGCGCCGGCGATCCTGTTCAAGGCGGTGCTCGCGGTGCGCGCCGCCGAGAAGAAGCCGGCTTATTTCCAGCGCGCCATCGATCTCGGCTGCGGCACGGGCCTCGGCGCCGCAGCCTTCGCCAAGAATGTCGACAGCTTCATCGGCATCGACCTGTCAGCCGGAATGATCGCGCAAGCGCGCGAAACGGGGCTCTATGCCGCGCTCGAAGTCGACGACATGACGGCCGGGCTGCAGCGGCAGCCCGACCTGTCGGCGGACCTCGTCCTCGCTGCCGATGCGATGGTCTATGTCGGCGATCTCGCCCCCGTGCTCGCCGAGGCCCATCGCGTTTTGAGGCCAATCGGGCTCCTGACCTTCACCGTCGAGACCCATGATGGTGAGGGGGTGATCATGGGCAAGGGACTGCGCTATGCCCATGGTGCGGAATATGTCCGCGGCGTCATCCAATCGACCGGGTTGCAACTCAAGCATCTCGAACCGGCCTCGCCGCGCACCGAGGAGCAGCTGCCGGTGCGCGGGCTTGCGGTGGTCGCGACCCGGACTTGAGTCTACACGCTATTGAATGCGCTGCACGCAGCGTCCAATGCGGCAACTTCGCTCTTGCCGCAGCTCTCCCGATGCCAAAAAATGCCGGCAGTCTAGGGAGAGACAACAATGAAAAAACATCTCACGCGGCGCGATTTCTGCGCCACCGCGCTTGCGACCATCGGTGCCTCGACGATCGCCTCGCCTTACGTCTGGGCGGTCGAGAAGAAATATGACGCCGGCGCCAGCGATACCGAGATCAAGATCGGTCAGACCATTCCGCATTCCGGCCCCGGTTCGCTGTATGGCGTGCTCGGCCGCGTCGGCGAGGCCTATTTCCAGATGCTCAACGAGCAGGGCGGCATCAACGGCCGCAAGGTCAAGTTCCTCACAATGGACGACGCCTACAGCGCGCCGAAATGCGTCGAGGCGACGCGGCGCCTCGTCGAGCAGGAGGAGGTGCTGGCGCTGTACGGCTCGCTCGGCACCGCGCCGCAGACCGCGGTCCACAAATACCTCAATTCGAAGGGCGTGCCGCAGCTGCTGCTCAATACGGGCGCGTCGAAGTGGAACGATCCGAAGAACTACAAATGGACCATGGCCGGCCTGCCGCTGTATCCGACCGAGGCGCGCATCCTCGCCAAGCACGTGCTGAGCGTGAAGCCGGAGGCCAAGATCGGCATCCTCTATCAGAACGACGACTTCGGCCGCGACTTCCTCGGCCCCTTCAAGAAGGTGCTGGCCGATGCCGGCGGCAAGGCCCAGGTGATCATGGAGCAGACCTATGATCTCACCGAGCCGACGGTCGATTCGCAGCTGATCAACCTGTCGAAGTCGGGCGCCGACGTGTTCTACAACATCACCACCGGCAAGGCGACGTCGCAGTCGATCCGCAAGGTCGCCGAGCTCGGCTGGAAGCCGTTGCAGCTGTTGTCGGCCGGCTCGACCGGCCGTTCGATTCTGTCGGCCGCCGGTCTCGAGAACGCCAAGGACATCGTCGCCATCCGCTATTCCAAGGATGCCGGCGTGCCGCAATGGAAGGACGATCCGGACGTCAAGGGTTTCGAGGCGCTGCGCGCCAAGTACCTGCCGAACATCGATCCCGACAACACCATCGCCTATGCCGGCTATGGCCAGGCGGTGTCGATGGGCGAGATCCTGCGCCGCTGCGGCGACACCCTGACCCGCGAAAATGTGCTGAAGCAGGCCACCATGCTGGCCGGCTTCCACTCGCCCTTCTTCCTCGACGGCGTCAATTTTGCGTACACGCCCGACGACTACACGCCGATGAAGACGCTCTATATCTCGATCTTCGACGGCAAGGATTGGAGCATCTCGGAAAAGCCGATGACGGAGTAGCGTCTGCTTCCGTCATTGCGAGCGCAGCGACGCAATCCAGAGTCTCTCCGCGGATAGAGCCTGGATTGCGTCGTCGCTGCGCTCCTCGCAATGACGAGGGGGGCCGGGATGGAGCCTCAGACTCCGCTGTCGTCCCTGCGAACGCAGGGACCCATACCGCGGAATCTCTCGGTGAGGCATAACTGCTGGTCATCGTCCCATCGAGGCCGGTGGTTATGGGTCCCTGCGTTCGCAGGGACGACAGCGGAAGTCGAGGAGGCGGCGGTGCGCGCCACAGCCGGCCTGAAGACAGCGGTATTTGCCGAGGTCGCGCGGTTGCCTCGGGCCTCGACGAACCGCGAGCGACTGCCTACCTTCCCCCGGTGCCGCCCCGCATCTCACCAGTCCTGCCTGACGACAGCGCCGCGCTGCCGGACCATTTCAATAAATGGTTCGCGGTGCGCGGCTGGGCGCCACGCGCGCATCAGCTGGCGCTGCTGGAGAAGGCGCGCGCGCAGCGCTCGGCGCTGCTGATCGCCCCCACCGGCGCCGGCAAGACGCTGGCGGGGTTCCTGCCGACCCTGGTGGAACTCGACCCCGCGGTTGCCACACCGCACCGATCGGCTCTCGGCAAGCAATCCGCTCTCGCCACTCCCTCCCCCCTCGTGGGGGAAGGGCGGGGAGGGGGGCCGCCGGCGGCGGTGCCAATGGTGGAATCTGCTCCACAACAGCTCGCGCCCGCTTTTCAGCAATCGGCAAGTGCCAACACCGCAGCCAAACAGCTCGCCAGATCCATCGTCCGCCCTGCCGGCCTGCACACGCTCTACATCTCGCCCTTGAAGGCACTTGCCGTCGACATCGCGCGCAACCTCCAGGCGCCGATCTCTGAGATGGGCTTGCCGATCAAGGTCGAGACCCGCACCGGCGATACGCCGGCGTCACGCAAGCAGCGGCAGCGGCGCTATCCGCCCGACATCCTGCTGACCACACCCGAGCAGTTGGCGCTGTTGTTGTCGTCGGACGACGCGCCCCATCTGTTCTCGTCGCTCCAGCGCGTGGTGCTGGACGAGCTGCATGCGCTCGTAACCTCCAAGCGCGGCGATCTGTTGTCGCTCGGGCTGGCGCGGCTGTGGCGGCTCGCGCCCGGTCTGCGCATGATCGGCCTGTCGGCGACCGTCGCGCAGCCGGAGCAACTCGCGCGCTTTCTGGTGCCGCAGCCGACCGGCAGCAGCGCCGCTGCCGATGTCGTCGTCGCCGGGGGCGCCGCTCCGCCGCTGGTCGAGATGCTGGACACGCAGGAGCGCCTGCCCTGGGCGGGGCACAGCGCGCGGCACGCGCTGGCCGAGATGTACGAGCTCATCAAGACGAACAAGACCACGCTCGTCTTCGTCAACACCCGCAGCCAGGCGGAGATGCTGTTCCAGGAGTTCTGGCGCATCAATGACGACAATCTCGCCATTGCTCTGCATCACGGTTCGCTCGATGTGGCGCAGCGCCGCAAGGTCGAGGATGCGATGGCGGCCGGCAGGCTCCGCGGCGTCGTCTGCACATCCTCGCTCGACCTCGGCGTTGATTGGGGCGACGTCGATCTCGTCATCAATGTCGGCGCGCCCAAGGGCTGCTCGCGGCTGATGCAGCGCATCGGACGCGCCAATCACCGGCTCGATGAGGCCTCGCGCGCGGTGCTGGTGCCGGCCAACCGCTTCGAGGTGCTGGAATGCTCGGTCGCGATCGACGCCATCGCCGACAATGCGCAGGACACGCCGCCGCTGCGCACCGGCGCGTTCGACGTGCTGGCCCAGCACGTGCTCGGCTGCGCCTGTGGAGAGCCGTTCCTCAGCGATGAGCTCTATGCCGAGGTGATCACCGCCGCGCCCTATGCTGCGCTGTCGCGGGCCGATTTCGACGATGTCGTCGACTTCGTCGCGTCCGGCGGCTACGCGCTGAAGACCTATGAGCGCTTTGCGCGCATCAAGCAGGACGCCAGGGGACGCTGGCGCGTCGCCAATCCCAAGGTGCGGCAGAGCTATCGCTTGAACGTCGGCACCATCGTCGAGGAGGCGATGCTGAAGGTGCGGCTGGTGCGCTCGCGCGGGGGCGGCTCGGGTACCACAGGCGCGATCGCGCGCGGCGGCCGGCTGCTCGGCGAGATCGAGGAATACTTCATCGAAGGTCTCACCCCGGGCGACACCTTCGTGTTCGGCGGCGAGATCGTGCGCTATGAGGCGCTGGCCGAGGATCAGGTCTATGTGTCGCGCGCCAACGACGCCGATCCCAAGGTGCCGTCCTACATGGGCGGAAAGTTCCCGCTGTCGACCTATCTCGCCGAGCGCGTGCGCGGCCTGCTCGACGATCGCACGGCCTGGATGCAATTGCCGGAGCAGGTGCGCGACTGGCTCGCGCTGCAGAAGGACGTCTCACGCATTCCGGCGCGGCGCGAGCTACTGGTCGAGACCTTTCCCCGCTCCAACAAGCATTACCTCGTCTGCTATCCGTTCGAGGGCCGGCTCGCGCATCAGACGCTGGGCATGCTGTTGACGCGGCGGCTGGAGCGGGCGCGTGCGCGGCCGCTCGGCTTCGTGGCCAATGAATATGCGCTGGCGGTGTGGGGGCTCGGTGACATGTCGCTGATGGTGAGCCAAGGCCGGCTGGATCTCGCCGCGCTGTTCGATCCGGACATGCTGGGCGACGATCTCGAAGCGTGGCTCGCCGAATCGGCGCTGATGAAGCGCACCTTCCGCTCCTGCGCCATCATCTCCGGGCTGATTCCGCGCCGTTTCACCGGCGAGGAGAAGACGCGTCGCCAGGTGCTGTTCTCGACCGATCTCGTCTACGACGTGCTGCGCCGGCATCAGCCCGATCACATGCTGTTGCGTGCCGCGCGCGCCGATGCCGCCACCGGCCTGCTCGATCTGCGCCGCCTCGGTGATATGCTTAAGCGCATCGAGGGCCGAATCACCCATCGCCCGCTCGATCGCGTCTCGCCTCTGGCGGTGCCGGTGATGCTGGAAATCGGCCGCGAATCCGTCTATGGCGAGGCCGCCGACGAGCTCCTGGCCGAGGCCGCCGAGGAACTCGTCAAGGAGGCAATGGGGTAGCTCAAGCGAGGCGGAATTGCGGGGGACGATCTGCTCATCGGGGATGATGGACGTCGCCGGGACCGCGCTGCGGGTCGATCTCTCCGGTGCGCTGGTGTGGGACGCGCAGCGCTTGCTCGTCGTCTCCGACCTGCATCTGGAAAAGGGGTCGAGCTTCGCCGCGCGCGGCACCCTCCTGCCGCCGTTCGACACGGTCGCGACCTTGCAGCGTCTCACCGCCGTGATCGCGCACTACAATCCCCGCATGGTGATCGCGCTCGGCGACAGCTTTCATGACCGCGACGCCCATACGCGCCTGACCGGTGACGATCGCGCCAGCATCGCCAATCTGCAGGTCGGCCGCGACTGGATCTGGATCACCGGCAATCATGATCCGGCGCCTCGCGGCATCGGCGGCGAGGTCGCTGACTCGATCACGCTCGGCGCCGTGACGTTCCGGCACGAGCCGACCGGCGCGCGCGGCGAGATCGCCGGCCATCTGCATCCGAAGGCGCGGGTGGCGACGCGGGCGCGCACCTTGGAGCGGCGCTGCTTCGTCTCCGACGGCGAGCGCGCCGTGATGCCGGCCTTCGGCGCCTATGCCGGGGGCTTGAGCGTACGAGACGCCGCGTTCGCGAAGCTGTTTCCGAAGCGCGCCTTCATCGCGCATGTGCTAGGGGATACTCGCCTGCACAGCATCGCTGCGGCGCGGTGTTATTAGTTGGATTCGTGATCTTGCGTCGGCGCGTCTGAATTTGACGCGATGATGCCCGCCATGATTTCTGCTGCGCCCTCTCCCCCGCTTGCGGGGGAGAGTTGGAGAGGGGGCGCCGCGGGCACCGCCGTTGGAGCGGCCCCTTCCCTAGCCCTCCCCCGCAAGCGGGGGAGGGGATGTACCGTGCGCGTGGCGCGATGGTCAGAGCAGCCGCGGACGATACCCGTCAAGCCGCCTTCGCCTGCACCTTCTCGCAGAACTCGGCCAGCCGGTCGGCCAGACGCAATGTCGCCGGGCTGGCATCGGGCGAGGCGAGCAGCGCCACCTCGGTGCGCTCGATCGGCGCGAAGCCCTCGCGGGCGGTCAGCACGCGATGGTCCGACTGCACCGACATCTCCGAGAGGATGCTGAGGCCCATGCCGGCCGCGACCGCGGCCTGGATGCCGGCGAGGCTCGACGAGGTGTAGGCCATGTGCCAGGCGCGTCCTGCGCTCTCCAGCGCATGGATCGCCCGGGTGCGATAGATGCAGCCGAGCGGAAACCCGATCAGCGGCAGCGAGCCGCTGTCGAGATTGACGGGATGACTCTTGCTGGTCACCCAATGCACCTGCTCCGGCCACGCGGCGATCACCGCCCTGGTGTCGTCGACGCCGCGCTTGAGCAGGGCGAGGTCGAGTTCGCCGCGCTCGATGTCGCGCTTGAGGTTGAGGCTCTGGTCGGCGCGCACGTCGAGCCGCAGATTGGGATGGGCGCGCGAGAACGCCGCGAGCAGCTTGGCCAGCCGGTAGGCGGCAAAGTCCTCGGGGATGCCGAGCTTCACCGCGCCGTCAGGTCCCGGCCGCGCCACGACATCGCGGGCCTCCTCGGCGAGCGCGAGCAGGCGCCGGGCATAGGACAACAGCCGCTCGCCGGCCTCGGTCGGCGTCACCGCGCGGCCGTCGCGGTTGAGCAGCGTCTGGCCGAGGTCCTCCTCCAGCCGCCGGATCTGCTGGCTGACGGTCGATTGCGTGCGGTGGACGCGTTCGCCGGCCCGGGTGAAGCCGCCGGCATCGACCACCGAGACGAAGCTGCGCAAGAGCTCCAGATCGAGCATCGGGAACCGCCATTCATAAATCCACTGAATTTCAGTCTATCATTTAATTTCCAAATGCAAAAGAACGGCCCTACATCGGCGGCAGAGGAGTTCCCCGATGTCGTCTGTTTCGTCTCCGGCTGCCGTGACCCCGATGAAGTCGAACCTGCTGCCGCTCGAGATCGGCCTGTTCTGCCTGCTGTGGAGCTTCGCCTTCGTGGCCGGCAAGATCGGGGTCACCTATTGCCCGCCGCTGCTGCTGCTCGCGGCGCGTTTTTCGCTCGCCGGCATCCTGATCCTTCTCGTCCCGGCCATTCGCGGCGAGCTGCGCATGGGCTTTCGCGATGCCGCGGTCTTTGCGATCATCGGCATCGCCAACAACGCGCTGTATCTCGGCCTCGGCTACACCGGGCTGCAGACGGTGTCGGCCGGGCTGGGCGGCCTGATCGTCTCGGCCAATCCGGTGTTCACCGCGGTGTTCGCCGCGCTGCTGCTCGGCGAGCCGCTGACCCTGCGCAAGGTCGCAGGGCTGGCGCTCGGCACAATCGGCGTTGCGATGATCGTCTGGCATCGTATGTCGGTCGGGACCGACCAGCTCGAAGGCATTCTCTACACGCTGGCGGCCTTGGCCTCGATCGTCACCGGAACCATTCTGTTCAAGCAGCTCGCGCCGAAGGGCAGCCTGTGGGTCGGCAACGGCATCCAGAACCTCTCCGCGGGCCTCGTGCTGTGGCCGGTCGCGCTCAGCGTCTCCAGCGCCCAGAACATCGTGCCGAATCCGCAACTGTTCGGCGCCTTCGCCTTTCTCGTGCTCGGGGGCTCGATCCTCGCTTATGTGCTGTGGTTCCATCTGCTGAAAGTGTGTGGCGCGACCGCCGCCAGCGCCTATCACTTCGTGATGCCGCCGCTGGCGATGATCTTCGCCTTTGTCGTGCTCGGCGAGCACGTCGCGCTGCAGGATCTGTTCGGCGTCGTCCCCGTCGCCATCGGCATCTATCTGGTGACGCGCACGCCGGCGCCGAGGAACGGCTAATCCCTGCGGAACACGATCGAGGCCATCCATCCCGTCAGCAGCGCCATCGCGGTGGTGACCAGGCCATACACCAAACCGTTCTGCCGCGCCGATGTCGCTACGAACTGTTCGAAGCCGACCTTGACGATCTCGAACGCCGTCTCCGACTTGGTGACGAGCGCACCGTCGGCGAGCAGCTTGATCTCGATTTCATAGGTGCCGATCGGGACCGCCGCGGGCAGCGGAATGCCGGTGCGGAACAGCGTCGGCGTCAGGAAGGTCACGGCGGATGTGTCCTCGCGATACAATCCATGCTGGGACTGCAGCCTGATGAAGGCGCTGCGGAACGCATCGTTCGGCACCACGTCGGCGTAATCCGGCCCGACGCGCTGGGTCAGCAGGACATTGTTCAGGCCGAGTTGCTGCCGGCGCTGCACCTCGGGGGCGGCCATCACGTCGAACGGACGGTTGGCGAACAGCGCGAGATAGCCGGGCACTTTCAGGAATTGCCGGGAATCGGTGTTGATCCAGATGCCGAATTTGCGCTCCTTGCGCCGGGTCACCATGTCGGCGCGCGGCCCGCGCACGGTGACCACGAGATCATAGGCGGTCCGGCTCACCGGCGTCTGCGCATCCTTTTCGACCGAGCCGAACAGCACCAGCTGTTCGCCGGAATAGTTCGGCGTCACCGTGACGCGGTGATTGGAGACCGAGGCGATCAGGCGCTCGGCGCGGGCCGTTGCCGCTCCCGCAAGCAGCAGCATCAGCGTCATGCTGGCGGTGCGAAGCGGCCTCATTGGCTCTGCTCGGTTTCACGGATCGTGAACAGGTCGGCGGGGCGGATCACGAGCTCGACCGCGAAGCGGATGCCGACCGCGAGGATCAGCAGGCCGAGCAGGAGGCGCAGCTGCTCGCCACGGATCATCTGCCCGGCGCGGGCCCCGAACTGCGCGCCGGTGACGCCGCCGACCATCAGGATCAGCGCCAGCACGGCGTCGACCAGATGGTTGCTCACCGCGTGCAGCATGGTCGCGATCATCATGGTCGCGAGCGTCAGCACCATCGAGGTGCCGATCACGGTCGAGGTCGGCACGCGCAGGATATAGATCAGCAGCGGCACCAGGATGAAGCCGCCGCCAATGCCCATCACGGCGCCGAGGAAGCCGATCAGGAGGCCGATCCCGATGACCGGGATGACGGAGACGTAGATCTTGGATCGCTTGAAGCGCATCTTCAGCGGCAGGCCGTGGATCCAGACGTGACTGCCCGGCCGTCGCACCGTGGGCAGCGCGCCCTGGCGCGCCCGCATGATGGCGCGCAGGCCTTCCCAGAACATCACGCCGCCGACGCTCGTCAGCAGCGCGACATAGGACAGCGCGATCATCAGGTCGAGCTGGCCGAGCGCGCGCAGCAGCGTGAATGTCGACACGCCGAGCGCGGTGCCCAGCGTGCCGCCGATCATCAGCACCAACGCCAGTGAGGGATCGATCGCGCGGCGCCGCCAATAGGACAGCGCGCCGGAAAACGACGATGCGGCGATGTGGCTGGACACCGAGGCGACGGCGACCGCGGGCGTGATGCCGACGAAGATCAAGAGCGGCGTCATCAGGAAGCCGCCGCCGATCCCGAACATGCCGGAAACGAAGCCGACGGCCGCGCCCATCGCCAGCAACAGGAAGATGTTGACGGGTATGTCGGCGATCGGGAGGTAAATCTGCATTCGCGCGGCCCTGCGAACGGTCCATGGGAGCATCCCGCGCGTCCGAAGCAGGTGCTGTGATCCTGCATAGCCGAAAACCGTGGCAAATGGATCAAGGATTCCCGATCGGTTTTTGTGCGTCAAAAACGGTGCAGCCGCGCCCGGTCGGGAGCGCGGCTGCTGAAGGTTTCGCCGCGCCGGTCAGGCGGCCTGTCCGGCTGGCGCGGCGGCCGGGTCTGCGCTCGCCTGGTTGCGGGCTTCGGCCGCAAACAGTAGCGAGAGGATCACCGGCAGCAGGGTCAGGGTCAGCAAGGTCGCTGCCGCCAGTCCGCCGATGATCGCAAAGGCCATCGGACCCCAGAACACCTGCGGCGCGATCGGGATCATGCCGAGGATGGCGGCGAGCGCCGTCAGCAGGATCGGCCGCGCGCGGTGCTTTGACGCCGCCTTGATGGCGTCATCGGCGGCCATGCCGTCTGCGACATTGATGTCCGCCTCCTCGATCAGGATCACGGCGTTGCGGATGATCATGCCGGCAAGCGCGATGACCCCGAGCTGGGCGACGAAGCCCATCGCCGTGCCGGTCGGCAGCATCGCGCCGACCACGCCGATCAGGCCGAACGGTGCCATGGCCAGCGCAATGCCGGTCCGCGAGAAGCTGCGCAGCTGGATCATCAGCAGCGACACCATGACCAGCAGCATCAAGGGGATGACGGCGAAGATCGACGCATTGCCCTTGGCCGCCTCTTCGACCACGCCGCCCTCGGCGATGCGATAGCCATCCGGCAGCCCCGCCGCGAATTTGGCCACGGCAGGCGACAGCGCTTCCGCGACGGTGGCGGGCTGGACGCCGGCGTCGACGTCGGCCTGCACGGTGATGATCGGCAGCCGCTGCCGGCGCCAGATGATCGGCTCCTCGACGCCGTAGGCGACGTCGGCGATCTGGCGCAGCGGGATCGGCGCGCCGTCCGGGCCGGTGATCTGCAGATTGGCCACGGTCGCCAGATCGTTGCGCTCGAGCCCGGCGGAGCGGACGACGACGTCGACGAGCCGGTTGGCGTCGCGGACCGTCGTGACCGGGCTGCCGGAGAAGATCGTGGCGAGCGCGGCGGCGACATCCTGCGACGACAGGCCGACGGCGCGCGCTTCGGTCTGGCGGACCTTGACCTCGACGCTCTTCTGCGGCTCGCCGGCACTCAGATTGACGTCGCGTGTCTCGGCATTGCCGGCCACGATATTGGCAAGCTGCATGGCGATCTCGCGCACCTTGCCGACATCGGGGCCGGTGACGCGATATTTCAGCGGCCAGCCGACCGGGGGCCCCAATTCGAGCGGGTTGGCGCGGGTGATCAGGTCGGCGAACTCGGTGCGGAACGCGGCATCGAGCCTGGCCTTCACCCGGTCGCGGGCATCCAGATCCTTGGCCACGACCACCATCTGAGTCACGTTGTCATTGCTGAGCAGGACGTCCATCGGCAAATAGAAGCGGATGGCGCCGGCGCCCACATAGGTCGAGAAGCGCGCGATGTCCTGATCCGTCTTCAGCAAGGCTTCGAGCCGCTTGGCCTGCACATCTGTCGCCTCGAACGAGGCGTTCTGCGGCAGTGTCAGGCTGACCAGCAACTCGGGCCGGTCCGACGGCGGAAAGAACTGCTGCTCCAGCCGCATCGCGCCAAGGCCCGATGCGACAAGCGCCGCCAGCGAGACGATGATGGTGGCGGCCGGCCGGCGCAGCACCAGCTCGAGCAGCCGGTTGTAGGCGCGCCCGATCCGGCCGTCCTCATGGCCGTGCGCGGCCATGCTCTTCGGCAGGATCCAGGTGCCGATGATCGGCGAGAACAGCACCGCGACGATCCACGACGCCGACAGCGAGATCAGCACCACCATGAACAGCGAGAAGCAGTATTCGCCGGCGCTGGAGGCGGCGAAGCCGACCGGAATGAAGCCCGCGATCATCACGAGCGTGCCCGTGAGCATCGGAAAGGCGGTGGAGTCGTAGGCATAGGACGCTGCGCGGGCGCGATCCCAGCCAGCCTCCAGCCGCGACACCATCGCCTCCACGGTGATCATGGCGTCGTCGACCAAGAGGCCGAGCGCGATGATCAGGGCGCCGAGCGAGATGCGCTGCAGCCCGATGCCGGCGAGCTCCATGCCGACAAAGGTCATTGCGAGCACCAGCGGGATCGAGAAGGTCACGACCAGGCCGGCGCGCGCGCCGAGCGACAGGAACGACACCGCGAGCACGATCGCGATCGCCTCGACCAGCACCTTGAGGAAGCCGAAGATCGCATCCTTCACGACGCTGGACTGATCGGCGACGGCCACCATTTCGATGCCATGCGGCAGGCGGGCGCCGATCTCGGTCATGCGCTCGCGGACCGCGGCGCCGAATTCGGAGAGATTGCCGGTCGGCGCCATCGAGATCGCGAGGCCGAGCGCCTTGTCGCCATTGACGCGGAACGAGGCCGCCGGCGGGTCGACCGGAATGCGGCTGATCGTGGCGATGTCGGTGAGCGGCACGTAGCGCTGCGCGACGTGCAGGGTCACGGCCCGCAGGCTCGCCTCCGAGGCGAACGCGCCACTGACGCGCAACGCGATCTTCTCCTCGCCAGTGCGGGTGATGCCGGCCGGCTGCACCGCGTTCTGCGCCGCCAGCGCGTTCATCACCTGCTGTGCATTGAGGCCAAAGGCGGCGAGCTTGCGCGGCGAGAATTCGACCGCGATCTGCTCTTCCTGCACGCCCAGCAGCTGGACCTTGCCGACGTCCTTGACGCGCAGCACCTCGGCGCGGATCGTGTCCAGCCGGTCGCGCAGCTCGCGATCGGTGAAGCCTTCGGCCGTGAAGCCGTAGATGATGCCGAACGTATCGCCGAACTCATCGTTGAAGAACGGCCCGCGCACGCCCGACGGCAGCATCGGGGCGATGTCGCCGACCTTCTTGCGCACCTGGTACCAGACGTCGGATACCGCCTGCGGAGGCGTATCGTCGCGCAGGTTCACCATGATCACGGACTCGCCGGCGCGCGTGTAGCTGTCGAGCCGATCGAGATAGGGGGTTTCTTCGAGCTTCTGCTCGATGCGGTCGGTGACGAGGTTGGTCGTGTCCGCGACGGTGGCGCCGGGCCAGATCACCGACACCACCATGGTCTTGATCGTGAAGGGCGGGTCCTCGTTGCGCGTCAGCTTGGTGTAGCTCCACGCGCCGGCCAGCAGCACCACGATCATCATGAAGATGACGAGGGATGATTGGCGCAGCGCCCAGGCCGAAAGGTTGAAGCTGGAGCCGTTGCCGGAGTGAGTGTCGGGCGCGCTCATTTCACATCTCCATCAAAGGCGACAATCTGGTCGGGACGCAGCTTGCTGACGCCGGCGGTGACGATGTCGTCGCCGGCCGCAAGCCCGGAGGTCACGTAAATGGTCGAAGCCGTGTAGCGGCTGACGGTCACCGGCTTGCGCTTGAGCGTCTTGCTGCGCGGCTCGACGACATAGACGGCCGGTTGTCCGTTCTCGGCGGTCAGCGCCGAGGCGGGCAATGCGATGCTGCGCCCGGCCAGATAGCGCACCGAGCCGGTCACGACGGCGCCATAGGACAGTGGCGGCATGTCGGGGAGGGCAACGCGGACGCGGTAGGTCCGGGTCGAGGGATCGGCGGTCGGGCTCACGTCGCGCACGCGTCCGCTCAACACCACCGATGGATCGGACACGAGCGTGACCTTCACCTCGATATCGGGCGGAGCGCTGTTGATCACACTTTCGGCGACGTTGAACACCGCGTCGCGCTCGCGCGACGAGGCAAGCCGGACCACCATCTGGCCGGCGGGCACGACCTGTCCCGCATTGGCGCCGATGGCGGTGATCACGCCGGTCTCCGGCGCGAGCAGCCGCGTGTAGCTCAGCCGAGCCTTGGCATTGGCGAGCGCGGAGGCCGCCGCGTCGAGGCGCGCCTTGGCCGAGCGCCAGTTCGCGTCGGCCTCATCGACCCGGACCTGGGCGACGATCTGCTTGTCGAGCAGGATCTGCTGCCGTTCCAGCGTGGTCTTCGCCAGGCTTTCCGCTGCCGTGGCGCTGGCAAGATCCGCTTCCGCCGCACGCAGCTCGTTGGCGACGTTGGTATCGTCGAGCGTGGCGAGCAACTCGCCCTTCTGCACGCTGGCTCCGATCTCGACCTGGCGGGAGGTGACGCGGCCGTCGATCCGGAAACCGAGATCGGTTTCGATGTGCGGACGAACCTCGCCGGTCTGGGTGATCTCTTCACCGCCGTCGATGGGCGTTGCCTTGACCGTCCTGACCGGGCGGGGCTTTTCGGCCGCCGGCGGCGGCTCGTTGCAGGCCGCCAGTGTGAACAGGGCGAGCAACAGGGTGGCGCCTGAAGGCGCATGCCGACTGAAAGTCATGGGAAGTTTACCTCGTCGTTGAGGGAGGGACAGACAAGCCGCGGAGCATCGTGTCCGCGGCGGTAGCGGCCAGCCGAAGCAGGTCGCCGAAATCGATCTGGTTGACGGTGACCCCGAGCGTGATGATGCCGTGGACGCTGCCCCACAGCAGCTGCGTCGCAGCCTCTGCCGGCATCGCCTGCAACGCTCCGGCGCGGATTGCTTGCTCGACGCGCGCCTGCAATCGCAGGTAGGAGGCGAAGAAGTCCTGCTCGCGCGCGAGTTCGTCGAAGTGCCCGAGATCGTTTTCGAGGAACATCAGCCTAAAGCGGGCGGGATCGGCGAGGGCGAATTCCGCATAGGCTCTGAGCATGCCGGCAATCGCATCGACATGGTGGTCGTGAGCGCCGTCCATGGCGACGATCCGGGCGTCGAGCTCTGCAATGGCATCCGACCAGAGGGCCATCAGCACGTGCTGCTTGGTCGGGAAGTAGCGATAGAGGGCTCCCGCCGTCAGTCCGATCGCACTGGCGATGCGGCGCATCGACAGCGCCGCGTAGCCCTCGCTGGCAACGATCGCCGCGGTTTCCGCCAGGATGCGGCGCCTTGTGCTGTCGAGTTCGTCGGGTGTGAGCGCGGGCCGGGCCATGCCATCTCCAAACAATCGTGAACGCGTTTATTATTGATGTTTATTAAACGCGTTTTTCAATACGTCAAGAGATGTTCCCGCCGCTGCTGATCACCCCAGAGGCATTCTAAGTGTCTGATTTAATGGGGTGTATCGACCGATTGGCGGCCGGTGATCACAGAGGCTTGAGCTGGACGCTGACCAGTTTCATCGCCTCCGCGTCCTTCGGGTCGAGCCAGCGGATCTCGCGGGTCTGCGACATGGCCTCGATGACCTGGGATGAGACCCCCATCCGCGTCATGTAGCCGAGGATCGCGCCGGTCACGCGCTGCGTATCGGCCACGGCGTCTTCGCCCTGGGCGGCGGACGTGAACCGGTGCACGCCGAGTGCCGAGCCATCGAGGCCGTACCGGGTCTGGCCACCGGCAAAGGCGAAGACGCAGGCGCTGGCGCAGGTGGCGGGGCGAATCTGGCCGGCATCGTCCACGGCCCCCACGGCTGTGGCGAGGCCATGAGCGCGCAGGATCTCTCCCATCAGCACGCCCTGGTCGAGACTGCCGCCGGGCGAGGCCAGCAGCACGACGTCGCCGGGCTTCAGATGCGCCTCGTTGATGCGCTCGCGCAGCCAGCTGGCCGCCGCGGGACCGATGCTGCCGCGAACGGCGAGCACGGCGCGCTTTGGCGTCAGCCCGGGAATCGCGGCGTCGGCGATCAGTCGCGACGACAGGCTCGGCGACACATACTGATCCTTCCAGAACGACCAGGCATCGGGACGCGACAGGTCGCGATAGGCGCGAATGCCGGTGCCGAGCACGATGGCGACGAAGAAGATCACCGAGCCGATCCGACGCCACGGGACCCCTGACGGAAGGCGGTCGGTCATGTCCCCCGGCTGCGGCGCAGGAGCGGGGGTAACCCTCGAGGCCGGCCGCGGCGTAACGCGGGGACCCGTCGGCGACTGCCGGAAGTGTGCCCCGTCCTGCTGTCCGTCTTCGGCTGACACGCTCGCACTCCCTCGGGCGCCCATGATGGTCCGCCCGATTAGCTATACGGATCGGCGGCGCGACACTATGGCGGGGGAGAGCAGGCGTTCAGAATCTTGCCGCCCGGCCGGGCGGTCTCATCCTATGGTCCGGCGGCGGCTCGGAGCACGGCGCTCAGCGTGGCGACGCCGCTGCCGTCCGCTTCGCCATGGCGGCCTTGGCAGCCGCCGCCCTGGCGATGGTCTGGGCACTGTCCCAGCCGCCGGCGGGCGACGGTACATTGACCGCGTCGTCCGGCTGCGGCTCGACGGTGAAGGTCTGGATCGCGAGCTTCGCGGCGGCGAGCGACTGGGCATCGAGCCGCTTGGCGACATCGTCGCGCTTGCGGCCGGCATCGGCATCGCCCTGTGCCGCCGCAAGGCTGAACCATTTGTAGGATTCAGCGAGGTTCTGTTCGACCCCGATGCCACGGGCATAGAGAATGCCGAGATTGTACTGGCTGTCGGCCACGCCGCGCTCGGCCGCCTTGCGGAACCACTGCGACGCGCTCTTGTAGTTCGCGCCCTTGCCGCCGCCATCGGCGTCGAGCACCGCGAGATTGTGCATGGCCTTGGCGTTGCCGCGCTCGGCGGCGACGACATAATAGCGGCGCGCAATGTCGGCGTCCTTTTTCACGCCGAGGCCCTTCTCGTAGAAGGTGCCGAGACGAAACACTGCCGGGATGAGCCCAGCCTGCGCGGCGCGGTCATACCATTTCGCCGCTTCCTCGTAATTCGCCGCGATGCCTTTGCCTTCGGCGAAGCGCACGCCGACCTCGTAGGCCGCGGTCGGGTCGCCCTTCAGGGCGGAATTGCGCAGCGCCAGCCCGCCGATGCCGTCGGGCAGCTTTTCGGACGTCGGCACCTGCACAAGGCCGAGCTTCTGACCGTTGGCCGCGGTCGGCACCGTGCCGGTGACGTCGGTCGTGGCTGCAGCGGCCGCCTGCTTGTCGGTATCCTGCGGGATCGCGAGCATCGCGATGGTCTCTGCCTCGGTCGGCATCGACCTGTTGTAGGACTGGCGGTCCATGGGCGTCGGCGAGGTCAATGACGGGACGCTCTGATCCGGGGGCGCCGGCCGCGGCGAGAGGCTCGGTGTCGCCGACGGCATCTGTGCGCGCGGCGCCTCACCTTGGCTTTCCATCGGTGTGATCGGCGGCGGCGTGCTGCCGGAGTCGAGCAGCGACATCGCGAATTTGAAGGTGCCGAGCACGATCACGACCACGCTGGCGCCGACCAGCAGCGAGCGGATCTTCGATCCGATCGTCGAGACCTCCTCGTCGCCTTCAGCCGTGAGGGCGACCGTTGGCTTGTCCTTGATCTTGGCCCTTGCAGCTTCCTTTGGAAGTTCCTTGACGGCTTCCTTGGGTGGCTCCTTGGCCTTCGGCTTGTCCTTCTTGGCCTTGTCCGCCTTCTTCGCGTCGACCGGCTGGGCTGCGGCTGCCGCCTGGGCGGCCCGGCGGGCCGCCGCGATGAAGCTCGAGGTCGAAACCGGTTCGCGCTTGCCGGCCGGAAGCTCGCTGAGCGCATCCTCGGATGCCGCGATCCGTTCCGCAGGGGAGGCGGTGCGGCCGAGCGGACGCGTGCCGGGCTCCAGCGGATGATCCGGCGGCAATTCGGGGACGATGGGGGTCGGGCGCGCCGCCTGGGCCGCATGGGGCTCCAGGATCTCGGCGATCGCCTTGGGCGGGATCGGCGGTGGAGGCGCGGCCGGGGCGGCGGCCGCATGGAAGTCGCGCGGCGCTGCCGCGAAGGCCGCTTGGTTGACAGCCGGGTTCACGATCTGCGCCGAAGGCTGCTCGGCCGCCGGGTTGGGCAATTCGGGCCGATAAACCGGTTCGGGCCGGGCCGGCTCGGCATAGGTCTGCGGCGCAGGCGCGCGCGCCGCCGGCATCGGCGCCTCGATCGGGGGAGCCAGAATGGCGGCGGGTTGGCTCGAGGTGGCGCGCACATTGCGCAGATCGCCCTCGATCATGGCGAGCCGGTCGACGACGTGGCCGAGCGTATTGTGGACCGCTTCCAGCGAGTCCTGGGTGTTGCGATCGGTTTCGGTCTGGCTGAAGCGGATATCCGACAGCTCGCGCTTGACGACGTCGATCAGGCCGCCGTCCTGCGACGTCTCGCGCTGCGACCTGCTCTCGGCGAGTGCGGCAAAGGTCGCCTGCTGACGCTCGAGATAGCGCAGGATGTCCTGCAGCCCGTCCTCGACGCGGGTCATATTGCCGCCGCGCGGATCGTTGGCCGCCTCCAGCCGCTCGAGCAGGAAGCTGATCCGCTGCTCGAGATGGGCAATCGCCGACGAGCCGTCATTGCCGACCTGCAGCCGGTCGATGCGGTCCGACAGGCCGCGCAGCGCGTCCTCGATCTGGGCGGAATTGTCGGGCGCTGCGGCGGGCCGCTCGCGATTCTCCAAGGTCGAGGTCAGCGCCGCGATGCGCTGCTCGAGCGCCGCAAACGAATCGTGGAACGATTCGTGCGTGTCGCGGGCCTGCGTGACCTGGTCGACCTTCGAGGACAATTGCCGCAGATCGTCCGAGAGCCGTTCCAGCGCATCGTTGGAGGCGACGTTGGCCACGATCGCGCGCAAGGCGGTGATCGCGCTTTCGAGCTGCTGCACCGTGCCGGGGTCGTCATTGGCGCGCAGGATCAGATCGAGCTTGGCGCCGAGATTGCGAATCGCTTCGTCATAGACCGCGAGCTGCTCGGCCGGCTTCAGCGAGCCCACAACCTCGCGAATGTCGGTCAGCGCGCGTTCGATGCCGGCCAGCGCATGGCCGTCGACGCCGCTCTGGCGGTTCTCGTCGATGCGGCGCGAGAGCGAGCGGATCTCGTTCTCGAGCGATTCGATCGCGCGCCGCGGCATCGCCTCGGTGATGGCGTGGCGGATCTCGGCGAGGTCGTTGCGGAAGCCGGCGATCGACTGTTCGACGCCTTCCTCGGGACGCTGCAGCGACTCGATCTGGCTCGTGATCTTGAGGAGGTGGCGTTCGAGCTGCGAAAAATCCGGGCCGGGCGCGGCTGCCGGCGGCGGCGTCATCAACGGCGCCGCGGCGGGAGCCATCGCGGGGACGGTCGGCGGCGCCTGATGCGACGGCAGCGGGCGGGCATTGTCGAGCTCGCTCTGCCGGGCGCTGATCTCGGCGACGGCGATGTCGAACGAGCCGGGGTTCAACGGTTGAGCCGGGCGATAGAGCTGCGACGCCGCGCGCTCCACGCCGTCCGGCCCACGATAGCGCTCCTCGGTGGCTGATTTGCGCAGCGGCGTCGAGATCTGCGACAGGCGGGCATCGAGCCGGGAAATGGCCTCATTGAGCTGGCGGGCGACGCCCTGCTCGTCGCGGGGCGTGTCTTTGCGCGCGACCGGGCGCGACATCTGCTCGATCTGGCGGGCGATGGAGTCGAGCCGCTGATGAATGTCGGTGACTTCACGGGCATCGCGATTCGCCGGCGGCGTGGCGCGCGGCGGATAGCTGCTGCGGAAATCGGGCGGAGCAGATGCGCCGAGCGTGGAGTTGATCCAATCGTTCAGCGTCATCCCGGCGCGCTGCGCCGCGGCCTCGGCCCTCTCGCGGACGGTTGGGTCGATGCCTTCATTACTCCACGGTACGCGCGAATTCATGTCTCGTCCGGTTCCGCTTCCAGCGCTCCACCCAGCGCCTCCAGCCTCCCCACGCGTCCCGGATTAGAAGATGAACGGAACCGCGCAGATCGTCTGCTCCAGGTCCGGACTTTTGGCTTTTACGGTAAATATCGGGTTAAGGTTACCATCGTCGCCGTCATAAGTTTTGCAGGCGCACGCGAAGCCCGGCGCATCAGCCCGCAGTTTCCCGTGACGGGGGATCGAGCGGCCGCACGCCGCCGCTGCTGGAGATAGCCGACAAGGCGGTGATCGCCTCCTCGCACCATTCCGCCACCATGCGCTCGTGCCGCAGCCCGAGGCGCAGATTGAGCAGCTTGCCCATGTCGGCCGGCGCAACGCTGCCGTCCGCATAATGCTTCTTGAGGATGCGATCGTAGCGCTCGGCGCGGTCGCGATGATGCTCGAGCCGCGCCATCAGATCGGCCCGGATCGGAGCGATGTCGGCCGCGCCCAGCGCATAGAGACGAACCAGGAGATCGTCCTTCACCGAGGCCGGCGTACTCGGCCGTGCCGCCCAGCTGCGGAAGGCTGCGCGCCCCTCGGGCGTCAGCGTGTAGACCAGCTTGTTCGGCTTGCCGGTCTGCACCACCTCGCGGCCCTGGATGTAGCCGCGGTCGCGCAGTCGCGACAATTCGCGATAGATCTGCTGATGGTCGGTCTTCCAGAAGAACCCGATCGAGGAGTCGAAGGTCTTGGCGAGCTCGTAGCCCGTCATCGGATGTTCGGTGAGACAGGCGAGAATGGCGTCGCCGAGGGCCATGGCCGGAAACTGCTCCCGTTTTTCTGATCGTTGTCTGCCCCGTTCCACGCTTGACATTATGCACACTGGCGCATATGCGTCAATGTGCATATGGGGTGGTTGTGGTGCTGGCCTTTTCCGCCCCGAGGAGACGCCCAATGACAAAGACCGGCCTCGACGGATGGTACGGCTATATGAGGTCTCACGATCTCGGCGGGTTGTGGGAGCTCTTGCACCCGGACGCCGTGTTCGAAAGTCCCGTCGTGCATACGCCGCAGCGCGGCCGCGACATCACCTTCAAGTATCTCGCGAGTGCAGAGAAAGTCTTAGGCGGTCCCGGCTTCAAGTATGTCGGGGAGTGGCGTAACGCCACGGGCGCCGTGCTCGAATTCGAGAATGAGATCGAAGGCATCAAGCTCAACGGCGTCGACATCATCACCTTCGACGACGCCGGTCTGATCACGCATTTCAAGGTCATGGTGCGCCCGCTCAAGGCGATCAATCTGCTGCACCGCCTGATGGGCGAGCAGCTCGCCGCCATGAACAAACCATCGTGACGCGACCACCGGCCGCAAAGCTACGGCTGCCGCAAGTCCATAGAACTCGCTACAGTCCGCGGCCTGCATTGCCCGCCGCGTCCGCCAAACATTCCGTCTGAAACTTCAGCCTTCCTGCCGGAGACGCCGATGCCCATCTACAAAGCCCCCGTGGAAGATGTGACCTTCCTGCTCAACGACGTGTTCCAGATCGATCGCTACGACAATCTGCCGGGCTTCTCCGATGCCTCGGCCGACGTCCGCGAGGCGATCATCGGCGAAGCCGCCAAGCTCGCCGAGGAGGTGCTGCAACCGCTCAATCGCGTTGGCGATCTCGAGGGCTGCAAACGTCACGACGACGGCAGCGTGACCACGCCGAAGGGCTTCAAGGAGGCCTATAAGCAGGTCGCCGAGGGCGGTTGGCTCGGCCTGTCGGCACCGACCGAATATGGCGGCCAGGGCCTGCCGGTGACGCTGAGCCAGACGGTCAACGAATTCCAGTGCTCCGCCAATATGGCGTTCTCGATGTATGGCGGCCTCACCATGGGTGCAACCGCGGCGCTGATCGTGCATGGCAGCGAGGAGCAGAAGAAGACCTACGTGCCGAAGATGGTGGCGGGCGAATGGACCGGCACCATGAACCTGACCGAGCCGCATTGCGGCACCGACCTCGGCCTGCTGCGCACCAAGGCCGTGCGCCAGGCGGACGGCAGCTTCAGGATCTCCGGCACCAAGATCTTCATCTCGGCCGGCGAGCATGATCTCGCCGACAACATCATCCATCTTGTGCTCGCCCGCATCGAGGGCGCGCCGGCGGGCATCAAGGGCGTGTCGCTGTTCGTGGTGCCGAAATTCCTGGTCAATCCGGACGGCAGCGTGGGGCAGCGCAACGGCGTCACCTGTGGCTCGATCGAGCACAAGATGGGCATCCACGGCAATTCGACCTGTGTGATGAACTACGACAACGCCACCGGCTGGCTGATCGGCGAAGAGAACAAGGGCATGCAGGGCATGTTCGTGATGATGAACGAGGCCCGGCTCGGCGTCGCCGTGCAGGGGCTCGCGCAGTCCGAGGTCGCCTATCAGAACGCGGTCGCCTATGCGCGCGAGCGCATCCAGGGCCGCTCGCTGACCGGCCCCAAGGCGCCGGACAAGGCCGCCGATCCGATCATCGTGCATCCCGACGTGCGCCGCACGCTGCTGTCGATCCGCGCCTTCAACGAGGCCGCGCGCGCGATGGTGGTGTGGACCTCGCTAAAGAGCGACGTCGCCCACCGCTCGCAGGATCCGAAGGACCGCCAGGCCGCCGACGACCATATGGGCCTGATGACCCCGGTCATGAAGGGCTACATGACCGACATGGGCTTCGCCAATGCGGTCCAGGCGCAGCAGATGTATGGCGGCCATGGCTACATCGCCGAATGGGGCATGGAGCAGTTCGTGCGCGATGCCCGCATCGCCATGATCTATGAGGGCGCCAATGGCATCCAGGCGCTCGACCTCGTCGGCCGCAAGCTGCCGCGCGACGGCGGCCGCGCCGTGATGGCGTTCTTCAACGAGGTCGGCAGCTTCGCCAAGGAGCAGGGCGGCAATGATGCGATGAAGCCGTTCGTCGCGCCGCTGTCGACCGCGCTCGGCCATCTGCAGCAGGCCACCACTTGGCTGATGCAGAACGCGATGACCAAGCCGGACAATGCCGGCGCCGCCGCGACCGACTACATGCATCTCTTTGCGCTGGTCACCTTCGGCTACATGTGGGCGAAGATGGCCAAGGTGGCGCAGGACAAGATTGCCGCGGGTGACAGCTCGACCTATCTGACCACCAAGCTGGTGACGGGCCGCTTCTTCATGGAGCGCATCCTGCCCGAGACGGCGGCGCATCTCGCCCGCCTGCAGGCCGGCTGCGCGACCGTGATGGAACTGCCGGCGGAAGCCTTCTGAGGACGAGACGAGAGCCGGTGCGCAGCGCGCCGGCTCTCGTCGCTACTGACAACACATGAAGATGACCAGATGAGGAGGGCGTGATGCCTGAGGCCTTTATCTACGACCACGTGCGTACTCCCCGGGGCCGCGGCAAAGCCGACGGCGCGCTGCATGAGGTGACCGCGCTCGCGCTCGCCACCGTGCCCTTGAAGGCGCTCAAGGATCGCAACAACATTCCGGAAGATGCCGTCGATGACGTCGTGCTCGGCGTCGTCGACCCCGTCGGCGAGGCCGGCTCCGACATCGCGCGTTTCGCCGCGCTCAATGCCGGCCTCGGCGAGGCCGTGCCGGGCGTGCAGATCAGCCGATTCTGCGCCTCCGGCCTCGATGCCGTCAACTTCGCGGCCGCGCAGATCATGAGCGGTCAGCACGAGCTCGTCATCGGCGGCGGCGCGGAATCGATGAGCCGCGTCGGCATCGGCGCCTCCGGCGGCGCCTGGCCGATGGATCCGTCGATGGCGGTGCCGGCCTATTTCATGCCGCAGGGCGTTTCGGCCGACCTGATCGCGACCAAGTACGGCTTCTCGCGCGACGACGTCGACGCCTATGCCGTGCAGAGCCAGCAGCGCGCCGCGAAGTCCTGGGAAGAGGGCCGCTTCGACAAATCCGTCGTGCCGGTCAAGGACATCAACGGCCTGACCATCCTGGCCAAGGACGAGCACATGCGCCCGTCGACGACGATGCAGTCGCTGGCGCAGCTGCAGCCGTCCTTCGCGGCGATGGCGCAGATGGGCGGCTTCGACGCGGTCGCGATCCAGTCGCACCCGGAGATCGAGCGCGTCAACTACGTGCATCACGCCGGCAACTCCTCCGGCATCGTCGACGGCGCCGGTGCGGTGCTGCTCGGCAGCAAGGAGGCGGGCGAGAAATACGGCATCAAGCCGCGTGCCAAGATCCGCGCCTTCGCCAATATCGGCTCGGAGCCGGCGATGATGCTGACCGGCCCGGTCGACGTCACCGAGAAGCTGTTCGCGCGCTCCGGCATGAAGACCTCGGACATCGACCTGTTCGAGCTCAACGAGGCATTCGCCTCGGTCGTGCTGCGCTACATGCAGGCGTTCGAGATCGACAAGGACAAGATCAACGTCAATGGCGGCGCCATCGCGCTCGGTCATCCCCTGGGCGCCACCGGCGCGATGATCCTCGGTACCGTGCTCGACGAACTCGAGCGCACCGGCAAGGCGACTGCGCTTGTCACGCTGTGCATCGGCGGCGGCATGGGCACCGCGACCATCATCGAACGGGTGTGACGGTTCGTCATTGCGAGCGAAGCGAAGCAATCCAGAGTCCCACCCGAGCCCCTGGATTGCTTCGTCGCTTCGCTCCTCGCAATGACGAATAACCAATGAACGTAGGGTGAGCAAAGCGTAGCGTGCCCACCGTCTTCGTCATCGACACCGTCGGTGGGCACGGCGCAAGGGCGCCTTTGCCCACCTTACGATTGCAGCATTGTTTGCCGCGCCGACCGGCTGCTGGCACCGAGGGAGATCAATATGGCCTTCAAGAATTTCAAACTGGAAACCGATGCCGACGGCATTGCACTGATCACCTGGGACATTCCCGGCCGTTCGATGAACGTGCTCGACGAGACCTCGACGAATGAGCTCGAGGCCCTCGTCAAGGAGACCACCGCCGACGCTGCCATCAAGGGCGTCGTCATCACCTCGGCCAAGGAGGCGTTCTGCGCCGGCGCCGATCTGTCGATGCTCGAGGGCATGAACCGCCTCTATGCCGAGGTGCTGAAGAGCAAGGGCGAGGAAGCCGCCAACCAGATGCTGTTCGACACCAGCCGGCGCTTCTCGCAGATCAACCGGTCGATGGAAACCTCGGGCAAGCCGTGGGTCGCCGCGATCAACGGGCTTGCGCTCGGCGGCGGCTTCGAGATCACCCTGTCGTGCCACTACCGCGTCGCGGCCGAGAACCCGAAGACTCGGCTCGGCCTGCCCGAGATCAAGGTCGGGCTGTTCCCCGGCGCCGGCGGCACCCAGCGCGTGCCGCGCATCGTGCAGCCGCAGGACGCGATGAACCTGCTCCTGAAGGGCGAGGCGCTGACGCTCGACAAGGCCAAGGCTCTGAAGCTGGTCGATGCGATCGTGCCGGCTGCGGATCTCATCAAGACCGCTAAGGATTGGATCAAGGCCGGCGGCAAGGCGGTGCAGCCGTGGGACGAGAAGGGCTTCAAGCTGCCCGGCGGCCCGGTGTTCTCCAAGAACGGCATGATGATGTTCCCGGCGGGCAACGCCATCTACCGCCGCGAGACCTACGACAATTATCCGGCCGCGCGCGCCATCATGAGCTGCGTCTATGAAGGCCTGCAGCTGCCGATCGACGCCGCGCTGCGCGTCGAATCGCGCTACTTCACCAAGATTCTGCGCTCGAAGGAAGCGGCGGCGATGATCCGCAGCCTGTTCCTGTCGATGCAGGAATTGAACAAGGGCGCGCGCCGCCCCGCCGACGTCCCGGCGACCAAGCTCAAGAAGATCGCCGTGATCGGCGCCGGCTTCATGGGCGCGTCAGTCGGCTACGTCTCGGCGCGCGGCGGCCTCGAGGTCGTGCTGATTGACCGCGACCAGGAGAGCGCCGACAAGGGCAGGGCGCATGCTCAGAGCGTGATCGACGGGCTGGTCAAGAAGGGCCGCGCCAAGCCGGGCGAGGCCGAGGCGATCATGGGCCGCATCACCGCGACCGCGGACTATGCCGTGCTCAAGGATTGCGATCTCGTCATCGAGGCCGTGTTCGAGGACCGCAAGGTCAAGGCCGAGACCTATGCCAAGGCGCAGCCCTATCTGAAGGACGGCGCGATCTTCGCTTCCAACACCTCGACCCTGCCGATCACCTCGCTGGCCGAGGAGTTCAAGGACCAGGGCCGCTTCATCGGCATCCACTTCTTCTCGCCGGTCGAGAAGATGATGCTGGTCGAGATCATCATGGGCAAGAACACCGGCGACGTCGCGCTGGCCACGGCGCTCGACTACGTCCGCACCATCGGCAAGACGCCGATTGTCGTGAACGACTCCCGCGGCTTCTTCGCCAACCGCTGCGTGATGCGCTACATCGCCGAGGGCAACGAGATGTTCCTCGAAGGCGTGCCGCCGGCGATGATCGAGAACGCCGCCAAGATGGCCGGCATGCCGGTCGGCCCGCTGTCGCTGTCGGACGAGGTCGCGCTGGACCTCGGCCTCAAGATCATGAAGGCGACCGAGCACGATCTCGGCCCCAACGCGATCAACCAGGACCACAAGAAGCTGATGGTCGAGCTGGTCGAGAAGCAGGGCCGCTTCGGCCGCAAGAACGCCAAGGGCTTCTACGACTATCCCGAGAAGGGCAAGGGTCAGAAGAGCCTGTGGCCGGATCTCGCCAAGCTGCAGCCCAAGCATCTCGATCCGGATACGCTCGATGTCGAGGAGCTGAAGCAGCGCTTCTTGGTGGTGCAGGCGGTGGAAGCCGCGCGCACCGTCGAGGACCACGTCATCACCGACGTGCGCGAAGCCGATGTCGGCTCGATCCTCGGCTTCGGCTTCGCCCCGTTCACCGGCGGCACGCTGTCCTACATCGACTTCATGGGCACGAAGACCTTCGTCGAGCTGTGCCACAAGTACACGGCGAAGTATGGCTCGCGCTTCACCCCGCCGAAGCTCCTAGAAGAGATGGCCGCCAAGGGCGAAACCTTCTACGGTCGCTTCCCGCCGAAGAAGGCCGCGGCTTGATGTGATCAGCCGCGCTTGAGTAAGACCACGTAGCACCACATCGAGGGTGCACTCCCCTCCCCCTTGCGGGGAGGGGTCGGGGGTGGGGGTCTCAGGAAAAGGTCTTCATTTGATGAAGACGTCCGTCACTTCGTCGGTTTCAGCGCGAGCTTACCCTGCAAAATCGCGTTCAATTTCCTCCCACGGCACGGCATCTCCCGCATCCGCGTCGAAGCTGGCCAAGCGACGGACCAACTCGGCTTCTTGAGCCGGGGTCAATCCGGCGTCGCCAAGTGTGAGGCTGTCCCACAACAGGCCGATGAGATCGAGCCGTTGCTTCGTGGTGAGCTTAGAGATGTCGAATGGAAGGGACATGACGCCGTCATATTGGTCGGAGGAGAGCGGTGGACCCAGTTGGAGTCATCGTGTGGACCCCCACCCCCGACCTCTCCCCGCAAGGGGGAGGGGGCGCACCGGTGTTGGAGCCGCTTGATCGCTTCCTCGCACTAAGCGAGCGCCAGCTCACCCCGCCCGCATCAGCCCTTCCTTCGCCAGCGCTTCCTGCACCTTCGGCCGGGCGGCGACGCGGGTTTTGTAGGCGACGAGGTTCGGCAGCGCCGACAGGTCGAACTTCATCCGGTCGGCCCAGGTCAGGATGGTGAACAGATAGCTGTCGGCGACCGTGAACTGGCTGCCCATCAGGTAATCGCGCCCCGCGAGTTGGCTGTCGATATACTTGAACTTGCCCATCACGCGGTCCTTGAAGAACGCCTTGGCGTCGTCGGCGAGCACCGGCGAGAACAGCGGGCCGAAATTCTTGTGCAGCTCCGAGGTGATGAAGTTCAGCCATTCCAGCAGCTTGTAACGCTCGCCGCTGTCGCGCGCGGGAGCGAGTTGCTTGTCCGCAGCCTGGTCGGCGATGATCTGGACGATGACCGGTCCCTCGGTCACGATGTCGCCGCTCGGCAGCCCCAGGGCCGGTACCTGGCCCTTCGGATTGACCTTGAGATAATCGTCGCCATTTTCCAGGGTCTTGGCGCGGAGATCGACCTTCACGAGGTCGTAGGGCAGGCCGGCCTCGAGCAGGGCGATATGGGGTGAGAGCGAGCATGCGCCGGGTGAATAATAAAGCTTCATCTTGTATTCCCTCCGTGAGACCGTTGTTTCCTGGTGGAACCGGGCTTCACAAGGCCCTTAAATGCACTTGCATGGAATAGTCAAGATTGATGCAGCTGCATCGAATGCGCTAGAACGAGGACATCGAGAATACGAGCCGGCCCATGAAACGCAAACCATCGACCGAGGCGACCGCCGCCTGGATTCGCCTGATGCGGGTCCAGAGCCGGGTGCTGGACGCCGTCGAGCAGGAGCTGAAGAAGGCCGGTTTCCCGCCGCTCGCCTGGTATGATGCGCTTCTGGAGCTGTCCCGCGCGCCGACCGGGGAGCTGCGTCCGGTCGAGCTCGAGCGGCAGATGCTGCTGCCGCAATACTCGACCTCGCGGCTGATCGACCGTCTCGTCGATGAAGGCCTGGTTGTCCGGCGCGAATGCAAGATGGACAAGCGCGGCCAATTCGTGGAGATCACGGAGGCGGGGCGCGAGCTGCAGAAGCGGATGTGGTCGGCCTATTCGGCCGCGATCGAAAAGCATGTCGGCTCCAAGCTGTCGGATACCGACGCCGCCAAGCTCTGCGCGCTGCTCGATCGGCTCGGCTGCTCCTGCGGTCAGGCCGCTCCCTATTCTGCCGGAGAGGGCGCGTCGACCCGATGAGTGATTCGTACCCTTTCACATCCGCGGTCCCCTCGGGTCCGCGGCCCTTCCTGTCACCCCGCGCGATCCTTGACGCGCGCTTCCTCCGAGACTCACATGGCGCGTGACCAGATCGATATGACCCCGCTGCAGTCGCGCGACGAGCTCGTGGCGTGGCTCGAAGCCGGCGTGAAGCCGCCGTCCGCCTTCCGCATCGGCACCGAGCACGAGAAGACGCCGTTCACGCTCGAGGGGCACCGCCCCGTTCCTTATGAGGGGCCGCGCGGCATCGGTGCGTTGCTTGAAGGCATGAAGCTCCTGCTCGGCTGGGAGCCGATCATGGAGCGTGGCAACATCATCGGGCTCTATGACGTGACCGGCGGCGGCGCGATCTCGCTGGAGCCCGGCGGCCAGTTCGAATTGTCCGGCGCCCCGGTCGAGACCGTGCACCAGACCCATTCCGAGCTGATGGCGCATCTGGCGCAGGTGCGCGAGATCGCGACCCCGCTCGGCATCGGTTTTCTCGGGCTCGGCATGACGCCGTCCTGGTCGCGCGAAGAAATTCCCGTGATGCCCAAGGGCCGCTACAAGATCATGAGAGACTACATGCCGAAGGTCGGCAGCTATGGCCTCGACATGATGTTCCGGACCTGCACGGTGCAGACCAATCTCGACTTCTCCTCCGAAGCCGACATGGTCAAGAAGCTGCGCGTCTCGGTGGCGCTGCAGCCGATCGCGACCGCGCTGTTCGCCAACTCGCCGTTCACCGAAGGCAAGCCGAACGGTTTCCTGTCGTTCCGCTCGGAGATCTGGCGCGACACCGACAATCAGCGCTCGGGTATGATCCCCTGGGCCTTCGAGGATGGCATGGGCTTCGAGCGCTGGGTCGACTATGCGCTCGACGTGCCCATGTACTTCGTCAAGCGCGAAGAGACCTATATCGACGTCTCTGGCACCTCGTTCCGCGACTTTTTCGAAGGCAAGAATCCGGCAATGCAAGGCGAACGGCCGACCTTGTCGGACTGGGCCAATCATCTGTCGACGGCGTTCCCCGAAGCCCGCCTGAAGCGCTATCTGGAGATGCGCGGCGCCGATGGCGTGCCGTGGGGCCGCCTGCCGGCGCTGCCGGCGTTCTGGGTCGGCCTGCTCTATGACGATGCCAGCCTCGATGCCGCCTGGGACCTGGTCAAGGACTGGACCGCGTTCGAGCGCCAGAGCCTGCGCGACGACGTGCCCCGTCTGGGCTTCAAGGCACGCATCCGCAATCGCTACGTGTTCGAGGTCGCCAAGGAATGCCTGACCCTGGCGCATCACGGCCTGCGCCGGCGCAATCGGGTCGACCACAGCGGCCGCGACGAGAGCCGCTATCTCGAGCCGCTCGATCACATCATCGATTGCGGCCGCTCGCCGGCCGAGGAGATGCTGGAGAAGTTCAACGGGCCCTGGCACGGTTCAGTCGAGCCGGCCTATGACGAATACGCATTCTGACGGGCGCAGCCCTGGCTGAGCCGTGCGGGCTCGGCGCATCCCACCTGCCGAGGCCGCAGCTTGGTCGCGCTGCTCTTCGCCCGGGCCGGAGTTCCCGGCCGGGCGGGGCGCGTCGGATAGGCCCGGCTTTTTGTTGCGGTTTGTGTCTGGGGTCCGGTCTGGCGCCGGCGCGCCCCGCTGTGGCCGTGAACGCGTGCTGTCCGCGAGAGCCGTTCATCCGCCATACAGGTTCGTGGCGATCAAATGACGCTCCAAAAATACGGAAGAAAAGCTCAAGTCTAACAATGGGTCTGATGGTTCAGCGGCGGCGCGTGGGGCGTCTCATGGGGGTGTGGCTGTGGGCACTGGCGTGCCTGCTGGCGGCTGCGCGTCCGGAGCCGGCTGACGCCCAGACCTATTCCGATCGTCCCGGCGGCGACTACATGAGCGCGCCGATCACCTCCGGCGATCCGGCCGATTGCGCGCTGCTGTGCGAGCACGACCGGCGCTGCCGCGCCTGGAGCTTCAACTATCCGACCGTGATGGAAGCCGGCGCCGTATGCTGGCTCAAGAACAGCGTGCCGGCGCGCGTGCCCGACAATTGCTGCGTCTCCGGCGTGCGCGGCGCCGGCGTCGTCGAGATCCGAAACGACGCCGTGGAAACCTCGATCGACCGTCCCGGCGGCGACTATCGCAGCTTCGACATCAAGACCACGGATCTGAAGGCCAACGACAAGGTCGAGAAGCCCGTCGACAAAAGCGCGGACAAGAGCAGCGACAAGGCGCCGGACAAGAAGGACGAGAAGGCCGCCGACGCCGAGGAGATCTGCAAGGCCGCCTGCACCGGCGACAACAAATGCCGCGCCTGGACCTTCGCCCGGCCCGGCTATGCCGGCAAGGAGGCACATTGCTTCCTGAAGAAGGAAATCAAGCCGCCGCGGCGGCGGGCCGGGTTCACGTCAGGCGTGGTCCGCTGACGCATCGCGCCCGCTGGGGCGCAGGAAAATTATCTCCGCCATCGTAACCTTTGATCTGTCCGGCCCGTACTGAACGATGGTGCCGGACGGTTCTCCCCGTCGGCTGCCCTTCGCAACGCAGAGATCAGGGTTTGCCATCATGTTTTCACGCAGGTTCTTCGCCACCGCAGCGATTGCTGCCACATTCGCCGTCACAGCGCTGGGGACGGCGGCATTCGCCTTGGAGACCACCCCCTATTCGGACGCTGCGTTCAAGGCCGCGCAGGCGGCAGGGCAGCCGATCCTGGTCGAGATCCATGCCGGCTGGTGCCCGACCTGCAAGGCGCAGAAGCCGATCATCGACAAGCTCGCGGCCGACCCCAAATTCAAGGACCTGAAGATCTTCCGGGTCGATTTCGACGACATGAAGCCGGTGGTGAAGGGGTTCGGCGCGCAGATGCAGTCGACGCTGATCGTCTTCAAGGGGGCGACCGAGGCCGGCCGCTCCGTCGGCGACACCAAGGAAGCGTCGATCGCGGCGCTGCTCGACAAGAGCCTGTAACGCACCATGATCGCGCTGGCGCTGGCTTTCCTGGCCGGCCTGCTCTCCATCCTGTCGCCCTGCGTGCTGCCGCTGGTGCCGATCGTGCTGGGCGCGGCGGCGTCAGTGCATCCGCGCGGCACGCTGGCGCTCGCGGCTGGGCTGGCACTGTCGTTCACCGGCATCGGCCTGTTCATTGCACTCGCTGGCAGCGGTATCGGTCTCGATGCCGGCGCGGTCCGTCTCGTCGCGGCGGTCATCATGCTGGCGATCGGCGTCGTCCTGCTGCTGCCGTCCTGGCAGGCGCAGCTCGCCGTCGCCGGCGGCCCGGTGCAGCGTTGGGCCGACCGGCACTCGCAGGGCTTCGCAGCCTCCGGCGCCGGCGGCCAGTTCATGATCGGGCTGCTGCTCGGCGCCGTCTGGGCGCCCTGCGTCGGTCCGACCCTCGGCGCGGCGTCGCTGCTCGCTTCGCAGGGGCGTGACCTCGTCATGGTCAGCCTGACCATGCTGGCCTTCGGCCTCGGCGCCGGCCTGCCGCTGGTGGTGCTCGGACTGGTGTCGCGGACCACGATGGCGCGCCTGCGCACACGGCTGTTGTCCGCCGGCAAGCTCGGCAAGATGCTGATGGGCGCCGCCTTCGTCGTTGTGGCGGTGGCGATCCTCAGCGGCGTCGACAAGCAGCTGGAGGCCTGGCTGGTGGCGATCTCGCCGGCATGGCTGACGGAACTGACGACGTCGATCTAAACGGCGTTGGGCAAGGGCGCGCAACACACTCAGTGTCATTCCGGGGCGCGCGCAGCGCGAGCCCGGAATCCATAACCACGATCGTGAGTATGGATTCCCGGGCTCGTGCCGCTGCGCGTCACGCCCCGGAATGACGTGCGGAGAGAGCGATGGCTCTGATGGCCAAGTGTCGGTCATTCCTCGGCGGGCATCACCGTGATCTCCGGCCAGAGTGCCTTCCAGCGTTCAGCCTTGGCCGTGTAGTTCGCGGCAGAGAAGTTGGCTGTCCGATTTGGCCGCACGATCATCTGCGCGATATCGTCGAGACCTTTTGGCGCATAGAGTTCGTATCCGCCGGCAACGGGCCGGAGGCCGACCTGTGTGTTCACGGTGAGGAAACGGTCGATGCCGTCGGTGGAGCGTGTCAGCGGCGGGTACGGGCGGCCGTGCTTGGCCGGATACCACAGATGGACACGGGCTTGGTTGCGCACCTCGACCTTGGCATCGATGCTGTCGAGAGCGGACGCGATCTGTTTGATCACGGCATCCTCGGCATCCCACGACGTGTCCGGATCGAAATAGAAAATGTCGTGGTCGTTGATGCCGTGGGCGACGGCGCGTCCGGTGCGTACGTTCCATACGGTCTGTGTCAGACAACCGGCGACGATCCAGGCATCCGGCAACGCCGTCGCGCGCAGCACGTCCATGATCGCGCTGTTGATCGGGTTGCGCAGCGCTGACGTGACGAAGTCATGCTCGGTCATGCGCCTCTATAGCACGCAAGGGCCTTCGGATCATGTTGACGCTGGCCGCGCTGCGCAACGAATGTGGGGACAGCGCCTCAGCCGGGGTCGAACGACGCCAGCGTCCGCCACTGCCGGCGCAGCAGCGGCTCGACGTCGCCGCGCTTTGCCTTGGAGAGGCGCAGCAGCACGATCGGATAGTCGCGGTCGTGGTCGGTGAAGTAGAACTGCTTCGGCCGGCGCTCGCCCAGCATCGCGCCGGCGTGCCATAGGACGTGCCGTCCTCGACCTCCGGCCATGCCAGCGCGAGCGCCCTGACATCGTCGAAGGTCACAGTGCGGCGCGCTCAGCGGACCGCGGTGAAGAAGCGATCCAGCCGGAAGCCCGACAGCCAGGCCCATACCGGCTGGTTCTTGAAGCCGAGATCCCAGGAGCCGACCACCGCGTCGGCGCGGCCGACCAGATTGTCGATCGGCAGCAGGCCGACGCCGCCATCGCGCAACGAGACGCGGCTGTCGGCGGAATTGTCCCTGTTGTCGCCGAGCACGAACAGCTTGCCGGGCGGCACCGTCACCTCCTGCGTATTGTCGAGCCTGCCATTGTCGCGCATCTTGAAGATCAGATGCGACACGCCGTTCGGCAGCGTCTCGACATAGCGGTAGGCGGGCTCGTTGCGGCCGGTGTCGTCCTCGGCGTCGCCGATGCCGTCCGGCTTCAGCGCGGCGGCCTCGCCATTGATGTAGAGCTGGCCCTGGCGCATCTGGATGCGGTCGCCGGGCAGGCCGACGACGCGCTTGACCCAGGCCTGCGAGGTGTCGCCCGGCCAGCGGAACACGACGACGTCGCCGCGCTTCGGCGTCTCGCCGAACAGCCGCCCGGTCTCGGGCAAGGTGATCTGCATCGGCAGCGACGAGGTGCCGTAGCCATAGGGGAATTTCGACGCGAGCAGCGCGTCGCCGATCAGCAGCGTCGGCTCCATCGAGCCCGAGGGCACGTAGAACGGCTCGGCGATCGCGCCCTTGGCGACGAACACGACCAGGACCACAGCGGCGAGCTGCGCTAACTGGCCGCCCCAGGTGGTGGTGTCCTTGCGCGCGGCCTTGGTCACGGTCTTCTCGGCCGACATCTTGTCGAGGCTCATCGGCCCGTGCCTCCAACCGTGATGCGATCCATCCGCAGCGTCGGCTGACCGACGCCGACCGGCACGCCCTGGCCGTTCTTGCCGCAGGTGCCGATGCCGGTGTCGAGCGACAGATCGTTGCCGATCATGCTGATGCGGTTGAGGTCGGTCGGGCCATTGCCGATCAGCATCGCGCCCTTCACCGGCGCGCCGACCTTGCCGTTCTCGATCTTGTACGCCTCGGTGCACTGGAAGACGTATTTGCCCGAGGTGATGTCGACCTGGCCGCCACCGAAATTGACGGCGTAGATGCCGTTCTTGACGGAGGCGATGATCTCGGCCGGATCGCGGTCGCCGGCTAGCATGTAGGTGTTGGTCATGCGCGGCATCGGCACATGCGCATAGCCCTGACGGCGGCCGTTGCCGGTCGGCGCCATGTTCATCAGCCGGGCATTCTGGCGGTCCTGCATGTAGCCGACCAGGATGCCGTCCTCGATCAGCACGGTGCGGCTGGTCGGCGTGCCCTCGTCGTCGATCGACAGCGAGCCGCGGCGCGACGACATGGTGCCGTCATCGACCACCGTGACGCCCTTGGCGGCGACCGGCTTGCCCATCAGGCCGGCGAAAGCCGACGTCTTCTTGCGGTTGAAGTCGCCTTCGAGGCCGTGGCCGACGGCTTCGTGCAGCATCACACCGGGCCAGCCGGCGCCGAGCACGACGTCCATCTCGCCGGCCGGCGCAGGCACGGATTCGAGATTGACCAGCGCCTCGCGCAGCGCGCCGTCAGCGGCTTCGCGCCACGCTTTGGTCTCGATGAAGCGCGCATAGGCCTCACGGCCGCCATAGCCCTTGCTGCCGCTCTCCTGGCGGTCGCCCTGGCCGGCGACGACCGAGACGTTGACGCGCACCAGCGGGCGGATGTCGCGATAGCTCTCGCCGTCGGGCCTGATGATCTCGACCACCTGCCAGGTCGCACCGAGGCTCACGGTCACCTGGCGCACGCGCGGATCCTTGTCGCGCAGATAGGCGTCGATCTCGCCGAGCAGCTTGATCTTGCTCTCGAAGCCCGGCGCGTCCAGCGGATTGTCATCGCCATAGAGCCGCACATTCGTGTGCGGCGGCGGGCTGGCGAAGTTGCCGGAATAGCCGCCCCTGACCGCGCTCACCGCGTCCGCCGCGCGCATCAGCGCCGGCAGCGAGACGTCGGAGGAGTGCGCATAGCCGACCGCATCATCCTTGACGGCGCGCAGGCCGAAGCCCTGGCTGGTGTCATAGGTCGCCTGCTTCAGGCGGCCATTGTCGAAGGTCAGCGCCTCGGTCTGGCTGTATTCGAGAAACAGCTCGCCGTCGTCGGCGCCGGCCAGGCCGCGCGCAATCTCGCTGCGGACCGCGTCACGATCCAGACTGGCGCGATCGAGCAGGGAGGTGGTGGCGGGATTCGTCATGGGTCAATCCGTTGTCGGAGCGGTCATTCCAAGATAGTTGTTTTGACGTCGGGGCGCGAGGGGCTGGATGATTACCGAATTGACATGGTTGAGATCGTTCCAATCACGGCCGCTTACATCGATAGCTTTCACCGCACGCTGGACTTTGTCGCGCGTGAACGGCGCTACCTGTCCTTTGTGCAGGCGCCACCGCTCGACTCCACACGGGCATTCATCCTGAACAATATCCAGGAGGGATATCCGCAATTCGTGGCGTTGTCGGCAGGAGATGTGGTCGGCTGGTGCGATGTGACGCCGAAATCAGGGCCAATCGATGCCCGTGTCGGCGTGCTCGGCATGGGCCTTTTGCCGCAGTTCCGGCGCCAGGGCAACGGAACCCGGCTGATGGCGGCGACGCTGGAGGCGGCGCGGCGGGTCGGGTTCTCGCGCGTCGAGCTGAACGTCTACCGCAGCAATACGGACGCGATCCGGCTGTATCAAAAGGCCGGATTCGTTCTCAAGGCGGTGCAGCCGCGCGAGATCCGCGACGACGGGTTCGACAAGACGCTGCTGGTGATGGCGCTGGCGCTCGACACGGTGCGCTGATCGGTCGGTGCTGATCGACACAGCGGCCGCAGACGATTGCCGTCGTTCACGGCAATGTGTCAGGCGTTCGGCGACAGCGCTTGCGGGTGTCAGGCCCGCTTGGTGTCAGGGCAGCTTGTCGAAGCCGTCGGCAAGCCCGTTGAGGCTCAGCGGGAAGCCGATGCCTTCCTCCGGCGTCTCGAAGATGATGAAGGTCGCGGTCTTCGCCGTCTTGAGCTGGCCGAGCAACTTGTCGTCCAGCACCACCTCGGCGACACAGCCATTCGGCAGGCAGCGCACGAAACCGGCGCGGCCGACATCCTGGTTGTCGAGCTTGAGGCCGAGGCCGGACGGCAGCAGCACGCCGAGCGGCGCCACCACGCGCATCAAGCGGCTCTTCTGGTCGGCGGTCTTGAGCATGATCACGGTGAGGCCGGCATTGGAGCGGTCCTCGGCGACGACGCTCTGAATCAGCGCGCATTGCTCGCTCTGCGCGCCCGGCGGCGTGTCGCAGCGGATCTGCCAATCGCCATGCACCGAGCGCACCGCGCCCTGTGCCTGCGCCGCGCCGGATGTGGCGAGGGTCAGGCTCATCGCCAAGGTCAGCCCCGCGCCAGCGGCAGCCATGCCAGCGGTGAGTCGGGCCCAAACAGTGCTCAAACGGCGCGAGTCATTCGCAGCTGGGGTGGACATGTCAGCTGTCCTGTCCGTTGAAACCCTGGTCCGGGTCGGTGCCATGCCAATTTCCTGTGGGTGATCTGCGCGTCTAACGCCAAGATACGGCAATGATGGCGTCTTGAGGACAGCGTCGGAAGCCTACGGCACGAACCGCGACGAAATATGGCCGCACCCGGTCGCGCCGCCGCGCCTTACCGAATCAGCCTCGCAGACGGCCGCTGCGCGTTGCCTACATCGCGCAGCTTGCCTGTCAAGCGCTCGTTGTCGGCGAAATCGCGCAACGTCGCAATTTCTCGGAAAATCCGCGCTTTGCTGCAGATCCTGCCCCCGGCGAAATCCGGCTCAAGACTGCATTGCGATAGATCAAGAATTATGGTTTGAGAAGAAAGATTTCGTCATTCCAGTGAACTGGCCCAGGTGCTTCTCTATGCATCCGCCCGAAGGCCATTTGTCAGGAGCGCGGATCACAACAGCGTACCGCTTCAACAGCGCGTGCGCTGAGGGGGAAAGTTCTGAAGGGAGCGCGACGACATGAAGGTGTCGAAAGGCCAATTGAGTGCCCGTTTGCTGGGCTTGGCCATGGCGGGCGTGATGCTCGTCGGGGGTGGGTCGGCGTTCGCGGAGACGGGGCAGCCGGCGCCGTGGGAGTACAAGCTGCAGGAAGCTGCCACGCCGGTGATGGAGAACATCACCTGGTTTCATGGCCTGCTGCTGACGATCATCACTCTGATCACGTTGTTCGTGCTGGCGCTGCTCGTTGCCGTGGTGGTGAAGTTCAACGCGCGCGCCAATCCGGTGCCGTCGCGCACCACCCACAACACCTTGCTGGAAGTGGCCTGGACGCTGATCCCGGTGCTGATCCTGGTCACCATCGCGGTGCCGTCGTTCCGGCTGCTGTTCCTCGAGCTCGACGTGCCGAAGGCGGACATCACCGTCAAGGCCACCGGCAAGCAGTGGTATTGGAGCTACGCCTATCCGGACAATGGCAAGTTCGAGTTCGACTCGCTGATGGCGCAGGACAAGAAGCCCCGCCTGCTCGCGGTCGACAATGAGATGGTCGTGCCGGTCAACAAGGTGATCCGGGTCCAGACCACCGGCGCCGACGTGATCCACTCCTGGGCGATCCCGTCCTTCGGCGTCAAGATCGACGCCATTCCCGGCCGTCTCAATGAGACCTGGTTCAAGGCGACCAAGGTCGGCATGTATTACGGCCAGTGCTCCGAACTGTGCGGCAAGGATCACGCCTTCATGCCGATCGCGGTGCGTGTCGTGAGCGACCAGGAGTTCACCGCCTGGGTCGAGGACGCCAAGAAGAAATTCGCCAGCGCGCCGACCAGCACCTACGCGTCCGCCGCCGGCGTGTCGCAGTAACACGGGGACGAAACGCGAAATTGAGGGCCGCCTCTGGCGGTCCACCGGGGACACTGAGGATTGGACAATGGCGACGAACGTAGCGACCCATAGCAGCCATGACGATCACGCGCACGACCATCCGACCGGATGGCGGCGCTGGCTGTATTCGACCAACCACAAAGACATCGGCACGATGTACCTGATCTTCGCCGTGTTCGCCGGCCTGATCGGCGGCGTGATGTCGGTCGCGATCCGCATCGAGCTGATGTATCCGGGCGTGCAGCTCTTCCATGAGAGCCACACCTACAACGTGTTCGTGACCTCGCACGGTCTGATCATGATCTTCTTCATGGTCATGCCGGCGATGATCGGCGGCTTCGGCAACTGGATGGTGCCGCTGATGATCGGCGCGCCAGACATGGCGTTCCCGCGCATGAACAACATCTCGTTCTGGCTGCTGCCGGCCTCGTTCGCGCTGCTGCTGCTGTCGACCTTCGTCGAGGGCGAGCCGGGGGCCAACGGTGTCGGCGCCGGCTGGACGATGTATGTGCCATTGTCGACGTCAGGCCATCCGGGACCCGCGGTCGACTTCGCGATCCTGTCGCTGCATCTCGCCGGTGCCTCGTCGATCCTGGGGTCGATCAACTTCATCACCACCATCTTCAACATGCGCGCGCCGGGAATGACCCTGCACAAGATGCCGCTGTTCGTGTGGTCGGTGCTGGTGACGGTGTTCCTGCTGCTGCTGTCGCTGCCCGTGCTCGCCGGCGCCATCACCATGATGCTGACGGACCGCAATTTCGGCACCACCTTCTTCGCTCCCGAAGGCGGCGGCGACCCGGTGCTGTTCCAGCATCTGTTCTGGTTCTTCGGTCACCCCGAGGTGTACATCCTGATCCTGCCCGGCTTCGGCATGATCAGCCAGATCGTGTCGACCTTCTCGCGCAAGCCCGTGTTCGGCTATCTCGGCATGGCCTACGCCATGGTCGCGATCGGCGGTATCGGCTTTGTGGTCTGGGCGCACCACATGTACACGGTCGGCATGTCGTCGGCGACGCAGGCCTATTTCGTCGCCGCCACCATGGTGATCGCGGTGCCAACCGGCGTGAAGATCTTCTCCTGGATCGCCACGATGTGGGGCGGCTCGATCGAGTTCCGCGCGCCGATGCTGTGGGCCGTGGGCTTCATCTTCCTGTTCACGGTCGGCGGCGTCACCGGCGTCGTGCTGGCGAATGCCGGCGTCGACCGCGTGCTGCAGGATACCTATTACGTCGTCGCGCACTTCCACTACGTGCTGTCGCTCGGCGCCGTGTTCGCGATCTTCGCCGGCTGGTACTACTGGTTCCCGAAGATGTTCGGCTACATGTACAATGAGGGCATCGCCAAGCTGCACTTCTGGGTCACCTTCATCGGCGTGAACCTGGTGTTCTTCCCGCAGCACTTCCTCGGCCTGTCCGGCATGCCGCGCCGCTACGTCGACTATCCCGATGCCTTCGCCGGCTGGAACCTGGTGTCGTCGATCGGCTCCTACATCTCGGCGGTCGGCGTGCTGATCTTCATCTACGGTGTCGTCGACGCCTTCATGCGCAAGCAGCAGGCCGCCGCCAACCCGTGGGGACCGGGTGCGACCACCCTGGAATGGACGCTGTCGTCACCGCCGCCGTTCCACCAGTTCGAGGTGCTGCCGAAGGTGCAGTGATCCCGACTCCCGCGACGCGGCGCCGTGTAAGGGGCCGCGTCGATCTATCGATCGGCGCGCATTGCAGCGCGCCGCTGCCGTGAAGCAAAACGCTTCAGACATGCTTTGAATTGAAGTCTGGAATCGCTGTGTCGGTCATTGATCAGAACGCCATTGCCGTCGGTCCGCGGATCTCCGAAGCCGATGTCGGCGATTATCTCGCGCTGCTGAAGCCGCGGGTGATGTCGCTCGTGATCTTCACGGCGCTGATCGGCCTGCTGATCGCTCCCGGCCATTTCCACCCGGTGCTCGCGATCACCTCGCTGCTGTGCATCGCGGTCGGCGCCGGCGCCTCCGGCGCGCTCAACATGGCGCTGGAAGGCGATATCGATTCGCTGATGTCGCGGACCGCCAACCGCCCGATCCCGCGCGGCCGCGTCACCCGCCAGGAGGCGCTGGCCTTCGGCATCACCCTGTCGTTCTTCTCGGTGCTGACGCTCGGCATCCTGGTCAACTGGTTCGCCGGCGCGCTGCTGGCGTTCACGATCTTCTTCTATGTCGTCGTCTACACGCTGTGGCTGAAGCGCTGGACGGCGCAGAACATCGTCATCGGCGGCGCCGCCGGCGCCTTGCCGCCGGTGGTGGCCTGGGTCGCGGCGACAGGTTCGATCGCGCCGGAGCCGCTGCTGCTGTTCCTGATCATCTTCTTCTGGACCCCGCCGCATTTCTGGGCGCTGGCGTTGTTCCGCAGCGACGACTATGCCCGCGCCGGCGTGCCGATGCTCCCCGTCGTCGCCGGTCCTGATGCGACCCGGCTGCAGATCCTGCTCTACACGATCCTCCTGGTGGCGATCGCCGCGGCGCCCTGGCCGCTCGGCTATTTCGACGCCGTCTACGGCATCGTCTCGCTGGTGCTCGGCGCCGGCATGCTGTGGTTTGCGATCGAGGTGTTCCGCAAGCGCGAGCGCAGCCAATCTCTGCGTGCCAACCGTAAGCTGTTCGCTTTCTCGATCCTGTATCTGTTCGCGCTGTTCGCGACGCTCGGGCTCGAGGCGGTCGCGCGCATGATCGCGCCGTTGATCTGGTAAGGGGCGCGAGACTGGAAAGCATGGCGACCGCGATGGCCGATCCGAATGAGCCAGAGGGCATCGTCCTCACCGAGGCGCAGCTGCGCAGCCGCCGGCGGCGTTCGATCGCGATTGCCCTCGCGCTCGGCGTGCTCGTCGTGCTGTTCTTCGCGGTGACGATGGTGAAGGGCCCCGCTGTGCTGAAGCGGCCGATGTAGATGCTGGTGTGATGCAGGACGACGCAATGGCGCAGACCGATCAGACCTCCCCGACGAGCGCACCGGCCGAACAGGCCGCGGCGCCGGCCTCGCGCCGCGGCGTTGGCCGTGACGCTGTTGTCGGCGGCATCTGCGGCGCCGTCGTGGTGCTCATGGTCGGCGCGTCCTATGCGGCGGTGCCGTTCTACAATTGGTTCTGCCGTGCCACCGGTTTCAACGGCACCACCCAGGTCGCAACCGCGGCCCCGACATCGGCGCCGCTGGCGCGCCGCATCGCCGTCCGCTTCGACGCCAATGTCGCCGGCGGTCTGCCCTGGAAGTTCGAGCCGGAGAAGACCGAAATCGAGGTCGCGATCGGCGAGGTGGTCACGGTCTACTACACGGTCACCAACCAGTCGGCGCGCACCACGATGGCGCAGGCCGCCTACAATGTGACGCCGCTGACCTCGGGCGTCTATTTCCAGAAGATCAACTGCTTCTGCTTCACCGAGCAGACCATGGCGCCGGGCGAGACCCGCGAGATGCCGGTCGTGTTCTATGTCGATCCGGCGATCACCGCCGACCACGAGAACGACTCGTTGAAAACGATCACGCTATCCTACACGTTCTATCCCGTCCGAGAGGCGCCCAAGCCGGTCGCTGCGGGCGAGCCGGACAAACCGCGGGGCAACCTTTGACCGCGCGGATGTCCACGATCCGGGGACCTGTGCTTGTAAACGAATATGTGCTGGGGCGACCGGCACCGATCTGGGGAGAGACTTGACATGGCTGAGGCGCACGCCAAGCACCACGACTACCACCTCGTCGATCCGAGCCCTTGGCCGTTCGTCGGCTCGGTCTCGGCCTTCATCATGGCCTTCGGCGCGATCGCCTGGATGCACAAGATGTTCTCCGGCGCGCCGATCGTATTCGGCATCGGCACCATCGGCGTGCTGTACACGATGGCGAGCTGGTGGGGCGATGTCATCAAGGAAGCCCAGTACAAAGGCGACCACACCCGCGTCGTGCAGCTGCATCACCGCTACGGCATGATCCTGTTCATCGCCTCGGAGGTGATGTTCTTCGTGGCCTGGTTCTGGGCCTATTTCAACTCGGCGCTGTATCCGGGCTATGAGGTGCAGGCAACCCGCGATGCTCTTTTCGGTGGCGTCTGGCCGCCCAAGGGCATCGAGACCTTCGATCCCTGGCACCTGCCGCTGCTCAACACGCTGATCCTGCTGACCTCGGGCACGACCGTGACCTGGGCCCACCATGCGCTGCTTGAGGGCGACCGCAAGGGCCTGAAATACGGCCTGATCCTGACCGTGCTGCTCGGCGCGACCTTCACCTGCGTGCAGGCCTATGAGTACAGCCATGCGACGTTCTCGTTCGCCGGCCACATCTACGGCGCCACCTTCTTCATGGCGACCGGCTTCCATGGCTTCCACGTCCTGGTCGGCACCATCTTCCTGCTGGTCTGTCTGATCCGTGCCTATGCTGGCCACTTCACGCCCAAGCAGCATCTCGGCTTCGAGTTCGCTGCCTGGTACTGGCACTTCGTCGACGTGGTCTGGCTGTTCCTGTTCGTATGCATCTATGTCTGGGGCCACGGCGCCGAGACCATGGCGCACGGCGCGCATTGAGGCCGGCAAGAAGTTCGGTCACCATGCCAAGGAAAGGGCGGCCGATGGGTCGCCCTTTTTCGTTTCGAGCGTGCTCCGGGAACGGGACAACCGGTTTCCGAGGGATCACGCCGGAGCACAGAGATAAATTCATGATGTATGTCCGTGGAAACGCATCATGATCCAGCGCGGCGCGCTCATTGATCCAAATGTGATCCGAGACCGCCGCCTTCGGTTGTATCACGAGGGGGCGTCGCGTCCGGCAGCCCAGATCGAGACCAGGGGCAAGACATCATGATCACCCATCCGCCCGTCACCCTGACCCAGACCATTCTGCGCGGGCTCGCCTGCCGCTGTCCGCGCTGCGGCCAGGGCAAGCTGTTCGACGGCTTCCTCACTCTGCGCAAGCGTTGCGAGGCCTGCGATCTCGATTACGCCTTCATCGACACCGGCGACGGCCCCGCGATCTTCATCATGATGCTCGCCGGCGCGATCGTGGTCGGCGCCGCCCTGGTGGTCGAGGTGAAGTATCAGCCGCCGTTCTGGGTCCATGCCGCGCTGTGGGGCCCGCTGATCCTGGTCACCACCCTGCTGCCGCTGCGCGCCATGAAGTCGCTGCTGATCGCGCTGCAGTTCCACCACAAGGCCGCCCCCGGCCGGCTGGTGGACAAGACGCCGCGATGAGGTGTCGGACATCCGCGGACGCTCGCCCCGGTTTTGAAGCGCTGCTCGGGTCTCGCCGTGGCGGTCCGTTTCTTGCGACGCCGGCCAGGCCACGGACCACGCTTGAATGGGATCGAAGCCATCGCTGCCAACACGCTGCGCTCCCTCCCCCCTTGTGGGGGAGGGCTGGGGAGGGGAGCCCCAGCGGCAGTCTTTGTGGGGCCACCCCCAACCCCTCCCCGCAAGGGGGAGGGGGGCGCGCCGTCTGCTTGGCAAAGTCAGGGGGCTCCCTCACGCGCGTCGACGCATTTGGCTTCAAGCAGGCGCGCAGCGTCGGACTCACCTCATGACCTCCACCCGCTCCACCACCTCGCTCCGCGCCTTTGCCGCCTTCACCCTCGTGATGGTCGCGCTGTTCATCGGCCTCGGCATCTGGCAGTTGCAGCGCCGCGCCGCCAAGCATGCGCTGATCGCCGCGCTCACCGACCGCGTCATTGCGGCGCCCGCGCCGCTGTCGCCACAAAGCGACTGGCGCAGCTTGACGCCGGAGCGCGACGAATTCCGCCGCGTCAGCTTCACAGCGACCTACGCCAAACTCCCTGACGCCATGGTCTACAGCGCCGGCTCGGCCGTGCGCGAGGACGTCTCCGGTCCCGGCACCTGGGCGTTTCTCCCGGCCCGTCTGCCCTCCGGCGAGATGGTCGTGATCGATGCCGGCTTCGTTGCCAACACGATGCAGGAGCGCAGCATTCAGGACCGCCAGGTCGCAAAGCTCGTCACCGGCGAGCCGGTCACGCTGACCGGCTATCTGCGCTTTCCCGAAGCTGCCGGCTGGCTGACCACCGCCGAAAGTCGCGACAAGCGCCTCTGGTTCACCCGCGACCACCTCGCCATGGCCAAGACGCTGGGCTGGGGCGAGGTCGCGCCGTTCTACGTCGATCTCGAAACGCCGGTGCCCGACAACGGCCTCCCCAAGCCCGGCCCGCTGTCGCCGCATCTGCGCGACGAGCACATGCAATATGCTTTGACCTGGTTCTCGCTCGCCGCGGCGCTGATCGCAGCCTTCGCCGTGTGGGCGAGGGGGCGGCGCATCGCGAACCGGTGATGTCGTCGTCCGAAACGGGCCTTGACTTAGAGTGCGCTCGAACCCGTAGCCTTCCTGGCGTCGTGAATGGAGATGGGCGCGGATGAAGATCGGCGAACTGGCTAGGCAGTCGGGGCTGACGCCCCATACCATCCGCTACTATGAGCGGATCGGGCTACTGCCGAGGGCGGATCGTGATCGTCAGCGCCAGCGGGACTATGACGCATCGATCCTGACCTGGATCGAATTCCTCGGCCGTCTCAAGTCGACGGGGATGCCCATCCGGGACATGCTGCGTTACGCCGAGCTGCGCGCGCAGGGCGCCGCTTCCGAGCCGGAACGGCGCCGGCTTCTGGAGCGGCATCGTGAGGCGGTTCGGGCGCGGGTCGCCACCATGCAGGATTGCCTTCTCGTTCTCGACGGCAAGATAGCCGGCTATGCCGGCACGACAGAGAGGACGAACGATCATGACGCAACCCACACCGAGCCGATCCAAGATCACGAGCCCCACGCCCACCGGCGCCGACGGCAAGCAGGACCGGCTGTCGCGCGGCCGGCGCGCGCTCGATAAAATCGACGGCGAGGCTGGCCACAATGTGATCGCTGCGCTCGCCGACATCGCGCCTGATTTCGCGACCTACGTGATCGAGTTTCCGTTCGGCGACATCTATTCGCGGCCCGGCCTCGATCTGCGCAGCCGTGAGATCGCAACCATCGCGGCCCTGACTGCGCTTGGCAATGCCAGCCCGCAGCTCAAGGTGCACATCCATGCGGGTCTCAATGTCGGCCTCAGCCGCGACGAGATCACCGAGGTGATCATGCAGATGGCGGTCTATGCCGGCTTCCCCGCCGCGCTTAACGGCCTGTTCGTGGCCAAGGCTGTGTTCGCCGAGGCCGACGCGAAGGCCGTGGAGGCCGCATCGGTCTGAGCGGTCGCGCGGGAACTCGTAGCCCGCATGAGCGTAGCGACATGCGGGACCGGTGCTGACCCCGCATGTCGCTGTCGCTCATGCGGGCTACGCCTCGATCGACCGCACGCTCCCGGACACAAGGACCGGCGCGCCTGCCGCCCCGTCGAGATCGACCTGCAGACAGCAGCGCACGCCCATGTCTTCGCCCTGCCGGATCACGATCGGTCCATGGACCGGCCATGCGAGTTCGCGCAGATAGTTGGCCAGCGCTGCGGCCGCCGCGCCCGTCGCCGGATCCTCGTAGACGCCGCCGAACGGGAACGGGTTGCGCGCGTGAAACAGCTGCGGCGTCTCGGCGTGGATGAGGTTGAACGTGGCGAAGCGCTCGCGCTGGGCCAGCGCCTGGCCCTGGCCAAACTCGTAGCTCATCGAGCCAAGGTGGCTGCGATCGCGGAGCGCAACAATGGGGTGGTCCATGCCGGCATTCGCAATGACGGGCGGGATGCGTGGATCGAGGTCGCTCTCCGACAGTCCGAACAGCGCGAGGATCTCGTCGCGCACGGCAGCGGCAAAGGCGCGGGTCCGCGTCGGCGGCGACCGGAACGCCGCGCTCCAGTCGGTTGCGGTGGCGCGGCCATCGACGCTGATGCCGGCGTGATTGAGCTGCAACGCGAAGCTGCCGGAGCCGTACTGCTTCGCCAGCGCGGCGCCGAGCGCAATCGTTGCATGGCCGCAGAAATCCACCTCGGCCTGCGGCGCGAAGTAGCGCACCCGCCAGGTGTCGCCGGCAGGTGCCGCGAAGGCCGTCTCCGAATAGCCGATGTCAGCCGCCATCGCCTGCATCGTCGCGGCATCGGGCAGCGTCTCGGAGATGACGACGCCGGCCGGATTGCCGCCGCGTGCTCCGTCGGTGAAGGCTGCGATGTGCTGGATGATCATTCGGTGTCTCACGCTGGATGTGGGCCTGCCAAGGTCTAAGCCTCCGGCGCATGCAAGTGAAGAACGATGCGTTGGAGAGCATGTCGCAGGCGCTCGGCCCGGTGAGGCGCCGTTGCGCCAGAGCAATCGAGGTTTCCTCAGTGGAGGCAGTCTGGATTGCTTCGTCGCTGCGCTCCTCGCAATGACGGTGCGGTGTGAGATGTCGCTCCACACACCAGTGTCGTCCCTGCGAACGCAGGGCCCATACCCCCGATCGATCGCGAGGCGGCAGGCTGGAGCAACGGCGTGCTTGCCACGGAGGTTGGTGGCTATGGATCCCGGGTCGGCGTTCGACAACGCCTACGCGTTGTCGAACGTGCCCGGGACGACACCGAGGTTGGGGATGCGCCGTCGTTCGCATCGCGAGACCATGCCTGCTGTCCTCAGCGTCGGACCTGAGTCGCCCGACGGGCTGTCAGCACCTGCGCCAGCCTGCATCGCAACTAACAAATCCGGCTGTGCCGAAGTGCTTTTTTTGCCAGCCTGTCCAACGCGCTCAGCCGTTCCAGCCGGCCGGGGCGGAAATTCTCTGTTTCATTTTTTCCGAAATCGTGATTGTCTGTCGCCGTCCCGCCTCGTTGCGAGGGGCGTACGCGTCGTCACGGACGTGAGGTGGGATGCGGTGGCCGCGACCGGCTGCGCCAGACGAGCGCGTGTCGGTACGGACATGAAGTGGCAGCGTCCTGACACCCCGATGCTGGTGTTACGTTCGCGACGGCGCCGACGCGCCGCGTGGATCATGGTGGCCAGAAAGCCCGGCGCACCAGGGAGACTGCCTATAAGTGTGAAGACCATCGCGCAGGGAAGGCCGGGTCGCTCCGGCTGAACCTGTGGTTCCTGCCCCGTGCATTCTTGTTCGCACGGGGGCCACGGGCCTCAGTCGAGGTCCGGCCTTCCCTGCGCTCTCCGCATCCGGAGGGAGAATTGACGCAAAGCTCGGGCGCCGATCGCGCCGCGAGGATGCAACTCTGCGCTTTCCGGGACGGAGCTCCCCCCCCCCCCCCCCGGGCCTTGCCGTGATGCGATTGCCTTCGAAGCGCTCGCCCTCTCCGCGTCATTGCGAGGAGCGCGGCGACGAAGCAATCCAGAGTCCCGCCCGCAGCCTGGATTGCTTCCGCCGTCGCCCTTCGGGCGATGGCAGACAAGTCGCTGCGCTCGCAATGACGGAGGAACGACTTATGTTTGCGTTGAGCGGTCTCGAATGCGGCCCGGCTGGAGGCCACCAACACCGACGTCATCCCCGCGCAGGTGGGGATCCAGTACGCCGCGGCGGCGCCGTTGCGCACAGCCATCGCGGCGTACTGGATCGCCCGGTTGGACGGGCGATGACGGCGGAGCTGGGAGGATGGGGCGGAGGAGCCGCACCGGCGCTGCCATCCCATGCCCCGTAACCCCGCCGTAACCCGCCGCCGTGACCATTCCCGTGACAACAACCGGTTTCGCGCGCGGGCCAAAACCATTATGGTGCCGGACCATGTTGCCGCCAGGCAGTTACGATTTCGAGTTCAATCAACGGGTTATGGCCTGATGACGCAGGTCAGGAGAGCGGTTTGACGCGCTATGTTTCGACCCGCGGGGAGGCCCCCGCGCTCACCTTCTGCGATGTGATGCTGACCGGGCTCGCCCGGGACGGCGGCCTCTACGTGCCCGAGACCTGGCCGCAACTGTCGGCCGAGACCATCGCCGGCTTTTTCGGCCGTCCCTATTGGGAGGTTGCGGTCGAGGTCATCAAACCGTTCGTGGCCGGCGAAATCTCCGACGCCGAGCTTGGCCGCATGGCCAACGAGGCCTACGCCACCTTCCGGCATCCCGCGGTGGTCCCGCTCGACCAGATCGCGCCGCATCAGTTCGTGCTGGAGCTGTTCCACGGTCCGACCCTGGCGTTCAAGGACGTCGCGATGCAGCTGATCTCGCGGCTGATGGACCATGTGCTGGCCAAGCGCGGCGAGCGTACCACGATCGTGGTTGCGACCTCGGGCGATACCGGCGGTGCCGCGGTCGATGCCTTCGCCGGCCGCGACAATGCCGATCTCATCGTGCTGTTCCCGCATGGCCGCATCTCCGAGGTGCAGCGGCGGATGATGACGACCTCGGGCGCGGCCAACGTGCATGCGCTGGCGATCGAAGGCCATTTCGACGACTGCCAGGCGATCGTGAAGGGCCTGTTCAATCATCACGGCTTCCGTGATTCGGTGGCGCTGTCCGGCGTCAACTCCATCAATTGGGCGCGCGTCGTTGCCCAGGTGGTCTACTACTTCACCTCGGCGGTCGCCGTCGGCGCGCCGCACCGCGCGGTCGACTTCACCGTGCCGACCGGCAATTTCGGCGACATTTTCGCCGGCTATGTCGCCAAGCGCATGGGCCTGCCGGTGCGCAAGCTCCGCGTTGCCACCAACGTCAACGACATCCTGGCGCGCACGCTTGCGACCGGCATCTACGAGGTGCGCGAGGTGCATGCGACCGCGTCGCCCTCGATGGACATCCAGGTGTCCTCGAATTTCGAGCGGCTGCTGTTCGAGGCCGGAGGCCGCGACGCCGGCGCGGTGCGGCGGCTGATGGAGGGCCTGAAGCAATCCGGCCGCTTCGTGCTGCCCGACGCAATGCTGGCGGCGATCCGCGCCGATTTCGAGGCCGGCCGCGCCGACGAGACCGAGACGGCGGCCGCGATTCGCGCCGCGTTCCGCGAGGCCGGCGATCTCGTCGATCCCCACACGGCGGTCGCGCTGGCCGTGGCCGACCGTGACGGCACCGACACCTCCGTGCCGAACATCGTGCTGTCGACCGCGCATCCGGCCAAATTCCCCGATGCGGTCGAGGCCGCCTGCGGAATGCGGCCGCATCTGCCGGTCTGGCTCGACGGGCTGATGACCAAGCGCGAGGAGATCAGGATCATGCGGAACGATCAGGCCGAGGTGGAGACATTCATCCGTTCGGTCAGCCGGGCCGCCAAGCAGGGAATTGCATGATGGGCGTGGAAGTCACCAAGCTGCCGACCGGGCTCACCGTCGTCACCGATACGATGCCGCATCTGGAAACGGCCGCGCTCGGCGTCTGGGCCGGGGTCGGCGGCCGCGACGAGAAGCCGGACGAGCACGGCATCTCGCATCTGCTCGAGCACATGGCGTTCAAGGGCACGACCACGCGCAGCGCGCGGGAGATCGTTGAGGCGATCGAGGCGGTCGGCGGCGATCTCAATGCCGGCACCTCGACCGAGACCACGGCCTATTATGCGCGCGTGCTGAAGGCCGACGTGCCGCTGGCGCTCGACGTGCTCGCCGACATCCTCGCCAATCCGTCCTTCGTGCCGGAGGAGCTGGAGCGCGAGAAGAGCGTCATCGTGCAGGAGATCGGCGCCGCCCAGGACACGCCTGATGATGTCGTGTTCGAACATCTCAACGAGCTGTGCTTTCCGGATCAGCCGATGGGGCGCTCCTTGCTCGGCACCGCCAAGACGCTGCAGGGGTTCGATCGCGACAAGCTGCATGGCTATCTCGCCACGCATTATCGCGGACCGGACATGGTCGTGGCCGCCGCAGGAGCCGTCGACCATCAGCAGGTGGTCGAGGACGTCACCAGGCGTTTTGCCAGCTTCAATGGCGCCCCGGCGCCGAAGCCGCTGCCCGCCGCGTTCGGCAAAGGCGGCTCGCGGGTCGTGCATCGCGACCTCGAGCAGGCGCATCTGACCTTGGCACTCGAGGGCGTGCCGCAGGCCGATCCCTCGCTGTTCTCGCTGCAGGTGTTCACCAACATCCTCGGCGGCGGCATGTCGTCCCGGCTGTTCCAGGAGGTGCGTGAAAATCGGGGGCTCTGCTACTCCGTGTATACGTTCCACGCGCCCTACAGCGACACCGGCTTTTTCGGCCTCTACACCGGCACCGATCCGGCCGACGCGCCTGAGATGATGGAGGTCGTGGTCGACATCATCGGCAATGCCGTGGAAACGCTGAGCGAGGCCGAAGTGGCCCGCGCCAAGGCGCAGATGAAGGCGGGCCTCTTGATGGCGCTGGAGAGCTGCAGCGCCCGCGCCGAGCAGCTGGCGCGCCATATCCTGGCCTATGGACGGCCGCAGACCTTGCAGGAGATGGTCGACAAGATCGAGGCCGTCAGCGTCGAGAGCACGCGCGACGCGGCCCGTGCGCTGCTCGCACGCAGCAAGCCTGCGGTCGTCGCGCTCGGCAGCGGCAGGGGTCTGGACACGGCGGTGACTTTCGCCGAAGCTCTCACCGGGTCGAAGCCGAAGGCCCAGCTGCATTGAGCACCAGTCCGGACAGGCCGAGCCTCGTGCAGCTCGCCGTGACGTGGTGTGCCGTACCGGCGCTGGGAGTCGGGGGCTGAAGAGCAGGGGGAGCATCACCGATGGCCCTGTTTCGCTTGCCATCCAACGGGCCGGCCGCGCTGGCGCCGCGCGGCAATGGCTTGATGCTGCGCGCGCCGCAAATGGCGGATTACGCGCAATGGGCGCAGCTCCGTGAGCTGAGCCGCGATTACCTGACGCCGTGGGAGCCGATCTGGCCATCCGATGATCTGACGCGGTCCGGCTTCCGCCGCCGGCTGCGCCGCTATGCCGAGGACATCTCGGCCGATCGCTCGTACCCCTTCATCGTGTTCCGCGAGCAGGATGGCGCCATGCTCGGCGGCATCACGCTCGCCAATGTTCGGCGCGGCATCGTCCAGGCGGGCACCATCGGCTATTGGATGGGGCAACCGCATGCGCATCGCGGCTACATGACGGCGGCGCTGCGGCTATTGCTGCCGACGCTGTTCGGCGAACTCAATCTGCACCGGGTCGAGGCCGCCTGCATCCCGACCAATACGCCGTCTATTCGGGTGCTGGAGAAGTGCGGCTTCACCCGCGAGGGGCTGGCGCGCCGCTATCTCTGCATCAACGGGGTCTGGCAGGACCATTATCTCTACGGCCTGCTGCACGAGGATTTCCGCGGCTAGCGAATGTGATCGACAGGGGCGCAGGAGTGGCGGAGGGGGACTGGTTCCGCGCCTTGAAATGGGTATAGACGCCGGAGTGCAGCTGCCGTCCCGCCAGGCTCCCGAGCTTCGCGATGTGGCGTTGGCGGACGAGGCGTTCGAGAGCCGAGGACATCAGACGATGCGACAGACGAGCGTGGTGAGAGTTGGGACATTGGCAGCCGTGCTGCTGGCGATGGGAGCGGCCGGGACCGCCCCGCCGGCGGCAGCCCAATCCCTGACCGACCGCTTCAAGAGCCTGTTTGGTGGCGGCTCCGATGACAAGGAGCAGCAGAATCTGCCCGCGAGCGGCGGGCCGCCGGTTGATCCGACCGAGGGCCTGAGCTGCCCGCCGGTGAGCATCCGCGCCGGTGCCTCGACCTATGCGGTCGCTGCGCCCGGCAAGCAGGCGGTCGGTAACGACGTGCGCTTCCAGGCGTCCATCACCAAGACGGCCCGCGAGTGCAATCTCAATGGTGCCGAGATCGTCGGCAAGATCGGGATCCAGGGCAGGGTCGTGGCCGGTCCGGCCGGCGCGCCTGCGACGGTCGACATCCCGATGCGCATCGCCGTGGTCCAGGGTGGCATCGGCGAGAAGGTGATCGCCACCAAATCCTATCGGACCACCGTCCAGATGACCGGCGACGGCAGCGTCCCGTTCACGATCGTGGCCGAGGACATGATCTATCCGGTGCCGCCGCCTGGCGCCAATGCCGACAATTACGTGTTCTATATCGGGTTCGACCCGCAGGCCCTGACTCCCGAGCGGCCGCACGGCAAGAAGCGGAAGTAAGGCGCGCGTCGGCGCTTGCCGGTGGCGACCGCGATCTTGATTTCCTGCGGCCGAGCACGTGAGTTGGATTTCAAAATCAAAGGGCCGGTGCGCTTGGATCGCACCGGCCCTTCGAGAACGTTGGCTTGATGACGGGATTGCGGCTCAGTTCAGCTTGCGGCCGACTTCGGCGATGCCCTTGGCCACCAGGTCTTCGCCGAGGCTGCCCTTGACCGACTGCGACAGCACGGTCGCGGCGGCCTGGACGGCGGCATCGGCCGCGGCGGACCTCACGTCGGCGAGCGCCTGGGCCTCGGCGAGGGCGATCTTGCTCTCGGCGGCCTTGGTGCGACGGGCGACGAAGTCTTCCATCTTGGCCTTGGCGTCCGCCGCGATGCGTTCGGCTTCCGCCTTGGCGCTGGTGACGATCTCCTCTGCCTCACGTTCGGCACTGGCGCGGCGGGCCTTGTAATCGGCGAGCACCTTGGCCGCCTCTTGCTTGAGCCGCTTGGCCTCCTCCAGCTCGTTCCTGATGCGCTCGGCGCGATTGTCGAGCGCCTTCAGGACGGTGCGGTGGACACCGAGATAGGCGAACAGGCCCATCAGGATCACGAAAGCAATCGCAACCCAGGTCTCCGGATCAGCGAGCAAATGCATCAGGCTGTTCCCTTCAATGATGCATCGACCGCAGCCTCGACCGTCTTGCCCGCAGGGGCCTTGCCGGTGAGCTGCTGCACGATCGCGCTGGCGGCGTCAGCGGCGATGCCACGGACATTGCTCATTGCGGTCGCACGCGTGGTGGCGATGGACTTCTCAGCCGCCGCGAGCTTGGCCGCGAGGCTGTCTTCCAGCGCCTTGCGCTCGGCGTCCGAGGAGGCCGCGAGCTTCTCGCGGGTCTCGGCACCGATCGCCTGGGCGCGGGCGCGGGCTGTCGCCAGCTCGCTTTCATACGCCTTCATCGCGGCTTCGGATTCATCCTTCAGCCGCTGCGCTTCGGCCAGATCGCCGTCGATCGACTTCTGGCGGGCGTCGATGACACCCCCGACCTTCGGCAGCGCCAGACGCGAGACGATCACGTACAGCGCCACGAAGGTGATCACCAGCGAGACGATCTGGGAGGGAAAGGTTTCCTTCTGGAAGGGAGGGAAACCGTGCCCGCCTTCGGCCTCGGTATGGGCGCTCGCCGTGCCCTTGGCCTCGCCATGACTTTCAGCCACGGGCTTCTCCTCTCCGGCTCAGGCCGTCTTAGACGGCGTACAGCAGGAGCAGTGCGATCAGCAGCGAGAAGATGCCGAGCGCTTCGGTCACCGCGAAGCCGAAAATCAGGTTGCCGAACTGGCCCTGGGCGGCGGACGGATTGCGCAGAGCGGCCGACAGGTAGTTGCCGAAGATGATGCCGATGCCGGCACCCGCGCCACCCATGCCGATGCAAGCAATGCCTGCGCCAATGTACTTCGCTGCAACCGGATCCATGAAACGAACTCCTTTGAGGGGTTTGGTAGAGAGGGCCGGATCAGTGGCCCGGATGGATAGCATCGTTGAGATAGATGCAGGTGAGGATCGTGAAGACGTAGGCCTGAAGGAACGCGACCATCAGCTCGAGGCCGGTCAAGGCGACTGTGAGGCCGAGCGGCAGCAGCGCGCCGACCTTGCCGACAAAGCCGAGCGCGCCCAGCATGGTCACGAAGCTCGCGAACACTTTCAGCGTGACGTGGCCGGCCAGCATGTTGGCGAACAGACGGACGCTGTGCGAGATCGGGCGGGAGAAGAACGAGATGATTTCGATCACGACCACCAGCGGCAGGATCACCGCGGGGATACCGGAGGGGACGAACAACTTAAAGAACTTCAGGCCGTTCTTATAGAAGCCGTAGATGATGACCGTCAGGAACACCAGGAGCGCCAGCGAGAAGGTGACGATGATGTGGCTGGAGACGGTGAAGGTGTAGGGGATGATGCCGACGATGTTCGACACGAAGATGAACATGAACAGCGAGAACACCAGCGGGAAGAACGTCATGCCGTGCGAGCCGGCGCTGGTTCTGAGGGTGTTGGCAACGAATTCGTAGGACAGCTCGACCACCGACTGGAACCGGCCCGGGACGAGCGCGCGCCCGGCGGCCAGCATCATGCCGGAGATCAGGACGACCGCGAGCAGCATGTACGCGGTGGAGTTGGTGAAGGCGATCTCCTGATTGCCGATATGGCCGATCGTGAAGATCTTGTTGAGGTGGAATTGATGGATCGGATCGATCATCCGCGTGGCGTCTCAGTTGTTCACCGGCCACGCCGGCGCTTTGCAATTCACTCGTTTGTCTTCCGCGCTGAGGTCTGCCGCGCATGTCTCATTGGCGGGACCTGTCGGGAGCTATGCCTGCAGATCTCACCACGTTCAACACGCCGGCGGCGAAGCCGAGCAGGAAAAACACGATAAATCCGAAGGGCGATGTCGACAGCAAACGGTCGAAGCCCCAGCCAAGCACCGCGCCGACGAGGACACCGGCAATCAACTCGGAGGACAGTCGCAGTCCACGCGCCATGGCCGAAGCCCGGGCTGCTGTGTCACCGCTGCCGTTTCCAGGTTGATCAGCCCCGATCTTTCGGCCGTCCCGCATTTGGGACAACCGCTGGTCGAGACTTCCGAGCCTTGCGGAAAGCGCAACCTCATCAGGCGACTTGTCGCGATCTCCGGGTCCGCTGCGCTCGTTCGTGCCATCCGACATCTGTGGAGACCCGATCCGTTGCTGCGAGTTTCAGGAAATAGCGCCCCATCGCCCTTTAAAGCCGCGCGGACCATACTGACCGCATCCCCCCAAGTCAAGATTGCGTGTTGATCTGTTAGATGCCTGAATTTGCTCGTTTTCTCGGCTTTTTCGTCAGATCGGTCGCGGGTGTCACCGCGCCGCATCAACAGCGTTCTCGGCGGTTGCGATCTTGCGTCCTCCGGAGCCCTCTGGTCCGATGCCGCTGAACCCGAACCGGGGTGGGACTTCGCATGCCGCGCCACATTGACTATTATTTCTCGCTGCAATCCCCATGGGCCTATATCGGCCACCGCCTGTTCCGCGACATTGCAGCCAGCCATGGCGCTGCCGTGACCCTCAAGCCGGTGATGCTGCTCGATCTGTTCGCTGAGACCGGCGGCCTGCCGCTGGCGCGGCGTCATCCGGCGCGGCAGCGCTACCGTATCGTCGAGCTGAAGCGCTGGCGCGACAAGCGGGGGCTCGATTTTCATCTCCAGCCCAAGAACTGGCCGTTCAACGCCCGGCTCGCGGATGGCGTGGTCATCGCCGCGGTGCAGGCGGGGCTTGATCCGGAGCCCTATCTGCAGCGCGCCTTCCCGGCGATCTGGGAGCAACAGCTCAATCTCGGGGACGCCGAGGTGATCGCGCGCCTGGCCGATGCGGCCGGACTGCCCGGGCGCGAACTCGTCGCCAAGTCTGGCTCGGACGCGGTCGCGGCGGTCTACGAGCAGAATCGCCAGGATGCCATCGCCGCCGACGTGTTCGGCTCGCCCGCTTATGTGCTGGACGGCGAGATCTTCTGGGGCCAGGACCGGCTCGAACTCCTGGCCGACGCGTTGAAATCCGGCCGCTCCGCCTATACGTCCGAGCCATAGGTGCGAGCTGTGGCAGGTGACCGCACGTCGCGCAACGCCATGGCGGCGACACAAAATGAGCGTGCATGGCGGCCATCGCGACCGCATTCTGGAGAGCGAGCCATGAGTCTCACGAAGCCATACCGGCGGCCCCTCATTGCGCTCCTGGCGTTGAGCTGCCTGGGCGGAGAGGCCTGGGCTGCGGAGGAGACCGCGCCCGATGGCGACAAGGGGCGCTACACGATGTCCACGACACCGGACGGCGTGGTCCGGCTCGACACCAGGACCGGTGCGGTCTCGACCTGCAACAACAACGCCGGTTCCGGCTGGGCGTGCTACGCCGTTCCCGACGAGCGTGCCGCGTTGGATGCCGAGATCGGCCGACTTCAGGCAGAGAACGAAAAGCTGAAAGCCCAGCTGGCTTCGCGCGATCAGAGCATCTCCGGCAAGATCGACGAGCCGCTGCCGAAGGACCAGGCGCTGCCAAAGTCCGATCAGCTGAAGAAGGCCGAGCCGAAAGCCGGCGAATCGAAATCGGCCGATGGAACGCGCAAGCTCGAGATCCCGTTGCCCAGCGACCAGGACATGGAACGCATGATGGGCTTTCTGGAGCAGGCTTGGCGCCGGCTGCTCGACATGGCCGCGCGGGTGCAGAAGGACGTCTCGGGCAAGATCTGACACCGCGCCGAGGAGGCTGGACGCATGACCGCACGATCCATCACGCGGACGGCGCCGTCGGCGGTGCCCGTCACCTCGGTCGTGACCTCGACACTGGCCGTGCAGACGCCGGGCCGCGGCTTCAGCGATCTCACGCGCGAGGTCGACACGTTCCTGCGTGACATCTCCGCGAGAGAAGGGGCGGTGACGGTCTTCATCCGGCACACGTCGGCGTCGTTGACGATCCAGGAGAATGCGGACCCGACGGTGCTTCGCGATCTCACCACGGCGCTGGCGCGGCTGGCGCCGGAGGATGCCGGCTGGGTGCATGACACCGAGGGTCCCGACGATATGCCGGCCCATATCAAGACCATGCTGAGCGCTGTCTCGCTCCAGGTGCCGGTGCAGGACGGCCAGATGCTGCTCGGCACCTGGCAGGCGATCTATCTCCTCGAGCATCGCGAGCGTCCGCATCGGCGCGAGGTGGTGCTGCAGTTCATTGGCGCAGTCTGAGGCCAAAACAGAAAACCCATCGGCTGAAATGCGGAACGGCCGCGGAGTGATCCGCGGCCGTTCTTTGCAATAAAGAGGCGAGCGGGGTCGCCGCCCGCATCATGATCAGGTCGACTGGATGTCGACGTCCTTCGTCTCCGGCAGGAACAGGAAGCCGACCACCGCGGTGATGACAGCGAACGCGATCGGGTACCATAGGCCGGCGTAAATATCGCCGGTCGAGGCCACGATTGCGAAAGCGGTCGCCGGCAGCAGGCCGCCGAACCAGCCGTTGCCGATGTGATAGGGCAGCGACATCGAGGTGTAGCGGATCTTGGTCGGGAACAGTTCGACCAGCATCGCGGCGATCGGGCCGTACACCATGGTGACGAAGATCACCAGGATGAACAGCAGGCCGATGATCGCGGCGACCTGCGGACGGAAGATGTCGAACGGATGCGCCATCTTCACGATCCCCGGGTTGCCGGCCTTCGGATAGCCGGCGTCGGCGATCGCAGCCGTCAGGGCCGGATTGCTGGTCTTGGCGTCGGTGTAGGGCACTTCCTTGCCGTTCAAGGTGACCTTCACGCCGGAGCCGGCCGGGCCAGGAACGGTCGAGTACTTGACCGAGGACTGGGCCAGGAAGGCGCGGGCGGTGTCGCAAGGCGCAGTGAAGACGCGGGTGCCGACCGGGTTGAACAGGTCTCCGCAGCCGGCCGGATCGGCCACCACTTCCACCTTCACCGACTCGATCGCCTTCTCCAGAGCCGGGTTGGCGTTGCTGGTGATCATCTTGAAGATCGGGAAGAAGGTGAGCGCCGCGATCAGGCAGCCGCCCATGATGATCGGCTTGCGGCCGATCTTGTCGGAGAGGATGCCGAACACGATGAAGAAGCCGGTGCCGAGCAGCAGCGACCAGGCGATGAGCAGGTTGGCGGTGTAGCCGTCGACCTTCAGGATCGATTGCAGGAAGAACAGCGCGTAGAACTGGCCGGTGTACCAGACGACGCCCTGGCCCATGGTCGCGCCGATCAGCGCGAGCAGCACGATCTTGCCGTTGTTCCAGTTGGCGAACGCTTCCGTCAGCGGCGCCTTCGAGCTCTTGCCCTCTTCCTTCATCTTCTGGAATACGGGCGATTCGTTGAGGCGCAGACGGATCCAGACGGAAACGCCGAGCAGCAGCACGGACACCAGGAACGGCACACGCCAGCCCCATTTGGCGAAGTCGGCCTCGCCAATGATGGTGCGGGTGAACAGGATCACCAGCAGCGACAGGAACAGGCCCATCGTGGCCGTCGTCTGGATGAAGGAGGTGTAGTAGCCGCGCTTGCCCATCGGCGCATGCTCGGCGACATAGGTGGCGGCGCCGCCATACTCACCGCCGAGCGCAAGGCCCTGCAACAGGCGCAGACCGATCAGGATCACCGGCGCGGCGAAGCCGATGGTCTCGGCGTTCGGCAGGATGCCGACGATGAAGGTCGACAGACCCATGATCAGGATCGTGACCAGGAAGGTGTATTTGCGGCCGACGATGTCGCCGATGCGGCCGAACACGATGGCGCCGAACGGGCGGACCAGGAAGCCGGCGGCGAAGGCCAGCAGCGCGAAAATGTCGCGGGTGGCCGGCGGATAGCTGCTGAAGAACTGCGCGCCGATGATCGAGGCGAGAGACCCGTAAAGGTAGAAATCGTACCACTCGAAGACAGTGCCGAGAGAGGACGCCAGAATGACGAAGCGCTCGTCCTTCGTCATGCCTCCCGATCTCGCTTGTGTGGCGACCATTGTTGACATTGGCATTCGCTCCCCAAGATCGTTGTGCTGATGGTTTCGTCCCCGCATGCCGGACTTGGACGGCGCTGGTCGCGGAGACCTTGGCGCTTAAGTAACATTGCAGTGAAACCCGGCCCAATACGACTTTCGGCCCTGGCGGCTGCGGCGCACGGAAACATGGGGACATTGCGGCGGATCAAGTTCGCCTAACGGTCGCCGCGCTACCGATGTTGCGTCGCACAAGGCGCGGATTAACCGCTCTTCCTGCAAGTGGAATTGTATGCTTGCATGCAACCAGTCGCCGGGCGAGTATTTCAAGAAAGCCGGGCGGCGTGCAGCTGAGGCGCGTGGCCGGCGTCGCAAGGTCAAGTCAGAATTCATGGCGGCTGCCTCCACCCACCTCGTCATTGCCGATGATCACCCGCTGTTCCGCAACGCGCTGCGGCAGGCAGTCACGAGCGTGCTCGCGGAGGCCGTGGTCGACGAGGCCGGCTCCTTCGAAGACCTGACCGCGCTGCTGGAGAAGGACTCCGAAGTCGATCTCGTGCTGCTCGACCTGACGATGCCCGGCATTTCCGGCTTTTCCGGGCTCATCTACCTGCGCGCGCAATATCCGGCGATCCCGGTCGTCATCGTCTCGGCCAGCGACGATGGCGCGACAATCCGCCGCTCGCTCGATTTCGGTGCCTCCGGCTTCATCCCGAAGCGGTTCGGCGTCGACACGCTGCGCGACGCCATCATGAAGGTGATGGATGGCGACGTCTGGGTGCCGCCCGACACCGACCTTGCCGCCGGCGCAGATCCGGAGATGACCAGGCTCCGCGACCGCCTGGTGACCCTGACCCCGCAGCAGGTGCGGGTGCTGATGATGCTGTCCCAGGGGCTGCTCAACAAGCAGATCGCCTATGAGCTCGGCGTCTCCGAGGCGACCATCAAAGCGCATGTCTCGGCCATCCTGCAGAAGCTCGGCGTCGAGAGCCGGACGCAGGCGGTGATCGCCGCCGCGAAGATCGCAGGTTCCGCCTGGCGGCAGGACGCGCCGACGGGGAAGTGACAAGCTGACCTTCCTTATGAGCACGCTGCGCATGGCCAATGTGCAGCTTCGGCTTCGGCGCCAAATCCTCTCCATGAGGAGCCGCCGTAACCGGCAGTGTCCTCATGGTCTGTGTGCAGCGCCAGTTGGCGCACGCGGCTCTTCATGAGGACGATCCTCATGGTCAATGTGCAGCACCGGTCTCGGTGCCAAACCCTCATGGTGAGGAGCGTCGCGCCAGTCAGCTCACCATTGGGCAAGCTGCAAGCTCGCGGCGCGTCTCGAACCATGAGGCCATCGTGCGGGCCTCGCCCTTCGAGACGCCCGCCTTCAGCGGGCTCCTCAGGGTGAGGAGCGTCGTCTTCGGTGCACGAGCCACAAGGGCGCAAGAGCCACAAGGCCCGTCCTGAGCTGGAAACCCACGTCATTTGGTAGATCAATCGCGACACACCAACTCAACCTCGCGGCGCACACGGCGTCCGAGCTTTGCCGATCATCGGCCCTCTTGAGGACAGAGGGCGCAGGGAAGGCCGGGCGCTGGCCGCGCCCGTGGCCCGCCTGCAGAAAAAAAGCAGGCGGCAGTCACCACAGGTCTGGCCGAACACGCCCGGCCCTCCCCGCGCGATGGTTTTGACGGCTGCTCCGAGCTCTCCCCGGGGACCGGCGTTCTTGCCCCCGTCATCCGCAACACCGTCGCTGCGAACTTGGCATCAGCACCGGGATGCCAGGACCACACGGCTTGACCGTGCGCGCCGGATCGTTCGTCGGCATGCCGAAGCACGCTGCGACCCGACGCGCCCACCGCATCCCGCGCCCCACGTTCGTGACGATCGCGAAGCGCCCCTCATGGCGGGCACGGGACGACGCAAGGGATAGCATGATTTCCGAAAAAAAGAAATAGAGGTCTGTCTGGTGCGCCGAGGATTTCGATGCGCTGGGCGACCTCGGGAGCTGCGGGCTGTACGTCCCGCGAACATCTGCCCTGTCATAGACAGGTACCTTGCAAAACAAGGTACCTTGCGATACCTTGCTGTCATGACGGAGCAGATGCAGGTCCAGCTCAAGAAGGGGGCGCTCGAATTGTGCGTGCTGGCGCTGTTGGCGCGAGGCGAGAGCTACGCCTACGAGATTGCAAGCTCGCTCTCGGCCGGCGTGGGCATTGGCGAGGGGACGATCTATCCCTTGATGCGTCGCATGCAGGACGACAAGCTGGTCGAGACCCGCCTGGCCGAATCCAATAGCGGCCCGCCGCGCAAATATTATCGGCTCACGCCGGCCGGCCGCGCCGCCTTCACGGCGCAGAAGCGCGAGTGGCGAAGCTTTGCTGATGCCGTCAACACATTGCTGGGAGAACGCTGATGGACCGCGCAGCCTTCCTGGGCCTCCTCAAGGACGGTCTTGCCGGTTTGCCTGCTGCTGACATCGACGAGATCATCGCCGACTACATGTCCTATTTCGATGAAGCTGCCTCCTCCGGGCGCGCCGAGGCGGAGGTGGCGGCGGCGCTGGGCGACCCGCGCCGGCTGGCGCGCGAATTGCGTACCGAAACCGGGCTGCGCCATTGGGAGAAGCACCGCAGCCTGGGCAACTCCGCTGCGGTGCTGCTGGCGCTGGGCGGATTGGCCACCGTCGACATCCTGTTGCTGCTGCCGCTGCTGTTCGCCGTCCTGCTGGTGACCCTGGCGGTCGGCCTCGTCGTCTTCGTGCTCGGAATCGTCGGCCTCGGGCTGCTGCTCAGTCTCTTGAAAATCGGGCACTTCGCCTCGCTCGCCGCGATGGCGCTGCGTGCGGTGGCCGGCATCGGGCTCGTCGCCGGCAGCATCGGCTGCGGCGCGCTGCTGCTGCTGGCGCTCAACACCGCGGTGAAGATGCTCGGCAACTATGCCCGGCTGCACTACCGGCTGCTCAGGCCGGAACATGAGCCTGCTTGATCAGGAAGAGGTGCGCGATGAGTGGACGGCTAGGACAGGTCGCGGGGGTGTCGCTGAGCATCGCAGCGCTATGCGGGATCATCACCGCGCTGGCGTCGGCGCAGGACTGGGCCGACTTCGGTGCTTCGCCTTGGAGGGGCCTCTCCTGGGTCAGAACATCCTGGGCAGGCGCATCGCGCAACTGCGCGGCACTGCCATGGTCGAACAGGACCGGCTCGCGCGAGCGCCGCACGGTCGATCTGGCCTGGTCGGGCGGCGACGCCGTCAGGATCAGCATTCCGGCGCAGGTGCATTTCAAGCCGGGGCCCGCGCCACAGGCCAGCGTGACCGGTGACGCCGACCTCATCGACCATGTCCGCCTGCGGGACGGCCAGCTCGCATGGGACACGGCCGAGTGGGGCAACGCGATCGACTGTCTCCGGGCCGACCATCTCGTCGTCCAACTCTCCGGCCCCCCGGTCACCGCATGGACGGTGGGTGGATCGGCCAGTCTCGACCTGTCAGAGATCCGCCAGGACGTGGTGCGGATCACGGCGCGGGGCAGCGGCACCGTGATGGCCGGCGGCGATGTCCGCGACCTCGCTGTCGAAGCGGCCGGCTCCGGCGCGGTGGACCTCGGTCGTCTGGTCACCCAGACAACCACGGCGAACCTCCACGGCAGCGGCAATCTCAAGCTCGCCGACAGCAAGCAGGATTCGCTGCGCCTCAAGCTGCACGGCAGCGGTGCGGTCACCGGCAGCGGAACGGCGCATGAGCTGTCGCTGGAATCGTCGGGCTCCGGGCGTGCCGATCTCGGCCGGCTGGTCACCGATCGCGCCAGCGCGACGGTTCGCGGCAGCGGCGACGTCGACCTCGCGCCGCGCCAGGATGCCGACATCTCGGTCTCGGGGAGCGCCGTCGTGCGGCTGCACGGCACGGTAGCGCGGATCAACTCGCATGTCTCGGGATCAGGACAGGTCAAGCAGGTGCCGTAGACTCATCGGCACGAGATGCATCAGCCAGGGAGAACGCCGATGTCCGCTGTTATCCGCGCCTGCCAACTGCTCTCGATGCTCTCCGTCTGTCTCGCTGCGACGCTGGCGCAGGCCGCCGGCCTGCGAGCGATCGACATTGCCGCGGATTCCGACGGTCCGGAGATCCATGGCATGGTCTGGTATCCGTGCGCGGAAAAGCCGGCCGAGATCCCCATCGGCGGCGGCTTCACGTTGACGGGTGTGAAGGACTGCCCGCTCGTGGGCGGGCATCTGCCGCTCGTTGTCGCCTCGCATGGGCGCGGCGGTTCGCTGCTTGGCAATCGTGATACGGCCGAGGCGCTTGCCGACCACGGCTTTGTGGTCGCGGCGATCAATCACCCTGGCGATACCGCGCGGGATCGGAGCCGATCCGGCGATCTCTCGGTGTTCGTCGAGCGGCCCACCGACATCAAGCGGCTGATCGACTTCATGATCGGCGCGTCATCCTTCGCGGCCAACATCGATCGCGACCGGATCGGCTTCTTCGGCTTTTCACGCGGCGGTTATACCGGGCTCGTGCTGCTCGGTGCCGATCCTGATTGGGCGGGAGCGGCGTCCGATTATTGTCAGCCAATCCAGAGGCTGTTCTGTCAGGAGATCCTGGACAAGCGAACGCCCGCGCAACCGCTGGCGCATGATCCGCGGATCAAAGCCGCCGTGCTCGCCGACCCCTTGGCGATCTTCTTCTCGCCCGCGAGCTTCGCCCCGATCAAGACGCCGGTTCAGCTCTGGGCCTCGAGCCGCGGCGGCGACGGCGTGCTGCCCAGCCATGTCGCTTTCGTCGACGCAAACCTTCCGGCCGGGCACGACTATCGCGTGGTGCCGAACTCCGGCCACTTCGCGTTCTTCCTGTGTCCGCCGGCGCTGCTCCAGGGGCAGTCCGAGCTCTGCGTCGATGCACCGGGGTTCGACCGCGCCGCCTTCCACGCCGCGTTCAACGCCGAGGTGCTCGCGTTCTTCCAGACATGGCTTGTCCGCACGGCGGAGTGAGATGCGCGGCTGACGAGTCCGCAGCGATGAGCGAATGATCGTTCGGGGCCTTCGCCCACGGCCTTCGCTTGAACGTTTTCGTCAACGATTGTACCTCAAGCGGGTGCGTTTTGGGGGCGTGTTGTCGTGAACGATATCGGGGAGAGCGGTCGCGGCGGGTCGACGACGGTCAGCGGCGATGAGGTTCGCTATGCACCCGTGCCGGCGTGGGTCGACCTCGCCGCCTACGCGACGGAGCCGTCGCCCGATCAAGAGTCGGCCATCGCCAATGGCGTTTGCCGGCTGTTGTCCGACATGCAGGTCGACCTCACCGGTCCCGAACTCTGCTGGAGCTACCGGACCGCGCAGCGGATCCTGACCAAGGAGGGCGCCGAGCGGGCGTCCCACATCGTCATCGAGTTCGATCCCGGCTACCAGAGGCTCGAGGTCCATGCGGTGCGCATCCGGCGCGGCGATCAGTATGTCGATCATGCACGGCCCGGTTGCTTCCAGGTCTTTCGGCGCGAGCGGGACATTGAGCGCCTGATGCTCAACGGACGTCTCACCGCCTCCTTCCTGGTGCCGGACGTCAGGGCGAACGACGTCCTGGAGTTCAGCTGCTCGCTCTATGGCGAGACGCCGATCCTCAAGGGCAAATACCAATCATGGGTCGCCTTCGACGGCGCCAATCCGAGCTTCGACTATCGTCATCGGCTGCTGAAGCGGCGTGATCGCGCCATCGCCAGCAGGGAGTTCAACGATCCGCCGCCTGCAACGATCAGCGTGACCGGCGAGATCGAGGAGATTTGTCGGCGTCTGCGCGGCCAGAGGAAGCGCGGCCCGAGCGCACCGTTGACGCCGTCCTGGGTGATCGAGGACCCCGCCTTTCAGCTCAGCGAGTTCGAGGAATGGAGCGATGTCGCGGCCCTGATGGTGGCGGCCTATGACAGCGCCGAGATTCCTCTGACGCTGGCCGACGAGATCGACCGGATCGGTGCGGCCCATCCCGATCCGGCGCAACGCGCGGCCGAGTGGCTGCGCTTCGTGCAGCGCGAATTGCGCTATTTCTTTCTTGCGTTGGGAGAGGGCGGCCTGGTGCCGCGCGACCTCGATGCGATCTGGGCCGGTCGGTTCGGCGACTGCAAGGACAAAGCGCGCCTCTATGTGGCTGGCGCGCGGCGCCTCGGCCTGGAGGCTTGCGCGGCCCTGGTCTCCACGACGCATGGCCGTACGCTCGACCGGGTGCTGCCGAGCCCGGCCGTGTTCGATCACTGCATCGTTCGTGTCCGGCTCGACGGCAAGAGCTACTGGCTCGATCCGACGCTGCCGCTGCAAGGCGGCGGCCTCGATCAGATCGAGCTGCCGCATCTCGGATGGGCCCTGCCGCTGGCCGCAGACGCCTCGCAGTTGGAAAAGCTGCCCGAGCAAAACGTCAGGCATATCGTCCATTGCCACGATGATTGGCGCATCGGTCCCTCGCGCCAATCCCCGGCTTCACTGCATCGCAGCCTCGAGTTTTCGGCCTGGGGCGCCGACCACATCAGAAACCTGATTGCGAATGAGGGCGAGGCCGGCTTCTCGCAAGCCTTGCTGCGTCAGTTGCAGGCGAGCTGGCCGGCGGCGGCCGAGTCCGAGGCGATCGCGATCCAGGATGATCAGGTGCAGAACAAGATCATCGTGGATGCCCGATATACGATCAGTGACTGCTGGCGAGCATCCGACAAGCCCGACAAGATTCAATTGCAGTTCATCGAATCCAATATCAGCTCGGACTTGTCGGGCGCCGGCCTCGCCGCCCGCGAGCACGATATCTATGTCGGACGTCCCCGCCGGCTCTCCTGGCTGCTTCACGTCGAACTGCCCCGCGCTTGGCCGCGAACGAAAGCTGACGAAACCCATGCCTTGCCCGGGCTGCAACTGATCAGCCGGTACGGCGTGGACGGCCGTCATGTCGACAGCTTCAAGGAGCTGACCGTCGAGACGTGGACGCTGCCGCGGGCCAAGGCCGAGGATTATGATCTGGTCGTGAAATGTGCGCAGCAGAACATTCTCTCGATCCAGGCCTCTGCCAAGCACGACAAGGTCCGTGCGCCCGGCTTCCGGTCCAACCTGAACCTGAATATCTCGGTGTACTTCGCATTTCTGGTTCTCTGGTTCGCCTACAACGTGCTCCGGACCTTGTTGACGTCCGGCAGGCATTGAGCCGACGCGCACACGCGGTGATCCGGACGGCGGGTCACCGCGTTCGGCGGCCGACCGCGTTGCGCATGGTGGCGATGCCCTGGCCGCCAACCCTACCGCAGATCCCTCATCTTCAAGTGCACGACGATCTCGAACAAGGGGCCGTCGTCGTCCCGCACCGTCACCTTGATCGCCGATCCGTTGGCGACGAAGAGGTCCTCGGCGATGGTGGTCGCAGCCCTCAGCGCCTCGCGGCGGGCGGCGGCTGGGTCGGGGAATTCTGCGCCGTCATCGTCATTCGCAGCGTAGAAATCGTCCCGAATGTCGAAGAAGTAGCGCATCAGAGAGCCTGATCCAGATGGAGATACAGGGGGGCGAAATCGGCGGCGTGGCGCAGGCCTTCGAGGTCGAAAATCGTGATCGTGCCGCGCTCGATCTCCAACAGCCCCTTCGTGCGAAGCTCCTGTAGAACTCTATTCAGATGGACCGTGCTTGTTCCTATGGCTTCTCAGATGGACCGTGCTTGTTCCTATGGCTTCGGCGAGAACGACCTGGGTCGCCGGGAACTTGAAGGACAATCCGGTCACCCGTCCGATCGCCGCGAGCCGCTCATAGACCTCGATGACCAGATGGGCGAGCCGGCCCGCAGCCTCGCGTTGCCCGACATTGCAGATCCATTCCCGGAACAGCGCGGCGTCGATCAGAGTGTCCCGCCAGAGCGCTTCGGCCAAGTCCGGATTGTTCCTGACCACTGCGCGCAGTGGATCGTGCGGAATGAAGCCCAGCCTGCAATCGCCCAGCGTCATGACCTCATGGTCGAGCACGTGAAGGTAGAGGCTCTGCAGATCGGGGATGTCGCCCGGCTGATGAAATGCGAGAATCTGCCGGCTGCCCTCGCCGACGATCTTCGAACGTTGCACGAAGCCGTCGACGATGAGACAGCAGACCGAAGGCCGGCCGCCGGTCGCGACGATCGTCTGCCCGCTCTGCATCCGTCTGATCGTGATCGGAAGCCGCCGGATGCTCCGCTCGATCTCCGGCGAAATGTCGGACGTCAACCGCAGGCGCTTGAGCAAAGGTTCAAATGGATCAATCGTCATGGTTCGCTCCCAGCCGAAAAACGGCTGACGAGCCGGCAAGGTTCCAACTGCGATGGGGGCGGTCACGCGTCACCACTGCGTCCTGGCTGTATGGTCAGCCTTGACGAGGTCGCCGACACGCCGCGACCGCGGGCAAGAGGCACTGCAGGCGGTGCTCCTCACCACCAGGGGCGAGATCTCGCTTAGCAACATGGGCCGGCGGGTCGGGTCTATTCCGCCGCCACCATCTGCTGGATCCGCCATTGCCCGAGCAGCGCGCGCAGCGACGCCGGTTTCAGCGGCTTGTTCAGCACGGCGATGTTTTCGTCGCGGGCGGCGGCGCGGACATGGGGGCTGCGGTCGGCGGTGATCAGGATCGCGGGCAGGGCCTCGTCGAAGCGGCGGCGGATGTCGCGGATGGCGGCGATGCCGTTGCCGCGATCGAGGTGATAATCGACCAGGAGACCCGTGATGGCGCCGTTGCGGGCGGCGATGGCCTCGACGGCGGATTCCGGATCAGGGACGGCGATCACCTCGGCGTCCCAGGCGGTGAGCAGGGTGCGCATGCCGTCGAGAATGGCCGGGTCGTTCTCGATGCAGACGATCAGCGCGCCCGAGATCGGCGTCGTTGCCAGCGGCGTGGCGCTGGTGACGGCGGCGGTGTGATTGACCGCCTTGGCGATCGGCACCGTCACCGAGAAGGCCGAGCCGCGGCCGGGCTGCGAGTCCAGCGCAATGCCGTGATTGAGCACGCGCGCGATGCGCTCGACGATCGAAAGGCCGAGGCCGAGGCCGCGGGCGATGCGCGCGCCCTGTTCGAGACGGTGGAATTCCTTGAAGATCTCGCCGCGCTTCACCGGCGGGATGCCGACGCCGGTGTCCCAGACGCCGATCTGCAGCGACGCGCTGCGGCGGCGGCAGCCGACCAGCACGCGGCCCTTGGGCGTGTATTTGATGGCGTTGGAGATGAGATTCTGCAGCAGCCGGCGCAGCAGCAGCCGATCTGATTCCACCGGCAGCGAACACGGCACGAAGGTCAGCGCGAGACCCTTGGCGCGCGCGGCCGGCGCGAATTCGATCTCCAGTGAGCGCATCAGATCGGCCATCTTGAAGCTCGAGACCTGTGGCGTCATCGCGCCGGCATCGAGCCGGGAAATGTCGAGCAGCGCGCCCAGGATTTCCTCGATGGCTTCAAGGGAGTCGTCGATGTTCTCGACCAGGCGCGACTCCTCGCCAGCGGTCTGCCGCTCGACCAGGCTTGTGATGTAGAGCCGCGCGGCATTCAGCGGCTGCAGGATGTCGTGGCTGGCCGCCGCGAGAAAGCGGGTCTTGGAGATGTTGGCATCCTCTGCGGCGCTCTTGGCCAGCGCGAGCTCGGAGTTCAGCCGCGTCAGCTCCTCGGTGCGGTCGCGCACGCGCTTTTCGAGCGTTGCATTGGCGCGCTCCAGTGCCTCGGCGGCTTCGAAGGAGGGCGTCACATCGGTGAAGGTGATGACGAGGCCGCCATCCGGCATGCGGTTGGTGCGGACCTCGATCACCATGTGGCGGTCGGCGAGACGTTCGAGATAGGGTTCGCCCTCGGTGGTGTAGGCGGCGAGCCGGCGTGCCAGCAGCGCCTCGCTGTCCTCATAGGTCGGCGCGCCGATCGTGCCCATGAATTCGAGGATTTCTTTCAAGGGGCTGCCGATCTGCACCAGATGCGGCGGCAGGCCGAGCAGATCGACGAACTGGCCGTTGGAGCAGATCAGCTGCAGATCGGCGTCGAACACGGCGATGCCCTGGCGCACATGGTTGAGCGCGGTCTGCAGGATCTCCCGGTTGAAATGCAGCGCGGCGTGGGAGTCGTCGAGCAGCTTCAGCGCCGCCTTCGCCGACACCGTGCGCTTGCGCAGCAGCAGCGACATCACGAGGCGCGACGACGCCGCGCCGATCGAGGAGGCGATCAGGTGCTCGGCATGGCGCAGCAGTTCGAAATCGGCGGGCGCGGCCGGTTCGAGTGGCAGGTTGCGCTGGGCGGCAAACGCCTCGAACGAGGCCCGGGCGCGGTCGGGGCCGAGATATTGGCCGACCGTGGTCTGGATGTCCTGCACGGTCACGGTGGAGCGCCAGCGCCGGAAGCTCGGCGCGCTGGGCGTCAGCTCGGCCGGCACGAACAGGTCGGCCTGCAACAGCTCGATCGACGACGGCTGCCGGGCCAGCGACAGCACGATGTAGGTGAGCAGGTTGAGCGACAGGCTCCACAGCACGCCATGCAGCAGCGGCGGCAGATCGGTGCCGAGCAGCGCCTGCGGCTTGAGCGCCTCGAGCCCGAACGGACCATGTTGCAAGAACAGGATGCCCGACGTGGAGGTGTCGAGGAAGCTCGGGATGAACAACGTGTACAGCCAGACGGCGAAGCCGGCCAGCATGCCGCCCATCGCGCCGCGCGCGGTGGCGCGCCGCCACAACAGGCCGCCGAAGAAGCTCGGCGCCAGTTGCGCGATCGCGGCAAAGGACAACAGGCCGATCGCGGCGAGCTGGGTCGTGCCGAGCGCGCGGTAGTAGAAATAGGCCATCACCATGATGGCGAAGATCGCGATCCGCCTTGTGCCGAGCAGGAAGCCTGCGAAGTCGCGCCCGATCTCGCGCTGCTCCTGCTGGCGCTGCAGCACCAGCGGCACGACGATGTCGTTGCACACCATGATCGACAGCGCGACGCATTCGACGATCACCATGGCGGTCGCCGCCGACAGGCCGCCGACGAAGACCAGCACCGACAGCCATTGCGAATTGGCCTCGATCGGCAGCGCCAGCACATACATGTCGCTGTCGACGGCGCCGAACGGAAAGGTGATCAGGCCGGCGAGCGCGATCGGGATCACGAACAGATTGATCGCGACGAGATACAGCGGGAACATCCAGCGCGCCCGCGACACTTCGGCGTCGTCGGCATTCTCGACCACGCTGACGTGAAACTGGCGCGGCAGCAGCATCGCGGCGCAGAACGACAGCAGCGTCATGGTCAGGAAGCTGCCGATGCCCGGCACATATTCCAGCGCACGCTCGGCCTCGGGAGACTTCATCGCGCGCTCGATCAGCTCGACCGGCGAGAACATCCAGAAGGTGACGAAGGCGCCTGCCGCGATGAAGGCGATCAGCTTGATGATCGACTCGGTCGCGACCGCCAGCATCAACCCGTGCTGATGCTCGGTGGCGTCGGTCTGGCGGGTGCCGAACAGCACCGCGAAGATCGCCATTGCGAGCGTCACCATCAGCGCCATGTCGCCGACGATCGGGATATGAGCGAAGGCGCGGTCGTCGACCATGATGGTTTCGAGCGACGACGCCACCGCCTTGAGCTGCAGCGCGATATAGGGCACCGAGCCGATGATCGCGATCAGCGCCACCGTCGCCGCCACGGCCTGGCTCTTGCCGTAGCGGGCGCCGATCAGGTCGGCCACCGAGGTGATGTTTTGCGACTTGGCGAGCTGGATCACCCGGCGCAGCAGCGGCGTGCAGGCGCCGACCATCAGGATCGGCCCGAGATATATCGCGAGGAAGTCGACGCTGTTGCGCGAGGCGAAGCCGACCGAGCCGAAGAAGGTCCAGGACGTGCAATAGATGGCGAGCGACAGCGGGTAGATCAGCCCGGCCAATCGCGACGGCCGCCGCTCGCCGGCCCGGTTGCCACGGCTGGCGACCAGGAACAGAAAGCCGATATAGCCGAACGCAGCGGCGATCACGCCCCAGTCATGCAGCATGGCCTTGCGGCCTCCTCAATCGCTCCGCCCCGTGAATTGGGCTGCGAACTTAGCGCTTTGCCGGAGGCGGGGCGATAGCGATGTGACGGGAGAGGCGGGAATGAAGCGGCGTCGTTAAGGGCAGGGCGATCGCAGGCGAGTTTGGGCCCAAGCCTTTCCACGCGTCATGGCCGGGCGCCGTCCCGGCCATCCACGTCTCTCGGAATCCGCGGGACGACGTGGATGCCCGGGACGAGCCCGGGCACGATGAGTCACAGAGTGGCAGGTTCCGCGCCGAGAGGGCTTGTCGGAACTACTCCGCCGCCAGCGGCTTCTTGTGCAGTGCGAGGCCGAGGCGTTCCCAGACCTGCAGCAGGGCTTCGGCGAGGCGGTCGATCAGGCCGTCATCGTGATAGGGCGAGGGCGTGATGCGCAGGCGCTCGGTGCCCTTGGCGACGGTCGGATAGTTGATCGGCTGGATATAGATGCCGTGCTCTTCGAGCAGCAGGTCGGAGGCCTGCTTACACTTCTCGGGATCGCCGACGAACAACGGCACGATATGGGTGTCATTGGCCATGACCGGCAAGCCGGCGGCATTGAGGATCGACTTGACGCGTGCGGCGCGGTCCTGGTGGCGCTCGCGTTCCCAGCTCGACGACTTCAGGTGCCTAATCGCAGCGGTGGCCGCGGAGCAGATCGGTGGCGGCAGCGCGGTTGTGAAGATGAAGCCCGGCGCGTAGGAGCGCACGGCGTCGATGATCTCGCCCTTGGCGGCGATATAGCCGCCGAGGCAGCCGAACGCCTTCGCAAGCGTGCCTTCGAGGATGTCGATGCGGTGCATGACGCCGTCGCGCTCGGCGATGCCGCCGCCGCGTGGGCCGTACATGCCGACCGCATGCACCTCGTCGACATAGGTCATCGCCTTGTAGCGCTCGGCGAGATCGCAGATCGCGGCCAGCGGCGCGACGTCGCCATCCATCGAATACAGGCTCTCGCACGCGATCAGCTTCGGCCGCTCGGGGCCGGCGGCGATCAGGAGCTGCTCGAGATGGGCGAGATCGTTGTGGCGCCAGATCTGGCGCTCGCAGCCGGACTGGCGCACGCCCTCGATCATCGAATTGTGGTTGAGCGCGTCCGACAGGATCAGGCAGTCCGGGATCAGCTTGGCGAGCGTGGCGATGCCGGTCTGGTTGGAGACATAGCCGGAGGTGAACAGCAGCGCCGCTTCCTTGCCGTGGAGATCGGCGAGCTCGGCCTCGAGCTGCACCAGCGGGTGATGCGTTCCGGCGATGTTGCGGGTGCCGCCGGCGCCGGTGCCAACCCGGGTCGCGGTCTCGACCATCGCGCCGACCACCTTCGGATGCTGACCCATGCCGAGATAGTCGTTGGAGCACCAGATCACGACATTGCGCGGACCGCTCGGGGAATGCCAGGTCGCGTGCGGGAACCGGCCGGCGATGCGTTCGAGATCGGCGAAAACCCTGTAGCGACGTTCATCATGCAGACGACCGAGGGCGGCACTGAAGTACTGGCTGTAGTCCATCACGAAACCTGACGTGCTGCGCTGCAGCGCAGCGCCTGGAACGGACCCTCTAAGCGACGGGGTTCTAAAGCCTTCTTAGAGCGTTTCCAGAGCGGCTGTCGAGCCGGAATCCCACGGCAGGAGTTGGGCGATTTGTCCAAGGCCGCGGCGAAGCGGGGCAATGTCGGCCGAACCGCGCTTGCATTGTGGCGACGTTGCGGAGCGGCAATGTTGCGGAGCGGCGCCGGTCGATCCGTCAGCCGCCGCTCTCAGGCTCATCCGCGACCGAAGTCACCGCCGGATGGGCGAGCCGTTCCTGGTAACGCCGGATGTTTGCCACCACCTCGGGTGGCCATTCCCGTCGGGTCAGCTCGGCCGGATCGACGCTGCCGATGCGATCTGCCTCGCCTTCGGTTTCGAAGGCGACGGCTCCGCCGCCAAGATTGAGACGAAACATGGTTTCTCCCGAAAGCCCGTGTATCGATACGCGTCGTGCACCCGCAGCTTACGGCCTTTACGATAGTGGTCTATCCGTTGCGCCGCAAGATGATGACCCCTCCGTCTCGTCGCGCTCGCCGCGCACCGCCCGGATGATCTTGTCTGTCTGCGCCTGCGCCAGCGTGCGCAGCCACAACCGCTGCTTATCGTCCATGTCCTTGATAGAAGAAGCATAGGAGGATGAATCGACGGTAACCACGCCGAGCGTTGCCCAGGGTGGAGGCCGCCGGGCGTCCTCGGTGCCGGTATGATAGACTGGCAAAGCGAGAACGTGGACCGCCTCGTCGTCATCCTCGGCCGGCGGATACGGCACCGGCGTGATCAGCGACTTTGCGACACCTTCGGGGTCGCTGATGACGCCATCATGGCTCCAGGCGATGGTCCGGCGCTGCTGGAAGGCGGCACCGCTGACGCCATCGCCATAGGGGATGCTGAAGCTCCGCGGCAGCTCCTCGTGCCGCGGTCCGGAGCGCCGGCTGAGGACGGGCCTCAGGACAAGCTCCGCGGCGTCGTGGACCATCAGCGCGATCGTCCACTTCTCGTCCCGGCTTACGCGGCCGAGTTTCAGCTCCGTTTCCAGGGTCTGCACCAGAAGGTCGAACTGCCTGATCGCTTCGCGATCGTCAGCCGTCGTGTTCCCCGCATCGATCCGATCGCCCAGATTGAGCAGCGTGCGGTGCCATTCCCGCGTATTGCCTGCGATCGTGCGATTCTCGGGCTCTCCCGGCACCTGCCAGCGCAGCGAATATTGGTAGCCGACCAGCGGGTGCTCGATCACCAGCTTCCATGTCTGCGATGGCGCATCGTAGCTGAGCGCGTGCGCTTCTTCGTGCAACGTGTCGGAGTCGATCTCCAGCCCGGGCGGCGCGCCGGTGGTGTCGTCGAGCTTCGCATCGCCCCACTGATCGATCTCGTAGTTAGGATAACGCGGCGGTCGCCGGCATTCGACGTCGGGCTGCACCTGGCCCAGGCTCCGCGGAAACCGCACCTTCAGGATCAATGTCCGCGCCGGGAAGGTGACGCGCATCCCCACCCATTCGTGGTCGAAGCCTTGCGGACGCGGCTTTCGGGTGCCGCGTTCCAGCCGCTCGACCGCCTCCCATTGCGTCATCATCATGCAGTTGGCGCAGCCATGGCTGAACTCGTAGGGCACCGGCTTGTCGCCCTTCGAGATGCCGCCGCCAGGAAACTTGAGCCAGTAGTAGTCGCATTGCCGGTCGTCTCTCGCGCTCCTCGGATAGTCGGGCGCCGGAACGATCTCAAAACCTGCCTTGGCCGTCTCCGGAGCCAGGGCAAGAGTGTCCTGCACGAAATGGCCGTATGTCGGCAGATACATGACCAGCGGGCGCTTGTCGTAGCGGCCGATATCGCCCTGCACACGCAATCCCTTGATCCGATGGGTCACCCAGAGATCGCCATTCTCGGTGATCTCACAACTCTGCTCGCGCGCCTCGCACTCGATCGGGTGGCGCTCGCGGGCACGAACATGGGCGCGACGCTTCGCGGCCGCGAGCGGCTCCTTGTAGACGCGGTAGTCGGCACCGGCCGTGCCGTCCGGTCGTGGCGACTGGCCAGCACCATAGAACACGCTCTTGACCTCGATCTGGCCGGTCGGCGCAATCCTGATCAGATTGATGCTGTTGTGGTTTGTGTTGTCCGGCGTGGCCATGGCGGCGCTGCCGGCGGAAACCACCGCCATCGGGTAGCCATCGCTCGAATCGTCGCCGAAATCGATGCGGGCAAATTGCGTCTTGTGCCAATGTCCATGCAGGATGAGGTCGAACTGATGATTGGCGAGAATCCGCAGCAAGGCACCGGCATTGCGAAACACCATCATGGGCTCGCCGGTCGTCTTGTGCCCGTTCGGTGCGAAGGCGATCGGCAGGACGTGATGATGCACGATGGCGACGCGCGCCACATAGTTCTCTTTGGCCTGCTGCAGCTTGCTGGGCAGCGCCAGCAGCACGTCATTGTCGACGATGCCGGTCGCCACGCCGAGATTGCCGCCGGACCCGTTCGAGTCGAACATCGCGAGCAGGATCGGTGCCGAACGGGCGACGCGGACCAGCGGAAGCGGCGCTGCTGCAGGCAATAGCCGGGCGAAGTCATCGGCCTGATCCCAGGGCATGATGGCCCGTCCGCCGAACAGGGCCGCGGTTCGTGCCCATGCTCTGCGGGCCCAGCCGGCGTCCTGCGGGCGGGTGCCGGCCGGCAGCCCGAGTGGCTGCGGGCCGAAATCGAGCGCCGCGGTCCTGAGCTTCGCCTGCAGCGCCTGCTCGGCCCGCGCCGTGTTTCCGCCGGAGAATATCCGCTCGAACCAATTCAGCCGCGGCATCCCCATGGCGATGCCGCTTTCGAACACGTCATGGTTGCCGGGCACGACGACCAATTCGGCCTTGCGGCCGCGGCCGTTACCCCAACGCTTGTCCGAGCTTTCCTGGGTTCGCCGCAGCAGTGCGTCGAGCGCTCCCTTGGCGGTCAGCAGATGTTCCGGCGAGGGATCGTCGACGAGGTCGCCCGATACCACGATGATATGGGGATCGAAGTCGACCACGCAGCCGACCACCGCCTGCCACGTGGCCGCGCTGAAATTCAGTCCGAAATGAATGTCTGAAATATGCGCAATATGGATCATGGTCGCTCCACCCGATCATTCTAGTTCGGGTTGAGCGGTGGACGAAAGGGGATCTTCGGTCTGCGCGCCGGGTCTCAGGTCGTCCGGTAGTGCAGCACGCCGTCGATCTCCTGGCTGGTCAGGCGGCCCTCGACCAGCATGTAGTTGACATGGGCGATCAGCTCACCGGCGGCGAAGCCCATCTGGTGCGGGTCGAGCACATGCTTGTGGAACACGACCGGGACCAGCTGTGCCGAGGTCTTGGATTGCTCGCGACAGGCGTCCGCGATCATCCGGCAGCGCTCCTCATGATGGTCGGCAAGCTGCTTGATGCGGGTCTTGAGGCCGTAGAACGGTACGCCATGACCGGGCAGCACCAGCACGTCATAGGGCAGGGTGGTGGTCAGGCTCGCCAGCGACGCCAGATATTCGCCGAGCGAGTTCTGGTCGGGTTCGACCGCCCAGACGCTGACATTGGGCGAGATCTTGCTCAGCACCTGGTCGGCGGAGAGGAACAGCTTGTCGGCGGCGCAATACAGCATGACCTGGTCGAGCGCATGGCCGCCGCCGGTGATGACCTTGAAGCGCCGGCTGCCGATCTGGATCTCGTCGCCATGCGAGATGCGGCGGTAGGACGCCGGCAGCACCGAGACGCGCTGCAGATATTCCTGGCCGCGGCCGAGCAGCTTGTCGGTCAGGGTCTCGTCCATGCCGTGGCGGCGGAAGAACAGCCGCTGCGCGTTGCGGCGCTCCTCTGTGCCACGATTCTGGTGGTAGACCGACTGCAGATATTCGACCTGCGACATCACCAGCGGACAGGCGAAGCGCTCGACGATCCAGCCCGCGAGCCCGACATGGTCGGGATGCGAATGAGTGACGATCAGCCGGCTGATCTTCACATGCTTCAGTGGACCGTCGAGCAGCCGCGTCCAGGCGGCGATCGATTCCTCATTGCCGAAGCCGGAATCCACCGCCACCCAACTGTCGCCGTCGGCAAGCAGATAGATGTTCACATGGTTGAGGCGGAACGGCAGCTTCAGCCGCAGCCACAATACGCCGGGCGCGACCTCCACGACCTGATCCTCTCCGGGATGCTGCTCCCAGGGATATCGCAGGGCCTCGGCGGAGGAATGAACAGTTTCGGTCTTGGTCATGCTCATCGATTAACGGCCGCCGCGGGCGAGCGCCAGCCGAAAAACGCCGTGGACATGGCATGGCTGGACGGCATTCCGGGGTGCGGCAGGCGCGGGCCTCATGGTTCGAGACGGCGCTGCGCGCCTCCTCACCATGAGGGGTGAGCTTTTCAGCTTTGATCCCAAGGTCTGCTGGCGACAGAACGACTTTCTCTTCCTCACCCTGAGGAGCCCGCCAGAGGCGGGCGTCTCGAAGGGCGAGGCCCGGGTGGCGCCTACGCCGCCCTGATGTTGGTCAGGAACGCGTCGACCTCGGCGCGCAAGGTGTCGGCCTCGCGGCGCAGCGCCTCCGAGGCGCTCAACACCTCGTTGGCGGAGGTTCCGGCCTGGGCGGAAGCGCTGGAGACGCCGGTGATGTTGTTGGACACCTCGCTGGTGCCGGAGGCCGCCTGCTGGATGTTGCGGGCGATCTCGCGGGTCGCGGTGCCCTGTTCCTCCACGGCGGCGGCAATGGCGGTGGTGACGTTGTCGATCTCGGCGATGGTCTCGCCGATGTTGCGGATCGCCGACACGGCGGTCGAGGCGACCTGCTGCATTCCCGCGATCTGGGTGCGGATCTCGTCGGTGGCCTTGGCGGTCTGGCTGGCCAGGCTCTTCACCTCCTGGGCGACCACGGCGAAGCCGCGGCCGGCCTCGCCGGCGCGTGCCGCCTCGATGGTGGCGTTGAGGGCCAGCAAGTTGGTCTGCGAGGCGATCGCCTGGATCAGGTCGACGACGACGCTGACGCGGCTCGCATTGTCGGCGAGTCCCTGCATCGTCGAGTCGGTGGCGCCCGCTTCCTCCACCGCCTTCTTGGCGATCTGGGCCGAGGTCACGACCTGGCGGCCGATCTCCGCGATCGACGACGACAGCTGCTCGGTGCCGGCCGAAACGGTCTGCACATTGACCGAGGTCTCCTCGGCGGCAGCCGCGACCGCGTTGACCAGTGAATTGGACTGATCGGCGGTCTGCGACATGCTCTGCGCCGTCGTCTGCATCGCGGTGGCGGAGCTCTGCAGATTGGCCAGCGCGCTGCGCACCATCGCCTCGAACTCGGCGATCCGGGCCTCCATGCGTGTGGCGCGTTCGGCCTTGGCGGCATTCTCGCGATCCTGCTCGGCGGCGAGGGTGCGGGCACGCACCATGTTTTCGCGGAACACCTGCAACGTATCGACCATCGCGCCGATCTCGTCGTGCTGCTTCGAGGCCTGGATCTCGGTATCGAGGTCGCCGCTCGACAGCAGCTGCATCGCCTGCTGCAGCCGCTTGATCCGGCGCAGGATGTTGCCGCCGACATACAGCCAGACGAACAGGACCGACCCGAGCAGGGTGGCGGCGCCGGCTGCGGCCATGCCGAGCGTCGCCAGCTCGATGTCGCGGCCCGCCGTGCTGGTGGCGCCTTCCGTCGATTTGCGAACGCCTTCGACCAGCTGCTGCACGCTGATCTCGAGACCGACATTGAGCTTGCGGGTCTCCTCCAGCACGGTCTGGCCGTAGTCGTTGGAATCGAGCTCCTTCTCGCGCGTCTTGAACACGCGGCCCTTGCCCTCGCCGAGCGCTGCGAGCTTCAGCGCAGCGTCCTGGATCGCCTTGGTGCCCCGGCCGCTCGGCAGCAATTCGAGATTCGACTTCAACTGGGCCAGTGCGTCCTTGAACTGCCGTTCGATGGCCTCAAGTGTCTCGCTGTCATTGGCCGAGAGCGCCGCTGCCATCTGCGCCACGATCAAATTGCCGGAGGCGGTGACGTTGCCGAGTTGCTCGACGAACCGCGCTGCCGCTGTGGCGTCGTCTGCCGAGACGTCTGCCGCACCGAGCACGGCGTTGAGCTGGGTCTGGGCGTCGAGCATCGGCTCGTTCGCCGCCTTGGTGAATTCCTCCTGCGCCTTGCGCAACGCATCGTATTGCTGGTTGTGGGTCGCAGCGACGGTCAGGCGCTCGCGTGCGGCGGACACCAGGCTCTGATTGGCTTCGTTGATGTTCTTGATGGTTTCGGCCAGCGGGGCGACCACGCTCTTGTCCGCGCCGAGCGCGCTGATCTCGGCGAGGCGCTGCTGGGTGACCTTCTGGATCTCCTGCATCTTCTTCAACCGATCGTTGAGCGCGTCCTCGCTCTGCGATCCCAGCAGCGCGGGGCCAAGGCTGGCAAGGCTGGAGCTCTGTGCGAGCAGCTGCAGGCTGGAGGTCAGGCGCGGAATATCGCGGCTCGACAGCTCGACCATGGTGCCGCCGATATGACGCAGCATCAGGCCGGCTGCGATGCTGATGGCGATCGCCATGCCGGCGATGACGGCGAAGGCTGCGAACAGACTGCCGCGGACGCCCCATCTGGGTCGCAGACGACCAAGCGCAGTGCTGAAGCTGAAACGACCTGCCATCTCCGGTTCCCCCGCCACGTGCTACTTTGAGCTGAACTTTGCGGGCAGTATCGCGGCTGGCAGTTAACAAATCCGGGAAATCACCCGGTTCCCGTCGAAAATATGTGCATTTTTGCATTTCGTCGCGCGGGAATTAACGGTGTGGCAAGGGTTATTAGTTTCATGCCGATGGTCCTCAAGCAAAAGGGCCGGCATCGCTGCCGGCCCTTTCTTTATTGTTGTTAGACGCCTTGATCTCAGTAGCGGCTGGCGACTGGAGCACCCCAGTTGAAGCGATAGTTCACGCCGGCCTTGAAGGTGTGGTCGTCGGTGGTGAAGCTGCCGGTCGGCACCAGTCCGGCGGGCGCCGTGAAGGTGGCGCTGCCGAAATTGTAGTACTGATACTCGGCCTTGGCGGACCAGCTCGGTGCGAACATGTATTCGATGCCGGCGCCGACGGTCCAGCCGTTGCGGTGGTCGCCATTGGTGGCGAAGCCGATCTGATTGCCGGCGAACGTCACCTTCTCGTTGTTGTCCGAATAGGCGTAGCCGCCTTTCACATAGAGCAGGCCCGGTCCCCATGTGTAGCCGAAGCGGCCGGTGATCGAGCCGAGGCCGCGCTGGCTGTTGGTGTAGACGAAGCCGCCAGGGAAGGCCGCGCCGACACTGCCGCTCAGCCAGCTATACTGGCCTTCGGCGCCGATCACCCAGGTCGGTGCGAACTGCCAGTCCGCGCCCACCTGCACGCCGCCCAGGAAGCGGCCGTTCGAATTGTTGCCGGTGGCGAGGCCAGAGAAATTGTTGTCGCTGGAGAAGGCGCCGCCGAGATGCGCGCCGAGATAGAAGCCGGTCCAGTTATAGATCGGCGCGACATAGGCCGGTGCCTTGGTGGCGTAGGGATAGGAGCGGGCGCCGAGATCGGCGGCAAAGGCGGACTGGGCCGAGGCCAGCGCGGCGAGCGCAACGGTTGCGAACAGGATCTTCTTCATGGCGGTCTCCAACACTCAACTAACAAGGCTCGCGCTTTGCGCGCCGTCGATGGGTTGGAGATAGATCAAATTTGAATCAAATGCTGTCGCTCGCGCAGCACAGTGCCTTCCAACCCACCCTATTCGCGATCCAACATCTTGGCGTAGTTAGCAAAGCCCTAACGAAGGCCGCGGCAAGAAAGGACGATGCGCAGATCTGTGCCGCTGCGGCACAACGGGTTAAGACCCGTTAAGAGCCTGCTGCAGCGTGGCGACCGCATCCTCGAGTTGGCGGCGATGAACGTCGTCCTTGGGAAGCGCTCCGATGCCGGCGGCCATATCGGTGAGGATCGCCGCGAGCAGCCCGTAGTTCAGGTGCATGTGGATCGACTTGCGGACGTCCTCCGCTCCCGGCCGCTCCAGGGTCAGCGCCAATCCGGTCGGTTCGAGATGGGCTTCGAAACGTGACGACCGTTCGAACGTGCCGGCATAGAATTTGTCGGGGTATTCGAGCGCGATCTCGGCTTTGTCCGGAATGGGCTTCGACATGGGATCTCCTGGAGGCTCCTGCGGATCTCGGATAGATGCTCGCAGATGCCTGTCGGCGCCTTGCGCCAGGTCAGAGATCTGCAATCGCAGGCTGCGATTCCCGTAGTATCGCGAGTTTGTACGGAACCTATTATTTACCATAAATTAGAGTGGGTTCCGTATGGTGCGGCCGACTTGATGCGCCGCAGCATGAGCTGCCTGTGCGCCCACTCACCGCACGGCGCCCCGGGCGCGGCGGCACATCTCTTTGCACAAAGGATACGCCCTCGATGAAAACGCGGCTCTCGATCTCTGCGCTGATCCTGGCCTTTGGCTTGATCGTGGCCGTCGGATTGGGTGCGGTGGTCGCCACCGCCATCTACGCGGTCCAGGAGCTGAAGGTCGGCGGGCCGATTTATCACAGCATCAGGCTCGGGAACGACCTCGTCGCCGACATCCTGCCGCCGCCGGAATATGTGATCGAGTCCTATCTGGAGGCGACGCTGGCTGTGCTCGATCCGAGCACGCTGGACGCGCGGGCCTCGCGGCTGGCGACGCTCAAGAAGGAGTATCAGGGACGCCGGGCGTTCTGGAGCGGCTCGGGGCTGGAGCCTGGGCTGCGGGCCGAGCTTGTGGAGCGGTCCGATGCCGAAGTCAGCAAGTTCTGGCAGGTGCTGGAGGTCGAGCTGATGCCGGCGCTGCGCAGTGGCGACATGGCGGCTGCGAAGCTCGCCTATCAGCGTCTGACCGCGGCGTATTCCGGCCATCGGGCCGTGATCGACGGCATCGTCGAGCGGGCCAATAAGATGATCGCGGCGATGGAGGCGACGGCGGCGAGCCGCGACAGCGGGATCATGTGGTTTGGTGGGGTGCTATCGGCCCTGGTCTTTGCGGTCGTTGGCGCGGGCCTGTTCGGCCTGATCAATGGTGTGGTCCGCCCGCTGGCTCGCATGACGCGCACGATGCGCCAGCTGTCGGGCGGCGACCTTGCGGCCGCGATTCCGTATGCCGACCGCGGTGACGAGATCGGCGCGATGGCGCGGGCGCTCGATGTCTTCAAGACCAACGCGCTGGAAAAGGACCGGCTGCAGAAGCAGGATATCGACCGGAGTGAGGCTGATAGGGAGAAGCAGCGCGCTCTCATTACCATGGCGGAGGCGATCAAGCGCGAGACCAGCACGTCGGTGAACGCTGCGGCCGGTGCTTCGCGCGATGTGGAATCGGCCGCCGGCGGACTGTCCGGCCTGGCCCACGAACTTTCGGCCGATGCGAACGCGGTGGCTTCGGCCTCGGAGCTGTCGCTGTCCAGCGCGCATGTGGTTGCCACCGCCGCCGAACAGTTGAGCTCGGCCATATCCGGAATCGCGGGCCAGGTTGCGCGCGCGACGACGATCACCAAGATGGCCGTGACTGGTCGCGAGAAGGCGACGAGCACGATCCAATCGCTCTCGAAGGCCGTCGACAAGATCGCCGAGGTGTCCAACCTGATCGGCGGGATCGCGCAGCAGACCAATCTGCTCGCGCTCAACGCGACCATTGAGGCGGCGCGTGCCGGCGACGCGGGACGCGGCTTCGCGGTTGTCGCGGCGGAGGTCAAATCGCTCTCCGACCAGACCGCCAAATCGACCGAGGAGATCTCGCGCCTGATCTCGGAGGTGCAGAGCGCCACCAATGCGACGGTCGAGGCCGTCGAGGGCATCGGCGGCCAGATCTCGGAGATCGACGTCGTCGCGGCCTCGGTCGCAGCCGCGATGCATCAGCAGCGCGCGGCGACCGGCGAGATCAGCCGCTCGGTGGCGGCGTCCGCAGCGGCGGTCAAGGACGTCTCGACCAAGATCGCCAATGTCGGTCGTGGCGCTCAGGCCGTGAACGATCGCGCCGTCCAGGTTCGTACTGCGATCGCGCAAGTCGTCTCGACCATGTCGTCATTGCAGTCGGCGTTGACCAACGTGGTCGGCACCGCCACAGCCAACTCCGCCGCGTCCGCAACCATGCGGGGCCGTTGACCGGCGCAGGGCCGCATTCCTACGGGGCTGAAAATTTACTTCCGTTGAGCGATCGCTCTGCAGGCTGTTCGCATACTCGGCAGGCGCCGGCCGTTCCGGACCGACCATTCGCGGTGATCGCGCCGGGGGCGGTGGGAACGGACCGGCCGCGTGTGTCGTCCGGATCCCCCAACGGAAATGTGTCGCTCGACATGAAGATGCGCCTCTCCATCTCCGCCGTCATTGCTGCGTTCGGTCTCGTGCTCGCCATCGGCTTCGGGGCGGTCGTTCTGACCAGCGCCTATGCCTTGCGGGAGCTGAAGGTCGGCGGCCCGCTCTATGACAAGATCAAACTCGGCAATGATCTCGTTGCCGACATCCTGCCGCCGCCCGAATATGTGCTCGAGGCCTATCTCGAGGCGACATTGGCGCTGCGCAATTCCAAGAATGTGGAGGCGCATGCGAAGAGGTTGGCGCAGCTGAAGAAGGACTATGAGGATCGCAAGGCCTTCTGGACCGGCTCGGCGCTGGAGCCCGAGCTGAAGTCGCTGCTGGTCGAGCGGTCCGACGGCGAGGTCCGGAAGTTCTGGCAGACGGCGGAAGCCGAGCTGATCCCGGCGCTGCGCGCCGGCGACATGGTCAAGGCGGATGCCGCCTATGGCCGCCTGAGCGATGCCTATATGGCGCATCGCGCCTTGATCGATCGTCTCGTCGAGAAGGCCAATAAGCTCAATTCGGACATGGAGGCCGCCGCGGCAGCCCAAGATCGCAGCATCTCCGCGGTGGTCTGGAGCGTCGCCGGCATCGTGCTGATCCTGGTCGTTGCCGGCATATCGGGGTTGGTGATCGGCGTGGTTCGTCCGCTCGCGCGGATGACCGGCCTGATGCGACGCATTGCCCAGGGCGAATTGTCCGCCGACATTGCCTATTCCGAACGCGGCGACGAGATCGGCGCCATGGCCCGTGCGCTCGCGGTGTTCAAGACCAATGCGCAGGAGAATGCGAGCCTGCGCGACCGTCAGGGGCGCGACCGCGAGGAGGCCGCCCGGTTGAAGAAGAAGGCGATGCTCGACATGGCCGATGTGATCGAGCGCGAGACCAGCACGTCGGTCGAGGCGGCGGCAGGCGCCTCGCGCCAGGTCGAGGCGGTGGCCAGCGGCCTGTCCGAACTTGCGCATGAATTGTCCGCCGATGCCCAGTCCGTCGCCGCGGCGTCGGAACAGTCGCTGACCAATGCACAGACAGTGTCCTCGGCGGCCGAGCAGCTGAGCTCGGCGATCCGCGAGATCTCCAGTCAGGTCGCGCGCGCCAGCGCCATCACCAAATCGGCGGTGACGGGGCGCGAGAAGGCCAAGACCACCATCGCCTCGCTGTCGCAGGCGGTGGTCAAGATCGCCGAGGTCTCCAACCTGATCGGCGGCATCGCCGAGCAGACCAACCTGCTGGCGCTCAACGCCACCATCGAAGCCGCGCGCGCCGGAGATGCCGGCCGCGGCTTCGCCGTGGTGGCGGCCGAGGTCAAGTCGCTGTCGGATCAGACGGCCAAATCGACCGAGGAGATCTCGCGCCTGATCGGCGAGGTACAGACCACGACGCAGGCGACCGTGGATGTGGTCGAAGGCATCGGCAGCCAGATTTCGGAGATCGACGAAGTCGCCGCCTCGATTGCGGCCGCCATGGAGCAGCAGCACGCGGCCACGCAGGAGATCAGCCGGTCGGTCGGCTCTTCGGCTGACGCGGCGCGTGATGTCTCGGCCAAGATCGGCAATGTCGGCAAGGACGCCGGCATGGTCAATGATCGGGCAGCCGAGGTGCGCGGCGCGATCGGCGAGGTGGCATCGAGCCTGACAGCGCTGCGGGCGACGCTGGTGAAGCTGGTCAGGACGACGACCAACGAAGCCGACCGCCGCCGCTCGCCACGGCTGAGATCGAACCTGCCGATCAAGGTGGTCGATGACCGCAAGGGCCCGCTGAAGGCCGATCTGGTGGATATTTCCGAGGGCGGCGCCTGGTTCCGTCTCGAGCCTGAGCCGGGCATCGGTGATCGCGGCACCATGGAGTTCAGCGGCTTCGCCGGCAGCGTGGCGTATTCGGTTCGTGCCAGGGACAACGACGCCCTGCATGTCGAGTTCAATCCCGGGGCCAATCGTGACGCTTTTCTCGACTGGTTCAGACGGTCGGTCACGCGACAGGCGGCATGAGCCGATCGCATTATCTTTTTGAGCATGGGATGCGCGCTCGCGAGCGGAGGGCGCATCCCACGCTGTCGCATGTCAGCTCACCGGTGGCACCAGGTCGCTGATCCGCACCGGGAAGCGTCGGACCCGAATGCCGGTGGCATGCGCCACCGCATTGGCGACGGCGCCCGCCGAGCCGGTGATGCCGATTTCGCCGACCCCCTTGATGCCCAGCGGGTTCACGAACGGATCGTGCTCGTCGACCGTGAACGCCTCGATCGCGGGGATGTCGGCATTCACCGGCACATGATATTCGCCGAGATTGGCGTTCATGATCCGCCCCGAGCGGCGATCGATGATCGCCTCCTCGTGCAGCGCCAGCGAGACCCCCCAGATCATGCCGCCGACGAGCTGGCTCCGCACCAGCTTCGGATTGATGATCCTCCCGGCGGCGAAGGCGCCGACCATGCGGGTGACGCGCACCTGACCGAGATCGGGATCGACCTTCACCTCCGCGAACACAGCGCCATGCGAATGCATTGCGTAGTGCTCGTTCGCAGCCGGGTCCGGCACGCCCGCGCCGGAGCCCTCGACCTCGTCGAGGCCGGCGCGCGCGAGGATCTCGGCATAGCTCTCGCCGCGCCCCTCATCGTCGCGCCGGAGCAGCCGGCCATCGCGCGCGATCACGCCGGCATTGCCGGCGCCAAACAGCGGCGAGCGCTGGTCGGAGGTGGCGAGCTCGGCGAGCTTGGCGATCACGGCCGCGCCGGCATTGTGGATTGCGGTGCCGACGGTCGCGGTGTGGGCCGAGCCGCCGGCGATGCCGGCATCGGGCAGGTCGGAGCTGCCGGCCTTGAACGTCACCTGCTCGAGATCGAGCGCAAGCGCGTCGGCGGCGATCTGCGCGAAGGCGGTCCAGGCGCCCTGGCCCATGTCATGCGCGCCGCTCTCCACCACGCCGGTGCCGTCGCGCCGGATCACCGCGCGGGCCTGGCCGGCGAACATCAGCGCATGGAACGTGGCCGTGCCCATGCCCCAGCCAACCAGGAAACCGTCCTTGTCGCGCATCGTCCGCGGCTTCAGCGGCCGCTCCCACCAGCCGAACCGCTCCGCGCCCTGTGTGTAACATTCGCGCAGCGCCTTGGACGAGAACGGCTTGCCGGTGGCGGGCTCGACCTCGGCGTAGTTCTTGACGCGGAACGCCAGCGGATCGAGGCCGCAGGCCTCGGCCATCTCGTCCACCGCGCTCTCCAGCGCGATCGATCCCGGCGCAATGCCCGGCGCGCGCACGAACAGCGGCGTGCCGGTGTCCATGCGCACCGCGTCATAGGTGGTGCTGATCGCCGGCGCGGCATAGAGCGTGTGCGTCACATGTGCCGCCGCCTCGTAGAAATCTTCGAAGCTCGAAGTTGCGATCCGGGCATGATGATGGATGGCCGAGAGCTGTCCGGCCGCAGTCGCGCCGAGCCTCAGCGTCTGCCGCGTCGGGGAACGATGGCCGAACGGGCCGTAGAGCTGCTCGCGGCGCGCCACCAGCTTGACCGGACGGTCCACCAATTTGGCGGCGAGGATACCGAGCACCTGCGCTCCGGCCATCAGGCCCTTGCCGCCGAAGCCGCCGCCGAGATAGGGGCTGCGGATCAAGATGTTCTCGGGCGGGATGCCGAACAGCCCGGCGATGCGCGCGCGCATCATCACCAGGCCCTGGGTCGGCGTGTCGATGATCAGGCGATCGCCCTGCCATTCCGCGACGATCGCATGCGGCTCCATCGCATTGTGATAATGCGCCGGGGTCTCATAGGTCGCCGTGATCTGCTTGTCGCTGCCGGCGAGCGCGGCGGCGGTGTCGCCATGATGGCTCTCGGCTGGAAAGCCCATGCCGACGACGGGCGGCACATAGGCCTCGCCGGCGTCGAGCCCGATCCGCGCCGGCTCGGCCTCATAGCGCGGCGCCAGCAGCGCGGCGCCTTCGGTGGCCGCTTCGAGGCTCTCGGCGACCACCACCGCGATCGGCTGGTTGGCGTAGCGGACGCGATCGTTCTGCAGCGCTTCGAAGCGGAACGCGAACGGGTTCGGCTTGCCGTCGGGATCGGCCTGCAGCGGCGGCCGGTTGGCTGAGGTCATCACCGCGACCACGCCGGGATGCGCCTTGGCGGCGTCGACATCGAGGGACACGACCCGGCCGCGCGCAATGCTGGAGACGGCGAGCACCGCGTAAAGCAGGCCGGACGGATTGTTGTCGGCGGCATAGCGCGCGCGGCCGGTGACCTTCGCCAGGCCGTCTACGCGCGACAGCGGCTGGCCGATCGTGGAGCCGTGACGGAGATGGGCGGGATCGCGGGAGAGATTGAGCTCAGGCGTCATTGATGCACTCCTGGAACGGAGGAGAAGGGAGAGGCCGGCAGCGCCGGCATGCGCGATGGCGTGCCCTGTGCTGCGGCGGCCAGCGCGCGCACGATCAGGCTGCGCGCGAGCGGGATCTTGTGGGCGTTGTCCCCGGACGGCCTGGCGTCGCGCAGCGCCGCCTCGGCGGCGTGCTGGAACGCCGGTGGACCGGCCGGCTGTCCTGCGAGCAGTGCCTCCGCTTCGCGCGCGCGCCACGGCTTGGCGGCGACGCCGCCGAGCGCGAGACGCGCGTGCCTGATCGTGCCGTTCTCGATCACGAGGCCAGCGGCGGCGGAGACGACCGCGAAGGCGTAGGAGTTGCGCTCGCGCACTTTCAGATAGCGCGCGTGCCCGGCGAAGGCGCGTGCGGCTGCGGGCAGCCGGATCGCAACGATGATCGCGCCGGGGTCAAGCACCGTCTCGCGCTCCGGCGTGGCGCCAGGCAACAGATGCAGCGCCTCGAGCGCGACCTCGCGCCAGCCAGCCGGGCCTTGGATCTCGACCACCGCATCGAAGGCGGCGAGCGGTACGCAGAAGTCGGAGGGATTGGTCGCGATGCAGGCCTCGCTCCAGCCGAGCACGGCGTGTTGCTGATTGTCGCCCTCCCGCGCGTCGCAGCCGGCGCCGGGTGTGCGCTTGTTGCAGGCCGATGCCGGATCATAGAAATACGCGCAGCGCGTCCGCTGCAGCAGATTGCCGCCGACGGTCGCGGCGTTGCGCAGCTGCGCCGAGGCGCCCGACAGCAGCGCTTCCGCCACTGCCGGAAAGTCGCGCGCGAAGTGCGCGTCATGAGCGAGATCGGAATTGCGCACCAGCGCGCCGATCCTGACATCGCCATTGCCGAGCGTCTCGATCCGCTTCAACTCGGCGATCTGCGAGAGGTCGACCAGCCGTGCCGGCCTGACGAGATTGCCCTTCATTAAATCGAGCAGGTTGGTGCCGGAGGCGAGATAGGCCGCACCGGGCGTGCTGGCGGCCGCGATGGCTTCGGCGACGCTCGCCGGCTTCACATAATCGAACCGGTTCATGCCGCGCGCTCCGTCTTGCCCGTGAGCTTGTCCTGCGCATCGAGCACCGCCTCGACGATCCCCACATAGGCGCTGCAGCGGCACAGATTGCCGCTCATGCCTTCGCGCACGCGGTCCGGATCATCGCCGGCGTGGCCCTCGCTGATCAGGCCGACGGCGCTCATGATCTGGCCGGGCGTGCAGAAGCCGCATTGCAGGGCGTCATGGGCGATGAAGGCCTCCTGCACCGGGTGCAGCTGGTCGCCCTGCGCCAGGCCTTCGATGGTGGTGATCGCAGCGCCGTCCAGACTGACGGCGAGGGTCAGGCAGGAATTGATGCGGCGGCCGTCGACCAGGACGGTGCAGGCGCCGCACTGGCCGCGGTCGCAGCCCTTCTTGGTGCCGGTGAGGTGGAGGCGCTCGCGCAGCAGGTCGAGCAGGGTGACGCGGGGGTCGTCGAGCGCAAGCGTTCGCGGCTCACCGTTGATGGTGAGTCTGACAGTCCAATTCATGCGTTGTTCCGATCGAAGCGATGGCCTAATCGGATCGCAGCGGAACCCGCCTTACGGGCGGGTTCCGTCCAGATCCAGCGACCGCGGGACGACAGCTGAGGAAGGTCGGCTGTCCCGGGTGGCAGTTCGAGTTATACGGAGGATGCCTCCGTTTAGCAAGGGGACATGAACAGTCCGTCATCAAGAGCTGGTGAGATGGAGCCGAAACCACAAGAGCGCAGCCGCAAGCCGCGCGCCGATGCCCAGCGCAATCGCGAGCGCGTACTGGAGGCGGCCAAGGCGGTGTTCAGCGTCGGCGGCGCCGAGGCGAGCCTGGAGGCCGTGGCGCGCCAGGCCGGCGTCGGCATCGGCACGCTGTATCGGCATTTCCCCACCCGCGAGGACCTGTTCGAGGCGGTGTATCGCCGCGAGGTCGAGCAGCTCTCGGAGCTGGCCGAGGCGCTGAAGAGCGAGCCGTCGCCGGTCGAGGCGCTCCGGCGCTGGCTGCGCTCGACGGTGCAGTTCGTCGCCACCAAGAAGGGCATGATGGCGGCGCTGGCGATCGTGATGAACGCCAATTCCGATCTCGCCGCTTATTCGCACGGCCATCTCACCCGCGCGATCGGCGCGCTGCTGGCGCGCGCGGTCGACGCCGGTGAGGTGCGTTCCGACGTCACCGCCGACGATCTGCTCCGCGCCCTGATCGGCATGTGCTACATGCACGACCAGACCGGCTGGCAGCAGAGCGTGCTGCGGCTGCTGGATGTGTTCGTGGACGGGTTGAGGGTGACGAAGGCATAGAAGGCATAGGGCTGCCGTTGGGCTTTGCTTGCGGACGACCCTGTGTCCGATCGACGCCTCGACGCTATGCCGCTGACCCCTGCGCCGCACAATCCTCGTGATACGCTCTTACGGTCCAGACCGGTGGCTCGTGGCGGCGCGTCGATCCGGAGAGCAAGTCAGATCAATTATACTGCGGCGCAGTCGTAGCCGATCGTCGTCGATCAGGTCGCCCGTGGCGGAAACAGCAACAGCGTCAGAAACGCCTCGCGGGAGGGCTTTGCGGCCGCCTCGAATCCCGTGAGCGCGGCCCGCGCGGCTGCGATTGCCAACTGCGCGTCCAGGCTCCTCATTCGGATCATCGGATTATAATCGGCTTCGTGTCGCTTCTCTTGTAGCTCGAGGGCGGCAACGGCGAAGGCTGTGATCTGCGCGCCGAACCCGCCCGACGGCTCATACGGGAGATAACGTGACGATCTGCTTGATTTCTTCACCTCTTCGCAAAGCACGCGCAGGCCGCGATGGTCCACGGTTCGATAAACCAGCGCGTATAGATTGGTCGTACGTTTGCTCGCGCCGATGAACTGGTCCGCTGCCGCGGTCAGTGTTGCGTGAAACAACCCATAATAGGCGGCGGAGATCGCGCGCCGGATGTTGACTTGCCGCGGAGGGCCGACCGTCGGCAGAATAAGTTGCTCGGCCTGCCCGAAGAGGTGCTCTGGACTAAGAATCGCCACCTGCGATGGCCTCGTCTTCGGTGGTGTATTCGAGCAGCGGAAACCGGTCCTCGCCGGCCGCTTGCAGGCGCTCCTGAATTTGCACGAGCGTGTCGAGGACTGCTTCACCCGCGATCTTGGCATCAACAACGGGGCGCAGCACGATCGTGATCCGCAAGGCATCGGAGCCTGCGGAATCAACGCGCGATGCCGCTGTCACATCGGCGATGGCAGCCGAACTGCTGAGGTTGGCCGCGGCAACCTCGCGAGCAATCTTCGCAATCTGCAAATTATCCAGCATGCCAACATCATAGTTGCAACATGCTGAAAATGCCAGCGGTTGCGGCTGGCGGCGTCGGCAGTTGGAACCGTCTATCCTCTCAGCCACTCCACCAGCGCCTGCGCCGTCTCCTCCGGCTGCTCGGGTTGCGGCAGGTGACCGCAATTGTCGAGCACGACCAGCCAGCTGCCGCTGATGCCGTCGGCCATCTCCTTCGACAGGCTGTTCGGAATGGTGTTGTCGGTGTCGGCGGTCAGCACCAGGGTCGGGCAGCGGATCGCGGTCAAGGTCGGTCGCGAGTCCGGACGCGACATGATGGCGGTCAGCTGCCGGATGAAGCCGATGACGCCGACCTCCTCGGCCATGTCGTGCACCAGCTGGCGCAGCCGCGTATCGTCCTGGCGCGACGGATGCACGAAGCCTGCGAACAGCTCGTCGACGACGCCGTGATAATCGCCATCCTTGGCGCGCGTGATCATGGTGCGGCGGCGGGCGCTCGCCTCCGGCGTATCGGGCCGCGCCTGGGTGTTGATCAAAGCCAGCCTGGCGACCCGCTCCGGGGCCTGGCGCATGATCTCGAAGGCGATGTAGCCGCCCATCGAGTGACCGGCGAGTGCGAAGCGCGGCGGCGCCTCGGCGAGGATGCGGCGTGCGATCGCGGCCATGCTGTCATCGCGGATGTGATTGGCCACCATCACCGGCCCGAGCCGCCACAGCGCCGGGATGACCGGCGCATAGATCCGCGGCGAGGAGATCAGTCCGGGCACCAGCACGAGCGGCAGCGTTTCAGCCATGGCTTTTCCCCTGGAGCGGCATGACCCTCGTCAACTAGGGTGTCTTCTGTCCGACGTGCCATTTACGCGCGAGATGCTGTCGATGTCCAACGAAGTTGTTCGCTTCGAGCTTCGCCGCCAAAGCGACGATCTGGTCTACAGCTTCGTTCGCGCCACCCGTCCGGACGGCAGCAGCGGCTTCAAGCGCGCTGATGGTGACTATTGGATCGTGTGGAAGCCGGACTGGGGCTGGGTCGCATGGGACGAGCCGTCCCATTCCTGTATGGGCCGGCCCTGGAACGTGCTGCCGGCGCAGCAGGGTACGGCGCCGCCGGAAGGGGACTGGGTGAGCCGCAAAGGCGCGAAGTCATACGTCTATAGCCTGGTGCATCTGGACTGAGAGATCGGCGTGCTGTCCTGCGCCTTGAGATCGTGCGCGCCGATGCATGCTCTCAAAGAGAGTGGGTGATCGTCAGTTGCACGCTGCGTGGAGGGCGGCCGCGTGGCTCGCGGCTTTCTGGTGGCGTCGACCGCATTCGCTTGCGGCCCGACGCATCTGATGACTCCCACGTCGGACGCAGCCTTCTGATGATCAGCGTCATATTACCTGCGGATCGACGGCAATCGTGGCAATCGGGTCCGCGCGTCACGACAATATCACGTTCATGGCGGACGGCCTGCAGCAGCGCTTGCGGCAGCGTCCGATTTATTAGTTGTGGCTATCGGGTGGCCGGGAACAGATTTCGACCACATGTCGATCCGCAACTAATAGATGGCTGTGATGAGGTCGGGCTACTCAAGGTTCGCTGCGATTGCGACCTCGTCGGTCATCATGAGTCCGTGCGCGACTTCGGCTCATGGTGCAGGGGCGGGTCGCGGCGCCCGTCGCGGCGCGCATGCCGCGCCTCCCGCAGCGGCATGGCTGTGGTGCGTGTGATCCGAGAGGAGGGCGCGGGAATGCGAGGACCTGTCGCTCGGGCGCGGTCGACCGCGGAAATCCGATACGTGCGGCGGCAGCCGCGGCTCTCGTCCGCCACGCCGCCCGGCACGCGGGAAGATGGCGGCGGCGCCTCGCGAGCGGCAGGCGCCGTTCGGATGGAGTTACACCAGCAGCGGCTGCGCGGTCGTGGCCAGCTGCTGCAGGAGCGGCAGGAAGCGCTCCTTCATTTCGTCGACCGTGATGCGGTCGACATGCCCGCCGATGTTGGCGGCGGCGATGATGCCGCCGTCATAGCGGCGAATCGGCACGGAAATCGAGCGGAAGCCTTGCTCGGCCTCGCCATCGACCACGGAATAACCCTCGCTGCGGACGGCGTCGATCGCCGCGATCAGCGCGTCCGTGTCGGTGGTCGTCTGCGGCGTCATCGCTTTGAGCTCCGTGCGCTCGATTGTCTGGCGCAGCTGATCGTCCGGCAAACGGCTCAGCAGCGCACGGCCGACCGAGGTGCAATAAGCGGGCAGCCGGTAGCCGATCTCGAGACCCGTGGAGAACATCCGCGTCGCGGTCGCCCGCGCGATGAACACGACCTCGTCGCAGTCGAGAACGGCGAGCGAGCAGACCTCGCGCGCCTCTGCGGCCGTCGCATCCATCAAGGGCTGCATCACCGTGTTGATCTGGTTCGATGCGAGATAGCTCGATGCCAGCAGCAGGACGCGCGGCGTCAGCGAGAACAGCCGGTCGTCGCCATGCACCAGTCCCGACGCCTTGAGCGTCAACAGGATGCGCCGCACGGTGGCGCGCGCAAGCCCTGTGAGCTCCGCGGCCTTGCTGAGTGTCATCGGACGTCCCTCGCGGCTGAAGGCCTGTATGACCCGCAAACCGCGATCGAGCGCCTCGACGAACTCAGGCCCGTCGCCGCGCGCCTGCTTCTTCTCCTCATCAGTCCGCTTCAGTTTCGGCATCGACCTGACACGATCCGCTGTTGTTGTTTTGGGCCGCAGTGATGCTGCCTGACGTCGCCCCTTGGGCTTCGGTTGTAGCTTTTTCACTTGCGCTTCTCCCCGTTTAAAGCGAATCTAATGTTGGCGAACATATGTTCGTCTAGCGCACAATATTTGATGTTCGCGTGATGCTCAACGCCCGACATGCGACAACCCAGGAGGAACGGCCATCATGATGAGCAAGGAGCAGAATGATCTCATCACCCGCATCGGACCGAGCGCGCCCGCCGGTAAACTGATGAGGATGTACTGGCAGCCGGCCGCGCTGGTGGACGAGCTCACGGGCGATCGGCCGGTTCGCGCCGTCAAGCTGCTCGGTCAGGACTTCGTGCTCTTCAAGGATGAGCAGGGCCGCTACGGACTACTTGACCGCGACTGCCCGCATCGCGGGGCTGATCTCGCTTTTGGCCGGCTGGAGAATGGCGGCCTGCGCTGCGCCTTTCATGGCTGGCTGTTCGATGTCGAGGGGCAATGCCTGGAGACGCCGGCCGAGCCGGCCGGCTCCGCCCTGTGCAAGAACGTCAAGCAGCGCGCGTATCCGGTGGTCGAGAAGGGCGGCATCCTGTGGGCCTGGCTCGGCAACGGTGCTGCCCCGGCGTTCCCGGATCTCGACTGCTTCACCGCGCCGGAGGCCTATACGTTCGCCTTCAAGGGGCTGATCGAGTGCAATTGGCTGCAGGCGCTCGAGGTCGGCATCGATCCCGCCCACGCCTCCTTCCTGCATCGCTTCTTCGAGGACGAGGATACGTCCACCGCCTATGGCAAGCAGTTCCGCGGCGCCTCCGCCGACAGCGAGCTGCCGATGACCAAGGTGTTGCGCGACTATGATCGCCCCATCATCAATGTCGAGCGCACCGAATACGGCCTGCGCATCATTGCGCTGCGCGAGATCGATGCCGAGCGCACCCATGTGCGTGTCACCAATCAGCTGTTCCCGCATGCCTTCGTGATCCCGATGAGCACGGAGATGACGATCACGCAGTGGCACGTACCGGTCGATGACGAGACCTGCTACTGGTATGCGATCTTCACCAGCTATGGCGCGCCGGTCGACAAGGTGAAGATGCGGGCACAACGGCTGGAGCTCTATGAGCTGCCGGACTACCGCTCGCGCAAGAACAAGAGCAATGACTACGGGTTCGATCCGCACGAGCAGGCGACTGCGACCTATACCGGCATGGGCAACGACATCAATGTCCACGACCAATGGGCAGTGGAGTCGATGGGCCGGATCCAGGACCGCACCCGCGAGCATCTCGGTCAGTCCGACAAGGCGATCATTCAGTATCGCCGTCTGCTTCGCGAGCAGATCGAGGCTGTCGCGACCGGCGACAAGCCGATGCTGTTTCTCGATGCGGCGGAGGCGCGCAGCGTGCAGGGGCCGGCGACGATGGACGGCATCGGCCCGACCCGCGGCTGGGAGACCTATTGGATGGAGGTCGACGTCCGTCGCCGCCGCAACGCGCCCTGGGCGGCCCCGGTGCCTGCGGATATCATCCGCCTCGCGCCGCATCTGAGCGCCGCGGAGTAGTGGCAAGCGTGAGCGGGCATTTGGTTGGGGGCTGTTGCGACGAGCAGCCTTGTCAGTCGGTTACTCCCTCATGCCCGGGCTCGTCCCGGGCATCCACGCGGTCCTCAGGATACCGAACAACGTGGATGGCCGGGACAAGCCCGGCCATGACGACGTGGAGACAGGCGAGTGCTACACTCCGATCTCTAGACGCGATTGATCTCCGGAATGCGGGGAGAGGCTGGCACCAGGCCTTCCGAACGACTGCGGATCGCGCCGATATTCACCCACTCAGGAGCCATCGTTGAGTTTCGTCCAAAAGCATCAATTGTGGTCGGCCGAGCAGTCGGAGGCCGCGCTGCGCATGCGCCGGATCGCCGAGGAGCAGGGGCTCAAGACGATCCGCTTCTCCTTTCCCGACCAGCACGGCATCCTGCGCGGCAAGGCGCTGACCGTCGATGCCGCGCTGTCCTCGCTCGAGGATGGCTGTTCGATCACGACGACCTTGCTCGCCAAGGACACCTCGCATCGCACGGTGTTTCCGGTGTTCACGGCCGGCGGCGGCTTCGGCATGAGCGAGATGCAGGGCGGCAGCGACGCGCTGATGGTCGCCGATCCCTCGACATTCCGCGTGCTGCCCTGGTCGCCCGGCACCGGGTGGGTGCTGTGCGATCTCTACTTCGCCAATGGTGCGCCCGTTCCCTTCGCCACGCGCAATCTCTACCGCTCTGCGTTGGCGGCGCTCGATCAGCGCGGCTATCAGTTCAAGGCCGGGCTCGAGGTCGAGTGCCACATCTTCAAGGTCGAAGATCCGCGTCTTGCGCCGGGTGACGCCGGCTCGCCCGGCCAGCCCGGCGTGCCGCCAACGGTCAGCCTGCTGACGCAAGGCTATCAATATCTCACCGAGCAGCGCTTCGATCAGATGGAGCCGGCGCTCGAGATCGTCAGGGCCAATCTCGTCGCGCTGGGCCTGCCCCTGCGCTCGATCGAGCTCGAATATGGTCCGAGCCAGTGCGAGTTCGTGCTGCAGCCGGCGATCGGGCTTGCGCCGGCCGACACTATGGTGTTGTTCCGCAGCGCCGTGAAGCAGATCGCCCAGCGCCACGGCTATCACGCCACCTTCATGTGCCGGCCGCGCATTCCCAATGTGATGTCGTCAGGCTGGCATCTGCACCAGTCGCTGGTCGCGCGCGACGGCAGCAACGCGTTCATGACGTTGGAGTCGGACGGGCTGTCCGCGCTCGGCCGTCACTACATGGCGGGCCTGCTCGCGCATGCGCGCGCCGCCGCTGTGTTCTCGACCCCGACCATCAATGGCTACCGCCGCTACCGGTCCTATTCGCTGGCGCCGGACCGCGCGATCTGGGGCCGCGACAACCGCGGCGTCATGATCCGCGTGCTCGGCGGCGCAGGCGATTCCGCCACGCGGCTGGAGAACCGCATCGGCGAGCCTGCCGCCAATCCTTATCTGTACATGGCTTCGCAGATCTTGGCCGGCCTCGACGGCGTCGACCGCAAGCTCGATCCGGGACCGTCGGCCGACGTGCCCTATGAGACCAAGGCCAGCCTGCTGCCGAAGTCGCTGCATGAGGCGGTCGACGCGCTGAAGGCCGACGCCTTCTTCCGCAACGCATTCGGCGCCACCTTCATCGACTACTACACCTTCATCAAGAATGCCGAGATCGAGCGCTTCCAGGCCGAGGTGTCGGACTGGGAGCAGCGTGAGTATTTCGAGATGTTCTGACGACGCGCAGCGGCTCACACGCTGCGGGTCAGGCCGCCGTCGACGCGGATGTTCTGGCCGGTGATATAGGCCGCGCTGTCGGAGGCGAGGAAAGCGATGGTCGCGGCGATCTCCTCGGCCTTGCCGTAGCGGCCCATCGGCACGCTGCTGCGACGCTCTTCGGTCGCAGGGAGACTGTCGATCCAGCCCGGCAGCACGTTGTTCATCCTGATATTGTCGGCCGCATAGCTGTCGGTGAAGATCTTGGTGAAGGCGGCGAGCCCGGCGCGAAACACCGCCGAGGTCGGGAACATCGCCGACGGTTCGAAGGTCCAGGCGGTGGAAATGTTGATGATCGCGCCGCCCTTCTGCGCCTGCATGATCGGCGTCACCAGACGCGACGGGCGGATCACGTTGAGCAGATAGGTGTCGAGCCCCGCGTGCCACTGCTCGTCGGTCAGCTCCAGGATCGGCGCCCGCGGGCCATGGCCGGCGCTGTTCACGAGCACGTCGATGCGGCCCCATCGGCTCATGGCGCCGTCGACGAGGCGGTTCAGATCGTCGTTGGACCTGTTCGAGCCGGTGACACCGAGGCCGCCGAGCTCGGTTGCCAGCGCCTCGCCCTTGCCGGAGGACGAGAGGATGGCGACGTGAAAGCCGTCCGCGGCCAAGCGGCGGGCCGCTGCCGCGCCCATGCCGCTGCCGCCGGCGGTGACCAGCGCGACCCGTTGTTCTGCCATGACGATGATTCCTGCCGTTAACGATGATGGAGACGACGATGTAGCGCGTCTGCATCGGGCGCGTCGAGCAGCAGCCGACGAGAATTGGCGCGCGCCTCGGAGCGGGTCGCGGTGCTGCTTTCTTGGCATTCGTTCCCGCGACAGGGCGTCGCGTTTTCGTGAGCACGTCCCTGCATATGCGCCACGCTGGCGAAACCGGGAACCCGATCCCCTCGGGCGGCATATCGAGGGTGCGCTGCATCGGATGTCCGGCGCGGCCGTGCGCGGCATGAAGAAGGAAAGGCGGAGCTGGGAAGCATGTCAGAAGAGAAGCCGCAGCGGGCGCGCGCGGTCGTCGACCGCGGCGATGCGTCCGATCTGTCGTCGGAGCACCATGACATCTTCTTCGCCGCGGTCGAGACCACGCGGATGCCGATGATCGTCACCGATCCGCGCCACAGCGACAATCCGATCCTGTTCGCCAACCGCGCGTTCCTGGAAATGACCGGCTACGAGCTCAACGAGATCGTGGGCACCAATTGCCGTTTCTTGCAGGGGCCCGATACGGACCAGGAGACGATCGCGGCAATCCGCAGCGCGATCGCGAGTCGTCGCGACATTGCGGTCGAGATCCTCAACTACCGCAAGAACGGCGCGACGTTCTGGAATGCGCTGTTCATCAGCCCGGTCTACAACCGCGACGGCGAGCTGGTGTATTTCTTCGGCTCCCAGCTCGACGTGTCGCGGCGGCGCGATGCCGAGAGCGCGCTGGTGCAGTCGCAGAAGATGGAGGCGATCGGGCAGCTCACCGGCGGCATCGCGCACGACTTCAACAATATCCTGCAGGTCATCATCGGCTACACCGAGACATTGCAGGGCGCCGTGAGCGGGCTTGCCCCGCGGCATCGCCGCGCGGTCGAGAACATCCGCTCCGCCGCCAACCGTGCAGCGACCTTGACGCAGCAGCTGTTGTCGTTCGCGCGCAAGCAGCGTCTCGACAGCCGGCCGATCAACCTCAACAACATGATTGAAACCCTGGTGCAGATGGCACGGCAGACGCTCGGCGAAAGCGTTCGCATCGAGGTCAAGGCGGAGCCAGGCCTGTGGAACAGCCGGATCGACCAGACCCAGGCGGAGGTCGCGCTGCTCAACCTGTTCGTCAATGCCCGCGACGCGATGCCCGATGGCGGCACGCTCACGATCCGCACCGAGAACAAGGAGATCTCGGAGGAGGACGTGGTGCAGTTCGGCGTGCCCAAGGGCGGCCGCTACGTGGCGCTGAAAGTGTCCGACGACGGCGTCGGCATTCCGCCGCAGATTCTCGCCCGTGTCGCCGAGCCGTTCTTCACCACCAAGGAAGAGGGCAAGGGCACCGGGCTCGGGCTCGCGATGGTCTATGGCTTCACCCGGCAGTCCGGCGGCAGTACCTATATCTACAGCGAGGTCGGCCTCGGCACGACCGTCCAGCTGTTGTTCCCGGCCACCGAGCAGGAGATCGCGGCGCCCGCGATCCGTCCGCAGATGGCGATGGACCGCACCGGCAGCGAGCGCATCCTGATCGTCGAGGACCGTGCCGACGTGGCCGAGCTCGCGCGCTCGATCCTGGAGGATTTCGGCTATCGCACGGAGATCGCCGCCAATGCGCCGACCGCTCTTGAGCTGCTGGATTCGGAGACCCGCTTCGATCTGCTGTTCACCGATCTTGTGATGCCCGGCGGCATGAACGGCACCGTGCTGGCGCGCGAGGCGCGCAAGCGCCAGCCCAAGCTGAAGGTGCTGCTCACGACCGGCTATTCCGATGCCGCGGTGGAGCGGGCCGATGCGAACATCGGCGAGTTCGAGATCATCAACAAGCCGTACCGCCGCACCGATCTGGTCCGCCGCGTCAGGCAGCTGCTCGACGGCCCCACCGGCGTGACCTGATGCGCAGCTTGACCGGACGAGGCCGGGCGCGGAAAATCAGCGGCGACAGCGGAGAGCCAGCATGCGCCATGTCACCACGCCAGCGCCGGGCGAGGCCCCAGTCGCACAGGGGCGGGGCCGGCCACGCGAGCCGGGGGTGGTCGCGGCCGGCGTCTACGCCGGCGGTCGCCGCGTCGTCGACATCGCGATCGAGGACGCCGGCGCCTGGAGCAAGCGGCCCGGCCACGTGGTCTGGATCGGGCTGCATGAGCCGGATGCCGAGCTGTTGCGGCGGATCGCGCGCCAGTTCGACCTGCATGAGCTGGCGATCGAGGACGCGTCGAAGGCGCATCAGCAGCCGAAGGTCGAGCGCTATGGCGACGCGCTGTTCGTGGTCGCGCGCACCGCGCAGCTGGTGCAGGGTCACATCGTGTTCGGCGAGACGCACATCTTCGTCGGTCCGGGCTTCGTCGTCTCGGTGCGCCACGGCGCCTCGACCTCCTATGGCGCGGTGCGCGAGCGCTGCGAGAGCTGTCCGGGCTCGCTCGCCAAGGGCGAGGACTACATCCTCTATTCGATCCTCGATTTCATCGTCGACAATTATCTCCCGGTGACCGAGAGCATCATGGCCGAGGTCGAGACGCTTGAGGAGGTCGTGCTGCAGCGGCCGCTGGCGCGTCACGAGGTCGACCGGCTCTATCGGCTCCGGCGCGACCTGCTGCGGCTGCGCCGCGCCGTCGGTCCCGTGGTCGACGTCTGCAAGCGGCTGGAGCACGCCGACAATGTCGCGATCGATGCCGAGATGGCACCGCTGTTTCGCGACGTGCTCGACCACGCCAAGCGCGCCGAGGAGGATGCGGATTCGCTGCGCGAGATCCTTGCTTTCGTGTTCGAGGCCAGCATGATGGCCGGCCAGGCGCAGCAGACCGACATTGCCCGCCGGCTCGCCGCCTGGGCCGCGATCCTCGCCGTGCCGACCGCGGTGGCCGGCATCTACGGCATGAACTTCGAGCATATGCCGGAGCTGAAATGGCAATATGGCTACTACGCCGTGCTCGGCGTCATCGTCGCGGTGTGCAGCGTGCTGTACTGGCAGTTCAGAAAGCGCGGGTGGTTGTGAAGGGGCCGCGCAATGAGGGCGCGATGATATCGGCGACGCGAATAGGCAAGCCACGGAGACGGCGCACCCTCTTCTAAAAGGGGAGAGCGTGCAGCGTCTCGTGGCGAGAGGTGTCGTCACATAGCCGGTTGTCCGTCGGCCTCCGCCTGACTGACTGCTATCCCTTCACGAATTGCCGGTAGTCCGGCTCCCGGTGGAACCAGAATTCATAGCCGCTCACGTTCTTCTGCATCGCGACGTCGTGGATCGGCTGGTTGAGCGGCACCACCGGCACCTCGCGCATGCACAGCGTGATGAACGCCTTCACGGTTGCCTCATACTCCGCGGCGTCATTGGTGAAGCGCGCCGTCTCAATCAGCGCGTCCATGTCCTTGCTCTGATAGGACGAGATGTTGAAGATCGAATTGCGGCCGTGGAAATTCCAATAGAAATAGTATTCGGGATAATCGAGCCAGCCGCTGAAGCGATTGAGCGCCATCGGCAGCTCCTTCTTGTTCAGCGTCGTGCGCCAGTTGGCGCCGGGGATCTTGTCGATTGAGGCCTTGATGCCGATCCTGGCGAGGTTCTCCTGGATCAGGATCGCCGTGGGTTCGCCGACCGTGGCGGTGCCGGCGTCGAGCGACAGTGTCGTCTCCAGTCCGGCTTCGAAGCCGGCCTCCTTCATCAGCGCCCTGGCCTTGTCGAGATCGGTCACATAGGGGAACGGCTGCGGCCACTCCGGCTTGCTCACCTCGCCGGCGCCGCCATACATCGGCACCGCGCGGCCGAAGAACGCGCCCGACTGGATCTGCTCATAGGGCATCGCCCAGGCGATCGCCTGGCGCAGCTTGACGTTGTCGAATGGTGGCTTGGCGGTGTTGAGCGCGACATACCACAGCGCGTTGGGGATCGGCACGCCCGTCACCTTGACCTTGCCCTCCTTGATCAGCTGATCGAAATCGCGCGGCGCGAAGCCGCTGGAGAGATCGGCGTCGCCGCGCTCGAGCATGGCGCGGCGGGTGCCGGCGGAGGGGATGTCGCGCGCGATCACGCGCTTGATCTTCGGCAGCGGCCCGCATGTCCAATTGTCGAAGCGGCTCAGCACGGTCTCGGTGCCGGGCTTCCAGCTCTCGACCTTGTAGGCGCCGCTGCCGGCCTCGTTGGCTTTCAGCCAGGCCAGCGCCCAGGGGTCTTCCGCCGTGGCGTTCTTCTTCGCAAGCTCCGAATTGATGATGAAGGGCACGACGACCGCGACGTTGAACAGCAGCATCTTGTCCTTGCGGATGTAGTCGATGCGGAAGGTGTGATCGTCGACCACGACGAACTGCTCCGGCTTCTCCAGCGATCCCGCCGACATCTGGAACGTCGGGAAGCCGCCGACCGAGACGGCGCGGTCGAACGACCATTTGATGTCCTTGGCCGTGACCGGCGTGCCGTCATGGAAGGTCGCAGCCTTGCGCAGCTTGAAGGTGCAGGACAGGCCGTCGGGGGCGACCTCCCAGCTCTCGGTGAGCTCCGGCGCCAGCACGGCGCGGTCGTAGGAGGTGGTGCCATCGGGCAGGGTCTTGGCCGCGTAGCTGAGCAGCCGGTCGTAGCAGTTCCAGGCGAGCCCGTTGACGGTCTGGTTCGCGCCGACGCCCTGCATGTCCAGCGAATTGGGGCCGAGCTCCTGCACCACCAGCAGCGTCTCGGCGCGTCCCTGCGCCCCGGCCCCGCGCGGCGCCCACGCGCTCAAGCCGGCAGCCCCCAATCCGCCGAGGACAATCCGGCGTGACATATCAGTTTTCGAGCTGCTCATGGGCCCTCCTGCGGCGTGATCGCTTGCCGTCGGAAAGGCAAACCACGTGCCATCGCGCGCGGTCACGCCGCGGCAGATCGTCCCTGATGCATGGACCACCAGGTCGCGATGGCATCCGTCAGCTCGTCCCAGAGCGCGACGGGCAGATCGGGCACGGCGACGCGCACGCTGTAGCGATCGGTGGTGGCGTCGCGAAACCATTCGGTCGCGGCGAAATCGAAGCCGAAGCTGCCGGCGTGACGGATCGGCAGGCCGGCGCGGCGCAGATCCTCGCTCATGGCCGCTGCCGCGCGCTGGCCTCGTCGAGCGGCGCGTCACTGTTGAGGGTCACGTAGAGCCCGTGCGCGAAATCGAGCTCCGCGGTGAGGCCGCGCAGCGTCCGCGCGAATTGGCGCCGCGCGCGGCGGCTGTTGCGCAGGATGGCGGCGACGCGTCTATTGGTCAGATCCCGGTAGGGCGCCATGCCGACATAGGGCGGAAAATGCGCCGGCAGCGCCGCGCCGCCGAGCAGCCTGACGGCGTTGCGCGTTTCCTCGGGCAGCGCCTGAAGCGCGAGACGGCCGGGCAACATGGTCGTCCAATCGACAAACACCACCGAGCCCAGGCGGCCATATTCGGCGCCGAGCGAATCCAGCTTGGTGTGGCTGCGCAGCATCGCGACCGGCACGTTACAGCGCCGCGCCCAGGCGAGCACGCGGCGGATGCGTCCCGAACCATTGGCAAAGCAGGTGGTGTCGAAGATCAGGAGATTGATCGCCGGGCGTGCGCAGCGAAGCACGGCTTCGAAGCGCGCCGCCGTCGCGCTGGAATCGAGCAGCAGCAGCCGCGGCGCGGACGATCGCCGCGCCAAAGTGTCGGCCAGGTCGTCCGGGAGCGTCACCGAGCGCAGATGCCGCGCATGCGCGTCGATCAGCTCCTGGGTCTCGCCATAGGAGCCCGGCAGCATCATCAGGTCGGCCTCGCCGAGCACCGGCCGCGTCGCCAGCAGCAGCGCCGCGATCGCCGCCATGCCGGAAATCGTGTAGATGGTGGAGTCGGGGCTCTGTTGCAGCGCATAGAAGGACGGGCCGCGTACGTCGAGATCGGTGCGCTGATAGTCATGGCTCAACGCGAACGGCCGGCGTGGTGATCATCCGTATCGGCCCAGGCCGTCTCGGTCGCGCTCCAGTCGGTCAGCGCATGTTCGGCCTTCAGCGCCGCCGCAAGCTGAAACTTGTGCCGGACAACCTCGCTGACCGAGCGCGGCGCCGGCACGGCATGGGGACGGCGCAGGCAGGCGTTCAAGAGCTGCAGCTCCTGATGCTTGCGGGCGAGATAGGCGTCGATCGTCTCCACCATCGGGCTCTTCATCGTGCGGCGGGAATGCAACGCGCGGGCCTTGGATTGGCTCCAAAGAGACGCGGCGGCCATGCGCGAATTGCGCTAGGGTGCGCGCTCACAGGGAGGACGTGATGACCGGGGAACTCGAAGGCAAGGTGGCCGCCGTCACCGGGGCCGCATCAGGCATCGGCCTCGCCAGCAGCGAGGCGATGCTCGCCGCCGGTGCCCGTGTCGTGATGATCGACCGCGATGCGTCGGCGCTGGCTCGCTTGCGCGAGCGGCATGGCGAAGCCGTGATCCCCGTGGTGATCGATCTGCTCGATGCCACTGATTGCGCCACGCTGCTGCCGCGCATCCTCGATGCCGCCGGCCGGCTCGACATCCTGCATGCCAATGCCGGCAGCTATCTTGGCGGCGATCTGGTCGATGCCAAGACGGATGCGATCGACCGCATGCTGAACCTCAATGTCAATGTCGTCATGAAGAACGTGCGTGACGCGCTGCCGCACATGATCGACCGCGGCTCCGGCGACATCATCGTCACCAGCTCGCTGGCGGCGCATTACCCGACGCCGTGGGAGCCGATCTATGCCTCTTCGAAATGGGCGATCGACTGTTTCGTGCAGACCGTGCGGCGCCAGGTGTTCAAGCACGGCATCCGCGTCGGCGCGATCTCGCCCGGCCCGGTGGTCACCGCATTGATCGCCGATTGGCCGGCCGAGAAGCTCAAGGAAGCGCGGGAGTCCGGCAGCCTGCTGGAGCCCGCCGAAGTCGCCAACGTCATCATGTTCATGCTGACCCGTCCGCGCGGCATGACCATCCGCGATGTCGTGATGCTGCCGACGAATTTCGACCTGTAAGACGCTTGGGACCAGCCTCAGTCACGGGCTCCGCGGGGGGAGAGCCCGTGGAATTACGGCGGTTGAATTAAGCATAAACTTAAGCGATCGGTCCGTAGCTTCGGCTCATTGAAACCGGGATTCAACGATGAAAATCGGCCGAATGTTTGCAATATCCATGCTGTCGGTGACGGCGCTGGCCATTCTGCCCGCTGCGCAGGTGGTCATCGAGCAGGTCAGGGCCGTCCGCGACAAGGCTGAAGCCATCAAGACCGTCGAAGCCTTCGGCGCCGTGCTGTTGTTCGCGCAGGACGTCGTCGGCCATCGCGTCCCCTACATGACGCCGGTCTTCCAGGAGGGGCCTGCAACCCCCGCGCAGCTCGATGCCGTGCGCAAGATCAGGCAGGCGGCGGACGGCTCGTTCGCCAAGGCCCGTGCGCAGCTCGCAAACGTGTCCGACAGCGACGGGCTCACGCGCAGCCTGGAGCAGGCCTCGTCCAAGCTGTCGGAGATCGTTTCCAAGGTGGAGCCGACGTTGACCGTGCCGTTGAACGCGCGCGACCAGGCCGCGATCAAGAGTTTTCTCCCTGGCGTCACCCAGGTGGCTCTTGCGATCGAGCCGATCCTCAACCGCCTGCAGAACCACATCGCCAATGCCGATGCGTCGCTGACTACGCTGCTCGACGTGGCCCGTACCGCGCAGGATCTGCGCGTGACCGCCGGAGGCCGCGCCGCGGCTCTGTCGCCGGCGCGCAGCGCGGCGCGCGCGTTGACCCCGGCCGAGAAGGCGTCGATGGATCGCGCCCAGGGCCGCACCGACGTCGACCGCGAGCGTCTCGAGGCCGGCATCGACCAGCTCGGCAATCCGGAGCGCCTGCTCGCCGCCTTCAAGGATGCGCGCGAAGCCTATTTCGAACGCGTCTTGCCGATCGTCGACAAGGACATCGCGGCCGCTCTCGCCAACTCCGACTCCGCTCTCGGTCCGGGTCAACTGGCTGAGGCCGTGCTCGCGGCCGTGCAGAAATTTTTCATCGTGCGCGACGCCGCCATCGCCGAGGCGCGCGATCGGGCGGTCGCCGCGCGCGACTCGGCCTATCTGATGCTCGCGCTGGCGACGGTCGTGGTCGCGGCGCTGCTCGGCATTCTCGGACTCGTCACCACGCTGCTGCGCCGCCGTGTCATCAATCCGATCGTGAGCTTCACGGGGCTGATCGGCGAGATGGCCGCCGGCAACGACGACGTCGTCGTGCCGACCAGCGATCGCGACGATGAGATCGCCGCGATGGCCGGCTCGCTGCAGACCTTCAAGGAGGCGCTGCTGGAGAAGAAGCGCGCCGAGCAGGCGGCTGCCGCCGAAGCCCAGGCGAAGATCGAGCGAGGCCAGCGGGTCGAGCGCTTCACGCGCGAGTTCGAGATGGCGATCGGCGAGGTCGTCGGCGTCGTGTCGTCGGCGTCGGCGGATCTGGAGCGCTCGGCCGCCTCGCTGACGACCACCGCCGGCCGGTCATTGGAGCTCGCCACGGTCGTGACCGCGGCTTCCGAGGAAGCCTCGACCAATGTGCATTCGGTGGCCGCAGCCGCCGAGGAGATGAGCTCGTCGGTCAACGAGATCAGCCGCCAGGTGCAGGACTCCGCGCGCATCGCCAGCGAGGCGCTGGTGCAGGCGCGCAAGACCAATGACAATGTCGCGGAGCTCGCCAAGGCAGCGGCGCGCATCGGCGACGTCGTCGAGCTGATCAATGCGATCGCCGGCCAGACCAACCTGCTCGCGCTCAACGCCACGATCGAGGCGGCGCGCGCCGGCGAGGCCGGCCGCGGCTTCGCGGTCGTGGCCTCCGAGGTCAAGGCGCTGGCCGAGCAGACCGCGAAGGCCACCGGCGAGATCGGCCAGCAGATCGGCGGCATCCAGAGCGCGACCCAGGAGTCGGTCGGCTCGATCAAGGAGATCGGCGAGACCATCGCCCGGATGTCGGAGATCGCCTCCGCCATCGCCTCCGCGGTCGAGGAGCAGAGCTCGGCGACGCGCGAGATCTCGCGCAACGTCCAGCAGGCCGCCCACGGCACCCAACGGGTGTCGACGAACATCGCCGATGTCCGGCAGGGCGCCGATGCCACCGGCTCTGCTTCGTCCCAGGTGCTGTCCGCCGCCAAATCGCTGTCCGGCCAGAGCAGCCGCCTCCGCGACGAAGTCAGCCGCTTCCTGGATTCGGTGCGCGCGGCGTGACGCGCGCTCAATGAGGCGGCTGCGGTGAGACGTCGTCCCCGCTGGTCGATCGCCGTGGAAGCGCGTAGCCTGCAGGAGTGCCTGTGAGCAAGGGCCTGTAGTTTCGGCTGTCGCCGATGCTCGCCAGCACAGGATCCTCGCCGGCGATCTCTCGGTCATCGCGCCGGGCCTCGCCGAGGGCGCTGCGCATGTTCGTCGCTGCATCGATCTTGATGTCCTGTTGCTGCCGACGTATTTCGACCTGTAACGCGCTTTGCACCAGCCCCAGGCACGGGCTCCGCCCGGAAATCCCGTAGAACTACGGCGGTTAAATTAAGCATAAACTTAAGCGATCGGCCCGTAGCGTCGCCGGATCGAAACCGGGATTCAACGATGAAAATCGGCCGTCTGTTCGCAATATCCATGCTGTCGGTGACCGCGCTGGCCATTCTGCCCGCCGCGCAAGTGGTCATCGAGCAGGTCAGGGCCGTCAACGACAAGGCTGAAGCCATCAAGACCGTCGAGGCCTTCGGCGCCGTGCTGCTGTTCGCGCAGGACGTCGTCGGCCATCGCGCCCCCTACATCACGCCGATCTTCCAGGAGGGGCCTGCCTCCCCCGCGCAGCTCGAGGGCGTGCGCAAGATCAGGCAATCGGCGGACGCCTCGTTCGCCAAGGCCCGCGCGCAGCTCGCCAACGTGTCCGACAGCGAGGGGATCACGCGCAGCCTGGAGCAGGCCTCATCCAAGCTGTCCGAGATCCTGTCCAAGGTGGACCCCGCGTTGAACGTGCCGCTGAACGCGCGCGACCAGGCCGCGATCAAGGGATTTCTCCCCGGTGTCACCCAGGTAGCCCTCGCCATCGAGCCGATCCTCAACCGCCTGCAGAACCACATCGCCAATGCCGACGCGTCGTTGACCACGCTGCTCGACGTGGCCCGCACCGCGCAGGATCTGCGTGTCACCGCCGGAGGCCGCGCCGCGGCTCTGTCGCCCGCGCTCAGTGCGCGGCGCGCTGTGACCCCGGCCGAGAAGGCGGCAATGGACCGCGCCCAGGGCCGCACCGAGGTCGATCGCGAGCGCCTCGAGGCCGGCATCGACCAGCTCGGTAATCCGGAGCGCCTGCTTGCCGCCTTTAAGGACGCGCGCGAATCCTATTTTGGACGCGCCATCCCGATCGTCGACAAGGACATCGCGGCCGGTCTCGGCGACCTCAATTATTCTCTCAATGCGGATCAGCTGGCTGAGACCGTGGTCCCGGCCGTGCAGAAATTCTTCATCGTGCGCGACGCCGCGATCGCCGAGGCGCGCGACCGGGCGGTCGCCGCGCGCGACACAGCCTATATGATGCTCGCGCTGGCGACGATCGTGGTCGCGACGCTGCTCGGCATTCTCGTGCTCGTCACCACGCTGCTGCGCCGCCGAGTCATCAATCCGATCGTGAGCCTCACCGGGCTGATCGGCCAGATGGCCGCCGGAAACGACGATGTCGTCGTGCCGACCAGCGATCGCGACGACGAGATCGCCGCGATGGCCGGTTCGCTGCAGACCTTCAAGGAGGCCCTGCTCGAGAAGAAGCGCGCGGAGCAGGCGGCTGCGGCCGAAGCCCAGGCGAAGATCGAGCGCGGCCAGCGGGTCGAGCGCTTCACGCGCGAGTTCGAGATGGCGATCGGCGAGGTCGTCGGCGTCGTGTCATCGGCGTCGGCCGACCTGGAGCGCTCAGCCGCCTCGCTGACGACCACGGCCGGCCGGTCATTGGAGCTCGCAACGGTGGTGACCGCAGCCTCCGAGGAGGCTTCGACTAACGTGCATTCGGTCGCCGCAGCTGCCGAGGAGATGAGCTCCTCGGTCAACGAGATCAGCCGCCAGGTGCAGGATTCCGCGCGCATCGCCAGCGAGGCGCTGGCGCAGGCGCGCAAGACCAACGACAATGTCGCGGAGCTCGCCAAGGCCGCCGCGCGGATCGGCGACGTCGTCGAGCTGATCAATGCGATCGCCGGACAGACCAACCTGCTCGCGCTCAATGCCACGATCGAGGCCGCGCGCGCCGGCGAGGCCGGCCGCGGCTTCGCGGTCGTCGCCTCCGAGGTCAAGGCGCTGGCCGAGCAGACCGCGAAGGCCACCGGCGAGATCGGCCAGCAGATCGGCGGCATCCAAAGCGCGACCCAGGAGTCGGTCGGCTCGATCAAGGAGATCGGCGAGACCATCGCCCGGATGTCGGAGATCGCCTCCGCCATCGCCTCCGCGGTCGAGGAGCAGAGCTCGGCGACGCGCGAGATCTCGCGCAACGTCCAACAGGCCGCCCACGGCACCCAACAAGTTTCGGCGAACATCGCCGATGTCCGGCAGGGCGCCGATGCCACCGGCTCCGCCTCGTCCCAGGTGCTGTCCGCCGCCAAGTCGCTATCCGGCCAGAGCAGCCGCCTCCGCGACGAAGTCAGCCGTTTCCTGGATTCGGTGCGGGCGGCGTGACGATAACGTGCGGCGCTGGCTGCGGTAAGACGGCGTCCCCGCGGGTCGATCGCGGAAGCGCGTAGCCTGCAGGAGTGCCCGCGAGCAGAGGCCTGGGGGCTTCGGCTGTCGCCGATGCTCGCCAGCGCTGGATCGCCGCCGGCGGTCTCTCTTTCATGGAGCGGATATACAGGACATGCTGAAGCTCGATGACCTTACGGTCATCGCGCCGAGCCTCGCCGAGGGCGTTGCGCATGTTCGCCACTTCATCGATCTTGATGTCCCGTTCGGGCAGCGCCATGATTACATGGGGACGCACAATCATCTGCTGCAGCTTGGCGATGCGGTCTATTTGGAGATCGTGGCCGTCGATCCCGCGGCGGCAACACCCAGGCGGGCGCGCTGGTTTGGTCTGGATGACCACAAGCGGGTGAGGGTGGATTGGGACGAGGGCCGCCGCCTGCGCGGCTGGGTCGCAAGGACGGACGCGATCGATCTGGTCGTGGCCGGGCATCCCGGTGTGTTTGGCGAGAAGCGCGCATTGCCCGACCTCGATCCGGCCTTCGATTTCACCGTTCCGAATGATGGCGCGCTGCCGCGCGACGGCGCGGTCCCCTCCATCATCGACAGGCGCGGCAGGCCGCGTGCGATGGCGAGCATTGCCGATCTCGGCGCGCGATTGAGGTCTTTCGTGCTCGAACATCCGGACCCCACCGCGTTGCAGGCCTTCTATCGCACGCTTTCACTCGATCGTCCGCCCGAGATCAGGCCCGGGCCGCGGTTGCGCTATCGTGCGCAGATTGAAACATCAGGCGGCCTGAAGGAGCTGACGTGAGCCGCAGCAATGTCATCGGCTTGGCTCCTCAGGCGCGCGCCGCGGCGCCACGCTTTGCGACGCTACGTGCCGGCTCTCGCTCTTGCCCTAGCAAGTAGATTTTGATTCCGGCTCAGCCTTTCACTTGACTACTTTGCCCCGCATATCCGCCATGCCCAAATTGCCCGTCGTGCCAGTTTGCCGCAGCCATTCGGCTTGCATCGTCGGGCAAATCACATCCAGATTTTCCGGCGTCCCGCGCTCATCGAAGAGGGGCGCTTCGCGAGTCGTCACGAGCGTTGTGTGTGGGATGCGATGGCCGGTGTGGCGCCAAGGCGCGTCAGCGCGAGACGGCTTGTGACATGACGGACGATGAAGTCGCGTGGTCCTGGCCTCCCGACGCTGAGGCCAAGCTCGCTGATGTGCTTCACGCGCATCGCGGGTGATGGGGGCAAACAAGCCCGGTCCCCAGGGAGAGCGCGTATAATTCGTAAGCCCATCGCGCAGGGAGGGCCGGGATGTCCCCGCCGAACCTGTGGTGACTGCCGCCTGCATTCTTTTTCTGCAGGCGGGCCATGGGAGCGGCAGGCTCCCGGCCTTCCCTGCGCCCTTGATGTCCAAAGAGGGCGGTCCTGCAGCAAAGCTCGGACGCCATGCGCGCCGCGAGGAGGCGATGTCACGCCTTCGACATCCAATCGTGATTCCCAAGCCGCTGCGCGGCGATCCCCAGGGAACTTTCGCAGCCGCGAAATTTTGATTGGCCGGCGCGGGCCGTGGCGGCTGTGATGTCCGATATCAGCCGCGTTGCTTCTCATCTCCTCAAGCCTTCTACAAGGGACTCATTTGCTCATGGCCACCATTGCAGACCAGATCGTCGAGATGCTCGAAATCGCTGGCGTCAAGCGCATCTATGGCGTCGTCGGCGACAGCCTCAACGGGCTCACCGAATCGCTGCGCGTGCGCAGGACGATCGACTGGGTGCATGTCCGGCATGAGGAGGCCGCGGCCTTCGCGGCGTCGGGAGAGTCGCAGATCAAAGGCCAACTCGCGGTGTGCGCCGGCTCCTGCGGTCCCGGCAATCTGCATCTCATCAACGGTCTCTACGACGCGCAGCGCAGCCGCACGCCGATGCTGGCGATCGCCGCGCACATTCCGTCGAGCGAGATCGGCGGCGGCTACTTCCAGGAGACCCATCCGCAGAACCTGTTCCGCGAATGCAGCGTCTATTGCGAGCTGATCTCCGATCCCACGCAGATGCCGTTCGTGCTGGAGAACGCGATACGCGCAGCGCTCGGCGAGCGCGGCGTCGCCGTGATCGTCATCCCTGGCGATGTCGCGCTGAAGGCGGCACCGAAGCGCGCGTTGCCGCCGACGATCGGCCTGCTGCCGCCGAAGCCGGTGGTGCGGCCCGCCGAGCCCGAGCTCGATGCACTCGCGGCGCTGCTCAATGGCGCGGAGCGGGTGACCTTGTTCTGCGGCCGCGGCTGTGCCGGCGCGCATGCGGAGCTGATGCAGCTCGCCGAGACGCTGCAGAGCCCGGTCGTGCATGCGCTCGGCGGCAAGGAGCATGTCGAATACGACAATCCCTATGATGTCGGGCTCACCGGCTTCATCGGCTTCTCCTCCGGCTATCACGCCATGCACAGCTGCGACACGCTGCTGATGCTCGGCACCGATTTTCCCTACAAGCAGTTCATTCCGAACGATGTCAGAATCGCGCAGGTCGACATCCGGCCGGGCCAGCTCGGCCGCCGCGCCCGGCTCGATGTCGGCGTGGTCGGCGACATCGGTGAGACCCTTCGCGGGCTGCTGCCGAAGCTCAATGCCAAATCCGATCGCCGTCACCTCGACGACAATCTCGCGCGCTACGCCTCGGCGCGCAAAGGGCTCGACGATCTCGCGGTCGGCACGCCTGGCCGCCGTCCGATCCATCCGCAATATCTGACGCGGCTGATCAGCGAGACGGCGTCGGACGATGCCGTCTTCACCTTCGATGTCGGCATGCCGACGATCTGGGCCGCGCGCTACATCGCCATGAATGGCCGTCGCCGTCTGGTCGGCTCGCTGGTGCACGGCTCGATGGCCAATGCGATGTCGCAGGCGATCGGCATCCAGGCCGCGCAGGCGGGGCGGCAGGTGATCTCTTTGTCCGGCGACGGCGGCTTCGCGATGCTGATGGGCGATCTCATCACCCTGAAGCAGATGAAGCTGCCGGTGAAGGTCGTGATCTACAACAACGGTACGCTCGGTTTCGTCGCGCTGGAGATGAAGGCCTCGGGCTTCGTCGAGCACGGCACCAATCTGGAGAATCCGGATTTCGCCGCGATGGCGCAGGCCATGGGCATCCATGGCCGCCGCGTCGAGAATCCCGGCGAGCTGCCGGGCGCGGTCGCCGATTGGCTCGCGCATGATGGCCCGTCGGTGCTCGACGTGGTCATCGCCAGGCAGGAGCTGTCGATGCCGCCGACCATCGGGCTGGAGCAGGTGAAGGGCTTCAGCGTCTGGCTGATCCGGGCCGTCATGAGCGGCCGCGGCGACGAGGTGATCGATCTGGCGAAGGAGAACCTGCTGTCACGGTGAGGGGCAGGGCCGAGCACTACACAGCAGGGCTGAGAGTGAAGGCCATGTTGCGGTTGGAACGCACGCCCGTGCCACAAGCACGGTGCACCTCTCCCGCCTGCGGGGGAGGTCGCATCGCATCGAAGATGCGATGCGGGTGGGGGAAATCTCTCCACGTGCACCGCCGCCGGAGCGGCCCCCCCCACCCCAACCCTCGCCGCAAGCGGGGGAGGGGGCGCACCGCCGGTTTGGCCGGCGTCTCGACTAAAAAATTGGAGTGACGCCGTCGTCCCTCATGGACCCGTCGGGCTCTCCATGACCACGCTGCTTATGGCTAGTATGCAGCGCCGGCTTCGAAGCCGGCCCATCATGGTGAGGAGCGCCGCGCCCGAGTCGGGGCGGTCGTTCGCAGTCCCAAGCGCGGCGTATCTCGAACCATGAGGCCGAGATGGTGACAGGTATTTTGGGGGAACATTGGATGGTGCTGCCGGACAGGATTGAACTGTTGCGAATCGCACCTTACCAACTGAAATAATTGAGGTTTTTCGCCTCACCATTGGTGTCTGTGTATCAGCGCTGGGTGCATATGTCTATCGGGTGAACACCCTGCATTTACTAGGCTGACGCTGCTGTGAATTCCCGCCAACCTTTCTCCCTAAGTCGACAGGCATCGCAGTGTGCGCATCCGTATCCCCAAGGGTGTGGTTCATCCCTTACGCCTTCATAGCAGGTGTGCGTCTCTTCTCTGATGAGTTCCACCAAGGCGCCCTTGCCGATGTCGGAAGACAAGCGCCAGACACCGGATTTATCGAGGTCCATAAGGGGGCATTGTATAGACCATGAAAGGCCAGTTGCTTCGTTCAGCGCTGCTTCAATTGCGTTCATCGCCTGCCGCCGACAATCAGGATATCCCGAGTATTCGGTTTCACTAACCCCGCATGCCAAGACATCTATTCCACGGCGGAAGGCGACACTTGCGCTTAACGACATCATGATGAGGTTGCGCCCGGGAATATACCTTCTTCGATGAAGCATCTCGTTCCGGGACGGGTCGAAGGTTTCGATATTGCCCGCGATCTGGCTTGCTAAATCTAGTGCTACTACGTGATCCGGCCCTAGTCGTAGCGCCATGTCGGGAAACTGATCGACCAATCGAGACCGAAAAACGGCCCGCTGGTTCATCTCAACAGCGTTCTTTTGACCGTAATCGAACCCAATTGTTTCGACCCTTTCATAGCGGCTGAGTGCCCAAGCAAGGACCGTCGCGGAATCCTGTCCGCCTGAAAACAGAACTAGTGCAGCTGATGCGTTCATTGCTGCTCCCATTGTCGACGTCTAATCCAATCACAAGCAGAATCAACATCCCGGAATGTTCTACGAAGGGCGCAGTCAATCATAGGATTATCTCCGAGAGGAAGCAGTGAACGGACATCGGTCTTCAACCCCAAGCAAATCTTGCCGCGACTATAGGCGTATCCGAGTTCGAAGCACGCACCTTCGTCAATGACCCGTCCATCCATAACGATTAGCAGAATATCGCATCGATCAATCGCGCGAATGTCTGCCGAAAAGATTGAGTTTTTGGCTTCTTCCAGAGACACGCCACTTGCGACGAGGTCCACCAGAAGAGCGCCATCTTCTTGAGGCAGATAGACGTCAGCAAATCCGGTCAGAGCGTCGCGTAGCCGGGCATTCCACTGCCTCTCCTGCGGAGAAAAGAGCGGGGCAGCAAGATAGATGTTTGGTCGGTTAGTGATCAAATCACTCCATCCCCGGCAATTATTTCTTCGAGTCGCTTCGCGAAGTGAAACTCTTGATAGTCACCCAGTAAGATTTCCCTGGCGATCACCTTCGCGACCTCCGCGGTCGTGAGGTGGCTTGTGTCGAGTACTTGCGCATCTTCAATTTGATAAATTTTCCTGAGAGACCTGTCCTGGCTCCTTAAGGTTTCTAACTCAAAGCCAAATTTCCCATCAGCATCCCTTGAAGAGCTGCGCTGAAGTAGCCGTTCCTCAAGAGCATCTGACGATGCTCCAAGGAAGAAGATGTGACCGTCCTCAAAAGGCTTTTTGTGTCGTTCAATGCGATTTTTCAGTTCTAGCGCCTTCCTCATGATTTCAGCTTTGTTTCCATTCTTCGAGAAGGCGAACAAGTCTAGAAATGCTCGGTCCATGATGCGTACACCAGAGTTAGCTCGCATCATATTTCTGTTCTTGTCGATGAGCCTGGGGAAGAGGTATTCATCGACAATCTTCTGCTCCTCTTCAGTCAGACTCGTGTCGTCCTGATACATCTCTTTCGGAACGCGCCCGCTAAACTCTTCGAATGTGGTAAAGCACCGCAGTGCATCTATCGTCGAGCTTTTTCCAGAGGCAACAGATCCGACGATGTAGTACTTTCTGTGGATGGTACTTTGTGCCCCGAGCGCGAGAAGCCTTTCGTCGAATTGATCCGCCGTCGATGCGTTCAGTATGTCAATAAATTCTTTGTGCTGAGCTGTGGTGAGGAATATCGTGATCAGATTGTAAACGTGAAGGTTCACTTCGAAAATGTCTGCTCGGACTTCGGGCGACCTTGGGCTTTCGTCCAGTTCGTGAAGTACGATGAAATGGTGATTTGCGGGGTTCCTCTTTGCGCTCGACCTCAGAATATTCTTTAAAGAGTTGTCGCTCAGCGACAGCCCAAGCAGGACAAAAGTTCGTACCGCGAATTGGTTGATTACATACTCTGCGTTGTAGGAATTCGGCGAGAGCATCACGTCGGCAAACGCGTCCTCGGTCAGCACGACTTTCGCGCTGCTGCGTCTCGGTTGGTCGTGCGGCAAGCTGCCATTGATGTGGTATATAACTGGAGCGTGTTTTCGGGTCTCGACCTTTGGATGAAAGATGATCTCCGGATTGGCTATAGAGGTGTTGGGTACCGCGTTTAGGATTTCCTCGACATGCGCACTAACAGCTTGGTCGACGATGTCATCGAAATTGAGAGTCACGGCGAATCTGGACTTGCACACCAGGCTGGCTAGACCCTTCAGGTAGGGGTGCTCTTTGGCAATCTGTTCGAACGTCTTGTCGCGAATGTCTCTATAGAGGCACTGGCGAATCTTCTGTTTCCAGGCCGAGTTAACGCGGTATTCGTGAAACCGATCTGCAGATTTGGGATGATCAGCATGATGGTGGCGGTAGAGAATTTCAGCGAGGAAAGTCTCAGGAAAGCGTGCCTTTTGATGCTCGAATAGAATTTGTTCGGAAAGCCCTGCTGCCTCCGCCAAACGGCGTACGAGTTCACCCCAAAGCGGGACTTTTGCGTCGAACGATACTCCCGCGCCTAATACTAGACCTAAGCGCTCGTGTTCGGATGCTCGTTGCCAAAGGTGTGTAAGCCAAAGCGGTAGCCTGGGTTCCTCCTTTATGGCGAGGGCAAGAGGGGTTGCGGTAGCCATATATTATCCTCCGCGGCTAGCGGTGACCATTCTTAATCAAGTAAGCTTCAAGTAGCGTCAGAAACTTCGGGTCGTATTCTTCTCCAACGTCCCGAACGTTCCACAAGCCTGTTTCTTTGATGGTCGGCTTGTCGGAGAACCTCCCTAGCCAATCCGAGCTTGCGGATTCAAGTGGGCAAAGGTGCTCGGTGAACATCGCAATAAATTGCCGCTCTATTGTTGCTCTCATGCTGCTCTTGCCGGCTGAATCGATCACCGGAATGGTGAGGACGCGAAGATTCGCGATATAGCGGGAAACTCTCGCCTCCAGAGCGGCCTCGCGATCAGTGATCTCCCGGGACGCGGATTGACCTTTGCCCCAGTCCGGAAATTGATCTTGGAGGTTCTCACGCTCAATTATGGCGCGTCCAACGTGAAGGCGGAAGACTGAGGCTCGATGATTGCCCTGTCCTGCTCTAGTTCCGAAATGGGTTCGTAGTCGAGTTCTAAGGGTGGCCGTCGAACCGGCGGAAACGCCGTGCGTGCCAACGCGGACAAGTCGTGGAATAATTTTTGAGAACTGGGTAGCCTGCGTCTCGTCAAAGAAGAAATACACACCGTGCGTTGGAAGGTCAGTCGCTAATAGATCGCTCAAACGAGGTGGTATCCGCGACGTTGAAAGCCTTTCAAAAAATTCATAGGCCGTCCTAGTAGCGCTGCGCCGCCGCTCAAGTTTGATTGCCTCATTTAAGAACGCGAGGCGCGTTCCCAAAGATAGAGAACGCATCGGTGCAAAGTAATTCAGTGGCGCGCCGCTGCCCGCCTCAACAAGCGGCGCAAAGTAGTCGTCTCCGGCGAGTACGACGAAGTCCTTGCGTGGAAGCTCACGTAACTGCTTGTCAACCCGCTGGGCCCAATCCTGCCGTTCCGTCTTGGATGCCGTCTTAAGAGTCTGTTCGTATGGCTCGATCAAGTCGCTAGGGTGCAGCAAGCCGTATTTCGCCGACAAGATGTAAAAGGGAATACCCCACAGCTCGGCCAGTTGAACGGACTTGCGGTATAGGGGAGACGTATACATGTCCCGGGCGATGTCCCTGTGGCCGCCTTTGCTCTTGCTGCAAGAAATGAGCGCGAACAAGCTGTCTGCATCCGCAAGAATCGAAGCGGCGCTGGTAAGCGCCAGCCTAGCTAGGGATATTTGTGGACTGATTGATTTCATTCGACGCGAGGCGCTGGAGTCAGTTACCGAGAGGAGAGCTGTTGGACGGGCTATTGTGAGCGGAGCTGCGGTTGCTGGCCATTGTCGCTAGCAGTAGCGGCGTTGTCGTAGTCACGCGAGAGCCCGTCCATCTTCCGCTGTTCAAATTGCGGCTGATCAGGCGATTTCAGGACAGATGCTTTTAGCTCAGCAATTCTCTCCTGAATCTCTTCGGCGGATACCTCGATGCGAAGCTTCTCCTGAACAAACTTGAGCCGCGCGCCACACTCCCGAATTAATTCGGCCCACGACTTGATCCATATTTTGTGATTGGGTTTGTCGATAAATAGTCCAGCGGGCCGGTTCTCTTGAGTGATACGCTGCCTAACGACGTCATCGTACTTTGCGGTCACAAGAAAAAAGTGCCACTGAGTGGAGGTGTTGATAAAGTCCGGCTGAGATAGAATTGCGTTAACGTAGTCCTCAAGTTGATCCATCTCCTTTCGCCCAATCTCCAAAGACGGGCGCTTCAATTCGATGAGGAGATATTCGTGATGGCTAGCATTCTCTCCGGGAATAACCCGTCCTAAGAATGAATCGATCCGGCCAATTTTTCCGTCCGGTTTGCGAACTTTGATACCTCGCTTCCGCTTTAGCGCAAGTTCCTCCGACACGCGGTCCATAATTTTCGTTAGGCCCGCTTCTGCCATTGTCAAGTGAAACCCTTCACCGAATATCCAGGTGTTGTCTCGAATTAGAGCGTCTAGTTCGCCTCGCTCCTTGATTGTATTCCTGTGCTTCGGTTCGAAAACAATCTCTCGAAGAACCTCAAGTGCGACTATCCTGTTCGCAACCAAGCTGGATGCTGAGATGATGTTGCCGAGCTCTGTTCTCTCTAGCAGTAGGGAGAACTCATCCTGCCGAACTTTTGGAAGATTGAAGACGGCCTTCAATATTCGCGTCACTGACTCTGGATTATTTTTCAGCGCTTCCTTGAGTAAGCCTAGCGCGATTTTTTTGAGCGGATTGTCGGCCTTCTTAAAATCTTTCGAATATGAAACGGCGGCATGGGTCGCGATGTCGAAGACTTGCCGTTCGTGGCGCTCGATTTCGTCGCGAGGGTCCCCCTCATAAGGATAGACGCCGGCGTCCTTCAATTCTTGGATCAGCTCACCTGATCTTTCGGACTTTCGGGCGCGGAAGTAGTCGCCTAGGGTATCGCGAATATACTCTAGTACTCGGGCAAAGGCGGGGTCTGTTAGCCCCCCGTCGAACTCAAGAAGATTGGCCTTCGCGATTTCGTTAAAGAAGGGAGTGTAAGCATAAGCGGAAAAGGTGAAGTCGGGCGCCGTGACGCTTGCAGGTAGCGAACCGAGGACGACGCCTGCTTCGCCGCCGAAGTAGATTTTCCGTTCAGCGACGTGCGACTTCCACTCAATAACGCGTAAAGTTAAGTCGCTAACCGTACGACCAGGACAAATTATGGGCTGAGACGGAAACTGATGAGAATGCTCGATGGTCTTGGTCGGATCGACGGGGCGTTGATCATAGACAATCTTGACGTCAGGATATTGCATTATATAGGGCGCAAATGTTGAATCAAATTCCGAGCGAGCCTCTTCGCTGCCAAGCCAGTCAAAGGTGTTCTTCAGCGGTGAGAGTTCAACGATCGTTCCGGTGGGCTCGTCAGATGGAACCGAGGCTGGCTCTGATACGGAGCTGTTTTGGAGATGGCTGGCGTCGATCTCGATCTTGAGCTGAAAGCGGCCTTCGTTCGTCTCGTAGACAGAGGTCCAGCGGGCCTTCTGTGCGAGCGAATAAAAGCGTAATCTGCCTTGGCCTTCCTTCCCGTGGATCGCTCGGCCTCGCCTAGGCGTTCTCGCGGCGTGCAGTTTCCACGACTCGCCAAGGCTCTCGAAGTCGTGCTCAGCCCGGCTCTGTGAAATACCTGATCCATTGTCTCGCACGACGATGGCCACGATACCACCAAGCGACGTTCGTTCGAGGTCGACGCTTATTTCGGTGGCGTCTGCGTCGAGAGCGTTCCAGACATACTCTGCAATGGCCTTGATGTTGTCGCGTGTGCTCGCGACCTTCTGTAGATGATCGTTCTTTGCCTTGAGAGTTAAGACGACCATTGCGATTTCATGGATGGCTCGGAGCCTAGTGAGCAGCTTGGGCTGGGATTAAAATGGTATGCGGGCAAATCGCTCGCTGTATCTCTAGCAACGTAAAGTCGTTTCTTCAAGGAACATGAACTCGAAGACTCGGCGCCCCAATGCAACAAAAGCACTGATAGGGATGCTTAGAAGTGAACATGCACAGCCGCGATGCAGCGTCGGCAAGAGGGCAGTTGCGAACCCCTGCGAGCTAAAGCCGAGCTATGGTCCGGGCCACTTGCACAGCGCTCCACTTTGTTGAGCCGCGAGGGGTGGGGATGTTGCGCTCCGTAAGCTTCCTGGCAATGCCGCTGAGCGATGTTATGCCGCTGGACTGTAGGTCCCTGATTATGTGGGCAAGGTCGGCGGCTCGCTCATTGGCACGGGATATCTGTGCTTCTCGGCCAGCCTTCCTTGCAGCACGTGAAAGCCGCCCCCCCCCTATCGCCGCCCAGCGCGACACCACGCCTCTTCGCAGCTGCGAGGGCCGCCTTGGTGCGGTCCGAGATCGCGCGTCGCTCCTCGTCCGCGACCATCGCCATTATGCCGACGGTGAGCCGGTTTGCATGCGGCATATCAGCCGCAACGAAGTCCACGCCGGCCTTCTCCAATCCGAGCAGGAAGTGTGCATCACGTGACAGTCGGTCGAGTTTGGCGATCACAAGCTTGGCGCCGTAGACACGGCATGTCTGTAATGCCCTGGCAAGCTGCGGACGGTCATCGTCTCGCTTACCACTTTCCACTTCTGTGAACGCTGCTGCGAGCGACCACTGACCGCCATTGAGATAGGTGCGCACCGCCTCCTTTTGAGCGTCCAAACCGAGGCCCGATCTCCCTTGGCCCTTTGTCGAGACTCGATAATACGCCACGAATACGCCTTCGGCCATTTCCGTTACATCCCAAACAACGAACGTTGACACAGATGTAACGCAATCTGCGGCCTTGAGCAACGGGGTGACAGCGTTGGTTCTCTCGGGTCGGCAAAGAGCGTAATTGGCCGAGTTGGAGGGCAGGGCGCCCTTGGTAGCGGTCGAGCGGTGACGAGGCTGCAGCCGTGTCAGGCTCATCATCGCATGCAGGAGCCTCGGTGCCGCTATCGTCGTCGGAGCGATTGCAATGACCTTGCTGAAGACGTTGAACGGTAAGCCCCCGGTGACGGCCACCTTGCGTCGGCAGTGAGGCTTCGCGAAGCCATAGGACTAGTCCTGGAGCTAGTCCTATGGCCAAAGCGGAAGTTGAAGTGATCACGTCGGAGCGGCGACGGCGGCATTGGTCGCGGGCTGACAAGGAGCGCATCGTCGCTGCAGCGTTGCAGCCGGGTGCGACGATCCTGGGCGTGGCGCGCGCGTTTGGTGTGCATTCCAGCCAGGTGTTCCGCTGGCGCCAGCAGCTGTGCGGCGAGGAGACTGCCGTGCCCGGCTTCGCCGCTGTGACGATTGCAGCCGATCCCGATCTTCACGCAGCGGCAGCTCCGCCTCAGGGGCTGATCGAAGTCGAGATCGGGACTGAGACCAAGATCCGGATCAGCGGCGCGGCGGATGCCGCGACGGTGACGGCGGTGATCACGGCGCTCCGGGCGGGCTCGCGATGACGATCCCGATCCCTTCCGGCACACAGGTCTGGCTGGCGACCGGCCATACCGACATGCGCAAGGGCTTCGACGGCCTGGGGCTGCTGGTCCAGGAGACCTTGAAGCGCGATCCGCATGGCGGCCATCTGTTCGTGTTCCGCGGCCGCAGCGGCGGGCTGATCAAGGTGCTGTGGCACGACGGCCAGGGCATGTGCCTGTTCGCCAAGCGGCTGGAGCGCGGCCGCTTCATCTGGCCACAGGCTGTTGACGGAGCGGTGACGATCACGCCGGCCCAGCTCGGCTATCTGCTCGAAGGCATCGACTGGCGGCATCCGCAGCGGACGTGGCGCCCGGAAGCTGTTGGTTGAGGGCTCGAACGTCACGGCACTGATGCGTGCCGGGCGGAGCTGTGATTCCATCTTCTGTGATGATCACAGCCGATTCGCTCCCTGATGATGTCGCGACGCTGAAGGCGCTGGTGCTCGCCGGCCAGGCGGCCAAGCTTGCGGCGGAAGCCAAGGCACGCAATCTCGAAGCCGAGGTCCGCGCCCGCACGCTGCTGATCGAGCAGATGAAGTTCACGATCGCCAAGCTCAAGCACGAACAGCACGGCCAATCCTCCGAGCGCGCCTCGGTGCTCGATCAGCTCGAGCTGGAACTCGCCGACCTCGAGGAGGATGCATCGGAGGCCGAAGCCGATGCGCAGCTGGCAGGCGAACGCGCTAAGGCCGCGAAGATAGACGTGCAGCCATTCGAGCGGCGGCGTCCGGCGCGGCGGCCGCTGCCCGAAGACCTGCCGCGGGAGCGCGTCGTTCATCCCGCGCCGGCCAATTGTCCATGCTGTGGCGGGGACAGGTTGCGCAAGATCGGCGAGGACGTGACCGAGACGCTGGAGCTCGTGCCGCGGCAGTGGAAGGTGATCCAGCATGTGCGTGAGAAGTTCTCCTGCCGCGCCTGCGAGGCGATCAGCCAGCCGCCGGCGCCGTTCCATCCGATCTCGCGCGGGCGCGCTGGACCGCGTCTGCTCGCGCACATCCTATTCGCCAAATACGGCTTGCACCTGCCCCTCAACCGGCAGAGCACGACGTATGCGCACGAAGGTGTGATGCTGGACGTCTCCACGCTGGCCGACTGGGTCGGCGCGGCGGCGGCGACATTGATGCCGCTGGTCGATGCGATCAAGGCGCATGTCCTCGCTGCCGAGCGCATCCATGCCGACGACACCACGGTGCCGGTTCTGGCCAAGGGCGAGACGCGCACGGGGCGCGTCTGGACCTATGTGCGCGACGATCGGCCCTTCGCCGGGCACGCGCCGCCGGCCGCCTTGTTCTTCTACTCGCCCGACCGCTCCGGCACCCATCCAGAGGCGCATCTTGCGACCTATGCTGGACCGATGCAGGCGGATGCCTATGCCGGCTTCAACAGGCTCTACGATCCATCGCGGAAGCCGGGCCCGATCATCGAGGTCGGCTGCTGGGCGCATGCACGGCGCAAGTTCTTCGAGATCGCACGGCTGAAGAAGGCGCCGATCGCGATCGAAGCGATCGCGAAGATCGACGCTCTGTTTGCGATCGAGCGCGAGATCAACGGTCTGCCGGCCCAAGAGCGCAAAGCCGCGCGCCATGCGCGCAGCCGCCCGCTGGTCGATGAGCTTCATGCCTTCCTGCACGAGCGCCGCACCAAGCTCTCCGGCAAGAGCGAGACCGCCAAGGCGATCGACTACAGCCTCAAGCGCTGGGAGGTGTTCACGCGCTTCATCGACGATGGCCGGCTGTGCATGACCAACAACGCGGCCGAACGCGAGCTGCGCGCCGTGGCCGTCGGCCGCAAGAACTGGACCTTCGCCGGCTCCGACGATGGCGGCCGCCGTGCTGCCGCCATCTACACCCTGATCCAGACCGCCAAGCTCAACAACCTCGACCCGCAGGCGTGGCTTGCCGACGTCCTCGCCAGGTTGCCCGATCATCCGGCCAGCAGGATCGCAGACCTGCTGCCCTGGAGCTGGAAGCACACCGCCATCCCTGCCGCTGCCTGATCGCTCCGATCAATCGTCCATCCGCGCGGGCTACTCCGCCTGCGGTCTTCACCGGATGCGTACCCTACGCCGGATGCTTACCGAGCGCCGCGCCAAGCTCTCCGACAAGAGCGAGACCGCCAAGGCGATCGACTACAGCCTTAAGCGCCGGGAGGTGTTCACGCGCTTCATCGACGATGGCCGGCTGTGCATGACCAACAACGCGGCCGAACGCGAGTTGCGCGCCGTGGCCGTCGGCCGCAAGAACTGGACCTTTGCCGGCTCCGACGATGGCGGCCGCCGGGCCGCCGCCATCTACACCCTGATCCAGACCGCCAAGCTCAACAACGTCGACCCGCAGGCGTGGCTTGCCGACGTCCTCGCCAGGCTGCCCGATCATCCGGCCAGCAGGATCGCAGACCTGCTGCCCTGGAGCTGGAAGCACACCGCCATCCCCGCCGCTGCCTGATCGCTCCGATCAATCGTCCATCCACGCGGGCTACTCCGCCTGCGGTCCTCACCGGATGCGTACGTTGAACGGCTCCGTATTGGAACATCACTCGTCAATCTGATCGGCGGCGACGATGGCCGGCGTATCAGCGAAGGTCTCTCCGAGCGCGTCTAGGTGCAGCGGGCAAAACGACCGATGCGTTGTCGTCCCGATGGAATTGCATTCTCACGAACTCCTGCAGCCCCCGGCCGCGCCATGCCCGTGCGCCGCCTGATCGGGGCGTCAGCATCTTGGGCACGGCAGCAGCCGGAAGGCGGTTCGCATGGGCCTCCGATCGCCCAAGCGCATTTGACAAGTTGCCCCCCTGCACGTGGTCAAAAGCGATAGCGTGCCGCCGGGCACGGGGGATGTCGGGCTCATTTCGTAGTCGATGTGCCGGTTCAAAGATTTTCGTCAGAATACCGGGCATCGTGGAATGCCGTTGCGATCGTCGCCGGTCGAAGGGGGCGCGGCCATAGTGAGGAGGGTGGATCGGGCCAAGGGCTTCGATTGACTGTCAGGCGAGGTGGGGCGCTTCGGAGTGGCTGGGCACAGGAGGAGGCCTGGCACCAATGATGGCACCGATGCGAAGCCCTCTCCAAAGGACGGCTGCATCGCCATCTGCTTGGGTTGGCTTCTATTGGGGCTGATTATCGAGGTCCGCCTCGGTGTCCTCTAAAGCGGGATGAGAATAGCCTGAATCGATTTGGGATTCCCAAATCAGCGTGTTTCTGATTCACCGTGTTGGCTGGGAAGGAGGCCAGCACGGATGGGCGCACCATATTCTCTGGACCTTCGAAAGCGGGTTGTCGCCGCGATCAAGGGCGGGATGTCTCGCAATAAGGCGGCCAAGCAGTTTGGGGTCGCGATCAGCACAGCGATCAATTGGGCCAGGCTTGAGAAGGAGACAGGCAGCATCGAACCTGGCCAGATGGGCGGCCATAAGCCCAAGGCGATCTCGGGTGAGCATGCCACGTGGCTGCAACAGCGAATCAGAGCGAGCGACTTCACCTTAAGAGGGCTGGTGGCCGAGCTCGCCGAACGCGGGTTGAAAGTCGACTACCGTTCGGTCTGGGAATTCGTTCATGCCGAGAAGCTCAGCTTCAAAAAAAAGCGTGGAGGCTGGCGAACGCGATCGTCCTGACGTGGCGCGGCGACGAGAGCAATGGAGGAAATATCAAGATCGCATCGACGCCACGCGCCTTGTCTTTATCGACGAAACCTGGACCAGGACAGACATGGCGCCGTTGCGAGGATGGAGCCCGCGTGGTAGCAGGCTGACCGCCAAAGTCCCTCACGGACGGTGGAAAACAATGACCTTTCTGGCGGCACTGCGCCACGACCGCATTGATGCACCATGGTTCATTGAAGGGCCGATCAACGGCGAAAGCTTTCGCACCTATGTAGAGCACGTTCTTTTGCCGACCCTTCATCCGGGCGATATCGTGATCTTGGACAACCTCGGCAGCCACAAAAGCAAAGCCGTCCGCCAATTGATCCGCTCGGTAGGAGCCAGGATCTTCTTCTTGCCCAAATACTCGCCCGACCTGAACCCAATCGAACAGGTCTTTGCCAAGCTCAAGCACCTTCTACGCAAAGCCGCGGCGCGAACCGTCGACACGGTTTGCGCCGCAATTGCTGGTGCCCTCGACGCCTTCTCCGCAGAAGAGTGTGCCAACTACCTCAAAAACTCAGGATATCGAACTTAATCTCATCTCGCTTTAGACCCCCGATAGAGAGTCTCCCTATTGGAGGGGGGCTCTAAGTGGGGGATGGCGATCGAGGTCCACCTCAGTACCACCATCCTCACCCTACCGGTTCACTTCAGTGTACTATAGGGGTGTAACCCCGGATGCGTATGCAGTAGTGCAACCTATTGGTCAGGGTTGCGCCTAGCGCCTGCACACGCACTCGATGTGTGCCGCCTCGGGTGTGGGTGCCGAAGGGTTTGCCGAGGCCCCTCAGGGCGCCTAGGAGACTCGTACAGACGGTTAGTGTGGGTTCTCGCAGAAAGGGGCTGGCCTCCGACGAACCTCCTGAGGGGGCTTCTAATCTCTGCCTGTACGGCATTGAGGGATGCTGGCCCGCGGCGCCCATGAACCCCCTCGGCCGCGTCATCAAGCCTCGGATCGTCTCGGGGCGCGACGAAACGAGATTGGGCGCGGGGGTCTTGCTGCTCTTGATCAGTTCTGTACCTGGGGAATCGACGCATCGCCTCAACTCGCGCCCTCAGCGCCACCTTCGTGTTGATCATTCCGCCGCAGGATCGATGTTTAGAGCTCCGTCGCTTCCGGCGAGGGAGTAGCGCGGAAACTTTCTTATGGCGGCAAAGCGCGTCTTGAGAGTGACCTTGGTGTATGCCTCGCCTTGGGTCCTCGGGGAGTGGTTCGAGATTGCATCCAGCGTAAGGCTTTCGATGCCCGCCTCTAACCCATAGGATTTGAAGGTATAGCGCCAAGCGTGGTTGGGTTGGACGTGCGGGTCCTTGACCACGTCGCGCACCATGCTCAGGATGCGCTTGTAAACGCCTCCCGCTGGACCATCGATCGTGCCGTCCTTGCTGGCGTCGCAGAACAGGTGCCCTGTCTTGGCATTGGCCACGAAGGCGACGAACCCAGTGTCGATCAAGTGCTGATGAACGGGCACGTCGCAGAACTTGTTGTTCTTGATGCTGCCAGCCTCTGGCGTCAGCCTGATCACCCAGCCGAGCGCGGAGTCCTTGCGAACGTCCTGTTTCCTCAGCTGGATCATCTCCGCAACCCGGGCCCCCGAATAGGCGCAAAGCCATGGCACCCAACGCTTAGCGGCGGTGGTCTTCGGGCTCTCTCGCTCCGAGCCGACGATGGCGGCGGCGTGTTGGAGAATCTTTGCGGCTTCCTCGGGCAGGAAATACTTCTCCCGAACCTCCGCGGTGTTCCGCTTGGCCTTGATGGACGTCCGTTCGGTTGGATTGGCTGAGAGCCAGCCGCGCTCAACGCCCCAGTTGAAGACGTTGCTGAAAGACGTGATGTCGCTGTCGTTGATTGTCTTGATGCTGATCTTGTTCGCAAGGCGATGGTCGCGCCAGCGAACGATGTCCTGTTTGGTCACGCGACTGGCATCATCATGTTCGAGGAAGTCTATCAGCTTCTCAAACCGTTGCTTGATGCGTTTCGCGTCGCGGTCCTTAACGCCCCGATCAGGTGCCGCTTTGTGCCATGCCTCCACCAGAGCAGTAAGGGATCGTCCGCTGGCAGCTTTCGGCTGCGGATCTTCGTATCGCGGGAAGCGCTTTGCATAATCATCGGGCGTGAAGTCGCCATCTGCGTTCTGCGAAAGCTTCTTTGCGGCTGCAGGGAGGTCGACAGAAGCCCGTTCGATGAGTTTCCAGCGGCTATCGCTATCGGTATGGATGCCGCGTCGCGCAAGGAATGTATCGGTCAACTTGCCGAGAAGCTGTTCCAACGAGGCACGGCGACGGTCCTCATGTGACCTGTGAATGCCCACTGCAGCAACGATACCCTCTTCGCCCTTTCGCGCCCTCTCAATCTTCTTCGCGGCTCGCAGCCAAAGATCAGCACCGACCACGGGGTCGTCTTCCAAGCCGTCAGCGAATGCTCGGTACAGCTCACCGGAGAGGGCGCTGATCTGCTTGACCGACAACGGCTTGGGGCCAGCTCGGAGCGCCGCCATGGTGCGCTCGACCTCGGCAGCGACCTCGGGGCATTTCGCTTTCGCTGCCGCGCGGTCTGCCGTCTTGAGGGAGATGCTGATGTGGTCCTTGTACCAATTGGGAGGCCGCTGCTCCTTGGGCAGCTTGGCAAGGATCGCTTGAACGTCGGGAGGGATGCGCTTTCGGAAGTACCAGTTCTCGGAACCGGGGCGCTTGGTCGGGCAGGCCATTCTCAAAACCATCGTGCAACACCTGTGTGTATCAGGCGCAGCGCGGAAATCTCAACATGTTCAGTAAGTTGTTGACATCACAGGGACAACAATGGTGCTGCCGGACAGGATTGAACTGTCGACCTCTCCCTTACCAAGGGAGTGCTCTACCACTGAGCTACGGCAGCAGAAGGGACTCGCGGGGATCAGGCCCGAAGGCCGCGCCCGAACGCGGGCGGTTCTTGCCACAAGGTCCCCGCCTGCGCAAGCGCGGCTCGCCCGGTTTTCGGGGAAAGACGCAGGACGCCTCCGTCAAAATCGCGCGCAAGGTCCTGGAATCGGATCGAAATGGCCCGTCGGGCCCACATTTTTGGGCTCGGCCGCCGAATCCGCGCGCCGGACGTGGTTGCTGCCGCAACTCCCCATCCGGGCAGGCGACGCCGGAGGACGCGGAACTTACCGTCTGTGGCGCATCGCCTCTTGGCTTTCGCGCTCGCGGCATCAATTGTGCCGGACGTCAGGCACCGGAGGAGGGGGATGACGGATCAGACCAGCAAGCCAACGCCGAAAGTATCGCGCGAGGAGCGGCTGAAGCAGGCGCTGCGCGAAAATCTGAAGCGGCGCAAAGCGCAGAGCCGCGAACGGAGCCAGATCCTGGCCGCGCCCGATGCCGGCCTGGACGAGGCCGCGGCGCGCGGCCCCGACGAATCGAAGCGTTGAGCCAAGTTTGAAGAGGGGTGCGTGATGCAGGCGGATGACGGGACGGCGGCCGAGGCGCAGCGGGTGGATCTGGCGAAGAGCTTTGCCCGATTCGAGCAGACCTTTCCGGAACTGACGGCGCAGGAGATCGCCCGGCTGCGCGGCTTCGGCGAGGTCCGCAATTATCGCGACGGCGAGCTGCTGTTCGAGACCGGCAAGCCCGGTCCCGGCATGTTCGTGATCCTCAGCGGTCATGTCGCCATCACCCAGCGCGACGGCCTCGGCCACGTCACGCCCGTGATCGACCAGGGGCCGGGGCAGTTTCTGGCCGAGATCGCCCAGCTCTCCGGCCGCGTCGCGCTGGTCGATGGCCAGGCCGAGGGCGATGTCGAGGTCATCCTGATTCGGCCCGACAAGCTGAGGGCGCTCCTGATCGCCGAGGCCGAGCTCGGCGAGCGCATCATGCGGGCGCTGATCCTGCGCCGGGTCAATCTGATCCAGGGTGGCGCCGGCGGCCCGGTCATGATCGGCTCGCCCCAATCCGCGGCGATCGCGCGGCTGCAGAGCTTTCTCACCCGCAACGGCTTTCCGAATCATCTGCTCGATCCGGCCGTCGATCACGATGCCGCCGAGTTGATCGCGCGCTATTCGCCGACGCCGGCGGACCTGCCGCTGGTTGTCGTGTCCGACGGCAGCGTGCTGCGCAATCCGAGCGAGACCGAGCTCGCGCGCGCCATCGGCATGATCGGCGGTCCGCGCGGCGAAAAGATTTACGATGTCGCGGTCGTCGGCTGCGGACCGGCGGGGCTCGCCACCGCCGTGTATGGCGCCTCCGAAGGTCTGTCGGTCGCGGTGCTGGATTCGCGTGCGTTCGGCGGCCAGGCCGGCGCCAGCGCCCGCATCGAGAACTATTTCGGCTTTCCCACCGGCATCACCGGGCTCGCGCTGACCGCGCGCGCCTTCAACCAGGCGCAGAAATTCGGCGCCGAGATCATGATCCCGGTGTCGGTGACGGCGCTCGATTGCGAGCGCAAGAACGGCGCCTTCGTGCTGGTGCTTGAGGGCGGCGACCAGGTGCGGGCGCGCGCGGTCGTGGTCGCCAGCGGCGCGCGCTATCGCCGTCCGGATCTCGCGCGGCTCAAGGAGTTCGAGGGCCGCGGCGTCTGGTACTGGGCCTCGCCGATCGAGGCGCGGCTGTGTGCAGGGCAGGAGGTCGCCCTCGTGGGCGGCGGCAATTCCGCCGGCCAGGCCGCGGTGTTTCTGTCGGGCCAGGTGAAGAAAGTGCGCATGATCATCCGCGGCGGCGGGCTCGCCGCCTCGATGTCGCGCTATCTGATCGAGCGCATCGAGGCGACGCCGAATATCGAGCTCCTGTTCAACACCGAGGTGGTCGCGCTTGACGGTGGTCCGGACATCGGCCTGGAGCGCATCACTCTCAAGAGCCGGCTGTCCGGGGAGGAAACTCCGGCCGAGATCCGCAACCTGTTTCTGTTTGTCGGCGCCGATCCAGCGACCGGCTGGCTCGGCGATTGCGGTGTCACGCTCGACCGCGCCGGCTTCGTCGTGACCGGCGCGCAGTCGGAGCAGAATGCGGGGCGGATGGTGTCGCCGCTGGAGACCTCGGTGCCCGGCGTCTATGCGGTCGGCGATGTCCGCTCCGGCTCGGTCAAGCGGGTCGGCGGCGCCATCGGCGAGGGCGCCCAGGTGGTGGCGGCGCTGCACGGTTTTCTCGCCGATCCGCTGGTGCCGCCGGTGTGATTCGCGGCGGTGAATAGCACGGTCCGGGGGATGAATTCCCGGAGGCTGCCACCTGCCGTTGCGAACTCATCAAATCGCCGTAATGTCGGTCCTGTTGCGCCCATCTCAGCCAAATTTCCCGATCAGCCCAGCAGGATCAGCATGGATCGCATTCGCATCGTCGGCGGCACCCCGCTTCACGGCACCATCCCGATTTCGGGCGCGAAGAACGCCGCTCTGCCGCTGATGATCGCCGGTCTTCTGACGCCGGAGACGCTGATCCTCGACAACGTCCCCCGCCTCGCCGACGTGGCCCAGCTGCAGCGCATTCTCGGCAATCACGGCGTGGACATCATGGCGGTCGGCAAGCGTCCGGGCGACGGCCAGTACCAGGGCCAGACGCTGCAGATCTCGGCTGCCAATATCATCGACACGACAGCGCCGTACGAACTGGTGTCGCGGATGCGCGCCAGCTTCTGGGTGATCGCGCCGCTGCTGGCGCGGATGCATGAGGCGCGGGTGTCCTTGCCTGGCGGCTGCGCCATCGGCACGCGGCCGGTCGATCTCTTGATCATGGCGCTGGAAAAGCTCGGCGCCAGCATCGACATCGATGCCGGCTATGTCGTCGCCAAGGCGCCGGGCGGGCTGCGCGGCGGTCGGATCGATTTCCCCAAGGTCACTGTCGGCGGCACCCATGTCGCGGTGATGGCCGCGGCGCTCGCCAAGGGAACGACCGTCATCACCAACGCGGCCTGCGAGCCGGAAATCACCGATCTCGCCGACTGCCTCAACAAGATGGGCGCGCGCATCATTGGCGCCGGCACGCCCCGGATCGAGATCGAGGGCGTGAACGCTCTGCACGGCGCGCGGCATACGGTGCTGCCGGATCGCATCGAGGCCGGCACCTATGCGATCGCCACCGCGATGACGGGCGGCGACGTGCATCTCGCCGGCGCCCGGCCGGAGCTCCTGCAATCGGCGCTCGACGTGCTGACCGAGGCGGGCGCCGAGATTTCGAGCGATGCCGAGGGCATCCGCGTCGTCAGAAACGGCCATGGCATCCGCCCGGTGCAGGTCGCGACCGCGCCATTTCCCGGTTTTCCCACCGACCTGCAGGCCCAGCTGATGGCGCTGATGGTGCGGGCGCAGGGCGCGTCTGAGATTACCGAGACCATCTTCGAGAACCGTTTCATGCACGTCCAGGAACTGGCGCGGTTCGGCGCGCGTATCAGTCTGGATGGCGAGACCGCGCGAATCGAGGGCATCTCGACCCTGCGCGGCGCGCCCGTGATGGCGACCGACCTGCGCGCCTCGGTGTCGCTGGTCATCGCCGGGCTGGCGGCGGAAGGCGAAACCATGATCAACCGTGTCTACCATCTCGATCGCGGCTTCGAGCGGCTGGAAGACAAGCTGAAGGCCTGCGGCGCCACGATCGAGCGCATCCGCGAGTGAGGTTGAAGGGATGATGTCGTGACCGACCGGCTGAAACTGATCGCGCTCGATGCCGACGATCTGGCGGTGATCTCCGCGCATGTGCAGGATGCGCGGGTGCAGCCGGCCGACATCATCTGGCGCCAGGCCGAGAAGCGGCTGGTGATCGGCATGAACCGGCTCGATTGGGACCAGGCGCTGCACGGCCAGAGCGAGCCGCGCCGCCTGTTGGCCGCGTTGCGCTTCGACCGCGTGCTGGCCTGCAAGTCGCGCCGGATCGACCTTGCTGTGCCCGAGACGGTGCTGGAGCTGATCGGCATCGAATTTCATATCGGCGCCGAGCCGCCGGCCGGCAGCGCCCTGCTGCTGTTCGCTCATGGCGGCGCGCTGCGACTCGATGTCGAATGCCTGGAATGCGAGCTGACCGATCTCGGCGAGGATGACCTCGGCACGTCGGACGGCATCGACGACGTCCCGCCGCTGACCGGATAGGGCGGTTTCAGAGGGTTGACGGCCCCGCGCTGCCGCGCCATTGAGCAGGGGGTCGGGGGCAGCCACCCCTTCGGAAAGTGCCAGAGATGCCCATTCGCCTGTCCCGCGCCAGTGCCGATTTCGACACTCAGTTTCGGCAGTTTCTCGCCGCCAAGCGCGAGACCTCCGCCGATGTCGAAGCCGCCGCCCGCGCCATCGTCGACGACGTCGCCCAGCGCGGCGATGCGGCTCTGCTCGAGGCGACGCGCAAGTTCGACCGGCTGGAGCTGACCGCTGCCTCGCTGCGCGTTACGCCCGCCGAGATCGAGGCGGCGGTGAAGGCCTGTGATGCTGCGACATTGGACGCGCTGAAATTCGCCCGCGACCGTATCGAAGCCTTTCATCTCAAGCAGCTGCCAACCGACCAGCGCTTCACCGACGCCGCCGGCGTCGAGCTCGGCTGGCGCTGGAGCGCGATCGAATCCGCCGGTCTTTACGTCCCCGGCGGCACCGCGGCCTATCCGTCCTCGGTGCTGATGAACGCCATCCCGGCCAAGGTCGCCGGGGTCGGACGCCTCGTGATGGTGGTGCCGGCGCCGGACGGCAGGCTCAATCCGCTGGTGCTCGCCGCCGCCCATCTCGGCGGCGTCTCCGAGATCTACCGCGTCGGTGGCGCTCAGGCCGTAGCCGCGCTCGCTTGGGGTACGGCGACGATCGCGCCGGTCGCCAAGATCGTCGGCCCCGGCAATGCCTATGTCGCCGCCGCCAAGCGGCTGGTGTTCGGCAAGGTCGGCATCGACATGATCGCCGGCCCCTCCGAGGTGCTCGTCATCGCCGACGACAGCGGCAATGCCGATTGGATCGCCGCCGATCTGCTGGCCCAGGCCGAGCATGATGCCAGCGCGCAGTCGATCCTGATCACCGACAGCCGCCGCCTGGCCGACGACGTCGCCCGCGCCGTCGAGGGCCAGCTCAAGACGCTCCCCCGTGCCGAGATCGCCGGCGCGTCCTGGGCCGATTTCGGCGCCATCATCGAGGTCGACGATCTCGACCAGGCCGTGCCGCTGGTGGACGCCATCGCCGCCGAGCATCTCGAGATCATGACCAGAGATCCCGACGCCTTCGCGGCCCGGGTCCGCAATGCCGGTGCCATTTTCCTCGGCGCGCACACGCCGGAGGCGATCGGCGACTATGTCGGCGGCTCCAATCATGTGCTGCCGACCGCGCGCTCGGCGCGGTTCTCCTCGGGCCTCGGCGTGCTCGACTTCATGAAGCGCACGTCGCTGTTGAAATGCGGTCCGGACCAGTTGCGCGCGCTGGGACCAGCGGCGATGACTCTGGGCAAGGCCGAGGGTCTCGACGCCCATTCACGCTCCGTGGGAATACGCCTCAACCTGCCATGACCCAGCACCCGCCAGGCGACGACCGGACCAATCGCATCGTGGCGGTGACGCTCGACGAGGAGTCGATCGGCCGCTCCGGTCCGGACATCGAGCATGAGCGGGCGATCGCGATCTACGACCTCGTCGAGGAGAACCTGTTCGCACCCGAGGGCGCCGACGGCCAGGGTCCGTTCACCTTGCATCTCGGCATCACCGCCAACCGGCTGATGTTCGACATCCGCAAGGAGGACGGCACGCCCGTGGTGACGCATCTGCTGTCGCTGTCGCCGTTCCGGCGGATCGTGAAGGACTATTTCATGATCTGCGACAGCTATTACAACGCGATCCGCACCGCGACGCCCGACAAGATCGAGGCGATCGACATGGGCCGCCGCGGCATCCATGACGAGGGCTCGCGCACCTTGCAGGAGCGGCTCAAGGGCAAGGTGCGGGTCGACTTCGAGACCTCGCGCCGGCTGTTCACCCTGATCACGGTGCTGCACTGGAAGGGCGAGGGCCAGTGATGCGGCGGGCCGGCCACCGCGCGTCCAGCCGTTCGGCCAAGGACGCCTAGCCCCATGGCCGAGGTGCCGCCGCGCGCCCGCCAGCCACAGGCGGTGCTGTTCGCCTGCGGCCAGAACAGCGTCCGCTCGCCGATGGCCGAGAGCCTGCTGCGCCAGATGTTGCCGCAGGCCGTCTACGTCCGCTCCGCCGGCGTCAAGAAGGGCGAGCTCGACCCGTTCGCCGTGTCCGTCATGGCCGAGCTCGGCCAGGACATCTCGCAGCACAAGCCGACCACCTTCGAGGAACTCGAGGATTGGGAAGGCCTGAACTTCGACCTCATCATCACCCTCTCGCCCGAGGCGCATCACAAGGCCCTCGAGCTGACCCGCACCATCGCCGCCGACGTCGAATATTGGCCGACGCCCGACCCGACCACCACCGACGGCAACCGTGAGCAGAAGCTCGCCGCCTATCGCGAGGTCTGCGACGGCCTGTTTGCGAGGATCCGCAAGCGCTTCGCCAAGCCGGGACCGGCAGGCTTGTAGGATCCCGGTTCCAGCACAGGTGTCATCGAACCGAAATACCAACGTCGTCTCCCGCTCAAACTGACCTCGTAGAGCAAGCGGTCGCAGCCTTGTCGCACCCTTCGGGTTGTGGAATGACAGCCCTTCCGATAGGTTCCGCGCGCCCGCCCGTCGACTTCCGAATCCCTCAGCGAAATCAGCATGCTCGGCCGTCCCAAAATCGTTCTTGCATCCGGTTCGCCGCGGCGGCTGGCGCTGCTCAACCAGGCCGGCATCGAGCCCGATGCGCTGCGTCCGGCCGATGTCGACGAGACGCCGAAGCGTGGCGAGCTGCCGCGTGCCTGCGCCAACCGCCTGGCGCGGGCCAAGGCCGATGCGGCGCTGAAATCCGTCCAGCTCGATGACGAGCTGCGCGGCGCCTTCATCATCTCCGCCGACACCGTGGTCGCGGTCGGCCGCCGCATCCTGCCGAAGGCCAATCTGGTCGACGAGGCCTCGCAGTGCCTGCGGCTGCTCTCGGGCCGCAACCACCGCGTCTACACCGCGATCACCCTGGTGACGCCGAAGGAGGCGTTCCGCCAGCGCCTGGTCGAGACCCGCGTCCGCTTCAAGCGGCTCAGCGAGGACGACATCCAGGCCTATATCGGCTCCGGCGAATGGCGCGGGAAGGCCGGCGGCTATGCCGTGCAGGGCATCGCCGGCTCGTTCGTGGTGAAGATGGTCGGCTCCTACACCAACGTCGTCGGCCTGCCGCTCTATGAGACCACGACGCTGCTCGCCGGCGAGGGGTTCCCGGTCCGCTTCGGCTGGCTCAACACCGTCGGCGTCTAGCCTCTCCCCAAGAGGGCTCCAAAGGGGATGCATTGGCCGCCGCCACCGCCTAAATAGCCGCCGATGTCCGACGAATCGACCCGCTCCAAGACCGCCACCGCGAAGCCCATCCGCCGCTGCCCGATCTGCAACCGGGCCGCCGCGGAAGCGTCGCGCCCGTTCTGCTCGTCGCGCTGCCGTGACGTCGACCTGCATCGCTGGTTGAGCGGCTCCTATGTCATCCCGGCCACCGAGGGTGACGAGGATGACGTCGAATAGATCCGTATTTTCATGGTCTTGCGCCGGGACTGCCGGCTGGCGGCCGCGCGCTTACGCCGCCGCTGCGCATCTGCAAAAGGAATGTGAAAACTTCGCGTTTGGGCGGTAGACAGCGCCGTCCGCTCCCACTATAACCCGCCGGCTCGCCGGGCTTTTTTGCCCTTCACGAGACCTGCCCAGGTAGCTCAGTTGGTAGAGCATGCGACTGAAAATCGCAGTGTCGGTGGTTCGATTCCGCCCCTGGGCACCATCATCCTCTCCGAACCCGTCCGTTCTTGTCCGCGCAGGTTCGCAGCGCGACGATAAACGCCATAAAATCAAGCGGTTCCTCTGATATTGTCGCCCGATACGGTTCGCGACCGTTCGGGAGCATCCGGCGTTTTCGGGTACACTGTGGGTACACTGAAACGGCCGGGTACACTGGCTGGTCGCTCGATGGTGAGGGACCTTTCCATGGATGAACTGAGCGACACCAAAATTCGCAATGCGGCGCCCCCGGCCAAGGAATACGCGCTTGCCGACGGGCAAGGCCTCAGCGTCGTCGTTCGGCCCAATGGCACCAAGCTCTGGCTGTATCGCTACCGTTTCGGCGGCAAGCGCAAGAACATGTCTTTCGGCACGTTCCCTGGCATTGGCCTGAAGGCCGCGCGTGACAAGCGCCACGACGCCGAGAAGCTGCTCGACCAGGGCCAGGACCCGGTCGCGGTGCGTGAGGCCAAACGGCAGGAAGACGAAAAGCTCGAGCACACGTTCCGCGCGGTCGGGGAAGAATGGGTGCGTACGAAGCTCGAAAAGGAGAACAAGGCCAAGGCAACGATCAAGCGCGAGCGCTGGAACCTCGATCAGCTCAATCGTGAGATCGGCGATCGGCCGCTCTGTGAGATCGCCCCGCCTGAACTGCTGACGGCACTGCGTCGCGTCGAGCCGCGCGGCAGGTTCTACACCGTCGGACGCCTACGATCGACAGCTTCGCGGGTGTTTCAATTCGGCGTCGGAGCCTCCTACTGTAACAGCGATCCGACCCGCAACTTGAAGCAGGCCCTGACCAAGGCACCAAAGGGCAATCCGCGCCCGGCACTGACCGATCCCGACGCCGTCGGCGCGCTGATGCGCCGGATAGAGGTCTACGACGCCAAGAACGGCGGACTGGTCCGCTACGCGCTCAAATTCATTGCTTTGACCATGGTGCGGCCCGGCGAGTTGCGGCTGGCCGAGTGGACTGAGTTTGATGAGAAGAACCGCATCTGGCTGATCCCCGCCGAGAAAATGAAGATGCGCGACGATCACGAGGTGCCGCTCTCTCGCCAGGCCCTTGCGATCCTCGCTGAGCTGCGGCCTTTGACTGGTCGCGGCCGTTATCTGTTCTCCTATGACGATGCTGTGCCGATGTCCGACAACACCATCAACAAGGCGTTGCGGATCATGGGCTACGACACCGGCCCCGGCGGGGACCACTGCGCGCACGGCTTTCGTTCCAGCGCCTCAACCTTGCTCAACGAGGAAGGCGTTTTCGACGGCGACGTCGTGGAAGCTCAGCTCGCCCATGAAACGGACGAAAAGAAAAGGCGCCGCCGCGACGAGGTGGTGCGGCGTCAGCTCGCCAAGGGCGACAAGAACAAGATTCGCGGCATCTACAATCGAGCCGCCTATTGGAGCGAACGCGTGCGCCTGATGCAGCATTGGGCCGATCGGCTCGATGGGCTGCGCGAAAAAGCCGCCGAGCCGCTGCGCAAGTCGGCCTAAACCGCAGCGCGTGATTCAACCGGCGGCAGGGAGGCATGATATTCATCGATGCTGTCGAGATCGATGAGTGTCTTGCCTCCCATCTTGTAAGCCCTGATCTGCTCCCGTGCGATCAATTCATACGCTTTCGTTTTGCCGAACTTGCCGTAGCGGCAGCCGTCCCTGAATTCGACAAGCCGGCGCCGCTTGTTGTTGTCGGTTTCTGCCATGGTCTCAGAAGCTTTGAATTTTACGATGCCGAGCGTACCGGACCCTTTCCGAGATGAAGATTCATCCCTGCCAGGTTCGCAGCGTGCCGACTTTGTCGTGCCAATGGCAGCGAACAAAAGACTTGGCGGCGAGACATCGAATTATCGCGTACAGAAGAGTAGGATCGGCGCTCGCAATCTGGCATGGCTCGCTCGCCCAAGCCCGGGCCGCTTTCGATCGTGTCCCATGGAGTGGTGTAGCTGGCGTGGTGGGTCACCGGGTCGATCCGGTGCGGGCCGAGCTGATCAGCCTGCCACGGCGGGCAGGCCGACGATGGGATCATCGCTCAAAGGCACGATGGTTTCCAGTGTCATGTAGCGGGCACGCTGGACGGCCCACTCGTCGTTCTGCTCGAGCAGGATAGCGCCGACGAGACGGACGATGGCGTCCTCGTTCGGGAAGATGCCGACGACCTCGGTGCGGCGCTTGATCTCACCATTCACCCTCTCGATTGGATTGGTCGAATGCAGCTTGGCGCGGTGCTGTGCCGGGAAGCTCATATGGGCGAGCACGTCAGGCTCTGCCTCATCCATGAGGTTGGCGAGCTTGGGCACCTTGGGACGGATCTGATCGGCGACCTTGCGCCATTGCGTCTTGGCTGCCTCGGCGTCGTCCTGGGCGAAGGCTGTAGCGATGAAGGCGGAGACGACGCGGCGTCCGCTCTTGCCGGCATAGGCGAGAGCGTTGCGCATGAAGTGAACGCGACACCGCTGCCAGGTGGCATTGAGCACCTTGGCGACGGTGGCCTTGATACCCTCGTGAACATCAGAGATCACGAGCTTGACGCCACGCAAGCCGCGGCGGGCGAGCTTGCGCAGGAACGCGGTCCAAAACGTTTCGGCCTCGGACGGGCCGATGTCCATGCCCAGCACCTCGCGCCGGCCGTCGCTGTTGACGCCAATCGCGACAATCACCGCGACCGAGACGATGCGCCCGTTCTGGCGCACCTTCACGTAGGTGGCGTCGATCCAAAGATACGGCCAGTCGCCCTCGATCGGACGGGTGAGGAAGGCCTTCACCTTGTCATCGATCTCGCCGCAGAGCCGGCTCACCTGGCTCTTGGAGATGCCGCTCATCCCCATCGCCTGCATGAGGTCGTCGACCGAACGGGTCGAGATACCCTGGACGTAGGCCTCCTGGATGACGGCCGTCAGCGCCTTCTCGGCCATCCGGCGCGGCTCCAGGAAGCCCGGGAAGTAGCTTCCCTTGCGCAGCTTGGGGATGCGCAGTTCGACCGCACCGGCGCGCGTCTCCCAGGTCCGGTCACGGTAGCCGTTGCGCTGCGCCAGACGCTCGGAGCTCTTCTCGCCATAGGACGCTCCGGTCAATCCGGCGACCTCCATCTCCATCAAGCGTTGGGCTGCAAAGCCGATCATCTCGCGCAGAAGATCGGCGTCCGGGGCCTTCTCCACAAGCGCGCGAAGGTTCATCATCTCGTCGGTCATCGGTGGTTCCTCGAATCAGGTTGGTGTCAGCAACCCGACCCTACCGGGCAATCGCCGGTGACCACCGCAAAGCCGTCCACCCGCTACGGCGCAATTGGGAAGCGCGCGGGCGGACGGCTTTGCTCTACCGAGTTACACCACGCCCGGGGACACGACCCATTTCCGCGGTGATCCCGGTCAATGCGGTGACCTCGGGAGAGATCGCAATCGACGGTTCGTTGAACGCTGTGAAGACGTCCTGGACTCCTGCGATACTGCCGTCGGACAGATAGTCGAATTTCACCATCCCGAGCTCGATCACCTCGTCGCTCTTTGGATCGAGACCTGTCGTTTCGACGTCAAGAATGATTGCTTGCTTTGCGGCTCCGTCCATCCTGGGAAGACGGCGACTGGTCCGGGGCACCAGTCGCCGGAGAACACGGTAGTCTCCGGAAGCAGCGAGCGCCTCGGCCATCGCGGCCAGGTCCGTGCGGTCCATGGTTACGGCTGTCCTCGCGCATTTTTGTCGCCAGCCGGCGAGCGATTGCAACCTGAGGCCTCTCTGGTCAGGATTCCAGTCTTAACCGGACTTATCCGATCCTGCCATGCCTTCAGGGAGCGTCGGCCTGACGGCGACCGGCTGCGATGTGAGAGGAAGAGTGCGGGCCGGATGGGCCGTGACGGGTTGGAAGTGGCGAGAGAGGTCCGCCGCGCCCGTCGCGGAGATCCACGATGCAGGACCGGAGCAGGACTGGGCGAGCCGGTGAAGGCCGGGCGAGCCTCTATGAGGAGATCACGACCAAGATCATCGGCGAGCTGGAGGCCGGCCGCGTGCCCTGGGTGCGGCCCTGGGGGACGCAAGTGGCGAAGGCGGAGCTTGCCTTACCCCGGAATGCCGCGACGGGACGGCCATATTCCGGGATCAACGTTCTGATCCTCTGGGGGGAGGTGATCGAGCGCGGGTGTGCTGGCCAGAGCTGGCTGACGTTCCGGCAGGCATTGTCCTTGGGCGGCCATGTCCGCAAGGGCGAACGCGGTGTCACGGTCGTCTATGCCGATCGCTTCGTGCCAATGGATGAGCGGCAGCGTGCGCGCGAGACCGGCGCAGAAGCGCAGGCCATACCGTTTCTGAAGCGGTTCACGGTTCACGGCCCAGGTGACCGAGAACGTCTTTGATACGCCTTCAGGACGCTTCCTCTTGGTGCCGCAAGGCGCGCGGCTGATCGGGACGTATGATAGCGAGGTCTCGGCGGGGCAATCCCGGGTACTGCTGGTGTGGACCCGGCTGATCATGCCCAATGGCAGGTCGATCGTGCTCGAGCGGCAGCAGGGCGCCGATGCCGCCGGCTATGCCGGGCTGTCAGACGAGGTCGACACCCACTGGAGGCAGCTGGTTGGCGCGGCGCTGCTCTCGACGCTTCTCGCGATAGGGAGCGAGGTGAATGCGGGCAGCAACTCGAATAACAACAATGCTGCACTCATCCAGGCCCTGCGTCAGGGATTTGGCAATGCCATGAGCCAGACAGGTCAGCAGCTCGTCGGCCGAGCGATGAATGTGCAGCCAACCTTGACAGTGCGGCCCGGGTTTCCGGTCCGCGTGATCGTGAATCGGGATCTCCTGCTCGAGCCGTATCAGGGATGACGAACATGGCGAAACTGAAGATCTCAGCACTGCCCGATGACAAGCCGGTCAGGTTCAGCGTGGAGTTGCCGGCGGCGGTGCATCGTGATCTCCAGGCCTATGCGAAGCTCCTGTCGCAAGATACGGGTCACCCGCCTCCCGATCCGGCAAGACTGGTTGCGGCCATGGTGATGCGCTTCATGGCCACTGACAGGGCGTTTGCCAGATCCAAGCGCGGCCGCTGAACCGCGGAGCGCGCTAGGAAACTTGCCCGGCTGACGCCGGCTCATTGAGCTTCGGCGAGGATCTCGATCTGTGCCGTTGCAGGCGGATGCGTTGCCGGGTCCGCCAGATCGTCGCCTGCCAGCGCAGGGGACAGCGAGGAGGGGGTGACCTGAATGCGCTCGGCATCCTGCAATGTCTGTCGAAGTCCCGTGTGAGCGCGAACCAGATCAAGAACCGCTGGTGAGACCTCGATCGAGGCGGCTTCGATCGCGTGTCCGTGCAGGGACAGCGTTGGCCCCAACGGCCGCACTGGGCAGCCATGGGCTGCGATGACGTTCTGGAAGACCCAGCTCGGCATCACGCCAAGATATGATGTGACACCGTTGGCAATGCCGAATTCCTGACAGGCCTGTATGAGCTGCCCGATAACCCGGCGCCGCCCGCCGGCGCTCAATACGCGATCGCAGCCAAATCGGGACGCTTCCCAGACCCGCTCGGAGTGCGGCAGCAGCCCGTCGACCAGGTTGGGCCACAAGGACTCGACCATGTAAGGGCGCGTGGTCGGAATCAGCCGTGCGGTGCCCAGCGCCTGGTCATGCTCGTCGACGACCAGGATGTAGGTGGCTGCCGGCGTATCGAACTCATCATATTCCATGTTCTGATAGTGGGGCACGGCCCATCTTTGGCGCTCGACGAACATCCTGTAGCGCAGCCGGTGGTGCGAGATCCAAGCTTCGCCATGCCGATGGGCGGTTTCCCAGCTGATTGAAAGCGTACGCATGATCATCGTCCAAGGAGCCGCACGACAGGAAGCCGCAGCGTAATGGGCAAGGCGTCAGCGAGCGAGCTACCCAGTCGAGTAGCTCGCCACTCGGGAACGGCGTCATGTCGCTGCGTCGGCGAGAAAGACGACATCCGTCAAACCGTGCCGCAATATGACCTACAATTAGACGCAATTCTGGGTTGTGGTCGGGCTTGTTCTTGACTTCTCAAGTCCCCGCCATTGACAGAGTGCCTGTGCGCTCGGGGCGCGGCCGAGCCCGCCGACGTGGCGCTCTACAGGGACAAACACGATCGGTCCCTGTCAATATTGCCAGCGACACCTCAGAATGCCGACGCGGGGGCACGAGGACGGCCGATTGAGCAAGCTGTTTTGCTGCAGGTCACAGCAGTCGGTCAGACCGTTTCTGTGGCTGGTCCCGGGCAGGACGAATGCTTGGGACGTAGCAGCTTCGCAACATTAACGGAATGTGATCGTTATTTGCACGGCAGTGTATAAGATGTTACTGTCTACTTCAGGTTGGGCTGAAGTTTGACCAAGAAAGTGCCTGCTTCCGGCCTCGGTCGGGGCGGACGAGGGGACAAGAACGGACCGAGGCGATCCGGCCGTCGCCACCAAGTCGTTCTGCACGATCACATCAGGGCGGAAAGTCTGCGCAGCTTTGTCTGCCGTGAGGTAGCAATGGACCTCTTCAGCTTCATCGATTGTGCCAACCGCACGCAATCTCTGTCTGACCTGTTCGACCTTCTCGTCGGTTCTGCAACGGAGGAAGGGTTCAGCGAAGTCGCTTACGGCGCCTTGAATTACGAGGAGACCGTGCGGCTGCCGGAACACCCGCTGCCGGCGATCGCTCTCAATTTTCCTCTCGACTGGCGCAAGCATTATTTCGAGCGCAAATACTATCAGGTGGATCCGGTCGTGACGCGGACCCAATCGCATAGCAAGCCATTCCTGTGGGACCAGCTTCTCGAACAGGATCAGCTGCAAGCGAGCGAACGGCTGGTGATCCAAGAGAGCCGCGAGGCGGGCCTGAAACATGGCGTGAGCGTCCCGTTGTTCGGACCCTCGGGACGCCTCTCGGTTCTATCCTTTGCATCGCGCTTCGAGGACGCGGACCCGGTCCGGCAGATGAGACATCTCTGCGCCCTTGCATGGCAGTTCCATGTGGCGTTTGGCGAGTTGGCCCGGCCGGCGAGCCAGAAGACGTCGATCGACCTCTCCGAACGTGAACGCGAATGCCTCAGATGGACCGCCGAGGGCAAGTCCTCTTGGGACATCGGGATGATTCTCCGCATCAGCGAGAATACGATCAACTTCCATATCAAGAAGGCGATGAGAAAGCTCGGCACGACCAGCCGGACCGTGGCCGTCGTGAAGGCGATCAGGCTTGGGTTGATCGAGATCCCGGACCAATCCGGCGCCTTCGTGTCGAGGCGTCTCCACGGCTTCGATTGAGACCGACGCTGACCAAGCTGCTTCCGAAGGTTCGATTGGGACCCGACGTGGCCGGAGCCAGCTTCGGCCAGCGGGACGGCCACGCCAATCCGCTTCAGCTGCTTGCGGTCCTTCATTCCGGAATTCTGCGTCTTGGCGGAGAGCTGCGTCGCGACGCTGCGGTGCGGCTGATCGTGCCCAGCGAGGCCGGCTTTACGGTGGCGTTCGGAAAAGAGACCGTCAGTGCGCCGCGGGTGCTGATTGCTGCAGGTCTCGGGTCTCAGGCGCTCGCACGCCAAGTGGCTCTTGACATCCCGCTGCGGCCCCAGCGCGGGCAGACCCTGGTGGCCCAGCGCCTCGAATCATTTCTGCCCCTGCCGACCAGCGGCTTGCGTCAAACCCGGGAAGGCACCGTGATGATCGGTGCGACCCATGAGGAAGCCGGGTTTGATAGCTCCGCGACGACGGCTGCGGCGGCAGATCTCAGCCGGCGAACGCTGCGCATTGTGCCGGACCTCGCGGAGGCGAAGTTGGTCCGGTAGTGGGCTGGCTTGCGCATCATGACCCCTGATGGGTGTCCGGTCTATGCCCAGTCGCAGAAGCACCCGGGCGCCTTCGTGGCGTTGTGGCATTCAGGGGTCACGCTGGCGGCTCTGCATTCCGCCGTCTTGGCCGATGCGATCGCAGCCGGCCACTTGCCGGGTTCGCTCGATGTCTTTCACCAGAGTCGTTTCGATGTTCCGAAAGCTGCATGAGCCCGCTGCGGCCGTGACCATTCATGTCATTGCCGGTGCGAAGGCAGCGCAATTGGACGTCTTGATGGCCACAACTACCGGACCATCGCCGCAGCCTTGTTCGGTTCCGAGCGCGTTGAAACCCGGGGATGGAAAACGCACGACCTGCGCAGCCGGACCATTCGCCTGGTTCAAACAGGTCAGACCCTGATCGGGGGTGGCTACCGGAATCTGCTGCGCAGCCAACGTCGATCAGCGTGACGGGCGAGCGCCGGTCCGCCTGGCGACCAACGGTCAACTGCGCTCATGGTGCAAGGATCTGGTGCTCAAGCCTGCTGCTCGACATGGCTCGCGATGAGCTTGCGTCAGTCTCGCGAGCACTACTCATCGTCGCGCGTGCGCAGAAGCTCAGCGACCTGAAGCACCTTCCGGCGCAGGCGCTCGTCGGGAATGCCGAAATAGAGCTCGAGCAGCTGGCGAGATTCTCGCTTGGTGACAAGTTCACTGAAATCCGCCGGCTGATCGTGCGTAGCCTTTGACGAAGCCGATTGTGGAGTGTCGTTGAGTTCCTCGAAGAACCACGTGATCGGAACGGCGAGCTGGTTGGAAATCTCGTAAAGCCGAGATGCGCTGATCCGCGTCTCGCCGGCCTCGTATTTCTGAATCAGCTGGGCCGTCAGGCCGAGCCGTCTTGCGAGGTCGTCCTGGCTGAGATCAAGCAGGTTCCGTCTCAGGCGCAGACGCGTCCCCACATGCTGATCGACATGATTGGGCTTCTTCGACGACAGCCTGAGCCGCTTGCCTTGCTTCTGGGCTGCAGGTGACCGTCTGCCAGGGAGCTGCTTGGAGGTCGTCACGTCCGATTACCTCATGCCGTATTGAAGATGTTCGCTCCTGAGGCATCAATCTCAGCTTGAAACAATCAACCAGAATTATGTCATTTACGCTACAACTACAAAGGATAAGTCGGGTGCGATCGTCGGCGGTCAGACCAAACATGCGCGACGTTGCAAACGGCCAGGGAATCTCCATGCAGGATCGTTGTCCTCAATCTGGACGCGTGCCTTCCAATCTGAAGATCGATCACGGTCCGGTCAGTCTCCTGGGGCGCTTCTTCCTCGCCGCGGACACCGCCGCCCGAGAGCGCGGGATCAGCCTCTATTTTGCAAGCCTACAGGATTTGCTCGACATCAACAGGGCTAATTCCGACAGCTGGCGGCCACTGGTGCCGATCTTCGACCCGGATCTGGGTGGTGCGACGGCCGAGAACAGCTTTGTCATCATCGGACGAGACAGGGACGAACAGGTCGTTGCGACCCAGGCAGGGCGCTACTACGACTGGACGGCCACGACGCTGTTCGAGGAAGCCACCTCGCTCCGCATGTTCTATGCAGATCCAGCAGCCGCCTTGGCACGTGGAGACGGTTGCAAGATCGCCACCCCGGTGGCGACCACCATTACGGGCAGGGTCGTGTTTTCCGGCGCTGGCTGGTACCGGCGTGACTATCGCGGCAGGGGGCTGGCGCGAATCCTGCCACGGATCTCGCGCGCCTATGCCTATGCGCGCTGGAATACGGATTATACGATCAGCATGATGGGCGACGCCGTCATTGCTGGAGGGATGGCGGATCGCACCGGCTACACCCGGATCGAGCACTCGAGCATCGAGTTGGTCGCGTCTCCGCTCGGATCGATGCGCTGTGGTCTTGTCTGGATGCCGATGCACGAGCTGTTGGCCGATCTCGACGCGGCCCTGGAGGCCCGCTGGCGCGAGGACGAGGATCCGCGCGCGGCAGCGATGTGAAGACGACCAGCTCTCAGTGGTGGGGCAAGGCATGCAAAGACTGCCTATTCACCAGGACGCCGAGGCCTATGTCAGGCACCTGTTCGCGTGTATCGATGGTCGGGACTGGCCGGGCCTGTCCAGGCTTCTGGACGACGGCGCCATCTATGAACGGCCAGGCTATGAGCCTTTTGTCGGTAGGCCGGCCATCATGCAGTTCTATCGTCATGAGCGCATCGTGGCCTCGGGAGAGCACCTGCTCGAACAGGTGCTGAGCAATGGAAAGCAGATCGCCTGCTGGGGCAGCTTCACGGGCCTGGACCGAAATGGACGTCCGCTGAAAGCAAGATTTGCCGATATCTATCATGTCAGCGAAGGCCGGATCGGGTTGAGGCGTACTTTCTTTGATCGTCCGGCGCTTTGATCCGCGAGCGCGGCTTGCGTTGGAGAGGCATCGGTGGACCATAAAGCTACCCAATGCGAGGTCGGCTTGCGGGGAGATGTGCCGTGCCGGGCCGAGGGTGACGGTGTTCTCCGGGCGGCGGGTGTGCCGGGCTGAGAACGATCTTCGAAGGGCCACGACGTCCGAGGTCGTCGGGCATGACCGACCGCGTCGTTCCATCGTGCCGATAGTGGTCCGGCAAGGCCGATGCCTCGATCATTTCGGGCACTCGGCAGTCTCGTCGGACGATCATTCGTGCCGCTCGACCGTTCACGGCGTCGGTCAGGCCGAGATTGTGCTCGGTTCGAGACGCCAGGCCGCCGCCTGCAAGGCCTGTCCGTCCATTCCCGTGCAGGCGAGCCCAAGATGGGACAGCACCGTCGGCGCCAGGTCGATGACGTGCGCGGGCGTCTTGCGGGTCCGGCCCGGATGGAAGCCTGCGCCCCACGCCATCAGGAAGGGGGCCTGCTCGTAGATGCCGAGACCTCCGTGCTGTCCGCATCCAAGACGATCCGGTTTACCAATAGCGGGCTTGGCCGCGAGGCTCGAACCCTTGATTCCGAACGGGTTGGGATCGTCTGTGGATCGCATGGACACGGCAAAGGCGAGGCCGCTGCTATGAGCTTGTCCGATGCGGCCTAGCTCTTCGGGACCGAAGATCTGCCCCGCCCAATCGCTGCTGTCCAGAAATGACCGCACGCGTGACAGCGCGGGTCCTCGCTCAGGGTCGACATAGATCAGGGCCGAAGTGCCGTTGGAGACCGCGAGAATCTCGTCGGATCCATGATTGTCCTTCAGGCCTGCGCCGATCAGGCCGGCATCGATATCGATGATGCCGTCGACTGTCTGGTGACCATGATCCGATCCGATGAGCAGGAGGATGTCCTCACCCTGATCGCGCTGTTTTTCGACCGCGGTGATCACCATTGCTGCCTGACGATCCGCTTCGGCCAGGACGGCGAGATGCTCCGGAGAACCGAGTGGTGCATTGTGCTGAATATGGTCCGGCTCGCCCAGCCACAAGATCCCCACTGCGGGGCAGCGCGTCATCACCACCTCGTCGATGAAGCGTGCCGTCATTCTGCCGTCGCCGCGGCTATCCAGGGTGACGTCCAGCCGGTCATCGGCCTGAACTTCGATCCGTCCTGGACCGAACGATCCCGCCCGGTGATAGACGAATCCGTGCCCGTCGGGATCATGGGCGTAAGCAGCCCCGGGGGACACGTTGCTGAAGACGATCTGGCCTCCCACGGTCTTGACTCGCTCCGCGAGCGTCGGCACCTGCAGCGCGCATCCGGTGACGCGGCGCTTGTGCTGCAGAAACTGCGGATCGCCGGCGTCGCGCAGGACCAACCTGCCGGATTCGATCAGGGCAACGGAATTGCCCTGCAGTCCGTGGCTTGCGGGCGTGCACCCGGTCGCCATACTCGCTGATACCACGCGCGTGCATGATGGAAAGACGGTCCGGTAGTCCTCGAACCACTCGGCGCGCGCAGCGAAAGCTGCAAGATGCGGCGTCGTTGCCGGAGAGACCAAGTCCCGCCTGAGTCCGTCGAGATTGATAATGACAACACGCCTGTTGGTCAAAGGTCCACCTCATTGAGCGCGACGCTGAAGATGTCGTAATTCCGCAAGCTCCGTTCGGCTGGTGTCGCCACGTCGGAGCGGAGCGGACGAGACAGGATGAAGGGCACGGTCTGCTCGGCAAGGCCGCCATGCGAGCGCAGCCGTGTCCCGGCAAGCTTGGACAGATCGTGGTCGCAAGCTCGTCCACCCAGGGCTACGCCCTTGGCTGCAATCACGCAGACGTCGCCCTCGCGGTCGCCTGGCAACTCGAAGCGGGCTGCCGCCTCGTCCCCCGTCAGGGCGAGACCAACGCCGGGAAGACCGGCCAGAAACGACACGACGTCCGGGCCGCGCAAAGCGGAGTCTTGAAGGTGAACGCGGACGAAGCCACCGAGCGCACCGTGATGGCGGACGAACGGGTCGGTGATCGGGCAAATGACCCGCGTCCGTCCGGCGCCGAACATCGCATCGAGCTGATCGCCGAGATACATCACGTTGGGCGAACCATCGGCCTGCGCCATATCGCTCATCCCATGGTCGGCGACGATCCCGACCAACGCTCCTGCAGCGAGCAGCGCGCCGAGCCGTTGATCGACTGCGGACATGAACGACAGGGCTTCCGGCTCATCCGGCGCGTAGGCGTGCTGAACATAGTCGGACAACGACAGATACATCAGATCCGGACGATGGTCCGCCAGCAGGCGAACACCTGCGTCCAGGACGAAGAGCGACAGCTCAGCCGAATACTGATCGGGGACCGAACGTCCTATCCGTCCAGGCACGTCCGCGATGCCGTTCTCGGCCTCGCTGCAGCCATCGGCCTTCTCGGCAGAAAACACGATTCCCTCAAGATCCTTGCCGAGCGCCTTGCGGAGCTTGTCCTTGGCCGTCACGGCGACCACCTTCGCTCCAGCGCGTGAAAAGGCGGAGAGAATGGTCGGTGCCCGCATCGGTGATGCGTCCACCATCATCACCTCTTCTCCGCTCGCCCGATCGATGTAGAAGTTGCCTGAGACACCGTGATGCGCGGGGGCAACGCCGGTGACGATCGAGACGTTGTTGGGATTGGTGAAGGTCGGCATGGCAGCGAGCGCCGTGGTGGCAAAGCCGTCCCGCCGCATGCGCTCGAGAGCAGGGACGAGTCCAGCAGCGCTTGCAGCCGCGATATAGTCCGGATCGCAACCGTCGAAGCAGATGATGACGGTGGCAGCGCGCGGCCAATTGTAGACCCGTCCATTGACGTCGACCGGCGTGCCGGAGCCCGTGGACCTGGTGACGGATGGATTGCGCATCAATGATCCCCCCGTGTTGGCGGGCGGCAGGCGTGAGCAACCCAGGCGGCGTTTTGAAGCAGCTCTCGATCAGAGCCATGGCGGCCGATGAGCTGGAGGCCGATCGGCAAGCCATGTGCTCCACAGAGCAGCGGCAGCGAGATGACGGGCAGGCCGCACAGGCTCCAGGGCATCGCGAGGCTCCCGGAGCCCGGACCTTCATGGAGCCGTGTCGCCTCGCCTGCGGCTGACAACGTCACGAGCACGTCGTGACGCGTGAACAGCTCTGAGCTCAGCCTGATCAGGCCATCAGCCATCGCGTTCAACGCGATGTAGCGCTTCGCGCTGAGCGCGTTGCCGGCGGTGATTCCGTCCTGGAGTGGCGGACACAGCCTGGCAAGCAGATGCGAAGGAAGATCCCCGAAGCGGGCCGCCAGATGAGCATTCAAGAGCCCGAGAGCCACCTCGATCGCCTGGCCGAACGCGTTCGGAAGATCGAGCTCGTCGACCGCCACCGGCAACGCGCCGATAAAGGCCGTCAAAGCCTCGTCCGCGTCCTGAGTGACCTGCTCAAATCCGGGTCCGCGCACCACGGCCAGCCGTGGAGGGCGACCGATCCGATCCGCGGCGCCGTCGACAGAAGGATCGAATGCCCCGGCAAACAAGCAGAGATCTTCGACCGATCTTGCGAGATAGCCGATCTGTGCAAGCCGCGGCACCAGAATGTTGGAGCCGTCCATGCGCGTGAAGCCGAACGACGGCTTGAACGCATACGCCCCGCAGAACGATGCCGGCAGGACCGTCGAGGCCGTGTGCTGGGTGCCGAGCGCAAGGGGGATCATGCGATCGACCACGGCTGCTGCCGAGCCGGCCGAAGACACGCCCGGCGAACGCCCGAGATCATGGGGGTTGCGGGTCGCGCTCGGATGATACATGCCGAACTCGGATGTGGTTGTCTTGCCGATGATGACGGCGCCCGCCCGCCTGAGGATCGCGACGGCCGCAGCGTCGGCTGCCGGGCGGCGGTTGCGGAACAGGCTGCTGCCATATTCCGATGGCATGTCGATCGTATCGAAGACATCCTTGACCCCGACCGGCAGGCCATGCAGCGGCCCGGCGAGCCGGCCTTCCGATTGCGCCTTGTCGGCGAGGAGCGCCTGCGTGCGCGCTGCGTCCTGGGCGAGGTGACTGAAGGCGTGGACCTCGCCGTTGCGTGCCGCGATGCGGGCGAGACAGGCCTCGAGCAGTGCGGTCGCAGACAGGCGCCGTTCGCGGATGGCCCGCACTGCAGCAGTCGCGGTCAGCAGCGAAGGATCGGTGTTGAATTCGCAAGGCTCGCGTCGGATCTGTCTCATCGCGCTCGTCATGATCGCCCTGTCTCCTCGAGGGTCTCGGCCGCCGCAAAGGCGGTGGTGGTGGATTCGCGCAGGCGTAACGGCCAGGCGAACGCGCGCCGAGGAATCATGCCATCACGAAAGGTGAGGACGCAGACCACGAAAGCCGTCCCCTGGAGGACCTGCACCCAGGCGCCAAAAGGCGCGAGAAAGTGCTGCATCGTGACCAGGACCGCGGCGCCGGCCAAAGGTCCGCTCAGCGTGCCGAGGCCGCCGATGAGGCACATCAGAACCGCCTCTCCGGACAGGTGCCAATGGGCTCCGGACAAGGTCGCGAGCTGAAAGGCGACCGCGCTGAGCGCGCCGGCGAGGCCGGCACAGCCGGCAGCGATCGCGAAGGCGAATAGTTTGAGCCTCCAGACGTTCTGGCCAAGGGACAAAGCGCGCCGCTCGTCATCGCGCACTGCAACAAGCATCATCCCCAGTTGAGACGACAGCAGCCGCTTGATTCCGAAATGAACGGAGCAGAAGGCGATCGCGGCGAGGGCATAGACGGCAAGGTCGTTGCGCAGATCAATCAGACCGAACAGGACCCCGCGTGGCACCGCCTGGAGCCCGTCCTCGCCATGCGTGAAGCTCGATTGCACGAACACGAAATAGACCATCTGGGCGACGGCGAGCGTGATCATGGCTTGATAGATGCCGCGCCGCCGGATCGCCAGCGCACCCATGATCACGCCGAGCAGAATGGCGGCGGCGATGCCTGCCAGCATGGCGAGCTCGGGGGACAGCGCCCATTGCTTCAGCGCATGCGCGGTGACATAGGCGGCCGTCCCGTAGAGGGCCGCCTGCCCGAATGACATGACGCCGGCGAATCCGAGCAGGACATTGAACGAGGCGGCAAGAATGGCAAAACAGAAGATCTTGACCAGGAAGATCGGGTAGAGCAGTGCCGGCAGCACCGCGAGCGCAGCTGCGATCAGGACGGTCATCAGAAGGCGCTCGAATTTCAGGTCCGGCCGTGCATCAGCCATCTCCGTCACCGGCGGAGCAATTCCTGCAAAGGAGTGACTGCGCAACACCTCGATGCCGAACAGGCCCTGGGGCCGGACCGACAGAACGATGCACATGAAGGCGAAGATCATGACATTGGCCGCTTCCGGAAACACCGCCAGCGTGGCGCTCTCGAGCAATGCCAGACAATAGGCCGCCAGGATCGTCCCTCCGAGAGAGCCCATCCCGCCGATCACGATGATGGCGAAGACAACCAGGAGGACGTCCGAGCCCATCAGCGGGCTCACCTGGTAGATCGGCGCGGCGAGGGCGCCGGCGAGGCCCGCAAGCGCGGCGCCAAGCCCAAAGGTGGCTGTCATCACCAAAGGGATCGGCACACCGAGCGCTTCGGCCAAGGTGGCATTCTCGGAGGCCGCGCGAAGCGTGGCCCCGGCCTTGGTGAGCGCGATCGAGATCCACACGCCGAGGCAGACGGTGAGCGCGACGATCACGACCCACAGCCGGTAGATCGGGAACACGGCATAGCCGAGATCGACCACGTCCGACAGAAAGGCTGGCGGCGTGAAAGGCAGTCCCGTGGAGCCGAAGGCGACCTGAAATCCGCCCTGGATCGCGGTCGCGAGCCCGAAGCTCAGCACGAATCCATAGAGCGGATCGAGATTATAGGTCCGCCGCAGCAGCAGCCGCTCCAGCACCATGCCAGCCGTTCCCACCAGGACGGCGGCCGCACAGAGACCCACGAGATAGGGAAGGCCAAGGCGCGTCACGGCCGCCCAGGCGGCAAATGCGCCCATCATGTAGAGCGCGCCGTGGGCCATGTTGAGGATGTTCAGGAGCCCGAAGATCAACGCGAGGCCAAGGCAGAGCAGGGCATAGAACGACCCGTTGACCAGACCGATCGTCAGATAGGAGAGAATCAGGTTCGACATGCAGGCTCACACGGCAACATATTTGGAGAGGCGCGTTTCGATCCGCTCTGCCTCGCCGGTCTGACAATCGTCGACCACCAGTCCGTTCTCGATGGCGACGACCCGGTCGGCGACACCCAGCACGAAAGCGAGGTTCTGTTCGACCAGCAGGATGGTGTAGCCGCGCTGCTTCAGGGCGATGATCGCGTGTTCGATCTGGCGGATGATGATGGGTGCGAGCCCCTCGGTCGGCTCGTCCAGCAGCAGAGTCCGCGCACCGGATCGCAGGATCCGCCCGATCGCCAGCATCTGCTGCTCGCCGCCGCTCAACTGCCCGCCAAAATGCCGCGTCCGCGACCGCAGATTCGGAAACAGATCGAAGATCTCTTCCTCGCTCATGCCGGCGCCGCCCAGCAGCGGCGGCAGCGCCATGTTCTCGGCCACCGTGAGGCTGGCGAAGATTCCGCGCTCTTCCGGACAGTAACCGAGACCAAGACGCGCGCGCTCCGACGGACGCAGCAAACCCACGTCTTGCCCGTGCATCAGCACCTGCCCCGACTGCCGCTGCAGCAGGCCCATGATGGCACGCAGGATGGTGGTCTTGCCGGCGCCGTTGCGGCCAAACAGCACGACGACCTCGCCCTCCGCTATGGTGACGTCGATCCCGAACAGCGCCTGGACCTCGCCGTACCATGCCTTGAGGTTGGATATCGCAAGCGGGCGGCTTGCGTCTGTTGCGTGCGGGTCAAGCATCGGCGGAGCCACCGAGATAGGCGGCGCGGACGCTGCGATCACGCGCAACCTCTTGATAGGATCCGCCGCTGAGAACGGCTCCGTTCGCAAGGACAGTGACGTGATCGGCAAGCCGCTCGACGACCTTGAGATTGTGTTCGACCAGCAGCACGCAGCAATCCACCGCCGCCTCGGCAATCATCTTGACGACTGGACCGATATCTTCCCGGCCGAGCCCTGACGTCGGTTCGTCGAGCAGCAGCAGGCGCGGGTTGAGGGCGAGCGTGGTTGCGATTTCGAGCAGGCGCCGCCGCCCATAGGATAGTTCACGCGCCGGCCTGCGTCGCTCGGAGGAAAGGCCAGCCCGCGCGAGGAGCGCCTCGCTGTGCGGGGCAAGATCGTCGCTGCCGCGCCGGCGCAACAGCCGGAGCGGCGGGCTGGCATGGGCCTGCGCCACGAGCATGTTGTCCTCGACCGACAATTCGGGAAAGACGGCGCAGATCTGGAAGGATCGCGCCAGCCCGAGCCTGGCCAGCCGATCGGCAGGCCAGGCCGTGACGTCGCGGCCAAACAATTCGATGTGGCCGCGGGTCGGTTTAACGAAGCCGCTGATCGCGTTGAACAGCGTCGACTTGCCTGCCCCGTTCGGACCGATCACCGCGTGAATGCGGCCGTCCCGGAGGTCGAGCGACACCTCGTTCAAGGCGACAAAATCCTTGAACTGAACTGTCAGGGCGCGAACCTTCAGCACGGGATCCGACGGCGGGGCCGTAACGGCTCTCGGTGCTTCGAATGCACGGAGCGAAGCGCTGGCGGTCATGCTTCATGCGCCTTGTTTATTGAACGTTGCTTATTGAGTCTTGTTTATTGGGTCTTGGCCGCCTGCGAGCTGCAGCCGGATGCGGATGCCGGCCGGAACGCCGCGCTTGCCGGAACCGTGGCTGTGCGCTGGTAGAAGTCCCAGGGCTCTTTGCTCTCTGCCGGCGACTTCACGCGATAGACGCCGATCTCATAGGTCACACGTCCATTTGATTGAATGTGCGCTTCGCTGCCGAAGCGGTCGACCGGCAGCTGTCGCATCTGGTCGTTGACAGAAGCGGCGTCGTCGCCGTGCGCAGCCTGTGCAGCCTTCAGATAGTGCAGCACGCTGGTATAGACGCCGGCCTGCTCACGCGTCGGCATCCGCCCGTGGATGGCAAAGAACCGCCGGGCGAAGGCGCGGGTCGCATCATTGTCGTTCCAGTAGAAGCCGGTGCTGATGATCAGGTTCTGCGCCGTCTCCAGACCGATACTGTTGATGTCCGTGACGAAGGCATGCAGGGCGGCCAGCCTTTGGCCGGCGCGCGCGATCCCAAACTGGCCCGCCTGCTTGATGGCGTTGACAGTGTCGGCCCCGGCGCTGGCGAGGGCGATCACCTCGGCGGACGAACTGCGTGCCTTCACCAGAAGTGTGGAGAAATCAGCCGTGCCCAGCGGATGGCGAGCGCTGCCGATCACCTTGCCGCCGCGCTCGTCCACGACCTGCTGGGCCACGCTTTCGAGATCGTGGCCGAACGAATAGTCGGCGGTGAGGAAGAACCAGGTTTTCAAGCCCTGGTCGAGCAGCGAGGCTGCCGTGCCGCGCGCCAGCGCGTAGGTATCGTCGGTCCAATGCGTGACATAGGGTGAACAATAGCGGCCTGTGATGTCGGTCGAGGCTGCGCCGGATATCAGAAGCGAGCGCTTCTTGTCGGTCGCGAGCGGGATCAGCCCAAAGACCACGCCCGAATGCGGCAGATCGACGATGGCATCGACGCCGCGCCGGTCAAACCATTCACGCGCGATGCTGGAGGCGATGTCCGGCTTGTTCTGATGGTCTGCCGTGATGATCTCGATCGGGGTGCCGTCAACGGTTCCCCCGAAATCGGCAATCGCCATCCGGGCCGCAACGATCGAGCCGGGCCCCCCCACGTCGGCGACGACGCCGCTCTGATCCCCCATCACGCCGATCACGACCTTGCCGTCCGAGAATTCGGCCAGAGCAGCACTGAACGAGACAGACAGAAGTGCAACCGACAGCAGCATGGTTCGCATGGCGAGCCCCCCCCTTTTGGACACGAGGGTACTTAGCCCGCTTCGCTGACACATTTGTGACGTTGTGGGTACAATTGGGCTATCGCAGGGATGGTAGTTGCCCGACCAGGCTTCGCAGGGCACACATGCGTCAGACCCAATCGATTCAGGCTGTGACGTGACCACCTCAAACCTGAGACTGCGCGACGGCGAGAGCGACAACGTTGATGCGATCCTGGAAGATCGTGTGCTGGTTGCTCGAATATGCTGGTACTACTTCAAGGAAGGGCAGACCCAGGAAGCAATATCGCAGCGGCTGAACATGACGCGGAAGCGGGTCAACCGGATCCTCGGGCTGGCGCGGGAAAGCGGCTTCGTGCAGGTCACGATCACCGATCCCGCCGGTCAGCAGACGAAACTCGAGGCGGAGCTCGTTGCGCGATATGGCTTGATGCAAGCCATCGTCGTCCCAAGCCCCATGAGCGACCTCGACGTCAGATCATTCCTGGGCGCCGCAGCTGCCAATTACATCGCCGAGCAGCTTCCCGCGGATGGCTCGATCGGAATCACCTGGGGAGGGACGATCAATGCGGCGGCCCAGAACTTAAGACCCCGTCACGGGCAGAACACCAAGGTTGTCCTGCTGTGTGGCGGACTGGCGGAAAGTGCGCCGATCAACCCGTACGACAATGCTGCAATGATCGCGCGCGCACTTGGAGCCCGCTGCTATTATCTCACCGCGCCCATGTTCGTCGACGATGCGGCCTTCCGCAACCTCATCGTCGACAGCGAGCCTGTTCGCTCCGTATTGGCCATGGTGCCGAATCTGGACATGGCGCTGTTGAGTGCAATCGACCTTTCCGAGCAGTCAAAGGTGCTTGAATACAACGTGATCTCGCGCAAGACCTGGACATCACTGCGAGCAGCCGGCGCGGTTGGCGACATCTGTGGCCACTACCTCGATCGCACCGGCAAGCGGGTGGATCATCCGCTGTCGCGGCGCACCATCAATCCGCCATGGGAGCACATTCATCGGATCAAGCACCGGGTTCTGGCGGCCGGCGGACTGCAGAAGGTTGCGATCATTCGCGCCGCGCTGCTGGCCGGGTTCTGTCATGTTCTGGTGACCGACGAAGGTGCCGCCGAGAAGCTGCTGCTCGACTAGCCTGATCGCGCCCACGTGCTCAACGGGACCGCAGCAGCAATCCTTCACGGCGCGGCAGCGAGATCGGCTACGGTCCGCGAACGCTCTCCGGGCGAGCGGGCTTTGAGCCGCCTCGATCATGATGCGTTTCCAGGAAAACGCATCATGATCTTTCCTCGTTGCTTGAGCATGATCTTTTCGCAAAATCCGGTTTCCACGTTTCCGGATCGTGCTCTAGACTGACCAGGGCAGAGAATAGGTCTTCACCTGCGTGAAGCTGCGCATCGCTTCCAATATTCCTTCTTTGTGACCCAGTCCGGATTGCTTGATGCCGCCGAAAGGGGTGAGTTCGGTGCGATAGCCTGGAACCTCCCACACATTGACCGAGCCGACCTCGAGCCCCTCGATGAGCTTCGTGAGCTGATCGAGCCGGTTGGAACAGATCGCAGCCGAAAGTCCGAACCTGGTGGCATTCGCGGTCGCGATGATCGCGTCGATATCATTCTTGCATCGGATGATCGGCAGAACCGGGCCGAACGTCTCCTCGGCAACGAGCTCGCAAGCGGGTGAGACATGGTCGAGCAGAGTGGGGGGATGAAAAGCGCCGCGAGGCTCACCGCCGAGCAGAAGCTGCGCTCCGGCCGCGACCGCGCCAGCCACGCGCCTGGCAATCAGTCGGGCTGCGTCCGCGCTGATGACAGTGCCGAGATCAATCGAGGGGTCGCTGGGATCGCCCGTCGAGAGCTGCTGCATATGGTGCAGGGCCCGTTCGGCAAATCGATCGGCGAGCTCCTCGACGACCAGCACGCGCTTCACCGCCGTACAGCGCTGTCCGGAATGTCTGACCGCGCCCTGCACGGCCAGATGAGCGGCGCGATCGACGTCGGCATCCGCAAGGACGATGAAGGGATCGTTTCCGCCGAGTTCGAGGACGAGCCGCCGGTAGCCCGCCTGCTCCGCGATCTGCCGCCCGACACGAACCGACCCTGTGAAGGTCACAAGCTCGGCGTCCTCATCCGTGAACATGCAACTCCCAAGATCGTGCGGCGCTCCGGTCACGATCGAGAGCATGCCCTCTGGCAAGCCCTGCTCGCGCAGGATCCCGCCGAGTGCTAGCGCGGTCAGCGGCGTCTGCTCCGACGGCTTGAGCACGACGCGGTTGTTGGTCGCAATGGCCGGCGCCAGCTTGTGGCTGACCAGGTTCAGCGGATGATTGAACGGGGTGATGGCCGCGATGACCCCGGCCAGCGGGGTGCGCAGCGAAAAAATGCGCCGCTGATGGGGAATTCCGCCGATGTCTCCCGGGTAAATCTCGCCATCATTTTGGATCAGCGCATAGGCCGCAAATGACCACACGTCGCAGGCGCGCCTCGTCTCATGCAGGGAATCCTTCAGGCAGAGGCCGGTCTCGGCGGTGATCAACCGTGCGAGCCGGTCTCGATCCCGTGCGATCGCGCGCGCGGTCCCGAGCAGGATCTCCGCCCGTTCGCGGCGGTTCAACCTTGGACGGAAGCGTGCGGCTGCCGCGAACGCAGCCCGGACGTGATGTGGCTCTGCCTGCGGTACTGTCCCGACCAGCGCGCCGGAAAACGGATTCCTGACCTCGATGACGCGATCCGCGTCCGCGGGGGCACCGGCCAGCAGCATGGGTTGGTGGATCGGCTCAATCGTCGGCATGTGGCGACCTCAACTCAAAGCCTGTTTCGGTTGACGCTCGGCCTGAGGCTTTCCAGCCTCTTCGATCTCGCTGAATGAAGTTCTGATCGCCCTGTTGCGCCGCGGTTGCTCCTCGCGCTGCCAGATCACGATGGTGACGCCCATGATGATCAGGAGGCAGGCAAGCACGGTTCGCAACGCGAGTTCCTCACCCTGCAGGATGACGGTTGAGACCAAAGCGACGACCGGAATCAGAACCAGGCTCTGGGATGCGATCCGGGCCGGGATCGAGGCCAGCGCGTAGGACCAGGCAACGAAAGCCAGCCCTGTCGCGACGATGCAATTGAAGGCGATCGGCAAGACGAGAGCTGAAAGGTGCTTGACGCCGACACGCGGTTCGAGGAGCGCCGAGGCTATCATTGCGGCCACTCCCGATGTGGCAAGCTGGAAGACGGTCCGGCTCCAGATGTCGACATCGCTACGGGTTCGGTTGGCAAGCCATGTTCCCAAGGCCCAGCACATGGCGGCAACCAGCAGCAGGGCAACCCCTGCCATAGTGCCGATAGTTGTTGGGTGGGGCTGCCCGGGGCCGTTGGCGCTCAACAGCATGATGCCGGCTAGCCCGCAGCCTATTGCTGCAAGCTCGAACCCGGTCTGCCGCCTGCCATCAAACACCCACTCAACGATCGCCAGCCAAAGCGGCATGGTATAGAAGATGAGGGCACTCCGGCCGATGTCGAGATATTGCAGGCCGACCAGGCTGAGACCGAGCCCGCAGGCCATCTGCAGCATGCCGACGGCCAATAAATTGAGTCGTCCTCGCTCGCCGAGGCGAAGCGGATAGCCGAGCGCGAGGCGCGCCACTGCGATGGCCAGCGCGCCGCCGAGAAGACGAAGGCTCGTAAACAACAGCGGCGGTGCGATCCGCAGCGCATCCTTGATGACGAGCCAGTTCAGACCCCAGACCAGGATCACGAAGATCAGGCACAGGGTTGCCGAGGTCGAATGCCTGCGAACCATGACATCGCACCCCTTCAGCCGACAATGGAGGGTTCGAGAGTACCGAGCCCGATGGCGTCTTGGAAACGGCGCCTGTTCGCGACCGGCGTATGCCGGGTCGTCACACGCGGCAGCGTTGCGGGATAAGAGGGATTGATCTTGCAAAGCAGGAAATGAGGACCTTGCGTCCGCGCACAGTGCTCGATTGCGCCTGGGATCTGCTCGGCTGCGACGCAACGTGTCGAGGAGCGATAACCGCAGGCCGATGCCACGAGATCCAGGGCCGAGCTGCATGAGGTCGATGCCTGCCCGCCGGTTGACGCATAGCTCTCATTGTCCAGCACCACGTGGATGAGGTTCTGAGGCTTGGTGTGTCCGATCGTCGACATCACACCCATGTGCATCAACGCGCCGCCGTCGCCGTCCAAAGCCAGCACGGGACGCTCAGGCATCGCGAGCGCGAGGCCTGCTGCCAATGCGCTGCAGTGGCCGAGCGAACCCTGCATGTAGAAGTTCTCGGGACGGTCGTTGATCCGGAACAGTTCTCTCGTGATGAACCCGGTCGTCGAGACGATCAGGGTGCCCCGCTCAAGCTGCTGGCAGATCAGTTCGATCGCCTGTCCGGCGCTGAGCGGGTAGCCGGGCGCTGCGTCGGGCGCCGGCTTGCCGAAGCTCTGCGTGAGCTGACCCTTGCGCAGCAACAGGGCAAAAGGGGCTTCCCGCCGGTGCGCTTCACCGGCCCGGGTGATCATCCGATCCAGCCCGCCCGGCGTGCCGTCGAATTCGCACCACGCGATCGCGAGCTGGTCAAGGATCGCCTTTGTCGCGGCGCCCATGAAGATGTGCTGCGGCTCGTCTGCGCTCTCGTCGGGATGCCCTCGCATCGAAATCAGCAGAAGCAGCGGGATGCTGTTGACCATCAGCAATGAGGTGAGGGGGTTGATGACGTGACCGAGACCGGAGTTTTGCAGCGCCACAACGGCGCGCTGCCCGGACAAGGCGGCGCCGGCGGCGAGCGCCACCGCGCTGCCCTCGTTCGCCGCAGCCACGTCGGTGAACGCGTTGCTCTCGGCCACCCTCTCAAACAGGTCGCCGAAATGCGAGCAGGGAACACCTGAAAAGAAGGTGTAGCCTGCTGCAGCCAATCTCGATAGGAGAACATTCGTCGGCACGGACATCGCTCTGCTCCTGCGCTTCAGACATTGGGAACGGCTTTGCCGTTCCCAGAACAGTCGAGCTCCGGACGTCAACCGAGCTTCTTGGCCACGATCAGGCTGCGATTGCAGAGCGATTTGTGATACTCGACATGCGCAAAGCCGGCCTGCTCGAGCATCGCTCGCATGTCCTCGAAGCTGTAGCAGCAGCCTTCGTAGCCGGTGGTCAACAGCACCGAATACTCCGCTTCGGCGGCTGGAGCCGGGCGCCCGCCGCGATCGTCGGGATGACAGCTATAGACCGCGATGCGGCCGCCGGATGGAAGGCTGTCATAAGACTTCCGCATCAGCAGGCGGACCTTCTCGGGCCCCCAATTGTGCAGCACATGGGAGTAGAGGTGGAGGCTGGCCTCCCGTGGCAGCGGGTCGACGAACATGTCGCCGGCCACGATACGGACGCGATCCGGGTAGAGACCCCGCGCGAGCAGACAGGACCGCGCGAGCTCATCGACCGGAGGGCGCTCGAAGATGATGGCCGACAGCGCGGGATAACGCATCAGCAGATGAGCGGAATAGACGCCGGAGCCGCCACCGATGTCGAGCACGGACGTATCATTGCTACAGTCGAGCAGGGCGGCGAGATGCGGGGCAAAGATCCGGCCGCGCTCCTCCATGCCGCGCGTGTTGAGGTCCGCGAACTCATCTGTCAGCATCAGATCGTCCCAGCTGGTCGTATCCCCGCGCTCGACATGCCAGGTGTCGGATCCGTCGTTGCGCAGAACGTCGTACAGCTCGCGAACCGAGGATTTGTATTTCATGGTCGCGATGTAGGAGGCGACGTTGCCGTCGGATCGACTGCTGAGATAACGGAGAGCCTCGGTGGTGGCATGCAGCTTTCCGCCCTGCCTGATGATGAGACCCCAGGATTCGAACAGCCGAACCATGGTGCGGGTCGGCCGTTCACGAAGCGAAAAGTGCTGCCGCAGCTCGTCTTCGGACACTGGATGGCCGTCCAGATAGCTGAAGAGGTCGAGCCAGGAGACGGCGGCGATATAGAGATCGGCGGCGTAGGAGCTGTCGCGCCACTGGATGATCTTTGCGATATCCGGACGATTGACGTGCGAAACATCGGTCGGCGTGTCGACGCGTGATGCCAGTGCGGTCGGGGTCATGGCCTGATCCTTCATCAGAGAGCAGTGTGTGTGGTCGGGGGCAAGTCGGTCTCGAATGGTCTGTGGCGTCATTGCCTTGGCAGGTAGTGAGCCTCTGCACGCGCCAGCTCCTCGTAGTCGAACAGCGAGAAGACCTCATCGAGGGTCGCGACATCGGGCTCAATACCGGCGATCCCCTGATCGGCGATGATGCGCCGGCAGACCTCGCGCATCGCCGCTGTCGCGGCTCGCATCGCATGATTGGCCCAGATCACTGTCGAGATGCCGGCAGCACGAAAGGCGGAGACCGGCGTCTGATAGTACTTGGTCGGGACGATCACGACGGGAAGGCGGTTCTGCCAACCCTTTGCGAAGGCGAGGATCTCGTCGGCAGAGCTCTTCCGTGAATGGATGAGAATGGCATCGGCTCCGGCGTTCGCATAAGCGTGAGCCCGGTGCAGGGCCTCGTCCATTCCGCGGCCGGCGATCAAGGCTTCGATGCGGGCGACGAGAACGAGCTCGTCGCCGACGGCATCCTTCACCGCACGAAGACGGCCTGAGAATTCGTTAGTATCGGCGAGCGGGTGACAATCGCCGATGAAGGAGTTCATCTTCGGAAATTGCTTGTCTTCCAAGGCGACACCTGCCGCGCCGCGTTGGCGGAGCTTCCGCGCCAGGAGTCGCGCGTTGTTGAAGTTGCCGAAGCCGCTGTCGCCGTCGACGAGCATTGGTAACCGTGTCGAATCGGCCATCCGTTCGACCACGTCAACGAGCTGAGTCCAGGAGGCTTCGCTTGCGTCGCGATAACCGAGAGAGCAGGCGATCGACAGGCCTGATGCCCACAAGCCTTTGAAGCCGGCGCGTTCGGCAACCGCACTCGAGAGGCCGTCATGGGCCTCCATCAGAAAGGTCAGATCGTGATTGCTGCAGATCTGATCGCGTAGCGCTGCGGCGCGAGATGCAGGTTCCGTACGATCATCTGCAGCATGACGGTTCGATTGCGGTCGCGTGAGCATGCAAGAACTCCCTTTCCGGTGCGGGTCTTCCATCAACCACCAGTTGACAGTTTTGCGACGCCTGGATCAATTACTAACTCTGGTAGTCGTTGGCCCCATCAGCGTGGTCGGTGTCGAGCGACGGAGGTGCACCCCTGTACGCGCGGCCGGCGCAAGCAGCCGGACGCGAGCGGCGGCGTGCGTTCTCGAAACAGATGGCTGGACAGGGGCAATGGCAGGCCGCTACCGAAGCTTGTAGTAGCGGTAGGGATCGATATGCGTTCAACTGTTCGCTTCGTTCGGTACCCGCGTCAGCTGTTTGGCGGATCTGATACAATGATCTGATAGGTCATGGCGCGACAGGCGCTTGGCGAGCATTGCCGCGTTCTGGTCGGAGATGGCAGGATCCGATGCAAACCATCCTCTTGGACGATCATGGGCGGGCTTGGGATGCTCATTCGCCTGTGTTGCGGACGTTTCTGCAATGCCCAGTGTCGGATTTCGATTTCTGCTCCTATGTTGTCGACAATCTCGGCTTCGTCGCCGTGACCATGATCGACAGCCGGTCAGCGCGAATCCGGCTCAGGCCCAGGACTGTCTGCGGCGTCAGCATCGCTGCGGCATTATACTTCATCGCGGACAAAGCGATGGAGCGCATTATCGTTGTCAAAGCCGGCGATGACGTTGTCGAGCGGATGTTTCCGAAGGCCGGCCAGGCGATGGCCTATATCGAGGACGAGGTCGCACGCGCCCGCCTGCACCTGTCGCCGGTGTTCAGAAGCCGCGAGTTGCCTATTACCGCGCTTGCGAGGGAAGCAGAGCCGCTCGCTGTCCTGTTCATGCGATGGCTGGAATGTGATCGGACCAGCGACAGCGCCGATTTGAAGGGCCTGCTCGATCTGCATTCGCTGCAGCGCTTCGTCATCATAGAGCCTGTCGACGGCCGGCTTATCTTCGCCGAGATCGGCTCCGGATTTGAAAGCTTCGGCAGAACTTGGCAACAGCATGCGCCGGGATTGCCGCTTGAGGAGCAGCCCGACTATCACTACGGCCAATGGGTTCGTGGCGTTTACGACCATGTGCTGCGCACAGGGCGGCCGCTCTTCGATGACGTTGATGCCGTCATACGGCGCCCGCATCGAAATGACAGGCTGCGGGTGCATTACAGGCGCCTCATCCTTCCCTGCGGATCGATCGGCTCCACACCTGCCCGGCTGGTCGGAGCGTCGCTGGTTGACGACGTCGCATCGTCCCCTGCATAGGCTCCCAACACGTCGGTGCGCCGCGATCCGCTGACCGCCAGGCCGGCGCGGGGGCGATCTGGACGCAGTCCTTGAAGATGGATCGGATCGCTGGTCCATGACGATCGTTGCGCGCCGGTTGGAGTCTGAGCCTGCATCGACATTCGATGAGGCTCACTTGTGCTGCTTTGGCAGCCGGGGCGGATGAAGCTGGCGGGCGCCATCAGATTTCGCGAAAGCGAATGGCGGAACCGAATACTCGCATGCCGAGAGTCCGCTCCAGGCGCGCGGTCGACCTTCTGAGCCGGCTGATTCCATCCCTTCCGACCGGTGTCCTTGTCATAGGACGACCAATCTCGGTAGCTCGCTAAGTGAAAGCCCGCGTGCCATGAGTGGGCCAAGCGGGCGGAGCTCAATTCAGTTCGGCTCGACATGTCGGTCGAAGCGAACCGGTATGAAGCACGACGCCGTGGGTCGCCATGAAAGCTCGCTGCATTGAGGTGTGACGAGGCTCTGGCGCAGTCTGAGACCTATGGCTTATGGCCCGAAACACATATTGTATTGATGTCAATACGACTGAACGATATCGTCCCACGTCGCAGAAGGAGAGGTGACGGCGTGTAGGTCTGCGTCGATCCCCTCGCAACCGGCCGGTTGTCGGCGGCCTTCCATCGACCGTGAATCTCGGCTTGGAGATCGGTGATGTCTCTTGACGAAGCCTTGCGCATATTAGCGGGCGTGAAGCCGGGCGATTTGATGCTCGATGAGAAGGCCATCGAAAAGAATCCCGATGCTGTGTTGGTTGCGCTCGGCCGCAGCTTTGAGGCCCTCTCTGCAGAACTTGCGACGCTGCAGCAGCAGGATGTGCAATTGACGGCCGCCTCCTGCGATACAAAATCGCAGGTCGCCACCATGGTCGAGCCTGGCCTCGCGCGCATCGAAGCGGTGTTGAGCTCGCTTGATCCGATTGAGCGGGCCATCATGGCAATCCCCGCCAGAACGGTCGTTGGTCTCGGTGTCAAAGCACGACATGCTGCACATGTGCTGTCGAGCTATTGGACGGACGTCCCCGAGAGGCTCGACTGGGATGCGCGGACCGTGCGGCATCTGATCGAATCCGCTTGTTCCGTTGCGGGTGTGGACCTCAGCTAGGTGACGCCGATCTTCGTGCCCTTCAAGCTGTTTGGGCCGCGATAGTCAGTAGCCTTGTCCTTTCGGACAGCCAACGCGAACGTTGGATGCCGGCCACACAGAACGACCCCAACAACCGTCTGACTCTTGGCATACATTTGAATCGCATGGTCAAACGCGCCAGCGGTGAGATCAGCACGTCCTGCCACAAGAGCCTGGAGCGCCTTGGATCCGCCGGCAACGTCAAGGATCTCAGAGGCGAGGTCCGCGTCCTTGAAAAAGCCCAGCCGTTCGGCAAGTGTCACCGGAGCGTATTGTAGAAAAGCCCGGCCGCCGATCGTGACTCTGACGCGCGGCGTCTCAACGGTGCTGTCCGCCCGGGCCAAGTGCGCCGAGCCACACAACACCAATAGCGGAAACGCCAGAAGATTACGTCCTTGTAACACTGGCAGGGTATCGCGAGACTTTTAAGGAATGTGTGCCGGTAGAGGATTCTTCTCTCATCTCCGGGCGACTCGTGAATCATACGAATGATCATCCACGCGGGCAAGGCACAAGCTCGCCGAGGTTGCATGCGTGGCGTCTCGTAGAAAGAGTGTGATGTTACAATACAACGACTGCATAGTGCTCAATCTTTTCGGGCTGGTGCTTGCTGATGATGTCCGATTGGCGGCGGTGCCGCACGAGCTTTGATCCCGATTTGAACTGGTCCCAAGGGGCTATAATTAGTCTGCGACGCCGCCGCTCGCGAAAGACGGGACGTTTGGGGGGAGCTGCACGATGCCCCGACAGCTGTCAGCGATCGCCTCCGATCGCGGTTTGCGATGCGCCGGATCGGCATGACTTGGTACTCGCGAGTCAAACCCCAATGTTTCCGGCGCACGGCAACGGTCTATGAGGGAGTTCGGCTACGGGATACTAACGGGAGCGACCTCGCCTCAAAGAACTTTGGCGCCCTGAGACAGGAGGCGTCTATCGCGGTCCAACGCGGAGGCGGCTTGGCCAGCCAACCCGGACAAGCGTTTGATCAGGATCAGACAGGGCGAATTCATACATGCCCCAGGGCTTGTTTTCGGGCGATTGATGAAATTCCTGGGCCGCAGCATCAACATTCTCGATATAGAGATACAGTCCGAAGGGGTTTCGGCCCGGAACCAGCCATCCGTCGACCGCATCCGTCAGATGTAGCTGCCCGCCTTGCCCGTTAGACAGCATGCGATAAGTATCGGGTTCTCCCGGACCTGGTCTTTGGCTGTCCGGGCGCGCGAAGCCTAGCCGGTTGTAGAACCGTTCAGACATGTCGAGGTTGTTTGACGGCAAGATCGCAACCAAGAGGCCGGAGAGGCTGTTCATTCGGGTACTCCAGATTTTCAGGTTTAACGATAGGCCGAGGCCGTCGCGCGGGTCTGTGCGCTCACGCTCAGTTCTGAAGTGTGACGAGACGGAATAATCGTCGGACGTCTCGATGCTGTGCTTCGCAGCTTTGGACTGCGGTCGCTGACGGGCCGTTACCGGTTCAGAGATCGCCAATGTGAAATGGACAAGCTCGCCTGAGAAGCGGTTCACAGGAAACGTAGTCGGGCGACCATGTAGATCAATGTCGATACGCTCCACTGCGGCAGTCTGTGGCGCTTTACTTTTCTTGGCTACGCCTGGGCACAATCATCACCAAAATCTCCGCGTGTTGCCGGCCGAATGATCGATGCCTTTTGGTTCGATTAGTGTCAATTGAAGTAAGGTTCAACGTAACAGATCGCTAAAATCCGCAAGTGATTCTCCGTACCGTTCATTGTAGCTTGCGAGGATTGCCGAACGAAGAGTGTTGAGGTCGACGTCTGCGACGCTTCTGGGCGAGTGAGCGCCAGGAGAGTTTTCATACTTGAATGCGATCACGTCGATATAGACAAGCTTCTTGAGCGGCTTGTCCTGGAGAAGGGTGAGGAGCGCGCCGGAGAAGGCGGGATAGGGTGTGAAACCGTTGACCACCCAGTCCTTGATATCCGCTTCTGGTACGCTGAAGTCGATGCCAGTGGCGAGGAGCCGGCTCAGGAGATCGCGGTCCGTTAGCAGACGAACCGGATTGGCCGTGTTGGATAGATCGAGCCGAAGCGTGGCTCCGGTGAAGGGATTGACGACCGTCATGGCGGCGCCGTCACTGTTGGCGATTGAGCCGGACGCGAGGCGGGTCGACGCCGTTATCTCGGCGTCGACATTGGAGGCCCCCGTTGAAAGGACCGCGGTTGAGTCTCCCATCGTGAATCGGATTTCCTGACCTAGGAACGACGAATAGGTATGCTCGCCAGCCGCCGTGAAATCGCGGCCGCGATTCTTGGCCAAAATGGTGTCAGCGAAACGCTGAAGCGCGACGCCGCTGAGTCTGGCCTTGGGAAGGGCCTCAAGCATTCCAAATCCCTTGCCATCGCCGTGGACAGCAACGAAGAAGCCAAATGTCCGGTTGTCGGGCGCGGCTTCGCGGCAGCCTTGGGACAGAAAATCAATGAACGTCCAGTTGCCGTTGAGAATTCGGCAGGCGGCCGTAGCGGTGTAGGATGACGGAATGATCGGTCGGCTGCCGCAGGCAAAGCCCGGCGCCACACAGGCCGATGAGTGGCCGACATTGCTTGGCACGCCTTCAAAGCGGATCATCTGCTTCATCGAGGTGAAGCGCGATGTCGGAATGAGTACGGTCGGCTGCACGAAGCCGAGGTCCTCTCCCTTGCCGTGAATGGAAGCGAGCGCTGCGACGACCCCACCTCCGGAAGCGCCGACAACGGCTCCGAGCGGGCCGGCTAGCACCGCTCCGAGCACCCCTCCAACAATGCCACCCAAGATCGGCGTCTCGCCGGGGCTTGAGGTGTAAGCATAGTCCGTGCGGGTCCCGCCGGCCCGAAATCAGGAAATCCGGCTCGGACGCATAGACTTCGACCGAACTATGGTTGAAGCGCTGATAGAACGCGCGGTGGGCCGGATTGACCAGGAGATCGAGGATCAGGTTGGGTGGCTGATAGGAGGTTTGATCCGCCAGCACGACATCGCCGCGCGCGAAATCCTCAAGCCATTTCGGTTTCTTCAACTCGCCCATGACAGCCGTGGGAGCAGCGTAGGCCAGCTGGATCTTCTTCAGGCGATCGGCCTGCGGGCTGAAATAGTCAGACTGCGCATTGCTGACGCGCCGCCGGTAAGGCGCGTTACGTCGACCCTCGCTGGTCGAGACGGCGCCCTTCAATGAAAGGTAGTCGAGGACAATCCGCGCGGCTGTCTTGACGCGGGAATCCTCTGAAAAGTCGTAAAGGTTCTGGATCGCAAGCCACGTGTAGCGTGTGTATGGGCGCGAATTGTACTCGATGAAATCTGACTTCATATGGGTCTGCAGCTTGCCCACCAGATAGTCGGAAAGGCCATTAGCCTTGTTGTCGTATTTAGGGTCCTTGGACCGCTTGGCCCAAAGTTGATTGGCGAGATAACGGGAAGAGTCGATCATCCAGAGATGGTTTTCCGTCTCGGGAATCTTGACGGTACAATCGAAGCTCTCATCGTCGGGGTCGTGGGGCCCGGTCTTGTTGAGGAGGAAGAGCATCCGGTAGCGAACGTCGGGCGCCAGATATTTGCCGTAACGGTAGATCATCGGCACAAGACCCTTCAGGGCTGTGTCGTATTCACCTTCCCGTGTACAGAGGGGCGAGTCGGTCTCAGTTCCTGTCTGACGCGGGAATTGATCGCGGAGCGCTTCATTGATCTCCGAGATCATACCGAAAGGCTGACCCCGCCGCCTGAAGTCGCCGGCAGCTCTCCCATGCGCGACCTCGTCTTCGATGACATAGAGCATGGCTAGTGCGGTGTAGACTTCCCCATCGCGCCAGTGAGGTGCGAATCCAGCCCCCTCGATCGCGGCGCGGGCCGCGCGGATCGCTATCGTGCTCTTGTTCTCGAGCGCCCTTGCGACAGTCGTTGGAACGTCAAGATCGGAGAGATCAACGTTCTCGTTGCTGGTCGTACGGAACCGAATGGAGATCGGAATCGTCCAGTTCTGCTGCGCACAATGTTCTTTTTCTCGGCAGCCTTCGATCCTTATCGTGTAGCGCCCAGTGCCGTTGCCGACTGTGGGGACCGAGGCGTCGTCCTCTGGACGGCTGAAGTCAATACGGAAAGCGCCGGCCCGCTTGTTGTTTGGATCTGGATCGACTTCGTGCTGCCCGAGCGGCTGACCTTCGAATGCGACGTCGACCAGAAACGACTCGAACTCGGAATCGGCATCGCCCCAATCAACGTTGATTCCGTTGCCAGCCTGGAACACGGCGACAACCATCTTAGATCCCTGGTCGGGCGAAAAGACGATCGTCCCGTTCTCAAAGCTTGTCTGCCGGCCATTCCGGCCGGGAACGCCCTGCTCGGGCGCGGTGGGACAGCCGAGCGCGCTTCCTTTTCCGCCTTCTCTGGTCCAGCGATCGTTGATGAGACCGACGGGTTTGATTGGACAGTCAACGTCGGGCGGCGGAGGAGCAACGAAGTTGACCGACGCCGGGACGGCAAAGCCCTCCGGACAAGTCAACAGCCCGCGGCATCCTCTGACGGAGATGCGATAGGTTGCGCCCTCAGGCCCAACGTTCGTTCGCCACGTTCCGCCATTTGAGAAGCCGACATTTGTGGGAGCGGAAACGAGCCCCCCGTCTTTCTCGAACAACAGCGAAAAGCCGTCGTAAAAAAACGGATCGGTTTGTCCCCAATCCGCAACGATCTGCCAGCCGTCCTGATAGACGGCCAGGAGCATCTGCTCACCCTGCTGAGGCGAAAAGCTGATCTCGCCATGTTCGAAGGATTGCTTGCGCCCGGTTCCGGCGTCCTGTTCGGGGCCTACGGCGCAGCCGAGCCGTCCCTCCGGACCTCCCAGGGCTGCCCATTTTTGCGCAATGAGTCCGATCGGCCTCGGGGAGTTCTCGCAACCGGCAAAGGCAGGAAGTGGCGGCAGCCGGTACTCCACCTCGGCTGGCACCGTCCATCGCTGCGGACAGTCATGTCCACTGATGGCTCCAACCTGGCAACCTTCGATCGAGAACGTGTATTTGCCAGGTAAGGGGGCCTTGATCCAGTGGAATCCGAAGGTGCGTTCGATGAAGCCATGCACTTCGACCTGCGGCAGCGATTGCCCGTCGCGTGTAGATGCGATCAAAAACCGGTCGTAATTCCAGGGCGAGCTGTCGCCCCAATTCAGGATGAGATGGTCATCCTGCTGATAGGCCGCAATCACCATCTTGGGGCCTTGTGCTGGCGACCAGACGATCTCGCCGTGCTCGAACTTCATCTTGATCGCATCACGGCCTTCGAGACGCTCAATACCAAAGCCTCCCGCCGTGTTACCGAAGAGGATCGCCTTGCCGACGTTGAGCCGATTGTTGTCAACGCCACGCCATGCCAGCCAAAGCCGCCCGCCAGCGGCAGCGGCGGGCGCGCTCTCGCTGGTGTCGCTCAGAACACGCTTCCCCTGAAAATTCAGGGTGCCGCTTGGAGCGGACATGACGTTCAGCTCCTTATTGCCGGACCCCTTCCATGCCAGAAAGGGTTTCCCGTCAAGCACGGTAAGGGCCGGGGATAGATCAGTCTTCTCACCAAGAGTGACTTTCCCTTCCGTTCCCTCGATGTCGAAGCCGCCGGCCGTGTTACCAATAAGAACGAGCCGGGCCACGTTGATATTGTTGTTGCCGGACCCGCGCCATGCCATCAGAAGGCGATCGCCGGATGAGGCGAGGGACGGCGCGGCATCTGTGGTCTCGCTGAGAACGCGTTTGATGGGAAAGCTCACGCCGCCGTCAGCGGAAGCCCGCAGGTTTATGTCGTCGTTGCCGGACCCTTTCCACGCAATGAAAAGCCGACCGCCATGTGAGGCGAGTGTGGGCCGAAGATCGGTGCGCTCGTCCAACGTAACTTTGCCTGAGAGCCCTTCGATGCCGAACTCTCCGTTCGTATTGGCAAATAGAGACACCTTGGCGAGGTTGATGTTCCGATTGCCGGATCCGCGCCAGGCGATGAAGAGGCTGCCATTGTGAGACGCAAGCGCCGGAGCTGCGTCGGAGGTCTCGGCGAAAGTCGTCTTGCTTGTGAAGCTTGCGCCATCGTCATTGGAAACCATCATATTGATGGCATCGTTGGTCCCCCGCCACGCGATATAAAGATGTCCGGCATGAAGGGCGATGACTGGCGAATCCTCGGTCAGCTCACCTGGGATGTCTTTCTGGCCCTCGACACGAGTTTCTCCACTCACGGGGCAACCCAGCGGCCCCCTTGCGCCGTCCAAGAAGAACCAGCGATCGAGGATGCGCCCGGTGGGCTGAATGGGGCACTCCTGTGCATTGACAGGCGACATGCCCAGGGTGAGAAGAATGGCGAGAACCCACAGTATCATCGGTGAGCACTCCACTGTCGACCCTGAGAGGTCGAGAAGGTAATTGGCGTTATCTGTTAGCGTAGCATCAATCGACTATGACGATATGAAATATATGGAACTCGGCGGCGTCAGATCGCAGAGGTCAGGCTATTCGATCGAATTGCGATGTCAAGGACAAGGCCTTGTGCCTGGCGCGGCGAAACTCACCTCGACGGAAAGTTCCAGCAGCGCCATCGTCTTCGCTGATCGAATGCATGAAATTTCGCCATGCGGAGCGAATACGTCGTCACATGTTCTCTCCCAATTATTCGCGCCTCATAGAGTTTTGCGGTGAGTCGGCGTCCACTGGCGTCTTCGTTCGTCGATGCGTGAAGCTTGCCGCAGGTATTGGCCTTTCATGCCCTCCAGGTCATGAACCGCATCCCCGCCTCTACGTGCCGTGACGATCGCGATACGTCCCTTGTGTGGAGAAGCTCTGCCAAGATACGCAAACGGGCGGTTCTGACCAACCGCCCGTCGCTGGATCTGAGCCCGTTACGTCCTTACGTCCCAAAAGCGATGAAGCTTGTTTCAGAGCGAGGGACAGATCCGGTGTCTTCCTCAACCCGAACAGTTGCAAGGGCTTTGAGCCCGAACCGAGCAAGGAAGGGAGTCGAAGATGGCACAAACTGACAGCGTTGTCGCGGGCATCGATGTGGCAAAGGACAAGGTGGATGCGTGCGTTCGGACAGTCGCCGAACGTCCAACTTTTCTGAGCGCCGCGGTAGGACAACGCCGGTTGGTCGCCTGGGTGCGTAAGCACAAGGTCACCAAGGTCGTGATGGAGGCGAGTGGAGGCTATGAGCGGGAATGGGCCAAACTGCTGCGCCAGGCTGGCACCGAGGTGCAGGTTGTCGACCCCAAGCGGGTTCGCAACTTCGCATTATCGGCCGGACGCTTAGCCAAGAACGACGCGATCGACGCGGAGATGATCGCTTGGTTTGGCGAGACATTCAGCGATGGGCCAAGTCAGGTCTACGATGCAGATCTTGAGGAGCTGCAGGGCTTGGTGAAGGCGCGTGTGAGACTGGTCAATGCCAGAATAGCCCTTGGGTGCCAGAGTGAACACGCCGCGCCGCGGACGGTCCAAAAGGCGCAGGCGCGCATCCTGGAGAGCTTTGACAAGGAAATTGCCAAGCTCGAAGCAGAGATATCAGCCAAGGTCAGGTCCATTCCGAGCTTGGCTGAGCGTGCGGAGATCATCGCCAGCGTCCCAGGACTTGGTCAGATCAGTGCCGCCAACCTCGTCGCCGGAATGCCGGAGCTCGGCCGAGTCAGTGACAGGATCGCCGCTGCCTTGATCGGTGTGGCCCCCTATGACGACGACAGTGGCAAGCACCGCGGTGAGCGTCATATCGAGGGAGGTCGCCGCTGGGTCCGCAACGCCATCTATATGCCCTGCCTCGGCGCGGCAACGCTCAACAACCCTGTTCTCAAGGCCTACTATCGTCGACTGATCGCCAAGGGCAAGAAGCCCAAAGTGGCCGTCATCGCCTGCATGCGCAAGCTGATCATCATCCTCAACACAATGCTCGCACGCGGCCAGCAATGGGATCCGGCACGTTGCGTGGCGAGCTGATCGAGCGCGCTCCTGCCGCGCTCGGTTCCCGACCGAGCGCATGTAAGTCGACTGGACCTGTGAACGGATTGGCTCAAGGCCGAAGCCGCCGAAGGCGGTGGCGCGCCCAGCGCCAGCCTTGAACCAAGCCGGCTTACAGGTCCAAAACTCCACAGTTGCTCGGCAAAGCAGGATGGCGGGATAAAATCACTGATTTGGGGGCGGCGTCAACAATATTTCTGATATTCGGAATTTGTGGTGCGCTGTTGCGGCGCCCATACGCAATCGCCCGCGGTTGGCCGCCATCGAATTCAAGGCGATGCCGACTTGCTACGCGAGCACCGCCGGCAATCGACGACAAGAAAAATGCAGCGTCATCGTAACCCAGAACTCCCTAACCCGGATCAGCAGCCTAGCGCAGGACTTCCCGCAAGGTGGTTCTGGCCAGCCGATGCAGGCGACGGCCGAGCGGAGGGCGTTCGCTGTATTTCTCGCAGAAGTAATAGCAATGGACGGTGTCGCACGGTTCTGCCCGATCCTCGCGCCAGAACGTGCCGTGCAAGAGATTGCCATAAGCGCGGGAATTGCCGCACCTGAAGACATCTCCATTTGGTTCGATCTTGAAGAAAAGGCGGCCGGCTCCGCATCGCAAGCCATCGTAGTTGGGGGTCCCGTGGAGCATGCGGTCGTCGCCGAACATATCGACGGTCGGGCGTTCGTCGCGGTCTTTTAGTGCTGGTGCATAGAAGGCGCGCGCTGCCTCATTATAATGCCTGAAGGTCCGTCGCTCGGTTGACGTGTAGGCTCCTGGATACGACTTTCCCTCATGGTGTCCTCGCATCACTTTCGGAATCGGAAACATTCCAATCGGCGCAAGAAGGTCAATCGCCTCTTCGAACCGCGCCAGGGCTTCGGGCGTGGCGACCAGCGAGGACATGATCTGAAAGCCGGCTTCTTTCAGCGTGTCGACGTTGTCCAAATAGGGCTTCAAGCCGTTCTTGCGCTCGCGTTCGGCAAGATGAAATCCCGCATTGATGAAGCTGACACGGCGCGGCGAGATCATCTTCGCGAAATCCTGCCACGATCTGTATGTCATATTCGAGTTGATGGAGAGCAGATGTCGACCGGTCAGCCGCGCGCAGAGATCAACGAAGTCAGGATAGACGCTCGGCTCGCCGCCTGTCATATGGAGGAGCCAGGTTAGTCCTGAGCGGTCAAACGCGTCCTGCCAGGCTTCGTTCGAGGCCGCTGGCTTGATCTTTTCTCCGAGCGTTACGTTATCAAAAAAGCAATAAGGGCAGCGATAATTGCAGGTGTTCAAGAGCTGCCAATCGGCCTCAACGTCATATTTCATCGGTGTTCCCCGCTCAGAACAGTCGCAACTCTACCCCACGTTGCTTATCTCCATCTAGAGCCTTGATGGCGATATGCGTGCCCGTCCCTTGACGGCTGCAATGTTCAACGGACGCGCGGACCACAGACGTCAAGACAGCCCTAAGCCTGATCTCGACGGTATCGTTTTGGCTAGCCGTTTGCCTAGTGTGACGCAGACGGGAAAAAGGTCTTCGGCGCCAGGGCATGAGCCAGTGCTGCGCCCTTACCGTTTGGGCAATCGCGCTGTCGCTTGGAAGCCGGATTGCGGTGACAGCCGTGGACTGCACCCCTCAAGTGAGACACGAGAATCTCGGTGACAGGCATTCCGAGGATGACCTGTGGCAGCAAGAGGGAAGAACCGTCGGTTTCCGACGGCTTACAAGCTGAAGGCGATCAAGCGTGTCGAGCGAGGCGAAGGCGTTCTGCCTGTGGCCGGAGAGCTTGGGATATCGCGCAAGATCCTGCACGACTGGATCAAGGCCTGGAAGGCCCAAGGGCCCGACGGATTGAACCGCAGACCGGGGCCGAAGCCCGGCCCCCGGAAGCTCAAAGCTACAGCAACCTATGACGATAAGAGGTCTGCGCTGACGCGCGCAAATGCTCGTATCGCCGAGCTCGAACGGCTTGTCGGCCGTCAGCAGATGGATCTCGATTTTTTCGGCAAGCCTTGCGCGCATTGGAGCGGCCGGCAGCGCAAGGCAAACCCGCACCCGCATCATCGAAGTCATCCAAGCCATGACATCGGAAGCAACGGAGTCCCACGCCGACGTGCAACGCTCTGCAGTCTGGCCGGCCTGCCACGCGCGACCTACTACCGGCATCTCAACAAACGCAGTCGCGAGACGGCCGATTGCGAGCTGCGCGACCAGATCCAGCGCATTTGCCTCAAGCATCCATTCTACGGCTATCGGCGCGTGACGGCCACAATCCGACGCAAAGGCATGGTCGTCAATGCAAAGAAGGTGTTCAGGCTGATGCGCGAGGACAATCTTCTCGCACAGCGCAAGGCGCCATTCCTGAAGCCGCCGGCAGAGCGGCCAAGGGACATTGTCGTCGTCCCCAATCTCGTACGCGGCCTGGTGCCGTCCGCTCCTGACCAGATCTGGGTGGCGGACATCACCTATGTCCATCTCGCCACGACCTTCGCCTACCTCGCCGTCATCCTCGACGCTTTCTCGCGCAAGGCAGTCGGCTGGGCCTTCGACAACACGCTCGATGCCTCACTCGCGATTGCGGCTTTGGACAGGGCAATCGAGGCCCGCAAGCCGCAGCGCGGCAGCCTGATCCACCACTCCGATCGCGGCGTGCAATACGCCTCGATTGCCTATCGCCAGATCTTGGCGGATCGTGACATCACGATCAGCATGAGCAGGCCGGGCAACCCGTTCGACAACGCCAAAGCTGAAAGCTTCATGAAGACGCTCAAGGCCGAAGAGGTCAACGGCAAGACATTCTCCGACATCAGAGACGCGCGTCGCCGGATCGATAGCTTCATCGCGGACGTCTACAACAAAGAACGCCTGCACTCGGCACTCGGCTATCGATCGCCTCTTGAGTTCGAAGCCGTGTTCGCGCAAAACAACGCACGATAACACGTCGTGGCAACCGCACTGTCACCGAGATTCTCGTGTCTCACTTGAGGGGTGCAGTCCAGTGCACTTAATAGTTCCCTTTAAGCCGGGGCAGCCGTCGGAGCGTGCCTCGGACTGAACGCGCTGGCGCGGCCGTGTTCGTCGTGTCGAGGCCCAGGCCCCCGGACGAGGAACTCCCTCACACAGCCGGGACTGCGCCTTTGACTCTGGGTTGCGAAAGTGGTGATCTGCTCGTGACGGGATGATCGAGCGCAAGCCAATCACGCGCGACCCAGGGAGGCGATGATGAACGGCAACAGCAATAAGCTCGTGGCGGAGGCGATCGGCACCTTCTGGCTGACATTCGGCGGCTGCGGCAGTGCGGTGATCGCGGCCGGGGTGCCCGAGGTCGGGATCGGCATGCTCGGCGTGGCGCTTGCGTTCGGGCTCACCGTGGTCACCATGGCCTATGCCATCGGGCACATCTCGGGCTGTCATCTCAATCCGGCGGTGACGGTGGGGCTCGCCTGCGGCGGGCGGTTCCCGACCGGGCTGATCCTGCCCTACGTCATCGCGCAGGTGATCGGCGCCATCGTCGGCGCGGCCGTGCTGTATGCCATCGCCAGCGGCGCGCCGGACTTCAGCGTCGCCAGCGGCTTTGCCGCCAACGGCTATGCCGAGCATTCGCCCGGCAAGTATGGGTTGGGGGCCTGCCTGGTCAGCGAGTTCGTGCTGACGATGATGTTCCTGTTCGTGATCATGGGGGCGACCCATGGCAAGGCGCCGGTCGGATTTGCGCCGCTGGCGATCGGGCTCGCGCTGACGCTCATTCATCTGATCAGCATCCACGTCACCAACACCTCGGTGAATCCGGCGCGCAGCACCGGGCCGGCGCTGTTCGTCGGCGGCTGGGCCCTGGCGCAGCTCTGGCTGTTCTGGGTGGCGCCGCTGCTCGGCGGCGCAGCCGGCGGCTTCATCTATCGCTGGCTGAGCCCGGAGCCGGCGGGCGAGGTGACCGGGCAGACCGTGGTGGCGGAAAGCCATAAGACGATCGCCTCACACGGTTGAACCGGCGGCGTCTTGGCTCGATCATGATCCGGAAAAGTGGAAACCGGTTTTCCGAAAGATCATGCTCAAACAAAGAGGAAAGATCATGATGCGTTTCCGTGGAAACGTATCATGATCGAGGGACATCTCCTCTCGCTGGCGGATCGGGCCATGGTTCCGCGGTGCCAGGATGCGCGTGGTGCGAGTAGGGTCATCCGAGGCGCGCGCCCTGGCGTTCAGGAACGATGGAGGAGGCCGCAATGTTCGTCGACTTGCCCGGCTATTGGCCGCACGAACCGAAGCCGGAACCGCTGAAGCGGCGGCTGTCGGCCGGCGGCGAGAGGCTGCTGCTCGCACTGATCGGCTTCAACATGATGCTGCTGGTGGTGGCGCCGATCGGCGGCGTCACGCTGATCCACTGGCTGGTGGCCGTGCTCTCGCGTTGATGACGAGGCGGGCTCGTGACAAGTCTGCCTGCCTCAGCGCTCCTGCCGTTGAGCAACAAGCCGCGGCGAGCCGTCATGCTGCGGCCATCCTTCGCGACTGCCGCGCGCGGCGGCTCCGCAGGATGTGATCGCCGATCGCCTGCAGCCCGCGTCACGGCATGCGGCGATAGATCTGCAGATAGTTGGTCGAGGGCCGGCCGCCGATGCGCCAGCGCATCGTCAGCGGGTTGAGCTCGACGGCCACCGTCTCGAGCGGAATGAAGCGATGCGGCGCGAGCAGGGCCTGCAGCTCGGCCGGCTTGACGAAGCGGCGCCAATCATGCGTGCCGCGCGGCAGCCACCCGAGGATGTATTCGGCGCCGATGATCGCCTTCACGAACGAAGTCAGTGTGCGGTTCAAGGTGCCGATCACGAGGATGCCGCCGGGCCGCACCAGCTCGGCGACATGCCCGACGAAGCGGCCGAGATCGGCGACATGCTCGACCACTTCGAGCGTCAGCACGATGTCGGCGCGCTCGCCTTCCGCGACGAGGTCCTCCGGCAGGGCGTGACGATAGGCGACCAGCGCGCTCTGCCGGCGCGCATGATCGGCCGCCACCAGCACGTTGCGCTCCGACGCGTCGATGCCGAGCGTCTCGGCGCCGAGCCGCGACAGAGGCTCGGTGACGATGCCGGCGCCGCAGCCGACGTCGATGATCTCCAGGCCCGCCAGCGGCAGGTTGGCCGCGGCCTCGCGGCCGACCAGCGCCGGCAGGCGATCGCAGAGATAGCTCACGCGCGCGGCGTTGAAGGCGTGCACCAGCTTGAACGCGCCGTCCGGCTTCCACCATTCCTCGGCAAGGCGGGAGAACCGCGCGATCTCCGCCGGATCGACGGTCGAGGGACCTTCGGCGGTCGCAGCGAAGGCGGGCTTCACGGCATCCTTGTAGAGCATCGTCGTCGTCCTTTCTTCACTGTCGTCCTCATTGCGCGAGACGCAGCAGCACGCTGCCGCTCAGCACGATATGGACCAAGGTGAGCACGACCGAGGCGCCGTGAAGGCGGGCGAAGCGGCGCTTTTCGCCGGCATCCGTGGCGCGGTTGATCGCGGGCATCAGGATCTGCCGCGCCAGCACGGCGGTCAGCGCGATCGCGACCAGGGCGCCGCCGGCGAGCTCGTCTCCAGCGAGCGCCGTCAGGCCGGCGGCAGCGGCCGTCACGATGACGAACAGATAGAAATGCGGGAAGGCGCGGCGGATCACCGCGCGGGTCGTGTCGGCGGGCAGCGCGCTGAACAGGAACGGCGCTAAGCCGAACGCGAACAGGGTCATGCCGCCGAACAGCAGCGCGGTGACGAGCAGTGCGGCGGCGTTCGTCATGGCGTGGGCTCTCCGCGCGCGGGCCAGCGCGGCAGGATGTAGGGCACGCGCGCGCGATAGGCCTGGAACCGCGCGCCGTAGATCTGCGTGAAACGGCGTTCCTTCCAGCGCGGCGCGAGCAGGCAATAGGCCGTCAGCACCAGCGCCACCGCGAGCTGGTCGGGCGTCCACACCGGCACCGTCCACAGCGACAGCGCGAAGGACAGATAGATCGGCTGGCGGATGATCGCGAACAGGCCGCGCTCGGGCATGTCGGGAAAGCGCGGCGGCCTGTCGGCCGCCAGCGACAGCCAGCCGAGCGCGCCGGACTGCACCTCGACGCCGGCATCCCAGCTCGCCTTGATCAGCAGCAGCCAGGCGCCGGCGTAAGCAAGGCACAGCGCCACGAAGGCGCCGCCTTGCGCGCGCCACCAGACGATGCCGCTCGGCGTCCACAGCGCAAACAGGCACAGCAGCTGCAGCGCCGCGATGACAGCATAATGCGTGGTGGCGAGCGTCGTGCCGTGCCGTCCCACGCGCGTCAGCCAGCGGCGGCCCGGTCCGAGCAGCAGCGAATGGACGAGCGGAAACTGCAGCAGCAGCGCGGCATTTGCGACGATGGCCCACGGCCACGGCACGCGGCCGAAGCTCTCGCTCATGCCGAAGAACATCGCGCCGATCATCGCCAGCACGGCGAGCGCAAACAGCGCGTGGCAAACCAGACCGGTCACGACGGCCGTCACGATCCGGCCCGCACCTGGTGGCGCGGCCCGTGCGGATCGCAGCAGCACCGTGAGGCGGTACAGGTGGGACAGATCGGCCGGGTTGCTCCCACCTTGGCTACGCGGCGCGTCGCGCGTCGGATTTCAGCTGGCCATCACGGATGCGTGAGGGCGGGAGCCGGACATGCTTCGGCGCGGCTGCTCGTCAGGTGCGGAGCGAAGATCTAGACCTTCATGTCGACGACGATGCGGCTCATCTCGTCGCTCGCCTTCAGCACCCGCGCATTGGCGGCGAAGCTGTATTTGGCGACCAGCTGGCTGATCATCTCCTGGGCGAGATCGACATTGGGCGCGGCGACCAGGCCGTCTTTGTTGGCGAACGGCGCCGATGGCTCGTAGCTCGCCGATGTGCCCTGGCTCGCTTTGGTGACGGTGGTCTGCGTGCCGCCGCCGGCGACGTCGCTCTGCACCAGCTCGAGCGGGTCATAGGCCTTTGGCGCGCCCGCCGGCAGCTTGCCGTTCGCATCCGGCAGCGCGCCCGTGCTCCTGGCATTGGCGACGTTGGAGGCCGACACTTCGAGCCGGCGCGTGGCCGCGTTCATGCCGGAGACTGCGTTGGAGGCGATGGGGCTCATGATGCTTGCTGCTGATGATGCCTCCTCACCTAAGCCCGGGGCCCCTCAAGCAAGCGTCAAGCCCGGCGATCGGACTCGATCGAACGGGGTAAGGTTCTGTTCACCATCCACCGCGCTCAGGGCGCGCGGCTCCGGTCGCGCTGCAGCAGCTTCCGCGCGGATGGGCTCAGTGCGGGCTGAGCCGGGCCAGCGCCCAGCGCACCGACAGGCCGATGCCGACCGCCGGCAGCACGATGGCGGCGCCGGCGATCGCGGCGAACAGCAACTCGAGCGGCCAGAGATTGTGCGAGGTCGGATCGATGGCCGTGTCCCTGGCGATGGAGACGCTGACGATGATGGGGACGGCGAGCAGCATCGCCTGGACGATGCGCCGCGCCGGCGCCATGTCGGTCAGGACCAGGACGAGCGACAGAAACGCGAGCAGCAGCGCGCCGGGCAGGACGGCAAACTGTCCCTTGTTGAGCTCGGCATAGGACAGCCGCCAATAGGGAAGGCCCGCCGCCAGCACGACGACGGCAAGCGCAAGGAGCAACCAGAGAACGTCGAGGATCTTCATGGCGAGAAGCCTGGCAGCCGGACGTTAAGGAGCCCTCACCCTCCGCTTACCCAGCATGGCTGTCGAGCTATTGCTCAGCAGTGGGGCATATGATCTGGTCTGGTGTCGATGGCCGGCGTCGCCTGGGGATGGCCTGAGCGGCCGGTTCCGGATGGCCTGACGGCCATGCCATAGTGACGGACGATCCGGGTCGCGCGCGGTGGGGCGTGTGACGGAGGCTCAAAAAGGAGACGGTGCGGCGTCATGGCGGCGAGCGACAGCGACAAATCCCGGCTCGACGACGCCGCCCGCGCCGGCTGGCTGTATTTCATTGCCGGCCATACCCAGGACGAGATCGCGCGGATGCTGCAGGTGTCGCGCGCCTCGGCGCAGCGGCTGGTGTCGCTGTGTCTCGCCGAGCGGCTGATCACCTTCCGGCTTGAGCATCCCATCGCCTCCTGCATGGCGCTTGCGGCCCGGCTCAAACAGCGCTTTGCGCTGGTGCATTGCGAGGTGGTGCCGACCGATCCGGCCGCGCCGTCGGGCGCCGCCGGCATCGCCGAGCGCTGCGCCAATCTGCTGGAAACCACGCTGCGCACCGAGACGCCGGTGATCATCGCGCTCGGCACTGGCCGGGCGGTGCGCGCCGCCGTCGAGCGCGTCACGCCGATCGACCGGCCGGAGCACCAGATCGTGTCGCTGGTAGGCAATATCCTTGCTGACGGCTCGGCCAGCTTCTTCGATACGGTCGGCCGGCTCGCCGATCGCACCGGCGCGCGGCATTATCCGATGCCGCTGCCGTTCCTGATGGGGTCGGAAGAGGAGCGTGACCGCATGGTCCGGCTCGATGCGATCGGCAAGGTCAAGGCGGTCGCCGATCAGGCCGACCTCAAGCTGGTCGGGATCGGCCAGATGGACCAGAAGGCGCAGATGCATGTCGACGGCTTCGTCACCCGCGACGAGCTCACCGAGATGATGCGGCTCGGCGCGATCGGCGAGATCACCGGCTGGGCCTATGATGCCAAGGGCAGACTGATCGATGGCGGCACCAACCGCCGGCTCACCAGCATTCCGCCGGAGGTGCCCGCCCGCGCGATGACGATCGCGGCGGCGGTCGGGCCGGGCAAGATCCCGGCGATCCGGGCGGCGCTGGTCGGGCGGCTGATCAATGGCCTGATCACGGACGAGGCCACGGCCCGCGCCATCCTGGATGAGACCGGGCCCGGGAGCTGACGCGCCGGCGATCCGATCGCCGGATCGCCGCGTCGATCACGCTGTTATTCAATCCATGATCATCGATCTGCTGCAGCGCGCAACCTGTGGGCGCTGGGCCATGCTTGACAAAGTCTGACCAGTGTTGTGAATATCAGCTCAGCCCGTGAGCATATGTTCAAAAAACACGGGAAGGGAGGACACCGTGAAGACCATCTTCACCCGGACGAGCACGCTCGCCGCCCTGATGGGCGCCGCCACGCTGCTGACCACCGCGCTCGCATTGGCCGAGACGACCCTGACCATCGCCACCGTCAACAATGGCGACATGATCCGGATGCAGGGCCTGACCGGCGAGTTCACCAAGGCCAATCCCGACATCCAGGTGAAATGGGTGACCTTGGAAGAGAACGTGCTGCGCCAGCGCGTCACCACCGACATCGCCACCAAGGGTGGCCAGTTCGACATCCTCACCATCGGCACCTATGAGGTGCCGATCTGGGCCAAGAAGAACTGGCTGGTGCCGCTCGACAAGCTCGGCGCCGATTACGACGCCAACGACATCCTGCCCAAGATCAAGGACGCGGTGTCCGTCGACGGCAAGCTCTACGCCGCGCCGTTCTATGGCGAGAGCTCGATGGTGATGTACCGCACCGATTTGTTCGACAAGGCCGGGCTGAAGATGCCGGAGAGCCCGACCTGGGACTTCGTCATCGACGCCGCCAAGAAGCTGACCGACAAGCCGGCCGGCGTGTTCGGCATCTGCCTGCGCGGCAAGGCCGGCTGGGGCGAGAACATGGCGTTCCTGACCGCGATGTCGAACTCGTTCGGCGCGCGCTGGTTCGATGAGAAATGGCAGCCGCAGTTCAACACCCCGGAATGGAAGAAGACGCTCACGACCTATGTGGAGCTGATGAAGGAGGCAGGACCTCCCGGCGCCAGCTCCAACGGTTTCAACGAGAACCTCGCGCTGTTCAACTCCGGCAAATGCGCGATGTGGATCGACGCCACCGTGGCGGCGTCGTTCGTGACCAATCCCAAGGAATCCAAGGTCGCCGACAAGGTCGGCTTCGCGCTGGCGCCGAACACCGGCCTCGGCAAGAACGCCAACTGGCTGTGGGCCTGGAATCTGGCGATTCCCGCCGGCTCGAAGAAGACGGAGGCCGCCGAGAAGTTCATCGCCTGGGCGACGAGCAAGGACTACACCAAGCTGGTGGCGTCGAAGGATGGCTGGGCCAACGTGCCGCCGGGCACCCGTACCTCGCTCTACAAGAACGAGGAGTATCTCAAAGTCGCCCCGTTCGCGAAGATCACATTGGCCTCGATCGATGCGGCCGATCCAAGCCACCCGACGGTGAAGCCGGTGCCTTATGTCGGCGTGCAATACGCCGCCATCCCTGAATTCCAGGGCATCGGCACCGCCGTGGGTCAGCAATTCTCGGCCGCGCTCGCCGGCTCGACCTCGATCGATGCCGCGCTGGCGGCGGCGCAAGCCGCGACCGAACGCGAGATGAAGCGCGCCGGCTACATCAAGTAGGCGCGTCACGGCATCAGCTCGACCTGAAACTCCTCCCGAGCTGATCACTGGCGGCCATCCCTCCCCACAGGGATGGCCGCATTTTCTCTCCGATGTCGTTCGAGCTCTCGCCGCGAGGACGCTGCGCGCCCTTGCCCCGCTTGCGGGGAGAGGGGCGGGGTAAGGGGAGTCTCCAGATACACCGACCATGCGGAGAGCCCCCCTCACCCGGATTGCATCTGACGATGCAATCCGACCTCTCCCCGCAAGCGGGGCGAGGTGAGCTCCGCGCAAGGTCGTCGAGGCGTGCAAAAACACCCGCGTCGTCGTCATTGCGAGGAGCCAAAGGCGACGAAGCAATCCAGGGCCCCGCCCACGACTCTGGATTGCGTCGCTTCGCCGCAATGACGGCACTGCACTTGGGGTCAACGAAGGACGACGACATGGCCACCAGACAGACGCAAATCCTGGCCCGGGCGCTGCTGTCGCCGGCGGTCATCCTGCTGTTCGTCTGGATGATCGTGCCGCTGGCGCTGACGGTCTACTTCTCCACGCTGCATTACAGCCTGCTCGATCCCGGCTCGGAAAGCTTCGTGGGCTTCGAGAATTTCGAATACTTCCTCACCGATCCCGCCTTCCTCGCCTCGCTGCAGAACACGCTGGTCCTGGTCGGCGCGGTGCTGCTGCTCACGATCGGACTCGGCATTCCCCTGGCGCTCCTGCTCGACCAGCCGGTGATCGGCCGCAACATCATCCGCCTGATGGTGATCGCGCCGTTCTTCGTGATGCCCACCGTCAGCGCGCTGGTGTGGAAGAACCTCCTGATGCACCCGGTGTCCGGCCTGTTCGCCTGGATCGCGACCTCGCTCGGGATGACGCCGATCGACTGGTTCACCGATGCGCCGCTGCTTGCGGTGATCTTCATCGTCGCCTGGCAATGGCTGCCGTTTGCGACGCTGATCCTGCTTACTGCCCTGCAGTCGCTCGACGAGGAGCAGAAGGAGGCCGCCGAGATGGACGGCGCCGGTCCGCTGTCGCGCTTCGTCTACCTGACCGTGCCGCATCTGGCGCGGCCGATCACGGTGGTGATCCTGATCGAGACCATCTTCCTGCTCACCGTGTTTGCTGAGATCTTCGTCACCACCGGCGGCGGGCCCGGCCTGCAGACTACGAACATCGCCTTCCTGGTCTATTCGCAGGCGCTGATCCAGTTCGATGTCGGCACCGCCTCGGCGGGCGGCCTCGTCGCGGTCGTCATCGCCAATATCGTCGCCTTCTTCCTGGTCCGCATCGTCGGCCGTAATCTCGAGGCGTAACGGCATGGCGCGCAAGGTCACCGGACGTCATGTCGCGATCTCCACGCTGGCTGCATGGCTCGCCGGCTTCGTCATCTTCTTCCCGATCCTGTGGATGGTGCTGGCGAGCTTCAAGACCGAGCTGGAGGCGTTCGCGACGCCACCCTCGTTCCTGTTCTTTCATTGGACCACCGAGAACTACGTCACCGTGCAGGAGCGCAGCGATTATCTGCATCACGCGCTGAACTCGCTGATCATCGCCGGCGGCTCGACCCTGATCGCGCTCGTGATCGCCATTCCCGCGGCCTGGTCGATGGCGTTCTCGCCGACCAGGCGCACCAAGGACATCCTGCTCTGGATGCTCTCGACCAAGATGATGCCGCCGGTCGGCGTGCTCGTGCCGATCTACCTCATCTACAAGAACTTCGGTCTGCTCGACACCCGCGCCGGGCTGGTCTTCATCCTGTGCCTCGGCAATCTGCCGATCGTGATCTGGATGCTGTTCACCTACTTCAAGGAGATCCCGAAGGACATCCTCGAAGCGGCGCGCATGGACGGTGCCACGATCGGGCGCGAGCTGATCTATGTGCTGACGCCGATGGCCATCCCGGGGTTGGCCTCGACCCTCTTGCTCAACCTGATCCTGGCCTGGAACGAGGCGTTCTGGACCTTGAACCTGTCGACCCTGAATGCAGCGCCGCTGACGACCTTCATCGCCTCCTATTCGAGTCCGGAGGGCCTGTTCTGGGCGCGGCTGTCGGCGGCCTCCACGCTCGCGATCGCGCCGATCCTGATCATCGGCTGGTTCAGCCAGAAGCAGCTCGTGCGCGGGCTGACCTTCGGCGCAGTGAAGTAACGAAAGGGCTGGGTTCACATGGGACGGATCACGCTGGAAGGTGTGCAGAAATCGTTCGGGCCGGTCCACATCATCAAGGGCGCCGACCTCGACATTCCCGACGGCGCCTTCGTGGTGTTCGTCGGTCCCTCCGGCTGCGGCAAGACCACGCTGCTGCGGCTGATCGCCGGGCTCGAGGACGTCTCGGGCGGCCGCATCCTGATCGATGGCAACAATGTCGTCGACGTGCCGCCGGCCAAGCGTGGCCTGTCGATGGTGTTCCAGTCCTATGCGCTGTATCCGCATATGAGCGTCCGCGGCAACATCGCCTTCGGCCTGAAGATGGCCGGCCTGCCCAAGGCCGAGATCAACCAGAAGGTCGAGGCGGCGGCCGCGACCCTGAACCTCACGCCCTATCTCGACCGCAAGCCGCGCGAACTCTCCGGCGGCCAGCGCCAGCGCGTCGCGATCGGCCGCGCCATCGTGCGCGAACCCAAGGCGTTCCTGTTCGACGAGCCGTTGTCCAATCTCGACGCCGCGCTGCGCGTGCAGATGCGGCTCGAAGTGACGCGGCTGCAGAAGCAGCTCGGCACCACCGCGATCTATGTGACCCACGACCAGGTCGAGGCCATGACCATGGCCGACAAGATCGTGGTGCTGAACGCCGGCCGGATCGAGCAATATGGTTCGCCGATCGAGCTCTATCAGAAGCCCGCCAATTTGTTCGTGGCCGGCTTCATCGGCTCGCCGAAGATGAACTTCATCACCGGCCCCGAGGCTGCGCAGCGTGGCGCCGCGACGATCGGGGTGCGGCCCGAGCATATCGCCATCGTCGATGATGGCGGCGAGGGCTGGCCAGGCAAAGTGCTGATTGCCGAGCATCTCGGCAGCGACACCTTTCTCTATGTCGACGCCGGCGCGCTTGGCACGCTGACCGTGCGCTGCGTCGGCGAGAAGCGGCTCGGCGCAGGCGACGCCGTGACGCTGCGGCCCGAGCCCGGCCGGATCTACCGCTTCGACAGCAACGGACTTGCGATCTTCGCATGAGAGGTGACGTCCCCTCCGGACGTCAGACAACAACGGACGACGACCATGTATCTCGAAAAATTCAAGCTCGACGGCAAGACCGCATTGATCACCGGCGGCGCGCAGGGCATTGGGCTGGCCTGCGTCGAGGCGCTGGCCGAAGCGGGCGCGCATGTGGTGATCGCCGATCGCGATGCGAAAGCCGCGGCAGATGCGCAGGCGGCGATGAAGGCCAAGGGATTCGACACCGCGACGGCGCTGATGGACGTGACCAATTCTGCCCAGGTGACGCAGATCGCCGACGATCTGGCCGCGCGCCACGGCAATGTCGATATCCTCGTCAATAATGCCGGCATCGCACGCAGCGAGACGCCGGCCGAGACCGTCACCGACGAACATTGGCTGAACGTGCTCGATGTCAATCTCAACGGCACGTTCTGGTGCTGCCGCGCCTTCGGCAAGCACATGCTGGCGGCCAAGAGCGGCACGATCGTCAATATCGGCTCGATGTCCGGTTTCATCGTCAACAAGCCGCAGGAGCAATGTTTCTACAACGCATCGAAGGCCGCGGTGCACCATCTGACCAAGTCGCTGGCGGCCGAATGGGGCGCCCGCGGCATCCGCGTCAATGCGGTCGCGCCGACCTATATCGAGACGCCCCTGAACGCCTTCGTGAAAAACAATCCGCGCATGTATGACGCCTGGATCGGCGGGACCCCGATGGGCCGCATGGGCCAGGTCGAGGAGATCGCCTCGGTCGTGCTGTTCCTGGCTTCGGAAGCTGCAAGTTTGATGACCGGCAGCGTCGTCGTTGTCGATGGCGGCTATACTTGCTGGTAAACTCCCGTCAACGACAGACGGGAGTGAAACATGCGTCAGGCCTTTATCGGTGTCGATGTCGGCACAACCAGCACGCGCGCCGGCATCTTCGACGAGGCCGGCCGCCTCCTTGCCGCGGCGCGGCATCCGATAAGAACCTGGCATGAGGCCGGCGATGTCGTCGAGCAGTCGTCCGACGACATCTGGCGCGCGTGCTGTGCGTCGGTCAAGGCGGCGCTAGCAGAAGCGGCGATTGCGCCGGAGCTGATCAAGGGCATCGGCTTCGACGCGACCTGCTCGCTGGTCGTGCTGGACCGCCAAGGCGCGCCGGTCACGGTCAGCAGCTCCGGCGATCCCACCCGCAACGTCATCGTCTGGATGGATCATCGCGCGCTCGCCGAGGCGCGCGACATCAATGCGACCGAGGACGAGGTCCTGCGCTATGTCGGCGGTTCGATCTCGCCGGAAATGGAGATGCCGAAGCTGCTGTGGCTGAAGCGGCATCTGCGGACGAGCTTCGACGGCGCCGGGCACTTCTTCGATCTCGCGGACTTTCTCACCTGGCGCGCGACGGGCGCCTTGGCGCGCTCGATGTGCACCGTCACCTGCAAGTGGAATTATCTCGCGCATGAGGCGCGCTGGAGCGCGGATTATTTCCACCGCATCGGGCTCGATGAATTCGTCAAGGAGGACTACGCCCGGATCGGCACCGAGATCGTTGCGCCGGGGACGCCGCTCGGTCACGGCCTGTCGCGGGACGCAGCGGCAGAGCTCGGCCTCGTGACCGGCACGCCGGTCGGGGCGGCGCTGATCGACGCTCATGCCGGTGGGATCGGCGCCATCGGTGGCCGCGCGTCGGATGGCGGCGAGGTCGATGTCTGCGACCGCCTAGCCTACATCATGGGGACCTCGGCCTGCATCATGGCGACGACGCGGGCACCGTCCTTCGTGCCGGGTGTATGGGGACCCTATTATCAGGGCATGGTGCCGGGGTTCTGGCTCAACGAGGGCGGCCAGTCTGCGGCGGGGGCGGCTGTCGACCATCTCCTGCGCTCGCACCCCGCGGCCGCGGACGCGACCGCCGCGGCGCGTGCCCAAGGACTCGACGTGATCAGTTTCCTGGAGAAGCGGATACTGGCGCGCGCGCCCAAGGTCGGTGCTGCGGCGCTGCTGGCCCGCGACATTCACATCCTTCCGGAGTTCCTCGGTAACCGTTCTCCTTATGCCGATCCGGCCTCGCGCGCGGTCATCGCCGGGCTTGATCTCGACGCCGATATCGGCGCGATGGAGCGGCTGTTCGTGGCCGGGCTTTGTGGCCTTGCCTATGGGCTCGCCGACGTGATGGATGCCTTTGCGGCCAATGGCGTCACCAGCCGGATTCTGGTGATGGCCGGCGGCGCCTCCCGCAGCCCGCTGGTGCGCCAGATCATGGCCGACACGACCGGGCTCACGGTGGCGCTGCCGGGCACCCAGGAGCCGGTGCTGCTCGGCGCGGCCATGCTCGGCGCGGTTGCCAGCGGCACCTTCCGGTCCATCGGCGAGACGATGGCGTCGATGTCCTCGCTCGGCCGCCTCAGCGATCCGACTGATCCGGACATTGCAGCCTTTCATCGTCGCAAGCGCCATGTCCATGACCTGTTGCGGACACTTGATCGCGACAGCCGTTCCGTGATGCATGGGGGCGGTTTGGAGGCACGCTGATGATTCTGAGCTGCGGTGACGCGCTGATCGATTTCGTTCCGGCCCGGTTGGCTGATGGGCGTGATGGCCTGAGGCCGGTGGTCGGCGGGTCCTGCCTGAACGTCCCTGTCGGCCTGGCGCGGCTCGGCGCGCCGGCCGGCTTCGTCGGCGGCATCTCGACCGACCTGTTCGGCAGCATGATCGCCGCGCATGCGCAAGCCTCGGGCGTCGATCTCAGCCATGCCACCCGCAGTGCCGATCAGACGACGCTGGCCTTCGTGCGACACGTCGGCGGCGAAGCGCAATACGCCTTTTATGACGCGGAGACGGCTGCCCGGAAATGGACCTACCGTCACGGTAGCATTCCGTTTACCAGCATCGACGCCATCCATGTCGGCTCGACCACGCTGATCCATGATCTGGGCGCCGCGGAGACCCGGGCCTTGATCGCCGCGACGCAAGGCGGGGTCACGATCTCCTTCGATCCCAATTGCCGCCCGAATCTGGTGCAGGACAAGGCGGCCTACCGCGTGCAGATGGACGGCTTTGCGGCGTCGGCCGACCTCATCAAGATGTCGGATGTCGATTTCGACTATCTGCATGGCCACGACGACTATGCGGCGCGCGCGGACGCGCTGCTGGCGCGCGGCGCCAAGCTCGTGGTGGTGACGCGCGGGCCGAAAGGCGCGCTCGGCTGGCATGCCGGCGCCGGCGCGGCCGAGGTCGCGGCGCCCGCCGTCGATGTCGTCGACACGATCGGCGCCGGCGACAGCTTTCAGGCCGGGCTTCTGTTCGCGCTGCATCGGCTCGGCCGGCTTGGCAAGGCGGCGCTCGCGGAGCTGACCGCCACCGAGCTTCGCAAGGTGCTGGCCTTTGCCGCGGCCTGTGCGGCTGTGACCTGTACGCGCGAAGGTGCCGACCCGCCAGGATGGGCCGACATGACCGCGACATGGAATGAGCTGGGCTGAAGCACCCCATTGCACTCGTCATTGGGAACTGGTTGGCTGTTCCCCCGTCATATGAGAGGAGCGGTCGCGGCGCGAGGAGCCGAGGCCGCCGCCGAAGCCATGACGCGACAAAGAGTTGCAGGGAGGAGAACGATGGCACCCGCCGCCAGGACCGAGCCGCTGTCCCGTCACGCGCTGGCGTTTGTTTTGGCCGGAGGGCGTGGCAGCCGTTTGCTTGAGCTGACCGACCGGCGCGCCAAGCCCGCCGTCTATTTCGGCGGCAAGTCGCGCATCATCGATTTCGCGCTGTCCAACGCCGTCAACTCCGGCATCCGCCGCATCGCAGTCGCCACGCAGTACAAGGCGCACAGCCTGATCCGGCACCTGCAGATGGGCTGGAACTTCTTCCGCCCCGAGCGCAACGAGAGCTTCGACATCCTGCCGGCGAGCCAGCGCGTCTCGGAGACGATGTGGTACGTCGGAACGGCTGATGCCGTGTACCAGAACATCGACATCCTCGAGACCTATAATACCAAATATATCGTCGTGCTGGCCGGCGATCACATCTACAAGATGGACTACGAGCTGATGCTGCAGCAGCATGTCGACCAGCGCGCCGATGTCACCGTCGGCTGCCTGGAGATGCCGCGCGCGGAATCCTCGGGCTTCGGCGTCATGCACATCAATGAGGACGACACGATCCGCGACTTCATCGAGAAGCCGGCCGATCCGCCGCCGATGCCGGGTAAGCCGGACAAGTCGCTCGCCAGCATGGGCATCTACGTGTTCGACGCCAAATTCCTGTTCGAGGAGCTGAAGCGCGACGCCGGCGATCCAAACTCCAATCATGATTTCGGCCGCGACATCATTCCCTACATCGTCAAGAACGGCCGTGCCGTCGCCCACCAGTTCTCGCGCTCCTGTGTCCGCGCCGGCCACGATCAGACCAGCTACTGGCGCGACGTCGGCACGGTGGATGCCTATTGGGCCGCCAATCTGGATCTGACGGACGTCGTGCCCGAGCTCGATCTGTACGATCGCTCCTGGCCGCTCTGGACCTATTCGGAGATCACGCCGCCAGCCAAATTCGTGCACGACACGGACGGCCGCCGCGGCGAGGCAACCTGCTCGCTGGTGTCCGGCGGCTGCATCGTCTCCGGCGCGCAGGTGCAGCGCTCGCTGCTGTTCACCGGCGCGCATCTGCATTCCTACGCCAAGCTGCAGAACGCGGTGCTGCTGCCCTACGTCAACGTCGCCCGTCATGCGCGCCTGACCAATGTGGTGGTCGATCGCGGCGTGCAGATTCCGGAAGGCCTGGTGGTCGGCGAGGATCCGGAATTCGACGCCAAGCGGTTCAGGACCACGGAGAACGGGGTCACCTTGATCACCCAGCCGATGATCGACGGGCTCAATTCATGACGCCGTTGCGCGTTCTGTCGGTCGCGTCCGAGGTTTATCCCATCGTCAAGACCGGTGGCCTGGCCGACGTCGTCGGCGCGCTGCCGTGGGCGCTGATGGCTGAGGACGTCGAGGTCCGCACGCTGATCCCCGGCTATCCTGCCGTGATGCAGGCGCTGGAACAGGTCAGCGAGATCAGCTCGCTGCCGAGTTTCTTCGGCGGCAACGCAAGGCTGCTCGGCGGCAGCCATGGCGCGCTCGATCTGTTCGTGCTGGACGCGCCGCATCTGTATGACAGGCCCGGCAATCCGTATCTGGGGCCCGAGGGCAAGGATTGGCCCGACAATGCCTTCCGCTTTGCGGCGCTGGCGCGTGCGGCCTCCTATATCGGGCTCGGCGCGGTGCCGGCCTTCCTGCCCGACATCGTTCACGGCCATGACTGGCAGGCGGGCCTGGTGCCGGCCTATCTGCTCTACAGCCATCGGCCGCATCCCGGCACGGTGATGACCGTGCATAATCTGGCGTTCCAGGGCCGCTTCCCGCGTCACTTCCTGCCGCCGCTCGGGCTGCCGCCTGAATCCTTTTCGATCTACGGCCTCGAATATTATGGCGACATCAGCTTCCTCAAAGCGGGGCTGCAATTCGCCGACAAGATCACCACGGTGTCGCCGACCTATGCCCGGGAAATACAGAGCGACGAGCAGGGCATGGGCCTGGGCGGCCTGCTGCGCCAGCGCGCGTCCGATCTCGTCGGCATCCTGAATGGTATCGACACGGCGGTGTGGGATCCCGGCAGCGATCCGGCGATCGCATCGCATTTCGGCATCGAGCGGCTCGAGGCCCGCGCGCCCAACAAATCCGCGCTGCAGACGCGGATGGGCCTGCAGGTGTCGCCGGAGACCTTCCTGCTCGGCGTCGTCAGCCGCCTGACCGCGCAAAAAGGGCTCGATTTGCTGCTGTCCTGCCTGCCGACCCTGGTCGGCAGCGGCATCCAGCTGGCGCTGCTCGGGGACGGCGAGGCCGAGCTGCGGGACGCGTTTCGCACCGCGGCCCAGCGTCATCCTGGCCAGATCGGGGTCGTCATCGGCTATGATGAAGGGCTTGCGCATCTCATCCAGGCCGGCTGCGATGCGCTGGTCGTGCCGTCGCGGTTCGAGCCGTGCGGCCTGACGCAGCTCTGCGCCTTGCGCTACGGCGCGCTGCCGATCGTCACCGCGGTGGGCGGCCTTGCCGACACGGTGATCGACGAGACCGAAGCCGGCGTCGCCGCCACCGGCTTCAAATGCGCCTCGGTCACCGCGGAGGCGCTCGATCAGACGCTGCGGCGGGCCGCAGCCGCGTTCTACGCCGCGCGCAGCAACGCCTCGAACTGGACACGCATGCAGCTCAACGCGATGCTGACCGACGTCTCCTGGCGCCACCGCGCCGGCCGCTACGCCGAGCTGTACCGGCAGATCGTCGCGCAGCGGCGCCCGGCCGAGTGAGCGTGGACGGCCGGATCGGCCGGCCTATGCCTCGATGAGAACCTTCAGCGCATGGGTCTTGGCCGCGGCGCCGAAGGTCTCATAGGCCTCGAGGATCTGGTCCAGTTTGAAGCGATGGGTGATCAACCGCTTCGGCTCGAGCTTCTTCGACTGCACCGTCTTCAGCAGCATCGGCGTCGTCACGGTGTCGACCAGCCGCGTCGTGATCGCGATGTTGCGATCCCACAGCTTCTCCAGATGCAGGTCGGCCTTGACGCCGTGCACGCCGACATTGGCGATGGTGCCGCCGGGGGCGATGATGTCTTCGCAGGTCACGAAGGTCGCGGGCACGCCGACCGCCTCGATCGCGGTGTCGACGCCGCGGTCATGGGTCAGCGCCATCACCTTCTCGACGGCCTTGCCGTCGGTATTGTTGATGGTGCTGGTGGCGCCGAAACGGGCGGCGACCTCGAGCCGGTTGTCATCGAGATCGATCATGATGATCTCCGCCGGCGAATAGAACTGCGCGGTCAGCAGCGCCGCCAGGCCGATCGGACCGGCGCCGACGATCGCGACCGTCGAGCCCGGCTCGACCTTGCCGTTGAGGACGCCGCATTCGAACCCGGTCGGCAGGATGTCGCTCAGCATCACCAGCGCCTCCTCCTCGGTGCCGGCGGGCACGTGGTAAAGGCTGGTGTCGGCGTGCGGCGTGCGCACATATTCCGCCTGCGTGCCATCGATCTTGTGACCGAGGATCCAGCCGCCATGGCGGCAATGCGAATACATGCCGCGGCGGCAATAGTCGCAGGTTCCGCAGGCCGAGATGCAGGAAATGATGACATGGTCGCCGGGCTTGAAGGCGCGTACCGCGCTGCCCACCGCCTCGACCACGCCGACGCCCTCGTGGCCAAGAATGCGGCCCGGCGTGCAGGTCGGCACGTCGCCCTTGAGGATGTGCAGGTCGGTGCCGCAGATCGTGGTCTTCAGGATTTTGACGACGGCATCGCCGGGCTCGAGGATCGTCGGCTTCGGCCGCTCGTCGACGGATTTCTGGCCGGGGCCATGATAGACCAGGGCTTTCATGGTGCTGTTCCTCCGCATGTTGTTGGCGAAGCATCAGGCTCAACAGGCTGCCGGCGGTTGAGGCGTATCAATCCGGGGCGCCTTTCCTATCACTATCGTGTGTTGCAGGAGGCGCGGCGACTTGGCGACCTGCGGTGCCGCGTAGCGTCGCATTGCAGCCCAGCCCGGCGCCGATCACATGCCGATCCCGCTGGACGCATCGGCTCGGCTCACGGATAGTCCTGCGGTTCCCCAGCGAGACCGTGACCTCATGACCGACCTGCCGAAAAACCCTGCCGCCTTCGATCTCATCATCCGCGGCGGCACTGTGATCGACGGCACGCGGGCGCCGCGCTTCCAGGCGGATGTCGGCATCACGGATGGTCGCATCGCCGTCATCGGCCTGCTGGACAACAAGACGGCCACGCGGGAGGTCGAGGCCACCGGCCGCATTGTCGCGCCGGGCTTCATCGATTCCCACACCCATGACGACAGCGCGGTGCTGGTCGACCCCCGCATGACCTGCAAGGTCTCGCAGGGCGTGACATCGGTGGTGACCGGCAATTGCGGCGTCAGCATCGCGCCATTGAAACCCGGCTCGCCGCGGCCGATGCCGCTCGGCCTGCTGTCGCCCGGCGGCGGCCAGGTTGCCGAATTCGCGTCGTTTGCGGACTACATCGCGGCGCTGCGCGCGGCACCCGCAGCGGTCAATGTCGCCCCGATGGTCGGCCATACCTCGCTGCGGGCGTCCGTCGTGAGCGATCTCGGCCGCGCCGCGACCGACGGCGAAATCGGCGCGATGCGCAGCCATGTTCAGGAGGCGCTCGACGCGGGGGCCATCGGCGTTTCGACAGGAACGTTCTATCCGCCGGCCGAGGCGGCGCCGACCGCGGAGATCATCGAGGTCTGCCGCCCCCTGACCGGCAGCGGCGGCGTCTATGCGACGCATATGCGCAACGAGGCCGATCAGGTGACGCAATCGCTGGAGGAAAGCTTCGCGATCGGCAAGGCGCTCGATGTCCAGGTCGTGATCTCGCACCACAAGGTGGTGGGGCCGGCCAATTTCGGCCGCACCAAGGAGACGCTGCAGCTGATCAGCAAGGCCATGAGCTGCCAATGCGTCGCGCTCGACTGCTATCCCTACAACGCCTCGTCGACGATGCTGCACACCGATCCGGCCAAGCTGCAGGTGAAGGTGGTCGTCGCGGCGTCCGGCCCGCATCCCGAAGTCGCCGGCCGCGACCTCGCTGATATCGCCGCCGCCTGGGGCGTCGACCGGCTGGAGGCGGCCAAGCGGCTGCAGCCGGCCTCTGCGATCTATTTCGCGATGGATGAGGCCGACGTGCGGACCATCCTCGCCTTCGAGCCCACCATGATCGGCTCTGACGGCCTGCCGTTCGGCGAGCGGCCGCATCCAAGGCTGTGGGGCACGTTCCCTCGCGTGCTCGGCTATTACTGCCGCGAGCTCGAGCTGTTCTCGCTGGAAACCGCGGTCTGGAAGATGAGCGGCCTGACCGCGCGCAATTTCGGCATCAAGGGGCGCGGCACGATCGCGGTCGGCAACCATGCCGACATCACGATCTTCGATGCATCCCGCGTGCGCGACGCTGCGACCTATGACGATCCCTGCGTGCCGGCCACCGGCATCGAGGCCGTCATCGTCAATGGCGTGCTGACCTGGTGGCAGGGGACGCACCAGAACGCGCACGCCGGGCAGGTGATCACGCGCGCGGCGCGGCCGTGATCAGGGGCGCGGCTGCGCCGTCGACGCGCGGATGATGAGCTCCGGCTGCAGCACGACATGTTCGTTGGCGGCGTCGGGACTGCGGATGCGCGCGAGCAGCAGCCGCGCCGCGGTCGCGCCCATCTCGCGCTGCGCGATCCGCACGGTGGTGAGCGGCGGCGAGACCAGGTCGACGAAGGGCATGTCGTTGTGGCCGACGACGGAGACATCCGCGGGGCAGGCGAGGCCGCTCGCGGCGAGCGCATCATAGACGCCGAGCGCGAGCAGATCGTTGGCGGCGACGATGGCGGTCGGCCTCGCCTTGCGGCCGAGAAGCCGTAGTCCCGCCTCGCGGCCAGCGGCGCGCGTATAGGCGGTCGCGGCTTCGATCGGGGCATCGCCGACGGACAGGCCGGAATCTGCGATGCTGGCTTCGAAGCCTGCGCGTCGCCGCGCGCCGGTCGAGATCTCCTGCGGGCCCGCTACATGGCCGATCCGCCGATGGCCAAGCGCGACCAGATGATCGACCGCCAGCCGCATGCCGGCCGCATCATCGCTGGCCACCGACGGCAGTTCTCCGGCCGCATCAACGCGATTGACCAGCACCACTGGCGTCGCCGCTCCGACGGAGTGCGCCACGATGTCGTCGTGCAGGCTCACCGTCGCCAGGACCAGGCCGTCGACACCGCGCGCGATCAGGCTGTCGACGAGATCCTGCTGCGAGCCACCCGTGCCGACATCGACGACGATCGTTGCATATCCCTCCGCGTTGAGATGCTCCGCCAGGCCCGAGAGAACGGGGGGGAAGCCAGGATCCGCAATGTCCGGCGCCAGCACGCCGATCAGGCCGCTGCGGCCGGTGCGAAGGCCCTTGGCGGCCATGTTCAACCGGTAGCCGAGCGCGTTGGCCTCGGCCTGGATCCGCTCGGCGACGTCGGCTGCGACCAGATGCTTCATGGCCGGGCTCAACGCCCGCGACACAGTCGAGGGATGCACGCCGCAGCGTGCTGCGATGTCCTTGATGGTGGGACGTGGCGCCGTCGCCCCGCGGCCCGTCAGTGATCGGCGGTCCCCGTGTCTCATTCCCTCTCCGTGATGCCACACCCTTGGACAAATCCTGCCTATAATACCTTGACACATTTCTTGCCGATGCACTAATCTGTCATGCAATCGATTGCAAATCTCGAGAAGGAGCGTCCACGTGAAAGGAAGCGCGCTGAAGCCGCATTTGGTCAGCCCGGAGCATCTCGATCCGCATTGGCGCTGGAACCGCGCCATCCCGGCGCATGGCCATGTCTCGGTGGATTTCGAACGCCGCGTCGATTTCGATCGTCTGCGGAATTATCGGCTGGCGCGGGCGCGCGCGGCGCTGAAGGCGTCCGGCTGCGGCGCGCTGCTGCTGTTCGACGTCAACAACATCCGCTACGTGTCCGGAACCAAGATCGGCGAATGGGAACGCGACAAGCTGTGCCGGTTCGCGCTGCTCGCCGGCGATGGCGAGCCGATCGTGTGGGATTTCGGCTCGGCCGCCGTGCATCACCGGATGTTCTGCGACTGGCTGGCGCCGGAGAATTGCCGCGCCGGCATGCTCGGCATGCGCGGCACCGTGCCGCCCGCCGTCGGCCTGATGAAGGCGCATGCCGAGGAGGTGATGAGCCTGTTGCGATCAGCCGGGGTTGCCGACATGCCGGTCGGCGTCGACCTCGCCGAGACCGCGATGTTCTTCGAGCTGCAGAAGGCCGGGATGAAGGTCGTCGACGGTCAGCAGGTGATGCTGGATGCGCGCGAGATCAAGAACATCGACGAGATCATGCTGCTCAACCAGGCCGCCGCCATGGTCGACGGCGTCTATCATTCGATCTACGAGAATTTGAAGCCCGGGGTGCGCGAGAACGACATCGTCGCGCTCGCCAACAAGCTGCTCTACGAGATGGGCTCCGACGACGTCGAGGCGATCAACGCCATTTCGGGCGAGCGCTGCAATCCGCATCCGCATAATTTCACCGACCGCATCCTGCGCCCCGGCGATCAGGCGTTCTTCGACATCCTGCAATCCTATCAGGGCTACCGCACCTGCTATTACCGCACCTTCAATGTCGGACGCGCCACCCCGGCGCAGCATGACGCCTACAAGCGCTGCCGCGAATGGCTCGACAATGCGATCGCATTGATCAAGCCCGGCGTCTCGACCGACACCGTCGCCAAGGTCTGGCCGGCGGCGGAGGAGTTCGGCTTCCCCTCGGAGATGGCGGCGTTCGGCCTGCAATTCGGCCATGGCCTCGGCCTGGCGCTGCATGAGCGTCCGATCATTTCGCGGCTGGTCTCGCTTGACAATCCGATGGAGATCAAGACGGGAATGGTGTTCGCGCTGGAGACCTACTGCCCCGCAACCGATGGCTTTTCGGCCGCGCGGATCGAGGAAGAGGTCGTGGTGACGGACAGAGGCTGCCAGGTGATCACGCTGTTCCCCGCGGAAGAGCTGCCGATCGCCAACCGCTATTGAGCGAAGCAACGGGGAGACGACACATGGCTGTAACGCATTCGCTCGGCTGGATCGGCATGGGACGCATGGGCTATCCGATGGCCGAACGTCTCTTGAAGGCCGGCCTGACGCTCTCGATCTGGAACCGGACCCGCGCCAAGGCCGAGCCGCTGGCGGCGAAGGGCGGCGTGATCGTCGACCGTCCGAGCGATCTTGCGACGTGCGACATCGTGTTCTCGATGGTGTCGACCGGCAAGGATCTCGAACAGGTCTATTTCGGCGACAACGGCCTCGTGGCGTCGAGCCTCGGACCACGGCCCAGGATCCTGGTCGACTGCTCCTCGATCGGCATCGAGCAATCGGAGGCGATCGCCGCCAGACTGAAGCGGCTCGACTGCGCGTTCGTTCGCGCACCGGTGTCGGGTAACGGCAAATGCGTCAAGGCAGGGAAGCTGTCCTCGGTGGTCTCCGGGCCGAAATCGGCGTTCGAGATCATCGCGCCCTATCTCGCCAAGATCGCCGTCTCCGGCGTGTCCTATGTCGGCGAGGGCGAGCTCGCGCGCATCTGCAAGATCGCGCACAATGTCTTCCTCGGCGTCGTGATCCAGAATCTCGCCGAGATCACGGTCCTGGCGCAGAAGGCCGGCGTGCCGCGCCACGCCTTTCTCGATTTCATGAATGCCAGCGTGATGGGTTCGACCTTCTCGAAATACAAGAGCAACGCGTTGGTCAATCTCGACTGGACCACGACCTTCACGCCGACGCTGCTGCGCAAGGATCTCGATCTCGGTCTGTCGGCGGCGCGCCAGCTCGATGTCGCGATGCCGGTTGCGGCCGCGACACGCGAAGCGCTGCAGGCCCATGTCGGCGCCGCTTCGCTGCAGGCCGATCCCGCCGCCTATCTCGACAAGGATTTTGCGGCGCTGCTCGAGACCGTGGCGCTCGCTGCCGGCGTGAAGCTGCAGCCCGAAAACGTGCCGATGCCGACGGGTCTGGAGACCGAGGGGTAGGCGGCTCAGGCCTCGGTGAGCGCCCGCCAGCGCGTATCGCGCGCCGATGGCCGGCGGTGCAGGCGGGCGTCGATGAGCTCGCGCGCCTTCGCCAGCGCGCCGCTGCGGATCAGCGCCAGGATGTAGGTGTCCTCGATCACTTGGCGTTGCGCATGGCTGCCGCCGAGGCGGGCCATCTCTGCCTGAACCGGTGCGAGCTGCTCGGCGCAAACTCGGTAGTTCTCATTGTAGAACGCCTGGAATGCCAGGTAGAGCCGCGGCAGCAGCGGGGCAGCCGGCGAGCTTGCGCCTGCCGGCGGCGCCTTGAACGAGCGCAGCCGCTGGTTCAGGGCGATATCGTCGTCGGTCACCGCGGAAACCATCGCCCGATGCATCTCGACGAAGGGCAGCCGCGAGGTCGGAAACCCCGTCCTCGCATAAGTGCCGATTTCCTCCCACAGCTCAAAGGCGATCGGATGGTTGTCGATGCTCAGGCGCCACAGCAGGGATGCGCAGTCGGAGAGGGTGTTCAGCGGCGGCGCGGCGCTCACGGCGGGGCTCAACACGTTCAGATGGATCGCGACCGCGCTCGCGGCATCGCCCCGGTCCAGGGCGCCAAGCGCCTGATGCCAGCGGATGTGACCATGCAGCATGCCCGTGCGGTCGTAGTCGCCGATCCAGTCCTCGACCAGCGCATCGGCCTCGTCCAGCGAACCGTCCTCGAACATGGCATGCAGCAGCGCATGCACGGCATAGGCATTGTGCCGGCGCAGCGCAAAGCTGCGGTCGGTGATGGCGCGGCCCTTCGCGACCTCGCCGGCCTCGGTCAGGGCCCAGCCGTGATTGGACAGGAACCACCAATCCTCGCCGTATTCGGCGGCGAAGCGCTCGCAGAGGTCGCGGCGGGCGGCGTTGTGATCGAGGCGGCCGGAGAAGGCCAGAAGGCCGAACGCGCCGAGCGGCAGGGCCATGACCATGGCATCGCGCGGCCAGCTCTCAAGATGGGTCAATGTCGATGTCAGCGCCTCCGCGCCGCGGCCCTCGATGGCCAGCGCCAAGGTCGTGACATGGCTCTGCTCGCGCGCCGTGCCGCGTTTCGCGACAAGCTCACGCGCCCGCGCGATGGTCTGCAGCGCCGGCTCGCGCTGCTGATAGATGGCATGGATGCGCGCGCGGGCCGCATGCGCCAGCGCGAAATCCGGATCGAGCATGATCGCACGCTCGAACGCGTCCGTCGCGCCGGGCCAGAATGCGAGCAGCAGATCGACGCCGTCGCGATAGGCGCTCGCTGCCTCGGCGAGGCAGTCGAGGCAGTCGACAGCTCCAACCCGTAGCGATCCTCCTCCATCTCAGCTCCTCCGCGGCTTGCGGCCTTCGATCGGATAGGCCGGATCGTTATAGCCGGGCGTCGAGGCATGGCCGGTGACGACGAGGCCGTCGATCAGCGCCTCGTCGTCGGCGGCGTAGGGATAGTCCAGCGCACGGATGTAGTCGTCCCATTGCGCCTCGGTCCGCGGACCTGCGATCACCGAGCTGATGAAAGCGGAGTTCAGCACCCAGGCGACCGCGAACTGCCCGGGCGTGAAACCCTTGGCCTCGGCATGGCGCTTGATCTCCTGCGCCAGCCGCAGGGATTCCGGGCGCCACTCGGTCTGCATCATCCGGGTGTCGTTGCGGCCGGCGCGCGTCTCCTTGTCCGGCGGTGCATCGGGACTGTATTTGCCGGTGAGAACACCGCGCGCCAGCGGGCTGTAGGGCACCACGCCGAGGCCGTAATAGTCGCAGGCTGGCAGATGCTCGACCTCCGGCATCCGGTTCATCGCGTTGTAATAAGGCTGGCTGACCACCGGGCGGTCGATGCCCATCCGGTCGCACAGATTGCAGATCTCGGCGACGCGCCAGGCGCGATAGTTGGAGACGCCGAAATAGCGGATCTTGCCGGCGCGCAGCAGGTCGCCCATCGCGCGCACGGTCTCTTCCAGCGGCGTCGCGTGGTCCTCCTTGTGCAGATAGTAGATGTCGATGTGACCGGTGCCGAGCCGTTTCAGGCTCTCTTCAGCGGCGTGCAGCCCCCAGCGCCGCGACAGGCCGGCGCGGTTGGGGTCATCGCCCATCGGATTGGCGAGCTTGGTGGCGACGATCCAGCGGTCGCGCTCGGCGGCGATGGCGCGGCCGACCACGTCCTCCGACGCGCCCTTGTTGTAGGCGTCGGCCGTGTCGATGAAGTTGATGCCGGCGTCACGCGCCTTGGCGATGATCCGCGCCGATGTCGCCTCGTCGGTCGGGCCGCCGAACATCATCGTGCCCAGGCAGATCGGCGACACTTTCAGGCCGGACCGGCCGAGCTGGCGATATTGCATTCTTGCCTCGTTGACAGACCCTCACCGTCCGCGGACGGGGGACTACGATAGCCGTCTCGGCGCGTCATGGCGAGCGCCGCGAAGCAATCCAGGATCGCGTCCGGGGAGGGACTCTGGATGGCTCCGTCGCTGCGCGCCTCGCCCTGACGCGGAGAGGCCGCAGCCTCACTCGCTCTTCAAGATCTTGAACACGCCCGAAGCCATCGCGATCACCCGGCTGGCCGCCGTGACCTCGGTGGTGATGAACACCAGGCTGCGGGTGATCCGCACCACATGCGGCCGTGACACCAAGGTCTCACCGATCTTGCCGGCCTCGACGAAATGGGTGTCGAACTGGACGGTCGCCATGTGCTCCTTGCCGGCGGCGTAGCGGGCGGTCATGCCGCAACTGCGGTCGGCCAAGGTCATGATCACGCCGCCTTGGACGAGGCCGCGACGATTGTGATGCTTGTCCTCGGTGACGATGGCATATTCGTGGGCGCCGTCGACGACACGTTGCCAGAGCGGACCGATCAGATGCAGGAAGCCGGACGTGTCGACAATGTCCCAGCCGTCGGACGTCATCCTTGCGGCGGCTGATTTGGTCATCTGTCGCACCTTCCTGTTCGCCTTCGCTGCGTCGCCGGTTCGGGCTGCAGGTCGTTTCATCCGCCGCGGCCCTGGTGTAGTCAAGGCACATGCTGCTGCCGTTCGACGATGCCACAAGGCGGAAAATCGCTAGCTGTTGCGCCGGCTTTGAACGCCGCGGCGACCATGTGTCGGCGCCGGCGCTGAAGCGCGCGGCGGTGGCCATCGCGCTGGCCCCTGATCACGAGACCGGTGCCACCACGCTGCTGCTCACCTTGCGCGCCGCCAGCCTGCGCAGCCATGGCGGCCAATGGGCGCTGCCGGGTGGACGCTGCGATGCCGGCGAGACGCCGGTCGCCGCCGCCTTGCGCGAACTGGCGGAAGAGCTCGGACTGATCGCATCGCCCGAGTCGGTGCTCGGCCTGCTCGACGACTACCCCACGCGGTCGGGCTATCTGATCACCCCGGTCATCCTCTGGGCGGCGAATGGCCGCACGCTCCGGCCCAATCCGGACGAGGTCGCGTCCGTCCACCGGATCGGGCTCGACACCATCCTGGCAGATGATGCATTCGATTTCACCGTCATCCCCGAGAGCACGCGGCGCGTGGTGCGCTTTCACGCCCGCGAAGGTCTCATTCACGCGCCGACGGCCGCCTTGATCTATCAGTTCCGCGAGGTGCTGGCCGGCCGCGAGACCCGCGTCCACGAGCTGGAACAGCCGGTGTTTGCCTGGAAGTAGCCGCGGTTTCGGCTACAAGGACGGCATGCTGCATCAGCCGATTCGCACGCTTGCCCTGATTCTCGCCTGCGCCGTCGCGGGCGCGCCACCCATGCTCGCCGGGGAACCCGGTTCGGCGATCGCGTCCCGCGACGCGCTGGCGCAGATGGCTTCGCCGGACGCGATCGCGGAATACCGGCGCAAGCTCGCCGAATATCAGCAGGCCCGTGCGGAGTTCGAGCAGGAGGCCGGCGCCTATTGGAAGGCGATTGCCGACAAGCGCCGCCTCCGCAATGCCAAGCGGCGCGACCGGCAGCCGATCGGCCTCGACGATTATGTGCTGGAGCAGCCGCCGGTCTATAGCGGGCCGAAGCGGCCGGTGAACCCGGAGCCGGAGCCCGAGGGCGAACCGCGCGAGCGCAAATATATTCCGGTCGTTGCCGATCTCCTCAAGGCGGCGCAGCAGCACTTCCAATGGTCGCCGCAGCGTCCGACCAATGATGTCGACTTCAAGCGGGCCTATGCGCGCTTTGCTGCAACGGCCGGACTGACCCGCGAGCAGGCGGTGCGGGTCTATGCGTTCGAGACCGGCGGCAATGGCAAGCACGACTCGCAGTCTGGCTTCAAAGGCAATCGCGCGATCTCGACGGCCATCGGCTACAATCAGCTGCTTACGACCAATACGGTCGAGCTGCTGGCCGAGCAGGGGCCGCTGTTCATCCGGCTGCTCAGCGAGCGGGTGGCGCAGACCGCGGGACCGTCGCGGGCCGCGCTGGAGCACAAGCTGTCGGTGCTGAAGAAGATGGTCGCGATCGCGCGTTCGGTGCCCGACGACTGGTCGGCGCATGAGAAGATCGGCAATACCGAGCAGGGCTGGGCGATGCATGCGATGGTGCTCGACATCGATGTCGGACCGATGCTGCAGACCCACAAGCTGCTGACCTCGGTGCTGTTCGCCCGCGCCAAGGGCTATACGCGGCCGCTTTCGGCCGCGGAGTTGGAGATGATGAACCTGACCGGCGACGGCACCGGCTTCGACATGGTCACCATGCCGCTCGACATGCGTGACCAGGTGCCGACCGCGAATTTCTTTCAGCGCGGCGGCTATGAGCGCAATCCCGTCGCCGTCCGCCACAACACGGTGGCGAAGCTGCTCGCGGTCACCGATGCCCGGATGGATTCGCTGAGCAGCCTGCCCGGCGCCAAGGAGCTGGCGGCCGCGTTCTGAGCCGCCCGCGCCGGCTCAATCGTCCGCGCCGAACGAGAAGCTGCCGTCGCCTTCGAGATAGGGGGCCGTCCGCATATAAAGCTGGCCGTTCTGGCCGACGAAGAACAGCGTGCCCTTCGGCACCTTCTTGGCGCCTTTCAGCAGCATATCGGCATTCTTGGTGCCCATCCTGTAGGCCAGTGTCTTGCCGTCCTTGCCATAGGCGTAGCCCATGTCCGGTCTCAGCTCCCACGGCTCCGGCGGGGCCGCGCGGGTCACGCTGGTCATCGCGCAGAGCGCTCCGGCTGCGATCAGGCTTTTCACAACAGCGCTCTTCATGTCCCTCTCCATCAATTCACCATCGTCTCGAACAAATCACGAACAGCGTTCGGGCGTCAACGTTGCCCACGGTCAGCGCGGGTGCGCGGTGACGGATTTTCCATCCGCCGATCTCGCGATTATCCTGCAGCGTGGTTTAGAAACAACGGGCAAGAAACACTTTGGGGATGATTCGGATGAGCCTCGTCACGAAGATCGGTATGTTTGCGGCGCTGTCGCTGGTGACGTTGGCGTCCACGGCGCGGGCCGACGACTTCAAGCTGTCCAACAACCAGCGCATTGCCTGCAGCCGCGGCCTGTCCGCCGGCAAGCTCAACACCGCAGTCTGCAAGTCCTACGCCTACCTGTTCAACATGAAGACGTCGGAATATTTCCGCTGCCAGGTGTCGCTGTCCCTGACCCGGGACAATAAGGAGGTCATCAACGTTCAGACCGATGGCGGCTGCACCAAGAAGCCGCGCGTGTTCGATACCGACTCGAAATACGATTTCGACGCGACCGAGACCGAGCCGGCGAATACCAATTCCTTCTTCGGCAATGGCGGCTATTCGATCTGGGTGGCGGACACGACCCAGCAAAAGGTGCGCGGCTGCATCACGATCTCGTCCGGCCTCGGCTCGGACATCTCCAAATGCCTCGACATGACCTTCCAATGAGCGGCCCGGCCTGTCGGCCGCCGTCATGCGAGGGCAATGAGCCTCTGCGGCCGAGGCCCTGACGCAGTCCCCGGCCGTGGCAACTGCATCCGTGGGTTCCTGATGCTGCAAGCCGGCCTTCGGGGCCGTCTGGCCGTCTTTCGGATGGGTTGACCCGGCGCCTGCATCCGTCCAATTTGCCGGCAAAATCAATGGGAGGACCCATGCGTTTCTCGACATTCTCTGGCACTGCAACCGGTCTGATCGTGGCCGCGGCCTCTCTGCTCGCGGCGCCCGCGGCGCAGGCGCAGAGCTTCATCAACGTCCTGACCGGCGGCACGTCAGGCGTCTATTATCCGCTCGGCGTCGCGATCGGTAAGATCTATGGCGACAAGATCCCGAACGTGAAGACCCAGGTGCAGGCCACCAAGGCCTCGGTCGAGAACCTGATCCTGCTGCAGCAGGGCCGCGGCGAGCTCGCTTTCGCGCTCGGTGACTCGCTGAAATCGGCCTGGAACGGCGAGGAGGAGGCCGGCTTCAAGACCAAGCTGGACAAGCTGCGCACCCTCGGCGCGATCTATCCGAACTACATCCAGATCGTCGCGACCGCCGAGTCCGGGATCAAGACGCTGGCTGATCTGAAGGGCAAGAGCCTGTCGGTCGGCGCGCCCAAATCCGGGACCGAGCTGAATTCGCGCGCGATCCTCGCCGCCGCCGGCATGAGCTACAAGGATCTCGGCAAGGTGGAATATCTGCCGTTCGCCGAGTCGGTCGACCTGATGAAGAATCGGCAGCTGGGCGCGACGCTGCAATCGGCCGGGCTCGGCGTCGCCTCGCTGAAGGACCTGTCGACCTCGTCGCCGATCACCGTCGTGTCGGTGCCGAAGGAGGTCGTCGACAAGATCGGCGCGCCGTTCGTGGCCGCGACCATCCCGGCCAACACCTATACCGGCCAGGACAAGGACGTGCCCACCGCGGCCGTGATCAACTATCTCGTCACCAGTTCGGCGGTGTCGGACGACCTCGCTTATCAGATGACCAAGCTGATCTTCGACTCGCTTCCCGAACTCGCCAATGCGCATGCCGCCGGCAAGGAGATCAAGCTCGAGACGGCGGCGCAAGACAGCCCTGTGCCGCTGCATCCGGGGGCGATCCGCTACTACAAGGAAAAGGGCGTCCTGAAATAGGGCCGCTCATCCGGCCTGCTTCGTGGGCCGGACCGTTCGCATCCGACTGCGTGGGACACATCCCGCGCAGTCCTGTCGTTCAGGTGGTTGCGGCCATGGTCAGCAGCGCCTGACGGGGCGTTGGGGGGATCATGACGATTGAAGCCGTGAACATGGAAACGCCTGTGAAGGTCGAGTTCGACAATTTCGAACACGGCTTTCCGGAAGGATTCGGCCCCGGCCGCTGGGGCTATCTCGCTTACGGCATCGGCCTCGCTTTCGCGCTGTTCCAGCTTTATGTCGCCGCCTTCAATTATCTCCCGAGCCAGGTGGTGCGCGGCGTCCATGTCGGCTTCCTGCTGCTGCTCACCTTCGGCCTGATCGGCAATTTCACCGCCAAGACCGACGCCGGACGCATCGCCGGCTGGGCCATCGGCGCCATCGGCTTCGGCTGCGGACTTTACCAGTGGATCTTCTACGCCGATCTGATCGCGCGCGACGGCGATCCGACCCGCGCCGACCTCGTGGTCGGAACCTTGCTCGCTGTGCTGATCTTCGAGGGCACCCGTCGCCTGATGGGTCTGGCGCTGCCGCTGATGTGCGGCGCCTGTCTGTTGTACTGGTTTTTCGGCCAGTATCTGCCGGCACCGTTCAACCATCGCGGCTATGATTTCGATCAGGTCATTACCCATCTGTCGTTCGGCACCGAGGGCTTTTACGGCGTACCGATCTATGTCTCGGCCACCTACATCTTCCTGTTCATCCTGTTCGGCTCGTTCCTCGAACATGCCGGCATGATCCAGCTGTTCACCGACGTCTCGCTCGGCCTGTTCGGGCGCACGCGGGGCGGCCCGGCCAAGGTTGCGGTGTTCGCCTCGGGCATGATGGGCACGATCTCCGGCTCCGGCGTCGCCAATGTCGTCACCGTCGGCCAGTTCACCATTCCGCTGATGATCCGGTTCGGCTACCGCCGTGCCTTTGCGGCCGGCGTCGAGGCCACGGCCTCGATGGGCGGCCAGATCATGCCGCCGGTGATGGGCGCGGTGGCCTTCATCATGGCCGAGACGCTCGGCGTGGACTACTCGGTGATCGTCAAGGCCGCCGTGATCCCGGCCATACTCTATTTCGCCTCCGCCTTCTGGATGGTGCATCTGGAGGCCGGCAAGCACGGCCTGACCGGCATGAAGCCGTCGGAGATTCCGAGCGCATGGAAGGCGCTGGTGGCGCGCTGGTATCTCGTGCTGCCGCTGGCCGCGCTGGTCTACATGCTGTTCGAAGGCTTCACCCCGCTCTATGCGGGCTCGATGGGCCTCGCGCTGACCGTGGCGCTGATCCTGGGCACCTCGATCACGATGGGCTTCTCCAACCAGGTGCTGCGCTACGTGTTCTGGATCGGTCTCGCGCTCGTGGTCGGCGCGCTGTCGCGCAACGGCCTGCAGATCGTCCCGGTCGCGTCCGTCGTCGTCGCGCTCGTCATCATCACCGGCTTCGTGCGCGGTGGCATGGCGACCTTGCATGCCTGCCGCGACTCGCTCGCCGAAAGCGCCAAATCGGCGCTGACCGTCGGCATGGCCTGCGCCATCGTCGGCGTCATCATCGGCATGATGACCCAGACCGGCGTCGGCTCGATCTTCGGCAGCTGGGTGATCGGCCTCGGCAAGACCAGCCTGTTCGCGGCGCTGATCATGACCATGCTGCTGTCGATCCTGCTCGGCACGGGCATTCCGACCATCCCGACCTACATCATCACGGCGGCGCTGGCGGCGCCCGCGCTCGCCAAGCTCGGCGTGCCGTTGATCGCCAGCCACATGTTCGCGTTCTACTACGGGATCATGGCCGACCTCTCGCCGCCGGTGGCGCTGGCGGCGCTGGCCGCCGCGCCGATCGCCAAGGAAAACCCGGACAAGATCGGCTGGGAGGCGATGCGGATCGCGCTGGCCGGCTACGTCATTCCCTTCATCTTCGTCTACTCGCCGGCGCTGATGCTGCAGGCCGGCGACCCGATGGAGGCGCAGCTCGGCTTCGTCGGCGCGGTGGCCTATGCGGGCGTCAAGGCGCTGATCTCGATCGGCCTGTTCGGCATGGTCGCGATCGGCTTCCTGTTCACGCGCATGACCTTGATCGAGCGTGTGCTGTCCTTCGTTGCATCGGTCTGCCTGCTCGGCGAATTCCCCTATAGCGACGTGCTGGGCTTCGTCCTGGCCGTGGCGATCGTCGCGAGGCAGTGGCGGCAGCGGCCGCCCGCGGCCGTGGTGGTCTCAGCTTGAGTCTCTGTCTCGCTTCAGCCGGCGTCGTAAAGGCCCTGGCCCTCGCCGGCTTCACGTTGGCTTGGACCCATTCGGTCGAGAAGTCCGCATGGCAGGAGGACTGGCGCGTCACCGGCGATGGACTCCAGCTGGTGCAGGCGCGGGTCAAGGGCTCCGGCGCCGGCATGGAGCCGCCGCCCGAGGCGCGGCTGGTCGACGGCTGGTTTGAGTGGCAGGTCGATCGCGAGCCGCTGTCGCGGATCGTGCTGGCCAATTCCGGCGCCGCGGGGGAATGGCGGATCTGTCACGAGGGGCAGTGCCGGACGCTGTCGGAGATCTTCGATCATGACATCGGCGCCGCGACCATTACGATGAGCGCCTGCAACCAATAACAAACAGGCGGGAGAACGCGATGGATCGGCTCAAGGGCAAGGTGGCGATGGTGGTGGGCGCCGGCTCGATCGGACCGGGCTGGGGCAACGGCAAGGCGACCGCGGTGACCTTCGCGCGGCAGGGCGCGAAGGTGTTCTGCGTCGATCGCAACGGAGACGCGGCGGCGGAGACGGCGTCGATCATTGCAGGCGAAGGCGGCCAGGCCGAGGCGTTCACCGCCGACGTGTCGAAGGCCGCTGAGGTCGAGGCCATGGTGAAGGCCTGCCTCGCCGCCTATGGCCGCATCGACGTGCTCGACAACAATGTCGGGATTGCCGAGATGGGCAGCGTCGTCGATGTCGAGGAGGCCGAGTGGGACCGCGTCTTCGCGGTCAACCTCAAGAGCGCCTACCTCGCGATGAAGCACGTCATTCCCGTCATGATCGGGCAGGGCGGCGGCTCGATCATCAACATCTCCTCGGTGGCCTCGATCCGGCAGGTCGGCATTTCCTATGTCAGCTACGGCGCCAGCAAGGCGGCGATGAACCAGATGACGCGCACCACCGCGGTCGAGTTCGCGCCCAAGCATGTCCGTGTGAACGCGATCCTGCCCGGGCTGATGAAGACGCCGATGGTCGAGCATTCCGCCGGCCTCGCCGCGAGCTATGCCAAGGGCGACGTCGAGGAGATGTGGAAGAAGCGCGACGCGCAGGTGCCGATGGGGCACATGGGCGACGCCTTCGACGTCGCCAACGCCGCCCTGTTCCTCGCCTCCGACGAATCGCGCTACGTCACCGGGATCACGCTGGTCGTCGACGGCGGACTGACCTGCCGGAGCTGATCTTTCGATAGCTCCTTCGGCATTGCGAGCGAAGGAAGCAATCCAGGGCATCCGCGGAGCCCTGGATTGCTTCGTCGCCTTCGGCTCCTCGCAATGACGAGGGTTGATCGGCTGCGCTACTGCGCCATCGCCAGGATACTGCCGCCGATCGCATGCCACGTCGACGTCATGCTGATCGGCCAGTTCAGGAGCTTCACCGCGATCAGCGCGAGCCCGCCATAGACATAGACCGGGTGAACCCGTCCGAATGTGCGGCGATCGTAGATGATGGCGACGACGAGCAGCAGATAGGCGACGAAGGCTGGCGGGATGGTCACGAACACCGGCGGCGGGCCGAGCGGGCCGGGCTGCGCCAGGAAGGTCAGAAACCAGCGCGCCACCGCGGCATCGAGCAACGAGATGCCCGCGAGCAGCATCAGCCGCTTGTGCGTTTCCGGTCGCCGCGCCTGCATCACCGCGAGCGCGAACACGATCGCGAAGAACGCAATGCCGCTGAGCGGCACGATGGCAAAGGCGATGCCTTCATTGACCTGTCCGATCGCAGCCGACCGCTTCATGGCCTCCACCGCAACGAGGAAGCCGAAGATCGTCATGGCCGTGGCGAGCGACACGCCGAAAATGCCGAGCGAGCGGTGCCATGCCTTGCGTCCCGAAGCGGCCAGCCCGCTCTGGAACGTGAAGTAGAGGGTCCAGGTGAAGAACAGGAAGCCGTGGAAGTGAACCACGGGCGCGCCGGAGAACGAACCGCGTGCCAGCGGCAGCCAGTAGGTCGGTGCAAAGCCGAGAAACGCCGTGGCCATGCAGGCCAGGGACATGTTGAAATAAAAAGAGCGCGCTGGCGACGCGCTGGCGCCGCGTGCGCGCGAATGGTCTGTCATGATAGTCATGGAGGTTGAGTCTGCGTCCGGCGCGACAGGTTCAAACGCGGATCATCGCGACGGGGCGGCCTGATCCGCTGCGCCCTGGCAGGAACTTGCGAAATCATCACGCGCATGTCAGTTGCCTGATCGCGGCCAAACGGAATGCGGCCGCAGTCCGTCCGTGCGGCGCGTGAAGGACTATCGTACCGAAACGGCGTCTGTATAGTTGAGCAGCCCGCGGGATCAATGAGGCTCCGCCCGCGATGTCTGGATGAAATATGCGATGAGAAAAGCAGCCGCCCCGTCCGGATCCGCCTGGCGATGCGCCCCCGTCGGTCGCCGCTCAGATCTGAGGCGTCTGGTTGCGCTCGTCGGCTTGGCAATGCTGCTGACCTCGCCGCTTCATGCGATCGGCGCGGCCGAACCCGGCAAGGAGCCGGTGGTGGACTCCGGTGCCTGCATGGCTGCATCGGAAGCGCATGACGCCGACAAGGTGCTGACAGAATGCGGCGCGTTGATCGATAATGCCAAGGCGGCCCGGGCCGATCGCATCAACGCGCTGATCGCGAGAGCTTCGATCTTCATCACCAAGGGCGAGCCGGATCGCGCCATCGCCGATTACGACGTCGCGCTGCAGCTCGATCCGACGCTCGCCGACATCCTGAATGCGCGTGGCGAGCTGTATCGCAAGAAGGGCAACCGCCCGAAAGCTCTGGCTGACTTCGCCGCCGCGCTGCGGCTCAATCCGGATCATGCCAGCGCCCGCAGCAACTATCATGCGCTCGCCATCGAGCTTGAGCGTCTCGGTGCCCAGCTGGCTGTGGCCGGCCGGCCGAGCTTTAACTGCGCGACCGCGCGCCGGGCGGTCGAGAAGGCGATCTGCGCCGATCCCGAGCTTGCCAATCTCGATCGCGAGATCGACGGCGCGCAGACCCGGATCATGCGCGAAGCTGTGCGGCCGGCCGCGGCACGGGCCCTGCAGCAAGAGCAGGACGCGTTCATCGCCCGCCGCAATGCCAGCTTCGGCCGACCCGGCTACGACCTCAAGAAGGAGATGCAGGATCGCCTGCGACGATTGAACGGCGTCGACGGCCATTAACCATCAGAGAGGCGGCTTGAACCCGAGTCCGGCCGGGCACGACAACCGGGAGATCCGCATCTCTCGACCGTGCCGGTCGAATCGTCAAGTCGAGCCCTCGCCGATGCAGGCTTTCATTGATTTCATGTCATCCCGCCCATCTGGTCTCGCGCTGCGTTTCGCGGCCGGCCTGGCCTTCGGCCTCGGCGCCATGCCTGCATCTGCCGCGGACATCGCATGTGTCTTGGGTAGCAAAGCACCGCCATCCGAACTCATCGACGCCTGCACAGCCGCGATCCAACAGACATCGATCTCGCCGAAGGATCAAGCCATGGCCCTCGTCGTCCGCGCCGACGCGCTGGCGCGCAGGTCCGGCGGTTTGACGTCCGCCTTGAAGGATCTCGACCGCGCCATCGCGCTCGACGGCAAGAACGCGCGCGCCTATCGGCTGCGCGGTGATCTGATGCGCGAGGCCGGCGGTGATGCGGCCAAGGCCGCGGCCGACCTCAGTATGGCGATCTCGCTCGAACCCGCTGATGCTGAAGCGTATGAGCTGCGCGGCGTGATCTATACCGAGCAGCACCGGCTCGACCGCGCCCTCGCCGACTATGACCAGGCGATCCGCCTGAAGCCGGATTATGCGCAGGCTTATGCGGACCGTGGTGTCGCCTTCTATCTGCGCGGCGACAATGAAAAGGCCGTCCGCGACTACGACGAGGCCGTTCGGCTCGATCCCGATCGGCCGCGTACCTACACAAATCGCGCCGCTGCTTACAAGAAGCTCGGCCAGTTGGAAAAGGCTCTCGCCGATGATGACGAAGCCATCCGTCGCGATCCGCGCGTGCCGGAATATTACGACAATCGCGGCCTGACCTACGCCGCTATGAAGCAGTACGATCAGGCGATCGCCGACTACGATCAGGCCATCAAGCTGCAGCCAAGGCCGAATTTCCTGACCAACCGGGGTGATTCCTATCAGTTCAAGAACGAGCTGGGCTCGGCGCTGAGCGATTATGACGCCGCCCTGAGGCTCGACCCGAATTTCGCCCTGACCTACAACAACCGAGCGGTGCTGTTCCGGAAGATGGGCGAACGGGCCAAGGCTCTGGCCGACTACGAGGCTGCGCTGCGGCTGGATCCCGGCAATGACAACGCCGCCGCCGGCCGTCGCGCGATGCTGGCCGAGATCAAGACGTTCGGCGCCGAGCCGCCGCGTGCGTTGAACGCGCCGTCGGAGCGCAGTGGTCCTTCGTTCGACTGCGCGACGACCGTGCGCGAGGTCGAGAAGGTCATCTGTGCCGACCCGGTTCTGTCGGTGCTGGATCTCGGCATTGCCGAGAGCTACGCCCGGCGGCTCAGGGCGTCCCGCGGCCGGGCCGCCACCGAGTTGCGCAGCGCGCAGCGCGATTTCATCGCCGAGCGGAACGCGCGGTTCGGCAAGCCCGGCTACGACCTTCGTCTAGCCCTGCAGCGCCGTTTGGACACGCTGCGCGACACAGCGCATTGATCCGTGCCGGAAAATGGCCGGGAGCATGGTGGCTCCTGATCTGGATCAATTCATGACGGCTTGAACTGTCGCTTTGTCCCGGACAATAGTCGGGAATAAACACAGATCTTGGGGAAACGTCATGAGCGCTGCGAGCCGCTATCACGAGGTCCATGCCAGGTCGCTGCGGGACCCGGAGGGATTCTGGGCCGAGGCCGCCCGCGCGATCGACTGGATCGAGCCGGCCAAGAAGATCTTCGATCCCTCGAGCGGCGCCTATGGCCGCTGGTTTGCCGGCGCCGTCGTCAACACCTGCTATAACGCGCTCGATCGTCACGTCGCCGCCGGTCGCGGCGAGCAGCTGGCGCTGATCCATGATTCGCCGCTCACCAACTCTGTCACCAGGCTCACTTATGCCGAGATGCTGAAGGAGGTGCAGACGCTGGCTGCGATCATGCAGGATTTCGGCGTCGGCAAAGGCGATCGCGTCATCCTCTATATGCCCATGGTGCCGGAGGCGATGGTGGCCATGCTGGCTTGCGCGCGCATCGGCGCGGTGCATTCGGTGGTGTTCGGCGGCTTCGCGGCCAAGGAGCTTGCGACCCGCATCGATGATGCCACCCCGAAGCTCGTGCTGTCGGCGAGCTGCGGCATCGAGCCGGGCCGCATCGTGCAGTACAAGCCGCTGCTCGACCAGGCGATCGAGCTTGCGGACAAGCGTCCTCAGGCCTGCGTCATCCTGCAGCGGCCCGAGCATGTCTGCGAGCTCAAGCCCGGCCGCGATTATGATTGGGCGGCGCTGCGCAAATCCGCGCTCGCCAATGGCAAGCTCGCGCCTTGCGTGCCCGTGCTCGCGACCGATCCTCTCTATATTCTGTACACGTCCGGCACGACCGGCAAGCCGAAGGGCGTGGTGCGCGACAATGGCGGGCACCTGGTCGCGTTGAAATGGTCGATGGAGAATCTCTACGGCATCAAGCCGGGCGAGGTGTGGTGGTGCGGCTCCGACATCGGCTGGGTGGTCGGCCACAGCTACATCATCTATGGCCCGCTGATCCATGGCGCGACCTCGGTGATGTATGAGGGCAAGCCGGTCGGCACGCCCGATGCCGGCGCATTCTGGCGCGTCATCAGCGACCACAAGGCGGTCGCACTGTTCACCGCGCCCACGGCCTTCCGCGCCATCCGCAAGGAGGATCCCGAAGGCACCTTGCTGCGCAAATACGACCTGTCGCAGTTCCGCACGCTGTTTCTGGCCGGCGAGCGCGCCGACCCGCCGACGGTGGAATGGGCCGAGCAGCAGCTCAAGGTGCCGGTGATCGATCATTGGTGGCAGACCGAGACCGGCTGGTGCATCGCCGGCAATCCGGTCGGCCTCGGCCTGCTGCCGGTCAAGCACGGTTCGCCGACGGTGCCGATGCCGGGCTACCAGGTCGACATCGTCGACGAGGCGACGAAGCCGGTGCCGGCCAACACCATGGGCTCGATCGTGATCAAGCTCCCGATGCCGCCGGGCTGCCTGCCGACCTTGTGGCAGCAGGAGGATCGCTTCAAGGAGTCCTATCTCAGCGAGTTCCCCGGCTACTACAAGACCTCCGACGCCGGCTACAAGGACGAGGACGGCTATGTCTTCGTCATGGGCCGGACCGACGACATCATCAATGTCGCCGGCCACCGGCTCTCGACCGGCGGCATGGAGGAGATCCTGGCCTCGCATCCCGACGTCGCCGAATGCGCCGTGCTCGGCATCAAGGACGCGATCAAGGGCGAGGTGCCCTGCGGCTTCATCGTGCTCAAGGCCGGCGTCTCGCGCAGCCCGTCGCAGATCGAAAAGGAGATCGTGGCGCTGGTGCGCGACAAGCTCGGCCCGGTCGCGGCGTTCAAGCTCGCCATCACCGTTGGCCGCCTGCCGAAGACGCGCTCGGGCAAGATCCTGCGCGGCACGATCAAGAAAATCGCCGATGGCGAGCAATGGAGCATGCCCGCCACGATCGAGGACCCCAAGGTGCTCGACGAGATCGGCGAGGCACTGAAGAGCCGGGTCTAGCGTCGTTCTTTGCGGCCCATCCTTCGAGACGCCCGCCGCAGGCGGACGTCTCGAACCGTGAGGCCCGCAATCCCAGTTCACGAGATCGAGTCCCCCGGGCTTGACCCGGGCGTCCATTGTCGTCAAGCAACGGCTTCGCCTGATTGACGAGAATGGAACGTTCGATGCGACAGACCTCTGCCCGTTTGGTCCTGGTGTTGATGGCCGCGCTGGCGCTTGCCGGCTGTGCCGCCCGCAATCAGGGGGCTGCGGTGGCGCTCGGCAATGACGACGACGATGCGGTCTGCCAGGCCGGCGGCAAGGTTGCGCCCGGCTCGGCCGAATATGTCGCCTGCCGCAAGGACCGCGACGTGCAGCGGCAGCGTGCCGAGGCGCGCGCCGATCGCCGGCAGCGCGATCTCGGCGAATACATGCTGAATCATCCTGACCGACGCTGAGCGGGACTGCAAGCGCCTCTCATGACGCGTGACATCGGTGCAACAGTCGTGTGACTTCGGCGCTGCAACCGCACCGATTGATCGAGATCAAATCCAATCGAATGTCATCCCGCCACATCTGTGGCCACAACGCGCGGTTTTGAGCGCGCAAGTGTAGCTCAAGCGTGGCTATGGGGACCTCGATGAACAGAACATTCAAACTTTCGTCGTCGCTGCTGGTGCTGGCGGCGGTCTGCGGAGCGATGGGCTCGGCGCAAGCAGCGGACTTGCAGGCGGCGCCGGTCTACACCAAGGCGCCGGTGGTCGAGGCCTGGAATCCCTGGATGATCCGCGTCCGCGCCCTCGGCGTGCTGCCGGACGCGGGTGGCTCCACCGTGAACGTCACCGGCGTGCCAGCGCTGTCGTCGCCGAATTCCGGTCTGAAGATCTCCAACCAGGTCGTGCCGGAACTCGACATCAGCTACTTCTTCACCAAGAACATCGCGGCCGAGCTGATCCTCGGCGTCACCCGTCATTCGATCAGCGGCACCGGCGCGCTGGACGGCCTCAATGTCGGCAAGGCCACGCTGCTGCCGCCGACCTTGACGCTGCAATATCACTTCACGGATTTTGGCGCCTTTAAGCCCTATGTCGGCGCGGGCGTGAACTACACGGTGTTCTTCAACCAGAGCGCATCGAACCAGGTGTTCAATGGTCTTGCAGTGACCAACCTACATATCTCGAACCAGTGGGGCGCCGCAGTCCAGTTCGGCTTCGACTACATGCTCGACAAGCATTGGGGCTTGAACGTCGACGTCAAGAAGCTGTGGCTGCAGCCGAACTACTCGGCCACCGTCAACGGCGCCATTCCGATCACTGGCCGGGCCAACATCGATCCCTGGCTGGTCGGCGCCGGCGTCACCTACAAGTTCTGATTTGTCGCGTTCCTCCCAAGACTGCCATGGCGCCGGAATTCCCGGCGCCATTTTTTTTGAGGAATTGCGCATGCGGCGCCGGGGCCCATACCGCGTGCTGTCCGAAACGGGCAGGCGGCCCGTTCCGCGGGCCTCATTGAATTCGGTGGTCATGGATCCCGGATCTGCGCCCGCCGCCGCTGCGCGCCGGTGGGCTTGTCCGGGACGACACCGGGGAATGTCCCGCGCACCGGTGTCAGGATCGAGATCGAGAGCAGACAGAGCCGAGGACGACGGCCCTGCGTCCTACTCCTCGTCCTCGTCGGGCTTCTTGCCGCCGATGGTCTTGAGCTTGGCGAACACGGCGTCGACGTTGAGATCGTCCTGATCGCGGCCCTCCGGCTCGTATTCTTCCTTGCGGGTGGTTTCGGAGGCCGGCAGCAGGGTGGCGCCGCTGTAATTGGCGTCGAGCGGCCGCTCCTTGGCGGCGCGCTGCACCTCGAAGTCGAGCTCGATCTGCGAGCACAGGCCGAGCGTCACCGGATCCATCGGCGTCAGGGTCTGCGCATTCCAATGGGTGCGGTCACGCACGCTGGCGATGGTGGTCTTGGTGGTGCCGACCAGGCGCATGATCTGCGCATCCTTGAGCTCGGGATGGTTCCGCACCAGCCAGAGGATGGCGCTCGGGCGCTCATGACGGCGCGACACTGGGGTGTAGCGCGGCCCCTTGCGCTTCGGCTGCGGCGGCAGCACGACCTTGCTTTCCTGCAATCTCAGGCGGTAATTTGGGTCTCGCTCGCCTTTTTCGATCTCTTCGCGGGTGAGCTGGCCGGTCGAGATCGGATCCATGCCCTTGATGCCCTGGGCCGCGTCGCCGTCGGCGATCGCGCGCACCTCCAGCGGGTGCATCTTGGTAAAATCGGCGACCTGGTCGAAGGTCAGAGCGGTATTGTCGACCAGCCACACGGCAGTTGCCTTCGGCATCAGCGGGGCGTTGCTCATGGCAAATCTCCTTTGTGCTCCGCCCCGGCCCTGGAGGCGAAACCTGTGGTCATCGGCGATGACGGGAATTGGCCCTATATAAGCCGTCCGGGGGGCGGCGCGCAATGGCCTGACGAAAACGGCCTTGACAGCGCTCGAAAGCAGTCCCAAGTCCTACCCAAACAAGTTCTAGCGCAAAGCCGTGACGTCTCGGCCGCCCCGCCTGTCGGCCCTGGGGTGATCCGGTCGCCGCACAAGCCGCACAGATCAGGCCCGAAGATCAGCCCATGGCAGCCAAACCAGACCTCAAAATCGTGCTTTGCTCGCCGCGCGGCTTCTGCGCCGGCGTCGTGCGCGCCATCGACACCGTGGAGCGGGCGCTCGCCATCTATGGCGCCCCGGTCTATGTGCGCCACGAGATCGTGCATAATAAATACGTGGTCGACAGCCTGAAGACCAAGGGCGCCATTTTCGTCGAGGAACTGGCCGAGATCCCCGACAATACCAACGCACCGGTGGTATTTTCGGCCCATGGCGTGCCGAAATCGGTCCCCGCCGAGGCCCAGGCGCGCAATTTCTTCTCCCTGGACGCGACCTGCCCGCTGGTGACCAAGGTCCATCGCGAGGCGGCGATTCACTTCAAGCGCGGCCGCGAGATCCTGCTGATCGGCCATTCGCACCATCCGGAGGTGGTCGGCACCGTCGGCCAGCTGCCGCAAGGCGCCGTGACCCTGATCGAGACCGCGGAGGACGCCGCGACCTTCACCCCGAAGGACCCGAACAACCTCGCTTTTGTCACCCAGACCACGCTGTCGATCGACGACACGGCGGACATCGTGTCGGTGCTCAAGGGCCGTTTTCCGAACATCTCGGGCCCGCACAAGGAAGACATCTGCTACGCCACCACCAACCGCCAGCTCGCGGTGAAGAAGGTGGCGCCGGTGGTCGACGCCCTGATCGTGGTCGGCGCGCCGAACTCGTCGAACTCGCAGCGCCTGCGCGAGGTTGCCGAGCGCGAGGGCTGCCCGATTGCGGTGCTGGCCCAGCGCGCCTCCGATATCGACTGGGCGCGCTTCGAAGGCATCAAGAGCCTGGGCATCACCGCCGGCGCGTCGGCGCCCGAGGTGATCGTCGAAGAGATCATGGGCGCCTTCGCCGAGCGCTACGTGCTCCATGTCGAGACGGTCTCCGCGGCGGAAGAGAACGAATTCTTCCCGCTGCCGCGCTCGCTGCGGCCGGAAGCGGCGGCCGAATAGGCGCGTTGCGGGCGGTCGTTGTTTTCCGTCCGCTGCGCGGCGCATCGGTCTTGAACGCGGCGCGTGCATGCGCGATGAAGGGCGCAACGGGCCTCCCTGGTCTCGAAGTTCGCATCGGGGGAGGCGGGTGCGGGCGAACTTCGACAATCAGGATAGGGTATGGCGGTCTATACCGACGTCGCCGCCGACGAGCTCGCGGACTTTCTCAAGACCTACGACATCGGCGAACTGCTCTCCTACAAGGGCATCGCCGAAGGCGTCGAGAACTCCAACTTCCTGCTCCACACCACCAAGGGCCATTTCATCCTCACGCTCTATGAGAAGCGCGTGGCGGTGGACGATCTGCCGTACTTCCTGGGGCTGATGGCGCATCTGGCGGAGCGCGGCGTCAGCTGTCCGCAGCCGGCGCGCAATCGCGACGGCGCCGTCTACTCGACACTGTCGGGCCGGCCGGCGGCGATCATCAACTTCCTCGAAGGCCTATGGCCGCGCAAGCCGAACGTCGCGCATTGCGCCGGCGTCGGCACGGCGCTGGCGCGGATGCATCTGGCGGGACGCGATTTCCCGCTGGTGCGCAAGAACCCGCTCTCGGTCTCGGGATGGATGTCGCTGTTCGCCCAGGCCGCCGACCGCGCCGACACGGTGCAGGCCGGCCTGTCCGCGCTGCTGGCGGCCGAGCTCGATGTGCTCGCGCGCAGCTGGCCGACGGATCTGCCGGAGGGCGTCATCCATGCCGATTTGTTTCCGGACAATGTGTTCTTCCTCGGTGACCAGCTGTCGGGCCTGATCGACTTCCCGTTCTCCTGCAACGACATCCTCGCCTATGACGTCGCGATCTGCCTGAACGCGTGGTGCTTCGAGGCCGATCATTCGCTCAACGTCACCAAGGCCCGCGCCTTCTTCCATGCCTATGGACGCGAGCGGCCGCTGTCGCAGGCCGAGCTCGCGGCGCTGCCGCTGCTGGCGCGCGGCGCCGCGATCCGCTTCCTGCTGACGCGGCTGGTGGACTGGCTCAACGTGCCCGCGGGCGCGCTGGTGAAGCCGAAGGATCCGCTCGAATATGTTCGCAAGCTGCGTTTCCACCAGGCGGTGACGAGCGTGCGCGACTACGGACTGGACGGCGCGGGAGCGACGGCATGAGCGAGCTTCCGACCGTCAGCATCTACACCGATGGCGCCTGCTCGGGAAATCCCGGGCCCGGCGGCTGGGGTGCGATCCTGCGCTTCGGCGACAAGGAAAAAGAGCTCAAGGGCGGCGAGCCGCACACCACCAACAACCGCATGGAGCTGATGGCCGCGATCTCGGCGCTCGAAGCGCTGAAGAAGTCATGCCAGGTCGAGCTCTACACCGACAGCCAGTATGTGCGGCAGGGCATCACCGGCTGGATCCACGGCTGGAAGCGCAACGGCTGGAAGACCGCGGACAAGAAGCCGGTCAAGAATGCCGAGCTGTGGCAGCGGCTCGATGCCGCGCTGAAGCCGCACAAGGTCAACTGGCACTGGGTCAAGGGCCATGCCGGCCACGCCGAGAACGAGCGCGCCGATCAATTGGCGCGCGACGGCGTGGCAATGGCCAGGCTGCAGAAGAACGTACGGGGCTAAAGCGAGATGAGATTAAGTTCGATATCCTGAGTTTTTGAGGTAGTTGGCACACTCTTCTGCGGAGAAGGCGTCGAGGGCACCAGCAATTGCGGCGCAAACCGTGTCGACGGTTCGCGCCGCGGCTTTGCGTAGAAGGTGCTTGAGCTTGGCAAAGACCTGTTCGATTGGGTTCAGGTCGGGCGAGTATTTGGGCAAGAAGAAGATCCTGGCTCCTACCGAGCGGATCAATTGGCGGACGGCTTTGCTTTTGTGGCTGCCGAGGTTGTCCAAGATCACGATATCGCCCGGATGAAGGGTCGGCAAAAGAACGTGCTCTACATAGGTGCGAAAGCTTTCGCCGTTGATCGGCCCTTCAATGAACCATGGTGCATCAATGCGGTCGTGGCGCAGTGCCGCCAGAAAGGTCATTGTTTTCCACCGTCCGTGAGGGACTTTGGCGGTCAGCCTGCTACCACGCGGGCTCCATCCTCGCAACGGCGCCATGTCTGTCCTGGTCCAGGTTTCGTCGATAAAGACAAGGCGCGTGGCGTCGATGCGATCTTGATATTTCCTCCATTGCTCTCGTCGCCGCGCCACGTCAGGACGATCGCGTTCGCCAGCCTCCACGCTTTTTTTTGAAGCTGAGCTTCTCGGCATGAACGAATTCCCAGACCGAACGGTAGTCGACTTTCAACCCGCGTTCGGCGAGCTCGGCCACCAGCCCTCTTAAGGTGAAGTCGCTCGCTCTGATTCGCTGTTGCAGCCACGTGGCATGCTCACCCGAGATCGCCTTGGGCTTATGGCCGCCCATCTGGCCAGGTTCGATGCTGCCTGTCTCCTTCTCAAGCCTGGCCCAATTGATCGCTGTGCTGATCGCGACCCCAAACTGCTTGGCCGCCTTATTGCGAGACATCCCGCCCTTGATCGCGGCGACAACCCGCTTTCGAAGGTCCAGAGAATATGGTGCGCCCATCCGTGCTGGCCTCCTTCCCAGCCAACACGGTGAATCAGAAACACGCTGATTTGGTGCGGATTCCGATCGATGTCGCCCAGGATTCCGAGATGATCTCGCCCACCATTCCGATTTGAAGTCGCCCACCCGTTCCGAGATGATGTCGCCCACGATTCCGGGATGATGTCGCCCGGGTATCGCAAGAGCGAACCCGGGGTGACGAGACCTCTTCTGGCTCCCATAGGGTCAACCTTTCGGCTTTGCGAAGGGGGACCCTGGATGCCGACGGAGAGGCTTGCGATGCGCCGTGTGCGCGATGTGATCAGGATGAAGGCGGCTGGGCTGCCGAGCCGCGAGATTGCTCGGCGGATGGGCGCGGCGCCCTCGACAGTGCGGCTGACCATCCGGCGGTTCGAGGCCGCAGGCCTGAGCTGGCCGTTGCCCGACGAACTCACGGACGCGGCCCTGGAGGCCCGCCTGTTCGCCAAGACCGGCAACGGTAACCGGCAGGGTCATCGCCGCATCGCCGAGCCCGATTGGGCGGCGGTGCACCGCGAGCTCAAGCGCAAGCACGTGACGCTGTCGATCCTGTGGGAGGAGTACATCGGCGCCGAGCCCGGCGGATACCGGTACTCGCGCTTCTGCGAGCTTTACCGCGCCTGGGAGGGACGCCTGTCGGTGACGATGCGCCAGGCGCACGCGGCCGGTGACAAGCTGTTCGTCGACTACGCGGGCGACGGCGTGCCGGTGGTGGTCGACCGCCTCACCGGCGAGCGGAGGACGGCGCAGATCTTCGTCGCCGTGCTCGGCGCCTCGAGCTTCACCTACGCGCAGGCGACGTGGACGCAGGGGCTCGCCGACTGGATCAGCGCCCATGTTGGCGCCTTCGCGGCGATCGGCGGCGTCCCGGCGCTCCTGGTGCCTGACAACACCAAAGTCGCAGTCATCAAGGCGAGCCTCTACGACCCGCAGATCAATCGCACCTATGCGGAGATGGCCGCGCATTACGGCACGGCCGTCTTGCCGGCGCGACCTCGCAAGCCGCGCGACAAGGCCAAGGTCGAGCAGGCCGTCCTCATCATCGAGCGCTGGCTGCTCGGTCGCCTGCGCCACCGCGTCTTCTACAGCCTCGCCGAGGTCAACGCAGCGATCGGCGAGTTGCTCACCAGGCTCAACGAGGAGCGGCCGATCCGGCGGCTCGGCGTGACGCGCCGCCGGCTGCTCGAGGAGATCGACCGGCCGGCGCTCAAGCCGTTGCCGGCGAGCCCCTACGTGCTCGCCGAGTGGCGGATCCGCCGCGTCAGCCTCGACTACCACGTCGAGGTGGAGAAGCATTATTACAGCGTTCCGCATCGCTTCGCGCGTGCCGAGGTCGAGGTGCGGTTCACCGCCCGCACCGTCGAGATCTTCCACAAGGGCGAGCGGATTGCCGCGCATCAGCGCATGAGTGGCAATCACAAGCACACCACCGTGCCGGAGCACATGGCCTCCAGCCATCGGCGCTACGCCGGCTGGACTATCGGGCGTATCCGTCAGGACGCCGCCGCGATCGGGCCGGCAACCAGCGCATTGTGCGACCTCATTCTCGACGAGCGCTCGCACCCCGAACAAGGCTTCCGCGCCTGCCTCGGCATCCTCAGGCTCGCCGCCTCCTATGGGCGCGAACGGCTGGACGCGGCGGCTGCGCGGGCGATCGACATCGGCGCGCGCACCTATGGCTCGGTCAAGTCGATCCTCGCCAACAATCTCGATCGGCGTCCCGCTCACCAGCGCTCCGCGGACGATGCGCCGATCCTGCATGCCAACATCCGCGGACCGCGCTACTACAATTAGGAGACCGTCCCTTGCTCACCCATCCGACCCTCGACCGCCTCAACGCCCTCGGCCTCCACGGCATGGCCAAGGCCTTCGCCGACATCGAAGCCGCCGGTGAGGCTGGCAGCCTCGGTCACGCCGAATGGCTTGCTCTGCTGCTCGAACGTGAAGCCTCGCTGCGGCACGACAAACGGCTCGCCACTCGCCTGCGCTACGCCAAGCTGCGCCAGCAGGCATGCGTCGAGGACATCGACTACCGCACCCCGCGCGGTCTCGACCGCCCGCTGTTCGCCAAGCTTGTCGAGGGCCGTTGGATCGACGACCACGTCAATCTCCTGATCTGCGGCCCGGCAGGCGTCGGCAAGAGTTGGCTCGCCTCGGCGCTCGGCCACAAGGCCTGTCGCGACAATCGCTCCGTGCTCTATCAACGCGTCCCGCGCCTGTTCGACGATCTGGCGCTCGCCCGCGGCGACGGTCGTCACCCACGCCTGTTGCGCGGCCTTGGCCGTGTCGATCTGCTGATCCTCGATGATTGGGGGCTCGAGCCGCTCGATGCCGGCGCCCGTCACGACCTCCTGGAAATCCTCGAAGATCGCTACGGTCATCGCTCCACCATCGTCACCAGCCAGCTCCCCGTGGACCAGTGGCATCTGCTCATTGGAGATCCCACCTATGCCGACGCCGTGCTCGATCGCCTCGTCCACAATGCCCATCGGCTCGACCTCACCGGTGAGAGCCTGCGCCGAACTCGGCAATCCGCCCGAAAGACCTGAGCGCCGTGGACATGCCGCTGCGCTTGGACAACGCAATCGCGTTGTCCACATGCCCACAGCAACCGCAGAAGAAGAAAAAAGGTTGAAGTCGCGATTCCAGATTGACCGCGCGGCTTGACCGATGCCAGAGAACCAGCCGGCCAGAACGCCTCGCCGCTGGGCGAGATCAAATCGGAAAGGTGGGCGACATCGTCTCGGAATCCACGGGCGACTTCATATCGGTACGCCTGGGCGACTTCGTCGGAATCCGCAATTTGGGAATCCCAAATCGATTCAGGCTATTCTCATCCCGCTTTAGTCGTCTGCGGCAGCGAGAGCAGATCTCGTTCGCCCCATCCTGATGCGGGGTCAATACGGGTAACGCCATTTGAGCGTTCGGCGGACCAACAGGATCGCGACAATCAACCCGAGTTCGGTGGCCCAGAACCAGCGCCCTGCGCCGGTGAAGCCCATGTGCTCACGCGCCATATACATCGACAAGCCGAGCACAATCAGCGCCATCACGCTGCCGACCTAGTAGAGCGGATCGCGGGCTAATCCACTCGCCAGATGTTCCGCGGCATCGTCCCGGGCGCGACGCATGGACCACAGCCAAAATGCGAATAGGGCGCAGCCGATCAGGATGATTGCCATACGACCCCTCCAATCTCGTCTTAGGGGCGGCCGGTCACAAATGCTCGTATTGCTCCGCTAAAGATCGAAGCAACAAAAGTAGAAGGCCCGCGTGTTGGCGCGGGCCTTCGCTTCTCGTCCTTAAACCGATTGCCTTACAGCTGCCCGAGCAGCGTGTCGCCGCCGGAGACCTCGACCTTGCCGGGGGCGGCTTCGAGGTTGAGCTTGGTGACGACGCCGTCCTCGACCAGCATCGAATAGCGCTTGGAGCGGATGCCGAGCCCGTGGCCGGAGGCGTCGAGCTCCATGCCGATCGCCTTGGTGAAGTCGGCATTGCCGTCGGCCAGGAACACGGCCTCGTCGCGCTGGTCGGTGTCGCGCTTCCAGGCATTCATCACAAAGGCGTCGTTGACCGAGATGATCGCAATGGTGTCGACGCCCTTGCCCTTCAGCGCATAGGCGTTGAGGAAGATGCTGGGCAGATGCATATTGTGGCAGGTGCCGGTATAGGCGCCGGGCACCGCGAACAGCGCGACCTTCTTGCCCTTGAAGATGTCGTCGGTGGTTTTGACCTGCGGGCCTTCCTCGGTCATCACGCGGAACTGGGCCTGCGGCAGCTTTTCGCCTACCTGAATGGTCATTTGAGTAACTCCTTCCCCTGGATGTGGCTTGCGACCTGTCTTGAGACGTGTCGTGCGCTTGGCGCGCTAGACTATTCGGCGGGCCAGAAACGGCAACGGCCCGCCCCGATCACGTATCCGTCATCGCACAGCTGCCGGTCCGGCGCTACGGCCTCACGCCGCCGCCGCTGGATTCTTCTTCTCGTCACGCAGCTCGCGGCGGAGGATCTTGCCGACATTGGTCTTCGGCAGCTCCGTCCTGAACTCGATCTGCTTCGGCACCTTGTAGTTCGTCAATTGCTCGTGGCAATGCTTGACGATGTCCTCGGCCGTGAGGGCGGGGTCCTTCTTGACGACGAACGCCTTGACGACCTCTCCGGTTTTTTCGTCGGGCAGGCCGATCACCGCGGTCTCGAGCACGCCCGGATGGGTCGCGATCACTTCCTCGACCTCGTTCGGATAGACGTTGAAGCCGGAGACCAGGATCATGTCCTTCTTGCGATCGACGATCTTGATCGCGCCGTCCTCGGCCATGATGCCGATGTCGCCGGTGCGGAAGAAGCCGTCCGCCGTCATCACCTTGGCGGTTTCGTCGGGACGATTCCAATAGCCGGCCATCACCTGCGGGCCCTTCGCACAGATCTCGCCGGCCTGTCCCAGCGGCACTTCGTTGCCATCATCGTCGCGGATGGAGAGCCAGGTCGATGGCAGCGGCAGGCCGATCGTGCCGGTGAACTCGGTGGAGGTCGGCAGGTTGCAGGTCAGGACCGGCGCAGTCTCCGACAGGCCGTAGCCTTCGGCGATGCTGCAGCCCGTCACCTGCTTCCACTGCTCGGCCACCGGACGCTGCACGGCCATGCCGCCGCCATTGGAGACCTTGAGCTTGGAGAAGTCGAGCTTCCGGAAGTCAGGGTGATGCAGCAGACCGTTGTAGAGCGTGTTGACGGCCGGGAAATTGTTGACCTGATACTTCATCAGCTCCTTGATGAAGCCGGGAATGTCGCGCGGATTGGGGATCAGGAGATTGGCGCCGCCGGCGCGCACCGCGAGCAGGAAGCAGCAGGTCAGTGCAAAGATGTGATAAAGCGGCAGCGCGCAGACGATCAGCAGCTGATCGACATGCGGTGGCCGCCCCATCACCGGCTGCAGCCAGGCGTCGTTTTGCAGCACGTTGGCGACCACGTTGCGGTGAAGCAATGTGGCGCCCTTCGAGACGCCGGTGGTGCCGCCGGTATATTGCAGGAAGGCGACGTCGTCCGGACCGATCACCGGCTTCTGAAACCGCTTGCTGCGGCCGGCGGCGAGCGCATCATTGAAAGGCACCGCGCCAGGCAGCGAAAAGGCCGGCACCATCTTCTTCAGCCGGCGGACGACGAGATTGACGATCACGCCCTTGAAGCCGAGCAGGTCGCCCATGCTGGCGATGACGATGTGCTTGACCTTTGTCTGGCCGACCACCTGCTGCACCGTGTGGGCGAAGTTCTCCAGCACGATGATCGCCTCGGCGCCGGAGTCCTTGAGCTGGTGCTCGAGCTCTCGCGGCGTATACAGCGGGTTGACATTGACGACGGCATAGCCGGCCCGCAGCACGCCTGAGATCGCGATCGGATATTGCAGCACGTTGGGCATCATCAGCGCGACCCGCGCGCCCTTGGCAAGTCCGAGCCCCTGGAGATAGGCCCCCATCGCCACTGACATGTCGTCGAGCTCGCGATAGCTGATCGCCTTGTCCATGCAGATGAAGGCGCGGCGGTCGGCGAATGTCTTGAAGCTCTCTTCCAGCAGTTCGACCAGCGACTGGTATTTGCTGGGATCGATATCGGCGGGAACGCCGGCCGGGTAGTGCTTGAGCCAGATGCGCTCCATGAACCTTCCTCTCTGATCGTCTCTTATGGTCGCTTGATGTTGGTCGCGTGATGCGTCCGCTCCCCGGTCGCGCCGGGGCATTTGGCGGCCAATATCTAATCTCCGGCCGGGCAAGGCAAGCCGGCCGAGGCATCGACGAAAGAGGCAGAGAGCGGGGCTGTCGTGGCCAGGGCCAAGGCCGGCTGTGTCCGCGCGCGATCAGCCGTCCTTTGGCGCCGGCTTGCCGTCGCTCTTCGGCTTGGCGGCGGCCTTGGGCTTCGCCGGCTTGGCTGCCGCGTCCGAGGCGGGTTTTTCCGCCGTTTTTGCGCCGGACTCTTGCTTAGACGCGGCGTGGTGTGCGGCTGCCGGCTTGGCGTCGGACGCTTTTGCATCCCGCTTCGCTCCGGCTTTCGCGCCCGCATCACCCTTGGAATCCGATTTGGAATCTGCCCTGGCGGCGGTCCGGGTCGCGGATTTCGCCTCTTTCCCGCCGGCGACATGCGCCTTCTTGCCGCGGCGCTTGGGCGGGGTCTGGGCGTCGGCATCGGCCGCGACGGCTGCGATCAGGGCCGCGCCGGTGCGCGTCGGTCCGGTATAGACCACCACCGGTTCGGACGGGGCAGGGGCCGCGGCCAGGATCTCCGACGGCTTCAGCGCGGGGGCCTGCAGCCCGGCCAGCAGAGTCCCGCCCGTGGTTTCGCCCTCGCCGCCGGCCACCGTCTCCTCGTCGTCATCGCTTGCGGGCCGGTGCCGCTTGCCGCCGCACATGTCGTCGCGCAGATTGGGCGGCGTGGCATCCACCGGCACCAGCTGCTCGACATTGCCGAGCGGCGCCTTCAGCCAGCCGAGCTGGTTGCCGTTGAAGCCGCGGTCGAGCATCTGGATGGCGCGCACGCCGCGCATCTGCCCGGACGAGGCGCCGAGCACGACGGCGATCAGGCGCTTGCCGTTGCGGGTGGCCGACGCGACCAGATTGTAGCCGGAGGCGCAGATGAAGCCGGTCTTGAAGCCGTCGGCGCCCGGATAGCGGCCGATCAGCCGGTTGAAGTTCTGCACCACGCGACGGCCGTAGCGGATCGACGGGATGTGCACGAAATATTCGTATTCCGGCAGGTCGCGGATGATGGCGCGGGCGAGGATCGCGAGGTCGCGGGCGGAGGTGATCTGGCCGTCGGCCGGAAGGCCGTTCGGATTGACGTAGCTCGTCTGAGTCATGCCGAGCTTCTGCGCGGTCTCGTTCATCATCGCCGAGAAGCCGTCGATCGAGCCGCCGACGCCCTCCGCCAGCACCACCGCCATGTCGTTGGCGGACTTCACCAGCATCATCTTCAGCGCGTTGTCGACGGTCAGCTGCGTGCCCGGCCGGTATCCCATCTTCGACGGCGATTGCGATGCGGCGGTGGGCGACACCGTCACCAGCGTGTCGAGTGAGAGCTTGCCATCCTTCACCGCCTTCAGCGTTACATAGGCCGTCATCAGCTTGGTGACGGAAGCCGGGTACCACGGGTAGGTCGCGTTCTGCGCCTCCAGCACCTTGCCGGTATCGGCTTCGACGAGCAGCAGCGCCTCCGCGTTGGCCAAGCGAGGCGCAACCAAGAGTGCGGCGGCGATAGCGATGATCTTGATCGGCGCGTAGCGGAACAACAGGCGAAGCGTCTGCACTGGTCTGGTCCGGTCCTTTGAGAACCCGCCTCGCGCTGCGAGGTGGGCAAACGGGCTTTCGGGTTTCAAGCGTGTCCGGCGCCGCTTCGGTCGCGGCAGGTCGCGAACCTATACCGGCTCGACGCTCCAGAACAGAGGCGGGCCATTCAATTCCACGATGAAAGCGTCCCGCGATCAGGCCTTGACGGTGGGGCCGTCGCTTGCGCTCGCGCCAAGCGCGGAGCGTGCGCTCTCTTGCACCATGAATTGGGCCTTGGCGAGTTCCGCGAAGTGACCGCCCTGGGCAACGAGTTCATCGAACGTTCCGCTTTCGATCACGCGTCCGTTCTCGAACACCAGGATTCGCGTCGCCTTGCGAATGGTCGAAAGCCGGTGGGCGATGACGAAGGTGGTGCGGTCCTTCATCACCTCGTCGAGCGCCGCGTTGAGCTTCGCCTCGGTCACGGCATCGAGCGCCGAGGTTGCCTCGTCGAGAATCAGGATGGGCGGATCCTTCAACAGCGCACGCGCAATCGACAACCGCTGGCGCTCGCCGCCCGAGAGCATGCGGCCGCGCTCGCCGGCATTGGTATCGAAGCCCTGCTCGGCGCGGTCGATGAAGTCGAGCGCCTGGGCGCGGGCGGCCGCGCTGCGCAGCTCCTCGTCCGTGGCGTCGGGTTTGCCGACCAGGAGGTTCTCGCGGATCGAGCGGTTGAACAGCAGCGCCTCCTGGAACACGACGCCGATGTTCCGGCGCAATGCCGCCAGCTTGAGGCCACGCACATCCATGCCGTCGATCTTGATGAAGCCGGATTGCGGATCGAAGGCGCGATGCAGCAGCGCGATCGCGGTCGATTTGCCGGCGCCGGTCGGGCCGACCAGCGCGATGGTCTGGCCGGGCAGTGCGGTGAAGGTGAGGTCCTCAACCGCCGGGCGCTTGCCGTCATAGGAGAACGAGACGTCGTTGAACTCGACGAGGCCCGACAGGCGACCGACATCGATCGCGTCCGGACGGTCACGCACCGCCGGCACCGCGTCGAGCACGGTGAAGAATTCCGCCAGCCGCGGTGCCTCCATGAACACGTTGTTGATGAATGACACGACCTGCTCCAGCTTCTGGATCAGCATGGTCGCGAACGACACGAACATCACGATTTCGCCCACCGAGCTCAGCCCGGCCTGATGCAGCGCGATGCCAAGCGTGAAGATCGCGAGCACGGTGATGGTAGTGGAAGCACGGGTGATCACTGTCACCAGCGCCCACCAGCCGAGTACCGGCATCTGCACCGACAGCAATTGTCCGGCGACGCTGCGCAGGCCCTGCACCTCGGCGTCGATGCGCACGAAGCTCTGCACCAGCGCGACATTGCCGAGCGCGTCGGAGGCGCGGGCCGACAGGTTGCTGTAGTGCTCCTCGACCTCGCTCTGCATGCCATAAGTCTTGCGCACGACCAGCGTCGTCAGCACCGTGAAGACGACGCAGAGTACGAACAGCAGGATCGCGAGCCGCCAGTTGAGATACAATGACAGCGGCAGCAGCACGATCACGGACATGATCGCGGCAAAATGCTCGCGGAAGAACGACAGCCATAGATGCCACAGCGCGTCGGTGCCGTTGATCATGACCTTCATCAGCCGCCCCGAATGCGTGCCCGAGTGGAAGGTCAGCGGCAGCTGCAGGATGTGCTCGAAATAGCTCGTCAGCACGGCGTGGCGCTGGCGATGGGCGAGCCGGTCAGCCTGCAGCGCGACCCAGGCGCTGGCGAGAATCGTGAACAGGCCGAAGCCGGCCCAGGCTGCGAGCAGCGGCCATGCGGTGGTGGTGGAGGCGTTGCCCGACAGCGAATCGACAATGCGTCCGAACAGCACCGGTTCGGCGAACTGAGCCACCGCGAGCGCGAGGTTGGCGACCGCCAGAAACCAGCCGAGCCTCGCCTCCTTGCCAAGCAGGTGGAGCACGCGGGCGTAGATGCGGAGCAGGGACATGGGCGGAGCGCTTCGTGAGCAGAGGTGGAATCACCGCCGGCCGGCGGCGCGCGCGATGTTAGCAAGGGATCGGCAATCGCGGCGAGCGCTCAATTGACCAGGCGGCTGTCGGCGGGCGGCAGGAATCGGTCGTCGAAGATCTCGCCCGGCAGGGGGCGCTTGTGAAATTTGCCGTCCTCGGCAAGCTGGTCGAGGGCGCGCTCGAACCTGGCGGGGTCGATGCCGCCGATGCCGTCGCGGCGCACGTCGGATGTCAGCACATTGTCGGCGAGCACGGTCTGCAGCCGTTCGAGCTCGAGGTCTTGCGAGCCATCCTCCATGCGGCTCACCACGTCGGCGGCTGCAGCCGCAGGGTCCTTGATCGCGAGTTGGAGACCTTCGGTCAGCGCCCGCAGCATGCCTTTCACGGCGTCCGGCTGCCTTGCTGCAAAGCCGGGATTGACGATCACCGCGTGGCCATACGCCTCGCAGCCATAGTCTGCGAAGCGTAGCACCGCGAGATCGGCGGCGGGCACGCCGCGGTCGCGCAGATTGATCGCCGAGAGATACGAGAAGCCGCTGACGGCATCGACCTGTCCCGCGGACAGGATCGGCTCGCGCACCGCGGCGCCGACCCGCGACAGCTTTACGCTCTCGGGCTTGAGATGGTTGTGCCGCGCGACCGCCGGCCAGAGCCGGATCGAGAGGTCGCCCTCGGCGACTCCGATCGTCTTGCCCTCGATATCGCTGAGCCCGTTGATGCCCCGGCTCTTGCGCGCGATCAGCGCGTAGGGCGCCTTGTTGAACAGCACGAAGACGGCTTTGACCGGCTGGCTGCCGGCACCATCGCGATAGCGGATCAGTTCGTTGATGTCGGCGAGCGCCATGTCGGCGTCGCCTGACGCCACGCGCGCAATCGCGTCGGGCGAGCCTTTGGCAGTGGTCATCGTCAGCGCCACGCCCACGCTGCTGAACAGCCCGCGGCTCGTCGCAAGGACCAGCGGCGCCATGCTGCCATCGAGCGGACGATCCAGCGCGAACATGACGGCGACCGCCCGCTTGGGCTCCTCGGCCGCGGCGCACCGCTGTGACAGCCATGCAGGGACAAACGCCGTGACAAGCGCGAGGGTAAGCAGGAAAGCGGGTCGTCGCATACGCATCAGCTCACGCCGGTATTCGCAGGCCGCACCGGACTGTCTCGCCGGTATTCACATCGCTTCGCCGGACTGGTGATGTGTCAATTTCGTGACGTGTCGCTCCGGCCGGCGGCGCTTGATCATGTCGGATCGAATCTGAACGGTCCATGAGCAAGCCCTGCGGCGTTTTGCGGCTTCGACTCATGGTTTCGAGAGGGGAACTGTGGACCCACATAATGAGTTGGTTTTGCGAGATTTCGATCGCACGGAGAATCCACATGATCGCACAGCGCGGAAATGTTTCACGCTTCGGCCGTGCTACCGTCCTGGCGACGGTGGCGGCGGTCACTTTGACGGCCGTTCAGCCGACGCTCGCCTTCGCCGGATCGGCGTCCGCCGAGAAGGGCGTCGTCGCCAAGACCGCCAGCGACGGCGGGCTGACCGATGTCAGCGCGCGTCGGCGGCATTATCGTGGCAATGGCGGTGCAGCCGCTGCTGCGGCGTTCGCCGGCATCGTCGGTACGGGTCTTGCGATCGCCGCGGCCCAGAACCGCCGCTCCTATTACGAGGATCACTATTATTACGGCCGCCCGGCCTATTACGGCTACCAGCCGGGTTATCAGTATTATGGCGGCGGCCCGTATTATGGGGGTTATGGCGGCGGCTATTATCATCACCCCCATTGGTGATGTCGGATCGATTGATGCGATCCGCCGGCTCCGGCCGGCGGATTTTTTCATGCCCGTCGCAAACGTTAATATACGGGCCATCGATTTTAACTAGTGTGGCGCGATGACTGATTCGATCGACCGGCTCTATCGCGCTGTGCTGGCGGCCAGGGATCTGGATCCGGCGCGCTCGCGCACGGCCAAGCTGATGCAGCAGGGCACCGGCAAAATGGCCAAGAAGCTCGCGGAGGAGGCCATCGAGGTCGCGATCGATGCAGTCAGCGGCGACGCCCAGGCCATGGTGCGGGAAAGCGCCGACCTGATCTACAATCTGACGGTGCTGTGGGCCGAACTCGACGTCCGGCCGGAGGATGTCTGGGCAGAGATGGAGCGGCGTGAACGGCTGCTCGGGATCGCCGAGAAGCTGCCGAAGTCGCCGGTGAAGGTCGCCAGGACGGCGCCGGGACGGGGGCCGGAGCGACCGATCGTCGCGGTGGAAGGCCGGACGATCCGCAAGCGGCATTAAAGTCGGCCCGAAAAGTCGATCCGAAGCTTGGATCGGATCAGCACATCGCCCATGGACAAAAGCTGCCCGGTTTGCTTCATCGCGGACCATGCTCAGACGTATCTATGATTGGTGTATCGACGCCGCGCACAAGCCGCATGCCCTCTGGATCATGGCTGCGGTCGCCTTCGCCGAAAGCTCGTTCTTTCCGGTGCCGCCGGATGTGATGCTGATTCCGATGTCGCTGGCCAAGCCGCAGCGCGCCTGGCTGTTCGCAGGCGTCTGCACCGCGGCCTCGGTCGCGGGCGGCCTGGTCGGCTACGCCATCGGCGCGCTGCTCTACGATTCGCTCGGCCAGTGGCTGATTCATCTCTACGGCCTCGGCGACAAGGTCGAGACCTTCCGTGCCTCTTATGCCGAATGGGGCGCGGTCATCATTCTGCTGAAGGGGCTGACGCCGATCCCCTACAAGCTCGTCACGATCACGTCAGGCTTCGCGGGCTATAACCTGTTTCTGTTTGTGTTGTTCTCGATCGTGGCGCGTGGCGGCCGCTTCTTCATCGCCGCGATCCTGCTGAACCGCTATGGCGAATGGATCAGGGTGCACATCGAGAAGCATCTCGGCCTGTGGGTGGCGCTCGGCGCGGCCGTGCTGGTCGCGGGCTTTGTCATCGCAATCAAGCTGATCTGATGCGGTCGGGGCTGCTCGCCGTCGGCATGCTGCTGCTCGGTGTTGTGCTGCCGGGCATCGCGCTTTCGGCCGCGGCTTGGGCGCAATCGGCTCGGGCTCAGCCGGCGCCTTCAGCCGGTTTGCGGGAGTCGCCAACGCCATCAGGCGAGCCCGCGCCGCCGCCGTCCAACCCTGGCCTGGTCGAAGAGCTCGGCAAACTGTTCGACAAGATGTCGATCATTCCGCTCAAGCCCTCGGCCGATGCGCCCGTCACGCCACCCGCCGCTGGGAGCGATCCGGTCGGCGCTCCCGGCGATCAGGCTGCGCCGCCGGCGCCGCAGGCGGTCCCGAACGGCGACGCTGGCACGGCAGGCGTCCTCAAGGAGACCGGCGATGCGCTGTCACGGCTCGCCAAGCCCTCGAGTATGGTCTTGGGCCGGGCGGCCTGTCCGATGGCGGCCAACGGCACGCCGGATTGCAAGCTCGGCGCCGACCGGCTCTGCCAAAGCAAGGGCCACAAGGAAGGCAAGAGTCTCAACACCGATTCCGCAGAGACCTGCTCGGCCAAGGTGCTGATCCCCGGCCGGCAACGCAAGCCGGGCGACTGCCGGACCGATACTTTCGTCACCTCGGCGTTGTGCCAATAGGCGTCAGCGCGCCGTCTCGCGGTCTGTCAGCGCCTCAACGCAAGACCCCCCACGGACTTTTCCGGTCCCTCTGCGAGCGAATTGCCATCACGGCATCATCTCGGGCATGCTCGCCGACACGAACATCTCCGCATTTCACAACGAGGAATTCCCATCCATGTCCATGCCCGCCTTGTTCAAGGGGCGCCTGTCGATCCCCGTGATCGGCTCGCCATTGTTCATCATCTCCGTGCCCGACCTGGTGATCGCGCAGTGCAAGGCTGGCGTGGTCGGCTCGTTTCCGGCGCTGAACGCGCGGCCGGCGGCGCTGCTCGACGAATGGCTGGCACGCATCACCGAGGAGCTCGCCGCCTATGACCGCGCGCATCCGGAGCGTCCCTCGGCGCCGTTCGCGGTCAATCAGATCGTGCACCGCTCCAACAACCGGCTCGAGCAGGATCTGGCGCTGTGCGAGAAGTACAAGGTGCCGATGCTGATCACCTCGCTCGGCGCGCGCGAGGAGCTCAACCAGGCGGCGCATCGCTGGGGCGGCATCGTCTTTCATGACGTGATCAACCAGACCTTTGCGCACAAGGCGATCGAGAAGGGTGCCGACGGCCTGATCCTGGTAGCGGCCGGCGCCGGCGGCCATGCCGGCACCATCTCGCCGTTCGCCTTCGTCGCGGAGACGCGGAGCTGGTTCGATGGACCGATCGCGCTGTCCGGTGCGATCGCCAATGGCCGCGCCATTCGCGCCGCGCGCGTGCTCGGCGCCGACTTCGCCTATATCGGCTCCGCCTTCATCGCCACCAAGGAGGCGAATGCGGTTGAAGGCTACAAGCAGATGATCACCAGTTCGGGCGCCGACGATATCGTCTATTCGAACCTGTTCACCGGCGTGCACGGCAACTACCTGAAGCCGTCGGTCGTCGCCGCCGGCCTCGATCCCGACAATCTGCCGACGTCGGATCCGTCGAAGATGAGCTTCGGCACCGACGAGTCCGGCGAGCGCGCCAAGCCGAAGGCCTGGAAGGAGATCTGGGGCTCGGGCCAGGGCATCGGCGCGATCAAGGACGTGCTCCCGGCCGCCGAGCTGATCGCGCGCTTCAAGAAGGAATATGACGAGGCGATCGACCCGCCGCTGTGAGGTGATCGAAGAAAAAAGGCGCGGCAACCTCGGCTGCCGCGCCTTGTCTCGAAGATCCCGTCTCTCGAAGATCCCGTCCGAGCCGACGACTATTCCAGCTCGATCGCCTGGAACCTGCCGCGGTCGTCGAGCGCCGTGCCCCAGATCTTGTGCGAGGCCTGGTGTTCGGCGCGGCCGAAGCCGAGCTTGGCGCCGAGGCCCAGGTCGATGTTCTGCAGGTTTTCCAGCGTGTCGATCAGCGCCTCGGTGTCGAGTTGCGGGCCGACCTTGCGCAGCGCCTGGATCAGGACGTTGGCCGCGACATAGCCCTCGAACGAGACATAGGACGGCGCCTCGCCCGGGAAGTACTTCTCCAGCGCGCCCTTGTATTCGAGCACGGCGCTGGAATAGCCGCCCACTGCGGGCACCACCTGGGTGACGATGACGCCGCTGGCGTAGCGCGGACCGAGCAGCATCAGCTCGTCGGACAGCTCGGTCGACCCCACGAACGACACGTTGGTGTAGATCATGTTCGGGTACAGATCGCGCGTCTTCTCGATGAACTTCGCGGCAGCCCGATAGGTCGCGACCATGACGATCGCCTTGGGCGGGTTCTTCATCGCGCGGAGCTGGTTGACGGCCTCGTCGACGTCGACCGTGTTGCGCTTGTAGTTGAAGCGCACGATCGAGGTGTCGGCCAGGCCGAGCGAGCGGAACGCCTTGGCGACGCCGGAGAAGCCCGCATCACCATAGGAGTCCTGCTGCGCAAACACCGCGATGTCGCGCGGCTGCAGGCGGCGCAACTTCACGAGATAACGGACGACGGTGTCGGTCTCTTCCGCGTAGCTGGCGCGGTAGTTGAACACGTAACGATCCGGCGGATCGTTGCGCAGGATGTTGGCGCCCGTGAACGCACCGTAGAACAGAACCCGGCGCTGCAGCGCGTAGGGCATCGCGACGGCAGAGGTCGGCGTGCCGACATTGCCGATGAAGCCGAACACCTTGTCCTTTTCGTAGAGCTGCTTCATCGCGTCCAGGGTCCGCGAGGGCTCATAGCCGTCATCGGCCGAATACAGCCGCAGCGAGCGGCCAGCAACTCCACCGGTGTCGTTGGCGCGGTTGAAGGCGGCCTCGATGCCCATCTTCATCTGGCGGCCGAGCTCCTTGGCGGCACCCGAGAATGGCGCAGCGATGCCGAAGCGGATCTCGTTCGCGGTGACGCCCTGAACGTTGCTGGTGGACGCCGGAGGCAGGGTCGTCGTCGGCGCAGTCGCGGCAACGGCCGCGGACGGAGCGATCACCCCGGCGAGGCTGGTGGCGGTTTGGCTCGGCGCGGTCTGCCCGAGCGAACGCTCGAGCTCGGCGAGCTGCCGACCGGCGGCATTGCAGTCGGTCTGAGCTGCTCCCACGCGGTTGCGGCCATCCGCGACATAGCCGTTGAACACGCGAGTGAGTTCGTCCCGATCCGAGCCGCCCGTCGAGGCCTCGCGGATCACCTCGCGAAACTTGTCGACAATGGCCTGAACGCGGCCTTGGTCGATCGCCTGACAGGCGGATGCTGCTCCCACGATCGGCCCGACCCGGCTCGCAAGATTACGCACCACATCCGCATTGGTGCCCGCCGCGCTGGCGGGCGTTGCGAGCAATGCCGCAACCAAGAACACGCTAGAACGAAAGCTCATTGCCACTATCCCACTATGGACCCCATCCAGGTCTTTCGCCTGGTGAATTTGACGCTTTGTCTACGACGGAGGAGACTATGACCGCCACCATGCACAGACTAGCCTTTCCCAATAGCATGACCATTTCGGTAACCCGGCACGGCTATCTCGGATCATGCTTTAGAACCTGCTAATGCGTCGCTTTCAACCAGTTCTTTATGCTTAGTCATTTTCAGTCATATCTATTCAAGTTCGATCGGCTGATACGTGCCGGTTTCGTCGAGCGCAGTACCCCAGATCTTGTGTGACGCTTGGTGCTCCGCGCGTCCGAACGCGAGCGGCGTGCCGAGGCCGAGATCAAGGCTGCGCATCGATTCCAGCGTGTCGACCAGTCGTTCAGTGTCCAGCGGATTGGTCTGCTTCAACGCCTGGATCAGGATGGTCGCCGCGATGTAGCCTTCCAGCGACGTGTAGTCGGGGGCTTCGCCCGCTGCGTATTTGGCCAGCGCATTCTTGTAGTCGAGCACAAGGCTCGAATAGCCTGAAACGGCCGGCACGCCCTGCGTCACGATGACGCCATTGGTGAAGCGCGGGCCGAGCAGCTTCAGCTCGGTTGCAAGCGACGTCGATCCAACCGCGGATACGTTGGCGTAAATGAGGCCAGGGATCGCATCGCGGGTCTTTTCGATGAACTTCGCGGCGGCGCGATCGGTCGCAACCATGATCACCGCCTTGATCTGCGGCTTGTAGGCCTTGATCTGGTTGATCGCTTCGTCGACGTCGACGCTCGCCCGTGGATAGGTGAAGCGCGCCACGGGGTCGGCGATGTTCAGCTGGCGATAGGCCTTCGCGACGCCGGCAAAGCCGTCGTCGCCGAACGGATCCTGCTGCTGGAACACCGCGATTTGTCGCGGCGGAATCCGCTTCATCTTCACCAGATAGCGCACCAAAGCGGCCGTCTCCTCGGCGTAGCTGGCGCGATAGTTGAAGACATAGCGGTCCGGCGGGTCGCGCCGGACCACGGCAGCGCCGCTGTTCGGGGCGAAGTACAGCGCGCGCCGCTCCAGCGCGTACGGGATCGCCACCTGCGAATTCGCCGTGCCGATATTGCCGATGAAGCCGAACACCTGCTCCTTCTCATAGAGCTGCGTCATCGCCGCCAGCGTTTTGTTCGGGTCATAGCCGTCGTCGGCGGCGATCAGGCGAAGCTGCCGGCCGCCGACACCGCCGGCCTCGTTGGCGCGCGCAAAGGCGGTCTCGATGCCGAGTTTCATCTGCCGTCCGGTCTCCTTGCGGATGCCGGAGAACGGCACGACGATTCCCAGCCGGATTTCCCGATCGGTGACGCCGCGGACCGGCGATGCGGTGACCGCGCCGGTCGTGGCCGTCGGTGCGTTGGCTGATGGGGAGCCTGCAGTCGTGGCCGGCCCGCTCTCGATCAACGACCGCTCGAGCTCGGCCAATTGTCGTTCGGCGGTGCTGCAGCTCGCCGCTGACGGGCCGCCGCGGCTGCGGCCCTCCGCGATGTAGCCGTTGAAGGCGCGTGTCAGCTGATCGCGCTCGCCGTCATTGCTGGAAGCCTGGCGGATGGCTTCGCGGAATTTTTCGACGATGGTCTGGACGCGGCCCTCCGCGATGTCCGGACAGGTCGAGGCCCGCCCGACAATCGGTCCCACCCGGCCGGCCAGATCCCGTACGATATCGGGGGCGGCCGCAAGAGCGGAGCTGAGGGGAGCCCCGAACAGGCTCCCGATGATCAACGCGGACCAACGAACGGTCATCGAACTATCTATCCACTTGCACTTATGAGCTGCTGCTAACCCTCTTCACCTGCTATTCCGTGGCATTTCGAATTAATGTCGGGTTTCTCTGTCGCGCTTTTGTCGTCGTTGCTGGTGCGGACCTCTTTTCAGCGGTATCCTAGTCAAGTTCGATCGGCTGATAGGTGCCGGTCTCGTCCAGGGCCGTGCCCCAGATCTTGTGCGAGGCCTGGTGTTCGGCGCGTCCGAAGCTGAGCTGAGTGCCAAGCCCGAGATCGATGTTGCGCATGGTCTCGAGCGTGTCGACGAGCTGCTCGGTGTCGAAGCTCGGGCCGGCGCGCTTCAATCCCTCGATCAGGATGCTCGCCGAGATGTAGCCTTCGAGCGAGGTGTAGTCGGCCGCCTCGCCGGGAGCGTATTTCGCAAGTGCGTTCTTGTAGTCCAGGACGAGGCTCGAATAGCCGCCGACGCCGGGCACGGTCTGGGACACGATTACGCCGTCGGTGTAGCGCGGACCGAGCAGCATCAGCTCGCTCGCGAGCGCGGAGCCGCCGACGGCGGAGATGTTGGCGAAGATCGCGCCCGGAAACACGCCGCGGGCCTTCTCGATGAACTTGGCCGCGGCCCGCGTCGTCGCCAGCATGACCACGGCCTTGACCGGGGTCTTCAACAGCCTCAGCTGATTGATGGCGTCGTCGACGTCCACGGTGTTGCGCGGATAGTTGACCCGCACGATCGCATTGTCGCTGGCGCCGAGGGTGCGGAACGCCTTGGCCACGCCGGAGAAGCCGGCATCGCCGAACGCATCGTTCTGCGCGAACACCACGATCTGGCGCGGATTGAGCTTGCGAATTTTCACCAGATAATGGACCAGCGCGTCCGTTTCCTCGGCGTAGCTCGGCCTGTAGTTGAAGACGTAGCGGTCGGGCGGATCGTGGCGCACCACATTGGCGCCGGTGTAGGGCGCGAAGAACAGCACGCGCCGCTCCAGCGCGAAAGGAATCGCGACGGCGGCAGTGGCGGTGCCGAAATTGCCGATGAAGCCGAACACCTGCTCGCGGTCGTAGAGCTGCTTCATCGCGTCGAGCGTGCGCGACGGATCGTAGCCGTCATCCGCGGTCACGAGCTTCAGCACGCGGCCGTTGATGCCGCCGGCCTCGTTGACACGGTTGAACGCCGTCTCGACGCCGAGCTTGAGCTGGCGGCCGCTCTCCTTCACCGGGCCGCTGGTGGGGATGACCATGCCGAGCTTGATCTCGCTCTGACTGACGCCGCGTACATTGCCTGCCGGCGGCAGCAGCTGCGCCGGCGTGGTCGCGGCCTGCGCGCTTGCCGGTCCGATCGTCACGACGGGCAGGTTGGATCGCGCCTGCGCTGGCGCCGCAATCGACTGTTCGAGGTCGCCAAGCTGGCGGTCCGCGCCGCGGCAGTCGAGGCGGCCGCTGGTGACCAGGCCGCGGCCTTCGGCCACATACTGATCGAGCAGGCGTGTCAGCTCGTCGCGATCGGCTTCGCTCGCCGCGGCTTCGCGGATGACGGTCTGGAATTTCTCGATGATCGACTGAATGCGCGGTCGCGCAATGTCGCGGCAGGCGAGCGCCGCGCCGATGACCGGGCCGACGCGGGTGCCGAGCTGGCGGACCAGCGCGACATTGTCGCCGGGCGCGGCAAAGGCGCTGCTCGCCATGAAGGTGGCGAGTGCAGCGACGGCCATGCGGGCATGAGCCAGCGGACGGCGTGCTCCCGCTTTCTGCGGTCGGACGTCGATCATAATCGCCTTGTCTGCTATGTTTGAGTTCGGATCAGCTCCGCGAGCGCTGCTAGCGCGCCCGCTCCATCTGGCCCGCCTTCTGGTTCCACTGCATGAACTGCTGCAGCATCGGCTTTTCGGGAGTGTCCGCGTCGGCCGCCGGTGCCGGAGCGTCCGCGGCGAGCAGGGACTTGAACTGCGTCAGGGCCGGGGCCTGGGCTTCGGTGCGCTCCGGCAGAGAGCTGGTCTGGTCGGCCTTGGCATCCTGCGCATCGGCAGCGACCGGCGGCAGCGACTTCATCGATTGCACGGCGGCAACGAAGGACGAGCTGGCATCGGATGGCTGGCGCCACACCGGCACGATGTTGACGAAGAACAGCGCGACGACAGCGGCGACACCGGTGGCGGCGGCGAAACGGCCGGCGATCTTGAACACGACCGAGCGGCGGTCGCGTTCACGCTCGATCTCTGGCGGCTCGCGCATCACCTGCGGATTCAGCGACTGGCGGAGGGATTCGAACACGGCAGTCTCCAGGCGAGCATCGAGGGGTCCTTGCTGTCCCGAAGCGGGACGCTCGGCCGCCTCCACTGCCTTGGCGTTGTCGCCGACGAGAGATAGACGCGCAGCTTCCGGGCGTTCACGCAGCCAACGCGGCGCGTAGTGCAGCGGGTCCTGCGGGTTCATCGGATTCTGTTCACTCAACGAACTCATACGCTACTCCTCTGACGCTCGATTCCGGTAAACTGATACGCTTCTGCCACGGTCGTATGAGAGCTAGTTCAAACGAAGAGCGGGAGCGTCCAGGCCACTTCAGTCCACAAGGAATCCCTGTGCAGAATCAGACGCTTCGCGTCGATCATCGATCGCACGCATGGTGTCCTTTCCTGCAAGGCGCCCTGGCACGTTGATCGTGCCTTCAGCACCTCTATCGATCCCATGCCCCGCCCCCTGACGAGTGTCAATTGATCGGACCCGCCTGCAGCCGCAGGATCGGAATTATATGTACGTTAAAGTTATCATCATGATGTGATTAAATTGAGGCGTGCGTAGTCTTGACGCAGCGGCTCCACGATTTGCGCCGCATTCGCGCCCAGATTGCGCCTTGATTCGATCATCATCGAACTATGTCAGGCGTCGCGCCGTCGATTTTTGAGCAGCTTAGCGTCGATTTAACCATCCGTTAACCATCTGGCGCCGACAGTTAACCAATCACTAAGAAGGGTTGGGTCGGATGATCATGAGTGCCAGCGCTGAAACGGTACGTCCTTTAATTCGTCTGCGCGGGCGCTCCTATGTGGCCTTCGTGTTCTCGCCGGTGGTCCCGATCGCCGACTGGCTCGCTGAACTCGACGCGACGCTTGCGGGGTCGCCGGGTTTCTTCGTCGGCAAGCCGATCGTGCTCGATCTCTCCGCCGTGGATCTGAGCCCGCTCGCCATCACGCACCTCATCAAGAGCATCGAATCGCGCAACATCCGCGTGCTCGGCCTCGAAGGCGTCGAGCAGGGCCGGCTCTCGCTCGGCATGCCGCCGCTGCTGTCGGGCGGCCGTCACTGCGCGGTGCAGGAGATCGAGCCGGAGAAGCCGTCGCTGCAGCAGCCGACCTCGCTTTTGCTCGATCAGCCGGTGCGCTCCGGCCAGTCGATCGTGTTTCCCGACGGCGACGTCACCGTGCTCGGCGCGGTGTCGTCCGGCGCCGAGATCGTCGCCGGCGGCTCCATCCACGTCTATGGCGCGCTGCGCGGCCGCGCGATGGCCGGCATCAACGGCAATGCCGCCGCGCGCATCTACTGCCAGAAGATCGAGGCCGAGCTGGTCGCGATCGACGGCTACTACCAGACCGCAGAGCAGATCGATGCCGCATTGCGCGGCCGCGCCGCGCAGGCGCGGCTCGAAGGTCATTCCATGAAGATCGTAGCTTTGAACTGAGTAACGGGAGGTTTGAGAGATGGCGAAAGTACTTGTTGTGACGTCCGGCAAGGGTGGCGTCGGCAAGACCACCACGACGGCAGCCATGGGCGCGGCGCTGGCGCAGGCCGGCGAGAAGGTGGTCGTGGTCGATTTCGACGTCGGCCTGCGCAATCTCGATCTCGTCATGGGCGCGGAGCGGCGCGTTGTGTTCGATCTCATCAACGTTGTGCACGGTGTCGCCAAGCTGCCGCAGGCCCTGATCCGCGACAAGCGGCTGGAAAATCTGTGGCTGCTGCCGGCCTCGCAGACCAAGGACAAGGATGCGCTGACCGAGGAGGGCGTCGGCCGCGTGATCGCCGAATTGCGCAAGAGCTTCGACTGGGTGATCTGCGACAGCCCCGCCGGCATCGAGCGCGGCGCCATGCTGGCGATGCGCTATGCCGACGAGGCGATCATCGTCACCAATCCCGAAGTCTCGTCGGTGCGCGATTCTGACCGCATCATCGGCATGCTGGATTCCAAGACGGTGCGTGCCGAGACTGGCGAGCGCGTCGAGAAGCACATCCTGATCACGCGCTATGATGCGGGACGCGCCGCGCGCGGCGAGATGCTGTCGATCGACGACGTGCTGGAGATCCTGGCGACGCCGCTGCTCGGCATCGTACCGGAGAGCCAGGACGTGCTGCGCGCCTCCAATGTCGGTTGTCCCGTGACGCTCAACAGCCCGGCCAGCGCGCCGGCGCGCGCCTATCACGACGCGATGCGCCGCCTGCTCGGCGAGGCGGTCGAGATGCAGATCCCGAGCGAGCGCAAGGGCCTGATGAATCTGCTGCTGGGACGGAGGGCTGCATGAGCGTGCTGCGGCTCTTTACCGGGCGTGCAGCCTCTGCGCCTGTCGCGCGCGAGCGGCTGCAGATCCTGCTCGCGCATGAGCGCAGCCTGCGCGGCCAGCCCGATCTGCTGATGCAGCTGCGCGAGGAAATCCTCGCGGTGGTTTCGCGCCATGTGCTACTCGATCCGGACAAGGTCATCGTCCGCATGGACCGGGGGAAGCATGTCTCGACGCTCGAGGTCGACATCGAACTGCCCAATGGCGCCGATCGCGCCTTTGCCAGCGCCGGCTGACGCATGGGACAGCGTGTGCTGATGCGGCCGATCTTCCGCATCGCGGACAATCGCGTGACCGTCAGTCCCGATGCCGCCGGTCCCTGGGATCCGACCATGCAGCACGGCTCCGCGCCCTCGGCGCTGGCGGTGTGGGCGGCGGAACGCATCCCGACGAAGTCGGCGATGCGCATCGCCCGCGTCACCATCGACCTGATGCGGCCGGTGCCGCTCGCCGAGCTCACGGTCGAGACCGAGGTGCTGCGCGAGGGCCGCAAGATCCAGCTCTGCGCCGTCCGCCTGCGCGCCGGCGACACGGTCGTGGTCACGGCGACTGTGCTGAAGATCCGGCAGGACGCGGTACCGCTGCCGGACGACGTCCGCGAGCTGCCGGTTGATCTGCCCGGTCCTGACGAGGCTACGCCGGAGCCCGCCGATTTCTCCACCAGTCCGTTCGTGCGCGGCATGACGCTCCGCGCCGCGCGCGGCCGTTTCGGCGTCAAGGGGCCGGGCGCGATCTGGTACCGCGTCGACTGGCCGCTGGTCGAAGGCCACGCCGTCTCGCAGGCGATGCGCGCCGTGGTCGCCAGCGACTTCTGCAACGGCACCTCCGCCGCGCTCGACTTCCACAGCTACACGTTCCTCAATGCCGACCTGACCGTCAACATGGCCCGCGAGCCGGTCGGCGAGTGGATCCTGCTCGACGCAGAAAGCTGGATCGGTCCGGACGGCGCCGGGCTGGCGATGGCGCGGCTGGGCGACGCAAAGGGCTATTTCGGCCGCGTGGTGCAGAGCCTGGTGATCGAGAAGCGGTGAGGAAGTCGTCGTCATGGCCGGGCTTGTCCCGGCCATCCACGTCGTTCGGCGCCCTCGGAAAGACGTGGATGCCCGGGCCTTCGCCGCGCCGAAGCGGCTTCGGCCGCGCAGGCGGGACAAGCCCGGGCATGACGGAGTAACTCATTGGCAGGCGTTCGTGTCGCGATAGTCCCATTTCGTCAAATGCGGTCACCTTGCCGCAAGCGAGGAGAGGCGAAGGACGCCGCCTACGCCGCCCGCACCGTGTTCAAGAATCGTCCCACTTCCAGCTTCAGCCGGTTGCTGTCCTGCGACAGCGACTGTGCGGCCGACAGCACCTGCGAGGAGGCGGAGCCGGTCTCGCTGGCGCCGCGCTGCACGTCGGTGATGTTGGACGACACCTCATGGGTGCCCTGCGCGGCCTGCTGGATGTTGCGCGAGATCTCCTGCGTCGCGGCGCCCTGTTCTTCGACCGCCGCAGCGATGGTGGAGGAGATCTCGGACAGCCGCTCGATCGTGCCGCTGATCTCCTTGATCGCGCCGACGGACTCCTGCGTCGCGCTCTGGATGCCCGCGATCTGCTGGCCGATCTCGCCTGTCGCGCGCGCGGTCTGTTCGGCCAGCGCCTTGACCTCGGAGGCGACCACCGCGAAGCCGCGCCCGGCCTCGCCGGTCCGCGCAGCCTCGATGGTGGCGTTCAGCGCCAGCAGATTGGTCTGACCGGCGATGGTGTTGATCAGTTCGACGACGTCGCCGATGCGCGCGGCCGCCTTCGACAACTCGCTGACCCGGTCATTGGTCTTGCGGGCCTGATCGACGGCCTCGTTGGCCATGCGTGCGGACTCCCGCACCTGCCGGCTGATCTCGGTCACCGACTAGCTCAGCTCCTCCGTCGCCGATGCCACCGACTGCACGTTGGCGGTCGCCTGCTCCGATGCCGCGGCCACCGTCGTGGTGCGCTGCTGCGTGCGCTCGGCGGTCGATGTCAGCGTCGAGGCCGACGCTTCCAGTTCGGTCGAGGCAGAGGAGACCGTCTCGATGATCTGTCCGATCGCGCCTTCGAAGCTGTTGGCGAGATCGTGCATGTCGCGCTTGCGCCGCTCGGCGGCCAGCTTCTCGGCCTCGGCCTGCTCGGCGCGCAGACGCTCGGTCTCCACCGCGTTGTCCTTGAAGACGAGCACGGCGCTCGCCATCTTGCCGATTTCGTCCTTGCACTCGACGCCGGGAATCGGAGCCGACATGTCGCCGCCCGCAAGCTTGCGCATCGCCTCCGTCATCGCCGTGATCGGGCGTGCCACGCCGGACACGATCATGGTGCCCATGGCGATGCAGAGCATGGCGGCCAGCGCGATCGTCGCCAGGATCCACATGCGCGAGGAGACATAGACGGCCGCGCCCCGGTCCGCTTCAGCCTTGCCCTGAGCGACGTTCCACGCCAGGTCCTTTTCGAGGGCGCTGCGCAGGAGGGTAAAGTCGTCCCGCAGCTTGCCCATATAGAGCGTCGTGGCGGCCTCGGTCTGGTTCTTGCGCGCCATGTCGACCAATTGCCTGCTGCTCTCGAGATATGAGTTCCACGGTCCCTTGAACCCCGCCACGAGGGCTTTCTCTTCCGCGGTCGTCACCGTCGGCTCATACAGGCGCCAAGTCTGCTCGAACAGCTGCAGACTTTCATTGAGCAACCGCTCCTGCCGATCCTTGACCGCCGGCGCTGCAAGCAGCAGCGCGCCCTCGCGCGCGCGATATTGCTCCAACGCCTTGGAGATCGTTCCGAGCCAGCCGGTCGCCGGCAGCCAATTGTCGCGGACCTCGGCGGCCGAACCGTTGACGGTCGACAGACGATCGATCGAGAAGCCACCGAGTCCCATGGCTGTGAGCAGCACGACGCCGAACGCCGGCAGGACCTTGTTGCGAATGGAGAGGTTGGAAAAGGACGGCATCTGCGGCTCCAGCTTGATAGTCCGGGAGGATTCGTTCGGGGGAGGGCCCGGGGACGGCACGCGCGGTCGGCGTGAGGGATGCTCGTCGTTGAGGCATCATGTGGGGCTTGCTGTGATTGGTGGTCGAAGAGTTAAATTTTGCCCTAAATTTGGGCAGGCAATCGCGACCGTAGAACTACTTCGTGGAACCGAAGCTGCTACAAAGTGGAGGCGACCGAAGATGAGATCGAAGGGATCATCGAAGGACGAACCAGGCAATGCATCTGCGGCCGAATTGATCGACGCGCGCTTCGCCGAGCTCGCGGACTGGCGGGGAGCGACGCAGGCGCGGGTGCGCAGCCTCATCAAGCAGGCCGATCCCGACATTGTCGAAGAATGGAAGTGGCGCGGCGTCCCGGTATGGTCGCATGCCGGCATCATCTGCACCGGCGAGAGCTACAAGGCCTATATCAAGCTGACCTTCGCCAAGGGCGCCTCGCTGCCCGACCCGGCGGGATTGTTCAACGCCAGCCTCGAGGGCAACACCCGGCGCGCGATCGACATCCACGAGACCGATGATCTCGACGCCGCCGCTTCAAGTCGCTGATCCGTGCCGCGGTGGCGCTCAACATGGCGAAGGGGAAGAGGTAGGCGCGTCGACCTGGTCGATGCAATCATGATGCGCCATCAGCAACCCCGTCATTGCAAGCGCAGCGCGCTGCGCCCGCAATGATGGGCGTGCACCCTCGCATCCCGCCAACGTGGCGCAACCGACACGATTTGGAGCTACTTCCATGGCGAAGCGTTACGACGGCTCTGAGACGACAGTGTGAGTTGCAGACCACCGTCTTCTCCGCGTCTTTGCGAGCGCAGCGAAGCAATCCAGGGCCAAGCCCGACGTCTTTCCCGAGAGCGCTGGATCGCGTCGTTGCTTTGCTCCTCGCGATGACGGCAGAGTGAAGCTGACGGCGAGCCTTTCAAACAGTCGATTGCGCATTGAAGCGACGGGTTGGCGCCTCGTAGTTGATTTGTGCGTGAAACCAGGGTACAGAGCGCGACCCCAATCTCAACGCAGGAGGCGACGATGTCCAGACTGTCTCGCTTCCCGGGCTCGCCGCGCGATCATTGACGCAGGCACCGGGATGATCGTCCCGGTTACGATTTGACACTTTCGCATCGCATCGAAATGCCCGCGGCCCTTGTGGTCTGCGCTTGAACCGTCGTGTCATGACATCTCATCTGTTGCTGACTCCCCGCCGGGAGCCGGTGCGTTCCGACCTGCGTGAACGCCGGCTGCGGCGCTATGCGTCTCGTTTCCAATCCCGCATCGTTGCGCTGGCGCAGAGCCATCCGCATCTCGCCGACCTCGCGCTGAGCTTCCCGGCGCTGCTGTTCGCGCTGGCGGTGCCGCGTACGCGGTTCGACCCCGCACCGGCGATCGCTCACGTCATCGCGGGACGTCCGCTCGCCGAGGCGGCCGCTGCGGCCGGCCTGCCACTCTGGCTGCGCAAGCTGCCGCCGGAAGCCTTCGTCTGTCCGATCGATCAGCTGCCGGATGGCGAGCTGTTCCGGCGGCAGATCGGCAACCATCTGCCGCGCTCGCCGAAGCTGATGCCGAGATGGCTGCAGCTCGTTGTCGAGATGGCGGCGCTGGCGCATGAGCCGGCGGCGGTGTGGATGGTCCGCGAGTATCTTCGTGCGCCGCAGGCCGCGACGCTCGCTCGCATGAATTTGCTCGGTCTCTGGATCTGGTTTGGCAGCCAGCCGGCCACGATCGGCCACGCCTTTATCGAACGGCCGTGGTCCCCGGATATGAGACTTTGCGCGGCCGTCGCGGCCGCCGGTGCCTGGCTGGAACTCGCCGCGCTGCACCTGAATCTCGGTCAGCAGCCGATCCGCGACATGTGGCTCAATCCCGGCCGTGTTGGCGACTATGAGTTTCGGCCGATCAACGGCGTCTCCGATATCAATGAGGAGGGGAACGTCATGCGCAACTGTGTCCGGCTCTATGGCGAGGATATTGCTCTCAACCGGTCGCGGCTATGGAGCGTCCGGCGTGGCGGCGAACGCGTCGCGACGCTGGAGGTCGCCATGCGGCATCGTGATCCGCTGTTGAACATCGTCCAGCTCGAGGCGCCGGGCAACACGGCCGTCTCGCGCGAGCTGTGGTGGGTGGCGCGGCGTTGGCTGCACCTGCATGATCTGCCGCGAATCGAGACCAGCGAACTCCGCCGGAAGCAGGCGCCGCTCGACGCCGCCACGTGGCGTGGATTGTGGCGGCCCTATTGGCTCGCCAAGCGCCGCATTCCCGAATGGCTGCCGCTCGCACCGTCTCGGTCTGCACTGGAGGCGTTGTGAGATGGCGGGTGCCGCGACGGCGCGCTTTGCTCGACAGATCGAGGTCATTTTGAGGTGTCAGCGATGCCCCCGAACACCTGTCAGCCATGTCCCCGGGCTGAACACATGCGAAGCAGGCCAGAGCGGTATCTGCGGCTCTGGATTGCTTCGGCGCATGGGCGCCCCGCAATGACGAGGGGGCGGGACGGTCATCCCACCATCCGCCCGCGTCCCTCCCAGTAGCGTGCGCGCAGCACCTTCTTGTCGACCTTGCCGACGCCGGTCACCGGCAGCTCGGCCACGAACTCGATGCGCTTCGGCGCATGGGCCGAGCCCTTGCGGGCCTTCACCAGCTCGATCAGCTCGGTCGCGTTCGGCTGCGTGCCGGCGCGCGGCACCACGATCGCGGTGACGGCCTCGCCCCATTTGTCGTCGGGCACGCCGACCACGGCGCACATCGCGACATCGCTGTGCTGGGTGAGCACATCCTCGATCTCGCGCGGAAAGATGTTGAAGCCGCCGGAGACGATCATGTCCTTCTTGCGATCGAGGATGTACATGTAGCCGCGCTCGTCGCGGCGGGCGATGTCGCCGGTGTGCAGCCAGCCGTTCTTCAAGGTCTCGGCGGTGATGTCCGGCCGCTTCCAATATTCCGCCATGACATGCGGCGCGCGCACGCAGATCTCGCCGGCCTCGCCCTGCGCGACCTCCTGATCATCGTCGTTCAGAATCTTGACATCGCAGGCGGCGATCGGGAAGCCGCAGGACAGGAACAGCTCCGGCTGCTTCGGATCATGATCGGCCTTGCGCAGCACCGAGACCGGATAGCATTCGGTCTGGCCGTAGAGCTGCGAGAACACCGGGCCGATGCGCTCGATGCCCTCGACGAGCCGCGTCGGCGACATCGCGGAGGCGCCGTAGAGCACGAGGTCGAGCGAGGAGAGATCGGTCCTGCTCAGCGCCGGATGGTCGAGCAGCACGTAGATCATGGTCGGCACGAACAAAGTGAAGTTGATGCGCTCGCGTTCGATCGTCTTCAACACCGCCTCCGGATCGAACCCCTTCAGCATGTGCACGGTGCCGCCGCGCATCAGCGTCGGCAGCACCTTGGTGCCCGCGACATGGCTGATCGGCGCCACCGCCAGATAGCTGGCGCGTTCCGGTATCTCGAAATCGGCCAGGATTGCGGTGGCGAAGCCGCCATATTCGCGGTGGTGGCGCAGCGCGCCCTTGGACTTTCCGGTGGTGCCGCCGGTGTAGTTCAGCGTCGCGACGTCCGTGGGCGTGGCGAAGTTGCGCGCGCTGGCGTGACCTGCGGCCTCGATCGCCGACAGCAGGTCGGCGCCATAGCCTGCCGGTCCGAGCGTGAAGACGTGGCGGAGGCCGTCGGCGCGCGAGGCGAGCTCGCCGCCGCGGTCGCGGAAGGCGGCGGCGTCGACCACCAGGACCTGCGATTCGGAATCGGCGAGCTGGAACAGCTGATCCTCCAGCGACCCCAGCGGGTGCAGCCAGGTGATCGCGAGCCGCGACAGCTGCGCCGCGATGCCGGCGCACCATGTGTCGGCGCGGTTGGCGGTGAGGAACGCGACGCATGTTCCCGCCCGCAGGCCGAGCCGCATGAACACGCTTTGCATGCGCCCGATCAGGTCGATCGCGCCCTGATAGGACAGCGAGCCGCCGGGCCAGCTGAAGGCAATGCGCGATGGATGGCGCGACAAGGTGAGCAGCGTCTGCTCGCAAACGACCGGAAACGAATGAAGCTGATGGTGCATGGCCCGTCCTCCCGTGATGCCGCGATCCTTGTTGCGTCGCGTGGTTTGTTGCTGACGCTAGCAGAATGGCGCGCGTTCTCAAGCTGCGCCTGGTCCAGCTCGGAACATCGTTGCGCGCCCCGCGTTGCCCGGCCGAACAACAAGGAGCCAAGGCCATGCGCACCTCGACAGCTTTTTTCGCAGGGGCCGGAACGGTCGCCGTCGCCGTCGCAGCGGGCCTCGGGGGAGGGCTCATGATCGCTGAGGGAATGAATCCGAAGACGCCGGTGCTGGAATCGACCAGGCTCGAACGCGCCGCGCCCGCGGCGCCATCGCCAAGCCCGACCGCGACCTCCTATCTGGCCGCGACGCAGGCGGCCGCGACGGCGCCGATCAAGGTGACGCCGGCGACGGCGGAGCCTGCGCCGGAGCCGTCCGCAGCGCCGGCGCCAGCGCCTGCTGCTGCTGCGGTCCACGACGGCGGGACCGACAATGCGCCGGCGCAGGTGCAGGAAAAGACGGCTGAGACGGCGCCCGACCCGGATCCCAGGGCGCGCGAGGCCGAGCGCAGGCGCGCTGCGGAGCAGCGCCGCGCCGAGCGGCACCGCCAGGTCGCGGAGCGCCGTCGCCAGCGCCGCGAGCAGGATCTGCGCGCCGTCGAACGGGCGGTGCGTGAGGATTCGATGCCGCGCGCTTATGCTGCGCAACCCGTCGACATGGACGCGCCGCGCTTCCGCCTGTTCGGCGACGATTGATCCTGCACGCCGGCGTCGCTATGCCCTGAGCCAAGCAAAGACGACCAGGGAGACACGCCGTGCAACAGAGTCCCATCGCCGAGCTGCGGGCGCGGCTGCGCCTGCCGCTGATTGCCGCGCCGATGTTCCTCGTGTCCGGCATGGCGCTGGTGAGTGCGGCTTGCGCCCATGGCGTGATCGGCGCGTTCCCGACCGTGAACTGCCGCACGCCCGACGAACTCGACGGCTGGCTGCGCGAGATCGAGGGCCGGATAGCACGCAGCTCCGATGCCAGTGGCGCAGCGGCGGCGCCGGTCTGTCCGAACCTGATCGTGCATCGGTCCAATAGGCGGCTGCAGGACGATCTGGCGGTGCTGCTGCGGCATCGTCCGGAGCTCGTGATCACGTCGGTCGGCTCGCCGGCGCCGGTGATCGCGCCGCTGCACGATGCCGGCGCACTGGTGTTGGCCGATGTTGCCTCGCTCCGGCACGCGGAGCGCGCCATCGAAGCGGGCGCCGATGGTCTCGTGCTGCTGACGGCCGGCGCCGGTGGCCAGACCGGCTGGCTCAATCCGTTCGCCTTCGTGCGCGCCGTCCGGAGCTTCTTCGCCGGTCCCATCGTGCTCGCCGGCGGCATCAGCGACGGCGTTGCGCTGCGTGCGGCCGAGATGCTCGGCTGCGATCTCGCTTACATGGGCACCAAGTTCATCGCTACGCATGAGAGCATGGCGGACGCGCGCTACAAGGCGATGCTGGTCGAGAGCTCGGCAGATGACGTGCTGCTGACCTCCGCCGTCACCGGCCTGCCGACCAGCATGCTTCGTCCTTCGCTGCTCGCCGCCGGGCTCGATCCGGACAATCTGCCGGCGCGTGGCGCGATCGAGATCGGCAACGACATCGATATCGGCGCGCGCGCGGCGCGGCCGAAGCGCTGGCGCGACGTCTGGAGCGCGGGCCATTCGACCTCGGGCGTGACCGATATTCTGTCAGTTGCGGCGCTGATCGATCGCACGACTGATGAGTATCGTGCTTGCAAGCAGGTATTTTGATAGGGAAAATGCGGTCTTTGTCTTTAAGCAGGCATTAACCATCCGGTCCGACAATCGCCCAAGGTCGAACGTGGCGAATGTGCGATGGGCATCGAGATGGGGCAGGGCAAAGAGCGTGCGACGCTCGAGGAGATCAGGATCCGCGTCGGACATGCGCTGCAGCGACATCCGCTGTGCCGCAACGTCCAGTTCGACATCATGAGCGTGCCGCGGACCGCGCGCGGCGGGAACTGGACTATCAGTCTGCATTCCGTCGAACCGGCCGCCTTGTGGGAGGCCTCCGACATCATCGCCGACATCCAGGCTGCCTACGATTTGCATGCGCAGGAGCTGTATTCGGCGGCCTGACAAAAATATCCGCCATGTTCACAGGGCTGAGTGGTGGTCGATCTGTTTCTGTGGCATGGTAAAACCTTAATTAACTCCCAGTTTTCGGCAAAGTGCGGCGTTTCCGCCGGGATACGGAGATTTGCGTGACGAAGTCGATCGCTTTTGTCGCTTTGCTGGGTGTGCTGGTCGCAACTGCGGCCATGGCAAGTATCCTGATGCGGGACAGCGTTCCCTCGGCCGGTGCGATGATGCCGGTCGTCATCGCCAAGAGCCCGGTGTCCAACCGCGAAGCCAAGGCGGATCGTCTCGCCGTGGTCAAGCTCGCGGTGGCCGAGGAACCGCAGCCGAGCGCGCCGAAGGCGGATGTGCTGCGGCAGGCCTTTGCCTATGCGCCGGCCGAAGCCGAGATGCCGAAGACCTCGGCTGCTGCGGCCGTCGCCGAGCCGGTGGCGCCGAAAGCCAAGATCGTCGCCAAGCCCGCTGAGCCCGCGCCCGCCGTGCTGAAGCCCGAGGTGCAGAAGGCCTATTCGCTGCTGTCGGACACCCAGATCGCCGGCATCAAGGAGCGGCTGCGGCTCTCGGCGAGCCAGGAATATTACTGGCCGGCGGTGGAGACCGCGCTGCGCGCGGTCGCGCGCAAGATCCACACCGCGCGGCAGGGCGCTGCCAAGCCGGGTGCCGTGGCGATCGATCCCGATTCCGACGAGGTTCAGCAGCTGAAATCGGCGGCGATGCCGCTGCTGTGGCAACTGCGCGACGACCAGAAGGACGAAGTGCGGCGTCTCGCGCGCACCATCGGCCTCGACAAGGTCGCCGCCGCGATCTGATCGGAGCGTCTTTCGATCATCCTCGGGCCGCGCGTTTGGGCCTGATCTGCTCGAATCAGTTCTGAAATGAATGAGGCCGCGCGATGCGCGGCCTTTGTTGTTGGAACCGGCGTTGTTCCTGGGAACTGGCGTTCTCGATCAGCGCGCCGGCGGATTGGCCTCGGGATGGCCGCCGCTCTCGGCGCCGGTCGGCGACGAGGCCGGCGCGGTGCGCAGGTCGGGGTCCGGCCGAGCCGGCTGGGTCATCGTCGGCGCCCGCGGCGGGGTGATCGCGGCGCCGGCGCCCACCGTGGTGCCGCGGTCGGTATTGGTCGGCGCGATCGGCACCGGCGTGGGCTTGTCGCCACCGGCAAAGCGCGTGGCGCCCCCGTTGTGGTAGCCCGTCACCAGCAGGCCGGCAACCACGAGAGCGAGCACGAACAGGCCGCCGAGCTCCGGCAACGCGCCGGAGGGTGGCAGGCCGCGTCCGCGGCCGTCGCCCTCGAGCGCGACCGCCGCAATCTCGCGGTTGTGACGTGAGCGCAAAAACGCCAGGAATGCGCCGGCTGCGACAATGATCGCGGCGGCCAGGGTGAAGAACGTCAGCCAAGTGATGGGGTGATCGGCCTGCATGTCGAACATCCTTTGCGTGAGGGCCGAGCGACGTGCAGTCGCGTCAGGTCCGCATGACAATCTCTGTTCGAAGCAATCGCCAGCGCAGCCGAAGGTTTCCCGTCGCCGCCAGAATTCGACGTCAGCGCCCTTCGCCGGCGGCCCATAGCGCGTCCAGCCCGGCCCGATAGGTCGGGTAGGTGAAGACCAGGCCGAGGTCCTGCTTGGCGCGGATGTTCCGGATGCGGCGATTGCTGGCGTAGAAGCTCCGCGCCATCGGCGACAATTCGGCGCTGTCGAACGGCAGCTCCGGCGGCGGCGCGACACCCATCAGTTTGGCCGCGTAGGCGATGACGTCCTGCGGCGGCGCCGGCTCGTCGTCGACGATGTTCCAGGCGCCGCCTTGCGCGCGCCGGATCGCTGCCATGATCGCCGCCGCCGCGTCATCGCCATGGATACGGTTGAAGACCTGACCCGGCTTGACGATGCGGCGGGCGCGGCCGGCGCGCAGCTCGACCAGCGCGTTGCGGCCAGGGCCGTAGATGCCGCCGAGCCGGAGCACCGTGAGCCGGTCACCGATCCGCGCCTGCCACTCCTGCTCCACGCGCACGCGCGCCTGCACCCGGTCATGCTCGGGCGCCAGCGGCGTCGCCTCGTCGATCCAGGCGCCCTGATGGTCGCCATAGACGCCGACGGTGGAGAGATAGATCACGCGGCGCGCGCGGCCCGTGGTGATCGCGTCGCCAAAGGCCGTGAGCGCCGGATCGTCGCCGGCGCCCGGCGGGACCGAGATCAGCACAATGTCGGCCTGCGCCGCCTTGGCCACGGTCGCATCCGCCGGCCGCGTGCCGTCGAACAGGTGAATGTCATCAGCCGCGAGCAGTGCGCGCTTCTCCGCGCTGCGCACGGTGCCGGTGATGCGCGAGAAGCCGCTGCCGTGCAGATCAACGAAGCGTTGCGCGGTGTAGCCGAAGCCGATGACGAACAGGTTCATGAATCTTGATCGCGTGGGAGCGCCCGGATTGGCGAGCCCCGGATTACCCGGCCTTGGTCGGTCGGCGCAAATCAAATGACGCGGGCCCGCCAAGCCGCGCCGTCTGCAGGCGGGGCGGTGCTGACCTGCCGCCCTTGTTATGGCTCCCGTCATGGTCCATGTCGTATGATCGGGCGACAGGAGATGGACTGCCACGATGAATTTCCATTCGATCTACCGGCATGGCTTCGCCCGCGTCGCGGCTTGCGTCACCGCCAGCAGCGTCGCCAACCCCGCCGCCAACGCCGCCGCGATCCTGGCTGCGGCGCGCGCCTGCCATGACCAGGGCGCCGCGGTCGCGGTCTTCCCCGAGCTCTGCCTGTCCGGCTATGCCATCGACGATCTGGTCAAGCAGGACCCGCTGCTCGATGCCGTCCAGCGCGGCCTGCTCACCCTGGTCGAAGCCTCGCACGATTTGACCCCGGTCTTGATCGTCGGCGCGCCGCTGCGTTTTTCCCATCGCGTCTACAATTGCGCCGTGGTGATCCATCGCGGCGAGGTGCTCGGTGTCGTCCCGAAGATCTATCTGCCGACCTATCGCGAATTCTACGAAGGCCGGCACTTCGCCTCAGGCGCCGGCATCCGCGGCGAGATGATCGAGGTCGCCGAGACCATGGCGCCGTTCGGCACCGATCTGTTGTTCGCCGCCGCCGATGTCGCCGGCCTCGTGATCGGCGTCGAGGTCTGCGAGGACATGTGGATCCCGGTGACGCCGGCCTCCGAGCTCGCGCTCGCTGGCGCCACCGTGCTCGCCAATCTCTCCGGTAGTCCGATCACGGTCGGTCGCGCCGAGTCCCGCTCGCTGTTGTGCCGCTCGACCTCGGCGCGCTGTCTCGCCGCCTATATCTACGCGGCCGCCGGCGTCGGCGAATCCACCACCGATCTCGCTTGGGACGGCCAGACATCCATCTTCGAAAACGGCGTGCTGCTGGCCGAGAGCGAGCGCTTCCGCCAGACCGGCCAGACCATCTTCGCCGATGTCGATCTCGATCTGCTGCGCCAGGAGCGCGCGCTGATGGGCACGTTCGACGACAATGCGCGCGCGCAGACGCGGGGTGAGCATTATCGCCGCATCGGCTTCGAGCTGCAGCCGACCCAGGAGGATATCGGCTTCATACGCAGCATCGAGCGCTTCCCGTTCGTGCCGAGCGATGCCGCGCGGCTCGATCAGGACTGCTACGAGGCCTACAACATCCAGGTCGCCGGACTGACGCAGCGGCTGCGCGCCACCGGCACCAAGCGCATCGTGATCGGCGTCTCCGGCGGCCTCGATTCGACGCATGCGCTGATCGTCGCCGCCAAGGCGATGGATCTGCTCGGCCTGCCCAGAACCAACATGCTCGCTTATACGATGCCGGGCTTTGCCACCGGCGCGCAGAGCAAGAGCTACGCGCATGCGCTGATGAAGGCGCTCGAGGTCAGCGCCGCCGAGCTCGATATCCGTCCCGCCGCGACGCAGATGCTGAAGGACATCGGCCATCCGTTCGGGCGCGGCGAGGCCGTCTACGATGTCACCTTCGAGAATGTGCAGGCGGGCCTGCGCACTGATTATCTGTTCCGGTTCGCCAATGATCGCGGCGGCCTCGTGCTCGGCACCGGCGATCTGTCCGAGCTCGCGCTGGGCTGGTGCACCTATGGCGTCGGCGATCAGATGTCGCACTACAACGTCAATGCCGGGGTGCCGAAGACCCTGATCCAGCATCTGATCCGCTGGGTGATCGCCTCGCATCAGTTCTCGGCCGATGTCGATCGCACGCTCGAGGCGGTGCTGGCAGCGGAGATCTCGCCGGAGCTGGTGCCGGTGAAGGAGGGCGAGACGCCGCAGAGCACGCAGGCCGCGATCGGCCCTTATGAGCTGCAGGATTTCAACCTGTTCTACACGCTGCGCTACGGCATGCGGCCGTCGAAGATCGCGTTCATGGCGCATCACGCCTGGAAGAATGTCGGCGACGGCGCCTGGCCGCCCGGCTTTCCGGCCGACAAGCGTCATGCCTACGCGCTCGGCGAGATCCGCAAATGGCTGGAGGTGTTCCTCAAGCGCTTCTTCGCCTTCAGCCAGTTCAAGCGGTCGGCGATGCCGAATGGCCCGAAGGTCGTGGCCGGCGGCTCGCTGTCGCCGCGCGGCGACTGGCGCGCGCCGTCCGACGGCAACGCCGCGGCGTGGCTCGAGGATTTGGAGAGCGTGCCGAAGTGATTGGACATCTTGCTCCGCTGCCGCGCTTGCCATATCGCCTCTGCGCACGTCCGCCTGCGCGACGCTGTGTCCCTCGTTGAACGGAGCCAACCATGAGCGTTACCGCCGCCGGCATTTCCTCGATGGCGACCAGGCAGATCCTCGCCGAGCTCGCGGCCGCCTATGAGGAGGCGACCGGCGAAATGATCACGATCGAATCCGTCGGCGGCGTCGATGCCGCCAAGCGTATTCGCGCTGGCGAGGCGTTCGACTTCGCGGTGCTCGCCTCGGACGCGCTGCAGAAGCTCGAGGCCGACGGCCATCTCGTGCCCGGCAGCATCATCGAGATCGCGGAATCGCCGATGGCGATGGCGGTGCGCGCAGGTCAGCCGAAGCCGGATCCGCTCGACGAAGCCGCGGTGCGCAAGGCCATGGAGAGCGCCAAGGCGATCGGCATCTCCACCGGGCCGAGCGGCACCCATGTGCAGAAGCTCGCCCGCGATTGGGGTCTGGAGAGCGAGGGCGCCTCGCGCCTGGTGCAGGCCAAGCCGGGCATTCCCGTCGCCAAGCTGTTGGCGGATGGCGAGGTCGATGTCGGCTTTCAGCAGCTCAGCGAGATGCTGGGTGGGCCGGGCATCGAGATCGTCGGCCTGCTGCCGGAATCGCTGCAGCCGGGAACGGTGTTTGCCGCGGCGCTCTGCAAGGCGGCGGCGCATGCCGACGCGGCGCGGGCCTTCATCGAATATCTGGTGTCCGAGGAGACGGCTGAGACCAAGCGCCAGCACGGCATGACCCCGGTGTGAGGCCAGCGAAGCCTGCTCGGCATACTGACGAAGCCGATGTGTCGCGGTCTCGCGCGCATTTCCGTCAGCTCCAGGCAATCAAGCCGGTGGTGATCTCGTTATGACGAGCGGCGCTGGTTGCCGGTGCCATGCTCGGCAGCGTCGCGGGCCAGTCGCTCGGATCGGAGCCGCTCGCGATTGTCTTGAAGGGCTTTCTGCTGGGCGGCATATTCGGTGGGTTTCGGCTCGACAGGCTTGAACACCTTGTTGGCTTCGAGCATGGCCTTGGTTGGTGGTTTGCTTTTGAGCATCTGATCGTCCTGTGTCTGGGGTTGATGCGGGAGACCCACATGATCGTGGGCGGTGATCACCGGGATCGTGTTGCAGCGGACGGAATGGTGTGCGGCAGCCCAACCCGGCCGTTCGCGCCTGATACGGTCCAGGGCTTATACAGTTACAGTCCGAGCCTCACATGCCCGCGCCTGATCCGGTCCAAAGCCTGATACAGTCCGAGGGAGGCTGATCTGCGGCACTCACGTTTCTCAGAATGATGCGTTCGTTGACGGCGGCCTGCTGCCAGACCACGGCTGCGAACCGGAGTCGTCATGGAACCGGAGTCGATGAAGCAGGTCCATGCACCCGTACGCATGGAACTCCGCATGTCGACGGTGGTTAGAAGCGCGTCTGCCCACTCGGCAGCACGTGATCCCCTGATCTGCACTCCGAACCGACCTGACCTCGTGTCCCGCTTCCTGAAGCTGGAGCTCAGTATCCATGAGAATGAGCGGCTCGTCTACTGCCCTCGGTTCCGCCGCGCGCGATCTGTTGCGCGCCCGGCCGGCCCCGGATTAGCAAGTGCCGGATCAACTTCCGATTTTCAATTGTCCTAGGCTCCAGATGTTCCTGACCGGCGCGAATGTTTCGCCGTGCAGTGTCCGACATCATGCAGGATGAGCGCGCGTTCCGCTGGTTCGCGCTGCATGGGGCGAGTGAGCCGGCACAAGGGGCACGTGACCTGGCGGTGGCTGCCGCGACTCTCCTGCCGCGATGCCTCGGTCCGGGTGCTCGCCGTCGCTCCGAGCTGGTGCAGGCCCCGTTTGAACGATCGCCGCCGCAGCATGTCGTGTCGCCACCGGGACAAAATTCCGGTCCCCATGTCGTCCCAGCGCTGTCCTCCTCGTCTTCAATGCATGGAGTGCAACGGAGCGACGGATGAGCGCATCGCATTATCGCTGGGTGATCGTGGCGGCTGGAGGCCTTCTAGGCTGTGTTGCAGCCGGCGGCATGTTCTCACTGCCGGTGTTCCTCAAGCCGATTGCCCGCGACACCGGCTGGTCGGTGGCCGGGCTGTCCAGCGCCATGACCATCGGCTTCCTGGCCATGGCGGTCAGCAGCATCGGATGGGGAACCCTCTGCGACCGCGTCGGGCCGCGTCCGGTGGTGCTAACCGGCTCGATCCTGTTGGCTGCCAGCCCGGTGCTCGCCAGCCTGTCGCCGTCGCTGCTGATGTTCCAATTGCTTTTCGGGCTTCTGGTTGGCGGCGCCACGGCGGCGATCTTCGTGCCGATGATGGCGACCGTGACCGGCTGGTTCGACACTCATCGCAGCCTCGCAGTGTCGCTGGTCTCGGCCGGCATGGGCGTGGCGCCGATGACGATGTCGCCGCTCGCGGCCTGGCTGGTCTCGCATTGGGACTGGCGCACCTCCATGCAATGCATCGCCGCCGTCGTCGCAGCCATCATGATTCCCGTGTCGCTGCTGGTGCGCCGCCCGCCCGAGGTCGAGCGCGACACAGCCGCGGCGCCGCAGCGCGGCGCACGGCTGCCTGAGATGACGCGGCCCGCGGCACTGCGATCGCCGCAATTCATCATCCTGCTCGCCACCAACTTCTTCTGCTGCGCGACGCATTCGGGCCCGATCATTCACACCGTGAGCTACGCGGTGAGCTGCGGAATTCCGCTGATGGCCGCGGTGACGATCTACAGCGTCGAGGGGCTGGCGGGGTTGTTCGGTCGGATCGCCTTCGGCCTGCTCGGCGATCGGTTCGGGGCCAAGCGTATTCTTGTCCTTGGCCTGCTGGCGCAAGCCTTCGGTGCGCTTGCTTACGTCTTTGCGCAGGATCTCGCGGCATTCTATTCGGTCGCGGCGGCATTCGGCTTCATCTATGCCGGCACGATGCCGCTCTATGCCGCGATCGCGCGGGAGAATTTTCCGCAGGCGATGATGGGCACGGTGATGGGCGGGATCGCGATGGCCGGCAGCCTGGGGATGGCGACCGGACCGCTCGCCGGCGGGCTGATCTATGACAGCTTGGCCAGCTACACATGGCTCTATGTCGGCTCCTGGCTGATGGGCCTCGGGGCGGTCCTGATCATGATGATGTTCAGTCCGTTTCCCAGGACGAGGCTGGAGGCGCCTCCGATGCCGGCGCAGGCATCGGCATGAGGCGTGTGCAGCGCATCCTGACGCGCGCGTCCCGAACTCACAACAACGCTTGATCCGCCGGCTGGAACGCAAATGTCGCAGGCGGGTCGGGCGTGCGTGGAGTTCACCCCGATGGAGATCGATCCATGAAGAAGACGCAGCTCGCCATTGCCACCTTCGTTGCGGCCAGCCTCGCCGCCGTGCCGCTTGCAGCGCAAGCGAAGCATCACAAGAAGCACAACGCCTCGACCTCAGCGACCTCGTCGCAGACCACCGGCAGCAACATGAAATCCGGCCGCGATTCCTCCTCGTCGAGCCAGGGCAATGTCGGCCCGGGGACCAACCAGGCGGGTAGCCTGCCGAAGTAGGACGGATCGGTCGATCCGCATCAGCGTCGGAGTGCCCGATGCACGGGCTTTCCGACGCGCGAAAGAGCTACGCGCATCGGCGCGCAGCGATACAATACTGCGCTCGACGTGGCGAGAGGGCGCGAAATCACAGGAGCGAACAAACTATGCGAAGGCCAATCAGCCTCGCCAATCCGGCGAGTCGGCTTCAGCAAGTTTCGATCACTTCGAAGCTTCCTTGAGCTTGTGGTCCAGGTGCCCGGTGCCGTGATCCCGGCGCAGCTGGCTGAGCGAGGTTTCGTTCAGTTGCATCAGCACGTCGCTGAGCTTGGTCGTCTCCGGATAGCCGGCGGCAAACGACTTGCCATAGATCTTGCGCAAGGTGCCGACCAGCGTATTGCCGTGCTTCCTGCTGATTTCGCCATCCTTGTCCCGGTGGCGGCCGTCGAGGCCCGGTTCCTTCATGCGTCTCTCCCCTTGATGCGGCGTCCGCGCTTGGGGAGGAGCCTGCGCTCAATTCGCCTGATTAGCAACGCTGCGGCGCGAAAGGACCAACTCAGCAGCACTCCAGGAATGCAAGGCGGTCGCATCTGCTGATCCAACTCTGCGCTGACTCACGGAGAGCTGCACGGTCACTTTAGCCCGCATGTGGTGAATTCCGGCTTCGGCGTCATGCATGGATCCGATGAGATCACCGCCGCAACTCGTCTTCCACGATCGAGAGCACGAGACGATCGGCGCCCGGCGTCTTGACGGCCCAGCCGTGGACCTGGTGGGGCGCGCCGGGAAGACGTTCGAGCCTGACGCTTCGTGCACGCCGGGCCGCCGCCAGATATCGATCGATGACCTCTCCCGGAATGATCTCGTCCTCCGCACCGATGATGATGGTCAGGCGGCCCGCATAGTGGCTGATCGCCGAATAAGCGCGCGAGTCGTGATAGGAGCCCGGTCGCCTCAGCGCTTCGGTGAAGGCTGGTCCGAAGGTGATGGTCTCGGTGGCCGCACCATAGGCCGCGGGACAGAACAGGATCAGGTGCGAGGGTCGCAGCTCCTCGCTGAGCCTGACGGCCAGATGTCCGCCCATGCTGGTCCCGATCAGGACCGGCGCTGCGGTCCTGTCCAGTTCGGTGGCCACGGCCGATGCCTCCAGCATGCGCTTGTCGATGCTCGATCCGCTCATCGTGCCGGAGCTGTCGCCGTGGCCGGAAAAGTCGAAGCGGACCGTTCCCCAGCCCAGCCCGACCAGATGCGCGGCGAGATAGTCCATGCGCGCGCGATTGGAGGGACCGGCGCCGTGCAGCGACAGCACACGCGGCAGCGTGTCTTCCGCCGGGAGATCAATCGTCACGCGCAGGCGTTCGGAAGCCGTGTGCAGGTCGAAGTCACGAGAGAGCATGGGCATGCCTGGAGATCCTGATAGCGTGGTGAGACGCGCTCGGGTGAGTGCGTTCGGTCGCGATGCACGTTCAAGCGAGTATTGCCCCGCGAAGCGTCATCGGATCACGCTTGCTTGACCCCCGGTCCTTCGACCTCATGAGCCTGCAAGCGTCAGCATGACGGGGGTCCTTTCGTCCGGGGCGCCGGGCAATCGGCCAATGCTCATTTCGCTTAGTTTCCAGGAAGATGCCCTATTTCAAGCTCCCGCCGCGAAAATATTGATCTTCCATTTTTCCGAATTCTATGCTTCACTCCTCCCATCCCACCTCATGCAGAGGGCGTACGCGTCGTCACGATACGTGGAGGTGGGCTGCGATGGACGCGGATGCTGCGCCAGACGAGCGCTTGCGTCGCGGACGGCGAAGTCGTGTGGTCCCGGCCTCCCGATGCTGAGGTCAAGCTCGTGCTGGTCTGCTCGAAGCAGCAGCACTGGCGATGGGGGCAACAAAGCCCGGTCCCCAAGGAGAGCACGAAGGACACCGTTAAAACCGATCGCGCAGGGAGGGCCGGATCGTCCGGCTGGACCTGTGGTACCTGCCGCCTGCATTTTTTTCCGCAGGCGGGCCACGGGCCTCAGTCGAGGTCCGGCTCTCCCTGCGCCTCTCAGATGTCGAGGCGCGCGACGACAGCATGGCTCGGGCAGATCACGCCGCGAGATCACGCCCGCACGGCCTAAGCGATCGCATGGTCTGGTTGAAACTTGACGTCGCGACAGTTGGAGCGAGTTGCGCTGATGATAACGACAGAAGGGCAGATGCGCGGTCGTCTGCGGCAACGCGCGCTGTCTCGTCTGGCTGGAAAGTTGCCTATGTGGATGTCGGCGGCGACGCCGGTGCGAGAGCCGTCGCACCATTCAAAGCGATGGTTCGAAAGCGACGGCGCAGGACTCGCCACAAGAGCCGGGCGCGAACACGCTGCTGCTTTCTCCTTGACCGAGCTCGAAGATGCGGGTTGTGATCTCCGTGCCAAAGCCGAGCAGGGTGAGGAGAGTTCAGGCGTGGGGCGAGGTCGGATCGAGTATCTGGACGGGCTGCGAGGCATCGCGATCATCGCCGTCGTGATGTTTCATGGCTATGTGGCGTTCCCGGACACGTTGCCATTCGGGGATCGTTTCGCAGTCATTCCGCTCCGGTTGGGCTGGCAGGGTGTCCAGCTGTTCTTTCTGATATCCGGCTTCGTCATCCTGATGAGCCTCGAAGCCTGCAATGATGTCGCGTCATTCGTCGCTCGGCGGTGGCTGAGGCTGTTTCCTGCGATGCTGATCTGCTCGAGTTTCATCCTCGGCTTTGAGAATATCATCGGTGCCGGATCGAATAGCCCGAAGACCTGGATCAATCTCATCCCCGGCCTGACCTTCCTCAATCCGGCGCTCATCCACTCGCTGACGGGTCTCAGCATCGCCTCGATGGAAGGATCATTCTGGTCTCTCTATGTCGAGGTCGTGTTCTACATCGTGTTCGGGTTCGCGTATTTCGCTGGCGGCCGTGCGTTCGCCGTCGCCCTCATCTTCGCGATATTCCTCTGCTCGCTGGGTCTGCGGCTGATCTTCGGTCTGGATCTGAGCTCGCTGGGCAGCCGCATCGCGGCCGCCACCGATTGGATCGGCTTCATTCATTTTGGCTGGTTTTCGAGCGGTGCGCTGTTCTATCTCTACCGGTCGCACCGACGGTGGCCGATGCTTGCGCTGGCAATCGGCGCGGGATTGATCTCCGCAGCCACGGCGCGCTTCGCGATTCCCGAACGCATGGGCTTGTGCGTCGTAGTGCTGTTGTTTGCGACGGCGGTCACCGTCCCACTGTGGCAGCGAGCTCTGTCCTCGCGCGTTCTCCTGTTCTTCGGCTTTATCAGCTACCCATTGTACCTGGTTCACTATCCCATCATCCGGGCACTGCTCCCGGCTGTGGCGGTACACGCGCCCGTCCTGCCGTCGCTGCTGTTGCCGGTCGCGCCGATCGCCTGTGCGGTGGTGACTTCCTGGGTGGTCGCCCAATTCGGCGAGCCGCTGGTGAGGCAGGCGATCCGGCGGGGGGCCGGACTTCGACATGTGCGGACATCTGCGGGAGCCGTGCAGCCTTGTGATGCCCTGCGGCTCCGATCTGAAGCGCGCCCTGCGGCAAGCATGAGAGCAGTGGAGGCTAGAATCAACTCAAAGGAAACTACATGACTGGAACGAAACTATTGATTGTCGCGCTGGTCGGTTCCGTTCTCCTGGAAAAAGGCATGTCGCGATAGTTTCGCCACAAATCCTCTATTTTCAAAGCGTCACCTGCCGTATCCAATTCCGGCTCAAAGAAGTATCGCGTGGGGCACTGACTTGTCTTTCAACAGGCAGATTTTCGTCGGCGTCGCCTGCCAGCTCCTGCTCATGGCAGGCGCTGCCATGGCGCAGACGACCGGCGCAACCAAACCAGCGCCTGCCGCAGCGGAGGCCGGGCCCGACCAGCCGCCGCCGGGCGGCTGCATGCCGATTGGGATCACCGCGGCGGGCGATGTGGTGTTTCCTTTCGCCTGCAAGGATCTGATCGACCTCCATCGCGGGAAGGGCCAGCAGAGTTCCGCCACGCCGGAGGCGGGGCAGGGTGCGGCTGCTCATGACGCGGCCGCGGCTCCCGGGGGAGATGCCGTCAAAACGACGGGAAGTGTGGCCGTTCAGCAACAGCCTCGACCCTCGGCCGAAGGCGACGGAATCAAGGCGGCTGAAGGCACGCCGGCCCCGGCGCAACCGGCCGTGCGGGAGAAGGAGGCCCCCGAGGCGAATCGCGCCGAACCGTCGGGGTCGCGTGCCAGCCGGGGCGATCCCGCGGGCTGCACCTCGTTCCGCACCTATGATGCGAAGACCGAGAGCTACCGGGATTTCAGTGGTCGCCGGCGGCCCTGCCGGTCATGAGCTGGACCCGACGGCCGAGGCCGTCGGATCGGCTGTGACGATCAATAGACGATCAATAGCGGACGGAAATGACGGTCTGTCCCGCCGGCACCGCCGCGGCCTCCGACCAGACGCAGGTCGGCGTCGGTCCGAACCGGTAATAGTGCTTGTGGAAGAACGGCCGCCAGTCCGGCGCGGGATAGATCAAGGGCAGCGGCTGCGGAATCACGGTGCAGACGCCCGACACCTCGGCCGCCACGAGCGTGCGCCGGTGCCCCGCTTCCGCCGGACCCGCCGCCAGGCAAACCGCCACGGCTGCGGCTGAAAGCCCCAAGGACATTGTGAAGCGAAACCCCATATGCGTCTCCTGTGCAGTCGTCCTGCCGCAACAGCCGGTTGATCCGGCAGCGGTGCCCGAATGTGCAGTGGACAAATATCCTGCGAATCCGCCGCTTCGACAAGAGACCTTACAGCGCGCGGGCTTCGATGCGACCCAGCATGAGCTCGAGGGTCCGCATGATGTCGGAGGGCGCGAACAGATATCCGTCGTCGGCCTGCTTCCCGACGACGAAGCCGAACCAGATGCCCGCGGCTTCGGTCCAGCCGCGGTGAAAGGCCAGGAAACGGTCGGGGGGCTGCAACAGCAGCAGGCCGCTGTCCTCGGGCATCGAGAAGATGCCGTGGCTGACATGGCTGCCCTCGATCGAGACCACGATCTTCGCCCGCGACAGCGCCGCATGGATCTGCGCGAGACTCATCGTCTCCAGGTCGATGGTGATGAAGCCGTTCTGCGCCAGGCGTGCGACGAGCTCGTCCTCGTTCTGAATCACGCGGCGCATCCCGGTCCTGCCGCGCTTGAGGTAGATGAGATGCTCGCGTTCTCCCAGCTTGCCGTTCCGCGCGCGCTGCCTGAGCGCGCGCGTCAGCGAGCGCCGGAGGCTGTTCTGATGAATTCCCCAGTAGAAATCCTGATAGAGGGTGAAGTCTCTCACCACGGCGCGGCTGGTGGGTGAATAGGTCTGGCGCAGCTGGGCCGCGTAGAAGTCGCGGTGCTCCGAATAGATGGGGAGCGGGAAGCAGAGCGGCTCGCCGCGCTCCTGGGCGAGCTCGTATTGCAGGCTGTCGTCGGCGAGCCAGTGGCCGAAATACCGCCCGGCAAGATGGGACGAAGCGAGTCCGGCTTGGTCCACGTGTCGAACCTCCCGGCTGCGGAAATGCGAGCGGGCCGCGATGAAGGCCTTGAAGCTGCCGCGATAGACCGAGCCGTCGACAAGGATGGCATCGGCGATGCGATAGGCGATGGTGGGGCTCGCCTTCAGGCGCTCGGCGACGGCGGCGTCGAGTTCGAGAGCAACCGTCGTCCCGTCGGCGGTGCCGATGATCGCATCGGTCTGTCCAGGAAGGACGATGGCCGGCCGCGCCCGAAGCGACTCTTCGGGACACAGAACGTCCTGCCGATCGGCAGCATGTTCCAATCTGACGCCGCCGAAAAGGCGGCGCTGGACATAGTTGACGTAAGGAACAAGACGAATGGGAACGGCCAAATGACACCGCAGTCTGAAAACAGTACGAGCCTCCCTGCTATAGGAAAGCGCGGCGGATCGGAATAGCCGCATGCCCCGCCGAGGTAGGAGTTCGCGACCACGCAGCCGGCGCCCGTTTCGTCGGAAGGAAGGGGATGTGGAGCTCTGACGACAACGGGTAGCCAGCGCCGGTCAAGATGCGGTATTGAGGGGCCTGGTTCGGTCGGAGGGTGACATGAGGTTGAGAGCAATCGGTCTCGTTGTGGCGATGGTCGCAGCCATGGTGACGACCGCAGCCGACGCGGCCGTGAAGAGTCCTTGGCGCGTGGCCGAGAGCGCGAATGCCTGTCTCGTCAATTGCGCCAGCCAGGCCGAGGCCTGCAAGCGGGTCTGCCCGAGCTCCTATAGCGGCCCGTGCCTCAGCTCCTGCGATAACCAGGCGCAGTTCTGTCAGCAGTCCTGCCAGCGCAAATAGATCCGAACCTGCCGGTCTGAGCTGACGTCATAGATACCGCCGGATCATCATCTTTCCTGGGGCCAGGCGAACGTCGCAATGCCGAATTCATTCGCCTATGTCGCGCTGTTGGCCTGGCCGGTCGTTGCGATCGTGCTCTATGCCACGCGGCCGCTGGTCCAGGCGACGTTGTGGACGATGCTGGGAGCGCAGCTGCTGCTCCCGGTCGGGACGTTCTTCAAGATCCCGATGATCCCGCAATTCGACAAGTTCTCGATTCCGAGCCTGTGCGCGTTCGCCGGCTGCATGTTGGCGACGAACCGTGCCGTCAGGCTGTGGCGCAGCTTCGGTCTGGTCGAAGGCTTGATGATCGTCTTCCTGTTCAGCCCGGTGGTGACCTCGCTGCTGAACAGCGATCCGATCTATGTCGGCCGCTCGGTCATTCCCGGCGTCGGCCTGTATGACGGCCTCTCCGCCGCGTTGGCGCAGTTCATCGCGCTGATCCCGTTCCTGATCGGCCGCGAGTTCCTGCGGCGGATGGAGGATGTGCAGGCGGTGTTCGTGGCGCTGGTCATAGCTGGGCTCGGCTATTCGCTGCTGCTGCTGTTCGAGATCCGCATGAGCCCGCAGCTGCATTTCTGGTTCTACGGCTACTATCCGAGCGACTTCATCCAGCAGATCCGCGAAGGCGGCAGCTTCCGGCCAATGGTGTTCATGGGGCACGGCCTGATCGCGGGCTTCTTCGCGATGAGCGTGACGGTCGCGGCGGCCGTGCTGTGGCGGGCCAAGGTGGTGGTGGTGCGCTCCGCGCCAGCGGGCGCCGTCACCTTCTATCTCGGAATCGTCCTGGTGCTGTGCAAATCCGGCGCCGCCCTCGTCTACGGGGCCGTGCTGGTGCCCCTGGTGCGATGGACGCAGCCGCGCCTGCAGGCCAAGGTGGCCGTTATCCTGGTCGCGCTGGCCCTGACCTATCCGGCGATGCGGATTGCGGGCGTGTTCCCGACCAATATGCTGTTCGATGTCGCGTCGAGCATCAATCAGGATCGTGCCTATTCGCTGAAGTTCCGGTTCGACCAGGAAGAGCAACTGCTTCAGCACGCCGGTGATCGACTTGTGTTCGGGTGGGGCCGGTTCGGGCGAAACCGCATCCATTTGGAGACCTGGGAAGGACTCGCGGGTGATGCCAGTGTCACCGATGGTCGCTGGATCATCACGCTGGGGCAGTTCGGGCTGATCGGCTTCATCGCCGAATTCGGGCTGCTCAGCGCGCCGGTGTTCTTCGCTCTGCGCGCGCTGCGCAAGGCCGCTTCGTTTCGAGATGCCGTGCTGCTGGCGGGTCTGTCGCTGCTGACCGCCGTGAACGTCGTCGAACTGCTGCCGAACTCGACGCTCAGTCCGTGGTCGTGGCTGCTGGTCGGAACGCTGCTCGGAGCCTCCGAGGCCTGTGCGGCCAAGGTGCGACAGCGCCAGCCGCAAGTGGCGCCGCCTGTTGAATTGCCTGTGATGGCAGAGCCGCCTGGACCGGTCGCCTTCCCTGACATGCCGGATCGGAGCCGTGATCGGGGCACTCATATTCCTGTACGTCCTCGCAATCGTCCGGTCGGTTGACCCCGGCCGCAGATCAGATTTGACTGTAGTCGATTTCGATAGGGATTAGTTGCGCCATGCTGGATCGCCGTCAGTTGTTGTCAGGGGCGGGTGCCCTCGCGTTCGCCGAGTTGGTCCCGTCCGTTGTCTCAGCCGCAGATCCTGAGGCTGGACGTCGCATCGTAATCAACACGATCGCAGGCTATGCCAATTTCGCCAAACATTTCGTGTTCAACAGCGATCCCGGCAATCAAGACGCCAACGGCTATCCTATAAAGACGCCCGCGACAAACATGGGGGCCAACCCGTCGATGCCGGAGGGATACTTCGGCGATTTCGTCTGGAAGTTTCGTGGGCGCGGTTCGATGCAGTTCTCGCCTGGCGCGCTGATCCGCAGCGGCGGGCAGAACATCGTCGGCGTCAACGGCAATACCGGGGAGACGAACTACAACACCACGATCCTCGACAAGACCAATCCGCGGGTGGTGCTGACCTTCGGCGCCAATATTCTGAACATGTCGCCATCGCCGGTCGACAATGGTGCCGGCGGGCGGCGCGTGCGCCTGACTTTCAAGCCGGGTTTCGCCAATTCCGCAAGTCCGGTGATCAAGGTGCAGGCGCTGGCGGGGCGCGGCCAAGCCGCTGCGGCCGGCATCTGGAAATCCGTGCGGGTCGATCCGAATACGGTGGATCTGGTCGCCAATGCGCTCACGGGCGAGCCGGCGGCCTGGAATCCGAACGATCCCTATCGCGGGCCGGGCGGTGAAGCGATCTGGCAGGCGACCAACATCGCCGTCTACATCCTGGCCCAGGGCACGTTTTCGGGATTCAGCAATCTCGTGTTCTGCAAGGCCGAGAACGAGACGCTGGTCGATTCCGGGGCGCTCGTCGATCCGCTCCTGATCGAGCAGATGCGACATTTGCGGCCATCCTGGCTGCGATTCATGGATCTCACCGGGGTACAGGCCAGCTATGAGAGCGAGTTCGCGCGGCGCGTCCCGGCGGCGAGCTTGTTCTATCCTGGGCCCGGAGGAAGGTTCGTACCGGATTATTGGGTCGGTAGCATCAAGCGGGGTCCCGAAGATGCCTATACGTGTGTCAGCCGATCGGGGCCGAGTGCGGGGCCGTACCGGGACAACGAGGTCGTTCAGGGAGTTCTCGATCTCCCCAACAAAGGTATCAATCCGACGTTGAATGTCGATGGCCGCGGGGCGAAGTACATTTACGGATTCGGTGCGCAGTGTCGAATACTGAGATTGTCGGGCGCGACTCCTGCGCCGGGCAGCAAACTCGAGTTCAGGTTTTCCGCGCCATGGCTCAATGGCGGTAAGCCGTATGATGCATCCTATATTGTCGGATCCCGCAGGCGCTACCAGGATTCGAGTTTCGCCGGCATCAAAGCCAATCTTATGGATCTCTTCGCTGCCGATCCGATACTCACCGGCAAGGTCGCGGTCTGGAATTCCGGAGACTTGAGCTTCTTTCCGATTACCCCTCACATGGGCGCACTGTCTATCGACTACCTGTCAGGCCCCGCGGGCACGTTTTGCCGCATCGGTCGACTCGATCCCTACGCCTTCGCGGCTGGTCAGAATCGAATTCGCATGCGCTTCGCCGGAAATATATCGAATGCGGAGATATTGTCCCTGACCTTCAATCGCGCCGATCTTCCGGGAGGCTCATATACATTGTCTTACGAGAGCCGGATCGGGACCGACAAGTCGCTGCAGGTGCTATGCGCGAGTCTCAATCAGGCCATCAACAACGATACGATATTGAAGCAGGCCGGCATCTCTGCGTTCCCCTTCGGTCTGCCGCCCAACACCTTGGACATTCAGCAGGCCGACACCTGGGCCGGAGAGGGCCTGTCGTTGTCGCTGCGCAGCACCGGCGCTGTGTCGGCGACTGTCGGCGAAGGCGGTGCCACCGGGACCTTCATCTACAGCTATTTGCTCGACGGCTGGATCTGGCGTCCTGGCGGCATGCTGCAATCCATTCCATTCGAATACATGGTGGAGTTATGCAACGCCACCGGTGCGGGCTGTTGGATCAACTGGCCGATCAATACCAACGCGCAGTTCATCACCGACGTCACCAACTACTTCCGGGACAATCTCAAGCCGGACGTGAAGTTCGGCACGGAGGTCGGCAACGAGATGTGGAACTTCGGCCAATCGCCCTGGGGAAGGGCGATGTCGAAGGGCTTCTGCCTGGGGTTCGCATCCGGGAGTAATAATCCGAACTACAGCATCACCGCACTGCGAACGAAGCAGTATGGCGATCTCACTATCGCCGCGTGGACGGCAAAACGGCCGCGCGCTCAGCTTTATCTCTTCAATCAGTCGGCGACCTGGGATCTTGGCAACACCAACATGTTCCAGTTCAAGGGCGGTAGTCTGGACGCTGCCGCGAACCGCATCTATGCCGCGCATGGCGGGCTTGGTGGCGGGCCCGCTCCGTCCTACAACGCAGCGCCAAATCGGCCGATCGATATTTGTGATGCCATCGGCGTTGCGCCATATTGGGGATCGCCTTGGATTGCGGGCGACGTGAACTACATCAAGGGAGCGGCGTTTGAAAATGCACCGCTGCTGCAGGCGGCGAAAGATCATGCCGCCGGTAATGTCGACGTGGCCTATACCGCTCTGTCGGCTCAGATCTATGGGGCCGTGAAACGAAGCTCGCCAGGCGCGGGCGGCATTACCTTTGAGCATTACAAGACGAAGGTCTATCCTCAGCTTGAGCAGATCGCCGCATCATTCGATGCCGGCCGGTCGCGCAAGATGGCAGTGATTCATTATGAAGGCGGGCCACAATTCGGGGTCGGCAACATCAACAATGGCACCAATGATCCTGTCACCGACGTTCCGGGGCTTACCGCGAGGATCAAGTCGCTGGGTTGGAACGTCTCGGCCTACACGGTTAGCGGTCGGGACGACGCCACTGAAATGGCGTCGCAGATCGTCGCTATGATCTATCGTTACAAATTCAGTCCGCAATATAAGGCGCTTTACAAGCAGGGATTTGCCGACGTGGTTGCTGCCCATCCGGGCCGCGAGGCAGCAGGTGCGCAATACGGCTATGAGCGATCGCAATGGGGTCTGTTCCCGCGCGGCTACGGCGCCGAGCATTATTCGAGCTACGACGCCATCCACGAGTTCAACAGGGGAGGTTGAGGCGGTGCCGCTTCCCGGTTGCGCCAACCGCAGAAGACGGATCACAGTGTCGGGCGGTCGTAAAGCGTCGTCTTGATGATGCCGCCAAACTCACTCACCTCGCAGAGAATGCGGATGCTGTCGGCCTTGAGATTGAAGGGAGGCTCCGTCAAGACCAGGCCAGATCCGAAATTGACTCGGTGATCCGGTCCGGCGGCCTTGTCGAGATTAGGGATGAAATCGGAAAAGCCGGGAATATGCTCGGTGATGATTGCGTACCGATAGTTGCAGAGCTTCGGCAGTATCTGTGCCACCTGCCGGTTGTTGAGATGCTGGAGCACCTGTCTCACCAGCACGACGTCGCCCCGCGGCAAGTCGTCGGTGACCGCATCGCACACGACGAATTCGACGCCGGGATGCTTGCGCCGGTTCTGGGCGATAACGAAGTCGACGACGTCGCAACCGATATAGCGTCCGGCGCACGTCACAAGCCGGCTGCCGACGTGAAAATCACCGCAGCCGACGTCGACGACGGAAGGTCCGCCGAGCTTGCTGAGGAAACCGCTCACTGCTTCGACATATGGCGCGACCACGGTTGGATCGCGGCTGCCGCTCCCAGAGCAAGGTCCCATGGAAAATCGCCCGCCCCACAGCTTCTTGCGGTAGATCTCGGAAAAGATCTGACGTGGCTCCTGGCCGAGGAATTCTCGTGCGTACCGTTCGGGATTCGTGCTTGGAAACAGGGTGAGCATCAATCTGCGCGCTGCAGTCTTGATGGCTATAAGGGCTTTTCTGTCGTTCATACAAAATGCTCGGGAACAGGCCGCGCTACAACGGTCATGACTGCGAGATCTCTTGCTCTCGACCGAGAGCGCTTGTACTGTCCCACTTTCAATTAGGCATCATCGTTGCAACCCGAAGTTATTAACGGTACTTGTTTCATGGTTTGACCAATGGCTGTTCCCGCTCGCGTAAAAATGGGCTGGCTAGAGCTGGCGCGAGGTTTTGCTGCGCTGCTAGTCGTAATCAGCCATGGATCTCTGGCGGGCGTGCCGTCGCAATATTTTCCTTTCATCGTGTCCCTCGGCACGTCTGCAGTCGCGTTTTTTTTCGTTTTAAGCGGATTCATCATCCTCCACATCCATGGGCGGGATCTTGGTCGGCCGGACATGGCCGCTAATTATGCATGGCGACGAGTTGTTCGGATCTTCCCAACATACTGGCTCGTATTCACAATTGATCTAGGCTTGCACCTTTTCGTGGGCAATAGGGCAGGTATCGCCGAGATGGGCTTGGGCTGGATCGTTCACGAGGCCTTGTTGCTTCCTGGTGGACAGCTCTATGTGAGCGTGGCCTGGACATTGAGGCACGAACTTCTTTTCTACGGTCTCTTCTTGGTGGCTATTCTCAACCGAAGAACAGGGGCGCTACTCTTTGGTTGTTGGTTTGCAATCATCTTGGACTATTTTGTGACTTATGGGTGGGAGCAAGACCTGTCTCGGCCTCCATTGCAGACGCTGGCTAGTCCACTGAACCTTTGTTTCTTCCTCGGCATGGCTATTGCTGTTTTTCATCAAAAATGGTCACAGCTCTTTATGTCGATCAACGCACCTGCCACGAGCCTGTGGTTCGGTGCCGTTTCCTATCCGCTCTACCTCGTCCATCTCACCATCTATTTTGCTATGTCAGGTGTATTCAAAAGGCTTGGAGTAGATCCTTCATGGCCCTGGCGATTGGCTGGTGCAGTCCTATTGTCTCTTGCTGTCGCTTACGTTCTTGCGCGCTGGTTTGAGAGGCCGGTACTTGAGGGCCTTAGAAGGCTTAGCCCCGATCCACTCTACCGGCGCTCATCTATCAAGCTAGAAAGAAGCGGATGATGCAGCTTATCAGCTGGCCCAGCGTGAACGGGCATCTAGATCGTATCGAGCGCAGATCTAAGCTGGCCGTTTGAGTTCTCTACAGTTCCGGCTTAGATAGATGTGACGGAGGCCGATTGGCTCTGATCCAGGCAGGCATGTGACAGAAAAAGTGGTGATTTGCTGCTCCGAGATTGACAGCCCTACGTGGCGCTGGGTCGCGCCGTACTTTCCTGGCCTGACCTGGGAATTTGTTGCCTGTAAGTCTCGTTTCGGAAGGGGCCTGCAACAGTTTATTAATCTGGGGCGTCTCTCGGCGGCTCTGAAGTCCGTCAGACTCGCACGCCGAAACAAGGGGGCGGTGCTGGTCACGCATGGGCCGACCTTGGCCGCGTGGTGTGCATTGTTCGCGCGGCTGCTTGGCGTGCGCGTCCCTATCCTCGCCCACAGCTTCAATTTTGTTGCTCTGCCCGGGCGGTTGAAGCTCGTTGTGTTCAGATTTGCGCTGGCGCGGGTGCCGCGCTTCGTTGTGTTCTCTCAGGTCGAAAGAGAAGTCTATGCAGCGGCATTTCACCTTCCCATCGAACGTTTCGAGTTCTTGCATTGGAGTGTTCGGCCGCCGGCCGTTGCCTCTCCGGACGACCCCGTAGAGGCGGGCGACTACGTGGCGGCAATCGGCGGTAACGCGCGCGATTACCCGACATTGATCGAAGCGGCGCGCGCATTGCCCGATGTCCGTTTCGTGCTCGTGGTGAGGCCGGAGAACCTCACCGGGTTGAACGTCCCGCAGAACGTGTCTGTCCATTGCAATGTCGACTTTGGAGAGGCGATGAACATTCTTTATCACGCGAGATTTATGGCCCTTCCGTTGAGTGATGCGCAGGTTCCTTGCGGTCATGTGACGCTGGTCGCCGCGATGCATCTCGGCAAGGCGATGGTGGTGACCGACTCCCGGGGAGTGCGTGACTATGTGTTCGATGGCGAGAATGCTCTTCTAGTCGAACCAAAATCGCCTGCTGCACTTGCCGCAGCGATAAGGCGTCTTTGGGATGATCGAGAGTTTTGTGGTCGGCTTGCGGAGCGCGGACGTCTATTCGCGGCGAAGTCGTGTACCGAGGAGCAGGTCGCGGTCCAATTCGGCGGGTTTCTCCATGAATTGGTTGCGGTGCGCCCGTAATGAATGCCGTTTTCTCCTCCTGGACGAAGGAAGCCTGGCAGCTCGGAGTCGGAGAGTTCGTGATAAGGGCTGCGATTCGTCAAAGCAGCGATATCGATCCCTTTCTCAGGGCTTGAGGATGTCTATGGCCACATTGGCAAGCAGTCCCGCCCCCCATCCGATCGGCCAGAGGCCCAAGATCAGGATTTCGAACCGGAAGTTATTCAGCGCATAAGAACGATTTAGCCAGAAGATCAGCGGCACAATCGATATCAGATAGAGCCCCGCGCCAATGATGGCGCCGGTCTGTCCATAGAAATAGTAGAGAAGCGGTACGACGACGAATAAGGAGATCAATTTCGTGATGTTGATCGCCGTGAGATAATTCGCCTTTCCAAGCGCGATGTAGACGTCCTGGACGATGCCGTACCTCGAGAACAACAGATAGAACGAGAGAAGCTGCAGCATTGGACCCGCCTCTGCGTAGCGCGGATCGTAGAGCAGCTCGACGATGGAGTTGCCCGAGGCGAACAGGAAGCCGGCGCTGGCAATGTAGGCGGCATCTGCGCCCCACCGCATGCGATAGAACACTTCACGCAGGCGATGCGGCTGTTCGTGCACGATCTCGCTGAGAGCGGGCAGAGAGACTGCCCCGAAGAGTCGTCCACCAATGCCATCGACAACAGAGGAGAGATTCGATGCGATCGAGAACAGCCCGAGATTCGTTGGCGTGAGCCAGATCCCGAGCAGCAGCCGATTTCCCTGGGAGGCGATGATGCCGACAAAGGATGAGATCGAAGCCCATTTCCCGAACTGCATCAGCTCATTCAAAGCAGCTCGGTCCCAGGCGATCCGATCAGGGGCCCCCTTCAACCACAGATGGCCCGCTGCCGTATTGACGATTGAGCCCGCAATGGAACTGGCGACGAAACACCAGACGGAGCCGGTAAACCAGGCAAGTACGACGGACACGCTGAGGCCGACGAGCATTTGCCCGAGATCTATGATCGTCAGCCGTGCGAGCGACAAATCGCGTCCCATCGTCATCACTCTCATCGATTGAAGGCTGTCGATGACGATCGAGAAGGAGGTCACGGCGACGATCGCGGGAAGCACCTTGTTGCCATAGACGGAGTTCTCAGTGATGACTCCGAGACGATCGAGCGTTGACAGGCCCGCCGCCGCGATCACGCAGAAGATCCAGATCGACAGGCCGCGCAGGATCTGCACGGTCCATGCGGTGTGGAGGAACCGGGGCTCGCGGATGTTCGGGCTGCGGATCACCGCCTGCCGCAGGCCGATATCGCCGGTCAATGCGATCACCAGCTGGATCGATGTGGCCACCGCCATGATTCCGAATGCCTCGGGCGCCAGGAGCCGGGCGATGATCAGATTGCCGAGAAGCCGGAGCACCAGCGCGCTGCCATAGCCGGCGACCGTCCATGCGCTGGCGTTCAGGATGCGCCGCTTGAGCGAACGGGAGGGCTGGGTCATGAACAGACTCTGGCGCGGTCGCGGGACGCTTCTTGGGACATCGAGCGGCCGTCACGCCTGCCTGGTACCGGATGCATTGGACCCGTGCTCGCGATCTGTGCTGCAGGCCGCGGGCGGGAGCGTCCTTATTCGCAAGGTCAATCTAAAAGTCAAATCGTCCGAGCTGCAGTCGCGCGGCCGCTCTGGCCGTCCTCGCCGGGCCGGCGCGCGCTGATCTCGCGGGGCGATCGAGAAGCACAATTGACCTGATCAGGGCGCTGCAGCTATTGAGCTGCCATGGTGAGCGGAGCGGGAAACAAAGCTGGAACGGTGCTGATTTCTCGTCGTAAACCGCCGTTCGCCGGCTGGGTTGCGATCGACGAATTCGAGGATCTGTTCGCGCGGTTCAGTGACGGACACATCCTCTGTGCCGAGCATCGCTCGATCCGTACCGTCGTGGGGCGGACCAAGAGCCGCCTGTTCGGGCCGTTTCTGCGGTTGGACGATGCGAGCACCGGCGATCTGCTGCTCGTCGTGGCACGCAACCCTAGCGATCTGCGCATGGTGCGCGCCCTTCCAGATGCACGGAAGCGCTTTCGGCAGATCGTCGGCTATGTGATCGACTCCTATTTCCTGGAGGCCTATGGCCGTTGGGCCGGGCAATATGATCACGTGTTCTCGACCAGCGAAGAGGGAGCAGAGCTGCTGCGCCGGAAATTCGGCGTCTCCAGTTCCGTGTTGCGCCAGGGCTTCGATTGCCTGCGCTGGGCCAACACCGATGCGGCGCGCAGCATCGACGTGATCGGCTTTGGCCGTCAGCCGGACAGCTATCATCAGCGCTTCCAGGCCGAATTTCATACCGATCGCTCGACGGTGCTGTATCTCCACTCGCCGCTCGGCGTCCACACCGGACAAGGCGTCTATACCGAGCGGCCGATGCTGCTGAAGCTGCTGCAGCGCGCGAAGATCTCCCTGGCGTTTCACATGCTGGTGGACCCGATCGGGGACCGGCCGCGCGATGCAGGTTTCGTGACGAGCCGCTGGCTGGAATCGCTCGGCACCGGTTGCGTTGTCGTCGGCAAACGGCCGGTCGGCGTGATGGCCGACGAGATGTTTCCCTGGTCGAATGCGACAATCGAAGTCCCGGACGATCCCGCGCGCGCGGTCGCGTTGATCACCGAACTGTTGGAGGATCCGGGTTTCATTGCCGACACACGCGCCCGCAACGTCACCGAGATGTGCCGCCGTCATGATTGGCGGTACCGCATCAGCGACATCTACAAGCATCTCCAGCTGCCAGAGCCGGAGCTATTGAAGCGGGAGCTCCAGGCCCTGGACAGCCTGAAGTTTCAGTCGCCGCTCCAGGCCGTGGCGACGCGCGGGCTCTCGGGATTTGGCTGATGCGCGACCTCAAGGGATTGCCCGAAGATGGGGCGCAGACGCCCCGCCGGCTGTTCATGGTGTTGTCGCCGCGGTCGCTGCCTTATGCGCGGCTGGCGCTGCGCAGCCTGTTGCGCAATTGCGTGGAGCCGTTCACGCTGACGCTGATCACCGATGGGCCGGACGATGTGCGTCAGCTCCAGGACGAGCTCGAGCGCTTGCGCGCGGGTCCCGCGCCGCAATTGCGGGCGATCGCGGTTCATGGCGAGGCCGATCTCGCCGAGCTGGAGGAGGCGCGGTTCGGCCGCCGTCCGGCGCTGCGGGGGTTCCGCCATGGCCATCCCTGCTGGCGCAAGATCACCGATCCCCTGCTGCTGAGCGAAGCGGGGGAGGAGATGGTCGTGCTCGATCCCGATCTGTATTTTCCCAATCGCTTCAGCTTCGAGCCGACGATCGCGCGCGGCGTGATGCTGATGTGGCAGCGGCCGTCCTGCCTGCTGCCCGACGAGGTCGTGACATCCGCGATCGCGGCCGGCGTTGCGCTGGCGCATCACACCGATATCGGTGTCGCGCAATGGCGGCAGCCGGTCGATCTGGACTGGCTGAACTGGCTGATCGCGACGCTCGAGGCGCCGAGCCTGCCGCGCCACATGCATATCGAATCCATCGTCTGGGCCGCCATCGCGATGAAGATCGGCGGCGGCTATCTCGATCCCGGCCAATGGGTCTGCTGGCACCGCACGCAATATAAGCGCCTGCTGCGCCGCCTCGGCGTGTCCGGCGCGGCGGTGCTGCAGCGGGAGCGGTTCTCCGGGATCAAATGCTTTCACGCCGGCGGCGAGGCCAAATGGTGGCTGGTCGACGCCCATCAACACGGCCTGCTCGACCGCAACGACACCGCCACACATCCGGCGCCGCTGCTGCCGTTCGAGGAGCTGCAGCCCTGGCAGTTCCGGATGCTGAAGGCGCGGCGGAGCTGGCTGCGGCGGCTCGGCTATTACGAGCTCATGGGCTGAGCGCGATCTCGCGGTCGATCAGATCGAGGAGCGCCAGGCTGCGCTCGTCAAATTTGCGGGCGAACAGTTTTGGCGAAGCCCGCAGGCGCTCGGCATCGTCCATGTCCAGGGTGCGCGGATAGAGCGGATTCGGACGCTCCCAATCGGCATAGCGCAGATCGTCGCTGACGATCCGGTCGCGGAACGGCGAGTTCGACAGCAGGCTCTGGAAGAACGATTCGTCGGGAATGAAGACGGTCTTGAAATAGCGGACATAAGCGGGGTTCTGCCCCACGAAGCTGTCGATATAGGCGACGCAATCCCTGGTCAGGCACCACCACATCGAGCCGCCATGGGGCCGAAAGCCGAGCGGAAAGCGCCGGCGCCATTTGATCTGGATGTGCCGGCTGCGGAACGACAATGTCCAATAGAGCACGCGGTTGAGGGCGTTGTGCTCGCCCTGCGCCGCGGTCCACCGATTGGGCGCGTCGGCGGCAAAGGATTCGATGAACTCGGCGTTCGGATGCGCATCGAGCTGCGCGCGGATCTCGTCCTGCGACTTGATCGGATAGTCCTGGCCGGACAGCAGGAAGGCGCGGTCGAACGCCAGCTTTCTCGTGATCGCCTCGCGCATGCAGCTCAAGGTCGCCGCGACGATGCCGAACCGGCCCCAATAGCAGCGGTGGCGCTCGGTGCAGAGAAACACCTGGCTGGGCAGCCGCTCGGACAGCGCCTGCAGCTCCTGATAGACCTCGACCGCCGCCCGCTTGTCGACATGAACCACGAAGACATTGCGATCGTCGCGCAGGCGCTCGATCAGCCGGATGACCTGATGCGGCGCCTTGTGGCAAAGGATGAAGAAGGCGAGCCGGGTCGCGCCGCCCGGCCGCGTCAATGCGTTGGCGTCACCCTGCGGGTCGGGACGGCCGGTCATTGCCCGACCCTCAGTCGAAGCCGGGCGCGGTCACGCCAGCGCCCTGTCAAGCAGATCGATGGTCTGTTGGATCTCGCTCAGATCAAAGCGATAGCCGCCGACCTGCTGCCCCCGCATGCCCACGACCATGGCCGACCTGATCCCGAGGCACGCGCTCCATTGCCGTTGATTGGCCGAAAACCGGTCCGGCGGCTGCAGCACTAACAGGCCGCTGCTGGACGGCATCGCATAGACACAATGTGCAATATGGCTGCCCTCGAGCGAGACAACCATGCGCGCATCGACCAGCGCCTCCAGCATCGCGTCGAACGGCGTCGTCGCCGTGTCGAGAACGACGAAGCCGCTGCGCGTGAGACCGTCGATGATCTCTGCTTCGTTCTCGATCCAGCGCCGCGCTCCGTCCTGGCCGCGCTTCAGGTAGACCAATGTGCGACGGCCCTTGTGCGGAAAGCGCGCTCCGACCACCGCGCGGAGGCGTTCGTAGCGCTCGCGACGCAGGCGGTTGTGATGATAGTCGCTGAAGATCGTCAGATGCCTGATCCGCGCCCGGAACGTCGGCGCGCAGCTCTGGTTGAACAGCGCCTTGTAGTGCTCGACATGCAGCCCGGTCGGCCCCGGCAGGCAGAGCGGAGGGAGACCGAGATCTTCGGCCAGCAGGTGCAGCGTGCAATCGTCACGCAGCCAATGGCCGAAATATTTCACGCCGTAATAGGACGAGACCAGGGCTGCCTGCTCGATCTCGACGGGCTTGACCTGCCCATCATATTTCAGCTCACGCACGAAGAAGCGCATCGTGCCGGAATAGACCGAGCCGTCGACCAGGGCGACGTCCTTCAGATGATAGGCAATGGTCGGCGCATGGACACCGCTCGATCGCGTCGCAGTCTCGAGCTCCTGCGCGAGTGTCGATTCCGCGGGCGCGCCGGTGATCCGCTCGATCTGACCATCGAGACAGAGCAATGGAAGGAAACTCGCCTGCTCTTCGGGAGCAATGATCTCGCGCCGATAGGCTGCGGCTTCCAACGTACCAGGACCGGCAAACAGACGCTTCGCATGACGCCGATACTTGAGTAATTGCAGGCTTGCGTTCGATATCATCTAACTAGACATTTGGAAGGCTGGCGAAACGGAGTAATCGCTGAACAATAGCAAGCGATGCTTGTCCAAGGCGAGATGTTTCAACTCCGCGGCACAGCTTTCTCGATTGCGGCACCATAGTGCCCCGAGTTCAAGCTGTGACTTGAGAGCCACTGTCGCGCAGGAACTGTATCCTCCAACCAGGCTGCGACAAAAGCACCCATGGTGACCGGCAGTTGAATTCGGTTCCACGCGTCCTCCGAGCTTGCCGAGAGCGCTTGGTAGAGCGCGGGATCGTCCAAGACTTTGACAATCGCCGCGGCCAATTGGTTCACGTCTCGTGCCCGGAAGATCACCGCACTCTCGCCGTCGGTCAGCGCGTTGCGAAACATCGGATGATCCGAAGCGACGATCGGCGTGCGGGCGGACAGCGCTTCGTAGATCGTCAGCGGCAGCCCTTCCGGATAATCGTGCCGCGACGGAATGACGACGAGATCGGCCTCCCGCATCAGCTGCGGAACGTCCTCATTGGCGACGACGCCAAGGAAGGTGACGGCGTCCTGGATCGCCAATGCGCGGGCCAGCGCGGCCATGCTGCCGTCGGCGTCGCGCCCCGCCAGCGTCAGCGACACCGGATAGCCCTGGCTGCGAAGTCTGGCCGTTGCAGCCAGGAGATCGCCGACACCCTTCGCCTGCGACAGGCTGCCGACATAGAAGACCTTGCGGGGACCGTCACCCGTCAGGCTGCGCGACGGATAATCGGCCGGTCGATGCGCCGGAGGCCAGTCCCACGGCACGATCTTGTCGGCACGCACACCGATGCCCGCTAGCGACAGGCAGGCGCTGATGCCATGATTGCCGACCCACTCGATCAGCGGGTCGTTGAGCTGACGGGCCAGCAGGCGATGGCGGATCGCCGCGCGCAGACCGCCCAAGTTGAAGGAATCTGCCAGCGGCACGATCGTTCGGATCCGGTTCCGCCTGGCCCATCGCAGCACCGGCGCCAGGGGCGAATTGATCGACAGGCGGTTCGGCTCGGTCCTGGCGACGAACGGCAGCAGTGCGGCCGGATCGAAGCCCGGACGCAAGCCTGCGCCGACGGCACGAACGCCATTGGCCAGGACCACATCGTAAGGGCTGTCGCTCACGGCGCAAATCACCGCGACCTGCTCCAGCTTCCTGGCCAGAGATCCGACGAAATCCACCGAATGACGCTGCGCGTAATAGGTTTCCTTGCCGCCCGCCGACAGGCGCTCGAACGCCTCCCGATAATCTCCGGCATATTGAACGATTGTGAATCGCAAGCTCATGCGTCCATATCTGCCAGGATCTCGGTCCCCATGCTCGATCATCGAAGCCCGCGCGGCAGCTGTCCACCGCTGCCGGCGGAATTCTCCGTGACCCACATCGTCGTTGGGAGCGGCGGGAACCTGTTACGCGGCATCAGCTGGCTTGGGAAGAACGCACATCGCTTGCGCCGGCTTCGAACAGCCGTTTGAGCTGCTGCGCCGAGGTCTCGATCTGGTGTTGCGCGCGGACGCGGGCGTAGGCCGCTCGTCCCATGGACTGGAGCTCTGCCGGGGTGCTGTCGAGGCAGCGGCGTATCGCCGCAGCGAGCGCTTCAGCATCGCCGGCCGGAACCAGCCAGCCGTGCTCCCGGTCCCTGACAAGCTCGGGAATCCCTGCGACATAGGTCGAGATGACCGGACGGCGCAGCGCCATCGCCTCCATGATCACGACCGGCAGCCCCTCCGCAAAGCTCGGCAGCACCAGCGCGCGCCCGCGCAGAAGGTGGGATCGCACCTCCGCCGAGGTGGCCCAGCCGGTGATGCGGATGCGGTCGGCAAGCCCATGCTTGTCGATCAGCGCAGCGATCTCGTCGCGGAGCTCGCCGTCGCCCACCAGCGTCAGCGTGAAGTCGACATTCGCCTCGGCCAGCCGCCGCGCGGCCTCGATCAGGATCAGCTGTCCTTTCTGCTCGCACAGCCGGCCCACACAGACGAGGTCCCGGCTGTCGTCAATATCGGAGCGCATCTCGAAGTCGATCTGCTCCAGGCCGCAGCGGACCACCTGGATCTTGCTCCAATGCGCGTGCTCGACCAGGCGCAGCAATTGGCTGCGGCCGAATGAGCTGATCGCGACGACAAAGGCGGCGTGGCGAATCTTCGCCGCAAGCCCCAACAGCGGTGCCTTGTCGAACTCCTCGGGCCCGTGCAGCGTGAAGCTGAAGGGCGGGCCGCCAAGCGCGTGCACCAGCATCGCCACCTCTGCGGAGTTGGTGCCGAAATGGGCATGAACATGCGCGACGCCGGCCTGGCGCAGCCAGCGCAGGATCAGGCAGGCCTCGGCCAGATACATCAGGTGATAGGGCAGGGACCGTTCGGCCCGCCGGGCCATGCGTAAGGCGAGCAGCAAGCCCCGCGCGAAGGCGCGCGGCCGCGTGACCGCTGCTAGGGCCGTGGCCATCGCGATCGCGACGGCGCCCTCCTGCAGGACGTAACGCGTCCTCGCGCGCTCGGCGAGATCCGCCTCATCCACCAGGTCATTGTCCCAGCCGCGAATGGAGATTCGCGTGACCTCCAGGCCCTCGCGCTCCAGGGCCAGGATTTCACGGCGAATGAAGCTGTGACTGACCTTCGGATATTGGTTCACCAGATAGGCGATGCGCATGTCACTTGTACTCGATCAGCCGCCCGTGACGGCCCAGGAGCCGGTTGCGAAAGAACAGGAGCTGCCCCCAGGCTTCAGGAAAGCGCGATAGCTGCTCGAAGAAGGCAAGTTGCAAGCGGGTGCGCCAGGGGCCCGACATTCTGCGGCTGCGACGAAGGATCTGCGCAGGGTAGATCAGCAGCAACAGCAGCGCCAAGGGACCGGTCAGCAGGAGTCCGGCCAGGACGGCCGACGGAATCAGAATCGCCCAGAGCAAGGCTCTGCGCGATTCCCAGACCCAGTGCCGCTCGTCGGTTCTGCCGTGCAAATGGGTGCCTTGGGCAAACGCGTAGCCGCTGCGGGCCTGCCGTCGCCACCATTGCGAGAAGTGATGCATGGCCGCGTCGTGCAGCGTCATGTCATGATCAAGGCGCCAGATCTTCCAACCCAAGGCGCGCAGCCGGACACAGAGCTCGGGCTCCTCGCCGGCAATCAGATCGTCCCGATAGCCGCCCGCGGCCTCCAGCGCGTCGACCCGCATCATCACGTCGCCGCCGCAGGCTTTGGCCTCGCCCACCGGCGTATCCCATTCGCGGTCGCAGATCAGATTGTAGATCGAACGCTCCGGAAAGCGCTCGCGGCGGCGGCCGAAGGTGGCGCAGACCTGCGGATGTTCGACGAGATAGGTGATCGCGGCGGCCGGCCAGTCATGCTGCAGCTCGCAGTCGCCATCGACGAACTGAACGAAATCGATCTCGGGTGCAAGCTGGCGCAATCGCCGCATCCCGGCATTGCGGGCGCGCGCTGCCGTGAACGGCAGGCTCATGTCGAGCGCGACGACGTGGATGCCGGCCTGCTCGGCCCAGGCCACGGAGCCGTCCGTCGAGCCCGAATCGACATAGACGATCCGGGCGGCGCCATGGATGGAGGTCAGGCAGCGTTTCAGCCGCTCACCTTCATTGCGGCCGATCGCGACGACGCCGAACGCGCGAGGGGCTGGGTCAGTCATCTGAGGCGGACTGCGTTCGGCGCGGCTTGATGATGGCGGGCACGCCGACGGCGATCGAGTCGTCCGGGACGTCGGTGATCACGACGGCATTGGCGCCGATGACGACGTTGTTGCCGATGCGAATCGGCCCCAGCAGCTTGGCGCCAGCGCCGATGTCGACGTTGTCGCCGATCACCGGCGCGACTTTCTCCTCGACGCGGCGGAGACCGATGGTGACGCCGTTCCTGATCCGGCAATTGTCGCCGATGCGCGTGTAGCCGCTGACGATGATGCCGCCGAAATGATCGATCACGAAGTTGCGGCCGATCTCAGCTTCGCAAGGCAGCTCGATGCCGGTGAGGATCTGGATCAGCTTGAAGCACAGCTTGTAGAGCGCCGAGAAGAACTTGCGCAGCAGGGCAGGACGGACCCGGTAGCGCCATCGGCCGAAGCGATAGACCAGCATCGCCCAGAATCCTTGGGCGCCCCAATCATGGTCATAGACCTGCAGGTCGTGTCTGATATTGTCGAACATGCAAGGATCGTCTCTGCGCGCCTACCGCGTTGGTCTCGTCGCCCAGCCCGTCGGACCGAGCAGGGAAAGAGCAAGCTTCAGTTTCTGCAGCTGAGCATGTCGTGGACGATCCTTGTGGGGACGTAGGAGATCCTTGAGAAGGTCCAGACCGGCACCGCAGCAGGTCAGAGCGAGGGAGGCGAGCAATCCTGTCAGCCCATGGTGCTTGCGGAAATACAACATTTCGCTTTCGACCTGCAGTCGCGCAATCTGCCGTCCTGCGGCGGTCAGCCGGTCATCCGCCTTTGCGCTCTCGCCGCCGATATGAACGACCGTCGCATCACCGAAATAGGTGACCTGCCAACCTGCTTGCCGGATCCGGCGGCAGTGATCGACCTCCTCATAATAGACGAAGAACCGCGGATCGAAGAGGCCAACCTGGTCGATAGCCGATTTTCGTATCAGATAGAAGCAGCCTGGGACCCAGTCGCAGGCGCGCGTCCCGGCATGATCCCAGCTCATATCGTCGACCATCTGCACGGCCGGGAACAACCGTCCCAGTCCGTTCTCTGCGGCAAAGACATTCAGCGGCGTCGGGAAGTAACGGCAGGACGGCTGCAGCGTCCCGCTCTCGCCGACGAGGCGAACGCCGAGAACGCCGCACTTGAGCTGACCGTCCATATAAGCGAGCGTCTTCGTCAGCGTGTCCTCGGCAACGAAAGCATCCGTATTGAGCAGCAGGACGTAGCGTCCGCGGATGCGCGGCAGGGCCTGGTTGTTGGCGCGTCCGAAGCCGACATTGTTCGCATTGGCGATCAGCTCGACGTCCGGATATCGGCTCCGAAGCAGCGCCACCGAATTGTCTCGCGAGGCATTGTCGATGACGATGGTCTGCATCGTGAGCGACTGTCGCGCGGCAAACAGCGCGGCAAAGACGCGCTCCAATAGATGTTCCGTGTTGTAATTGACCAGAACGACGCTGATGTCGCAAATCGGCAACGTGGCTTCGCTCGCAATTGAATTGGTGTTCGAGACGGCGTTCACGGTTCACGCCCGCCCTGAGATTGTTTGCTCTGGTTGACGCCGAAAGCCGTGGAACCGGCGTCGACATCCCTGGTGATGACCGCATTGGCCCCGATCCGGGCATGCGAGCCAATGCTCACGGGACCCAGGATCTTGGCCCCGGCACCGATGTCGACATGATCGCCGATCCTCGGCAGCCCGCGGCCGTCTTCCACCGAGCCAACCGTAACCTGCTGAAACAATAAACAGTTTACGCCGATCTGGGCGCTCGGATGGATCACGATGCCATTTGGATGGGGGATCAGGAGGCCGCCGCCAATATTGCAATTGAGAGGGATGTCGGCTCCGGTGACGACGCTCCAGAAGCGGTGGCGAAGAACCAGAAACTTGCAGAAGATCGCTGCGAACAGCCCGCCGCGCGCCTGCCAATATTGATACCGGCGCAGCGCGAGCAGCAACTTCCGGCCGGGATCCCAGAATCTCTGCGGCCGCTCGCGTGACCAGTCGGCAATGGCGGATCTGTCATGGCCGCTCAAATGATCCCAGCTCCTATGCTCGATCATGCTGCGATCGGCGGAAGCCGCATCATGATCCTATCCCTTTGCTCGAGCATGAGGTTTCGGAGAACCGGTTTCCACTTTTCCGGATCATGCTCTAAGAACAGCGATCTGGCTTAGCGGCTGGTCGTCGTCCCGACAAGCCGTGATCGGCCTCGACAGGCCGATTGCGGCGAGCGCGGCCGGTGCCGTGATTTTCACGTCGGATCACCCGGTCGGCTCGTGGATGTTTTTTCGGATCGAAGGATGAGTTGGGTTTTCATTCCATTCCAGCTGTTGTCCGTTGCACTGGCGTGGGCCGTTCTCGTGCTGTTCGTTGAAATCGTCGCCGCTCACTTCGAGAAGAAGGGGGGCGCGACGAGGAAAGGAGCGCGCCCCCGCGTCGTCGTGCTGATCCCTGCTCATAACGAGAGCCACGGCATCGTTCCGACCATCAGCGATATCCGGTCGCAGGTCGGTTCAGGCGATCGCCTGCTCGTCGTGGCGGATAATTGCAGCGACGACACCGCGGAGGTCGCGCTCGCCAGCGGCGCCGAGGTCATTCGGCGGAACGACGCGCAGCACCGCGGCAAAGGGTTTGCGCTCGACTTTGGCCTTCGCAGCCTGGCCGCCGATGATCCGGAGATTGTTATCATCATCGATGCGGATTGTCGTGTCGACGACGGGGCCATCGACGTGCTGGCCCGCGTCTGCGGCGCGACGCAGCGGCCAATCCAGGGCATGTATCTGATGTCGGCCCCGCCGGGTGCGGCGGTCAATCATCAGATTGCCGAGTTCGCCTGGCGCATCAAGAACGATCTGCGCCCGCGCGGTCTGCGCGCCCTCGGCCTGCCTTGTCAGCTGATGGGAAGCGGCATGGCCTTTCCGCGCCGCGCGCTTGCAAGCGTCAACATCGCATCGGGCCATCTGACCGAGGATCTCGAACTCGGGCTGTTGCTCGCCGCGGCCGGCCAGGCGCCGCTGTTCTGTCCGGCCGCGCAGGTGCGCAGCGTGTTTCCCCTGACCGCAGCGGCCGCTCGGTCGCAGCGGCAACGCTGGGAGCATGGTCATCTCGCGATCCTGATCAGGCGGCTCTGCCCGCTCATGGGCGGAGCCCTGGTTCAGCGCAATCGCGATCTGTTGGCCTTGAGCCTCGATGCGGCGGTGCCGCCCATCGTGCTTCTCGGCCTGCTCACCCTCGTAGTCACGCTGGTCAACGGTGCCGCCGCCTTGCTGGGCGCGGGCAGCGCTGCGTTCCTCCTCGGCCTGGGAACCATGACGGTGCTCGTCGCGGCATTGCTGCTGGCCTGGAATGCGCGCGGCCGCGACCTCATCACCGCGAGCGGCGTCCGCGCGATCTGGCCTTATCTCGCAGCCAAGGTCGGGATATATGCCCAGGCCTTCGCCGCGGACAAAACATGGGTCAGAACCAAGCGCGGACGCGGTGAGGAATGAGTTCTGCAAAGCAGAACCGGGCGCGCATTGCTGAACGGAGACGTGGTCCAATTTTGGCTTTTTGAAGGCGCTGCGTATTGTATTTTGCTTGACCGGCCGTGCTCGCTGTCGTTTGGTCCCGACGATATTTTCAACCAATAGAAAGCAGTTCCTTTGCAGGCCGGGCCTTCAGCATCACAATTCGACGGCTCCGTCTCTTCGGACGATCTGGCTCGCGACGTCTACGGGGTCCTGGGAATCCCGATCGACGCGGTCGGGCTCGATGAGGTGGCCAATCGCATCGGTGCTGCTCTGCAGGGCGACGAGCCGTATCTCATCTCCACGCCGAACTTGAACTTCCTCGTGACCGCACAGACGGACCCGGCGTTTCGCGAGTCGCTTCTGATGAGCGATCTGTGTCCCGTGGATGGGGTGCCGATCGTCTGGATCTCGCGCCTGATCGGCATTCCGATCAAGGGGCGCGTCGCGGGATCCGATATTTTCGACCGGCTGAAGCTTGGGCCGCAGGGATCGGTGAAGGTGTTCTTGTTCGGTGGCCCGCAGGGTGTGGCGGAGACCGCCGGGCGCGTGCTGAACAGCCAGTCCAGTGCGGTGTCCTGTGTCGGATCGTTGTTTCCAGGCTTCGGCTCGGTCGACGACATGAGCAGCGACGCGATCATGGAATCCGTCAACGCCTCGGGGGCTCGGTTTCTGGTCGCTTCGCTGGGAGCGCAGAAGGGACAGTCCTGGCTGCTCGCCAACCACGATCGTTTGCGGATACCCGTCCGCTCCCATCTGGGCGCTGCGATCAACTTCCAGGCCGGGCTTCTCAAGCGCGCGCCTCTGTTCGTGCGCAAATCCGGCTTCGAGTGGCTGTGGCGCATCAAGGAGGAGCCGTATCTCTGGCGGCGCTATCTGCACGATGGCGGCGTTCTGATGCGCCTGATGGTGTCCCGCGTTCTGCCACTCGCCCTGGCGCTCGTGTTGCGGAGGTTGCGGGCAAAGGACCAATCCGGCTTGACCGCATCGATGCGCCAGATCGGCGATCGCGCACATGCGATCGAGCTGACCGGCCACGGCGTCGCGGAGACGGTCAAAGAGGCGGTGCCGCTGCTCCGCGCGGCGATCGGGCAAAGCAACGAGCTGACGATCGATTGTGCCCGGCTGCGGTCGATCGACGCGCGCTTTCTGGGCCTGCTCCTGATGGTGCGGAAATCGATGTTGCAGAAGGACGGCCGGCTGGTCTTCGCGAACAGCTCATGGCGAATCCGCCGCGCCTTCCGGCTGAACGGCTTCGGTTTTCTGCTGGACTCCGACGCGCGCCATGCAGTAGCGAAGGCCCGTCTCTCGCGGCGAGAGGACGACGATCAAGTCGCATCGCCGGCCAACTTTCAGGTATTTCAGTAACGTCGTTTGTTTCGGCCAGAGGGTTGTTCCATGGTCTGCGTAGGTAGCAAGCGGTATCTCGGTCGCATCGTCGCGGCCGCGCTCATCACGATGCTGGCCGGATGCGGGTCGCCTGAGAAGCGGTCGCAGGACTATTATGAACGCGGCATGGCGCTGCTCGAGAAGAACGACGATCTGAACGCGCGCGTCGCGCTCTCGACCTCCCTCAAGTTCAACAGCAACAGGCTGGACGCGCTCCGCGCTCTCGCCGGCATCGATGAGCGGCTCAAGGATACGGGAGCGCTGTTCCAGGTGCTTCGCCGCATCGTCGAGCTCGATCCGAAGGACTTCGACGCTCGCCTCCGTTTGGCCAAGATCCTATTCGCCAACAACGGCAACGACGCTGCTCTGAAGCTGCTGGATGCCGCCACCCCCGAGGACAAGGGGCGCGCCGACTATCACGCCCTGCGCGCGGCAGTCCTGTTCAAGGCCGGCGATCTGGCTGGGGCGGTGCGCGACGCGGAGCAGACGATTCGCCTTGAGCCCGGCAATTTCGACGCGCTGATGGTGCTCGCCAGCGCTCAGGTTGCGCGGGGCGACGTCGATGCAGCCCTGCAGATGATCAGCCAGCTGCCATCTGCCTCACAAGACGATCCGCGCGTTCTTGCCCTGAAGGTGGCCATCTATGGCAGGAAGCGCGATCTTGTGCAGACCGAAGCCACGTTGAAGAAGCTGGTCGACTTCAAACCCGAATTCCGTGAGCAGCTTGTCAACCTGTATGTCGAGCAGCGCAGGCTCGACGAGGCGGAAAAGGAGCTGCGCACCGCGGCGGCCGATAGCTCGGCCGATGTCGCCACCAATCTTCGGCTGGTGCGCTTCCTGGCCAGCTTCCGCAGTCCGGCGGCGGCGCAGGAGCAGCTGGAAAGCCGCATCAAGGCTGGCGGCGATGTCTTCCCGTATCAGATGTCCCTGGCTGATCTCGATTATCTGCAGGGCAATCTGGATCAAGCGACGAGCCTGCTCGAATCCGTCGTCAAGAGCGCTGCCCCGGATCGCGCCCTTGCGGCCAAGAACAGGCTTGCTCAGGTCTATATCAGGCGCGGCAACACGGATATGGCCAACAAGCTGGTTTCCGAAGTGCTGGAGAAGGACCGGCGGAACACCGGCGCGCTCAAATTGCGCGCCGCCATGCGACTCGATGCGGGGCAGGTGGATGGAGCCATCGCCGATCTGCGGGAGGCTCTCAACAACGAGCCCAAATCGCCCGAGTTGCTGTTGATGTTCGGCGCCGCCTTTGAGCGCAGTGGAAAGGCCGAGCTTGCTGCACGCCAATATGCCGATGCGGCGAAGTTCTCGAACTTCGCACCGCCTTTCGTGCTTCCCTATGCGGCCTTTCTCCAGGGCGTGCCGGACCTCGCTCAGGCCGAAACCGTCTTGCTGGAGTCGATCGCGCGGAACCCGCGCAGCCTGCCCTTGCTCCAGGCGTTGGCGCAGGTTCGCATCGCCCGCAAGAACTGGACCGGGGCCCTGGCGGTTGCCGATGTCATTCGTGGCGCAGAGGACAGCGCCGGAATCGCCGATCAGGTGCGAGCTGCGGCTCTGGCCGGCCAGAACAAGCTCGAGGCGAGCGTGGCCTCGCTCGAAGAGGCCCATGCTGCGTCGCCTGACGCCGTTCGCCCGGCCACCCTGCTGGTCGCCGCCTATCTGCGCTCCGGCCGGCCGGAAAAGGCAGAGGCTCTGCTCACCGACATGCTCAAGCGCCGTCCGGATGAGTCGGCACTCCTCCTGCTGATGGGACAGACGCAGTCGGCCAAAGGCAGAACCGACGAAGCCAAGACGATCTTCAAGCGGGTCATCACGCAGCAGCCCAAGAACGAGGCCGCATATCGCTCTCTCTCCGAGCTCTACGCCAACGAGAAGAGCTTCAACGAGGCGGCCAGCATCCTGAAGGAAGGGCTCAAGGAGAACCCCGACAATTTGAACCTACGGCTGAGCCAAGCGAGCCTGTCGCTCGCGCGCGGCGACAATGACGGGGCGATCGCGGCTTACGAGGCCGTGCTGAAGGACGACCCGAATGCGCTGCTCGCGGTCAACAATCTGGCCAGCCTGTTGCTTGACGAGCGCACCGACAAAGTGAGCCTCGACCGCGCCGTGCAGCTGGCCGAGCGGCTCAAGAGCTCGGATCTGCCGCAGTTCCAGGACACCTATGCCTGGGCGCAGGTGAAGCGCGGCAACACGGCCGAGGCCGTCAAGCTTCTCGAAAGTGTCATCGCCCGCGTGCCGAGCTTCTCGGCAGCGCGCTATCATCTGGCGCAGGGCTATCTCGCGATGGGACGTGCTGCGCAGGCCAATGAGCAGCTCAAGCTTGCGCTCGGCGCGGAACCGGATGGGACGCCGCTCAAGGACAAGATCCGCGCCGCGATCAGATAAGAGCGACAAGCCGGGGTCTGATCAATTATCGAGAGGGATGATGGTCGCCGTCTTGGCGACCGTGACCATCAGGCTGTTGGAGCTAGCGGCTCCGCCATTGGTGAGCGGCAGGCCTGTCAGCGGATCAAGCAGCGCATTTCCCGTCGTGGCGGTGCGGTGAAGATAACGGTAGGTGAACGACGCATTCCAATCGCGGGCGATCTGGTAGGCGTAAGAGACGCTGCCGGAGACGAAATCATTGGTCGCTCCGGATGAGGTCTGGCGGGACACATCGCCGGCAACGGAAACGCTCGAACGCGCATTGATCATCTGCGTGACGCCGGCACGGAACGTCGTCCGCTTGGTCAAGGCGCCGGTGATCGCAGGCGACGTCGTCTGCGCCGCCAGCACATTCAGCGTGGTGTTCTTGGTGATCCGGTAGATGGCGTGCGCGTTGGCGACGAAGCCCACCGAGGACCCGCCGGTCACAGTCGGTCGGAACGGGCCAGCGAGCGGGAAGACAGGCGTGCCGGCATCCGCCGTCGCGTAGACCGCACCGGCATTGGCGCCGTAGGTGAATACCGGAGAGAACGAGGATTCGAAACCGCCCGTGGTGGTCACCAGCACGACGCTCGATCGCGGCGTGGAGTCGTAGTTCAGCCACTGCGCCTGGGACGACACCGAGACGGTGGTCATCGGGTCGATGCGGTGGCTCCAGCTCGCTGCGGCGCTCGTATCGGTGAACTGCGTCCCGCTGCTGGCGGGATCGTAGGTCGTCAGCGTCGAGCCGACCGCGAAGGAAACCGTGTCGAGCGCCGAGAGGCTCCGCTGGATTCCGCCTCTCACCCCGGTCCGATTGACGTCGCCATGAACGGTGGTCGGCAGGCCGAGATCGCCGAGAACCGCGACCACGGCGCTGGAGCGCCGAAAGTTACCGTCGAGGAAATTCCTGTCGCCCGGCACCTTTCCCCGGTCTTCATAATGCGCGTTGATGCCGACCGAGTCGGATTCGGTCTGCGTAATGCCGTTGGTCCCGCCCCAATATTTCCGGTACCCGACGTCACTGTCGATGGTCAGGCGGGAGGTCGGGGTCACTGCGACGGCATTCGCGGTCACGGTGGTGTAGGAGCCGAAGGTCCCGCCCGCCAACATGTTGCGCATGAACAGATTGTCGTTGAACTCGACCGTCTCGCTCATCGTCGAGCTCAATGACCAGTCCCAGGCCAAAGCCGAGCGCGGCAGCAGCCCAAGGCAGACCGCAACGATGGGCGTAATCCGTTTCACCCGTGCGCCCTCGAACATGGTCACTCCAGGAAGCCGCGTTCCGGCACGATGATCACGTCGCCGGCCTGGAGCGAGATATTGGACTCAGGGCTCCCGCCCGACTCGTAGCTCTTGTAGTCGAACGAGAAAATCTGCTCGTTGGCGCCGGTGCCGCGGCGAACCTGGATTCTGCGCCGTGCGGCAAAGGGTCCCAGGCCGCCCGCGAGCGACAGCGCCTGCACCAGGGTCGTGGCCTGGCGAATGGCATAGGGGCCGGGGCGAAGAACCTCGCCGGTGATGAAGATCTTCGGCTTCAGATCATCTTCGGGAACGTCAGGCTTGGCCGCGTTGGTGAGCGCAACCGTCACCTCCAGCTCGCCGGCATCCTTGTAATTGCGCTGCAGCCTGCTCTTGAGCACGCGTTCCAACCGCTGTGGCGTCAACCCGCTCACCGTGATGTGGCCCGCCAACGGAAAGGCAATCTGGCCGTTGGGATCGACGATCACCGTGCGGTCGAATTTGGGGTCTTGCAGGACGGTGATCGACAGCGTGTCGCCCGGCTTGAGTGTGACCGGAGATACGTCGCTGCTCTGGGCGAAGCTTGCGCCCGCCGACATGAGCAAAATCCCGATCCATGCAATCAGTCTACGCATCGTCCGTTCAATCTGCCCGTGCAGACGCAAAGCAATTTTGTGTCAATTCCGCGCCCACTATGGATAGCGATGCCCCACGGCGCAAGCCTGAAGAGCCCTTGCGGCGCCGTTTGTGGGTTGGTAGTGTCCAGGAAAACCGTTGATACTACCTATACTTAGCGATTTTGGACGGCTTGTGCAGCGGCAAAATGCTGAACTGTTGCTTATCTGCAATAACGTCTTCGACGATGTCGCCGGAAATCACGTCGATGCCGTTCGCATATCCGTATACGAGAGCGGTGTCGCACAGGATGTTGATGGTCCGGGGCACGCCTCCGCTGGCTTCGGCGATCTTCGCCGCAGCGTCGAGGGTGAACATGATTCGGTCAGAGCCGGCCTCCGTCACCCGGAACGCGATATAATTCGCGACCTCGCTGGGGCTCAGCGGCTGCAGATGGAAGTCGGACGAGATCCGCTGGGCGAATTGATGAAGCTGCGGATTGAGCAGAAGATCGCGCAATTGCGGCTGGCCAACGATGATCAAATGCAGGATCTGGTGCTTGTCCGCATTGATGTTGGACAGCATCCGCAGATGCTCGAGCGCATCAAGACCGAGATTCTGGGCCTCGTCGATGATCAGAATGGCGCGGCGACGTCCCGTGTACTGACGATAGAGAAATTCCTGCAGCCTCTTGAAGAGCGTCGGATAATCACCGTCGAACGGCTGGTTGAACGACATCAGGATCCACTGCAGCAGCTCGTGACGGCCCTGCGGTGAATTCGAGATCAGTCCCATGGTGACGTTGGGGCTGAGCTTCTTCAGCAGGTGCCGGAGCAGGGTGGTCTTGCCGCAGCCGATGCCGCCGGTGATCACGGTGAACCCGGCATTGTTCGTCACACCGAATTCGAGCATGGTATAGGCCATGCGATGCATATTGCCCCAATAGATCAGGTCGGGGTCCGGTAGGATCGTAAAGGGCTTCTCGCGAAACCCATAATACGCCTCGTACATCGCTGTTCCTTGAAAGCCTGCGCCGTCTCAGATCATCCCTCTTCGCCATTGTTGGCGCCAAGTGATCTCGCGGTAATACAGCTTAACAAACTTATTGTGGTTCGGCAGCGCAATGGTCTAAATGTCATCCACTTTTTCATATAGAAATGGTACGTTATTTGCAACTGGGATACTCACCCGTAGGGCCCGATTCGCTTGCCGATGCTTCAGAAGGTTAACTACGAGGATGACGCCGAGACGGGTGACGATCGCCAGAGCAATCTCCTCAGGCCGTCATTCTATTGGGAGATCTTCAAGCGCAGGTTTCTGTATCTTCTGCTGCCGCTGATCGTGATCGTTTCTGCAGGCGCCGGCGTCGCTTTGGTCTGGCCGCCGACTTACCTGTCGGAAGGCAAGATCCTGGTTCAGTCGCAGCTGATTCCGACCGAGCTGGTGCGGCCGACTGTCACAAGCGCCGCTCAGGAACGTATCCAGGTGATCGAGCAGCGTCTGATGACGCGCGACAATCTGATCGCCATCGTCGACAAGTTCCAGCTGTTCCAAGCACAGCGGAACCTGATGTCGCCGACGCAGCTCGTCGACCTGATGAAGGCGAAGACCTCCATCACCATCATCAATCAGACGCTGTCGTTTTCCCGGCGCACCGAGAATCCCACGATTGTTTTCACCGTGGGATATGAGGATTCCAACCCGAACCTGGCCGCCGGCGTCGCCAACGAGCTGGTCACCCGAATTCTCAACGAAGATATCCGCGATCGAACCAGCCGCGCGTCGGATACCACCAAGTTCCTCGGGCGTGAGGTCGAGCGTCTTCAGGCGGAGAGTGCGGCCCTGGAATCGAAGATCGCCCAGGCCAAGGAAACCCAGGGCACCCCCAGCGCGGGCGCGATCGATCCGCTGGCGCAGATGCGGGCGGAATATGCGCAGAAGAGCGCGATCTATTCGGACAAGCATCCGATGATGAAAGCGCTCAAGCGGCAGATCGAGGCTGCCGAGAAGTCGCTGGCTCCGTCGAACTCTAATGGCGTGAACCTGGACGCGCTGCAGTCGCAGCGCGAGGCGATTCAGAAGAACCTCGAAAACGCCAGCGCCAAATATGCCGCGGCCCAGCTGGGCGAGGCCCTGGAGAAGAATCAGCAGTCGGAAAAATTCGAAGTCCTGGAGCAGCCCGCAGTTCCCCAGGAGCCGATTCGTCCCAACCGGCGCAAGATCCTCAGTCTCAGCCTGTTGCTCGGCTTGGGCGTCGGCGGCGGCTTGACCCTGCTGCTGGAGATGTTGGACAAGACGATTCGGCGCACCGCCGACATCTATGGTCTGTTCGACAGCCACTTTGTCGTGGCTCTTCCGTACATCGTGACCAAGGGCGAGGTGTTGCGAAGCAAGCGGCGTACGCGTCTCCTGATCGCCGCAGGCGTTGGTTTCGTGGTTTTGGTTGCCGTGCTTGCCTTTGTGCTGCTGCCTTGGGACCTGATGATCGCCAAAGCACGCGTCGGATTGTTTCGATAGCTTCAGTTGGAGAAGAGATTTTGGATCCGATAAGGCAGGCGCTCGAGCGAGCCAGGTCGGCGCGTTTGAGTTCGAAAGACGCTTCGCTTGATCCATTCACACCCGAGGCTTCGGCGGGCGCCGAAATCGTCTACCGTGAAGTCAAGCTCAGGGCGGCGCATCTCGAGTCCAAGCGGATCGTTGCCCACGATCCGATGCTGGAAAGCGGTCGCTATTACGACATGCTGAGAACCCAGGTGCTGCAGGCGATGGATGACCAGGGCTGGCAGATCCTGGCCATTACCTCGCCGACGGCGGGCTGCGGCAAGACGGTGACCGCATGCAACCTGGCCATGAGCATCGCCCGCCTGCCGGAGCGATCGGTGCTGCTCATCGACATGGACATGATGAAGCCCAAGGTCGCCGATTATCTCGGCATTGAGGCCAAGAACGGCATCCTGAGCGTGCTCCAGGTGCGAGCCGGACTCAGCAGCACGATGGTTCGGACCTCCATCCAGGACAATGAGTTGCTGGTTCTGCCTGGTGAAGTCTGCCGCTCCGGCTCGGCCGAGTGGATGGCGTCGCAGGCGATGACCTCGCTGATCGAGACCCTGAAGCGGGATTTCAGGTCTTACGTGATCATCCTGGATCTGCCGCCCGTCCTGATCGGCGATGACGTGCTCGCGATCCTGCCCTGGCTGGAATCGATTCTGCTGGTCACCGCGGTGGGAACGTCCACGCTGCCCGACATCAAGGAATGCTACAAGCACCTGAAGTCGGCTCCGATCGTCCGTGTCCTGGTGAACAAGGTCTCAGAACGAACCGAAAGCTATTACGGCTACGGCTATCATTATGGGTCGAGCTGAGGCTTCGCTTCGTCAGGGAGAGGTCTCGAGCAGGCCGGCCGGAATGAACTCGGCGATCCTGGCGGCCGGGACGAAATACTTCGCAAGGTCGAATATCGCGGGCTGCTGACCGCTGCCCGCCGCCGGTTGGAACGACTGCGAGATCTTCCGGCTCACGATGCCGAGGAGGCACTGCGCGTCCGCATCGAAGATGCCGGACCCCGAATTGCCGGTGCTCGCGACATCCTTGATCAGCGTATCGAACTTTCGCGCGTCCTGCGGCAGCCAGATCGGCGACAGGATCTCGGTCGCGACCTCCTGTTCCGGCGTGACGCTGATCACCCGTTCGCCAGGTGATGGAGGGGTTTTGCACAGGTCGATCCGCAGGCTTCGGATCTCCGGCGCCAGATCGTGATCGTCAATCGCAAGCAATGTCAGGTCGGAGGCTTCGAACGGCTCCTGCTTCACGATCCTGGCGGGCAGGCGCTTGCCTGCAATCGACACCAGTGGAACCTGCCACCTGTTTCCGACGACATGCGAGGCCGTCAGAACCCAGCCCTTCCCGAGATAGATCCCGCTGCCGATGCGGACCTCCTGGGCCGAGTTGATCGCCACCGCAAACGGCAGGAGCGAGCTTGGGCGGTCAGCGGCCCTGGTCGCAGCGACGGTCAAGCTGAAGCTGAATAACAGGCACCACCCGAAACATCTCGCGGCGCAGGAGAGGGCGGAGATCATGGTCCGTTCTCAGGTCGCGCCGACGAAGAACTTCTCATTGTTCGGGCCGATGGCCTTGATCAGATCCTGAATGAACCTGGCCTGCAGCCGGTAGGCGGCATCTTCGGAGATGCCCACGGTGGACACGCGAAACAGCGCCCCGTCGGGAATGAGGCCCATAAGGCCGTATTTCATGCGGGCAAGCTGCCGATCGAAAACGCCGGTGACGACGTCATTGCCGATGCGGATCCAGTAGGTCACCGGCTCAAAGCGCCCCTCTTTGGTGGCCGTGACCCGGCTCAGCGGCAAAGGACTGGCCTCGGAGCGGTAGGACACCGAGCTCAGCTTCTTCTCGGTGACACGAAAGCCGGCAGCGCCGTAGCAGACCTCGGGAAGGTGGGCCTTCAGGCGATAATCCTGCACCGGTCCATAAGCCACCAGCAGCATCACGATGTTGCCGGCGCGATCCATGTAGCCGCGTCCGACTTCCTGGCTGTAGATCTTGACCGACGCGTCCTCGACAAAGCCGCCGGGGTCCGGCGTGACCAGGCCGACATTCGGGACCAGGGTCCATTCGCCGAACTTGGTCGGGATGACCTGTTCGAGATTGGGCACGGTGGAGGCATTCGCCATCAGTTCCCGCGGCCGCAGCGTCTCGGCCAGAAGCGCTGCGCACAAGATGGCGAGCGCTGCGAGCAGAGCTTGAACCGGATTGACTTTCATCGCGGAGCCTCGGATACGAACCCGCAGGCCGTATAGCCGGACTGCCGCTGAATATCACCATAGAAGACCGATTTTCTCAAGTTTGGTCGAGGACCTCGACCGGTGCCGGAGATGGCGATACGAACGGGTCCGGTCAAATGTCGAGCGCGCGGCGAAGGCCGCTGGCGATGCGACAGAACGACCCGACAAAGCTACGCGACTTCGACAAAGGCATTTCTTCGTTTTGGAGCTATTTCATGAGCATGGTCAGGCTCAGCCGCGCGCGTCGTCTTGCTGCATCGATCGCATTATGCAGCGTCGCTCTGATTGGATGCAGCAAGAAGGCTGAGGAGAAGGCCGACGCGGCGAAGAGCCAGATCGTCGCGCGTCTCGGCGAGGATGTCGTCACCACGCAGGAGCTCGACAATGAGTTTCGCGTCGCTCAGGTGCCCGCCGACAAGCGCAAGGATCCCGCGGTGGTCCGGCAGGTGCTCGGAGAGCTGGTGTCGCGGAAATATCTCGTCCGCCAGGCCCTGGATGCCAAGCTCGACCGTGAGCCTACCGTTCTGCTCGATCTGCTGCGCGCGCGCGAGACGGTTCTTGCCAAGGCGGCGGCTTCGCGCGAAGTGGCCAAGAAGAGCTCGGCCATCGTGGGAAGCGATGTCGACGCCTATATCAGCAGCAATCCGATGAAATTCGCCAACCGCCAGGTTGCCAATATTGAGCAGATCGTGGTGCCGACCAATGCGGCCTCGCAGGATGTGTTCGAGGCGACACGCGAGATGAAGTCGCTCGACGAGGTGGCGCAGAAGCTGACGGCACTCGGAATCGCTCATTCGCGCTCCACTGGAGCCCTGAGCAGCGCCGATATCCCGGCTGATGTGTTCGATCGCATCAGGCAGCGTCAAGCGGATGATATCTTCCTGCTGCGGGGCCAGCCGAACAGCGTGTTCTTCAAGGTCAACGCGGTCGAGACCAGGCCGCTCGAGGGTGAGGCCGCAGCCCGGCTGGCGCGTCAGGCCATGCAGGTCGATCTCGCAAGGTCGGAGGCGAGCCTGGCGTCCGTCGAGGCCGTGCTGGCTGCCAAATATGAAGGCGACTATGCCGAGATCATGAAGCTTCAGGCTCCCAAATGATCTGAAACACGGGGGGCCGCAGCGCAGAAGCTGAGGATTGTCGCCGATCTGGGCCGTGATGACCATGAACGAACCGTTCGATATTCTGACTGTGTTCTGCTTCCTGGCGATGGTGATCGCGTTCTTCGTGTGGTCGGACCGGGAGCCGCGCACCCTGCTGCGGTTTGCGCTCAGCGCGGTTGCTTTCGCAGGCGCGAACCAGTTGGGCAACAATGGCTGGCCGCTGCCTGCCTTGCTGCTGATCGCAGCGGGCGCGGCCTATGCGTTTCTCACGGTCCGCGCCGGCTGAGGACGAAAGGTCGCGCGGCCGCGAAAACCACACACCGGGTGGTGCCATTGCGCTGCTTTCCGCCCGATGCTACGCCTTGGCGGCTTTCTGGTAAGAGATTTCGGGCGTAATGACCTATTTTGATACCAGTGCGGCGTCCTGGGCGCCTGCCTCGCGACGGTGGTTTTGGCCCGCAGTGATCGCCGTTTCATTTGCGATTGCTTACACGCCGACCTTCATCACTCTGGCCCAGGGACCCTGGCGGACCGAGCAGGAGGGGCATGGGCCGTTGATCATCGCCGCATCGGCATGGCTGGCTTGGCGGTCACGCGCGCTGATCTGGAATGCCGAACTACGTCCGGCTCCGCTGCCCGGCTGGATGTCCCTTTTGTCCGGGCTTTGCCTCCTGGTCCTGGCGCGCAACCAGGATGTCTGGTTTCTCGAGGTCGCCTCGGAAATCCCCGTCATCGCTGGCCTCGTGTTGTTGCTCGCCGGCTGGCGGCTGCTGCGGGTCCTGGCCTTCCCGATCGGCTTCCTGATCTTCTCGGCGCCTGCGCCAGGCTGGATGGTGGATGCCGCGACGATCCCGCTCAAGGTGTTCATCTCGGACTCCGTCACGCAGCTGCTCTACAGCGCCGGCTATCCGATCGCCCAGAACGGCGTCGTCATTCTGATCGGCCCCTATCAACTCCTGGTGCAGGATGCCTGCTCAGGCCTGAATTCGATCTTCGTTCTCTCGGCGCTGGGTGTCTTCTACGTCTACGCCTTCCGATGGAACGAGAAGATCAGGGCGATCGCTCTGCTGCTCCTGATCATCCCCATCACAGTGTTCGCGAATTTCCTGCGGGTCACCTCACTGGTGCTGATCGCCTATTACGGCGGCGTCGACAGGATGGAGGGACCGCTGCACGATCTGACCGGCGTCGCGCTGTTCGTCGTGGCCGTGGTCCTGATGTTCCTGGCCGACGGCGCGATCAGTCTGCTGATGAAGCTGTTCGGCCGGCGCAGCACGCGATTGGTCACGCCTTAGATAGATGATGCGTGTCGTGCTCTGGCGCTGAGTGATAGACCAGCACCTTTCCAGAGCAGCTACTATTTTTCAGAGGCTGTCTGCGCGGCTGCCGTACGATACACGGCCAGAATCTGCGCGATCTTTCGATCCCAATCGAAGTGATCGCGGGCGCGTTCGTAGCCGGCTTGGCCCAGCCGGCGACGCAGCGACGCCGAGGCCGCAAGCGTGCTCATGGCATTGGCGAAGCCGTTGATCAACGCTTCGCGGGAGTCCGGTTTCACCAAGATGCCGCAGCTGGAGTTGAGGTAGTCGATCGGTCCGCCCCAATCCGTGGCGATCACCGGCAGCGCCATGGCCATTGCCTCCAGCACCACCGCCCCGCCGCATTCGAACAGGCTGGGTAACACCAGCGCGTCCGACGCCCGCATTCGCTCTGCGCAGGCTTCCTGCGGCATCCAGCCGGAAAATGCGATCTGTGACGCGACGCCCCGGCTTTCGGCGAGGGCCTCCCAGCTCTTGCGCATCGGACCGTCGCCGACGATCTCGAGGGCGAGCGACGCGCGATCCGATAGTCGGGCCATCGCCTCGATGACGATGTCGACCGCCTTCCAGTCGACCAGGCGGCCGACGAAGATGAACTTCACCTTCGTCTCGTCGCTATCGTCCGTTTTGTTGGCGCGGCGCCAGATCGAAAAATCCACGCCGTTCTCGACGAGCTCGACGACCTTGCCTGTGACGCCCTTGGGCAAGGCACGGCGCGTGCGCTGATTCGCGACGAGAACGACGTCAGCGCGCAGCTTACCGGGAAAGATCGCATGGGCGAAGCGGGCAAGAAAGCGTCCAAACCTGAGTGCAACGATAGATAGAACGTCCTGCTCCCTGTGGAACGCGTCCGGATACTCCATTCCGCCATTGAGCGGTCCGACCACGACCGCGGTGCCCAGCCCGTACATCAAGGATGGCGTCTTCGGCGACACCGGGATCGGTTCATGAACGACGTCGACGCATCCTTGTTTCATGAGGTCACGGATCAGGCGGCGTTGCGCGACTTGCGTGCTGAGATGCACGAGCATGCCGCAGGTGATGTCCGCTACGCGTCTGGGAAGCAGGCGACTCAGCCGGTTCATGGCGCGGTGGAACGCTGTATCTGGCGCAAAATGCAGCCGGTCTGCGTGATGCGGAAATTCGTGAGACAGCTCTTCGCGGTTGCGCGCATGGGCGACGAGATGCACGTCCTCTCCGCGGGCCAGCAGCAGCCTGAAATAGTTGAACGGGATGAACGCTTCGCCGCCGAACCGGCGAGATGCATTGCTGGCGACGATGACGATGCGCATGAGCTGGCTTTTTGCGGTGGATCGATCGGCTTCCGGCGCGGCGGCCGCTGTTGAGAGGGTGGTGTTGGAAGAGGCGGTGTTGGACGTGGATCCGCCTGCGCGTCTCGTGATCATCGCCCTCAATATCTCGCGACAATCTAGCGGCTGACTGGCGCCATTACCATCCCGCGATGAGTTGCCTGGCCTCAAACTCGAGACGCGGCGCGTTCGCCTCGAGTTCGGTCTGAACCTTCCGCAGGTCATCGTCGCGATAGAAGAAGTCCGAGCAGCGGGAATTGTAGTCCACGACGAGCAGGTTCAGATGACGGGCCTGTTCCGGCGTCTTGATCCATTGCTTGATCAGCCGCAGCCGTTCCTTCTGGAAATGACAATAGCGGACCGCGTCCAATTCCAGGCGTTGTCCGGTGCCGACCGGCGGCTTCGTCTGGAGGGCCAGGGGAGGCGGGTCGGCGGTTGCGGCCGATGACGTGAAATCCGACGAAATGCCGCGGAGCCAATGCGCGCTGAGGTTGATCGCGGCGCCACCGAGCATGATGGCGACCAGGCCGGCCGCGCCGAGCGCCAACGGGCGCAACAGCCGTCGGCGCAGGCTGGGGCGCGCACTTTTCTTTCGACGCAGGCCCATTCGACGGATGCGTCCGAGAAGAACGTCGGCCAGACGACGGCGTCGGGTCACTGGCTTGGCGGGCGGCGCGACCGGCTTGCGGCTGCTCTGGGGAGGCACGGCTCCAACGAAGGATTGCATGAACTTCAGGCTGTTCCGCATCTCCTTGAGCAGCGCGGGAGGCGCCGCGTTCGCCTCGCCATAGACGATCAATCCGGAGATGAGTGCGATCACCGCTTTGCCCGCTTGCGGCGCGTTGCTCAGGCTGAGCGTGAACTGATGCATCCTCTTCCAGCCCAGCTCGCGCGAGGCCGGCTCGGCGATCTTGGTGGTCTGGACAAAGGCATTCCAAAGGGCGCGTGCGGGCCCGACAGACCGCTCGCCGAAGCCGGAGCTTTCCAACGCTGCAATGATGTCCGGGAGATTGGCTTGCGCGCTCTCGATCGCCGTACTCAGCTCTTCGAGCTGGGCCGTCACGGCCAGTCGGGACAGCAGGCGGGCGTCGGCGCTCAGCTGGTCCATCGTGGTCGGGACGGCAGCGAAGATCACGCTGCTGGCATCGCTGATTGCCAATGCGGCCTTGGATTCGCCGGCCTGCGCGAGGAATGCAATGAGTTCACGGATCGCGCCGAGCGGCGTATCGAAGTCGACATCTGGGCCGGATGTGAGCTGCCGAGCCAGCAGCGGGCGGCAAAGCGACGTCCAGAGATGAACGGATTCCCTGAGGCGCTCCTGCAGCGCCACGTCTTTCGGGTGCTCATGCAGCAACGCGCAGACCCGTTCGATGAAACCTCCGGCATCCCGGCGCGGTCCGTCGATCGCGCTCTGGTAGTTGTCGAGCAGCACGTCAAGCCGCGTCCAGCGATGGGTGTCCTTTGCCGAGAGGATTTGGATGGCGCAGTCCAGCATCGCCGGCGCGGCGTCCCAGACCGTCTCATAGCCGTCGAGCGCAGCTGCCAGATGCAATTCGAGAACAGGCCCCAGCACAGCATGGACATTGGCGAGCGACGGAGGCGGAAGCTCCGCGCTCTGACGCGCGGCCTTGAGATTCGCATAGACCTCGTTGACGTCGATCGCGGCCTGGGCCGAGATCAGATCGGTGAGCAGTTCGCCGGGCGCGGGTCGATGGCTTGCGAGATGCGCAAGAAGATTGGCGCGATCGAGCGGAGCCAAGCTCTGCGCAAAGGACAGCGCATCGTCGAGCGGAACATCGTTGTCGAGCGCAAGATAGAATGCCGTCGTCTCGGTGGGCGAGCAGCTCAGCGGATATGTCAGTTCGTGGAAGAGGCGCGTGTTGAGGTCGGAGAGAGCGTCGTGCGCTGCCAGGATCTCGCTCGGCGAAGCGATATGCGCCTCTTGAGCAAGATGAAGGGCCTCGCTCACAGCTTGCTTGGAGGCCGCGGGATCGATGCGCAGGAGTCGAAACGGCTGCGTGAGAAGGTCAAAGTGACTGGGCGTTCGCGTGGGATCCACGGCCATATCGACAAAAAATACTCAGCGGGACAACGACGGTCGCCACAATAGGGTCGTAGCTCGACATAAAACACGTGGAAATATTCACCGCAATTGAACTAGTCAGTGTTCCGCCAAGTCTATTATAATACCGCCAGGCCTCATCAGATGTCCGCAGGCCAAGCCGCGCCGCTGCCGAATTTTCTTGCGGATTCAATAGTTAATTCGCGCGGCTTGATGTTGATAACCGCTGCCGTCAGCCAAAATTACCGCCAAATCCCGCGATTGCAGGATGTTGCTGCATGAGCACAGCTAACAGTTCGTGTCCTTGTCATGGCGAGAAGGCGGCTATCGAACCTTGCTTTCGCGCCACCGAGACGGTAATCAAGATGCGCCGCGTTAGGAATTCATTTATCACAATCTCAATATGGGGGTCGCGTAATGCGAAAATCATTGGCTCTGCTGGCATTGACTGCCGCATGCATCGCTTCCGTCCAGGCCAAGGCTGCCACGGTTACGCTGAACGCGCTGGCCTTTGGAACCAACACGTCCCCGGTCATCTCAAACCAGATCACCGAGAATTTCGACAGCCGCACCGCGGGAACCCTCGCGAACTTCACCAACGGTTCCCTCTCCTTCGTGTCTCAGAATGCGACGATTCAGAACGGATCGGTGCCTGGTCAGTTCGCGGCGCCCTATTTCCAGGGTGGCGCTGACACCTCGAATTATCTGAACGTGTTCGGTGGGGCGACCGAGACGATCAAGCTGAGCAATTCCGTCGGTACCTATTTTGGTCTGTATATCGGCTCCTTGGACACCTACAATTCGATCGCGTTCTACAAGAACAATGTCCTGATCGAGAGCTTCAGTGGCACGCAGATCGCGTCGCTGACGGGCCTGACCGCATCGTCCTATCCGAACTCCACGGCGACCAATGCGAACCGTTACGTCGAGTTCAAATTCGACCCCAGCGCGTATTTCGACACGATCGTGCTCGGCAGCGGCACGAATTCGTTGGAAATCGACAACGTGACCGTTGGTCTGAACACGATGACGAACGGTGTTCCTGAGGCCTCCACCTGGATGATGATGATCCTGGGCTTCCTGAGCGTCGGCCTGATCGGCTATCGCCGGCGCGGCAGCGGTGTCGCTCTGCGCCTGGTGTGATCAGACGGCTCAACGAATGTTCTGAAAGCTGCCCTTCGGGGCAGCTTTTTTATTTGCCGCAGCCCGGCATCTTTGTCCTGGTGCTGTGCGGGTCTATCGAATTCGGCCCATGCCGCAGACGCCGATGACCATGTCCTTCAATCGCGACAGCGTAGGCGAGGGCGCGTGCGCGTCGGTCGTAGCTATTCGGTTGAACTGGATGAACTGACCCATGCGGGTCTGGAAGTTCTCGCCTGTGTAGATGTTGATTCGGGTCTGGAGCTGCTGCCAACGTTGCCGGTAGACATGCGCGGCCCTTCGGGCTCTCTCCGCGATGTCCCCTTGGTGGGGCGCGCTCAGCCGGTCGAAAATGGCTTCCAGGGCCTGATAGAATTCGACCCGCGATCGATGGCGGGAGAGGGGCGCCTCGAGCGCCGCGCCGATGCGCTCGACCAGTCCACGCTTTCGGGAGCCGAACGCGTTGCCTTGGTGCTGCCGATACAGGCAGAGGGGTTCATCGATATGTGAGACGCGGCCGAGAGCCGCCCCGAAGGCGTAGATCCAGGTGTCGTGCGACAACGGACGTTCGGGCGATTCGGGTTGGCGCGGGCGTTCTTCGGGTGGGACGAGCTCCAGCAGCCGCCGGTCGAACATCATGGTGTTTCCCCAGCCGAGGCCGACATAGGGATCGAGCTCCAGCGGCTCGCAGACCCGGGATGCCGTGATCCCTTGCGTCAGCAATCCCCTGGGCGCGAGCGCGACGTCGGTCAAGACAGAGGTGTGCAGAGCCACCCACGAATCGTCCTGTTGCAGCCGGCGCTGCGCGAGCTCGAGTTTCGTCGGACGCCAGACATCGTCCTGGTCGGAGAAGGCGATGAAGCGGCCGGAGCAGGCGCGCGCCGCCCGGAAGAAATTATCGGCAAAGCCGAGATGCGGCTCGCCCGAGATGATTCGGACCGGAAACGGCGCCGTCTTGGCGAACTTCGCAAGGATGTCGAGGGTGGCGTCCTGGGAGCCATCGTCGCTGACGATGAGTTCGTCGGGGACCACCGTCTGGCTGACATAGCTCGAGAGCTGTTCGTTCAGGAACTGAGAGCCATTGAAGGTCGCGAGGGCGATGGAAATGTTGGTCATGGCAGATCAGTTTTCCGGGGCGAGCGCGCAGGCGAATGGCCCCGCCCTGTTGATAACGGGCCTCCGTGGCCGGGTGCCAACGCATCCTCGCGGGCGTCCTGCTGGCCAAAGCCGCACTTCAAGCACGGAACGTAAGGGGGCGGATCGAGGAAACGAGTTCGCGCTGACAGGAGCTTTCAATCCGGCTCAATGCCCAAAGGGCAGCTGTGTGAATGAGAGGATTGGGAGGGAGTATAGAGGGCGTCGGGAAAAAGTCCTAGCGTCAAGCCACGATCCCGCGCCCCAAGTGGCGGTGAGGCGGCGCAGATCTGTGTGACCCGTCAAATGGTTGCTCAGGCCACGTGCCGGCGCAGGCGGGGTGTTCGGACGTCCGCGAATGCCTGCATCGACGCCTTGTTGGACAGCTTCATGGCCGGCTGGCGCGGCGGTCCAAAGGTGGTCCTGACGACCAGCCCGATGAAATAGCAGGATTGGATGATGATCTGGGCGAAGACGACGACCAGCGTCGCTTCCAGAAGGCCAGAGCCCTGCTCGACGGAGAAGGTGACCGTTCCCAGGAACACCAGCATCACGATCGGCAGCAGAGCCCACACCCTGGACGTGAGGCCAAGCCCAAGTCCCAAGGTGGCAAGTGCAATCGCAGCATATCCCATGGCCGTACCCCAACCGAATTTTGACAATACCACGATTCGGAGGTTTGAAAATACCGCACATTTACCGCCAAGTTTCCTCGGGTGCGGCCACAACGAGGCGTATCGCGTTCCAGCTTCTACCGAATTTCCTAGCAAAACCTTAACTGCGACTGCCGCGTGTGCGAGAGGTGGTGGGAGGGTGCCGAAGCACGTCCAGAAAGGAGGCTCTAATATAAATACATCTTTTGGTTGTGTTTCGGTGGGCGCAACCTTCGGTCGTGACTGGTGGGCTGAATTCTTAGTTGCGAGTGGTTGCCAATTCGTCACTCGTGGTGTGGTGGTCTGTGGCGCATCTGCAACTTGCTGCTCAAAACTGGTGCGTTTTTGCCACTGCGCTCTTTCGGCAGCTACGTCGGCCCTGTAGGGTCCGTCGATGTGGGGAACCGGCCCGGCCAATTGCGTGGGCTGGAATCAGTGAGTCGACGGGAAAACATGGCATCCGAGAGGGCACTCTTCAGGACCGGGGCCGGCAAACTTGCCACGCTCACGCCGTCCTGCTCTGCAGGTTCGATGAACGCCGTTCGGGCGCTGTCTGCAACCTTTGGAAGTCTCAAATTTCTGTCGCGAGCTGCTGTGGCGCTCACGATCGCCATGATCCTGCCGGGATGCGCCGTTCTGCCCGGAACCGGGCCGAAAAGCGACGCTATCGAGGCCACGGCGACTGCCGGCCTGCGTTCAACCGCTGCTCTGCCCTATGCCTTGGTGGATGTGAGCGCGGATACGATCGGCTTCCTGTCGCAGCCCAATCTCATCAGCTTCCAGGGCGCCTTCCCCGACAAGCGGCCAAAGCCGGTCCAGGTCGCGGGTGTCGGCGACGTCCTGAACGTTTCGATCTTTGAGGCCGCGCCAGGCGGCCTGTTCACGCCCGCGACCGCGGCCGGCGCGCGTCCGGGCAACTTTGTCGATCTGCCACCGCAGGCAGTCGACCAGAAGGGCAATATCTACGTGCCCTACGCCGGAGAGATTCCGGCTGCAGCGCGGACCTTGCCCGAAATCCAGCAGGCCATCGTGGCGCGCCTGCGCAACCGCGCGATCGAGCCGCAGGTTGTCGTCAGCCTCAATCAGCAGCATTCGAGCGTCGTCAGCGTCCTCGGCGACGTCAACACGCCCGGCGTGCTGGCACTGAACAGCGTCGGTGAGCGACTTCTGGCTCTGATCGCTCGGGCTGGCGGTCCAAAATACGAAGCCATTGAGAGCTACATCACGCTGCAGCGCGATGGGAAGCGCGTGAAGGTGCTGCTCAGCCGGGTTGTCCATGACCCCAACGAGAACATCTTCATCCGCCCGAACGACGTGATCTTCGTCACCCGGGAATCGCCGACCTTTACGGCGCTGGGCGCGCTCAATCAGAACGTGTTCGGCTTCAACTCCGAGATCACCTTCGATACGGAGACGCTGACCCTCGCGCAGGCGATCGGCAAGGCCGGCGGCCTGAACGACAACCAGTCCGATCCGGCTGAAGTCTTCATCTATCGCTATGAGGAGCGGTCGCTGCTGCAGAAGCTGGGCATCGATACGGCGCGCTTCTCCTATGACCGTATCCCGACGATCTATCACGTGAATCTGCGTGATCCGTCCGGGCTGCTTCTGGCGTCGGGCTTCCAGATGCGCACCAAGGACGTGATGTACGTCGCCAACGCGAAGGTGGTCGACTACTACAAGCTCCTGACCTTGATCAACAACACGGCGAACGCGACCGGAAATACGGCGGCTGCGGTCACCAACGTGAATACGGCGGTCAAGACGAGGTGGTGACCCTGACACGCTCGAGCCCTGCCGAATCCTGATCGGTTGAACTTCCGAATTGGTTTTCGGCATGGCGAGGTCGTTGCAGCTCTGGTTGACTCTTGGAGCATTTGGGCTTGCCCCGTTGTTCTTCGGTTCGGTCGACCAACTCGCCACCGCGATCTGGGTGGTGGTTCTGTCCCTCGGCGTCATTCTCGGGCTGAGCGTTCCTCTCGGCCCTCTTCAGGCGCGGTTGCTCCTGGTCTTTCTGGTCGGCTGCGGCGTCTATGCCGGGGTCGCCATCCTGCAGATCGTCCCGAATCTGTCCGACCGGCTTGCCGATGCCAATTGGGGCAAAGCCAATGAGCTGCTGGGCCTCCAGCTGCCTGCGAAGGTTTCTGCGCGTGCGCAGATCCCGCGCGAGGCGGTCGGGCATTTTCTGCTCTTCGTCGCCGGCGTCCTGAACGGCTTTTTCGTCGGCGTCTCGCGCCGGCGGACTGATAAGCTGTTTCGCGTCGCGCGCTACGTCATCCTGGTCTACGCGGCCTATGGCATCGCCGCGCTCGTGGTCACGCCGAACTTGGTGCTGTGGGCGCCCAAGGAGGCGTATCACGGCATGCTGACGGCGACCTTCATCAATCACAACACGGCCGCGACCTTCATCGGGGCCGGCTTCATCCTGTGGCTCTGCCGGGCGGTTCTCTCGCTAAAGGCCATCGAAGCGCCGTCGATTCGCTTCCTGCTGCTGATGCCGTGGAATGAGACCTTCGCCTACAGGGCTTTGCTCCTGTTCGCGGCCGCCTTGCTGTGCCTGTTCGCCGAGCTCCTGACCAGCTCGCGGGGCGGATTGATCTGCACCTGTCTCGGCGCTTTCCTGGCCATGTTCCTTCTCGTCAGGAAGACGTTCGACTTCCGCCTCTCTTATGCGCTCCCGGCCGGAGTGCTGGTGCTCGGCGTCATCGCCGTGTGGCTCGGGCAGAGTGGCCGGATCGGCAGCCAGGGCCTGTTCGACGACAGCCGCTTCAGGGTCTATGGCGCCACCGTCGACGCGATGCTCGCCCGTCCTGTTCTCGGTTACGGCGCCGGGACGTTCGCGGATATCTTTCCATCGGTGCGAAGCGACGATCTGAGCAGCTGGGGCGTATGGGAGTACGCGCATTCAACGTTGCTGGAGATCGCATTGGAGATGGGGCTTCCGGTCGCGGTCATGATTCTGGCCGCGGCGCTCGGATCAGTCGTCATCCTGGTGCGCTATGCCCAGAGAACCAAGGATCGCAGCGAAGGCTCGGCCTGCGCCGTCCTTGGCGTCGTCGCGCTCACCTATCTGCACTCACTGATCGACTTCTCGCTCCAGATCCCGGGCTATCTGATCCCGTTCTCGATCCTGCTTGGATCCGGCCTGGCGCGGGCGACCGCCGAGCACGCAGAAAGTGCTCCGGCTGCGTAGATCGCCATGGATCAGTTGGGATCCCATGACGATGGACACGGTCGTGAAGGAGGCCGAACGCGGATGTTTAGCGGCCGGCGATACGGATGTGATGGGCCCGCGACAGCGTGGAGGCGTCCGGCTTGACCTCGCTCCAGAACCGCGCGTCACGCGCCGATTGGATCTTGATCCAGGCGTAGTTGGTGCTCTCCCAATTCCTGATGGTCTCGGTGAGATTATCGAGCACCAGGTCGCCCTTGGTCGTCGCGACCACAAGAACCAGATGACCGACCCCGGACGACGTCCTGACGACCGACAGCCGAAGTGCTCTCGGCGGAATGCCGTTCTGCACGAGCTCGTGGCGCTTGGTCACCGCATAGTCGTTGCAGTCGCCAGCGCCGGGGGCGATGGTCCAGCCATCTGACAGGTTGGTGTCGTAGCTCTTGTTCGCCGGCGCGATCGCGACATTGACGTCGCGGTTGACCCGGACGAGCAGGTCGAACGTGTTGGGGTCGAGGTCGACACGGCTTCGGCCCTCGGCGACCGGTTTGCACTCCGAAGGATAGCGGATGCAGAAGCGCACATGCTGAAACGGCGCCAGCGTCGGCCCTCCCTCGGAGATCGCGGATTGCTGAACAGGCTCGTGTGACACCCGGTTACGCGCCAGGGCATCGCCACTGAGGACGATCGCGCCCAGAAGGGTCGACATGAATACCGTGTAGATTTGAGCCATGCGCGACACCTCAATGAGCAACATGCGACCGCAGCGCGTACGCCGTTCGTGATCATTGTCCCGCAAGGGTGTAAATTTTTGCCTAGGGCGGGGCAGGTAATTGTCTGTGACAAGCAATTGTCAGGCCGGCTATCATCAATGATAGCGGCCGCCGCGCTCCTGGTCTGCATCTTGAGGTGCGTTGGTCGCTGACTTCGCGGCGAAGTTCGCCGATCTACGCACGATCGTCCGTCCGCCGCCACGCAGGCTGTGAGTTCGCTGGCCGGATGGTTGGTTGGGTCGGGCTAAGGACTATGCTTGTGGGAGCGATCTGCTCAAGCGCGCCATTGGCGAGATCGCGGCCTCCGCTCCGGCGCATCATGCGCTCGGTCGTGGCGAGCGGTCATCAGGCAGGACTTCGGAGCAGGTCCTTGCCGGTGAGTGACTTGCCGGTGAGTGATCAGAACGCCGACGTCCAGATCCTCTCGACGGCAGAGACTGCGCTCAGCACCACTTCCATGGCGCCCCAGCCAAGCAGCCCCAGCCACAGCGTCATGGCCGTCAGGATGGTCAGGACAAGCACCGCGATAGAGATTTTCCGCCTCAATGCCAACGACGTCCCCTTTTGGCCGCGCGGCCCTTTGGTGTGATCTGCGGATTGGAAATCGCTCATCGGCTCATTCTTCGCGGCTTGTGCAGGGGTACGCGCAATGCGAGAAACGAGCAATGTTTTCAAAGAATTAACGTAAAGCGGTCGTGCCTTCCCGAGCTCAGAACTGCACGATCTCCATGGGTGACCCAGAGGCCGTGCCGGATCGACATGTCGTTGCAATGATGTCGGGGAAGGGGCGGTCTGCCCGCCCAGGACAATTTAACAGGCCGTTGGCAGGCTGCTCTTCGTCGCAATCGCGGCAGGCGCCCCGCAAGCCTGTCGAGCCGGCTGAGCGCGCAGCTCAGCAAGCCCCATCGGTGGAAAGGAGTGCCGGGATCGTCACCACAATGATCTTGGCGTCGAGGACCATCGACCAATTGTGCGCGTAATAGGCGTCGCAGGCGACCCGCTTTTCGTAGCTCGTCGTGCTGCGGCCGCTCACCTGCCACAGCCCAGTGATGCCCGGACGGCAGGACAGATAGGCGCCGACCGAAGTCGAGTAACGTTCCAGCTCTTCTTCGGTCACCGGCCGCGGTCCCACAATGCTCATTTCACCCCTGAGCACGTTGAACAATTGCGGCAGCTCGTCGAGGCTCGACTTGCGCAGGATGGCGCCAATCGCCGTCACGCGCGGGTCGTTCTGCAGCTTGCGCGTTGCCGCCCATTCGGCGGCAGCAGCAGGATCGGAGGCAAGAAGGGCCTGCAGACGCTCAGCGGCGTCCGGCACCATGGTCCGAAACTTCAAGCACTCGAATTTACGTCCGTTGAATCCAACCCGCTTGTGACGGAAGAGCGCCGGGCCGGGAGAAGACAACACGACCGCGACGTAGCAAATCACAAGCAGCGGCGCCAAAAGAATGATGCCGCCGAGCGCCAGAACAATATCGACAAGACGTTTGGGCAGTACTCCGACGGGAGATGGAGAGCCTACGACTGCAGAATATCTTAAATCCGAACGCGTATCTGACAAACTGTTCATATGGGTACTCCGAAAAACAAAATATCGCAGGCCCTCGTTGAATAACTTTCGTTACTCTTCTTTTACGATTTTTTTATCAGATCGATCTGCGCTGCACAATTTGGCTGAACCATTATCGGGTGGCAACCTTCCGTTAAGCTAAAATGTTTAAGATAATGAATTTCTTAACGTAAGATGATTTGCTCCGCGTCGTTGAGCAAGCAGCTGCTGCAAAATCGGAACCGCAGTGGTGTATGGGCAACACAGAACAACCCGCTCTCTCATCGCGACGCACGCACGCCGGTCTGCCAGCGAGCTTATACCTTTGTCGTCCGAGCGATGAGAAAGGTTAAAATTTAACTATGTACGTCGCGTGACCCGAGGCAGATCCCGAAAACCGGGACCGTTGCTCCGTAGATTCACTGGAGTTTTCGGCGCTGTCTGCAAAGCGGATCGAGATTGGCGCGAGCCGAGCCGAGCAGGCGGGGAGGGGATCCGTGCTCTCGCTGGCTGCAGCGGCGAGCGAGGCGTAACGAACGGCCGCGGTGGTTCGATCAACAGCATTGATCGTTCGGTTACCTGCGAGTAGCTCGCGTTCTCAGCTGCCGATCTGGCGTCGTCAGGCTGGCCGGTCCGGTTTGAAGGGCGGGGAGCGTCGATGGCCACGACAACCTTTGGTCCGCGCGTTCAAGATTCAGCCTGACCCGATTGGCGCGGCATCCTTGCTGGGCCGCATGAGGACTGCAGCCGGCTGCGCCAAGGGGGAGCAGATCTCCGCAGCTACGCCCCGACGTTCGAATGGAGACCGCCGCGAGGACGGTGAGGCTTGGCCGGTCAGGAGCGACGGAGCGATTCGACCGCCTTCGCAAAGGACGATTGCGCGCGCGAATCCAGCTGGTCGATGCGGGATTTCAGCAGCGCCTGAGCCTGGCTCGGTGCGCTCACATAGGCCTTGGCAACCACATCGACAAAGCCCCGGCGGACCAGCGTTCCGAACTCGTCGAGGATCTCCGCCTTCACCCCGTCAGGAGCCCGCGTGATCACTGGGGACGCAAGGATGGTGCGCCGTACCGCAATCCAGGCCTCGTTCGGACCGGTCTGGTAGGATTGCGCCAGCAGCGCGAACGCGCTGTCATCCAGATGGCCATGGCCGAGCGCCAGGCCGAAGGCGACCAGCCACGCAAATGAATCGCGCGGTGCGCAGCTCAATGTCAGCCGGGTGCGCTCTTCCATCGCCGCCATGCGCTGGTCGAATTCCTTGACCGCTCCCGCGCGCAGCGCGGCGTCGAGCAGGGGGATTTCCAGCAGCAGCAAGGTGTGCTGAGCGTGGCTGTCGCAGGCGCTGACGGGGTTCGCCTGTGCCAGCTCAAGCGCGCGGTTGGCTGCACCGGGGGTGAAGGTCTCGAAACGAAGCAGCCGTGCTTCGACCGCGACAAAGTCGTCGGAGATGGCCGAGTCCTTGGCCGAGAGACCACCCCAGGCCAATCCAGACAACCCCGCCAGCAGAAACACGACGTTCAGGGCACCACGTGCGGACGCGTGCATCGAGACCATCACGGACCTTAGACCGTCTCGCTGGCCGGCTTTTCGTTCGTGTAGTAGTTGTAGTGCCGATCGGAATAGCCTTCGAACCGGCGCATGATGGCTTCGTTGGCCTTGTTCAGGACTGCGCCCAGCAGACGCTCCGCGACGACGGAGGACGCCGCGGCGGCCTTCACGATGTCGTCCGATGGCGTGCTGCCCCACTCGATGACCATGACGAAGGCGTCGAGAAGATGGGCTGCCGCCTTGACGTCGACCACGGGCAGAATTGGCGGCAGATCGATCAGGACATAATCGTAGTCGTTCCTGGCCGTCTTCAGCAGCTGCTTGAACTGGGGCGAGGTAAGAATGTCCGAGCTGTTCGAAGGCTTGATCCGGGTCGAGGCCGGGATGAAGTCGAACTTGTTCGTCATGTCGCTGATGATCAGCTCGCGCAGCGTGGATTTGCCCGCGACCAGGTCGAGCAGGCCCGGTCCGTCCTCATATCCCAGCGTTGCCGTCATCGACGGATTGCGAAGGTCGCCGTCGATCAGCAGGGTCTTGGCGCCGCTCTTGGCGACAAAGGCAGCAAATCCGGCCGCAACGGTCGTCTTGCCTTCGCCCGGCAAGGCCGACACGATACCGATCACCTTGCCGCCGGCAGGGTTGAGGTCGATCGCGACCTTGATATAGCGCAGCGCTTCGGCTGTTGCCGAATAGGGGGCCACTTCACTGATCTGCCGGAACGCGCCGGACTGCCGCGTGCCGCGCTTGGATCGCGACAGCTTCTTCTGGCTGAACGCCGGCAGAACTGCGAGGCAATTGGTCCGCAGCAGGCTTTCGACCTGGGCCCGCGTATAGATCTGCCGGTTCATCTGCTCGCGAGCCACCGCGGCCATGACGCCCAATCCGAGCCCGCACAGCATCGCCAGCGCGATGGTGAGCGCGGCCTTCGGCGAGGAGGGTGTATTGGGCGTCGTGGCGAAGGTCACCAGCCGTGCTTCCGTCGACGGGAATGACTGCTGCTGCACCGATTGCGTGAACCGCGACAGGAAATTCTCATAGATGCCGCGATAGGTATTTGCGGCGGTCTCGAGCTCGCGAAGGCGGACTTGCGACTGCCGCGTCGAGGACGATTGCTGGAACACCTCCAGTATTCGCTTGTCGATGGCTTCTTCCTGGCTCTTGGCGATCTGAAGCTCGCTCTTGTAGCTCTCCGCGATGCGCGAGACCTCGTCCCAGATGGCGCGCTGCAGACCCGCCATCTCGGCACGCAGGTTGCGGGCCGCCTGATGCTCCGAGCCGTAACGGGCGCTCCATTCCGCTTCCTTGTTCTTGTCGTCCAGGAATTGCTGGCGGAGCTTGGTGATGACCGGGCTGCTGAGCGCGTCGGTCACGACCGGATCCGGAATGTTGAAGCTTTCCTTGTTGGGGTCGGGACGCTGCTCCAGCACGCGTTCGATTCGATCGAGCTTGGCCTTGGCCTGGCTGGTGTCGGCGCGCGCCTTGGCCAGCGATCCGCTCAACTGATCCAGCTCAATGTCGCTGGCGAGTTTGCCGTCGACGCCGATGATGATGCTGTTCTTGGACTTGAAATCCTGGACCTCGCGGAACGCGTCGCTGGCCTGCTTCTTCAGCTCGCCGATGCGCTGCTCGAGCCACACGCTCGCGCGATGGGTCGCCTCGAACTTGGCCTGGATCTGGTCTTCGATATAGGCGTCTGCGAAGGCATTGGCGATCTTCGCCGCCTTGGCGGGATCCAGCGACGTATAGGCGATCTGCTCGATATAGCTGCGGCCGAGGCGCGTGATCCGCAGATTGGCCTTGACGGTGGCGATCGCGCGCTGCTGCAGCTCCTCCTTCGTCGGCTCGCTTGTCGGGCCGGACGGCAGTCCCGCCAGACCGAACAGCCGCTGTTTCAGGCTTTCGCCGGCGCCGATGAATTCAGGATCTTCCGTCAGGCGAAGGTTGCGAATGACGGCCGAGACGACCTGCTCCGACTTGGTGGTCTCGATCTCGCTCTCGACTGCGGCATCATCGATCGATCGATTTTCCGTCTCGAGCGAGGATTGATTCCAGGTCACCCGCTTGGTGTCGATGATCATGTCCGCCTGGGCGGTGTAGCGCTTCGGCGCCACCGCGAGGTAGGCAACGCCCACACCGATCGCGAGCAAGGTGACGAGAAAGATCAGCCGCCATTGGCGACTGAGAAAGTCCCGAATATCGAGGAGCGATAGGGATCCAGAAGAGGAGGTGTTGCTGCCGCTGGCAAGAGTGTCCGAATAGCGCGAAAACGGCCCGACTACGTTCATCTACAATCCTCGACTGGCTCAGTCGCTGGTCTGGGATATCAGCGCTTCGCGCTCACGGGAGATGCTGCAGTCGAGGAGGTCGAGTTCGTGCCGCTGATCGCGCGAATGATGGTGCCGACAGATGTGATCTGCGCGATCGCAGTGCTGCCACCGCCGCCGGGCTGGGTCGTGCGTCCGCGCGCAGTGCCGGGAGTGACGATCACGACGCTTCCCACCGAAGCTGTCGCCGATGCAGCCGCCGCTTCGACCGCGGCGGTGGACAGGTCGCCAGCAACCGCAGCGAACGAAGCCTGGAACGCGCTGTCCTCGAAGCTCGCCACAGCCTGCTGGATCAGCAAGGCGGCTTCCTGGTCCACGTTGGAGCAGGCGATGGCACCTTGCGCCATGCCGGCCGCAATCGCGGAGCGGAAGCGCGGCGTCGTATCGCGGGCAATTTGAATGATGTCGGCGGCGAGCTTCGCGTCGGTGCCGACGAGATCTCTGACCAGGTTTTCGACCGTCCGCGTATCGGTGTCAGGAGCAACGATCGCCTTTGGATCTGCCTTGAACTGCGCGATCGCCTCGGGTGACAGCGGCGGATTGACGCAAGTCCCTGCCCAGGCCTGACCCGCAAGAAAAACGAGAGCGGGAGCGCAAAGCACTTTCAATAACCCATTGATAGCCATGGATACGCTCTCCAACTACTTGTTTGCATTTGAAAAAAAGCTCGTTCCAATCTATAGCAGTCAGACCGGTAGATCAACCTGGATCGGCGGCTATGGTTGATTCCACCGGCAGGCAGGGAGGCGCGAGGACACGGATCGATGACGCGGTGGGGCTCGCGACCGAGCCGATCTAGGTATTAATGTACCAAATTTGCCGCCTGCTCGAAACGGATCCTTAGGGCTTACAAACCGTCCTGGCGATGCCACAGCCGCAAAATTAACCCGCTCCTGCAAGCTAGAGCAAGGCCTTCTGCCGCGACGAGTTGAACCGTGCCGTATCCCCTTCCTGCTGCCGAGCAGCTCACCGTTCTCGGCCGACGTCCTCAGATCCCGCCAGGAATGAGGGTCTACGCCTTTGGCGACATTCACGGGCGGCTCGATCTGCTGGAGTCGCTGCTGGCGCAGGTCGAGCGCGATCTGGCGGCCCGGCCGGTCGAACGGCCGCTGTTCATCTTTCTCGGGGATTACATCGACCGCGGGCCGGCCTCCCGGAAGACCATCGACCGCCTGGCCCAGCTCAGCCGGTCGCAGGAATGCATCTTCCTGAAAGGAAACCATGAGGCCCTCGCCATCCGTGGTCTGACCGATCGGGCGGCGTTCGATCGTTGGATGAGGCTGGGCGGCTTTGAGACCCTGGTCTCCTACGGCGTGACGCCGGGATTTCTCAGCGCCGGACCGTCTCGTCCGGTCCCCGAGATCCAGGCCACGTTCCATGCCGCACTTGCGACAGAGCACATGCAGTTCTTTCGCAACCTGCAGGCGAGTTTTGTCCTGGGCGACTTCTTCTTCGTTCATGCCGGTGTCCGGCCCGGCGTCGAGTTGTCGCAGCAGGCTGAGGAGGATCTGTTGTGGATCCGGAGCGAATTCCTGGACGCGCCGAATGATTTCGGCAAGGTCGTCGTGCACGGCCATACCCCGACAAAGGCGGTCGAGGTGACGACCAACCGCGTCAATATCGACACCGGCGCGTTTGCCACGGGACGGCTGAGCTGCCTTGTGGTCGAAGGGGCGGCGCTCTCGGTGATCGATACGGCGACCTCAACCGCCTGAGGGATGTCGCGGGGTCAGCCGGTCGTGCGCCGGTCCTGCCGTGGCGAGACGGTCGCCCGGGGCGCGAGACGCGCGCCGAGAAGCCCGTCAATATGGGCACGCATGTTCTGGAAAAATTGTTTGCGGCCGAATTGGGCCGCATGCGCCGCGATGATCGCGGGGGCGAGGGCAAGACCGTTCAGTCGCTCGACGGCCGAGATGATCGAGGCCACGGACTGCTCCGGGAAGAACACGCCGGAGAGGCCGTCGGCCACGGTCTCCGTCGCGCCGCCGCGACCATAGGCAATCACCGGTCGACCGCTTGCCATTGCCTCGACCGGCACCATGCCGAAATCCTCCTCGCCGGGAAAGATCAACGCGCGACAGCGCGCATAATGGTCCTTCAGGACGGAGAAGGGTTGCGAGCCGAGCACCGTGATGGTGGGCCCCGCCAGGCGACGCACCTCCTGGAGCATTTCGCCGCCGCCGATCACAACGAGCTTGAGCTTCATCTCGTTGAAGGCGCGGATCGCGAGATCGGGACGCTTGTAGGCGACCAGCTCTCCGGCCATGAGGTAGAAATCGCCGATCTCAGCGGCCGGCAGCGGCGAAAAGGCTTCGGTGTCGACAGGCGGATGAATGACGTGCGAGTCCGCCCCGTAATAGCGGCGGATTCGTCCGGCGACAGTCGTGGAGTTCGCGACGAAGCTGTCGACGCGCGCCGCCGACGAGACGTCCCACATCCGAAGATAGTGCGACAACGGCGGCATCAGCAGCCGCGTGAGGGCTCCAGCGCCGTCGCGATATTCGTGATACATGTTCCAGATATAGCGCATCGGCGTGTGGCAATAGCAGACGTGAAGCGCTCCCGGAGGAGGAATAATGCCCTTCGCCGGACCGGATTCGCTGCTGATGATCAGGTCGTATCCGCGCAGGTCGAGCTGCTCCAGCGCGAGCGGCATCAAGGGAAGATAGTTCTTGTACATGCGCGCGGCGCGCGGAAGCGAGTTGATGAAAGAGGGCACGATCCGATGCGCCCGGATCTTCTCGGAAACCATGTCCGGCGCGTAGACGTGCGTGAAAATGTCGGCCTGCGGATACATGTCACACAGCGCCTCGATGACCTTCTCGCCACCGCGCATCCCGACGAGCCAATAATGGATGATCGCAACTCGCATCAGATATCCCTGATCATGAGTGAGAACCCACGGAAAGCGCCGCTTCTAGCACGGCGCGGCGCAGGGAGGTCACGAAATTGCAGATGACATTAATGAGTCAGGCCGCATCAATGCGCCACGTTCGCGTCGCTCGCGCGGCGCGCCCGCTGCGAGGCCCAGATGAGCGTCCGAGAGAGACGCCTGCGGTAACCTTACCCAAGTGCCAACGCTCGAGCTCGCCTTGCCAGCACTCAACTGTCCGGATATCAACATCGATATCTGCTCGGCATCGGGCGGTCCCTGCGACAGGTGTTCCTCAGGCTGCGCGAAGGCGATCTCCGATCGTTCCGCTCGAGCAGGGGACTTGAACTCTGACAGAGGCTTCGGGTGAACTCGGCAACACGCGATGAGAATGCATCCGATGCGTCCGTCTCGGCGGCGGGCCGGGGTCAGCGGCCATATCGTTCGGAGTTGCCCGGTTCGCGACGACTTTCCATCGCTGTCGGCATCGCCACCGCAGGGCGACCCACGATCGTCGGCCGCACCATCGCATTGCTGACCCAACAGACGCGCCTCCCCGACATGCTGATCGCGTGTCCGGCATCGCCGGCCGATCTTCCGTCGGACGCCATGCAGAGCCTGCCATTCGAATCGCTGGTTCTCTCCGGCAAGCGCGGACTGACCGCGCAACGCAATCGGATCCTCGAGCGGAGCGGCGCCGCGGACATCATTGTCTTCTTCGACGATGATTTCTTTCCGCGGGCCGATTACCTCGAGCAGCTCGAAGCCATCTTCCTGCAGCATCCGGATGTCGTCGCCGTCACCGGCCGTCCGATCCGCGACGGCGCGAACGGTCCGGGAGTCGACGTCGATACGGCGCTCGAACTTCTCTCCCAGAGCCGGCCGAACGCGGCGCCTGCAGCGCTGTCGGAGACGTTCGGGACCTATGGCTGCAACATGGCGTTTCGGATGCAGCCGATCCGCCTGCGCTCGCTCACCTTCGACGAGACCCTGCCGCTCTATGGCTGGCAGGAGGACATTGATTTCTCCAGGCAGCTTGCCTGCGATGGCCGTATCGTGGACGCCAGCGTTCTCTCCGGTGTCCATCTGGGGACGAAAAGCGGGCGGACCTCAGGGGTTCGCGTCGGCTATTCCCAGATTGCCAATCCGCTCTATCTGATCCGCAAGGGCACGATGTCGGTCGATTTCGCGGCTCCCCTGATCTGGCGCAACGTGGCTGCCAACCTGGCCAAGAGTTTCTGGCCCGAGCCATGGGTTGACCGGAAAGGGCGCCTCAAGGGAAACTGCCTGGCGGTATGGGATCTGCTGCTTGGCCGGATGTCGCCCTTGCGTGTTCTCGAGCTCGAATAGGAACCTCGATGAAGCCCGCCGCAGCGGCCGGTTGCGGCTCTCTCGGGAAAGAGCGAGCCGATGATCATCGCGCAATGAGCCTGATGAGGCCCGTGGACGTGTCACGATGACAATTGAACCGATTGGCGCAATCACGCTTCTGCTTGGACTGCTCGGCCTGTTCGTCGAAGAAAGCTTCATTGTCTATGTCTTCTTCGGCACGACGCTGCTCGGGGCTGCCGGCGCGATCATCCTGGATTCGCTGGGCGGCACGACGATTCAGCCGGCGCATCTGCTGCTCGGATTCGTGATGATCAAGCTTCTTGGAAACCGGGAGGTGCGCTCCGGCATGCGGCATGCGGTGGTGTTCGGCACCCCCGGCTTCTGGTTCCTCCTCACGGCCATCTACGCCACTTTGACCGCTTACCTCATGCCGCGGCTGTTCTATGGCGAGACCTTCACCTTCGTTGTTCGCGCCCAGGGTGAGAACCACGCCGTGCCGCTGGCTCCGACGACATCGAATCTGACGCAATCGATCTATTTCATCGGCAATTGCGCATGCTTCCTGATCCTGGCGGGCTATGGCAGCTCCGAAAAGGGCCGCAACACCCTGGCGCGGGCCGGGCTGCTGTGCGTCGTGCTCAATCTGGCCTTTGCCGTGATCGACCTCGTAACCTATGCGACGAACACCGGCGACCTGATGGCGTTCATCCGCAACTCGACCTATTCGATGCTGAGCGATCGCGAGCTGGCTGGTTTCAAGCGGATCGTCGGCTCGTTCGTCGAGGCCTCGAGCTTCGGATATGCCACGCTGGGATATTTCGCCTTCACCTCGACGCTGTGGCTGCGCGGCGTTGCGCCGAAAATGACGCTGCTGCTGAGCTCATTGTCGCTGCTGGCGCTGCTGTTCTCGACCTCGACCACCGCCTATGTCGGGCTCGCGATCTATGTGTTCGTGGAGTTCGGGCTGCTGGCCTTTAAGCTCTTGCTGAAGCCGTCGCGCCCGCAAGTCATCTTCGTCATCTTCGGCCTGCCCTTCATTCTGGCCTTGATCGTGGTCATGATCTGTCTGAATGACCCCGTATACGCCTATGTCACCGATCTGCTGGACACTCTCGTCTTGAACAAGATGTCAACGTCTTCGGGCGTCGAACGGTCGAATTGGAACAGTCAGGCGATTCAAAACTTTTTGGATACTTATGGGTTTGGCGTCGGCAATGGCAGCGTTCGCGCCTCCAGCTTTCTCGTCGCCGCCATTTCCAGCCTGGGTGTCCTCGGTGCGACATGTTACGCGCTTTTCCTGCTGTCCATCTGGTTTCAGGCGCGGGAACCTGAGCCGGAGCACATCACGCATATCCAGAGCGCTGCCCGTTCGGCTTGTCTGGCGTGGTTGATCGCGGCGTCCACGTCGGGTGGCTTCATCGACCTTGGCCTGTCGTTTTCGGCCTTTGCTGCGCTTGGTTCGGTCAAGCTGCTATCGTCCAGAAGCAGCTCGGCGGCGCTGGAGGGGCTCTCCGCAACGGAGTGCGCGCCTCCGCTGGCGCGATGAGCGGTGTCGGTCGCGCGCAGGAGCAATGTCCGGAGCAGCGGACGCGATCGACATGCGGTACGTTCGACCCGTCGCGTGAACCCGCATGGAGTCTGGAATGACGAATCCATTTGGCCTCGCTCCGACTGCAGACGTCGACCACCAGCGACGCGCTGATCGCCGTCTCTCTTCAACTGCTTGCGGGACACTCGTCCGATGGGCGGGGGGCGTGGTGCTGTGCGCGCTGCTGGCGGGTGGCTTCTCGGAGCGGGGTGTGGCTCAGGAGCGCTCTTCGGCCGTCGCGGATCGACGGGACGATCTGAGCCCGTGGGGCGTGGCATCCGGCGCGGAATGGTTCAACGCCTATCCGCAATTCATGCCGATGCTCAGACGTGCCGGCGTGGGCTGGCTGCGGGGGTTTTATGAATGGCAGATCATCCAGCCGGCCCCCGGACGCTGGAACTTTACGCTTCCAGACGCTCTGGTCCGGACCGCCCGCGCGAATGATGTTCATCTCGTCGGCGTGCTGGCTTATCTGGCACCCTGGGCGTCCGCCGATGGCGGGACACGACAATTCCCGATTAAGGACATCCGTTTCTGGCGGGATTATGTGGACGGCCTGGTCACCCGGTATCATGCCGATATCAAATATTGGGAGATCTGGAACGAGTTCAACGGCAGCTTCGCTCCTGGCGGTACGCCGGCGCAATATGCAGAACTCGTTCGTGAAGCTGCCATCGCAGCAAAGAAGATCGACCCGAACGCCAAGATCGGCATGAGCGTCGCCAGCTTCGACGTCAACTTTCTCGACGCGGCGATCAAGTCCGGCGCGGCTGGTCATTTCGATTTTGTCTGCGTTCATCCTTACGAGTATCTCGGCGAACTTGCTGCGGGAGGTGAGCCCGCCTTTCTGAGCATGACCACATCGCTGCGCAACATGCTCAAGGCGAATAATCAGTCCGAGCGGCTTCCATTGTGGATCACCGAGATCGGGTCGTCGGCGCCGACCATGCCGGATCAGGCCGCGGACGACACGCAAGCCGTTCTGCTGACCAAGGCCTATCTTCTCTCGATCGCCGCCGGCTTCGAGCGCGTGTTCTGGTTCGAGGCGCGCGGGCCATCCTACGGCAAGGGGACTGACTATGGTCTCATCCGCGAAAACATGTCGCCGCGCCCATCGCTGACGTCGCTCAAGACCTTGACCGATCTGCTGGGGCAGGAGCCCAAGGCTGCCGGGTGGCTGAATCTGGGCGACGGAATCTATGGCTTCATGTTCGACGGAGCGAAGGGCGCGGTACTCGCCACGTGGGCGGCTCCAAGACACGACAACAGGATCACCTTTGATAGCGAGGTTCTGATCACGGAGCCGAGCGGCGCAAGCACAACGGTCGGGGCAGGGACACCGGTTTCGATTTCATCGAAGCCGGTCTTGCTGACCGGCCTGTCGCCGAGCCTGATCGAGATCGCTCGCAAGAATCGCGATGCGCCGTATCCCTGGGCTGCCAGCGCGGCAGGTAAGGTCGCCGTGGCCAGACTGGGCGATGACAGTCAAGCGGGCGCGCTGAGCCAGATCCGGCGAGATACGACGGTGGCCGAGCAGGGCGCGCGCCGGATGAATTTCGCGAGGGCCGACAAAGAGGGGCACTACGCCTATTTTCGCGTCGATCCGGCATTCCTGGGGCTCGGTGCGAAGCAGGTTGAGATCACCGCGGTGGTTCGGCGCGCAAAGCCGGGTGAGATCGCCGGAATGAGCGTTGACTATGAATCGACGCGCGGCTACGTCGGCGCCGATTATCGGACTATACCGGATGGCGATCAGTGGACCGAGCTGAATTGGCGCCTGTCTGATGCGAAGTTCGCGGGCGCATGGGGGTGGAATTTTCGCCTCAATGCGATCGCATCGCCGAACGAGCTCCTGATCAGAGAGGTTCGGGTGAAGAAGCTTGATTAACGCGTTCTTGACGTTGCGCCGGGGTCCTTCAGGCCCCGTCGCCTGCAGCTTTGGATCGCAATTGGCCCGCCCCTCATCAGGCCGAGATGAGGCAGAGGGCCCGACCTTCTGTTTCCAGATTTTTCTGATCTCAACATATTCGCGCCGGTGAAGCGGAGCTCCGCTGCAGGTGTAAGGCGCAAAAGGCATGGAGGGCTGGTATGATCGGGTTCAAGGGTTTCAAGGACGTGCGGCGGCTGCTGTGCATCGGCGCCCATTCGGACGACATCGAAATCGGGGCCGGAGGCACGGTACTGCGGATCATGCGCGAGAATCCCGACGTCGCTGTCACCTGGTGTGTCCTGTCAGGCAATGAGGCGCGGCAGCAGGAAGCCCGGCTCGCCGCCGAATCCTTGCTGGGCCCGGACAAGAAGCTCTCGCTGCTGTTGAGGGAATTTTCCGATGCCTACTTCCCGGAGCAGCGCCGCAGCATCAAGGAGTTCTTCGAGCAGTTCTTGAAGCCGTCCGATCCGGATCTCATTTTGACCCATGCGCGCCACGACGCTCATCAGGATCATCGCCTGGTCAACGAGCTGACCTGGAACACGTTCCGGTCGCATCAGATCTGGGAGTACGAAATACCGAAATGGGATGGCGATCTCGGTCAGCCGAACCTCTATGTTCCAGTGGAGCCTGACGATGTCACCCGGAAGTTGAATGCGCTCCGCGTGTTCACCAGCCAGAGAAGCAAGCACTGGTTCGACGAGGAGACGTTTCGCTCGATCCTCAGGCTTCGCGGCCTGGAGAGCAACAGCCGCTATGCCGAGGCCTTTGCGGCCCGGAAGTTCGTGGTGGGTTAACGCGGCCGTCGTGCAGATCTGGCAGATTTCACCAGACCTGATCGATGGAAGCTTGTTTTGCGGATTTGAGACCGACGATGCGCGGCCGACGATTGTTCATTAATGGAAAATATCTCGGCGCCGGCCCCACCGGCGTGCACCGGGTTGCTGACGAGCTCATTGCTCAGCTCGAGAGCCGGCGCGACGAGCTTGCTGGACTGTTCCAGGAGCCCACCACCATCGTGGTGCCGAGGACCGTGTCGAAGTCCCGTCACCAGTTCGAGATGAAGCAAGCGGGTTTCCTCACTGGCCAGCTGTGGGAGCAGCTCGACCTCCCGAGGGTCGCGCGGTCGGGGCTGCTGCTCAGCCTGTGCAATCTCGCGCCGATGATCAGCACGTCCGCCGTCACGATGATCCATGATGCCCAGACCTTCTCGACGCCGGAATCCTATTCGAGCGCGTTTGCCCGATGGTATCGCTACGTCCTGCCGACCATCGGCAGGAGACATCGCAAGATACTCGCCGTCTCCCACTTCACCGCGAAGCAGCTGGTCGACTTCGGGGTGACGACGGCCGATCGGATCGCGGTGGTTCCTAACGGGGTCGATCATGTCCTGCGGGTTCCGTCCGAGCCCGGCATCTTCGATCAGCTCCAGCTTGGCGAGACGAAATTCGTCGTCGCGTTGGCCAATACGCAGCGGCACAAGAATGTCGGTCTGTTGCTGAAGGCGTTCGCAGATGAACGTCTGAAGCCGGTGAGATTGGTCCTTGTCGGCAGCGAGGGGGCCGAGGGATTCTCAGCACTCGGCCACGTCGTTCCCGACAATGTCCGGTTTGCCGGCAGGGTCCGCGACGGCGAGCTCCGCGCGCTGTTGGAGCGGGCCGTCTGCGTGGCCTTTCCCTCGACCACCGAAGGCTTTGGCCTTCCGCCATTGGAAGGAATGCTGCTTGGCTGTCCCGCGGTCGTGGCGCCCTGTGGGGCTTTGCCGGAAGTGTGCGGCGACTCTGCGATCTACGCGTCGGCTGATGATCCGCGAGAATGGGTCGAGGCGATCTCGTCGCTGGCCAACGATCCACTATGCTGGAACCGCTATTCCCGGAACGGGCGCGAGAGGGCGAACATATTCACCTGGCGCGCGGCCGGGGACAGGCTGATGGATGTGCTGAGGTCCGTCCAGGGGAACCCGGATCTAGGATTGGTTGCGGGGGAGGTTAAGTGATAATCAGACTGCGGCGCTGACGATTGCTTGTTTCAGGCGCTGGACATGATCACGTCGTGCAAGACATTTAGGTGAATATTTTGGAAGTCGTTTTCGGCCTCGCGCCGTGTCATTATTTGGAAAGTGGAAGTCATGGCTAGCTTTGAGGTTATCGCGATGGCGCTGGCGCCACAGCGATATCTCTCCAAATTTTCAGACTATTATTTGCGTCTTGGTGCAAGTCGGGTTCGCATCTTCTTCGATGGCTCTCTGCAGGAAAGCTCTCCGCCATCCGGTGTCGAACTCGTCGAGTGCGACGACGAGTTCTGGCGCGCGGCCGAGGTGCCGCGTCCGGCCGCGGTCGAGGACCGTCAGCGGCTCGTCTATAATCGCGCTTATGCGAGCGCGCGCTCGGATTGGGTTCTGATCGTCGATATCGACGAGTTCGTGTTCGGAGACGGATCGCTGTCCGCGGTCCTCGATCAGGCCAGCGGGCAGTATGAGGTCGTTCGCTTTGGTTCGGCGGAGGCCGTGTTTATCGACGGAGATCGGATTTCCAGCGATTATGGCGCGAAAGCCTTCAGGAGGCCGTGCAATCGCTACCTTGCCGCGATCCTGCCGCATCTGATCTATCCCGGGCTGGGGCATCTCTTCATTCGCGGCTTGCTCGGCCACTCTCGGGGAAAGCAGGCTGTTCGCGCCGGTATCCCCGGCCTCACTCTCGACATTCACGACGCAACGGCCGAGAGCACGGTGCTCAGAGAATATGCGGCGTCCGAAGGGCCGTCGCCGCTCTATCTGGCCCATTTTGATGCAATCAGCTACGTGCAGTGGCGTCAGAAATGGGAGCGGCGTATGGCGGCTCAGGACGTCAAGGAGATGGGGCGGAAGAGGGAGAGGCAGCTCGACCTGTATGAGAAGCAGGCCCGCCACGGAACGGAAGAATCGCTGTTCCGGCGGCTTTATTGCCTGAACGACCTGCAGTTCAACGTCCTGCGCGCCCTCGGATTGCTGGTGGTCGATCGCGCCGTATTCTAGCTTGTGACGTCGTTCCGGCTGCAGTACAGCAGGCCACCGGCCTGAAGTGCCGACAGGCGTGAACGTCAAGCGCGCCGCATTGCATCCTTTGCATCTCGGCCCAATCGCAAGCGCTAGGTCGGTCGACATACGATGAGCTCCGAAAAGACTGAGGCCGTAGCGAGGAAGATCGGCCGGCAGACGGCTGCAGGTGCGGTGGTGCTGGTCGCGCTGCGGTTGGCGACCCGGTCCATCGATCTCGTATCGCTCGTCGTGCTCGGTCGATTGTTGTCGCCGGCGGATTTCGGTCTCGTCGCCATCGCGATGTCGGTGATGATGGTGTTCGAGGCCGTGATGGAGCTGCCGGTGTTCTTCGCGCTGGTTGCGATCAAGAACCGCACCCGGGCCCATTACGACACGGCCTTCACGCTGCTGACGATCAAGGGCGCGCTGCTCAGCACCATGCTGCTGCTGGTGGCCTGGCCCGTCGCCTACGTCTACAATGATGAGCGCCTGATCTGGCTGATCCTCTCGCTGGGGCTTGCTCCCGTGTCGCGCGGGCTGGGCAGCCCGCGCATGATCGATCATTCGGCGAACTTCAATTTCTGGCCGAACTTCGTCATGGAGACGTCGGGCAAGCTCATCGGTTTTGTCCTCGCCGTCAGCCTGGCGTGGTCGACCAGGAGCTATTGGGCGCTGCCGGCGGGGACCATTGCCGTCCCGATCACGGCCTCGGCTATTTCCTACCTGTTCGCGCCCTACCGGCCGCGTTTCGCTCTTTCCGAATGGCGGGCGTTCGGCAGCTTCCTGGGATGGACCTCGGTGACCCAGGCGGTCGCCGCCACCAACTGGCAGATGGATCAACTGATCCTCGGTCACTGGGTCGATCGGTTCGAACTGGGTCGATTCGCGATGGCTTCGAACCTTGCGAGCATCCCTTGGCAGATCTTCATCGTGCAGGTGATCAGTCCGCTGCTCGTGGCCTTTTCCCAGGTGAGGGTGAATGCGGCGCGGCTGCGGGGGGCCTATCGGAAGAGCGTCGTGACCATCGTCACCGTGGGTCTTCCCATCATGGTCGGGATGTCGCTGACCGCAGGCCCGGTCGTTCAGTTGATTCTCGGCGATCAATGGTCTGAAGCGAGCGCGATGCTGCGATGGCTCGCTTTGGTCGCCGTTCCCTCGCTGTTCGTCGCGCCGCTCTCGCCGCTGTCGATGGCGCTCAACCAGACGCGCGTGCTGCTGTGGCTGGCGGTCGCCGAACTGGCTCTGAAGCTGCCGCTCACGCTTCTGGGCGTCTACTACGACGGCATTCTGGGCGTTCTCCTCGTTCGACTGACGGTCAGTACCGCGGTGGCGATATGCTCGATGGTGGCTGCGCGCGATCTGATCAAGCTGCCGGTCATGGACCAGTTGCTCTCCTCATGGCGCGCGGTGCTGGGCGCGGCCGCCATGGCGGTGGCGGTCGTGCCGCTTCAGCTCTGGCTCGGCGCAGCCGGGACCACCGTCGCCAAGGTGACCTATCTGGCCGTGACGATCGGCACCGGCGGGTGCGTCTATGTCGGGAGCGTATTCCTGTTGTGGCGGCTATCCGGAAGGCCGGAGGGCATCGAGGCTGACGCGATCGGCGCGGCAGGTGCTATGCTGCGCAAGCTCCGTCGTTCGGCTCCGGCCTAGCAGGCGGCTGACTCAGCCGACCTGGCCGGCCTCTCGGACAGACTGCAGCTGATGGGGCCTCAGCTGAACTTCCTGAACACCGGCTTGACCGGGCGTCCCACGAGATAATGATCGATCCCATCATCGAGTGCGCTCCGATACACTTTGAGCGATTCGGCGATCGCCTCGATAGTCCGGTCGATGTCTGCGTCGGTGTGAGAGAAGCTGACGACGAGCGATGGGGTAATGATCCCGCGCTTGATCATCTCCTGGAGGAAGAGCGTCCTGAACGGCTGCGATGGCTGCTTGGCTGTGTCGCGGGTCGCAAAAACCATGTTGCTGGCGCGGCCTAGCAGCTCGAAATGATCGCCGATGCCGAGCTCTTTGATCACCGGATTGACGCCGGCGCGCAGCCGTTCGCCTTGCCTGTGCAGATGCTCGATCACATGATCGTTGCGGTAGACCTGCATGGTGGCGATCGCCGCCGCCAGCGCGTGATTCTCGGCGCCATGGGTCGTCGATAGCAGGAACACGCGCTCCCGATCGTCGCGGAGTCCGCCGAGCTCCATCAGCTCGCGCTTGCCCGCCAGAGCCGAGACCGAGAAACCGTTGCCGATGCCCTTGCCGAAGGTCGACAGATCAGGGGTGATTCCATATTCCTTCTGGGCGCCGCCGACATTCCAGCGGAAGCCCGTGATCATCTCGTCGAGGATGAACACGGCGCCTTCCTTTCGGCACAGCGCCTGGACCGCGTGGAGAAAACCGGGCTGCGGCTCGACCGCTGTCGCCGCTTCCATGATCACGCAGGCGATCTCGCCGGGATGCTGCGCGAACAGCGATCGCAGGCTTTCGATGTCGTTGTAGCGGAACTGCAATGTCAGGTCCTGCACGACCTTCGGAATGCCGGCCGACATTGGCGTATTGCCGATGAACCAGTCATCGGTCGAGAAGAACGGCTGGTCGCCGCAGCGCGCGATCAGGTCGCGGCCGGTATAGGCGCGCGCCAGCCGTACCGCGGCGGTGGTCGCGTCGGAGCCGTTCTTGGCGAACTTGACCATGTCGGCGCCCTCGATCAAGCCGAGGAATTCTTCCGCGCAGGTGAGTTCAATTGTCGCAGGGCGGGTATAGTTCTCGCCGAGCAGCATCTGCCGGTGCGCGGCTTCGACGACGGGCTTGTAGGCGTGGCCCAGCGTGACGGCCCGCAGTCCCATGCCATACTCGATGAACTCGTTGCCATCGATATCCCAGACGTGGCACCCCTCGCCCCGGGTCAAGAAGCTCGGAGCAAGCACCGGATATTGATCATCGCCCTTCGCGTACGTATGGGCCCCGCCGGGAATGAGCGAATGAGCCTTGGACCTCATCGCGAGAGACCGTTCAAAGGCGGTCGCATCAAGCTGTTTGTGGCGCGAGTTCACGCAAATGACTCTGCTCTGTAATGTGTTCTGCTTTGAAATCGAACGTCAGCGCTGACTGAGCGTAGCTGCTGGCTCCTCGTAAACCTAGACCAGAATCCTGCGCGTACCAAGCCCAAATAGACGGTTCGCGGTTGTAACGTTAAAATGGTCGGCGGGAGCGCAGTGTGGTATTCCTCATTGCGGCGTCTGACGCAGTTGCCTAGACGAATGATATCGCAAGTCTTTTCAAACAGGCTGACGCAGCCATCTCGCGCGTGCCTCAATTTGCCGACCGGAGCGGCGCCGGGGTCCGTCATCGCATCGTGGTAAGCTCGACGATAACAGACGCGATCGATAATCGAGATGGTTCGTCCGGCCTGCGCGCGGCGGGTCTCCGCCATCATCAGGGGTGAATGTGGTGAAAATTCTGATTACGGGAAATCTGGGCTATGTCGGTCCTGCGGTCATCAAGTACCTGCGCCAGCAGCGCCCGGATGCGACGCTGCACGGCTTCGACAATGCCTATTTCGCCCACTGCCTGACCGGCGCGCCGCGTTTACCGGAGCGTTGCCTCGACGAACAATTCTACGGCGACGTCCGCAATGTCGGCCTGGATCTGCGCAGCTATGATGCGGTCGTTCAGCTGGCGGCCATCTCGAACGATCCGATGGGCAATCAGTTCGAGGCGGTGACGTTCGACATCAATCAGGGCAGCACGGTGTCGATCGCCAAGGCGGCAGCTGCTGCCGGCGTGAAGAATTTCGTGTTCGCGTCGAGTTGCAGCGTCTATGGCGTCGCTGAAGGTGCGCCGCGCAAGGAGAGCGATCCGCTCAACCCGATCACTGCCTATGCTAAATCCAAGATCGGAGCGGAGCAGGAATTGGCGTCGATCGACACCGATATGGTGGTGACGAGCCTTCGCTTCGCCACGGCCTGCGGCATGTCGGACCGGCTGCGCCTCGATCTCGTTCTGAACGATTTCGTGGCCTGCGCCCTCAGCCAAGGCAAGATCAGCGTGTTGTCCGATGGGACGCCATGGCGGCCATTGATCGACGTCGCCGACATGGCGCGTGCGATCGATTGGGCCATCGACAGGGGGGCTCAGACCGGCGGCCGGTATCTCGCCGTCAATGTCGGCTCTGACGACCGGAATTATCAGGTCAAGGAGCTCGCGCATGCGGTCGCACAGAGCGTGCCGGGAACGGACGTGTCGATCAACACCTCAGCTCCGGTCGACAGCCGCTCCTACAAGGTCGATTTCGGGCTTTATCGCTCGCTCGCGCCGCGTCATCAGCCCGTCGTCACGCTTGAGCAATCGATCCAGAACCTGATCGCCGGGCTTCGGGCGATGCGCTTCAATGACGCCAATTTCAGGACGTCCGGCCTGATGCGTCTCAGGATCCTGCAGGACCACATCGACAATCAGCGCCTCAACCGCACGCTCGAATGGACCTGACGCCCAGCGCGATGTGTGGCGGGCGCCGAGGATGCTCGACCTCCGATTCAGCATAATCGCAGCAGGCGAGTGCGGACCGTGTTCGCCTGCGATATTAAGAGTGTATTCATCGAGACCGATGACGGCAACGAGCGGGCCGCGGCATCGGTACCCTGATCTGAGTGCGAGCACCACTGCTGTGGTTGGATGATGGCACGCGCGGATGATCGACCGGGCGCGTGAGATTTGAGTGAGGATGTAATGACGACGTTGAGCCTATCGACCGGGCGGGACATTGCCCCCAAGTGTCGGCACTGCGGCACCGAGCTCTCGCTGAAGCTGATCGATCTGGGCATGTCCCCGGTTGCCAACGATTACGTCGACCCGGAAAATTACAACAGGGCTGAGCCGTTCTACCCGCTCGAAGCGTTCGTGTGCCGCGAGTGCCGCCTGGTGCAGACCCGCGACCTGCTGGCAGCGTCCGATATTTTCCGCGAGGACTACGCCTATTTCTCCTCGCATTCGACGTCGTGGCTCGAGCACGCGCGGTCCTATGTCGATGCGATGGCCGCTCGCTTCGGACTCGGCGCCGGCTCACGTCATGTCGAGATTGCCTCCAATGACGGCTATCTGCTGCAATACTCGCTGAAGAGGCAACTGAGCTGTCTCGGCATCGAGCCCTGCGCCAGCGTCGCGCTTGAGGCGCGGGAAAAGGGAATCGATTCCCGGATCGAATTCTTCGGCCGTGATCTCGCCCGTCGCCTCGTTGACGAAGGCTGGTCCGCCGACCTGCTCACGGCCAACAATGTCCTGGCGCACGTGCCCGACATCAACGACTTCGTCGGCGGCGCGAAGATCCTGCTCGCGCCGGAAGGCGTCGGAACCTTCGAGGTGCAGCACCTCCTCACCCTGATGCAGCGGCATCAGTTCGACACCATCTATCACGAGCACTTCTCGTATCTGTCGCTCATTGCCGGGCAGCGGATCTTCGCCGCGGCCGGCTTGCGCGTGTTCGATGTCGAGTTGCTCGAGACGCATGGCGGTTCGATCCGCTTCTTCGTCTGTCATCAGGACGCGCAGCACCCTGAGAGCCCGCGCGTTGCCGAGGTGCTTGCAAAGGAGCGGGCCTATGGTCTCGATAGCGATGCCATCTACACGGCCTGGAACGAGGCGGTGAAGGAGACCAAGCGCAGCCTGCTGGAACTTCTGATCTCGTTGAAACGGGCCGGCAAGACCATTGCCGGCTATGGCGCGCCGGCCAAAGGTGTCACACTGTTGAATTTCTGCGGCGTGGCGAGGGATTTCATCGACTTCACCGTCGATCGCGCCCCTTCGAAGCAGGGACGGTATCTTCCGGGCGTCCGCATTCCGATCCTTGCGCCGGACGCGATTTTCGAAGCCAAGCCGGATTATGTTCTGGTCCTGCCGTGGAACCTCAAGCACGAGATCCAGGCGCAGATGGCCGGCATCCGGGAATGGGGCGGGCGTTTCATCATACCGGTTCCCAAAGCGACCATCGAGTAGTGCCGAATCCATTTGGCCTGACCAGCGCGAAGAGTTTAGATCGGTTCTGAAGAGGATCGCGTGCAGTGAAGTTCATTCCCATTGGCAACTCGGGAGCTCAATTGATCGAGCTGATGCCGCATGGCGACCGTCGCGGGACGTTCACGCGTACCTGGTGCGCGTCGACCTTCGCGGATCACGGCATCGAATTCACGCCAGTGCAAGGCAACAGCTCCCTGACGCGCAAGCGCGGAACGGTGCGCGGCATGCATTTCCAGCGCGCTCCGAAAGCCGACGCCAAGCTCGTTCGATGCACGTCGGGTTGTATCCACGATGTCATCGTGGACATTCGTGAGGGCTCGCCCACCCGTGGCGAAGTCTACGCTTATGAATTGTCGCCGTCATCCGGGCGAATGCTCTACATCCCCGCGGGCTTTGCTCATGGCTTCCAGACCTTGGCCGACGATTCCGTGGTCGAGTATTTGATGGGGATCGAATATGTGGCGGAACTGTCCGATGGCTTCCGTCACGATGACCCGAGCTTCCGGATCGCGTGGCCCGAGGCAGTGTCCGAAATGTCGGACAAGGACGCCGCGTGGCCGGACTTCGCTGGGCGCGACACATGATGCTGGTCGACCAATCACGCGATGATGCTTCGGCTGCCAGCAGTAAGCCACCGCTTGATCTTTATGGCCTGGTCGAACAACTGTATCCGCTTAATCGGAGCCTGACCGGCGACGGCGTCCGCCAGACGCTGGCGATCGTCGCAAAGCACCTCGATCTGCAGATCCGAGAGGTGGAGACGGGCACCGCCGTTCTCGATTGGCATGTGCCGAAGGAATGGAACATCCGCGGCGCGCACATCGCGACCATGGATGGCCGCCGTCTGGTCGATTTCGCCGATAGCAATCTCCATGTGATGGGATACAGCAAGCCGGTCCGAGGCGTGTTCACGCGCGCCGAACTCGCAACTCACGTTCACACGCTGCCTGACCAGCCCGATCTCATTCCCTATCGCACCGGCTATTACGCCGATGATTGGGGCTTCTGCATCCCGCACCACCTCTGGCAGTCGATGACCGATGAGACCTATCGGGTCGAGATCGACAGCGATATTTCGCCGGGCGCGCTGACATATGGCGAATTCTACCTTCCGGGTGAGACCACCGACGAGGTTCTGTTCAGCTGCCATATCTGCCACCCGAGCCTGGCGAATGACAATCTTTCGGGCATCGCCGTGATGACCGCGCTGGCGCTGCGCCAGCAGGCCCGGCGCCGACGGCTGAGCTACCGGTTCTTGTTCCTGCCTGCGACGATCGGTGCGATTACTTGGCTCGCGCGCAACGAGCGTGATCTGGACAGGATCAAACACGGCCTGGTGTTGACCTGCGTCGGCGATCCCGGCCCGTTCCACTACAAGCAAAGCCGAAGTGGAGCGTCGATCGACCGCGCTGCAGCGCATGTGTTGCGGCATTCAGGAAATGGGTTCGAGGTTCTGCCGTTCAATCCATATGGCTACGACGAACGGCAGTTCTGCTCGCCGGGCTTCGATCTGCCCGTCGGTTGCCTGATGCGCGGCCTGCATGGCACGTTCCCGGAATATCACACGTCGGCCGACAATCTCGACTTTGTGCGGCCGGAAGCCCTCGAGCAGTCCTACGCCGTCGTTTCTGCGATATGCTCGGTGCTCGACGGCGACCGGATCTATCGTCGCGTCGACGGCCGTGGCGAACCGCAACTCGGCCGCCGCGGGCTTTACCGGATGATCGCCGGGCAGCGCGAGGCCGGGGGCGCCACGCAAATGGATTTATTGTGGTTCCTCAATCTCGCCGATGGCCGGCACAGTTTGCTTGATATGGCGGATCGCGCCAACATTCCGTTTTCTCGTATCGAGGCTGCCGCTCGGCTCGCGCTCGATGCATCGCTGGTGGAAGATGTGACCTAGTACGAGATCAAGTCTGGGTCACGACATCTGGGGCTATATCGGCTGGAATGCGAACGGCTCCCTGGTGACAGGAGGTCACTTCGTCTCCGTCGCGCTCTGTGACCTGAGGTCTGTTGATGAGTACCGAAGTGTTACTAAGGCAGTCAGGGGGAGCCGCCAGCAAGCCTGGAGGTGATCTCCAGACGGCGGAAGCCAAAATCCAGAGCCTGCAGCATTTGCGGGTTCTCGCCGCATCGGTGATCGTCCTCTATCACACCGAACTGCAGATCACCCGGCTCTCCGACGGCCATCACGCGCACTCGTTCGGCTTCGGCGCCGCCGGCACCGATCTGTTCTTCGTGATCGGCGGCTTCATCATGGTGTACACCCAGCGTGACAGGGTCGACACGTTCGGCGGCTTCATGTACCGGCGCCTGCTGCGCATCGCGCCGCTCTATTGGCTGTTCACCTTTCTGATGCTGCTGGTGCTGGTGGTGGCTCCGAGCCACTTGATGACCTCCGGGTTCGAGCCCTGGCACTTCCTGTTCTCGCTCGCCTTTGTTCCATATCCTCACCCCGTGCTGGGCGTCGATCGGCCGTTCCTGTTTCCCGGCTGGGTCCTCAATCATTTCGTGTTCTTCTATGTGATCTTTGGTGCGTTGCTGCCATTGCCGGTCAGGCGCCGTGTTCTCGCCGCCAGCGCCGTTCTCCTGGGCTTGATGACGTTGCGGCTGTTGGCCCCGGGCGAAGGCAGGCTGCTGGACTTCTATGGTGCGACGATCAACCTCGATTTCATCCTTGGAATGATCGTCGGCTGGCTGTTCATCGAACGACGCGTCTCGTTATCGACGATCGTCGTCGTGGGTGTCTTGGGCCTGTCGGTTTTCGCGGCCGGAGTGTTCGAAGATGTCTCGGGTGGCGACGACCGGGCGCTGTATTGGGGGGTGTCCAGCGCTGCCCTGCTGTTCGTATGCGTGTTCGTCGAGAAGCAATGGAACTGGCCGAAATGGCGTCTCGTGGCTGCGCTTGGCGAAACATCCTATTCGGTGTTCGTCTCTCACCTGTTCGCTCTCGCTCTCGTCACAAGCGCCTTGCGCGCCTTCCGGCTGTTCCCGATTTTGGGGGTTGGCGGTACGAGATTCGTATTCCTGGCAGCAGCGTGGATCGTCGCAATTGGGGTGTACTACGTGCTGGAGCGGCCGCTCTTGAACCGGCTGCGCCGCCGGTCACCCAAGCAGCCTAGGGAGACCGACAATCGCGTGGCCGTCGGGCCACCCGCCGAGATTCCGATCTCATCCGACGCGGCGTGATCTGCGTCGTTCACCACACGGCTATTGCCGCACGATCCGAGACGGCGGGGGCGCCACGATCTGACGAGACCCCCCCTTGATCACGATGCGTTTCCGCAGAAGCGCACCATGATCTTATCTCTTCGTTTGAGCATGATCTCCTCGGAGAACCAGTTTCCACTGGTCCCGGATCATACTCTGTTCTGCCGACGTCAAGCGCCAAGTTGCAGTGGTGGCGCCGCCTTCGACGTCAGGCCAGCGTGTTGCGAGGAAACGCACCCGCCTGAGCTGCTTTGATCGGCTGCAGGCCCTCAGTGACCTTTCCGAGATCGATCGCGGGGCCGGCCGGCGGCGCGGATTGCGCGCGGGCCGCTGCATTCGCCCACACCTGCCATTTGGCCTTGCCTGTGCTCACCATGTCGTCGAGCATCATCTTCTCTTTGAAGGTGTCCATACAGGCCCAGAAGCCGTCATAGCGATAGGGGTGAAGCTGCTTGGCGGCGATCAAGCGGCGCATCGGCTCCTCGACGACCTCCTCGCCGGGCTTGATGTAATCAAAAACGTCCGGGCGCATGATCCAATAGCCGCCATTAATGTACAGCCCGAGCTGGTCGGCCGGCTTGATTCCGATCAGATCGCCTGAGGCGTCATATTGCAGGGCATGGAAGCTGGAGCTCGGCTTGACCGCGAGAAAGCTCATGGCCTTGTTCGATTGCTTCACGGTCTCGATCATGTGGTCGAGCGGCGCGTCGGTGAGGCAGTCCGCATAGCTGCACATGAAATATTCGTCGGACGCGACATGGTCGCGAACCCGCATCAGCCGCTGGCCGATGTTCGACTCGATCCCGGTGTCGACGAAGGTGATCGTCCAGTCATCGATATCCGAGGATAGCAGCTTGACCGAGCGTCCCCCGTTGCTGAGGACGAAGTCGTTGCTCATCGCCTCGCTGTAATTGAGGAAGAAATCCTTGATGGCTTCTGACTTGTGCCCGAGCGCAAGGATGAAATCCTTATGACCGTGATGGGCGTAATATTTCATCGTATGCCAAATGATCGGCCGCGGGCCGACCGGCACCATCGGCTTCGGGATGTTCTCTGAGAAGTCCCGCAGCCGAAGACCCTTGCCACCACAAAATATCACGACCTTCATGTGCGCTGTCCTCAAAATGATAACTGACTAATACCAATGTCTCTGGTCTGAAGTGACGGGTTCACGATCGGCCGATTTCGGGTCTGTCGTGCGTCGAAAAGACATTAGCCGTGCTGCACTGCCGAAAAAACCTGTCTTTGTGCCGCATGGTTAAACGTCGTTTGGAAGTTGGTCTGCCGAGCCGGGCGTCCGAACCGTATCCTGGGAATGCGCCATGGCCTGGAGCTGGTCGTAACCGCGCGGAAGGTCTTGCCCAGGTCCAGCGCTCCAGGACCGCCGCAGCGATCGCCCATATGCTACACGCACTCCCGGTTGGCACACAACGGTCAAGCGCGGCGACCGATGCTGGCAGAGCCGCAGGTTCACTCCGGCCTCGGCCCGGAGTGGATCTTAGCCAGCCGCAACGGTTTGCCCCTGTTCCCTTCACGGATTTGCGACAGGCTGCCGCTTCTCCAGAGCCGTGGCAAATTCGGAGCGCCCCATTCCTGGAGCATGCTGCCTTGGGTGTTCACCCGGTCCGTCGGACGGCTCGCTCCCCGCGACACTTGCCCTCGCGACATCAGTCGTCCGTTCGGGCGCCTCTCCGCATGGTGTTGGATCTCCTGCCTGAGCGGAGGTCGCGCCATCCGGATGTCGCGTGGGGCGACGGTCGTCCGTCGCAGTACGCCAAACGCGGGGAAGCGACGTTGCAGTGGAGCACGGCGGTATCGAGCGACCTTGAAGCTGAGCAAGGGAGCCTTGCCGGTGCTGCGGAGCGCTGGTGCCGCGCCGATCTGCTGGCATGCCGCGCTCTGTGATCTATTTCATTGAAAGGTATGTCGCTTTGCGCGATGCTCGGATCGCCTTGAGCGTCGGCCCGACGCAGTCTCAGCGAATCGCGGTGTCCGCCCAGCAAAGGCCGCAGAGGTCTCCGATGACGCGCGACAGAGCGATCACGTCAGGCGACGCAGTCGGCCGTCGCCCGACGATACCCTATGGCAATTTGACGCAGGCCGAGCGCTCCAGACTCGCGCGCCGACAATGGCGCGGTTTGTCGGATGACACACAGCTTCGAGATTAACTGTCTCTCGCACTGATTGATGCCTCGATGTGCGTTCGCGCATATTGTTTTGCAATATTTCGGGAGTTTATAGGCCGCCAAGGATGCCTCTCGCGCGTGACGGCTGGTCGAAGCCCTCTCACGCATCAGCATGGAAGCAGACGTCGCGGTCCCCTGGTTTTGATCGATCGCTTTCGGCTCGAACACGCAACGAGCTGGGGTGGGATGGAGTAGTGAAGTGCCTCAGATTGACGTTCTGGTACCGTCGTATCAATACGGCCGTTTTCTTCCCGAATGCATCAACAGCATCCGGAGCCAAGACGTCGATCTGCGCATTCTCATTCTCGACAACGCCTCGACCGATGACAGCGTCGAGATCGCGCGCCAGCTGGCCAGCGACGATGCCAGAATCGAGGTCAGGACGCGCGAGACCAATCTCGGGCTGATGGCCTCGTTCAATGAGGGCGTCGATTGGGCGTCGTCGCCGTATTTCGCCATCGTCTGCGCCGACGATATGGTCGCTCCCGGCGCCTTGTCGCGCGCCGTCAGGTTGATGGACGATCATCCCAGCGCAGCATTCCTGATCGGGCGGGAACTTGAGTATATTCAGGACGAGCCATTCCCGCATATCGATCAATCGCAGCCGGAGTCCTGGCGGATGTCGCGCGGCGTCGATTTCATCGACGAAAGGTGTCGCAACCCGGCAAGCTTCGTCGCGCTCGGGACGCTGGTGACGCGCACCTCGGTGCAGAAGCAGGCCGGGCACTACAAGGCGCACCTGTCCTATACCGAAGACGTTGAAATGATGCTGCGCCTCGCCAGCTTCGGGGATGTCGTCGAAACCTCGGCCGTCCAGGCCATTCGTCGCCTGCACGGGAAGAATATGTCCAACGTCTATCTGAAGGGCCGAAAGTCGGACCTGATCTATCGAAAGGCCGCCTTCGACAGCTTTTTGGACGAGAGGGGAAATGCGCTCGCTGATCCGACCTGCCTGCGCAAGACGATCAACCGGAATATCGCCATCCGGGCCGCGCGCTGGAGTGCTCGCGCGCTCCTCCACGGCGAGCTGGGCGAGAGCTGGGATCTTCTCAGATATGCCGCTTCCGTATCCTCGCGACTGGGTGCGCGCGCGTGAGCCGCGGGCCTCTCTCCCCGGCGATGAGCCGTTGCTGCCGGTTGGCCGGTCCAAGCGCGCCTGTCAGGGGATACCTGCAGGGCATGCGGCCGACCCGCGCTCCCGCTCGTCCTGAGCTTTGAACGACGCGTTGTCGATCATGTGGCGTGCCGATCTTCAGACGCGGTGCCAGCGTTGAGCCAGGGAACACAGAAGCTCAGGAGCCTAGCTGCGCGAGGCGCTATCGTCCTGGTGATCGCGCGGCTCATCACGCGGGGGCTGGACCTCGTCACCCTGGTCGCGCTGGGGCGGCTGCTGTCGCCGACCGATTTCGGGCTCGTGGCGATTGCGATGTCGATCGTCCAGATCCTCGAGGCTATCCTGGAGCTGCCGCTGAGCCTCGCTCTGATGACGTTGTCGACCCGGACAAAGTCTCATTTCGACAGTGCCTTCACGTTGCAGCTTCTGAGGGGTCTGGTGTTGACCGGCATCGTGCTCGCGATCGCCTGGCCGCTCTCATTGGTCTATGATGATCACCGGCTGATCTGGCTGCTGTTTGCGCTCGCGGCCGCGCCGGCGTCCCGGGGGCTCATCAGTCCGCGGACCGTCGAATATGCGATCAAGTTCAACTACCTGCCCAGCCTGACGATGGACGTGGCCGGCAAATGCACCGCGCTGGCAGCGTCGGTCAGTGTCGCGTGGTTTACAGGGAGTTACTGGTCGATCGCGGTGGCGACGATCGCATCGCCTGTGACGATGCTGATTCTGTCCTACTGTTTCGCTCCCTACCGGCCGGCGTTTTCGCTCAAGGAATGGCGCACCTTCGAGAGCTATCTTCGCGCCTCGACCGCGGCCCAGCTGGTGGCGGCCGTGGTATGGCAGATGGATCAATTACTGCTGGGCCGTTTCGTCAGCCGGGCTGATCTCGGCCAGTTCTCGATGGCGTCAAATCTCGCCGTGCTGCCGCTCCAGGTGCTCGTGAACCAGATCACCAGTCCGCTGACCGTTGCATTCTCGGCGGTGAAGCAGGATCCGGACCGGCTGCGTGCTGCCTATCACAAGAGCGCGGTCGGGATCATGACGATCGGCCTGCCGATCCTGGTGTGGGTCAGCGTGAATTCGGACGCGATCGTTCGCCTCGTTATCGGCCAGAAATGGCTTGAAGCCGCGCCAATTCTGCATTGGCTTGCGCTTGGCATCATCCCATCCTTGTTCGTCGGGCCCTTGATGCCGTTGGCGACGACGCTCAATCGAACGGTCGCGTTCTTTCGGCTCAACCTTGCTGAGCTTTGCCTTAAGACCCCCTTGATGCTGATCGCCATCGCTCATTATGGCATCGCCGGTGTTATCGCCGTGCGTCTGGTGACGGCGACGGCGGTAGCAGGATACGCCATGTATATGGTGCGCGGCTTTATCGGGCTGTCTCTGCGCGGACAATTGCTGGGGCCGTGGAGGGCTGCGGCGAGCGTCGCCATTGCCACTGCAGCGATGATCGGTGCCCAGCACGCGATTTCCGATGCCAATGATATGCTCAGCGTTGCCGTGAAGCTCGCCGCGGTCAGCGTGAGCGGTGCGATCTGCTATTGGGGCACGATGTTCGTGCTATGGAGCGCAGCGGGCCGTCCGGACGGCCTGGAGGACCATATCGTGAAAGTGGTCGGCGGATATTGGCGTAGGATTCATGCGTAGAGATTTTGCCTTGAGGGCACGAGACGCGTTCCCGCGGGTGTCAGGAGTATGACGATGCAATCGCGACCGATGAAGATCGGAGTGTTTGGGAATTTCGGGATCGGCAATTTCGGCAACGAGGCCACCTTCGCGGCCATGCTGGACACGCTGAAGCGCTTCAGGCCCGACGCGGAGTTGACCTGCATCTGCACCAACCCTGACCAGGTCAGGCAGGATTATGGGCTGCAGGCTGTCCCGCTCAATACGGCCGGGCGATCACCACTCATGAGAAAGCTTTCCAACATCTGGTACGCCATCGAGGTGGTCAGAAAGCTCGACGTCCTGATCATACCGGGCACCGGCATTCTCAACGACTATTGCGCTCCGCCCTTCGGGCTGCCCTACACGCTTTTCAGATGGTGTCTCGCCGCTCGTCTGTGCGGCACGCGTCTCGCCCTGGTCAGCATCGGAGCTGGTCCGCTGCATCACGGCTTGACGAAATGGTTCGTCCTGCGCTCTGCCGCGATGGCGACCTATCGCTCATACCGCAACCTATTCTCGAAAAACTATCTTGCCGGTCTCGGCTTCGATGTGAGCAACGATCCCGTCTATCCGGACCTGGCGTTTGCGCTCCCTATCCCCTCGGCGCCGCCCCAGGCTGCCCCGGCACAGCGTCTCACCGTCTGTATCGGCGCCATGCACTATCAGGGCTGGCGTGGACATCTGGAGACCGACGAGAACATCTACGAAACCTATCTCGGCAAGCTGAGAGACTTTGCTTTGTGGCTGCTGGAGCGCGGCATGCGCGTCCATCTGGTCATGGGCGATGAGCGCGACTGGAGGGCGGTGTGCGACCTCCGCCAGGCGATCTCGACGGTGCGCCCATCGCTGCCGGACGACCTTGTCGTGGTGGAGCGGGCGGGCGGCTGGCAGGACGCGTTTCGGCAATTGCGCGCTGCCGACATCGTGGTGGCGACCAGGTTTCACACCCTGGTGTTCGCGTTGATGCTCGGAAAGCCGACCATCTCGGTCGGCTATTCAGAGTATCACACAGAGCTGATCGAGACGATGGGGCTCGGAGGCTTCGCTCAGCACAGCGAATCGATCGATCTGGAGGTTCTGATCAGCCAGTTCTCGGAGCTGTCCTCGAACAGGGCCAAATATGAGCCGGTCATCGTGCAGAGGGCGGAGACGGCGAGGAGCATGCTGGCCGATCAGGAGCAGAAGGTGATGCATCGCTTGTTCGGCCAGTCCTCGCAGCCGCTGGGCGCCACAAAAGATGTTGCGGTCTCCTGATCTGAGACATACAGCCTGCGCGACGCGGGGCTCCGCTGCAGACCATAGCTTCTTCGGGTGATGTGATGGGCGAGAGACTGCGAGCTCTGATGAGCCGGAGGACCTTCCATCTCGGCCTCGCAGCCGGCGCCCTTGCGGGCGCCGCCGGGCTTGTTGCTCTCCGTCCCCGCTTCCGCGCGGAGGCACAGCCGAGCCCTCAGGCCTGCTACGGAGAGCCGTGCCGACGACAGACAGCGCGACATGGCAGGCCATTGCGCGCCAGCCAGCGGCGCCCGTGGCATTTCCGCTGCGTCCGGTCGTCGGCCAGCGCTTTCTCTTCGATGCCGCAGGACGGCCGTTCCTGCTGGTCGGCGACACCGCCTGGTCGCTGATCGCGCAGCTGAGCCGTGAGGATTGCGAGACCTATCTGGACGACCGTCTGGCCAGGGGCTTCAACACGGTGCTCGTCAATCTGATCGAGCACAAATTCGCCGATCAGGCGCCGCGGAATGTGTACGGCGACCGCCCGTTCGAGCCCGATGGAGATTTCTCGGCTCCCAATGACCGCTATTTCGATCATGCAGCCTGGGTTCTGAGCAGCGCGGCGAGGCGGGGGATCCTCGTCCTGCTTGCGCCGGCCTATCTCGGAACAGGAGGCGGCGACGAAGGCTGGTATCAAAAGATGCTGGCTTGCGGGCCGGACAAGCTGCGCGACTATGGTCGTTATGTCGGCAGACGCTTCCGGGACTTCGACAACATCATCTGGGTCGATGGCGGTGATTACGATCCTCCGGACGCGCGTCTCAGCCAGGCGGTCAGCGATGGCATTCGCGACATCATCCCGCATTCGACGCATACGGCGCATAATGCTCCGGATACCGATCCGGTCGACTTCTGGAAGGAGCGCGGAATCCCGGTCTCGATCGATGCGCTCTATACCTACGCGCCGATTGCCGTTGCCGCCGAACCTCTGATCGCCAAGCACGACATGCCGTATCTTCTGATCGAGAGCAGGTACGAGAACGAGCGCGACGGCACGGCGCTGCGGACCAGAATTCAGGCCTGGCAGGCGATGTTGTCGGGGGCGAGCGGGCAGGTGTTCGGAAATCATCCGATTTGGCATTACAATGCGCCGGCCGCTCACCCGCAGCCGATGCCCTGGAAGCAGGCGCTCGATAGCGCCGGTGCGCGCAGCATCAGCAGCATGCGCGACTTCCTGCTCGCATTGCCCTGGTCCAGCCTGGAGCCTGATCGGCAGAATCAACTGCTCGTTGGTGGCCTCCTCACCGGGCACTTTCGTGCAACGGCAACGCGCTCACATGACAGGACGTTGGCGGTTGTCTACTTGCCGTCTCCTCGCGAGGTCCTGCTCGATCTCACCCAGATGGCGGGCAGCCATGTGGGCGTGCGTTGGTTCGATCCGGCGAATGGTCGGTTCTTCGGGGCAGAGCCTCAATCGCTGGCCGCCTCGAAGCAGCAAACCCTGAGAGCGCCGGCCTGTAGCGCAGACGGCGACTGGGTCCTGCTGCTTACAGCGTGACCCGCAGAAGAGGAAGCCGGTTTTTCGCAAAGATCATGCTCAAGCAAAGCATGAGAGCATGAAGCCATTCCCGAAAGGATCTTGCTCATGAGAGTTCGTCCTGAGCGCCTCTGAGGCGACGAAGACAAGCGGAACCGATGAGCTGCAGCCAGGCTCGATGAGTGCGCATCCCATGCGCAACGGTGTTCGTAGCCTTACTATTCGGGCTCACACATGTCGCTGCAGTTGAGCAGAGAGCAAACCGACCTGTGGCAAGTTGATGCACTTTGTCTGAAATGACGCGAAACAGGCGATGCGCTGGTTCCAGTGCGGAACTCCAAGCGATGTGAGACGTTGTTCAGCGAGGAGTTCATCATGTCCAGTATCGTCAAATTGGCCGGCAGCTGGGTGATCCTGAACGGGCTCGTTGTGGTCGCTCTCATGTGCCGGCGTTCTCGACCTGAAATACGGAGGTCACTATCAGGTTGGGTCCTTAATCGTAGCTCTCGGGAGCACCCCGTCGTGCGTCGTCGGACGCAGGCTCCGTTGCGGCGGTGACATTCTGATCGTGGTAGATCAAGCCTCGTCGCCGAGGTCGACCTCCTGTTGTCGGGCGACAACGACGGTGGAAAGAGCGGCCTGTGAGCGCTCACGATCGGCGCTGCCGTATCGCACGCCTTTGACGGCCCAATTGGGGCCGCCGCGCTCCTTGGGAGCGATCTTCTCGACGAACACTGCAAGGAAGCCTTCGCACTCCGGAGTGCTCGTGCGAACGGCCTCTGCGAGTTCCTGCTCGAGCGCGCTCCGCGCAATCGATTTCCGAGCTGACTTTTCAGTGCGTTTCAACATGAAAGGTCCTTAATGAAAATGACGTGCGTAGGCGGGCGAGTCCCGTTCCTCCCAATCTGGCGAGCGTCTCACAACATGTCGCAGAATGCCCTCCATTGGAACGATTTTTTGCGCCTGCAGATCGAGACGCGTGGCCTTTGAATAAGCGTTCCGAATAGCAGAATACCCGAAACCTATAGGCTGGGGGTGGCGCGCGAGGTCGCAAGGCGCAGGAGTTCGTTCAAATAGAGTTCCGCGCTGCGCTTCCACGAGAACAGCTCGGCCCGCTTTCGTCCCTGCGCCGAGAGGGAACGGTGCAGGTCGGGCGCCTGGCTCAGGCGGATGATGGTGTCCCGCCAGCCCTGTCCGTCATCGGGAGCGACATATAACACGGCGTCGCCGCCGACCTCCGTCAGGCTTGCCGCATTGGAGGATATGACCGGGCATCCTTTCGCCATCGCTTCCAATGGTGGAATTCCGAATCCCTCCGTCTTGGACGGAAATACAAGGCAGAGTGCGCCTTCATAGAGAGCCGCGAGCTGGTCATCCTCGACAAAGCCCAGATAATGGACATTGCGACGCGCCGCTGCGGGGCCGTCGGACGCAAAGATGGAAAACGCGCCCCCGGCCACGAGAATATCAATGCCGGCGACGTCGAGCGCATCGGCCTGCCTGATGATGACGTCTACGTTCTTATGCTTCGCAGTACTGCCCAGCAGCAGCACATAGGGACGGGTGAGTTGCTGCAGGATCGGCAGGCGTGCTCGCGCGGAATCCCAGCGCAGCACGTGCTCGTGCCCGTTTGGAGCGATGAAGATCTTGTCGCGCCGGGTCACCCCGAACTTGACCAGCATGTCGGCCGAGAATTGTGAGACCGTGGCGACCCTCGTCGCCATCCTGCCCATGATGGGCAACAGCGTGCGGTAGGCGAGGCCGAATTTGCGGGAATAGCTGTCGGGAACTACGAAGGTGTTCGCATCGTGAATACAGACGATCTGCCGGCGTGCGAGGAGCGGTCCGAAATTCGCGAGGTTGAGCCCCACATCCGCGGCATGACGCGGCAGGGTGACCTGGTCCCAGACATGGCCCGAGCCGAATGTCGTGCGGACGAGATCGATGCGTTGCAGATCGATATGGTGCTTGGTCTGCGGCGGCACCACCAGGCTGAATGCCAGTGCTGCGTCCGGTTCTGTCGACAGAAGCGCATCGAGCGCGCTGACGATTTCGTAGGCATAGCGCTGAACGCCTGTCATCGGCTGTGCGAGAAAGCGGCCATTGATGGCGCATCGTCTCGACGGCTTATCAGTCCTGAGCATCATCGACATCGTGTCCTGGAATTGCGCGAGACGCGCGTATGCGCCCTGTCAGTCCCCCGAAGCAAAACGCTGGCGCTGTTGTGGGATGGCACGTCGCGATCGGATCATCGGACATCAGCATAGGACGTTTCGAGCGCTGTCCGGCAGGCCGCCTCGTCGAAATCGGAGCGTTTGGTGAACTCGGCCATTCGGCCGTGCATCGCGACCAGCCTGCCAAACTGCTCGACCGCGCCATAGTCGCGGCCTGCATAATCATCGATCAGAAGCTTGGTGGCGGGGCCGATCCGCAACAGGCTTTCCAGCGCGCAGGCGACCCGAAAGCGGCCATCGACCAGAATCAGGTCGGGAGTATCTGACAACACGGCCCATGGCGCGCGCGGCAGGCGTTTCCATCTGGCCAGTCTTGCGGGGGTAGGGCGGTCGAACACGGGATAGCTCCAGTCGCGTGTCACGCCGATCCAAGGCGTCAGGATCGAGATCTCAGCCTCTGTCTTGGGCAGCGCCGCTCGAACGGCTTTGGCGAACATCGCGTCAGGCTCGACGCTGACCAGCCGAGAGACGTGGCTCGCTGCCATGATCGTCGAGCCTCCACTCCCATATTCGAGGTAGACGCGGCTGGATCGGATCGCCGCCGTGAAGAATTCCAGGCCGCCGCGGTCGAACGCGGGAATCGGGCTGACCGAATAACCGACGAGATGCTTGCGCGCGATGTGGCGGGCAGATCGATAGTAATAATGGAGACGGTGCAGATCCAAGCATCTTCACCTTACAGCGGCGGCGGTCTGCCGGATATCGCTGACGCAGGAGGGAGGGAATGGACACAGGAAGCAGACCAATCCGATCGTCCCGCACAGCCAGCCGGAAAGCATGCCTGGGAGAAGTCACGACCGACAACTCTTACTCAGGGCTTGTTGTTGCATTCGGAGTAGAACGACCCGTTCACGGCGTCGGTGCGCTCGAGGCATTGGGCCAATTCGGTCACCGCGCCGGCCACCGTGAAGTCATAGGCCTGCTCACGGAAGGCCAGCACATAGCGTCCGGGCGGCAGCGCGAAATCGGCCTTTTCGGATTGGGCGAGCAGCATTTCCGGATGGCCGGCCACTGGCCGTAGTCTCAGCTCGTAGGATTTGTTGCGGATGTTCCAGGCATCCGTGACCGGTGTCACCACCAATTTGCCCTTTGCATCGAAGGACAGCGCCCGGGTCACGCGCGCGACCACCCGCACTTCCAGACGTTCCGGCGCGTTGCCGGCGAGATCGCGTCGGAACAGCAGGAAGCGAACCTTGCCGTCCGGAAGCGTGGTGCGGCTCGGTTGATTGATGGGTGTCGAGATCGAGATCCGCTTGTCGGGGACGCGTTCGGGAAGCAGTTCGAGCTCCTTCAGATCGTTCTCGGCGATGGCATAGATGCCGTAGTCGCCGGGGACCGGAAACCCGAGCGAGGGGGGCGGCGGCGGGGCCGGGCTTGCGACCGGTGCAGGCGGCGCCGTGGTCGGGGCTGCCACGCTCGGTGCCGGGTTTGCAGGCCCGCCGCTTTGCAGTGCAACGGGGACCTCGCGGCGTCCCCAAATCGCGTCGCGCTGGAGAATGATCGTCAGGATGCCGCCGATCAGGGCCGCGCTCAGGGCGAAGCGCGCGAGGCTGGAGAGCAAACCCTCCCGCGCCTGAATGTACATGACGTCCGGGGCCCAACGCGCCCGCGCCGGAACGATGATGTCCTCGGTGGCGGGCGTGATGGGCAATTGCGTTGCGGGGAGGGGCGTGACCGGCTCCGCCGGCGGTGCGGACTCATGGGAAAGCTGGGCTGCCGGCGGGGGTGGAGGAGCCAGCCCTTCCCGTTCGGTACGCCGCGCCTCGAAGCGCTCGACACCTTGGATGGCTGTCTCCAGTGCAGCCACGAGCCGCTCCTGCTCGCTGGAATCCATCCACGAGCTCTGGTCCTTGAGGCGAGCCCGGGCGAAATCGTACACGGTCAGGCGGAGTTCGGTCGGATCCTCCGTCAGACGGGTGATCATCCGCTGCAGAGTCAGGGCGTATTCGATCTCCTGAGCAAACGGAGAAACCGCCTTGTCCTTATCGACACTCGACAATTCGGGATTCATCGCCTGTCCTTACCCCCTAGACGGCGAACATAACCGTAGATTGCTCCCAAGCACAGAGGGAGGCCACCACTTCGTCATATTCAGCGCCGATGGGCCTGGGCGGCTTTGCCAGAAGCGTCAGATTCGTATAGTCTCGGCGCGAATAATGCGCTTCTTTGATTGGGGGATGAAGACGATGCACGCCAAGTTCAAAATTGCGGCCGCCGTCGCAGTCGCGATTGCTGCAGTGGCGCTATCTAATCCGGCTTCGGCGCGTCATCGGCTTTATCCGCTCACGCAGTGCGGTCCGAACCTCGACCATCTGTGCCCGCTGCACGGTTCATTCGAGGGCGCGCCTTTCCACTATAATCTTGCCGTTCACCCCAGCTGCATCAAGACGGTGCCCGTCCAGACCGCCTATGGCATCGAACACCGCCGTGCGGTCGTCTGCGGAGCGCCGGCGCGCGAAATGATCTGGTGGTGGTGAGGCACGACCTCGGCCGTCACCGCCGATGACTATCGGCTGGTCCCCTGCGCGGGTGTGCGGTTCGTCGTCGAAGGTTGAGCAGGCGTGTTCCTGATGGGCCCGTTGTTGATCGGGCCCTGGTTGATCCCCTGGGGGGAGTAGGGCGCATTCTCACGCCGAAGATTCCCGCTGGCGTCCCTTTGCGGCGTAATCCCATTTTGAGCTGTGGCCGAGCTGGCGAAAGCCACCAGCCACAGCACAGTGAAACTGCGTTTCGTCAGCGCGCTCAAATTCTTAACTCCCCGTCCAACCAGGATATCCGGTCCTTTCAAGCGTACCAGCTTGATGGACACGAGGCGAGACGATCCTTAACGTCGGGCCGCGCGAGTCGTCAGAAAGCTAACTTGGGTTGCCTCGATAGCTGATCGCAGGAGCTCGCGATCGAGTCGGGAGCTTTCGATGGAATGGGTCTTGTTCGTCTCGTTGCAGTGGATCGTGTTTGGAAGCCCGACTCAGCCGACGACCCAGGTCATCGACTCATTCCCCAACGAACAACTCTGCAACAAGGCTGCCGACGCGATCAGGGCGGAGCTCAACAATCCGGTCGGCGGTCAACAACGCCTTCAGACGGTGGGTCGGGTTGTCTGTTTCATGAGGAAAGACGGCGCGCCACCCGCCCGCTGAGTTCGATATCCCGCGGCATCATCGCCGACGGGCTTGTCGGTACGGGCTTGCCTTTCGGTTGGTCAGGTAACCTAGGCTTCTGCTCAGTTCTTACGCAGCGTATGGCCCGCAGTCAGGATAATCAGCATCGCCAGGCACATGACGAGGGCTGCAGATCGGATCTCCTCGCGCGAAAAGCCGGCGTAAACATGGGCAGTGTGCCTAAAGAAGGCAGCGCTCAGAACCGCGGCGCCGAGCGCCATAGCAACATGCTTGAAGCGGGAGTTGAGGGCAGCAATCATTGGCAGGTACTTCAGGTTGTTTTCGACGTGATACGCCCTATTAACTATGTCAAAGCTGGCGCAGATATGGCAGCCCTGCCATGGAGCCCGCCTACTGCGGTCACCATTCAGCAGCTTCGGCGCGCCAACGACGGCGCAACTGTGCAAAATCGAGTGTAAACCGATGACTTTATGCGGTTCAACACAATTAACGGGCGGTGCCAGGAGCCCAGATCGCCTCTCGGTATAGGAGGTATGCGGCAAGTGCAGCTCTAATTGTGGGCAGGAACCGTGTCGCCGCACAGGAGAGTCCAAGAGCTTTGGTGCTCAGATGCGCACCGGGGACGAAGTTACCGGTCGGTCCTCGTCCTTCGCAGATGCGAACGCGGTCAGAACGCGTTCCTCTTTCGCACCACTTCGAAGAAGGTCTTCATGATGATCTGAACATCGAGCCAGAGGCTCCAATTGTTGATGTACCAGAGGTCCATCTCGACGCGCCTGGAAATCAGATCAAGTGAGGGGGTCGCGCCACGGAGGCCATTGACTTGCGCCCAGCCGGTCATTCCCGGCTTGACGTGGTGCCTGAACGCATAATCCTGCAGCAGGCGCTCGAACTGATTGTCATGGGCGATGGCGTGAGGACGCGGCCCGACCAGGGACATGTCGCCGCGCAACACGTTGACCAACTGGGGCAGCTCATCGATGCTGGCGCTGCGGAGATAGGCGCCGATGCGCGTGACCCGCGGATCGTTCCGCGTCGCCTGCGTTACAGTATCGCCGTTCTCCAACACGGTCATCGTCCGGAACTTGAACATCACGAATTGCCGGCCATTGAAGCCCTTTCTGTTCTGCAGAAAGAACACCGGCCCGTTTCCGTCGAGCTTGATCAAGATCGCGGTCAACGCGATGATCGGACTCAACAGGATCAGTGCGGCGAGCCCGATGACGATGTCCATCATGCGCTTCACGCCACGCTCCACGGCACTCAGCGGCGCGCGCTGGATCTCCAGCGAGACGACGCGCTGCTGGGCGGATGGCGCGTAGTCACTCAAGGCGCGAATCTGTTTGTCCGGCAGCAGCCGAACTGACACGGGGAACGCCTTCATCTGCTGGCGCAGGTACTCCAGCCGATCCGACGAGTTCCAGGGGATCACGAGCAGGACTTCCGTCACGTCGTGCTCCTGCATGAATTTCGCGGCAGTCGCCACGGCTTTGAGATCGCCGGCCTTCTGATTCGCCGGGTCCGACGCTGCGCTCAGCGCGATTCGATGAACTTCGGCGGCGCCAAACAGAACCAGCAGATCTCTCGGCTCGAGCGCGTCCAACTCCTGGGGAGCGCCGAGAAGAATCAGGTCGCGTCGGCCGATCACACCGCGGACAACTGCATCTTCGAGCAGGTACTTTGCCAATTTCCTGCCGGCTAGCAGCCCTGCTGGCGCCGCGGCGAGAAACAACAGGAACGCGCCTCTGGAGAACGCGGTGCCGATCTTGAACAGGAACGCAAAGAACGCCAGCATCAGCGCTGTCGTGAGCCAGGAGAACATGATCTCGAGGAACTCGACCGCGGGCTTCGCTGCGCTTTCCAGATCGTAGTAGGCGAGGCCGCTCAGTCGAACGATGTGAAGAAAGCTGGCGGCGAGGCCGAGCGCAAAATATGCGGAGAGGTCAGGGATCGGGGTGTCGGTCAGCCAATGATAGGCAAAGCATGCGGACAAACTCGCGATCAGAATGATCGCCGCGTCTGCGGTGGCGAGAACGTAGGTGATCGCTTGGCTCGGAAGCGGAGCTTGGGCTCTCGCAACCGCTGCGGTCGCAACCTCTTGCTCCGGATCGCGAACCTCTGACCGCATCGACATCAAAGAACCATTCCGCATTCAAAAGGTGAGTAGTCAGTCTGATCTCAACTTTCAGAAGTAATTTTCCACCAATGCGGGCAGACTAATCTTGAGGGGATTGCAATGCAACCTCATGTGTGGCGGAGACCGGTATTTGGAATGGCGTAATGGCGATCTCGGCAGCTTTGTTCCCCATTCGACACAGTCGGCGGCGTGCTATTGCAGAGCCATTGACCGACATTGTTCGCTCCGCTGATTGCATCGTGGCCGCTCGCCCCTGTCGAAGGAGGCTGCGGATGACGTCGAACTGATCCGTCGTTCTCTGCACGCAGCTGGGCCGATGACCGCGAGGGGGCGCGTCAACTGATGATCTTCGCTGGCAATTCGTCCTTGTAGGAGGGGGGCGATGGGGGAATTGCCGCCGCGGCGATCCGCGCTTGCTTCTCGAAAGCGGCGGCTTCCGCTTCCGAAATCCAGTGACGTTCAAGCTCCGCGCTCCCGCAGACGCTTGAGGCTTGTGGTATTTTTATCACAGGCACGGTGATTGCGAGATCGAAGCACAGATCCGCACCGATTGACGCGGCGGACAGCGCGCCCGCGGATTGGTGGACCGCGTGATGATGGTCGGTCCTACGGGCGAGGGCTGGCCTGATCTACGGCTCTTGGTATAAGTCGGCCACGGTCCTCAGCGACCGTAAGGCCATTTATCATCTCGTTGCGAGACTGGAATGCATATTGAGCGCTATCCGATATTGGGCATTCTGTCTCTCACCCCTGTGAAGCACGGCGATGCGCGTGGCTTCTTTTCCGAGGTGTATCGACGCGAGATCGCTTCCTCAGCAGGCCTGCCGGTCGATTTCGTTCAGGAGAACCACGTCTTCTCGGCCCAACGCGGCGTGCTGCGCGGGCTGCATTTCCAGCGTCCGCCGCGCGCGCAGGGCAAGCTCGTACGTTGTATCCGCGGCGCCATCTTGGACGTGGCGGTCGATATCAGAACGGGATCTCCGACCTTCGGGCGTCATGTTGCCGTCGAACTGTCCTCGGCCAATTGGACGCAATTGTGGGTCCCCGAAGGTTTTGCGCACGGCTATGCGGTGCTGGAGGCGCCTTGCGAGGTTCTCTACAAAGTCACCGACTATTGGGCTCCGTCCTCCGAACTTGGTCTTGCGTGGGACGATCCTGATCTTGGAATCGATTGGCGGCTGGGCAGCGACGAGGTGATCCTGTCCGACAAGGATCGCGTGCATCCCCGGCTTTCCGGCCTTGCCCCGGTTTTTCAGTTCTCTGAGAAGACATCCTCATGAAGATCATCGTTACAGGCGGGGCGGGTTTCATCGGCTCGGCGGTCTGCCGTCATCTCGTAGCCGATCTCGGACATACGGTCCTCGTGCTCGACAAGCTGACCTATGCGGGGAACACCGCGTCGTTGGCGCCGGTGATGTCGAGCCCGAGCTTTTCGTTCGAGCAGGTCGACATCTGCGAAAGGCAGAAGGTGGAGCAGGCGTTTGCGAGCTTCGCTCCGGATGCCATCATCCATCTCGCCGCGGAAACCCATGTCGATCGTTCGATCGATGGTCCTGATCATTTCATTCAGACCAACCTGGTTGGCACCTTTACGCTGCTGGAGGTGGCGCGCGGATATCTCAGCGGAGCGGGGCGCGCGAAGGCAGACCAGTTTCGCTTCATTCATGTCTCGACCGACGAAGTCTTCGGTTCGCTCGGCAAGGAGGGGCTGTTCACGGAAACCACCGCCTACGATCCAAGCTCGCCCTATTCGGCCAGCAAGGCCGGATCGGATCATCTGGCGCGGGCCTGGCACCGGACCTACGGGCTGCCGGTCATCGTCTCGAACTGCTCCAACAATTATGGACCGTATCAGTTTCCGGAAAAGCTCATCCCGCTGATGATCCTGAACGCGCTGCATGCGCAGCCGCTGCCGGTCTATGGCGACGGCGGCAACATCCGTGACTGGCTGTTCGTCGACGATCACGCGCGCGCGCTGGTCGCGCTGCTCGAACGCGGCGTCCCGGGAGCGACCTACAATATCGGAGGACGGACGGAACGCCGCAACGTCGATGTGGTCAGGCAGATCTGTAAGTGTCTCGACCGGCTGCGTCCCGCCGGTGGTCCCCACGAACGCCTGCTGACCTTCGTGGCGGATCGACCCGGCCATGATCGTCGCTATGCGCTCGACTGCGGCAAGCTGGAAAGCGAGCTCGGTTGGAAGGCGCAGGAGACGTTCGAGACCGGGATCGAGAAGACCGTGCGCTGGTATCTCGACCGGTCGGATTGGTGGATGCCGCTTCGCGATGTTTATCGCGGCGAGCGGATTGGCGTATCGAGGTAGGTCTTGAAGTCGACGCGGCTATATGTCCTCGGACTGCACGGGCAGGTCGCCAGGGCGCTCCAGGAAGCATCTGAGGCGCAGCCTGACCTGGTCCTAGGCTTTGGCGGGCGCGACGCGTTCGATATCGCGGATGCCGATGCTGTCCTGCAGGCCTTGCGCGGCTTCCAGCCTGACATCGTGATCAATCCCGCCGCCTATACGGCGGTCGATCGCGCGGAAGAGGAAGTGGCCGCCACCTATCATGTCAACCGGGATGGTGCGAGAGCGGTCGCGGAAGCGAGCGCGCGCCTGGAGATCCCGACCATCCATCTGTCGACCGACTATGTTTTCGACGGCGCGAAGCCGGCTCCCTATGTGGAGGATGACGCGCCTGCTCCGATCAACGTCTATGGTGCCTCGAAGCTTGCAGGCGAGCTCGCGGTCGCCGCAGCGAACAGTCGGCATGTCATCCTGAGAACCGCCTGGGTGTATTCGCCATTCGGCCAGAACTTCGTTCGGACGATGCTCCGGCTTGCAAGCAGCCGCGACACGTTGCGGGTCGTGAACGATCAGGTCGGCTGCCCGACCTCCGCACTCGACATCGCGCGGGCCATTCTTGCGATCGCGCGCAGGATCGACCGCGCCGGCTGGACGAGCGAGTTTGGCGGCGTCACGCATATTGCCGGTCCCGACGTCGTCACGTGGTACGATTTCGCCTGCAGGATCATGCGGATCGCGGCCGCGCAGGGTGCGCGAACGGCGCGCATCGAGCCGATCCCGACGCGCGATTATCCCACGCCGGCGCGCCGGCCCGCCAATTCGCGCTTGTCATGCGATCGGCTGACGGCGGTCTTTGGAGTTTCCATGCCGTCGCTTGAGGCTTCACTTTCGGAGTGCGTCTCGCGCCTGATCGCCACCGGAAGCTGACGAAGGAGATGAACGTGAAGGGAATCATTCTGGCGGGCGGCAGCGGAACGCGCCTGTATCCGATGACGCTGGCGATCTCCAAGCAGCTGCTGCCGATCTACGACAAGCCGATGATCTATTATCCGCTGACGACGCTGATGCTCGCCGGCATTCGCCAGATCCTCATCATATCGACGCCGGAGGATCTGCCGCGGTTCGAAGCGCTGCTCGGCAGCGGCGAGCGCTTGGGCCTGGAATTGTCCTATGCGGTTCAGCAGCGCCCGGCCGGGCTCGCGGAAGCCTACATCATCGGTGCCGACTTCGTGGATGGCGCTTCGTCGGCGCTTATTCTCGGTGACAACATCTTCTATGGCCACGGACTTCCCGAGATGCTGTCGCGCGCCGCTTCGCGAACGCAGGGCGCGACGGTCTTTGCCTATCGCGTCGCGGACCCGCAGCGCTACGGCGTCGTCGGCTTCGACGAGTCCGGGCGCGCGAGCTCGATCGAGGAAAAGCCGGCCGTTCCCAAATCGAATTTCGCGGTCACCGGCCTGTACTTCTATGATGGCGAGGCAGCGAAGATCGCGTCCGGGCTGCGCCCTTCGGCGCGCGGCGAGCTGGAGATTACCGATCTCAACCGCGTCTATCTGGAGCGCGGCCTGCTCGATGTCGAACTGATGGGGCGCGGCTTCGCCTGGCTTGATACCGGGACGCCGGACAGCCTGCTGGCCGCATCTGATTTCGTGGCGTCGCTCGAGCGCCGCCAGGGGCTCCGGATCGCCTGCCCCGAGGAGATCGCGTTCAATTGCGGCTTCATCGATCGTCAGCAGCTGGAGCGCCTCGGCGAGGCGCTGGGTAAGTGCGATTACGGCCGCTATCTGCTGTCCATCGCCAGATCTGACCAGGCCGAACGGCGGTAAGGGACTTCATCACAGCTTACAGCGGGTTCCGTGGCGGCTTAATAACGCTGCAGAATTTACCATGCGGAACAATAGTGGTGCTGGACCGGCACGCCGGGCTGCTACATCTTGCAGCGCGTGATGAGCGTGCGGCCGGGGGTGCTTTAACCTCTGTTAAGGGCCCGGGTCGCGGATATGGTTTCGCCGAAAATTCGTTAGAACCTAATGGCCGCATTGCGCGGCAAATCGCCGGGTCTGTAAGGAATCCGAGTTTGATGCAGCGGGATTTGCAGATTGATTGCGAGTTTACGCTCGCCTTGAACAATCGCACGGGGAAATACTTCCTTTGTCGCGACATGATCGAGGCATGCGCCGATTTGATTTCCCGCCAGTTGTTCTGGCGTCTGCCTTCGGCCAAGGTACCGCCGCGAACCATGTCGCGCATCCTGGGACGTCTGGCCCGCATCGAGGTCTCGTTTCGGACACAGCATCCCTGGACTTATCGCGTGTTTCCGGCGATGCGCGGACGGCGGCCGGTGTTCTTCACTGATCCACGTGAATGCGTGCTGTATCGCCTCCGACGCTACGACGTCGTGCTGTGCCACGATATGGGGCCCATCACCCATCCCGAGCTCTATGCGCCCGGTGTGCGTGAGATCTATTCGGCCGCTTTCGAGCGCATCAAAGCGGCTCGTCCGCTGATCGTCTTTGTCAGCGAAGCCTCGAAGAACGATTTCATTCGGCTCTATGGCGACGACTTCCCGTTGCTTGCCGTTGCTCATCCGCCGATCAGATCGGACCTCGACGATGCCGAAGAGGAGGCGATTCCAGACCTGCCCTCTCGGTTCCTGCTGACTGTCGGAAGCATCGGCGCGCGCAAAAACCACGCGCGCGCGATCGCGGCCTACGCCATGTCAGGGCTGGCCGACGAGGGCTGCGCCTATGTCATCTGCGGCGGCCCGGAACCGGGCGCAGAGGCTGTCGAAGCCGCCGCCCGCGACACCAAGGGCGTTCACCTCTGCGGCTATGTCAATGACCGCCAGCTTCGTTGGCTGTATCGGCACGCCCGCGGCTTCGTGCTGCCGAGCATCCTGGAAGGCTTCGGTCTGCCGGCCGCTGAGGCTATCAATCATGCGTTGGTGCCGCTGGTTGGCGCAGGCGGCGCCCTGCACGAGGTGACCGGCGATTCCGCCGTGCTGGTCGATCCGCTCGATGTCGGTCAGATCGCCGCCGGCATGAGAACGCTCGTCACCATGGATGATCAGGAGCGGGCGGCGCGCCTGACCGCCATGAAAGCCAATATCGGTCGCTTTTCGAGCGAGGCGGCGGTGTCCGCCTGGCGCAAGGCGATCCAGCAATCCATCGCAAGCTGGCGATCAGACAAGGGAGGTCCGGGCTGATCGGCCCTGACTACGAAGCGACCCCGGGGGTACTCCTGCGTAAAGAGAGAGGCAATGCAGACTGAAAATCGGCTAGTCGTCTTCTACTATGGCAGCTTCCTGCCGGCCGCCAATGGCTCGCATGTTCGTATCACCTCGATGCTGGATCGGCTTGCGCAGGAATTCAGCAACGTCACGCTCTACTCCTACGACAATCATCCGGAATGTCCTTGGACGCCTGCGGCGGAAGCGGCGTTCCGTCGGCGGTGGCCGGGCATCGAACTGGTGATCGAGCGCCATACCAAGCTCTTGCGTTATGTGACGCGGGCCAAAAACCTTCTCGTCTCATTGTTTCCCTGGCTCGCAGCCCAGCTCCTGCGGCTGTCGGTCAAGGGCACGACGCCGAAATTCGATGCGCTCCGATCGCGTTCGAATCTCTTCATCGTGAGCTATGCTGAAGGTCTCGCCCAGCTCAACGGCGTCGAGACGTCGCGCTGTATTGTCGAGACGCACGACGTCAACTTCCTGAAATGGTCGAAGCTGCATCACCGGAGTCCCGTCTCGCTGATGCCGCTGCGCAAGCTGCGCGGCGAGGTCGGGGCGCTGGAAGCCGTGCGCGGCGTGCTCGCGATCTCCTCGGCCGAAACGGCGTTCTTCAAGATGATGCTGGCATCGCCCACGATCTCCTACGTCCCTTCCTGGGAGCGGCCGAATTCCGCGCCGGACCTGGCGCAGCAGAACTATGATTTCGATCTCATTTTCGTCGGCTCAGAATATGAGATGAATGTGCGCGGTCTGACCACGCTGCTCAAGGAGCACGGTTCATGGCTGGCCAATTATCGCATCGCGGTGTGCGGCAAGGTCTGCGACCAGCCGGCGGTGATCGCCGCCGCCGCTGAATTTCCGAATGTCGAGCTGCTGGGTTTCGTCGACCGTGTCGAGGACATCTATGCGCGCAGCAAAGCCGCGCTGGCACCGGTCGATGGCACCGGGCTGAAGATCAAGGTGGTGAGCGCGCTGGCGGCGGGGGTGCCGGTCCTCGCGTCCACGCACTGTCTGGAAGGGCTGCCGGCCGGCCATGAAGGTGCCGTTTTCGAGATCGACGAACGCACCGCGCAGACGATCTTGAACCAACCGGAACGCCTCGCGACAGCAAGAGAGGCAGCACGGCGTTACGACGCCCTGCTGAAGGCGAGCGGCGATCTGTCGGCGCTGCTCGGCACGATCCATTCCTTCTTTTCCGAGCCGGCAAGTTCCGAGGCCGAGTTGACGTTCGCGCCGTCTCGCCCGGTCCAAGCCTTGTCTTCATGACCTATCGTTCCCGTCGCGAGCCGTCGCCGACGCGGCGCCGCAGCCAGTTCCCGGAGTGAGTTGCATCATGAGTACCCAGGTCGAGATTGCGGTTATCGGCGCAGGCCCCTACGGGCTGTCGGTCGCGAGCCATCTTCTTGCGCAAGGACGCGACGTCCGCGTCTTCGGTCTGCCGATGCAGACGTGGCACGAGGCGATGCCGGTCGGCATGAAGCTCAAATCGGAAGGGTTCGCGTCCAATCTGTCCGATCCCACCGGCGAGTTGACGCTCGAGCGTTATTGCCAGCTGAATGGGTTGCCTTATTCGCACACCGGAACCCCGGTGAAAGTGGAGATCTTCTCGGCCTATGGCCGGGCCTTCCAGCAGAAGTTCATCCCGCATCTCGAGCCCAGGTTGGTCACGTCGGTCGAAACGGTCCCGAATGGCTTTGCGCTGCGGCTGGACGATGGGGAGGGGGGCCGGGCGCGGACGGTCGTCGTCGCAACGGGCATCAAGGCCTTCAGCTACACGCCACCCCAGCTCGATGGGTTGTCGACTGACCTCGTGACACATGCCTCGTGCTACGGCGACGCTGAGCATCTCGCCGGGCGAGACGTCGCGGTGGTCGGCGGGGGCGCTTCGGCAACCGACATCGCGGCCTTGCTTCGCACGCGTGGAGCCAACCCGTTCATCGTCACCCGGCGGCCGAGCATCCGCTTTCAATCGGCCTTGGGTCAGCGCTCTCTGCTCGACCGGATCAAGGCGCCGATGACCGGACTGGGCCCGGGCTGGAAGTCGGTGCTGTGCGTTCACGCGCCGCTGGTGTTCCACGCCATGCCAGAGGACTTCCGCGTCGACGTCGTCCGACGCTATCTCGGTCCCGCGCCGGCCTGGTTTGTGCGGGACCAGGTCGAGGGACTTGTGCCGGTTGTCGCCGATGCAAAGGTGGCGAAGGTCGAAGCCGGCGGACGGGGCGTGCGCCTGCAGATCAGCCACTCCGATGGTGCGACAAGGACGTTGGAGGCCGATCACGTGATCAGCGCGACAGGCTATCGCGTCGATCTCGACCGCCTGACGTTTCTTGGCGACGGGATCCGCTCGTCGCTGCGCAGGTCGGACACCGCGCCGGCGCTGTCGCGGCATTTCGAGTCGAGCGTCCCGAACCTCTATTTCGTCGGTCCCGCCGCCGCCAACAGCTTCGGACCGTTGATGCGCTTCGCCTATGGTGCCGACTACACCGCCAGACGGTTGGCGCGCCGTCTCGCCGGAGTCTCGGTTCGCAAAGGCAGCTTGCAGGATGAACGGTTCACGGCGCTGAGCTCCGAGAGGTCGCGTCCGTGATCCGGTCCGGCCGCCCCGCGGTCGTCGATCCGGTCTCGCTGGACCGCGCGAATCTCTCGGCGGGCGGGACGATTGACGGCGCGCGGTGTCCCCCGGGCAAGCCGCGCGTTTTGTTCGTCGCGATCGTCAACAATGTCGGCTGCGAAAGGGTCGTCGTCGACATCGCGCAACATGGGGCGCTGTGCGCCCTCATCAGCCCGCCCGACTTCTATGCCGCGTCGGTGAACGGATTGACGCGACACATCCCGCTGCCGTCTTTCAACAGCGTCTGGCTGACCTCTTTGTTCGTTCGCCGCCGGCTCGAACAGGTCGTACGAGACTGGTCGCCCGAGCTGATCGTGCCGCTGGACGACATCGCAGCCTGGCTGCTCCGCAGCCTTGTCGCAACTCGCCAGCTTTCGGCCGGCGCACGCGAGATCCTGGTTCGGTCGCTCGGTGCCCCGCACGGCTATCGGACGGCGACCAGCCGCCATCTGCTCATGGAGCTCGCCGCACGCCTCGGTCTGCGCAAGCCGCACCACGCGGCCGTGACCGGAGCCTTCGCGGACGAAGATCCGCCTGATGATGACTGGTCGTTTCCGCTGTTCCTGAAGACGGAGCACACCTGTGGAGGCTTCGGGGTCGAAGTCGTGCAGGACCGCTCCCAATTCGCCCAGCGCGTCGCCGCACAGCGGCGCAGCGGCTCCGGGATACGCCGTCTCGCATCGACAGCGAAACATGCGCTTCAGCGCGCAGCCGGATTCGATCTGTGGGCCTCGGCGGACATGATCGCTCAGACCCATGCTGCGGGACGGCCCGCCTTTCGCACCGTCAGCACCTGGCAAGGCCGCGTGCTGGCTGGCGTCAGCTTCGTCGCGGAGCAGATCCATCCGGAGCCGACCGGCGCCAGCACCGTCATTCGTCATGTCGAGAACCAGGAGATGGCCGAGACTGCGGCTGCGCTGACCGAGGCGCTCGGCTGTTCCGGCTTCGTCAGCTTCGATTTCATGCTCAACACCGAGGACGAAACGGCCACGCTGATCGAGATGAACCCGCGCTGTGTCGGCAGCTGTCATCTGGGGCAATTGTTCGGTCAAGATCTCGCGGGCGCCCTGATGTCGGAGGTCAGCGGTCGCCAGCATACGCTCTCGGCCGAGTCAGCTGATGAGCGGCTGATCGCGTTGTTTCCGAAGGAGCTCGATCGCGATCCGAAGAGTTTCTATCTGAGCTCCTCTGCCGTTCTGCACGACGTGCCGTCCGCCGAGCCGGCGCTCGTCGCTGTGCACGAACGTCACCTCGTCGCGCGACATCCGGCGGATGCCCGCTTGATCCGCCGCCATATCAGCCAGGGTCCGGTCGATCGTCCCAGCTCCGAGGCGCAGCGCGGGCATTACACGACCGCTTCGCATCTCACGGGCGAATTCGTGTGCAACGCATCGGGGGCATCCGGCCGCGATCACTGAGCACGGATACCGCCCCCGGCGTCGCCCAGGCGGGCCTGAGCCCTGTCAGGCTGATTTGGGCCGCACGGCCGGCCGCCACCAGCCCTTGATCAGCTCCTCGCGGCTTTCAGCCTGATGCAGCAGGTCGGGACGGTATTTGCTCGGAATCGCAGCCTCGACCTTGCTCAGTGATCGCGACGCATCTCTTGCGTCATCGACATCCACGAACCGGTGCGTCGCGATGATCCGCGCATTGGGCATCATGTGTTGGAAGCCGAGATTGGCAAGCCCGCCGAGCTGCAGCAGCTCGGTCGGCGAAAGGTCGAGTCTGATCTGACCTTCGGCGGGCGCCTTGCGCCGGACGCCTGCGCCATGCCCGATCCGCCAGCATTCCTCGCCCAGAGCTGCACCGAGAACCCAGAGCAGGGACGGGATGGGGTCGGTCTCGCGCCGGCGCGGCTCGGAGCTCTGTGCGAGCATCTTGGAGAGGTTCTTCAGCGCGTTTTGGATGTCGGCGCCCGGGGTGCTGGCCAGATGGGACGCCATGCCGACCTGAAGCTCGCGGACCGCTTCCTCGATTCCTCTGATCCGTCCGCGCGCCTGGTAGGACCGTCCGCAGGACCAGGCGAAATAGAACGAGGCCCCCAACAGCGTGAGCATTCCGTAAAGTACGATATCCACGTCGGCCCCCGTGAGTACCTCGTCGTGTGAGGTAAAATTAGCCGCTCTTGGTTAACGTCCGTTTTACGGGGCGGGTCCGGTTGATCCCGGATCACCCGTTAACGTCAGGTTGACCATAAGCCGCGGCGGATCGCTTTCATTAACGAGGTCCTCAGAGGGAACTCTCATCCTCCTTGACGGAGGGTGACCGGGATGAGCGAGGCAAAGCTGAGCAGCCAGCATTGCAGGGCGATCTGCAACGAGGTTGGCGAGCGACTGCGGTATTACCTGGATCGGAGCTCGACCAGCGTTCCGCCGCGGCTGTTGGAGCTGTTGCAGCAATTGGCGCTGCGCGAGGTGCAGGCGCCGTCGATCGTGCCGGACATGCCCGAGGAGCGCGTGGAAGCAGCCCACCTCATTGCCGCCGAATGCGTCCTCGATCTTCCAGTACCTTGAGGCTGGTCCGAATTCTCAAACGTCAATCCTGGGCGCTGACATGATCGAGACCGGTGTTGTCCGCGAGCCTGCCGGAGCCGAGAAGAAGCCGGATCTGATCGGCATCCAGATGCTGCGCGGCCTGGCTGCGTCGATGGTCGTCCTGCATCACACGCTCGAGGAGTCGCTCGCGTCCACGGCCGCGCCGACCAGCCCGGACTGGTTGACGACGTTCGGCGCGTCCGGTGTCGACATCTTCTTCGTGATCAGCGGCTTCGTCATGGTCTATGCGAGTTTCGCCTCCGAGCGTCCAACCATCGGCGCAGGGGCGTTTCTCGCCAAGCGATTTGTCAGGATCTATCCGTTCTACTGGACGTGTCTACTGCTGATCCTGATCCTTTGGGGGCTCGGATTCTATCGCAAGCTGGATCCGACGCCTGCGATCTGGCTGCGGGCGGTGCTCCTGCTGCCGACGGACCAGCCGGTTCTGACCGTGTCGTGGACCCTGATCTACGAAATGTATTTCTACATGCTATTTGCGGCCGCCTTGTTTCTGCAGTGGTCGCGCCACGTCGCGGTCTTCGCCATCACGACTGCGATCGCGGCATTGCTGGCGGCAAGCCTGCTGCTTGGGGACCGGGAGGACTTTCTGTCCAATCCCATCGTCATCGAGTTCTGCATGGGCATGCTGCTCGCAACCGCGTTTCGTCGCCTGTCCCCGCTTCCCGCGTCGATCGGGATCGCCGCGGGACTGTCCGCCATCGTCCTGGCCTCGCTGTTCGTCCCGCATGAGACGACAAATGGACTGCCCCCGGCCGCGCGGGTCGTCGCCTGGGGGCTTCCGGCGTTGCTCATTGTCGCGTCCTCGCTGAGTCTCAATGCGGTCGGCTCGAGGCTTGAGCGCGCGATGGCATGGCTCGGCGACTGCTCCTACGCGATCTATCTCACCCACCCGTTTGTGATGGTCGTGTTCGCGCGCATCGTGAAGAACCAGCCGCGCCTGAGCGAAATGTCGTTGTTGCCGGTGGTGCCGTTTGTCATTCTCATCTGCCTTGCAGCCGGTGCGGCCGCCCATGTGCTGATCGAACGCAGGCTGCTCGATTTCGGCCGCAGACTGCTGGCCCCGCGCCGTTCGGAAGCCGCTTCGCCGCGATGAGACATGCGCCGGTGACGGCGCGGCTGAATTCCATGGTCTTGGATGGTGGAGATCAGCTGGTGCTCAGCCGCACCGATGAGGGGGCTGCCTCGCAGCGGAACCTTCGCCGTCGTGCTTTAGCATCTGCGTGATCGGATAGATCGGGTGTACCGCGTTGCGACCGCAGTGGGCGCTCGAAGCTCGTGACGCACCACGCCGATCGCATCAGCGATCCCTATTCTCGTCTTGCCGGGACACCCTCTGGAGGCGCCATTGCTCTTGAGGCCTTGCCGTTCATCCTCGCGTGCGACGATCTTGCCTCAACTCAATCGCCCGCTGCGTGCTTTTCTCGGCTCCGGCTCATGAACTCTGTGCAGCTCGATCACAAAGGAACCGCACTTTCAAGTACCGTGGTCATGAGTGAGGTAGGCGTCGAGGCGCGGCGATTTCTGCGGCGTCTGGTTCGCTCCGCGGAGGGCTGCGCGAGTGCCGGTTAGTGACACCTTTGCGCTCAAGGGCGGCCCAATGTTGGATACTCCGAAGTTTGGATCCCCTCGAGCCGCCGAATCCGCTAAAGCTCCGAACGAGATTCGCAGGCTTGCCTGGCATTCGTCAATTCAGCACGAGACTTCAGTGACATCCGCTCTTCGTACCGCCCGCGGCTCAACGCTGCGCAAGAAAGCACCAGCAAAGCAAGCCGCTCCATTGAAGGCCGCTCCGCGGAAGAAGACGGTCGTTGCGACAAAAACGAGCGCTCCGCTTCGGGCCGGCATTTCCTCCTCATCTCCGCTCGGCATGCTGGCGCTGTATGTCGCGGCGCAATGGCGTGCTTCGGGCCGAGGCGGACTTGTGTTCCTTGCGGAAAATGAGAGCCGAGCCGAGCGTTTGGGCTCTATCATCCCCGTCATCGAGCCGGCCTGTGATGTGCTCGTCTATCCGCGCTTGAACACGCTCCCGTTCGATCAGCTTGAGCCGTCACGTGATATTGCAGGCCGACGGAGTTCTGTCCTGAGACGGCTGGCCGGGGCAAAGAAGCCGATCCTGCTGATCACGACGGCGGAAGCCATGATGGAGCTCCTGCCGTTGCCGACAAACTGGTCTCGTATCGGATTCCAACTTCGGACTGGGGCGATCTATTCCGAAGCCGACCTTGAGGCTCGCTTGAAGGCCCTTGGGTACGATCTGGACGACAGCCCGGATTATCCCGGTGGAGTTTTGTTTCACGGCAACACCTTTGAGATCTTCCCGGCCGGCGCGCTCGGGCCGTTGAGAATAGAGCACTCCGGAGGACGAATCCGGCGTATCGCAGCGATCAATCCGATGGATCAGGAGGTGATTTCCGAGACCAACGAGCTCTTCATCGATCCGATGTCCGAGCGTCTGGCGTTCAGGGATCGAGCTCGAAAACGATGCAGCCTGTTCGATTACTGTTCGCGCGCCAAGTGGATCGCCGACAGCGCGGTGCCCAGGCACGCCGATACTTGGTTGAGCACGATCGAGGATGCAGCCGCCCGTGGCGAGCGTGACCGTGCATATCTGAGTCGACGCGAATGGGATAAGGCGGCAAAGAAGATCTCCCTGTTGGCGCCGACCGTTCCGTTTCGCGCGACGCCGGAGTTCTATAAGGCGTCCTCGCCCCGGAAGGCGCTCCGTGCGTTTATCGAGGAAGCCCAACGCGGTGACGCACGTGTGGTGTTCGTCGCTGCGGTCGAATCGGATCTGCGTCTCATGGCCCGGATGAGCGCTGCCAAAGCCGAATGCGTGCCCGATTGGGCGCACGCGACCGCAAGGGGCCGGCGGCAGGCCGCGTTGCTGGCCGGCTTCGATGCGGGCTTTGTTGTTCCTGGAAAGAAGCCGCTCGTGGTCATCACTGCGACCGACGTGCTCGGCAGCAGGGCACACCAACCGCAACCGACGAACTGGGCTTGGACGCCTGGCTTCGATGCAGGCGACCTCCCCGAGCTCGGATCCGTGGTCGTTCATCTGCAACGTGGACTGGCGCGCCTTGGCGGCTTGAGATCCATGGGCAGCGGAGATCTTTCGGCGCGCGAGATGGTCAGGCTGGTCTTCGCCGGAAACGACGCCGTTCTCGTTCCTCTTGCGGAATTGGCCCTGATCTGGCCGTATGCCGCTGAACTCGGGAACACCTCGCTGGACAAGGCGGACGGCAGCTCGTGGCGGCCGCGGCGAGCTGCGGCCGAGACGGAGATTCACGTCGTCGCCAAGGAGCTGGCCAAGCAGATGAGGCAGCGCCGGCGGCGTCCGGCTCCGAAGCTTGTGCCGCGCCCGGCTGCCTACGAAAAGTTCGTCGCGCGGTTTCCCTATTTCACCACCCCCGATCAGGCGAAGGCTATTCGCGACGTTCTGGATGATCTTGCATCGGGGCACCCGATGGACCGTATCGTCTGTGGCGACGTCGGTTTCGGCAAAACCGAGGTGGCGTTGCGCGCGGCGGCAGCCGCTGTGCTGGCCGGAAAGCAGGTCGCTATCGTCGTGCCGACGACGGTGCTCGCACGACAGCATTTCGAAACCTTCCGCAAGCGCTTTGCGCCTCTCGGCTTCGATGTTGGAAACTTGTCGCGGGTGGCCTCGGCCGCTGACGCGCGCGACGTGAGGGAGCGCCTCAAGAGCGGAGAACTCAGGATCGTGGTCGGGACCCTCTCGCTGGCATCGAAGGAGGTGAGATTTGCTGACCTTGGCCTGATCATCATTGACGAGGAACAGCATTTCGGCGCTGCCGAGAAAGCCATGTTGTCGAACCTCAATAAGAACGGCCACAGGCTCTGGATGAGTGCGACGCCGATCCCCCGCACCCTCGCGGCTGGCCTGACGGGTTTGCGGGATCTCAGCGTGATCGCGACCCCGCCGGTGCATCGTGTTCCGGTCGCCACCAAGGTGGCGCCGTTGTCGGACATCGCGATCGCCGCTGCCCTGATTCGTGAGCACAGACGCAACGGTCAGAGCTTTGTCATTTGTCCGCGGATCCAGGATCTCGATCCCCTCCTGGCCAAGGTTCACGCGCTGGTGCCGGAACTCCGTATCAGTACCATTCACGGCAAGTTGCCAACGGACGAGATCGACGAGAGATTGATGGGGTTCGTCGAGGGCCGTACCGATGTACTGCTTGCCACCAACATCGTGGAAAGCGGCCTCGACATTCCACGTGCGAACACGATCGTCGTATGCTGGCCGGAAAAATTCGGCTTGGCACAGTTGCATCAGCTCAGGGGACGAGTGGGACGCGGTGGCATCCGGGCGTTTGCGCATTTCCTGACAGAAGGCGGCTCTGAACGCTCGGAAAAGCGGCTCTCGGTTCTCGAGGAATTGAGCCGTCCGGGCGCTGGCTTTGCCATCAGCGCTCGCGACCTCGACCTCCGTGGCGGCGGCGACCTGCGCTCCGATCGACAATCCGGCCACATGCAGGTGTTCGGGCCGACTCTTTACGGCCACCTTCTTACACTTGCGCTGGAGGGAGATCGCGACGGAATGTCCGCGCTCTGGATCCCTGAACTGAATTTGCCCATCCCTGAGCTGCTTCCCGCGAGCTATGTGCAATCGGAGGCCGTCAGGCTCGAGATCTATGCTCGGGCCGCTCGGTGCCGCAGTGATGACGAGCTGGAGGAGCTCGAGGATGAAACGCAGCGCCGATTTGGAAAGCTGCCGTCCGAGGCCAGCAACTTCTTTGCTGTTGCCAGGCTCAGGGTGAATTGCCGGCAACGAGGGATCATGCGTCTCGACGTCGGGCCGGATGCGATCGCTGCAACGATGCTCGCAGGGAGGATCAGGAAGTCCTGCTCGCGACTGCTGCAGCGCGAGGGCGATCGCGTCGTCTATCCCGGGCGCAGCAATGAACCTGCTTTACGAAGAGTAGAGCTTTTCTTGGATCTCCTGGACGAATAAGACGAATGAAGAGCGACATTCCGCTCAATTTGAAGCGATCCTGTGTGCCCTCTTCGGGGGCAGAGATGAAGGCGATGAAGCGTGCCCCTTGACCGGGGTGATTGAGCGCCCCTTGTTGCTGTTGCCGCAGGGATGATCGTTCGAGCCTGCCGTGGCAAGGCATAATAAAATGCGTGTGCCACGTATCGCCGCAGTTTAGAGCGCTGCGTGTCACATCTGTGGCGCGTCTGAAGCAATATAGAACCAAAGATATGCGAACTGATAAGTTGCGGTTGCTTAGCAAAGCGATGGCCTGACGTCTTCGGGGCTTGGCCACATGCTGCCGAGTTGAATGACGGAACGCGCCTGCTTTGCGGCGCTTTCAAGGGGCCGAGTTGATGCCGTCGCTGTTGGCGCGCTTCTTTGGAAAGCGTCGAAGAAGTATCTACGAAGAGAAATCGCTGTATTACCAACATGCTTGCCCGGAGTCGTCGACCGGCTTGGTGCTTGTTAGACGAGTTCTATCCGTCGTGCCGTCATCCAGAAATGCCCGTGTGTTAGGAGCGCCCACGTAACAAGGGCTGGAGCTTGGAATGATCGGGATGTCCGAATGGGTCGTTGCGTGATCGATGGCGGCGGTGGGCTAACGATCTCGTTGAGCCTTGGGAGCTCGTTGGTGCTCGCTTTGGGCATCGTCGGAGTTCAGTCGCATTCAACCGCGAATTTGTGATGCGCTCGGCGTCTCGACACTTCGACTTTGATCACGAGGAGCCTTGGTCGACCTGTCAAAGGTCGAAACACGTTCAAACTGTAACGCATCCTGATGTTGTGTCGTCAGCACAGCGTCACCTTGGAGAGATTAAAAACTTGAGAGGGCGGTATCCTTTTGACTGTCATTCTCAGCTGCATTACTCGTAGCTCATCACTATCGCTTGTTAGTAGGAGTAGCCGGGCATGATGGTCTTCGACAGGGATGATGTCACCTTCACCGTCGTCGTGAATCACGAAGAGCAATATTCGATCTGGCCGACATTCAAGGACATTCCGAACGGGTGGAAAGCGGTCGGCGTCACCGGCAGCAAGAAGGAATGTCTGGATCATATCGAACGGGCCTGGACGGACATGCGGCCGTTGTCGCTGCGCAAGTTCATGCAGGAAAACCCCCAGACACCGGCTCAATCCTAGATCCAAGGGGCTGGCTCCGATGCGGCTCATCTGTTTGCCTTACGCGGGAGGCAGCGCCATGATCTATGCGCGCTGGAGGCGCCTTCTTCCGTCATGGATCGAGGTGGTGCCCCTGGAGCTGCCTGGCCGTGGTGCGCGAATGGACGAGCCTCTGCACACGGAAATGGCCGGACTCGCTGATAAGCTTGCAACTGAGTTGATCGGGACGGCGTGGCGATTGCCTTATGCGTTGTTCGGGCACAGTCTCGGCGGGTTGATCGCCTTCGAGGTGGCGCACGGATTGCTTGCGCGCGGCGCGCCCAGTCCGCAGATCTTGCTCGTATCTGGAACGGAGGCGCCGGCGATGCGTGACGGGAGCCGTTGGCAGGAACCGCTCGACCATGATGCGCTTCGCGGCGAGTTGTCGAGATTGAAGGGCACGCCGCCGGAAACCCTGGAAAGCCCGGAGATCATGCGTCACGCTCTGCCGATTCTGCGGGCCGATTTCCTGATGTGCGGCAACTACGTCCCGCAACGGCGGAAGCGCTTGCCTTGTCCGATACAGGTGTTCGGCGGAGACCGGGACGAGACGCGCCTGGAGGCGCTTGAGGCCTGGCGTGACGAGACGTCGGCGTCGTTCAGGCTCGACGTGCTGGCAGGCGATCATTTCTTCATTCATGCGCGGCAGTCCGAATTGGTCAGCCGCATCGCCGCACTCTTGGCACGCGAAAGCTGGCGCCAACCTGCTGCTGTCGACGCGGAGTCATAGCGAGCGGAAGTTGGCTGCATCGTCTTCTTGAAGGAAGGGCGATGACGCGGTCGAGATGGAAAGCAGGGAGGATTCATGTTCGCAATGCAACCTAAAATGGATGATGAGGCGCTTCCGTTTCTTTTGCGTGCCAGCGGCAAGCAGCAGTCACTGACGGATGCCGTTAGTGAGCTGCGGGGCATGATCGAGAGGCAGCTCCAGGCCAGCGGCGGGATTCTGTTTCGCGACTTTCATCTCGACGGCGTCGAAGCATTCAGGAGCTTCGCTGCCAGCTTTGGTCATCCTCTGCTCAGCTATGAATTCGGTTCGACTCCGCGCACGCAAGTGAGCTCTGGCGTCTACACGTCGACAGAATATCCGCCGCATCAAAGCATTCCCCTGCACAATGAGCAGGCCTACACGCGCGATTGGCCGTTGAAGATTTGGTTCTATTGCGAACAGCCAGCTCAGCAGGGCGGCGAGACGCCGATCGCCGACAGCCGGCTCATCTACCGCGACATGCCTGCCGCGATCCGCAGCCGATTTGCCGAGAAGGGCGTCATGTACGTCCGCAACTATGGCAGCGGCCTCGACGTTGACTGGCGAGACGTGTTCGGAACGCAATCAAAGGCCGAAGTCGAGGCGTATTGTGCGGCTCATGCGATCGCCTGCGAATGGAAGGACGGCGATGAGCTGCGCACACGCCAGGTTTGCCAGGGCACCGCTGTGCATCCCTTCACGGGGGACAAGGTGTGGTTCAATCAGGCGCATCTCTTCCATGTCTCCAGTCTTGCACCCGAGGTGCGCGAAAGCCTGCTCGACATCGTGAGCGATCCGCTCGAACTGCCCCGCAACGCCTTCTATGGCGACGGCTCGCCGATCGAGGATGAGACGCTCGCTGCTGTCCGCGACGTGCTCGACCGCCACAAGATCATCTTCCCCTGGCAGGCGGGTGACGTCGTGATGCTCGACAACATGCTGACGGCGCATGCCCGCGAGCCGTTCAAGGGACCGCGCCGGGTCATCGTCGCGATGGCGCAAGCCTACGGGCTGCAGTGAACCCAGTCGCCCAAACGACAGATCGAATGCCACGCCGTTAGCGGAAATCTGCAACATGTTCCCAGAAACTCTCGTCGAACGACTGCGTGAGCACGCTACACTGCGAGCCGACCGTCTGGCGCTGCGCTTCATCGAAGGCGAGAATGTCGTTGGAGAGTTGACGTTCGCTGATCTCGACCGGCGTGTACGTGCCCTGGCCGCACAGCTGCAGGATTTCGGTGGTGCCGGAGAACGGGCCGTCATTCTGCTGCCGAGCGGCCTAGACTACGCCGTGGCCTTCTATGCGTGCCTCTACGCCGGCGTGATTGCCGTGCCCGCATATCCGCCGGAAAGCGGCAAGGAGCGCCATACGGCTCGCCTCGATGGCATCCTGCGCGACGCGGCGCCCCGCTTCATCCTCACCGCGGCGGGTCTGCGCGACAAGATCCCTGCCTCGTTCGGCCGCATCGTCCCTCATGTTCTCACCGTCGATGCCATAGCGGTGGAAGGCGCGGCGTCCTGGCGCGAGACCAGGCCGCGAGGCGATGCGATCGCATTCCTTCAATATACCTCAGGATCGACGGCGCAACCGAAAGGCGTTTGCGTCACACACCGGAACCTCGTCGCCAACGAGGTCGCGATCGAGGCCGCGACGGGGGTGACGGCGGACGACGTCTTTGTCAGCTGGCTGCCGCTCTACCATGATATGGGTCTGATGGGCGGATTGCTGAGTCCGCTGTTCACGGGCTACTCGGCAGTGTTGATGTCGCCGCGCAATTTCCTCGAGCAGCCGCGCCGCTGGCTCGATGCGATTGATCGGCATGGCGGCACGGTCAGTGGCGGGCCGGACTTTGCTTTTGCACTCTGCGCGGACCGGATCTCCGACGAAGCGATTTCGCGCCTTGATCTCAGCCGCTGGCGCTTTGCATTTTCCGGCTCAGAATTCGTGCGGCGTGCGACGCTCGAACGGTTCGCTGAGCGCTTCCGTCCCGCAGGATTCGATCAGCGCGCGCTGACGCCGTGCTATGGACTCGCCGAGGCGACCCTGCTGGTCACAGCAGGCGAACGTACAAGCAGGGCCGTGTGCCACACGCTCGAACCGAGCGCGCTTGCTCAGGGACGTGTCGCCGATGCCGATGAGGGCTCCGCACTGATGGCGTGTGGCGTCGCAGCCGAACATCACGTCGTGCGGATCATGCGGCCGGATGGATCGGGTGAGGCCGATGCGGACGAGATCGGCGAGATCTGGGTCGCTGGCCCGAGCGTGGCCAACGGCTATTGGAACAACGCACAGGCGACGCAACAGACATTTGTAAACAGAGACGGCTCGCGCTGGCTGCGCACGGGCGACCTCGGCTTCCTTCGCGATGGCGCGCTGGTCGTGACGGGGCGGCTCAAGGATCTGCTGATCGTTCGCGGTCAGAACATCTATCCATTCGATCTCGAACAAGCTGTCGAGGCCGAGGTGCCCCAGGTTCGGAAGGGACGCGTCGCGGCATTCCCGGTCGAGCTTGACGGTGCCGAAGGCATCGGCATCGCCGCAGAGTTCAGCAGGGCCGTGCTGCGGCGGACGCCGTCTGACGCCTTGATCAAGGCCGTCGGCGATGCGGTCATGCGCCAGACCCAGGAATATCCCGCGGTTGTCGTGCTGCTGAATCCGCAGGGCATGCCGCTGACCACCAGCGGGAAGCTGCAACGTTCCTCCTGCCGCGCGGGCTGGATGCAGGGGACGCTCGACAGTTTCAAGGTGTTCGCACGGGGAGAAGAGACGGCCGAGCGGCTGGCGCCGGATCCGCTCACAGAGACCGAGCGCAGTCTTGCACTGATCTGGCAGGACGTGCTTCGCCTTGCGAAAGTCAGCCGTGACGATGACTTCTTCGTGCTTGGCGGCAATTCGATTACGGCTGTGCAGATTGCCGGACGGGTGCGTGAGCGCCTGCATGTCGATCTTGATCTGCGCAGCTTTTTTGATGCGCCCACGCTCGGTGCTCTGGCCGCCTCGATCGATGCCGCGGACCGTGTGGCTGACGCCGTGCCGCCGCTGCGGACCGCGCCTCCGGACGCCCGCGTGCAGCTGTCGCCTGCACAGGAGCGGCTCTGGTTCCTTTGGAGCATGGACCCTGCCAGCACGGCCTACACCGTCGCCTGTACGGTCAGGTTCGAAGGCGCACTCGATCAGGCTCGGCTGGTACGCGCTCTGAACGACATCGTCGCGCGCCACGAACCGCTTCGCACCACCTTCGCGTCCCATGATGGCCGAGCGGCGCAAGTGATTCATGACGTCCAGGAGGTGCCCGTCGCCGTCGAGGATCTGCGGCGTTGCTCGGCGGCAGATCGTGCCATGCGGGCCGCAGCGCGAATCCAAAGTGAGCTGGCAAGGCCGTTCGATCTCGTCAATGGGCCGCTGCTGCGCGCCGTTCTGGTGCAATTGGCCGACGATAGGCACCAACTGCTGCTCTTGGCGCATCACATCGTGGCCGATGGTCTATCACTTAACGTGCTGTTGAACGAACTCTCGAGCATCTATGGCTCGCATGGGCAGCAATCTCCAGCGTCACTGCCGCCGCTCGTCGTCCAGTATGCCGACTACGCGGCATGGCAACGGGCTTGGCTGGCGAGTCCAGAGGCCGATCGGCAGATCGCCTATTGGCGCGAGCGGCTTGGCGAGACGCAGGAACCGCTGGCGCTCCCGTTCGATCGGCAGCGCCCGCCGGTTCAGAGTTATCGTGGCGATACCATTCACCTCGAGATCGGGTCGGATCTGGCGCGGAAGCTGCGTAGGCGTGCCGGTGAGCAAAGCGTCAGCATGTTCATGCTGCTGCTTTCCGCCTATCAGCTATTGTTGTTCCGCTATTCGGGCCAGTCGGTTCTGCGGGTTGGCGTGCCGGTCGCCGGCCGCCGGCAGACTGAACTTGACGCCCTGATCGGCTGCTTCGTCAACACGCTGGTGCTGCGCGCCGATGCGGCTGACGATATGAGCTTCGGCGATCTGCTGAACCAGGCGAAAGCCGAGGTCATTGCGGCGCTCGGGCATCAGGACCTGCCGTTCGACAGGCTTGTCGACGCGCTGAACCCCGTGCGCCTGGGCGGACATAATCCTCTGTTCCAGGTCAAGTTCAACTACATGGCGGAGCCGCGAGGATTCACAGCGGCCGACGGCCTGCGCGCCGAAACCCGCATCATGGATCTGGCCGGCTCGCATTTCGATCTCGCGCTCGATGTCGTCGATGGCGCCGCGGGCATGGCGGCCAGTCTCAATTACGCAACCGATCTGTTCGAGAGGCTCACCATCGAGCGGATGGGCGCCCAATTCGTCGAATTCCTGGAACAGATCGCAGACGGCGTCGAACGTCCGCTGACCGATTTCGCTCTTGTACCTCATCTTCGCCAGGCGGTGACGCAGGAGGACCGAACGTTCCCATTGACGGACATCGTTGCCCTGATCGAGGCGGCGGCCGCGGGTCGGGGCCACAAGGTCGCTCTTCGGCAGGCGCAGGCCAGTGTCACAGTCGCCGAGCTGCAACGCTGGTCGGATCAGATTGCGCATAGGCTGGCGGCGCACGGCGTCGGGCGCGAAGTACCCGTCGCACTGTGGATCGAGCGGTCCCCGGCGTTCGTCGCGGCGCTGCTCGGGGTGTTGAAGGCTGGCGGCGCCTATGTCCCGCTCGATCCGGCTTGGCCTGTCGCCCGCGTGCGGCGTATCCTCGAAGAGGGAGGGATCCGCCTGCTGATCGCGACCGGCGATCGCCTCGTAGCAGCGCGCGGGTTGGAATGTCTGGCGCTCGATGCCGAATGGCGCGATCACGACATCTCCGACCGATTCGTGCCGCATGCCAATCATTCGGCCCAGACCGCCTATATCATCTACACTTCCGGCTCGACCGGCGCGCCGAAGGGCGTCGCGGTGTCGCATGGCGCGCTGGCGAACTACGTGCAGGCGGTGCTGGCGCGGCTGCGGCCTGAGGTGGATGCCAGCATGGCGATGGTTTCGACCGTCGCTGCCGACCTCGGTCACACCGTCCTGTTCGGCGCGCTCGCCAGTGGTGCGACCCTGAACCTGCTGCCCGCTGATGCCGCGTTCGATGCCGACGCCTTCGCACAGGCCATGCGTGAGGGGAGGGTCGACATCCTCAAGATCGTTCCGAGCCATCTGCGCGGTCTGTTGCAGGCGCGCCGTTCGGAGGACCTGCTGCCGCGCGATGTGCTCGTGCTCGGTGGTGAGCCTAGCGATCCGCGTCTGCTTGCAGACGTGCAGCAGTTGCGACCGGAATGCCGGATCGTCAATCATTACGGCCCGACCGAAACCACCGTGGGGATCGCGACCCATGAGTGGGCAGGGGGCACTGAAGGCGATGTCGTACCGGTCGGCCTGCCCCTGGCGAACCTGCGCGCTTACGTGCTCGACGATGCGTTGAACGTGGTGCCAACCGGGGTCGCAGGCGAGCTCTATGTCGGTGGCCCAAGCGTTGCGCGAGGCTATCGTGGGGCGCCGGGGCAGACCGCCGAACGCTTCGTTCCGGATCCTTTCGGACCACCCGGCGAGCGCCTCTATCGCACCGGTGATCGCGTGCGGTGCGATCGACTTGGACGGATCGTGTTCCTCGGCCGACGAGATGATCAGGTCAAGCTCCGTGGCTACCGCGTCGAGCCGACCGAGATTGCGCGGGTGATGACCTCACTCAGTCACGTGGTCGATGCAGCCGTTGTGACCCACGCGAGCGACGTCGAGCAGGATCGGTTCGAGCTCGTGGCCTATTGCGTCGTGGAGACGGGGGCGGAGCTCTCGCCGGAAATCCTGCGGACGCAAATGGCTGCGCTGGTGCCGGACTATATGGTTCCTTCGCGCGTGATCATTCTCGACCGCCTGCCGCTGACCGCGAACGGCAAGCTGGACCGGGCTGCGCTGCCGCAACCCGATGACGAGGCCAAGACCACCTATGCCGATCCGGTCGGGGAAGTCGAGCAGACCATTGCCGCCGTATGGCGCGAGGTTCTGGGCCGCGACCGCATCGGCCGCGACGACAATTTCTTCGAGCTCGGCGGCGATTCCATTCTCAGCCTGCAGATCATCGCAAGGCTGCGCAAGCGCGGCGTGATTCTGACACCCAAGCAGGTATTTGCGCAGCAGACGATCGCGGCCCTGGCCAGCGTGGTTGCGACCACCTCCGCGCCGGCTGTGGCGGCGTCGGCAGCAGCGCGCAGCGTCGTGAACTCCGACGCTGCGGCGCTGCTGCCGATCCAATTGCGGTTCTTTGCAGAGACGATCCCCAGCCGTGATCACTTCAATCAGGCCGTGCTGCTCGTACCGCGAGATCGCATCAGGTGGAGCGTGCTCCAGGCCGCGCTCATGGCGGTCGTCCTGCATCACGACGCGCTCCGTATGCGGTATCGTCGAGTGGCGGATGCTTGGCAGGCGTCCCTTGCCGATCAGCCTGCAGCCTCTGATTTGCTGTGGATCCGAAGTGGGGTCGAGCTGGCTGATATTGGCGCCATCACATCGTCTGCGCAGGCCAGCCTCTCGCTGGCGTCGGGAACCCTGCTCCGCGCAGTCGGCTGCGATCTCGTCGACGGCAGCCAGCGTCTGCTGGTCGCAATCCATCACCTCGCTGTGGATGGCGTGTCCTGGCGCATCCTGCTTGAGGACATCGCCACGGCTTGCGAGCAGCTCGAGGCCGGAGCTGCGGCGGTCACCTTGCCGAAAAGCGACTCGCCGTCGTCCTGGGCACAGCGGCTGCACGCATATGCAACATCCGAACGGCTCGCGTCCGAGTTGCCGTTCTGGCTGGCAGCGTCCCAAGGGAGTGATCTGCCGTGCGATGACGACCATGGCGGCGTCGACCTCGAAGCCGACGCTGAAGAGGTGGTGCTCGATGTGGGCGCGGAGCTGACCGTGCAGCTTCTCGAGGCCGCGCCGGCAGCCTACCGCACCAGGATCAACGACCTGCTGCTCGCCGCGCTGGCACGCGCGATCGCGATCTGGTGCGGTCGCGACGACATCGCGATCGAACTCGAGGGTCATGGTCGTGAGGACATCTTTGCCGATGCCGACATCACGCGAACGGTGGGATGGCTCACGAGCGCATTCCCGTTCCGCCTGAAGGGCGGCGCTGACGCCGATGCAGCCCTCATCAAGAAAGTGAAGGAAGCACTGCGTGCCGTTCCCGATCATGGAATCGGCTATGGTATCCTTCGCTATCTCGGCAGGGCTGAGCATCGCGAGGCACTCTCGCGGGCGCCAAATCCGCGGGTCATCTTCAACTATCTCGGCCGGTTCGACCAGGACCTCGGCGCGGCGGCCGCGTATCGGATCGGCGCGGAAGATCCCGGCGTGATGCGAGCGGCGGACACGCCGTTGCGGGCCTGGCTCACCATCAATGGCGAGGTGCGCGACGGCAGCCTCCGTCTTGCCTTCCACTATGGCCGACGCCGCTATCGGTGGGCGACGATCGAGCGGGTCGCCGAGCTCTATCGCGCAGCGCTGCGCGGTCTCGTGGATCACTGCGTTCAGAGCGCGGGCTGCCTCACGCCCTCCGACGTCCCGCTCGCGAATCTCGATCAGGTGACGCTCGATCGCCTCTGTGCAGCGCGCGATGTTCGCAATATCGAAGAGATCTATCCGCTGTCGCCGATGCAGCAGGGGCTGCTGTTTCACGCGCTTCGCGATGGCCAGAACGACGCCTATGTCAATCAGCTTGCGGTGGAGCTGCGTGGTGTCGCGCCGGCAGCGCTGCGCGCAGCGTGGCAGGCGACGAGCGCGCAGCATGCGGTGCTGCGGACGGGATTTGTCTGGCAGCTTTCGGAGGCGGCTCAGCAGATCGTCTATCGCCGGCTGGATGTTCCGATCGTCGAGGAAGATTGGCGCAGCCGGACGGCCTCATTGCGCGAGGGGGTCGATCTCGACGCGGCGTTGGCCGAAGCCGGGCAGCGCGAACGTGCGCTCGGATTCGACGTCACCCAACCGCCGCTGCAGCGGCTGCGTCTGATCCGGCTCGATCATGATCGGCTCTGGATGATCTGGACGCACCATCACCTGCTGGTCGATGGCTGGAGCTCGGCCCGCCTGCTTGCCGAGGTCCTGAAGCGCGCGGTTGGCGGCACACCGGCTGTTTCACAAGGTCGATATCGTGACTACATCGCTTGGCTCCAGACGCAAGACCGCAGCGTGGCCGCCGGTTTCTGGCGCGCGGCACTGGACGATCTCGCGGAGCCGACGTTGCTTGCTGATGCGCTGCACGCCAGGGGTACCATCAGCCGGGCGATCGGACACGGACGGCTGACGCAGGTCCTGGACGGCGCTCTGGCGACGCGTCTCAAGCGGTTCGCGGCGCAGCAGCGGGTGACCATGAATACGCTGATGCAGGGCGCCTGGGGGCAGGTGCTGCGGCAGCTATGCGGGCAGGCCACCATTTGCTTCGGTGTCACCGTCGCCGGACGCCCGGCAGAGCTTGCCGACGCAGAGCACGCGATTGGCCTGTTCATCAACACATTGCCGCTGGTCGATGCCGCGCATCCGCAGGCGGCGACCGGTGATTGGCTGCGCGCGCTGCAGGCGCGCAACGTGGCAGCAAGAGACTATGAATGGATGCCGCTGCACGAAATCCAGCGCCTCGCCGAGCTTGGTGGCCGGCAGATGTTCGATAGCATCCTGGTGTTCGAGAACTATCCGATCGATCAGTCCCTGATGGATCGCAACGATACCCTGCCGCAGGTCGGACGTGTCGAGCATGTGACACCGACGACCTACGCAATGGCGGTCGCGGTTTTCGAAAGCGGCGAAAGTCTCCGGCTCGACTTCAACTATGATCGGTCGCAGCTGGATGAGCACGCGGCACGGCTGGTGAGCGCTGCGATGCGCGACTGGCTGCTCGCGATCACGGCCGATGCCACGCGCGCCATGGGCAGCCTGCAGGCGACCAGCGAGGAGACGCTCGCAAGCGTTCTGCGTTGGGGGAGCGCGGATGACGACGCCCTCGCGCCTGGATCGCTGAACCTCGTGGCGCAGATCGAGGCTCAGGCGGCCCGAACGCCCGATGCGGTTGCCGTCATCAGCGGCGAGCGCCGGATGAGCTATGCTGAATTGAATGCCCGATCAAACCGGCTGGCGCGGCGGCTAAGGGCGCGCGGGATCGGTCCTGACGTGGTGGTCGGCCTTGCGCTGGAGCGCGCGCCGACGATGCTGGTGGCGCTGCTTGCGGTGTTGAAGGCGGGAGGGGCTTATCTGCCGCTCGATCCCGACTATCCGCCTGACCGTCTCGTCCACATGGTCCGCGACAGCGGCACGAAGCTGCTGCTGACGCAAGCGCCGCTGCAGGATCGATTTGCGGCGGCGCTGGCCGATGGCGGCGCCGAGGCCTGGTTGCTCGATGATCAGACCGGTCAAGAGGCCGGCTCAGCCGCCAATCTCGGCATCTGCCTGCATCCGGAGAATCTCGCTTATCTGATCTACACCTCCGGCTCGACCGGGCTGCCCAAGGGCGTGATGGTGCGTCATGGCGCGGTCGCCAATTTTCTGGCCACGATGGCCGAGCAGCCGGGGATGGCGTCCGCGGATTGCGCGCTGAGCCTGACGTCGCTGTCGTTCGATATCGCGGTGCTGGAGCTGTGGCTGCCATTGACGTGCGGGGCCCGCATCGTGCTGGCCGATCGGGCCGCCGCGCATGATCCGGCGGCGTTGAAGGCGATGATGGTCAAACATGGCGTGACCATGGTCCAGGCGACGCCGTCGAGCTGGCGCATGCTGCTTGATCACGAAGACGGCGACGCGTGGCTTCCCGACGGCTGCCGCGTGCTGAGTGGCGGCGAGGCGCTCGCTGGCGATCTGGCCATGCGGCTGACGGAGCTGAGTCACGATGTCTGGAACCTGTATGGGCCGACCGAGACCACGGTCTGGTCCGCGCGACGTCGGCTCGACGCGAACAATCGATCGCCTGTGCTGGGTGGGCCGGTCGGCAACACCACGCTCTATGTGCTCGACTCGAATTTCAATCTCGCGCCGATTGGCGTGGCCGGTGAGCTCTTTATCGGCGGCGCGGGACTCGCACGTGGCTATTGGCACCGTGCAGGACTCAGCGCGGAGCGCTTCGTCCCCGATCCGTTTGGGCCGGCCGGCGCGCGGCTATACCGGACTGGTGATCTGGCGCGCTGGCGTGCCGATGGCGTGCTCGATTATGTCGGTCGCGCCGACCATCAGGTGAAGATTCGAGGCCGCCGGATCGAGCTCGGCGAAATCGAAGCGCAGCTCCGGGCGCAGCCCGGCGTACGCGACAGTGTCGTGGTGGCGCGGGACATCGGCGGCGGCCTGAATTTGATCGGCTATGTCGGCGGCGACGAAGCACTCGATGCTGCAAGCCTGCGCTCGGCCCTCATCGCGGTGCTGCCAGAGTACATGGTGCCGTGGCGGTTGATCGTATTGCCGCAACTGCCGCTCACGCCCAACGGCAAGATCGACAGGCGCAGGTTGCTGCCGCCGTCCCAAGGCGACGCTGTCGAGCAGGTGCATGAGGCTCCTGTTGGCGAGATCGAGGTCACTCTTGCGCGGATCTGGACGGAGCTGCTCGCCGTCGAGCGTGTGAGCCGCAGGGACCGCTTCTTCGAGCTGGGCGGGCACTCGCTGCTGGCGGTGCGACTGATCAGCCGCGTCTCGCAGGAGTTCGGCGTCGCGCCGCCATTGTCCGAGCTGTTCGCTCGCCCGGAGCTGGCAGAATTCGCCCGCGCCGTCTCGATCAGGCTGATTGAGGAGGAATTCGAGGCGCGTGAGGCCCAAGAGCTGATCGAGGCAGAGTAGCAATGAAACGACAATCAGCCGAGCCCAACCTGACGGATCTCGATTCGGAGGCGCTGCAGCGCCTGGCGCTCGCCGCCAGGGAGCGAAGCCGCAAGGCTGGCAGGCGGCATCCCGGTGCGATCCCGATCATCGATCGCGCGGGCAAACTGCCGCTGTCCTTTGCGCAGCAGCAATTGTGGCTCGTCTCGCAGCTTGATGGCGTGAGTACGAACTATCATCTGGATGTCGTGTTGCAGCTGCACGGAGAGCTTGATATCGCCGCCTGGCGTCGCAGTCTCGATTGCCTGCTCGGACGCCATGAGGCGCTGCGCACGATCTTCATCGCCGAGCATGGCGAGCCGCAAGTCAAATTGCTGCCGCCGGACACGGTGGTGCCGCTCTCATTGCATGATCTCCGCGGCCGGCCGGATCGCGAACAGCGCTTCCGCGAGCTGCTCGAAGAATGCCGGGGCGAGCCGTTCGATCTTGCCTGCGGCCCGCTGATCCGCAGTCATCTGATCCGCCTCGATGATCACGTGCATGCCGCGCTGCTCAGCCTGCACCACATCGTCTCGGACGGCTGGTCGATGGGCGTGATCGTGCGTGAGCTTTCGGCGCTGTATACGGCGTTCGCGGCGGGCGAAGGCGATCCCCTGCCGCCGCTCGCGCTTCAATACCCGGACTTCGCCGCATGGCAGCGCAAGGCGCTGGCACAACAGAAGCTGAAGCGCCAGCTGGATCATTGGACGGGCGCGCTGGCCGGGGCGCCGCCGGTGCTGACGCTGCCGACGGATCGTCCGCGAACGGCGCCGAGATCAATCGGCGGCGCCGCGGTGCCCGTGGAGATCGACGGTGAGCTGTCAATCGCGATTCGGCAGCTCGGCCGCATGTTCGGCGCCACACCGTTCGTGATCGTGCTCTCGGCCTGGGCCATCGTGCTGTCTCGGCTCGCCGGCCAGCATGATCTCGTGGTCGGCACGCCTACGGCAAACCGGACGATGTCTCAGCTGGAGGGGCTGGTCGGCTTCTTCGCCAACATGCTGGCCGTGCGCCTCGATCTGACGGAGGCGCCGAGCGTGGCGGAGCTGGTCGAGCGTGTGAAGAAGGCAGTGCTTGCGGCGCAAGACCATCAGGACCTGCCCTTCGAACATCTTGTCGAAGCGCTGCAGCCGCCGCGAAATCCGGATCATACGCCGATCTTCCAGGTCGTGTTCGCGTGGCAGAGCAACGACGTCGGCCAGCTCACGCTCCCCGGCATCGATGTCGTGCGCCTCGCCGCGGAGCCGCGGCAGATCAAGTTCGATCTCGAGCTCGATCTCAGCGAGACGGCGGACCGGATCTCCGGACGGCTGAACTACGCGACGGCACTGTTCGATGAGGAGACCGCGCTGCGGCACCGCAACTATCTGATGGCGGCGCTGCGGGCCATGGTCGCCGATGTCGGTCAGTCGGTGCCGGCGATCGATCTTCTGTCCGGCGAGGAGCGGTCAATGCTCCTCGACCATTGGAACCGGACGGATTTGTTCACGCCGCCCGAACGCTGCATCCATGACCTGATTGCTGACCAGGTCCGTCGATGGCCGGCCGCTGTGGCGCTGGTGCATGACGGCGTCCGATTGACCTATCGCGAGCTCGATACGAGGGCCAATCGCTTGGCTCGTTATCTGCTCGTGCACGGCGCGGCTCCCGATCGCCTGGTGGCAATCTGTCAGCAGCGCGGTATCGACGCGATCGTCAGCCTGTTCGCCGTTCTCAAGGCAGGGGCTGCCTATCTGCCGCTCGACCCGGTGTACCCGTCACAGCGGCTGCGTGAGATCCTGGCCGACGCCGAACCTGTGCTGCTGTTGTGCGACGGTGACAGCGCCGGAAAGCTCGGTGATGTCGCATGCCCCGTCATCGACGTGAGGAGAGATACGCCGAAGTGGCATGACATGCCCGACGTCGCGCCCGTGATTGCCGGCCTGACGCCGCGCCATCTCGCCTACGTCATCTATACCTCGGGCTCCACGGGCAAGCCGAAGGGGGTGATGATCGAACACCGCGGCCTGGTGAATCTTGCGCTGGCGCAAATCGCGCTCTTCGAAATGAAGCGCGACCGCCGTGTCGTACAATTCGCGTCCTTCAGCTTCGATGCAAGCGTCTGGGACATCGTCATGGCGCTGTGTTCGGGTGCCGAGTTGCATCTGATCGGCGGCGACGCACACCGCGACGCCTCGGTGCTGTTCGACTATTTCGCGGATCATCGCATCACGCATGCGACGCTGCCGCCGGCGATGCTGCAGGGCCGGCCGGATCTGGAACGTCTGGCCGTCCTGGAGACCCTGGTGCTCGCCGGTGAGCTGCCGAAGGCGGACCTCATCGCAGCGTTGCCGCTGAGCGTCGCCGTGTTCAATGCCTATGGGCCGACCGAAGCCACTGTCTGCGCCACCGCATGGCGTCGTCCCGCTGGCTTTGCCGATGGCATCGTTCCGATCGGAAGACCGATCGCCAATGCGCGCATCTATCTGCTCGGTGATCTGGGTCTGCCGGTGCCGCGTGGCGCCGTGGGCGAGATCTGGATCGGTGGAGCGGGGGTTGCGCGCGGCTATCTCAACCGAATTGAGCTCACGGCGGAACGCTTCGCCGCGGACCCATTCGCGTCGAGCGACGATGCGCGGATGTACCGGACCGGCGATCTCGGGCGCTACCGCCCCGATGGCGGCATCGAGTTCCTCGGTCGCAACGATCATCAGATCAAGATCCGTGGCTTCCGCATTGAACTGGGTGAGATCGAGGCGCGCTTGGCAGCGCTCGACGGCGTAAGGGATTCCGCCGTGCTGGCGAGACGCACGACGCTTGGCGACACCACGCTCACCGCCTATGTGGTGCCGGCCGCGGACGTCAGCGCCATCGCCCCCTGGAGCGCGCAATTGCGGGCGCAATTGCAGGCCAGCCTGCCAGACTACATGGTGCCGTCGGCGATCCTGTGTCTGCCTGCGCTTCCGCTGACGCCGAACGGCAAGGTCGACCGCAACGCGTTGCCGGCCCCGGATGACGGCGCTTTCTCGCGCCGCGCGTACGCAGCGCCGCAGGGAGAGCGCGAGTTCGAGCTTGCGGCCATTTGGAGCGAGCTTCTCGGCATCGATCGCATCGGGCGGAACGATCATTTCTTCGAGCTCGGCGGTCAGTCGCTGCTGATCGTCCGCTTGCTGGACCGTCTGCAGCGCCGTGGCTTCACGACGAATGCGCGGACCGTGTTTGTCAAGCCGGTGTTGCACGAGCTCGCGGCGAGCCTGCATCGCCTCGACGAGGTGACCATTCCTGAGAATCTGATCACGGACCGGACGACGGCGATCACGCCGGAGATGCTGCCGTTGATCGCGCTGAACCAGTCCGAGATCGACCGGGTGGTCGATCAGGTGCCTGGGGGTGTCGCCAACATCCAGGACATCTACGCATTGTCGCCGCTGCAGGAAGGCATCATGTTTCATCACCTGCTGGCGACGGAGGGCGATCCTTACGTACTCGTCGCGCAGATGGCGTTTCCGAGCCGCGATCTGCTCGATCGCTATCTTGCCGCCGTTCAGCAGGTGATCGACCGGCACGATGTGCTGCGTACATCGGTCGCTTGGGACGGCCTGTCCATTCCAGTTCAGGTGGTCTGGCGGCAGGCGCAGGTCGAGGTCACCGAGGTCGTGCTCGACGGTGACGGCCCGGCGCATCGGGAACTCGCCAAGCGGTTCGATCCGAGATCGTCCCGGATCGATCTGTCCAAGGCGCCGCTGCTGAGGTTTGCCGTGGCCCGCGATCCAACAGGCGAGCGAATGCTGGTGCTGGTTTTGTTGCACCACATGATCGGCGATCACTCGACCTTGGAGGCTATTCATCGCGAGGTTGAAGCCATGATGGCGGGCCGTGTGCATCTCCTGCCCGCTCCAATGCCGTTCCGCAATCTCGTGGCCCGGAGCCGCGATGCCGCGAGGCGGGACGCCGAGCAGCGCTTCTTCCGCAGCATGCTGGCTGATATTGATGCGCCGACCGCGCCGTTCGGCCTGTTGGATGTGCGCAGCGATGGCGACAGCGTTCGCGAAGCGAAGCTGCCGATCCCCTCGGCGTTGGATGCGCGTGCCCGTGCTCAGGCGCGGCGCCTCGGCGTGAGCCTTGCAAGCCTGTGTCACCTCGCCTGGGCGCAGGTGCTTGCGCGGAGCTGCGGACGTGAGCAGATCGTGTTCGGCACGGTCCTGTTCGGCCGCATGCAGACCGGCGCCGGGCTCGATCGCAGTCTGGGCCTTTTCATCAACACGCTGCCGCTGCGGCTCGATCTTGACGAGACCTCGATCGAGGACAGCGTGCGCGTGGCACATGCTCGCCTGGCAGAGCTGACGATGCATGAACACGCGTCATTGGCCATGGCGCAGCGATGCAGCGGCGTCGCGCCGCCGGCACCGCTGTTCTCGGCGATCCTGAATTATCGCCATAGCCGGAAGCGGGAGCATGAGGCTGAAGCGGCCTCGGACAGCCCGTTGCATGCGGTCGAATGGCTCGGCGCCGAGGAGCGCACGAACTATCCGTTGATGCTTGCCGTCGATGACGACGGCGACGCCCTGCGCCTGACGGCCCAAACCGCCGCGGCGGTCGCCCCGGAGCGGATCTGCGCGATGATGCAGCGGTGTCTCGACCAACTCGTGTCGGCGCTTGAAACCGATCCGCACATGCCGATTTGCCGGGTGGACGTGATCCCGGCTGGTGACCGTGCGCAACTGCTCCAAGTCCGGAATGCGACGGCGACGGCTCTGGACTGGCCATGCGTGCACCGCCAATTCGAGTCGCAGGCGGCACGCAGGGCCGATGCAATCGCGCTGATTCATGGCGAGGAGACGATCAGCTATGGCGAGCTGAACGGGCGGGCAAACGGGCTGGCATCCCGGCTCAGAGCGCGAGGGATCGGGGCGGACGTCGTCGTCGGGCTGGCGCTGGAGCGGGGCATCACGATGATGGTGGCGCTGCTCGCGGTGCTCAAGACCGGCGGGGCCTATCTGCCGCTCGATCCGGACTACCCGGCCGAGCGGCTGGCCCACATGCTCAGCGACAGCGGGGCGAAACTCCTGCTGACGCAGACGGCGCTGGTGGATCGGTTCGCGCCGGCGCTGAGGACGAGCCGAGCCGAGGCCTGGCTGCTCGATGCGGAGGCGGGCGACGGCGACGATGCCAATCTTGATATCGAGATCCATCCAGAAAGCCTGGCCTACGTCATCTATACGTCGGGCTCGACCGGGCAGCCGAAGGGCGTGATGGTGCGCCGTGGCGCGGTGACGAACTTCCTGGCGACCATGGCCGAGCAGCCGGGCATTGCGCGTGACGATCGCGTGCTCGGATTGACCTCGCTGTCGTTCGACATCGCGGTGCTGGAGCTGTGGCTGCCGCTGACGCATGGCGCACAGGTGGTGCTGGCCGATCGCACTGCGGCGCATGATCCCGCGGTGCTGAAGGCGATGGTGGCGCGGCACGGCGTCACGACGATCCAGGCGACGCCCTCGAGCTGGCGCATGCTGCTCGATCATGATGAGACAACGGACTGGCTGCCCGGAGATTGCCGTGTCCTGAGCGGCGGCGAGGCGCTGGCGCCGGATCTGGCGCGGCGGTTGACGGCGCTGAGCGGCGAGGTCTGGAACCTGTATGGTCCGACCGAGACCACGGTATGGTCGGCGCGCCATCGGCTCGATGCGGCCGATCCGCAGCCGGTGCTCGGTGGTCCGATCGGCAATACGACGTTGCATGTGCTGGACGGCCATCTCAATCTCGCGCCGGTCGGCGTTGTCGGCGAGCTCTTCATCGGCGGCGACGGTCTCGCCCGCGGCTACTGGAAGCGTGCGTCGCTGAGCGCGGAGCGTTTCATCCCCGATCCGTTCGGCGCAGATGGCGCACGGCTGTACCGGACCGGGGATCTCGCGCGCTGGCGCGCGGACCGTGTGCTGGAGCATGTCGGCCGCGCCGATCATCAGGTCAAGATCCGCGGCCATCGCATCGAGCTCGGCGAGATCGAGGCGCGGCTGCGCGAGCAGGCCGGGGTGCGCGACAGCGTGGTGGTGGCGCAGGAGTTGGGCGGAAGCCGGCTGCTGGTCGGCTATGTCAGCGGCGAGGATGCACTCGACGGCGCGGGCTTGCGCGCCGCACTGGTCCCGGTGCTGCCGGACTACATGGTGCCGTCGCGTGTGATGGTGCTGCCGCAGCTTCCGCTGACGCCGAACGGCAAGATCGACCGCAAGGCGCTGCCGCAGCCGGATGGACGGCCGTCCGAGCGAGCGCGCATCGCGCCGCGCAATCCGACCGAAGCGGCGCTCGCCGCGATCTGGGCCGATCTGCTGCATCAGGACGATGTCGGCGTCACCGATAATTTCTTCGAGCTCGGCGGCGACTCGCTGGTTGCGGTTCAACTCGTCGGCCGCATCAAGCGCGATCTCGCACAGGATCTGCCGCTGAAGCGGCTGTTCGAGCTGACGACAATCGAGCGGATGGCGTCCGTGCTGGCCGTCAATCCATCAGAGAACAGACGCGGCGACGACATCGCCGCCATGTTCGATCTGCTCAAGGAAGTCGAGCTCGCCGATGAATGATCAATCCGGACTTCAGCAGCAGCAGCTCAGTGAGATCGCGCAGCGCCTCGCATCGCTCGACCCAGCGAAGCAGCGCGCCTTCCTGACACAGCTCGCTGCGAAGGGCATCGATCTGTCGATCCTGCCAATCGCGCGGCAGCAATTGCAGCGGGCACCGCTGTCGTTCGTGCAAACTCGCCTCTGGTTCCTATGGCGGATGGACCCAGGCAGCGAGGCCTATAACATGCCTCTCTCGATCCGTCTTCGGGGTCGACTCGATGTCGATGCGCTGCAACTGGCTCTCGATGACCTGGTGATCCGCCACGCCGCGCTCCGCACCGTGTTCCGACAGGACGGCGGCGAGCCCGAGCAGATCATCTGCCCGCCGCGGCCGGTTGAACTGCGCCGCATCATCTTTGGCGGCGATGACCGCGAGCAGCAGGCCGCACGGGTGCGGCGTGAACAGGCCGCTTTGCCGTTCGATCTCGAAGCGGGTCCGTTGCTGCGTGCGGCCCTGCTGGCGCTCGGCGAACAGGATCACATCCTCACCGTGACGCTGCATCATATTGTGGCTGACGGCTGGTCTCTGCAGGTGCTGACCGACGAGTTCTGGCAACTCTATCGCTGCGCGGCGCGAGACGAGGTCCGCTCGCTACCTGCGCTCGATATCGACTACGCCGACTTCGCGGCCTGGCAGCGGCTGTGGGTCGGCGCGGCGGAAGGCGAACGGCAGCTCGGCTATTGGACCGGCCGTCTTCGCGATACGGCGATGCTGCAGCTGCCGTTTGATCGCGCGAGGGCGGCCGAGGCCGATCAGGCTGGCGACGCCGTGCATCTCGCGCTCGGCGCCCCCCTGGCCGGCCGCGTCCGGGCGCTCGCGCAGCGACACCAGACGACGATCTTCGTTGTGCTGTTGGCGGCCTTCAAAGTGCTGCTCCATCGATACAGCGGGCAGTCCGATATCTGTGTCGGAGTTCCGATCGCCAATCGGGACCGACCGGAGACACGGCAGCTGATCGGCCCGCTCGTCGATACGCAGGTGCTGCGCACGCAGATCGACACGCGATGCACGATCGCTGACTTCGTCGTTGCCGTACGCAATGCCACGCTCGACGCGCGGGACAACCAGGACGTTCCGTTCGAGCGTGTGCTGGACGTCTTGCAGCCCCAGCGCAGCCTGAGCCAGAATCCGCTGTTCCAGGTGCTCTACAACCATCAGCGCCGCCGGGACCATTCCGAGGCCTACGCGTCAGCCGAACTGCAGATCGAGACGATCGCGCCCGAGATCGAGACCGTCAAATTCGATCTCGCTCTCGACAGCGAGGAGCTGCCATCGGGCGACATTTCGGCGCTGTTTTCCTTTGCGACGGCGCTGTTCGATCGCTCGACGATCGAGCGGCTCGCGACGCATTGGCGTGCGATCCTGGAGATCATGGCGGATGAACCCGCGCGCCCGATCGCGGCCATCGATTTCCGGTCGGCGCTCGAACGCGAGACAGTGAGCAGGTGGAATCAGAGCGTCCCTGCCGCGAAGCCGTGTCTCCCGGTGCACCGCCTGTTCGAGAAGAATGCCGAGGACCGACCTGGCGCGCCCGCGCTGATCTTCGGAACGGAGACGATCAGCTATGGAGTTCTCAACGCTCGTGCCAACGCGATTGCCCGGCACCTGATCGCGCAAGGCGTTCGGCCTGGCGACGTCGTCGGGCTCTCGGTACGGCGCTCACCCGAACTGGTCGCAGCGTTCATTGCAGTGTTGAAGGCCGGCGCGGCCTATCTGCCGCTCGACCCGGATCACCCGCTGGCGAGGCAAGCCGCGACCATTCGTGATATCGGCGCGAACATCGTGCTGGTCGCGGCGGCCGGCCTGCGCGAATGGTCGCGGATGGAAGGGGTCAGCGTCGTCGATGTCGGCGCAATCCGGTGCGAGGGCAGTGAGACCGATCCAGCAATCGGCGTCCATCCGCAGAGTCTGGCCTACCTGATCTACACGTCAGGTTCGACCGGCGTACCGAAAGGCGTGGCCGTCGCCCATGGGCCGTTTGCCTCGCATTGCGAGGTCACGGCCGAGCTCTATGAGATGGACCGGCAGTCGCGCGAGTTGCACTTCCTCTCCTTCACATTCGATGGCGCCCATGAGCGGCTTTGGACCGCGCTGAGCTGTGGCGCTGCGCTGGTGATGCGCGACGCCGATCTCTGGTCGGCCGAGCAGACCCTGGAGGTCATGCGCGCGCAGAACGTCACGAATGCGGGCTTCCCGCCAGCCTATTTGCAACAGCTCGCCGATTTCGCGGCGTGGCGCGGCAATCCGCCGCCGGTATCGCTGTATTCGTTCGGCGGAGAGGCGATGCCGAAGTCCGGCTTCGACAAGATCCGGCGCGCGCTGCAACCGCGCAAGCTGATCAATGGCTATGGCCCAACGGAAACCGTGGTGACCCCGCTTGTCTGGAAGACGGACGCCGCGGCCGAGATCGACTGCCCCTATGCTCCGATCGGTCGCCCGGTTGGACGGCGCTCGGCCTATGTGCTCGATGGCGATCTCAACATCGTGCCGGTCGGGGTCACCGCCGAGTTGCACATCGGCGGCGAAGGGCTCGCGACCGGCTATTGGAATCGTCCGGGACTCACCGCAGAACGCTTCATTCCCGATCCGTATGGCGAGCCCGGCGCGAGGCTGTATCGCACCGGCGATCTGGCCCGCTGGCGTGCCGATGGCGTGATCGACTATCTCGGGCGCTCCGACCATCAGCTCAAAGTTCGTGGCTTTCGTATCGAGCCCGGCGAGATCGAAGCGCGGTTGGCGCAGCAGAGCGGCGTACAAGTGGCCGTGGTTGTCGCGCGCGAGATCGCCGGACGCCAGCAGCTCATCGGCTACGTCTGTGGTGAGACTACTCTTGATGAGAGGAAATTGCGGGCGGCCCTGCTGGAGGAGCTGCCCGACTATATGGTCCCGACGCGCATCATCTGCGTGGTGCAGATGCCGCTCACGGCCCACGGCAAGATCGACCGGGACGCCTTGCCGCTTCCCGCACATCCCGCGGTCGCGACAGACTACGTCGCTCCGCAGACCGAGGCGGAGCTGACCTTGGCGGCGATCTGGTCCGAGCTGCTCGGGCAGGCGCGCGTCGGGTTGACCGACAATTATTTCGAGCTCGGCGGCGACTCCATCATTTCGCTTCAGGTGGTCGGACGTGCACGGCAACGCGGTCTGTTGATCGAGCCGCGCGACCTGTTCCGGCATCAGACGCTTCAGGAGCTGGCACGTGTCGCACGGAGCGACCGCGCGGCTGATGTTGGAGTGCACCCGACCGAGCGCGACCAAGAGCCGGTACCATTACTGCCAATTCAGCGCCGCTTCTTTGCTGAGGACGCCGGCGAGCGGCATCATTGGAACCAGGCCGTGCTGCTCATGCCGACATCGCGATTGGACTGGCGGGCGATCGCCCAGGCCGTCGCAGCCGTTATGGCACAGCATGAAGCCTTGCGGATGCAGTTCGCCGAAGTCGATGGCGCGTGGCAGGCCACCTATGGCGAGGCGCCGTCCGGTGCCGACCTGCTCTGGATACGTAACGTTGCGGATGCAGCCGAGATCGCGGCGTTCGCCGCAACCGCGCAGGCGAGCCTGTCTTTGCAGGGGCCGTTGCTCCGCGTGGCCGGAATGGATGTGAGTGACGGGAGCCAGCGGCTGCTGATCGTCGTGCATCATCTCGTCGTCGATGGCGTGTCCTGGCGCATTCTGCTGGAGGATCTCGCATCGGCCTATGAACAGGCTGCGCGGGGCGCCACGACGATGGTGTTGCCGCCCAAGAGCCAATCGGTTGCGTCCTGGGGCAGGAGGCTCGAAGAATATGCCTCGTCCGTCGAGCTTGCCGGGCAGCTATCCTATTGGCGGACGCGGGCTCTGGCGTGCGATCTACCCTGCGACCACGACCATGACGATATCGATCGGGTCGCCGATGGCGAGGATGTCGTCGTCGCCTTCGATGCGGACCTGACTGCGAAGCTGCTGAAGGACGCTCCGGCGGCCTACCGCACGCAGGCGAATGATCTCCTGCTTGCCGCGTTGGCCAGGTCGGTCGGACGCTGGAGCGGGCTCGATGATGTGCTCGTCGAGTTGGAGGGCCACGGTCGCGAAGACATCTTCGAGGAGGTCGAGCTGTCGCGGACGGTCGGCTGGTTCACGACCGCGTTTCCCGTCCGGCTGTCGGGCTGCGCGAGCGATGATGCGACGCTCATCAAGTCGATCAAGGAGGAGCTGCGCGCCATTCCGTCGCGTGGGCTTGGCTACGGCGTTCTGCGCTATTGCGGCACCCGTGCACAAAGCGCGGCCTTGGCGGAGAGTGCGGAGCCGCGCATCGTCTTCAACTATCTCGGCCAGTTCGGCGCGAGTCTCGGTCCCGACAGAGCGTTCGGCATTGCACCGGAAAGTGCCGGACCATCGCGCAGCGCCAGCGCGCCGCTCGGCCGCTGGATCAGCATCAACGGCCAGGTACTGGACCGCGAGCTGCGGCTCACATTCAGCTTCGGGCGCAGGCGCTATCGCCGCGCCACCATCGAACGACTTGCCAATCAATATGTCGATGCGCTGCGCGAGGTCGTCGCGCATTGCACCAGCGGCGTACACGGCATCACGCCATCGGATGTTCCCTTGGCGCGTCTCAGTCAGCCGGAGCTCGACCTGCTCGGAGGCGCGCACGACCGGCGCGAGATCGAGGACATCTATCCGCTGTCGCCGATGCAGCAGGGCATGCTGTTCCACGCGCTGCGTGACGCCGACAGCGGCAGCTATGTCAGCCAGATTGCGGTCGACATCAGCGGTGTCGATGCATCAAGGCTGCAGGCCGCCTGGCAGGCCGTGACCGCCCGCCACGCGGTGTTGCGGACCGCCTTCGCCTGGCGCGAATTGTCCGGCCCGCCGCAGCAGATCGTCTATCGACAGAAGACGGTGCCGTTTGTCGTTGAGGATTGGCGCGACCGTATCGCGGCGATGGATGGCGCCGCGCGCGACAGCGCACTGGCTGCCGTCGCGCAGGCGGAACGGCAGGCCGGTTTCGACCTGTCGCGGTCGCCGCTGCAGCGGGTCCGTCTCATTGCGCTCGGCGACGGCGCGCACCGGCTGATCTGGACGCATCACCACATCCTGCTCGATGGCTGGAGCGCGGCACGGCTGATCGCCGAGATCATGCAGCATGTCCGTGGAGCAGGGCTTTCTGCGGTCGCGGGCCGATACCGCGACTATATCGCGTGGCTGACGCGCCAGGACCGGGACGCGTCAGGCGCATTCTGGTCGCAATGGCTCGCACCGCTGGAAGAGCCGAGTCTGCTGGCCGATGCGCTAGGCGGACCCGCAGATCTCGCTGGCGGTCATGCCTCCATCGACCTCGTCATCGACGCGACGCAAACCGAACGGCTGCACGCCGTGGCGCGTCGCGAGCGGGTGACCTTGAACACGGTCCTGCAAGGCGCGTGGGCCCAGCTATTGCGGCGGATGACGGGCCGAAGCACCATCAGCTTCGGTGCGACGATCTCGGGACGGCCGCCTGAGATCGCCGGCGTGGAGGAGATCGTCGGGCTGTTCATCAACACGGTGCCGGTGCTCGACAGCACCAGCCCGCAGATGCTGGTTGGCGATTGGCTGCGTGGCCTGCAGGCCGCGAACGTGGAGTTGCGCGAGCACGGCTGGATGCCGCTCTACGAGATTCAGCGGCTCGCCGGCCATGCCGGTCGTCCGCTGTTCGATACCATCTTCGTCGTCGAGAACTATCCGGTCGACGAAGCCCTGCGCGACCAGCCGGGAGACGGTCCGCGCGCCAGCGGCGCCGAGCAGATCTCGATCACGAACTATCCGCTGACAATTGCCGTGTTTGTTGCGCGGTCCGGCATCAAGCTGGGTTTTCGCTATGATCGCAGCCGGTTCGATCGTACGCAGATCGAGCGGATGCAAGCGGCGTTTGCCCATCTGCTGGCGCGCATGGCCGACGCTGGCGACCGTCCGCTGGCCGGATTGCATGGCGTGGATGACACCGACGTGCGGCGCGTCCTCGGTTGGAGCACCGGTTCTGTCGCGCAGACGGTCGGCGCCGAGACTCTGGACGTCGTGGCGCAATTCGAGCGACGCGCTGCGGCGCGTCCGGCTGCCATCGCGCTGGTCACGGACGACGCGCGGATGAGTTATGCCGAACTGAACGCGCGCGCAAATCGCCTGGCGCGGCAGCTTCGGGCACGTGGTGTCGCTCAGGATGCTCCGGTCGGGCTCGCATTCGAGCGCAGCATCGACATGATTGTCGCCGTGCTCGCGGTACTGAAGGCCGGAGCAGCCTATCTGCCACTCGATCCTGACTATCCCGATCAGCGCCTCGCGGCCATGCTGCGCGACAGCGGCGCGAAGATCGTCCTGACCATGTCCGGTCTGCAGGACCGCTTCAGCGCGACGAGTGTCGCGGGGAACGTCGAGGTGGTCGTGATCGGCGCCGCGGACCGCGATCCGCTGGCTGACATCGATAGCTCGAACCTCTCGCTGTCCATGCATGCCGAAGGTCTTGCCTATGTGATCTATACGTCGGGCTCGACCGGCATCCCCAAGGGCGTCGCCTGTACGCGCGGGGCACTGGCCGCAAGACTGGCCTGGATGCAGGCCGAATATGCGCTCGCGCCCGGCGAAACGCTGCTGCAGAAGACGCCGTTCAGCTTCGACGTCTCGGTCTGGGAGATAATGTGGCCGCTGACGGTCGGCGCGCGATTGGCGATCGCGCCTCCGGGCGCACACCGTGAGCCGAAGAGATTGATCGACGCGATAACAACCCACGGCGTGACCACGCTGCACTTCGTCCCACAGATGTTGGCGCAATTCATCGCCGAGCCGGGAGCGGCGCGGTGCACGAGGCTGAAGCGGCTGTTCTCCGGCGGCGAGGCGCTGCCGGTCCAGCTGATCGATCAGGTTCATGCCGTGTATCCGTCAGTCCGTTTCGACAATCGCTATGGACCGACCGAGACCCTCATCAATGCCTCGTTCTGGAATTGCCGGAGGCAGAGCGGACGCAGCGTGCCGATCGGACATCCCATTCCGGGAACCGTGTTGCGCATCCTCGATGCCGACCTCAACCTTGTCGATGAGGGAGTGACTGGCGAGCTCTACATTGGCGGCACGGGGCTGGCACGCGGCTATCTCGGTCGTCCGGCGCTGACCGCGGAGCGGTTCATCGCCGATCCGTTCGGATCGCCCGGCGCACGGCTGTACCGCAGCGGCGACCTGGCACGCTGGCGCGGTGATGGCACCATCGACTATGTCGGCCGGGCTGACCATCAGGTGAAGGTCCGCGGCTTCCGCATCGAGCTCGGCGAAATCGAGGCTCGTTTGCTGCAGCAGCCTGTGGTCAGCGCCGCCGCCGTGATCGCGCGCGAGTTCGGCGCAGGACACCAGCTGGTCGGCTATGTGAGCGGCGACGGCGCGTTGAATGGCGCGGCGCTCTGCGAGGCCCTGGCGGCGGAGCTGCCGGACTACATGGTGCCGTCGCGCATCATCGTTCTCGATCGTCTGCCGCTGATGGTGAGTGGCAAGGTCGATCGTCTTGCGTTGCCGGCGCCGGAGGTGGGGGATGCGGCAGGGCGCATCCGGCCCCGAACGCCAAACGAAGTCGCGCTCGCCGCGATTTGGGCGGAGCTCTTGCGCCAGCCGAATGTCGGGGTCACCGACAATTTCTTCGAGCTCGGCGGTGACTCCATCATCTCGCTGCAGATGGTCAGCCGCGCGCGCCGCGCCGGCCTTGCGATCGAGCCGCGCGATGTCTTCAAGCATCAGACCCTCGAGGCTCTTGCGCGCGAAGCCCGGATCGAGCTGCAACCCGTGACGCATGCCGAGCAAGGCCTGATTGCCGGTCCGCATCCGCTGCTGCCGATTCAGCTCAGGTTCTTCGAGCAGAGACTGGAAGCTCCGGACCACTGGAATCAGGCCGTGCTGTTGCGGCCGCGCCAGCGGCTGGAATGGGATACGCTTGGCCGCGCCGTCGCTTCCGTCGTCGCCCACCATGACGCGCTGAGGCTGCGCTTCGAATGTGTCGCCGGCATCTGGCGCGCGGAGCATGATGCATCGCCTGCGCGTGCCGAACTGTTTCGGACATGCGAGGTCGCCGATGCGGACGCGGTGACCGCGCTCGCCGCCCAGGTGCAGGTGAGCCTCTCGCTCACAAAAGGTCCTCTCATCCGCGTCGTCGGGATGGATCTGCCGGGGGACGAGCAGCGGCTGCTGATCGCGATCCATCACCTCGTCATCGATGGCGTGTCGTGGCGCGTGCTGCTGGAGGATCTGGCGGCGGCCTATGAGCAGCTCGCCCGCGGAGAGCAGGGCGTAGTGCTGCCGCCGAAGACTCATGCCTATGCGCAATGGGGGGCGGCGCTGCACGCGCATGCCGCCTCGGGCGAGCTCGCGGCAGAGCTGGAATATTGGACGCGAGCAAGGTCGACGGACGACATTCCGTGCGACAAGACGCCCGACGATCGCGATACCGTTGCCGATGCCCACGAAGTCACCTTGGCTTTCGAGGTCGATCTGACCACGCGTCTGCTCGGGCCGGCCCATGTGGCCTACCGGACTCAAGTCAATGACATCTTGCTGGCGGCCCTGGCGCGCGCGGTGTGGCAGTGGTCCGGCCGTCACAACGTCCTGATCGAACTCGAAGGCCATGGTCGCGAGGACATCGCCGCTGGCCTCGACCTTTCGCGCACGATCGGCTGGTTGACGACCGTCTTTCCCGTGCAGCTGGCCGGAGGACAGGAGGATCCGGCGTCGCTGATCAAGACGACCAAGGAGATGCTGCGCGCCGTGCCGCATCGGGGTCTCGGCTATGGCCTCCTGCGCCATCTTGGCTCCGATGCGCAGCGCAACGCATTGGCCGGTGGTCCCGAGCCGCAGATCGCATTCAACTATCTGGGCCAGGTGGACGGTGGTGCCGGCGATGAGGCGTTGTTCACCATCGCGCCGGAAAGCGCCGGCCCCGCACGCGCCGCATCGAGCCCATTGCGGCACCGCCTCGCCATCAATGCCCGTGTGCAGGGCGGCCTGCTGCACGTGTCGTTCGGCTTCAGCCGGAAGCGCTATCGTCCCACGACGGTCCACGGTCTGGCGGATTGCTTCAAGGCCGCGCTGAAGGAGTTGCTCGACCACTGCGCGACCGACGTCCGTGGTCTGACGCCGTCCGATGTGCCGCTCTCGGAGCTGAGCCAGGCCGAGCTCGATGCGCTCGCCTTGGATTGGCGCAAGGTCGAGGACATCTACCCACTGTCACCGATGCAGCAGGGCATGCTGTTTCACGCGCTGCATGACGATGGCACGGGGCTCTACGTCAACCAGCTGACGGCCGAAATCCACGGCCTGGATCCAGAGAGGCTGCGCGCCGCCTGGCAGGCGGTCACCGATCGCCATGACGTGCTGCGCACTGGATTTCTATGGCGGGAGCTGTCCGGATCGCCGCAGCAGGTCGTCTATCGCCGTGCCGAGATGCGATTCGTCGAGGAAGACTGGCGCGGGCGCGCCGCTGCGCTGGCGCCTGCAGCGTTGGACGACGCGCTGAGCGCGATCGCGCAGCGCGAACGTGCGGACGGCTTCGATCTGTCGCGCCCGCCGTTGCAGCGCCTCAGCCTGATCAGGCTCGACGACGAGCGCCATTGGCTGATCTGGACTCACCACCACATCCTGATGGATGGCTGGAGCTCGGCGCGGTTCATGGCCGAGGTGATGCAGCTGCTGGAGCAGGGCTCTTTACCGCCACAGACGCTGCGCTATCGCGACTACATCGCCTGGCTGCAGGCGAGGGATCACGATGCGGCTTCCGCGTTCTGGCGCGGCGCCCTGGCGGAGCTCGACGAACTGGGCCTCCTGTCACCCGCCGGTGTCCAGGACATCGCAGGCCACGGCTCTCTCTCCATGGCGGTCGACCCGGATCTCAGCGCGAGCCTGCAACAGTTTGCGACCCGCGAGCGGGTGACCCTCAACACGGTCGTTCAGGCCGCGTGGGCGCAGTTGCTGCGGCGGCATACCGGCCAGGACACCGTGTGCTTCGGCGTGACTGTGTCCGACCGGCCCGCCGGCCTCGCCGGGGCCGAGGAGATGATCGGCCTCTTCATCAACACTCTGCCGGTCGTCGATCATGCCCATCCGCAGCAGAAAGTCGGTGCCTGGCTGCGGGAGCTGCAAGAGCGCAATCTCGCTTTGCGCGAGCACGGCTGGATGCCGCTCGCCGATATCCAGCGGCTGGCCGGCCGGGCCGGGCGGCCGCTATTCGACAACATCTTGGTGTTTGAGAACTATCCGGTCGATCAGGTCTTGCGGACGAAGCACGGCCAACTCAGTGCGAGCCGGACGCAGATCCTGGAGACCAGCAACTATCCCTTGTTCGTCAGCGTGGGCCTCGACGGTCAGCTGCGGCTCGTATTCAATTTTCAGCGGCAGCATTTCGACGAAAACCACATCCGGCGCCTCCAGGTGGCGTTCGTTGAGCTGCTTGCTGCGATCAGTCGCGATGCCGGACAGACCGTCGCCAGCCTCGTTGCTGACGATGCGGACGAGCTCGCCATGCTCACGCGCGCCAATGATACAGCGCGTGCAACAGCGTTCGCCAGTCTCGTTGCCCAGTTCGAATCCCATGCCGCGCGTTCGCCCGACGCGATCGCGGTGGTCCAGGGCGAGGAGACGATCAGCTATGGCGAGCTGAACGGGCGGGCAAACGGGCTGGCATCCCGGCTCAGAGCGCGAGGGATCGGGGCGGACGTCGTCGTCGGGCTGGCGCTGGAGCGGGGCATCACGATGATGGTGGCGCTGCTCGCGGTGCTCAAGACCGGCGGGGCCTATCTGCCGCTCGATCCGGACTACCCGGCCGAGCGGCTGGCCCACATGCTCAGCGACAGCGGGGCGAAACTCCTGCTGACGCAGACGGCGCTGGTGGATCGGTTCGCGCCGGCGCTGAGGACGAGCGGAGCCGAGGCCTGGCTGCTCGATGCGGAGGCGGGCGACAGCGACGATGCCAATCTTGATATCGAGATCCATCCAGAAAGCCTGGCCTACGTCATCTATACGTCGGGCTCGACCGGTCAGCCGAAGGGCGTGATGGTGCGCCATGGCGCGGTGACGAACTTCCTGGCGACCATGGCCGAGCAGCCGGGCATTGCGCGTGACGATCGCGTGCTCGGATTGACCTCGCTGTCGTTCGACATCGCGGTGCTGGAGCTGTGGCTGCCGCTGACGCATGGCGCACAGGTGGTGCTGGCCGATCGCACTGCGGCGCATGATCCCGCGGTGCTGAAGGCGATGGTGGCGCGGCACGGCGTCACGACGATCCAGGCGACGCCCTCGAGCTGGCGCATGCTGCTCGATCATGATGAGACAACGGACTGGCTGCCCGGAGATTGCCGTGTCCTGAGCGGCGGCGAGGCGCTGGCGCCGGATCTGGCGCGGCGGTTGACGGCGCTGAGCGGCGAGGTCTGGAACCTGTATGGTCCGACCGAGACCACGGTATGGTCGGCGCGCCATCGGCTCGATGCGGCCGATCCGCAGCCGGTGCTCGGTGGTCCGATCGGCAATACGACGTTGCATGTGCTGGACGGCCATCTCAATCTCGCGCCGGTCGGCGTTGTCGGCGAGCTCTTCATCGGCGGCGACGGTCTCGCCCGCGGCTACTGGAAGCGTGCGTCGCTGAGCGCGGAGCGTTTCATCCCCGATCCGTTCGGCGCAGATGGCGCACGGCTGTACCGGACCGGGGATCTCGCGCGCTGGCGCGCGGACCGTGTGCTGGAGCATGTCGGCCGCGCCGATCATCAGGTCAAGATCCGCGGCCATCGCATTGAGCTCGGCGAGATCGAGGCGCGGCTGCGCGAGCAGGCCGGGGTGCGCGACAGCGTGGTGGTGGCGCAGGAGTTGGGCGGAAGCCGGCTGCTGGTCGGCTATGTCAGCGGCGAGGATGCACTCGACGGCGCGGGCTTGCGCGCCGCACTGGTCCCGGTGCTGCCGGACTACATGGTGCCGTCGCGTGTGATGGTGCTGCCGCAGCTTCCGCTGACGCCGAACGGCAAGATCGACCGCAAGGCGCTGCCGCAGCCGGATGGACGGCCGTCCGAGCGAGCGCGCATCGCGCCGCGCAATCCGACCGAAGCGGCGCTCGCCGCGATCTGGGCCGATCTGCTGCATCAGGACGATGTCGGCGTCACCGATAATTTCTTCGAGCTCGGCGGCGACTCCATCATCTCGCTGCAGGTGGTCAGCCGTGCGCGTTGGGCTGGCCTTGTCATCGAGCCGAGAGACGTCTTCCGGCACCAGACCATCGAGCTGCTTGCGCAGGTCTCTCGCGCGGCGCAGCAGGATCAGCCGGCGGGGGCCGTGACACGCGGTGCGCTGGCGGGCCTCGCGGATGACGAGCTCGCGCGGCTCGGGCTCGACGGGGATCGCATCGAGGACTTCTATCCGCTGTCGCCGATGCAGCAGGGCATGCTGTTCCACAGTCTGCGCGACGCCGGCAGCGGCGTCTATGTCAACCAGATCAGCGTCGAGATCCGCGGGCTGGATGCTGACCGCCTCCGCTCGGCCTGGCAGCAGGTCTCCGCGCGGCATCCGATGCTGAGGACGGGCTTCCTCTGGCGCGAGCAGTCCGGCTCGCCGCTGCAGGCCGTCTATCGGCACACGGTGGTGCCGTTCGAGATCGAAGACTGGCGCGGGGAGGTGATCGACGAGGCCAAGCTGTCGGCGGCACTGGCCGGTGAGCGGGATGCGGAGTTCGACCTGGCGAGGCCGCCTTTGCAGCGCGTGCGTCTGCTGCAGGTCGAGGATCATTGTCACCGCCTGATCTGGACCTATCACCATATCCTGATGGACGGCTGGAGCTCGGCGCGTTTCCTCGGCGAAGTCCTGGAGACTTATGCCGGACGACAGCTCGCGCCTAGCCCGGCGCACTTTCGTGACTACATCGCCTGGCTCGTGGCCCAGGACACCGGGAAAGCCGAGCGCTTCTGGCGCGGACAGCTGGTTGCGTTCGATGAGCCGACGCAACTGGCTGACGCGTTCGGCGGGCACCGGCACCAAGCGCACGGGCACCTTCGCTGCTACTCGCGGCTCGATGACAGCGCGACCGCGGCCCTGAAGGCGTTTGCCCGCCGCGAGCGCGTCACGCTGAACACGTTGATCCAGGGCGTCTGGGCGCTGCTGCTGCAGCGCTATACTGGTCAGCAGACCGTCACCTTCGGCGTCACGGTCGCCGGCCGGCCTGCAGATCTCGAGGGCGTCGAGCAGATGATCGGCCTCTTCATCAATACGCTGCCGATGATCGAGACGCCGCCGCTGGCCTCCACCATTGGCGACTGGCTGCGCGCGATGCAGAGCCGTAATGCTGCCATCCGCAATCATGAGCAGACGCCGCTCTACGACATCCAGGGCTGGGCAGGCCGCGCCGGCGAGCCGATGTTCGACAGCATCATCGTGTTCGAGAACTATCCGGTCGACCGCGGCCTGGTCGGGGATGGCTCGCTTCGATTTGCAGGCCTGCGCAATGTCGATGTGACCAACTATCCGATGGACCTGTCCGTCATGGTCGACGACACGCTGCAGGTCGAATTCACGTACATGCCGAGCCATTTCACCTCTGAGCAGGCGGAACGGATCAGGGCGCAGTTCGAGCATCTGCTCGCGGCGCTGACGCGCGACTCCGCGGTGCTGCTTGGCGCACTGGATACGGCCACCAGCCAGGATCTGGCTTACGCGGGCGCCAGCAACGCGCATGCCATGTCCGTTGCATCGGCTCCGCTCGTGCATGAGGCGATCAGCAGGCATGCGCTGTTCGATCCCGAGCGCAGGGCGCTGACGATCGGCGGCAACAGCCTGTCCTACGGCGCGCTCGAGCGCCGCGCCAACCGGTTGGCGCATCATCTGATCGCCCTCGGCCTCGCGCCGGACCAGCGCGTCGCCGTCGTGGTCGAGCGCACCGAGGCGACGATGCTGGCGCTGCTGGCCGTGCTGAAGGCGGGCGGCGCCTATGTGCCGCTCGATCCGGAGCTGCCGGCCGAGCGGATCGCCTATGTGCTGCGCGACAGTGGGGCTCTGTTCCTGCTGTCCGGCGTGCGCGACGTGGCCGCGCCGAACGACGTGACGCGCGTCGATCTTGGCAGCTTCGATTTCGAGGCGGGACCGGATCATTCGCCGCAGCCGCGCCTGCATCCGGAGAACGTTGCCTACGTGATCTACACCTCCGGCTCGACCGGACGGCCGAAGGGTGTCGCGGTCGCGCATGGACCCCTGGCTATGCATTGTCGCGCGACCGCCTCGCTCTACGAGATCGACCCGCAATCCTGCGAGCTGCACTTCCTCTCGCTCGCCTTCGATGGCGCACATGAGCGGTGGCTCACGGTGCTGTCACATGGCGCGCGGCTCGTCATGCGCGATGCGGAGTTGTGGACGCCGGAACAGACGGTCGAGACGGCACGTGCACATGGCGTCACGCATGTCGGTCTGCCGCCGGCCTATCTGCAGCAGGTCGCCGATTGGGTCGAGCAGACCGGCAATCCGCCGCCGGTGCGGCTGTATTCGTTCGGCGGCGAGGCCATGCCGAAGGCGGGCTTCGACAAGGTGAAGCGAACGCTGAAGCCGCAGATCCTGATCAACGGCTACGGGCCGACTGAGACGGTGGTGACGCCGCTGGTGTGGAAGGTCGACGGCACGGCCGATTGCGACAAGGCCTATGCGCCGATCGGCGTTCCCGCCGGTAGCCGCACGGCCTACATTCTCGACGGTCAGCTCAACCTTGTTCCAGCCGGCGCAGCAGGAGAGCTTTATATCGGCGGCGTCGGACTCGCGCGAGGCTATCACGCCAAGCCCGGCCTGACTGCCGAACGCTTCCTCCCGGATCCATTCTCGTCCGCTCCTGGCGCACGCCTGTATCGCACCGGTGATCTGGCGCGCTGGGACGCCGACGGCGTGATCGAATATCTCGGGCGCGGCGATGACCAGGTCAAGGTCAGCGGCTTCCGTATCGAGCTGGGCGAAATCCAGTCGGCTCTGTTGTCGGAGCAGGCGGTCGCGCAGGCGGCCATGCTCGCCGTGCCCGGCGTCGCAGGCAACCAGCTCATCGCCTATGTGGCGCCGAGAGATACGAGCCATGCCGTTGGCGCCGCAGCCGAGCGGCTGTCAGCAGATATCGCCGCATCACTGCGCCGGAGCCTGCCGGCCTACATGTTGCCGGCGCGAATCATCGTGCTCGATCATCTGCCGACGCTGTCGAGCGGCAAGGTCGATCGCAAGGCGTTGCCGGCGCCTGATGCCGCGGCCGCCCGCACGTTCATCGCGCCCGAAAGCCCGGCCGAGATCGCCATGGCCCGGCTATGGGCCGATGTTCTCGGTGTACCGCAGGTCGGTGTCACCGACAATTTCTTCGAACTCGGCGGCAATTCGATCCTGAGCCTGAAGGTGATCGCACGGCTTCGTCGCGAGCCGATCCTCGGCGGCGACATCAAGCTGCGCGATCTCCTGCAGAAGCCGACGATCCGTGCCTTGCTCGGCGCGCCCGCAAGCCCGCCCGAGCGGCCGTCGGCTCTGCTGCCGTTGAATGCGCCGGTGTCGGGCATCGCGCCTGCGTTCTGCTTCCATGGTGGATTCGGCACCGTCTTCGACTATGCGTTGTTGGCGCGCCGCATGGAGCGGCGTCGCCAACTGATCGGGGTGCAATGTCGCACCCTGATTGATGCCTCCTTCGCCGACCAGTCGCTGACGGTCATGGCCGCCAGCTACGCCGACGAGATCATGGAGGCCCAGGACGGCGGTCCTTATCATCTGATCGGCTGGTCGCTTGGCGGACTGATCGCATGTCTGGTCGCCGCTGAACTCGAGCGCCGCGGCAAGGAGGTCGCGAGCCTCGGGCTGATCGACAGCTTCGTTCCCGATCCGCAACGTCGCGCGGAGCGACGCGCCGAACGGCATTGGACCGCCGAACTGCTCGGGCTGCTGTCCGTGGCAGTACCCGGTGCGCAAATGGCAGAGATCAGATCGCAGGCCACGGCGCTCGGTGATGCCGGTGCGCCTGAAACGGACGAGGCGATCAGGCGCCTGATCGCGAGCGCGATTGCAACGACGCCCGCGCAAGCGCGCGACCGCTTGCTTGGCATCGATGACATCGCGGCGGCGTTCAGGGTGGGGCGGCATCTTGAGCGGCTCGCCTATGAGGCCGACTGGCCTGCGGCTCTGCTCGCCGAACCGGCCTGCTGGTGGACATCCGGGCGGCTGGACCAGCGCGCCCTGCTGGAGGCGCGGCTGGCGGCAGCGGTGGATCTTGGTGTGGTCGGTGACGATCACTTCGCGGTCCTGGCCGACGACGGATTGCTCTCGTCCGTATGGTCGTGGCTCGATCCGAGCGGTGCAGCGCAGCCGGTACAGGCGCTGCAATCCGAGCCGGCAGAATGAGGTGAGCATGAGCCTTCATCCCGACATTGCAGCGCTGCTCGACATGATCCAGCTTGGAACGGAATCCGGCGCGCGCATTCCATTTCCGCAGCTCACACCGGCGCAGGCGCGCGCCGATTTCGACGCCTCGTCTCCCTTGCTGGACGTCGACCCGCTGCCACTCGCACATGAGCGACAGCTGACGCTTCCGGCGCGCGATGGAACGGCGATCGCCGCCCGGCTCTATGCGGACCGCACGCCCGATTGCGCCGAGCCGCTGCCGGTGCTGCTCTACATGCATGGCGGCGGCTTCGTCGTCGGCAGCCTCGATTCGCACCAGCCGCTGTGCCGCGGACTTGCGGTCGACAGCGGCGCGGCCGTGTTGTCGATCGGCTATCGGCTCGCGCCCGAGCATCGGTTTCCGACCGCGTTCGAGGATTGCGTCGATGCGCTCGCCTGGCTTGGACGCGAGGGGCCTGCCGCCGGCCTGGACGCGCGGCGTGTTGCCGTCGGTGGCGACAGCGCCGGCGGCACGCTGGCGGCGGCGCTGGCCATCGCGGCGCGCGATGATCGCGCCTTGCCGCAACCTTTGTTCCAGGTGCTGGCCTATCCCGGCCTCAGCCCGCAGCAGAGCTCGGAATCTTATGCGGCGTTTGGGGCGGGCTTTCTGCTTGAGCGCGAGACCGTGGACTGGTTCTTCAACCACTATCTGCGTCAGGAGGCCGACCGCCATGATTGGCGCTTCGCGCCGCTGGCTGCGCCCGACCTCGCTGGCGTCGCGCCCGCGATGCTGCTGCTGCCCGAGTTCGATCCCCTCGTCGCAGAGGGAAGGGATTATGCCGCGCGGCTGCGCGCGGCCGGCGTCGCCGTCGATCTGAAGATCTATCCCGGCATGATCCACGAATTCCTGCGCATGGGCAACGTCGTGCCGGACGCGCTGCAGGCGCGCGCCGAAATCGGCGCCAGGCTCGCCGAAGTCTTTGCTCGGCAAACCGGAGTTGGCCGCTGATGACGACCTCATCCAATCCCGGGCTGGTGCATGCTGGCAGCCTGCTGCGGCCGTACTGGAAGCTGGTTCTCTGCGGCCTCGTGCTCGGCCTCATCGGCGGCGCCAGCGTCGCCAGCCTGCTCGCGGTGGTGAACAGCGGGCTCTATGCCGGCTCCAGCGATGTCGGCAGCCTTGTCGCATCGCTTGCCGGCCTCTGCGTCCTGATCGTGATCGGATCGGTCGGCTCGGACATCAGCGCCAATGTTGTCGGTCAGCGCATCATCGCCTCGCTGCGCAAGTCGCTGGCCGCCAAGATCCTGATGGCGCCGATCGATCAGCTGGAGTCCTATCGGGCTCACCGGCTGATTCCCGTCCTGACCAAGGACGTCGATGCGATCAGCGATTTCGCCTTCTATTTCCCGGCCTTCCTGCTCTCCGGCGTCATCGTCGCCGGCTGCCTTGTCTATCTCGCGGTGCTGTCGTGGCCGCTGTTTCTGGTAGTGGCAGCGCTGATCGCGCTCGGATCGTTTGCGCACTTCCGCGCGCGCCAGCGCGGCTTGTCCGGGTTCAATCTCGCCCGCCAGTACGAGGACGATCTGCAGAAGCATTACCGGACGATCGCCGAGGGCGCCAAGGAGCTGCGTCTGCACCGCCCGCGCCGGCATCACGTGCATGTCGATCTGATCCAGCGCACCATCGAGCGGATCAGCGACGTGCAGATCAGCGCCATCAATCTGCTGGTCACGACACGCGCGCTCGGCACCGTGATGCTGTTCCTGGTGATCGGGGCTGCGCTCGTGCTGCGGCCGCTGCTGTGGCCGGACAGTCCGCCATCCGTCTCCAGTGGCTTCGTCCTCGTGCTGCTGTTCATGCGCGGACCGATCGATCAGCTCATCGGCATGCTGCCGTCGCTTGGGCGCGCGCAGGTCGCGATGCGGCGCATTGCCGAATTGTCCGAGCGTTTCGCAACCGCCGAGCAGGATCTGCTCGACGAGCCGGCGCGGCCCGCCGGCGAACGGATCGGTTCAATCGAGCTGCGCGGCGTTTCCTACGCATTCCAGGCGGCTGCTGGAGACAAGCCGTTCGTGCTCGGGCCGATCGATCTGCGCATTGCGTGCGGCGAGATCGTCTTCATCGTCGGCGAGAACGGCAGCGGCAAGACGACGCTGATCAAGCTGCTGCTGGGGCTCTATGTCCCCGATGAGGGAGTGCTGCTGCGCGACGGTGTGCCCGTCGTCGGCGATACGCGGGACGACTATCGTCAGCTCTTCACCACTGTCTTCTCCGACTACTATCTGTTCGACACGCTGTTGCATCATGGCGAGCACGCGCCGGAGTTCGCGCAGCGCTATCTCGATCGGCTCGAGCTCGCGCACAAGGTCTCGGTCGAGAACGGTACGTTCTCGACGACGGATCTCTCGACAGGCCAGCGCAAGCGCCTGGCGCTGATCAATGCCTGGATCGAGCGGCGCCCGGTGCTGGTCTTCGACGAATGGGCCGCCGACCAGGATCCTGCGTTCCGTCACGTCTTCTATACCGAGCTGCTCGCCGACCTGAAGCGGCAGGGCAAGACGATCATCGTGATCTCGCATGACGATCGCTACTTCCACTGTGCGGACCGCATCGTTCGGCTCCGCGATGGACGGGTCGACGAGGATGAGCCGGCGAAGCACCGCGAGGCCGCGAAGGCGAGGCGTTCGTCGACGTCGCGGTTGAAGGACGAGGTTGCGTCACACCAGCCGTCGAGGGCGTGAGCACGCCGCTTTGTAACCATTCCAGATCGTCAGTGGGCCGGGCCTGCTTGTCTTCGACGCGGCGACAAATTTACATCCTGAACGGGAGCGGCTCGTGGTGAAACTCGTACAGGTCAAGAGGGTGAGGAGCGTATGAGCGCGAGCTTCGATGCAAGAGGTGGGGCCTTCCGGGCTGCAGCCGATGTCGCGATGTCGGTGGTCCGCGACGATGAAGCCGTTCGCGTGGTCGCCGACGGCGAGCTGTTGCTGTCGCTCCGGTTCGACGGAGATCGGGGCGCGCTTGCCATGTCGGGTGATGGTGGCGATCCCGGGCGTCTGGTGAGCGGGCTCTCCGCCGCCGCCGAGGCGCTGTTTGGCTGGCATCCGTCGCTTGACAGGCTGGTCCTCGACCTCCGCGGGCGGCCGGCGGCCGCATCGGCGTTGGCGCGCGATGGCCTCTTGGTGGTCGTAGATGGCTCACCCCTGCTTCTGCCGGAGATGCTGATGCAGCGGCGCGAGGCCTGGCTGTCGGGTGCGGCCCGGCCGGCGTTTCCGCTGTCCTACGTGATGACCGACGGCAAGCGGCATCCGCGGCGACCGCCGAAGCCGGCCGGCCGCGTCTATTCGCGCTTCATCCCATGGCTGTCGGACGTCGTCAGCTTTCGTGTGGTCGACATCGAACGCGATCTGGCACTGGTTCACCGCTGGCTCAACGATCCACGCGTGGATGCATTCTGGAACGAGGCCGGCGACCTCGACAAGCATCGCCAGTATCTGTCGAAGCTGCTGTCGGACCCGCATATGCTGCCGCTGATCGGCTGCTTCGGCGAGCGTCCCTTCGGCTATTTCGAGCTATACTGGGCCAAGGAGAACCGTATCGCGCCGTTCTACGACGCCGACGACTACGACCGCGGCTGGCATGTGATCGTCGGTGAGGACGAGTTTCGCGGCCGCGACTTCATCACTGCGTGGTTGCCCTCGCTGATGCACTACATGTTCCTCGACGATCACCGTACGATGCGCATTGTCGGCGAGCCAGCGGCAGCTCACCTCCAGCAGCTGCGCAATCTCGACCGTGCCGGTTTTGCCCGGATCAAGAATTTCGACTTCCCGCACAAGCGAGCAACCCTGGTCATGTTGCTTCGTGAACGGTTCTTTGGCGACCGGCTGTGGCAGCCGGTGGCGAAGGACGCGCCCCTCGAGACCCAAGGCTGACGGAGCATCACCCATGTCGCATCACCTCGCCCCGGACTATGATGTCGTCGGCGTCGGCTTCGGGCCGTCCAACCTGTCATTGGCGATCGCTCTCGACGATTGCGTCAGACAGCGGCGACTGGACTGCCGCGCGCTGTTCGTCGAGCGGCAGCCGAGCTTCAAATGGCATGGCGGCATGCTACTCCCTGGCAGCAACATGCAGATCTCCTTTCTCAAGGATCTGGTATCGCTGCGCGATCCGACCAGCCCGTTCACCTTCATCAACTATCTGCACAAGTCGGGCCGCTTGCTCGACTTCACCAATTGCAGGACCTTCTATCCCAGCAGGATCGAGTTCAACGACTATCTGCGCTGGGTCGCCGGCCAGTTCGACGCCATGGTCGAATATGGCGAGACGGTCGTTGCGGTCGAGCCGGTGAGCGCCGGCCAGTCCGTCGTCGCGCTCCGCGTGGTGACGCGGATGGAGGACGGGGCCGAGCAATCGCGCATCGCGCGCAACCTGGTGGTCGCGGTCGGCGGCGTCCCGCACGTTCCGGCCGTGTTTCGGGCGGTCGCCGGTGATCGAAGGGTCGTGCACACCAGCGGCTATCTCGATTCATCTGTGATCGCCGGGCTGAGCGGCCGGGCGCCGCGCGTGGCGGTGATCGGCGGCGGCCAGAGCGCGGCCGAGGTCACGCTCGACCTCAGCGAGCGGAATCCGAACGTACGGATCGATCTGGTGTTCCGCGGGCACGCGCTCAAGCCATCCGACAGCAGCCCGTTCGTGAACGAGATCTTCAATCCCGACTACATCGATCATTTCCATTCGCGCGACGAGAGCCAGCGCGCCGCGATCATTCGCAGCTTCCGCAATACGAACTATGCCGTCGTCGACCCGGACCTGCTCGATCAGCTCTATCGCATGACCTATCAGCAGCGCGTCTGCGGCTCACGGCGGCTCGTACTCCATCCTTGTAGCGAGATCGTCGGCGCCGAGGCCGTCCGCGACGGAATTGCGCTCGAGCTTCTGAACAAGGACGAGGGCATCAGTCATCGCGCGACCTATGACGCGATCGTGCTTGCCACCGGCTATGAGCGATCGCCGATTCCGGCCTTTCTCGATCCGATTGGCCGCTACATCGAGACCAGCGCGCTCGAGCGCGACTATCGTCTCCAGACCAGTCCAGGCTTTCGTCCGCAGGTCTATCTGCAGGGCTGCTCGGAAATCTCGCACGGTCTGAGCGACACGCTGTTGTCGGTGCTGCCGATGCGCGCCCACGAAATCACGGCGTCACTGATGTCGAGCAGGGGGACGCAGCGCGGCCCGGAGCAGGAGCCGCATCTGGCCGAACGTGTGTACTCCTAGGCGCAGGCGGCGACCTGGATCTGGACCGGCGCGGAGTCTTCGCAATGGCCGTGACGGAGATCGTCACGGCGGATGAGCATCGGCGATCGCCGCGAATGCGCATATTGCTAGCTGGCATTCTGGAGCGGCAAGCAGGCACGGCGGAGGGCAGGACTGACAAATGGCTGAGCCGCATTTGCCTGAGCGGGTTGTGAATTTATTGTTAGCGAGTGATTATGCGCGGCTGGTGGGGCGGACGCTGACCGAGCAGCGCGATTACATCGTCGATATCGCGACATTGCATACGCGCGACGAGCTGCTGCGGCGTCTCGGGCTCAATCGCGTCCTGCTGCGGCAGGTCGAGAAGTGGCTCGGGTTTCACGGCCGCCGCCTTCGGCGGCCGACCGAGAGCATCGACATCGTCATGTGCGGATTGGAGTTTCGCAAGCGGCGCATCCGGCGTTCACGCCCGGCGGCGCGGCGGCGCCCGCTGGATCCGAAGGTCGCTCCCCAGGAGCGGGGCTGACGAGCCGGTTCGGGTCCGCCGAGGACCGTCTGCAAACTGGAAGACGGTTGTGTGCTGGCTTCAGTCATTGGCAAGACAACGGGACGGCCATAGGCGGGGCGCAGGGGGCGCGGCTGACCTGGATCTACGACAGCTCCGGTCGAGGGTCGCCTGCCTGCGCGGCGGGATAACGAAGGGGACGCAACCTGGATGCGCGAGCCATTCTGCAGCGCCTGCCAGACGCGCGCGAACGACGTCCAAAGCCGCTCCTGACACGCCGATCGAGGCGGCCTCGATGTCGTGTCCGTGCAATATCGGCGGGGCGGATGCCCGAATGGTGCCCCTGGCCGGAATCGAACCAGCACTCCTTGCGGAACTCGATTTTGAGTCGAGCGCGTCTACCAGTTCCGCCACAGGGGCATTCGCCTGAGCCCGTGTTCGGGACCCCCAGCGAAGCGGGCGGACTATAGCGGGCGGCGGGGCAGGGTCAACCCGCACGGACGTGATGGGCTCTCATCTCGACAGGTTTCGCGCCCGGGAGTAGGAGCCGGGGACGGCACGGCGCGAGGCCGGGTACAGCCCGTGGGGAACGACCTATGACCAATACCTCTGTGATGGACCGCGGGGCGGCGGGCGCCATGAGCCCGGCTGTGACGGCCGCGCTGCTCGTGGCCGGCATCGCGGCGGGGACCTTGGCTGGCGCCTGGTACATGCAGCTGGTCTGGGGTCTGCAGCCCTGCGAACTCTGCCTGAAGCAGCGCTGGGCCTATTATGCCATCGTGCCGCTAGCCCTGGTCGTTGCAGGTCTCGCCCGCCGCGGCGCATCGCGCGGGCTGGTGCTGGCCGGGCTCGGCCTTATTGCGCTGGCGGCGCTCGGCAATGCCGGGCTTGGCGTGTACCACTCCGGGGTCGAATGGGGGTTCTGGCCGGGGCCGACGGAATGCACCGGCCCGATCGGCAATCTCGGCAGTGCGGGCAGCCTGCTGGAGCGGCTGGACAGCGTTCACGTCGTACGCTGCGACGAGGTGCAGTGGCGTTTCCTTGGCCTGTCGCTGGCCGGCTACAGCGTGCTGATCTCGCTGCTGATCGCGGCGATCGCCGGCTGGGGGATCTGGCGGAAGCCGGCTGCCGCATAGCCTGATCTGAATCTGAAGCGGGCTTTCCGAAAAAAGCAATATTCAACAAAGGGATAGGATCTTGATGCGGCTCGACATCAACGCGTCATGAGCTAGTCATCGACGTCCTCTTGCGGCCGCCCGAACAGATGAATGATGCCGGGGGTGGCGATCGTGACGAACACAAAGCGCGACAGGTGATGCGCGCCGACAAAGATCGGGTCGATGTGCAGGGTCAGCGCCAGGGCCATCATCGCGTCCATCGCGCCTGGCGCAAACGCGACGATGGTGTCGGAGAAGCGCACATGGGTCACCAGCACGATGATGGTGACGAAAGCCGCTGAGATCGCAACCGCGATCGCGAACGAGCCGAGCGCCGCTTTGACGTGGCTGAGCAGCGTCTTGACACGCATGCGCGCGAACCGGCTGCCGATCAGCGCGCCGATGCCGATCAGGGCGATGCCACGCATCCATTCCGGCAGGCCGCCCTCGACGAGGTTGGTGCCGTGCAGGATGCCGCTGGCGACCATGGCGCCGAACAGCCAGCTGGCCGGGAACTTGATCAGCTGCATCAGCATGGCGGCGACCAGCGATGCCACCAGCAGCCCCAGCAGGCCGAGCGACGAGGCGACCGGCTGCCCGAGCGAGACCGGCGCAGCGGGCGCGACGCCGGCCAGCGCCAGCACCAGCGGCAAGGCCGCGGTCAGGATGATCACCCGCAGGGTCTGCACCACGGCGATCGCGGGCAGGTCGGCGCCGCGCTCGACGGCCAGGATCGTGATCTGCGACAGCGCCCCGGGGCTGCCGGCGAGGAGCGCCGAGGTCCGGTCCCAGCCATGGACGCGCTGCAGATACAGGCTGGAGCCGAACGTGGCGCAGAAGGTTGCGAGCGCGAGCAGCGCTATCGTCAGGGGATAGGCACTGACGTGATTGATCAGCTCGCGTGAGACGATGGCGCCGATCGAGATGCCGAGCAGCAGCAGCACGGTCTGGGTCAGGATCGGCGGCATCGACAGCGGCCGTCCGGCGATCGCCGCGATCCCGGTCGCGATCATCGCGCCGGAGATCAGCCCTCCCGGCAGATGTGCCACGAGAAAGATCAACCCGCCGGCGGTGCCGAGAGCGAGTGTCTCGAGCGCGCTGAGGGTCTTGGCGCGACTCGGCGGGTCGAAGGGCAGGGAAGAGATGATCTGGCGCACGCCGCCTTATGCCAAAAGCGCGGTTGCGGAACAATTCCCGCGGTCGCGGAGGCGCCATGCATTCACGGTGCCGGCGATGTTGCCCCTCGCGGTCATTTAGGTTTGTCGGCCGGCGCCAGCGCCGGCGCCGCCGCTGCTGCTGCCGCGGCCTTGTCGCGCTTGCAGGCGGACCGGAATCTCCCCCGCGCCCGGCCCTTGAGCCCCTGGTCGTCCGCCTCTTTGGAGCATGCCACCGAGATTGCCCGACGCGCCGGCTTGTCCATGGTGGCGAACTTGTCGGTGGCCGCATCGGGCCGTCCCGGCAGGGCCAGGCCGGGTTGGGACGAAGCGGGCCCCGCCGCCAACAGGACAGCTATCGCGGCGGTTGCAGCAGCCGCGCGGGCAGTGAATGTCATACTGAATTCCTCGAACGAAACGCGCGGGCTGGAGGCCGCCGATACTGAACCCTAAGTGAATGGAATGAGCCGGATCGGCGTGTGACGCAAATTATATTTTCGTCGCTCCGCGGCCGGGGCTGCTTTGTCGCCCGCAGCTGTCTGGCTAGGATCGTGGCCCCATTCATCATGCTCCATAGGGAGATCGAGGATGAGTTTCTACGCAAAATCTTTGGTTGCGATCACCGCTCTCAGCCTGGCTGCCTTTGCCGCCGCGCCGGCGAAGGCGCTGACCATGCAGGAATGCAGCGCCAAGTATAAGCAGGCCAAGGACGCCGGCACGCTCAACGGACAGAAATGGAACGACTTCCGCAAAGCCCAATGCGGCAGCGATTCCACGGCCGCGGCGCCGGCCGCGCCCGCGGCTCCGGCGGCCCCCGCCGCCGAGGCCAAGCCGGCCAAGGACAGCAAAGCCGCTGCCAAGGAGGCCGCACCGGCCGCCGCGCCGAGCGGCCCGGCCGTGTTTCCGAATGCGGTGGATCCGAAATATGCCAAGGAGACGCCCGGCAAGGCGCGCATGCACACCTGCGTCGACCAGTACAATGCCAACAAGGCGACCAACGCCAATGGCGGCATGAAGTGGATCGAGAAGGGCGGTGGCTATTACAGCGAGTGCTCGAAGAAGCTGAAGGGCGCGGCCTGAGCAGAGCGCGATTTGAGCTTTGCGGCGGCCGGATGCGTCATGCGCTGGCCGCCGCCGATTTCTGGAGAAGGTCGCCGCTTGCAATTCGCGCTGACCTGACCAACAACATCGGCGATGATCGCAAGCCTCGGCCTCATCCTGCTGTGCCAATTGATCGGTGAAGTCATCGTCCGCAGTCTGGCCCTGCCGCTGCCCGGACCCGTGCTCGGCCTGGTCCTGCTGCTGGTGCTTCTGTTGCTGCGAGACAGAGTCCGGTTTCTGGCGATCGGCCCGCTCGCCACCGATAGCGACGCTGGACGTATCGAGGGCGTCAGCCGCGTTCTGCTCGCCAATTTGTCGCTGCTGTTCGTGCCGGCCGGGGTGGGGGTCGTGCAGAAGCTCGATCTCATCGCAGCCCATGGCCTGGCCATCGCGGTCGTTCTGCTGTTCTCGGTGGTGATCACTCTGCTGGTGACGGTCGCAGCCTTCGTCGCGACGAGCCGGCTGCTGGCGCCGAAGCGGGACCGGTCATGAGCGCGAACCCGTTCTCGCTCTGGGTCTATCTGGCGCAGTCGCCGCTGCTGTGGCTCACCGTCACGCTGGTGGTCTACGCATTGACGGATGCGGTATCGCTGCGCACGCGCAGGCATCCGCTCGCGAATCCGGTGTTGCACGCGATGTGGATCGTCGCCGCCTTCCTGCTTCTGACCGGCACGCCCTACACGACCTATTTCGCCGGTGCGCAATTCGTGCATTTCCTGCTCGGGCCGGCCACCGTGGCGCTTGCCGTGCCGCTCTACCAGAACCGCGGGATCGTGCTGCAGGCCATCGTGCCGATGCTGGCCGCGCTCATTGTCGGTTCGATCACCGCGATCGTCTCGGTGGTCCTGCTGGCCGAAGCCTTCGGTCTGCCGCGCGATGTCGTGCTGTCGCTGGCGCCGAAATCCGTCACGGCCGGCGTCGCCATGGGGATCAGCGAGTCGCTGCACGCAGATCCGTCGCTGACGGCCGTGGCCGTCGTGCTCACCGGCATCATCGGGGCGGTGATCGTCACGCCGCTGATGAATAGCACCGGCATCACCGATTTCCGCGCCCGGGGATTTGCAGCGGGTCTCGCAGCGCACGGCATCGGAACGGCGCGCGCGTTCCAGGTCGATGCGCTCGCCGGCACCTTCTCCGGTATCGCCATGAGCCTGAACGCGCTGGTGACGTCGTTTCTCGTTCCCATCGCGATCACGCTGTTGGTCAGGTGAATTTCGGGCTTGCCTTGGCGGCTCGGAAGTGAACCTGCTGCGGCCATGATCTCTGCGACTCAAGGTGTGCTGGGCCTGTTGTGCGGCGCGATGGTCGGGTTCTCGCTCGGTCTCGTCGGCGGCGGCGGCTCGGTGTTGGCGGTGCCGTTGATGGTCTATGTGGTCGGCGTGCCGGAGCCGCATATCGCGATCGGCTCCAGCGCGATCGCAGTCGCCACCAATGCCGCGGTCAACCTCGTCAATCATGCCCGCGGCGGCACCGTGATCTGGCCGATCGCGGCGTTGTTTGCGGTGGCTGGAATCGTCGGTGCGTTCGGCGGCTCGCTGCTCGGCAAGATGGTCGACGGCCAGAAGCTCCTGGCGTTGTTCGCGCTGGTGATGATGGTGATCGCCTTGCTGATGCTCAAGACGCGCGCCCGCGTCGGCATTCCCGACGTGAAGATGAGCATGGCCAATTTTCCGGCCATCCTCGGCTTCGGGCTCGCCACCGGGACGCTGTCCGGCTTCTTCGGGATCGGCGGCGGCTTCCTGATCGTGCCCGCCTTGATGGCCGCGACAGGCATGCCGATCATGAATGCGGTGAGCTCGTCGCTTGTGGCCGTCACCGCCTTCGGACTCACCACCGCGGCGAGCTACGCCTGGTCTGGGCTCGTCGCCTGGGATCTGGCCGGCCTCTTCATCGTGGGTGGGATCGCCGGCGGCCTTGCCGGCACCCGTCTGGCGCGCCATCTTGCCGAGCGGCGTGGCGCATTGAACGTGGTGTTTTCGATCGTGATCGCGGCGGTGGCGCTCTATATGCTCACGCGCAGCCTGCTGCATATTTGGAGCTGATCTTGATGACACGCAGCCCATTGGATTTGACCCTGTTCGACATCAATCGGCGCGGCGTTCTCGGCGCCTTGGGCGCTGGCGTCGCGATGTCCCTGTGGCCGCGTGCAAGCCGCGCGCAGGAGGCCGACGAGCCGAACGAAGCCTCGGTGCTGCGCGATCCCGATGCGCCGGTGCTCGGCAATGCGGCGGGCGATATCGCGATCGTCGAATGGTTCGACTACAATTGCCCGTATTGCCGCAAGCTCGATCCCGAGCTGCAGCAGGTCGTGCATGACGACGGCAAGGTGCGCTGGATCCTGAAGGAATGGCCGATCCTCGGGCCGGTGTCGGTCGTGGCGGCGCGGATGGCGCTGGCCTGCAAATATCAGGACAAATACGCCAGGGCGCATGAGGCCCTGATCGGCACCAGCTCCAAGCTGACGGAGCCGCGCATCGACGAGCTTCTCTCCGGGGCAGGCATCGATGTCGATCGCGCCAAGCGCGATCTCGCTGCCAACGCGAAGGCCATCGACGCCATGCTGGCGCGGAACGACAAGCAAGCGCGCGGGCTGCGTTTCCGCGGCACGCCGTCCTTCATCGTCGGCAAGTTCAGGGTGCCGGGCGTGCTGACCATGGCGCAATTCGAGCAGGTGATCGCCGATGCGCGCAAAGCCGCGGCAGCCAAATAGGCGGCGTTGCGATTTGACAAGCAAAAGGCGCCTCGACCCGGAGGTCGAGGCGCCCTGGAAATGGCAGCGCTGCGTGCGTGACTTCGACGGCGTAAGTTAGCGCCTGTTACTTGGACGAGATGCGCACCCAATCGTCATGCGCGCGGGTCTTCAACGAATTCCAGCTGTCCGCGGCGACGTCCCAGTTCACGATGGTCCGGCGGGTCTGCGCGGTCGGCCCGTTGGCGACCTCCGAGGTCTGCATCGAATCATGGATGTAGACTCCGAATCCGAGCAGAAGCGCACCCAGGATCATTCCCACGAATGTCCGCATGATCATGTTCTCCAGTGTGACGGCCGACAACGCCGCCGCCCTAGCTTGGTTCCGCCATCACGGCGGAAGGTTCAGGCACGATTGCATCGACTAAGTGCGTGGTTTTTCGGGACGCGATTCTGGCGCGGATGTGACCAGATTGAGCGATTTGAGCTCGTCGGGCTTGAACGTGAACAGCTGGTCATGCGGCGTTTCCATCGCATGCACCCAGACCTTCAGATCGACGCCCATATCGACCAGGTGGCGTTGGCAGCGTGCCGATATGTTCTGCGCCCGGCTCATGTCGTCGCCGGACCGCGCCGCGCTGGCGGTTCGGACGGCGGCAATCTGGTGCACGCCGATCACGGCGCGCTCGCCGGCGCGTCGCTCGATGCCGCCGGCGAAAACGAGCGGACAGGATGAGGCGCAATATTTGCCGGCCTCGATCTCCGTCGCGAATTTTCGTGTGCGGATGAGCCGGCCCATCGCAAGTGCATCCGCGACCGAGCCGCCCGGCGAGTTCAGCACGACGGTCCTGATGTATTCGCCGTGCCGTTCGACCTCCTCCGTGAAGGCGCGTGCGCTGCCGGGCGTGATCGTGCCCGTCGCATAGAGCCGTCCGCCGCCGCGCAGCTCGAGGCTGAGCGGCTGCTCCAGCGCGGGATCGCCGGTCGGCAGCGGCATCAACCGCTTCAACAGCGGCGCCAGCACCGAGGGCGTCTCCGGCTGCTCGTGCTGGATGTCGAGCTGAGGCGATGCTGCGTCGGAGCCGAGCCCGGCGTGATTGATCTCAACGAGATCGGCCGCAAGCACGGCAATGCTGACGACGAGGACCGCGCGAAAGATCCAGCGCAGGATGCTCTCGTCGGGATTGCCGGCGAACCATGCATGGAGGTGCCGGTACAGAGCGGCCCCCACGGGATTACTTCCCGATCCGGGCCGACGACAGCGACGTGACGTTCTCATCGCCGGCAGCCGCCGCAGCTGGTGCTGGCGGTTCGATCGCCATCGCCGCAGCCGGTTCGCCGGAGGTCGAGACGGGCCGTGCCTCGGCCGCGCGCCGTGCATCCTCGACCTCGCGTGCGATCTGCAGGGCCGTGACAAGGTCGCTTGCGGTCAGGCTGGACGCGCTCGCGACCGGCAGGCCTTCACGGCGGATCGCGGCATGCACGACGCAGAGGATCAAGACCAGCACCGCCGGCATGAGGTCGATGGAGATCGCGCCGGCCCAGCTCGGAATGAAGTCGCCGGCATAGCGCAGTACCGCTTCGGCCGGCGACAAGCTCTGGAACCGGGTCGGCTCGATGCGCGGCAGCGCCAGGATCTTGTCCGCGGCATCCGCGAGCGACGCTGCCTGGGTCGCGATCGCGCCTTCGACCTTACCGACCACGGCGGTCTGCCGCTCGGCGAGATCGCCGCTGCGTCCGCCGGCGGCTGGAGCGATGAAGCCCGACGACAGCGAGGTCGCTGCGCGCTTCACCGCGGGCGCGACCGAGGTCTGCTGCAGATTGGCGATCACGCCCATCAGGTTCAGCGACTCCGTGGCGAAGGCGTCGCTGCGCGTGGCGATCGGGCCGCGGTCGGAGATCAGCTCGCGCATCTTGGCGAGGCTCTTGCTGCCCTGCTCATAAAGCCCGGAGACGCGCTTGCCGGATTCCTGCACCTGTTGTCCGAGCCCGTCGAGCTGTGTCGACATCTGGCTGAGCAGCTGCACGACCGTGCCCGACCCCGAGGTGCCGGTGAGGGAGCCTGCGCGCTCCGCTTCCGCGAGCTTGGCGAAGCGGGACGAGGCGAGCTGGATGTCGGGAAGCAGGCTCTGCGCCGCAATCGCCTGGCTGTTGGCCCGGTCGAGATCGCGCGTGTAGTTCTGCACCGTGATCGCAAGGTGCTGCTGGATCGCGGCGGCGCCGGCCAGCGCCGAGGCATTCAGCCAGGACGACATCGCGACGATCATCAGCGAGCCCAGCAGCATGCAGCCGGCCATCGACAGCCGGCCGACCAGGCTGGTGACGTGCGGCATGAACTGCATCATGAACACCCAGAAGGCGTAGATGCCGACCGAGACCGCGACGGAATAGATGACCGCGGCGAAGAACACTGTGGTCGCGCTGCCATTGAGCAGCTCGCGAACGCCAAGATAGGTGTAGACGCCGGCGGCGAGCGCCAGGATCGCCGTGGTGAGCTTGAGCGTGATCTCGAGACGGTTCACGCCATTGGCGAGCAGGACGGCGGTGGGCCGGGCGGACGACAGCGCCACGGGCGCGGAAAGCGAGGGCATGAGCGGACCTTCGGCGGCATCAAGACCGCCCTGAGCAGCGCCCCCGCTGTTTGGTTAAGGATCAAGTCATGCGACCAAATCCCGACGACATTGTGTCCCCTGGGTTAACCGAACCGTCATGCGGATGGCCCGCTGGATGCAGCGTGCGGGTGAATCACCTCATCAGCCAGCGCAGCAGCTCGACGTTCACTTCGCGCGGATAACAATGGCTGAGATCGTCGATCTCGCGATAGACGACATCGGCGCCTGACTTGGCCAGCGCATCCCGCGTGTGCCGCGCGATCTCGACCGGGAACATCCAGTCGAGCTGGCCATGGACGATCTGGATCGGCAGTCCGCGCAGACGATCGCGGTCGGCAATCTCGGCCATCAACGGATGGAAGGTCGCCGCGATGGGAGCGAGATGGGTGAACAGCGAGCTGTGCTCCAGGCCGCTGACATAGCAGAACGTGCCGCCATCGCTCATCCCGGTCAGCAGCATCCGCGCCGGATCGATCGCCACCCGGCTGCGCACGAGATCGAGGATGCGCACCAGATTCGGCGTGTCGGCGTCGTCCCCCATCAATGCCCAGGTCGGACCCATCGCGGTCGGCGTCACCAGGATGGCGCCGAGGCTGCGCGCCGCTCGCAGCCAGCTCCACAGGAAGTCGCGTCCATTGCCGCTGCCGCCATGCAACGCCATGACCAGGGGCCATGCCCGATCGGTCGTGTAGTATTCCGGCACGTAGAGCGAGAAGCCGCCGCGGTTGCCGATCTCGTTGTGGTCGTGAAAGACGGTGTCCTTGCCGGCCGACGATGCTGCCAGCAGCCGGCGCAACGTGTCGTCCTGCTCGAACGTCGGTTCCAGGAAGAATTCGCTCAGCGGCGGCAACGTCGCCGCCAGCGGAAACAGCGCCTCGAGCGCGCGCGGCAGCTGGCGCAGCGCGCGGAACACATCGATCAGATCGCCTTCGCCACGCTGGACGGCGCGCAGGCCCGCAAACGACGCCAGCGCTGCCTCAGCAGCGGTGTCGAAGGCGATGCGGATATGGGCAAAATCGGCCGGCCATGCGGTGAGGTGGGACCGCGCGGTGTGCAGGACCTGATCGGGATCACCGATCTCGGTCATCACCTGGTCGAAATCCGGCGGGTTCAGATAACGCGCAACATAGGACAGAGCCTCGAGCGTCTGGAGCAGCGGCGGCAACACGATGAGGATGTCGTCCACCACGGCTTCTGTCATGCGGGTCTCCCTGGCCGAGCGGCCGAACCGTATCACCCGCTTACCCGCGAGCGCCTGCATGCAAAAGCAAAATCGGAGGTGCGGGCAAGGATCATTTTCCGAACGCGGCGGTTCCACGTCCGGTAGGCCCTCGGAGCCTCATAGCGATCGCTGTCGGCGGCCGATCGAGGCGGGCCGGCAATGCGCGGTGTCTCCAGGGGGTATCGCGCAAACGCGCCCCGCTTGAACGCGGAGGCGTTCCCGAACGAAGGGCGATGGCCGGCCTATGCCAGACCCAGGGACATCCGCCGCTCAGTGCAGCCGCGGCGCCTTGAGCAGCTTGGCGCGATCGGTCGAGGCCACGGTGACGTCGAAGGTGACGCCCTCGTGATGCACCGTGAGTGGTACGTCCACGCCGGCGTCGCCGAGCGCCCAGAGCTTACGGTAGAATTCGCTCTGGCTCGTCACCTTGTCGCCATTGATGCCGAGGATGACGTCGCCGGCCTTCAATTCGGCGCGGGCGGCGGGTCCGTTGTTCGAGACGCCGATCACCACGACGCGATCGTCGACCTCGGTGGCGTAGAGGCCGAGCCAGGGCCGGGCCGGCTTGTTGACGCGACCGAACCGCTTGAGATCGTCGATGATCGGTTTCAACAGATCGATCGGCACGATCATGTTGACGTGCTCAGATTTGTTGTCGCGCTCGCGTTCGAGCTGCAGCGATCCGATGCCGATCAGCTCGCCCTTGGCCGAGAGCAGGGCCGTACCGCCCCAATTCGGATGCGCCGGATGGGTGAAGATCGCCTCGTCGAGCAGATATTCCCAATAGCCGGCGAATTCCTGCTTGGCGATGATCTGGCTGGCGACGGATCGCGTGCGGCCGCCGGCGCCACCGAGCACCACCTGATCGCCGATCTTGGCAGACTCCGAGGAGCCGAGCGCCAATGCCGGCAGGTCAAGCTGCCCGAGCGCCTGCACGAGGCCGAAGCCGGTGGCGAAATCGAACCCCAGCACGTGGCCTTCGACCACCCGGCCATCGTTGAGGTGCAGCCAGACGGATTCGGCCTCGGTGATGAGATAACCGATCGTGAGCACCAGGCCTTCGTCGATGACGACCGCATTGCCGGCGCGTTCGGTGCCGAGCGTCTCCGCGCTGAACGCGTCGGTGGGAATGATCGCGTGCAGGCCCACGATCGAGGACAAGGCGTGATCAAGATCATATTGGTAATCTTCGGCGCGAGGCTGGAAGGCGAACGGCACTTTCCATTCGGTCAAAGAAGGCATCTCTTTCTCCTGCTCTGTCGCCGTCTGGAGGCGCCGACCAAGCTCTTGCTTCGTGTCGCGTCATGGCCGCAGCATTGAAGCGAGCTTAACATCTTTAAACGTCGGCGCCAGTTCTGCGGATCCGCCGGTCGTCCGGGAGAAACGACGGTCCGCGCCGGTCACAAGCGGCCACAGCCCTTCGCTGGAATCGGCCAGACGAACCATGCTCCGGCCGCATAGAGGTTGCCGACCGGTGCATTCCCCATTCTCGCCGCGACATGGAAACGTCCGGCGTCGAGCAAGGCCCCGTCGGCCGCGACGATCGTAGCGATCATGCGGTCCGCGGGCCCGAACACCACGACGCTGTCCGGCTTGATCACGAGCGCCATGGCGGCCACGCTAGCGAACCAGGCAAAGGTCACGGCCAGCAACCCCCGCCAGGGCAGGGGGGAGTATTGGAGAGTCCGATCAGTAATCGTAGGCATGCTCGAACACGTAGCCGGCCGCTTCGAAACGGGTGACATCCTGAACCAGCGACCGGACCGGTACGTCGACGCCGATGCGCCGGGCACCGGGACGGGACTGAACCGGGACACTGAATATAGGCAGTCCATCGAAGGCTGCCAGCCGCCCGTCGCCAGGAGGAACGACGATGGTGACCAGGATGCGATGGTTGCCGGCCACTTCACCAAGCACTGCCCCGGCATGGCGCCCGAGCTGCTTCACGAACGCGTCGAACTTGGCGTAGCGTTCGGTCTCGACCAGAACGCCCGTTGCGCCTTTCGCGTCGGCCACCTCGCGGATGACCGTCACGCCGGGGATGGTCGCGAGCTCCGCCGCCGGCAGGCCGGTGACGACGCTCCGAATGGTGAGAACGGCCGGATCATAGCCTGCCGCATAGCCGATCACCGCCGCATAGGCCGCACGGGCGGCATATTGCAGGCTGAGCGAGATCCGCCGTTCCACCGCCCGCAGCGAAGGGACGAACGGTGTTTCGCGCCACAACTGGTCGAGCTTGGCGGCAAAGGGGTAGCGATACCACGGCGTCTGATACAGGAACGCGGCGTAGTCCTTCAGCAGAGCCAGGTTGAACGCATCCTCGGCCGTCTTGACATGGTCCGTCGTCGCCGCGCTGAGGGCTCCGATGCTGGTCTCATAGGCGCCTTGCAGCGCCATCTCGGCGGTGAAGCTGAAGCCGATGATGTAGTTCGTCAGCTTCTGATCCGACGTGGCCGGGCCGGATCCGGCAGCCTGCCGGGTCGCCCGGCACAGGCTGCGCCAGAAGCCCGCGATGCTCGACGCATAGCGGAAGTCGGATTCCGATCCCTGTGCGGTGACGGCTGCAAGATCGTTATAGGCGTGGACGATGTACCATTCGGGAAACGTCAGAAAGCTGTCGCCCTGCGCCCGTGCATAGCCGGCATCGCTGATGCCGAACTGCGAAGTGACCGCAGGCGTGGGCACGTCTGCGGTGCAGACCGTCTCGACACGGATCACCGTGGTGGCAATCCCGAGCGCCGCGGCAGCCACGACCGCGGTGGCCAGATAGGCGATTTTGCGACGCAGGCTCATGCGTGCGCGGGCCTCGTGCCCCAGGGCGACCAGCCGACGGCGATCCCGAGCGCGCCCAGGGCAAGATGCGGCAGGCTGGACAGAATCTTCACCAGGAGGGAGGTGTCGCGGATGCCGTCGATGACGATCGAAAGGTCGAGATAGCCGGAGCCCGTGAACACGCCCATGACCCCGTCGAGGAAGTACAAGGTGCCGAAGACGCGCAGAAAGAAAACAGCGCTCCGTCGCGTCACCATCGCGGCAAGGGCCCAGAGTCCCGAGGCGACATGCAGCGCGTCCTTGTAGATGTCGAGCTGGAACAGGCCGAAGACGCGCCCCTTTGCATCGATGAAGGACGGGATGTAGTCGGTCGCGGCCGCAAACAACAGCGCTACGGCCAGGGCAAGCGCGGCAATGCGATAGCGATCGAGTGAGAAACTGGCGGTTGGTGTCATGCGAAATAGGCGTCCCACATCGCGTTGCGGAACAACAGACCCGGATCATAGTGCCGCTTCGCGGCGACGAAGCGCGCGGTGGCCGGATAGGCTTGCTCGACCTGATCGCGGCGGGCATGGAGACGATAGGGCAGATAGAACGCGCCGCCGATCGCGGTGACGCGATCGATCAGCGCTTCGGTCGTGCGCAGCATGTCGACCTCGCCTTCCGGCGTCGTCATCTGCGAGAACGACATCACGGCCGCGATGCGGCGCACCGGCGCGATGGTGAGCGCGGGCGTCTTGTCCTCGGCGACGTACCGCAAGGTGACGTTGAGGAATTCGGCCCTTGCTTTCGGAATGATCTCGCGGCACGCGGTGAGGAACTCGCCGAACCGCTCCGGCGCGACGAAATATTCATGCAGGATGTCGGTGCGGTGCATGTCCTTCTGCGCCAGATTGGCGACCGGTTCGGCCATCAGCGAGTTGCGGGTGTAATGGCTGTCGGAGATGGCGGGGCCGAGCCGTGTTTCCATCAACCAGCGTAGCCCCTTGGCGACTTCCCAGCCGGTCTGCGCGCGGTAGATCGTGTTGGCGACGCCCGTCAGCTTGCCCGAGTTTGCCACCGGCGGCAGCGTCGCGGGCGCACCGGGCGCGGGGCGGAAGGTGACGAGCAGCGCGTCGTCGAAGAACGCCTTGCGCGACACCGACATCCGGCCATAGGCCATCTTCACATGGCCGTCGCCGTCGATCGCGCGCGTGAACTGCGCGGCGAAGGTCTCCGGCGGCAGGCGCTCGAAGCGCGGTTCGAGCAGCAGGTTCGGCACCATCTCGACCTCGAGATCGACGATGATGCCGAACAAGCCATAGCCGCCCATCGCCAGCCCGAACAGTTCGGCATTCTCCGTGCGCGAGCATGTCACCAGCGTGCCGTCGGCGAGCAGCATGCGGATCGACTTCACCGTGGAGCCGAACGGTCCATAGGGCACCGGCCAGCCATGGGCATTGACGCTGAACGTGCTGCCGACGCCGAAATCACTGTTCGACTGCATGACGGCCGGGGAGAAGCCCTTCGGGTCGAGCGCGGCGATCACGTCCCACCAGCGGTTGCCGGCAGCGGTGCGATAGGTCTGCGCCGCGGTGTCGAGCTCGATCGGGCCGCCGTCGAGGGTCACGGCGGTGCCGTCCCGCGGCAGGCTCTGGCCGCCCATCGAATGCCTGGCCACGGCGGCGGTGGCCGGACGTTTGGCGGCCGCCGCCTCCTTCAGCTCGGCGCGGAGCCGGGCGATCAGATCGTCAGTGGTGGGCCTGGAGATCACCACGTGCCTGGCGACCGGCGTCGGGTTGAGCCGGCTCGCATCGTTGAGGATGGTGCGCAACTCGGCCCGGGCCCGCGGCATCCGCGCCAAAGGCAGCGCCGCGGCCGTCGCTGCGGTGCGCAGAAACCGTCGTCTCGAGATCATGGCGCGGACTCTCCTTGCCCTTACGGAGTCTATGCCGTGATCGTAAACGTTCGAAAAATTCCGCGGCCTCAGTCCGCGGGCTGAGCCCGCGCCGGCATGATGCGGAACTGCCGGCCCTCCTTGAGCCAGGCCGCCCGCTCGTCGCGCAGCAAGGTGCGGCGCACCTTGCCGGAATCGTCGCGCAGCATCACGTCGACCAACTCGTAGCTTTCCGGATGCTTGTAGCGGCTGAGCCGGTCGGTCAGAAACGTGCTCATGCCCGCGACGATCGCCTCGGTGTCCTTGGCGCGGTCGATCTCGACGATGGCGTGCACGCGCTGGCCGAGCTCCGGATCGGGCAGGCCGACCACGACGCAGGAGCGGATGTCAGGATGCGCCATCAGCGCCGCCTCGACCTCGGCCGGGTAGATGTTGGCGCCGCCGCGCAGGATCATGTCGGCAAGCCTGTCGCCGAGATAGAGATAGCCATCGGCATCGAGCCGGCCGATGTCGCCGAGCGACTCCCAGCCGTCGGCGCGCCGTTTCGGCTCGGCGCCGAGATAGTGATAGGTGCTGCCGGGGCCGTCCGCCGGCAGGAAGTAGATCTCGCCGCTCTCGCCCGGAGGGACGTCGTTACCATCGGGGCCGAGGATGCGAAGCTTGCACGACTCGTCGATCTTGCCGACCGAGCCCTTGTGCTGCAGCCACTCGGTTCCGGAGATGATGGTGCGCCCCTGCCGTTCGGTGCCGCCGTAGAGTTCGTAGACGCGCTCCGGCCCGAGCCACGCGATCCATCTCTCCTTCAGCCATGGCGGCATCGGCGCAGCCATGTGGAACACCATTTTCAGGCTCGACACGTCGTAGCTGTTGCGCACGGCCTCCGGCAGCGCCCAGATCCGGTGCATCATGGTCGGCACGAAATTGACCCATTGGATGCGCTGCGCCTGGATCAGCCGCAGCGTCTCCTCGGCATCGAACTTCACCATGCCCGTCAGTCTGCCGCCGGCAAACAAGGCGTAGTGCGATACGATGAAGGGCGCGTTGTGATACAGCGGACCGGGATTGAGCAACGACGCGCCCTTCGGGATTCCCAGCGGCGGCTCGGCAGCGGTGTCGGTCACCGCAGGTTGATGATCGAGGATCACCTTCGGCCGCCCGGTCGAGCCGCCGGATGTCATCGCCTTCCAATAGCGCGACACCGGCGCGCTGAGCGGTTCATCGGAAAAGCCGTCCGGCGCGAAATCGTAAGGCAGCGTGTTGGGCGCGTTCCAATCGGCCTCGCCGCCGACCACCAATGACGGCTTGAGAATCTCGAGCACCGCAGCGGCCTCGCCGCGCGGCAGCCGCCAGGACAGCGACGTCGGCGTCGCGCCGCATTTCCACACCGCGAAGCTGGTTTCGAACAGTGCATTGCCGTTGGGCAGGCCGATGGCGACGAAGTCGCCCGGCTTGACGCCTTTGGCCGCGAAAGCGCGCGCACGGGCATTGGCGCGACGCTCGAGCTGATCCCAGGTCAGCGCGTCCGTTCCGTGCTGGACCGCGATGCTGTCTTTGGGCTTGCGCTCGGCATACCAACGCGGCACGTCGGCCATCGGGATCAGCATCGTGTCCTCCGCTCATCGGGCGCCTCGCATGGGCGCCCGTTCTTGGTCCGGCAGGCTCACGCCGCGGACATCAGTGACGGGAGGAGTTTTGCCTGAACTGCGAGGATGCGTCCATACGCGCACGCCGCAGGGTTTCGGATGGCAGTTCTGCGAAATGGCGCTTGTAGTCGAGCGAGAATTGACTGAAGTGCCAGAAGCCGTGGCGCACGGCGATGTCGTAAATTCCGTCGCGCGGATCGCGTCTCCACTTGAGGTCGCGCCGCACGCGATTGAGCCGGATGGCACGCCAATAGCTGACGGGGCTGGTCCCGAGCACGTCCTGGAAGCAATAGCTCAGCTTGCGGCGGCTGGCGCCGACCGCCTTGCACACATCGAACAGCGACACCGGTTTATCCGATGAAGCCAACATCATCTCGGTGGCCTGCGCGACGATACGCTTGCGTGCAGCAGCACTGCGGCTGGTGTCGCACAAGCGCGCGTCGGGCAGCAGGTCGGTGATCGCAAGCAGCAGGCTGTCCTGCAGCGCCTCGCCGATCGCCATGTCGCGCAGGAAATCTTCAGGGGCGCCGAGCACAGCGTCCATCGCGGTCAGCGCAGCGCGCAATCGACGGAGTGCGTCGGCCGGTGCCACGATGGCTCGCATCCGATGTCTCAGATCAGCAGGCAGCTCGATGGCGAGCTGGCCGGCGATCGTTTCGATCAGTCGCGCCGACAGGGTCATTCCGCGCAACTCGAACGCGCGCGGCGTGCAGAAGTCGATGTCGGCGTCGAAGGACACGACCAGCGTATCCTGGGTGATCCCGGTGCCGTTGAGGCTGAGCGGTCCCCCGCTGTGCCAGGCGAGGGCTAGGCTGAAACAATCGGCCCCGAGCCGGCCATATTGCCGGACCTGCTGGCTCGTGACCTCGCGGAAGATCTCCAGCTGCGGCAGCGAGATCTGGGTGAAGCTGCCCCGGAACGCGCCGGGGCTGATCTGGTCATAGGTCAGCCGCCAGCCGCCGAGTTGCGCACAGTGCTCGTCGACGTCGGCGCTGGTCGTCTGCACCAATCCCGGGCACCCGGTCCGAATTTGCGGCGTGTTATTCAAGCTCATGACATCATGGCGGAATTTGATTCAGGCGCAGTTGCAAGATGCGCGCCATTGCGTGTCGGCTGCCCCAGCGGATTGCGGCTGATCTTGCCCGATTTCGATAACGCTGTCCTGCGTCTGATTGGCAGTCTCGCGCCCGACTGCGTTCTGGCCGAGCACAGCCTGTTGCCGGAGGACGGGCGCCCCACGATGTCGACCGGCGCGCGGCCTTCGGGCTATCGCGGTGCAATCGTCCTGACCGTCCGAGGTGCCGAAACAATCGATGGAGATATCCGTGCAGGACATCACTGCCGCCGCTGCAATCGCCGCCGTCCATCCGCTCGATCCCCTGACCTCGGAGGAGATCGGGGCTGCGTGCAATCTGGTCCGGGCCGGGGCGGCCGCGCCGGATCATTGTCGCTTCCCGATCGTGCGGCTGGAAGAGCCCACCAAGACCGAGCTCACCGCCCATGCGGGCGGACAGGCCTTGCCGCGCAAGGCGTTCGTCGTCTCGCTCGATATCGCCAGCGGCGAGTCTGTCGAGCACGTCGTCGATCTCGGCAGAACAGAGATTGTCGCCCGCAAGGTGGTGCCGAACCGCGAGGCGCCCTACGGCCAACCGCCGGTGACGCTGGAGGACTTCTTCCGCTGCGACGCCACGGTGAAGGCCGATCCCGGCTGGCGCAATGCGATGCGCCGCCGCGGGCTGACGGACAAGGACATCGAGCTGGTGCAGATCGATCCGTTTTCCTCCGGCTTCTTCGACTTGCCGTTCGAGCGGGGCGCTCGCATCGTGCGTGCGGTCAGCTACTTCCGCGAGCACCTGCAGGACAACGGCTATGCGCATCCGATCGAGGGCGTGGTCGCCGTCGTCGACCTGATCGCAGGCAAGGTCATCGACCTCACCGACGAGGATCCGGCCATCCCGATCCCGCGCAAGAAGCGCAATTACGGCGCCCATGAGGTGACATCGCCGCGCACCGACATCAAGCCGCTCAACATCGAGCAGCCGGAGGGGCCGAGCTTCACCGTCGATGGGTGGAACGTCGAATGGCAGAAATGGAGCTTTCGCGTCGGGTTCACCCCGCGCGAAGGGCTCGTGCTGCATCAGCTCGGCTATCAGGATGGCGGGCGCAAGCGCCCCATCATTCATCGCGCCAGCGTCACCGAGATGGTCGTGCCCTACGCCGATCCGACCGCAAATCATTTCTGGAAGTCGGCGTTCGACGCCGGCGAATATGGTTTGGGCACGCTCGCCAATGCGCTCGAGCTCGGCTGCGACTGTCTCGGCAATATCCATTATTTCGACGTGCCGGCCGCGGACAGCAAGGGCGAGCCGTTCGTGATGAAGAACGCGATCTGCATGCATGAGGAGGATTACGGCATCCTCTGGAAGCATTACGAGGTCCGCAACGGCCTGTTCGAGGTGCGGCGCTCGCGCCGTCTGGTCGTCAGCTTCTTCGCCACCGTCGGCAATTACGACTACGGTTTCTACTGGTACCTTTACCAGGACGGCACGATCCAGCTCGAATGCAAGCTGACCGGGATCATCCAGACCGCGGCGGTCGCGCCGGGCGCGACCTATCCCTGGGGCGGCATGGTCGACGACAATCTCGGCGGCCCCACCCACCAGCACTTCTTCAATGTGCGCCTGCACATGGATATCGACGGCGGCGGCAACACGGTGACCGAGCACGAATTCGTGCCGCGGCCGTGGGGCCGCGACAACCCGCATGGCAATGTGTTCGACACCACCAGCCGCGTGCTGTCGCGCGAGCGCGATGCGGCGCGTGTCGCCAATGGCGAGACGGGACGCTACTGGAAGATCACCAATCCAAACCTGACGAATTCGGTCGGCGGTGCGCCGGGCTACAAGCTCGTGGTCAATCCGAGCCCGCTGATGCTGGCGCAGGAGGGCAGCTTCGTGCGCAGCCGTGGCGGCTTCGCGACCAGGCATGTGTGGGTCACCGCCTATGACCCGGCCGAGAAATATGCCAGCGGAGACTATCCGAACGTGCACGCCGGTGGCGACGGCCTGCCGCGCTACGCTGCGCAGAACCGTCCGATCGAGAACGCGGACATCGTGGTGTGGCATTCGTTCGGACACACCCATGTGTGCAAGCCGGAGGATTTTCCGGTCATGCCGGTGGAGTATGCGGGCTTCATGCTGAAGCCGGTCGGCTTCTTCGCCGCCAATGCCGGTTTCGATGTCCCGGCTGATCGCAACGCCAGGAGCGTGCGGAGTGCCCACACGCCGCCGGCAACGGGCGGCGACACCTGTTGCCACAAGGGCTGAGGGCGCAGCCGCATGTGCTGCCTGATCGCCCTGTTGATCACCGGCTGGTGCTGGCGGCAAGGGCGGCGGCCTGCGCTCACCGCCGGCCGTTGTTGCAAGGTGGAGAAGGTCTCGTCCGGCCGCGGGCGTCTCGCGATGACGGCGCTGGCGGGGGTGTCCCTCGGCGCGGCCATCGCGGTCGATGTCGCGGCCGCGTCCACCGTGTCGTCATCGCTGATCGCGCCGATCTGCAGCGCGCTGTTGCCGCGCTGACGGGACGGATGCAGGCCGGCAATGGGTCACGCGTCAGCGCGCACCGATATGTCATGCCTCGCAACGCCCGCCGACGCTGCATGGCGGCGTGTGAAGGCAGGCGGCCGCAGCATGCCGCATTGACCCCGTTTGCAGCGGGATGATCGTTTCATGAAAAGCTTAGGCCGGGCGCGAAGGCCCGGCCCGTCCGACCATGGCGACCGGATTGCTCCAGCCCTGAGAACGCCATTGGGACAATTCGACTGATCAGCCGCCGTTCAGCTTGGTCGTAAGCGTTGTGAAGATCCCCACCAGGGTCAATCCGAGCTTGTTCAGTATGGCGATGATCGCGAGTGCGATGCCGGCGGCGATCAGCCCGTATTCAATCGCCGTTGCGCCTGATTCATCTTCGTAAAATTTGAGCAATAATTTTTTCATCGCAGCCCTCCACCGTCTGCCGCTTCGGTCGCCAGACGGTGTCCGCGAAACTACGGGAAGGAACCTAAGGTAGTATGAACAGTGTCTCGCCAAGTTTCCCAACTTGGCTGAATATGTCAGAAATGACAGTTGAAAAGATCAGCCTTGCACGTGAACGGCCTCAGGTCGGCACGCCCGCGGCCTCCAGAGCTTCCGCATAGGTTGCGGCCATTTTGCGCACGGGAAACGGGATCCGTGCCAGGAATTCGGACACGGTGAGATCGGGTTCGATCTCGAGCAGCTGGCGCGCGACTGAGGTCGCGCGTGCGAGATGTCCGCTTCTGACCAAAGCGACGATCAGGACGCGAAGCGCGACCGCGAAGCGGCGGTTCTGTGCGAGGGCCGTCTCGGCCCATTGGATGGCTGCGGCGAAGTCGTCCTCCGCGACCGCGCAGATCGCCATGGCGGCGGCTGCGAACCAGCCGCGTGGATCGCGCGGATTGAGCCGCTGCGCGCGTTCGATCAGGGCACGGCCAGCGGCCGTTTCCCCCGCCATGATCTCGATCCAGCCGCTCAAGGTCAGCGCCATCGCCGAGTTGGAGTTGATCGCGAGCGAGCGCCTGAACAACTCGCGTGCAGGGGCGATGTCGTCCGCCATGTTCCAGATCGCGAAGGCAGCCATCCACAGCACCTGCGCATCGTTGGGCGCGCATTCGCTGGCTCGCCACGCCAATGCGACGGCGGAGGCTTGGTCGTCCTCATCCGGCGCGCGCCAGCCCTGGAAGTGGCGCAGCGTCTGGCAATAGGCCCGGGCGGCCATGGCCGGCGCGCAGGCGGGATCGATCGCCAGCGCCTGATCGAGACAGGTGATCGCTGCCGCCAGGCTGTCTGGCGTGAAGGCATCGCGCAGGCTTGCCGCGCGCAGTAACAGGTCGTAGGCGTCGGGATGTAGCGGGCGCATCGCGCGGCGGCGTTCACCCTCCGCGAGCTCGAGCGTCGGCTCGATCGCCGCCACGATGCTTTCGCTGATGCGGTCCTGGAGCGCAAAGACGTCGTCGATCTGTCCATCGAAGCGTTCGGCCCAGAGATGCACGCCGGACGACGCATCGATCAGCTGACCAGTGATGCGCAGGCGAGAGCCCGCACGCCGCACGCTGCCCTCGAGAACGTAGCCGGCGCCCAGCTCGCGGCCGACCTCGCGGATGTCGACCGCCTTGCCCTTATAGATGAAGGAGGAGTTGCGGGCGATCACGGCCAGGCCGCTGCAGCGCGACAGCGCTGTGATGATGTCCTCGACGATGCCGTCGGCGAAATACTCCTGCTCGGGGTCGTCGCCGATATTGGTGAAGGGCAGCACGGCGATGGCGGGTCCGTCGAACGCTGGCGCAGCCGCAACCGCAACCGGCGTTCTGACCTTTGCGGCCTGTTCGCGGACCTCACCGACGAACCGGATGCCCTTGCGCGGAATGGTGCGGATCAGGCGCTGCGTCTCGCCACTGTCGCCGATCGCGCTCCGCGCCGCGCTGATACGGCTTGCGAGCGTCGCTTCAGAGACGATGCGGCCGCTCCACACCTCGGCCAGGATGTCGTCGCGGCTCACCACGCGGTCGCGTGTCCTGATCAGGAAGGCGAGGAGATCGAACACTTGTGGTTCCAGCGCGATCAGGCCGTCGCCGCGGCGCAGCTCACGGCGATCGAGGTCCAGCAGGAAGTCGTCGAAGCGATACAACACGGGCGCCGCCATCGGGATGTCGCAGAAACCGGCCGACCTTCATGTGACAGGCTCCACAAAATCAAGCGCGCCTCAAGGAAAAATCAAAGCTGTCTGCAAGCGGATCACGGTCGCATGGCGCACAAGACAGCCAGATGGAACCAGGAGCCGACGTCATGCGAACCCCCTTTCACCAGAGCCGACGCCATTTTCTGACCTTGGCAGGAACCGCCGTTGCGGCCGCTCAACTCGGATTCAGCGCGGTGGCTGCGGAGCGCGTCAAGAACGCGCCGTCGCTGCCGGCGATCCGGCTCGGGGCGGCGGCGACGCTGGGCCCGATCAAGCAAGTCACTGCGGCCGGGATCAGCATCGGCTATGCGGAAGCTGGCCCGTCCGATGGCCCGGTCGTGATCCTGCTGCACGGCTGGCCGTATGACATCCACAGCTTCGCCGACGTCGCGCCGGCGCTGGCCGCCGCCGGCCAGCGCGTGATTATTCCTTATCTGCGCGGCTACGGCTCGACGCGGCTGCTGGGGGCGGCCGCCTTGCGCAGCGGCCAGCCGGTGGCGGTCGCCGCCGACATCGTCGCTTTGATGGATGCGCTCGATATCGGGACGGCGACGCTGGCCGGCTTTGATTGGGGCGCGCGCACCGCGAACATCGTCGCGGCGCTGTGGCCCGAGCGCTGCAAGGCCATGGTCTCGGTCAGTGGCTATCTCATCGGCAGCCAGCAGGCCGGCCGCAGGCCGCTGCCGCCGGCCGCCGAGCTGCAATGGTGGTATCAGTTCTATTTCGCGACCGAACGCGGCCGCGAGGGCTATGACAGGAATCGTCGCGACTTTGCCAGGCTGATCTGGCAGACGGCTTCGCCGAAATGGGCGTTCGACGAGGCGACCTTCGCCCGCAGCGCCGCGGCCTTCGACAATCCCGATCACGTCGATATCGTGGTACACAATTATCGCTGGCGGCTCGGCCTCGCGCAGGGTGAGGCGAAGTACGATGAGCTCGAAGCGAAGCTCGGGACATTTCCGCCGGTCGCCGTGCCGACCATCACGATGGAAGGCGACGCCAATGGCGCGCCGCATCCTGCGCCGGAGACCTATGCCAAGAAGTTCACCGGCCGCTATGAGCATCGCCTCGTCAGCGGCGGCATCGGCCACAACCTGCCCCAGGAGGCGCCACAGGCCTTTGCGCAGGCGGTGATCGACGTCACGGCGGGGGCATAGCGCGGTCCTGTGCCGCGCCTCACCACGTCATGGTTGGCTGCGCCGCAGCCACGTCTCCCGGCGCACGACCCATTTCTCGGATCGGGTCTCGCCATTGTGGTGCGGGAGCTCGACAAAGCCGACGAACTCGGCGCCGGTCTTCTGCTTGACCCGGCGCGATGCGGCATTCGTCGCGACGTTGCAGACGTCGAACTGATCGAGCCCGAGCGGACCGAAGGCGAAATCGTTCACGGCGGCGATCGCCTCGCTCATCAGGCCGCGATTCCAATAGGGCTCGGCGAGCCAGAAGCCGCGATGGCCCTTGGATGATTGCATCCGTGGCCGGAAATGAATGTTGCCGATCGCCTCGCCGTCACCGTCACGCAGCACCAGGACCCATTGATAGACCTCCTCGCCGGCGGCGATCCTGTCGAGCTGCAGCCTGACGAAGCTTTCCGCGCCATCGGCCGGATAGGGCCAGGGGACGGCGGCTGAGAGATTGCGGATGATGTGCCAATTGTCGAAATGGCGCTGGATGGCCGGCGTATCCACGAGCCCCAGCGGTCGCAGGATCAGCCGGGCAGTCTGTAACGTGGGTGTGAGCATCGGACGGGTCATTAAGCAGCTTGAGGTTGCAAGATCCGCCCCTCCTCATCCTATCCTACCGTTGTTAATGCATTGTATCGGTATTAAGGTTGCCGGGAACTTGTGTTCCATGCACGGAACTCTACACTTCCGTGCTGCAACATTCCCGTGCATTAGTCGAACACACACGTGACTGCGTATGCAGGGTGTGTACAGCGGCCGCGGGGAACTGCGACCGTTCGGGCTCGGTGTTATGCCCGAACGTCCATGATCGACGGCCGGCGGGATCAATTGCTGATCTTGGGTGGGATTTCGACTTGGGGTGTTGTGTATGCGTCGCGTTACGGCCAGTCATCACTCGCATTATACTGGACAGACCTCCGATCCACGCATTTGGCGTGACCGTCAGCTCGGACGAGCCGTGCCGTTTTACGGCTCTGAACTCTTCCAACTCGGCTGCCCGCCATTGGCAGCCTTCATCGCGGCCTTCCTGGGCTGCCTGATGACGCTGCATCTGGGCGCGACCGGCCTTGCTCCGCCGATTGCATCCGCAGCGGCTGCGCTTCTGTTGAGCGCGTCGCTGATCGTGACCCGGACGGCGAGTCTGGTGCCGAGCACATTCTTCTCGTCTGCCTATGGCGGGAGCTTCGTCGGCATGACGCCGGCGGCGTTGTTGAACGCGAGCATCCTCCGCACAGGCCTGTCGCTCGACTCGACCTTCATCCTCCTGTCGCTGTTTTGCGGATCCGTGTTCTGTCTGGCCTGCGCGCTGGACATGTGGCTGCGCGGCGGGCTGGCCCGCGGCTATGGCGGACGATTGGGCGCCTTGGCGGCGTTAGCCTCCTTCCTGTTCGTCGGCTTGGCGCCATCGTTCGGCACCGACATCCATCTGTTTCCGATGGCGGGCAAGGGCCTGCTGGAGCAGGGGAGCGGTGCGGCTGCGCTCACCTTCGTCCAGTGCGCTGCAGGCATCTTGGCGACGATGGCGGCCCTGCGCTGGGCTCCCGTGGCGGGATCGGCGCGCGCGGTACGCATCGCCGTCGCCGCAGCTGTCGCGTTCGTCGGCCTGTTGGCCTTGCAGCAGATCGTCGGCAGCGGCACCTGCGATCTCGAAGCCTATTATGCCGGTTGCTTTGTCGGCATGTCTTCGCCGCGGCGTCTGCGTGGCTTCGTTCAGGCGATGGCGGCCGCGGCGGTGCTCACGGTCATGCTGATGATGACCTGTCCGATTCTGCCTGTCGTCGGCGGCAGCCTTGGCTATGTTGCCTTCGTCTCGGTCATTTTCGTGGATGCGGCTTTCCTGCTGTTCGTCGAGGCCGGAGAAACACCGCACCACACGTTGGTGGCAGCGACCCGGGGCTTGATCGCGGCGCTCGCGATTCTCGCGGTGATGCTGCCGAGCGAACTGCTGATCGAGCAGCAAGCCGGTGTGGCCGCGGGCCACGCCGCCGCAGCGCCGGTGCCGAACCGGCCGCCAGGGCCCCGGCCGGTGCAACCCGATGCGGGCCGCACCCTCAGTGATGCGTCTTCGGCGGCGGAAGCGAGCTACGATCTCCCGATGCTGATTTTGCAGCCCGAGCGGCGCGAGCCGCCGAACCTTCAGGCCGAGGATGCTGCTGAGCCCGCCCCGGTCCTCCCCGGCGAGCGTCAGCCTGAGCCGCAGCACCTCGCCCGGCACGGCCAGGCGGCGGTCCATCCGGCGGTCGTGAAGCGCAACCAGTTACGCGTCGTGCCACAGGCGACAGCCCGGCCGCGGGTAGTGGCCCGGCAGGACGCGCCGCTGCTGCAGGCATGGCGGCCGGATCCGTCGACAACGGCGGGGCCATGATGGTGAGGCGCGGCGTGCACAACTGATCCCGCGCAGGCGACCTGCAGTCGCGTGTGCGGTCCATCGTCCGAGGGACAGGAGCGGGAATGACCGACCTCCATGTACGCGGTCTGGAAGTGCCCAAGGCCCTTGATCTCAGGGCATGGTCGGCGGAGCTGTTTTGGTCGTTTTCGCGGAGCGCACAGGCGCTGCCTCTGCCTCCTTTATATCTCGTGCCGCTCGCATCTTTCGCCGGCGCATTCCTCGGCTGCCTGGCGACGCTGTATCTGAGCCAGTTCGGCGTGCCCGCCGCGCTTGCGTCTGCCACGGCGGCGCTGCTGATCTGCATTGTCTTGATCGCTGCGCCCAGCAGGAAGCTTGTCCCGGCGACTTTCGCCTCGTCGGCCTATGGCGGCAGCTTCGCCGGCATGACGCCGGTGGCGATGCTCAGCGACAGCGTGGCCCCTTTCGGCCTGTCCGCAGAAACCTCTTTCCTCGTGCTGTCTGCATTTTGCGGGGTGATGTTCCTCGCATTCTGTACAATCGAAATCCGGCTGCGGATCGTGCTGCTGCGCGGCTATGGCGGCCGTTTCGGCGCGCTCGCAGCGGTGGCGTCGTTCGTCCTGCTCAGTCTGGCACCGATGCTCGGCAATGGCGGCGAGCCGGTCCGTCTGATCGGGATGGACGGGTTCGACCAGGGGCTCGGCGGGACCTTCGTCATCTTCGAGCTCTGTGTCACCGGCATGATTGGAACCATGATCATGCTGAGACTGCCGGGCATGGTCACGGCAGCGCGCGCAGCGCGGATCTTCGTCTCGGCGACCGTGGCCTTCATCGGCCTGTTCGCGCTGCAGCTGATGCGTCCCGACGATCTCCCCGTCGCGGATGCCTATTATGCCGGCTGTTTCCTGGGCATGTCATCGCCGCACCGGCTGCGCGGCGTGCTGCAGCCGCTCCTGGCCGCGGCGACCTTGACTGCCCTTCTGGTGAAGGCCTCGGCAATCTTGCCGAGCGTCGGCGGCAGCCTGGGCTTGGCGGCCTTTCTCTCTGTGGCCGGCGTCGACATGGTCAGCCGGTTGTTCCGCGGCCTGATCGTCTCGCCGGATCACTCGACTGTGGTCTTGCGCGCCAGAGCCCTGGCGTGCGTGCTCACGGCCATGGGCGTACTGCTCCCCGGCGACGTGCTTCAGCCTCAGCAGGCTCGCGAAGACACCGGAGCGATCATCATGTCTGCGGAGACCGCTGTCGCGGCGCCGGCCGCCGCGCCGGTTCCTGCGCCAGAGCAGCCGGCCGTGGAGACGTCCGCGCCGGTGGCGCAGGTCACCGCATCCGCCGACCCGGTGCCGCCTGTTGAGGCGAAGCCGGACGTTGTGGCGCCCGTGATTCCGCCGCCGCGCGGCGAGTTGCCGCGTCCGCGCCGCACCCGGCCGCCCGCGACCGTTCTCACGCGCGCGTCGGCCGGCTCCGAGCCCTGGAGCATCATCCGGACCGGAGCGCCGGAGCGGCCGGCACGCGTGGCGGCTCCTCGACCAGCCGCCGTCAAGCGCAGCCCGGCACCGCGTTCCGCCAATGCCGTGTCACTGTCGTCCAGGCCGGCTGCGTCCGCCGCGGACATGCCGCGCTGACGCGCGCTCAGCCGAACTTGCGCCGGGCATCGAGCGCCAGCCCGAGGCCGACGCTGCCGAGCAGGTCGGTCTCGGCGACGCGGGCATGCGGAAACAGCGCGAGGATGGCCTCCCGCAAGGTCGGGACCATGCTGGAGCCGCCGGTGAGAAAGATGGTGTTGATGGCAGCCGCTTCGACGTCGGCATCATCGAGCAGCGTCGTCACCGTTCTCACGACCCGCTCGACGGAATCGGCGATGGCACGATCGAAATCCTTGCGGGTGAACTTGATGCGCGCCCAGTCGTCCTTCTCCGACAGCACTGCGGTCGTCGACTTTGCCGCGGTCAGCGCGATCTTGGCCTGCTCGACGCCGATCGCGAGCGTATGGCCGCGATGGTCCTCCACGACCTTGATGAAACGGTCGACGAGGTCCCGCCGTTCGGCCTCATAGCGGATCTGGCGCAGCTCGTTGATGACGCCCTTCTTGTAGAGCTGGTTGATGCGGTGCCAGGTGGCGAGCTCGTGATAGTACAGCGTCGGCAGATTGCGCTTGCCATCGGCGGTCAGGCTGCCATAGCCGAGATGCGGCATGACGCTCTTGAGGCTGAGCAACCGGTCGAAATCGGTACCGCCGATATGAATGCCGCCATTGGCGAGGATGTCGCCCTCGCGGTCAGCCTGGCTGCGCCGCTCCGGCGAGACGCGCACGATCGAGAAGTCCGAGGTGCCGCCGCCGATGTCGACGATCAGCACCAGCTCCTCGCGCGTCACCTGCTGCTCATAATCCAGCGCCGCCGCGATGGGCTCGTATTGGAACGCGATGTGCTTGAAGCCCTGCTCGCGCGCGATCTGCTCCAGTGCGGCCTGCGCCTCGGTATCGGCCGAATCGTCCTTGTCGACGAAGCGCACGGGGCGGCCGAGCACGACCTGATCGATCTCCCGGCCGAGCCGGGTCTCGATCTGCGTTTTCAGATGCGCGAAGAAGAAGCCGAGAATGCCGGCGAAGGGCACCGCCTTCTGGCGGATATAGGTCTTCTCATGGATCAGCGCGGTGCCGAGGATGCTCTTCAGCGCGCGCATGAAGCGGCCGTCATGGCCGGTCAGGTAGCGCTCGATCGCGCCGCGCCCGAACTGCACGCCGTGATCCTCGAAATCGAAGAACATCGCGCTCGGCAGCGTGCGATGCTCTCCCTCCAGCGGGATCAGTTGTGCGGAGGCGTGATCGCTGAGGCCGACCGTGGTGTTCGAAGTGCCGAAGTCGATGCCGCAATAGGCCGCTGCCGCCATGCTCGTCTCGTTTTCCGTCCGGGGGGCGGTCCGCTTAGCCGTTCGGCGATGCCGTGTCATCCGCGAATCTGCAGTCCGACGCGCATGGCGGCGTGCTGGGGTGGGATGACTGGGCACGATTGCTCCATGAAGGAGCAGCCAGGAGCGTTCGCCGCCTGGCTGCCCAATCCTCATTCAACCGCTCTGAACGCCGGTCCTTCGAAGCGCAGGCCCGCGGCGCCACGTTGGACGCGATCATGCGCGGCATGGACCTGCCGCGCTTCACCGGCCTCGGTCAGCCGCACGCGGCCGTCCAGCAACGCGGTGAGGCGCGTGAGCGCCAGCGCTCGGTTGCGATGCTGGGAGCGGCCGTCGCGCGCGATTGCGCTGAGCCCGCTCGGCAAGTGCACGGCGCGTACCGCGCTCTCCGTCTTGTTCTGGTGCTGGCCGCCGGGCCCGCCGGCGCGAAAGCTCTCGAACCTGACATCGGCGGCCGCGAGGTCCGGCACTTGGTGCGGCAGCGGCAGATCGACGATGCCGACGAACCAGTTCTTGCGGCCGTGATGCGGCCGCAGCGGACTGCGGCACACCCAGAGCAGCGGGCCCTGTGTCCAGCGCTGCGCGATCTGGTCCGCCGCGGGCCCGTCGAGCACGACGAGCGCGCTGGAAGGGCCGTGCCGGTCCGCCTCGCTGTGGGCGATCGCGCAATCGCAATCCGCAGTATCGGCTTCGGCTGCGAGCGCTTGCAGCGCATGCGCGACCGCGAGCCGGCACTCGGCGGGACCGCGCCCCGCCGTGACAAGGAGCCGTCTCATCGGCGGTCCTCCTTGTGTGGGCGCTCGGTCGCGATCTTCTTCACCGTGACCAGCGGCCGGAAGCTGGCGACGACGCGCGCGAGCCCGAACGCTTCGAGATCGGCGATGACGCCTGCGATCGGCTTGTAGGCCTCCGGCGCCTCCTCGGCGAGCAGCGCGCGATCCTCGCAGATCACGTGGCCACCGAACGGATTGCGCGACAGCCGCTCGCGATCCGACTTGGTGGCGCCGACCCGCCCGATCATCGATGACCGGTCGAACTTGCGGCCAGCGCCATGGGCGATCGACCACAACGCCTCCTGGGGTGCCGTGGCGAGCGGTGCGACCAGATAAGACAGCGCGCCGCGTGAGCCCGGCACGACGACGAGGCCTTGATCCGACGGCGCTGCGCCCTTCCGGTGCAGCACGCCTTCGGCGCGATGCGCGATGCAATTATGCGAGCACGCGCAGACGGAGACGGCCTCGCAGCGCAGCGCCGTCGCGGCCCGCCGCGCGATGATCGCCCGGTTCAGTGACGCCCAGCGCAGCGCGTGGTCATGTGCTGCCAGATACGCCTGTCCGGCCTCGGTGTCGGGCGTGAGCGGCTTGAGCCCGTCCGCGACATGCCGTTCGAGCAAGGCGTGGCCGAGCCCGCGCGAGCCCGAATGCACCAGCAGATAGGCGCGGTCGCGATCGATGCCGCAGCTCGGATCGAACACCTCTTCCACCGCCTGCAGCTCACAGAAATGATTGCCGCCGCCGATTGTGCCGAGCGCGGCATCGAAATCGGACGATGGCAGCTCGTGAGCTATCAGCTCGCTTGCGATGTCGCCGTCATAGGGCTTTGCGATGTCGCGCAGCCGGTCGGCCGCCTTGTCGACGCGGATGCGGCGGGACGCGAGATCGAGCTGATACAGTGCCATGCCGCAGCCGGCGTCGGAGCCGACGAAGGCCGGATGGATCTGGTCGGCGAGGATGGCGCAGCCGACCGGGCCGAACTTGCCGGGATGCAGGTCCGGCAGGCCGGCGACCGCGCGCACGCCAGGAATGTCAGCGACTGTTTCGAGCTGGCGCACAGCGGCGCCCTCGATCCAGGAGCTGGACGTGTAGAAGCCGTGGACCGGCGCACGGCCGTCCACGCGATGGGAATTGCCCATGTGGGTACCTTGGAGAGATAGGACGATCTTGTCAGGGATAGTCAGCGCGTGCGGACGCACGCGTGCCGGACCAGGCCTCGGCTAAGCGAGGATCAGGCCCGACGGCTCCTGGCGGAGCAACGGATGATCGCAGTCATCGTCTCTCTCCTGTGCGGCGGAGCGGAAGGCTCGACGCCGGCGGCTACTAATCACATCGCGAGTGGTTTGACAATTACGGTGGTGGAGGAGAGCGGCTGGCTGTGGCGGGCGCGACACGGCGTGATTGTCTTTGCGTCAGAACGACGCCAGGAACTCGCCGAGGAGATAGAGGATCTCAGTGGCGACCTGACAATCTTCGCGATGGTCAGTCGATGGCTCGCGGCGGCGGTCGGCGATGGGTCCGTGCCGCGGCGGGCCCAATGCTCAGCCTGACGACATGCATGCTGATCATCGGCTCCGTCCGCGCCCTGGCCGGAAGGACCGATTGACGCGGCGCCGCAATTGGGCGATCCGGAACCATGTCGATGTCCGAGATCATGACCCTCAGCTCCAGCCGCGAACTCGTCGCAATCGTCGTCGCGCTCGGCATCGGTCTGCTGATCGGGCTCGAGCGGGAACGACGGAAGGGCGAGGGGCCGGGACGATCGCCGGCGGGATTGCGGACCTTTGCCGTCGCGTCGCTCGCGGGCGCTATCAGCATCCTGATCGGCGGCAAGGTGCTGCTCGCGGTCGTCACCGCCGGTGTCGTGGTCCTGACGGCCATCGCCTATTCGCGGTCAAGTAGCGATGATCCCGGGCTGACGTCGGAGACGGCGCTGGTCCTGACCGTTCTGCTGGGTGGCCTCGCCACCGAGCACGCCGCTTTGGCAGCCGGTGTCGCCGTGATCCTGACGGTGCTGCTCGCCGCCCGGCCGGTGCTGCACGGCTTCGTCCGCTCGGTGCTGAGCGAAAGCGAGCTCAAGGACGGGTTGATCTTTGCCGCGGCCACGCTGGTGGTGCTGCCGCTGCTTCCCGATCAGCCGATCGGTCCGTTCGGCGCGCTCAATCTGCGCTCCATCTGGATGCTGGTCGTGCTGATGATGGCGATCGGGGCGGCCGGGCATGTTGCGATGCGCCTGCTCGGCACTCGCGGCGGACTCGCAGTGTCCGGCTTTGCCTCCGGCTTCGTCTCCAGTACGGCCACGATAGGAGCGATGGGCGCCCGCGCGCGGAAGCTGCCCGAGCTGGCCGGAGCCGCCGCGGCGGGCGCAACGCTGTCCACGCTCGCCACCATCGTGCAGCTCGCCGCGGTGCTGGCGGCAACCAGCGTGCCGGCATTACAAGCGCTGCTGATCCCGCTATTATGTGCGGGCGGGGCGGCCGCGCTCTATGGCACGGTCTTCACCGTCCTCGGCCTGCGGCAGACGGGCTCCGCCGATTTGCAGCTGGGACGCGCTTTCAGCCTGCCCGGGGCCTTGTTGCTGGCATTGACGATCTCTGTGGTGCTCGTGCTCTCCGCCGGCCTGCGCCAGGCCTTCGGCGAGGCCGGCCTCGTGGTGAGCGCCGCGGTGGCCGGCCTCGTCGATACGCATGCGCCGGCGGCGGCCGCTGCCACGCTCGTCGCCTCCGGCAAGATCGGCACGGCCGAAGCGGTCATTCCGGTGCTCGCGGCGCTGACGGCGAACACCATCAGCAAGATCGTCGTGGCATGGACCAGCGGCGGCAGGTCATTCGCGGCGCGGCTGATACCGGGGCTGATTGTCGTCGTCGCCGCGGCCTGGGCCGGCGCGTTCGCACCGATCCTCGCGCATGCTGTCTTCACGCATTGACGGGCCGCGGCCTGCGCGTCCGGGCCTCACATCGCCGGCTAAGCGCTGCGCGGCAGCGGCTCGATAGCAGCGGCTCGACGCTGCACCAGCCAGCCGATCGCCTCGTCCTCCTTCATCGGCTTGCCATAGAGCCAGCCCTGGCCGTAGGAGCAGCCGAGCATGCGCAGGCACTCCGCATCCGCCTCGCTCTCGACGCCCTCGGCGATGATGCGGTGGCCGAGCGGCAGCGCCACGGCGGTGATGGCCGCGACGAGCTGCTGGTTCCTCCGGTTGCCGGCGATGCCGTGAATGAAGGAGCGGTCGATCTTGATGGTGTCGATCTCGACCGCCATCAGGTTGGCGATCGAGGAATGGCCGACGCCGAAATCGTCGATGGCGAGGGCAAAGCCGTATTGATCGATCAGCTTCAGTTCGTCGGCGCAGCGCTTCGGGTCGAACATCGCCTCCTCGGTGACCTCGATTTCGATCCGCTTGGGATCGACCCCGTAGCGCTCCGAAACCGTCTTGAGGGTCTGGGCCGGCGAGTGGATCGGGAACTCGCGCGGCGAGACGTTGATCGACACCCTGATCTGCGGCACCTTCTTGCGGTCGAGCGCGCGCAGGAAGGCGCAGACACGTTCGCCGACGAGCTCTGTGAGCTGCGCGGACAGGCGCAACCGGATCGCCGCGGAGACGATGTCGGGCGGCGGGATCAGTCCGGCGCAGGCGTGGTTCCAGCGCAGCAGCGCCTCGAAGCCGATGACCTCCTGCGTGGCCATCGCGACCTGCGGCTGAAACTCGACATGCAGTTCGCGCCGCGCCAGCGCAGTAGCGAGTTCGATGTCAAGGCGGCGCTGCAATGTCAAAGCGGACTGCATCTGCGCGTCGAACACCCGCATGCAGGCCCGTCCATCCTCCTTGGCGCGATAGAGCGCGGCGTCGGCCCGGGCCGACAGCTCCTCCAGATCGATGGCGCCGGCGACATGGGCCGCGATGCCGATCGAGCAACTGACCGTCAAGGGCTGCCCCGCGATCAGGACCGGGCGCAGCAACGCGCTCATCAGTCGCTCGCCCAGCGCGACCGCACGACGGTCCACGTCCTCGCCCTGCAGCACCACGATGAACTCGTCACCGCCCAGCCGGACCGGCAGATCATCGGCGCCGCAGGCCGAGCGCAGCAGCGCAGCCAATGTCTGCAGCACCCGATCGCCGGCGTCGTGGCCGCGGGTGTCGTTGATGGTCTTGAAGTTGTCGACGTCGAACAGCAGGAAGGCGACGCCGGTTCCGGCGGCGCAGGCCGCACAGGCCACACTGCGGAAATGGCTGCGATTGGCGAGCCCGGTCAACGGGTCCATCCGCACCAACTGCTCGAGAGCCTGGTTGGCCTCGGCGAGCGAGGCCGCCAGCGCGGTGGCCTCGAACGCGGTGTTCTGGCTGGTGGTGAAATTGCGCTCGCCGAGCAACGCCGCGCGGAACAGCATGACCGTCAGGAAGACCACGTCGGCCGCGACGATGTAGCCGACGTCGCTGCCGGAGAGCAGCATGCGCAGAATGGTCGCAGCCATCACCGGGGCGCTGAAGGCGATCGCCATCGGCGAATAGGCGAGGCTCTGGATGATCGCGCCGGTGGTGGTGCCTGCCATGATGAAGACGACGTCGTTGACGTTGTGTGCGTGCGAGAACACCGGCAAAACGAGCGGCACCACTGACCAGAGCAGGCCGCTGGCAAGGGCCATCAAGGTCAGGCTGCGCAGCACGGGCTGCGGATCTCGCGCGATGCGGCCGGAGGATTTGAGCCGCGAGACCGATCCGGCGCGCAGCACCGCGAAGATGATCGCCGCGCCGAGCCACCAGAAGATCAGCGTGTTGCCTTCACGGACATAGAACAGCAGCGCCAGCGAGGTCGCGATCACCACGTTCGACAGCAGAGTCAGGAAGATGTTCTGCAGCGAGCTCGCCGCCTGGGCTTTCGCGAGCGCGGCCGCCTTGGGGTCGCTGGGTGCGGTCGGCATGCGCGGAACGGACGGCCCTGGTGAATTCGGTGATGGCGGAGGCCGTCCTGGCGACGGCCCATGCGGCAGTCGAAGAGCTTGCGGACAGGGGACTAAGGCGGCGTTAATCCGCGATGAAATATGCAACCGGGCTGGAACCATCCCGGCAGCCCTGGGCCGGGAGGCCGGTGACCCCGCCTTGCGGCTGGCGGCGGCCCGGCCGCTCGGGGGGTGAATCATGGCGGGCGCTGCTGGCGGCTGAGGCTGCCGGCGTCGTGGATCGGATGATAGCGGCACCCGCTGAGGTTGCTCATTCCCGAAGCTGCGGCTGCAGGCATGTGACCGTCCGCTGGGCAGTCGCCATCTGTCCGGAGCCGGTGCGACCCTGCGCGGCTGCATAATACCGACTTGGCATCAGCCTTGCTCGCGTCGATCCGGGGCTTCTGGCACAAGGATCGACCGCAATGGATTTGGGCGTCTTCATCCCGATCGGCAACAATGGCTGGCTGATCTCCACGGCCTCGCCGCAGTACAAGCCGACGTTCGAGCTCAACAAGCAGATCGTGCAGCGGGCGGAGCATTATGGTTTCGAGTTCGCCCTTTCGATGATCAAGCTGCGTGGGTTCGGCGGCAAGAGCGAGTTCTGGGACTACAATCTGGAAAGCTTCACGCTGATGGCGGGGCTGGCCGCGGTGACCTCGCGGATCAAGCTGTTCGCGTCCACCGCAGTGCTGACCCTGCCGCCGGCGATCGTCGCGCGCATGGCAACCACCATCGATTCCATCTCCGGCGGCCGCTTCGGCATCAATATCGTCTCCGGCTGGGCCAAGGCCGAGTATGAGCAGATGGGATTGTGGCCCGGCGACGACTATTTCGGCTACCGCTACGCCTATTCGACCGAGTATGTGCAGGTGATGCAGGAGCTGTGGCGGACGGGGGCCTCCGACTTCAAGGGCAAGTACTTCCAGATGACGGACTGCCACATGAAGCCGTTGCCGGCGCACAAGATCGAGATCGTGGCGGCGGGGCAGAGTCCGACCGGCATGGCCTTCGCCGCAACCTACGCCGACTACAATTTCGTGCTCGCCTCCGGCGTCAACACGCCGACCGCCCATGTCAAGCTCAACGAGCAGTTGCTCGATGCGGTCGCCAAGACCGGCCGAGACGTCGGCGCCTATGTCCTGTTCATGGTGATCGCGGACGAGACCGACGAGGCCGCCATGGCGAAGTGGCAGGCCTACAAGGACGGCACCGATGTCGATGCACTGGCCTGGATGGCCGACCAGGGCTCGAAGGACCAGTCGGCGGCGGAGTCCTCGACCGCCAAGACCATCAACCTGCCGGAGCAGGCGCTCAACTTCAACATGGGAACCATTGTCGGCTCCTATGCCACGGTGGCCAGGCTGCTCGACGAAGCCGCCAGCGTGCCGGGGACGAAAGGCTTGATGCTGACCTTCGACGATTTCGTCCAGGGCATCGAGAGCTTCGGCCTGCATGTCCAGCCGCTGATGACATCCCGCGCCGCGCGGATGTTGCCGGCGGCATGATCGCGCACGCGGCCGGCTCGCGATTCCACGCAAAGGCAAGCGTGGCGGCTTGGCCGCCGCGCCTGCCCAATACCAATACAGGAGTGGACCTGCTCATGAGCTCCGACGCCACCGACAACTACAAGGGTGTCTATGAAAACCGTATCGGCTTCGGCGGCCGTCCGGCCCTGATCCTGATCGATTTCGTCCAGGCCTATTTCGAGCCGGGCTGCGACCTCTATGCCGACGTGGACGACGCGCTGGCTGCCGCGATCCGGGTGCGCAATGCCGCCCGCGCCGCGAGAGTTCCGGTGATCTACACCAATGTCGTCTATCACCAGCATGCCTTGAACGGCGGCCGCTTCTATCAAAAGGCGAAGCCGCTGCGGCATTTCCTGGCAGGGAGCCCGCTGGGCGCATGGCCCGCCGGTCTCGACGTCCGAGACGACGAACTCGTCGTTTCCAAACAATATCCGAGCGCCTTTTTTGGCACTTCGCTCGCCTCGACGCTGACAAGCTGGGGCATAGACACTTTGATCATCACCGGCCTCACCACCAGCGGCTGCGTGAGGGCATCCTGCGTCGATGCCTGCAGCCATGGGTTCATCCCGGTCGTCGTCAGGGAGGCCTGCGGCGATCGTCATCAGGGCCCGCATGAGGCCAATCTGTTCGACATGAACGCGAAATATGCCGATGTCGTCAGCGAGCAGGACGCGCTGGCTTACATCGCCGGCCTGATCAGGTGAGACGTTCAGGGCCGCGCCATTGTCACTTCGACGTTGAAGCATGGAGCGAGGCTGCTACGCTCGCGACTGGATGGATCTCGAACGAGAGGGACGACGATGCCGGACCCGGCTCTGCGGCAGGCGCTCGCAACAGGCGATTTCATTGCGGCACCTGGAGTCTATGATCTCATCTCGGCGTTGATCGCCGATCGCATGGGCTTCAAGGCGCTCTACGTCACCGGCTATGGCACGGTCGCCTCGTCGCTCGGCCTGCCTGATGCCGGGCTTGCGACTTATTCCGAGATGCTCGATCGCATCGCCCGCATCGTGGCGATGACGAAGACGCCGGTGATCGCCGATGCCGATACCGGCTATGGCGGCCTCCTCAACGTCCGCCACACGGTGCGCGGCTACGAGACAGCCGGTGTCACCGCGATCCAGCTCGAGGACCAGGAGTTTCCTAAGAAGTGCGGGCACACGCCGCATCGCCGCGTCATATCCGCGGCGGACATGGTGCGCAAGATCAAGGTCGCTTCGGACGCGCGCAGCTCCGCCGATTTCCTGATCATCGCCCGCACCGACGCCCGCTCGGGCAAGGGGCTCGACGAGGCGATCAGCCGCGGCCGCGCCTATGCGGATGCCGGTGCCGATATCGTCTTCGTTGAATCCCCGGAAAGCGAGGCGGAGATGGCCGAGATCGGCCGCATGATCGAAAAACCGCTGCTCGCCAACATGGTCAATGGCGGGCGGACGCCAATGCTTCCGGCCGATCGGCTCAAGCAGCTCGGCTTCGCGGTCGCGATCTTTCCGGCGGTCGGCTTCCTGGCGACGGCGGAGGCGCTCACGCGTGCCTATGACGATCTGCGACGGCACGGGACCACGACGGAGGCGGTGCCGATGTTCTCCTTCGCCGAGTTCAACCGGCTGATCGGCTTCGAGGACGTATGGGAGTTCGAGCGGCGCTATTCCGAGACGGAGTGAGGTGCCGGCGGGCGATCCGGGGATGACGTTGCGCATGAGTGAAGCGCTATGCAGGGTCATGGCTTTCCGCTCCGGAGAATCTCGAGCTGCTCCGCGTAGCGGATCGCCGCGGCCTCGTCGCCTGCCAGCCGGCTGAACGAAACGAGGGCTTCAAGGATCTCGCGGTTACTCGGATGGTTACGCAAAGTCTCTTTCAAGACGGTCATGGCCTCGCCGTAGCGGCCGCCGGAATGCAGCGCGACGGCATAGACATAGGCGTAGCGCGGCTGGTTCGGCTCCAGCTCAGCGGCCTTACGCAATGCGTTGAGTGCGTCCCCGGGCCGTTTCAGCCGCGTCAGTGTCAGGCCCAGCGCATGGTGCAGGGCTGCGTCGCGCGGTGAATTCGCGAGCGTAGCGCGAAGGACTGTTTCGCCTTCGCCCTCCAGGCCGCGCTGCCGATAGAGATCAGCAAGGTTGATCGCAGCCGTCGCATATCCCGGGCTGAGCCTGAGGGCCGCCCTGTATTCGGCTTCGGCCTCCGGCACCCGGCCGCGCTGCGCGATGAAATCCCCGAGCGCGGTGCGGGCTTCCGGTCTTTCGGCGTTGGCGCGCTGGGCGGCGATGAACTCTGCGGCCGCCTGATCGAAGCGTGGACGATCCGGCACAGGCTGGCTTCCGGTCGGAATGCTCGCGAGCAGAGAGACGGCCCTGACGCGGACGCCGCGGACGGGATCGGACAACAGCGGGGACACAAGGGACCAGACCTGATCGGCGGGCACGCTTTCCAGCATGTCGAGAGCACCGATCCGCACCATCGGATCGGGATCAGCAAGCGCGGTCCGGGCCGTCGCGATCGCCTGCCGCGTAACGCGCGAGGCAAGCTCGTCGAGCGCGCTGGCGCGCGCCACGGCCGGCGCGTGGCGATCCGCGGCAAGCACGGACAGCAGCGCTGCGGCGTCCGCCCGGTCGGTGCGGGCGGCCTGGAATGCCGGTCCGTAAGTCTGGAAACCCTTGCGGGTCGGACCGAACCATCCTTCGACGGCCGCAGCCGACCACTCGGCAGACTTGTCACGGTGGCAGTCGTTGCAGGCGTTGGGCGTTCCGAGCGTAACGGAAAGATCGGGGCGCGGGACCCTGAAGGTGTGGTCATGCCTGGCATCGATCACCATGTAGGTCCGGACCGGCATGTGGCAGGAGATGCAGGTCGGTGCTGGGTCGATCGCGGCGTGATGATGGTGTTTCGCGTCGGCATATTGGTCGGACGCATGACATTGCAGGCACACGCCCTCACCAGGCAGACGAAGCTTTGCGCCGTGCGGCTCGTGGCAGTCGCTGCAGGTGACGCCGGCGGCAAACATCTTGCCCTGCTTGAACGGCGTGTAGTTATACGGCTCCTCCACATCGCGGATCTGGCCGTCGGGATGATAGGTGGCTCGCGTGAGCGGCTCGACTGCATGGGTTTGCGACAGCCAGTCACCGGGTATCCAGTTTTCGTCGAAGCCAGCCCGCCTTGCGTGACACAGGCCGCAGGTTTCGACCTCCTTGCGCAGCGTCGCGGGCTCTGCGGAGCGCCGGGCGTTTCCGGTCCGAGCATCGATTGGCCAGGTGACGCCGCGGCGCTGGTCGAAACGCACCAGCAAGCCCTTGTTTGCATCCTGCCGCTTGCCGAACGGCCACCACCCTTGTTGATCGCGCGCCCAGGCGGCGTGGCGCGAGCCCTGCCCGTGGCAGGCCTCGCAGCCGACGCTGATTTCGGCCCAGGTGGTCGCGAAGCGATCATTGGCGGCGTCGTAATTCTTGCGAAGGCCCGTGGAATGGCACTCCGCGCACATGAAGTTCCAGTTCTGGTTCAGCTTGGTCCAGTGCAGGATGTCGTCGTGCCTGATGGCTTCATTCGGCGAGAGATGGAACCATCGTTGGCCGCCTTTGTCCTGCGGCCGGCTGTCCCATGCGATCGGGAGCGCCTGAATGCGCCCGTCTGGAAACGCGACGAGATATTGCTGCAGCGGATCGATGCCGAAAGTGTACTTCACCTCGAACTCGGCAAGTCTGCCATCGGCACCGTCGGTCTCGACCAGGAACTTGCCGTCCTTGCGGAAGAAACGGGATCTTACGCCAAAATAGTCGAAGCCCGCCTCGCTGAAATCCCCGAGCACGGTTTTGTCGGTGGCGTGCTGCATCGCTGCCTTGTGCTGCGACCCATTCCACAGCCTTGCTTCGGCCTGGTGGCACCCGGCACAGCTTTCGCTGCCGACGAAAGCTGCAGCTGCGGGGGGCTGCGCCGGAGCCGGCTCGCCTGCCAGGTGCCAGTAGAACACGCCAACCGCAACGACGGAGCAGACCGCTCCTGCCGCCGCGAGCCAGCTCATGAGTTTCACCGAGCGCGCAGCTGCTTTTGGTTTTTCGGCGGCGGTTTCGTTTCTCCCGATCGGCGATGTTGATCGCGCGGCATCTCTGTGCCGCCTGTTCTTGCCGCCGACTTTCTTTCGTTTGCTTCCCAACGGCTCGATCCCTCCAGCATATGACCGTCGGCAGGCATACAGACTGCGCGTCCTGCGATCATCATCTCGCCGGAGTCAGGTCAACGGACACGAGATCGAAAGGCGAGATCGATCGCCAGGACCGAGCAGGGCCATGGTGCTCGGGCACCGGATAACAATAACGCGCAGCAAGCGCATTGCGTGATCCATATCAATGTCGGGCACGCGAATGGGCCGAAAGGTCGCCATCTGACAACGGGAGGATACGCAATGAGAATGTCGTTCGCAATGTCGGCGCTTCTGACCACAGGTCTTGTCGCCGGCGTCGTCGCCGCGAGCACCGAAAAAGCCGCCGCGGTCGTTTACTGTCAGTACGTCGAATATCCCGTCGGGTGCGTTGCCCGGGCAGGTGTCGTGCTGCGGCCGCGGCCGGTCGCTCGCGCTGTAGTGACTCCAGGCGTCGGCGTGCGCGGAACTCCGATGAACCGGGGTGGCCCCGTCAACCGAGCTGGCCGGCGGTAGGCCAACTCATTGCTTCGGAGCAGAAGCCATGGTCGTCGTATTCGTGCTGCGGGAGAAAACGTTTCTGTCAAGGCAGGTGCGGTGCCTTTCCAAATAGACCGACGCCCTACAAGCAGAAGGTAACACCGCTTGAGGCATCGCTGGTCCAAGCCAGACAGCAGGTCAAGCAACTCCAGGCCAGTTGCCGGGCAGTGCGTGGGCGATTGCGGGAAACGCCGGCCCGATCGGGGTCATCATGTCCATCATTGTCTGGGCAAGTTCGTATCTCGCCTATCTCTGAGCCGGGATCGCTCGGGCGCTGATTAAGCGTCTCGTTGGCTACCCTGAGTTCGTCGGGGCCGACCGCGCCAATGTTCATACGTCGTTTGTATCGGCAGCATTCGCTTCCTGAGTAGGTACGTTCAAGCAGGAGAACACAATGTCTGATTTTGTCTCTTTCCATCGGCGATCCCTCCTTCAAACCAAGGAAGCGCTGAGGGCAGGAGTTGCGTATCTTGCACGTGCGCTTGTCGCGCCGGTCGTCTGTGCGCCGCTGGCCCTCATGCCCGCTTTTGCGCAAGACGGTGCTCCTCCAGGTGTCGTGCTTCCGACCGATCGTACCGTCTTGCCGCTTCCTGAACCGGTCTATCCGCACAGCTCCGTGCTCGATGTTCGAAACGCCGGCGCGCCGCCTCCGCGCTTTGAGGTCAAGGCGCCTGCCAAAGCGCCGAACGTGCTGATCGTCCTGATCGACGACATGGGGTTCGGCCAGTCAAGCGCCTTCGGTGGCCCGATTCACATGCCGACGGTCGATCGACTTGCCAACGAAGGACTGCGCTACAATGCAATTCCACACCACCGCACTGTGTTCGCCGAGCCGTTCGGCGCTGCTGTCAGGGCGCAATCATCACGTCAACAATTTCGGCTCGATCGCGGAGACCGGGACGTCTTTCCCGGGGCAGACCGGCAAGCGTCCCAACAGCGTGGCGTCGATCGCGGAGATGTTGCGGCTGAACGGATACAGCACCGCGCATTTCGGCAAGAACCATGAGACCGCGGCTTGGGAAGTCAGCCCGTCCGGTCCGACCGATCGCTGGCCGACCCGTCAGGGCTTTGACAAGTTCTATGGATTCATGGGCGGCGAAACAAACCAGTGGGCGCCACTGATCTACGACGGCATGACGCAGGTCGAACTGCCAAAGGATCCGAACTACCACTTCATGACCGATATGACCGACAAGGCCATCGCGTGGATGAAGTCGGAGAAGTCGCTGACGCCCGACAAGCCGTTTTTCATGTACTTCGCTCCAGGTGCCACGCACGCTCCGCACCACGTACCGAAGGAGTGGATCGCGAAATACAAGGGAAAGTTCGACCGGGGCTGGGACGCGATGCGCGAGGAGACGCTGGCGCGGCAAATCAAGCTTGGCGTGGTGCCCGCCGGCACGAAGCTCGCCCCCAAGCCGGAAGCCATCAAGGATTGGGCGTCGCTGAACGCGGATGAGAAGAAGCTGTTTACGCGGCAGATGGAGGTGTTTGCCGGCTTCGGAGAATACACTGACACGGAGATCGGCCGGCTGGTCAACGGCATCGAAGCCGCCGGCCAGCTCGACAATACGTTGATCTTCTACATCGTCGGCGACAACGGCGCCAGCGCCGAGGGCGGCATGAGCGGGGTGTTCAACGAGATGACCTATTTCAACGGCGTGCAAGAGACTGTTCAGGACGTCCTCAAGCATTACGATGATCTCGGCGGGCCGAATACCTACAGCCACTATGCGGCCGGATGGGCAGTCGCCGGAGATACCCCGTTCACCTGGACGAAGCAGGTGGCGTCGAGCTACGGCGGCACCCGCAACGGCATGGTGGTGTACTGGCCAAAGGGGATCAAGGCGAAGAACGAGGTGCGCACGCAATGGCACCATGTCATCGACGTCGCGCCGACGATCCTGGAGGCAGCCGGCTTGCCCGAGCCCAAGAGCGTGAACGGTACCGTTCAGACGCCGATCGAAGGCACCAGCATGGTCTACTCTTTCGCCGACGCGAAAGCAGAGAGCACCCACAAGACGCAGTACTTCGAGATCTTCGGAAACCGGGCCATTTACAATGATGGTTGGCTTGCCGGCACGATTCATCGCGCAGCATGGGAGACCACGCCGCGACGCTCGCTGGAGCAGGATGTCTGGGAGCTTTACGACACCCGGGCGGACTTCAGCCTGGTGAACGACCTCGCGTCGAAGAACCCGGAGAAGCTCAAGGACATGCAGGGTCTCTTCATGAAGGAAGCTGAGAAGTACTCGGTTCTGCCGCTCGACGACCGCACCTTGGAGCGGACCAACGCGGCGCTGGTGGGGCGCCCCGACCTTATGGCCGGCCGGACCTCCCTTACGGTCTATGAGGGGATGGTCGGCATGTCAGAGAACGTCTTCATCAACATCAAGAACCGGTCGCACAGCATCACCGCGGATGTGGACATTCCAAAGGGGGGCGCCAACGGCGTAATCCTTGCTCAGGCCGGTCGGTTCGGCGGTTGGAGTCTGTACCTGAAGGACGGCAAGCCGACCTACACCTACAACTTCCTCGGCCTGCAGCGATACACGTTGGCTGCCAAGCAGGCATTGCCGGCCGGAAAGACGACGATCCGCTTCGAATTTGCCTATGACGGTGGCGGCCTCGGCAAGGGCGGTGTTGGAACCATTCTCGTCGACGGACGAGCCGTCGCAACGGGCCGGATCGAACGTACCCAGTTCGGGGTTTTCTCAGCGGACGAGGGCGCCGACGTCGGGGTCGACGAGGGCACTCCGGTCACTGAAGCCTACAAGGTGCCGTTCAGGTTCACGGGCAAGATCGGCCGTGTGACCGTCGAGGTGAAGGAAATGAAGAACGCCGACAACGAAGAAGCCGTCCGCGCGCGTAACGCAGCCATGCTGAAGAAGGCGCTGTCCGATTGAGACAGGCTTGTGGCGTGCGACCTTCGCGGTGCACGCCGCAAGCTGTGACATCGATTTCAGGCCAAGTCATTTTGCGGATCGACTGCGTCGGTATGCAGATTGCGTGGCGCGTCGGGGCTGTCGTGGCCGATCCGCCCTGAGCGCGGCGCTCAGTAATCAGTAAGACGAGTAGAAGCGAACGTCCGGGCAACATGGTCAGCGTCGGGTTCGCGGACTACGCGGTGACCCAGATGCGGGGTATTTCACCCGTTTCTGGGGTGCGCGACAAACCCGATGACGAACCACGCGGCTACGGATCGAGCTCGGTATCCCAATACAGATAATCGAGCCAGCTGTCGTGCAGGTAGTTCGGCGGAAACAGCCGTCCGTTGCGGTGGAGCTGGTGGACGGTCGGCGCGTAGGGCGCCTGCTTGGGGAACATCTTGGCCTGCTGCGGCGTCAGATTGCCCTTCTTCAGATTGCAGGGCGAGCAGGCGGCGACGACGTTCTCCCAGGTGGTCTGGCCACCCTTGCTGCGCGGAATGACGTGGTCGAAGGTGAGGTCGTCGCCGGAGTGGCAGTATTGGCAGACGAAGCGGTCGCGCAGAAAGACGTTGAAGCGGGTGAAGGCCGGGTGCGTCGTCGGTTTGACGAAGGATTTCAGCGAAACGACGCTCGGCAGCTGGATCTCAAAGGATGGACTTCGGATCGCCCTGTCATAGTACTCGACAATGTTGACGCGATCGAGGAACACCGCCTTGATCGCGTCTTGCCACGACCAGAGAGACAGCGGGTAGTAACTCAGCGGCCGGAAGTCCGCGTTCAGCACCAACACCGGCCAACCGCCTTGCGAGACATGTGCGTTCAAGTAACGCTCCTGGCCTCCATAACGGCTGCGAAGCAGCATGCCCTCACATACTACATGCAGCGTGACGGGATTGTGAAGCCCCAAGAATGGCTTGACTCGACTTCTCCCACGATCCCAGCCTGATCCCTAAGTCCGTCGGAACGGTGGCGGAGCTCGGCTGTCGCATTGCATGTCAGTTGCAAATCGGCGTTATCGAGGGCGGTCGAACGACGCCATCACGCCGGCATCCGCTGCAGCTTCTGCAGACAGCGGTGGGTGTGCACCTCCGCCGGCATCGGGCGGTCCGGAAAGCTGGTGCCCCAATTGGTCACGCCGACTTCGCCGACATAGATATCGCCCCGGCTGTCGATCGCCAGGCCGTGAGGAGCCAGGAAACGGCCGGTCTCAAGCCCGGGACCGTGTTCGCCCCCGAGGCGGGCGATGCGCGTTCCGCTCGCATCCGTGATCGTCAAGCGCGGGCCGAGATTGGGAACGTTGAGATTGACCGGCATGCCCGGTCCGAGCTCACCAATGATGAAGGTCTTGCGCCTGAAACCGCAGGCGCACAGCGCGCAGGGCCGGTGCAGATTGTTCCACTGCGTCTCGTAGCGGCCGTTGCCGTCAAACACCTGAATGCGGTGGTTCTCGCGGTCCGCAACATAGACGAAACCGTCGGCATCCGTCGCGATGTTGTGAACGATGTTGAACTGACCGGGATCCGAGCCCGGCTCGCCCCAACTGCGGATCAGCCGGCCGTCGGGGGTGTATTTGTGGACCCGCGCGTTGCCGTAGCCATCGGACACGTAGATCTCGCCGGACGGCGACAGCGCCGTATGGGTGCAGCGGTTGAACGGCTCGCCGCTCATGAACGGAGCGGGGCGTTCCGGCAGCCCGATGGTCAGCAGCACCTTGCCCTCGGGCGTGCATTTGCGCACCGTATGGTCGCCATCATCGGTGCAATAGAGATTGTCATCGGCGTCGATCGCCAGGCCATGCGCGCGGCGGAACAGGCCCTCGCCCCAGCTCGTCAGAAAATGGCCGCCGCGATCGAACACGATCATCGGATGGGCGCCACGGTTGAAGGCGTAGACGCGATCCTTGCTGTCGACGGCGACCGAGGCGACGTCGCTCAGCGCCCAGCCGTCGGGCAGCTTCGCCCAGTCCTTCACGACGCGATAGATGTAGTCCCCCGAGCCGAGAATGGACATCGCCTGGCGCTCCCCGTGCAAGCTGAATTCGCGCAAGGCTACACGGTTCGCCCGCAGGCGGACATCCGCTCAATTCGCCATCGTCAGCATATGCGCCTGTTGCGGCGGAACGCGGCCGTGCAATGTGTCGAGATAGACCCGCCGCACAGCCTCCGGCCCGCGCCCATCCGTGATCGTGAGCCAGCCATCGAGCCGCGGGGCAAAGTCGCGCCACGCCGCCTGGAGCCGGGCCTCGACGCCGCCCGGCCCCCACGCCTTGGCCCGCTTCCTGATCTGGTCCGGCGCGAAGAACCAGCTCGGTCGGGCGCCGGGAAGCGGCGTCGCATCGTGGCTGTCGTCCTGATGCGTCAGCCCGACGCGGCCGGAATAGACGAGATTGTCGCCATAGTGCCGATGCAGCGCGGCGCGCAGGCCGGCATGGCCCGCCATGTCGACGAACGCCGCCCGCGTTGCCGCGTCGAGCGTGTCCACCGCGTCATAAGTCACCACCTCATCGTAGCAGCCGAGCGAGCGGACGAAGGCGGCGTTCGATTGCGAGGTCAGCCCGATCACGCGGATGCCCCGGCGCTGCGTATGCAGGAGGTGCGCGAGGCCGAAGGCGGTCTTGCTCGAGGCCGACGACAGGATCACTGTGGTCGCGCCAAAATGCATCTGCTCGGCCAGGAAGTCGTCGACCAGGAACGACAGCATGAACAGCGGCCGGAGCAGAGCCTGGTGGTCGCCTTGCCGGCCGGCGAAGGCCGGATCGCCGCCGACGCGCGCATAGGCGTTGTAGACCGGTGCGACGCCCTGGCGGTGCGCGGCTGCGTCGCGCAGGCTGCGCTTGCTGATATCGGCGGCTTCGATGCAAAGATGCGTCGCCATCGGGAAGTAGCCGAACAAGCGCTCACCCTCGGCGACCGCCGGATTGCGGGACGCGATCACGTCGCCGAAGCCCCAGACCGGAATGATGCCAAAGCCGTCGGGCGCGGGAAACAGCTGCCAGTATTTCAGCTGCTCGCCGAGCAGCGCGTAGGTGATGTTGTTGGCGGTGAAGGCGAAGCGGTCGACCTTCACCAGCAGCGCATCGCTCGGCAGCGCGTCAAGGTCAGGACATTCAGTGCTGATCGTCCTGCAAGTCTCCAGATCCTGGCGTGCGACGAGAAAGTCGTGCGATTGCATGATGGGACCTCGGCCGTTCATGGGCATCTCATGCCCGATCCTGGCCGTTATCCATGACCGTTTTGCAACCCCAACTTTGTTTCAAACAGCGTTTGCTGGAGTTGTTAGTTGGTCGGCGCGATGATGCCCTCCCGCTTCTTGAGCACGCGGTAATAGCTCCACCACAGATGCGCGGCCGCGCCGCGCAGCGGGCGCCAGCCTTCCGCAAGCGGGATCATCTGCTTCGGCGTCGGCCGTGCCGCGAGGCCGAGCCCGGCCTTCACGGCTTCCTGCACCGCCAGATCGCCGGCCGGCCAGGCATCGCCATGCCCCAGGCAGAACAGAAGATACACGTCCGCCGTCCAGGGCCCGATGCCGGGCAGGGTGGTCAACGTGGCGTGGGCCGCATCGGCGTCCTCATTGGCGAGCACGTCGAGATTGAGCCGGCCGGCGGCAAGCTCGCGTGCAATGTGCTTCAGCGTCTTGATCTTGGCAGCGGACAGCCCGAGCCGACCCAGCCGGTCGGCGCGGGCGCGGCGGATCGCGTCCGCATCGAACGGATCGAACGCCGCCTGCAGCCGGCCCCAGATCGCCGCCGCGCTCGCGGTCGAGAGCTGCTGGCCGCAGACGATGTGGGCGATGCCGGCAAAGCCCGGCTCACGCCGCCGCAGCGCCGGCATGCCGGTGGCGCCAAGGATCGGCGCCAGCCGCTCGTCCCGCTGCACCAGGGTGCGGACCGCGTCTTCGAGACTGTCCTGGCTGTCGAGGTGCAGGGTCATCTCAGCACCGGCAGTATCGGTGAGCGCGTTGGGTGGACGGCAAGGACGTGCGGGGGTAAGGCAGCGTCAGTCAAGGTTGGAACTCTCCATGAGTCTGCGTAGCATCCCCGCCGACACGGCTCCCGACAAGGTGGCGGGGGTCGACACTTTGCTGGATCGTGTCGTTCGCGAGCACGGCGTGTTTCTGCCGCTGGCGGTCGAAAGCGGTAGCCGCGCCTGGGGCTTTGCCTCTCCCGACAGCGACTATGATTGCAGGTTCGTCTATGTGCGGCGCGCGGCCGATCATATCAAGCCATGGCCGGTGCGCGACGTCATCGAGTTTCCGCTTCAGGACGATTTCGATGCCAATGGGTGGGACCTCGCCAAGGCGCTGCGGCTCCTGCTGAAGGGCAACGCCGTGATCATCGAGTGGCTGCGGTCGCCGGTGGTGTACCGCGGCCTTGCTTGGTTTCGTGATGATTTCCTCGCTTTCGCGAGGTCGGTCGCGAGCCGCGATGCGATCGCGCGGCACTACCTGCATCTCGGCGAGCGGCAACGGCGCGTGTATTTTGGTGACGGCACGTTGGTTGCGCAGAAGAAAATCTTCTATGCGTTGCGTCCGGCCGAGGCGGTGCCTCCGATGCATTTTCCGACCTTGCTGGCGGAGTGCGCCCCGCCGGCTGAATTGGAAGAGGTCGTTGCGGAGCTGATGCGGCGGAAAGCCTTGACCCATGAACTTGGTGTCGCGGCGTTGCCTGAAGGCGTGGCCGATTTCATCGATGTCGAATTCGCGCTGGCCCGATCTGCTTTCGGCGATGGTCGTCGCAGGGAAGCCGTGGAGATGCATCGGGCTGAGCAATTTTACCGGACCGTGGTCGAACGTCTGGAGCACGAAGCCCAGGGAGGGGGTGCGCCAGGATCTGTTTCCTCGATCTCACCATGATGCCACCCGTTTTCCGATTTGCCCCCAGCCCGAACGGCTACCTGCATCTCGGCCATGCCTATTCGGCACTTTTGAACTTCCAACGCGCGCAGGCGAGCGGCGGGCGGCTGCTGCTGCGCATCGAGGATATCGACCCGACCCGCTGCCGGCCCGACTATGAGCAGGCGATCTATGAGGATCTTGCCTGGCTTGGCATCAGTTGGGAGCTGCCGGTGCGGCGGCAGTCGGAGCACCTCGCCGACTATGGCGCGGCGCTGGCGCGGCTGCAGGCCATGGGGCTCGTCTATCCGAGCTTCGAGAGCCGGGCCGAGATTGCCCGCCTGGTGGCGCAACGGGACGCCGACGGCAACTGGCCGCGTGATCCCGACGGCGCCCCGCTGTATCCGGGAGCGGCCAGGCAGCTGTCTGATGCTCGGCGTGCAGAGCTGATGGCGCGCGGCATGCCTTATGCGTTGCGGCTCGATATGGCGGCTGCGGTCGCGCGAGCGGGCGAGGTAAGCTGGGACGAGCTCGGCAGCGGGCCTGCCGGCGAGACCGGTGTCACAATTGCGCAGCCGCGGGCGTGGGGGGACGTGGTGCTCGCGCGCAAGGAGACGCCGACCAGCTATCACCTGTCCGTGGTGATCGACGATGCCCTGCAGGGGGTCTCCGAGGTCGTGCGCGGCCAGGATCTGTTTCACGCGACCAGCGTCCATCGGCTGCTCCAGGCCTTGCTCGGCCTGCCTGCGCCGCTCTATCGCCATCACCAACTGATTCGCGATGGCGATGGCCACAAGCTGTCCAAGTCCAATCGCGCGACCGGATTGCGCGCTCTGCGCGCGGAAGGCGTATCATCGGCGGAAATCCGACACAGGATTGGCTTGGTGTAGCCGTTTCGGCTGCCTTCTCCGGCCTCTTCGCATGTTTCCGGCGGGGACAACCTCGGGCGCATCGTGACACCCGGGAACGGCCGTGCCATGCTGACAAGCAGCGCGGGTAATCGGGAGCTTCAATCGAAAGCGGCACGAGAGACATGACAATAGAAGTGCCCCTTCGTTTCCGGAGTTCATGTCACAGGGGCCATGATGAAGCGCGTTCGGAAAATGAGTACGGGGCGTCGGGCCCGATCGGCTAAGCCGGCCGCGTCCAGGGCCGCCGGTGCGTCCGCGACGCGCGGCGGAAAGGCGTCCTCCACGACAGAGCGGTCCCGCGCGTCAGCCGGCAAGGCGGCGCCGGCCAAAGCGCGGCCTTTGAAGAAGCGGGTTCCTCAGGTCACGGCGATGGCTGGGGTCGATCGGAGCTTGGCCAAAGCTGGGTCCACCAAGTCTGGATCGGCCAAGCCGGTGCTGAAGGCCACCGCAACAGCAACGCCGGCTGCGGGGGTCGTCGAAGCCGCCTTGGCGGTCTTCGCCCACGAGGTTCGGACGCCACTCACTGGCATTCTCGCCATCAGCGATCTGCTCGCCACCTCCGAACTCGGCGAGCGTGAGCGGCGCTGGGTCGATACGATCAAGGCCGGCGCCGAGCATCTGTCCAGCCTCGCCACCTTGTTCGTGGACGCCGCCAAGGACGAGACCACCGGCGCGTCGCTGCGGGAGGATCTGTTCGATCTGCGCGTGCTGGCCCGCGCCGCCGGCGACTCGCTGTCGGGGCGCGCTGCCGCCAAGGGGTTGGAGGCGCGCGTCGACGTGTCCGACGCGCTGCCAGGGTTGGTGATCGGTGATCCCGTCCGGCTGCGCGCGGCGCTGGAAAACCTGATCGACAATGCCGTGAAGTTCACCGAGCAGGGGGGCGTCGCGCTGGAGATCGCCCTGGCCAAGGCGGCTGGCGGCAAGCCGGCGAGGCGCGCCACCAAAGGCAAGGTTGCGGTCGCCTTCCGCGTCTCGGACTCCGGCATCGGCCTGACCCTGCAGGAGATCAAGCGGCTGTTCCGGCCGTTCAGCCAGGCCAATGTCACCATCGCCTCGCGCTTTGGCGGGGCCGGCCTCGGCCTGTCGTCGGTCCGGCAACTGGCGCGGGCCATGGGAGGCGACGTGGTCGTGACGCCGCATGAGGGGGGCGGCACGACGTTCACGCTGACGGTCACGCTGCTGGTCGCCGCGGCCCCGCACACGACGACGGGCGAAGGCGAGGACGGCGTCACTTTGGCGCCGGCACGACCGTTGCGGATCCTCGGGGTCGAGGACAACCCGTTCGGTCGCGTGGTGCTCAACACCATCCTCAATGAGCTCGGTCACCAGGCCGAGTTCATCGGACGCGGTGAGGCTGCGCCGGAGCGGATCGCGGCTGGAAGCTACGATGCGGTACTGATGGACATGGTGCTGCCGGGGATCAACGGCATCGAGACGGTCGCGCGGATCCGCGCCCTCGGCGCCCCGCATGGCGACATCCCGATCATCGGCGTGTCCGGCCGCGGCGAGGATGAGGCCGCCTCGCGCGCTGCCGGTGCCGATGCGTTCCTGCTCAAGCCCGTTTCGCCGCGGGCTCTAGCGACTGCGCTTCTTGAAGTGACACACCGTGCGGCAGCCGCGACTTGATGATCGATGCGTTCAGTTCGCCGCCATACACGAAGATCGCGGCGATGAAATAGAGGAAGACGAGCGCGATGATCACGGAGGCGAGCCCCGCATACATCGTCACGTAATTGTTGGCGAACCGCGCCAGATACTGGCCGAACACGATGCCCGACACCAGCGAGGCGATGAAGGTGAAGACGATGCCCGGCATGATCTGCATGAAGCTGCGGCGCCCCGCCGGCAGCCAGGCATGCAGGATGAAGAGGGCGACGATCAGGGCGCTGATGGTGATGCCGTAACGCGAGAGGTTGACGAAGCGCTCGTTGGCTTCGACCGCCAGCGGCAGATAGCGCCGAGCCGTGGCCACCATCAGCGGCCCGAGCACGATCAGGAACGACATCGCCAGCGCCGTGAAGGCCGCGACCAGGGTGTAGCCGATCGATTCCAGCCGCAGCCAGTACCAACGGCGCTGCTCGATGACGCCATAGGCGCGGTTGAGCGCGACCCGCAACGCTTCGACGCCGTTCGAGGCGAAGTAGACCGCGAGCACCGCGCCGATGGTCAGCGCGTCGGTCCGGGTCGTGGTCAGCACGTCGTGGATCTCGCCGGTCAGCGCATCCGCGACCTGGGCTGGCCAGGTCTGCAGTATCAAGGTGGCGGCCTGATCGGCGAGCTCCTTGGAGCCGAGAAAGCCGGCGAGCGAGGTCAGGACGATCAGGAACGGAAACAGCGCCATCAGCGTGGACAGCGCGATATGGCTGGCGATCGCCCAGCCGTCATCGGCGAGGAACGTGTAGAACGCATCCATGACCACGTGGAAGATGTAGCGAAGCGCCTTCACCTGTCCCTGCACTCCGCGAAGACAACCAGTCCCCTACAATCCAATAATACGGGCCCAAAAGCCAGAAGTTGCAGCGGCCGGCGTCCGATCCGCCATGGCGCTCCCAGCCGCGCGGTGTTATCTAGCCCCAATGGCTTCGCTCCTCGGTAAATTCATCCTTCCTATCGCCATCGGCGCGGTCGCCTTGGTGCTGTTTCTCGGCCTCGTCAATATGACGCGCGGCGGCTCGCCGAATTTGTCGCAGAAGCTCATGCGCTGGCGGGTGATCCTGCAATTCGTTGCGGTCGTCATTGCAATGGCGGCCATTTGGGCCATGGGACGTTGATGGGACGTTGAGAACAACATGGTAGTCCTTAATCGCATCTACACGCGCACCGGTGACGACGGCACGACCGCGCTAGGCAATGGCGAGCGCCGTCCCAAATATGATCTGCGCGTCTCGGCCTATGGAACCGTCGATGAGACCAACGCCGCGATCGGCGTTGCCCGGCTGCATCTCGGCGAAGCGCCCGAGATCGACGCGATGCTGGGGCTGATCCAGAACGATCTGTTCGACCTCGGTGCGGACCTGGCGGTGCCGCAACGCGAGGGCAAGGCGGAGCGACTGCGCGTCGTCGCCAGCCAGGTCGACCGGCTGGAGCGCGATATCGATGCGCTCAACGAGCGGCTCTCGCCCTTGACCTCGTTCGTGCTCCCGGGCGGAACCCCGGCGGCGGCGCATCTGCACGTCGCCCGCACCATTTGCCGCAGGGCGGAACGGATTATCGCGGAACTCGCGGGCAGGCCGGACGAGCCCGTCAGCGAGGCCGCCATTCGCTATATGAACCGGTTGTCGGATTTCCTGTTCGTGGCCAGCCGCGCCGCGAACCGCAACGGCGCGGGTGATGTCTTGTGGGTGCCCGGGCAGAACCGTTAACCCGGCGGCGTGTGAGGTCGCTTTTTTCACCCCTCGCGCGTTGACCGGGGGGGACGGGCGCTTTAGGTTCCGCGCCCGAAAGGTCAACCCCGGACAATTTAGAGCGAAAGAGGATCGATGAAGGTTCTGGTGCCGGTCAAGCGGGTGGTCGATTACAACGTCAAGGTCCGCGTCAAGAGCGACGGATCGGGCGTTGAGCTCGCCAACGTCAAGATGTCGATGAATCCGTTCGACGAGATCGCCGTCGAGGAAGCGCTGCGGCTGAAGGAAGCCGGCAAGGCGACCGAAGTGGTGGTGGTCTCGATTGGGCCTGCGCAGGCCTCCGAGACGATCCGCACGGCGCTGGCGATGGGCGCCGATCGCGGCGTCCTGGTCAAGGCCGAGGGCAATGTGGAACCGCTCGCGGTCGCCAAGATCCTCAAATCGGTCGCCCAGGAGGAACAGCCCGGACTGATCATCCTCGGCAAGCAGGCGATCGACGACGATTCGAACCAGACCGGCCAGATGCTGGCCGCGCTGCTCGGCTGGGCGCAGGCGACCTTCGCCTCCAAGCTCGAGGTCGACGGCTCGGACTTCAAGGTCACCCGCGAGGTCGATGGCGGCCTGCAGACCGTGAAGCTCAAGGGACCGGCGATTGTCACCACCGATCTGCGCCTCAACGAGCCGCGCTACGCCTCGCTGCCGAACATCATGAAGGCGAAGAAGAAGCCGATCGCCGAGAAGACCGCCGCCGATACCGGCGTCGATCTCACGCCGCGTCTCGAGGTCCTCAAGACCACCGAGCCGGCGGGCCGCAAGGCCGGCGTCAAGGTCAAGGACGTCGCCGAACTCGTCAACAAACTCAAGACCGAGGCGGGGGTGCTCTGATGGCCACGCTGCTGATTGCCGAACACGACAATGCCGGGATCAAGGACGCGACCAACAAGGCGCTGACGGCGGCCACAGCCCTCGGCGCCGATGTCGACGTGCTGGTCGCGGGCCAGGGCGCCAAGGGCGCTGCGGAAGCTGCTGCCAAGCTCGCCGGCGTCAAGAAGGTGCTGCTGGCCGATGACGCCGCCTATGCGCATGATCTCGCCGAGCCGCTCGCCGACCTCGTCGTCAAGCTCGCCGCGACCTACGACGCGATCGTTGCGCCCGCGACCTCGCGCTTCAAGAACGTGATGCCGCGCATCGCCGCTTTGCTCGATGTGATGCAGGTGTCGGAGATCATCAAGGTCGTCGCGCCCGATACGTTCGAGCGGCCGATCTACGCCGGCAACGCGATCCAGACCGTGAAGTCGAAGGACGCCAAGAAGGTCATCACCGTGCGCACCTCGACCTTCGCTGCTGCCGGCGAGGGTGGCAGCGCGTCGGTCGAGACCGTCGCGGCGGCCGGTGATCCGGCGCTGTCGAGCTTCCTCGGCGAGGAGGTCGCCAAGAGCGACCGTCCCGAGCTGACCTCGGCCAAGATCATCGTCTCCGGCGGCCGCGCGATGCAGAGCCGCGAGAACTTCGCCAAATATATCGAGCCGCTCGCCGACAAGCTCGGCGCCGGCGTCGGCGCCTCGCGCGCCGCGGTCGATGCCGGCTATGCGCCGAACGATTGGCAGGTCGGCCAGACCGGCAAGGTCGTGGCGCCGGAGCTGTATGTGGCCGTCGGCATTTCCGGCGCGATCCAGCATCTTGCCGGCATGAAGGACTCCAAGGTGATCGTCGCCATCAACAAGGATGAGGATGCGCCGATCTTCCAGGTGGCCGATTATGGCCTGGTGGCGGACCTCTACCAGGCGGTTCCCGAACTGACCGACGCGCTCGGCAAGCTCGGCAAGTAACGCTTGTGACACCGGCCGCATGGGACCTCGGCGGCCGGTGTTCTCACTTCTAGGGCATGGACGGACGCACATGGCGCGCCGTTCCGGTGGATGACAACATGGCTCAGATCAACAAGCTCGGTGTGATCGGCGCGGGACAGATGGGCAACGGCATCGCGCATGTTGCCGCCCTGGCCGGGCTCGATGTGGTGCTCAACGACGTCACCTCCGACCGGTTGAAATCGGGCATGGCGACAATCAACGGCAACCTGACCCGCCAGGTGGCCAAGAAGGTCATTTCCGACGAGGCGCGCAGCAAGGCGCTGAACCATATCTCGCTCGCCGACAGCCTCGACGGCCTCGCCGATTGCGATCTGGTGATCGAGACCGCGATCGAGAAGGAAGACGTCAAGCGCAAGATCTTCCATGACCTCTGCGCCGTTCTGAAGCCGGAGGCGCTGATCGCTTCCAACACCTCGTCGATCTCGATCACGCGGCTCGCCGCCTGCACCGACCGGCCCGAGCGCTTCATCGGCATTCATTTCATGAATCCGGTTCCGCTGATGGAATTGGTCGAGCTCATCCGCGGCATCGCCACCGACGACACGACCTTCGAGGCGGCCAAGGAGTTCGTCGGCCGGCTCGGCAAGCAGATCGCGGTGTCCGAGGACTTCCCGGCCTTCATCGTCAACCGCATCCTGCTGCCGATGATCAACGAGGCGATCTACACGCTGTATGAAGGCGTCGGCAATGTCGAGGCGATCGATGCGGCGATGAAGCTCGGCGCGCATCATCCGATGGGCCCGCTGGAGCTGGCCGATTTCATCGGCCTCGATACCTGCCTGTCGATCATGCAGGTGCTGCATGAGGGGCTGGCGGATTCCAAATACCGGCCGTGCCCGCTGCTGGTGAAATATGTCGAGGCCGGCTGGCTCGGCCGCAAGACGCAGCGCGGCTTCTACGATTACCGCGGGCCCAAGCCGGTCCCGACGCGCTGACCGCACAACCCGGCGTTGGATGGGCGGATCGATACGCTTCGTTAAGGTTGCCGGGTTAGAGTGCCCGTAACGAGGGTATAAGCGTATGGATATGAGCTTGGTGGCTGCGGCCCTGGCGCAGCAGGCGAGTGCAACTCAGCAGCAGGTCGCCACGACCGTGCTGAAGCAGAACCTGAATGCGCAGAAGGATGCCGTCCTGACCCTGCTCGGCGGCGCGCAGCAGACGCTGTCGCTCGCCAATGTCGGCCCCGGCGTCGGCGGCAATCTCAACATCGCCGCCTGAGTTCTGCTCGGTCAGAGTCCCGCCGCCGTCTTCGCCGTCGCCGCCTGGATCAGCTTGACCGCATCGGCGCTGTCCCATTCGGCCGGGCCGGCGATGGTCGCGATCTCGCAGCCATTGCCGTCGACCAGCACCGAGGTCGGCATGCCCAGCGCCCGGCCCACCGCCTTCAGGTCCTGGAACACCTTGGCCTTCTGGTCGCTGAAATAGGCCAGCTGCGTCAGCTTGGCGTCGGCCAGGAAGGCCTTCGGCTTCTCCGGGTCGCGGGTGTCGATGTTGACTGCGACCACCTGGAAGGCGTCGCTGCCGAGCTTGGCCTGCAGCCCGTCCAGCGCCGGCATCTCCTTGCGGCAGGGCACGCACCAGGTCGCCCACAGGTTCAATAGCACCGTCCTGCCGCGGAAGTCGGACAGTTTCTTCGGCGCCCCCGTCCCGTCCTCGAAAGCGAGATCCGGCAGCCGCAGCGGCGCGGTGGCCGGGGTCAGCGCCGCGACCTCGCCCTTGATCAGCGGCGCGATCCGCTGGGCGGTCGCGACCGCGGCCTGGCAGGCCTGGTCGCCCGCCGGACGGCCCTTCAGCAGCCCGCCGAACGCCACCGCCGCCACACCGGCGACGGCGACCACCGCGACGGCGGCCGCGGCCAGCAGCGTTTTCCGCGATCCAGCGGGGCGGGCAGGGGACGGCTCTGGCTTATCGTTTGTCATCTCGGCTCGGTTGCGGCTATCAGAGGCGCGAATTTGCGGGGCACTGCACGATGTGTCCCATCCATTGGCGATCAGCAAGGCTTAAGAGCGGCAGGCATGAGCAACAAGATGTGGGGTGGCCGGTTCTCGGAGCGTCCCGACGAGATCATGGAGGATATCAACGTCTCGATCGACGTCGATCGCCACCTCTATGCGCAGGATATTGCCGCGTCCAAGGCGCACGCCGCCATGCTCGCCGCCCAGGGCATCATCACGCCGAGTGATGCGAAAAATATCGGCAAGGGTCTAGACACGATCCTGTCAGAGATCACCAAGGGGGCGTTCGCGTTCAAGCGAGCGCTCGAGGACATTCACATGAATGTCGAGAGCCGGCTCGGCGAGCTGATCGGCCCCGCCGCGGGCCGCCTGCACACCGCCCGTTCGCGCAACGACCAGGTCGCGACCGATTTCCGCCTTTACGTGCGCGACACGATCGACGACATCGACGCCGCGCTGGCCGCCTATCAGCATGCGCTGGCGAGCCGCGCGCTCGACCATGCCGGCACCGTGATGCCCGGCTTCACCCATCTGCAGACGGCGCAGCCGGTCACCTTCGGCCACCATCTGCTGGCCTATGTCGAGATGGCCGGCCGCGACCGCGGCCGCTTCCTCGACGCCCGCAAGCGGCTCAATGAATCCCCGCTCGGCGCCGCCGCGCTGGCCGGCACCTCGTTCCCGATCGACCGCCACGCCACCGCGGAGGCGCTCGGCTTCGAGCGCCCGATGGCCAATTCGCTGGATGCGGTGTCCGACCGCGATTTCGTGCTGGAGACATTGTCGGCCGCCTCGATCTGCGCCGTGCATCTGTCGCGCTTCGCCGAGGAGATCGTGATCTGGACCTCGCCTCTGGTCGGCCTGATCAAGCTGTCGGACAAGTTCACCACCGGCTCCTCGATCATGCCGCAGAAGCGCAATCCGGACGCCGCCGAGCTGGTGCGCGCCAAGACCGGCCGGGTGATCGGCGCGCTGAACGGGCTCCTCATCGTGATGAAGGGCCTTCCGCTCGCCTATCAGAAGGACATGCAGGAGGATAAGCAGGGCGCGATGGAGGCCTTCGCCGCGCTGTCGCTCGCCATTCGCGCCATGACCGGCATGGCGCTCGATCTGGTGCCCGACGAGGCCCGCATGAAGGCCGCCGCCGGCGAGGGCTATGCCACCGCCACCGACCTCGCCGACTGGCTGGTGCGCACGCTGAAGATGCCGTTCCGCGAGGCCCATCACGTCACCGGGCGGATCGTGGCGCTGGCGTCGAAGCAGGGTGTCGCCTTGCACGAGCTGCCGCTCTCGGCGATGCAGCAGGTCGAGCCGAAGATCACGGCCGACGTGCTCGGCGTGCTCTCGGTCGAGGCGTCCGTGAAGAGCCGCACCAGCTTCGGCGGCACCGCGCCGAAGAACGTGGCGAGCCAAGCCAAGGGCTGGCTGAAGCGGTTGGAAAAACAGCGAAAGTAGGGCCGTTGTCTGAAATTTGACCGGACCGGCGTGGCTCCCCGGCACTCGCCACGTCCGGTCAATCTCTGTATGGTGCAGCCCGCATGGGGATCTCACACGTGAATCGCAGCCGCCGTCCGATGTCCAAAGCCTGGCCTCTCCTTGTGATCGGGGTTGCCGCCCTGTCGCTCGCCGCCTGCGGGCGCAAGGGCCCGTTGGACCTGCCGGCGAACTCGCCGCCCGCGCCGCAGATGTCGGCCGCCCCCGCCGACACCGCGACCGAGACCGCCAACAAGCCGGGCCTGTTCAACTCCGGCTACGGAACCGACGCCGGCCCCGCCGCCTCCCGCGGCACCAAGAAACCCTTCATCCTCGACCCGCTGCTGGATAGCAAATAGGGGCAAACTCGCTCGATCCGCCGTCGCTGCCACCCTCCTGGAGGGGGAGGGTGGCCTCGGGACGAGCGTAGCGCGAGGCGGGGTGGGTGATCTCTCCACGAGCAGCGCCTTCGCGGCGTCACCCCCCTCCCCGACGCACGCCGCTGACGCGCCGTGCGTCGACCCTCCCCCTCCAGGGGAGGGTGGCCGCGTCAATTGACAATCCGCCGCATTTCCCGGCAATTCGCCGCCACAATCACTTCATCTCGCAGCCCCGCGCGCGGACCTGACCCATGAACCATTTCGACTACCGCGACGGCGTGCTGCACGCCGAGGCCGTCAATCTCGCCGAGCTTGCCGCCTCCGTCGGCACGCCGTTCTACTGCTACTCCACCGCCACGCTGGAGCGGCACTACCGCGTGTTCGCCGATGCCTTCGCCGGCCAGGACGTCCTGATCTGCTACGCGATGAAGGCCAATTCCAACCAGTCGGTGCTGCGCACCCTGGCCAAACTCGGCGCCGGCGCCGACGTCGTTTCCGGCGGCGAGCTGAAGCGCGCGCTGGCGGTCGGCATCCCGTCGCGCAAAATCGTGTTCTCCGGCGTCGGCAAGACCGAGGCCGAGCTGCGCGCCGCGCTGGCGGCCGACATCCACTGCCTCAACATCGAGTCCGAGCCCGAGCTTGACCTGCTGGCGCGGCTCGCCGTCGAAACGGGTCACACCGCCCGCATCTCGGTGCGCGTCAACCCGGACGTCGATGCCGGCACCCACGCAAAAATCTCGACCGGCAAGTCGGAGAACAAGTTCGGCATTCCGCTGGAGCACGCCCGCAAGGTCTACGCCCGCGCGGCGACGATGAAAGGCATCGAGGTCACCGGCGTCGACGTCCATATCGGCAGCCAGATCACCGATCTCGGCCCCATGGAGACCGCGTTCCGCATCCTCGCTGACTTCGTGCAGACCCTGCGCACCGACGGCCACAATATCAGCCACGTCGATTTCGGCGGCGGCCTCGGCATCCCCTATCACATGGACCGCGCCGTGCCGCCGGAGCCATCAGCCTATGCCGCGATGGTCAAGCGCGTCAGCCACAATCTCGGCTGCACCCTGATGTTCGAGCCCGGCCGCATGATCGTCGGCAATGCCGGCATCCTGGTCGCCAAGGTGATCTATGTGAAGCATGGCGAGGCCAAGAACTTCGTCATCATCGACGCCGCGATGAACGATCTGATCCGCCCGACGCTCTACGAGGCGCATCACGACATCCTCCCGGTGATCCACCCTGCGCCGGGCGCGCCGAGCTTCACAGCCGACGTCGTCGGCCCGGTCTGCGAGAGCGGCGACTACCTCGCGCTCGACCGCACGCTGCCCGAGCCCAAGCCGGGCGACCTCCTCGCCATCATGACATCAGGCGCCTACGGCGCCGTGCAGGCCTGCACCTACAACACCCGCGCTTTGGTCCCCGAGGTGCTGGTCAAGGGCGACCAGTCCGCGGTGATCCGGCCAAGGATCGAGGTCGAGCAGCTGATCGCGATGGATACGCCGGCGCCGTGGTTGTGAGGGGGACGTTCCTCAGTCGAACAAACCTGGTCTGATCTGACGTGATTGATGCAGGATGCCTGCGAGGCTTCGGCCCGGCTTCGGCGCGGGCCCAAAGCTTGAATTCAGCCACGCCGCGTTGCGACGAGCTGCCGCGCCTTCGCCAGGACGTCGCTCGCGGTCGAGTCGCTGATCCTGAGACTGTCCGGATGCTCCAAGACCTCGCGATAGCGCGCGATCTGCTCCTCCCGGCTCAAGCTCTGCCATTCGGCGAGCTCGGCCTCGCTCGCGGGAAGGGCAGATGGCATCGATCGGGTGGTCGCGTCGGTCATGGGATCAGGATGACATGAACCGGCGAGCGATACGAGCGGCATTGGCCCAGCCGGCGACGATCCGCCGGGCCAATCAACCGGGTCGCGGCGACGGAGATTATTCCAATTTTTTATATAATCGTCCGTGCGTTGAAATTGTGCGACGGACAACTCTACGCTCGCGACCCATGCAGCGGACCAGACTGCGCGACCGGTTGAAGGAAACGCGAAGAGAGATGGGGCGAGAGCATCGCCAGTCAGAGCATCGCCAGCCAGAGTATTTGCAGCGCGGCGCGCCGGTTGCGGGCTGAACGATCTCAGCGACGCGAGCGCCGGCGCCGGCCGAAAGACCAGCTTTCCGTGACACGCGAGATGTCGTCGTCGCCGCCCTGCTGCAGCCGGGCGGCGCGCATCACAATCATCATAACCACAAAAATCATCAGAGGGAGGAGAGTCCGGATGTCGGGTCCATTACGATTGACGCTGAGGCTGGGGGGCGCGGTTGGCGCCTGTCTGTTGGCCGGCTGGATGTCCTGCAGCGCACTGCAGGCCGCGGACGCCAAGATGGTCGCCGCACGGCAGAAGTTCTTCGGCGTGGAGAATGTCGATCCGCATAGCGGTCGCGTCGCGGAGGACAAGGTCGTGTTGTCATGGCTGTCGAACTCCAGCCTTGCTGCCGCGATCGCGGGCCGTGTTATCCTGCTCGACACCTACATCACGCGGCTCGAAGTGACGCCGGGGCGCACGCCGCTGGTGATCGGCGATCTCGTCGACCTCGCGCCGGAAGCCATTCTGCTCGGCCACGGGCATTTCGACCACGCCGACAATGCGGCCTATCTCGCCGCCAAGACCGGCGCGACGATCTACGCCTCCGAGGAGACCTGCGCGGCGATGCAGGCCGATTTCGCCCGTGAGGCGACGGATGCGGCCATTCAGGGCAACGCGGCCACGGCGTTTCCGCGCGGCGCCGCGCTGTCGTGCAAGCCGGTGACATCGGCGGGATCGGTGCCGGGGACGCAGGTGGTGCGGTTGAACTTCCTCGAGCCGGAGGCCTGCGTCATCGCGTTCCGGCATCTGCATTCGATCGCGGTCCCGCCCGATCCGACCTGGCCGCGGGCGCCCACGCCGTCCGTCTACTACGCCGCCGATCCGCGCGATGCCACGCTGTTTCCGGCCGGCACGCCGCTGGCGCCCGGCAAGAGCGGGGCGCTGTCCGGGCAGATGAACATCGCCACCTCCGGCAATAGCGGGCCCGGCGGTCCGGTCGCGCTGTTCTTCGATGTCGTGCTGCGCAAGGGGCGCCACTTTACGCTGGTCTGGTACAATTCGGCGGGCGCGCTGAAGGAGGGGCGGGGCAGCGGCTGGACCACGGGCACGCCGGCCGACGGCCAGCGCCTCGTCAACCTCATGCAGAGCCTGCCGCCGACCGACGTGGATCTGGGGACGATCGCCACATCGGATTTCGACAACAACACCTATCGCGATCCGTTCGCCTACGTCCAGGCGCTCAAGCCCAAGATCTTCATCCCGATGCATCTGACCACGGGCACGACCTTCAAGGAGTCGGTGTCGCTCGCGGTCTATGGCGGCTATCTCGACCAGATCAAGCGATTGGGGCTGACGCTCGACCAGTGGCCGACGACGCGCTGGCTGGTCGATCCGGCGGACTACGCCAAGCCGATGGTCTACGACATCGACGATCCGCAATGGCACGACCCCAACAAGGAAGCCCGGACTGCGCAGTTCTGCGGATCCGATCGCCACGACCGCGACGACGACGACCGGCGCTGAACGCGGCAAGCGCATCATGGCGACCGCGAGGGGGCAGGCACCGGTCCGGTGGCTGCCCTCAATCGTTTGTGGGACGGACCGGCGGCCGATGACGGTGATGGATTGCCCGCCTCAAGTCTTCGGGAATACGTCGGCCCGGTGGCGCTCAGCTCGCTTCGTAAGCGGCGATCTTCTCGATGTCAGGCGCGAGCACGTCCTCGGCTGTTTCAAGATCGAAGCGTGCCTGCATGTTCATCCAGAATGCGCCACCGGTCTTGAAAAACTTGCCGAGCCGCAGCGCAGTGTCGGCCGTCACGGGCTTCTCTTCGCGCGCAATGCGTTCGATCCGCGTCCGCGGCACCTTCAGCGCGGCCGCGACCGCATAAGGCGTGAGCTTGAGCGGGACGAGAAATTCTTCCCGCAGGATTTCACCGGGATGAACCGGCGGAAGTTTCTTCGCCATCTGCGCTCTCGTGTTCGGTGGTCCTATTCGGTTCGTCCGGGCTAAAGCGAGATGAGATTAAGTTCGATATCCTGAGTTTTTGAGGTAGTTGGCACACTCTTCTGCGGAGAAGGCGTCGAGGGCAACAGCAATTGCGGCGCAAACCGTGTCGACGGTTCGCGCCGCGGCTTTGCGTAGAAGGTGCTTGAGCTTGGCAAAGACCTGTTCGATTGGGTTCAGGTCGGGCGAGTATTTGGGCAAGAAGAAGATCCTGGCTCCTACCGAGCGGATCAATTGGCGGACGGCTTTGCTTTTGTGGCTGCCGAGGTTGTCCAAGATCACGATATCGCCCGGATGAAGGGTCGGCAAAAGAACGTGCTCTACATAGGTGCGAAAGCTTTCGCCGTTGATCGGCCCTTCAATGAACCATGGTGCATCAATGCGGTCGTGGCGCAGTGCCGCCAGAAAGGTCATTGTTTTCCACCGTCCGTGAGGGACTTTGGCGGTCAGCCTGCTGCCACGCGGGCTCCATCCTCGCAACGGCGCCATGTCTGTCCTGGTCCAGGTTTCGTCGATAAAGACAAGGCGCGTGGCGTCGATGCGATCTTGATATTTCCTCCATTGCTCTCGTCGCCGCGCCACGTCAGGACGATCGCGTTCGCCAGCCTCCACGCTTTTTTTTGAAGCTGAGCTTCTCGGCATGAACGAATTCCCAGACCGAACGGTAGTCGACTTTCAACCCGCGTTCGGCGAGCTCGGCCACCAGCCCTCTTAAGGTGAAGTCGCTCGCTCTGATTCGCTGTTGCAGCCACGTGGCATGCTCACCCGAGATCGCCTTGGGCTTATGGCCGCCCATCTGGCCAGGTTCGATGCTGCCTGTCTCCTTCTCAAGCCTGGCCCAATTGATCGCTGTGCTGATCGCGACCCCAAACTGCTTGGCCGCCTTATTGCGAGACATCCCGCCCTTGATCGCGGCGACAACCCGCTTTCGAAGGTCCAGAGAATATGGTGCGCCCATCCGTGCTGGCCTCCTTCCCAGCCAACACGGTGAATCAGAAACACGCTGATTTGGGAATCCCAAATCGATTCAGACTATTCTCATCCCGCTTTAGTGATAGTCGATGATCTCGACATCCTCCGGACCGGCATCGGTCCATCGGAATACGATCCGCCATTCCTGACCGCCGAGCCGGCCAATGCTGCCGGAGATTACGGTGACAGTACTGTCACCGTAATCCCGCAGCGTCGGTGTTCTCAATCATAGCACTAGTCTCTTCTACCGTACGGAATCCACGGTCGTGCTCAATCGAATGCTCTGGCAGGCGTGGGCGCAACGATGATTGCGGAAATGATGACGAGGAGTAGTGCCCAGACTAGCAAAATAGCGATCAATCTCGCGCTGGACATCTGCGCATGCGAGACCGTGCAGTCGCAATCCCGGTCCCAAGAAGTCACCTTGTTCTTCTTCAGGTTGGAATATGCGGTCGTCAGAGTGAGCAGCGATGCTAGCGGGAAGCCCGTACCCAGGCCGCGCCACCACACCATCGTCGAGCGGCGCAGCGCTTGCGCATAGCTGAAGGAGGAGCCGTTCTGTCTCAGGACGATGCCATAGAGGTATTTGCCGAACGTCGTGCCGAACAATTGCAGCAGGAGTGCTTCGAACGGGATGTATAAGGCCACCATGACCCAGCCGAGCATTTGGTCATTGATATAATTCGCTGCTTGCGACGAGACCAAGACGTTCATCGCAAGCAGTATGACAATGCCTGCAACCCAGCTGAATATCCATATATCGATCATGCGCGCAAAATATCGCCGCCATGGGTGCAGTTGGACAGTCACTGATTCGGCATCGCGGGACTGGCCGGCGACATCTTGGGGCGATCCCGTCTGAAGGAGCATGGTGTGAGGTGGCGCGGTGTGCGCCTGCACTGAGTAAGGCGAAACAGCCTCGCCCACCGATGCGGGAAGCGGCGGCGGACCGGACGCAAAGAAAGTAGCAAACGTTTGCACGGTTCGTGCATTGGCCCAGTCGGCCATTCCATTTGTCCAGACCAACTGGATCTGATCCGGTGCCTCCCTGATCTTCGCGACCAGTGCGTCGTACGAAATCGGCCCCGCCGTCTCCGCGCCGACATTGAAGTACCAGTCATCGCTCATGTGCTGACTCCCCCAAGCCAAAGCGCATCGGCACCCTATCGCGGTGCGATCAAAATGAAAACGGTCTGGCGCCCGGGAAGCCTAGTGGCGGACACAATGTCACTTGCTATTATAGTCGTGAAATCGGCGCGACGCGATATTCATGCAGTGGACCCGTCGCCGCCGTGTCCATCAGGTCCAGCTCCCGGCAGATCGCCATCAGAACGACTTGGGCATTCCTGCCTACTTCAGGACGGCGTTGGCCAGATGGCGTGAGGGAATGGCGTTGTCGACGACAAAGCGGTGGCCGTTGATCGGGCTCTGCCAGATCTCGTGGTCGCCGCGCCCATGCCGCACAAATTCGCATCCTGCCTCGCGCAGAAGTTCGGGCGTGAAGCTTTTCATGCGGCCACGTGGGCGCGCACCTTGGTCGAGATCGAGGCGATAATCTCGATGGGAATTTCTGTCTCTGCGACGTTGGCAGCGTCGGTGTCTTCGAGCAGGTCCTGGATGATGCCGGGGATCTTGGCGGCCAGCTCGTTGAGTGTCGCGGCGCCGGTGGCGAGGCCGGGCACGTCAGGGCTTTCGGCGACCCAATAGCTGGCTTCCGGGTCCCAGGTCGCGCGAACCATGATGGTCGACATGCCGGCGTGCTCCTCTGCTCCGCGCATGGTCTGGTGCGCCGTTCGGAAAAATCAACCCCGCAGTGGGGCTTCCCTGCGACGATGCCGAGCCGAACGCCTTGCCAAGTCGCGGGCGTGACGCTGCGCAAGCTCGGCTTCCTGCGTCGGGGGCAGTACCACGCCTTCGGCGGCCAGGCTGTCCCATAGATCTGTCAGGAGATCGAACCGCTCCTGGGGCGTGAGGGCGGCAAGATCCAAGGTCGTCCTGGTTTCAGGGCCTCCGCTATCGTCCCGTTGCTGAACTATACCGCGGTCGGCGCGGACACGCGAGCGGCTCGCAGCATATGGAAGATAATCGGCGATTCACCCCCAGCATCTCTATTGCGCTTTATCCGAAATCGTGCTCTACTCCGCGCATCCCGTCCCACAGAGGGGGCGCTTCGCGATCGTCACGGACGTCGGGTGCGGGATGCGGTGGGCGCATCGGGTCGCAGCGTGGGCTTGCTCGCGCGGACGAACGATCCCGGTGCGACGATGAAGTCGCGTGGTTCTGGCATCGCGGTGCTGATGCCAAGCAGGCGGTGACGAACCGGCTGCGACGGGGGCAAGACAGCCGTTCCCCGGGAAGATCGCGTATAAGTCGTAACACCATCGCGCAGGGAAGGTCGGAAGTCGCGGCCGAACCTGTGGTGACTGCCGCCTGCTTCCTTGTCTGCAGGCGGGCCATGGGAGAGGCCAGCTCCCGACCTTCCCTGCGCCCTCATTGTTTCCGAGGGCGACGAATGTCGCAAAGCTCGGGCGGAAAATGCGCCGCGAGAACGGATTTGCATGTGACATGCAGGCTGCTGTCGCGTCGCGCCGTCGGTGTCTCGCATCCGCAGGGCTCTCGATGTGAAGAAAGTCGCGTGGTCAGCAGTGCCGGCCTCGCCCTTCGAGACGCCCGCCTGCGGCGGGCTCCTCAGGGAGAGGAGGGAAGGTTGTGCGGCCATGATCGTAAAATGGGTCCCTCTTCGAAAGGCACGCCGCGCGCGGCGCGTTCGCGCGATGCGCCCGCATCGTCATGAGAACCACGAGGCCCGGGCGCGGCCCGTAGCTTTCCGGGGAACCCGGCCGGTCACACTCCCGTGTGGACAGCCGGCGATGGCATGAAAGTGGCTGAGGAACGGGTGCCTCACCGGCGCCTTTGTGCTAGCGTCAAGGTCCGGGCAACCTGGAGAGATTGTTGAGCGGCATGACCCCCGAGCCGGCCCGGCCGGCAAGCAGCACCCCCGATCGGCTGGCCAACGATCGCCTTGCGCGGCTCAAGCTGACGCAGGCGCTCAAGCGGGCCCGTCTCGCGATCGCCTGGGAGCGCGGCTGGCCGCATTTGGCGCGGCTGCTCACGGTGGTCGGCCTGTTCCTGGTCGTATCCTGGGCCGGCCTCTGGCTCGGCCTGCCATTCGCCGCCCGCGCCGTCGGCATCGCCCTGTTTCTGCTGCTTCTGGTCGGCGCCGCGCTGCCGATGCTGCGCTATCGCTGGCCGACCCGCGACGAGGGCCTGACGCGGCTCGATCGCGGCTCCGGCATCGCCCACCGCCCCGCCACGGCGCTCAGCGACACGCTGTCGAGCCGGGATCCGATCGCCCTGGCGCTGTGGCAGGCGCAGCGCGAGCGCACGCTTGCCTCGGTCAGGCGCATCCGCGCCGGCACGCCGCGGCCGCGGCTGTCGCTGCACGACCCCTGGGCGGTGCGCGCGCTGGTCATCGTGCTCCTGGTCGCGACCTATTTTGCCGCCGGCGATGAACGCCGGATCCGCATCGCCGCGGCGTTCGATTGGAACGGCGTGATGACGCCGGTCACGATCCGGGTCGATGCCTGGATCAAGCCGCCGCTCTACACGGCCAAGCCGCCGATCATTCTCTCCGCCGCCAACAAGGAAGGCGCGGTGCCGGCCAACGGTCCGATCGTGGTGCCGGCCGGCAGCACGCTCATCATCCGCTCCAGCGGCGGCAATCTCGACGTCGTGACCAGCGGCGGCGTCGCCGAGGCCGCGCCCGGCGAGATCGCGGCCGGCGAGGCCGCGCCGAAGGGCACGACCGAGCGGCATTTCACCATCAAGGCCGACGGCACCGCCCATGTGCGCGCGCCCGCGGGCCAGCCGCAATGGGTGTTCGCGGCGACGCCGGACCGGCCGCCGGTCATCAGCATGGCCAAGGACCCCGAGCGGCAGGCGCGCGGCTCGCTGAAACTGTCCTATAAGCTGGAGGATGATTACGGCGTCACCGAAGCGCGGGCCCAGATCGTTGCCCGTCCCGCCGAGAGCAAGCCGGCCGATGGCAAGGCGCCCGACAGCACGGCGAATGCGCCGGCGGCGCGGCCGCTGTTCCAGCCGCCGGAGTTTGCGCTGGTGCTGCCGAATGCCCGCACCCGCAACGGCGTCGGCCAGACCGTCAAGGATCTGAGCGAGGACCCCTATGCCGGCGCCGACGTCGCGATCACGCTGACGGCCAAGGACGAGGCCGGCAATGAAGGCAGGAGCGAGCCGTTCGAGACCAAGCTGCCGGAGCGGCTGTTCACCAAGCCCTTGGCGCGGGCGCTGATCGAGCAGCGCCGTGTCCTGGCGCTCGACGCCAACCGCAACAGTGAGGTGTTCACGGCGCTCGACGCGCTGGCGATCGCGCCGGAGCTGTTCACGCCGGAGCCCGGCCAGTATCTCGGCCTGCGCTCGGTGACGCGCCAGCTCGAGGCGGCGCGCACCGACGATTCGCTGCGCGAGGTCGTCGCCAGCCTGTGGGCGCTCGCCGTCACCATCGAGGACGGCAACATCTCCGATGTCGACAAGGCGCTGCGCGCCGCGCAGGACGCGCTCAAGCAGGCGTTGGAGCGCGGCGCCAGCGACGAGGAGATCAAGAAGCTCGCCGAGGATCTGCGCCGGGCGATGGACAATTACATGCGCCAGCTCGCCGAGCAGCTGCGCAACAATCCGCAGATGGCGCAGCGGCCGCTCGATCAGAACACCAAGATGCTGCGCCAGCAGGACCTGCAGAACATGATCGACCGCATGGAGCGGCTGTCGCGGCAGGGCGACAAAGAGGGCGCGCGCGAGCTGCTCGAACAGCTGCAGCAGATGCTGGAAAATCTGCAGATGGCGCAGCCCAACCAGGGCGGCGGCGACAACGACATGGAGCAGGCGCTCAACGAGCTCGGCGACATGATCCGCAAGCAGCAGCAATTGCGGGACAAGACCTTCAAGCAGGGCCAGGATTCGCGACGCGACCGCAACCGCGGCAAGCCGCAGCAGGGCGACCAGGACCAGAGCATGGGCGACCTGCAGCAGGATCAGCAGGCGCTGCGCGACCGCCTCAAGCAGCTGCAGGAGCAGCTCGCCAAGCGCGGCATGGGCCAGAAGGGCGACAAGGGTCAGAAGGGCCAAAAGGGGCAGCAAGGCCAGAAGGGGCAGCCGGGTCAGCAAGGCGAGCAGGGCGATCAAGGCGACCAGGGGGATGCCGGCGACGGCCTCGACGAGGCCGATGGCGCGATGGGCGATGCCGGCAGCCAGCTCGGCGACAACAATGCCGATGGCGCCGTGGAATCGCAGGGCAAGGCGCTCGACGCGCTGCGCAAGGGCGCGCAGAGCCTGGCCGATGCGATGCAGCAGGGCGACGGCGACCAGCCGGGCCAGGGCGGGCGCGACGGCCGCGGCCGCCAGGCCAACAGCCCGACCGATCCGCTCGGCCGGCCGTTGCCGAACACCCGCGACATCGACGATTTCTCGCAGAAGATTCCCGGCGAGATCGACGTCCAGCGCGTCCGCCGCATTCTCGAGGAGCTGCGCCGCCGTCTCGCCGATCCGGCGCGGCCGCAGGTCGAGCTCGATTACATCGAGCGGCTGCTGAAGGACTATTGAGGCCGCTCGCGGCGCGCGGACGGAGTCCGCGCCGGCGTCAGTAGCGCTTCTCGGACAGGATCCGCGCGGCATGCTGCAGCCGCTCGACCGAGCGCTCGGTGTCGGTGAGGGCGCAGCAGCTGACCAGCGTGTCGATGATCGCGAGCTGCGCGACGCGGCTGCTCATCGCCTCCGGCCGGTAGCGGGTCTCGTTCGCCACCGTGTAGAGCAGCACCTCGCAATGCGCCGCCAGCGGCGATTTGCCGAGCCGGGTGATGCCGATGGTCCGTGCGCCCGCGGCCTGCGCCAGCCGCGTCGCCAGCACGGTCTCGACCGTGCTGCCGGAATGCGACACGGTGACCGTCGCGACACCGGGCCCGGTCATGCCGGCGCTGACCGCCTGCACATGGGAATCGACGATGGCATTGGCCGCGAGCCCGAGCTGCAGCAGGCGATAGGACAGGTCCTGCGCGATCGGCGCCGAGCTGCCGATGCCATAGATCTCGATCCGCTGCGCCTCGCGCAGCAGCCTGGTCGCCTCCGCCAGCGCCTCCATCGACAGCAGGCGGCGCGTCTCCTGCAGCGAGGCGGCATGGGCGGCGAAGATGTGGTCCGTCACCGTCGCCGGATCGTCGCCCCGATGCAGGTCTTCCTGGATCAGGCGGACCGGCTCGATCAGGTCGCGCGCCAGCATGATCTTGAGCTCCTGGAAGCCGCGCACACCGACGCGGCGGCAGAACGACACGATCGTGCCCTCGCTGACATCGCAGGCTTCGGCGACCTCGGTGATCGATTTGTGGATGAACGGCTCGGGCTGCGCGGCGATCAGCTCAGCGATCTGCCTCGCCTTCGGCGGCAGCTCGGGCAGCAACTCGCGGATGCGCGACAGGATGCCATTCACCGATGGTCCTGAATTGAACGTCGACCCCACCATTCTCGCCTCGCTCTTCACGCCACCACCCTTCTATCGATGACTGAGAAAATCTCATCTAGAATCATTTTCTAAATAAATTTTTCACAGCAACGTCAAGTCACACTGCTACGCCTGCGCCGTTCTCGAGCGGAGGGCGGTCATCCCGTCGTCCAGAATCCGTTGTCCCAGGGATTTCATAGGGCCGAAACGACATGACAACACGTCGCGATTTTCTCGCAGGCGCCACGGCGGCGGCTGCCTTCGCCAGCATCCGTCAGGCATTGGCCATTCCGGCGCGGCGCCGGACCGGCACCATCCAGGACGTCAAGCATGTGGTGATCCTGATGCAGGAGAACCGCTCCTTCGACCACTATTTCGGCACGCTGCGTGGTGTGCGCGGCTTTGGTGATCGTTTCCCGATTCCGCTCGAGAGCGGCAAGCCGGTATGGTTCCAGTCCGACGGCACCCGCGAGATTCCGCCCTATCACCGCGACTCCGCCACCTCCAACGCGCTGGTCGGCTACGGCACGCCGCATTCCTTCGGCGACAGCCAGGCCGCCTGGAACCAGGGCAAGATGGGCTATTGGGCGAAGTACAAGACGCCCTATGCGATGGGCTATTTCGGCCGCGACGACATTCCGTTTCAGTTCGCGCTCGCCGAGGCGTTCACGATCTGCGACGCCTATCACGCCTCGATCACCACCGGAACCGACCCGAACCGCATCGTGTTCTGGTCCGGCTCCAACTTCAACCCGGCGCTGCGGGCCCAGGGCATCAACTGCACCACGAACGACGCCGAGCCCAACAATCTGCGTTGCTGGCCGAATCCGCACAATTGGGTGGCCGGCCAGCCGCAGCCGCAGGCCACTTACAAATATGTCGGCAGCGACTTCAACTGGGATACGCTGCCGGATCTCTTGAACAAGGCCGGCGTCAGCTGGCACATCTATCAGGACATGAACGACAACTGGACCGGCGCGATGCATGGCTGCCTGGCCTTCTCCAGCTTCCGCCATGCCCAGCCCGACGATCCGAACTACGTGCACGGCCTGACCGGCGGCCCGGACTATCTCGATCGCCTCAAGGCCGACGTGATGGCCGGCACCCTGCCGCAAGTGTCGTGGATCCTGCCGACCCAGGCCAATTCCGAGCATCCCGGCGGCGGCAGCCCGACCCGTGCCGGCAATTTCACCGACCAGGTGCTGGAAGCGCTGACGGCCAATCCCGAGGTCTGGAGCCAGACCGTCTTCTTCCTCACCTTCGACGAGAATGACGGCTTCTTCGACCATCTGCCGGCGCCGGCGGTGCCGTCCTACGACGCAAGCGGCAAGCTGATGGGCAAGGCGACCTTGCCGCTCGACGGCGAGTATTTCTCCAACACCGTCGGCAACGTCCTGACGGCGGCGGATACGATCAGCGGCAACATCCGGCCCTGGGGCCTGTCGGCGCGCGTGCCGATGTATGTGGTGTCGCCGTGGAGCAAGGGCGGCTGGGTCAACTCGCAGGTGTTCGACCACACCTCGGTCGGCCGCTTCCTGGAGAAGCGCTTCGGCATCAAGGTCGAGGCCATCAGCCCGTGGCATCGCGCCGTGTCCGGCGATCTCACCTCGGCGTTCGACTTCGCCAGCCCCAACGATCCGCGCTTTCCTGAGCTGCCCGACCAGAGCAATTGGCAGGCGTCGGACGCGCATCAGAAGACCTTGCCGGCGCCGGTCGCACCCGCCACGCCGCAGCCTTTGTTCCAGGAAACCGGCGTGCGCTATTCGCGCCCGCTGCCCTACATCCTGCACGCCACGTCGAAGGTCGATCCGGCCAGCGGCAAGGTGAAGCTGTTGTTCGCCAACACCGGCTTCGCCGGTGCGGTGTTCCACGTCTATGACAAGCTGCACCTCGACCTCATTCCGCGGCGCTACACGGTCGAGGCCGGCAAGATGCTCGACGACGAATGGAGCGTCGGCAATGATGGGCTGTATGATCTCTGGGTGCTCGGCCCGAACGGCTTCCACCGTCATTTCAAGGGCGATCTGAGCAACGCCAAGCAGGCGCACGCCGCCAATCCTGAGATCTTCGTCGGCTACAACGTCCATGATGGCGGCCTGCATATGCAGCTGCGCAATGACGGCCATGGGCACGTGCACTTCACGGTGCAGTCCAACGAGATCTACGGGCCGCTGCGCGCGGTCACCGCTGCAGTCTCGGCTGCGCTGGAGCCGCAATGCCCCGGCTTCGGTCCGCTGCCCGGCTTCCACCCGGTGGGCTTCGGCGCGGTGCCCGGCTTCCGTCCGGCCCCCGACTTCGATGCGCCGGGCTTCGGCTTCGGTGCGCCGAGCTTCTTCCCCGGACCGAGCCATGGCGGTGCCACCACGGAGTGGGAGCTCAAAGTGTCCGGGCCGGGGCGCCCGAAGGAGCTGTATTGGCATCTGCGCAAGTCGGGCCTGTGGTACGATTTCGTCGTCACCAGCGACAGCGACGACAGCTTCTATCGCCGCGTCGCCGGCCACGTCGAGACCGGTCGGCCGTCGTTCAGCGACCCCGGCATGGCGCTGGATGATTGCTTCTGACAAGCGCATCAAACGCAGTTGGGAAGGGCGCCTGCGGGCGCCCTTTTCATGTGTCTCAGCCGCTGCCGAGGTCGTGAATGACGGGTGACAGGCCGCCTGCGGAGACCTCGAGGATCGCCAGCGTGATCGGCAGCTTGAAGCGGCGCGGTCCGGCGCTGCCCGGATTCAGATAGAGCACGCCGTCGCGTGTCTCGACCCGCGCGCGATGCGAATGGCCGGAGATGACGACATCGATGCCCGACGCTGCGGGATCGATCTCAATGTCATGGACGTCGTGCACGACGTGGAAGGAGCGGCCTTCCAGTTGCATCGTCCGGGTCTCAGGATAGGCCTTCGCCCAATCCGCCATGTCGATGTTGCCGCGGATCGCGGTGACCGGTGCGATCCGGCGAAGCCGCTCGATCAGCTCCGCGCGGCCAATATCGCCAGCGTGGATGATGTGGGCGACGCCGGCCAGACGCTGCTCCACCTCTGGCCGCAACAGGCCGTGAGTGTCGGAGATGATCCCGATCGTCCGCATGATCTCTCGCCGCCATCACCGGCTGGCATCACGCGATCACGGTGATCTCGATCGTCTGGCCGGACATTTCGACAATGTCGCCGACCGACTTGCCCATCAACAGCCGCGCCACCGGCGAAACATAGGAAATCATGCCGCGCTTCGGATCGGCCTCGTCCTCGCCGACGATACGATAGGTCTGCACGCGGCCGTCGCCACGCTCGAATGTCACGGTGCTGCCGAACGCGATCGTCTCGGTCGAGCTCGGTTGCGGCATCACCTGCGCGGTCCGCAGCCGTGTTGCGAAATAGCGCGCATCCCGCAACGGCAGCGCGGACTCGCGCCGGCGCTCGTTGACGTCCTCGATGGCCTGCACCGCCTCGTAGGCCGCCTGCGCCTGATGCAGTTGATCCTCCAGCGCCTTCAGACCCGCTTCGGTCACCAGGTTCGGATGCGGCGACACCGGGCGGTCGGGCAGCTGCGTTTCGGCCGCCGTCTCGGCGCTCTCTTCTTTGGTGAATGCGACGCTCACGCGGGGCGGCTCCTGCAACGAGCCGCAACGGCGCGGCCATCGGGAGAGATCATGCGACATGGGCGGATTTCAAGCCGTCCGATCATGCGCGGGCGCAAGCCATCTTCGCCGGCTTGACAGCGGAAGCCCCGAGCGCTTAGATATACGAACTTAAGTTCGCAATCCGAACTTTCGTAAATCAGAATGCTCGCCGTCAAGGCGGGGTCCCCTTAGGAAACGTCGGAGCGTCCCGTGGACGAGGACAGCAAGGCTGGCAAAAGCGTCGTGCAGTCGCTGGCCAAGGGCTTTCAGGTGCTCAACGCGTTCACCAGCGAGGAGCCGGAGCTCGTGCTCGCCGACGTCGCGCGCCGTGCCGCGCTCGACAAGGGCACCACCTTCCGCCTGCTCAACACGCTGGTGATGCTCGGCTATGTCGAGAAGGTCGGCGACACCAGACGCTTCCGTCTGACGCTGAAATGTCTCGACCTCGGCTTCAACGCGATCGCGCGCTCAGAGCTGCGCGACCAGGCGCGTCCGATCCTGCGCAGCCTGGTTGGCGAGATGAACGAGGCCGCCTCGCTCGCGGTGCTCGACGGCAGCGACATCGTCTATGTCGAGCGCATCCAGGCCGGCCTCGTCCGACTCGGGGTCGACGTCCGCATTGGCAGCCGCGCGCCGGTCTATTCCACTGCCGTCGGTCAGGCGCTTCTGTCGCTGCTGCCGGTGGAGACGCAGGTCGCGGTGCTCGAGGCGCAGCCGCGCATCAAGCGGACCGAGACCACGATCACCGATCTCGACGCGCTGCTGCAGCGCCTGCGCCAGGTGAAGGCCGCCGGCTATGCGCTGTCCAATCAGGAGAACGCGCCGGGGCTGTGCGTGCTCGCAGCGCCCGTGATCGATCGTGACGGCGTGCCGCTCGCCGCCATCAGCGTCGCCGCGCCGACCATGCGCATATCGGCCGAGGCGTTCGAACGCACGGGCGTGGCGCCTTTGCTCCGCGCCGCGGCCCAGCTCTCGCGCGCGCTCGAAGCCATGGGCGGCGCCGTCGCGACCGTCTCGAACCGATGACCATCCGAACAACCAGGAGCCCGCCATGAGCGTCATGACCAACTTCAAGGGGATCATCCCGGCGATTGCCGTCCCCTTCAATGCCGACCATTCGATCGACGAGGCTGAGCTGTCGCGCTACGCGGCCTGGCTCGGCAAGCGCCGCGGCATCGTCGGCATCATGACCAACGGCCACACCGGCGAGGTGTTCAGCCTGACCGCCAAGGAGCGCGCCGAGGTCACGCGCATCGTCGCCAAGGCGCTGACCGGCATCTGCCCGACCATTTCCTCCGTCGTCTGCGAGGGCATCAAGGACGGCATCGAGCACGCGCTGATGGCCAAGGAGGCCGGCGCCACCGCGCTCGACATCATGCCGCCGCATCACTGGCTGCGCTTCGGCTTCAAGCGCGAGCATTGCCTCGACTATTTCAGCGCGATCGGCGAGGCGACGAAGCTGCCGCTGATCGTTCACGTCTATCCGGCCTGGACCCGCGCCTCGTTCTCCTCGGAGCTGCTTGCCGAGCTCGCCCGCCTCGACCATGTGCAGGCGTTCAAGATCGGCACCCGCGAGATGAACAAATACGCCCGCGACCTCAAGGCGATCCGCGCCGCGGCGCCGCACAAGGCGCTGCTCACCTGCCACGACGAATATTTGCTGGCCTCGATGGTGCAGGGCGTCGACGGCGCGCTGGTCGGCTTCGCCTCGCTGATCCCCGATCTGATTCACGATCTGTTTGCCGCGGTCACCGCCGGCGACCTCAAGCTCGCGATGAAGCTGCAGAGCATGATCGATCCGCTGAAGGACGCCGTTTACGGCGCGGGTGAGCCGACCGGCGAGGCGCATGGCCGGATGAAGGCGGCGATGCAGGTCGCCGGCGTCATCCGCGACGCCACGGTGCGGCCGCCGACGCATGCGCCGAGCGCCGAGGAGATGGCGGCGATCCGCGCCGCAGTCGCCGCGGCCGGACTGACGGTGCAGGCTGCGGCCTGAGCTTTCGACGACAAGGCGGCCGGGCCCCGGCCCGGTTGCCTGCGATGACGAACGACAAGCAAAACAAGTCCAGGGATGACGCTCATGCTGATGATGGATGTCGACAATACGCCCCGGCGCCCATCTGCCGCGCCGGATGACGTGCTGATCGCGATCGACCAGCTGTCCAAGACCTACGTCTCGGCCTCGGGCGCGGCGGTGCATGCGCTGAGCCGAATCTCGCTCGACATCAAGCCGGGCGAGTTCGTCTGCGTCGTCGGACCCTCTGGCTGCGGCAAGAGCACCTTGCTGCGGCTGCTTGCGGGGCTGGACGGCTACAGCGACGGCCGCCTGCTGCTCGACGGCGAGCCGGTTGCGGGTCCGTCGCGCAAGGTCGGCGTGGTGTTCCAGGCCGCCAATCTGCTGCCGTGGATGACGGTGCGCGACAATGTGCGGCTGCCCTTACGCGTCGGCGGTAAGCACGCGCCGGAGGGCGACCGCATCGAGCGCCTGCTCGCGGTCACCGGCCTCGGCGATTTCGGCGACAAATATCCCTATGAGCTCTCCGGCGGCATGCAGCAGCGCGCCGGTATCTGCCGGGCGCTAGCGCGCGATCCCGAGATTCTCTTGATGGACGAACCGTTCGGCGCGCTCGATGCGCTGACACGCGAGCGTCTGAACCTTGAGCTGCAGCGCACCTGGCAGGAGAACCGCAAGACCATCCTGCTGATCACCCACTCGATCTCGGAAGCCATCTTCCTCGCCGACCGCGTTATCGTGATGTCGGCGCGCCCCGGCCGTATCCTCGCCGACCTCCACGTCCCGATCCCGCGGCCCCGGACCTTCGACGACATCGTCCTGCACCCGGACTATGCACGGCTGGCCAAGGAGGTCCGCGGACTCCTGAACGCGCAGGAGCACGGCCATGACTGACCTTGCCAACATCGCGACGCCCGCCATGACCCCGAAGCCGACAAAGCCCAGCCGCCGCCTCGGTCTCGGTTCGCCGATCGCCTGGATCGGCCTCGCAGTGCTGATCCTGAGCTGGATCGCCGCGGTCAAGCTGCTGAACATCCCATCCTACATCCTGCCGAAGCCCGAAGCGGTGGTCCGCGCATTGTGGTCCGGATTGGCCGTCAGCCCCGCCAGTCCGCTCGGCTATTATCTGCCGCTGTGGAGTACGCTCAGCAATGCCGCGGTCGGCTGCGCCATCGGCGTCGGGCTCGGCCTCGTGATCGGCTCGCTGATGGCCGAGGTCGAGGCGATCGAGCGTCTCGTGATGCCCTATGCCTTCGCGCTGCAGAGCCTTCCCAAAGTGGCGATCGCGCCGCTGATCGTGATCTGGTTCGGTTTCGGCGACGGCTCCAAGATCGCGATCTCGGCGCTGCTGTCGTTCTTCCCGGTATTGATCAACAGCTTCACGGGGCTGCGCGCGGTCGAGCCGGAGCGCATCGATCTGATGCGCTCTCTGTCGGCGTCGCGGCTCGAGACCTACCGCATCGTCAAGCTGCCCAACGCTGCGCCCTTCATCTTCGCCGGACTCGACATGGCCGTCGTCTATGCGCTGCTCGGTGCGATCGTCGCCGAATTCCTGGGCGCGCAGCGCGGCATGGGCGTCGTGATCACCCAGGCGCAGGCGGTGTCGGACGTCGCCGGCGTGTTCGCCGCGCTGATCATTCTCGGCGTGCTCGGCATCGTGCTGCACGGCATCGTGCGCTGGTGCGAGGCCAAGGTCGTGCACTGGGGCGCCAATCGAAAGAAATAAAAAACGGGAGGAACGAACATGATTTCGCGCAGGTCATTCCTGACGGGCAGCGCCGGTGCGGCGTTGCTGATGAGTGGCGCACCGGTCGGCCTGATGGCGGCGGACGCGAAGAAGATTCGCTTCGGCGTTGGGCTGAAGGCGCTCAACGCCACCGTCATCAATTGCGTGATCGGCGAGGCGCTCGGTTACAACGCGCAGGAGGGCTTCTCGCTCGACGTCCAGGCGCTCGGCACCAACGCCAACGTCCAGGTCGCGACCGATCGCGGCTCCGTCACAATCGGCGTCGGTGTGCCGTCGACGGCGCTGCCGCTGCTCGCCAAGGGCGAATGGAGCGGCGCGAAACTGTTCTATCAGTACACGTACCCCTACAAATGGGACATTGCCGTGCCGCCCGGCTCGGCGCTCAAGAGCTACACGGATCTGAAGGGCAGGAAGATCGGCGTGTCCGATTTCGGCGCCACCGAATATCCGGTCACCAGGAACGTGCTGAAGGCGCTCGGCCTCGATCCGGACAAGGATGTGAACTGGGTGGCGGTCGGCAACGGCACGCCGGCCGGCGTCGCGCTGCAGCGTGGTGTCATCGATGCACTCGCCTATTTCGATACTGGCTTTGGCCAGATCGAGGCCGCCGGCATCGAGATGAGCTACCTGCCGCGCCCGACCACGATCCCGATGGTCGGCGGCCAGTTCCTGATGGCGATGCCCCAGACTTTCGAGAAGGACAGGGATCTCTTGATCGGCTTCGGCCGTTCGGTGTGCAAGGCATCGCAGTTCCTGCTCGCCAATTCCGCTGCCGGCGCCAGGGCGTTTCTCAAGATGTACCCGGAGACGGCGCCGCGTGGCGCCAGCGAGGACGAAGCCGTCAAGGCCGTGCTGCAGTCGATCAGCCGGCGCATCAAGCTGTACGCGCCGCCTTATGCCAACACCCAGATGGGCGCGATCAACGAGCAGGAGTTCCGCACCGAAGCGGCGATGAACGGGCTGGACATCAAGGACTATGCTGCGCTCTACACCAATGAGCTGATCGACAAGATCAACAATTTCGATGCAGTGAAGGTCAAGGCCGAGGCGGCTGCGTACAAGGGATGACGGCAGGGGCTCACGAACGTCGTTCCGCGCGCCACGCCGTGGTGACCGGAACCAGCTCGGGCATTGGCCACGCCATTGCCGAGCGCCTGCTCGCGGGCGGCTGGCGCGTGACGGGCATCGACCGCGCGCCGCCGGACTGGGCGCATGCCGGTTTCGTCGGCCTGCAGGCTGATCTGGCGGAACCGCACGCGGTGATCGCGCAGCTTGCGGATATCGGCACTGTGACCGCGCTCGTCCATGCCGCCGGCTACATGCGTGTCGGCCGGCTCGGCGAGCTCATGCCTGACAATGGCCAGGGCATGTGGCAAGTCCATGTCGGCGCCGCGGAGGCGCTGGCCAATGCCCTGACGCCTGATATGGGCGAGGGCGGCCGCATCGTGCTGATCGGCAGCCGCACGGCCAATGGCGCTGCTGGCCGCAGCCAATATGCGGCAACGAAAGCCGCGCTCACCGGCCTCGCACGGTCCTGGGCGATCGAGCTCGCGCCGCGCCGGATCACCGTCAACGTGATCGCACCTGCCGCCACCGACACGCCGTTCCTGCGCGATCCCAGCCGCACCGGCACCGCGCCGGTGCTGCCGCCGATGGGCCGCTTCGTCGATCCCGCCGAGGTCGCCGCGCTCACCGCCTTCCTGCTGTCCCCGGAGGCGGACGCGATCACCGGACAGACCATCACCATCTGCGCAGGTGCCTCGCTCTGACGCGGCGCGTGCGACCACGACCAGGAGAATGACCATGACCGTCCGTATCGTCGACGTCCGCGAGGTGACGAAGCCGATCTCATCGCCGATCCGCAACGCCTATATCGACTTCACCAAGATGACGTCGAGCCTGGTCGCGGTCATCACCAATGTCGAGCGCAACGGTCGTCCCGTGGTCGGCTATGGCTTCAACTCCAACGGCCGCTATGGCCAGGGCGGCCTGATCCGCGAGCGGTTTCGTGCGCGCCTGCTGGAGGCCGATTCGGCCTGGCTGCTTGATGCAACGAAAGACAACATCGACCCCGACAAGGCCTGGGCGGCGATGATGATGAACGAGAAGCCCGGCGGTCATGGCGAACGCTCGGTCGCGGTCGGCACCCTCGACATGGCGATCTGGGACGCAGTGGCGAAGATCGCCGACAAGCCGCTGTTCCGTCTGCTCGCCGAGCGCCACAACCGCACCGCCGATCCGCGCGTCTTTGTCTACGCCGCCGGCGGCTACTACTATCCCGGCAAGGACCTCTCGGCGCTCCGCCGCGAGATGCGCGGCTATCTCGAGCGCGGCTACACTGTCGTGAAGATGAAGATCGGTGGCGCCCCGATCGACGAGGATCGCCAGCGCATCGAGGCCGTGCTCGACGAGATCGGTCCGAACAACCAGCTCGCGGTCGATGCGAATGGCCGCTTCGACCTGGAGACCGCGATCGCCTACGCCAGGATGCTGCGCGACTATCCGCTGTTCTGGTATGAGGAGGCGGGCGATCCGCTCGATTATCACCTGCAGGCGACGCTCGCCGACTTCTATCCCGGCCCGATGGCGACCGGCGAAAATCTGTTCAGCCACCAGGACGCGCGCAACCTGATCCGCTATGGCGGCATGCGACCGGACCGTGACTGGTTGCAGTTCGACTGCGCGCTGTCCTATGGCCTGTGCGAATATCTGCGCACGCTCGACGTGCTCAGGACCTATGGCTGGTCGCCGTCCCGCTGCATCCCGCATGGCGGCCACCAGATGTCGCTCAACATCGCCGCCGGCCTCGGCCTCGGCGGCAATGAGAGCTACCCGGACCTGTTCCAACCCTATGGCGGCTTCCCCGACGGGGTGAAGGTGATCGACGGCCACATCACGATGCCGGACCTCCCCGGCATCGGCTTCGAGGGCAAGTCGGACCTCTATGCGGAGATGCGCGCGCTGAGCGCGTGAGGCGACGGCGTCTCGATCGAAGTCTCGCTCTCCCGGACAGGCGCGCAACTCTCGGGCGCCGACCCGGGACCCATCACCACAGAGAGATGGGATTGCGGAGATTGGAGCGTCAACGCGGATCGCGGGTGTCAGCAGATCCGCCATGCTAGAGCCGTCCAAAGCGTCGCCTTCCGGCGCGCGATGCACTCGTCCTACGCCTTGGCCGCCTTCGACGCCAGGGCGTCGGCGACCGCGGTGCGGATGTCGGCGACCGAGAACGGCTTGGTGATCACGTCATGTGCGATCGCCTGCAGGTTGGAGGCGCGTTCGCGCTGATGCGCAAAGCCCGTCATCAGCAGGATGACCAAGTCGGGATAGTCGCGCGCGGCCGACAGCGCCAGCGCGATGCCGTCCATGATGGGCATCTGGATGTCGGTCAGCAGCAGGTCGAAGGCGCCGTTCTCGCGCGTGAGGATGTCGAGCGCCTCGGCCCCGTCCTGCGCCGTCACGATCTCATGTCCATCCATGGCAATGGCGCGCGCGACCAGCGTCCGCATCGATTCTTCGTCGTCGGCGATCAGCACGCGCGACATGTCGTTTCATCTCCGTCTCATGGGTCCCGCGCGAGACCCGCGAGACCGGAACCATCAGGCACTGCCGGCGGCCAGATCGCGCCGGTTGAAGAATCGTATATCGATATTGCGGCCTTCGGGAGGGGGCGAGGGCCAGGCGCGACTTGAAGGTCGTGCGCTCGCCCGGCTTCAGCGCGGTCTGTTCAAGCAGCGTATTCCAGGCGTAGATCTCGGTGCCCTGGGCGTCGCGCACGCTGAAGCGGAGACGCGGCAGGTCGACCGCCTTCTTGGTGACGCTGACAATCGCCCCCTCGATCACCAGCACCGGCTTGCCGTCCACGGTTTCGGTCGCCACCTTCACGTCCTTGAAGGAGAGGCCGCGCAGGTTCACCTCGAGCCCGGCGAGCTTGTAGAACGACGCCGTCTGCGGCAGCAACCGCACCACGTCGGCGCGCCAGACCACCAGCGCGATGCAGAGCGCCGCCATCGCCGCGGTCAGCGCCGGCAGGCCGAAAATCTTCTTGCCGGGGAAATTCGGCAGTGTGGGACGCCTGATGAGCTTACCGAATCGGGCCAGGCGGGATGCCTTGCCTTGCCCCTTCGGCTCCGCATCCTCCGTCTCCGCCTCCGCCTGTTCGGCGGCATCCTCCGGCCAGCCTGCAGCCAAGGGCGGACTGTCCACCTGCGGCGGCTGTTCGTCCTCCTCCTCACGCGCCAGCGCTTCCCATTCGTCGGCCGGGGCGGGCGGGGGAGCAGCCGCGCTGGCGGCGTCGGCCATGGCCGGAACCGGGGCCGGAGCCTCGACGGCATCCTCGGGCCTCGCCAGCCATACCTCCTTGCAACGCGCGCAGCGTACGCTACGGCCGGCCATACCCAGGGTTGCCAGATCGATGGCGTAAGACGTTGTACAATGGGGGCAAACGATGAACATCGCGCCTTTATCTCCGGCGGCCATTGCCGCTTTGTTTCCGACAGTTCGTGCTACAAGAACCGCCATGTTGACGAACTTCGGAACCCAATCTCCGCAATGGTACATGGAAACCATTAACGAACCGGAAACCATAACGGGCGCTCAATCGGGTCATCGTACCGCCGGACTTATTGTTGGCGGGTGGGCCGTGCACACTGTCGAACGGAGCTGATGCTTTGGTTCGGTTCGAAAATGTCGGATTGCGCTATGGACTGGGGCCGGAGATCCTCCGCGACCTCACGTTCCAGATTCCGGCTCATTCCTTCCAGTTTCTCACGGGCCCCTCGGGCGCAGGCAAGACCTCGCTGCTTAAGCTGCTGTTCCTGTCGCTGCGCCCCACCCGCGGGCTCGTTAACCTGTTCGGCTACGACATCTCCCTGCTCAGCAAGGACGAGATCGCCGATCTGCGCAAGCGGATCGGAATCGTGCTGCAGGACTTCCGGCTGCTCGACCATATGACGACCTATGAGAACGTCGCATTGCCGTTCCGGGTCATGGGGCGCGACGAGTCGAGCTACCGGAAAGAAGTGATCGATCTCTTGAAATGGGTCGGGCTGGGCGAACGGATGGATGCGCTGCCCCCGATCCTGTCGGGCGGCGAGAAGCAGCGCGCGGCCATTGCGCGCGCCGTCATCTCGCGGCCGCAACTCCTGCTCGCCGACGAGCCGACCGGCAATGTCGATCCGACGCTCGGCCGGCGGTTGTTGCGCCTGTTCATTGAGCTCAACCGCTCGGGGACGGCGGTGATCATCGCAACCCACGACATCACGCTCATGGACCAATACGAGGCCCGGCGGTTGGTGCTGCATCAGGGACGGCTGCACATCTATGAGTAGCGTGGACGATCGCGGCCTTCTGGTCGACCTGGGCGAGGACCGCCCGCAACTGCCGGCGCAAGCCCGCATCGTGTCGCCGATCGTGCCGCGGGCGTCGATCGCAGGCCGCGCGCTCGTGGCGGTGGTCGCGATCATGACCTTTCTGGCTTCGATCACGACCGGTGCCGTGCTGCTGGTCAGCGAATCCGCAGCCGAGTGGCAGTCGGAGGTGGCGAGCGAGATCACGGTCCAGGTTCGGCCGAAGACCGGCCGCGACCTGGAGCGCGACATCGCGCTGGTGACGGAGGCGATGCGGGCGCAGTCCGGCATCGTCGAGGTGCGGCCGTTCACCAAGGACGAATCGAGCAAGCTCCTGGAACCGTGGCTCGGCAGCGGCCTGTCGTTCGACGAACTCCCGGTGCCCCGCGTCATCATCGCGCGGGTGCAACCCGGCACCAGCTTTGATCTCGCCGCGTTGCGCAATCGGGTCAGCCAGGTCGCCCCGACGGCCAGCGTGGACGATCACCGCGCCTGGATCGAGCGCATGCGTTCGATGACCGGAGCGACCCTGTTCGCGGGCTTCGGCATTCTCGTGCTGGTGATCGTCGCCACCATCATCTCGGTGTCGTTTGCGACCCGCGGCGCCATGGCTGCGAATCGGCCGATCGTCGAGGTCCTGCATTTCGTCGGTGCCGGCGACCGCTATATCGCCAACCACTTCCTGCGCCATTTCCTCCAGCTCGGGCTGGAGGGCGGGGTGATCGGCGGCGGGCTGGCGATGCTCGGCTTCGGGTTCTCGGAGTCGATCGCGAACTGGTTCTCCGGCACGCCGGTGGGCGATCAATTCGCGGCGCTGCTCGGCACGTTCTCTCTGCGCCCGCTCGGCTATGTCGTGATCGCGCTGCAGGCCGTGGTGATCGCGGCCGTCACCGGCTGGGCCGCGCGCCGGACCCTGTTCGCGACGCTGGCGAGCATCGACTGATGGTCGCTTCCGTCCCCAACCGTCGCGTTGCGGATTTCACTTGGCCTGAAAAACGCCTAAAATCGTCTGCGTCGGGTCAAGTTGCGGCAGGGGTGAGTTCGGTCACGGACTCGATAGAGAGCGCCTGTCATGATCGAGGGCGAGTGAACGTGATCGGGAGGCCGGCGAAACCTGCCTGACCTCCCGGACTTGAACGACGGGATCGTGCGACGGCATGGGGCCGCGCGCCAGGAGGCAAGGATCGCCGGGCAACGCATGGGGCCGGAAATCGACGATAGCAGCCGCAGGCTGCCGCTCATCGTGATGGTGGGCCGGACGTTCGCGGGCGTCGTGGCCACGCTTGCGATCGGCTTTTTCGTCGCGGCTGTCGGCTTCATCGGCTTCCTGTCGCAATTGCGCGGCGCCGAGATCAAGCCCGAGCGCAAGGCGGACGGAATCGTGGTTCTGACCGGCGGCTCGTCGCGGGTGTCGGACGCCGTGGAACTGCTCGCCGGCGGCTATGGCAGGCGGCTGTTGATTTCAGGCGTGCATCCGACCAACGAGGCCAGCGACATCACCCGCTCGCTGCCGGAGGCGCGGTCGTTCATCAATTGCTGCGTCGATCTCGACTATTCCGCGATCAACACCCGCAGCAACGCGGCGCAGACGCGGCGCTGGGCCGCCGAGCGCGGCTTCAAATCGCTGATCGTCGTGACCTCGAACTATCACATGCCGCGCGCGATCGTGGAGCTGTCGCACGCGATGCCGAGCCTGGATCTCATTCCCTATGCCGTCGTCGGCGAGAAATGGCGGGATGAGCCGTGGTGGACCAGCGGGCCGACCTTGCGGCTGCTGCTGTCCGAATACGCCAAATATGTCGCCGCCGAAGCGCGGCTGCGGCTGGCCGATCTCGGCCTCGATCTCGCGCCCGAGGTCGACCTGCCGACCGGCTCCGTGTCGCGCCGGCCGGCGACGGCACAAGCCAATTGAACTGGGTCCCTGATGCTTTCGATCTTCCTGCGTTCGCTCCTGTTCAACATCCTGTTCTATCCGAACTTCGTGTTCTGGGCGATCATCGCGCTGCCGACCTTGGCGATGCCGCGCAAGGCGCTGCTGCGCGTCGCGAACTGGTGGGCGCAGAGCAACATCATTTTGATGCGCATCGTCTGCAACATCCGCGTCGAATATCGCGGCGTCGAGAAGATCCCGACGGGGCCCTTGATAGTCGCCGCCAAGCATCAGTCGATGTGGGAGACGATCTCGCTGCTGCACTTTTTCGACGAGCCGTTCTTCGTCCTCAAGCGCGAGCTGCTGCGCATTCCCCTGTTCGGACAATATCTCGTCAAGGCGAATATGGTAGCGATTGATCGCAGCTCCGGGGCTCGCGCCCTGAAGCAGGTGATGCGGCGAGCTGCCGAGGAGGTGAAGCACGGGCGCCAATTCGTGATCTTCCCCGAGGGCACGCGGCGGTCGCCGGGCGCGCCGCCGGACTACAAAGGCGGGGTCGCGCTGATCTATGCGGATTGCGGCGTGCCGTGCCTGCCGGTTGCGCTCAATTCCGGACTGTTCTGGCCGCGCCGTACCTTCCTGCGCTATCCGGGGACGCTGGTTGTCGAGTTCCTCGACCCCTTGCCGCCGGGCCTGCCGCGCGACGCATTCATGACCCGCATCGAGAGCGTTATCGAGGAGGCGACGAACCGGCTGGTGGCGGCGGGACAGGCCGAGCAAGCGCAGCTGTTCGGCCGTGTGCCGGCCCCGGTGAAGGCGTGAGGCGGCTACGGCGAGTCGCCCGGCGCCGGATGCCGCGAGTGGCCGTCGTCATGCAGCATCATGGCCAGCCTGTGCAGCTGCGTATCGCGAAAGCCCTGGGCCTCGATCGCCTTCACGGTCGAGAGCACATAGTCGCGGTTGGCGCCGGACTGGCCATGGCCCTGACGGACGTGGCGCAACTGCTCCTGCAGCGACAGCCGGCCGGCATATTGGACATGGCCTCGGTCGACGACATAGACCAGCGCGCTTACGCGCTCTCTGGCTTCGTTCTCCAGCCACACCGATCGCGTCACCTCGCGATACACCGAGGTCACCTGCTCGCGTGCGCGCAAATAGGCGATCGTATCGTCGCGCCTGGTTTCCGCGACCCGGAACGCAATCCCGCGGCACGCGCCGCCGCGATCAAGGCCGAGCACGAGGCCCGGCTTTTCCGGCGTGCCGCGGTGGACGAACGAATAGACACACAGCGCGCGGTGCTCGCCGATCAGCCGGGCCGGCATTTGCTCGAGGAACTCGAAACCGGGCCGCCACATCAGCGAGCCATAGCCGAACACCCAGAGGTCGCCGTTGGGAAGATCACGATCGGACAGGGTCATTGCAGACATCGGAACGGAAGCCTAAGGGTGGTGCTCGCGAATTGTTAACTGAAATACACAATCCGTGATCGTGGAATCGCCTAAATTGCTGCCCAAAGGGTGTCCTGCATGTCTCGTTTGCCGCAAGCGCCCCGCAGGCGCCCACTCTGGGGCCTCCTCGCAGCCCCCATCCTGCTCCTGATCGCTGCCATCGCGTGGAGCGGATTCTGGTTCTTCGCTGCTTCGCAGGTCGATGTCCAGGCCGACGCTTGGCGCGCCCGCGAGGCCAAGTCCGGCCGCGTCTATGATTGTGCCAACCGTTCGGTGGCCGGTTTCCCGTTCCGCCTCGAGGTTCGCTGTTCCGACCCGAGCGTCGCCCTGTTCTCGCAGGCCGCGGGCACGCCCTTGATGAACGCCAAGCTCGACGAGATCCTGGTCGTCGCGCAGGTCTGGGATCCGCAGCGGATCATCGCGGAATTCAAGGGACCCGCGACGATCGCTGACGGACGCGGGCCGGCGTCCTATGCCGTCAATTGGCGCTTGGGGCAGGCCAGCGTCCGCGGCCTTCCCGGCCCGCTGCAGCGCGCCGATCTCGTCTTCGACCAGCCGACCATTGACCGCATCGAGGGCAGCACGACCGTTCCTGCCGTGCGCGCCGATCACGCCGAATTGCATGGTCGCGTCGCGGACGGCACGCCGTCCGATCATCCGGTGATCGAGACGGCGCTCCAGATCGCGAGCGGCAGCATCCAGGACAGCCATCCGCTGCTTGCCGAGCCGTTCAATGCCGACATCCAGGCCCGGCTCACGGGGCTGAAGGACTTCCACCCGAAGCCTTGGCCGGAGCGGTTCCGCGAGATCCAGGCGGCCGGCGGTCATGTCGAGATCGTCCAGTCGCGCATCCAGCAGGGCGAACTGCTGGCCGTCGCTTCGGGCACGCTGACCCTCACCGCCAATGGCGGGATCGACGGCGAGGTGCAGATGACGGTGGCGGGGATCGAAAAGGTCATTCCGGCGCTCGGCCTCGACAAGATGCTCGAGAACGGCGTGCCGCAGGCGACGCTCGACCGCGTTGCTCCGGGAGTGAAGTCGCAGGATCTCAACAACCTGTTCGGGGCGCTCGACCGCGCAATTCCCGGTCTCGGCAAGGTCGTCAAGCAGAACGCCAATGCCGGCGTCGCCGTCGGCATCAACGCGCTCGGCAAGGAGGCCACGCTCGAGGGCCGCAAGGCGCGCAGCTTTCCGTTGCGCTTCTCGGATGGGGTGGTCGTGCTCGGTCCGTTCAAGGTCGCCCGCGTTCCTCCGCTATTCTAACCTTTCTATTCGTGTTGAGCATGATCTGTTCGGAAAACCGGTCTCCACTTTTCCGGATCATGCTCTAGGGCTTCTTGATCTGCGGCAGCGGCCGGCCGAAATCGGGCGCCGCCGAATCCTGGCCGACCTCGACGATGCCGCGGCGGATCGCGCGGGTCCGGGTGAAGTGATCGAACAATGCCTCGCCGTCGCCGCGTCGGATCGCCCGCGTGAGCTTGGAGAGGTCCTCGGTGAAGGTGCCGAGCATGTCGAGCACGGCGTCCTTGTTGCTCAAGAAAATGTCGCGCCACATCGTCGGGTCGGAGGCGGCGATGCGGGTGAAATCGCGGAAGCCGCCGGCGGAGAACTTGATCACCTCCGATTCCGTCACCTGCGCCAATTCGTCGGCGGTGCCGACGATGGTGTAGGCGATCAGATGCGGCAGATGGCTGGTGATCGCGAGCACCCGGTCGTGATGATCCGGCGTCATGATCTCGACCTTGGCGCCCAGCGCGGCCCAGAATGCGCGCAGACGATCGATGGCGTCGGGATCGACGCCATCCGGCGGCGTCAGGATGCACCAGCGATTGATGAACAGCTCGGCGAAGCCGGAATCGGGCCCCGAATTCTCCGTGCCCGCCACCGGATGGGCCGGCACGAAGTGCACATGCGCCGGCAGATGCGGGGCCATGTCGCGGACGATCGCGCCCTTGACCGAACCGACATCCGAAACGATGGCACCGGGCTTCAGATGCGGCGCGATCTCCTCGGCGACCGGACCGCAGGCGCCGACGGGAATGCAGAGGATGACGAGGTCGGCATCCTTTACCGCCTCGGCATTGCTCGCGACGACGTGGTCGACGATGCCCAGCTCGGCGACGCGCGCCCGCGTCTTCTCCGAGCGGGCCGTGGTGACGATCTCGCCGGCTACGCCTTGCAGGCGCGCTGCGCGCGCGATCGAGCCGCCGATCAGGCCGAAGCCGATCAGCGCAATGCGTTCGAATTTTCCCGCGACGCTCACTTCGGCCCCATGAATTCGCTGAGTGCATCGACGGCGAGACGATTGGCCTCCTCGGTGCCGATCGTCATGCGCAAGGCGTTCGGCAGCTTGTAATTGGCGAGCGCCCGCAGCACGAGGCCGCGCCGGGTCAGGAAGGCGTCGGCCTCGACCGCGGTCTTGCCCGTCTCGGTGGGAAAATGGATCAGGATGAAATTGGTGACGCTCGGCGTCACCTTCAGCCCGAGCTTGCCGATCTCAGCGGTCAGCCAGTTGCGCCACTTTTCCGTGTGCGTCTTCGACATCTGCTGATGCGCGGTGTCCTCGATCGCGGCGACCGCCGCCAGCATCGCCGGGGACGAGACGTTGAACGGCCCGCGGATGCGGTTGATGGCGTCGACGATGTGCGCCGGGCCGAACATCCAGCCGACGCGCAGCGCGGCGAGGCCGTGGATCTTGGAAAAGGTGTGCGTGACGACGGTGTTCTCGGTGGTCGCGACCAGCTCGATGCCGAACTCATAGTCGTTGCGCGAGACGTAGTCGGCATAGGCGGCGTCGAGCACCAGCACGACATGCGCGGGCAGGCCGGCGCGCAGCCGCTTGACCTCGTCGAACGGGATGTAGGTGCCGGTCGGATTGTTCGGGTTGGCGAGCCACACCAGCTTGGTGCGCGGCGTCACCGCGGCGAGGATCGCATCGACATCGGTGCGGTACTCCGTCTCCGCGGCGACCACGTTCTTCGCGCCGCAGGCCATCGTCGCGATCGGGTAGACCAGAAAACCGTGCGTGGTGGAGATCGCCTCGTCGCCTTGGCTGAGGAAGGTGTGCGCCAGCAGATTGAGGATCTCGTCGGAGCCGGCGCCGCAGACGATGCGGTCGGGATCGAGGCCGTAGGTGCGGCCGATCGCCTCGCGCAGCACCCGCGACGTCCCCTCGGGATAATCTTCGAGATGGCCGGCCGCGCTCTTGAACGCCTCGATCGCCTTCGGCGAAGGGCCGAACGGCGTCTCGTTGGCTGACAGTTTGAACACCTTGCGGCCCGGCTCGGGCTTCGGGCTCTTGCCCGGCGTATAGGGCGCAATGTCGAGAATGCCGGGATTCGGCACGGGGCGGGACATCATGAACTCCGGACGATGATCACTGGCGCAGCGCGTCTCAGCTCGGAACCGTATAGCGTTTGGCATGGCCGCCGACGAGGGCTGCCGAGCGCACCGAGGCGCCCGCCGCGATCAGGGCCGCCTTGATGCTGTCCAGGTTGGACGGCGCCTCGATCGATACCAGCAGCGCGGCGCTGTCGAAGGCGGTATCGGGCACCGCAATGACGTCGGCGAGCGGCGACAATGCGCGCGACACCTGCGCATTCCAGCCGGAGACGCGGATGCTCCAGGTCTCGACCTCCAAGACCAGCGCGTCGTCGGCAACCCGCGATACTGCGAACACCGGCAGCGCGGCTGGATGGTCGGCGCGCTCGATGAAGGGCATCCGCGCGATGATCTTCGGCGCGCCGGCGGGCTCCAGCGTGATCCACCACGGCGTATGGCCCGAACTCGTCGACACCAGCGCGAGATCGCCCTTCGAGCGCGCCACCGCTTCGACGGCAGCCTGCGCGCTGAAATGCGCCACATACGGGACCACGAAGCCGAAATGGAACCGGGCCGAATCGCGCATCGCGGATTCGCCGACCGAGACGTCGGCATGCACCGAGAACGGGGCCTGAACATAGGTGAAGGTCGACACGATCACGCGCCAGATGCCCTCGACGGTGTCGAGCGGCAGGATGCCGCGATGGCGCTGCACCAGGCGGCGCATCATGTCGGCCTCACGGGCCGGGCGGAACGCCGACCCGACCTCCTGCGTCTTCTTGACCTTGATCAGCCGGTCGATGATGTCGGCCCGGTTCATCAGCAGCTGATGGACCTGCTCGTCGATCGCGTCGATCTCCTTGCGCAGATCGGCAAGCGAGGGCGGGGCGGGCGGCGGGTTCGACATGGTCGCTGTCACTCTTCGTGGGCCACGGAGGAACGCGCGGCCGCTGGGAACGGATGCCGTTCTGTCCGATGCGCCGGGCCTGCGCAACAGCAAGTTTACCTTGTGCGGCCTAGGCTTGGCTGGATTGCAGCCGTGGAGCGCCCGATCGGCGGTCAACCCCTGCTTGCCTTGACGAGGAGCGCCCGCGGGACTAGTTTCTGCTCGTTCCGTGGTCATTTGAGCCGGCCGGCTTGCAGCCACGTTAAACAATTCGCTAAACAGGCCGGGGACGTTATCGATCCCGGCCGAACCCCAGTTCAGGCCGGGTTTTTCATGGCCTGATATGTCACGTGGTTCGGGAGCCCTGGCCGGATGGCCGGGGTGAGAGACATGACAGGCCTGACGCCGAAATCCACATCCTCGCTGCGCACGATCGCGCCCCAGGAACGTTCCGAGGAGCGCTCGCACGAGGTCGACCATCCGAGCTCGCTGGTCGCGCAATTCGGCGCCGACAAGCCGCTCAAGCTCGATTGCGGCGTCGACCTGTCGCCGTTCCAGATCGCCTACCAGACCTATGGCGAACTCAATGCCGACAAGTCCAACGCGGTGCTGATCTGCCACGCGCTGACCGGCGACCAGCACGTCGCCAACCGCCATCCGGTCACCGGCAAGCCCGGCTGGTGGGAGACGCTGGTCGGCAAGGGGCGGCCGCTCGACCCGAGCCGCTATTTCATCATCTGCTCCAACGTCATCGGCGGCTGCATGGGCTCGACCGGGCCGGCCTCGCTGAACCCGGCGACCGGCAAGGTCTGGGGCCTCGACTTCCCGATCATCACCATCCCCGACATGGTGCGGGCGCAGGCGATGCTGATCGATCATCTCGGCATCGACACCTTGTTCGCCGTGGTCGGCGGCTCGATGGGCGGCATGCAGGCGCTGCAATGGACGGTGGCCTATCCGCAGCGCGTATTCGCCACCTTGGCGATCGCCTGTGCGACGCGGCATTCGGCGCAGAACATCGCCTTCCATGAGCTCGGCCGCCAGGCCGTGATGGCCGATCCCGACTGGGATCATGGCCGGTATGCCGACAAGGGCATTCATCCGCATCGCGGCCTCGCGGTCGCGCGGATGGCCGCGCACATCACCTATTTGTCGGACGCCGCGCTGCATCGCAAGTTCGGCCGCCGCATGCAGGACCGCGAGCTGCCGACCTTCTCGTTCGACGCCGATTTCCAGGTCGAGAGCTATCTGCGCTACCAGGGCTCGTCCTTCGTCGAGCGCTTCGACGCCAATTCCTATCTCTATCTGACCCGCGCGATGGACTATTTCGACATCGCCGGCGACCATGACGGCGTGCTGGCGGCGGCGTTCCGCGGCATCAAGACCCGCTTCTGCGTGGTGTCCTTCACCAGCGACTGGCTGTTCCCGACGTCGGAATCGCGGGCGCTGGTGCATGCGCTCAACGCGTCCAGCGCGCGGGTCTCGTTCGCCGAGATCGAGACCGACAAGGGACACGACGCGTTCCTGCTCGATGTCCCTGAGTTCTTCGACATCGCCAGCGCGTTCCTCGATTCCGCCGGCAAGGCGCGCGGCCTCAAGGTTGCGAACGGAGGCTGAGCCATGAGCATGCAGGGTGTGTTGCCGCTGAACGGCTTTTCCGGCGGCGAGGTGCTGGCCTATCGGCCCGATCATCTCCTGGTCGCCGGCATGGTCGAGCGCGGCTCCAAGGTGCTCGACATCGGCTGCGGCGACGGCGACCTGCTGCAGCTCCTGGAGAGCCGCGGCATCGACGGCCGCGGCATCGAGCTGTCGCGCGAGGGCGTCAATCATTGCGTCGCCAAGGGGCTCGCGGTGGTGCAGGGCGACGCCGACACCGATCTCGTCGACTATCCCGACGATGCCTTCGACTATGTGATCCTGTCGCAGACGCTGCAGGCGACGCGCCGGCCCAAGGCCGTGCTCGAGAACCTGCTGCGCATCGGCCGCCGCGCCATCGTCACCTTCCCGAATTTCGGCTTCTGGCGGCTGCGCCTGCAACTGCTCGTCGGCGGCCACATGCCGCGCACCGACAATCTGCCCTTCACCTGGTACGACACGCCGAACATCCATTTCTGCACCATCAAGGACTTCGTGCAGCTCTGCGACGAGATCGGCGTGAAGATGGAACGCGCCGTCGCGCTTGATAGTTACGGCCGTCCCTTGCGCGTCGCGATGCCCTGGTGGTTCTGGAACATGTTCGGCGAACAGGGCGTGTTCCTGCTGAGCCGGGCGGAGAAGGGGCGGTAGGGGCGGGCGGCCCCGGGGCGCTGCCAAAGTTTGGTTCTCGCTCTCTTCACCGTCATGGCCGGGCCTGTCCCGGCCAGCCACGTCGTTCGGCATTCGGGTAGCTACGTGGATGCCTGGGACAAGCCCGGGCATGACGAGTAACACAATTGCAGCCGAGCTTAGGGCGAGAGGTAGTCGATGCCTCTCCACCGTCATGGCCGGGCCCGCCCCGGCCATCTACGTCGTTCGGCATTCGGTGAGCTACTTGGATGCCCGGGACAAGCTCGGGCATGACGAGTAACACAATTGCAACCGAGCTTAGGGCGAGAGGTGGTCGATGCCTCTCCACCGTCATGGCCGGGTCCGACCCGGCCATCCACGTCGTTCGGCATTCGGTGAGCTACGTGGATGCCCGGGACAAGCCCGGGCATGACGAGTAACACAATTGCAACCGAGCTTAGGGCGAGAGGTGGTCGATGCCTCTTCACCGTCATGGCCGGGCCTGTCCCGGCCAGCCACGTCGTTCGGCATTCGGTGAGCTACGTGGATGCCCGGGACAAGCCGGGGCATAACGAGTGACACAATTGCAACCGAGTGTCGGGTGAGAGATGTTCGATGTCTCTCTCCGCCGTCATGGCCGGGCTTGTCCCGGCCATCCACGTCCTGCAGTATGGCGTCATGGCGGGTGGCTACGTGTATTTCATGACCAATCGTCCCAATGGCGCGCTCTATGTCGGCGTGACCAGTGATCTCGTGCGCCGCGTCTATCAGCATCGATGTGGTCTGGTTGATGGCTTCACCAAGCGGTATGGCCTGAAGCGGCTCGTTTACTTCGAAGTCTTCGACGACATTCAGAGCGCGATCCAGCGCGAGCACAACATCAAGCATTGGTCGCGTGCCTGGAAGGTTCGGCTGATCCTTGCGGGCAATCCCAACTGGGATGATCTCTACGACACGATCGCAACATAGAGCGCGCACGAGGAGACACGTGGATGGCCGGGACAAGCCCGGCCATGACGAGCCCGGGGTTGGCGGATTTCACGTTTCAAAGAGCAGAGCTGGTTGAGACAGGTCGAAGAGCAGAGTCAGTTCGGACATGATCGCGCATCCTCGCCGCGCCGTTGCGCCCGAGCTTTGCGTCACGCATCGCCTCCGATAACGCAGAGGCGCAGGGAAGGCCGGATGCTGGCCGCACCCATGGCCCGCCTGCGGAAAAGTATGCAGGCGGCAGGTACCACAGGTCCGAGCCGGAACACCCGGCCTTCCCTGCGCGATGGTTGTACGGCTGCTTCGCGTTCTCCCCGGTGCGCCGGGCTTTCTGGCCACCGTCCCCAAGTGAAGCTTCGCCTGAGTTGACACCAGCGTCGGGGTGTCAGGACCGCGCGACTTGACCGTGCGTGCCGGAATTGTTCGTCCGCGCGAGCGAACCCACGCGCAACCCGACACGCCCACCGCATCCCGCCTCAGCGTTCGTGACGACCGCGATACGCCCCTTGCTGTGAGGCGGGACGGCCGAAAATCTGCGCTTGATTTGCCCGACGGTGCAAGAGGTTGTCATGCGACAAACTAACACGACGGGCAGTGGATACATGGTAGACATGCGTGGATTGCCCGTCGGGCAGCGAGAACAGTGCGCACCGCGATCAGCGCCCGCCCATCTTGAGCAGATTTGGCAGCTCGCGCATTTGCTGCAACAGATTTGAACAGGCGGGCGCCAATTGCAGTTCGACGTCTGGGTCGCCGCCGCTGAAGCCGAGGACCTGCATGCCCGCAGCATGCGCCGCAGTAACGCCTGACAACGAGTCCTCGATCACGAGGCAGCGCGCGGGCGCGATCCTGAAGGTCTGCGCAGCGTGCAGGAAAAGACCAGGGTCCGGCTTCCACGAACCCACTTCGTAGGCGCTGAAGATGCGGCCTTCGAAATAGTTCAGCAATTTTGTCAGTCCGAGTGCGTGCCTGATCTTCGACATCGGCCCGTTCGATGCGACGCAGAACGGAAGAGTGATCTCCGCAAGCGCCGCATGTATCCCCTCGACGGGTTGCAGTTCGGCTTCAAATTCCAGTGCAGTTGCTCGCCTCACGCGAGCCTCGAAATCTTCGCCGACGCGGCGTCCCAATCGCCGTTCGATTTCTCGCACGCAATCGGCGAACTTCAATCCGCGGAAGAGCCTTTTGGCCTCTTCCAGGTCGATGGACATTCCTTCGTCGGCTGCTGCACGGGCCAAAACGCCGAGTGCGATTTTCTCGCTATCGACCAAAACACCGTCTGAATCGAAGATGATCAGCTCTATCAAGATGGAGGACCCGCGTCTGGCACGTGGAAATCAAGAGACAGCGCAGAGAGCGATATCAGAAGTCTTGAGGTAAGCACACCTTCCGTTGCGCGTGGGGTCGTATTCACCGGGTTGGTGCGCCCCGTGCGGGCCTACGCTCGACGCTGGGATGAACGCTGCGTACAATGGAAATAGCTGAAACGTCCAAGCACGCGCGAGGTACTCCCATGAAATCCTTCCGCAAGGAGCTGTGGTTCGACATTGCCGGCCGGCGCGGGTTCGTCAACATCACGGGTCAGGTCGAGGCGGCGCTGCGGGAGAGCGGCGTCCGTGAGGGGCTGGTGCTGGTCAACGCCATGCACATCACCGCCTCGGTCTTCATCAATGACGACGAGAGCGGGCTGCACCACGACTACGAGCAATGGCTGGAGAGGCTGGCGCCGCACGAGCCCGTGTCCGGCTATCGTCACAACCGGACCGGTGAGGACAATGCCGACGCGCATATGAAGCGTCAGATCATGGGACGCGAGGTCGTGGTCGCAATCACCCATGGCAAGCTCGATTTCGGCCCGTGGGAGCAGATCTTCTACGGCGAGTTCGACGGCGGCCGGCGCAAGCGGGCGCTGATCAAGATCATCGGGGAGTAGGCAACGACGTTGCGCGTTCGGATGATGCACGTCGCGCGACGTCATTGCGAGGCGCTGTTGCGCCGAAGCAATCCAGGATGGTTCGAAGACGGGACTTTGGATTGCTTCGCTTGCGCTCGCGATGACGGATGGCTAGAGCGCGAGTTGATCCTCGGCTGCGACGCTTGCGAGCACTCGGTCTTATAATCGTCCGTGTTGGACTATGCCGCGGACGATGCGCGTCCTGCGTCCATCGCAAACACCACCTTGATCTCGGCGGCGACCTTGGGGGTGTTCTCGTCGAGCACGAAATGGCCGGCGTCGAGCCAGACCAGCTTCACGTCAGACAAATCGTCGAGATAGGCGCGGGCGCCGGGCGGGATGAAGAACGGGTCGTGCTGGCCCCAGACGATCAGCGTCTTCGGCTTGTGCGTGCGGAACGCGGCCTGCCATTCCGGATAGAGCGCGAGGTTGGTCTTGTAGTTCTCCAGCAGGTCGAGCTGATAGTCCTGGGTGCCCGGACGGTCGAGCAGTGCCTGGTCGAGGAGCCAATTGTCCGGATTGACCGCCTGCGGATCGCGGGCGCCGACCAGCCACTGGAATTTCGTGCCCTCGAGGCTGAGCAACTCGCGGGCTGGCCTCTCGGTTTCCGGCGTGCGCTTGTCCCACAGCGGCAGCAGCACCCTCTTCGGCGCTTCGCCGACGCCCTCGATGTAGGCGTTGGTGTTCTGCAGGATGAAGCCCTTCACGCGCTCCGGGCGCCGTGTGAACAGGCGGAAGCCGATCGGCCCGCCATAGTCCTGCATGTAGAGGATGTAAGAATCGAGCCCGAGCACGTCGACGAGCCCTTCGACATGCGTAGCCAGATTGTCGAACGTGTAGGCGAACTCGTCGCGCGATGGCGCATCGGAATGGCCGAAGCCGATGTAGTCGGGCGCGATCAGATGGAAGCGGTCGGCGAGCGCCGGGATCAGGTTGCGAAACATCTGGCTGCTGGTCGGCAGGCCGTGCAGCAGCAGGATGGTCGGTGCCGTGGGATCGCCGGCCTCGCGGTAGAACACCTTGCGGCCCTGGACGGTCGTGGTCTGGTAGCGGGTCTGGTGGGTCATGAGGAGCCTCCTGGTCTCGGACGGCCGTAGCGCTCGCTGGCCGCCAGTGCCCTGGTTCTATGCCTTCCAGAATTGGGCGGGAGACACTATGTTTGAGAAGAGGCCTCTCATGAATTGGAAGGGTGTTCATGGATCGTCTGGACGCCATGGCGGTGCTGCTGGCCGCCGCCGACGCCGGCAGCCTGTCGAAAGCCGGCCGGACACTCGGGCTGCCGCTGGCGACCGTCAGCCGCAAGGTGGCTGAGCTCGAAGCGCACCTGAAAGCCGCGCTGCTGATCCGCTCGGCCAAGGGGCTGGAGCTCACGCCTGCGGGGCGATCCTATGTCGCGGCCGCCCGCGCGATTCTGGAGCAGGTCGCCGAGGCCGAGCGCGCCGCCAGCGGTGAATATTCCGAGCCGAAGGGCGATCTCGTGGTGACGGCGCCGGTCATGTTCGGCCGGCTGCATGGGCTGCCGGTGGTGACACGCTTCCTGGCCGCCTTTCCCGATGTCGCGGTCGACCTCGTGATGACCGACCGTGTCGCGCACTTCCTCGACGACCAGGTCGATGTCGCGCTGCGCATCGGACAGCTGCCGGATTCCAACCTGATCGCGACCCGGCTCGGCAGCGTCCGTCACGTGATCTGTGCCAGTCCCGGCTATCTCGCAGCCAACGGCCGCCCGGCCACCCCGGAGGACCTGGCGCGGCACCGCGTGATCTCGTTCCAGAGCGTGTCGGTGCCGGGCGCCTGGCCGTTGGAGGCCGACGGCTCCGAGATCACCGCCAGCTTTCGCGCGCGTCTCGGCGTCAACACCCTCGATGCCGCGATCGAGGCGGGGCTGTCAGGGGCCGGCCTGGTGCGGGCGCTATCCTATCAGGTCGTGGATCATGTCCGCAGCGGCCGGCTGGCGCTGGTGCTCGAAAACTTTGAACCCGCGCCGCGCCCCGTGCATCTCGTTCATGACGGCCAGAACCGACTGCCGCTGAAGCTGCGCGCCTTCGTCGATTTCGCCGTGCCACTGCTGCGGCAGCGGCTGGTGGAGGCGGCGATCTGAGGTGGCAACGGGGACCGAGATCAGCTGCTGCAAGCAGGCTGTCATCGCCCGGCTTGCTGCCGCGGGCGATGACACTTGGAACGTGGCGGCGGCGACGGCTTCATGCTGAGGGATCTCTCCTTATTTCGGGCCGGACATCATCGCCTGCGGTCTGAGAGGCTGACGGAGAATCTCTGCCTCCTCACCCCGCCATCGACCGCGGATCGCGCGGTCCCCATCGCCCGGCCTCGACCAGTGCGATGAACCGCTCGACGGCTGCGTTGAACAGCGCCGGCTCCTCCAGATTCAACACGTGGCCGGATTTCGGAAAGAAGGTCAGCCCCGATGCCGGCAGATGCCGCTTCAGGAACAGGCTCGGCTCGATGCAAGAATCGTCCTCGTCGCCGCAGATGATCAGCGCCGGCGTAGCGACGCGGCGGATGGCGTCGGTCATGGTGTAGATCGAGGGCCTCGCGCCCTGGAAGCCGCGCATGGTGTTGGCCGAGCCCTTGGCGTCATGGCGGCCCAGCGCGGCGTAGAAGTCGGCGTGGCCGCGCGGGTCCTTGACCAGGAAGGGAATGCGGCCGGGGGCCTCGCGGGTCATCTTGGCGGTCTCGGCTGCGCCCAGCGTCTCGAACTGCTCGGCGGTGGCGCGGCACTGGGCGCGGAAGGCATCGAGCTGCGCCAGGTCCGAGCCGGAGCCGACCCCGGCCAGCACCATGGAGCGGATGCGCTGGGGCGCGTTCAGCGCCACCTGCAGCGACGAGTAGGAGCCCATCGACAGGCCGACGAAATGGGCGCTGGCGATGCCGAGGTGATCGAGCACCGCCAGTGCATCGGTGTAGAAATGCACGTAGCTGTAGAGGTCGGGCGAGGCCGGCACGTCCGACGGTGTATAGCCGCGGGCCGCGTAGGCGATGCAGCGATGGCGGCGCGCGAAATAGCGTAGCTGCGGCTCCCAATTGCTGTGATCGGCGGCGAATTCGTGCAGGAAGATGAGCGGCGTGCCGGTGCCAACCTCTTCAAAGTACAGGCGAACACTATCCGTGGCTGTTGCGTGTGGCATCGTAAGCCTCCTCCGTCTTTCGTGTATTTAAGTAAAATCTCCCGTATTGCGCGATGTCCGGCAGGCGCTCTGCCTCGACTCGGCCGTTGGACAGACTCCGAATCACCTCCTGTTTGCCGTGATTTCGCCATCGATCGTCATGGTTTCGTCACATCCCGACTTTTTACGGACCAGCGCTGGCGGCTCACACGGGAGCCGGGCTGGGACAAGGGGGTGCCAAGTCAGGGTACCGGGGGAAGTAACAGAAGGAACGAGTATGGTTGTGTCTACCCTTCGCCGGTCGCTTCACATCGTTGCGCTGACCATGTGCTCGGCAGTGATTGCCGTCACCGCAACACCGGCTCAAGCCCGTCCGCATCACGGCTCGGGGCATCATGCCCACCGCAGCCACGGCGGCCATCACTACGCCAAGCGTCATTTCCACCACCGCTCCGCCCGGATGTCGCGCTGGGAGCGCGGCGTGGCGCGGATGCAGGTCAGCAGCGTCGGCGACGCGCAGGCCAGCCTGATGATGCCGGGCACCGCGTCCGACGGCATGGCGATGTCCGGCGGCATCGGCGGCGGCAGCAGCGTCGTGGCGGCAGCGCGGAGCTACATCGGCAGCGGCAATCCGACCGGACGGCGCAGCCTGTGGTGCGCGCGGTTCATGAACATGGTGCTGGAGCGCACCGGTCATCGCGGCACCGGCTCCGACATGGCACGCTCCTTCGCGAGCTACGGCCAGCGCGTCTCCGGCCCGCAGGTCGGCGCCATCGCCGTGATGAGCCGCCGCGGCGGCGGCCATGTCGGCGTGGTCTCGGGCATCGACGCCCAGGGCAATCCGATCGTCATCTCCGGCAACAACGGCCACCGGGTCCGCGAGACCGCGGTGTCGCGCGGCCGCGTGTACGCGTATGTGCTGCCGAACTGATAAGTCCCTCGAACTCGGCACTGGAACTGATGAGTTGAGCCGCTTCGGCTCGGACACTCTGCGCCTCCCCCGCATGCGGGTGGGGCTGCCCCACGAAGACTGCTCATAGGGCTGCCCCCACCCCAGCCCTCCCCGCAAGCGGCGAAGGGGGGCGAACTGTTGGCGCGGTGAGAGTTCGGGTCCAGGCTCCGCTCATGCCGTCATTGCGAGCGAAGCGACGCAATCCAGAGCCACGCAGACGACTCTGGATTGCTTCGGCTCCTCGCAATGACGCGGGGAGAGAGGCGGAGCTCTTCCGGAGCACGCGGGAGAAGAGGGGCTCACACCAGCCGCGGCTGCTGCACCGCGAGTTCGTCGCCGAGCGCGATGTCGCCGGCCTCGATCACTTCGGCGTAGATGCCGCATTCATTGTTGCCGCGGTGTTTCATCAAAGCGGGCGGGATGTCGAGGTCGCGGACGGCGGTGTCGGGGTCGACGTTGACGGCGGCGCAGCGGGTGGTCGTCTTCACCACCTTGAGCCGCGCCGCGCCGATCCGCAGCGTCTCGCCGAGCAGCGCGGCCTCGTGCCAGGCCGGCCAGCCGGTGACGTAGATGTTGGCGCGGAAGCGCAGCGGATGCACGGTCGCGCCGACCATCTGCTCGATCTCGGCGATCGAGGCGAGGTTGATGATCGAGACCACCTTGCGGGCGAGATCCGTAAAACTGTAGCCGCCGCCGGACAGCAGCCTGGCCGGTCCGCGCAGCTCGTCGGCGAATTCGCGCGCAAAGAACGATTCGATCGCGGCGCGCCCATCGACGCTTTCGAGATCGCCCGCGGCGACGATCGCACCGTCCTTGCGGATGGTCAGCACGTTGGTCGCGTCCTCGAAGAACGTCTTGAAGCCGGCCAGCCGCTCATTGCGCATCAGCATCAGATAGGCGGTCTTGGGCTTCCACACCGGGGCCTCGGGATCGAAGCCGGTCGGGCCGTTCTCCAGCGCGTAGCGGCGGTCGGCCGGCAACGTCTGGCCGGCCCGCAACGGGGCCGCCTGCAGTGGTTCCGGGGTAAGGCCCTTGATCGGATAGCGATACAGGCCGGTGATACGCGCGGGGCTGATTTGGCTCATGGCCGCGGTCATAGGAGATTCCTCCAGCGGCGGCCAGGGCACACGAATTTGTGAAGCGGCCCCTTCCGTTTTCGGGCCGCCTTCCCACATTTCAGCTCAAGCTTGGCGCAAGCCGGCGACGTGGACGGTGGCGGCGTTGATGGATGTCAACGTGCGCGGACCGGAACCCAATGAAGATGCTGGAACCGTGCCTTCGGGGCGTCACAGCAGGCTGAGGGAAACATCATGAATATCGAAAAATATACCGAGCGCGCGCGGGGCTTCATCCAATCGGCGCAATCGCTGGCGGTGCGCGACGGCCATCAGCAGTTCTCGCCGCTGCATCTCCTCAAGGTGCTCCTCGACGACAGCGAAGGACTCGCGGGCGGTCTGATTGATCGCGCCGGCGGCAATTCGCGCGCCATTCTGAAGGCCACCGAGGATGCGCTGGGCAAGCTGCCGAAAGTGTCGGGCAGCGGCGCCGGGCAGATCTATCTGTCGCCCGAGCTGGCGCGTGGCTTTGACGCGGCGGAGAAGGCGGCCGAGAAGGCCGGCGACAGTTTCGTCACCGTCGAGCGGCTGCTGCTCGGCCTGACGCTCGACAAGAACAGCGAGACCGGCAGCATCCTCGCCAAGGGCGGCGTCACCGCGCAGAACCTCAACGCGGCGATCGAGAGCTTGCGCAAGGGGCGCACGGCCGATTCGGCGACCGCCGAGAACGCCTATGATGCGCTGAAGAAATATGCCCGCGACCTGACCCAGGCGGCGCGCGACGGCAAGCTCGATCCGGTGATCGGCCGCGACGAGGAGATCCGCCGCACCATCCAGGTGCTGTCGCGGCGGACCAAGAACAATCCCGTGCTGATCGGCGAGCCCGGCGTCGGCAAGACCGCGATCGTCGAAGGCCTTGCGCTGCGCATCGTCAATGGCGACGTGCCGGAGAGCCTGAAGGACAAGCGGCTCTTGTCGCTCGATCTCGGCGCGCTGATCGCCGGCGCGAAGTATCGCGGCGAGTTCGAGGAGCGGCTGAAGGCCGTGCTGCAGGAGGTGACTGCGGCCGAAGGCACCTTCGTGCTGTTCATCGACGAGATGCACACCCTGATCGGCGCCGGCAAGGCCGATGGCGCGATGGATGCGTCGAACCTGTTGAAGCCCGCGCTGGCGCGCGGCGAACTGCATTGCATCGGCGCGACCACGCTCGATGAGTATCAGAAGCATGTCGAGAAGGACGCCGCGCTCGCCCGCCGTTTCCAGCCGGTCTATGTCACCGAGCCCACGGTCGAGGACACCATCTCGATCCTGCGCGGTCTGAAGGACAAATACGAGCAGCATCACGGTGTGCGCATCACCGACTCCGCGCTGGTGGCCTCGGCCACGCTGTCGAACCGCTACATCACCGACCGTTTCCTTCCCGACAAGGCCATCGACCTGATGGACGAGGCGGCGGCGCGGCTGAAGATGCAGGTCGACTCCAAGCCCGAGGAGCTCGACTCGCTGGATCGCGAGATCATCCGGCTCAAGATCGAGCAGGAGGCCTTGAAGAAGGAGAGCGATCTCGGCTCCAAGACCCGGCTGCAGGCGCTGGAGAAGGAGCTCGCCGATCTCGAGGAGAAGTCGGCCTCGCTGACCGCGAAATGGAGCGCCGAGAAGGACAAGCTGTCGAACGCGCAGAAGCTCAAGAGCGAACTGGATGCCCTGCGCATCGAGCTCGCCAATGCTCAGCGCCGTGGCGAGTATCAGAAGGCGGGCGAGCTGGCTTATGGCCGCATCCCTGAGCTGGAGAAGCGGCTGGCCGACATCGAGGCCAAGGAGAATGCCGGCGAGATGATGGAGGAGGCGGTCACAGCCAACCACATCGCGCAGGTGGTCTCGCGCTGGACCGGCGTGCCCGTGGACAAGATGCTCGAGGGCGAGAAGGACAAGCTGCTGCGGATGGAGGACAGCCTCGGCAAGCGCGTCGTCGGCCAGTTCGAGGCCGTGCATGCGGTCGCGACCGCCGTGCGGCGCTCGCGCGCCGGCCTGCAGGACCCGCACCGGCCGATGGGCTCGTTCATGTTCCTAGGGCCCACCGGCGTCGGCAAGACCGAGCTGACCAAGGCGCTCGCCGAATATCTGTTCAACGACGAGACCGCGATGGTTCGGCTCGACATGTCCGAGTACATGGAGAAGCATTCGGTGTCGCGGCTGATCGGCGCGCCTCCCGGCTATGTCGGCTATGACGAGGGCGGGGCGCTGACCGAAGCGGTGCGGCGCCGGCCCTACCAGGTCGTGCTGTTCGACGAGATCGAGAAGGCGCATCCGGATGTGTTCAACGTGCTCTTGCAGGTGCTCGACGACGGCCGCCTGACCGATGGCCAGGGCCGCACCGTCGACTTCCGCAACACGCTGATCATCATGACCTCGAATCTCGGCTCCGAGTTCCTGGTCAACCAGCCGGAGGGCGAGGATACGTCCGAGGTTCGCGAACTGGTGATGGGCACGGTGCGGAGCCATTTCCGGCCCGAGTTCCTGAATCGGGTGGACGAGATCATCCTGTTCCATCGCTTGCAGAAGAGCGAGATGGGCCGGATCGTCGAGATCCAGTTCTCGCGGCTCCAGAAGCTCCTGGAGGAGCGCAAGATCGCGCTGTCGCTGGATGGCGATGCGCGCGACTGGCTCGCTGCCAAGGGCTGGGACCCGGCCTACGGCGCGCGTCCGCTGAAGCGGGTGATCCAGCGCAGCGTGCAGGATCCGCTCGCCGAGATGATCCTCGCCGGCGACATCAAGGACGGCGACAAGGTCGCGATCTCCTCGGAAGGCAATGTGCTGACCTTCAACGGCAAGGCGCATCGCACCGCCGAGATCGCCACCTTCGAGGCGCCGATCCCGAAACGCAAGCTGAACTGATCGCGCGCTGCGCGGAGCGACCAGACGAAACGCCTCTCGCCGCATGCCGCAGCGAGGGGCGTTTTCGCAGGCCGAATCGTACGTGACGCAAGTGAGACGCAATGGCGTCGGCTCATCACATCTTGCTTCGAAATCGATGGTTTCGCAATCTCGCGTCGCTGCGCTCGCCGGCCTGTGCTAGCAACGCGCGACATCGCAACATCACGCGCATGCCTCATGCGTTGCTGCTCGAGCCGGACGTGCGGATCTTATTGCTGGAAGACAATGCTCGCTTGCGCGGGCTGACGGCGGATGCGCTGCGTAGCGCCGGTTTTGCCGTCGACCCCTTCGGTACCCTGGCCGAGGCCGAGTCGGCTCTTCAGGTGGCCGACTACGATTGCATGTTGCTCGATCTCGGGTTGCCGGACGGCGACGGCATGGACCTGCTCGACGCGCTCCGGCGTCGTGGAGCCGCGACGCCGATCCTGCTCCTTACGGCTCGCGATGATGCGTCCTCGGTTATCCATGGTCTCAACGGCGGCGCCGACGACTATCTGCGCAAACCGTTCAACATGGACGAACTGATCGCACGCATCCGCGCGCTGCTGCGGCGCCCGAGCACGACGTTCCAGACGGTTCTTCACGAAGGCAACATCGCGTTCGATCCGTCCGAGCGTCGGGCCACCGTCGATGGCGCAGTGGTGGATTTCACCCGCCGAGAACTTGGTGCTTTGGAGATACTGATGCGCCGCCGCGGCCGGGTCGTGCCGAAATCGTCACTCGAACAGGCGCTCTACGGCTTCAACGAAGAGGTCAGCTCCAATGCCATCGAGGTGCTCATGCATCGCGTGCGCAGGAAGCTGGCCGACGCTGGCGCAGCACGCGAGATCCTCAACCTGCGCGGCATCGGTTATCTGTTGTCAGAGCGGCGGCCTTGAGAGGCCTGCGCATCGGACTGTTCGCCCGTCTCGTCCTCGGCCTCGTGCTAGTGAGCCTGTGTGCCGTCGCGATGGCCGCGCTGTTCATCTATTCGCGTTTCCACGGCACGCATTCGCTGTTCTATGAAGGTACCTTGCAGGGATTCGCGGGCAGCATTTTCGCGGAGATCAGGGACCGAGGCGGCAGGCCGACCATCCAGGTCAGCGAAGCCACGATGCGCCGCATTTCCGCGGCGGGCGGTCGTTTCATCGTCGTCGACTCCGAGGGTGGACGGCTGACCGGATCGCCGATGGTGACGGAAGCGATGATCGGATTCGATGCTGCGTCGGTCTCGCACTTCTACTTCCATCTGCCTGCGACCGGTGGCGAGCCTGAATATTTTGGCCTGACCGCGCGCATTCCGGATGTCTCGCCGCCCGCGTTCATTCAGATCGTCTTTCCCACGGGCGGCAACATTTTCGAGTCCGTCCTGCACGAGTTCATGAGGAATATCGCCTGGCTCTGGATTCCGTTTCTGGGGCTATTCCTATTGACGAACATCATCGTCTTGCGTGTCGCCCTGCGTTCGCTCGGCGATGTCGTCGAACAGGCGCGGGTGATTCAGCCGGGCGGCGTGGCGGTTCTTCTCAGCGAGACCAACCTCCCGTACGACGTTCTGGTGCTGGTGCGTACGGTCAACGAGACTTTCGTGCGGTTGCGGCAGGCCTATCATCTGCAGGAGGAGTTCGTTGCCGACATGGCGCATGAATTGCGGACACCGCTTGCGGTGATGAAGGCGCAACTGGCCGCCATTGATGCGTCACATGCGAGGTTGCTGGAGCACGACCTTGCCGCGATGGAGCGCACGGTCGAGCAATTGCTCGACCGCGCGCGCCTTGGCCGTTTCCGGATCGAACCCGGCGACGTTGTCGATCTGCGCGATGTGGCGTGCGACGCTGCGACCTTTCTCGCGCCCGGGATCATCGCCCGTGGCCGTCTCATTGAAGTCATCGCAGGAGACAGGCCAGTGATCGTCGCCGGCGGGCGCGACGACATCTTCCGTGCGGTTCGCAATCTCATCGAGAACGCGCTGGAGCATTCGCCCGAGAACGGCATGATCTCGGTGGAGATTACTGGCGCGTCCACCATCTCGGTCTTCGATTGTGGACCCGGATTTCCGCCGCAGGTACTCGACGCCGAATCGCGCCGGAGCGGACGCGTGCGCAGTGACCGGCGGGATGGCGTTGGGTTGGGTCTTTCGATCGTGGAGCGGACCATGCTCGCGCATGGCGGCGAGCTCGTTCTGTCGAACGCGGCCGGTGGCGGTTGCGCCGAAATGCGCTTTCCGCCCCAGAAGAGCTGAGCGCGACGGCTCAGACCGAGGCCGATGCCACGAGACCCCAGGCGCCGAACGGCAGACGGTGGCGCTCGACTCGGATGCGCTCGGCCGTGAATCCGCCGGAGCGCAGCAGTTGCTCCAGGCCGGCGGCATCATAGGTCCGGTGCGTCTCCGGCCCGGCGAACGGCCAGCTCTCCATGGTCGTGTGATCGGTGACGTAGAGAACGGCGCGTCCGCCAGGTGCCAGCACGCGCCGGATCTCGGCGATCGCGTCACCGCGCGGATCAAAGAAATAGGCGACGTTGACCGCGAGCACGCGGTCGAACGTGGCTGTCGGCCACGGCAGGTCGCAGGCGTCGCCGAGGTTCAGGGCGACGCGCCCCTCCGCGATGGCCTTGCGGTTGCGGCGAGACGCCTGGCGGAGCATCGCCGGCGCCGCATCGAGCCCGACGATGCATCCTCTGGGCAGCTGGGCCGCGAGCGCGGCGATGCCCGCGCCCGGACCGAAGCCGATCTCGAGCACCTGGTCGAATTGCAGCGGAGCCAGGGCCTCGAGCGCAAGACGATACGGCGCGCGGTTGATCTGCGCCATGAAGCGGCCGACGAGAAGTCCCGGCACGCCCTTGGGGCGTGCGAGTTGGCGGCCGAACCGGTGCCACAATCCGACTCCCCGGCTCATGCTCTCCGCGGCTCTCATTGTTTGGCCCTGATGTCATCGAGCTTCTCCTTGATAACAAGCCGGCGATTCTTGTCCCACAATGGCCGGTCTGGATGCGCGGGGATGGCGAGCGCGTGCATGAAGGCCTCGCGTGCCCGCGCGTATTCGCCGCGTGTCAGTAGGAAGTCGCCGTAGAAGTACCAGGCATCGAGCCCGTTTGGGGCCGAGGCGGTCGCCTGCTCCAGAAGGGTGCGTGCCTTGCTGTTGTCGCCGAAGCCGACAGGGAAGCCGGGCACGCGATAATACAGCACGCCGAGGCTGGTCGGCGCACCTGCATCGAGCGCGGTAGGGCTCATCTTGTAGGCCTTCTCCAAAGTATCGCGGGCGCGGTTGGCGAGCGACAACGCCGAGAACGCGCTGGCCATCGAGGCGCGCTCGCTGGTGATGATGCCGTCCCAGAGCTGCGCCTCGACGCGGTCGGGATATTTTGCCGCCAGAGCGTCGGCATCGGACCCGAGCGCGTCCATCCGGCGCGTCTGCTCGTCGCCTTCGGGCACCGTGAACTTGATGGTTTCCCATCGCGTCTGGATCTGCCGGATCGATGTGATCAATGGGTCATCGGCTGCGTGGGCAGGCGCCGCAGTGATCGACGCGAGGAGCATGATCGAATAAGCAAGATTGTGCAGTTGGGTACGCATGAGTTGGCTTTCTCGTATTTGTTCAGGAGATCAGACGGCAGAGCGCGCCGTTGTTCGGGCAAGGGCGCGGTCGATGAGCCGAGGTGCAAGGCGCTGGATCAGCACGAACAGGCGCTCAGCCCCCGGCGGATAGATGTCGTCCCGCCCGGCTTCCACGCCGCGCCAAATCGCGGCTGCGACGCGAGCTGGGTCGTCGAGCTGCATGCCGTTCGCGGTGATCAGGTCCTGGAAGGCGGCCGCCGCGTCCGTCTGCGTCGCGCGGGGAGCCGCATAGGTGACAGCGATACCGAGCGGGCGCCATTCGCGGCGCAGGGCGCTGGAAAAGCCGCGGAGTGCGAATTTCGACGCCGAGTAGGCGGCGAACCCGGGATAGGCGATATCGCCGAACATCGATCCGACATTCACTACGCGTGACGGTCGGGCCCTTGCCAGCAGTCCCGCGAGGTCGCGCGTCAACGCCATCGGCGCAATCACGTTGGTGCGGAACATCTGCTCCATGGCATGGTCGTCGAGATGGGTGGCGGCTCCGCCAGCTACGATCCCGGCATTATTGACCAGCACATCGAGGCGCCCCCAGGCGCTGCTCAAACGCGTAACGATCCGCGCCCGGTGCGCCGGCACGGTGAGGTCGGCTTCGATCACCAGCGGGTCGCAGCTGCTCAGCAGCGACGTTGCGGTCTCCTGCAGGGTATCGTAGCGTCGGCCGCACAAAGCGAGCTTCATGCCACGCCGTGCCGCCTCGACGGCGAGGGCGCGGCCGATGCCGGACCCGCCCCCTGTGATCAGGACGCATTTGCCGTCAAGCTGCATGGCTGAGTTCCGGACGGGCGCCAAGATCACGGAAGATGTCGCCATAGAGGCGATAGAACATCTTCGAATGGTCGATGATGATGGCCTGCGCGAGCGGATCCTCGATGCCGTCGACGACCTTGCGGAAGAAAGCCACGTGCTCCTGGTCGAGACTGCCGTGCGAGGTCAGATAGGAGAAGCCGTCACCGCCGCCCTCCATCGCGAAGCTTTGCCGCAGCTTCGCGGCGAGCTGATCGGCGAGCAGCACCGAGATTCCTTCGAGAACGTGGACGCTGCCGAGCATCGCATAGGGGCTCACATGCTCGATAGCGTGATAGGTAAAGGCGACCATCACGCGGCAGGCCGCACCCGGCTGGCCGTTGCGCACAGCCTCGGCGTCGCCGCCCATCGCTTTGATGTCGTCGAGGATCCATTTCTCGTGGCCGCGCTCCTCCTCCATGTACTCGACGAGCGCGTCCTGATAGCGCTCGTCGGTCGTCCGCGACGCCGCTAGCGCCAGCAGCGGGAAGGTGTGCTTCACGTGATGATAGGCTTCAGTGAGGAAGGCGATGTAGAGGCTCTTGGGCGCACCGAAGCGCGGTGCGTTCTGGATGAGAGGGATGGCGAGGAACTGCTCACGCGCGGCGGCGGTCTCGCGGGTCAGGCGCTCATGAAAGCTCATTGTTGGGTCCTTTCTTCGGAATGATCGGGGAATTGTCGATTCTAGTCAGGAGTTCGCGGGCGACGCGTCGCCGGATCCGGCCGTTGTCGGTGAGGAGCCCAGCGTCCTTTGCGCCGGCGAGGCTGATCACCTTGACGCGTAGCGGTCGCGCATAGGCAGGCAGCGCGGCACAGAGGCCGGCGATGCGTGCCTCGACGGCGTCCGTGCCGGCCAATGCAAACCATTCTGCCGCCTGGGATGAGGGGACGATGAGCGCGGCGAGACCTGCTTCGGCCGCTGCAACGGCACAGAAGGCGATGTTTGCGTCCTGGAGCAGGGTGGTTTCTACCCATTCGGGACTGATGTTGCGTCCGAGCGCGGTAACGATGAGGTTGTCCCACCGCCCGAAAATGGTCAGCCGCCCCTGATCGTCGAAGGCGCCGAGATCGCCGGTCGGCCAGGGCCGCGGGGCTACGCCGCCGCTCAGATAGCCGTCGGTCACGCAGGGGCCGTCGATATGGACTTCGCCGTCATGGATCGAGACCGAAAGCCCGGAGAGCGGTTGTCCGACGGTGCCGCCGACGCGCTGGCCGGGGCGGTTCAGCGCCACCACCGAGCAGCATTCCGAAAGGCCATATCCTTCGTGGACGGGGATCCCAAGCTGCCAAGCGGCCTCCGCGACCTTGACCGGCACCGCGGCGCCGCCAACGGCGACGAAGCGCAGGCTGTCCGGCGCACGGCGCCTGACAGCTGCGAGCTCGGCGACCCAAAGCCGCAGCAGTTCGGGAACCAGCACGCCCGTGGTCGGACGATGCTGCGCGAACGACTCGGCAATGCCTGACGGCGTGCCGCGTCCAACCGCCTCGGCGACCGCCGTGTCGAAGTGCACGCGCCCGCCGACCAGTGCAGGAACGAAGATGGCGCAGATGCTCTCGAGCAGAAGCGATAGCGGCAGCAGCGACAGATACGAATCGGCTTCGCTCGCATCGATCGCTCGGGCAAGTGCGGCTGCGGACCAGCCGATCTGGCCGCTGTCGTGCCGGACCCCCTTCGGCTGGCCGGTGCTTCCCGACGTGTAGATGATGGCGCCGAAGCCGGGCTCGAAAGCAGGCGCTGGTCCCGTCACGCCGCTCAGCGCGACCGCCATGTGCGGCAGGGCTGAAGGCAGCACACGCGAGTCGTCGGCGCGGGTGAGCACCAGGTCGATGCCTGCGTCGCGCACGATATGCGCGAGTTGCTGCGGGCTGAAGAAGGTCGGTAGCGGTACCGTGATTCGCCCCGCTGCGACGCAGGCGATCTGCGCGGCGGCATGGTCGCAGCCGTTCGGCATCAGCAGCCCGATCGTCCGCGCGGTCCCCGGCAACGCCGCGGCTAGCCTGCCTGCTTCGGCCAGCAGGCCGGCACGCGTCAGGGTGACATCCGGATCGCTGCAGGCGATCCGGTCTGGGGCGCGCTTGGCGTGCGCCAGCATCGCATCAAAAAAACGACGCATGGCGGGCCTCCGCAACGCGAGACGCGCGGGGACGAAGCTGGTCGCTGCCACACGAGGCGTAGACCTTCGGCTCGGTCTCGTAGTAGCGGCCCCAGGCGGATGAATCGGCCAGCCGCCCAGGATCAGCGTCGGCCAGGTAGATCGGGGCGACGTGATGGCGCCTGAGCAGCCGGCTGAGTCGCCGGGTCACGGTGAAGAACGACCATGACAGTTCGTGGCGCGTACCGAACGCGATGAGGTCGTCGATGAAGGCGGCGATCTCGCGTGGCGAGCGGCTCGCAAGAGTCGTGACCTCATAGATCTCGCTGCGCTGGACACTGCGTCCGCTAGCGCGCGCCAGCGTCATCTCGACCGGCTCGGAGAGGTATTGTTCGGAGAAGAAGCCGTCGGACGCGAGCCGGACGCCGGCCACGCAAGAGATTTGTCGACCGAACCCGAACCGGCAGATCAGCCGGTTGGCGAAGTCCGTGACCTCGGCGCCATACTCACGACGATAGACGTCCCGGACGAACGCTTCCGCGTCTGCCCGCCCCGGATCGCCGCGCTCGATGACATGCACGATTTCCATTTCCGCTCGCTCTTGATTGGAGACGGGCGGAACAGACGAGGCTCAACTTACCTCAGACTTACGGGACAACGAAAAGACCGCGAGGATCGTCGGGCGGTTTTGCGGCAAATGTTGCGTTTGATTGCGACGCTGCCACGGGGCGAGGCGCTTTCGACCTTGCTGCGGCGGTCGCGCGATGGGCGGCCGGATCGGTCGCAGCGTTGCCGGTCGAGACCGAGGCAGAGCTACGCTGGCAGCCCTACCGGCTCACCTGGATCGGGCCGGCATCTGAAATCCGCGACGCGCCATTGCCGCGGCTGGTCATCATCTGGTCGACGCGGTCGCGCTCCTTCTCGAAGCTGGCCATCATCTGGCCCTCCAGCGAGCGGCCGCGGGGCAGCTTCACGCGCATCGGGTCGACGAAACGGCCGTTGACCAGGATTTCGTAGTGCACATGCGGGCCCGTCGACATGCCGGTCGAGCCGACGAAGCCGATGACCTGGCCCTGGCGCACGCGCTTGCCGGGCTCCATGCCCTTGGCGAACGCGGACAAATGGCCATAGGCGGTCTCATAGCCATTGTTGTGCTTGATGCGGATATATTTGCCGTAGCCGCCTTCGGTGCCGACCTTCTCCAGCACGCCGTTGCCGGAGGCGAAAATTGGGGTGCCATAGGCGGTCGCCCAATCGACGCCGGTGTGCATCTTCACATAGCCGAGGATCGGGTGGCGGCGGCCGCCGAAGCCGGAGCGCATGATGGCGTTGTTGACCGGCTTGCGGACCAGGAACTTCTTCGCGCTCTTGCCGGTCTCGTCATAATAGTCGACGACGCTGTCGTCGGGGGTCTGGAACCGGTAGTATTTCTTGGTCTCGCCGCCGACGGTCAGCGAGGCGAACAGCACCTCGCTCTTGTCGGTGGTGGCGGGCTTGTCGTCGTCGTCGCCGGCATAGAACACGTCGAACGAGTCGCCGGGCTGCACCTTGCGCTGGAAATCGACGTCGTAGGAATAGATCCGGATCATGTCCTCGATGACGGGCGCCGGCACCTTGTTGCGCATCGCCGTTTCGTAGATGCTCTGGTAGAGGCGGACGCCGGTGCCGTCATCCTCTTCGTCATTGGTGTTGTCGGCGGTCTCGGTGACCGTGTTCATGCTCTGGACGTCGACGGCGACATATTTGCCGAGATCGGACAGCGCCGCCACCGCCTCGATCATGGTCTCGTTGGCGACGATGACGCGGAACGGCTGCAGCCGGGCGCCGGGGGCAGGGCTCGACGGCGCCATCAGGATGCGCAGCTTCTCGCCTTCCTTGAGACCGCCGTCGCGGCCGCGCGTGCCGAGCTGGGCGGCGATCGCCTTGGCCTCGTCGGGCGTCGCGCCCTGGTCGCGCAGGATCGAGGTGACAGTGTCGCCCTTCTTCACCAGATGGACGCGCTCGCCGAGCGGATTGCCGCCGGTGATCTGGTCCTTGGTCTTGGGCAGCAAGGTCACGTTCTCGGGCACGACCCGGGTCTCGAAGCCGGCGTAAGGATCAAGCGAGGTCCCGTCGCCGGCATAGGACAGTTTGAGGTCGCCGCCTTGCACGCCCTGTACGCCGGTAGCGTCGGCCGCGGCATTGGCAAGCGACGCGTAGCGGACGCCGCCATTATTGCCACGCCAGTTCGCCGCGTCACGAACCCGCATCACGATCTCGTCCAGCGCCACCGAAGCCGCGATCTTGGCCTTCGGCAATACGCCGGCGAGGTCCTTGGTCACGAACGACACTTCGGCGTCGGGCTCGACCGCCTCGGGGTTGTTGGGATCCTCGCCAGAGCCGGTCTTGTCATTATCGCCGTCGTTGAGCAGCCGCTGGGCGTTGAACGGCGGGATCTTGGCCGAGAGGTCGCTGGTGGTCATCGACAGGTTGCCCGAGATCCGCACATAGGGACGGACCCGGATCAGCTCGCGGGACCCGGCGCGGGTCACGGTCGAGACGCGCACGACGTTGCGGGCGAGGGCAGCCTCGCTCGGCGGCGGCAGCCGGTCGCTCTTGCGCAGCGTGGCAACGCGATCATTGGCGCCGAAGGCGCCGCGCAGCGCGCTCTCGACGCGCTCCGGCATACGGGCGAATGTCATCTCGCCATCGAGCGAAGCGAAAACGGCGCCACCAATGAGGGCTGCGCCACACAGACCGGTCAGGATCGTACCCGAGAACCATTGTACGGAGACGCGTCGGCGATCAATCACCGCGGCTTCGGAGCCATCGACCGATAGCGGCGGCTCATGACCGAGATCGATCATGCCGACCTCGCGTCCATATCCCCCGCGTGACGTCCGATGGTTCAACCTTCGTCCCCCAAGTTCAAAGTCAGCACCGAGATCACTCAGCTGCCGGTTGGCTACCGTGTAAGACAAACGGCTCGGAATGATGGCGCGTCTCTGACGGTTCGAGGCTGTTGGGCTTGGAACCCGCAATCCCCGAACCGCTGTTATTCTTCAGGATCTCTCGATGTCGTCTCGGTCGTCTGATCAGGCGAAGGGCTCGCCCATTCCTTGATCTGGATCACCCATGAAGTTTGGCATCCCCACCTGGAGCCAAATCAATTCAGGTCGATGCTTAACAAATCGTCGCAGGATTGTGGCCCAAGTGGGGCACGATGTCCGCAAGAAATCGGGGTTCTCGGGCGGTCCCGAAAAAAATGATTCGATGCGACGATTTCATGAAAAAGGTCGTTGACACCCCGAACGCCCCCCCCTATAAGCACGGTCACTGAGCGCGGCGCCGCTTCGGGACACACCGAAGCGAGCATTCGCGCCGATACTGCTCCTCACTTCGTTGAGTGGTGCACAACCGGTAGAACCCGGTTGCTTCATCGTCTTCGAAGAAGGTTGAGCGGGTCCCCTCCGAGAGAGGGGTGGGGCTGTGGTCCCGGGCTGTTTGACAAGTGAAGATGAAGAAAGAGAAACGTGGACGGCGGAGTCCTTGCGGGTCTCGGGTGGGAGCTTCGGCTTTCATTTGAGATCGGACGAGAAGACTTCGGCGGACAATGTTTCAAAGGTAACACCATGGTTTTCGCGCTGTGAAGCGTGGAGATCGATTGGTGGGACCTCGTCAAACGTTGTGATCAGCCGGTTCAAAGCTTCAAGTTCAACTTGAGAGTTTGATCCTGGCTCAGAGCGAACGCTGGCGGCAGGCTTAACACATGCAAGTCGAGCGGGCGTAGCAATACGTCAGCGGCAGACGGGTGAGTAACGCGTGGGAACGTACCTTTTGGTTCGGAACAACACAGGGAAACTTGTGCTAATACCGGATAAGCCCTTACGGGGAAAGATTTATCGCCGAAAGATCGGCCCGCGTCTGATTAGCTAGTTGGTAGGGTAATGGCCTACCAAGGCGACGATCAGTAGCTGGTCTGAGAGGATGATCAGCCACATTGGGACTGAGACACGGCCCAAACTCCTACGGGAGGCAGCAGTGGGGAATATTGGACAATGGGGGCAACCCTGATCCAGCCATGCCGCGTGAGTGATGAAGGCCCTAGGGTTGTAAAGCTCTTTTGTGCGGGAAGATAATGACGGTACCGCAAGAATAAGCCCCGGCTAACTTCGTGCCAGCAGCCGCGGTAATACGAAGGGGGCTAGCGTTGCTCGGAATCACTGGGCGTAAAGGGTGCGTAGGCGGGTCTTTAAGTCAGGGGTGAAATCCTGGAGCTCAACTCCAGAACTGCCTTTGATACTGAAGATCTTGAGTTCGGGAGAGGTGAGTGGAACTGCGAGTGTAGAGGTGAAATTCGTAGATATTCGCAAGAACACCAGTGGCGAAGGCGGCTCACTGGCCCGATACTGACGCTGAGGCACGAAAGCGTGGGGAGCAAACAGGATTAGATACCCTGGTAGTCCACGCCGTAAACGATGAATGCCAGCCGTTGGTGGGTTTACTCACCAGTGGCGCAGCTAACGCTTTAAGCATTCCGCCTGGGGAGTACGGTCGCAAGATTAAAACTCAAAGGAATTGACGGGGGCCCGCACAAGCGGTGGAGCATGTGGTTTAATTCGACGCAACGCGCAGAACCTTACCAGCCCTTGACATGTTTGGGACCGGTCGCAGAGACGTGACCTTCTCTTCGGAGCCCGAAACACAGGTGCTGCATGGCTGTCGTCAGCTCGTGTCGTGAGATGTTGGGTTAAGTCCCGCAACGAGCGCAACCCCCGTCCTTAGTTGCTACCATTTAGTTGAGCACTCTAAGGAGACTGCCGGTGATAAGCCGCGAGGAAGGTGGGGATGACGTCAAGTCCTCATGGCCCTTACGGGCTGGGCTACACACGTGCTACAATGGCGGTGACAGTGGGAAGCTAAGGGGTGACCCTTCGCAAATCTCAAAAAGCCGTCTCAGTTCGGATTGGGCTCTGCAACTCGAGCCCATGAAGTTGGAATCGCTAGTAATCGTGGATCAGCACGCCACGGTGAATACGTTCCCGGGCCTTGTACACACCGCCCGTCACACCATGGGAGTTGGCTTTACCT